>NZ_CP077291.1 GCF_019048065.1 Citrobacter farmeri
GTATCACCCGTGCGCAGAAAGAGCTGATTTTTACGCTGTGTAAAGAGCGGCGTCAGTATGGTGAACTGGTGCGCCCGGAGCCGAGCCGCTTCCTGCTGGAGTTACCGCAGGACGATCTGATCTGGGAGCAAGAGCGTAAAGTGGTGAGCGCCGAAGAGCGAATGCAGAAAGGGCAAAGCCATTTGGCGAATCTGAAAGCCATGATGGCGGCGAAAAGAGAAAAGTCGTAGGCCTTACAGTACTTCTAAAGGCCAGTGGACATAGCTCTGCCACTGGCTTTCTTGTTCAATCAACTCTTTTCCCAACGGATGCTGTTCCAGCCAGTCCGGCGGCAGCGTTAAGGCGAGAATTTCGTTCGACGCCTGCAGCATAATCACAGGCACCAGATCGTCACGACGGCGGCTGGCAAAGATAATCGCCAGTCTGAGTAGACGACAGAGATGCTCCGCCACGCGCGGCGGCACGGCATTTTGCTGATGTAAGGATGAGAGATCGACCGGGTTGGTCTGATTCAGCAGCAGCGTGGCGAGCAGTTTTTTCTGCGCAGGCGTGAAGCCCGGCAGATCAAGATTGCGAACCAGATAGGCTGCGTGCTGAGGCGCTTGCCTGAAATCAACGCTCAGGCCAATTTCGTGCAACTGGCAGGCGCTGATCAGCAGTTCGCGGCTGATCGGCTCAAGATGCCACTCATTTTCTACCTGATCGAGAAAACTTACTGCCAGATTCGCGACGCGATGCGCCTGTTCGGTATCTACCATAAACCGGCGCTGTATATTACGCAGCGTGCGGCTGCGAATGTCCTGATCTACCGCGAGATGCAGCATCCCGTAGACCAGCCCTTCACGCAACGCCCCACCGGCCAGGGTCATGCACTGAATATTAAGTTCGGTGAAGATCGCGATCAGAATGGCCAGCCCGCTGGGGAACACCAGCGCGCGTTCCAGGGTTAACCCTTCAATTTCCAGCTCTTCCAGACGGCCACAGTGAATTGCCCGTTGTTTTAACTGCTGCAATTTCGCCAGCGTGATGCGCTCATCCATCCCCTGCGCCATCATGATTTCCTGTAACGCCTGAACGGTACCGGAGGCACCGACGCATACTTTCCAGCCGTGATAGCGAAGTTCATCAGCAACCGGGCGCAGTACATCGCGCGCGGCTTTTTCCGCTTCGTCGAAATTTTCTTGCGCCAGATTGCGATCGGTAAAGTAACGTTCAAGCCAGGTGACACAGCCCATTGACAGGCTAAACAGGGAGGTCGTTTGCGCGCCCGTTCCGGTGACCAGTTCGGTACTGGCACCGCCAATATCGACGACCAGACGCTGATCCGCGCCGCCAGTCGTGTGCGCCACGCCCTGATAAATCAGGCGCGCTTCTTCTTCACCGCTGATGACCTGAACCGGACAGCCGAGGATTTCCTGCGCTTTAGCGATAAATTCGCTGGCATTCACTGCGATACGCAAGGTTGCCGTAGCGACCACGCGGATTTGAGGTTGCGGAATATCCTGAAGGCGTTCGGCGAAAAGACGCAGGCATTGCCAGCCGCGCTCCATTGCATCGGCAGAAAGGACATTGTTGCTGTTCAGACCAGCGGCCAGACGCACCTTGCGTTTAATGCGCGTGAGCGTCTGGATACTTCCCGCCACCTCGCGTACAACCAGCATATGAAAACTATTAGAACCGAGATCAATTGCGGCGTACAGCGAGGGGGTGCTTAACATATTTTCTTAACCTGAACGACGACGATTACGCGGGGCACCGCCAGAGCGACGCGGGCCATTGCCTGGACGCGTGCGCGTCAGACGCAGCGGCTTCGGCAGATTGTTCATCAACGCTTCCGGATTATATTTGCTCACCGGAATCGAGTGACCAATGTAGGTTTCAATCGCGGGCAGATTCAGAGCGTATTCTTCACAGGCCAGGCTAATGGAGTGACCGCTTGCGCCAGCACGGCCCGTACGACCGATACGGTGTACATAGTCTTCGCAATCGTCCGGCAGATCGTAGTTAAACACGTGCGTGACGGCAGGAATGTGCAGGCCGCGTGCGGCGACGTCGGTCGCTACCAGGATATCCAGATCGCCACGGGTGAATTCGTCGAGAATACGCAGACGTTTTTTCTGCGCCACGTCGCCGGTCAGTAAGCCGACGCGATGACCATCGGCGGCCAGGTGGCCCCAGATATCTTCGCAACGGTGTTTGGTGTTTGCGAATACGATGGCACGATCCGGCCACTCTTCTTCGATCAGCGTTTGCAGTAAGCGCATTTTCTCTTCGTTAGACGGATAGAAAAGCTCTTCCTGGATACGGTGACCTGTTTTCTGTTCCGGCTCGACTTCCACGTACTCGGCGTTGTTCATTTGTTCGAACGCCAGTTCACGTACGCGGTAAGAGAGGGTGGCCGAGAACAACATGTTCAGTCGCTGGTTGGCTGGCGGCATACGGCGGAACAGCCAACGGATATCTTTAATAAAGCCCAGATCGTACATGCGATCGGCTTCATCGAGGACCACCACCTGGATGGCTCCCAGATTGATGTGATTTTGTTTCGCGTAGTCGATCAGACGACCCGTGGTGCCGATTAAAATATCGACGCCGCTTTCCAGCACTTTCAGCTGTTTGTCGTAACCGTCACCGCCATAAGCGAGGCCCAGTTTCAGACCTGTCGTCTGTGCCAGTGGCTCGGCATCGGCGTGGATCTGCACGGCTAACTCACGCGTCGGCGCCATAATTAAGGCGCGTGGCTGGTTCACCTTGCGGTCGTCAATCGCGGGATGAGAGAGAAGATAATGAAACGTTGACGTCAGGAACGCCATCGTTTTTCCGGTACCGGTTTGCGCCTGCCCTGCAACATCGCGACCGGCCAGCGTAAGTGGCAGTGCGAGGGCCTGAATGGGCGTGCAGTTATGAAAGCCTTTATTTTCAAGGGCTTCAATAACCTTTGGGTGCAGGGCGAAGTCGGAAAACTTCTGTTCTGTTAAATGTGTTTTGCTCATAGTGTGGTAGAATATCAGCTTACTATTGCTTTACGAAAGCGTATCCGGTGAAATAAAGTCAACCTTTAGTTGGTTAATGCTATACACAAATCATTCATAATGCGTCGAGGCGGCAAGCGAATGGGTCCACAGGAGCGTACAGAATACGTGACTGGGACGATGAGCGAAGCCAACAAAGAGGCAGTCTGAAAGATGATGTGTATATACCAACACACCAGGCTTTTTCCTGTGGAGTTTATATGAGCGATAAAATTATTCACCTGACTGACGATAGTTTTGACACGGATGTACTCAAAGCGGACGGGGCGATCCTCGTTGATTTCTGGGCAGAGTGGTGCGGACCGTGCAAAATGATCGCCCCGATTCTGGATGAAATCGCTGACGAATATCAGGGTAAATTGACGGTTGCTAAACTGAACATTGACCAAAACCCAGGCACTGCGCCGAAGTATGGTATCCGTGGCATCCCGACCCTGTTGCTGTTTAAGAATGGTGACGTTGCAGCGACCAAAGTTGGCGCGCTGTCCAAAGGTCAGTTGAAAGAGTTCCTCGACGCTAACCTGGCGTAAGTAGGATATCTCATGTTCGGGCGACCAGGTTCCTAAATGATTCGGATGACTGGACGCCCGACGTGAGTCGTGCTAAGTTAGTGTTGACTTCGTATTAAACATACCTTATTTAGTTTGAATCTTGATAACTCCAATACTTCCCGTTTTTTCTCGCACGAGAAGTGGACAGATTCCTGGCTTATCATTCAATCCGTCTTGTCGTTTCAGTTCTGCGTACTTTCCTGTGACCAGACAGCGAACAGACATGAGTTGATGGCCGTAAACAGGCATGGATGACCCTGCCATACCATTCACAACATTAAGTTCGAGATTTACCCCAAGTTTAAGAACTCACACCACTATGAATCTTACCGAATTAAAGAATACGCCGGTTTCTGAGCTGATCACTCTCGGCGAAAATATGGGGCTGGAAAACCTGGCTCGTATGCGTAAGCAGGACATTATTTTTGCCATCCTGAAGCAGCACGCAAAGAGTGGCGAAGATATCTTTGGTGACGGTGTGCTGGAGATATTGCAGGATGGATTTGGTTTCCTCCGCTCTGCAGACAGCTCCTACCTCGCCGGTCCTGATGACATCTACGTTTCTCCCAGCCAAATCCGCCGTTTCAACCTCCGCACTGGTGATACCATCTCCGGTAAGATTCGCCCACCAAAAGAAGGCGAACGCTACTTTGCGCTGCTGAAAGTTAACGAAGTTAACTACGACAAACCGGAAAACGCCCGTAACAAAATTCTCTTCGAAAACTTAACCCCGCTGCACGCAAACTCTCGTCTGCGCATGGAACGTGGTAACGGTTCTACCGAGGACTTAACGGCGCGCGTTCTGGATCTGGCTTCGCCAATCGGTCGTGGTCAACGTGGTTTGATCGTCGCACCGCCGAAAGCCGGTAAAACCATGCTGCTGCAAAACATTGCGCAGAGCATCGCTTACAACCACCCAGACTGTGTGCTGATGGTGCTGCTGATCGACGAACGTCCGGAAGAAGTGACCGAGATGCAGCGTCTGGTGAAAGGTGAAGTTGTCGCTTCTACCTTTGACGAACCGGCATCCCGTCACGTTCAGGTTGCGGAAATGGTGATCGAGAAAGCGAAACGTCTGGTTGAACACAAAAAAGACGTTATCATTCTGCTCGACTCCATCACCCGTCTGGCGCGTGCTTACAACACCGTGGTGCCGGCCTCCGGCAAAGTACTGACCGGTGGTGTGGATGCTAACGCCCTGCATCGTCCGAAGCGTTTCTTCGGTGCGGCACGTAACGTGGAAGAGGGCGGCAGCCTGACCATCATCGCAACGGCGCTGATCGATACCGGTTCTAAGATGGATGAAGTTATCTACGAAGAGTTTAAAGGCACCGGTAACATGGAACTGCACCTCTCTCGTAAGATTGCTGAAAAACGCGTCTTCCCGGCTATCGACTACAACCGTTCCGGCACCCGTAAAGAAGAGCTGCTCACCACTCAGGAAGAGCTGCAGAAAATGTGGATCCTGCGCAAGATTATTCACCCGATGGGCGAAATCGACGCAATGGAATTCCTCATTAATAAACTGGCGATGACCAAGACTAACGACGACTTCTTCGACATGATGAAGCGCTCGTAAACTCGCTCTCAGCCGAAAACGCCACGTTTTTACGTGGCGTTTTGCTTTTGCGATTTTTCTGAATGCTAACTCAGATAAACTTTTCGTTGCAGTTGGCGTAAAGCGTATTGCATGTACAATACGCGCTGTATGCAGCAAGAAGTGTAATGTTCTAAGAGAATCCTTCAAGGGATGAGTGTAACACATTATACTTTAAGGAAATGATATATGCTGAGAGCACACACATTGTGAATCTACTCGCCGCTTTATCTGATTTGATCAGTATTTTTTTATTCACAACTATTTTTATTTTTCTTGCACGAAAAGCAGCTATAAAAATCGGTTTAGTGGATAGACCTAATTTTCGTAAACGACACTTGGGCGCTGTACCTTTAGTTGGCGGGATTTCTGTGTACGCAGGGATCTGTTTCATGTTCGCCCTTTCCGATAATTACATTCCACATGCCCATTTATACCTCTTTTGCGCTGGGGTATTGGTTTTTGTTGGCGCGATGGATGATCGTTTCGATATTAGCGTCAAAATTCGAGCGATTGTGCAAGCGGCTATTGCTGTCATAATGATGACGTCAGCGGATCTTCACCTCAGTAGCCTTGGGAATATTTTTGGTCCTTGGGAATTGATACTTGGTCCCTTTGGTTACTTTCTCACGCTCTTTGCTGTTTGGGCTGCAATTAACGCGTTCAACATGGTCGATGGTATCGATGGATTGCTGGGCGGGCTCTCAAGCGTCTCATTTGCCGCGATGGGACTTATTCTGTGGTTTGATGGTCAGACAAGTCTGGCTATCTGGTGCTTTGCCATGATCGCCGCCATCCTTCCGTATATTCTGTTGAACCTCGGAGCACTTGGCCGTCGCTATAAAGTGTTTATGGGCGACGCCGGCAGTACGCTGATTGGCTTCACCGTTATCTGGATCCTCCTTGAAACGACTCAGGGTCAAACCCATCCGATAAGCCCGGTTACCGCGCTGTGGATCATCGCCATTCCGCTGATGGATATGGTGGCCATCATGTATCGTCGTCTGCGTAAAGGGATGAGCCCGTTCTCGCCAGACCGTCAGCATATTCATCATTTGGTTATGCGCGCAGGGTTTACTTCGCGTCAGGCATTTGTTCTCATTACTCTCGCAGCAGCAGTACTTGCTTTTATCGGTGTTGCTGCGGAATATTCTCATTTAGTCCCTGAGTGGGCCATGTTGGTGCTCTTTTTGCTAGCATTCTTCCTCTACGGTTATTGCATAAAACGTGCCTGGAAGGTGGCGAGGTTCATCAAGCGCGTGAAGCGTAGATTACAAAGAAACCGTGATAACAATCCGAAATTAACCAAGTAAATGAGGGTGCGATGACTCAACCATTACCGGGGGCTGACGCTGTGAGCGCTGAAAATGAACTGGATATACGTGGGTTGTTTCGTACCTTGTGGGCCGGGAAGGTGTGGATTGTCGGTATCGCGCTGTTATTCGCGCTGATCGCGCTGGCGTATACTTTTTTTGCTCGACAGGAGTGGAGTGCAACCGCGATCTCCGATCGCCCCACGGTGAATATGTTGGGTGGTTACTATTCCCAGCAGCAGTTTTTGCGAAATCTGGACACAAAAGCCGACAACGCGTCAGGCGATCAATCTTCGGTCATGGATGAAGCTTATAAAGAGTTCGTGATGCAACTGGCCTCCTGGGATACGCGTCGCGATTTCTGGCTGCAAACGGATTACTACAAGCAGCGCATGGTTGGCAACAGCAAAGCCGATGCCGCCATGCTTGATGAGATGATCAATAACATTCAGTTCACTCCTGGTGATTTCACTCGTGCGATTAACGACAGCGTCAAACTTATTGCCGAAACTGCGCCTGATGCGAACAATTTGCTGCGTCAGTATGTGGCGTTCTCCAGTCAGCGGGCGGCAAGCCATCTCAACGAAGAACTGAAAGGCGCGTGGGCTGCGCGGACCGTGCAAATGAAGGCGCAGGTCAAACGCCAGGAAGAGGTAGCGAAAGCCATTTTCTCCCGACGCGTGACCAGCATTGAGCAGGCGCTTAAGATCGCTGAACAGAACAATATTTCCCGCAGTGCGACAGATGTGCCGGCAGATGAATTACCGGATTCGGAGCTGTTTCTGCTCGGACGTCCGATGCTCCAGGCTCGTCTTGAAAATTTACAGGCGGTTGGTCCCTCCTTCGATCTGGACTACTTCCAGAATCGAGCCATGCTAAATACATTGAATGTGGGTCCAACGCTGGACCCGCGTTTTCAGACCTATCGCTATTTGCGTACGCCGGAAGAACCGGTAAAACGCGATAGCCCGCGCCGTGCCTTCCTGATGGTGATGTGGGGCATTGTGGGGGGGCTTATCGGTGCAGGTGTCGCGTTAACCCGCCGCCGCACGATCTAGCACGACTGCCGCAGTGAGGGGCTGGGCCCTCACTGACTATTCGAAGAGAATCGATGTGAAAGTACTGACTGTATTTGGCACGCGACCGGAAGCCATAAAAATGGCACCTCTGGTGCATGCGCTGGCAAAGGATCCTGATTTCGACGCAAAAGTCTGCGTCACCGCGCAGCACCGGGAGATGCTCGATCAGGTATTGAACCTCTTTTCTATTGTCCCTGACTACGATCTTAATATCATGCAGCCAGGTCAGGGATTGACAGAAATTACCTGTCGGATACTGGAAGGGCTGAAGCCTATCCTCACTGACTTCAAGCCGGATGTGGTGCTGGTACACGGAGATACCACTACCACCATTGCGACCAGTCTGGCCGCGTTTTACCAACGCATACCGGTAGGTCATGTCGAAGCCGGGCTACGCACTGGCGATCTCTATTCCCCGTGGCCGGAAGAGGCAAACCGTACGCTGACCGGGCATCTGGCAATGTATCACTTTGCGCCGACGGAGAACTCGCGACAAAACCTGCTGCGCGAGAATATCCCCGACAGTCGTATCTTTGTCACCGGCAATACGGTGATTGATGCACTGATCTGGGTGCGCGACCGCGTTCTGGCGAGTGATACGCTGCGTTCTGAGCTGGCCGAACAGTATCCGTTCCTCAGCTCGGATAAAAAGCTAATCCTGGTGACCGGTCATCGTCGAGAAAGCTTTGGCCGCGGGTTTGAGCAGATTTGCCATGCGCTGGCGGAGATTGCGGCCGCCAATCAGGATGTGCAGATTGTCTATCCGGTGCACCTGAATCCGAACGTCAGTGAGCCGGTTAACCGCATTCTCGGTCATGTCAAAAACGTGACGCTGATTGAACCGCAGGACTATCTGCCCTTTGTCTGGCTGATGAATCACGCCTGGCTCATTCTGACGGACTCCGGCGGGATTCAGGAAGAAGCGCCATCACTGGGTAAACCAGTGCTGGTAATGCGCGAAACGACCGAGCGACCCGAAGCTGTTACCGCGGGTACCGTGCGTCTGGTGGGAACAGACCCACAGCGTATTGTTGAAGAAGTCACACGTTTGCTGCATGACGAAAACGAATATCAGGCCATGAGCCGCGCCCATAACCCTTACGGCGACGGGCAGGCCTGTGGTCGCATTTTACACGCGTTAAAAAACAATCGGGTATCGCTATGAGTTTTTCTACCATTTCTGTTATTGGGCTGGGATATATCGGTTTGCCGACGGCGGCTGCCTTTGCTTCGCGCCAAAAGCAGGTGATTGGGGTGGACGTTAACCCGCATGCGGTGGAGACCATCAATCGCGGTGAAATCCATATTGTTGAGCCAGATCTGGATAACGTGGTGAAAACGGCGGTGGAAGGCGGGTTTTTGCGCGCCACGACCACGCCTGTCGACGCCGATGCGTATCTGATTGCGGTGCCAACGCCGTTTAAAGGCGAACATGAACCGGACATGGCCTATGTCGAAGCGGCGGCGAAATCCGTTGCACCGGTACTGAAAAAGGGCGCGCTGGTGATCCTCGAGTCGACCTCGCCGGTCGGTGCGACCGAACAGATGGCGGCGTGGCTGGCAGAAATGCGTCCGGACCTCACTTTCCCACAGCAGGCTGGGGAGCAGGCGGATGTGAATATTGCCTATTGTCCTGAGCGTGTTCTGCCGGGTCAGGTGATGGTTGAACTGATCAAGAATGATCGGGTGATCGGCGGCATGACGCCGGTGTGCTCGGCGCGTGCCAGCGAACTGTACAAGATATTCCTTGAAGGCGAGTGCGTGGTGACCAATTCCCGTACGGCAGAAATGTGCAAGCTGACGGAAAATAGCTTCCGTGACGTTAATATCGCCTTCGCCAACGAACTGTCGCTGATTTGCGCCGAGCAGGGGATTAACGTCTGGGAACTGATTCGCCTGGCGAATCGCCATCCGCGCGTCAACATTCTTCAGCCGGGACCGGGCGTTGGCGGGCACTGTATTGCTGTCGACCCGTGGTTTATCGTGGCGCAGAATCCGTTGCAGTCGCGTCTGATTCGTACGGCCCGTGAAGTAAACGACAACAAACCACACTGGGTTGTCGATCGGGTCAAAGCCGCCGTTGCGGATTGTCTGGCGGCGACGGACAAGCGCGCCAGTGAGGTGAAAATCGCCTGCTTCGGCCTTGCATTCAAACCTAATATCGACGATCTGCGTGAAAGCCCGGCGATGGGGATCGCGAAAAGCATCGCTCAGTGGCACAGCGGTGAAACGCTGGTGGTGGAACCGAACATTCACCAGTTGCCGAAAAAGCTGGACGGTCTTTGCACTCTTGCCGAACTAAACGACGCGCTGGCGACTGCCGACGTGCTGGTGATGCTGGTCGATCACAGCCAGTTTAAAGCCATCCAGGGCGATGCCGTGCATCAGCAGTACGTCGTGGATACCAAAGGAGTGTGGCGTTAATGCAACGGATTCTGGTGACCGGGGGGGCGGGTTTCATTGGCTCAGCGGTAGTACGACATATCATTAATGAGACGGCGGATGCGGTGGTGGTGGTGGATAAACTCACCTACGCCGGCAATCTGATGTCGCTGGCACCGGTAGCGCAGAGCGATCGCTTTGCCTTCGAGAAAGTGGATATTTGCGATCGCGCTTCATTGGATCGTGTTTTTCAACAGTATCAACCAGATTGCGTGATGCATCTGGCCGCCGAAAGTCATGTCGATCGTTCTATCGACGGCCCGGCGGCGTTTATCGAAACCAATATTGTTGGTACTTACACGCTGCTGGAAGCGGCGCGGGCGTACTGGAGTGAACTGGCTGACGAGAAAAAAGCGGCGTTTCGCTTCCACCATATCTCTACTGACGAGGTGTATGGCGATCTGCATTCGACGGATGATTTCTTCACTGAGACGACACCGTACGCCCCAAGCAGTCCTTATTCCGCGTCAAAAGCCAGTAGCGATCACCTGGTGCGCGCCTGGCTGCGTACCTACGGTTTCCCGACGCTTATCACCAATTGCTCTAACAACTATGGCCCATACCACTTCCCGGAAAAACTGATCCCGTTGATAACGCTCAATGCGCTGGCGGGTAAACCGCTGCCAGTGTATGGCAACGGACAGCAGATCCGCGACTGGCTGTATGTGGACGATCATGCCAGAGCGCTGTACTGCGTGGCGACCACCGGGAAAGTTGGTGAAACATATAACATCGGCGGTCATAACGAGCGTAAGAACCTCGACGTGGTTGAGACGATTTGCGACCTGCTGGAAGAACTGGCACCGAACAAACCGCAGGGCGTAGCGCACTACCGCGACCTGATTACTTTTGTGGATGACCGTCCTGGTCACGACGAGCGCTACGCCATTGACGCGTCGAAAATCGCCCGTGAACTTGGCTGGACGCCGCAAGAAACCTTTGAAAGCGGCATGCGTAAAACCGTGCAATGGTATCTGGCGAATGAGACCTGGTGGAAGCCCGTACAGGACGGCAGCTATCAGGGCCAACGTTTGGGTCTGAAGGGCTGATTACCTGGAGGAGGAAAGCATGAAAGGTATCATTCTGGCGGGCGGCTCCGGCACCCGTTTGCATCCTATCACGCGCGGCGTGTCGAAACAGTTGCTGCCCATTTACGATAAGCCGATGATTTATTATCCGTTATCGGTTCTCATGCTGGCTGGCATCCGCGAGATCCTGATCATCACCACACCGGAAGATAAAGGGTATTTTCAGCGCCTGTTGGGGGACGGTTCTGAATTCGGTATTCAGCTGCAGTATGCCGAACAACCGAGTCCGGATGGTCTGGCGCAAGCGTTTATCATCGGTGAGACGTTCCTTAACGGTGAACCTTCCTGCCTGGTGCTAGGCGATAATATCTTCTTTGGTCAGGGATTCAGCCCCAAATTGCGTCATGTGGCTGCGCGTACCGAAGGGGCGACCGTGTTTGGTTATCAGGTGATGGATCCAGAACGGTTTGGCGTGGTGGAGTTTGATGACAATTTCCGCGCCATCTCGTTAGAAGAAAAACCGAAACAGCCTAAATCTAACTGGGCGGTGACCGGGCTCTATTTCTACGACAGCAACGTGGTGGAATACGCAAAGCGTGTGAAGCCGTCCGAACGCGGCGAGCTGGAGATCACCTCTATCAACCAGATGTACCTTGAAGCGGGGAATCTGACGGTTGAGTTGCTGGGGCGGGGTTTTGCCTGGCTTGATACAGGGACGCATGACAGCCTGATTGAGGCGAGTACCTTTGTGCAGACGGTTGAAAAGCGTCAGGGATTCAAAATTGCCTGTCTGGAAGAAATTGCCTGGCGCAATGGTTGGCTGGATGATGAAGGCGTGAGACGTTCTGCCAGCGCCCTCGCGAAAACGGGTTACGGCCAATATTTGCTGGAGCTGCTTCGTGCACGTCCGCGCCAGTATTGAGCCGCTGGGCTGGGAAAACCGCTTCTTTGGTGTGAACAGCGCGATTGTCCGGCTGGATCCGGCGGCGCCGTTATTAACCGCAGAAGTCTTACAGCCCTGGTCACGGGTGCAGGCTAAAATTCCGGCGTCCAATACCACCGCGCTGGATGCCCTGCAACAGTTGGGGTTCGCGCTGGTTGAAGGGGAAGTAGATTTCGCCATTAGCGTTGGGGAAACCGACGGGCAAACTGGCGCAGAAATTGCACAGCTGACGGACATTCCGGCATTGCGTCAACTCGCTGCGGCGGCCTTTGCGCAAAGTCGTTTTCGTGCCCCGTGGTACGCGCCTGACGCCAGCGCCCGCTTTTACGCGCAGTGGATTGAAAACGCGGTACACGGTACGTTTGACCATCAGTGTCTGGTTCTTCGCACCTCAAACGGCGATATTCGCGGTTATGTCTCACTGCGTGAACTCGATGGCCGTGAGGCGCGTATCGGCTTACTCGCCGGACGTGGCGCAGGGGCTGAATTGATGCAGGCGGCGCTGGGTTGGGCGCAGGCGCGCGGCAAAACAACATTGCGGGTGGCGACCCAGATGGGCAACACCGCCGCGCTTAAACGTTATATACAAAGCGGTGCGAACGTAGAAAGCACCGCGTACTGGTTATACAGGTGACAACATGATTCCGTTTAACGCACCGCCGGTGGTGGGAACCGAACTCGACTATATGCAGTCCGCGATGGGCAGCGGCAAACTGTGCGGCGATGGCGGTTTTACCCGTCGTTGTCAGCAGTGGCTGGAGCAACGTTTTGGCAGTGCGAAGGTGCTGCTGACGCCTTCCTGTACCGCCTCCCTGGAGATGGCGGCACTGCTGCTGGATATTCAGCCGGGTGATGAAGTGATCATGCCGAGTTTCACCTTCGTCTCGACAGCAAATGCGTTTGTGCTGCGCGGCGCCAAAATCGTCTTTGTGGATATCCGTCCGGATACCATGAACATCGACGAAACGCGCATTGAAGCGGCGATCACCGAAAAAACGCGGGCGATTGTGCCTGTGCATTACGCGGGTGTCGCCTGTGAGATGGACACCATCATGGCGCTGGCGGATAAGTACAACCTGTTTGTAGTGGAAGATGCTGCGCAGGGCGTAATGTCGACTTACAAAGGCCGAGCGCTGGGAACGATAGGCCACATCGGCTGCTTCAGCTTCCATGAAACGAAAAACTACACTGCGGGTGGTGAAGGCGGCGCGACGCTGATTAACGATCGCAGCCTTATCGAGCGTGCGGAAATCATTCGCGAAAAGGGCACTAACCGCAGCCAGTTCTTCCGCGGCCAGGTCGACAAATATACCTGGCGCGACATTGGTTCCAGCTATTTGATGTCCGATCTACAGGCTGCCTATCTCTGGGCGCAACTGGAAGCGGCGGACCGTATTAATCAGCAGCGTCTGGCGCTATGGCAGACCTACTACGATGCCTTCGCACCGCTGGCGCGAGCCGGCAGAATTGAACTGCCTTCCATTCCGGATGACTGTAAACAGAACGCCCATATGTTTTATATCAAGCTGCGCGACATAGACGATCGTAATGCACTGATTAACTTTCTGAAAGAAGCTGAAATTATGGCGGTGTTCCATTACATTCCGCTACATGACAGCCCGGCTGGCGACAAGTTTGGTGAATTTTCCGGTGAGGATCGCTACACCACCAAAGAGAGTGAGCGCCTGCTGCGCCTGCCGCTGTTTTATAACCTGTCGGCAGTGAATCAGCGTACGGTGATTACGACATTGCTCAACTATTTCGCCTGATATGTCGCTTGCGAAAGCGTCCTTGTGGACGGCGACCAGCACGCTGGTCAAAATTGGCGCGGGGTTACTGGTCGTTAAGTTGCTGGCGGTGTCTTTCGGTCCGGCTGGCGTTGGTCAGGCAGGAAACTTCCGTCAGATGGTCACCGTACTCGGTGTCCTGGCGGGGGCCGGCATTTTCAATGGCGTCACCAAATACGTTGCGCAGTCCCATGATAATCCGGAACAACTGCGGCGAGTTGTCGGGACGTCTTCGGCAATGGTGCTGGGTTTTTCGACGCTGCTGGCGCTGGTGTTTCTGCTCGCAGCGGCACCGATTAGCCAGGGACTGTTCGGCCATACTCAGTATCAGGGGCTGGTGCGCTTAGTGGCGCTGGTGCAGATGGGGATTGCCTGGGCCAACCTGCTGCTGGCGTTAATGAAAGGATTTCGTGATGCGGCGGGAAATGCGCTGTCACTGATTGTCGGCAGCCTGGTGGGCGTTGTTGCCTACTATGGCTGTTACCGATTGGGGGGCTATGAAGGCGCGCTCCTCGGTCTGGCGCTGGTGCCAGCGCTGGTGGTGATCCCTGCGGCTGCCATGTTGATGAAACGCGGGACGATCCCGCTGCGCTATCTGCAACCGTCATGGGATAAGGGGCTGGCGGGGCAACTCAGCAAATTTACCCTGATGGCGCTGATCACCTCCGTCACGCTGCCCGTGGCATATGTGATGATGCGAAACCTGCTGGCTGCGCATTATAGTTGGGATGACGTCGGGATCTGGCAAGGGGTGAGCAGTATCTCGGATGCTTATCTACAATTTATTACCGCTTCGTTCAGCGTCTACCTGTTACCGACGCTGTCGCGTCTCACCGAAAAGCGGGATATCACGCGAGAAGTCGTGAAGTCCCTGAAGTTTGTTCTGCCAGCGGTGGCCGCCGCGAGTTTCACCGTCTGGCTACTGCGTGATTTTGCTATCTGGTTGTTGTTCTCTGAGAAATTCACCGCCATGCGCGATCTGTTTGCCTGGCAGTTAATCGGAGATGTGCTGAAAGTCGGGGCGTATGTCTTCGGTTATCTGGTGATCGCCAAAGCGTCACTGCGGTTTTATATTTTGGCTGAAATCAGCCAGTTCATTTTACTGACGGCATTTGCGCATTGGCTGATCCCGGCACACGGCGCGCTGGGTGCGGCACAGGCTTATATGGCCACGTACGTCGTCTATTTCTCTCTGTGTTGTTGCGTATTTTTACTCTGGCGTAGGCGGGCATGACTGTACTGATTCACGTACTGGGATCGGATATCCCTCACCATAATCAAACCGTGCTGCGGTTTTTCAACGATACGCTGGCATCGACCAGCGAGCATGCCCGTGTCTTCATGGTTGCCGGTCAGGATACCGGGCTAACGGAAAGCTGCCCGGCGCTCTCCATTCGTTTCTTCAGCGGTAAAAAATCGCTGGCGGAGGCGGTGATTGCACAAGCCAAAGCAAACAGACAACAGCGTTTCTTCTTCCACGGTCAGTTTAATACGGCGCTGTGGCTGGCATTACTGAGCGGGGGAATCAAGCCCAGCCAGTTTTACTGGCACATCTGGGGGGCGGATCTATATGAAGTCTCCAGTGGCCTGAAATTCAAACTGTTTTATCCGATTCGCCGCCTGGCGCAAAGCCGTGTCGGGGGCGTTTTTGCCACCCGTGGCGATCTGAACTATTTCGCTCAACAGCACCCGCGCGTGCCGGGTGAGCTGCTCTATTTCCCAACGCGAATGGATCCCTCGCTCAACAATATGGTGAATTTTCGTCAACGCAGCGGAAAAATGACCATTCTGGTGGGCAACTCTGGCGATCGCAGTAACGAACATATTGCTGCGCTGCGGGCGGTTCATCAGCAGTTTGGCGACACGGTAAACGTGGTTGTGCCGATGGGCTATCCGGCGAATAACGAGGCGTATATCGCCCAAGTCCGCCAGGCGGGTCTGAGCTTGTTCAGCGCGGATAACCTGCAGATCCTCAGCGACAAGCTGGCGTTCGACGACTATCTGGCGCTGCTTCGTCAGTGCGATCTCGGGTACTTTATTTTTGCCCGTCAGCAGGGAATTGGCACCTTATGCTTGCTGATTCAGGTGGGAGTGCCCTGTGTACTAAACCGCGAGAATCCGTTCTGGCAGGACATGGTGGAGCAACATCTGCCGGTGCTCTTCACCAGCGACGAGTTGAACGAACAGGTGGTGCGCGAAGCGCAGCGCCAACTGGCATCCGTGGATAAAAAGGCCATTACTTTCTTTAGCCCGAACTACGTGCAGCCCTGGCATCACGCATTGCAGATCGCCGCAGGGGAGGCGCTATGAGCCTCATGCAGTTCAGCGGCCTGTTTGTCGTCTGGCTCCTCTCTACGTTGTTTATCGCCACGCTGACCTGGTTTGAATTTCGCCGCGTGCGCTTCAATTTCAACGTGTTTTTCTCACTGCTTTTTTTGCTGACCTTCTTTTTTGGCTTTCCGCTAACCAGCGTGCTGACATTCCGCTTCGACGTCGCTGTCGCACCGCCGGAAATCCTGCTACAGGCGCTGCTTTCCGCCGCCTGTTTCTACGCGATCTACTATGTGACCTATAAGACCCGCTTACGCAAACGGGTTGCGGATGCGCCGCGCAAACCGCTGTTCACCATGAATCGGGTGGAAACCCATCTTACCTGGGTGATTCTGATGGGGATTGCGCTCATCAGCGTGGGTATCTTCTTCATGCACAACGGCTTTTTGCTGTTTCGCCTGCAGTCGTACAGCCAGATTTTTTCCAGTGAAGTTTCCGGCGTGGCGCTAAAACGCTTCTTTTATTTCTTCATCCCGGCAATGCTGGTGGTCTATTTCCTGCGTCAGGACAGCAAAGCGTGGCTGTTCTTCCTGGTCAGCACGGTCGCATTTGGCCTGCTGACGTATATGATCGTCGGCGGTACCCGCGCCAATATCATCATCGCCTTCGCCATTTTCCTGTTCATCGGCATTATTCGCGGCTGGATCTCACTGTGGATGCTGGCGGCGGCGGGGGTGCTGGGGATTGTCGGTATGTTCTGGCTGGCGCTGAAGCGCTACGGGCTGAACGTCAGCGGCGACGAGGCGTTTTATACGTTTCTCTATCTCACCCGCGACACGTTTTCCCCGTGGGAGAACCTGGCGCTGTTACTGCAAAACTACGACAAGATTGAGTTCCAGGGGCTGGCACCAATTGCCCGCGATTTCTACGTCTTTATTCCCTCCTGGCTGTGGCCGGGTCGACCGAGCGTGGTGCTGAATACCGCGAACTATTTTACGTGGGAAGTGCTGAACAACCATTCTGGTCTGGCGATCTCACCGACGCTGATTGGTTCGCTGGTGGTGATGGGTGGCGCGCTGTTTATCCCGCTGGGGGCCATTGTGGTGGGATTGATCATCAAATGGTTCGACTGGCTGTATGAGCTGGGTAATCGTGAGACTAATCGCTACAAGGCCGCGATTTTGCATAGTTTCTGCTTTGGTGCGATTTTCAATATGATCGTGCTGGCGCGAGAGGGACTGGACTCGTTTGTCTCGCGTGTTGTTTTTTTCCTGGTGGTTTTTGGTGCCTGTTTGCTGGTGGCAAAACTTCTGTTCTGGCTGTTTGACCGGGCTGGACTGATCCATAAACGTTTGCGAGCCCTGCCAGACAAACAGGTTGAAGGATAGCAATGACTGATAATACAACTGCACCGATTTATGATCTGCGTGGGCTCCAGTTGATTGGTTGGCGAGATATGCACCATGCGCTGGACTATCTCTACGCCGACGGCCAGCTTAAGCAAGGTACGCTGGTGGCGATTAACGCAGAAAAGGTTCTGACGGCGGAAGATAACCCGGAAGTCCGCACCCTGATTGAGGCTGCGGAATATAAATACGCCGACGGAATCAGCGTCGTGCGCTCGGTACGCAAAAAATTCCCGAATGCCCAGGTTTCTCGCGTGGCGGGTGCCGATCTCTGGGAAGCGTTGATGGCCCGTGCGGGCGAGGAAGGTACGCCGGTATTCCTGGTCGGCGGAAAACCAGAAGTGCTGACGCAAACGCAAGCGAAACTGCGCACCCAGTGGAAGGTGAACATTGTGGGTAGTCAGGACGGCTATTTTACGCCGGAGCAGCGTTCTGCGCTGTTTGAGCAGATCCATGCCAGCGGAGCGAAAATCGTTACCGTAGCGATGGGATCGCCGAAACAGGAAATCTTTATGCGCGATTGCCGACAGGTGCATCCGCATGCGCTCTATATGGGGGTCGGTGGCACTTATGACGTCTTCACTGGTCACGTAAAACGCGCGCCGAAAGTGTGGCAGAACCTGGGGCTGGAGTGGCTGTATCGCCTGCTGTCGCAGCCGAGCCGCATTACTCGTCAGCTCCGTTTACTGCGCTACCTACGCTGGCACTACAGCGGAAATATCTGAAACCCCTTCCTTATGTGGGTAGCGCATTCTGCTCCATGCGCTACCTCACTGCCGCATTTTTGCTCCGTTATTATACAAAATATGCATTTTTTTAATGCTTCGTTTGCCATTTTGCCAAATTTGCGAAAACATGCGCCCCCAGCGATGTACCCATAACAATAACCGGCAATGCCGGAAAGCAAACAAACACGACAAGAGGATTTATGGCAGAGAAAAAACCTGAGCTACAGCGTGGGCTGGAGGCTCGTCATATCGAATTGATTGCCCTTGGGGGCACCATTGGCGTCGGTCTGTTTATGGGGGCGGCAAGCACCCTGAAATGGGCAGGACCTTCGGTGTTGCTGGCGTATATCGTCGCCGGCCTGTTCGTCTTTTTTATTATGCGCTCAATGGGGGAGATGCTGTTCCTGGAGCCAGTAGCCGGCTCGTTCGCCGTTTATGCTCACCGCTACATGAGTCCGTTCTTCGGTTATCTCACCGCGTGGTCTTACTGGTTTATGTGGATGGCGGTTGGTATCTCGGAAATCACCGCGATCGGCGTCTATGTCCAGTTCTGGTTCCCGGAGATGGCGCAATGGATACCCGCGCTGATAGCCGTTGGACTGGTGGCGCTGGCAAACCTGGCAGCCGTTCGGCTGTATGGCGAAATCGAGTTCTGGTTCGCGATGATTAAAGTCACTACCATCATCGTGATGATTGTGGTGGGTCTGGGCGTGATTTTCTTCGGCCTGGGCAACGGCGGTCAGCCGATTGGCTTTGGCAACCTGACCGGGCACGGCGGCTTCTTTGCCGGCGGCTGGAAAGGCTTCCTTACCGCGTTGTGTATTGTCGTCGCCTCTTATCAGGGCGTAGAGCTGATTGGGATTACGGCGGGGGAAGCCAAAAACCCGCAGGTCACGCTGCGTAGCGCGGTAGGTAAAGTGCTGTGGCGTATTCTGATCTTCTACGTGGGCGCGATTTTCGTGATCGTTACCATTTTCCCGTGGAACGAAATTGGCAGTAACGGCAGTCCGTTCGTCCTGACGTTTGCCAAAATTGGTATCACCACCGCCGCGGCGATCATCAACTTTGTCGTGCTGACCGCTGCGCTGTCTGGCTGTAACAGTGGAATGTACAGCTGTGGACGTATGCTCTACGCGCTGGCGAAAAACCGTCAACTGCCCGCGGCGATGGCGAAAGTCTCCCGTCATGGCGTTCCGGTGGCGGGCGTGGCGCTGTCGATTCTGATTCTGCTGGTCGGTTCGTGCCTGAACTACATCATTCCTAATCCGCAGCGCGTCTTCGTCTATGTGTATAGCGCAAGCGTACTGCCGGGGATGGTGCCGTGGTTTGTGATCCTGATTAGCCAACTTCGTTTTCGCCGGGCGCATAAAGCGGCGATGGCCAGCCATCCGTTCCGTTCTATTCTGTTCCCGTGGGCAAACTATTTGACGATGGCCTTCCTGGTTTGTGTACTGATCGGCATGTACTTTAATGAAGATACCCGTATGTCGCTGTTTGTCGGTATCATCTTCCTGTGTGCCGTGACGCTTGTTTACAAGGTTTTTGGCTTCAATCGTCAGGGGATCGCCCAGAAAACGGGGGAATAAGCGACAAAACGCGCAAAGCGTAACCAAACGCGCATTTTATTTAAAAAGGCACTAGACAGCGGGGTGTGAAGTCCGTATTATCCACCCCCGCAACGGCGCTAAGCGCCCGTAGCTCAGCTGGATAGAGCGCTGCCCTCCGGAGGCAGAGGTCTCAGGTTCGAATCCTGTCGGGCGCACCATTCACCCGGTGCTGGAGCTGCGGTGGTTTCGATACCGCGTAAAAAGATTTGTAGTGGTGGCTATAGCTCAGTTGGTAGAGCCCTGGATTGTGATTCCAGTTGTCGTGGGTTCGAATCCCATTAGCCACCCCATTATTAAAAGTTGTGAAATGCGAAGGTGGCGGAATTGGTAGACGCGCTAGCTTCAGGTGTTAGTGTCCTTACGGACGTGGGGGTTCAAGTCCCCCCCCTCGCACCACGACTTAAAGAGTTGAACTAAAAATTCAAAAAAGCAGTACATCGGCGAGTAGCGCAGCTTGGTAGCGCAACTGGTTTGGGACCAGTGGGTCGGAGGTTCGAATCCTCTCTCGCCGACCAATTTTGAACCCCGCTTCGGCGGGGTTTTTCTTTTTCTACACCATCCGCTTTCTTCCTTTTTTCTTCTGTTGCTTCCCTGAGACCGCTCTGTGTGCCATTGTCGCCATTTGGTGACGATTAACGTTATGATATTTAAGCGCTTTCGTATATCGGGTGAGATCTGTCTCTGCTAAGCGACAATTCATTGCATTCCCGGCAAGTAGATATACGGAAAGCTGCCGACAACCCGCGTCAGTACAGGGATCGCGAAATGTCTTAATCCTTATTTTTAGCGGTGCAATCCTGGCATGCAATGTGCAATAATATACGGGTAGATGCTCATTCCATCTCTTATGCTCGCCATAGTGCCTCATAAACTCAGGAATGATGCAGAGCCGTTTACGGTGCTTATCGTCCACAGACAGATGTCGCTTCGGCCTCATCAAACACCATGGACATAACGTTGAGTGAAGCACCCATTTATGTTGTCATACAGACCTGTTTAACGCCTGCTCCAAAAGAGCAGGCGTTTTTTTATTTCTGCGGTGGGGAAATTTGTAGGCCCGGTAAGCGAAGCGCCACCGGGCGTTAGGGCGTTACTGCGGGGGCGTGTTTTGTAACGTCAGCATCAGGCCGTCACGGCGCATGGTGGCCGCTTCTTCCGGTTGATGCAGGCGATCGAGCGCGTCAGCAAGCCAGGCGTAATCGTACGCGTCCTGACGTTGTTTGAGCGCCGCGCGAAAGGCAACGGTCGCTTCCTGCCATTCGCCGTGCTTCATCAGCGACTGGCCCAGCGTGCTCCATAGCAGCGGACGATCGCCGACGGTCTTGATCTGCTGACGCAGCACTTTTTCCAGTTGTTCCGGGTTATTGGTTTTCAGACGCGGAATTGGCAATACCAGGCGATCGTCATATTGACGCTTCAGGCCATCGATAATTATCTGCTGCGCCATGTCGTGATCGTCGCATTCAATCAGATGCTCGGCCATTGCCACCTGCAGGGCGACCTGATGGCGGGTTTTACGGCTCTGGTTTTTCCACCATTCGCGCAGGCCATCGCTGCCCTGATCGGCACGTGCCTGATCCATCAAACCAATCCACGCCTGCTGTTCCAGCATCGCACGGTGTTCTTCATCACCGACGTTAGCTTTCGCCATTGACGGGATAATATCCAGCAACGAACTCCAGGCACCGGTACGGATATAGGCCTGTTCCGCCAGGCGTAATACTTCCGGATGACGTGGCGTCACCTCCAGCAGTTTATCCACCCCGTGGCGCGCGGCATGATTCTCATTGCGCGCCAGCTGCAGGCGGACGCGCGCAATCTCAACCGGGATCGTGTCGTTACCCGCAAGTTCTGCCGCACGTTCCAGATGCTGATTCGCACGGGCTTCATCGCCGCGCTGTTGCGCCGCTTCTGCGGCAAGCAGGTAGTTCACTACCGGCTGCTCAGCATGATCGGCATTTTTCGCCATCAGCTTCTCAACCTGCTGATAGTCACCTTCCGCCAGTTTCAACAGCGCCTGTTCGGTCTGTTTGCGGGCGCGACGACGTTTTCGGCCAACAAACCAGCCGCGCGTATGGGCGCCGGTACGGAAGATGCGGCGTAGCAGCCATTCGATGGCAAACAGTACCACCATCGCAAGGATCAGGATGATAACCAGACCTGTTACGCTGGTTTCAATGTTATACGTGTCGGTCTGGATCAGGACGTAACCCTGATGACCTGCAATCATCGGGCCGATCACGATCCCCGCGATCAACAGCACAAAGAGCAATAATACTTTTAGCATCATTATTCTCCTTGCGGCGCGGCTGCCGGGGTTTCTGCCTGCGGTGCTTCAGGTGCAGGGGCTGTGGCGGGTGCCGCTGCAGACGGTGCGGCCGCTGGTTGCGCCAGCAGGTTGCGCACGCGGGTTTGCATCAGTTTTTCGAGGATCGCCTGACTTTTCAGCGTTTCGGGTACGTCCATCGTGATGCTCTGCTGGCTCAGTTTGTCCACTTCTTCAAGGAACGCTTTCGTCGTGGCGTCGTCGGTATCGTAGTAAGCACGTACCCAGGTGGAGACGTTATCCAGCGCCTGACGGTAGGTCTCTTCCTGATGGCGCGGTACCGCCTGGGCGGCAACCAGCAGGCGAGAGCGGATGTTTTCCCGCAGATAGACATCCTGATTCGGCGCTAACAAAGGCACGGCGGTGTCATCGCGGCGGCGGATGGTGATAAAGCTGTCCATAAAGTTCTGCCAGCTTTTTTGCAAATTGACGCGCCATTCACCGATCGAAGTGGAAAGCTCAGGGCTATCGGAGTCCATCGGCGAGCCGTCGCTGTCGTTATCCGCCAGACGCAGGTTATCGATCTGGTTAGAAAGCTGGTTAATCTTCAGGATGATGCCGTCGTAATCCACCTGAGCGACAGAGGAAAGGCTGGCGATATCATCGGTGATTGCCCGGCGTGCGGCAATCAGGCTGGGATCGTTCATGTCCGCGAGACTGGCATCTGCGCTTTTCAGCAGCGCGGCCGCCGTTGTGACATCCTGATCGCTCCACAGCTTACGCCCGGCCAGTTTGACCAGGAAATCGGACTGCGCGAGCAGCCAGGTTTTGGCATCGCTACCGGAGATAGTGGCGACTTTCTGTTGGACTTCATCCAGCTGTTTCGCCAGCTCAGTTTGCTGGCGGTTGGCCTGCTCCAGTTGGGCGGCCTGCTGTTTAATGACACCTTCCAGCTCTGCCTTTTGGCTTTCCTGCGCTTTTTGCAGCGCGGTCAGTTGATTAGCCAGCGCATCACTGGTTGCTGTCTGCGTGGTCGCCTGTTGTTTTCCCCAGCCATAGAGCCCAACGCCTGCTGCCAGTGCAATGGCAATCGCCACCGCACTCAGTATCAGCGCAGTGCCGTTTTTACTCTTTTTTTCAGCAGTAGCTGGAGTGGCTGGCTGTGGCTGAGTCTCCACGGCCTCCCTGGTCTCTTCAACCACGGCGGAGGATTTTTCTTGTTCCGTCATTATGGCTTCCCATTATGAGAGTTATGGTAATGCGCGCAGTAGCGCATCGTTGTCGGCGTTATCAGCGACCTTAATATCTTGCCAGCCCAGTTCCCGGGCGAGGTGCGCCAGACGCTCGCTGACGACGATAAGCCGACAGCGTAGTAACCAGTTTTCACGATACCACTGCGGGATCAGCGCGTTGAGCTGTTGCAGCATTTCCCCGCTGGTGACCACCACCGTTGTCACGCCGCGCGACTGCCAGCGCATCGCTTCTTGTGCCCCATCGTAATGTTTAGCACTGCGTTGATAACATTCATAAAAAATGACATCAGCTCCGCGTGCTGTCAGGGTTTCACCTAACAGCTCCCGACCGCCGTTGCCGCGTAAAATCAGCGCACGTTTACCCGCAATATTTTGTAATTCAGGTAATTGTAGCAAGACTTCGCTGATTTCCCGATCCTGCGGATAGCGAATGTCGTATCCGCTGACGGTATGAAGTGCCAGAGCAGTCGTGCGGCCAATAGCAAAATAGTGCGCGGCGGCAGGCCACTTTATCCCTTCGCGTTCCAGTTGCGCATGGGCAAAAGAGACCGCGTGTTGTGACAGCACAAAGAGCAGATCGTTATCGGTGATCGTCGAAAACACCCCGGCCAGGCGCAATAAATCGCGACCCGGGGTAAATTCGATGAGCGGAAAACTCCAGGCCTCCTGCCCCAGTGCGCGCAGACGGCTCACTAACTCTTCCCCTGCGGGAGACGGGCGGGTGACCAGGATACTCATGCGGGGGATTCTCCGTTATAAACCTCAGTCAGAATGGCGCGCGCACCGTTATCCAGTAGCTCCTCGGCCAGCGAAATGCCCATCTGCTCCGCCTGATCGGGCGAGCCACGGCGTTCTCCGCGTACCATTTGCGAACCGTCTGGCGCACCGACCAGCGCGCGTAGCCAAATCTCACCGTTAATGATTTCAGCATAGCTGCCAATCGGCACCTGACAGCCCCCTTCCAGGCGGGTATTCATGGCGCGCTCGGCTTTGACGCGAAGTGCGGTGATTTCATCATTCAGCGGCGCCAGCAACGACTGAGTCCGACTGTCATCAAGGCGGCATTCGATGCCAACAGCACCTTGCCCCACGGCCGGCAACGACACTTCCGGCGGTAGCGCGGTGCGAATGCGCGATTCAAGTCCCAGGCGTTTTAAACCGGCAACGGCCAGGATAATGGCATCGTAGTCGCCGTTATCGAGCTTGCTCAGCCGGGTGCCAACGTTGCCTCGCAGTGAACGGATGACGAGATCCGGGCGGCGTTCTGCCAGTTGACACTGGCGGCGCAAGCTGGACGTTCCCACGATGCTGCCAGCGGGCAGTTCATCAAGGGTGTTGTAAGTGTTGGAGACAAAGGCATCGCGCGGATCTTCGCGTTCGCAGATTGTGACCAGTCCCAGACCCGCCGGGAATTCGACTGGAACATCTTTCATCGAGTGCACTGCGATGTCGGCACGTTTCTCAAGCAGCGCAACTTCCAGCTCTTTTACGAACAAGCCTTTACCGCCTACTTTCGCCAGTGGGGTATCAAGAATTACATCGCCACGCGTCACCATAGGCACCAGTTCCACGACCAGGCCGGGGTGGTTCGCCATCAGGGCGTCTTTGACATAATGTGCCTGCCAGAGCGCAAGGGGGCTTTGGCGTGTGGCAATTCTTAAAACATTGTCTAACATGCTTGTTACCGTCATTATCGTCCGTGGTTCATCCTAACATCCTTACAAGTGGGATGTCAGTGTTACGGTCAAAGGTAAGTCAAGGATAAGGCGCTGCGTTGCGGCTGGCACTATTTAATGACGAGGAACCGTCAGATCGTACCCCAGAATTTACGCGAAGCGATTGGTGCTACACTTGTATGTAGCGCATCTTTCTTTACGGTCAATGAGCAAGGTGTTAAATTGATCACGTTTTAGACCATTTTTTCGACTGAACGCACAAAAAAAGGTCGTAAAAGGTAACGGTTATTTTTGTCATTTGGTTTATCCCGAATGGTGGAGGTTGTTGATTAGCGGATCGCGCTGCGGCAATCGACAGCATGACGGGTAGCAACATCAGGCGATACGTCTTGTACCTCTATATTGAGACTCTGAAACAGAGACTGGATGCCATTAATCAACTGCGTGTGGATCGCGCGCTTGCTGCCATGGGCCCTGCTTTCCAGCAGGTGTACAGTCTTCTGCCGACATTATTGCACTATCACCATCCGCTGATGCCGGGATACCTCGATGGTAACGTTCCCAGAGGCATTTGCTTCTACACGCCTGATGAAACTCAACGCCACTACCTGAACGAACTGGAACTGTATCGCGGTCTGGCACCGCAGGATCCGCCAAAAGGTGAACTGCCGATCACCGGCGTTTACTCTATGGGCAGTACCTCCTCTGTCGGACAAAGCTGTTCGTCGGATCTGGATATCTGGGTGTGTCACCAGTCCTGGCTCGACAGTGAAGAACGACAACTTTTGCAGCGCAAATGCAGCCTACTGGAAACCTGGGCCGCCTCACTGGGAGTGGAAGTCAGCTTCTTCCTGATTGATGAAAACCGTTTCCGCCATAATGAAAGCGGCAGTCTGGGAGGGGAAGACTGTGGCTCGACGCAGCATATCCTGTTGCTGGATGAATTCTATCGCACCGCGGTGCGCCTCGCCGGTAAGCGTATTCTGTGGAATATGGTGCCGGGAGATGAGGAAGAGCATTACGACGACTACGTCATGACGCTCTACGCCCAGGGTGTCCTCACGCCGAACGAATGGCTGGATCTGGGCGGTTTAAGCTCGCTCTCCGCTGAAGAGTACTTTGGTGCCAGCCTCTGGCAACTGTATAAGAGTATCGATTCACCGTACAAAGCGGTGCTGAAAACGCTGCTGTTGGAAGCCTATTCCTGGGAATACCCTAATCCGCGCCTGTTGGCGAAAGACATTAAACAGCGCCTGCATGACGGTGAGATTGTCTCGTTTGGTCTCGACCCGTACTGCATGATGCTGGAACGCGTGACCGAATACCTCACGGCGATTGAAGACCCGACGCGCCTGGATTTAGTGCGCCGATGTTTCTATTTAAAAGTGTGCGAGAAACTGAGCCGCGAACGCGCCTGCGTGGGCTGGCGTCGTGAAGTGCTCAGTCAGTTAGTGAGCGAGTGGGGATGGGATGACGCCCGCCTGGCCATGCTCGATAACCGGGCGAACTGGAAGATCGATCAGGTGCGTGAAGCGCACAACGAACTGCTCGATGCCATGATGCAGAGCTACCGTAATCTGATCCGCTTTGCACGTCGTAATAATCTCAGCGTCAGCGCCAGCCCGCAGGATATTGGCGTACTGACCCGTAAGCTCTATGCCGCATTTGAAGCGTTGCCGGGCAAAGTCACGCTGGTGAACCCGCAGATTTCGCCAGACCTCTCTGAACCCAATTTAACCTTTATCCATGTTCCGCCAGGTCGTGCCAACCGTTCAGGCTGGTATCTCTACAACCGTGCACCAAACATGGATTCCATCGTCAGCCATCAGCCGCTGGAATATAACCGCTATCTGAATAAGCTGGTGGCCTGGGCGTGGTTTAACGGCCTGCTGACCTCACGCACACATCTGTTTATCAAGGGCAATGGCATCGTCGATCTGCCGAAGTTGCAGGAGATGGTGGCCGATGTGTCGCATCACTTCCCGTTGCGCCTGCCTGCGCCGACGCCGAAAGCGCTCTATAGCCCCTGTGAAATTCGCCATCTGGCGATCATCGTCAATCTCGAATATGACCCGACGGCGGCGTTCCGTAATCAGGTAGTCCATTTTGACTTCCGTAAGCTGGATGTCTTCAGCTTTGGTGAAGAACAAAATTGCCTGGTGGGCAGCGTAGATCTGCTGTATCGCAACTCGTGGAACGAAGTGCGAACGCTGCATTTCAACGGTGAACAGGCGATGATCGAAGCGCTGAAAACGATTCTGGGCAAAATGCACCAGGATGCCGCGCCGCCGGACAGTGTAGAAGTGTTCTGTTACAGCCAGCATTTGCGCGGTTTGATTCGTACCCGCGTGCAGCAGTTGGTTTCAGAGTGCATCGAACTGCGTCTTTCCAGTACCCGTCAGGAGACAGGACGCTTTAAGGCGCTGCGTGTTTCCGGTCAGACCTGGGGACTGTTCTTTGAACGCCTGAACGTGTCGGTACAGAAGCTGGAAAACGCCATCGAATTTTACGGCGCGATATCGCATAACAAACTGCATGGTCTGTCCGTTCAGGTGGAAACCAATCAGGTGAAACTGCCGTCGGTCGTGGATGGTTTCGCCAGTGAGGGAATCATTCAGTTCTTCTTTGAAGAGACTGGCGATGAGAAAGGCTTTAACATCTATATTCTGGACGAGAGTAATCGTGCGGAAGTGTATCACCACTGCGAAGGCAGCAAAGAAGAGCTGGTGCGCGATGTCAGCCGTTTCTACTCGTCATCGCACGACCGCTTTACCTACGGCTCCAGCTTCATCAACTTCAACCTGCCGCAGTTCTATCAGATAGTCAACACGGAAGGGCGCGCACAGGTGATCCCGTTCCGCGCACAGTCCCTTGGCAATGTTCCGCCAGCCAATCAGGATAACGATACGCCGCAGCTGCAGCAGTACTTCTCGTAAAAATTTTGCCGGATGTCATCCGGCAAATATGACTTAACGGAAGCTGACTTCCTCGCCCGCCTGGTGCGTAGCCGCCTGTTCCAGCAGATCCCAGAAGGTTTCTCCGCTTCGGTCGCAAATCCATTCGTCGCCTTTCAGGTCGAAATGGTAGCCGCCCTGTTTGGTTGCCAGCCACACCTGGTGCAGCGGCTCCTGACGGTTGATAATGATTTTGCTGCCATTTTCAAAGCTAATGGTCAGCACGCCGCCGTTGATTTCACAGTCGATATCGCTGTCGCCATCCCAGTCGTCAAGGCGCTCTTCAATGGTCATCCACAGGGTATCGGCCAGGCGATGAAATTCACTGTCGTTCATTGTTGTTTCCCGTTTTTTCGTGATGGCGGCAGTATAACCTGAAACAAATCGCGTTGCAGATTACAGGCAAACTCTTGCTTTTACGCCTTCTCCTGCGATGATAGAAAACAGAAAGTATGAACTTACAGGCAATCCATAATGAAAAACGTGTTTCAGGCACTCGCTGTTCTTCTCACTCTGTTCAGCCTGACGGGTTGTGGCCTTAAAGGGCCGCTCTATTTCCCACCAGCTGATAAAAACGCACCGCCGCCGACTAAACCGGTTGATACACAAACGCAATCAACTACGCCCGATCAAAACGATCGCGCCACGGGAGATGGGCCTTCCCAGGTGAACTACTGACGGTGTGTTTCTGTACCCGCGTGAATGGAGTGAATAATGCAATTCTCTAAAATGCATGGCCTTGGCAACGATTTTATGGTCGTCGACGCGGTAACGCAGAATGTCTTTTTTTCGCCAGAATTGATCCGTCGCTTATCAGACAGGCATCTGGGGGTGGGATTTGATCAACTGCTGGTGGTTGAACCTCCTTACGATCCTGAGCTGGATTTTCATTACCGCATTTTTAACGCCGACGGCAGCGAAGTGTCGCAATGCGGGAATGGCGCGCGCTGCTTTGCTCGTTTTGTGCGTCTGAAAGGGTTAACCAACAAACGTGATATTCGCGTCAGTACGGCGAATGGACGGATGGTGCTGAGCGTGACGGACGATGAACTGGTGCGCGTCAACATGGGCGAACCCAACTTTGAGCCGTCGCAGGTGCCTTTCCGCGCTAACAAAGCGGAAAAGACCTATATTATGCGAGCGGCAGAACAGACAATATTGTGCGGCGTGGTTTCAATGGGCAACCCGCACTGCGTGATTCAGGTCGACGATGTCGATACGGCGACCGTGGAAACGCTGGGACCGGTTCTGGAAAGCCACGAACGTTTTCCTGAGCGGGCAAATATTGGTTTTATGCAGGTCGTGAAGCGCGAGCATATTCGCTTACGTGTTTATGAGCGCGGTGCGGGAGAGACGCAGGCTTGTGGGAGCGGCGCATGCGCGGCCGTCGCCGTCGGCATCCAACAAGGTTTGCTGGCGGAAGAGGTCCGCGTGGAATTACCGGGCGGTCGCCTTGATATCGCCTGGAAAGGTCCGGGTCATCCGTTATACATGACTGGCCCGGCGGCACATGTCTACGACGGGTTTATCCATCTATGAAGCAACCAGGGGAAGAACTACAGGAAACGCTTACGGAACTCGATGACCGGGCGGTCGTCGACTATCTGCAGAAAAACCCTGAGTTTTTTATCCGCAATGCGCATGCCGTGGAAGCGATGCGGGTGCCGCACCCGGTGCGGGGCACCGTTTCGCTCGTCGAGTGGCATATGGCGCGTGCGCGTAACCATATCAACGTCCTTGAAGAAAACATGTCATTACTGATGGCGCAGGCGAATGCGAACGAAAGCCTGTTTTATCGCCTGCTGCATTTGCAGGGACGTCTGGTCGCGGCAACCAGTCTGGATGATATGTTGATGCGCTTTCATCGCTGGGCGCGTGAACTGGGCCTTGCCGGTGCCACGGTGCGCCTGTTTCCCGATCGCTGGCGTCTTGGCGCGCCGTCGAGCTATACCCATCTGGCGTTAAGCCGTCAGGCTTTCGAACCGCTGCGGATACAGCGATTGGGACAGGAACAGCACTATCTGGGCACCCTGAATGGTCCGGAGCTTCTGGTAGTGCTTCCGGAGGCGAAGGCGATTGGTTCGGTGGCGATGTCGATGCTGGGACGTGACGGCGATCTGGGTGTCATTCTGTTCAGCAGCCGCGATATGCATCACTATCAGACGGGCCAGGGAACGCAACTCCTGCATGAAATTGCGCTGATGATGCCGGACCTGCTGGAGCGCTGGATTGAACGCGTATGACGGATTTCACCACCGATGTCACCCGCTTTCTGCGCTATCTCGGCGTAGAACGTCAGCTTAGCCCCATCACGCTGAAGAACTATCAGCGTCAGCTTGATGCCATCATTGTCTTAGCCGGAGAAGCCGGACTGCAAAGTTGGCAACAATGTGACGCTGCCATGGTACGCAGTTTCGCTGTGCGCAGCCGCCGTAAAGGGCTTGGGCCTGCGAGTCTCGCGCTACGTCTTTCAGCGCTGCGTAGCTTCTTCGACTGGATGGTCAGCGAAGGCAAGCTGAAAGCCAATCCGGCGAAAGGGGTACAGGCACCCAAAGCGCCGCGCCATTTGCCGAAAAATATCGACGTTGATGACGTTAACCGCCTACTGGATATCGACCTTAACGATCCGCTCGCCGTGCGCGACCGCGCGATGTTAGAGGTGATGTACGGCGCGGGTCTGCGTTTGTCGGAGCTGGTGGGGTTGGATATCAAACATCTGGATCTCGACACCGGCGAAGTGTGGGTGATGGGGAAAGGCAGCAAAGAGCGCCGCCTGCCCATCGGCCGCAATGCGGTGGCGTGGATTGAGCACTGGCTGGATCTGCGCGGATTGTTTGGTAGCGAGGAAGACGCGTTGTTCCTGTCGAAGCTGGGTAACCGTATTTCCGCACGCAACGTGCAAAAGCGTTTTGCCGAGTGGGGCATTAAGCAGGGGTTAAACAGCCATGTGCATCCGCATAAGCTGCGTCACTCCTTTGCTACGCATATGCTGGAATCGAGCGGTGACCTGCGAGGCGTACAGGAACTGCTGGGTCACGCCAATCTTTCGACCACGCAAATCTATACTCATCTTGATTTTCAGCACCTGGCCTCGGTGTACGATGCGGCGCATCCGCGCGCCAAACGGGGGAAATAATGCGTTTTTACCGGTCTCCAGGACCCATCTCGGCGATCACGTTCGATCTCGATGACACCCTTTACGATAACCGTCCGGTTATCCAGCGCACCGAGCAGGAAGCGCTCGCCTTTGTGCAAAACTACCACCCGGCGTTAAGCACGCTGCAAAATACCGATCTGCAACGTCTGCGTCAGGCGGTACGGGAAGCGGAACCGGAAATTTATCACGATGTAACCCGCTGGCGTCATCGCGCCGTTGAGCGTGCCATGCTGAATGCCGGGCTCTCCGCGGAAGAGGCGGTCGCGGGTGCGAACGCCGCGATGATGAACTTTGCGAAGTGGCGCAGTCGGGTTGATGTCCCGCAAGAGACACATGACACGCTGAAAACCTTAGCGAAAAAGTGGCCGCTGGTGGCGATCACCAACGGCAATGCGCAGCCGGAACTGTTTGGCCTTGGCGACTATTTTGAATTTGTACTGCGTGCCGGTCCGGACGGACGCTCAAAACCGTTCAGTGATATGTACTTTCTGGCGGCGGAAAAGCTGAATGTCCCGATCGGCGAGATCCTGCACGTGGGCGACGATCTGACGACCGACGTTGCCGGGGCGATCCGCAGCGGGTTGCAGGCCTGCTGGATCAAACCAGAAAATGCCGATCTGATGCACACCGTTGACAGCCGTTTACTGCCACATATCGAAATTTCACAGTTGGCATCTTTGACCTCGCTGATATAATCACCCGCAGTTCTGTATAAAATTCCAGGGTTTTGGCGGATGGCGCTACGCTTATCCGCCCTACGCTGACTGCGATCACGTAGGCCCGATTAGCGAAGCGCCATCGGGCATTTCGCAGTTTATCTATTCCTAACGCGGCGGTGCCAATGGACGTTTCTTACCTGCTCGACAGCCTCAATGATAAACAGCGCGAAGCGGTGGCCGCGCCACGTAGCAACATGCTGGTTCTTGCGGGGGCGGGGAGTGGTAAAACACGCGTGCTGGTACACCGTATCGCCTGGCTGCTGACGGTAGAAAATAATTCGCCTTACTCGATTATGGCGGTGACTTTTACCAACAAAGCGGCGGCAGAGATGCGTCACCGCATCGGTCAGATTATGGGCACCAGCCAGGGCGGCATGTGGGTGGGTACCTTCCACGGTCTGGCACATCGACTGCTGCGCGCGCATCACATGGATGCGAATTTGCCGCAGGATTTCCAAATTCTCGACAGCGAAGACCAGTTGCGCCTGCTTAAGCGTCTGATTAAAGCGATGAATCTTGACGAGAAGCAGTGGCCGGCGCGTCAGGCGATGTGGTACATCAACGGGCAAAAAGACGAAGGTCTGCGCCCGCATCATATTCAGAGTTTCGGTAACCCGATTGAGCAAACCTGGCAAAAGGTTTATCAGGCCTATCAGGAAGCGTGCGATCGTGCGGGGTTGGTGGATTTCGCCGAACTGCTGCTGCGCGCGCATGAGTTGTGGCTCAACAAGCCGCATATTCTTCAGCACTATCGCGAGCGTTTCACCAATATTCTGGTGGATGAATTCCAGGATACCAACAACATTCAGTATGCCTGGGTTCGTCTGCTGGCCGGCGATACCGGCAAAGTGATGATCGTGGGTGATGACGACCAGTCTATCTACGGCTGGCGCGGCGCGCAGGTAGAGAACATCCAGCGCTTCCTGAACGACTTCCCCGGCGCGCAAACGATCCGCCTTGAGCAGAACTACCGCTCAACCAGCAATATCCTCAGCGCGGCGAACGCCCTGATCGAGAACAACAACGGACGTCTGGGTAAAAAACTCTGGACCGATGGCGTCGAAGGCGAGCCGATTTCGCTCTACTGTGCGTTTAACGAACTGGATGAAGCGCGCTTTGTTGTCAACCGGATCAAAACCTGGCAGGACAACGGCGGTGCGCTTGAGCAGTGCGCCATTCTCTACCGCAGTAACGCCCAATCGCGTGTGCTGGAAGAGGCGCTGTTACAGGCCAGTATGCCGTACCGTATCTACGGTGGCATGCGCTTCTTCGAACGTCAGGAAATCAAAGATGCCCTCTCTTATCTGCGTTTGATTGCAAACCGTAATGATGACGCTGCCTTTGAACGTGTGGTGAATACCCCAACGCGCGGAATTGGCGATCGGACGTTGGACGTGGTGCGCCAGGCGTCGCGCGATCGCCAGCTCACGCTGTGGCAGGCGTGTCGCGAACTGTTGCAGGAAAAAGCGCTGGCCGGTCGTGCCGCCAGTGCGCTGCAACGTTTTATGGAATTGATCGACGCGCTGGCGCAGGAAACCGTCGATATGCCGCTGCATGTGCAGACCGACCGGGTGATTAAAGACTCTGGTCTGCGCATGATGTACGAGCAGGAAAAAGGCGAGAAAGGCCAGACCCGCATCGAGAACTTAGAGGAACTGGTGACGGCGACGCGCCAGTTCAGCTACAACGAAGAAGACGAAGACCTGATGCCGTTGCAGGCATTTCTCTCCCATGCGGCGCTGGAAGCGGGCGAAGGGCAGGCGGATACCTGGCAGGATGCGGTACAGCTCATGACGCTGCACTCGGCGAAGGGGCTGGAGTTCCCTCAGGTGTTTATCGTCGGGATGGAAGAGGGAATGTTCCCCAGTCAGATGTCGCTGGATGAGGGCGGACGCCTTGAAGAAGAGCGCCGTCTGGCCTACGTCGGCGTGACCCGTGCGATGCAAAAACTGACGTTAACCTATGCCGAAACGCGTCGACTGTATGGCAAAGAGGTGTATCACCGTCCGTCGCGCTTCATCGGCGAGTTGCCGGAAGAGTGCGTTGAAGAGGTGCGTCTGCGTGCAACGATCAGCCGCCCGGTGAGTCATCAGCGGATGGGGACGCCGATGGCGGAGAACGACACAGGTTATAAGCTGGGCCAGCGTGTGCGCCACGCGAAGTTTGGTGAAGGCACCATTGTGAATCTGGAAGGCAGCGGCGAACACAGCCGGTTGCAGGTGGCCTTCCAGGGACAGGGAATCAAATGGCTCGTCGCCGCGTATGCGAAGCTGGAAACGGTCTAACTTATAGATAAATATCACTTAAGTTTCCCGCTCTGCTAACCTTTCTGCATAAGGGGAAATTATTACTTTTTCGCGTTTCGTTGCGTGTTGACGGCAAATTTTTGCTGGCGTAACATGCGCGCACGATTACGCTAAGAGGACATTCGCCTTGGACACACCCAGTAGATACTGGCTCATTATCCTGTCATTCAGGATCAACTCCTAAGGCTATCCCTTTTTGCTGATAGCCTTAGCGGTTGTCAGCGACCTTCTCTTTTTCCCGTCGCGCTGAGTCAGGCTGTTTAATGGTCTGAAACCCAATTGTTTCTGTGTGCCCACCGAACTGTCCGATATTTTTAAGCATTGGGAGTCCCGGTCATGCTGAGCGCATTTCAACTGGAAAATAACCGACTCACCCGGCTGGAAGTCGAAGAGTCACAAACCCTGATTGATGCCGTATGGGTCGACCTGGTCGAGCCGGACGACGACGAGCGACTGCGCGTACAATCTGAGCTGGGCCAGAGTCTGGCGACCCGTCCTGAACTGGAAGACATCGAAGCATCCGCCCGTTTCTTCGAAGATGAAGACGGCCTGCACATCCACTCCTTTTTCTTCTTCGAAGATGCGGAAGACCACGCGGGTAACTCCACTGTGGCATTCACCATTCGCGATGGCCGCCTGTTTACCCTGCGTGAACGTGAGCTACCCGCGTTTCGTCTGTATCGTATGCGCGCCCGTAGTCAGGCAATGGTTGACGGTAACGCCTACGAACTGCTGCTGGATTTGTTCGAAACCAAAATCGAGCAATTGGCGGATGAAATTGAAAACATCTACAGCGATCTGGAAGAGCTGAGTCGGGTAATTATGGAAGGTCATCAGGGCGATGAGTACGATGAAGCGCTTTCGACGCTGGCGGAACTGGAAGATATCGGCTGGAAAGTCCGCCTGTGTCTGATGGATACCCAGCGCGCACTGAACTTTCTGGTCCGCAAAGCTCGCTTGCCGGGCGGACAACTGGAACAGGCGCGCGAGATCCTGCGAGATATCGAATCCCTGCTGCCGCACAACGAATCCCTGTTCCAGAAAGTGAACTTCCTGATGCAGGCGGCGATGGGCTTTATCAACATCGAGCAGAACCGCATCATCAAGATCTTCTCGGTGGTTTCCGTTGTTTTCCTACCGCCGACGCTGGTGGCGTCCAGTTATGGGATGAACTTCGAGTTCATGCCGGAACTGAAATGGAGCTTTGGCTATCCGGGCGCGATTATCTTTATGCTACTCGCGGGACTGGCACCATATCTGTACTTTAAGCGCAAGAACTGGCTGTAAGATCCCGCCCGGTGGCACTACGCTTACCGGGCCTACAAAAAGTACATCATCGTAGGCCGGATAAGGCGCAGCCGCCATCCGGAAATCCTCTAACTCCGACGTCCCCGTCTCTGCGTATAAATCGCATCCGTCACGAAGATCGCCAGCGCGACCCAGATAAAGGCGAACGTCACCATCTTATCCGATCCTGGTACTTCCCCGTAGAACATCACAGCCAGCAGGAACATCAGCGTCGGGCCGATGTACTGGAAGAAACCCAGCGTGGAAAGCCGCAGACGCGTCGCCGCACCGGTAAAGCACAGCAGCGGAACCGTGGTTACCACCCCGGCGGCAATCAACAGCAGGTTAAGCGACATCGGGTTTTGTCCCATATGGCTGGTTGAGCTGTCGGCGATACCGAACAGGTAGATTGCGGCAACAGGCAGTAGCCAGAGCGTTTCAATCAGCATACCGGTTTGCGCTTCAACGGCGATTTTCTTACGCACCAGGCCGTAAAAAGCAAAGCTGAAGGCCAGTCCCAGCGCAATGATGGGTAGCGAGCCGAAGGTCCAGAGTTGTACCAGTACGCCACAGGTCGCCAGAATCACCGCCAGCCACTGCATACGGCGGAAGCGTTCACCAAGGAAAAGCATCCCCAATACAATGTTCACCAGCGGGTTGATAAAGTAACCCAGGCTGGCTTCCAGCATATGGTGGTTGTTGACCGCCCAGATAAACAACAGCCAGTTGCCCCCCACGAGTACCGCCGAGAGCGCCAGCAGGAAGATCTTTTTCGGCGTTTGCAGCAGCGCTTTCACGCTCGACCACTGCCGACTGATGCTGATCAGCGCCACCATAAAGAAAAACGACCAGATCACGCGATGGGTCAGGATTTCATCTGCGGGGACGTAATAAATCAGCTTGAAGTACGCCGGAGCGATCCCCCAAATAAAATAGGCGGCAAGCGCGAGTAACACGCCCAGCCGCGTTTGTTTTGCATCCATCGGGAAAACTCATGTCTGAAATGTAACAGCAGTTTACCTGTTTTTACCCCACCATATAAGTGGCGGTGGCGCTGGCAATATAAAGCTGCTCTTCGTTGTGCAATTCCACTCGTGCCACGGCGACTTTGTTTCCCGCGCGCAGCAGACTGCTGGTGGCGGTGAAGCGATTGCCCCGACCCGGGCGCAGGTAGTCAACGCGTAGATCAATCGTACCCATGCGGGACAGACGCTGGCGCAGTTCGTCTTCACTGATGGTTTCATGGCGCGTCAGGGTACTACCGACACAGACCAGTCCGGCTGCCACGTCCAGAGCAGAGGCGATCACGCCGCCATGCAGAATGCTCTGCGCCCAGTTGCCGACCATCATCGGCTGATTATTAAAGGCCAGTTGAGCAAATTCTTTTTCGTAGCGTTCCAGTTCCAGCCCCAGCGCCCGGTTAAACGGCATGTGATAAACAAACATTTCGCCCACGAGCTTCAGGGCTTGCTCAGCAGTCAGTACGGCAGACATACGATTCCAACACTCCATTGGTTAATGAAATGTTGATGTTATGCTTCTTAAATGTTGTTTTCCACTTTAAGACGGGATAACTAACGAGGTGGTGTGTAAATATGTAAAATGGTTGGCAGAAAAATAAACAAATCAAAAATCTTTCGTTCAGGAGAACAACAAGAATGCGGGCGATTCTGGCTTGGTTGCTACCAGCAGCAATACTGCCGCTGACGGCGTATGCGCAAGAGGCGACGGTGAAAGAGGTTCATGATGCACCAGCGGTGCGAGGCAGTATTATCGCCAATATGCTGCAGGAGCATGATAATCCTTTTACGCTTTACCCCTACGATACGAACTATCTGATCTACACCAATACCAGCGACATGAACAAAGAAGCGATCGGTTCCTACAACTGGTCCGAAAACGCCCGCAAAGATGAAGTGAAGTTCCAACTGAGTCTGGCGTTTCCGATCTGGCGTGGGATTGCGGGGCCAAACTCGGTTCTGGGCGCCTCGTATACGCAGAAGTCCTGGTGGCAGCTATCCAACACTGAAGAGTCGTCGCCATTTCGTGAAACCAACTACGAACCGCAGCTGTTTCTCGGTTTTGCGACGGATTACCGCGTTGCCGGATGGACGTTGCGCGACGTGGAAATGGGTTACAACCATGATTCGAACGGGCGTTCCGATCCGACATCACGTAGCTGGAACCGTCTTTATACGCGCCTGATGGCGGAAAACGGCAACTGGCTGGTGGAAGTCAAACCGTGGTACGTCATCGGCAGTACCGACGATAACCCGGATATCACCAAATACATGGGCTATTATCAGCTTAAGGTCGGTTATCATCTGGGCGATGCGGTGCTGAGTGCGAAGGGTCAGTACAACTGGAATACCGGTTACGGCGGTGCGGAGCTGGGGCTAAGTTATCCGATGACGAAGCATATTCGTCTCTATACCCAGGTATATAGCGGATACGGCGAATCCCTGATTGATTATAACTTTAATCAGACGCGCGTCGGTGTGGGTGTGATGCTCAACGATATCTTCTGATCGATGATTGTGTTTTAAACATTGCAGTTTCTCCCTCAGGCGCTGAAAATAGCGCCTGTTTTGATTTAAGCGAACGGGGTTAATGTGGCGCAGGCGGAAGTGTTGAATCTGGAACCAGGTGCTAAGCAGGTTTTGCATGAAACCTTTGGCTACCAACAGTTTCGCCCGGGTCAGGAAGAGATTATCGATACCGTCGTTTCGGGGCGCGACTGCCTTGTCGTGATGCCAACCGGGGGCGGAAAATCCCTCTGCTATCAAATCCCTGCCTTATTGCTCAACGGTCTGACCGTGGTCGTTTCGCCGCTGATCTCCCTGATGAAAGATCAGGTCGACCAACTGCTGGCGAACGGCGTGGCGGCCGCCTGTCTGAACTCGACGCAAACCCGCGAGCAGCAGCTTGAAGTGATGACGGGGTGTCGCACCGGGCAAATCCGTCTGCTCTATATCGCCCCGGAACGTCTGATGCTGGATAACTTCCTTGAGCATCTGGCGCACTGGAATCCGGTGTTACTGGCCGTGGACGAAGCGCACTGCATCTCGCAGTGGGGGCATGACTTCCGCCCGGAATATGCCGCACTCGGTCAGCTCAGACAGCGTTTTCCTGCGCTGCCATTCGTCGCGTTGACCGCGACAGCCGATGAAACCACGCGGCTGGATATTGTTCGCCTGCTGGGGCTCAACGATCCCTTAATCCAGATCAGCAGCTTTGACCGCCCGAACATTCGTTACATGCTGATGGAGAAGTTTAAACCGCTCGATCAGTTGATGCGCTATGTGCAGGAACAGCGCGGTAAATCCGGGATTATTTACTGTAACAGCCGTGCGAAAGTGGAAGACACCGCCGCGCGTCTGCAAAGCCGGGGGATTAGCGCTGCGGCGTACCATGCGGGGCTGGAGAATCACATCCGTGCCGACGTGCAGGAGAAATTCCAGCGCGACGACCTGCAAATTGTGGTGGCGACCGTCGCCTTTGGCATGGGCATCAACAAACCCAACGTGCGTTTTGTGGTCCATTTCGATATTCCCCGCAACATTGAATCCTACTACCAGGAGACCGGTCGCGCCGGGCGTGACGGCCTGCCTGCGGAGGCGATGCTGTTTTACGATCCGGCGGATATGGCGTGGCTGCGCCGCTGTCTGGAAGAAAAACCGCAGGGACAGCTACAGGATATTGAACGGCATAAGCTGAACGCAATGGGCGCGTTTGCCGAGGCGCAAACCTGCCGTCGTCTGGTACTGCTTAACTACTTTGGCGAAGGGCGTCAGGAGCCGTGTGGCAACTGCGATATCTGTCTCGATCCGCCAAAACAGTACGATGGTGTGAAGGACGCGCAGATTGCGCTCTCAACCATTGGTCGGGTCGATCAGCGTTTCGGGATGGGGTACGTAGTGGAAGTGATTCGCGGGGCTAACAGCCAGCGCATTCGCGAACTCGGCCATGACAAGCTCAAAGTGTACGGTATGGGCCGCGAGCAGAGCCACGAGCACTGGGTGAGCGTGATCCGCCAGTTGATTCACCTGGGCTTCGTTACTCAGAATATCGCCCAGCATTCCGCGCTACAGCTCACCGACGCTTCACGTCCGGTGCTGCGCGGCGAGGTCGCTCTGCAACTCGCTGTGCCGCGTATTGTTGCCCTGAAACCACGCGTGATGCAGAAATCCTTCGGTGGTAATTACGATCGCAAACTGTTCGCCAAACTGCGCAAGCTGCGTAAAGCCATTGCCGATGAAGAAAACATCCCGCCATACGTCGTCTTTAACGATGCCACGCTGATTGAGATGGCGGAACAGATGCCGGTGTCCGCAAGCGAAATGCTCAGCGTCAACGGGGTGGGGATGCGCAAACTGGAGCGCTTCGGCAAAGCGTTTATGGCGCTGATTCGCGCCCACGTCGATGGTGACGACGAAGAGTAGTCAGCCAGGCAAAAAAGTGCCAGGATGGTGACTCACTGAACTGTTTCCCCCGCGAGTATTTTCGATCATGCTAATGTTATTTCTCACCGTGGCGATGGTGCACATTGTGGCACTGATGAGCCCAGGGCCGGATTTCTTTTTTGTCTCGCAGACGGCGGTCAGTCGCTCGCGCAAAGAAGCGATGATGGGCGTACTGGGCATTACCTGTGGCGTCATGGTCTGGGCAGGCATTGCGCTGCTCGGCCTGCATCTGATCATTGAAAAAATGGCCTGGCTACACACCATTATCATGGTGGGTGGCGGTCTGTATCTGTGCTGGATGGGTTACCAGATGCTGCGCGGCGCGTTGAAAAAACAGGACGTTGCTGCACCCACGCCGCAAGTTGAACTGGCGCAAAGCGGCCGCAGTTTCCTGAAAGGGTTGCTGACGAATCTGGCTAACCCGAAAGCCATCATTTACTTCGGTTCGGTCTTTTCTCTGTTTGTTGGAGACAGCGTAGGTACCGCTGCGCGCTGGGGGATTTTCGTGCTGATTATCGTCGAGACCTTCGCATGGTTTACCGTGGTCGCCAGCCTGTTTGCGCTGCCGAAAATGCGTCGCGGCTATCAGCGTCTGGCGAAGTGGATCGACGGTTTTGCCGGGGCGTTGTTCGCTGGCTTTGGTATCCATCTGATCATTTCGCGGTAAGTCTTTGTGCCGGATACGCGCCAGCCGCTATCCGGCAACCTGTCAGGCGTGGCGTGCTGACGCCAGTAGTGCACCCACCAGCATAAACAGTGAACCGAAGACTTTATTCAATGCCTTCATCTGTTTCGGCCCTTTTATCCACAAGGCGATACGCTGCGCCAGCGTGGCGTAGCCGATCATGACCACGATATCGACCACAATGGTGGTTACGCCAAGCACGATGTACTGCATCAGTTGCGGTTCTTTTGGCATCACGAACTGCGGGAAAAGGGCCGCCAGAAAGACGATGCTTTTGGGGTTTGTCAGATTTACGAATACCGCGCGTTTAAACAGGCGACCGCGCGACTGGGTCTGGGCCATGGTATTCAGGTCAATGGCTCCGGCGGCGCGCCATTGCTGAATGCCTAACCAAATCAGATAGGCGGCACCTGCCCATTTCAGTACCTCAAAGGCGATGACGGAACGCGAAAACAGAGTGCCCAGACCGACGCCGACCAGGATGATATGAATGCCCAGTCCAGCCTGTAACCCGGCAATCGACGCTGCTGCGCCACGATAGCCGTGATTAATGGAGGTCGTCATGGTGTTGATGGCGCCGGAGCCGGGTGAAAGGCTCAAAATTATGGATGTCAGCAGATAGGCGAACCACCATTCGAAGGTCATGAGAAACTCCCTGATTGTCTGTTTTTATGCCACAATACGCTACTGTCGCAACAAAGTGTTACGCGCTACTGAAAAAACGATTTTTACCTGGTAAACGAGGCTGGATACCCGATGTTTCAGCAGCAAAAAGACTGGGAAACGAGAGAAAACGCGTTTGCGGCTTTTTCCATGGGGCCGCTGACAGACTTCTGGCGTCAGCGTGAAGAAGCGGAATTGACCGGTGTGGGCCGAGTGCCGGTGCGCTTTGTCCGGTTTCGCGCGGCGCATAACGATCGTGTCATCGTCATCTGTCCGGGTCGAATAGAAAGCTATGTGAAGTACGCCGAGCTGGCGTATGACCTGTTTGATCTGGGCTTCGATATTCTCATTATTGACCATCGCGGCCAGGGACGTTCAGGGCGCATGCTATCGGATCCCAATCGCGGTCATGTCGACAATTTCAACGACTATGTTGATGATTTATTGGCATTCTGGGAGCAGGAAGTTCAACCGGGACCGTGGCGTAAACGCTACATCCTGGCGCATTCGATGGGCGGAGCGATTGCGACGCTGTTTTTGCAGCGTCACCCGCATCAGTGTGATGCTATCGCGCTCTGCGCGCCGATGTTTGGTATTGTGATGCGTCTGCCGGACTGGATGGTACGCCATATTCTGGACTGGGCCGAAGGCCATCAGCGTATCCGGGAAGGGTATGCGATTGGCACAGGACGTTGGCGGGCATTGCCTTTTGGCATGAATTTATTAACCCACAGTCGACAGCGCTATCGGCGTAATTTGCGTTTTTATGCGGATGAGCCGCAACTGCGTGTCGGCGGCCCGACGTATCACTGGGTACGGGAAGGTATCCTGGCGGCTGAACAGGTGCTGGCAGGCGCGCGTGATGACGCCACGCCAACCCTGCTGATTCAGGCCGAAGAAGAGCGTGTGGTGGATAACCGCATGCACGAACGTTTTTGTGAACTCCGCGCCGCAGCGGGCCACCCTGTCGAAGGGGGTCATCCGCTGGTTATTAAAGGCGCTTACCATGAGATCCTTTTTGAAAAGGACGCTATGCGCTCAGTTGCGCTTCAGGCTATTGTTGATTTTTTCAACAAGCATAACTCATCAGCGGAAACCGCTTTGCTTAGAGGTTGAATTTTTATATGTATCAGGTTGTTGCGTCTGATTTAGATGGCACACTGCTTTCTCCCGACCATACCCTATCCCCCTACGCGAAAGAAACGCTGAAGCTGCTGACCGCGCGTGGCGTTAATTTTGTTTTTGCGACGGGTCGTCATCATGTCGACGTGGGACAGATCCGTGATAATTTGGGGATTAAGTCCTGGATGATCACCTCCAACGGTGCGCGGGTGCATGACATGGATGGAAATCTGGTGTTTACCCATAACCTGGATCGCGACATTGCCAGCGATCTGTTTGGCGTGGTGAACACTAACCCGGATATCATTACCAACGTTTATCGTGATGACGAATGGTTTATGAACCGCCATCGTCCGGATGAAATGCGCTTTTTCAAAGAGGCGGTATTCCATTACACGCTGTTTGAACCCGGTTTACTTGAGCCGGAAGGCGTCAGCAAAGTGTTCTTTACCAGCCATTCTCATGACGTTCTGCTGCCGCTGGAACAGGCCATTAATGCGCGCTGGGGCGATCGCGTAAACGTGAGTTTCTCCACGCTCACTTGCCTGGAAGTGATGGCGGGCGGCGTGTCGAAAGGTCATGCGCTGGAAGCGGTTGCCAAAGCGATGGGTTACAGCCTTAAAGACTGCATCGCTTTTGGCGATGGCATGAACGACGCTGAAATGTTATCGATGGCGGGTAAAGGCTGCATTATGGGCAATGCTCACCAGCGCCTGAAGGATTTGCATCCGGAACTGGAAGTGATTGGTATCAACGTTGATGACGCGGTACCGCACTATCTGCGCGATCTTTTCTTGCGCTAAAATGATTGCCTGTTAATTAATCAGTTGTCAACTTAACTCTCCGCTACAATGGATACTCCTTATTCTAAGAGATATCCATTGTGGCGTTACTTATCATCACCACGATCCTGTGGGCCTTCTCCTTCAGTTTGTTTGGTGAGTACCTTGCCGGACACGTCGATAGCTATTTTGCGGTGCTGGTTAGGGTTGGTCTGGCGGCGCTGGTATTCCTGCCTTTCCTGCGTACGCGTGGGCACGGCCTGAAAACTATCGGCCTGTACATGCTGGTGGGTGCCATGCAGCTTGGCATCATGTATATGCTGAGTTTCCACGCTTATCTCTACCTGACCGTCTCTGAACTGCTGCTGTTTACCGTGTTGACGCCTCTCTATATCACGCTGATTTACGATCTGATGAGCAAGCGGCGGCTGCGCTGGGGCTATGCTTTCAGTGCGCTGCTGGCGGTGATTGGCGCAGGGATTATTCGCTATGACCAGGTAACCGATCATTTCTGGACTGGCCTGCTGCTGGTACAACTTTCCAACATTAGCTTTGCCATCGGGATGGTGGGCTATAAGCGCCTGATGGAGACGCGCCCGATGCCGCAGCATAACGCGTTTGCATGGTTTTACATCGGCGCGTTTCTGGTGGCTGTGGTTGCCTGGTTCATGCTCGGCAATACGCAGAAAATGCCGGAGACGACACTCCAGTGGGGCATTCTGGTATTCCTGGGCGTGGCGGCTTCAGGGATCGGCTACTTCATGTGGAACTACGGTGCCACGCAGGTCGATGCGGGCACGCTGGGCATTATGAACAACATGCATGTGCCCGCAGGACTGCTGGTTAATCTGGCAATCTGGCACCAACAACCTCACTGGCCGAGCTTTATTACGGGTGCGATTGTGATACTGGCGTCACTGTGGGTGCATCGAAAATGGGTCGCTCCGCGCTCCGTACAAACGGCAGATGCTCGCAGGCGTGATTGCGCGCCGATCGAATAAACGCCTCGGTCACCGGCTGGCGCTGCTCGCCGTCACGCACGGCGGCGTACAGGCGGCTCCACAAGCCATCCCCCAGGGGTCTGGTTACCACCAGACCCTGGCGCTCAAAACTCTCCACAACCCAGTGCGGCAGAGCGGCAATGCCCATGTTTGCTGCCACCATCTGAATCAACAGCAGGGTGTTATCCACACTTTTCAGTGACGGACTGACCCCCGCTGGCTGGAGAAAATGTCGCCAGACGTCCAGTCGACTGCGCTGTACCGGATAAATCAGCAGCGTTTCGCTGGCTAAATCTTCCGGCGTTACCTGCGTCTTGCTGGTCAGCGGATGATCGGGGGCCAGCACCAGCCGGACTTCAAAATCAAACATTGGCGAATAGTGCAGCCCGCTGCGCGGCAGAATGTCAGAGGTCATCACCAGATCCAGTTCGTCCTGCTGGAGCGCGGGCTGGGGATCAAACGTCACGCCGGATTTAAAATCCATCTCCACCTGCGGCCATTTGGCACGGAAGTTTTCCAGCGCCGGGGTCAGCCACTGAATACAGCTATGACACTCAATCGCGATGCGCAAACGAGTCTGCTGCGGTTCGTTGCAGGCCTGCAACGCGCGGTTAATTTGCGGCAGGACCTGACCGGCCAGTTGCAACAGGATCTCACCCTGAGGGGTGAAACGCAGCGGCTGGCTTTTACGAATAAATAACCGAAAGCCAAGGCGCTGCTCCAGATCGCTGAACTGGTGAGACAGGGCGGATTGGGTCTGATGCAGCGTCGCCGCGGCGGCGGCCAGTGACCCGGTATTCCGCAACGCCTGGAGCGTTTTCAGGTGTTTAATCTCGATCATGAAAGTCCTTCACTTCGGCATGAACAAATTGCGCTTGAGGAATATACAGTACTTGCGAATTATAGCAGTGTAAACATCTGGACGGCTAAAACCTGCAAATATTCTAAGAGGCATACAATGACAATACTGAATCACACCCTCGGTTTCCCTCGCGTTGGCCTGCGTCGCGAGCTGAAAAAAGCGCAAGAAAGCTACTGGGCGGGCAATGTGACCCGTGAAGAATTACTGGCGGTAGGCCGCGAGCTGCGAGCGCGCCACTGGGATCAACAAAAGCAAGCGGGTATCGATCTTCTGCCGGTGGGTGACTTTGCCTGGTATGACCATGTTCTGACCACCAGCCTGCTGCTCGGCAACGTGCCGGCTCGTCATCAGAACAAAGACGGTTCCGTCGACATTGACACCCTGTTTCGCATTGGTCGCGGTCGCGCGCCGACCGGTGAACCGGCTGCCGCGGCGGAAATGACCAAATGGTTTAACACCAACTACCACTACATGGTGCCGGAGTTTGTTAAAGGCCAGCAGTTCAAACTGACCTGGACACAACTGCTGGAAGAAGTGGATGAAGCGCTGGCGCTGGGCCACAAGGTGAAACCTGTGCTGCTGGGACCGGTGACTTATCTGTGGCTCGGCAAAGTGAAAGGCGAACAGTTTGACCGTCTGAGCCTGCTTAACGATATCCTGCCGGTTTACCAGCAGGTGCTGGCGGAACTGGCAAAACGTGGCATCGAGTGGGTACAGATTGACGAACCGGCGTTAGTGCTGGAGCTGCCGCAGGCGTGGCTGAACGCTTTTAAACCGGCCTACGATGCGCTTTCCGGGAAAGTGAAACTGCTGCTGACCACCTATTTTGAAGGTGTGACGCCAAACCTTGATGCCATTGCCGCGCTGCCGGTGCAGGGACTGCACGTTGACCTGGTCCACGGCAAAGATGACGTGACGGCGTTGCACAAACGCCTGCCATCTGACTGGCTGCTGTCTGCCGGTCTGGTGAACGGTCGCAACGTCTGGCGCGCTGACCTGACAGCGAAGTATGCGCAAATTAAAGATATTGTTGGCGAACGAGCGTTATGGGTTGCTTCGTCCTGCTCTCTGCTGCACAGTCCGATCGACCTGAACGTCGAAACGCGGCTGGATGCGGAAGTGAAGAGCTGGTTTGCCTTTGCCCTGCAAAAATGTTGCGAACTGGCGCTGCTGCGCGATGCGCTGAACAGTGGTGATACCGCCGCCATTACCGAATGGAGTGCACCGATTCAGGCACGTCGTCACTCAACTCGAGTGCACAATGCGGCTGTGAAAAAGCGTCTGGCGGCTATTACCGCTCAGGACAGCCAGCGCGCAAATGCCTATGAAGTGCGTGCCGAAGCTCAGCGCGCCCGCTTTAAACTGCCCGCCTGGCCAACCACCACGATAGGCTCTTTCCCACAAACCACGGAAATTCGCGGTTTGCGTCTGGATTTCAAAAAAGGCCAGCTTGATGCGAACCACTACCGTACCGGTATTGCGGAACATATTAAGCAGGCAATTGTTGAGCAGGAACGTCTGGGTCTGGATGTGCTGGTTCACGGTGAAGCCGAGCGTAATGACATGGTGGAGTATTTTGGCGAGCACCTTGATGGTTTCGTTTTTACCCAGAATGGCTGGGTACAGAGCTACGGTTCACGCTGCGTAAAACCACCGGTGGTGATCGGCGACGTCAGCCGCCCGGAAGCGATTACCGTCGAGTGGGCGAAATACGCCCAGTCTCTGACCGACAAACCGGTAAAAGGCATGTTGACCGGCCCGGTTACCATTCTCTGCTGGTCCTTCCCGCGTGAAGATGTCAGTCGTGAAACGATTGCCAAACAGATCGCGCTGGCGCTTCGTGACGAGGTGGCGGATCTGGAGGCTGCAGGGATCGGTATTATCCAGATCGATGAGCCAGCACTGCGTGAAGGACTTCCGTTGCGCCGTAGCGACTGGGATGCCTATCTGGCGTGGGGCGTGGAGGCTTTTCGCATCAACGCAGCGGTGGCGAAGGACGATACCCAAATCCACACCCACATGTGTTACTGCGAGTTTAACGACATCATGGATTCTATCGCCGCGCTGGATGCCGATGTGATCACCATTGAAACCTCACGTTCCGACATGGAGTTGCTGGAGTCGTTTGAAGAGTTTGACTATCCGAACGAAATTGGACCAGGCGTGTATGACATTCACTCGCCGAACGTCCCGAGCGTGGAGTGGATTGAGGCGCTGTTGCAAAAAGCGGCGCAGCGTATCCCGGCTGAACGCCTGTGGGTGAACCCGGACTGTGGCCTGAAAACCCGTGGCTGGCCGGAAACCCGTGCAGCGCTGGCGAATATGGTTCAGGCAGCACAGAATTTGCGTCAGGCGTGATCCTGAAAAAGCTGGCCCGGTGAGTACCGGGCCAGAACTTATTTCTTACTTCCGTACTGCGCAAACCACGCCAGCATCCTTTGCCAGCCGTCTTTGGCGGATTCTTCGTGATAGCTCGAGCGATAGTCGGCATTGAAGGCGTGACCGGCATCGGGATAGACGATAATCTCCGTGTTGGCGTTAGCGGCGCGTAGCGCCTGGCGCATGGTCTCCACGCTTTCCTGCGAAATACTGTTATCCTGACCGCCGTACAAACCTAGCACCGGGGCGTTCAGATCGGTCGCCACGTCGACAGGATGTTTTGGCGAATTCAACGTCTTATCACCCACCAGCTTTCCATACCAGGCCACGGCGGCTTTCAACTGCGGGTTATGTGCCGCGTACAGCCAGGCAATGCGTCCACCCCAACAAAAGCCAGTGATCATCAGGCGATGTACATCCCCACCGTTACGGGACGCCCAACTGGCGACGTGATCCAGATCGGCCAGTACCTGAGAGTCCGGCACTTTTGCCACCAGACCGCTGAGCAGGGTGGGAATATCGGCGAAATCATTCGGATCGCCCTCGCGGAAATAGAGTTCCGGCGCGATAGCCAGATACCCCTCCAGTGCCAGACGACGGCAGATGTCCCGGATATGTTCATGCACACCAAAGATTTCCTGCACTACAATGACCACAGGCAGTGGGCCATCGTTTTTTTTCGGGCGCGCGTGATACGCCGGCATATCGTCACCCTGGGAAGGGATTGAGGTAATACCCGCGACAATGGTGTCGTCCGGAGTATGAACTGAGGTAGAGGCAATAGGGGATGCTGCAGGTGCAAAACCGGTTTGTGGTGTTGATGTCATGGTATTCTCCGTACCCTTAGAAAAATAGCGCACTATTAACTATAGACAGCCTTTAACCATTCACACTGCCTCAAACGGTTCGCTTTTTGTTCGAAGAAAGCGAAAATCGGACTGTTAATGTGATTTGAGTCACTTTTTACAGGTAAGTCTATGCAACTTAATTGCATCATGGTGATGAGAATCACGAAAATATCTTAAGTCCTTCGGTAAAGTGTCTTTTTGCTTCTTCTGACAAAAACCGAATCACAGAGGAGTTTTATATGTCCAGGTCTGACGTTTTTCATCTCGGCCTCACCAAGAACGATTTACAAGGGGCTACGCTGGCTATCGTCCCTGGCGATCCGGAACGTGTGGAAAAGATCGCCGCGCTGATGGAGAAGCCGGTTAAGCTGGCATCTCACCGTGAATTCACCACCTGGCGTGCGGAACTGGACGGTAAAGCCATCATTGTTTGCTCGACCGGTATCGGCGGCCCGTCTACTTCTATTGCGGTGGAGGAACTGGCTCAGTTGGGCATTCGTACCTTCCTGCGTATTGGCACCACCGGTGCCATTCAGCCGCACATCAATGTCGGCGATGTTCTGGTCACCACGGCGTCCGTTCGTCTGGATGGCGCGAGCCTGCACTTTGCGCCGATGGAGTACCCGGCAGTCGCTGACTTTGAATGCACCACCGCTCTGGTTGAAGCGGCAAAATCCATCGGAGCCACTACTCACGTGGGCGTGACCGCCTCTTCTGACACCTTCTACCCGGGCCAGGAACGCTATGACACCTTCTCTGGTCGCGTGGTGCGTCGTTTCAAAGGTTCTATGGAAGAGTGGCAGTCAATGGGCGTGATGAACTACGAAATGGAGTCCGCCACGCTGCTGACCATGTGTGCAAGCCAGGGCCTGCGTGCCGGGATGGTTGCGGGCGTGATCGTCAACCGTACTCAGCAAGAGATCCCGAATGCTGAGACGATGAAACAAACCGAAAGCCACGCGGTGAAAATCGTGGTGGAAGCGGCGCGTCGTCTGATTTAATTCTCTTCCCCTCCATAAAAGGCCGACGCGTTCGGCCTTTTGCTTTTACGCGATTATTTGCGTAGCGCCTCGCAGGAAAGTTCTTTAAAACTGGACGTTTATACAGCACAATTCTATTTTGTGCGGGTGATGTATGGCGTCGGGAGGCATTTTGGATATCTCAATCATCATTTATGCGGTTATTGCACTGGTGGGCATTGCGCTTGGCTGGCTGTTGGCCAGCTATCAGCATGCGCAGCAGAAAGCCGAGCAATTCGCTGAACGTGAAGAGATGGTTGCGGCATTAAGCGCAGCAAAACAACAGATTGCCCAAAGCGAGCACTGGCGCGATGAGTGTGAGTTACTTAATAACGAATTACGTAGCCTGCGCAGTATTAATACTTCGCTGGAAGCGGATCTGCGTGAAGTCACCACGCGCATGGAAGCAACTCAGCAACATGCAGAAGATAAAATCCGCCAGATGATCAACAGCGAGCAGCGTCTGAGCGAACAGTTTGAAAACCTGGCGAACCGAATCTTTGAACAGAGCAATCGCCGGGTTGATGAGCAAAACCGGCAGAGCCTGAATGGTCTGCTGACGCCGTTGCGTGAACAACTGGACGGCTTCCGTCGCCAGGTCCAGGATAGCTTTGGTCAGGAAGCGCGCGAGCGTCACACCCTGGCGCATGAAATCCGTAATCTCCAACAGCTTAATGCACAAATGGCCCAGGAAGCGGTCAACCTGACGCGTGCGCTGAAAGGCGATAACAAAACGCAGGGGAACTGGGGCGAAGTTGTGCTCACCCGCGTGCTGGAGGCGTCCGGATTGCGTGAAGGATACGAGTACGAAACGCAGGTCAGTATTGAAAATGACGTCCGCTCTCGTATGCAGCCCGACGTGATCGTGCGCTTGCCGCAGGGCAAAGATGTGGTGATTGACGCCAAGATGACGCTGGTGGCCTATGAGCGCTATTTTAATGCACAAGATGATTACACCCGCGAAAACGCGCTCCAGGAGCACATTGCCTCGGTGCGTAATCACATTCGTCTGCTCGGGCGGAAGGATTACCAGCAACTTCCGGGACTGCGTACTCTGGATTACGTGCTGATGTTTATCCCGGTGGAGCCGGCTTTTCTGTTGGCGCTCGACCGACAGCCAGAACTGATTACCGAGGCGCTTAAAAATAATATTATGCTGGTTAGCCCAACGACGTTACTGGTGGCATTGCGAACCATTGCGAATTTGTGGCGCTACGAACATCAAAGTCGTAATGCGCAGCAGATTGCGGACCGTGCGAGCAAGCTCTATGACAAAATGCGCCTCTTCGTCGATGATATGTCCGCCATCGGGCAGAGTCTGGATAAAGCTCAGGATAATTATCGTCAGGCGATGAAAAAGCTCTCGTCAGGACGTGGCAACGTGCTGGCGCAGGCCGAAGCGTTTCGCAGTTTAGGGGTAGAAATTAAGCGCGAGATTAATCCTGAACTGGCAGAACAGGCCACCACACAGGATGAAGAGTATCGGTTGCGATCGGTACCCGAAGAGCAGGAAGACACGTCTTATTCTGATGACGACGGGATAAAGCAGCAATCGAATTAGTCCATCCGGGATAGCCTGGACGGGCAGAAGGGTAGGGCAATGAGCCCCAATCTGTTACACTTCTCGAACAATTTTTAGATGAGCAGGCACTGAGATGGTGGATAATTCACAAGAAACGACGCACTTTGGTTTTCAGACTGTCGCTAAAGAACATAAAGCGGACATGGTGGCCCACGTTTTTCATTCAGTGGCATCAAAATATGATGTCATGAATGATTTAATGTCTTTTGGCATTCATCGTTTGTGGAAACGCTTCACCATCGACTGTAGCGGCGTCCGCCGTGGTCAGACAGTGCTGGATTTAGCCGGGGGGACCGGCGATCTGACGGCCAAATTCTCTCGCCTGGTCGGAGAGACCGGCAAGGTGATTCTGGCGGATATCAATGACTCAATGCTCAAAATGGGTCGCGAGAAGCTGCGCAATATCGGCGTGATTGGTAACGTGGAATACGTCCAGGCCAATGCGGAAGCGCTGCCGTTCCCGGACAATACTTTTGACTGTATTACCATTTCCTTCGGTTTGCGTAACGTCACGGACAAAGACAAAGCCCTGCGCTCTATGTTCCGCGTCCTGAAGCCGGGCGGTCGTCTGCTGGTGCTGGAATTTTCTAAACCGATTATCGAGCCGCTGAGCAAAGCGTACGACGCCTACTCTTTCCATATCCTGCCGCGTATCGGTTCTATGGTCGCCAATGATGCCGACAGCTATCGCTATCTGGCGGAATCCATCCGCATGCATCCCGATCAGGACACATTGAAAGCGATGATGCAGGACGCCGGGTTCGAGAGCGTCGACTATTACAACCTGACAGCGGGTGTGGTTGCGCTGCATCGCGGCTATAAGTTCTGACAGGAGAACGGGGATGCCTTTTAAACCCTTAGTGACTGCGGGAATGGAAAGTCTGCTTAATTCATTCCTGTACCGTTCGCCGGCGTTGAAAACGGCGCGAGCGCGTCTGCTGGGAAAAGTGCTGCGTGTGGAGCTAAAAGGCTTTTCGACATCATTAATTCTGCTGTTCAGCGAGCGTCAGGTTGACGTGTTGGGCGAGTGGGCTGGCGAGGCCGACTGTACGGTAATCACCCATGCCAGCGTGTTGCCAAAATTACGCGACCGCCAGCAACTGACCGCGTTAATTCGCAGTGGCGAACTGGAAGTGCAGGGTGATATTCAGGTTGTGCAAAATTTCGTTGCCCTTGCAGACCTGGCGGAATTTGATCCTGCTGAACTGCTGGCACCCTATACCGGCGACATCGCAGCAGAAGGGATCAGCAAAGCCCTTCGTGGCGGGGCCAAATTTCTCCGTCACGGGATCCAACGTCAGCAACGCTATGTTGCTGAAGCCATTACGGAAGAGTGGCGAATGGCACCCGGACCGCTTGAGGTTGCCTGGTTTGCGGAGGAAACGGCAGCCGTGGAGCGCGCTGTCGATACGCTGACCCGGCGGCTGGAAAAACTGGAGGCTAAATGACGCCAGGTGAAGTACGGCGCCTATATTTCATCATTCGCACTTTCTTAAGTTACGGACTTGATGAGCTCATCCCCAAAATGCGGATCACGCTGCCGCTGCGGTTATGGCGTTATTGCCTGTTCTGGATGCCGAACCGGCATAAAGAAAAATTGCTGGGAGAGAGACTGAGACTGGCTCTGCAGGAGTTAGGGCCAGTGTGGATCAAGTTTGGCCAAATGCTCTCGACCCGACGCGATCTCTTCCCTCCGCATATTGCCGATCAGTTGGCGTTGTTACAGGACAAAGTCGCTCCCTTCGATGGTAAGCTGGCAAAAGCGCAGATCGAACAAGCCATGGGCGGACTCCCTGTTGAAGCCTGGTTTGATGAATTTGATATTCAACCGCTGGCGTCGGCGTCAGTGGCTCAGGTCCACACGGCCAGACTGAAATCGAACGGCAAAGAGGTCGTCATCAAAGTCATTCGTCCTGACATTTTGCCGGTTATCAAAGCGGATCTGAGACTTATCTATCGCCTTGCTCGCTGGGTGCCGCGTTTACTGCCGGATGGTCGTCGCCTGCGCCCGACGGAAGTGGTGCGGGAATATGAAAAGACACTGATTGATGAGCTGAATCTGCTGCGCGAATCGGCCAATGCCATCCAACTGCGGCGAAACTTTGAAGACAGCCCAATGCTCTACATCCCGGAAGTTTATTCTGACTACTGCAGTGAGAATATGATGGTGATGGAACGCATTTACGGTATCCCGGTTTCTGATGTGGTGACGCTGGAGAAAAACGGTACCAACATGAAGTTGCTCGCGGAGCGCGGCGTGCAGGTATTCTTCACTCAGGTCTTTCGCGACAGTTTCTTTCACGCGGATATGCATCCCGGTAACATCTTTGTCAGCTATGAACACCCGGAAAACCCGAAATATATTGGCATTGATTGCGGGATTGTCGGTTCCTTAAACAAGGAAGATAAGCGTTACCTGGCGGAGAACTTCATCGCGTTTTTTAATCGTGATTACCGCAAGGTTGCGGAACTGCACGTCGATTCTGGCTGGGTGCCACCGGATACCAACGTTGAAGAATTTGAATTTGCGATTCGTACGGTGTGCGAGCCGATATTCGAGAAGCCGCTGGCGGAAATCTCGTTTGGTCACGTTTTGTTAAACCTTTTCAATACGGCGCGTCGGTTTAACATGGAAGTGCAGCCCCAACTGGTATTGTTGCAGAAGACATTACTGTATGTTGAAGGTGTAGGCCGCCAACTCTATCCGCAGTTGGATCTCTGGAAAACGGCGAAACCTTTTCTGGAGTCATGGATCAAAGATCAGGTTGGTATTCCGGCGCTGATCAGGGCATTTAAGGAAAAAGCGCCGTTCTGGGTCGAAAAAATGCCAGAACTCCCTGAACTGGTGTACGACAGTTTGCGCCAGGGCAAATATTTACAGCACAGTGTTGATAAGATTGCGCGCGAGCTTCAAGAGAATCATGTACGTCAGGGCCAATCCCGTTACTTATTGGGAATTGGCGCAACGTTACTGTTGAGTGGGACATTCCTGCTGATTAATCGTCCTGAATGGGGCTATATGCCCGGTTGGTTAATGGTGGGTGGTCTGGTCGCCTGGATTGTTGGCTGGCGCAAAACTCGCTGATTTTTTCATCGCTCAAGGCAGGCCGGGTAACGTATACTACGGCCTTAATAATTCATCATCTATCACAGAGGAACATGTATGGGTGGTATCAGTATTTGGCAGTTGGTGATCATTGCCGTCATCGTTGTACTGTTGTTTGGCACCAAGAAGCTTGGCTCCATCGGTTCCGATCTTGGCGCATCCATCAAAGGCTTCAAAAAGGCCATGAGTGATGATGATGCTAAACAGGATAAAACCAGTCAGGACGCTGACTTTACCGCGAAGTCTATTGTTGAAAAACCGGCAGACGCTGATAAAGAAACTGCGAAAAAAGAAGACGCGAAAAGCCACGATAAAGAGCAGGTGTAATTCGTGTTTGATATCGGTTTTAGCGAACTGTTACTGGTGTTTATTATCGGCCTCGTTGTTCTGGGGCCGCAGCGATTGCCGGTAGCCGTCAAAACGATAGCTGGCTGGGTACGCGCACTGCGATCCCTTGCGACAACCGTTCAGAATGAACTGACCCAGGAGCTTAAGCTTCAGGAGTTTCAGGACAGCCTGAAAAAGGTTGAGAAAGCGAGCCTGGAAAACCTGACTCCCGAGCTGAAAGCATCGATGGATGAACTGCGTCAGGCGGCGGAGTCAATGAAACGTTCCTATAGCGTGAACGAGCCTGAAAAAGCGAGTGATGAAGCGCACACCATCCATAACCCGGTGGTGAAAGGGAACGAAGAACAGCATCAAGGGGTCACGCCCGCCACTGCTGAAGTCCAGACCAGCGCACCGGAACAGGCTCCTGAGATTGCCGGGGAGACTCCTCCTGTCGTCAACGTGAAGGATGCTGAACCGAAAACCGCTACCCCTGTTGCTGGCTCCTCCCCTACGTCGAGTGATAAACCGTAAACATGGCTGTAGAAGATACTCAACCGCTTATCACGCACCTGATTGAGCTGCGTAAACGTCTACTTAACTGCATTATTGCGGTTATCGTGATCTTTCTGGCATTGGTCTATTTTGCCAATGACATCTATCACCTGGTTTCCTCGCCGCTCATCAAACAGTTGCCGCAGGGTGCGACCATGATCGCGACGGATGTCGCATCACCGTTCTTCACCCCGATTAAATTGACCTTCATGGTGTCGCTGATCCTGTCAGCGCCGGTGATTCTTTATCAGGTCTGGGCGTTTATCGCGCCAGCGCTGTATAAGCATGAACGGCGCATGGTGGTACCGCTGCTGGTCTCCAGTTCTTTACTGTTCTATATCGGTATGGCGTTTGCCTACTTTGTCGTGTTCCCGCTGGCGTTTGGCTTCCTTGCCAATACAGCGCCGGAAGGTGTGCAGGTCTCGACGGATATTGCCAGCTATCTGAGCTTTGTCATGGCGCTGTTTATGGCGTTCGGCGTCTCGTTTGAGGTGCCTGTTGCCATTGTGCTGCTATGCTGGATGGGGGTAACCACACCGGAAGATTTGCGCAAAAAACGGCCTTACGTGCTGGTTGGTGCGTTTGTGGTTGGGATGCTGCTGACGCCGCCGGATGTTTTTTCCCAGACATTACTGGCGATTCCGATGTACTGCCTGTTTGAGGTCGGCGTTTTCTTCTCACGTTTCTATGTCGGTAAGCGACAGACGCGGGATGAAGATAACGAGGCGGAAGCCGAAGCTGAGAAAGCCGAGAAAACAGAAGAGTAAATTCAACCGCCCGTCAGGGCGGTTGTTATATGGAGCGAAGCATGTTTGATATCGGCGTTAATTTAACCAGTTCGCAGTTTTTGAAAGACCGTGATGAAGTCGTGGCACGCGCGACTGCCGCTGGTGTGAATGGCCTGCTTCTTACCGGAACCAATCTACATGAAAGCCAGCAGGCGCAACGGCTGGCACAGACCTATCCTCACTGCTGGTCGACGGCCGGGGTTCACCCGCATGACAGCAGCCAGTGGCAGCCTGCAACAGAGGAAGCGATTGTGGCGCTGGCGAACCAGCCGGAGGTCGTGGCGATTGGCGAATGTGGTCTCGATTTCAATCGCAATTTTTCCACCCCGCAGGAACAAGAGCGGGCGTTTGACGCGCAATTGCGTATCGCCGCTGAGTTACAGATGCCGGTCTTTATGCATTGTCGTGATGCGCACGTGCGATTCCTGACGCTGCTGGATCCGTGGCTGGACAAACTCCCGGGCGCGGTGCTGCATTGCTTTACCGGTACGCGTGAGGAGATGCAGGAGTGTGTCGACAGGGGCATGTACATCGGTATTACGGGATGGGTATGTGATGAACGTCGTGGGCTTGAGCTGCGTGAATTGCTCCCGTTTATTCCGGCCGAACAATTGCTTATTGAAACCGACGCGCCATATCTGTTGCCGCGCGATCTCTCGCCAAAGCCCGCGTCGCGGCGTAACGAACCGGCACATCTGCCACATATTCTTGAGCGTATCGCCCATTGGCGTGGAGACGATCCGCAATGGCTTTCCGCCACAACGGATGCAAACGTTAAGAAGCTGTTTGGAATTACGTTCTGAGTCGCCGTTAAAGCTTACGGAAACCAGTATTTTTTACGCTCTGCTTCACCTCTTTATTTAGCAGGTTGAGCAGTAGCATGGAGCGCGCCTCGCCGTCCGGTTCAGTGAAGATCGCCTGCAGGCCTTCAAAAGCTCCCTCCGTGATGACCACGCGGTCGCCGGGGTAAGGCGTTTCGGGATCGACAATGCCTTCCGGTTTATAGACGGAGAGCTGGTGAATCACCGTGGAAGGAACTATCGCGGGTGATGCGCCAAAGCGGACAAAATGGCTGACGCCGCGCGTGGCATTGATCGTCGTGGTATGAATCACTTCCGGATCAAATTCCACGAACAGATAGTTAGGGAATAGCGGTTCGCTGACTGCAGTACGTTTTCCGCGTACCATTTTTTCCAGGGTGATCATCGGCGTCAGGCAACTCACTGCCTGTCTTTCGAGGTGTTCCTGGGCACGCTGAAGTTGCCCGCGCTTGCAGTACAGTAAATACCAGGATTGCATAGTAACTCTTATCCGCTTGTCCGGGGCGCAAGCATAGCAAAAGCAAGGCGTGAAGTTAATTATAATCCCGGTGGTGCAGGTGGGCTGTCAGAGTTCACGCTAATTTAACAAAAATACAGCATCGCGATGGTGAACGCCGTATAATGAGGCGCTTACGAAGAGGCCACAATGGATGCCATGAAATATCACGATTTACGCGACTTCCTGACGCTGCTTGAACAACAGGGTGAACTCAAACGCATCACGCTTGAAGTGGATCCACACCTGGAAATCACAGAGATTGCCGACCGCACGCTACGTGCCGGTGGCCCCGCACTGTTGTTTGAAAACCCCAAAGGCTATTCGATGCCGGTGTTGTGCAATCTGTTCGGTACGCCAAAGCGTGTCGCGATGGGTATGGGACAGGATGATGTCTCTGCGCTGCGGGAAGTCGGTAAATTACTGGCATTTTTGAAAGAGCCGGAGCCTCCGAAAGGCTTTCGCGATCTGTTTGATAAGCTGCCGCAGTTCAGGCAGGTGCTGAATATGCCGACGAAGCGACTGCGCGGTGCGCCCTGTCAGCAAAAAATTATCTCGGGCGATGACGTCGATTTAAACCGTATTCCCATCATGACCTGCTGGCCAGAAGACGCTGCGCCGCTTATTACCTGGGGGCTGACCGTGACCCGTGGCCCGCATAAAGAGCGGCAAAATCTGGGCATTTATCGCCAGCAGTTAATTGGCAAAAATAAACTGATTATGCGCTGGCTGTCCCATCGCGGAGGCGCGCTTGATTATCAGGAGTGGTGTGCGGCGCATCCGGGGGAACCTTTCCCGGTCTCTGTTGCGCTGGGTGCTGACCCTGCCACCATTCTTGGCGCGGTGACGCCGGTACCGGATACTCTCTCAGAATATGCATTTGCTGGTCTGCTGCGCGGTACAAAAACCGAAGTGGTCAAATGCCTGTCTAACGATCTCGAAGTACCCGCCAGTGCGGAGATTGTGCTGGAAGGGTATATCGACCCGGGTGAAATGGCACCGGAAGGTCCATATGGTGACCATACGGGGTATTACAATGAAGTGGATAGCTTCCCGGTTTTTACCGTCACGCATATTACCCAGCGTGAAGATGCGATTTACCATTCGACCTACACCGGTCGTCCGCCGGATGAGCCCGCCGTGCTCGGCGTCGCGCTAAACGAAGTGTTCGTACCGATTCTGCAAAAACAGTTCCCGGAAATCGTCGATTTTTATCTGCCGCCGGAAGGATGCTCTTATCGCCTGGCCGTCGTCACAATCAAAAAACAGTACGCCGGTCATGCGAAACGCGTCATGATGGGGGTGTGGTCATTTTTACGCCAGTTTATGTACACCAAATTTGTTATCGTTTGTGATGATGACGTCAATGCACGTGACTGGAACGATGTGATTTGGGCGATCACCACCCGTATGGACCCGGCCAGGGATACGGTGCTGGTAGAAAATACGCCAATTGATTATCTGGATTTTGCCTCGCCGGTTTCCGGTCTGGGTTCAAAAATGGGGCTGGATGCCACGAACAAATGGCCAGGTGAAACCCAACGCGAATGGGGACGTCCAATTAAAAAAGATCCTGACGTTACCGCCCGTATCGATGCGATTTGGGATGAGCTGGCCATCTTTAATGACGGTAAAGGCGCCTGAGGCGCTCGTTTTGCCCTACAGACCCATAGAGGGAGCGCATGACAACCTTAAGCTGTAAAGTGACCTCGGTAGAAGCTATTACTGATACCGTATACCGTGTTCGTTTAGTACCCGACGCGGCATTTTCCTTTCGTGCCGGTCAATATTTGATGGTCGTGATGGACGAACGGGATAAACGCCCGTTCTCGATGGCTTCTACGCCGGATGATCAGGGTTTTATTGAGCTCCATATTGGCGCGTCAGAAATTAACCTCTATGCCAAAGCGGTGATGGATCGCATCCTAAAGGACCACGAGATAACGATAGATATTCCACACGGTGACGCATGGCTGCGTGACGATGAAGAGCGTCCGCTGATCCTGATCGCCGGAGGAACTGGCTTTTCCTACGCCCGTTCCATTCTGCTGACGGCGCTGGCGCGTAATCCCAATCGTGAGGTCACGATTTACTGGGGCGGCCGTGAAGAGAAGCACCTTTACGATCTCTCTGAACTTGAAGCGCTCTCTATCAACCATCCTAACCTGCGTGTTGAAGCGGTGGTGGAACAGCCTGAAGCCAGCTGGCGTGGGCGTACAGGAACGGTCTTAACGGCGGTGATGCAGGATCACGGTACGCTGGCTGAGCATGATATCTACATTGCGGGCCGCTTTGAGATGGCGAAAATCGCGCGTGACCTGTTCTGTAATGAGCGCAGCGCGCGGGAAGATCGCCTGTTTGGCGATGCGTTTGCATTTATCTAAGAAGAAAAGTGAAGAAGAAAAAACCCGCCCCTGACAGGCGGGAAGAACGGCAACTAAATCGTTATGCACTGATGTTCTCGTTGTAGGCCGGGTAAGCGAAGCGCCCCCGGCAAACATGCCGGATGACGACGCTGGCGCGTCTTATCCGGCCTACATGAACTTAAACTCGCTCAAACACCGTCGCGATACCCTGACCCAATCCGATACACATTGTCGCCAGACCGAACTGGACATCTTTGCGTTCCATCAGATTCAGCAGCGTGGTGCTGATACGCGCACCGGAGCAGCCCAGCGGGTGACCGAGCGCGATCGCACCGCCGTTAAGGTTGATCTTCTCGTCGATCTGCTCCATCAAACCCAGATCTTTAATGCACGGCAGGATCTGCGCGGCAAACGCTTCGTTCATCTCAAACAAACCGATATCGCTGGCGGAAAGTCCCGCTTTTTTCAGCGCCAGTTTTGATGCCGGAACCGGACCGTATCCCATGATGGAAGGATCGCAGCCTACCACCGCCATTGAGCGCACGCGGGCGCGCGGCTTCAGACCCAGCTCACGTGCACGACTTCCGCTCATCACCAGCATGGCGGCTGCACCATCGGAGAGTGCAGAAGACGTACCTGCCGTAACCGTACCGCTGACCGGATCAAACGCCGGACGCAAGGTGGACAGCGTTTCAACCGTGGTTTCCGGACGGATCACTTCGTCATAAGTAAACTGCTTCAGCACACCATCGGCGTCATGTCCCCCGGTCGGGATTATCTCATTTTTAAACGCGCCGGACTGCGTTGCGGCCCAGGCACGGGCGTGTGAACGTGCGGCAAAGGCATCCTGCATTTCACGACTGATACCGTGCATGCGGGAGAGCATCTCTGCTGTCAGCCCCATCATGCCCGCCGCTTTGGCGACGTTGCGGCTCAGACCTGGGTGGAAATCAACACCGTGGCTCATCGGCACATGACCCATATGTTCCACACCACCTACCAGACAGGCCTGCGCATCACCGGTCATGATCATCCGTGCGGCGTCATGCAATGCCTGCATAGAGGAGCCACACAAACGGTTGACGGTCACCGCCGGTACGGAGTGTGGGACTTCCGCCAGCAGCGCCGCGTTGCGGGCGATGTTAAAGCCCTGCTCCAGCGTCTGCTGCACGCAACCCCAGTAGATATCGTCCAGCGCAGCCGCTTCCAGCGCCGGATTTCGCGCCAGCAGGCTACGCATCAAATGCGCGGAGAGATCTTCCGCGCGCACGTTGCGAAATGCGCCCCCTTTCGAACGGCCCATCGGGGTACGGATCGCATCAACAATTACAACCTGTTCCATTGTGACTCCTTAAGCCGTTTTCAGGTCGCCAACCGGACGGGCAGGCTCAACCGAGGGATAATACGGTTCGTTATGACGCGCTTTATCACGCAGACCTTGCGGAACGTCGTATAACGGACCGAGGTGCTGATACTGTTGCGCCATATCGAGATACTTCGCGCTGCCGATCGTATCCAGCCAGCGGAACGCACCGCCGTGGAACGGAGGGAAGCCCAGACCGTAAACCAGCGCCATATCGGCCTCTGCCGGACTGGCGATAATGCCTTCTTCGAGACAGCGCACCACTTCGTTGACCATCGGGATCATCATGCGGGCGATAATCTCTTCTTCGCTGAAATCACGCTTCGCTTTACTGACGTCAGCCAGCAGGTCGTCAACGGTGGCGTCCTCTTCTTTCTTCGGTTTACCTTTGTTGTCTTCTTTATAGCGCCAGAAGCCCAGACCGTTCTTCTGACCAAAGCGGTTAGCGTCAAACAAGGCGTCGATCGCATCGCGATAATCTTTTTGCATTCGCTGTGGGAAGCCTGCGGCCATTACGGCCTGCGCGTGATGCGCGGTATCAATACCCACGACGTCAAGCAGGTATGCCGGGCCCATCGGCCAGCCGAACTGTTTTTCCATCACCTTGTCGACTTTGCGGAAGTCCGCTCCGTCGCGCAGTAACTGACTAAATCCGGCGAAGTAAGGGAACAGCACGCGGTTAACAAAGAAACCAGGGCAGTCGTTGACCACGATCGGCGTTTTGCCCATTTTGCTGGCCCAGGCGACCACTTTCGCGATGGTTTCATCGGAGCTTTTCTCGCCACGAATGATCTCAACCAGCGGCATCCGGTGAACCGGGTTAAAGAAGTGCATCCCGCAGAAATTTTCCGGACGTTTCAGCACGCTTGCCAGCTCGCTGATGGGAATGGTGGAGGTGTTCGATGCCAGCACGGTATCGGGGCGTACTTTGTCTTCCGTCTCCGCCAGTACCGCTTTTTTCACTTTTGGATTTTCAACGACCGCTTCGACCACCACGTCGACGCGCTCAAAACCGGCGTAGTCCAGCGTAGGATGAATGGTTGAAATCACACCCGCCATCTTCAGACCGTCAATTTTGTTGCGCTCAAGCTGTTTGTTCAGCAGCTTCGCGGCTTCGGTCATCCCGAGGGTCAGGGATTTGTCGTTGATATCTTTCATGATAACCGGCACGCCTTTCCATGCCGACTGATACGCGATACCGCCGCCCATAATGCCTGCGCCCAGCACTGCAGCCTGCTTTGGCGTCTCAACGTCTTTGGTCAGCTTCTTCGCTTTGCCTTTCACATACTGATCGTTAAGAAAGATACCGACCAGTGCGCGGGCTTCATTGGTATGCGCCAGCGGGACAAAGCTTTTGTTTTCCAGATTCAGCGCTTCTTCACGACCAAAGCGCGCAGCGGCTTCAATGGTTTTCACGGCGGTCATCGGCGCGGGATAATGTTTGCCTGCCGTTTGCGCGACCATGCCTTTAGCAATGGTGAAGCTCATGGCGGCTTCAATCTTGCTGAGCTTCAGCGGTTCCAGCTTTGGCTGACGCTTCGCTTTCCAGTCCAGATCGCCGTTGATGGCCTGACGTAATACCGCTTTTGCGCCCTCAATCAGCTTTTCTGCTTTCACTACGCCATCGACCAGACCGATTTTCAGCGCTTGCTCGGCCCCAACGTCTTTACCGGCAGCAATGATCTCCAGGGCGCTATCTGCGCCTAACATGCGCGGCATACGTACGGAACCGCCAAAGCCAGGCATAATGCCCAGCTTTGTTTCTGGCAGACCGATACGCAGATCCGGCGTCGCCAGACGGTAGTCGGTCGCCAGTACACATTCGCAGCCGCCGCCCAGCGCATAGCCGTTAACGGCAGAAAGGGTCGGGACCGGCAGATCTTCCAGACGGTTAAAGACGCTGTTGGCGAAATGCAGCCACTGGCTGAGCTGTTCTTCGGGAACGAGAAACAGCGACAGGAATTCGGTGATATCCGCACCGACAATAAAGGCCGCTTTGTTCGAACGCAGCAGCAGCCCTTTTAAATCTGTTTGTTTTTCCAGTACGTCCAGCGCCTGGCCGAGGCTGGCGACGGTCGCCGTGTCGAGTTTGTTCACTGAGCCTGGGGCATCGAACACCAGTTCGGCAATGCCATCTTCCAGCCAGTCGAGGTACAGGTTGTCGCCTTTGTAAAGCATGTCAGTCTCCTGAATCCGCAAGGTGATCTGGTCATACCAGATGAAGCGAAGTGTGTATTTTATGTTAATAAAATGCAAATGACTGATTAAAGAAATGCCGATCCGATCACACCTGGCAGAAATCACGCTCTCTTGAATCGATGTGCTAAGATGCGGAGACTTGAGGTCGAAAAAACAGAAGGATAGAAAATGGAATCACTGGCCGCACTCTATAAAAATCATATCGTTACCCTACAAGAACGGACGCGTGATGCGCTGGAACGCTTTAAGCTTGATGCCCTACTTATTCACTCCGGCGAGCTGGTTAATGTTTTCCTCGACGATCATCCTTACCCGTTTAAGGTCAATCCGCAGTTTAAAGCCTGGGTGCCGGTGACTCAGGTACCAAATTGTTGGTTGTTGGTTGATGGGGTGAACAAACCCAAACTGTGGTTCTACTTGCCGGTCGACTACTGGCACAACGTTGAGCCGTTGCCGACCTCCTTCTGGACTGAAGAAGTTGAAGTGATTGCTCTGCCGAAAGCGGATGGTATTGGCAGTCAACTGCCTGCCGCCCGCGGCAATATTGGTTATATCGGCCCGGTTCCGGAGCGTGCGTTGCAACTGGAGATCGCGGCCAACAACATCAACCCGAAAGGGGTGATCGACTACCTGCACTATTACCGCGCCTACAAAACGGACTACGAACTGGCCTGCATGCGTGAAGCGCAGAAAATGGCGGTGAACGGGCACCGCGCGGCGGAAGAGGCCTTCCGTTCGGGGATGAGCGAGTTTGACATCAACCTGGCTTATCTGACCGCAACCGGTCATCGCGACACCGATGTGCCGTACAGCAATATTGTGGCGCTGAACGAGCATGCCTCGGTTCTGCATTACACGAAACTGGATCATCAGGCACCGTCTGAAATCCGCAGCTTCCTGCTGGATGCCGGCGCGGAGTACAACGGTTATGCCGCAGACCTGACCCGTACCTGGTCGGCGAAAAGCGACAATGAGTATGCGCAGCTAGTGAAAGATGTGAATGACGAACAGTTGGCGTTGATTGCCACCATGAAAGCGGGCGTCAGCTATGTGGATTACCACGTTCAGTTCCATCAGCGTATTGCGAAACTGCTGCGTAAGCATCAGCTTGTCACCGACATGAGCGAAGAAGCAATGGTCGAAAACGATCTCACTGGACCGTTTATGCCGCACGGTATTGGCCATCCGCTGGGCCTGCAAGTGCATGATGTTGCTGGCTTTATGCAGGATGACTCCGGTACGCATCTCGCCGCGCCGTCTAAATATCCGTATCTGCGCTGCACCCGTGTGCTCCAGCCAGGTATGGTGCTGACGATTGAACCGGGCTTTTACTTCATCGAATCGTTGCTCGCGCCGTGGCGTGAAGGGCAGTTCAGTAAACACTTCAACTGGCAGAAAATTGAAGCGCTGAAACCGTTTGGCGGTATTCGTATTGAAGACAACGTGGTGATCCACGAAAACAACGTTGAGAATATGACGCGGGATCTAAAACTGGCGTAATGGACAGTTGGTTAATCCCTGCGGCGCCGGTCACTGTTGTTGAAGAGATCAAAAAAAGCCGCTTCATTACGCTGTTGGCGCATACCGATGGCGTTGGGGCGGCAAAAGCGTTTGTGGAATCAGTCAGAGCGGAGCACCCGGACGCCCGTCACCATTGCGTGGCGTGGGTGGCGGGAGCGCCAGATGATTCACAGCAACTGGGTTTTTCCGATGACGGTGAACCGGCGGGAACGGCTGGTAAGCCAATGCTGGCGCAGTTAATGGGCAGCGGCGTTGGGGAAATCACCGCCGTTGTGGTGCGCTACTATGGCGGGATCTTGCTCGGCACCGGCGGTCTGGTTAAAGCCTACGGCGGCGGCGTAAACCAGGCATTGCGTCAGTTAACGACGCAGCGCAAGACGCCATTAACCGAATATACTTTGCAGTGTGAGTACGCGCAGTTGGCTGGCGTTGAAGCACTTCTGGGTCAACATGACGGCAAAATCGTCACCAGTGATTACCAGGCATTCGTTCGGTTACGGGTGGCTCTTCCTTATGCGAAAGTGAATGAATTTTCAGCAAAGCTGGCGGATTTTAGTCGAGGTTCATTGCAATTGTTAGCGATTGAAGAATAATCCCCACCTCATTTTGAAGAACTAAGGAAGCGGCAGAGATGCATTTTCGCGCCATTACCCGAATCGTAGGACTACTGGTCATCTTATTTTCGGGCACGATGATCCTCCCGGGGCTGGTAGCGCTTATCTATCGTGATGGGGCGGGACGCGCATTTACGCAAACCTTTTTTGTTGCGCTGGTGATTGGCTCCATGCTGTGGTGGCCGAACCGTCGTGAAAAAGGTGAACTAAAATCCCGCGAGGGGTTTCTGATCGTTGTGCTGTTCTGGACCGTGCTGGGCAGTGTGGGGGCGTTGCCTTTCATCTTTTCTGAAAGCCCGAATCTCACGATTACCGATGCATTCTTCGAATCATTCTCCGGACTGACCACGACCGGTGCCACTACGCTGGTGGGGCTGGATTCGCTTCCACACGCGATCCTCTTTTATCGCCAGATGCTGCAATGGTTTGGCGGGATGGGGATTATTGTGTTGGCCGTCGCGATTCTGCCAATACTCGGCGTCGGTGGGATGCAGCTCTATCGCGCTGAAATGCCCGGCCCGCTGAAAGATAACAAGATGCGTCCGCGTATCGCCGAGACGGCAAAAACGCTGTGGCTGATCTACGTCCTGCTGACGGTGGCCTGCGCGCTGGCGCTATGGTTTGCCGGCATGCCAGCGTTTGATGCCATCGGGCACAGTTTTGCCACTATCGCGATCGGCGGATTTTCCACCCATGATGCCAGCGTGGGCTATTTTGACAGCCCAACGATTAACACCATCATCGCTATCTTCTTATTAATTTCTGGCTGTAACTATGGTCTGCACTTTTCGTTACTGAGTGGCCGCAGCCTGAAGGTTTACTGGCGTGACCCCGAATTTCGCATGTTCATTGGCGTCCAACTGACGCTGGTGGTCATCTGCACATTAGTGCTCTGGTTCCACAATATCTATAGCTCCGCGCTGACGACGCTCAACCAGGCCTTTTTCCAGGTCGTGTCGATGGCCACCACGGCCGGATTTACAACCGACAGTATTGCGCGCTGGCCGCTTTTCCTGCCAGTACTGCTGCTATGCTCCGCGTTTATCGGTGGCTGTGCGGGTTCAACGGGCGGGGGACTGAAGGTTATCCGTATCCTCTTGCTGTTCAAACAGGGGAACCGCGAGCTGAAGCGCCTGGTGCATCCCAATGCGGTCTATAGCATCAAACTGGGGAATCGCGCGCTGCCGGAGCGTATTCTGGAAGCGGTCTGGGGATTTTTCTCGGCGTATGCGCTGGTCTTTATTGTCAGTATGTTAGCGATTATCGCAACCGGTGTGGACGATTTCTCCGCCTTTGCTTCCGTGGTGGCGACGCTGAACAACCTTGGGCCTGGGCTGGGCGTCGTGGCGGATAACTTTGCCAGTATGAATCCGGTGGCGAAATGGATCCTGATTGCCAACATGCTGTTTGGTCGCCTGGAAGTCTTCACTTTGCTGGTACTTTTTACCCCGACTTTCTGGCGTGAATAATGGAGTAACACGTGAAAACACTGATTCTTTTCTCATCTCGTGATGGGCAGACCCGGGAAATCGCCGCTTATCTGGCGTCTGAGCTCAAAGAGCTTGGCATCTGCACGGATGTGGTCAATCTGCATCGTATCGAAGAGCCTGACTGGGAACGCTATGACCGTGTGGTCATTGGCGCATCCATTCGTTATGGACACTATCATTCCGCGTTTCTCGAGTTTGTAAAGAAACATGCGACACGACTGAATCATATGCCAAGTGCGTTTTACTCCGTCAACCTGGTAGCGCGTAAACCGGAAAAGCGGACGCCGCAAACCAACAGCTACGCGCGCAAGTTTTTAATGAACTCACAGTGGCGGCCAGACCGTTCTGCGGTTATCGCCGGGGCGCTGCTGTATCCACGCTATCGCTGGTATGACCGTATGATGATTCAACTCATTATGAAAATGTCGGGTGGTGAAACGGATACGCGTAAAGAAGTTATCTATACCGACTGGGAACAGGTCGCGAGTTTTGCCCGCGAAGTCGCTCAGTTAACCCCCGATTCGTTGGTTAAATAAACGTAAAGAATAAAAAATGCGCACTCGGCAAATTATTTTAAATTTCCCCTTGTCAGCCCGAAATAACTCCCTATAATGCGCCTCCACTGACACGGAACAACGGCATGCAAGCCGCCGGGTCAGCGGGGTTCAGCGATGAATGCCCACAGAGAAAAGCGAAATAAATGCTTGACTCTGAAGCGGGAAAGCGTATTATGCACACCCCGCGCCGCTGAGAAAAAGCGAAGCGGCACTGCTCTTTAACAATTTATCAGACAATCTGTGTGGGCACTCAAAGTGACATGGATTCTTAACGTCGCAAGACGAAAAATGAATACCAAGTCTCTGAGTGAACACGTAATTCATTACGAAGTTTAATTCACGAGCATCAAACTTAAATTGAAGAGTTTGATCATGGCTCAGATTGAACGCTGGCGGCAGGCCTAACACATGCAAGTCGAACGGTAACAGGAAGCAGCTTGCTGCTTCGCTGACGAGTGGCGGACGGGTGAGTAATGTCTGGGAAACTGCCCGATGGAGGGGGATAACTACTGGAAACGGTAGCTAATACCGCATAACGTCGCAAGACCAAAGAGGGGGACCTTCGGGCCTCTTGCCATCGGATGTGCCCAGATGGGATTAGCTTGTTGGTGAGGTAACGGCTCACCAAGGCGACGATCCCTAGCTGGTCTGAGAGGATGACCAGCCACACTGGAACTGAGACACGGTCCAGACTCCTACGGGAGGCAGCAGTGGGGAATATTGCACAATGGGCGCAAGCCTGATGCAGCCATGCCGCGTGTATGAAGAAGGCCTTCGGGTTGTAAAGTACTTTCAGCGGGGAGGAAGGGGTTAAGGTTAATAACCTTAGCCATTGACGTTACCCGCAGAAGAAGCACCGGCTAACTCCGTGCCAGCAGCCGCGGTAATACGGAGGGTGCAAGCGTTAATCGGAATTACTGGGCGTAAAGCGCACGCAGGCGGTCTGTCAAGTCGGATGTGAAATCCCCGGGCTCAACCTGGGAACTGCATTCGAAACTGGCAGGCTTGAGTCTCGTAGAGGGGGGTAGAATTCCAGGTGTAGCGGTGAAATGCGTAGAGATCTGGAGGAATACCGGTGGCGAAGGCGGCCCCCTGGACGAAGACTGACGCTCAGGTGCGAAAGCGTGGGGAGCAAACAGGATTAGATACCCTGGTAGTCCACGCCGTAAACGATGTCTATTTGGAGGTTGTGCCCTTGAGGCGTGGCTTCCGGAGCTAACGCGTTAAATAGACCGCCTGGGGAGTACGGCCGCAAGGTTAAAACTCAAATGAATTGACGGGGGCCCGCACAAGCGGTGGAGCATGTGGTTTAATTCGATGCAACGCGAAGAACCTTACCTGGTCTTGACATCCACAGAACTTGGCAGAGATGCCTTGGTGCCTTCGGGAACTGTGAGACAGGTGCTGCATGGCTGTCGTCAGCTCGTGTTGTGAAATGTTGGGTTAAGTCCCGCAACGAGCGCAACCCTTATCCTTTGTTGCCAGCGGTCCGGCCGGGAACTCAAAGGAGACTGCCAGTGATAAACTGGAGGAAGGTGGGGATGACGTCAAGTCATCATGGCCCTTACGACCAGGGCTACACACGTGCTACAATGGCATATACAAAGAGAAGCGACCTCGCGAGAGCAAGCGGACCTCATAAAGTATGTCGTAGTCCGGATTGGAGTCTGCAACTCGACTCCATGAAGTCGGAATCGCTAGTAATCGTGGATCAGAATGCCACGGTGAATACGTTCCCGGGCCTTGTACACACCGCCCGTCACACCATGGGAGTGGGTTGCAAAAGAAGTAGGTAGCTTAACCTTCGGGAGGGCGCTTACCACTTTGTGATTCATGACTGGGGTGAAGTCGTAACAAGGTAACCGTAGGGGAACCTGCGGTTGGATCACCTCCTTACCTTAAAGAACCTGCCTTTGTAGTGTCCACACAGATTGTCTGATGAAAAACGAGCAGTAAAACCTCTACAGGCTTGTAGCTCAGGTGGTTAGAGCGCACCCCTGATAAGGGTGAGGTCGGTGGTTCAAGTCCACTCAGGCCTACCAAATTCGCTCCCGTGCTTTGTTGTGGCAATGCTCGCATACTTCAGTATGCTTCGCCTCACCACGCCGCGCCCGGAAACGAATTAGGGACGAGGTTTTAACTACACTGTATGGGGCTATAGCTCAGCTGGGAGAGCGCCTGCTTTGCACGCAGGAGGTCTGCGGTTCGATCCCGCATAGCTCCACCATACTGTAGAACGTAATCAAGAAAACTTCAGAGTGTACCTGAAAGGGTTCACTGCGAAGTTTTGCTCTTTAAAAATCTGGATCAAGCTGAAAATTGAAACGACACATCTTTAATGGTGTGTTCGAGTCTCTCAAATTTTCGCAATCATGAAGTGAAACATCTTCGGGTTGTGAGGTTAAGCGACTAAGCGTACACGGTGGATGCCCTGGCAGTCAGAGGCGATGAAGGACGTGCTAATCTGCGAAAAGCGTCGGTAAGGTGATATGAACCGTTATAGCCGGCGATGTCCGAATGGGGAAACCCAGTGCAATCCGTTGCACTATCGTTAAGTGAATACATAGCTTAACGAGGCGAACCGGGGGAACTGAAACATCTAAGTACCCCGAGGAAAAGAAATCAACCGAGATTCCCCCAGTAGCGGCGAGCGAACGGGGAGCAGCCCAGAGCCTGAATCAGCATGTGTGGTAGTGGAACGGTCTGGAAAGGCCGGCGATACAGGGTGACAGCCCCGTACACAAAATTGCACGTGCTGTGAGCTCGATGAGTAGGGCGGGACACGTGGTATCCTGTCTGAATATGGGGGGACCATCCTCCAAGGCTAAATACTCCTGACTGACCGATAGTGAACCAGTACCGTGAGGGAAAGGCGAAAAGAACCCCGGCGAGGGGAGTGAAAAAGAACCTGAAACCGTGTACGTACAAGCAGTGGGAGCCTCTTTTATGGGGTGACTGCGTACCTTTTGTATAATGGGTCAGCGACTTATATTCTGTAGCAAGGTTAACCGAATAGGGGAGCCGAAGGGAAACCGAGTCTTAACTGGGCGTTAAGTTGCAGGGTATAGACCCGAAACCCGGTGATCTAGCCATGGGCAGGTTGAAGGTTGGGTAACACTAACTGGAGGACCGAACCGACTAATGTTGAAAAATTAGCGGATGACTTGTGGCTGGGGGTGAAAGGCCAATCAAACCGGGAGATAGCTGGTTCTCCCCGAAAGCTATTTAGGTAGCGCCTCGTGAACTCATCTTCGGGGGTAGAGCACTGTTTCGGCTAGGGGGTCATCCCGACTTACCAACCCGATGCAAACTGCGAATACCGAAGAATGTTATCACGGGAGACACACGGCGGGTGCTAACGTCCGTCGTGAAGAGGGAAACAACCCAGACCGCCAGCTAAGGTCCCAAAGTCATGGTTAAGTGGGAAACGATGTGGGAAGGCTCAGACAGCCAGGATGTTGGCTTAGAAGCAGCCATCATTTAAAGAAAGCGTAATAGCTCACTGGTCGAGTCGGCCTGCGCGGAAGATGTAACGGGGCTAAACCATGCACCGAAGCTGCGGCAGCGACACTATGTGTTGTTGGGTAGGGGAGCGTTCTGTAAGCCTGCGAAGGTGTGCTGTGAGGCATGCTGGAGGTATCAGAAGTGCGAATGCTGACATAAGTAACGATAAAGCGGGTGAAAAGCCCGCTCGCCGGAAGACCAAGGGTTCCTGTCCAACGTTAATCGGGGCAGGGTGAGTCGACCCCTAAGGCGAGGCCGAAAGGCGTAGTCGATGGGAAACAGGTTAATATTCCTGTACTTGGTGTTACTGCGAAGGGGGGACGGAGAAGGCTATGTTGGCCGGGCGACGGTTGTCCCGGTTTAAGCGTGTAGGTGTGTGTTCCAGGTAAATCCGGTTCACTTTAACACTGAGGCGTGATGACGAGGCACTACGGTGCTGAAGTAACAAATGCCCTGCTTCCAGGAAAAGCCTCTAAGCATCAGGTAACATCAAATCGTACCCCAAACCGACACAGGTGGTCAGGTAGAGAATACCAAGGCGCTTGAGAGAACTCGGGTGAAGGAACTAGGCAAAATGGTGCCGTAACTTCGGGAGAAGGCACGCTGATACGTAGGTGAAGCGATTTACTCGTGGAGCTGAAATCAGTCGAAGATACCAGCTGGCTGCAACTGTTTATTAAAAACACAGCACTGTGCAAACACGAAAGTGGACGTATACGGTGTGACGCCTGCCCGGTGCCGGAAGGTTAATTGATGGGGTTATCCGTAAGGAGAAGCTCTTGATCGAAGCCCCGGTAAACGGCGGCCGTAACTATAACGGTCCTAAGGTAGCGAAATTCCTTGTCGGGTAAGTTCCGACCTGCACGAATGGCGTAATGATGGCCAGGCTGTCTCCACCCGAGACTCAGTGAAATTGAACTCGCTGTGAAGATGCAGTGTACCCGCGGCAAGACGGAAAGACCCCGTGAACCTTTACTATAGCTTGACACTGAACACTGGTCCTTGATGTGTAGGATAGGTGGGAGGCTTTGAAGTGTGGACGCCAGTCTGCATGGAGCCGCCCTTGAAATACCACCCTTTAATGGCTGGTGTTCTAACGTAGGCCCGTTACCCGGGTTGCGGACAGTGTCTGGTGGGTAGTTTGACTGGGGCGGTCTCCTCCTAAAGAGTAACGGAGGAGCACGAAGGTTAGCTAATCCTGGTCGGACATCAGGAGGTTAGTGCAAAGGCATAAGCTAGCTTGACTGCGAGCGTGACGGCGCGAGCAGGTGCGAAAGCAGGTCTTAGTGATCCGGTGGTTCTGAATGGAAGGGCCATCGCTCAACGGATAAAAGGTACTCCGGGGATAACAGGCTGATACCGCCCAAGAGTTCATATCGACGGCGGTGTTTGGCACCTCGATGTCGGCTCATCACATCCTGGGGCTGAAGTAGGTCCCAAGGGTATGGCTGTTCGCCATTTAAAGTGGTACGCGAGCTGGGTTTAGAACGTCGTGAGACAGTTCGGTCCCTATCTGCCGTGGGCGCTGGAGAATTGAGGGGGGCTGCTCCTAGTACGAGAGGACCGGAGTGGACGCATCACTGGTGTTCGGGTTGTCATGCCAATGGCACTGCCCGGTAGCTAAATGCGGAAGAGATAAGTGCTGAAAGCATCTAAGCACGAAACTTGCCCCGAGATGAGTTCTCCCTGACCCTTAAAGGGTCCTGAAGGAACGTTGAAGACGACGACGTTGATAGGCCGGGTGTGTAAGCGCAGCGATGCGTTGAGCTAACCGGTACTAATGAACCGTGAGGCTTAACCTTACAACGCCGAAGATGTTTTGGCGTGAGAGACATCAATATCAGCTTGATAACAGATTATGTCACTTCGTGGAAACGGGGTGATGAAACAGAATTTGCCTGGCGGCAGTAGCGCGGTGGTCCCACCTGACCCCATGCCGAACTCAGAAGTGAAACGCCGTAGCGCCGATGGTAGTGTGGGGTCTCCCCATGTGAGAGTAGGGAACTGCCAGGCATCAAATCAAGCGAAAGGCCCGGTCGAAAGACCGGGCCTTTTTGCGTTTTGAACACGATGAATTGCAGGCGTGCTATCTGGCAGTGCAGGGGAAAACCCACTGGATAACGCTATCCCGCCATAATACAAGCCATACTGCGGCAGATGCGGTAAACTAACCGCGATTTTGCATCAGGAAAGCGTCTATGAATCACTCCCTTAAATCCTGGAATACCTTTGGTATCGATCAAAATGCCAATGAGATTGTTTGTGCCGAAAATGAACAACAGCTACTCAATGCCTGGCAATCGGCGAATGCGTTGCATCAGCCGGTACTGATACTGGGTGAAGGGAGTAATGTCCTGTTTCTTGAAACCTTCCGCGGAACGGTGATCGTCAACCGTATCAAAGGTATTGAGGTGACAGAACAACCAGATGCCTGGCACCTGCATGTCGGCGCGGGTGAAAACTGGCATCGCCTGGTACAACACACGCTACAGCTTGGCATGCCCGGTCTGGAAAACCTGGCGCTGATCCCCGGCTGTGTAGGTTCTTCACCGATCCAGAATATTGGTGCTTACGGTGTGGAGCTCCAGCGAGTTTGTGATTATGTTGACTGCATTGAGCTGGCGACAGGAAAACCGCAGCGAGTCAGTGCGGCAGAGTGTCGATTTGGCTATCGTGACAGTATCTTCAAACATGAATATCAGGATCGCTTCGCGATCGTTGCAGTGGGTCTACGCCTGACTAAGCATTGGCAGCCAGTGTTGACCTATGGTGACCTGACGCGTTTGGATCCGGCCACGGTAACGCCCCAGCAGGTGTTTGATTCAGTTTGCCATATGCGCATGACAAAACTGCCCGATCCAAAAGTGAACGGCAATGCGGGCAGCTTTTTTAAGAATCCCGTGGTGGCGGCTGATGCGGCACAGGCCTTACTGTCGCAATTCCCGAATGCCCCCCATTATCCTCAGCCCGATGGCTCAGTAAAACTGGCGGCCGGTTGGCTCATTGACCAGTGTCAGTTGAAGGGCTGCGGGATCGGAGGAGCAGCAGTGCATCGTCAACAGGCTCTGGTGCTGATCAATGCCGATAATGCGACAAGTGAAGATATTGTCCAGCTGGCGCACCTGGTTCGTACAAAAGTGGGCGAAAAATTTAACGTCTGGCTGGAGCCTGAAGTGCGTTTCATCGGGCAAACAGGCGAAGTCAATGCTGTGGAGATCATTGCATGAAGGATAATACGGTTCCTCTGACGCTTATCTCCTTGCTGGCCGATGGCGACTTTCATTCCGGCGAGCAACTGGGTGAAAAGTTGGGGATGAGTCGGGCAGCCATCAATAAACACATCCAGACCTTACGAGACTGGGGTGTCGACGTCTTTACTGTGCCAGGCAAAGGATACAGTTTGCCGGAACCGATTCAGTTACTGGATGCCAACCGTATTTACAGCCAGTTGGAGCGCGGTACGGTGGCTGTGCTTCCGGTTATCGACTCCACCAATCAATATCTGCTGGACCGTATCGATCTGTTACAGTCAGGTGATGCTTGCGTAGCAGAATATCAACAGGCAGGCCGTGGGCGTCGTGGACGTAAGTGGTTCTCGCCCTTTGGTGCAAACCTTTATCTTTCGATGTTCTGGCGTCTGGAGCAGGGACCGGCCGCAGCGATCGGTTTAAGTCTGGTGATCGGTATTGTGATGGCCGAGGTGCTGCGCGATCTGGGGGCTGATAAAGTACGGGTAAAGTGGCCTAACGATCTCTACCTGCTGGATCGTAAACTGGCGGGGATCCTGGTCGAATTAACGGGTAAGACGGGCGATGCTGCGCAGATCGTTATTGGTGCGGGCATTAACATGGCGATGCGTCGTGTGGAAGAAGGCGTAGTGAATCAGGGATGGATTACGCTGCAGGAAGCCGGGATTACGCTCGATCGTAACACATTGGCGGCAAGGCTCATTCGCGAATTACGTACCGCGCTGGAGTTATTTGAGCAGGAAGGACTGGCTCCTTATCTTTCCCGTTGGGAAAAACTGGATAACTTTATTAATCGTCAGGTGAAACTGATTATCGGCGAAAAAGAAATATACGGTATTTCTCGAGGGATCGACGCGCAGGGGGCATTACTCCTGGAACAGGATGGCATTATAAAACCGTGGGTTGGGGGAGAAATCTCCCTGAGAAGCGCAGAATAATGAAAAGGGAGCTTTTGCTCCCTTTTTTAATTATTTCCGCAGGCGAACCTGTTCGACGGCATGATTCGCACTCTTGGTCATGATAAGACTCGCGCGCTCACGCGTGGGTAAGATGTTCTGCTTTAAATTCAACCAGTTAATTTCTTTCCATAGTGAGGTGGCCGTATTGATTGCCTCCTCTTTTGTCAGTTTCGCATAGTTATGGAAATAAGAGTCGGGGTCGGTAAACGCACCCTCGCGGAATTTAAGAAAGCGATTGATATACCATGTCTGTAGTAATTCTTCCGGCGCATCAACATAAATAGAGAAGTCGACAAAGTCCGAAACAAATACATGATGTGGGTCGTGTGGATAGTCCATCCCACTTTGCAAAACATTGAGCCCTTCGAGAATTAATATATCAGGCTGGGCAACGGTTTTATCTCCGTCTGGGATCACATCATAAATCAGATGTGAATAGACCGGCGCGGTTACGTTTGGCACGCCGGATTTGAGGTCGGAGACAAACTTGACCAGACGGTGCATGTCATACGATTCCGGAAAGCCTTTCTTCTTCATTAACCCGCGGTCTTTTAATACCTGGTTTGGATGAAGAAAGCCATCGGTGGTGATTAGCTCAACGCGGCGATGCTCTGGCCAGCGACTCAGTAACGCCTGTAATACACGCGCCGTGGTACTTTTCCCTACCGCTACGCTGCCAGCAATACTGATGATATAAGGAATGCGCTCACCGTTAGTACCCAGAAACTGTTCGAGAACAGCCTGACGGCGCAGGTTCGAGTTGATATAGAAGTTAAGCAAACGCGACAGGGGTAAATAGATCTCTGCAACTTCTTCCAGCGATAAATCTTCATTAATCCCTTTTAATTGCGCGATCTCTTCTTCAGTGAGGGTCATCGGCACGGAATCACGAAGCGCAGCCCACTGGTTACGGTCAAACTGTAGGTAAGGCGTCATTAACGTTTGCTCTTTTATACTCATAAGCATGTTTCTGGCTGTCATTACACCATCAGGGCAGTGATAAAAAGCGCGTTTTCCCCGGCATGCAATGGCACGTCACATTTCAGTTAATTTGGACAATGGGCAGGAGGGTAACACCAGATGGGGGGGAATAATAAGAAAAAATCTCTTCCTGTTGCCATTACCTGAAAAGTAATGTGACAGATATTCCAGATGTGCAGATGAGGGTTTGACGCGTTGAAGTGCCAGTTGGCGCAGGTGGGAGGAAATGGGTTGCCAGATAATGTCGAAATTTTATGCTGGACTGACTGAAAATACGTCATTTATTGGTCGTATAGTGCAAAATGTGAGCGATAGAACATTTTATGCAATTTTTTAGTTGCATGAGCTCGCAGGTCTCCATAGAATGCGCGCTACTTGATGCCGACTTAGCTCAGTAGGTAGAGCAACTGACTTGTAATCAGTAGGTCACCAGTTCGATTCCGGTAGTCGGCACCATCAAGTCCGGTGGGGTTCCCGAGCGGCCAAAGGGAGCAGACTGTAAATCTGCCGTCACAGACTTCGAAGGTTCGAATCCTTCCCCCACCACCACTTTCTGGCAGCAATTGCTGTCTGGGCTGGTTAAGAAAATAATCGGCTCGAATGAGAAAAGAGACTTGTCTCTTTTTTTGTTACAGAAAGAACTGGGTAGCCGAGTTTCAGGATGCGGGCATCGTATAATGGCTATTACCTCAGCCTTCCAAGCTGATGATGCGGGTTCGATTCCCGCTGCCCGCTCCAAACGTGCTGATATGGCTCAGTTGGTAGAGCGCACCCTTGGTAAGGGTGAGGTCCCCAGTTCGACTCTGGGTATCAGCACCACTTCACTTCTCCTCCCCGTGTTTTCTCTGTAACGACTCAATGATTCAACAGTTCAGGCATATCGCCTGGTTGATGTGGTGATATCACCGATTTATCCGTGTCTTAGAGGGACAATCGATGTCTAAAGAAAAGTTTGAACGTACAAAACCGCACGTTAACGTCGGTACTATCGGCCACGTTGACCATGGTAAAACAACGCTGACCGCTGCCATCACTACCGTACTGGCTAAAACCTACGGCGGTGCTGCTCGCGCATTCGATCAGATCGATAACGCGCCGGAAGAAAAAGCTCGTGGTATCACCATCAACACTTCTCACGTTGAATATGACACCCCGACTCGCCACTACGCGCACGTAGACTGCCCGGGCCACGCCGACTATGTTAAAAACATGATCACCGGTGCTGCGCAGATGGACGGCGCGATCCTGGTTGTTGCTGCGACTGACGGCCCGATGCCGCAGACTCGTGAGCACATCCTGCTGGGTCGTCAGGTAGGCGTTCCGTACATCATCGTGTTCCTGAACAAATGCGACATGGTTGATGACGAAGAGCTGCTGGAACTGGTAGAGATGGAAGTTCGTGAACTGCTGTCTCAGTACGATTTCCCGGGCGACGACACGCCGATCGTTCGTGGTTCTGCTCTGAAAGCGCTGGAAGGCGACGCAGAGTGGGAAGCGAAAATCATCGAACTGGCAGGCTTCCTGGATTCTTACATCCCGGAACCAGAGCGTGCGATTGACAAGCCGTTCCTGCTGCCGATCGAAGACGTATTCTCCATCTCTGGTCGTGGTACCGTTGTTACCGGTCGTGTAGAGCGCGGTATCATCAAAGTGGGTGAAGAAGTTGAAATCGTTGGTATCAAAGAGACTGCCAAGTCTACCTGTACTGGCGTTGAAATGTTCCGCAAACTGCTGGACGAAGGCCGTGCTGGTGAGAACGTAGGTGTTCTGCTGCGTGGTATCAAACGTGAAGAAATCGAACGTGGTCAGGTACTGGCTAAGCCGGGCACCATCAAGCCACACACTATGTTCGAATCTGAAGTGTACATTCTGTCCAAAGACGAAGGCGGCCGTCATACTCCGTTCTTCAAAGGCTACCGTCCGCAGTTCTACTTCCGTACGACTGACGTGACTGGCACCATCGAACTGCCGGAAGGTGTTGAGATGGTTATGCCGGGCGACAACATCAAAATGGTTGTTACCCTGATCCACCCGATCGCGATGGACGACGGTCTGCGTTTCGCAATCCGTGAAGGCGGCCGTACTGTAGGCGCAGGCGTTGTTGCTAAAGTTCTCAGCTAATCGCTGATAACATTTGACGCAATGCGCATTAAAAGGGCATCATTTGATGCCCTTTTTGCACGCTTTCGAAGCAGAACCTGGCTCATCAGTGATTTTATTTGTCATAATCATTGCTGAGACAGGCTCTGAAGAGGGCGTAGAGCACGGAATGCCCCAATGCATTTCGGCACAAGGTTGACAGGTTAGCCTCGCATTCGCGGGGTGAAATTATTTGTAGAATACTTCTGACAGGTTGGTTTATGAGTGCGAATACCGAAGCTCAAGGGAGCGGGCGTGGCCTGGAAGCGATAAAGTGGGTCGTGGTTGTGGCATTGCTGATCGTGGCAATTGTTGGCAACTATCTTTATCGTGACATGATGCTGCCGCTGCGTGCGCTGGCCGTAGTAATTCTGATTGCTGCAGCGGGTGGTGTCGCGCTGTTGACGACAAAAGGTAAAGCTACCGTTGCTTTTGCCCGCGAAGCGCGTACTGAAGTACGTAAGGTCATTTGGCCGACTCGCCAGGAAACATTGCACACCACGCTGATTGTGGCTGCGGTTACCGCAGTAATGTCACTGATCCTGTGGGGACTGGATGGTATTCTGGTTCGCCTGGTTTCCTTTATCACTGGCCTGAGGTTCTGAGATGTCTGAAGCTCCTAAGAAGCGCTGGTACGTCGTTCAGGCGTTTTCCGGTTTTGAAGGCCGCGTAGCAACATCGCTGCGCGAGCATATCAAATTACACAATATGGAAGAGTTGTTTGGCGAAGTCATGGTGCCGACTGAAGAAGTGGTCGAAATCCGTGGTGGTCAGCGCCGTAAGAGCGAGCGTAAATTCTTCCCGGGTTACGTGCTGGTCCAGATGGTCATGAATGACGCGAGCTGGCACCTGGTGCGTAGCGTGCCGCGCGTGATGGGCTTTATTGGCGGTACATCTGACCGTCCGGCGCCGATCAGCGACAAAGAAGTCGATGCGATTATGAACCGCCTGCAGCAGGTCGGTGATAAGCCGCGTCCGAAAACGCTGTTTGAACCGGGTGAAATGGTGCGTGTCAACGATGGTCCGTTTGCTGACTTCAACGGTGTTGTTGAAGAAGTTGACTACGAGAAGTCTCGCCTGAAGGTGTCCGTCTCTATCTTCGGTCGTGCGACCCCGGTAGAACTGGACTTTGCCCAGGTAGAAAAAGCGTAAGTAGCGATCAAAAAAGCGGCGATTTAATCGTTGCACAAGGCGTGAGATTGGAATACAATTTCGCGCCTTTTGTTTTTATGGGCCTGGCCCGTAGAACGAATTTTTATATCACGGGGAGCCTCGCTGAGGCGTTATTACCCAACAGAGGAAATTGAGAATGGCTAAGAAAGTCCAAGCCTATGTCAAGCTGCAGGTTGCAGCTGGTATGGCAAACCCGAGTCCGCCGGTTGGTCCTGCTCTGGGTCAACAGGGTGTTAACATCATGGAATTCTGCAAAGCGTTCAACGCTAAGACTGATTCCATCGAGAAAGGTCTGCCGATTCCGGTTGTTATCACCGTTTACGCTGACCGTTCTTTCACCTTCATTACCAAAACGCCTCCGGCAGCAGTTCTGCTGAAGAAAGCGGCTGGTATTAAGTCTGGTTCCGGTAAGCCGAACAAAGACAAAGTGGGTAAAATTTCCCGCGCTCAGCTGCAGGAAATCGCGCAGACCAAAGCTGCCGACATGACTGGTGCCGACATTGAAGCGATGACTCGCTCCATTGAAGGTACTGCACGTTCCATGGGCCTGGTAGTGGAGGACTAAGAAATGGCTAAACTGACCAAGCGCATGCGTGTGATCCGTGAGAAAGTTGATGCGACCAAACAGTACGACATCAATGAAGCTATCTCTCTGCTGAAAGAACTGGCTACGGCTAAGTTCGTAGAAAGCGTAGACGTTGCCGTTAACCTCGGCATCGACGCGCGTAAATCTGACCAGAACGTACGTGGTGCAACTGTACTGCCGCACGGTACTGGCCGTTCCGTTCGCGTAGCCGTATTTACCCAGGGTGCAAACGCTGAAGCTGCTAAAGCTGCAGGTGCTGAACTGGTAGGTATGGAAGATCTGGCTGACCAGATCAAGAAAGGCGAAATGAACTTTGACGTTGTTATTGCTTCCCCGGATGCAATGCGCGTTGTTGGCCAGCTGGGCCAGGTTCTGGGTCCGCGTGGCCTGATGCCAAACCCGAAAGTGGGTACTGTAACTCCGAACGTTGCTGAAGCAGTTAAGAATGCTAAAGCGGGTCAGGTTCGTTACCGTAACGACAAAAACGGCATCATCCACACTACCATCGGTAAAGTGGATTTTGACGCTGACAAACTGAAAGAAAACCTGGAAGCTCTGCTGGTTGCGCTGAAGAAAGCAAAACCGACTCAGGCGAAAGGCGTGTACATCAAGAAAATCAGCATCTCCACCACCATGGGTGCTGGTGTTGCCGTTGATCAGGCTGGTCTGAGCGCATCTGCGAACTAAGATTAGCTTTACGTGGGCGGTGGATTTGTCTACAATTCTACCCCCACGTTTCTGTTGAAAGATACAGACACTATGCGAATCATTTGAATTGCAGCAACGCAGCAGCAGTTCGAAAGACGAAAACATAGAAAAGATTTGTTCGTTGGAGCCTGGCCTATCCAGGCCTCCGTCGAAGACCGCAGGTGTTTCGTAAGAGACTTAATCCCCTGCGTAGACGGTGACAGAACGCTAAGATTATTTTTGGATACTCTGGCTTGTTTCTGCTCACCGTATTAAGACGCTCTTTTCGTTGGAAAGAGTGAAGTGAGTTCCGGAACATGAGTTCCGGCAAACATCCAGGAGCAAAGCTAATGGCTTTAAATCTTCAAGACAAACAAGCGATTGTTGCTGAAGTCAGCGAAGTAGCCAAAGGCGCGCTGTCTGCAGTAGTTGCGGATTCCCGTGGCGTAACTGTAGATAAAATGACTGAACTGCGTAAAGCAGGTCGTGAAGCTGGCGTTTACATGCGTGTTGTTCGTAACACCCTGCTGCGCCGCGTCGTTGAAGGTACTCCGTTCGAGTGCCTGAAAGACACGTTTGTTGGTCCGACCCTGATTGCATACTCTATGGAACACCCGGGCGCTGCTGCTCGTCTGTTCAAAGAGTTCGCGAAAGCGAATGCAAAATTTGAGGTCAAAGCCGCTGCCTTTGAAGGCGAGCTGATCCCGGCGTCTCAGATCGACCGCCTGGCAACTCTGCCGACCTACGAAGAAGCAATTGCACGCCTGATGGCAACCATGAAAGAAGCTTCGGCTGGCAAACTGGTTCGTACTCTGGCTGCTGTACGCGATGCGAAAGAAGCTGCTTAATCGCAGTTATCTTTTTAAAGCATCTGCTTACGTATAAACTTATTCTGATATTCAGGAACAATTTAAATGTCTATCACTAAAGATCAAATCATTGAAGCAGTATCCGCTATGTCCGTAATGGACGTTGTAGAACTGATCTCTGCAATGGAAGAAAAATTCGGTGTTTCTGCTGCTGCTGCTGTAGCTGTAGCTGCTGGCCCGGTTGAAGCTGCTGAAGAAAAAACTGAATTCGACGTAATTCTGAAAGCTGCTGGCGCTAACAAAGTTGCTGTAATCAAAGCAGTACGTGGCGCAACTGGCCTGGGTCTGAAAGAAGCTAAAGACCTGGTAGAATCTGCTCCGGCTGCGCTGAAAGAAGGCGTAAGCAAAGATGACGCAGAAGCACTGAAAAAATCTCTGGAAGAAGCTGGCGCTGAAGTTGAAGTTAAATAAGCCAACCCTTCCGGTTGCAGCCTGAGAAATTAGGCTGATGGCTGGTGACTTTTTGGTCACCAGCCTTTTTGCGCTGTAAGGCGCCAGTAGCGTTTCACACTGTTTGACTACTGCTGTGCCTTTCAATGCTTGTTTCTATCGACGACTTAATATACTGCGACAGAGCATCCGTTCTGTGTAAATCGCAATGAAATGGTTTAAGCGTGATAGCAACAGGCATTGCGGAAAGTATTCGATTTTCCGGTCAACAAAATAGTGTTGCACAAACTGTCCGCTCAATGGACAGATGGGTCGACTTGTCAGCGAGCTGAGGAACCCTATGGTTTACTCCTATACCGAGAAAAAACGTATTCGTAAGGATTTTGGTAAACGTCCACAAGTTCTGGATGTGCCTTATCTCCTTTCTATCCAGCTTGACTCGTTTCAGAAGTTTATCGAGCAAGATCCTGAGGGGCAGTATGGTCTGGAAGCAGCCTTCCGTTCCGTATTCCCGATTCAGAGCTACAGCGGTAATTCCGAGCTGCAATACGTCAGCTACCGCCTTGGCGAACCGGTGTTTGACGTTCAGGAATGTCAGATCCGTGGCGTGACCTATTCCGCACCGCTGCGCGTAAAACTGCGTCTGGTGATCTACGAGCGCGAAGCGCCGGAAGGCACCGTTAAAGACATTAAAGAACAAGAAGTCTACATGGGCGAAATTCCGCTCATGACCGACAACGGTACCTTTGTCATCAACGGTACTGAGCGTGTTATCGTTTCTCAGCTGCACCGTAGTCCGGGCGTCTTCTTTGACTCCGACAAAGGTAAAACCCACTCTTCGGGTAAAGTGCTGTATAACGCGCGCATCATTCCTTACCGTGGTTCCTGGCTGGACTTCGAATTCGATCCGAAGGACAACCTGTTCGTACGTATCGACCGTCGCCGTAAACTGCCTGCGACCATCATTCTGCGTGCGCTGAACTACACCACAGAGCAGATCCTGGATCTGTTCTTTGAAAAAGTTATTTTCGAGATTCGCGACAACAAGTTGCAGATGGAGTTGGTGCCGGAACGCCTGCGTGGTGAAACCGCCTCCTTCGACATCGAAGCGAACGGCAAAATCTACGTTGAGAAAGGCCGTCGCATCACGGCGCGTCACATCCGCCAACTGGAAAAAGACGATATCAAACATATCGAAGTTCCGGTTGAGTACATTGCGGGCAAAGTGGCTGCGAAAGATTACGTTGACGAATCCACTGGCGAGCTGATCTGCCCGGCGAACATGGAGCTGAGCCTGGATCTGCTGGCGAAGCTGAGCCAGTCTGGCCACAAACGTATTGAAACTCTGTTCACCAACGATCTGGACCACGGCCCGTACATTTCTGAAACCGTACGCGTCGACCCAACCAACGATCGTCTGAGCGCGCTGGTAGAAATCTACCGCATGATGCGCCCGGGTGAACCGCCGACGCGTGAAGCCGCTGAAAGCCTGTTTGAGAACCTGTTCTTCTCTGAAGACCGTTATGACCTGTCTGCGGTCGGTCGTATGAAGTTCAACCGTTCTCTGCTGCGCGACGAAATCGAAGGTTCCGGTATCCTGAGCAAAGACGACATCATTGAAGTGATGAAGAAGCTCATCGATATCCGTAACGGTAAAGGTGAAGTGGATGATATCGACCACCTCGGCAACCGTCGTATCCGTTCCGTAGGCGAAATGGCGGAAAACCAATTCCGCGTTGGCCTGGTGCGTGTTGAGCGTGCGGTGAAAGAGCGTCTGTCTCTGGGCGATCTGGATACCCTGATGCCTCAGGACATGATCAACGCCAAACCGATTTCTGCGGCAGTGAAAGAGTTCTTCGGTTCCAGCCAGCTGTCTCAGTTTATGGACCAGAACAACCCGCTGTCTGAGATTACGCACAAACGTCGTATCTCTGCACTCGGCCCAGGCGGTTTGACGCGTGAACGTGCCGGCTTCGAAGTTCGAGACGTACACCCGACTCACTATGGTCGCGTATGTCCTATCGAAACGCCTGAAGGTCCGAACATCGGTCTGATCAACTCCCTGTCCGTGTACGCACAGACTAACGAATATGGCTTCCTCGAGACGCCGTACCGTCGCGTTGTTGATGGTGTTGTGACTGATGAGATTCATTACCTGTCTGCTATTGAAGAAGGTAACTTCGTTATCGCTCAGGCGAACTCCAACCTGGATGACGATGGCCACTTCGTAGAAGATCTGGTGACCTGCCGTAGTAAAGGCGAATCCAGCTTGTTCAGCCGTGATCAGGTTGACTACATGGACGTTTCCACCCAGCAGGTGGTTTCCGTCGGTGCGTCTCTGATCCCGTTCCTGGAACACGATGACGCCAACCGTGCATTGATGGGTGCGAACATGCAACGTCAGGCGGTTCCGACTCTGCGCGCTGATAAGCCGCTGGTAGGTACCGGTATGGAACGTGCTGTTGCCGTTGACTCCGGTGTAACTGCGGTGGCTAAACGTGGCGGTACCGTTCAGTACGTGGATGCGTCCCGTATCGTTATCAAAGTTAACGAAGACGAGATGTACCCGGGCGAAGCGGGTATCGACATCTACAACCTGACCAAATACACCCGTTCTAACCAGAACACCTGTATCAACCAGATGCCGTGTGTGTCTCTGGGTGAGCCGGTTGAACGTGGCGACGTGCTGGCTGATGGTCCGTCTACCGACCTCGGTGAACTGGCGCTCGGTCAGAACATGCGCGTGGCGTTCATGCCGTGGAATGGTTACAACTTCGAAGACTCCATCCTCGTCTCTGAGCGTGTTGTCCAGGAAGACCGTTTCACGACTATCCACATTCAGGAACTGGCGTGCGTGTCCCGTGATACCAAGCTGGGGCCGGAAGAGATTACCGCTGATATCCCGAACGTGGGTGAAGCTGCGCTCTCCAAACTGGATGAATCCGGTATCGTTTATATCGGTGCGGAAGTGACCGGTGGCGACATTCTGGTTGGTAAGGTAACGCCGAAAGGTGAAACCCAACTGACGCCAGAAGAGAAACTGCTGCGTGCGATCTTCGGTGAGAAAGCGTCTGATGTTAAAGACTCTTCTCTGCGCGTACCAAACGGTGTTTCCGGTACGGTTATCGACGTTCAGGTCTTTACTCGCGATGGCGTAGAAAAAGACAAACGTGCGCTGGAAATCGAAGAGATGCAACTGAAGCAGGCGAAGAAAGACCTGTCTGAAGAACTGCAGATCCTCGAAGCGGGCCTGTTTAGCCGTATCCACGCTGTGCTGGTTTCCGGTGGTGTTGAAGCTGAGAAGCTCGATAAACTGCCGCGTGACCGCTGGCTGGAACTTGGCCTGACCGACGAAGAGAAACAAAATCAGCTGGAACAACTGGCTGAGCAGTATGACGAACTGAAACACGAGTTCGAGAAAAAACTCGAAGCGAAACGCCGCAAAATCACTCAGGGCGACGATCTGGCACCGGGCGTGCTGAAGATTGTTAAGGTATATCTGGCGGTTAAACGCCGTATCCAGCCTGGTGACAAGATGGCAGGTCGTCACGGTAACAAGGGTGTTATTTCTAAGATCAACCCGATCGAAGATATGCCTTACGATGAAAACGGTACGCCGGTAGACATCGTACTGAACCCGCTGGGCGTACCGTCTCGTATGAACATCGGTCAGATTCTGGAAACCCACCTGGGTATGGCTGCGAAAGGTATCGGCGATAAGATCAACGCCATGCTGAAACAGCAGCAGGAAGTCGCGAAACTGCGTGATTTCATCCAGCGTGCGTACGATCTGGGTGCTGACGTTCGTCAGAAAGTTGACCTGAATACCTTCAGCGATGAAGAAGTTCTGCGTCTGGCTGAAAACCTGCGCAAAGGTATGCCAATCGCAACGCCGGTGTTCGACGGTGCGAAAGAAGCGGAAATTAAAGAGCTGCTGAAACTGGGTGACCTGCCGACTTCCGGTCAGATCACCCTGTTCGATGGCCGTACGGGTGAGCAGTTCGAGCGTCCGGTAACCGTAGGTTACATGTACATGCTGAAACTGAATCACCTGGTCGACGACAAGATGCACGCTCGTTCCACCGGTTCCTACAGCCTGGTTACTCAGCAGCCGCTGGGTGGTAAGGCGCAGTTCGGTGGTCAGCGCTTCGGGGAGATGGAAGTGTGGGCGCTGGAAGCATATGGCGCGGCATACACCCTGCAGGAAATGCTCACCGTTAAGTCTGATGACGTGAACGGCCGTACTAAGATGTATAAGAACATCGTAGACGGCAATCATCAGATGGAACCGGGCATGCCAGAATCCTTCAACGTACTGTTGAAAGAGATTCGTTCGCTGGGTATCAACATCGAACTGGAAGACGAGTAATTCTCGCTCAAACAGGTCACTGCTGCCGGGATAATACCCGGCAGCGGAATGTGCTAACTCCGACGGGAGCAAATCCGTGAAAGACTTATTAAAGTTTCTGAAAGCGCAAACTAAAACCGAAGAGTTTGATGCGATCAAAATTGCTCTGGCCTCGCCAGACATGATCCGTTCATGGTCTTTCGGTGAAGTTAAGAAGCCGGAAACCATTAACTACCGTACGTTCAAACCAGAGCGTGACGGCCTTTTCTGTGCCCGTATCTTTGGGCCGGTAAAAGACTACGAGTGCCTGTGCGGTAAGTACAAGCGCCTGAAACACCGTGGTGTGATCTGTGAGAAGTGCGGCGTTGAAGTGACCCAGACTAAAGTACGCCGTGAGCGTATGGGCCACATCGAGCTGGCATCCCCGACGGCGCACATCTGGTTCCTGAAATCACTGCCGTCCCGTATCGGTTTACTGCTTGATATGCCGCTGCGTGATATTGAACGTGTTCTGTACTTCGAATCCTATGTGGTTATCGAAGGCGGCATGACCAATCTGGAACGCCAGCAGATCCTGACTGAAGAACAGTATCTGGATGCGCTGGAAGAGTTCGGTGACGAATTTGACGCGAAGATGGGTGCGGAAGCTATCCAGGCCCTGCTGAAGAGCATGGATCTGGAGCAAGAGTGTGAAACTCTGCGTGAAGAGCTGAACGAAACCAACTCCGAAACCAAGCGTAAGAAGCTGACCAAGCGTATCAAACTGCTGGAAGCGTTCGTACAGTCTGGCAACAAGCCAGAGTGGATGATCCTGACCGTTCTGCCGGTTCTGCCGCCAGATCTGCGTCCGCTGGTTCCGCTGGATGGTGGTCGTTTCGCAACGTCGGATCTGAACGATCTGTATCGTCGCGTGATCAACCGTAACAACCGTCTGAAACGTCTGCTGGATCTGGCGGCTCCCGACATCATCGTACGTAACGAAAAACGTATGCTGCAGGAAGCGGTTGACGCTCTGCTGGATAACGGTCGTCGTGGTCGTGCGATCACCGGTTCTAACAAACGTCCTCTGAAATCTTTGGCCGATATGATCAAAGGTAAACAGGGTCGTTTCCGTCAGAACCTGCTCGGTAAGCGTGTTGACTACTCCGGTCGTTCTGTTATCACCGTAGGTCCATACCTGCGTCTGCATCAGTGCGGTCTGCCGAAGAAAATGGCACTGGAGCTGTTCAAACCGTTCATTTACGGCAAGCTGGAACTGCGAGGACTCGCCACCACCATCAAAGCCGCGAAGAAAATGGTTGAACGCGAAGAAGCTGTCGTTTGGGATATCCTGGACGAAGTGATCCGCGAACACCCGGTACTGTTGAACCGTGCACCAACCCTGCACCGTCTGGGTATCCAGGCCTTTGAACCGGTACTGATCGAAGGTAAAGCCATCCAGCTGCACCCGCTGGTTTGTGCGGCATATAACGCCGACTTCGATGGTGACCAGATGGCTGTTCACGTACCGTTGACGCTGGAAGCCCAGCTCGAAGCGCGTGCGCTGATGATGTCTACCAACAACATCCTGTCTCCTGCGAACGGTGAGCCAATCATTGTTCCTTCTCAGGACGTTGTATTGGGTCTGTACTACATGACCCGTGACTGTGTTAACGCCAAAGGCGAAGGCATGGTGCTGACTGGCCCGAAAGAAGCTGAGCGTATTTATCGCGCTGGCCTGGCCTCTCTGCATGCGCGCGTTAAAGTGCGTATCACTGAATACGAAAAAGATGCTAACGGCGAGTTCGTTGCGCACACCAGCCTGAAAGACACGACTATTGGCCGTGCCATTCTGTGGATGATCGTACCGAAAGGTCTGCCTTTCTCCATCGTCAACCAGGCGCTGGGCAAGAAGGCTATCTCCAAAATGCTGAACACTTGCTACCGTATTCTGGGCCTGAAACCGACCGTTATTTTTGCGGACCAGACGATGTACACCGGCTTTGCTTATGCAGCGCGTTCAGGTGCATCCGTTGGTATCGATGACATGGTCATCCCGGAGAAAAAACACGAGATCATCTCGGAAGCGGAAGCGGAAGTTGCTGAGATCCAGGAGCAGTTCCAGTCTGGTCTGGTAACCGCCGGCGAACGTTACAACAAAGTTATCGATATCTGGGCCGCGGCGAACGATCGTGTATCCAAAGCGATGATGGACAACCTGCAAACTGAAACCGTGATTAACCGTGACGGTCAGGAAGAGCAGCAGGTTTCCTTCAACAGCATTTACATGATGGCCGACTCCGGTGCGCGTGGTTCTGCTGCACAGATTCGTCAGCTTGCCGGTATGCGTGGTCTGATGGCGAAGCCGGATGGCTCCATCATCGAAACGCCTATCACCGCGAACTTCCGTGAAGGTCTGAACGTACTCCAGTACTTCATCTCCACGCACGGTGCGCGTAAAGGTCTGGCGGATACCGCACTGAAAACAGCGAACTCCGGTTACCTGACACGTCGTCTGGTTGACGTTGCACAGGACCTGGTCGTTACTGAAGACGACTGTGGCACCCTGGAAGGCATCACCATGACGCCGGTTATCGAAGGTGGCGATGTGAAAGAGCCGCTGCGCGATCGCGTTCTGGGTCGTGTAACTGCGGAAGATATTCTGAAGCCGGGTACGGCGGACATTCTGGTTCCACGCAACACGTTGCTGCACGAACAGTGGTGTGACCTGCTGGAAGCAAACTCCGTTGACTCTGTGAAAGTCCGCTCTGTTGTATCCTGTGACACCGACTTTGGTGTATGTGCGCACTGCTACGGTCGTGACCTGGCGCGTGGCCACATCATCAACAAAGGTGAAGCTATCGGCGTTATCGCGGCACAGTCCATCGGTGAGCCGGGTACACAGCTGACGATGCGTACGTTCCACATCGGTGGTGCGGCATCTCGTGCGGCTGCTGAATCCAGCATCCAGGTGAAAAACAAAGGTAGCATCCGTCTGAGCAATGCGAAGTCGGTTGTGAACTCCAGCGGTAAACTGGTGATCACCTCCCGTAACACTGAACTGAAACTGATCGACGAATTCGGTCGTACCAAAGAAAGCTATAAAGTGCCTTACGGTTCTGTGATGGCGAAAGGTGATGGCGAGCAGGTTGCCGGCGGTGAAACCGTAGCAAACTGGGATCCGCACACCATGCCGGTTATCACGGAAGTGAGTGGCTTTGTCCGCTTCACTGACATGATCGACGGCCAGACCATTACGCGTCAGACCGACGAGTTAACCGGTCTGTCTTCTCTGGTGGTTCTGGATTCCGCAGAACGTACTACCGGTGGTAAAGATCTGCGTCCTGCACTGAAAATCGTTGATGCTCAGGGTAACGACGTTCTGATCCCGGGTACCGATATGCCTGCGCAGTACTTCCTGCCGGGTAAAGCGATTGTTCAGCTGGAAGATGGCGTACAGATCAGTTCTGGTGACACCCTGGCGCGTGTTCCGCAGGAATCCGGCGGTACCAAGGATATCACCGGTGGTCTGCCGCGCGTTGCGGACCTGTTCGAAGCACGTCGTCCGAAAGAGCCGGCAATCCTGGCTGAAATCAGCGGTATCATTTCCTTCGGTAAAGAAACCAAAGGGAAACGTCGTCTGGTTATCACCCCGGTAGACGGTAGCGATCCGTACGAAGAGATGATTCCGAAATGGCGTCAGCTCAACGTATTCGAAGGTGAACGTGTAGAACGTGGTGATGTGGTTTCCGACGGTCCGGAAGCGCCGCACGACATTCTGCGTCTGCGTGGTGTTCATGCTGTGACGCGTTACATCGTTAACGAAGTTCAGGATGTATACCGTCTGCAGGGCGTTAAGATTAACGATAAACACATCGAAGTTATCGTTCGTCAGATGCTGCGTAAAGCCACCATCGAAAGCGCAGGTAGCTCCGACTTCCTGGAAGGCGAACAGGTTGAATACTCCCGCGTCAAGATCGCTAACCGCGAACTGGAAGCGAACGGCAAAGTGGGCGCAACGTTCTCCCGCGATCTGCTGGGTATCACCAAAGCGTCTCTGGCAACCGAATCGTTCATCTCTGCCGCATCGTTCCAGGAGACCACGCGTGTCCTGACCGAAGCAGCCGTTGCGGGTAAACGCGACGAACTGCGTGGCCTGAAAGAGAACGTAATCGTAGGTCGTCTGATCCCGGCGGGTACCGGTTATGCGTACCATCAGGATCGTATGCGTCGCCGTGCTGCGGGTGAACTCCCGGCTGCACCGCAGGTGACTGCAGAAGACGCCTCTGCCAGCCTGGCAGAACTGCTGAACGCAGGTCTGGGCGGTTCTGACAACGAGTAATCGTTGACTGCCCGGCGGTGAAAATTGCCGGGCAAAGGAAGCGTAGGTCGGGTAAGCGTAGCGCCACCCGACAACAAAAAACCCGCCTCGGCGGGTTTTTTTACGTCTGCATTATTTCAATTAAGCGGCGGCAACCTGCGATACAGTTCAATCATGTCACCTGCCAGATCCTGAATGACCATCGCGTTCATCAGATGGTCCTGCGAATGGACGGTGATCAGATTTACCGGCAGCTTACCGGTTCCCTCATCAATACCTATCAACTGCGTCTGGATTTTATGTGCCAGCTTGACGTAATCGCGCGACTCTTCCATCGCGTGTTCGGCACCGGTAAAGTCGCCCTTACGGGCCAGTTGCAGGGCGGTCAATGCCTGGCTTCGTGCCGCTCCGGCGTTAACCAGTAGTTCCATAATGATGGTTTCCAGCTCTTCCATGTTATGACTCCATCAGCTTCAGGGCTTTTTCCAGAACGGCATCCCCTTTCATCATGCCGTAATCCATCATGTCGATCACGGCGACTTTCTTACCGAGCGGATCAGCCAGCGCCTGCAATTTCGCTTGTTCATACTTGACCTGCGGGCCCAACAGGACGATATCCGCTGTGGCAATATTCTCTTTAAACTCAGCGACAGGTACGGCCTTGATCGTCACCTCGATCCCTTTCTTTTGAGCGGCATCTTTCATTCGTTGTACCAGCATGCTGGTGGACATACCGGCGGCACAGCATAAAACGATATTTTTCATAGTTCGCTCTCACGGTTCGTTGATACTTCATCTTTAGTCGGAGGCTGCGATGAGAACAACCGCCTTACCGTGAATGTGTGTAAAGCATCACAAAGAAATCTCACAAATAATGAAACCGGTTGCGGTTTTCCTCAAAATGAAGAAAAGCCCGTCGTAACGGGCGTTGTAGAGAAGGGGAAATTAGCGATTCGCGGCAATAATCCGGTTTTTTCCTGCCTGTTTGGCTTTGTATAGCGCTTCATCAACGCGCATGATTAGCTGTTCCTGCGCTTCCAGATTCCATTCTCCGAGTCCGGCGCTAAAGGTGACGTGCAGACCCTCTTCACGCCAGGAGCGCTTCGCAACCTCAATGCGCCAGCGCTCCAGCAGGGTATGGGCGTTGCTCAGTTGCTCACCCGGGAACAGCACGGCAAACTCCTCGCCGCCATAGCGATAAACGGAAACAGCGGCGGGTTGCATGATCTGAATCCCTTCGCGCGCAACGTTACGCAGGACGATGTCGCCATTCAGATGTCCCCAGGTATCGTTGATAGACTTAAAGTTATCAATATCCACCAGAGCCAGGGAGAACGGTTGGTGATCGTTTATCAGCGCGGCGATATCGCTGTCAAAAGCGCGGCGATTTTTGCAGCCGGTCAGGGCATCAATGGTCGCCTGTCGGACGTAAGCCAGTTCGCGTTCCTTATTGGACTCGATAGCTTTGCTCAGCATCGCTTCGAGGCGCGGTGCGCGTTTCACATCGCCGGTCTTAATGGCGTTGATGATATTCATCAGCACCATGCGTGAAGCGTGGCGTAGATAGAGACCAAACAGCGCAATGATGATCGCCGCAAGGGCAAATCCCCAGACGACAATGTTGGTCTCATGGCGTGTCAGGTCGACGAGCGTCGTATCTGAAACCCGATAAATCACAAACCAGTCCGGGTTGGTGAACGAATAGTAGTAGTACCAGTCCTGAGTATCCGGGTCGTAGAGGTGTCCTTCACCGCTGGTCATCCGGCTCATGGTTTTTTTACTGACGTATTGTTTAAACAGCGCGCCCGTATCGGGATGCAGCACTACTTTCCCGTCACGGTCGACCACAAAGAACTCCCCCTGGACGGGAGCTACCATCTGACGCAGTGCGTAACCCATTGACGTCAGATCAAGATGAAACGCAATCGTACCTTTCATTTTCCCTTCGGGAGAGATGACCGGTTTGTAGATCGTCACCGTTGGGTGGTGCGTAAAATAGTCAATATAGGGCGCGGTATAGTTGCTGAAGGTGCTGGCCTCAGCCTGCTCCATAAACCAGGGGCGCGATTTCACGTCGAACGTTTTGCTGCGTTCGGTGTTTTGCACCTGAGGCGCGCGCAGGTAATGGCCTTCTGTATCCACCAATGAGATCGAAGAGACTGACGGCATCAGCGTCTGTAACTGCATGATGGTTTTCAGCCCCTCTTCCGGGTCGAGCTTTACCGTGTCGTTCAGGTGGTCATTGCGAGAAAAGTAGGTCGCCGCCCGACCCAGAATATAATCATTTTCGCGCAGCAACGACTCGGTATAGTTCACCGCCAGGTTATGGGTGAAGTTCCGATTAATGCCGTGATAATCTTCAAGAAAATCATTCTTCTGCGTAAAGGTAATGAATATGGCGATCAACACAAAGCTGAGTATGATCCCCGTAAAGCTCACCAATATTGGAGTCGTGAATGAAAGTTTTCTGTTATGACCTGCCATTACTGTACTTATCCAGAAAGTGTAAATCCTGAAGAGAAGTGCGAAGTGAAGCCAGCAACGTGGCTCTGCATATCAGGAAAGAATGAGGCAATTATAATCTCGCTAAGATAATTCGAGATGATTTATCTTAAGAAGTGTACATCCCTGTGACTATTTTGGCTGAATTTGCAGTTTTATATTGCAGGTTGTGGAGAAGGCAGGGCGAAATGAGGAAGACACTTTTCGCCCTGGACAGCGCTACGGCTGACGGTGATACGTTAAAAAAGTGAAAGGCTAACGACAACCTCTCGTTTTCTTTCTTTCGTCGCGGCTCGTAAAAGGATTACCCGTTTGCATGACGGTTCATAGCCTTTGCGAAGCGCGCCCCAGGTATGCATCCCAGTCCTTCCACACCGGCTGTAACCCCTGCGCGAAGAGCGCGTCGGCGATGGTTTCAGGGCGACGATTATCATGCGGCGCAAATTGTTCCAGTTCAGGATGATCGTCTGCATATCCACCCGGCTGGGTTTTCGAGAACGCGCTGACGTTGTTAATCGCCAGCGGGATCACGTGGTCGCGAAACCAGGGCGATTCCCGTGTAGATAGCGACAGCTCAATCTCCGGTGTCAGCAGACGGAACGCGCAAATGGTTTGCACCAGTTGACGCTCATCCATGATCGAGGCGGGTTCAATTCCGCCAGCGCATGGACGCAGGCGCGGGAACGAAATCGAGTAGCGGCTCTGCCAGTAGTGTTGCTGAAGCCACAGCAAATGCTCAGCAACCATATAGCAATCCACTCGCCAGTTATCGGAAAGACCAATCAGCGCGCCGAGGCCGATCTTGTCGATACCTGCACGCCCCAGTCGGTCTGGGGTTTCCAGACGCCAGAAGAAATCCTGTTTCTTCCCCCTCAGATGGTGCTGCGCATACATTGCGTCGTGATACGTCTCCTGATAGACCATCACCCCATCGAGCCCCAGCGCTTTCAGTTCGGCATATTCCGCCTCGGCTAACGGCTGAACCTCCATTTGCAGCGACGAAAACTGCTGGCGAATGGTGGGCAAGTGGCGACGAAAATAGTCCATCCCGACCTTTGCCTGATGCTCGCCGGTGACCAACAGGAGATGTTCGAAGCCCAACTCGCGGATCGCCGCGCACTCCCGGACAATTTCCGTTTCATCCAGCGTTTTGCGCTTGATGCGGTTACTCATCGAAAAACCGCAGTAGGTACAGTCGTTAGCGCACAGATTGGAGAGATACAGCGGGACGTAAAAACTCACCGTATTGCCGAAGCGCTGGCGGGTGAGCGTCTGCGCCCGTTGTGCCAGCGGTTCAAGATATGCGCTCGCGGCAGGTGACAGCAGCGCCATCATATCGTCGCGGCTGGGGCGGGGCGCATTTAGCGCCCGCTCAACGTCAGCTGACGTTTTGCTGTTGATGCGCAGGCGGATGTCGTCCCAGTCGAGTTGCCGCCAGCGGTCGGTGAACGTTTTCATGCCGGAACCTCCAGAAAGCCGGTCAGCGGGCTGGTGGCCTGCGCCTGCCGGCTGCGGCTACCCGGTCCGGCCTGACGCGCCAGAAGACCGGCCTCCACTGCCAGACGGAAAGCGCGGGCCATCATCACCGGATCGTCCGCCACGGCAATCGCCGTATTCACCAGCACTGCATCCGCACCCATTTCCAGCGCCTGCGTAGCGTGGCTGGGCACGCCGATTCCGGCATCCACCACCACCGGAATGGTAGATTGCTGGATAATGATCTCCAGCATGGCCCGGGTTTCCAGTCCCTGGTTAGAGCCAATCGGCGCGCCGAGCGGCATGACGGCCGCACAGCCCACCTCTTCCAGCCGTTTGCACAGCACCGGATCCGCACCGCAATAGGGTAATACCACAAATCCTTGTTTTACCAGCGTGTCGGCGGCTTTCAGCGTTTCAATTGGGTCCGGCAGCAGCCAGCGCGCATCGGGGTGAATTTCCAGCTTCAGCCAATGGGTACCGAGCGCCTCGCGCGCAAGCTGTGCGGCAAAGATGGCTTCTTCCGCCGTTTTCGCCCCAGACGTGTTGGGCAACAGCGTGACGCCCGCGTCGATAAGCGGGGCCAGAATGGCGTCATTGTGCTGGCGCAAATCCACACGCTTCATGGCCAGTGTCACCAGTTGACTGCCGGAGGCGCGGATCGCGTCAATCATTAAGGCCGGTGACGCAAATTTACCCGTGCCGGTGAACAGATGTGAATCAAACGTTTTGTCTGCAATACGTAACATTTCAGCCCCCTGCAATAACCTGAAAAAGCAGGATCTGGTCGCCTTCCTGCACAATATGCTGCTCCCACTGCTCGCGGGGCAGAATCTGTTGATTCAGCGCCAGTGCGGCGCCGGGTTTTAACTGATTCAATTGGGTCAACAGCGTATGCACGGAGAGTCCCTCTGTGCACTGCATCGGCTCATCATTGAACTGGATTCGCATGTCGTCCTCCACATACCGGACACCCGCTGGCACGGTGTAACGCCAGACTGCGCCACTGGCTGGTTTTACCGTCAAACAGACGCAATTCGCTCCCGGGCGTGCCCACGCCGCTGAGGAGTTTGATGGCCTCCAGCGCCTGCAGAGTCCCCATCAACCCGACGACGGGGCCGACAATGCCCGCGGTACGGCAGTTACGTTCGGGTTCTACTTCGTCCGGCCATAAACAGCGGTAGCAGCCTTGCGTCCAGGGCGGCGTCAATACCATTAACTGGCCGCCAAAACCGACCGCGCTGGCGGTGATTAGCGGGGTATCGAGTGCCACGCATGCGGCGTTAATTTCCTGACGCGTCGCCATGTTGTCGGTGCAGTCGAGCACGACATCCGCTTGCGCCACCGCATGGCTGAGCGCCTCTCCACACAGACGCAGTGGTAGCGAGAGCAGGTCGATATCCGGGTTGAGCCGCGCCAGTCGCTGCTGTGCGACCTGCGATTTAGATCGGGCAATGTCATCCGTGGTGAACAGGATCTGCCGTTGCAGATTACTGAGATGGATGTCATCGTCGTCCGCCAGCACCAGCGTGCCGACACCGGCTCCCGCCAGATACAGCGCGGCCGGAGAGCCTAATCCCCCCAACCCGACGATCAGTACGCGGCTGGCGAGCAGCTTTTGCTGGCCATCAATGGCGATATCGTCCAGCAGGATCTGACGGCTATAACGCATAAAATCACGGTCATTCATCGCCTGCTCCTGCTATTGCCAGTAACTGCGCGGTTGCCGCGCGCCAGTCCGCAGCCTGGGTAATGGCGCTGACTACCGCAATGCTCCCTACGCCAGTCGCAAGTACCGCCGGTGCGCGGTCCAGACCGATCCCGCCGATGGCGACAGTAGGGTAATCGTGCAGACGGTTGATATGTCGCGCCAGCTGTTCCAGCCCCTGCGGCGCAGACGGCATCTGCTTGGTTTGCGTCGGGAAGACATGGCCCAGCGCAATGTAGGAGGGACGTGCCGCCAGCGCCACGTCGATCTCCATGTCATCGTGCGTCGAGACGCCCAGGCGTAACCCCGCCGCCTGAATCGCTTTCAGATCGGTGGTTTCCAGATCTTCCTGACCCAGATGCACGCCATAGGCACGGTGTTTAATCGCCAGCCGCCAGTAATCGTTAATAAACAGGCGAGCATTGACGTTTCGCCCCAGCTCGATGGCGGCAACCACGTCGGCTTCCACCTCTTCATCGCGCTTATCTTTGATGCGCAACTGAAGCGTGCGCACGCCAGCGTCAAGCAGACGCGCAATCCACGCCACGCTGTCGACAACCGGGTAGAGGCCTAAGCGAAACGGAACCGTTGGGAAATCAGGCTGATACATCAGGCTTCCTCCCGTTTGAGGTAGATTTCACCGCCTTTGGCGCGGAAATTTTCTGACATATCCGCCATCCCCACTTCGATAGTCTGGGCGGCGGCGTAGTCGCGAACCTCCTGGCTGATTTTCATCGAGCAGAATTTGGGGCCACACATAGAGCAGAAGTGCGCCACTTTGCCGGACTCCTGCGGCAGGGTTTCGTCGTGGTAGGCACGGGCAGTGAAGGGATCGAGTGCCAGATTAAACTGGTCTTCCCAGCGAAATTCGAAGCGCGCTTTAGACATTGCGTTATCACGGATTTGTGCACCCGGATGCCCCTTCGCCAGATCGGCGGCATGGGCGGCAATCTTGTAGGTTATCAGCCCCTGTTTCACATCCTCTTTGTTCGGCAGGCCAAGGTGCTCTTTCGGCGTGACGTAACAGAGCATCGCGCAGCCAAACCAGCCGATCATCGCCGCGCCAATCCCCGAGGTGAAGTGGTCGTAACCCGGTGCGATATCGGTGGTCAGCGGGCCTAAGGTGTAGAACGGTGCTTCGTGACAGTGCTCCAGCTCTTCGGTCATGTTGCGGCGTATCATCTGCATCGGCACGTGGCCTGGGCCTTCAATCATCACCTGCACATCATATTCCCAGGCAATCTTCGTCAGTTCACCCAACGTATGCAGTTCCGAGAACTGCGCCTCGTCGTTGGCATCCTGAATGGAGCCCGGGCGCAGGCCGTCACCGAGCGACAGAGAAACATCATACGCGGCGCAGATTTCGCAAATCTCGCGGAAGTGCTGGTAAAGGAAGTTCTCTTTGTGATGAGAAAGACACCATTTCGCCATGATGGATCCGCCGCGCGAGACAATCCCCGTCAGGCGTTTCGCGGTCATCGGCACATAGCGTAGCAGCACACCGGCATGGATGGTGAAGTAGTCTACTCCCTGTTCAGCCTGCTCCAGCAGCGTATCGCGGAAGGCTTCCCAGGTAAGATCTTCGGCGATCCCGTTGACCTTCTCCAGTGCCTGGTAGATCGGTACGGTGCCGATCGGCACCGGGCTGTTACGCAGGATCCACTCGCGGGTTTCGTGAATATAGCGACCGGTGGAGAGATCCATCACGGTGTCCGCTCCCCAGCGCGTTGACCACACCAGTTTCTCGACTTCTTCTTCGATAGAGGAGGTGACGGCAGAGTTACCGATGTTGGCATTCACTTTCACCAGGAAATTACGGCCAATAATCATCGGCTCCGATTCCGGGTGGTTGATGTTAGCGGGGATGATCGCCCGTCCGGCGGCCACTTCGTCACGCACAAATTCCGGTGTAATGTTTTCCGGCAAACGTGCGCCGAATCCCTCGCCCGGATGCTGCTGGCGTAACACTTCGCTGCGGATGCGCTCACGGCCCATGTTTTCACGGATGGCGATAAACTCCATTTCCGGAGTGACGATGCCCTGGCGGGCGTAGTGCAGTTGGGTGACACATTTGCCCACTTTGGCGCGTTTTGGCGTCAGCAAGCCGGTAAAGCGCAGTTCATCAAGGCCATCATCGGCCAGGCGCGCTTTGGTGTACGCCGAGCTCCGGTCGGTCAGTTCCTCGCTGTCTTCACGCGCCTCAATCCACGGTTGACGCAGCTTCACCAGACCCTGCTGAACGTTAATCGCCACCTCCGGGTCGCCGTAGGGGCCGGATGTGTCGTACACCGGAACCGCTTCGTTCTCTTCAAACTGCGGCTCTTCTTTGCTGCCGCCGATGAGCGTAGGGCTAAGCTGGATCTCACGCATCGGAATGCGGATATCCGCTTGCGAACCCGTAATATAGATCCGTTTTGAGTTCGGGAAAGCGGTGCCTTCCAGGGTGTCGATGAAGTGTTGTGCTTGCGCGCGCTGTTCGCGGCGGGACAATTTAGGTGTAGTTGCAGACATAGCTCATTCCAAAAAGTAAGGAGATGGCTTGTCAGACGACGGAGGAGTAATAGATGTGCGCCGCCCGTTAAGGCTTACGCATAAAGCAGAATTACTCTTGTTCCCTTCGCAGGTTTTAACCTGATCAGGTTCCGCGGATCCCGAATTAACGGTCTCAGCCTTTTCCACTTCAAGCTTTCGTGGAAAATAAGCACTCCGACAAGATAACGCCCCTCAGAAGAGGGGGACGTTTGTAAATTACGCGTTAGTAATGCAAAACTCAAGCAGGACGTTTGATGACGGCGTTCTCGTGCATGGCGTCAAAGACCAGCATAATCAGCTTATCTTCCAGCGCAAATCGGGCTTCCAGCGCTTCGCCGAGATCGGACAAAACCTGTTGAAACTCCAGGCAGTTATCGTGATCTATCGCCGTTTCCAGGCTGGAGTCATAATAGTCCATGATGCGTTGTGTATTCGCTTCCAGTAGCGGCCAAATTTTTGTCGCTTTTAAAAGCTGCCCGTTGCCTTCCAATTTGTGGAGAATACGTTCATAAATACTGAAGTGTCCGGTGGAGAGATAATCGACCAGGCTCTGACAAAAATCATCCAGCGCTTTTTCATTCAGCCGCATGTACGATTCTTTGCCAGGCTTAATGCCAACCAGATTGTAGTAAGCCACGAGCAGGTGCTTACGTATATGTAGCCAGCGATCAACCAGTTTGTTACTTCCTCTGACGCGCTCTGTCAGGTCTTCCAGCTGGTTTAGCATGATTGACTCCGCAAGTGTAGATTTTAAAACTGCTCACGCAGGAATTGTAAAAATAATGTTATCAACATGCCAGTGAAGCAAAGGTAGTGCAAGAGCTATGGATCGTATTATTGAAAAATTAGATCACGGCTGGTGGATCGTCAGTCATGAGCAAAAATTATGGTTGCCTCACGGCGAATTGCCACATGGTGACGCGACACATTTCGATCTTGTCGGGCAGCCTGCGCTGCATATCGGAGAGTGGGAAGGAGAGCCCGTCTGGCTGGTACAACAGCACCGGCGTCACGAGATGGGATCGGTTCGCCAGGTGCTCGATCAGGATGTGGGTCTGTTTCAACTGGCGGGTCGCGGTGTGCAACTGGCCGAGTTTTATCGTTCGCATAAGTTCTGCGGCTACTGCGGACACCCCATGCATCCGAGTAAAACGGAGTGGGCGATGCTCTGTACCCACTGTCGTGAACGTTACTATCCGCAAATCGCCCCCTGTATTATTGTCGCCATTCGCCGCGATGACTCGATCCTGCTTGCTCAACACGTTCGCCACCGCAACGGTGTGCATACTGTGCTCGCCGGATTCGTTGAAGTGGGCGAAACCCTGGAACAGGCGGTGGCGCGCGAAGTGATGGAAGAGAGCGGTATCAAAGTGAAAAACCTGCGCTATGTGACTTCGCAGCCCTGGCCTTTCCCGATGTCGCTGATGACTGCGTTTATGGCGGAGTACGACAGCGGCGAGATCGTCATCGACCCGAAAGAGCTGCTGGAGGCAAACTGGTATCGTTACGATAATTTACCGCTCCTGCCGCCGCCAGGCACCGTCGCACGGCGTCTCATCGAAGATACCGTGGCAATGTGTCGGGCTGAGTATGAGTGAATCACGTGATACACTGACGGCCTGACGCAATAAGGAACTGCAAAAATGACCGAACTGAAGAACGATCGTTATCTGCGTGCGCTGCTGCGCCAGCCCGTTGATGTCACCCCGGTATGGATGATGCGCCAGGCGGGCCGCTATTTACCGGAATATAAAGCCACCCGCGCAGAGGCGGGCGATTTTATGTCGCTGTGCAAAAATGCCGAGCTGGCCTGTGAAGTCACACTCCAGCCGCTGCGCCGTTATCCGCTTGATGCGGCGATCCTCTTCTCGGATATTCTGACTATTCCGGATGCGATGGGGCTGGGCCTCTATTTTGAAGCCGGTGAAGGCCCGCGTTTCACAGCCCCGGTGGCCTGTAAAGCCGATGTCGACAAACTGCCGGTTCCCGATCCGGAAGATGAACTGGGCTACGTGATGAATGCGGTACGTACGATTCGTCGCGAGCTGAAAGGCGACGTGCCGCTGATCGGTTTCTCCGGCAGTCCGTGGACGCTGGCGACCTACATGGTAGAAGGCGGAAGCAGCAAAGCCTTTACCGTGATTAAAAAGATGATGTATGCCGACCCGAAAACGCTGCATGCGCTGCTTGATAAGCTGGCGAAGAGCGTCACGTTGTATCTCAATGCCCAAATCAAAGCGGGTGCGCAGTCGGTGATGATTTTTGACACCTGGGGCGGTGTGCTGACCGGGCGCGATTATCAGCAGTTCTCGCTGTATTACATGCATAAAATCGTCGATGGCCTGCTGCGTGAAAACGACGGTCGCCGCGTGCCGGTAACGCTGTTTACCAAAGGTGGCGGACAATGGCTGGAAGCGATGGCGGAAACGGGTTGCGATGCACTCGGACTCGACTGGACCACCGACATTGCCGATGCGCGTCGTCGTGTCGGCCATAAAGTGGCCTTGCAGGGCAATATGGACCCGTCGATGCTCTATGCGCCTGCGGCGCGTATCGAAGAAGAGGTGGCGACGATCCTCTCTGGTTTTGGCCAGGGTGAGGGGCACGTTTTTAACCTCGGCCATGGTATTCATCAGGACGTGCCGCCTGAACATGCCGGCGTCTTTGTAGAGGCGGTGCACCGCTTATCTGCGCAGTATCATAAGTAGGGGGTCAGTATGGATCTCGCGTCGCTACGCGCTCAACAGCTTGAACTGGCCTCCTCGGTCATCCGTACAGATCGATTTGATCGCGATCCACCGGATCTTATCGCGGGTGCCGATGTCGGGTTTGAGCAGAATGGTGAGGTGACGCGAGCCGCGATGGTGTTGCTGAAATATCCCTCGCTGGAACTGGTTGAATATCAGGTGGCGCGCATCGCCACCACCATGCCCTATATCCCCGGCTTTCTCTCCTTTCGCGAGACGCCCGCGCTGCTTGCCGCGTGGGCGCAATTGTCGCAAAAACCTGATTTGCTGTTTGTGGATGGACACGGTATTTCCCACCCACGCCGTCTCGGCGTGGCCAGCCACTTTGGACTGCTGGTAGAGGTGCCGACCATTGGCGTGGCGAAAAAGCGTTTGTGCGGCAAGTTTGACCCCCTCGGTGCTGAACCTGGCGCGCTGGCACCGCTGATGGACAAAGGCGAACAGCTGGCGTGGGTCTGGCGCAGCAAAGCGCGCTGTAATCCACTGTTTATCGCCACAGGCCATCGCGTTGGGCTGGACAGCGCTCTGGCGTGGGTACAGCGCTGTATGAACGGCTATCGTCTGCCGGAGCCGACCCGCTGGGCGGATGCCGTAGCATCGGAACGTCCGGCGTTTATGCGATGGCAGGAAATTCAACCCTGATTGATGTACACTGCCGCTAATTTCTGATTCGAGAATTCATCATGTTACAAAACCCGATTCATCTGCGTCTGGAACGTCTGGAAAGCTGGCAGCATGTCACTTTTATGGCCTGCCTGTGTGAGCGCATGTACCCGAACTATGCCATGTTCTGCCACCAGACCGGGTTTGGCGACGGCCAGGTGTACCGTCGTATTCTGGACCTGATCTGGGAGACGTTGACGGTCAAAGACGCGAAAGTGAATTTTGACAGCCAACTGGAGAAGTTTGAAGAAGCGATCCCGGCTGCTGATGATTATGACCTGTACGGGGTTTATCCGGCCATTGATGCCTGCGTGGCGTTAAGTGAGTTGGTTCATTCTCGTTTGAGCGGTGAGACGCTGGAACACGCCATTGAAGTCAGCAAGACGTCCATTACTACGGTTGCAATGCTGGAAATGACCCAGGCTGGTCGAGAAATGAGCGATGAAGAGCTCAAAGATAACCCGGCCGTGGAACAAGAGTGGGATATTCAGTGGGAAATATTCCGACTTTTAGCGGACTGCGAAGAACGCGACATTGAGCTGATAAAAGGGCTCAGAGCAGACCTGCGTGAGGCTGGTGAGAGCAATATCGGTATAAATTTGCAGCAGTAAGACACGAAAACGTGATTTAACTTCTGAATTGTCGTACCTGAAGGCTTCCCTTCCGCCCCCCGTCTGGTCTACATTTGGAGGGCGAAAAAAAGTGGCTATCGGTGCGTGTATGCAGGAGAGTGCTTTTCTGGCATTTCCGTCGCACTCGATGCTTAGCAAGCGATAAACACATTGTAAGGATAACTTATGAATAAGACTCAACTGATTGATGTAATTGCAGACAAAGCAGAACTGTCCAAAACCCAGGCTAAAGCTGCTCTGGAATCCACTCTGGCTGCTATTACTGAGTCTCTGAAAGAAGGCGATGCTGTACAACTGGTTGGTTTCGGTACCTTCAAAGTGAACCACCGTGCTGAGCGCACTGGCCGCAACCCGCAGACCGGTAAAGAAATCAAAATCGCCGCAGCTAACGTACCGGCGTTTGTTTCTGGTAAAGCACTGAAAGACGCAGTTAAGTAAGACCGCGTGGCTGTGAACAGTTTTAATGAAGGGGCGGTTTCGCCCCTTTCGTCTGTCTGGCGTCGCATGTTGACGTTAGCAGGCGTACTGTTGCTGACGGCCTGTAGCCATAACACTTCTCTTCCGCCGTTTACGGCCAGCGGCTTTGCTGACAACCAGGGCGCGGTGCGTATCTGGCGTAAAGATGCCGCAGATGGCGTCCATTTGCTTTCGGTATTTAGCCCGTGGCGTAATGGCAGTACCACAACCAGCGAGTACCGCTGGCAGGGTGATACCCTTTCACTGATAGAACTCAATATTTTTGGCGAACCGCCGGAACATATCCGCGTGCGTTTTGACGATCGGGGCGAGCTGAGTTTTATGCAGCGCGAAGTCGATGGTCAAAAACAACAGTTGTCGAACGATCAAATCGAATTATACCGTTATCGTGCCGAGCAGATCCGCCAGACCAGCGATGCATTGCGTCAGGGACGGGTGGTATTGCGCCAGGGACGCTGGCATGCGGCTGAACATGCGGTTACCACCTGCGAAGGTGAGACGATGAAGCCGGATTTAGACGCCCGGGCGATGAGTCATATTGAGCGCCGCCAGAGTCGTTCATCTGTTGATGTCAGCGTGGCATGGCTGGAGGCGCCCGAAGGGTCACAGCTTCTGCTGGTGGCAAATTCCGACTTCTGTCACTGGCAACCAAAAGAAAAAACGTTTTGAATGCCTGATGGCGCTACGCTTATCAGGCCTACAGCGTGTCTGGCGTAGGCCGGATAAGGCAAAGCCGTCATCCGGCCATCAGCGATTACCAGCGCCCCATCCCCATGTGGCCGCCACCGCCACCACATCCGCCGTAGCCCATCCCCATACCGCCAGGGACACCGGCCTGAGCCATTGCGACATCCCGTTTCACTCGTTGTTCATCCAGTGACTGTCTTAAGGATTCCATCTCTTTCGCCACCGCACTGATTTTGGCGGTATCCGGCGGATTAGTTGCTAACAGCGCATTGTACTCATAGCGTTTGGACATCAGTTGCTGGCGCAGGGCGTTAGTCTGGGTGTAAAAGTCATTATGGATTTTTTGCGCGGCAGCCTGCTGCTCTGCGCTCAGTCCACTGCCATTCTGTTGCCACATGCCGCCGCCGTTCCCCCAGTGATGCCGTGCCAGTGCGGGGCTGGAGCCCAACACCATCAAAGAAAGGGCGATCAACGCCAGGCCTGCTTTCGTGTTCCGTTTCATCATTTTTCCTCCTGTGGGTGGTCTTATCTTCCGTATTGCATCTTCCGTGCCAGACCGATTTTTCCCATCCGGCGCGGGCTCTGGCGACACGCGGGGCAGCAAGACGAGTAAAAATGACCCACCGGTAAGATGCAGCGAGTCATTTTTACCCGTCAGCGTCGGCAGTTTGCGTAACAAGACCGGGATACGGGCCGCGAAAAGTGGCATGATTTCTGCTGAAACAACGAAGGGATTGAGCCACAGAGAGCAGATGCGAATGATGCGAGGACATAAGGATACGGTAGCCCGATGGTTGAGCGGGGTGCTCCCCGCCGTCATCCTGACTCTGGTTGGGTTATTTGCCGTGATGGTGATCCGCGATTACGGGCGTGAAAGTGAGGCGGCGCGTCAGACGCTGCTGGAAAAGGGCAGCGTGCTCATCCGCGCGCTGGAGTCGGGGACGCGCGTCGGAATGGGCATGCGGATGCATCATGCCCAGCAGCAAACGCTACTCGAAGAGATGGCGGGGCAGCCTGGCGTACTGTGGTTTGCTGTGACGGATGCTCAGGGCAACGTCGTGATGCACAGCGATCCTGCGCAGGTCGGGAGAACGCTCTACTCGCCAGCAGAAATGCAAACATTAAATCCGGGAGAAGAGACACGCTGGCGTCCGGTTAACGCGACGGATACGCAGGGGGAACCCGTTCCGGCGCTGGAGATTTATCGTCAGTTCCAGCCGCTGTTTTTCCCTGGCCGGCACGGTATGCGCGCGATGTCGCGTGGGAATGGCGGAATGTCTGACTCTGCCCAACAATCTATTTTTATCGCCTTTGATGCCAGCGATTTGGCCGTGACGCAGGCGCGTGAGTGCCGCAATACGCTGATTATGCTTTTCGCGCTGACCACCGTGCTACTGGCGACCCTTATGACGTTTTTCTGGTACCGGCGATACCTGCGTTCTCGCCAGCTTTTGCAGGATGAGATGAACCGCAAAGAGAAGCTGGTGGCGCTCGGGCATCTGGCGGCAGGCGTCGCACATGAGATTCGTAATCCGTTGTCATCTATCAAAGGGCTGGCAAAGTACTTTGCTGAACGCGCGCCAGCGGGCGGTGAAGCGCATGAGCTGGCGCAGGTGATGGCGAAAGAGGCCGACCGTTTAAACCGAGTGGTAAGCGAGTTGCTGGAACTGGTGAAGCCAGCGCATTTATCCCTGCAGCCCGTGGATCTCAATGCGGTGATCGCTCACTCTCTCCAGTTAATTAGCCAGGACGCGCAGAATCGGGCGATCGATCTGCAATTTGCGCCTGACTCTGCGCTACCGCTCATTCAGGCCGATCCGGACAGGCTGACGCAGGTACTGCTGAATCTTTATCTGAATGCAATTCATGCCATCGGGAATCAGGGGACCATTCGTGTTGAGGCAAGCACAAGCGGAACCGATCGCGTTAAAATCGCCGTTGTAGACAGTGGGAAAGGGATTGCGCCAGAACAGTTGGCCGCCATTTTTACCCCTTACTACACAACCAAAGCGGACGGTACGGGACTGGGGTTGGCGGTGGTACAGAACATCATTGAACAGCATGGCGGGACGATTCAGGTGGATAGTCCGGCAGGTAAGGGCGCAACGTTCACCCTCTGGCTCCCGGTGACGTTAACACGTAAGGATTCACAAGGATGATTCGCGCAAAGATCGACATTCTGGTGGTGGATGACGATGTCAGCCACTGCACCATTTTACAGGCATTACTGCGGGGATGGGGTTATGACGTCGCGCTGGTGTACAGCGGTCGAGCCGCACTCGAGCAGGTACGTGAACACGTCTTTGACCTCGTGCTGTGTGACGTGCGCATGGCAGAGATGGACGGCATCGAGACGCTGAAAGAGATCAAGGCGCTGAACCCGGCCATTCCGGTACTGATCATGACCGCATTTTCCAGCGTGGAGACGGCAGTAGAGGCGCTGAAGACCGGCGCGCTGGATTATTTGATCAAACCGCTGGATTTTGACCATCTACAAACGACACTGGAAAACGCGCTGGCGCATTCGCGAGAGCCCGCCAGCGAGTTGCCCTCCGTTTCCGCCTCGCAGTTTGGAATGGTTGGCAAAAGCCCGGCGATGCAACAACTGCTCAGTGAGATTGCGATGGTCGCCCCTTCGGATGCGACAGTGCTGATTCATGGTGACTCCGGCACCGGGAAAGAGCTGGTGGCGCGCGCGTTGCATGCGAGCAGTGCACGGAGCGACAAACCGCTGGTGACACTGAACTGCGCGGCACTCAACGAGTCGTTGCTGGAATCTGAGCTGTTCGGCCATGAAAAAGGGGCATTTACCGGTGCCGACAAACGCCGGGAAGGACGCTTTGTCGAAGCCAACGGCGGCACATTGTTTCTTGATGAAATTGGCGATATCTCGCCGATGATGCAGGTGCGGTTACTCCGGGCGATTCAGGAACGCGAAGTGCAGCGCGTGGGCAGCAATCAGACGCTCTCGGTTGATGTTCGTCTGATTGCCGCGACCCATCGAGATCTGGCGGAAGAGGTGCAGGCCGGTCGATTTCGTCAGGATCTCTACTACCGCCTGAACGTCGTGACGATTGAAACACCGGCGCTGCGTCAACGGCGGGAAGATATCCCTCTGCTGGCGGACCACTTTCTTCAGCGCTTTGCTAAACGCAATCGTAAGGCAGTCAAAGGGTTTACCCCGCGAGCCATGGATCTGCTGATTCACTACGACTGGCCGGGGAATATCCGCGAACTGGAAAATGCAATTGAGCGCTCGGTGGTCCTGCTGACCGGGGAGTATATTTCTGAGCGCGAGTTGCCGCTGGCGATTGCGAATCAGCCGCTGCCATTCGTGGCGGATCGGGCCATTCAGCCGTTGGTGGAAGTCGAAAAAGAGGTGATTCTGGCGGCGCTGGAGAAAACGGGCGGCAACAAAACAGAAGCCGCCCGTCAGTTAGGGATTACGCGAAAGACATTACTGGCGAAACTCTTGCGTTAGTTCTGTTCACGCTCGATGGCGCGCCAGCCGATGTCTTTGCGACAGAAACTGTCATCCCAGTGGATATCAGTCATTAAGGCATAGGCGCGTTTCTGCGCATCGGCCACGGTGTCACCCAGCGCGGTAACGCACAGCACGCGACCACCGCTGGTAACGACCTGCTCGTCATCGGCCAGTTTGGTCCCTGCATGGAACACTTTACCATCTGCCACATCCTCCAACGGCAGACCGTGGATCACGTCACCGGTGCGATAATCGCCAGGATAACCGCCCGCCGCCATCACGACGCCGAGCGAGGCGCGTTCATCCCACTCGGATTTTTGCTCATCCAGTTTGCCTTCGCAGGCGGCCAGGCAGAGCTCAACCAGGTCGGACTTCATGCGCAGCATGATGGGCTGCGTTTCAGGATCGCCAAAACGGCAGTTGAATTCGATTACCTTTGGATTGCCCTGCTTGTCGATCATCAAACCGGCATACAGGAAACCGGTATAGGTGTTACCTTCTGCCGCCATACCCTTCACGGTAGGCCAGATAATGCGTTCCATCGTGCGCTGGTGGACGACATCCGTCACCACTGGTGCCGGAGAGTAGGCGCCCATACCGCCGGTGTTCAGCCCGGTGTCGCCATCACCTACGCGCTTATGATCCTGACTGGTCGCCATTGGCAAGACGTGCTCACCGTCGACCATCACGATAAAGCTGGCTTCTTCGCCATCAAGAAACTCTTCAATCACGATACGATGACCCGCATCGCCAAACGCGTTGCCTGCCAGCATGTCCTGTACGGCGGCTTCGGCTTCTTCCAGCGTCATTGCGACGATCACGCCTTTACCGGCTGCCAGACCGTCAGCTTTAATGACGATCGGGGCACCTTTCTCACGCAGGTAGGCGAGGGCCGGTTCGACTTCGGTAAAGTTCTGGTATTCGGCCGTCGGGATCTGGTGGCGAGCAAGGAAATCTTTGGTGAACGCTTTGGAGCCTTCCAGTTGTGCGGCACCAGCGGTTGGACCGAAGATGTTCAGGCCAGCGGCACGGAAGGTATCAACCACGCCTTTCACCAGCGGCGCTTCCGGGCCTACGATCGTCAGGTCAATCTTTTCACTCTGGGCAAAGCTCAGCAGCGCCGGAATATCGGTCGCGCTAATAGCGACATTTTGCAGCGTCGGTTCCAGCGCGGTACCGGCGTTACCCGGCGCAACAAACACAGTTGTTACTTTCGGTGACTGAGCGGCTTTCCATGCCAGAGCGTGCTCGCGCCCGCCGTTTCCGATAACTAATACTTTCATGTCTCGCTCCATTAATGGCGGAAGTGGCGCATGTCGGTGAAGATCATTGCAATACCGTGTTCATCAGCGGCAGCAATCACTTCATCATCACGGATAGAACCGCCAGGCTGGATCACGCAGCTCACACCGACGGCGGCGGCAGCATCAATACCATCGCGGAAAGGGAAGAAGGCATCGGAGGCCATGGCGGAACCTTTCACTTCCAGGCCTTCATCAGCGGCTTTGATCCCGGCGATTTTGGCGGAGTAGACGCGGCTCATCTGGCCTGCGCCAATGCCGATGGTCATGTTCTCTTTGGCGTAAACAATGGCGTTGGATTTAACGAACTTCGCGACTTTCCAGCAGAACAGCGCGTCACGCAGTTCCTGTTCGGTCGGCTGGCGCTTAGTGACCACGCGCATTTCACCGGCAGTGACCATCCCCAGATCGCGGTCCTGAACCAACAGACCCCCGTTAACACGTTTGAAATCCAGACCCGGCACGCGCTGCGCCCATTGGCCGCAGGTCAGAACGCGAACGTTCTGCTTGGCGGCGGTGATTTTAAGCGCATCTTCGCTGGCGGACGGGACGATAATCACCTCGACAAACTGACGGGAAATAATGGCCTGCGCGGTTTCCGCATCCAGTTCGCGGTTGAAGGCAATAATGCCGCCAAAGGCAGAGGTCGGATCCGTTTTATACGCACGGTCGTATGCATCGAGAATCGAGGTGCTTACCGCTACGCCGCAGGGGTTAGCATGCTTCACAATCACGCAGGCGGGTTCGGCGAACTCTTTGACACACTCCAGCGCTGCGTCGGTATCAGCGATGTTGTTATAAGACAGCGCTTTACCCTGTACCTGGGTCGCGGTAGCAACGGATGCTTCTTTAACATCTTCTTCTATATAGAAGGCAGCCTGCTGGTGGCTGTTCTCGCCATAACGCATATCCTGCTTCTTAATGAAGTTCAGGTTCAGCGTGCGCGGGAAACGACCTGCGGCTTCTTTGCTTTCGCCGTGATAGGCCGGAACCATGCTGCCAAAGTAGTTGGCGATCATGCTGTCGTAAGCGGCGGTGTGTTCGAAGGCTTTAATTGCGAGGTCGAAACGGGTGTCGAGGGTCAGTGAGCCTTCGTTAGCATCCATCTCGTTAATAATGGCGTTGTAGTCGCTGCTCTTCACCACAATGGCGACATCTTTATGGTTCTTCGCGGCGGAGCGCACCATGGTCGGCCCGCCAATATCGATATTCTCTACCGCATCTTCCAGTGAGCAGCCTTCACGGGCAACGGTCTGGGCGAACGGATAAAGGTTAACAACCACCATATCGATTGGCGCGATACCGTGCTGTTCCATAATCCCGTCATCCTGGCCGCGACGACCGAGGATGCCGCCGTGTACCTTAGGATGCAGGGTCTTCACGCGTCCATCCATCATTTCCGGGAAACCGGTGTAATCGGAAACTTCGGTCACCGGCAGACCTTTCTCTGCTAACAGACGGGCAGTGCCCCCTGTCGACAGTAGCTCCACACCACGTGCGGAAAGTGCCTGGGCGAATTCGACGATACCGGCTTTGTCAGAAACACTGAGCAGAGCGCGGCGGACTGGACGACGTTGTTGCATGGTAAATCCCCTGGATTTGACGATTACAGAGAGCGTTAGCTGAATTTTTCGTGAAAAACTTAGCTAACGCCCCTTACGGGGCATCCTTTCTTTTGCGGGGGCATTGTAACGAAAACGTTTGCGCAACGCTCGCGAATTTTTCTTTTTCGATTCTGGCGCTAATTTTCTCTCTATAACGATCCCATGCAGGAGGAAAGATCGGGCAAATGATCCCTGTGATTGTGGATAAGTCTGTGTGTAAAAGGGTATAAGGCGGGGTTTTGCTGGGGAATGCAGCAGTCAGTCATTTTTCTGATATTTTTCTATTGCGGATACTCGGGAACTCCCTATAATGCGCCTCCATCGACACGGCGGATGTGAATCACTTCACACAAACAGCCGGTTCGGTTGAAGAGAAAAATCCTGAAAATCAGGGTTGACTCTGAAAGAGGAAAGCGTAATATACGCCACCTCGCGACAGAGCGCTGAAGCGCGTCGCAACTGCTCTTTAACAATTTATCAGACAATCTGTGTGGGCACTCAAAGTGACATGGATTCTTAACGTCGCAAGACGAAAAATGAATACCAAGTCTCTGAGTGAACACGTAATTCATTACGAAGTTTAATTCACGAGCATCAAACTTAAATTGAAGAGTTTGATCATGGCTCAGATTGAACGCTGGCGGCAGGCCTAACACATGCAAGTCGAACGGTAACAGGAAGCAGCTTGCTGCTTCGCTGACGAGTGGCGGACGGGTGAGTAATGTCTGGGAAACTGCCCGATGGAGGGGGATAACTACTGGAAACGGTAGCTAATACCGCATAATGTCGCAAGACCAAAGAGGGGGACCTTCGGGCCTCTTGCCATCGGATGTGCCCAGATGGGATTAGCTTGTTGGTGAGGTAACGGCTCACCAAGGCGACGATCCCTAGCTGGTCTGAGAGGATGACCAGCCACACTGGAACTGAGACACGGTCCAGACTCCTACGGGAGGCAGCAGTGGGGAATATTGCACAATGGGCGCAAGCCTGATGCAGCCATGCCGCGTGTATGAAGAAGGCCTTCGGGTTGTAAAGTACTTTCAGCGGGGAGGAAGGGGATGTGGTTAATAACCGCATTCATTGACGTTACCCGCAGAAGAAGCACCGGCTAACTCCGTGCCAGCAGCCGCGGTAATACGGAGGGTGCAAGCGTTAATCGGAATTACTGGGCGTAAAGCGCACGCAGGCGGTCTGTCAAGTCGGATGTGAAATCCCCGGGCTCAACCTGGGAACTGCATTCGAAACTGGCAGGCTTGAGTCTCGTAGAGGGGGGTAGAATTCCAGGTGTAGCGGTGAAATGCGTAGAGATCTGGAGGAATACCGGTGGCGAAGGCGGCCCCCTGGACGAAGACTGACGCTCAGGTGCGAAAGCGTGGGGAGCAAACAGGATTAGATACCCTGGTAGTCCACGCCGTAAACGATGTCTATTTGGAGGTTGTGCCCTTGAGGCGTGGCTTCCGGAGCTAACGCGTTAAATAGACCGCCTGGGGAGTACGGCCGCAAGGTTAAAACTCAAATGAATTGACGGGGGCCCGCACAAGCGGTGGAGCATGTGGTTTAATTCGATGCAACGCGAAGAACCTTACCTGGTCTTGACATCCACAGAACTTGGCAGAGATGCCTTGGTGCCTTCGGGAACTGTGAGACAGGTGCTGCATGGCTGTCGTCAGCTCGTGTTGTGAAATGTTGGGTTAAGTCCCGCAACGAGCGCAACCCTTATCCTTTGTTGCCAGCGATTCGGTCGGGAACTCAAAGGAGACTGCCAGTGATAAACTGGAGGAAGGTGGGGATGACGTCAAGTCATCATGGCCCTTACGACCAGGGCTACACACGTGCTACAATGGCATATACAAAGAGAAGCGACCTCGCGAGAGCAAGCGGACCTCATAAAGTATGTCGTAGTCCGGATTGGAGTCTGCAACTCGACTCCATGAAGTCGGAATCGCTAGTAATCGTGGATCAGAATGCCACGGTGAATACGTTCCCGGGCCTTGTACACACCGCCCGTCACACCATGGGAGTGGGTTGCAAAAGAAGTAGGTAGCTTAACCTTCGGGAGGGCGCTTACCACTTTGTGATTCATGACTGGGGTGAAGTCGTAACAAGGTAACCGTAGGGGAACCTGCGGTTGGATCACCTCCTTACCTTAAAGAACCTGCCTTTGTAGTGTCCACACAGATTGTCTGATGAAAAGTAAAAAGCAAGGCGTTTACGCGTTGGGAGTGAGGCTGAACAGAATAAGGCCGCTCGCTTTCTATTAATGAAAGCTCACCCTACACGAAAATATCACGCAGCGCGTGATAAGCAATTTTCGTGTCCCCTTCGTCTAGAGGCCCAGGACACCGCCCTTTCACGGCGGTAACAGGGGTTCGAATCCCCTAGGGGACGCCACTTGCGCGGGAATGTGTGAAAGGCGTTGCCACCGATATCTCAAAACTGACTTCAGAGTCATGTTTGAGATATTTGCTCTTTAAAAATCTGGATCAAGCTGAAAATTGAAACGACACACAGTTAATGTGTGTTCGAGTCTCTCAAATTTTCGCAATCAGAAGTGAAACATCTTCGGGTTGTGAGGTTAAGCGACTAAGCGTACACGGTGGATGCCCTGGCAGTCAGAGGCGATGAAGGACGTGCTAATCTGCGAAAAGCGTCGGTAAGGTGATATGAACCGTTATAACCGGCGATGTCCGAATGGGGAAACCCAGTGCAATCCGTTGCACTATCGTTAAGTGAATACATAGCTTAACGAGGCGAACCGGGGGAACTGAAACATCTAAGTACCCCGAGGAAAAGAAATCAACCGAGATTCCCCCAGTAGCGGCGAGCGAACGGGGAGCAGCCCAGAGCCTGAATCAGCATGTGTGGTAGTGGAACGGTCTGGAAAGGCCGGCGATACAGGGTGACAGCCCCGTACACAAAATTGCACGTGCTGTGAGCTCGATGAGTAGGGCGGGACACGTGGTATCCTGTCTGAATATGGGGGGACCATCCTCCAAGGCTAAATACTCCTGACTGACCGATAGTGAACCAGTACCGTGAGGGAAAGGCGAAAAGAACCCCGGCGAGGGGAGTGAAAAAGAACCTGAAACCGTGTACGTACAAGCAGTGGGAGCCTCTTTTATGGGGTGACTGCGTACCTTTTGTATAATGGGTCAGCGACTTATATTCTGTAGCAAGGTTAACCGAATAGGGGAGCCGAAGGGAAACCGAGTCTTAACTGGGCGTTAAGTTGCAGGGTATAGACCCGAAACCCGGTGATCTAGCCATGGGCAGGTTGAAGGTTGGGTAACACTAACTGGAGGACCGAACCGACTAATGTTGAAAAATTAGCGGATGACTTGTGGCTGGGGGTGAAAGGCCAATCAAACCGGGAGATAGCTGGTTCTCCCCGAAAGCTATTTAGGTAGCGCCTCGTGAATTCATCTTCGGGGGTAGAGCACTGTTTCGGCTAGGGGGTCATCCCGACTTACCAACCCGATGCAAACTGCGAATACCGAAGAATGTTATCACGGGAGACACACGGCGGGTGCTAACGTCCGTCGTGAAGAGGGAAACAACCCAGACCGCCAGCTAAGGTCCCAAAGTCATGGTTAAGTGGGAAACGATGTGGGAAGGCTCAGACAGCCAGGATGTTGGCTTAGAAGCAGCCATCATTTAAAGAAAGCGTAATAGCTCACTGGTCGAGTCGGCCTGCGCGGAAGATGTAACGGGGCTAAACCATGCACCGAAGCTGCGGCAGCGACACTATGTGTTGTTGGGTAGGGGAGCGTTCTGTAAGCCTGTGAAGGTGTGCTGTGAGGCATGCTGGAGGTATCAGAAGTGCGAATGCTGACATAAGTAACGATAAAGCGGGTGAAAAGCCCGCTCGCCGGAAGACCAAGGGTTCCTGTCCAACGTTAATCGGGGCAGGGTGAGTCGACCCCTAAGGCGAGGCCGAAAGGCGTAGTCGATGGGAAACAGGTTAATATTCCTGTACTTGGTGTTACTGCGAAGGGGGGACGGAGAAGGCTATGTTGGCCGGGCGACGGTTGTCCCGGTTTAAGCGTGTAGGTGTGTGTTCCAGGTAAATCCGGTTCACTTTAACACTGAGGCGTGATGACGAGGCACTACGGTGCTGAAGTAACAAATGCCCTGCTTCCAGGAAAAGCCTCTAAGCATCAGGTAACATCAAATCGTACCCCAAACCGACACAGGTGGTCAGGTAGAGAATACCAAGGCGCTTGAGAGAACTCGGGTGAAGGAACTAGGCAAAATGGTGCCGTAACTTCGGGAGAAGGCACGCTGATACGTAGGTGAAGCGATTTACTCGTGGAGCTGAAATCAGTCGAAGATACCAGCTGGCTGCAACTGTTTATTAAAAACACAGCACTGTGCAAACACGAAAGTGGACGTATACGGTGTGACGCCTGCCCGGTGCCGGAAGGTTAATTGATGGGGTTATCCGTAAGGAGAAGCTCTTGATCGAAGCCCCGGTAAACGGCGGCCGTAACTATAACGGTCCTAAGGTAGCGAAATTCCTTGTCGGGTAAGTTCCGACCTGCACGAATGGCGTAATGATGGCCAGGCTGTCTCCACCCGAGACTCAGTGAAATTGAACTCGCTGTGAAGATGCAGTGTACCCGCGGCAAGACGGAAAGACCCCGTGAACCTTTACTATAGCTTGACACTGAACACTGGTCCTTGATGTGTAGGATAGGTGGGAGGCTTTGAAGTGTGGACGCCAGTCTGCATGGAGCCGCCCTTGAAATACCACCCTTTAATGGCTGGTGTTCTAACGTAGGCCCGTTACCCGGGTTGCGGACAGTGTCTGGTGGGTAGTTTGACTGGGGCGGTCTCCTCCTAAAGAGTAACGGAGGAGCACGAAGGTTAGCTAATCCTGGTCGGACATCAGGAGGTTAGTGCAAAGGCATAAGCTAGCTTGACTGCGAGCGTGACGGCGCGAGCAGGTGCGAAAGCAGGTCTTAGTGATCCGGTGGTTCTGAATGGAAGGGCCATCGCTCAACGGATAAAAGGTACTCCGGGGATAACAGGCTGATACCGCCCAAGAGTTCATATCGACGGCGGTGTTTGGCACCTCGATGTCGGCTCATCACATCCTGGGGCTGAAGTAGGTCCCAAGGGTATGGCTGTTCGCCATTTAAAGTGGTACGCGAGCTGGGTTTAGAACGTCGTGAGACAGTTCGGTCCCTATCTGCCGTGGGCGCTGGAGAATTGAGGGGGGCTGCTCCTAGTACGAGAGGACCGGAGTGGACGCATCACTGGTGTTCGGGTTGTCATGCCAATGGCACTGCCCGGTAGCTAAATGCGGAAGAGATAAGTGCTGAAAGCATCTAAGCACGAAACTTGCCCCGAGATGAGTTCTCCCTGACCCTTAAAGGGTCCTGAAGGAACGTTGAAGACGACGACGTTGATAGGCCGGGTGTGTAAGCGCAGCGATGCGTTGAGCTAACCGGTACTAATGAACCGTGAGGCTTAACCTTACAACGCCGAAGATGTTTTGGCGTGAGAGACATCAATATCAGCTTGATAACAGATTATGTCACTTTGTGGAAACGGGGTGATGAAACAGAATTTGCCTGGCGGCAGTAGCGCGGTGGTCCCACCTGACCCCATGCCGAACTCAGAAGTGAAACGCCGTAGCGCCGATGGTAGTGTGGGGTCTCCCCATGTGAGAGTAGGGAACTGCCAGGCATCAAATCAAGCGAAAGGCCCGGTCGAAAGACCGGGCCTTTTTGCGTTTTGAACACGATGAATTGCAGGCGTGCTATCTGGCAGAGCAGGGTACCGAGGCCGGTTTATTGTGTCTTCAGCCAACGCAAAATGAATACTGAAATCTGCTGTATATCATTGATATCTAATTGCGGAATATCCACACTGAGTTGAACATCACTGGCGATTGCAATAACGTGCTCATCGATGGTCAGCTCCTCCACACTGCGACCGTATCCTTGTCGAAACAATAAGATCTTCGCGACGGCTTCGTGCTTAAATCCCTCAACCAGCACCATATCCAGTGTGGAAGTATCCATCCTGCTGACCAGGTACGCTAAATCCAGTTCGGGTGCTTCTGGCGTCTCGGTCATCAATGCCCAACGTTGTTGGCTGGCGACCAGCGTTTGCGCTGCTCCCGCTTTACGCAGTTCGTAACTATCTTTTCCCGGCTTATCCACGTCCATATCATGATGTGTATGCTTAATAAGACCCGGACGGATCCCTGCAGCGCACAGGGCCGGGATTAGCTTCCTGAGCAGCGTCGTTTTTCCCGTTCCACTCCACGCGGCGATAGCCAGTAAAGGGATCATTGTTTTTCCTGCCATTTATCAAGCTCCTCAAGGGTATTCACATTCACAAACGCTTCCTTGCAGTCGCTGAAATCAACGGCATGTCCACCAGCCTGACGCATAAAAACCATCACCCGTCGCTCACCAGACTGCAGATAGGTCTGCAAAAACGGTTGCACCGAGCGGTGAACCAGCGCAATGGTGGGATGATCCCGTTCTCCATCGTGCACCCACACCACCGGTGCCTGATCGCGACTGGTACGTAATCGGGCAACCAGCGTCTGCGGGATAAAAGGGGTGTCACAGGGGCAAAACAGAAACCAGTCTCCGTTTTCCTGTTGGAAAACAGAAAGCATACCCGCCAGCGGACCGGGAAAATCCGCTATTACATCCGAAATGACTTTCAGGCCGCCTGAGCGATAAATCTCCTGATGCCGATTGGCATTCACAACCACCGTATTCAGTTGCGATAACAGCGTATCGGCGACATGTTTCCACAGCGGTTTCCCTTGAAGCTCAAGCAAGCCTTTATCAATGCCCCCCATTCGCCTGGCCTTTCCGCCAGCCAGTACAACCCCTGTTATTGCACTATCCTGATTCACTGATATCGCCTCTTTTATTGTGGGATTGACCCTGCTAACGTGTCTGTCTCAAGAGTAAGGAGCACGACCATGAAATGTAAACGCCTGAATGAAGTTATTGAACTCCTCCAGCCAGCCTGGCAAAAAGAGCCCGACCTTAACCTGATGCAATTTTTGCAGAAACTGGCGAAAGAGTCAGGTTTTGACGGTGAACTGGCGGATTTAACCGACGACATTCTGATCTATCACCTGAAAATGCGCGACTCTGCAAAAGACGCAGTAATTCCCGGTATCCAGAAAGACTACGAGGAAGATTTCAAAACGGCGCTGCTGCGCGCCCGTGGCGTAATTAAAGAGTAAAAGCTTGTAAGCGGGGCCACCGAAGTTGTTATGAAATGATATCCTGAATCATTCGACGTATTTTCCGGATGATGGGATGAACAACAACGCTTTCAATTTCCAGACATTACACCCGGATACCATCATGGATGCGCTGTTTGAGCAGGGGATCCGGGTGGATTCTGGTCTTACCCCGCTTAACAGCTACGAAAACCGTGTTTACCAGTTTCAGGATGAAGATCGCCTGCGTTTTGTCGTCAAATTTTATCGCCCTGAGCGCTGGTCGGTTGACCAGATCCTGGAAGAGCACCAGTTTGCGATTGAACTGCTCGAAGATGACGTCCCGGTTGCCGCGCCGCTGGCTTTTAATGGTCAGACGCTGTTATCGCATCAAGGCTTCCACTACGCGATTTTCCCAAGCGTAGGCGGTCGGCAATTCGAAGCGGACAATATCGATCAAATGGAAGCGGTGGGCCGTTATCTGGGGCGTCTGCATCAGACCGGTCGTAAGCAGCCATTTACCTGGCGACCGACCATTGGGCTGGACGAATACCTCGTTGAGCCGCGTAAACTCTTCGAGCATGCTCAACTCATTCCGTCGGCACAAAAGGCCGCCTTCCTGAAGGCGACGGATGCGCTAATTGTCGCCGTCACTGAGCGGTGGCATACGAATTTTGACAGCCTGCGTCTACATGGTGATTGTCACGCCGGAAATATCCTCTGGCGCGAGGGGCCGCTGTTCGTCGATTTAGATGATTCCCGCAACGGTCCTGCCATTCAGGATCTGTGGATGCTTCTTAATGGTGATAAAGCTGAGCAGCGTATGCAGCTTGAGACGATTATTGAAGCTTATGAAGAAGTTAATGAGTTCGAAACTTCCGAAATTGAACTGATTGAACCTTTACGTGCTATGCGTTTGGTTTATTATCTTGCCTGGCTGATGCGTCGTTGGGACGATCCTGCGTTTCCTAAAAACTTCCCGTGGTTAACCGGGGAAGATTACTGGCAACGACAGACCGCGACATTTATCGAGCAGGCAAAAGTTCTGCAAGAACCCCCATTACAATTAACACCTATGTATTAATCGGAGACGTAATCATGAAAAAGATTTGGCTGGCGCTGGCTGGTATGGTTTTAGCTTTTAGCGCATCGGCTGCGCAATTCGAGGATGGTAAGCAGTATACCACCCTGGAAAAGCCCGTTGCCGGTGAACCGCAGGTGCTGGAGTTTTTCTCATTCTATTGCCCACATTGCTACCAGTTTGAAGAAGTCCTTCATGTTTCTGAGAACGTGAAGAAAAAACTTCCTGAAGGCGTCAAAATGACCAAATACCACGTTGAGTTCCTGGGGCCGTTGGGCAAGGATCTGACGCAGGCGTGGGCCGTCGCGATGGCACTGGGCGTAGAAGATAAAGTGACAGTGCCGATGTTTGAAGGCGTACAGAAAACCCAGACGGTGCAGAGCGTTGCGGATATTCGTAAAGTATTCGTGGATGCTGGCATTAAAGGCGAAGATTACGATGCCGCGTGGAACAGCTTTGTCGTGAAATCACTGGTTGCGCAGCAGGAGAAAGCCGCTGCCGATCTGCAGTTGCAGGGCGTTCCGGCAATGTTTGTTAATGGCAAATATCAGGTGAATCCGCAGGGCATGGATACCAGCAGCATGGATATCTTTGTTCAGCAATATGCGGACACGGTGAAATACCTTGTCGGTAAGAAATAAAAGCAACGCCGGTCACTGACCGGCGTTTTTGTTTGTTGCTTTAATCTCTTCTATTAGCGCATCTTTTTCGTTCCACAGCGTGTTCAGCCACAGCTGGAAACGACGCTTAAATCCTTTATCGTTAACGTAGTCGCCGTGGAGTTCTTCCTTAATGGGTTGCATATCCACGCGAACCACAATGCGCGTCAGTTTCCCGCTTAGCATATGGAAGAATGGCGTGCGGTCATTTTCTGGATAGCACAGCGTAACGTTAAGTAATTTATCGAATTGCGAACCTAACACGTTCAGCGCCATTGCGATGCCTGCGGCTTTTGGCGGCAACAGATGTTTATATGGCGAGCGAGTCTGCTGACGTTTCTCTTCGGTAAAGCGAGAGCCTTCGACGAAATTGACGATTGTGGTGGGATGTGCGCGAAATTTTTCACAGGACCGGCGGGTGGTCTCAACATCCTTACCCCGACGTTCTGGATGGCGCAGGAGATAGGCTCGCGAGTAACGTTTCATAAACGGCATATCCAGCGCCCAGCAGGCGAGACCGATAAAGGGCACCCAGGCCAGTTGTTGTTTGAGGAAATACTTATTCATGGGAATGTGTTTACGGAAGAGTACACACAGCACCACGATATCCGCCCAACTGTGGTGATTACACACCAGCAGATACCAGTTTTTCTTGCTTAGCCCTTCCAGACCTTGTACATCCCATTTCAGCCATGGGTTGAAATGCAGCAGCAGGGCAAGGCCTTCACACCAGCAGTACATCATGAAATTACAAAACAGGGATACCTTGCGCCAGACGAAAGGAACGGGTAGCAGGAGCTTTACCAGGCCGGCAAGAATGATGGGTACAGAGCACAAAATGGTGACCACAATGGTCGATGTGATGCTCAGCAATAGAGTGACTGCAGCGAGCAGTCTCATCATGATTAAATTATTCAAAGGATTAGCCATCAACAGTACGCTAAAGTCGCGCAAGGGGGCTGATTTTATCAGAAAATGACTCAAATGACGGTTCTTCGCGACAGAGAAAAATAGGCAATATCTATCCACATTCCGTAATTCAATGAAAATATAAAGGGTTTATGTTATTATTTTTATAAGTAATTGAAATTTAACAATATAATAAATGATAACGAAAGCATTGCTTTGAAATTAATACGATGAATATTAATTATACACAAAGTTATCCACAGGCGGCTTTGCGAGCGATCCAGAAGATCTACAAAAGAATTACGACAAATGCGGTGAAAAACTCATGTTTTCGTCCCGTCTGTGGCATCCTTTATCCATAATCTGATAAACAGGCACGGACATTATGGTTCAGATCCCAGAAAACCCACTTATCCTTGTAGATGGCTCTTCTTATCTCTATCGCGCATACCATGCGTTTCCGCCGCTGACCAATAGCGCAGGTGAACCGACAGGCGCGATGTACGGTGTCCTCAATATGCTGCGCAGTCTGATCCTCCAGTATCAGCCAACACATGCCGCAGTGGTATTTGATGCCAAGGGTAAAACTTTCCGTGACGAATTATTCGAGCATTACAAATCACATCGCCCACCAATGCCGGACGATCTGCGGGCGCAGATCGAACCGCTGCATGCGATGGTGAAAGCGATGGGGCTGCCGCTTCTGGCCGTATCCGGTGTGGAAGCGGACGATGTAATCGGCACCCTGGCGCGTGAAGCAGAAAAAATGGGACGGCCGGTGCTGATTAGTACCGGTGATAAAGATATGGCCCAGTTGGTCACTCCAAACATCACACTCATCAATACCATGACCAATACCATTCTTGGTCCGGATGAGGTAGTGACAAAATATGGCGTGCCACCCGAACTGATCATCGACTTTCTGGCGCTAATGGGCGATTCCTCCGATAACATTCCCGGTGTGCCAGGCGTTGGGGAAAAGACCGCTCAGGCACTGTTACAGGGACTGGGGAGTCTGGATACGCTTTACGCTGAGTCAGATAAAATTGCCGGGTTGACGTTCCGTGGTGCGAAAACCATGGCGGGCAAACTTGAGCAAAATAAAGAGGTTGCCTATCTCTCCTATAAACTGGCGACGATCAAAACAGACGTTGAGCTGGAACTGACCTGCGAACAGTTGGAAGTGCAACAGCCACAGGCTGACGAACTGGTCGGGCTGTTTAAAAAGTATGAGTTCAAACGCTGGACCGCTGATGTTGAAGCTGGCAAGTGGCTACAGGCGAAAGGGGCGAAACCGGCAGCAAAACCGCAGGAGACGATCGTCGTTGATGAAACCGTGGAAGAAGCCGCAGCCGTGCTTTCCTACGATAACTACGTGACCATTCTCGATGAATCGACGCTGGAAACGTGGATTGCGAAGCTGAAAAAAGCGCCGGTGTTTGCCTTCGATACCGAAACCGACAGTCTGGATAACATCTCAGCCAATCTGGTAGGGCTTTCATTCGCCATTGAACCGGGCGTAGCGGCTTATGTACCCGTGGCGCATGACTATCTGGATGCACCGGATCAAATCTCCCGTGACCGCGCGCTGGCGATGCTCAAACCGCTGCTGGAAGATGAAAACGCGCGTAAGGTCGGACAAAACCTGAAGTACGATCGCGGCATTCTGGCGAATTATGGCATTGAATTGCGGGGTATTGCTTTTGATACCATGCTCGAATCGTACATTCTGAATAGTGTTGCCGGACGCCACGATATGGACAGCCTGTCCGATCGCTGGCTGAAGCACAAAACCATCACCTTCGAAGAAATTGCGGGTAAAGGGAAGAACCAACTGACCTTTAATCAGATTGCGCTGGAAGAGGCCGGGCGTTACGCGGCAGAAGATGCCGATGTTACCTTGCAACTGCATTTGAAAATGTGGCCAGAATTGCAGCAGCACAAAGGACCGTTGAATGTCTTTGAAAACATCGAAATGCCGCTGGTTCCGGTGTTATCTCGTGTAGAGCGTAACGGTGTGAAGATCGACCCTGCGGTACTGCATAAGCACTCCGAGGAGATCACCCTGCGTCTGGCGGAGCTGGAACAGAAGGCTCATGATATCGCAGGAGAAGTGTTTAACCTCTCTTCAACCAAGCAGTTGCAGACGATCCTGTTCGAAAAGCAGGGCATTAAGCCACTGAAGAAAACGCCGGGCGGCGCGCCATCGACGTCTGAAGAGGTGCTGGAAGAGTTGGCGCTGGATTACCCATTACCTAAAGTGATTCTTGAGTATCGTGGCCTGGCGAAGCTGAAATCGACCTACACTGATAAACTGCCGCTGATGATTAACCCGAAAACCGGGCGTGTGCATACGTCATATCATCAGGCCGTGACCGCGACGGGCCGCCTGTCATCAACCGACCCAAACCTGCAAAACATACCGGTACGTAACGAGGAAGGACGTCGTATCCGTCAGGCATTTATCCCGCCGAAGGATTACCTGATTGTTTCTGCGGACTATTCGCAGATTGAGCTGCGAATTATGGCGCACTTGTCACGCGACAAAGGCCTGCTGACGGCGTTTGCCGAAGGGAAAGATATTCACCGCGCCACCGCCGCAGAAGTATTTGGTCTGGCGCTGGAGACCGTGACCAGTGAGCAGCGTCGCAGCGCGAAGGCGATCAACTTTGGCCTGATCTACGGCATGAGCGCATTCGGACTGGCGCGCCAGTTAAACATTCCGCGCAAAGAAGCGCAGAAGTATATGGACCTCTATTTCGAACGCTATCCGGGCGTTCTGGAGTATATGGAACGTACGCGTGCGCAGGCGAAAGAGCAGGGTTATGTTGAAACACTGGAAGGCCGCCGCCTCTATCTTCCGGATATCAAATCCAGCAACGGCGCGCGTCGTGCCGGCGCTGAGCGTGCGGCGATTAACGCCCCAATGCAGGGAACTGCAGCCGATATCATCAAGCGGGCGATGATCGCGGTTGATGGCTGGCTGGAAACGGAAAAACCACGCGTGCGTATGATTATGCAGGTGCACGATGAACTGGTGTTTGAAGTACACAAAGACGACCTGGACGCGGCAGCGAAAAAGATCCATCAGTTGATGGAAAACTGCACGCGCATTGATGTGCCGCTGTTAGTGGAAGTCGGGAGTGGTGAGAACTGGGATCAGGCGCACTAAGTGGTCGCTGGATAACGCGCTTTTTTCGTAATTAAGCAACATAAGCACGCTCGTTTTGTGATGGACATTGGAATTACCTATGTAAAGAATGAAAAAAAATTACAAAAAGTGCTTTCTGAGCTGCTCAAAAAAGAGTAAAGTTATTCGCGTAGGGTACAGAGGTAAGATGTTCTATCTTTCAGACCTTTTACTTCACGTAATCGGATTTGGCTGAATATTTTAGCCGCCCCAGTCAGTTTCTGACTGGGGCGTTTTTTATGGGCGAAAGAAAAATATGGCCGGCGTGCCAGACCGGATAAGACGCACCGCGTCGTTATCCGGTGTCGCGCAGAATTACTCCCCGCTCTGGTTCTCTTCAACCGGTGCCAGTTCGTTAAACCAGCTGTCCAGTTTCTGCCGTAATTTATCCACACCTTGCTTTTTCAGCGATGAAAAGGTCTCAACCTGGACATCGCCGTTAAAAGCTAACACCGCTTCACGGACCATATTCAACTGGGCCTTACGCGCGCCACTCGCCAGTTTGTCGGCTTTCGTCAGCAGCACCAGCACCTGGATGTTGCTCTCAACGGCCCACTGGACCATCTGCTGGTCGAGATCTTTAAGCGGGTGACGAATATCCATCAACACTACCAGTCCCTGCAAGCTCTGGCGTTTTTCCAGATACTCACCCAGTGCGCGTTGCCACTTGCGCTTCATCTCTTCCGGCACTTCGGCGTAACCATAACCGGGTAGGTCAACAAGTCGTTTGCCGTCTACCACTTCAAACAGGTTAATAAGTTGAGTACGGCCAGGCGTTTTTGAGGTCCGCGCCAGGCTCTTCTGATTGGTCAGCGTGTTCAGCGCGCTGGACTTACCTGCGTTGGAACGGCCAGCAAATGCCACTTCGATTCCAGTATCGGAAGGTAAATGGCGAATATCAGGCGCGCTCATTACAAAGTGCGTCTGTTGATAATTCAGGTTAATCAAAGCGGTCGTCTCCGTCAGTCAAAGCTTTGTCGCGATTATACCTGAACAGGAGCAAAAGACGGATTTTTCGACATGAGGTTGTTGTGAGTAAAAACCTTGCTCGTTGTAAGACATTGCCGATCGTTCTTATACGAAATTTAAGAGTAATTGCAGGGCAAATAATTAAATAAATCAACTAAATCATGGTATTAAAAGCATGTAATATTCTGAAAATGCCAGAACTGAGCGGCCAGTGACTTGTTACTTTACTTCAAAAGAGTAGAGTAGCCCTCATAGCGAGGATAGCTGTACAGGAAGACGACTCAGGATGAGGGTCAGGAGCGCCAGGAGGCGAAGACACAGGATTGTCAGGATGACAGGCGTTCGGAGACGTTAGTATACGGAAACGGAAAAGACACGGAATGTTCCAGGCTGAAGGAAAAACAGGGTGTGTTGACAGCCGACAGGGAATGTAGGACCCGTTCAGGGTTGTGAGTAAGGTGAAAAGGCGACAGAGCAATCTGTCGCCTTTTTTCTTTATTTCTGCTAGATTCCGGCGCAATTATATACTGAATAAAACAGCCAAAGACGAATCACTATGAAATCCACTTCTACACCACGCGGCAAAGGCCCTGCGAAGGCTCGCCGTAAAACCCGTGAAGAGCTGAACCAGGAAGCTCGTGACCGCAAGCGTCAGAAAAAACACCGTGGACACGCGGCGGGTAGCCGTGCGGCCGGTGGCGATGCAGCGTCAGGCGGCAAAAACAAGAATCAACAGAAAGATCCGCGCATCGGCAGTAAAACCCCTATTCCATTAGGCGTGACCGAAAAGGTCACCAAACAGCACAAACCGAAGAGTGAGAAACCTATGCTTTCACCGCAGGCTGAGTTGGATTTACTGGAAACGGATGAGCGCCTGGATGCGCTGTTAGAACGTCTGGAAGCAGGCGAAACCCTGAGCGCGGAAGACCAGTCCTGGGTGGATGCCAAACTGGATCGCATCGATGAACTGATGCAGAAGCTGGGCCTCTCCTACGATGACGACGAAGAAGAAGAAGATGATGAGAAGCAGGAAGATATGATGCGCCTGCTGCGGGGCGGTAACTAACGGTTTACACCGTGGGCCTGCCCGTCCTGCTTATAACCCTTCCGGTTATATGTTATCTGGTGTGGTTATTCGTTAAACTACAGCGGTTGTCGCGGCGACAGAAGTGGCTGCGCAGCCGGCTTAGCACTCGAAATGGAGTGAGGCCGGTACGCCGTACCCGCCAGAGACGCCATCGGAAGGAGTGAGCATGTCTGAACAACAAATAGACTGGGATTTGGCCCTGATCCAGAAATATAACTATTCCGGGCCACGCTATACCTCGTACCCGACCGCACTGGAATTTTCAGATGCGTTTGGTGAACCGGCATTTTTACAAGCCGTAGCGCGCTATCCTGAGCGTCCACTCTCGCTTTACGTCCATATCCCGTTTTGCCACAAGCTCTGCTACTTCTGTGGCTGCAATAAGATTGTGACCCGCCAGCAGCATAAGGCCGATCAGTATCTGGATGCCCTGGAACAGGAAATCCTTCATCGTGCGCCGCTGTTTGACGGGCGCCAGGTTAGCCAACTGCACTGGGGCGGCGGTACGCCAACCTACCTGAATAAAGCGCAAATCAGCCGCCTGATGACGTTGCTGCGAAATAATTTCCACTTCAATGCGGATGCGGAGATTTCGATCGAAGTCGATCCCCGTGAGATTGAACTGGATGTGCTCGATCATTTACGCGCAGAAGGCTTTAATCGTCTCAGCATGGGTGTGCAGGACTTCAATAAAGAGGTCCAGCGACTGGTTAACCGTGAGCAGGATGAAGCGTTTATCTTTGCGCTGCTCAATCATGCGCGTGACATTGGTTTTACTTCGACCAATATCGATCTGATCTACGGTTTACCCAAACAGACACCGGAAAGTTTCGCATTTACTCTGAAGCGGGTGGCGGAATTAAGCCCCGACCGTCTGAGCGTGTTTAACTATGCGCATTTGCCGACGCTGTTTGCCGCACAGCGCAAAATTAAAGATGCCGATCTGCCCAGCGCACAGCAGAAGCTGGATATTTTGCAGGAAACCATCACCTTGCTGACAGAGACCGGTTATCAGTTTATCGGCATGGATCACTTTGCTCGCCCGGATGACGAGCTGGCGATTGCCCAGCGCGAAGGTGTACTCCATCGTAATTTCCAGGGGTACACCACCCAGGGGGACACCGATCTGTTGGGGATGGGCGTTTCTGCCATCAGTATGATTGGCGATTGCTACGCGCAGAACCAGAAAGAGTTGAAACTCTACTATCAGCAGGTGGATGAACAGGGGAATGCCTTGTGGCGCGGCATTGCGCTCACCCGCGATGACTGTATTCGTCGTGATGTTATCAAGTCGCTGATCTGCAACTTCCGCCTCGACTATGCGGTGGTTGAACAGCAGTGGGATCTTAACTTCGCGGATTACTTTGCCGAAGACCTGAAGCTGTTGTCGCCGTTGGCGAAAGACGGGCTGGTGGATGTGACAGAGAAGGGCATTCAGGTCACGCCGAAAGGCCGCCTGCTGATTCGCAATATTTGTATGTGCTTTGATGCTTATCTGCGCCAGAAAGCGCGGATGCAGCAGTTTTCGCGAGTGATTTAATCTGTTGCCGGATGGCGCTTCGCTTATCCGGCCTACAACTTGTAGAGCCATTAAGCATTAGCGCCATCCGGCACAGTATTAGCTGAACAGCCCAACCAGCGCGGCGCACAGTACTGCGGCGACCGCAGTTTGTGGCGTATGGCTGTCGACCGCTCCGCTTGATAGCAGATTTATAATCGATTCCAGCATAGTAAATCCCCCGTTTGCCGGGCACGATCATACTGAACTCATCGGAACAGTAAAGCGCAAAATAACGGCAATTTGCGCTCAATTATTAATCTTTACACAAGCGTGTGACGTTACTCCATTCCCAGCTCTTTTAACTTACGCGTCAGGGTATTACGCCCCCATCCGAGCAAGCGTGCCGCTTCCTGTTTATGGCCCTGTGTATGACGTAGCGCGGTTGTCAGCAACGTGCGTTCCATTTCAGGCTGTGCCTCTGACAACAGGTTTTGATGACCGGAACGCAGTGCCCGATCCGCCCACTGCGCCAACAGCGTGGCCCAACTGTCAGGCTGGAGATGAGACGGGCTTTCCGGCGCGGTGGCTTCGAACAGTTCAGCAGGGAGATCCTGAATCAACACCTCTTGTCCGGCGGCCATCACGGTTAACCAGCGACAGGTGTTTTCCAGTTGGCGAACGTTGCCAGGCCACGCCAGACGCGTCAGTGCGGCTTCAGTTTCCGGGTGCAATAACTTGGCTTCTACGCCCAGTTCGCGAGCCGCAACTTGCAGGAAATGGCGGGCCAGGCGCGGAATATCCTCCCGACGCTCGCGCAGTGGCGGCAGGTGTACGCGGATGACGTTCAGACGGTGGAACAGATCCTCACGAAATTTTCCTTCCTGGACGCGTAACTCGAGGTTCTGGTGGGTTGCCGCGATAATTCGCACGTCCACCTTCACCGGCGCATACCCGCCAACGCGGTAAAACTGACCGTCAGCCAGCACGCGCAACAGGCGTGTTTGCACATCCAGCGGCATGTCACCTATCTCATCAAGAAAGAGTGTGCCGCCATCGGCCTGTTCGAAGCGTCCCTGACGAATGGTATTTGCCCCGGTAAAAGCCCCTTTTTCATGACCAAACAGCTCGGACTCGATCAAATCTTTGGGTATCGCAGCCATGTTCAGTGCGATAAACGGCGCTTTGGCGCGTGGACTGTGGCGATGCAGGGCATGCGCAACCAGTTCTTTACCCGTCCCGGATTCCCCGTTGATTAACACGCTGATGGAGGAACGAGAGAGCCGCCCGATAATACGAAACACATCCTGCATGGCCGGCGCTTCACCGATGATGTCGGTTGTCGGGCCGTTGAGTTGAATATTGCGCGGCTGCTGCTGTTCCTGATAATGGCTGATGGCGCGCTCAACCAGCGCCACCGCTTCATCGATATCAAAGGGTTTCGGCAGATAATCAAACGCCCCTTGTTGATAGGCGCTGACGGCGGCATCCAGGTCGGAATGCGCGGTCATGATGATGACCGGAAGCATCGGATGACGCTGTTTAATTTGTTTTAATAGCGCCAGCCCGTCCATTCCCGGCATCCGAATATCGGACAACAGTACGTCCGGCGTTTTGCTTGCCAGCGCGCCCAACACATCGTTACCGTTTTCAAAGGTCGTACAACTCAGACCTGCTCCGGCGAGAGCACGTTCAAGCACCCAACGGATGGAACTATCGTCATCGACTACCCAGACTATCCCTCGTTGCATAAGCACCTCTATTTCCGAATCGGCAGATAAACCGAGAACTCGGTATGACCTGGCCAACTGGTAAATTCAATTTTGCCGGAATGCTGATCGATCAAATTGCGGGCGATAGATAATCCTAACCCGGTGCCGCCTTCGCGGCCGCTGACCATGGGATAAAACAGCGTATCCTGTAAGTGGGAAGGGATCCCCGGCCCGTTGTCTTCAACGTCAATACGCGCCGCCAGGCGATAGCGCTCGCCGTGCAGCGTGAGCTGGAAAGCGGTGCGGGTACGCAGCACAATCTCTCCGCCGTCGGGCCCCAGCGCCTGTAACGCATTGCGGACAATGTTCAACAACACCTGCTCGATTTGTTCCGGGTCGTGCGGCAGTTCCGGCAAGCTGGGATCGTAATCACGGACCAACGTGACGTTGGTCGGTAACTCCATAGAAACCAGTGCTACCACGCGCTCTGCCACCTTATGAATGCTTTCCGTGACATGCGTTCCTGGCATCTGCGGGCCTAATAACCTGTCGACCAGATTACGCAGTCGATCAGCCTGTTCAATAATGACTTTGGTGTATTCCAGCAGCGCCGGATCGGGCAGGGCTTTGCTTAATAGCTGTGCTGCGCCGCGTAAGCCACCGAGCGGGTTTTTAATCTCGTGCGCCAGTCCACGTACCAGATCGCGTGCGGCGACCTGCTGAGCGTGCTGTAGCTGCTCCTGGCTCAGACGGCGTTGGTTATCCATCGGTGCCATTTCAAGCAGGATCTGACCGTCCGGCAAACGCTGCGCGGTGAGAGACAGAATGTGTGAACGCCCGTCAATCACCAGCGTGACTTCATTGTCGGTAAAACCTTGCCCCGCCTCTAAGCTTTCGCGCATCAGCTCGATATTCAAAGAAAAATAGCTCAGGAGTTCAGGAAGCGGTGTACCAAACAGTTTGCGGGAGCTTTGGGCGAGTAACTGCTGCGCGGCCGGGTTGGCGTAATGCACCGCCAGCTCATCGTCGACCAGTAAGATGCTGTTGATTAAAGAATTGAGGATCTGCCCAGCATCGGGCAGCGTGCCTGTTGCCATATAGCAGTCTCCTGAATAGTGTGCACCAATTTAGTGCATTATAGCTTTTTATGTAGAAAAAGCGCGAAGGATCAGGTTGTTGACGGTGAAAAAAGCCCATCGTGTGATGGGCTAAAAGTTTCCACGGCAACTAAAATTCTCCGTATCTTTCTTACCGCAGCGGTGTTGGCTGCTCTCAGTCACCCGAATCACTTAGTGGACTAAGCTCATCGGGATTCCATCGATTGCCGCCTTGCTGCAATAAGAAATCTACGGGAATTACAACTAATTATCATTAAACGCTGTAGTACAGCTCAAACTCTACCGGGTGCGGCGTCATGCGTACGCGGTCGTTTTCTTCAATACGCAGCGCGATGTAAGCATCGATGGCTTCATCAGTGAACACGCCACCTGCTTTCAGGAACTCGCGGTCCAGATTCAGCTCGTTCAGTGCTTCTTCCAGAGAGCCTGCAACCTGTGGGATCTCTTTTGCTTCTTCCGGCGGCAGGTCGTACAGGTTTTTGTCCATCGCTTCGCCCGGGTGGATTTTGTTCTTAATACCGTCAAGACCAGCCATCAGCAGGGCTGCAAAGCACAGGTACGGGTTCGCTGCCGGATCCGGGAAGCGGACTTCGATACGACGTGCTTTCGGAGAAGCCACCACCGGAATACGGATAGAAGCAGAACGGTTACGGGCAGAATAAGCCAGCATGACCGGAGCTTCGTAACCTGGGACCAGACGCTTGTATGAGTTGGTGGTCGGGTTCGCCAGGGCGTTAATCGCTTTAGCGTGTTTGATCACGCCGCCAATGTAGTACAGCGCCTGTTCAGACAGACCAGCATATTTGTCACCAGAGAACAGGTTGGTGCCGTTTTTGGACAGAGACATGTGGCAGTGCATGCCGGAACCGTTATCGCCGAACATCGGTTTTGGCATGAAGGTCGCGGTTTTACCGAAGCGATGAGCGACGTTGTGCACCACATATTTGTAGATCTGAATTTCGTCCGCTTTTTTGGTCATGGTGTTGAAGCGAGTCGCCACTTCGTTCTGACCTGCGGTTGCCACTTCATGGTGGTGGGCTTCAACAACCAGGCCCATCTGCTCCATTACCAGACACATTTCAGAACGGATGTCCTGAGCGGAGTCTACTGGCGGAACCGGGAAGTAGCCGCCTTTCACTGCCGGACGGTGACCTTTGTTACCACCTTCGTACTGAGTGGAGGAGTTCCACGCGCCTTCGATGTCATCGATAGCCACGTGAGAACCGGAGATTGACGCGCCGAAACGGATGTCGTCAAACAGGAAAAATTCTGGTTCTGGCCCAAACAGAACGGTATCCGCGATACCGGTGGAGCGCAGATACTCTTCAGCACGCTTGGCGATAGAACGCGGGTCGCGGTCATAGCCCTGCAGAGTGCCGGGTTCCAGGATATCACAACGGATGATCAGCGTAGAATCAGCGAAGAACGGGTCGATAACTGCGGTAGAGGCATCCGGCATCAGCACCATGTCGGATTCGTTGATGCCTTTCCAGCCACCAATCGAAGAGCCGTCAAACATTTTGCCTTCTTCAAAGAATTCGGCATTTACCTGATGAGCAGGAATTGTGACGTGCTGTTCTTTACCTTTGGTATCAGTGAAGCGCAAATCAACAAACTTCACTTCGTGCTCATTCAGCATCGTCAAAACGTGTTCAGCGGACATACTTAACTCTCCAGATTGGTCATAGTCGTCGTGGTAACGAGGTGTTCAATTCTTTAATCATTGGCCGTGTCGCCGTAAAAAAGATAAAGCGAAATCTGTGCCAACTTTTAAATTGCCCCTAAAAGGCGTTATCATGCGCACCATCGTGCAAAAGGGTTGCACCATGTTGTGTATGTTGCACCAGTATAGTGCTTTAATGTGAACATTGAGCACCATATTGGTGCAATGAACCGTGTATAACCCTTTTAACGCTCCGTGAAAGCGATCACAAAGAAACTCTGCAATACTTGTTTGCGGAGGATGTTTGTGATCCTGTTTTGTAGTGCGATTAATCCGTGTACAATAACGCGCTATTTCTAATGCCTGAGGCAAAGTTGTGATCGAAAATTTGCGTAACATCGCCATCATCGCGCACGTTGACCATGGTAAAACTACCCTGGTTGATAAGCTGCTGCAGCAATCCGGTACGTTCGACTCTCGTGCCGAAACTCAAGAGCGTGTGATGGACTCCAACGATTTGGAGAAAGAGCGTGGGATTACCATCCTCGCGAAAAACACCGCTATCAAATGGAATGATTACCGTATCAACATCGTTGATACCCCTGGGCACGCAGACTTCGGTGGTGAAGTTGAGCGTGTCATGTCCATGGTTGACTCTGTGCTGCTGGTGGTTGACGCATTTGACGGCCCGATGCCGCAGACGCGCTTCGTAACCAAAAAAGCCTTTGCGCATGGCCTGAAGCCCATCGTGGTCATCAACAAAGTAGACCGTCCTGGCGCGCGTCCGGACTGGGTTGTCGATCAGGTATTTGACCTGTTTGTGAACCTCGACGCGACCGACGAACAGCTGGACTTCCCGATCATCTACGCTTCCGCGCTGAACGGTATTGCCGGTCTGGATCACGAAGATATGGCGGAAGACATGACCCCGCTGTATCAGGCGATTGTCGACCACGTACCTGCGCCGGACGTTGACCTTGATGGTCCGTTCCAGATGCAGATCTCTCAGCTGGACTACAACAACTACGTTGGCGTTATCGGTATCGGTCGCATCAAACGCGGTAAAGTGAAGCCGAACCAGCAGATCACTATCGTGGATAGCGAAGGCAAAACCCGTAACGGTAAAGTCGGTAAAGTGCTGACTCACCTGGGTCTGGAGCGTATCGACAGCGATCTGGCTGAAGCGGGCGACATCATCGCGATCACTGGTCTGGGCGAACTGAACATCTCTGACACCATCTGCGATCCGCAGAATGTGGAAGCCCTGCCGGCGCTGTCTGTTGATGAACCGACCGTTACCATGTTCTTCAACGTCAACACCTCTCCGTTCTGTGGTAAAGAAGGTAAATACGTTACCTCTCGTCAGATCCTTGATCGCCTGAATAAAGAGCTGGTGCATAACGTTGCGCTGCGTGTTGAAGAAACGGAAGATGCGGACGCGTTCCGTGTATCCGGTCGCGGTGAGCTGCACCTGTCAGTTCTGATCGAAAACATGCGTCGTGAAGGTTTCGAAATGGCGGTTTCCCGTCCGAAAGTTATCTTCCGCGAAATCGACGGCCGTAAACAAGAGCCGTTCGAAAACGTTACGCTGGACGTTGAAGAGCAGCACCAGGGTTCTGTCATGCAGGCACTGGGCGAACGTAAAGGCGACCTGAAAAACATGAATCCAGATGGCAAAGGCCGCGTACGTCTCGACTACGTGATCCCAAGCCGTGGTCTGATCGGCTTCCGTTCAGAATTCATGACCATGACCTCCGGTACGGGTCTGCTGTACTCCACCTTCAGCCATTACGACGACGTACGTCCGGGTGAAGTGGGTCAGCGTCAGAACGGTGTACTGATCTCTAACGGTCAGGGTAAAGCGGTTGCGTTTGCACTGTTCAGCCTGCAGGACCGCGGTAAGCTGTTCCTGGGTCACGGTGCCGAAGTGTACGAAGGCCAGATCATCGGTATTCACAGCCGTTCCAACGACCTGACCGTAAACTGCCTGACCGGTAAGAAGCTGACCAACATGCGTGCTTCCGGTACTGACGAAGCAACGGTTCTGGTTCCGCCGGTTAAGATGACCCTGGAGCAAGCGCTGGAGTTCATCGATGACGACGAACTGGTAGAAGTGACTCCGCAGTCTATCCGTATTCGTAAACGTCACCTGACGGAAAACGATCGCCGCCGCGCGAACCGTGGTCCGAAAGAAGATTAATTCATAATCTTGTGATGAAAAAGCCGCTGATATCAGCGGCTTTTTTTTACTTCAATGTAATCAGAAGAAATATTTCACCCCAACGCGAATCTGGTTTTGTTCGCGGTGATAGGGTTCCACGTTACGGTCCAGCCAGCGCAGTTCGAAGTAGGGTAACCAGTTCTGGTTGATCCGATAACGGAAGGTATTGGTAATTTCCCAGTGATGATCCTTGCCATTGCTGCTATTAAAATCATTCACCCGCATAAAATAGTGGGGTTCAAAGGTATACGAGAACTTATCGGTAATAATAAAGTTCCAATAGTTGCCGATCTCATAGGTATCGTTATTATCCCGCTCCCCGTTTAAATCAACCGAGCTGTAATTATTATGGTTGTAGCGGTTACGCACGGTCAGGTTAAACCACGGAGTAAACTTGTAATTGACGTCCAGATAGACCGCGCCGCTGGAACCTATGCTCTTGTCGGTAATCAACCCGCCGGGTTGGATCGTTAATTTATCCGTGGGTTTGAATAACGGGTACCACCCCTCGATCTCGTTATAGCCGTGCTTTAACTCGTCTTCGCGCTGGAGCGTATAAGTGTTAGTGAGCATAAGGCCAGCCCCCATATCGAAGTTATAGCCGACGCGTAACATGATCTCTTGCTGGTCAGAGGCCAGATTATAGGCTTCCCGGTTTTCGACATAAGCACCGGCAAAAACAGAGGTTGATATCACTGAAGATAACAGAATGATTGAGTTTAACGTTTTCATCATAAATCCATTTTTTAAGCGTAGGGAAGCCGCCATCCATCAGGACGGATATAGCGGCAAGATTTATTTATAGATTTACAGTAGCGATGTTTTTATTGTTATTAGTTACACCAGGGATATTGTTATTCTTTTTTCGTTGATTAATTTCCTCGATAATAAAGGCGAAACGCGCTTCATTGAGTTTATAAAAGAAACCCATGGTCAATGCGGCAATCATCGCCAGACCACAGGGCCAGAGAAATATTAACTGGCGTAATCCCAGTAAGGTGGCATCGCTTTGTGCGATATTTGGCACATAGCCAATCTGGGTCAACATAATTCCGGGCAGGAATCCCGCCAGCGCAGCGGAAATTTTTCGCGAAAAGGTATATCCCGTGTAGACGGAACCTTCCGCACGAATCCCCGTTTTCCATTCGCCGTAGTCCACGGTATCCGGCACCAGTGCCCAGTTCAGGCTGTTGACAAAAGCGGTGCCGAAGAAGGCAATACAGGAGAAGATGATAAAGGTGAAGGAACTGTCACCCCAGAAATAATTCAAGATATCGCCAAGCGCCCATAACATCATGCCTGCTAAGTACACCTGCTTTTTACCGAAGCATTTAACCGTCCAGGGGACAAGAATGACGCCAATCAACACACATCCCATGCTGAAGAATCCCATCCATGACAATAGATGCGGATCGTTCAGAACATATTGTGTGTAATAAACCTGAATGGCTAATTTGATATTAAATGCGGCCAGCGTGCATAAGTTCGCGATACAGAGCACGAGCAGTGGCGGATTATGAAAAATGGCGAAGAATGATTTAAAGATACCCATCTTATGTTCTGTTGAAACCGTTTCCCGGTAATGTTCCTTAACGCCTTTAAAGCACAGCATCATGAACCCGAATCCGCAGGCAGAAAAAATGAAGGCGGCACAAACATAACCGAAGGCTGAAGAGGAAAAGAGCGCTTGCAGAGGAATAAATGCCACCGTGCAAACTAATAAACCTATGGTCGCGCCTCCCTGCCGAAAAGCAGCGAGTTGCGCTCGCTCGTTTGAGTTTTTAGTCATCGCCGGGATCATCGCGCCATAGGAGCAGTTCATCAGACTATAGAACAGGCCAAATAACATAAACAAACCCGTCGCGAGTGCTGTTTTGATTGGCAGACTAAATGTCGTGGTAATAAATTGTACCGTCGCAATGATCGCTGAAGGGATTGCCGCATACAGGATAAAGGGGCGGAATTTTCCCATTGGTCCAATATTTCTGCGTGAATCAAGCAGGAATCCGGTGAGCATGTCGGTGAATGCGGTGAAGAATTTTGCCACCAGAAAGATAATTCCACCGTACCAGGCGGGCATTCCCAATTCATCAGTATAAAATTTCAGCAGATATAATGTGCCGACGCTCAGCATGAGATTGGAGCCAATATCACCCACGCCGTAGGCCAGTTTTTCTCGCAAACTCAGTTTCAGGGTTAGTGGATCATGGTCAGACATAATCAATCCTCGTGAAGTCTCGCAAGTTGCCATTCATTTTCACTCTGCAATGGCGCGTTTACGGGCTTCAATCTCTTCAACGATACGGATGTACATCTTTTCGTTAAGATTGTAGAAACAACCCATTGCAATGATGGTCACGACTGCCAGCGCACAGGGATAAATAAAGATCAGCTGTCGCAGGCCCTCGACCGTTCCTGCCGATTGCACCACGTTAGGTACATAGCCGATTTGGGTCAGCATCCATCCCGGGAAGAAACCCGCCAGCGCTTGCGAGACTTTACGGAAGAAGGTGAAGCCGGTGTAGACCGTCCCTTCAGAACGTACGCCGGTACGCCATTCGCCGTATTCCACCGTATCGGAGACCAGCGCCCAGTTCAGGCTGTTTACAAACGCAGAGCCGAAGAACGCCAGGCAGGAGAAGGCGACAAAGCTGACCGACCCTCCGCCGAAGAAGTAGTTGAGCAGATCCCCTGCGACCCAGATCAGCAGGCCGCCGATATAGACCTTTTTCTTGCCAAAGCGGCGGACCATCCCCGGCATTAAAAAGACGCCGATGAAAATACATCCCATGCTGAAAAACCCCATCCATGACAGCAAAATCGGATCGTTCAGCACGTACTGGGTGTAATAGACCTGGATCGCCAGCTTGACGTTGAACGCGCCGAGCGTACAGAGGTTGGCAATACACAGAATGAACAGCGGGCGGTTACCGGCGATGGCGCGAAATGATTGCAATAGTCCGGGTTTCTGTGCCGCGTCGGCGGGTTTGACGTCGACATAGCGCTCTTTTACCCCGGCGTAGCACCACCACATGAAAAACAGCCCGAACAGAGAGAACAGCGTCGCGGCGAAGATATAACCCAGCTGCGAGTTGCCTTCGATCAGGTTCATCACTGGCACAAAACCGACGGTGCATAGCAACAGGCCAAGCGTCGCGCCACCCTGTCGCCAGGCGGCAAGCGAGGCGCGTTCGTCCGGGTTTTTGGTAATGGCAGGGACCATTGCACCGTAGGAGCAGTTCATCATGCTGAAGAACAGCCCGTAGAGCATGAACAGAACGGTCGCCATGACCGTTTTACCGGTGATTTCAAACGGTGTACCGACAAAGTTAGCGATAGCCAGCAGGGTCACCGGAAACGCAGCGTACATCACGAAAGGGCGGAATTTACCTTTTGGACCAATTTTACGCCGTGAATCGAGCATAATACCGGTTCCCATATCGGTAAACGCGGTAAAAAACTTGGCGATAAGGAAAATGATGCCACCATATGTGCCCGGCAAACCGAGGACATCGGTATAAAACTTAAGTAAATAGAGAGTACCGATATCCAGAAGGATATTGGAGCCTAAATCACCTATCCCGTAGGCGAGTTTTTCCTTAAAAGGCAAGCGTAGGGTTGCCGGATTGGTTATGTTTTGACTCATGATCATCCCTCATTTGCCCGTGAGTCTTCCTCACGGGCAAGCCTTATTAGATGTGGCGTAAAGAAGCAAACAGCGACGCCCACTCACTTTTCGCGCGATAAAAGACCGGAGGCTTACCCAGCGGCGCGTCCACGGTTACCTCGCCTCCCCGGTGGGTTTCACCCGTCCAGAGGTTCACCCAGTTGTCCTCCGGCAGATATAGCGTCCAGTCGTTGCGACCCTGCTCATGTACCGGAGCGACCAGCAGATCCTGTCCCAGCAGGTACTGGTATTTCAGGGTGTAGGTGTGCGCATCGTCTTCGTAATGCAGGAACAGCGGACGCATAACTGGCAGGCCGGTTGCGGCGTTTTGCGCGACGGCTTGTTTGAGATACGGCTTCAGGGTGGTGAAGATGGTCGTCATTCTGGCGAAATGGGCGAGGGTTTCGTCATCGCCGTCAAACTGCCAGTTATCACCGGGACGGTTACCTTCATGGGTACGCATCATCGGCGTGAAGGCGCTGAAATCACACCAGCGCAGCAATAGCTCTTTGCTGCGTTTCATCTCAAACAGCGTGGTGTAACCCCCGATGTCGCTGTGGTGCAGGCCGTGGCCGGTCATGGCCAGCGAGAGCGCAGCGGGGACGACGGAAGCAAGACCATCATCCAGACTCCAGTCCACGTTCTGATCGCCAGCCCACATCATGGTGGAGTACTTCTGACTGCCGGTATAACCCGCACGCATGAAGAACAGGATTTCGCCAAGCTTGCCGGTTTCCTCGAGCGCCTCGTAGTTACATTTTGCCCACAGTGCAGGCCAGGCGTTATGCATGATCTCAGCGCTGACGCCGTTATGCAGAACCGTGTCGGTCGGCAGGTACTCGCCAAAGTCCGCCATCCAGCCGCCGCAGCCGAGTTCGATCATGTTTTTCTTGATGACGTCTTTGAACCAGTCATAGGCCGCCGGGTTGGTTAAATCGACCACACCGCCGTAAAACTCACCAAATTCAACGAGGTAATCCTCACCTGCCGCATTCTTTGCCAGATAGCCGTGCTTTGCCGCTTCAGCGCACAGCTCTTTATCGCTGGCGACATACGGATTGATATACGAAAGGAATTGCACGCCTTCGGCATTCCACTGTTTGATACGGCTGTCCAGTTGTGGGTAGTTGTCGCTGTTCCACTTCCAGTTCCACATCACGCGCTTGCCAAATGAGGTCATGCGGATCCCGGACCAGTCCTGCGCCCAGATGCCGTTTACCTTCACGCCCGCACGACGCATCGTATCCAGCTTCTTCTGGCAGACCTCAGTGCCGCCCTGAATGCCCAGCGTGACGCCATCATAAATCCAGTCCGGCAGTTCTGGCTGGCGACCCAGCAGCGCGGTCAGTTTTTCCAGCAGCGCGATATAGCTGTCGGCGCATTCAAAACGCAGGGTGGTTTTATCCTCCCACAACGCCAGTTCGTGATAATCCGGCGCGCTGAAGTCAAAATTCATGTAGCAGCTATTATCAACGTGGCAGTAGTACTTCTGCGTACTGACAAACGTGGGCTGTGGGAAGAAGGTCCAGTAGTAGTCGCCGCCAGCATTCTCTTTGCAGTCGGCCTGCCAGGTGACATAGCTGGTTTTGTTACGGCCCACCCCTTGCTCACTGGTCCACAGTGGGAACGGTTTGCCGCGCAAATCGAAATAAGAAAACTGTTCGCCGCAGCCGTAGATATGGTCGTCCGGGTTAGCCGCCAGCCGTAGCCAGATGCGGTTATGGTTGCGATCGTCATTGTGCAGATCCAACTGCAGACGACCTGCCTCATCGACAGAAATAAGCAGCGTCGCATTGACGGTATCACCACGGCTAAAGCGTATCCGCCAGCCGTCGGCTGATTCGCTGACCGTGGCATCGGTCAGCGCAATTTTCTCGTTAAGCTTATCTTTAATACTGAAGTTACCGCGAAACATGTCGATATCAGCGACGCCAGCACCGACCCACAAACAGGGGGTTTCTGCGCTGTGGCGTAAGATCACACGCTGCCGATAACGTAATGCAAAACCATCAATAATTTTTTCGACCTGGACAAAGGATAAATGTAGGGTTTGCGTACTCATATAAAACACTCCATGAATTTGGGAACGCGAGCACAGTAATGGATTATGGTTTGCTATTTTTCATTCTCTTTACATCGTTACGCGCGACCGTCAGGTAGCGCGTAAAAAGATAACTCGTATTATTTTTCGGCATCCGCTTTGCGGATCTCCGCTATTTTTTTACCCAGCAATAAATGTAATACCGCCAGCAGGACAAAAGGTGGCAGGAGGGCAGTGAGCGCGGAAATACCCATTGCCCCTTTAATTAGCATGGCACCTGAAGCGATCAACAATAAAAATACCAGAGTACGGAATACTTTTACTGAAATACGTTTATGCACATACTGTCCCACCAGTGAACCGAGGATCATGGTAGGAATACAGAAAATGACCAGTTTAAACGTTGAGATTGTCAATATTCCACTGGTTGCCAGACCGCCAACCACGGCAATATTATTCGCCGTAAAGAACGCATTCAACGTACCCCGAAAAGCAGCCGGGCCTAAATTACGTAACATGCCGTACATCACAACCGGCGGTCCATTTGTGGAGAAGGCGGCCCCCAGCGCACCCGCGACAGCACCCAACGGCGCAGCAATCCAGCGCCGGTCATAAACGGGCAGGCGAGGAATAAACATGCTGTAGAATGAGTAGAGGATCAGAAACCCACCCAGTCCAATTTTCATGATGTGATCGGGCAGGTAAGACAGCGCGTACAGGCCAACCGGGATCCCAAGAAATGAGAAACCGATCAGTACCGCCGCCGAACGCCAGTCGGTCTCTTTACGTGATAGCCAGGTGGCATAAATGGCCGTCGCCGTACCGACAATAACGGAAAGCGGAGTCGCCATTTTAACCGGCAGCATCAGAGTGATGAGCGGCATGGTAGTTAATCCGCCACCAAAACCTGCACATATCCCCACAAAGGTATAAAGAAACATTAATGCAATGACAGTATAGACAACCTGGTTATCTAGCATCACGCCATCGGGAGTAAATAAAGTAAAGAAATCCATCGTCATTCCTTCATTATCAAATAAAGCTTCAAAATGTGACCCCGTTTTTTTAATTCCGGAGCGGTGAGCTTTTTACATTAAATGCGTTATTACCCTGCTGTTTTTCCTCGAATATTAAAAAATAACTGATGTTGTTCTTCTGGTTTGAGTAATATTAAATCTGTTCCAGAGTTAAACGCATTTGGCGGGCAACTCATCGGTTCGACCGCTAATCCCTGACGGTTTAATTTTTCACCACTGTAAACCTGTAACCACGGCTGATCGGAAAATAGACTGACAGACAGTGCCTGTTGTTGATGAATCATCTGCATTTCCCACGGACTACCGTGAGTTCTGAAGGTATGATCGATTTTTTTATCACCGACGGTACGCAGGATGGAATAGTCCAAATCCATTTCTTCAACGGGATATAACGTCGTGGGGTTCGCCTGGGTATCGACGGCAAAAACCTGCTTCGCCGGAAGGTGCAGCATACAGTCATCAACAGGCGCTAAGTTGCAGGTTAAATAGGGGTGGATCCCGACGCCGTAGGGTGCAGGTTGTTTACCCCTGTTTTTACTGACGATGGTGACCGAAAGCCCCGTCTCAGCATCCAGTGAGTAGATAACCTGAGACATCAACGTGAAGGGGTAACCATAGCTGGGCGGTAAAAACAGCGTCAGAGTGGCCCTTGTCGCCGTCAACGCCTCAATCTGCCAATCGCGCCAGGCGAGCAGGCCGTGAATGGCGGCCTGAGAACTGTGCTCATTGATCGGTAACTGGTAGTCCTGCCCCTCATACTGATAGCAACCGTTGGCAATACGATTAGGCCAGGGGATTAACACCTTGCCCAGATGAGCCAGCGGCATCTCTTCTGGGTTATGCGGTATGACCAGATGTTTGCCCTGCCAGGTCAGTTCGGCAAGACCTGCACCGACAGAAACAATCTGCGCCCGGTAATCACCCGCAGCGAGTAAAATCGTATTCCCACTACTTTGCATATATATCACCTGTCTATGAGAACCCCTTCGTGAACAACGGCACAGGCAACGTTCGCATGTTGCTATGCCGTATTTCTCAGGTGGATTTATTTCGCATTAATATCCAACAGGCCCGCCGCAACGGCAGGTGCCAGGCCTGGCGCTAACGGGATGCGCGGAATGACCAGACAGTGCAACAGGTGATAAATATCCTGCTTACCATCCCACACCCGTGTGGTGACCTTGTTGTCCGCATCCAGTTCCTGCCACCAGGAGCCATTGTCGTAATCCATCAGGTATTTAATGCAGTAGTCCCACCATGTCTGATACCAGGTTTCGTACTGGCGATCGCCCGTTACCGTATACAGCGCATAGGCAGTGCCCATCGCTTCCACAATGGGCCAGCGCACACGTTCACGAACAATGGGTTTGCCATCCCAGCCAACGGTGTACACGATGCCGTCAGCTCCATCGGGTGCCCAGGCATCGCGAATGGTGGCGTGGAAGAGACCTTTCGCGTCTTCCAGCAACCAGGCAGGAGGCTGTTCGCATCGTGCTTCTAGCGCGGCGTGGATATGCAGCATCAGGCGGCCCCATTCAATCCAGTGGCCTGGGGTGCCGCCATAGGCACGGAAACGGTGGGCAGGGTTGTCTTTGTTGTAATCGCGGACCGGGTTCCAGTTCACGTCGAAATGCTCATTGACGCGGTATTCCCCTTTGCGGGCGACATCGTGAATGATGACCGAGGCAATGCGGATAGCGCGATCCAACCATTTTTTGTCATGGGTGACGTCGTAAACAATCAGGAAGGCTTCGACGGCGTGCATATTGGCATTACCGCCGCGATAGTCTTCGGTTTTGCTGAACGCTTCATCCCAGGATTCCAGACACATTTGCTCTTCTTCGCTCCAGAAGTATTTCTCAATAACTTCAATGGCGTAATCGAGCAGTTTCCTGGCCTCAGGGTGTCCGGTGGTGACCGCGCTGGCAGCGCCCAGTAGCGCAAAAAAGTGTTGGTATCCCTGCTTGGACGCATCCACAACGCCTTCGTCATTCACACAGGCGTACCAGCCACCGTATTTTTTGTCCCGCAGCGCGCCGTTCATGGCGTTGATGCCGTGATCGACCAGGGCGTAGGCGCCCGGTCTGCCCATCGCGGCGGCAACGGAATAGACGTGCAGCATGCGTGCGGTGATCCACAGATGCGTGCCCATCTCTTCTTTGATTTGTCCCTTGTTACCCAGCCAGCCGAATCCGGTGGGTACCGCCGCATTCTTACCAAAATTGAAGATGCGGTCAGTTTCTTGTTCCAGCCAGCGGTTGTGGCTCATGGTGTTAAACCATTTCATGCTTTGCTCCTCGTATCGTATTAACGGCGGCGGGCCATCATTTCATCGACAATTTCACCTAAGCGTTGCAATTTAGGTGCAGAAACATCTCGCAGCATCAGCTCGCTGTCCGGCAAACCAATCACCGACGACCACACCGCACGACCGGCCAGGAAGCCGGAAGCGCCTGCGCTCATCGCGACGCTGACCGCACGTGGAAACAGCTTTTCGTCAACGCCGGAAGAGAGAATGACCCACGGCATGTTGATGTGTTCGTTCAGGTGCTGAGAGGCGCTGAGCAGGGCTTGCTGTGTGCCTTTACCGTGCAGCGGCATTTCAACCTTGTAGAGATCGGCACCGCTGTCGCCCAATTCTTTAGCGGCATCGATAATCGCCTGTTCGCGATCGAAGTTATCTCCGCGACGGGGCGGACGGACTACCGGTTCGATGATGCTCAACAGGCCATTGGCATGGCACAACGCATTAAACTCTTTCACCATTTCAAGACGTTGCTGCGCGTCTTCATCACTGCGCCAGAGCACCAGCAGCTTTAAGGCTTTCGCACCATCCTGCTTGACGGCCTGCGGATTGATGCTTTTATCAATCACCACGCTGTCGACGGGAATGCCGTTGCCCGGGATGAAGGCGTCGGCGGCGACAATCATGCCGCAGCTTTTGGCGACGGCTTTTTGCTCCACTGCCTGGCGGTAACAGAACTGTTGGTCCAGCAGGATCGCGGAGGCATACGGCGAGAGAATTTTTGCAGCATTGACTTTGAAATCCGTGAGATGTTGATCGGTGACCGGCGTTGGCGCGCCTGCTGCGGCAAACATCAGGCGCATCGCTTCACGCTGGTCAACGGCCAGCATGGCGAAACCGCCGGAAGGTCGGGTGATATCTTTCAGGGTGTACGTGGTCATTCTTCAGTCCTTTTACCTGTCAATGGTGGTTTTTCAGTCCGGCAGTCGTGCGAACCTGTTCGAGAATGGCGGTCCAGTCTTCCCGCCCACGGCCAGCGGCTCGCGCCTGGTTATAAACTTCCCTGGACGCCGCGCCGAGCGGCACAGGAACGTGCAGTTGATTGGCGACATCCAGCGCGATACCAAGATCTTTATGGGCCAGGTCGATCATGAAGGCCGGGGAAAGATCGCCCTTCAGCACTTTGTTCGGCCACGAGGTGGTGAAGTGGCCTTTTCCGGCAGGCGTCCCGCTCATGACCTGTAGCGCTACATCGAAGGAGAGGCCCAGCGCTTCACACAGCACGGCGGCTTCGGCTGACAGGGCATTTAGCGCGATGCTCATGTAGTTGTTAATCAACTTCACGCGGATCCCCATTCCCGGACCGCCGGCGTTAATCAACTCATTCCCCATCGCCATCAGCACCGGCGTGGCGCGCTCGACCTGGTCCGGCGTGCCGCCTGCCAGCAATAGCAATGTGCCAGCAACGGCGTGATCGGAGGTCCGTCCGACCGGTACATCCATCATGGCGAAGCCTTTGGCATGCAGTTCGGCAATCAATTTGTCGGTCTGCAAGGGATGGATGGTTGACATATCGATCACCAGCGCCTGTGGGGAAAGGCTTTCGCAAACACCCTCTTCACCCAACAACACGCGGCGTACCAGATCGCCGTTGGGCAGCATCGTGATGACAAACTCAGCGCCTTCTGCAGCCTGTGCCGGAGAGCGAGCCGGTTGCGCCCCTTTTTCGACCAGGCGCTGTACGGCATCGGCGTTAACGTCAAAAACGCTGAGTTGGTGACCCTGCTTGAGTAAATTGCTCGCCATTGGGGCGCCCATCTGCCCTAATCCGATAAATGCGATTACTGCCATATCGTTCTCCTGAGATGCTGATGTCATTTTTTGTCATTTATGAATGATGTTTCTTGTCTGTTTTTGATCGTATTTGTAATTTATGGTCAAAAAATTGACAGCCGTCACTTTTTAAACATTTAGTGAAATTAAAATACCCTCATCCCAACATGCTTAAGGAACGACCATGATTCGTATCGCTTGTATAGGTATTACCGTGCTGGATCGCATCTATTACGTAGAAACGTTACCGACAGAAGGGGGTAAATATGTGGCGCATCGCTATACCGAGGTTGGCGGGGGGCCTGCTGCGACTGCCGCAGTGGCGGCGGCGAAGTTAGGTGCGCAGGTAGACTTTATTGGCCGCGTGGGCGATGACGACACCGGAAACCGTCTGCTGTCGGAGCTGGAATCCCTGGGGGTTAATACCCGCTACACCCGGCGCTATGCCGGCGCGAAGTCGTCACAGTCGGCCATTACGGTCGACGCTCACGGGGAACGAATTATCGTCAATTTTCCGAGCCCCGATCTGCTGGCGGAGGCAGATTGGCTTAACGACATCGACTTTTCTCAGTGGGATGTGGTGCTGGCGGACGTTCGCTGGCATGAAGGGGCAAAGCAGGCGTTTACGCTGGCGCGTCAGGCAGGCGTGAAAACGCTGCTGGATGGCGATGTGACGCCGCAGGACATCAGCGAGCTGGTGGCTTTAAGCGATCATGCTGCGTTTTCGGCACCGGGTTTGGCGCGTCTGACCGGCATCAGTGAGACCGCCAGTGCGTTGAAACAGTCGCAAACGCTCACAAATGGTCATGTCTACGTCACGCAGGGTCGCGAAGGGTGCTACTGGATAGAAAATGGCATGCTGCAACACCAGGCTGGTTTTGCGGTGGATGTCGTGGATACGACCGGGGCAGGCGATGTTTTCCACGGTGCGCTGGCATTTAGCCTTGCGTCTGGAAACGAACTAAAAGAGGCTGTCAGGTTTGCCAGCGGCGTTGCGGCGCTAAAATGCACCCGACCCGGTGGGCGCGCAGGTATCCCTGACTGTGATCAAACCCGATCTTTTCTGTCACTTTTTGTATAAAATGCAGGGCAATGGTTTTTCGAGGAATTTTCATGAGTTTTACCGAACTGACCGGTAACCCACGGCACGATCAGCTGCTGTCGCTCATAGGCGAGCGTGGGTATATGAACATTGATGAACTGGCGGATTTACTGGATGTCTCCACCCAAACGGTGCGTCGCGATATTCGTAAATTAAGCGAACAGGGATTGATCACCCGTCATCACGGTGGGGCAGGCCGCGCGTCCAGCGTCGTTAATACTGCCTTTGAGCAACGTGAAGTCTCGTGGACGCAAGAGAAGAAAGCCATCGCGGAAGCGGTGGCTGACTATATTCCCGATGGTTCAACGGTGTTCATCACCATTGGCACCACCGTGGAGCAGGTGGCACGGGCATTGTTGAACCACAATCATCTGCGCATTATCACCAACAGCTTACGGGTTGCGCATATTCTCTATAACAATCCCCGTTTCGAAGTGATGGTACCCGGTGGAACGCTGCGGCCACATAACAGCGGTATTATCGGCCCTTCTGCGACCGCGTTTGTCGGCGATTTCCGTGCGGACTATCTCGTCACCAGCGTGGGGGCGATTGAAAGCGATGGGGCAATGTTAGAATTTGACGTCAATGAAGCCAGCGTGGTGAAGACCATGATGGCCCATTCAAGGCATATTCTGCTTGCTGCCGACCATACGAAATACCACGCCTCAGCGGCAGTTGAGATTGGCAATATCTCTTCTGTTACCGCATTGTTTACCGATGAACTTCCCGGTCCGGCTCTCCACACGCTTCTCCAGTCTAATCAGGTGGAGATTGTCCAGGTGAGTCCAGACCAGGATGATGTGGTTTCTGCGTAACAAACTCTTTTTAAATAAACCGCCGTTTCAGGCGGTTCTTATCACAAAAAATAGAAATAGCTAAACATCCTGGCATTATGTGTAAAATTCCTAAAGCCTGCGAAATTTATCAAAACGAGCCTTTAATGCTTTTTGATTTATAAAGCTTTTTTGCCTTTGATACCTGTTCAATTATTCTTTGTAAAAAATATCCAGGAATAGTGCGAATAAGTTGATGACCCTCTGTTAATTTGCCTTTTTCGTCAGTTGAAGCCCCCGTTGACATAATATTTGAATAACTGTATTAATCGCGCAAAGGAAAATAATATTAATTTTAAGGTAAGTGAATCTTTAAGGTTTTAAAGATGAACGGACCCGTTTCGCCTTTTAATTAAATTATTTTTTGCCGCGTCTTTTATGCTCTTATCCGAAAAAAGAGTGGTACGGAAAAGGTATTCCTATGAAAACACAAAAAATGAAATGCAAGCCACCCTCACCAGGGAAATTGGCACTCTGTATCGCCAGTGCGTTAGCGCTTGGCGGTGTCAGCGGGCAAGTCGCTGCGGCATGCAGTTACACCACCACAGCACAGCTCTTTTGCGATAACACCACGATCTATCACTACGGCAATCCACTTGGTGGCGATGGCCGGGATTACACTGGATTTGATGAAGTGCGTATCGATACGACTTCAGAAGGGACTACCGCCGGGCTAACAGGCTGGGGCGTCTATATTGATAATATTGGTTATAAGTTCAAAAACCTGGTTATCAATACAACAGGCACTGCAGCAGATGGCATCCATTCTAAAAACGCAGGTGGTAAGCTGGTTGCCGATAATATTTACATCACAGCAACAGGGAGTAGCGCTGATGGTATAAACATCGGTCGTGAACTCCAGGCGGATTATTCAATCGTTGAAGTCAATGGTGATGTGACTGTTGATGCTGAAAATGGAATGGGGTTACGTGCTAACGCATCGGCGAATAAAGACAATGCCCAGTCATCCATAATCATTCATGGGAATACGGATATTGTTACTCGCGGTCCCGGAGCTGCGAATACAGGTTATGGTATTTATGCAGGTAGAGATCCTGCGCAATACACAGGAACTGCAAGAGGAAATGCGGATATTACGCTCAATGGCACGACGTCAGTCACGACGTCAGGTCGAAGTGCACATGCCGTGTATGTGGGACGTAAAGGAACCATAAACCTGAATAACGTTGATTTAAAAACCTCTGGTGTCACTGCGCACGGCGTTTATGCGTCTTCATCTACTGAGTCCGCAACGGTGAACCTGGGTGGCGACACGAAAATTCAGGTGACTGACAGTGGTGCTTTTGCCATTTACGCGTATGGTTCGCAGGCCATCATTCGTTCATGGGATTACGCTACCGATACGGCTGACTCAGGTGTGTACGACATTGAAGGCAATTTACGTGCTTATTATGGCGGCACCATGGATCTGCATATGGAGGATGGAAGCCGCTTTGTAGGCAAAGCTGATTCTTCACAAGAGAATAGTAACGCGAACTACCACGGCTCGCTGGATTTGAGTATGAAGGGTGCCAGCAGCGAATGGAAGATGACCGGAAACTCCGTCGTTTCTAACCTGACGCTGGATCAAGCCACGCTGCGCTACAGCCCTGACGGCGTGTCTCGTGACGATGCGGGAACGTTCAAAACATTGACTGTGATAGGAAACTACATCGGGACCAACGCGTTGTTAGTGCTGAACACCGTACTGGAAGGTGACGGTTCATTAACTGACATGCTGAAAGTGAATGGCGATACCTCCGGCAACACCAAAGTGGGTATCAACAATATTGGTGGTGTTGGTGAACTGACCGTCGATGGGATTAAAATCGTCGAGGTTGCCGGGAACTCTGACGGTACCTTTACGAAATCAGGGCGTATCGTTGCCGGCGCGTATGACTATGACGTGGTGAAAAAAGCCAGTGACTGGTACCTGACCAGCGAACTGTCACCGGTGGACCCGCCGCCCGTTGATCCACCACCTGTCGATCCAGAACCTGAGCCCGATCCGGATCCCGCGCAGCCAGATCCAGAGGATCCCCCAGGACCGCCAGCGCCGCCATCCACAGAGCATCAGTATCGCCCTGAGTTTGGGAGCTACCTGGCGAACAACTATGCGGCCAATACCCTGTTTATCACCCGTCTGCACGACCGTCTGGGTGAGACGCAGTACACCGACATGCTGACCGGCGAAGAAAAAGTCACCACCATGTGGATGCGTAATGTCGGTGGCCATAATCGCTTCACCGACGGCAGCGGACAGCTGAAAACCACCGCTAACCGTTATGTTCTGCAGTTAGGCGGCGACCTGGCGCAGTGGAGTAGCGACGGCCTTGATCGCTGGCATCTGGGCGCCATGGCGGGTTATGCCAACCAGAAAAGTAAAACCCATAACAGCTACACGGGCTATGCGTCCCGTGGACAGGTAGACGGTTACAGCGTGGGTCTGTACGCCACCTGGTATGCAAACGAAGCGGATAAGACCGGGACGTATCTGGACAGTTGGGTGCTGTATAACTGGTTTGATAACACCGTGCGCGGCGATCATCTGGCCAGCGAAAACTACAAATCCGACGGTATCACGGCGTCTGTTGAAGGGGGTTATAGCTTCCTGGTAGGGGAAAGTGAAAATAAAACCTACTGGATCCAACCGAAAGCGCAGGTTATCTGGATGGACGTGCAGGCCGATTCACACCGCGAACACAACGGGACTCAGGTGAAAGACAAGACTGACGGTAACCTGATGACGCGCCTTGGTGTCCGTGCTTACCTGAAAGGTCATGCGGAGAAAGATGCCGATAAAGGTCGTGATTTCCAACCGTTTATTGAAGCGAACTGGATCCACAACACCAATAACCAGACCGTACAGATGGGCTCCATTAAGGATGAAATCAGCGGGACGCGTAACATTGGTGAGCTGAAAGTGGGCATCGAGGGGCAAATCAATCCTCGTCTGCAAGTGTGGGGTAACGTTGCGCAGCAGGTAGGTGACAACAGCTATAGCGATACTTCCGCGATGCTCGGGGTGAAATACAGCTTCTAAGAAACCGATAAATATCACACCAGAACAAGGCGATGCTGTAAGGGCATCGCCTTTTTTTCCGTCATCTTTCCCTGACGAGCACATAGTCAAAACGCCCCTTTCCCGCTACAGTTATTCATCCACGGCAAGTAAGGAGAGGGACATGCTCTATATCTTTGATTTAGGTAATGTGATTGTCGATATCGACTTCAACCGCGTATTAGGTACCTGGAGCGATCTGAGCCGTGTGCCGCTGGCGTCGTTAAAGCAAAGTTTTACGATGGGTGAGGCCTTTCACCAGCACGAACGGGGAGAAATCACCGACGAAGCGTTTGCCGAGGCCATATGCCATGAGATGGATTTGCCGCTGAGCTACGAACAGTTTTCTCACGGCTGGCAGGCCGTTTTTGTCGCGCTGCGACCTGAGGTTATCGACATCATGCAGAAATTGCGCGAGCAGGGCCATCGTGTGGTTGTCCTGTCAAATACCAACCGGCTGCATACAACGTTTTGGCCAGATGAATATCCGGAGATTCACCGGGCGGCGGACCATATTTATCTGTCGCAGGATCTGGGGATGCGAAAGCCGGAGGTGCGGATTTATCAGCATGTCCTACAGCAAGAGGGTTTTTCAGCGAGCGACACCGTCTTTTTTGACGACAACGTCGATAATATAGAAGGAGCCAACCAGTTGGGGATAACCAGCATTCTGGTAACCGATAAAACCGTCATTCCTGACTATTTCGCGAAGCTGTTATGCTAAAAACGGTACATCAAAAAGCCAGGCATCATACCCGACCGCTTTGGGCCTGGCTGAAACTCCTCTACAAGCGCATTGATGAGGACAACATGACGACGCTGGCAGGGAATCTTGCCTATGTCTCGTTGCTTTCATTAGTGCCGCTGATCGCCGTTGTGTTTGCGCTTTTCGCCGCTTTTCCGATGTTTTCCGATGTCAGTGTCCAACTGCGTCACTTTATCTTTGCTAACTTCATCCCGGCAACCGGCGATGTGATCCAACGTTACATTGAGCAGTTCGTTGCCAACTCCAATAAAATGACGGCGGTAGGGGCTTGCGGGTTAATCGTTACTGCACTGTTGTTGATGTATGCCATTGATAGCGCACTGAATACAATCTGGCGCAGTACGCGCACGCGGCCAAAAGTGTACTCCTTTGCCGTGTACTGGATGATTTTGACGCTGGGACCATTGCTGGCAGGGGCCAGCCTGGCGATCAGTTCGTATCTCCTCTCATTGCGCTGGGCCAGCGATCTCAATACGGTAATCGATAATGTACTGCGCCTTTTTCCGCTGATCCTCTCCTGGCTCTCGTTCTGGCTCCTCTACAGCGTGGTGCCAACCACGCGCGTACCGAATCGTGATGCGATTGTCGGCGCCTTTGTCGCCGCCGTACTGTTCGAAGCAGGAAAGAAAGGTTTCGCGCTTTATATCACCATGTTCCCGTCATATCAGCTTATTTACGGCGTGCTGGCGGTGGTACCCATTTTGTTTGTCTGGGTGTACTGGACGTGGTGTATCGTCTTGCTTGGCGCGGAAATAACTGTCACTCTCGGGGAATACCGCAAACTCAAACAAGCCGCAGAACAAGAAGAAGCAGACCAACCATGATTGCATTAATTCAGCGCGTAACCCGTGCCAGCGTCACCGTGGAGGACGAAGTGACGGGTGAAATTGGCTCAGGACTTTTAGTGTTGTTGGGTGTCGAAAAGGATGACGACGAGCAGAAAGCGAATCGCCTGTGCGAACGCGTGCTCGGCTACCGTATTTTTAGCGATGCCGAAGGCAAGATGAACCTGAACGTGCAGCAGGCGGGCGGGAGCGTGCTGGTGGTTTCACAATTTACGCTGGCGGCGGATACCGAACGCGGTATGCGTCCGGGGTTTTCTAAAGGGGCGACGCCGGACCGGGCGGAAGCCCTGTACGACTATTTCGTCGAACGCTGCCGCCAACAGGAAATGAACACGCAGACCGGACGCTTCGCTGCGGATATGCAGGTTGCGCTGGTGAATGATGGCCCCGTGACGTTCTGGTTACAGGTATGAATCAGCTTCCGGCGTGGCCGCGGGTAACAAGAGAGAGTACAGCTATGTATCACCTTCGAGTACCGCAAACAGAAGAAGAATTAGAGCGTTACTATCAGTTTCGCTGGGAGATGCTGCGTAAGCCGCTGCATCAGCCGAAGGGGTCCGAGCGTGATGCCTGGGACGCGATGGCGCATCACCAGATGGTGGTGGATGAAGAGGGCAATCTGGTGGCCGTCGGGCGTTTGTACATCAATGCCGATAATGAGGCTTCTATTCGTTTCATGGCCGTCGATCCGACCGTGCAGGAGAAGGGGTTGGGTACGCTGATGGCGATGACGCTGGAGTCCGTCGCGCGCCAGGAAGGGGTCAAACGGGTGACCTGTAGCGCACGGGAAGATGCGGTCGAATTCTTCGCCAAACTGGGGTTTGTCAATCAGGGAGAAATCACCACGCCGCAAACCACGCCGGTTCGCCACTTTTTAATGATCAAACCGGTTGCCTCGCTTGATGACATTTTGCATCGCGGCGACTGGTGCGGACAACTACAGCAGGCGTGGTATGAACACATCCCGCTGAGCGAGAAGATGGGTGTGCGCATTCAGCAGTACACCGGGCAGAAATTTATTACCACGATGCCAGAGACGGGCAATCAAAATCCGCACCACACGCTGTTTGCCGGGAGCCTGTTTTCACTGGCCACGCTGACCGGTTGGGGGCTTATCTGGCTGATGTTGCGCGAGCGCCATCTGGGGGGAACGATTATTCTCGCCGATGCCCATATCCGCTATAGCAAACCTATTAGCGGCAGACCTGCTGCGGTTGCCGATCTTGGCTCTTTGAGCGGCGATCTTGACCGCCTGGCGCGAGGGAAAAAGGCGCGTGTTCAACTGCAGGTAGAACTGCTGGGCGACGACACCCCTGGCGCCATTTTCGAAGGTATCTACATTGTCCTGCCCGCCAGGCCGTTTGGCCCCTATGAAGAGGGCGGAAACGAGGAAGAGTAGGGGGTCTACCCCCTCTCTATCTGATACCAGTTTTTGTGTGCTGAATCCCAATCCGCCAGGCAATATCCTGCATTGCGCTACGTGCTGCATGGCTGACGCCAGCTAGCTGGAAAAACCCATGAATCACACCGAGATAGCGTTGGCAGGTACAATCGACGCCTTGTAAGGTAAGTCGGTGATACAAAAGTTCACCTTCGTCGCGCAGCGGATCAAATTCAGCGGTGATGATATGCGTGGGCGGTAAGCCGCTGAGGTCATCTCGCCATAGTGGGCTGGCCTCGGGATGCTGGCGTTCAGTATGAGGCAAATACATCTCATACCCGGTAAGCAGCGTATCGCGGGTAATGATGTAGTCCAGACCGTTGCGGGTATAGCTCTCACATCTGGCGGTCGCGTCGAGCATCGGGTAGATCAGCACCAGTTGTGCGGGCTGCCATTGTTTCGCCGCCTTCAGGCGTAATGCGGTCACCAGCGCCAGGTGACCGCCCGCACTGTCCCCGGCAAGTGTGATGCGCTGGCGTTCTATGCCAAGTTGTTCTGCATATTGCCAGATCAGGTTAGCTCCTTTTTCAGCATCATCATGCGCCGCAGGGAACGTTTGTTCTGGGGCAAGGCGGTACTGTACGGCAATAACCCGACAACCGCTGGTATACGCCAGTTGCCGCAACTGATTATCGTGGGTAGCGAACCCGCCGCTCACGAAACAGCCGCCGTGGTAGTAGACAACGCAGGGCAGAAAGCCCGACGCGTGGCGCGGCGATACAATGCGCAACGTCATCCCCTCCAGCTCAACATCGCTGACCTCTACGCGCGTTTCAGTCTCTCCGGCCAGCACGGTACTGGCGATATAGCCCGCCCTCCGGTCATCAATATTTTGCTGACGAGCTGAAGGTCGTCCCGCCGCGATAAATTCTTCGACCAGTTGTGCGATACCGTTTTCAAGCGCCATTTTCTTAATCCCTTAAATCTGTATGAATATACAGTGTTATACCCTGGTTTTTCGGGAAAGAGAATGGGGGATTTTGGTCAGGGTGAAATTCTGGAAAGCGCCTCGCAAAAGGGAAAGTCACCGCGGAGATCGCTTTTTTCCTGCATGCCGACGGTGTATGTTGTTTGAAAATTATTCGCCACTGATATACTGGAGGTATATGTGAGCACAATGGCTGGAATGGACATGGGCAGAATATTACTCGACTTATCCGATGAGGCGATCAAACGCCTTGACGATCTCAAGCAGCTGCGGAATCTGCCGCGTGCGGAGTTGCTGCGCGAAGCAGTGGAACAGTACCTTGAAAGGCAAGGCCAGGCTGAAACCATGATTTCCAATGCGCTAGGGATCTGGCAAGGCTGTGAGGAAGATGGCGTTGAGTATCAGAAGACGTTGCGCGAGGAATGGTAATGCACAAGAAACCCGTGCTGTTCGATACCAATATCCTGATTGATTTATTTAGCGGTCACCAGGAAGCGCAGCGAGCACTGGAAGCGTTTCCGCCGCAGAATGCTATCAGCCTGATCACCTGGATGGAAGTGATGGTGGGAGCAAAAAAATATCATCAGGAATATCGTACGCGCGTGGCGTTGAGTGCGTTCAATATCATCGGTGTTTCACCGGAAATTGCTGAGCGAAGCGTGAATCTCAGGCAGGAATATAAGATGAAACTTCCGGACGCGATCATTCTGGCTACTGCGCAGATTCATCGGTTTGCGCTTGTGACGCGCAATACCAGAGATTTTGCGGGGATCCCTGGCGTCATCACACCTTATCAGTTGCAGACCGGACGGTAAGCACCGCCCGGCATCATACGTTGAAAGCGTTTACTCCCCTTCACCCGGGAACAGGAACGGGTTGATGGAACTGCGGGCGAAGCCTTCTTGTTCCATGCGCGCGTCCAGTACCAGCGAGGCGAGGTCATCGGCGACAGCTTCCACTTTTGGGTCTTTTTCCTGATAGAGGATCTTCAGGTAAGTTCCGCAGTCACCACAGCTTTCGGCTTTGATCGCCGCCTGCTCATTGTCCAGTGACCAGTAGTGCAGATCGCGACTTTGCTCGCAGTTACTGCATTTAACACGAACCACATGCCACTCAGTTTCGCAGAGGTTGCAGTGCAGATAGCGCAGCCCCTGGGTCGTGCCAATTTGCACCATGCTTGAGACGGGCATTGAGCCGCACACCGGGCAATACTGGCGTTGTTCGCCGTATTCTGCGCGGGCTTTACCTGGGATCAGGCTGGCCATTTGCGCCCAGTACAGCGACAGCGCGGCCCAGATAAACGGAGCCTTATCACTGCTGACAGAGGTGAAATCAGAGGCAAACAGGGCGCTGGCCATCTGCTCCAGTTCCTGTTCGGAGGCTTTTTCCAGATTCTCGATCACCGCCAACGCGGGGCCGCTCATCTCGGGTTTCAGCTCGGCGATCAGTGAGTGCAGCAGTTTCTGCCAGTGCTTATCGCGCGGCAGAACGTGGATATCCAGAGGTGGCTTACCCTGATCGTTGGCTTCTTTGATACGGGCGGTCAGATCCATCTGCAATGGATGGTCATACAGCACCACTTCCTGCGCGTGGGCAATTAGCGCGGCAAAGCGCAGATAATCCCCCAGAGGGTTGTTCTCAGCCAGTTCGCGCAGACGCTCGGCACGGCGGTTGTACAGATTTTTGAGCCGGGGGAATAATAACGGTGGAATCATATCCGTCGCGCGTTTCTCGCTCTTTTCCAGCTCATCTTGCGGGATGATACGAATGCTCATTCAGTCACTTCCTGGTTAGGCAGATTTAGCTATGTGTAATCCGCTCTGTGAATTGGCGGGCATTTCGCGCCCGCTCTGGTGAATGTCATTAATGATAACCGCAATCGGCCTGCAGGTTATACCTGTGACATCGCAATGTGTGCGTTACGATACCTGATATCGATACCCCAGACCATGCACCGTTCGGATTAGCTGCGGGTGATTGGCATCCCGTTCGATGACTTTGCGTAGCCGGGAAATGTGCTGATCCAGCGTGCGGCTATTGGGCAAATAGTCGTATCCCCATGCCGCATCGAACAACATATCGCGCGTAACCACCTGATTTTGATGACGCTCCAGGCAGCTTAAAATCCGTACTTCCCGCAGTGTCAGTTCCAGCTTTTGTTCGCCACGCCAGGCGCACAGCTCATTCGGGAACACCGTAAGGTCACCAAATACAAAGCTGAGGTTAGGCTGCGTGGCGTGACGGTTCAAACAGCGACGGGCGATGGTTTTTATCCGCGCCCGCAGTTCATGAATACCAAACGGTTTGCTGATGTAGTCATCCGCTCCCAGTTCCAGCCCTACAACCCGGTCAATTTCCTCGTCTTTGGCAGAGAGAAACACGATGGGAATGTGTTCGTTTTGACGGCGAATTTCCCGGCAGACCGTGTAGCCATCCATTTCGGGCATCATGATGTCTAACAGTACGAAGTCCGGTTTGTCCCGATGATAACTCTCCAGCGCCGCGCGTCCGTCTGGTGCGGCAATGAGCGAGTAACCTTCGCGAGACAGCACATCCACCAGACCCTGGCGGATGTGAGCATCATCTTCTGCAATCAGTATCTTCATGTTCTCATCCCTGAGGTAGCGTAAGGGTAAAACGGACGCCGGGCTCTTGTGCCGTTACCTGAATCTTACCGTGCAGGCGTTGTGCCAGTTGGCAAGCGATAGTTAATCCAATACCGGTGCCCGAAACGCCTTCGGTAATGGCGGATTTGACCCGATAAAACGGGCGGAATATCAGGGGCATTTCGTTCTCCGCAATACCAGGGCCATAGTCGCGAACAGCGATCTCCACGTTTCCTGCGACGCTTTCAACAGTCAGATCGACGCGCTGACCCTGCGAAGCATATTTCTCGGCATTGCTCAAAAAATTGCTGACAATTTGCGTGATCACGTCGCGATCGCTATGCAATATCAGTTTCTCGGGGCAGGCCAGTTGAATCGTCATCCCTTTTGCCTGCAACGCGGGCGTAAAGATCTGCGTGATTTCTGCCATCAGGCTTGGGATATCGACCGCCTGAAGATGCAGTTTCGGCGCGCGCGTAAAGGTCAGGATATTCTGGATAAGTCGCGATAACCGCTGACCTTCCTGGGTGATCACATCCACATAGCGTCGCTCGTGCGTTTGTTCATCATCCAGTCCTTCACGCAGCAGTTCGGCATAGAGCGTGATGTTGGTCAGCGGTGTTTTCAGTTCGTGTGACACCTGGCTGACAAAATCGACCTGTTGGCGTGCCTGACGCGCCGCACGGGTATATTCCCGCCATAACGAGAAACCCAGCAGTGCGACGGCGAGCAGAAGCAGGACGATTAACGCGCCACCCCACAGCCAGATGTGCCAGAGCGGCGCGTTAACACCGTAAGCGCTGACCTGCCATGTTGTGAGCGGATACTCCAGCGTGCGGGAGTCCAGTAAGGTGAGCCGACGCAAATCCGCCTGCGCGTTCTGATAAAGCTGACGGCCGTTTTCCGTCACCCGGACAATCTGTTGCGGGTCTTCCAGATTCACCTGAATGCCGTTCGCCATATCCATCATCAATTGTACCCAGGAGAGGCGAAAGCCGACGATCGCCTCGTCTTTCTGCCGCCAGTAAATCAACAGAGGTTCCTGCGTCTCAAAACTAATAAACCAGCCGGCCTGCGGCGTGTCCTGTTCGCTGTGCGTCATGTGGCTGGCAAGTTGGCTGGGATCGTTGACCAGCGGGCTGAGCAGGCGTACCCACTCTTTATCCTCGTTGCTTAACGGCTGATGCTCATCGGGATAGAGGAGATGATTCTTCCGCAGGATAAAAACGTTGGCAATGTCGCTGTCGTTCTCTTTCAGTGTGCTGAGGGTGGCGACATCAGCAGGGTCGATAAAATCGCCGATCGCATGCAGGCGCGAAGCTTTTTGCTGCAGGATATTTTCGATACCCGTGGCAACGCTGGCCGTTTGCGATTTCGCCAGGACCTCAGCCTGGTACTGGCGCAACAAGATTTCATGTTCCAGGGTGCGAATGCCCAGGTAAGCAAGCAGAATAAAAAACATCAGCGTGATGACGAGATAAATCGGCTTGCGTCTGAGCATCCAGCACTCCTTGTGGATCAGTTCGATTTCGAACTCTGATTTTTGGTTTTATAGCTCTGTTCTTTCAGCGACTTGCGCGAAGCTTCTTTGCTTTCACTTTCCATTTTATCCAGCAATTTAAGGTTTTCCTCTGCGCTTTCCTGCGCTTTCATTCTGGCAGCCGGTGCGCTAAGGGGTAACGCACTGAGCGTACTGGAGTTTTCACGCAGGATCGCTTTTGCTTCGTCCATTTTGCCTTCATCCATGAGCTGTACCGCCTGCTCATTCTGGATGGCGGATTTCTGAATGGCGGAATCGACGACCACATCTTCCACCTGCGCTTTCTGAACATCGCTGGCAGAGGCGGTATAGCTGACGGCCATCTTGTCATCCCAGCGCTCTTTCTGCCCGGTGGCAAGGTTGTTATAGCTGACGTTGACCTCGGCGAGCGGTTTGCGCTGTGCGGCCTGGCCTTTCGCCGGCAGCACCTCCAGCATGACATATTTCTCCTGGTTGGCGTAAAGCTGGTTCAGTTTTACGGTAACCGTGTTGTCGCGGATTTCACCCTCACGCCCCAGCAGGCGCAACGGCTTAACGTTGTCGGCGACGTTAATTTGCACCACCACATCCTGAGCGACGACGGACATCACATCGCCAAACTCATGGGCAAATGCCTTCTCCAGCGCATCGGTGTTTTGCACGAACACGTGGTTGCCATCGCTGTACTGGGCGATCGCCGCCATCAGATCTTCATTGTAGCCTTCACCGATGCCCATCGTCGTGATAGCAATCCCTTTGCGGGCGGCAATTTTACCCAGTTCCGCCAGTTCGCTGGTGGAGGAGGGACCAACGTTCGCCTGACCATCAGACAGCAGGATGATGCGGTTAACATGGTCTTTATCGAGGAATTTACTGGTTTCTTTGATGCCGCGACTGACCCCGGCAAACAGCGCGGTACCGCCGCGTGCGGTCAGTCGTTCACGGATATGGCTGATAAGTTTCGCTTTATTGCTGACTTTGGCCGCAGGCACAATGACATCCACGACGTCGTCATAAATCACTACCGAGAGTGTGTCCTCGGCGCTTAAGGTATTCACTGCCATCACGGCGGCTTCTGTTGCCTGTTCAATGCGGTCGCCACCCATGGAACCGGAGCGGTCAATCACCAGCGCGAGGTTGATTGGACTGCGTTTGGTGGCGTTGAGGGGGAAGCCTGTCAGTGAGATTTTCAGGTAGTTTTTGTCCTGGCTATTTTCCAGCACCAACGGAGAAGCCAGTTCAGATTTAATGGCTACTTTTGGCGCAGGCTGCTGTGCCGACGTCGTTGTCGCAAGCAGTCCTAATGTCAGAACTGCGAAGAGGTGTTTAAGATTCACGGTACGTCTCCTTGTCTTAAGAATCGACTCCATTCTTGTGCGACCCCAACGCCGATTGGTCTGTTATCTGTATAAAGTTGTCAAAAAGTTGTCAAAACCGCACGATACCCATAAAAAAAGCGCCGGATACAAAGGCATCCGGCGCCACGTTTTTGACTCGCGAACAGAGCCGCCTCTGCTTACAGTTGGGTCTTATCCTGCTTCTCGCGAACTTCACGGTACCAGCGCGGGTGATGTTTCTTCGCCCAGGAGCGAGTTACCCAGCCTTCCACCATCGCAGTAATGGTGCCTTTTACCCACAGCGCGGCGTAAATATGCACCATGATAACCACAATCAGCGCGACGGCGGCAAATGAATGCAGCATTAACGCGAAGCGGATCACCGGAATGGAGAACGCTGGCGCAAAGTACGGACGCCAGATGATCACACCGCTCACCAGCAGCAGTACCAGGAAGATAATCGCCGCCCAGAACACGCATTTCTGACCGAAGTTATACCGCCCGGTGTCGCCCACCTCTTCATTGACGACAATCTTGCGGATATTCTTCGCCCAGAAGATGTCGTCCCGGTTGATCAGGTTGTGGTGCCAGTACCGGAAGAACATGATGATGAACGAGGCAAACATGATGACGCCCACAAACGGGTGCAGAATACGCGCCAGCTGTGGTGTCCCCATGATTTGCATCAGCCAGTTGAAGGACGGGAAGAAAAAGCCCAGTCCGCTCACCGCCGCCAGCACGAAGCAGAAGGCGGTGACCCAGTGGTTGATGCGTTCCGGCGCCGTGTAGCGCACGATGGTGTCACGTTTTTTCATTTGCGCACCTCATCGTCTTTCTCTTCATGCAGGTTGTTCTCTTCCTCATCCGCACGGTTCGGACCGACACCGACGTAATGGAAGATGCTGGCCGCAAAGGTCGCGGCAAAGCCGACCGCAGCAAGAGGCTTCCAGATCCCTTTCCAGAATTTCACGGTGGCGCTGATTTCCGGGTTCTCCGGCAGACCGTGGTACAGATTCGGTTTGTCAGCATGGTGCAGCACATACATCACGTGCGTCCCACCAACGCCCGCCGGATCGTACAGGCCCGCATTGTCGTAACCACGGGTTTTCAGTTCCGCCACGCGCTCGCCTGCCAGCGTTTTCATATCCTCTTTGGTGCCAAAGTGGATCGCACCCGTTGGGCAGGTTTTCACGCAGGCCGGCTCCTGGCCGACATTCACGCGGTCAACGCACAGCGTACATTTATAGACGCGGTTGTCTTCCGGGTTCAGTCGCGGCACGTCGAATGGGCAACCGGCGATACAGTAACCGCAGCCGATGCACTGCTCAGACTGGAAGTCGACAATCCCGTTGGCATACTGAATGATAGCCCCTTCTGCCGGACATGCTTTCAGGCAGCCCGGATCGGCGCAGTGCATACAGCCGTCCTTGCGGATCAGCCATTCCAGTTTGTCGTTCTGCTCTACTTCCGAGAAGCGCATCACCGTCCAGGATTTGGCGGTTAAATCCGCCGGGTTGTCATACACCCCGACGTTGCTACCGATTTCATCGCGGATGTCGTTCCACTCTGAACAGGCCACCTGACAGGCTTTACAGCCGATACAGGTAGTGACGTCGATGAGCTTCGCCACCTCTTCCTGATGTTCCCGCGCACGCGGCGCGGGGGTGAAACCGTTAGTCGCGGAACGACGGATAATGTCTTGCGATTGATAAGCCATAAGTCGTCTCCGTTACACCTTTTCCACGTTCACCAGGAAGGACTTAAATTCCGGCGTTTGTGAGTTTGCATCGCCCACCGACGGTGTCAGGGTGTTCGCAATGAACCCTTTCTTCGCCACGCCTTCATAGCCCCAGTGAATGGGAATACCGATAGTATCGATATCCTTACCATCTGCCTTCAGCGTGCGAATACGCTTGGTCACCACTGCTTTGGCCTTGATGTAGCCGCGGTTAGAGGAGACTTTAACGGTATCGCCATGCGCGATGCCGAGCTTATTCGCCAGCGTTTCCCCGATCTCCACAAACTGTTCTGGCTGTGCGATAGCGTTAAGCAGCGCATGCTTGGTCCAGTAGTGGAAGTGCTCGGTCAGACGATACGTGGTCCCGACGTACGGGAACTTATCGGCTTTACCCAGCGCTTCGGCGTCGCCCTTAAAGATACGGGCGGCAGGGTTAGAGATAACGTTCGGATGCAGCGGGTTGGTCCCCAGCGGCGTTTCAAACGGTTCGTAGTGTTCCGGGAACGGCCCTTCTGCCATCTTGTCGAGAGCAAACAGGCGACCCATCCCTTCAGGCTGCATGATGAACGGTCCGACATCGCTGCCTGGTGCGGCGGCGCTGTAGTCCGGAATATCCATCCCGCTCCACTTCGCGCCATCCCATTTCAGGATTTGGCGCTTCGGATCCCACGGATTGCCCTGCGGGTCAGCGGAAGCACGGTTGTACAGGATGCGGCGGTTCAGCGGCCATGCCCATGCCCAGCCCAGCGTATTGCCGAGACCGGATGGATCGGCGTTATCGCGCCGCGCCATCTGGTTGCCTTCCGGCGTCCAGCTACCGGCGAAAATCCAGCAGCCGCTGGAGGTGGTGCCGTCGTCACGCAGTTGGGCAAACGAGCTGAGCTGTTGGCCTTTTTTCACGATCACTGCGCCCGTTGCCGGGTCGATGAGATCGGCCAGCGCTTTGCCGTTGCTCTCCATCGCCACTTCTTCCGATGCCGGTTCATGTGGCGTGGCGTAGTTCCAGGTCATGCTCAGCACCTGTTCAGGGTTGGCACCGCTCTGTTCAGCATACATTTTACGCAGGCGCAGGAAGATCCCGGCCAGGATTTCACCGTCGGTAACCGCGATCCCCGGGGCGTCAGCGCCTTTCCAGTGCCACTGCAGCCAGCGACCGGAGTTAACGATTGAACCGTTTTCTTCGGCGAAGCAGGTGGATGGCAGACGGAACACCTCGGTCTGGATTTTCGATGGATCCACATCGTTCGACTCACCGTGGTTTTGCCAGAAGGTGGAGGTCTCCGTGTTAAGCGGATCGATAGTCACCAGGAACTTCAGTTTAGACAGTGAGGCAATCGTCTTGTTTTTATTCGGGAATGACGCGACCGGGTTGAAGCCCTGGCAGATGTAGCCATTGACCTTACCCTCTTTCATCATCTCGAAGTATTGCAATACGTCGTACCCTTTGTCCCACTTCGGCAGCCAGTCAAAGCCCCAGTTATTTTCCGCCGTTGCTTTGTCACCATAGAAGGCCTTCATCAACGAGACGAAGAATTTCGGGTAGTTGCCCCAGTAGTTGACCTGATCTTTCAGCAGCGGTTTCGGCGTGTTGGCGGTCAGATACGTTTGCAGATCCGGCTGTTTTTCATTTGGCAGCGTCAGGTAGCCCGGCAGACTTTGCGACAGCAGGCCCAGGTCCGTCAGCCCCTGAATGTTGGAGTGGCCACGCAGGGCGTTAACGCCGCCGCCTGCCATCCCCATGTTGCCGAGCAGCAACTGAATCATCGCCATGGTGCGGATGTTTTGCGAACCAATGGAGTGCTGCGTCCAGCCCAATGCATACAGGAACGAGGCGGTTTTATCTTTCGCGCTGGTCTCTGCAATGTACTCGCACACTTTCAGGAAGTCGGCTTTTGGCGTACCGCAGATGTTTTCCACCATGTCCGGCGTGTAGCGGGAGACGTGCTGTTTCAGCAGGTTCCAGACACAGCGCGGGTGTTGCAGCGTGGTATCGCGTTTCGCAAAGCCGTTTTCGTCCAGCTCATAGTTCCAACTGGTTTTGTCGTACTTGCGTGCATCCGCGTCATAGCCAGTAAACAGACCATCATCGAAGCCAAAATCTTCACGCACGATCAGGCTGGCGTTGGTATAGGCTTCGGTGTATTCGCGGTTATATTTTTCGTTAGTTAGCAGGTACAGGATGACGCCTGACAGGAAGGCAATGTCAGTACCAGAACGAATAGGTGTGTAGAAATCGGCTACCGACGCCGTACGCGTAAAGCGAGGATCGATCACAATCAGCTTCGCGCCGTTGTGAATTTTCGCTTCCATCGCCCAGCGGAACCCGACCGGGTGTGCTTCAGCGGCATTGCCGCCCATCACCACGATGAGGTTGGCGTTCTTGATGTCGACCCAGTGGTTGGTCATCGCACCGCGACCAAATGTTGGAGCAAGACTTGCTACCGTTGGTCCGTGTCAGACACGCGCCTGGTTGTCGACCGCGAGCATACCGAGCGCGCGGGTAAATTTTTGCGTTAAAAAGCCGGTTTCATTACTGGACGCGGAAGCACACAGCATCCCGGTAGAAAGCCAGCGGTTAACGGTAACGCCTTCGGCGTTTTGCGCAATGTAGTTGGCATCGCGGTCTTCTTTCATCAGCTTAGCGATGCGGTCAAATGCCTCATCCCAGCTGATCTGCTGCCATTTATCCGAGCCTGGCGCGCGGTACTCAGGGAATTTCAGGCGGCTTTCGGAGTGGATAAAGTCCACCAGACCGGCCCCTTTCGGGCAGAGCGCACCACGATTGACCGGATGGTCCGGGTCACCTTCGATATGGAAGATAGACGCTTTGGCGTTTTTTGCACCGTCACCGAGGCTGTACATCAATAGCCCACAACCAACGGAACAGTAAGTGCAGGTATTACGGGTTTCGCGGGTGCGCAGCAGTTTATATTGCCGTGTTTCCGCGAGCGCTACGCCGGGCGCAAAGCCCAGTGCCGCCGCCGTGGTGCCTGCCATACCGCCAGCGCAGATCTTAAAGAACTGCCTTCTGCTGACCTGCATGGTTTGCTCCTTTTCGACATTGTCACATCCCTTTCACATTCATATTGGTGAGCGCGTGGGGTGTGGTTGTTATTTTTCTTTGCGGACGGGACCGCAAAGGTCCAGAATTGGGTCAATTCCCCCCATCCAGGAGGGGCTTGTGACAGAATACCACAATGTTGGTATGTGTGTTCTTCTACGGTTAAAAGAAAGTGAATAAGATACATCCAAAAGAAGTTAAAAATGTGATAAATGTCACGAGTTCTCGGCTGATTAACCTCTGGAGACGTGAGGATTTACAACATCCTCAGCCGGATGAGGTAGCCGAAGAGGTGCCCGTTGCGCTGGTCTATAACGGCATTTCTCATGTTGTGATGATGGCTTCGCCGAAAGATCTGGAACACTTTGCGGTCGGTTTTTCCCTCTCCGAGGGGATTATTGACAGCCCGCGCGAGATCTATGGCATGGATGTTGTCCCTTCCTGTAACGGCCTTGAAGTCCAGATCGAACTTTCCAGTCGCCGTTTTATGGGGCTGAAAGAGCGTCGTCGCGCGCTGGCCGGACGCACCGGCTGTGGCGTATGCGGCGTTGAGCAACTCAACGACATTGGCAAACCCGTACAGCCGCTGCCCTTCACCCAGACCTTTAACCTCGCCAGGCTTGATCAGGCGTTAAGGCATCTGAAGGATTTTCAGCCCGTGGGACAACTCACCGGATGTACGCATGCTGCGGCGTGGGTGATGCCATCAGGCGAACTGGCGGGCGGGCATGAAGATGTTGGTCGACATGTTGCGCTGGATAAACTGCTGGGGCGACGTGCTGCGCAGGGAGAAAGCTGGCTGCCGGGAGCGGCGCTGGTCTCCAGTCGTGCGAGCTATGAGATGGTGCAGAAGTCCGCAATGTGCGGTGTAGAGATCCTGTTTGCTGTTTCTGCCGCCACCACGCTGGCGGTTGAAGTCGCCGAGCGCTGCAATCTGACGCTGGTGGGGTTCTGTAAGCCGGGCAAGGCAACCATTTATACTCATCCACAGCGTTTAATCGCTGAGTGATTTATGTTCATTTAATTTGAATAAGATGGGCAAATCCTTCCGCTTTTAGTTGTCTGAGTAACGGCCTATTATTTATCACATCAAGGCACAGCGCCTTACTCAAACAACTAATTTAAAGGGTTTATATCATGAAAAGCATCAAAACTTTTGTCGCAGTTATCGCTCTCGCTACCTCTTTCGGCTCTTTCGCTGCCCAGTCCGTGACAGCGACCGGTTCTACTCTGGAAAGCACTGAAGCAAAAATCGCTGCGCAGGCTGAACAAGCGGGTGCCAGCTCCTATAAAATCACTCAGGCTTACACCGGTAACCGCGTGCACATGACGGCGGAACTGCTGAAATAAGTTCATCTTCATCGTCGAAAGAGCGCCCTTGAGGCGCTTTTTTTGTCTCTGCTATTCCCTTCCAGTCCCTTTTTTTCCCTCCAAAGTCACTAACTGAAAATAAAAATGGGGTCTCAATCACATTTTTATCTTTTTATAAAATACGTCTGCTAAAGGAAAAACAGTTCGAAGATAAGGGATTTTCCTCTCTGCATTAACTCAATGATATCTAAATAAATAAAAAAATAAGTGTTAACTCCGTCGCTAATTTTAAATGTGATTAATGTCACAAAAAACGCCTTATTATGATGGCTGTCAATAGTACTCTCTAACAAATTTATCAGCATTGTGTGATCTTTATTGCAAATATGAGTCTTGAAGTCAGGGAAGAATGTTTCCACGGGCGCTGCGGAGGAAACACAATGAAAATTGGTATTGTCATTAGTGGTGGAGACGTTGCTGGAATCAATAATTTTATATTCCAGATTGCCAGACTCGCGGATGCAAAAATTACGTTATTCAATGGTGGTATTCCCGGGTTGCTGGAGAAAAATCACCATGACGTGACATGGCGAGATTTGGTTGATTTTTCTATCGCGGCGATACCGATCATTACCTCGGGAAGAACAACCCGTAAGTTGCAGCGTAGCGAATATGAAACGATCGCCAAAAAACTCAAGTCGCTGCACATTGATGTGCTGATTATGGCTGGCGGCGACGGTAGTTTACAGTTTCTCAATACCCTGAGCGAGTTTGATATTAATTGTTTTGGCGTAGGGATGACTATCGATAATGATGTTTATGGCAGCCATTATACGATTGGTTTTTCGACTGCCTGCGAACAGATTATTAAGGAGGTTTCGCGTTTAAGAAACACGGGCAGAGCGCTACCCGGTCGCGTATTTATGGTGGAATTATTGGGCGGGTATTGTGGTGAATTAACCCTGCAATCCGCCATTAAATGTAATGCGGATATTGCCCTGATTCCGGAGTCCCAGATGCCGCTTGAAACCATAGCGGAACGGGTGAAGCAGAAACTGATCGTCCAGAACAGCGTGATTATTCTGTGCTCAGAAGGCTACACCAGGGAATACTCTCCCGGTTTTCAGGGAGCGATTGATACAATGATTAAGCAACTCGAGCCGCGTATTGGTGAGCGAATCCGTAAAACGATTGTCGGTTACGGTTTACGTAATGGCGATCCGACCTGTGAAGAAATTTATCAGGGTACCATTATGGCGAGCGAAGTGGTTCGGTGTATCCAGTCAGGGATGAAAAATAAAGCGATTATTATAAATCAAAGCAATAAACCTATTCCGATTGATCTCATAAGTATGAAAAAACGTCTGGTTGATACAGAAGGACATCATTACAAACTTGCCAAACAACTCAATATTATTTGAGGAGACCTTACATGCTGAAAATTCTTTGCGTATGTGGCTGCGGCCTCGGTTCAAGTTTTGCTATTGAAATGACGGCGAAAGCGGTTTTAAAGAAACTGGAAATTCCTGCTCATATCGAACATACCACGGTATCCGAAGCAGGGGCGTTTAAATCCGACATGATCCTGACGCAAAAAACCTTTGCTGACATCTTAACGGCCGATGCCAGTGAAGAGGAAATTAAACGGGTCGTGGTTCTGAATAAGCTCACAGACAAAGACGAAATTGAAGCCAAGATCGTCGCGTTTTTAAAAGAGCGGAATCTGAAGGTAGCCCATTATGAATAGCTTCGTTGAATTCATCGTTAAAGATTTGCTCGGTCAGGCATCGATATTAATTGCTTTTATCGCGATGCTCGGGCTTATCCTGCAAAAGAAATCACCGGGAAAAACCGCAGAAGGTACGTTTAAAACATTGCTCGGTTTTTTAATTATGATGGCCGGGATAAACATTATTGTCGCCACGCTGACCTTCCTGAACGACATTTTTACTCAGGGATTTGGCATGAAAGGCTACATTACCGATGTGGCCGCCATTGCTGGATTGGCTAACCGCGAGTTGGGATCGGAAGTGGCATTGACCCTGATGGTGATTTTTGCCGTCAATATCATCATCGCGCGTCTGACACCGCTGAAATACATCTTCCTGACCGGACAGGCGTTATTGTGGATGGCGACCATTGGCGCGGTCATTGGCTATAAATCGGGTCTGACCGGGCTTCCGCTGATTCTGACCGGCGGTATTTTTGGTGGCATTATGGCGGTTCTGATGCCTGCGCTGGCGCAACCGGTGGTCAGACGTATTACCGGCTCGGATGATGTGGCGCTGGGACACTTTTGCACCATTGGCTACCTGGTTCAGGCGGCGGTGGCTAAAGTGGTGGGCAAAGGGTCTCGATCCACGGAAGACCTCGAATTACCTGATAACTTCAAGTTCTTACAGGATACCTACCTCGCAATGGCGGTCGTGATGGTGCCGATGTACCTCATTCCGGCGCTGGCGGCGGGTCCGGAATATATCGCCCAGTTCTCTGGCGGTGTTAACTACCTGATGTATGCCTTCATGCAGTCCATTCAGTTTGTGGCTGGCGTCTTCGTGCTTTACAGCGGCGTGCGGTTATTGCTCAACGAACTGGTACCGGCGTTTCGCGGTATCGCCATGCGTATCGTCCCGGATGCGAAGCCCGCGCTGGATTGCCCGGTTCTGTTCCCTTATGCGCCCAACGCGGTGATTGTTGGATTCCTGGCAACAACCGTCGGTTCCATCATCGGCATGCTGGTGTTCCCGATGTTTGGTCTGGCGATGATTCTGCCGGGTCTGCTAACCAACTTCTTTGCCGGTGGTACGGCGGGGGTCTTTGGGAATGCGCTGGGCGGTCGTCGCGGGGCGATGATCGGCGGCGTGGTTCACGGTTTGTTCATCACCTTCTTGCCTGCGATTCTGGTGCCGATGCTGGAAACCTACGGTTTCACCGGCGTCACGTTCAGCGATTCAGACGTCATCAGCTCTGGCCTCGTCTTAGGCCACGCCTTCCAGAGTAACTGGCTCTTTGTTGCGTTGTTCATTGTTTTTGTTGCCGCACTGGCATGGTTCGTAAACGGTAAATCCGCTAAGCCAAAAGGGGAAAATGTTCATGAGTCTGTATAACTTCAACGAGATCCTTAAAATCGGCCAGGAAAGAAATTTCAAAGCGATTGGATCTTTTAACCTGCACTGTATTGAAATGCTGCCCGCGTTTTTTAAAGCGGCGCAAAAAACGAATAGCCCGTTGATGATTCAGATTTCAACCGGGACGGCGGAATATCTGGGCTATCGCCTGTTAGTGGATGCGGTGCGTTCGCTGGCGGAGAGCGAGAATGTTCCGACCTGCCTGCATCTGGATCATTGCTCTGATATCAGCGCCATTGAGACGGCGATGAACGCTGGATTCTCCTCGGTCATGTATGACGGCTCGCACCTGGGACTGGAAGAGAATATCGGTAATACCCGTATCGTGGTGGAGATGGCGCGGCCACGAAATATTACGGTAGAAGGCGAGCTCGGCGCTATCGGCGGCTCAGAGGATGGTAAAGCGGTGGCAGCAGAAGATATCTGCTTTACGACAGTAGAAGATGCCAAACGCTTTGTTGATGAGACGCAGGTCGACATGCTGGCGGTGTCGGTAGGTACGGTGCATGGCCTGTATACCGGCAAGGCGCAGATTCAACATCAGCGGCTGAAAGAGATCAGCGCCGCGACCGGTGTTCCGCTGGTATTACACGGTGGAACGGGGGTGAGTGATGACGACATGCGTCTGGCGGTCACCGAAGGCATTAATAAAGTGAATGTCGGTACGGAAATGAACGTGCAGTGGGTCGACCAGTGTAAAAACACGTTTGAGAAAGGCAAGGTGAATGACAGCGTACGTAAGTTTTTAATTCCGGCAAATAATGCGGTAACCCAGGTATTAATGGAAAAGATCGCGTTATTTAAATAATCCCGTTATTAATGAATGATATTTTGTTGCCCTGTTGTCCATCAGGGCGGGGGATCGCTATGTTTGAATCTTTGAAATCGTTATGGAAAAAAGAAACACGCCCGCCGGAAGATTATGATGAACAATCCCGTGTTCTGGCGGGAGAAATCGCCAGGCTGGAAGATGAACTACAGGGCAACCCAGGTAATGGCGAAATACAGAAAGCATTAATGCTTACCTATAACCGGGCGCTGTCGGTTTATGCCAAAAGCCAAACACATCGCCAGGAAATTGATTCGCTTTTTGTGCGTATAGATGAGTTACGTAATGTTATTCGCCGGAATATTTAGAGCCGGATGCATTAAGCTCTTAGGGAGTCGTCATGACGATAAAAGAATTACTTATCGAGGCCGATGCGATTCAGGTTGGCGTAGCGGAAACGGACTGGCAGAAGGTGATTCAACTGGCGGCCAGTCCATTGGTCGCAAAAGGGTATATTTCAGCGGAATACGGTCAGGCGGTTATCGACAACACCCTCAGTCATGGGGCGTATTATGTGTTTGATGAAGGTGTCGCGATCCCCCATGCCCGTCCTGAGTGTGGGGTGAAGCGTAACTGTTTTAGCATGGTGTTGCTGGATAAGCCGATTCAGTTTGCCGACAGTGAAGCCGCTGACATTGTCATTATGTTTGGCGCGCAGGACAGTAATGCGCATATTGAAGAGGGCATTCGTGCCATTGTCGCGTTACTCGATAACGATGAACGCATGGCGAAGTTGCGGGCGGCAAGTTCCCGTGAAGAGGTGGTTGCGCTGCTATGAAACGACACCTCTCGCCAGACTGTAAAACAGTCATTTTAATCAACGGGATCCCCGCTTCAGGCAAAAGTACGATTACCCGTCAGCTCTCCGAGACATTCAGTCTGCCGCTGCTGACGATTGATGGGATCAAAGAGCCGTTTATGGCGCGCTTTACGGATATCGACCGGCCTTTCAACCGGCAGTTGGGCTGTGCGGCTTATGAGGTGATCTGGTCTATTATTGGCCACTCTCCGGCAAGCGTTGTCTGGCTGGTTGATGCCTGGTTTGGCTTTCAGCCTCGCGAGACGTTGCAGCAGCTATTGCAGCAGGCTGGCGTTGAGAAGGTGGTGGAGGTGTGGAATCACATCACGCCCGAGCTGGCGGTAACGCGCTACGCCACGCGGCTACAGGCGCGTAAGCCGGGTCACCCTGGTGAGGAGTATCTGCCAGAACTGGCGCAACTGGCAGAACGCGCTGAGCCAATGCGGCTCGGGCCGGTATTAACGGTAGACCAGGAGAAAACGCTGGATATTGGCTCTGTTATCACCTGGATAGACAAACAGATAACGAAAACCTGAACGACAAATTGTCGTTAACACGTCAAGGGCGCCCGCGGGCGCTTTTTTAGTGTATTCCCGCTATCCGCAGCAATGCTGTAACCACGGCAGCGGCGATAATCACTACGATCAATGGCATTTTTCGCCAGGCGAGGAAGACTGCGAATGCGACGCCGAGGACGCGCGCCATGCCGGCAAAGTGCTCACCTTCATAAAAAGTGGTGGCCAGCGCGACGGAAAACAGCAGCACTGTAGCCGCATCGGATAACAGCGCCTGAGAGCGTTCAGAGAGTGCCAGGCGGCTGCCGAGTTTGGCGCCGCCAAGGCGCATCAAATAGGTTCCTGCCGATAAAATGGCGATACCGACGATGAACAGCGTCATGTTGCCCATTATTTTTTCCTCGTCAGTAAACCCAGCAGAGAGAGCAGAACCGGCAGTCCGACCGGGGTAAAAGGAACGGCGGCGAGCGACACGACGGCACCGCTCAGGCCACGAATCAAGGTGGTGCGGTTTTTAAACGCCGGGACAACGAGCGCCAGCAGGATGGCCGGAAACACGGCGTCCAGCCCGATAGTTTCCGGGGCGGGCAGCAACTGACCCACTACCGTACCCAGTAAGGTTCCCAGCGGCCACAGAATGGCGACGCCGAGGCCACACAGCCAGTAGGCGGCTTTTCGCTGCTCCGGGGTTTTCTGCGACAGACCGAACACCACACTTTCATCATTCATAATATGACAGCCGAAAAAGCTCGCCGCGCGGGTGCCGACCAGATCGCGTACCGTCACGCCAAACGGGACATGACGGGCATTAACCAATAAGCCCGCAGCGGCGGCGGCTAACGGATTGCCGCCGCTGGCGACAATGCCAATAAACATAAATTCGGATGCCCCCGCCAGCACAAAAATAGAGAGTACAAACGGTACCCAAACCGGGAAGCCGTAAGCCATCGCCAGTGAACCGTAGGACATCCCCACTACGCCCACAGCCAGGCAAACCAGAAAGATTGCTTTTATCGTGTCTGCCTTCAGACAGGAGAAGAAGTGCGCCATGATTTAGCCATATCGAACGAATTTCCATTATAATGAACGCAACACAGGTGTTTTACAAGATGAACGATTCGTTCGATATAAAAAACATGGAGTCGTGTATGACACAACCCATCAGCGTGATCGCCAAAAGTCTGGTTCGCGAACGTCAGCGGACAGGGTTGTCGCTGGCAGAAATCGCCCGCCGGGCTGGGATCGCCAAGTCGACGCTTTCCCAACTGGAAGCGGGAAATGGTAATCCTAGCCTGGAAACCCTCTGGTCGCTTTGCGTGGCGCTGGATATTCCCTTTGCGCGACTGCTGGAGCCGCAGGCGCAAAAAACGCAGGTGATCCGATGCGGTGAAGGGACAAAAGTGGTGGCCGAACAGGCGCACTATCAGGCGATTTTACTGGCCGCCTGCCCGCCGGGCGCACGGCGCGATATCTATCTGCTATTGACCCAGCCAGGTGCCGACCGTATTTCTCAACCGCATCCACAGGGCTCGATCGAACATATTATTGTGACGAAGGGAAAAGCGCTGGTTGGACTGACGGAAGCGCCAGAGGTGTTAGGTGAGGGCGACTATATTTGTTATCCCGCCGATCAGGAGCATATTTTTAAAGCGCTGGAAGCGGATACCCAGGCGATTCTGGTGGCCGAGCAAAGCTTAGCGAACCTGGAATTTCATCGGTATGGTATGCAAAAGGCACCCTCGAATGATTACTTCTGATTATTTGTTCTCTTAATTCATATTTAATTGTTTTTATGATATTTCGTTTATTTTAGCCCTTTTGTTATATTCCTCACGAACTGAAAGCTTTCTGCGTTTACACAAAGAAAGCTGCGTGCTAGTAATTAATGGCCTGTAGTGTCGTAACAGTTGATTGTTATTTTTGTCAATTGCTACCGTTGTGAAATATAAAAATAATACATATTACTTTGTTATTCATTCTGCATATTTCTAAAGGAAATATGCTGTTCATTATTTATTTAAAGGAACGCGAATAAATGAATAAATCGACGTTGGCTTTAGCAATAGGTCTATTATTAATAGCGAATAATAGTTTTGCTAAAACGCAAAAAATGACACTGGAACAACGACTCGAACAGCTGGAAGCGCGACTGGAAGCGGCAGAAAACCGGGCAGCGAAGGCGGAAAATCAGGTTCAGCAATTACAGATCCAGCAGGCAACTGAAATCCGTGAAATTAAAGCGGCGCAGGGCAACACGCCAGTAAACGGCCAGGCCTCAGCGGAAGAGACGAAAAAGAATGCCGCGTCACCGAATCTGCTGCTTTCCGGTTATGGGGATCTGAAAATCTATGGTGATGTTGAATTCAACATGGATGCGGAAAGTAATCATGGCCTGCTGGCAATGACCAATGCCAATGTTGGTAGCGATCCGACTAACGAACAGTGGAATATCAATGGCCGAATTTTGCTGGGCTTTGATGGCATGCGTAAGCTGGATAATGGTTATTACGCCGGATTCTCTGCCCAACCGTTAGGTGATATGAAGGGCATGGTGAATATCGATGATGCCGTTTTCTTCTTTGGTAAAGAAAATGACTGGAAAGTGAAGGTCGGACGCTTCGAAGCCTACGATATGTTCCCACTGAATCAGGATACTTTTGTTGAGCATTCGGGGAATACCGCCAACGATCTGTATGACGACGGCAGCGGTTATATCTACATGATGAAAGAAGGCCGTGGTCGTTCTGATGCCGGTGGCAACTTCCTTGTCAGCAAGCAGGTGGATAATTGGTACTTTGAGTTAAACACCCTGCTGGAAGAAGGGACTTCACTCTATAACGATGATGAATTTCACGGTCGGAAAATGGATCAACAGAAAAATGTTGCCTACTTGCGTCCGGTTATTTCATGGTCACAGGATGCGTTCTCTGTTGCTGCAGCGATGGAATCGAACGTGGTCAATAACGCTTATGGCTACACCAACTCAAACGGTAAATTTGTCGATCAGTCCGATCGTACCGGCTACGGTATGACGATGACATGGAACGGTTTAAAGGCCGATCCGGAGAATGGCATCGTGGTGAACCTGAACACCGCTTATCTTGATGCCAACAACGAAAAAGATTTTACGACCGGGGTGAACGCGCTGTGGAAACGCTTTGAGCTGGGTTATATCTACGCACATAACAAGATTGATGACTTTGCCGGGGTAGTGTGTGATGACGGCTGCTGGATTAACAATGAAGGCACCTATGACATTCATACTATTCACGCTTCTTATCAGTTCGCTAACGTGATGAATATGCAAAACTTCAATATTTACCTTGGCGCATATTATTCGATTCTGGACAGCGACGGAGATAACGTGAACGGTGACGATTCTGATAATCGTTATGGTGGTCGCGTTCGCTTTAAATATTATTTCTAAACGAAGGGGCCCGGTGGCGACGACGCTCACCGGGCTTATTTGTTACTCCAGATAAAACACGTTTTTCAGCTCTGCGCTCACCGGGCTGTTATCCGGGTTCGCGGGCATGACATCGCGCATATGCTTCCACCAGCGCTGACAAACGTCCGTGCTGGCAACGGCATTCCAGCGGTCTTCAGACTCAATCTCCACGGTGGCAAACAGCAGATTACGCGCCGTATCGAGATAGATCGCGTAATGATGCGCGCCGTGAGCCTTCAGTACAGCTTCCAGCTCCGGCCAGATGGGATTGTGACGGCGCTGATACTCCTCGTGCGCGTCGGCATTCACCTGCATCACGAACGCTTTGCGGATCATAGCGCCTCCAGGTACAGCTCGCGCACGTCGTCGCGGCTGGCAGTACGCGGGTTACACGGCGCGCAGGGGTCAGCCAGTGCTTTGTCCAGCCAGCCTTCGATATCCTCTTTGGTGACGCCGAGCTGGCTGAAACCTGTCGGAATACCGACGCGTTTGCTCAGTGCGCGGATGGCGTTGATGGCCTCCTGGCTCGCAGCTTCATCGCTCATACCACGGGTATCAACACCCATCGCCTGCGCAATGCGGGCAAAACGCGCCACTGCGTTCGGGCGGTTAAAGTTTTCGATAATCGGCAGCAGGATGGCGTTACAAACGCCGTGCGGCAGGTTATGCGTGGCACCCGGCTGGTGCGCCAGGGCGTGAACCAGCCCCAGACCGGCGCTGTTAAATGCCATGCCCGCCAGGTACTGACCAAACGCCATCTGCTCGCGCGCTTCCAGGTTGTGGCCCTCATCGACCGCTTTTGGCAGCCACAGGTTGATCAGACGAATCGCTTCCAGCGCATTGGCGTCAGTCAGCGGATGCGCGCCAACAGAAACATACGCCTCCACGGCATGGGTCAGTGCATCCATACCGGTTGCCGCCGTCACGGAGGCCGGAATTTCCAGCATCACGCTGGCATCGTCCACGGCGATGTCCGGGATGATGTTCGGATCGATGATGACCTCTTTCACCTGGCGTCCGGAATCGATAATTACCGCGTTACTGGTCATCTCGGCGGCTGTCCCCGCGGTGGTATTGATAGCAACCAGCGGCACACCGGGGTTTTTCACTTTACCCACGCCGGAGTACGCCGTGGAGGGACCAGGGTTTGCTGTGAGGATTTTCACGGCTTTAGCGGTATCGATCGGGCTTCCGCCGCCAAAGGCGATGATGTAATCACATTTCGCGTCCTGATAGGCCGTGTAGCCTTTTTGTACCAGCGCTTCGGTTGGGTTCGGGAACACGTCATCGAACAGGTGGTACGACATTTTGTGCTCATCCAGCGCCGCAAACAGGCTGTCGAGCAGGCCCAGCTTAACCAGTTGACCGTCGGTGACGATCAGCGCTTTACCCCATTGCTTATTGGCAACGAGGTTCACCATATCGCCAATCGCGCCCGCGCCATGCAGACTGATTTTCGGAAGTGCCAGCATAAAGCTCATGTTTTTTCTCCTTAAAGTGATGATATTTCCGGCGGCAAAACTCCATGTCGCCGGAGGGATTCAGATTCGTCGTCGTTGCATAACCCGGCGCGTCAGGATGGGCAGTGAGATCACCACAATCAGCATCGCGCCGATAATGATCGACATGACGATGCCCGGCACATTGAGCAGGCTCAGGCCGAAGGTCACCAGCCCCATCAGGAACGCCGCGATAATGACGCCGGTCATACTGCCGGAACCGCCGAGAATATTGATGCCACCCAGCACTGCCATCGTCACCACGGCCAGCTCCCAGCCCATCGCGATGGTGGGACGTGTACTGCCAAGTCTGGAGGTGAGTAACACGGCGGCCAGTCCCGCCATGAGTCCGACCAGGGCGAATAAAATCAGGTTGTGGCGCTTGACGTTAATGCCGGAATACCACGCGCCAACCGGGTTATTTCCGATGGCGTAGGTGCGCCGGCCAAAGTTCGTTTTGTGTAGCAGGAAGGTGAACACAACCGCCAGCACGATAAACAGCGCGAACTCGAACGACAGTGCCCCCCAGACATAGCCCTGGCCAAACCACGCAAAGCTTTCCGGGTAAGCATTCAGCGCCTGATCGCCAAGCAGAATGTAGGTTATGCCGCGATACAAACTCATAGTGCCGATGGTGATCACGATGGACGAGAGGTTGAACCGCGTGACCAGGATGCCGTTCAGCAGCCCGCACAAGAGTCCGGTTCCCAGCCCGACGCAGACCAGCAGAGGGGTATCCATTCCTGCTGCTGCGCAGAACCCCATGGCTGTTGAACTGAGCGCCAGAGTTGATGCCACCGAGAGATCGATCTCCCTGGCGATAATCAGCATCGCCATCGGCAGCACGATGATCGCTTTTTCGGTGAAGTTGAACGTCGCGTCGGAGAGATTCCAGATATTGAGGAAGTACGGCGAGGCCAGCGCGTTGACGATAAACACCGCCAGGGTGACGGCAAACAGAAAACCTTCCCAGCACAACAGGCGTTGCCAGCCCGCGCGCGCGTCGGGAGTGCGGTCGATCGCTTCAGACGTCATCACTTTACTCATGAGTTCACCGCCTGTTTTTGCCGTGCCAGTGCCGCGTTGCGAAGAATTAAACGGCCTTTGTGTTTATTGCTGCGTTCGTTGAGCAGAACGGCAATCACGATCACCGCGCCGGAAATCGCCATCTGCCAGAAAGGTGAGATGCCAATGACGGGCAATGCGTTATTGATCACGCCAAGGAACAACGCGCCACACAGGCAGCCGAGAACGCGCCCAATCCCTCCCATCGTACTGATACCCCCAATCACACAGGCTGCCACAACCTGTAACTCAAAACCGTTAGCTACATCGACATAGGCAACAGCGAATCGGGAAATCCACAGGTAGCCGCAGAAACCCGCGAGGGCACCCGACAGGCAGAAGCTGACGAACTGCATTTTCCCGGCGTTGATCCCGGTGTAATACGCCGCGGTGGCGTTACCGCCTGCGGTGTACAGCGCCCGCCCTGTACGGCTGTAGCGCAGGAAGTAGCTCACCACGATAACGGCGGCGATGGCGCACCAGCTCAGTACCGGCAGGCCAAAGAGGGCGAAACGGGGGAGCGCGAGGAAACTGTCGCTCATCTGATGTGAGTTAATCCAGCCGCCGTTCGACAGCAAAAAGATCATGCCGCGATAAATGCTCATGGTGCCGAGCGTGACCACAATCGCCGGAATACCTAATTTCCAGACCAGCAGACCGTTGATCGTCCCCATCACCAGACCACAGGCGGTTGCCAGTAACATCAACGCCCAGACGGGGAGCTCAGGATGCTGGAAGTTGAGCAGGGCGACGATCATCCCGGTGAGCGCCAGATTGGCGGCCATCGACAGATCGATACCTTTGGTTAGCAACACCATCATTTGCCCGAGCGCCAGGATGATAAGAATGGCCGTGTCATTGAAGATCTCGACCAGGTTGCCGGGGGAGACAAACGACGGGACGCGACTGCCGATAACGGCGATCATCAGGAGGATGACCGCTGCCAGCAAGGCTTCGCGATGTTTGAGCAGACGTTGAACCATTATGCAGCCTCCTTCCCGATGCCGCTGGCGGCGCTGACAATGGCCTCCGCCGTGGCTTCACCAGCGCGGTATTGTGCGACCATCAGCCCTTCGTGCATGACGATAATTCTGTCCGCCATGCCCATGACTTCCGGGAGTTCTGAAGAGACCATGATTACCGCCAGCCCTTGCGCCACCAGTTCGGACATAAACTGGTGCACAGCCGCCTTCGAGCCGATATCAATCCCTTTGGTCGGTTCGTCGAGAATAATCACTTCAGGATGGGTGGCGAGCCATTTGCCGATCACTACCTTTTGCTGATTGCCGCCAGAAAGCGTTTCGACCGCCTGACGCCAGCTAAAGGCTTTGACCTGCAAGCGTTTGGCGTAGCTGTCCGCCAGTTGCCACTCCCGCGCCGCATTGAGCACACCGCGCGGATTCAGCTTACTCAACTGCGGCAGGCTGATGTTCTCGGCGATACTCATTTCAATGATTGCCCCCTGTTTTTGCCGCTCTTCCGGCACATAGACAATGCCGGCGCGAATCGCATCGGCGGGCTGATGAAAATGCACCGCCTTCCCGTTGAGGCGGATCTCCCCGTGAGAAGGTCGGGAAACGCCGGACAACGCCTGCATCAGCTCAGTACGTCCCGCACCTACCAGTCCGTAGAAGCCGAGGATCTCCCCCTTTCTTAGGGTGAAATCAATGTGAGCAAATTCGGTGGGATGGCAGAGATTTTTCACCTCCAGCACCGTCTCGCCTTTCTCGCAGGCCTCTTTGGGGAAGGTCTGGGTTATGGCGCGTCCCACCATCATGGCGACCATCCGCTCTTCACTAATTTCATGGATGTCGCCGGAACTGACGAACGCGCCGTCGCGCAGAATGGTGTAGCGATCCGCCAGTTCAAAGATTTCATCGAACTTGTGGGAGATAAACAGAATCGCTTTGCCTTCCTGCTTCAGGCGCTCAACGATTTGATAGAACTCCAGAATTTCGTGTTGTGACAGTGCGGCGGTCGGTTCATCGAGAATCACCACCTGGGCCTCAAAGGAGAGGGCCCGGGCAATGGCCACCATATGACGCTGGGCGATGCTCAGGGTTTTCAGCGTCGCGTGCGGATCGATCTGCACCTCAAGCCGGGTGAGGATCGCCTGCGCGCGACGGTGCATTTCTGGCCAGTCGAGCTTTTTGAGAAGACCTTTATACAGGTACTGGCCGACAAAAATATTCTCGGTCACCGACAGCTCATCGAACAGCACCGTTTCCTGATGAATTGCGGTGATACCGATTTTATGCGCCGCTTCCGGATTCGGGAGCCGAACAGGAATAGCCTTGTAGAGGATTTCCCCCTCTTCTGGCTGATAGATGCCAGTCATCACTTTGACCAGCGTGGATTTACCCGCGCCATTTTCGCCCACCAGAGCGGTCACTTTTCCAGGCCAGAGATCGAGCTGCACATTCTCAAGGGCGCGCACGCCGGGGAATATCTTGGTGATCCCATGAAGTTGTAGTAAAGGGGTGGACATGTCAGTTCTCCTCTTCATGTAGCGTTGCCGGATGGCGCTAACGCTTATCCGGCCTACAAAACGTATCGGTACTCGCCGGCCGGATAAGCACAACGTCATCCGGCGGCGTGACCCTGGGATCAGAAGATTTTTGAGAACTTATCAATGTTGCTGGCATCGTAGACGAATGGCTCAGCCATTGCGCCATTGCCGTCGGCATCCAGTTTCACTTTGCCCAGTTTTCCCATATTGGCTTCAGTTTTGCTGGCAGTGCCTTTGACGAGGTCGTCCGCCAGATACGTTGCCGCATAGCCCAGATCGATAGGGTTCCAGATAGCAAAGCTTTTCGACGCGCCAGACTTCACTGCTCCCGCCATTTCAGACGGTAAGCCGAGGCCGGTCACATACACTTTGCCAATTTTTCCCTGATCCTTCACCGCCTGTGCCGCGGCGACAATACCGACGGAAGAAGGGGAGACGATCACTTTCAGGTCAGGGTAAGATTTGAGCAGTCCCACCGCTTCACGGTAGCTCTTGTCAGAGAGATCGTCGCCATAGGCCACGGTCACCAGATTGATGGACGGATACTGCGGAAGCACCTTTTTCATCTCCGCAATCCAGATATTCTGATTAGTCGACGTTGGAGTGGCGCTCAGGATCGCCACATCGCCTTTCTCCACGTTCAGCGCTTTCAGCGCATCGGCGGCGAGTTTAACGTTGGTTTCGCCGATCAGCGCATTATTCGACGGGTTAAGGTGGATCTGTCGGCCCGCAGGCGCCACGCCGGAATCCCATGAGACCACTTTGATCCCGCGCTGCATCGCTTTTTTCAATACGGGCACGACGGCATCGGGATCGTTGGCGGAGATGGCGATCGCATCCACACCCTGAGCGATCAACCCATTCAATACCTCGATCTGCGCTTCTGCGGTAGTCGTGGTAGGACCGGTGTAGATCACTTTGACATCACCAATCTCTTTGGCTGCCTCCTGGGCGCCGACGTTTGCAGCTTCGAAAAATCCATTACCTAACGATTTCGCCACCAGGGCGATTTTAACTTCAGCTAAAGCGGAACCGGACAACGCCAGAGCGGCAACGGTGAGGATCAAGCTTGTCTTTATTTTCATTGCTTTTACTCCACATGATGTTGATTCCCATAGGGAATGGTTTGGATTTGCAGGTGACAGAGTTCGCCCCGTCTCAGTGAGCGGGGCGCGATGTTGTTATCAATACAGTTCTAATGCACTGGCGAGCGGGGTGACGCCAAAGCGTTTACCCAGCGCGATCAGTTCTTCGCGGCTGATGGTTTGCTTCATGCCGCCCATCGACAGCACTTTGACTAACACTTCGGCGGACTTCTCGGCGGTATCGATCAGCCCAAACGTTTCATCCAGCGTCGGGCCGCTGCCGAATACGCCGTGGAACGGCCACAGCACCAACGAATGTTTCTGCATTTCCTGCGCGGTGGCCTGGCCGATCTCGTCGGTACCCGGCACCATCCACGGCAGAATGCCCACGCCATCCGGGAAGACCACCAGACACTCGGTACTGCCTTCCCACAGTTTGCGGGTGAAAAGCGCGGTGCTGTTTTCCAGCACATAGGTCAGGGCGATCAGGTTGGTGGCGTGGCAGTGCATGATCACGCGATCTTTACCCTGGGTGGTTTGGATGCGCTCACAGTGCGACAGGAAATGTGCCGGCAGCTCAGAGGTGGGCACCGCCTCGTTCGTCAGCCCCCATAGAATGTGGTAGCCCGCTCCGTCGCTGTCCACTTTCACGATGCCTAAATTGGCGGCGGGATCGAGTTGTACGTTGCGGAAGAATTTACCGGAGCCGGTTACGATAAACGGCGTGTTCGCCAGCAGCGGCATAGGCTGGCTCAGGGCGATGTAGCGCGGTGTACGATGGAAGTCGGCGCTGAAGGGGGCGATGTCCGCATCGTCGAGACGCAGCGTCAGGTTGCCGCCGTTGCGCTCATCCCAACCTTTCAACCAGGCATCGGAGGTGGCTTTAATCATTCCCTGAACAAACCAGGCGTTGAGAATATTTTGCATAAAAGATGTACCTGTCTTAGTAAATGCCCGATGGCGCTGCGCTATCGGGCCTACGATGTTGAGAGTGTCAGTAGGCCGGATAAGCGCAGCGCCATCCGGCAATGATGCGTTAACCGCGTTTGCTCAAAATCTCTTTCTCATAGGCGCGAACGCTCTCCAGCCACTGGCTGCCGGCTGGCGTGTCATGGCGCTGGCAATACATCTCCCATACTGCCTGCCACGGCAGGCATTTCTGCTCTTCCAGCAGCGCCAGACGCGCGGTGTAATCGCCGCTGGCTTCCAGTTGGCGCAGATGTTCGGTTGGTTCCAGCAGGGCGCGCAGCAGCGCTTTTTTCATGTTACGGGTGCCGATGACCCATGCCGCGATGCGGTTGATGGAGGCATCGAAGAAGTCGAGACCGATGTGGACGCGGTCGAACAGGTTGTGGCGTACGATCTCGCTGGCAATCGCCTGGGTTTCATCATCCAGCAGCACCACATGGTCACTGTCCCAACGCACCGGGCGGCTTACGTGCAGCAGCAGACGCGGCACGTACAACATGGCGGCGGAGATTTTGTCGGAGATCACTTCTGTCGGATGGAAGTGGCCCGCATCGAGGCACAGGGCGGTCTGGCGGCTGGTGGCGTATCCCATGTAGAACTCGTTGGAACCGACGGTGTAGCTTTCCGCGCCGATACCAAAGAGTTTGCTTTCGACGGCGTCGATATGGTGCGCCGGGTTCAGTTTTTCGCTGATGACCTCATCCAGCGCGTCCATCAGGCGCTGACGCGGGGCCAGGCGGTCCACGGTGACATCTTTCATGCCGTCCGGGATCCAGATATTCATCACCGACGGTGTGCCCAGTTGCTCTCCAAAGTACGCGGATACGCGGCGGCTGGCCTTACAGTGGTCGATCCAGAACTGGCGGATAGTGTCGTCAGCGTGTGCCAGCGTGAAGCCGTCTGCACTCAGCGGATGCGAGAAGCAGGACGGGTTGAAATCCAGACCGAGTTGATGCGCTTTTGCCCACTCCACCCAGTTTTTAAAGTGCTCCGGTTTGATTTTGTCGCGGGCGACCGGGGTATCGGATTCCAGATAGATGGCGTGCAGGTTCAGGCGTTTAGGGCCAGGGATCAGGCTGAGCGCCTGTTCCAGATCGGCGCGTAGCTCATGGGCATTGCGCGCTTTACCCGGATAGTTGCCGGTGGCCTGAATACCGCCGGTCAGCGACCCTTCCGGGTTTTCGAAACCGGCTACGTCATCGCCCTGCCAGCAGTGCATCGAGACCGGCAGACGATCGAGCTGGCGCAGTGCCTCCTCGACATCAATACCTACTGCGGCGAAGCGTTGTTTCGCCAGTTCCCAGGCTTGTTCCAGTTGAGTGGTCATGCGCAAAGCTCCTTTGTCTGTCGTTTTGAATGAAATTGCGCGACATAGCGGGCAATCTCACTGTCAGGATTGGGGGTAAACGTGGTCAGGTTGTAATTGGCGGTGACCACCTGGCGGAAGTCATCGACATTGTTGAGTTCATCCAGTGTCATCAGTTGGATACCGATGTTGCCGAGTGTGGACGCTTCAATAGGGCCGGCTATTACGCGGATGCCGCAAGCATCGGCGCAAAGTTGGTTCAGCAGGACGTTCTGGCAGCCGCCGCCGACAATATGCAACTGGCTGAAGGACTCGCCGCGTAGCGTCGACAGTTCCTGCAACACATCGGCGTAGAGCAGCGCCAGGCTGTCGAAAATACAGCGGGCCAGCTCCGCGTCGCTGTCGGGTACCGGTTGCCCGGATTCGCGGCAGGCGGCCTGAATTTCGGCGCTCATGTTGGCGGGGTTAATAAAGCGATCGTCATTCGGGTTGATCAGAAAGCGACAAGCGGGCAATGACTGCGTGGCGGCAATCAGCGCGGGCAGGTCGTCCACCTGACGCTCTTTTAGCACGCGCTGTAGCAGCCACAGTCCCATAATATTTTTCAGTACCCGATAGCGCCCTTCCGCGCCGCCTTCATTAGTGATGTTCGCCGCCAGCGCGGCGTCGTTGGTGTAAGGCGTTCTGCTTTCAAAGCCCATTAACGACCAGGTGCCGGATGAGAGATACGCGCTGTGTTTATCGGCCAGTGGCGAGGCGATCACCGCGCTGGCGGTGTCATGACTGGCGACAGCCACCACGGGGATCTGATTCTTCTGCGGGCAAATCCAGTAACCAATCACGTTGCCCGGATGCGTCGGGTGACCAAACCAGGCGTTGTCCGCCCCCGTCCACGCCAGCAGCGTTTCATCCCAGTCGTCGCTGTTGATATTCACCAGTTGCGTGGTGGTGGCGTTGGTGTATTCCCAGTTCAATTCGCCGGTCAGACGAAAGCTGAAGTAGTCGGGGATCAGCAGGGCGTGCGTAACGTGCGCAACCAGCTCGGGCTGCTGTTCGACCTGCGCACGCAGCTGGTAAAGCGTGTTGAACGGCAGGAACTGGATCCCGCTGCGTTGGTAAATAGCGCATTTACCGAGCTGTTCCTGTGCGCGCTGCATCACCCCTGTGGTACGGCTGTCACGGTAGGAAACCGGTAGCCCGACGCGCTGACCTTGCTTATCGATCAGGACATAGTCCACGCCCCAGGTATCAATACCGATGCTGTCAATGCGGATGCCTTCATCGCAGACTTTTTCCAGCCCCAGGCGGATGGCGTCTTCGAGGCTGTCGAGATCCCAGGTGTCGAAACCGTCCTGCTTTTGCAGGCAGTTGACGAAGCGATGGATTTCACGCAGCGTCAGGGTGCGATGTTCACTGTCATAGCGCGCCAGCATTACACGTCCGCTGGAGGCGCCAAGATCGACAGCGACACAATGGCGAAAAGTCATAGTGAGGTCCTTCTGAGTTTCATTAAGCCCAGTCTAGAAAACCTCGTCATGGCTCACCTTCTTGTTACTGACAGGCAGAATAGGCCGCTGGCAAGAAAGCAAAGGTGAACGTGATAACGTTCACAGTTTCCGGTAATAGGCGCGATTTCCCCTGATGTGACGCCGTCCGCATTTCCGGATCTTTCCCGTCTTTTCTTGAAAAATTGACCCTGTTTGCACGGTTTCGTGTCAAAAATTTAAGGTGAGGTGGCTAACCCTTAATTACTATTTCTGACATGTTCATTTGACCCGGATGCCATCATGACCGTACTGCACAGCGTGGATTTTTTTCCATCAGGTAAAGCGCCCGTGGCCATTGAGCCCCGGCTACCTCAGTCCGCTTTTCCAGAACATCATCATGATTTTCATGAGATTGTGATTGTGGAACATGGCACCGGTATTCATGTATTCAATGGACAGCCCTATACCATCAGCGGTGGTACGGTCTGCTTTGTTCGCGACCATGATCGGCACTTGTATGAACATACGGACAATCTTTGCCTGACCAATGTGCTCTACCGCTCGCCCGATGCATTCCGCTTCCTGGCCGGGTTGGATCAATTGCTGCCGCAGGAACAGGATGGCGTGTACCCCTCCCACTGGCGGGTGAATCAGAGTGCGCTGCAACAGGTACGTCAACTGGTGGCAAAAATGGAACAGGATGGCGATGAGAGCGATCTCCCCGGCGTGGCCAATCGTGAAATTCTGTTCATGCAGTTGCTGGTGCTGTTACGCAAAAGCAGCCTGATGGAAGGGGCGGAAAATAACGATGCGCGCCTGAATCATCTGATGGCCTGGCTGGAAGATCATTTTGCCGAGGAAGTATGCTGGGAGGTGCTGGCCGATCGGTTCTCGCTGTCCCTGCGGACATTGCACCGCCAGTTGAAACAACAGACCGGGTTAACGCCGCAGCGCTATCTTAATCGTCTGCGTTTAATCAAGGCCCGCCATCTGTTACGCCATAGCGATGAAAGCGTCACGGAGATCGCTTATCGCTGCGGTTTCGGCGACAGTAACCACTTTTCGACTCTGTTTCGCCGTGAATTTGACTGGTCGCCTCGCGATATCCGCCAGGGACGGGATGCGTTACTTCAGTAACGCGAATACTATCAACGTTTTTCGCCGCCAAATCGCTGATAATCATCGTTCTGTGATGCCGGATGGCGACGCGGTGGCGTCTTATCCGGCCTACGTGTTTACGTAATTTGTAGGCCGGATAAGGCGAAGCTGCCATCCGGCAAGGAATATTCTGGTGGCGAATCAACTGATTCTTCTAAAAGACGACTTCTTTGCGAATGCCGGACAGGCCGTCGCCGTTGCCGATCGCTATCCGCAGGATGTGTTTGCCGAACATACGCATGATTTCTGTGAGCTGGTGATTGTCTGGCGAGGCAATGGCCTGCATGTGCTGAACGACCGTCCCTATCGCATCACCCGTGGCGATCTGTTTTATATCCGCGCTGAAGACAAGCACTCCTATACCTCCGTTAATGACCTCGTGTTGCAGAACATCATCTATTGCCCGGAGCGGCTAAAGCTGAATCTGGGCTGGGAGAGTGCAATTCCGGGTTTTAACGGCACGCCGCGGCAACCCCACTGGCGACTGGGCAGTGTCGGAATGACGCAGGCGCGCCAGGTGATAAGCCAGATTGAGCATGAAAGTAACCAGCACGATCCACTCGCCAACGATATGGCGGAGCTGCTCTTTGGCCAACTGGTGATGACGCTGAAGCGCCATCGCTATGCCACCGATACGCTGCCGGCGACCTCCAGTGAAACGTTGCTGGATAAACTGATAACCGCGCTGGCAGCCAGTCTGGAACGTCCGTTTGCGCTGGATGCCTTTTGCGATCGGGAAGCGTGCAGTGAACGCGTGCTGCGCCAGCAGTTTCGTAGCCAGACCGGGATGACAATTAACCAGTATCAGCGTCAGGTTCGCGTCTGCCATGCGCAATATCTGCTTCAGCACAGCCGCCTGATGATTGGTGAAATTTCGATGAAGTGTGGATTTGAGGACAGTAACTACTTTTCTGTGGTGTTCACGCGGGAAACCGGGATGACGCCCAGTCAATGGCGTCATCTCAGTAACTCAAGTGATTAGCTTGCCATGCCCAGGCCGACAATGTTGGCGGCGATGATGATCACCACGCATCCCAGACTCAGTACGCCGACAGGACGACGCCCGGCGTTGTTCCACTCTTTCAGCACCAGACCGACGATACCACCGCACAGCACGTAGAAACTCATGTGCAGCATCCAACTGATGTAGTCATATTGCGCCGGAATACGCGCGTGGCCCCAGGCGTAGAAAAAGAACTGCAAATACCACATCAGGCCACCGAGCGCAGACAGCAGCACGTTGGTGATGATCAGTGATTTTGCCAGCGAGAAGTCGGCTTTTACCGACAGGTTCTTCACTTTTGCCAGACGAATAAAACAGAAGCCCAGGTTGACCAGCGCGCCGCCGCCCATGATCACCACATAGCTTGGCAGCGCGACATACAGCGGGTCTACACCCAGCGCTGCGGCAGCTTCATGCATCGGTTTTGCGGCGTTCATCGCAAATGACATACCTGCGGAGAAAATGCCGCACATTACGGCCAGCAGTAGCCCTTTTTTCAGATTGAAATCTTCGGCTTTGATGCCCATTTTGCGCTCTTTGAGCTGACCCGCACGAGTGACGATCCCAACACCAATCAGCGCAACCAGCACCCCGAGCAGGGTCATACGCCCGCCTTCGGTGTTAATCAGCACATCAAAGTTGCCGTTGATGATAGGGGTCATCAGCGTACCGACAATCAGCGTGATGCCGATAGCAATGCCAATCCCCATCGACATGCCGAGGTAGCGCATGGTCAGGCCGTAGTTGATATTGCCGATGCCCCACATTGCGCCGAACAGAAATACCGGCAGTAGAGTGGAGAGGCTGAACGAACTGTAATAGGCCCAGAAGTCGGGCAGCAGCATGGCGCTAATGGTCCAGGGAAGAATCAACCAGGAGACAATCCCGCCGACCGACCACATCGTTTCCCATGACCACTGTTTCACTTGTTTGAACGGGGCATAGAAACAGGCCGCACTGGCTGCGCCTATCAAATGCCAAAAAATACCCATCGTAATCGCGTTACTCATCACATCATCCTCATTGTTTTTATCGTCGTTTCTACCCTTCCGACGTCATGAGTTTAAAAATTGCGCAGATGTATAACCTTTTGCCGATTGCCGCGATTTTCCCTTTCTGGCAAAGACCCGGTTAAGTGGGTGATATGGCTCACATAATCAACAATAGACGCTTTTGTAATAACCTTATTAAAAGTACGGCATTGATAATCATTTTCAATATCATTTAATTAACTATAATGAACCAACTGCTTACGCGGCGTTAACACCCGGCCGCTCGACAATAATGGAGATGAATATGAGTTATACACTGCCATCCCTGCCGTACGCTTATGATGCGCTGGAACCGCACTTCGATAAGCAGACGATGGAAATCCACCATACCAAACATCATCAGACTTATGTAAACAACGCTAACGCGGCGCTGGAAAGTCTGCCTGAATTCGCTAACCTGTCTGCAGAAGAGCTGATCGCTAAACTGGATCAGGTACCTGCCGACAAGAAAACCGTTCTGCGTAACAACGCGGGCGGTCACGCTAACCACAGCCTGTTCTGGAAAGGCCTGAAAAAGGGCACCACCCTGCAGGGCGATCTGAAAGCGGCTATCGAACGTGATTTCGGCTCTGTTGATAACTTCAAAGCAGAGTTTGAAAAAGCCGCGGCAACCCGTTTCGGTTCAGGCTGGGCCTGGCTGGTACTGAAAGGTGACAAACTGGCGGTTGTTTCTACCGCAAACCAGGATTCCCCGCTGATGGGTGAAGCCATTTCTGGCGCTTCCGGTTTCCCGATTGTGGGTCTGGATGTGTGGGAGCACGCTTACTACCTGAAATTCCAGAACCGTCGTCCGGACTACATCAACGAGTTCTGGAACGTAGTGAACTGGGACGAAGCGGCTGCGCGTTTCGCGGCGAAAAAATAAGTCTTATTTAACAAGATGTAGCGTTTGAATAACCCCGTCGGCGCGGCCGGTGGGGTTTTTTTGTGATCAAAATCGGACCAAAAACAGTGATCCATAAAAAATGAAACATTGTTTTGTTATGTGGTTGGGATCACTTTTATTATTGTGCTGAATGTCTATCGTTGACACATCTTTACATCGGAAGGTGATGGAAATGCAGATTAAACGCACGATAGAAAAAATCCCTGGTGGCATGATGCTCGTCCCTTTGTTCCTGGGCGCGTTGTGCCACACGTTCTCTCCTGACGCGGGGAAATATTTTGGCTCATTCACCAACGGGATGATCACCGGTACGGTGCCAATTCTGGCCGTGTGGTTTTTCTGCATGGGGGCCTCCATCAAGCTGAGCGCGACGGGGACCGTCCTGCGTAAGTCCGGTACGCTGGTGGTGACCAAAATTGCGGTGGCATGGGTGGTAGCGGCGATTGCCTCACGGATTATCCCTGAACATGGTGTGGAGGCAGGGTTCTTTGCCGGGCTGTCAACACTGGCGCTGGTTGCGGCAATGGATATGACCAACGGCGGGCTGTACGCGTCGATCATGCAGCAGTACGGCACCAAAGAAGAGGCCGGGGCATTTGTTCTGATGTCACTGGAATCAGGCCCGTTGATGACGATGATCATCCTCGGTACGGCCGGGATTGCGTCGTTTGAACCGCATGTTTTTGTCGGTGCCGTGCTGCCATTCCTGGTGGGCTTCACATTGGGTAACCTGGACCCTGAACTGCGCGAATTCTTCAGTAAAGCCGTTCAGACGCTGATCCCCTTCTTCGCCTTTGCGCTGGGCAACACCATCGACCTGAGCGTGATTGCGCAGACCGGTCTGTTGGGCATTCTGTTGGGGGTTGCGGTGATTATCGTGACCGGTATTCCGCTGATCGTTGCCGACAAACTGATTGGCGGCGGCGACGGTACGGCAGGGATTGCCGCTTCCAGCTCAGCAGGTGCCGCAGTGGCGACACCGGTACTGATCGCCGAAATGGTGCCCGCGTTTAAACCGATGGCGCCGGCGGCAACCTCGCTGGTCGCCACCTCGGTGATTGTGACGTCAATCCTGGTGCCGATTATCACCTCCATCTGGTCGAAGAAGGTCAAAGCGAAAGCGGCGACAGTCGACATCCAGCATGCAGTGAAATAACCCAATAATGCCGGATGGCACTACGCTTATCCGGCCTGTTTTTTCCGCGTAAAAAGGCCCGGTGAATCTCACCAGGCCTTGTCTTTTAACGACCAAATACCTCATCAATCGTCCGGCAGTCGTGTTCGTTCAACTCGCCGCCCGCATTACGTGAAACTCCGCTGCAATAACCAAACTTCCGCGATACCACCGTCTTGATGGTGGTGACGAAATCTTCGCCAATGGCATAAATCGACATATACACGCCAATTTTCTGCTGAATGTCGCGCAGGGCAGCCAGGTCACCGGCTTTGAATGCTTCACGTGCGCTGACAAACAGCTCCGGCATGACATTGTTGAGTCCGGAGATAATCCCCGCACCGCCAGCCAGCAAGTTGGGAATGAAATACTCGTCATAGCCTGAAAGTACGGCAAAGTCGTCACGCACGGCCTGAGTTGCCTCGATCATTCTGCGGGTATGCGACTGGCAGTCGACAGTATCTTTGATCCCGGCGAAGTTCGGGAATTCGCTGGCAAGCTGGGCGACCAGGTCCGGCGTTAAGTCACTGCCGGTGCGCGGCGGGAAGTTGTAGGCGAACCATTTGCCGCTGAGCTTTTGTCCCACCTGGCGAAAGTAGCTCAGCAGCTGCTTCGGCGTTTGACCGTAGTAATACGGCGGCAGCACCATCACTGCATCGTAGCCTGTGCGATACGCTTCCTGCGCCATCTGTAAGACATCGTGGATGCAGGTGGAGGAGACGTTAGCCACCATCTTCAGCGAGCTCATGGCGCGCGCCTCGCGAATCAGCAGCAAGCGTTCGTCGAGGGTGAAGGAAGCGAATTCCCCGATACTGCCCATCAGCAAAATCACGTCGATTTTTGCCTCGGTCAGGCGTTGAAGGTGTTGGCTCAGACCGTTGAGATCGATATTACCATCCTGATCCATTGGCGTAATGGAGGGGCACCAGACGCCAGCAAACTGCGTTTGACCTGTCACGTTGTTGACTCCTTATTATGAAATGGCGTTTCAAAATCACTTCCATTGATAGCATGGATATCTGCGCGTCGTGTGAACCGTGCTCTCATTTTGCGCGGTTGAGGTAAAATAATTGTGGTTAAATAAGGCAAACTTATCGGAGAGAGGGGCCAGATGCGATATCCAGTAGCGGTATTCAGCGGCAAGATTCAGGAGTACACGGGGAGCCGCCCCAGTGCGATTGGCAAAATTCAGGTTGATGGCGAACTGATGCTGACGGAACTGGGCCTGGAAGGTGATGAACAGGCGGAAACGAAAATCCACGGCGGTCCGGATCGTGCACTGTGCCACTATCCACGCGAGCATTATCTGTACTGGGCACGTGAGTTCCCGGAGCAGGCGGATCAATTCGTGGCGCCAGCTTTTGGCGAGAACCTCTCTACCGATGGCCTGACGGAACAAAATGTGTATATCGGCGATATTTTCCGTTGGGGCGAGGCGTTGATTCAGGTCACGCAGCCGCGTTCACCGTGCTTTAAGCTCAATTTCCACTTTGGTATCAGCGATATGGCAAGCCTGATGCAGAACTGTGGCAAAACGGGCTGGCTGTGCAGCGTGATTGCGCCAGGCATGGTGTCAGCCGATGCGCCGCTGGAACTGGTCTCCCGCGTTAGCGACGTCAGCGTACAGGAAGCTGTCGCCATTGCCTGGCATATGCCCTTTGATGATGAACAGTATCACCGCTTATTGTCAGCAGCGGGGCTATCAAAGAGCTGGACGCGAACGATGCAAAAGCGCCGACTGAGCGGCACAATCGAAGATCAGTCACGACGTTTGTGGGGCAAGTAACCGGGAAGCCGGACGGCCTTGTCGCCATCCGGCACTACGGTGAAGCGATTACGAACGTTTATACAACGGTAGCCAGATAATCAGCCGTAAGCCGCCCAGCGGACTGTCTTCGGCTTTCACCCAGCCGCGATGCTGCTGAATGGCGGTTTCCACAATCGCCAGACCCAGACCGGTGCCGCCGGATTCGCGATCCCGCGCTTCGTCAGTACGATAGAACGGGCGGAAAATCTGCTCGCGGTCTTCCGGGCTGACGCCTGGGCCATCATCATCCACCGTGATCGTAATACCGTCCTTATCCACCGCGAAGCCGACTTCAATCTTCGTGTGTGAATAGCGCAGAGCGTTACGGACGATGTTTTCCAGCGCACTTTCCAGCGCGTTCGGGTTACCGTACAGCGGCCACGGTCCCGGCGGGAAATTCACCGTGAGTGATTTACCCATCTGCTCGGCTTCGAAGGCAGCGTTATCCAGCACCTCGCCCCACAGATGATTGGCCTTCATCGTTTCGCTGACCAGCGCGTTCTTCTGCTGATTGCGCGACATTACCAGCAGATCGTTGATCATGCTGTCCAGACGCTGGGCTTCGGTCTCAATACGCTCCAGCTCCTTGCTCTCGCCGCTGCGGCGACGTAACAGCGCGGTTCCGAGTTGCAGACGCGTGAGTGGAGTTCTCAGTTCGTGTGAGATGTCTGACAACAGGCGCTGCTGTGTCGTCATCATGCGTTCCAGGGCCGTCACCATCTGGTTGAAACTGGCGCCAGCGGCAAGGAACTCCTGCGGGCCAGCTTCCAGCTCCGGATGCTGACGCAGGTTACCCTGAGCCACCTCATCCGCCGCGTTTTTCAATTTACGCGCTGGTTTCGCCAGACTCCACGCCAGCCATAACAACAGAGGGGAGCTGACTAACATGGTGACAATCAGCAACAACAGCGGGCGGTCAAACAGCAGGTTGATAAAATCGGATTGGGAATTGCTGGCTGGTCGAATCAGGTAAAGCTGGTAGTTATCCTCCCCATCTCTTACGGAGAATGGCCCGACCATTTCGACGCGGCCGTACTTTTTCTTCTGCGGATGATCGGCGTTATCCGCCTGACCAATAAAGTTACGAATGATCTGCATTTCGCTGCGTTCAGCGCCGATCACGCGTCCTTCTGTGGTCACAAGCAATAATCGCTGTCCAGGCGGCGCCCACTTATCAATCGCACGGAACAAGCGACGCCACCACATCAAATCATTGGGTGGATCGTTCGCGAGTTCAGCTTCAACGTGTTGCTCAATCATTAACCCCTGGCGCTGTTCGCTGTCCAGTAGCTCGGTCATCTGGCGTGAGTCGAGCTTGGGTAACATCAATACCAACATCAACACCAGTGCCAGCGTCAACCAGAAGATGGCAAAGATGCGCGCGGTTAAGCTCCCTATCATGAAGCGGAAACCATCAGATAACCGCGACCACGCAGGGTTTTAAACCACGGATGTCCGTCTTTCCGCTCCGGCAGTTTGCGCCGCAGGTTGGAGATATGCATGTCGATGGCGCGGTCGAAAGGCGTCAGGCGTTTACCCAGCACTTCCTGGCTCAAATGTTCACGCGATACCACCTGGCCGAGATGCTGCGCCAGCAGATAGAGCAGGGTGAATTCGGTGCCAGTTAACTCCAGTGTTTGCCCGTCAAAGCTGGCTTCCTGGCGGCCCGGATTGAGGCTGAGGGCATCCACTTCCAGCGTCGGTGAGCCATTATCACTGCTTTGCTGCTGTTCGCTCCAGTGCGAGCGGCGCAAAATAGCGCGGATACGAGCGACCAGTTCACGATCGTTAAATGGTTTCGGTAAATAGTCATCCGCGCCCAGCTCGAGGCCAAGTACGCGATCCAATTCGCTGCCGCGGGCGGTCAGCATAATCACAGGGGTCTGGTGTGTCTGGCGAAGCGCTTTCAGCGTATCAATACCGTTTTTCTTCGGCATCATGACATCAAGCAAAAGTAAATCAATGCTGTCGTCCAGAAGCTCAAGCGCCTGCTCCCCGTCATGGGCAACCAGCACATTGAAGCCTTCCATTTCGAGCAGCTCCTTTAACAGGGAAGTCAGCTCTCGGTCATCATCAACTAACAGGATTTTATTCATTGTTTAAGTACCTCCGAGGCAGAAATTACGTCATCAGGCGTCGCTAATCCATGACTTTACGTTGTTTTACACCCCCTGACGCATGTTTGCAGCCCGAATCGTAAACTGTCTCTCGTTGAATCGCGACAGAAAAGATTTTGGGAGCAAATGATGCGCAAAGTTACCGCTGCCGTCATGGCCTCAACGCTGGCACTCAGTACGGTTAGCCATGCAGCTGAAGTCGTTACAGGCGATAACTGGCACCCGGGAGAATCCGCTGCGCCGCGCACTGTACAAAGCCATATGTTTGACGGCATAAGTTTAACCGAACATCAGCGTCAACAGATGCGAGATTTGATGCAACAGGCCCGACATGAACAGCCGCCTGTTAATGTTAGCGAAATGGAGACAATGCATCGCCTTGTCACCGCAGAAAATTTTGATGAAACCGCTGTTCGCGCTCAGGCAGAAAAGATGGCGCAGGCACAGGTTGCCAGACAGGTCGAAATGGCCAGAGTTCGCAACCAGATGTATCGCCTGCTTACCCCCGAGCAGCAAGCGGTTTTGAACGAGAAGCATCAACAAAGAATGGAGCAGTTGCGCGACGTGACGCAATGGCAAAAAAGTTCTTCGTTGAAGTTATTGAGTAGTAGCAACTCACGTTCCCAGTAGTAAACCCTGTTTTCCTTGCCATAGACACCATCCCTGTCTTCCCCCACATGATGTGGGGGTTTTTTTTGCCTGAAAATTGTCATGTTCATAATCGCTGACTGTCTTACACCTTCCGTTATACTACCGGCATGAGATGGCAGGAGTGTTTATGAATCAATCTTATGGGCGGTTAGTCAGTCGGGCGGCCATTGCCGCGACAGTGATGGCGTCGCTGTTACTTTTGATCAAAATTTTTGCATGGTGGTACACCGGCTCGGTGAGTATTCTGGCGGCACTGGTCGACTCGCTGGTGGATATCGCCGCATCGCTCACTAACCTGTTAGTGGTGCGCTATTCGCTGCAGCCAGCGGATGATGAACATACCTTTGGCCACGGCAAAGCGGAATCCCTGGCCGCGCTGGCGCAAAGTATGTTTATTTCCGGTTCGGCGCTGTTTTTGTTTTTAACCGGTATTCAGCATCTGATTTCACCAACGCCAATGAACGATCCGGGCGTGGGGGTTGTGGTTACCATTATCGCCCTGATCAGTACAGTGGTGCTGGTCTCGTTTCAGCGCTGGGTGGTGAAACGGACGCAAAGCCAGGCGGTGCGGGCAGATATGCTTCATTATCAGTCTGATGTTATGATGAACAGTGCGATTCTCGTGGCGCTCGGTCTGGCCTGGTACGGCTGGCATCGTGCGGACGCACTGTTTGCATTGGGGATTGGCATCTATATTTTATATAGTGCATTACGCATGGGCTATGAGGCAGTGCAGTCACTGCTGGATCGTGCCTTACCCGATGAAGAACGTCAGGAAATTATTGAAATCGTGACATCATGGCCTGGTGTCAGTGGTGCTCACGATCTCCGTACGCGGCAGTCAGGGCCGACCCGCTTTATTCAGATTCATTTGGAAATGGAAGATAATCTGCCGCTCGTTCAGGCGCATGTTGTGGCTGAACAGGTAGAGCAGGCGATTTTACGGCGTTTTCCGGGATCCGATGTCATTATCCATCAGGACCCGTGTTCCGTCGTCCCCAGGGAAGGCAAAAGGTTTGAGCTTTCGTAAGTGAGCGTAAAAAAGAGAGCCAGGCCCGCATTTTGTGTATAAATTACCGCCATTTGGCCTGACCTGAATCAATTCAGCAGGAAGTGATTGTTATACTATTTGCATATTCGTTGGATCGTCTCGCTATGCAGGATCGACTTCCGGCAACAGACTTCATTTTGCATTCCAAAGTTCAGAGGTAGTCATGATTAAGAAAATCGGTGTGTTGACAAGCGGCGGTGATGCGCCGGGCATGAACGCAGCAATCCGTGGTGTGGTGCGTGCAGCACTGACGGAAGGACTGGAAGTCATGGGTGTTTATGATGGCTACCTGGGTCTGTACGAAGACCGTATGGTGCAGCTTGACCGTTATAGCGTGTCCGACATGATTAACCGCGGTGGTACCTTCCTGGGCTCCGCACGCTTCCCGGAGTTCCGTGACGAAAACATCCGCGCCGTGGCTATCGAAAACCTGAAAAAACGCGGTATCGACGCGCTGGTGGTAATTGGCGGTGACGGATCTTACATGGGGGCAAAACGCCTGACTGAGATGGGCTTCCCGTGCATCGGCTTACCTGGCACTATTGATAACGATATCAAAGGCACCGACTACACCATTGGTTACTTTACGGCGCTGGGCACCGTGGTTGAAGCGATTGACCGTCTGCGCGACACCTCGTCTTCTCACCAGCGTATCTCTATCGTTGAAGTGATGGGCCGTTATTGCGGCGACCTGACCCTGGCCGCAGCGATTGCGGGGGGCTGTGAGTTCGTTGTGGTGCCGGAAGTGGAATTCAGCCGGGACGATCTGGTCAATGAAATCAAAGCGGGCATTGCGAAGGGTAAGAAACACGCAATCGTGGCGATCACCGAGCACATGTGCGACGTAGACGAACTGGCACATTACATCGAGAAAGAGACGGGCCGTGAAACCCGTGCGACCGTACTGGGTCACATCCAGCGCGGCGGTTCTCCGGTACCTTACGACCGCATCCTGGCTTCCCGTATGGGTTCTTACGCTATCGAACTGCTGCTGGAAGGTCACGGCGGTCGTTGCGTCGGTATTCAGAACGAAAAACTGGTTCACCATGACATTATCGACGCTATCGAAAACATGCAGCGTCCGTTCAAAGGTGACTGGCTGGATTGCGCGAAGAAACTGTACTAATTCTTCTCTGCGCCTGATGGCGCTACGCTTATCAGGCCTACAGATCGCAAAGACTTGTAGGTCGGATAAGGCGTCAGCTGCCATCCGGCATAAGCCCTTCATATATTCCCCTTAGTTATAGCCAATCTTTTTTTATTCTTTAATGTTTGGATTTCTTTCTGGCACGCTTTGCTCATCACAACACAACATAAGAGAGTTGGGCGATGAATAAATGGGGCGTGGGGTTAACTTTGCTGCTGGCTTCCAGCAGCGTTCTGGCAAAGGATATTCAATTACTGAACGTGTCTTACGATCCAACGCGTGAGCTGTACGAGCAGTACAACAAAGCATTTAGCGCACACTGGAAGCAAGAGACAGGCGACAACGTAGTGATTCGTCAGTCGCACGGCGGGTCGGGCAAACAGGCCACCTCGGTGATTAACGGTATCGAAGCGGATGTGGTGACGCTGGCGCTGGCCTATGATGTTGATGCGATTGCCGAGCGCGGCCGTATTGATAAAAACTGGATCAAACGCCTGCCGGATAACTCTGCGCCTTATACTTCCACCATTGTGTTCCTGGTTCGCAAAGGCAATCCGAAGCAAATTCATGACTGGAACGATCTGGTGAAGCCTGGCGTCTCTGTGATCACGCCGAACCCGAAAAGCTCCGGCGGCGCTCGCTGGAACTACCTGGCGGCGTGGGGCTATGCGCTGCACCACAACAACAACGATCAGGCCAAAGCTCAGGATTTCGTGAAGGCGCTGTTTAAGAACGTCGAAGTGCTGGATTCTGGTGCGCGCGGTTCAACCAATACCTTCGTGGAACGCGGAATCGGCGATGTGCTGATCGCCTGGGAGAATGAAGCGCTGCTGGCGACCAATGAGCTGGGCAAAGATAAGTTCGAAATCGTGACGCCGAGCGAATCCATTCTGGCTGAACCGACGGTCTCCGTCGTTGATAAAGTGACCGAGAAAAAAGGTACCCAGGCCGTGGCGGAGGCTTACCTGAAGTATCTCTACTCACCGGAAGGTCAGGAGATCGCGGCGAAAAACTATTACCGTCCGCGCGATGCGGAAGTGGCGAAGAAATACGAAAATGCGTTTCCGAAACTGAAACTCTTCACCATTGATGAGGTGTTCGGCGGCTGGACGAAAGCGCAGAAAGAACATTTCTCGAACGGCGGAACGTTCGATCAGATCAGCAAGCGTTAAGCGCGGATCGCAGAAGAGGCCCGGAGGCATTTGCCGCCGGGCTTTTTTATTTGTCATGATTTTGCGTTACTCTTGCAGGCCGTTGAGATACAGGGAACGCGTTATGAAAAAAACTGGCTATGGGTTACTGGCCGTTGTCGTTATTGCAGCAGTAGCCGGTTTTGGCTACTGGAAGCTGGCCGGAAATCCGGATGCGTTGCGTAAGATTGTCCTTGAGCAATGTCTGCCCAATCAGTTGCAGCATCAAAACCCTGCGCCTTGCGCCGAAGTGAAGCCCGATGCCGGATACGTGGTCTTCAAAGACCGCAATGGTCCGCTGCAATATCTGCTGATGCCGACCTGGCGCATTAACGGCACCGAGAGTCCGCTGTTGGTGGAACAACACACGGCGAATTTTTTCTGGCTGGCCTGGCAATCTCGCGATTTTATGAGCAAGAAGTATGGTCAGGATATTCCGGACAGCGTCGTTTCGCTGGCAATCAATTCGCGCAGCGGACGGACGCAAAATCATTTCCACATCCATATCTCCTGCCTGCGTCCTGATGTCAGAGCGCAACTGGACGCTAACCAGGCCCAAATCAGCACCCGCTGGTTGCCGCTGCCGGGCGGACTGCGCGGACACGAATACCTTGCCCGTCGCGTGACAGAAAGCGAACTGGCGCAGCGCAGTCCGTTTATGATGCTGGCGGAAGAGGTGCCGGAGGCGCGCGAGCGGATGGGCAGCTATGCGCTGGCGTTGGCGCGTCAAAGCGATGACACGTTTGTTCTGTTAGCGACGCAACGCAACTGGCTGACGTTTAACCGGGCGTCGGCGGAAGAAATTCAGGATCACGACTGCACACTGCTCACTCAACCCTGATTGCGATTACGGCGCTGGCGTGCTTCGGCGTTTTTTTGCACAATCTCTCACTTCAGACCAGCGAAGATGTATCGTTGGTTAAATTAATGTGAAACCGATCAAAAGATATAAAGGTATACCTTTATATCTTTTGTGATTCCATTACACTCCCTCATAACGCCTGATCCTGGCTGTCCGAATCATGCGTTAATCATAAAAGCTTTTATTTCACGTAGTTACGTCATTCTTTTTTTCGACATTCTTGCGCCCAACGGCGCAAAAGGAATACCGATATGAAATTGTCTATCGTGGAAAAAATAGGTTTTGGCGCCGGGGATATGGCGATCAACGTAGTGATTATTGCCATGCAGCTACTGCTGGCGTATTTCTACACAGATATTTACGGTTTACGTGCAGCGGATGTGGGTGTGCTGCTGGTGGTTGTGCGGATGATCGATGCCATTATCGATCCGGCAATGGGAATGCTGACCGACAAAGTCTCGACCCGCTGGGGGCGTTATCGTCCGTGGTTATTATGGTTTGCCATTCCGTTTGGTTTTGCCGTCTATCTGATGTTTATCACGCCGGATATGGCGTATACGGCGAAGCTGGCGTGGGCCTATTTCACTTACATCCTGATGACGCTGGTCTATACGGCGATCACCATCCCTTATATCTCTCTGATTGGCGTCATCACGGACGATCCGGGCGAGCGTTTGAGCGCCAACGGGTATCGTTTTGTGATGACCAAAATCGCCGCGTTTCTGGTGACGATTGTGGTTCCGATGCTGGCGGTCTGGCTGGGACAGGGTAATAAAGCACTGGGGTATCAGCTTTCTATGGGCCTGATGGGGGCAATGGGCGCCGTGCTGTTTATCTTCTGCTTTATGACTACTCGCGAACGCAGCGAGCCTGAACTGCCGTCACTGTCGGTCAAACAGCAGTTTGCGAATCTGCTTCGCAACGACCAGTGGTTGATTCTGGGCGTGGTGATTATGTTACTGATGTGCGGCTACGTGATCCGGGGTTCGGTCGCCGCCTATTACGCCAAATATTATCTGAATGGCGGTGACAGCCTGATTTCACCGTTCCTGACCGTTGGCGTTGTGGCGTCTATTCTGGCGATGATTGCGACCACGTGGGTGACGAAGTTCTGGGACAAAATAAAAATGTTCCGCTACACCCAACTGATGACCTTTGCGCTGAGTATTGGCATGTATCTCTGCGTCGGGCAGCAGAACCTGATCCTCGCCTTTGTCTTTTACTTTCTCATCAACTTCTTCTGTGACATGCAAATGCCGGTGTTCTGGTCTTCCATCGCGGAGGCGGTCGATTACGGCGAGAAGAAAACCGGGCTGCGTGTTTCCGGACTGGCTTTCGGCGGCATTCTGTTCTTTCAGAAATTCGGGATGGGGATTGCCGGCGGTGTCCTCGGCTTCCTGCTGAGCCACTTCGGCTACCAGGCGGATGTCCAGCAGAGCGCGAGCTCGCTGACCGGCATTGCGCTAATGATGACGCTCATCCCTGCCATCTTCCATCTGGTGGTTGGCGTGGTGATGAAAAAGTATCTGATCAACAACGATTATTACCGCGACATCCAGAGTGAACTGGCGCAGCGCCAGGCGTGAGGAGGAGCAAATGAATCATCTCAATAAAATCTGGGTGATTGGTGATGCGTCCGTGGATTTGGTGCCGGAAAGAGCGGACTCCTACCTGAAATGCCCGGGTGGTGCATCGGCTAACGTCGCCGTCTGCATCGCTCGACTGGGAGGCGATTGCGAGTTCATCGGCTGTCTCGGAGAGGATGATGCCGGGCGTTTCCTTCGCCAGACGCTGGCAGAAAATGGGGTGGGAGTGGATTCACTCCGCCTCGATCCGCAGCAAACCAGCGCGGTGCTGATCGTCAATTTAACGCCAGAAGGCGAACGCAGTTTTACCTATCTGGTGCATCCCGGCGCGGACACCTTTGTCTCCGTGCAGGATTTACCGGCCTTCAGCGCTAACGAGTGGTTTTATTTCAGCTCGATTGGCCTGACCGACAGTCCGGCGCGTGAGGCGTGTCTGGAAGGGGCCAGACGCATGAAGGCGGCGGGCGGGCACGTCATGTTCGACGTCAACCTGCGTGTCAGCATGTGGCGGGATCGCCATGAAATCGCGCCCTTACTCGCACAATCTATTGCGCTGGCCTCTATTTGCAAGGTTTCTGCCGATGAGCTGTGTTGGCTGGGTAAGGTCGAGCGCTGGCAGGACGCACGCTATCTGATGCGTGAGCTCGGCTGTGAGACCACCGTCATCTCATTGGGCGATGCGGGGGCGTATCTGGTGACGCCGGAGGACGAATGCACCTTTCCGGCCGCGAAAATTTCCGTAGTGGACACCACCGGGGCAGGCGATGCCTTTGTTGGTGGGCTGCTCTATACCCTTTCACAGGCTGCCTCCTGGGACAATCGTCTGCTTGCACAGGCGATTGGCACGGCCAACGCCTGTGGCGCGATGGTGGTCACGGCAAAAGGGGCGATGACCGCGCTGCCTTACCCTGAACAACTCGCCGCCTTTCGCGCCAGCCATCCGCTGGAAAAATCATGCTAAACCGTTAAGGAGTCATTCATGCACGTTGAAATTAACAAAATACTGGGCTGCCTGATTGGTGCCGCTGCGGCCGACGCGATGGGCGCGGCAACCGAAGTGCGCACCCAGCAACAAATTCGCGAATATTTCGGTGGCTGGGTAACCGGTTTTGAGAAACCCCCCGCCGATACGTTTGGCCGCTGTAACGAAGCCGGCATGTGCACCGACGACTTTATTCAGGCGAAGTACATCATGGACGCTCTGTTACAGCATCATCGTCAGGTAAGCGATGAAGCGATGCGTGAAGCCTTCCAGCGCTGGCTGGCCTATCCGTACTATGCCAATTTTACCGGGCCAACCACCCGGGCCGCGATGAAAGCCATCTTTAACGATAACCGAGTGTCCTTACAGGGGGAACTGGAAGGCGAAAAGCAGTCGGTACAGATTATCAATAAAGGCAATGCGGAAGCCACCAACGGCGCGGCAATGAAGATTTGGCCTGCCGCCGTATTGCATCCGGGCAACATAGAAAAGGCGATTCAGACTGCGCTGGATATCTGCCGTTTTACTCATAACAACGTGCTGGCGATGTCAGGTGCCGCGGCGATGGCGGCGGCGACCAGCGAAGCACTACAGCCAGTGGCGAGTGCGGAAAGTATCATTGCGGCCGGGATTTACGGTGCCGACCGGGGCTATGCGCTGGCGGCAGAGCAGGGCGCGATGATGGTTGCCGGGCCGTCGGTGGCGCGGCGTATCGAACTGGCGGTGGCGATCGGCAAGCGCCACGCCCACTGGGAGACGGCGATTGTCGAGATTGCCGATATCATCGGGTCCGGGCTGCACGTCAGCGAGGCGGTTCCGGCGGCGTTTGGTCTGTTCGCGTGTTGTCCGGATTCAGCCGTTGATGCTATTATTTCCGCCGTTAATATCGGCAATGATACCGATACCGTCGCCACCATGGTTGGGGCACTCTCCGGCGCCTGGCACGGTGCCGATGCTTTTCCTGCCGACTATTTAACTACCGTTAATCGTATGAATCATTTCGATTTGGCTGAACTCGCCAGACAGATTAAAGGGTAGTGCGCTGCCCTGCGGGGGCGGCGACAACCGTCCCCGACTGGCAGACTTTCGAGGTAAATGGCTTGCAGGTTGATAAAACGAGTTTTACTCCGCTGTATAAGCAGTTGTTTTATATCATCTGCCAGCAGATCCAGAACGGCACTTTACCGCTGGGGAGTCAGTTGCCTACGCAAAAGGCGATTGCGCAAACCTATAATGTGTCGCTGATTGTCGTGAAGCAGGCATGGAGTGAGTTGATTAACGCCGGGGTGATTACCTCCCAGCGTGGAAGCGGCTCCGTGGTGAGCGCGGTGCCGGAAGGCGTCAGCTACGGTCATACCTTCCGCGGGATCACCAGCGATCTGCGTGATGCCAGCGTGGCGGTTGAGAACCGTATTCTGGAGATCGCCACTCGGCGGGCGCGCGACGCGCAGGAAGATGGCTTAAGCCTGCCAGCCCATCATCACTATCTCTATATTTCTCGAGTGCGATACCTGAATAATCGCCCGTTTAACCATGAGAAAATTTATCTCGATCTCTCCTTTTTCCCGGGGCTCACGCTGACGGCGGATGAACTGGCCCATACCTCGCTTTATCACCTGCTGAATGTGAAAAGCGACTCGGCGATCGAAAAGGTTGATGCCATTCTGCCCAGCCCCGATCTCTGCGAGAAGCTGCAGATTGCTGAGAATAAACCGCTTCTTTCCGTGGCGCGCCAGACGTTTATGGCGGGAGAAGAGCATCCCTTTGAGTATTGCCGCTACTATGTACTGTCTGACTACTTCGGCGAAATCCATTATCACTAACCCTCTGCTTTTTTGGGGGAAGATGCGCGTTTACAGAAGGGGGATGCCCCCGTATTCTTGTTGAAAAAAACAACAGGAGACAGGCATGTCGCTCTGGTTTTCACACCCTCTGTTTCTGCCCTCGCTGGTGGTGGTGGTCACCATCCTGCTCTGGGCGACCTCGCTATTGCCGGAATTTATCACCGCGCTGCTGTTTTTCACCGTGGCGATGGTGGCGAAAATCGCCCCACCGGACGTTATCTTTGGCGGCTTTGCCTCGTCGGCGTTCTGGCTGGTCTTCAGCGGCTTTGTGCTGGGCGTGGCGATCCGCAAAACCGGCCTGGCGGACAGGGCGGCAAGAGCGCTGTCATCACGGCTCACGGAATCCTGGCCATTGATGGTCTCAAGCGTGGTGCTGCTGAGCTATGCGCTGGCGTTTGTCATGCCTTCCAATATGGGACGTATCGCGCTGCTGATGCCCGTCGTGGCCGCGATGGCGAAACGCGCCGGGATCCTCGATGGCACCCGTGCGTGGTATGGACTGGCGCTTGCCGTGGGGTTTGGCACCTTCCAGCTCTCCGCCACTATTCTGCCTGCCAACGTGCCGAACCTTGTGATGAGCGGGGCGGCTGAAGGGTCGTACGGTATCCACCTGAACTATCTGCCTTACCTGTTGCTGCATACGCCGGTATTAGGCTGGTTGAAAGGCGGGGTGTTGATTGCACTGATCTGCTGGCTATTTCCCGGGAAACCCCATGCGCCGCGTGAATTAACGCCGCCGGAACCGATGAGCCGCGACGAAAAACGACTGGCCTGGATGCTGGCAGTGGTGCTGGCGATGTGGGTCAGTGAAAGCTGGCATGGCATTGGCCCGGCGTGGACCGGACTGGCGGCGGCGGTCATCACCCTGTTACCACGTATCGGGTTTATCAACGGAGAGGAGTTTTCCACGGGGGTTAACATCCGTACCTGCATTTATGTTGCCGGTATTCTTGGACTGGCGAGCGTCGTGACGCAAACCGGTATTGGCAATGCGGTTGGTGAGGCGCTGTTACACGTGATGCCGCTGGACCCGGAGAAACCGTTCACCAGTTTTCTCGCCCTGACCGGCATCACCACCGCGCTTAACTTTATCATGACCGCCAACGGCGTTCCGGCGCTGTATACCACCCTGGCGCAGAGCTTTTCTGAGGCAACGCAATTTCCACTGCTGTCGGTGATTATGATTCAGGTGCTGGGCTACTCAACGCCGCTGTTGCCGTATCAGGCATCGCCTATTGTGGTGGCGATGGCGCTGGGAAGAGTGCCGGCGAGAGCCGGGATGTTGCTGTGTCTGGTACTGGCGGTAGCGACGTATCTGGTCCTGCTGCCGCTGGACTATGTATGGTTTAATCTATTAGGGAAATTGTAGTGTTAATAGCCTGATAATTTTGGTTTTGTGAGAGGGCGGTGAGTTTTACCAGCACGAATGACGGTTAATACCAAAACGCATACTTATGCGCAGGATACTCAAGGATTGAACCATGGACAGATTGACCCCCATTCGCTGTTGGCCCGCCGTTATCTCGAGCGTTATCACACTGACCATCTGGTTTATCATCCCATGTCCTGCGGACGTGACGCCACAGGCGTGGCATCTGCTGGCGCTGTTTATCGGCACTATTGCGGCCATTATCGGTAAAGCCATGCCCATTGGGGCGATTGCCGTTGTGGCGATCATGCTGGTGGCGATGACTGGCGTGACGAATCCCGGTAAGCCCGCTGCGGCGCTTAACGATGCGCTAAGTGGCTTTTCCAACCAACTGATCTGGTTGATTGGTTTATCGATCATGCTGTCGCAAAGCTTGCTGAAAACAGGGCTCGGTGCGCGTATCGGCTACGGATTTATTGCGTTGTTTGGTAAGCGGACCTTAGGTATTGCGTGGGCATTAACGCTCGCAGAAACGCTGATTGCTCCGGTCACCCCAAGCAACACGGCGCGCGGTGGCGGTATTATCCACCCGGTTATGCGGGCCATCGCCGACAGCCTCGGTTCGCATCCTGGCAACAGTGAAAATGGTTCAACGGGCCGCTATCTGGCGCTGGTGAATTACAACATTAACCCGATCAGTTCGGCGATGTTCATCACCGCAACCGCTCCTAACCCTCTCATTGTCACCTTTTTGACTCAGGGGACGGATGGGGTACTGAACATGACCTGGGGGATGTGGGCTATTGCGGCGCTCCTTCCGGCGGTGGTTTCGCTACTGGTGATGCCCATTGTCATCTGGTGGCTCTACCCGCCCGCCATTACCCGCACGCCCAACGCGCCGCAGTTTGCCCGGCAAAAGCTGGATCTACTCGGCCCGCTGTCGCTGGCAGAGAAAATCACGCTGGCGGTGTTTATTTTGCTGCTCTGTCTGTGGGCTGGCGTTCCCGCGCTGATCATGGGCAGCGGCTGGACCGTGAACCCCACCAGTGCGGCGCTGATCGGTTTATCGATTCTGTTGCTCTCGGGGGTCTTAAACTGGGAGGACATTCTTAAGTGTCGCGGTGCCTGGGATACCATTGTCTGGTTTGCCGCGCTGGTCATGATGGCGGATTTCCTCAGTAAACTGGGTCTGGTCGGCTGGCTGGCAACGAGTGTGGGCACGGCGATCAATCATCTTGGCGTCCACTGGAGTATCGCGACGCTGCTGTTGATCCTGCTTTACGTCTATTCTCACTACTTTTTTGCCAGCACCACGGCGCATATCACGGCCATGTTCTCCGCTTTCTTCATCGCGGGGTTAGGTCTGGGCGCGCCACCGGCCCTGCTGGGGCTGATGCTCGGTTTCTCATCCTCGCTGATGATGTCGCTCACCCACTACGGTACGGGCACTGCGCCAATCATTTTTGGCTCTGGCTATGTCACGCTGGCGGAATGGTGGAAAGCGGGGCTGGTGATGAGTGTCGTGAACCTGACTATCTGGGCGGTGACCGGGGCTTTCTGGTGGCACTGGCTGGGGTATTGGTAATACGGAGATAAGCCGGGGGGAGAGGCTCCCCCCGACTGCACAACTTAAGCCTGTTTTGCCGCTTCAGCCGCTTTCACGATCACAGCAAAAGCGTCAGCTTTCAGAGACGCACCGCCAACCAGCGCGCCGTCGATGTCCGGCTGAGTGAACAGTTCTGCCGCATTGGCTGCGTTTACGGAACCGCCGTACTGGATGATAACCTGTTCAGCAATTTTCGCGTCCGCTTTAGCAATGTGGTCGCGGATGAATTTGTGAACAGCCTGTGCCTGCGCTGGGGTTGCAGATTTGCCGGTGCCGATTGCCCAAACAGGTTCGTAAGCGATAACCACGCCTTCGAATGCCGCAGCACCCTGGGTTTTCAGAACGGCGTCGATCTGACGTGCGCACACTTCTTCCGTTTTGCCCGCTTCGTTTTCGGCTTCGGTTTCACCGATGCACAGAACCGGAGTCAGGCCCTGCTCTTTCAGCACGGCGAATTTTTTCGCGATCAGTTCGTCAGACTCTTTGTGGTAAGTACGACGCTCAGAGTGGCCGATGATGATGTACTGCGCGCCGATGTCTTTCAACATTTCAGCACTTGTTTCACCGGTAAATGCGCCGGACAGGTTCAGGTCAACGTTCTGTGCGCCCAGAAGGATGTGGCTACCGGCCGCAGCGTGTTTTGCCAGGTCGATGTACATTTCCGGCGGCGCGATCGCTACCGCACAACCTGCGACGCCAGCCAGCTCTTTACGCAGGTTAGCAATCAGTTCGTTTACCATGTGGCGGCTGCCGTTCAGTTTCCAGTTACCCATCACTAAAGGATGTCGCATTTCTATTCTCCACGCTTTATCAGCGAATTAAGGAAGATGGCCGCCCCTTGGGGCAGCATGGTCTGTGAAACAGTATAGAGATCACTCCCCGGAAAGGCTTTGCTTTTTATCATCAATTGGACCCATCCAGGTTTTCAGATAACGCCAGCTTAATCGGTTCAACTGCGAAGGTCAGCCCCTTTTCGCCGTTATCTGCGACAACATAGCGAATCGCGCCGTCGGTCTCCGCGTAATAGCGCTTGTTTTTCCCGGCGATGAGTAGCTTCTGTAGCTTTTTCTGACTTTGCTCTTTGGTCAGCAAGGGGGCGATGGTGCGGATCACCGCCGCCATATACTCCAGCGCTTTGGCTTTCGCCGCTTTTTGTTCCGGCCCCTGAATCGGTAGCCAGGTTATTTGCATACTCTTGATCTTCAATGTTCCGCGCTCAAGGGCGGTTGAGGCATAGAGATTTTCATTAATTTTGCTGGCCGCGCGGGTGAGGTTGGCTTTGTCGCGACTGCTGTCGATCGCCCGGAATTCGTTTAAGGTAAGTTTGTGATTTTGCGCATTAAAGTTTTCGCGAAACTGGCTGATGGAAAGATCAAACGTGGGGGCTCCAGCGAGCAAATACGGTGCGGTGGTGGCCGTCAATGGCTCAGCCGCCAGCGCCGGGGGGCTGGAGAACATCGCAGAAAATAATAATAAAAACAGTGAACATCCTGGCTTCATCAATCTTACCTTTCGTTATGACTGTTCACGATTAAAACGATAACCGTCTGGCTTGTCAAAAGGGTAAACTGTCGAAGATAGTCATTTTTAAGGAACAGGCATGACCCTACAGCAGTGGTTATTCTCATTTAAAGGGCGTATTGGACGCCGTGATTTCTGGATCTGGATGGCGCTGTGGATTATCAGCATGGTGGTTCTGTTTTCGCTCGAGAGTCAAAAATTACTCCCCGATCAGATCGCTCCCTTTGCCCTGGTGTGTCTGCTCTGGCCGACGGCGGCGGTCACAGTGAAACGTCTGCACGATCGTGGGCGTTCGGGGTTGTGGGCGTTATTGATTATTCTTGCCTGGATGCTGTTAGCCGGCAACTGGGCCATTCTGCCGGGGATGTGGCAATGGGTGGTCGGACGCTTTGTGCCGACGCTGATCCTCATCATGACAATTATCGATTTGGGGGCATTTGTCGGCACCCAGGGCGAAAATAAATACGGCAAAGACACGCAGGATGTGAAGTTCAGATAAAGCGTAGCCGGATAAGGCGAGACCGCCTGTCCGGCAACATACTTACCAGTAGTGTTCTGCGGTCATATGGCCCGGTCGACGGCGTAAATGTTTAGTCATCTGGCGGGTCTCTTTCAGCAACTGCTGCGTGTCGCGAACCATCTGCGGATTCCCGCACAGCATCACATGGCTGGTCTCTTTATCCATCGGTAAGCCTATCGCTTTTTCCAGTTCGCCATTTTCAATCAGCGCCGGAACGCGACCGGTCAGTGAACCTGCGACCGTCTCACGGCTTACCACCGTCTGGATCCGTAGCTTGCCTTCGTAGCGCGTTTGCAGCGCCTGCATCAGCGGCAGGTAGCTTAAATCAGCGGCATAGCGCGCGGCATGGACCAGCACCAGGTTTTTGAAGCGATCGAGATCTTTACCCAACTGCAGAATCGATAAATAGGGACCGATGGCGGTGCCGGTTGCCAGCATCCACAGCGTGTCGCAGTCTGGCACCTCGTCCAGCACAAAGAAACCAGCGGCTTCGCTCACCACTTGCACCTCATCGCCAGGCTTCAGTGCTGCCAGACGCGGGCTCAGTTTACCGTCAGGTACGGTGACCAGGTAAAACTCCAGATCGGGATTGTCAGGGGCATTCACATACGAGTAAGCGCGCTGGACGCGCTCGCCGTCAATCTCAAGACCGAGCTTGGTAAATTGACCTGCGGTGAAGGGATGAACGGGGGCGTGAACGGTCAGACTAAACAGGGCATCGGTCCAGTTCTGTACCTTTGTGACTTTGCCTGTTACCCAATCTGCCATGGTTTTCTCCTGTTCAGTTATCATCCCCTTATCTTCGTTTGTTGGCAGAAAGATTTCCAGCCCGGCGGGGCTGGAAGGCTCTAACGAACAAATCAATTACAGGATGTGCGCCTGCACGTCCGGGTCTTTACGATCGAGGTAGTGAATCGACTGAATGCGGCGAATGGTGCGTGATTTACCGCGGATCAACAGCGTTTCGGTGGTTGCGATATTACCTTTACGACTAATCCCTTCCAGCAGATCGCCTTTAGTGATGCCGGTTGCGGAGAAGATGACGTTGTCGCTGCGCGCCATCTCATCCAGACGCAGCGCTTTACCGGCTTCGATACCCATAGCCTTACAGCGCGCCAGCTCCTGTTCACCGATACGGCGGTTCTCTTCGCTGTCGCCTTTGACATCATGACGTGCCAGCAGACGGCCCTGCATGTCGCCGTCCAGCGCGCGGATCACTGCAGCAGATACTACGCCTTCTGGCGCACCGCCAATTCCGTACAGCACATCCACCTCGCTGTCCGGCATACAGGTCAGGATCGAAGCAGCAACATCGCCATCGGGAATCGCAAAAACGCGCACACCCAGCCTCGCCATTTCTGCAATGACGTCATCGTGGCGGGGTTTTGCCAGAATCGTCACCGTCAATTCGCTCAGCGGTTTGCCCAGCGCGTTAGCGACATTGCGCAGATTCTCCTCCAGCGACAGATTGAGGTCGATGCTGCCTTTCGCGCCTGGGCCAACGATCAGTTTTTCCATGTACATATCCGGTGCATTCAGGAAGCAGCCCTTGTCACCGACGGCCAGAACGGCCAGCGCGTTGGCTTGGCCCATCGCTGTCATTCGCGTGCCTTCGATGGGGTCGACAGCAATATCTACCGCATCGCCGCGGCCGGTACCGACTTTCTCACCGATGTAGAGCATCGGCGCTTCGTCGATCTCGCCTTCACCGATCACGATGGTCCCGTCAATGTTGACCTGGTTTAGCATAATGCGCATGGCGTTGACCGCAGCGCCGTCGGCGGTGTTTTTGTCACCGCGTCCTAACCATTTGTAGCCAGCCAGCGCCGCCGCTTCGGTTACGCGGGAAAATTCGATGGCAAGTTCTCGTCTCATAGCAAACTCGTAGCAGAAAGGAATTGGCGCGAAGTGTAGCACAGGGGAGGAGGGGGAATTATTGATGTGTATGCGGGGTTGCCCCCGCACACGTAATACAATCCGTAGGCCGGATAAGACGCGTTCGCGTCGTCATCCGGCAATTCACGATTACTCTTCGTGATCTTCCCACGCCAGCGCGCGTTTGACCGCTTTCTTCCAGCCGCTGTAACGGTAGTTACGTTCGGTGGTTTCGATGCCAGGGCGGAATTCACGTTCGATAACCGCTTTTTCCTGCAGCTCATCGAGGTTCTGCCAGAAACCAACCGCCAGACCGGCCAGGTAGGCCGCGCCCAGCGCTGTCACTTCACGCACTTCCGGACGCTCAACGCGCGTGCCAAGAATGTCGGACTGGAACTGCATCAGGAAGTTGTTGGCAACTGCGCCACCGTCCACGCGCAGGGCGTGCAGGCGAATACCGGAGTCTGCCTGCATCGCTTCCAGCACGTCGCGAGTCTGGTAGGCAATCGATTCCAGCGTTGCGCGAATGATGTGGTTGGAGTTCACACCACGGGTTAAACCGAAGATCGCACCGCGCGCATACGGATCCCAGTAAGGCGCGCCCAGACCGGTAAAGGCCGGTACCACGTACACGCCGTTGGTATCCTTCACTTTGGTCGCGAAATACTCGGAATCGAAGGCGTCGCTGATGAGCTTCATTTCATCACGTAGCCACTGAATGGAGGCACCCGCCATAAACACTGCGCCTTCCAGCGCGTAGTTCACTTCTCCGGTCGGGCCACAGGCGATGGTAGTCAGCAGGCCGTTCTCGGACTTCACCGCTTTCTCGCCGGTGTTCATCAGCATAAAGCAGCCAGTGCCGTAGGTGTTTTTCGCCATCCCTTCCTTCACGCACAGCTGGCCGAATAGCGCAGCCTGCTGGTCACCGGCGATGCCGGAGATCGGAATACGCGTGCCGCCTTTACCGCCGATGTTGGTTTGACCGTAGACTTCGGAAGAACGACGCACTTCCGGCAGCATGGCGCGCGGAATATCCAGTGCATCCAGCATTTTGTCGTCCCAGTCCAGCGTGTGGATGTTGAACAGCATAGTACGTGAGGCGTTGGTGTAATCCGTCACGTGTACGCGTCCCTGGGTCATTTTCCAGATAAGCCAGGTATCAACGGTACCGAACAACAGTTCGCCGCGACGTGCGCGCTCACGGGAGCCTTCGACGTGGTCGAGGATCCACTTCACTTTGGTGCCGGAAAAATACGGGTCAATGACCAGACCGGTGTTATTGCGGATGTATTCTTCCATGCCATCGCGCTTCAGGCGTTCGCAGATGTCCGCGGTACGACGACACTGCCAGACAATCGCGTTATAGATAGGTTTACCGGTTTCACGTTCCCAGACGATGGTGGTTTCACGCTGGTTAGTAATCCCGATAGCTGCAATCTGATCGGAACTGATGTCCGCTTTGGCCAGCACTTCCACCAGTGTAGAGCTCTGTGTTGCCCAGATTTCCATTGGGTCGTGTTCTACCCAGCCTGCTTTCGGGTAGATCTGCTCAAATTCGCGCTGTGAAACGCTCACAATATTGGCATCATGATCCATCACGACGGCGCGGGAGCTGGTGGTTCCCTGGTCGAGCGCAACGATATACTTTTTCTCAGTCATAATTATTTGTCCCGTAGTCACATTACAGCGAAGCTTTTTGTTGTGAAGTGGTCGTGGTTTCCTTCTCTTCCACGGCACAGGTATCGCACGGCAAATGGCGACCGATCAGCTTGCGATAGGCGAAAGCGCCCAAAATAGCGCCAACGATGGGGCCAAACAGCGGCACCAGGAAGTAAGGAATATCTTTGCCACCGGTGAAGGCTACGTTACCCCAGCCCGCGAGCCAGGCGAACGCTTTTGGACCGATGTCACGTGCCGGGTTCATCGCAAACCCGGTCAGTGGGCCCATGGATGCGCCGATAACCGCAATCAGTAAACCAATCAACAAAGGCGCCAGCGGGCCACGCGGTACACCGTTACCGTCATCAGTCAGCGCCAGGATAAGCCCCATCAGGATAGCGGTAATCACCATTTCAACCGCGAAGGCCTGCACAAAATTGATATGTGGATTGGGATACGTTGAGAAAGTGCCGGCCAGATCAACACTCTCAATGCTGCCACGTACAATGTGGTGCGTTTGTTCGAAGTCGGCGAAAAGATTGTAGTAAAGCCCGTAAACTAACGCCGCTGCGCAAAAGGCACCGGCAAATTGAGAAAGGATAAAAGGAACAACTTTGCGCTTGTCGAAACACGCAAACAGCCACAATGCAATCGTGACTGCCGGGTTGAGATGTGCGCCAGACACACCTGCGGTCAGGTAAATAGCCATGGCTACCCCCAGTCCCCAGATGACGCTGATTTCCCACTGCCCAAAAGACGCACCCGCGACTTTAAGCGCAGCGACACACCCCACACCGAAGAAAATCAACAACCCGGTACCGAGGAATTCAGCAATGCACTGGCCTTTCAAGGTTGATGTTTGACTCATAATCGGATCCTGAAGAGTTTAATGTTTATTGTATGCGAGGAGGTCACTGACGTCCGCGATGCCCTGTAGGCACACTGTTAATTTATCGTTAACGAGCACAAACGAGAAATATCGAACTTAAAATGTGTGTGCTGCGTCAATAAAATGAGCGTTTTCGCGCCATGAAGCGCGTTTTGTTATACAAAAACAGTGTGAGCTGAATCATTTCATTAACCAAAGCATTAACACTTAAGAGTTAGGTGGTTATTGTCTGTAAGAGTCGACTGAAAAGTGTTGCAAACCGCAATCAGCGCGGGATGCCGCTGGACAGGGAGGGCGGGGCTTCATACAATCGGCACTATATATTGTGCGCGTTCACGTGAAGCGTCGCCTTGCAATTCAGGAGAGTATGACCATGTCTTTAGAAGTGTTTGAGAAACTGGAAGCAAAAGTACAGCAGGCGATTGATACCATCACCTTGTTGCAGATGGAAATTGAAGAGCTGAAAGAGAAGAACAACTCGCTGGTGCAGGAAGTGCAATCTGCACAGCACAGCCGCGAAGAGCTTGAGCGCGAAAATCAGTCTCTGAGAGAACAGCAGAATGGCTGGCAGGATCGTCTGCAGGCATTGCTGGGCCGCATGGAAGAAGTCTAATCCTCGTCATATTTCACGTGATGGCGGCGTCGGCTGCACGTATTCACCCCAGGAACATAGTCATCTATGTTCTTGGGGATTCATTCGCTTGCCGCCTTGCCATAACGCGAAATCTTTAGAGGATTGCGGTAAGTCATGTAGGCCGGATAAGGCGCAAGCCGTCATCCGGCAATATCATAGCCTTACCGCGATACAACGTTAGTTTCAGGCATTCAAACCCCCATCCACGTCCAGACCAGTGCCGGAAATCTGCCCAGCCGCTGGGCTTGCCAGAAACGTCACCGCCGCTGCAACATCCTCCGGTGTACCGTAATGCCCTGTCGCAATAAGCTGTCGTTGGGAGTCCGCCTGTTCGCCATCTGCTGGGTTCATATCACTGTCCGTTGGGCCTGGATGGACAAGGTTGACGGTGATACCCCGAGGGCCGAGATCACGAGCCAGCCCACGGGTTAGCGAGTTGAGCGCTGATTTAGTCATCGCGTAGACAGCAATCCCCGGCTGGGCGACACGGTTGGCAAGGCAACTGCCAATATTGATAATCCGCCCACCTGCAGGGAGATGTGGCAACGCGGCCTGTATGGCTACCACCACGCCACGGATATTCACGTTAATCAACGCGTCGATGTCTTCCAGTGACAGCGACTCCAGCGGGCCACCGCGTGCGATCCCTGCGTTGTTGACCAGAATATCTAATCCTCCTAGTGACTGTATCGTGTGATTTACGGCGTTCTGAATAGCCTGAGCGTTTGCACTGTTTGCCTGAATAGCCTCGCCATGGCGGCCGAGTGCTGTAATTTCATTGGCAACGGCCTGGGCTTTCTCCGCAGATTTTTCATAGGTTATGACAACATCAGCACCGGCTTTCGCCAGCGACAGTGCAATAGCACGCCCTAATCCGCGACTGGCTCCGGTGACCAGCGCTTTTTTACCTGTCAGATCGATATGCATGATGACCCCGTGACGAGAGTGATGAGATTCATCATTAGGTATAGAGAGAGTTTTTTCTTCGTCAATGCGCTGAATGGGGGAATCGAAAGGGTGAAGTGACAAAAAAGAGGATCTGGAGATTTCCAGAATCGAAGTAAATTGCCAGTCAGTTGTTTAACCGACTGGCATTACACCGAATTGCGGTATTTTCTTTACTCGATATCGAGCGGGTCTTCGGAGAGGATGATTCCCGTATTGTCGGCGTACAGATGATCGCCGGAGAAGAAGGTCACGCCGCCGAAATTGACGCGGACATCGCTTTCCCCAATCCCTTCACCTGATGCACCTACCGGAATCGCGGCAATCGCCTGAATGCCGATGTCCAGCTCTTCCAGATCGTCTACCTGACGCACCGCGCCGTAGATGACCAGACCTTCCCATTCATTTTGTACAGCCAGACGCGCCAGTTCGGCGTCGACCAGCGCACGACGGACAGAACCGCCGCCGTCGACCAGCAGTATGCGACCACGGCCATTTTGTTCGAGCAGATCGTACAGCAACCCGTTGTCCTCGAAACATTTCACCGTGACGATTTGTCCGCCAAACGACGACCGTCCTCCAAAGTTAGAGAACAGTGGTTCCACGACGTTGACATCTTCTTGATAGATGTCACAAAGCTCGGAAGTATCGTATTTCATAGGCTTAACGTTCAGTTGCTGCGAGAATTTTTAGTATATCGCGCTATGTGTACTGTTGGCAAAATCATCAATTGTTAATTGATATTTGTCAGTTATCTTGCCCACTGGCTTAAGAAAATCCCGACGACAAACAGTAGGTTAGTCAGCAACGCGGCTTTTACCGTACGTTCGAGCATTGGACGCATCGCCGCCGGTTCCATTTGGCGCATCACGTAACGCGCCTGTTTTACCAGTACCGGCGCGGCCAGCAGGAACAGCCAACCCCACGGACTTTGCAGTGAAAGCAGGTTAAACAGCGCCAGGCAAACCAGCGTCCCCATCAGCAGACAGGCATGGTAACGACGGGCATTCATGGCACCGAGGCGGACGACCAACGTATTCTTGCCGTTTTCCCGGTCGCTGTTGATATCGCGCAGGTTATTGATATTAAGCACGGCGGTGGCAAGCAGACCACAGGCGGTTGCCGGAAGGATTAGCGCCGGGATCAGCGTATGCGCCTGCAGATACCAGCTGCCCATCACGCTTAGCCAGCCAAAGAAGACCAGCACGGAAATATCGCCCAGGCCGATGTAGCCATAGGGACGATTGCCTACGGTATAGGTGATGGCGGCAATGATCGACAACACGCCAAGCACCAGGAAACCGACAAAATCCGCCGGCGTGCGGCACGCCACGGCAACCAGCGACAGACCGGACAAACAAATGAGTACGACGGTGATGATCAGTGCGCGCTTCATCTCCTGTTGGGTGATCACCCCTTTCTGCATCCCACGCAGTGGTCCGATGCGGTCCGGCTTGTCGCTGCCCTTAACGGCATCGCCATAATCGTTGGCGAGATTTGACAGGATTTGCAGAAGCCCTGCGGTAATGAGTGCCAGCAGGGCGACCAGCGGATCAAAGTATCCCTGCCACCATGCCAGGGCCGTACCGACGATGATCGCCGCGAAGGCGAGCGGTAGGGTCTTGGGTCGTAAACTTTCCAGCCAGGCCTGGGAGCGGCTAATTTGTTGTTGTTCAGTCATATTTAGCGCCAATAAAAATGGGGCCTTTCAGCCCCATCAACAGTGATGAAAATGCAGTGAACGCGATTATAGGATAAAACGGCTCAGATCTTCATCTGCGACCAGCGCATCCAGATGTTTGCTCACATAATCCGCATCAATTGTTATGCTTTGACCGTTCAAATCGCTCGCATCATAGGAAATATCTTCCATCAGGCGCTCCAGAACCGTGTGCAGACGACGGGCACCGATGTTTTCGGTGGTCTCGTTAACCTGCCATGCCGCTTCAGCAATTTTCTTGATACCGGATTCCGTAAACTCAATGTTGACGCCTTCGGTCGCCATCAGTGCTTTGTACTGCACGGTGACAGAGGCATTAGGCTCCGTCAGAATGCGTTCGAAGTCGCTGGTGGTCAGCGCCTGCAGTTCCACGCGAATCGGCAGACGACCCTGCAGTTCCGGGATCAGGTCAGACGGCTTCGCCACCTGGAATGCCCCAGAGGCGATAAACAGAATATGGTCGGTTTTGACCATACCGTGCTTGGTGGAGACGGTGCAGCCTTCAACCAGCGGCAGCAGGTCGCGCTGTACGCCTTCACGAGACACGTCAGGGCCAGAGGATTCGCCGCGCTTACAGATTTTGTCGATCTCGTCGATAAACACGATCCCGTGCTGCTCAACCGCATCGATAGCTTCCTGTTTCAGCTCTTCCGGATTCACCAGTTTGGCGGCTTCTTCTTCAATCAGCAGCTTCATCGCATCTTTGATTTTCAGCTTACGCGCTTTCTGCTTCTGCCCGCCCAGGTTCTGGAACATGGACTGCAGCTGGCTGGTCATCTCTTCCATTCCCGGAGGCGCCATGATTTCCACGCCCATCGGTGCAGCGGCAAGATCGATCTCGATTTCTTTATCATCGAGCTGGCCTTCGCGCAGTTTTTTACGGAACGCCTGTCGCGCCGCAGAAGGTTCAGACTGCTGTTCCGCCTGGCCCCAGTTATTTTTGGCCGGCGGGATCAGCACATCAAGAATACGCTCTTCTGCCATCTCTTCTGCACGATAGCGGTTTTTCTCGATCGCCTGGACGCGAACCATTTTGATGGCGGCATCGGTCAGATCGCGAATGATAGAGTCGACTTCTTTACCGACATAACCCACTTCGGTGAATTTTGTCGCTTCCACTTTGATGAACGGCGCATTGGCCAGTTTGGCAAGACGACGGGCGATTTCAGTTTTACCGACACCGGTTGGGCCGATCATCAGGATATTTTTCGGTGTGACTTCATGGCGCAGCTCTTCGTCGAGCTGCATGCGGCGCCAGCGGTTACGCAGTGCAATCGCCACGGAACGCTTGGCGTTATCCTGGCCGATGATGTGCTTGTTCAGTTCGCTAACGATTTCGCGTGGGGTCATTTCAGACATGGGAGATCCTTACGCTTTAGACGGTAATTCTTCAATGGTATGGAAATGGTTGGTGTAAATGCAGATATCACCTGCAATATCCAACGCTTTTTCAGCAATGTCGCGAGCGCCGAGCTCGGTGTTTTCCAGCAGAGCACGTGCCGCAGCCTGGGCGTAGGGACCACCGGAGCCGATAGCAATCAGATCGTTTTCCGGCTGCACGACGTCACCGTTACCGGTGATGATGAGGGAGGCGGTTTCATCCGCGACCGCCAACAGCGCTTCAAGTTTGCGCAGCATGCGATCGGTACGCCAGTCTTTCGCCAGCTCAACGGCGGCTTTGACCAGATGTCCCTGATGCATTTCCAGCTTGCGCTCAAACAGTTCAAACAGCGTGAACGCATCCGCAGTACCGCCTGCAAAGCCAGCAATGACTTTGTCGTTGTACAGACGGCGTACTTTTTTCACGTTGCCTTTCATTACGGTGTTACCCAGTGTGGCCTGACCATCACCGGCGATAACCACATGGCCGTTACGGCGTACGCTTACTATTGTTGTCACGAGCAGACCCCTTGGTTACAAATACAGAATACAAGCCCCGCACGGTGTACGGGGCGTAATGCAAGTATAGATGGGGGGGATTTTGGGGGTTTCAACCCCCGGAGGCGAGTCGAATACAGTTTGTGTGACCTGCCATCTTCAGACGGCTAATGGTGCTGTCGGCATTCTCTTTGCCTTTCACCGGCCCGATGACCACGCGATTCCAGCCATTGTTGGTGGTGATTTTGGAGTCAAAGCCTTCAAAAGCCAGCTGTGCACGCACGGTTTCTGCCTGCTCTGCGCCTTTAAACGAGCCGCACTGTACCATCCAGCGACGTTCGTCTGTCTTCTCCGCTGTCGGCTTCGGTGCCTCTGGCACACGCTCAACCGGAGCGGCTGGCTGCGTTTTCGGCTGAGATGCCGTTGTGTGCGCTGGGGTTTGTAGAAGATCCTGATACGGCTGTGACGTCGCGGCGGGTTTCTGCGACTGCGTGGCAGGCTTCGAGGGTTGCTGTACCGGTGCCGTTTGCGCCGTGCGCGTTTGTGTCTGTGGTTGCGTACGCGGCTGTTGAACTGGCTGCGTATTGTTCCACTGCTGCTGTTGCTGCTGCTCAACCTGACGTTGCTGAGCCTGGCGCTGCAACGTTTGCTGACGCTGTGCCGGCGTTTGTTCGTTCCACGGCACTTCGTTGAGTTGCGTTGGCTGCTGACGCATGTCGGCCTGCATTTGCGCAAGCAACTGGCGCTGTTCGTTGGTCAGTTGATCCGGTTTCATCACTTCACCGCCTGCAGACGGTTCTGTCGGTGCGCGGACGCCCGGCTGACGGCTTTCCAGCTCTTTAATATAGCGCCAGCGCTCTTCCGGCTTAGGCGGCAACCCGTTGCCAGTCACTTTCTGACCCTGCAACGTTTCGGATTCTTCTTTCTTATGATGCGTGATGAAGTACAGACCACCGATAAAGGCCACAAGGACGGCGGCGGCAATGGCGACCATTGCGGGCGATACCGCAGACGTGTTGCGTTGCTTTTTCCGTGAGGTGCTCTTTTTGCGCCGCGAAGGTGCCGGTTGGCCGCGACGTACATAATCTCGTTGTGCCACTATCGTTTCGCTGTATTGATTTGTTCGTCAGCCCGCCATGTTACTTAAGCGGCGGGCCTTTGACCAGACACGGTGTCTGAAAGGTTTACGTTAAGGCGCGCGTGGTACCGCGAAGGATCAGTTCACAGTCCATCAAACGCGAGCCGCTGTTGACATTTTGTCCATGGATTTGATCCAGCAACAACAGCATCGCTTCACGACCAATTTCGAAGCGTGGTTGCGCAACGGTGGTCAGCGGCGGATCGCAAAATTCCGCCAGGGCGATATTGTCGAAACCAATAATCGACAGGTCATCCGGGACTTTGATGCCCTGACGCTTGGCCCAGGAGAGGGCGCCGAGCGCCATGACATCACTATGACAAAATACCGCTGTCGGCGGTTGCGGCAATTCAAATAGCTGCCTGAGCGCATTGCCGCCAGCTTCGAAAGTGAAATCCCCGCGAGCGATGTAGTGCGGATCCACCGTCACACCGCAACGACGCAGCGCCTGCACGTAACCTTGCAAGCGGTAATGACACAACGGCATCTCTTCCGGTCCGGCAATGCAGCCAATGCGCTGATGCCCCAGTTCATGCAGGTAGTTCACGGCATTGAAGGCCGCGGTCAGGTTATCGATATGGACGGTGGGTAACTCCAGTTCCGGCGCAAACTCGTTCGCCATCACCATCGGCGGCAGATTGCGCTGCTCTTCAATACTGGCGTCAAACGGCAGACGCGAGCCCAACAGCAACATGCCATCAATTTGCTTGGTGATGATCAGATTGACGAAGGTTTTTTCCTGCTGGTTCTGGTGTGCGCAATCGCCGATCAGCACCAGATAACCATGACTGGCGGCGGTGACCTCGATCCCACGGATCAATTCGCTAAAAAAGGGATCGCAAATATCCGGGACAATCACCAGAATCGTTCGCGATTCATTACGTTTAACGTTGCGTCCCGTCGCCTGCGGTAAATACCCCACTTCTACAGCTGCCTGTTCCACCCGGTTGCGGGTGGACTGAGAGACTTTATCGGGGTTCATTAGCGCGCGGGACACCGTTGCCGTTGAGACTTTCGCCTTCATGGCAACATCTTTCATTGTAGCGGCAGCGGTCTGCTTATTCGGTTTCACTCTTTCTCCTCGCCAGGGTAATCCGGCGCAGCACAATCCCTGTTGAATTCACATCAAAAACATTTTTATCAGATAGCGAATGGAAACGGTTACAGAATTTTCATAAAAAGTGTGACGGATGTTGAATTTTACGATCCGCCTCGCATCTGAGGGCGTTATCCCTCAATGGGATCGACATCCAGCACCCATTTCACCTTGCGCGATTCCGGTAACGTATTGATGAGTGCCAGCGTGCCACTCACGATATGCTGCAAACGAATCCGCGATGGATGTTGCAATAAAATTTGCCAGCGATAACGTCCGCCGCGCTTCGGCGCCAGCGCCGGTACCGGGCCTAAAATCCAGAGCTTATCGTCAGCCAGGGGACTGGCGTGAATCAGATTACGCAGTTGCTGCAAAAACAGCGGCGCCTGCTGATTATTATGATCTTCCGCACGTATGATGACGTGACTGGTCCACGGCGGCAATTGCAGGGTTTGTCGTTCCGCCAGCGCCTGTTCAGCAAATGCGTCATAGCCTTTATGTAACAGGGTTTGCAGCAGCGGATGTTCCGGATGGTGGGTTTGCAAAACCACTTCCCCTTGTTTGCCTGCGCGTCCTGCACGCCCGGAAACCTGCGTATAAAGTTGGGCAAAGCGTTCCGCTGAGCGGAAGTCCGCCGAGAACAGCGCACCGTCCACGTCCAGCAGCGCAACCAGCGTCACGTCAGGGAAGTGGTGGCCTTTTGCCAGCATTTGGGTGCCGATCAGGATCCTTGCGCCACCGCGATGTACTTCCGCCAGATGCTGCTCAAGCGATCCTTTGCGGCTGGTAGTATCCCGGTCAATGCGGGAAATGGGCACGCCGGGAAAGAAGGGGGCCAGCGCCTGTTCAAGCTGCTCGGTTCCTAACCCAACCGGGACCATATGCGTCGATCCACAGGAAGGACACTGACGCGGCACCGGACGCTGGCTGTCGCAGTGATGACAGCGCAAATGGTGCTGTGCCTGATGCAGGGTGTAGTAGTGATCGCAACGCGGGCACTCCGCAATCCAGCCGCAGTCGTGGCAAAGCAGCGCAGGTGCAAAGCCCCGGCGATTGAGAAATAAAATCACCTGGTTGTCGGCCTGTAAATGCTGGCGCATACGGGCGATCAGCGCTGGCGCCAGACCGGCCTGCACCTGCTGACCTTTTAAATCCAACACGTGCTGAATCGCGGGACGCGCGTTTCCGGCGCGGCGCGTCAGGCGCAGCATACGGTATTTTTTCTGCCGCACGTTGCCCAGCGTTTCCAGTGCCGGAGTTGCCGAACCGAGGATTATCGGAATGCGTTCGCTATGGGCGCGCCAGACCGCCAGATCGCGGGCATGATAGCGCCAGCCTTCCTGCTGTTTATAGGAACTGTCGTGTTCTTCATCGATCACGATCACGCCGAGATTTTTAAACGGCGTAAATAAGGAGGAGCGTGTGCCAATGACGATTGCCGCTTCGCCGTTTTTGGCCTTCAACCAGGCAGAAAGGCGTTCGCTGTCATTGAGACCGGAATGCAGCACTTCCACCGGTGCGTTGAAACGTTCGCGAAAACGGGCGATGGTTTGCGGCGTAAGACCAATTTCCGGCACCATTACCAGCGCCTGCTTACCCTGTGCCAGAACGTTTTCCAGTACGCTCAGATAAACTTCGGTTTTACCTGATCCCGTTACCCCGGCCAGCAGCCAGGCGGAGAAACTGTCTGACGCACTGTGAATTGCGCCAACGGCGGTGGCCTGTTCGGTGTTCAGTCGCAAACGTTCGCCACAGACCGCGTAGTGCGTGCGCCAGTCGCTAAAACCGGGGGTTTTGCTTGCCAGCTCGCACAAGCCTTTTTTACGCAGCGCCTGAAGCGCAGCATCGTTGAATTCGAGATCGGCGACTTGATCGCGCCAGATTTTTCCCTGTCGCAATGCGGCCAGCGCCTGCTGCTGTTTGGGGGAGCGTTTCAGGCTATTGAGATCAACAGCCTGGCCCTCTTCGGTGGCAAACCAGTACCACATTGGCGCGTTGGTAGCAGGTTTCCCCTGACGCAGCAGAATGGGCAGGGCATGGAACAGCACATCGCCAATGGGATGATGGTAATAATCCGCCGCCCAGATCAGCAGACGCCAGACGGAGGTCGAAAAGAGCGGCTCACCATCCAGCACATCAACGATCGCTTTCAGTTCATTCCGCGGCAGCTCGCTTTTGTCGCTGACGGAGACCACGATCCCAACGCGCTCCTGCTGTTTGCCAAACGGTACGCGCACGCGACACCCCGCTTTGACGTTCATACCTTCCGGCAGAAGATAGTCAAAGGTGCGAGGGAGCGGAACGGGTAAGGCAACGTGCGCTACGGGCATAAATCATCCTGACTTGAAATCTGGCCGGTTAGTATACACATTAGTCGTGGGTGACGAGCGAATCAGTTTGCATGAGCGGGCTAATTTCTGTATGATTCGCCGCCTTTGATGCAAATTACTTGTGTCAAAACTATACTATCAACATCGCGTGGTGTCTGGCGTTAGGGCTGGAAGAGCGACGCGGCCTTAAACTGAGGTTTCCCCATGAAAAAAGATATTCACCCGAAATACGAAGAAATTACTGCTACCTGTTCTTGCGGTAACGTCATGAAAATTCGCTCTACCGTTGGTCACGATCTGAACCTGGACGTGTGCGGTAAATGCCACCCGTTCTACACTGGCAAACAGCGTGACGTTGCAACCGGTGGCCGTGTTGACCGCTTCAACAAGCGTTTCAACATCCCGGGCAGCAAATAAGTTTCTGCTGTCAAAAAAAAGCGCCTTCTGGCGCTTTTTTTGTATCTGAAATTTATCTTTTTCATCTTAATTATTGACGTCTTGAATAAATAATATAATACCATCTTGAAATGGCGTTTTAATTTATCGGTAAATTGTTTTAGTTGGTGACGTCTGTCTCGCTTATCTTCCCTTTTTTGCCACAATTTGTATTTGCTGGCAAAATTTAAAAGGTTTTCACTTTCCCACTTAAATAAACTTCGTTACGTAATATAAATCTATTTTATCTTTATTTTCATCATTGCGCTTTATCGTAGTGATGTTGATAAGGTCAGACCGTTGTGGGCGTTTTTTATTGAGAGGGATTGCTATGAAGCGTGGATATGCATTGTTACTTATTCCATTATTATCTGGGGCTGCTCATGCTGGCTACGTAGATTATCGTCATGAATATTATGATGATGGACGTAACTATGACCGTGTTTATATGTCTCACCGTTTTGCGACTGGTTTTGGTGTGGCAGTAGAAGCTATCTCCCGTTCTGATAATGCGCAATCGAATGATGCGTGGAACAATATGGAAAGCAATGGCAACGAATATACCGCAAGCTATCAATTTACCTGGCAGGGTCTCATCTGGCAGCCGGGCATCGCCGTTGAAACGGGTGATAACATAGCGATCTATAAGCCTTATCTACGCGTACAGTATAATATCAATGATAACTGGTGGACTGCATTCCGCTATCGTCAGGAATATATGCGTAGAAATGCTGACGGCAAAGATGACCGGATGGTCTATCGCCCGGAAGCATGGCTCGGTTATAACCTCAATAACTGGATGTTTGAACTCAACGGCATTTATAAAATTGCCGATAGTGAAGATTTGTATAACAATAAAAATGAAGATTATGAATATAACTTCCGTGTTGCGTATAAGTTAGGTTCCTGGGTTCCTTTTGTAGAAGTGGGTAACGTTTCCTCTGGTTATAACACAACAACGACAGACGATCGCCAGACGCGTTATCGCGTGGGTCTGGGTTATAACTTCTGATTGTTAATCCCGTTAACATGAAATTTATCTATACAAAACATGATCAAGTTGCCTTTCAATACGCAAAACTACGCGGGCTTTAATTTTCGCGTGAATAAGGTGCCCAGGAGTTGACATAATGTCCAGTGATGAAAATGTTATAAGAAGTAATGCCAGCATTGCTATCAGGCCTTTCGGATTTAGAGATAAAATAGGTTACTTGTGTGGCGACCTGGGAAATTGTTTTATCCTTGGGTTGGTAAATAGCTTTCTAATGATTTATTACACTAATGTGCTCGGTGTTTCCGGGGTTATTGTCGGGTCACTCTATTTTGTAACAAAACTCTTTGATGCGTTTGTGGATGTTGCCGTAGGGCGCTTATGCGATACGTCTAAACTGACCGTTTACGGGCGTTTTAATCCCTGGGTTCGTCGCATGAAATACCCTTTCTGCATCATTTCGGTCGTTCTTTTTCTGCCGTTTGTTCATGAATTTTCTGAAACGGTGAAAATCATCTATATCTGCTGTTCCTATTTTATTTATGGAGCGTTGTTATCGACCGTTAGCATTCCCTATGGTGCAATGTCAGCCGCGATTAGCTCGAATCCGGACGATCGTGTTTCGCTTTCGACATACCGTAGCGTTGGCTCAGCGATAGGGGGTGGGGCAACCGGTTTTTTTATTCCTATTCTGATGTATACCACCCTTGTTGATGGAAGCATGGTTATTTCGGGGCAACATTTCTTCTGGATTGCGATTGGCTGCTCGATACTGGCTTTTATCTTTTTAACACTGACCTGTCATTTAACGACAGAGCGCGTGCGCGTAGAAAAGAAAGAGAGCATGCCCGTCTCTGTTTTACTCAAGGGATTGCTACGCAATAAGGCGTTGATTGTGCTGGTTGTGGTTGATCTGCTTATTGTTATTAACCAGGGTCTCTCCGGCACCAATATGACCTATCTGTTTAATGATTATTTCCACAATAAAGCAGCCATGTCTGTCGCTCTCTTATTTACCTTTGGTTCCCTGATTCTGCTGGCACCATCGGCGTCCTGGCTTACGAAGCGGTTTGGTAAAAAAGAAGCCAGCGTAGGCGCACTGCTCTTTTCAGTGGTGATGTATCTGATGATGTACTTCATCCACATTACGGATGCGAAAGTCTATCTGGTCTTTCTTTTCCTTGCGACGCTTGGGGCCGGATTATTCAACCTGATGATTTGGGCATTTATGACTGATGTTTGCGACTACCATCAGTATGTTACTGGCGATCGTGAAGATGGCACCGTTTATGGTGTGAACTTCTTTGCTCGCAAAGTGGGTCAGGCATGTGCGGGAGCCATTGGGGGTTTTATGCTGGCGCTTATCGGCTATCAATCCTCGTCAACGGGCGGGGCTGTGCAAACCAGCGTCGTGCAGGAAAATATTTACACGATGGCAAATCTCATACCGGCTTTATGCCTGTTTTTAGCCGCCGTGATGCTGATTTATTTCTATCCACTGAACCGTAAAGAAACGCTCAAAATGGAAGCAACACTGAATAAATTTAATGGGATTAGCAAATAAACCGCGAGTACTTTATAAAGATAACGGGATTATGCGTCTGAAAGGCAGGGGGAAACCTCTGCCTTTGTTGCTTCACCACCAAAGCAGCGGCCTCGCCTTCCCGACTGTTGCCAGTTGCGGCGCGTCAAAAAGCGCCTGCGGGGAAATAACCGTTTCATTCAGCGGGATATTTTTACCGTAGCGCTCTTTCATTTTGGCTTGCACCGCCGGGTGGCTGAGATCGAAATCCTTTAGCTTTTGCAGCTTACCCATTTTCATTCCGAGCGCATGGTCATACACCTTCCACACCACTTCGGAGCAGTACTGACGCTCGTCACTCCAGGAAAAGGCCAGATCATATGGTTTACCGAGATATTGCTTTGCGGTGTGCGCGAGCTTTTGCTGCTGCTGCGCCGAGAGTCCGCCGTCAACGCGACGTACGATGTATTTTCCGTCTTTACCGTGTTTTATCCACTTTTGCAGTGGGGTATAAACCACCGGGCCGACGGCTTCAAAGACATACGCTTTTTTCTCGCGGATAACGATCATGCCGGTATGGCTATAGTCAGAATGCGTTGCCAGTTGAATCGCCTGGCTCTGGGAGGATAAGGACGTTTGAAAGATGATGTCGCCGGTTTGCGGTTCCCAGGCAAAAACAGGCGTCGCAATCAGCAGACTGAAAACCAGTAAGCCTCGATTCATGGCATAACGTCCTTGTTACACAATTAAAAAGAGCGGCCAGGAAGCCCGCGCCGCTCTTTTTTGCAAATCAATATTCCCACGTCTCTGGGTCGATCCCCAGTTCACGCATGATCTCTTTCGCCGCTTCCGGGATTTCATCACTGCGCTCTTTACGCAGGTCTGCATCGTTCGGCAGGGGTTGCCCGGTAAAGGCATGCAGAAACGCTTCACACAGCAACTCGCTGTTGGTGGCGTGGCGCAGGTTGTTCACCTGACGACGCGTGCGTTCATCGGTGAGGATTTTTAACACCTTCAGAGGAATGGAAACCGTAATTTTTTTTACTTGCTCACTCTTCTTACCGTGCTCAGCGTATGGGCTGATATATTCGCCGCTCCATTCAGCCATGAGATACTTAATCCTCTTTGTCATTAATATGAGGCAAAGCCGCACTATTTGTGTGGCTACTCGCCGTAATTCCGCATAGTTTACCGTACAGGCGATACTGTGACACTGATAAAGCGCCTGTAGTTGTGCGCTAATGCAGATAATTTTAACGGCTATTTCCAGTTTGCTCAATCTATACGCAAAGAAGTTTAGATGTCCAGATGTATTGACGTCTATTGTTAACCTGTTTACTCTGGGACCTGACTTTTCATCGACTCAGCTCAGGAACACCCTAACATGACGCGTAAACAGGCCACCATCGCAGTGCGTAGCGGGTTAAATGACGACGAACAGTACGGTTGCGTCGTTCCGCCGATTCACCTTTCCAGCACTTATAATTTTACCGGATTTAATGAGCCTCGTGCCCATGACTACTCCCGTCGCGGCAATCCTACGCGCGATGTGGTTCAGCGTGCGCTGGCCGAACTGGAAGGCGGTGCGGGGGCGGTGATGACCAATACCGGCATGTCGGCGATTCATCTGGTGACGACCGTGTTCCTGAAGCCTGGCGATCTGCTGGTGGCACCGCATGACTGCTACGGCGGCAGCTACCGCCTGTTTGACAGTCTGGCGAAGCGCGGATGCTATCGCGTACGGTTTGTCGATCAAGGCGATGAGCAGGCATTGCAGGCCGCGCTGGCAGAAAAACCCAAACTGGTGCTGGTTGAAAGTCCGAGTAATCCGCTGTTACGCGTGGTGGATATTGCGAAAATCTGCCAACTGGCGCGTGACGCAGGAGCCGTCAGCGTTGTCGACAACACTTTTTTAAGCCCGGCACTGCAAAATCCGCTGGCATTGGGCGCCGATCTGGTGTTGCATTCATGCACGAAATATCTGAATGGCCACTCTGATGTGGTCGCAGGCGTGGTGATAGCCAAAGATCCGGAAATCGTCACCGAACTGGCATGGTGGGCGAATAATATCGGCGTGACCGGCAGCGCGTTTGACAGTTACCTGCTGCTGCGCGGGTTGCGTACGCTGTCGCCGCGCATGGAAGTCGCGCAACGCAATGCGCAGGCGATCGTCGATTATCTGCAAACCCAGCCGCTGGTGAAAAAGCTATATCACCCGTCGCTGCCGGAAAATCAGGGGCATGACATTGCCGCGCGTCAGCAGAAAGGCTTTGGCGCAATGTTGAGTTTTGAACTGGATGGCGATGAGCAGACGCTACGTCGTTTCCTGAGCGGGCTGTCGTTGTTTACGCTGGCGGAATCCTTAGGGGGAGTGGAAAGCCTGATCTCTCACGCGGCAACAATGACGCATGCCGGCATGGCGCCAGAAGCGCGTGCCGCCGCCGGGATCTCCGAGACGCTGCTACGTATCTCTACCGGTATTGAAGATGGCGAAGATTTAATTGCCGACCTGGAAAATGGCTTCCGGGCTGCAAACAAGGGGTAAACATGAGTGTGATTGCGCAGGCAGGGGCGAAGGGTCGTCAACTGCACAAATTTGGTGGTAGTAGTCTGGCTGACGTGAAATGTTATCTGCGCGTCGCGGGCATCATGGCGGAATACTCACAGCCTGATGACATGATGGTGGTTTCCGCCGCGGGCAGTACGACCAACCAACTGATCAGTTGGCTGAAATTAAGTCAGACCGATCGCCTCTCTGCGCATCAGGTGCAACAGACTCTGCGTCGCTATCAGTGTGAGCTGATTAGCGGCCTGCTTCCCGCCGACGTGGCGGAGGCATTAACCAGCCTGTTTATTAGCGATCTGGAGCGTCTGGCAAATCTACTGGACAGCGGTGTGAATGACGCCGTATATGCGGAGGTTGTGGGGCACGGTGAAGTGTGGTCAGCACGCTTGATGTCTGCAGTGCTTAATCAGCAGGGTATGGAATCGGCCTGGCTGGATGCGCGCGAGTTCTTACGCGCCGAGCGCGCCGCGCAACCGCAGGTGGATGAAGGGCTTTCTTATCCGTTATTGCAACAACTGCTGATCCAGCACCCGCAAAAACGTCTGGTGGTGACCGGTTTTATCAGCCGCAGTAATGCGGGCGATACGGTGCTGCTGGGCCGTAACGGTTCCGACTATTCCGCCACGCAGATTGGCGCGTTGGCAGGGGTTTCCCGTGTCACCATCTGGAGCGATGTCGCCGGGGTATACAGCGCCGATCCGCGTAAAGTTAAAGATGCCTGCCTGTTGCCGCTGTTGCGTCTGGATGAAGCCAGCGAGCTGGCGCGTCTGGCAGCACCGGTTCTGCACGCCCGTACGCTGCAGCCGGTTTCCGGGAGCGATATCGATCTCCAGTTGCGCTGTAGCTACACGCCGGATCAAGGTTCTACGCGCATTGAGCGCGTCCTGGCTTCAGGTACTGGCGCACGTATCGTGACCAGCCATGATGACGTTTGCCTGATTGAATTTCAGGTTCCTGCCAGTCAGGACTTTAAGCAGGCGCATAAAGATATCGACCAGGTTCTCAAGCGTGCGCAGGTGCGTCCGCTGGCCGTTGGTGTCCATACCGATCGTCATCTGCTGCAGTTTTGCTACACCTCGGAAGTAGCCGACAGCGCCCTGCGAATCCTTGATGAAGCGGGTTTACCAGGTGAACTGCGTTTACGTCAGGGGTTGGCGCTGGTGGCGATGGTGGGCGCGGGCGTCACCCGTAACCCGCTGCACTGCCATCGCTTCTGGCAGCAGTTGAAAGGACAGCCGGTGGAATTTACCTGGCAGTCGGAAGAGGGCATCAGCCTGGTCGCCGTGCTGCGTACCGGCCCGACGGAGAGCCTGATTCAGGGTCTTCACCAGTCCATTTTCCGCGCAGAAAAACGCATCGGCCTGGTGCTCTTCGGTAAGGGCAATATTGGTTCCCGTTGGCTGGAACTGTTTGCCCGCGAGCAGAGCACGCTCTCGGCGCGTACCGGTTTTGAATTTGTGCTGGCAGGGGTGGTCGATAGCCGTCGCAGCCTGCTGAACGACGAAGGACTGGACGCCAGCCGGGCGCTGGCGTTTTTCAACGATGAAGCCATTGAACAGGATGAAGAGTCGCTGTTCCTGTGGATGCGCGCGCACCCCTATGACGATCTGGTGGTGCTGGATGTGACCGCAAGCGAACAACTGGCCGATCAATATCTCGACTTCGCCAGTCACGGTTTCCACGTCATCAGCGCTAACAAACTGGCCGGAGCGAGCACCAGCAATAAGTATCGCCAGATCCACGACGCGTTTGATAAGACCGGGCGTCACTGGCTGTACAATGCAACCGTGGGGGCAGGGTTGCCGATCAACCACACCGTGCGTGATCTGATCGACAGCGGCGACACCATCCTGTCAATCAGTGGGATCTTCTCCGGTACGCTGTCCTGGCTATTCCTGCAGTTTGATGGATCCGTGCCGTTTACCGATCTGGTGGATCAGGCCTGGCAGCAGGGGCTGACGGAGCCCGATCCGCGTGTCGACCTGTCGGGTAAAGATGTAATGCGCAAGCTGGTGATTCTGGCGCGTGAAGCGGGTTATGACATCGAGCCGGATCAGGTTCGCGTTGAGTCGCTGGTTCCTGCGCATTGTGAAGAAGGTTCAATCGATCACTTCTTTGAAAATGGCGATGAGCTGAACGACCAGATGGTGCAACGTCTGGAAGCGGCCCGTGAAATGGGGCTGGTGCTACGCTATGTGGCGCGTTTCGACGCCAACGGCAAAGCGCGCGTCGGCGTTGAAGCCGTTCGTCCAGAGCACCCGCTGGCGGCGCTGCTGCCGTGCGATAACGTCTTCGCCATTGAAAGTCGCTGGTATCGCGATAACCCGTTAGTGATCCGCGGACCCGGCGCCGGGCGTGACGTCACCGCCGGGGCGATCCAATCGGATATTAACCGTCTGGCGCAACTGCTGTAATCAGCCTTCAGGGTTCGCCGCAAAGACCTCTTTTGCGGCGAACAGACCGTTCAGCGCGGCCGGGAAACCGGCATACACCGCCATCTGCATCATCACCTCAATAATCTCCTCCTGCGTTAACCCGACGTGCAGCGCGGCGGCAATATGTACCTTCAACTGCGGCGTGGCGTTACCCAGCGCGGTCAATGCGGCGACGGTGGCAATCTCCCGACTGCGTAAATCCAGCCCGGGTCGGGAATAGATGTCGCCAAAAGGAAACTCAATCAGATAGCGGGCGAAGTCGGGAGCAATATCTTTCAGGCTCTCAACGACGGCATCGCCGCCTTTGCCATCGACCTGCTGCAACATGTTTTGACCGGTAATAAAGCGTTCTGAATGCATAGTATCTTCCTCGTCTGCGTAATGTATGGCGTGAGGATAGGGCGGGCGGAATGATTTGGATAATACCGTTTCCGTGATACCTTTTCGGTATGACAACACCGCCTCTGCACTCTCTGGACATCCGCCAGCTGCGCTACTTTGCCGTAGTGGCGGAAGAGAACAACATGAGCCGGGCGGCCCAGCGACTGTTTATGTCGCAACCGCCGCTCAGCCGCCATATTCGCCAGCTAGAAGAACGTCTGGGGGTGACGCTGTTTGTCCGTCATACCAAAGGCCTGACGCTGACAAACGAGGGGTTGCGCGTGCTGGAGATCGTGCGGCCGCTGCTGGAACAGCAGGATAAAACCTGGGCAGCCCTGAGTCAGCTTGCGCCAAATGGCGTGCAGTCGCTGCGTCTGGGGCTGACGACGGCGTTTGAGCAGGGTGTTTTCGCTACGCTGGAAACGCAACTCAATACCCGGGTAGAAACTCTGCGTCTGGTACGTCAGGGCTCGCCCGATCTGGTGCGTCAGGTACGACGCGGAAAACTGGATGCTGCCGTGGTGGTGTTGCCGCTGGAGGCCGTCGGACTTGCCGTCACGCCGATCGACTGGCACGAGCCGCTCATTGCTGCGCTACCCGCCATCTGGCCAGAGGCAGACAGAGAGTCCGTCCCCCTGACGGCACTTCACCACCGGCCGCTGTTCTGGTTTAGCCGGGAACGAAATCCGGCCTTCTTCGACGCGACACGGGAGTGCTTCCAGCGCGTGGGTTACGCCCCTGCCTGTCTTGAAGAGCCGCTGGAGCATGACGTTTTGTTGGCGCGAATTGCCCATGGCGATGGTCTGAGCTTACTTCCGGCCTCCTTTGCCGCTATTCAGCGCCAGGGCGTGGTTTTTCGTCCACTGTGCGACGGTGAGCTCAGTATTCAGGCGGGGCTGGTGATGCTGCCGGAGAACGTTGCGCGCTTACAGTGGCTGAAAAGCGTGATGCCCTCTCTGTGAATGGTGGGTTAACGTGAATTTTTTTCATCTTCCCTGACTTTTCCTCACCATCAACGATGATTTTTCAGTTGACGTCATCGTGCTTTTCCGTCATTTTTTACATCTGGACGTCTAAACGGATAGATGTTCACAACACAACATATAATGACAAGCGATTGATGAGGTAAGGTATGAGCTTTTTTCACGCCAACCAGCGGGAAGCCCTGAATCAGAGCCTGGCGGAAGTCCAGGGTCAGATTAACGTTTCATTCGAGTTTTTCCCGCCGCGCACCAGTGAAATGGAGCAAACCCTGTGGCACTCCATCGATCGCCTGAGCAGCCTGAAGCCAAAGTTTGTTTCCGTCACCTACGGTGCAAACTCGGGTGAGCGCGACCGTACGCACAGCATTATCAAAGGGATTAAAGATCGCACGGGTCTGGAAGCCGCACCGCACCTGACCTGTATTGACGCGACCCGTGATGAATTGCGCACCATTGCGCAGGACTACTGGAACAACGGTATCCGCCACATTGTTGCGCTGCGTGGTGACCTGCCGGCGGGTAGCGGTAAACCGGATATGTATGCTGCCGACCTGGTGAGTCTGCTGAAAGAGGTGGCTGACTTTGATATCTCCGTCGCTGCTTACCCGGAAGTACATCCGGAAGCGAAAAGCGCGCAGGCGGATCTGCTCAATCTGAAGCGTAAAGTGGATGCCGGGGCTAACCGCGCAATCACCCAATTTTTCTTTGATGTCGAAAGTTACCTGCGTTTTCGCGACCGCTGCGTCTCCGCGGGCATCGACGTAGAAATCATTCCTGGTATTCTGCCGGTCTCGAACTTTAAGCAGGCGAAGAAGTTTGCTGATATGACCAATGTGCGCATTCCATCGTGGATGTCACAAATGTTTAACGGCCTTGATGACGATGCGGAAACCCGCAAACTGGTGGGGGCAAATATCGCCATGGACATGGTGAAAATTTTAAGCCGGGAAGGGGTAAAAGATTTTCATTTCTATACACTTAACCGCGCTGAAATGAGCTACGCGATATGCCACACCCTGGGTGTCCGACCGGGTGTATAAAATGCCTCGGCCCTCCCCGGAGGGCTTTTTTACACCTCATTTTGATCTACATCTCTGTAACTAAAAATATAAAAGGTATCAGCTATCGAATCTGTGGATTATTTCGACTATATCTTATCTCTGTAGGTGTATATCGTAATGTAAACACTGTAAAGGGAGCATATAGATGAGCACGCCAGACGATATCCATAACCCGACGTCCGCCGGAAAATGTCCTTTTCATCAGGGCGGCCATGACCAGAGCGCTGGAGCAGGAACAACCAGCCGTGACTGGTGGCCTAACCAGCTTCGCGTCGACCTTTTAAACCAACATTCCAATCGCTCAAACCCGCTGGGTGAAGATTTCGATTACCGCAAAGAATTCAGCAAATTAGATTATTCCGCGCTGAAAGGCGATCTCAGAGCGCTTCTCACTGAATCTCAACCGTGGTGGCCTGCTGACTGGGGAACGTATGCCGGTCTGTTTATCCGCATGGCCTGGCACGGTGCTGGTACCTATCGTTCCGCTGACGGGCGCGGCGGCGCGGGTCGTGGACAGCAGCGTTTTGCTCCCCTGAACTCCTGGCCGGATAACGTGAGCCTGGACAAGGCGCGTCGTCTGTTGTGGCCAATCAAGCAAAAATACGGACAGAAAATTTCCTGGGCAGACTTGTTTATTCTGGCGGGTAACGTTGCGCTGGAAAACTCGGGCTTCCGTACCTTTGGTTTCGGTGCAGGTCGCGAGGACGTCTGGGAACCGGATCTGGATGTGAACTGGGGCGATGAGAAAACGTGGCTTGCCCACCGTGACCCGGAAGAACTGGCCAAACGGCCTTTAGCCGCCACCGAGATGGGGCTGATCTACGTTAACCCGGAAGGCCCTAACGCCAGTGGTGAACCGCTTTCTGCGGCCTCCGCGATTCGTGCAACCTTTGGCAACATGGGGATGGACGATGAAGAAACCGTCGCGTTGATTGCGGGCGGTCATACGTTGGGTAAAACCCACGGCGCAGGCCCCGCGACACATGTCGGGCCGGACCCGGAAGTGGCACCGATCGAAAACCAGGGTTTAGGCTGGAAAAGCGATTTTGGCAGCGGTGCGGGCGCGGATGCGATTACCTCCGGACTGGAAGTGGTCTGGACGCAAACCCCAACCCAATGGAGCAACTACTTCTTCGAGAACCTGTTCAAATATGAATGGGTACAGACGCGCAGCCCGGCTGGTGCAATCCAGTTTGAAGCGGTTGATGCGCCAGAAATCATTCCCGATCCGTTCGACCCGTCGAAAAAACGTAAGCCCACCATGCTGGTCACCGACCTGACGCTGCGCTTTGATCCGGAATTCGAAAAAATTTCCCGTCGCTTCCTGAACGATCCGCAGGCGTTTAACGAAGCCTTTGCCCGTGCGTGGTTCAAATTGACCCACCGTGATATGGGGCCAAAAGCGCGTTACATCGGACCGGAAGTGCCAAAAGAAGATCTGATTTGGCAGGATCCGCTGCCGCAACCGACTTTCAATCCAACAGAAGAAGATATCCTGAGCCTGAAGTCTGCGATTGCCGCGTCTGGCCTCTCTGTTGGTGAACTGGTGTCCGTCGCGTGGGCATCTGCGTCGACCTTCCGCGGTGGTGATAAACGTGGCGGGGCGAACGGTGCGCGTCTGGCATTAGCGCCGCAACGCGGTTGGGATGTCAATGCGATTGCCACGCGTGCGCTGCCGGTTCTGGAGAAAATTCAGCGTGACTCGGCTAAAGCCTCGCTGGCCGATATCATCGTTCTGGCCGGAGTTGTAGGGGTTGAACAAGCCGCCAGCGCCGCAGGTGTCAGCATTCACGTACCGTTCACCCCCGGTCGCGTGGACGCGCGTCAGGATCAGACGGATGTTGAGATGTTTGAACTGCTCAAACCTATCGCTGATGGTTTCCGTAACTATCGCGGTGAACCTGGCGCGGCAACGACAGAGTCTCTGCTGATTGATAAAGCGCAGCAGTTGACCCTGACCGCACCGGAAATGACCGTGCTGGTGGGTGGTCTGCGCGTTCTTGGTGCGAACTACGATGGCAGCAAGCACGGCGTCTTTACCGATCGTCCGGGCGTCCTCAGCAATGACTTCTTCGTCAACCTGCTGGATATGCGTCACGAATGGAAACCGGTTGATGAGTCAAACGAACAGTTTGAAGGTCGCGATCGTCAGACGGGTGAAGTGAAATACACCGCTTCCCGCGCGGATCTGGTCTTTGGCTCTCATGCGGTATTGCGTGCTCTGGCGGAAGTGTATGCCGGTAGCGATGCGCATGTGAAGTTCGTGAAGGACTTCGTCGCGGCATGGGTGAAAGTGATGAACCTGGACCGCTTCGACCTGCAGTAATCCCGATACTGACGTAATCTGCACCCACTTCAGCGACTGCCTGCAGTCGCTGAAGTGTATTAGTAGGGGTATAGTGTCCGCAGAAAACGTCAATCTACTGGAACTATCATGTCTGTCTCAGGAAAGGGCAATCCACTGGCAATCGGTGGTCTTATCTTGCTAACCCTTATCTGGAGCTATAGCTGGATTTTTATGAAGCAGGTCACGAGCTATATCGGCGCGTTCGACTTCACTGCATTACGCTGTATCTTCGGAGCCTTCATTTTATTCATTGTTCTCCTCCTGCGCGGTCGCGGCCTGCGCCCGACGCCGTTTCGGTTTACGCTGGCAATTGCACTGTTGCAGACCTGCGGGATGATTGGCTTTGGTCAGTGGGCGCTGGTCAGCGGTGGGGCGGGAAAGGTCGCGATTTTGACCTACACCATGCCATTCTGGGTCGTTATTCTGGCGGCGCTATTTCTGGGCGAGCGCCTGCGACGCCTGCAATACGCGGCGATCGCCATTGCGGCAATGGGGCTGGTGCTGGTAATGCAGCCGTGGCAACTGAATTTATCCACGTTGAAAAGCGTACTGCTGGCGCTTCTTTCCGGGGTGAGCTGGGGGGCGAGCGCCATTGTTGCTAAACGCATGTACGCCCGCCATCCGCACGTGGATTTGTTATCGTTAACGGCCTGGCAGATGTTATATGCCGCACTGGTGATGAGTGCGGTGGCCTGGCTGGTTCCGCAGCAGGAGGTTGACTGGCAGCCGGTGGTCCTCTGGGCACTGGGATATAGTGCGATTCTGGCGACAGCACTGGCCTGGAGCTTGTGGCTGTTTGTTCTGAAAAATTTGCCTGCCAGTATCGCCAGTTTAAGCACTCTGGCGGTGCCAGTCTGTAGTGTGCTGTTTTCCTGGTGGTTGCTTGGCGAAAATCCCGGTCCTGTCGAGGGCGGGGGAATTGTGCTGATCGTTCTGGCGCTGGCCATTGTCAGCCGCAAAAAGCGCGAAGTACGGACGGTAGAACCGATTTGATGGCATGAGAAACACTCCCGGCTATGCCGGGAGTGTAGCGCGTGTTATTCCCACTCTTGCAGATAGCGCTGACCGTACTGGTCGGCAACCAACAGCGCCGCATAAACCTGATCCGGCGTTGCGCCGCCAGGCATGTTGTGAATGGTTTCGCCTTCCGCACAGGAGGCTTCCGCCACGATACGCATCTTCGCCGGAATATCCTGTTTGATATCCAGTTGCGCCAGCGTAATCGGCAGACCGACGGAATGGCACAGTGCGGCAACGGTCTCAATCTCTTCAACCGGCGCATTTTCCAGAACCAACTGAGTCAGCGTACCAAACGCCACTTTTTCACCGTGGTAGTAGCGGTGCGCATCCGGGATCGCCGTCAGGCCATTGTGAACCGCGTGTGCGGCAGCCAGACCGCCGCTTTCAAAGCCGACGCCACTCAGATAGGTGTTAGCTTCAATCACGCGCTCAAGCGCTGGGGTGACGACGTGCTGCTCGGCGGCCAGCATCGCTTTTTCACCCTCTTCGAGCAGCGTGTTGTAGCACAGTTCAGCCAGCGCCAGCGCCGCCTGAGTGCATTTGCCGCCTGCCATGGTGATCGCACCGCTGCGTGAACACGCGCGCGCTTCAAACCAGGTTGCCAGCGCATCACCAATCCCTGCGGCTAACAGACGCGCCGGAGCACCAGCAACAATTTTGGTATCGACAATAACCATATGCGGGTTATGCGGTAGCAGCAGATAACGATCAAATTCACCGGCATCGGTGTAGATTACGGAAAGGGCGCTACATGGCGCATCGGTTGAGGCGATGGTCGGCGCGATCGCCACAGGCAGGTTCATAAAGTGGGCAAGGGCTTTCGCGGTATCCAGCGTTTTGCCGCCGCCGATGCCGAGAACAGCGCCACACTGCGCGTTTTCCGCCACGCTGCGCAAACGGTCGATCTCGTTTTGCGAGCATTCACCGCCAAACGGCGCAACTTCCAGCGCCAGTCCTGCATTTTTAAAGCTTTTTTCCAGCTCGCCCTGGGCGAAACCGAGAACAAATTTGTCGCCGACAACCAGCCAACGTTCAGCCAACGGCTTGAGGTATTCGCCAAGACGAGTGATGACATCTGCACCCTGGATGTATTTACCAGGTGATTGAATAATGCGATCCATACTTTATCTCCCTTACAGGTTGATGTTACCGAATGCGTTTTTCCAGTCTTGCTCAAACTTCTCAACAGCTGACTGTACCGCAGGGGTATCGAGCATTTGTTGCGCTACATCTAAAGGAAGGGTGATCGCTTCGCAACCCGCCAGCAGACAATCCAGCGCCTGACGCGGGGTTTTAAAACTGGCGGCCAGCACCTTGCTTTTCGGCGCATGCCGTTCCAGCAGCGTCTGTAATTCCTGTACCGTGCGGATACCATCTCCGCCCTGGGCATCCACGCGGTTGACGTAAGGCGCAACATATTTCGCCCCCGCCAGCGCGGCAAGCAGCCCCTGAGACGCGCTGTATACAGCGGTGCCCAGTGTAACAATGCCCTCTTTTTTCAACTGCTTGATAGCGACCAGTCCTTCAGAGGTGACCGGAATTTTCACCACAATTCCCGGAACGGCATTGTTCAGACGTTTGGCTTCGTTCACCATCCCTTGCGCATCGCGGCTCATGGTCTGGGCAAACAGAATGCCGTGCTCACCAATGACCTTTTGCAGACGCGGCAGTACATCCCAGATAGATTCTTTGCTTGCCGCCACAATGCTTGGGTTGGTTGTCACCCCGGCGATGGGAAAGATGCGGGCCAGACGTTCGACTTCCGCCACATTGGCGCTATCCAGATACAGTTCCATTTTGCTTCCTCTTAAAGTTCAAGCTCATGTTGCAGCAGGTTGGCAATCGCGTCTGCAGACGCGGCGTTCACCAGCGCGTTGCGAAATTCTTCGTGCATAATGCGACGAGCCAGGCGCGAGAAGATACGCATGTGCTGGTCACCCGCAGCGTGTTTGTTGAGCGTCAGCATGATGATGAACTGCGCCTCGTCATCCCCCCAGCGTACGGGGGCGTTCAGGCGCGCAACGCTTATCGTGGACTGCTCAATATGCTCAGATTTGCTGTGCGGAATAGCGAAACTGAAGCCCAGTCCGGTGGAGAATACCGCCTCGCGAGCCCACAGATCGGCTTCCAGTTTGCGGGGATAGCGGCAGCGGCTGGCGAGCAGCAGGTTGTCGGTCATCCCTTTGATCACCTCTTCTTTGCTGCGCCAGTCGCTGTCGAGGGTGATGCACTGGGCGGTGACCAGCGGGGCATCCTGCTGCGTCATGCGGAACTGCGCCAGCAGATGCTCTACTTCCAGCGATGTACGACAGGCCATCGCCTGATTCAGCAACTGTCGGCAGGCGCGGCTGTCGAGTTGCGCCATCCGCGCTTTGGCGGCAGGAATGGCGGGGGCGCTCATGCTGATTTCGTCCAGTCCCAGCCCGACCAGCAGCGGCAGAACGGAACCTTTTGCCCCGAGTTCGCCACACAGACCGATCCATTTCCCCTGACGATGTACTGCCTGCACCGCAAAATCCAGCGCGCGCAGGAAGGCCGGGTTCAGGCTGTTGTAGTGGCGGGTGACTTTGGCATTATCGCGGTCAACGGCCAGCAGGTATTGCGTCAGATCGTTACTGCCAATGCTAAAGAAATCAATTTCTTCACAACACTGATCGATGATGAACATCACTGACGGGACTTCCAGCATAATGCCGAGCGGAATCTTCTCATCAAATGGGATCTGCTCATTGCGCAGTTGCTGTTTGGCTTCCGCCAGTTTCTCTTTCACCCACAGGATCTCTTCCATTGAGGAGATCATCGGGATCATAATTTTCAGGCTACCGTGCGCCGATGCGCGGAGGATCGATCGGAGCTGAGTGGTAAACAGCGCGGCATACTCTTCATAGATACGAACGGCGCGATAGCCGAGGAACGGGTTGGTTTCGGCTGGAATATTCAGGTAATCAACGGGTTTATCGCCGCCGATATCCATCGTGCGCACAATAATGCTGCGTCCTTGCGAGGATTCCAGCGCCTGGCAAAAAATGTTGTACAGCTCGTTCTCTCCTGGAGCGCTGATCCGGTCCATATACAGCATTTCGGTACGGAACAGACCAACCGCCTCCGCGCCGTTGCCGAATGCCGCCTGCGCTTCCACGGAGTGGGCGATGTTGGCGGCAACTTCCATTCGGATACCATCAGCCGTGCGCGCTTCCTGGGTCAACCAGACACGCTGTTGCTCGCGCAGCGCCTCATGTACGCGGGCTTCCTGCTGATAGTAGCGGCTGACGGGTTCGTCAGGCGCGACCACCACCGCCCCTGCATTGCCGTCGATATAGACCTCTTGCTGCAGCCACGGGGTTAAGGCATCAATCGTGACGCCAACCAGCGTGGGAATATTGAATGAACGAGCAAGAATCACGGTGTGCGAGGTGGTGCCGCCGCTTTTCAGCAACAGCCCTTTGAGGAACGTTTTATCCAGTTCCAGGAACTGACTGGGCGTCAATTCATCCGCCATGCAGACGGTCGGCTGGGTCAGTTTTCCGGGGGCCGGAAAGCGTTTTTCGCCATAGATATGTTGCAGCAACTGGAAGCAGACGTCGCGGACGTCAAGCGCGCGTTCCTGCAAATAGCTGCTGCTGGAACGGGCAAACTCTTCGCAGAAGTGGTTGGCGCTGTCGACAATCGCCTGCGCGCAGCTTAAGCCGCGAGAAACGCCAGCCAACAGATGCTGGCGCAGGGAGGTATCGCCTGCCAGCGAACGGTGGGCCTCCAGAATGGCGCTGGTGGCACCGTCGCTGTCGAGCAAACGAAACTCAATGTTTTTCACCAGGAGCCTTAAGCCGCGATCCAGCGCCGATTGCTCGCTTTCCGCATCGTTTGCTGCGGGGAGTTCGCCGAGTGCATTGAGATCCAGCGAAGAGAGAAGCGTCAGGATACCGCCAGCGCTACCACTGCAAACGCTGCGGGCGCGGAAAAGCCGCGGATTCAGGTGAGTTAGCGAGGCCGGCAGCGGTTCTAATTCGCTGTTACTGACCTCTGTCAGCGGCGCGTCACAGAGGGGGAACTCGTCGCGCAGCCACTGGCCCAGGCGCTGATGGGCATCGGCTTCATCCGCTCCTGTAATGAGCAACTGGCAATGATCGCCGGCCAGCGTATCCGTGCCAATCAGCGCCAGTGCGCTCTTGGCGTTGCCCTTACGATCGGTTCGCAGGTTGTGCCACTCAATGTGTGAAGTAAAGGTATTACACAGTGTCTCAACATGGCTTGCCGGGCGTGCATGGACGCCATTGGGCAGCTCACAGGTAAATTCCACAATCAGGGCCATTGCCTCTCTCCCATAACGGTTTTCTGCCTACAGGATAAAAGGCCTTGCTTGTTCGCTGCCATGTGACAATTCTGCCAAAAACTGGACAAATGTAATGTAAGGCGAAAAGTGGGAGATAGTTCACAACTCCTCGTGGTGTCCATGAATTCTCTTATTCCTCAACTTATGAGGCGGATCCCATTTTTGTACTGACATTACAAAAATCCAGTAAATGGCCTTTTTATCCACTGTCTGCGCCCTTGCGGATTGCCTATTGTTTGCCACAACAACGTTATGGATATGGGCAAACACCTGCCCGGGAGCGACTTATGAATGAGTTGGTACAAATCCTGAAAAACACCCGTCAGCATCTGATGACGGGGGTGTCGCATATGATCCCCTTTGTGGTCGCGGGCGGCATATTACTGGCGGTCTCCGTCATGTTGTATGGCAAAGGCGCAGTGCCTGATGCCGCGACCGATCCGAATCTCAAAAAACTGTTTGATATCGGCGTGGCCGGGCTGACGCTGATGGTGCCTTTCCTCGCGGCGTACATCGGTTATTCCATTGCCGAACGCTCCGCGCTGGCACCCTGCGCGATTGGTGCCTGGGTGGGCAACAGCTTCGGCGCCGGGTTCTTTGGGGCGCTGATTGCCGGGATTATTGGCGGCATCGTCGTTCACTACCTGAAAAAAATCCCGGTCCATAAGGTGCTGCGTTCCGTGATGCCCATCTTTGTGATCCCTATCGTCGGAACCTTTATCACGGCGGGCATCATGATGTGGGGGTTAGGCGAACCCGTAGGCGCGTTGACGGTCAGTCTGACCCAGTGGTTGCAGGGCATGCAGCAGGGCAGCATCGTGATGTTGGCGGTGATTATGGGACTAATGCTGGCCTTTGACATGGGCGGGCCGATCAACAAAGTTGCCTACGCTTTCATGCTGATTTGCGTAGCGCAAGGGGTTTACACCGTGGTGGCCATTGCGGCTGTGGGGATCTGCGTGCCGCCGCTGGGCTTAGGACTGGCGACGCTGGTGGGGCGTAAAAACTTCTCTTCTGAAGAGCGCGAAGCCGGTAAAGCCGCGCTGGTGATGGGCTGTGTGGGCGTTACCGAAGGGGCGATTCCTTTTGCCGCCGCTGACCCGCTGCGCGTCATTCCTTCCATCATGCTGGGCTCGGCCTGTGGTGCGGTCACTGCGGCGCTGTTCGGGGCGCAGTGTTACGCCGGTTGGGGCGGACTGATTGTTCTGCCGGTAGTTGAAGGCAAACTGGGCTATGTCGCCGCGGTGGCGGTGGGTGCGGTGGTTACGGCTGTCTGTGTGAACGTGCTGAAAAGTCTGGCGCGGAAGAATGTCTCTCAGACCGACGAGAAAGAAGACGATCTGGATTTAGATTTTGAAATTAATTAAGTGAGGAGTGGCGTCATGACGAAAATTATTGCAGTAACCGCATGTCCTTCAGGTGTTGCACATACCTATATGGCCGCCGAAGCGCTGGAAAGCGCAGCCAAAGCAAAAGGTTGGGAAGTGAAAGTTGAGACGCAGGGCTCGATTGGTCTGGAAAATGAACTGACACCCTCTGATGTGGCGCAGGCAGATATCGTCATTCTCACCAAGGATATCGGGATCAAATTTGAAGAGCGTTTTGCAGGCAAAACCATCGTACGCGTCAACATCAGCGATGCGGTAAAACGCGCTGACGCGATCATGAACAAGATTGGCGCGCATCTGGCGCAGACAGCGTAACCGTTTTGTTTGCCGGATGGCGGCGTTGCCTTATCCGGCCTACGAATCTGTAGGCCGAATAAGCGTAGCGCCATCAGGCATTCATGCCCACAGGAGTCCCTCATGACCAACCGTATCCATCGTCTCAAAACCGCCCTTTTTAAAAATAACCGTGAAATCTCACTTGAACGTGCGATGCTGTATACCGCCAGCCATCAGCAGACGGAAGGGGAACCGGTTATTTTACGTCGGGCGAAAGCGACGGCTTATATTCTTGAGCATGTCGCGATTTCGATTCGTGATGAGGAACTGATTGCCGGTAACCGTACCGTTAAGCCACGGGCGGGCATCATGTCGCCGGAAATGGATCCGTACTGGCTGCTCAAGGAGTTGGATCAGTTTCCGACCCGTCCCCAGGATCGTTTCGATATCAGTGAAGAAGATAAACGCCTCTATCGCGATGTGCTTTTCCCTTATTGGGAAAAACGGTCGATGAAGGATTTCATCAACGGTCAGATGACGGATGAGGTCAAGGCCGCCGTCAGCACCCAGATTTTTAGCATCAACCAGACGGATAAGGGACAGGGGCATATCATCATTGATTATCCGCGTCTGCTGAATCACGGACTGGGTGAACTGGTGGCGCAGATGCGCGCGCACTGCCAGCAGGAACCGGATAACGTCTTTTATCAGGCGGCGCTGCTGCTGCTGGAGGCATCGCAGCGCCACATTCTGCGCTATGCCATACTGGCGGAAAGCATGGCTGAACGCTGTACGGACGCCACGCGTCGCCAGGAATTGCTGACGATTGCCGCCAACTCGCGGCACAACGCGCAGGATAAGCCGCAAACCTTCTGGCAGGCGTGCCAGTTGTTCTGGTACATGAATATCATTTTGCAGTACGAATCTAACGCCAGTTCGCTGTCGCTGGGGCGTTTCGATCAGTACATGCTGCCGTTTTATCAGGCGTCGCTGACGCAGGGTGAAGATCCCGCATTCCTGAAAGCGTTGCTCGAATCGCTGTGGGTGAAATGCAATGACATCGTGCTTTTGCGTTCGACCAGCAGCGCGCGTTATTTCGCCGGTTTCCCGACCGGGTATACCGCTCTGCTTGGCGGCCTGACGGAAAATGGCCGCAGTGCGGTAAACGTGCTTTCGTTCCTTTGCCTGGATGCCTACCAGAACGTGCAGTTACCTCAGCCAAATCTGGGCGTACGTACTAACGCGCTGATTGATAAGCCGTTTCTGATGAAGACCGCCGAGACCATCCGGCTGGGTACCGGTATTCCACAGATCTTTAATGACGAAGTGGTGATCCCGGCATTCCTCAATCGGGGGGTCTCACTGGAAGATGCACGTGATTACGCGGTGGTGGGGTGCGTGGAGTTGTCGATTCCGGGCAGAACCTACGGCCTGCACGATATCGCCATGTTCAACATGTTGAAGGTTATGGAGATAAGCCTCTATGAGAATGAAGGCAATCGCGAGCTGACCTGGGACGGCCTGCTGGCGCATATTCGCGCCAAAATTAGCCACTACATCACGCTGATGGTCGAAGGCAGCAATATTTGTGATATCGGGCACCGTGACTGGGCGCCGGTGCCGCTGCTCTCCTCGTTTATCAGCGACTGTCTGGAAAAGGGATGTGACATCACCGACGGCGGCGCGCGCTATAATTTCTCCGGCGTACAGGGCATTGGTATCGCCAACCTCAGCGACTCCCTGCATGCGCTGAACGGACTGGTGTTTGATCAGCAGCGGCTCAGTTTCGACGAGTTGCTTGCGGTGTTAAAGGCTAACTTCGCCACGCCGGAAGGGGAAAAGATCCGCGCAAGGCTGATCAACCGCTTCCAGAAGTACGGTAATGATATTGATGAAGTGGATGACATCAGCGCCGAACTGCTGCGTTATTACTGCAAAGAGGTGGAAAAATACCAGAATCCGCGCGGCGGCCAGTTTACACCGGGCTCCTATACCGTTTCCGCGCACGTTCCGTTGGGGGCGGTGGTTGGGGCGACGCCGGACGGGCGTTTTTCCGGAGAGCAACTGGCGGATGGCGGTCTGTCGCCGATGCTCGGGCAGGATATGCAGGGACCGACGGCGGTACTCAAATCGGTCAGTAAACTGGATAACACGCTGCTGTCCAACGGAACGTTGCTGAACGTGAAGTTCACGCCCGCCACGCTGGAAGGCGAGGCAGGATTACGCAAGCTGTGTGATTTTCTGCGCGCCTTTACCCAGCTAAAATTGCAGCATATTCAGTTTAACGTGGTGAATGCTGAAACGCTGCGGGAAGCGCAGCTTCGTCCCCAGGATTTCGCCGGGCTGGTGGTGCGTGTCGCAGGGTATAGCGCCTTCTTTGTCGAGCTGTCGAAGGAGATCCAGGATGACATTATTCGCCGCACCGCGCATCAGTTGTGAGGTTATGGCGTCGCGCGACGAGGAGGTTGCGCGCATCTTCAATATTCAACGCTATTCGCTGAATGACGGTCAGGGGATCCGCACGGTGGTTTTTTTTAAAGGCTGCCCGCATACCTGCCCGTGGTGCGCCAATCCGGAATCGATCTCGCCACGGATTGAAACGGTGCGACGGGAAAGTAAATGTCTGCACTGTTCGCCATGTCTGCGTGATGCTGATGAGTGTCCGTCCGGGGCGTTTGAGCGGATTGGTCGCGACGTTACCCTGGATGAACTGGAACGTGAGGTGATGAAAGATGATGTTTTCTTTCGCACCTCTGGCGGCGGGGTGACGCTGTCGGGCGGCGAAGTGCTGATGCAGGCGGCTTTTGCTACGCAATTCTTACAACGTCTGCGGCGCTGGGGTGTGCACTGTGCGATTGAAACGGCAGGCGATGCTCCTGTCCGTCGACTGCTTCCGCTGGCGAAAATGTGTGATGAGGTGCTGTTCGATTTAAAGATCATGGAGCCTGAACGGGCTCGTGAGATTGTGGCGATGAATATGCCGCGCGTGCTGGCTAATCTACAGATGCTGGTGGAGGAGGGGGTGAATGTGATCCCCCGCTTGCCGCTAATCCCCGGCTATACGCTCACGCATGAGAATATGCAGCGTGCGCTGACGTTGCTGTTATCGCTTGGTATAAAGCAACTGCACCTGTTACCGTTTCATCTCTACGGCGAACCGAAATACCGGTTGCTTGGGCGGCAATGGTCGATGAAGGACGTCCCGGCGCCAACGGAACAGGTTGTCGCCCAAATGCGTGAGATGGCGGAGAACGCAGGCTTTCAGGTCACAACGGGAGGTTAATATGTCCATTTCAACAGGGCGATATCTGGTTGCGGTGACGGCCTGCGTAAGCGGCGTGGCGCATACCTATATGGCAGCTGAACGACTGGAGAAGTTGTGTCAGCAGGAAAAGTGGGCCATCAAGATTGAAACGCAGGGGGCGCTCGGCACGGAAAATCGCTTAACCGAAGAAGATATCCGCCGGGCGGATGCCGTGCTGCTGATTACCGATATTGAGCTGGCGGGCGCGGAACGTTTCACCCAATGCCGCTATGTCCAGTCCGGGATTAACGCCTTTCTGCGCGAACCGCAGCGTGTAATGAGCGCGGTGCGTAAGTTACTTTCCGCTCCGCAATATACCCATCTTATTCTGGAGTAACCTGCTTTTCCGTTAGCTGGCTGTGATACTGACGACGATATTCTGACGGCGAGCGTTCGGTATTTTTTCGAAAAAGGCGGCAAAAGTAGTTACTGTCAACAAATCCACAGGTGTGCGCGACCTCTTTCACTTTTAAGTCGTAGCCTTTCAACAATGTTTTTGCATGTTCCAGTCGCGTATGGTTCAGGTATTCGTTGAAGCCGACAGCCCCCGTCTTTTGGAACAGATGTGAGAGGTAGTTCGGCGAGATATAGAACGCCTGCGCTACCGATTCCCGGGTGAGCGGTGATGCGTAACGCTCGTCGATATAGTCGCGGATAGCCTCAAACAACGCCTGGCTGCGTGAGGCGGTTTGAATCTGGCTGCCAAGCAGATCGCGACAGTGGCTGAGCAGGCTGGCGACAATCAGCCGCGCTGTCTGCTGCTCCTGTGGTTGCATCTGCATTTCATTGAGTGTCTGCAACAGAAAGGAACCGATACGCGGGCCACGGCGCGCCACGTGCTGTTTGACCAGGTTCTGATAGGTTTTTCCGTCCCATTGCACCACGCTGAATCCCAACTGTTGCTTACCAAACAGAATACTGAGCGTGATCACCGGGACTCGCCACTGCGGGAGGTTCCAGCCCCCTGCCGGCACATAGAGCACGTCGTATGGGGTGAGTGCGTCGGCAAGGCTGGCGTCGCTCAGTTCACCTTCCAGTACGATTTCCAGACGGGGAAAATCGACCTGATACGCCAGTTCCGGGATGGGAGTGAGCGTACTGGCAAAGAAAATCTGGCGCAACGGCGCGGGGCCATGAATCAGGCGAGAAAGGAGATGGCTGACGTCTTGATACATGATGATCCCTTGCGTTGCGCAGACAGGGAAACAGTAACCGCCATGGTGAAAAAAGGCCACTCTAAAAAGCGTGGCCTGTTGAATGACTTACTGATTTCCTACCTGATCGCCATACGGCAGGCTGTCGTAGTCAATCAGCGCATTTTTCTTGTACGGGTTGCCAATCCAGCGCGTCGTTTCTTTGAACTGCGGGCTGGTGATGGAACGCGTCGGATCGTAATCGTCGTAGGTCAAACCGGCTAAGTCGGACCAGGTGTGGATCAGTTCCGAGCTACTGTACTTACGATTCACAGCCTGTGAGAAATCACGCGGATGTGCGGCCTGCCATTTCTCTGAGGTCCACAACAGGAACGGCACGGTATACATGTGACGCGTTGGGTTGTCCTCGTTGCGACCCTGGGTTTTATGCGGCGGGGTGTCATACACCTCTTCCCCGTGGTCGGAGAAATAGAGCAGGAATCCGTTCGGATCGGTTGCTTTATAATCCTTAATCAGGCTCGCGACGACCTTGTCGTTATACAGGTTGGCGTTGTCGTAATCGTTATACGACTCCTGCTCTTCTGCGTTCAGACCTGGCGGGAGATGATCGGTACTGCCGTCGAATTTGCCCTGGTCTTCCGGGTAGCGGAATTTGTACTTAATGTGTGTGCCCAGCAGATGAACAATGATGAACTTTTTCGGGGCCGGGTCAGCCATGATTTTCTTAAATGGCGCCAGCACGTTAGTGTCGTATTCGCGAGCGCTTTGCGTACGCTGCTGGTTCATATAAAACTGCTCGTCGGTCTGCTTAGAGAAGACCGTCAGCATGGTGTTACGGGCGGTCATCGTCTGCTGGTTTGTGATCCACCAGGTTTTGTATCCCGCCTGTTTCATCATGTTCATCAGCGACGGTTTCGTCAGATACAGATCCGGGTTTTTCTCGTTCGCGAAGGTCAGCGCCTGCTGCAAGATTTCGATCGTGTAAGGGCGTGAGGTCACGACGTTGTTAAACACGGTCAGATTCGGATCTGACTTATGCAGCTCGTCCAGTTCCGGTGTCGTTTCACGCGGATAACCATACAGACTCATGCGGCCACGTTGAGTAGACTCGCCAATCACCAGCACCAGCGTGCGCGGCGCGTCGCCAGAGTTGTCTTTAAAATTGGCCAGCGGAGGCAGGGCATGGTTCTGGCTCAACAGGTTGTTGAGGGAGGTCAACTGGCGCTGATACTGATAATACCCAATAACAAACTGCCATGGGGCGGCCGGTTCCATACGCGAGGAGAGGCCGCTTAGCGTCTTCTCATACGGTGAATTGCCAAACGCAGAACGAACCACAAACGGGTTCAGAATCAGTCCATACAGCAACGCAAAAGAGACGAGCCACCGCCAGCGTCCGGGAATATAGACGGGGCGCAGTCGCGTCCAGAGAAATACGGCGACGACGGTATAAGCCAGCGCAATAGCGATGATTTTCAGACTGAAGTACTGGCTCAGGTATTCGCTGGCTTCGTTGGCATTGGTCTCAAACATCACGAACAGGACGCTTTGCGAAAACTCTTGTCCATAGATGACGAAATAGCAGAGCGAGGCCAGCGACGTAGCCCACAACACGACCCCCACCACCGCAGCAATAATGCGGGTCCGACTCGGGAACAGGAAAATCGGGATCAGCCAAAGGGAACTGTAAAGTAACGAGTCACGCAGTCCATTGGTACCGCTGAAACCCGTAATTAAAATAATGACCTGTAATAAGGTGGAGAAAAACCAAAAATAGAGAAGCGCCCAGCCAAGGGCTTTCCAGCTAAATGATGGCGTAGACTGGAGAGTTGTGGATTGCATATTGTCAGCCTGTCTTTAAACGTGGTGCCAAACGTAGCGACTAAACCTTAAGAGAATCTGAAGCACCGGCGCAAAGGCGCACGTTGCTCTGGAAAAATCTCACAGTGGAAAAAACAGACAGGAATATAGTGAATGTGCAGGGGTTATGACAGAAATATTTTCGCCGCCGCGCGCGCAATAGCACGCGCGGCGGCTGAGGGGTAAATTAGCCGGTATTACGCATACCTGCCGCCACGCCAGCGATGGTGACCATCAGCGCCTGTTCAACACGAGGATCGGGCTCTTTGCCTTGTTGTTCAGTCAGTCGCGAGCGGTGTAACAGCTCAGCCTGCAGGACGTTCAGCGGGTCGGTGTAGATATTACGTAACTGGATGGACTCGGCAATCCACGGGAGGTCGGCCATCAGGTGTGAATCGTTGGCAATGGCCAGCACCACTTTGATGTCCTCTTCCAGCAGTTCGCGCAGTTCTTTGCCCAGCGGCCACAGCTCTTTCGCGACGAGTCGCTGATCGTAATATTCCGCCAGCCACAGATCCGCTTTCGAGAACACCATTTCCAGCATGCCGAGACGAGTGGAGAAGAACGGCCAGTCGCGGCACATCGCTTCCAGTTCGCTCTGCTTACCATCTTCGACCACTTTCTGCAGCGCAGTACCGGCTCCCAGCCAGGCTGGCAGCATCAGACGGTTTTGTGTCCAGGCGAAGATCCACGGAATGGCGCGCAGGGATTCCACACCGCCGGTCGGGCGGCGTTTCGCCGGACGTGAGCCAAGCGGCAGTTTGCCCAGTTCTTGTTCCGGCGTTGCGGAGCGGAAGTACGGGACAAAGTCTTTATTTTCACGCACATAACCACGATACACGTCACAGGAAATGACCGAGAGTTCGTCCATGATATGACGCCAGGCGTCTTTGGGTTCCGGCGGCGGCAGCAGGTTCGCTTCCAGAATTGCACTGGTGTACAGCGACAGACTGCTGACGGTGACTTCCGGCAAACCGTATTTGAAGCGGATCATCTCGCCCTGCTCGGTCACGCGCAGACCGCCTTTCAGGCTGCCCGGCGGTTGTGAAAGCAACGCGGCATGGGCCGGCGCGCCCCCGCGACCGATAGAACCGCCGCGGCCGTGGAACAGCGTCAGCTCGATGCCCGCTTTCTCACAGGTTTTGATCAACGCATCCTGCGCCTGATACTGCGCCCAGGAGGCGGCCATCACTCCGGCGTCTTTTGCCGAGTCGGAATAGCCAATCATCACCATCTGCTTGCCCTGAATCAGACCGCGATACCAGTCGATGTTCAGTAGTTGAGTCATCACATCGTCGGCGTTGTTCAGGTCGTCGAGGGTTTCAAACAGCGGCGCCACCGGCATGGCGAAGCCAATTCCAGCCTCTTTCAGCAGCAGATGCACGGCCAGCACGTCAGACGGCGTTTTAGCCATTGAGATGACATAGGCGGCAATCGAACCTTTTGGCGCTTCGGCAATGACTTTACAGGTGTCGAGCACTTCACGAGTGTCATTGCTCGGTTCCCAGTTACGCGGCAGCAGCGGGCGTTTGGAATTCAGTTCGCGGATCAGGAAAGCCTGTTTGTCCGCTTCTGACCAGCTTTCGTAATCTCCGATACCGAGGTAGCGGGTCAGTTCACCCAGCGCTTCGGTGTGGCGGGTACTTTCCTGACGGATATCAATACGCACCAGCGGAACGCCAAAACATTTCACGCGACGCAGGGTGTCGAGCAGTTCGCCGTTGGCGATAATGCCCATGCCACAGGCTTGTAGCGACCGGTAACAGGCGTACAGCGGTTCCCACAGCTGTTCGTTTTGTGTCAGCAGACCTGCCGGTTTCGGCAGCTTCTCGCCTTTCAGACGCGCTTCCAGCCAGGCCTGGGTCGCCATCAGGCGTGCGCGCAGGTTTTTCATCAGATAGCGGTAAGGCTCCGATGCGCCTTCTTCACCGACCATCGCTAACAGTTCCGGCGTGGCATCGACCATTGACAACTCAGAAACCAGAACATGAATATCTTTCAGGAACAGGTCGGTTGCTTTCCAGCGGCTCAGCAGCAGAACGTGGCGGGTGATATCCGCGGTCACATTTGGGTTGCCGTCACGGTCGCCGCCCATCCACGAGGTGAAGCGAACCGGAACGAAATCAACAGGCAACTGGTAGCCCAGATTATCTTCCAACTGCTCGTTTAGTTCGCGTAAATAGTTCGGTACGCCCTGCCACAGGCTGTTCTCAACCACCGCGAAGCCCCATTTGGCTTCATCAACCGGGCTCGGGCGCTGCTTACGAATTTCATCGGTGTGCCAGGACTGCGCAATCAGCTGACGCAGACGGCGCATCAGCTGGTGGCGTTCGTATTCAACAATATCTTTGTTATCGAGTTGCTTCAGGCAGGCGTTGATTTCGCCCATTTTGTGGATCAGCGTGCGACGGGTAATTTCCGTCGGATGTGCAGTCAACACCAGCTCCAGGGACAAAGACTCCACCGCTTTTTTGATGATGGCGTCGTTCAGGTCCGGCTGGCTTTTCAGTTTACGCAGGGTGCGGGCAATCACTTCCGGGTTGCTGGCGCCTTCACCTTTTGGCGAACTGCTGTGATATTGCTCGGCGGTGTTGGCCAGGTTCAGGAACTGGCTAAACGCGCGTGCGACCGGCAGCAGCTCGTCATTCGACAGATTTTGTAGCGTGGTGAGCAACTCCTGGCGATGAGCTTCATTGCCAGCGCGTGAGGATTTTGACAGCTTACGGATTGTTTCTACGCGATCAAGAATGTTCTCTCCCAGCGCATCCTTGATGGTTTCTCCCAGCACTTTGCCGAGCATACTGACATTACTACGCAACGCGGAATATTGTTCGTTCATATTAACCCAGACACCCCATCTTTAATCTATGAGTCCTGTGATCAGGACATTTGTTAATTCATCTCACTTTATAAAGCCACGTAAAAAACCATTCGTCAATTGCGGCGAAATCGCTTCAGCAAACGAATAAATGTCGACAATTTACGAAATTTAATTCATTTTGCGGCAGATAAGTATTACTTATGAAATTGTGACAAAAGTCACCCTCCAGTGTTACCGGAGAGTGATGAAGATCAGTGCCAGCAGAAGTGATGAACAACCTGGGTAATCAGTTCACGCGTCGGTTTGATGAACCGGGTTTCCAGATATTCATCCGGTTGGTGCGCCTGATTAATCGAGCCCGGGCCCAGCACCAGCGTCGGACACAGGGTCTGAATAAATGGCGCTTCGGTGCAGTAGTTCACCACATCGGTTTTCTCGCCCAGCAGTTTCTCTACCACTTCAACCAGCTGATGGTCCGGCGGACATTCGTAGCCTGGGATCGGCGGATGGAGTTCGGAAACGGTCAAACGACCCGGCCAGCGCTCACTCACCGGCGCCAGGGCTTCTGTCAGCAGGCCATCCAGGTCGCCCAGCGTCATGCCCGGCAGCGGACGGATATCCATATGCAGTTCACAGCAGGCGCAAATTCGGTTCGACGCGTCGCCCCCGTGCAGACTGCCCAGATTCAGGGTGGGGTACGGTACGGTGAAGGCGTCGTAGTGATACCGCGATTTCAGGGTGTCGCGCAGCTGCATAATGCGACCAATCGCGTCGTGCATCAGTTCAATAGCGTTAACGCCACGCGCCGGATCGCTGGAGTGGCCGGACTGGCCCATCACCCGCACTGCCGTTGAAATATGGCCTTTGTGAGCGCGAATCGGCTGTAGCGATGTAGGCTCACCGATGATCGCGCAATCAGGACGAATCGCCGTGTTTTCTGAGAAGTAACGCGCTCCCGCCATGCTGGTCTCTTCATCTGCCGTCGCCAGGATGTAGAGCGGTTTTTTCAGCTGTGTCACATCGACGTCGCGAAGCGCGTCGAGAATAAAAGCGAAGAAGCCCTTCATATCCGCCGTCCCCAGGCCGTAGAGCTTGTTGTCATGCTCGGTGAGGGTGAAGGGATCGCGCGTCCAGCGCCCATCGTCAAACGGTACGGTGTCGGTATGACCCGTTAGCAGTAAACCGCCCGCACCTTGTCCGGTGCTGGCCAGCAGATTAAATTTATTGCGGGTTCCCGGAACCGGTTGAATCTCAACGTTGAAACCGAGATCGCTGAACCAACCCGCCAGCAGATTGATTAAAGACTCATTGCTCTGATCCAGCGCTTCTTCGGTAGCGCTGATGGATGGCGTGGCAATCAGGGCGCGGTAAATCTCGATAAATGGCGGTAAGTTCATTTTCATTGTTGACACACCTTAGGTCGTGATAGTATCAATATTCATGCAATAAATGTGCATAAAAATACATTAACGTTGAGCATAAAGGAACCTGATGTTGAATACGCTGATTGTAGGCGCTAGCGGTTATGCGGGCGCAGAGCTTGTAAGCTACGTGAATCGCCACCCCCATATGACCATAACCGCTTTGACCGTCTCAGCGCAAAGCAATGATGCGGGAAAGTTAATTTCTGATTTGCATCCGCAGCTTAAAGGCATCGTCGATCTGCCGTTGCAGCCGATGTCCGATATCAGCGAGTTTACCGATGGCGTGGATGTGGTTTTTTTAGCCACCGCCCACGAAGTCAGCCATGACCTGGCGCCGCAATTTCTGGCTGCCGGTTGCGTGGTCTTCGACCTTTCCGGTGCCTTCCGCGTAAACGATGCCGGGTTCTACGAAAAATATTATGGTTTCACCCATCAGCACCCCGAACTGCTTGCGCAAGCCGTTTACGGTCTGGCGGAGTGGAGCAGCGACAAACTGAAAGAGGCGAATCTGATTGCGGTGCCGGGGTGTTATCCCACGGCGGCGCAACTCTCTCTTAAGCCATTGATTGATGCCGGGTTGTTGGATTTGGCGCAATGGCCAGTGATTAACGCGACCAGCGGTGTCAGCGGTGCGGGGCGTAAAGCAGCGCTGTCTAACAGCTTCTGCGAAGTGAGCCTGCAACCGTATGGCGTGTTTACCCATCGTCATCAGCCGGAGATTGCCACCCATCTGGGGACCGAGGTGATTTTCACCCCGCATCTGGGTAATTTTCCGCGTGGGATTCTGGAAACGATCACCTGTCGACTGCGGCCGGGTGTGACCCATGCGCAGGTCGCTGAGGTATTGCAGCAGGCGTATGGTGATAAACCGCTGGTACGTCTGTATGACAAAGGCGTTCCGGCGCTGAAGAATGTGGTTGGGTTGCCGTTCTGCGATATCGGTTTCGCCGTACAAGGTGAACATTTGATTGTGGTGGCTACCGAAGATAACTTGTTGAAAGGTGCCGCCGCACAGGCAGTGCAGTGCGCCAATATCCGTTTCGGCTTTGCTGAAACGCAGTCTCTTATTTAAGGGTGCAATGATGAGTCCATTAATTATCAAGCTGGGTGGTGTATTACTGGATAGTGAAGAGGCGCTGGAACGTCTTTTTACCGCGCTGGTGAACTATCGTGAGTCGCATCAGCGTCCACTGGTCATTGTGCACGGCGGCGGCTGTGTCGTCGATGAACTGATGAAAGGGCTCAACCTGCCGGTGAAAAAGAAAAATGGCCTGCGCGTTACGCCTGCCGACCAGATCGACATCATCACCGGTGCGCTGGCGGGGACGGCAAACAAAACGCTGCTGGCCTGGGCGAAGAAGCATCACATTGCCTCCGTTGGTCTGTACCTTGGCGATGGCGATAGCGTAAAAGTGACTCAGCTCGACGAAGAGCTCGGCCATGTTGGACTGGCGCAGCCGGGTTCGCCTAAGCTGATTAACACGCTGTTGGAAAATGGTTTCCTGCCGGTCGTCAGTTCGATTGGGGTGACGGAAGAAGGGCAACTGATGAACGTGAACGCGGACCAGGCGGCGACGGCGCTGGCGGCGACGCTGGGGGCGGATCTGATCCTGCTCTCCGACGTGAGCGGGATTCTCGACGGTAAAGGTCAGCGTATTGCTGAAATGACCGCCGCGAAAGCGGAGCAACTGATCGACCAGGGCATCATTACGGATGGCATGATTGTGAAGGTGAATGCCGCACTGGATGCTGCGCGCACGCTGGGGCGTCCGGTGGATATCGCCTCCTGGCGTCATGCCGAGCAACTCCCGGCGCTGTTCAACGGCACGCCGATCGGTACGCGTATTCTGGCGTAATTATGTTGTGCCCGATGGCGGCTACGCCTTATCGGGCCTACGAAAACACAACCTGTAGGCCGGATTAGCGCAGCGCTATCCGGCAGTGACATTCAAAGAACGAATTTAAGGAAGCATGTTATGGCACTTTGGGGTGGGCGTTTTACTCAGGCAGCAGATCAGCGGTTCAAACAGTTCAACGATTCGTTGCGCTTTGATTACCGTCTGGCGGAGCAGGATATTGTTGGCTCTGTCGCCTGGTCCAAAGCGTTAGTCACCGTCGGCGTGTTGACCGCTGACGAACAGCTTCAGCTCGAAGAGGCGCTGAACATTCTGCTGGAAGAGGTCCGTGCCAATCCTCAGCAGATTCTGCAAAGCGATGCCGAAGATATTCATAGCTGGGTGGAAGGCAAACTGATCGACAAAGTAGGGCAATTAGGTAAAAAGCTGCATACCGGGCGTAGCCGTAATGACCAGGTCGCCACCGATTTGAAACTGTGGTGCAAAGAGACGGTGACCGAACTGCTTACCGCCAATCGTCAGTTGCAAAGCGCGCTGGTCGAGACGGCGGATAATAACCAGGATGCGGTGATGCCGGGATATACCCACCTGCAGCGTGCGCAGCCGGTGACGTTTGCGCACTGGTGTCTGGCCTATGTCGAAATGCTGGCGCGCGATGAAAGCCGTTTGCAGGATGCGTTGAAGCGTCTGGATGTTAGCCCATTAGGCTGTGGCGCTCTGGCAGGGACGGCGTATGAAATCGATCGTGAACAACTGGCCAGTTGGTTGGGTTTTGCCTCGGCAACGCGGAACAGTCTGGACAGCGTCTCCGATCGCGACCACGTGCTGGAACTGCTGTCGGACGCCGCTATCGGTATGGTGCATCTGTCGCGTTTTGCCGAAGACCTGATTTTCTTTAACACGGGTGAGGCGGGCTTTGTCGAGCTTTCCGATCGTGTGACCTCCGGTTCGTCGCTGATGCCGCAGAAGAAAAACCCGGATGCGCTGGAGTTGATTCGCGGTAAATGTGGCCGTGTTCAGGGGGCATTGACCGGCATGATGATGACGCTGAAAGGGTTGCCGCTGGCTTATAACAAAGACATGCAGGAAGACAAAGAAGGTTTGTTCGACGCGCTCGACACCTGGCTGGACTGCCTGCATATGGCTGCGCTGGTGCTGGACGGTATTCAGGTGAAACGTCCGCGTTGTCAGGAAGCAGCGCAGCAGGGTTATGCTAACGCCACCGAACTGGCGGATTATCTGGTCGCGAAAGGCGTCCCGTTCCGTGAAGCACACCATATCGTGGGGGAAACGGTCGTGGAGGCGATTCGCCAGGGGAAACCGCTGGAAGATCTGCCGCTGGCCGACCTACAGAAATTCAGTAGCGTCATCGGCGATGATGTCTATCCGATCCTCTCATTGCAGTCATGTCTGGACAAGCGCGCGGCGAAAGGCGGCGTGTCTCCTCAGCAGGTTGCGCAAGCGATCGGCTATGCGAAGGCGCGTCTGGCATAACGATTATCCGGTTTCACTCAGCCTGGCGCGATGCCAGGCTTTTTTATGTCACTGCATCAGGCATTACTGACCATAGTAGGCATTCGCGCCGTGCTTCCTTAAAAAGTGCTTGTCCAACAATGTTTGCTGCATCGCGGTGAGATGGGGTTGCAGTTGCAGTGTGAATAAATTCATATAGGCGATCTCTTCAAGTACAACGGCGTTATGCACGGCATTGGCAGGGTCTGTGCCCCAGGCAAAGGGTCCATGACTGTTTACCAGTACGGCAGGAATCTGGCAGGGAGAGAGCCCTCGTTGTTTAAAGGTTTCAATGATGACGCTGCCGGTGTCGTATTCGTAGCGTCCGTTGATTTCGTCATCCCGCATGGGGCGTGTACAAGGAATGGCGCCATAGAAATAATCCGCATGGGTTGTGCCCAGCGGCATTAAATCTTTTCCGGCCTGCGACCAGATGGTGGCGTGGCGGGAATGGGTATGGACGATGCCGCCAATGTCTGGAAAGGCGTGATACAGCGCCAGATGTGTGTCGGTATCAGACGACGGTTTTTTGTTTCCTTCGACAACGTTCCCACTGTGAATATCGACGACGACCATATCATCCAGATTCATATCGTCATAGTCGACACCGGAAGGTTTAATCACCATTACCCCTTTTTCGCGATCAATTCCGCTGACATTTCCCCAGGTAAAGGTGACCAGTTGATGAGCCGGCAAAGATAAATTAGCGGCAAGCACTTTATTCTTCAGTGTATTCATTCTTTACTCCTGAATTACCGTTTGATTTTATAAAAAACGGATGTCCTCTCGTTCTTTAATTGGCGTGGTTTCAAAGTTTTTATTTAAATTACGCCGAATAAAGAAGATGTAAAATTCAGACTGATGCTTTATACGTGCAAAACAACGAAAACGGTCAAACTCGGAACAATTCGGTCATGTTTTTACGTTTTATGCGTGCCCGCCCATGACCGAATGGTGGTTTTTCCGTGGAGGCAACAGAGAGAAATAGCGATATTTTGTGATTTATGTTGTGTTTTTTGATTGTTTGTTGCTTTTGTTGCAATTGAATTTTTGGCTTTTATCACGTTACGATGTGTGTGTTATTGCTGTAAAACGATCCTTGACACTACTCACTTTAATTCTGGGCAAAAAGATTAATGATAAACACATGATGGAATCGGATGTCGTGGGTCAATATTATGTTGCAGGCAGAACGTTATAAAATGATTTGTGCGCATGTTCAGAAAATGGGTGCAGTGCGCGTTACGGAACTGTCGCAATTATTTCAGGTTTCGCAGGAAACGATTCGCAGAGATCTGACGAGGTTGGAAAAAAATAAGAAACTCACCCGCAGCTTTGGTGGTGCAGTTTCACTGGATACGCCGGATGTTACGTCTGTGACAGTTGAAGACAATGCCTGGCAAACAAATAGCGTGGATCGGGCGGAATCTTTTCGTAAACGTACGGAAGAACATCCTGACGTTAAAGCAAAAATCGCCAAGGCAGCACTCCAGTTTATTCATCCAGGCGACTGCATTTTGATGGATAACAGCAGCACCTGCTGGTTTCTGGCCCGGCAAATCCCGGATATCGATATTACGGTCGTGACCAATTCACTCCGTATTATCCAGGCGTTAGCTTGCCGGGATAACGTTCGTATTATCGGTATTGGCGGTGAGTATTCCGAGCGTCATGATGATTTTCATGGCCCGGTTGCGGAGAGCGCCATTAGAAACTTTCAGATTAATAGTTTCTTTTTTTCCTGTCAGGGCTTGAACCTGGAAAATGGAATCCGTGATGGCAGTGAAATAAATGCCCGACTGAAACAGGTTATGTTACAGGTTTCGGCAAAAAAAATACTCATGGTTGACTCCAGTAAGTTCGAACAGTTTGCCTTTAGTAAAATATGTATGTTGGATGAAATTGATATTATGGTTACCAATAGTTGTTGTGATGAGCGTTACCGTAGTTTGCATCCACAGTTAAATGTTGTTGAAGTTGATAAGTAATAGATGTGAATCGTTATCTGAATAATTGAGATAACATCCCGATTATTTAGCCAATACCAGAGAAAAGTTGAAATTAATAAAAAGTCAGGCTGATATTTTTATCGGGTTTCCCTGACACATGACGCTATTTCTTAAGGAAATTACGATGAAAAAATTAATCTTACCCTGCCTGATGAGTGCTGTTTTGACATCCACTGTTGCCTGGGCGGAACAACCCGCTACACCGCAAAAAGCAAACAAACCTTTTACGATGGGTGTTGTGGTTAAGGTGGGAGGCATTCCCTGGTTTAACGTAATGGAACAAGGTATTAAGGAAGAAGGAAAAGCATTAGGCGTTAATGCCTGGCAAGTGGGGCCGACGACGGCAGACCCGGCTGAACAGGTCCGCGCCATCGAAGATTTAATTGCTAAAAAAGTCGATGTGATTGGCGTAGTGCCAAATGACGCGAAAGTCCTGGAGCCTGTTCTGAAGCGCGCGCAGGAAGCGGGTATTAAGGTCATTACGCATGAGTCGCCAAACCAGGCGAATGCTGACTGGGACTTTGAATTGCTTAACACCCAGACAATGGGTGCCAACCATATGAAAGATATGGCGAAATGCATGGGTGAAGAAGGAAAGTACGCCATGTTCGTGGGAAGCCTCACAGTGCCGCTGGTGAATGACTGGGCCGATGCCGCTATCGCATATCAGAAAGAGCATTATCCGAAAATGACGCTGGTTGAAGATCGCTTTGGCGTGGCGGAATCGGTAGATGATTCGATGCGTACTGCGAATGACCTGATGTCAAAATATAAAGATCTCAAAGGGATCATGTCATTTGGTTCGCAAGGTCCGATTGGCGCAGGCCGCGCAATTGATAAGCGTAAGAAAAACGACGCGATTTGCGTATTTGGTACATTCACGCCGGGACAGGGAATTAAGTTGCTGGAAAAAGGCGCCATTGATGGCGGATATATTTCTAATCCGATGACGGCGGGCAAAGTCTTTGTTCAGGTCGCCACGGCGATGATGAACGGCGAACCGATTAAGGATGGCGTAAAACTTGGCGATATGGGGCAAATTAACGTTCAGAACAATACCATTCTGAGTGATAACCCTGAAAAACTCGATCTTGAAAATACGCAACGTTTAGTGAAGTTAGGTTTGTAATTTTAGGTTTCATCACCGGGCCCGTCGTGGCCCGGATATCCTTTAGTCGTTCAGGAGCCGCAGATGACCCATATTGCAGAGCGAAATGCAGATGTGCCGTTAGTGACGTTGAAATCGCTGACTAAAAGCTTCGGCGGTCATCAGGCATTAAAAAATATTGATCTCACGCTAAATAAAGGTGAAGTCCACTGCCTTGCGGGGGCGAATGGTTGTGGCAAAAGCACGTTAATAAAAACGTTGAGCGGCGTTTATACCCCGGATACCGGTAGTGAAATTATCATTGATAATAAATCGTGGAGCAGACTTTCACCCGATAAAGCGCGTGAGTTAGGCATTCAGGTTATTTACCAGGATCTCTCTTTGTTTCCTAACCTGACGGTAGCTGAAAATATTGCCTTTGAATACAACCTGAAAGGGTATTTGCGCTGGCATAAAAAATCCCACCTGAAAGCCGTATCGCAGAAAATTATTCAGGAACTGAATTTTAATCTCGATGCAGATGCGCTGGTTCAACATTTGCCTATTGCGCAGCGCCAGCAGGTGGCGATTTGCCGTGCGCTGGTCGCAGAAGCCCGACTGGTTATCATGGATGAACCAACGGCTTCGCTTACCCGCACCGAAGTGAACCAGCTATTACGAACGGTGAATTATCTCCGTGATAAAAATATCACGGTGGTTTTTGTCAGCCACCGACTGGATGAAGTCAAAGAAATCTCCGACCGTATTACGGTGATTCGCGACGGTGAAATTATCGGAACCTGGGCGGCAGATCTATTGTCGCCGGGACGGATTACTGAACTGATGACCGGCAGAACGATCGTTCATCAGAAAAAATTACCGAATAGTATTGGTGGGAAAGTCGTTCTTGAACTGAATAAATTGAGCCGTAAAGGACAATTTGAAGATATTTCCTTCCAGCTTCACCAGGGGGAAGTGCTGGGATTATGTGGCTTATTAGGGTCAGGGCGAACAGAACTGGCATTGAGCCTTTTTGGTATTACCCACCCAGACAGTGGGGATGTTTATCTGGATGGGAAGAAGGTTGTGATTAAAGATAATACGCAAGCCGCGAAGTTGGGTATTGCTTATGTCTCTGAAGATCGCCTGACGCTGGGGGCCGTTTTACCGCAATCGGTCAGTGATAATATGGTGCTCTCGATCCTGAACCGGTTAAAAACACCCTGGCAATGTATTGATGAAAAGCGCCAGGAGACCCTTGTTAAGGAATGGATTCAGGATCTGGATATTAAAGTCACCGATCCTGATAACCCGTTGTCCACGCTTTCTGGCGGTAACCAGCAAAAAGTGGTGTTGGCGAAATGGATTTTGACTCGCCCGAAAGTATTGATTCTCGATGCGCCAACGGTAGGCGTTGATATTGGTGCGAAAGACAGTATTTATCAGCTTATCCACCGGCTTTCCGGTGTCGGTATCTCGGTGTTGCTGATTACTGATGAAGCGCCAGAAGCGTATTACAACTGCGATCGTATTTTCCATATGCAGCGCGGAAAGATTATTAACGAACTGCTGCCTTCTCTCTATACCGAACAACAACTCGCAGAGGTGATTAATGGCTAGTGTATTGCAGCCCCGGTTTCCACGTTCGGTCGAAGGATGGCTGGGCTGGGTTATTGTCCTGATGCTGGCGCTTTTTTCTCTGATGAGCGATGAGTTTCTGTCGATTCAGAATTTGCTGGACCTTACCGAAAGCTATGCCGTAACGGGGATTTTCGCCCTCGGTTTGTTTGTCGTACTGGTGACGGGAGGCATTGATATTTCGTTCGCAGCTGTCGCTTCCGTGGTGCAGTACATTGTGGCGTCGCTGTTGTTGAATGAGGCGATCGCGAATCCGCTGCTGTGCCTTGGGCTGGCGATTGTGCTGGGCGTCCTGTTTGGCCTGATTAACGCGATCCTTATTTATTACCTCAATGTGGTTTCCATCATTATCACTATCAGTATGCAATCACTGCTATTTGGCATGTTGATGTGGCTGACAAATGGTCACAGCATTTACGACTTGCCTGACTGGTGGGTGACCCAGCGATCCCTTTTCAGCTTTGGGTTTGAGGGGGAAGTTTATCAGGTTGGGCTGCCGTTGGTGGTGATGCTGGGCATGGCCTGCTTCACCTGGGTTGTGATGAATAAAACCCACATTGGACGTCAGCTTTATGCCGTGGGCGGCAGTACTGAGTCGGCGCGGCGTATTGGGATTCGGGTTTCACTCATTTATCTGTTCGCCTATGGCTATCTTGGCGCTGCGGCCGCGATTGGGGGAATGCTTCAGGCTTATCGTATGAGCGAGGTCGTGCCCAATGCGTTGGTGGGAGGGGAACTGGATGTACTGGCTGCCGCGGTGTTAGGGGGGGCGAGCTTATCCGGTGGTCGCGGGTCAGTTATTGGCACGTTGATGGGGGTGTTCCTCATCGGCATTCTGAAAAATGGTCTCAACCTGGTAGGTGTCTCCAGCTACTTCGTCAACATCGTCATCGGGGTGGTCATTGTCTCGGCAATTTGCGTCACTCACTACAAAAAACGTAAAGAAACGGACGTTGGATTCGTCTGACAGGGGGCTTGAAATGAAAAAACAGGCATATTTACCAATTGATGGCACCAGCTCCGGTTTACTGGCGATATGTTTTATCGCGGTAGTGGCATTTAGTGTGGCGATGCCCGGACGTTTTTTTACCGATAATACTTTTCTGAGTATTGCCTTCCAGTTGCCAGAACTGGGGCTGCTCACCTTCGCAATGTTTGTCCCTATGCTGAGTGGCGGGTTGAATCTGGCGATTATCGGCACGGCGAATTTGACCAGTCTGTTTATGGCCTGGCTGTTAATCCAGTATGTGCCTGCTGAGGCGTCTACCGGCCTGCAGTTGTGGTGGTTATTTCTGGCGATGCTGGGCGCGATGATGATCGCCATCGTGATAGGCGCTATCACGGGGATCATTATTTCCCGGGTGGGGGCGCACCCGATTCTGGTCACGCTGGGCAGTATGACGATTATCAGCGGCATTGGCATTTATCTTACCAAAGGGGCAGCTCTCAGTGGGATGCCACCCATTGTCCGCAGTATGGGGTCGGAAGTGATTTATGGCGTGCCGGTTCCCATGGTGATTTTTATTGTCACGACGATCATGCTGGCACTGTTCCTCGGAAAAACCCGCACAGGGAAGGTTATTTACATGTGCGGCAGCAATATCAATGCTACCTGGTTTAGTGGTATTCGGACCGACCGTGTACTGATGGCTATTTATGCCATATCCAGCCTGCTTTGCGTGCTGGCTGGACTCATTATGCTGGCCCGCTTTAACTCTGCGCGTATGGGCTATGGCGATTCTTATCTACTGCTGACAGTGCTGGCCATTGTTCTTGGCGGCACCGACCCATTCGGTGGAGTGGGTAAAGTCGGGCATGTCTTCTGCGCGCTGTTAGTGCTCCAGGTTATTGCCACCGGGCTCAGCCTGTCAGGACTGAGTCTGCATTTCAATCTGGCTGTATGGGGAATAACGTTGATTGCCGCCCTGGCCTTTAAGTTCTTCAAACAAAAATGGCAGGCGCGGCGTGCCATGAATAACAGCCTGAAAGCATTTCAACAACAACTGGCCACTCGAGAGGGAAATAATGCGTAGCCATCCATTAGGTATTTATGAAAAGGCGCTTCCCCGGAACACCAGTTGGGTAGAAAAACTGGCGCTGGCGAAATCATGCGGGTTTGATTTTGTTGAAATGTCAGTCGATGAAAGTGAAGAGCGGCTGGCTCGTCTGGACTGGTCGCTTGCCGAACGCATGGAAATTATTAGCGCCATTCAGAAAACCGGCGTGCGTATTCCGACTCTGTGTTTATCGGCTCACCGCCGGTTCCCGTTCGGTAGTCACGATAGCGACACCCGACAGCAAGCGCGAACGATCATGCAAAAAGCATTACGGCTGGCGCAGGATTTGGGTATTCGAACCATCCAGCTTGCCGGGTATGACGTCTATTACGAGCCGCAGAATGATGACACTATCGCCTCGTTTGAGGATGCGATGGCCTGGGTGGCGGAGCAGGCTGCGGCCGCACAGGTGATGTGTGCTGTGGAAATTATGGATACACCCTTTATTAACTCCATCAGTAAATGGAAAGTGCTGGATGAAAAAATCAATTCTCCGTGGTTTACCGTTTACCCCGATGTCGGCAATCTCACTGCATGGGGTAATGAGCTGGAAAGTGAGTTGGCAAAAGGTATCGACCGGATTGCCGCCATCCATCTCAAAGATACCTTTCCGGTGACGCCGGATTCGCCTGGGCAGTTTCGCGATGTTCCCTTTGGTGAAGGGTGTGTAGATTTCGTTAAGCTTTTCAGAATATTGCGTCGTCTGAACTATAGAGGGACTTTCCTGATTGAAATGTGGACAGAAAAATCCCCTGAACCGTTACTGGACGTTATCCACGCGCGCCAGTGGATAGAAAGTAAGATGCAGGCGGCGGGGTGGTATGACGAGCGTTCGTTTATCGCGAGATAAGGAGAGGACGATGAACCATTACTTTATGGGCATTGATTTGGGCGGCACCGTCACCAAAGCGGGGATCTACACTGCCGAGGGGAGAGAAATCACGGTGGCGGCTCAGACCTTATCGTTACTCAGCCCACAGGCAGGATTCTGCGAACGCGATATGGATGCCCTTTGGGCGGCAACGTGTGAGGTTATCCGGCGTGCGTTGGCTGAAAGTCATCTGTCGGCGGAACACATTACCGGAATCGGTTTTTCTTCACACGGCAAAGGACTTTATCTGGTCGATAAGTCAGGAAGGCCAGTACGCAACGGGATTGTCTCTTCGGATTCCCGGGCGCAGTCTCTGGTTACGGCCTGGAAAGCGCAGGATATCGACCGTCTGGCGTATCCGCATAGCTTTCAGCAGTTATGGCCTTCACATCCTGCGGCATTGCTTAGGTGGCTGAAACAGCACGAACCGGAACGTTACGCGCGTACGGGTTATGTGTTGATGGCCCACGATTATATCCGTTATCGTTTGACGGCTGAATTCACCTGTGAAGAAACCAATATTTCGGGAAGTCAGTTATTTAATTTACAGCGGAATGATTTCGATCCTGCGCTGTTCACCCTGTTCGGCATTGAAGAGATGATGGACTGCATGCCGAAGGTGATTGGTTCCGCTGAGCTGGCAGGGGTTGTCACAACGGACGCCGCTGCATCATGCGGATTAAAAGCAGGAACGCCGGTATTTGGCGGGGTGTTTGATGTCGTTGGCGCGGCAATGACTTCCGGCGTTTATGACAGTACGCAGCTCAGTGCGGTTGCCGGAACGTGGTCGATTGCCACCCGTGTTTTTAATGAAATCATCCCGGCAGACTATCCGTATGTATGGGGTAAATTCAGTATTCCGGGGCACTATTTCGCTCACGAAGGCAGCCCCACCTCCGCCAGCAATCTGACCTGGTTTATTCAGCACTTTTTACCGGCAATGCAGGATGACCATGACACGCTTAACCAGTGGGCGGCGCGTGGGTATGAGAAACCCGACAGCATTCTGTTTTTCCCCTGGTTGTACGGTTCGAATTATGATGACTCACTGAGTGGCGGATTCTTCGGGTTGGGGGGGCACCACGACGCGGCAGACATTGTTTACGCTATCTATCAGGGGATAGTGTTCTCGCACTTACTGCATCAGGACAAACTGTTGCAGCTCGGAGACGGTACTCAAACGATTCGTTTCACCGGCGGCCCTACGCATTCACGTATCTGGATGCAAATGTTTTGCGATGCCAGCAATTTGCCGCTTGAAATTGTCGACGTTGAGCAGTCTGGTTGCCGGGCGGCGGCGATGTGTGCGGCTGTAGGCACAGGTGATTATCCTGGGTTTGAGCAGGCAATTAAAGCGACCCTGCCACCGGTGATTCGTCTGGAGCCGGATGCGAAGAAACACCGTATGTTGCGTAGCCGTTTCGAACGGTTCAGGCGTATCGCCGACGCGCTGAGTACCGTCGAACATGAGTAACGACCTGTTTCAGTCTTATCACTGCCTGGCGTTAAGCCGGGCTTTTTTATGTAAAAAAAAATGCGGACCGTCGGTCCGCAAAAGTTCACGTTGGCTTTAGTTATTTGGGTATGAGAGAGACTCTCAGAACGGGCAGTGGCTTCAAGGGTTAAACGAGACCGCTCCGTTTCTGTGATGGATTATCAGACAGAAAGCTTGATAGGGATAATCGTTCGTTGCTATGCTACCTATCGCCATGAACTATCGTGGCGATGGAGGATGAATAATGAATATTCGTGATCTTGAATACCTGGTGGCATTAGCCGAACATCGCCACTTCCGGCGCGCGGCGGACTCCTGTCACGTCAGCCAGCCAACGCTGAGCGGTCAAATCCGCAAGCTGGAAGATGAACTGGGCGTGATGCTGCTGGAGCGTACGAGTCGTAAAGTGCTTTTCACCCAGGCAGGTTTACTGCTGGTGGATCAGGCACGCACCGTGCTGCGTGAGGTCAAAGTGCTCAAGGAGATGGCAAGCCAACAGGGCGAGACCATGTCAGGCCCGCTGCACATTGGTTTGATTCCCACTGTTGGTCCTTACCTGCTGCCGCATATTATTCCGATGCTGCACCAGACTTTCCCGAAGCTGGAAATGTATCTGCATGAAGCGCAGACCCATCAGTTGCTGGCGCAACTGGATAGCGGCAAGCTCGATTGTGTGATTCTGGCGCTGGTGAAAGAAAGTGAGGCATTTATTGAAGTGCCGCTGTTCGACGAGCCAATGCTGCTGGCGATCTATGAGGATCACCCGTGGGCGAATCGCGACTGCGTGCCGATGTCCGATCTGGCAGGCGAAAAACTGCTGATGCTGGAGGACGGTCACTGCCTGCGCGATCAGGCGATGGGTTTCTGCTTTGAAGCCGGTGCTGACGAAGACACCCACTTCCGCGCGACCAGTCTGGAAACGCTGCGTAACATGGTGGCGGCGGGAAGCGGTATTACGTTGCTGCCGGCGTTGGCGGTTCCACAGGAACGCAAGCGCGATGGCGTCGTGTATCTGCCCTGTATTAAGCCAGAGCCACGTCGCACGGTAGGACTGGTTTATCGTCCGGGTTCACCTCTGCGCAGTCGCTATGAGCAACTGGCAGAGGCCATCCGTGGTGCGATGGATGGCCATTTCGACAATGCGTTAAAAAAGGCGGTTTAAGCCATTTAGCGCGGCGACCCGATAGGCTTCCGCCATGGTCGGATAGTTAAAGGTGGTGTTAACGAAGTACTCAATCGTGTTACCACCACCTTTCTGTTCCATAATCGCCTGACCGATGTGAATAATCTCGGCAGCGCGCTCGCCAAAGCAGTGAATTCCCAGAATTTCTTTTGTTTCCCGATGAAACAAAATCTTCAGCGTGCCCACGTTCATGCCGACGATTTGCGCACGCGCCAGGTGTTTAAACTGGGCTCGTCCCACTTCGTAAGGCACTTTCATCGCCGTCAGTTGCTGTTCGGTTTTACCCACGGAACTGATCTCGGGAATGGTATAAATCCCGGTTGGGATATCTTCAATCAGATGCGCGTTCGCTTCTCCTTTCACCAGCGCCTGGGCGGCAATGCGCCCCTGGTCGTATGCCGCGGATGCCAGGCTCGGGTAACCAATCACATCACCTACCGCGTAAACATGTGGCAGCGCGGTCTGGTACATGCTGTTGACCTTGAGTTGACCACGGCTGTCGGTTTCCAGACCGATATTCTGTAACGCCAGGGAATCGGTATTCCCGGTACGACCATTGGCATACAGCAGGCAATCGGCCTTCAGTTTCTTACCGGACTTCAGGTGCATGATCACGCCGTCATCGCAGCCTTCGATCTTCTCATACTCTTCATTGTGACGAATGACGACGCCACTGTTCCAGAAGTGGTAAGAGAGGGAGTCGGACATCTCCTGATCGAGGAACGCCAGCAGACGATCACGGGTGTTGATGAGGTCAACTTTGACTTCCATTCCGCGGAAAATCGACGCATATTCGCAGCCGATCACCCCGGCGCCATAAATAATGACGTGGCGAGGTTCGTGGTGCAGGCTGAGGATCGAATCGCTGTCATAAATGCGCGGGTGCGAGAAGTCCACATCTGCCGGATGATAAGGGCGCGAGCCACAGGCAATGACAAACTTCTCTGCCGTCAGGGTCTCAACCGTACCATCATGGCATTCCAGCGCCAGCGTGTGTTCGTCAACAAAATGGGCGTTGCCCTGCAAGATTTCACAGTGATTACGCTCATAAAAACCCTGTCGCATCCGTGTTTGTTGATTTATCACGTTGTCGGCATGGTTGAGAATATCGGCGAATGAGGAACGGAGCAGGCGGGAATGATCGCTGTAAAGAGGATTCTGATTGAATTCGATAATACGACTGACTGCGTGACGGAGCGCTTTCGACGGGATGGTGCCCCAGTGGGTGCAACCGCCGCCAACGTTATGATAACGCTCGATAACGGCAACGCGAGCTCCTTGCTTAACCAGACCCATTGCAGCACCTTCGCCGCCGGGGCCGGAACCTATTACTATGGCATCGTAATCGTAGGAATGTGGCATGGTAAGGCTTACCTGTTCTTATACATAAAAGCAACAGAATAGTAACATCATTGCCGGGATAACCCAATTATCGTTGTGCTTTTTTGCGAAGCTGAAGCACAAACTGCGCGTAAACAATCATTCACAAAGCGGAAGAAGCAGATTAACTTTGAACTCTGGTATAGTGCCAGACAAGACATTTGGAAGGATTCAGACATCGTGATGGGCGTTAGAGCGCAGCAAAAAGAAAAAACCCGGCGTTCGCTGGTTGAGGCCGCATTTAGTCAACTAAGCGCGGAGCGTAGCTTCGCCAGTCTCAGTTTGCGTGAAGTTGCGCGTGAAGCGGGCATTGCGCCGACCTCGTTTTATCGTCATTTCCGTGATGTTGATGAACTTGGCCTGACCATGGTCGATGAAAGCGGTCTGATGTTACGACAATTGATGCGCCAGGCACGTCAGCGTATCGCCAAGGGCGGGAGTGTGATCCGCACCTCGGTCTCCACATTTATGGAGTTCATCGGTAACAACCCCAACGCCTTCCGTTTATTATTGCGTGAACGTTCTGGCACCTCAGCGGCTTTCCGTGCCGCCGTTGCGCGAGAAATTCAGCACTTCATCGCGGAACTTGCGGACTATCTGGAACTCGAAAACCATATGCCGCGTGCGTTTACTGAAGCGCAAGCCGAAGCGATGGTGACGATTGTTTTCAGCGCAGGCGCCGAGGCGCTGGACGTGGGCGCGGAACAGCGTCGGCAGTTAGAAGAGCGACTGGTATTGCAGCTGCGCATGATTTCGAAAGGCGCGTATTACTGGTATCGCCGTGAACAAGAGAAGATGCCCCTTATTCCGGGTAACGTGAAGGAAGAGCAATGAAACAGTCAGTTCAGGATAAAGGTACGCTGTTGCTGGCGCTGGTCGCTGGCTTGTCGATCAATGGCACATTCGCGGCGCTGTTTAGCTCCATCGTGCCGTTCTCTGTATTCCCGATTATCTCGCTGGTGCTGACGGTGTACTGTCTGCATCAACGTTATCAGAATCGCACCATGCCTGTGGGGTTACCGGGCCTGTCTGCCGCCTGCTTTATTCTCGGCGTTCTGCTTTACAGCACCGTGGTGCGCGCGGAGTATCCGGATATCGGTTCCAACTTCTTCCCGGCGGTTCTGTCGGTCATTCTGGTCTTCTGGATCGGGGTGAAAATGCGTAACCGCAAGCAGGAAGTGTCGGAATAAGCGCTGTGGACCGGATGAGGCGCGGCGCGTCATCATCCGGTACCGGAAATTACTTCGCCGTCAACAACACCCCACATTCCATATGATGCGTATACGGAAACTGATCAAACAGCGCCAGGCGTGAGATGTTATGCGTCTGGCTTAACGTTTCCAGGTTCTTACACAATGTCTCTGGGTTACATGAGATATAGAGAATGCGCGGGTAGGCCTGCACCATTTTCTCCGTCTCGCTGTCCAGACCGCTGCGGGGCGGATCGACAAAAATCGTTTCGCACTGATAGCTTTTCAGATCGATGCCCTGCAAGCGGTTAAACTCGCGTACGCCGTTCATCGCCTGCGTAAACTCTTCCGCCGCCATGCGGATAATCTGCACGTTATCAATCTGATTCGCCGCAATGTTGTATTGCGCGGCGGCAACCGATGGCTTGGCGATTTCGGTCGCCAGTACGCGCTCAAAGTTGCGCGCCAGCGCGAGTGAAAAGTTGCCATTTCCGCAGTACAGTTCAAGCAGATCGCCTTTCGATTCGCGGGTGACATCCAGCGCCCACTCCAGCATCTGAATGTTCATTGCCGCATTGGGCTGCGTAAAACTGTTCTCGACCTGACGATAGACCATCTCTTTGCCCGCGACCGGCAAGCGTTCGTCGATGTAATCCTGGTCCAGCGCGATTTTCGTTTTCGTCGCGCGACCAATCAAATGCACATTCAGGTTCTGCGCACGCAGCGCATCGCGCAACGCTTCGGCGGCTTCACGCCACTCATCGTCCAGCTTTTTATGATACAGCAGCGAAACCACCGCCTGATTGCTCATCGTGGTGAGATAATCAATCTGGAACAGCTTATGGCGCAGTACGCGGTTGTCGCGCACGCCTGCGATCATCGCGGTCATCAACTGGTTGATCAGTTCACTCGCCGCCGGGAAGCTGTCGACGCGGATCCGGCTTTTGCTCTGCTGGTCAAAAATGATGTGATACAGGTCGTCACCGTCGTGCCAGATGCGGAACTCCGCACGCATACGGTAGTGACTGACCGGCGAGCGAAACACTTCCGGAACCAGGCCAGAAAAGGGCGCCATCATACTCTGCAAGCGCACCACTTTCTCGGCGAGCTGCGCGTCATACTGTTCTGTCGGAAGGTGTTCGGGGGTCATGATGTATCCTGAAAAATATAAGTACGCGGGGATTGTAGGGATTGCTCAACAGATGTCCAGACATTGATGACTTCCGATATTTAACAAACGCGCTGGACAGTAAGATGTTACAAACTGTAGCATCCGTGTGCCGGTCCTGTGAGTTAATAGGGAATCCAGTGTAAATCTGGAGCTGACGCGCAGCGGTAAGGAAAGGTGAGATGAGAGCGTAAGCAGACACTGCCCCTGGGCGGGAAGTCTTCATTTCTATTATCCCTGACGGGGATACCTTCCAAGCCCGAAGACCTGCCGGCTAACGTCGCAACTGGTTTTCATCATCGCGTACTATCGGTGGGACCTGCGGCATCCTTCTTCTATTGTGGATGCTTTACAATGATTAAAAAAACATCGCTGTTGACGGCGCTCTCCGTCACGGCCTTTTCGGGTTGGGCACAGGATGCCACCCCTGACACGCTTGTCGTGACGGCAAACCGCTTTCAGCAACCCGTTAATACCGTTCTGGCTCCAACTGACATTGTCACGCGTGAAGATATCGAACGCTGGCAGTCCCGAACCGTCCTTGATGTCATGCGTCGCCTGCCTGGCGTGGATGTGGCTCAGAATGGCGGCATGGGGCAAAGCTCTTCTCTGTTTGTGCGGGGTACCGAAGCGAAACACGTTCTGGTGTTAGTGGATGGTATTCCGGTCGCCCGTCCGGGCATTTCGAATAACTCCGATATAGACCAGATCCCGGTCTCGCTGGTGCAGCGTATCGAGTATATCCGCGGCCCGCGTTCAGCGATTTATGGCTCTGGCGCGATTGGCGGCGTGGTGAACATTATCACCATGGCCGGTGAGGAGCGTTCGCAGATCAATGCTGGTGTGGGGTCAAAAGGTTATCAGCAATATGACGGCACTTACCGCCAACGTTTTGGCGATACCGTAGTGACCGCAGCCGGGGCGTATCAGACCACCAAAGGCTTCGATGTGCAGCCACGCTCCAGCTACAGCGGCGACAGCGATCGTGATGGCTATCGCAATAAGCTGTTCTGGGGAGGCGTTGAGCACAAATTTAACGATCAATTCGATGGTTACTTCCGTGGCTACGGCTATGCCAGTAATGCCGATTATGACCAGGGGAAATGGGGTTATGACGGCGGAAACGACGAGCATCAGAATTATACCCAGTCGTGGGATACGGGGCTGCGCTTCAATTCCGGTATCTACTCTTCGCAACTGGTCGCCAACTACCAGCGTATTAAGGACTATAACTACAGCAGCCTGAACGGGCGCTATGCGACAGGTTACAGTCTTGATGACATGGAGCAGCGCTATGTCCAGTGGGGCAACAACGTTATTGTTGGGCATGGTGCTGTCAGCGCGGGCGTCGACTGGAAGCAAGAAAAGCTAATGTCCTTTGGCGAGTATGGGACAGACAACTATAAGCGTGATAACACGGGGCTCTACCTGACCGGGCAACAGCAGATTGATAGCGTGACGCTGGAAGCGTCTGGTCGTGAGGACCATGACGACCAGTTTGGCTGGCATGGTACCTGGCAAACGGCGGCGGGCTGGCAGTTTGTTGATGACTATAAGGTAACGCTCTCCTATGGCACAGGTTTCCTTGCGCCTTCACTGGGCCAACAGTTTGGTGCAGAGCGCTTTGGTATCGCCTCGAACCCGAACCTGAAGCCGGAAGAGTCAAAGCAGTGGGAGGCTGGGTTAGAAGGGCTGACCGGTCCGCTTGACTGGCGCTTGTCGACCTATCGCTACAAAATCCAGAATCTGATCGACTACAACAACAATACCTACTTCAACGTCAAATCCGCGACCATCAAAGGGCTGGAATGGACGGGGAACCTGACAACCGGTCCGGTCGATCACCGCCTAACGTTGCAGTATGTGGATCCGCGCGATGATGAAACCGATCAGCAACTTTATCGCCGTGCGAAGCAGCAGGTGAAGTATGAGCTGAGCGGACAGGTCTACGAGCTGGGCTGGGATGTGACCTATCAGTACATTGGTGAGCGTTACGATTACGACTATGACAATTCCCGTAAGGTGAAAATGGGCGGACTGAGCGTGTGGGACATCGGACTTTCATATCCGGTCACCTCACATCTCATAGTTCGTGGTAAAATAGCCAACCTGTTCGATAAAGATTACGAGACAGTTTATGGCTACCAAACTGCAGGACGGGAATACACCTTGTCTGGCAGCTACACCTTCTGATCCACGCCCCACCGTGCTGGTATTTGATTCCGGTGTCGGTGGGCTGTCGGTCTATGATGAGATCCGGCATCTCCTGCCGGATCTCCACTATATCTACGCTTTCGATAACGTGGCTTTTCCTTATGGGGAGAAGAGTGAGGCGTTTATCGTTGAGCGCGTTGTTGAGATCGTGACGGCGGTACAGCAGCGCTATCCTCTTTCCCTGGCAGTTATCGCCTGTAACACGGCCAGTACGGTCTCCCTTCCGGCCTTGCGTGAGAAGTTTGCTTTCCCGGTCGTGGGCGTGGTACCGGCGATCAAACCGGCGGCACGTCTGACGGCAAATGGTGTTGTCGGGCTGCTGGCAACACGCGGGACGGTGAAGCGTCCTTATACGCATGAGCTGATTGCGCGCTTTGCGAATGAGTGCCAGATCGCCATGCTGGGGTCAGCAGAACTGGTGGAGCTGGCGGAAGCGAAGTTGCATGGCGAGCCAGTGCCGCTGGAAGAGTTGCAACGGATTCTGCGTCCATGGCTGCGGATGCCGGAACCGCCTGATACGGTGGTGCTTGGTTGCACCCATTTCCCTTTGTTACAGGAAGAACTCTTACAGGTTCTGCCTGAAGGGACGCGACTGGTAGATTCCGGTGCGGCCATTGCGCGCCGCACGGCCTGGTTACTGGAGCATGAAGCGCCGGATGCGAAATCAGCAGATGCCAATATTGCCTATTGCATGGCGATGACGCCGGAAACTGAGCAATTGTTACCCGTTTTGCAGCGCTACGGCTTTGAATCGCTCGAAAAACTGGCAGTCTAAACCTGTTTTGGGTAAATATTGCGCACTCGGAAGATTATTTTAAATTTCCCCTTGTCAGCCCGAAATAACTCCCTATAATGCGCCTCCACTGACACGGAACAACGGCACGCAAGCCGCCGGGTCAGCGGGGTTCAGCGATGAACGCCCACAGAGAAAAGCGAAATAAATGCTTGACTCTGAAGCGGGAAAGCGTATTATGCACACCCCGCGCCGCTGAGAAAAAGCGAAGCGGCACTGCTCTTTAACAATTTATCAGACAATCTGTGTGGGCACTCAAAGTGACATGGATTCTTAACGTCGCAAGACGAAAAATGAATACCAAGTCTCTGAGTGAACACGTAATTCATTACGAAGTTTAATTCACGAGCATCAAACTTAAATTGAAGAGTTTGATCATGGCTCAGATTGAACGCTGGCGGCAGGCCTAACACATGCAAGTCGAACGGTAACAGGAAGCAGCTTGCTGCTTCGCTGACGAGTGGCGGACGGGTGAGTAATGTCTGGGAAACTGCCCGATGGAGGGGGATAACTACTGGAAACGGTAGCTAATACCGCATAACGTCGCAAGACCAAAGAGGGGGACCTTCGGGCCTCTTGCCATCGGATGTGCCCAGATGGGATTAGCTTGTTGGTGAGGTAACGGCTCACCAAGGCGACGATCCCTAGCTGGTCTGAGAGGATGACCAGCCACACTGGAACTGAGACACGGTCCAGACTCCTACGGGAGGCAGCAGTGGGGAATATTGCACAATGGGCGCAAGCCTGATGCAGCCATGCCGCGTGTATGAAGAAGGCCTTCGGGTTGTAAAGTACTTTCAGCGGGGAGGAAGGGGTTAAGGTTAATAACCTTAGCCATTGACGTTACCCGCAGAAGAAGCACCGGCTAACTCCGTGCCAGCAGCCGCGGTAATACGGAGGGTGCAAGCGTTAATCGGAATTACTGGGCGTAAAGCGCACGCAGGCGGTCTGTCAAGTCGGATGTGAAATCCCCGGGCTCAACCTGGGAACTGCATTCGAAACTGGCAGGCTTGAGTCTCGTAGAGGGGGGTAGAATTCCAGGTGTAGCGGTGAAATGCGTAGAGATCTGGAGGAATACCGGTGGCGAAGGCGGCCCCCTGGACGAAGACTGACGCTCAGGTGCGAAAGCGTGGGGAGCAAACAGGATTAGATACCCTGGTAGTCCACGCCGTAAACGATGTCTATTTGGAGGTTGTGCCCTTGAGGCGTGGCTTCCGGAGCTAACGCGTTAAATAGACCGCCTGGGGAGTACGGCCGCAAGGTTAAAACTCAAATGAATTGACGGGGGCCCGCACAAGCGGTGGAGCATGTGGTTTAATTCGATGCAACGCGAAGAACCTTACCTGGTCTTGACATCCACAGAACTTGGCAGAGATGCCTTGGTGCCTTCGGGAACTGTGAGACAGGTGCTGCATGGCTGTCGTCAGCTCGTGTTGTGAAATGTTGGGTTAAGTCCCGCAACGAGCGCAACCCTTATCCTTTGTTGCCAGCGGTCCGGCCGGGAACTCAAAGGAGACTGCCAGTGATAAACTGGAGGAAGGTGGGGATGACGTCAAGTCATCATGGCCCTTACGACCAGGGCTACACACGTGCTACAATGGCATATACAAAGAGAAGCGACCTCGCGAGAGCAAGCGGACCTCATAAAGTATGTCGTAGTCCGGATTGGAGTCTGCAACTCGACTCCATGAAGTCGGAATCGCTAGTAATCGTGGATCAGAATGCCACGGTGAATACGTTCCCGGGCCTTGTACACACCGCCCGTCACACCATGGGAGTGGGTTGCAAAAGAAGTAGGTAGCTTAACCTTCGGGAGGGCGCTTACCACTTTGTGATTCATGACTGGGGTGAAGTCGTAACAAGGTAACCGTAGGGGAACCTGCGGTTGGATCACCTCCTTACCTTAAAGAACCTGCCTTTGTAGTGTCCACACAGATTGTCTGATGAAAAACGAGCAGTAAAACCTCTACAGGCTTGTAGCTCAGGTGGTTAGAGCGCACCCCTGATAAGGGTGAGGTCGGTGGTTCAAGTCCACTCAGGCCTACCAAATTCGCTCCCGTGCTTTGTTGTGGCAATGCTCGCATACTTCAGTATGCTTCGCCTCACCACGCCGCGCCCGGAAACGAATTAGGGACGAGGTTTTAACTACACTGTATGGGGCTATAGCTCAGCTGGGAGAGCGCCTGCTTTGCACGCAGGAGGTCTGCGGTTCGATCCCGCATAGCTCCACCATACTGTAGAACGTAATCAAGAAAACTTCAGAGTGTACCTGAAAGGGTTCACTGCGAAGTTTTGCTCTTTAAAAATCTGGATCAAGCTGAAAATTGAAACGACACATCTTTAATGGTGTGTTCGAGTCTCTCAAATTTTCGCAATCATGAAGTGAAACATCTTCGGGTTGTGAGGTTAAGCGACTAAGCGTACACGGTGGATGCCCTGGCAGTCAGAGGCGATGAAGGACGTGCTAATCTGCGAAAAGCGTCGGTAAGGTGATATGAACCGTTATAGCCGGCGATGTCCGAATGGGGAAACCCAGTGCAATCCGTTGCACTATCGTTAAGTGAATACATAGCTTAACGAGGCGAACCGGGGGAACTGAAACATCTAAGTACCCCGAGGAAAAGAAATCAACCGAGATTCCCCCAGTAGCGGCGAGCGAACGGGGAGCAGCCCAGAGCCTGAATCAGCATGTGTGGTAGTGGAACGGTCTGGAAAGGCCGGCGATACAGGGTGACAGCCCCGTACACAAAATTGCACGTGCTGTGAGCTCGATGAGTAGGGCGGGACACGTGGTATCCTGTCTGAATATGGGGGGACCATCCTCCAAGGCTAAATACTCCTGACTGACCGATAGTGAACCAGTACCGTGAGGGAAAGGCGAAAAGAACCCCGGCGAGGGGAGTGAAAAAGAACCTGAAACCGTGTACGTACAAGCAGTGGGAGCCTCTTTTATGGGGTGACTGCGTACCTTTTGTATAATGGGTCAGCGACTTATATTCTGTAGCAAGGTTAACCGAATAGGGGAGCCGAAGGGAAACCGAGTCTTAACTGGGCGTTAAGTTGCAGGGTATAGACCCGAAACCCGGTGATCTAGCCATGGGCAGGTTGAAGGTTGGGTAACACTAACTGGAGGACCGAACCGACTAATGTTGAAAAATTAGCGGATGACTTGTGGCTGGGGGTGAAAGGCCAATCAAACCGGGAGATAGCTGGTTCTCCCCGAAAGCTATTTAGGTAGCGCCTCGTGAACTCATCTTCGGGGGTAGAGCACTGTTTCGGCTAGGGGGTCATCCCGACTTACCAACCCGATGCAAACTGCGAATACCGAAGAATGTTATCACGGGAGACACACGGCGGGTGCTAACGTCCGTCGTGAAGAGGGAAACAACCCAGACCGCCAGCTAAGGTCCCAAAGTCATGGTTAAGTGGGAAACGATGTGGGAAGGCTCAGACAGCCAGGATGTTGGCTTAGAAGCAGCCATCATTTAAAGAAAGCGTAATAGCTCACTGGTCGAGTCGGCCTGCGCGGAAGATGTAACGGGGCTAAACCATGCACCGAAGCTGCGGCAGCGACACTATGTGTTGTTGGGTAGGGGAGCGTTCTGTAAGCCTGCGAAGGTGTGCTGTGAGGCATGCTGGAGGTATCAGAAGTGCGAATGCTGACATAAGTAACGATAAAGCGGGTGAAAAGCCCGCTCGCCGGAAGACCAAGGGTTCCTGTCCAACGTTAATCGGGGCAGGGTGAGTCGACCCCTAAGGCGAGGCCGAAAGGCGTAGTCGATGGGAAACAGGTTAATATTCCTGTACTTGGTGTTACTGCGAAGGGGGGACGGAGAAGGCTATGTTGGCCGGGCGACGGTTGTCCCGGTTTAAGCGTGTAGGTGTGTGTTCCAGGTAAATCCGGTTCACTTTAACACTGAGGCGTGATGACGAGGCACTACGGTGCTGAAGTAACAAATGCCCTGCTTCCAGGAAAAGCCTCTAAGCATCAGGTAACATCAAATCGTACCCCAAACCGACACAGGTGGTCAGGTAGAGAATACCAAGGCGCTTGAGAGAACTCGGGTGAAGGAACTAGGCAAAATGGTGCCGTAACTTCGGGAGAAGGCACGCTGATACGTAGGTGAAGCGATTTACTCGTGGAGCTGAAATCAGTCGAAGATACCAGCTGGCTGCAACTGTTTATTAAAAACACAGCACTGTGCAAACACGAAAGTGGACGTATACGGTGTGACGCCTGCCCGGTGCCGGAAGGTTAATTGATGGGGTTATCCGTAAGGAGAAGCTCTTGATCGAAGCCCCGGTAAACGGCGGCCGTAACTATAACGGTCCTAAGGTAGCGAAATTCCTTGTCGGGTAAGTTCCGACCTGCACGAATGGCGTAATGATGGCCAGGCTGTCTCCACCCGAGACTCAGTGAAATTGAACTCGCTGTGAAGATGCAGTGTACCCGCGGCAAGACGGAAAGACCCCGTGAACCTTTACTATAGCTTGACACTGAACACTGGTCCTTGATGTGTAGGATAGGTGGGAGGCTTTGAAGTGTGGACGCCAGTCTGCATGGAGCCGCCCTTGAAATACCACCCTTTAATGGCTGGTGTTCTAACGTAGGCCCGTTACCCGGGTTGCGGACAGTGTCTGGTGGGTAGTTTGACTGGGGCGGTCTCCTCCTAAAGAGTAACGGAGGAGCACGAAGGTTAGCTAATCCTGGTCGGACATCAGGAGGTTAGTGCAAAGGCATAAGCTAGCTTGACTGCGAGCGTGACGGCGCGAGCAGGTGCGAAAGCAGGTCTTAGTGATCCGGTGGTTCTGAATGGAAGGGCCATCGCTCAACGGATAAAAGGTACTCCGGGGATAACAGGCTGATACCGCCCAAGAGTTCATATCGACGGCGGTGTTTGGCACCTCGATGTCGGCTCATCACATCCTGGGGCTGAAGTAGGTCCCAAGGGTATGGCTGTTCGCCATTTAAAGTGGTACGCGAGCTGGGTTTAGAACGTCGTGAGACAGTTCGGTCCCTATCTGCCGTGGGCGCTGGAGAATTGAGGGGGGCTGCTCCTAGTACGAGAGGACCGGAGTGGACGCATCACTGGTGTTCGGGTTGTCATGCCAATGGCACTGCCCGGTAGCTAAATGCGGAAGAGATAAGTGCTGAAAGCATCTAAGCACGAAACTTGCCCCGAGATGAGTTCTCCCTGACTCCTTGAGAGTCCTGAAGGAACGTTGAAGACGACGACGTTGATAGGCCGGGTGTGTAAGCGCAGCGATGCGTTGAGCTAACCGGTACTAATGAACCGTGAGGCTTAACCTTACAACGCCGAAGATGTTTTGGCGTGAGAGACATCAATATCAGCTTGATAACAGATTATGTCACTTCGTGGAAACGGGGTGATGAAACAGAATTTGCCTGGCGGCAGTAGCGCGGTGGTCCCACCTGACCCCATGCCGAACTCAGAAGTGAAACGCCGTAGCGCCGATGGTAGTGTGGGGTCTCCCCATGTGAGAGTAGGGAACTGCCAGGCATCAAATAAACAAGAAAACCTCATGCGAAAGCATGGGGTTTTTTTGTTTGTCTGCAGTTTGTCGGAGAGAGACGGCTCTGAGCAGGACAAATGTGTCGGAAACGGATTTGCACCTGTCAGCGATATGCCAGATGCAATAACGGATATGGCCACCCAAGTTCATCGAGCTCTGCGCGCCCCGTCACCCTGAATCCTAATTTCTTATAGAATCCAACGGCTTGTTCATTCTGTTCGTTTACGTTAGTTGTCAACGTGGGTGCTAACGAAAGTGCATGCTCAATCAATAATTTACCCACGCCACAACCCCGGGCTTCGGGATCAACAAACAGCGCATCCATATGATCCCCGGTCAGTAACATAAACGCGACAGGCTCATCCTGCTCATCAGCGGCAACCCATAAAGGTGCTTCGGGCAAAAATGATCGGACTAACTTCTCCAGCTCAATACGGTACTCTTTAGACAGAAAATCATGAGTGGCGTCGACCGAACGACACCAGATCGCAATCAGTTTTTCCCCTTCATCATGCCGGGATCGGCGTATGTTAATAACCATATTCTCTCCTTTTCGTTATGCTTATATTCTAACGTATTCGTCGTCGTGAAACTTTCTCACCTTTAACATGCAGACTCGACATTGGTGCGATTTCTGGTTATCTTCAGCTATCTGGATGTCTAAACGTTTAAACGTATGTAATGAGGTTATCAGGTTATGCCGATTCGCGTGATGGATGAGCTACCCGCCGTCAATTTCTTGCGTGAGGAAAATGTCTTTGTTATGACGACTTCCCGCGCTTCAGGTCAGGAAATTCGTCCGCTAAAGGTGCTTATCCTCAATCTGATGCCGAAGAAAATCGAAACGGAAAATCAGTTTTTGCGTCTTCTGTCGAACTCTCCGCTGCAGGTAGATGTTCAGTTACTGCGTATTGATGCCCGTGAGTCGCGTAATACGCCAGCCGAGCACCTGAACAACTTTTACTGCAACTTTGAGGATATCTGCGATCAGAACTTCGATGGCCTGATCGTCACCGGCGCGCCGCTGGGTTTGGTAGAGTTCAATGACGTTGCCTACTGGCCACAGATCAAACAGGTGCTGGAGTGGGCGAAAGATCATGTCACGTCAACGCTGTTTGTCTGTTGGGCGGTGCAAGCCGCGCTCAATATCCTCTATGGTATTCCGAAACAAACCCGCACCGATAAACTCTCTGGCGTTTATGAGCATCATATCCTTCACCCTCATGCGCTGCTGACGCGGGGTTTTGATGATTCATTCCTCGCCCCGCATTCTCGCTACGCTGACTTCCCGGCTGTGCTAATCCGTGACTACACCGATCTTGAAATCCTCGCTGAAACTGAGGATGGTGATGCCTACCTGTTTGCCAGCAAAGATAAACGCATTGCGTTTGTAACGGGCCATCCGGAATATGACGCCAACACGTTGGGCAGTGAATATTTTCGTGATGTGGAAGCCGGGTTAAACCCCGACGTTCCGTACAATTATTTTCCGAAAAACGATCCCCAAAACAAACCTCGAGCAACCTGGCGAAGCCACGGTAATTTGCTGTTCATTAATTGGCTCAACTATTACGTCTATCAGATTACGCCATATGATCTGCGTCACATGAATCCAACGCTGGATTAATCGTCTGTCGCTGACGATCCTAAAGCGTTTCAGCATATTGAATCAGGCACCTTCGGGTGCCTTTTTTATTTCCGAAATACACCTCATCTTGTAATTAAACTTTATTTTTATTGTTATCAATAAGTTAATTGATAATTCAATTAAAAATGGAAATTGTTTTTGATTTTGGTTTTGAAATGAGTAGTCTTAGTTGTGCTGAACGAAAAGCACACAACGATCCTTCGTTCGCATTGGGAATGCTTTGTTATCAATGACGAGGAGTTACAGAATGAATCAACAGGCAACGACTACCGATGAATTGATCTTTACCAGGCCTCATGGTGAGTCAGAGAAGCAGATCCTGACCGCTGAGGCGGTCGAGTTTCTCACTGAACTGGTGGCGCGCTTTACGGCAAAGCGTAATAAGTTGCTCGCGGCTCGTATTCAGCAGCAGCAGGATATCGACAACGGTATATTGCCTGATTTTATTTCGGAAACAGTTTCCATTAGAAATGATAACTGGAAAATTCGCGGTATTCCGGAGGATTTACAGGATCGTCGGGTTGAAATTACCGGGCCGGTTGAGCGCAAGATGGTCATTAATGCGCTGAACGCGAATGTGAAGGTTTTTATGGCCGATTTCGAAGATTCGCTGGCGCCGGAATGGAGCAAGGTGATCGATGGGCATATCAACCTGCGGGATGCAGTCAATGGCACCATCAGCTACACCAATGAAGCCGGTAAAATCTACCAGTTGAAGCCCAATCCGGCATTACTGATTTGTCGCGTGCGCGGCTTGCACCTGCCGGAAAAACATGTGACCTGGCGCGGTGAAGCGATCCCTGGCAGCTTGTTCGATTTTGCTCTGTATTTCTTCCATAACTACAAATCGTTGCTGGCCAAAGGCAGCGGTCCCTATTTTTACCTGCCAAAAACGCAGGCGTGGCAGGAAGCGGCCTGGTGGAGTGAAGTCTTCAGCTATACCGAAGATCGCTTCAACCTGGCACGCGGCACGATTAAAGCCACACTGCTGATTGAAACCCTGCCGGCAGTGTTCCAGATGGATGAGATCCTTCACGCGCTGCGCGATCATATCGTCGGTCTGAACTGTGGGCGCTGGGATTACATTTTCAGCTATATCAAAACCTTGAAGAATCACCCAGATCGCGTTCTGCCTGACCGTCAGGTGGTGACGATGGATAAGCCTTTCCTCAGCGCCTATTCGCGTCTGTTGATTAAAACCTGCCATAAACGTGGTGCCTTTGCGATGGGCGGTATGGCGGCATTCATCCCGAGTAAGGATGTTGAACGCAACAATCAGGTGCTCAGTAAGGTGAAAGCGGATAAAGCGCTGGAGGCCAATAACGGCCACGATGGCACGTGGATCGCGCATCCGGGGCTGGCGGACACCGCGATGGCGGTCTTCAACGAGGTGCTGGGCGAGAACAAAAACCAATTGTTTGTGACCCGTGATGAAGACGCGCCGATTACCGCAGAACAATTACTGGCACCGTGTGAAGGTGAGCGCACTGAAGAGGGGATGCGCGCCAATATTCGCGTTGCGGTGCAGTACATCGAAGCGTGGATCTCCGGCAACGGCTGCGTGCCGATTTATGGCCTGATGGAAGATGCGGCAACAGCGGAAATTTCCCGAACGTCAATCTGGCAGTGGATCCATCACGAGAAAACCCTGAGCAATGGCAAACCGGTCACCAAAGCGCTGTTCCGCCAAATGCTGGCTGAAGAGATGCGTGTCATCCAGGACGAACTGGGCGAACACCGCTACAGCAGCGGCCGTTTTGACGATGCCGCGCGCCTGATGGAACAAATCACCACCTCGGACGAATTAATCGATTTCCTGACGTTGCCAGGCTACCGCCTGCTGGCTTAATTGCCCAGGCTATTTTGTTCGCCATTTTGGCCCGGGCAGTGCGCAAAATCCCCACGTACTTTTAGTACGTTCCGGTTTTTGCGCACAGGCCGCGACCAAACTGCCTTCACCAATAACGCCTGGGAAGCCAGGAAGATAATATGGAGCATCTGCACATGAAAACCCGTACCCAACAGATCGAAGAATTACAGAAAGAATGGACACAACCGCGCTGGGAAGGCATTCGCCGCCCATACAGCGCGGAGGAAGTGGTGAAATTACGCGGCTCGGTCAATCCGGAATGCACGCTGGCACAACTGGGCGCGGCCAAAATGTGGCGTCTGCTGCACGGTGAATCGAAAAAAGGCTACATCAACAGCCTTGGTGCGCTGACCGGTGGCCAGGCGTTACAGCAGGCGAAAGCGGGCATCGAAGCGGTGTATCTGTCGGGCTGGCAGGTTGCGGCGGACGCTAACCTGGCGTCCAGCATGTACCCGGATCAATCACTCTACCCGGCGAACTCGGTTCCGGCTGTGGTGGATCGGATCAACAACACTTTCCGTCGTGCGGATCAGATCCAATGGTCCAGCGGTATTGAACCCAACGATCCGCGCTATGTGGATTACTTTCTGCCGATCGTTGCTGATGCGGAAGCCGGTTTTGGCGGCGTACTGAATGCCTTTGAGCTGATGAAATCGATGATTGAGGCCGGTGCAGCGGCTGTTCACTTCGAAGATCAACTGGCTTCGGTGAAGAAGTGCGGCCATATGGGCGGTAAGGTGCTGGTGCCGACTCAGGAAGCGATTCAGAAACTGGTTGCAGCCCGTCTGGCGGCTGACGTCATGGGCGTACCGACGCTGGTCATCGCCCGTACCGATGCGGATGCGGCGGATCTGATCACTTCCGACTGCGATCCGTATGACAGCGAATTTATTACCGGTGAGCGTACCAGTGAAGGGTTCTTCCGCACGCATGCCGGCATTGAGCAAGCGATTAGCCGTGGTCTGGCCTATGCCCCGTATGCCGACCTGGTCTGGTGTGAAACCTCTACGCCGGATCTTGAACTGGCGAAGCGTTTTGCCGATGCCATTCACGCGAAGTATCCGGGCAAACTGCTGGCCTACAACTGCTCGCCGTCGTTCAACTGGCAAAAGAATCTGGATGACAAGACCATCGCCAGCTTCCAGCAGCAGTTATCTGATATGGGCTACAAGTATCAGTTCATCACCCTGGCCGGCATCCACAGCATGTGGTTCAACATGTTCGATCTCGCACGTTCTTATGCACAGGGCGAAGGCATGAAGCATTACGTTGAAAAGGTACAGCAGCCGGAATTCGCCGCGGGCCCGGACGGTTACACGTTCGTCTCTCACCAACAGGAAGTGGGCACCGGCTACTTCGATAAAGTTACCACCATTATTCAGGGCGGCGCATCATCGGTGACCGCGCTGACTGGTTCGACCGAAGAATCGCAGTTCTGATTAATGCCCGGTGGCGCTACGCTTACCGGGCCTACGAAGGGATGTAGGCCGGATAAGCGAACGCGCCATCCGGCATGACGTTGTGCCGGATGGGGAGAAGCGATGACGCGTGGCCTGGAGTTACTGATTGCTCAGACGATTTTGCAAGGTTTCGACGCCCAGTATGGTCGATTTCTGGAAGTCACCTCCGGCGCGCAACAGCGGTTTGAACAAGCCGACTGGCATGCCGTGCAGCAGGCGATGAAAAGCCGTATTCACCTCTACGATCATCATGTGGGTCTGGTGGTGGAACAACTGCGCTGCATTACGGGCGGCAAAAGTACCGACGCCGCGTTTTTGCTGCGTGTAAAAGAGCATTACACCGGGCTCCTGCCGGATTACCCGCGCTTCGAGATTGCGGAGAGCTTTTTTAACTCCGTATATTGCCGGTTATTTGACCACCGCTCGCTCACACCCGAGCGGCTCTTTATTTTTAGCTCCCAGCCAGAACGCCGTTTCCGGACGATCCCGCGTCCTCTGGCGAAAGATTTCTTCCCCGATCATGGATGGGAACCGCTGCTCACCCGCATTCTCAGCGATCTGCCGTTGCGTCTACCCTGGCAGAACAAAGGGCGAGATATTCGCTACATCATCATGCATCTGAGCGAAACGTTTGGCGAAGAGACGTTACAGCAATCTCATCTACAGGTAGCTAACGAACTGTTTTATCGCAATAAAGCCGCCTGGCTCGTCGGTAAACTCATCACGCCGACGGCGACCGTGCCTTTTTTACTGCCGATCCATCGTACCGATGAGGGTGAACTGTTTGTGGATACCTGCCTGACCACCACGGCAGAAGCCAGTATCGTGTTCGGCTTCGCCCGCTCTTATTTTATGGTGTATGCGCCGCTGCCCGCCGCGCTGGTGGAATGGCTGCGCGAGATCCTGCCGGGAAAAACTACCGCAGAGTTATACATGGCGATTGGCTGTCAGAAACATGCGAAGACCGAGAGCTATCGCGAGTATCTGTTGTATCTGCGCAGCTGCGATGAGCAGTTTATTGAAGCGCCGGGTATACGCGGGATGGTGATGCTGGTCTTTACGCTGCCGGGCTTCGACCGGGTATTCAAAATTATTAAAGATAAGTTCGCGCCGCAAAAAGAGATGTCTGCCGCCCACGTTCGCGCCTGCTATCAACTGGTGAAAGAGCACGATCGCGTGGGGCGCATGGCGGATACCCAGGAGTTCGAAAACTTCGTACTGGATAAACGCCAGATCGATCCGGCACTGATGGCGCTATTGCTTGAGGAAGTGCCGGAAAAGATTACCGATCTTGGCGAGCAGATTGTCATCCGTCATCTCTATATTGAGCGGCGGATGGTGCCGCTCAATATCTGGCTTGAGCAGGTGGAAGGCCAGCAGTTGCGGGATGCGATTGAGGAGTACGGTAACGCGATTCGCCAGCTTGCCGCGGCCAATATTTTCCCCGGCGATATGCTGTTCAAAAATTTCGGTGTCACCCGTCATGGACGCGTGGTGTTCTACGATTACGATGAAATCTGCTACATGACGGAAGTGAATTTCCGCCATATTCCGCCGCCACGCTATCCGGAAGATGAGCTGTCGGGTGAGCCGTGGTACAGCGTTTCGCCGGGCGATGTGTTTCCTGAGGAGTTTCGCCACTGGCTGTGCGCCGACCCGCGAATCCAGCCGCTGTTTGAAGAGATGCACGCCGATCTGTTTCGCGCCGACTACTGGCGTGCGCTACAGACGCGGATCCGCGAAGGGCATGTGGAGGATGTTTACGCCTATCGTCGTCGACAGCGATTTAGCGTACGGTTTACCTGATTACTGTAGGCCGGACAAGGCGCTTACGCCGCCATCCGGCAATATGCGCCGATCTGCCTGATGGCGCTATGCTTATCAGGCCTACCGAAAATCCCCCTGAGGGGGATTTTGCTTACCGGATCCCGCCGTATGCCAGCGTCACCTCTTTCGCTGCCTTGATCACCATCGCGCCAAACTCGGTAACGCGATCGTCGGTGATGCGCGAAATCGGGCCGGAGATGGAGATCGCAGCAAACGGTTCGCGATGTTCGTCATAAATGCACGACGCCACGCAGCGCAGGCCGAGCGCATGTTCCTCATCATCAAAAGAATAACCGCGCTTACGGGTCTGGGCGAGGTCGTCCTTCAGATGAACCGGGGAGACCAGCGTCGCATGGGTGTACGCATGCAGCCCTTTTCGGTGCAGCAACTGAGTCACCTGTTCCTCGCTCAACTGCGCTAAAAATGCTTTGCCCGCGCCGGAGGCGTGCATCGGCAGTTTACCGCCAATCGGCGCAGACATGCGCATCAGCTGGGTGCACTGTACCTGGTCAATGATAATCGCCTGATGGTCACTCTGATCCAGCACCGCCAGATTCACCGTTTCGCCGGAATCTTCCATCAGTTTGCGCAGAATGGGATGGACAATTGCCAGCAGATTGCGGCTCTGTAAAAAGCTGCTGCCGACGATGAACGCATGGGCACCTATCGCCCAGTGCCCAAGATCGCCCACCTGACGCACAAAACCCTGCTGCTGCATGGTGGTCAGCAAACGGTGGGTGGTGGAGTTCGGCAGGCCCGCTTGCTGTGCCAGTTCAGTCAAGGCTACGCTACCGTTGGATTCCGCGATCCATTCCAGTAGTTTCAGGCCACGGGTCAGTGACTGAACCTGTCCGGCAGCGGGGGCGGTCGTCGCGGCGGGTTTTCTGCCGCGTTTGGCAGGTACGGGTGCAACCATAGCGGATTCCTTTTCTGTATCGTGGAAATCATTTTCGTTTTATTCAATTATAATGCAAGAAATCTTGTACTGATCGGATGAGTGAAGCTGAACATGTCTCATGTTGCCCGTTGTTGGCTTTTCCGTCATTAATGTTTATGCGAGTATGTTTCGTTGAGCTTTTTTCAGTCTGGTTGAGCGTTGTCGGGAGCAAGTGTGAGCAGCAAAGTTGAACAACTGCGTGCGCAGTTAAATGAACGTATTCTGGTGCTGGATGGCGGCATGGGCACGATGATCCAGAGCTACCGTCTGAGCGAAGAGGATTTCCGTGGTGAACGCTTTGCCGACTGGCCGTGCGACCTGAAAGGCAACAATGACCTGCTGGTGCTGAGCAAGCCCGAGGCGATCGCTGCCATTCACAACGCGTACTTTGACGCGGGCGCGGACATCATTGAAACCAACACCTTCAACTCCACCCCCATCGCGATGGCGGATTACCAGATGGAATCCCTGTCGGCGGAGATCAACTTTGCCGCCGCGAAACTGGCGCGCGCCTGTGCTGATGAGTGGACCGCTCGTACCCCGGAAAAACCACGCTATGTTGCGGGCGTTCTCGGCCCAACCAACCGGACCGCGTCGATCTCGCCGGATGTGAATGACCCGGCATTTCGTAATATCACCTTTGACCAGCTGGTGGCCGCGTACCGCGAATCGACCAAAGCGCTGGTGGAAGGCGGAAGTGACCTGATTTTAATTGAAACCGTCTTTGATACGCTGAACGCGAAAGCGGCAATTTTCGCCGTTAAAGAGGAGATGGAAGCGCTGGGCGTCGACCTGCCGATCATGATTTCCGGCACCATTACCGATGCTTCAGGCCGTACGCTTTCCGGTCAGACCACGGAGGCGTTTTATAACTCCCTGCGCCATGCCGAACCGCTCACCTTCGGTCTCAACTGCGCGCTGGGGCCGGACGAACTGCGCCAGTATGTGCAAGAGCTTTCACGCATTGCCGAATGCTACGTGACGGCGCACCCGAACGCCGGGTTGCCTAATGCTTTCGGTGAATACGATCTTGATGCCGATACGATGGCGAGTCAGATCCGCGAGTGGGCCGAAGCGGGTTTTCTGAATATCGTCGGCGGTTGCTGCGGCACCACCCCGGAACACATTACGGCGATGAGTCGTGCGGTCGAGGGGCTGCCGCCGCGTCAGCTGCCGGAGATCCCGGTAGCCTGTCGTCTGTCCGGTCTTGAACCGTTGAATATTGGCGATGACAGCCTGTTTGTGAACGTCGGCGAGCGTACCAACGTCACGGGCTCTGCCAAATTCAAGCGCCTGATTAAAGAAGAAAAATACAGCGAAGCACTGGATGTTGCCCGTCAGCAGGTAGAAAGCGGTGCGCAGATTATTGATATCAACATGGATGAGGGGATGCTCGACGCCGAAGCGGCGATGGTGCGTTTCCTCAACCTGATCGCCGGTGAGCCGGATATTGCTCGTGTGCCGATCATGATTGACTCGTCGAAATGGGAAGTCATTGAGAAAGGGCTGAAGTGCATTCAGGGCAAAGGCATCGTTAACTCCATCTCCATGAAAGAGGGGGTTGAGATCTTCACCCATCACGCGAAGCTGCTGCGTCGCTATGGCGCGGCGGTAGTGGTGATGGCCTTTGATGAACAGGGCCAGGCGGATACCCGCGCGCGTAAAATCGAGATTTGCCGCCGTGCGTACAAGATTCTCACCGAAGAGGTGGGCTTCCCGCCGGAAGACATCATTTTCGACCCGAATATTTTCGCGGTGGCGACCGGGATTGAAGAGCACAACAACTACGCGCAGGACTTTATCGGTGCCTGTGAAGACATCAAACGCGAGCTGCCGCATGCGCTGATCTCCGGCGGTGTATCTAACGTTTCGTTCTCGTTCCGCGGTAACGACCCGGTGCGCGAAGCGATTCACGCCGTGTTCCTCTACTACGCCATTCGCAATGGTATGGACATGGGGATTGTGAACGCCGGCCAACTGGCGATTTACGACGATCTGCCTGCTGAATTGCGCGATGCGGTCGAGGACGTGATCCTCAACCGCCGTGATGACGGCACTGAGCGATTGCTGGAGCTGGCGGAGAGATACCGTGGCAGCAAGAGTGATGAGACGGCCAACGCCCAACTGGCGGAATGGCGCACCTGGGAAGTTAAAAAACGCCTTGAGTACTCGCTGGTCAAAGGCATCACCGAATTTATCGAGCAGGACACCGAAGAGGCGCGTCAGCAGGCTACCCGTCCGATTGAAGTGATTGAAGGGCCGCTGATGGACGGTATGAACGTCGTCGGCGACCTGTTCGGTGAGGGTAAGATGTTCCTGCCGCAGGTGGTGAAATCCGCCCGCGTAATGAAACAGGCGGTGGCGTATCTCGAACCGTTTATTGAAGCCAGCAAAGAGAAAGGTTCCAGCAACGGTAAAATGGTGATCGCCACCGTGAAGGGCGACGTTCACGATATCGGCAAGAATATTGTTGGCGTGGTTCTGCAATGTAACAACTACGAAATCGTCGATCTTGGCGTGATGGTGCCGGCGGAGAAGATTCTCAGAACGGCTAAAGAAGTGAACGCGGATCTGATCGGTCTTTCCGGGCTGATTACCCCGTCACTGGACGAAATGGTCAATGTGGCGAAAGAGATGGAACGTCAGGGCTTCACCATACCGCTGCTGATTGGCGGGGCGACGACCTCGAAAGCGCATACGGCGGTGAAAATCGAGCAGAACTACAGTGGCCCAACGGTTTACGTGCAGAACGCCTCGCGCACCGTTGGCGTGGTTGCCGCGCTGCTTTCTGATACTCAGCGCGATGACTTCGTCGCTCGTACCCGTAAAGAGTATGAAACCGTGCGTATCCAGCATGGTCGCAAAAAACCGCGCACGCCACCCGTTTCCCTGCAGGCTGCGCGCGATAACGATCTGGCCTTCGACTGGGAAAGCTACACGCCGCCGGTGGCGCATCGTCTGGGCGTGCAGGCGGTCGAAGCCAGTATTGAAACGCTGCGTAACTACATCGACTGGACCCCGTTCTTTATGACCTGGTCGCTGGCGGGTAAATATCCGCGCATCCTTGAAGATGAGGTGGTCGGCGTTGAGGCGAAGCGCCTGTTTAACGATGCCAACGACATGCTGGATAAACTGAGTGCTGAGAAGGCGCTGAATCCGCGCGGCGTGGTGGGGCTGTTCCCGGCAAACCGGGTGGGTGATGACATCGAAATCTATCGTGATGAAACACGCACCCACGTGCTAACCGTTAGTCATCATCTGCGTCAGCAAACGGAAAAAGTTGGTTTCGCCAACTACTGTCTGTCCGATTTTGTCGCACCGAAGCTGTCTGGTAAAGCGGACTACATCGGTGCCTTTGCGGTGACCGGAGGTCTGGAAGAAGACGCGCTGGCGGAGGCGTTCGAAGCGCAGCACGATGATTACAACAAGATCATGGTGAAAGCGCTTGCCGACCGTCTGGCGGAAGCCTTCGCGGAATACCTGCATGAGCGCGTGCGTAAGGTTTACTGGGGTTATGCGGCCAACGAGAACCTCAGTAACGAGGAGTTGATTCGCGAAAACTACCAGGGAATTCGTCCGGCGCCGGGATATCCGGCCTGTCCGGAGCACACCGAGAAAGGCACCATCTGGCAGTTGCTGGATGTGGAAAAACACACCGGCATGAAGCTCACTGAATCCTTCGCCATGTGGCCTGGCGCATCGGTCTCCGGCTGGTATTTCAGTCATCCGGACAGCAAGTACTACGCGGTCGCGCAGATTCAGCGCGATCAGGTGGAGGACTATGCTTTCCGTAAAGGGATGAGCGTCGCTGACGTTGAACGCTGGCTGGCCCCTAACCTGGGCTATGACGCCGACTGATCGGCCCGGGAGTTTCCTGCCAGCCTCAGCCAGTCGGCGGCGTTGGCGCTGTCCGGATTTCTGTTGTCCGAATGCGGGAAAGTGGGATCCCTATGGTGGTATCACTCACGTTCGGCATGAAGTGAGTGGGAAATCGCCGACAGGATGTCACGAAACTGTCATCTTTCCTTACAACTAACAGGGGGCTTGCCGGGCCCCCTGTCTCTTTCTTGCGTTTAAACCCTTATACTGGAAGAAGGCTCATGAACGTTACTTGCCGGATGGCGGCGTATGCGCCTTATCCGGCCTACCGGGCTTATTTGTAGGCCTGATAAGCGCAGCGTCATCAGGCATGATGCTGGCGCCATGAGTCCCGGGAACCTATAACAATAAGGAGTACCTGATTCCGTGTTAACTTTGCTCCACCTGCTTTCTGCTGTCGCCCTGCTGGTCTGGGGTACTCATATTGTGCGTACTGGCGTCATGCGGGTGTTTGGCGCTCGCCTGCGTACCATTCTGAGCCGTAGCGTTGAAAAGAAACCGCTCGCCTTCTGCGCGGGGATTGGCGTCACCGCGCTGGTACAGAGCAGTAACGCCACCACCATGCTGGTAACCTCGTTCGTCGCTCAGGATCTTGTCGCGCTGACGCCTGCGTTGGTGATTGTACTCGGCGCTGACGTGGGGACCGCGCTGATGGCGCGTATCCTCACCTTCGATTTATCATGGTTGTCGCCGCTGCTGATTTTTATCGGCGTGATCTTCTTCCTCGGCCGTAAACAGTCACGCGCCGGACAACTGGGGCGAGTGGGGATCGGCCTTGGCCTGATCCTGCTGGCGCTGGAGCTGATTGTGCAGGCCGTCACGCCCATGACGCAGGCCAACGGCGTGCAGGTGATTTTCGCCTCGCTGACCGGCGATATCATGCTGGATGCGCTAATTGGCGCGATGTTCGCGATAATCAGTTATTCCAGCCTGGCGGCGGTACTGTTAACGGCCACCCTGACGGCGGCAGGGATCATCTCCTTCCCGGTGGCGCTGTGTCTGGTGATTGGCGCCAACCTCGGCTCCGGCCTGCTGGCGATGCTCAACAACAGCGCGGCTAATGCCGCCGCGCGGCGCGTAGCGCTCGGCAGTTTGCTGTTCAAGCTGGTGGGCAGCCTGATTATTCTGCCGTTTGTTCATCCGCTGGCGAATCTGATGGATCAACTGCCGCTGCCAAAAGCTGAACTGGTGATCTATTTCCACGTCTTCTACAACCTGGTGCGTTGCCTGGCGATGATTCCCTTCGCCGAGCCGATGGCGCGCTTCTGTAAGCGCATCATCCGTGACGAGCCAGAGCTGGATGCACACCTCAAGCCGAAGCACCTTGACGTTAGCGCGCTGGATACGCCGACCCTTGCGCTGGCCAATGCCGCCCGTGAGGCGCTGCGTATTGGTGATGCGATGGAACAGATGATGGAAGGGCTGAAAAAGGTAATGCACGGCGAGCCACGCGAAGAGAAAGAGCTGCGTAAAATGGCGGATGATATTAACGTGCTCTACACCGCCATTAAGCTATACCTGGCGCGGATGCCGAAAGAGGAACTGGCGGAGGAGGAGTCGCGCCGCTGGGCAGAGATCATCGAGATGTCGCTCAACCTTGAACAGGCGTCAGATATTGTGGAGCGCATGGGGAGCGAAATTGCCGACAAATCGCTGGCGGCGCGGCGGGCGTTTTCGATTGAGGGGTTAAAAGAGCTGGATGCGCTCTATGACCAACTGCTCAGCAACCTGCAGCTGGCGATGTCGGTGTTCTTTTCCGGCGACGTGACCAGTGCTCGCCGGTTGCGTCGTAGCAAACATCGTTTCCGGATCCTGAACCGTCGTTACTCGCATGCGCACGTAGACCGTCTGCATCAGCAGAACGTACAAAGCATCGAAACCAGTTCCCTGCACCTGGGGTTACTGGGCGATATGCAGCGTCTGAACTCGCTGTTCTGTTCCGTGGCTTACAGCGTGCTGGAACAGCCGGACGAAGACGACGAGCGGGATGATTACTGATCGGAAAATGAATGCCGGATAAGCGTGGCGTTTATCCGGCCTACAATGCGCGCAATCTGTAGGCCGGATAAGGCGTTTACGCCGCCATCCGGCAACGTCGGTTAAAAGCAGTGGCCTGCTTCAATGGCAACCGCGTCTTTCCCGGCTTCAAACACATACGTCGTGTTCGGACCGCCAAGCACCGCCTGGCCTTTGCTCACTTTAATCCAGTTTCCTTCCGGCAGACCGATCACCGTCAGTTCTGGCGCGACAACCAGTAGTTCTCGAATACGCTGTTCACGCGTTTCGCCTTTATGGCCTTCCGGCAGCGCGTTAGTGAAATGCGGGTTAATCTGCAGCGGGAACAGGCCCAGCGCATCAAAACCTTTCGGATCGACAATCGGCATGTCGTTGGTGGTGCGAATGGTCTGGCAGGCGAGGTTCGCGCCCGCGCTCCAGCCGATGTACAGTGCACCGCGTTTAACCACGTCAACCATCGGTGCCAGCAATCCGCGTTCGCGGCTCTCTTTCAGCAACTGGAAGGTATTCCCTCCACCGACAATCACCACTTCCGCATTTTCAATTGCCGCCAGCGGATCGGCGACGCTGTGAATGCCCACCACTCTGACGCCCATCGGGGCGAAGATCGCTGCCGTTTTTTCCGTGTACTCATCCCAGGTCTGCGTTACGCCTGCGAACGGAATAAACACCGCCGAACGGCGGCCATTCAACTGTTCCGCAATCAGCGGTAGCGCGTGTTCCATCCAGCCTTTACCCGGCAGCGTCGAGTTACTTAATAAAAGCAGTTCCATCATTTCTCCGTGAAATCAGAAAATTACAAAACGCGGTAATGTACCACTGACAGTGTAGCGCCTTACTGACATGGCTCACGATGTTGGACAGAGATTGCGGAAAGGCAAAATGGCATTTTACCGGTTATCCCCCTTCCAGACGCATTTATCAGCGCTGACCGGTATTCACTGGCGGAAGATTTTCTCGCTAATTTACGATGAAACAGGTGCGATAGACGTATTAAACCGTGTGAGGCATTTTTCAATATTTAAGTCTGAAAATGATAATTATTTTTAGCATGGCAAATACAGAATAGATTTTGGCAGTTTTATATTTATTTTATCGATGTTTTTATTCAATAATCCTGAAGGTTGAAAGGGGTTCTTATTTTAAAATTTAGACAATGATCTATTTGGCAAGGCAGTAAAAATGCGGCTCTGTCATAGACTTAACCTGGAAAAGACTGACGTTAAGTAAAAAAGGCATACAGCGAACGCTCATCCCTTCTGAAGCCCCGACCAGGCATCCGAGGGGGCAGTATCGCACTGGATGGGGTCAGGCAAGCAATTTTCATATTTATGTAACAAAATATTTCATTTGAAACGTGTGGTTTTTTGTAACTTGCTGAAATATAGGAATTTTACCAAAAATTTAAATTTATGTATCTTTTTGTTTTACTTACAATCAGTAAGGTAAATTCCGAAAAAAAGATCGATTACAACGATCGATATTTCTGTAGTAATAGTCTTTATCTATTAATTTTGTTTTATCGATCAGGTTTGACAATCAATATTGCTCATGTACTATTTTGGTTGAATCAATATTATACCGACAGCAGCAGAGTGGGTGTGCCGGACTATGTCAGAATAAATAATCTCGCCGGATAACAGACTCCCTACTAAGAATAAATGAACGGGCTGTCCATGATATAGGGAGCGTAATCTGTATGACAAAGGAATATATAAAGACGTGCCATATCGCCAGTTGGCCTGAAAATGATTTTTATTTTTCCAGGGGAATCTCCGTTCTGGCCAGAAAATTGATTAATTCTCATTCCGGCTCAGGCTATCTGTTTATTCACCTTAATAACTATACATTAAAGAATTTCTTTCGATCATTCTCTCAATTGAGTAAGAGTGGTTATCAGTTGATCATCATTTCCAGCCAACGACTCATGCCACTGGCTTTTTTCTGGCACCTGAAATGCCAGGCTGTTAGCGCAATCTTTGAATCGCGTTGTTCTGTTAACGATATCATTCGCGGTCTGGACACTGTCGCGATGGGGCGTCAAATCGTGTGGTCATTCCCGGGACCAGCCTGTCGACTCTCCTCAAGAGATGTTTTGCTTCTGCGACATTATCTTGAAGGCGGAAGTATGAGTTATTTACAGGAGAAACATTGCCGCGCCTATTCCACCTTGCAAGGATGGAAAACCGCTGTTGCTCGTAAATTTAAAGTCAAGAAGCTCGAACACCTGCTTATTCCAAACTGAATAACACGCTCAAAAATCAGTTTTCTTTTCTTCGGCCCATGAACTTTTCATAAGCCGCAGAGAAGTGCTCGTCAAATATGGACTTTATTAACTATGGATTTAGATATGAAACGCGTCTTTTACCATGCTTTTTTCCCCGCATTATGCTTAACAGCGTATCCGCTTGCGGCGGCAGAAACTCTCCCTACGCCTTACCCCCCCGTGCAAACGACTACGATGCCGGGCGACCTGACGTCGAATCCGGACTATACCAATCACTGGGATTGGGTGAAAGAAACGTGGGAAAAAGGTTATTCCACTTTCTCCATCAAAGACAAAAAATACATTGCGAACCAGGAAATCATCCTGCTTAACCCTGCATATTCCAAACAGGTCGTGACGTTATTAAATGAGTCGTACAGTTACAACAACACGTTAAATTCCGTTCAGCTTAATATCGGTGACGGTATTTATGAAGCTGCGGGCTCTGAAGCGGTGAATACTACGATTAAAGGCGAATACACCAATAGTAAAGGGAATATTGAAACGGGTGTTTTACAACTGAATAACGATGGTAAGGCCTTCCATACACTGGTAGAGAATAACGGCGCCCTTACGCTGAATGGCGATTCAGAAGCCTATGACACCGTGGTGAAAACTGGCGGAAGGCAGACCGTAGGGGGGCGCGGCTATGCCCAGGCGAACCTCATTGATGGCGGCACGCAGGTGCTCTCTGTCACCAGCACCGCGTTGGTTGAAGATACGATTGTGCAAAATGGCGGCCAGCAGATCATTTATAGCGGGACCGCGAAAAACTCTCATATTGGCGCGGGCAGCTATCAGCTTGCCAGCGGGCTGGCTCTGGACACATTCCTGTATAACGGCGCATTCCAGCAGGTTTATAGCGGAAAAGGTGCGGAATACGTCGCTGACCGGGATACCACGGTGTATGCGGGCGCGCGACAAACGATTACCTCCGGAATTTCAGAAAATGCGCAGGTTTATGGTACACAGGTGATCACTGGTGTAGACGGTCAATGGAGTGGAGGAGACTGGATTTCCGACAGCAATTCTACAGTGCGCGTCAATGGACAACAGGCGAAGGACGCCACCATTCATGCGGGAGGGTTGCAACGAATTCAGACCGGTAATGCAGACGGGACGCAAGTCTACGGCACACAACTGGTTAATGGTCAGAAAGGCGGTTGGTCCGGTGGACGCTGGGTTGAACAGGAAGGCTGGACGGGGGGGATTCGCGCCAACGCGACCAATACAACCGTTCATGCCGGAGGCCTCCAGCAGCTCGCCTGGTACGGTGAAGCCAGTAACACGGTCATTGATGGTGGACGCCAGGAGGTTCTCGCGCTGGGACATATTTCGAACACAACGCTTCGCAATGGCGGGAGCAGCCTGATTGCCTATGGCGGTTATTCAACTGACGCGCTGACGGTAGAAGAGGGTTCTCTGACGATGGAAGGAGGGAGCGTACATGACTGGACAGGAAATCTGGGCAAAGGAGCCTGGGCTGCTGCCGTGGACTTACAAAACCCCTCTGCGGTTCTCTACCTGAAACACAATGCTGACACCGCCGAATCCGTCGCGACGATTAAAGCCTTAGCGAACAATGGCGTGGTCAATTTCAGCTCATCGGAGGGGCACACTGCGGGACAGTTTAACCGTCTGGAGCTCACCACGCTTGAGGGGAACGGTACTTTCGTCATGAACACCAATTTATCCGGTGGCATGGGCGATTTTCTGAACGTTTCTGAATCTGTCAGCGGGCAATTTAACGTCACAGTGCAGGATTCAGGAAGTGAGTTACGCACTCGCACTGCTGCGCCTTACCATCTGATTTATGCCAACGGGAGCGCGGGCGATACGTTTGCGATGACAAACGGCAGCGTCGATCTTGGTGCATATAAATACTATCTGGTGCATGGCGCTGACAGCGACAAAGACAACTGGTATCTGTCGCCACAAGCGAATACGCCAGAACCAGGCCCCGATCCTGATCCAGGCCCTTCCCCGAATCCAGAACCAGAAGTAAAACCGGATTTATCAGAAAGCGCTAAAGCGGTGATTGCCATGGCGAATGTGACCCCCACCTTATGGGACGCTGAGCTGACCACGCTGCGGACACGTCTCGGTGAAATTCGTCAGATGCGTGACCATGAAAATGGCGTATGGGGTAAATATATCAGTAGCCGGTACCGCGTATCCACAGAGCACGTAGGTTACCGCCAGGATGTGAATGGCGTGATGTTCGGCGGTGACACGCGTTTTGAGTTGGAAAATAGTGCATTAATTGTTGGCAGTATGGCTTCTTATACGCGTGCGGATCTTGACGCATCCAGCACAAATGGCAAAGCCGACAGTTATGGCATCGGGCTGTATACGACCTGGTTACACAACAGCGGTTATTACGTTGATGGTGTGTTGAAATCCAACTATTTCCGCACTGAGAATAACCCTTACTTCAACGGGGGACGCACACATGCGAAAGATAATACCGTGGGTGGGGGCCTGTCTGTCGAAGCCGGGAAGCATATTGCGCTGGAGAGCTGGTTTGTAGAGCCGTACATTCAGGCATCGTGGTTTATGGGAGACAGGACCCATTATAAACTCGACAGCGGCATGTCGGTTAAAGCGGACAAGACCCAGTCTCTGAAAGGGGAAACGGGGTTAACCTTCGGTAAGAATGTGGCGTTGGCGGATGGGACAATGATACAGCCTTACGCGAGACTGGCAGTTCGTCATGAGTTTATGAAGAACAATGATGTCGTTATTAACCACACCGAGAAGTTTACAAATGATCTGTCTGGTACAAGCGGTAAATACGGCCTGGGGATGACAGCAAAACTGAACGATCGGTGGTCCGCCTGGGGAGAGGTTAGCTACGAAAAAGGCCAACATATCGAGACGCCTTATAGTGGCCAACTGGGCATTCGCTATAGTTTCTGATGGTTCTGATTAAGCGTTAAAAAAGCCCGCGCAGCCTGGGCGGGCTTTTTTATTTGAAAAGAACTTATCTGTGCTATTAGGGCATGCAGCCCGAGGATTATAACGTCCCGGTACCGCCGTCAGAACACCAGACCTGCCCGGAGGTATAGCTGTTCTCCGCAGAAGCCAGGGTGACATACAATGGAGCAATCTCAACGGGCTGACCAGGACGTCCGAGCGGCGCATTAGCACCAAATTGCTCGATTTTCTCCTGTGGCTGACCTCCACAACATTGCAAAGCTGTCCAGTAAGGGCCGGGAGCAACGGCATTTACCCGGATCCCTTTCGACGCCAGCTGTTTTGCCAGCGATTTCGTAAAAGCAACGATCGCCGCCTTAGTCTGCGCATAGTCCAGCAGGATCTCACTCGGCTCATAGGCCTGCACCGAGGAAGTATTGATAATGACGCTACCCGCCTGAAAGTGGGGGATGGCCGCTTTCGTAATCCAGAACATGGCGTAGACATTCGTTTTAAAGGTGGCGTCAAACGCCTCTGAGGTGAGATCTTCGATCGACTCACAGAATTGCTGGCGCCCGGCGTTGTTAACCAGAATATCAAGCCCGCCTAAGGACTCTGCTGCCTGGCTGACCAGTTGCTGGCAAAAAGATTCATCGCGGATATCGCCAGGAAGTGCCACGACTTGTCTTCCAGCTTGTTTGATCAGGGCGACGACCTCGCGAGCATCTTCTTCTTCATGGGGCAGATAATTGATTGCCACATCCGCCCCTTCGCGGGCATAAGCAATTGCCACCGCCCGACCAATACCGGAATCCCCGCCGGTAATTAACGCTTTCTTACCGGTAAGCCGACCGCGTCCCTGATAGCTTTCTTCACCATGATCGGGAAGTGGTTGCATTTTCCCGGCAAGCCCCGGAAAAGGTTGTTTTTGGTGTGGAAAAGGCGGAGTGGGAAAACGTGCTGAATTGTTTTTATGTATTTCAGATTTCCCATTATTTTCGTCAGCCATTCAATCACCTCTCATTATTTCATTGGTACGAAATAATAAGCGTAGAACAAAATTTAAGACTTGTGCATTAATAATGATTTCATCGGTAAATTGTCCCTTGTGTTATGACAGGAGTGATGAGATTTATCCTGGTTTTATCGTGAGGTTTTCATTTTCAGACAAGTCAGGGCGTTAGTTTTGTTCGGGAATAAATTAACCAAATAATAAGCGAGACGGATGTTTTTTTAATGTGTTGAAATTTAACGCAACACATCAGGTTGCGTTCCGATATCAAATTTGACTAAACACAGAAAGTCACTAACGTTACCTTCTTAACTGTGACAGTATTTAGCTGAAGACCGGGATAAAGCATCTGAAGCTGGCCGTAAGGTGGTCCGCGCAGCCACAGCGGCAGTTGTCAATCTGATCGTTCCTGATGATTAATTTCAGATTCCTTTTTTAATTAAATCTCAGCATAAATTTTATGAAGGTAAAAACGATTGTCGATGCGTTACACATCGGCTTTCAGGTTTATGTCGTACGGAGATATCATTCAACTTACTAAAAAAACAGTGGCTTTGTCTGACAGAATTTTTTCCATTAGAATCGCCAGAAATTAACGGCCAATGCCAGGGCGATAATACAGAGTAAAACAACCCATCCCACTTTATTAAAAACCTCCTCGAGCTTCAGAAAAATCAACTTTCTTCAATATCGGGTATTTTTACGTTTTCTCTGGCTACCGCTAACCTCGCCGTTATGTTTGTATTTTTCCAGGCAAAGGATCGGTATCAACGGCCGTCTGGACACAAAAATGCCCCCTCAGCGGTACGCGTTGACCGAATTCAGAAGTGGTTTCAATTACCGCCGCGCATCGAATTGCGTGAAGGTTGAGATAAAAAAGAGCGCCCATTGGCGCTCTTTTAGCCCTTCTTACCCGGCCCGGGCAAATTCCGCGGCTTCAACAATCAGGGCGTCATCCGGGCGCACGCCGGTGTACATCGCGAACTGCTCGACGGCCTGCAACGCAATCACTTCTGCGCCGCTGATGGTCTTTTTACCCCGCTTCTGCGCCAGCCTAATCACCGGGGTTTCCGGCGGCAGGGCGACGACATCGAACACCACGCTGGCGCTGGCAACCATGGCTTCGCTGTACGCCAGTTCATCGCTCTCTTTACCGCCGGCCATGCCAACGGGCGTGACGTTAACCAGAATGTCACAGGCAATGCCTTCCGGCAGCGGCTGCCACTGAAAGCCATACTGTTTTGCCAACGCCGGGCCGCTGTCCCGGTTGCGAGCGGCGACGATCACATCGCGAAAACCCGCGTCGCGAAAGGCGGCAATCACCGCTTTGCCCATCCCACCGCTGCCGCGAATCATTACCCGCGCAGCGGTGTCGAGCTGGTGGCGGGTAATCAGGCTTTTTACCGCGATGTAGTCGGTGTTGTAGCCTGTTAGTCTGCCGTCGTCATTGACGATGGTATTGACGGAATCAATGACTTTCGCCGACGGATCGACTGCGTCAAGAAACGGCATGCAGCTCTCTTTGAACGGCATTGAGACCGCGCAGCCGCGAATACCTAACGCGCGAACCCCTTTCACCGCGGCTTCAATGTCCTGAGTGGTGAATGCTTTGTAGATGAAATTTAAGCCCAGCTTTTCATAGAGATAGTTATGAAAGCGGGTCCCAAAGTTGCCGGGCCGACCGGCAAGCGACATGCACAACTGGGTGTCGCGGTTAATCATGTTAAATCTCCTCGGCATGCGACAGTAAATACTGTTCGGCTTCCTTAGACCAAATCCCGTGATGGCGTTCCAGAATAGCGCACAGTGCGGGATCGTCAATTTGGTTGAGGGCGGTTAACGGTAATGCTTTCCCGGTATAGACCAGCTTTTTACCGCCGCCCACTTTCGGCAGTTCCAGCGTGGTTTCACCTGCCGCATTCAGCCCAAGAATGTGTGTGACCACTTTGGCGGCCTGCACTTTCTTCTCTTCAATCAGTTTGACCGCCGCGCGCATGTCGTCCGTATTTCCCCCCGAGGTGCCCACATAGTGAGTGAAAGCGTAATGCACGTCGTAGAAATTGATCGGTGCGCTGAACTGTTTATCCTGCGGGCCGGCAAAGAAGTTCATGCAGCCATCGGGGGCGAGCAGGGAAGAGGCCAGGGTGACCAGTTGTTCGTTCGGTACGAAAACAAAAATATCATCAAAACCGTGACCGCTGCTCAGCGCCATCAGCGTGTCGTACGCGGCATCCTGCGCATGCAGGTAGTGAATCAACGTTTGCGGTTCAGAAGGATAGTGTTTACGGGCATAGCTGAGTTTATCGTGGTTGGTATCGGTCACCACCAGTAGCGCCGGGTTGACTGGGCCATGCAGCGCATAGTCGATCGCCAGCAGCCCCATCGGTCCCGTCCCGCCGAGGATCAGCGTGCGACCCTGCGGGCGAATCCCCATGTTGTGGTTATAGCTGCCTTCCTGAAGGTGATAGTTAGCGTTGAACGCGCCGATCACGCAGGAGAGCGGCTCGACCAGCGAACCTTCAAAGTAGGTCTCGCCTTCATAAGCCAGCAGGCAGTCTTGCTCCATTACCACATTGGGGATCACGACGTGCGTGGCTTCGCCGCCCACCCACGGGAAGGAGTAGCCGGGGCAATCCGGGCGATCCGCCAGTTGCAGGTTCGCCTGGATCACATAGCGCTGGCCGGGCTGAAACTTGTGCTGCCACTTTTTACCGACGGCGATAATATCGCCGCAGAACTCGTGGCCGATGATGATCGGGTGGGTCGCTACATCGTCTGGCACCTTTTTATGATCCTCTCCCTGACTGGCCTCTTTCCAGGAGGAGAGGCACAGGCTGTCGGTGACCACGGTTGCCAGAATTTCATCGTCCTGCATCTCGGGAAGTTCGAACGTTTCCAGGCGCAGATCGCGTTTGCCATAAAGGCGCAGAGCTGTCGTTAACATATATTCCACCTCATGTTGAGCGATAGCCCCGGCTTATCGCCGGGGCGAAAAAAATCAGGACAGGAAGCCCAGAGCGTTACCGATAATCCCCAGACCAAACAGGGCGAAGATCAGCCATACCGGGTTAATTTTCTTGTTGAGCAGACGTACCATCAGCATCGTCAGGCCCAGCGCCAGCAGGCCGGGACAGAGCTGGTCAAGGATGTTCTGTACGGTCATGGTGACGGTGCCGCCGTTAGCGTCAGGGGTTTGCGAAACCACCAGCGGCACGTTGATGCTGGTCCATTTGGTGACCAGCACCCCCATCACGAACAGGCCGAGAATCGATGCGCCTTCGGTCAGTTTTTGCAGCAGGTTGCCACCCATATCACTGACGATGTTGACCCCTTTGTTGAAGCCAATTTGCAGGCCATACCACTTCATCGCCAGACGGACCGCGTTGAAAATAAAGAAGAACAACAGCGGGCCTAGCACATTGCCGGACAACGCCAGCGACGCGCCGAGCGCGGCGGTAATCGGTCGCAGCGTGCCCCAGACTAGCGGGTCACCGACGCCCGCCAGCGGCCCCATCAGGCCGACTTTGATGCCGTTGATGGCGCCATCGTCAATCTCCGCCCCATTTGCGCGCGCCTCTTCCATGGCGGCAGTCACCCCAATCACCGGGCCGCACACCGCAGGTGTGGTGTTGAAGAACACCAGGTGACGCTTGAGGGCCGCCACCTGATCTTCTTTCAGCGGGTACAGGCGCTTGATGGCGGGGATCATGTCGTAGCAAAAGCCCAATCCATGAATACGTTCAAAGTTGAAAGACGCCTGCTGCAGGTTGGAGCGAACAAACATGCTAAACAGGTCAGATTTGGTCAGTTTTTTCTGTTCCATGATGGGCTCCGTTAGTCATCAAGCTGGTCAAGGGCGGTAGAGGAGGCGGCTTGCGCCTGCGGCTCGGCTTTGCGCCACTGCGGGTTCAACTGGATGTAGACCAGCGCAATAATCGCGCCGACGCCACCAAAGGCCAGCAGGCTCAGGTCGAGGTAACCACCGGCGATAAAGCCGAGGAAGAAGAAGGGCATCAGGTACTTCACGCCCATCATGCGCAGCACCATGGCGTAGCCGACCACCACGATAAAACCACCGGCAATTTGCAGGCCGCGAGTGACGAACTCCGGGATGGCGTTCAGCATATTGCTGACCATATCGGCACTGACAAACAGCGAAACAATCAACGCCGGGATGGCGACGCGTAGCGCCTGGACGCCCAGCGCGGAGACGTGGAGGATATCGATGGTGCGAAAACGCGCCTCTTCTGCGGCCTTATCCGCCGCATGCTGGAACACGACGGTGATAGTCCGGGCGAAGACGGTCAGGACCTGGCCTGCCGCCGCCACCGGCAGCGCGATAGCGATACCGGTCGCGATGCTCTGCTGGCCGACGATCACCAGAATGGCGGAGATAATACTGGCGAGCGCAGAGTCCGGAGACTGCGCGGCACCGACGTTCATCCAGCCAAGCGCGATCAGCTCCAGCGTCCCGCCGAGCATCACCCCGGTTTTTAAATCACCGAGGATCAGGCCGATAACCGTACAGGCAATGAGCGGGCGGTGAGTCTGAAATTCATCCAGCACGCTGCCCATCCCGGCAATACAGGAAAATATAAATATGGCGATAATTTGTAGGGTACTGATTTCCATAATGGGTCACCTTAAAGTGTGAACATCCCTGCCTGTTAAAGCATTTACACGTCGTCATTCAGGCTGCCTCTTTGTTGGCGGCATTACTCGTCTCATCCATGAGACTCGCCCTGACGGGCCGTCGCTTCGCAACGTTCAAATCTGTTCCCGACAGATTTGTGACTCACCCCAGTCACATAGTTATCTATGCTCCAGGGGATTCGCTCATTTGTCGCCGCGATGCATCCAGAATGACTGTGTGTATAAATACAGGCGCTTTTATTTATTCAGCGAACGACAGTTCTTTTATTTTTTCGAGAATATTAATGGATGGATCGGAGGCGACCACGCGCAAATCCAGGGTAACGCCAAATTTATCCAGTTCACGAAACGCATTAATATCATCGTCATCTAAGGATACGGCTTTGGTTAATTGTTTTTTACCCGGTCGCCAGGCCATGCCGCCAATATTTAAGGTGGCAATTTTCACGCCCTGTTTGACCATCGCCAGCGCATCCTGTGGACGAGTAAATAAATAAAAAACCGTTTCGTTCTGATACTGCGGATTATGATAAACCGCGACGGCTTTTTCGATATTCACCACGTTGACCTTCATCCCCGGCGGGGCGGCCTGACGTAATAATGTCCGGCGGACTTCATCGTTATAAACCTCGTCATTACAGATAATAATCCGCTGGGCATTCGCCACCTTCGACCAGACGGTGGTGACCTGACCGTGGATCAGGCGGTCATCAATACGGGCAAGGGTAATATTCATCAGAAATCCTCTTCGGTCGTTTCCAGATGCTGCCAGACCACGCAGGTTTGTTGGGCAATGGTCGTCAGGTGTTCGCACAGTTCATCCACATTCATACTGCTCTGGTTATCCACCAGTTCCAGCGCCAGCGGCAGGGAAAGTCCGCTGATCACCCGGATGTCCGGATTGCGCATCGCCAGCGATGCTGCAGCGTTCCAGGGACTGCCGCACTGCAGGTCGACGGCTATCAGCCATTCATCATTAGTGTGAGTGCTTACTAACTTTTCTAGCTTTGTAATGATGTCGCTGACGTTCTCGCCGGGGACAAACGCCACCGCCTCGACGTTGGCGTCACCGTAGACCATCTGCACCGATTCCAGCATGGCGCAGGCCAGTTTGCCGTGAGCACAGAAGATTGCATTAACCATAACGCCTCCTTAGCCGCGCGTTTTTCCGCCCGCAATGTTAGTGGTTACTCCGGTAATGTAGCTGGCACGTTCTGACAGAAGATAACAAACAAAATCAGCGACTTCGGTCAGACGTCCAGAGCGACCAATCGGAATGGCGTTCTTGCTATAGCCTTCGCGCAGTTGATCAACGGTGATATTGCGGGTCCAGGCCAGCGCCTCTTCATATTCCGGCGTGCGCAGTCCGGTTTTTTCCAGAATCCCGGGGGCAATTCCGACCACGCGAATACCGTGTTTACCCAGCTCTTTTGACCAGGAACGGGTGAAGCTATTCAGTGCCGCCTTCGTTGCGGCATAGCAGCTCTGGCCTTCTGATCCTTCCAGCCCGCTTTCAGAAGAGACGTTAACGATGACGCCGTTACGCTGTTTCACCATCTGGCGCGCTACCGCTTGTGACATTAAGAACACGCCTTTCTGGTTGATATTGACCATTTTTTCAAACGCGGCTTCGTTTAATTCATATTTTCCAGCCGGGGCTTTTTCATCCACCAGCAGGCGGGGAAAGTTAACGCCGGCATTATTAACCAGACCGTCAATTCGACCAAAGCGCTGAATAATTTCATCCACGGTGTGATGAACCTCTTTAGCGCTGGAAATATCCGTTGGCCAGAAGTGGTAGTTATTGCTGCCTTCATTTTTTGCTGCACCACCGTGAATATCCGCCATTTGGACATTCGCACCTTGTGCTAATAATTCTTCGACAATAGCTAAGCCAATTCCGGATGCGCCGCCGGTGACAATAATGACTTTATCCTGTAGATTTAACCACGTTTGCATAATTAACTCCCAATTTCAGAGAAGGGGATCCTGCATAAAATAAATTACGTCAGGATCAATATGAATATATCTACTTCAACAATAATTCAGCGGTATGGCTGTTAGTGACTAAACCGTTGATATATTTTCCCCGCAATGCGCCGAGAATACCGCTTAGTTTCTCTTCACCCATTGCGATGCCGATGGAATAACGCGCTTGTTTTAATTTGTTGGTTTCGATGGAGAGTGTTTTTTCGCTCATAGTGGTCTCCACCGTTACGCCGTTGATATCGTAAAAGCGCGAGCAAATGTCTCCGGCAACCTGGCGGGCGTGCAGGTCGTCACTCTCTTCGCTTCCGTAAAATGCGTGCCAGTTTGCGCCGTCGCGAATTGCCGGAGAACCGATGCCCACCAGTGCAACATCCAGATTCTCCCAGTAGGCAGAAATCGACTTAAAGTGCTGGGACTGCATGATACCGTTACGAATCAATGGGTTTTCCAGCAATGCAGGGAAATCGGCAAGGTGTGATTCTCCTTTCAGCTTTGCCGCTGCGCCGTAGGTCAGCGTATTGACGTGATAGCGGCTCTCAAGCTTACCGGACGGCCCGCCGATGATCGGCACACAAATCAACTGACGTGCCTGACTGGCCGGCGACAATCCCTCGACCAGCGCGCATACCGCGCGTCCCCAGGAAAAACCAATGATGTCGCCGGGCTCCAGTAAACGTTCCAGCAGCTGTGCGCCATGCACGCCCATCATCGCGAGTTGTTCCTCTTCCTGCTCGTTATCGCAGGTGATCACCACCGCCTCTTTGAGGCCGAATCGTTGTTTGAGCTGCTGTTCCAGCCACAGGTTTTCGTTGTAGTCGTAGTTGATGGCAATGGTGACGATGCCCTGTTCGCGACCGCGTTTCAGCAGGCGGCTGATAGTCGTGCGATAAATCCCCAGTTCACGGGCGATCTGCGCTTGTGTCATATCCTGTTCGTAATAGAGCTGCGCTATTTTTACGATCAGGCGGATATCATCACTGTTTTCCGTCGCCATCTGTAGACTCCTGCACATTTGTGCAAATCACGAACCAGCCTTCTTGATCTGATATAACCTGATAACAGCGGGAGTTCAAAGCGATTTTCTCTTCTTTCCACGTCCTGAGCTGGCGGTTTGTGTTGCACATATGATGTGAGGGGTGATCGTTGTTGGCACAGATGTGCAGGAAATCCTAATATCTTGATTCTGTTGATTTTCACTCAACAAAATTGCACGCAAAGATCGGCAACACTTTTGTGTTGAAAGGTGTGGCGGATCACAAATAGCGTTGAGGTCATTCTGCACGATTATTTTTTATCGCCAGCAAGGTAGGGTATATTCCGCATTCAAAGGAGAAATTATGCTGCCCGACTCATCATCCATTCGACTCAACAAATACATCAGTGAAAGCGGAATCTGCTCGCGTCGCGAAGCGGATCGCTTCATCGAGCAAGGGAACGTCTTCATCAATGGCAAACGCGCCACCATTGGCGACCAGGTAATGCCTGGCGACGTCGTGAAGGTGAATGGTCGGTTGATTGAGCCGCGTGAAGCAGAGGATTTGGTCTTTATCGCGCTGAACAAGCCGGTGGGGATCGTAAGCACCACTGAAGACAGCGAACGTGACAACATTGTTGATTTTGTTAACCACAGCAAGCGCGTATTCCCGATTGGTCGTCTGGATAAAGACTCCCAGGGGCTGATCTTTCTGACCAACCACGGCGATCTGGTGAATAAGATCCTGCGGGCCGGTAACGATCACGAAAAAGAGTATCTGGTCACGGTCGACAAACCGGTTACGGATGAGTTTATTCGTGGGATGAGTGCGGGCGTGCCGATTCTGGGCACCGTCACCAAAAAGTGTAAGGTGAAGAAAGAGGCGCCGTTTGTATTCCGCATTACTCTGATCCAGGGGCTGAACCGTCAGATCCGGCGCATGTGCGAACATTTCGGTTATGAAGTGACGAAGCTTGAACGTACGCGCATCATGAACGTTGGCCTCTCCGGTCTGCCGCTGGGTGAATGGCGTGACCTGACGGATGATGAGCTAATTACGCTGTTTAAACTTATCGAAAATTCCACTTCGGAGGCGAAACCGAAGGCGAAAGCGAAGCCGAAAACGGCGGGAATCAAGCGCCCGGTGGTGAAAATCGAAAAGACGGCGGAGAAAGAGAAATCACGCCCGGCGGCAAACGGTAAACGCTTTACCGCACCGGGGCGTAAGAAGAAAGGGCGTTAACGCCTGCCTCGCGTTGGCGTATTTGCGGACCAGGAAAAAGAGGCTTCCGCATCCGGTTTATAAGCCTGCTTTTTCTTCAACTGGCGGGCTTTTTTTGCCTCGGCTTCGCGTAAGACCATCAGCTTATCAATGTACTCTTTCTTCACGCTGTTGGTCTCTGCGTTGGTCAGTTGACGACCGTGCGCGATGCGGGCGCGATCAAGTAGCGTCTTCAGTTCGCGCTGTTCGCGCTCGGTCATCTCTTTTTGGGTAATGCGGGGGAGTGCCATACGGGTGCCCTCTGTCTGCCAGGTGATTTCAGTGTACGGCAATACGCCACGGGCGGATAGCGCTCAGTCAGCAATACGCAGTTTTCCTGCAAAATCCTGCTGTATATAACCCGTTGTTTTAAATCCCTTATCCGTAATGACGTGATCGATCTCTTTGAGCGTGGCGATACACATCACGCCATCCTGACCAAATTTAGTATGGTCGGCGAGAATCACGGATTTTTTACTCATTGCAATCATTGCTTTGGCAACGTAAGCCTCATCAAAGCTCTTCACGAGTATGCCATGCTGCGGTGAAATGCCGCCCGCGCCGATAAAACAGATATCGGCGTGAATCGCGTTAATCTGCTGGCACACCGAGACGCCCAGATTGGCGCGGAAATGGTAATCATATTCGCCGCCTAAGACATAGACACGCGCCTGGAGATTATGCTCTTTTATTTTATCGGCAATTAATGCGGAATTAGTAATAACGGAAAATGCGAGAGGGGGTAAGTGTTCGGCAAGAATAAGATTCGTGGTACAGGAATCAATAAACAGCGTATCGCGCTCGCTAACCATTCCTGCGGCAACTTTACCAATCGCCATTTTTTCTTCGCGATGCGCATCTATTCTTGCGCCAAATGCATCTTCCTGGACAACTTGTTTTTTGACTGCACCACCGTGAATTTTGGTGATTTGACCTTCAGACTCCAGTAAAGAGAGATCGCGGCGAATGGTTTCTGAGGTCACGTTTAGCGTTTCTGATAATTTAATAACGGTCACTTCACCGAATTTGTTTAATTCATCAAGAATGTGTTTTCTTCTTTTAATCGGGTTCATTATTTTCCGCCTGGGTCGAGCTTTGCCGCATGGTAACTGGATGCGCAGAGCAACGCAACCACTCCAGCGCGCAGACGATACCCTCATCATCATTCGTGGCTGTCACATAATGGGCCTGACGTTTCACGTTATCTGGCGCGTTGCCCATTGCGATGCCGACCCCGGCAACGGCAAACATACTGATGTCGTTCTGCTGATCGCCAATGGCGGCAATCTCTGCGGCTGGCCGATTTAATTGCCTGGCGATTTCATTTATTGCATAGCCTTTATTAATCTCGCCGCGTTGAATATCAATGTAATTCCCGCCAGTGATTGTCGCCTTATAGTCATCAGGCAACAGGCCGTTTATTTTCAGACACAGATCGTCGATCCTGTCGTGTTCTGCCACCAGCGTGATTTTAAATATATCGCGACGATTAAAAATATTCCCTGGTGCGGCGTTAATAAGCGGTAATTCAAATAAGTCGGCCTCATACGATGTCCATGGCGCGATAAGGCGATCGTAACGGTGATAAATAGCCTGTGCAGTGAAAAAATGGTGAGGGTAGCGGGACAGCGAAATATGTCGGTCAATATCTCTGAGATCCATTCGGGTGAGCGGGGCAGAATGCAAAATGCGCGGCTGTGCCATTTCAAGGATTTGTCCGCCATTAAAGCCGGCGCACCAGCCGAACAGCGTCTCAACCTGCTGCTGTTGTAACAGGCGCGCCATTGAGGAGACCGGCCTGGCGGAACAGGCGGCCAGCAGACCGCCGTGCTGACGAAATTCAACCAGCGCCTGACGTGTGCGTGGACTGATAGTCTTCTGCGACGTCAGTAATGTTCCATCCAGATCGGTAACCAGTAGCATTGTTATTCTCTGTCGTTATGCATGCGCGATAAACGGTGTCACAGCCTCTTTGGCGGCATTACAGACCATATTGTCGATTGCCGTGCCGACGACCAGAATATTGACCCCAGTGTCCTTAAACGCTTTGGCATTGGCGAGGTTAATACCGCCTTCTGCCAGCGTAGGGACATCTACCGCGCTAACCAGTGCCCGAAGACGATCTTTAATCACCTGCGGGATATCGCCTGCCGCCACGCCTTCATAGCTCATACCGGTCATCAGGCCAATCATATCGACACCGATCTCCTGCATGCGCTTCGCCACGCTGGCGACCTCTTCCGGGGTGCGTGCCGGAATGCCGAAGGTATGCAGATCGTCCGGATGACCAATGTAGGCATCAACGGTCAGGCCATACTGATGGGCGAGGTTGACGATATCCTGCAGGTCGTCCCAGTCAGATTTGTGGGTGTGTAAACCGTCGGCCCCGGCGCGGGCAATCTCCAGAATCTCCGTTTCACTGAGCGGGACGGGCAGCGTTTCGGTAAATCCACCCGCAATACCTACGGTGATGAAGATGTCGTCTGGTACCACATTACGTACACCGTGTACCGCTTCAGCCATCTGACCGTTGGTGATTTCGTGGCGGATTTGCTCCGCCGCGTGCATGTTGCTCACCCCCTTGTGCCCACGCGCCAGCGCCAGCGCAGGGTGATTCGGCTCCAGCAGCTTCACGCCAGCCTCGCAGACCGCTTTCGCCAGCCGCGCATCGTCTCCGGTGATCCCCGTGCTGAGGATGGTTTGCCCGCCGTGCAGTGCGATGGCATCTCTTACTTTCTGTAACGCTTTGGCGCGTTTTTTATTCATATCGCCTTTAAACATGGTGTACCTCTGGTGTTGGTGCATTTATTAACGGGCGGACGCGACAGATTCACTCTGTACGACAGCCTTAAAACGGTTTGCAACGATCGTGGTGATACAGGTCATGATCATGATGGTGGCCATCACGATCGCCATCTGTAGCGCATTGCTGGATAAGAACGGTGACGCGAAAGCCGGAACGTAGGCCACCCCTTTGACATTAAAGAAGCCGAGCATCATGCCGCCCATTCCCGCCCAGAAAATGGCGGAGCCAAAGACGATTTTGTTGGCAAACATGAAGGGGTAGGCGGATTCCACGAAGGTCCCGAAACCCAGGTTGATGAGCAGGCCCGGAGTAGCAACGGCCGCTTCACTTTTTTCACGTGGCGCAATGACGTTAGCCAGGTTGATGCCGGCAGCGACCATAACCAGACCGACCATGTCTACCGCACCGAGGAAGCTGACGCCGGATTTTTCCATCTCCAGCAGAACCAGCGGCAGGATGACCGCGTGATAGACGCCGCCCAGAATGGCAGGCCAGATCACCAGACCAGCCAGCAGCCCGGCAAGAATCGGACTGAATGCCAGCGTGCTTTCGATAGCCAGTTTGATGTAGTTACCTGCGGAGAGCGCCAGTGGGCTCAGCAGATAGTGCATGATCAAGCCGGCAGCCAGACCCGAAATCCCGCCAGCGACGATGTTGACGGTGGTCATCGGGAAGCGCCAGTTCAGGCACAGTTCAAATAACCAGCGCACAAAAATCCCGGCCATTACACCGCCAATAATCCCGCCGATCAGACCGCCTTCAACGGAAAGCACCCCGGCGACGACCCCGGCCACAATAGAAACTTCATCGAGTTCGGAAATTTGTTTTGCCGCCAGCACAGCAACCAGCACCGGCAGGCCTTTCAGCAGGATTTCAAAGATATCGTTGAGTTTTTCCAGCCCGGGAATGTGGCTCAGGGCGAGTACGATCGCCATCGCGATAAAGCCCGGCAGCGCGGGAATCATGATGCTGCGAATATTAAAGCGCTTGAGCAGGCTCTTTCCGGAACCGCCTTGTGAAGGCGACGCGCTGCCCAACTGGGGCTTGTACTTGATACCCCAGTATTTACACAGCGAGGCCACGAAGGAGACCGCGCGGGTGCGGCTGGTGGTGCCGGTTGTGCCTGAAGTTGCGACCACATTGGCGCCTTTTGCGGCGACCAGTGCCATCGACGTGCCTCCGGTGCCGACGATAGGGGTTTTCATCTCCACCGCGGCATCAAAAACGGCCTGGTTTGCTTTTACCGGATCGGCGCTCATCACGACGATCCCGTCGATCTCACCGCTGCGGATCATTCCGGCTATCTGGCGATCGCTCTCGACGACGGAGGCATTCACCTCGGAGAGTTTGCCCTGGAAGATGCGTTGTGGTTTTGTGTTGTTTTCTGTGGTTAAGGCATAGACAGAGGCGGGCGTGTCGGGTTTAGCGACATCCATCGAGGCATCTGCCGCGATGAACTGCACGGCAGCAACGGTGACGCCTGCGGCTTCACACTGCTGATAAATCTCCTGGAGTAACTTCTCTGGCTCGGCGCCACCCAGGTTGTAGAGGTTGCCTCCACTGCTTCCAATAATCGCAATTTTTTTCATAGCGGCCTCAAAGGTAGGGTAAGGGGTTATCTGTGTTGTAGTGGAATCATATTCCCAATCAAAACAAAATAAAGCAACATTAAAAGATCGAAGTTGGTTATCATTAAACTCAATGTTTTTGTTTAATGATTTGAAATTAAATAGGTTTATTCTGTTTTTGTTTTGTGTGGATATTTGTTGTTTTGTGATGAGGTTCAAACAAGGAAGGGAAGAAATGGGGGGAATCCCCCCATTCGCAAGTGTTTAGTTTTCTTTAACAGCACTCCGCTGCTCATCAATCGGTTTACCGGACCAGTAGCCGGCCAGTAGGGAACCGGAAAGGTTGTGCCAGACGGAGAACAGCGCGCCAGGCAACGCAGCGAGCGGTCCGAAGTAAATTTTACCCAGCGCGGCGGCGAGACCTGAGTTTTGCATTCCGACCTCGATTGCCAGGGTGCGGCAGGTTGACTCGTCAAAGCCAAACAGACGCCCGCCCCAGTAACCGCCGAGCAGGCCGATGGTGTTGTGCAGGATCACCGCGATAATCACCACGAAGCCGACGGACGCGATATGCGCGGCAGAACCCGCAACCACCGCGCTGATGATCGCCAGAATGCAGACCATCGAAAACGCGGGCAGGTAAGGCTCAACCGCTTTCACCACGCGCGGGAACAGGTGGTGGATCACCAGACCCAGGGCAATCGGGATCACCACAATCTGCAAAATACTGAGCAGCATGCCCATCACATCAACCTGAATATGCGCATCGACATACAAACGTGTCAGCAGCGGCGTGGCGACCACGCCCACCAGGGTGGAAACCGATGAGATTGTTACCGAGAGTGCAACATCCCCTTTCGCCAGATAGATCATGACGTTAGATGCTGTACCGCTGGCCACGCTACCGACCAGCACCATCCCGGCGGAGAGCTCCGGCGGCATGTTAAACGCCAGCGCCAGTACCCATGCCGCCAGCGGCATGACCAGATAGTGCAGGAAGATCCCCGCCGCAACCGGCGCAGGGCGCGAAAGCACGCGTTTAAAATCATCCACTTTAAGGTGCACGCCCATACCGAACATAATCAGCATCAGCAGTGTCGTCACCCACGGGCCGACAGGAATGAAGGTGGATGGCGTGTAATAGGTAATAACCGAGAGCAGCAGCGCCCATAACGGGAACAGCCTGGTGAGAGTGGCGAGCATGTTGTTTTCCTTGCACGTATGTTGTGTTTGCTTGTTATTAACTGGTCGGGATCGAGCCCAACCATAGTTAGTTTTTATATCGTGAAGGGATATTATTCAAACAAATTATGCTCATGTTCTGACTTTGAGATTTTCCCAACTCAGGCCAAACCGTGCCAGATACTTACGCAGACGGTCGGCATCGTTGGGATTGGCTTTCTTTTGTCGGGAGACCGCGAAGAGTTCACGTCCGGCTTCGGACAACGATGCGCTGCGTCGGCATACCTCGAGCACGGTTTCCAGTTGTCGGCGGTCAAAGAGGTCGAGTTCCATCTCCAGCGCCGGGGGCAACGTTGTGTCCCCCCAACTCTCCTGTAAAAGCGCGATCTCTTCTTCGACGAGGGCAAGCGTAATCCGCCCTTGTTCGGCCAGCGTCGCCATTCGCGCGACGGAGGAGCTCAACTCGCGAAAATTACCTCGCCACTGCGCCTGGGGGGAACAGGCAAACGCCAGATAGCGTTCGCGCGCCTCTTTATCAAAACGGATCTGATTCTGTCGGCTGCGGGAGAAACGTTGCAACTCATACTCAACGTTAGGGGCGATATCTTCACGTCGCTGGGCAAGGCCGGGCAGGGGAAAACGCCACATGTTAATACGTGCGTAGAGATCTTCGCGAAAACGCCCTTCAGCAACCCACTGCGACATATCGCGATGGGTTCCGGCAATCAACTGGAAGTCGCTGCGTACCTCTTTATCTGAGCCAAACGGGAAGAAGGTTTTTTCCTCGATCGCTTTCAGCAGCATGGCCTGTTCATCCAGCCCCAGTTCAGCGATCTCATCCAGAAACAGCACCCCGCCATCGGCTTCACGTAACAGTCCCGTTCGCGAAGACAGCGCACCTGTAAAAGCGCCTTTCACATGACCAAACAGTGTCGACATGGCGTTATCGCCGCGCAGGGTGGCGCAGTTAACCGCCACCAGTTTTCCGCCCACCAGATGTCGCGACTGGCGAAGCTGGAAAATCCGTTTGGCGAGGAAGGATTTCCCCGCGCCGGTAGGGCCGGTGAGCAGGATAGGATCGCCAGAGCGCAAGGCAACGCGCTCAATGCGGTCAATCAGTTTGTTGAACGTGGCATTGCGCGTCTCGATCCCGGCTTTGAGGAAAGAGACGGACTGCTGCTGCTCACGCTGAAAGCGACTGGTGAGCGTGGCGTAGCGGCTTAAGTCGAGATCGATCACCGAACAGGTGCCGGCGGCAACATCCTCCTGTGGGGCGTCCTTCGGTGCGGGACTGGTTTGCAGCAGGCTGGCGGGCAGATAGCGGGCTTCCGTCAGCAGGAACCAGCAAATTTGTGCCACGTGGGTGCCGGTGGTGATGTGCACCAGATACTCTTCGTTTTCGGTATCGAAGGTGTAGTGAGTGGCAAAATCGAGGAAAGCGGCATAGACCTCTTCGAAATCCCACGGATCGGCAATAGTGATTGCGTGCGGGCGGACCTGCGTATGGGGGGAAAGCAGGTTGATATCCTCCGCCAGTTGCTGACACATCCCGGCGTCGCGTGGCTGGTGAATAAGCTCCAGTCGATCGATCGGGAAGTCCGGCTGTTGACACAGTCCGACCGTTGGCCGCCATTTCTTGAGCCGGTTTGCCCGCTTGCCGCGTTTATCCAGCACCGTGCCCAGTACGCCAATCACCACCCGCCGTTTTTTCATGGTTTATCCCAAAAGATAAATATAGATACTGAAAGATAAAAAATACGCGCGGCATCTGCAATCACCATTATTGGCGATAAAAAATAATCCTTTGTTAATCATATAATTAAAAATTAATTTCATCTTTTTTTCGTTCTGGCACGCTTCTGGCAATAACTCCCTCGTCAACACGTTGAAAGCGCAGGGGGTTAAACCCCGCCGGCACGTCAGGAACGGCAGCGGCTGTTTTCCGGAGGTGTTCCGTCAACCAATGACACCTGAAAAATGGGTTCGATTCCCGATTCATTCTCCCAATGAAACTGGTTGTTAATCATAGAAATAAAAAAGGGCACTGCGCAGTCAGCAGGCCCCAAAACAGGTTGCCGGTTTTGATGCCGCGCCGCAGGCAAAAGGGAATTCCCCTGCAGCTTCGCCTCCGCACCCGCACCTGGCTTTGATAAGGAAAAGAGAAAAATGACGAAGAAAATCACTATCCGTAAAGGACAATTAGGTTTGTTAGCGAAAAACGGCGACTACTATCAGGTTCTGGAGGCGGGTGAACACCGTCTGCCATGGTTCAATACGCCAGAGGTGCTGGTGGTTAATCTGGACGGTAGCGAAGTGCCGGAAGCGCTGGCGAATTATTTACGTCGCTTTCAGCCGGACTGGGTAACGCGTTATGCCCTGGCCGTTGATTTGAGCGACAGCGAAGCGGGCGCATTGTACATGAACGAGGTATTGCAGGAGATCCTGCCGCCGTCCACGCGCCGTTTGTACTGGCGAGCCGACGAGGCCTTGAAACTGGTACGCATGGATACGCGTCAGGTTCAGGTGCCGGCAGAGATCATGAATGCGGTCCTGCAACCGCGACGTAACGGCGCGGTTAAAGGTCGTGAAGCGATACTCACCGTGCAGGTTCCGGCCTGGCATGCGGGGGTGTTGAAAATTGACGGCGAGACGCAGGCACTGCTGCCGCCGGGTCTGACGGCGTACTGGAAAGTGAATCATCTGGTTGACGCTGAAGTGGTGGATACCCGTTTGCAGGTGCTGGAAGTGGGCGGTCAGGAAATTTTAACCAAAGATAAGGTTAACCTGCGCCTGAATCTGGCGGCGAACTGGCGTTACAGCGACGTGTTGCAGGCGTTTGCGCAGCTCACTAAACCGCTCGATCATCTGTACCGCGAACTGCAGTTTGCGCTGCGTGAAGCCGTTGGGACGCGCACGCTGGATGAGCTGCTGGAAGATAAGCAGGTAATTGATGACGTGGTCAGCGCGCAGGTGAAAGAGCGTATGGCGTCATATGGCATCGACGTGGCCTCGCTGGGCGTGAAGGACATTGTGTTGCCAGGGGATATGAAAACGATTCTGTCCCGTCTGGTTGAAGCGGAAAAATCGGCGCAGGCCAACGTGATCCGCCGTCGTGAAGAAACGGCCGCGACGCGCTCGCTGTTGAATACGGCGAAAGTGATGGAAAACAACCCGGTGGCGCTGCGCTTAAAAGAGCTGGAAACCCTCGAAAGAGTGGCGGAGCGTATCGATAAAATCTCGGTATTCGGTGGCCTGGACCAGGTTCTGCACGGTTTAGTGAACATTAAAGGATAAGAAATATGGCACATAACGACTATGCGCTGTTGGCGTCGCAGAACGCGGCGCCGGTAAAAATGTGGACGCACGGCGTCCCGGTGGAACCCGAGGCGCGCCAGCAACTGCTGAATACGGCGAAAATGCCGTTTATTTTTAAACACCTGGCGGTGATGCCGGATGTGCATCTGGGGAAAGGGTCGACCATCGGCAGCGTGATCCCGACCAAAGGGGCGATTATTCCGGCGGCGGTGGGGGTGGACATCGGCTGCGGGATGATTGCGGTGCGTACCTCGCTGCTGGCCGGCGATCTGCCGGATAACCTGAGCGGACTGCGGAGCGCGATTGAGCAGGCTGTTCCACACGGACGTACTAATACGCGCTCCCGTCGCGACAAAGGCGCGTGGGAAACGCCCCCAGAGGAGGTGAGTACTCACTGGGGGACACTGGCGCCGCGCTTTAAGCGCCTGACTGACAAGTATCCCTCGTTGCTGAAAACCAATAACCATCAGCATTTGGGAACATTGGGAACCGGTAACCACTTCATTGAGGTGTGTCTGGATGAGCAGCAGCGCGTCTGGGTGATGTTGCACAGCGGCTCGCGTGGTGTGGGGAATGCCATCGGCAACGTTTTTATTACGCTGGCGCAGCAGGATATGCAGCAACATATCGCGAATCTCCCGGACCGAAATCTGGCGTATTTTCAGGAGGGGAGTCGGCACTACAACGACTACCTGGAAGCGGTGGAATGGGCACAGGATTTTGCCCGGCAAAACCGGGAAGTGATGATGTCCCGCGTACTGGCCGCGCTGTCGCGCATCGTGAGTAAACCGTTTATCACACAGCAGGAAGCGGTGAATTGCCACCATAATTACGTGCAAAAAGAGCGTCACTTTGGTGAAGAGGTACTGGTGACGCGTAAAGGTGCCGTTTCCGCCCAGAAGGGTCAGATGGGGATTATTCCGGGGTCGATGGGGGCGAAAAGCTTCATCGTACGTGGGCTGGGAAATGAAGAGAGCTTCTGCTCCTGTAGTCATGGTGCGGGAAGAACCATGAGCCGAACGGCGGCCAAAAAACGTTTTACCGTGGCGGACCAGATCCGCGCGACGGCCCACGTTGAATGCCGTAAAGACAGCGAGGTGATCGATGAAATTCCGATGGCCTACAAAGACATTGATGCCGTGATGGCGGCGCAGTCTTCACTGGTGGAGATCGTGCATACGCTGCGGCAGGTAGTGTGTGTAAAAGGATAAAAGAAGATGACCAAAAATGCAGTGAGTGCCGCGATGCGTGAACGGGTCACGCGGCAACTCAAAGAGGTGGAAACGCGCTACGGCGTCAGGGTGCTGTATGCCTGCGAGTCAGGGAGTCGCGGCTGGGGATTTGCCTCGCCGGATAGCGATTACGATGTGCGGTTTTTGTATGTTCATCCGCCGGAATGGTATTTGCGGGTCGATGCACCGCGGGACGTGATCGAACTGCCGATAGACGATGAGCTGGACGTGTGCGGCTGGGAGTGGCGTAAAGCGCTGGGACTGCTGAAGGGAGCCAACCCGACGCTGATCGAGTGGCTGGATTCCCCGGTAGTTTATCAGCAGGATGATGTCACGGTCAGCGCACTTAAGGCGATGATACCGCAGTGGTTTTCTCCACTTCGCGCACGCTGGCATTACTACTCGATGGCGCGAAAAAACTTTCGCGGCTATTTGCAGGGAGAAGAGGTGCGGTTGAAAAAGTACTTCTACGTCTTGCGCCCACTGCTGGCGGTGCGTTGGGTCGAAGCGGGTAAAGGCGTTCCGCCCATGCGCTTTGCCGAACTGCTGGCAGGAAGCGACCTGGATGCGGCGTTACGTCAGGAGGTAGACGAACTGCTGGCGCGCAAACAGCGCGCAGGAGAAGCGGAGTACGGCCCGCGTCGTCCGTTATTGCATGCGTTTATCCACGCCGAACTGGCGCGAGGCGAAATCCCGCCCACGCTGCCAGACAGCCGGGAAGGCGATGTGAAAGCACTGGATAAACTGCTTTATGAAACGGTGATGGTATGACAACGTTGCCCGATGGCGCTGCGCTTATCGGGCCTACGTGGGCAAAATTTGTAGGCCGGATAAGGCGCGGAGCGCCGCCATCCGGCATTGACGCTATATTACTCAAACAAATTCTGGTGCAGCTTCTGTACAACCTGTTCTGCCTCGGTGCCAGGCACCAGGAAACAGAGGTTATGGCTGGAGGCGCCATAGCAAATCATGCGGATATTGAACGGTTCCAGCACGCCGAACACCTCTTTACCGACGCCGCAGGCTTTCGACAGATCGTTACCAATCAGCGCGACCAGCGCGAGTCCCTCTTCAACCTCCACCCGACACAAGGCAGACAGTTCCATCAGCAGCGACTGCGTCAGCAGCGTATCGCCGGTGGAGGTGGAGCCGGTGGTATCCAGCGTTAGCGCCACACTCACTTCGGAGGTGGTGATCAGATCCACAGAGATATTATGGCGCGCCAGAATCCCGAATACTTCGGCCAGGAAACCGCGCGAGTGCAGCATATTCAGGCTGTGCAGGGTCAGCAGCGTCTGTTTACGACGCAGCGCCAGCGCGCGGAACAGCGGTGGATTCTGGGTTTTGTTGCAGACCAGCGTGCCGCCCGCTTTCGGATCTTTACTGGAGCCGACGAAGACCGGGATATCACTGCGCACGGCGGGCAGCAGGGTGGCCGGGTGCAGCACTTTCGCACCAAAAGTGGCCATTTCCGCCGCCTCTTCAAAGGCGATTTCATCAATGCGTTGCGCCGCAGGCACCACGCGAGGATCGGTCGTGTAGATGCCTGGAACGTCAGTCCAGATATCGACGCGCGCGGCATGGAGCGCTTCGGCCAACAGGGCCGCTGTATAGTCGCTGCCGCCGCGTCCAAGTGTGGTTGTGCGCCCTTTGCTTTCGCTGCCGATGAACCCCTGAGTGATCACCAGTCCTTCGCTCAGACGTGGGGTCAGTTGCAGCGTTGCCAGTTCTGCCAGCGCTGCGACGTCAGGTTCGGCACGGCCAAAGCGATCGTTGGTGCGCATCACTTTACGCACATCGAACCATTGCGCCTGAACGTGACGTTCGCGCAGGATCTCAACAAACAGCAGGGTGGACATCAGTTCGCCGTGGCTGACCAGTTCATCCGTCAGCGCGGTGGAGGTCGCTAATGAGGCCGCTTCCGCCAGCGTGGTGATATTTTCCAGCAGGCGTTCGATCTCTTCACGAATTACGTTTGGATAACGCAGACGCTCCAGGATATCGAACTGAATTTTGCGGATAGCGTCGAGTTTCTCGAAGCGTTCGGTTGGCTCCAGACCTTCAGCCAATGCAACCAGCAGATTGGTGATGCCTGCGGAAGCGGAGAGCACAACTAAACGCACGTTTGCATCGGAAAGCACCACGTCGGCGCTGCGGTTCATGGCATCGAAATCAGCGACGCTGGTACCGCCAAATTTGGAAACAACGATTTCTGTCATAACAACCTCGTGTCAGGGAGTGAGAAAGCGACCTGGGCACAAAGGCAGAACAGAAACCGGTGCAGGCGCAAATACCGTATTTATAAATAAAATGTGTGGCCTGGACTGTCAACGCCGGGATTATGCGGATTTTTCATGCTGCGTTTAGCCTCAGTAATGGTGCTTATAACAACTATACTTTTCGACGGTATTTGACCGGGACCAGGCAACGGCACTAAAACAATCACACTTTTCTGTGACTGGCGTTACAATCGATCCCAGTCACAATTCTCAAATCAGAAGAGTATTGCTAATGAAAAACATCAATCCAACGCAGACTTCTGCCTGGCAGGCACTACAAAAACACTTTGACGACATGAAGGACGTTACCATTGCGGATCTGTTCGCAAAGGATAGCGACCGCTTCAGCAAATTCTCCGCAACGTTTGACGATCTGATGCTGGTGGATTACTCCAAAAACCGCATTACCGAAGAGACTCTCGCGAAATTGCAGGATCTGGCGAAAGAAACCGATCTGGCGGGCGCCATCAAGTCGATGTTCTCCGGCGAGAAAATCAACCGTACTGAAGATCGTGCCGTGCTGCATGTGGCGCTGCGTAACCGTAGCAATACCCCGATTATCGTTGACGGCAAAGATGTGATGCCGGAAGTCAATGCGGTTCTGGAGAAGATGAAATCCTTCTCTGAAGCCATTATTTCGGGTCAGTGGAAGGGTTATACCGGTAAAGCGATCACCGACGTGGTTAACATCGGTATCGGCGGCTCCGACCTCGGTCCATTCATGGTGACTGAAGCGCTGCGTCCGTACAAAAACCACCTGAATATGCACTTTGTTTCTAACGTTGACGGTACCCATATCGCCGAAGTGCTGAAGAAAGTGAATCCGGAAACCACGCTGTTCCTTGTGGCGTCTAAAACCTTCACGACGCAGGAAACCATGACTAACGCTCACAGCGCGCGTGACTGGTTCCTGAAAACCGCTGGTGATGAAAAACACGTTGCGAAACACTTCGCCGCACTGTCTACCAATGCCAAAGCGGTCGGTGAATTCGGTATCGATACGGCCAATATGTTCGAGTTCTGGGACTGGGTGGGCGGTCGTTACTCTCTGTGGTCAGCAATTGGTCTGTCGATCATCCTGTCTGTCGGTTACGACAACTTTGTGCAACTGCTGTCTGGCGCGCATGCGATGGATAAGCACTTCTCGACCACGGCTCCGGAGAAAAACCTGCCGGTACTGCTGGCGCTGATTGGTATCTGGTACAACAATTTCTTCGGCGCAGAAACCGAAGCGATCCTGCCATACGACCAGTATATGCATCGTTTTGCAGCCTACTTCCAGCAGGGCAACATGGAGTCCAACGGGAAATACGTTGACCGTAACGGCAACCCGGTGGATTACCAGACGGGCCCGATCATCTGGGGTGAGCCAGGCACCAACGGTCAGCATGCGTTCTATCAGCTGATTCACCAGGGAACCAAAATGGTGCCTTGTGATTTCATCGCCCCGGCGATTACCCATAACCCGCTGTCCGATCACCATCCGAAGCTGCTGTCTAACTTCTTCGCTCAGACGGAAGCGCTGGCGTTCGGGAAATCCCGCGAAGTGGTTGAGCAGGAATACCGTGACCAGGGTAAAGATCCGGCCACGCTGGAACACGTGGTGCCGTTCAAAGTGTTCGAAGGCAACCGCCCGACCAACTCCATCCTGCTGCGCGAAATCACCCCGTTCAGCCTGGGGGCGCTGATCGCGCTGTATGAGCACAAGATCTTTACGCAGGGCATCATCCTGAACATCTTCACCTTCGACCAATGGGGCGTTGAGCTGGGTAAACAGCTGGCAAACCGTATTCTGCCGGAGCTGAAAGATGATAACGCCATCAACAGCCATGATAGCTCCACCAATGGGTTGATTAACCGTTATAAAAACTGGCGTTAGTCTGCCGTTGTGCCGGATGGCGGCGAATGCCTTATCCGGCCTACTCTCTACCGTAGGTCTGATAAGCGTAACGCCATCCGGCAATTAATAATGAAATGAGCCGATATTATTATCGGCTTTTTTATAAGATAATTCCGCTTGGTCGTGTTATTTCCCGCAATTTTATATTGAGCATAATCCTAAAATAATAAATAACCGCAAAATAACTCCGTGTTATTTTAGGATAATACGGATCGTTTAGCTAAATGGATTTAATGATAATGCATTGTTTTTAATGATCATTGTTATTTTTGTAAAAATGAATTGTTCAGCAAAAGTCCAATTATCCTAAAACCGCCTTGCTATTTCCCCCTGTCGTAATTCGCCTGCTTTAGTTGTGTATACTCGATCCCGCCCGAAACGCTTTTGGGTAAATCTCCATTCATTCAATGAAGGGAATTTGTTATGAAAAAAGTTCTGTATGGCATTTTTGCCATATCTGCGCTTGCGGCGAGTTCTGTCTATGCAGCCCCCGTTCAGGTGGGTGAAGCGGCAGGGTCGGCAGCAACGTCGGTGTCGGCGGGTAGTTCCTCGGCATCCAGCGTGAGCACCGTAAGTTCGGCGGTGGGTGTTGCTCTCGCGGCAACCGGCGGCGGTGACGGTTCCAATACCGGGACCACCACCACAACCACCACCAGTACCCAGTAAGATCGGTACATTTAATCCTAACCACACTTCGGTGTGGTTATTTTGCCCCCTCTGGAGAAGAGTCGTGAAGCGACCTGCACTCATACTACTTTGCCTGCTGTTACAGGCATGCTCAGCCACGACAAAGCAACTGGGCAACTCACTGTGGGACAGTCTGTTTGGTACGCCCGGCGTACAGCTAACGGACGATGATATTCAAAACATGCCCTACGCCAGCCAGTACATGCAGCTTAACGGCGGGCCGCAGCTGTTTGTGGTGCTCGCTTTCGCAGAGAACGGGCAGCAGAAATGGGTGACGCAGGATCAGGCCACCCTCGTGACCCAGCATGGTCGTCTGGTGAAGACGCTGCTTGGCGGCGACAACCTTATCGATGTGAATAACCTCGCGGATGATCCACTGAAAAAACCGAATCAGATCGTCGACGGTGCCACCTGGAGCCGCACGATGGGCTGGACCGAATACAAGCAGGTGCGTTATGCCACCGCGCGTTCGGTCTTTACGTGGGCGGGTAACGACACGGTAAAAGTCGGCAGCGAAGAGACCCCGGTTCGTGTGCTGGATGAAGCCGTCACGACCGATCAAGCGCGCTGGCATAACCGTTACTGGGTAGATGATGAAGGGCATATCCGCCAGTCGGAGCAGTATCTGGGGGCGAATTACTTCCCGGTGAAAACCACGCTGATTAAGGCGGCAAAATCATGATGAAACGGACTATTGCGGCGCTGATCTTCAGTCTGAGCGCGACATCTGTTTTTGCTGCGGGAACCGTTAAGGTTTTTAGCGCAGGGAGTGCAGAACCAAAAACACTTACCGGCGCTGAACATCTTATCGATCTGGTGGGACAGCCCAGACTGGCAAACAGTTGGTGGCCCGGCGCAGTGATCGCTGAAGAGAACGCGACGCTGGCGGCGAAGCGTCAGCAGCAGGCGCTGCTGGGGCGTCTGGCCGCGCTAAGCGGCGAAGAGAGCGGGGAGAGTGCCGCCGCTATTAACGCGCTGCGCCAGCAGATTCAGGCGCTGAAGGTAACCGGTCGACAGTCGGTAAATCTCGATCCGGACATTGTACGTGTTAGCGAGCGCGGCAATCCGCCCTTGCAGGGCAACTACACGCTGTGGGTAGGGGGACAGCCGACGGACGTCACGCTCTTTGGCCTGATAAGCCGTCCCGGAAAGCAGCCGTTTATGCCTGGACGCGATGTTGCCAGCTATCTCGAGGAACAACATCGGCTCAGCGGCGCGGATCGCAGCTATGCATGGGTGATTTATCCCGATGGGCGAACGCAGAAAGTACCGGTTGCGTACTGGAATAAGCGTCACGTTGAGCCGATGCCCGGCAGCATCATTTTTGTCGGCCTGGATGACGCTTTCTGGAGCAGCGAACCGGAAGCGCTGAACGTCGACATTCTTCACACCCTGACGCAGCGGATACCCGAATAATGAAAAAAACACATCTGCTTAGCTTACTCGCGCTGGGCATCAGCGCAGCCTGCCATGCCGAAACGTATCCGGCACCGATTGGGCCCTCCCAGTCAGATTTTGGCGGCGTGGGATTATTACAGACCCCAACCGCGCGCATGGCGCGTGAAGGGGAGCTGAGCCTCAACTATCGCGATAACGATCAGTACCGTTACTACTCCGCGTCCGTGCAGCTTTTCCCCTGGCTGGAAACCACGCTGCGGTACACTGACGTGCGGACCAAACCGTACAGTAGCGTCGAGTCGTTCTCCGGCGATCAGACTTACAAAGATAAGGCGTTCGACCTGAAATTGCGGCTGTGGGAAGAGAGCTACTGGGCACCGCAGGTGTCGGTCGGCGCGCGGGATATCGGCGGGACTGGTCTGTTCGATGCGGAGTACATCGTGGCGAATAAAGCCTGGGGACCATTTGATTTCTCGCTTGGCCTCGGTTGGGGCTATCTGGGAACCAGCGGCAACGTCAGCAATCCGCTCTGTTCATACAGCGATAAATATTGCTACCGTGATAACAGCTACAAACAGGCTGGCTCTATTGATGGCAGCCAGATGTTTCACGGTCCGGCGTCGCTGTTTGGCGGTGTTGAGTACCAGACGCCGTGGCAACCGTTGCGACTGAAGCTGGAGTATGAGGGCAACAACTACCAGCAGGACTTTGCGGGGAAGCTGGAACAGAAAAGCAAGTTTAACGTCGGCGCCATTTATCGCGTTACCGATTGGGCCGACGTTAACCTCAGCTACGAACGTGGCAACACCTTTATGTTTGGGGTGACGCTGCGGACCAATTTCAACGATTTGCGACCGTCGTATAACGATAACGCGCGACCAAAATATCAGCCGGAGCCGCAGGACCCAATCCTGCAACACTCGGTGGTGGCGAACCAATTGACGCTGCTGAAATACAACGCCGGACTGGCGGACCCGCAGATTCAGGTGAAGGGCGACACGCTGTACGTGACCGGCGAGCAGGTGAAGTACCGCGACTCGCGTGAAGGGATTGAACGGGCGAATCGGATCGTCATGAACGATCTGCCAGAGGGGATCCGCACGATCCGCGTGACGGAAAATCGCCTCAACCTGCCGCAGGTCACCACCGAAACGGACGTCAGCAGCCTGAAACGCCATCTGGAAGGCGAACCGCTGGGCCAGGAAACGCCGCTGGCACAAAAACGCCTTGAGCCGATAGTGCCGGAAAGTACCGAACAGGGCTGGTATATCGACAAATCGCGCTTTGATTTCCACCTCGATCCAGTGCTGAACCAGTCCGTGGGCGGGCCGGAAAACTTCTACATGTATCAGTTGGGCGTGATGGCGACGGCAGATCTGTGGGTCACCGACCACCTGCTGACCACCGGCAGCCTGTTTGGCAACCTTGCCAATAACTACGATAAATTTAACTACACCAACCCGCCGAACGATTCGAAGCTGCCGCGCGTGCGTACCCATGTACGTGAATATGTGCAAAACGACGTTTACGTGAATAACCTGCAGGCCAATTACTTCCAGTACTTCGGCAACGGTTTTTATGGTCAGGCCTACGGTGGCTATCTTGAAACCATGTACGGCGGGGCGGGGGCGGAAGTGTTGTACCGTCCGGTTGACAGCAACTGGGCGTTTGGCCTGGATGCCAACTACGTGAAGCAGCGTGACTGGCGTAGCGCACAGGACATGATGAAATTCACCGATTACAGCGTGAAGACCGGACACTTGACGGCCTACTGGACGCCATCATTCGCTCAGGACGTACTGGTGAAAGCGAGCGTCGGTCAGTATCTGGCGGGGGATAAGGGCGGCACGCTGGATATCTCTAAACGCTTTGACAGCGGCGTGGTGGTCGGCGGTTACGCCACCCTGACTAACGTCTCTCCGGATGAGTACGGTGAAGGGGATTTCACCAAAGGCGTCTACGTGTCCATTCCGCTGGATCTCTTCTCTTCCGGCCCGACCCGCAGTCGTGCGGCCGTCGGCTGGACGCCGCTGACGCGTGATGGGGGTCAACAGCTCGGACGTAAGTTCCAGTTGTATGACATGACCAGCGATAAAAGCGTGAATTTCCGCTGACAGAATGTGGATTGCCCGGTGGCGCTACGCTTACCGGGCCTACGATGCCTGGCCGGAATTTTTACGTCCTGAATAAAAAACAAACAAAAAATATAGATCTCCGTCACATTTTTGCGTTATACAGGAACCTCACTACTGAGAACGAGGTGCTGTTATGACGTCACTCTCTCGTCCGCGCGTGGAGTTTATCTCCACGATCCTACAGACCGTGTTGAACCTTGGGCTGTTGAGTCTGGGCCTGATCCTGGTCGTATTCCTTGGTAAAGAGACGCTGCATCTGGCAGATGTGCTCTTTGCGCCTGAGCAAGCCAGCAAGTATGAGCTGGTGGAAGGGCTGGTTGTCTACTTTCTCTATTTCGAGTTTATCGCGCTGATTGTGAAGTACTTTCAGTCAGGCTTTCACTTTCCGCTGCGCTATTTCATTTATATCGGGATCACCGCGATCGTTCGGCTGATCATTGTCGATCACAAATCCCCTCTCGATGTGCTGATCTATTCGGCGGCGATCCTGCTGCTGGTGATCACGCTCTGGATGTGTAATTCAAAACGCCTGAAGCGCGAGTAGGCCGGATAAGGCAATGTGTGCCGTGGTTGCCTGATGGCGCTGCGCTTATCAGGCCTACAATGGACTGGAGCACGAGTAAAAAGTGAGTAGGCCGGATAAGGCAACGCCGCCATCCGGCAGACAAAAAAAAGGCGCTCCGTGGAGCGCCGAATTACAGTCACAAGTTGGATAAAACAAGTTGAGGGTGCAGTGGCATTACAGGTACTTCGATGAAACCTAACCTTTGACTCCGCCCGCCGTCAGGCCGTTGACCAGCCAGCGCTGTGCCAGCAGGAAGACCAGGGTGATTGGAATCGCAGACAGCACGGCAGCAGCGGCAAAATCGCCCCACAGGTAATTCTGCGGGTTGAGGTACTGCTGCATCCCGACCGCCAGGGTGTAGCTGTCTACATCACGCAGCAACAGTGAGGCAACCGGTACTTCGGTGATAGCGGCAATGAACGACAGAATGAAGACCACCGCCAGAATCGGCACCGACAGCGGCAACAGCACCAGGCGGAACGCCTGCCACGGGGTTGCGCCATCCAGTGCGGCCGCTTCTTCCAGCGAGCCGTCGATGGTTTCGAAATAGCCCTTGATGGTCCACACATGCAGCGCGATACCGCCAAGATAGGCGAAGATCACCCCGCCGTGGGTGTTCAGACCGATAAACGGAATGTACTGGCCGAGGCGATCAAACAACGCGTACAACGCGACCAGCGACAGGACCGCCGGGAACATCTGGAAAATCAGCATCCCTTTGAGCAGCGTGGCTTTACCGGGAAAACGCATACGGGCAAAGGCGTAGGCACAGGTTGTTGACAGCGCCACGATACCCATCGCGGTGATCCCGGCGATTTTCACCGAGTTCCACAGCCATAACAGCACCGGGAAGGGGGGCGGCGTGACGCGGCCATCAGCATGTTCAACGCTGAAGCCCAGCGCCAGCCGCCAGTGCTCCCAGGAGATTTTTTCCGGGATCAGGCTCCCGGTGGCAAAGTTACCTTCACGCAGCGAAATGGCGATAACCATCAGCAGCGGGAACATGATCGCCGCGATAAATATCAACAGACCGAAGTGCGTGATAAAGAGACGCAGCTTTTGTGATTTGGGTTGGACCATAGCCATTGTCGTTATCTCCCTTAATCAAACTTCATGCGAGTGGCTTTCAGGTTTACGATGGCCAGGGCGCCGACCAGCAGGAAGATCAGCGTAGCGATCGCCGCCGCCAGGCCGAAGTCCTGACCGCCGCCGCCTTCAAAGGCGATGCGGTAGGTGTAGCTCACTAACAGGTCGGTATACCCGGCTGGCGTGGTCGTTCCAAGACGGTCAGGGCCGCCGTTGGTCAACAGTTGAATCAGCACGAAGTTGTTAAAGTTAAAGGCGAAGCTGGCGATCATCAGCGGCGTCAGCGGCTTAATCAACAGCGGGAGCGTAATCTTAAAGAAGTTCTGGAAGGGGCCGGCGCCGTCCATTGCCGATGCCTCGTACAGGTCGTCCGGAATCGCTTTCAGCAGGCCCATGCACAGGATCATCATGTACGGGTAGCCCAGCCAGGTATTGACGATAATAATCATCGAACGTGCAGTGGTTGGGTCGCTGAACCATGCTGGTTTGATGCCAAACAGCGCGCTCAGCATCATGTTAATTTCACCAAAGCTCTGGTTGAACAGGCCTTTGAAAATCAGAATCGAGATAAACGACGGTACGGCGTACGGCAGAATCAGCAGGACGCGGTAAATCGCTTTACCTTTCAGCGACTCCCATTGAACGAGACACGCCAGCACCATCCCGACCGCCACGGTCAGCAGAACGGTGAGCACCGAGAACACCACGGTCCAGACGAAGATAGCGAAGAACGGCTTCTGAATCCCTTCGTCAGTGAAGACGCGGGTAAAGTTATCCCAGCCGATGGTCACGGTGTAGCCCGGACTGAGCTTTTCGTCGCCCCAGTTACCGTCTGCATTGATGGACTGGTAGTAGCCAATGTCGTTATTGGGACGGTATTTCACGCCGCTCTGGTTGTTGGTCAACATGCCGTCATCGGCAAGTGCGTACAGCGGCTGCGTTCCGGAGAACTGACGCAGCGAGCTCATGATCACTTTGCTGTCATCGGGCAGCACAGCGGTAATCTGATTCAGCGCCTGTCGATTCTGGGTGATGATGCGCAGCGTCGCACGCTCACCCTCTGGCAGGGCGTTCGTTTCTTTCAGCGCCAGCTTTTGTTCGCCGCCAAATGTAAAGGCGTCGGAGAGGTAATTCTTACCGGTTTCGCCGTCGGTGAGGGCCAGTTGCCACTCTTCACCTGTCGGATAAAGCCCGAAGTTATAGGTTTTACCCGCCTGATAAGAGCGGTCCATCAGCACCTGTTGGGCGCGTTCGAAAGTGAGCTGGTTGGTGCTGCTGTAGTTGGTAAAGGCGATGGCGATAGTGCAAATCAACGGGAACAGAACGAACAGCCCCATACCCGCCATACCAGGATAAACGTAGCGCCAGGCGTAGGTCTTACGGTTGGCGAAAATGTACAGGCCAGCAGAGCTTAAAATCAGCGTCATGATGGCGAACAGATATTCCCCTTGTGCATACATTAAAACGACAAGGTAACCCACCAGCAGGCCCAGCAGACCGATCGCTGACCATTTCAGCGTGTCACTTTGCCACCAGTGTTTCTTTTTAATGACATCCATGGGGATCTTCCTCTACAACGGTGAAATCTTGTCGTAAATGTGCCTGATGGCGCAGCGCCATCAGGCACATCGACAGCATTACTTGGTGATACGGCCCTGCGCGTCTTTCAGTGCAGCGTCAACCGTCTGGCGACCGCTGGCGGCGTTGATGACCGCCGTACGCACGGCGTACCAGAACGCAGACATCTGCGGGATGTTCGGCATGATTTCGCCTTTCTGGGCGTTATCCATGGTGGCCGCGATGCGCGGGTCTTTCGCTAACTGCTCCTGATAGGATTTCAGCGCTACGGCACCCAGTGGTTTATCCTTGTTCACTTCTTCCAGACCCTGATCGGTCAACAGGTAGTTTTCAAGGAACTCTTTCGCCAGTTCTTTATTCGGGCTGGCGGCGTTAATTCCGGCACTCAGCACGCCCACGAAGGGTTTAGACGGTTTGCCTTTGAAGGTCGGCAGCAGGGTGACGCCGTAGTTCACTTTGCTCTTGTCGATGTTCGACCAGGCCCACGGGCCGTTGATGGTCATCGCCGTATCGCCTTTGTTAAAGGCCGCTTCTGCGATGGAGTAATCGGTATCCGCGTTTATGTGTTTGTTCTTGATGAGGTCAACCAGGAAACCCAGGCCCGCTTTCGCGCCTGCGCTGTCGACGCCCACATCTTTCACATCATACTTGCCGTTTTCAAACTTGAATGCGTAACCGCCATCGGCGGCAATCAGCGGCCAGGTGAAGTACGGTTCTTGCAGGTTGAACATCAGGGCGCTCTTACCTTTCGCCTTCAGCTCTTTATCCAGCGCAGGGATCTCTTCCCAGGTCTTCGGTGGGTTTGGTACCAGGTCTTTGTTGTAAATCAGCGACAGCGCTTCTACCGCAATTGGGTAGGCGATCAGTTTACCGTTGTAACGAACGGCATCCCAGGTGAACGGATAGAGTTTGTCCTGGAACGTTTTTTCCGGGGTGATTTCAGCCAGCAGGCCAGACTGTGCGTAACCGCCAAAACGATCGTGCGCCCAGAAGATGATGTCCGGACCGTCACCGGTTGCCGCGACCTGCGGGAATTTCTCTTCCAGCTTGTCCGGGTGCTCGATGGTCACTTTGATACCGGTGTCTTTCTCGAATTTTTTGCCCACTTCGGCCAGGCCGTTATAGCCTTTATCGCCGTTAATCCAGATAACCAGTTTACCTTCTTCGATTTTGGCCAGAGCCGGTGCGGAAATCATCATTGCTGCGAGGGCGGACAATGCGAAAACGCGTGCGCCAGTCTTGATCTTCATATCTGCCATCCTTTTGGTGATGTGCTCGTGGTATGACTTCAGTGATTCAACGTGACTCAGTCTCCTTATTTGACATCCTCTTTCCATCCTCCTTACCCCTACGCCCCACCCCCTCTTTATGTGATCTCTGTTGCATAAATGTGAGTAATGCGTACTGGCGCACATAAAAACTGACTCATTTTTGCGGGGAGTATCACGAAATTACGCGATATCCCTCGGTCCGGGTCTCAGACTTCCTTCCCTCATCCTCCCGACTCCTCCCCCATGAAAAAGCCGGGGGGTGGAGGATTTACGCACGCGGTGAATCCCGCATAGTCAGGCCATCATGAATGTTGCTGTCAATGACAGGTTGTAACGAAGGGAGAAGGCATGGCGAGCGTACAGCTGCGAAATGTAACGAAAGCCTGGGGTGACGTGGTGGTATCGAAAGATATCAATCTCGACATTCACGAAGGGGAATTCGTGGTGTTTGTTGGACCGTCAGGCTGCGGCAAATCGACCCTGCTCCGTATGATTGCCGGACTTGAAACGATTACCAGCGGAGACCTCTATATAGGGGAAACCCGCATGAACGATATCCCACCCGCAGAGCGTGGCGTCGGTATGGTCTTCCAGTCCTACGCGCTCTACCCCCATTTATCCGTTGCCGAAAATATGTCGTTTGGCCTGAAACTGGCGGGCGCCAAAAAAGAGGTGATGAATCAGCGTGTTAACCAGGTTGCGGAAGTGCTGCAACTGGCGCATCTGCTGGAGCGTAAACCAAAAGCCCTCTCGGGGGGGCAGCGCCAGCGTGTGGCGATTGGTCGTACGCTGGTGGCGGAGCCGCGCGTGTTCCTGCTCGATGAACCTCTTTCTAACCTTGATGCCGCGCTGCGTGTGCAGATGCGTATCGAAATCTCCCGTCTGCATAAACGGCTTGGGCGCACGATGATCTACGTCACCCACGATCAGGTCGAAGCGATGACGCTGGCCGACAAAATCGTGGTGCTGGATGCCGGTCGCGTCGCGCAGATCGGTAAACCGCTGGAACTGTATCACTACCCGGCAGACCGCTTTGTCGCGGGCTTTATTGGTTCGCCGAAGATGAACTTCCTGCCGGTGAAAGTCACCGCGACGGCCATCGACCAGGTACAGGTAGAACTACCGAACCGTCAACACGTCTGGCTGCCGGTCGACAGCCGTGATGTGCAGGTGGGCGTAAACATGTCGTTAGGTATCCGTCCTGAACACCTGCTGCCCAGTGATATCGCCGATGTCACGCTGGAAGGCGAGGTTCAGGTCGTCGAACAGCTTGGTCACGAAACACAGATTCATATCCAGATCCCCGCCATTCGTCAAAACCTGGTCTACCGCCAGAACGACGTGGTGTTGGTAGAAGAGGGCGCCACATTCGCTATTGGCCTGCCGCCAGAACGTTGTCATCTGTTCCGTGAAGATGGCACCGCATGTCGTCGGCTGCATAAAGAGCCAGGCGTTTAAGGTGTCCCATTAAAAAAAAGCGCAAAACCCTACGGTGAAGCGTTCAAAGAAAAGCAATGATCTCAGGAGATAGAATGATGATTACTCTGCGCAAACTCCCCCTGGCGGTTGCCGTCGCAGCAGGCATTATGTCTGTTCAGGCAATGGCAGTGGATTTCCATGGTTATGCTCGTTCCGGTATCGGCTGGACGGGTAGTGGCGGTGAACAACAATGTTTCCAGGCAACAGGCGCTCAAAGTAAATACCGTCTTGGTAACGAATGTGAAACCTATGCGGAACTGAAACTGGGCCAGGAAGTGTGGAAAGAGGGTGATAAGAGCTTCTATTTTGACACCAACGTTGCCTACTCGGTAGCACAGCAGAATGACTGGGAAGCCACTGACCCGGCATTTCGTGAAGCTAACGTACAGGGTAAAAACCTGATCGACTGGCTGCCGGGCTCCACTATCTGGGCGGGTAAGCGTTTCTATCAGCGTCATGACGTTCACATGATCGACTTCTACTACTGGGATATTTCAGGTCCTGGTGCCGGTATCGAAAATATCGATCTGGGCTTCGGCAAACTGTCTCTGGCCGCAACCCGCTCACAGGAAGCGGGCGGTTCTTACATTTTCAGCAGCAACGATATCTATAACCGATATAAAGACACGGCTAACGACGTCTTTGATGTGCGTTTAGCCGGTCTGGAAACCAACCCGGACGGCGTGCTGGAGCTGGGTGTTGACTACGGTCGCGCGAACAAAACCGACGGCTACAGCTATGCCGATGGCGCAACCAAAGACGGCTGGATGTTCACCGCTGAACATACCCAGAGCATGCTGAAAGGCTACAACAAGTTTGTCGTTCAGTACGCGACTGATGCAATGACCACCCAGGGTAAAGGGATCCCACAGGGCTCCTTCACGGGTAATAGCTACAACCCTGATACTGAAATCGGCGTAGTTAATAACGAAATCAACAACAACGGTTCTCTGGTGCGTATCCTCGACCACGGTGCGATCTCCCTGGGCGACCGTTGGGATCTGATGTATGTCGGTATGTATCAGGATATCGACCGTGACGACGACAACGGCACCCGTTGGTGGACCGTGGGTGTACGCCCGATGTTCAAATGGACGCCAATCATGAGCACCCTGATGGAAGTCGGCTACGACAACGTGAAGTCTCAGCGCACTAACGACACCAACAACCAGTACAAAATCACCCTGGCACAACAGTGGCAGGCAGGCGACAGCATCTGGTCTCGCCCGGCTATCCGTGTCTTTGCAACCTATGCGAAGTGGGATGAGAAATGGGGTTACGACAACGGTATCGCCTATAAAGATACCAGCGCGCATACCTTCAGCCGTGGCGACAACGATGAGTGGTCCTTCGGTGCTCAGATGGAAATCTGGTGGTAATCCAGCACTAACCTGACGTAACGAGGGGCGAAAGCCCCTCCCAAACTGCTGCAATGCCCGATGGCGCAAGCTTATCGGGCCTACGGCACCAGTTTGTAGGCCGGATAAGGCGTTAGCCGCCATCCGGCATAATCTGGTTTAGCGCGCTATTGCCTGGCCACCGCTGAACCCACGCTTTCTGAGGTGATAACAATGAAAATGAAGAAAAGTCTCGTCGCCCTTTGTTTATCCGCAGGGTTATTTGCCACTGCGCCGGGCATCAGCCTGGCTGACGTTAATTATGTGCCGCAAAATACCAGCGCTGCGCCGACGATTCCAACGGCTGCACTCCAGCAGTTAACCTGGACGCCGGTTGATCAGTCCAATACGCAAACGACGCAACTTTCGACTGGCGGTCAGCGTCTTGACGTGGCCGGTATTTCCGGTCCGGTTGCCGCCTACAGCGTGCCGGCGAACATTGGTGAGTTAAACATCACGCTCTCCAGCGAAGTGAACAAACAGACCAGCGTATTTGCGCCCAACGTCCTGATTCTCGATCAGAACATGACGCCTTCTGCGTTCTTCCCGAGCAGCTATTTCACCTACCAGGAGCCGGGCGTGATGAGCGCGGATCGTCTGGAAGGGGTTATGCGCCTGACGCCAGCGCTGGGCCAGCAGAAACTTTATGTTCTGGTCTTTACGACGGAGAAAGATCTCCAGCAGACCACCAAACTGCTCGACCCGGCGAAAGCCTATGCCAAAGGGGTGGGTAACTCTGTTCCGGATATTCCGGATCCGATTGCTCGTCATACCACCGACGGCCTGCTGAAGCTGAAAGTGAAAACCAACAGCAGCTCCAGTGTGCTGGTGGGGCCACTGTTTGGTTCTTCTGGTCCTGGCCCGGTGACGGTAGGGAATACTGCCGCCCCTGCGCCGACCTATGCTGCACCTGTTGCCGCGCCGGTGGTGGCACCTGCGCCCGCGAAGAAAAGCGAGCCGATGTTGAACGACACCGAAAGCTACTTTAACAAAGCGATTAAAGATGCCGTCGCCAAAGGCGACGTTGATAAAGCGCTGAAACTGCTTGATGAAGCTGAACGTCTGGGATCGACATCTGCCCGTTCCACCTTTATCAGCAGTGTAAAAGGCAAGGGGTAAGGTTCTCCCCACATTGCTGATTTGCAACAACTGGTGCGTCATCTGGCGCACCTTTTTTTTAGCATTTCCTGCGACTTGTTACGTTTCTGTTGCGCAACAGATCACTTAATTATGTTTCCATCTCCCGTAAGCTCTTTTCTGCGATACAATGCCTTTCAGTTATGAAACGGAGAGTCAGGCATGTCACACCCCGCGTTAACGCAACTGCGTGCGCTGCGCTATTTTGAAGAGATCCCCGCCCTGGACCCAGAACAGCTCGACTGGCTGCTACTGGAAGATTCCATGACAATACGTTTTGAGCAGCAGGGGAAACGGGTCACTGTGACACTGATCAGGGAAGGATTTGTGGGTCAAAATGAGGTGGTGGAAGAGCTAACCCGACTGCCAAAAGAACCCCGCTACTGGCTGCGTGAAATCCTGTTATGTGCCGATGATGAACCCTGGTTGGCCGGACGAACCGTGGTGCCTGAATCCACGCTGTCTGGCCCCGAACTGGCCTTACAAAATTTGGGCAAGACTCCGCTGGGGCGTTATCTGTTTACATCATCGACATTGACCCGAGATTTTATTGAAATTGGTTGTGATGCCGGGCTGTGGGGACGCCGTTCCCGACTGCGACTGAGCGGTAAGCCGCTGATGTTGACCGAACTGTTTTTACCTGCATCACCGTTGTACTAAGAGGAAAATAAAATGGAGTGGAGTCTGACGCAGAATAAGCTGCTGGCGTTTCACCGCTTAATGCGTACGGATAAGCCCATCGGCGCCTTACTGCTGCTCTGGCCGACGCTGTGGGCGCTCTGGGTGGCGACCCCTGGCGTCCCTCAATGGTGGATCCTGGCGGTGTTTGTCGCCGGGGTTTGGCTGATGCGTGCCGCCGGATGCGTGGTTAATGACTATGCCGATCGGAAATTCGACGGGCACGTTAAACGCACGGCGAACCGCCCGTTGCCCAGCGGCGCGGTGACGGAGAAAGAGGCCAGGACGCTGTTTGTCGTGCTGGTGGTACTCTCTTTCCTGTTGGTGCTGACGCTCAATACCATGACCATTCTGCTGTCGATTGCAGCGCTGGCGCTGGCGTGGGTCTATCCATTTATGAAGCGTTATACCCACCTGCCGCAGGTCGTGCTGGGGGCCGCATTTGGCTGGTCGATTCCGATGGCCTTCGCGGCGGTGAGTGAATCGGTACCGTTGAGCTGCTGGCTGATGTTCCTGGCCAACATTCTGTGGGCGGTGGCCTACGATACGCAGTATGCGATGGTGGACCGCGATGACGATCTGAAAATCGGTATCAAATCAACCGCCATTCTGTTTGGCGAACATGACAAGCTGATCATCGGTATCTTGCAGGTGGCGGTGCTGGCGCTGATGGCGCTAATTGGTTGGCTGAACGGGCTGGGCCTGGGCTATTACTGGTCGGTACTGGTCGCAGGCGCGCTGTTTGCCTGGCAGCAGAAGCTGATTGCCAACCGCGAACGCGAAGCATGCTTTAAAGCGTTCATGAACAATAACTACGTGGGACTGGTATTGTTTATCGGTCTGGCGATGAGTTACTGGCACTTATAAAACATCTTGCCCGATGGCGCTGCGCTTATCGGGCCTACCAAACCGTAAGCCGATGTAGGCCGGATCAGGCGGAACGCCGCCATCCGGCAATCTGACATAAAAAAAGCCGGTCATCTCGACCGGCTTTTTCTTTACTCGCTCTGCGTTGCGCTCTCGATGGTGAGACGTACATCCGACGTGATGAGTTCCGCCAACATCTGATATACCTTCATCGTTTCGCCCGGTTCCGCGTCGCCGGTATCGCTGATGTACCCCTCGTCACGCAGGGTCAGCACCAGTGAACTGAATACCGCCTTGTCGAAAAATTCCGGCGCATTGATACCGTGCAGCACGGACAGACGCTGCGCCACGGTGCGGCTCTCTTTTTCCAGCGTGCCGCGGTTGATCGACGGGTTGGCGCTCAGAAGCCAGAAGGTGATGGCATAGCGTTGCAGCGTTTCGCGCGCACCTGCCGCCAACAGTTGCAGCGTGCGGGAGTGGGCCGGATTGATATGCAGCTCGTCATTCTGCAGTGTAATCAGCCCCTGGCGCTGCATCTCTGCCGTCAGCGCGTCAATCACGCCAGCCAGTTCATCGCGCTCCCAGCGCAGGAACAGTTCGGCTTTTAACATCGGGTAGAGCACGTCAACGTGTTGCAGCAGTGCTTCACGGGAAATATGACGATGCTGGGTCACGATCGCGGCCATCAGTGAAGGTAGCACCAGCATATGCGCGATGTTATTGCGATAGTAGGTCATCAGCACCGCCTGCTCGCGCGGCAGAATGATGATATCGCCAATGGTATCTTTCTCGACTTCGAACTTGTTCATCTGCAACGCGTGATCGATAAGATCGCTCGCGCTGACCGATGGCACAGTCGAATCAGAGGAATACGGCACATTGCGCATCAGATCCAGATAACAGTTGAGCTGCTCGGTCAGTTGCTCGCGGGTCAGCGAACGCTGACGGGAAGCTAACAGCGCGGTGCAGCACAGGTTCATCGCGTTAGCCGCACCCGCGTTGTTAATACGCACCATCAGCTCTGCCGCAATCCCGTTCACTGTCGGCGTCAGCCAGGCCGGACGCACGGCTTCGATAGGATCAATCGACTCGCGCCACTCCGGCACGTGGTGATTCAGGTACGTCATCAACGGCATTGGCTCGCCAAAGTTCACGTAGCCCTGACCGAGATTACGCAGCTTGCTCAAGCCACGCAGCATCTGCGGCAGACTCTCTTTCTCTTTGGTTGCCCCGCGCAGCTCTTTGGCATAGGTCCCCACTTCCATCACATGTTCGTAACCGATGTAAATCGGCACCAGGGTGATCGGACGGGTGCCACCGCGCAGCATCGCCTGAATAGTCATTGATAGCGTGCCGGTTTTCGGATCCAGCAGACGACCCGTACGGGAACGACCGCCTTCGACAAAGTATTCAACCGAGTAGCCGCGGCTGAACAGTTCGCCCAGATACTCACGGAAGACGGTGGAATAGAGCTTATTGCCCTTAAAGGTACGGCGAATAAAGAACGCGCCCAGGCGGCGGAAGATCGGGCCTGCTGGCCAAAAGTTCAGGTTGATACCCGCGGCAATATGCGGTGGCACCAGCCCCTGGTGATAGAGCACGTAGGAGAGCAGCAGATAGTCCATGTGGCTGCGGTGGCAGGGAACATAGACAATTTCGTGCCCGTCGTGCGCCAGTTGGCGAACGCGCTCGGCGTTATGAACGTTGATCCCCTGATAGAGCCGGTTCCAGGTGAAACCCAGGATGCGGTCGGTCAGGCGAATCATTTCGTATGAGAAGTTGGCGGCGATCTCTTCCATCAGCGCAATCGCGTTTTGCTGTGCCTTTTCATGGGAGATTTTCTTGCTGCGCGCTTCATCTTCGACCGCGCGGGCAATCGCTTTGGACGCCAACAGTTTGTTGAAGAGATCCTGACGTGCAGGCAGGCGCGGTCCCACAGCGGCAAGACGCTGACGGGCGAAGTGCATACGCGCCACGCGTGCCAGTTTCTGCGCAATGATTTTATCCGTGCCGTGCTCATCGGCCATTCGGCGCAGGGACACGGAAGGTGAGAAACGGACAAAGCTGTCGCGCCCCAGCCAGGAGACGGCAAAGAATTTCTGGATGCCGTTAAGCATGCGCAGTGGCGGGTTAACCTCACCCTTCTCACGGCCCGGCGAGCGTCCAAACATCACCGACACTGGCACCATTTGCACATCCAGGTCTGGATTGCTGCGATGCAGGTCGAGATAGTTATGGAACAGCTTGATGGACTCTTCTTTCGGTGTGTAATAGGTGAATACCCGCGGTCCGCCGTGAATGAATACATAGCGTGGCAACTGGGTGCCATCGATCTCCAGCGGCACTAACGGGTCGGGGAGATCGTGCGCCAGACATTGCGCGCGCAGCGTCAGCAAGTCCGCTTTGGAGTTGTACGGTAAAACGTACATAATTGGACGAGAGGTATTGAGTCCCAATTCCGGGGCAGGATCTGCCGGAATAGACTTGCTTTTTACCAGTACACTTAATGGTAAATTCAGGATTTTGTAGTAAATTCGTGGCCAGCCGGACATAAACGATGTAAAGCCTCTGGTTAATAATGCAATTGCGTTGCAAGGATATCAGAAAGTCATGTGAATTTCTGGTGTATCCCGTCATACTTCGCGCCGCGTGCCCTAACTCGAATCACATGAGTTAATTAGACAATGTCATTGACGCCAATAATGCAAAAAGGTTCTTTTAATGGCTAATAATACCACTGGATTCACCCGAATTATCAAAGCTGCAGGCTATTCCTGGAAAGGTTTTCGCGCCGCGTGGATTAACGAGGCCGCGTTCCGTCAGGAGAGTGTGGCGGTTTTGCTGGCCGTCGCTATCGCCTGCTGGCTGGATGTGGATGCCATCACGCGCGTTCTATTGATCGGCTCCGTTATGCTGGTCATGATTGTTGAAATTCTGAACAGCGCCATTGAGGCCGTGGTGGACCGTATCGGCTCTGATTATCATGAACTCTCTGGTCGTGCAAAAGATATGGGATCGGCGGCGGTGCTGCTCTCTATCATTGTGGCGCTGATCACCTGGGGCCTCCTGCTGTGGACACATTTTCGCTAAGGTTTTTTCGACCCTGATTCCATAACAGGTTAAATCTGCTGTTGAATGTGCAGTTTGTGGTTCCAAAATCACCTTTAGCTGTATATACTCACAGCATAACTGTATATACACCCAGGGGGCGGAATGAAAGCGTTAACGGCCAGGCAACAAGAGGTGTTTGATCTCATTCGGGATCACATCAGCCAGACAGGTATGCCACCGACGCGTGCGGAGATCGCACAGCGTTTGGGGTTCCGTTCCCCAAACGCGGCTGAAGAACACCTGAAAGCGCTGGCGCGGAAAGGGGCAATTGAAATCGTCTCCGGCGCTTCTCGCGGCATTCGACTGCTGCAGGAAGAAGAAGAGGGGTTACCGCTTATCGGTCGTGTCGCGGCGGGCGAACCACTGTTGGCGCAGCAGCACATCGAAGGCCATTATCAGGTGGACCCGTCTCTGTTTAAGCCGAATGCCGATTTCCTGCTGCGCGTCAGCGGGATGTCGATGAAAGATATCGGTATTATGGATGGCGATCTGTTGGCGGTACACAAAACCCAGGATGTGCGTAACGGCCAGGTGGTTGTGGCGCGTATCGACGACGAAGTGACGGTCAAACGCTTGAAAAAACAGGGCAATAAAGTTGAGTTACTGCCTGAAAACAGCGAATTTAAACCTATCCTGGTTGACCTTCGCGAACAGAATTTCACCATCGAAGGATTGGCCGTTGGCGTCATCCGTAACGGTGAATGGCTGTAGTAATCCTGTAGGCCGGATAAGGCGTTTACGCCGTTATCCGGCACTCTCACCACTCTCGTTATGACCTCTTCTCAGGCTCGCTCCATGCCGTTTTTTGCTTCTGCTGACAAGGCGCTCTGGCGTCTCGCCTTACCTATGATTTTCTCCAATATCACCGTTCCTCTGCTGGGACTGGTGGATACGGCGGTCATTGGTCACCTGGACAGCCCTGTATATCTTGGCGGGGTGGCAGTGGGGGCGACGGCAACGAGTTTTCTGTTCATGCTCCTGCTCTTTTTACGCATGAGCACGACCGGGCTGACGGCGCAGGCGTTCGGCGCGAAGAATCCTCAGGCGCTGGCACGGGCTCTGGTGCAACCGCTGATCCTGGCGTTGGGCGCTGGGGCTATGATTGCGCTCTTTCGCACACCGATTATCGATCTGGCGCTGCACATCGTGGGTGGTAGCGAAGCGGTGCTGGAGCAGGCAAGACGGTTTCTGGCCATTCGCTGGCTGAGCGCTCCGGCGTCGCTGGCGAATCTGGTACTGCTCGGCTGGTTGCTGGGCGTACAGTACGCGCGTGCACCGGTTATTCTGCTGATTGTCGGCAATATTTTGAATATTGTGCTCGACCTTTGGCTGGTGATGGGGCTGCACATGAACGTGCAAGGGGCCGCGCTGGCGACGGTAATCGCGGAATATGCGACGCTGCTGATCGGTTTGTTGATGGTGCGTAAAGTACTGCGCCTGCGTGGTGTCTCCCGCGCCATGCTCAAACAGGCCTGGCGGGGAAATGTACGCCGCCTTCTGGCGCTTAATCGCGACATCATGCTGCGTTCACTGCTGCTGCAGCTCTGCTTTGGCGCGATCACCGTGCTGGGGGCCAGACTGGGCAGCGATATCATCGCCGTTAACGCCGTGTTGATGACGCTGCTGACGTTTACGGCCTATGCGCTGGATGGCTTTGCCTACGCCGTGGAGGCGCATTCCGGTCAGGCTTATGGCGCCCGCGACGGCAGTCAGTTACTGGAAGTCTGGCGTGCGGCGTGCCGTCAGTCAGGCATCGTCGCACTGCTGTTTTCACTGGTCTATTTACTCGCGGGCGAACCGATCGTTGCGCTGCTGACATCACTACCGCAAATCCAACAACTTGCCGATCGCTACCTGGTCTGGCAGGCGATTTTGCCTCTGGTTGGTGTCTGGTGTTATCTGCTGGATGGCATGTTTATCGGCGCAACGCGGGCGGCTGAAATGCGTAACAGCATGGCGGTGGCGGCTACCGGGTTTGCGCTGACGCTGCTGGCGCTACCCGTGTTGGGTAATCACGGTTTATGGCTGGCGCTGGCGGTTTTTCTGGCGCTGCGCGGGTTGTCATTAGCCTGGATTTGGCGACGTCACTGGCGAAACGGGACCTGGTTTGCTGCCTCGTAATGGTTAAAGATTCTGAATAGTGAATTTAACCCAGAATCTATGACTACACTTAATCTCACGTCCAGCAGAAAACGAACGCAGTTGGGCGGTTTACTCTCACTATTCACAGCCTGGTAAAGAGGACGTTATGATGAATAAAGACGAAGTCGGCGGTAACTGGAAACAGTTTAAAGGTAAGGTGAAAGAGCAGTGGGGCAAACTGACCGATGACGATATGACGGTCATTGAAGGTAAGCGTGATCAACTGGTAGGTAAAATTCAGGAACGCTATGGTTACGCGAAAGATCAGGCGGAGAAAGAGGTCGATAGCTGGGAAAAACGCAACGACTATCGCTGGTAATCCCCCCTCTTACCCGTGAGTACAAGGATGTACCCCCCTCTGTTTGCTTCGGGCGGCATAGCATGCCGCCCTCGCCTTTAACGAGGTTTCTTTTTAACCTGAATCGAATGATCGTGCTGGCACTCGCCAGGGTGACGACAGGCTTCTACTTCCACGCAGGCTGAACATAATCCGTGTGCTTCAATGACATTGTGGCGCAGAGCAAATCCCATCTTCGCCGCCAGCGTATGCATAATGTCTTCCACGCCTTCCGCACACTCTTCTTTCACTGCACCGCAGCGGTCGCAGATAAACATCGCGGAAGTATGGGTTGGCTGATCGAACAGGTAGCACAACACATAGCTGTTGGTGGATTCGACCTTATGCACAAACCCTTGTTCAAGCAGAAAATCGAGTGCGCGATAGACCGTTGGCGGCTTGGCCTGCGGTTCGGATTCACGCAGCAGGTCCAGCAGATCGTAAGCGCTAATCGCACCTTCCTGCAGGCTCATCAGCCGCAGCACTTCGAGGCGCTGTGGGGTCAGGCGCACATTGCGTTGCGCGCACAATTTTTCAGCTTGCGCCAGCAACTCTTGCGTTGTGGTCTTTTCCATTGGGCACCTCGGATCGCGTGGAGTAAGAAAACCCTCACTTTATCATGTTATGGGAGAAACGCCGAGTTCCAGGCCGGAGCGATAAATCGCTCGCTAATCTTTCCCTGATTTACAAACTCTTCTATATATATTGAGGCTTATCACAAAAATAAACGCCCCGGCGATAAAAGGACAGGGGCAAAACAGGCGACTTTTTCCTTGTTAATCACAGCAATGCTCCAACTCTGTCTGGTTGATACTGACAGAGACGATTTTCACCTGCGAATAAAATGGGCTTACTGTGAATAAAAATTTGAATCTTTTGGTGGTGGCGATGACGGGCTCGCTGTTGGCGTCTCAAACCGCGAGTGCCGCAAATTCCTGGACTGAAGCGCGTAATGACGCGATGGGCGGCACGGGCGTCGCGTCGGCAAATTATGGCAGCGGCGTACTCATCAACCCGGCATTGTTGGCGAAGTCACAGCCGGATGATGACATTACGGTGATCTTCCCGGCTATCGGTGGGCAGATTTCCGACAAGGATAATCTGCGCGATAAGATTGATGATGTTACCGACGACGTAAATAACTATCGTCGCACTCTGGACAATATTAATCCCCTCGATCTCTTTGTTCCCGGCAGTACAGGCTACCGGCAGGTGTCAAATGCCGCAGGCGATCTGGCTGACCAACTTGAATCCCTGAAAGGGAAAACGGCCAGTGCGAAAGCTGGGGCTGGGCTTGCGGTCAGCATTCCGAATGATGTGTTGGCTGTGGCCTTTGTGGCGAAAGCCAATGCCCGTGCCCGCGTGAGTTCGTCTATTGATCAGGGCGACATCGACACGCTGCGCGGTGTTGAAGCCGTGCCTTCCAGCATTCTGGCGGTGGATCCCGAGGACCTGAAATCAAAAGGGTTTGGTCGTGCCGCTATTGTCTCTGATTACGGTGTGGCGGTGGCGCGGCAATTCGATCTGGGTGGTGTACCGGTTTCGGTTGGCGTGACGCCGAAACTGCAAAAAACCTGGCTCTACAACTACACGGTCTCGATTTACGATTTCAACAGCGACGACATCAACAGCAGTCGCTATCGCAACGACGATACCGGTTTTAACGTTGACGCGGGTCTGGCGGCGGACTTTGGTGAACACTGGACGGTTGGTCTGAGTGGGCAAAACCTGTTTTCTCGCGATATCGACACAAAAGAGGTGGCTGGCGTTCGCGATACTTACCAGATTCGTCCGTTGGTCACCGCCGGGGTGGCGTGGCAGAACGATCTGCTGACGCTGAGCGCAGACGGTGATTTAACTGAAACCAAAGGCTTCAAAAGCGAGGAAAACTCACAGTTTGTTGGCGTCGGCGCCGAAGTTCGACCGCTCGACTGGTTGGCCGTCCGCGCCGGTTATCGTGCTGACGTGAAGGACAATGACAGCAATGTCTTCACCGGCGGTGTCGGGTTTGCCCCGTTCTATCGCGTTCATCTTGATTTGATGGGGCTGTACGGCGAGGACGAAACCTGGGGCGCAGGCGCGCAGGTCAGCGTGACGTTCTGATGAGTGATAACCGGAGGCATTACGTCTCCGGTTATGCCTGTGCTATAGTAGCGCCCCCAATTCACCGGATGCTCAAAAAACAACCATGTCACCAGAATCACAATCCGCCTTTCCGGCCCACCGTTTTTCCATCGCGCCCATGCTCGACTGGACGGACAGACACTGTCGCTATTTCCTGCGCTTGTTGTCTCGCCAGACGCTGCTCTACACCGAGATGGTAACGACGGGGGCCATTATTCATGGCAAAGGGGATTACCTGGCGTACAGCGAAGAAGAGCATCCGGTCGCGCTACAACTGGGCGGCAGCGATCCGGCAGCACTGGCGCACTGTGCGAAGCTGGCTGAGGCGCGCGGCTATGATGAGATTAACCTCAATGTCGGCTGTCCTTCCGATCGCGTGCAGAACGGCATGTTCGGTGCCTGTTTGATGGGCAATGCGCAACTGGTGGCGGATTGCGTAAAGGCGATGCGTGACGTGGTATCGATTCCGGTGACGGTGAAAACCCGCATCGGTATTGACGATCAGGACAGCTATGAATTTCTCTGCGATTTCATCAGTACCGTGGCTGGTCGCGGTGAGTGCGGGATGTTCATCATCCACGCCCGTAAGGCCTGGCTCTCCGGGTTAAGTCCGAAGGAAAACCGTGAGATCCCGCCGCTGGATTATCCGCGCGTTTATCAGTTAAAACGCGACTTCCCGCAACTGACGATGTCCATCAACGGCGGAATTAAGTCGCTGGACGAAGCGAAGGCGCATCTCGAACATATGGACGGCGTAATGGTTGGGCGCGAAGCCTATCAGAACCCTGGCATTCTGGCCTCTGTTGATCGCGAAATCTTTGGCTCCTCGAACGCCGATGCCGATCCGGTTGCAGTGGTGCGGGCCATGTATCCCTATATTGAGCGCGAACTGAGTCAGGGAACGTATCTTGGTCACATTACACGCCATATGCTGGGGCTGTTTCAGGGGATCCCCGGGGCGCGTCAGTGGCGTCGTTACCTGAGCGAAAACGCCCATAAAGCCGGTGCCGATATCAATGTGCTGGAGCACGCGCTGAAACTGGTTGCGGATAAGCGTTAAATTTTCACTAAAAGTTAGTCAATTTCACCACGGCCTGCAAAAGTTTGCGGGCCGTTTTGTTGATAAATCAACATGTTAATTTTGGCATGATATTTGTAATGGATTGTGCAGGAATTCATTATGGGAGAGCATCATGCTGGAACTACTTTTTGTGCTTGGCTTCTTTATCATGCTGATGGTCACCGGCGTCTCGCTGTTGGGCATTCTGGCTGCGCTGGTTGTCGCCGCGTTCGTGATGTTCCTTGGCGGCATGTTTGCACTGATGATCAAACTGCTGCCGTGGCTACTGCTGGCGGTTGCGGTGGTGTGGGTGATAAAGGCGGTTAAGTCGCCAAAAGTCCCACAATATCAGCGCAATAACCGTTGGCGTTACTAAAGATGTGAGGGATGCGTCACAACCTGCGATTTTGGCGTCAGAACCAAATAGGAATTGGCTACCAAATCTGTCAGTATTGCGCGACTAACAGATTCATCGAGCTGTACCCTACATACAGCCGAACTAAAAAAGAAAGGGCTTCCCAATGGGAAGCCCAATTTCTTTTTCGCCGTCATAATTAAGGAATCAGCAAACTGGAGCCCTGCGTCGCCCGACTCTCCAGTACTTCATGCGCGCGCCGTGCCTCTTTCAACGGGTATTTCTGACTGTCTGCCACATCCACTTTGATCACGCCGCTGGCGATCAGCGAAAACAGTTCATTACTGGCTTCGGTCAACTCTTCCGCATTGGTAATGTAGCCCTGAAGAGAAGGGCGCGTGGCGTACAGGGAACCTTTCTGATTCAGAATCCCCAGGTTCACGCCGGTCACCGGCCCCGACGCGTTGCCAAAACTGACCATCAGGCCACGACGTTGCAAACAGTCCAGTGAAGCTTCCCAGGTATCCTTGCCGACCGAGTCATACACCACGCGCACTTTTTTGCCACCGGTAATCGCTTTTACCCGCTCAACAATATTTTCTTCGCGATAGTTAATCACCTGCCATGCGCCGGCATCCAGCGCCCGCTGCGCCTTTTGCGCGCTGCCGACGGTGCCAATCAGTTTCGCGCCCAGCGCTTTCGCCCACTGACAGGCAATCAGCCCTACACCGCCTGCGGCCGCGTGGAACAGGAACGGTTCGTCGGGTTTGATTTCGTAAGTTTTGCGCAGCAGATAAAAAACGGTCAGTCCCTTCAGGAAAGAGGCAGCGGCCTGCTCATAAGAGATGGCATCAGGCAGGATAGCGGCCTTATCGGCCGGCACGTTGTGGACCGAACTGTAGGCGCCGAGCGCGGACTGCGCATACACCACGCGATCGCCTACGTTAATATGGTTAACGCCGCTGCCGACTTTGACGACGATGCCCGCCGCTTCGGTCCCTAAACCACTGGGCAGCGTGGGAGGCGGATAGAGTCCGCTGCGAATATAGGTATCGATAAAGTTAATGCCGATCGCTTTGTTTTCGACCTGGATTTCGTTTGCCGCCGGATCGGCGGGGGTAAAATCCACGGCCTGAAGCACGTCAGGGCCACCATGCTTATGAAATTCAATTCGTGTTGCCATGATTTCTCCAGTATCATCGGAAGATTAGCTTCAACTCACTTTTATCTCGGTAACTCCATTCACTATGGCAGGAAATAAACCCTTCAACAAACAACAGACTGATGTCCGTGACCGCGACCCGCAAGTTGCCGGACTGAAAGTACCGCCGCACTCGATTGAAGCGGAACAGTCGGTGTTGGGCGGTTTAATGCTGGATAACGAGCGCTGGGACGATGTTGCCGAGCGCGTGGTGGCGGAGGATTTTTATACCCGTCCACATCGTCACATCTTCACGGAGATGGGGCGGTTGCAGGAAACCGGCAGTCCGATTGACCTGATTACGCTCGCGGAATCGCTGGAGCGACAAGGGCAACTGGACAGCGTCGGCGGTTTTGCTTATCTGGCTGAACTCTCTAAAAATACGCCAAGTGCGGCGAACATCAGCGCGTATGCGGATATCGTGCGCGAACGTGCGGTTGTGCGCGACATGATCGCCGTCGCCCATGAAATTGCCGATGCGGGTTTTGATCCGCAAGGGCGCACCAGTGAGGATCTGCTCGATCTCGCCGAGTCCCGCGTCTTTAAAATCGCGGAAAGCCGCGCCAATAAAGACGAAGGCCCGAAAAACATTGCCGATGTGCTCGACGCCACCGTCGCGCGTATTGAACAACTGTTCCAGCAGCCGCACGACGGGGTGACGGGCGTTAACACCGGCTATGACGATCTCAACAAAAAGACCGCTGGCCTGCAGCCCTCAGACCTGATTATCGTCGCGGCGCGTCCGTCGATGGGGAAAACCACATTTGCAATGAACCTCGTCGAAAACGCGGCGATGTTGCAGGATAAACCGGTTCTTATCTTCAGTCTCGAGATGCCCTCTGAGCAGATTATGATGCGTTCTCTGGCCTCGCTGTCCCGCGTGGATCAGACCCGTATACGTACCGGGCAACTGGACGATGAGGACTGGGCGCGGATTTCCGGCACAATGGGCATCCTGCTGGAAAAACGTAACATCTATATCGATGATTCCTCTGGTCTGACGCCGACGGAAGTACGCTCCCGCGCGCGCCGTATCGCCCGCGAACACGGCGGTATCGGGCTGATTATGATCGACTACCTGCAACTGATGCGCGTGCCGTCGTTGTCCGACAACCGTACGCTGGAGATTGCCGAAATTTCCCGTTCGCTGAAAGCGCTGGCGAAAGAACTGCATGTGCCGGTTGTGGCGCTGTCGCAGCTTAACCGCTCGCTGGAACAACGTGCCGATAAGCGTCCGGTCAACTCCGACCTGCGTGAATCCGGCTCCATCGAACAGGATGCCGACTTGATCATGTTCATCTACCGTGACGAGGTTTATCACGAAAACAGCGACCTGAAAGGGATTGCGGAAATCATCATTGGTAAGCAACGTAACGGCCCTATCGGGACGGTGCGACTGACCTTTAACGGACAATGGTCGCGCTTTGATAATTATGCGGGACCTCAGTACGACGACGAGTAAATTTCCTTCACCCTTCACGCCGCAGGTGCGTTGACTGCGCTCGCTCACCCCGGTCACTTAGTTAACTAAGCTCCCGGGGATTCGCGGGCTTGTCGCCTTCCTGCAACGCGAATGGTTTTGGAAATTCTTTTTTTAATGAAGGAATGATAATGCAAGCGGCAACTGTAGTTATTAACCGCCGCGCTCTGCGACACAACCTGCAACGTCTGCGTGAGCTGGCACCCGCCAGTAAGCTGGTTGCGGTCGTGAAAGCGAACGCTTACGGACACGGTCTGTTAGAGACCGCGCGAACGCTCCCCGATGCTGACGCCTTTGGCGTGGCGCGTCTCGAAGAGGCGCTACGTCTGCGAGCGGGTGGGATCACGCAGCCCATCCTGCTACTGGAAGGCTTTTTTGAGGCAGCCGATCTGCCCACCATTTCCGCGCAGCGCCTGCATACGGCTGTCCATAACCAGGAGCAACTGGCCGCGCTGGAAGCCGCCGAACTGGATGAACCGGTGTCTGTGTGGATGAAACTTGATACCGGCATGCATCGTCTGGGCGTGCTTCCTGAAGAGGCGGACGCCTTCTGGCAGCGGCTGACGCAATGTAAAAACGTGCGTCAGCCGGTGAATATTGTCAGTCATTTTGCCCGTGCGGATGAGCCGGAATGTGGTGCCACTGAACGGCAGCTTGATGTGTTCAATACTTTTTGTGAAGGCAAAACGGGTCAACGCTCAATTGCCGCATCCGGCGGGATTTTACTCTGGCCGCAGTCACATTTTGACTGGGTGCGACCGGGCATCATTCTCTACGGCGTGTCGCCGTTGGAAAACCAGTCCACAGGAGCGGATTTCGGCTGTCAGCCGGTGATGTCGCTGACCTCCAGCCTGATTGCCGTGCGCGAGCATAAAGCAGGTGAGCCGGTAGGTTATGGCGGAACGTGGATCAGTGAACGTGATACGCGCCTTGGCGTCGTGGCGATGGGCTATGGCGATGGTTACCCGCGCGCAGCGCCATCCGGTACGCCGGTGCTGGTGAATGGTCGCGAAGTGCCGATTGTTGGCCGCGTGGCGATGGATATGATTTGCGTTGATCTTGGGCCGCAGGCGACTGACCAGGCCGGTGACCCGGTGATTTTATGGGGAGAGGGGCTCCCGGTTGAGCGTATTGCGGCAATGACTAAAGTTAGTGCTTACGAACTGATCACCCGCCTGACCTCACGGGTGGCGATGAAGTACGTCGACTAAGCGTACGCCATGCCGGATGACGCCAGCGCTTATCCGGCAATATTCCCACCAGGCGCTCGATCTTCCTCTCTATCCGGTTTATTGTGTCTTAACCCCTGCCTGTAAACCTGGAGAACCAACGCGTGTTTCAAAAAGTTGACGCCTACGCTGGCGACCCGATTCTGTCGCTCATGGAGCGGTTCAAAGAAGACCCGCGTAGTGACAAAGTGAATCTGAGTATCGGTCTGTATTACAACGAAGACGGGATTATCCCGCAGCTGAAGGCCGTGGCGGAAGCCGAAGCGCGTCTTAACGCGCAACCGCACGGTGCCTCGCTGTATCTGCCGATGGAAGGGTTAAATACCTATCGTCATACTATCGCGCCATTGCTGTTTGGGGCTGACCATCCGGTCCTCCAGCAGCAGCGAGTGGCGACGATCCAGACATTGGGCGGCTCTGGCGCGCTGAAAGTGGGCGCCGATTTCCTCAAGCGCTATTTCCCGGATTCTGGCGTGTGGGTCAGCGATCCGACGTGGGAAAACCATATCGCTATTTTTGAAGGGGCTGGATTTAGCGTCAGCACATACCCCTGGTACGACAATGCCACCAACGGTGTGCGTTTCAACGATCTGCTGGCGACCCTGAAAACGCTGCCAGCGCGCAGCATCGTTCTGCTGCATCCTTGCTGTCACAACCCGACCGGGGCAGATTTAACGCATGCGCAATGGGATGAGGTTATCGAGATCCTGAAAGCAGGCGATCTGATCCCGTTCCTCGACATTGCTTATCAGGGCTTTGGTGCGGGTATGGACGATGATGCCTATGCTATCCGCGCGATTGCCAGCGCCGGGCTGCCTGCGCTGGTCAGCAACTCGTTCTCGAAAATCTTCTCTCTGTACGGCGAGCGCGTCGGCGGGCTTTCTGTCGTTTGTGAAGATGCAACCACTGCAGGCCGCGTGCTGGGACAACTGAAGGCGACCGTACGCCGTAACTACTCCAGTCCACCGAACTTTGGTGCGCAGCTGGTTGCGACGGTACTCGGCGATGAAGCGCTGAAAGCCAACTGGCTGGCGGAAGTGGAGGCGATGCGAACCCGTATTCTGACCATGCGCCAGGAGCTGGTGAACGTGCTGACCGCTACGATTCCGGGACGTGATTTCGACTATCTGCTGCAACAGCGCGGCATGTTCAGCTATACCGGACTGAGCGCCGCTCAGGTCGATCGCCTGCGCGATGAGTTTGGCGTCTATCTGATTGCCAGTGGACGCATGTGCGTGGCTGGTCTGAACGTGGCGAACGTGCAGCGCGTGGCGAAGGCTTTTGCTGCGGTCATGTGATCGGTAAGCCGGATAAGGTGATATACCGCCTTATCCGGTCGGCCCATGATCGCTCTCATACTTATGTGATCCTTCTCCTTTTCCGGGACAAAACCGCAGAAAATCCTTCCTTTCACCTGCCAGCAGAGTTATGGTCAAAGAGTTTTTGAACAATCGGTCTACTAAAATGATAACTAAATAAATGACTTAACAGGGAAAAATATGCGAAGGCTCACACTGGCGCTGAGCGCCATCTGCTTGTTATTCACATTAAACCATTCCGCCAGCGCGCTGGCCTCTTCTCCTTCTCCGCTGAACCCTGGTACTAACGTTGCGAAACTCGCGGAACAAGCCCCCATTCATTGGGTTTCCGTGGCGCAGATCGAAAATAGCCTGGCGGGTCGTCCCCCGATGGCCGTCGGTTTTGATATTGATGACACCGTACTGTTTTCCAGCCCAGGCTTTTGGCGCGGTAAGAAAACCTGGTCCCCGGACAGCGAAGCCTATCTGAAGAACCCGGCATTCTGGGAGAAAATGAACAACGGTTGGGATGAGTTCAGTATTCCTAAAGAGGTTGCGCGCCTGCTGATCGATATGCACGTCCGTCGCGGCGACAGCATCTTTTTTATCACCGGACGTTCGCCAACAAAAACCGAAACCGTGTCGAAAACGCTGGCCGATAACTTCCACATTCCGGCGACAAATATGAACCCGGTCATTTTTGCTGGCGATAAGCCCGGTCAAAACACCAAAACCCAGTGGTTGCAGGATAAAAATATCCGCATGTTCTATGGCGATTCGGATAACGACATCACCGCCGCGCGCGATGCAGGCATTCGTGGGATCCGAATCCTGCGCGCCTCAAACTCGACCTACAAACCGTTGCCGCAGGCTGGCGGGTATGGTGAAGAAGTGATCGTAAATTCGGAGTATTAAGAGGCGGGAAGGGCATTTGCTGTTTTTTTAAACAAAATTGATCTGCCAGCTTTTACCTTTTGCTGTCTTGCTGCACACTGAGTAGATGACATTTCAGTGGAGCATCACGCTTGCGAGGGGAATAACGATGACCAATTCGGAGTTACTGCAATACTGCATGGCGAAAGTCGGCGCTGAGCAGAGTGTGCACAGTGACTGGAAAGCCACACAAATCAAAGTTGAAGATGTGCTCTTTGCCATGGTGAAAGAGGTGGAAGATCGCCCGGCGGTATCTCTGAAAACCAGCCCCGAACTGGCGGAATTGTTACGCCAGAAGCACAGCGATGTGCGTCCGAGCCGACATCTCAATAAGGCGCACTGGAGCACCGTTTATCTCGACGGCTCGCTGCCGGATTCACAAATCTATTATCTGGTGGATGCGTCATACCAACAGGCGGTCAATACACTACCGGAAGAGAAACGCAAACAGTTGCAATGAACAACGCCGTTCACATTTTCACATGAACGGCGTTTTGCGTTTTACAGCATCGGTTTGAGGAAGCGGGCAGTATGCGATGCTTCACATTCCGCCACGGTCTCAGGTGTACCGGAGACGAGGATTTCCCCGCCGCCGCTACCGCCCTCGGGTCCCAGGTCGACGATCCAGTCCGCCGTTTTGATGACGTCCAGGTTGTGCTCAATCACCACGATAGTGTTGCCCTGGTCGCGTAACTGATGGAGCACGTCCAGCAACTGCTGAATATCGGCAAAGTGCAGACCGGTGGTCGGTTCATCCAGAATATAGAGCGTCTGACCGGTACCGCGTTTCGACAGTTCACGCGCTAACTTCACGCGCTGCGCTTCACCGCCGGAAAGCGTCGTCGCCGACTGGCCGAGACGAATGTAGGTCAGACCCACATCCATCAGGGTTTGCAGCTTCCGCGCCAGCGCCGGAACGGCATCAAAGAACTCGCGGGCTTCTTCGATAGTCATATCCAGTACTTCGTGGATGGTTTTGCCCTTGTACTTAATCTCCAGCGTTTCGCGGTTATAGCGCTTGCCTTTGCACTGGTCGCAAGGTACGTAAATATCCGGCAGGAAGTGCATTTCGACTTTAATCACGCCATCGCCCTGACAGGCTTCGCAACGCCCACCGCGAACGTTAAAGCTGAAACGCCCCGGTGTATAGCCGCGTGAGCGTGATTCCGGCACTCCGGCAAACAGTTCGCGTACCGGCGTAAACACCCCGGTATAGGTTGCCGGGTTGGAACGCGGCGTCCGGCCGATTGGGCTCTGATCGATATCGATAACTTTGTCGAAATGCTCCAGTCCCTGCACGTCACGATACGGTGCCGGTTCGGCGATCGTGGCGCCGTTCAGCTGGCGCTGAGCAATCGGGAACAGCGTATCGTTGATCAGGGTCGATTTACCGGAACCCGACACGCCGGTGATGCAGGTGAACAGTCCCACCGGCAGTGTCAGCGTCACGTCTTTCAGGTTGTTGCCGCGTGCGCCGGTCAGTTTCAGCACTTTCTCCGGATTCGCAGGCACCCGCTGTTTCGGCACTGCAATCTTGCGCTTGCCACTCATGTACTGGCCGGTCAGGGATTCCGGTACCGCCATAATGGCTTCCAGCGGACCTTCGGCAACGACTTCGCCACCGTGGACGCCGGCTCCCGGACCGATATCAATCACGTGATCGGCGGCGCGAATCGCATCTTCATCGTGCTCCACCACTATCACGGTATTGCCCAGATTACGCAGGTGGATCAGCGTCCCCAGCAGACGTTCGTTATCGCGCTGATGAAGACCGATGGACGGTTCATCCAGCACGTACATCACCCCGACCAGCCCGGCACCAATCTGACTTGCCAGACGAATACGTTGGGCTTCACCGCCGGACAGCGTTTCCGCGGAACGGGACAGCGTCAGGTAGTTAAGGCCGACATTGACCAGGAACTTGAGGCGATCGCCAATCTCTTTGAGGATTTTCTCTGCAATCTTCGCCCGCTGACCTGCGAGCTTGAGATTGTTGAAGAAGTCCATCGCATGGCCGATGCTCATGTCAGAGATGGTCGGCAGCGGCGTATTCTCAACGAAGACGTGGCGGGCTTCGCGACGCAGACGGGTTCCTTCACAGCTGGCGCACGGACGGTTGCTGATGAACTTAGCTAACTCTTCACGTACCGCACTGGATTCCGTCTCTTTATAGCGGCGCTCCATATTGTGCAGCACGCCTTCAAACGGATGGCGGCGCACGGAGGTGTCGCCACGATCGTTCATATACTTAAATTCAATATTCTCTTTCCCGGAGCCGTACAGCACCACTTTATGCACGTTCGCATTCAGGCTGGCCCATGGGGCTTCAACGTCGAACTTATAGTGTTCCGCCAGTGATTTCAGCATCTGGAAATAATAGAAGTTCCGCCGATCCCAGCCACGGATGGCGCCGCCAGCCAGCGACAGCTCAGGGTTCTGGATCACGCGATCGGGGTCAAAATACTGCTGTACGCCGAGGCCGTCGCAGGTTGGACAGGCACCCGCCGGGTTGTTAAAGGAGAACAGGCGCGGTTCCAGTTCGCGCATGCTGTAGCCACAAATTGGGCAGGCAAAGTTGGCGGAAAAGAGCAGTTCTTCTGCTTTTTCGTCGTCCATATCGGCAACCACCGCCGTCCCGCCGGAAAGCTCCAGCGCGGTCTCAAACGATTCCGCCAGACGGGTGCTGAGATCGTCACGCACTTTGAAACGATCAATCACCACTTCGATGGTGTGTTTCTTTTGTAGCTCCAGTTTTGGCGGATCGGATAGGTCACACACTTCGCCATCAATACGGGCGCGGATATAACCCTGGCTTGCCAGGTTTTCCAGCGTTTTGGTGTGCTCGCCCTTCCGCTCTTTAATGACCGGTGCCAGCAGCATCAGACGCTTGCCTTCCGGTTGCGACAGGACGTTATCCACCATTTGACTGACGGTCTGCGCCGCCAGTGGGACATCGTGATCCGGGCAGCGCGGTTCGCCGACGCGGGCAAACAGCAGACGCAGGTAGTCGTGGATCTCGGTAATGGTACCAACCGTGGAGCGCGGGTTGTGAGACGTCGACTTTTGTTCAATTGAGATGGCGGGTGACAACCCCTCAATATGATCGACATCCGGCTTTTCCATCAGCGACAGAAACTGACGCGCATAGGCAGAAAGGGATTCAACGTAACGACGCTGCCCTTCGGCATACAAGGTGTCGAAAGCGAGCGAGGATTTGCCTGACCCCGAAAGCCCGGTCACGACAATCAATTTGTCGCGGGGGATGACGAGGTTGATGTTTTTGAGATTATGGGTGCGGGCGCCCCGAACTTCGATCTTATCCATTCACCTTTCCCGGATTAAACGCTTTTTTGCCCGGCGCAGCAGGGTGCCACCGGCGATCACAAACGGTTAATTATGACACAATAAAACCTGAATGGATATACAGTATTGGAATGCAAAACACAGAGTCTTGTGTAACAATGTCCGGCTGAAGTTGTTTCGCGGAATCCGCGTCGCAACGTAGTAAAATCGCTATTGGTAATGCTACAATCGCGCGTTTACACTTATTAAGAAACGTTTTCAGGAGACTCGATCATGGCCAGCAGAGGCGTAAACAAGGTTATTCTCGTGGGTAATCTGGGCCAGGACCCGGAAGTACGCTACATGCCGAATGGTGGCGCTGTTGCCAACATCACGCTGGCTACTTCCGAATCCTGGCGTGACAAGCAGACCGGCGAGATGAAAGAGCAGACGGAATGGCACCGCGTTGTGCTGTTCGGCAAACTGGCGGAAGTCGCCAGCGAATATCTGCGTAAAGGTTCTCAGGTCTACATTGAGGGCCAGCTGCGTACCCGCAAATGGACCGATCAGTCCGGCGTTGAGAAGTACACCACGGAAGTGGTGGTGAACGTTGGCGGCACCATGCAAATGCTGGGTGGTCGTCAGGGCGGCGGCGCACCGGCTGGTGGCCAGCAGCAGCAAGGTAGTTGGGGTCAGCCTCAGCAGCCACAGGGCGGTAACCAGTTCAGCGGCGGCGCGCAGCCTCGCCCGCAGCAGCAGTCAGCTCCGGCAGCCCCGTCTAACGAACCGCCAATGGATTTCGACGACGATATCCCGTTCTGATCATTATTAATGTCGAAATCTCAGTACCGTTATAAGACCCCGTGAAAACGGGGTTTTTTTGTCAGTTTATCTCCCGCAAAGTAAATAAACCTACATACTTTTCAATAAGATAATTAAACTGCTTGTGATCAAGTCATGGCGATAATTATCGGTTATCCTGCGTTCGCAACTTTCACCCATCAAGACTGAACCTTGCCGGGCTTTTCAGGGAAACACGATCAGCCTGTCAGCGAACACAAGGAAATTAGAATGAACAAAGCCATTTTAATGCCGGTTGATATTCTGGCGATGGACCTTTCTGACAAAGCGATTGCCTGGGCCGATCACATGCTCAATAAAGAGGAGGGCGTTCTGCATCTGCTGCACGTTTTCCCCAAACTGCACACGTCGCCGATTCGCGGTTTTGCTTCGGATATCAAAAAATACGAAGAGTACATGACCAACGATGCGCAGGAGAAAATGCTCGCCCTGGCGAGAAAATTCAAAACGCCGCTGGAGAGGATTCGCTTTGAAGTCCGTCACGGCAATATTCGCGATGAGGTGAACGACGCGGCGGCGGCGCATAATGCTGAAATGATTATTATCGGCTCACGCAAGCCGGGGATTGCCACCCATCTGCTGGGCTCGGCAGCTGCCAATATTTTACGTTACGCAAAGGTGCCGGTAATGGTTGTGCGTTAATCCGCCATCGCAGACGAAAAAGGCCTCCCGTTTTGGGAGGCCTTTTTACTGCCGGATACCCGCCGGTTATTTCCGGCGGAATTTGCGGGTGAGCGGTTTCTCAATCTCAACAATGAAGAACAGCGCGATGCCAATGGCAAAGGTAATGCCCCAGTAGCGCAGCGGTAGCGCTTCGGTACCAAACAGCATCTGCAGGAACGGGATATAGATAATCGCTAGCTGCAGCAGCAACAGAATACCGCTGACCAGCCAGATGCCTTTATTCATCAGCAGACCGCGACCCAGCGAGAAGCCATCAGAGACGCGGCAGTTAAGCATATAGACCCACTGCGCCGTCACCAGCGTCTGCAACAGAACCGTACGGATGAATTCCGGGCTGTGACCGCGTGGCTGCAGCCAGGCTTCCAGCATAAAGGCGCAGGCGGCAATCAGCGTACCGACAAAACCAACGCGCCAGATAGCAAAGCCATCCATCACGTTCTCGTTACTCTGACGCGGTGGGCGGCGCATGATATTGCGCTCACCGGCTTCAAACGCCAGGCCGAATGACAGCGTGGCGGAGGTCGCCATGTTCATCCACAGGATCAGCACCGGGGTCAGGGGGATCAAATTACCCGCCAGCAGCGCGACGATGATCAGCAGGCCCTGCGCCAGGTTAGTTGGCATGATAAACAGAATGGTTTTCTTCAGGTTGTCGTAGACGCGACGCCCCTCCTGTACCGCGCTGGCGATGGTCGCGAAGTTATCGTCCGTCAGCACCATGTCGGCGGCTTCTTTCGTCACTTCGGTGCCTTTAATACCCATCGCGATCCCCACGTCGGCCTGCTTCAGCGCCGGGGCATCGTTCACGCCATCGCCTGTCATGCCGACGATCTCACCCTTATCTTGCAGGGCTTTTACCAGACGCAGTTTATGTTCCGGGCTGGTACGGGCAAAAATATCGTAGGTGACGGCGGCTTCGGCGAGTTCAGCCTCATTCATCTGCTCGAGCTCATAGCCCGTCACCGCGTGGCGGCTGTTATGGATGCCCAACATGCCGCCGATGCTCATGGCGGTTTGCGGGTGATCGCCGGTGATCATTTTGACGCGGATCCCGGCCTGCTGACAGGTGTCGATCGCCGCAATGGCTTCCGGGCGCGGCGGATCCATCATCCCGGCGATGCCGAGGAAAATGAGCCCTTCGTGCAGACAGTCATGGGTTAGCGCACTGGCATCGGCACGCGTGGGTTTCCAGGCGGCGGCCACCATTCGCAGGCCTTCTTTGGCATAGCGGGCAATTTCAGCCTCCCAGTGCGGCTGGGTAAAGGCTTCCGTACCGTTCGCGGTTTGCTGCAATTGGCAGAGTTTAAACAGCACATCCGGCGCCCCGGTCACCAGCACGCGCTCGTCGTCGCCGATGCGATAGTGCGTCGCCATGTATTTGTACTGGGAATCGAACGGGATTTTACTGCGCAGTTCGCAGTCAATGGCTGGCAGCATCGCTTTGGCGGCCAGCACTTTCAGCGCCCCTTCAGTTGGCCCGCCGGTAATCCCCCAGTGGCCCTTTTCATCGCGAATCAACTGGCTGTCGTTGCACAGGTCAATCGTGCGCAGATAGTTTTCAAGCAGACTGCCTGGCACAATCTCTGCCAGCGCGTCGTTTTCCTCGACGTGGATCTCACCCGCTGGCTCGTAGCTATTGCCCTGCACGCGGTAATTTTTATCTGCCGTGATGATGGCCTTGACCGTCATCTCGTTCATGGTCAGGGTGCCGGTCTTATCGGAACAGATCACCGACATGGCACCCAGCGTTTCAACAGTAGGCAATTTGCGGATAATCGCGTGTTTGCGGGCCATGGTCTGTACGCCCAGCGACAAGATGATCGAGATAATCGCCGGTAAGCCTTCCGGTACGGCCGCGACAGCAAGGCTGATTAACGAAAGCAGCAGTTCACCCATCGGCATGTCGCGCAGCAGCAGGCTGAAGATAAACAGCCCGACCATCATGGCGAGAATGAGGGAGAAAATCGCTTTGCCGAGCTTATCCATCTGCACCAGTAGCGGCGTACGGTGCTTCTCGATCCCGGTCATCATCTGGTTAATATGGCCCAGTTCCGTCGCTTCCCCGGTGGCGATCACCACGCCAAGCCCGGCTCCGGCACTAATGGTGGTGCCAGAGAACAGCAGGTTTTTGCGATCGCCCAGCGGCAGTTCGCCTGTCAGCGCATCTGCTGTTTTATCCACCACGGTAGATTCGCCGGTCAGGATGGCCTCTTCAACCCGCAGGTTGTGAGCCTCCATGACGCGAAGATCGGCGGGGATGCGGCCGCCCGCCCGCAGCACTACGATATCGCCAACGACCAGCTCGGTGGTCGCGACCGTCTCATGTTGCCCGTTACGCACCACCACGGCGGAAGCGGAGAGCATATTGCGGATACTTTTCAGCGACTTTTCCGCGTTATTTTCCTGAATGTGACCTATCAGGGCATTGATCACTGCGACGCCGAGGATGACGGCAGTATCCACCCAGTGCCCCATCACGGCGGTGAGGGCCGCTGCGGCGATCAGAACGTAAATTAGAACATCGTGAAAATGGGCCAGAAAGCGTAGCCAGGCAGGTTTGCCGGCTTTTTCAGGCAGTGCGTTAAGGCCATCCCTGGCGAGACGTGCGCTGGCCTCATTATGAGTCAGCCCGGAAGGTTGGCTCTGCTGATTTTTCAGAACCTCCTCAACGGTCAGCTGGTACGGCTTTTTTCCAGCGCATGGCGCAGAATGGAGACGATTGCTGTTCGGCATTCTGGTCAAAGTAAAATTCCTCGAAGTATTAAATTTTAATATTTTGAAACACACGCATACTATTTGAATAATGCCTGCAGATATTTGACATTAATCAATGGCCTTTCTGTAATTATTATTTTATCTTTGAATGAAGATGATATTTTCCCATGCGTGTCATGGGGTTAAATGGAAATGTAAATTTAGGAAAGGAGGTTTTATGTTTGGAATTTATAATGCTAAGAAGTTGATTTTATTGATTGTTTTTGCGATTGTTGTAGCAGCCATTAGCGGTATTTCAACTTATGCCTTTGTAAAATATCTGGGGTGAGAATAATAAAAACAGCCTTCCTTACATAACTTTTAAATCCTGAATAATAATGACAATAGGGAAGCTGATACAGAACGAAATAATATATTTTTAGCTGCGGTCTGTTGAGTAAACAGACCGCACCAGATGAACGCATAATAGACATGGGCTTGCTGAAATCGGGACGGGATGATTTTTTCCGCAAGAGATAGGGTTGGCATTTTCTGGAAACAATAAAAAGCCTCCGTCAGGGAGGCTCAGGTGAAATCAGGTGAAATCAGGTCAATACCATCGGCCACTCTGGCGGGGTCTGACTCATCACTTCGACCATCACGGATTCAATGTTCTTCCAGATGGCGGAGAGATCCATCAGGGTGATGCCGAGTAATCCCGTCGCAAACCAACAGGCGGCGGCGACGCCGAGTCCGCTGCTGATCACCGCCAGACCAATGTAATCTGAGCGACGAAAACGAATGTTTAACGTGCTGGCTAAAAACATGAGCACAGCGCTTAGCAGTTGCCAGCGGAGAAGAACCACGCCAGTGGTTAGGGTAGCCATGAAACATTTCCTCTGAGAGTAGCAGGTGCCCTGGACAGCGCGGCGTTTTCACGGGAGGCGTGGCACACTCTTGGCTATCGACGGGCATTTACATCAACACCGAATGAAACGTTGTTTCTGTTTCAGAATATTTGTGAACTATATCACGTTTAGTGATTCGTTCGCCAGTCGGTACGCCGCTTTTTTGCCTGTTTTTTAACCATAATATGAGTGTGGTTATTCATCGGCAATGAAGATACTTTAATCGTGACGTAAGAGGAGGAAGAGGACTTAAAAAAGATGTATTGATTTTACCTTTTCTGTTTTGTCAAAAATAAGCATTCAAAGAAATTTAGCTTAATTTCATTTTGCGTATGAACCGGCAAAACTTTCATAAAAAACTACCCCTTTCGGAGAATGGATTACCCTTAATAAAATTAATCGTCACTATAGGTTTGCATTACGGTCGAATATTATCACCATCCTGCAATATCAGACTTTTGCTAATAAAAGTCTGTTGCTAATATTGATAGATTCATGCAACGTAATAACCTGTGTGATTTAGCATCCTGCCTTGATGATAACAGGCACATGAAATGCAGGGATATAGGGCTGAAATGAATCATCGGGTGCGAAGCAAGGTGCTGAGGTTCCTCGGGATAATCATGGTGGTTTTGCTCCCCGTGATGCTGGCGCTATGGTTTGCCCACCTGCAAGCCACCTCTCAAACCAGTAAACAGCTGAGTACCTTTGCTCATCTGGCTTTAGATAAAACGGAACTGGTTGTTTTGCAGGCGGATTTAGCCCGCGATGCTGCTGAACAGTATCAGGGACAAGCGTGTACGCCGGCACATCAACAACGGATGTTGAATATTATCCGTGGGCGCCTGTATATCAATGAGTTAATTTATGCACAAGGCGATCGTTTTTTATGCTCCACGGTAATGGCACCGTCAGCGCCCTATATTATGCAGACGGCAGACTATAAACGAAAACCCAACATCTCCATTTATTACTTTCGCGATACGCCTTTTTTTACCGGTTATAAAATGACGTATATGCAACGCGGAAACTATGTTGCGGTGATCAATCCGCTGTCATATAGCGAAGTGATGTCCGAAGACCCCGAATTGGCCTGGGGAGTATATGACACCGTGACCAATACCTTTTTCTCCGTCAGCGAGCAGGCCTGGGTGACCCAACTGTTGCCACTGATCCGGCGCAATCAATCTGTCTTCCAGCAGGATGACCGCTTTTACACCGTTGCCCACTCGGATAAACGGCCCATTGCCGTGATTGTGTCGACCTCGATGCAGCGGTTTTATCAGAACCTGTATCAGCAGTTGTTGATCACCCTTCCTCTGGCGGTGATCAGCAGCATTCTGTTGTTAATGTTCTGGTCGCGGGCGCGTCGGCAATACTACTCTCCGCGCCGCATGCTCCAGCGCGCGCTTAAGCAACGTCAGCTCTGCCTGCACTATCAGCCGATCATTGATATTAAAAATGAGAAATGCGTGGGGGCGGAGGCGCTGCTGCGCTGGCCGGGCTGCAACGGTCAGGTCATGAGTCCGGCCGAGTTCATCCCGCTGGCGGAAAAAGAGGGGATGATCGCGCAAATAACCGACTACGTGGTGGAAGAAGTGTTCAGCGATATGGGGACGTTTCTGGCAGCCAACCCGCAGTTGTATATTTCTATCAATCTTTCCGCATCGGATTTTCACTCTTCACGACTGATTGCCATGATTGCGGATAAAGCGCGCGAACATGCCGTGCTTGCGCAACAAATTAAAGTGGAAGTGACTGAACGGGGATTTATCGATGTACCGAAAACCACGCCGGTGATCCAGGCGTTTCGTCAGGCAGGCTATGAAGTGGCGATCGATGATTTCGGCACCGGTTACTCTAATCTACACAACCTCTATTCACTCAATGTCGATATTCTTAAGATCGACAAATCCTTTATCGATACGCTGACCACTAACAGTACCAGCCATCTGATTGCGGAACATATCATTGAGATGGCGCAAAGCCTGCGTCTTAAAACCATCGCGGAAGGCGTGGAGACGGCAGATCAGGTTAGCTGGTTGCTTAAACGCGGGGTGCAGTACTGTCAGGGGTGGCACTTCGCGAAGGCGCTGCCACCGCAGGAATTTATTCACTGGTTGCAACAACCGCCCGCACTCCTGATGCAGCGCGGACAGTAACATTACAGGCGGTGACGATAGTCGCTGGGGGTACGATCAAATTCCCGGCGAAACACGCGGGAAAACGTCTGCTGCGACACGTAGCCTAAATCCATCGCAATATCGAATATCGGTCGTTCGGTGTTGCGCAGTTCGACGGCGGCTAACAGAAGTCGGCGCTGACGGATATAGTCGCCCAGCGTCTGGCGCATCACCGTGCGGAACATCCTCTGTAAATACCATTTTGAATAACCTGATTTTTTTGCGACCACATCAATGTTCAGCGGTTGGTCGATATGTTCATCAATCCATTCAATAAGGGTCTGAATTATTTGCTGATGGGACATATTGCTGCCTCCTTCTCAGTGTTCGATTCGTCTTTTGTCTGCGGGCGAGTATAATTCCTCAAGTTAACTTGAGGTAAAGCGATTTATGGAAAAGAAATTACCCCGTATAAAAGCGATGCTCACGCCGGGTGAAGTGGCAAAACGCAGCGGCGTGGCGGTTTCCGCACTGCATTTCTATGAAAGCAAAGGGCTGATCAGCAGTATTCGCAACAGCGGCAATCAGCGCAGATACCGGCGTGACGTGCTGCGTTATGTCGCGATTATCAAGATTGCCCAGCGGATCGGCATCCCGCTGGCGACCATCAGCGAAGCACTGGGCGTACTGCCGGAGGGCCATACCCTCAGTGCGAAAGAGTGGAAGCAACTCTCTTCGCAATGGCGCGAAGAACTGGATCGGCGCATTCATACGCTGGTGGCGCTTCGTGACGAACTGGATGGCTGTATCGGTTGTGGCTGCTTATCGCGAAAAGACTGTCCGTTGCGTAACCCTGGGGATCGGTTGGGTGAAGAGGGGACGGGCGCTCGCTTGCTGGAGGATGAACAAAACTAAAGCGCCGCAAGGGCGCTTTAGTTTGTTTTCCGGTCTTTGTCTTTCTCTCTATCCCGCTGGTTCACGGGAGGGTTTCCCCCGACGTCAACACCCCTCATTCGAGCACGTGGTGGAGGTTCCGGTCTGTGTTGATACTGTAATTGTAAGCCGCATCATCCCGTTCGCCAGTTAATTTGGCGATTTTTTAGGCGAATTTTTTTCGTCATCTCCCATAATTTACTAGAGTAAGTAAGAGGAAATGACGGGAGAACATCATGCTGACGGTGCATCATTTAAACCAGTCCCGCTCACAGCGCATTCTCTGGGCGCTGGAGGAGTTGTCTCTGCCTTACCAGATTGTTCGTTACCAGCGTGAAAAGAGCATGCTTGCCCCGCCTGCACTGAAGAAAATCCATCCGCTGGGTAAATCCCCGGTAGTTGAAGATAACGGTGCGATCCTCGCGGAATCGGGGGCCATTCTTGACTACTTGCAGGATACCTACGACAGCGAAGGGCGGTTTAAACCGGATGACGCGGAGCCAAAGCGTCAGTATCACTTCTGGTTGCACTACGCCGAGGGTTCACTGATGCCGTTGCTGTTAATGAAGCTGGTCTTCACCAGTCTGGGGAAACCGCCAGTGCCCTTTGGTTTGCGCACGCTGGGCGGTGCGCTGGGGCAGGGCGTACAAAAAACCTATCTCAATCCGCAGCTGGAAACCCACGCGCGCTTTATCGACGCGCATCTCGCTGAGCGACCGTGGTTTGCCGGAGAGCATTTCAGCATGGCGGATATCCAGATGAGTTTTCCTCTCTTTGCACTACTGGCACGCGGTGGTATTGCCGATCTTCCCCATATCAGCGCGTGGAAAAAACGCGTGGAAATGCGTCCCGCCTGGCAACGCGCCATCCAGCAGGGGGGACCTTTCGACATTCCCGGCGGCTAATGGCGATTTTTTGACCGTCTTGCTCCCTTTATCTGCGACACGGCCTGGCAAATTATGTTGCCGGATTGCGCATTGACGATAACGTTTGCGCATCAGTTGGTGATTTCTTCAGCGTTAGCGCAAGAAATGAGTAAAAAGCGGCAAAGTTCAGTTGAAAATCCCCGTATGATCGCTGGATAATCGTTTGCTTTTTTTTACTACCCGTTTTTTTATGCGCGGAGCTAAACGTTTGCTTTTTGCGACACCCCTTTTTGTCGCGATCAGAGCACAAGGAGTTGACGTTGCGCTGGCAGTGGATTGTCCACCACGCATAAGAACGAATAATAAACTCTCAGGGGATGTTTTCTATGTCTACGCCTTCAGCGCGAACCGGCGGTTCGCTCGACGCCTGGTTTAAAATTTCACAACGTGGAAGCACTGTCCGCCAGGAAGTGGTGGCAGGTTTAACAACGTTTCTGGCGATGGTGTACTCCGTTATCGTTGTGCCTGGCATGCTGGGCAAAGCCGGATTCCCGCCCGCAGCGGTGTTCGTCGCGACCTGTCTGGTTGCGGGTCTGGGTTCTATCGTCATGGGGTTGTGGGCAAATCTGCCGTTAGCGATTGGTTGCGCCATCTCTCTGACCGCCTTCACCGCGTTCAGCCTGGTACTGGGTCAGCAGATTAGCGTTCCGGTCGCATTGGGTGCGGTATTCCTGATGGGTGTGCTGTTTACCATTATCTCGGCAACCGGGATCCGTAGCTGGATCCTACGCAATTTGCCGCAGGGTATCGCGCACGGTACCGGCATCGGTATCGGCCTGTTTTTACTGCTGATTGCGGCGAACGGTGTGGGTCTGGTTATTAAGAACCCGCTGGATGGTCTGCCGGTAGCCCTCGGTCACTTCGCTACCTTCCCGGTGATTATGTCGCTGGTTGGGCTGGCGGTGATTATCGGTCTGGAGAAACTGAAAGTACCCGGTGGCATTCTGCTGACCATTATCGGTATTTCCGTCGTTGGTCTGATTTTCGATCCGGCTGTGAAATTCTCTGGCATTTTCGCCATGCCGTCGCTGAGCGATGAAACGGGCAAATCGCTGATTGGCAGCCTGGATATTATGGGCGCGCTGAACCCGGTTGTTCTGCCAAGCGTTCTGGCGCTGGTAATGACCGCTGTGTTTGATGCCACTGGCACCATCCGCGCCGTGGCGGGTCAGGCGAATCTGTTGGATAAAGACGGGCAGATCATCGACGGCGGTAAAGCGCTGACCACGGACTCCCTGAGCAGCGTGTTCTCCGGTCTGGTGGGGGCCGCACCGGCAGCGGTCTACATCGAGTCAGCGGCAGGTACGGCTGCGGGCGGTAAAACCGGTTTGACCGCCATCACCGTCGGCGTACTGTTCCTGCTGATCCTGTTCCTTTCTCCGCTCTCTTATCTTGTGCCGGTGTACGCAACGGCGCCCGCGCTGATGTACGTCGGTCTGCTGATGCTAAGCAATGTGGCGAAAATCGATTTCGCTGACTTTGTTGATGCCATGGCGGGTCTGGTGACCGCCGTATTCATCGTACTGACCTGTAACATCGTAACCGGTATTATGATTGGTTTTGCCACGCTGGTGATTGGCCGTGTGGTTTCGGGTGAGTGGCGCAAGCTGAACATCGGCACCGTGGTGATTGCTGTGGCGCTGGTAGCGTTCTATGCCGGCGGTTGGGCCATCTGATTCCGAAAGGGACGCCGAAAAAATGGGTGGCTTTTGCCACCCATTTTTATTTTCAGCACACACTTGTTGTCTTTTGCGATACTCTGAGAAAGGTAAAATCGAGGCACGACGCCTCTCAAACACATAAAAAACATCGCAAACAGGGAACGCATGGAAATCTTCTTCACAATACTCATCATGACCCTTGTGGTCTCGCTGTCTGGGGTATTTACGCGTGTATTGCCCTTCCAGCTCCCCTTACCCCTCATGCAGATTGCTATCGGCGCGCTATTGGCGTGGCCCACCTTTGGTCTGCATGTCGAGTTTGACCCCGAACTGTTTCTGGTTCTGTTTATCCCGCCGCTGCTGTTTGCTGATGGCTGGAAGACGCCAACGCGAGAATTTCTTGAACATGGGCGAGAGATATTTGGTCTCGCGCTGGCGCTGGTTGTCGTCACGGTGGTCGGGATAGGGTTCCTGATTTACTGGGTGGTGCCGGGTATTCCGCTGATACCTGCCTTTGCGCTGGCTGCCGTGCTGTCGCCGACCGATGCGGTGGCCCTTTCCGGTATTGTCGGCGAAGGCCGCATACCGAAGAAAATCATGGGCATCCTGCAGGGCGAAGCGCTGATGAACGATGCCTCCGGCCTGGTGGCGCTGAAATTTGCCGTCGCCGTGGCGATGGGGACGATGATTTTTACCATCGGCGGTGCGACCGTGGAGTTCTTCAAAGTCGCGATCGGCGGCATCCTGGCTGGGTTTGTGGTGAGCTGGCTATATGGTCGCTCACTCGGGTTCCTCAGCCGCTGGGGCGGTGACGAACCTGCCACGCAGATCGTCCTGCTGTTCCTGCTGCCGTTTGCCTCTTATTTGATTGCTGAACATATCGGTGTGTCGGGCATCCTGGCAGCCGTCGCAGCGGGGATGACCATCACCCGTGCAGGCGTGATGCGCCGCGCGCCGCTGGCGATGCGTCTGCGCGCCAACAGCACCTGGGCGATGCTGGAGTTTGTCTTTAACGGCATGGTGTTCCTGCTGTTGGGCCTGCAGTTGCCGGGCATTCTGGAGTCCTCTCTGGTGGCGGCAGAAGCCGATCCGAACGTTGAAACCTGGATGCTGTTTACTGATATCGTACTGATTTATGCGGCGCTGATGCTGGTGCGTTTCGGCTGGCTGTGGACAATGAAAAAATTCAGCGTGCGTTTTCTGCACAAGAAGCCGATGGAGTTTGGTTCCTGGTCCACGCGTGAGTTGCTAATCGCCTCCTTTGCGGGGGTTCGCGGGGCCATCACCCTGGCGGGTGTTCTGTCTATCCCGCTACTGCTGCCGGATGGTAACGTCTTCCCGGCGCGCTACGAACTGGTCTTCCTGGCGGCTGGGGTGATTCTGTTCTCGCTATTTGTCGGCGTCGTGATGCTGCCGATTCTGCTGCAACATCTGGAAGTAGCCGATCATTCTCAGCAACTGAAAGAGGAACGGATTGCCCGCGCGGCGACGGCAGAAGTGGCGATTGTCGCGATCCAGAAAATGGAAGAGCGTCTGGCGGCGGATACCGAGGAAAATATCGATAATCAGCTCCTGACCGAGGTGAGTTCTCGCGTCATCGGTAACCTGCGGCGTCGTGCTGACGGGCGTAACGATGTCGAAAGTTCGCTCCAGGAAGAGAACCTGGAACGCCGCTTCCGCCTCGCGGCGTTGCGTTCAGAGCGGGCGGAGTTGTACCACCTGCGCGCCACCCGCGAAATCAGCAATGAAACCCTGCAAAAATTACTGCACGATCTCGACCTGCTGGAAGCGTTGCTGAACGAAAATCAGTAAAACCGTCGTGTTGCCTGATGGCGCTGCGCTTATCAGGCCTACGATTTAGCGTAGTTTGTAGGCCGGATAAGGCGTTAGCCGTCATCCGGCGGTACGATGTTTATCGGTCAGCCGAGGTTAACCAAAACCCTTCACAACAGGACAGCCACGCTTTGGCGCTGTGGGAGAGATACACCCCTTCGCGCCAAATCATCCCTAACTGCCAGCGTAACTCGCTTTCCAGTGGGATCCAGCGCAGCGTATTTTTATCCAGTCGCTCGCAAATGGGCTCCGGCAGAACGGCGATCCCCACTCCTGCCTGTACCATCGCCGCCAGAAAGTCCCACTGCCCGCTGCGCACCGCGATACGCGGCTTCACCCCATGCTCACTGAACAACTGCATCAGTTGGCGGCTCAGGGCAAAATCCTCGTTGTAGATCAACAGTGGATGTTCGGCCAGCGCTTCTGGCGACACGGACTGGCAGGCTGTCCACTGACCGGAGCGCGGCACCAGCACGCAAAGGGGATGGCTGAATATCGGTAACGTCGCCAGACCGCTCTCTTCCTCCACGGGCAGTGCGGTCATCGCAACATCCAGTTCCCCGTTCATCACCGCCTGCTGCACCGTCAGGCCGCCAAACTCAGAAACCTTAAGCTCCACGCCGGGGTAACGCTGGCGAAACAAGCCGATCGGTCCGGCCATCAGCATGCCAACCATTGGCGGGATACCGAGCCGCAGCAGTCCTTTATTAAGGTGGTTGATGTCGCCCAGCTCAGCTTCCAGTTGGCGAAATTCGGCCAGAATCGCCAGCCCGCGTTCGAACACGACGCGACCGGTGTCGGTGAGCAACAGTTTCCGACCATCGCGGATCAGCAGCGTGCAGTTCAGCTCATCTTCCAGGTTTTTCAGCATCTTGCTGATGGTCGGTTGGGTGACAAAAAGCTTCTCCGCTGCGCGGGTGAAGCTCTGTTGGCGCACCACTTCAACAAAATAACGCAGCGTTCTGATATCCATGAGTATTCCTTCCGACTATGCCTGTAATGATTTTAATTCATTTCAGTCATCGACGGGGTCTCTCTATACTGGCGTTCCATATTATTTTTCAGGATGTTCCCTCATGGCTGTGGCGATAAGCCGCGTTACGCCTGCCGTTATGCAACGACTCCAGGTTCCGGTTCAGGTACTGCTGTATGCAGGTTTGTTTATCGTTGCGCAATATCTTGTCTCCTGGCTGCATCTGCCGTTACCGGCCAATCTGGTGGGGATGATGCTGATGCTGGTGCTGATTGTCTGCCGCATTCTTCCGTTGCGCTGGGTTCGCGCCGGGGCGCGCTGGCTGCTGGCGGAGATGCTGTTGTTCTTTGTTCCGGCGGTGGTGGCGGTTGTGAACTATGCCCATCTGCTGCTGGTGGATGGCTGGCGGATTTTTTCGGTCATTGCAATCAGCACGCTAATGGTGCTCGGTGCAACGGCGTGGGTGGTGGATAAAGTCTATCGCTATGAGATAAGCAGGGTAAACCGTGACTAATCTCCAGCTCAGCGTGCTTTGTCTGGCGATCACGCTGATTATCTATTTCGCCAATAAACGTCTGTACCGTCGTTTTCGTAAGCTGCCGCTGATGCCGCTGGTACTCACGCCCGCGCTGCTGGTGTTGATACTGGTGTTTGGTCATATCTCCTGGCAAAGCTACATCGGCGAATCCCACTGGCTGCTGTGGCTGCTTGGCCCGGCAACGATCGCCTTTGCGGTGCCGGTTTACGACAATGTTGCCATTATCAAACGTCACTGGATGTCGCTGACCGCAGGCGTGGTGACGGCAACGGTGGTCGCGGTGACCAGTTCAGTCTGGCTGGCACGCTTGTTTACCCTGCCGGACGAAATTCAGCGCAGTCTGGCGGTACGGTCGGTGACTACGCCGTTTGCTCTGGCGGCAGCTGAACCGCTGGGCGGGCAACCGGATTTAGTGGCGCTGTTCGTGGTGGTGACCGGCGTATTTGGCATGGCGGTCGGCGATGCGCTGTTTTTACGTCTGTCGATTCGCGAAGGGATGGCGAAAGGCGCTGGGTTTGGCGCGGCTTCGCACGGGGCCGGGACGGCGCGCTCGTATGAGCTCGGCCAGCAGGAGGGCGTGGTCGCCAGCCTGGTGATGATGCTTTCCGGTGTGGTGATGGTGCTCGTTGCCCCGCTGGTGGCAAGACTGATGTTCTGAGAAAGGATCCCCGGCCAGATTGACCGGGGACGAGTACGTTGGTTAGTGGGCGCGACCTTGCTCGACGCCGAAGCCCGTCTGGGAACGGATGAACTGAGCACGGAACTGCTCGCGCTCGCGATTCCCTTCTGTCGAGTTATCGGTGGCAGAGAAGAACCAGATCCCAATGAATGCCACGGTAATGGAGAACAGCGCCGGGTATTCATACGGGAAGATCGCTTTTTCGTGGCCGAGGATTTGTACCCAAATAGTGGGGCCAAGCACCATCAGCACCACGGCGGTCAGCAGACCCAACCAGCCGCCCAGCATCGCACCACGCGTGGTCAGTTTCGACCAGTACATGGAAAGCAGGATGATCGGGAAGTTACAGCTCGCAGCGATTGCAAACGCCAGACCGACCATGAAGGCGATGTTCTGATTTTCGAACAGCACGCCGAGAATGATGGCGATGACGCCCAGCACCAGAACGGTGATTTTCGACACCCGCAACTCTTCACGTTCGGTCGCACCCTTGCGGAACACGTTCGCGTAGAGATCGTGAGAGACCGCAGAGGCGCCCGCCAGCGTCAGACCGGCGACGACGGCCAGAATAGTGGCGAACGCCACCGCTGAAATAAAGCCGAGGAACAGGTTGCCGCCCACCGCATTCGCCAGGTGTACCGCTGCCATGTTATTCCCGCCAATCAGCGCGCCCGCCGCATCTTTATACGCCGGATTTGCACCAACCAGCATAATGGCGCCAAAACCGATGATGAAGGTCAGGATGTAGAAGTAACCCATAAAGCCGGTGGCATAGAACACGCTCTTACGCGCTTCGCGGGCATCGCTGACCGTGAAGAAACGCATCAGGATATGCGGCAGACCCGCCGTACCAAACATCAGGCCGAGCCCCAATGAGAGCGCAGAGATTGGGTCTTTCACCAGCCCACCCGGACTCATAATCGCAGAGCCTTTCGGGTGGACCGCCATCGCTTCGGTGAACAGGTTATTGAAGCTAAAGCCCACGTGCTTCATTACCATAAAGGCCATAAAGCTGGCGCCGAACAGCAGCAGTACGGCTTTAATGATTTGTACCCATGTCGTTGCCAGCATGCCGCCGAACAGCACGTACATCATCATCAGCACGCCGACCAGCACCACCGCGACGTGATAGTTCAGACCGAACAGCAGTTCAATCAGTTTGCCCGCACCGACCATCTGTGCAATGAGATAAAGGGCAACGACCACCAGTGAACCACAGGCCGACAGAATGCGGATCGGACCTTGCTTAAGACGATAGGAGGCCACATCGGCAAAGGTATAGCGCCCGAGGTTACGCAGACGTTCGGCGATCAGAAACAGGATGATCGGCCAGCCCACGAGGAAGCCCAGCGAGTAGATCAACCCGTCATAGCCGGAAGTAAACACCAGCGCGGAGATCCCGAGGAACGACGCCGCCGACATGTAATCGCCCGCAATCGCCAGTCCGTTCTGGAAACCGGTAATATTCCCGCCAGCCGTATAGTAGTCACTGCGTGAACGTACGCGTTTGGAGGCCCAGTACGTAATACCCAGCGTAAAGACGACGAAAATCAGGAACATGATAATCGCCTGCCAGTTGGTCGGCTGGCGTTGTACCGCACCGCTAATGGCATCCGCCGCGTTGGCCGCGAAGGGTAGTGTGGCGGCAAGCGCCGTCAGGACTCTCTTCATGATGCGTTAACCTCGCGCAGTACTGCATTGTTCAGACGGTCGAATTCGCCGTTCGCCCGCCAGATATAGATGCCGGTCAGAACGAAGGAGATCAGAATCACCCCCACGCCAATCGGAATACCCCGGGTGACGCTGGTGCCCTCGTGAAGCGGGGTTCCCAGCCAGCCAGGCGCAAAGGCAATCAGTAGAATAAAGCTGATATAGACCACCAGCATGATGATCGACAGTATCGTGGCAAACCGTTGCCTTTTTTCAACTAACTCCCTGAAACGCGCATTGTCTTCTATCCGCTGATAAATGGTGTCATTCATCACAGAGTCTCCAGAGGTTCCCTTCGTCATTCACGCCGCAGGCAAGACCTGACTGCTGTCGTAGTCCTGCAACGCGAAATCCTTTGGGGAGGTTTTATCATTTCCCTCTCTCATGTAGAGAAAGGGTAGGGGGTATTGTTTATTTTGCCGGATGGCGGCTAAAGCCTTATCGGGCCTACAAAGGTTGCTGAACCTGTAGGCCCGATAAGCTTTGCGGCATCGGGCATTTCAGGGTTATGAAGGCATCGCGATGGCCTGCTTCTCTTCGAGCAGTTTCTCTACCACGCCAGGATCGGCGAGGGTCGAGGTATCGCCCAGATTGCTGGTATCGCCCGCCGCAATCTTGCGCAAAATACGGCGCATGATTTTGCCGGAACGGGTTTTCGGCAGTGAGTCAGTCCAGTGCAGCACATCTGGCGTTGCCAGCGGGCCAATCTCTTTACGTACCCAGTTGCGCACTTCGGCGTACAGTTCAGGGGAGGGTTCTTCGCCGTGGTTCAGCGTCACATAGGCATAAATCGCCTGGCCCTTGATGTTGTGTGGAATACCGACCACCGCCGCTTCGGCGATCTTCGGATGCGCCACCAGCGCGGATTCAATTTCTGCCGTGCCCAGACGGTGGCCCGAGACGTTCAGCACGTCATCGACGCGACCGGTGATCCAGTAATAACCGTCTTCGTCACGACGAGCGCCGTCGCCGCTGAAGTACATGTTTTTAAAGGTTGAGAAGTAGGTTTGCTCAAAACGTTCGTGATCGCCGAACAGCGTACGCGCCTGTCCCGGCCAGGAGTCGATGATCACCAGGTTGCCTTCGGTGGCCCCTTCTTGCGGATGACCTTCGTTGTCTACCAGCGCCGGTTGCACGCCGAAGAACGGACGGGTGGCGGAGCCGGCTTTCAGTTCGGTCGCGCCGGGCAGCGGGGTGATCATGAAGCCACCGGTTTCGGTCTGCCACCAGGTATCCACCACCGGGCATTTTTCATTACCGATTTTCTTCCAGTACCACTCCCATGCTTCCGGGTTGATGGGTTCGCCAACCGAACCCAGAATGCGCAGCGATGAGCGGTCAGTGCCCTCAATCGCCTTGTCGCCTTCTGCCATCAGGGCGCGGATCGCCGTCGGCGCGGTATAGAGAATGTTGACCTTATGTTTATCCACCACCTGGCTCATACGCGCCGGGGTTGGCCAGTTCGGCACCCCTTCAAACATCAGCGTGGTGGCGCCGCAGGCCAGTGGGCCATACAGCAGATAACTGTGTCCGGTGACCCAACCCACGTCGGCAGTACACCAGTAGATATCGCCCGGATGGTAGTCAAACACATACTTAAAGGTTGTTGCGGCATACACCAGATAGCCGCCGGTGGTGTGCAGCACGCCCTTTGGTTTACCGGTGGAGCCAGAGGTATAGAGGATGAACAGCGGATCTTCGGCGTTCATTTCCGCAGGCTGATGCTCGACGCTGGCCTTGTCAATCAGGTCGCTCCACCACAGGTCGCGACCTTCCTGCCATTCAATGTTGCCGCCAGTGCGCTTCAGCACAATGACATGCTCGATGGTTTTCACGTTCGGGTTTTTCAGCGCATCGTCGACGTTTTTCTTCAGCGGAATGCTGCGACCGGCACGTACACCTTCATCAGCGGTGATAACCAGCTTCGAACTGGAATCAATGATGCGACCGGCGACGGCTTCCGGTGAGAAGCCACCGAAGATCACCGAATGGACGGCACCAATGCGGGCACAGGCCAGCATTGCGACAGCGGCCTCTGGCACCATCGGCATATAGATCGCAACCACATCGCCTTTTTTAATGCCCAGATCCTGCAGCGTATTGGCGAAACGGCAGACATCGCGATGCAGTTCGCGATAGCTAATGTGTTTGCTCTGCGAGGCGTCATCGCCTTCCCAGATGATAGCGGTACGATCGCCATTTTCCTGTAGGTGACGATCGAGACAATTCGCCGCCAGGTTCAGCGTGCCGTCCTCGTACCATTTGATGGACACATTGCCCGGTGCGAAAGAGGTGTTCTTCACTTTCTGGTATGGCTTGATCCAGTCGAGAATTTTTCCCTGCTCGCCCCAGAAGGTATCTGGCTCGTTAATAGATTGTTGGTACTTCGCTTCGTACTGCTCCGGATTAATCAGGCAACGATCCGCAATGTTTGCGGGAATAGCGTGTTTGTGAATTTGGCTCATGGCTTTTGTTCTCCTTGTAGGATGTTAATAATATGTCTCATAAACGTTAAATGTAGGGGCTTTGGCAGTTTTGTTTAGGTTTTGCGCGACAGATCACGCAATACAGGAATTGTGCAAATTAGCGGCAATACGTTTTTTGAAGGAAACCAACAAAAGTTGCCAAAATCTTTCCGTTACAGAGGGTTATGTTAATTTTTCCAGAAAGGCGATCGGGGTCGAAAAATGAGAAAGGAGTAGAGCAAAAACGGCTTGACTAACTCTAAAGTGGTATTTTACATGCACTTACAATTGATTAAAGACAACATTTTATGTGTGGTTTTTTGTTACATCTGGAGAGGGCAATGTCATGGCGGTGTGTGTGGTTATCGTCATGGATAGAATAAAAAGAACCGTCATTGAACATAATGGCGCAATCTGGATGAGACCTCTATGGCAAGGATTACACTACGCGCACGCCGTTTCTTCAGCCTGGTCGTACCGCTGTTTTTCATTTCTGCGGTTTATGCTGAGCAAACGCCCGAACCCGCAAAGACTGTTACCGTTGAAGCGAAGAATGAAGTCTTCGCTCCTCAGCATCCCGATCAATACCTTTCATGGAAAGCCACCTCAGAACAATCAAAACGTGAAGACGCATTAGCGGAAGATCCCCGTCTGGTGATCCTGTGGGCGGGATATCCGTTCTCCCGTGATTACAACAAACCGCGTGGGCACGCCTATGCGGTGACCGATGTACGCGAAACGTTACGTACCGGTGCACCAAAGACCGCTGAAGACGGCCCATTACCGATGGCCTGCTGGAGCTGCAAAAGCCCGGACGTGGCGCGTCTTATCCAGAAAGACGGTGAAGACGGCTACTTCCACGGCATGTGGGCGCGTGGCGGTCCGGAAGTCGTTAACAACCTGGGCTGCGGCGATTGCCACAACACGGCGTCACCTGACTTCGCGAAAGGTAAACCTGAGCTGACGTTGTCTCGTCCGTACGCTGAACGCGCAATGGAGACCATCGGCAAGCCGTTCGATAAAGCCGGTCGTTTCGACCAACAGTCGATGGTTTGCGCGCAGTGCCATGTGGAATACCACTTTGACGGCAAAAACAAAGCCGTTAAGTTCCCGTGGGACGACGGCATGAAGGTGGAGGACATGGAGAAATATTATGACGCCATTACCTTCGCAGACTGGACCAACTCGCTGTCAAAAACGCCGATGCTAAAAGCGCAGCATCCGGAATATGAAACCTGGAGCGTCGGCATTCACGGCAAAAACAATGTGACCTGCATCGACTGTCACATGCCGAAAGTGCAGAACGCCGATGGCAAACTCTATACCGATCATAAGATTGGCAACCCGTTCGACAACTTCCCACAGACCTGTGCGAACTGCCATACCCAGGACAAAGCTGCCCTGCAAAATGTCGTTGCTGAGCGTAAGAAGGCGATCAATGGGCTGAAAATCAAGGTTGAAGATCAGCTGGTACATGCTCACTTTGAAGCGAAAGCGGCCTGGGATGCGGGCGCAACGGAAGCGGAAATGAAGCCGATTCTGAGCGATATCCGTCACGCGCAGTGGCGCTGGGATCTGGCCATTGCTTCCCACGGTATCCACATGCACGCTCCGGAAGAAGGCCTGCGGATGTTAGGCATCGCGATGGACAAAGCCGCCGATGCCCGGACGAAACTGGCGCGTCTGCTGGCAACCAAAGGCATCACCCATGAAATAGCGATACCGGATATCTCCACCAAAGAGAAAGCCCAGGCGGCCATTGGTCTGAACATGCAGCAGATTAACGCCGATAAGCAGGACTTTATCAAAACGGTGATTCCGCAGTGGGAAGAACAGGCGCGTAAAAACGGTTTGTTAAGCCAATAACCTCAATTTGCCGGATGACAGCGCCAGCGCTTTATCCGGCCTACGGAAGTCTTGTAGGCCTGATAAGCGTAGCGCCATCAGGCATTATGCAACGGAGTGAATATGAGCGTATTCCGTTCGTTATTAACTGCTGGGGTGCTGGCGTCAGGTCTGTTATGGAGCCTGAGTGGGATAACCGCCACGCCAACGCCACAGGAATCTGAACGCTGGACGGTCACCCAACAGCGTAGCCCGGATGCCGCGTGTCTGGACTGTCACAAGCCGGATACTGAAGGGATGCATGGTAAGCATGCGTCCGCGACCAATCCGAACAATAAACTGCCGGTGACGTGTACCAACTGTCATGGCAAGCCATCGCCTCAGCACCGTGAAGGGGCGAAGGATGTGATGCGCTTTAACGAGCCGATGTATAACGTGGAGCAGCAGAACAGCGTTTGTCTGTCCTGTCACCTGCCTGAGCAGTTGCAGAAAGCGTTCTGGCCGCACGATGTCCACGTGACTAAAGTGGCCTGCGCCAGTTGTCACTCACTGCATCCGAAGCAAGACACGATGCAGACGTTAAGCGATAAAGGACGGATTAAGATTTGCGTCGATTGCCATAGCGATCAGCGCAACAATCCGAACTTTAACCCGGCGTCTGTTCCTTTGCTTAAGGAGCATCCATGAGTTGCTCTCGTCGCCAGTTCATCACCGGCGTCGGCGCGCTGGTGGCCGTCAGCGGTACTGCAGGACGCGTGGTGGCGAAAACGTTGAATATCAACGGGGTGCGATACGGCATGGTGCATGATGAATCACTATGCATCGGCTGTACCGCCTGTATGGATGCCTGCCGGGAGGTGAACAACGTGCCGGAAGGGGTGTCGCGACTCACCATCATTCGCAGCGAACCGCTGGGCACGTTTCCGGATGTGAAGTACCGCTTCTTCCGCCATTCGTGCCAGCACTGCGATCATGCGCCGTGCGTTGACGTCTGCCCGACCGGGGCATCGTATCGCGATGCCGCGAATGGCATTGTGGACGTAAACCCGGATCTCTGCGTTGGCTGTCAGTACTGCATCGCCGCATGTCCGTATCGTGTGCGCTTTATCCATCCGGTCACGAAAACGGCGGATAAATGCGATTTCTGCCGCAAAACCAACCTGAAAGCGGGCAAACTGCCGGCCTGCGTCGAGTCCTGCCCGACGAAGGCGCTGACGTTTGGCAATCTGGACGATCCTGACAGCGATATTTCCCGGCTGCTGCGGCAGAAAACCACCTATCGCTACAAGCTGGCGTTGGGTACCAAACCGAAGGTCTACCGCATTCCCTTTAAATATGGGGAGGTGAGCCAATGACAAACGCATCTGCTTTCCACTTTGAATCGCTGGTGTGGGACTGGCCCATCGCCATCTATCTGTTTCTGATCGGTATCTCTGCCGGACTGGTGACGCTGTCGATCCTGTTGCGCCGTTACCATCCTGAAGCGGGCGGAGCGGACAGTACCCTGCTGCGCACCACGCTGGTGGTGGGGCCGGGGGCGATTATTCTCGGTCTGCTGATTTTGATCTTCCACCTGACACGTCCCTGGACTTTCTGGAAGCTGATGTTCCACTACAGCTTTACGTCGGTAATGTCGATGGGGGTGTTGCTGTTCCAGTTGTACATGGTTGTGCTGATTGTGTGGCTGGCCATCATCTTTCAAAAAGAGGTCATTGCGCTGCAACAGCGTTGGTTCCCCCGTCTGGGACTGGTACAGAAGGGGCTGACGCTGTTAACGCCATTCAACCGTGGACTCGAAACGTTGATGCTGGTGCTGGCAGTACTGCTGGGCGCCTACACCGGTTTCCTGCTTTCGGTGCTGAAATCCTATCCGTTCCTGAATAACCCGATCCTGCCGGTGCTGTTTCTGTTCTCCGGGATCTCTTCGGGTGCGGCGGTGGCGCTGATCGCAATGGCATTACGTCAGCGTGGTAACCCGCACAGTGCCGAGGCGCACTTTATTCACCGCGTGGAAACCCCGGTAGTGTGGCTGGAGATCTTCCTGCTGGTCGCCTTCTTTGTGGGGCTGGCTCTGGGAGATGACGGCAAAATGCGCGCGCTGTCGGCGGCGCTGGGCGGAGGCTTCTGGACCTGGTGGTTCTGGATCGGCGTCGCGGGGCTGGGACTGATCGTTCCGCTGCTACTGAAACCCTGGGCCAGTCGTGGTTCGACGTTTCACGGTGTGCTGGCGGTATGTGGTGCCAGCCTGACGGGCGTACTGTTGCTGCGCTTTTTCATTCTTTATGCTGGACAGCTCACGGTTGCATAAGCCTGGCTGTGAGGGAAAGGTGATTTCTGGACGTACTCCTTCCTGAAGCCGGTTTTCTGGCGCTGTTATTAAGTCTCGGGGTCAACGTGTTGACCCCGCTTGCCGTGCTGGCAGGTGAACGCCTGCGCTGGCAGGGCGTAATGCGTCTGGCCTGCGCGGGTGTCTGGGCGCAATTTGCGTGCCTGCTGCTCGCCTTCTTGATTCTGGTCTTCTGCTTTCTGATCAGCGATTTCTCGGTACTCTATGTGGCGCAACATAGCCACAGCCTGTTGTCGTGGGGACTCAAACTGGCGGCGGTTTGGGGCGGTCACGAAGGGTCGCTGTTGTTATGGGTACTCTTCCTGTCCGGCTGGAGCGCGCTGTTTGCCTGGCGTTATCGCCGCGAATCGGATCCCCTGTTCCCGCTGACGCTCAGTGTACTCTGCACGATCGCTGCTTTTCTGCTGCTGTTTATCGTGTTCTGGTCCGATCCGTTTGTCCGTATTTTTCCGCCGGCAATAGAAGGGCGCGATCTCAATCCGATGCTGCAACATCTGGGGCTGATCCTGCATCCGCCGTTGCTCTATCTCGGTTACGGCGGTCTGATGGTTGCTGCCGGCGTGGCGCTGGCCTCGCTGTTGCATGGAGATTTCACGAAGATGACGGCCTGGGTGTGCTGGCGTTGGGCGCTGCCAGGCTGGTGTGCGCTGACGCTCGGTATCATTCTCGGTTCCTGGTGGGCGTATTGCGAACTGGGGTGGGGAGGCTGGTGGTTCTGGGACCCGGTGGAAAACGCCTCTTTATTACCCTGGCTTTCCGCCAGCGCGCTGTTGCACAGCCTGTACGTGTCGCGTGAACGCGGCAGTTTCCGCCACTGGTCGCTCCTGCTGGCGATCGTCACGCTGATCCTCTCTTTGCTGGGCACGCTGATTGTCCGCTCCGGCATTCTTGTCTCTGTCCACGCCTTTGCGCTGGATAACGTGCGTGCCATGCCGCTGTTTGCCCTCTTTGCCATTCTGAGTCTGGTCTCGCTCGGCCTGTACGGCTGGCGGGCGCGAGCCAGCCAACAGACAGTCCCTTCTGGCGGCTGGTCGCGCGAGATGCTGATTCTGGCGGCGCTGTTGCTCTTTTGCGCGGTGCTGCTGATCGTGCTGATTGGTACGCTTTACCCGATGATTTATGGCCTGTTGGGTTGGGGACGACTCTCCGTGGGCGCACCTTATTTCAACCGGGCAACCTTACCATTTGGCCTGTTGATGCTGGTAGTGGTGGTTATCACCATGATCCGAAGCCGGAAGGGGTCTGTACGCCGCCAGCTTCCGGCGCTGCTGGCACACGCTGGCGTGCTGGTTTTTGCGGCGGGGATCCTCTTCTCCAGCGGCAGTCGCCAGGAAATAAGCCTCAACCTGAGTCCGGGCCAACAGGTTGAACTGGCGGGTTACACCTTCCGCTTTGAACGGCTGGAGCTGGCTGCAAAAGGGAACTATACCACCGAAAAGGCGCTTATTACGCTGTGGCAGGGCGACCAACGGAAAGGCAGCCTGACGCCTGAGCGGCGCTTTTATTCCGCCCGCCGCCAGCAGATGATGGAGCCTGGCATTCGCTGGGATCTGCTTCACGACTGGTATGCGGTGATGGGGGAGAAAACCGGCGAGGAGCGGTATGCCATGCGTCTGTACGTGCAAAGCGGTGTGCGCTGGATCTGGGGGGGCGGACTGTTGATGATTGCTGGGGCGCTGTTCAGCGGCTGGCAGGGGAGAAAGCGTAATGCGTAGTTTTTTCGTCATGATGCTCCTGCTGATGTGTCTCAATCCGACTTATGCCCAGATTGTTGATACCTGGGTCTTTGATAACCCGCAGCAGCAGGAAAAGGCGCTGTCTATCGCCAGTCAGTTACGCTGTCCGCAGTGTCAGAATCAAAACTTACTGGAATCCAATGCGCCGGTTGCAGTCAGCATGCGCCATCAGGTCTATACGATGGTGGCAGAAGGGAAAAATGAAGCCGAAATTACCGCCTGGATGACCGAACGGTATGGTGATTTTGTTCGCTATAATCCGCCGCTCAATGGACAAACCCTGCTGTTGTGGGCGCTTCCGTGCCTGCTGTTGCTGCTGGTGGGCGGGGTGCTCTGGCGGGTCAGTACGCGTCAACGCAAAGAGGAGGACGAACCATGAGTTTACCCGAACGTTCCGACGCCCCTTTCCGTCCATTGCCGGTGAAATGGCTGGCGCTGACCGTTGCGCTGATGGTCATCGTTTGTATCAGCGGCTACCTGCTGTCGCCAAAATGGCAGGCCGTGCGTGACGAACAACGACGGCTGGCCGATCCGCTGCATGAATTTGCTGAAACATCGACGCCGGAAGCCCAGTTGCTGGCCCTGCAAAACCAGATTCGCACCAACCCGCAGGACAGCGAAAAGTGGGCGCTGCTCGGCGAGTATTATCTGTGGCGTAATGATTACGATAATGCGTTGCTTGCTTATCGTCAGGCACTGCGTATCCGTGGGGAGAATGCGGAGATCTATTCGGCGCTGGCGACCGTGCTCTACTACCAGGCCGGGCAACACATGACGCCGGCGACCCGTGAGATGATTGACAAGGCGCTGGCGCTGGATGCGTCGGAAGTCACCGCATTAATGCTGCTGGCGTCGAATGCATTTATGCAGGCGGATTACAAACAGGCGATTTTGCAGTGGCAAAAAGTCCTGGATTTGAATTCACCGAGGGTGAATCGTGTACAACTGATCGAGTCGATTAATATGGCGAAGTTGTTACAGAATCGGCAGAAATAATTTAGTGATTTGCGTCATTTGACTGTTTAAAAAACAGGCAAATGAACCTCAGGGCTAAAATAATTCCTGAAAGTTATAATTCAAAAAAGCAGATTTAAAAATCTTTCCATAACAAATAGTTATGCAACGCAAACCCGATAAATTCGCGTTATTATGCATTATTTCAGCGAAAAGCCCTGTTCTTAAAGGGTTGCGCAAGATGCCCTGCAAATGGTACTGATTATGCGCGTTAAAAAACTCTACAAACCAACGCAACACAATTCATACCCTTTCAGTATGTAACCATTCCTGTTTTTTTACCGGAATGGCGCTCCATTGAGGAAGTCCGTCGTTATGAAAAGTTTTAAACTCAGCCTGGCCTGGCAGATCCTGATTGCCATGGTGCTGGGCATCTTACTCGGCAGTTATCTGCATTATCACAGCGACAGTCGCGAATGGCTGATTGCAAACCTGCTCTCTCCGGCAGGGGATATCTTTATCCATCTGATTAAAATGATCGTTGTGCCGATTGTGATCTCTACGCTGATTGTCGGGATTGCCGGTGTCGGTGATGCGAAACAACTGGGACGTATTGGCGCGAAAACGATTCTCTATTTCGAAGTGATCACGACCATCGCCATTATCCTCGGGATTACGCTGGCGAATGTGTTTCAGCCGGGATCCGGCATTGACATGTCGCAACTGGCGACCGTGGACATTTCGAAATACCAGAACACGACGGCAGAAGTGCAGAGCCACGCGCATGGCCTGATGGGCACCATTTTGTCGTTGGTCCCGACGAACATTGTTGCTTCCATGGCGAGAGGCGACATGCTGCCTATTATCTTCTTCTCGGTGCTGTTTGGTCTGGGACTTTCCTCACTGCCGGCAACGCATCGTGAGCCGCTGGTGACCGTGTTCCGTTCTATTTCCGAAACCATGTTTAAAGTGACGCACATGGTGATGCGTTATGCGCCGATCGGGGTATTCGCGCTGATTGCCGTGACCGTGGCGAACTTCGGTTTTGCCTCACTGTGGCCGCTGGCGAAGCTGGTACTGTTGGTTCATTTCGCGATCCTGTTCTTCGCGCTGGTGGTGCTGGGTATCGTTGCGCGCATTTGTGGGCTGAGCATCTGGATCCTGATCCGTATTCTGAAAGACGAGTTGATTCTGGCGTACTCTACCGCCAGCTCCGAAAGCGTTCTGCCGCGGATTATCGAGAAGATGGAAGCCTATGGCGCGCCAGCCTCGATCACCAGTTTCGTGGTGCCGACCGGTTACTCGTTTAACCTCGACGGCTCGACCCTGTACCAGAGTATTGCCGCGATCTTCATCGCACAGTTGTACGGTATCGACCTGTCGCTGTGGCAGGAAATCGTGCTGGTGTTGACGCTGATGGTGACATCGAAAGGGATTGCTGGCGTGCCGGGCGTCTCCTTCGTGGTACTACTGGCAACGCTTGGTAGTGTGGGGATCCCACTGGAAGGCCTGGCCTTTATCGCGGGTGTGGACCGTATTCTCGACATGGCGCGTACTGCGCTGAACGTGGTGGGGAATGCGCTGGCGGTACTGGTTATCGCCAAATGGGAACACAAGTTTGACCGTAAAAAAGCGCTGGCGTATGAGCGCGAAGTGCTGGGCTCATTCGATAAAACCGCCCAGTAACGGTTAGCAGATTGCCTGATGACGACGCTCACGCGTCTTATCAGGCCTACACATCCTTTGTAGGCCTGATAAGCGAAGTGCCATCAGGCAATCCTCCATCCGGCAATTCGATTCATCCGTTCGTCAACTTCTCAAACTCCTCGCAGCCGGTATCGAACCCCTCGCTACAGCTCAGATTTAACCAGTGCAGCGCCTTCTGTTTATTCTTCTCAATAAAGCCCTGTTCACCGTTCAGAAACATCATTCCCGCCCAGTATTCGGAATAGCCGGTACGGGAGATGGCAGAGCTGCGTTTGAAGTACCAGGTTGCTTTATCATCGTCTGCCTGAATCCCTACGCCGTTAGCATAAATCAGACCGAGCAACATCTGCGCATCTACGGCAACATCGCTCTCCAGATTTTCAGAAGCGTTTTGCAGCAGGGAAATGGCTTTGGGGTAATCGGGTCTACCGGCCTGAGTATTGACCAGAATGCGCGCCAGCGTAATTTCGCCCGCTTTACTGCCCGCCTGGGCGGCCTTTTCGGCCAGCATTTTCGCTTCCGGGTAATCCAGACTGACCGGGTTAGTGATCTTAATTTGCGCCAGCAGCGCACAGGCATCCGCATCGCCATTGTCAGCGGATTTCTGCGCCCAGTATTCAGCTTTGCTCAAATCGCCGAAGCTAAACCAGCTGTCAGCAAGGTAATATTGCGCGCGTTTGTCACCTGCCTCTGCGGCCTGCAAATACTGGCTTCCTGGCTCAGGATCGGCAGCACGGGCAAAGAATGTCATCAATAACATCAATGCAAGAAGTGGTTTCATTATTAAGTTTTAATTAGGGTACGGAATCGACAGTATAAAGAGATCGTATGGATAAAAAAACAGCCTCCAGGGTGGAGGCTGTTGAGATGCATCAACGTTGTGGTTAACCCATTGCGGTTTCGCGCAGACGGGTCTTCAGCTTGTTGTACTCATCAATCACGTACTGCTCTGCGGCGGATTGATTGGCAATCGGCTCCACGCGCACGGCACAATACTTGTACTCCGGCGTTTTGGTAATCGGGCTTAAGTTCTCGGTCACCAACTCGTTACAGGCGCCAATCCACCACTGGTAGGTCATATAAATCGCCCCTTTGTTAGGGCGTTCACTGACCTGCGCGCGGGTGATAATTTTGCCTTTGCGCGAATGAACCCAGACAAGCGCTTCATCCTCAATGCCCAGACGCGCCGCGTCGGCCGCGTTGATTTGCGCATAGCCCGGTTCGTCTGCCAGCGCGGCCAGGGCCGCACAGTTACCGGTCATCGAACGACAGGAGTAGTGGCCGACTTCACGCACCGTCGACAGTACCATCGGGTATTCGTCGGTGAGTTTATCGATCGGCGCGACCCAGTCGCAGGTGAAGAATTGTGCCATGCCGTTCGGGGTATCAAATTTTTCTTTAAAGAGATAAGACGTCCCCTGGTCGGCGTCCGACGTATCGCGGCAAGGCCACTGGATGTAGCCCAGTTCGCCCATTTTCTCGTAAGTCACACCGTAGAAATCCGGGCACAGATGACGCAACTCATCCCAGATCTCCTGGGTGTTGTTGTAGTGCATCGGATACCCCATCCGGGTGGCGATCTCACTGATGATTTGCCAGTCGGTTTTCAGATCCCACTTTGGCTCAACGGCTTTAAAGAAGCGCTGGAAGCCACGGTCAGCGGCGGTAAAGACCCCTTCATGCTCGCCCCACGACGTCGACGGTAAAATAACATCCGCCGCCGATGCGGTTTTGGTCATAAAGATGTCCTGCACGATGACCAGTTCCAGATCCTCAAAGCCTTTGCGCACCGCTGAGAGTTCCGCATCGGTTTGCAGCGGATCTTCACCCATGATGTATGCCGCGCGCACTTCGCCATGTGCCGCCCGGTGCGGCAGCTCGCTGATGCGATAGCCGGTGTGCGCAGGCAGACTGTCCACGCCCCAGGCTTTGGCGAATTTCTCGCGGTTAGCCGGATCTTTCACATACTGATAGCCCGGATAGGTATCCGGCAGCGCACCCATATCGCACGCGCCCTGAACGTTGTTCTGGCCACGTACCGGGTTAACGCCCACGCTGGGCTTACCGAGGTTGCCAGTGAGCATTGCGAGGCTGGTCAGTGAACGTACGGTTTCCACGCCCTGATAGAACTGGGTCACACCCATGCCCCACAGGATGGTCGCGTTTTTCGCCCCGGCATACATCCGCGCCGCCTGTCGAATCTCACTCGCGCTGACGCCGGTGATGTCCTCGACAGACTCCGGCGTATAGCCTTCAACAATCTTGCGGTACTCTTCAAAACCTTCCGTACGCGAGGCCACAAACGCCTGGTCGTACAGGTTTTCTTCAATAATGACATGGCCTATCGCATTCAATAGCGCGATATTCGAGCCGTTTCGTAATGCGATGTGCATGTCGGCAATGCGCGCAGTTTCAATTTTGCGCGGATCGCAGACGATAATTTTCGCCCCGTTACGTTTCGCGTTAATCACATGATTCGCCACAATAGGGTGGGAATCTGCCGGGTTGTAACCGAAGATAAACACTAAATCGGTGTTATCAATTTCGTTAATTGCATTACTCATTGCGCCGTTACCGACCGACTGGTGCAGACCTGCAACCGATGGGCCGTGTCAGACGCGAGCGCAGCAGTCAACGTTATTGGTTCCAATAACGGCGCGCGCAAATTTTTGCATGATGTAGTTGGTTTCATTCCCGGTGCCACGCGACGAGCCGGTCGTCTGGATGGCATCAGGGCCGTATTTCGCTTTGATGGCGCTCAGGCGTTCGGCGACGTAGTTCAGCGCTTCATCCCAGGAAACAGATTCCAGTTTGCCGCCACGCTGGCGACGAATCATAGGGGTTTTCAGGCGCGGGGTCAGGATCTGGGTATCGTTAATAAAATCCCAGCCGTAATAGCCCTTCAGACACAGAGTACCCTGATTGGTTTTCCCCTGCGCCGCCTCAGCCCGGACGATTTTGCCGTTATCGACCACCAGGTTGATTTTGCAACCTGATGCGCAATACGGGCAAACCGTGACGACTTTTTTCATCGGTCTCGCTCCAGTTAATCAAATCGCGCATACACGCTTGTCGCCCTGAGTATGCATCTTTTATGCCACATTTTAATTGGGGGCTTTCCCTGATATTACGGGTAATTTTTGGACAAAACCCTGACGAAAAACAGGCTGTCGTCATATTTGACGTGACGATTTCCCGTGAATGACAACAAATCGCTCCGCGCTGTGGCGGGGTGTACTGGCAGGATAAGACGCCGCGCCGGGAACACCTGTGGGGATGGCCCTGACTGAATTTGAGATTCCTCCTCTGGTTGCATGAAGTTGCGTTGACTAACGTAGAATGCGTCCCCTTTTGAGGCTGGTTTTATGAAACGCACTCCGACGCTCTTTTTATTCAGCCTGCTGTCGCTGGCTACCGTGCCGGCACAGGCTGATATTATTGATGATGCCATTGGCAACATTCAGCAGGCGATCAACGATGCCTATAAGCCTGACAGCGGGCGGGACTACGAGGATTCGCGTGACGACAGATGGCAGAACGACATGAGCGACGATCGCCGCAGACAGTATGACGACCGTCGCCGTCAGCTTGAGGACAGACGTCGTCAACTGGACGATCGCCAGCGCCAGCTCGATCGCGAGCGCCGCCAACTGGAAGATGAAGAGCGTCGAATGGAAGAGGACTACGAGCGTTAATCCACGACAATCTGCATCCCGTCATAGCCCGCTTCAAATCCGTTCGGGAGCGGGTTATCCATCAGCCAGACGTCAAACTGGTGGCTGATATGAGTAAGGATCACCTGCGGGCAGTGAATCACCTCATTGAGTGCCATCACCGCGGTTAAATCACTGTGATTGCGCGGTGGTTCCGGGTGCGGCGCATGGCTACAGTCGATGATGATAACCTGCGGTTGATTGTTGAGCAGAAAGGTGAGCGTTTTATCGGGCAGCCCGGCGGTATCAGACAGCCACGCCACGCGGCTGTGCGCCGTTTCCAGAAGATAACCCAGCGTCAGCTTTGAGTGATTCAGCGGCAGCGGTGTGACCTGTAATCCCTGTAACTCAAACACCACAAACGGCTCGACGGTGTGGCTAAAGTCCAGAATGCCGGGGTGTTTAAACAGATCGTCGCAACCCTGTTCGTCCGCCGGGCCGTACACCGGGATGGATGCCCCAACGCCCCAGCGCAGCGGAAACAATCCCTGGACGTGGTCCATGTGATAGTGGGTGAGTAAAAACTGTCGGAAGCTACCCGCCGGCCAGTCGTCCATCAGGTGCGGTATGCCCGCATCCAGCAGCGTCACCGTATCGTTGAATTTGACCACGCCGCTACACGGGCGTCGGCGATACGATTCCTGCAAACGCGCGCGACGACAGGCGGCGCAGTCGCAGCCAAATGCCGGCACGCCTTGCGCACCGCCCGTGCCGCTTAGTGTAATGGTCAGACTCATCGTCACTCCCCTTGTCGTATCGTGCCGGATGGCGACGCGAGCGTCTTATCCGGCCTACGTACCTCACAATGCTTTTGTGAAGCGAAAATGGCTCTGTTCGTAGCCTTCGCGCAGATAAAAACGGTGGGCGTCATGACGCTTCACGCTGGTGGACAGCTCCGTCATCTCCGCACCCGCTTTGCGGGCTTCCTGTTCCGCCCATGCCAGGAGCTGGCTGCCGATTTTCAAACCCCGCACCTGCGGCATCACCACCAGTTCCTGAATCTCACCAATCCAGTTGGCGTGATGTAAATGATATTGCAGGTGCAGGCCAATCAGCCCAACCGCCTGACCGTCAAGCAGCGCTAACTGATAGCGCAGTCGGGCATCCTGCAAATTCGCGGTGAACCCGGCGCGAAAGGCCGGGTAATCAAACGAGGCTTGTTTCAGTTCGCAAACGAGCGCGTACACGGCCTCGGTGTCTTGCGCCGTGGCGCGACGAAGTTCACAGGCAGACATGGCGTAGCTCCTTGCGTCCCATTAACGCTAGCAGTGTATCAACGGACTGGCGCAAACTGCCGTCATTATTCAACGTATGGCAATCAAACGGGGCATAGCGGGCGGCGCGTTCGAGACGCGCGGCGATCTCTGTTTCGCTTTCTCGCCCACGCGCTTGTAAGCGCTGGCGCAAAATCTCAGGGGAGACCTGTAAACAGACCGGCAGCAGCGCCGTACCGTAGCGCGCCTGCGCCTGGGGAAGGTGCGCGCGTGAACCGTTGACCACCACATCGAAGCCACCGTTGAGCCAGAGATCGATCTCCACGCCGACGCCATAGTAAAAGCCGTTAGCATGCCAGCTTAGCGCCAGCAGGTTATGTCCGGCGCGGGTGAAAAACTCCTGTTCGCTCAGGGCTACATGATTCTCGCTCCCGGCGTTAGCCGCACGGGTGATGTAACGATGCGCCACCAGCAGTTGCGCATGTTCCTGCTGACGGAGCTCCGTCAGCAAACTGTCCTTTCCGGAGCCGGACGGCCCCATCAGCCAGATCAGCTTTCCCATACTCAGAATACCCTCTTTCCCTGACGCCAGACGTGGTCGATGTGAATGTGATCGCCCTTGCGGTGGGCCAGTACCAGATCGGCGCGTTTACCTTCGGCGATCGTACCGCGATCGCTGAGGCTGAGTGCCCGCGCCGGGTTGGCGGTCACCAGGCGGATCGCCTGTGGCAAGGTGAAGCGGTTGGCCGCGTCGTCCGCGACGCGAAACGCGGCATCCAGCAGGCTGGCAGGGTAGTAATCCGACGAAAGAATATCCAGCAGATCCAACTCCGCCAGCGTATGCGCCGCGACGTTGCCGGAGTGAGAGCCGCCGCGCACGATGTTCGGCGCGCCCATCAGTACATTCATGCCGTGTTGGCGAGAGGCTTCTGCGGCTTCGAAGGTGGTGGGAAATTCGGCGATCACGCTGCCAAGCTGATGAGATTCAAGCACATGCCCGGGGGTGGCGTCATCGTGGCTCGCCAGCGCAATGTGACGCTCGCGGCACAACTGTGCGATGGCCGTCCGGTTGGGCTGTGACCAGCGTGCGGCAAGCTGAAGTTGTTCCTCTTCGTAGCGCGCCATCTGTTCATCGGTCAGCGAATACTTGCCCTGATAATACTCACGGTACTTCTCACGGTTAGCGAACTGGCGCTGGCCCGGCGAGTGGTCCATCAGCGAAACCAGCGTGACGGGTTCGCGACCAACCAGTTTCTCGAACAGCGGTAACGTGGTGTGATGCGGCAGTTCACAGCGCAGATGCAGGCGGTGTTCGGCGCGGTTCACCCCACGTTTCTGCGTCTCTTCCACGGCGTTGATCATCTTCTCCAGGTTTTCCAGACGATCGCCGCCGTCGCGGACATCGCCAATCGCCACCGCGTCCAGCACGGTGGTGATACCGCTGGCGACCATCAGCGCGTCGTGGCTGCTCATCGCCGAATGGGCGGGCCAGTCCACCTTCGGGCGTGGGGTGAAGAATTTGTCGAGATTATCGGTGTGAAGTTCAATCAGGCCCGGCAACAGCCAGCCGCCTTCACCGTCCAGCGCCTGCGGCAGACGGCTCTGACTTTGCGCAAATGCGCGAATCACACCCTCCTGCATTTCCAGCGATCCCTGCACCACTTCATCTTCCAGCACCAGCTTTACATTGTTGATAATCATGGTGTTGTTCCCATCAGGTGCAAACGATCCGCCACGCGGTCGCGCACAGTTTGATCGTGAAAAATGCCGACAATTGCCGCACCGCGCGCTTTTGCCTCTTCAATCAGCGCTACCACGGCGGCACTGTTTTTGGCATCCAGCGACGCGGTCGGCTCGTCGAGTAGCAGAATCGGGTAGTTGACGATAAAACCGCGCGCAATATTGACGCGCTGTTGTTCACCGCCGGAAAAGGTTGACGGCGCGAGATGCCAGAGGCGTTCCGGCACGTTCAGGCGGGTCAGCAGGTTTGCGGCTTTGGCGGCACAGGTCTCGCGCGGTACGCCGAGATCCAGCAGCGGCTGCATGACGACATCCAGCGCGGAGATCCGCGGGATCACCCGCAGAAACTGGCTCACCCAGCCGATCGTTGTGCGGCGTACCTCCAGCACTTTGCGCGCCGGTGCCTGCACCAGATCCACCCACTCGTCACTATGGCGAATGTGAATGTGCCCTTCGTCGGGCAGGTAGTTGGCATACAGCGAACGCAGCAGGGTCGATTTCCCGCTGCCGGAATGACCATGCAGCACGACGCATTCCCCATTTTTTACCTCCAGCGAGGCGTTTTGCAGCACCGGCAGGCGCACGCCGTTTTGCTGGTGGAGCACAAAGGTTTTACTGACGTTTTCAACGCGGATCGCGTTCATTTTTAGCCTCTTTAAGCATTTGTGCATTCAATTGCCTGATGGCGCTTTGCTTATCAGGCCTACATGTTTCGTAGGCCGGATAAGACGCGTTAGCGTCGTCATCCGGCAAAACAGCGACATCAATTCTGTAAAACTGACGACACCAGCAACTGGGTGTAGGGATGGTGCGGATCGTCGAGCACGCGGTCGGTTAATCCACTTTCCACCACCTGACCCTGTTTCATCACCAGCAGACGGTCTGCCAGCAGGCGCGCCACGCCTAAATCGTGGGTGACAATTACCACCGCCAGATCCAGTTCCACCACCAGTCCGCGCAGCAGATCCAGCAGCTTCGCCTGTACGGAGACGTCGAGGCCGCCGGTCGGTTCATCCATAAACACCAGCTTCGGATGCGTGACGAGGTTGCGCGCGATCTGTAAACGCTGCTGCATGCCGCCGGAAAAGGTCGTCGGCAGGTCGTCGATACGTGAGGCCGGAATTTCGACCTCTTCCAGCCAGCGCTGAGCCGTGGCGCGGATCTCGCCATAGTGGCGCGCACCGGTCGCCATCAGGCGTTCGCCAATATTGCCGCCCGCCGAGACCTGGCGGCGCAGGCCGTCCAGCGGATGTTGATGCACTACGCCCCATTCGGTGCGCAGCAGGCGACGACGGTCGGCTTCGCTCATGGCGTAGAGCGAACGGTTCTGGTACTGAATCTCGCCTGACTGCGGCGCCAGGCGTGAAGAGATGGATTTCAGCAGAGTGGTTTTACCGGAACCGGACTCGCCGACAATGCCCAGCACTTCACCAGGCCACAGGTCAAAAGAGACATCGCTGAAGCCTTTGCCCGGCGCGTAGAGATGGGTCAGGTTATTAACCGAAAGCAGCGGTTGCGTCATTGGCTGAGTGCCTCGCTTTGTTGGCGGCAGTAGTCGGTGTCTGAGCAGACAAACATGCGTTTGCCGGTGTCATCGAGCACCACTTCATCAAGATAACTGTGCGTTGAACCGCAGATAGCGCAGGGCGCATCCCAGGTCTGTACGCTGAACGGATGATCGTCGAAATCGAGGCTCTCCACGCGGGTATACGGCGGTACGGCGTAGATGCGTTTTTCGCGTCCCGCGCCAAACAGCTGGAGGGCGGGCATCATGTCCATCTTCGGGTTATCGAATTTCGGGATTGGCGACGGGTCCATCACATAGCGGCCATTCACCTTCACCGGGTAGGCGTAGGTCGTCGCGATGTGGCCGAAGTGGGCGATATCTTCATACAGTTTTACCTGCATGATCCCGTACTCCTCCAGCGCATGCATGGTGCGGGTTTCTGTCTCGCGTGGTTCGATAAAGCGCAGCGGTTCGGGGATTGGCACCTGGAAGATCAGGATCTGATCTTCCCTCAGCGGTGTTTCCGGGATCCGGTGACGGGTCTGGATCAGCGTCGCGTCTTCCGTGCGTTCGGTGGTATTGACCCCGGTGACGCGTTTGAAGAAGTTGCGAATCGACACGGCGTTAGTGGTGTCATCCGCGCCCTGATCGATAACCTTTAACACGTCCGGTTCGCCAATCACGCTGGCGGTAATCTGGATCCCGCCGGTTCCCCAGCCATAGGGCATCGGCATTTCGCGGCCACCGAACGGCACCTGGAAGCCGGGGATCGCCACCGCTTTGAGGATCGCGCGGCGGATCATGCGTTTGGTCTGCTCATCCAGATAAGCAAAGTTGTAGCCGGAGAGGTTAGTGGTCACGGGCGGCCTCCTGTTGCAGGCGTTTGAGCAGTTCCAGCTCGGCCTGGAAATCGACGTAGTGGGGGAGTTTGAGGTGCGAAACAAAACCCGCCGCCTCGACGTTATCCGCGTGCGCCAGCACGAATTCTTCGTCCTGCGCCGGTCCCGTGACCGTTTCATCGTAATCGGGTGCCTGTAGGGCTCTGTCCACCAGCGCCATTGCCATTGCTTTGCGTTCGCTCATGCCGAACACCAGTCCATAGCCGCGAGTAAAGTGGGGCCTGTCGTGCTCCGGAGCGACAAAGCCGTTGACCATTTCGCATTCGGTCATCAGCAGTTCGCCAACGTTGACCGCAAATCCCAGCTCTTCCGGCACCGTTTCCAGCGCAACGTAGCCACTGCGGATCTCGGCCGCGAACGGGTGATTGCGTCCGTAGCCGCGCTGGGTAGAGTAGGCCAGCGCCAGCAGATAACCCTCATCGCCGCGCATCAGCTGTTGCAGGCGCGAGGCGCGAGAGCAGGGATAAACCGGCGGCGTACGAGTGATATCATCCGGCGCGGTGCCGTTATCTTCTTCGGGCTTCGCCAGCCCCTGATTCGCCAGCAGCGAAAAGACGTGCGGGGCGGCTTCCTGTGTACTCTCTGCGGTCCGCAGCGGTGGCGTTTCGCCATTCGCCAGCAGCGTAAAATCGAGCAGACGATGGGTATAGTCATAGGTTGGCCCTAACAACTGTCCGCCCGGAATATCTTTATAGACGGCGGAGATACGGCGTTCGAGGCGCATTTCCGCGCTGTTCAGCGGCTCACTCACCGCCAGCTTCGCCAGCGTGGTGCGATAAGCGCGCAGCAGAAAGATCGCTTCGACGTTATCGCCGCTGGCCTGCTTGAGCGCCAGCGCCGCCAGCTCACGATCGGCAATACCGCCTTCGGTCATTACCCTGTCGACAGCCAGGTTCATTTGCTGTTCGATCTGCGCCACGTTCAGTTCGACAACCGCATTATCGCCCCGGCGTCGGTTCTCCTGTAACGCGTGGGCGTTGGCTATTGCCTTCTCGCCCCCTTTGACGGCTACGTACATCAGCACACCTCCACGTGGGTGGTTCGCGGAATGGCCAACAGCCGTTCGCCGCAGGTGAGGATAAGATCGACGCCCAGCGGAAATGGGTGCGGGCGCTCGGTGAGTTCGTGAATCAGGCACTCTGGCAACTGCGGCGCGATCATCCGCTCTTCGGCGATACCCGCCCCGGTCAGACGCAACATCCGCCCGCCGCTCAGGCTTGAGATCTGCACGATCAGCGTGGCGCTGGACTCCGGCGCCACGGCGGAACCGGCAGAGAGGGCATTAAGCTGTTCGCTGCTGATGCGCTCGTCGGCCACGGCAAAAGTTGCCAGTTGGGGGTGTTCGACCATTGGCGCATTGGTGTGAAAACGCAGGTTCTGGCTGGCAATGTCATTATTAACCGCAGGCGACAGCCAGACCGGCGTATCGCCATCAACCAGCGTCAGCAGGACGCTGGTGGTCGCCAGGTTCAACGGCTGCCAGCCGTGTTTCAGTTGATGCAGGGCAACAATTACCCCCGGTTCGCTCATCGCTTTCAGCAGGCGGCGAAAGCTTTGTTGGGCGTCCTGGACGGGCAGGGTAAAGGCGGTCTGTAGGGTCATTCGTTATCTCCGCGTACCAGCGTAAAGAAGTCGACCCGGCTGGCGTTGACTTCGGCGCGACGAGCGGTGATTTCCGCATCGCGTTCGGCCTCCAGCGGGCGAATTAAGGTTTCCATCAGATTCTGGAAATGCGTCTGTTCCTGCAGTAAGGCGTCGATGACGGCGCACTGCTCGGCGTGATGTTTGTTGCGACCCAGCAGGTAGCTGTAGCCCAGCGTGCCGCTTTTCAGGCGGACCACTGCGCGGGTCAGCGTAGTGTCTCCGGCAAAGAAGCGGTTACCGGTGCCGCCCATGCGCGCCTGAATTTGCATCAGCCCGGTTTCCGGGGCGCGAATCAGTTCATATTCCGGTGCCAGCTTTAACGCCTGGAGTCGCGCATTCAGGGCATCGGCCTTGCTGAAAGCCAGCGCGCGCATCCAGCGCTGGCGGGTGGCGGTATCGAAATGCATTCAGTGCTCCATAGTGAATTCGATCATGTCGGCGCGGGTCAGGCTGACGGAGTACTCCATCGCACGTTCTTCGCCTTCACGGTGGTTCAGGGTGCGCACGCAGAGCAGCGGCGCCATGTTGGGGATTTCCAGGACCTTGCTCTCTTTCGCCTGCGCACGGCGGGCGCTGATGCGTGTCTGTGTGCGCGTGAGCGTGAGGCCAGACTGTTCGCGCAAGTAGTCGTGCAGCGAGCCGTGGTTAAAGCCCTGCAGCAGCGGCCAGAGGGTGAGGTCGGAAAAGTAATGGTCAATCAGACACAGCGCGATGCCGTTCACCCGTCGCAGGGTGCGCAGGTGGATGACGTTGGCACCCTCCTGCACGCAGAGCGCATCGGCAACGTGGCGGGAAGCCGGGCGCAGCACCGCCAGCAGTTTCTCGCTGGTGGGATGGCTCCCCTGATCCAACAGGTTCTGACTAAAGCGTGCCTGGGCGTTAAGCGGATAATCGAACGGGCGCATCAGCACCAGTACGCCGACGCCCTGACGACGCTGTACCCATCCGCGCTCAACCAACTGGTCGATAGCGCGGCGCAGGGTGTGGCGGTTAACTTCATAACGTGCGGCAAGCTGATGCTCGGCGGGCAGGTAATCGCCGCAGCGGTAGTGTTGGCGTAGCTCCTGCTCAAGTCTCGCGGCAATCTCCTGATAACGCGTCGGATAACTGGTCGGATGTGTAGACAAGTGCATAGCAATCAATGCCTCGCTAATCAGATAAAGTGCTTACGTAAACGCTGGGAGAGAAAATCCAGCAGACTGACGGTGACGATGATCAACACCATCAGGGCGCAGGTTTGCTGGAACTGGAAACCGCGGATCGCCTCCCACAACGTAACGCCAATGCCGCCTGCGCCCACCATCCCGACGACGGTTGCCGAGCGAACGTTGGATTCAAAGCGATACAGTGAGTAGGAGATCAGCAGCGGCATCACCTGGGGCAGCACGCCGTAAAGAATCTCTTCGATTTTGTTGGCACCGGTGGCGCGAATGCCCTCGACCGGACCGGGTTCAATGGCTTCTACTGCTTCGGACAGCAGTTTGGAGAGCACGCCGGTCGTGTGGATAAACAGCGCCATGACGCCTGCAAAGGGACCGAGACCAACAGCGACCACGAACAGCATGGCAAACACCATTTCGTTGATGGCGCGACAGGCGTCCATCGCCCTTCGCATCGGCTGGTAGATCCACCAGGGGACAAGGTTGTCGGCGCACATCAGGCCAAAGGGAATAGAGAGGATCACGGCCAGCGCGGTGCCCCAGACGGCGATTTGCAGGGTCACAGCCATTTCGCCGAGGTAGTCCTGCCACTGGCTGAAATCCGGCGGGAAGAAATCGGCGGCGAAGGTCGCCATGTTGCCGGAATCCTGAATCAGCGTGAGCGGGGCCATTTCGGCGCCTTTCCACGACACGATCAGCACGGCGAGCAGAATGGCCCAACTCACTAGCGAGAACCAACTGCGCTTTGGCGGGGCAACGGTGATGGTTTGCATGTTTAGCTCCGTGCGTAGTTTATTGCCGGATGACGGCGCAAGCGCCTTATCCGGCCTACGTTTGTAGGCCCGGTAAGCGAAGCGCCACCGGGCATCAGGTTTACTGCACCGCTTTGGTGACGCTGGTCATGGCGCTCAGCGCGGCGGTCAGACGGTCGAGATCGTCCAGTTGCGCTTTAATCGCGGACGATTTGCTGGTTTTCTCTTCAGCGCTCAGTCCTTTGTTGTCCTGTACGCCCTGCATCTCTTTAAACAGCGCGAGCTGGCGAATCGGTACCAGTTGCAGGTCGCTGGAGGCGCGGAATGGCGCCCAGCCAAGACGTTCCAGCACGGTTTTTTCTTCCGCTGTTTTGCCGTAGTTCATGAAGAAGTCGTACACCTTGTCCTTGGTGGCTTCAGAGAGGTTCTTACGCCAGACGATCGGATCGCCTGGGATCAGCGGCGACTTCCAGATCACCTTCAGCGCTTTCAGCTTGTCCGGCGCGGAGGTTTTCAGCTTATCGAGGTTCTCGGTATTGTTGGTGGCGACATCCACCTGCTTGTTCGCGACGGCAAGGGCGTTGGTTTCATGACCGGCATTAACGGTGCGTTTGAAGTCGCTGGCGGCGATGTTGTTTTTTGCGAAGACGTAATAACCCGGAACGAGATAACCGGAGGTGGAGTTAGGATCGCCGTTACCGAAGGTGAGATCTTTGCGTTTGGCGATCAGTTCGTCGAGGTTGTTGATCGGACTGTCCTTGTTCACGATCAGCACGCTCCAGTAACCCGGTGATCCATCGGCGGCGACGGTTTGGGCGAAGACCTGGCCGTTGGCGCGATCCACGGCTTCCATTGCCGAGAGGTTACCGTACCAGGCGATGTCGACTTTATTAAAGCGCATACCCTGGATGATCCCGGCGTAGTCCGGGGCGAAGAAGGCGTTTACTTTTACCCCCAGTTTCTTCTCCATATCCTTCAGGAACGGATCCCATTGGGGTTTGAGGTTTTGCTGTGATTCGGTCGAAATAATGCCAAAGTTCAGCGCTTTTTCCTGCTCTTCGGCATAAGCCGGGCTTAACAACGTACTGAGGCTGAACATGCTGGTAAAGGCCAGGGCGGCAACAGTTCTATAACTCATTTCCATTCCTCGTTTGGGATGTTAAGCAGCCTGCGCGTTCTGTTCGACGCGGTTCATGCTGCGGTAGAGATGGTCAAATCGGTCGTTATCAAAGAGCTGGCTGCTGCCGTCATAGAAGACGTGTCCCTGACGCAGCGCGACAATGCGTTCACAGTAGCGCAGGGCGTAATCCACCTGATGCAGCGTGACGACGACGGTAATGCCGTCGGTCTGGTTGATATCGCGTAGGGTATCCATCACGATGCGCGCCGATTCCGGGTCCAGTGAGGCAATCGGTTCGTCGGCGAGGATCACTTTGGCCTGTTGCATCAGCGCCCGGGCGATTGCCACGCGCTGCTGCTGACCGCCGGAGAGGGTTGAGACGCGCTGGTACGCAAAATGCGCCATCCCGACGCGGGTCAGTGCCTGGAGCGCGCGCTGTTTCTGCTCTGCGCTAAACCAGCTAAAACAGGTGCGCCAGAACGGCGTGCTGCCGAGCGCGCCAATCAGCACGTTCTCCAGCACCGTCAGGCGATTCACCAGATTGAACTGTTGGAAGATGTAACCGGTATGCGCGCGGCTCTTGCGGATATCGCGTGCCAGTCGGCCTTCATGCTGAACAGTGCGACCGAGCAGTTCGACGCGGCTACCTGGCGATTTATCACCGGTAATCAGCCCGCTCAGGTGACGTAAAAGGGTGGATTTGCCGGAGCCTGACGGCCCAAGCAGAGCCACCATCTCACCGGAACCGATGTTCAGATCAACCGCATGCAGCGCCTGATGCTGATTGAACGTTTTGGAGAGTTTCTCGACGCGAATGATCGTTTCCATGATACGGCCTCTCTAAAAAAAGTGGCACCATCGTGGCGGATCAATATGACGTTTCGGTTAAGGAGTCGTTACCTGCCGATGAAGAGTTAAGGTGAGTTTGATGACAAGACGGGAGGCGCGCCTCCCGCTGTATTACTCGGTTGGCTGGGGCTGTTTGACGACATTGATCATCCACGGTATGCCATAGCGATCGCTGACTTTGCCAAAGCCATGTGCCCAGAAAGTTTCCTGCCAGTCCATTTCGATTTGCCCCTCTGCGGCGAGATGGTCAAACCAGCGCTTCCCTTCTGTGACGTCCTGCGTGTCGAGGACCAGCGTGAATCCAGAATAGTGGGCTTTGTCCGATGAAATAGCATCACTCATCATGATGTCGCTATTGGCGATACGCACGTTGGCATGGGCGATAGCGGTATCGGGGAATGTCATTGCGGGCGGGCACCCCTCTTCGCTGTCCTGCGCCGATTTGGGCATTTCACCGAAGCTGATTTTATAAAGGAGTTCTGCACCCAACGTCTTTTGATAATACGCGATGGCGTCAGCACAGTTTCCGGCAAAAGAGATGTAGGGACTTAACGGCATAATCTTTACCTCAGGTAAGAGAAGCCACTTAAGTGTAGTTACCGTAAGCCCGGTAAGCGAAGCGCCACCGGGCAATTTAAATCAGTTCTTTTTCACGAATTCTGATTTCAGTTTCATCGGGCCAAATCCATCAATTTTGCAATCGATGTTGTGGTCGCCTTCCACCAGGCGAATGTTTTTCACTTTTGTACCGATTTTCAGCATCGATGAGCTGCCTTTCACTTTCAGATCTTTCACCACGGTGACGCTGTCGCCGTCAGCCAGCAGATTACCGTTGGCATCTTTCACAATCAGTGAATCGTCTTCATGCGCCGATTCTGCATCGTTCCATTCGTGGGCACATTCCGGGCAGATGTACATGCCGTTATCTTCGTAGGTGTATTCGGAGTTGCATTGTGGGCAATGGGGTAATGACATGTCGATTTCCTCAAAAGTCAGCAAGGGCAAAAGCGCCCAAAAAATGGCAGATTGCCGAAAAAGGACGCAATTATACACAAAATCCTTAACGTTGTCGGGACTACTCTGTTTTTAAGGTAAATGCCGAACTGTGACCATAACCTGACGGTCAGACAGAAAAATCGAAGTAATATTTTTAAGGGAAATTGCTACCGTTTGTTATTTGAGATAAGGTGGCAAGAAATATCCTAAATAATTGGCTGGTCGATTTTCAGTTTGAGTTCCCCCCCCTTATTTCTGGTAGGTGGAATTAACCTAAACTGGTCTGGCTTTTTATAAAACTGAACTACGCTTTTTTACTTTCTTACGTCACTGAGCGTCATTCAATAAAACAGTAATTAAAATAATAATTTCATTAATATCAGTAGATTAATTAATAATTCCTTTTTCCATACGTAATTATTAAAGCCGAATATTCACTAATAAAACGAAACGGCTAAATAAAAGCAATAAAATTTGCGTTAAGGAAACATTTTTTATGTACACACAGACAATATATGAATTGAGCCAGGAAGCGGAACGCTTGCTGATGCTCTCTTTAGAGCATCTTAAGACCGTAAAAAAAATGCCAACGGCGACTCTGGAGGGCGCTTCCTCATTAAAGCGTGAGGATGACCTCAACGTTCAGCCCATGCATTTTAGCTCCCGAGGGGTCGAGGCCCAGCAGGCCACGCTGAATAATGAGTTGCGAAAAATCTCGCGGCTGGAAATGGTGCTGGCGATTGTGGGCACCATGAAAGCGGGGAAATCAACCACGATCAATGCCATTGTCGGGACCGAAGTGCTGCCCAATCGCAATCGTCCGATGACGGCGTTGCCGACGCTGATCCGCCATACACCCGGTCAGAAAGAACCGGTGCTGCATTTTTCCCACGTTGCCCCCATCGATGCCTTGATGAAGACCTTGCAGGAGAGCATGCACGCCTGCGATCGGCAGAATCTGACTCAGGTGCTGGAAATTGATAAAGACATGAACGGCCTCATGCAGCGCATCGAAAAAGGGGAAGCCTTTGAGCGCCACTATCTCGGTGCGCAGCCGATCTTTCACTGTCTGAAAAGTCTCAACGATTTGGTACGCCTGTCGAAAGCGCTGGAGGTCGATTTTCCTTTTTCTGCCTATGCGGCTATTGAACATATTCCGGTCATTGAGGTGGAGTTTGTGCATCTGGCGGGATTGGAGAATTATCCGGGTCAACTGACGTTGCTGGATACGCCGGGGCCAAACGAAGCCGGGCAGCCACACCTGCAAAAAATGCTCAATGAGCAACTGGCCCGCGCCTCTGCGGTGCTGGCGGTGATGGACTATACCCAGTTGAAATCGATTTCCGATGAAGAGGTACGCCAGGCTATCGCCGCGGTAGGAAAATCGGTGCCGCTGTATGCGCTGGTGAATAAATTTGACCAGAAAGATCGCAACAGTGATGACGAAGAGCAGGTGAGAGCGCTGATTTCCGGCACCCTGATGAAGGGCTGTATTAACCCGGCGCAGATTTATCCGGTCTCTTCAATGTGGGGATATCTGGCTAACCGGGCGCGCCATGAACTGGCAACCCACGGTTGTCTGCCCGATCACGAGGAGCAGCGCTGGGTACAGGACTTTGCCGAGGAGGCGCTCGGTCGACGCTGGCGAAGCGCCGATCTGGATGATATCGAACACCTTCGCCACGCCGCGGACTTGCTGTGGGAAGATTCGTTATTTGAACAGCCGATCCGGACCTTAATTCATGCCGCCTATGCCAATGCCTCGCTGTATGCGTTGCGTTCCGCCTCGCATAAATTGCTGAATTATGCCCACAGCGCTCGCGAATATCTGGATTTTCGCTTTCACTGTCTGACGGTCGCTTTTGACAAGCTGCAACAAAATATCGCGCGCCTGGAAGAGGACATGCAGCAATTGAAGGTGAGTCAGGATAGCGTTAGCGATGAGATCCACCATGAGGTTGGGCTGGCGCTGACGTCGGCCAGCGGCTTTCTTAACCAGCAACAGGCCACGATCTTGCGTAGCATTGAGACCTTGTTCAGCCGCGAGCAGATATTGCAACTGTCGCGCGGCGATAGCTGGTCGCCGCTGCCGCAGGCGGAGCTTGACGGGGAGATGCTGGTGCTGCACGACGAAGCGCAGGCGCAGGTGATCCTCAGCAAGTTACGTTCCGCCTGTGAGGGGGTTCTGCTGGCGGCGCAGGACAATATCAGCCGCGATCTGGCAATACGTTTTGAGCAACTGGAAGCCACCCTCAGCCGGTCGCTAAACGAAGCGATGCGCCCCATTGAAATGCGGGTAAAAGAGGAGTTGAGTCATGCGGGGTTTCGCCCCAGGATCAGCTTTCCGGCCTTTCACTCCTCCATGTTTAACTTCACGACGCGGCAGTTATTCAGCGATGCGATTGCCCAGCAGGACCGCGTCGAAAGCGATGCCCCCCGCGTGAGCGGGGTGCGTGAGACGTTCTCCCGTTGGCTGAATCAGCCCAACTGGAGCTGGAATGACTATGTCGAAGCGAAGACGCGCTATCTGATTGATATCAATGCGCTGCATCAGAGTCTGGTGGAGTACGTCAGCCACTTCTGCCAACAAATTCGTAAAGCTTTAGCCGCCCAGGTCGATGTTTCAGTTACGGCAGGTATGGCAACATTTTTTGCCGATTTCTCATTGTGCCTGTCGGGATTGCAGGAGAGCCTGCGTGAGAGTTTGCTGGTTCGTCAGCAAAATGAATCGGCTGTTCAAAGTCTGAGTCAGCAGTTGCAGCACAGTATTGCCGCCACCGCCTGGATTTATGAGGACTCCCGCCTGCTCCGTGATGACATTCAAACCCTTTTTGTGGCCGAACACACATGACAAACGCGTTACTGGAAGGCCCCGGACGGACGCTGGAGTGTATCCACCCGAAGTTTATGGTCGATCTGGTTCAGGGAGAAGAACCGAAACGGGCCGGCGGCACGCAGCAACAGCAGCAGTTTCGTGAACGTCTGACGCAGGAGATCCTCTCCCGGACGCAGCTACGGGCGTGGGCCATGGCCGGCATATTCAGTGAACATCTGATGATGCGCCTGAAGCTGGTGGAAAAACTGGCTGGTATGCTCGATCCGGGCCATCTGGCGCTGACGCGGATCGCTGCGCGACTACAGGTTTTACAGCAGACGGACCTCTCTCGCGGGCCGTCCATCCTTGGGCTGGATCAACAGCTTGCTTCGCTGAGCGAGTGGTTTCGTCAGCGCTGCGCCTGGAAGGAGAAGGCGTTAAGCCAGCGAGGTCTCACCGTCCAGGCCGGGGAACACAGCGAGCAGGTGTTTACCCGCTGGCTGGCGGGTGCGTATGAGGGATGGTCGTTACCGGGGCGCTGTTTTATTGCGCTGGAAGAGTTGCGCTGGGGACCGTTTGGCGATGCCTGTCGTCTGGCCAATCCGGACGTGGCGGCGATGCTGAAAGATAATCTCCGTGCGATGGCGACAAACTATCTGGCCCACAGCATCAATGCCGCGCCCACGACGCGTCACTACTATCATCAGTGGCTAAATACTACCGCGATTGCCGGTTCAGGCGAGTACAGCGACATGTTGAGCTGGCTGGGAGACTGGTGTGAGGCGGAAAAACATCCGGTGAGCTGGTCTGTGACACAGCGCTGGCAGACGGTTGCGCTGGGTATGCCGCGACTCTGTTCGGCAAAACGACTGGTGGATGCGATGGTTGAAGAGGTGTTTCCCCCCTCTCCCCTCATACTTTGAGAGGAGAGGGGTGATGATTAGTGGTTTGCGGATTCTGCTGTTGTTTCTTCTGCCGTTGCTGGTGCCGGAAGTCTGGCGAAGCGTTTGGCGTAGAGTGCAGTAATAATCGGCACCAGAATCGCCGTGACCACCACGCTGGCGGCGACCAGCGCCGTCGCGGAAGCGGCGACCGGTTCAAACGCCGGGTTGATTTGCGCGATAATCACCGGGTTGGCGACGGCGGCACCTGCCGCAGAGGACGCTGCGACACCTGCAGTACCATTACCGCCACCGATCACGCGGTCAGCAATAATCAGCGGAATACCGGTGATGACAATGACTGCCACACCCAGCAGGATACCCAGCAGACCCGTATCAACAATAACGCCCAGATTGATGGTGTTACCCAGCGCAAAGCCGAAGAACGGAATCAGTACCGGTGTCGCTTTGCTGAAGAACGCGCGCAGATCGTGGTCAAGGTTGCCCAGCGTGAAGCCTATCAGGAACGGCAGCACCGCGCCGATAAAGTGATGTGGTTCGAAGGAACCCAGACCCGCCGCACCCAGAATCACCATCGTCATCAACGGACCGGATTCCAGAGACATCAGGACGAACGCACCGGACTCTTCTTTCGTACCGTACTGGTTCATCAGGCTGGCATACAGACCGCCGTTGGTCATATCCATCGCGGAAACAATCGCCAGTACGGAAAGACCGGCAAAGAAACCGGTCTGAATACCCGTATCCGGAATAAATGATGCAGCAATCATTGCCACTACCCACGCCACGGCTATTTTGGTAATCACCAGCGTGCCGGATTTACGCAAGACCGTACCGGTAGCGCGTAAATCAATCGATGCCCCGATACAGAAAAACCACACAGCAAGAATTGGTACCGTGCCGGTAATCATGCCTTTTGTAAAGGAACCAAAATAAGCACCGGTATTCGGTGCCAGGGTATTTACAACCGCACCCAGCAGCAATGGAATCAACATCATCCCACCAGGGATGCGTTCAATGGTGGCTTTAATTCTCATAAATGTCCTCACTTCTTGCCCGCGGAACAAACGGGTAAGGTGGAAAAAAATATTAAAATTCAGATTGTTATATAAAATTAGAAAGCAGGCTAATCTGCATTCTCTTTATGTTCTACGTAGCGATTGCACCCTGTATCGGCGTTTTTCGCTTCCCGGTGGTATTACATCGACTATTATCTTGCATTCATTGGAATGCTGATTCAATCAAAACGAAACGATGTTTTAGTTATCTTTGTCACATAATCAATGTAAACATTCCAGCGCGATCTGAATATTTAAAATTACCGTAAAGAAGTTGTGAAAAATGAGAGCGTATTACCTGGCAGAATAATAATAACAGCAGTGACTTTTTATTAAGCAAGCACAAGAAAATAGAGATCGAAAACGAAAAAAAGAACAACTCTGCGCTTTAAAAAAAGAGACTCAGGATCACCTTATTTACCTGCGTTGACGAAACCTAAACATATATGTGAAGTTGATCACAATTTTAAACACTGGTAGGGTAGATAGCTCATTAACCGCCCAAATCAGGCGTCAACAGGTTCGGTTGTACAGACCTTAACCAGTCCGTGTAAGTAAACCTGCTACGCTTGTTACAGGAGTTGCGCCTGAGTAACTCCGCGCTCGACGGCGACGTTTGCGCTCAGTGCGCCAATGGAGTCGGTATGCAGCGAGACAGGGCTTAGTCTACGAGGACAGCTATGCTGAAAAGGAAAAAAGTAAAACCGATTACGCTTCGTGACGTCACGATTATCGATGACGGTAAATTGCGAAAGGCGATTACCGCAGCGTCGCTGGGTAACGCGATGGAGTGGTTTGATTTTGGGGTTTATGGGTTCGTTGCCTACGCATTAGGTAAAGTGTTCTTCCCGGGGGCTGACCCCAGCGTGCAGATGATTGCCGCCCTTGCTACTTTTTCTGTTCCCTTTCTGATTCGTCCGCTCGGTGGTTTGTTCTTCGGTATGCTCGGCGATAAATATGGTCGACAGAAGATTCTTGCCATCACCATTGTGATTATGTCGATCAGTACCTTTTGTATCGGCCTGATACCGTCCTATGCCTCGATAGGCATCTGGGCTCCGATCCTGCTGTTGTTGTGTAAGATGGCGCAGGGGTTCTCTGTCGGCGGTGAGTATACCGGCGCGTCGATCTTTGTGGCCGAGTATTCTCCGGACCGTAAACGCGGCTTTATGGGAAGCTGGCTGGACTTCGGCTCCATTGCCGGATTTGTGCTGGGTGCGGGCGTGGTGGTGCTGATCTCGACGGTGGTCGGGGAAGAGAACTTCCTGGAATGGGGCTGGCGTATTCCGTTCTTTATTGCCTTGCCGTTAGGGATAATCGGACTCTATCTGCGCCATGCTCTGGAAGAGACACCGGCGTTCCAGCAGCACGTCGATAAACTGGAACAGGGCGACCGCGAAGGCTTGCAGGACGGACCGAAAGTCTCCTTTAAAGAGATTGCCACGAAGCACTGGCGCAGCCTGCTGGCCTGTATTGGCCTGGTGATTGCTACCAACGTCACCTACTACATGCTGCTGACCTATATGCCGAGCTATCTGTCGCATAACCTGCATTACTCTGAAGATCACGGCGTGCTGATTATCATCGCCATTATGATCGGGATGCTGTTTGTTCAGCCGGTAATGGGGCTGCTGAGTGACCGTTTTGGCCGTCGTCCGTTCGTGATCATGGGGAGCATCGCGCTGTTTGCGCTGGCAATTCCGGCCTTTATTCTGATTAACAGCAATATCATCGGCCTGATTTTTGCCGGTCTGCTGATGTTGGCGGTGATCCTCAACTGCTTTACCGGGGTGATGGCCTCTTCGCTGCCGGCGATGTTCCCGACGCACATTCGTTACAGTGCGTTGGCGGCGGCATTTAACATTTCGGTACTGATTGCCGGTCTGACGCCAACGCTGGCGGCCTGGCTGGTGGAAAGCTCGCAGAATCTGATGATGCCGGCCTACTACCTGATGGTGATCGCCGTGATTGGTTTCATTACCGGTATCACCATGAAAGAGACCGCGAATCAGCCGCTGAAAGGGGCGACGCCTGCCGCTTCGGATATTCAGGAAGCGAAAGAAATTCTCGGCGAGCACTACGATAATATTGAGCAGAAAATTGAGGATATCGATCAGGAGATTGCTGACCTGCAGGCGAAGCGTACGCGCCTGGTGCAGCAGCATCCGCGGATTGACGAGTAAGCCTTAAGGTTTGCTTAATCTCTGACTGGCACACTCTCTTCCATCCCCTGGAGGAGAGTGTGATGAAACAGCGTATTTATGAAAGTATAACCACCGTGTTCAGCGTACTGATTGTCAGTAGCTTCCTGTACATCTGGTTTTCAAGCTACTAAACCTTCTTCAACAGCACCGAGGCGCGGGTTCCCGTTGTTCCACTGCGGTTTTGCAGGAAAAACTGACCGTGGTGCAGCTGCGTAATGCGGCTGACAATGCTTAGCCCCAATCCGATCCCACCGTAACGGCTGTCCATGCGTACGAAAGCTTTGCTGAGTTCGCCACACTTGCTTTCATCAATTCCCGGTCCTTCATCTTCTACCGCCATAGTTGCCTGATCATTAACATTCAGGGTAATGGTGATGGTAGTTCCTTGCGGACTGTAGCGATGGGCATTCTCTACCAGATTGCGCAGCAGCATCCGCAGTAGCGTCGCATCGCCCTGCACGATGGCATCGTCCTGACGATCGGGCAGCAGCAACAGCGTCTGTTCGCGCTGTTCCAGCATTGTGCTCAGCTCATCGTAAGATGGCAGGATCACATCTTCCAGCAGCCTGACCTGCTGATAGTTTCCCGATGAAAAAGACTGGCCCACGCGGGCGAGTTGTAAAAGCTGCGAGACGCTGTCCATCATTTGATCAAGACGGCCAAGTAGCGGTGCGACATCCACGTTGTGCGCTTTTGACAGTAGCTCCAGATGCAGACGGACACCCGATAACGGCGTTCGCAGCTCGTGCGCGACGTCGGCGGTAAACAGGCGCTCGTTCTCGATGGTCGTGGTCAGTCGATTCACCAACTGGTTGAGTGCCGAAACAACCGCTTCAATTTCGACCGTTGAGCTGTGAATCTCGATGGGCGAGAGATTATCCGCCGTGCGGGTCTCTAACTCTTGTTGCAGATTGGCGAGTGGACGGGTGATGCGGCGAACGGCCTGATAGCAGATGAACAGCGTTAACCCCACCATAAACACGCTGGGGACGATCAGACTGGCGACCGCCTCGCGGATTTCATGCATGATATGGCGATCGTTATTGCGGTTATCCCGCAGTGCCTGCTCAAACAACTGGATCTGCTCGGTGCTTTCGTGCCAGAGCCAGAAGGTGCTGATAAGCTGGAAAACCAGCAAAATCATACCGATGGTGATCATCAGCCTCCGACGCAGGGTCATTGGCTGGCGCAGAAAACGCTTCAGATTCAATTAGCTTTCCTCAGTCGCGGCCGCCACCAACATGTAGCCAAAGCCGCGAACGGTACGAATACGTGATTTCCCAACTTTATCGCGCAGATTGTGGATATGCACTTCCAGGGTGTTAGTAGACGGTTCGTTATCCCAGTTATAGATGTCGTTATAGAGAATTTCCCGGTGCACCGGACTTCCCGATTTCAACATCAGGCGTGACAGCAGCGCGTACTCTTTGGGCGTGAGAATTAACTCTTCCCCCTCTTTCCACACCTGTCGACGACCCATATTCAGCGTCAGGTTGCCAACAACCAGTTCGCTCTCGCCCTGGTTATTGTGACGACGTAGCAGCGCGCGAATACGGGCGTGCAACTCTTCCAGCGCAAAAGGCTTCACCAGATAATCATCCGCCCCGACGTCCAGCCCGGAAATCTTATCGCCGAGCGTGTCACGTGCGGTAAGGATCAGCACCGGCAGGGTATATTTTTTCTGCCGGATGCGGGTAAGAAAGTGCAGGCCATCTTCGTCAGGCAGACCGAGGTCCAGCACCACCAGACTGTAATGACCGGTCTCCAGGCATTGCTCTGCCGCGCGGGCGGTCGAGACGCCATCGCAGGCGTATCCTTCGGTTTGCGCCGCCAGAATCAGGCCCTGCAAAAGCAGCGTATCGTCTTCAACAATCAGTATTTTCATTGAGTGGTTCTCCTGCAGGGCTGCAGAATATCATCTGCGGCCTGATATTGCGTGGTCTGTACGCCGGTCAGTCCCAGCATGGTCGAGAAAAGATTGTCCTGCGAGTAATCCTGAGCTCGCGCCTGTTTTTGCAGGCAGTTTGCATCAACCTGGTAGCGCTGCTGATAATCCTCTGACAGCCACAGCAGCATCGGCACATGCTTCTGCGCATCTGGCGCAATGGCATACGGCAGGCCGTGCAGATAAACGCCGTTTTCGCCCAGCGACTCGCCGTGGTCGGAAAGATAAACCAGACTGGTGGTGAATTTGTCCTGGTGCGTTTTCAGGAGATTAATTGTTTTATCAACAATATAGTCGACATACAGCACGGTATTATCGTACGTGTTCACTAATTGTTCCTGTGAGCAGGTCTGGATTTCATTGGTATCGCAGGTCGGGGTAAATTTCCTGAACTGCGGCGGGTAGCGGTTGTAATAGGTGGGGCCGTGGCTACCGATGGTATGCAGTACAATCACTCCATCACCCTCCAGGCGGTTGATGTACTCCTCCAGGCCGTGGAACAGCACGTCGTCATAGCATTCGCCGTCGATGCATTCACCTTTCAGGTTTAACGCCGTCATATTTTGATGCGGTACGCGGTCACAGGCGCCTTTACAGCCGCCGTCGTTGTCGTTCCACAGCACCTTAATGCCCGCGCGCTGGATAATATCGAGCATGCCTTCCTGATGCTGCGCCAGTTCTTCGTCGTAGTGCTTGCGCGGCATGTTGGAGAACATGCAGGGCACAGACACCGCCGTGGCGGTACCACACGAGGTGGTGCGTGGGAAGTAGACCACATTATCTTTTGCTAACAGTGGGTTGGTTTCGCGTGAGTATCCGCCGAGCGAGAAGTTTTCGCCACGTGAGGTTTCGCCGACGATCAGGATGGTCAGATTTTGGCGCTTCTCTTGCTGCAGCTGCGGATTACGATGTGCATCTTCGCCGATGCGGACCAGCGGCAGGTGCGCGAGGCGCTGATGGGAGTACCAGGACCAACTGGCGACAATGCCGTTTGACGGGCTAAGGGCTTTGACCAGTTCCTTATTGTTGCGAAACAGTGAGGCGTAATCTTTATAGAAAAAAGCCGCCACCAGTACGATCAATAACACCGACACCAGCACGTTGGCGGCGCGATATAGCACGTTACGTAGGGCTGGCGTGGTCGGTTTGATTTTGATCCAACAGGCGACGATCGCCGCCACAATGCCGCTAAGACCGAGTGTCAGCACCATCTGCGGCGTCATCAACGCGAACGTTTCGGCAGGCGTGGTATCCACCATATTGGCAATCATCGAGCGGTCGATGATGATGCCGTAAGTCATGATGAAGTACTGCGCCGATGCGGCCATCAGAATAAACAGGCAGGCCAGCAGGCGGTTAAGCCACAGGAAAGAAGCCAGCGTCAGGACAATATTGATGACGCTGAACGCCACCACCGGCATCGACAAGAAGACCAGTACATTACGCAGGGAATCCAGCGGCAGGGCCTGCACCACCTGCCTGTAGAAGGCGATGTTCAGGCAAACAGACAAATAGAATGAAACCAGCAGTAACCAGGCCAACAGGCTGAGAATGGGTCTTCTGATAATGCGCTTTAACATGGTGGAGCTTCCGTAGACTAATTGGCGCAGATCCTCGCAGAGTAACGTTAAGCCAACCTTAAGTTCTTAATGTTGACTGAAGGGGGGGCCGGACCGCGACATCAATGCCTTAACTGGCCTACAGACTGAGGGATTAACGTAAGCCCGATAAGCGTGTGCTTATCGGGCGCAATCACGAAGGGTTCGTGGTTAATTGCGGTTTACTGGCGCATCCAGTGGGAAGGGGTTTTTGTGGATCCGGTTGTAGTTCAGGGCGTACAGCGCAGTGATGATCATCAGGGTTACAAACGACCACATCACCTCTTTCGCACCGGAACCGACCACCGCCCAGATACAGTAGATAAAGGCCACAAAGGTCACCACCAGATAGAGTGGACGCGCTTTGCCGAAGTGTCCGTGGCCGAGCAAAAGCAGCGCAGCGCAGGTGTACAGATATGGCACCAGCGTGAAGATGACGGACACCGAGGAGACGAGACCAAACTCTTTCGCGGCGTTTGGCGACATGCTGCTGAACTGGAAGACCGTCATCAGGATCCCGACGATAATCAGCCCGGCAACCGGTGTCCCCGCTTTATTCACGCGGGCAAAAATGGGCGGGAAAAGACCGTCATCGGCAGCGGCTTTTGCAGTCTGTCCGGCCAGTAATGTCCAGCCACCCAGTGAACCTAAACAACCTGCTGCCGCGCAGAAGGAAACAATTGCGCCGGCGGTGTTACCGAGCGCCATGCGTGCCGCGTCACCGAACGGTGAAGCTGAGACGCGCAGCGCGGCGTTGGGGATCATCCCCATGATGGCGGTGGTGGAGAGCACATAGCACACGGCAGCAATCAGCACTCCGCCAATGGTGGCGATCGGCACATTGCGTTTTGGGTTTTTGACCACGCCTGCCGCTACCGAGGCGCTTTCTACCCCAATGAACGACCACAGCGTAACGTTAAGGGTGCTCTGAATCGCCCCGAAGGTGTTCATACCGCTCACGTTCCAGGCGGCCATATAGGTTTCGCCACGGAACCAGAACCAGCCAAACACGGCGATACCGACGATGGGGACCAGTGCCAGCACGGTGGCGACGGCCTGAACGCGGGTGATCATTTTTGGACCGACAATATTGAGCAGAACGAAGATCCACAGTACCACCACGCAGGTGAGCGTCAGCACCAGCGGATCTTTCAGAATCGGGAAGAAGTAGCTCAGGTAACCGACGCCGATAACGACCATCGCGATGTTACCGATCCAGCAGGCGAGCCAGTACAGCACGTTGGTCTGGTAACCGAGGAACGGCCCAAAGCAGCGGCGTGCATAAGCGTAAGAACCGCCGGGACTGGGATCTAAGGACGACATTTTCGCGTAGACCATCGACAGCGCCAGCGCGCCGATGATCGTGACCAGCCATCCGTAGATTGCAATCCCGCCGGTGGCGGCCAGGTTTGCAGGCAGCAGGAAAACCCCTGAACCCATTATATTCCCCGACACCATTAAGGTGACGGGGATTAAGCCCACTTTGTGAGCATCAGCATCCGAGGACATAAATAAACTCCTGAAAGGAACAATAAATGATGTCCCATAATACGCCTTCAGAAGTCGGTTGAATTATGTCCGACGCGGGTTATCGCTAATGCTGATATTATCGTGGCTCATTGTAAAGTGTTCAAAAATCACGCTGCTGCACGATCTTTAAACTGGCTGACATAATGCAATGGGGTCATGCCATAATACTCTTTGAAAACAGAGATAAAGTACGATGTACTGTTATAACCACACAGTTCGGAAACCTGGGATATATTCTTACCATCCATCAGGAGCTGATTAACGGCGTAGCGCATGCGGCAGGTAGTGACAATTTGACTGTAGCTGGTGTTCTCGCTTTTGAGTTTCTTCTTTAGCAAACTCGGGCTAAGGCAGAGACAACGGGCGACCTGGTTCAGATTCCAGGCTTTATGAATATCACTCTCAATAATATGGTAAACGCTGTCGCTAACGCGATTTCGCAGCATATACATGAGCAGAGGCATGAACTTCTTACTGTCGAGAAAACGTGATAACACGGTAAACAGCAGGGCACGCGTACGTTCTTCTTCACCAGGACTATCGGTATGCGCAATGCTGTGCTGCGCAGCTACCCGAAAGACATCGGGAGTCAGGCAATCGGCGGTTAATACCGGGGAGGCGCTCCGTTGCCAGAGGGGAATAGCCGTGAGATCTTTATTTAAGAAACGAAGGTAGTCTTTAATGATATCCCGGCTAATATGTGCAACCAGTGCGTTATTAATTGATGATATATCGACGATGTTATTTTCACAGGCGATGAGTGCCATATGATTCGCTTTTAAATTGATAGCTTCTTTACCATTTACTCGTAGCCAAACGTCTTTTTCGGTTAACACTACAATGCAAGGATTATTGCTGAAAATTCTCATACCCCACCTCCCGAAATATGAACATAAAATACCCGTTCTCGCCAAAGTGGAGAGATAAAGCAGATATTTTGATTTGTATGACGAATGAAGTCCACAATAAAATAATAGTTTTGATTGAAATTACAATAGGCGTCAGATAATTGCTATGTACAGAAATTTTTACGCGGTGGAAACCAGGCAAGTGGATAAAAAAAAGCGCGGGGGGACCCGCGCAAAAAGGTATGACAATGTTAGTTTTTTTCAGCAATACTCAGGAAACGCTCGTCATCACCTTGTGGCCAAAACCAGGCTGCATCAGGATGGCCATTTCATGACACAGTCGTCGGAATAGACTTACGCTTTTACGCACATCACGTGATAGATACCATCAATGATTTCAGTACCTTCGGTTTCATGCTCGAAGCCGGGGAAGTGATGATCCCAGGATTGCAGGGCGCGGAGATAAGCTACCTGCGGACTGTTTTCATCACCAAAGTTCTCGCCAGAGAGCAGCATTGGAATTCCCGGCGGATAAGGGATAACGGAGTTCGCCGCAATGCGTCCCGGTAGTTGCTCAATGGCGACCATTTCGATGTTGTCGTTTACGATGGCGTTATAAGCCTCACGCGGCGTAATCTCGGCAACTGGCAGGCCGGAATAAGCGGCGTTCAGTTGTGCGCCAGGGTTATTCTCACGCAGCCAGGCAAACATCTGGTCACCCAGATCGTGGATCCCCATATTGGCATAGGTTTGGGGATGTTCTTCCACCAGTTCCGGCATGACCTGCGCCAGCGGAGTGTTGGCATCGTAATGATGTTTGAAGGAGCACAGGGTGTTAATCAGCGTCCCCCATTTCCCACGGGTGATACCCATCGAGAACAGGAACATAATCTGAAAATCGGTGGTGCGGGTCGGCACAATACCATGACGCCCAAGCCAGGCGGTGACCAGCGCGGCAGGCACACCGGTCTCTTCCAGTTCACCATCGTCGCCCATACCCGGTGCGAGAATACTGACCTTAATCGGGTCGAGCATACTCCAGTTATCGGGTAAGTCCTTAAAGCCGTGCCAGGATTCGCCAGGACGCATTACCCAGCAGTTCTGGTCAGTGGCCAGCAGTTTCGCCGGAGCATCAGCAAAATCGAAGGTTTTACCGGTCTGTGGATCGGTGACCACCTCTTTGTTCCACGGCTTGAAGAACCAGTCGCCGTCGGCGCTGAACTCTTTATACAGACGTGCCATGGCCTGGCGGAAGTCGATGGCTTCGTCGATCACTTCCTGAGTCAGCGACAGGCCGCTGTTGCCGTCCATCATTGACACCGCCACGTCGTTGGATGCACAGATGGCATACAGCGGCGAGGTGGTGGCATGCATCATGTACGCCTGGTTGAAACGGGAGAAATTCACCGCGCCACGACCTTCCCGCACATGAATGTAAGAGGCCTGAGAAAGTGCGTTCAGCAGTTTGTGCGTGGAGTGGGTGGCAAAAACGGTAGGACCGCTGTGATCGCCCGGTTCGCCGCGCATCGCATAGTGATCGGCGTAAATCGGATTGAAGCGGGCATAACCGTACCAGGCTTCATCGAAGTGGATGCGATCGGTGGTTTGCGCCAGTAACGCCTGCGCGGATTTCGCGTTATAGCAGACACCGTCATAAGTGCAGTTGGTTACGACGCTGTAAGAAGGCTTTTGCCCCACTTTATCTTTGGTCAGTGGGCTTTCGCTGATTTTTTTCTCCAGGGTTTCCGGCTGCATTTCCTGCGGGTAGATAGGGCCGATGATGCCGTAGCGGTTACGACTCGGCACCATATACACCGGTTTCGCCCCGGTCAGGATCAACCCCTGTTCGATTGATTTATGGCAGTTACGGTCCAGTACCACCACATCGTTATCGGTCATGCAGGCCTGCATGATGGTGCGGTTAGAACCGGAGGTTCCGACCACCACGGACCAGGAACGGTCCGCGCCAAACACCCGTGCGGCGTACTTTTCACTTTCGCCAAAGGCACCGGTGTGATCGAGCAGTGAGCCCAGCGAAGCACGCTCAATCCCCATGTCGCTGCGGAACAGGTTTTCGCCGTAATAGTCATGATAGAAGCGACCCGCAGGCGTTTTGGTAAAACCGACGCCGCCCTGGTGGCCCGGCGCGGCCCAGGAGTACTCGTGAATATCGCTGTATTTCATCAGCGCATTGAACAGCGGCGGCAACAGTTGTTGACGATAACGGGTCATCGCCGCAATGGCGCGGCCTGCGATAAAGTCAGCGGTGTCTTCAAGGATCCAGGCGAACTCATCGACAAGCTCCAGCATATCGCGGTCCAGCGAGGCGGTGGCTTTCTCTCTGTCACCTAACAGAAAAACCGGCACATTTTGCTGGCGCTCATGAAGCTTACCGATCAGTTCTCTGACGTTTTGATGTTCATCAGGATGTTCCATTTGATAGCTGAACATCAGGCAATCAATGGCTTCGTTTGCCGACAGGATGGCGTAGCCGTCGTCGAAAGACGTGGACATAATGACGGTAATATTTTGCCGACTTAAGGCGTCTGCCAGACGTTCCACGGCCTTGCCGACCCAGGTGTCCTGATGCAGAAATTCACTTTCAACAATTAATACTTTCATCATCTTTTACCCGGTTGTGGAGGAATCTGTGATGCGGGCAAGTATTATCCTGACAAAAAAAGGTGTAAAGAGGGCGAGAAATAACGGTTTTTTGAAATTAATTGTTTTTAAACAATGGGTTAAATTGGTTTTTCTGGTGTTTTTGGCGGCAGTTTATCGACAGCTGAACTATTTTTTGAGCTGATAGTGATATCAGGCATTACCCCGCCATGAGTTGCCGACGCTGCTGGCTCAACTTACGGTATTGTTGCGGAGACATGCCGACATATTTGCTGAAGGTACTGTAAAAACGACTGCTGGAGCGGAAGCCTGCTGTCAGCGCTACGTCGAGAATGGTTTTATCCGTATCGCTGAGCAGGGCGCGAACGTGATTAATTCGCATGGCGGTGATGTATTGCTTCAGGGTCAGTTGCATCACGCGTTGAAATATCCCCATCGCATAGTTGGCATTGAGTTTCACATGGTCCGCGACGTCATTAATGGTGAGTGCCTGATCGTAATTATCAGCAATAAATCCCAACATCTGGCTGACATAAAACTGCGCGTGGCGTGAAACGCTATTCTTATGTGTGCGTGAGGTTTTGTTGAGCAAAATTGGCTGCCAGCCGGAAAGGCTAAAGCGCTTAAGCATCAGGCCGATTTCATCGATCGCCAGTTGACGAACTTGTTCGTTCGGACTGTTTGTCTCCTGCTGCCAGCGCAGAACTTCAAAGGTACTGAGTTGCTGGGTGGCAAGGGACTTTATCACCATACCGTGTGTGACATGATTGATAAGCTCCCGATCCAACGGCCAGGAGAGAAACAGGTGCATCGGCAAACTGAAGATCGCCATCTGGCGGCAGTTGCCGGGACGGGTAAGCTGATGCGGCGTACAGGCCCAGAACATTGTAATATGTCCTTGTTTTATCTGCACAACCTCATTGTTGATCAAATACTCCACGTCACCATCAAAGGGGACATTCACCTCGACCTGACCATGCCAGTGGCTGGCGGCCATCGCATGCGGCGCGCGTAGCTCAATATCCAGCCGTTGATATTCGGAATAGAGCGACAGCGGGCTGCGCGTCTGTTTTTCGTCACCATTGCACATATGTGGGTCGGGTGGGAGAAAGGGGATTGATTGCGTGCTCATCGTCACTCCGTTTCCTGAATTGTCAGAATCATGCCAGCTTTACGGGTTCAGAACCGGGAATTCGGACACAAAATCGACGGTCATGATTGATAGTAGACCTTATAACGGCCCGGATACTCTGCTTTTCCGTCTATTTTGTCCCAAAAACTCAGATCGCTGTGCGGCCAGCAGAGGATCTGAGTTTCCGGGAATGCTCATCGCGGAAGTCGGAGGTTTTCGCTCAGTTCGCGTGCCACCATGATTCTGTTCACTACTGTTCTGGAGAGTCATGATGACAGCCCCAAAAATTACCTTTATCGGCGCCGGTTCAACGATTTTCGTGAAAAATATCCTCGGTGATGTCTTTCACCGCGAGGCGCTGAAGTCGGCGCATATTGCCCTGATGGATATTGATGAGACGCGCCTTGAAGAGTCGCACGTCGTTGTGCGTAAGCTAATGGATTCTGCCGGTGCGTCCGGACACATTACCTGTCATACGGAGCAAAAAGCGGCGCTACAGGATGCCGATTTTGTCGTTGTCGCCTTTCAGATTGGCGGCTATGAACCCTGCACGGTGACCGATTTCGAGGTCTGTAAACGTCACGGTCTGGAGCAAACGATCGCCGATACGCTCGGCCCAGGCGGCATTATGCGCGCGCTGCGCACTATCCCGCACTTGTGGCAGATCTGTGAAGATATGACGCAGGTCTGCCCGGACGCCACCCTGCTGAATTACGTCAACCCGATGGCAATGAATACCTGGGCAATGTATGCCCGCTATCCCCACATTAAACAGGTGGGGCTTTGCCACTCCGTGCAGGGAACGGCGGAAGAACTGGCACGCGATCTGAACATTGATCCTGCTTCATTACGCTATCGCTGTGCCGGGATCAACCATATGGCGTTTTATCTCGAACTGGAACGTAAAACCGCCGATGGCACGTATGTGAATCTCTATCCGGAACTGCTGGCAGCCTATGACGCCGGGCTGGCGCCGAAACCCAACATTCACGGCAACGATCGCTGCCAGAATATTGTGCGTTATGAGATGTTCAAAAAACTGGGGTATTTCGTCACCGAATCCTCGGAACACTTTGCCGAATACACGCCGTGGTTTATTAAACCTGGCCGCGATGATCTGATCGAACGTTACAAGATCCCACTGGATGAGTACCCGAAACGCTGTGTGGAGCAACTGGCGAACTGGCATAAAGAGCTGGAGGAGTACAAAACCGCGGAGCGTATCGATATTCAACCGTCACGGGAATATGCCAGCACCATTATGAACGCCATCTGGACGGGTGAGCCGAGCGTGATTTATGGCAACGTGCGTAACGATGCGCTGATCGACAACCTGCCGCAGGGCAGCTGCGTGGAAGTGGCCTGTCTGGTGGATGCGAATGGTATTCAGCCAACCAAAGTGGGGGCGATACCGTCGCATCTGGCGGCGATGATGCAGACCAATATCAACGTACAGACGCTATTAACCGAAGCCATCCTGACGGAAAACCGCGATCGCGTTTACCACGCGGCTATGATGGACCCGCACACCGCCGCTGTGCTGGGTATTGAGGAAATCTATGCGCTGGTGGATGACCTGATCGCCTCTCATGGCGACTGGCTACCGGCCTGGCTACACCGTTGATAGTCAACGTCGCCGGGCGAAGACCCGGCGTTTACCCTCTCTAATAACAGAAGGCGGGCGCTGGTAACAGCGACCCGGTACCCTATGAGCATCTCTCTGACAACAAAATTAAGTTACGGATTCGGTGCGTTTGGTAAGGATTTCGCTATCGGCATCGTCTACATGTACCTGATGTATTACTACACCGATGTGGTGGGCTTATCGGTGGGTGTCGTTGGTACGCTGTTTCTGGTGGCAAAGATCTGGAATGCGTTCAACGATCCGGTAATGGGCTGGATTGTGAACGCCACCCGGTCGCGGTGGGGAAAATTTAAACCGTGGATCCTGCTCGGCACACTGGCGAATTCGCTGGTACTGTTTCTGCTGTTTAGCGCTCATCTGTTTGAAGGCACGGCACAGGTGGTTTTTGTCTGCGTGACCTACATTTTGTGGGGCATGACTTACACCATTATGGATATTCCCTTCTGGTCGCTGGTGCCGACCATCACGCTTGATAAACGTGAGCGCGAGCAGTTGGTACCGTTTCCGCGCTTCTTTGCCAGTCTGGCGGGATTTGTCACGGCCGGGGTGACGTTGCCGTTTGTGAGTTATGTTGGAGGTGAGGATCGCGGGTTCGGTTTCCAGATGTTCACGCTGGTACTGATTGCGTTCTTTATTGCCTCCACCATCGTGACCTTGCGCAATGTGCATGAAGTGTATTCATCAGACAGCGAGGCTACCGCGGACAGTACCCGGCTGACGTTGAAGTCGATTCTCGCGTTGATCTACAAAAACGATCAGCTCTCCTGTCTGCTGGGCATGGCGCTGGCTTACAATGTGGCCGCCAATATTATTACCGGTTTCGCGATTTATTATTTCACCTATGTGATTGGCGATGCAGACCTTTTCCCGTATTACCTGTCCTATGCCGGTGTGGCGAATTTATTGACGCTGATCTTCTTTCCTCGCCTGGCGAAGGCGCTTTCCCGGCGGATTCTATGGGCAGGCGCGTCGGTGATGCCGGTTCTCAGCGGCGGGGTATTGTTAATCATGGCGCTGGCGGGATACCACAATGTGTTCCTTATCTGCCTGGCCGGTGTCTTTCTGAACATAGGTACCGCGCTGTTCTGGGTACTCCAGGTGATCATGGTGGCGGATACCGTCGATTACGGTGAGTATAAGTTTAACGTGCGCTGCGAGAGCATTGCCTATGCTGTGCAAACGATGGTGGTAAAGGGCGGTTCCGCGTTTTCGGCTTTCTTTATCGCCGTGGTGTTGGGGATCATTGGCTATGTGCCCAATGCGGTTCAGTCTGCCGAAACTATTCTGGGCATGCAGTTCATCATGATTGCATTACCGACGCTGTTTTTTATCGTGACCCTGATCCTCTACTTCCGCTACTACCGTCTCAATGGCGATACATTGCGTAAGATCCAGATTCATTTGCTGGATAAGTATCGCAAAGCGCCGCAGCCTGCCTTGCAACGGGAGAAACCCGCGATACCGGTTAGCGCGTCTGACGAGGTGAAGGCGTAATCATGGAATGGATTTCGCTGATAGGCTATCTGGCGGCAAGCCTGACCACACTCTCTTTTCTGCCACAGGCGATAAAAGTCATCGCGACCCGTAATACGCAGGGGATTTCCGGCCTGATGTACGTCATGTTTGTCTGCGGGTTAGTGATGTGGTTGATCTACGGATTGCTCATTGAGGACACGGCGGTCAGCATGGCGAACTTTCTGACGCTGGTGTTCGCCTTGCCGATTCTGGTGATCAAATACCGCAGGGGGTAGCGCAAATTGCCGGAGGGTGTTGTGGCTTATCCGGCAACTAACCGATAGCGCTTCAACTGTCGGCAATGAATGCGCGCCAGCAAAATCACCGAGGTTAACGCGCCCAACAGCGCGCAGAACATGTCTGACTGGGTATCCCAGGGGTCACCCTGAGTACCAAGAAAATCATCCGCGCCTTGCCCCATCGCCAGTGCCGCCCACCATTCAATCAGCTCGTAAGTGGCGCTGATCGCCAGCGCCACGCAGCAAACCAGAAATGCCAGCATCTTATTTCCACGAACAATCTTGCCGCGTAGCAGAATTTCACGCGCGACCAGTGCTGGCACCAACCCCTGAAAGAAATGACCCAGTTTGTCGTATGGATTGCGGCTTAAGCCCAGCCAATCCTGCACGTCAAAACCGATGGGCACTTTGGCGTAGGTGTACATCCCGCCCACCATCAGGATGATGGCATGGAAGAAAATCAGCGTATAAAGCAGCGGCGTAAGCGGGTAGCGCTTTGCGGTTGCCAGCAGCAGCGGTACTACAACAATCACCGGCGTCACTTCCATAAGCCAGGTGATTTTCTCACCCGCCGAGAGGCCGGTGTAGATCAGGATAAGCGTCAGTATCAGGGCAGCAACAGTGAGCAGGCCAGGATGCAATGTGCGGATCATCGTGATTCTCTAAGTAAGGGAAAAGATGACTATTCACCGATGCCGATAAAAATTCAACGCTGCAGTGGGGGATAATAGGTGGCCCGGGGGGATCACCGGACTGCACTCAAACGTTGAGAACAGTCCGGTGCCGGGCCGAAGAGGTTATTTCGCGCAGTTAGCGCACTGCTTACTGACAATCTGCTGGAAGAAATCGTTGCCTTTGTCATCCACCAGGATGAACGCCGGGAAATCTTCCACTTCAATTTTCCAGATCGCTTCCATACCCAGTTCCGGATACTCCACGCATTCCAGATGCTTGATACTCTGCTGTGCCAGCACTGCTGCCGGGCCGCCAATACTGCCCAGATAGAAGCCGCCGTGTTTCTGGCAGGCATCGGTCACCTGCTGACTGCGGTTACCTTTCGCCAGCATGATCATACTGCCGCCGTGCGATTGCAGCAGATCGACGTAGGAATCCATACGGCCCGCGGTGGTCGGGCCTAATGAACCTGACGGATAACCCGCCGGTGTTTTCGCCGGTCCTGCGTAGTAGATCGGGTGATCTTTAATGTACTGCGGCAATCCTTCGCCAGATTCGATACGCTCTTTTAGCTTCGCATGCGCGATATCGCGACCCACGATAATGGTTCCGGTCAGCGACAGGCGGGTTGAAACCGGATACTGAGAAAGCTGAGCCAGAATCTCTTTCATCGGGCGATTGAGGTCAACTTTTACCACTTCGCCTTCACCGGCCTGACGCAGGGCTTCCGGGATGTACTGGCCTGGGTTGTGCTCCAGTTTTTCGATCCAGATCCCTTCGCGGTTGATTTTGGCCTTGATGTTACGGTCTGCCGAGCAGGAGACGCCCATACCGACCGGGCAGGAGGCGCCGTGGCGCGGCAGGCGGATCACGCGGATATCGTGGGCGAAATATTTGCCGCCAAACTGCGCGCCGAGACCGAGTTTTTGCGCCTCTTCCAGCAGTTCCTGTTCCAGCTGTGTGTCGCGGAACGCCTGACCGTGCTCGTTACCGGTGTCAGGCAGTGCGTCGTAGTAGTGCGTGCTGGCGAGCTTCACGGTTTTCAGTGTGCTTTCTGCAGACGTGCCACCAATCACAAAAGCGATATGGTACGGTGGGCAGGCTGCGGTACCGAGCGTACGCATTTTCTCAACGAGGAAATTTTTCAGCTTACCCGGAGTGAGCAGCGCTTTGGTTTCCTGATACAGATAGGTTTTGTTGGCAGAACCGCCGCCTTTTGCTACGCAGAGGAACTTATATTCATCGCCATCAACGGTGTAGAGATCGATCTGTGCCGGCAGGTTGGTACCGGTGTTGACCTCTTTGTACATATCCAGCGCGGCGTTCTGTGAATAGCGCAGATTGTCTTCGATATAGGTGTTGTACACCCCTTTTGACAGCGCCGCTTCATCACCTCCCCCTGTCCAGACACGCTGGCCTTTTTTCCCCATGATAATGGCCGTGCCGGTATCCTGACAGGTCGGCAGAATGCCTTTGGCGGCGATTTCGGAGTTTCTCAGGAATTGCAGCGCGACATATTTATCGTTTTCGCTGGCGTCGGGGTCATGAAGAATGGAGGCGACTTGTTGCTGATGTTCGGGGCGGAGCAAGAAGGAGGCATCGTGGAAAGCTTGTTGCGCCAGCAGCGTCAGGGCTTGCGGCTCAACTTTCAGTATGGACTCTCCTTCAAACTCACTCACGCTGACATAATCGGAAGTGAGCAGGTAGTACTCTGTTTCGTCTTTCCCCATCGGGAAAGGTGCCTGATAGAAGAACGCTTTATTTGACATGTGCTTCCAGCCTATTGATTTCTTTTAATATCATAAGTGACGTGCCACCCGGTGAAGGGCGGCACGCGGGAGACCTTTACAGGAATCCGTACATGGCAGCAAAGATCCAGCCAAAGACGCAGGAGACGCTCACACCAATCAAACCCGGCAGAATAAAGCTGTGGTTGATGACGAAGCGACCAATGCGGGTGGTACCAGAACGGTCAAACTGAATCGCAGCCAGATCGCTTGGGTAGGTCGGCAGAATGTAGTAGCCGTAACACGCCGGGGCAGATGCCACGATGTAGGCCGGGTCAACGCCGATCGCCAGTGCGACCGGAACGATAGCCGCCAGCGCCGCTGCCTGAGAGTTAACGAATTTAGAAACCAGCAGCAGAACAATCGCATAGGCCCACGGATACTCTTTCACCATGTTGCCCAGCACACCTTCGATTTCTGTCATGTGCGCGCCGAACATGGTTTCCGCCATCCAGGCGATACCATACACCGCCACAATGGCGATCATACCTGAACGGAAGACTTCGTTTTTAGAGATTGAAGCGGGATTGGTTTTGGTCAGGATAATAATCAGCGCGCCGGTCAGCAGCATGAACATCTGGATAACCAGCACCATGGACAGCGCTTTGCCACCGAATGAAGGGCGCAGTTCAGAGAAGGCACCCAGGATAGCGACGACAGCAATCGCGGCAAGGAAGATCCACATCGCCAGCCAGTTGCTTTTCGGCAGCTTTTTGTCCAGCAGCGTGGCGGTGTCGCCATACACGTAATGATGGTTTTCCGGTACGGAGATGAATTTCTGGAAGTCTTCGTCTTTATCCAGATCTTTACCGCGGAACCAGCTGAAAATACCGATTGCCAGGATACCCAACAGCGTGGACGGGATGGTGATCGCCAGCAGGTCGAGGAATTCCAGGTGCTTGCCTTCAAAGGTCACATTACCCAGCATCGCAACCAGAGAAACCACCGCGACCGATACCGGACTTGCGATAATCCCCATTTGCGCGCCGATGGAGCTGGCGGCCATTGGACGTTCCGGACGAATGTTGTTTTTAATCGCAACGTCGTAAATGATTGGCAGGATCGTGTAGACCACGTGGCCAGTACCGCAGAGGATGGTCAGAGTACAGGTCACGAACGGCGCAACGATTGAGACATATTTTGGGTTGCGGCGCAGCAGTTTCTCTGCAATCTGCAACATAACATCCAGACCCCCGGAGGCCTGTAGAGTTGCCGAGGCCGCGACCACGGCGATGATCACCAGCATGACGTCAACCGGTGGTTTACCCGGCTGGAGGTGGAAAACGAAGACCAGAATGACCAGGCCGATACCGCCTAACAAACCCAGCGCGATACCGCCCTTTCTGGCACCATAAAACAAACATATTAATATAATGAGAAGTTGTATACTAAATAGCATTGATTTACCCTCGCGATAAAACCAGTCAATTTTGATAAATGGATCACAGCCATGTTCTGTTTTTTGTGTTGTAGGCGCAGAGCCTGGCTAATATTCGTTTCGTCTGAAAGTGTGATTAGTTTCTAAACATTGAATAAAAGTTTTTCATAAGCAACATGGAAACTCTTATCGTTTTTTCAGGCTTTTTTCAGAGAGCAAGACTCTCCGGCGATGGGCAGTGTTGAAAAAGGAGAGCAGAAGCAGGCTCGGGATCTTTTTTGTATCTTTATGAAAAACATGAACATGTCATCTGCTCACAGAGTGTGCTTATCCCTAAGATGTAGCATGAACTCCGTTGCTACCGTTTATCGTTTTTGTTAATCCGTCTGGTTATTTCCAGACTACTCCTTTGTGATTAAAAATACACACTCTATGAGGTGGATAATACTTTATTAACTTTTGTTAGCGTTTTTGAAATTAAAAACAACGCTATGTCGGATAATAATAAAGCATTGATAAATGTGAGATGATGCAATTATATTTGATCTGGCACAATTTCTGAATTTTCAGGCAGTAACCTTAACCTTTTTATTTTTTCATTATTGTAATAATTGTTACCAATATATAACGAAATAACGCAAGGTTAAGATTGTTCTTCTACTGACAATATTGCTTAAGTAAAGAATAATGTTCTGCCTGAATACGGTAGCGGTAAACCGGTCTGCCCGTGACGCCATAATGAATGCTGGTGACCAGAATATGGCAGTTAACCAGCCAGATGAGGTATTTGCGGCAGGAGACGCGGGAGATATTCACCGCATTCGCCAGCTCATCGGTGGAAAACTCATAATCCTGATGCGCATCGATCCATTGACACAGCGTACGCAGCGTTTGCGGCGTTAATCCTTTCGGCAGGCGGCGGGTGTCCTGTTCATTGGACGCACTACCGTGAATCAGTTGGTCCAGCTCCGACTGCTCATAATACTGGTGCTTGTCCATGTCCCTTTTCTTTTGCAGCCAGCTGGTGAGGGCTTCCTCAAAACGTGAGGCCTGAAACGGCTTGATCAAGTAATCAACGACGCCGTAGTGCAGCGAGTCCTTAATCGTCATGGCATCAGCAGCCGAAGAGATGACAATGACATCGATTTTGCAGCCAGCGGCATGCAGAAGGGGAAGCAGATCCAGCCCGTTCTCTTTCTGCATGTAAATATCCAGCAAAATCAGGTCGATATGAACGTCGCTGTGAAAAATAACCTCTTTGGCTTTCTCCAGCGTTGAGGCGGTTCCGCAGCACTGAAAACCGGGGATCTGTGCGACATAGCGGCGGTTTAACTCCGCTACCATTGCGTCGTCATCGATAATAAAGACATTGATCATGTGCTGGCCCTCTGCCCATCCCAGGGTATTTGTACAAAAAATTGTGTGAAAACACCAGGTTCGGATTCCACAAAAATATTGCCGCCAAGACTTTCAACTTGTTGTTTAACAAGTGCTAAACCGACGCCGCGTTCAGTTCCTTTAGACGAGACGCCTTTCTCAAAGATAGCGTCAAGACGGTGCGGTTCGATGCCGGGACCATCGTCACTGACTTCACAATGCAACCAGCCATTGCGATAGTATAAGGAGACGTTGATTTCACCTCCTGACTGCTGTGCTAACGCGTCGATCGCATTTTCAATCAGATTTCCGAGCGCGGTGATCAATACCGCAATTTGATCTTCATTGCCGCTGTCCGGTAATTGGCTGTCATGGCTAATCACCAGTTTATGCCCTGAATCGGATGTGCGATTAATCTTACTGAGTAAAAAGCCCGCAATGACCGGCGATCTAATTTTACCTAGTAGTGAACCGATCTCTTCCTGATAGTTGTTAGCCGTCCTGATAATATAGTCTTCAAGTTGCTTATAACTCTTCAGATGTAACAATCCCAGAATCACATGTAATTTATTCATGAATTCGTGGGATCGTTCACGGAGTGAGTCGGCATAGTTCACCATACCATCAAGTCGCTGCATCAACTTGCGAACTTCCGTTTTGTCCCTGAAGGTGGAGATTGCGCCAATAATCTTGCCGTCGCTGCGGACCGGGACGGTATTGATAAGTAGCAGCCGATCTTTGATGTTGATCTCTTCATCGCGGTGCGGCGTACCGTCGCGCAAAACTTCGCTGAGATCCACCACTTGTGACCAGGCGTGGCTGAGTGTGGATAATTGGGGGTCGTCCTGGGACTTGCGGTAGTTCAGTAATTCCTGGGCGGCATCGTTGATCAACGTCACTTCGCCTTTTTCGTCAACGGCGATCACCCCTTCCTTGATCGACTGCAACATCGCCTGGCGCTGTTCAAACAGGGTGGAAATCTCATAGGGCTCCAGGCCAAACAGAATGCGCTTAAGCACTTTCACCAGCACCCAGGTGCCCAGCAGACCAACCAACACGCCAAAAAGTATGGACCAGATAATACTGCCACGACTGTTGTTAATCTGTTCGGTGACCCGACTCAGCTCCAGACCGATCGCCACCACCCCTATTTGATGGTGATTGTTGTCATAAATGGGGGTGAAAACGCGGAGCGCCTGGGCGAGAAAACCCCGGTTGATAGCGATATTCTCCTGGCCATCCAGCGCCAGCAATATGTCGTCGCCTTTAAACGGCTGCCCGATGCGCTGAGCTTCCGGGTGGGAATAACGCAGGCTTTTCATGTCGGTGACGACAATAAACAGCATATCGTTGCGCTTGCGCACCGCTTCGGCAATCGCCTGAATACCGCTATCCTCAGGTTTTTTCATCAACCCCTCACGGATCTCCGGCGAATCTGCCAGCGTTCGGGCAACGGCCAGCGCTTTGTTGGCCAGCGCATCACGCGTCATATGGCTGATTTGTGAGAAGTAGAACAGGTGGACTACCAGCAAGACAGAAAACAACACGGCGCTGACCATCAAAATCACCGTCGTACCGAGTTTCATCGGCCGTGTACGTAGCGTGCGGCAAGGCAGAGAGTATCTCATTGTGATCCCGGGTTCACTGTTTGTGCGGGTATTATCCCTATTGGGACGCGTAATTCAAAGGTGGCAGGGAAATTCACCTGAACAGGTGCGCCATTATCGGATAATTATTGCGCATACCGTTAGCAACCTGCGGCAATATAATCGCCATTGGCGCTAATCGGGATCACCGTTAAGAACAGGATCGTGGCAAAAAGAATCAGCACCACGCCACCGGCAATTCTGGCTGCAGGCGCAAGCCATTTCAGGGCCGGATGCCCTGCGCCAAACCATGAGAGCGTCTGATTTCGGGCATAGCGTACCGCCAGAGACAGTCCCATGATTGACAGCGCAGTACCAAAGGACATGGTCATCACCGCCGCAATGCCCCAGGTGACGATGCCGAGCGCGTTGGAAAATAACAGGATCATGATCGCCCCACTGCATGGTCGGGCGCCGATGGCGAGAATCACCCCCAGGCGGGTTTTCCAGTTGCCGTCCACCAGCGTCTGTCCGACGCCGTGATGCCCGCAGCCGCACTTCGCATCATGGTTATGCAGGGGAGTAAACCGGGTGAAGGTAACGGGACGCAGGGATTTTAAAGCATGGTAGATCATAAAAGCGCCAAATCCGGCGATCAGCACCGCGCTGATTTTCTCGACATACCACCGGCTGGTGCTCAAATCACCGGATGCCAGGTTAAAGCCAATCGCGAGGATAAACACAAATCCAATGGCGCTGACGCCTTGCATCAGGCTGCCAACAAAAGGCACAACCCGCGCAGCCAGCAGACTCTCTTTATTGGTGCTCAGATAAGTGGTCACGATGAACTTCCCATGCCCCGGCCCGATAGCATGCAATACGCCGTACAGAAAGGCTCCCGTCAATAACCAGAAACCGCCGCTGTACTGATGATTATTCAACTGCAGCAGGTACATCACCAGATAACGATGCAGGGTGATTTGCGTCGCCAGGCACCATTGAATAAACGCCCCCCAGTGCAGATGCAGGGTATAGCCGATCCCGAACAGTATCAGAGTCAGGAGTCCTGCCAGCGGCAGGCGCAGAGAGGGGGGGCGTCCGGATGCGATCATGATTCAGTCTGGCAATGGGTATGATGAAACAGTATAGCCTGATTAAGGAGAGAACCCAGTCCACTGTGCAGACTTCCCTTTGTTTCATCATTAATAATTATAATATTGATTGTATATCATGAAATATTTATATGATTCCACCCTCCAGGAATATTACTGTCGTCCAGGAATAATCTTTTTGCACACACCACGAGAATAAGAATTTTATTACACTTGTCCGACAGGATATTGATGCGTAATATATCGTAATGCATATCGAATATGCCGCTATTGTTCTATTTTTATCTCTTGTTTGTATCTTAAAATGTCATCTTCAGTTAAATCGTTGCTTTTTATGAGATAAAAAGTGATAAGAAGGTCATGGTTTTCCCACTTTATTTCTCCATAAAAATTCGTTTGATCATAATCAACCATCAGCGGTGTTTCGCCCTTTATGATGACTTATTAATAATAACTATGGATGAAATGTGAGAAATAAAGATGGAAATAAAAAAGTGGCTAAACACAACATTGTCCCGACGGGATGCGGTGACAGGCACCGCAAAAATAGGTGCCGCCGTTGCGCTCAGTAATGCGATTACATTGCCTTTTTCTGCCAGCGCGCAGGCCGAAAAAAACGCTGCGCCAACGCAGGGTGGCAATGGTGAAACCGTTCGCCACAGCGCCTGTCTGGTTAACTGCGGCAGCCGTTGCCCGCTGAAAGTGATCGTTAAAGATGACCGCATTGTGCGTATTGAAGCGGAAGACGCAAAAGACGATGCGATATTTGGCGAACACCAAATTCGTCCGTGTTTGCGCGGCCGCTCCAGTCGCTGGCGGGTATATAGTCCGGACCGGATTAAATATCCGATGAAACGCGTAGGTAAACGCGGCGAAGGGAAATTCAAACGTATTTCCTGGGATGAGGCGACAGCATTTATCGCGGCAGAATTAAAGCGCGTGACGGAAAAATATGGCCGTGAGGCTATTTATTATAATTATCAATCAGGCGCTTATTACCATACTCAGGGTACGCCGGCCTGGAAACGTCTGTTGAATCTCACGGGTGGCTATTTAAATTATCATAACACCTATTCCACAGCGCAAATTGCCACCGCAACGCCATATACCCACGGCGTGTATGTCGGGAGCCACTTTACCCAGGTTGCCCATTCCGATCTGGTCGTGCTGTTTGGCCTGAATTTGTCTGAAACGCGCATGTCCGGTGGTGGACAGGTGGAAGAGTTACGCCGCGCGCTGGAAGCCTCAAAGGCACGGGTGATTATTATCGATCCGCGTTATACCGACTCGGTGGTGACCGAGCATGCCGAGTGGCTGCCGATTCGTCCAACGACCGATGCCGCGCTGGTGGCCGGTATCGCGCACACGCTGATTACCGAACAGTTGATTAATGAAGCTGAGGTGAATAAGTACTGCGTGGGCTATGACAGCAGTACCCTGCCCGAAGGCGCTGCGCCGAATGCCAGCTATAAAGACTACGTGACCGGTAAAGGCGATGATGGCATCGCTAAAACGCCGGAGTGGGCGGCGGAGATCACCGGTATTCCGGCGACGCGCATTCGCCAACTGGCGCGTGAAATCGCGTCGGCCCGTGCCTGTTACATTTGTCAGGGGTGGGGACCACAGCGTCACGCCAACGGCGAGCAAACCGTGCGTGCCATTCAGACGCTACCTGCACTGACGGGCCACTTTGGCCTGCCGGGAACCAACAACGGAAACTGGCCTTATGGCACTCCATACGGTGTACCGTTGTTACCGATTTTGACCAACCCGATTAAAACCTCCATTCCGTGTTATCTCTGGACGGATGCGATTCAACGTCCGGAAATCATGACGGCTACTACTATGGGCGTGAAGGGGGCGGACAAACTGAAAACCGGCATCAAGCTGTTCTTCAACCAGGCCGGTAACACGCTGTTGAACCAGCACGGTGAAACCAACCGTACACGCAAAATTCTCGCCGACGAAAGTTTGTGCGAAACCATTATCGTCATTGAAAACCACATGACGCCGAGCGCGAAGTACGCCGATCTCCTGCTGCCGGAAACCAGCTATCTCGAAGCGGAAGATCTGGTGGACAGCTCCTATGCGGCGGGTTCTCACAACTACATGATCGCCCTGGAGAAAACGGTCACGCCGATGTGGGAAGTGCGTAGCACCTACGATATCTGTGCCGATATCGCTGGTCATCTCGGTTTGCGTGAGCAGTACACCGAAGGGCGGACGCAGGCGCAGTGGGCAGAAATGCACTATCAGCAGATCCGCGAAAAACGTCCGTACCTGCCGGAATGGCCGGTAGCGAAAGCGATGGGGGTTATCGACCAGCGTATCGCGACGGACAAACAGAGTCTGGCGTTTGCTGATTTTCGCGCCGATGCCGTGGCGAATCCATTGACTACGCCATCCGGCAAGATTGAGATTTACTCGCAGGCGCTGGCCGATCTCGCGAAAGCGTGGACGCTGCCGGAAGGCGATCGCATCCCGGCGGTGCCGGAGTTCTGCGAAGTGAAAGAATCACACCTGAACAAAGCATTAACCGTGAAGTATCCGCTGCAGTTGAGCGGTTTTCACACCAAAGGTCATACCCACTCAACCTATACCAACGTGCTGATGTTGCATGAAGCGGTACCGGATGAAGTGTGGATCAACCCGATAGATGCCAGTGCGCGTCAACTGAATTCAGGCGATCTGGTGCATGTGTTCAACGATCGCGGCGTGGTGGCGATCCCCTGTAAGGTGACCCAGCGTATTCTCCCGGGCGTGGTGGCGATGCCGCAGGGGGCGTGGACTCGTCTGGACAGCAACGGTGTGGACGTTGGCGGGTGTATTAACACCCTGACCAGCCATCTGCCGTCACCGCTGGCGAAAGGGAACCCACAGCATACCAACCTGGTTGAAATCAAACGCGCTTAAGGAGTGATCCGCAATGAAACAGTATGGCTTTTATGTTGACTCCTCGCGCTGCTCAGGCTGCAAAACCTGCCAGGTCAGCTGTAAGGATAATAAAGATCTGGATGTCGGGCCGAAATTCCGCCGGGTCTATGAATATGGCGGCGGAAGCTGGGTGAAAGAAGGGGAAAGCTGGCACAACGACACCTTTACCTACTATCTCTCCATCGCCTGTAACCACTGTGATGAACCGGTTTGTGTGTCCGGTTGTCCGACCGGGGCCATGCACAAACGTGAAGAGGACGGTCTGGTGCTGGTCGATGACAGTATCTGTGTCGGTTGCCGCTATTGCGAAATGCGCTGCCCGTATGGCGCGCCGCAGTTTGATGCTAAGGCCAAAGTCATGCGCAAATGCGACGGCTGCCTCGACCGACTGGAGCAGAATCTGCGTCCAATCTGTGTGGACTCCTGTCCGCAGCGGGCGCTGGATTTCGGTCCCATTGACGAGCTACGGGCAAAATACGGCACCGGGAACGAGATTGCGCCACTGCCTGCCGCGTCATTTACCCATCCTAACCTCATTATTAAGCCGCACCCGAAGGCCAAACCTACGGGCGACAAGGAAGGGGCCATTATGAACATGGGGGAGGTACGCCATGCTTGAGTTACCGCTGGTCTTTTTTACCGTCTTTACCCAAAGCGCGGTCGGCGCGTTTATTCTGCTGCTGATTGGCGGCACCCTGGGGCAGATTGACGCGCGACGGATGGCCATTGGCCTGTTCTCTGCCATGTGCCTGTTTGGTGTTGGGGTATTGCTGGGGATCATCCACGTCGGGCAACCGCTGCGCGCGTTGAACATGCTGCTGCGCGTGGGTCATTCGCCGATGAGCAACGAAATTGTGCTGTCGGCGGTGTTTGTCACGCTCGGCGGGCTGGGTTCACTCGGTCTGCTGCTCAATCGTGGGGCGACCGCACTGTGTAAAGTGCTGGTGTGGCTGGCGGCGGCGGTGGGCGTGGCCTTTATTCTGGCGATCCCGCAAATCTACCAGTTGCCGACAGTGGTGACCTGGCGCACCTCTTATACTACGGTGATGATGGTGCTGACGCCGCTGATTGGCGGTGGCATTCTGGCCGGACTGTTTGGGCTGCGACTGGGACTGTTGGTCAGCGTGTTGGCGATCCTGGCCAGTTTCTGTCTGCGTCCGGGGTATATGTCGACGCTGATGAGTGCGGACGGCGCATTAACGGCGGCGCAAACCAGCTGGTTTACCGCGCAGGCGGCGCTGCTGGCCGTGGGGATTGTTGGCGTGGTGACCTGGGCGCGACTGAAGTCCAGTGTCACCGTTCTGGCGATGACCGCACTGATTGTCATTGTGGCGGAGTTAGTGGGCAGGATTGCGTTCTACAATCTGTGGACGCTGCCGATGTAACCTGTGAGCGGCCTCGGCCGCTCTTTTTCCGTTGTCGTCGTAGGCCTGATAAGGCGTCAGCCGCCATCAGGCACGTTCAGGAGTATTTAGAGATGTCGTCTCTTGCCGTATTACCCCGTATCCTCGGTGCCCTGTTTTACTACTCTCCCGGGCGACCGGAAGTGAAAGCGCTGTTCGATTGTCTGCCTGCGTTGCCGGAGCTTTACCCATGGCGCGATCTCGCCCAGGTAACGCAATTGTGCGAATCATGGCCGTTGCCGGATGAAGAATCGCTCATCTGGCAATTTTCCGTGTTGTTTGAGGGGCAGGGGGATATGCCCGCGCCGCCCTGGGGTTCCGTCTGGCTGGAACGCGATAATCTGCTGATGGGTGATACCACCGCGGAGTACCGTGCGTTTTTACAGTCTCAGGGAATGGCGTTTGACGCGCGTCAGAGTGAGCCCGAAGATCAGTTTGGCCTGATGCTGTTAGCCAGCAGCGCGTTACTGGAGGCTGGCAAAGACGCGGCGGTTAATCAGCTATTCGAGGCGCATCTGCTGCCGTGGGGATATCGCTATCTGGAACGGTTGCAGGACTGCCCGGTAAGCCCGTTCTATGCCCGCCTTGCCGCCGTAACCACGTGTTATCTGCGGGATATGGAGCAGCAGCGGGCGCTGCAACCGGTAGTGAAACGGTTGTACTTCGGATGAACAGGTCAGAGAAATATTATCAGGCGCTGATGACGCATCGGCATGTCAGTCGACGTGGGTTGTTTCGTGCATTTGTCAGCGCGGCAAAACACACTGCGCCGGAGATGCCGGTGTCCCAACTGGCGCATCCGCTGCCGCCGGGCGCCGTACCTGATGCGCAGTTCATCGCGCAATGTACCCGCTGTAACCAGTGCATTAATGCCTGCCCGATGGGGATTCTGAGCCGGCATGAAGACGGCTACCCGCAGTTGGCGATTGAGTATGCCAGTTGCGATGGCTGTGGTTTGTGCATCGCCGCATGTCAGAGCGACGCGCTGTGCGTACAGGCTCGCTTTGATACCGGCCTGCGCCCGGCGTTCAGTGCTGCTTGCGTTAATCCGTTACGCCCGTGCAATCAGTGTATTGAGGCATGCCCTGAACGGGCCTGTACCATCGGCGCGACGGGGCTGCCTGTGCTGGACAGCGAGCGTTGTACTGGCTGTGGCGAATGCCGGGTGCAGTGTAACGCTGATGCCGTCAGCCTGAGATAATCCTCCAGCCCGGGCTTGCGAGGCGGCGTCTGTTTTAATGTTACGGGCAACGTTAAACGATGTGCGGGCAAATCTTTAAGCTTAACCATAGCGTTAAATATACAATTATTTCCTTAAGTATTATTTTATTTTCGCTATTATTGCGAATTATCCTAATCTCCTTTCTATTTTTATATCCTGTATCCACTAAAAATCCATCGCGTATTTAGGATTAATCACACAGCCTCGCGAGATATAAAACCATTTTTCTTTTCCCTGCGAGTTAACAATGCGTATCTATTCCACAGCAAATGTAGTGCTTTGTATGGAAATTTTGATTTGGTAGCATTTTCATCAGTTCAAAGGAGTGGTGATAATTAATATTATTGCACATTTAATTATTGCCGGAACATTTCCAGAACAAAACCAAGAGTTGATTACAGCAGAACGAAATAACGATTGCGACGTGATGACTCTTTATTTCTTAGGATATTGGTACAAACAGGATATTGTTATGAAAATGAATAAAGTTGCTATGGCTGTTGCTTTCACCGCTGCTCTGGGTTCCATGTCTGTTTTAGCTGACACGACGAACGGTGTGATTGAATTCCAGGGTGAACTGGTGAATACCGCCTGTGGTCTGGCGCCTGGTTCAAGCCCGGTGACCGTTGATTTTGGTCAGATTCCTGTTTCTGCGCTGGCTAACGGTGCGCGTGCCGGGAACGTACACCAGAATATCGAACTGCAGCATTGCGACATCACCGTGGCGCAAACGGCAGAAGTGACCTACTCCCCGACCAGCGTAAACCCAACGGATGCTTCTCTGGCCGCTTTCACCTCTGGTACCGCGTCTGGAGCGGGTATCGGCCTGCGTGACAGCGCCAGCCAGGATGTCACCTGGGGTACGGCAACAACGCCTGTACAACTGGTTAACGGTACCAACACCATTCCGTTTGTTGCCTATGTGAAAGCAGAAAGCGCAAGCGCAACCGTGACCGCGGGTTCTTTCCAGTCAACGGTTAACTTCGAGATTGCTTACCAGTAATCCACCCGACGTTCTGAGTGCGGGAGTTATCCCGCACTTTTCACATCAGGGATCGTACCAGGGAGGGACAAAATGAAAATAAGCAATATGTTCATATTATCGCTTTATTTGTGTGCTCTGATGGGGTCGGTTTCTGTTTTGGGATCCACCGTCACGCCGGGTAAATTAGCGATGAGCGGTGAACTGATTGAGGCGGGATGCAGTCTTGATCCGAACAGTCGGGATATTGAGGTTGAGTTTGGCGATGTTTCTGCCAGCCTGATTAATCGCAATGATGAGGGCAATATTACGCGCCCCGTACTGGTGCGTCTGACCGGTTGTTCCGTAGTGAAACGGGGCAACGATGGTTCACTTTATCCTTATGCCTCGGTCACCTTTATAGGTAATGCGGCAGCATCCGATCCCACCACGTTATTAGTCAGTGGTAAAGCCGATGGCTTTGGCATTCGCCTACGTGATAGTCAGGGTGAAATATTAACGCTGGGTCAACCCTCTCCGGGATATGAACTGAGCGAGACTGATAACGTTTTAAAATTTACCGCATCGCTGGTACCTGTTCAAAAATATATAAAAGCGGGCGAGTTTACTGCCGTTGCGCAGTTTTTTATGGATTACCACTAACAGCATAACAATAACGTCGCGGGACGCAGAACGTATTTAATGGATTTATTTGGGACGAATATCATGTCGGTAAAATTAAAAACCCATATAACGATGATTGCTCTTCTGGTGATGAATAGCTGCTATACGGCAACGGCCAGTGCCGAGGAGAGCGTTGAGTTTAATACCGATGTCCTGGATGCTGCGGATCGTACCCAGATTGATTTGTCGCGTTTTGCGACCGACAACTATGTCACCCCTGGCGATTATTTGCTGGATATCCGTATTAACGGTCAACCGGTCGGCCAGGAGAAAATTCGTTACATCGATGCTCCAGAAGGTAAGCGTACGCTGCCGTGCATCAGCGGCGACCTGCTGGACAAGCTGGCGCTGAAAGATGAGGCCCGCGCGCAGGTCACTCAACTCTATGAGAATTGCTACTCACTGCAAAGCCTGCCGGGGTCAAAATTAAGCAACTATGCCGGCGTGCTTGAAATTACCGTGCCGCAGGCGTGGATGAAGTACAACGATCCTGACTGGACGCCGCCTGAACGCTGGGATGAAGGGATCGCGGGCCTCCTGTTCGACTACAGCCTCAACGGGCAACTCACTCGCCAGTTCAACAATCAGGAAAACTACAGTGCGATTTCCGGCTATGGTCAGGCGGGCGCGAACATCGGCGGCTGGCGTCTGCGCGGTGAGTATCAGACCAGCTACTACAGCCAGAACCACCAATTCGATTTCGACTGGAACCAGATTTACGCTTACCGACCGCTGCCCATGATGGCGGCGAAACTGACGTTGGGCGAGATCTATCTGAACTCACAGGTTTTCGATACCGTGCGCTTTACCGGGATCAACCTCGCCAGCGATGAGCGGATGCTACCGCCGGCGTTACAGGGCTACGCCCCCGAAATTCACGGTATTGCCCGTACCAACGCCAAGGTGACCGTCAGCCAGAGCGGGCGCGTCATTTATGAAACCACCGTACCCGCCGGACCGTTCAACATTCAGGATTTGCGCAGTTCGGTACGCGGTACGCTCGATGTGCGCGTCGAAGAGCAGGATGGCTCGGTCTCCACCTTCCAGGTGAACACCGCCAACATTCCGTATCTCACGCGTCCGGGCTACGTTCGTTACAACATCTCTGGCGGTACGCCGTCTCGCTATAACCATAAACTGCAAGGGCCCACCTTTCTCTCCGGCGATTTCTCCTGGGGCGTCAGTAATGCGTGGTCGCTGTACGGCGGCTTACAGTCTTCGGGTGAAGAATATACTGCGGCCTCGCTGGGTATTGGTCGCGATCTCAACGCGCTGGGGGCCATTTCCGTTGATGCTACCGAATCCTGGAGCCGTAAGCCTGACGGTGAACGCCTGAAGGGGACGTCTTACAAGTTGAGTTACGCCAAAACCTTCGATGAATACAACAGTTCCATTACCTTCGCGGGATACCGTTTCTCGCAGGAAGATTTCCGCTCGATGGCGCAATACCTCGATGAGCGCTATCAGGGATATGACCATATCGGGCGCGAAAAAGAGCTCTACACCATCACCGGTAATAAAACGTTCTGGGCAGGCGAGGCGGGGAAAGCGACGACCGTCTTTCTCACCTGGACACACCAGAATTACTGGGATAAACGCAGTCAGGATCGCTACGGCATGTCGGTAGGGCGCTCTTTCCGCATCGGCGATATCAGCGGTATCACCGCCAATCTTTCCGCTTACCGTACCGATTATAAAGGGCGCAAAGACGACTCAATCTCCTTCTCGCTGTCGGTGCCGATTGGCGACAACAAATGGGCGGGGCTGGATATTCAGGCCAACAACGGCAAAACCAGTCCGATGGCGTCTTACACCGACAACAGCGATTACAACAATTTATGGCGTATTCGTGCCGGTGCCAGCCAGAGCGGTAACGCCAGCGTTGACGGCTATTACCAGCATCGTTCGCAACTGGCGGAAATCAATACCAACGCCAGCTACCAGCAGAATGAGTACATGGCGTTGAGCACCACTCTGCGCGGTGGCTTCACGGCAACCCGCCACGGCGCGGCGATGCATAACAGCGGCGCAACGATCAATACGGCGCGCGTCATGGTGGATACCAATGGCATTGGCGGCGTTCCGCTTAACGGCGAGAAGTCGCGGACTAACCGCTTCGGCATCGCCGTGGTGCCGGATGTGGTGAGCTACAACAGCTTCGATACTCGTGTAGATGTCGATGCGATGGACAGCGATATCGAGCCGTCAAAAGCTATCAGTACGACGACCCTGACGGAAGGCGCTATTGGCTATCAGGCCTTTGGCATGGCGAAGGGGATGAAGATGATGGGGACGTTGCGCCTCGCGGATGGCAGCGTACCGCCATTCGGCGCGGAAATTTACAACCCCGATGGGGTAAGTGTCGCGATGGTGCTGGAAGACGGGCAAGCCTGGCTTGCGGGGGTCAATGCGAACGAAACGTTGAACGTGATGTGGGGCGGTAAGCAGCAATGCCAGGTAACGATCCCGCCAGCTATAAACGACGGGCGGGCGAACGGACTTCTGCCGTGTCGTTAACCTCGACGCAACGAGTTATCTCACTGTAATAAAAGGCCAAAAATGAGCAAGAAAAGACATAACGGATATCTGATGGCGGCGTGGGCGCTGAGCATGATTGGCGGCTACGCGCAGGCAGGGGTCTCTCTGGATCGGACCCGCGTCATTATTACGGAGAAAGAGGCCTCGTCGAGTGCCAATCTGTCCAATACCAGCCCGGATATTCCCTTCCTCGCCCAGTCGTGGGTCGAGGATGAAAAAGGCAACAAGATAACGTCGCCGCTGATTGTGTTACCGCCGCTACAGCGGATTAACGGGGGACAGAAAGGGATCGCGCGCGTCACCAAAACCGCCGGGATCGAAAAACTGCCGCAGGACAGGGAGAGCCTGTTCTACCTCAACGTCCGGGAGATCCCGCCGAAACCGGATAAACCGAACACGCTGCAACTGGCCATGCAGTCGCGCATCAAGCTGTTTTACCGCCCGGCGGCGGTGATCCCGAAGACCCGGAGTGAGGTCTGGCAGGACCAGGTGGTGTTCCATAAAAACGGCGGCCAGATGACGGCACAGAACCCAACGCCTTACTACGTCACGATCCTTGGGTTGTCCAAAGGGGCCGGACAAAAGATCACCCAATTCCCGGGGATCATGATCGCGCCCAAATCGAGCCTGCAGTTTGCGGTGACGGACGGGAATGTCAGCCAGTTTTCCATGATGTACGTGAACGATTATGGCGGACACCCGGAGCTGAAGTTTCGTTGCGATGGCAACACCTGCAAAGCACTTCCACCCGCGCAGCAGGGCTAACCAGGAGGAACCTGACAATGCAAAATCCTTTATCCACTGTGGCCCTCCTCGCGATGGGCGTGGCGTTTCAGTGCGGGGCGGATGTACCGGCGCAGCCACAACATAACGCCCAGGAACATGTCAGCGAAGATAGCGGCATTGTCCGGTTTCACGGTTCTGTGTTTGCTTCCCCTTGCGTACTGATGACACAAGGGCGCATTCAGGACGTCGAGTTGGGTGAGATCAGCGCGCAGCATTTTCGTCAGGCGGGCGATCGCAGCGAGCCGGTGCGTTTCAAATTGCATCTGAAGGACTGCCTGAAAGGGGCGTCGCAGTCGCGAGGGAGTCTGGCTTCCAGGACCACCGGGAATGACTGGCGTGCTTACAGCACCGGGGAACAGGCGGTACAACTGACGTTTGTGGGAGAGTCCGATCTTAATAACGGGCAGCTATTACGCACCACGGGTACGACTCAGGGCGCGGGTGTGCGCCTGCTCGATAAAAGCGGGAATGCGCTGGATGTCGGCCAGACCCATGCTCCCTGGCTGGTCAATTCCGGTGACAGTGAGCTGAATTTTATGGCGGCGCTGGAATCCACCGGCTTACATGTGAGCGCCGGGGATTTTAGCAGCCTGGTTCGCCTGAAAATGGAGTACTTGTAATGAAACTGCCTGGCCTGTTCCGCCGCAAATTGCCGGTCTTACTGGCGCTCAGCACGCTTGGCTTGCCGGGGGCGGCGTGGTCCGTGGTGGACGGGGAAATTGAACCGGTAAACGGTACCTACGATTATCTGATTAATATTAATAATCATGACATTACCAACAACCAGGTGGGCGCGACCGTTACTGATGAATTCAACCTGGCCGGGATGTTTCAGGGGCGCGCTTACTGCTCACAGCCGATGAGTAATCAGCCGGTATTTTTCATGGCGCAAGCGACGTTAACGCAGTCCGGCATGACGGCGGGTTACCTCAAGCTCAATGACTATATGGACGTCAAAATTGAGATCTACATCGGCGGGGAGCTGCAACAGTATAAAACCGTACCGTTCGATAATGTCTCCAATGGTGCCGATCAGAACTTCTGCAACGTTCCCAGCACCATTCTGCAAAACCAATTCGCTTCCGGCGCGAAGGGGCGGGTGACCTTTATGATCACCAAACCGATTATCAACGGAGTGAACCTGCAAGGCTCTGAAATCGCCAAACTCTTTGGTCGCCTGGGGCCGGGCGCAATGGGGCAAACACCGCTGTCGCGCATCACCATCGCTTCCGGGGTCATTACCGTACCGGACAAATGTACCGTTAATCAGGGGACGCCGATCGTTGTCGACTTCGGCAACATCCCGGGGATCGGTAGCCGACTAAATGGTACCAACTACAGCCAGAACGTGCCGATTCATGTGAAGTGCGAGGGGGGCAGCTTTGCCCAGGGGGCACTGAATATCAAGCTGGGGATCCAGCAGGCCAATCCGGCATTTGATGACGGTAAATACCTGAGTACGCAGGGAACAACGGATCGTTCCGAGCTGGGTATTGCGCTGCGTGACCGTCAGGGTAATCCGGTGGCACCCAACACCTTCTATAACGTGCCGGGGTTTGCCAATAACGAAGGTGACTGGAACCTGACTGCTGCACCGGTGGCGAAATATGTCACCTCAGTCATTCCGGAAGGCGAGTTCCATGCTTCCGCAACGGTTGTGGCTGAATTCCAGTAAGGAGGGAATATGCATCGCATAACAACGATCTTTGCCTGTTTGTTGACAACGCTCGCTCCGGCTCCGGTGTGGGCGCTGGGGGAGTTGCTGGGCGGCGATCTCAGTTTCACCGGTGTGGTGATGGTTTATCCGTGCAGTATTGCGCCAGAGTCAGAGCGGGTGCCGGTCAACTTTGGGGAGGTATCGACAAAGTCATTGTATATAAATGGAAAAACGACGCCGATTCCGTTCACGATTAAGTTACAGGACTGTACCCCGAACGTTTTTAACACCGTAACGGTAACGTTTAGCGGCGATCCCAACGGCAATCTGGCGGACCGACTGGCGATCAGCGCCACGTCGCCGGGCAATGCGGGCGGCGTCGGGATTGGCCTGCTGGAGGAGGATGATACGCCCGTGCGCCTGAATGTCGCGACCCGGCCGGCCGCGATCGCCGACACCATTTTGCGGCTTAACTTCCAGGCGTTTGTTGAAGCCGAGCCGGATGCCTTAGCCAATGGCACCCTGAGCACTGGACCCTTTACCGCCACGGCAAATTACACATTGAACTATCAGTAACGTCATCAACAGGGAATTGGGGCATGGAGTATCAGTGTTTTCTTTACAATAAAGATCTCTTTTTTTCGCAAGGAATAAAAACGGTGATTGCCAGTTTGCTCGCGGAGCAGACGGACGTTTTATATTCCTTAACGGATGACTACGCGCAACTGATCGAGCAGTTGCAGACTCGCGTTAATGATGACTGTTGCCTGTGGATCCTCTGCGATCTGGACAGCCTGCCGCGGGAGCGGATTCGTGCGTTGCAGCTTATGAATGATTTCTATCAGCGAGAAAATAAGAACCTGATCATTTTATTAAGCGAACACAATATGCCGCTATTTTTCACGCTTTATTCGCTCTTGCCAAACGCCCACTGGTTATTGAAAAGCGAGAATCTCGCCAATACCACCCCTTTTTTTCAGGATTTATTGGATCAACAACGTCAGGGATGCTGCTTTAGCCATTCATTGGTGAATTACACGCGCAGAAAACTGCACCGTCGGGAAGTGAACTATACGATTTCCGGTAATGAATGGTGGCTGATGGAGGAGATATTCAAAGGAAAATCGCTGTCGCAGATTTCCTGCGAGGTAAATATCGACATCCGACGCCTGAGCTATATCAAGCGGCACTTAATGAAGCGACTGAATATCAGAAACAACATTGCGTTATTTACGGTGTTCAAGGGAATTATGCCGTGACCCGTGATAAGTCTTTTCGGCAGTAGCATTCGCCGAACTATCGGTGCAAATGATTGCACCAAATTAAACCCTAAGTAAGGAAAACAGAGATGAAAAAATTGACTGCAATTGACGTGGCTAACGTTGTGGGCGGAACGTGCAAAACCTGCGAAACAACGTATCAGAACGTTACCATTGGTGGTGTGACCTCCTGTAAGGAACTGACGACCTGCACGGATAAGCACGGTAGTACCACATCAATGAAAGATGCAAATGCCAGCAAGTGTGGTGGTATTCCGAACCGCTAATCATTGGCTATAGCCTGGAGGTACCCGCGCCTCCAGGTTTATTTTTTCCGCTGCGAGAATAACTATGGCGACTCAATTTAAACCCATCACCATTATTAGCTATTCACTGTTTCTGATCGTTATCTCTTCGCTGATAACGGTGCTTTGCTATCACATTTTTGTCTTTAATACGTTTGCCACAGATGACTCGCAAACGCAGGCTTTTCGTGAAGTCAGCGCGGCGCAAATTGCGGATAGTCCGATCAAAGAAGCGCGCAGTATTATTGAAGTGATGTCTTACGGTTGCCATTATTGTGCGGCAAACGAAGAGAATCTGGCGGAATTTTCCCGCACGCTGCCGCCGGGGAGTTCGTTTACCTCGATTCATATTACCAGTGAGAACAGCGGCCTTGCCGCTTACGCGCCGATTTTTGCCACGCTGGAAGAGATGGGAATTGAAAAGAAGGTTCGTGACAGCGCCTATAACGCCGTTATTACGCGCAATGTCGATCTCGCCGATGAGAAGGCACTGAATGCCTGGCTGGGGAAAAATAATATTGATGCGGATAAATTTAAAACCCTGCGCCAGAGTGACGCGGTAAAAAACCGTCTCAGCACGATGGCGGCGATTACCGCACACTATGACATTAACGCGACGCCGATGTTTATTATCAATAAACGCTATGTGGTGGCCCAGGACAGCGAATTTCCTCAATTTGCGCAGCGCATGCTGCAATTGCTGAAAGAGGATAAATAACCCCGGTGGTCAGATTTTTTATTCTCTGGAGCGTGTTTAGTTTTAAAAACAGCACGGGATGGCTGTATGACGCGAGACGTCATTTTTCTCAGGAAAGGCTACTTCTCCTGCGAAAAATGGTGCGTTATCTGCCGCTGCCTGTGTTGCTGACCGTGGCGAAAGGACTCTGTGCGCTGCGGTTGGTGGGGCGCTCATTCCGTTTACGTGATGCCGTGGCAAACGAAAACACCCGCTGCCTGACCGGGCAAAAAGGCCGGGTGAACGCGGCCTGGCTCGCAGTGCGTCGCCGCCTGCTGGAAGAAGCCGCGACCTGGGGACAAAACCCGAAGCTGTTACAGCAGATCCGCGCCTGCGCGGATGAACTCGATGCGGTTGTCGCGCCACTGCATCAGCAGAAGACACCGTACATTCTGGCACCGTTACATACGGTGTCGGACGTACTGGCGGCGATGGTCGGTGCCTGCGTTACGCCAGGCAAAGCCAGCGTGGTGGTCTCTTCCAGCGCTGAACTCTATAACGCGCAGACCCGCGCACTTGGCGGTATCGACCTTTCCTACTGTTCCATCCATCAGCAGAATAAAACGCTGGCTGGCAGCCTGATGGGGCTCATTACCGATGTCGCCGCCGGGCAGCAGAACATGATTATTTTTCCCGATATTTCGCCGGACTACACCTTGCAGGCCGAAGGGGCGCTGGCAGCGAAATTGCCGTGTCGTTTATTCGGTCGTAGCGCGAAGTTACACAATGGCGTGGTCCGCCTCTCCGGGGTGATTGCGGCGCAGGTGGTGTTTTATCACCTCAGTTATGACAACGGCCTGCGCATCCACATTCATCCACCGGTGAGCTGTCAGAACGTCGCCCATGCGCTACCTGACGTTATTGAATCCACTCTGCGTGAACATCCGCAGGAGTGGCTCCTTTGGCACAGCCACTCTCTCTTCTTTATTAATCATTAATGAAAAAATGACAACTACGATCCCGAATCTGATCTTTCAGGAAGAGACCAACGAGTGCGGACTGGCGTGTGTGGCGATGCTGGCACAGACGCAGGGGCAGCCCGTTTCGCTGGCAACATTGCGCGAGTGGTTTCCGGCTTCCGATCACGGTACTTCGCTGGATACGCTGATGAGCATCCTGGCGCGACTGGGCATTGCGACGACGCCGGTGCTGTTTGAGCATGATGAGTTGAGCTCCCTGCCGCTGCCCGCCATTTTGCATTACGGCGCGAGCCACTATGTCCTGCTGGCCTGGCGCAAGGGCAATCACGTATGCGTGATGAACCCGGCGATTGGCGAGCAGTGGCTGCCGTTTGCCGCGCTTAAGCAGGAGATCAGCGGCTACGCCCTGATTGTCGAACCTGAGCAGGCATCAGCCGCCGACCCTGATTTACCGTTGCCGACAACAGCGCAGAGTGTTCCGCGGGCGATGAGTATGCAGGAAACCGCAGCGGTGCCGGGGATCTATCGGCTGATGCTGTTGACCTTTCTGGTCTCATTAACGTTATTTCTGATGCCGACGATGGTGAGCAACGCCATCAACCAGGCCTTTTCCAGCGTGGAGAGCAGCAACTTCCCCTACGGCTGGTTTATCCTGGCGTTTGTCGCCTCTTCACTGATGGCGCTGGGTGTGCGGGTGGTTAGCGAACGCTTTATCAAACGCTTTGTGCTGATCCACAGCGGCGTGGGATTTTCCCGTCTGCTCCGTAACCCGCTGCGTTTTTTCGAAAAACGGGCGCCGGGAGAGATCTTCAGCCGCTTTACGGCCTGGCAGATTGGCCTGCTGCAAAAAATTGAACTGGACAACGGCCTGCGCTCCGACTGGGTGATCTGCACGATCGCGCTGGCTGTCATGTTCTGGATTGCGCCCGTGCTGGCGGCGATCTCTGCCGTCGGTGTCACGGTGATGGGGATCATTAGCGTCTGGGCGGTGATCCGCGATCGCTGGTTCACCCAGCAACTGCAGTTGAAAAGCGCCACCCTGAACGATTTTTTTATGGAAACCATTCAGGGCATTTTGACCGTCAAAACCGCCGGACTGGAAGGTCAGCGCCAGGGGCAGTTTGCCAACTTCAGTCGCGATCTGTTTTCGTGTCTGCAACGCCAGAAGATCTACCAGCAGGTGAAAGAGGGGTTGTATCAGCTCACCGGAAGCCTGGAGATGGTGGTGTTTATGCTGGTGGTTCTGCCAATGGTGCACAGCAAACTGATCTCACTGGGCGATTTTTTTGCCTATAGCTTCCTGCGGCAAATATTCACTTCCTACGTTACGCGGATTTTCTACGCCATTATTCAGAAATCCCAATTGAATGTGATCGACACCCGCGCCCATGCGCTGTTTGCGCCACGGGACGAGGAGGCGACCGCATCGCTGGCGGCACAACCTCCCGCCGATACCGTGCCGGACCTGACGTTTGAGTCGCTGTGTTACGGCTACGATCCCGCAAGGCCGGTGCTGTCATCGGTTTCGCTGTCGCTGCGCGCGGGTGAACAGATTGCAATTGTCGGTGAATCCGGCGCGGGTAAGAGCACCTTACTGCGGTTGATTGCCGGACTGTTTTCTCCTCAGGCGGGGGGCTGTTATGTCGCCGACACGGCGCTCCCGGCACAACAACTGGCACAGTTTGTCTGCCTGCAAAGTCAGGAGGACATTCTGTTTAATGCCTCGGTTCGTGAAAATATCACCCTGTTCGATGCGCACTACCGTGAGCGCGACCGTGGGCGGATAGAGGCGCTGCTGGAATCTCTTGCGCTGGGCGGGGTGGTGCGTGGATTGCCGGGCGGTATTGACGCTCTGATCCGTGAAAGCCATGCGGCGCTTTCGCTCGGCCAGCGTCAACGGTTATTGCTGGCGCGGGCGCTGTACAGTTCGCGTCCGGTGTTGTTGCTCGACGAACCGACCGCCAATCTTGATGACGACACGGCGGCCATTGTGATGGAGACGATTCACGCCCATTGCCAGAAAGCCGGAAAGTCACTGATTGTGGTTACCCACAGTGACGCGATTTTGTCGCGGTTCCAGCGGGTGTATCAACTCACCGAAGGTAAGCTCAGTCCGCTGGAGGTCAACGTATGACGCTGAAATCACGTTGGTTGCCGATCGGCTGTGGTCTGGCGCTGGTTGTCGCGGTCGCCGGTACGTGGGTATCGATGGCCTCGACCCCGACGCAGGAGAATTTACCGCTGGAGACCATTGGCACTGGCGATATCGAAAAGGTGGTGCTGGTAACGGGGGTTCTGAAACCGGCTGTGCAGGTTAACGTCGGCGCGCAGGTCAACGGACAACTGCGCAAGCTGTACGTGCGCCAGGGCGAGAAGGTACAGAAAGGACAACTGCTGGCGGAAATTGACCCCACGTTGCAGGAGTCAGATCTCAACAACACGCGCGCACAACTGGCCAGCGCCAAAGCGCAAAAGCTGTCGGCACAGGCGACGCTGTTACGTTATCGCCAGGAGTTGAACCGCCAGAGCATGATGCTGCGCGATGGTTCCGGCGTGCGCAGTGAATATGAGCAGGCCAGGGCGCAATACGATGCGCAGGTGCAGCAGATTGATGTCAGCGACGCGCAGATCGTGCAGGCGGAGATGGCGGTAAAAACGGCGCAGGCCAACCTCAGCTATACCCGCATTGTGGCGCCTATCGATGGCGAAGTGCTGGGCATTGTTACCCGTGAAGGGCAAACCATCGTCTCCTCGCAAACGGCACCGACTATTCTGGTGCTGGCGGATCTCGATACCATGCAGGTACAGACGCGCATCTCTGAAGCTGACGTGCAAAAAATCCGTCCCGGTCAGCCGCTGCGTTTCTACGTCATCGCCAACCCGGATAAACGCTACACCAGTACGATGGGCTTCGTGCAGCCTGCGCCACAGGAAGCGCTGGAAGCGCCCGGCGACGGCAGAATGGGCGGTAATCAACAGGCGATGGCGGTGTACTACACCGGCACCTTTGAAGTGCCTAACGCCGGGCGCGAGCTCAAAACGTCGATGACGGCACAGGTATTTATTCAAATCGCCGAAGCAAAAAACGTATTGCGCGTGCCGGTCGCGGCGCTCGGGCAGGCGCTGGACACTGAGCGATACACCATCACCACCGTTGAAGACGGGCAAACGCGCACCCGCACGATCCGCATCGGGATCAACGACCGACAGTACGCCGAAGTGCTGGAGGGATTGCAGGCCGGCGATCGCGTGGTGCTGGCACAGGACACGGTGCGAGGGTAGCGGATGGAGCCGATTATCGTCTTACGCCAGGTTTGCCGGACATTCAGCGCGGGGAGCGAAACGCTTGCGGTGCTGAGCGATATTTCACTGACCATCCACAGCGGTGAGATGGTGGCGATTGTGGGTGCCTCGGGGTCGGGGAAGTCCACGTTGATGAACATCATCGGCTGTCTGGACAAGCCTACTTCCGGCGAGGTGTTGATCAACGGTACGCCGGTACATGACGCTGACAGTCTGCACCTGGCCGATCTGCGCAGCCGCTATCTGGGGTTTATCTTCCAGCGCTATCATCTGATGCCGTATCTGACGGCGGAAGAGAACATCGCCATTCCCGCGCTGTACACCGCGATGTCGGAAGCCGAGCGGAAAGCGCGCACCCAGCGGCTTGCGTGCCAGCTTGGCCTGGAAAACCGGCTTCAGCATCGCCCCGCCCAGCTTTCGGGCGGGCAACAGCAGCGCGTGAGCATCTGTCGGGCGCTGATCAACGGTGCGCATATCATTCTGGCGGATGAACCCACCGGCGCGCTCGACAGCGTCAGCGGCAAAGCGCTGATGGACGTGCTGCACCAGCTACATGCGGCGGGGCACACGGTCATCATCGTCACCCACGATCGCGACGTCGCCCGACAGGCGCAGCGGATTATTGAGATCAGCGACGGACGGATGATTAGCGATGTTCAGCGCGCCGCTGTCCGCCAACCGATTGCCCTGCCAGAGCAGGACAACGGACGCGCCTCGCTGGGTCGCCGTCTTCGTGAGTCAGTTCGCATGGCCTGGCGTTCGCTGCTCGGACACCGGATGCGCGCGTTTCTCTCCATGCTGGGGATCATCATTGGCATTGCGTCGGTGGTGTCGTCGATGGCGGTAGGCGAAGGCGCACGACAGGCGATCATGAGCGAGATTGGCAAACTGGGAAGTACCACGCTGGAGATCCATCCCGGAACGGGGTGGGGCAGCAAGCGCCCGGATATGGAGCGCGCGCTGTCGATGGACGATGTGCGCAGTTTGCAGGCGCTGCCGTGGATCATGGGGGTCTCGCCGGTGGTCAGCAGCACAACGCTCGCGGTACGCAAGGGCCTCGACTCCTCCATGATGCTCTCTGGCGTTTCTCAGGACTTTTTTGCCCTGCAAGGACTGCGTTTTGTGCAGGGAAATGGCTTCACCGCGCGCGACGTCGCCGAAGGCGAACCGGTGTTGATCCTCGATGAAACCGGGCGCGATACGCTGTTCCCCGGTGGTGAAAATCCGCTTGATGAGATCGTCCAGATCGGCGGCGCGCCGTGGCGGGTGATCGGCATAGCAACGCGACCCGGCCCGAAAGTGGTGGGCGGATTTATGACTGCCTGGGTCCCGCATACGTCATTACAGCAGCGGCTCACCGGCGAAAAGCCGCTGGAATCGGTGATTCTGCGTTTTCAACCGCCGCTGGAACCGCATGAGGCGGCGCAACGGGCGGAGCGTCATCTGCTGCGGGAACATGGCCGGAAAGATTTCTTTATCCAGACCGACGATCAGCTGGCGAACGCGCTGCAAAAAACCTCTGACTCAATGTCGCTGTTGATCACCGCTATTGCGGCAATCTCCCTGCTGGTAGGCGGCGTCGGGGTGATGAACATCATGCTGGTGTCGGTGACCGAACGGACCCATGAAATTGGCATCCGCTTATCCGTTGGTGCCCGTCCCTCGGACATCATGAACCAGTTTCTGATTGAGGCGGTGATGATCTGCGCCCTCGGCGGCCTGCTGGGCGTGTTCGGATCGTGGGTCGCAGGGCATCTGTTCGCCCTGGCGACCGATGCGTTCTCAATGGTATTCACTGCGTTCCCGGTGCTGATGGCCTGTGGGTTTTCTGCCCTGATCGGTCTGACGTTTGGCTATTTTCCGGCGCGCAGAGCGGCTCGCCTCAATCCTACCGAGGCGCTGGCTCGCGAATGAAAAGATTCCTTTTGTTACCCGTACTGTTACTGCTGGCAGGTTGTAGCTCGCTGACCCGCAGCGACTACCAGCGTCCGCTGTTGTCATTGCCCACCCAATGGCAACCGGCTACCGACACGGTGTCGGAGTACGGCTGGCAGCGTTTTGGCGATCCCCGCCTCGCGCGGGTGATTGAACAGGTGCTGGAAAGCAATAACGATCTCGCGGCGGCGGCCATCACCGTGCAACAGGCTCGTGTGGCGGCGGGGTTAACGGACACCAATATGACCCCCGACGTGGCGGTTAGCGGTTCCGTCAGTAACAGCAAAAACGTGCGTCGGGGAACATCGTCGCAGGAAAGCTACAGCAGCGGTATCACTATTGCCTGGGAACTGGATCTGTGGGGAAAACTGGCGCGAGCCCGTGAGCAAAGCGCATGGGAGGCGGTGGCGAGCGAGCAGGATTACCACGCGACGGTACTCACCACGATGGGCACCACCGCCCAACTCTACTGGCGTATCGCATTGTATAACCAGCAGATCCGCAATCAGCGTGACGGTCTGGCGATCTCGCGCCAGACCGTGCAGCAGGTGCAATCATGGTTTAACGCCGGGAAGGTTGGTCAGCTTGATGTGTTGCAGTCGCAGCAGGCCCTGCTGGAACGAGAGAATCAGTGGCGAACGCTGATTCAGCAGCGTCAGAACACGCGGAACGCGCTGGCACTGTTGCTCAACAGACCGGCGGAGCAGCATGCCGATGAAGCGCCCGCGCTGGATGTCAATCAGCAGGTGCCGATCGCGCAAAAAACGCCGCTGCGGGTGATCGCTAAGCGGCCAGATATTCAGGCCGCTGAGTCGCGTCTGCGTGCGGCCCTTGCGGGTTACGATGCCTCGCGGCTGCAGTTTTATCCTGCGCTTTCTCTTGATGCCTCGCTGAATGCCGGTAGCCAGATTTTCAGTCAATGGTTCAGCGATCCGATCCGCTCGATCGGCGGCGCGCTGACGCTGCCGTTTATCCAGTGGAATACCCAACAGCTCACCGTGAAGCAGGCGGATCTCGCGGTAAAACAGGCGGCGATAACCTTTCGCTCGACGGCCTATGACGCGCTCGCGGAAGTGGATGAGGCGATGGAAAACCGCCTGAGCGCTGATGAACAGCGTGCCCGACTTCACCAGTCGCTGGCCCTCAGCCAGCGGCGTTTAACCCTGACGGAAAGCCGCTATCGCGCGGGCGCCGTGGATTTTCAAACGTTGTTGGACGCGCAGGACGATCTGTTGACGTTGGAGAACTCCCTCGCACAAACCCAATACGACTACCTCTACGCCACGTTGCAGCTCTGGCTGGCGCAAGGGGGTGGCGAAACGCAATACAGGATGATGCAACATGAAGCGGAATAATGAATTTAAGCGGGTCGTCGTTACCGGGTATGGCGCCGTGACCCCACTTGGCGCGACGGCTGATGAAAGCTGGCAGGCGATAATGGATAACCGTCTGGGGTATCGCTATGTCGATAAAACGGCGCTGAATATCAAAACCCATTTTCTTGGGCTGGTGGATAACGAACCGAGCCTGGCGGGTATTCCTGCGGTTATTCGTCGTCGGCTGCCGCGCTTTGCCCGGCTGACCGTCGGCGCGGCGCGTCAGGCGATGACGATGGCTTTTGGCGTCAGGCCGCCGCAGGAGTACTACAGCACGCTCGACTGCGGCGTGATCATGGGGACCGGCTGGGCGGGGCTGGATGAAAGTTACGATGCGCAAAGTGAGTTTGCGACGACGGGCGTCGCCTCGCCGTTTAACTGCTTCTATTCGATGCCCAGCGTCACCACCGCGGCCTGCAGCCAGTTCTGGGGACTCAATGGCTATCAGAACACGGTGATCGCCGCCTGTGCGACGGGGACGATCGCCATTGGCGATGCTTACGAGGTGATCCGTAGCGGCAGGGCGAAGATGATGCTGGCCGGTGCCGGAGAGTCTCTCACCAGCCACTGCGCGGTGTGGAACATTGACGTGCTGGGCGCACTGAGTAAGGAAGCGTCGGATCCGCAGCGCGCCAGCTGTCCGTTTAGTGCGCATCGAAGCGGCTTCGTGTTGTCGGAAGGCGCGGCGGTGTTGTGCCTGGAAGAGCGCGAAGGGGCGCTGGCACGCGGGGCGACGATCCTCGGCGAGATTACGGGCTACGCCAATTTCTCTGACGCCTGGGATTTCACTTCGCCGGCGGAAGACTGTCTTGCCCGCGTGCAAACCATTACCCATGCGCTGCAACAGGCGGAGCTGGAGCCAGAGCAACTCGACTACATCAACGCCCACGGCACCTCGACGCCGCTGAACGATATCAATGAAACGCAGTCGCTGAAAATGGCGTTGGGGGACGCCGTGTGGTCCATTCCGGTCTCCAGTACGAAATCATACTCCGGACACTTAATATCCGCGGCGGGCACGTTCGAGAGCATCGTCTGCCTGCAGGCTATCGCCAACGGCATCATCCCCGCGACGGCCAATTTCCAGCAGGCGGATGAATGTTGCGATCTGGACTATGTCGTCGAAGGCCATCGTGCAGGCAATATCCGCCGCACGCTGAACCTGAGCTTCGGTTTTGGTGGCGCGAATGCGGCGTTGATTCTGGAGAAGCACGTATGATGCCCCTTCACTATGGCCAACAGGATGCCCGACGCTGGGCCGCGTTTTCGGGCGATTACAATCCGGTACATTTTGACGAGGCGTGGGTGAAAGCGCGGGGCGGAAGTGGGCTCAGCGTGCATGGTATGCGCGCCTTGCTGGACGTAAAGCGGTTTATCAGCCCACCGGTTGACGACGCCCCGTTTCTGAAATGTACCGTGCGTCTGCGCCGACCGTTGTGGCGGGATACCGCCTATCGCCTGACGCGCGATGCGAATAAGCGTGTTGCGGCATCGGTGCGTGAGTTTTCTGCCGAAGAGGCCTGCCTTTCCTGCCAGCTTACCCCGGAAAAGCACCTGCCGTTAGCCGATGGCGAAAGCCAGCGGGTGCTGGAGTCAACGGCGTTGGCCGCGCTGCATCAGTCGTTCAAATCGCTGCTTCCCGACGCTCAACAGTGGCATTTCCTCGATGCCCTGCTGTTTCGTCATCTTCTTCAGGATACCGCGCTGTTACGCCAGCAGGCCATTGCCGCCATGCTGCCGACGTGTCAGACGCTGGATGAATTGTTTTCTCAGTTTCCCGTTGTACAGACCCATCAGGAAGTCGTTTTCGACAGCCATCTGCTGGCCCCCTGGCAAGCCGAGTCGCTGCCGGAAAACCTTGAGATTGAAACGTTGCCCGCCCTGGTGGTTGGCGATCTTGCGAGCGGCGCGGTGGTGGTGAGAATCGCCGCGCGAACCTGTTATCAACATCACTACATTAGCAATGCCGTGACGCTTAAAGTCGGCGCGCTGACAAAAGGAAAATCGAATGAGCCAGCATGAAATGATCTACAACAAAATTAGTGAAATGATCTGCGACGCAAAAGACCTCGCGCCGGAGGCGCTGACGCCGGAAACGACGCTGCCTGAGCTGGAACTGGACAGTCTCGACTACGTTGAGCTGATGGTGCTGGCGAAGCGTGAATTTAACGTCACGATCAACCCCGAAATGTTTATGAAAAATCCAACTATGACGCTTCGCGAACTCAGCCAGCGCATTGCGCAGGAAATGGCAGGTTGATATGGCAAAGAAATGGATGCTCATCACCGGCGGCAGTCGGGGAATTGGTCAGGCACTGGTGAGTCACCTGTTGCCCGAGTGGAACATTGTCTTTACCGGTCGCAACGAGGTCGGTATCGCCCGCACGCTGGACATCGCGCAAAGCCAGAGTACATCGACCTGGGTAAAAGGATTTTGCTGTGATGGCAGCGATGAAGCCAGCGTTGAGCAGTTAGCCACGTCGCTGGTAGAAGCGTATGGCGCACCCGCCGCCATTATTCATAACGCCGGCATGACTAATGATGCGCTGCACATCCACCAGAACGCGCGCGACTGGCAGGAGGTACTGGGAAACAATCTGGTCGCGGTGGTGAACTGGAATCGTATCCTGCTGCCCGCCATGATGACCCAGGGCTCGGGGTCGATTGTGTTTATGTCGTCCGTGACGGCTGTTAAAGGCAATAGCGGACAGACGGCCTATGCGGCCAGCAAGGCGGCGATGATTGGTTTGACGCATTCTCTGGCGCGAGAAGTGGGGCGTTTTGGCATTCGGGTAAACTGTCTGGCACCGGGATTGATTGAAGGCGAAATGGTTCAGGCTATACCGGAAGCCCGATTGAAAGCGATGCGGCAGAATATTCCTCTGCGCCGTCTCGGGCGCACGCAGGATGTCGCCCACGCGGTCGCATTTCTGGCCGGGGAAGGGAGTCGCTATCTCACGGGGCAAACGCTGGTGCTGGACGGCGGTTTGTCTGCCTGATAAGAAGAAACCGCGAGAACGATGTCTCGCGGTTCAGGACAGGCTGAGTTGGTTTATTCTCTGGACCAGGGCGAGCCGTTCTTTGACGGACTCCTGAAAGATCTGCAATAACGCGCCACTATTTTGCCGCACAATGTCCGCCAGTTCGGGGGCGATTTCCGCTGTTTCCCCAACGCGAGCTTTAAATTCTGATGACAGCGTGACGCCCTGCAACAGTGATGCCAGCCAGATGCTGGCTTTCAGAATCCTCACTTCCGGAGGATGCACGGCTTTTACCATCATCGTTTTTTGAATCTGCTTTTGAATCTGGCACCAGCAGGCAATATCCCGAATCGCTTCAATAGGATAGAGCTCATCCCAGACGGCATTTACTTCCCCGGTATGTGCTGGCGCAGCGCACAGCGCCAGCGACGTCAGGTTATGCAGTAAGCCGCCAATTTCGATTTTCAGGCACTGGATCGGGGTGAGCCCCAATTCTCTGGCCAGAAATCCGGATATACGGCCGACGACCAGGGAGTGCTGGACGCCGTTCTGGCTGAATCCATCAATAATAAACGCCAGCATGGTGGCGATATCGCGAAAGTTATGCAAAGAGATGGAGTCGTTATGGATGCGGGGGATGTCCTGGATGTAATCATCGAATTCTGTGGATTTAATTTTTAGCCAGAAGTGTTCGCATTTTGCTATTTTTCTGAATGCGTTGATAAACTCGGGGTTATACAGGATATGTTCGCCGTCGACAATTATATTAATAATCTCATCTTTTACCGATATTATATCGCTGGAGCGATAATGGGCGATTAAAACATCCAGGCGATCCGCCAGATAAACGACATGGCTCTCTTTGGGCACTTTTTCACCGTTAACGCGGTCACCTTTCCCATTATCCCAGTGGGTGTGGTGATAGCGAACAATGGGACTTAATGGGTTCAGTAAAGGAACGCTAGCCAGTAATTCTGCGCCGACAGCGGCGTGATTATTGAGTTCATTGTCGTAATAGCTGAGGGGTTGAAGGCGCGACTCTTCGTTCAACCCTCCAATATCGTGAAGCAGAGCGGCCAGCAGGGTTTTCCTGCATTGTGCAGGCGTGAACCGGGATTCCCGGGCCAGGTGCCAGGCGATAAATGCCGTTCTGACATGATGCAGGTTAAGCCTGGGGTTAATCATGTCTATTATTTTTGAGATGCAAGCAAGTGATTCTATTAATTTTATATTCATATAATGAGAAACTTAACTTTCGCTGTGCTTCATGAAAGAAAACCACGCTAATTAATTTCGTTTGCAACCATATTGCGGGAATGCGTGGTTACCAAATAGTATGACATTCTTATTGATTTTTTTTAGGAAAATTATTTTATCGTTCGGACCTTTGCCAAACAACAAACTATTAGCAATCTCATCATCAACATTGTCAGTGTTATCATGTATCGTTTTGACACTCATTATCTTATAAAGATGCGCATCAGCATTGTATGTTTCATATTTCATTTTAAGCGTCCGCGAGATTAAGTACTTTTTTTCATTATGTGTGAGAAGACCATCAATATTGACAAAAAGTTGTTCGTCTGTCATGTGGACAAAAATTAATCCCTCGGCCCGAATGTTGTCGCTATTGATACTCTGGATGACAGAAAACTGCGACTCGCAAGAGAAAACCGGAGGGCGGGTTAAACAGTAAATTGCACCGGACAATAAGAGACCAACACAGATCAAACGCAAAATGGTTTGCTTAGGCATTATTTTTTTCTCTGTAATAAAAGCTCATGCAACTGTTTTTATCACATTTCATCAGGAGCACTTGCACAGTATCACCCAGGGCACCTTTTACCTGCTGCTTGTAAACGTATAACTCATTTTTCTGTGAGCAATCGAACGGTTGCGGGACAAAATCAAAACTTCTTGTCACCTCCTGAAGCGAAAGCGAGGAGGGGATAAAAATGACGCACTGTCCCTTAACCATTTTTTGTATATCGGTGTCGGCCCTGAATGACTCGGGATTTATTATGAGAAGGAGAAAGGCTGTCGCCAGAGCAATAATGCGAGTAAACCGATTAATACAAGGTTTCTGCGGTTCAGCGGGGGGGAGCTCCGGCTCCTTTTCTTCGAGGAATGGCGTTCGATACTCACGATCGTTATTGATAATGGCATCTTCCGCTATTTTGAAACCAATACGGGGAACCGTGACAATGATTTCTTTTTCTACGCCCAGATCGCACAGGTTTCTGCGCAATGTTGAGATATATTGATTTAGATTACTATTTGACGCTCTGGCACCATATTTATCAAAAACGGCCTGAAAGATTTCATTTCTGGAAAGGATATCGCCGCGATGGTTGAGCAATTCAGCTAACAGGCGCGTTGAGGTTTGGGATAATTCAACACAATCCCCGGTCAACAGGTTAACGAGAGACGCATCCTCCGTATCAAAAGTGATAAATCCCTCAATGTCGAACCTCATGTTCTTCTCCACCCTAACCCTTGCCTTTCTCTAACATACAGTTTTCTTTTAATAAAAAGGTGTGAATATTAGATAAAAATCCTGTTTTTACATTCATTTCAAGCTAATGTTGCTGGCCGAATCCAGAGAACGCATACTGCTAACACCTTCAAAATCCAGGAGTCTGCAATGAAACTCTCGCTGTGTTCATATAACCCGGGTACAGTACATCCAGGCTACAACGTACCCCATGACAATCTGCAGATGTTAGCGGCGGAAATGGGAATAAGTGACCTGGCGATGATCAGGGGTCCGGAACAAGTTTTTATTCTCAATCTTTTAAAAGATCACAGTACTCAAGGTCTCTCGACCAGAGAGCTTGCCGATCTGTGTGGCGTTTCAATTTATAAAGTTAGACACTTACTTCTTCCGCTGGAGAAATATGGTCAGGTTATAAGAGATAAAATGCAAAAACACCATCAGTGGTTTTTGTCAAAGGACCCTGCAGATATTGATTGGCATTCTAACAAGGGGTATTTTTATTTGCAACAATGACCGGGAAGTCAATTAGATAACGCTGGAGATATGAAAAATACTGCTTATTATCTCGCGAGATTCTAGGAAAAATCTCAATAAAATTTTAATATTCTCGCGTTAACACTATTGCCTTGTGTCCATTTTGATTATGCATTGCGCATAGGGCGCGTGTGATCCCTATTTTACCGGTAAGAACCAGAGTAACGCTTAACACTTTTTAACGGTGTATTACATTCCTGGATGGTTCGCTTATCAGATGCCCGTGGAACATAGTTTCAACGGGCAATTACTTTTTCATTAATTTTCTTTATATCCAGACGGCGGTTTTTTCATCTGTTTGACATACGCCATGTGACGGCGCTGATATCCTGGCTTCGTGCTGGCGAGTTTATACGCCACTGCGAGGTAAAAAAAGACGATGACAAGCATAACAGGGTAGGAAGCTGTCCGAACAGGATGTCTGAAACCATGTACCAATTCCTGCGAACAAAAAGCCCCGCGGTTTTTGCTATGACGAGCCCGGCGACAAAGCCCTGTCATGAAGACGCTATCAGCACCATGCCGAAACCAGACTCCCTGGCGGCAGCGGTGGATCTGGTACAGGCACCCCGCCATTACCATGAGTATCACCTCTATAGCGTGCAGGGATATCGCTCTCCACAGGCGTTTATACTCAGGACGTTATCGCAATCGCAACAGAGGACAATGTCTGGATAAATAGACTGGCACAGTCTAAAGGTTCAGCGGTCAATGGCGATAAGTAAAGGTAGCTGCAATTGAATAAGATATCGAGAATCTGCAACCAATAATATCCTTCCCTGTTTAAGCGTCTTAAATCCCATTTCGCGTTAATACAGTTCGTATTAGCTTATAGATAATTAAAAAATTAAATTTTAACTTCACAATAATTAACAATTAAAAAACAAAAATACAATAGTATTATTATATTCATCATGAATGACATGTGTGTAAGAAACTCAGCACTGATTTGGTTTTTATATTAAAAACAAAGTTAAATCAATGTGTTATCTGTTTTTGCATGTATGTACAGATGTATCAATGAAGGGATGCGATTCATAAAACTGATATGAATGATGTGCGGATAGATAATAATAATTTGAAAGTCCAAAACTGGATCGTGTTTTTTTGACTCAATTTAATATTTTCATTAATCTCCCGTTCAAGCCATTTAATATTAATTAATGTTAAATGTCTGCGAATATACCAGGTCAGGGAATACCACTGATAGACTGGCTAGTGAAAGCTGTTCATCAATTATTAAGCTATTGATTAGATTTCAGATATCTAATCAGAAGAATTGATCACAGCATCTATCTATTATTAAGAAATGGGCGTAATCATGAATAAATTGTTTTTAGTTGTCGCGATGGCTTCCGGGTTAGCGTTAGGTACTGCCAATGCCGCAGATAGCGGACACGGCACCATTACCTTTACGGGTTCCATCATCGATGCTCCGTGCTCTATTACTTCCGAAACCGCGAATCAAACCGTGGATCTGAATGAAGTTTCCAATGTTGCGTTAAAAAATGGCGGAACCTCTAACCCTAAGTCGTTCGTTATCAAACTGGAACAGTGTGACATCACCACCCTGAAAACGGTTAAAACCACCTTCTCTGGCGCAGCCTCTGCGGGTAACCCAGATTTGTTAGGGATTACCGGCACAGCAAAAGGCGCATCCATCGCGATTACTGATGGTTCAGGTACGGTGATTAAATTAGGACAAGCTTCTAAAGCTCAGACGCTTATGGAAGGTAACAACACCCTGTCGTTTTCTGCTTACCTGCAGGGTGACGGCGGTTCAGCTGCCATCGTCCCGGGGTCATTCCAGTCTGTTGCTGACTTCCGTCTGGATTATCAGTAATCCATTCGTGACGAATACCAGCAGGTATTTGTCAGCGTAAATTAGCGCCTGCTGCTGCGGTGGTAACCCATGCAGCAACAGGCACTTATCTCCAGTGAATATTTATAATGGGTTCGGATATGTCACAAATCTGCCGTTTCAGGGCCGGAATGCTGCCCTGCATGCTGATGTTATGTACCGGGAGTCTGCTGGCTGGCGTTGCTTCGGCAAATCAGCCTGACCCGTTATATGGTCACGTCAACATGCAGGGCAGTATTATCGATACCCCTTGCGCCATCGAGACGACCGATCTTGAGCAGACCGTTGATATGGTCATCACCACGACGGGCGAGATAGTTGATGATGGCAAGGGAAAGCCACAGCCTTTTTCACTGACACTCATCAATTGCATATTTAACACCTCAAAAACAGACGGCCAGCGTTTTATGACGACATTTGATGGCCCGACTGATAATGGTCTTTTCAGTATTCATGGTGCAGAAGGTGTTGGTCTGCAAATAGCTGACATTGAAGGTAACATCGCCATCCCCGGCAAGGCATTACCGGCGGGCTCGCTGGCATCGGGCACTCAGCGTCTGGATTACACACTGCGTTTAGTCAGAAACCATACCCTTCTGAAACCGGGCGTATATCAGGCATCACTGCGTTTTAAAGTTGATTATTTCTGAGATATGAAAATGGACAGTATTATCTCATTTACTGGTGGTCGAATTCCGCTAAAAATATTCCAGGGAGCATTGCGCCCGGTAGCCGCAGGTATACTGATTGCCATTATCGCTATGCACGGCGCGCAGGCTGAAGATATTGTTGAATTCAACACCGATGTTCTGGATGTAAAAGAACGCGGTAATATTGATTTAGGGCGTTTTTCCCAGGTTGGCTATTTGATGCCCGGAAAATATCAGTTTGTTGTCATTATCAATAAAGCTGAGCTTCCGGAGCAACCTGTAGAATATCTGGTACCTGCTGATGACCCCAAAGCGAGTAAAGCCTGTCTGACCGCAGAGTTGGTTAAACAATTTGGCCTCAAAGAAGCAACACTCAAAAAAGTATCCTGGTGGCACAACGGGCAATGCCTCGATATCGCTTCACTGGAGGGAATGACGGTCACCCCCAACAGTGGAAACGGGACGTTATCCATCAGCATCCCACAGGCTTATCTGGAATATACCGCAGACAACTGGGATCCTTCCTCACGCTGGGATGAGGGTATCCCAGGTTTGCTGTTTGATTATAACGTCAATGCGATGAGCTCCCACGCGCATTCCAGCGGAGACGATAACAGCATCAGCGGCAATGGCGTGACTGGCGCAAATTTCGGCCCGTGGCGTCTGCGTGCAGACTGGCAGTCCCGGTATGAGCGCGCTGACGATCAGGGTACCCAAAAAAGCTGGGACTGGAGTCGTTACTACCTTTACCGGGCAATTACGTCGTTGCGGGCCAAAATGGTGCTCGGCGAAAACTCACTGGACTCTTCCATATTTGACAGTTTCCGCTTCAGCGGCGTCAGTCTGATAACAGATGATAATCAGTTGCCGCCAAACCTGCGCGGCTACGCGCCGGAAGTAGCCGGTGTGGCAAAAACAAACGCCAAAGTCACCATCAGCCAGCAGGGGCGCGTGATTTATGAAACCACCGTCGCCGCGGGGCCATTTCGTATTCAGGATATTAACTCTGCGGTTTCCGGTAAGCTGGATGTCAAAGTGGAGGAACAGGATGGTTCCACCCGAATCTTTCAGGTTGATACCGCCAGTATTCCTTACCTGACCCGTCCTGGTCTCGTGCGTTACAAGTTTTCCGCCGGGAAACCTTCCGATAGCAATCACCATATGCAGGGGCCGGAGTTCGGCACGGGCGAATTTTCCTGGGGCATAAATAACGGCTGGTCGCTGTACGGTGGTGCCTTGCTTGCGGGTGACTACAACGCGCTGTCACTCGGTATTGGTCGCGATCTCCTGGCGTTCGGGGCTGTCTCGGCAGATATCACCACGACGCGGGCGAAGTTACCCGGTGAAGGGACAACAAGTGGCAATTCCTACCGTCTTAGCTATTCAAAGCGCTTCGATGAATACGATTCTCAGGTGACATTTGCCGGTTATCGCTTTTCAGAGCGCAACTTTATGAATATGTCTGAGTATCTGGATCGGCGCTATGGCGAAAATGATAGCAGTGGAAGCGATAAAGAACTTTATACCATCACGCTCAATAAACAGTTTCCGTCAGTCAACCTCAGCGCCTATCTGAATTTCAGCCATCAGACTTACTGGGATCAGAGATCCAGCGATAGCTGGAACTTATCCCTCTCACAGTTTTTTGACATCGGGCGCTTCAAAAATGTCAGCGTCAGCCTGACGGCATATCGCACAAAATACGATGACTCCAGTGACGACGGGATCTACGTGGGTGTGACGCTACCCTGGGGCGACAGCGGCACGCTGAATTATAACGGGCAGTTTAGTGACCAGAACAGCAACATGGTGGGTTACTACGACCGTATTAATAGCAATACCGACTATCGCATCAATGCCGGCAGCGCCTCTGGCGATCACGCCACCGGAAACGGCTATATCACCCATGACGGTGATATAGCCACTATGACCGCAAACGCCAGTTATACCGATGGTGAATACAACGCCGTGGGCATGTCGCTGCAGGGCGGGATGACGATGACCGGGAAAGGGACCGCCTTACATCGTACCAACATTCCGGGTGGGACCCGAATGCTGGTAGACACGGAAGGCGTAGGGGGCGTTCCCATTCAGGGCGGCAGTGGCGTGGTTCATACCAATGCCTTTGGCAAAGCCATTGTCAGCGACATCAGCAGCTATTACCGCAGCAGTATAAATGTCGATCTTAACGCGCTGCCGGAAAATGTCGATGCCACACGCTCCGTGGTGCAGGGCACGCTGACAGAAGGCGCGATTGGCTATCGCCGGTTTGGCATCCTCGCCGGTGAGAAAGCCATGGCCGTGGTGAAACTGACCGATGGAACATCCCCGCCGTTTGGTGCAGAAGTTCGCAACCAGGAAGGTACCCAGACAGGGATTATCGGTGATGGTGGTCAGGTCTGGCTGGCAGGAATTCAGCCTGGAGAACAAATGAATGTGATTTGGGATGACGGCGTGCAGTGCAGAATCCTCCTGCCATCAGCACCGCCGTCGCCGGGTAAAGGACTATTGCTGCCCTGTAATAAGGCATAACGCTTTCCGCAACACGCTTGCTTCAGTATTCAGCCTGCGCGGAATCCTTAATTATCAACTTCTTATTTAGTGAACGACACATGATGACTTTACACTCCACGCTAAAAACGGCCCTCGGTGCCCTGGCGCTTATCCTGCTGGCGCAACAGGCGCAGGCCGCGATCGCACTCGATCGTACCCGGGTGGTCTTTAACGGCAGCCAGCGTTCAACAACGCTCACCATAAGCAATCAGAACACTACGCTCCCTTATCTTGCTCAGGCATGGATTGAAGATGCGAAGGGGACAAAAGTGGAGTCGCCACTGAGCACGCTTCCGCCGGTGCAGCGTGTTGAACCCGGTGCTAAAGGGCAGATTAAAGTTCAGCCAACGGGCAACCTGTCTTCGCTGCCGCAGGATCGCGAAACCCTCTTTTATTTCAACGTTCGTGAAATTCCGCCCAAAAGCGACAAACCTAACACGCTGCAACTGGCTCTCCAGACGCGGATAAAAATGTTTTACCGTCCGCAGGCCATTGAGCTGCACAGAGGCGAAGAAAGCGAGGCGCAGAAAAAAATAACGCTGACCCGCCAGGGCGACGGTTATCAGCTGAATAACCCGACACCGTATTACGTGACGATTGTCACCGCCGCCGCATCGCAAAAAGGCGCAGAGATCGCCAGTTTCAAACCCGTAATGGTTGAACCCAAAGGCAGCATATCACTGGGTATCAGCGCATCCGCACTGGGGAGCCAGCCCGTTCTGGCCTTTATCAACGATTTTGGTGGCCGCCCGAAACTCGTTTTTAGCTGCAGCAACAGCACCTGCTCGGTAAGTAGCGTGATCGCAGGCTGATAAAACAGCGCCTGGGGGACTGTGATGAACAAATCGAAATATCCTGCTCAAACGGCAATAAAAAACGCTGTTCTGCTGGCGGGGATCCTGCTGAGCTTCGGCAGCTATGCCGCCAGTGACGAAAGTGCGGGTGGAATGCAGGGCACGCTCAACGTCAACGGTTTTCTGCTCGAATCTCCCTGTGGGCTGGATATGCGTTCGGAATTTCAGGTCATCGAAATAAAAGACCCGGGTATCACCACGCTGAGTAAACCCGGCGATACCGGCACGCCTCTGGAGCTCATTTTCCGCCTGCCCGGTTGCAGAGCCGCCCATATGAAGAGCACCACTGGCAGCATTAAGTCCATGGTGAGATTCATGTCGCAGGCGGATCCGGATGAACCTTCGCTGTTCCGGCTGAACGGCGCGACAGGCGTCGCACTGAGAATAATGGACAGCCGCGGACGACAGGTGCTGCCGGGAGAGAGAAAAAATCCCGCCTTTAAGAACTCTGCGGGCAATCTCCTGGTTTATACCGTTATCCCCGTGCGAACGAAGGCGAAGTTAACCACCGGGAATTTCGAAGCCACCATTGATTTTGGGATGCTCTATGAATGATAACCCCTGCGGTAAGAAAACCGGGTTACAGCGTTTATTACCTGCGTTTTTCCGGATTGTCGGTGTACTGGCATTTTTATGCCTAACGGAGAATGCGGCAGGCAATACAGGCAACCAGTATACGCTGAATATTAATATCGACGGCACCATCGTTGCCAACGGCTCCTGCTCATTTAACCAGGGTAGCTCAGTGACGGTCGATTTCGGTGAGGTAAAACTCAAAAGCACCGGAAGCAATACGGTAGCGCTTGATGGTGATTATCAGCGCCCGCTCGCCAGCACATTTACCTGCACGGGCGATACGGCAGGCCTGCTGCAAATGAAGTTCACCTCCTCATCCGGGAGCTATGTGACTTATAACGGCACTCAGGTTCTGGGAACCGATAAAGGCATTGTTGGTATTGAACTGTTAGTCAACGGTACTCCGCAAAATATGGGGGTATGGTTTAACGTCGCTCCCGATGCCCAGCCAACCCTGCAGGCGCAACTGGTCCAGGTGAGCACCACGAACAGCAGCAATGTCGTAAGCGGCGATACCTTTACCGCCTCCGGCACGCTGATGCTGGCTTTTAACTGAGGTTATCCGGCTATGAACGTAAAGAACATCGCCTTTGTTGTCGCCCTGCTCGTGAGTTTCCCCACGATAACGCAGGCAACACAAAGCGGAGATACCATGGACGTTACTTTTCAGGGCCATTTTCTGCTCTCTGCCCCATGTACGATCAGCTCGGATGATGTTATTGAAATCAAGTTCGGCAATGTTGATGTCAATAAAGTGGATGGCGTTAATTATGTGCAACCCATTCGCTGGACGATTGACTGTCACGGCGCGCCAGCCGACGCCGCCCTGAAGCTGAAAATCAGCGGTACAGTGACTCCGTTTGAAAACACCGCGCTTACCACGTCGGTGACGGGTTTAGGGATCCAGATTCTGGCAAACGGGCAGGGGATGAAGATCAACGAGCCGCTGGAGACAACCCTGTCAGAAGCACAATCCATCGCGCTGACTGCGGTACCGGTAAAAGATCCCCTCACAACGCTGACCACACAGGCATTCAGTGCCGTGGCCACCCTGACGGCGGAGTATCAGTAAGTGAATCCGATGATGAAACGATATCTCCCCATCGCAGGCCTTCTTTTTAGCGTATTGCTGCCCGTGCAGTGCGCGAAGGCGACAGAGAACAACTTACAATTCAGCGGCAACCTGGTGAGCGAACCCTGCAAACCAGACCCACTGACTAATGACCTCACGGTGTATTTTGGTTCAGTAATAGAGAAATCTCTGTATCTGGATACGCGTACGAGTGACGAAACGTTCACCATAAATCTGACGGAATGCGATACGTCAATCAGTCGTTCTGTCGTCATGACTTTTAAAGGGTTAGAAAGCGATGCGCTGCCGGGTGACCTGGCGGTGACCGGCGTCACCGGTATCGCCATTGGTCTGAAAAACCCTGACGGCACACCCTTACCGATCAATCAGCCTGCGCCGCAGTTAGCCCTGTCAGACGGTGCTAACAGTTTTACGTTCAAAGCGTACGTGACGGGTGAACCGACGGCTATTCAGGAACAATCAATTACGCCTGGAGATTTCACCGCAACGGCAACCTTTGAAATGGCCTATCCATAAGGCAACAGGATACCTATTCTATGAGTACCACTTTTATTCAGTATGGTAAGAGAATTAACCGCAGGGGGATATTATTCACTCTGATGCTATTATCGCTTATCTGGTCATGCCTGCCCGTTTCTGCATTAGCGGATGCGGTGATACACCACGGAAATGGCTATGCGCGCAATGCGGATTTCGTTAACTACCCCAACTGTCCATCCGGTGGCGACTGGGAACCGGCAGCCCCTGGGGCGGCAATTGTAGGTAATAGTTGTAATGTTCTGTTTGGCGATGTTTATGTGCCAAAAGCTGGAATGTACTTTATCCGGTTTTATGTGGGGTTACAGGATAACCACTCGGTCCGTGACTATGCGGATAGTACAAAATTCTATCTTGATACAACGAAACCGATATCCTCTCAAGCAGATAGCATATCAATAACAACATATACTAAAAAACTAGGCTCACAGTTTATTTACCAGGATGTCGCATTTTGTGATGTGCTGGTTGATGCGCAAGGGGAGGAATATGAGCTAATTCCGGGGGGGCCTTGCGCGTCTTCAACGCCACTCCCGCCCGATCCGCCGCCGCCAGAGACGTCCTGCAGCATCAATAGCGGCAGCGGCCTGAGCGTTCATTTTGATTCGATTGATCGTGCTGATTTATCCACCGAACCTGGCGTCGGCAATACGGCAATAAAAAGCCTTCAGATCCCGGTTAATTGCACGGGCGGCGTTGATGTATCCGTTAAGATGCAGCTGACGCAATATACCCCTCTTAAAATTAATAGCACGGAGGTTATAAAAACCACCACCAACGGGCTGGGCGTGGCTGCGCTTTATAACGGCCAGACGCTGACCACCGCAACCAGCATTCCCGTTACGCTAAAAAGCGGTTCGAATACGCTGAATCTGGATTTTCAGGCGGTGCGAAACCCAGCGGTTGCTGTAGGCGATGTTCCTCCCGGGTATTTTACCGCAAATGCTGTTCTGGTGATGACGCAACAATAAATGGAGATGACATTCGCAGTGAATTATCGCCAGAACAGACGTGCCGATGCGGGTGTGACGCTAATTTCAGGTATCTGGTTTTGCGGCCTTCTGAATTATATTTTGCCTAATCATGGCGGTGCCGGGCTGAATTTGCCGCAAAATCTGTTGGCATGGTCCGTTATGGCGCTCATTGGGCTGTGGTGCCTGTATCGCCTGCCAGAAAAGCGTGAAGTGGCGCTGCCTTCCGGTACTCTGCTGGTGATGGCAGGCATCCTGCTCTGGTCATTACCTCTGCTCTGGACGCCCAGAGCAGACTGGCGTCTTAATGCGCTGCCCAGGGTGCTGGCCCTGTGGGGTATGGCTGGTTTCTGGCTTCTGCTGTTATATGCAACGTCAGGCATACGGTTACGCGCCCGCTGGCTGCTTATTCTGGTCACCGCAGCCCTGATGCAGGCCGGCTGGGCGGTGTGGCAATTTTTTCAACCCGATGTATTAGCGGGCGGTCGTCCCTACGGCAGTTTTCAGCAGGTTAACGTTCTGGCGTCGTTTATTGCGACCGGGGTGGTTTGCGCGCTATGGCTCTTTTTACATAACCGGCGATACCGCTGGGTATCCGCCGTCGCCGTGCTTATTTTACCCGCCGTGCTGGTTATTTTACAAAGCCGCGCCGGTAGCCTGGGGGCTGCATCCGGCGTTATTCTTCTCTCTCTGTCGAAATGGCCGCAGCAAAAACGCAGAATAACGAATGCCTGTTTATTAATCACCGCAGGTATTGGTATCGGTCTGGCCGGACTGCATCTTATCAATGTCATTTACCCGGATTTTAGCGTTATTGTCGATAAAGAAAACTCAACGTCAGCACGAATATATATGTTAAAGCTGACCTGGCAGCTCATTCTGACGCACCCCATTATGGGATGCGGCTACGGCAGTTTTGAATCATTATTTGGCCAACTGGCACAAATAACCCCGCCCGGTCTTGAAGCAGACACCATGCAATATCCACATAATGAACTGCTTTATGCCTGGGTTGAAGGCGGGATTGTCGCGGTCATCGGTATTCTGTTAATCGTTGTCGGTATTCTTAAACGGTTATGGGGAAAAGGCGGGACGAAATATGCTGGCGTGGCATTATTATTGCCTCTTGCAATACACACCAATCTGGAATACCCCCTTTATCAATCGGCAACACACTGTCTGACACTCATTATGCTGCTGGTTATTTCTGGCCGTCAAATTGTGACGACACATGAAGACGAAATAAAACAGCCGTACCGGGTATGGCGTATTCCGGCAGGGATTCTCACCGTCGCAATTCTCCTGTTTATGATAACCGGGCTACAAACTCAGGCGCGGATCACAAAGATCGAGCAACAAGGATTAATGCCGTTAGCGGTAAATGAACAGGCCGAATTAAAAGCGTTGCTCAATCCTTATAGCCAGTATGAGCGGCTGGAGTTCGACAGACATGTAGCGATGCTATTAAAATTTAATTTAACCAGAGATCCCGCACTGCTGGAGCAATTTCGCCACTGGGCGGAAGCTTACCTGGAGTTACACAATGATCCGTCGGTGTATGCCAGTTTGTTGATGATCGCCCGGGCGTACCATCAACCCAATGCGGAAAACATTTGCCAGCAGGCAAAAGGACGCTGGTTATCCGATCCCCGATTTGTTTGCGCAGAGAAAAAATAGTTTGAAGGGGGGCGCGCTGCCGATGCTGAAAGTGCCCTTGCCAGGCTGGTGGACATGCGAAAGAAGACGTTAACGGGCTCCGTATTCAGCCGCCTCCTCGCGGCGATTCTCGAGTAATGACCCGCTGGCAGTGTTATAACTCTGCCAGCCTCCTCGCTTTTAACATAAGCGTTCTGTTGCAATAACAACGGTTACCGGCGCAGTATCTGCTGCAGCCGCTTCTGCTGCCAGCGGCTGATCAGCCCGCGAAAAACAAACGTCCTCATGCCACGAATAAACAGCAGTGCAAACCAGATCCCCGCTAACCACAATGACCATGCGCTGGTCGGGGCCGTAAAGTGGTTAAGAATAAGCAGCAGCGCACAGACAACGATAGCCGTAATAACTGACCGGTAAAAACGGCCTTCCTCAGCGAGGTAGCTCTTTGCCTCGGCAATTCTCTGGTCGAGCGCGTCATCGACAGGCGCGTCAGGGCCGGAAAGATCCGCCACACTCACCTCAAATACAGCTGCCAGGGCGCTCAATGTTTCCAGGCTGGGTTGATCGCCATTCTCAATGCGCTGCACCGTGCGCACACTCAGCCCGGACAGTTCGGCAAGCTGCTCTTGGGACCAGGCCCGCGCAAGACGCAGCGACCTGAATTTGTTGGTATTACTCATTTTATGTCTCCGAATGGAAGGTGGTCAGCACACAGTGTTGCCCGGACAATCCTGCACGACCACGATCATAACCCGACAGTAACGTGACAACGGTCTGACACGCGCTTTGAGGTTTTTGAAGTCCTGACTTCAGGAGCATAAACGGTCGGATTTAACATACAAGTTCTTATGCAACTTCTGCTTCTGGTACGCGGCGGAAAAATAATGGTCCGCTGTGAGCGAGGAGCGGAAGTTCTCATTTTTTATCATAACGAAGGAAAGCATGGCTAGCATACACAATGTATTAATGAACGGGTGCGGGTCGCGTTAATATTTAACTTAAGATGATTACGAACAAAAGTCATTGAGCAATTATTCAGGTTTAAAGCCTGGTCTGCCGTTAGCTGAACGCCAGTTTTTTATCTCATTGATAATTCCTTGTGTTGAATTATCTGCATTCGGTTCAGGATGATATATAAGATCCCAACCATCGGGATGCTCTGTCAATTGACTAAATTTATAAATGGCTTCGTCATGAGCTGATTCTGATAGGAAATCAGCCGTTCTGATTTTTGTAATGAAGTCATAGAACCCTTTCTCTGTATAACTGGATAATTTTTTTCAGCCATGTTACTTATCCTTGTGAATATCAATATGCCGTTTAGGTGTTATGACCTGCTCCTTGCAAACTAACATACCATGAAGAAAGTAACATCCGCTTCAGGCACGAAGCGGAGAAGTTAACTAAGCTGAAGGCCCGTAGTGAGCGAGGAGCGGAAGTTCGCAATCAAGTCGGCACGGGGATTATTAGCATTGGCGTGTATTAATCAAAGGGGAGCATGTCACAGATTTTGGAACTAAGGTCAGCCCCTGGCACACAGGAAACGGCAGGTTCAGCAGACGAGGAGACAGAACCAGCCTGATCTTGACGTGTCGTCAATAAAGTAAATGATGGATATTTGAAGAAAACGCATGTTACCGCATTTCTCAGATGAATTGTTTTTCGTACCTATTTAAATGATGTTTAAAAAATTTTTCATAATCTTCTGCGGCACTAACTAATATGGTGACTGTTATAGCAGGTTCACCTAGCTCTTGTGACAAATCTTCGATAGCGATAAAACCACAGATTATTTCTTCATCAGTTTCGCTAATGAATAGTTTACATCCCGTTGTATCGGCATTTGGAACGTAAAACTGAGTTGGTATTAAATCCCCATGAACGATTCCCATTGGGGGATCACCAAATTCTAATTCAGAGACACCAATAGTTTTGCCTTCTTTTCTAATCTCAAATATCACTTCATTCCCCTTGAGCCATTGATGTTTTTGGCGATAACCTCGTTGATAACTAATGTAACAATGCCTCGGAAAATGAGAAATTACTTTATCAGTAATGTCCGATTCTGGCACATAAGCGACCTTCATCGTTTTTTCAGTTCAGGAAATACGTCAATGCACTTTCAGAAGGGTTATCTGGGGCTTTCCAAATAAAGCTTAGGTCGATGCAGAACAAGAGTGGCCGAATGCCTTTATTACCCTTACCAGAAGGGAATCAATGAAACCTGATTCCTAAGTGCGGACAAAGACCAGATGCAGCCTGGTGGTAAAGAATCCACTCGCCATGACACATGATGGAAAGCGTGTTTATGGGCAATTTGAAGTGTGGCAGGCAACGTCACCGCGACCGGAAGAGTAGGGCACTGCTCGAGAGAAATACTCAGGCTGGATGGCAGAACACAGGAATGATATCAGCAGTCAAGTTGCCCCGATCTCTGGCGGAATCCCCAAAAGCAAAAAACCAGCCCGTAGGCTGGTTTCTTTAAATTAGTGGTGCCCGGACTCGGAATCGAACCAAGGACACGGGGATTTTCAATCCCCTGCTCTACCGACTGAGCTATCCGGGCAACGGGGCGCATTAAACCGTAATCACGCACGTCAGTCAACCTAATTTCCGGAAAAGCTGTTCAACTGCTTAACTTTGCGGCAATTCCGCATAAGCAAGCCGGTTCTGTCAGGTTAGCGCGCCACCCTGACGGCACTGGGCAAAGCGCAGAATATCTTCTGCCAGGCGATGCGCCGTCTCTACATCCGCATGGCTGCGATTGACCAGCATACGGCTCAGACAGCCCTCCAGCACCAGTTCCATCTGTTTAGCCACCATTGACGGATCGTCAATCTCCAGCGTGGTTAACAGCTCGTGGGTAAAATCGTGCGCCGCGCTTTTTTGCTGATCCGCCAGTTGATGAATGGGGTGCGATGGATCGGGATAAAACGTACAGGCGGCGATAAACAGGCAGCCCGGGTAGCGATTATTACTCACGCATTCTGCCAGCGCGCTGTAGCGGGCCAGCAGCTTTTGTTCAGCACTCAGCGAGTCATCCAGCAACAGTTGGCGACGCCAGATATCCACCTGCTGGCTGAGATAGCGCAGCGCATCATACAGAATGGCCTCTTTGTCCGGCCAGAAACGCTGCATTTCGTCGAGCGGATAATCAACACGCTCAGCTACCATCTCCAGCGTAGTATTCGCAATCCCATGGATCTCGAGTAATTTTAGGGCTTCTCCCAGGACATCTTCACGTTGCACGGTCATTCCTCCGTCTTTACCTCTGAAAGTGTCGCTCACGGTTGGCGATCGCGCAAATGCGCACTAAACGTCGCCGCATCCATAAAGCCCGTTACCCGTGTTTGCGGGTGCTCCTGACCTTGTGCATCAAAGAACAGAATGGTTGGTAGTCCTAACACCTGTAAATGTTTCAGCAGCGCCACGTCCTGCGCGTTATTGGCGGTGACGTTTGCCTGCAACAGCACCGTCTCACCCAGCGCCTGCTTTACCTGTGGATGACTGAAGGTGTACTTTTCAAACTCTTTACAGGCTACACACCAGTCGGCGTACAGATCCAGCATAACCGGTTTGCCTTTTGCCTCGGCCAGCGCCTGATTGAGCTCCTCAACGCTTGCCACCGGTTTGAAGTCCAGATGCGCCTGCGCCTGAGTTACCGTCGTGCCAAACGCCCAGTCCTGAAGCGGACGCACACTGACCAGCGCAGCCGCCAACAGGATTATCTGTACGAGGCGCATCCAGCTACGTGTCGCTTGCAGACTGGTGATAAACGCCCAGCCAAAGAAGGCCACGCCCAGCAGTGACCACAGGCGTAAACCCCACGTATCGCCGACGATTCGCTCCAGCAAAAAGACCGGCAGTGCGAGGATAACAAAACCAAATGCCGTTTTGACCTGCGCCATCCACGGTCCGCTTTTCGGCAGCAGACGGTTGCCAAAGACGGTGACCAGCATCAGCGGCAGCCCCATCCCCAGCGCGTAAAGGTACAGCGTACCGCCGCCGAGCCACAGGTTCCCGCTCTGGGCGATGTACAGCAAGATGGCGCTCAGCGGCGCGGTTGTACACGGCGAACAAATCAGCCCGGCAATCGCGCCCATCACAAAAACGCCACCCGCAGAACCCCCCTGCTGACGATTACTCATCAGCGTGAGGCGCGTTTGCAGCGACGATGGCAGTTGCAGGGTGAACAGGCCGAACATCGACAGGGCAAGCAGGGTAAAGACCACCGCCAGGCCGATTAAAACATACGGATGCTGAAGGGCTGCCTGGAATTGCAATCCGGCGGCGGCCACCACCAGACCCAGTGCGGTATAGGTCAGCGCCATCCCTTGTACGTAGATGAATGTCAGCAGCAGCGCACGTCCAGTGGAAAGACGCTGTTTACCGCCAAGTACGATGCCGGAAATCAGCGGATACATCGGCAGTACGCAAGGGGTAAAGGCGATGCCAATGCCGATCAGCAGCGCCCACAGGGCAGAGAAGGGGAGCTGTGCAGGCGCGTGTTCCGGTTGTGGTGGTTGTGTGACTGCTGGCGTCGCCGGTTTTGGCTCCGCGCTGGCGACCACTTCGCTCAACGGCACGGTTTTGCTTTCCGGCGGATAGCAAAAACCCGCGTCGGCACAACCCTGATAGGTTACCGTCAGCGTTGCGCCTGACTGCGCCTGGTTGATGGTCACCGGGATCGTGAGCGTATTACGGTAGATTTCACTTTTACCGTAGAATTCATCTTCATGCCAGACGCCCGCCGGTAGCGTGACTCCCGCGATCTCTGCCTGAGCTGGGGTAATGCTGATCTGCTTGCGATACAGGTAATACCCGTCTTTCACCTGCCAGGTGAGATTCAGATCGTGTTGGTTTTGCTGAAAGTCAAAGGCAAAAGCCTGGTCCGCAGGGACAAAATTCGAGCGACCCGGCGCGTCGAAAAGTCCGGCAAAAGTCGATGTGCTGCAAAGAAGCAGGATCAGCGTAAAGATGCGTTGAGCCATGAGAGGTAATCACTGTCTCCATGAGTAACGGGTAAAACCAAAAGTTCGGGCGTCTGATAGGGGTGATGAGACTTCAGGCATTCGAGTAAGGCGTCCTGATATACCACCGACGTTTTTAAGATCATCTGAACTTCGTATTCCTGCTCCAGTTTTCCTTCCCAGTAATACAGCGAGGTCGCACCGGGAATAATCGTGGCACAGGCCGCCAGTTTTTCTGCCAGCACTTTGGCCGCCAGATCCTGGGCTGTGGCTTCATCCGGCGCGGTGCAGAGCACAACAACGGCATCGGGGAGGGAGATATCCTGACGACTAACATCATGCATAAACACCTCGAATGAACAGAATGACCCACAAAAGAGTGGTCACTATACAACGGACGAGGAAAGGATGTTAGACAAAGGGAAGGGAAATGCGGGGCGTGAACACGCCCCGCAGGTAACACTTACAGCATGAAACTGCCCAGCAGGAAGCCGAAGCAGACCGCCAGTAAGACACCCAGCGTACCTGGGATGAAGAACGGGTGGTTAAAGACGAATTTACCGATACGTGTTGTCCCGGTGTCATCCATCTGTACCGCTGCAACCAGCGTTGGGTAAGTTGGCAGAATGAACAGACCAGAAACCGCCGCGAAAGAGGCAACCGCAGTCAGTGGAGAAACGTTCAGCGCCAGCGCCATCGGCATCAGTGCTTTAGCGGTTGCTGCCTGAGAGTACAGCAGTGCAGAAGCAAAGAAGAAGATCACCGCCAGCAGCCACGGATGGCCCTGAATCACTTCACCTGCAGTGTCTTTGATCCAGTCAATGTTGTGAGAGACGAAAGTATCACCCAGCCATGCAACGCCCAGGATACAAATACAGGCGCTCATACCGGCTTTGAAGGTGCTGGAGTTGAGGATAGCGTCAGTTTCCACTTTACACAGAATAGTGGTCAGCGTCGCGACGCTCAGCATGATGATAAGGATAGCGTTAGTGGTGTTCATCAGCGGTTTCTCAACCAGACCGAGGCTCGGGCTGTTGACGATCGCATAAACAACAACGCACACCACGCCCAGCAGGAACAGCCAGACGGAGTTTTTCGCCATCGGTTTGATTTCGATCTGCTTCTCACCGCGCAGCTCGATCAAACCCTCTTCCAGACGCTTGCGGTACACCGGATCGTCAGAGAGTTTGGAGTTGAACAGCATGGTCACCAGGAAAGACATCACCAACACCGCCAGCAGCGTGGACGGAATGACCACGGACAGCAGGTGGATGTAGCTAATGCCATGACCTTCCATCACTGAAGACATGTAAACGACCGCTGCGGAGATTGGCGATGCGGTGATCGCAATCTGAGCGGATACCACGGCGGTGGAGAGCGGACGGCAAGGCTTGATGCCTTGTTCCTTCGCCACTTCTGCGATAACCGGCAGTGTCGCCAGGGAGATGTTCCCTGTACCTGCAAAGATAGTCAGGAAATAGGTCACGATCGGTGCAAGGATCGTGATGTATTTCGGGTTACGACGCAGCAGTTTTTCCGTCTGGTTAACCAGATAGTCCAGACCGCCCGCAACCTGCATCGCGGAGATAGCAGCGATAACTGCCATGATGATGGAAATCACATCGAACGGGATGTTACCCGGTTTCACGCCGATAGCGGCAAGAACCAGAACACCCAGTCCACCTGCAAATCCAATCCCGATGCCCCCAAGTCTGGCACCCAAAAAGATTGCCAGCAAAACAATGATAAGTTCGACAACTATCATATTAGCCTTCCTTGTTGTTTAACAAGTTGATATTAAATTGTTGTTATTTAGTAACTTCTTATAAGAAAAAAGGCACGTCGTCTGACGTGCCCTCCTTGGTACTACCCTGTACGATTACTGTTCGCTTTCATCAGTATAACGTTTTGCTTTGTAAGCCGGGTGCATCAGGTTCTGTGCGGAGAAAATATCGTCCAGCTCAGCTTCAGTCAACAGACCGCGCTCCAGCACCACTTCACGTACGCTCTTACCGGTTTCGGCGCAAATCTTACCAACGATGTCGCCGTTGTGGTGGCCGATGAACGGGTTGAGGTAGGTGACGATACCGATAGAGTTGTAGACATACCCTTCGCACACTTCTTTGTTAGCGGTGATACCGTTAACACATTTCTCCAGCAGGTTGTAGCAGGCGTTGCTGAGGATGTGAATGGATTCAAACATCGCCTGACCAATCACGGGCTCCATCACGTTCAACTGCAGCTGACCAGCTTCAGATGCCATGGTGACAGTGATGTCGTTACCGATGACTTTGAAGCATACCTGGTTGACGACTTCTGGTACGACCGGGTTAACTTTCGCTGGCATGATAGAAGAGCCCGCCTGCAGTTCCGGCAGGTTGATCTCGTTCAGACCGGCACGTGGGCCAGAGGAGAGCAAACGCAGGTCGTTACAGATTTTGGACATCTTCACAGCCAGACGCTTCAGGGCACCGTGTACCATAACGTAAGCGCCGCAGTCAGAGGTCGCTTCAATCAGGTCTTCAGCCGGAACGCAGGCAAAGCCGGTGACTTCCGCCAGTTTCTGTACTGCCAGCGGAGAGTACTCTTTTGGCGTATTCAGACCGGTACCGATAGCCGTTGCACCGAGGTTAACTTCCAGCAGCAGTTCAGCTGTACGTTCGATGTTTTTCACTTCTTCTTTCAGCAGTACGCTGAAAGCGCGGAATTCCTGACCCAGGGTCATCGGAACCGCATCCTGCAACTGGGTACGACCCATTTTCAGGATGTCCTGGAACTCGACAGCTTTACGCTCGAATCCTTCACGCAGTTGGTTGATAGCGTCGACCAGTTTAACGATAGAAGCGTAAACGGCGATGCGGAAACCGGTTGGGTAGGCGTCGTTAGTAGACTGACATTTGTTCACGTGGTCGTTCGGGTTCAGGTACTGATATTCACCTTTCTGGTGACCCATCAGTTCCAGCCCGATATTGGCCAGCACTTCGTTGGTATTCATGTTGACGGAGGTGCCTGCACCGCCCTGGTAAACGTCTACCGGGAACTGGTCCATGCATTTGCCGTTATTCAGGACTTCATCACATGCGGCAATGATAGCATTCGCTACACTCTTAGGGATGGTCTGCAGCTCTTTGTTCGCCAGCGCTGCTGCCTTCTTAACCATTACCATGCCGCGCACAAATTCAGGGATGTCACTGATTTTGTTATTGCTGATGTAGAAGTTTTCAATCGCTCTCAGAGTGTGAACACCATAGTAGGCTTCGGCTGGAACTTCCCTGGTACCCAACAGATCTTCTTCGATACGAATGTTGTTTAACATGTGAACCTTCTTTATTTAAAGCTGCCAATGAATGCACTAAACACACAGAATATATGTGGTTTCGATTGTTTCTTGACCGACGATTATCCCCTACATCGGTCTGGTCAACGAGATCATATTCTGCTCCAGAAATTGTGCCGTAATCTGGATCACTTTAAGTGTGGTAAATTACTCCTTAATTATTATTTTGTGAAATAGGTCACCGCTTTAGGATTAACTCTAAAAATATGTGTACAAACAGCTTGAAATTTTGCGAACTACCCCTATATCGCAACTAATGCGAATCGCAACTATTTTCGGGCCGACGTGCGCATCACGGCGGTCGTTTGAGGAGAAACCTTTTGCGCTGGATACCGTTACTTGCCGTCTTTCTCTATGTTTATATTGAGATTTCTATCTTCATCCAGGTCGCCCATGTGATGGGTGTACTGATGACGCTCATCCTGGTGATCTTTACCTCAGTCATCGGGATGTCGCTGGTACGTAATCAGGGATTTAAGAACTTTTTGTTGATGCAGCAGAAAATGGCGGCAGGAGAGAGCCCTGCTGAAGAGATGATTAAGAGTGTTTCGCTGATCATCGCGGGTCTGTTGCTGTTGCTGCCAGGCTTTTTCACCGACTTCCTCGGTCTGCTTCTTCTATTACCACCCGTGCAGAAGCACCTGACGATGAAGCTGCTGCCGCATTTGCGTTTTTCCCGGATGCCAGGCGGCGGCTTTAGCGCCGGAACGGGCGGGGGTGACACCTTTGACGGTGAGTTCCAGCGCAAAGACGACGAGCGTGACCGTATTGAACATAAAGACGATCGTCGCGACTGATTCCCGCAGGCCCGGTAAGCGTCACCGGGCATTTTCACCGAACCGGCCTACATGTGATTTTCAGCCCTCTTCCGTTTCGGTAAAAACAGCCACAGTATTGCCAGCATAATCAGCGCATACAGACTCTTCCAGCCGACCATCGCCAGTAAAAGAAGGCATAATAATCCGCCCACCATCGCCAGCGCGCGATACCGACCTTTCAATAAGCGACAACCTGCCAGCATGCACAACAGATAGATCATGATAAAAATGCCGTTCGCGTAGACGATGAGCGCATCGAGATTGATATCTAACGCATAGATGCACAGCGTACTGATCACGCAGCAGCCCAGTACGGCATTGAGCGCGTTGCGTGGAATATGACGAGAAGAGAGGCGGGCAAGGTAATGGTCCGGATTGTACTGCGCCTGTGACCACACCAGACGGGCAAAACTCTGTATATAAATGTTGAGACTGGCAAAGCAGGCCAGATAGCCGATCACACAGGCCACCCACAGTGCCTCAACACCAAACAGTTGCACCACAATTTTCGGCAGCGAGGCCGCCGCCGCCATTGTTTCGCTATAGGCGTCAAAATGCAGAACGACAACGGTGCAGGCCCAGTAAACCGAACCGGCCAGCAGCAGGCCAATCATCAGCGCACGCGGGAAATCCCGTTCCGGATCCTTGAATTCAGAGGCCAGATGAGCGAACGCTTCCAGGCCGACGAAACACCAGAACATCACCGACAGCGCGGAAAACAGCCCCGACATCTCAATATCGCCTGGCGCAGGGAAAGGAATTTCTGTCGGCTTGAGGTCGCCAGCCCACCAGATAGCGACAATCAGTGCCACAATCAGGCCCGCAATCACCGTTTGCAGGTTTGCACTGGAGCTGGCGCCGCGTGAACCGATGAACCACACCAGCGCCAGGGTGCCGAGTTCAGCCAGCAACAGCTGCCAGCCGTGCCAGCCGAACATCGCCTGACCAAACCCGGCAGCAATATGCAGCGCAGCAGGAAGTCCCACGGGGATGACAGACAGAAACAGCCAGCCGGTGACCCGTTCAAGATGCGGGCCAAATGCCATGCCGACGAAATGGGCGACGCCGCCTGCGCTGGGGTAATGGCGGCCTAGCAGGGCAAAAACAATCGCAACGGGAAACACCAGAACAATCAAAACGGGCCAGGCCCACAGGCTGTTATTACCTGCCACCAGCGCTGCCAGCGCCGGGACGGCAAATACGCCTGTTCCCAGTAATGATGTTGACAACAGGCCAATGCCTTGAGCCAGTCCAAGCTCTTGTTTCAGTCCACTCATGAGTTGTTATCCGTTTTCGCCTGGATTCCAGGCAACTGCGCAGGTTTTCGATGTTATCACAATCAGATTTGCTTATGACGTCAGCGATTAAATTGGCGAGAAATGTGAGGTAAGTAGTGTTTTTACAGGATTTTTCGCTGAAGAGAATTTTTTTTCGCATTGCCCCTTGAAGGGGCAAAACCCCATCCCCATCTCTCTGGACACTAGCCGGGAACCTTAGCGGACCGGCGTCACCCATGACTGATAAAGACTTTCTCAAAGGAGAGCTATCAATGAGTATTCGTCCGTTACATGATCGCGTGATCGTTAAACGTAAAGAAGTTGAGTCCAAATCTGCTGGCGGCATCGTTCTGACCGGTTCTGCAGCGGGTAAATCAACTCGTGGCGAAATCATCGCTGTCGGTAAGGGTCGCATCCTGGATAACGGTACCGTACAACCGCTGGACGTGAAAGTCGGCGACATCGTGATTTTCAACGATGGTTACGGTGTGAAATCTGAGAAGATCGACAATGAAGAAGTGTTGATCATGTCTGAAAGCGACATTCTGGCAATTGTTGAAGCGTAATCCGCGAACGACACTGAACATACGAATTTAAGGGAAAGAGAAAATGGCAGCTAAAGACGTAAAATTCGGTAACGACGCTCGTGTGAAAATGCTGCGCGGCGTAAACGTACTGGCAGACGCAGTGAAAGTCACCCTCGGTCCGAAAGGCCGCAACGTGGTTCTGGACAAATCCTTCGGCGCACCGACCATCACCAAAGATGGTGTTTCTGTTGCACGTGAAATCGAACTGGAAGACAAATTCGAAAACATGGGCGCGCAGATGGTGAAAGAAGTCGCCTCTAAAGCGAACGACGCTGCGGGCGACGGTACCACTACCGCGACCGTACTGGCTCAGTCCATCATCACTGAAGGTCTGAAAGCCGTGGCTGCGGGTATGAACCCGATGGATCTGAAACGTGGTATCGATAAAGCGGTTGCCGCTGCGGTAGAAGAACTGAAAGCGCTGTCCGTGCCGTGCTCCGACTCTAAAGCGATTGCTCAGGTGGGTACCATCTCCGCTAACTCCGACGAAACCGTAGGTAAACTGATCGCTGAAGCGATGGATAAAGTCGGTAAAGAAGGCGTGATCACCGTTGAAGACGGTACCGGTCTGCAGGACGAACTGGACGTGGTTGAAGGTATGCAGTTTGACCGTGGCTACCTGTCCCCGTACTTCATCAACAAGCCGGAAACTGGCGCAGTAGAACTGGAAAGCCCGTTCATCCTGCTGGCTGATAAGAAAATCTCCAACATCCGCGAAATGTTGCCCGTTCTGGAAGCCGTTGCGAAAGCAGGCAAACCTCTGCTGATCATTGCTGAAGATGTGGAAGGTGAAGCACTGGCGACCCTGGTGGTTAACACCATGCGCGGCATCGTGAAAGTGGCTGCGGTTAAAGCACCTGGCTTCGGCGATCGTCGTAAAGCGATGCTGCAGGATATCGCTACTCTGACCGGCGGTACCGTTATCTCTGAAGAGATCGGTATGGAGCTGGAAAAAGCGACTCTGGAAGATCTGGGCCAGGCAAAACGCGTTGTGATCAACAAAGACACCACCACCATCATCGATGGCGTGGGTGACGAAGCGGCAATCCAGGGTCGTGTGACTCAGATTCGTCAGCAGATCGAAGAAGCAACGTCCGACTACGACCGTGAAAAACTGCAGGAGCGCGTAGCGAAACTGGCAGGCGGCGTGGCAGTTATCAAAGTCGGTGCTGCTACCGAAGTTGAAATGAAAGAGAAGAAAGCCCGCGTTGAAGATGCCCTGCACGCGACCCGTGCTGCGGTAGAAGAAGGTGTGGTTGCTGGTGGTGGCGTAGCGCTGATTCGCGTAGCCTCCAAAATCGCTGGCCTGAAAGGTCAGAACGAAGATCAGAACGTCGGTATCAAAGTTGCGCTGCGCGCAATGGAATCCCCGCTGCGTCAGATCGTTCTGAACTGCGGTGAAGAACCGTCTGTTGTGGCTAACACCGTGAAAGCGGGTGACGGTAACTACGGTTACAACGCCGCGACCGAAGAATACGGCAACATGATCGACATGGGTATCCTGGATCCGACCAAAGTGACCCGTTCTGCTCTGCAGTACGCGGCATCTGTGGCTGGCCTGATGATCACCACCGAGTGCATGGTGACCGACCTGCCGAAAGGCGACGCGCCTGACTTAGGTGCTGCTGGTGGTATGGGTGGCATGGGTGGTATGGGCGGCATGATGTAATTTAATCTTCATACTTCAAGCCGCAGGTGCGTTGGCTGCGTTTATTCACCCCGGTCACTTACTCATGTAAGCTCCCGGGGAGTCATAAACTTGCCGCCTGCCTGCAACCTGAATTATTCGATTAAATCAGCATCTCGCGAAAAATGAGAAACCCCCGGGCAGAAATGTTCGGGGGTTTTTCTTTTGGTCATCTTTTTAGTATAAGATTCAGTGACGGACAAAACGTCCAGCGCATTGATTATGGGGAATAACATGCACGTGAAATATTTAGCAGGGATTGTCGGTGCCGCGCTACTGATGGCGGGTTGTAGCTCCAGCAACGAACTGAGTTCCGCAGGACAAAGCGTTCGCTTTGTTGAAGATAAGCCAGGTGCTGAATGTCAGTTGATTGGTACGGCGACCGGGAAGCAGAGCAACTGGCTTTCAGGTCAGCACGGTGAAGAAGGCGGTTCTATGCGTGGTGCGGCAAATGACCTGCGCAACCAGGCGGCAGCCATGGGCGGCAACGTGATTTATGGCGTCAGCAGCCCAAGCCAGGGCATGTTATCCAGCTTTGTCCCCACCGCCAGTGAGATGATTGGTCAGGTTTATAAGTGCCCTAACTAACAGGCTTTGTGGTTGCAGGATATTCCTCTTATCAGGCCGGTGCTCATGTACCTCCAGGCCTGATAAGCGTAGCGCCATCAGGCGTGTTGGGTTGCGGTATTAACGGACTGAACCCGTAAATGATGCAGCGCGCGTAGGCATTGTTCCTGGGTCAGCGTTTGTGTTTTATCCGCCGTCAGCGTTCTGACAAAGGCCTGACACGGTTTACCCGCCAGCTTTTTCAGCCTCGGGCTAAAATCGAGTAAACGCCGGGAAATGGCTTCCGCCTCTTTGCTGTCAGACGGGACGCGGGTTTTCACGACGGTGCCGCTGAAGTGCTCCTTTCCTGCGTCATCCGTAAAACGGTAAAGCACTGCAAGATAATGTGTGAAAAGCGAGTGCTTCCATTCTGGCTGTGTATAGGCGTCGTATTCCAGTCGTTCATGGTCCAGACAGTCCGCATCATACAGCGGCAAAAAGTCCAGCAGCGAAGAGATCCGCAGCGCCAGTTCCCGCATGCCAGCGTTCTCTATCGCCCGAAAAATGGCATACACCAGAACGTCAATTTGCAATTCGTTCACCCGCAGGATGTGGGTATTGCCATCGTGAAGCGTGAAGGTCAGTGTTAAGTGATCGCCACTTTCGTCGGTTAAGGCGACGGCGGTAACGCGACGATGAATATCGGCATGTCGAAGTTCGTCTTCCACCATCGCAGGTATGTTTTCCTGCATTTTCTTACTGATATTATCGCGCGTTTTTTCGTAGTGCTGACGTTCGGCGGCATTCAGTTGCTGCTTTTGATGCAGACGACTCTCCACGGCGATCAGCAGGTCGCGTAATTCCAGTGCTGACAGGAAAAACAGCGACTCCTTGTTCCTCGGCTCTTTAATTTTTAGCGCCAGGGCTATGAATTCGTTAGCTTTACGGATAACACCTGTATTAATCCCTTTGATACTGATAGCCATAAAGGTTCTCCCTCACCAATGATAAATTCAGCGATTAGTTGTGGCCTATAGATATGATTTTGAAATGTATAGTTCGCAAGGCGTCGCTAAAATAGCATACAGAAAGGAGGTGTCGGGAGATTTGGTAGCAGGTGTCCGAAAACGGACACCTGCTGGAGGGGTTACTGCTGACGCAGTTGTAAATCCAGCGGTGTTTTACTGGGTTCGCCGCCAATTTCCCGCGCCAGTTTGGGCACCATATAACCCGATACCAGAGTAAGCAGTTCGCGCACGATCTGGCGTGCTTCATCGTCCGTCACCATGAAATGCGCCGCACCCTGAACTTTATCCAGCACATGCAGGTAATAGGGCATGACGCCCGCGTCAAACAGTGCATTACTGAGGTTCGCCAGCGTCTGCGCGTTATCATTGACGCCGCGTAGCAAGACGCTCTGATTGAGCAGCGTAACGCCTGCGGTGCGCAGTTTCGCCATCGCTTGTCGAAACGCGTCATCCACCTCGTTTGCATGGTTGATGTGATTTACCAGCAGGATTTGCAGCGAAGAACGGGTGAAGCGGGCAACCAGCTCCCCGGTAATTCGCGCAGGGATGACGATGGGCAGACGGCTGTGAATACGCAGGCGTTTGATATGGGGAATGGCTTCCAGTTGCGTGAGCAGCCACTCCAGCTCATGATCTTTAGCCATCAGCGGATCGCCGCCGGAGAAAATGATCTCATCCAGCTCGGTATGCGCGCTAATGTAGTCCAGCGCGGCCTGCCAGTTTCGCTTATTTCCCTGATTTTCTGCATACGGGAAGTGGCGACGGAAGCAATATCGACAATTTACCGCACAGCCACCTTTTACCAGCAGCAACGCCCGGTTGTGATATTTATGCAGCAAACCTGGCACGACGCTGTGTTGTTCCTCAAGCGGATCGGTGGAGAAACCCGGCGCGGCGATAAACTCATCCGCGGAGGTAAGTACCTGACGTAGAAGTGGATCGTCTGGATTACCTTTTTCCATTCGCGCGATAAATGCACGCGGCACGCGCAGGGCGAACAGACGTTTGGCGTCACGCCCGGCCAACAGTTTTTCATCTGCGTCTATATTCAAAAGACGCAGGAGTTCATCGGGATTGGTCACAACATCGGCAAGTTGCGATAACCAATCTTCTCTGGATGGGGTATTTAGGGTTACAATATGCGCCATTTTGTGGCTTAGCTACCAGTTAACAATTTTCAGAGGGCCTTATGGCAACGTACTATAGCAACGATTTTCGTGCTGGTCTTAAAATCATGTTGGACGGCGAACCTTATGCGGTTGAAGCCAGCGAATTCGTTAAACCAGGTAAAGGTCAGGCTTTTGCGCGCGTTAAACTGCGTCGCCTGCTGACCGGTACTCGCGTTGAGAAAACCTTCAAGTCTACTGACTCTGCTGAAGGCGCTGACGTTGTGGATATGAACCTGACTTACTTGTACAACGACGGTGAGTTCTGGCATTTCATGAACAACGAAACCTTCGAGCAACTGTCTGCAGATGCTAAAGCCATTGGCGACAGCGAAAAATGGCTGCTGGATCAGGCTGAGTGCATCGTGACCCTGTGGAACGGTCAGCCTATCTCCGTGACGCCGCCGAACTTTGTTGAACTGGAAATCGTTGATACCGATCCGGGTCTGAAAGGCGATACCGCAGGTACGGGTGGTAAGCCGGCAACGCTGTCTACTGGTGCAGTGGTGAAAGTGCCTCTGTTCGTTCAGATTGGCGAAGTGATTAAAGTGGATACGCGTTCAGGCGAATACGTCTCCCGCGTGAAATAAGCCGCGCTTCAGCTCATTATGGTGCAGCGTTTTGCTGCGCCATTATTTCTCCAGGGCAGGAATGATGAAACGTCTTCTCGGTCTTGTAACACTGGCTCTTCTCGCCGCCTCGTTGCTGGCAGGCTGCAATACCGCACGTGGCTTTGGTGAGGATATTAAGCACCTCGGCAATTCCATTTCTCACGCGGCCAGCTAATTTTCTTCTCGTCGTCCTAAAAAGCGTCTATCTCCCGCCATTGTTCGGGATCTTGTCTATGATTAAGTGGCACTACATAAACAACATAGGCTAGAAAAGGAAGACGTTATGGTTAAAAAGACAATTGCAGCGATCTTATCTGTGTTGGTACTCTCCTCCGTGTTAACTGCCTGTAATACCACGCGCGGTGTGGGTGAGGATATTTCCGACGGCGGCAACGCCATTTCGGGTGCAGCAACCAAAGCTCAGCAGTAGCCGTGTAAACGGTACGGCGAGTTTGTCGTGCCGTTAATTTTTCAGCTCAGACGGCGCAAGAAACGGCGAAAAGCGATTATCCATGTGTAATTTCACGCGGATATTACGTTTATAGGTGTACACCGTTTTGCCATGAATGCTGAGCGCACAAGCAATCGCGTTATTGCTTGCCCCTTCCATCCACATCGTCAGCACTTTCTCTTCCTGTGGAGTAAGCAGCGTCGAAGCATTGCCGGGCGCTTCGGATACCGAACCTGTCAGCAGGGCGCTGTGGATATTTTCAGCCAATTCCGCCAAAGAGATCTGCTTGGTTAATGACGCACAGACCGGATAGTGCAGGGTCTCAGCTACCACGCCACCAGACTCCAGTAATATCAACGGACTGCCACCGCAGGCGAGAAAAAACGGGGCAATATACTGGGCCGGCGAAGTGTCATTGAGAAAACCGTATAAGTCCGCGATGACCAGGTGAGGCTTCCATTGCTGGATGTGCTCTTTCACCAGTAAGAGATTATTGAGTCCAGAGACCAGAAACGATGTATTAAAGCGTTCGGAATGATTAAGCCATGCCTCGATCCCTGTACGGGTGAAGTGGCAACGGTCAATCACTAATATTTTTAACATAGCGTTTTCGCATTCAGAAGTAAGGCCAATGGCTTCCTGACTTCAGAAAGCGTCCCATCATAGAGAAGTCGGATGAGTGCTGAATGCGCAAAATGCGCTGCGAAATGCGCCTAATTCAACCTTTTAGGCGTGGAAAGATAAAAATGTTGTAATTCACCGCCGCTCGGGCAAAATGTTTTATCTACCTTCAGCATTGCAGGACGACCTGCGAACGCTTCTTTCACCGGGGACGGCCCCATTTCTCTGGAGCCTGATATGTCCTGGATAATCTTACTCATCGCCGGTCTGCTTGAAGTCGTTTGGGCCGTAGGTCTGAAATATACCCACGGTTTTAGTCGCCTGACGCCGAGTATCATCACTATTGCTGCGATGATCGTCAGTATGGCGCTCCTTGCATGGGCGATGAAAACGCTTCCCGTAGGCACCGCTTATGCCGTGTGGACGGGGATTGGCGCGGTTGGTGCCGCCATCACCGGCATTCTGTTGCTGGGTGAATCGGCTAATCCTATGCGTCTGGCAAGTCTGGCGTTAATTGTCGTCGGTATTATTGGTCTGAAATTAAGCACCCACTAAGCACCGGGCTGCTTCACCCAGATTAGCTTACTGACATCAAACCCTTCCCGGGTCGCGACGGCCAGCATCTGCTGCTTCATTTCGTCAGAAAGCGTCGGCGTGCGAGAGAGTATCCACAGGTAGTCGCGATCCGGGCCGCAGACCAACGCATGCTGGTACTCTCTGTCGAGCGCGATAACGTTATAGCCACCGTAGAATGGGCCGAAGAAAGAGACTTTCAGCGCGGCGCGACTGGTGTCGCCGGTGAAATACGCTTTCCCCTCGCTTTTCTGCCACATCGCTCTGTCCGGGTTCCAGCCTTTATTGATCACGTTGAGGCCGCCGTCATCACGCAGACTGTAGGTCGCCGTGACCTTTTCCAGTCCCCGCTCAAAGCGATGATCAAAACGGGCAATTTCGTACCAGGTCCCGAGATAACGTTTGGCATCGAAGTTATTCACCACGGTGACGCCCTGTGGCGGGGTGGGAGTACTACAGGAGACAACCAGAAACGCAGCCGTCACAGCGGCAACGATAGGGAGCAGGCGCATAGGTTTATCCTTAGGGTGTTTTTCCTAAGTGTAGAACCTGATGGGGAAAATAGCGGCAAAGAAGAAAAAAACGCCCTCTTATCAGCCGACAAGAGGGCGGATTACTTTAGATGGTCAGAATACCAATCGCCGTTACGACGGTCAGGATTGCCGCCAGACCGTAGAACACCCATTTGCCCGCTGGCACATGGATTTTCAGGTCATGCATCGCGTGATGCATACGGTGTAAGCCACACCACAGCGGCAGGACAATCATCAGGAACAGGAAAGCACGGCCAATAAAGCTTTGAGCAAAGGCCAGTACGCGTTCATAGCTGAAGGCATCAGGAACAAAGCCCAGCGGCAGCATAATGCCTACCAGCAGGATCATCACCGGCGCAATGATTGCGCTCCACATACCGCCTGCACCAAACAGGCCCCAGAATACGGGTTCGTCAGAACGTTTTGGATTTGGATTAATCATCCTGGACTCCTTACCAGAACAGGGCAACAAACAGTATGACTACGGTCGCTACCACAGTAACCGCCCAGAGACCTTTGATGATCGGCTCTGGCCCCATTTTTTCGTCTTTTACAATAATGTTGGCGGCTTTCGGCGCCAGCTCAAACCAGGTTTTGGTGTGCAGCAGTGCTGCCGCCAGGGCGATCACGTTGAGGATCACCACTACCGGGTTTTGCAGAAAACCGACGAAGCCAGCCCAGGATTCCACACCGTGCTTCAGTGCGAACAGGCCGAAAATCAGCTCAATGCTGAACCAGACTGCCGGAACGGCTGTGCCTTCGCGCAGCATGTAAAAGCGATAAAACGGCAATTTTTTCCACCAGGTGGACGTCATCGGCCGCACATAGGGTTTGCGTTTAGTCGTCATGTTGCACTCCTTAGCGTGGTTTCAGGGTAGCGATAAGAAAGTCTTTCGAACTTTCCACTTTACCCTGCTGAATGGCAGCCGCCGGATCGACGTGCTTCGGACAAACTTCGGAGCAGTAGCCCACGAAAGTACAGGTCCATACGCCGTTCGGGCTGTTCAACTGCGCCATACGCTCCTTCTTACCGTGGTCGCGGCTGTCTTCGTTGTAACGATGCGCCAGGGTAATCGCAGCCGGTCCAATGAACTCAGGGTTCAGGCCGAACTGCGGGCATGCGGCATAGCACAGACCACAGTTGATGCAACCAGAGAACTGGTGATACTTCGCCATCTGCGCCGGGGTCTGGGTGTTTGGACCCTGATCCGGCGTGCGCGGATTACCGATGATGTACGGCTTAATCGCTTCCAGACTTTCGATAAAATGTGTCATATCGACGACCAGATCGCGCTCAATCGGGAAGTTACCCAGCGCTTCAACCTTAATACCGTTGGTGTAATCACGCAGGAAGGTTTTGCACGCCAGTTTCGGTACGTTATTGACCATCATGCCGCAGGAGCCGCAGATCGCCATACGGCAGGACCAGCGATAGCTCAGGTCCGGTGCCAGGTTATCTTTGATATAGCCCAACGCGTCCAGCAGTGACGTTGTTTCATCATAAGGCACTTCATAGAAAGCACTGTGCGGCGCGGTGTCGGTTTCAGGGTTATAGCGCACCACCTCAACTTTCAGGTTTTTCATCTCAGCCATTACGCCTTCTCCTTCTTATCGGCTGCTTCCGCTTCCGCACCGTAAACACGTTTTGCAGGCGGCAGCGTGGTGATTTTCACGTCGCTATAGTCGAGGCGAGTCGTGCCATCAGCATCGCGGAAGGCGAGAGTATGTTTGAGGAAGTTGACGTCGTCACGCTCGGTGCAACCTTCGTCCAGACGTTGGTGTGCGCCACGTGATTCCTTACGAGCCAGCGCGGAATGCGCCATACATTCAGCAACGTTCAGGCCATGACCCAACTCAATGGTGTACAGCAGGTCGGTGTTGAATACGCTGGAAGTATCGGTGATGCGAACGCGCTTGAAGCGCTCCTGCAATTCGGCCAGTTTATCAACCGTTTTCTGCATGAGTTCCGGCGTACGGTAGATACCGCAACCTTCTTCCATAGAGAGACCCATTTCGTCGCGAATCTTCGACCAGTTCTCATTACCTTCCTGGTTAACCAGGTCTTTCAGACGTTGTTCAACGCCCGCAACCTGTGCGTCGAGAGCGGCGTCGTTAGCGGTGCCCGCTGTCGATGCGCGCTCCATCGCCTGCTCACCCGCCAGACGGCCAAAGACCACCAGTTCAGCCAGGGAGTTGGAACCCAGACGGTTCGCACCGTGCAGACCCACAGAAGAACATTCGCCGACGGCAAACAGACCTTTGATGCGGGTTTCGCAATTCTGATCGGTTTCGATACCGCCCATGGTGTAGTGCGCGGTCGGACGAACCGGAATCGGCTCTTTCACCGGATCGACGCCCACGTAAGCTTTCGCCAGTTCGCAGATGAACGGCAGACGTTCCAGCAGTTTCTTCTCGCCCAGATGACGCAGGTCGAGGTAAACCACATCGCCACGCGGTGTGGAAATGGTGTTGCCTTTACGCCATTCATGCCAGAAGGCCTGAGAAACTTTGTCGCGCGGACCCAGTTCCATGTATTTGTTTTTCGGCTCACCCAGCGGAGTTTCCGGACCCATGCCGTAATCCTGCAGATAACGGTAGCCGTTTTTGTTGACCAGGATACCGCCTTCACCACGACACCCTTCGGTCATCAGGATACCGGAACCCGGCAGACCGGTTGGGTGATACTGAACAAATTCCATATCACGCAGCGGAACGCCGTGGCTCAGCGCCATGCCCATGCCGTCACCGGTAACGATGCCGCCGTTGGTGTTATAGCGATACACACGGCCTGCGCCGCCTGTTGCCATTACCACCGCGTTAGCACGGATCTGCATCAGCGTGCCTTCCATCATGTTCATCGCCACCAGGCCGCGAGCATGACCATCATCGACCAGGATATCCAGTACAAAGTGTTCGTCAAAGCGTTGGATCTGTGGGAACTGCAGAGAGGTCTGGAACAGAGTATGTAGCATATGGAAGCCGGTCTTATCCGCGGCAAACCAGGTACGCTCAATTTTCATCCCACCGAAGCGACGAACGTTGACGCTACCGTCTTCGCGGCGACTCCACGGGCAACCCCATTGTTCCAGTTGGGTCATCTCGGTTGGACAATGGTGGACAAAATAATCCACGACATCTTGTTCACACAGCCAGTCTCCGCCCGCTACCGTATCGTGAAAATGGTAGTCGAAGCTGTCATGATCCTGGGCGACAGCGGCTGAGCCCCCTTCGGCAGCAACGGTGTGGCTGCGCATTGGGTACACTTTTGAGATCAGTGCGATTTTCGCATTAGGATTTGCCTGCGCTGCGGCAATCGCAGCACGTAATCCCGCGCCACCGGCGCCTATAATGGCAAGATCGGCTTGAAAGGTTTGCACGACATTCCTCCAGATTATTGTAATTTCGCCACCACATATCTCGTAAAAGAGCCTGAAAAAGGTGGGTAGCGAACGTGTTTCCACTGCTCCTTTATAGGTACAACAGTATAGTCGCTGCCATGTGCAGGAAATTTGACGTGTTCGATTTTTTTGGCGTGTCAGAGGGGCGAATTATCATTGATTTTGATTAATTTAATTACTAAACCATCCTCCGACAGTTTTTTAACTCGTTAGCCGCGCTTGAGTATTCCTGAGCAAAATTTGTTTCATTGTCGCGTTACGAGTAGACTTCGTGCCCTTGTCTTAAACTGGAGAAAGAACCATGAGCGAAACGGCAACCTGGCAGCCGAGCGCGTCCATACCTAACCTGTTAAAACGCGCGGCAATTATGACGGAAATTCGTCGTTTCTTTGCCGATCGCGGAGTGCTGGAGGTTGAGACGCCCTGCATGAGTCAGGCGACGGTCACAGACATTCATCTGTTCCCGTTCGAAACGCGTTTCGTCGGCCCCGGCCATTCGCAGGGGATGAACCTCTATTTAATGACCAGCCCGGAATACCACATGAAACGTCTGCTGGTGGCAGGGTGTGGTCCGGTCTTTCAGCTGTGCCGTAGTTTCCGTAATGAAGAGATGGGGCGCCATCACAACCCTGAGTTCACGATGCTCGAGTGGTATCGTCCGCATTACGACATGTACCGGTTGATGAACGAAGTGGACGATCTGCTGCAGCAGGTGCTGGAATGCCCGGCGGCGGAGAGCCTCTCTTATCAGCAGGCGTTCCAGCGTCATCTGGAAATCGATCCACTGTCTGCGGATAAAACGCAACTGCGCGAAGTCGCCGCGAAGCTGGACTTAAGCAACATTGCTGATACCGAAGAAGATCGCGATACCTTACTGCAACTGCTGTTTGCGATGGGCGTTGAGCCGCATATTGGTAAGGATAAGCCGACGTTTGTTTATCATTTCCCGGCAAGTCAGGCATCACTGGCGCAGATCAGTACTGAAGATCACCGCGTGGCGGAACGTTTCGAGGTCTACTTCAAAGGTATTGAGCTGGCGAATGGTTTCCATGAACTGACGGATGCGCGTGAACAGCAGCAACGTTTTGAACAGGATAACCGCAAGCGCGCCGCGCGCGGATTGCCCCAGCAGCCTATCGATAACAATCTGATCGAGGCATTGAAGGTCGGCATGCCGGATTGCTCGGGTGTTGCGCTTGGCGTCGATCGTCTGGTGATGCTGGCGCTGGGTGCAGAAAGCCTTGCGGAAGTGATTGCTTTTACGGTGGACAGAGCCTGATTAGCCGGGTTCTTTAATGTCGTGTTACCGATTTTATATCCATATCATTTATAGATTATCGTTGTTCTATAAATGATATGGCTGATGATTTTCCGATATTATCTTCTTTGAGAGAAAGATCTCATTTGGGAAGAAATGTAAGATAGTATTTTTGTTTGTTTTATTAAATAAACGGAATGCTGTTATGGATAACTAATTTTTTGTAAGATTGATGAGTATGGCTTCCCGCATTGGGATGGTTTCGATGCTTTTCGTTAGTTTGTATCGCCTACGGGTTGGGACTTTATAAATAACCGGCGATGCATATCTCTGGGGGGACGTGATTTAATTCTCTATGATAATCCCGGCACCAATACGGCTCGTCTTACTGACGAGCAAGTTATACTAGCTGCATCTCGTTATAATAGAGGGGTTCAACGAAGCTCCTGGGATATAATAAATTCAACCCATGACCCGGTAGGCGCTAAAACGATGGGCGTCATCTTCATCAAAAAAACTATTTTGAAGATATTGGAGGGAAGGTAAATGAACTGGAAGGTGTTCACTTTAGGATTTATTTGGTTTTGCTTGTCTATTTTTTGGATTATGTTTTGTTCAGTTCAGGATAAAGAATGGTGGATAGGTGATGGTGACATAAAAAACATTTGTGATCTGATGAATTATATTGAAAATGATGATGCGCGAGATGTTGGATACTTCTTTTCTCTCCCTGTTTTTTTCCCTGCAATCTATGCCATTCTGATTAAAAAAAAGCGCTACTGGTTTATTTATGTCGTGACATTGGCTGTCACTGGATACTGGCTATGGCAATTTGTTATCCGCTATCACTGGTGTTTTTAAATCAGAAGCCTCCCTCTACAAGTGAAGGCTTCTGATCCGCCTTACAAACTCCCCGCCGGGCGACTTCTTCTGCCGGCAGAACTGAGCGTTTTCCCTGTCTGTCTGCCGTTGAGGCTTTCAAGACGCATCTGGAACGGTGGGAACGGCATATCGATACCGTGCTCGCGGAAGCCCGCCAGAATCAGCTGGTGGATTTCGTGGCGCAGCGGCATACGGTGACCCATTTCGGCGGCGTAGATACGCAGTTCAAAGATCTGGATCCCCTGTTGCAGATCCACCAGGAAGACTTCCGGTGCCGGGTTGTCGATCACCAGTGAGCAGCGGTGCGCGGCGGTGAGCAGGATCTGCGTCACCTCCTCACTGTTCACATCGGACGGCGCCGGAATGGTCAGCACCACGCGCGTCACGGAATCGGACAGCGACCAGTTGATGAACTGCTCGGTGATAAACGCTTTGTTCGGTACGATGATCTCTTTGCGATCCCAGTCGCTGATCGTGGTCGCGCGGGTATTGATCTTCGTTACGCTGCCGGTCAGATCGCGAATAGTCACCGTATCGCCAATACGAATCGGTTTTTCAAACAGGATGATCAGGCCGGAGATAAAGTTGGCGAAGATTTCCTGCAAGCCAAAGCCAAGGCCCACACCGAGTGCCGCCACCAGCCATTGCAGTTTTGCCCACTCAATCCCAATCATTGAGAAGCCCACCAGACCACCAATCAGCATCAGCAGGTACTTGGTGATGGTGGTAATGGCGTAGCCCGTACCCGGCGTGAGGTCGAGGTGTTGCAGCAACGCCAGTTCGAGAAGCGCAGGCAGATTACGCACCAGTTGGGTGGTGATGATAAACACCAGAATGGCAATCAGCACCGCACCCAGCGTAATGGGTTCTAAACTTTCGACCCCCTGTACCGTGGAGGTAACGTCCCACAGCGAGATGTTCTCGAGGAAGCCGAAGGCGGAATGAATTTCCGACCACAGCACAATAACCGACAGCAGGGCGATGAGCATCAGGATGGAGCGTACCAGACGGAGCGACTGGGCGCTGATGGCGTCAAGGTCGACTTCGCTCTCGTCAACGTCGATGGTCCCTTCGAGGCTGGTTGAATGGGCCGGTTCTTCTTCGCCACGAGCACGCTGAGCCAGCATTTCCGCGCGGCGGTGCTTGGCGCGGTCAAAGGCCAGTCTGCGGCGCTGAATGAGCATCCAGCGGCGAATGACGTGGTAAATCACCAGCAGCAGGAACCAGATGGCGACGGAGGTTTCCAGGCGCGCCAGCAGGGCCTGCGACGTCGCCAGATAACCTACGGCAGCCGCCAGTATTGCCACCACCGGCGCGCCGATCATCAGGTTCCACAGCATGCTGTTAACAATGTTGTCGCCGCTGCCCTCTTTATCGAGATAGAGCGGTATACCGGCCTTTTTCAGGCTCAGAGTGACCAGCGCCAGCGCGCCGCAAATCAGAATAAAGCACAGGCGGCCGAGCGAGCCGGAGAACTCCCGATCGTTCAGGTTATCGAACATAATGAGCGCCATGATCAGCGGCACAATCAGCCCAATACTCATCAGGTAATAACGCATCGCACGCGACACGCGTTCGCGCGGCCAGCCGAAGTGAGCGATAAACAGGCCATTTGGCCGGGCAAACGCCGCGCAAATCATCACCACCCACAGCAGCGGCACCGTCGCCGTGACGCCATCGCCTATCGCAACGGCAAGAGGATAAGGCCAGGCCTCGCGCAATCCATATCCCAGCGTCATCCAGAGTACCGGCAGCGGCGAGGCCACCAGTATCGACCAGAACACGGTACGCAGCGTGAGCCAGAAGTGGTCCTGCGTCACTTTGCCCACTCTGGCGGCAGAACGTTCCAGAAAACGGGTGAAGTGGCGACGTGAGTAAATGCTAAAACCGACCAGAATCAACGCGCCAAACAGAGGCAACAAGGTATCCCTGCTGGTCAGCATCATCACGCTAGCCTGGCCTAACTGGCTGAAGGTGTCGAGTGAGATCAAACGACGGAGATCCTGAACGATATCTATCGGCCAGGAGAAAGACATCGGGCGAACGTCAGAGGTCCAGAACAGATAGCGGTGAGTTGCTTCATTCACCTCTTTCAGCGCATCTTCAAGCTGGCTATTGGACACTTTCAGTTTGGTCAGCTCGAGGATCAGCGTATCGCCACCCTGTAACAGCGAATTCAGCAGTTCCCGTTGGGTGCGCAGCTGCGCCTCAAGAATACGGTTTTGTTCCGCAGTGAGTGGTTGCCCGTCCGCCTGATGGAGCTGACGCAACTGAGGCTGTTTGTTGAGCTGATCTTCATAGCGCAGACGCTGGACGCGCAGTTGCGCCATTTCAGTATCCAACTGCTGGGGTTTGGGCATTTCCGGCAGACGCGCGACCTGAGCACGTAATGCTTCGCCCAACAGGTTTGACGAGCCTAACCACTGCGACTGTTCACGCAGTGTCGTTAATGCCTGACGTACCTGTTGAGTCTGGCTGGTGGCCTGACGTTGCTGAGAGGCAACGAGATCCATGCGCTGCGCCTGTTGATTCAGCGCGGCTGACAGTTCCCGGTTCACTTTAAACTGGGCAACAATATCCGGCGGTAAATCGGCGCTGTTCTCAGCCAGGAGCTCGGTGCTTTCCAGTGCCCGCTCGGCTTCACGCTGGCGCTGGCTGTTGAGCTGATTGCGCAGGGCCTGTAAATACGCATCCAGTTGCTGGCTCTGTTTTTCCGCCAGTTCGGAGCGCAGACGCGCCAGTTCCTGACGATTGTTGGCCGAAAGCTGCGCCAGCTCCAGTTCATCAACCTGCGCTTTCAGGCGGGCGGATTCTGCCTGCATGCTGAAATTTTGCGCCTGATTGAGCGGGGTGTTTCCGGTGGCGCTGCCAATGCGGCGTTCGATTTCGTTGAGCTGCCGGCGGGCGTCGGTTTGCTGCTGAGGAAGCTGGCTCAGCGAGTCGGCAATCTCACGGGCGCGCTCTTGCTCCTGCTGGGCCTGACGGCTTTTTTCCAGCAATTGACTGCTAACCTGAAGAATTTCCTGATTCAGCGCATCGGTCGTCATGCCTGGCGAAACGCTGCGGGGTTCATCGCGCAGGTTGGTTAACTGCGCGCGCAGGCTGGCGGACATTTTCGGGAAATTATCGATAACCTGCTGATATTGCTGAGTGCGCTCGAGTGAACCTTTACGTTCATCAAGCGCGTTCAACGCAGACTGAAGGGCTTCGACGACATCGGGCTGGGCAGGCTTTGCGGATTTTGCCTGCTCCAGTTCCTGGGTGATTTGTTTGGCGTCGGGGGCGGTTGCAGCATACGCCCCCAGGCTGAGGCACCAGGCCATCAGAAACGTTATAATCAGGCGCACAGCAGCTTCCCTCTACACGTCATCATTTAAGCGGCCTTGATGCTTCTTACATGATGCTATGTATGTATTAAGTTTCGTCTTTCTTATCGTCAACCAGCGGACTGGCGTCGTGCTCGGCGTTAATCTCTTCTTCCGGTAACGGCGCCGGTTTAGCATCTGGCATCACAAACGTTTCGGTAGATACCGCCAACGGCTGACCAATTTTGGTCACGGAGAGACTTTCAAGCTGCTCGACCAGATTCACTTTGCCCGGTGCAAACAGGTTGATAACGGTGGAACCCAGCTTGAAGCGGCCCATTTCCTGACCTTTCAGCAGGGCAACCGAGCCTTCGCTGTCGCCCGCAGGCCAGGTCCAGCGTTTGATCACGCCCTCGCGCGGCGGCGTGATGGTCCCCGCCCAGACCGTTTCGATACTGCCAACAATCGTAGCACCGACCAGAATTTGCGCCATTGGGCCAAACTCCGTATCGAACAGGCAGATAACTCGCTCATTCCGGGCAAACAGGTTCGGGACGTTCTGGGCGGTCAGATGGTTGACCGAGAACAGATCGCCCGGAACATAGATCATCTCACGCAGAATACCGTTGCACGGCATATGTACGCGGTGGTAGTCGCGCGGTGACAGATAGGTGGTCACAAACGAACCGTTGCGGAAAAGATCCGCCATCAGGTAGTTGCCTGCCAGCAGGGCTTCCAGACTGTAGTTGTGGCCTTTGGCCTGCAGGATCTTATCTTCTTCGATAGCGCCTAGCTGGCTGATCACGCCGTCAGCCGGCATGACGAGTACGTTTGGATCGGTATTTAGCGGGCGAACGTCGTCACGCAGTGGGCGGACAAAGAAATCATTGAATGAGCGGTAGCTGGCGGTATCCGGCTTCTGCGCTTCTTTCATATCGACCTTGTAGTACTTCACGAACAGATCGATAACCAGTTTAGTCAGCCATCCCGCTCGTTTGCTCGCGCCCCAGCCCGCCAGGCGAGTGAGCCATAGTTTCGGCAGAATGTATTGTAGCGAAAGTTTAAATGAGTTTAACAAGGTAGCCTCCAGGCCATTGTTTTATCGTTCCTGATCCGGCGTTCGCAACGGATCCTGAAAAAAGGGGACGATTCTAGCGATGCTTAGCTTAGTTGTCAGTCATCGGTATCAGAAAAGTTTTTACGCGTTTTTACCTGCGACATACTTTCAAGGATACGGTGATAATTTTCGAAACGGGTTTCCGCAATTTTCCCGTCCTCTACGGCGGCGCGGATGGCGCAGCCAGGGTCAGCGTCGTGCTTACAGTCACGATATTTACACCGTCCCAGATAGTCATGAAATTCGACAAAGCCGTGGGTGATTTGTTCCGGCTCGAGGTGCCACAGACCGAACTCACGTACGCCTGGGGAATCAATGACGTCGCCGCCATGCGGGAAGTGATAGAGACGGGCTGCGGTAGTGGTGTGCTGTCCCAGACCGGAGTTGTCGGAAACATCGTTGGTCAAAATGGCTTCTTGCAGCCCCAGCAGCGCGTTGAGCAGGCTGGATTTACCGACGCCGGACTGGCCGGCAAAGATGCTGATACGCCCGGTTAAAGCGTCTTCCAACGGTTTAAGGCCATCCTGAGTATGGCTGGAGACCATCAGCACGCGATAGCCAATATGACGATAGATATCCATCTGTTCATTCACAAAAGCCATGCTTTCGTCATCCAGCAGATCGATTTTGTTGAGTACGATGATCGGCTCAACCTGCAATGTCTCACAGGCCACCAGATACCTGTCGATAATATTGAGTGACAGCTCCGGTAAGATCGCGGAGACAATAACAATCTGGTCGATGTTGGCGGCAATGGGTTTTACGCCATCATAAAAGTCCGGGCGCGTCAGTACCGAGGTACGTTCATGCACCGCCTCGACGATTCCTTTGACGTTGACCCCTTCCGCCGCCGTTTTGCCGGGACGCCAGACCACGCGGTCACCGGTCACCAGTGAGCGGATTGTCCGACGAATGTTGCAGCGATGAATTTCACCGTCGGCAGATTCGACGTCGGCATGCATGCCAAAACGGCTAATGACGATACCTTCAGCGGTCTCGCCAAACAGGTTGTCATCGTAGTCTGGCTTCTCCTTAGACGTTTTAAGACGACGCTGGTGATTAGCGTTCACGCGGCGCTGTTGGCCTTTGGAGAGTTTATTTTTACTCAATCGTACTGGCTCCTGGTCGCCCATGTTGGGCAAAACATCTATGATACACACAATTCTGGATGAGAGTAGTCACACTGAATGTGACGCATGAGGGGTGGAAAATAGCATGAGTGCCAATGAAAACAACCTGATTTGGATTGATCTTGAAATGACCGGTCTGGATCCCGAGCGCGATCGCATAATTGAAATCGCTACGCTGGTCACCGATGCCAACCTGAATATTCTGGCAGAAGGGCCCACCATCGCTGTTCATCAGTCCGATGAACAACTGGCGTTGATGGATGACTGGAACGTGCGTACCCATACCGGCAGTGGGCTGGTGGAACGTGTGAAGGCGAGCACGATGGGCGATCGCGAAGCGGAACTGGCGACACTTGAATTTCTGAAAGAGTGGGTGCCGGTGGGTAAGTCACCGATCTGCGGGAACAGTATTGGGCAGGATCGCCGCTTTTTGTTTAAGTACATGCCGGAACTGGAAGCGTATTTCCATTACCGCTATCTGGATGTGAGCACGTTGAAAGAGCTGGCGCGTCGCTGGAAACCCGAAATTCTGGACGGTTTGAGCAAGGAGGGAACACACAAGGCGATGGACGATATCCGTGAGTCGGTGGCGGAACTGGCTTATTACCGTGAGAACTTTATAAAGTTGTAAGTTTGCTACCCGACAGGCTTGCACTGTCGGGTTTTTGTCGCTAAATTGTGCAGCCTGCTGCTTAATTAATCACTTGAACCTGATTTCATAAAAATCGCTTTTAGAGGGGTTGCAGGCGGGAAGATTTCTCGTATAATGCGCCTCCCGTAACGACAGAGAATTACACGTTACGGCAGCAAGAAATTTGCGGGAATAGCTCAGTTGGTAGAGCACGACCTTGCCAAGGTCGGGGTCGCGAGTTCGAGTCTCGTTTCCCGCTCCAAAATTTGAAAGTGCTTATGTTTGTTAAGCACAGACACACCCAATCGCAGGATTTCGAATGGCGACAAGGTGGCAAGAGATTGCATCCCCGGGAGCTTACAAAAGTAAGTGACTACGATGCTTGAAAGCCACCAGCGTAGTAGCGGTTCGAAAGACAAAGATTAAGCGGGAATAGCTCAGTTGGTAGAGCACGACCTTGCCAAGGTCGGGGTCGCGAGTTCGAGTCTCGTTTCCCGCTCCAAAATTTGAAAGTGCTTATGCTTGTTAAGCACAGACACACCCAATCGCAGGATTTCGAATGGCGACAAGGCGGTAAGAGAATGCATCCCCGGGAGCTTACAAAAGTAAGTGACTACGATGCTTGAAAGCCACCAGCGCAGTAGCGGTTCGAAAGACAAAGATTAAGCGGGAATAGCTCAGTTGGTAGAGCACGACCTTGCCAAGGTCGGGGTCGCGAGTTCGAGTCTCGTTTCCCGCTCCAAATTCTTATCTCCAGAAAATCAACCACAGTACATTTCTGTATTGGGGATGTTTTTGTTTTTCCTTTGTCATACTCTTGTGAACAGAGTTATCCACAGCTTGAGATTTTTCTACGAAATATTCAGATACTTCGCCAGGTGAATAGTTTCTCTATAACTATCTGAAATAAAAGCTAAAATTAAGATTTCAAATTGTTAATACGATCACTTGACGATTTTCTCGTTCTTGAATAGCAATGTGTTTTTATTTTTATTCACAGCCTGTGGAAGATTCAGGCGTCCCTCGGAAGTCCCTTCTCGATCGCGTTGACCAGTCGTCTTTGTTTTGGCGATTGCACGTCAACCACGCAGGCGTTTCGTTTCGCGATTTGCTGCGCGACAGCCCATTCAATATGCTCATCAAGAAGTGGGTGCTCACCCCGGCGACTTTCCAGCGCGGAAAGGACGGCGTCACTCCAGGGGGCATTGCCGAGGGCTACCGCAATATTACGCAGCCAGCGCAGATGACCAATACGACGAATAGCCGATCCTTCCGTAATTTTTAAAAACGTTGCTTCATTCCAGGCGAACAGTTCAAGCAACTCGGGGGCGTGAAGTGCCTTGCGCGGGCTGAAGTCGTCTTCGCTTGTCAGCTGTGAATAACGGTTCCACGGACAGATCAACTGGCAGTCATCGCAACCGTAGATCCGATTGCCCATGAGTGGCCGCAGGGCTTCAGGGATCGCGCCTTCCAGTTCGATGGTGAGGTAGGAGATGCAGCGACGCGCATCCACTGTGTAAGGGGCGACAATCGCACCGGTCGGGCAGGTGGTGATGCAGGCGACGCATTTCCCGCATCCTTCTGCCACGGGAGCGTCAACCGGCAGGGGTAAATCAATCAGTAATTCACCGAGAAAGAAAAACGATCCGGCTTCGCGGTTCAGGATGAGTGAGTGCTTACCTGTCCATCCAAGACCGGCTTTTTCCGCCAGCGGGCGCTCAAGTATGGGCGCAGAGTCGACAAAAGGTCTAAAATTCAGCGAGACACAATGCTGCTGAATCATCTCGCCCAGCTTTTTAAGGCGGTTACGTAAAAGCTTATGGTAGTCGCGGCCCAGGGCATAGCGACTGATGTAACCCTGTGTGGGGTTTTTCAGCGTACTGGCAAACGCGGCGTGGGCGGGAAGATAGTTCATGCGCACGCTGATGACGCGAAGTGTGCCGGGCAACAGTTCATGGGGACGCGCGCGCATCATGCCATGGCGCGCCATCCAGTCCATTTCGCCGTGGTATTGTTTGTCCAGCCATGCCTGCAGTTTGGGTTCGGACTCGCTCAGGTCTGTATCGGTAATACCGACCTGCTGAAAGCCCAGTTCCAGCCCCCACTGCTTAATTTTTTGCGCTAACTGATTGAGATCGAGGGGCTCAGACATGACGGACCATACAATGAAGAAAAACCCCATCAGTATACCACACTCCATCTGGCCCGCCGATGACATCAAACGGCTGGAGCGAGAAGCCGCCGACGCCCTGGGGCTCACGCTGTTCGAACTGATGCTGCGGGCGGGTGAAGCGGTGTTTGACGTGGCGCGTGAATCCCGGCCTTACGCCCGGCGCTGGCTGGTGCTCTGCGGTCACGGTAATAACGGTGGCGATGGTTATGTGGTCGCGAGGCTGGCGAAGGCGGCGGGGATTCTGGTCACTTTGATCGCACAGGAGAGCGACAAACCGCTTCCCGAGGAAGCCGCACAGGCGCGAGAGGCCTGGCTGAATGCGGGAGGCGTTATTCATTCCCCGGCGATCGCCTGGCCGGACAATATCGATTTGATCATTGATGCGCTGTTGGGGACCGGGCTAACTCAGGCTCCGCGCGAACCGCTGTCTACGTTAATCGAACGGGCAAACGCCCACCCTGCGCCTGTTGTCTCGATAGACATTCCTTCCGGGCTGCTGGCACAAACGGGCGCGACCCCTGGTGCTGTCATCAGGGCCGAACGTACGGTCACCTTTATCGTACTGAAACCGGGCCTGCTGACGGGAAAAGCCCGTGATGTCACCGGGCGCATCCATTTTAATTCGCTGGGACTCGACGACTGGCTGGCAGGTCAGGATGCGCCGATTCAGCGCTTCGACGCCTCGCAACTTGCGCACTGGCTTTCTCCGCGCCGCGCAACGTCACATAAAGGCGATCACGGCCGGGTGGTGGTGATCGGCGGCGATCACGGTACGGCGGGAGCGATTCGGTTGGCCGGCGAAGCGGCGCTGCGGGCTGGGGCAGGGCTGGTGCGCGTACTGACGCGCAGCGAGAACATTGCCCCACTATTGACCGCCCGTCCTGAGCTGATGGTGCATGAACTGACGTCGCAGTCCCTTGATGAAGGCCTTGAATGGGCGGATGTCATCATCATTGGTCCGGGGCTTGGGCAGACGGAATGGGGCAAAAAAGCGCTGCAAAAAGTCGAGAATTTCCGTAAACCGATGGTCTGGGATGCGGATGCGTTGAACCTGCTGGCAATCAACCCCGATAAACGTCACAATCGCGTCATCACACCGCATCCGGGAGAAGCCGCGCGGTTACTGGGGTGTTCTGTCGCAGAAATTGAAAGCGATCGCTTACATTCTGCACAGCGTCTGGTAAAACGTTACGGAGGCGTTGCGGTGTTGAAAGGGGCGGGAACGGTGGTTGCCGCACAACCGGAGGCATTGGGAATTGTCGATGTCGGGAACGCGGGTATGGCCAGCGGCGGCATGGGCGATGTGCTCTCCGGTATTATTGGCGCATTGCTTGGACAGAAGTTTACCCCGTATGATGCAGCCTGTGCTGGCTGCGTGGCCCACGGTGCGGCGGCAGATGTTCTGGCGGCAAGTGCAGGTATGCGCGGCATGTTGGCAACCGACCTTTTTTCCACGCTACAGCGTATTGTTAACCCTGATGTGATTGACGTTTATCATGATGAATCGAGTAATTCCGCTACCTGACGAACAGGCAACATTAGACCTGGGACAACGGGTAGCCAATGCCTGCAATGGCGCGACCGTGATCTATCTCTACGGTGATTTAGGTGCGGGTAAAACCACCTTCAGTCGGGGATTCCTACAGGCGTTAGGCCATTCCGGTAATGTAAAAAGTCCAACTTATACGCTGGTCGAACCCTATTCTCTCGATAACCTGATGGTCTATCACTTTGATCTTTATCGTCTTGCCGATCCCGAGGAGCTCGAATTTATGGGGATCCGCGATTATTTTGCCAACGATGCCATTTGCCTGGTGGAATGGCCACAACAGGGTAAAGGTGTACTCCCGGACCCGGATGTCGAAATACACATAGATTACCAGGCGCAAGGTCGTGAGGCGCGCATCAGTGCTGTCTCCTCCTCAGGTGATTCGTTGCTGGCGCGTTTAGCCGGTTAACCTTAAAGGTGGCGGGATGATTTATCGCATCAGAAATGGGTTGGTGGCCATGCTGGTTCTGCTGTGCGCGCAGGCCGGGGCAGCCAGCCTCTCCGATATACAGGTCTCCAACGGCGATCGGCAGGCGCGCATTACGCTCAGCTTTATTGGCGATCCCGATTATGCCTTTTCCCATGAAGGGAAACGGACCGTTGCGTTGGATATTAAGCAAACGGGTGTCATTCAGGGGCTTCCGCTGATGTTTAGCGGTAACAACCTGGTGAAGACGATTCGTTCCGGTACGGCGAAAGATCCGCAGTCGCTACGCCTGATGGTGGATTTAACCGAAAACGGGAAAACCGAGGCGGTAAAACGGCAGAATGGCGGAAATTACACGGTGGTCTTTACCATTAACGCCGATACGCCACCGCCACCCCCTCCTGCACCTGTGGTTGCTAAACGCGTGGAGACGCCTGTGGTGACGCCGCGTCCAACTGAGCCTGCGCGCAATCCGTTCAAAACCAATAACGATCGAACCACCGCCGTGACCAGTAGCAATACGGTGACGCGTCCTGCCGCCAGGGCGACATCCAGCAGTGGTGATAAAGTGGTGATCGCCATTGATGCCGGACACGGTGGACAGGATCCCGGTGCGATCGGCCCCGGTGGCACGCGAGAGAAAAATGTCACCATCGCGGTGGCGCGTAAACTGCGTACGTTACTCAATGACGATCCCATGTTTAAAGGCGTATTAACCCGTGACGGGGATTATTTTATCTCCGTGATGGGGCGCTCCGACGTGGCGCGTAAGCAAAACGCCAACTTCCTGGTGTCGATCCACGCCGATGCCGCGCCTAACCGTAGCGCCACCGGCGCCTCCGTATGGGTGCTGTCGAACCGGCGTGCCAACAGCGAAATGGCGAACTGGCTGGAAGAACATGAAAAACAGTCAGAGCTGCTGGGCGGTGCGGGTGATGTGCTGGCAAACAGCCAGTCCGATCCTTACTTAAGTCAGGCGGTGCTGGATTTGCAGTTCGGTCATTCCCAACGCGTGGGGTATGATGTGGCAACCAATATGTTAGGCCAGCTCGAACGGATTGGCTCACTGCACAAACGGCGTCCTGAGCATGCCAGCCTGGGCGTTCTGCGCTCGCCGGATATTCCGTCAGTGCTGGTGGAGACCGGCTTTATCAGTAATCACAGTGAAGAACGTCTGTTGGCGAGCGATGAGTATCAGCAGCAGCTGGCCGACGCGATTTATAAAGGACTGCGTAACTACTTCCAGGCGCATCCGATGCAGTCGGCCCCGCAGGGAAGTGCGGCGCAAACCGCGAGCGCCGCGACGCCGGGTGAGTCGTTGATCAACTAAGGAATTTGCATGCCGATTCAGGTGTTACCGCCACAACTGGCGAACCAGATTGCCGCAGGTGAGGTGGTTGAACGACCTGCATCGGTGGTCAAAGAGCTGGTGGAAAACAGCCTTGATGCCGGGGCGACGCGGATCGATATTGATATCGAGCGCGGCGGCGCGAAGCTGATCCGCATCCGTGATAATGGCTGTGGGATCAAAAAAGACGAGCTGGCGCTGGCGCTGGCGCGTCACGCCACCAGTAAAATTGCGTCGCTTGACGATCTGGAAGCCATCATCAGCCTCGGTTTTCGCGGCGAAGCGCTGGCGAGTATCAGTTCGGTGTCTCGCCTGACGCTCACGTCGCGCACTGAAGACCAACAGGAAGCCTGGCAAGCCTACGCGGAAGGTCGCGATATGGATGTGACGGTCAAACCGGCCGCGCATCCGGTGGGGACAACGCTGGAAGTGCTCGATCTGTTCTATAACACCCCCGCCCGGCGCAAGTTTATGCGCACCGAGAAAACCGAATTCAACCATATTGACGAGATCATTCGACGCATTGCGCTGGCGCGTTTTGATGTGACGATCAATTTATCGCACAACGGCAAAATGGTACGCCAGTACCGTGCGGTGGCGAAAGATGGGCCGCAAGAGCGTCGGCTGGGTGCCATTTGCGGGACGCCGTTTCTTGAGCAGGCGTTGGCGATTGAGTGGCAGCATGGCGATCTGACCTTACGCGGCTGGGTCGCCGATCCCAATCACACTACGACGACGCTGGCGGAAATTCAGTACTGCTACGTTAACGGACGTATGATGCGTGACAGGCTGATCAACCACGCGATTCGTCAGGCGTGTGAAGATAAGTTGGGGGCCGATCAGCAGCCCGCGTTTGTGCTGTACCTCGAGATTGATCCGCATCAGGTGGATGTCAACGTGCATCCGGCCAAGCACGAAGTGCGTTTTCATCAGTCGCGCCTGGTACATGACTTTATCTACCAGGGGGTGCTGAGCGTACTGCAACAGCAGCTTGAATCGCCATTACCGCTGGAAGCAGAAGGGGAACCCGCGCCCCGACACGTTCCAGAAAACCGTGTGGCCGCGGGGCGTAACCATTTTGCTGAGCCGGCGCAGGCGCGCGAACCGACGGCACCGCGCTATGCTTCCGCACCGTCAGCGGGCAGTAGCGCTCCGCGCCCGACCGCGGCAAGCTGGCCGCATGCTCAACCGGGCTACCAGAAACAGCAGGGCGAGGTGTATCGTCAGCTCCTGCAAACGCCGACACCTGCGACAAAGTCGCCAGCGGCGGAACCGGCGGTATCAGCGCTGGCGGGACACAGTCAAAGCTTTGGTCGCGTGCTCACCATTGTGGGCAACGACTGCGCGCTGTTGGAACGAGAGGGGAATATTTATCTGCTGGCGCTGTCCGTTGCAGAACGCTGGCTGCGTCAGGCTCAGCTCACCCCTGGAGAGGGACAGGCCTGCGCTCAGCCATTGTTGATCCCGCTGCGGCTAAAGGTTTCTGCGGATGAAAAGGCCTCGCTGGAAAAGGCGCAGTCCGCGCTGGTGGAATTGGGGATTGAATTTCAGGCAGATGCCCAGCATGTGACCATTCGGGCGGTGCCTTTACCCTTACGCCAACAAAATTTACAAATCTTGATTCCTGAACTGATAGGCTACCTGACGCAGCAGTCAGCGCTTGAACCTGGCAATCTGGCGCAGTGGATTGCGCGTAACCTGATGAGTGAGCATGCGCAGTGGACAATGGCTCAGGCCATTACTCTGTTGGCTGATGTGGAGCGGCTTTGCCCGCAGCTCGTGAAGGCGCCGCCGGGTGGTCTGTTACAACCTGTTGATTTACATACGGCGATGAATGCCCTGAAACATGAGTGATATCAGTAAGGCGAGCCTGCCAAAGGCAATTTTTTTGATGGGGCCAACGGCCTCGGGCAAAACGGCGCTAGCGATTGAATTGCGTAAAGTTTTGCCAGTAGAGTTGATAAGCGTCGATTCCGCCCTTATTTACAAAGGGATGGATATCGGGACGGCGAAGCCGGACGCTGAAGAGTTAAAGGCGGCGCCGCACCGATTGCTGGATATTCGCGATCCGTCGCAAGCGTATTCTGCCGCGGATTTCCGCCGTGATGCGCTGGAGGAGATGCGCGAGATCACTGCAGCGGGGCGTATTCCGCTGTTGGTGGGTGGTACGATGTTGTATTTCAAGGCGTTGCTGGAAGGTCTTTCGCCGTTACCGTCGGCAGATCCCCAGGTCAGGGCCAGAATTGAGCATCAGGCGGCTGAGCTTGGGTGGGATGCATTGCATCAGCAGTTGCAGACAATCGATCCGGTTGCTGCTGCGCGTATTCATCCAAATGATCCGCAAAGACTTTCCCGGGCACTGGAAGTTTTTTTCATTTCGGGTAAAACTTTAACGGAACTGACGCAAACGTCAGGTGATGCTTTACCGTACCAGGTGCATCAGTTTGCTATCGCCCCAGCGAGCCGTGAGCTGTTGCATCAACGCATCGAGCAGCGTTTTCATCAGATGTTGGCTTCAGGATTTGAAGCAGAAGTTCGGGCGCTTTTTGCCCGTGGAGATTTGCATACGGATTTGCCTTCCATTCGTTGTGTGGGATACCGCCAGATGTGGTCATACCTTGAAGGCGAAATATCATACGAGGAAATGGTTTATAGAGGTGTTTGCGCCACGAGGCAGTTGGCAAAGCGGCAGGTAACCTGGTTGCGCGGTTGGGAAGGGGTGCACTGGCTTGACAGTGAGAAACCTGAACAGGCGCGGAACGAAGTATTACAGGTTGTTGGTGCTATCGCGAACTGAATGTGTACAATTAAGGCGTATCGTGCGCAATTTTCAGAATCGAAAGATTCAAAGTACAAATAAGCATATAAGGAAAAGAGAGAATGGCTAAGGGGCAATCTTTACAAGATCCGTTCCTGAACGCACTGCGTCGGGAACGTGTTCCAGTTTCTATTTATTTGGTGAATGGTATTAAGCTGCAAGGTCAAATCGAGTCTTTTGATCAGTTTGTGATCCTGTTGAAAAACACGGTCAGCCAGATGGTTTATAAGCACGCGATTTCTACTGTTGTCCCGTCTCGCCCGGTTTCTCATCATAGTAACAATGCCGGTGGCGGTACCAGCAGTAACTATCATCACGGTAGCAGCGCGCAGGGTTCTGCAGCGCAACAGGACAGCGAAGAAACCGAATAAGGTTTTTGGCTGTTTTACACACGGGGAGCCAGAATTTCTGCGTTCCCCGCTGATCTATATCGAGGGGTTGACGCTTGTTTGACCGTTATGACGCCGGTGAGCAGGCGGTACTGGTACACATCTATTTTTCGCAAGACAAAGATATGGAAGATCTCCAGGAGTTTGAGTCTCTGGTCTCTTCCGCCGGTGTCGAAGCAATGCAGGTGATTACCGGTAGCCGTAAAGCACCGCACCCGAAGTACTTTGTTGGTGAAGGTAAAGCCGTTGAAATTGCGGAAGCCGTAAAAGCGACAGGCGCTGCCGTCGTATTATTTGATCATGCATTGAGCCCGGCCCAGGAGCGTAACCTGGAGCGCCTGTGTGAGTGTCGTGTTATCGATCGCACCGGCCTTATTTTAGATATTTTTGCGCAGCGTGCACGTACCCATGAGGGTAAATTGCAGGTTGAACTGGCGCAGTTGCGCCATCTGGCTACGCGTCTTGTCCGTGGCTGGACCCACCTCGAAAGACAGAAAGGCGGGATTGGTTTGCGCGGTCCGGGTGAAACCCAACTCGAAACCGACCGTCGTTTATTGCGAAACCGTATATTGCAGATCCAGTCGCGCCTGGAAAAAGTTGAAAAGCAACGTGAGCAGGGGCGACAGTCGCGCATTAAGGCGGATGTCCCAACCGTCTCGCTGGTGGGATATACCAACGCCGGAAAATCTACCCTTTTCAACCAGATAACCGAAGCCAGGGTCTATGCGGCAGATCAACTGTTTGCGACCCTGGATCCGACGCTACGGCGTATTGACGTGGCGGATGTTGGGGAAACCGTGCTGGCGGATACCGTAGGGTTTATCCGTCATCTTCCGCACGATCTGGTGGCGGCGTTTAAAGCGACCCTCCAGGAAACGCGTCAGGCGACGCTGTTGCTGCATGTTGTTGATGCGGCGGATGTGCGCGTGCAGGAAAACATCGACGCAGTGGATACGGTTCTCGAAGAGATCGATGCTCACGAGATCCCGTCCCTGATGGTGATGAACAAGATCGATATGCTGGATGACTTTGAACCGCGTATCGACCGGGATGAAGAGAACAAACCGATCCGTGTCTGGCTTTCCGCACAGACAGGGGTTGGGATACCACAGCTTTTTCAGGCTTTGACGGAACGACTTTCTGGCGAGGTGGCGCAGCATACGTTGCGCTTGCCACCGCAGGAAGGGCGTCTGAGAAGCCGTTTTTATCAGCTTCAGGCAATAGAAAAAGAGTGGATGGAGGATGACGGTAGCGTAAGTCTGCAAGTTCGCCTGCCGATCGTTGACTGGCGTCGCCTCTGTAAACAAGAACCGGCATTGGAAGACTATGTTGTCTGACCTGACGGATATGGCCTGAAGATTTTTTCGCCTCTGTACCATGTGGATATCGTGCGGCAGGAGGGCGGCAAATCCCGAAAGCCTCAAGAGCATAGTTAACTATGCGACTGGAGTTGAGGGACGTAGCCAACGTACCTACAGCGCAAAAGACACCGGTATAGCATCGCATAACAAATATGGAGCACAAACATGGCGTGGAATCAGCCCGGTAATAACGGACAAGACCGCGACCCGTGGGGAAGCAGCAAACCAGGCGGCAACTCTGAGGGAAATGGAAACAAAGGTGGTCGCGAGCAGGGGCCACCTGATCTCGATGACATCTTTCGCAAACTGAGTAAAAAACTCGGTGGCCTTGGCGGCGGTAAAGGTACCGGCTCTGGCGGCGGGAGCTCATCGCAAGGCCCGCGCCCGCATCTGGGCGGACGTGTCGTCACCATCGCGGCGGCAGCTATCGTCATTATTTGGGCGGCAAGCGGTTTCTACACCATCAAAGAAGCAGAACGCGGCGTGGTGACACGCTTCGGTAAGTTTAGCCATCTGGTTGAACCGGGCCTGAACTGGAAGCCGACGTTTATCGACGAGGTCACGCCGGTGAACGTGGAAGCCGTCCGCGAACTGGCCGCTTCCGGTGTGATGTTGACCTCGGATGAGAACGTCGTGCGCGTTGAGATGAACGTGCAGTACCGTATCACCGATCCACAGAAATATCTGTTTAGCGTGACCAGCGCGGATGACAGCCTGCGTCAGGCGACCGATAGCGCCCTGCGTGGTGTGATCGGTAAATACACCATGGACCGTATCCTGACCGAAGGGCGTACCGTTATTCGTAGCGATACCCAGCGTGAACTGGAAGAGACCATTCGTCCGTACAACATGGGTATTACCCTGCTGGACGTCAACTTCCAGGCTGCGCGTCCGCCGGAAGAGGTGAAAGCCGCGTTTGACGATGCGATTGCTGCACGTGAGAACGAACAGCAGTACATCCGTGAAGCAGAAGCGTATACCAACGAAGTTCAGCCGCGTGCGAACGGTCAGGCACAGCGTATCCTTGAAGAGGCGCGAGCTTACAGAACGCAAACCATCCTGGAAGCTCAGGGTGAAGTAGCGCGCTTTGCTAAAATCCTGCCGGAATATAAAGCCGCACCGGAGATTACTCGCGAGCGTCTGTATATCGAGACAATGGAAAAAGTGTTGAGCCATACCCGTAAAGTACTGGTGAACGATAAAGGCGGTAATCTGATGGTTCTGCCATTGGATCAAATGCTGAAAGGCGCGAATGCTCCAGCGGCAAAGAGCGATAGCGGTTCAAACCTGCTGCGTCTGCCTTCCACGTCTTCATCCAGCAGCAGCGGAGCAAGCAACACCTCGTCCACCAGTCAGGGCGATATTATGGACCAACGCCGCGCCAACGCGCAGCGTAACGACTACCAGCGTCAGGGGGAATAACGATGCGTAAGTCAGTTATTGCGATTATCATCATCGTGCTGGTAGTGCTGTACACCTCAATCTTCGTGGTGAAAGAAGGTGAGCGCGGAATTAAGTTCCAGTTCAGCAGTGTCGTGCGTGATGCTGACAAAAAACCGTTGATTTATGAGCCAGGTCTGCACTTTAAGGTTCCGTTTATTCAGTCGGTGAAAATGCTCGATGCCCGTATCCAGACGATGGATAACCAGGCCGATCGCTTTGTCACCAAAGAGAAGAAAGACCTGATTGTCGACTCTTACATTAAGTGGCGCATCAGCGATTTCAGCCGTTACTTCCTGGCGACAGGCGGCGGCGATATTTCTCAGGCCGAAGTCCTGTTGAAACGTAAGTTCTCTGACCGTTTGCGTTCTGAGATTGGTCGTCTGGATGTGAAAGACATCGTGACCGACTCTCGCGGTCGTCTGACTCTGGAAGTACGTGACGCACTGAACTCTGGCTCTGCCGGAACGGAAGACGAAGTGGCGACACCGGCGGCGGATAACGCGATTGCCGAAGCGGCTGAACGTGTTCAGGCTGAAACCAACGGCAATGTGCCGGTGATCAACCCGAACAGTATGGCAGCATTGGGTATCGAAGTGGTCGATGTGCGGATCAAGCAGATCAACCTGCCGACTGAAGTCTCTGAAGCGATCTACAACCGTATGCGCGCTGAGCGTGAAGCGGTAGCGCGTCGTCACCGTTCACAAGGTCAGGAAGAAGCGGAAAAACTTCGCGCGACGGCCGACTATGAAGTGACCAAAACGCTGGCGGAAGCTGAGCGTCAGGGACGTATCATGCGCGGTGAAGGGGATGCCGAAGCGGCAAAACTGTTTGCCGATGCGTTCAGCCAGGATCCTGACTTCTACGCCTTTATTCGTAGCCTGCGTGCTTACGAGAAAAGCTTCGAAGGCAATCAGGATGTCATGGTCATGAGCCCGGACAGCGATTTCTTCCGCTACATGAAGACACCGAATACCGCAACGCGATAATATCGCCCCAACGGTTTTAGGTAAGACGTATAAAACCACCGGCATCTTCAGGGATGCGGTGGTTTTCTTTTTATAAGGACAATAGATGAACTCAACAATCTGGCTGGCGCTTGCTCTGGTGTTAGTGCTTGAAGGTTTAGGTCCGATGCTTTACCCACGCGCCTGGAAGAAGATGATTTCTGCCATGACGCAGTTGCCTGAAAATACGTTACGTCGTTTTGGCGGTGGACTTGTGGTCGCGGGCATTGTGGTCTACTACATGTTGAGGAAAACGATTGGCTGATCAAAAAACGTGCGAATTTAGCTGATTTTTGCATGCAAAAAGTGCTGTATATCTGAAAAAGCGATGGTAGAATCCATTTTTAAGCAAACGGTGATTTTGAAAAATGGGTAACAACGTCGTCGTACTGGGCACCCAATGGGGTGACGAAGGTAAAGGAAAGATCGTCGATCTTCTGACTGAACGGGCTAAATATGTTGTACGCTACCAGGGCGGTCACAACGCAGGCCATACTCTCGTAATCAACGGTGAAAAAACCGTCCTCCATCTTATTCCATCAGGTATTCTCCGCGAGAACGTCATCAGCATCATCGGTAACGGTGTTGTGCTTTCTCCGGCTGCGCTGATGAAAGAGATGAAAGGACTGGAAGATCGTGGTGTTCCTGTCCGCGAGCGTCTGCTGCTGTCTGAAGCATGCCCGCTGATTCTGGACTACCACGTTGCGCTGGATAACGCGCGTGAGAAAGCACGTGGCGCGAAAGCGATCGGCACTACCGGTCGTGGTATCGGGCCGGCTTACGAAGACAAAGTCGCACGTCGCGGTCTGCGCGTTGGCGATCTGTTCGACAAAGCCACGTTCGCTGAAAAACTGAAAGAAGTGATGGAATATCACAACTTCCAGCTGGTCAACTTCTATAAAGTTGATGCGGTTGACTACCAGAAAGTGCTGGATGATGTGATGGCGATTGCCGACATCCTGACTTCGATGGTGGTGGATGTTTCCGATCTGCTGGACCAGGCGCGTAAGCGTGGCGATTTCGTCATGTTTGAAGGTGCGCAGGGTACGCTGCTGGATATCGACCACGGTACCTATCCGTACGTAACCTCCTCTAACACCACCGCAGGTGGCGTGGCGACCGGTTCTGGCCTGGGTCCGCGTTATGTAGATTACGTTCTGGGTATCATCAAAGCTTACTCCACTCGTGTGGGTGCGGGTCCGTTCCCGACTGAGCTGTTTGACGACATCGGTGAGTTCCTGTGCAAGCAGGGTAACGAGTACGGTGCCACTACTGGTCGCCGTCGTCGTACCGGCTGGCTGGACTCCGTGGCTGTGCGCCGTGCGGTACAGATCAACTCCCTCTCGGGCTTCTGCCTGACCAAACTGGACGTACTGGACGGTTTGAAAGAGGTGAAAATCTGTGTCGCTTATCGTATGCCGGATGGCCGTGAAGTGACCACGACACCGCTGGCGGCTGACGATTGGGAAGGTATCGAGCCGATTTACGAAACCATGCCTGGCTGGTCTGAATCCACCTTCGGCGTGAAAGAGCGTAGCGGTTTGCCGCAGGCAGCGCTGAACTACATTAAGCGTATCGAAGAACTGACCGGTGTGCCGATTGATATTATTTCTACTGGCCCGGATCGTACTGAGACCATGATTCTGCGTGACCCGTTCGACGCATAATTAAGGTATAATGCCCGGAAGCATCATGCTGACCGGGCAACAGATAGTAGTAGGCAGTTGTAAGCCGGATAAGGCGTTTTTCGCCGCCATCCGGCTTGATACAGAGTAAGTTCCTCGCTTTTTTCCTTCCCGAGTGAAATAAATTGGCAGTCAGACAGATGGCTGGTTTATCATCAATATATAAGATGTATCCCGTTCTCCCCTTTTCCCTGAGGTTGATGTGCAGTTAACGAGTTTCACCGATTACGGACTACGAGCGCTAATCTATATGGCATCACTCCCGGAGGGTCGCATGACCAGTATTTCGGAGGTGACGGATGTCTACGGCGTTTCCCGTAATCATATGGTCAAAATAATCAATCAACTTAGCCGGGCGGGCTTTGTGACTGCCATCCGGGGGAAAAATGGGGGGATCCGCCTGGGCAAAGCCGCGAACACCATTCGGATCGGTGATGTCGTGCGCGAGCTCGAACCGCTGTCGCTGGTGAACTGTAGTAGCGAGTTTTGCCATATTACCCCTGCCTGTCGACTCAAACAGGCGCTTTCTAAGGCCGTGCAAAGTTTTCTAACGGAGCTGGATAACTACACGCTTGCCGATTTGGTTGAAGAGAATCAACCGCTTTATAAATTATTGCTGGTGGAATGAAGAAAAATTCCGCCGGAGATGACAACGGAGGAACCTCGATGTCACAAGATCCTTTCCAGGAACGCGAAGCTGAAAAGTACGAAAATCCTATCCCAAGCCGGGAATTTATCCTCGAACATTTAACAAAACGTGAAAAACCGGCCAGCCGTGATGAGCTGGCTGTGGAACTGAACATAGAAGGCGAAGAGCAGCAGGAAGCCCTGCGTCGTCGTCTGCGCGCAATGGAGCGTGACGGACAACTGGTCTTCACCCGTCGTCAGTGCTATGCGCTGCCGGAACGTCTCGATCTGCTGAAAGGTACCGTTATTGGCCACCGTGATGGCTACGGCTTTCTGCGCGTCGAAGGACGTAAAGACGATTTATATCTTTCCAGCGAGCAGATGAAAACCTGCATCCATGGCGATCAGGTGCTGGCGCAACCGTTAGGTGCAGACCGTAAAGGTCGCCGCGAAGCACGTATCGTGCGCGTGCTGGTGCCGAAAACCAGCCAGATTGTCGGTCGTTATTTCACTGAGGCAGGCGTGGGCTTTGTCGTTCCGGATGACAGTCGTCTGAGCTTCGATATCCTGATCCCGCCGGAAGAGGTGATGGGCGCCCGCATGGGCTTTGTGGTGGTGGTTGAACTTACCCAGCGTCCGACGCGCCGCACTAAAGCGGTAGGTAAAATCGTTGAAGTGCTGGGCGATAATATGGGCACCGGTATGGCCGTTGATATGGCGCTACGGACCCATGAAATCCCGTATATCTGGCCTGCTTCCGTTGAAAAACAGGTTGCCGGTCTGAAAGAAGAGGTGCCTGAAGAGGCAAAAGTCGGTCGTGTAGATTTACGCGATTTACCGTTGGTCACCATCGACGGCGAAGATGCCCGCGATTTTGACGATGCGGTCTATTGCGAGAAGAAACGCGGTGGCGGCTGGCGTTTATGGGTGGCGATTGCCGACGTGAGCTATTACGTGCGTCCGCCGACGCCGCTCGACCAGGAGGCGCGTAATCGCGGGACGTCCGTGTACTTCCCGTCGCAGGTAGTACCGATGCTGCCGGAAGTGCTCTCCAACGGCCTGTGCTCACTGAACCCGCAGGTTGACCGTCTGTGCATGGTCTGCGAAATGACCGTGTCCACCAAAGGCCGTCTGACAGGGTATAAATTCTACGAAGCGGTAATGAGCTCGCACGCGCGTCTGACCTATACCAAGGTCTGGCATATCTTGCAGGGCGATCAGGAACTGCGCGAGCAGTATGCGCCGCTGGTTAAACACATCGAAGAGCTGCACAACCTCTATAAAGTGCTGGATAAAGCCCGTGAAGAGCGTGGCGGCATCTCATTTGAAAGCGAAGAAGCGAAGTTCATTTTCAACGCGGAACGTCGTATTGAGCGGATTGAACAAACCCAGCGTAATGATGCGCACAAACTGATTGAAGAGTGCATGATTCTGGCGAATATCTCGGCGGCGCGTTTCGTTGAGAAGGCCCAGGAGCCTGCGCTGTTCCGTATTCACGATAAGCCGACCACCGAGGCGATCACCTCCTTCCGTTCCGTTCTGGCGGAACTGGGGCTGGAGCTGCCGGGCGGCAACAAACCGGAACCGCGTGACTACGCGGAACTGCTGGAATCAGTTGCCGATCGTCCAGATGCCGAAATGCTGCAAACTATGCTGCTGCGCTCGATGAAGCAGGCGATTTACGATCCGGAAAACCGCGGCCACTTTGGCCTGGCGTTGCAGTCATATGCGCACTTTACTTCGCCAATCCGTCGTTATCCGGATCTCTCGCTGCACCGTGCGATTAAGTATCTGCTGGCGAAAGAGCAGGGTCATAAGGGCAACACCACCGAGACGGGCGGTTACCACTATTCGATGGAAGAGATGCTGCAACTGGGCCAGCACTGTTCGATGGCTGAACGACGTGCGGATGAAGCAACCCGTGACGTCGCTGACTGGCTGAAGTGCGACTTCATGCTGGATCAGGTCGGCAACGTCTTTAAAGGCGTGATTGCCAGCGTCACCGGTTTTGGCTTCTTTGTGCGTCTGGACGAGCTGTTTATCGACGGACTGGTGCATGTCTCTTCACTGGATAACGACTACTACCGTTTTGACCAGGTCGGGCAGCGTCTGACCGGCGAATCCAGTGGCCAGACTTACCGTCTTGGCGATCGCGTGGAAGTGCGCGTGGAAGCGGTCAACATGGATGAGCGCAAGATCGATTTCAGCCTGATCTCCAGCGAGCGTGCGCCGCGTAACGAAGGTAAAACGGCGCGTGAAAGAGCGAAAAAAGGCGATACGGGCAAAAAAACCGGGCGTCGTCGTCAGGTCGGCAAAAAAGTGAACTTTGAGCCTGATAGCGCTTTCCGCGGCGAGAAGAAAGGCAAGGCCGGGGCTAAACCTGCGGCTGAGAAAAAAGGCGATAAAAAAGCGAAAAAGCCATCGACAAAAACGCTTAAAATCGCAGCAGCCACGAAAGCAAAACGCGCGGCGAAAAAGAAAAACGCGCAGTAAGCCACACAGTGTAAGCCGGGGACGCGTGGCGTCACCCGGCATGATTAACCATTAACGAGTAATTTCATGAGTGAAATGATTTACGGCATCCATGCGGTGCAGGCCCTGCTGGAGCGCGCTCCTGAACGTTTTCAGGATGTCTTTATTCTCAAAGGCCGTGAAGATAAGCGCCTGCTGCCGCTGATCCACGCCCTCGAAGCGCAGGGTGTGGTCATCCAACTGGCGAACCGTCAGTTTCTGGATGAGAAAAGCGAAGGGGCCGTACATCAGGGCATCATCGCCCGCGTGAAGCCGGGCCGTCAGTATCAGGAAAACGATCTGCCTGATCTGATCGCCTCACTGGATCAACCTTTCCTGCTGATCCTCGATGGCGTGACCGATCCACATAACCTCGGTGCCTGTTTGCGTAGCGCCGATGCCGCTGGCGTCAATGCCGTGATCGTGCCGAAAGATCGTTCCGCCCAACTGAACGCAACGGCGAAAAAAGTTGCCTGCGGAGCGGCGGAAAGCGTTCCGTTAATCCGGGTGACTAACCTGGCGCGTACCATGCGTATGTTGCAGGAAGAGAATATCTGGATTGTCGGCACGGCGGGTGAAGCTGACCATACCCTCTATCAGAGCAAAATGACCGGTCGTATGGCGCTGGTGATGGGGGCAGAAGGTGAGGGGATGCGTCGCCTGACGCGTGAACATTGTGACGAACTGATCAGCATTCCAATGGCTGGAAGCGTTTCTTCGCTCAACGTTTCTGTCGCGACAGGCATCTGTTTATTCGAGGCCGTTCGCCAGCGCAGCTAATTTCGTCTCCCCAAAGCCATCCAGCAGGATGGCTTTTTTGTGACCCCCTTTCCAGGCATTCTCCGCTCAGACTGACCATACTTACTGAGATGCCATTGAAGGAGGGAAACATAATGCATTGGCAAACTCACACCGTTTTTAATCAGCCGTTACCCCTGAATAACAGTAACCTGTTCCTGTCTGATGGCGCGCTCTGCGAGGCGGTGGCGCGCGAGGGGGCGGGGTGGGACAGCGAACTTCTCGCCAGTATCGGTCAACAACTCGGCACCGCAGAATCGCTTGAGCTGGGACGCCTGGCAAACGCCTGGCCGCCGGAACTGCTGCGTTACGATCCTCGGGGGCAGCGACTGGACGAGGTTCGCTTCCATCCCGCATGGCATTTGCTTATGCAGGGGTTGTGCACCAACCGTGTGCATAATCTACCCTGGGAAGAGACAGCGCGCGCCGGATCGTTTGTTGCCCGGGCCGCGCGCTTTATCTTGCATGCGCAGGTGGAGTCCGGAACGCTCTGCCCCATCACCATGACCTTCGCCGCTACGCCGCTGCTGCAGCAGATGTTGCCCGCTACATTTGCCGACTGGCAAACGCCTCTGCAAAGCGATCGCTATGATTCGCACCTCGCACCAGGTGGGCAAAAGCGTGGTCTGCTGATTGGTATGGGAATGACGGAAAAGCAGGGGGGGTCTGATGTGATGAGCAACACCACCCGTGCCGAGCGTCTGGAGGATGGATCGTACCGATTGGTGGGGCATAAATGGTTCTTTTCCGTTCCGCAAAGCGATGCCCATTTGGTACTGGCGCAGGCAAAAGGCGGCCTCTCTTGCTTCTTCGTCCCGCGTTTTTTACCTGACGGGCAGCGTAATGCGATCCGTCTCGAACGGTTGAAAGACAAGCTGGGGAATCGCTCCAATGCCAGTGCGGAAGTCGAATTTCAGGATGCCATCGGCTGGTTGCTGGGAGATGAGGGCGAAGGCGTTCGTCATATTCTGAAGATGGGCGGCCTGACGCGTTTTGATTGCGCGCTCGGCAGCCACGGACTGATGCGTCGCGCGTTCTCGATTGCTATCTACCACGCGCACCAGCGTATGGTATCTGGTAAGCCGCTGATCGAGCAGCCCATGATGCGCCAGGTGCTTAGCCGTATGGCGTTACAACTGGAAGGGCAAACCGCGTTATTGTTTCGTCTGGCCCACGCCTGGGATCGGCGTAGCCATGCCAAAGAACGACTCTGGGCGCGACTGTTCACCCCCGCCGCGAAATTTGTCGTCTGTCAAAGCGGCATCCCGTTTGTGGCGGAAGCGATGGAGGTGCTTGGCGGGATAGGGTATTGCGAAGAGAGCGAACTCCCACGACTGTACCGGGAAATGCCGGTCAACAGCATCTGGGAAGGCTCCGGCAATGTCATGTGTCTCGATGTTCTGCGGGTCATCAGTAAACAAACCGGTGTCGATGAGATGCTGAGCGACGTGTTCTCTGACGTCAGGGGCCAGGACAGACACTTTGATCGCGCGGTTCGTCAGCTTTTGCAGCGGTTGCGCAAGCCTTCCGAAGAACTGGGTCGCGATATCACTCAGCAGATTTTCCTGTTGGGATGCGGAACGGAAATGTTACGGCATGCGTCACCACCTATTGCACAAGCCTGGTGCCAGATGATGCTGGATACGCGTGGTGGAATGTTGCTATCAGAACGGGTGCAGGACGCGCTGTTGCTGCGGGCAACGGGGGGATTACGCTGATACTTTGCCGGATGTGCCTGCGCCATCCGGCAGTCTGTTACGCATAGAGAATAGCCTGTACGCGCCAGTTATCGGGTTGTTGCTCTTCGTACATCTGAATAATGCGATACCATGACGCGCCTTGTTCATCGGCTTTTAACGCCACAATACGTTCCACATCCTGTGGATTTCCGGAAATATTACTGACAGAGATCAGGCCAATTTCATTGAGGCCAGTCACGCAATCCGCGCTCGCGAATTCAGCAGACTGCGCCGTCGTACTCACCAGCCCGGCAGTTAACAGCAGTGAGGATAAGGCAAGAGATTGTTTCATCGTCAGCTCCATTTTACGTTTCCCCGCAATGCGCAGGGCATTCCATCGCCGAAATAAACGTCCAGCCTCCTGCTGTCGGTTTATTGTGCACAGGTAAACGTATAGAGGCGTAAAGCTACGTGAAATTGCCTTAAATTCCCTCAATGACTATTTACGATATAAGATGGCCTGCGAATACCACTGACCCGTCACGATGGTTTCATCAACCATGACAATAACGTAATAATCGGCTTTCGCTGCGGCGGCTTTCGCTTTGACTTCATCGACGGCATCATCCGGAGAACCTCTGACCAGAGAGGTCACTGTTCCCATCCGTTGCAATCCTTGTGTTTGATCGCGACGAATTTCCTGCGGATGATCGGCGACGGGTGGTGCTGGCTGCGGCGTTCCCTGAAGAATGCTACAGCCACTTAACAGCATCACCAACATCAAAAAAATAAACCGACGCATCACTCTATCTCGTTTCCTGATAGCCATAGTGTAGTGCCTTCTTAATTTCCCTTTGGGGGGAATGTTCCCAAAATGTTACCTCCCGCGCGATTTTCGAATGAAAATGTCGCGAAAGCGTAATCCAGTTCTCAACATTATGAATCGTTGTTGAACACGTCACCTTGTTTAATAATGTGACTCGTGGCATACCAGAGCCAAAAGGGGGCGCAAATGATTGAAATTGAAACACGTCAGGTGGCGGAACATCACCTGCTTCACGCCTTTCCTTCGGGGCAACGCGATACACCTTTGCCGTGTATTGTTTTCTACCACGGTTTTACCTCTTCCAGCCTGGTCTACAGCTATTTTGCCGTTGCGCTGGCGCAGGCCGGATTTAGAGTCATTATGCCAGACGCGCCGGAGCATGGGGCGCGTTTCAACGGTGACGAACAGGCGAGAATGGGCCATTTCTGGCAGATTTTGCAACAAAGCATGCAGGAATTTACGGCGTTGCGTGAGGCCCTGCGCGCAGAAAACTGGCTGCTGGATAACCGCCTTGCGGTCGGTGGCGCATCGATGGGGGCAATGACTGCGCTGGGGATTATGACTCAGCATCCGGAGATTAACTGTGTTGCCAGCCTGATGGGGTCGGGCTATTTCACCCGTCTGGCGCGAACGCTGTTTCCCCCTTTCGCCCAGGACACGCCCGCCCGGCAGGCGGCGTTCGCCCGTATCATTGCGCCGTTGGCGAAGTGGGACGTGTCGCAGCAGCTTGCCCGACTGGCCGACAGACCGCTGCTGTTATGGCATGGTCAGGACGACGATGTGGTGCCGGCGGCGGAAAGTTTCCGTTTGCAGCAGGCGATGATTCAGGCCGGGCTGGACCAGAATCTGACCTGTCAGTGGCAAGCAGGCGTGCGCCATCGGATCACGCCCGAAGCCCTTAGCGCAACGGTGTCGTTTTTCCGTCAGCATCTTTAGACGCGAAGAATGTTAACGCCCTGAGCTTCAAGCTGCTTCAGGATTTCAGGGTTAGCATTTTTGCCGGTGATGAGCATATCGATCTGATCCGCGCGGCTGAACAACATCCCTGCCCGCTCGCCGACTTTACTGCTGTCGACCAGTACCACCAGTTTACCGACTACACTCAGCATTTTCTGCTCAGCCATGGCGGTCAGCATATCGGTTTTATACAGTCCGTCCGCGGTTAACCCTTTACCGCTGGTAAACATCCAGTGTCCGGCATACAGGCTATTTTCACTGCCTTGCGGGCTAAGCGTGATGGACTGGCTTTTGTTGTATTGCCCTCCCATGATGATCACGCTGTCATGCTCCTGGTCGATCAGATAGTTTGCCAGAGGCAGATAATTGGTGATGATTTGCACCGGCTTGCCGCACATTTCACGACCCAGCAGAAAGGCGGTCGATCCGCAGTTGATCACCACGCTTTCACCCGCATTCACAAGCTGGGATGCCGCCTTGGCAATACGAACTTTTTCATCGTGGTTCTGCGCCTGGTGCAGATTCATAGGCGTCCAGCGCGGACGCTGCTGGGTAATGGCTTCTGCGCCGTTGCGGACTTTCTTGAGTTTGCCGCTTTCGTCGAGTTTGTTGATGTCCCGGCGTGCTGTGGCGGGTGAAATCCCCAGACGCTCAATGACGTTCTCAACGGTAACAAAGCCCAACTGCGCTAACATATCGAGTAAAATTTGATGCCTTTGTGCTTCAGTCATGAGCTATTCCGATACAAAATGATTTGAAAAGATGATATTTGAAATAGCCTGGAAATACTAAAGTAAATGGGAAAAAAATGCCGGGATAGCCCGGCATTTTGTGTGGATCACAAGAAGGATTTAAACGGTAAATCCGGTTCAATCGTGAAGCAGTCATCAAAGCCACGCGGATAGTGATATTCAAAGTTATCTTTGTCCAGCGGCCAGGTAAACTTGCCGCCGACCTGCCAGATAAACGGCTTAAAGCCATACTTCAGCCGATCTTTTTTCATCTCCCACAGTACGCGGATCTCCTGAGGATCGGCCTGGAAGTTTGACCAGATGTCATGGTGGAAAGGGATCACCACTTTTGTATTCAGCGCTTCCGCCATGCGTAGCATGTCGGAGCTGGTCATTTTGTCCGTAATCCCACGCGGATTCTCACCGTAGGAGCCGAGCGCAACGTCGATCTGGTGCTCGTTGCCATGCTTTGCATAGTAGTTGGAGTAGTGCGAGTCTCCGCTGTGGTACAGCGTACCGCCCGGCGTTTTGAAGAGGTAGTTTACCGCGCGAGCATCCATACCATCCGGCAGCACGCCTGCCGCTTTTTGATCGGCTGGGAGTGTGATCAATGCCGTACGATCAAACGCGTCAAGCGCATGAATTTCAATATCTTTCACTTTCACCACATCGCCTGGTTTTACCACGATACAGCGTTCTTTCGGCACTCCCCAACCGATCCACAGATCCACACAGGTTTGCGGCCCGATAAATGGCACGTCATCGGCGCAGTTCTGCATGACGGCGGCCGCGACATTCACATCAATGTGATCGTTATGATCGTGTGTCGCCAGCACCGCATCGATCTGTCGAATTGCAAATGGATCAAGAACAAACGGCGTAGTGCGCAGGTTAGGCTGCAGTTTCTTCACCCCGGCCATACGTTGCATCTGGTGACCGGTTTTCATCAACGGGTTACCGTGGCTTTGTTTACCCGTACCGCACCAGAAGTCGACGCAGATGTTAGTCCCACCTTCCGACTTAAGCCAGATGCCGGTACAGCCAAGCCACCACATAGCGAATGTGCCAGGTGCGACCTGTTCCTGTTCGATCTCTTCATTCAGCCAGCTTCCCCACTCTGGGAAAGTGCTCAGGATCCATGATTCACGCGTGATGCTTTTTACTTTACTCATCGCATTTACCTTCACTTTCGTTCAATTTAAATCAATTTATGATTTGTTTTGATTGATACTGACATCATTTTATCAAGAAGGCAATGCGTTGATTTTTGGTATTGAATAGAAAAGGGTGAAAAAATTACAACGTGGCAGGATGATTTACATGAAGTGAATTTTTGTATTTCATTGTTTTAAATGAATATATTTTAATAATAATGAATTGGGAATAAATCCATTCTGCAAGTAAGAGAATTATTTGCGCACTGCATCACATTTAATCAAATTCAATCTTGTTGTGATTACTTTTGAAAACTAGAGTGGGGGTACAACATCCTGGGCATCTGTAATGAATGTTCAGCAACTTCGTCTACTGGAGATCGTTATGGAGATTCTCTACAACATCTTTACCGTCTTTTTTAATCAGGTTATGACCAACGCACCATTGCTGTTGGGTATTGTGACCTGTCTTGGTTACATCCTGCTGCGTAAAAGCGTCAGCGTTATTATTAAAGGCACGATCAAAACGATTATCGGTTTTATGTTGTTGCAGGCGGGATCTGGCATTTTGACCAGCACGTTTAAACCGGTGGTGGCGAAGATGTCCGAGGTTTACGGTATCAATGGTGCGATCTCCGATACCTATGCCTCTATGATGGCAACCATCGAACGAATGGGGGATGCCTACAGTTGGGTAGGGTACGCCGTACTGTTGGCGCTGGCGTTGAACATTTGTTACGTATTGCTACGGCGTATTACCGGTATTCGCACCATCATGCTGACCGGGCACATTATGTTCCAGCAGGCGGGCCTGATTGCCGTCTCTCTCTACATCTTTGGTTATTCCATGTGGACCACCATCATCTGCACAGCAGTGCTGGTGTCGCTCTATTGGGGCATTACCTCCAATATGATGTACAAACCGACGCAGGAAGTGACTGACGGCTGCGGTTTCTCCATCGGTCACCAGCAACAGTTCGCTTCATGGATTGCTTACAAGGTCGCGCCGTATCTGGGCAAGAAAGAGGAGAGCGTGGAAGATCTCAAACTGCCCGGCTGGCTGAATATCTTCCACGACAACATCGTTTCTACCGCGATTGTCATGACGGTATTTTTTGGTGCCATTCTGCTCTCTTTCGGCATTGATACTGTGCAGGCAATGGCGGGTAAAGTGCACTGGACGATTTACATCCTGCAAACCGGCTTTGCTTTTGCGGTGGCGATTTTCATTATCACCCAGGGCGTACGTATGTTCGTTGCTGAACTTTCAGAAGCATTCAACGGTATCTCGCAACGCCTGATTCCTGGAGCCGTACTGGCGATTGACTGCGCGGCGATTTATAGCTTCGCGCCCAATGCGGTGGTCTGGGGCTTTATGTGGGGCACCATCGGCCAGTTGATTGCGGTGGGTATCCTGGTGGGCTGCGGCTCTTCCATCCTGATTATTCCTGGCTTTATTCCAATGTTCTTTTCGAACGCCACGATCGGCGTGTTTGCTAATCACTTTGGCGGCTGGCGCGCGGCGCTCAAGATTTGCCTGGTGATGGGGATGATCGAAATCTTCGGTTGCGTCTGGGCGGTGAAGCTCACCGGTATGAGCGCCTGGATGGGCATGGCTGACTGGTCAATTCTGGCACCACCGATGATGCAGGGCTTTGCCTCCATCGGCATCGTGTTTATGGCCGTCATCATTCTGATTGCACTGGTTTATATGTTTTTCGCAGGACGCACCTTGCGCGCTGAGGAAGACGCAGAAAAACAACTGGCAGAACACTCTGCTTAATAAGGAGTTCCGATTATGACCGTACGTATTCTGGCTGTGTGTGGCAATGGGCAAGGCAGTTCCATGATCATGAAGATGAAGGTGGATCAATTTTTAACCCAGTCAAATATTGACCATACGGTGAACAGTTGCGCAGTAGGTGAGTACAAAAGTGAACTGAACGGTGCGGATATCATCATCGCCTCTACCCATATCGCCGGTGAGATTACGGTATCTGGCAATAAATATGTTGTTGGCGTACGCAACATGCTGTCTCCCGCCGATTTTGGACCGAAACTGCTGGAAGTGATCAAAGCGCATTTTCCACAGGACGTGAAGTAAGGAGGTGGAAAATGAAATTACGTGATTCGCTGGCAGACAATAATTCCATCCTTTTACAGGCCGAGGCCAGTACCTGGCAGGAAGCGGTAAAGCTTGGCGTGGAGCTGCTGGTTAAGGCTGATGTGGTTGAACCACGCTACTACCAGGCCATTCTTGATGGCGTCGAACAGTTTGGTCCGTACTTTGTGATTGCGCCCGGTCTGGCGATGCCGCATGGCCGTCCGGAGGAAGGGGTCAAGAAAACCGGTTTTGCGCTGGTGACGCTGAAAACACCGCTGGTGTTTAACCATGAAGATAACGACCCGGTCGACATACTGATAACAATGGCGGCAGTAGACGCCAACACGCATCAGGAAGTGGGCATCATGCAGATCGTGAATCTTTTTGACGACGAAGCCAATTTCGACCGTTTACGCGCCTGCCGCACCGCGCAGGAAGTGCTGGATTTAATTGATAACGCCACTGCGGCGGCTGTTTAAAAGGATACCAAAATGTCATTACCTATGTTGCAGGTTGCGCTGGATAACCAATCGATGTCTTCCGCGTATGAAACAACGCGTCTGATTGCCGAAGAGGTTGATATCATTGAGGTAGGCACGATTCTTTGCGTGGCAGAGGGGGTACGCGCCGTACGCGATCTGAAGGCGCTTTACCCGCATAAAATTGTGCTGGCTGACGCTAAAATTGCCGATGCGGGAAAAATCCTCTCTCGCATGTGTTTCGCAGCCAGCGCTGACTGGGTCACCGTCATCTGCTGTGCGGATATCAACACCACCAAGGGGGCGCTGGAGGTGGCGAAAGAATTCAACGGCGATGTGCAGATTGAACTGACCGGTTACTGGACCTGGGAGCAGGCGCTGGAGTGGCGTGACGCAGGTATTAGGCAAGTTGTATATCACCGCAGCCGTGACGCGCAGGCGGCAGGTGTGGCCTGGGGAGAGGCGGATATCAGCGCGATCAAACGCCTGTCTGATATGGGCTTTAAAGTCACCGTCACTGGCGGTCTGGCGCTGGAGGATCTGCCGCTGTTCCAGGGCATACCGATTCACGTCTTTATTGCTGGTCGCAGCATTCGCGATGCTGCCTCTCCGGTAGACGCTGCACGTCAGTTCAAACGTTCCATCGCCCAACTGTGGGGATAAGGAGCGATTATGTTGTCGAAACCAATCCCGCTCGGTATTTATGAAAAAGCGCTCCCCGGCGGGGAGTGTTGGCTGGAACGCCTGCAGTTGGCGAAGCAACTGGGCTTTGATTTTGTCGAAATGTCAGTTGATGAAACCGACGCTCGCCTGGCGCGGCTTGACTGGAACCGCGAGCAGCGACTGGCGCTAGTGGCCGCTATCGCCGATACAGGGATACGGGTACCGTCCATATGCCTGAGTGCTCATCGTCGTTTCCCGCTTGGCAGTGAAGATGATGCGGTGCGCGAACAGGGGCTGGAGATCATGCGTAAAGCCATTCAGTTTGCGCAGGATATTGGTATTCGCGTTATTCAACTAGCGGGTTACGACGTCTATTACCAGCAGGCCAATAATGAAACGCGGCGCCGGTTTCGCGATGGGCTGAAAGAGAGCGTGGAGATGGCGAGCCGTGCGCAGGTGACGCTGGCGATGGAAATCATGGATTATCCACTGATGAACTCGATCAGCAAGGCGCTGGGGTACGCCCACTATCTCAACAATCCGTGGTTCCAGCTGTATCCCGATATCGGCAATTTGTCGGCGTGGGATAACGACGTGCAGATGGAGTTGCAGGCGGGGATAGGTCACATCGTTGCCGTACACGTGAAGGATACCAAACCCGGCGTATTCAAAAATGTGCCGTTTGGTGAAGGGGTTGTTGATTTCGAACGGTGTTTTGCGACGCTCAAACAGAGCGGGTATTGCGGACCATACCTGATTGAGATGTGGAGTGAAACGTCGGACGACCCGGTACATGAAGTGGCGAAGGCGCGCGACTGGGTGAAAGCGCGTATGACCAGCGCGGGTCTATTGGAGGCGGCATTAAGCCTGGTTCCAAATCAATAGCCCGCTATCTGATGAATAAACTCGTTATACAAGGATGGTTCCGAACGTGTTTTCGCCAGGGGCAACCGCACAGGTTATGGAGCGTTAAGGCAAAAAAGCCCCCTGTTCAGGGGGCAAGTCAAACTATGGCTCTCTTTTCGTTGGACTTTCCTGGTGCTAGCGATAAATATCCGCGCTGGCGTGGATGTTGCCGTTACTACCGGGTTCCCGCATCAGGATCACGTGGTAGTACTTTGCGCCTTGCGCGTCGGTCTCTTCATTCAGAGCCTGACCTGCTTCACTTTCAGTGGCGAAGTTATGATTGATGTAAATCACGCCTAAGCTCTGCACATCATCCATGTTTCTGGCTTGCTGGTGGTCTATTTCAATGGCGGCGAGTGTATTTGCACTGAGCAACAGTCCCGCCAGAAAGGTGATAAAACGGATTCGCATACCTACCTCCTCGACAGCTGACTCTGGTGAGTGATTTCTCCTGTAAGTCGATAACGTCTGATTTAATTTTAATCGCTACTTTGTCGGTCGATAGCGACCATTTCTGATGCAGTTGTTCAAAAAATTACCGCGATCCGTTCTTTCTGAACATAAACAATCGGCTAGCCCGTTTCGCTGTGGCGAAAAATACCTGTTTTTCTGGCAAGAACTCTTACCGAATCGTCAATATCGCTACCGGCCATCGCCGCTTATAGTGAGCCGAAACATAAAGCTAACTTTATGATAATAAGGCAAAAAGATATGGATACTTCATTCATGGATTTCAGCTACTTCGCCATTATGTTTATGGTGGCGCTGATAGCGGGTTTTATTAATGTCGTTTCTGGCGGCGGGGGGTTTTTGTCGATAGGGGCGCTGTTGATCTCCGGATTGCCACCGGCCAATGCGCTGGCGACCAATAAGATTCAGGCTCTGGGCAGTTCATTGACGTCAGGGATCTACTTTCTGCGTCGTGGACATATCAACGTTCAGCAGCATAAGTATGTCTTTTTTGCGGCGTTTGTGGGTTCGGCGTTGGGGACGACGCTGATCCAGTTCATTGAGCCGGAGTTACTGAAAAAACTGTTGCCAGTGCTCATCATCGCGGTAGCGCTCTACTTTATTTTTGCCCCGAATCTCACCGAACCGAAAAAGAAGCAGCAGGTATCACTGTTTCTTTTTTCCCTGATCGGGGGAGGGTGCGTCGGTTTTTATGATGGATTCCTCGGCGCCGGGGCAGGTTCCTTTTATACCCTGAGTTATATCCTGTTGTGGGGTTACAGCATCGATAAAGCGCAAATTCACTCTAATTTCATTAATCTTGCCTCCAACATCGCCTCAATTCTGTTCTTCATTTTTGGCGGCAAGATGATCTGGTCGCTGGGACTGGTGATGTTCGTCGGGCAGGCGCTGGGCGCACGTCTGGGGGCGTCGGTGGTCCTCACGCGCGGCAAGAAAGTCATCAGGCCGATGATCGTGATTGTTTCCATCTGCATCAGCGGCAAAATGCTGTTGGATATGTATTGAGGGTATCCTGACAAATATTCCTGGAATCGCCTTGAGTTTGCGGCCTGACACCAGTATTATGACGCGTCAATTTTTCAGCCGACCTTTAACACGTTCCTTGCCTCCATGGGCCGCGGCTGACCCAGACAGGAGGCTGAATAATCCGTAAGGAGCAATTCGATGCGTCATTACGAAATCGTTTTTATGGTCCATCCTGACCAGAGCGAACAGGTTCCGGGTATGATCGAGCGTTACTCTGCTGCCATCACTGGTGCAGAAGGCAAGATCCACCGTCTGGAAGACTGGGGCCGCCGTCAGCTGGCTTACCCGATCAACAAACTGCACAAAGCTCACTACGTTCTGCTGAACGTTGAAGCGCCGCAGGAAGTGATCGATGAGCTGGAAACAACTTTCCGCTTCAACGACGCCGTTATCCGCAGCATGGTAATGCGTACTAAGCACGCTGTTACCGAAGCATCTCCGATGGTTAAAGCGAAAGACGAGCGCCGTGAGCGTCGCGATGATTTCGCAAACGAAACCGCAGATGATGCTGAAGCTGGGGATTCTGAAGAGTAATTTCTGATGACCAACCGTCTGGTGTTGTCCGGCACCGTGTGCAGGACCCCCCTTCGAAAGGTCAGTCCATCAGGAATTCCGCACTGCCAGTTCGTGCTTGAGCATCGTTCTGTGCAGGAGGAAGCCGGATTTCACCGGCAGGCGTGGTGCCAAATGCCCGTTATTGTTAGCGGACACGAAAACCAGGCCATTACTCACAGTATAACGGTCGGTAGCGCAGTGACCGTTCAGGGGTTCATCTCTTGCCACAAGGCAAAGAACGGCCTGAGCAAAATGGTTCTGCATGCCGAGCAGATTGAATTGATAGATTCTGGAGACTAGCCATATGGCACGTTATTTCCGTCGTCGCAAGTTCTGCCGTTTCACCGCGGAAGGCGTTCAAGAGATCGACTATAAAGATATCGCTACGCTGAAAAACTACATCACCGAAAGCGGTAAGATTGTCCCAAGCCGTATCACCGGTACCCGTGCAAAATACCAGCGTCAGCTGGCTCGCGCTATCAAACGCGCTCGCTACCTGTCTCTGCTGCCGTACACTGATCGTCATCAGTAATCGGTCACGGTCCATTAATACGACTTTGAGAGGATAAGGTAATGCAAGTTATTCTGCTTGATAAAGTAGCAAACCTGGGTAGCCTGGGTGATCAGGTTAACGTTAAAGCGGGCTATGCTCGTAACTTCCTGGTACCACAGGGTAAAGCTGTTCCTGCTACCAAGAAAAACGTTGAATATTTCGAAGCACGTCGCGCTGAACTGGAAGCTAAACTGGCTGACGTTCTGGCTGCTGCAAATGCACGCGCAGAGAAAATCAACGCACTGGAAACCGTTACCATCACGTCTAAAGCAGGCGACGAAGGTAAACTGTTCGGTTCCATCGGTACCCGCGACATCGCTGATGCAGTGACTGCAGCAGGCGTTGAAGTGGCTAAGAGCGAAGTTCGTCTGCCGAACGGTGTTCTGCGTACCACTGGTGAGCACGTAGTGGACTTCCAGGTTCACAGCGAAGTATTCGCTAAGCTGACCATTAACGTTGTTGCAGAATAAGTTTTTATTCTGACAATCGCGTAAGAAACGCCGGCCTCGTGTCGGCGTTTTGCTTTTCTGCTTCCCTCATTTTTCGCTCTGGCTATTCTTTATCCTTTTCGGGATAATCACTAAAAATAAAACATAATTTCAATATGGTGATGAATGGATACTCCGCACCCGCAACCTCTGTTTGCGCGTAAAAATGTCGTCTGGCTGAGCGCTGCGTTTTGTTGTTTGCTCTGGGGTAGCGCCTATCCTGCTATAAAAAGCGGCTATGAGATCTTCCAGATAGCCGCTGACGATATCCCCTCCAAAATTGTTTTCGCCGGATACCGCTTTCTGTTCGCTGGCCTGTTATTACTCCTGCTGGCGATAGCGCAACGTAAGCCGATAGGCCGCCTGAGTTCCCGCCAGTTTGGGCAACTGACGCTGTTGGGGATGACGCAGACTTCGCTGCAATACATCTTCTTTTATATCGGCCTGGCGTTCACGACCGGTGTGAAAGGGTCGATCATGAACGCCACGGGTACCTTCTTCAGCGTACTGTTGGCGCACTTCATCTACCAGAACGACAAGCTTAGCTACAACAAAACGCTGGGCTGCATACTGGGTTTTGCCGGCGTGATGGTGGTGAACTTCAACAGTGGGCTGCTGGATTTTAGTTTTACGCTGGCCGGTGATGGCTCGATAGTGCTGGCAGCATTCATTCTCTCCGCCGCGACGCTGTACGGTAAGCGACTCTCTCAGACGGTCGATCCGACGGTGATGACGGGCTACCAGCTGGGGATTGGCGGACTGGTACTGATGATCGGTGGTTATGTCTTTGGCGGCACGCTGAACGTCCACGGACTTGCATCGGTGGCGATTCTGGGTTACCTGACATTGCTCTCTTCGGTGGCGTTTGCGCTGTGGAGTATTTTGCTCAAGTACAACCGCGTGGGGATGATTGCGCCGTTTAATTTCCTGATCCCGGTCTCTGGCGCGGTGCTGTCCGCTATTTTCCTCGGCGAGAATATCCTGGAGTGGAAATATGCGATTGCACTGCTGCTGGTGTGCTCGGGGATATGGTGGGTCAATAAGATAAAGCGCTAACGCCACCAGCGAAGTTGTCGGCCGGATAAGGCAAAGCCGCCATCCGGCACTGCGCTGATATGCCTGATGGCGCTGCGCATCAGGCGACGGCAATTTGCTTTAACGAACGCGGATAAAACTGCCGTCAGGCTGACGGGTAAACAGCACCTGTTGATTGTTTCCGGTATCGATCGTCAGCCCGGTGACCACGCCATTCGCATTCTGACGAATTTGCACCATCTGCCCATTTTGCAGAGTGCTGAGCGGCTTGCCCGCGCCTTCAACCTGCGCCATCGCGTACACATCCGTTGGCGGCAGTCCGTGGTCACGGAACAGTTGCGCCATCGTTTTACCTGACTCGACGCGATAAGAACGCCACTGTTGGTCAATGCCGCTGTCTTGTTGGAAAGGCTGGGTTTGCGGTTGTTGTGTCTGAGGCTGCTCTTCCGGCTGGCCTTCCTGAATGGGTTCCGGCGCGACGGGAGCGACCTGCCCCGGATCGTTTTGCGGAGCAACAAGCTGAGCCTGAAGTTGTGCTTCGGTCGGCGGTTGAGACGGCGACTGGAGATCCAGCTGCGCGTTACGGGTTACCGGTGGTGCATCATTCGTGTCGCCTGAGGGGAGCAGGAAACCGACGACCAGTACAATCGCCGCAATGATAATGCCGCGGCGATGCATAGACGGAAGCGGATCCATAATGCGAAAATTGTCCGGTGCATGCCAGATTTTCGCCAGGGTTGGTTTTAATTCAAAGCGCCCGGGCATGGCTTTCCTCCTGCTCCGCGTCTCGTTCCTCAATCATAGAGTATAGACAGCTAACGCTATGATGTTCGTGATATTCCCTGTTTTTGGCACATATCCAGGGGGATATCCCTATTGTTTCTTTTTCGTCGTGATTTGTCATCCTCTCCGAGACAACATTTTACCGGGAGAGGCCTGGCTGTTATGCTGCCCGCTACTTTTTATATCCGATGAAGGAAATACAATGGCAACCCCGACTTTTGACACTATCGAAGCGCAAGCAAGCTACGGCATTGGTTTGCAGGTAGGACAGCAACTGAGCGAATCCGGACTGGAAGGGCTGTTGCCTGAAGCGCTGGTTGCCGGTATTGCTGACGCGCTGGAAGGCAAGCAGCCAGCTGTGCCGGTTGACGTGGTACATCGTGCGCTGCGTGAGATTCATGAACGTGCGGATGCCGTACGTCGCGAACGTTTCCAGGCGATGGCCGCGGATGGTGTGAAGTATCTGGAACAAAACCGTGAGAAAGACGGTGTGAACAGCACAGAGTCGGGTTTGCAATTCCGCGTGCTGACCCAGGGCGAGGGCGCTATTCCGGCCCGTACTGACCGCGTTCGCGTTCACTACACCGGTAAACTGATCGACGGCACCGTCTTTGACAGCTCCGTTGCGCGCGGCGAACCGGCGGAATTCCCGGTAAATGGCGTTATTCCTGGCTGGATTGAAGCCCTGACCCTGATGCCGGTTGGCTCTAAATGGGAACTGACTATTCCTCAGGAACTGGCTTACGGCGAACGTGGCGCGGGTGCATCGATCCCGCCGTTCAGCACCCTGGTGTTTGACGTAGAACTGCTGGAAATCCTGTAAGTAGTCACTTCTGTTCCCCTTCGCGCTGGAGGGGAACAGAACATACGCAATCACGCTGTTTACTCGTCAGATATCGGAATTTTATCTTGCAAATGCGTTGGTTGCGTGTATTTTTGTGAGCTAATTCGCGTTGCCAGAGTGATATGACACTCACTTTAAACATATAATTAACATAATATCTAAAACTTAGTATTCATCCCGCCGATTCTTACCTAATATCGATAAGTCCTGAAAACAGGATCGTCGCATCATTGATGCACAACAGACGCACTAAAGGCCGTAGAGCCCGCACAACACAGACAGGTACAGGAAGAATAAAACATGGTAGATCAGGTAAAAGTCGCTGCCGACGAACAGGCTCCGACTGAACAGTCGCTACGGCGCAATCTCACAAACCGACATATTCAGCTTATTGCCATCGGCGGCGCCATTGGTACGGGCCTGTTTATGGGCTCGGGTAAAACCATCAGTCTTGCCGGGCCGTCGATCATTTTTGTTTATATGATCATCGGCTTCATGCTCTTTTTCGTTATGCGTGCAATGGGAGAATTGCTGCTCTCGAATCTGGAATACAAATCTTTTAGCGACTTTGCTTCGGATCTGCTGGGACCGTGGGCAGGTTATTTTACCGGCTGGACCTACTGGTTCTGCTGGGTGGTTACCGGGATGGCGGATGTTGTCGCCATTACCGCCTACGCGCAGTTCTGGTTCCCCGGACTTTCCGACTGGGTCGCCTCTCTGGCGGTGGTGGTCCTGCTGCTGAGCCTCAACCTCGCCACGGTGAAAATGTTCGGCGAGATGGAGTTCTGGTTCGCGATGATCAAAATCGTTGCCATCGTGTCGCTGATTATTGTCGGCCTGGTGATGATTGCCATGCACTTCCAGTCGCCAACCGGCGTGGAGGCCTCGTTTGCGCATCTGTGGAATGACGGCGGCTGGTTCCCGAAAGGCATTAGCGGCTTCTTTGCCGGTTTCCAGATTGCGGTGTTCGCCTTTGTCGGGATCGAACTGGTCGGGACGACGGCTGCGGAAACCAAAGATCCGGAAAAATCCCTGCCGCGGGCCATCAACTCGATTCCAATTCGTATCATCATGTTCTACGTCTTTGCGCTGATCGTCATTATGTCCGTGACGCCGTGGAGTTCCGTGGTGCCGGATAAGAGCCCGTTCGTTGAGCTGTTCGTTCTGGTCGGTCTGCCTGCCGCCGCGAGCGTGATTAACTTCGTGGTCCTGACGTCGGCGGCGTCATCGGCCAACAGCGGTGTGTTCTCCACCAGCCGTATGCTGTTTGGTCTGGCGCAGGAAGGCGTCGCGCCAAAAGCGTTCGCTAAGCTGTCAAAGCGCGCGGTACCGGCGAAAGGGCTGACCTTCTCCTGTATCTGCCTGCTGGGCGGTGTAGTCATGCTGTATGTCAATCCGAGCGTGATTGGCGCATTCACCATGATCACCACCGTGTCGGCGATCCTGTTCATGTTCGTCTGGACCATCATCCTGTGCTCATACCTGGTGTATCGCAAACAGCGTCCACATCTGCATGAGAAGTCTATCTACAAAATGCCGCTTGGTAAGTTGATGTGCTGGGTGTGCATGGCGTTCTTCGTCTTCGTTCTGGTACTGCTGACCCTTGAAGATGATACCCGTCAGGCGCTGATCGTCACGCCGCTGTGGTTCATCGCCCTGGGGCTGGGCTGGTGGCTGATCGGTAAGAAGCGGATGGCAGGGATTCGTTAATCTGATTGCCGGATGGCGCTGCGCCTATCCGGCCTACAAAACGTCTATACGGTGAGTTCCCGTAGGCCCGGTAAGCGCTAGCGCCACCGGGCATTTTATTTACTCCCCCGCTAACGCCCGAGGAAACAACACATTATTTTCCAGGCTGATATGTTCCATCAGGTCATCAATCATCTCATTGATGCCGTTGTACATCGCTTTCCAGGTGGTGCACGCTTCTGGCGGGATCGTCACATTCTGGGTGGTGTGTTTAATCACTTCCAGCAGTTCTCCCGCGTCATCATGCTCGCTTTCCATGACGCTAATTGGTCCCATCGCCTGGCTGCCCATGCCCTGTTTGATCATCGGGAACAGGATCTGCTCCTCTTTCATCATGTGGCTTGAAAGCTCCTGATGCAGCATGGTCAGATACTTCGCCAGACCTTTCGGTACGTTGGGCTTATCGGCATGAACGCGTTCAACTTTGGTGGCCTGCAGGATCAGTTCCGGCAGTTGCTCGCGGTGTCTGTCGTGAAAGCGCACGATGATGTGGTCGATAATGTCGGCCAACGGCGCGGTGCGCCAGTCCTTCTCGATCGGCTGCTCTGCCAGTTCCGCCAGTTGCGCTTCGATGGCGTCAACATCCAGCTCTTTACGGGCGGCTGCACGCGCCAGCGTCTGTTTACCGCCACAGCAGTAATCCATATCGTACTTACGAAACAGGGCCGAAGCGCGAGGAATAGAGAGCGCCAGTTCACCTAAAGGTTGATCGCGATAAGCCATAGCCGTTACCTCATTCTCAATAATATAAAGTGCATTTTAAATGCAACTTTAATCGGGCGCTATAACCCTTTCGGGGGGGACGGATTAATGGCCTGGCTCTGAAAGCGGAATGACGCGTGGTTTTTCCGGTTTTGCTCTGACAGCCACCACCACGCCGATAACCAGCAAGGCGATACCGCTGAGGGTCAGCGCAGGGGGAAGAGTCTGGCGTAAGATGAAGGTATACAGTAAACCCGCCAGCGTTTCGAACACGATCAACGGGCCGAGGATCACCGTCGGTAACCGCTGGCTGGCGATGTTCCAGCACAGCGCACCCACCCATGAGCACAACACCGCAATCGCCACCATCAGGCCGACAAACACAGCCGGTCGCGGGCCGAACGGCAGGGAGAAGTCGGGCATTTTCCCGTGCAGCCAGAGGCAGGCGACGAGGTAGCCGAGCAGCGACACAGGTAACGTCACCAGCGCCTGCGCCGTCGCCCACATCATCGGATGCTTATCCGGATTCTCCCGCAGCCAGCGGGCATTGCGCAGCGCGTACCAGGCCCAGCACACCACCGACACCAGCGCCAGCGCAATACCGGAACCGTAACGCCAGCCGCTGAAATCAGGCAAACCCTGGTTGAGTTCCGCAATGTTCACACACAGCAGCCCGATACCAATCAGCACCAGTGCGGGAGCCAGTCGTCGCCAGGAGAGTCTGCCGTCGCGATGACTGTACAGCAGGTTGGCAAATACCGGAATGACGACCGGCAGCGTGGCGATGATCATCGTTGAGACCGGCGCCCCGGTACGCTGAATGGCGCTGGCAAGGCAGACGTAATAAATCAGATTGCCCATCATGGTCAGCCCCAGCGCGGTTAGCCAGTCTTTTGGTGAAAGCTGTCGCAGGCGCACGCGTCCGAGCCACGCCAGCGGCAGGGCTATCAGGCCTAACGCCAGATAGCGCCCCATCGACTGCAGCACCGCCGGATATTCCGGCACGATCAACGGCCCGACAAAAATCAGTCCCCACATCAACCCTGCCAGCAGGGCATACAACACACCGCTAATCATTCTTCACATCCACAGCGTTAAACATGACGAAAAGTGTAGGCAGGGAACTGGGGCGCGTATTGTATGAGCTTGCGCATTAGCGCGAATAAACCTGCTTTTGATAGCGTACGGGAGTAATGCCATAGCGATGGGTAAAGGCGCGGGTGAGGTGGGACTGATCGGTCAGGCCGGTCGCGGCGGCAACATCCGCAGCGGGCATGCCGAGAGTCAGAAATCCTTTCGCTCGCCACAGGCGGATTGCCATCAGCATCTGATGCGGCGTCACGTGGAAATGGGCTTTGAACTGGCGTTGAAAATGCCAGGGACTTAGCGAGGCAACGCGTGCCAGTTCGTCGAGGGTTATCGGACGCATGTAGTTGTCATGCAAATAGTCGCGTACGCGCGCAAAGCGATGGGTGCCTTCCTGCGATACCGGGGCATGGCGCGCCAGCGGCTGGAAGGTATCGATCAGATCCAACAACAACCCTTTTTGCGCTAAGGGATCGTCGGTGTGCCACAGGCCGTGGATTAGCGAACAGATCTGACGTGAGCGGAGGGGATCGTGACGCGTGACGTCATGAAACCACCAGTGACGGATGCCGGTTACCTCTTCAAGCAGATCGGGCTCCAGATAGATCATCCGGTAGCGCCAGCCGTCGGCGGTTTCGGCTTCGCCGGTATGTAACTCATCCGGATTCATCGTCACGACCGAGTGAGCTGGGGCAACGTACTGCGTGCCGCGATAGCGAAAACGCTCGGCTCCGGCTTCTATCGCGCCAATGCCGAACGCTTCGTGGGTGTGCGGTTCAAAGGCGTAGCGTGAAATATGCGCGTGATACAGCTCAACGCCCGGTACCTGTGCCAGATGGCGAAAGCGGGCACTGTCTTTTTCATCGCTAAACTGCTCAGGTACACCTTGCACGTTTTCTCTCCCCACGCATCATCCTGTCATTATCAGAGAGGATGCATGGGGATGCCACCATAATTAACCGATTTTTAACACTTAAAGAATGCCTTTGACGCTTTCGGCCAGGGGAGTGGTTGGGCGACCGATCAACTTGCTCAGCGTGTGGCTGTCATCGAACAAACCGCCTTTGGATGCCCCGGTATCCGAATCGGCCAGCATATCCGCCAGACCCGCAGGCAAACCGACCCCTTTCAGCGCAGCGGCGAAATCGGCTTCGCTCAGGTTCTGATAGACGACAGGTTTGCCGCTCTGTTTACTCAGTTCTGCGGCCAGTTGGCTCAGCGTCCAGGATTCATCACCCGCCAGTTCATACACCTTCCCGGCATGACCTTCGGTGCTGATCACCTGTGCGGCGGCAGCGGCGTAATCTGCGCGCGTCGCACAGGCAATTTTGCCCTCGCCCGCAGCGCCGATAAACACGCCATGCTCCAGCGCAGCAGGGGCGCTCGCAAGATAGTTTTCGGTATACCAACCGTTACGCAGCAGCGCGTGGGCAATACCGGAGTCTGCCAGCATCTTCTCGGTTTCAATGTGTTCGACGTGCAGGCCCAGCGGAGAACGGTCGGCATGCAACAGGCTGGTGTAGGCGATAAATTTTACGTTCGCCGCCTTCGCTGCATTAATGACATTGCGGTGCTGAGCGGCACGCTGCCCCACTTCGCTGGAAGAAATCAGCAGCAGCTTATCCACTCCCTGCAATGCCCGGGTGAATGCGGTTTCATCGCTGTAATCCGCCTGACGTACGGTGATTCCCTGTTGGCTTAATGCGGTGGCCTTTGCCGGATTGCGAACTATCGCCACAATCTGGCTGGCAGGAACGGTTTTCAGCAGATTCTCAATAACGTGTTGGCCCAGTTGGCCCGTTGCGCCGGTAATGGCAATCATGAGGTGACTCCTTAATGTGTCGCTTGTGTTTTATAAAGCTAGCACTTAAACTTACTTTTAGTAAGTACGCACAAAAAGGTAAGTATAAAATGAGTGCATCGACCCTTTCTCAACAACTTCGTGACGGCAATTTGTTTGCCGAGCAGTGTCCGTCGCGTGAAGTGTTAAAGCATGTGACGAGCCGCTGGGGCGTGTTGATTCTGGTGGCGCTACGTGACGGTACTCACCGTTTCAGCGATCTGCGCCGTAAAATGGGCGGCGTGAGCGAGAAGATGTTGGCGCAGTCGTTGCAGGCGCTGGAGCAGGATGGGTTTATCAACCGGGTATCGTATCCGGTTGTGCCGCCGCACGTGGAGTACAGTCTGACTCCGTTGGGTGAGCAGGTTAGCGACAAAGTCGCCGCCCTGGCGGACTGGATTGAATTAAATTTGCCACAGGTGTTAGCGCAGCGGGAAGAGCGGGCGGCATAAAATGTTGCCGGATGGCGGTATGCCATCCGGCATTGACGTTACTTGCTTAAATCCAACTGATAAATCGCAAAACCGATATCATCGGTGGTGACGTGCTGCATGGGGTATTGACCTTTTTCTTTAATAAACGCGGCGGCTTTATCACTCGGTGACGTTTCGAAGCGGATATCCAGCTTCGTCTCGCTGTGAATCGGTGCCAGACGCCAGTTGTTATCGGCAGCCGGATGAATTTCCCCGGCACGTTTAGATTCCGCGCCAATCCATGCCGCCAGCACCGAGCGGTTCTCGTCCGGTGACGCAAAGGCAATATGAGTGTCACCGGTTCCGGCAAACTTACCGCCATAGGCGCGATAGTTATTGGTGGCGACCAGGAAGGTGGCGTTAGGATCAATAGGCTTGCCGTTGAAGGTCAGATTTTTAATCCTTTCCGCTGCCGGATTTACCGTCTGGCATTCGCCGTCATAACGTGCGGGCTGCGAGACATCAATCTGGTATTCCACACCATCAATGACATCAAAGTTATAGGTGCGGAAACCATCCCAGTTAATGAGTGACTGCGGCTTGCTGCTGGTGCTGTCTATTTGATTAAACTGTCCGGCTGAGCACTCAAGCCACTCTTTCACCTCTTTGCCGCTGGCCTTTACAACCACCAGCGTGTTCGGGTACAGATAGAGATCGGCGGCATTCCGGAAGGTTAGCTGGCCTTTCTCGACCTCGACAAAACTGGCCGGATCGTTCTTGCGCCCGCCGACTTTAAACGGCGCAGCAGCGGAAAGCACCGGTAGTTTCGCCAGGTCCGGGTCGCCCTGAATGAAGTGTTCGACATAGGCTTTCTGCGCGTTATTGACTACCTGAACGGTCGGATCGTCCTGCACCAGCGCCAGATAGCTGTACATATTATCGGCGGATTTGCCGATCGGCTTACTGACAAATTCACGGGTCGCGTCGTGGTCGGCTTTCAGAATATCCACCAGTTTGCTGTCTTCGCCAGCCAGTGATTTTTTCGCAGCCGCGTCGTAAATTGGCCGCGCTTCGGCTTTGGCCTGCGTCACCTGCCATTTGCCGCTGTCATTATTGAGCACCAAATCCACCACGCCCAGATGGTCTCCCCACATGCCAGGCATCACCGCCGGTACACCGTTCAGCGTCCCTTTCGCGATATCGGCACCTTTGATGCTGGCAAAGTCTTTACCGGGGAAGACCGCGTGGGCATGACCAAACATGATCGCGTCCACGCCGGGCACGTCACTGAGATAATAAACGGAGTTCTCAGCCATGCTCTGGTAGGGGTCTGCTGAGAGCCCTGAGTGCGCAATCACCACCACCACATCGGCGCCTTTTTCGCGCATTTCCGGGACATACTGGCGCGCGGTGGCGGTAATGTCGTTAACCGTCACTTTACCGCTCAGGTTCGCTTTATCCCAGGTCATGATCTGCGGAGGGACAAACCCGATATAGCCAATGTTCAGCTTCTGTTTGCGGCCATCCTGATCGACGACGTCAGTCTCTTTAATAAGATAGGGAGTAAACAACGGCTTTTGCGTCTTAACATCGATAATATTGGCGTTAACGTAGGGGAACTTCGCGCCAGCCAGCGCCTTTTGCAGATACTCCAGCCCGTAATTAAACTCATGGTTACCGAGATTACCCACAGCATAATCCAGCGTATTTAGCGCCTTGTAGACCGGATGGATATCACCGTCCTTCAACCCTTTGGCCGCCATATAGTCGCCCAGCGGGCTGCCCTGAATCAGATCGCCGTTATCGACCAGCACGCTATTTTTCGCTTCACTGCGCGCGGCGTTAATCAGGCTTGCGGTACGTACCAGTCCGAATTTTTCGGTTGCGGTATCTTTGTAATAATCGAAATCCATCATGTTGCTATGTAAATCAGTGGTTTCCATTATCCGCAGATCGACGGTCGCGGCATTCACGCTGGCCGCGATCAGCGTGGCCAAAACCGTTGCACTAAACTTAATCATCAGGGGGCATCCTTTTCAGATCTAAGCCACAAAAGAAAATGTATATAAATCTTCTTGCTTACAGAACTGTGAATCATGCATCAGTTTAGCAAGCAAAACCGCAGACACTATCACAGTTGGCGGATTCGCCTCTGATCGGGTATAAGTAAAACAATGAGTTAACGCCACGGCCACAAACGAGGTGGAGAATGTTAGAACACGTATGCCAGCTTGCACGGAACGCGGGCGATGCCATTATGCAGGTCTATGATGGAGTCAAACCGATGGAGATTGCCAGCAAGCAGGACGATTCTCCGGTAACCGCGGCAGATATTGCTGCACATGCAGTGATTCTCGAAGGCTTAACGCAGCTGACGCCAGAAATTCCGGTACTCTCCGAAGAGGATCCGCCGGCCTGGGAAGTGCGTCAGCACTGGCAGCGTTACTGGTTAGTCGACCCGCTGGACGGCACCAAAGAGTTCATTAAACGCAACGGCGAGTTCACCGTGAACATTGCGCTTATCGAGAAGGGTAAGCCGGTACTGGGTGTGGTCTACGCTCCGGTTATGAAAGTGATGTACAGCGCGGCAGAAGGTAAAGCCTGGAAAGAAGAGTGCAACGTGCGCAAGCAAATACAGGTACGCGACGCGCGCCCGCCGCTGGTGGTCATTAGCCGCTCCCATGCAGACAATGAACTGAAAGAATACTTACAGCAGCTGGGTGAACACCAGACGACGTCGATTGGTTCGTCGCTGAAGTTCTGTCTGGTCGCGGAGGGGCAGGCGCAACTGTATCCCCGCTTTGGGCCGACCAACGTCTGGGACACGGCGGCAGGCCACGCCGTCGCCGCCGCCGCCGGGGCGCACGTTCACGACTGGCAGGGTAAGCCGCTGGACTACACCCCGCGTGAATCGTTCCTTAACCCCGGCTTCCGGGTCTCTATTTATTAAGCAACTTATGCAGCAGGGCAATCACCTGCTGCACTTCTTCCTGGGTTAGCGCTCCGTCCTTCGCCCACTGTACGCGACCGTCTTTGTCGAGTACTGCGATAGCTGAACTCTCTTCATCCAGTTGCCAGGCTTTACGGGCCACACCGTCACTGTCGACAATGAACTGCGACCACGGGTAAAGCTTCTTATTGCTCTCAAGACTGCTGCGCACAAACATACCGGAGCCAGGAATCGCGTCGTCAGTGTTGACGATCGTCGTGGTCTGATAAACGTCATGGGGCAGTTTTGCCGCTTTGATCGCTTCAATCAGCGTCGCATTTTTTTCTTTAGCAGAGGTGCGTCCGGCGATGTGCTGAAGGATTCGCACTTTCCCGGGCAACTGTGCGCTGTTCCAGCTTTTATAGCTGAACTTATCATTTTCAAGAATCAATTCGCCGCGATCGGCAATGCCTACCGGCGGGACGCGCTGGCCCGTTTCGAAGCGATGTGCGGAGGCCATCATCGGCACTAACAGGCACGCCAGCGCCAGAATCTTACGTAAGGTCATGGTGTTTCCTTCTTATTGTTTGCAGGTGATCCGACCACTTAGGTCTGATTTTTAATCATATGTGCGAATGATGCTTTTTCCCGCAAGAGCGATGCCAGTTTGCGGACGGGCGCACAAATCCTGCGAAAAACGAAGGCTTATACTGAGGACAGCACCGTGATTCAGAGATGATTCTGATTAACTGTAATGGAAAGGTAAATAAACTTATACGCGCTGGAAACATCGTACAGATAGTCTATAGTCAAATGGCATTAAATTTTGCGCCTTAGAACGGTTGGACCGATTGTGGTACCACAAGGGCGTGACTTAAGCAGGAGATAACAATGAAAATTTTCCAACGGTACAACCCACTGCAAGTGGCGAAGTACGTGAAGATCCTGTTTCGTGGACGGTTATATATCAAGGACGTTGGCGCTTTTGAGTTTGATAAGGGTAAGATTCTTATCCCAAAAGTGAAGGATAAACAGCATCTGTCTGTGATGTCCGAAGTCAACCGTCAGGTTCTGCGTCTGCAAACTGAGATGGCTTAACCAAAGTGCTATGCAGTAGTTTAAAAAACGGCTCCCACTGGGAGCCGTTGATGTTTCTGAAGCAAGCCTGACAGGCGCAAACTACGCTTTAACGTCTTCCCTGGCGTCCGGCAGTTTCGGTACCAGTATGCTCGGTTTACTGTCAAGACGGGTCACCAGCAACTGATCGATACGGTAGTTATCAATATCCACCACTTCAAATTTGTAGCCAGAGAACTTCACGGAATCGGTACGTTTCGGGATTTTACGCAGCATGAACATCATAAAGCCGCCAATCGTCTCGTAGTTGCCCGACTGCGGGAATTCATCGATATCCAGCACGCGCATCACGTCATCGATCGGCGTACCGCCGTCGATCAGCCAGGAGTTTTCGTCGCGGGCCACAATCTGCTCTTCCAGCCCCTGACCGACCAGATCGCCCATCAGCGTAGTCATGACGTCATTCAGGGTGATGATACCCACGACCAGCGCGTACTCGTTCATGATTACCGCAAAGTCTTCACCGGCCGTTTTGAAACTTTCCAGTGCTTCTGAAAGGGTCAGCGTATCTGGAACAATCAGGGTGTTACGGATCTGCACACCGCTGTTCAGCGCCATGCTCTGATTCGCCAGGACGCGATTCAGTAAATCTTTCGAGTCGACATAACCAATGATGTGGTCAATGTCTTCGTTACAGACGAGGAACTTGGAGTGCGGATGTTCCGCCACTTTATTCTTCAGGCTCTGTTCGTCTTCATGCAGATCGAACCAGATCACGTTTTCACGCGGCGTCATGGATGATGGTACGGTACGTGATTCCAGCTCGAAGACGTTCTCAATCAGTTCATGTTCCTGTTTACGTAACACGCCTGCGAGCGCGCCAGCTTCCACCACGGCATAAATATCATCTGATGTGATGTCATCTTTGCGCACCATCGGCAGCTTGAAGATGCGAAAGATCACGTTCGCTAACCCGTTGAAGAACCACACCAGCGGCGTGAAAACAAACAGACAGAAGCGCATCGGGTTGATGATACGCAAAGCCACAGCTTCTGGCGCAATCATACCGATGCGTTTCGGGGTTAAGTCCGCGAAGAGGATAAACATACCGGTGACCAGCGAGAAGGAGAGAATAAAACTCAACTGCTCAGAGAGTTCTGGCGATATGTAGCGAGAGAATAAGGTATTGAAGGCCGGGGAAAATGCGGCGTCGCCCACGATACCGCCAAGAATAGCGACCGCGTTCAGACCGATTTGCACTACCGTGAAGAACATCCCAGGGTTTTCCTGCATTTTCAACACGCGTTGCGCATTGAGATTGCCTTCATCGGCCAGCAGTTTGAGCTTAATTTTACGTGAAGCGGCAAGTGAGATCTCGGATATCGAGAAGAACGCACTCACAGCGATCAGGCAAAGAATAATAAAAATACTGTTTAACATATCTTATCTAACCGTATCGGTCAGATCCTCGGAAGGGAAGTTGATAAATCCATGTGGTAAAGCTTAATGAAAACCGGCTCGTAGAGGTGAGCCGGTAAGTTCAGGGGCTAGTATAGCGTAAGGGACTGTAAAGCCGCCAGAGGCTTAATTTTCAGCGGTAGCCGTTCGACGCTTATCGCGTGCGCCAGGCGCGGCATCCCAGATTTCATCGTAGGCGAAACCGGTGAGTGACTTAATGACGGCCCGGGTCTCTTCGTCGCAGTCTTCACATTCACCGCCGAGTTTGCGGCGCGCCACTTCTTTGATCAGGATTTTGTGCGTCTTTTGCGTCAGCTTAAACCGGAACGTGGTGTAAAAACTGATAGCCAGCAGGGCAGCAGTCGCAAATATCATCAGGCCAATAATGGCATGCAGCGCGCTGATGGGCTGCGAACCGCCGCCTTTGACAAAGCCGCTCTCTTCCAGCACCACGCCAATCAACATAATCGCCAGCGCGACGGTGCTTTTGCGGGTCAGCACCATCACCCCGGCAAAAATGCCTTCCCGACGCTGGCGGGTGACGATTTCATCCACATCCGGAATAAAGCTATAGATGTTCCACGGGATGTAATACAACCCGGCTTTTGCCAGACCAAACAGGACAAATATCGCGGAAAAGAGCAGGGCCGGTAGCTGGATATCACCCAGATAAAGGGTAAAAAGACAGGCCAGGACGAAGAAAATGCAGCCATAGGAGAGGCGCAGCGCCGCAGACGGTGTCATGTTGAGCTTATTCATTAACATCATAAAGCCGAATGTGCCAGGGACTGAAACAAACGCCGCGATACTTAACAGTCCGGAAACCGTGGCCGCATCCTGTTTTAATCCATAGATCACGTAATAAGTGAAAACGGAACCAAAGACATCCAGAGCGGTAAATGAACAAATATAGATAATAATATGCTGGCGAAAAATACGCAGTTTAAAGGCGGAAAAAAGATCCACCACCAAATACTTCAGGTGGTTAAATAAGCCAGAGCTGCGCTGTGTGTCCGGCGTGAATTCATATTCTTCCCGCACATCTTTTGCTTCCCAGGTCGTTGCCCAGGTGGTGAATACGGCGACACAATAAATAATCGCAAACACGAGTCCGGTCAAAGTATAGGTCAATGAATTATCTTTACCCGTATATTGCATAATAATGCCGGGTACGGAAACGGCTAAAAAACCGCCCAGTTGTGAACACATCATGCGTACGCCAGAGAGGCGAGTACGTTCGCTGAAGCGGTTGGTCATCTCCGCCGACAGCGTCTCCCAGGGCACCAGCACCATCGCGGACAGCAGTTCGATGGAAAGATACGTTCCCAGGTAATACCAGTAGCTCATGTCGGTAATCCACACCAGCGCGTAGAGAAACATGAGCGGAGCACTGATTAATAAAAAGAAACGACGACGACCAAATTTTTTCCCCAGCCAGGTGTTGCCGAAGTTATCAGTAATATAACCCATCACCGGGCTTAATATTGCATCGATGATACGTGCAATAGCAAATATAGAACCGGCTTCCAGTACAGACAGTCCACAATAGGTGGTGTAAAAAAATAACAGCCAGGTGCCAATAACTGCAAATGCACCGCCGCCAAATAAATCGGTTACGCCGTAGCCAATCGCTACGCCGTAACCTACTCTGCGTTCAGTAGGTTTCGCCATATAATTATTCCTTTAGTATCACTTGATTGCCGGATGTGCCTTATCCGGCCTGGATTCACTTTCCGCGGATTTATTTCTCCAGGTTTATCCAGGTACGTAATTGCGACGAACGATAAATGGCATCGACGATCTGCAATGATTTAGCGGCTTCGTGAATGCTGCATACGCTCCCGGCGGTGGGATGGTGTAGGGCGTCATAGAACTGACGGATCGCTTCGTGATGGCCGACGCCCCAGTAGCTTTTGCCGCTGCCGTCAGGGGCCGCGTCGCTTGCCAGCTTTTGTCGGGTCTCTGCGTGGATACGCCACAGCTCGCTCCCCTCAAGAAGCAAAGTGCCTTTTTCGCCGTGAATTTCCAGCTGTAGCGGTGAGTTGGCGGTGTGGCAGTTGCTGGCATAAAACAGTCCACGCGCACCGTTGCGAAAGGCAAAGGTTGCCATTGCGCTGTCTTCACCGTCGATGGTACCGGCAAGCCAGGTGTTGTCGACCACTCCCTTGACACGCGTCACGCCTTCGGCAAACCATTGCATCAGATCGAGCGTGTGGATCGCCTGGTTGATGAGCAGACAACCGCCTTCGGTGGCTGCTTTTCCCCGCCAGGGACTGGCGGTGTAATAACTGCCGCCGCGCGACCAGGTCAGCACCGCTTTAATCGTGAGCATCTTGCCGATCGCCCCCTCCTGCAACTGGTGCTTAATGGCGAGACTGGTGGGATTGAACCGGTTCTGATAGCAGATCCCAAGCTTGCCCCGCGCATGGGCGAGGGCTGTTTCGACTTCGGCCACGTCCAGCGTGTGCATCACTGCTGGTTTTTCGCAAAGTACATGTTTCCCTGCCGCCAGTGCGGCAAGAATCATCGGTTTATGCAGATAGTGCGGCGTGCAAATGTGCACCACGTCGATCGTGTCATCCCAGAGCATTTCGCGGTAGTCATGATAAAAATGGCAATCATAAAGCGCCGCCAGTTGACGTCCTTTGTTGATGTCCGTTTCGGCAATCGCGCGCAGCCTGACGTTGGGCAACTGCTGTAGCGCCTCCGCGTGGATGGCATGGATAGCCCCCCCGCCGATAATGGCGGCATTCACTGTGTTCATGGCGCCTCCCATCACGCGTTCGCGTTTGCCCGCATCTGCGCCTTAACGCACAGCTCCGCCGCTTTAAAGGCGTGCTCCTGCGTCATGGCGTTTTCAGTGCGCCGGATACAGTCGAGGATGAGCTGACCAAAGTACGGAAAGCCCACCTTGCCGGCGACGGGATAACGGAATTCCCCCTCTTTATTGACCAGATAGACCACATCCTGCTCGCCGCGAGTGATATCGACATATTTGCGAATTTCGATATAGCCCTCCGTGCCGAGCAGCGTCAGACGTCCATCGCCCCAGGTTGAGAGGCCGCCCGGCGTGAACCAGTCGCAGCGGAAGTAGCCCGTTGCGCCGTTATCGCCCGCCAGCATCGCGTCGCCAAAATCTTCGAATTGTGGATATTGCGGATGATTTACGTTGCGTACCTGGCTTGCCACGATGCGTGCGTCGCTGTTGCCGGTATAGAACAGAAACTGTTCGATCTGATGACTGCCGATGTCGCAGAGAATGCCGCCGAAAAAGCGTCGCTCGTAGAACCAGTCCGGGCGACCGCTACCTTCACGGTGCGGGCCGGTTCCGAGTGTTTGTATGACCTGACCAATCGCCCCCTGTTTCACCAAATCGCCCGCGAAAACGGCACTTTCCACATGCAGGCGTTCGCTGTAGTAGACCGCGTATTTACGCCCGGTTTTCGCCACCATCGCTTTGGCATCCTCCAGTTGATCCAACGTAGTCAGCGGCGCTTTGTCGGTGAAATAGTCTTTCCCGGCTGCCATCACTTTTAGTCCCAGTGGGCAGCGCTCCGAGGGGATTGCCGCACTGGCGACCAGGTTCACCGTTGTGTCATTAAGGATCGTTGCCAGAGAATCAGCGGCCTGCGCCTGCGGATACTGTTGTAAAAAGCTCGCCACTTTTGCCGGATCCGGGTCGTACACCCATTTCAGTGTGGCGCCAGCCTCAATTAACCCATTGCACATGCCGTAGATATGGCCGTGATCGAGTGCCGCTGCGGCAATGATAAATTCGCCGGGCATTACTACTGGCTGAGGTTTCCCGGTCGGGGCATAGTTCATACCGTCATGCTTGTTCATTTTTCCACTCCTGAATCTAAGTCTTTACCCAGCGGGATCGCGGCCACCTCTGCAAAATTGCTCACCGAGGCGGATTTTTCATAAAAATGTGGTGCCTTTTGGAGCAGGCCGCCCGTGCGATAAAACGCGTCGTCGCGCTGAACAGGCAGAGTCACGACCGAACGGGTGATCGCCGATTTGTAGACAGCGGTGATCAATTCCAGCGAGCGTTTGCCCTGTTCACCATCCACCAGCGGTTCGATCTGCTGTTCAATGGCGGTTAACACGTTGTCGATTTGCCCGGTATGCAGCGTCCATCGAAGCGCTGGGGTGGCGTGAAACTGCGATGTCAGACGGTCTTCTCGCGCATTATCGTTTTCTGTCTGTGGAAAACCGTTGTCTGCGGACTGGCTGGCGAACACGTTCCACGGCGCGGAAATGCGCGCTTTCTCACCCTGAATCACAATTTTCTGATCTTCACCGTGATGCACCACGGAGGCGGTCAGTTGGGTCAGCGCGCCATTGGGATACCGGAAGATGGCGGCGCTGAGATCTTCTACTTCCGCATTGTCGTGGGCGACGTTGGTCATCATCGCCACCACTTCGCTGGGAAAACCGAGCATCCACTGGATGGCGTCAATATGGTGCACCGCGTGGTTGAGCGTGCAGCCACCGCCTTCCTTTTCCCACGTGCCGCGCCACCACAGGTCGTAATAGCAGTGCCCGCGCCACCAGAAGGAATCCACCTGGGCGTGACAAATCTTGCCCGCCAGGCCGGAATCTATCGCCGTTTTCAAACGCCAGAAGGCGTCGGTAAAACGGTTTTGCGCGATGACAGACAACGTTTTGCCGCAGGCCCGTTGCGCAGCCATCATCGCGTCACACTCTTCCAGCGACGCGGCCATCGGTTTTTCGCAAAGGACATGTTTGCCGCGGTTCAGGGCATCGATGGCGATTTCCGCGTGGACGTAGGGCGGGGTGCAGACATCCACCAGGTCAACCGCTGTTCCCGCCTCCAGCATTGCCCGATGGCTGGGGTAAACCTGCGCGTCGTGTAGTCCGTAACGCGCTTTCTTCTCTTCGGCCTTTTCGGGGAAAATATCCACCAGGGCGACAATTCGACAGCGCTCCGGAAACGTCAGATAGCCCTGAATGTGCTGATGAGAGATATTCCCCGTTCCAACAATCGCGATATTCAGCATGCTTACACTCCACTGTTACCAGGTTCCGGAAGCATCCAGCGTGCGGCTGGCAACCGTTTTTTCGACCGATGACGCAATATGTTCCTGTAACAGTTGGTAGTAGCGCTGCTCGTCAAAGGGCAGCGTGACCCAGTCGTCTGTCCAGGTGGAAAGATGCATAGCATTGGACAGCGTCAGACCATGAATGCCCTCCTGACCTGGGGCGATGAGCGGTTCGCCATGCAGGATAGCGGCGGTGAAATTACGGGTAATAACAACGTGTTCGCTACACTCCGGGGCGGTAGGGATGATGACTTCCCAGCACTCCGGCTCACCGAAGCCATCTTGCCAGCGGGCGTTAAAGTCTGTTTCAGATTCACGTAACCGCCAGAAACGCAGACGTCCCTCTTCGACAACCACTTTTCCGCGATCGCCGACAATTTCCAGACGGTTGGTGCCCGGTGCTTCGGCGGTGGTGGTGATGAAGACCCCCGTCGCCCCATTCGCGTACTCGGCATACGCCGTCACCTCGTTTTCGACTTCGATCTGCCGATGTTTGCCGAACTGGCAGAAAGCGCGCATCCGCACGGGCATACCGACCAGCCACTGCCAGAGATCGAGTTGATGCGGATCCTGATTCAGCAACACGCCGCCCCCTTCGCCTTTCCAGGTTGCGCGCCAGCCTCCGGAGTTGTAGTAGCTCTGCGAGCGATACCAGTTAGTGATGATCCAGTTGGAGCGGCGCAGTTCGCCGAGTTCGCCGCTGTCGATCAGGTCTTTCACCTTTTGATACAGCGGGTTAGGACGCTGGTTGTACATCATGCTAAAGACCACGTCGCACTCACGGGCGCAGGCGTTCATCTCCTTAACCTGAGCGGTATAAACACCAGCGGGCTTCTCACAGAGCGTGTGGATCCCCAGACGCATGGCCATGATGGACAGCCCAGGATGATCATAGTGCGGTGTCGCGACGATGACGGCATCAATCAGTCCGCTCTCCAGCATGTCGCGCGCGTCGCTGAACAGCGTCACGGAATCACCCACCAACTGGCGGATAGCCGCATGCTTAGCGGCGTTGTTGTCGCAGACGGCAGTCAGGCAGGCGTCATTCACGGCTCCAGCCAGAAGATACCGGGCGTGGACGGTACCGATGTTGCCCACGCCAATAATGCCAAAACGTACTTTTTTCATGTCATGCCTTACTCAGGATCAATGAGGGATAAGCGGAACATAAGAAACGCCTGGAAGGTCGACAACGGGATTTTGTGAGAGCGCTTGCAGGACGCAAAAGAAGTTAGCGAGCTAATTAAAAAGGTGTTTTAGAATCAATGAAGTACGTCTGCAATAATTTGCAAAGATACATTGCGAGCGAGGTCACAGAATGTCGGGCAAGTTGAAAATGGATGAAATTGCCGCCTTAACGGGCTTCTCTGTGAGTACCGTGTCGCGGGTGCTGGGCGGGAAGTCCTACACCAGCGACAAGGCGCGTGAGGCAATAGTGAAATGTGCGCGACAACTGGGTGTTCTCGACTCGCTCGCCAGCGGGCGGCTGTTGATTAACGGCGTCGCCGTCTTTGCTCCGCAGCGCACGTTCACGGCGCAGGGAGATGCTTTTTACCTTGAAGTGACGCGCGGTATTGCTGAAGCGGTCGCTTCACACGATGTCTGGGTGAGTTATTGCGGCCTGGATGAGCAACACGCGGATATCAAAGTCTTTCTGGAGAAGGCCAACCATAAAAATATTAACGCCATCATTCTGATCGGGATTGATGATCCGACGATCCACAAGCTGGCGCTGTCGCTGGAAAAACCCTGTGTGTTGATCAACTCGCAGGACAGAGAAGGGCTGCTGGATTCGGTGTCGCCGGACCATCGGTCGATTGGCAACCGGGCGACGCAGTATCTGTTCGATCAAGGGCACCGACGCATTCTCAACGTCACCAGCCTGCGGCGGGAGACGATGTACTGGCGGCTGGAAGGCATTAAAGAGGTCTATCGTCAGTACCAGATCCCGTTTGATACCCATTGCGATCTGCTGGTGACGGAAGGATTCACTGAGGAGGAAGCGGAGCAGGCGGTTGGCGAATGGCTGCGCGATACGCCGCGTCACGACTGGCCGGAAGTGATTTTCTGCGCCGGCGCGTCGATGTCCACCGGCATCCTGCGTGTACTGAACACCCACGGGGTGCGCGTTCCGGAAGAGATGTCGCTGATGACGACGGGCGTACAGGAACTGGACGCCCGCATCGTGGCGACAGTGAGCAGTATTACTATACCCTGCCGGGCGCTGGGCGTGGAGGCGGTGCATCTGTTGCAGCATCGTCTGAACCGGCCCGGTGCGCCGGTATTTAATCTGTTGCTGAAAGGAATGCTTTCACAGAAAGGTACTGTCGCCAGCGCCACGCGGCATGCGGCCCGCGTGACGGTGGAACGCTGATCTTACGCGTCAGGGGGCAAACAGACGCCAATCCCGCCGATTCCGCAGTAGCCGTACGGGTTTTTGTGCAGATACTGCTGGTGGTCGTCCTCAGCGTAATAGAACGGCGTCGCGTTGCTGATTTCAGTGGTGATGGAACGATGGTCGCCCGCCGCGCGCATGGCGGCCTGGAAGCGTTCAAAACTGGCGCGAGCGGCGCTGTCCTGCTCCGGTGTCAGCGGATAAATAGCGGAACGATATTGGGTGCCGTGGTCGTTGCCCTGTTGCATGCCCTGCGCCGGATCGTGGTTTTCCCAGAAAACCTGGAGCAATTGTTCATAGCTGATGACCGCCGGATCGTACACCACGCGCACCGCTTCGGCGTGGCCTGTTTCACCGGAACAGACTTCCCGGTAGGTGGGATTCGGCGTGTAGCCACCGGTGTACCCCGCAGCCGTGCTGTAAACGCCGGGCAACTGCCAGAACAACCGTTCTACGCCCCAGAAACAGCCCATCGCGAAAAGCGCGATTTCCATCCCTTCAGGGACGTTCGTCATCGAATGTTCGTTGACGGCATGCAGCGTCGCCACGGGCATCGGGGTATTGCGCCCAGGTAATGCATCCGACGGTGAAATCAGGTGCTTTTTATCAAATAGACTCATGGTGCGGTTCTCCCGAAAATCAGTAATTGGGGTTAAGGTTGTAACAAGACGCGTATTTGCACACAATAACCGTTAGGAATGCGTCTACAGTAAACATAAGAAATATTTGGGTAGTCGTCTGTTTTTCAATCCCAGTTGTTGGGTTTTTGTTAAGCCGTGGATTGGCGTTATGATTTTTTCCAGGGGTGGAAATAAGGGATTTCAGGAGAAAAAGTGCCACATATCCGTCAGTTATGCTGGGTGAGCCTGTTGTGTTTAAGCAGTTCTGCCTTTGCCGCGAACGTCCGTCTACAGGTCGAAGGGCTATCAGGAGAACTGGAGAAAAACGTCCGGGCACAACTCTCAACCATCCAGAGTGATGAAGTCACGCCGGACCGGCGCTTTCGCGCGCGCGTGGATGACGCCATCCGCGAAGGGTTAAAGGCGCTCGGCTATTACGAACCGACCATTGATTTCGATCTGCGTCCGCCTCCGGCGAAAGGGCGTCAGGTGCTGGTGGCCAAAGTGACGCCCGGTGAACCGGTGCGCATTGGCGGAACAGAAGTCATTTTACGCGGCGGCGCGCGTACCGACAGAGATTACCTGGATTTGCTGAAAACGCGTCCGGCGATCGGTACGGTGCTCAATCATGGGGACTATGACAGCTTCAAAAAGTCATTAACCAGCGTGGCGCTACGTAAAGGGTATTTCGACAGCGAATTTAATAAGAGCCAGTTGGGTATTGCGCTTGATCGCCATCAGGCGTTCTGGGATATCGACTACGACAGCGGTGAACGTTATCGCTTTGGTCACGTCTCCTTTGAAGGCTCGCAGATCCGCGAGGAGTACCTGCAAAACCTGGTGCCATTCAAAGAAGGGGATGCGTACGAGTCGAAAGAGCTCGGCGAGCTGAACCGTCGACTTTCGGCGACCGGCTGGTTTAACTCCGTGGTTGTCGCGCCCGAATTCGACAAAGCGCGGAAAACCAAAGTGCTGCCGCTGAAGGGCGTGGTGTCGCCGCGAACGGAAAACACCATCGAGACCGGGGTGGGTTATTCCACCGACGTGGGGCCGCGCGTGAAGACCACGTGGAAAAAGCCGTGGATGAACTCTTATGGCCACAGCCTGACGACCAGCGCCAGTATCTCGTCACCTGAACAGCAGTTAGATTTCAGTTATAAAATGCCGCTGCTGAAGAATCCGCTGGAGCAATACTATCTGGTGCAGGGTGGTTTTAAGCGTACCGATCTCAACGATACCGAACAGGACTCCACCACGCTTGCGGTTTCTCGCTACTGGGATCTTTCCAGTGGCTGGCAGCGCGCCATTAACCTGCGCTGGAGTCTCGACCACTTTACTCAGGGGCAGGTGACGAACACCACCATGCTGCTCTATCCTGGCGTGATGATCAGCCGTACCCGTTCGCGCGGTGGTCTGATGCCCACCTGGGGCGACTCCCAGCGTTACTCCATTGATTACTCCAACACCGCCTGGGGTTCCGACGTCGACTTCTCGGTCTTTCAGGCGCAAAACGTCTGGATCCGTTCCTTGTACGATCGTCATCGCTTCGTGATGCGCGGCAATCTCGGCTGGATCGAAACCGGCGATTTCGACAAAGTGCCGCCAGACCTGCGTTTCTTCGCCGGGGGCGACCGCAGTATTCGTGGCTACAAATACAAATCCATTTCACCAAAATACAGCAACGGTGACCTGAAAGGGGCCTCAAAACTGGCAACCGGGTCACTGGAATACCAGTACAACGTCACCGGCAAATGGTGGGGGGCAATGTTTGTCGACAGCGGTGAAGCCGTCAGTGATATCCGTAAAAGCGATTTCAAAACCGGTGCCGGGGTGGGCGTACGCTGGCAGTCTCCGGTCGGGCCAATCAAGCTCGATTTTGCCGTTCCGGTCGGCGATAAAGATGAGCACGGTTTACAGTTTTACATCGGTCTGGGGCCTGAATTATGAGTTTATGGAAGAAGATAAGCCTCGGCGTACTGATTTTTATCCTGCTGTTGCTGGGGACGGTGGCGTTTCTGCTTGGAACGACAACCGGCCTGCATCTGATCTTCAATGCGGCGAACCGCTGGGTGCCGGGCCTGGAAATCGGCCAGGTCACCGGCGGCTGGCGCGATCTGTCACTGAAAAATATCCGCTTTGACCAGCCTGGCGTGGCGGTTAACGCGGGTGAAGTGCATCTGGCGGTGGGGCTGGATTGCCTGTGGAACAGCAGCCTGTGCGTGAACGATCTGTCGCTCAAAGACATAAACGTGGCGATCGACAGTAAAAAAATGCCGCCGTCCGCGCCGGTCGAAGAAGAAGAGAGCGGCCCGCTGAATCTCTCCACGCCGTATCCGGTAACGCTTTCCCGTGTGGCGCTGAACAACGTCAATATTAAAATTGATGACACCACCGTGTCGGTGATGGCGTTTACCTCCGGCCTGCACTGGCAGGAGAGGGATCTGACCCTGAAGCCCACGTCGTTGCAGGGATTGCTGATCGCGCTGCCGAAAGTGGCGGAGGTTGCTCAGGAAGAAGTCGTCGAGCCGAAGATCCAGAACCCGCAGCCGGATGAAAAACCGCTCGGCGAAACGCTGAAAGATTTGTTCTCAAAACCGGTTCTGCCAGAGATGACGGACGTGCATCTGCCGCTCAATCTCAATATTGAAGAGTTCAAAGGCGAGCAACTGCGCGTCACCGGCGATACGGACCTGACGGTGCATAACCTGCTGCTGAAAGTGAGCAGCATCGATGGCAACATGAAACTCGATGCGCTGGACGTTGACTCTAATCAGGGCACGGTTAACGCCAGCGGTACGGCCCAGTTGACCCATAACTGGCCGGTCGATATCACCCTCAACAGCACGCTGAACATGGACCCGCTGAAAGGCGAGAAGGTGAAGCTGAAGGTGGGCGGCGCGCTGCGTGAACAACTGGAAGTGGGGGTAAATCTCTCCGGACCGGTGGCGTTGGATCTGCGTGCCCAGACGCGTCTGGCGGAAGCCGGGCTGCCGTTGAATCTGGAAGTGGTCAGCAAGCAGGTTTACTGGCCGTTTACGGGTGATAAACAGTTCCAGGCTGACGATATCAAACTCAAGCTCACCGGCAAGATGACGGACTATACGCTTTCGATGCGTACGGCGGTGAAAGGACAGGATATCCCGCCGGCGACCATTACGCTTGATGCGAAGGGCAACGAACAGCAGATTAATATCGACAAGCTCAGCGTGGCTGCGCTGGAAGGGAAAACCGAGCTGAAGGCGCTTGTGGACTGGCAGCAGGCGATCAGTTGGCGAGGTGAATTGACGCTGGACGGCATCAATACGGCGAAAGAAGTGCCGGACTGGCCGTCGAAGCTCAATGGTCTGATTAAAACCCGGGGCAGCCTGTATGGCGGTAGCTGGCAGATGGACGTGCCGGAGCTGAAGCTGACCGGTAACGTTAAGCAGAACAAGGTTAACGTTAATGGATCGCTCAAAGGCAATAGCTACATGCAGTGGACGATTCCAGGGCTGCATCTGGAACTGGGGCCAAACAGCGCTGAGGTGAAAGGTGAGCTGGGCGTTAAAGATCTCAATCTGGATGCGACCATTGACGCGCCGGGGCTGGACAACGCCTTGCCGGGACTCGGCGGTACGGCAAAAGGGCTGGTCAAAGTGCGCGGCACGGTTGATGCTCCACAACTGCTGGCGGATATCACCGCCCGTGGACTGCGCTGGCAGGAACTGTCCGTTGCCCAGGTGCGCGTGGAAGGCGACATTAAATCGACCGACCAGATTGCCGGTAACCTTAACGTGCGGGTTGAACGCATTTCGCAGCCCGACGTTAACATCAACCTCGTGACGCTGAACGCCAAAGGGAGCGAAAAGCAACACGAACTGCAACTGCGTGTTCAGGGTGAGCCGGTCTCCGGTCAACTCGATCTGGCCGGGAGCTTTGATCGTAAAGAAGAGCGCTGGAAAGGCTCGCTGAGCAATACCCGCTTCCAGACGCCGGTAGGGCCGTTGACCCTGACCCGCGCCATCGCGCTCGACTACCGTAACCAGGAGCAGAAAATCAGTATCGGGCCACACTGCTGGGCAAACCCGAATGCTGAACTGTGCGTGCCGCAAACTATCGATGCCGGTGCAGAAGGACGGGCGGTGGTGAATCTTAACCGCTTTGATCTGGCGATGCTGAAACCGTTTATGCCGGAGGCGACTCAGGCCACTGGCGTATTCACCGGTAAAGCGGACGTTTCGTGGGACACCACCAAAGAGGGGCTGCCGCAGGGCAATGTCACGCTCTCCGGGCGTAACGTGAAAGTGACGCAGACGGTCAACGACGCGCCGCTGCCGTTAGCGTTCGATACCCTGAACGTGACGGCCGAGCTACGCAACAATCGCGCGGAACTGGGCTGGCTGATCCGCCTGACTAATAACGGACAGCTTGACGGCCAGGTACAGGTGACCGATCCCCAGGGGCGTCGTAACCTGGGCGGCAACGTCAACATTCGCAATGTTAACCTTGCGATGGTGAACCCGATCTTTGCGCGTGGTGAGAAGGCGGCAGGTCTGCTGAGCGCCAATCTGCGTCTGGGCGGTAATGTGCAGAGCCCGCAGATGTTTGGGCAATTGCAACTGAGCGGGCTGGATATTGACGGCAACTTTATGCCGTTTGATATGCAGCCGAGCCAACTGGCGATGAACTTCAACGGCACGCGCTCGACGCTTACCGGAGAGATACGAACCCAGCAGGGGCAGATCAACCTGAGCGGCGACGCTGACTGGAGTCAGATCGATAACTGGCGAGCGCGCGTGGCGGCAAAAGGCAGCCGGGTACGTATCACCGTGCCGCCGATGGTGCGCCTTGATGTTTCTCCGGATGTGGTATTTGAAGCTACGCCGAGTCTGTTCACCCTGGACGGACGGGTGGACGTACCGTGGGCGCGTATTGTGGTACATGACTTGCCAGAAAGCGCGGTGGGCGTTTCCAGCGACGAAGTGATGCTCAATAATGATTTGCAGCCAGAGAAGCCGCAAAGTGCCGGGATCCCGATTAACAGCAATCTGATTGTACACGTCGGTAACAACGTGCGGATGGATGCGTTTGGTCTGAAAGCCCGCCTGACAGGCGATCTGAAAGTGGCGCAGGATAAGCAAGGGCTGGGGCTAAACGGACAGATCAACATTCCGGAAGGTCGCTTCCACGCCTACGGTCAGGATCTGATTGTGCGTAAAGGCGAGCTGTTGTTCTCGGGACCACCGGATCAGCCGTTGCTGAATATCGAAGCCATTCGTAACCCGGAGTCGACAGAGGATGCGGTGATCGCCGGTGTTCGCGTCACCGGAACGGCAGATGAGCCGAAGGCAGAGATCTTCTCTGACCCGGCGATGTCGCAACAGGAAGCGCTCTCTTATCTGCTGCGTGGCCAGGGTTTGAGCAGCGATCAGAGCGACAGTGCCGCAATGACCTCAATGCTTATTGGCCTGGGGGTTGCACAAAGTGGTCAGGTTGTGGGTAAAATCGGGGAGACGTTTGGCGTAAGCAATCTGGCACTGGACACTCAGGGGGTAGGCGACTCCTCCCAGGTCGTGGTCAGCGGATACGTACTGCCAGGTCTGCAGGTGAAATATGGCGTGGGTATATTTGACTCACTGGCGACACTCACGTTACGTTATCGCCTGATGCCTAAGCTATATCTGGAAGCCGTGTCTGGCGTAGATCAGGCACTGGATTTGCTCTATCAGTTTGAGTTTTAGCAATGCGAATATTTGTCTACGGCAGTTTACGAACCAAACAAGGCAACAGCCACTGGATGACCAACGCCCAGTTGCTGGGAAATTACAGTATCGATAACTACCAGTTGTACAGTCTGGGCCACTATCCAGGCGCAGTTCCGGGGAACGGAACGGTACACGGTGAGGTTTATCGTATTGATAATGCGACTCTGGCCGAGCTGGATGCTTTGCGCACCCGCGGCGGTGAATACGCACGCCAGTTGATCCAGACGCCGTACGGCAGTGCATGGATGTACGTGTACCAGCGCCCGGTGGATGGATTAACACTGATCGACAGCGGTAACTGGTTAGACAGAGACCAGTACTGAAACCTACGCGCCACCTTCGGGTGGCGTTGTTTTATGCGAGGTTACTCGCATTTCAGATTGCCACGCTTCTTGTGTTTTTTTTCTCTATTGCCAAAACGCAGGCATAAAAAAACCCTTACTGACCGGTGCCCGGCGTTCAGGGTTTTCAGCGTTCAGCGAACTTATTTCTTCGCGGCGCGCTCGAAGGAAGCAACGATTTCCGCTTTAGCGGCTTCTGCGTTGTCCCAACCGTCCACTTTCACCCACTTGCCTTTTTCGAGATCTTTGTAGTGCTCGAAGAAGTGCGTGATCTGTGCTTTCAGCAGTTCCGGCAGGTCGTTCACATCTTTGATGTGATCGTACTCTTTGCTCAGTTTGGTGTGCGGTACGGCTACCAGTTTCGCATCTTCACCGGATTCGTCGGTCATTTTCAGTACGCCAACCGGACGGCAGCGGATAACGGAGCCAGGTTCCAGCGGATACGGAGTCGGGACCAGAACGTCAACCGGGTCACCGTCCAGAGACAGAGTGTGGTTGATGTAACCGTAGTTGCACGGATAGAACATCGCGGTGGACATGAAGCGGTCAACGAACAGTGCGCCGCTCTCTTTGTCGACTTCGTATTTGATCGGATCTGCGTTAGCCGGGATCTCAATAACAACGTAGATATCTTCCGGCAGGTCTTTACCGGCCGGGACGTTGAGTAAGCTCATGTCTGTTTCCTTTAACTGTGTCGTAAACAAGTGGCGAGTATTATAGCGATCTCGCGCCGAATGTCTTCGCCTGATTTTGTTTTCACTCGCCTTGTACCGGTCTTTTCAGACCACTCGCATGACAGGAAAATCCATATCTTCAGCCGCTTTTTTCATAGTGAAATGGAAGCGATTACAAACTTGTGATTAACGTTCTATTTACTTTTTTGAAGTGTGATGTAACGCAATCCGTTACATGCTCGATTGTCTATAGTTTTTTCGCGACTGTTTCTTAACCAACAATAACCTACCCTACGAGGACACAGTTATGTGGAAGCGCTTACTTTTAGTCACAGCAGTTTCGGCAGCCATGTCGTCTATGGCCATGGCCGCCCCATTAACCGTAGGATTTTCGCAGGTCGGCTCTGAGTCCGGCTGGCGCGCCGCAGAGACCAACGTGGCGAAAAGCGAGGCCGAGAAGCGCGGCATTACGCTGAAAATCGCTGACGGTCAGCAAAAGCAGGAAAACCAGATTAAAGCCGTGCGTTCATTTGTCGCTCAGGGCGTTGACGCCATCTTCATTGCGCCGGTAGTGGCGACAGGATGGGAGCCGGTGCTGAAAGAAGCGAAAGATGCCGAGATCCCGGTCTTTTTGCTCGATCGTTCCATCGATGTAAAAGACAAATCTCTCTATATGACTACCGTTACCGCCAACAACGTGCTTGAAGGTCAACTGATCGGTGACTGGCTGATCAAAGAGGTTAACGGTAAGCCGTGTAATGTGGTTGAGCTGCAGGGCACCGTCGGTGCCAGTGTGGCCATCGATCGTAAGAAAGGGTTTGCCGAAGCCATCGCCAAAGCGCCAAACATCAAAATTATCCGTTCCCAGTCCGGTGACTTCACCCGCAGTAAAGGTAAAGAGGTCATGGAAAGCTTTATCAAAGCGGAGAACAACGGCAAGAACATCTGCATGGTTTACGCCCATAACGATGACATGGTGATCGGGGCTATCCAGGCGATCAAAGAAGCGGGGCTGAAACCGGGCAAAGATATTTTGACCGGCTCTATCGACGGCGTACCGGACATCTATAAGGCGATGATTGACGGTGAAGCAAACGCCAGCGTTGAACTGACGCCGAACATGGCAGGCCCTGCCTTCGACGCACTCGAGAAGTTCAAGAAAGATGGCACCATGCCTGAGAAGGTCACTATCACCAAATCGACGCTGTACCTGCCGGATACCGCGAAAGAAGAGTTAGAGAAGAAGAAAAACATGGGTTATTGATGGGTTGTAGGTACCCGTAGGCCGGATAAGGTGTTTACACCGCCATCCGGCATGACATTGCCTGATGGCGCTTCGCTTATCAGGCCTACGGTCACGCTTTGTACCGGAGGAAAATCATGACGACTGAACAACACCAGGAGATCCTCCGTACAGAGGGATTAAGTAAATTCTTTCCTGGCGTCAAGGCGCTGGATAACGTCGATTTCAGCCTGCGCCGCGGGGAGATCATGGCGTTGCTCGGCGAGAACGGAGCCGGAAAATCCACGCTCATTAAAGCGCTGACCGGCGTCTATCATGCCGATCGCGGTACCATCTGGCTGGAAGGCAGTGCCATCTCCCCCAGAAATACTGCACATGCTCAACAACTGGGCATTGGCACGGTGTATCAGGAAGTGAACCTGCTGCCGAATATGTCGGTGGCGGATAATCTGTTTATTGGTCGTGAACCGCGTCGTTTTGGCCTGCTGCGGCGTAAAGAGATGGAAACGCGCGCCACGGAGTTGATGGCCTCTTACGGCTTTTCCCTCGACGTCCGCGAACCGCTGAACCGCTATTCGGTGGCGATGCAGCAGATCGTGGCTATCTGCCGGGCGATCGATCTTTCCGCTAAAGTCTTGATCCTCGATGAGCCTACCGCCAGCCTTGATACGCAAGAGGTTGAGATGCTGTTCGGCCTGATGCGTCATCTGCGCGATCGCGGCGTGAGTCTGATTTTTGTTACCCATTTTCTTGATCAGGTCTATCAGGTCAGCGATCGGATCACCGTCCTGCGTAACGGCAGTTTTGTCGGCTGCCGTGAAACCCACGAACTGCCGCAGATTGAACTGGTGAAAATGATGCTGGGGCGCGAGCTGGACACTCATGCGTTACAGCGCGCGGGACGTACCTTACTGAGCGACAAACCGGTTGCGGCGTTCAAAAATTTCGGCAGGAAGGGAACGATCGCCCCGTTCAATCTCGACGTTCGTCCCGGTGAGATCGTCGGTCTGGCTGGTCTGCTCGGATCCGGACGCACCGAAACGGCTGAAGTGATCTTCGGCATCAAGCCGGCGGACAGCGGCAGCGCGCAGATCAAAGGCAAAACGCAAACGCTGCGTTCCCCTCACCAGGCGTCATGCCTTGGGATCGGTTTTTGCCCGGAGGACAGGAAAACGGACGGCATTATTGCCGCCGCTTCGGTGCGGGAAAACATTATCCTGGCGCTACAAGCCCAGCGCGGCTGGCTGCGTCCGATTGCGCGCAAAGAACAGAATGATATTGCCGAGCGGTTTATCCGCCAGCTTGGCATTCGCACCCCCAGCGCTGAACAGCCGATCGAATTTCTCTCCGGCGGCAACCAGCAAAAAGTGCTGCTGTCGCGCTGGCTGCTGACTAAGCCACAGTTTCTGATCCTCGATGAACCGACGCGAGGGATCGACGTGGGGGCGCATGCCGAGATCATCCGCCTGATCGAAACCCTGTGCGCTGATGGTCTGGCGTTGCTGGTGATCTCCTCGGAGCTGGAGGAACTGGTGGGATATGCCGATCGGGTGATCATCATGCGTGACCGCAAACAGGTGGCGGAGATCCCGCTGGCTGAACTGTCCGTTCCGGCGATCATGAACGCCATCGCGGCGTAAGGAGACTCTTGTGATGCCTCAATCTCTCCCGCAAACCACGCCGCCGAAGCGACGCTTTCGCTGGCCGACCGGCATGCCGCAACTGATTGCGCTGTTGCTGGTGCTGCTGGTGGACAGCCTCGTCGCTCCCCATTTTTACCAGATTGTGTTGCAGGACGGGCGTCTGTTCGGCAGCCCGATTGATATCCTGAATCGCGCCGCCCCCGTCGCATTGCTGGCGATAGGGATGACGCTGGTGATTGCCACAGGCGGCATTGACCTTTCCGTTGGCGCGGTGATGGCGATTGCCGGGGCCACGACTGCCGCGATGACCGTCGCGGGTCATAGCCTGCCGGTGGTACTGCTTGCTGCGTTGGGGACCGGCGTTCTGGCTGGCCTGTGGAACGGCGTTCTGGTGGCGATCCTCAAAATTCAGCCGTTTGTCGCCACGCTGATCCTGATGGTGGCGGGTCGCGGCGTGGCGCAACTGATCACCTCCGGACAGATTGTCACCTTCAACTCGCCCACGCTCTCCTGGTTCGGCAGCGGTTCGCTGCTGCTGTTCCCTACGCCGGTCATTATTGCGCTGATCACGCTGGTATTCTTCTGGCTGCTGACCCGGCGAACGGCGCTCGGGATGTTTATTGAAGCGGTGGGGATTAATATCCGGGCGGCAAAAAATGCCGGGGTGAACACGCGGGTCATCGTCATGCTCACTTACGTGTTGAGTGGACTGTGCGCGGCGATTGCCGGGATTATCGTCACGGCGGATATTCGCGGCGCTGATGCCAACAACGCCGGATTGTGGCTGGAGCTGGACGCCATTCTGGCGGTGGTGATCGGCGGCGGATCCCTGATGGGAGGGCGTTTTAATCTGCTGTTGTCAGTGGTGGGCGCGCTGATCATCCAGGGGATGAACACCGGGATCCTGCTGTCCGGATTTCCGCCGGAGATGAACCAGGTGGTCAAAGCCATCGTGGTGCTGTGCGTACTCATTGTGCAGTCACAGCGCTTTATCAGTCTGCTAAAAGGAGTGCGTGGTCGTGATAAAACGTAATTTACCGTTAATGATCACCCTCGGGGTTTTCGTGCTGGGTTATCTCTACTGCCTGACCCAGTTCCCCGGCTTTGCTTCCACGCGTGTTATCTGCAACATTCTGACCGATAACGCCTTTCTGGGGATTATTGCCGTGGGGATGACCTTCGTGATCCTCTCCGGCGGGATCGATCTCTCCGTCGGGTCGGTAATCGCCTTTACCGGCGTATTCCTGGCGAAGGCGATCGGTTACTGGGGGATCTCGCCGCTGTTGGCGTTTCCGCTGGTACTGGCGATGGGGTGTGCGTTTGGCGCTTTCATGGGGTTGCTGATCGATGCGCTAAAAATCCCGGCCTTTATCATCACGCTTGCCGGTATGTTCTTTCTGCGCGGGGTCAGTTATCTGGTGTCAGAAGAGTCGATCCCGATTAACCATCCGATTTACGATACGCTTTCCAGTCTGGCGTGGAAAATCCCCGGTGGCGGTCGCCTGAGCGCGATGGGACTGCTGATGCTGGCGGTGGTGGTTATGGGGATTTTCCTCGCGCATCGCACCCGGTTTGGCAACCAGGTGTATGCCATTGGCGGGAATGCGATATCGGCGAACCTGATGGGGATTTCCACTCGCAGCACGACGATCCGTATCTATATGCTGTCGACCGGGCTGGCGACGCTGGCCGGGATTGTCTTTTCGATCTACACCCAGGCCGGCTACGCGCTGGCGGGGGTCGGCGTGGAGCTGGACGCCATCGCTTCGGTGGTGATCGGTGGTACGTTGCTGAGCGGTGGGGTTGGTACGGTTCTTGGAACGCTGTTTGGCGTGGCGATTCAGGGGCTGATCCAGACCTACATTAACTTCGACGGTACGCTCAGTTCATGGTGGACGAAAATTGCCATTGGCGTTTTATTGTTTATTTTCATTGCATTGCAGCGCGGCCTGACGGTGCTCTGGGAAAATAGACAGAGTTCGCCGGTCACGCGTATTTCTGCAACAGAAAGCCAGCGCTGACGCAGTCTGGCCGACACAGTCCAGGACAGAACAGGCGGTTTTTGCTACAGTGCCTGTTTTACGGCAAGTGGGTTGGATATGGCTTCATTAAAGGATGTTGCGCGCCTGGCGGGGGTGTCGATGATGACTGTCTCCCGGGTAATGAATAATGCGGAATCAGTACGCCCTGCAACGCGTGACAGCGTGTTGCAGGCTATCCAGACCCTGAATTATGTTCCCGATCTTTCCGCCCGCAAGATGCGTGCTCAGGGGCGTAAGCCGTCGACCCTTGCTGTGCTGGCACAGGATACAGCCACCACTCCTTTCTCAGTCGATATCCTGCTTGCCATTGAACAAACAGCCAGCGAGTTCGGCTGGAACAGTTTTTTAATCAACATTTTTTCTGATGATGATGCCGCCCGTGCGGCGCGCCAACTGCTTGCTCACCGGCCGGATGGCATTATCTATACCACGATGGGGCTACGGCATATCACGCTACCTGAAGTTCTGCATGGCGAAAATATCGTTCTGGCGAACTGTGTGGCGGACGATCCCGCGTTACCCAGCTATATCCCTGATGATTACGCCGCGCAGTATGAGGCAACCCGGTATTTGATCGCAGCGGGATATCGTCAGCCATTATGCTTCTGGTTACCCGAAGGCGCGCTGGCGACAGGGTATCGTCGACAGGGATTTGAACAGGCCTGGCGTGATGCCGGACGGGATCTGGCGGATGTGAAGCAATTTCACATGGCGATGGGGGACGATCACTATACCGATCTTGCGGGTTTACTGAACGCCCGCATTCCCTCGGGTAAACCCGATTTTGATGTCCTGATTTGTGGTAACGATCGCGCCGCCTTTGTGGCTTATCAGGTTCTTCTGGCGAAAGGGATCCGCATCCCACAGGATGTTGCTGTTATGGGGTTTGATAACCTGGTGGGCGTCGGGCATCTGTTTTTGCCTCCATTGACCACAATGCAGCTTCCACACGATATTATCGGGCGGGAAGCGGCATTGCATGTGATTGAAGGACGCACCGGCGGCGGCCAGAAACGGATCCCTTGTCCGCTGCTGATCCGTTGTTCCGCCTGATCGTTGGTTACCCCAGTAGCCAGAGTCTGCCTTGCAGCAGTGTGGCTTCTCCATGAGCGGCATAGAGAGACAGTTCTCGTTCCTCTGGCTGCGGATAGATTCGGCTGCTCATGACCGCTTCCCCATCATTAATGAATACCTCAATGGATGACTTATCGATAAAGATCCTCAGATCGAGGGGTTCATCCTGCGTAAGGGGAATACTACGGTAACCATCTATGTTTTCTTGTGGGTAATACCGCCACAAAACGAGCCGTCCGGACTGATTATCGATATACAGTCGCATCCCAGTGCCGAGTTGTAACCCGTAATGTTCGGCATGACTTTTCTGACAATCCCAGCGTAATTGAATTTCGACCGCTTGTGCGTTTTCCTGCAAAACGCGTTTGCTGTCGATTTTGTCGGCAGGCACAGGTTGGTACAGCTGGCGTAACGACTCTGCTTCCCGCACCGGGCGCTGGATGAGTTTGCCGTTGCTCTCAGAGAGCTCCCGAGCCAGCGTCATACAACCTGCCCAACCTTCACGTTTTGATGGCATTGACGATTCCCACATATCCATCCAGCCGATGATGATGCGCCTGCCATCTTTAGCGCAAAAGCTTTGCGGCGCATAAAAATCATGCCCGTGATCGAGTTCAGTAAAAGGGCCCGACTGGGCAAAGATCCGTCCAGGAGACCAGAACCCAGGGATGACTCCGCTCTGAAAGCGATTCCGGTTACGGTATCCTTCCGCCTTCATTCCTTGTGGTGAAAACATCAGGTAATGGTGTTCACCAGGACGGAAAAAGTCTGGACACTCCCACATGTAGCTTTCACCTGCGTGGGCATGCGCCAGTACGCGATCGAAGGTCCATTCACGCAATGATTTACCACGATAAAGTAAGATCTGCCCGGTGTTACCAGGATCTTTTGCACCTACCACCATCCACCAGGTGTTTGCTTCTCGCCAGACTTTAGGATCGCGAAAATGCATAATTCCTTCCGGCGGGGTCAGCACCACACCCTGTTTTTCAAAATGGATCCCATCCCGACTGGTTGCCAGACACTGCACTTCACGAATGGCGTCATCATTGCCTTCGCCTGCAAGCCAGGTATGGCCGGTGTAGATGAGCGATAACACACCGTTGTCATCGACGGCACTGCCCGAAAAACATCCATCTTTGTCATCCTCATCGCCAGGTGCCAGCGCAATAGGCTCATGACACCAGTGGATCATATCTTCACTGGTGGCATGTCCCCAGTGCATAGGCCCCCAGTGTTCGTTGAATGGGTGATGCTGATAAAACGCGTGATAGCGATCGTTAAACCAGATTAGCCCGTTGGGATCGTTCATCCACCCAGCCGGAGGCGCGAGGTGAAAATGAGGATAGAAGGTGTTACCCCGGCGCTCGCGAAGTTGTGCCAGCGCCTTATGCGCCGCATGTAAACGAGATTGCGTCATCTTACATCATCCTGGTTCAGCAAATTTGTTGAATTGTTAACGTTAACTTTTGCAAAAATAAAGTCCTTATTTTTCCTAAATGTGATGATATTCGCAAATGTTAACGTTAACTATGCAGTTTTGTGATCGATTATGCATGTTGGGGCAAATTGATGACGGTTTTGCGAAAAAGCGGTTTATCACTGTGCGTAAGCCAGATGAATTTGAGGAAAAAAAATGTCAGCCAAAGTATGGGTCTTAGGTGATGCGGTCATGGATCTCTTGCCTGAATCTGATGGGCGGCTACTGCCTTGTCCGGGAGGCGCGCCGGCTAACGTTGCGGTGGGGATAGCCAGATTAGGTGGAGCGAGTGGATTTATAGGGCGTGTGGGGGATGATCCTTTTGGCACGTTGTTAAGAAGAACGCTGCAAGCGGAAGGGGTTGATACGTCACTGTTGACGTCGGACGAATGGCACCGGACATCGACTGTGCTCGTCGATCTTAATGAGCAAGGAGAGCGTTCTTTTACATTCATGGTTCGCCCCAGCGCCGATCTTTTTCTGGAGGCAACCGATTTGCCCGAATGGCGGCGCGGCGAATGGCTACATCTTTGTTCAATCGCCCTGTCTGCCGAACCTTCACGTACCAGTGCTTTTATTGCGATGTCAGCGCTTCGACGCGCAGGCGGCTTTGTCAGCTTCGATCCCAATATCCGTGACGATCTTTGGCAAGACAAACAGTTGCTGCGCTTGTGTCTGTTGCAGGCACTTCAACTGGCAGACGTGGTCAAGCTGTCGGAAGACGAATGGCAGCTTATCAGCAAAAACGCTCTGCGCGATCGGGATATCTGCGCTCTGGCAACCGAGCATGACATTACCATGCTGTTGGTGACGAAAGGGGCTGATGGTGTGGTGGTCTGCTACCGCGGGGAGGTTCACCACTTTGCCGCGGTACCCGTGAATTGTGTGGACAGCACCGGAGCGGGTGATGCGTTTGTCGCCGGATTACTGGCGGGCCTGGCTGCTGAAGGCTTCCCTGCGCATGAGGGCGAATTACAACACATTATAGAACTCGCTCAACGCTGTGGAGCGCTTGCGGTAACGGCGAAAGGGGCGATGACAGCGCTGCCGCATCGACAAGAGCTGGAACGGTGTAAGTAAACAATGAGGCCGATTTTGCCTCTGAACAGGACGTGATTTTCGTTAACGACAGGCAGGTAATTATGGCATTGAAGATTCCATTCAGAAATGCGTACTATCGTTTTGCATCCAGTTACTCATTTCTCTTTTTTATTTCCTGGTCACTGTGGTGGTCGTTATATGCCATCTGGCTGAAAGGGCATCTGGGGTTAACAGGGACTGAATTAGGCACACTTTATTCGGTCAACCAGTTTACCAGCATGCTGTTTATGGTGGCCTACGGGATTATTCAGGATAAGCTCGGCCTGAAAAAACCTCTCATCTGGTGTATGAGTTTCATCCTGGTCCTGACGGGGCCGTTCATGATTTACGTTTACGAACCGCTACTGCAAAGCCATTTTTCTGTCGGGTTGGTTCTGGGATCGCTCTTTTTTGGCCTGGGGTATCTGGCGGGCTGTGGACTGCTTGACAGTTTCACCGAAAAAATGGCGCGGAGTTTTCATTTTGAATATGGAACCGCGCGTGCCTGGGGGTCGTTTGGTTATGCCATTGGCGCATTTTTTGCTGGCATCTTTTTCAGCATTAATCCCCATATCAACTTTTGGCTGGTCTCGCTATTTGGCGCCGTGTTTATGATGATCAACATGCGCTTCAAAGATCAGGAGCAGCAGTGCGTAACGGCTGAAGCGGGTGGGGTAAAAAAAGAGGATTTTATCGCGGTCTTCAAAGATCGTAACTTCTGGATCTTCGTTGTGTTTATTGTGGGGACGTGGTCTTTTTATAACATTTATGATCAACAGCTCTTTCCGGTGTTTTATGCAGGTCTGTTCGAATCACACGATGTTGGAACGCGCGTATATGGATATCTGAACTCGTTCCAGGTCGTACTTGAAGCACTGTGCATGGCGAGTATTCCCTTCTTTGTTAATCGGGTGGGGCCAAAAAATGCATTACTCATCGGCGTGGTGATTATGGCACTGCGTATCCTTTCTTGCGCTTTGTTCGTTAATCCCTGGCTCATTTCGCTGGTGAAGCTCCTGCATGCTATTGAAGTTCCACTTTGCGTCATCTCGGTATTCAAATACAGCGTTGCGAACTTTGATAAACGACTGTCATCGACAATCTTTTTGATTGGTTTTCAGATTGCCAGTTCTCTGGGGATCGTATTGCTTTCAACACCAATAGGGATTCTCTTTGACCTCGCAGGCTACCAGACCGTGTTTTTCGCCATCTCGGGTATCGTCTGCTTGATGCTGCTTTTTGGCATTTTCTTCCTGAGTAAAAAACGAGAACCGCCCGTGCTGGAACCTTCACTGAATTCAGCGACATAAACGTAAACTTTTTCCGGTTGTTGTCGATAGTTTCTGTATATCCTTCAACCGGAAAATAACAATGCCAAAATCTCTCTCCCTACGAAATACCCTGTTGGTTTTATTGTCGCTTATCACCTTATTGCTCCTGATGACAGGCGGTATGGGGATTTACGCTTCCACGCGTATCATTACCTCATGGATCTATTATGGGGTGATGACCGCGACGACGCTGACGGCCATCGCCCTGCTGGCGGTGGTTTGGCTATTACTGCGCAATAAGCTCCTGAAACCGCTAGATAATGTGGTTGAGCAACTCGAACGCCTGGCGACAGGGGATTTATCGGCGGTGGAAAGCCGCTATGCCAGCGCCGAATTTAATCGCCTGCAGGCTGCGCTCGAAGGGATGCGGGTGGCGCTGAGCGAGTCCGTCAAACGCGTCCGTGATGCCAGTTCGCAGATCGATACCGGCAGTCGCGAACTGACGGCGGGTAATATTCATCTGGCGACACGCACCGAATCGACTGCGACCTCGCTGGAACAAACTGCCGCCAGCATGGAGGAGCTCACCGCGACGGTGAAACAGAATGCGGAAAACGCCGATCAGGCGCATCAACTGGCGAAATCCGTTTCTGATACCGCCGATCGCGGCAGTGAAATGGTGTGCTATGTCATCGAAAAAATGCGCGACATTTCCGGTAGTGCGAACCGTATTGCCGATATTCTTGGCGTGATCGACGGGATTGCGTTCCAGACCAATATTCTGGCGCTGAACGCCTCGGTTGAAGCGGCGCGCGCGGGAGAGCAGGGACGTGGTTTTGCCGTGGTGGCAGGCGAAGTGCGCAATCTGGCAAGCCGCAGCGCGGAGGCCGCGAAAGAGATCCGCACGCTCATCGGCGATTCACAGTCGCAGGTGGGTGAGGGCAGCGATCTGGCGATGCAGGCGGGTGAAACGATGGATGAGATTGCCAGCGAAGTGATGCGGATGACTAAACTGATGCGGGAAATTGCCAGCGCGTCACAGGAGCAGAGTCGCGGTATCGAACAGGTGAATATTGCGGTGAGCCAGATGGATGAAACGGCGCAGCAGAATGCGGCTCTGGTACAACAGTCCTCTGCGGCAACCCGCTCACTGGAAGAGCAGTCGCATGCGCTCATTGAAGCAATGGCGTCGTTTAAATTACAGACCGCCTGATGTGAAATGCCGGATGACGACGTTGACACGTCTTATCCGGCCTACGCAGCTATTGTAGGCCGGATAAGCGCTAGCGCCATCCGGCAAGGGTTTTACGCGTCCGGGAACTCCCGGATAAAGCGTTCCACATCTTCAACCATATGGTTGTTGCCGACGAAGAACGAACGGCGCTGGTGCAGGCTTTCCGGAGTGATATCCAGAATACGCTCTTTCCCGTCGCTCGCTTTACCACCTGCTTGCTCTGCGAGGAATGCCATTGGGTTGCACTCATACAGCAGACGCAGTTTTCCTTCCGGGTGGCTGGCGGTGCTTGGGTAAAGATAAATCCCGCCTTTCAGCAGGTTACGGTGGAAGTCAGCAACCAGTGAGCCGATGTAGCGTGAGGTGTACGGGCGCTGCGTGGACTTATCCTCTTCCTGGCAGAACTTGATGTACTTCTTCACACCGTTCGGGAATTTAATGTAGTTGCCTTCGTTAATGGAGTAAGTGTTGCCTTTCTCCGGGAAGCGCATACGCTCCTGACACAGGCAGAACACACCCAGCGACGGATCGTAGGTAAAGGCGTGGACACCGCAGCCGGTGGTGTAAACCAGCATGGTGGAGGAGCCGTACACCACGTAACCCGCAGCAACTTGTTTGTTGCCTGGTTGCAGGAAATCCTCTTCAGTGACCGGTGTGCCAACAGGCGTCACGCGGCGGTAGATAGAGAAAATAGTCCCGACAGAGACGTTAACATCGATGTTGGACGAGCCATCCAGCGGATCCATCAGTACCACGTATTTCGCGTGTTCACAGCCTTCGAAAACGACGATTTCATCTTCTTCTTCAGAGGCAATGCCCGCGACGATATCACGCGCCTTGAGTGCAGCTTTCAGTTTTTCGTTCGCGAACAGGTCGAGTTTCTGCTGAACCTCGCCCTGCACGTTCTCAGCACCGCTGGCACCCAGGATATCGACCAGACCGGCCTTGTTGATATCGCGGTGGATGATCTTGGCGCCCAGCTTTATTGCCGACAACAACGCAGTGAGCTCACCTGTAGCATGAGAGAACTCGTGCTGCTTTTCGACAATAAATTCACCTAACGTTTTCATAACACTTTCCCTGCAATTAATATGGAGTAAAGCGACCGTAACAATCTTAACAAATATTTCAGTGGCTGCGCTCAGGTGAATCGCGCCAGCAAACTACGGATTATCCTGAAATGCGTTTCTCACTTGCCTGACATATGCGTAAAATGCCCCCTGGGTTAAATTAGGATAGTGACGTATGCGCATTCATATTTTGGGAATTTGTGGCACGTTCATGGGCGGTCTGGCGATGCTGGCGCGCTCGCTCGGTCATGAAGTAACGGGTTCGGACGCCAATGTGTATCCGCCGATGAGTACCTTACTTGAGAACCAGGGGATCTCCCTGATTCAGGGTTATGACCCCAGTCAGCTCGATCCGCAACCGGACCTGGTGATCATTGGCAATGCCATGACCCGTGGCAATCCGTGCGTTGAAACGGTACTGGAGAAGAACATTCCGTTTATGTCCGGTCCGCAGTGGCTGCATGACTTTGTGCTGCGCGATCGTTGGGTGCTGGCCGTCGCGGGAACGCACGGTAAAACCACTACCGCGGGTATGGCGACATGGATTCTGGAAGTCTGCGGTTATAAGCCTGGTTTTGTGATTGGCGGCGTACCGGGGAATTTTGACGTTTCTGCGCGTCTGGGCGAAAGCGACTTTTTCGTGATTGAAGCGGATGAGTACGACTGCGCCTTCTTCGATAAACGCTCCAAATTCGTACATTACTGCCCGCGTACGTTGATCCTCAACAACCTTGAGTTTGATCATGCAGATATCTTTGACGATCTGAAAGCGATCCAGAAGCAGTTCCACCACCTGGTCCGCATCGTACCGGGTCAGGGGCGTATCATCTATCCTGAGCACGACATCAATCTGAAGCAGACGATGGCGATGGGGTGCTGGAGCGAACAGGAACTGGTGGGCGAGCAGGGCCACTGGCAGGCGAAAAAGCTGAACGTCGATGCCTCGGAATGGGAAGTGTGGCTGGACGGTGAGAAGGTCGGTGACGTGAAGTGGTCGCTGGTCGGTGAACACAACATGCATAACGGTCTGATGGCCATTGCCGCGGCTCGTCACGTTGGCGTACCACCGGGAGAGGCAGCCAATGCGCTGGGATCGTTCATCAACGCCCGTCGTCGTCTTGAACTGCGCGGCGAAGCGAACGGTGTCTCGGTCTATGATGACTTCGCTCATCACCCGACAGCCATTCTCGCAACGCTGGCGGCGCTGCGCGGCAAAGTGGGAGGAACGGCGCGCATCATCGCCGTGCTGGAGCCGCGTTCTAACACCATGAAGATGGGGCTGTGTAAAGACGATCTGGCACCGTCATTAGGTCGTGCGGACGAAGTGTATCTGCTGCAGCCGCCGCATATTCCGTGGCAGGTCGCAGAAGTGGCGGAAGCCTGCATTCAGCCAGCCCACTGGAGTGGTGATGTTGATACGCTGGCAGAGATGATCGTGAAAACGGCGCAGCCTGGCGATCACATTCTGGTGATGAGTAACGGCGGGTTTGGTGGTATTCACCAGAAACTGCTGGATGGTCTGGCGAAAAAAGCCGAAGCGCAAGCCGAAGAGTAACAAAAAAGGCCCGGTGGCGCTGACGCTTACCGGGCCTACAAGCACGTAGGCCGGATAAGACGTTTCGCGTCGCCATCCGGCATTCACGCCGGATTAAATTACGCTTCGTTTTCCGCCAGTTCGCGCAGATACTGGAAGATCTGACGCGCGGATTTCGGCGGCTTATTCCCTTCTTTCTCTTTCTTCGCATTGCGGATCAGCGAGCGAAGCTGCTGGCGGTCGGCGTTTGGCCACAGGTTCAGCACCTCTTCAACCGCGTCATCCCCTTCGACGATCAGCCTGTCGCGCAGATGCTCAAGCTTGTGAAACAGCACTACCTGCTGGTTGTGGCGGTTTTTCAGCTTGTCCAGCGCCTGGCGAATAGGATCAACCTCACGTTGGCGCAGCATTTTACCAATCAACTGCAACTGGCGGCGGCGACCTTCCATTTTGATCCGCTGGGCCAGCTCAATCGCGGCACGCAGGTCCGCATCAAGCGGGATTTTGTCCAGCGCGTTTTTCCCCAGATCCACCAGTTCCGCGCCCAGGCGTTTTAACTCCTCGGCGTCGCGTTTAATTTCACTTTTGCTGACCCAGATAATTTCATCGTCTTCGTCTTCGATGTCATCACCGGGAACGTCGTCGAGCCAGTCTTCGGGCTGCTTAGTCATGTCAGGCTCCTTAAAAAAAGAGGCTAATGTTACCAGTTAAGATGCGCACTGAAAAACGGTTCTCTGTTAGACTTCAGAGAAACTCTCTACATTATGGCATTTGCGATGAAAGTAATCTCACAAGTTGAAGCGCAGCGTAAGATTCTGCAAGAAGCGGTCTCGACAGCGCTGGAGTTAGCCTCAGGCAAATCGGACGGGGCGGAAGTCGCCGTAAGCAAAACGACCGGCATCAGTGTCAGCACCCGTTATGGTGAAGTGGAGAATGTCGAATTCAATAGCGATGGTGCGTTGGGGATTACCGTCTACCATCAGAACCGCAAAGGCAGCGCCTCGTCGACTGATTTAAGCCCTCAGGCGATTGCCCGTACCGTCCAGGCGGCGCTGGATATTGCGCGCTACACTTCGCCGGACCCGTGTGCTGGCGTGGCCGATAAAGAATTGCTGGCCTTTGACGCGCCGGATCTGGACCTGTTCCACCCGGCTGACGTTTCTCCGGATGAAGCCATCGAACTGGCGGCGCGTGCCGAACAGGCTTCTTTGCAGGCCGATAAACGTATCACCAATACGGAAGGCGGCAGCTTTAACAGCCACTATGGCATTAAAGTGTTTGGCAACAGCCACGGCATGTTGCAGGGCTATTGCTCCACCCGCCATTCGCTTTCCAGCTGCGTGATTGCCGAAGAAAACGGCGATATGGAGCGCGATTACGCCTATACGATTGGTCGTGCGATGGGCGATCTGCAAACGCCGGAATGGGTTGGCGCAGACTGCGCTCGCCGCACGTTATCCCGCCTGTCGCCGCGTAAACTCTCGACGATGAAAGCACCGGTAATTTTTGCCAACGAAGTGGCGACCGGGCTGTTTGGTCACCTGGTTGGTGCGATTGCAGGGGGCTCAGTGTATCGCAAATCCACTTTCCTGCTGGATTCGTTGGGCAAACAAATTCTGCCTGAATGGCTGACCATTGAGGAGCATCCGCACCTGCTAAAAGGACTGGCCTCTTCACCGTTCGACAGTGAAGGTGTACGTACGCAACGTCGTGACATTGTGAAAGACGGTGTGCTGACCCAGTGGCTGCTAACCAACTACTCTGCCCGTAAGCTGGGGCTAAAAAGTACCGGTCATGCAGGCGGCATTCATAACTGGCGTATTGCCGGGCAGGGGCTGAGCTTTGAGCAGATGCTCAAGGAGATGGGCACCGGGCTGGTGGTCACCGAGCTGATGGGTCAGGGCGTGAGCGGCATCACTGGGGATTACTCCCGTGGTGCAGCCGGTTTCTGGGTTGAAAACGGGGAAATTCAATACCCTGTAAGCGAAATCACCATCGCCGGAAACTTAAAAGAGATGTGGCGCAATATTGTTACCATCGGTAACGATATTGAAACACGTAGCAATATACAGTGTGGTTCAGTTCTGTTGCCGGAGATGAAAATCGCCGGACAATAATCCCGGATGGCGCGACCTGCCGCGCCAAAACAATAAAAAAGAGGAAGTGAGCAATGCGTAAAAAACTACTGGCGATGCTGGCGGTCTCCACTCTGGTATTGAGTTCGGCAACGGCGTTCGCCGCCGAACTCGAAGACAATATGGAAACGCTGAACGATAACCTGAAGGTGATTGAAAAAGCGGATAACGCATCGCAGGTGACAGAGGCGTTAACCAAAATGCGCGCTGCCGCGCTGGATGCCCAGAAAGCGACGCCGCCGAAGTTGGAAAGCAAAGCGTCCGACAGCCCGGAAATGAAAGATTTTCGTCATGGTTTTGACGTCCTGGTCGGTCAGATCGACGGTGCGTTGAAGCTGGCAAATGAAGGGAAGGTCAAAGAAGCGCAGGCCGCAGCGGAAGAGTTCAAAACCACCCGCAACGCGTACCACAAGAAGTATCGTTAATGGCGTTTCTCCCCTGACGCCTTAAGCCGGGCTTCAGGGGAAATAACCATCTTTTCAACCTGACTCTCCCGAAACAGGCCACCCTCTTTACAAGGGCGGCCTTATTCATTATTTCAGATTCGCTTTGAAGAACGAGGTCAGCTTCCCGAACGGAATCAGATCGGTACGGTCATACAAATCGACATGACCCGCCCCGGGAACGACATACAACTCCTTCGGTTGAGCCGCACGTTTCCAGGCATCTTCGCTAAATTCTTTCGAGTGTGCCTGATCCCCGGTAATAAACAGCATCGGGCGCGGTGAAATCGTTTCTATATCGTTAAAGGGATAGAAATTCATAAACTTACCAATGCTGCTTAACAGCGGTTTGGTGGTCAGATCTTCTTTCTCACCCTGCGGGGTATAGCCGCCTCGCTCAGTACGGTAGAAATCAAAGAACTCACGCTGAATGGCCGGCGTTGAGTCATCCAGCTTGTTAACGGTCCCTGGGATATACGCCTTCTCTGCGCCTTTAAATTCTGCAAATCGCTGCTCAATAGCCGATTTAATAAAGGCCAGACGCTGTTCTGGCGTCTGGGAATGGTTCAGGCCATTACGGAACGCCGAGCCCATGTCATACATGCTGACAGTAGCAATCGCCTTCATACGCGGATCAATTTTGGCTGCACTGATTGCAAAGCTCCCGCTGCCGCAGATACCCAGTACGCCGATTTTCTCGGGGTCAACATACGGCTGCGTACTGAGGTAATCGACCGCCGCGCTGAAGTCATCTGCATAAATTTCCGGTGAAACCAGATGTCCCGGCTTGCCTTCACTTTCCCCCCAAAAGGAGAGGTCAATCGCCAGCGTCACAAAACCCTGCTCAGCCAGTTTTTGCGCATACAGATTCGAGCTCTGCTCTTTGACCGCGCCCATCGGATGTCCGACGACAATTGCCGGGTTTTTCGCATTCTGATTCAGCGTCTTTGGAATAAACAAATTTCCCACGACGTTCATCTGGTACTGATTCTTAAACGTGACCTTTTGCTGGGTAACGTTATCGCTTTTATAGAAGTTGTCCGCGCCTTTTGACATATCTGCCGCGGTGGCGGCGAATGAGCTGATTAACAGCCCCAGCGCCAGGGTCATATTTTTCATGAGTTTCATCCTCTAGTGTGCGTGGTGTGTTTTACGTGATGTCAGAATGGTCATTCCTGTTGCGGCGAGGAGCAGCCCACCGCTCAGAGCAAAAGTGCTCTGCCAGCCGGTGTAGTCAAATGCCAGGCCGCCAAGCGTTGAACCCAGGGCGATAGAAAGCTGGATCACCGCGACCATCAGTCCGCCGCCTGTCTCGGCATCATCCGGCAACGTGTGTGCTATCCAGGTCCACCATCCTGTTGGCGCTGCAGTTGCCATCAGCCCCCATAACCCCAGTAGTGGCGCAACCATCCACACGTTGTGGCCCGTCAGTATCAGCACTGCGGTGATAGCCGCCATCAGTAAAGGGATGGCGGCAAGCGTCGAGTACAGGCTCGCTCTCAAAAAGGTGCTAATTATCAACGTGCCAATAAAGCCCGCTACGCCAATAGTCAGTAAAATCAGGGACAAGGCGCGAATATCCACCTGGGTGACGGTTTCAAGAAACGGGCGAACGTAGGTGAATAGCGAGAACTGCCCCATGAAGAACAGCCCACAGGCAAAGAGGCCAACCGCAACAGCGGGACGTGAGATCAGACGAATAACAGAACCGCCAGCGCCTGTGTTTTTGTCGGCCGTCATCGTGGGCAAGCTAAAGCACTGCCAGATGAAGGCCACGATAGCGACCGGAACAAGGCAGAAGAAAGCGCCACGCCAGCCAATCACGGCGCCAAGATAACTACCGAGTGGCGCCGCGACGACGGTTGCCAGGGCGTTTCCGCCGTTGAAAATAGCTAATGCGCGAGAAACCATGTGTTGTGGCACCAGGCGAAGCGCTGTGGCCGCAGACATCGACCAGAACCCGCCAATCGCAATACCAATCAAGGCGCGACCCGCCATATAAATCAGGTAGCTGGAGGCCAGCGCGACAATCGTTGCCGATAACGCCATTAGCGCCGTCATGCCCAGCAGCAGATATTTTCGATTCAGATCCCCGGCCAGTGTGGAAAGCGACAAGCTGGTCAACACTGCCAGCGCGCCGGAAATGGCAACACCCTGTCCGGCCAATCCTTCACTCACCCCTAAATCAGTAGCGATGGGAGTCAGCAGGCTGACTGGCATAAACTCCGATGCGATAAGGACAAAGACGCACAACGTCATCGCAAATACACCGCTCCAGTAGGTGTGTTCTTTAAAAGGTGTTGTTTCGCGGGTGAGTGTGGGCATTAATGGCAACCTCTGAATATTGCCCCTCCGAAATTCAGGCAAGCCGGGGCCGGACGCTATTCACGGGAATAACGACAAAAGTGCATAAAAAAACATGCAGTTCACGATGATCTCTTGCGGAAAGTTTTACACGACAGGGGTAAGTTGACTAGCTAATGAATACTTAATAGGCTTATAAGATTAGCTTATTAATCGGGAAAGCCTGGCAGATGAAACGCAATCTCAATGACCTGCTCTATTTCGTCACCGTTGCCCGCGAAGGGAGTTTTACCCGCGCGGCGGCACATCTTGGTGTCACACAGCCGGCTCTTAGCCAGGCGATTTCCGCTCTTGAGAATCGCCTGAAAATTCGACTCCTCACCCGCACCACCCGCAGCGTGTCACCCACCGCTGCTGGAGAGCGGTTGTTGCACTCCATCGGCAACCGCATTGATGAGATTGAAGCCGAACTGGATATGCTCACTGAGCTGCGAGACAAACCCGCCGGTACGGTACGCATCACCTGCGGGCCGAACGTTTTGCGCACCACGCTGTTACCTAAGCTGACGCCACTGTTGCGTGAATATCCTGATATTCACATCGAGTTCGACGCCAACCACGGTTTCCGCGATATTGTCGCCGACCGTTTCGACGCCGGAGTGCGGCTGGGCGACACGATTGATAAAGACATGATAGCCATACCGATTGGACCAGAACTCCGTATGGCGGCCGCAGCCTCACCAGATTATTTTTCACGTTATCCCATTCCACAAACCCCCCATGAACTGACGCAACACTGCTGTATAAATCAGAGAATGGTGAGATCGGGAGGGCTGTATGTCTGGGATTTTGATCAGGACGGCGGCGACTTGAATGTGCGGGTGAACGGGCAAGTGACGTTCAACACTTCAGAACACATTGTCTATGCTGCGCTGGAGGGGATGGGTATTGCGTTTTTACCGGAGGAAGAGTTCGGTGAGCATATTGAGAAAGGTCGATTAATTCGTGTGCTTGAACCCTGGTGTAAGCCTTTTCCTGGATATTATTTGTATTATCCCAGCCGCAAACAAGTCTCTCCCGCGTTTTCACTGGTAATAGATGCTCTACGCGTTAATCGTAAGCGTCCATCCGTAGAGAAGAAAAAGTGATTCAGCAAAACCTGCCTGTCGCATTGATATAATCCGGATGGCCGTAATATATTTTTATGCCTTTATCTTTCCGCTGGTCGTTCGACGCTGTCTGCGACATGTAGATCTGGCAGCGTCGGATAAGAAAAGGGCGGGTATGTAATTTCGCTTTGATGATTACTTTAAGCTGATATTTTTATTTTTCGCCCACTTTCTTAATCTTCCATTCGCATTGGCGTAAGGCGAAGAGGTGTTAAATGAGATCATTCGTCCCATCGTCCATTTTGTGTACCACGGTTTTCCATATAAAACATCATCAGTACGTTCATTGATAAGCTGCACAATTTCATTTTTTACAGTCTGCAATTCAGCGATTAGCGAGTCATAGCTTAACGCGCTGTAATCCTGGTAAAATTTTTGAGCCAGGAGGCCAAGCTGGTTCCATTTATAGCCTGTTTCCGGAAAATCGACCGACTGGCCTTTCGCATCAAAAGTGATCCACTTTACAACCAGAGAATTCCAGCCAAGTAGATACGAAACAAGATCACGAACACTCATCTCCGTTCCTTTGGCGTGACCTTCCATTGAGTCATCGGAAGTCATTTCGCACGGGATCGAATTAAGGTAATGAATTAATTTACTGAAATTTTTATCAATAGCTAAAAGTAATTCGGCTTTTGTTTGAGGCACACTCATAAGGAATTCCCTCTCATTTAAAAAATAACACCCTAATGGAACGGTGTGGGGTTTTAACATCGGTCAGCGTATTTACTCTCCCCTTGCGCCATGTTCGCAAGGATTCGTCATAACTCTTTTCGATAATACAGCGCAAAAGCGCGTTCTGCTCACAGTTTCAGACTTTCTTCTCTGCTGGCGTCGCCACGAAACACCCTCAATATCTGTGAATAAAATCACATTTTCCCAGAGATTAATCATCAAAACCGCCTTTTCTGTGGAACAGATCACTATTGCCACTCGCCTTTCCACTTCGAAGTGGAAAACAACTCGCTACAAACTTTTTACCCCCACCGCTAGTTTTAACTCAGAACCATTAACGGGGTAAGACGAGTGAATAACGGAGCAGTCATGAACGACATGGGGGAACAGGTGGCGCAGATTGGTGAACTGGCCGATCGCATGCTGGCGCAAGTGTATGCCTTGCTGCGTGAACATCACATCATTCCCAACGCCGTACAGGAACAAATGCTGACGTCTCACGTTCGCGCCATGGCGCACCGGTCGGTGACCGGAGAGCCTTTGCCGGAAGTGGAAGCCAGTTTGTTTGATGAAATTTCAGCCGATTCAATGGCGCTTGCCCGCGACGTGGTCGCAGCGTTTGGCAACCTTCCCGAGGAAGAGGCCTGGCTGCTGTCCGTCCACTTTGAAGTCGCGAAAGACAACCTTTAAGGAGCAACAACATGGAACAGATTACAGTCGTGATTGGCGATCGTCTGGGTAAAGGCCAGAAAGTGGCGGCAGGCGTCGAGAAAGCCGGTGGGCGTGCGGTAGTGGTACCGGGCGTCGCTGCGGATATGAAACTGGGAGACGTGATGAAAGCGGAAAACGCCACGTTCGGCATCTCCTTTTGCGGTAGCGGTGGCGCGGGCGCTATCACCGCACAGAACAAATACGGCTACAAAGCCAAATACGGGATGCGCTCTGTGGATGAAGGCGTAACGGCGATTAACGAAGGCTGCAACGTGCTGGGATTCGGCTTTATGGATAAAGAAGAGCTTGGCGAGCGTCTGGTTCAGGCGTGGCAGAAAAAATACGGCGCCTGAGTATGAAAGAACAATTCACCACAACGGTGAGAGTCACCGGTAAAGGCGAAGCCAAAGCGCGCGCCTTTGCCGATGCCCTGAACCACGTTCAGGCCGCGGTCATGAAGGCATCGCCGCATATTTTACTGCGTATTGAGCCACAGGATGTGCAGGTTGTTCAAGCGCGTGAAGCGGTGCGCAAAGAAGCGTTTTTGTTCTTCTTTCTGCGCCGGGAACGACGCACTTACAGCGTGGAGCTGGATGTGACCGTCAACGTGACAGCCATCAATCTGGACAAGGTGGATTTTGTCTCGCAACGCTGATTCTTATTAAGAAGGCATAATTATGTTCCTGATAATTTTAATAAAATCGCTCATCATCGGTGCCCTCGTCGGCGTGGGTGTGGGGGCCGGGGCTGCACGCATGTTTCATGCGCCTACCACACAGGGAATGGGGGCGTTTCGAACTCTGGGGGAACTGAACTCCTGTGAAGGGGATCCGGCTTCTCACTTCTCGTTTGGTCTGGGCTTTTTCTTCAACGCCTGGGCCTCATCCGTTGCGGCGGGTTCGTTCACACAGGACGTGGATCACCGCATTATTCCTAACTGGGGCGCGGCAGCGCTGATGATCAAAAACCGCAATGTCGGTGAAACGCTGCATGACCCGAAAAAGATGGCCATTGCCTGCGGCATCATCGGCATGATCGTCGTGACCTTCCTGAACCTCACGGCCTCTTCCGTACCGGAAGCGTTGCAGGTGACCGCCGTTAAGGTGCTGGTTCCTGCGGCAAACCTGCTGGTTAACACCGTGATGCCCGTGATCTTCTGGCTGGCGGCAATTGATGCCGGTAAGAAATCAGGCTTCTGGGCAACCGTTTTCGGCGGCGCAGCGCAGTTGATCATGGGTAACGCCGTTCCGGGCCTGGTGCTGGGCATCCTGATCGGTAAAGGCGTTGAAGAGAGCGGCTGGAACCATGTGACCAAAGTGATGATGGCGGCGATTGTTCTGCTGTTTGTCCTGAGCGGCTTCTTCCGTGGTTTCGACATGAAGATGATCGAATCCTTCCACATGACCGTGCCGAACTGGCTCGAACTGATCCACAACTCGCTTAGCGGCAAATAACGGAGGCCACAATGGAACAGAATAAAGGTTTTTGGTTTGCCGACTGGTCGTTCCCGATCTTCGTTGGCCTGCTCTCCTCCGGTGTATTTGCCGGGACGCACATGTACTACCTGTACGGGATTGGCGCGTTCAACGAAGTGGCTTTCGTGGCCATGCTGAAAGCGGGAATTGATACCGGATCGTACGGCGCAGTGGCGGCGTTTGGTGCCAGCTTCCTGTTCGCCCGCATTATCGAAGGCTCTCTGGTAGGGATTCTGGATATCGGCGGCGCGATTCAGACCGGTGTGGGTCTGGGGGTTCCGGCGCTGCTGCTGGGCGCGGGCATTATGTTCCCGGTTGAGAACTTTATCGCGTCTCTGGCAACGGGGCTGGCGATTGGTCTGGCGATTGGTTACGTCATCATTCTGGCGCGTAAGTTTACCATCAATCAGAGTGATTCGACCTACGGGGCGGACGTGATGATGGGAGCCGGTAACGCCTCGGGGCGTTTCCTTGGCCCATTGATCATCCTCAGCGCGATGACGGCGTCGATCCCAATCGGCGTGGGTTCTTTGGTCGGCGCACTGCTGTTTTACATCTGGCAGAAACCGATCACCGGCGGCGCGATCCTTGGCGCAATGATTTTAGGTTCAATCTTCCCGATTGCGATTAGCTAAACCCATCGGCGGGCGTGAAAACGCCCGCACTTACAGGAGAGAGATATGTTTGATTTACTCCTGCGCCGTGCGCGTCTGGTTGACGATACGGTCTGTGACATCGCCCTGAAGGACGGCAAAATCGCCGCGTTAGGTGAGATAAATGACCCGGCGATGAAAACCGTTGAGCTCAACGGCGAGTGTTACGTCAGCGCCGGATGGATTGATTCCCATGTCCACTGCTATCCCAACTCCCCGATTTATCACGACGAACCGGACAGCGTAGGCATTGCCACCGGCGTGACAACCGTTGTGGATGCGGGCAGCACCGGCGCTGACGACATTGATGATTTCTATACCCTTACGCGCGAAGCCGCGACGGAAGTCTATGCGCTACTGAACATCTCCCGTGTCGGACTGATTGCTCAAAACGAGCTGGCGAATATGGTCAACATCGACGCCGACGCGGTGAAGCAGGCGGTAAAACGTTACCCGGATTTTATCGTCGGCCTGAAGGCGAGAATGAGCAGCAGCGTGGTGGGTGAAAATGGCATTACACCACTGGATCGCGCCAAAGCGATGCAGCAAGAGAATGGTGATTTGCCTCTGATGGTCCACATCGGCAATAACCCGCCGGATTTGGATGAGATCGCGGAGCGCCTGACAGCGGGCGATATCATCACCCACTGCTACAACGGAAAACCCAATCGTATCCTGACGCCGGAAGGCGAACTGCGCGCCTCGGTAACCCGGGCGATTCAGCGCGGCGTGCGTCTGGATGTTGGACACGGCACGGCCAGCCTGAGTTTTGCGGTGGCGAAACGCGCTATCAGCTTAGGCATTCTGCCGCAGACCATCAGCTCTGATATCTATTGCCGCAACCGTATCAACGGTCCGGTGCATTCACTGGCGAATGTAATGTCGAAATTCCTCGCTATCGGGATGTCGCTGCCGCAGGTCATCGACTGCGTGACGGCCAATGCCGCCGACGGCTTGCGCCTGAAATCTAAAGGTCGCCTCCAGCCAGGCCTGGACGCCGACTTAACCCTCTTTACGCTGCAGCGTCAGCCAACCGTGCTGATGGATGCCGAAAATGACAGCTTACAGGCTGAAAAACTGCTGGTGCCGCTTGCCGCAATTCGTGCGGGCAAGGGCTATATGACCGAACAAGGGAGCGCGGAACATGCCTTCGATTTTTGAGAAATACCATTTAAAGCAGGTCATTAATACGTCCGGACGCATGACGGCGTTAGGGGTTTCCACGCCGCGCCCGGAAGTGGTGGAAGCGGCGATGGCCGGTATGAACCAGTACTTTGAAATGAAAGATCTGGTGAATAAAACCGGGGAATACATCGCGAAGCTGCTGGATGTGGAAGCGGCGACGGTGGTTTCCTGCGCGTCTGCGGGCATTGCCCAGTCGGTAGCTGCCGTTCTGGTTCAGGACAGCGACTGGCTGCTGGAAAACCTGCACGTCACGCCGATTGAAAATAACGAAATCGTGCTGCCGAGGGGCCATAACGTCAACTTTGGCGCGCCGGTCGGCACGATGGTGGCGCTGGGCGGCGGCAAGCTGGTGGAAGCGGGTTATGCCAATGAATGTTCTGCCGCACAGCTGGCCGCCGCGATCACCCCGCGTACGGCGGCGATCCTTTACATCAAATCCCACCACTGCGTGCAGAAAAGTATGCTCAGCGTTGAGCAGGCCGTTGTGGTGGCGCGTAAACATAATCTGCCGCTGATTGTCGATGCGGCGGCGGAAGAGGATCTACAGTGCTACTACCGCTCCGGTGCGGATCTGGTGATCTACAGCGGTGCGAAGGCCATTGAAGGGCCAACCAGTGGACTGGTCATCGGTAAAACTCAGTATGTCGAGTGGGTGAAACGTCAGACAGCGGGCATTGGTCGGGCGATGAAGGTTGGCAAAGAGGGCATTCTCGGCCTGACCTGTGCCATTGAATGCTATCTGCATGCACAGAAAGAGAGCGGCGCGGAGATGGTTGAAAAAATGACGCCGTTTATTGACGCACTGAATGCCCTCAACGGGGTGACCGCTCGGGTAGTGTGGGATAGCGCAGGGCGGGATATCGCCCGTGCAGAAATTAAGTTCGATGAAGCGGTTACCGGCATCGCGACGGGTGAACTGGTGGAAGCGCTCAAGCAGGGCGAATACGCGATTTACTTCCGTGGCTACAAAGCCAACGAAGGGATTATTGAAGCGGATGTGCGCAGCGTCGATCGCGCACAACTGGACATTGTAGCGCGCCGTATTGGCGACGTGATTAATCAGGAGAAACAAGCATGAAATTGACCCCGAACTTTTACCGCGATCGCGTCTGCCTGAATGTACTGGCTGGCTCGAAAGAGAACGCTCGTGACATTTACGACGCGGCGGAAGGTCATGTACTGGTCGGCGTGCTCTCCAAAAATTACCCGGATGTCGAAAGCGCGGTGGCGGATATGCGCGACTACGCGAAGCTTATCAACAACGCGCTCTCTGTAGGGCTGGGGGCGGGCGATCCGAACCAGTCGGCGATGGTGAGTGAAATCTCCCGCCAGGTTCAGCCGCAGCACGTCAACCAGGTGTTTACTGGCGTGGCAACCAGTCGCGCCCTGCTCGGGCAGAGTGAGACCGTGGTTAACGGTCTGGTCTCGCCAACCGGTACGCCGGGTCTGGTGAAAATCTCCACCGGACCGCTGAGCAGCAAAGCGGCGGACGGCATTGTCCCGGTTGAAACGGCCATCGCGCTACTGAAAGATATGGGCGGTAGCTCGATCAAATACTTCCCGATGGGCGGTCTGAAATGTCGTGACGAATATAAAGCGGTGGCAGAGGCCTGCGCGCGTCATGACTTCTGGCTGGAACCGACCGGCGGGATCGATCTGGAAAACTACGCTGAGATTTTACAAATCGCCCTCGACGCTGGTGTAAGCAAAATCATTCCTCACATTTATAGTTCTATTATTGATAAGGTAAGTGGGAACACCCGTCCGGAGGATGTGCGCCAGCTGCTCGCGCTGACCCGGACGTGTGTAGGTTAAAAAAACGAGGAGAGTGATGTGCGATTCCCCAACCAACGTTTGGCGCAACTGTTTACTATGTTGCAAAACGAGACGCTGCCACAGGATGAGCTGGCGCAGCGGTTGTCGGTTTCCACACGTACTGTTCGTGCCGATATTACTGCGCTCAACGCCCTGCTGACTCAGCACGGCGCGCAGTTTATCCTCAGCCGGGGCAACGGTTATCAGCTCAGGATCGATGACCCGGCAAGCTATCAGTCCCTGCAATCGCAGCAGCCCAGCGCGCTGCGAATCCCGCGAACCAGTCAGGAACGCGTGCACTATCTGATGGTGCGCTTTCTGACATCCGCTTTTTCTCTCAAACTCGAAGATTTAGCTGATGAATGGTTTGTTAGTCGGGCGACGTTACAAAACGACATGGCGGAAGTGCGTGAATGGCTGCAACGCTATCATCTGACGCTGGAAACGCGCCCGCGACACGGCATGAAACTGTTCGGCAGCGAGATGGCGATCCGCGCCTGCCTGACCGATCTTCTCTGGACGCTGGCGCAGCAGGATCCTGCTAATCCGCTGGTGACCGAAGAGGCGCTGTATGCCGGCGTGCCGTCACAGCTTCAGCCTCTCCTTGAGGAGATCTTCAACCGCTTCCATATTCGCCTTACCGACGAAGGCGAGCTGTTTTTGCGCCTGTACTGCGCGGTCGCGGTACGCCGCATCAGCGAAGGGTATCCGCTGTCGGAGTTCACTACCGAAGAGGTGGAAGAGAACGTGTGCCTGGCGGCGCGTGAGATTGCCGCTGTGGTGCAGCATCTGGCAAATCATCCGCTCTCGGTGTCAGAAGAGAACTGGCTGAAAGTGCATATCGCGGCGCGACAGGTGCAGGAGATTGCTCCCAGCGCAATCAATGCCGATGACGAGGAAGCGCTGGTCAATTACATCCTGCGGTTTATCAATAGCCAGTACAACTATAACCTATTGAATGATAAGCAGCTTCACGCGGATCTGCTCACTCACATCAAAACGATGATCACCAGGGTGCGCTATCAGATCATGATCCCGAACCCGCTGCTGGAGAACATTAAGCAGCACTATCCAATGGCATGGGATATGACCCTGGCGGCGGTTTCCAGTTGGGGTAAATACACCCCTTACGCCATCAGCGAAAACGAGATCGGCTTTCTGGTATTGCACATTGGCGTTGGGCTTGAGCGTAGTTACAACATCGGTTACCAACGGCAGCCAAAAGTCCTGCTGGTCTGCGACGCGGGAAATGCGATGGTACGGATGATTGAAGCGGTACTGGCGCGCAAATATCCGCAGATTGAAATTGTGCATACGCTGACGCTGCGCGATTACGAACAGCGCGAGAGCATCGCGGAAGACTTTGTGATCGCCACTGCGCGGATCGGTGAGAAGGACAAGCCGGTCGTGCAGATCGCCCCGTTCCCTACGGACTATCAACTGGAACAGATCGGTAAGCTGGTGCTGGTGGACAGAACCCGTCCGTGGATGCTGAACAAATATTTCGATGCCGCGCATTTTCGTATTATCGACGGTGAGATGGACCAGCAGACGCTGTTTAAAACCTTGTGCGATCAGTTGCAGCGTGAAGGGTTTGTCGATGCGGAATTCCTCGACTCGGTCGTTGAGCGTGAGGCGATCGTCAGCACAATGCTCGGAGACAGTATTGCGCTACCACACGCCCTCGGACTGCTGGCGAAAAAAACGGTGGTCTATACGGTGCTCGCCCCGCAGGGCATTGCCTGGGGGGATGAAACCGCGCACGTGATTTTTTTACTCGCCATCAGTAAAAGCGAGTACGAAGAGGCCATGGCCATCTACGATATCTTCGTCACGTTCCTGCGCGAACGTGCCATGACGCGACTGTGCGGCAGCCAGAACTTCGCTGAGTTTAAAGCGGTAGCGATGGAGTGTGTGAGCCGTTTTTGAGAGAAGGGTACAGGAAAGGCGGAAAGCAGATGCTGCCCGCCATATTGGTTACCGCAAATGGTGCACAACCTGGTTGCTGCTGCCGCGCCAGATCAGCGCCGGGTCTTTCAGGTCCTGCACATACTTACCGTCGACAAGCACATTGATGAGATCCACAACCTGCATTTGTGCGGCATTGAGTTCATCCAGCTTATAGCCGGTCCACACCCAGATATCTTTGCCCGCGCATTCAGCGCGAATGCGTTGCACCAGTTTCAGAATGTCCGGTACGTTCTGCGGATGGAGCGGATCGCCGCCGGAGAGGGAGATCCCCTGACGATGGATCCGCGTATCGTTCAGATCGTTAATGATCTGGTCTTCCATCGCTTTTGTGAACGGCTGGCCCGAGTTCAGTCGCCAGGTGCTTTTGTTGTAGCAGCCAGGGCATTCGTGCACGCACCCTGAAACAAACAGGGTGCAGCGAGTACCGGGGCCGTTGACGATGTCGACAGGATAATACTGATGATAATTCATAGAGGATGTCCAGAAAGAATGTAGGCCGGATAAGGTGCTTGCACCGTCATCCGGCAACATTGTGATGCCTGATGGCGACGCGATTGCGTCTTATCAGGCCTACGGCCTTTGCAAACGGAAATTACCCGATCTGCCCATTCCCTAAATGCTTAACGCGACGCTTCACTTCTTCCTGTTTACCAGCGTTAAACGGACGCGCGTCCGGGCTGCCTAAATAACCACATACGCGGCGGGTCACCGACACGCGTGCCGCATCGTGGTTACCGCACTTCGGACAGGTGAAGCCTTTGCTGGTGCATTCGAACTCACCGGTAAAGCCACACTCGTAGCACTCATCAATTGGCGTATTGGTGCCGTAATACGGCACATGCTGATAGCTGTAGTCCCAGACGTCTTCCAGCGCTTTCAGGTTGTGCTGGATGTTCGGGTACTCGCCGTAGCAAATGAAGCCACCGCTCGCCAGCGGCGGGTAAGGCGCTTCGAAATCGATTTTGTCGTACGGGTTTACCTTCTTCTCTACGTCGAGGTGGAAACTGTTGGTGTAGTAGCCTTTATCGGTGACGCCCGGCACAACGCCAAACTCGGCGGTATCCAGACGGCAGAAACGGTCACACAGGTTTTCACTCGGCGTGCTGTACAGGCTGAAGCCGTAACCGGTCTCTTCTTTCCACTTATCGACGGCCTTACGCAGATGCTCAACAATGGCGACAGCTTTCGCGCGCAGTACTTCACTGTCATACAGATGCGTATCACCAAACAGGGCGTTGATGGTTTCGTGGATACCGATGTAGCCTAGCGAAATTGACGCGCGACCGTTTTTGAAAATTTCCGCAATGTCATCATCGGCTTTCAGACGTACGCCGCAGGCCCCTTCCATATACAGGATCGGTGCGACGCGCGCTTTAACGCCTTCCAGACGGGCAATTCGGGTCATCAGCGCTTTACGCGCCAGTATCAGACGATCGTCCAGCAACTTCCAGAACGTTGGCTCATCACCGCCCGCTTCCAGTGCGATACGCGGCAGGTTAAGACTGATCACACCGAGGTTATTACGCCCATCGTGAACCTGTTCGCCCTTTTCGTTTTCCCACACGCCGAGGAAGCTGCGGCAGCCCATCGGGGTTTTGAACGAACCGGTGACTTTCACGACCTGATCGTAGTTCAGGATGTCCGGATACATGCGCTTGCTGGCACATTCCAGCGCCAGCTGTTTGATGTCGTAGTTCGGATCGCCAAATTTGTGGTTCAGGCCGTCGCGGATCGCAAACACCAGTTTCGGGAACACGGCGGTTTTGCGATTTTTGCCCAGCCCAGCGATACGGTTACGCAGGATGGACTGCTGAATCAGGCGCGATTCCCAACTGGTGCCCAGGCCGAAACCAAAGGTGACGAACGGCGTCTGGCCGTTGGCGGTATGCAGCGTATTGACCTCATACTCCAGAGACTGGAATGCGTCGTAGCACTCTTTCTCGGTACGGGAATGCGCATAGCCGTCGGCGTCCGGAATTTGCCACTCCTCCGCCGTTTTGCGGTGCTTTTTGAAACTGGCGGTCACGAACGGCGCCAGTACTTCATCAATACGGTTAATGGTGGTGCCGCCGTAAATATGGCTGGCGACCTGGGCGATGATTTGCGCGGTCACAGCGGTGGCGGTGGAGATCGATTTTGGCGGCTCGATCTCCGCGTTACCCATCTTGAAGCCCTGTGTCAGCATCCCTTTCAGATCGATCAGCATGCAGTTGAACATCGGGAAGAACGGGGAATAGTCGAGATCGTGATAGTGAATATCACCGCGCTCATGCGCCTGTACGACATCACGGGGCAGCAGATGCTGACGCGCATAGTGTTTGGCCACGATACCGGCCAGCAGGTCGCGCTGGGTCGGGATGACTTTACTGTCTTTGTTGGCGTTTTCATTGAGCAACGCCGAGTTGGTCTGCTCCACCAGGCCGCGAATTTCCTGGTTCAGGCGACCGCGTTTCTCACGCTGAATATCGCGGTCATGACGATATTCAATGTAGGCGCGCGCCAGTTGCTTGTAAGGACCCGACATCAGTTGGTTCTCAACCGCAGTCTGGATCTCATTAATATCGACCTGGCTACGCGCGTCCATCTGGCTGCTTACGACTTCTGCGACGGTGGCGCAGTAATCTGCGTCATCGACTCCCGCTGCTTTAGCTGCACGCAGAATGGCTTCTTTGATGCGCTCTGATTTAAACGGCACTTTACAGCCATCTCGCTTCATCACATGCGGTGTCATGATCACTCCATAATTTGTAAGAACAGGTTATCCACAGAGGCTGGGGAAGCATTGATATGGTTATTCATCTCTCTATCCAATCACTTCCCGCAATCCAGTCCCATGTTATCCACAACGTCACCCTGACTGTGGACATCATCGTTGTTGTAAATGTAGTTGATTAATACAACATGTTGGGGCGGATTGCATTTTAAGTTCTATATATAGTGATTTGCATCAAAAGTGTTTGCGATTTTTTTGATATAGCGCAAGGTAAAAAGCAGAGCGTACAGTTGGCGGGCGTTATAGCGATTGTAAATTGTGATAGAGAAAAATCTGATTATTTATTCAGCAAAAACAGTGAGCTAAGCCAGGGAGAGGGATTCTACCCGGGAAGTCATCCTTCTCCGGGTAAGAGGGGGTCTACCGATTACTTTTGTAGCCACCAGATGGCTTCGAAAGGCCGCAGCGTCATTGCTGTTGGTCGCGGAGAAACTTCATCATAGTTGTGCATCAGTACCTGCCAGTTACCACGGCACGATTCCGGCAGCCAGGCCTGACATTCGCCGCTCAGGTTGGCAATGACCAGCAGCGTTTGCCCCTGCCATTCGCGGCGATAGCACCAGAGATTCGGGCTGTCTGGCAACAGATCCTGATAGTCGCCCCAGGTGAGTACCGGTTCTGATTTGCGTAGCGCGATCAGCCGCTGATAGGTGTAAAACACCGATGCGTTGTCACCGAGCGCGTTCTCCACGTTGATGTCCGTGTAGTTATCACACAGGGGGATCCACGGTTCGCCCTGGCTGAAACCTGCGTTCTTGCGGTTATCCCATTGCATCGGCGTACGACTGTTGTCGCGGGATTTACTGGCCAGGATTGCCAGCAGTTCACTGGCATCGCGCCCCTCAGCCCGTAGCTCAGCGAACATGTTATGGCTTTCCACATCACGGTAGTCGGTGATCCGGGTGAAGTGCGGGTTGGTCATGCCGATCTCTTCACCCTGGTAGATGTACGGCGTCCCCTGCATGCCGTGCAGCACCATCGCCAGCATTTTCGCTGCCGGCACCCGATATTCACCTTCATCGCCAAAGCGCGACACGATACGCGGCTGATCGTGGTTACACCAGAACAGCGCATTCCACGCAACGTTGTGCATCCCTTGCTGCCAGTGGCGGAACAGGGTTTTCAGCGCGACAAAATCGGGCTTTGCCAGCGTCCATTTCTCTCCGTCAGGATAATCGACCTTCAGGTGATGAAAATTGAAGGTCATCGACAGTTCGCTGCCGTCCAGCGCGGCGTAGCGCTGGCAGTGTTCCAGCGTGGTGGAGGACATCTCACCGACCGTCATTAGCTTGCGCGGCGTAAAGACGTCACGGTTCATCTCGTGCAGAAATTCATGCGCCCGTGGCCCATCGGTATAAAAACGGCGACCGTCGCCGTCAAGGTCATTGGGGAAGCGCTGATCTTTGGAGATCAGATTGACGACGTCCAGGCGCAGGCCATCCACGCCGCGATCGGCCCAGAATTCGCAGACTTTTTTCAGCTCGGCGCGAACGGCGGGGTTTTCCCAGTTCAGGTCCGCCTGTTCCGGGGCGAACAGATGCAGATAATACTGTTCGCTCTGTGCATGCCATTGCCAGGCGTTGCCGCCAAATTTGGAACGCCAGTTGTTGGGCAGCGTATCGGGCGCGCCGTCGCGCCAGATGTAAAATTCGCGATACGGGCTGTCTTTATCGAGCGCTTCACGAAACCAGGCGTGCTGCGTGGAGGTGTGATTAAACACCATATCGAGAATAATGCGGATACCGCGAGCTTTTGCCTGGGCGACCAGTTCGTCGAAGTCATCCAGCGTACCGTAGGCGGGATCGATTGCCGTGTAGTTGGCAACATCGTAACCATTATCCACCTGCGGCGAGATATAGAACGGTGTCAGCCAGATGGCATCCACGCCCAGTTTATGCAGATAGTCGAGGCGTTGAGTCACGCCGCGTAAATCACCGGTGCCGCTGCCGGTCGTATCCTGAAAGCTCCTGGGATAAATCTGGTAGATAACGCCGTTTTGCCACCAGTGGGGAAGGGTATTCATAGTCAATTCCTGGTTATGCGAGGGGCGCAATGGCGCCCCGAATAAAATCAAACAATCTGCAACGTGCCCTGGCGGTATTTACGCTGGTAGACCACGGAGGTCAGCACGATCGGGATGACAATGGCGATCGCCATCGCGACGGCATACACCTGCCAGTAAGTCGGTTGGATGGAGAGAATACCCGGCAAGCCGCCGACACCGATGCCGTTCGCCATCACCCCGTACAGGCCGCAGAGCAGCCCGGCAAGGCCGGAACCAACCATCGCGCAGAGCATCGGGAAGCGGTATTTCAGGTTGATACCGTACATTGCCGGCTCAGTGACCCCCAGATAGGCGGAGATTGCGGCAGGAACGGAAATCTCGCGTTCGTTCTGTTTACGGCTGGCGATAATAATGCCCACCACAGCGGACGCCTGTGCGATGTTGGAAAGGGCAATCAGCGGCCATACCGGGGTTCCCCCCATGCTCTGGATCATCTGCATATCGATGGCGAGCGTGGTCTGATGCACACCGGTAATCACCAGCGGGGCATACAGGAAGCCGAATAGCGCAGCGCCAATCGGGGCGAAACTGCCGGTCATCAGATGGCGAACCGCAAACGCCACGCCGTCGCCAATCATGCGGCCAAACGGACCGATCAGCGCATGGGCGAGGAATACGGCGAGGATCAGCGAACACACTGGCACCACCACGAGGTACAGATAATCCGGCACGATGCGCTTCAGGCGCGTTTCAATCACCCCCAGCGCCAGACCGGCCAGCAGTGCCGGAATGACCTGTGCCTGATAACCCACTTTCGCGATGGTGAACAGGCCAAAGTTCCACACGTCCGGTACCTGTTGCCCCAGCAGATAAGCGTTCATTAACTGTGGCGATACCAGCGTGACGCCAAGCACGATGCCGAGGATCGGCGTGCCGCCCATTTTTTTCACCGCCGACCAGCAGATACCCACTGGCAGGTAGAAGAAGATGGCTTCGCCAATCAACCACAGGAAGTCATAAATCGTTTTCAGCGCCGGATACATCTGCGCCAGCGTCTGCCCGTTGCTCATCGGCAGGTCGCCAATGACGTTACGAAAACCTAAAATCAGGCCCCCGCTAATCAGCGCCGGCAGCAGCGGGAAGAAGATTTCCGCGAAGTGGGAGATCAGTTGCTCATGCCATTTCATGTTCTGGCGAGCCGCTTTTTTCGCCTGCTCTTTATCGGCATGCGCCTGTCCGGTTGTCGCCAGCAGCGCCTTGTAATAGTCGCCAACGTCGGTGCCAATCACCACCTGGAACTGACCGGCGTTGGTAAAACAGCCTTTGACCATCGGTAATTCTTCGATTTCTTTCGGTCTGGCGTTGGCTGGCTGATTCAGTACAAAGCGCAGGCGCGTAATACAGTGACTCACTGTGGCAATATTCTCTCGCCCGCCTACCAACTCTATCAGCCGATCAATATCCGCTTGTTTAACTTTGCTCATCATGAAGCCTCATGGCGATGACTGTGAAAAAGGGGTTGTTTTGCGATGGGCACAGAGTATATCCGGGATAATAAATTAAAAATGGGAACGTTCCCGAAACGCAGCGAAGATCACAAATTATCGTTCAGAAAGCGATCGGCAATGCGTCAGGAAAGGGTGGAAGGAATGACGATCTGGCGCAGATCGCTGCGTCCGTTGATCTGCTCGATCAGCTGTGCAGCGGCCTGGCGTCCGGCCTCGGCATAGCCGGGATCGACCGTGACGATCTCCGGATGCAGGAATTTCATCAGCGGCGTATTACCGACACTCGCCAGTTGCAGGTTATCGATCCGCTGTTCCTGCAAATACTTACTGGCGCCGAGTGCGAGCGTATCCGTGGCGCAAACCAGCGCGGTAGTGTCCGGTGCCATTACGCTTGCGGCATGCTCATAGCCTTGCTTCATCGCCAGTCCAGGCAGGGCAGCGACGGGATGTAGCTTATGTTGCTTGCAAAAGGCGAGATAGGCGTCATGGCGGCGCTTTCCGGTGGTGACGTCACTGTGCGGAACGCCGAGAAAACTGATGTGGCGATGTCCCTGATCGTAGAGGTGCTGCATCAGGATTTTAATCGCCCCGTCGTCGTCATAGCAGACGGAAGCAAAGCCTTTCGCATCACGTGCCAGCAGCACCAGCGATGCCTGCCACGGGGCGATCATCACGTCTGTGATGCCGGTAAAACCAAACAGCACTACGCCGTCGATGTTGCGGCGTTTCAGCATTCCCAGGTGCTCTTCCACTTTTTCCGGAGAAAACTGACTTTCCATCATGATCGGATCGTAACCCTGCTCATAAAACACCGGCAGCATCGTCTGTACGGCAAGGTTTTCTGATAATGAGTCGAGGCGGGTCACAATAATGGCGACCACTTTATCGCTTTGGCCGCGCATGGCGCGGGCCGAACGAGAGGGAGAAAATCCGTGCTGATTCATCACTGCTTCGACACGCTCGCGGGTCCGTTCACTGACGCCGCTTTCGTTGTTGAGCACACGGGAAACGGTGGATTTTCCCACGCCGCTTAAGCGGGCGATGTCTTTGATTGTCAGCCGATTTTGCATCCTGTTTTCCCGTGGCACGCAGCAAAAGATGATAAGAGGGTAACTTTACTTGTAGAAACCTCAATGGGCAAAGTCTGGTTTATACGTTTCATCCGTCGCGCTGCTTCTGTGTTGGCGTCGTTTATTCACTTGCCGCCAGGATGCGCCCGAATGATTTTGTGTATATGTTTTGTTTAATTGCCGGGGGGTATTATAACGCTATAGATGCCACAAATATTATGATCTACAACTTATAATCTGCGGGCTAAATCATTCACTTACCGGAGGCTTTATGGATCCCGATCCCACCCCTCTCCCGAAATGGAGAACACGTTCTTTCCGGTAAGCCTGCCCTTCGCTGTCTTACCGGTGATGTAAGACAGTGACGCGTTAACGTCCCTGTTGAAGAAAATCATGTTACCTGTCAGGTAAGGCTTTGCCACGCCTGAAGGATATTTCTGCGCCCAGTCTGTTGGCGCGGAGGGACTGCCTATGTTTAAAAATATCACTCGCCAGCTGTTTGCCCGGCTTGGCCGCCATCTGCCCGATCGCCTGGTGCATCGCGATCCGTTACCCAATGCACAGTCGATTGCCAGCACCCCGATGCCTTCTTCACTGAGCGAACACTGCCTGAAAGTGGCCGTGATGGATGAAAAGACGTTGTGGAAAACGTTTAATGCGCATCCGGAAGGACTCACTGCGGCAGAGGTGAACGCCGCCCGCGAACAACACGGTGAAAACCTTCTGCCTACCCAGAAACCGTCACCGTGGTGGAAGCATCTGTGGGTCTGCTATCGTAACCCGTTCAATATCTTACTGACCCTGCTGGGGGCGATCTCGTATGCCACCGAGGATCTCTTCGCCGCCGGGGTAATAGCCCTGATGGTGGTCATCTCCACACTGCTTAATTTTGTCCAGGAAGCGCGTTCCACCAAAGCGGCAGACGCGCTGAAAGCGATGGTCAGCAACACCTCGACGGTGCTGCGGGTCATCAATGATAAAGGGGAAAACGGCTGGGTTGAGCTGCCTGGCGATCAGCTGGTGCCCGGCGACATTATCAAGCTGTCGGCGGGGGATATGATCCCGGCCGATCTGCGGGTGATTCAGGCGCGGGATCTGTTTATCGCCCAGGCATCGTTAACCGGCGAATCGCTGCCGGTGGAGAAAGTGGCAAACACCCGCGACGTTAATCAAAGTAACCCGCTTGAGTGCGACACCCTCTGCTTTATGGGAGCCAACGTGGTGAGCGGCACGGCGCAGGCGATGGTGATCGCCACCGGCGCTCATACCTGGTTTGGTCAACTGGCGGGGCGCGTCAGCGAACAGGAAAGCGAGCAGAACGCCTTTCAGAAGGGGATCGGCCGCGTCAGCATGCTGTTGATTCGCTTTATGCTGGTGATGGCCCCGGTGGTATTGCTCATTAACGGTTATACCAAAGGCGACTGGTGGGAAGCAGCGCTGTTTGCGCTCTCCGTCGCCGTGGGTCTGACGCCGGAAATGCTGCCGATGATTGTTACTTCGACGTTGGCGCGCGGCGCGGTAAAACTGTCGAAGCAAAAAGTGATCGTCAAACATCTGGATGCAATTCAGAACTTCGGCGCGATGGATGTTCTGTGCACCGATAAAACCGGCACGCTGACCCAGGATAAAATCGTGCTGGAGAATCATACGGATATCTCCGGTAAACCCAGTGAACGTGTTCTGCATGCCGCGTGGCTGAACAGCCATTATCAGACCGGGCTGAAAAACCTGCTGGATACCGCCGTGCTGGAAGGCGTTGATGAAGGGGCCGCGCGCGAGTTGTCTACCCGCTGGCAGAAAATTGATGAGATCCCGTTTGATTTTGAGCGCCGCCGGATGTCGGTGGTGGTGGCAGAAGAGACGAATGTCCATCAACTGGTGTGCAAAGGCGCGTTGCAGGAGATCCTCAGCGTCTGTACGCAGGTGCGCCATAACGGCGAAATTGTCCCGCTGGATGACAACATGCTGCGACGGGTGAAGCGCGTGACTGACACGCTGAACCGTCAGGGGCTGCGCGTCGTTGCCGTGGCGACCAAATATCTGCCGGCACGGGAAGGCGATTACCAGCGTATTGATGAATCCGATCTGATCCTTGAAGGCTACATTGCCTTCCTCGATCCGCCGAAGGAGACTACCGCGCCCGCCCTGAAGGCGCTTAACGCCAGTGGCATCACCGTGAAGATCCTGACCGGTGACAGCGAACTGGTGGCTGCGAAGGTGTGCCATGAGGTGGGCCTGGACGCCGGAGAAGTGATTGTCGGGAACGAGATCGAAGGCATGAGCGACGACGCGCTCGCCGCATTGGCCCAGCGTACCACGCTGTTTGCACGCCTGACGCCGATGCATAAAGAGCGGATCGTCCGGCTGCTCAAACGCGAAGGGCACGTGGTGGGCTTTATGGGCGACGGCATCAATGACGCGCCGGCGCTGCGCGCGGCGGATATCGGCATTTCGGTGGATGGTGCGGTAGACATCGCCCGTGAAGCGGCTGATATTATCCTGCTGGAAAAGAGCCTGATGGTGCTGGAAGAGGGCGTGATTGAAGGGCGCCGTACGTTCTCCAATATGCTGAAGTACATCAAAATGACCGCCAGTTCTAACTTTGGTAACGTCTTTAGCGTGCTGGTGGCAAGTGCCTTTTTGCCGTTCCTGCCCATGTTGCCGCTGCACTTGCTGATTCAGAACCTGCTGTACGATGTATCTCAGGTGGCGATCCCGTTTGATAACGTTGATGATGAGCAGATCCAAAAACCACAGCGCTGGAATCCGGCGGATCTGGGTCGCTTCATGCTCTTCTTCGGCCCGATCAGCTCCATCTTCGACATTCTGACGTTCTGCCTGATGTGGTGGGTATTCCATGCAAATGTGCCAGAAGCGCAGACGCTGTTCCAGTCAGGCTGGTTTGTGGTAGGCCTGCTCTCGCAAACGCTGATTGTGCATATGATTCGTACGCGCCGCCTGCCGTTCATCCAGAGTCGCGCCGCCTGGCCACTGATGCTGATGACGCTGGTGGTAATGGTTGTGGGAATCGCGTTGCCGTTCTCACCGCTGGCAGGTTATCTGCAATTGCAGGCGTTACCGCTGAGTTATTTCCCGTGGCTGGTAGCGATTCTGGTGGGATATATGACGTTAACGCAGCTGGTAAAAGGTTTCTATAGCCGCCGCTACGGCTGGCAATAAGCGAAAATAATGGCTGCTTCGGCAGCCATTTTGCTCTTCACCCTGCAAAGAATATATTCTTTCATTCGCCGTGTTTTATTTTTTTTGAAAAACCAAAGAGGTGTGGTTGATCACAATTTTAGGCCTCTTCAGAACATCTTTTTTCCAGGAAAAAGACCTTCATTGCAAAAATGAAACAGCGTGCTAAAAAAAATTCCATCCCGCGTCATTTTATGAACATAATCATCGTAATAATTTGTTACACCGACTCGTCTGTCCGGGCAATGTCATTCCTTACTGTCCCTTTTAATTAAGGTGGCCCTCTATCCTGCAAGTCGTTTGTATTAATGAAAATTATAAACCTCTGGAGATGGAAAAATGAAACTGACCAAAACCTTGTTAAACCTGTGCATGGGTACCGCCTTAGTGCTGGCCGCCCAGGCGGCGTCTGCACAAACGCTGCGTGCGGCAGATGTCCATCCGGCGGATTATCCGAACGTGGTTGCTGTGAAGCATATGGGCGAAAAACTCAGCGCCGCCACTGACGGGCGTCTGGATATTAAAACCTTTCCGGGCGGCGTGCTGGGCGATGAAAAGCAGATGATTGAACAGGCGCAACTGGGCGCAATTGATATTATCCGCGTGTCGATGTCTCCGGTTGCCGCAATATTGCCAGAGATTAACGTCTTCACCTTGCCTTATGTCTTCCGTGATGAAGATCACCTGCACAAAGTACTGGACGGGGCGATTGGTCAGGAGATCGGCGACAGGCTGACCGCTAACAGTCAGTCCCGACTGGTGTTTCTTGGCTGGATGGATGCCGGAACGCGTAACCTGATTACCAAGGATCCGGTAGTGAAACCGGAAGACCTGAAGGGAATGAAAATTCGCGTCCAAACCAGCCCGGTATCGATCGATACCTTAAAAGCCATGGGGGCGAATGCGATCGCAATGGGGACCAGCGAGGTGTTTAGCGGCATGCAAACCGGGGTCATTGATGGCACGGAAAATAACCCACCGACTTTTGTCGCGCATAACTATTTGCCAGTTGCCAAAAATTACACCTGGAGTAAGCATTTCATTATTCCTGAACTGTTCCTGTTTTCAAAAGCCAAGTGGGACAAGTTGAAAAAAGAAGATCAGGATTTAATTATTAAACTGGCGAAAGAAGCACAAATTGAGCAGCGTCAACTCTGGCAAGCGTATAACGCGAAATCACTGGAAACGATGAAAGCGAATGGTGTGAATTTTCATGATATCGATACGGATTATTTCTATAAAGCCACACAGTCCGTCCGGGATCAATATGGCAAAGACCACCAGGATTTGATCAAGCGAATTCAGGATGTGAAGTAATTCATCAGGCGGGTGACGGAGGTCATCCGCCTGAATCGGTTATTCGTTCGAGGTGATGATTATGGGTGAATATTATTCATCGGTAATGGATGTGCTGTATCGAATTTCAATGTGGATTGCCGGGCTGGCTTTATTGGTCATGGTGGCGGTAATTCCTGTGGGGATATTCGCGCGCTATGTGATGAACAGCGCGCTGTCCTGGCCTGAGCCGGTCGCCATATTATGCATGGTGACGTTCACCTTTATCGGTGCGGCGGTCAGTTACCGCGCGGGTTCGCATATTGCTGTCAGCATGGTGACTGACCGTCTTGGCGACATGGGGCGTCGAATCTGCTTTATCGGTGCCGATCTGATGCTGCTGGCGATCAGTATTTTTATTCTTTGGTACGGTTCGACGCTCTGTTACGAGTTGTGGCAACAGCCCGTGGCGGAATTCCCAATTTTGACTGCCGGGGAAAACTATCTTCCGCTCCCTATCGGTTCGGCGATCACGCTGCTTTTCATCATCGAAAAGATCTGCCGTGGCGCTCAGTATCAACGTCCCGTGGTCATGCTGGGTTCAACCAGTTGATGACCGAACCGACTTCATAGGGGAAAGCAGATGGATGCATTTATTCTCGTTTTTACGCTCGGCATCATGCTGGCGATTGGGGTGCCGGTGGCGTACGCGGTGGGGATCAGCGCGATCGTCGGGGCGTGGTATATCGATATCCCGCTGGAAGCGGTGATGATCCAGTTGACCAACGGTGTGAACAAATTCTCGCTGCTGGCGATCCCGTTCTTTATTCTGGCCGGGGCCATTATGGCAGAAGGTGGGATCGCGCGGCGCTTAGTGAACTTCGCCTATATCTTTGTTGGCTTTATCCGCGGCGGTCTGTCGCTGGTGAATATTGTGGCGTCGACCTTTTTTGGCGCGATCTCAGGATCGTCGGTGGCGGATACTGCCTCCATCGGTTCGGTGATGATCCCTGAAATGGATAAGAAAGGGTATCCGCGCGACTTCGCTGCGGCGGTCACGGCCAGCGGTTCGGTGCAGGCAATCCTGACGCCGCCCAGCCATAACTCGGTTATCTACTCGCTGGCGACGGGCGGTACGGTGTCGATTGCCGCCCTGTTCATTGCCGGGATCCTGCCGGGGTTGTTGTTGAGTTTTACCCTGATGGTAATGTGTGTTGGCTTTGCCCATAAGCGCGGCTATCCGAAAGGAGAGCGCGTGCCGTTCAGACAGGCGCTGAAGATCTTTCTCGATACGCTGTGGGGGCTGATGACGGTCGTCATTATTATGGGTGGGATCCTTTCCGGTATCTTTACCGCGACGGAATCGGCAGCGATCGCCTGCCTGTGGGCGTTCTTCGTCACCATGTTTATCTACCGCGACTACAAATGGTCTGAATTGCCGAAGCTGATGTATCGCACCGTGAAGACCGTGACCATCGTGATGATCCTGATCGGTTTCGCCGCGGCATTTGGCGCCATCATGACGTACATGCAACTGCCGATGCGCATTACCGAAGCCTTTACCAGCATCTCGGATAACAAATATGTCATTCTGATGTGCATTAACATCATGCTGCTGCTGATCGGTACGCTGATGGACATGGCGCCGCTGATTCTGATTCTGACGCCCGTGCTGCTGCCGGTCACCAACGCCCTCGGCATTGATCCGGTCCATTTCGGGATGATTATGCTGGTAAACCTGGGGATTGGGTTGATCACGCCGCCGGTGGGGTCGGTGCTGTTTGTCGCCAGTGCGGTGAGTAAACAGAAGATCGAGCAGGTAGTGAAGGCGATGCTACCGTTCTATGCGGTGCTTTTCCTGGTGCTGATGCTGGTAACCTATATTCCGGCCATTTCGCTGTTCCTGCCGAAATTCTTTGGCGTGATGTAAGGGGACGGCAGTAACGAAAATCCGGGCAGAAATGCCCGGATTTTTTATCGCTTAGCGACGAACGGCGATCGCTTCGATCTCGATCTTCACGTCTTTTGGCAGACGCGCCACTTCCACGCAGGAACGTGCCGGGAAGGTGGCATTGTGCTCGGTGAAGAACGCTTCATAGGTGGCGTTGACGGTCGCGAAATCGTTCAGATCTTTGACAAATACGGTCGTCTTCACGATGTCGCCCACTTTCAGGCCAGCGGCTTCAACGATAGCTTTCACGTTTTCCAGCGACTGACGCGCCTGCGCAGAGACGTCTTCCGATACGCTACCGGTTTTCGGGTCAACCGGGATCTGACCGGAAGTGATGATCATGCTGCCCAGATCAACGCCCTGAACATATGGACCGATTGCTGCGGGTGCATTTTCCGTCGCGATAGTTTTGCTCATGATTTCTCCTGAAGTACAGCGGTAAATGAAATATCTCAGGCATTATAGGGAGCCAGGAATTTATAACCAACCCCAATTAGTTGGCCAGCACCACATAATGAGAAAACTCTTTTTCGCAGTATTTGCATTTGAGTGCGATGTCATCTACCCGTTTTTTCACTGCGAAGCTGGAAGAAACCGGCTCGGCGTGGCTGATGCAGTTACTGTTCGGGCAGACCAGCACGCTGTCGATGCGATCCGGCAGGCTTGGACGTGATTTGCCTACCACTTCGTAGTTGTCGATACGGTTAACGGTGGCCTGCGGCGCGTACAGCGACAGTTGGTTAACCTGTTCGGCGGTCAGGAAGGTATTCTCAATTTTAATCAGGTCTTTACGCCCCATTTCACCCGAAGGCAGGTTAAGACCGATAGTGATGCGTTGATCGGTTTCGGTCAGCTTAAACAGGGTCAGCAATTTAAAGCCGATCTGTGCGGGAATGTGGTCGATTACGGTGCCGCATTTAATTGCTTCAACCTGCAGTTTATTATCGTGTGTCATCTCGTTATCTCCCCTTACAGTGCCAAATCGCTAGTCAGAACCAGTGCCAGTAACGCCTGGCGTGCGAAAATCCCGTTACCTGCCTGCTGGAAATACCAGGCGTGAGGCGTTTTATCCACGTCCGTGGCGATTTCATCAATACGCGGCAGCGGATGCAGTACCTTCATGTTTTCCCGCGCGCCCGCCAGGTCGCTGGCGCGCAGCACAAACTGGGCTTTCACGTTGGCATATTCTGAAGGGTCCAGACGTTCTTTCTGTACGCGGGTCATGTACAGAATGTCCACCTCCGCCATTACCTCTTCGATAGAGGCGTGCAGGCTCCAGGCGATGCCTTTTTCGTCAAGCATATCGAGAATGTACTGCGGCATCGCCAGCGCATCCGGGGCGATAAAGTAGAAGCGGTTACCATCAAACTTCGCCAGCGCCTGCGTCAGTGAGTGCACGGTACGACCATATTTCAGGTCACCGACCATTGCCACATGCAGGTTATTGAGACGCCCCTGTGTTTCCTGAATGGTAAACAGATCCAACAGCGTCTGGGTTGGATGTTGATTCGAACCGTCGCCAGCGTTCAGGACCGGCACCTTGCCGGAGAACTCGGTCGCCAGACGTGCCGCGCCTTCCTGCGGGTGGCGCATCACGATCGCGTCAACGTAGGTGCTGATAACGGAAATAGTATCCGCCAGCGTCTCGCCTTTCTTGCCCAGCGACGTGTTGGCGCTGTCGGAGAAGCCGACCACGCTGGCACCCAGGCGGTGCATTGAGGTTTCAAACGACAAGCGGGTACGGGTAGAAGCTTCAAAGAAGCAGCTGGCAATCACCTTGTGCTTGAGCAGTTCCGGCTGTGGGTTAGCTTTTAATTTCGCCGCGGTCGCCAGCACCAGATTGAGGTCGTCGCGACTGAGGTCGTTTATGGAAATGATGTGTTTTTGATATAGCGGGTTAGCCATGTTTATCTCCTGACGCCTGGGCAAAAAAAAAGCCCCTCATTTGAGGGGCTGGGAATAGGTGAGCAACGGAAAGAAAAACGGCAGGCCAGCGTCTGTTTTCAGACGCGGTAAGACAGAATGTCGTACACACTGGACCATACTTCCTCCCGGCAAATTGTCCGCGATTATACTCAGCTCCGTTTGCGGATCAAGCAAAAAATGCCATTTTTATTCAACGCAAACGGTTTTAATGAATATTAATTCATTTTTAGTAAGTAGTTAATCTGTTTGTGGACAAGGCCAGTCCGCTGTACAACCCGCGGGGCAACCCAGACAATACTGCTACCCGCTATCACTCCCAGGATCTCTGGCAGGGCATGGTAATCGAGGATCCTGGCAACGGCACGGCCATAACCGGCCGCGGTATGGATAAGGATAAATTCGCTGTTGTGCTCCACGCTTACCACCATTTCAGCAATCGAACGGGCGGCATCTGGGGCAGGGCGCAATTGCGGATTAACGGAATAAATTTTTTGTCCTTTCGTATTTCTAATTTTTATGACGCCAAGAATTTTTAGCAGGCGGGAAACCGTTGACTGGCTGATGGTTTCAAAGCCGTAATTTTGCAGATCGCGGCGGATCTCCTCCTGCGAGAGATAACTTTTTTCGCCAATCAGGCGCTGACAAACAGAGAGCTGTAGTTCTTCTTTTTCTGAAGCGGGTTGGTAAAGTTTCATCATCAGTTAGTCCAGTGTAATCAGCCGAAGATAACAACCAATAGGTCTGCCCAATGTTTCTATTTTTAATTGATGACGCACTAAGCAAACGTTCTCCATTTCAACCGGGATGTATTTGATCGGCCTATTGAAATTTTACAGGAGCGCGCTTCAGCATCCTGACGGATGGCATCTTCATGAGAAAATATTCCACTTAGTCGTCTAAGGGAAGGCGGAGTTTTGCCGCTTCGTCTTCCCTGAATTGACGTGCATCAACTGAGCGTGAGCACGCCTGTCGCCAACAGATAGACCGCATAGATCCCTGCGACCACCACCATAATAGCCAGAACGATCTCTATTGGATTGAAAAGTCGTCCATTTTTCTCTTTCCGCGCCCAGACATAAAAAACGATACCAAGGGCGTAGAGGATCATCGACAGCAGCAGATATTCCATTCCGGCGGCATAGACCAGCCAGGCGCCATAGAGTGTTGCCAGCGCGCCGATGATGATGTCGCGGGTGACAGAACGCTGTTCATCACTGTGGTAACCATCCCTCTGCCACGCCACTTTCAGGGCATACAAGCCACTGAGAAAATAAGGGATCAGGATCATTGAGGTCGCAAGCAGCAGCAGCGCAAGATACCCCGCCTGTTGGAAGTGGGCGATGATCAGGAACAGTTGGGTCAGGCCATTGGTCAGTAGTAGCGCGTTGATCGGCGCTTTGTTGGCGTTTTCCTTACCCAGAAATTTGGGCATAGTGCCGTCTTTACCGGCCATATACGCTGTTTCCGCAGACAATAACGTCCAGGCCAGCAGCGCGGCACCAACGGAAACGATAAGGCCAATATTCATCAGAGCGGCGCCCCACGGTCCGACCGCCGCAGCCAGTACGCCTGCGGTGGAGGGGTTCTTCAACTGCGCGAGCTCCGGCTGTGAAAGGACGCCCAACGACAGAACCGAAACGGCGACGAACAGCAGGATCGAGATGAAAAATCCAATCATGGTGGCTTTACCCACGTCTGATTTTTTCATCGCCCGGCCCGAGTACATCGCAGCGCCTTCAATGCCGATGAAAACCCAGGTGGTGACCAGCATGATGTTTTTCACCTGGTCCATGACGGAGCCGAGCTGTTCATTACCCCAGAATTCAATCTTAAAGGTGCGGACCTGAAAGGCGACGCTGACCAACACGACAAACATGATCAGAGGAACCACTTTCGCAACCGTGCCGATCAGATTGAGCAGAGCAGCACCCTGCACGCCGCGACAGATCAGGAAATGCAGACTCCAGAGCAGAATTGAACCCACAATCAGCGCGGAAAGCGTGGTGCCATCGCCAAAGAAACCGAGCGCACTGAAAGAACCGAGGGCAGAACAGATCACCACATAGTACGAAACGTTGCCGATCCACGCCGAGATCCAGTAACCCCAGGCGGAGTTAAAACCGATGTACTCGCCAAAGCCCGCGCGGGCATAACCATACACGCCGCCTTCAACTTCGCTTTTACGGTGCGCCAGGGTCTGGAAAACAAAGGCAAGGGTTAACATCCCGATAAAGGTAATCCCCCAGCCGATCAGGATCGCGCCGGCACCCGCTTTGGCCGCCATATTCTGCGGCAGAGAAAATACCCCGGCGGCGATCAGGGCACTGACCACAAGCGCCGTCAGCGCCGGAAGTTTAAGCTTACCTTCGGACAGGGAGGCCGAAGCATCCGCAGCCGGTTTGCTGGTATCAAGAGTAGTCATGAAGAGAGTCCTCAATCTGACAGAGAGTCATTTTTTAGAAGTAGCTGTATTGCTTGCCGACGTATTCGGAGGTCATGCATTGCAAGACGCCGCTGTATCCCAGGGAGAAATAAACGATGTCGCCTACCTGATATCCCGATGCGGAGTGGGTGACATCGAGGATCAGGTGATCGGAACTGGCGCCGAGCACTTTGACGCCGGGGTCAAAAGGCCGGAGTTGGGAGAAGGAGACATCCTGTTCGCCGAGGGCAGCCAGCGCCCGGTGGTGTACGCCAAGATCTTCGAAAACCGGCTTTCTCCCCATGGCATCCAGCGCCGTTGAGTGTTGCGGAACGGAGGGCTTGTCTTTCAGTTCAATGATCTCCACGCCGAGCTTGATAGCGTCCTGGCGCGTGTTGGGAATCGGCTCGTCATTCAGGCCGAATCCCATAATCAGTGATGCGCCAAGCCGTAACTGGTTAACGCCCGTCGGTAGCCCGCCGTTAATCAGCAGGAACAGGGCGGCGGAACTGGCACCGGAAATGGTGCGCAGTTCAATATCCAGTTCGTCTTCTATCTCATGGGCGAGATCGACCAGTGCCTGCTGGTTTTCGGTGGTAGGTTCCACCCCGCCATAGCAGGCGAGATTGGCACCAAGGCCTTCCAGCGTCAGTCCCGGTAGTTCCTTGTGCACCAGGCGTGCGAGGCGGCGCGTTTCCTGTGGATCCATGCAGCCTTCGCGCAGATCGCCCAGGTCATGCATCAGAATGACCCGATGCGTTTTGTTCTGTGCCAGGGCGGCCGCAGAGAGTGCCTGCAACGTATGTTCTTCGGAATTGAGCGAGATATCCGCATAGGCCACGATGTCGTGCGCAAGGCTTATCTGGGGCAAACGCAGCAGCAGTTTGTCGACAGGCAGGTCGGCGATTTTTTTAAGATTCTGGATCCGGGAATCCGCAATCGTGCTGATGCCCGCATCAATCATGGCTCTGGCGACATTCGCCGCTTCACAGCTCAGCTTATTGACGCCGACAGGCTCTACGCCGTGCTGGCGGCACAACGCGATCAGCGTGCGGGCGTTGTCACGAATGACCGAAAGATTAACGAAGAGGCATGGAAAATCCTGGTTTCGCATAATGGGTCTCCTTACGTGAGGCGCGGGTCAGGGCACCCGCGCCTGGTTCGTTCGGTCCAGTAGCTACCGTGGAGGAAGACGCCGTCCCGGACGGCGCTTTCCGTGTGGGTTAGTCGCCGAGCGTCGCCACCATCACTGCTTTGATGGTGTGCATGCGGTTTTCCGCTTCGTCGAACACAATGGAGTGAGCGGATTCAAAAACCTCTTCCGTCACTTCCAGCCCTTTCAGGCCGTAGGCAGCTTCGATTTCACGTCCTACTTTGGTGTGTTCGTTATGGAAAGCGGGCAGGCAGTGCATGAACTTGACGTCGGGATTGCCGGTGGCGTCGATAACCTTCTGGTTGATTTGGTACGGGGTCATCAGGCTGACGCGCTCAGCCCAGGCGTCTTTCGGCTCACCCATGGAGACCCAGACGTCGGTGTAGAGAAAATCGACGTCATAGACGCCTTCTTCCACATCGTCCGTCAGCGTAATGCGCGCCCCGGTGGTGCTGGCTATATGGCGGCACTGGGCGACCAGCGCTTCATCTGGCCAGAAGGATTTTGGCGCAACGAGGCGAATATCCATGCCCATCTTCGCGGCGCCAACCATCAGTGAATTGCCCATGTTGTTGCGCGCATCGCCAAGGTAAGCGAAGCTCAGTTCGGGCAGCGTTTTCCCGGGCGCGTGCTCCAGCATGGTCATCAGATCCGCGAGGATCTGTGTAGGATGGAATTCGTCGGTCAGGCCATTCCACACCGGTACCCCGGCGTATTGCCCCAGTTCCTCAACGATCTGTTGACCGAACCCGCGGTATTCGATGCCGTCATACATCCGGCCCAGTACGCGAGCGGTATCTTTCATCGACTCTTTATGCCCAATCTGCGAGCCGCTTGGGCCGAGGTAAGTGACCTGCGCGCCCTGGTCGAATGCCCCGACCTCAAAGGCACAGCGGGTGCGGGTTGAGGTTTTTTCGAATATCAGCGCGATGTTTTTCCCGCTCAGCGTTTGCTTTTCGCGCCCGGCTTTTTTCGCCGCCTTTAGTTCAATCGCCAGATCGATAAGAAACTGGATCTCCGCCGGGGTAAAGTCGAGAAGCTTTAAAAAATTGCGATTTTTCAGTGAAATAGCCATCAATGTATCCTTGGTTGATGTAGGCCTGATAAGCGCAGTGCCATCAGGCAATGGCAGGGTTTCGCTGCCGGATGGCGGCGTTGCCTTATCCGGCCTACGGAGTCGTGCCATCAGGTAAAAAGGGTTATGCGACTGCGGTTTCGCGCCGAATCAGAGTGCCTTTATCGCCGGCGAGAATGGCCGGGCCATCAGCCAGCGAACCGATGCCTGCAATGCCGTGGCAGCGGCTGACAAATTCGGCACAGGCGCTGACTTTGGGTCCCATCGAGCCGGCATCGAACTGCATTTCGTTCAGCAATTCCGGCGTCACCTGGGCCAGTGGACGTTGAGTGGGTTTGCCCCAGTCGAGATACACCGCGTCGGCATCGGTCAGGATCAGCAGCGCGTCGGCATGGATCTGGCTGGCGAGCAGCGCGGCGGAGAGGTCTTTGTCGATCACCGCTTCGAGACCGTGGTAACCGTCAGCTCTCTCGACAACCGGCACACCGCCGCCACCATTACAGATAACCAGGTGATCGCGGGCGATCAGCGCCTGGATGGCATCGCTTTCAACAATGCGTTTCGGCTGTGGTGAGGGCACCACGCGGCGGAAGGCTTTGCCGTCGGCTTTGAAAACCCAACCTTTTTCAGCCTGTAATGCATTGGCCTGTGCATGGTCATAAACCGGACCGATATACTTGGTGGGATTGCAAAAGGCCGGATCGTTAGCGTCTACTTCCACCTGAGTGAGCAGGACGCTGATTTCCCGCTGTGGCAGTTGATTCTTTAGCGCCTGTTGCAGCATGTAGCCGATCATTCCCTGGCTTTCCGCCCCGAGAATATCCAGCGGGTAGGGGGTGACGCGGCCATAGGCGCTATTCTGCAATGCCAGCAGACCCACCTGCGGCCCGTTGCCGTGAACCAGCACTACCCGCCACTGCTGAGTGAGTTGGGCGATCGTTTTTGCCGCCAGAACGATATTCTTGCGCTGGATATCGGCTTCCAGCGGTTCTCCGCGCTTGAGCAACGCATTGCCGCCAAGGGCGACAACCAGAGTCGGTTTGTTTTGCATGGTGGGTTCCTTAAATGCCATCGCGTTCCAGTGGGCAACTCATGCAGCGCGCACCGCCGCGTCCGCGTCCCAGTTCGTCGCCGGGGATTGGCAGCACGGTAATGCCGGCTTTGTCATACTTCTCGTTAGTCCAGATGTTGCGCTCGTAGCCCACAACCACACCGGGGCGCAGCGTGAGGACGTTGTTGGCGTCGTTCCACTGTTCACGTTCGGCTTCAAAGGCGTCGCCACCGGTAGTGATTAAGCGCACTTGATCGATGCCGAGCGCTTTCTCAATGGCGTTAACCAGCGTGCGTTCCTCGGTACGCTTCAGGCCGCCGCGGCCATCTGGCGTCAGGGTCCAGCACTGCACGTCCTGGCGTACCACTTCCGGGTAGACGGAGAAGGTGTCGATATCGATGTGGGTCATGACGGTATCGAGGTGCATACAAGAGCGGTGTTTGGGGAGTTCAACGGCGATAACCCGTTCGGCCTGGCGATGTTTAAACAGCGACTGGGCAAGAAACTCGATCCCCTGCGGGGTCGTGCGTTCAGACATGCCGATCAGTACGGCGCCGCGACCGATCACCAACACATCGCCGCCTTCTAAGGTGGCATGGTCGTAATTGATATTCTCGTCACCGAAATATTTAATAAATTCGCCATCGGCAAATTGTGGATGCCAACGATAGATGGCCCGCAAATTATTGGTTTCGCGCTGACGAGCGGGTTTAGCCATTGGGTTAATGGAAACACCGTTATATATCCAGCAGGAGGTGTCACGGGTAAATAAATGGTTTGGCAATGGCTTCATAATAAAGTCATTAATATCGTGGGTATCGACCACCATATTTGTAATTGAGGCTGGAATTTCACCGTAGGTGAGTCCACCGCTTAAATGACGGGCCAGTTCCCGATGCGACATATCGGCAAGCCAGGCGCGGATGTCGGTGGCGAAAGTAGGACCAAGGCGGTAATCCGAAATTTGCGTTTCCAGCAGCCAACTTTTGGCCTCCGCGATATCCAGCGTTTGTGTCAGTAAATCAGTCAGTAACAGAACTTCGATGCCCTGCTCGCGTAACGTGTTGGCGAAAATATCATGCTCTTCACCCGCGCGTTCGACCGACAGTACGTCATCAAACAGCAGTTCCTGGCAGTTAGACGGCGTGAGGCGTTTCAGGCTGAGATTAGGGCGATGCAACATCACACTGCGTAGTTGGCCGATTTCAGAACCGACATAATGTTTTTCCATTACGATACCTTTCACTCTATTTCAGGAATAAAAAGGGGGTGGCTGCGAATAATGAAAATGCTCGCAGTCATTACTGTTTCGATATTTTTCGAGAGGCATCATTGAATTATTCAGACGTCGGGAATGTGATGGATTTCACATCCATTCGGTTATTTGTTTTTTCTTAATTAATATATGACAGAGGTCTGAGAAATAACAAAAATAAAAAATCTCAAACTGAATTACTAAGCATTTATACGGTAGGTTATTCTTCAGTGTTAATTATTTGTTGGCAAGGTCAAACAATGAAAGCAACGTAACGCTATGATTTGTATGAAATAATAATGATTTGATGCATAGATATGCGTATTGTGAATTATATTATTTTCACCATAAAGTAAATTGAGCAATAACTATGGGGGTTATCATTGATTAAACAGGGGAAATGAATTGTGATCGCCTGAAGGTTTTTCCTGTAACTCTTTTTATAACAACATGTTGTGAGAATCATCTATTGGATTTTTTTACCTTTTATGCATTAAAAATGCATAAATCACTGTTTGGCGTTAACAGACAGTCAACAACTCCAGCGATAAACATGCGCTGACGCAAAACTTTGCAAGATAGCGATGGCACGACCAGGCATTTTTTCGTATAACAAATGAAATTGAAACGCTGTTTTGAATGAGGGGTATGAGATGATCGTTGGTAATATTCACCATCTGCAATCCTGGCTTCCTGAAGAACTTCGCCAGGCGATTGAGTACATCAAGGCAAATGTCACTGAGACGACGGAGAAGGGGAAACATGAGATCGACGGTAGCCGTCTGTTCTATCTGATTTCTGAAGATATGACCGAGCCGTTTGAGAAGCGTCGGGCGGAGTATCACGCGCGCTATCTGGATATTCAGATCGTGCTGAAAGGTCAGGAAGGGATGACCTTCAGCGTTCTGCCTGCCGGTAAGCCTGATACCGACTGGCTGGCTGACAAAGACATCGCGTTTTTAGCGGAAGGTGAGCAAGAGAAAACGCTGATCCTGAATGAAGGCGACTTTGTTGTTTTTTATCCGCAAGAAGTGCACAAACCATTGTGTGCCGTCGGCGCCCCCGCACCGGTGCGTAAAGCGGTAGTGAAACTGCTGGTGGCCTGAGGAACTGAGCGGTCGCTCCCTGAATCGGAGCGGCTGTAACGTTTATCCTTTATCCTGAATTCGGCCGTAAAACCTTTGCTCCTGCGAAAGTGGGAGAAAGTTTAAACACGGCGACCTGTATCCATTAAGAAGACAGCCGATCTGTAAAGGTCGGTTTATTTCAGTTATTAAAAGCGCACAGAGATCTCATTATTTCATTATATACCTAAATATATAACGTAGGGTTAATTTTAGTCAGGCGTTATATATTTAATTTCATACCGCCATCACTGAAACTTCAGTTACAACATACGGTTAGCCGTAACATTTTCTATTAACTTTCAAAAACTCGATCAAAAGCACGTTTAACTCTGTCTGGTTAATAACACTTTTGTGTTACATCAATTCTTGTTGAAAAATCATCCAGCAAAATATCTTGCACAAAAAAAATATTAACTTTTGAATTAATTTCAGGGCAAGGTATGAATAAAAAATGGAAGTGGATAGCTGGTCTTGTTTTCGTGGGCGTTCTACTGGGGGGAACACTCGCGCTGTCATCCCTGTGGGTGATGCATAAAACGTCAGACACCGCGTTTTGTCTCTCCTGCCACACAATGCAGGCGCCCTATGAAGAGTATCAGGGTTCCGCACACTTTATGAACCAAAAAGGTATCCGCGCCGAGTGCCAGGATTGCCATATTCCGCAATCGGGTATGGATTACCTGATCACTAAAGTTCGGGCCAGCAAGGATGTCTGGCATGAGTTTGTCACCGGCAAAATTGATACGCCGGAAAAATATGAGGCGCATCGCCTTGAGATGGCGGAGACCGTCTGGGAGCAGATGAAAGCCAACGATTCGGCGACCTGCCGCTCGTGCCATCAGTTTGACGCCATGGATCTGCAAAAGCAGAGCGCCGACGCGCAGAAAATGCATGCGCTGGGCATTAAAGAAAAACAAACCTGTATTGATTGTCATAAAGGTATCGCGCACTTCCCGCCTGAAATCACGATCGACACCAAAGCCCATGATGCGCTGATGGAAAGCGCACGCCAGACGCCGGCTGATGCAAAAGAAGTGTATCCCGTTGCGCCGTCCGAGCTGGGTAATCTGGGCACGGTTTATCCGGCCACCAAACTGAACGTAGTGGGTCAATCCGGCGAGGCGCGTGAAGTGGAGATTATTGGCAGTCAAATGCAGGGAGCCGAGCAGGTGATTTACTTCGCGGCGGGCCAGCGTTTAGTTCTGGCCACGCTGACCGATGAAGGTCAAAAAGCGCTCAAAATCTCCAGCGACTGGGAAAAAGATCCCTACGGAAACGCGTGGCGCAATGTTTCTCTGCGCGCACCTCTGGCCAAGCCCGCACTGAGTAAACCCGACGTGATCTGGGACTACGCCAAAACACTCGACAAAACGTATTGCTCCGGATGTCATGCACCGATTTCTTCTGAACATTACACCTTAAACGCCTGGCCTTCCGTTGCCAAAGGGATGGGCGCGAGAACGGATATCAGCGCTGAGGATTTAGACATCCTGACACGCTGGTTCCAGTATCACGCCAAAGATTTTACCGCCAAGGAATAACTGAAAATTACTATTAAAGGAAAACCTATGAACCTTACACGACGTAACTTTATAAAATATGCTGGCGGTTCCGCTGGCGCGATGATTATTACCTCGGCAATCCCGATGCAGGCGTGGGCCGCAGACGCGCCGGGTAACGCGATCCTTACCGCAGGGCGTTGGGGTGCGATGTACATCGACGTTAAAGACGGAAAAATTGTTTCGTCGCGCGGTGCGCTGGCGAAAACGATTCCTAACGATCTGCAAACCACCGCACCGGATCAGGCGCATACCCCGTGCCGTATTCAATCTCCGATGGTACGTAAAGGCTTCCTGAATGCGCCGGGCAAACCGGACGGCAACCGTGGTAAAGACGAGTTCGTCAAAGTGTCATGGGAAGACGCCATGAAGCTCATCCACGAGCAACACGCGCGTATCCGTGCCGAGCATGGCCCATCCTCCATATTTGCGGGTTCTTATGGCTGGCGCTCCAGTGGTGTGTTGCACAAAGCTCAGACGCTGCTTCAGCGCTACATGAGTATGGCCGGTGGCTACACCGGGCATACCGGCGACTACTCTACTGGTGCGGCACAGGTGATCATGCCGCACGTAGTCGGTTCGGTAGAAGTTTACGAACAGCAGACGGCATGGCCGCTGCTCCTCGAACATAGCCAGGTGGTGGTCCTGTGGGGCCTTAACCCACTGAACACCCTGAAAATTGCCTGGACCAGTACTGACGAGCAAGGCCTTGAGTACTTCAATAAACTGAAAGCTTCCGGCAAAACCGTTATCGCCATCGATCCGCAACGTTCAGAAACTATCGATTTCTTCGGTGATAAAGCGCAGTGGATTGCACCGAATATGGGTACCGACGTGGCGATGATGTTGGGGATTGCATTCGCGCTGGTAGAAAAAGGACTGCATGACAAAGCCTTCCTGGATAAATACACCACCGGCTATGGCGAGTTCGAAGCCTATCTGACAGGTAAAAGCGATAACACGCCGAAAAATCCGGCCTGGGCCGAGAAGATTTGCGGTGTTCCGGCGAAGCAAATGGAAGTCCTTGCGGAAATCTTTGCTAAGAATAAAACCATGCTGATGGCGGGCTGGGGCATTCAGCGTCAGCAGTACGGCGAACAGCGCCACTGGATGCTGGTCACCCTGGCGGCGATGCTCGGCCAGATTGGTACCGAGGGCGGCGGTTTCGGCTTCTCTTACCATTACTCAAACGGCGGCAACCCAACCCGTAGCGGGGGTGTGCTGTCGGCGATTTCAGCAACAATCGCAGGCGGCTCGTCTGCTGGTAACGACTGGGCAACTTCCGATGCGGTTGAAGCGTTCCCGGTTGCGCGTATTGTTGAAGCCCTGGAAAACCCCGGCGGCAAATATCAACACAATGGTAAGGAACAAACCTTCCCCGATCTGCGCATGATCTGGTGGGCCGGTGGTGGCAACTTTACGCATCATCAGGACACTAACCGGCTGGTGAAAGCCTGGCAAAAACCGGAACTGGTGGTGATCTCCGAGTGCTACTGGACGGCTGCCGCCAAGCACGCTGATATCGTTCTGCCGATCACCACATCGTTTGAGCGTAACGACCTGACCATGACCGGCGACTACAGTAACCAGCATCTGGTGCCGATGAAACAAGCCATCCCACCGCAATTCGAAGCCCGCAACGATTTTGATGTGTTCGCGGATATGGCGGAGTTGCTCAAGCCTGGCGGTAAAGCCGTTTATACCGAAGGCAAGAGCGAAATGGACTGGCTGCGCGAGTTCTACGACGTGGCGCAGAAAGGTGCGCGTCAACAGCGTGTCAATATGCCGCAGTTCACCGCCTTCTGGGAGGCGAACAAGCTGATCGAAATGCGTAAGAACCCGAAAGAAGAAGCATTTGTGCGCTATGCCGATTTCCGTAAGGACCCGGTGATGAACCCGCTGGGTACGCCGAGCGGTAAAATCGAGATTTACTCAAAAACCATCGAAGGCTTCAACTATAAGGATTGCCCGGCGCATCCGACCTGGCTGGAACCCGATGAGTGGGCGGGCAACGCTAAAGAGGGTGAACTGCAACTGTTGACCGCGCATCCGGCGCATCGTTTACACAGTCAGCTTAACTATGCATCGCTGCGCAAACAGTATGCGGTAGCCAACCGTGAGCCGTTTTACATCCATCCGGAAGATGCGAAAAAACGCGGCATTGCCGACGGCGATTTGGTGCGTGTCTGGAACGCGCGCGGCCAGGTGTTGACCGGCGCGAAAGTCACTGATGGCATCAAGCAGGGCGTGGTGTGTATCCATGAAGGCGCCTGGCCGGATCTGGATTACGCAGGCACCGGGATCTGTAAAAACGGTGGGGCCAACGTGCTTACCAAGGACATCCCGACCTCGCGTCTGGCAAATGGCTGTGCGGGCAACACTGCGCTGGTGATGGCGGAGAAATACACCGGACCGGAGCTGGAACTCACCGCGTTTACACCACCAATGGGCGCGTAATTCACGATTGTAATCTGTGATTTTCGTTGCAGATTACTCATGAACCCCACATGGATATGTGGGGTTTTTCTTTGCGGAGAACATTACTGTGCCAGTGTTGCCACCATCACGGCTTTAATGGTGTGCATCCGGTTCTCGGCCTGGTCGAACACAATGCTGGCCGGGGATTCAAATACCTCATCGGTGACTTCCATTCCGCCGTGCAGACCAAATTCCTCCGCCATCTTTTTACCGAGCGTGGTCTGGTCGTCATGAAAGGCGGGCAAACAGTGCAGGAACTTCACCTGCGGATTCCCGGAAAGCGCCATCATCTGGCTGTTGACCTGATAGTCACGCAGCATGGCGATACGCTCCGCCCACTTCTCTTTTGGTTCGCCCATTGATACCCAGACGTCGGTATAGATAAAGTCTGCTCCCTTCACACCTGCCGCGATATTTTCGGTGAGCGTAATGTTGCCGCCGTTTTTCTTCGCCATCGCACTGCATTCTGCGACCAGCGATGCTTCAGGCCAGCAGGCTTTTGGCGCTACCAGACGTAGATCCAGTCCAGTGAGTGCGGCAGCTTCCAGCATTGAGTTACCCATGTTATTGCGCGCATCACCGGCATACACCAGCGTCATGTCGTTAAACGCTTTACCCGGTAAATGTTCCTGCATTGTCAGCAGGTCGGCCAGCAACTGGGTAGGATGGAACTCATTGGTCAACCCATTCCATACCGGTACACCGGCATAGTCGGCCAGCGTTTCGACCACTTCCTGACCGTAACCGCGATACTGAATGCCGTCATACATCCTGCCCAGCACGCGTGCGGTGTCCTTAATTGACTCTTTATGCCCGATCTGGCTCCCGCTGGAACCGAGATAAGTGACGCGAGCTCCCTGGTCGTAAGCGGCAACTTCGAAAGAGCATCGTGTGCGGGTCGAGTCTTTTTCGAAGATGAGCGCGATGTTTTTGCCCGTAAGTTTTTGTTCTTCTTTACCGTTTTTTTTATCGGCTTTCAGTTTTGCGGCAAGTTGGATGAGCGTGGTGAGTTCAGCAGAGGTGAAATCGAGTAACTTTAAAAAATGCTTCTGATAAAAACCTGACATAGTTCCCTCCCATGGCTAATGCCATCTATTGAATTAAAATTCAATTTATATGGATGATTATGCATTTGCAACCCCGATTAACAAATCTTTTCTGGAAAGGTGGAGGCAATGACGGTGGTATGTGACAATAAGAGTATCGGCAGGACATTATGAGGAACGAGCCATGGCAAACCCGGAACAACTGGAAGAGCAGCGTGAAGAAACGCGCCTGATTATTGAAGAATTACTGGATGATGGCAGCGACCCGGACGCGCTGTATACCATCGAGCACCACCTTTCCGCAGACGACTTCGAAACCCTGGAAAAAGCCGCGGTTGAAGCGTTTAAACTTGGCTACGAAGTGACCGAGCCGGAAGAGCTGGAAGTGGAAGAAGGCGACACTGTCATTTGCTGCGATATCCTCAGTGAATGTGCGCTGAAAGCCGATCTTATCGACGCGCAGGTTGAACAACTGATGAACCTGGCTGAGAAATATGATGTTGAATACGACGGCTGGGGCACCTACTTTGAAGATCCGAACGGTGAAGAAGGTGAAGAAGGCGACGACGAAGACTACGTCGACGAAGATGACGACGGTGTGCGTCACTAAGAACCCCGAACGTTAAAAAGTACGGCAGTTTGCTGCCGTACTCTTTCGACAGGTTACACATGGACTATCCGCAAATTCTCTCCCCGGTACGCCAGTTTCTGCACTGTCCTACCCCGCAGGCCTGGATCGACCAGGCGCGCGATCCGCAAAACCTTCCTCTGCTGCTTACCGATCATCTGATATGCGAACTTAAGGCGGCGCAAACGGCGATGCTGCTGGTGCGTAAGTACGTGGCGGATAAACCGGGTGCAGAGGCGCTGCTCGCCTGGCTACAGCCGTATGAAGCCTTCGCCTTTCGGGAGGGGCCAGAACCCGACTTTGTCGCGCTCCATAAACAGATTGGTAAAAGCGTGATGCCGGAAACGGACGATCCGTGGGGCCGCCAGCTTATCGATAGCATGGTGCTATTGATAAAAGAAGAACTGCACCACTTCTGGCAAGTGCGTGAAGCGATGCAGGCCAGAAACATTCCTTATGTGAAGATCTCCGCCAGTCGCTACGCGAAAGGGATGCTGAAAGCGGTGCGCACGCATGAACCGCTGACGCTGATTGATAAGCTGATTTGCGGTGCTTACATCGAAGCGCGCTCCTGCGAACGCTTTGCCGCGCTGGCCCCGTTTCTCGATAACGATTTGCAAAAGTTCTACCTGTCGCTGCTGCGCTCTGAAGCGCGTCACTTCCAGGACTATCTGGCGCTGGCGCAACAGGTATCACAGGAAGATATTTCTCCTCGTGTACGCCATTTTGGCGAAGTGGAGGCCGCGCTGATTGTCTCACCGGACAACAAGTTTCGCTTTCACAGCGGTGTACCCGTTGCCTCTTAATTTCGGTAGTTCTGACAGCAGCAAGGTGACATCCTGTTGTGAGCAGGGAAAAATGTGTCCTTTTCAGGGCAAGGAATACCGATGAACTGGACACATGTACTTCTCGCAGGCTACGTTGGCGCGGTTATCGCCGCAGTGATTGGGTTGATGCGTAAAAAAGGCTGGGTGGGAAAAGCCTCCGGCGCGGTGCTGATGATTGTGGCAATCGTCGCGTGGAACCTCTTTGACGTGCACTACCTGATCCCGCGAGAAAAAGCGGCGTCCGGTCAAACGGAAGAGCAGCAGTTTGATGCCGCGTTACTGCAAATGCCGACGTTTCAGGTGCTGAAGGAACAGGAGCCGGCATTCTGGATCCATCTTCGTACGCAGGCGCTGCAGTTGAAAAATGAAGGTAAAACCGAGCAGCAAATTATCGATACCATTCAACCGCAGGTGCTGCAAATTCAGATGTCGCGTTTACAGCAGGCGCCGGACAGTAATGTCATTGACTATATGAAGATCAATCTCGAACAGATTGCCGAGGTGCAGAAAAAAGGCGACGACGAGTGTTTCCGCTTTCTCTTCCCGCAGGTTAAAGGCGGGATTAACCCGATGCGTTTTATCTCGCAGGATATTCTGAAACGGCGTATGGAAGGCGATGCCATGATGATGCGTGCCGCCTACGGGGTCAATAAACACACGGTGACAGACGCTGAGAAACAGCAGGCCATGCAGGATCTGCAAAACGTCGTACCAATACTGGTGCAGCGTTACGGGCAGGATGTACAGCTTATGGCTGAGCCGCAGAAGGGCGTAGGGAAGGAGAAGGTGGTCTGCGATCTGGTGCAGGATATGTGGGTGGAAGTGCTGAAATTGCCAGCCGCACAGGCCGCTGGCGTGATTCGACTTTCTGTATCGCCTGAGATGCAATAACCGATCTTACAGGGGTTTGAGCATGCGCACTTCGCAATCGACGTGCCCGGTGCAGCCCAGCGGTTCGCTGATATGCTCAAACCCTAAATGTTCGTACAGGCCAATCGCCTCGCGTAAAAAGGCGGTAGTTTCCAGATAGCAGTGTTTAAACCCCTGCGCGCGAGCGTGATCCATCGCCATTAGCGCCAGTTTCTTCGCCATGCCTTGTCCTCGCGCCGCGGGCAAAAAGTACATCTTTTGCAGCTCGCAAATGTCCGGTTCGCTACACGTTAATGGGGCAATTCCGCCGCCACCCACGATTTCTCCATTACGCTCCACTACCCAATAGGCGTGCCCTGGCTGAGAGTAGAGCTGATACAGTTCGTCCAGATTCGGATCGGCAACGGTGTAGCCTTTGTCTGCGGTGAGACCGTATTCGGCGGAAACCTGACGGATAACCGCAGCGATGACAGGATTGTCCTGTGCTGAAAGGCGGCGGAGGGTGAGCGGTTGATGCTTTTGGTTATTCATATTTTCGGTTATTAAATCTAAATATATATATAATTGTAAGTGATATCATTCTCTTTGAAAGCATGCAAGCGGTACGTAAAAAAACAAGCGTTCATTCAATGAACAGGTTATTCTGTCTTCGCTGATAAGTATACTTTTAATATCTATTAGATTTATTTTTGAAAACAAAGGAATTGTTATGGATTTGTTTGTGAAAAATGAGCGAAAATCCCGTTGGCAGTTTGATTTTCATGGTCGTGCAGGAGAATATTTTATTATCTGCCTGACGAATGTCATTTTATGTATCATTACTCTTGGTATTTATTCACCGTGGGCAATGGTGCGTAGTCGTCGTTATATTTACGAACATATGGAATTGAACGGTGCGCGTTTTGGCTATCATGCGACAGGGTTGGCCATTTTCCTGAGCTGGTTTTGCTTTTTCTGTTATATTGTCGCGATCTCCTTCGTGGAGTCAATTCCTGAACTTGAACTGGTTCTGTTGTTGGCATTTTTCCTGGTGTTACCGGTGTTTATGGTCAAGAGCATAAAATATAATGCCATGATGACCACGCTGAATAATGTTCGCTTCAACTTTCACAGTTCATTGGGACGCGCGTGGTGGGTGATGATGGGATTACCTGTCGTACTTTATATTCTACTGGCCATAGTGATCCTGCCGATAATGAATATTCCTGGTGAAGATTCTTACGGCATTGGGGCTATTATTACAAAAGCCGCGCTGGTGTTTGCTATTATTCTTGTTGGCGTTGGAGTGATTGCCGGTATCGTTTATGCAAAATGGATTTCACTGGTCGGTGAGGGGGGGCAATTTGGCGTTCACCGTTTCTCCGTTGCTGTCAGCGTGAAGCAGTGCATAAAAGTATGTTTACTGTCGATGCTGATCGTTGTGCCTTTCCTGGCGGTTATCGCCTGGCTCTTCTCTGACATTTTCGGCGCGATCATGTTGGCCAATATGAGCGGGAGAATGAGTGACGAGCTGCTGGGTATGTTGATTTTAAACCACTCGGGGCAAATTGCCGTCTGTTACCTGCTTTACTTCGCGGCGATACTGCTCTCGACGGGCTATATGTGGATGGGATTACGCAACCATTTTATGAACAACCTGACGCTCGCGAACGGCGGTATCCGTTTTCATTCCGGGATCGCATTTCATGCGCTGGTGGCGCAGTGGGTGCTGATTGCCGTGGTGTCGTCCATTACGCTGGGGCTGGCCTACCCGTTAATGAAGATGCGCTATCTGCGTTTCCTGGCGGCAAATACCTGGGTTGATGGCGATCTGGATACCCTTGAGTTAACTGACCATGACGAACAACCTGAGACGGGGCCGATTGCGGTGCTGTCACGCGGTATGATGCCGCAGATCCCCTTTATCTGATATAACAAGTCGGATAAAGCATCTGATACAAAAAGGCCGGAGCATGCTCCGGCCTTTTTACATTACCGTTATCCGGTCATTCGATTACAGCGCGGCGATGACCGCCTGCTGCTCAATCAGTTTCGCTTTCGCTTCCGCATAACCGTCCAGTTTCTCACGCTCTTTGGCGATCACCGCTTCCGGAGCGCGCGCCACAAAGCCTTCGTTAGCCAGTTTGTTTTCAATACGGCTAATTTCACCTTCGATTTTTGCCACTTCTTTCGCCAGACGCGCCAGCTCATCTTCTTTATTGATGAGGCCTGCCATCGGGATCAGCAGCTCGGCACCGTCAATGATTTTGGTGACCGATACCGGACCTTTATCATCGGCAGGCAGCACGGTGATGCTCTCCAGACGCGCCAGGTTCAGCAAGAAGCTACGGTTGTCGTTCACGCGACGTTCCGCGTCCTTGCTGCAGCCACGCAGCAGCAGTTCCAGCGGTTTGCCCGGGGCAATGTTCATTTCCGCACGGATATTACGCACCGCGGTGATCGCCTGCTTCAGCCATTCGGTATCGGCGAGTGCGGCTTCATCCACCTGGGCGGCGTTATAGTCCGGGAACGGCTGCAACATGATGGTATCTGCATCGATACCGGCAATCACTTTCACACGCTGCCAGATGGTTTCCGTAATAAATGGAATGATCGGGTGCGCCAGACGCAGCAAACCTTCCAGCACGCTGACCAGCGTGTGGCGAGTGCCGCGCAGTTCAGCTTGCGTTCCGCCGTTCATCACCGGCTTCGTCAGCTCCAGATACCAGTCGCAGAACTGGTTCCAGGTGAACTCGTACAGAATGCCTGCGGCGATATCAAAGCGGAAGTTGTCCAGCGCTTCACGGTACGCTTTAGTGGTCTGGTTGAATTCCGCCAGGATCCAGCGGTCCGCCAGCGACAAGGTCATTTCGCCGCCGTTGAAACCGCAATCCTGGTCTTCCGTGTTCATCAGCACAAAGCGGCTGGCGTTCCACAGCTTGTTACAGAAATTACGGTAACCCTCCAGACGCTTCATATCCCAGTTGATGTCGCGACCGGTAGAGGCGAGCGCGGCCAGAGTGAAGCGCAGGGCGTCGGTACCGTGCGGCTCAATGCCGTCCGGGAACTGTTTCTCGGTGCGCTTACGGATTTTCTCGGCCAACTGCGGCTGCATCATGTTGCCGGTACGTTTCTCCAGCAGGTCTGCCAGGGATATCCCGTCGACCATATCCAACGGATCAATGACGTTGCCCTTGGATTTGGACATTTTCTGCCCTTCGTCGTCGCGGATCAGGCCAGTCATGTAAACCGTGTGGAACGGAACCTGCGGTTTGCCATTTTCATCTTTGATGAAATGCATGGTCATCATGATCATGCGGGCAATCCAGAAGAAGATGATGTCGAAGCCGGAGACCATCACGGAAGTCGGATGGAACTGACGCAGTGCGTCGGTGTTTTCCGGCCAGCCGAGCGTGGAGAACGTCCACAGCGCGGAGGAAAACCAGGTATCAAGAACGTCTTCGTCCTGACGCAGGGCAACGTCGGCACCCAGGTTATTTTCCTGACGTACTTCGTCTTCGTTGCGGCCAACATAGACGTTGCCGTTGTTGTCGTACCATGCCGGAATACGGTGACCCCACCACAACTGACGGGAGATACACCAGTCCTGAATATCACGCATCCAGGAGAAATACATGTTTTCGTACTGCTTCGGTACGAACTGAATGTCGCCGTTCTCAACCGCTTCCACCGCCGGTTTTGCCAGCACGTCGGCACGGACGTACCACTGGTCGGTCAGCATTGGTTCGATAACCACGCCGCCACGGTCGCCGTACGGTACGGTCAGATCGTGAGGTTTAATTTCTTCCAGCAGGCCCAGCGCGTCAATCGCGGCAACTACCGCTTTACGTGCGGCAAAGCGCTCCAGTTTCTGAAACTGTGCCGGGATTTCATTGGAGTAAACGTCGGACTCGTTGCCTTTGGTGTCGTACACTTCCGCCGTTTCGCGAATATCGCCATCAAAGGTGAAGATGTTGATCATGGGAAGGGCATGACGACGACCGACTTCGTAGTCGTTAAAGTCGTGCGCCGGGGTGATCTTCACGCAGCCGGTGCCCTTTTCCATGTCGGCATGTTCGTCACCGACGATCGGAATGCGGCGGTTTACCAGCGGCAGCACCACGAATTTGCCAATCAGATCTTTATAACGCGGATCTTCCGGGTTGACGGCCACGCCGGTATCGCCGAGCAGGGTTTCCGGACGGGTGGTCGCAACAACCAGGTAATCTTTACCGTCGGCGGTTTTTGCGCCGTCGGCCAGCGGGTAGCGGATGTGCCACATTGAGCCTTTAGACTCGCGGTTTTCTACTTCCAGATCAGAAATAGCGGTGCGCAGTTTTGGATCCCAGTTCACCAGACGTTTGCCACGGTAAATCAGATCTTCTTTGTACAGGCGGACAAACACTTCTTTCACGGCATTGGAAAGACCTTCGTCCATGGTAAAACGCTCGCGCTCCCAGTCAACGGAGTTACCGAGACGGCGCATCTGGCGAGTGATGGTGCCGCCGGATTCCGCTTTCCACTGCCAGATTTTGTCGATAAAGGCATCGCGACCATAATCGTGACGGGTTTTACCTTCTTCAGCGGCAATTTTACGCTCAACCACCATCTGGGTCGCGATACCCGCGTGGTCGGTACCGACCTGCCACAGGGTATTTTTCCCCTGCATGCGCTGGTAGCGGATCAGGGTGTCCATGATGGTTTGCTGGAAAGCATGACCCATATGCAAACTGCCGGTGACGTTCGGCGGCGGGATCATGATGCAGAAGGACTCTTTGCTTTCATCGCCGTTAGGCTTGAAATAGCCCTGCTTTTCCCAGTGCTCGTAAAGCGGCTGTTCGATATCTTGGGGGTTGTATGTCTTTTCCATTATTTCCAGGTTGCCGTATTCAGGTTAAAACCAGCCACGCGGTAGGCTTTGTAGCGTTCGCGTGCCGATTGTTTCAAAGAATCTTCGTAAGGGACGAAGTCTATCACTTCTGTGAAAGCGGTGGCAAAATCTGCAAAGCCAACGCGCAAACTGATGAGCAGATCGCGTGGGCTGCTGTTACGTTTTTCCGGCCAGGCAATTTCCACCGGCGAACCGCCGCGCGGTCCTTCACCTGCCAGATTGTGCGGGACGAAACTGTCAGCCGGTCTGGACCACAGCGCTTCATCCAGGCGAATCGCCTGTTTTTCGTCTTCACAGGCAATTAATACGCGTTTGCCACTGCGCCAACGTTCTGCGGCAATTTCACACACCAGTTGCTCGACGGCGCTTAAGCCATCGACGGCGTTTTCGTTGTCCAGAAGGTAGAACGTTGCATTTTTCATATATGGGACTTCTTGTGGTGGATTTAAACGCGTTGCCATGTTGCACACCGTAGGCCTGATAAGGCGCATTAGCACCGCCATCAGGCATTTTGCCGGATGGCGGCGCTAATCCGGCCTACGGGGCAATCTCAAACTTACTCTTCACCGGAAAAACCCGCACGATTGAGCAGGAACTGTGACAACAGCGCCACCGGACGACCGGTTGCGCCTTTGGCTTTCCCGGAGCGCCAGGCGGTACCAGCGATATCGAGGTGCGCCCAGTTGTACTTGCGGGTAAAACGGGACAGGAAGCAGCCCGCAGTAATTGCACCGCCAGGACGACCGCCGATATTCGCCATATCCGCGAAGTTGGACTCCAGCTGTTCCTGATACTCATCGCCCAGCGGCAGACGCCATGCGCGGTCGCCTGCCTGTTCGGACGCGCCGATCAGCTCGTGGGCCAGCGGGTTATGGTTTGACATCAGACTGGTGATGTGATGGCCCAGCGCAATCACGCAGGCACCCGTCAGGGTTGCCACGTCGATCACCGCTTCCGGCTCAAAACGTTCAACGTAGGTTAAGACGTCGCAGAGCACCAGACGGCCTTCGGCATCGGTGTTCAGTACTTCAACCGTCTGACCGGACATTGTCGTCAGCACGTCGCCCGGACGATAGGCGCGACCACCAGGCATATTTTCACAGCCTGCCAGTACGCCGATGACGTTGATCGGTAGCTGAAGCTCTGCCACCATGCGCATCACACCGTAAACGGCAGCGGCACCGCACATGTCGTACTTCATCTCGTCCATGCCTTCGGCAGGTTTGATGGAGATACCGCCGGAGTCAAAGGTGAGCCCTTTACCAACCAACACGATTGGCCGGACATCTTCGGACGGACTGCCTTTGTACTCGATCACCGACATCAGCGATTCGTTCTGCGAACCGTGACCGACGGCGAGGTAAGAGTGCATTCCCAGCTCTTTCATCTGCTGTTCGCCGATGACGCGGGTGACCACATTCTTACTGTAGCTGTCAGCCAACTGGCGCGCCTGAGAGGCCAGATAGGCGGCGTTACAGATGTTCGGCGGCATGTTGCCGAGATCTTTCGCGGCCTTAATACCGGCGGCAATGGCGAGACCGTGCTGGATCGCACGTTCGCCGCTGGTCAGTTCACGGCGGGTCGGCACGTTGAAGACCATTTTACGCAGCGGGCGACGCGGCTCGCTTTTGGTGGTTTTCAACTGATCGAAACTGTACAGCGTTTCTTTGGCTGTCTCGACAGCCTGACGCACTTTCCAGTAGTTGTTGCGGCCTTTGACGTGCAGTTCGGTCAGGAAGCAGACGGCTTCCATTGAGCCGGTATCATTCAGAGTATTTATCGTTTTCTGAATCACCTGCTTATATTGACGTTCATCCAGCTCGCGCTCTTTGCCACATCCGATGAGGAGAATACGCTCGGACAGCACGTTGGGAACATGGTGCAACAACAAGGTCTGACCTGGTTTGCCTTCCAGTTCGCCACGGCGCAGCAGGGCACTAATGTACCCGTCGCTGATTTTATCGAGCTGTTCTGCAATCGGAGAAAGGCGGCGTGGTTCAAAGACGCCCACGACGATGCAGGCACTCCGCTGTTTCTCCGGGCTACCGCTTTTTACACTAAACTCCATGCACTACGCTCCTGAATCTTAAAGACAACGGCGGCGCCTGCGGTTAGAATTGCAAGCTTTCGTAACTCATGTCCGCAGTTGCGGTGACTTCGTGTTAATCTTAACGTTATTACGGCATTGGCACATCAGAACGCGTTCTGAGTGGCGAATCCGCTGAGTATAATAATTTTAGCGACGATTTCGACGACTCAAGAGAATAAATGACGTTTAAGCCATGAAACAAGCTAAATTCCTGCAAAAGACGAGTTTTTACGGGCGTATTTAAAGTGATAATCATAAGATATCTGGTGCGGGAGACGCTCAAAAGCCAGCTTGCCATCCTCTTCATCCTGCTTTTGATCTTCTTTTGTCAAAAGTTAGTGAGGATCCTTGGCGCAGCGGTTGACGGTGACATTCCGGCAAATCTGGTGCTCTCGCTGCTGGGCCTCGGCGTGCCTGAAATGGCGCAGCTCATCCTGCCGCTCAGCCTGTTCCTTGGACTGTTGATGACGTTGGGCAAACTGTATACCGAAAGTGAAATTACGGTGATGCACGCCTGCGGTCTGAGCAAATCCGTGCTGGTGAAAGCCGCCATGATCCTGGCGCTGTTCACCGGGATCATTGCCGCCGTTAACGTCATGTGGGCGGGACCGTGGTCGTCAAAGCATCAGGATGAGGTACTCGCCGAGGCGAAAGCCAACCCTGGAATGGCGGCACTGGCGCAAGGGCAGTTCCAGCAGGCCACCAACGGCGGCTCGGTACTGTTCATTGAAAGCGTTGAGGGTAGCGATTTTAAAGATGTGTTCCTCGCGCAGATTCGCCCGAAAGGTAACGCTCGTCCTTCCGTGGTGGTCGCCGATTCCGGACATTTATCGCAACTGCGTGACGGCACGCAGGTGGTCACGCTGAACAAAGGCACCCGCTTTGAAGGCACCGCGCTGCTGCGCGATTTCCGCATCACCGACTTCCAGGACTATCAGGCGATAATTGGTCACCAGGCGGTGGCGCTGGATCCTAACGATACCGATCAGATGGATATGCGCACGCTGTGGTCCACCGATACCGATCGGGCCCGTGCGGAACTGCACTGGCGTATCACGCTGGTATTCACCGTATTTATGATGGCACTGATGGTCGTGCCGTTGAGCGTGGTCAACCCGCGTCAGGGGCGGGTGCTGTCGATGCTGCCTGCGATGCTGTTGTATCTGATGTTCTTCCTGATCCAGACCTCCCTGAAATCCAACGGCGGGAAAGGTAAGCTGGACCCGGTTATCTGGATGTGGGCCGTCAACCTGCTGTACCTGGCGCTGGCGGTGGGGCTGAACCTGTGGGATACAGTGCCGGTGCGCCGTCTGCGCGCCCGTTTTTCGCGTAAAGGAGCGGTGTGATGCAGCCATTTGGTGTCCTTGACCGCTATATCGGTAAAACCATTTTCACCACCATCATGTTGACGTTGTTCATGCTGGTGTCGCTTTCCGGCATTATCAAGTTTGTTGACCAGCTGAAAAAAGCCGGGCAGGGGAGCTACGATGCGCTGGGCGCGGGGATGTACACCCTGCTCAGCGTGCCAAAAGATGTGCAGATTTTCTTCCCGATGGCGGCGCTGCTTGGCGCGCTGTTGGGACTTGGGATGCTGGCCCAGCGCAGCGAACTGGTGGTGATGCAAGCGTCGGGTTTTACCCGTATGCAGGTGGCGCTCTCGGTGATGAAAACCGCGATCCCGCTGGTGCTGCTGACCATGGCCATCGGCGAGTGGGTTGCGCCGCAGGGCGAGCAAATGGCGCGTAACTACCGGGCGCAGGCGATGTACGGCGGTTCGCTGCTTTCCACCCAGCAGGGGCTGTGGGCGAAAGACGGCAATAACTTTGTGTACATTGAACGGGTGAAAGGCGACGAAGAGTTAGGCGGTATCAGTATCTACGCCTTTAACGATCAGCGTCGTCTGCAGTCGGTGCGCTATGCCGCATCTGCGAAGTTTGACCCGGAACAGAAGGTCTGGCGGTTGTCGCAGGTGGATGAGTCGAATTTGACCGATCCGAAGCAGGTAACCGGTTCGCAAATAGTGAGCAGTACCTGGAAAACCAACCTCACGCCGGACAAACTGGGCGTGGTGGCGCTGGACCCGGATGCGCTCTCCATCAGCGGTCTGCACAATTACGTGAAGTACCTGAAGTCGAGCGGCCAGGAGGCCGGACGCTATCAGCTCAATATGTGGAGCAAAGTCTTCCAGCCGCTGTCCGTGGCGGTGATGATGCTGATGGCGCTGTCGTTCATCTTTGGTCCGCTGCGTAGCGTGCCGATGGGTGTGCGTGTGGTGACGGGGATAAGCTTTGGTTTTGTCTTCTACGTGCTGGACCAGATATTCGGTCCGTTGACGCTGGTGTACGGCATTCCGCCGATTATCGGCGCGCTGCTGCCGAGCGCCTCGTTCTTCTTAATCAGCCTCTGGCTGATGATGCGTAAGTCATAATCTCCGGCACGTTCTGGCGCAGTGCCTGATGGCGCTGCGCTTATCAGGCCTGCTCGCGAATTATGATGCGTAAGTTGTCATCTCTTGTAGGCCGGATAAGGCGGTTACGCCGCCATCCGGCAAACTGCGGCGCAATGCCTAGCGTCTTCTTCCACCCATCAGGCTGCCTAATACCCCGCGGATGATTTGATTGGTCACCTGACGGGCGGCGCTTTTCGCCATTGTCTGCACCACACCATCTTTTTTACCGCCGCGTGGCCCGGTAGTGCCGAACAGAATATCTTTCAGACCGCCAAGAATACCGTCGTCAACGGCCACTTCTTTACCTTTCGCGGGGGGATTACTCTGTTGTTCAGTTGCCACTTGTATGCCTTTTTGCAGCATTTCAAACGCGGACTCCCGGTCCAGATCGTCTTCGTATTTGCCATAAACCGCAGAGTGGTTGATCAGCCCGTTGCGCTCATCATCCGTCACCGGTCCCATACGTGAGCACGGGGCAATTACCATCGCCCGCTCGACGACCGACGGGCTACCTTTGGCATCAAGAAACGAAACCAGCGCTTCGCCGGTGCCCAGTTCCTGAATCGCTTTCTCCGTATCAAACGCCGGATTGGCACGCATGGTTTGCGCGGCGGTTTTCACCGCTTTCTGATCTTTCGGCGTGAAGGCGCGTAGGGCGTGCTGAACGCGGTTGCCCAACTGACCGAGTACGTTATCCGGAATATCCGCCGGGTTCTGCGAAACAAACCAGACACCAACCCCTTTCGAGCGGATGAGACGGATCACCTGTTCGATTTTATCCAGCAGCACCTGCGGGGCGTCATTGAACAGCAGATGCGCTTCATCGAAGAAGAAGACCAGCTTCGGTTTTTCCAGATCGCCGGCTTCCGGTAGTTGCTCATACAGCTCGGAGAGCATCCACAGCAGGCTGGCAGCGTAGAGTTTCGGCATCTGGTAGAGCTTCTCGGCGCTGAGAATATTGATGGTCCCTTTGCCATTGGCATCGGTCTGCATCCAGTCTTTGATGTCGAGCATTGGCTCGCCAAAGAAGTGCGTTGCCCCTTGCTGTTCAAGCGTCAGCAGTCCGCGCTGAATAGCGCCGACCGAAGCGCTGCTGATATTGCCATACTGATTCTGGAAGGATTTGGCGTTATCGCCGATGTACTGGGTGATGGCCCGCAGGTCTTTGAAATCCAGCAGCAACAGCCCCTGATCGTCAGCAATGCGGAAGATAATGTTCAGTACGCCGGACTGTACTTCGTTAAGGTTCAGCAGACGCGCCAGCAAGAGCGGCCCGAGGTCAGAGACCGTGGCACGAACCGGATGGCCTTTTTCACCGAAGATATCCCACAGCACCACCGGGTTGCTATGCGGTTGCCAGTCGGTAATACCGATGTTTTTCAACCTGGCGAGCAGCTTCTCGGAAGCTTGTCCCTCAGCGGCGACACCTGTTAAATCACCTTTCACATCGGCCATAAATACCGGTACGCCGATTTCCGACAGCGATTCGGCCAGTTTTTGCAGCGTGACGGTTTTTCCGGTACCGGTCGCGCCAGTAATCAGTCCATGACGGTTCGCCATACCGGGGAGTAAAAACAGTTCAGTGTCTGGCGTGCGGGCAATCAGCAGGGGTGAGCTCATTAGATTTCCTCCATTTATCCTGCGTCGAGTATAGGCAATGTGAAGGAAAGAGAATATGCGCAGGGGAGAGAAAATCACTTATAGCGTATTGCCGTGATAAATCTGGTATCCCAAATCGATCGTATTATGGTTGTGGTCGTTGTTCTTGATTTTGCTCAGCAACATCTGCGCCGCCATGCGACCAATATCAAAACGGGGCGTAATGACGCTGGCAAGGCTGGGGATCATCTGTCGGCCCATCTCCAGACCGTGGAAACCGGCAATGGAGATTTGCTCCGGCACGGACAGTTCGCGTTCCCGGCAGAACAGCAGCGCACCCATTGCGATATCATCATTGGTGCAGAAAACGCCGTCTAAATCCGGGTGGGCGACGAGCGCGTCGCGCATCAGTTGCGTACCCAGATGAATCGACGAGATCGCCCGCGGGTTAACGCGCAGAGGCGTCAGGTTTCGCTGTGTCATCGCGTCGCAGTAGCCGCAAAAACGTTGTTCATCACGGATATCGTCTTTCGAACCGAGATAGAGAATTTTGCGCCGCTGGCGTTTATCCAGCATGGTGCTGACCATATCAAACGCCGCCTGACGGTTATCAAACCCGACTTCCATATCCAGACGATCGCCCTGGATATCCATCAGTTCGATGATGGGAATGGCCGCCGAGCGCAGGAATTTCACCGTCCGCAGGGTGTGATACTTCTCGGAAAGAATGATGCCGTCGATATTGTAGGAGAGCAGATTGATCACTGACTCTTCTTCTGATTCGCGATCGTAGTTGTAGTTGGCAATCAGGGTCTGATAGTTGTGGTCAGAAGTAACGGATTCAATACCGGCAAGAATATCGGCGAAGAGCTGGTTCTGAAATGAAGGAATTAACACACCAAGCGTGTAGCTTTGCGCGTTCAACAGCATGGCAGGCGCACGGTTCGGGATGTAGTTAATCTCCTCCATGATCTGCGCGATACGCTCGCCGGTTTCCTTTGCGACTTTTTTCGGCGAGCGGATATAGCGGCTCACCGTCATTTTGGTCACGCCCGCGAGCGTGGCGATGTCCTGCAAAGAAATTCTGTGGTTCCTCATCATCTCTCCTGTACCGGGGAGCGGCGGCGAACATCGCTCCCCGGCAGTTAATCCCGCCTTAATGCAGAACGGCGTCTAGCGCCAGCACGCCCAGCAGTCCCATAATCGAAATCAGGGTCTCCATCACCGTCCACGTCCGCAGCGTTTCACCGACGCTAAGATTGAAGTAACCTTTAAACAGCCAGAATCCAGGATCGTTTACGTGCGAAGCGATCACGCTGCCAGCCCCGGTTGCCAGCACCATCAACGCCGGATCGGCATGAGTGACGTTAATGATCGGTAGCACCACGCCTGCGGTAGTAATTGCGGCAACGGTCGCTGACCCCAGCGCAATACGCAGCAATGCTGCCACCGTCCAGCACATCAGCAGCGGCGACAGTGAGGTGCCGGTCATTAACTGCGAAATATACTGGCCCACGCCGCTGTCCACCAGAACCTGCTTAAACGCGCCGCCGCCGGCGATAATGAACACAATCATCGCAATGGCACCGATAGAATCCCCGACGATATCCATGATCTGTTCAATCGTGCGGCCATTGCGTCGACCGAGGGTGAAAATCGCCAGTACAATAGCGATAAACAGCGCGACCGCAGGGTTACCGATAAACTCAAAGAATACCCGTACGGAGTTGGTTTTTGGCAGCGTAATTTCACAGACGGCGGCAACAGCCATCAGTATGACGGGGATCACCGCCGCAAAGATACTGTTCCAGAAGGACGGCATCTCCTCTTCGGTGAACAGGTGTGGGTTAAATAAGCCTTCCGGTGGCGCTTTTTCAAAGCGGGTCAGCAGTTTTGAAAACAGAGGACCTGCAACAATCACCGTAGGTATGGTGATAATGAACCCGTACAGCAGCGTGGTGCCGAGACTGGCTTCAAAAATCGTCGCAATGGCGGTCGGTCCCGGATGCGGCGGCAGGAAACAGTGGGTCACCGAGAGAGCGGCGACCATCGGCACGCCGACGTACAGCAGCGGCAAACCGGATGAGGCTACCACCGTAAATACCAGCGGCAGCAGCAGAACAAATCCAACCTCGAAGAACATCGCCAGCCCGACAACCAGTCCGGTGACGACCAGCGCCCACTGCACGCGCTTTTTACCAAATGTACCGATCAGGGTCGTGGCAATGCGTTGTGCAGCACCCGTATCAGAAATCAATTTCCCCAACATTGCGCCAAAACCGAGGATCATCGCCAGCCCGCCGAGCGTGCCGCCAATCCCGTTTTGAATGGAATGTAAAACTGCCTGTGCGTCCATCCCTTCGGCGAATCCCACGACGGCTGCGACCAGAACCAGGGCGATGAAGCCATTGACTTTAAAGCCAATCATCAGGACCAGAAGCAGCGCGACGCCTGCCGCAATTATGATTAATGGCATAATCTTATCTCTTATCTGTGCCAAAAAGGCAGCGCTTGCGCGCTGCGTAGGGTTGTTCAGCGGTTACACCGCGACCAGCATGCCGCCATCAACGAACAGCAGGTGTCCGTTGACGAAGTCCGAGGCCCTGGAGGAGAGGAATACCGCTGCACCAATCAGTTCCTGTGGATCGCCCCAGCGGGCGGCAGGCGTACGTTTACACAGCCATGAGGTGAAGGCTTCATCTTCAACCAGCGCTTTGGTCATCTCGGTTTTGAAGTACCCCGGCGCGATGCCGTTAACCTGGATGTTATGGCGCGCCAGCTCAACGCACATGCCGCGAGTCAGCATCTTCACGGCGCCTTTCGAGGCGGCGTACGGCGTGATGGTGTCGCGACCCAGTTCGCTCTGCATCGAGCAGATGTTGATCACTTTCCCGGCCTGGCGCTCAACCATCCGACGGGTTACCGCCTGGGAGACGAGGAACACGGCGGTCTGGTTGACCGCAATCACGTCGTTCCACTCCTGCTCTGGAAATTCAGTAAACGGGTGGCGGCGCTGGATCCCGGCGTTATTGACCAGTACATCAATCGGGCCAATATCTTTTTCGATATGCTCTATCGCGGCGTCGATATCCTGTTTATGCGTCACGTTAAAAGGCGCAGCAACGGCGCGGATCCCTTCCTGCTGCAGTTTTGCGACGGCGGCTTCTGCCCGTTCCGACGTAATATCGTTAACGATAATCTGCGCGCCATATTTGCCGAGACCCGTTGCCAGTAAATACCCGATCCCCTGGGCGGAACCGGTGATCAGTATATTTTTACCTGCCAGTGAAAAAAGATCGTTCATGATGTTGCTCCTTATTTTTCATTCTCAAAGACGAGCTGAACTTTCGCCGCCTGAGTTTTATCGCTGGCGAAAATCAGCGCCTGTTCCAGGTCGGTAAACGGGTATTCCGCACTCAACAGCGGCAGCGGATCGATAACGTTGTGCGCCAGCCAGGAGACCGCGGTGTTAAACTCGGTGGTAAAGCGGAAAGAGCCTTTCAGCATGATTTCTTTGCCGATCAGCATCATCATCGGGAAATCAGGAACGGCGCCGCCCATACCAACCTGCACCATCACTCCTTTTGCACGGGTGACTTCCAGACAGGTGGTGATAGAGGAGGGATGGCCCGAGACTTCGAAGCTAATATCGAAATAGCCTTTCTCCGTTTTCCACTGATCGAGCGAGTCATTTTGAGGATTCACCAGCATATTTGCGCCCATTTGCTGAGCCAGCGACAGCGAGCGCGCGCTGACATCAGCGCAGACCACTTCCGCGGCGCCCAGCGTTTTCACCGCGCTGACGATCAGGCAGCCGATAGGGCCGACGCCAGAGATAAATACTTTCTTACCCTGCAGATCGCCGGCCTCATGTGCGGCATGGATGGCCACCGCCAACGGTTCGGCAAAAGCCATGACCTTTTCGTCTGCCTGTTCCGGGTAAGGAATGCACTGGGCGGTATCAACCGTTTTAAACTGGGTAAACCCCCCATCAACGTGCGGGAAATACATTGCGCTGCCAAAAAAGCGCATTTCAGTACACTGGTTTTCTTCATGCTGAAGGCAGTATTTACAATGGCCGCACGGTTTAGACGGATTAATGGCAATTGACTGTCCTTCGCGTAATGTTTCTGAATCGCTATGGACCACTTTGCCAATAACTTCATGACCTAAAATCATTGGCGCTTTGACGGTAAAATTACCGACTTTGCCTTCCTGATAATAATGTAAATCAGATCCGCAAATTCCTCCGCGGGTTATTTTTACGAGCGTACCTTTATTATTCCATTCGATATTCTGTTGTGTTACGGCAACAGAATGCTTACCCGCGACAACGCAGGATTGAGTTTTCACTTCCATAAATGCCTCACTGGGTCAGGACTTCATCTCCGGTGCATTTAAGCGGTTTTAATTGTTCTTATTTGTGACGGGTGTCACACTGGAAAATTGTTACACTACAATGTTACGCATAACGTGATGCGCTTTATAATTCTCATCTATGGAAATAAAAAAGCGTGAAATTGCCGATTGCGCAGGCGTAGTATCGCGCCATGGAATATGACGCAGAGGGTTTTACATGGCCGGGGAAAGCTATATTTTGATGGGTGTTTCAGGAAGTGGTAAATCGTTAATTGGGAGTAAGGTTGCAGCATTATTATCGGCGAAATTTATTGATGGCGACGATCTCCATCCTGCCAAAAACATTGATAAAATGTCGCAGGGAATACCGTTAACCGATGAAGACCGACTGCCGTGGTTAGAACGCTTAAATGATGCGTCCTATAGTCTGTATAAAAAAAATGAGACGGGATTTATTGTGTGCTCGTCATTAAAAAAACAGTATCGCGATTTTTTACGTAAAGGCAGCCCTAACGTGCATTTTCTCTGGCTGGATGGTGACTACGACATTATCCTGGCGCGGATGCAGCGTCGGGCAGGGCACTTTATGCCGGTCGCTTTACTGAAAAGTCAGTTTGAAGCACTGGAATGTCCGCTGGCGGAAGAGGACGATATCGCGCGTATCGACATAAATCATGACATTGAGAACGTGACGGCGCAGTGCCAACAGGCGGTACTGGCGTTTCGCCAGGCGCGGGAGCGACTCAGCACCTCAATCTGAACCAGCAGGCGCTGAGTCAGAGCGTCAGAAATCGGCTTTCAGCACCACGCGGTAGCGGGCTTTACCGTCACGTACGTGCTGGATAGCCTCGTTGATTTGCGACATCGGGAACAGTTCGGTGGTCGGCGAGACATTGCTGCGCCCGGCAAACTTCATCAGCTTACGCAGCTCATACGGCGTACCGGTCGCCGAACCGGAGATGCTGCGATCGCCGGCAATCAGGGTAAAGGCGGGTACCGGCAATGGCTTCAACACCGCGCCGACGGTGTGGAAGTTGCCGCCGTAGGCCAGCGCTTCGAAGTAGGGTTGCCAGTCGAGATCGACATTGACAGTGTTGATAATGAGATCAAACTGGCCCGCCAGCGCGGTTAATGCCTGCGGATCGCGGCTGTTCACGACTTTATCAGCCCCCATCGCCAACACTTCTTTCTCTTTTGCCGGGTTAGAGCTAAACGCAGTGACCTCACACCCCATCGCATGCAGCAACTTAATGGCGATATGTCCCAGCCCGCCAATGCCGATCACCCCGACGCGGCTGGTGGCGGTGATATGGTGCATCAGCAGCGGTTTAAACACCGTGATACCACCGCACAGCAGCGGACCGGCGGATTCAATATCGATACTTTCCGGAAGCGGGATCACCCACTGCCAGTCTGCGCGCAGCTTCTCGGCAAAGCCGCCGCGATTGAGAATGGTTGGCACCGCCCCTTCCAGACAGTTGATCTGATTGCCGCTGATACAGGCATCGCAATGCCCACAACTGCGCGCCGTCCAGCCAATCCCCACGCGCTGGCCGATCTTCAGCCCTTTCCCTTGTGCCGCGCTGCCGAGAGCTGCCACGCGGCCAATTACTTCATGTCCGGCAATCAGGGGATATTGAGAGAATCCCCATTCGTTGTCGATCATCGACAAATCGGAATGGCAGATACCGCAGTAATCGACTTGAACCTCGACATCTTCCGGCTTGAGTTCGCCCGCATCGTATTCAAAGAGTTCGAGTTCGCTGCCCGCCTCTTTTGCGGCATAGCTTTTTATCATCGACATTATGTTTCCCTCAGTGTGGTGTTGAACAGGAAAGTGTAGAGCATGGCAAACGGCATCGCCTGGCAGAAGAGGGGATTGGGAACAGGGACAGGGGGATGTATGCTGATTTTTTCAACACTTAACGGAGAAGACACACGCTAGCGCTTGCATGGTTGCGTGCTACAGGTATAATCCACAACGTTTTCCGCATACCTCTTCAGTGCCGAAGTGGCGAAATCGGTAGACGCAGTTGATTCAAAATCAACCGTAGAAATACGTGCCGGTTCGAGTCCGGCCTTCGGCACCATTAGTACTTCCAAGACCATCCGAGAAAGTCCACCAACCCCTTTAAAATCAATGCTTGCAGCGATTTTTTCGTCCCGAGTTGTCCGAGGTAGTCCGTTGAAATCCGGATGTCATTGGGGGCATAATTGGGGGCATCTTAACTTCGATTAGAAATGTGCCCCCAAATGAAGCTCAACGCCAGACAGGTCGAGACCGCAAAGCCAAAAGACAAAACCTACAAAATGGCCGATGGTGGCGGTTTGTATCTCGAGGTTTCGACTAAGGGTTCTAAATATTGGCGGATGAAATACAGACGCCCCTCTGACAAAAAAGAGGATCGCCTCGCTTTTGGTGTTTGGCCTACAGTGACGCTTGCACAGGCAAGAGCAAAGCGAGATGAAGCTAAAAAGCTGTTAGTGCAGGGCATTGACCCAAAAGCCGAACAGAAAGAAGCTCAGGCCGAGAATTCGGGGGCATATACTTTCGAAACCATTGCTCGTGAATGGCATGAAAGTAACAAGCGATGGAGTGAAGACCATCGATCGCGCGTTCTGCGCTATCTTGAGCTTTATATTTTCCCTCATATCGGTTCGTCCGACATTCGCCAGCTCAAAACCAGCCACCTGTTAGCCCCGATTAAAAAAGTTGATGCAAGTGGTAAACATGACGTTGCACAGCGTCTTCAGCAGCGTGTCACGGCTATTATGCGTTATGCTGTACAGAACGATTATATCGACTCTAATCCAGCCAGTGACATGGCCGGTGCGTTATCGACAACCAAAGCACGACACTATCCAGCTTTACCCTCTAGCCGGTTCCCTGAGTTCCTTGCACGTCTTGCTGCATATCGTGGTCGTGTAATGACGCGGATCGCGGTCGAACTTTCCTTACTAACTTTTGTGCGTTCAAGTGAGTTACGTTTCGCGCGTTGGGATGAATTCGACTTTGATAAATCTCTTTGGCGCATTCCGGCAAAAAGAGAAGAGATTAAAGGCGTGCGTTACTCCTACCGTGGGATGAAGATGAAAGAGGAGCATATTGTTCCGCTTAGTCGGCAGGCGATGATTTTATTAGAGCAGCTTAAGCAGATTAGTGGTGATAAAGAGTTACTTTTTCCAGGAGATCACGACGCAACAAAGGTCATGAGTGAAAATACGGTGAATAGTGCTTTACGGGCAATGGGATATGACACTAAAACTGAAGTTTGCGGGCATGGATTTAGAACGATGGCGCGTGGTGCATTGGGTGAGTCGGGGTTATGGAGCGAAGATGCAATCGAACGTCAATTAAGTCATTCAGAGCGTAATAGCGTCCGGGCGGCTTATATTCATACTTCTGAACATTTGGATGAAAGGCGATTAATGGTCCAATGGTGGGCTGATTATCTTGATGCAAACAAGATTAAACCTATTAGTTCATTTGACTACGCAAAACTTCACTCTTAATCATTATGCTAATGAAAAGCCAATCTGATTATATGATTGGCTTTCTTTGCGCATCAGCTAACTACGATTTGATCTTTATTTTCTCTGGAGCGTAAATCGAGTGTATTTCCATTTAATATAGTGTCATACATTTCTTGGAGTATATCTTGGCTTGTGTTTTTATCTGTAAATCTAAATACAGAAGCTGCTACATATTCAGGTGAGAGCTCAAATGAAAGCCACTTGCGTTTTAATTGTTCAGCAGCACTTCCTGTTGTGTTTGAACCTCCAAAAATATCAACAACAAGATCACCCGGCTCAGTTAACATATTAATGAAAAACTCCGGTAATTTAGATGGGAATCGTGCTGGATGACCTTTAACACCAATTTTTTTACAACCGGATAAATATCCTCCGTTAGATTCGGAGTTGGGAATTTGCAATAGATTTGGAGGTATAGCACCGCCATTATCTTTGCCAAAGCTGCTGCTTATATCATGCCCGGATGGACGCATTTTGGGGGAATAAAATTTATTAGGGTCTTCAATAAGTTTTTTCATCCTGTCACTATACGGAACAAGAACTTTAGTTATATCAGACTTTGGCCATTCAGTTTTGCTAAACCACCAAATTGTGTTAACAGAATCTTTAACACGCAACTTTCTTTTGTTAACCCACTCAATAGGGCTTGGTAGTTTTGAAGGATTAAACCAATAGAAATCCTCGGCCAGATGGAATCCAACCTCATCAATCATCCTTATCAAAACTCGGAAGTTGTAAACACTTCTAACAGGTACGCCTTTCATGTAAGCGCCACCAAAATCGACGACAAAGCTACCATCATCTTTTAGCTTCTTAAAAACCAACTCGCCAAATTTTAAAAACCAATCGATGTACTGTTCTTGATCGTGATTTCCATATTCTTTCTTACGCTGTAAAGCGAAAGGTGGGCTTGTCATCACTAAATTTAGGCTGTTGTCGGGCATCGATTCAAGCATTTCAAGCGAGTCAGCAATGTACATTGCACCCAAATCTGTTTTGTACGCAGGTTTTTTATCGTCGAACATCATAACTGCTACTCATAGTCTGTAGATCTATTGTCATCAAGGCTGCATTGTCTCGCGAATGGAACGAAAGATAAACCCCTCAAGAGCAAGAGTGATTTTTGCCCATAACATCAGGAAGTTAAGGGAGAGACAAGGTCTGTCTCAAGAAGCCCTGGCTGACTTGGCAGGCTTGCATAGGACTTACATCGGGTCAGTAGAGCGATGTGAAAGAAACATTTCTATTGATAATATCGACCGAATTGCTTCAGCCCTTGGTGTCTCTCCTAGTTCACTACTGGAGAATAATCAGGTATGAAATTTGAGTTGCATCAAGATTGGTCAAATTTAATTGCACTTTGGCCTCAGGTTGAAGAATATCAACGGTTGGCTAATAAGCACGGAATCAATGATATATTCCAAGATAATGGAGGAAAACTTCTACAAGTTCTTTTACTTCTAAGTCTTAAAGTTCTTCCTGGGCGAGAAGGTAATGATGCAGTAGATGTCACTGGTACCGAGTTTGAATTAAAATCAGTTAATGTTGAGCTAACCAAGAGTTTTTCAACTCACCATCATATGAACCCAACAATAATTGCGAAATATAGACAAGTTCCATGGGTGTTCGCAATTTATAGTAACATCACTATTCGTTCAGTTTATTTACTCATGCCTGATGATTTGGAAGTCTTCTATGATAAATGGGAGAGACAATGGCATGAAAGGGATGGTAAAGACATAAACAATCCTAAAATACCGGTTAAGTATGTTATCGAGTATGGTAAATTGCTTTGGTCAAATGCTACTCCAGAAGAATTACTTTGGACTCCTGAAATCGAAGAACAAATCGATCTTGGGGGATTTGAAGCGGAAAATTAATAAGTTAGTATTAATTAGCCGCGCGCAATGCTCTCCCCGCCACGCCTGCCCGCTTTATAGGGCAGTTTTCATGCAGTTGCATGAACCGGCACAGACCGCGCCGGTACTGGTGTTGCGAGGGATAAAAAATACGGGGATTTGCATGCAAAACCATGCACCTTATGGAAGCATGGCTTTTTTCGGGAAAAATAGCAGAATTTTCGGTGATTTTTTTGCGTGCTACCGTGCGGCCAGTTCTGCACGTCGGCGGGTGTAAATCAGGTTCTGTGCCGGGGTGAATTTCTTGCGATTATCATCCCGCGAAGCCGCATCGGGCCTGAATCCGATGGCCGTTAAAATATCGCTGTCCTGCGCGGAATAATTAATTTTTTCACCTGCGGCCAGCCACACCGACAGGGCTTCACGCAGATAATCAACCGAGTGCTGCATGGCGCTCTGTTTTACTGCGGGAAGCTGTTCGTGATATCCCATCAGCTCAGGTGCCAGCGTGGCGGCCAGCTCCGCGCCGTGCTGCTGCATAAAGTCATGGAGACGCTTGCGGATGCTGATGTGCTGCACCTCCTCATGTGAGCGGATATAGCGACCGGCGGCCTGATTAATTTCCCATTTTTTCACATCGATATTGTCGCGCAAATCCTGCATTCTGCGCGGGATTTGTTCGTCACCGGCAAGGAGCTGTTCACGGTATTCCCGTTCAAGGTCTGCAAGTTCGGCTTTACGTTTCAGCCAGGTATTTTTGTTCGTCTGACAGGCCTCAAAGGCCTGCTGTATGGTCACAGTGGTCACGAGTCTCTCTCCTGATTAATGCCGGAACGGCGAGCTGTAGCAGCCCTGTACTTTACGCGGCGGCGGTGGCGTCACCGGGGCGGGGGCGGTTTTTTCCGGTGCGGCACGTATCACACCGTCAACCGACTCGATGGTGCGGAAAGTGGCCGAACATTCGATATTGGTACACTGGTGATAACGCTGTTTGACGTTTTCCGACAGATACCGGCTGGTACGGACGTGCGCGGTCTTTTTGCAGAACGGACAGTGAAACATAATTCAGCCCTCTGCCTGTTCGTGGTCTTCTGCGGCCAGTTCAGCGGCAAGCTTCATCCGTCTGGCCGGGCTTCTTAACAGCGCCATATCAACACCGGTTATGACCGGGCGATTCATGCCCGTTACGGACAGGACCGGCTCCTGCTCCATATCAAAATGATACAGGGCTGACTGCATATTCAGGGCATCACCCAGCTCGCGGGTCACGGTCGCACGCGGCGAGGTTTCTCCACTCATTTCCAGCGACCGTATACGCAACAGAAAGGCACGTAACAGTGCAGGGTTGATACCGGTCAGCGCCTTCTTCCACTCACTGTTGGCGTAGGTAGTGAACGCTTTTTCATGGGCGCTGATATAAGCCGTACCGGAGGAGCATGCGCCAAGCATGGCGTGGCTTTTGTCTTTCTCCAGCTCGGTAATCAGACCGGTGAACTCATCAGCCAGTTCGCGGCTGGCGATACGTTTGCTGTGTTCAGCTTTCAGTTCAGGAGTGAGGTTGCCGCGCAGAGTTCGAAAGCGGCTGCGCCAGTCCTGTTCGGCCTGTGCGCTTTCACTGAGGGCGGTCTGTCGTTCCTGCTCACAACGCTGAATGGAAGCCTCAATGTCGCTGAGTTTACCCATGCTGGCCGAGTGTGCGTCTTTTGCTTCGTTAAGTGCGGCCAGCGCACCGGCAATACGTTGTTCCGCGCCTTCATCCTGTTTACTGATAACGGTCTGCATGGCTTTGATAATGAGTTCGGGTTTCATGTTCAGGTTCTCCGTATGTTCAACCTGAAATGATTCTGACGCCTCCTGCACAACAACACGATTCATTGCCGTTGTCAGAGTGCTGGCACAAACAGACCTTAAAATCAGGCTGGCCAGAGAAAGGTCGCAGGAAAACCTTACTCACCGTTTGTTTTTTTACTTATAACTATTCACTACTGTTCACCTTAAGAAAAAAGACAATTAATACAGTAAGATAAGTGGTGAACAGTTAGGGGGCTGACTGTTCACCGTCTGTTCACCACTGTTCACCCTCCCCTTTTTCAGTCAGCCAATCACTTAGACTTTTTAACGATTAAAAAGTGAAAATATATAAATAAAAGTAATCATGAATAGGCCATCAGTTTGCCAACAATTACCAAAAGATTGCCAACGATTACCACTGTATAAAAATCGTTCTGTTGTGTGGTGAAGCACTACAAAATGACTTGTTGCCCTGAGGGAAAATATTCACAAAATAGAGAGCTACCCGAAGCCGGACGGACACGACCGGCACTGTATGGACTTTGTGAGGTAGCCCGATGCACACCGCTTTTTCTTCCCCGTCTTCTGCCCCTGCCGCGCCGCTGATGCCGGTTTCTGATACCGTTCACGAGCGCTTTATCCGTCTGCCTGAAGTGATGCATCTGTGCGGCCTGTCCCGCTCGACCATTTACGACCTCATCAGCCGGGAAGCTTTCCCGAAACAAATCTCCCTCGGTGGGAAAAACGTGGCGTGGGCGCAGTCTGAAATCACCGCATGGATGGCGGATCGCATTGCCGAGCGCAACCGGGGCTATGACGCATGATGACAACCACTCAGCAAACAGCCCCTTTTTCTGGCTTGCTTCTTTTCGCCGTTTCCAGGTATAGTTTTCCCGCTGTCGCAAAATCGGCAGCCGGGCGTAGGAACCCGTGTAATTCACAGGCGACAACAGACGCGCCATGCGTCTTTTTTTACGTCGTTGCTCAGGCACACCCATTTTTCGGGCTGTGGTGCTTATTCCATAGCCCCTGTCAGATAATGGTGGTCCGGGCGGGGCAGCTTTCGGGCTGGCCGGTATTCTGTGAAGCCGGTATTCCTACCCCCGTTCGGGTCACCACCCATGAGCGTAGGAACTCCGGTGGTGGCAATAACCGCTATTCACAGGAGGTTGCCGCTATGGCTACGACCCTCACCCCGTCACACCCGCAGTTTGTCTTTGTGTTTGCCGCCGTTCGTCGCGCAGACCGTAAACCCCGTATTTGCCTGCTCCGCACCGTTGCCGGTGATGAACACGCTGCACGCCTTTCTCTCGTTCGCGATTACGTCCTCTCGTTTGCTGGCCGCCTGCCGGTTGCGGAGGTGCGCGCATGAGACACACCACTATTACCGCCCGTGACCTCGAATGTCTGGAGCATATGCGCAACGTCGGCCAGCTCGTCGGCGACCTGATACAGGTGCAGGACTGCGCCACCGTTCGTCGTGACCCGGCGCAGCACTTACAGCTCACCTCCGTGATTTACCTCATGACCGCCCAGCTCGACGGTGTGGTCGAACGCTGCAATCAGCAGTGGCTGACCGGGGAGGGTAACGTATGAAAAAGCCATTACCGCCCGTATTACGTGCCGCGCTGTATCGTCGCGCCGTGGCCTGTGCCTGGCTGACCCTGTGCGAACGCCAGCACCGCTACCCGCACCTCACCCTCGACGCGCTGGAAAGCGCCATTGCCGCCGAGCTGGAGGGCTTCTACCTGCGCCAGCACGGCGAGGAAAAAGGCCGCCAGATTGCCTGTGCACTGCTGGAAGATTTAATGGAAGCCGGACCACTCAAAGCCGCCCCGTCGCTGTCCTTTCTCGGGCTGGCCGTGATGGATGAGCTTTGCGCCCGTCATATCACGTCGCCGGTACTGCACTGAGGGAGAAAATAACGATGAAAATGAACGTAACAGAAACCGTAAAACAGGCGTGCGGCCACTGGCCGCGCATTCTCCCTGCGCTGGGTGTGAAGGTGATTAAAAACCGCCATCAGGCCTGTCCGGTGTGTGGCGGCTCTGACCGTTTCCGCTTTGACGATAAAGAAGGGCGCGGGACGTGGTTCTGCAATCAGTGTGGCGCAGGTGACGGGCTTAAGCTGGTAGAGAAAGTGTTTGGCGTGACCCCGTCAGAAGCTGCCGGGAAGGTGAACGCCGTGACAGGCAATCTGTCGCCGGTTGCCCCGGAAGTGATTGCGGCCGCAGAGGCCGAAACTGTGGCCGACCGCAAAGCGGCGGCCGCGCTGGCCGTCAGGCTCATGGAGAAAACCCGACCGGCCACCGGCAATGCCTACCTCACCCGCAAGGGTTTCCCCGACCGGGAATGTCTGACGCTCATCGTCATGCATAAAACCGGCGGCGTGACGTTCCGCGCCGGTGATGTGGTTGTCCCGCTGTATGAGGATACCGGCACACTGGTTAACCTTCAGCTTATCAATGCTGACGGTCTCAAACGCACCCTGAAAGGCGGTCAGGTCAAAGGTGCATGTCATGTCATCGAAGGGAAAAAACAGGCCGGAAAACGCCTGTGGATTGCGGAGGGTTATGCGACCGCACTCACCGTCCATCACCTGACCGGGGAAACCGTCATGGTGGCGCTGTCCTCCGTGAACCTCCTTTCTCTGGCGAGCCTTGCCCGTCAGAAGTACCCGGCCTGTCAGATTGTCCTCGCCGCTGACCGTGACCTTAACGGCGACGGCCAGAGTAAAGCCGTAGCGGCCGCTGGAGCGTGTGAGGGCGTTGTTGCCCTGCCTCCGGTGTTCGGTGACTGGAATGATGCGTTTATGCAGAAAGGTGAAGAGGCCACCCGGAAAGCCATTTATGACGCCATCCGGCCACCGGCGCAAAGCCCGTTTGATAACATGAGCGAGGCGGAATTTACCGCCATGAGCGCCAGCGACAAGGCTCTGCGGGTGCATGAGCATTACGGCGAAGCGCTGGCGGTGGATGCGAACGGCCAGCTCCTGTCCCGCTATGAAAACGGTATCTGGAAAAATATCCCGGCAGCCACTTTTTCACGGAATGTGGCTGACTTATTCCAGCGCCTGCGCGCCCCGTTCTCATCCGGGAAAATTGCCTCGGTGGTGGAGACCCTGAAACTGATTATTCCGCAGCAGGAGGCACCGGCACGGCGTCTGATTGGTTTTCGCAACGGGGTGCTCGATACCCAAAGCGGCATATTCAGTCCACATCATAAATCGCACTGGCTGCGCACGCTGTGCGACGTGGATTTTACCCCGCCGGTAGAAGGCGAAATGCTGGAGACTCACGCGCCGAATTTCTGGCGCTGGCTCGACCGGGCGGCCGGTAAAAATCCACAAAAACGCGACGTGATTCTGGCCGCGCTGTTTATGGTGCTGGCGAACCGCTACGACTGGCAGCTCTTTCTCGAAGTCACCGGTCCCGGCGGGAGCGGCAAAAGTATTCTGGCCGAAATTGCGACCCTGCTCGCCGGGGAAGATAATGCCACGTCTGCCGATATCGACACGCTGGAAGACCCGCGCAAGCGTGCATCCCTGATTGGCTTCTCGCTTATCCGTCTGCCTGACCAGGAAAAATGGAGCGGTGACGGCGCAGGGCTTAAGGCCATCACCGGCGGCGATGCGGTCTCGGTTGACCCGAAATACCAGAACCCCTATTCCACGCATATTCCGGCGGTGATTCTGGCTGTGAACAATAATCCCATGCGCTTCACCGACCGCAGCGGCGGTGTGTCACGTCGCCGGGTGATTATTCACTTCCCGGAGCAGATTGCCCCGGAGGAACGCGACCCGCAGCTCAGGGATAAAATTGCGCGCGAGCTGGCCGTGATTGTGCGCCAGCTTATGCAGAAATTCAGCGCCCCTATGACCGCCCGCGCACTGCTCCAGTCGCAGCAGAACTCCGACGAGGCGCTCAGCATTAAGCGCGATGCTGATCCGACGTTTGATTTTTGCGGTTATCTGGAAATGCTCCCGCAGACCAACGGGATGTTTATGGGGAATGCCAGCATCATCCCGCGTAATTATCGTAAATATCTCTATCACGCGTATCTGGCCTATATGGAGGCTAACGGGTACAGGAACGTGCTCAGCCTGAAAATGTTCGGGCTGGGGCTGCCCATGATGCTGAAAGAGTACGGCCTGAATTATGAGAAGCGGCACACCAAGCAGGGGATACAAACCAATCTGTCGCTGAAAGAGGAAAGCTACGGCGACTGGCTGCCGAAGTGCGACGACCCCGCAGCAACATAACCTCACTCAGACCGGCAACAGCCGGTCTTTTCTTTTATGGCCATTGCCGAAAGCTGAACAATGTGCTGCTCACTCTTTCTCGGTTGATTTAATATTATCTCATTGATATTATTGTTTTTAATATGATTTTAGTGGTAAGTGCATCCCTTAAAATCGTAAATTCTTTAATAATGTTGAGAGAATCAAGGAAATCACGCTACTATTTGTGTCTAATACTATTGGTTTTTGGCTAAAGGTGCGTGAGTGAGATTGGTGTTGAAATGAGCAATAATAAAAATATTGGACAGCTATTTACAAGTCAGGCTATTAATGCTGTTGCAGATGGCGATTTTTCCTTACTCCATGAGTTAATAGGTAATGTTTTAACTCCTAAATTTTTTCCTGTTAAAGTATCCGAAATATTCGATATAGCATTTAAGAAATTATCACATGAATATAAATCAGAATATTTTTTCAAAAATATTATAGCAAACGAAGTATTTTTGAAAAAACATAAAAAAAATGAAGCTGTAATGCTTTCTGAATTTCGAGTTGGAACAAATAAAGCTGATTGTGTAATATTAAATGGATTATCAACTTGCTATGAAATAAAAACGGAGTTAGATAATCTAAAGAGATTGCCAGAACAATTAGATTCATACATAAGCTTATTCGATAAAGTTTATGTTGTAGCAGCAAAAACTCACATCGAAAAAATAAAACTAATCGTTCCAGAAGCTGTTGGTATCATTGAACTCACAGATAAAAATAAGCTGGAAGAAATTAAACCTGCGTTAACCATCAATTCTGAAATTAATCCAAAATTAATGATTGGTTCAATGAGAATTGCAGAATATAAATTTATGGCAGAGGAAATATCAGGGGATAAAATTAACCTACCAAACATGGATGTATATTCTTTCTGCTTAGAAATATTTGAGAACACAGATTCTTATACCCTAAGAAAACACTTTCGTAACTCGCTGAAAAAACATAGGGCTAATGATATTAGCTTCATTAATACGCTACCTAGATCACTAAAATCATCGGCAATTAGCTATAGTATTACTCAGACTCGTCAGAGATCGCTGACAAAAATACTATCAAGCTACATTGAAAAGGATGATATATGTACTTCCCTTTACTGAGAGGTAAGCAGTACGAGTTGATAGCATTAAAAGAGTTATCAACTATTGTTCCTAACGATCTTTTTAAACCGATAATTGAACCCGTACGAAAAAATCTCAAACAGCTCGAAGTTGCAGTTAAGTTATTGAATAAAAACAAAATTATACCAATTATAATTGTTAACTCTGAAATAGGTGAATTAAAAGGTAATACAAATAATTTTATTAACAATCTATATAATATTAAAGGAATATCATTCATGCCGTGTATTAAATACATTGATGATATTCAAGAATTTGATAGATTGAATGGTATTATAAATGGTGAGAAAGCATCCTATGTTGAGAGTGGGGTAACCAAAGAGCTAGTTTCTCGTTTAAAAGTGTTTTCTATTAACATTATACCTGAAGGTTCTCCTAATATTGTTTTACAGCAGTTATCCAATATAGTATTAATGGATGATCCCTTTAAAAAGAAAAAAAGGAACGCTGACTATCCTTCTAATTCATATTTTTCGGACTTGCATGTAAGGTATTCCGGAGTTCATAATTCAGTAATTGGTTTTGGTGATTTTAATATTGCGGGTTCAGATTACGCTGAGTCTGGCGGCCCTGCATACGTAGTGACTATTCATGTGAGCTATCTAGATAGTAATGAATTTGACGCTATGTCAGTTAGACATTTTTCTTCTGTAGATGATGGAACTCCTTCGAATCCATCAGGCAAATTCCAGCAAGCTTTAGAAAAACTTGTATTGCACGATCAAAATTTTCCTAAATTTTTTGATAATACATCAGGCCTAAGAGGGTTCAAATCATTGCATGCGCGAAGACATTACCCTGGATTAGGTCAGGTTAAACAATTGTCAATGCAACATCATATTGAAACGATCTGTAACTTCATCGCAGTCTAGTTTTGTAATATATTTATAAATATGTGTATGATAGTGACTATCATAATAGGATTTATCATCATTTCAATACATTAACTGCTAATCATGATCCTTGTTGAGTGCGGGATGAATTATGAAAAGCTGATTACAAAACAGGCATTTCGGAAAAACCTGCTGCGGAAAGAATAAATCTACGACGACTGGTTGCCTAAATGTAACAAACCTACAGCGATTCAACCTATCTCAGACCGGCAACAGCCGGTCTTTTTATATCTGACCAACACCATGGGGTGAACAATTCATTGTTCACCCTTCACCGTATATTCACCCTGTATCATTATGAAATTATTAATAAAAAACCAGAGGTGAACAGAATGAACAGTAAAACCCAAAAAAACTTTTTATCCCCACGCGCATCACCTGACCGGACACATCCAGACGATCAAAAATCATAAAGGTGAAGAGTCGACTGTTCACTCTTCACCAACTCATCACTACCTAACCACATGATATAAAATGATAAATAACCGAGGTGAACAGTGTGAACAGTTAAATGCAAAAAAACTTTTTTATGACACTCTTGTCCCGGTTAGGTTCCGAGTGACGGATCCTAACCGAAAAGAAGCTTTAACACTTATTTAGTGAGTCATATCAGTTAGCTAGGGTGAAGCGGGGGTGAAAAAATGGTTGGGGGCATAAATGGGGGCACATGTCATAGTTTGTTAAATTTAATTTTTATTTTTCATTTAGTTAAGTTATGTTTCGAGTCCGGCCTTCGCACCAAAAGCGAAAAATAAACGTCAACGGACTTGCCGGAAACCGCGCCACACAAGATTTGCCATTCCAACAATAGATCGCCTCGCTCTGGCTCCCGAACCTTAACTAATTCAACAAGGTTATCCCGCAAATCACGCCCACCCGACAGCCCCCTCATCACCCCTTCGCAGAATGTATCGTCGTTAACCAGCGGGTGGTGTTTTCCGCCAGCGCATCGTTCCTGAAGAGGGCGCTGCCGGATACCACGCGATCGACGCCACTGGCGATGATCTCCGGGAGTTCTTCCAGGGTGAGTGAACCGTCAACGGCCAGAAGTATGGAATCCCGCTTCCCGGATGCATTGAGTAATGCGACAACCTGGGCGATGCGCCTTAGCAAGGCCGACCTGCTGAGCTTGCTACCGTAACCAGGATTCACCGCCAGAATTTGCACGATCTCGACGTCTTCAATAACCGGCAGAATGTGTTCCAGTGGTGTTGCCGGACAGAGGCTAATCCCTCGCAACACCGGCATCGTACCACCGGAGACTTCCGCGTTTTGCTCGCCCAGCCAATGGAGCATATGGTGCAAATGCGGCGTCTTCTCCACCTGCAACGTGACGCAGTGCGCGCCCGCTTTTACGCTTGCCTGCACGACGGGCCAGGGATTATCCACCATCAGGTGAACATCCTTAATTATCTGCTGTGGCAATTGCGCGATTGCCCAGGGACCGACGGTGAACTGAGGGCAAAAATGCCCGTCCATCAGATCCAGGTGAAGAACAGGTTGTTCAAGTGCGCGAAGCGTTTGTTGGTACTCACCGAGTTTGAGCCACTGGCCGGCAAGAATACCGATGCTTAACGGGTAACGCTTCATCAACGATACGCACTCTGCGCGATTCAAACTGGAAAAGGGACGGTTCATTTTTTAGATCCTTATGGCATCAATCCATTGAAGACGCGTTTTTTTCGTGGGCAACTCATCAGCGATTCCAGTTTTTCCACACAAGCGAGGTAGTGGGGCGTTGTTTTATGGAACGCAACGGCGGCTTCATCCTTATAGGCTTCATAAATATAAAAGCGGCTCTCAATCTCCGGATCCTGCAACACATCAAAACGCAGATTCCCCTCTTCACGCACAGACCCCAGATGATTGAGGCGAAATACGTCGATAAATTCGTCGACTTTGTCTTCGTGGACGTTAATTTCCACCAGAGTGACATGCATACTGTTCTCCTTGAAACGCATGGGCCCGCCAGGCAGGCCCATGACCTTTTTAGTTTTTCTCGCTCAGATAGAGTTCATACGCGCGTTCAGCGGTTTCATTACGGTGTACCACCGCGTGGACGGCCTTCATCATGGCGACAGGGTGATCGGACTGGAAGATGTTACGTCCCATATCGACACCGGATGCCCCCTGGTCGATGGCCTGCCAGCACATCTCAAGCGCTTCACGCTCAGGTAATTTTTTCCCACCCGCGATAACAATCGGGACCGGGCAACCTGCGGCGATGCGCTCAAAACCTTTATCGACATAGTAGGTCTTGATGATCTGCGCCCCCATCTCTGCGGCGATACGCGTGGCGAGTGAGAAGTAGCGCTGATCGCGCACCATGTCTTTCCCCACGCCGGTTACCGCCATCGTCGGCATGCCGACTTTGATACCGGCATCGATCAACTGAATGATATTTTTGATCGACTGGTGCTCATACTCACTGCCGATATACACCTGCGCCGCCACGGCGCAACTGTTGAGACGAACGGCATCATCAATGGAAAGTGCGACTGCTTCATTGCTTAACTCGGTGAGAATAGAGTTGGCCCCCGAGGCGCGCAGTACCACCGGCTTGTTAGTGGCAGGCGGCACCACGCTGCGCAGAATACCGCGTGTACACATCAGCACATCGGCGAGCGGGAACAGGGGGGCGATATTAATATCGATACGCTCCAGTCCCGTTGTCGGCCCCTGAAAATAGCCGTGGTCAAACGCGAGCATGACCGTTCTTCCCGTCTCAGGATTAAAAATGCGCGACAGTCGGGACTGCATCCCCCAGTCAAGCGCGCCGCATCCCTTAAGCGTGAACGGGGTGTTGCGCTGCGGCGTATCGGTATGGAAATCCTTGCCATCTTTGATGTCATCTAAATCAGCCATTTTTTACTCCATGGTTAAGGGATGAAACTCAGAAATCGTATTTGTCGATGTTCTCTTTAGTGAACACCACGCGTTCAGGCAGCAGCACAATGCCATTGCCCTTCGCCTCGTAGCTGTAGCCCTGTACGCTGTTCGGCGAGACCTCGACCTGGCCCACGCCCGGAATATCCAGCTTGTCGCCAGTATTCATGTCGCCTTTTTTCAGCAACGCGTCAGCCACGTACACGGAGATTTTGCCCTGCTGGACCACGTCCCAGAGGCCAAACTCTTTCACCGTGCCGCGTTCAACATAAGGACGCATCACGTTTGGCGTGCTGAATCCGACAATTGCCACGCTGGTGTTTTTCAGGTTTTCAGCGGCCTGGGCAGCAGCGGGAAGAGCGTTGGCATCCGGTGCGATGATGGCGTCAAGATCGGCATACGCTTTAATGATGCCTTCTGCGGTTTGCAGCGATTTGGTGGCGTCGTTATAGCCAAACTGGGTGGTGACAACTTCCCAGCCCGGATGATCTTTGGCGATTTTGTCTTTTGCCTCTTTCACCCACTGGTTCTGATCGGTCACGGTAGGGCTGGAGTAGAAGAAGGCCACTTTGGCTTTCTCTTTTTTGACCTGATTTGCAGCCATATCAACCAGCATGCCGCCTAACTGGGCTGGCGTGCCCTGGTTGATATAGTACGAACGGCATTCCGGCTTGGTGTCAGAATCCCAGGTCAGCACCTTCACGCCGCGCTGCATGGCGCGCTTTAACGCCGGACATAAGCCATCCGGCGAAACGGCGGAAACCACAATGGCGTTGTACCCCTGGTTGACGAAGTTATTGATGAGCTGAACCTGACCGGACACGCTGGGCTCCGTCGGGCCGTCATAGGTAACATCGACACCCAGTTCTTTACCGGCCTCCAGGGCACCGTTACCGCCACTGGTAAAGAATCCCACGCCAACCAGTTTGGGGATAAACGCGATTCGCTCTGCGGCATAAGCGTTGAGGGTAAACGCCGCCAGGCTAAGGGTACTGATTACGGCAATTTTTTTAATGCTCTGAATAGTCATGTACTTTTCCTTTAGGGCAATGGGTTTCAGGCCTGCCGGATAGCGCGACGACGCGCCATCCAGTCTTTAATTTGCTGACGATGCAGGCTGACGGAACGACCTACGACAACGACAATAAGCAATGCGCCGGAGAGGGCGCTGGATACCTGATTGGGCACGCCAGCCATCTGCAACCCCTGCTGCAAATAGCCCACCAGCAGCGCGGCGATGGCGGTGCCGAGAATTGACCCGGAACCGCCGTAGATATTGGCGCCGCCCAGGACGACCGCCGTGATGGCCGGCATCAGGAAGGACGCGCCAAGATCGGAACGCGCGGAGCCAAAATAAGAGACCAGCAGCACCGCTGCGACCGCCGAGGCAAAACCGGTCATCGCGTACAGCGCGTACAGCGTCCGGTTCACCGGGATAGCGCTATACAGCGCCACGCGGGGGCTCTGCCCAATCAGAAAGACATTTCGTCCGGCGTGGGTTCGGTGCATCAGTAACCAGAAAAAGAGCACGCTGACGAGAAAGAAGATCAGTGGCACGGGCAGGCCCAACACATCGAGGTTGGCAAAATCGGTGAAGCCTTGTGGGAAGCCGCCGATGCCTTCATAACCGGTCGCCCCGGCCATCCCCGAGAGCAGCAATGCGCTGCCGCCGAACAGGTATAATGTCCCAAGCGTGATAACCAGCGGGTTCACACCCGTGTAGATAATCAGTCCGGCGTTGATCAGACCGCACAGCGCACCCAGCGCGAGCGTCAGGATAATGGCCAGCGGCAGCGGTACGCCTCCCTGGAACATCACGCCCAGCGCGATGGCGCACAGCCCCATCGTGGAGCCAAAGGAGATATCGATCCCGCCGCTGACGATCACCATGGTTAAGGGCAGGGCGACAATGCCAATGCAGATAAAGTCGCTGGTGCTGAACAGCAGGACGTTCAGATCCAGCAGGCGCGGGTTCAGGGCGCCGAATCCCAGAATCTCAATAACCAGTAGCGCGGCGAGCGCCAGTTCCCAGCCGTAACGGTGTAAACGAGTCATCAGGCAACCTCACGTTTTTTGGCGGTGCGCACAGTATCCGCTGCGCTTTTTGCCGACGGACGCGGCTGGGGCGGCGGAGTGAAGCGGGCATATTTTTGCCGACGGATATTACGTTCCAGCGCACAGCGCAGCCGGCCATCAAATACCAGCACCGCCAGCAGAACCAGACCGGCAATAAAGTCATTCCACCACGCCGGAATGCGCAGCAGGACCAGCACGCTGTCGATTTGTGTCAGGAAATAGGCACCGAGCACGGCACCAACGATCGTCCCGGACCCCCCCAGCAGGCTGATTCCCCCCAGTACGCAGGCGGCAATGGCTTTCATTTCCAGCCCGGTTCCCGTCTGATTAGGGATAAAGCCAATCTGCGAAGCAAAGACGATCCCGGCCAGCGCCGCCATGCAGCCATTGAGTGAGAAGGCCAGAATACGGATGGCTTCGGTACGTACACCCAGCTGCCGTGCGCCCTGTAAATTATCCCCGGTGGCATAAAAACAGCGGCCAAAAGCGGTTTTTGCCAGCAGCCAGGCCATCAGCAGCATCAGCAGCAGGGTCAGCCAACCGATGGCGGAGATGCCGAGGAAAACCGGAGCAGAGAGTTGCTTAAGCTGTGCCGGCAGTCCTTCAATCCATTTACCGCCCGTCCAGAGCAGCATGACGCCGCGATACAACCCCAGCGTTCCCAGCGTGGCGACAATTGCCGGGATTTTCAGCCAGGCGACCAGCACACCATTGATAAACCCCGCCAGCAGTCCCAGTAGCAGCGTCGCGACGCAGGCCACAGGCAAGGGATATCCCGCGTTTAGCAGCAGTCCCAACAGCACAGCGCACATCCCGGTTACCGATCCAACCGATACGTCGATGTTGCGGGTCAGCATCACCAGCGTTGCCCCCATCGCCAGCAGCATGAGGATTTGGGCGCTGCTGAAGATCATCGTCAGCGTCTGAACGCTGAGGTACTGGCTGTCAAGCATCCCCGGCAGAACGAACAGCAACAGCACGGCCAACAGTGCGGTTGCCTCGCGGTTATTCTGGATAAATTTCAGCATGGCGCCTCCCCGGTATGTGGCGTAGTCCCTGACGTGCTGTCGCCGAACGCTACGTGCATGATGGTGTCGACATTAATCTCGTCGCCCTGCAGAGCCTCGTTGCCGGTTTCCCCCTGGTGCATGACGTAAACGCGATCGGCCATCTGTTCGATCTCCTCCAGATCGGACGAGATGAACAGCACCGCGACATTCTGCGCCGCAATACTGCGGAGTAACTGGTAGATGTCGTTACGGGCAGAGACGTCCACACCGCGTGTCGGCTCATCCACAATCAGCACCTGCGGCGAGGCTTCGAGGCATTTGGCGATCAGAATTTTTTGCTGATTACCGCCGGAGAGCGTGCGGGCGGGTTGTTCGGAATCGTTCAGCTTAATATTGAGCGCGCGGCGATAGCGTTCGAGCGTGGCGCTGTCTTTTGCCGGATTGGCCCAGAAACCGCTTTGGTTGTGAGTTAACGCGCAAACATTCCACGCCAGCGAGGCATCCAGGTTCAGCCCTGACGATTGCCGATCCTCCGGTAAATACACCAGACCGTGTTGCAGACGTTCGCGCGTTGAAAATGCGGAGATATCTGTGCCGCCGAGCATGATATTCCCGGCTCGCAGAGGGCGTAGCCCATAAAGCGTTTCGGCAAGTTCGGTGCGCCCGGCGCCGACCAGACCAGCCAGACCTAAAATTTCTCCGGTGCGGACTTCGAAGCTGACGTTCATAAATCCTTCTCCGGTCACATTCTCGAGGCTTAACACCGGCGTGCCTGCCTCGTGCTGCGGACGGTTGCCGGGCAACTCCAGCCACAGTTTCTGTGTCGCACTCAGCGCATTCGTGCGTGACGCGGGCGTGATGGCCTGGATAATCTCGTCGGTGGTCAGATCCGCTGTTTTACCGGAAAGCGCAATGGTCCCGTCCCGCATAATGCTAATGTAATCCGCGATCTGGCGTATCTCAGGCAGCTTGTGGGAGATAAAGACGATCCCCACACCGGTGCTCAACAATTCACGCAGACGACTAAACAAGCGATCGGTTTCCGCAGGCGTCAGTGAGGCGGTAGGCTCATCAAGGATCAAAATTCGCGAATCGCGCATCAACCCGCGCATGATTTCGACCATTTGTCGATCGGCGACATCCAGTGAACCCGCCGGGCTGTTAATATCAAACTGACAGCCCAGCGCGGTCAGCATCGCGCTCATCTTTTGCGTCGAGTTCTGATGTTTGGGTAGGCCAAAGAGGATATTCTCTTTTACCGTCAGGCTGGGGAAGAGCAGCGGCTCCTGGGGCACAAGGTAGATCCCCAACTGATGCGCCAGAATGGGCGTCAGTTTTGTACAGCGGGATCCCTCAATCTCAATAACGCCACTGTCCGCGGGAGTAATGCCGGCGATGATTTTCATCAGCGTGGATTTCCCTGCGCCATTCCCACCCAGGAGCGCATGGACTTCACCTTTGTGCAAAACAAAGTCAATACCTTTCAGTACCTTGACTCCGGAATACTGCTTGCTCACAGACTGAGCGCTGAGCAGTGGTGCGATCTTTTCGTGACTCATTTGCATGCCACCTCCGTTCGTCCTGGGTAGAATCAGGTTGAACAAATGTATTGTGCGATTCGAATTGTTCATAACCTTATGACCTAACTGCTCATAAAACCGACGAATAGATCACGTTTCATGCTAAAATGATCATCAATATTAAATTTGTTCAAACAAATGCCACTGAAGTGTGGGTTTAATCACAGTTATTAACGACCAATGAATGAACAATTGTGTTCAGAAATTCGATATGTTCAAAGTGAAGACAGAATGATGACTATTAACGACCCGATGATTTCCGAGCAAGGGATGAGTGAAGAAGAGCTGGTGGCGCGCATTGCGTGGTTCTATTACCACGACGGTATGACGCAGAGCGACATCAGCAACAGGCTGGGGCTGACGCGGCTTAAGGTGTCGCGCCTGCTGGAGAAGGGGCATCAGTCCGGGATTATTCGCGTACAGATTAATTCTCGCTTTGAAGGCTGTCTGGAATATGAAACTGAATTACGTCGTCGCTTTGACCTGAACAATGTGCGGGTTATCCCGGGACTCCCTGGAGCGGATGCCTGCGTTCGCCTGGGGATTGGCGCCGCGCATATGCTGATGGAGTCACTCCAGCCGCAGCAGATTCTGGCGGCGGGCTTCGGCGAGGCGACCATGAATACCTTAAAACGGCTGAGCGGGTTTATCTCTGCTCAACAAATTCGCCTGGTGACGCTCTCCGGTGGCGTGGGGCCCTACATGACCGGGATTGGACAACTCAACGCGGCCTGTCCGGTCAGTATTATTCCGGCCCCGCTTCGCGCCTCTTCCGCAGAGATTGCCCGGACGTTAAAAAATGAAAACAGCGTCCAGGATGTCCTGCTGGCCGCCCAGGCCGCCGATGCGGCAATTGTCGGTATCGGCGCAATCAACCAGAAAGATGAGGCCACCATTATTCGCTCAGGCTATATCACTAAGGGTGAGCAGTTGATGATTGGTCGCAAAGGCGCCGTGGGCGACATTCTGGGCTACTTCTTTGATGGCGAAGGGCAGGTGATTCCGGATATGAAGATCCACGATGAACTGATCGGGTTAACCCTCAATACCCTGAAGACGATCCCGACGGTGATCGGCGTTGCCGGGGGGGGGAATAAAGCGGAAGCGATCGCCGCGGCGATGAAAGGGGGTTATATCAACGCATTGGTCACTGACCAGGAAACTGCTGCCGCCATTGTCAGCGGGCAGTAATGCGTATCTGCCGTGCAGGCGCACGGCAGGGGAGTAACAGAATTTCCGTTTGTACCGTGGAGAAAGCATTGACGACCTGACAGATATAATAAGCCGAGGACAAAAACGATGGCCCGACTCTGTACCCTCTCTGAATCAGCACATTACCTGATGGCACTGGACGCCGGAACCGGAAGCGTTCGTGCTGTGATTTTCGACCTGGAAGGCAAACAAATCGCGGTGGGACAAGCGGAATGGCGGCACCTCGCCGTACCGGATGTTCCCGGCTCGATGGAGTTTGATCTGGGGAAAAACTGGCAACTGGCCTGTGAATGCATCCGTCAGGCATTGCATAACGCCGGGATTGCGCCGGACGCGATTGCCGCCGTTTCCGCCTGTTCGATGCGCGAAGGCATTGTGGTCTATGACGCAGAAGGAACGCCTGTCTGGGCCTGTGCAAACGTGGATGCCAGAGCGGCACGGGAAGTCAGCGAGCTTAAGGAGATCCACGACTACACCTTCGAAAGTGAGGTCTATCGCAGCACGGGTCAGACGCTGGCGCTGAGCGCCATCCCACGTCTGCTCTGGCTGGCGCACCATCGTTCGGATATCTATCGTCGCGCCTCAACGGTCACGATGATCAGCGACTGGATGGCCTACATGCTCAGCGGCGAGCTGGCGGTGGATCCTTCCAATGCCGGAACAACGGGCCTGTTGGACCTCAAAACGCGCGACTGGAAGCCGTCATTGCTACAGATGGCAGGACTGCGGTCGGATATTCTCTCACCGGTTAAAGAGACCGGAACGCTGCTGGGAAGGGTGACGGCCCAGGCCGCCGCGCAGTGCGGGTTGAAAGCGGGCACGCCGGTGGTAGTGGGCGGCGGAGACGTTCAGTTGGGCTGCCTGGGTCTTGGAGTCGTGCGTCCGGCGCAAACCGCCGTACTGGGCGGCACATTCTGGCAACAGGTAGTGAATTTACCCGCGCCGATTGTTGATCCAGAGATGAACGTGCGCATTAATCCGCACGTCATTCCGGGAATGGTGCAAACCGAATCCATCAGCTTTTTTACCGGTCTGACGATGCGCTGGTTCCGCGACGCGTTCTGCGCCGAAGAAAAGCTGATCGCCGAGCGTCTGGGCGTTGACACCTACACGCTTCTGGAAGAGATGGCCTCCCGGGTACCGGCAGGCGCATGGGGTGTGATGCCGATTTTCTCTGACCGGATGCGCTTTAAAAGCTGGTATCACGCCGCGCCTTCGTTCATCAACCTGTCTATCGATCCGGAAAAATGCAACAAGGCCACGTTGTTCCGCGCGCTGGAAGAGAATGCGGCCATTGTGTCGACCTGCAATTTACAGCAAATCGCTGATTTTACCGGCATCCATCCTACTTCACTGGTGTTTGCAGGAGGAGGCTCGAAGGGCAAGCTCTGGAGCCAGATTCTGGCAGACGTTTCAGGGCTGACGGTCAACGTTCCGGTCGTCAAAGAGGCAACGGCGCTGGGCTGCGCCATTGCGGCCGGCGTCGGGGCAGGGATCTGGTCATCAATGGCCGAGACCGGCGAGCGACTGGTGCGCTGGGAGCGAGAGCATGTGCCGGATAAAGAGAAGCACGAGCTTTATCGGGAATCACGCGAGAAATGGCAGGCGGTATATCAGGAGCAGTTAGGTCTGGTCGATCATGGGTTGACGACCTCTTTGTGGAAAGCGCCGGGTTTATAACAGGAGATCGTAATGATTAAATCTAATGAAGCGCAGCATGAGTACCGTTTTGGCGACAGTGGCCCGAAATACCTCATTCGCGGTCCGGTGTGTGACATGGGGGTCGTCATGCTCCAGCCCGGTCAGTCTTTTCCCAACCATCGGCACATCGAAGCCTGCGAAATTTTTTATACCCTGGCAGGCGAAGTGACGCTGTACCTGAACGGTGAGCCCTACACGTTAGGCTCGGGGGATGTCCTGCACTGCGATCCCGGTGAAGCGCATTTTCTGGTGAACAAAGGGGACGTGCCGTGGAAAGGCGTCTTTGTGAAATCCCCGCATATTCCGGGTGACAGCCATCCTGTCGAGCCTGCCGGGTATTAGTTTTTGAGATTTATGCAAAGTCATCAATGGTCGGAGAGCGCTCTGCTATCCGACCGTTCCGTTGCGATTCCCTCCTCGTTACATTTTGTTGCTCACTGTTTTGTGATCAAGGCTAAAAAACACACAGCCTGCTCCTCTCTCTGATTTACCTCTACGCACGGCCTGCATTACAGTGAATTTATAAATAAGAACGTTGTTCTATAATGTAGAACAACAATGGAGCGACCTGAACCCCGACGCTCGGGAGAGTGAGACGATGTCTATCAACACCATTTTTACGCCGCAGGATGAACAGTTCTATGCGGTGAAAACCCACGCAGCCGGCCCCCAGGGGGCATTACCCCTGACGCCGCAGATGCTACTGGAGTCTCCCAGCGGCAATCTTTTTGGCATGACGCAAAACGCTGGAATGGGTTGGGATGCTAACAAGCTCACTGGCCGGGAAGTGTTATTGATTGGCACGCAGGGCGGTATTCGCCATTCGGATGGCCGCCCCATTGCCCTCGGTTATCACACCGGGCACTGGGAGATTGGCCTGCAAATGTCGGCGGCGGCGAAGGAGATCACCCGCCTTAATGGCATTCCCTTTGCTGCGTTTGTCAGCGACCCGTGTGACGGTCGTTCGCAGGGCACACACGGAATGTTCGATTCGCTGCCTTATCGTAACGACGCCGCAATTGTCTTTCGTCGTTTGATTCGTTCGCTGCCGACGCGGCGGGCGGTAATCGGCGTGGCGACCTGCGATAAGGGGTTGCCCGCGACGATGATTGCACTAGCGTCAATGCACGATCTGCCGGTGATCCTTGTGCCGGGTGGGGCGACATTACCGCCTACCTTTGGTGAAGATGCCGGAAAGGTGCAAACCATCGGGGCGCGTTATGCGAATAATGAACTGAGTTTGAAAGAGGCGTCCGAATTAGGGTGTCGCGCTTGTGCATCGCCTGGCGGCGGATGCCAGTTCCTGGGCACCGCAGGGACTTCGCAGGTGGTGGCAGAAGCGTTAGGACTGGCGCTGCCGCACTCGGCGCTGGCACCATCGGGTCAGGACGTGTGGCTGGAGATAGCGCGTCAGTCGGCACGTGCAGTAATGGCGCTGGATGAGAAGGGAATTACCGCCCGCGACATCCTCACCGATAAAGCGATAGAGAATGCGATGGTGGTGCATGCGGCCTTCGGGGGATCGACGAATTTGCTGCTGCATATACCGGCTATCGCCCATGCAGCCAGATGTCGCCTGCCGGATGTGGCGCAGTGGAGCGCCATCAACCGCAAGGTGCCGCGCCTGGTCAGCGTGCTGCCCAACGGGCCGGATTATCACCCGACGGTGCGCGCATTCCTGGCGGGAGGTGTGCCGGAGGTGATGCTACACCTGCGTCGACTGGGGCTGCTGCATGAAGATGTGATGACGGTTACCGGGCAGACGCTCGGTGAGAACCTCGACTGGTGGGAGCACGCCGAACGACGGGTGAAATTCCGTCAGTGCCTGCGCGATCGTGACGGTGTGGAACCAGATGAGGTGATCCTCTCGCCGGAAGGGGCAAAAGCCAAAGGGATGACCTCCACGGTGGCATTCCCGGTGGGCAATATCGCGCCAGAAGGCTCGGTGATCAAAGCGACGGCTATCGATCCGTCAGTGGTGGATGAGGACGGTGTGTATCGTCATACGGGAGAGGCGCGCGTCTTTGTCTCGGAAGAGGCGGCGATCAAAGCCATCAAACAGGGGCAGATCCAGCAGGGCGATATCATGGTGATCATCGGTGGCGGGCCATCCGGCACCGGTATGGAGGAGACTTACCAGCTCACCTCGGCGCTGAAACATATCTCGTGGGGGAAAACGGTATCGCTCATTACCGATGCCCGTTTTTCCGGCGTATCCACCGGCGCTTGCCTGGGACACGTTGCGCCGGAAGCGCTGGCGGGAGGACCGATCGGCAAACTGCGCACGGGGGATGTGATTGAAATCGTGGTCGATCGTTTGTCATTGAAGGGCAGCGTGAACTTTATCGGCAGTGTGCAAGCACGATTGACGCCGGAGGAGGGCGCGACGGTACTGGCGGAGCGCGAGCTACATCCCGACCTTAAAGCTCATGATTATCTGCCTGACGATACGCGACTGTGGGCCGCGCTGCAGGCCGTAAGCGGTGGAACCTGGAAAGGGTGCATCTACGATACAGATAAAATTATTGAGGTGATCAACGCCGGAAAAAAAGCACTTGGGCTTTGAATAATTAAAATTAATTTATCTGGTCGCCGGAAAGTTATTTCCGGCGGCTGATTGTGTGAGCCTGAAATATATTATCCTTTACGGGAGGGACGCCTTTTTTTATTTTTCAGGAAAGTGAATCGTTATCACAGAAGTTAAAATACATAATCACTAAAGCAAATATGACAATTGTTGCCTCATCTAATCTCTCTACAATCTTCCTCGTAAGTATCATCTGATAAGCACACGGATAAAGGGTGTATTCCTCACAAAGTTCACGTTCAGCTATTTAATTTTGTAGGTCCCGGTCATTCGGAACGTATTTCTCTCATATGATCTGGAGGTAGAAATGCAGTTAACAATGAAAGATAAAATTGGTTATGGACTGGGGGACACCGCCTGTGGGTTTGTCTGGCAGGCCACGATGTTTTTGCTGGCCTATTTCTATACGGATGTCTTTGGCCTGTCAGCAGGTGTGATGGGCACATTATTCCTGATTTCGCGCGTGCTGGATGCGATAACCGATCCATTAATGGGGCTAATGGTTGACCGAACGCGTACCCGCTACGGCCAGTTTCGTCCCTATCTGTTGTGGGGGGCCATCCCGTTTGGCATCGTCTGCGTATTAACGTTTTATACGCCAGATTTTTCTGCTCAGGGTAAAATTATCTACGCGTCTGTCACCTATATTTTACTGACGCTGGTTTATACCTTCGTTAATGTCCCCTATTGTGCAATGCCTGGCGCTATTACCGCTGACCCAAAAGAGCGTCATGCTTTACAATCGTGGCGTTTTTTCCTGGCCGCTGCCGGGTCATTAGCCATTAGCGGTATTGCCCTGCCGTTGGTGAAAATTATTGGTAAGGGGGATGAACAAGTCGGCTATTTTGGCGCGATGTGTGTGCTGGGTATTTGCGGCGTGGTACTGCTGTTTGTGTGCTTCTTTACGACGAAAGAACGCTATACGTTCGAGATTCAACCTGAATCCTCTGTTAAGAAAGACCTTAAATTGCTGATGGGCAACAGCCAGTGGCGAATTATGTGCGTCTTTAAAATGATGGCAACCGGTTCGAACGTTGTTCGCGGTGGTGCAACGCTCTATTTTGTAAAATACGTGATGGACCACCCTGAACTGGCCACGCAGTTTTTGCTCTATGGTAGCCTGGCGACCATGTTTGGCTCTCTGTGTTCGTCCCGTCTGCTCGGTCGCTTTGACCGCGTCACGTCGTTTAAGTGGATTATCGGCATCTACTCACTGATCAGCCTGAGTATTTTCTTTATTCCGTCGGACAATATCGCGTTGATATTTGCGCTGAATATTTTGTTCCTGTTTGTCTTTAATACCACCACCCCGCTGCAATGGTTGATGGCCTCTGATGTGGTGGATTATGAAGAGAGCCGAAGTGGGCGTCGTCTTGATGGCCTGGTATTCTCGACCTACCTCTTCAGCCTGAAAATCGGTTTGGCCATTGGCGGCGCGCTGGTGGGCTGGATCCTTGCCTTCTCCAGCTACTCGGCAAGCAACGCCGTACAGCCAGATAACGTCCTGACGACCATCAAAATCCTCTTCTGTATCGTACCGGTCGTGCTTTACGTCGGTATGTTTACGCTGCTTTCGTTCTATAAGCTGAGCAGCAAGCGTGTGGAAGAGATCAGCCAGCAACTGCAACGTCAGCGCACCGCGCAGCCTGAGAAAAACCCTGCCGATACCGCTGTGGCGGTGAACTGAGGAGAGAACCATGTATCAGATTGAAAACCCGATCCTGACCGGCTTCAACCCGGACCCGTCTCTGTGCCGCGTGGGGGACGATTATTATATCGCCACTTCAACCTTTGAATGGTTTCCCGGTGTGCGTATTTATCATTCTCGCGACCTGAAACACTGGTCTCTGGTCAGTACACCGCTCGACAGCGTGGCGCTACTGGATATGAAAGGCAATCCGGACTCTGGCGGCATCTGGGCTCCTTGCCTGAGCTATGCCGATGGCAAATTCTGGCTGCTGTATACCGACGTTAAAATCGTTGATTCGCCGTGGAAAAATGGTCGCAACTTCCTGGTTACCGCACCGTCTGTTGAAGGGCCGTGGAGCGCTCCTGTTCCAATGGGCAACGGCGGATTTGACCCCTCACTCTTCCATGACGCGGATGGACGAAAATACTATATCTATCGTCCGTGGGGGCCGCGGCATCACAGTAATCCCCATAACACCATTGTGTTGCAGGAGTTTTTCCCTGATACACAGACTCTTTCACCGCATCGTTCAACGCTCTTTACCGGTACACCGTTGGGCTATACCGAAGGGGCGCACATTTATCGCCGCGAGGGCTACTACTATCTGGTGGTGGCGGAAGGTGGAACCAGCTACGAACATGCCGTGGTGGTATTACGGGCAAAAAATATTGAGGGGCCATACGAGCTGCATCCTGACGTGACGATGATGACCAGCTGGCATCTGCCGGAAAATCCGTTACAGAAGAGTGGTCATGGTTCATTGCTGGAGACGCACACAGGCGAATGGTATCTGGCGTACCTGACCAGCCGCCCACTGCATCTTCCGGGCATCCCGCGATTAGCGGCTGGCGGGCGGGGGTACTGCCCGCTCGGGCGTGAGACCGGGATCGCGCGTATCGAGTGGCGTGACGGCTGGCCCTATGTTGAGGGGGGCAAACATGCGACGCTGACGGTGCCAGGGCCGCGTATGGCGGAGCAGGCTGCCGCCGGAACGGGAGCGTGGCGGACGGATTTTGACAGTGAAAGGCTCGACCCGGAATTACAGACCCTGCGAATCCCGTTTGACGATCGGCTTGGCTCGCTGACTGCCCGCCCTGGATTTTTACGTCTGTACGGCAATGATTCATTGAACTCCACCTTTACCCAGTCAACGGTCGCCCGCCGCTGGCAGCATTTCTGTTTTCGGGCAGAAACGCAGATGGCTTTTTCCCCCAGCTATTTCCAACAAAGCGCTGGGCTAACCTGTTACTACAACAGTAAAAACTGGACATACTGCTTTATGGACTGGGAAGAGGGGCGCGGGCGGACGCTGAAGCTTATTCAGCTCGACCACAACGTGGCGCACTGGCATCTTTACGATAATCCGATTCTGGTGCCGGAGAAGGCGGAAAGCGTCTGGCTGCGCGTGGATGTGGACAATCTGGAATACCGCTATAGCTATTCCTTCGATGGTGATCGCTGGCAGACCATCCCGCTAACGTTTGAGGCGTGGAAACTTTCGGATGATTACATTGGCGGCAGAGGCTTCTTTACCGGGGCATTTGTCGGTTTGCACTGTGAGGATATCAGCGGCGACGGTTGTTACGCCGATTTCGCCTCATTCTCTTATCAGCCCAACGTATAGCGGGACGCTGGGCTAGGGTTGACGGTAGCCGAGCGTTATCGACAACCCCAGCCCGGCATCTATTAGTTTCTGGCGACAGGCTGTCAGCGCATTATCGTTAACGCGAGAAGTGAGGGTTGAGAGGCTCAGGGCCGCGATAACCCGCGATTCATGATTCCAGACCGGTACCGCGACGCAGCGCACGCCAGGCTCATTCTCTTCGTTATCCAGCGCATACCGGTTGCGGCGGGTTTCTTTCAGCTCGGCAAGCAGCGAGGTACGATCGGTAATGGTGGCGGGGGTAAAGCCGTTGAACTGATACCCCTCTAATACCGCCGCAAGTTCTTCATCATCCAGCCAGGCGAGCAGCACCTTACCAATGGCCGTGGCGTGAACAGGCAAACGGCGACCAATTCGCGAATAGGCGATGGCAGCCTGCTTACCTTCGATTTTCTCAATATAAACTCCTTCGCTGCCGTCCAGAATGCCCAGATGCGTGGTCTGTCCCGTTTCCTGGGAGAGACGGGTCAACCAACTTTTTGCCTTCTGGCGAATATCCATTGTGCCAACAACAAAGTGACCACGCTCAACCAGTTTCATCCCCAGGCGGTATTTCCCGTTTTCCGGGTTCTGATCGATATAACCATGCAACTGAAGCGTTTTGAGGAGCGAGTGGAGGGTACTTTTGCTCAATCCCATCAGTTTGCTTATCTCGGTGATTTTGAGCTCCGTCGCCTGTTCATTAAACAAGTCGAGGATCTGCAAAGCACGTTCAACAGACTGAATTATTGGCATAATTTTCCACCATCCACGAAGAATTCTTCTTGTGTGACCGTACTATTTTCGTTGGGGAAAAGCAATGCCGGACACGCTTGCATGATGCACGTTTTCGGTCGGGTAAGCGCAGGATTGCCAGATGCTTCAGAAATTATCCTGGAACATACATTACTCCCCCGCATCTATAACGTTCTGATTATACTTGCGCCATAAACTCATTTTGCTGATCCCCAGATGGGCGGCGACTTTCTCCTGATCCTGTTCAAAAAGATCCATATAGAACGCAATAATCTGTCGCTCAAGATCTTTAATCACGGCTTTCAGTTGCCCCTTACTCAGATCCGCAACGATCGTCCCGTTTGCCTGTGACGAGTTGAAGGAATTAAGCGCGTTAAAACCCGTGAGATTTAATATTTCAAACAGCGAAGCGTTGGGGAATCCGGCGGATAATAGCGCCAGCCGTTCAATGATAAAATTCAGTTCGCGCACGTTTCCCGGCCAGCTGTAGGAGGAAAACAGGGCAATGAACTGCGCGAGTTTATGCCCACAGCCCGATTTTTCGAGGAAGTGGTCAGCCAGAAAACGGATATCGCCCTCTCTTTCCCGCAGCGGAGGTACCATCAGCGGTAAGACGTTTAGACGGTAATAGAGGTCGCTGCGAAACGAGCCTTCCTCCGCCATTTTCTCCAGCGACCGGTTGGTGGCACCAATAATCCGCACATCGACAGGAATAATGTCCTTTCCCCCCACGCGCATAATTTCGTATTCCTGTAAGACGCGCAATAAACGACTCTGAATGGGTAGCGGCAGTTCGCCAATTTCATCGAGAAATAAAGTTCCCTGGTGCGCCAGTTCAATCAGACCTTCTTTTCCTTCGCGCCGCGCACCGGTAAAGGAGCCGCCTTCATAACCAAACAGTTCGCTTTCCAACAGGGTTTCCGGGATGGCGGCGCAGTTAATGGCGACAAAAGGACCCCGGTGGCGTTTACTCTGGTTATGAATACTCTGCGCGAATAACTCTTTACCGGTGCCGGATTCCCCATAAATCATCACCGGGGAGTGGGTATTCGCATAAATTTTTGCCAGATGAATCACCGACTCCATGTGTTTATTTTGCGTGAGGATATGCTCAAACCGGTAACGGGCGGTGAAGCCTTTTTTCATCAACTTGCCACGAATAATCCGTTCCACTTTTTGAATTTGCGGCGTATCGGTAAACGAGCACACCACTCCGATACACTGCGTTCCACGAAATATCGGCACCCGACTGGTAATGATGGACGTATTGTCCAGATCCATAATCTCCCGAATTTCGGGGGATTTTGTCAGTAATACCTGATTAATTCGCGTATTTTTGATGACGGTATCCACCGGTTTGCCAATCACCTGCGAAGCCATCAGGCCAAATATGTTTTCTGCGGATTTATTGAAAATCTGGATCTCGTTATTTTCATTGGTGACGATGATCCCTTCCGTAATTGAGGAGAGAATGATCTCCAGTCGCGCCATATCCTGCTGCTTGCGGTGAGTTGTTTCAACGATAGCCATCGCCTCGCGCAGGGCACTATTCACCGATTCCAGGCCATTTTCGATCAGAATTCCCTGCATCGCATATTGCTCCGCTGTGTCTGAGACCGGTAATCCCCCCGCTATAGTCTGGAAATTTCTCGCGCGGCATTTTTTGAGTTTATCGACCATATCGGCGTGCGACAGAAAGATAAATTCTTCAATCTCCACTTCCAGTGCGGTCGCCACCAAATTTACGTCAGATAAATAGTTCTGATAATTAAAAAAAGCGATTTTATGCGGATGTTTTTTCAGTGGCGTGAGCGATTTAAGTAAATCCAGCGCGGACGTAAGAATACGCACCACGGGAATTTTGGTCACGCGATCGATATAGTCCGCCGTACCACCACGACTAATAATGATGTCATAAAAATCAGGATCGAGATTTCGGGCGATCCCCGCCGCTTTTTCCAGACTGCCATGAAAGACATGGCAATTAAAAATACCGGCACATTGTTCAGTGACAACGGCTGCCAGTGCCGGATAAGGGGTAATCAAGGCCAGGTTGGGTAATGTTTTATGTGACATAAATCACCATGTGAAATTTGTGGCTATCACAAATCAATATCACAACTGTTATAGATTTCAAAATTGAAAGGCAGTTCTCCCTCTCTCAGATAAATAATAGAATTAAATAATATTAACAATATCATGTAATTATGTTGTTTATTTCTACCTTCTTCATTTCTGGCACGCATCTTGGATTGCACAGGCTATAGGCGAGCAGCCTTGTTGCACTATCCAATAAAAAGTGAGGGAAAGAATGAGCAAACAGTCTGGTGTATTAAGTGGGGTTCGCGTTCTGGATTTAACCCGGGTACTGGCTGGCCCCTATTGCGGAATGATGCTGGCGGATTTCGGCGCCGATGTCATTAAAATCGAATTGCCGGGAAAAGGGGATGATTCGCGGGCTAACGCGCCACAGATTAATGGCGAAAGTGCCTATTTCATGAATTTAAACCGCAACAAGCGCGGGATGACGCTGAATCTTAAATCGGAAGAAGGTCGACAGATATTCCTCGATTTAGTCCGCGACAGCGACGTGGTTCTGGAAAACTATCGGCCGGGGGTGATGGAAAAACTGGGGCTAGGTTATGAGGATTTACGCAAAGTGAATCCGGCGATTATTTACGGCGCGGTTTCCGGCTTTGGTCATACCGGACCATACGCTAAACGCGCGGGCTACGACATTATCGGCCAGGCCATGAGTGGACTAATGAGCACCACCGGTTGGCCTGATACACCGCCCACCCGCACCGGAACAGCCATTGCAGATGTGGTTGGGGGAATGAGTTGCGCCATCGGCGTACTTGCCGCTTACGTTAATCGCCTGAAAACCGGTGTCGGTGAAAAAGTGGATATTGCGCTGGTCGACTCGATGGTGTCGTCTCTGGAAATTATCAACATTATTTACCTTAATACCGGACGTATTCCGACGCGTATTGGTAACCGTTATGAAGCGATTTATCCGTATGACTCTTTCCAGGCGCGTGATGGCTACGTCATTATTGCCTGCGGCAATGACAAATTATACGGTCTGCTGAAACAAGTCCTGCAAATAAGCGCCCTCGAGGATGAGAAATTTAAATCCAACCTCGATCGTGTCGCCCACCACGCCGAACTGAAAGAAATAATCGAATGCTGGACCCGAGATTTAGATATCGACACCATCGTGACGTTGCTGCTGGATGCCGGTATTCCTTCTGCGCCGATCAATACCATTGATCGCGTGACGCAGGATCCACATATCGCCGGAGCCCGTGAAATGTTTGTCGATATTGAACATCCGGTCGCCGGAAAAATTACAATGACCGGCAATCAGGTTAAATTCACGCATAACAAGGCAACCATCAGAATGCCTGCGCCAACGCTCGGTCAACACAATTACGAAGTGCTTAAAGAACGTCTGAACTATTCAGATGAAAAAATTGAGCAGCTAATTCGTTCAGGCATTCTGTAAGGGATTTCACCATGTCGACATTTATCCAGATTACGGAAGTGGGGCCAAGAGACGGCTTTCAGAACATCAAAACGTTTATTCCAACCGATTTAAAAATAAAAATTATCGATCGTCTGGTTGAGGCGGGTATCGGTGCGATGGAAATCACCTCGATGGTCAGCCCGAAAGCGATCCCACAAATGCGTGATGCCCGTGAGGTTATTCAGCATGTTCTGACCACGCATCCGCATATTATTCCATCTGTGTTAGTACCGAACGTAAAAGGTGCCAGCCTCGCTAATGAGGCAGGTATTAAAAATATTAACTATGTCGTTTCGGTCAGTCCGGCGCATAACAAGGCCAACATTAACCGGACCCATGCCGAATCGCTGGAGGATCTTTATAACATTCGCCATACCTTTGCGGATATGACCATCACGCTGTCGCTGGCGACGGTATTTGGCTGCCCGTTTATTGGCGAGACGAGTCGTGAAACGTTAATGGATATGATCAAGTTTGCGGATGACCTCGGGATTTCGGCGATAACCCTGTGCGATACCATAGGCGTCGCCAACCCGACCCAGACGTTGTCCGTGCTGCACGGGATCCAGCAGAAATTCCCCAAAATGGATATTGGTTTGCATCTGCATAATACCCACGGCATGGCGCTGGCCTGCATGTTTGCCGGCGTCCAGTCCGGGATCACACGCTTTGAGACCGCCGTCGGTGGACTGGGCGGGTGTCCTTTCGCGCCCGGCGCCGCCGGCAATGCGGCGACCGAGGATGCGGTGAATATGTTTAACCGAATGGGGCTCGATACGGGGATTTCCCTGCCTGACCTGCTGGATATCGCAAACCTGATCCGCAGCACGATCGAGCCGATATTGTTGAGCAGTCTTTCGCGTGCCAGAACCTACGGTGAATTTAATTTTTGCAGCGAACAATTCTGACCTCTGATACGGAAACAGACATGATGAATAATAATATCGGGAAACCGAAGATGACCCATTACAGATGGTGGGTTATGAGTTTTATCTTTGTTACCTACACCGTGGCTAACGCCGACCGTGCGAATATCGGCTTTGCTATTCCGTTTATTCAGGAAGAGTTTCAAATCTCGAATACCATGGCCGGGTTGTTGATCAGCCTGTTCTTTGCCGGATATGCTTTTTTTCAGATCCCTGCCGGGTATTTAATTAAGAAATTCGGGATGCGTAATGCCTTTGCGATGGGGATGTTATTAACCTCCGTATTTACGGGGTTGATGGGGATGGTGAATAACATTTTCCTGCTGAAGATCCTGCGTTTTATGGTGGGCGTCTGTGAGTCGCCGGTGGTCATTGGCTCGACGGTGACCATTAACCAGTGGTTCCCGCCGAAGGAGAAAGGGACGGCGACCGGGCTGTTTCTGGCGGGATCCAAGTTTGGTCCGCTGATCGTTCCGCCGCTGTGCGCATGGATAATCACTGTCTGGGGATGGCGATATATTTTTGTCTTCTTTGCTATTCCGGGCATGCTGCTGGCGATCTTCTGGTATCTGATGGTTCGCAATAAGCCGGAAGAAAGCCGCTTCGTTAATGAGCAAGAAGTCGCTTACATCCGCGAAGAACAGCTTCCGGCGACGACCCAGGAAGCCGCCGCACCGGTTGCGCATGTGTTCAATTATTGCTGGCTCGACAAGTTGATTCGCACAAAGCAGGTTGAAGAACTGTCCAGTTCAAAACAGGTCTTCCGTTGCTGGGATATTTACGGTGTCGCGCTGGGATACTTCTCGATGGTGGGGATCGTCAGCGTGCTGATGTCCTGGCTGCCCAAGTATCTGATCACCGAGCGCGGATTCGATCTGACGAGTTCTGCTGCACTGGCAGCGGCACCATTCCTTGGGACGGTAATGGGCAACTTTATTGGCGGCGTTCTTTCCGATCGGGTGCTGAACAAGCGGCGTAAACCGCTGATGTTGCTCAGTGCCGGGGCGACGATTTTCACCATGTACTCGCTGGTTTATGCGCCGGAAAGCAAAATTGTTCTGTCACTGATGCTGTTCCTGCTGGGGCTGATGTTGTCGCTGGGCTATTCGGCTTACTCGGTCTATGCGATGGGACGGGCGAATAAAGACATTTACCCGATCGCTTATAGCGTGATCAACATGGGTGGACAGTTGGGCGGAATGTGTATGCCGCTGATTGTGGGCATTATTCTGGATGCTTACAACTGGGATGCGGTGTTCATGGCGATGACCGGGTTCTGTGTTCTGTGCTTTATTCTGGTCTCCACGGTCATCGAACCGCTGTCGAAAAATATGAAGGTTAACTACCGGTAACCGGCGTGATGATGTGCGGGTAAGCTTGTGGACTTACTCGCACCTCGCCGTCCGGGTCTTTAACTCACCATCGTCGTCACCTGTCCCGGAAAACTGATTTGAATCACCCCACCCCAGGCGCAGATGAGTCTGGACTGCGCATTCAGTGCCGGAGCGTTGCCGACCATGATTGTTGGCGACCCGGGCGCCCACGGGGCGATGGTTGCGGGAATACATGGCATTGGCGTAAGCACGCCCAGCGCGGCGGCGGTGGCCGCCGCCACCGTAGGGTTAGCCAGGCTGCTGCACATGCCAAAGGGCAGAATATTAACGAACGGTTGGTTATCCATAATATTTGCCATCGGCAGGTTATTCACCAGTGTACGGTTGACGGGCAGGACGTTTAACGTCGAAGGCGCAATGCCAAACGAACACTGAATCATGGCTCCGGTACAAACGGCGGGACAACTCATGGTAGCACCCCCAGTTGCCGCCAGAGTCGGCGGGCAGATTCATCACCGCTAATTAATTCCTGAAGTAATTCAGGCAGAGGCATGTGTCCCCAGGCCCAGGCGCGCTCGAGCAGATAAGGTACCGGGCTGTGCGGCTCTGTACGTTGCAGATAGCTGGCAACCTGGCGAAGCATCTGATAGGCCTCCTCGCGATTGGCGAAGGTGCCGGAGGACGAGACCGTCGGCGGTTTATTAACTTCCGCTGTCAGCGTGTCTTCTGGTGGTGCGCTGCCCAGCGCCTGTTGGCAGGTTTTGATTTTTTGTTCCAGTACGTGAAAGGAGGGGGCGGACGCTTCTGGCCAGTGCTGGCAGACTGCGTTCAGGCGTTGCAGCCATTGCAGACTGGCCTCCAGCGCTTCGGCTACAGGGCGACTGGCCTCGCTGAACGGTGGGCTGGGATGATGACCCTGCTGCCACTGGCTGAGTGCGATGCTTTCACCGTCGACCTCAAACAGCGGGGTATTGGCAACCAGCATGGCGTAATGCTGCGCCACCCAACTGAGCGGTGCGGCGCGATAATCATAATCCCCCTCTCTGATCTGCGGATGCAGCGCTTCCGGGTACTGTTCCAGCGCCCGCGTTAGCAGCGCCAGCGCCTGCGGCAGAGCGGGCAGACCGTGCAGGCGGATCCAGGCGTCGCCAAGCCAGGACATCACTACCAGATCTTTACTGCGGCTGGTGGTCAGGTGGCTGGCCAGTCTGGCGACCTCCTCCCAGTCGGCACGCCGTGGTGTGCTCTGCCAGACGCCGGTGGGCAAGGATTCATCGTCCTCCTGGCGCGCGCTGACCAACCGATCGAACTCGGGCGAATAGCGGATGGACTCCCCACAGGGGTTGTCCGGACTAATGGGAATAAGTAACGCGTCTATCTGTTCCATTGATGTTCTCCCGAAAATCCCTGTTCAGTCAGGATGACCCAGGGCAGCGGTGCATTGGTTTGCGCATTCAGTAACGCAAACTGGATATTGACGGTCGCACGAGAGCGCTGTTGTCCATCGCTCACGGGCAGGGAAAAACGAAGCGGCACAGGCTGCGCCAGTGCGCCGCCGACGCGCTGCTGGTCTGTCATGCGCAGCAGCGCCCATGCACCTTGCCAGCGCCAGCGCGCCGTATCGCCCGTCACGCTCAGGCCGACAACGGTGCTATCCGGTACGGGACGCCACGCGGAATTCGCCGCCCAGCGCAGGCTGAACATCAGCTTATCGCCGCTGCGCCAGTGCAGATCGGCGCTGGTGCCTCCGGGCCAGGTCAGGGTTTGTTGATTACCGCTTAACTGCCAGTCGACGATCTGATCCGCGCCGGCTTCCTGATTGCGTCCCGTCCGCCAGTTCACCCGCACCACCACGCCGTCTGGCGAGACCAGCGCGGAAAGCAACGGTTGTGCGGCGGCTAACTGGCGGATCAGCGCGGGTTGGTCTGCGAGCGTTTCCGGCGGCAGCTCCGCCAGTAACGATACCAGTTCGCGAACCCGATCCACATCCGCATCCGGCGCATGGGGCCGCGCCGTGAAAGGGAAACGCCCGGCAAGCCAGTTGTTATACAGCGTGAAGATGTTCTGCACCACGCCGATACTGCCCTGCTGACGTAGCTGCTGACAGTTTTGCGCCGAGGCGCTGAGCAACGCGTTAAGCGAGGTGCTGTAAAAATCCTGTTGGCCCGTTGCACGAAACGATGCCAGTTCGCTCTGACAATTTTGGGCGGTTAACGTCGGTAACGTTGCAGCGAGGGTTTGCAGTTGTGCTGGCGCACTGGTGGGATCCTGCTGTTGCAGGCGGATTAACGTTTCCAGTGAACTGACCCAGCGGGCGATCTGCTGATTTTGCGCGGTGGTCAGCCACGGTCGCTGCGCGCTGAGCCATTCTATCGGTTGCCGGTAGCGGGTGAGCGTCGCAGAAATCTGCGCCGTCTGGGCTGCGGCCCAGCTCATCACCTGCTGTCCGCTCGCCTGTGCCCTCTCCGGCGTCGCCGTGTTGACCGACGGCGGGCGGATGTCGGGCAGGCGTGCGCTGCCTTCATTGTTTACCCGCGCAATGATTTGTGCGGCAACCTGCTGGCGCAACGCGCTGGCGAGGGCCGGGCGATTGATCTGCGTCAGCGCCGCGATGACGCGATCGGCATTTTCAGTGTCGATCTCTCGCGCTGCTGCGGCGGCAGGTACGCCGCGGTAGAGCGCCCGACGAATGGCGCGTTCGACGGCATTCTGCGCCAGTTCACTGAGCCGGGGTCGCCAGAGGCTGTCAGGAAGCTGTTCGCTATACCGCTGATAACCAGTAAACAGCGTTGCGGCTTGCTGAATCTACTGATCGCCAGGATAGCCGAGACTCTCCGGTGGCAACTGCCCCGCGCCTTGCTGCCAGAATGGTTGGTTTAGCAGATCGCGTAAACTTTTTTGCAGCGCCAGAATGTCGGGGGAGAGCTGAAAATCACCCTGTGCGGATTGCGCGGTCAGCGTGGAAAAATGCAGTGGAGAGCGGTCAATCTGGGCCATCAACCGTTGACGTAATTGTTCCTCATCGTTGAGTAGTTCGTGAATAGCCGTCCTGTCGAGCAGACGCAGTGCCTGCGCCTGGGTAAGCAACGTGTCCAGGGCAAGCCGCGCAGGGGAGTGCGCCGCGTCCTGACTGAGACTATTGAGTGTGGTCAGGGCGTTTTGCAGTCGACTTATCTGCCGCATCAGCAGACGCACGAAATCCGCGTTAATCTCCCCGTCGCTGGTGAAAGTAAGCAGCAGGTCGTCGAGCTGTCCGGCATAGATCTCCAGACTGGCATTATCGTAGATTTGCTCCAGCCAGCGCCGGGTTTCGCGGATAAACTGTTCGCTATTGCGTTGGGTCAGTTCGCTGGCATCGGCCAGGTTCATCTGGCTCAAGGGGAGCGTGGCAAGCATTTCATTAAGCTCAGACGTGGCGGGCAGGGCAGCCACTTCCACATTAACGCCCCAGACGGTTGAAGAGACCTCAGCCAGTGTCTGCACCGTGGGGCGTTTGACCTGTGTCAGTTGCAGCAGCGGCAGATAGCGGGTCTCCATCTGCTTCGTCTGCTCAAGTAAAAACAGGATCCGCCGGTAACGCTCTTCCGCCAGCAGGTCGTCCCGTTCGCGCAGGCTATCGCCGCGCCTCGCGCTCTGATGTTGCACGCAGATGCTGTTGATTGCCGGTGCCAGCAGGCTGCGTAGGGTGGCGTGATGAAAGGTGGCGCTCAGTTTGCTGTCGGTACGGCTGAACAGCGAGCCCGGCCAGATGAACGAGCGAAAATGCCACTGCGGGACGTCATTCACCATCCGCCAGTACCGCGCGGCAGAACGTTCCCCGGGGGTATCGCCAGGAGCAATTTGCGTCGCGAGGCTTTGCAACTCGTTATGCAGCAACAGGGCGTTGGTATGCTGAGACGGCCAGCGCCAGATCATCACTACCAGCCAGACGACGCACAGTGCGCTGTAGCCCGCGAGAAGCGTAAAATGGCGGCGCAGATTAAGCCGCAGCAGGCGACGTACCGGCAGCGCCAGCCCGCGTTCCGCGAGGATTTTGTCACGCAGTAGAGGCTGGCAGAACGCCATCTGCGGTTTTTCGTTCGCCATATGATGTGCGACAAACCAGATCCCACGCAGGAGCGGCGGCTCATCGCGGGCATTGCTGCTCAGCAGCCCATCGAAACCGGCGTGTAGCGCCGCCGCCAGCGACGGAAAAAACTCTGGCAGGCGAAACAGCGATGCTGACGTCCTGCCCCTGAGCGCGCCGAGTTCAGTAACCGTCTGGCGCAGTGAGAAGCGGGTGTTTTCCAGCGCATCGTCAATCCACTGCGGTTTCCAGACGGCTTCCCGGGGACAAGAAATCGCGCTTCCGATGGCGTATCCCTGGGCCTGGGGCGGAAGTTGACGCAGTAGCGTTCGCACACCGTCCTGCGCTTCCATACCGCTGATCAACAGATAAATGGGCAGGCTGAGGCCGCAAACCTGCTGGATCTGCTGGCAGCGTTCTGACAGATAAGCGTATGCGTCCCCCTGTAACTCCGCGAGCGGCAGGGTCAGGATCAGCGCATCCAGCGGGCGCTGAGGGCGACTTTTCACCAGCGCCGCCACCATCTTTTGCCAGTCGTTCTGTCGGATCAGCCGAGTTTTCCCCGTGGCTTGCAGCGAATGCGGCGCGCAGAGCAGGCTGCACTGCGCGTTATACCACCACTGCCCGAACCAGGACTCCATACCGTCGGTTAACGACCAGGTGCGGCACAGCAGACGGTTGTCCTCCTCGTTGCCCAGCATCAGGATCCGGGTGCTGTCATAAGGATCCTGTCCGCCATTGGCGCGCTGGATCTCCTTTTGCGCGCGGATAAAAGCGTCGTTGCGATATTGCCATTGCCACCAGACGTACCAGAGCGTGACTGCCAGCAGCACCAGTACCACGATTGTAAGCGACAGCCACGGCTGCGTCATGGCGTCTCCTCCGGGCAGAGTTGAGTCGCGGAAAAGCCCGGTAGCGTATTCACGCCAAGGGCGTCTTCGAGGCCTAGCCACAGGTGTTGGCTCAGTAGTAACAGCGCCAGCAGCACGATCAGCGCAACCAGATGCAGACGGGAGTGATCGGGCAGACGGCGGCGGGGAGGCAATTGCAGTGGCGCCCCCAACGAGTCGGCATTCAGGCGTTCGACAATGTCAGCGGCCCGTGGGGCCTGCTGAAACGCAAAATGCCACAGTAACCGGCAGGTCTCCTGATGTGCCGTTTCATTGAAATCGTCGCGGTGAATACCAAAACCCAGCGTCAGGCAGCGTAAGTAAAGCGCGGCTAAATCGCGCTGGCCAGGAAGGCGTTCGCTGAGCAGGGCCTGAATGCGTTGCGGAAGGGCATCCCCCGCGCGATGCGTTTGCCAGAGGTGGTATTCCAGCGGGCACGCCTGCCACTGAAGGTGCGCAGGCCACGGCGTGTAGAGCACCGTCTCATCGATCAGGGCGACCAGCGCATACACGGCGGCATCGATCTGCGCCTGAAACGGACTGCCCAACTCCCGGTTGAGGCGTTGCGCGTAGTCCGAAACGACCTGATTACTCCAGGAGAATGCCTGTTGATACAACATTTCCGGTGCCTGCGTGCTGGTTTTCCAGTGTTCAAATTGCGTCAGCCAGCAGGTAAAAACCGTATCAAACAGACGGCTGGCGGGCATGTCAGTCGCCATCGGCATGGTGTTGCGCCTCCTGCCGATAGAGCATGATCTTCTCAGGACTGACGCTGGTCTTATGCAGTGGGGCGATGATCAGTGGGGCGTCGTGCTCAAACCATTGCGTGGTGAGCGTGAGGGTAAACAGCGCGATGGTGCTGTCGGTTTCCCACTCCGTCCGCTGTTGTGTCGTAAGCGGCGCGACGGACATGCCGTGCATGCGCTGGCGGCGTAAGATCGGCTGAAACGGCTGGCAGGCAATCAGCGACGACTGTAGCCAGTCGATCGCCGACAGCGGGCTGCCGTCAGGCATCAGGATACCGATCACCACCTGTTCGCCCGCGCGTATTTCATCAGGCAGCCTCAGGGAGAAGTCGTCTTCCCCGGGAGTAAAACGCAGTCGTAGTCGACGGCGGTGGATACATGCCAGTTGCGTGCGCAATAGCGTAAACAGCGTGGTAAATCCTGGCTGCATGTTTTCGTAGTCGAAGCCGGGAAGCCAGGGCAGAGGTTTATCCTGAGTCAGGACAGCGGTCTGACCGCAGAACAAACACAGTGTGCGAAACAGATCCACCGGATGGGACTTTCCACTGTTTACCAGACATTCCAGCAGCGGCAGCACGCCCTGAATACTTTGCAGGCAAAGCGTTAGCCAGAGCCAGTTGTGGGTATGGTCGTTCTGCCTGGCGAGCTGTGCTTCACGGCTGAGAAACAGGATTTTTTCTCTGGCCAGCAGACAAAGCTCACGAGCCTGTTGGCAGAGCGTGCTGCCCTCGACCACCTGAGGTGATGGGGGAAACCAGTCGTTGCGGCGAAATCCCCCTTCGGTGTAGACCACCTGGATCAGCGGCAGACAGAGGAGGTCGGCGCGTTCATGCTGGCTGACCAGGCGTGGTGCGGGCTGCCAACTGGCAATAGATTCGGGAAACTCTCCGCTGGATAAATCGGGCAGCGGTGCGCTGGTGATGGAACGAAAACGGGTGGTAAACGGCTGCCACTGACCGCCGCGGTTTGCCGACGGTAGCGCCAGCCAGAGGGTGTGTTCGCTGTCGGCCGTTGCCGGGAGCAGACGAGTGCAGTCAAATTCCAGCGGCGGATCGCGTTGGATATCGTAGTCAATGGGTAAGCCATCGGGCATGATCGCCGTCAGGCGTAAGAGCCGCAGAGTACCGGCGCAAAGCGCGGCATCGTCAATCTCCAGATGGTTCACGCCCCAGAACCACGGATTAGCATGACCTGCAAGCGCGGCGGCGAGAGTGTCATGACGCAGCGACTGCAACTGGAAATGCTGCGGTAACATCGCCATACCTTCATACCAGCAGACCATTGCCGGAATTGTCGTCATATTACTTTCCTTGTTCAGGTGACAGTATCGCCTCGTCCGCCATCAGTTGCAGATGCAGGGAGGTGATGTTGTCCAGCCGCAGACGGTGCTCGCCTTCGCTACGATAGCGGGCGAACAATAGCGTGGCTTCTGCGGGAGCACCGCTTAGCGGATTGTCATCAGCGCTAAAGCGGGAGCCGGGAACCAGTTCCAGAGACCAGACGTGCAAACCGCCAGGGTAATCGCGCTGTAGTTGCGCTCTGGCGTTAAACCACTGCGTTGCCGAAAGCGTCTGTACCACCGGCACAAGCGAGGCATCGGCAATGGCGACAATATCCACGGCGACAGGGGTGTTATCATTAGCGTGAGCAACGGTGTCGATGGTCACCGTCTTTAATTTCACCTGATTTGACCAGAATGAACAGCCATTATTAAGCAATGCTAAACAAGTAATAAATATTATTCGGGTCAAATGGCATCTGCCGTTAGTCATATAAATTCCTTTTATATCCTCGCTAAGAAAATAATTAATGGGGAGGTTTGTTTAGTTGATTTAAATCATTATTCGGTGTTAATCATTAAATAAACAGGTGAAAATAGAGTACGCCCGTAGGGTGAATATAACGTATGGAACATTCACTTCATCATCTGATTTCTTGTATTATATTGAATGATAAGACTTTTAACATTTTTACGTGACGTTGATCAACCAAGGGTATTCTTATCCGGTAAACAAAAATTGGTTGATATTTATTTTTCGTTGTGTTTTTTATAATAGCGATTGATTTTCTGAAATAATGCTTTCAAATAAAGATGCAGGCAGGATTGCATCAGGGATTCTTATTGCAAAAAGGACAAGTTATGGCAGAGAGTATTCAGCATAAACTCAGTCGTATTAGACCTCCGCGGGTACAAATTACTTATGACGTTGAAACGGGGGGAGCAATAGAAAAAAAGGAATTACCTCTTGTGGTCGGTATTTTAGCCGATCTATCCGGTCAGCCAGCCTCTCCACCTGAAAAGCTACGTGACCGGCGGTTTGTCGATATCGATCGTGATAATTTTGATGATGTGCTCGGGTCGATAGCACCTCGTCTGGCGCTCCAGGTGGAAAATCGGCTGGCGAATGATGACAGCAAATTCAACATCGAGCTTCATTTCAAAACCATCGAAGATTTCTCTCCTCTCAACATTATCGATCAAGTGAAACCCCTACAGCGTCTGTTTCTTGCCCGCCAGCGCCTGCGCGATCTGCTGACCAAACTGGATGGCAATGACGATCTGGATGCTCTGCTCCAGCAGGTGGTCAATGATAACGCTGAACTTCAGGCGTTGCGGCCAACAACAGAAGACAAGCCGGCAGAAAACGCCTAACCGAAGAGGAAAGAACAATGGAAACGGTTCAGGAACAGGCTGAAACGGGCGGTCAAACGGTCACGCTGAGCGTGTTGGATCGCATCATTCAGGAAGGGCGCATGGCGCGCGATGAGCTACAGCAGACCTATGCGCGCGACATGCTGGAAGAACTGGCGACGCAGATCCTTGATGAAGGTATGACGGTGGAAAGCGACACCGTCGCCATGATTAACCATCGTATCGCGCAAATTGACGCGCTCATTAGCGCTCAGCTTAACGAGGTGTTGCACCATCCGGATATGCAGCGGCTGGAGGCCTCCTGGCGTGGGCTTCACCAGTTCGTGATGAACACCGAGACCAGCTCCCGACTCAAGCTGCGTTTGCTTAACGTCTCGCGTAAAGCGCTGCAAAACGATCTCGAAAAAGCGGTGGAGTTCGATCAAAGCGCGTTGTTCAAAAAGTTGTACGAAGATGAATACGGTACTTTCGGCGGTAACCCGTATAGCGTACTGGTCGGCGATTATGAATTTGGTCGCCATCCGCAGGACGTGGCGCTACTGGAGAAAATTTCGCAGGTCGCGGCGGCGGCCCATGCCCCCTTTATTGCCTCAGCCAGCCCACGCCTGTTTGATATGGGATCGTTTGCTGAGCTGGGCGTGCCGCGCGATCTGGCGAAGATCTTCGAAAGTGCCGAGTTGATCAAATGGCGGGCATTCCGTGAGAGCGATGAGTCCCGCTATGTGACGTTAGTTTTGCCTCACGTATTGCAGCGCTTGCCTTATGGCCCGGATACCGTGCCCGTGGAAGGGGTCAACTTCATTGAGGACGTCAACGGTCTGGATGCCAGTAAGTATCTGTGGGGCAACGCGGCGTGGAAGCTGGCAAACCGGATCACCGATGCCTTTGCGCTGTACGGCTGGTGCGCGGCGATTCGCGGTGCGGAAGGCGGCGGTTTGGTGGAAGATCTCCCGGCGCATACTTTCAGCACCCCATCCGGCGACATCAGTTTGCGTTGTCCGACGGAGATTGCCATTACCGATCGCCGCGAAAAAGAGCTGAACGATCTCGGTTTTGTTGCTCTGTGCCACAAGAAGAACAGCAACACGGGCGCTTTTTTTGGTGGCCAAACCACTAATCAGGCACGGATCTACAACACGCCGGAAGCCAATGCCAACGCACGCATTTCCGCGATGCTGCCATACATTCTTGCCGCTTCCCGCTTTGCCCACTATCTCAAGGTCATTATGCGCGACAAAGTCGGCAGTTTTATGAGCCGCGACGAGATTGAAAGCTACCTCAATAACTGGATTGCCGACTACGTTCTGCTGCGCGACAGCGCGCCGCAGGAGATCAAAGCCCGTTACCCGCTGCGCGAAGCGCGGGTTGACGTCAGTGAAGTCCCCGGCAATCCGGGTGTTTATCGTGCCGTCGTTTTTCTGCGCCCGCATTTCCAACTGGAAGAGTTGACCACCTCAATTCGTCTGGTTGCTGAGCTGCCACCACCGGCAGTTGCCTGATTAATAAGGAGATAAATCATGGATGCTATTTTTTTAAAACTGGACGATATCAAGGGTGAAAGTCAGGCTGATGGCTTTAACGATCAGATTGAGATCATGTCCTACAGCCACAACGTGGCGATGCAGGTGACCAACGATGTCAGCAACACCGAACGTACCTCCGGGCGTGCGCACGTGGGGGAGATGTCGCTGACCAAGTTTGTCGATCTCGCCACCCCGGTACTCAACGAATACTGCTGTAGCGGCAAAATGATCAAAGAAGCAAAGCTGACGCTGTGCCGCAATGATGACGGAAAAATGCTGCCTTTTATCGTCTATACCCTGACCAATGTCGTCATCTCTCACCTGAGCGTAAGCGGCGGGTCCGGCGGTAAACCGGTCGAAACGATGTCGTTGAATTTCACCAAAATCAAATGGGAAATCACCGCGCAGAAATCGGAGGGGACCCAGCAGGGAACCAGTTCTTCGGTCTGGGATATGACGATGAATAAGAAAGGGAGCTAATGATGAGCTCCTCCATACCGGTTGCGTTACTCGACAGGCTGGCTGATGAGACTATCTCACCACGCGAGTCGGTCTACCGGGAATTGCGCAGGTTGTTCAATACCCGCGCGCCGAAGGACGCTGAATCACTCCCCGCGCTGCTCGCCTGGGGCGTTCCCGAATGGCATGGCATCAATGCCGATGATGATCGGGTGCTCGACTGGTTCTGTCGCCAGCTCAGACGCACGATTTTGCATCTTGAACCCCGCATTAAAGCATTGACGGTCAGTGTCAAAGAGGCGCATCACGCCACGCTGGCGCTCCATCTGGAAGCGCAACTGTGGGATGACGATGCGCTGTTGGCGCTGGATCTGACGTATCAAAATGGTCGTTGGCGGTAAAGCCAACAGGAGAGAACGATGGACGACAGGTTGCTGGAGGATTATTTGCAGGAACTCCGGTGGTTGCGTGCCGCCAGCGGTGAATTTTCCCGCCAGCATCCGAAGATCGCCGCTCGCCTGCGTTTAAGCGAATTTGACTGTCCCGACCCGCATGTCGAGCGGCTGCTGGAAGGGTTCGCGCTGCAAAGCGCGCGCCTGAACCAGCGGCTGGACGAAGGGTTTAGCGAACTGAGTGAATCGCTTCTGGAACTGCTCACCCCGCATCTGCTGCGCCCCTATCCCTCATTTGCCACCGCCCGCTTTACGCCCGATCCGCTGGCGGGCGATCTGACGCAGGGCTACTCGCTGCCCGCTGGCACGCCGCTGTACGCGCTGACGGCAGAGGGTGAAACGGTCTGGTGGCGTACCGCATTGCAGCATACGCTGTGGCCGGTCGCGATCGATGACCTCGCCTGGCTCGATGCGAGTGCGGCTCGTCAGGCGTGCGGGTTAAGCCAGGCGCAGGGCGCATTGTCGCTTCGTCTTCGTTGTTTACCGCCCTGGCAGTTTTCCACGCTGACGATGCGCACGCTGCGCATTTATCTGGGGGGTTCTCCGCAGATTAACGCCGCGCTTTTTGACCTGCTGTATGCCCACGCGATAGGCCCACAGCGTCCGCAGCCGGTAGGGCTCGAAAATGCGGAGCACCTGCTGGCGAGCGAGCCAGGCGTCGAGTCAAGCGGGCTGGCGTTGAGCGCCTGGATGCACTGCCCGCAGGCGCTGATGTATTTCGACTTGCCGATCCCGCAGACCCAGCACGGCGACACGATGACGCTCTGCATTCCTTTTCGTCGCGCCCCGGACACGGCGCTGCATCTGACACGGGACGATGTGCGTCTCGACTGCGTACCGGTGGTAAATCTGTTTACGCGAACCTCGGAGCCGCTGCCCGTCGGGCACACGCACAGCGAATACCGGCTGGTCGCCGATCTCTACGACAAAGAGATGCAAATCTACCGCATTGCGCAACTGTGGATGAGCCGACGCGATGAAGCCTGGCCAGTGCCACCCTATTACGGTGCGCAACAGCATGCTGATGCCCGTTGGTTCTGGCATGCGCGGCGACATTATCGGCAGGAGAACGATCTCTGGCTGACGCTGGTGGACAGCCGTTTTGATCCCTTTGCCGCCGATGAAGAGGCCACGCTGACGGCAACGCTTCTGTGTACCAACGGGGAGTGTGCATCGTCGCTGATGGCAGGAACCCCGCTGGCCTTTGATTTTCCGGGGCCGATAGCTCAGGTCTGTTTGCTGGGCACGCCGACGGATCCGGGTCAGTCCGTAAGGCAGCGGAACGCGCGCTGGAAGTTGGTTTCCTCACTGGTACTTAATCATGTGTCGCTGACCGAAGGCGACGAGGCGCTGGCATCACTAAAAGAGATGCTCTCTCTGTATGCCTCTTCAGGAGAATCGGTGGCAGTCTGGCAGCAGATCGACGGCATTCGCGCGATGCGCTGCGAGCGGGCCAGCGAACATTCTGGTCGTGATGCATGGCGCGGCTGGCGTAACGGTATTCGGGTCACGCTGACGCTGGATCCTCAGGCGTTCACCGCCAGCAGTCGCCTGCTTTTTGCTGCAATTATCGCCCGTTTTCTGGCGCATAACGCCACGGCAAACTGCTTTGTACATACCGTATTACAGGATGACAGTGAGGAGATCCCGCTATGGCGCGATACCGATCCCACCCGGCCGATAGTGTGATAGCGCAACTTCGGCGCGAACCTTGGCGCTTTTCGCTGGAGCAGTGCGTCCGGTTACTCGAACTGAGCGGCGTGTCGCCTGAACTGCGCGGTGAGCGGGGACTGACCTTTGCCCCGGCGGAGATTGGCCGTTTGCAGGGGGCATGCGTGCAGGTGCGAAGCCTTGGTCTGGGCGGCGCGGACGGCGTTTTACCCTACGGCGTGCTGGAGGCGCTGCCGCAGGCGGCGCAGGATTTCCTCAGCCTGTTTGAGCAGCGGTTGATTGAACACGACTGCCGGAGCCGAAGCGCATATCGACTGGTGACGCCTTATGCCCGGCGAGAGCAGGCGGCAGGGGGAGAACTCATGCAGGCGCTGTGTGGCTTTTTGACCACGTCGCGTCCGGCGCAGGTGTCGTTATCGCTGATCCAAAGCGGTCTGTTGGCAAACCGCAGGCGTTCCGCCGCAGGATTCGTCGCACTGGCGGCGGCGATGATGAACATCAGCGTGTCGGTGGAAGAGTTTGCGGGGCGCTGGCAGGTACTGCCTGCCGATGCGCAGAGCCGCACCGGCTGTCGGCTGGGGCGCAACAGCGTGGCGGGTCGCCATGCCTGGCATCAACACGCGGGCATCCGGCTCCATCTGATCGCCAGCAGTGCCGCGCAATGGCGCACGTTTTTACCCGGGGGCGAAGGCTTCACCACGCTGAGCTTTGCCGGGCGCCTCTGGTTTGGCGCGGCAATTTCGCTGGAGCTTGTCATGCGTGGGACGTTGACGCTCGACACCTGTCTTTCACGCGCGCGGCCTCCGCGCCTGGGGCGTACCGCACAGCTACAGGGGCGCAAAGCGTCGCCGTGCTGCTGTCGTCTGTTTTTCAGGGAGGATGAACATGGATTTAAAAGCGTTAGTACAACGACTGAACCCGAATTGCTTTCGCGCGCTGGAGCTGGCGGCTGAACGGAGCCGGGCGCAGGGACACTGGTTTGTTGAACCGGAACATTTGCTGCTGGCCCTGCTGGATGAGGAACAGGGCGATCTGACCTGTTGCCTCGGGGAGGCGGCGATCCCCGCGGATCGGCTGCGTGAAGAGATTCAGCGCACCCAGGCGCAGTTTAAAACCGGCTGTACGCGCATGCCGGTATTTTCCGTCCAGCTAGTGGAACTGCTGGAAGGGGCCATTCTGCTGGCGACCTTCCAGGGTCTTGCGCAGGTGCGGTCGGCGTTGCTGCTGCTGGCATTGCTGACCCGCGAACGGCTGCGTAGCCAACTGGCGCAGGGGATGCCGTTGTTGCTCGGTATCCAGGCCATCACGCTGGAAAACCAGTGGCGGAACTGGTGCCGACTGTCCGTGGAGGAGCGAAACGCGCCGCAGTCTGACGATCGCCCTGACCATGAAAGCGGCGTACTGGATCAATTTACCCACGACCTGACCCGCGATGCCCGCGAGGGGCGGATCGACCCGATCATCGGTCGCGATAGCGAGATCCGTCAGTGTATCGACATTCTGCTGCGCCGTCGGCAGAACAACCCGATTCTGGTCGGCGCGCCTGGCGTCGGGAAAACGGCCGTTGCCGAAGGGCTGGCGCGACGCATTGCTGAAGGCAGCGTGCCGCCGCCGCTGCGCGACGTGGCGCTGCTGGCGCTCGATCTCGGCCTGTTGCAGGCGGGGGCAGGCGTGAAGGGTGAATTTGAGCAGCGGCTTAAAGGGGTGATTGACGCAGTCAAAAAATCCCCACTGCCGATCGTCCTGTTTATCGACGAAGCTCATACGCTGATTGGCGCGGGTGGCACCGAGGGCGGCAGCGACGCCGCCAACCTGCTGAAACCGGCCCTGGCGCGCGGTGAGCTGCGAACTCTCGCGGCGACCACCTGGCAGGAGTACAAGAAATATTTCGAGAAGGATCCCGCGCTGGACCGGCGCTTTCAGCGTATCCAGATTGAAGAACCGGATGAGCATCGCGCGGTGGTGATGCTGCGGGCGGTGGCCGACAAGCTGGAAGCGCATCATGGCGTACAGATCCTCGACAGTGCGATTCGCGAAACGGTGCGCCTGTCGCAGCGCTACATCTCCGGACGACAGCTGCCGGATAAAGCCATCAGCGTGCTCGACACCGCCTGCGCGCGCGTGGCGTTGGCGCAGCATGACGTGCCGCCTGCGCTCGAAGAGATCCGCCAGCAACGGGCGGCCATCGACGAAGAGGGACAACGGCTGAATCGCGAGCTGCTGGTGGGCGTTGATCATCACGACCGGCTGTGCGAGCTGGAGGTGCAGGCGGAGAAACTCCAGATTCAGGCGCGGGAGGTGGAAGGGCGCTGGCAGGATGAGCGCCAGCGGGTCGGCGAGCTGCTCGCTGCCCGTCAGCGGATGCTGAATCTGAGCGAACGGCCCGATGAAGATGACGAAGAACTGGAGCAGCAGTTGGTGGAGTGCGCGGCGCTGATTAGCAAGCTGGAAACCGCCGCCGCGCAGCTGCGAGAGGAAGTGCCGCTGGTGGCCGATTGCGTAGACGCCGCCACCGTCGCCGCCGTGATTAGCGGCTGGACGGGGATCCCGCTCGGGCAGATGCTGACCGATGAAGCCCACGCCCTGCGTACGCTGGTCGAGCGGATGAGCGAACGGGTGATGGGACAACAGGCGGCGCTGGAAACCATTGTTCAGCGCCTGCGCGCATACCGCAGCGGCCTGACCGACCCGCAGAAGCCGGTCGGTGTGTTCCTGCTGGTGGGGCCGACCGGCGTCGGCAAAACTGAAACCGCGTGTGCGCTGGCCGATGCCCTGTACGGCGGCGAACGTAACCTCATCACCATTAATCTTTCCGAGTATCAGGAAGCGCACACCGTCAGCCAGCTCAAAGGCGCGCCGCCGGGTTACGTCGGCTACGGCAGCGGTGGGGCATTAACCGAAGCCGTACGCCGTCGCCCCTATTCGGTGGTGCTGCTCGACGAAATCGAAAAGGCGCACCCGGACGTGCTGGAGGCGTTTTATAACGTTTTCGATAAGGGCGTAATGGAAGACGGCACCGGGCTGATTGTCGATTTTAAAAATACAGTGATGCTGGCAACCAGCAACGTTGGCGCGGAGCTTATTCTCGACACGCCAGCTTCTGAATTAAACAGCGAGCGGTTTAATGCGGCATTGCGCGAGGAGTTATTAACACATTTCCGCCCGGCGTTTTTAGCAAGGATGACCACGGTGGCCTATCGCGCGTTAGATGAAGAAATATTAAAAGGCATTGTGCTGGCGAAATTGGAGAAATTAGCACAGCGATATTTTGTGGCGACGGGGGAGCGGTTAACTATGGATGAGGGGTTAATCGCGCGCGTTATGGAAAAATGCCAGGGCGCAGGAGCCAGGGATGTGGAAAACCTGGTGGTTGGGGAAGTTATGGGGCGAAATGATTGAACAGAGTACTATCTAAGTGGAGATGATATGAAATCTTTTTGGAAAAAATTAAGAAATATCACGACAGGTATTAATAGTATTGGTGATATAACGCTTCAAGGTCATATTCTACAAAGTGAGTACGATCCTATCTTGAACACGCCAAGAGTCATTAAGGTTAGAGCAACACCGTTTCTTCATAATCCAGGATATGCTTTATCTGAAACACAAGAATATGGACCTGATATTGAAAATGTTTTCTGGCTTCCTTGGTTAAATTATCGAGTTACTTATGCTGCCAGAGCTCAATACGAATACAGCAAGTCTTGTAATTTTTTTATTACTTCCGCTCTAACAGGTTGTCGTTTTACTGTTACACCTGATTTGGTACTACATGTTGCTCACGGGGCAATTGGAAGTACAGTATTTACTCGCACTGGCGCTGAGGAAGATATAACAGGAGCACGTCATCAAAGAACTCGGAGATTATCAATTTCACATGATAATCCTCCGAATGATATTTGTTATGGTATTAATGGCATACCCCACAGAACTTTAGTTTTTGGTGTAAAGCTGTTTGATGGGGTATGGACATATAAGATATTTAAATCCTTTCCTGCACCAGGAAGCTGGGAAACTATTTTATAGCTCAGAAGCTAAAGTATAATTTCACCTGATAAGTTGTATCATAAAAAGTAGGCCCGATAAGCGAAGCGTCATCGGGCATTACGTACCCTGCAAATATAAAAGGACTTTATTCATGCCAGACAATATCCTCAAACTCACCGCGAAGCTAACTGGCCTTACCGCCGCAACCGCGCAAACCGATTCTCAACTTAACGGCCTGACCATCGCCACGGTTACCGTAACCACCTCTGCGCCGTTAACGCTTGATACCGCGCTGGCGACCCATCTTACCGCCACCATCAACAACGCCGACTACGACGGGCTGATTGCGGAGATTTACCAACTGCCCGCGACGCGCAACGCTGACCGCTATCAGTTTGTGCTGCGTCCCTGGCTGTGGTGGTTGACGCTTTCCAGTAACAACCGCGTGTTTCAGAACCTCAGCGCACAGGAAATTGTCGGGAAGGTATTTAAGGACGCCGGATTTACCGATTATAAATTTCAGCTCAAAACCACACCGGCAAAGCGCGAGTACTGTCTGCAATACAACGAAAGCGATTTTAATTTTGTCTCGCGGCTGCTGGAGCAGGAGGGAATTTTCTGGTTCTTTACCCACGCAGCAGGCAAGCACACGCTGGTGCTGGCGGATGACAACAGCGCATTCCCGCCCATCCCCGGCGAGAAAAAGGTGAAGTATCAGGCGGCGCAGAGCGGTGAGCGGGAAACCGGGGCGATTCGCTCGGCGGCGCTGCGCGTGCAAGCTACCGCGCAGGGGTTTCAGACCAGCGATTTCAACTACGAGCAGCCGAAGGCTGCGCTCTTTTCGCAGGCGGGTGAGAAGAAAGGCGGGGTGCATTATCAGCATCCGGGGCGGTTTAGCGTTAAAGCCGACGGTGACGCGCTGGCGGCATGGAAGGTTAACGCCCTGACGTCGCAGGCGAAGCAACTGGTAGGCGAAAGCGACTGCGCGGCGTTAACGGCGGGCCACTGGTTCACTCTGACCGATCATGATGATAAGACGCTCAATACCGACTGGCTGGTCACTGCCGTCACCCACGACTACGACGGCGAGCACTACCGCAACCGCTTTACCGCCATCCCGAAGGCCACATGCTATCGACCGCAAAGCAGCACGCCGAAACCGGTTATGCACACGCAAACGGCAACGGTGGTCGGCAAGCAGGGAGAGGAGATCTGGACCGACAAACTCGGGCGGGTAAAAGTGCAGTTTCCGTGGGATCGGGAAGGCGAACGTGATGAAACCAGCTCCTGCTGGCTGCGGGTCGCCACCGCCTGGAGCGGTAACGGCTTCGGTACACAGTTTATCCCCCGCGTCGGCCAGGAGGTGGTGGTGAGCTTTATCGATGGCGAGCCGGACAAACCGCTCGTCACCGGCTGCGTCTATAACGGCGTCAACGCGCTGCCCTATCCGCTGCCGGCGAGTCAGACCCAGTCCGGCATTAAAACCCACAGCGAAAAAGGGTTTAACGAACTGCGCTTTGACGACAAAAAAGACGCCGAACTGCTGGCAATGCAGGCGCAAAAGGACTTCCAGCTTATCGTGCTGAACGACAGTAGCACGACAGTCGGCCACGATGAAATCCACAGCGTCAAAAACGACAGCACCCGTACCGTTGAAGAGGGCAACGAAAGCGTCACCCTGAAAAAGGGGAATCGCACGGTGAAAATCGAAACCGGCAGCGACACGCTGGAGGTGAAAGAGAAGCGCAGCGTGACGGTGAAAGGCGATCAGGAACACGCGGTGGACGGCAATGAGACGCACAAAGTGAAGGGCAACTACACGCTGAACGTCGACGGCAACCTGACGATTAAGGTCAGCGGTACGCTCACGCTGGAAAGTGGTAAAACGTTGACGGTGAAGAGCGGGACGGATCTGAAAGCCAGTGCGGCCACGAGCCTGAATCTTGACGCTACCAGTATCGCCAGCGATGCGAAGGGTTCGCTCACCCAGAAAGCTGCAACGATAAGCCAGGAGGCGAAAGCCACGCTGACCAGCAAAGCCAGCGCAGCGCAGACTCTGGAGGGAGGCGGGATGCTGACGCTCAAGGGCGGGATGGTGAAGATTAACTAATGAGTGAGCTTCTGGAATATCAGCAGGACGCCACCCGGCTACAGGCTGCCCTGACGGACGGCCTGCTCTGCGGAGAGATGCAGATTGAGGAGCATGGGCGTCGACTGGTGGCGATGCACTATCAGCAGGGCATTCTGCACGGCGTTACCGAAAGCTGGCATCCTAATGGCCAACTGGCGATGCATCAGGAATATCATCACGGCAGATTGCAGGGGGGGGCGCGCTACTTTAGCGAAGAGGGCGTGCTGATCCGTGAAGAGCACTGGCGGGAAGGGCAACTGCACGGCGAATGCCGCTGCTTTTATCCGTCCGGGCAGATGCAGATGCGTGAACAGTGGCAGGACGGCCTGCGTCATCAACAGAGTGAACAGTTCTATCCCGATGGGGCCTGCGCCATGCGACAACAGTATGTCCACGGCCGCCTGGTTCACGCCCCCGAGCGCTGGTTGCCGGATGGCCGTGCCATCAATGCCAGGGGACAACCCCAGTCGCGGTTCAGCAAATGGACGGAGCATCTGTAGGCGCGATCGCGCAAGATCAATGAAAGGTATGAAACACCACGCGCAGACTACGACTTTCCTGTTATGGAGCGCGGCCGCAGAGTTCATAAAAATTAGTGTTACCCCCGCCAGTTCGTCATCGTTTTGTACGGGCGGCCTTCTGCGGCCTGCATAACTGTGTTTGCGTAAAGGTGATGATATATGGTTGATCGAATGTACGTTCCGCCACTGGCTTCACGACGGGTGAAGCGAACCCAAATTCGCTCACGTGATAAATGGGCTGAAACGGATCTGTTTGTTGAGCAGGGCGTCAGGTATTTCTTCCGTGTCACCGGTAAGTGGTGCGATATGAGCCATTGCTGTGACGCGAACGGTTACACCGTCGGCTATCTGAATTTTGCCCGAATCTGGCTGCGGTGCCGTCACGATCCTGCGACCTGGTTTACCCTGATTGGTACCATCGACAAATCAACCGACACGATGTTTGTGATTGGCGATGGTGCCCGACTCAATAACGGCTGGATTGCGCCCCGCAGCGGTGAGCTGGTGGTCTTTGCGAATGATATATCGGGGATGTACTGGAATAACTTTGGTTCAGTCGTACTGGAGGTCTGGCGGTGAAAAGCGAAGTCAATATCACCCGCTAATTACGCAGTCACCTTGTGGCGTAAAATTTAATGTACAAAAACAGTCGGTATTTGTGCGTTTCATCAGATTCTTACCATAAGTGGGCAAATCACATCTCTTAAAATTGATAAATATCAATTAAGACACACTTAATTTGCGTCGTTAAAAAATGTCCTTATTTACGACTTGTTTACTTTTTTTGCGTTAACGGTCGGGGTGGTACGACGTCTGATGACAAAAGTGACTTACTGCGTTAGCGAAAATAATTGAAAGAGATCGTCGTAACGCACTCTAAAAAAGCCCGTTATTGTTCTTAATGTAAACATTTATCTCAGAAGTAACTTATTGGCGAATAGGAATTTTCAATAATTACTCTGAATGATTGGGCTGGAGGAGGGGGCGCGAAATGCACTGAATTAACCTTTGCATGGCAATAAACCCTGACATCATTAGCCTGCTATGTGTTATCTTTCACTTGAAACAGCGTTCCATTTCAAGGTGTTTTCTTAACATTTCCATCACCCGACTGCTGAAATTATGTGCGTTGACTTGTTATTCGGCCAACTGCATATTCCTCCCCTGTTAAGACGAAATAGCCTTCAGGAGCTGACGATGCCTTCCCGTGATTATCCCGATACCCGTAAAGCCAGAGGAACCCGTTCTAAAGATATGGTGCTGTTAAGTGCCCGTGTTGAAACCACGCTTTGGGACTATGTTCGGACACTGGCCTTAGAAACGCGTAAAAGCAAACAGGATATTATTGCCGAAGCGCTTATGCTGCATCGCACCGCCAATGAAGGCGGTCGTGATTAAGTGCGGACAGCTTTTACAGGATGATATTGTTACCACTCTGGCGCGCTAATTATGTATGACGATCGCCGCATTAGGGCCGTTGGCGCATTTCGTTGATGTGACACACCAACAAACGCTTTTGTTTATAGAATTGCAGCGCGCTGATCGTCGCGGCGAGAAATAACGCCAGCGCACCGCACAGCGTGGCATCGGTAATGGCCTGCGTGCCGCTGCCCAACAGCGTGGTTAACAGCGGCCCCAGGATCTGCCCGATGCCGTAGGTTAACGTGACAAAACCCAGCAGATTGAGGTTTCCCGGCACAATAAGCTGGCGCGCGAGGGTCATAACCAGCGACGTGGTACCCATAAACGTCGCGCCAAATCCCACGCTGCTCAGCACCAGCAACAGCGGAGAGCCGCTGGCAAGTGTCAGAAGCACACAGGCAGCCTGAATCATCAGGTTCGCCGTCAGACATTGCAGTACTCCCCAGCGTTTCGCAGCCCACAGCCAGGCGAAGCAGCCCGGTATGATTGAGATGCCAACCAGCGTCCACAGATGCACCGTCAGCAGCGGTGAACCGGCGTCTTTTGCCATCAGCGGCAAATAGGTTGCGACGATGATGTAGCCAAATCCGGCCAGACCGTAGAGCAGCGCCAGCAGCCACCAGCGCATCGGCTGTGGCTCGTTTTTTGCCTGTGTTGCGGCAGGCAGCGCGTGAGCGCGGGACGGAAGCAGCAGCGCCAGCAGAATCGCCAGCACGGCGGAGAAGATCGCCGCCCCGATCCACAGCGTGTGGGAAGAGAGCGCAAAGTGCAGCCCTGCAATCACGTACTCGTTACCCAGCGCAATTCCGACGCCGACGCCAGAAAACAGCGAGGCAATGACAAAAGGATTGCGGGTATGTTGCAGCACCAGCGTGGAACCAAAGATCAACATCCCGGCGCTGGCGACGCCTGCCAGAAAGCGTACCAGCATCACCACCCCCGGCCCGGAGAATAGCGCCATCGCGAGGATCAGTCCGCTGGTCGCCACCGCTGAACTCAACAGCATAGGGCGTAAACGTCCAGGCAGATGAAAAAGCCCGAAGGAGAACAGCAGGCTGCCGGCCAGGTATCCCGCATAGTTGACGCTGGCTATCCACGACAGTTCGGAAAACGTGAAGCGCCCCTCGGCCAGCAGCACCGGCAGCATGGGGGTATAGAGAAAACGGCCAATCCCCATGCCCAGCGCTAATACCATCATCCCGAAAAGGGCTGTGCTGAGTGAATATCGGTCTGCGATGTGCTGTGGCTGGCTCATGCCGTACCCATTGTTATTCGTCGAGTGAGAATTGCGAGAGTAACAAATTTATAACAAATGGGTAAGGCTGCGGGTGAATTATTGTGCGGCGTCAGATGTGAAGCGGTAAAACAGGTTAGGCTCTGCAACCATAAACAGCGATCCCTGGTTATCCATCGCGATCCCTTCAGCCTGCTGTATGGTGCGCGCCAACCCGTGATGGCCTTCGGTTAACGTCATGACGCCGATAACTTCGCCGTCGATTTTGACCTCTTTGAGCACGCGGGATTCGTGAGAAAGGATCAGCAGGCTATTCTTTCGCGCATTAAATTCCGCGCCTGAAATATCTTTTACATTAAGCTGTTGTTGCAGAGTATTGTCTTTGCCAATGGTTAAATTGTCATTATTGAGCAGCCCCGTCACTTTATAGATCCCAATCGGTCTCTTTTCTTTGAAAAACCAGAATGTCTCTTTTTCTCGTGACCACGCGAGTCCTTCAAAGCCGTCGTTTGTTGGGGTTTCATACAGATCAAGCTTCAACTTTTTGATGATGTTCACCTGTGACTGCGCATTGAGCGTAATGACGTAAATGGAATAATCACTTTCATCGCTGATGACAAACGTGTCGTCACCAATGAACTCGATGGTTTCCAGATCGCGAATAAAATCGAGCGGGATACTCCGCAGCAGTTGACCCTGTTTGGTCAATTCAATAATCGTGGCAGGTTTATTGATCGTGCTGAACAACGTATCACTTTTATCCGACCAGGTGAGTGAGGAGACATTTTTTTTCACGCCAGCGATCGTTTTGCCGTCTATTGTTGCGCGATAGTCCGCAAGGGAGTTGTTGTCGTCGTCGGGCGTGGCACCACCGGATACGACATAACTCATTCCTGCAATGAATAGAGTAAGAAGAAGCATAACTCGCAGAGATGAGTTCAGGTATCGGGTGGACAATCTCATTATTCTTCCCTAAATAAAATCAAAGCCATTAAGGGAGAAAGTATAAAGATTAATCTTAATGAATCCTTAAACCTGCGCTAATGGGGGGAAATTTATCGCGATTTAGCGGATCAACGCGATAGCGCGTCAAAGGTTGCCACACATTGCCAGTCGCCCGACTCAAGGCGGTAGATAGATTCTGTATGGCCGGGGATGACCCACCGTGCTTCTTCCCCGGGCTGGCAATGCAGGTGGACGCACAGCCCGCAACCTCCGCGCAACTGGCGGGGAATATCAGCGACCCGAAAGCTCATGCCTGCGGCCTGCAACGCTTTGCGGGTCTGGATCACGCCTACCGTCGAATGAAACAAGAACAGATATTCCGTCATCCGCGCTTTCTCTGTCGTTGACCAATTAACGCCGCGCCAATGGCACCGGCAAACTGCGCATCCGGGTGGGTGTGTACCGGGATGCCGACATGGCCTTCCAGCATGCGGGCAAAGGCCATACAGTGGCTGACGCCGCCGGTAAACAGCAGCGGCCCCTGTGAGGAGAGTCGACCGATGAAGTTGGCGCTACGCCGCGCCATTGCGTTGATCACGCCCGCGAGAATGGCTTCCGGGGCGATACCCGCAGAGCGCAGGCTAATCACTTCAGATTCGGCAAAGACGGTGCACATGCTGCTGATGGCGTGTGGCGCAACCCCGGCGGTTATGCTGTCGAGTTGCTCCACGCTGGCGCCCAGGGTTCGCGAAATGACTTCCAGAAAACGTCCGGTGCCTGCCGCGCATTTGTCATTCATCAGGAAGTCGGTGAGGTTACCGTCGTCATCCAGTTGAATAACCTTGCTGTCCTGTCCGCCGATATCAATGACCGTGCGGGTGGCGGGAGCCAGTAGCCGCGCGCCCAGTCCGTGACAGGAGATTTCTGTTACCTGCTTGTCGGCAAAATCAACCAACTGGCGACCATAGCCGGTTAAGGTCAGGTATGGCCGCGTTTCCAGACCTTGTGCGAGAACGTCCCAGGCCTCGCGGATGGCATCGGCTGGCCGGAATGGCGTCGGGCACAGGAAGCGGCGCTGAATCACGCCGCCAGCCAGTAAAACGCCTTTGGTCGCCGTCGAGCCGGAATCAATCCCTATCGAATACGTCACGCCGGCTCCTTACAGCATTTCAATAAAGGCCGCGACGCGGGTGCTGAGCTGGCCGATATCCGAGGTGGAGTAGTCGGTTTCAATGGCGATATAGGGAAGGTTGTGCTGCTGACGAACATGACGCTTAATGGCCAGTGACTCAACGGCATAGGTATGACAGGCCTGCAAAATCACGTCCACCACGCCGTCCGCCTGGTACTCTTCCACCATCTGGCTGAGCAGCGTCAGGCGCTGCTCGTTTGGAGAGATGCACGAACAGCCGATGGCGAGATATTTGTCGGTGAGCGAGTCGTATACGTCGCCGGTTTCCGCGACGCACTGCTCGGTCGCCTTCGCGCCGGTGCAGTTTTCGTATCCCACCACCCAACCGCCGTTTTCTTCAATGGCGCGTACCACTTTTTCTGCCGCTCCGCCAATCGGGCAACCGGTGATCAGAATGCGTGGACGGGCGTCCAGTCGTTTACCGTCTTGCCACGCCTGGCGCACCCGTCCGGTCATGCTGTCCAGTTCGTCGATAAGGGCTTCTTTATCAAAGCGGAAGGTCGCACCATACACCACTTTCAGGATGTCGCTGCCGCTCAATGCGGGGGGATTAAGCTGACCGAGACGATAGAAATTCGCCAGCGCGCGGCGTTCACGGTTTTTGAGGACGATGGCTTCGCGCAGTGCCGCTTCGGTTACCGGCGTCCCAAAGCGCGCTTCCACGGCCTGTTGCAGGCGCAGAATTTCTGCTTTCCACAGTGCGCGGGAGGCGGCATCCTGGCTGCTGTTTGGCAACTGCATGACGTGAACGGCTTTGAACTCAGCCATGTACTCATACATTTTCTTTTTGCCGTCGCAGGTGGTTTCACCCACGACCAGGTCAGAAAAGTAGAAATAGGGACATTTGTCAGTTTTGCCGAAGCCGTAGCTGCTTTTGATCAACGGGCAGAGGTTGCGCGGCAGATCCTTTTCGGCCTCTTCGATGGTTTCGTCGGACGTTGAACACAGCGAGACCACCACCGCCCCCGCCGCCATTGGGATCTCCTGCGGCATGAAGGTGCAATAGGTCCCCACCAGCGGGATACCCTGCTCTTTGAGATCCATCACGGTGAGAAAGCCTTTCTGGCGGGCTTCAGAAAACTGGTCGAAAATGGCGGGTAGATCGGTGATAAGCGACATGGATTTTCCTTCCCCGTGACACGGGAGATGTTAAAAGTGCTCGCATTATAACCATGTCATTGTTGTGGGTTTATTGATCTCCCGCCAGGTAAGGCACTATAAAATCTTCTTCAGATCCATCTCTTCCTGGATGCGCTCGTTCCAGGCAAGATGCGTGCGAATCGCCTCCTCAATGCCCGCGTTGTAGTACGCCGGCCCCAGTTTTTCGCTAATAAAATCAATAAAAAACTCGGCGTCGAACTGTTCCAGCTCCAGTTCGAAATGGTCGCGGCAGTAGTCTCTGAGCGCCTCGCGCAGACCGTCGCGTTCCGCCGGGGACAGGGTAATGTCAGCCATTTTTTCTCCTTAAAAAGTGGACAGTGCGGGCAGCAGTGAGGGGATCTGCGACAACAGATATAGCACCAGCCCGATCGTCCCGCCCACCAGCGTGCCGTTGACGCGGATAAACTGCAAATCTTTACCGATGTTAAGTTCAATCTGTCGTGACATATCGCGGGCATCCCAGCTTTTCACCGTGTCGCTGATGTGGCGGGTCAGGAAGGCGGCAAACTCCGGTGCTACCCGATGGGCGGCCTGTTCCAGGTGGCCGTTGAGCGAGGCGCGCAGCGCATCGTCGGCAACCAGCGTTTCGCCAAACCACTGTCCGGCATGGGCGATTCGCTGTTTCACCCGGGAATCCTCGGCGTTGATATCATTCTTTAACCACTGGCGTAAATCCGCCCACAGCTCGCCGAGATAGCGGTTAAAGGCCTCATCTTCTTTCAGGTAATCCTTGATGCTTTCCGCCCGGTTCGCCATCTGCGGATCGTTTTTCAGTTTGTCGATGAGCCTGAAGGTGGCGCGATCGAAGGCGTGGCGGATCTGATGGGCGCGATCGTGGCTGATATCATCAAGCAGTGAGTTCACCGCCTCTGACACCAGCTCGGCACTGTGTTCGCCCAGCCACTCGGTAGGTAAAATTCGGGCCTTCAGCGGGTGTTCGGTCTCCAGCCAGTGGACGATCTGCCGGGCGATAAAGGTCCGGGAGCTGTCGCGCTGGAGGAGTGCGATCAGTTGGGCGATCAGCGTGTCGAGTAACTCCTGATGACGATCGTTTTTGGTCATGCTTTCCAGCATCAGGGCGCTGGTGCCGGAGAGATCGACCTTATCGATCGCCTTATGCACCGCACGTTTTAGCAGGCGCTGGATACGGGCATCATCGGTCAGTTCCAGAAAACCGCTCATGATCTGCAACAGATGCTGTCCGACCCGCCGGGCGTTTTCCGGTTGGCTGAACCAGTTTCCGATCAGTAGCGCTGGCTCGTGGCGGCGGATTAGCGCGACCAGGGACTGGGTGTCGAGGAATTTCTCCTGCACGAACTGGCCCAGATTCTCGCCGATCCGGTCTTTATTGCGGGGAATAATCGCCGTGTGCCGCGAAATGAACGGGAGAGGGACGCGGCGAAACAGCGCCACCACCGCAAACCAGTCCGCCAGCGCACCGACCATCGCCGCCTCGGCAATGGCTTTGATCCCGCTGACCCAAAAGCCGGGCGGCAGGAAGAGGGTGATGACGAATGTGGTAGCCGCGATCAGCAGCAACGAGAGCGCCAGCAGTTTGGCGCGTTTGAGTTCAGCGATTTTATTCATAGGGTTAAGGATAGAGCCAGACGGGGGGATCGTGCAAAAACAACCGGGATCAGCCGGGGATCCAGTTGTCCCACGCCGGCAGCGTCCCTAACTCCTCGACCAGAAAATCAATAAATGAACGCACCTTCGGGTTGCTGTATTTGCTGGGGAAATAGAGCGCGTAAAGGGTGTGCGTTTCGCAGGTGATGGTGCCATCAAGCATCAGCGGGGTGATCTCCTCTTTCTGAATATGATCGCCAATCAGATAGGTGGGCAGATAGGCGACACCCTGATCTTCCAGTACCGATTTCAACAGTACCAGACTGCTGTTCGCCTGGATAGGCATATGCAGTTTCAACTGATGCAGGCGATCCTGCTCGTCGGCAACCTTGAGAACGGGGGTCAGGCCGGGGTAAACCAGACAGTCGTGATCCACCAGATCGGTACGCCGCAGCGGCATCCCTTTCTTCGCGAGGTAACCGGGAGACGCGCAGTACGCCCAGCGGATCGGCACCAGTTTACGCATGGCATAGTTTTGCGGTGGCGCGGTGGAGATGCGCAGCGCGATATCGAAATCCGTGTCGTTCAGATTGACGAAGTTATCGTTGAGATCGATATACAGATTCACATCCGGGTACTGGGTGCGATATTTGTCCACCAGATTGACCAGTCGGGAATAGCCGAAGGCAATCGAGCAGGTAATGCGTAATTCACCCTGCGGATTGTGATAATAACCAGAGGTGGTATTTAGCGTTTCATCAAATTCTTTCAGTAATTTATTGGCCCGGTTAAATAAATATTGCCCGGCGTCGGTCAGCGTAATACTGCGGGTCGTGCGCTTAATTAATGTTGTCCCCAGCGTATCCTCCATTGCCGCCAGACTTTTACTGACCGCCGACGGTGACACGTTAAGTTGCACCGCGGCTTCAGATAATCCTCCGCAGTCCACAATCCGGACAAAAAATTCTAAATGCTTGAGAGAAATGGGTGTGCTCATTGTTTCCTTTTGCTCACAAGTGATTTGCAAAAACGGTACGAATAGGCCGTTACATTGGGTTTTGAAACATGTAACTATTGAACCACAGGAAACGACCTACACACAAAATGAAAAAATAACAACTTAAGTGAGTTGCGTCACAAATAGTAAGGAGGCAAAAACAGAACGTCGCCAAATTGTGAATTTACTCTCATTTAATTCCATTTTTATAAAAGGTACCGATTATGTGGACACGACTCGAACCCTACAAATCGTCAATTATTTTATTACTTGCTCTGGTTGCAGGTGGTTTATTAGGGATTTATGCACCCGCGTTTGCCAGTAAACTTCAACCGATAGGTCAGATTTTCCTGAACCTGTTATTTATGATTATCGTCCCGCTGGTGGGAATCAGCGTAATGTCGTCCATCGCCAGTATGACCGACCTGAGACGCTTAGGGCGAATTATGGCGATTATCTTTATCGTTTCCATCGCAATGGCGTTTATTCCCGCTGCCGGTATCGTGGCGTTAGCCCTGTGGTACAACCCGGCACAGGGGGTCACCATCGATCTTTCGCAGTCCGTGCAGGCGGGCAGCGGCAAGATGGATTTTGTCAGCATGATCACCACCAACGACTTTATTGGCCTGTTTTCTAAATCGAATATCCTCGCACTGATCGTGATGGCGATCATCGCCGGGATCGCGATTGGTCAGTCAGAACAGGCGGGCAAACGCATTGCCTCGCTGCTGGAGGATGCCAACACCGTCATTATGAAGATCGTATCGATCATCATGAAGGTCGCGCCGCTGGGACTCGGCTGCTACTTTGCGGCCACAATGGCCAGTCAGGATTCCGGACTGTTGCTCACCTTTGCCCGGGCAATTGGCCTGTTCATGGTTGCCACGCTGGCTTACTACATTTTCGGTTCTATTCTTTACTCTTACATTGGCGGCGGCGTACCGGCAGTGAAGGCCTTCTGGCGTCACGCTATCGAGCCTTCCGTGACGGCACTGGGCACTTGCTCTTCGCTGGGAACGCTGCCGGTGACTCTGCGCGCGGGCAAAGCGATGGGGATTAACCCGGAAATCGTGGATGTCTCGATCCCGCTGCTGGTCAACCTGAATAAGGGCGGCGTGGCGATGATCGCGGCGCTGAAGATCGTCTTTATCTACTCGGTGCTGGGGATTCCATTCACGACGGAAACTTTCTTCCTGACCATGCTGATCGCCGTGCTTTCTGCGATTATCGTCGGCGGCGTGCCGGGCGGGGCGTTCCTCGGGGAGATCTTTATCGTTACGACGCTGGGGTTGCCGATGGAAACCATTCCTATGTTAGTGGTGCTGGGCACCATTACCGATGCGCCAGCGACGCTGATTAACGTGATTCATGATTTGAATGCGGCACAAATTGTAGAACGCTTCTCCGGGAAAAAATCGGTGAATGCAGAGATAGATGCGACGGCTACGGTAGCCGAGGTTTAACGCAGAATTAAGGATAAGAAAGGTTATGAAAGATTCAGTGAAACTCGAAACTCAGTTGATCATCGCCGGACGCGATAAACGCTATACCCAGGGCGCGGTAAACCCGGTTATCCAGCGTGCCTCTTCGCTGGTGTTTGATACCGTGAAGGACAAAAAATTCGCCACTGCCAATCGTGCAAACGGCGAGCTGTTTTACGGTCGTCGTGGCACTTATACCCACTTTGCGTTCCAGAAGGCAATGAGCGAACTGGAAGGCGGCGTTGGCTGCGCACTCTATCCGTGCGGTGCGGCGGCGGTGACAAACGCGATCCTCGCGTTTGTACAGAGCGGCGATCATCTGCTGATGACTGGCGCGGCGTATGAACCGACGCAGGATTTCTGCAATAAGATCCTGAGTAAATTCAACGTCGAAACGACCTACTACGATCCGATGATCGGTGCCGGAATTGTCGATCTGATCCGCCCTGAAACCAAAGTGGTATTCCTCGAATCACCGAGTTCGATCACGATGGAAGTGCAGGATGTGCCGGGAATGGTGAAGGCGATCCGCGCGGTGAATCCGGACATCGTCATTATGATCGACAACACCTGGGCGGCGGGCGTGCTGTTTAAGGCACTGGACTATGGAGTGGATATCTCGATTCAGGCGGGTACCAAGTACACGATTGGCCACTCCGATGGCATGCTGGGAACGGCGGTATCCAATGCGCGCTGCTGGGAACAATTGCGCGAGAACTCGTATCTGATGGGGCAAACGCTGGATGCTGATACCGCGTATAACGGCAGTCGCGGATTGCGCACGCTGTCGGTGCGCCTGAAGCAGCATCAGGAGAGCAGCATTGAGATTGCGCGCTGGCTTTCGGCACGCGCGGAAGTGGCGCGGGTGAACCATCCGGCGCTGCCGGAGTGTCCTGGGCACGAATACTTCACGCGTGATTTCAGCGGCAGTTCCGGTCTGTTCTCGTTTGTGCTGAAAAAACGACTGACGGATGAGCAGTTAGCAAACTTCCTTGATAACTTCTCGCTGTTCCATATGGCTTATTCGTGGGGCGGGTTTGAGTCGTTGATTCTGGCGAACCAGCCGGAAGAGCTGAACAGTATTCGCCCGGCCGGGGATGTCGATTTCAGCGGGACGCTGGTGAGGGTGCATATCGGTCTGGAAGATGTCGGCGATTTGATTGCCGACCTTGAAGCCGGTTTTGCCCGCATCACGTAAAAAAACGGCCCCGCATGACGGGGCCTGATTTTACTTCTCTGTTGCCAGTTCCGTTGCGTGATACTGACGCACTCGCGTTAACAACCCTTTCAATGTGAATACCACCGCCACTCCCGCAATCACCCCCAGCAGGTGAAACGGGATCCGACCGCCGTTAAACCACAGTCCGCGACCGATTTCGACGGAAACGGCCATCACCGCCAGGATGACCATGTTCAGCGAGGCCGACACGGTTCCTTTCGGCAGGTTGTTGGTAAACAGCGTGAAGCGAAACAGCGTCGGGAAGATAAGCCCGATACCAAATGCATACAGGCTGGTGCCCAGCACCGACCACAGCCACACGTGAGGCCAGATCAGGTTACCGGCAATCAGGACAAACAGGCCGCTGAGCTGAATGGGTATCGCACGCCAGATAAAGCGCGGGTCGGTCGGATCTTTCACAAAACGAGCAATGACCATGTTGGCGACGATCACCGCCCCGAACACCGGGACCTGTACCCAGGCGAACTGTGAGGACGTCATGCCGCCCGCGTCGATCAGGATCACCGGGGAAACGGCGACCCAACTCATCATCGGGATGTAACTCAGCGAGATCGTGGCGACCCCAAAGAGGAACACCCGGTTGCGAAAAACATCGCGAAAATCGCGTATAACGCTAATCGCGCTAAACGGCACCGCGCCGCGCTGGACCGTTTCCGGCATCGCCAGCAACAGGCCCATAAAGGCGATAAAGCCCATCACCGCAATAATGGCAAACAGCACCTTCCAGTGGACGAAGTGCATCAGCGCCGCGCCGGAAAGCGGGCCGATGATTGGCGCTACCAGGACAATAGAGGTGATGATCGCCATCAGTTTGATGGCTTTCGTCTGTCCGAACGCCTCCTGTACCGTGACATAGCCGACCGTCGCGATAAAGCAGATGCTGGTGCCCTGTACCACGCGCGCCACCAGGAACTGTGTCATTGAGGTGGTGAACAGCGTGGCGGTACAGGCGAGGGCAAAAATGAGCGCCCCGGTGACCAGTACCGGACGCCGCCCGATCCGGTCGGAAAGCGGCCCCAGCAGCCATTGCAGCACCATCCCACCCGCGAGATAGAGACTGACCGCAGCCGGTGCCAGGCTGACATCGGCATCAAACTCTCGCACGACGTTGATGATGCCCGGCTGAATCAGGTCTGTTGACAGATAGGCGGCAAAATCATACAGAATCAGCGCCATCGGAAAGAACAGCGTCGTGGCGTGCCGCTTGAAAAACTCAATAATCCATTGCATACAAAACGAACTCCATGTGGAGAACCCCTGAACGGGAACAACGAAATTCAATACTGTCACAGGGACATCAGGCAGAAAAGAGAGAACAGCAGACCGCGGATGTACTGAATTTCATGTAATCAAAAGCACTGCCCATGGGGAATCACAGACAGAGGGAACACATTCTGACCTGTGTCAGAATGTGTATCGATTACAGATGGTTATCAGCACATCACACCTCGGGAAAAGTAAGTTGAACGGAAAATATACACCTTAAGTGTCATTATAATTTGATGTTAGTCAATAGATTGAGCTGAAAACATTCCGTGCATCAATGGCTACGGGAAGAGAAAACGCCAGACGATCCCGCAGCCAAAAGCGATCAACACGGCGCCGGCAATGCGTTCGATCCACACGATCCCATGACTGAGCCGTCGCTGGACGAACGGCAGGCCAATCCCCATCACAATCAACAGATCCCAGCACAACACGACGCTGGTCATCCAGACGCCGCTGACGGCCTGTTGTACCAGCGTCACTGACGGGCCAAGCAGGGCGGTCATCAGCGCCAGATAGAAAAGGGCGTTTTTCGGATTGAGCAGCGACGACCCCAGTCCCAGCAGCACCTGCTTGCCCAGGCCCGGACACGTGGACTGGGCATCTGCGCCCGTCAGCGCTTGCGGACGACTGCGTAGCAGCAGGCTGCCGATCCACAGTAAATAGAGTGCCCCCAGTAGCGCGATCAGCGTGAAGAGCAGGGGGAGTTGTCGGAGGATCCCCCAGCCGGCAATCGCCAGCAGGATATAGATCCCATTACCGGCGGCGATCCCCAGACACAGCCCGGCGCTGCCGCGAAGTCGGTAGCGAACAGCGTAGCCCACCAGTAAAAAGAAATCCGGACCGGGGCTGAGCAGCGCGACAAAGTGCGCCAGCGCCAGTGCGGGAAATGCAGGGGGAAAGAGTACAGACAACGGTTCCATAGTGACCTCAGTGTGCAAACCTGAGGTCACGTTACGCCTGGTAAAACGCTAATTATTGTCTGATATTGATCGTCCCCGCGCATACTGGCGCGGCGTGGCGGCGGTATAGCTGACAAAGGTACGGTGGAAATGGCTCTGGTCGGCAAAACCGCTCTGATAGCCGACGTCGGCGATGTCGTCTCCCGCGCGCAGTCGCGTCCTGGCAAAATCGATCCGCGCGATGTTCAGGTAGCTGCCCGGCGTCAGGCCAGTGTCCTGCTTAAAGGTGCGGATCAGCGTCTCTTTACGCATGCCGAACTCTTGCGCGATGTCATCAAGCGACGGTGGAGAAAGCAAATTACATTGCAGTCGCGCTTTCAGAGACTGGCTGGTCGCGCGTGGACGCTGTGGATTTCCTGACTGCAAGGGGAGCGCGCGCAACAGGAGGCGGGCGGCATCGACAAGCGGTTCGGTTTGCCGCTTCTCCATTAACGCAACGAGATCCAGAAAGCGTTGAAAGTGTTGTCGGTTGCGGATCACCGGATTCGGCGCGAAAAGCGGTGTAGGGGGAAGCTGTTCGGGCAACTGAGCAAGACACCAGTCCGCCTCCAGGTAGAGCATATGATAGCTGCGGAACTGTCCATTCACCGGATTACAACTGTGCGGTACCAGCGGTGGGATCACAATCAGATCGCCCACCTGTAGGTGATATTCTTTGCCGTTGCTGACGCAGCAGGTTCCGCCTTCCAGAATGGCCCCAATGGAGAGCTGTGGATGATGGTGGCGTTTATACGCCTGATGGCTGCGCCAGGTGCTGCGCAGCTCCAGCCACGTAAGTTGTTCATCGCGCCAGAACGATTGCGGAATATCTCGGGTGTGGGTCACGGTCAGCGCCTCCGGCAAAGTGATGATTTGTTATATCACAGGCCTGGCCGTGAAAACGCATTGTCGTGACGTTATGTGGAGGATGACGGGCGGCATGTCAGAACATTCCGCCCGTTGTATTAAGCCAACACGCCAATCGGCCAGGGAACAAACTCGTTTTCGCCTAATCCCAGCGCTTCGCTTTTACTCTGTTCTCCGGAAGCGACTGCGATAATTTTCTCGAAAATCGCTTCTCCCATCTGACGCAGAGTGGCGTCTCCGTCAATGACGACACCGCAGTTGAGATCCATATCCTCTTCCATGCGCTGATACATGGGCGTGTTGCTGGCAAGTTTGACGGTCGGCGCAGGCATTGAGCCAAAACAGGAACCGCGTCCGGTGGTAAACGCAATCATATTGGCGCCGCCAGCGACCTGTCCCGTAGCCGAGACTGGGTCATAGCCCGGAGTATCCATAAAGACCAGGCCTTTTTGCGTAACGGGGTAAGCGTAACGGTAGACTTCCATCAGCGGAGAGTTCCCGCCTTTTTTCGCCCCACCCAGCGATTTTTCCAGCACGTTTGCCAGCCCGCCCGCATTGTTACCAGGACTCACCCGGCCATTAATCTGGCAATCACGTCCTTTGTTGTACTCCAGCCACCAGTTGATGCAATCGACGAGTTTTTGCCCCACCTCCGGTGTGACTGCACGCGCCGTGAGGGTGTGCTCCACACCAAATATTTCGGTCGTTTCAGAGAGGATCGCGGTTCCGCCTTGTTCCACCAGCAGGTCCATCGCGACGCCCAGTGCCGGGTTCGCTGAGAGGCCGGAGAATCCGTCGGAACCCCCGCACTGAAGCCCGACGGTCAGATGCTCCACGGAGACAGGTTGACGTTTTACCGTATTCGCATGGGGTAACATGGACTCGACAATGGCGATACCTTCGTCAATGGTTTTTCGCGTGCCGCCGGTATCCTGAATCACCAGTTTGCGCAGCATTGGGTTTTCTTCGAGTCCCATCTGCTCAAAAAATCCGTGAATATTATTGCGCTCGCAGCCTAAAGCGACGACCAGCGCACCCGCGGTATTCGGGTTGTTGATGTATCCGGCCAGCGTACGGCGCAGCAGATCCATCGGTTCGCCGGTCATTTCCATACCGCAGCCGAGTTCGTGGACGTAGGGGATAACGTTGTCCACGTTCGGCCATGACTGCAGACGCTCTGGTGTAAAGTGCGCAGCAATTTTTCGCGCCACCGTTGCGCCACAGTTTCCGACGACAAACACGCCGAGAATATTACGGGTTCCTACCCGACCATCTTCACGGACATAGCCGTTAAAAGTGCGCCGTTGCGCTGGCGGCACCGTTTGCACAGGGTGATAATCACGGCTGAAGGCGTAATCACGCTGAAAATCTTCAAATACAATATTGTGGCTATGCAACCAGGTGCCAGCTGGCAGATCTTCCGGAGCAAAACCAATGACCGTGTTGTATTTGAGGATAGGTTCATCCTTTTTAATGAGTCTTGTCGCGACCTTATGACCTAATGGAACATCCTGCAGAGTAACGATATTTTCACCGACGATAGGTGTGCCAGCAGCGATGGCGACCCGGGCGACAACAACGTTATCTTTTTCATCAAGGCGAATAACCGGAGATTTTGTCATTATATTGCTTCCTTATCTTATTCAGCGTCTGCCCGTGCATCGACGAGCAGAACTCAGGGTTCAGACTTCACGTTTTTGCAGGGTTGTCGTGCCTTCACGCGGGGCAATCTTCAGACGCTCAATTTTGCCTACGATGAACCAATAGCTGCAGACGGCGATGATGCCGTGGGTGCCGACAAAAACCAGCGCATTGGCGAACGAGTTGGTTTCCTGCAGGATGTAGCCAATGACAACCGGGGTAATGATGCCCGCAACGTTTCCGAGGGAATTGAACAGACCGCCAGTGGTGCCGATAATCTCTTTCGGCGCGGTATCCGCAACAACCGCCCAGCCCAGTGAACCGAAGCCTTTGCCAAAGAAAGCGGCGCTCATCAGGAACATCACCAGCGCTTCTGACCCCACGTAGTTACAGAGGATCATGCTGGCGCTCATGGTCAGACCGATGGTGATGGGAACTTTACGCGCCAGGCTCAGGTTATTGGTTTTACGCAACAGCCAGTCGGAGAAAAAGCCGCTCAGTATGCCGCCCACCAGACCGCAAATCGCGGGCACCGAGGCCATAAATCCGGCCTGTAAGATCGACATGCCGCGCTCTTTCACCAGATAAATCGGAAACCAGGTCATAAAGAACCAGGTGATCGCGGAAATACAGTACTGACCAATGAAAATGCCGATCAGCATCCTGCTTTTAAACAGCTGCGCGATCTCCTGCAATCCTGCACGTTTACGTTCATCTTTCACGCTGGTAACAGTGTCCAGTTCTACCAGCGCACCACCTTCTTTCAGATATTCCATCTCTTCGCTGTTGATCCCTGGATGCTTCATCGGGACGTGGAAGAACTTTGACCAGCAGAAGGCAATCACGATGCCAATGGCCCCCATCACGATAAACACGTGATCCCAACCGAAGGCATGACAAAGCCACGCCATCAGCGGTGTGAAGATGGCGAGGGATGCGTATTGCGCGCTGTTAAAGATGGCGCCAGCGACACCACGTTCCTGAGAGGGAAACCAGGCGGCGATGATTCGTCCGGCAGAGGGACCAACCGGCGACTCGCACACGCCCAGCAGGAAACGCAGGATTAGCAGGGCAGGGACAACAAACGTGATATAGCTGACAAGCCCCATCAGAACAGTCATTACTGACCACAGTAAGATGCCCAGAAACATGGCGCGTTTAGAGCCAATCTTATCCGCGACCCAACCCGCGGGCGTCATACTGATGACGTACGCCCAACTGAACGCGGAAAAGAGGTAGCCTATTTCTACGGCGGTAATACCCAGCTCTTTTTGCATTTCTGGACCCGCAACTGATAACGTGGCGCGATCGCCTGTGGCCAGCGTTAACACCAGGGTAATCATAAACAGAATGTAATAGCGGGCATGTGTTTTATTATTTTTAGTGCTCATACTGCACTCTCCAGTTCTGACTTTCTGAGCCAGATGATGTTGTAGGGTAGTGAAGGCAAATTAGTTATTTTTTATTTGTAAGTAGTGTTTCGCGCCGTTCACCATATGCGGGGTGATAGCCGTCACCAGGTAGTTTGCGCCCCAGCTTATCGCTTCTGCCGCGCGTTCCGGTGTACCGACATAAGTCCCGGCGATGTTGCCACTGTCGGCGATTTTGCGGATACAGCGTTCAATGGTGTCCAGTACATCACGATGGTTCAAATCGTGCCCGTAACCCATGGATACGGCTAAATCTCCAGGGCCGACGAAATAAACGTCAGCCAGTCCCGCAGCCAGAATGTCATCCAGGTTATCTACCGCCTCCACGGTCTCAATATGTACTGACAGCACCCGCGACGTGTTGGCATCTGCCAGATAACGCGCTTTATCAGCGCACATCCCGTAATTCGCCGCGCGTGGCAGGAAGGCGACTCCGCGTTCGCCCTGTGGCGGAAACAGCGTTGGCCGACTGGCAAGGCGGGCATCTTCTACGGTATTGATCAGCGGCACCTGTACCCCGTCAGCACCGAAATCCAGCGCTTTTCGTGTGTATTCAGCACGGTTGTATGGAACCCGTACCAGACAAGGCACCTGCTGGCTGTGTGAAGCGCGTACCATATCTTCTACCGTCTCTGGATTCATATTGCCGTGCTCGTTATCGATAAGCACAAAATCAAAGCCCATCGCGGCGGTAAATTCAGTGAGCGCCGCAGAGGGGAAGGTGACAAAACAACCGTGTAATGGCCCCTCGCGGAGTCGTTGTTTAAAATACGGAAAACGCATCATTAGCTCCTTGCCTGTACTTCGATGCCGGAAAGCTGCTCAAAGACTTTGATAATGTTTGAATGGTCTTCGTTTCCTGCGCCCTGCGCCATACACGTCTTGTACAGTTCACGCACCAGGCTTGCAATCGGCATCGGGGAGTCAATTCCCTGGCTGAGTTCCATCGCCAGATTGAGATCTTTGTACTGTAAGCGGGTCATGAACCCGGGGTCGAAGTTGCGCTCCAGAATCAGGTTCCCACGGATATCCAGCGCGCCGCAGCGTGCGTAGCCCGCAGAGAGCACTTCCACAATTTTTGCCGGATTCACTCCCGCTTTGGCACCCATGACGAGCGCTTCACCTAGTGCTGCCATGGTGGCAGCGGCCAGCACCTGATTGCAGGATTTCACTACCTGACCTGCACCATTACTACCAACATGCGTTACCCGCCCACCTAACACCTCAAGGATGGGTTTGCAGCGGGCAAAAACGTCCGCTTCGCCGCCGACCATAATCGACAGTGTCCCACCCTTCGCCCCTTTGTCGCCGCCGCTCACCGGGGCATCCAGCATATTTGCGCCCAGCGCTTTGATCTTTTCCGCAAAGTTGCGGGTGGCGAGGGACGAGATGGTGCTCATATCGATAACCACTTTGCCTTCCCGCAGCGCAGAGGCGAGACCGTTTTCCCCAAACAGCACGTCTTCAACCTGTGGCGTATTGGGTACCATGGTGATGGTAATATCTGCCGCTTCCGCCACGGCACGCGCCGAGGTCTGACCGACGGCGCCATCGCGGACAATCTCTTCCACATCCTGTGCCACAATGCTGAAGGCATGGACGCTGTAGCCCGCTTTCAACAGGTTGCGCACCATCGGTTTGCCCATAATGCCCAGACCAATAAAGCCTAAAACTGGTTTCATGCGTATCACCCTTAATAAGTTTGGTATTCAATAATGCTGCGTAATTCCGCAACATCTATTTCATCGAAAGCGCAACAATCTCGATGGCTCAGATAGGCTGCAGTACCTGCGGCATATCCGGTTAAAAAGCACTGCGCGGTCACTCTTGCCGAAGCCAGAGCTTCATGTTCTGCACACAGCGTCCTGCCCGCAGTGATGAGGTTAGGAACGTCCTCTGGCAGTAATGTGTCATAGGGAATGTCATACCAGTCGTTGTCCAGATAGAACATGAAGATGCCGTCCTGCCCGTGCGCTTCAATACACCAGGCGCTGCTGGCAACGGCTCTCTGACTTTTTTTGGCCTGAAAGACATCATCATTAGTCAGGCAACGTTGACCTTCGATCGTCCGACTCTGACGGATGCCAATTTGCGCCGCGACATCGTTGAGCTGGGCGTTTTCGAACCCCGGTACCCATGCACGCAGAAACCGTTCATATTCACGTACCTGCTTACGTCCTTGCTGCTCGGCAAAGGTCAGATCTTCCGCACAGGTCGCGTCAATGGGTCTACCGTCGTCGCGTAATATGCTGGTGACGTTGCACATCACCTCACCGGGACGTGGGGAGGGCAGCAGATAAATATGCTTGCGTGGCAGGTGAAACCCCTTGGCCTGCGCGGCTTCCACCCACGTTTCCAGTTGGGTAACCGGATGGCCAATACCGCGCGCGATATCGACATTGCCCATGCGGAACACCATCGTGGGGTACTGCACCATCCCGTTACGTCCGCAGGTATAAGGCACCCCGGCTTTTACACACAGATCGCCGTCACCGGTGGCATCAATAAAACGACGCGCGGTAATCAACTGCCGGCCGTTTTTATTTTCAATAATCACACCGCGCAGCTGATTGCCTTCCATCACCACGTCGGTGGCGAGGGTGTGAAACAACACCTTAGCGCCGCTGTCAGCCAGCAGATCGTCGGCGATCTCTTTCCATGTGTGTGGTTCATGAACCACCAGACAGGTCTCACCGAACGGGAAGGGATCGCTGACGGCGCCGCGGTGCTTCAAATGCTGGTAAAACTCACCGGCAAAGCCGTGCACTAACTGCTCATGAGGACCTTTACCCGAGGTAAATAGCCCGCAAATTGCCCCGGACATGCCTGCGGTCGCCATACCACCGCAAAAACCATAGCGCTCGATCAGTAGTGTCTTTTCCCCAGCGCGCGCAGCAGCGGTTGCGGCTGCTACACCGGTTGGACCACCACCCACAATCAGAACATCAACGTCGTAGGTGACGGGGAGTTCATTGGCGGTTTCGTGCCAGATTTGCATGAGTGCCTCCTCGTGCTGAGGGTGAAGGCTCACCCCCATCCTGTGATGATTAATCGATGTTTTTCGCGTGGATGCGACGTTTACCCAGCACCGCGCCCTGTGCAATCGGCTGCACCAGTTGCGCATATTGCGACAGGTAAGTGCCGCTGCCGCCGCCGAGAGGCAGAGGTTTGGGTTGCCACTGCGCGAGCCGGGTGTCGATCACCTCCTGCGGCACATCCATATTGATACTGAGATCGACGAAGTTGATGTGTACGATCTCTCCCTGTTCGATCACCGCCAGTGGCCCGCCAGCAGCGGCTTCTGGCATCAGTTGGCCGACGATAATGCCGCGGTTCAGACCGGAGAGTTCGCCATCGGTGATTACCGCGACATGTTCCGCGATCCCTGCGCCGTTCAGTGCCGCCACGAAACTACAGGCGAATACCGTGCCAGGGCCGCCTGCCGGGCCCATGTTGCGCAGGACAATCACATCGCCTCTCTGGATCTTGCCTTCGCCCAACGCCTCAATGGCTTCGTCTTCGCCTTCGTAGATATTGGCTGGGCCGGTAAACTGCTCCAGTTCCCCCGGCACAGCAGAAAGTTTGACGATGGCGCCATCCGGGGCGAGATTGCCGCGCAGGATCGCCACGCCAGGGCGCTGGCTGACCGGGTTATCCAGGCTGCGGATCACGTCATGGTTTTTCACCCCTGCGTCTTTAATGTTCTCACCAACGGTTTTTTGCGTGACGGTGAGCGCATCCAGATTGAGGAAATCGCGCAGTTGGTTCATCACCGCGGTGGTACCCCCCGCTGCTTCAAGATCTTCTGTACGGAACGGACCGTTAGGGCGAACAGAGGTCAGTAACTTGATGTTTTTACCGTATTTTTCATACAGTTTGACGACATCGATCGGCAGTTCGGCTTCGGTGGCGATTGCAGAGAGATGACGAACGGTGTTCACCGAACCACCGACGGCTAACACGGTCATGACCGCGTTCTGGATGGCCTTTTCTGTGAGGATCTCGCGCGGCAGAACCTGCTGTTGGGTCAGCTCAACAATGCGTTTCCCGGCGGCCTGCGCGTACTCTTTCACTTTGCGGCCGTTGGCCCAGATCGGCGAGTTGCCAGGTAGCGTCATGCCTAATGCTTCAGCCACGATGTGCATAGAGTTGGCTGTACCCAGACCAGCGCAAACGCCCGGCGACTGGATCGCGACATCGGTCATGTCGGTCAGATCTTTTTCGCTGATTGCTCCGGTTGCCAGGGCCCCCACCTGCTCGTAAACGTCATCGATATCGAAGAACTGGTCGTCAAATTTCTCGTTCGAGCACTTGCCACCCACCTGGTAGCCGCAGGTCAGCAGCAAGGACGGCACATTCAATCGTGCTGCTGACATCAGGTGTGCCGGTGTCGTTTTGTCGCAGGAGGAGAGACAGATCATGCCGTCCAGTACTGCGCCTTCCATCATGCACTCCACTTCGTTAACCATCAGGTCACGGGTTGGCATCAGATAGCGTGCTTTTTTTCCCGCACTGGTCACGAAGTCGCTGGGTGCGACAGTGCGCACTTCAAATGGTAATCCCCCTGCGTCACGAATCGCTTGCTCAACGATTCGGCAAAGTTCATCCAGATGGACATAACAGCAGGAGAGCTTGTTGGAGGTATTGATGATCGCGATCTTCGGTTTATGCATGTCTTCTTCGCGGATCCCCATACTGCGCCATTGCGCACGACGTACTGCCCAGCGGGTCGAACCCGGCTTAAAATTGCTTCTGTACATCATGAATTCCTTTATCGGGTTGTGGTTATATGATCCGGAATATCCTCTCATTGGGTTGGTTGTCCAACCAATTTTTGAGTAAAATGCAACAAAGGTCACAAAACGGAGGTTTTTTAGCCTTTTTGATCCTTGCGAAGGGAAAGGTAGGGCGCTTAACGGCCAATAATGATATAGTGGTCCATCCAATTTTTTCGCCACAGTGATTGAGTACGACGTAGTGCAGAGAAAGCAACTGCCCACAAGTGCGATATGTCGTTGGGAAGAGGTAACGGTATGCCGGACAAGAATAAATTCACGATGATCCCCATTAAGCGCACGGACGTTTTTCAGACGATCATCCAACACATCACTAATTTCCTCGACAGCAAACAGATCAAACCGGGTGAGCGGCTGCCATCCGAGCGTGAGCTTGCCAGTATGCTTAATGTCAGCCGTACCTCGGTGCGTCAGGCGCTGAAGGTACTCGAATCGTCCGGACGTATTGAGACGCGCGTGGGCAGCGGAACCTTCCTGGCGGAACCACCGACGGTGTCGCTTAGCGATACCCATAGTCTTGAAAGGTTGATCGAAGGTGGGGTAACAAAAGAGTTCTTGCGTAATCTGATAGTGGCACGGACGTCTATCGAGCGAGCCATCTTTGAAGACTACGCCTGGCGCGCCAATAAGTCGGGAATTAACCAGCTACGGGAACTGATCGAGCTTAACCGGGAAAAATTCTCGAGCCAGAATTGCGATGATGATGACAGCGCGCTGGATCTGAGTTTTGAGAAAAAAGTGGCCCAGTTGGGCGGCAATCCGATCCTGATCAACATGCAGGAGCAATTACACCATTTATGGGTGCTGGCATGGCGACAGTATGGTTTCACGCCGGAGCAGACCGAGGTACTGCATGAAGAGCACTTAGCGATTATGGACGCGCTGGCGGCGAAGAACTCAGCGCGCGTTGCCGATCTGATTGTCCAGCATGTGGATAAAGAGATCGACTGATTGCACACAAAGCCCGGTGATACCGGGCTGCTCGAGTTAAACCGGTAAGGATTGACGGAAAAAAAGGAGGCCTTCCTCAACGGAGGATTGCGTGATTTTATGCCCTGCCTGTGGATCGATGATGCAGGTTAGTGAATCACTGTTGATAGCCTCCCGGAGACGTTCAGTGTACTGCACGTCGACAATCGTATCTTGCTTACCGTGCCAGAGAAAAAGGGGGCGTTGAGCCAAAATAGCTTCTTTTCCTGCGACGTCGTAAGGGGCCAATCCGCACAGGCAATCTGCAGTCATGTTGCCTGAAGGAGGATGAATCGCAGGGATGGCATCGGTAAAATAACCGCTTGCCATGTAGGCGGCTCCGGCCTGAATAACCGGATAACGTGCCATCGCCCCCAGCACCGCAAAACCACCCATTGAGGTACCCAGCAAGCCGAGTCGAGAAATATCGCCCAGGTTATCCTGCTGACACGCTGCGATTAATACGGGAAGCTCATCCAGGGTATGTTGCAGGATCTGCCAGAAAGAGGCGGCGCGAAGCGTTACATCATCCTTCACCCCATGCAGCGCCGCCTGTGGACAAACCACGCTGTAACCTGCCTTCGCGAGCATATAACCCAGATTGGCATCTAACTCGCGTGAGGCCATGAAGCGATGAAACAGTACGATGAGTGGTCTGAGACTGGCACTACCGTCTGCTGGACGAAACCAGAGCACAGGCGTGTTGGCAATCAGGCGGTCAGAAATAATAATGTCCACGATTATTCCTTCGCAATCAGATGGCGTTCCAGTACGTCGATATCAGGGGTAAAGCCCAGACCCGGCGCTTGTGGCAGATCCATCACAGGTTGGAAACGCATAAACGGATGCAGGGTTTGTTCAAACATCAACCATGGCACTTCCAGTGGAACGGGTTTTGGCAACACGCTGAGCAGATGGGCGCTGGCAAGGAGTCCGGGACCATAATAAAAACAGTGTGGCAGTAGGCTAACGTTCTCATGCGCGCGTGCGTGTTTAATAATGTCCAGTACGGCGGAGACACCGCCAATTTTAGCGACACTGGGCTGCAGTACATCTACTGCATTAAGCGCCATACTTAACGCAAACTCTTCGCTGTTGTTAAAGTTTTCTCCTGCGGCAACGCGTGCGCCGGTCATCTGACGCAGGTAACGGAGTTGGCTTATGTTTTCTGGTGGGAATGTCGGTTCTTCAACAAAGTCGACACCTGCAGCATGGAGTTGGGGGAGAAACTCTTCTGCTTGCTGCGCGTTCCATGCGCAGTTGGTGTCTACCATCAGAGTGACCTCATCCGGCAGCGCCTGGGCAACCTCAACAATAGCCTGCGGATCGCGTTCGTGTAGTTTAATATGCCGATAACCCTTTTTAATTAAGGGATTAATACACTCCATGAGTTTAGTGGCATTTCCGTCGAAACTGGCGAGGCTGGGATACAACTCAACCTGGGAGCGCGTGCCGCCGAGCAATTTCCATAGCGGCAGATTCTCTGCTTTGCCACGCAGATCCCACAGGGCGATATCCAGTGCGGAAAGTGCATACATCATGGCACCGCCACGACCATAGCTGTGAAAGGCATAGTGTGCTTTCTGCATCAACGCCTCGATGTCGTCGCACTTTTCACCTGTAAAGAATGGGGCGAGTAATCCACTTAACAGCGCCATACTGGCGGGGTTACAGGCGTGACCAAATGCTTCTCCCCAACCGGTAAGTCCGCTATCGGTTTCGACCCTCACCAGCAACGCATCCAGGGTGGGGTTTAGCGATCGCGCGGCATTAAAGAGACCTTGTTTATCGGTGGTGCGCGTCATTGTTGGCGTATAAGGCAGACGGACCAGAAAGCAATCTATGTTCGTAATACGCATAAAGTGTCCTTAATGATGAGAGAGCGCAAACTGCACACCCAGAGAAGCAGGATGCTGAGGCGTGCTGACAAGAGGACGATCGATCGCCGCCGTTTCCAGACAGATAAAGTGTTGCCAGCCGTCATCCGGTATGTCGTTTATCTGTGCAGCCCGTTGCTGCCAGGGATTCCACACCACTACGTTGCTGTTATTGACATGGGTGAGCGTCAGGGTTCTGTCCGGCGTGATGAGTACCGTCTGCGGTTGCGCATGTGAACAGATCGCGCCAAATTCGCCATTCAGGGAGAGCGGCGATGGCAGATTCTGTCGCGGTTTCCCTGCAACGGTGTCGTAGCCTTTCGTTCCCACTCCGTGAATACGCGTAGCACGAATATCTGACGTCGCGAGATAGCTATGCAGGGCTGCGGTGGAGCTGTAATTACCGTGAGCGGTTAGCAGCAATTCGCAGATCTCTGCCGTGAAATTCAGCGTCAACTCCAGTTGAAAAGCGTGGTTCCACCACTGGCGAGTTTGCGGTGTCTCACAAAGGCGCAACGTCAGAGAAAGGGAAGTTCTGGCGCTGTTGAGCGCCATTAACTGCCACGGCAGAATGCGGGCAAAACCGTGAAACGGCTCACCACCGAGATCGGTGAACCACGGCCAGCAAACCGGCACACCGCCACGAAGGGGGACACCGGCTTTAAACGGCGTGTTATCACTTAACCACAGTACAGAATTTGTTTGCCGCAACGGTCTCCAGGCGAGCAGATGCGCCCCCTGTAAGGCTACGGCGGCGTCGCAGTAAGGTGTCTGAATCACCAGAATATCCAGTTCATCCATTTTCCGCCGGGTAATACCGGGGCTGAGCGTCTCCAGCACCGGTAGAGCGAATAGCTGTTGAATTACGTTCATTGTCAGACATCCGTCCGTGTAGTGACATTTTGCTGGCGTAACAGATCGTCGTTCATCGCATAGCGCGCCAGCGCGGGACGATCGAACGTGATGCCATGTCCTGGTCTTTCGCCCGGACGAATAGTGCCGTTTACGACCTGACAGGATTGAGAAATTATTCCCATCTCGCTCAGACTCGCCCCCTTTAACCCCTCGAAGAGCTGGATGTTGGGCAAGCCACAGCCCAGATGCGCCATCAGTTCCATACCGAAATGCGGGATCACGGGTATGTTGTGGCTTTCAGCTAATTTCGCGATTTTCACAAACTCGGTAATTCCCCCCACCCGATAAACATCCGGCTGAATGTAGTCACATGCCTCCTGGCTGATCCAGTGAGCGAACTGGTATTTGGTGTACAGGCTTTCACCAACGGCAACTGGAACAGGGCATTTCTGGCGTAGCAGGCGGTGACCGTGGATGTCGTCGCTGAGCAGCGGCTCTTCCAGCCAGTACAGTCCGACCTGCTTCAGTATTGCCATCCGACGAGCGGCATCACCCGAGGACCACTTCTTGTTGGCATCTACAGCGATGTTAATCGAAGGTCCCACAAAGTTACGTACCGCCAACAGGCGAACCAGATCGTCCTCAACATCCTCGCTGCCGATTTTCATTTTGACCGTGCGATAGCCCGCGCTGAGGAAACCTTCCATTTGTGCAAGCAAGGCATCGAGTGAGAGATGCAGGTTCACGCCGCTGCCGTAACCCGGTAAGGTATCCCGATAGCCACCGAGCAGCCGGTATAGCGGCTGATTCAACTGCTGACCAATGAGATCCCACAGCGCGATATCCACGGCTGCGATTGCGTGGGTCGTCACGCCCGCCGAGCCGATATCGTGGCTTTCAAGCCACATGCGGCTCCACAGGCGCTCGACATTCAGCGGATCTTCTCCCATCACTTTAGCGGCAAGATAATGGTCAATCAGGTTTTTAAACGCGCTGCCGCCGTTGCCAGTACTGAACGTCCAGCCGGTACCGGTATGCCCGGTATCCGTTTTTAACCACACCACCACAAATTCCAGACTGGAGAACGCGTAGTTTGACGACCCCCAGTTCTCAGTGAGCGGGACGCGGTAAAGCCCGGATTCAAAATCGATAATTTTCACTCGATCCTCCTTTTGTGCTATGCGAGGGATTTATGTACGTCATGCCGGGCTGCTTTTTTCACAAACAGCGCCACCACAGTCGCTCCCAGTACGCCGAGGCAACCGGCGAGGATAAAAGCAGCGGCGTAAGAGCCTGAGCCGACAATAAAGCCGGTCACGGTGGGCGCGACGATGCCAGAGATATTGGCCAGACCGTGCATCAGTCCGCCCGCGCTCCCGACGTACTCTTTCGGCGCGGCGTCCTGAATCAACGTCCAGTAGGCGGGGGCGGCAATTTGCATGAAGCCAAAGGCGATAGTCATCAACGCAACAGCTCCCATCGCAGTTTGCGTCTGACTGATCAGCCCCACACAGACGGAGCAGATGCCGAAACAGGTCACCAGTACCACTTTGCGGGAGAAAAGCTGTTTGCCGGTTTTACGGTAGATGAAGTCGATAATGAAGCCGCCGGAAACGTAGCCGAGTGTCCCGGCAACCCACGGCAGCACACCGACCAGACTCATGTCTTTCAGGCTGATCCCAGTGGTATCGACGAGGAATGTCGGGAACCAGTTCATGAAGAAAAACAGCACGTAGTTGAAGCAGAACAGCGACAGCGCGGTGGCGAGAATAGACGGCTGGAGGATCGCACTCCACATTGAAGGGGCTGGGGCACCGGGCTCCGGGTCTGGAATGAGCACGTCCTCATCGCCTTCAATCAATTGGGCTTCATCAGCAGATACCCGTTTGTTATCCCGGGGCCTGTCGGTGGCAATCAGGGCCCAGATAATGGCCCAGGTAATGCCGATAAAGGCAATGATGACGAAGGAAATACGCCAGTTGAACGTGATGCACAGAAAACCGACGATCGGACCGGATATCGCCCCGCCCAGCGGCCCGCCAGCCTGGTTAATGCCTACCGCACGGGCGCGCTCATTCAGCGGAAACCAGTTATTCACGACTTTGTTGGCCGTGGTAGAAATGGGACCTTCCCCGGCACCGAAAAAGGCGCGGGCAATAAACATGGTCCAGAAGTTAAAACAGCCTGCCGTCAGGCCGCAAATAATCGACCAGATGGACATTGACCAGGTAAACACCCGCTTGGGTCCAAATTTATCAGCCAGCACGCCGCCAATAAAATTAAATAAGGCATAACCAATCGAGAAACTGCCGAAAATAATCCCTTTTTCTTCAGGTGTCAGATGAAAGTCTTGAGTAATAAAAGGCATAGCGTAGGCTAATGCCGAACGGTCGAGATAATTAATGATCATCGCCAGCGTCAGCATGACCAGAATGACACGACGGAATTGCGTATTCATAGGGGTACCCTTCACTAATATGAGGTTAGCGGTAAAAATAATGCATTATATTTTCGTAAAGATTATTTTTTTCGTTATTTTATCCAGTCATCCCCTGACAGGATCCAGATAGCGTATTTTTCGGGTGACATAAAAACCGCCATCGAGCGTTAACATAGCCCCGTTAAAACTGTGAATATCCGGATCGGTTAACAGTATACTGGTTTTGGCAATCTCTTCAGCATTAACATATTCCAATAGTGGAATGCCATCGTCTTTATGCAGTTGCTTTAATTGCTCGATAAACGCTTTTTGTTGCGGATCTTCTTCACTAAAACCACGGAATATCGTATTGATTTTAATGCCATAAGGTACCAGTTCCTGAATACCAGAACGGCAGATATTCATTAGGGCCAACTGGCTGGCAGCACCATAAGAGTAGTACTCAGTGGGCACTAGCGCCGCAATATGTGCGAGCGTGACGACACGTCCTTGCACACCTTGTTGTACCATTTTTTTACAGGCATTTTGTACCCACCATAATCCTCTTTCCAGATCGTCATTCATCGTTTCGGCAATGATATGTTCGTCATCGTCCAACATTGAACCCTGGCGTGGTGGTGGGGAAATGTAGATAAAGGCATTCAGTTTTTTCTCACCGATAGTAATCTCGTCAATAGCCATGGCCATTTTGTGATATTCAGTTTCTTGACTAAAATAAACGCTCCATCCCTGTAGGGAATAATATTTCTCCAGCGTGGATAACAGGTTGGGTTCAGTCTGACCGCCGGTAATCAGAATGGTATTTTTGTTTTCCATTTCTATTCTCCTGATTAAATGCAGCGGATATGTTGGCCGCCATCAATTTTAATAAAATCACCCGTTACGACGGCTCCGTGGTTTCCTGCCAGATAGACTGCGGCGGCGCCTAGCTCTTCAATGGTTGCGGGCTGGCCAATAGGAATGGTTGCCAGCAACTTCTTCCGTCCTTCATCGGTTGCCAGTTCGGGCTTCGGATCGTTGATATTAGTATCGACAAACCCGGGCCAGAGTTGGTTTACGGTAATACCATAACGTGCCAGTTCGAAGGCCATTGACTGACTCATCTGATCAATTGCAGCTTTGGTCGCAGCATAAACGCCCATCAACGCCATTGGGCGGCGAGCATGTCCAGAAGCAACATTGATGATGCGACCACGAATACCTTTTTTCACCATCATGCGTGCAGCATGGCGTGCACAATCATAGGTACCTTTGATGTTGATGTTTACCGCATGGTCAAAGGCGGGTTTAGTGATATCAAGGAAGGGTTCCCAGACGCAAACACCGGCATTGTTCACCAAAATATCCAGACGCCCGAAGTGAGCGTCGACGTCCTTAAACATCTGGCGGACCTGCTCTGGATGAGAAATATCGGCTTCAACCAGCAGCGCGCGCCTGCCAAGTCCGCGAATGATGTTGGCAACCTGTTCGGCTTCCTGTGGGTTGATAACGTAGTTGATGACAATATCTGCACCCGCCTCAGCAAGGGCGCAGGCAATGCCTTTACCAATTCCTTTCATGTTTCCCGCACCGGTCACCAGTGCGACCTGGTTTTGTAGACTCACAACCTTCTCCTTTTCAGTGTGCAACACGCGACGGCAATGTGTAGAGCCGCAGTAGCATCCTGTGTTGACGATATCTCAATCACTTAATCAACAACTGATATATTAGTTGATTATTAGATTTGCACTTTGCAGAAAAAACATCCATCATCTGTTGGGTTAATTACGATGGAGATCACAAATTTTGTCGTAACTGTCTAATTAACAGAGAATTTCTAATTTTCATTTTTGTTGCGTTAGAGGGATAATGCCCACAACTCAGCAGGGAGAACGTCATGAATCCGCCCGTCAATAAAATGAACCAGGCCTATGAAGCCATTGAAAGCATGATTATTTTTCAGGATCTTGCGCCAGGTTCGATGGTGTCCGAAGCGCAGCTTATGGAGCTGACGGGCTTTGGGCGTAGCCCGGTGAGGGAAGCGTTACAGCGTCTGGCAAATGACCGGCTGGTGGAGATTTATCCGTATAAAGGCGTTTTTATCCCTGCCATTTCTGTTGAGGTACAGCTCAAAGTGTTGGAACTGCGCCGCTGCGTGGGAGAGTTCGCCGTGCGTCTGGCAACCCGGCGCGGTACGCATCAGCAGAAGAAGGAAATGCTGCAACTGGCGGAATCATTTGAGGCGATTCACGATATTTCACATATGCGTCAGTTTGGCGCATTACTCAAGCAAGCCTATGCGTTGATTGGCCTCGCGGCAGAGAATGAATACCTGCAGCCGTGTCTTTCGCCACTACAGGGGCTTTCCAGCCGCTTCTGGTTTGCCCAACTTAGCGCCAGCAATCAGCATGAGCTGGTGAAAGCCTCGCAACTGAACGCTGTGATGCTGCGCAATATCTGTCATGGCGATGAAGAACTGGCCGCCAGCGCCTCGAAAAATATCAACGATTACTTTACCGAGTTTACCTACAAGGTGCTGGCGCGCTAACATGACGGTATGGCTGGATTGGGCTGTCAGGAGTCGCTCACCACGCCTGGCGGTGCGACTTCTTCCATCGCCACCTTTAACGCTTCGCCCAGTTTCTGCATCACATCCCGATGCTTTTCGTTGGGCGGGAGCGCACAGTTTATGCGCAGGCAGTTGCGGTATTTCCCGGAGGCGGAAAACAGTGAGCCCGGCGCGACCTGAATTTTCAGGCGACAGAGCTGTTTGGCGACACAAACCATATCGACCTGCTCCGGGAGTTCGACCCACAACATAAAACCGCCTTTTGGCCGTGTCACGCAGATGCCGCAGGGGAAATATTCCCGCGCCCAGCAGGTATATATCTCCCTGTTACGCTGGTAAATCTGGCGCATACGCCGGACGTGGCGATGGTAGTGCCCCTCCCGGACAAACGCTGTCGCGGCCAGCTGTGTGGCGGGAACGTTAGTGCCAATAACTGCATATTTCATGTGCAGCAGTTTGTCATGATAACGACCCGGTGCGACCCAGCCAACGCGCAGGCCCGGGGCGACCGATTTAGTGAAAGAACTGCACAGAATGACCCGACCGTCGATATCCCAGGAATGAATGGTTCGGGGACGCGGATACTCGGTCGCCAGCTCGCCATACACATCATCCTCAAAAATCACAATGTCGTGGCGTTGGGCAAGCGCCAGTACAGCCCGCTTACGGGCATCCGGCATGATAAACCCCAGCGGATTGTTGCAATTCGGCACCAGAATTGCCCCTTTGATCGGCCATTGTTCCAGCGCCAGCTCCAGTGCTTCAATACTGATGCCGGTATCCGGATCCGTCGGGATCTCAATCACTTTGATCCCTAGACCGCGCAGCAATTGCATGGTGCCGTAATAAGCCGGGGATTCTACGGCCACAATGTCTCCAGGTTGGCAGACGGCCAGCAGTGCCAGCGACATGCCGCTTTGACTGCCGCTCGTTATCACCAGATCATCGGCGTTAACAACCGAGCCGCCATCAAGCATCAGCCTCGCGATTTGTTGACGTAGTGCGAGGCTGCCAGCCAGCTCATCGTAACCCAGAATCGCATTTAGATTGTGTTGTACTACGCGGCTGAGTTCGCGCCAGAGCGGCTTAAGACTGGGTTGGCTGACATCCGGAATACCGCTGCTAAGCGGGATAACCGATTGGTCGTGATGGCCTTCCAGCATATTCAGCACCTGATCCCATTGGGTGATTTCAACCGGACGCTGTACCGGACGCGACATCGGGGGGACCGGCGGTTGCGCTTTCTGCGGCGCGACGAAGTAGCCTGAGCGGGGCTGCGGCGTGATGAGTTGTAGTGATTCCAGTACCTGATACGCCTGCTGCACAGTGCTAATACTGACCCCGTGCTCCTGACTCAGACTGCGTACTGACGGTAGTTTTTCTCCGTGGCGATACAGCCCTTGTTCAATACGCTCGGCCAGCAGGTTGGCCAGATGTTGGTAACGCGTCATGCTGTATCCCTCGAAGATGCCATACAGATGTAAAAACCAGTACAGACAGGCGGAAAATGTGCGGTGCAGAGACTGTTTTAGCGGATCTGTATGTTAAATAAAAGCTGTTTTTGAATCTGTATTGTTCAGCCCGGAAACCGCCAGAATAAAGGCTCTGGTAGGCGAGGGGGTGGAGTATGGAATTTCATGAAAACAGAGCGAAGCAGCCGTTTATTGGTTTTGTCCTGATCTGGCGAGCGTTTAAAAAATGGCGCTTGCAGGTACAAACCCGACGGCTCCTGCAACAGATGAGTGATGAAAGGCTCAAAGACCTGGGATTACGCCGGGATCAGATTGACTAGCGCGATTTCAGACGTCAAAGGCTGGATGTTGAGCCTGTCCGGCCTTTTTTTACATTCAGAAGAATTATCAATTTATGCTTCCTGACAGCATGTTTCTTGATACTTACCCTGATAAGTATTATTTTCCCTTTCGCTAAGAGGGGAAGACACATGACTGAAGATGAGCTGTTTGCCCGCCGTCCGATGGGGATGCGCATGGCGATGGTCGTACGTCAATGGCGTGCCATTATTGATGCGGCTATTACCGATACCGGGCTGACTCAGTCCAGTTGGACGGTGTTGATGCAGCTGCATCAATTGGGCGATAACGTCTCGGTCAGCGAGCTGGCGGAGGTGCAGGGCATTGAACTGCCACCGCTGATGCGCACGCTCGCGCAACTGGAAAATCAGGGCTATCTGGTGCGTTCCACATCGCCATATGACAAACGCATCCGCCTGCTTATGCTGACTGCGGAAGGTCGTGCCCGGCTGGAAGCGTTGAACCGGGTGATTGAGGCTTATCAACATCGCGTCACGCGTACCATTCCTGAAGCGGATCTCGCTTCCTTCAGCGCCACCTTAAATTTAATCGCCTGCAATTTGCGGACCATCCGCGAAGAAGATAATCAACACTAAAAAACTATGATGACCCCAGAACAAAAATTTGCCCGTTGGGTAAGGGTGAGTATTGCCGCTTTCCTTGCCATATTCGCCTGGTTTATCGTTGCCGATATCTGGATCCCACTAACGCCAGACTCTACGGTGATGCGCTCGGTCACGCCGGTTTCGTCGCGTGTTTCCGGGTATGTTTCGCACGTCTACGTGCAAAACAACAGCCCGGTAAAAAAAGGCGATCTGCTGTATGAGCTGGATCCCACGCCATTTATCAACAAAGTCGAGGCCGCGCAAATCGCCTTTGCGCAGGCGAGACTGAGCAATCAGCAGCTGGATGCGCAGATTGCCTCTGCCCGCGCCAGCCTGCGTACTGCCGAATATACGGCGCGTAATGACAAGCTGACGTTTGACCGCTATCAGCGGCTAAGCACAATGCAGAACGTTTCGCAGGCGGATCTCGACAAGGTGCGGACGACCTGGCAAACCAGCGAGCAGTCGGTAACCGCCCTGCAGGCCAACATTCAGAATCTATTGATACAGCGTGGTGAACGTGAAGATAGCCATAACGTGACGCTGCAAAAATATCGCAATGCGCTGGATGAGGCGAAGTTGAATCTGGCGTGGACAAAAGTGCACGCGGAGACGGACGGGACGGTGAGTAATCTCCAGCTTAACGCCGGGCTTTACGCCACCGCCGCCACGCCACTGCTGGCGCTGGTCAGTAATCAAACAGATATCGTGGCCGATTTTCGCGAGAAAAGTCTGCGTCATACCCGCGTGAACACCGATGCCGCCGTGGTATTTGATGCCATGCCGGGCAAAGTATTCCGTGCGCGCGTCACCAGCAGCGATGCCGGGATCCTCGCCGGGCAGGAAGCGGTCAACGGTCAGTTGTCACAGCCGGAGCAATCCACGCGCTGGGTGCGTGATGCACAGCGGATGCGTATTCACGTGACGTTGAGTGAACCGCTGGACAAACCGTTGCCGACCGGTGCCCGAGCCACGGTGCAGTTGTACAACAGCGAAGGCCCGTTTGCCCGTACTTTTGCCGGCGCGCAAATTCGCCTGGTCAGTTGGCTGCATTATGTCTATTAACACCCTGGCGCGCGTATTCACGCCACATGACAATATCGTCTATACGGCCAACGACTTTCGCCAGACGTTGCGCATAGCCGTTGCGGGGACGATCGCGCTGAGCATTTCGACCTTTTACAACGTCCAGTACGGCGTGTTTTTTGTGGTGTATCCGCTGATGCTAATGTCGCTGGTGCCGGTGTTCAATCGCCATGTGGCGCGGCAGTTTGTGTTCAGTGCGGCGGTGAACTGCGTCGAAATGGTGCTGATTGTCGGTTATCTCTCGCAGTGGCCTGTGATCATGACGCTGGTGGTGTTTGGTCTGTACGTCATGCGCTTTCGCTTTATGAGCAAGGGACCGCTGTTTCTGTTGGGGTCAATGGGCGTGGTTTGCCAGAGCACGATGCTCAACTTTATGAGCTATCCCACCACTGACTGGCACACGCTGATGTTTTCTAACATGGAAGCCTGCGTGATGGCAGTGGCGCTGAGCGCGCTGCTGCATTATCTGATCCCCGACGTGGAACCACGCAAACCGCCGCCGCGCATTGAGAAAAATGACGCCCGTATTCGCCACGAATCGCTGCTTTCCGGAAGCGTGGCGACGATGATTTTTATCATCTTTCAGGTCTGCGATCTGAGTGATTCGCTGTCGGCGCTGATGGCGGGGATTTTGATTCTGTTTCCCATGCATTATCGCGGCGCGGTCCTGAGTTCAATCTGGCGCGTCGTCGGCGTGGTGCTGGCCTGTCTCTACATCCTGGTGGTGCAGTTACTTATTTATGATTTCAGTAACCATATGCTGCTGATGATGCCGCTGATTGGCCTCGGACTGGCCTTCAGCGCCCGTCTGCACGTGATGGAAAAAGTGGGGGCAGGCGTTGGCTTCGCCAGCATCACCACCATCGGCATTATGTTCGGCCAGAACCTGCACCCGGACAGCGATTTAGTGTTCAGCGATCTGTATCGCATCGCCTCAGTCACTGTGGCGCTGGTGGCAACGTTGACGATGGTCTTTCTGGTCCACCGCGTGCTCAACTGCTTTGCGGCAACGCGGTTTGTGGTGGAGTGAATTGGGTATTCAGGAATACTCGAAAAAAGAGTACCCATCACATTGTGATGGGTATAAATTAATCTTAATCAAACCTCATATTCTTAATAATATTCTCAATATATTCCTCTGGCTCTGTCTTGGTTTTTTCTTTTATTTCTATGTATTTTGATTTGTCAATTTTTAAAGTTATTTCTTCTTTTTTATTATTGATAAATGGCGTGATGAAGAATGCTATTAAAAATATAATGGCAAATTCTTTATATCCTGGCTTTTTTCTGAGTAAAAATGGTATTTTTATAAAAAAGTTTGATATGATAATCATGGATAAAAAAACCATGGCAAGAAATGTAAATTTTACCGCATATTTTCTATAATACTCACCACTTTCAAAAAGGTATCCTATAAACCCTGTGATGATACATAACATTATGGTGCCTGTCATGATAAAAAAAGCAGGTGAACATAATTGCTCAATTATGGTATGTAAGTCATTTAAGACATTATGAAAGTATTTTTCAAATCGTGAATTTAAAAGAAATGCACAAGTTATGGCTAAAGTGTACTCGATGAATAATATAAAGCTGACAGGCTTAAGTGCAAAGAAACTGATTTCGGTGGAATAAAATACATCCAACTGTAGATAGTATGGCAGTAATAAGTTAATTTCCATGAGTGCAGAACAGAAAAAACCTAGGGAAATATAAGATATATACCCATCAGTCTTTATTGGAATGTATTTTCTTATTGTCTGTATCATATTTCATTTTCCTGTACTTTTTTGATGCCTGAGTATACAGCATAAATTAATTAGTATTGGGGTTCGAATAAACGGATTAACCATTATTTATGACAGGCGACGCCATTTTCTCTATCACCATGTCAAACATCAGGCGGGCGAAACCTTGTGCCCGTGTTGGATCCGACAAATATTGCATCATAAATTCCTGTTGCGCATCGTTACTGTCCATCACCGCATTGTCCACAGCCTGATAAAAATCGCCCAGAATGGCCTGTTCGGGAGCATTATTTTTTATTTGCATCATTACGGTCTTATTTTCCGCAATTTTATTTTGGATAGTCATCACGCTGTTGATCAGGTCATTTTCGGTCAGATGGTCGGTAATAAACAGTTCATTCATGCGTGACAGCACCTGAGAGAGATATTCTTCTTGTTTGTCTTTGGGTTTCGCCGTACCGACAGCACTGTTGGGATCGAGCGTATAATCCGGCGCATTTTCCTGTAATTTCAGATGCTGTTCGTGGATCTTCGATAAACGGTAATGGCTCATCTCGACATTGGTGAGGTCAATCTCGTCTTCTTCCAACGGTTGTTCACGCAGCAAAGGGCGCAAATGGCGCGCGAACAGACTGAGTTTTTCCAGTGAGGGATCGTCATACTCCACGATCTGCGAGATAAACTCATAAAAGCGCACGAAGCTGCCCAGATCTTTTCTAAAAATCTCCAGCCGATCTTTCTCCTGTTTACAGCTTTTAAAACTGTTTTCCGCATTGGTGATCAGTACCGTATCGCCGGTTTTCTTCGTACGTTCAAACATCTCTTTCGCCATCAGATACGCATCGATCGCGAGGGCATAACGCTTTTGCCAGCGTTCGACGGCAGGACGGCAAAGATTACTGATTGCCGCGTTGGAGCGGTTTTTGGCAAAGAACGCTTCGCAAAGTTGTTCCACTTCATTCCACTGGAAGATCTGACTCGCGCGTAATTTTTCGAAGAGATCAAATACCAACGCAGGATCGCTGACATCGGTCAGTTCGGCGGTCTGATAATAGGGCTGAAATGCGTCGAGGATATCCTGTGGTTCATTGTAAAAATCAAGCACGAACGTGCCGGATTCGGCCTTTCCGGGATAGGTGCGATTCAGTCGTGAAAGGGTTTGTACGCATTCAACGCCGCCGAGGGCTTTATCAACATACATTGCGCATAATTTAGGTTGATCAAAACCGGTCTGGAACTTATTGGCGACCAGCATCACCTGATAATCATCGCTATCGAACGCTTTACGCATCTCACGGCCATTCAGCCCCGGATTCATGTTTATTTCCGTGAACTTCTGGTTTAGTAATGCTTCGCTGTGATGGTCGTTCTCCTGGAACTCGACTTCACCGGAAAACGCCACCATGGCGCTGATTTTGGTATAGCGGTTTTCGGCGATGTACCGATCAAAGGCCAGCTTGTAACGAACCGCTGCCTTACGTGAACTGGTGACAACCATCGCTTTTGCCTGTCCGCCAAGCAGGTTCATCACGTGCTTACGGAAGTGTTCAACAATGACCTTCACCTTTTGCGACACGTTATGATCGTGGAGTATCACCCACTGATTCAGCTTCACCTTCGCACGTTTGCTGTCGACTTCCCTGTCACCATTTTCCAGTTTTTGCAGAAGCTGATATGCCACTTTGTAATTGGTGTAGTTTTTAAGAACGTCGAGAATAAAACCCTCTTCAATCGCCTGTCGCATGGTATAGACGTGAAATGCCGCAGGTTTATTTGTTCGGGAAGGCGGCTCATCAGGATGCGGAATGCGGCCAAACAGTTCCAGAGTTTTCGATTTTGGTGTGGCGGTAAACGCGTAGTAATTCAGATTACGGCTACTGCGCCGCGACGCTATCGTGGCATTCAGGCTGTCTTCCGCAGAGAGCACCGTATCGTCGTCCTTATCTTCAAGCATCAATACTTCTTTTAGCTGGCGCGCAGTGCTGCCACTTTGTGATGAGTGCGCTTCATCAGCAATCACGGCATATCTGCGCTGCCTGAGGCTGACGCTGTTTTCGATGGCTTTAAGCACAAATGGAAAGGTCTGGATAGTCACGATAATAATGGGTTGTGAGTGTTCTAACGCACTGGCCAGTTTCTCTGATTTGGAACCATCACCTTCTTTGTTGTTGATTCGTCCAACCACGCCATCCGCGTGTTCAAACTGATAAATTGTGTCCTGGAGCTGATCGTCGAGCACGGTACGGTCAGTGACGACAATGACCGAGTGGAACAACTTCTCGCCGCGAGTATCGTACAAACGGGAAAGCTGATGCGCCGTCCACGCGATGGAGTTGGATTTACCGGAACCCGCGCTGTGCTGAATCAGGTATTTGTTGCCGGTTCCCTCGACCGCTGCGGCCTGTAGCAGTTGGTTGACCACATCCCATTGGTGATAGCGCGGGAAGATCAGGCTCTCTTTTTTGTACTTCTGCCCATTCCAGTCCTCTTTTTCTTCGATTTGCAGATGCACGAAACTAGAGAGGATTTTCAGGAGGTTATCCGGCAGCAGCACTTCATTCCACAGATAGTCGGTCGCATAGCGGCCAGCCTCTTCCGGGATCTCATTGCCTGCGCCGCCTGCTTTGGTACCTTTGTTGAACGGCAGAAAGAAGGTGTCGTCACCCGTGAGTTTGGTCGTCATGTAAACGTCAAACTGGCTGACGGCGAAGTGTACCAGCGCCCCGCGCTTAAAGGTCAGCAGCGGCTCGGGCTTATTGGTCGCGGGATCTTTCGGCAGCCGGGTCTTCTTATACTGCGTGATGGCGTTCTGTACCGCCTGCTTAAATTCGGATTTCAGCTCCAGCGTGGCAATCGGCAGGCCGTTGATAAACAGTACTAAATCGATGCGCCAGCGTTTCGCTTTCAGGTCATTTTCCTGGGGAGTGTTGGCGTACGGGCTGTATACCAGCTCCGGTACGATACGACAGATATTCTGCCGATAGCGCATCAGGGTATCCGGATTCAGGTTGTGCTCGGGTTTAAACTGGCAGAGAAAAAAGCGGGCGTTGCGGATCTTCAGACCGTGACGCAGTACGCCGAGCGTACCCCAGCAACGCGACTGCCTGTCGGTGGCGTTGATATCGGCTTTTTTGAGTTGCGAAACCAGCGCGTCGAGAAAATGGCGTTCGGTGTCATTCGGATACACCTTCGCAAACTTTTCCCACTCCTGCGGCTGGGTGGATTGCACGAATTGCAGCGTGTCCTGCACGTAGAGCGCGCGTTCTCGATCATAACCGTCGCTTTTGCCGACAATCCAGCCGTTCGCGGCCATCTGGCGGATGATATCGTTTTGCAGGTTAATTTCGCGAGTGATGTCGGAGGTCATACCGTGGCCTCCATTTCGGCTGTGGTTTGCGATTGCTCGCTGGGGGCGTGCCAGTTACGGACGTCGATTTTGCCAGTGACGACAGCAGAGATAAGGGCGGTGCGGCGTTCTTTGAGGAGATCGATTTGCAGGAGTTGTTTTTCGATTAGGATATCGATTTTTGTAATCCTCTGATCAAGATATTTTGCAATATGGTTTTGTTCGTCAGACGATGGGAGCCAGCATGAAATATTTCGAAGAATAGCTTGGGTTATACTATATACTTTAACACCTTTAACAGAATATCGTATTTGTGCTCTTAACTCTTGAGAGTTTAAAAGGTAAGCATAATAACGATAGTTTTCTCGATTGTATAACCGTGCAATTATTGTATGGTAACCAGCAAATACAATATCACTGCTTACTAATTGAGAAAAATTTCCGGCCCCTTCGATGTCTTCAGATGTGTCTGCAAAAATAATATCTCCCTTATATAGTAAGGAGTTTTTGTTATTTTTTAGATATGATTCATTAACACATTTCAGTTTGTGAATTTTAGTGTTTACTTCAAAGTGGTATTTAGAATGTATTTCTCCATAGTTTATGCAAGGAATACCTTCATCCTGAAGGTTCTCTTTTGTAATTGTTAACCCTTTATCAAAATTGAACATATAGCGAAATTTGTTTAAAGTCCAATGTAAGGGTTTTTTCTGCTGGTATTCCATTCCAGAATCTTTCATCTGCACATCAGGATTTAGCCCTTTGGTTACTGCGTGGCTAATCACTGCCTGACGTTTTTCTTTTAGCAGTTCAATAAGTTGTTGTTGTTTTTCGATAAGGATATCGATTTTTGCGGTTTCGTGATCGAGAAAGTCAGCTATTTGTTGTTGCTCATTTTTTTAGGAAGTAATAATGGTGATGATGCTAATTTTTCAACAGTATAGTGAGCGATAGTCGCTTTGTTACAAATGATATTTATAAAATCTGTTGATTTTAGAAACGTGATCCAGTATTGGAAAAATGTGGCTGAATTATTTTTTTGGGGTCTAACTCGATTAATTGCATTTTGTATGTAACATTGATTCATTTGACCAAGCCATAAAGCAGATCGACCAACATCACCACCCTCGCTAACCAGAATGTCATTATATTCCAATAACAGTTTCTTTTTCTCTTCTCGTGAGAACCACATTGAATCAACAGTATGTAAATCCAATCCTGAAACCTGGATGTTTTGTGCTTTAAGATACGGCTCAAAACTATCAAAATATGAGTTTTTCTCTTTTTGAAGCATCTTTCCTAAAGTAATAGAATAACCATATTTGACCTGCGAAAATTTCCAATGCTCGGGTATCTCCCCCAACCACTCCACCCCAGAATCCTTATACTCTGGATACGCCTTATATTTAGCCATCAGGAGTGTACCTCCCGCAGCAGTTGCATAATCTCGACGCTTACCGCATCGAGATCGACATCAATCTCCTCCAGCGATCGTGGTGGCGTATAGACGTAAAAGTGACGGTTAAAGGGGATCTCATAACCGACAATGCCGATCTCACCGTCGAGGGCGTCGCGCTTGTCGGCGTTGATCCATGCGTCGGGCACGTGGGGCAGCACTTCCGCTTTGACGTAATTCTCGATCAGGTCGCTGGTAGAAATGGCCGGTTTAAGCGGCACGTTTTCGTTATCGCGTAGTTCCCCGTCCTGCTCAAATTCGACGACCTGTCCACGATAATTAAACGCGCCGTATAACGGCTGTGGGTCTTCTTTTATGACCTTTTTCACCACCGGCTCCGCATCGGGGTTGCGGGTGGTGATGGCATCGATAAACTGCTTTTGCTCTCTGGTATCCAGCTTTACGCCGGCGGGTTTAAGCGCGTTTTTTAAGTCAGTCTGGAACTGATTAAAGTTATTGCTGGCAGCGTGGCATCCCCCCTCCGTCGTGCCAAACGCGGCCTGTAAAACACGCGCTTTCGTCATCAGTTCGCGCTGCGTCAACCACAGCTTGCTGTCGAGCAGATCTTTGATTTGCTTCTCTTTCAGCTCGGCAAACTCGGTTTTGATAAGCGCGCGGGCTTCGGCTTCCAGCGCAGAAAAATCGCCGTAATTATCCGCATGCCAGTGGGCGGCAAAGGCGTCAAACAGGCATTCCATCGGCGCGTTGAAGGGTTTCGGTGCAAAGCGCAGCCTGGCGATGGCGTCATCGGTAATCTGTGCTGACAGGCGCAGCGGGCGTTCAATGGTCAGTCGGCGATAACCGAAATCGGTGCAGTGAAAGAGCTTACTGGCGAAGGTTTTTGGCGCGTCTTTTTTGTCGGTCGCCTGGCGGCCACGGCTGGATTTTTGCTCCGGCGCTTTCTCCAGACCGAGAGCCTCCAGCGTGACAGTATCGATGGCCTCAACATCGCCAAAGGTACGAGCGAGCAGACGGATATGCTCGTCTTCCATCCGGTTACGCTTTGAGCCCAGAGACTTGCGCATTTTGCCGCACAGGTTGCTGCCATCTATAAGCTGAACCTTGCCTTTGCGCTCAGGCGCTTTGTTGTTGCTAAGGATCCAGATGTAGGTGGCGATGCCAGTGTTATAAAACATCTCTGTTGGCAAGGCGATAATGCCTTCCAGCAGATCGGCTTCCAGAATATAGCGACGGATCTCGCTTTCACCGCTACCTGCGCCGCCGGTGAACAGCGGCGAACCGTTGAGGATGATGCCGATGCGCCCGCCGCCGCTTTTCGCGTCGCGCAGCTTGCTGATCAGATGCAGCAGAAAAAGCAGTGAACCGTCTGAAACGCGCGGGAGTCCGGGGCCGAAACGCCCATCAAACCCTTTTTGCTGGTGCTCGTTGTTGATGTCCCCTTCAATCTTTTTCCAGTCCACGCCAAACGGCGGGTTTGAGAGCATGTAGTCAAACTTCTCACCGGACAACTGATCGTTCGAGAGGGTATTGCCGAGCTTGATGCGGCTGACGTCCTGACCTTTGATCAGCATGTCCGCCTTACAGATGGCCCAGGACTCCGGATTGAGTTCCTGCCCATAGGCGCGCATCACCGCGTTGGGGTTCAGTTCATGCAGGTATTCCATTCCGGACGAGAGGAAGCCGCCGGTGCCCGCGGTGGGATCGTAAAGTGTGCGAATGATGCCGTCTTTCGTCAGCACATCGTCGTCGCCGATAAAAACAAGAGACGTGGTCAGACGCACGATATCGCGTGGAGTGAAATGTTCTCCGGCGGTCTCGTTGGAACCTTCCGCGAACCGGCGAATAAGTTCTTCAAAGATCAGACCCATTTCATGATTGGAAATGGCCTGCGGGCTTAAGTCGGTGGTCGCGAATTTTTGGACCACCTTGTAGAGCAGATTGGCTTCTTCCAGTTGGCCGACAAACTCGCTGAATTTGAAGTGTTCGAAAATCTCACGGGCATCGGTGGAGAACGACTGCACGTATTTCTCCAGGTTAGCCTTGATACCGTTTTGCCCCATCTTGCTCAGAACCATGGGGGATGCATTGAAGAAGGTGAGACCGTCCGCTGCGCGCAGGATCATTTTCTCCTGCGCCTCTTCCGGCAGCTTCATCGCGTAGACCTTTTGCGCCTGTTCAAGTACCGCTGGCTTGCTGCTTTCCAGCACGCATTCCAGTCGACGCAGAAGTGTAAAGGGGAGGATGATGCGACCGTATTGCGACTGTTTGAAGTCACCGCGCAGTAAATCGGCGACAGACCACAGGAAAGCGGCTGTCTGGGAGAAGTTGCCAGGTGTCATAGATGCGTTCCTTGCCTGATGGATAGTCTTTATTTTCTTATGGGTATTGGCGGCCTATTTTAAGCACAATTTTTATCGTAAGTTGATCATTTTATTGATAAAAATAAATAATTTTACTCAATGTGTGCTGGTGAAATATTGAGTTAATTCATAAATGAATTGTTACTACAAATTACTGTATTAGTGGTTCATTTTTCTGGTGCGTAAGGACGTATTGATGGAGGTGAAGTTGATGATCCACAAACAAGCGCAGGCAGAGAATTGCGCAAAATGTGATGTTTTTTCCAACAGTATCGTTATACTCGTAGGATAATTGTATATACTTTTTTGTATATGCAATTAGGAAGCGTGATATGCCAACGGAGTTTGAATGGGATGCAAATAAGGCAAAAAGCAACGTCGGTAAACATGGTGTCCGTTTTGAAGATGCGATTCTGGTATTTGACGATCCGCGACATCTGTCTCGTCAGGATCGCATAGAGAACGGGGAATATCGCTGGCAAACCCTTGGTCTCGTTCATAGCATCGTGGTCATCCTGGTTGCTCACAGCATTCGGTTTGAAAGTGGTATTGAGGTCATTCGCATCATTAGCGCCCGAAAGGCGGATCGTAAAGAGAGGAATCGTTATGAGCATGGTTAAACATAAACGCGGCACGCAATCCGCGCTCAGTGCTCAGCATGAGGTTGAACTCAAGGCGCTGGCGAAGCAATCAGATGATGAAATTGATTACAGCGATATTCCCTTTTCGCCAGATGAGCAGTGGTCTGAAGCAGTACGCGGTAAGTTTTTTCGCCCCTTAAAGACCCAGGCGTCCGTACGTATTGACGCTGATGTGATGGAATGGCTGAAGCGCCCGGGGAAAGGGTATCAGACACGGCTTAACGCGATTTTGCGGGAGGCAATGCTGCGGGAACAAAACAAGAAATAGCCAGAACGTAGGTTTTATGCCCGGGGGAGAACCGTAGGCCCGATAAGCTTGCGCCATCGGGCACGGGAATCACAACTTCTTCAACCCCGCGAACGCGGCTCTGATGTCGTCTTCCGGCAACTGAATGCCGATAAACACTAGGGTACTGTGCGGTTGCTCGTCGCCCCACGGGCGATCCCAGTCGGCGCTGTACAGGCGTTGCACGCCCTGGAACAGCAGACGGTTCGGTTCGCCTTCAATCCACAGCATTCCTTTGTAACGCAGCAGTTTTTCAGCGGACTCCAGCAGCAGGTTTTCCATCACGCGGGAAACGTCGCCGATATCCACCGGGTAATCCAGTTCCACCACAATGGAAGAGATATCGTTCTGTTTGTCGGCGATAAAGTGAAAACGTGGTTTGGCGCTGACGACGTTCTCTTCCAGCATAAAGCCATTGGTGTTGAACAGCAGGGAGAGATCGATATCACCGTGTGTCACGGTATACACTGGCGCACGGGCGTTGATGCGCGCTAAGCGTTCACGTAGTTTCTCGCTTTCGCCTGCGACGTCGGTTTTGGTCAGCAGGATGCGATCGGCATAGCCGACCTGCGACTGGGCGATGGTGAACTGGTTCATTTGATCGTCGGCATGGACTGCATCAACCAGTGCAATCACGCCGTCCAGCAGATAGCGCTGGCAAATCACGTCGTGGGAGAAAAAAGTCTGAATAATCGGGCCGGGGTCGGCCATGCCTGTGCATTCAATCACCAGACGATCGAAGCTGATATTGCCCTTATCGAGGTTGTCGAGCAGGTCTAACAGCGCATCCTCCAGTTCGTTCGAACGCGTACAGCAGATGCAGCCGTTGGTCAGCGTTTTGATCTGCGTGGCGCGATCGCCAATCAACTGATCGTCAACGGACACTTCGCCGAATTCGTTTTCGATAACGGCAATCTTGTAGCCGTGTTCTTCGTTGAGAATGTGGCGCAGCAGGGTGGTTTTACCCGCGCCAAGAAAACCGGTGAGTAGGGTGACTGCAATCGGGGTCATTCACTTCTCCTTCTAACAGCAGCGCATGCCGCCTTTACCGTCGCCGCCGTAGCGCGCCTGCTGGCGCTCGCGGAAGAATTCTTCATAGCTCATGTACGGCTTGTCCGGATGGTTGGTTTGCATATGCTCGACGTAGTTGTCGTAGTCTGGAATACCAATCAACATCTTTGCCGCCTGGCCGAGATATTTTTTTGCCTGCCCTAAGTTACCAAACATTGTGCCATCCAGATAATGTTTAAAGCCCCGCCGAAGCGGGGCTAAAGACGATTAGTGATGTGAAGAGGTCTTCACGCCGCCTTCAGGAATCGGAACGTACGGAGTTTCTTTATCGGTACGTTTGTCCACGTTGCGCACATTCATCCAGGTTTTGAAGCCGTAGAAGATGATGCTGTACACCACCACCAGGAACAGAATACTCAGACCTGCGTTAGTGTAGTTGTTCACAACGATGTGATTCATGTTGGCAATCTGCTGCGCGGTCAGTTCGCCGCCGTTGGCAATCTTCTCTTTGTACTGATTAGCCATGTAGAAGAAGCCTTCCATCTGCGGGTTGGAGCTGAACAGTTTCAGACCCAGCGCCCAGGTGGTGCAGATCAGCAGCCATACTGCCGGGATAACGGTAACCCAGATGTATTTGGTGCGCTGCATTTTAATCAGTACCACGGTGCCCAGAACCAGCGCCACGGCTGCCAGCATCTGGTTAGAGATACCGAACAGCGGCCACAGGCTCTTAACGCCGCCCAGCGGATCGACCACGCCCTGATACAGCAGGTAGCCCCACAGACCCACACAACCTGCCGTACCGATGATACCGGCAACCAGAGAATCGGTTTTCTTCAGGAACGGTACGAAGTTACCCAGCAGGTCCTGCAGCATGAATCGACCGGAACGGGTACCGGCATCCAGCGCGGTCAGGATGAACAGTGCTTCGAACAGAATACCGAAGTGGTACCAGAAGCCCATGTCAGCCATCGGCAGCACTTTGTGGAACACGTGCGCGATACCGACCGCCAGCGTTGGCGCACCACCCGCACGGTTCAGAACGGACGGTTCACCGATGTCTTTCGCCGTTTGCAGGATCTGCTCAGGTGAAATCACGAAGCCCCAGGAACTGACGGTTGCCGCCGCATGCGCGGTGACGTCTTTCAGTTGCGCCATAATCAGTGGCGCGTTCTCACCGCCCATCTCATGCAGGTTCGGCATGGTAATGCCCAGGCCTGCCGGCGGGGTGTTCATTGCAAAGTAGAGACCCGGTTCGATAATGGATGCCGCAACCAGCGCCATAATCGCTACGAAGGATTCCATCAGCATCGCGCCGTAACCGATGAAGCGGGCGTCTGTTTCACAGGCCAGCAGTTTCGGCGTGGTACCGGAAGAGATCAGCGCATGGAAGCCAGAGACCGCACCACAGGCGATGGTAATGAACAGGAACGGGAACAGTGCACCTTTCCACAGCGGACCAGTACCGTCGATGTACTGGGTCATGGCCGGCATTTTCAGCTCTGGGTTGAGGATCACGATACCCAGCGCCAGGCCGACGATAACGCCGATTTTCAGGAAAGTAGCCAGATAATCGCGCGGAGCGAGGATCAGCCATACCGGCAGCAGCGCAGACACAAACGCATAGCCGATCAGGGCAAAGGTAATAGTAGTGTCTTTAAAGGTCAGCGCCGGGCCCCAGTACGGGTCGTGAGCAATTACGCCGCCGAAGTAAATAGACGCAACCAGCAGCACAATACCAATCACCGATACTTCACCCACACGTCCCGGACGCAGGAAGCGCATGTAGATCCCCATGAACAGCGCGATAGGCACGGTGGAACAAACGGTGAAGACCCCCCACGGACTTTCGGCCAGCGCTTTTACAACGATCAGCGCCAGTACCGCGAGGATGATGATCATAATTAAGAAGCAGCCAAACAGGGCAATTGTCCCCGGCACGGAACCCATCTCTTCTTTAATCATCTCACCAAGCGATGCACCGTTACGGCGAGAAGAGATAAACAGCACCATGAAGTCCTGGACCGCACCCGCCAGTACCACACCCGCCAGCAGCCACAGGGTACCAGGCAGATAACCCATCTGCGCGGCCAGAACCGGACCGACCAGCGGACCCGCACCCGCGATGGCGGCAAAGTGGTGTCCGAACAGGACATAGCGGTTGGTTGGAACGTAGTTCAGGCCATCGTTATTGATGACCGCAGGTGTTGAACGTGTAGGGTCGAGCTTCATCACCTTCTGGGCGATGTACAGGCTGTAGTAGCGGTAAGCCACCAGATATACCGACACGGAAGCGACCACGATCCACAGGGCGCTGACGTGTTCACCCCGGCGTAAGGCGACAACCGAGAGGCAGAATGCCCCGATGATCCCGAGGATCACCCAGGGTATGTGCTTGAATATCTTTTTCGTATCCATAGTAAAACCTGGTTTTATAAGATTAATAATTGGCCGAAGCCGTTTGGTTTGGGTTGCGTTTGAGGAGGTAATTTGACTGCTATGCTGGTGACGATCTTGCCAGAGAGTCGCGCGCGTAAAGTACGGTAAATAAGTGAGCGGTCAAATGGTGAGTTAAGCGGTCAGAAGTGTCAGTAAGCGGTAAAGAGGATCGTTGAACGGCGGATATTATGTGACTGAGATCACAAAGAAAAATCCACCAACGACTGGCGAATACCGACTACGCTTATTGCCGACAACATTATAAGGAGAACAACATGGAAACAGTAAACCTCACTTTATCTGAGGCTTACACGCTGGCGCGTGAGGTGCTGAGCAACAATGGCTTTAGCGCAGAACATGCGGATGCCATCGCGCGTAACGTGACGGCGGGCGAGCGTGACGGCTGCGCATCTCACGGGTTATGGCGATTGCTGGGGATCGTCGAGACCCTGCGTAAAGGAAAAGTCTCCGCTGATGCGCGTCCGCAGATTTCCGATCAGGCGCCCGCCATTGTCAAAGCGGACGCTGGCGGCGCGTTCTCGCTGGTGGCCTATGAACAGGCGCTGCCGTTGCTTATCAGTAAAGCCAGCGTGTGCGGCATTGCGGCGCTGGCAATCAACCGCTGCGTTCACTTTTCCGCGTTGTTTGCGGATATTGAACCCCTGACGGATGCCGGGCTGGTGGGCTACGCCTGTACGCCGAGCCACGCCTGGGTCGCCCCGGCAGGCGGTACGCGTCCGCTGTTTGGTACGAACCCAATCGCTTTTGGCTGGCCGCGTAAAGGCAAGCCGCCTTACATTTTTGACATGGCAACCAGCGCAGCGGCGCGCGGGGAGATCCAGTTGCATCTACGGGCCGGAAAAGCAATCCCGGAAGGATGGGGCATCGACAGTGAGGGGCAACCGTCAACCGATCCGCAGGCGGTGTTAAACGGCGCCATGCTGACGTTTGGCGGTCATAAGGGGTCGGCGTTTGCGGCAATGGTTGAACTGCTGGCCGGGCCGCTTATCGGCGATATGACCAGCGCGGAATCGCTGGCCTGGGATGAGGGGGCGGGTGGTTTGCCGTACGGCGGTGAGTTGATTCTGGCACTTGACCCGTCCCGATTCCTCGGGGATGAGGCGCACCGCCATCTGGAGCGGGCAGAAACCCTCTTTGCCGCAATGCAGGCGCAGGGGGCAAGACTGCCGGGCGAAAGACGCTTCATTTCGCGGGAGAAATCGTTGCAGGCAGGCGTGACGATAACCCGCTCTCTGTTTGAGGACATTTCCGCGCTGCGATAGGGCAGAATCGGCGAGGCATCCTCGCCTGATTCCCTTTCGGGTAGAGGGTAATCGCATTTTTTGCCAGTTAATTGAACAAATTTCCTGTGATACCTCTCGCGACTTCATAAAGTTTTCTCATTCCGGGCCGACAACCAGAGTATCTGTCTAGCGGAAAGAGAAAACATGTTAAAACGTATCAAGATTGTGACCAGCCTCTTGTTGGTTCTGGTTTTATTTGGCCTTTTACAACTCACATCAGGCGGATTGTTCTTTAATGCATTGAAAAATGACAAAGAGAACTTCACCGTTCTACAAACCATTCGTCAGCAGCAGTCCACGCTGAATGGCAGTTGGGTGGCGCTGTTGCAAACGCGTAACACCCTTAACCGTGCGGGTATCCGCTACATGATGGATCAGAGCAATATTGGTAGCGGCGCGACCGTTGCGGATCTGATGCAGATTGCCAGCGCCTCTTTGAAACAGGCGGAAAAAAACTGGGCGGATTACGAAGCGCTGCCGCGCGACCCGCGTCAAAGCGAAGCCGCGTCGGCGGAAATTAAGCGCAATTACGATATCTATCACAACGCGCTGGCCGAACTGATCCAGTTGCTGGGGGCCGGGAAGATCAACGAATTTTTTGATCAGCCCACTCAGGGGTATCAGGACGGTTTTGAGAAGCAGTATGTGAATTATCTGCAACAGAACGACCGTCTGTATGACCTGGCGGTCGCAGACAACAACAGTTCTTACAGCCAGGCGATGTGGGTTCTGGGCTGCGTGTTGTTGGCGGTGCTGGTGGTCATTATTGCCGTCTGGTTTGGCATCAAACTGTCGCTGATCGCGCCAATGAACCGCCTGATCGCGAGCATTCGTCATATTGCCAGCGGCGATCTGGTGAAGCGGATTGATGTGGAAGGCACTAATGAAATGGGCCAACTGGCGGAAAGCCTGCGCCACATGCAGGGTGAACTGGTGCGTACCGTGGGCGACGTGCGTAACGGCGCGAACGCGATTTACAGCGGTGCCAGCGAAATCGCGATGGGTAACAACGATCTCTCTTCCCGTACCGAGCAGCAGGCGGCCTCTCTGGAAGAGACGGCGGCAAGCATGGAAGAACTGACGGCCACCGTTAAGCAGAACGCCGAAAACGCCCGTCAGGCCAGCCATCTGGCGCTGAGCGCGTCCGAAACGGCGCAGAAAGGCGGAAAAGTGGTAGATAACGTGGTGCAAACCATGCGCGATATCGCCTCCAGTTCGCAGAAAATCGCAGATATTATCAGTGTGATCGACGGCATTGCCTTCCAGACTAACATCCTGGCGCTGAACGCGGCGGTAGAAGCGGCACGTGCGGGTGAGCAGGGACGCGGTTTTGCAGTGGTTGCCGGAGAAGTGCGTAACCTGGCGCAGCGCAGTGCGCAGGCCGCGCGCGAAATCAAAAGCCTGATTGAAGACTCTGTGAGTCGTGTGGATGTCGGTTCTACGCTGGTAGAAAGCGCCGGTGAAACCATGGATGAGATCGTGAATGCGGTCACCCGCGTGACGGACATCATGGGCGAAATCGCGTCGGCTTCCGATGAACAAAGTCGTGGTATCGATCAGGTCGGTCTGGCCGTAGCGGAGATGGATCGTGTAACCCAGCAGAACGCCTCGCTGGTGGAAGAATCTGCCGCTGCCGCCGCCGCGCTGGAAGAGCAGGCCAGTCGTCTGACTCAGGCCGTTGCCGTGTTCCACATTCAGCAGGAACAGCAGCGTGCACGCAGCGTTTCCAGCGTGAAGTCCGTTTCCACAACGGTTCAACCGCGTAAAGCCGCTGTGGCGGAGACCGGGGACAACTGGGAAACGTTTTAATTAAGCATCAGGCGCATGGCACACCGTGATTCAAATGCGATACCATGCGCCGTTTCTTCCTCACGCTTCTGGCGCAATGCTGCCGGCAGCGCGTCATCTTCCAGTATTTCAAATCCCAGATGTTGATACAGCGGCGCGTTCCAGCCGACATGGCGAAAAGTGGTGAGCGTCAGGGCGGTAAAACCCTGCTCACGCGCCCACTGTGCGACCGTGTCTATTAACTGGCGACCAATGCCTTTACCCTGCCACGCCAGATGTAGCGAAAATTCAGCAATATACAGCGATGACCCCATCGCTTCGCCGAGCAGAAATCCCACGGGGCGATCGTCAGCCAGGGCCAGCCAACTCATTCTCTTCGCGGCATATTCCCGATGCTGTTCCGCACTGACGATGTGATCGTCTGCGATCCATGCCAGATCTGGCACCTCTAAAAAACGCTGTCCCGCCGAGCGTTCAATGGCGGGCAGGGCGGCAGCATCTGCCAGTGTGGCTGGACGAAAGGTGATGTGCATAACGATACCGGGTTAAGGTGACAGTGTGGGCAGTATAACGCGGAGCCCGGTCACAGGGAAAAGTCCCCGGCAGCGGGGACGTTACGGTGTTAACCGGTCAGACGAGTAATAACGAAATAGCCGGTATATAGGTCACCAACATCAGCATAAGTAACAAGGTACCCAGCAAGGGTAGAGATTGACGGAAAAACTGCCCGACGGAAACCTGAGTAATATTGCAGACCAATAACATGACGGTGCCAACCGGCGGCGTGAAGGCGCCGATAGAAAGGTTGAAAATCATAATGATACCGAAATGTACTGGATCGATACCAAAATGCGCCACGACAGGTTTAAGCAACGGAACCAGGATTAACAGAATGGCATTCCCTTCAAGAAACATTCCCAGCGTCAGCAAAAGAATATTGATAATTAACAGGAACATGTATTTGTTTTCGGTCAGCGTCGTCACGAAGTTCGCCACCGCGATGCCGGCATGTTCCATTGAGAAGATCCAACCGAGCGCGGCACTTGCCATGATGACCAGCATGACCGATGCCGTTGCCCGTGCCGTTTCCCCCAGCGCTTTCACGACATGGCCGAGAGTCATTTGACGATAAATGAAGAATCCGATGATCAATACAATGAGTACCGCAGCCGCACCGGCTTCCGTTGGGGTGAAAATGTTGGCGCGAATCCCCCCTACGACGGCAAAAATCAAAAACAGCGCGGGCCATGCCTGTCCAATAGAGAAGAGGGCTTCCTTACCCGTAGGCCAGGTATCACGTGACGGCTTAGCGTTTGTTTTGCGGGCAACCAGATAGACGGTGAACATTAACAGCACCGCACAGAGCAGACCCGGAATCAGACCGGCCATGAACATCTTTCCGATGGAGACGTCTGCCACCAGGCCATAAATAATCAGGGCAATCCCCGGCGGGATAATTGGGGTGACGAGGGACCCCCCGGCGGTGATGGCAGCAGCAAAGGCACGGTTATAGCCTTTACGCTCCATCTCGGGAACCATCATACGCGACAGCATCGCCGCATCGGCCAGGTTTGAAGCGCTGACGCCCCCCATCATCGTACTGACCAGAATATTGGCGACACCGAGTCCGCCCCGCATTTTACCCACCAGAATATTCGCCACTTGCAGGATACGTTCTGCAATACCGGTGTAGCTCATCAGCGTACCCAACAGGATAAAGAAGGGGATCGCCAGCAAGGATGGGCTCTGAGTGGGTGCAATCAACCGCTGAACAGCAATTTCAATCGGAACCGTGGAAAAAAAGAGGAAATAGGCAATAATGCCGATAAACATTGCCAGATAAACACGAATATTCAGAAATAAGCACACGATCATTAGTGGAATAATCAATAACCAGCTCATTGTTTTTCCTCGCCGACATCTACCTGCTTAACGTCGTTAATTAACCAGTAGAGCGTATAAATTGCTGTTGCCAGAGTCCCGACGGGAACCGCGATATCAATCCAGAACCAGGACACTTTCAATATTTGCGTGACCTTATACTGCGCCATTTCCGCCAGTCGATAACCCAACCAGGCCATATAAACCAGCAACCCAATGGAAAGCAGGGCAACCAGCGAGGCAATAATACGTTTGACTTTGTGTGGGAACATATCGACGACAAAAGGAATAGTCAGGTGCGCTCGATCGCGTTCAGCCACCACACCGCCCAACATCACCACCCAAATCATCAGCAGTCCGGACATTTCCTCAGTCCATTGAATGGGCTGTCCTACAAAATAGCGCATGAATACAGCGGCAATGGTCATTATCACCAGGATAAACAATGCCAGTGCGGCACTGAGTTCTACAAGCTTGCCAAAGAAACGCATTAATCCTCCTTCAGAGAGTCGCCCTGGCCTTGAGTGGAAAAGGTTTCGGGCGATCTGTGCCTGTATTTATTGCAGTTGCTGTTGAATGGTGTCATACAAGCCCGGCGTCCACTCCGGGAATTGCGAGTAAACTTCGCGTGCTTTCTGGCGGAATGCTTCGGTATCCGGGTAAATAACTTCGACGCCTTCCGCTTCCATGCTTTTGAGCATTTCGGCGTCGCGTTCAATCGTTAATTTCTGGCTATAGAGACCGGCTTCATAACCCGTTGAATGAATCAATTCCAGTTGCTCAGGAGAGAGCGTACTGAAAAAGGCTTCGCCGCCAATCCATACCGAGGTGTTGGTCAGGTAATTGACCATTGACAGATATTTCGCCTGCTCAAACAGTTTTTGCCCTTGCAGAACGGAAATTGGGTTTTCGACGCCATCAATCACACCCTGAGTCAGCGCAGGATAAACCTCCCCCAGGGGCATAGGCGTTGGGGTTGCGCCCATCGCCTGAATGGCTTTAATTTGCATCACGTTATTTGGTACGCGGATTTTCATTCCCGCAAGATCTTCCACTTTGCGAATCGGTTTTTTAGAAATAATCTGGCGGGTGCCATACAGATAATTGTTCATTACCACATGAATTCCTTTTTTCTTCAGGTCTTCATTTTTTTGACGAAACCAGTCGCTCTCATAGATTTTGAATAGTTTCTGCGGGTCATCGGTCAGATAAGGTCCAAACAAAATACCTAAATCAGGTTCGTAATCGGCGAGGAAAGCCACATCGGTGAGTGTGATAACGTTCATTCCCATCATGGCTTGTTCAGTCACATCTTGTTTTGACCCTAGCTGAGAGCTGGGATAGAGAACCAGCGTTATTTCTCCATTACTCTTTTTATTCAGAATCTCAGCCCAGTAGCGCATCACCACGTCTAATGGTTCGCCTGGATTATTTTCGTATGCGACTTTAATAGAAAGCGGTTTAGCCTGAATGGTGAATGGCAGAAAAAAAGTACAAACAGTAATCAGCACGGCTATTATCTTGTTCATTTTCTACTTGCTCCCAGGGATCAACGAATAAAACCAACATTTATTCTGGCGGAAAAATTCATAGTGAATCCTGCCTAATCAGAAAGTAAGCAGAAAGTCATCATGGTGCTGTATGCGTTGTATGAAATCGTGCTCTTGCTAAAGGTTTGTTGTTTTTAATGTGTTTTTAATTCATTCATTTTCTTGTCGGATGGAGCGGATCATCGATTGCTTCGCCGTATTCAGGTGATTTCGCAGCGCGAGAAGCGCGTCGAGATCGCTGCGGCAAATCAGCGCACTGAGGATGGTCATATGCTCATCAATAGCGATGATATTGCGTTGCTTAAGATCGCGTTCATCCCACTGGTAATGGAAATGGAATATCACCGAGATGATCTCAAGCGATTGATTAAAAAATATATTGTCGGCGGCGGAGAGCAGCAGCGCGTGAAAATCATGGTCTAACAGAGAGAACATACGGAAGTTGCTACCAACGCTGTCGCGCAGCATACGGTGGCGTTCCAGCAGCATTTTTGCCTGCAGCCAGCGCGGATCGTCATCCGGTAGGTTGAGAAAGTGTTGTAGCGCATGGGTTTCCAGCATCTCACGCAGCTCAAAAAGCTGTTCGGCATAAGACTGATCGAACTTTTTCATGCTCCACTGGCCGCGCTTCTCGCTCTGGATGAGATCGTAACGTCCAAATTTTAAAAGATATTCCCGAACCACCACCGGGCTGACGCCCGCTAACCGGGCCAGCTGAAGTTCAGAAAACGTTTCGCCAGCGCGAAGCTGGCGCTGGTTAATCATCGTATAAAACGCCTGCTCAAAGATACGGTTCTGTTCCGCCATGGAGGCGGTGGTGCAGGCAAAACCGTCATCATGCTCAGGGACACGGGTAATGACGTGGTCGTTGCCGACCAGGGTCAATACGCCGCATTCGCTGAGGTGGTTCAGCATGTGGCGCACGGTGGTGCGACTGATGTTGTACATCTCGGCTAAGGCGCTTTGCGACGGCAGCGGGGAAGGAAGATGACCGCGCGCCATATCATCGATCACCTGGTTAATGACATTGTGACGTAAATTTTGCGAACGGCTCATCGGGATCTCCTTTTGGCTGCATTAAAACCCGATTTAAAACATTTTAATGCGCAGGGTTTCACAAATTAGCTTTCTCGTTACGCGGCTATTTCTATTTTCATCAATATCTGAAGCAACAAAGAAACAGGAGCGCCTAACGATGTCCACAATGAATATGTTGATTTGCCAGGAACCCAAAAAATTAATTCATGAGAAACGCGACATTCCGATTCCGGAAAAACATGAAGCATTAATTAAAATTAAGTCTGTCGGGATATGTGGAACCGATATTCATGCCTGGGGAGGTAATCAACCTTTTTTCAGTTATCCACGCGTGTTAGGCCATGAAATATGTGGGGATATAGTGACGCTCGGCGAGAAGGTAACGCAGTTTAAAGTGGGTCAGCAGGTGGCGGTGATCCCCTACGTTGCGTGCCAGCGGTGTCCGGCGTGTCTGGGGGGACGAACGAACTGTTGCGAGAAGATCTCCGTGATCGGCGTGCATCAGGACGGAGGTTTTAGCGAATATCTCTGCGTTCCGGAAACCAACCTGTTGCTGGCAGAAGGAATTGATCCTCAGGCGGCAGCGTTGATCGAGCCTTACGCGATTAGCGCACATGCGGTGCGACGGGCCGCGATCGTGCCGGGCGAGCAGGTACTGGTCGTCGGAGCCGGACCGATTGGGATCGGGGCGGCGGCGATTGCGAAAGCAGAGGGTGCACAGGTGGTGGTTGCAGATACCAGTAGCGCTCGTCGCGAACACGTGGCTTCCCGTCTCGGTCTGCCGGTGGTGGATCCCTCTGCCCAGGATTTTGAAGCCCTGCTTCGCGCGCAATTTGGCGGTTCACTGGCGCAGAAAGTGCTTGATGCGACGGGGAATCAGCATGCCATGAACAATACCGTTAACCTGATCCGCCACGGCGGCAGCATTGTCTTTATCGGGCTGTTCAAAGGGGATTTACAGTTCTCTGACCCGGAGTTTCACAAGAAAGAAACCACCATGATGGGGAGTCGTAACGCTACGCCGGAGGATTTTGCGAAGGTGGGACGGTTGATGGCGGAAGGCAAACTAAGAGCTGAAATGATGCTTACACATCGCTATCCGTTTAGCCAACTTGCGGAGATCTTCGAACACGATGTGATTAACAACCGGGCGTTAATCAAAGGTGTGATTACGTTCTGACGATTGCCATGCAGCGCCCGGAGTGGTGTTGGGCGCTGTTTTTTTTTATTTCCTGTGGTCAGCCCTGGGCGCTGACCACTTTGATTTCAACCATCCCGATCCCCAGCTTACGCGGCGAGTGGCCGAGGATGTTACCCTCGTTGGTCGAGGCCGGATCGGGCGGGACAATCACCAGCGTATCCGCATCCGTCGGGTTGTCGAAGTGCAGCGTGGTGGTGGTGACATCGTGACTTAACACCAGCGTCTGTTCTTCTTTTCCTACACGCACCGGAATCGGGCGATTGGCGTTGTTGCCAAAGGCTTTCGCGGTGATCACCAGGTCGAATTTTTTCGGTAGCGGCTGTTTGTACTCGATCTTCACTTCTTCCGCCAACTGCGCGTTGGACCAGCGTCCCCAGGATTCCGGACGAGAAATCCCGCTGAACTGCTTCACCTCTTCCGGCGCACCCGCCACGTTGAAGACAAAACTGTCGGCTTTATAGCGGATGTCGTTGTCGACAATTTTCAGGGTATCGACGTTGCCTTTGTAGCGTTCCATGTCGATCACCGTGTCTTTAAAGGCCGTTTTGCCTTTCCACTGCGCTTTATCAACATGCTGAACGATTTGCTCTCCGCCAAGCTGACCCTGCGAGACGCACCAGTCGGTCGAGAGCGCCAGTTCCGGTGACCACAGCTGGCCCATCTTGTAGCAACGATCGACCCAGACGAAGTTATCGCGCGGGGCAAAATCGGCAAGCTGGAAGCGCAGTGGGGCTGAGTATTCGCTTTCCGGCAGCGGCTCGACGCGCTTCTCTGATACCCGCAACAGTAACGGCAGGCGGAAATGGCTGCCGGAGAAGGCAATCATATTTTTATCCCGGTCGACGGTGAAATCTTTCATCTCTTTCGGGAAGTTCCACAGACGAATAATGTCCGGCTTCATGGCGAGGATCTTTTCTTTACTGTTAAGGAACACTTCCGACATCGACTGACCCGACAGGCTGCTGCGCCCCAGGCCGATAAAGTTATCGCCGCCAAGAATATCTAACACCGTCGCGCCGTTATCCATCGTGTTACGTTTGATCGCCAGCGTCTCTTGCTGAGGCTTGTCGCCGCGGATCACGAAGAACAGGTTGCTGCGATCCTGTTTGTTCAGGTATTTCCATGCGCTGTTGTTCATTGCCAGATGATCCGAAGAGACCACAATAACGGTATCTTTAAACCACGGTGAGGCTTTGATTTTATTGATAAAGGCCGCGATATTTTCCTGGCTACAACTGACGGCGCTAAAGGACTGGTTGGGTTTACCGTCGAAATCATAGCGTTTGCGCTGACAGGCACGCGAGATAAAACCATCCGGATGATGGGTATCGACGGTCAGGGTAAACAATGAGAAACGCTGGCCGGAGCGAGAGAGTTCTTCGAACTTTTTCCACGCTTCATCCAGGACCGTATCATCATAGAAGCCCCAATCGTTGCGATAATTTGGATCGGTGACAACGCTTTTTAGCTCTTCTGCGCCATACAGATGATCGAAACCGTGGGATTTCAGGAACACGTCTTTTCCGGCAAAACGCAGGTTTGCACCCTGCACAAAGTAATTCTGGTAGCCGGAGTTTTTCAGGATATCTCCAAGACAGATATTCTGCGGGAAGAAACTGGAGACCGATGCTGACGCATTACCTTCAAACGGCGCAAACAGGGGAATGCCGCACTGGGAGGCGACCATCCCGGCGATGGTGTAGTCTGTACCGGGTAACTGCTGGGTATGGCTGAAATCCATACCTTCGTTTTTCAACGCGCCGAGTTCCGGAGTGAGTTCCGGGAAGGCCTCATTATCGAAATAGGTACGTTCCAGGCTTTCACCGTAGATGTACACCAGATTCAGCTTCGGGTTGGGTATTTTTTTTGCCGGTTCTTTATAGTAGGCCGCGAAATCGGGATCGCCTTCGCGGGTCTGGGATTTGACCAGCTCGCTGATCTGACGAAATGCCGGACTGGCATCGACAGAGCCCAGCGCCAACAGCAGCGCCAGCAGACTGTAACCAAAATGGTGAGGATGATGACGGCGACGACGCAGCACCCAGCCCAGCGAGCCAAAGACAGCCACGAGGGCCAGCGCAATGCCGATACCCGGCAGAATGTATTTGCTGACACCGGCCCCTGTCAGGCTGTTCGTCAACGTGTAGAGTACCGCATCGTTAATGCCATCACCTGTGAAATAGTCGCTAGCGAATAGCGTGATATTCAGCACCACAAAAAGTCCCAGCACCGTCAGGGTGGCGATAAACCACCAGGTGTTGCGACCCGCTTTCCAGGCATAAATAAGTACAGAGGCAAGAAACAGCGCGATGGAGAGTAACTCAGACAACGGACGATCCTCACAAATAGCCTTACGATAAGGCTCCAAACCAGGCGTTCGACTGACAGTTCAGCGTTTACAGAAAGTACAATGTAATGGGGTTGTCACTTAGCTGCAATTCTAGTGACATTTAATTACGTTGTTATTCAGAATTGGTTTAGATCGGGACTTTTTTGATCGCCGTCACTTCCCGCCATACCTGGGATGCGTCATGGAGAAGGGTGAAAAGGGGCGAGAGACGCCGCGTCTGGCGAAAAACGGTCAAAACGCGGCATCGGGGATCAGGAAATAAAGTTCATCCCCTGTTTGAGCACCAGGTCGCAGGCTTTGGTTTTCACTTTTTCTGCGAGCGGCGTACTGCCGATATTGTTCAGGTTAAGCTGCTGACCATCTTTGGTATTGAGCAGACCCTGAATACCGTCCAGATAGTTGGTATCCTGTTTTTGTTCGGTCGCGCCGAGACCCAGTTTATCCAGTACCTGGTTTTTCACATTTTCCGCATCGGTGACGGAAGCCAGTTTCTGCTTCGCACAGTACTGTAAAATCCCGGCGGCGTTATTCATATTGTTCGCACTCAGTGCCTGGTTGCCGCCATTTAGCAGACTGGTCAGGGAAGAGAGCGACGTGCCGCTTTGCGACGAGGTGGTACTCTGCTTGCTCAGTTCGCTGGCTGCGCTGGAGAGTGAGTCTTGCCAGGAGGCGGCGAAAGTATTGGCTGCGAAGCAGGCGCTGGCCGCGATCGCGCAGCACAGCAAACGTTTTGTCGTTTTCATTGTGATTACTCGTGTATAGATCTTCGTTGAAGTATAGCGCCGCTCATTCTAAGAATGGTCTTAATACTCTTTACCGGTTACCCGACTGCGGAAACTGTCCCAGTTGAAGATCACCCACAGGCTGTTGCCCAGTCGCATGCGATCCATTACGCGTTCACCCAACAGTTTGGTCATTTCTTCCATATTGCTGTTGGTGAGCATGCCGGTTGGGCGTTTTGAGGAGGAACGACGATCGACGATCTGGTTGATGATCACCTTTTCATAGCGCGATTCGGTTTGTACGCCGATTTCATCAATGACCAGTAGATCAACATTGCTCAGATCGTTCAGCAACTGTTCTTCGCTGGTTTGGCGATTACTGAAGGTTTCTTTCATCGCCGACATGATGTCCGCCACGGTGATAATCAACACCGACTTCCCGCGCAGTAGCAGCTCGTTACAGATTGCCGCGGCCAGGTGGTTTTTCCCCGTTCCCGGTTTACCGGAGAAGATAAAACTGGCGATGTTGCCATCGAACTCTTCCACATACTGGCGCGCTTTGCTCAGCGCATTCATCTGACCTTCGCATTCAACATGATAGTTATCGAACGAGCAGTTCTGATGCAACGGACGAATGCCGGAACGGTTAAAGGTGCGCTGCATTTTCATCGCCCGATTTTCGCGAGCCAGCGCGGCGGCGCGAATTTCACCTTGCTCCTTCTGCCACGCCAGTAGCTCTTCACCCGTTTTGAACGCCGGTTCGATATGGGCTGGCATCATTTTTTGCAGACGTTTCATCAGATCGCCAACGTTTTTCATGGTTAACCTCTAAAACCCGGTGGAATTTGATTATCTGGTTCGCTGACCGTGTTCACATCGCGCTTTGGCAGGCCACCGTTGCTCGCGCGACCGATCTGGACGCTGCGCGCCAGTTTTTGCTGCCACTGCACGTGATGAAAAACTTTGCCTTCTGCCTGCCAGTAGGCCACGAACGAGGCCAGTTCTTCGGCGGTGACGGGCTCTCTCAACGCTACGCCCCACAGCGCGGCCTGCCGCTGAAAGTCGGCATCTGGCTGCCAGTCCGGATACATGGCGAATTTACCCAGCGGTACGGCGACTGGCACAGGCTGCGGTTCTTCATAAAACTGCGCATCCAGCGTCACATCGCTCCCCGGTCGGGCGAGCTTTTCTTCGAGCGCCAGCAGTTGTGCCAGACGAGCGGGGGTTAGCGCATAAAAGGCCGGGGCGTTATTGGCAAACACCGCCACCGCGCCGCCTTCTGACTTCGCCAGCACCGTCTGATGATCGTGTAATAAGGCGTCAATACCAATGACGTCCGGGGTCAAAATTCTGGATGACATAATGTTTCTCAAGACCGACTGCAACCGAGAAGGGACACTGTTTCTATAGTAACACACCGATGAGAAGGAGCGGCAGGGATGCACATGCCGCTGCGATTAAACGCGCGGGCGTTTCCGGTAAAGCCACAGGCCGGGCACAGAGAGTCCGATCGAAAGCGCGCCTACAATTGACGAGGCTTTCAGGAAATTGGTCAGCAGCGTAATCATTAACGGTTCGCTGTAGCCAAAGTGGCTGATTTTCACCGCCGAGATCATCGCCGTATAGGCTGAAATTCCGGGGAACATCGGGATTACTGCCGCCACGGTAAACACTTTGGGATGCGCCAGATACCAGCGCGACCATTGAATGCCAATGCTACCGACGAGCAACGAGGCGACAAACGTGGACCATTCAATATTAAACCCGGCGGTCATCATCACCATCCGCGAACCGTGACCGAGCGCGCCAAGCAGCGCACACCAGGGCAGCGCGCGGTGCGGAACGTTAAAGACCATTGCGAACCCCACGGCGGGGATCGCGGAAAGCACCATGTCCTGCATCAGTGCGAGAATGAAATCGATTATACCCATCCGCGAAGCCCCCAAAGTGTCAGCGCCATCACCACACCCACGCAGGTCGCGAGCGTCAGCAGGCTGGCGATAGCCCAGCGCGCCAGACCGGTGTTAATGTGTCCCTTAAACATATCCGCCACCGCATTGATCAGCGGAAAGCCGGGAACCAGCAGCAAGACGCTGGCGGCCATTGCCACCGTAGGCGTCTGGCTAAAGGTGGGAAGATGCAGCATCAGACCGGAAATCGTGGTCGCGACAAATGCGGTAACGCAAAAGTTGATCTGCGGGTGCAAATGGCGATGCGCCAGGATCTGACGAATATACATTGCCACCATACTGGCAAAAAAGGTAATCACCGCACCGTCCCAACCCCCATTATTTAGCTTACAGAAGCAGGCGCAGGAGAGGCCGACCATTAGCGCGACAAGCCAGCGCGGATAGCGCAGGGGCCTGACCTGACTGAAGCGCTTCTCGACGCCTTTGTAATCAAGCAGTTTGTGTTCGGCAAGAATGACAATGTGCTGAACCTCGGTGACCACGTGCATATTAATGCCGCGATCCTGATTTTTTCGCGTCGAGGTCAGGCATTGCCCGTCTTTAATGGTGGTCAGAACGATAGCATTGGAGGAGATAGCGCTTTCGACACTGTCCATCCCCAATGCCAGTCCAAGTCGGGTAGAAAGTTCATCAACCAACGCGCTCTCCGCGCCGTGTTGCAGTAAAAAAAGCCCACACTGAATGCATAACCGTGTAACCGATCGCTGTAATGACTGCTCTTCTTGCATGACTCGCCCTGGCTGAAAAGACGCGTTGCGTACTGTCGAATGACGAAAGACTCTTTTGTATCACGAAGCGCGCATTTTTTGGCTCCGATTGAGATCAATCTTTCTGTTGAAAAAAGAGCCAGCTATGCGGTTACCAGAATTTGAACCGCTCCACAGTTTTGCTAAATCGGTGAAAAGTGCAATTTTTGCCCACCTTTGCACCTTCTTTTTCTGTGCCTGCTTATCAAAAATGCAATTTGAAACTTTTATTCAACATTGATTAAACAAATAATCAACCATGCAGGCGAGGAATGTCATGAAAACTCAGGTCGCAATTATTGGGGCAGGACCGTCCGGGCTGCTGCTGGGGCAGTTGCTGCATAAGGTGGGGATCCGCACACTCATCATTGAACGTCAGACGCCGGAGTATGTGCTGGGGCGCATCCGGGCGGGGATCCTCGAGAGTGGGACGGTTTCGCTGTTGCGGGAAGCCGGTGTGGCGCAGCGTATGGACAGAGAAGGTCTGGTGCACCACGGCGTTGAGTTTATTTTTGATGGTAAACGCATTCCCGTCGCGCTGAGCGAATTAACCGGCGGTAAAAGCGTAATGGTCTACGGGCAGACGGAAGTCACACGGGATTTGATGCTGGCGCGCAGCGATTGTGGTGCGCCCACGATTTACGGCGTTCAGCAGGTTGAGATTCATGATGCCAAAAGTGACCACCCCTCAGTCACGTTTGAGAAAGAAGGGGAGAAGTGCCGCATTGAGTGTGATTTCATTGCCGGGTGTGATGGATTCCACGGCATTTCACGACAAAGTATTCCGCGAGATGTCATCCGCGAGTACGAAAGTATCTGGCCGTTTGGCTGGCTGGGGTTGCTTGCCGATACGCCGCCAGTCAATCCGGAGTTGATTTACACGCATCATGAGCGCGGGTTTGCACTTTGTAGTCAGCGCTCACTAACAAGAAGTCGCTACTATTTGCAGGTTCCACTCAGCGAGCAGGTGGAATCCTGGAGCGATGACCGCTTCTGGGAGGAGCTGAAACGGCGTCTGCCTGATGAGCTCGCCGAAAAGTTAGTGACTGGTCACTCACTTGAAAAGAGTATTGCACCATTACGCAGCTATGTGGTGGAACCGATGCAGTACGGCAAGCTCTTTCTGGTCGGTGATGCGGCGCATATCGTTCCGCCGACTGGTGCAAAGGGATTGAATCTTGCCGCGTCCGACGTGAATTATTTGTGGCGTATATTGACGCAGTACTATCAGCACGGGCGCAGCGACCTGCTGGCAACCTATTCCCGCCTGGCCCTTAACCGGGTGTGGAAAGGGGAGCGATTCAGTTGGTTTATGACCCACCTGCTGCATGATTTTCAGGACAAAAGCGACTTTGAGCGCAAGATGCAGGAGGCGGATCGCCAGTACCATTTGGGCTCAAAGGCCGGACTGATGACGATTGCGGAAAACTACGTTGGCCTGCCTTACGAAACGGTAGGTGGATAATGAGGAAAAATGATGCAACTGGCTGACGTCATTCCTGTTTTTAAACTGTATGGTGAACAACAGGGATGGCCTACCCCCGATCTGCTGCACTGCGAGTCGATTCATCAACGCAGCAGTTTGCATGAATGGCATATTCGGGTGCATCAGCATGCTGAGATCGTTCAGTTGCTCTACTTGCATCGGGGTGAAGCAACGATTGAAATTGAGGGGATGACGACGGTGAGACGCGATGCCTGTATTCAGGTCGTCCCTGCGCTTTGTGTCCACGGGTTTCGCTTTTCTCCCGGAACCCAGGGCTACGTTCTCTCTCTGGCGTTGCCGCTGATTAGCCGCCTGGAGTCTCAGTTTCCACAACCGCTGCCTTTGCTGAACAGTCCGCAGTGCGTGCCGGTGGCTCAGTCCCGCAGTCACATCAGTACGCTTTTTTCTGCTTTGCAGAAGGAGTATCAGACAGATAACGAGGCGCGGGAAATGATGTTGTTTTCGTTACTGAGTGCGCTGCTGGTCTGGCTTCGTCGGCAGAGTCAGCCCATTGTGCAATCGAATGACACCCTGGCGCGGCGGCGGAGCGCTCTACGTCTTTTTGCCCGGCAGGTTGAGAGCCACTATCGTGAGCATCTTCCCCTAACAGAATACGCGCATCGAATCGGCCTTTCTGTAAATTATCTGAATCAGTTATGCCGTGAATTTCATCATTGCAGCGCATTAAACGTTTTGCATCAGCGGTTGATGCTCGAAGCCAAACGCAGCTTGCAATATACCAGTATGACCGTAAGCCAGATCTCCGACTACCTGGGATTCAGTGATGTAACCTATTTTTCTCGATTTTTTAAAAAACATTTAATGTTGTCTCCGAAAGCATATCGGGAGTTAATTAAGAATAAATAGTTTGTCCAAATTTGGATGAATAAAAAAATCGTATATAAAATAAGAATGTTTAATGTCCTTTTCAGGAATACAGCATACATATTGAGGGCATAGGCTTGAATTATACCCTGTGATAGTTGTATAACCACCTCCTACGGAATTAAAGAACAACCCCAAGGATAAACAATTCATATTGTCTATTGTTCTGTTTTTTGCATTGTATTGTTGTATGTATTAATGCAAACGCAATTCGAACCATTAATAACAGATAAATTCATATGAATGTGGAGGATATATGTTGCCAGGATGCTGCAAAAACGCAATTGTCATCAGTAAAGTCCCAGTAATACAAGCGGGATTCCACGGCGTTATGCAACTGCATTTCCCGGAGTATGAGCTTACCGCTTGCGGTGTTGCCGAAGAACTTACGGCACTACAATTACGACGGGCAGAGTTGGCGATCGTGGATTTAACCGGTGAATGTCAACACCCACGCACTGTCTGCGAACGATTCTACGCACTCCTTTCTCAATATCGTGATATTCATTGGGTTTTCCTGGTGTCTCGCGCGTATTACGCGCAGGCGGTCGAATTACTGATGCGTCCCTCAAGCACGCTGCTGTCTGACATCGAACCGATTGAGAGTCTGGTAAACACCATCCGTTCTGGGCATAACAGTCCTGACCGAATCAGCAAAATGTTGTTGACGCGCCCCCAGCCAGAACATCAGGAATTTGGTTCCCACGCCATCCTTTTGACGCTATCAGAGCGAAAAGTACTGCGCCTGCTGGGGAAAGGTTGGGGGATCAATCAGATTGCGGCGTTACTTAAGAAAAGTAATAAAACCATCAGCGCCCAGAAAAACAGCGCCATGCGTCGATTATCAATTCACAGCAATGCGGAAATGTACGCATGGATTAACAGTTCTCAGGGAGTCAGAGAGCTGAATTTACCTTCAGTATATGGAGAGTCAACGGAATGGAAAATAGAAACCGTTCGCGAAATGTCGCACTCATAGAAAAATGTGTGATGAGTGGTATTGGTATTCAGAATCTATTTAACGAAAACTCAGATAACCAATATAAACTACATCTTTATTTGACGCTGGATGAGTTTCAACAGGCGATGAGCACGACGGTTTTTTCTGCCGTTATTTTCTCTCTCTCCTCGATCCGAAAAGCCAGGCGGGTGGGCCTCATGAATCTGTCCGAACTGGCTGAAAACTATCCGGGCATGCGTCGTCTGGTTATTGCGGATGATGATGTTGAAGCGCGTTTAATCAGCGCTCTGTCGCCCTCCCCGTTAGATGGCGTACTGAGTAAAGAAAACTCGCTCCCTGCGCTACAGGATGCGTTATTTACAGCATTAAGCGGTACGCGACGTATCAGCGAAAGTAACAGCAATCTCTGGTATCTCAATCAGAGTCGCATGCTGAGCCCGACTGAGCGTGAGATTTTGCGATTTATGTCCTGCGGTTACTCAATGCCGCAAATCGCGGTTGAACTGGCGCGGAATATTAAGACCATCCGGGCGCACAAGTTTAACGTGATGTCGAAACTGGGCGTCAATTCTGACGCCGGTTTACTGCATGCGGCGGACATTTTGCTTTGACCACTGCGAAAGCTAAGAATGGACAATTACTGGCACACATCAACCCAGGTGGCTGAAGTCAGTTCTGCCATACGTTCAGGGGCAATACGTACTGCGCTATATGTAGCGCCTGCTGCAGGAAGGACTTCGGTAAACGATCGTAAAGAGATATCACAATAAACGGGCAACGGGGTTTCCAGACCGAAAGGGCAAACCCCGCCAACAGGATGCCCCGTTGCGTTGACGACCTCATCGCTGCTCAGCATGCGCGCTTTGGCGCCGAAGGTGCTTTTGAGTTTTTTATTGTCCAGTCTTGCATCGCCTTTGGCGACGACCAGGATGATGGTATCTTTAACCTTCAGCGAAAGGGTTTTCGCTATTTGTCCGGGCTGTACATTATGTGCCTGGGCCGCTAGTTCGACCGTCGCGGTACTTTGTTCTAATTCAATGATTTCAATATCCGGGGCATGTTCGGCCAGAAATTGCCGTACCGATTGCAGACTCATTCAATTCTCCTGACACCATTTTGGCCGTCTCCAACGCTACAGAAAACTGCTGGCGTAATTTGGCATAACTCGTCCCGTACTGTAAATATTTTAATGTAACAAACCAGCAACATGAACGATTTTTCGATCCCCTTCACAATCACGGAAACCGGTTACCGTAACCGGTTGCAGTCTATGAAAGAGCGATTAATACTGGAGTTGTCACTTCCTCTGTATCACATAAAAAGAGCCACTTATGAAATCTACCAACCATGCAGTCTTTAATGTGATTTTCCGGTTTGTTGAAAACTATGTCAGCCCGATTGCAGGGCGCATTTCTTCACAGCGTCATGTTATGGCTATCCGTGACGGCTTTATTTCCGCGATGCCATTTATGATTGTCGGATCGTTTCTGTTGGTATTTGCTTACCCTCCGTTTTCGCCGGATACGACCTGGGGATTTGCCCGGGCCTGGCTGGATATGGCTAAACAGTTTGAAGGGCAGATCCTGACCCCTTTTGATATGACCATGGGGATCATGTCGATCTACATTTGTGCCGCCATTGCCTATAACCTGGGTAAACATTATGTGAAGTCACATCAGTTGGATCCGTTTATGTGCGCCATGCTTTCCATCATGGCATTCTTATTGGTCGCTGCACCTAAAACAAAAGGCACTCTTCCTGTGGACAGCCTCGGCGGAACGGGGATCTTTACGGCGATTCTGGTGGCGATTTATTGCGTAGAAATGATGCGTTTTCTCAAGGCACATAACATCGGCATTCGTTTACCTGATCAAGTGCCGCCGATGATCAAAAACTCATTCGATCTGCTCATCCCCGTGTTGGTGGTGGTACTCACATTGTACCCGCTTAGCCTGCTGATTCAGGCGCAGTTCGACATGCTTATTCCGCAGGCCATTATGTCTCTTTTTAAACCGCTGGTATCGGCTGCCGATTCTCTACCAGCGATTTTGCTGGCGGTACTGATTGGCCATTTGTTGTGGTTTGCCGGTATTCACGGTGCAGCGATTGTCTCCGGGATGCTGCAAATGTTCTGGCTGACTAACCTCGGTATGAACCAGACTGCGCTGGCGCAGGGCGCACCGTTGCCACATATTTTTATGGAGGCATTCTGGACATTCTTTATCGTGATAGGTGGGTCGGGCGCAACGATGGGGCTGGTGATTTGCTACTTACGCAGTCGTTCCGTGCATCTACGCTCGATAGGTCGATTGAGCGTGGTACCGAGTATCTTCAACATTAACGAGCCGGTGATTTTTGGTACGCCCATCGTTATGAATCCAGTGTTCTTTATTCCTTTCCTGCTGGCACCGATGGTGAATGCCGTGCTGGCCTGGGCTGCGATGAAACTGGATCTGATTGGTCGCGTGATTTCGGTGGTGCCATGGACCGCACCAGCACCCGTCGGGGCGGCGTGGGCTCTGGGCTGGGATTATCGCGCGGCGATTCTGGTGGTGCTTCTGGCTTTGGTTTCTGCTGTCATCTACTTCCCGTTCTTTAAAGTGTACGAGAAGCAACTGCTGGAACAAGAGGCCGAAGAGGCACAGCGTTTAGACGCAGAAAACGAACAGATTGCGTTGTAATCACTAGGGGGCGAACGCTCCCTGATTACTTCAGCGTACAGTCACCGCATTGCTGAACGTCCGGCAGACGATAACGCTGACAGCATGTTCTGCGTACCAGAATCCCTTCGCGAGGGACGACCGTGCGCCAGAGCGGGTTGTCAGCACCACAGGACAACTGTTTTTCAAAGAAGCAGCCCTGGCGCAGCGTGTTCAACAACTCTTCACCCAGCAGCGGTTTCATCTCCGTGAGATACCAGTTAATCAGATAGCCAGTATTGCTCCAGATAAGTTTACCGTTGATCTCTCCGGTTGCCTCAAGCGCCTGGATGACCGGAGTTAACGCCTGCTTAACCAACGTTTCCATGCGCGCCTGTGGTGATTGTGTTGTCGCCAGCAGATCCGGATGTACATCAATCCAGAAGCACGCGGCACGCCCCGTTTCGTGAAACTCAACGTGGACATATTCGGGAGAGACATCAATTGCCGTCTCCTGCGTGAGCAGGGCAAGCATCAGTGGGGGCACCATCAGACCAATGTACCACTGTGCCCATAGCGAGATTAGCGGTTTATTTTCGCGCGGTTGCGTGGGTTGGTTGCGATAAATATGATCGGAGTAAATCGCTAACAGCGACTGGAGTTCGCTGGGGCGACGCCATTGCGCCAGTGTCATCGCGCTCTGAGGGGCGGGTTCATCCAGACGAATGAAATCCAGCAGATGTTCACGCGTCTGAGCTATAGTTGCGCGCACGGCCTCAGCCAGCGAGGGCATCTGCGACTGGAGATGTCCTCGCCAGATGACATCGTCAATGATCGGTGCGGAACGATAAGTCATAGACTGGATAGTAATCTAAATGATAATGATTGCTAATCCTAGCGACAGGCATAACCGATAGCAAGATCTTTGTCAGTCTGGCGTTCAACGACGCAGGATTACGTCACGCGTGTCAGGCAAGACCCGGATCGTCACTGACTAAAATGTGATTGCGGCCCAGATCTTTCGCTTTATAGAGCGCCTTATCAGCATGACGAATTGCCTCTTCGACATCTCCCCCAACCAGAGGCGCAATACCGATACTGATGGTGACCTGAGTTGCGACGTTCTCATTGAACATATGGAGAATTTTGAGATCGTAAACATTCTGCCGGATGCGTTCGGCTGCATCGCGGGCTTTCAGGGGGTCACTCGCCGTCAGTAACACCATAAACTCTTCGCCACCAAAACGGGCGACAATATCGCGTGAACGCACGGCGTTGCGGATAGCGGCGGAAACGCGGATCAGCGCCTGATCGCCCATCATATGTCCATAGTGGTCGTTGTAGGCTTTGAAATGGTCGATGTCGATCAGTAAAACGTAATGTTCATGCGTATCCAGTTCCTGCATGACTTTCAGTTTATGTTGGAGTCCCCGACGATTGTACAATCCCGTTAATGGGTCGAGCATACTGAGGTCGGTCAGTGTCTCTTTTTCGGCGAGCAGTTTGAACATCAGTTGCTGGGCGAAATCGTCGTAGCGCTTTTGAATCACATGCTGAATCGCGATACCCGCCATGGGAAGGGCCGTAAAATAGAGCAGCCGCAGGCCATTTTCGCTACCGTTTAGATATAAACAGGCCAACAGGGACGGCAGCGAATGAAGCGTGAATGCGATGATATTATTGGCAAAAGCAATGGAGCCAATAAATAACACGGTCAGCAGTGCAATCAGCAGAAAGGAGTAGTCAGGGGTCTGCAGCGCCTGGTATTTCAGCGTAATATGCACTGCCCATAACCCGCCAAAGAGTATTGAGATGGCATGGAGATTAATGCGCTTCTTCGCATACCTTACATGCCATGTCAGCAACGCAGTGCTCAGCACAAGGATAAGGAATCCTGGCGTAGAGACGGTTTTGCTGGAATAGATTGGAAAGGCAATGGCAAACGACGCAGAAATAGCGTTGAGAAACAAAAAGAGTCGCAGAGAAAGTTGGTATTTTTTAGTGCGTAGGGTTTGCCAGGATTGTGCAGTCATATCTCAACGTCATTATTTATCCAACAATTACACTGTTCACGTCACACAAATAATGGATGAGAAGATGCTTACCTGAAATCAGATTATTGTGTCTGTACGTTTACCGCTGTGCAATTTATCACCTTAAATAATTCGTGTCATCATTGCTTAAGTAAAGCTCATGTAAGTGGTGTATGGATTGCTGACAAATGAGAAAAATTGCCATATGATATTGGTTATCATTATCGATATTGGAGGTGAAACCATGTTGCAACGAGCGCTGGGTAGTGGTTGGGGAGTGTTGCTGCCTGGAATCGTCATTACCGGGCTGGCATTTGCTGATCTTTCTCTCGGAGCATGGAAGGCCATCATTGTACTAGGGTTATTACTGACCCCGGTGATGCTGTATCACAAACAATTGCGGCACTTTGTGCTGCTGCCATCATGTGTCGTGCTGATCGGCGGAATGATGCTGGTAATGATGAACTGGAATCAGGGATGAAAAACCGGGAAAACTACAGAAGAGGATGCAAGATAATTGGTGCGAGGGGGGGGACTTGAACCCCCACGTCCGTAAGGACACTAACACCTGAAGCTAGCGCGTCTACCAATTCCGCCACCTTCGCACAGTCATCTTACTTTTTGATATCGCCTCGTTGGTGCGAGGGGGGGGACTTGAACCCCCACGTCCGTAAGAACACTAACACCTGAAGCTAGCGCGTCTACCAATTCCGCCACCTTCGCCCAGTGCGAGCAATATCAACGTGGTTTATGGTGCGAGGGGGGGGACTTGAACCCCCACGTCCGTAAGGACACTAACACCTGAAGCTAGCGCGTCTACCAATTCCGCCACCTTCGCATACCATCGATTCTTAAAAAGAATCGCTACCACGGAGGCGCATTCTAGTGGTTTTACGCTATTCGTCAATAGTTAATTACGTGGGGTAGCGGTGATTGCTGCAAAAACGGCCATTCGCATGGCCGTTATCGTGACATCACGCTTTTTTCGCCTGGCGGGTCATGACCGTGCGATACACCTTGAAGCGTCCGGTCTGAGCGATGACCTCGTGGAAGCCAAAGGTCTCATCCAGTACCTGCGGATACGGCAGGAAGGCGTTAGCGACAATGCGCAGTTCACCACCGCTGTTCAGGTGACGTACGGCATCGCGAATCAGGGTTTGCGCGGCATCAAGGCTGGTTTGCATACCGTCATGGAACGGCGGGTTGGAGATGATCATATCAAACCGGCCCGTCACTTCGGAGAAGACGTTGCTGGCGAAGACCTCGCCCTCAATGCCGTTTGCAGCCAGCGTGGCGCGACTGGCTTCAACCGCCGGTGCCGCAACGTCGCAGAGGGTTAAACGCACTTTCGGGGAGTGGCTGGCAAGTGCTGCGGAAAGTACGCCTGCGCCGCAGCCGACGTCCAGCACTTTGCCTTTGGTATGCGGCGTCAGGGTGGACAGCAGCAACTGGCTACCAACATCCAGACCATCGCGGCTGAATACGCCCGGCAGCGTTTTTATCGTCAGCCCCTCAACAAGGTATTCACCCCAGTATTTTTCTGCGTCAAAAGTTGGCTGTTTGTCCAGACGGCCATGATACAGCCCGCAGCGACGAGCACTGTCGATTTTGTTCAGCGGGGCATACCCGGCCAGCATTTGCTCAGCGCTGCGCACGCCGCTGCGGTTTTCGCCGACGACAAAAATGTCAGTGCCAACGGGCAGGAGTGACAGAATATTCATCAGCTGGAACTGGGCTTCCGGTTTGTTTTTCGGCCAGTAGTAGATAAATGTGTCGCAGTCGGCAACGTCTTCCGCTTGTGCAACAAGGCTAAAGCGCGCGTTGTCACCCATCTGGCGGTTTAACACCTGCCAGTGGTGGAACTGCTGCGTATGCACGCGGCTGGCGGCGCTTTCAAAACGCGCGGGCAGGTCATCCTGCAAATCTCCGGCAAACAGAATACGGCTTTGTTCGAAATCATCACTGTGGCGCAGCAAGACTTCACTTGCCGGGGTAAAAGCAGACATGGAAAACTCCTTAATTCATACAGCGGGCGATTATAGACGTTTGATGGCGTCTATTCGACTAATTTGCTATATTTGCGCCCCTGGATACAGGAGCGATTCGCTATGACAACCCGACGAGACTGGCAGTTACAGCAACTGGGCATTACCCAGTGGTCGCTGCGTCGCCCCGGCGCGTTGCAGGGAGAGATCGCGATTTCCATTCCTGCGCACGTCCGTCTGGTGATGGTAGGTGAAATATTGCCGCCGCTGACTGAACCTCTGATTAGCGATATTCTGCGCGCATTAACCCTGAGCCCCAATCAGGTTTTGCAGGTGACGCCGGAACGCGTTGCGATGCTGCCACAGGGGAGTCGCTGCAACAGCTGGCGGCTGGGCACAGAAGCGCCGCTGTCACTGGAAGGTGCGCAGGTTGCAACGCCGGCATTTGATGAATTGCGGGCAAACCCAACGGCACGCGCCGAACTATGGCAACAAATCTGCACACATGAACACGATTTCTTCCCTCAGTCAGAGTGATTTACCCGCCGCATTTCAGATTGAAAAGCGCGCCCATGCGTTTCCCTGGAGCGAACATACTTTTGCCAGTAATCAGGGAGAACGCTATCTCAACTATCAATTGACGGTTGAAGGGAGAATGGCGGCGTTTGCGATTACGCAGGTTGTGCTGGATGAAGCTACGCTGTTCAACATTGCCGTCGATCCCGATTTTCAGCGCCGGGGATTAGGGAAAGCGCTGCTGGAACATCTCATTGATGAGTTAGAAAAACGCGGCGTTCTGACGCTGTGGCTGGAGGTACGCGCCTCCAACGTTGCCGCCATCGCACTGTATGAAAGCTTAGGCTTTAACGAGGCAACGATTCGCCGCAATTATTACCCGACCGCTGACGGTCGTGAGGACGCCATCATAATGGCACTGCCAATCAGTATGTAAAAGAAGGTGTAATGATGAAGTGGGACTGGATTTTCTTTGATGCCGATGAAACGCTGTTCACGTTTGACTCGTTTACTGGCTTACAGCGGATGTTTCTTGACTACAGTATTACCTTTACCGCTGAAGATTTTCAGGACTACCAGGCCGTGAATAAACCGCTGTGGGTGGATTATCAGAACGGCGCGATCACCTCATTACAGCTTCAGCATGCCCGCTTCCAGAGTTGGGCGGAACGGTTAAAGGTTGAGCCGGGCTCGCTTAACGACGCCTTTATGAATGCGATGGCCGAAATTTGTGCGCCGCTGCCGGGAGCCGTTTCGCTGCTCAATGCGATTCGCGGCAAAGCCAAAATTGGCATTATTACTAACGGCTTCACCTCCTTGCAGCAGATCCGTCTGGAACGTACGGGACTTCGCGACTACTTTGATTTGCTGGTCATTTCAGAAGAAGTGGGTGTGGCAAAACCGGATCCGAAGATTTTTGATTACGCCCTGGCGCAGGCGGGCAACCCCGATCGCGCCCGGGTGCTGATGGTGGGGGATACCGCCGCGTCCGATATTCTCGGCGGCATCAACGCCGGGCTTGCGACCTGCTGGCTGAATGCGCATCATCGCGAGCAGCCGGAAGGCATCGAGCCGACCTGGACCGTATCGTCATTACACGAACTGGAGCAGCTCCTGTGTAAACACTGATTGCCTCCCCCCCGTTGATGGGTAAAATAGCCGCAATTTTTCGTATTCAACATGCGCGGTGCGACGCCGCGTTTACTCAAGAAGAATGAACTATGACGTTGTCTCCTTTTTTGCAGGAGGTGGCCAAGCGCCGCACTTTTGCCATTATTTCTCACCCGGATGCCGGTAAAACAACCATTACTGAGAAGGTGTTGCTGTTCGGACAGGCAATCCAGACTGCCGGTACGGTAAAAGGCCGTGGTTCCAGTCAGCATGCAAAATCAGACTGGATGGAAATGGAAAAGCAGCGTGGGATCTCCATTACCACCTCCGTCATGCAGTTTCCATATCATAACTGTCTGGTCAACCTGCTTGACACCCCGGGGCACGAAGACTTCTCCGAAGATACCTATCGTACCCTGACGGCGGTGGACTGCTGTCTGATGGTGATCGACGCCGCGAAAGGCGTCGAGGATCGTACCCGCAAGCTGATGGAAGTGACCCGTCTGCGTGATACGCCGATCCTGACCTTTATGAACAAACTCGACCGCGACATCCGTGACCCGATGGAGTTGCTGGACGAAGTGGAGAACGAACTGAAAATCGGTTGTGCGCCGATCACCTGGCCAATTGGCTGCGGTAAATTGTTCAAAGGGGTTTATCACCTTTATAAAGATGAAACCTACCTGTATCAGACGGGTAAAGGCCATACCATCCAGGAAGTGCGCATTGTTAAAGGTCTGGACAACCCGGATCTCGACGCGGCCGTTGGCGACGATCTGGCGCAGCAGCTGCGCGACGAACTGGAACTGGTGAAGGGTGCCTCGAACGAGTTTGATAAAGAGCTGTTCCTGGCCGGCGAAATTACCCCGGTCTTCTTTGGGACCGCGCTGGGTAACTTCGGCGTTGATCACATGCTGGATGGTCTGGTGGAGTGGGCGCCTGCGCCAATGCCGCGCAAGACCGATACTCGCGTGGTGGAAGCGGAAGAAGAGAAGTTCACCGGCTTCGTCTTTAAAATTCAGGCCAACATGGATCCGAAACACCGTGACCGCGTAGCGTTTATGCGCGTCGTCTCCGGCAAGTACGAAAAAGGCATGAAGATGCGTCAGGTCCGTATCGGCAAAGACGTGGTGATCTCTGACGCGCTGACTTTTATGGCTGGCGACCGTTCGCATGTGGAAGAGGCTTACCCGGGCGATATCCTCGGTCTGCACAACCACGGTACTATCCAGATTGGCGATACCTTCACCCAGGGCGAAATGATGAAGTTCACCGGCATTCCGAACTTCGCGCCGGAACTGTTCCGTCGTATTCGCCTGAAAGATCCGCTGAAGCAGAAACAGTTGCTGAAAGGTCTGGTCCAGCTCTCCGAAGAGGGCGCTGTGCAGGTATTCCGACCAATCGCCAACAACGATCTGATCGTGGGCGCGGTTGGTGTGCTGCAGTTCGACGTGGTGGTTGCTCGTCTGAAGAGCGAGTACAACGTTGAGGCCATTTATGAGTCTGTCAACGTGGCGACCGCTCGCTGGGTGGAATGTGCTGACGCGAAGAAATTCGAAGAGTTTAAACGTAAGAACGAAGTTCAACTGGCGCTCGATGGTGGCGATAATCTGACCTACATCGCTCCAACGATGGTGAACCTTAATCTGACGCAAGAGCGTTATCCTGACGTTCAGTTCCGCAAGACGCGCGAACATTAATCTCCCTTCAGGGCGCGGCTGCCGCTGCGCCCTGCGACTTTTCCTGCCTTATTAGCCCCTTGCGGAATGTTCTTAAATCCCTCTGTTTTGCTTATGACCGCCTGTTTTTTGCGCAATTCGCCGCGCTTTTTCAAAATTGTGATCTATATTTAACAAAGTGATGACATAAATATTGGCTTTAAATACCGTTCAATGCGTGAATCTAAGTGCTTAAAGCTAATGTCTATTGTAGTCACGATATTAATAACTGACTCAGAGAGGCACCTGTCAGCGCATCATCATCACTTTTTGTGTTTTGTGATTGTGACCGCCGCCATTGACTTCTGAGCTGGGTGAATTTTTCACCACATTCAGCAATGCAACCCTATGTTGCCTGGGCTCAAATTATGAGCAAACCATACAGGAATAAATCGATGACTATGACAAGACTGAAGATTTCTAAAACTCTGCTGGCCGTGATGTTGACCTCCGCTGTGGCAACGGGTTCTGCGTATGCAGAAAACACCACCATGGATAAAGCGCAATCCGGTGTAGAAAGTGCAGGGCAGAAAGTCGATAGCTCTATGAATAAAGTCGGTAATTTCATGGATGACAGCGCCATTACCGCGAAAGTAAAAGCGGCACTGGTGGATCATGAAAGCATTAAAAGCACCGATATTTCCGTCAAAACCGACCAGAAAGTCGTGACGCTGAGCGGCTTCGTCGAAAGCCAGGCGCAGGCGGAAGCGGCCGTGACCGTGGCGAAAGGCGTTGAAGGCGTCACTTCCGTCAGCGACAAACTCCACGTTCGCGACAGCAAATCAGACTCCGTGAAAGGCTATGCAGGCGATACGGCAACGACCAGCGAGATCAAGGCGAAACTGCTGGCGGATGACATCGTTCCTTCCCGCAAAGTGAAAGTTGAAACGACCGATGGCGTGGTGCAACTTTCCGGTACCGTCGATTCTCAGGCGCAAATAGAGCGTGCTGAGAGCATTGCGAAAGCCGTTGATGGCGTAAAAAGCGTCAAAAACGATCTGAAAGCGCAATAAGTCTTCGTTTTCTCCTCCGGCCCGGGTCGGAGGACGTCATGAGCACTACACAAACAATAGCGTGAATGAGCAGCCTGAGCGCTCATATCAAGCGGTCGACATTAACTATGGTAAAGGAGAAGCGTATGTTTCGTTGGGGCATTATATTTCTGGTTATCGCGTTAATTGCCGCCGCTCTGGGATTTGGTGGACTGGCCGGTACTGCAGCGGGCGCGGCGAAAATTGTCTTCGTCGTCGGGATTATTCTCTTCCTGGTCAGCCTGTTTACAGGGCGTAAGCGGCCCTAGCGTGTAAACCGCACAACGATTTTGTTGGCAAGCCAGTCCGGTGGACTGGCTTTTTTGGTTTTAGCCGCCGTCTGTTTGCGTTATTTTGGCACATTACGTAATAAGAAACAGGAAGGCAGAGGTGGGGCAGCGTATACCCGTCACGCTCGGCAATATTGCGCCGTTGTCATTAAAAACGTTCAAACCGGGTCGCCTGGCGTTGGTCTGTGAGGGCGGCGGGCAGCGTGGCATCTTTACAGCTGGGGTACTGGATGAGTTCATGCGCGCGCAGTTTAATCCGTTCGATCTCTATTACGGCACTTCTGCGGGGGCGCAAAATTTGTCGGCCTATCTGTGCAACCAGCCCGGCTATGGGCGCAAAGTCATCATGCGCTATACCACCAAACGGGAATTCTTCGACCCGGTGCGCTTTGTGCGCGGCGGGAATCTGATCGACCTCGACTGGCTGGTGGAGTCCACGGCGAGCCAGATGCCGTTGCAGATGTATACGGCCTCGCGCTTGTTCGAAACGGGGAAATCGTTCTACATGTGCGCCTGTCGGGGGGATGACTACACGGCCAACTATTTCTCTCCCAATACGCAAAACTGGCTCGATCTGATCCGGGCGTCCAGTGCGATCCCTGGGTTCTATCGCAGCGGCGTATCACTGGAGGGGATCAATTATCTCGATGGTGGGATCAGTGATGCGATCCCGGTTCGCGAAGCCGTGAAGCAGGGGGCGAAAACGCTGGTGGTGATCCGCACGGTGCCTTCGCAAATGTATTACACCCCACAGTGGTTCAAGCGGATGGAACGCTGGCTGGGCGAAAGCAGTCTGCAACCGCTGGTCAATCTGGTCCAGCATCATGAAGCCAGTTATACGGAAATTCAGCGATTCATTGAGAAACCGCCGGGCAAACTGAAAATATTTGAAATCTATCCGCCGAAGCCGCTGAAGAGCATGGCGCTGGGAAGTCGTATTCCGGCCCTGCGGGAAGACTATAAAATTGGCCGACTGTGCGGGCGCTATTTCCTGGCGACCGTGGGAAAAATGCTGGCAGCTGAACCGCCGTTATCGCGCCACCTGCCGCAGGTCGTCACGCCGGTGCCGGTGGTAATCCCGCCAGCGCCGGTAGCCAACGATGTCCATGTAGCGGCGGTGAGCAATGCGCCTCAGGCTAACGATACGACATTCAGTAATGAGGATCTGGCGTGAGTTTTCGCTTTATCGACACCCACTGTCACTTTGACTTCCCACCTTTTACGGGGGATGAAGCCCACAGTCTGCAACTCGCGGGCGAAGCGGGTATTGAGAAGATCATTATTCCGGCTACCGCAGCGGAAAACTTTGCTCGCGTTCTGGCGCTGGCGGAACGATTTTCTTCGTTGTATGCCGCGCTGGGACTGCATCCCATTGTGATTGAGCAACATACCGACGAGGATCTTGCGCGTCTACAACAGACGCTGGAGACGCGGCCGACAAAAGTGGTCGCCATTGGCGAGATCGGCCTGGATCGGTATCGCGACGATCCGCAATTTGCCAGGCAAGAGCGGTTTCTGGAGGCACAGCTACAGCTGGCCAGGCGCTACGATTTACCGGTGATCCTGCATTCCCGGCGTACGCATGACACGCTGGCAATGCATCTTAAGCGTCAGGATCTGCCGCGAACCGGCGTGGTGCACGGTTTCGCTGGCAGCCTGCAGCAGGCAGAGCGTTTTGTGCAACTGGGCTATAAGATTGGGGTAGGAGGAACGATCACCTATCCGCGCGCCAGTAAAACCCGCGATGTGATGGCGCGACTGCCGCTGGAGGCGCTGCTGCTGGAGACCGACGCGCCGGATATGCCGCTGAATGGTTTTCAGGGGCAGCCAAATCGTCCGGAGCAGGCGGCGAGAGTGTTCGACGTGTTATGCGAACTGCGCCCGGAGTCTGCAGAGACGATCGCTGAGGCGCTGTATCGCAATACGACCACATTGTTTGATGTATAAGCGATCATACGATTGATTGGCCCACCATCCAGTAGTTGCATGCCTGATGGCGCTTCGCTTATCAGGCCTACGGTCTGCATATGTAGCTTTTGTAGGCCGGATAAGGCGTCAGCCGCCATCCGGCAGGTCATAAATACAACGCCGGAAAGATCAGATTATCCACGCCGCGTTGCTGTAATGTCGTTGCCAGTTGCTGCACGTCGTTCGGTGTAGCGCTCGCCCATTCACTCGCTTCTCCAAAGACCCCATGCGCATGAAACGCATTTAACCGCACTGGCACATTGCCCAATTGCGAAATAAAGACCGCGAGTGAATCGATGTGCTGTAGATAATCCACCTGCCCGGGAATCACCAGCAGACGCAGTTCCGCCAGTTTTCCCCGCTGGGCCAGCAGCGTAATGCTACGCTTGATCTGCGCGTTATCCCGGCCGGTGAGTGCAATGTGGCGCGCGCTATCCCAGGCTTTGAGATCGAGCATCGCGCCATCGCAAACTGGCAGCAATTTCTCCCAGCCGGTTTCGCTCAACAACCCATTGCTGTCGATGAGACAGGTCAGCGACTGGAGTTGGGGATCGGCCTTGATAGCCGTAAATAACTCCACAACGAAAGGCAACTGGGTTGTGGCTTCGCCGCCGCTGACGGTGATCCCCTCAATGAACAGTGAAGATTTGCGGATCTGGCGCAGCACCTCGTCAACACTCATCGTCTGTGTCATCGGTGTCGCCTGCTGCGGGCACATCTGCAAACAGGTATCGCACTGTTCGCAGACATCGGCCTGCCAGACAACTTTACCGGCACTAAGACTCAGCGCCTGATGCGGGCACTGCGGGACGCACTCGCCGCAGTCATTGCAGCGTCCCATCGTCCACGGGTTGTGGCAATTCCTACAGCGCAGATTGCACCCTTGCAGAAACAGGGCCAGACGACTGCCTGGCCCGTCCACACAGGAGAAAGGAATAACCTTACTAACGGAAGCGCATCTGTTGTTCATGACTCACGACACGAGGTTGGCGTTCCAGAATATGCGTATTGCGCGCGGCCTCTTCACCCAACCAGGTGGTATTGGTTCGCGAGCCTTCGGCGCGGTATTTTTCCAGATCGGACAGACGCACCATGTATCCCGTGACGCGGACCAGATCGTTGCCGCTAACGTTGGCCGTAAACTCGCGCATTCCGGCTTTGAACGCGCCCAGGCAGAGTTGTACCAGCGCCTGCGGGTTGCGCTTGATGGTCTCATCGAGCGTCAGAATGTCGCTAATACCGGACTGATAATGGGCATGATGCGGGGCGACGGTCTGTAAGTGAGTGATCGGATCCGGTTCATCACCATAGGGCAAACGTGCGCCTGGGGTAGTGCCGATATCTGAACTGATCCCCGACTGGGCGTGCAGCATGGCACGCTGCTGCCAGCCATATTTCACCGGTGTGTTTTCAACAAAATCAGCAAGCTGGGCGCTGATGCGATAGCCCAGATCGTTCGCCGTCTCATCTTTGCCGTAGCGCGCGTTCATGCCCGCTCTTTCACACAGCAGATTAACCGCTTCCGCCAGACCATACATGCCGAACATCGGCACAAAACGGTGTGGATCGATCAGTCCTTCCTGCACCAGGAAGCTATTCTCAAAGAAATGTGACTTTTCATAGAGGAACTCACATCGCGCATCGATGATGGCGATTTGCTGCTGACAATAGTATGGCAGCGTGCGGTTAAAGAAGTCATCGACAGAGGTACTGCGCTCGGCAATGGCTTTCAGGTTGAGTCGAACCAGCGTGCTGCCGCCACCGGCAAGCGGCAGAGAGTTGTAACAACTGACGATGCCATAGCGACCTTTTGTGAAAATTTTATCATTTATCGGGCCGTTGGAAATATGCGGCTTGCTGCATTCGCAGATATTTTTCGCCACTTCCAGCAGGAGATCATCGGGTGTGATCTCTGGGTCGTAGATGAACGTCAGGTTAGGCGCAACCTGCTTTAACTCTGCGTCGGCGCGTAAAATGGCCCGCGTGATGGGCGTATCAGCGGGGCCAATATTCGCATGCATAAATGCATCAGGCAGCGTTCTGTCGAGATAACGCCAGAAACGTTTTATTCGAATATCGATCGCTTCTTGTGTTAGAATTTTCACATACGGTTGCAGCAGCGTATCCAGTTGCCCCAGGTAAACCGGCATCGATGTAACGGAAGGCACGTGGTGATACAGAATGGTCAGCAGGGACAGCGCATCGTCCAGATCTTTCGCCCCTTCCAGTTCCAGCCAGGCTGAACCGTTGGCCAGAAAGCGAGCGTAATCGGGAAGTACATAGCGTGGTTTATACGGCGCGTGACCTTCGAACATATCGCAGATAACGCCATCGTCCAACGCCTGGCGCGCCCCGGCAGGCAGTGCTGGATAAGGCAGATTGTTCTCGGCTTCCAGGGCGAGAAAATGGCGTTTCTGTTCCGGACTGAGGAGTGAGCTGGTGACGATTTGTTGGCAGCGTTGTTGCAGCGCGGTTTCATGGGTCGTGGGCATCGTGATTCCTTTATCGGCCGAAGATCATCATGTCATTGTAGAAAGATGTGCTGTCAGCTCTTTGATCCTGATGCGCCTGAGTGGAGAAGATATCGACAGAAAAGAGAGATTGTTTGAAGTAGATCTCATTACAGTAATGCAAATTTGTACGTAGTTTTCATTAACTGTGATGTATATCGAAGTGTAATGGCGAGTGGATGTTAGAATACTAACAGACTCGCAAGGTGAGTATTTTATACGGCGATGCCGTTGGAGAATGTTATGAGCGATTTAACTGCAAGCAGCCTGCGCGCACTGAAACTGATGGACCTGACCACCCTGAATGACGACGACACTAATGAAAAAGTGATCGCGCTGTGTCATCAGGCGAAAACCCCGGTCGGCAACACTGCGGCGGTCTGTATCTATCCGCGTTTTATTCCGATTGCACGTAAAACGCTGAAAGAGCAGGGCACACCGGATATCCGTATTGCGACGGTTACCAACTTCCCGCACGGCAACGACGACATTGAGATCGCGCTGGCGGAAACCCGTGCGGCGATTGCCTACGGGGCCGACGAAGTGGATGTGGTATTCCCGTACCGTGCGCTGATCGCCGGTAACGAACAGGTCGGTTTCGATCTGGTTAAAGCCTGTAAAGACGCCTGTGCGGCGGCAAACGTGCTGCTTAAAGTGATCATCGAAACGGGTGAGCTGAAAGAAGAGGCATTGATTCGTAAAGCGTCTGAAATTGCGATTAAAGCCGGTGCTGATTTCATCAAAACCTCTACCGGTAAAGTGCCAGTGAACGCCACGCCGGAAAGCGCACGCATCATGATGGAAGTGATCCGCGATATGGGCGTCTCCAAAACGGTTGGTTTCAAACCGGCAGGCGGCGTGCGTAGCGCAGAGGATGCACAGCAGTTCCTCGCTATCGCTGACGAACTGTTTGGCGCTGACTGGGCGGATTCCCGTCACTACCGCTTTGGGGCATCCAGTCTGCTGGCCAGCCTGTTGAAAGCGCTGGGTCACGGGGACGGTAAGAGCGCAAGCAGTTACTAAGTTTGAATTGCCCATCGTAGGCCGGATAAGGCGTTAGCCGCCATCCGGCATCAATACGACTCGCCGGGAAGCACATTGCTTACCCGGCTCTAATCGGGAGGTTAACGTGTTTCTCGCACAAGAAATTATCCGTAAAAAACGTGATGGTCATGCGCTGAGTGATGAAGAAATTCGTTTCTTTATCAACGGTATTCGTGACAACACTGTCTCTGAAGGGCAGATCGCCGCCCTGGCGATGACCATTTTCTTCCACGATATGACTATGCCGGAACGCGTTTCGCTGACGATGGCAATGCGGGATTCAGGAACCGTCCTGGACTGGAAGAGTCTGAATCTGAACGGTCCGATCGTGGATAAACACTCCACCGGCGGCGTGGGCGATGTGACGTCGTTGATGCTTGGTCCAATGGTAGCGGCCTGCGGCGGCTACATTCCGATGATCTCGGGACGCGGACTGGGTCATACCGGCGGAACGCTCGACAAACTGGAAGCGATCCCGGGCTTTGATATCTTCCCGGACGACAACCGTTTCCGCGAAATCATTAAGGACGTGGGTGTGGCGATCATTGGGCAAACCAGCTCGCTCGCACCGGCGGACAAACGTTTTTATGCCACCCGCGATATCACCGCGACGGTGGATTCCATCCCGCTGATCACCGGTTCCATTCTGGCGAAAAAACTGGCGGAAGGGCTGGATGCGCTGGTGATGGACGTGAAAGTCGGCAGCGGTGCGTTCATGCCGACCTATGAACTCTCTGAAGCGCTGGCGGAAGCGATCGTTGGCGTGGCGAACGGCGCGGGCGTGCGCACAACTGCACTGCTGACCGATATGAACCAGGTGCTGGCCTCCAGCGCGGGTAACGCAGTGGAAGTGCGCGAAGCGGTGCAGTTCCTGACCGGTGAGTACCGCAACCCTCGCCTGTTCGAGGTGACGATGGCGCTGTGTGTTGAAATGCTGATTTCCGGCAATCTGGCGAAAGATGATGCCGAAGCGCGTGCGAAACTACAGGCAGTGCTGGATAACGGTAAAGCGGCTGATGTCTTTGGGCGCATGGTCGCCGCCCAGAAAGGCCCAACCGACTTCGTTGAGCACTACGCGAAATACCTGCCGACGGCAATGCTCAGTAAAGCGGTTTATGCTGATAGCGAAGGGTTTGTCAGTGCAATGGACACTCGCGCGTTGGGCATGGCGGTAGTGTCGATGGGCGGCGGTCGTCGCCAGGCTTCGGATACCATTGATTACAGCGTCGGCTTTACCGATATGGCCCGTCTGGGCGACAGCGTTGACGGGAAGCGTCCGCTGGCGGTGATCCACGCGAAAGATGAAACCAGCTGGCAGGAAGCGGCGAAAGCCGTCAAAGCGGCAATTATCCTTGACGATAAAGCGCCGGAAAGCACACCAACGGTCTATCGTCGTATTACCGAATAGCGATATACTGATCTGATCGCTTTTTTGCAGCGCAGATGAATGGAGAACAAGATGAAACGTGCATTTATTATGGTGCTGGACTCCTTTGGTATTGGTGCGACGGAAGACGCGGATCGCTTTGGCGACGTCGGTTCCGACACCATGGGGCACATCGCTGAAGCCTGTGCCAAAGGCGAGGCTGACAACGGTCGTAAAGGCCCTCTGAATCTGCCAAACCTGACCCGTCTGGGTCTGGTGAAAGCACATGAAGGGTCTACCGGTAAAATCGCAGCCGGTATGGACGCTAACGCGGAAGTGATTGGCGCATACGCCTGGGCGCATGAGCTTTCTTCCGGTAAAGATACGCCGTCTGGTCACTGGGAAATCGCCGGTGTGCCGGTTCTGTTCGACTGGGGCTATTTCAGCGATCACGAAAACAGCTTCCCGCAGGAACTGCTGGATAAGCTGGTCAAACGTGCGAACCTACCGGGCTATCTTGGTAACTGCCACTCTTCCGGTACGGTGATACTGGACCAGTTGGGCGAAGAGCACATGAAAACCGGCAAACCGATTTTCTATACCTCCGCTGACTCCGTGTTCCAGATTGCTTGTCACGAAGAGACATTTGGCCTGGATAAACTTTACGAGCTGTGTGAAATCGCCCGTGAAGAGCTGACCGAAGGCGGCTACAACATCGGTCGCGTTATCGCTCGTCCGTTTATCGGCGACAAAGCGGGTAACTTCCAGCGTACCGGCAACCGCCACGATCTGGCCGTTGAACCGCCTGCGCCGACCGTGTTGCAGAAACTGGTGGATGAGAAAGACGGTCACGTGGTTTCCGTCGGTAAAATCGCGGATATCTATGCCAACTGCGGCATCACTAAAAAAGTGAAGGCCACGGGGCTGGATGCACTGTTTGACGCCACCGTCAAAGAGATGAAAGAAGCCGGTGATAAGACGATTGTCTTCACTAACTTCGTGGACTTCGACTCCTCCTGGGGCCACCGTCGCGATATCGCCGGTTATGCCGCCGGTCTGGAGTTGTTTGACCGCCGTCTGCCGGAGCTGATGGAACTGGTAGGTGAAGATGACATTCTGATCCTGACTGCTGACCACGGCTGCGATCCGAGCTGGACCGGTACCGATCACACCCGTGAACACATTCCGGTGCTGGTGTACGGCCCGAAAGTGAAACCGGGCTCGTTAGGTCACCGTGAAACCTTTGCGGATATCGGTCAGACGCTGGCGAAATACTTTGGTACGTCCGACATGGAATATGGCAAAGCCATGTTCTAAGGTCATTGCCGGGTGGCGGCTGCGCCTTACCCGGCCTGCAAAACCGTAGGCCCGGTAAGCGAAGCGCCACCGGGCAAAAAAACTCAAATTAAAAGGGAACTGAAGATGGCTACCCCACATATTAATGCAGAAATGGGCGATTTCGCTGATGTTGTTTTGATGCCAGGCGACCCGCTGCGCGCCAAGCACATTGCGGAAACTTTCCTTGAAGATGTGCGCGAAGTGAATAACGTTCGCGGCATGTTAGGTTTCACCGGGACTTACAAAGGCCGTAAGATCTCCGTGATGGGGCACGGTATGGGTATCCCGTCCTGCTCTATCTACACCAAAGAACTGATCACCGATTTCGGGGTGAAGAAAATCATTCGTGTAGGCTCCTGTGGTGCTGTACGCGCCGACGTGAAACTGCGTGACGTGGTGATTGGTATGGGTGCCTGCACCGATTCCAAAGTGAACCGCATCCGTTTCAAAGACCATGATTTTGCTGCAATTGCTGATTTCGGCATGGTGCGTGACGCGGTGGAAGCGGCGAAAACGCTGGGTGTGGACGCGCGCGTCGGCAACCTGTTCTCTGCGGATCTGTTCTACTCTCCGGACGGCGAAATGTTCGACGTGATGGAAAAGTACGGCATCCTGGGCGTGGAAATGGAAGCGGCGGGTATCTACGGCGTGGCGGCAGAATTCGGCGCGAAAGCACTGACTATCTGCACCGTGTCTGACCACATCCGTACGCACGAGCAGACCACGGCTGCTGAGCGTCAAACTACGTTTAACGACATGATCAAAATTGCCCTGGAATCCGTTCTGCTGGGCGACAAAGCGTAATTGTCGTTCAGGACAGTGTAGGCCCGGTAAGCGTAGCGCCACCGGGCAAAAAAGCCGGGTGGCGGCTTCGCCTTACCCGGCTTACAAACCGCATTGATATTATCGAACCGCTTTCATAATCCACGCCGACAGTTCCCGTAGCTCTTTTTCCTGTTCCGGGAAATCGGCCAGCAGCACCTCGCACTCCTGCTGCAGACTATCCGCACGATACAAACAGCCCTGTAAACGTCCCGCCAGCGCTTCTAACGGTGCCGGATTGAGACTGTCGGTAAAGACCTGAGCACGGGTGATATGTCCTTTCTCAACGTCAAAGTGCAGTTCAACGCCCCCCCAGGTAAAACGCTCATCCAGCAGATGCGAAAAGGCCGGCGCCTGACCGAAGTTCCACTCCCAACTGCTCTGGCGGGTGAAGGTTTCGGCGAAGTTCGGCAGATCGGGCGTGTTGTCCGGAGAAATAATCTCAGGTGTCACGCGCTCATCGTAATGCGTGAAAAAGGCTTCAGTCACCGCCGCGCAAACCTGTTCATGCGTGATCCCCGGTAGCAGTTCGGTGAGATTTGCTACTCGCGAACGGACGGAGGTAATCCCTTTGGCCGCCAGTTTCTTTTCATCCGGATTCAGATAATTTGCCAGTCGGCTGAGATCGGCACTCAGCAACAGCGTGCCGTGGTGAAAACCACGATCTTTGGTTTCACGATAGGCAGAACCAGAAACCTTACGGTCGCCCTCTGCTGTTTTCACCACCAGATCGTTACGCCCGGAGGCTTCTGCTGTAACGCCCAGTGCGTTAAGTGCATTCAGGACAATGGATGTCGAAATGGTCTTGTCGTATTCCGGTTTCCCGGCCATAAAGGTGAAACAGGTATTGCCGAGATCGTGGAACACCGCGCCACCGCCGCTACTGCGACGCGCCAGGCGCACGTTATCCTCTTCCATCCGCCGGGTATTGCACTCTTTCCACGGGTTTTGCGCACGACCAATGACGACCGTATCGGCATTGCGCCACAGAAACAGAACGCGCTGCGTGGCGGGCATTTGACGGAAAATACACTCTTCAACCGCCAGGTTAAACCAGGGGTCATAAGAGTCAGAAATAAGCAGGCGAAGTGTCGACATGTCAGTTTTCCTTTCCTGTAATGAATTACTCTTTTTTCTCGCTCTCTTCCTCTTCTGGCACCGACTTGTTGGCGGTTAGCAGGAAAGGCGATTGCTGCCAGCGGGTACGTTTACCCTGTAGCAGAGTACGGGTCAGCACCACGCCGATGGCCAGTGAAAGCAGCAGCATCAGGCGTAAAATATTGGTGGTGTTATCCACCTGTTTCGCTTCGGTGGCTAAGGTATGTGTATCCAGCGTCAGGCGCAGATAGCCCAGTGGACCATTTTTGCCCTGAATGGGTTCGACAATCTGCTGGTTGAAGTAGCCACCCGCTTTTTTACCGTCCAGCGCCAGACGGTCGCGTACATTCACGCTTTCGCCTGCCCGGGCGATCATATCGCCCTGGTCATCATAAACCCCGGCATCGAGAATGCGGCTTTCTTTCGTCAACTGTTGCAAAATGGTCTTGATGCGTTTTTCGTCGGGCGTTTCGGTACGCATCAGCGGCGCGATGTTCAGGGTTACCTGATGTGCCAGCGTACGGGCCAACTCTTCAAGCTGCGGATTTCGCTGTCGCTGGTGATTTTGACTGAACCAGGACGCGCCCTGCATGAGTGCAACAAGCAGGGCGAGACAGAACAATACAATCACTGCACGATGAAGTCGGAATTTCAGTTTTGCGCGAGCCATATTCCACCTGCTGAAAATTTGAGGCTTAATGTTGCCAGAAGCGATGGTTACAAGGTAGCCTCATGCGTTATTTTCCCCAGGATCCTTTCCGGCCCGAACGATTTTACAGGAGCTTTAATGCCTAACATTACCTGGTGCGATTTGCCTGAAGATGTCTCTTTATGGCCAGGTTTGCCCCTTTCTTTGAGTGGTGACGAGGTGATGCCACTGGATTACCACGCTGGACGTAGCGGCTGGCTGCTGTACGGACGCGGACTGGATAAACAACGCCTGACCCAGTACCAGAGTAAACTGGGGGCGGCGATGGTGATTGTCGCGGCGTGGTGTGTCGAGGACTATCAGGTCATTCGACTGGCCGGGTCGCTCACGCCCCGCGCTACGAAACTGGCGCATGATGCGCAACTGGACGTCGCGCCGCTGGGGAAAATCCCACATTTGCGCACCCCTGGCCTGCTGGTGATGGACATGGATTCCACCGCGATTCAGATCGAGTGTATTGATGAGATCGCCAAACTGGCCGGTACCGGTGAGATGGTGGCGGAAGTGACCGAACGCGCGATGCGCGGCGAGCTCGACTTCACTGCCAGCCTGCGTAGCCGTGTGGCGACGCTGAAAGGCGCAGATGCCAACATTCTGCATCAGGTGCGTGAAAGCTTGCCGCTGATGCCGGGCCTGACGCAACTGGTATTGAAACTGGAAACGCTGGGCTGGAAGGTGGCGATCGCCTCCGGCGGCTTTACCTTCTTTGCCGAGTATCTGCGTGAGAAACTGCGTCTGACAGCGGCTGTGGCGAACGAACTGGAGATCATGGACGGTAAATTCACCGGTAACGTGATTGGCGATATCGTCGACGCGCAATATAAAGCCAAAACGCTGACCCGACTGGCGCAGGAGTATGAAATCCCGATCGCACAGACGGTGGCGATTGGCGACGGGGCTAACGATCTGCCGATGATTAAAACGGCGGGGTTGGGGATCGCGTACCATGCCAAGCCGAAAGTCAATGAAAAGACGGAGATTACTATCCGTCACGCTGATCTGATGGGGGTGTTCTGCATTCTCTCCGGCAGCATGAACCAGAAATAATGAGGTAAACCGTGGCAAAAGCTCCAAAACGCGCCTTTGTATGTAATGAATGCGGGGCGGATTATCCGCGCTGGCAGGGGCAATGTAGCGCCTGTCATGCCTGGAACACCATCACGGAGGTGCGCCTGGCCGCGTCGCCCACGGTGGCGCGTAATGAGCGACTGAGTGGTTATGCCGGGAGCGCGGGCGTCGCAAAAGTCCAGAAGCTATCCGATATCAGTCTGGAAGAGTTGCCGCGTTTTTCCACCGGTTTTAAAGAGTTCGATCGTGTGCTGGGCGGCGGCGTCGTTCCTGGCAGCGCGATTCTGATCGGCGGTAACCCCGGTGCGGGCAAATCCACGCTGTTATTGCAGACGCTGTGCAAGCTTGCACAGCAGATGAAAACCCTGTACGTCACCGGGGAAGAGTCACTACAGCAGGTGGCGATGCGTGCGCACCGTCTTGGCCTGCCGACCAACAATCTCAACATGCTTTCGGAAACCAGCATTGAGCAGATCTGCCTGATTGCGGAAGAAGAGCAGCCAAAGCTGATGGTAATCGACTCCATTCAGGTGATGCACATGGCGGATATCCAGTCATCACCCGGTAGCGTGGCGCAGGTGCGTGAAACGGCAGCCTACCTGACTCGCTTTGCCAAAACGCGCGGCGTGGCGATTGTCATGGTGGGGCACGTCACCAAGGACGGCTCGCTGGCCGGGCCAAAAGTCCTTGAGCACTGTATCGACTGCTCGGTATTGCTGGATGGCGATGCCGACTCCCGTTTTCGCACTCTGCGCAGCCACAAAAACCGTTTTGGCGCGGTGAATGAGTTAGGTGTCTTCGCCATGACCGAGCAGGGACTGCGCGAAGTGAGTAACCCTTCGGCGATCTTCCTGAGTCGTGGCGATGAGGTCACCTCCGGCAGTTCGGTGATGGTGGTCTGGGAAGGGACGCGGCCATTGCTGGTGGAGATCCAGGCGCTGGTCGATCATTCCATGATGGCGAACCCGCGACGGGTGGCGGTGGGGCTGGAGCAGAACCGTCTGGCGATTCTGCTGGCGGTGCTGCATCGTCACGGTGGTCTGCAAATGGCGGATCAGGATGTGTTCGTCAACGTGGTTGGCGGCGTCAAAGTCACAGAAACCAGTGCGGATTTGGCGCTACTGCTGGCGATGGTCTCCAGTCTGCGCGACAGACCGCTGCCGCAGGATCTGGTGGTGTTTGGCGAAGTGGGGCTGGCAGGAGAGATTCGCCCGGTGCCTAGCGGCCAGGAACGGATTTCGGAAGCGGCAAAGCACGGCTTTCGTCGCGCAATTGTTCCGGCGGCCAACGTACCGAAAAAACCGCCAGAAGGGATGCAGGTTTTTGGCGTCAAGAAGCTGGCGGATGCGCTAAACGTATTTGACGACTTATAATGAGTGAAACGGAGGTTACCCATGTCGTCATTTGATTATCTGAAAACCGCGATTAAGCAAAAGGGCTGTACTCTGCAACAAGTGGCGGATGCCAGTGGAATGACTAAGGGCTATCTCAGCCAACTCCTCAATGCCAAGATCAAAAGCCCCAGCGCGCAAAAGCTGGAGGCGTTACATCGTTTCCTTGGGCTCGAGTTTCCCCGTCAGCAGAAAAATATCGGCGTGGTGTTTGGTAAATTTTATCCGCTGCACACCGGTCATATCTATCTGATTCAGCGCGCCTGTAGCCAGGTGGACGAACTGCATATCATCATGGGTTATGACGATACCCGTGACCGCGCACTTTTTGAAGACAGCGCGATGTCTCAACAGCCCACCGTTTCGGATCGCCTGCGCTGGTTGTTACAAACGTTCAAGTATCAGAAAAATATCCGCATTCATGCCTTCAATGAAGAGGGGATGGAGCCGTATCCGCATGGCTGGGATGTCTGGAGCAAGGGCATTAAGACGTTCATGGCGGAGAAAGGGATTGAGCCAAACTGGATCTATACCTCAGAGGAAGCCGATGCGCCACAGTACCTGGAACATCTGGGCATTGAAACGGTGCTCATCGATCCCAAACGTACCTTTATGAGCATCAGCGGTGCGCAAATCCGTGAAAACCCGTTCCGCTACTGGGAATATATTCCTACCGAAGTGAAGTCATTCTTCGTGCGTACCGTGGCAGTGCTGGGCGGCGAGTCGAGCGGGAAGTCGACGCTGGTCAACAAGCTCGCGAATATCTTCAATACCACCAGTGCGTGGGAATATGGCCGCGACTATGTCTTCTCGCATCTCGGCGGTGATGAGATGGCGCTGCAATATTCTGACTACGATAAAATCGCGCTGGGTCATGCGCAATATATTGATTTTGCAGTTAAATATGCCAATAAGGTGGCGTTTATTGACACCGACTTCGTGACCACCCAGGCTTTCTGCAAAAAGTACGAAGGGCGTGAGCATCCGTTTGTGCAGGCGTTGATTGATGAATATCGCTTTGACCTGGTGATCCTGCTGGAAAATAACACGCCGTGGGTGGCGGACGGTTTGCGCAGCCTCGGCAGCTCTGTGGATCGTAAAGAATTTCAGACGCTGCTGGTGGAGATGCTACGCGAAAACAATATCGACTTCGTGCATGTTGAAGAGGCGGACTACGATGGCCGTTTCCTGCGCTGTGTTGAACTGGTCAAAGAGATGATGGGCGAGCAGGGGTGACCCACGCCGCAAGGTGAACGCGATGTTTAAGCATTTGCAGGATATGGCGCTGTTTGCCCTGGTTGCCGAACACGGTAGTTTTACCGTTGCCGCGCAGAAGGCAGGGCTGCCGAAGTCGAGCGTCAGCCAGCGCATCAGCCAGCTTGAGCAGCATGTCGGCATTCGCCTGATCAACCGCACCACTCGAAAACTGAACCTGACCTACGCCGGTGAACACTATCTGGTGCACTGCCGGGAAATACTCGCTGCCAGCGAACGCGCAGAATACGCGGTTCAACGACTGCGCGATAACCCCAGCGGGCGATTGCGCATCACCTCGCCGGCAGGCATTGGCGCGACGCTGTTAGCGCGCCTGAACACGCAGTTCCAGCAGCGCTACCCCGATGTCTATCTGGATGTCAGTATCTCCGATGAGATGCTGGATTTAGTGGACAGCGGTTTTGACGTCGCGTTGCGTACCGGTAAGCCGCAGGATTCCTCACTGATTGGACGCATGATTGGCCATTGTCCGCGCTATCTGCTGGCCTCGCCCGATTACCTGTCACGTTTTGGGCCACTGAACCATCCCCGGCAGTTGGTCGAACACCATTGCATTGCGCACAAAGCCTGGTCTGAGTGGCTATTCCATCGGGACGATGAAGATTACCAGCACCTGCCGGACCGTGTGCATCTGACGGATAATCTGGTGTATGCCCGCGAAAGTGCCACCGCAGGGGCAGGGATCACGCTGCTGCCGGCATTTATGCTGGAAGATAAAATCGAAAAGGGCGACCTGATCCCCGTCCTTGCCGAATGGACGGTGGCGGGAAACGATCTTTGGCTGGTTTATCCCAGCCGTAAGCTGAATTCTCCTGCGCTAATGAGCTACATCGAATTTGCCATGCAGTTCGATGAGCTCAGACACTTCTACAGCGCGGAATGAGAGCGGTTCAGTCCTGGCGCAGCACCTTGTGACCGTAGGCCAGTAGCGCGTCGGTGACGTTGCGCATCATGCGGCTTTCTGGCGCAAATCGATGCCAGTAGAGCATCCGGCGCTGGAACAGGCCCGGCGTGAGATCGATCAGCTCGCCGCTTTGCAGCTCTTTTTCAATCTGCAGGTGCGGGATCATACAACAGGTGGTGCCCTGACGCGCCAGTTGCACAAAGGCTTCCGAAGAGTTAACGATGTGACACGGGACGCTGCCCGGCGGCAGATCGAAGTTCTGTTGCAGGAAGGCCTGATGCATGTCGTCCAGATGGTCAAACGCTACCGCTGGCGCTTTCAGCAGCGCGGAGCGGGTGACGCCGTTCGGGAAATAGCGTTCGGCAAACGCTTTGGATCCTACAAACAGATAGTCGAGCGCGCCGAGTTTATCCACCAGACAACTGGGCAGCGCCTGATGCTGAATACTCACTGCCCCTACCACTTCACCGCGACGCAGACGTTCCTGGGTGCGGGTTTCATCTTCCACCTGCAAATTGAGGCGAATAGGGGAGTCGGCCAGTACCGGTGCCAGGGCCGGCAGCAGCCAGGTCGCCAGACTGTCGGCGTTGACCGCCAGTGACAGCAGCAGCGGCGTGGAGCCGGTTTGCTCATCGCCCAGCCACTCCTCTTCCAGCAACTCCACCTGACGAAGCAGGGCCAGCAGCTTTTGTCCTTGCTCCGTCGGACGCGGCGGAACGGTACGGACCAGCAGCGGTTGTCCGAACATATTCTCAAGCTGCTTGATGCGTTGCGAAACGGCAGATTGAGTGATGCACAGCTTTTGCGCCGCGCGCTCAAACCCGCGTTCTCGTATGACGGCATCCAGTGCTTGTAGTGTTCTGTAGTCCGGACGTTTCATTGCTTTGACACACTCCTGAAATTTTTGCTTGTCCTGCACTATGACATAAATTTGCATTGGGTAAAGACGAAATCCGTAGCCTGGGAGCGGGTCGGGAAGATTTTTCCGCGCAATGGTCTATAATGCGCGTGAATTTTTCTCCACAAAGGCGAGACGATCATGACGCAGGATGAACTGAAAAAAGCAGTAGGATGGGCGGCACTTCAGTATGTACAGCCCGGCACCATTGTTGGGGTAGGTACCGGTTCAACAGCCGCGCACTTTATTGACGCGCTGGGCACCATGAAAGGTCAGATTGAAGGTGCTGTTTCCAGTTCGGATGCCTCAACCGAAAAACTCAAAAGCCTTGGCATCCCTGTATTTGATCTCAACGAAGTGGACAGCCTCGGCGTCTACGTCGACGGGGCTGATGAGATTAACGGTCACATGCAGATGATTAAAGGTGGTGGCGCGGCGCTGACTCGTGAAAAGATCATTGCCTCCGTGGCGAAGAAATTTATCTGTATTGCCGATGCTTCCAAGGAAGTGGATATCCTGGGTAACTTCCCGTTGCCGGTTGAGGTTATCCCAATGGCGCGTAGTGCGGTGGCTCGCCAGTTGGTTAAACTGGGTGGTCGTCCGGAATATCGTCAGGGGGTGGTCACTGACAACGGCAACGTGATCCTCGATGTGCACGGAATGGAGATCCTCGATCCAGTGGCGATGGAAAATGCCATTAATGCCATTCCTGGCGTGGTTACCGTCGGCCTGTTTGCCAACCGTGGCGCGGATGTCGCGTTAATCGGGACTGCTGACGGTGTCAAAACCATCGTGAAATGATCTTACCGGGGGAGCGCTTCCCCGGTTAAAATATTTTTGCAGGGCAAATTCGGTGACATGTATCACGTTTTGAATCTTGCCCTGCTGATTTATCCAAAGAAAAACTTATCCCCAGCATTTTCCTCTACCATTTGCCTCTGAATGAACACTCCTCAACAGGGCGACGCAAACGTTCATATTGCCGCAATAATTATTTTTGATATGTTGAAAGGCGGATGCAAATCCACACACACAACATCAGATTGCATAAAAAGACAGGGTCGGGAAATGGCAAAGGTATCGCTGGAGAAAGATAAGATTAAGTTTCTGCTGGTTGAAGGCGTGCATCAAAAGGCGCTGGATAGCCTTCGGGCGGCAGGTTATACCAACATCGAATTTCACAAAGGGGCGCTGGATGCTGAACAGCTGAAAGAGTCCATCCGTGATGCCCACTTCATTGGCCTGCGATCCCGTACCCATCTGACAGAAGAGGTGATCAACGCGGCGGAAAAACTGGTCGCTGTGGGCTGTTTCTGCATCGGCACCAACCAGGTTGATCTGGCGGCGGCGGCAAAACGCGGTATTCCGGTGTTTAACGCACCGTTCTCTAACACCCGTTCTGTGGCAGAACTGGTGATTGGCGAACTGCTGCTGTTGCTGCGCGGTGTACCGGAAGCAAACGCCAAAGCACACCGTGGCGTGTGGAATAAACTGGCCGCCGGTTCCTTTGAAGCGCGCGGTAAAAGACTCGGTATTATTGGCTACGGCCATATTGGGACGCAGTTAGGTATTCTGGCGGAATCGCTGGGGATGCACGTTTACTTCTACGATATTGAGAACAAACTGCCGCTGGGTAACGCGACTCAGGTTCAGCATCTTTCCGAACTGCTCAACATGAGCGACGTGGTCAGTCTGCATGTGCCAGAAAACGCCTCAACGAAGAATATGATGGGGGCAAAAGAGATCGCCCTGATGAAGCCGGGCTCGCTGCTGATCAATGCCGCACGTGGCACGGTGGTGGATATTCCCGCCCTGTGTGATGCTCTGGCGACCAAACATCTGGCTGGGGCGGCAATCGACGTATTCCCGACAGAGCCGGCAACGAACAGCGATCCGTTTACCTCGCCGCTATGCGACTTTGATAACGTGATTCTGACGCCGCATATTGGGGGATCCACTCAGGAAGCGCAGGAAAACATCGGTCTGGAAGTCGCAGGTAAGCTGGCGAAGTATTCCGATAACGGCTCTACGCTTTCCGCGGTTAACTTCCCGGAAGTGTCGTTGCCGCTGCACGGCGGGCGTCGTCTGATGCACATCCACGAAAACCGTCCCGGCGTGCTGACGTCCCTGAACCAGATTTTTGCCGAGCAGGGTGTCAACATTGCCGCACAGTATCTGCAAACGTCAGCGCAAATGGGCTATGTCGTTATTGATATTGAAGCGGATGAAGATGTCGCCGAGAAAGCGTTGTTGGCGATGAAGGCTATTCCGGGCACCATTCGCGCGCGTTTGTTGTACTAATTCTCACCTGTGCGGGCAGGCGCGGAGTCTGCCCGTCATTTCTCCCTTCGTTTTCCCTTTCCTTTCATCCCGTTCTGTAACGCATACATCCTCTTTTCGAGTATTGCCGCAATTGATGATTAAAGGCTTCACTGCACGTTGTACATCAACAAAAGGAAATTACGATAGAGGCGCAGCACAACGCTGAAACGGGAAAGCCCCTGGGAAAATAGGGGCTCTTAGAAGGAAAGGGACGATGATGAGTCATGTCATTATGCTGCTTATCCTGTTAATCATCGCCTGGCACTCCCACACTTTTGATGGCGTTACAATGGCCGGTAAGGGAACATCCCACTCTTCTACCGGCAGTTTTTCCACGCGCTGACAGTCGTGGGCGTACCCCACTGGTAACAGCCCATACTGTTGCCAGTTTTGTAAGGTGCGATCGTAGAATCCGCCGCCCATACCCAAACGTTGACCCTGCTCATCAAACGCGACTAAAGGCGTGACCAGTACGTCCAGTTGCGAAAGCGGCAGGACATCGCGAACGTCCAGTTTAGGCTCCTGAATCTTCAACCGATTGGTGATCAGCTCACTGTGCGGGTGATAGTGCAGAAACAGCAAATTCCCGGGGCTGAACGGATGCAGAACCGGGAGATAGACGCGTTTTCCCGCGCGCCAGAGTTGTTCGATCAGCGGCTGGGTATCGAGCTCGCCATCAAACGACAAAAACACGGCGACCGTATGTGCCATCACGACGGGCGGGTACGCAAGCATGCGTGTCGCGGCCTGCTGACCGAAGGTAATTTGCTGCGAAAGTGTGAGCGCACGACGACGTTGCCTAATCATCTGGCGAAGGGTTTGTCGTGATAAAGGGAGTTCAGAAAGTAATGTCATGGCTGTCGCCAGGTAGAAGGAGAATCTCCGAGATGCCGCCGCAGGCTGTAACCCTTGAACCCTTGGTTCAAGGTGAATGCGTCGTCACAGTTTTAAGGCTTCTCGGACGGACCGAGCATGCTCACCAACCATGGATCGCCACATTCTTGTGGTATGAAATATCGGCTCAGGGGACTGGCCCGCTTGCAAACATCTCAGAGAAATTTTGTCTTCACGGTCACTCTACCATAGTAAACCGAAAAGTGTTATTCAAAGTTTTGGCTCGTTTTTTCGGTTATGCGACCCTGATCAAGCAGTGCCTGTTCAATGGTCTGTTGGAGCATCCGAATACGTTGTTCCATGCTCGCCGCGTACTCGCGGGTCTTCGCTTTTTCCTGAGTCAGTTCGTAGCTAATATTCAGTGCGGCAATGAATACCAGCTGCTCAGTATTTGTGACTCTAGTGCGAACTTTCAGATCTTGCAACCGCTGATTCAGATCGTCCGCAGCCTGATTCAACGCATCCCTTTGTTCAGGCGGGCAATTCACTCGCAGTGAACGGCCAAAAATTTGGATATCGACGGGTTGTGCAGACATGCCACCTTCCTGCTGATTGACTGCGCTGCCTTCGTCTCCAGACCCTGGGTCCGCGAAGGGGCGACACTATAGCTACCCTGGTGTGAAGATACAAGCCCTATTCTGGTTCACCAGGGTCCAAAGTGGTAGCATACCATGAATATCCTCCCTTTGATGACGAATGCATATGTCTATACAGAACGAAATGCCTGGTTACACCGAAATGAACCAGTATTTGAACCAACAAGGCGCCGGACTGACCCCGGCGGAAATGCACGGTTTGATCAGCGGGATGATTTGCGGTGGCAATAACGACAGCTCCTGGCAGCCGCTGCTTCACGACCTGACGAACGAAGGGCTGGCCTTCGGTCATGAACTGGCTCAGGCGTTGCGTAAAATGCACTCCGCGACCAGCGACGCGCTGGAAGATGACGGTTTCCTTTTTCAGCTTTATCTGCCTGAAGGCGATGACGTGAGCGTCTTCGATCGCGCCGATGCACTGGCGGGATGGGTTAACCACTTCCTGCTCGGCCTTGGCGTCACGCAGCCGAAGCTCGATAAAGTGACTGGCGAAACGGGCGAAGCCATCGACGATTTACGTAATATCGCGCAGCTCGGCTATGACGAAGATGAAGATCAGGAAGAGCTGGAGATGTCGCTCGAAGAGATCATCGAATATGTGCGCGTCGCGGCGCTGCTGTGTCACGACACCTTTACCCGTCAGCCGCCGACCGCACCGGAAGTGCGTAAACCGACCCTACACTAAAAAGTAAAACGATAATGGAGGCCACGTCATGACACCGCAGGAATACCAACGTCGTCGCCAGGCTCTGCTTGCGCAAATGCAGCCAGGCAGCGCCGCGCTGATTTTTGCCGCGCCAGAAGTTACGCGCAGCGCAGACAGTGAATACCCGTATCGCCAGAGCAGCGATTTCTGGTATTTCACCGGTTTTAACGAACCGGAAGCCGTTCTGGTACTGATAAAAAGCGACGATACCCATAACCACAGCGTGTTGTTCAACCGCGTTCGCGATCTGACTGCGGAAATCTGGTTTGGTCGTCGTCTGGGACAAGATGCCGCGCCGGAAAAACTGGCAGTGGATCGTGCGCTGGCCTTTAGCGAAATCAATCAACAGCTTTTTCAACTGCTTAACGGTCTGGATGTGGTGTACCACGCGCAGGGCGAATATGCATATGCGGATGAGGTAGTTTTCACCGCGCTGGAAAAACTGCGCAAAGGTTCGCGTCAGAATCTGAAATCGCCGTCAACCCTGATCGACTGGCGGCCGATGGTGCATGAAATGCGCCTGTTTAAGTCGCCAGAAGAGATTGCGGTGATGCGTCGCGCCGGAGAGATTACGGCACTGGCGCATACCCGGGCGATGGAAAAATGCCGTCCGGGGATGTTTGAGTATCAACTGGAAGGCGAAATTCATCACGAGTTTACTCGCCATGGCGCGCGCTACCCGTCCTACAACACCATTGTGGGCAGCGGTGAAAACGGCTGCATTCTGCATTACACCGAAAACGAAAGTGAACTGCGCGACGGCTCTCTGGTGCTGATTGATGCAGGTTGTGAATATAAAGGTTATGCGGGCGATATCACGCGGACCTTCCCGGTGAATGGAAAATTTACCCCGGCGCAGCGCGAGATCTACGACATCGTGCTGGAATCGCTGGAAACCAGCCTGCGTCTGTACCGCCCTGGTACTTCGATTCAGGAGGTCACCGGTGAAGTTGTGCGCATTATGATTACCGGGCTGGTGAAGCTGGGTATCCTGAAGGGCGAAGTGGATCAACTGATCGCCGATAACGCGCATCGACCGTTTTTCATGCATGGCCTGAGCCATTGGTTGGGGCTGGATGTCCATGATGTCGGCGAGTATGAGCAGGATCGCTCCCGTATTCTGAAGCCGGGAATGGTGATTACCGTTGAACCGGGGCTGTACATAGCACCCGATGCCGATGTACCAGAGGCCTATCGTGGGATCGGGATCCGCATTGAAGATGACATTCTGATCACGGAAGACGGTAACGAAAACCTGACTGCTGGTGTCGTCAAAAAGGCGGATGAGATTGAAGCGTTAATGGCAGCGGCGAGAACGTAATGAGCGTGATCATTGTTGGCGGTGGTATGGTGGGCGCGACGCTGGCGCTGGCCATTTCCCGGTTAAGTCAGGGGACACTGCCGGTTCATCTGATCGAAGCGACCGCCCCTGAAGCGGACAGTCATCCCGGGTTTGATGCCCGGGCGATTGCGCTTGCAGCGGGAACCTGCCAACAACTGGCACGAATCGGTGTCTGGCAGGCGATTGCCGATTGTGCCACCGCGATCCATACGGTTCACGTCAGCGATCGGGGACATGCCGGGTTTGTGACGCTCGACGCGGATGATTATCGCATTCCGGCGCTGGGGCAGGTGGTTGAACTGCACGACGTAGGGCTGCGGCTGTTTGCCCTACTGCGTAAAGCGCCAGGCGTCACGTTGCACTGCCCGGACCGGGTTGCCAGCGTGTCACGCACCCAGGAACAGGTGAATGTCACGCTGGAAACGGGCGAAACGATCGCCGGACGCGTGCTGGTGGCGGCGGATGGGACGCGTTCTGCGCTGGCAACCGCCTGCGGCATTGACTGGCAGCAGGAGCCCTATGAGCAACTGGCGGTGATCGCTAACGTCTCAACTGCGGTTGCCCATAACGGTCGTGCGTTTGAGCGGTTTACGGCGCACGGCCCCTTGGCGATGTTGCCGATGTCTGAAGGGCGCTGTTCGCTGGTGTGGTGCCATCCGCTGGAACAGCGTGAGGAGATTCTGAGCTGGTCGGATGAACGCTTCTGTCGTGAACTACAGGCGGCTTTCGGCTGGCGGTTGGGACGAATTACACAGGCGGGCAAACGCAGCGCGTATCCGCTTTCCCTCACCACGGCGGCGAAGGCATTCACGCATCGCACCGTACTGGTGGGAAATGCCGCGCAGACATTGCATCCGATTGCGGGGCAGGGATTTAACCTTGGCCTGCGTGATGTCATGAGCCTCGCCGAAACGCTCACCGAAGCGCAGGCGACGGGCAGGGACGTTGGCGACTACGCCGTGCTCGCGCGCTATCAACAGCGTCGTCAGGGGGATCGCCTGGCCACGGTCGGCGTGACGGACAGTCTGGTCCATTTGTTTGCCAACCGTTGGGCGCCGCTGGTTGTCGGGCGCAACGTGGGGTTGATGACCATGGAATTATGCCCTCCCGCCCGTGATGCGTTTGCGCAACGGACGTTAGGTTGGGTGGCGCGATAAACATACCCTCCAGACCGGACAGGCGAAGCGCCATCCGGCATTTATACGAACATGACGCCCGATGGCGATTTCCGATTTTCAGGAGTAAACAGTGCAAAGTGTTGATGTAGCAATCGTGGGCGGAGGCATGGTTGGTCTGGCTGTTGCGTGCGGATTGCAGGGCAGCGGTTTACGTGTCGCTGTGCTCGAACAGCGCGAACCGCAACCGCTGGCGGCGGATGCCGCTCCCGCGCTTCGCGTATCGGCGATCAATGCCGCCAGTGAAAAACTGCTTACCCGCCTGGGCGTCTGGTCAGACATTGTGGCTCGTCGCGCCAGTTGTTATCACGGGATGGAAGTGTGGGATAAAGACAGCTTTGGCCGTATTGAATTTGATGACCAAAGTATGGGTTACAGCCATCTGGGCCATATCGTGGAGAATGCGGTTATCCATTATGCGCTGTGGCAAAAAGCGCAGCAATCCTCCGATATCGCGCTGATGGCACCTGCCGAATTGCAGCAGGTGGCATGGGGCGAAAACGAAGTCTTCCTGACGCTGAAAGATGGCGCCATGCTCACGGCGCGTCTGGTGATAGGTGCCGATGGGGCAAACTCGTGGCTGCGCAATAAAGCGGACATTCCACTGACCTTCTGGGATTACCGGCATCATGCGCTGGTCGCGACCATTCGTACCGAAGAAGCACACGGTGCCGTTGCCCGTCAGGTGTTTCATGGTGAAGGTATCCTGGCGTTTCTGCCGCTCAGTGATCCGCATTTATGCTCCATCGTCTGGTCACTTTCCCCCGCAGAAGCTGAGCGCATGCAGCAGGCCAGTGCAGAGACCTTCAATCAGGCGCTGAATATCGCCTTTGATAATCGCCTGGGGTTGTGCAGCGTAGAGAGTGAACGCCAGGTATATCCGCTGACGGGACGCTATGCGCGTCAGTTCGCCTCGCATCGTCTGGCGCTGGTCGGCGACGCTGCGCATACTATTCACCCACTGGCTGGGCAGGGCGTGAACCTCGGCTTTATGGATGCAGCAGAACTGGTGGATGAACTCAAACGTCTGCATCGCCAGGGTAAAGACATCGGCCAGTACCTCTATTTGCGTCGCTATGAGCGAAGCCGTAAGCACAGCGCTGCGATGATGCTGGCGGGCATGCAGGGGTTCCGCGAGCTGTTTGCGGGAAGTCATCCGGCGAAAAAACTGCTGCGTGATATGGGGCTGAAACTGGCTGATTCCCTTCCGGGTGTAAAACCGCAACTTCTCCGTCAGGCAATGGGATTAAACGATCTGCCTGAGTGGCTTCGCTAAGAATTCACCTCGTTTAAAGAATTTGAGACCCGTCACATTTCCTTCTCCCGGCGACGTCGCCGGGGGGCTTTCCTCATTTGAAATAAACTAATTTCACCCTTCTTTTCGCATTATATTTTCTAATGTCGTGATTTTTTCATAACGCCAGTTTTGACATTTTTTTAGCGTTTAATGCCGTTATGTTCGTCATTTTAGTGGTGTTGATTGTCATTTGTCTGTGTTATTTGCGTATTACTTGGTTTTTTATGCTGATGATGTTTTGGCGGTTTTTAGTCATAAGCTAATGTGATGGTTAATTTTGTTTTATGGTTTAGTGTGGATTTCGGTGGTAAGTTCAGGGGCAAAGAGAACGTTTGCGTCGGGGCCCATGAGTGGCATCGATGCCGGGTTTCGTGGCGACAATTTTCGCCGTGAAAGGGTGGTCAGCCCCGCTTATTCAATGAGGACAAGATGGCTCAACAGACTCCTTTGTACGAACAACACACGCTATGCGGTGCCCGCATGGTCGATTTTCACGGTTGGATGATGCCGCTACATTATGGTTCTCAGCTCGACGAGCACCATGCGGTCCGTACCGATGCCGGGATGTTTGATGTGTCGCACATGACCATCGTCGATCTACACGGCAGTCGCACCCGGGAGTTCTTGCGTTATCTGCTGGCGAACGACGTGGCAAAGCTAACGAAAACCGGCAAAGCCCTTTACTCCGGTATGCTCAACGCCTCGGGCGGCGTGATAGATGATCTGATTGTTTATTACTTTACCGAAGACTTCTTCCGCCTCGTTGTAAACTCCGCCACCCGCGAAAAAGACCTCTCCTGGATTACCCAACACGCAGAACCTTATGCCATCGACATTACCGTGCGTGATGACCTGTCGCTGATTGCAGTGCAAGGGCCAAACGCGCAGGCGAAGGCGGCATCCCTGTTTACTGACGAGCAGCGCAAAGCCGTTGAAGGTATGAAACCGTTCTTCGGTGTGCAAACGGGTGACCTGTTTATCGCCACGACCGGTTACACCGGTGAAGCAGGCTATGAAATTGCGATGCCGAATGAAAAGGCGGCGGATTTCTGGCGTGCACTGGTAGAAGCGGGCGTACAGCCGTGTGGTCTGGGCGCGCGCGATACGCTGCGTCTGGAAGCGGGTATGAACCTGTATGGTCAGGAGATGGACGAGGGGATCACTCCGCTGGCGGCCAATATGGGCTGGACCATCGCCTGGGAACCGACTGACCGCGACTTTATCGGTCGCGAAGCGCTGGAAGTGCAGCGGGAAAAAGGCCACGAACAGCTGGTAGGTCTGGTGATGACCGAGAAAGGCGTTCTGCGTAACGAACTGCCGGTACGTTTCACTGATGCCCAGGGTAATCAACTGGAAGGCGTTATCACCAGCGGTACTTTCTCACCGACGCTGGGCTATAGCATTGCGCTGGCACGCGTGCCGGCGGGCATTGGCGAAACGGTCATTGTGCAGATTCGCAACCGCGAAATGCCGGTAAAAGTGACTAAACCTGTTTTTGTGCGTAACGGCAAAGCCGTTGCGTGATTCATCCTTTTCTGGAGATTGATTGATGAGCAACGTACCAGCAGAACTGAAATACAGCAAAGAACACGAATGGCTGCGCAAAGAAGCTGACGGCTCTTACACCGTTGGCATCACCGAACACGCTCAGGAACTGTTGGGCGATATGGTTTTTGTTGACCTGCCGGACGTCGGCGCGACCGTGAGCGCCGGCGACGACTGCGCGGTTGCTGAGTCCGTCAAAGCCGCTTCTGATATTTATGCGCCGATCGGCGGTGAAATCGTGGCTGTTAACGACGCGCTGAGCGACTCCCCGGAACTGGTGAACAGCGAGCCGTACGCCGGTGGCTGGATCTTCAAAATTAAAGCCAGCGATGAGAGTGAACTGGACTCTCTGCTGGACGCGACAGCGTACGAAGCTCTGCTCGAAGACGAATAAATACGCTTATGCCGGATGGCGCTTACGCTTATCCGGCCTACAGATCGCGCCCAGGCCCGGTAAGCGTAAGCGCTACCGGGCAAACCAGTCAGACAATCACGATTCACTGCACGTTTCAGGAACCATCGCCCATGACACAGACGTTAAGCCAGCTTGAAAACAGCGGCGCTTTCATTGAACGCCATATCGGACCGGACGCCGCGCAGCAGCAAGAGATGCTGAATGCGGTTGGCGCTGAGTCGTTAAATGCGTTGATCGGCCAGATTGTGCCGAAAGACATTCAGCTCGCGACCCCGCCGCAGGTTGGCGAAGCGGCGACCGAATACGCTGCGCTGGCAGAATTAAAGGCCATCGCCGGGCGTAACAAGCGCTTCACGTCATACATTGGCATGGGTTATACCGCCGTGCAGCTGCCGCCCGTTATCCTGCGCAACATGCTGGAAAACCCTGGCTGGTACACCGCTTATACGCCTTATCAGCCGGAGGTGTCGCAGGGGCGTCTGGAAGCGCTGTTGAACTTCCAGCAGGTAACGCTGGATCTGACCGGTCTGGATATGGCCTCCGCTTCGCTGCTCGATGAAGCTACCGCGGCTGCAGAAGCGATGGCGATGGCGAAACGCATCAGCAAACTGAAAAACGCGAACCGTTTCTTCGTGGCCGCGGATGTGCATCCACAAACGCTGGATGTTGTGCGCACGCGCGCAGAAACCTTTGGTTTTGAAGTGATTGTGGATGATGCGGCGAAAGTGCTGGATCACCAGGATGTGTTCGGCGTGCTGTTACAGCAGGTGGGAACCACCGGTGAAGTCCACGACTACAGCGCGCTGATGAGTGAACTGAAGTCACGCAAAGTGATTGTCAGCGTTGCTGCCGATTTTATGGCTCTGGTTCTGCTGACCGCACCGGGCAAACAGGGTGCGGACATTGTTTTCGGCTCTGCGCAACGTTTTGGTGTACCGATGGGCTACGGCGGCCCGCACGCGGCATTCTTCGCCGCGAAAGATGAATTCAAACGCTCCATGCCTGGCCGTATTATCGGTGTATCGAAAGATGCGGCGGGCAATACCGCGCTGCGCATGGCGATGCAGACTCGTGAGCAGCATATTCGCCGCGAGAAAGCGAACTCCAACATTTGTACCTCTCAGGTGCTGCTGGCGAATATTGCCAGTCTGTATGCCGTTTATCATGGCCCCGTTGGTCTGAAACGCATTGCGAATCGTATTCACCGTCTGACCGACATTCTGGCGGCAGGCCTGCAACAGAAAGGGTTGAAACTGCGCCACGCCCACTATTTCGACACGTTGTGCGTGGAAGTGGCGGACAAAGCGGCGGTGCTGGCGCGTGCGCAAGCGGCAGAAATCAACCTGCGCAGTGATATTCATAACGCGGTAGGGATGACGCTCGACGAAACCACCACCCGTGAAAATATCATGCAGTTGTTCAATGTTCTGCTGGGCGACAGCCACGGTCTGAACATCGACACGCTGGATAAAGAGGTGGCGCACGACAGCCGTTCCATTCAGGAAAGTATGTTGCGCGATGACGCTATCCTGAGCCACCCGGTATTCAATCGCTATCACAGCGAAACTGAGATGATGCGCTACATGCATTCGCTGGAGCGTAAAGATTTGGCGCTGAATCAGGCGATGATCCCGCTGGGTTCTTGCACCATGAAGCTGAACGCGGCGGCGGAGATGATCCCAATCACCTGGCCGGAATTTGCTGAACTGCATCCGTTCTGTCCGCCAGAACAGGCGGAAGGCTACCACCAGATGATCGGCCAGCTTTCTGACTGGCTGGTCAAACTGACCGGTTACGATGCGGTCTGCATGCAGCCGAACTCCGGCGCACAGGGGGAATACGCCGGGTTGCTGGCGATCCGTCATTACCACGAAAGCCGCAACGAAGGGCATCGTGATATTTGTCTGATCCCGGCCTCTGCGCATGGGACTAACCCGGCGTCTGCACAGATGGCGGGTATGCAGGTAGTAGTGGTGGCCTGTGATAAAAACGGCAATATTGATCTCAGCGATCTGCGTAACAAAGCCGGTCAGGCGGGCGAAAACCTTTCCTGCATCATGGTGACCTATCCGTCCACTCACGGTGTTTACGAAGAGACTATCCGTGAAGTGTGCGAGATCGTGCATCAGTTCGGTGGTCAGGTTTATCTCGATGGCGCAAACATGAACGCTCAGGTGGGCATCACCTCTCCGGGCTTTATCGGTGCTGACGTTTCACACCTTAACCTGCATAAAACCTTCTGTATTCCGCACGGTGGTGGCGGTCCGGGTATGGGACCCATTGGTGTGAAATCGCACCTGGCACCGTTTGTACCGGGACACAGCGTGGTGCAAATTGAAGGAATGCTGACCCGTCAGGGCGCGGTCTCTGCTGCACCGTTCGGCAGTGCATCGATTCTACCGATCAGCTGGATGTACATCCGCATGATGGGCGCGGAAGGGCTGAAGCAGGCAAGCCAGGTAGCGATTCTGAATGCCAACTACATCGCCAGCCGCCTGAAAGACGCGTTCCCGGTTCTGTATACCGGTCGCGATGGTCGCGTGGCGCACGAGTGTATTCTCGATATTCGTCCACTGAAAGAAGAGACAGGCATCAGTGAACTGGATATTGCCAAACGCTTGATCGACTACGGCTTCCACGCGCCAACCATGTCGTTCCCGGTTGCGGGTACGCTGATGGTTGAACCAACGGAATCTGAAAGCAAAGTGGAACTGGATCGCTTTATCAACGCCATGCTGGCGATTCGCGCAGAAATTGACAGCGTGAAAGCGGGTGTCTGGTCGCTGGAAGATAACCCCCTGGTTAATGCGCCGCATACCCAGAATGAGCTGGTGGCAGAGTGGAATCACGGTTACAGCCGTGAAGTCGCCGTATTCCCGGCGGGGGTTGCGAACAAGTACTGGCCTACCGTGAAGCGTCTTGATGACGTTTACGGCGACCGTAATCTGTTCTGCTCCTGCGTGCCGATGAGCGAATACCAGTAATCTGCTGATTCGACTATCTTTTAAAGGCGCTTCGGCGCCTTTATTCTTTTTGGGGGAAAATGGCATGGCAATAGCATTAGTTACCGGCGGTAGCCGCGGTATCGGTCGCGCGACGGCCCTGCTGCTGGCACAGGAAGGTTATACGGTTGCCGTCAACTTTCATCACAATATTCGGGCCGCCACTGAGGTGGTGAACAACATTGTCGCCGATGGGGGAAACGCGTTTACCCTGCGCGCGGATATCAGTGACGAAGCGCAGGTTGTGGCGATGTTCGAATCGATCGATCGTGAAAATGAGCCACTTGTGGCGCTGGTCAATAATGCCGGAATTTTGTTTGAACAAAGTACGATCGAAAACCTTTCTGCCGAGCGGATTAACCGCGTGCTGGCGACCAACGTGACGGGGGATTTCCTCTGCTGTCGCGAAGCGGTCAAACGCATGTCTCACAAGCACGGCGGCCACGGCGGGGCGATCGTGAACGTGTCGTCAGCCGCATCGCGTCTGGGGGCTCCGGGGGAATATGTTGACTACGCGGCGTCGAAAGGGGCCGTCGATTCTCTGACGACGGGTCTGGCGCTGGAGGTCGCGGCGCAGGGGATCCGCGTTAACGGCGTGCGTCCGGGCCTGATCTACACCGAAATCCACGCCTCCGGCGGCGAGCCTGGGCGGGTGGATCGCGTAAAGTCGATGTTACCCATGCAGCGCGGTGGACAGCCGGAAGAGGTGGCGCAAGCCATTAGCTGGCTGCTGAGCGAAAAAGCGTCGTATGTCACGGGCAGTTTTCTGGAGCTGGCGGGCGGGAAGTAGGGCAGGGTGTGCCGGATAGCGGCGTAAACGCCTTATCCGGCCTGTGGAAACAGAATCTGTAGGCCGGATAAGCGTAGCGCCATCCGGCAACCCCTTAGAGATCCTCGCCGTTGCTGGCGATCACCGCTTTGTACCAGTCGAAGCTCTTCTTGCGTGAACGCGACATATCGCCCGTACCGTCGTCGTGCTTGTTCACATAGATAAAGCCGTAGCGTTTGCTGTACTGGCCGGTAGTGAAAGAGACACAGTCGATGCAGCCCCATGGCGTGTAGCCCATCAGGTCCACACCGTCATACGTTATCGCCTTCATCATCTCTTCGATATGGGCGCGCAGATAGTCGATGCGATAGTCGTCGTTAATGCTGCCATCATCTTCCACTTTATCGTAAGCGCCAAAGCCGTTTTCAACGATGAACAACGGTTTCTGATAACGCTCATACAGTTCGCACAGAGAGTAGCGAAGGCCCACCGGGTCAATCTGCCAGCCCCAATCGGAGGCTTTGACGTGCGGGTTCGGTACGCTGCCTTCGAAACCCGAAATAGCATCGCCGCTTCCGCCTTCGGCCTTCACCGCGTTGGTCATGTAGTAGCTGAAGCCGAGATAATCGCAGGTGCCTTCACGCAGAATCGCGGTATCGCCATCTTCCATTTTGATGTTAAAACCACGACGCTCCCACTCGTTGAGGACATAGGAAGGATAGTAGCCACGCAGTTGAACGTCGGTGAAAACATAGCGCTCGCGCATGGATTCCTGGGCGAACATGACGTCCTCTGGCTTGCAGGAGAAAGGATACAGCGCGACCATCGCCAGCATGCAGCCCACTTTCATCTCCGGATTGATGCGACGCGCCGCCTTCACCGCTAACGCACTGGCGACAAACTGGTGGTGCAGTACCTGGTACATGGTCTCTTCCGGGTTTTCGTGCTCGGTATAGACCACGCCGGAACAGCAATAACCGAACAGCGGCGCGCGCCAGTTACGCTGGTTATTGATCTCGTTGAAGGTCATCCAGTATTTGACTTTATGCTTGTAGCGTTCAAACACCACTTCGGCAAAACGAACAAAGAAATCAACAACCTTACGGTTAGTCCAGCCACCGTATTGCTGAACCAGGTGTAACGGCATTTCAAAATGAGAAAGGGTAATGACCGGCTCGATATTGTACCTGAGCAACTCGTCAAACATGTCGTCGTAAAATTTCAGCCCTTCTTCATTTGGCTGCGTTTCGTCACCTTGCGGGAAGATTCGGGTCCACGCGATGGACGTGCGGAAACATTTGAAGCCCATTTCGGCAAACAGCTTGATGTCTTCTTTGTAGTGACCATAAAAATCGACCGCTTCGTGGTTCGGGTAGTATTTACCCGGCACCACTTGCTGGGTGATTTCACGGGGTACGCCATGCGCGCCGCCGGTCAGGACATCACAAATGCTGGGACCTTTCCCGCCTTTGTTCCAGCCGCCTTCAACCTGATGTGCAGCAACCGCGCCGCCCCAGAGAAAATCTTTCGGTAAGGTGAGTTTTTTCATCGTTGCGTCATCTCAAATTAATACAAACTGAGTTGAGTCTAACAAAGGGATGGTAAATGTCACGATATAACAAAATAGCGAAACGGTAATTTGTTACCGCCAAAAAACAGTCTGTTTTTTTACGCTAATTTTTTCGCCAGCTTTCGCCCGAGAGATTCGAGAATATAAATAACAGGAATTTGCGTGGTAATATCGTACACGCCGGCAATACGGGTTTGTGGTACATGCCAGGAAAGATTAAAGTCCGCCAGTTTGGCGAGTCGCGAGTGTTCATGGCTGGTAATCGAAAGCACTTTGCACTTATGCAGACTGAACTGGCTGGCAAACCGCAGGATCTCTTCCGTTTCGCCAGAGACTGATAACACAATCGCCAGCGCATTACGTGCCATGTCATTAGTGACCGGGAAATAGGGATCGTCAATATGGTTGCTGAATTTTCCAACGTTTGAGAAAAAGCGCGCGCCATATTTCGCTAAGGATCCTGATGTGCCGGCACCGACAAATATAATACGCTCGGACGATAAAATAATGTCTACCGCCTGATCGAGCAATTGATCAAATTCATCGTTATTTACCCCTTTAAAGAAACTGATAATCTCGCTGGCGCCAAAATTAGCCTGTTGTGGTTCGTTCTGCTCTAAATATAATTTAAAGCGCACGCGAAATTCGGAGTAACCTTCACAGTTAAGCTTGCGACAAAAACGCAGCACGGTAGTGGTTGATACACCCGCTGCTTCAGCCAGTTCCCGAATGGTCATATACATAACTTTGTCACGGTTTTTGATGACGTAGTTGTAGACCAACATCTCAATGTTGTTGAGACTGGCGATGGCAGCGTGGGAGAACATACTCACAATGGCAATACTCACTCATCAGATTTTACCTACAGGGAATAATAACATGCAGCCAAATGACATCACTTTTTTTCAGCGTTTCCAGGACGACATTCTGGCAGGGCGTAAAACGATCACCATTCGCGATGAGTCTGAATCTCACTTCAGGGCCGGTGACATTTTGCGGGTAGGGCGTTTTGAGGACGATGGTTACTTTTGCACGATTGAGGTGCAGGGAACGTCAACCGTCACGCTCGATACACTGACGGAAAAACATGCTCAACAAGAGAACATGACGCTGGAGGAACTGAAGCGGGTGATTCGCGAGATTTACCCGAACCAGACACAGTTTTATGTTATTGATTTTAAATGCCTTTGAATTAAACGAACAACTGTTAGTTGAAAGTTGTATTTTAATATTTTGATTTATAAGGATTATTTATAATTTGATATTTATTTTGGCTTACAGGTGTTCACTGGAACCATTCTCAGTTACGCTAGAAGCGCAATCACGAACGTGTTCGTTTCACCGGAGTAAGTTATGGTCCAGAAGCCATTAATCGCACAGGGATATTCACTGGCAGAGGAAATCGCCAACAGCATCAGTCACGGCATTGGGCTGGTGTTTGGTATCGTCGGTCTGGTGTTGTTGCTGGTGCAGGCGGTGGATATGAATGCCAGCGCGACGGCGATTACCAGCTACAGCCTGTACGGCGGCAGCATGATTCTGTTGTTTCTGGCGTCGACTTTGTATCACGCTATTCCACATCAGCGGGCGAAGGTCTGGCTGAAAAAATTCGATCACTGCGCTATCTACCTGCTTATTGCCGGGACCTATACGCCGTTTCTGCTGGTGGGGTTGGATTCAGCTCTGGCGCGTGGGCTGATGATTGTGATCTGGAGCCTGGCGCTGCTCGGTATTTTATTCAAACTGACGATAGCCCATCGGTTTAAGGTGCTGTCGCTGGTGACCTATCTGACGATGGGCTGGCTGTCGCTGATTGTGGTATATCAACTGGCAATCAAACTGGCGGCGGGAGGCGTAACGCTACTGGCCGTCGGCGGCGTGGTCTATTCGCTGGGCGTGATTTTCTACGTCAGCAAACGTATTCCTTACAACCATGCCATCTGGCACGGGTTTGTGCTGGGTGGCAGCGTGTGCCACTTTCTGGCGATCTATTTGTATGTAGGGCAGGCTTAATATTCTGCTGCCTTATCAGACCTACGTGAGCGTGCCTGTAGGTCTGATAAGCGAAACGCCATCAGGCAGGAGATGCCGGATAGCGGCGTAAACGCCTTATCCGGCCTGGAGAGTTACGCTTCCAGCGAATAGGGCAGCGGTTTGATGTGCAACGTGTTGGCATCGTCGCGTACGCGGAATACGCTGTCGGCTTCCATATCGTTGTTCATCACTACCTGTACCAGTAGCTGACCATCATCCAGTTGCACTGCCGCGAGAACAGTGCCAGTACGACGCCAGTTCTCGCCCATTTGCATCTCAAGATCGTCCCCCGCTTCTGGTACACGACTGGCTTTACCCGCCAGAGACCACAATGCACGTTTGTTCGCCCCGCGGAATTTTGCTCGCGCCACCATCTCCTGCCCGGTATAACAGCCTTTCTTAAAACTGATCCCCCCCAGCGCCTGAAGGTTGGTCGCCTGCGGAATGAACTGCGCGCTGTTGGCGGAATCAATCACCGGAAGTCCGGCCTCAATATCCAGCGCCAGCCACTGCTGACTGTTATTCAGTTCGGCTTCGCCGCGCAGTTTTTCGGTCACCGTTTCCGCGGTTGTCACATCCGTAATCAACAGGAAGCGTTCCACCGGATGTTCAAACCACAGCAGGGTGGTCGCCCCTTCACGCGTGACGGGCTTTTCGCTGTCAGGCAGTTCACTAAACAAATTCGCCAGTGCGGCACGCGCCTGGAAACCCGCAACGCCCAGCAGCACGCGCTCATCGTCTGGGGCGATCGTCACTTTCGAGAACACGGCGTATTTTTTCAGTTCAGTTACCTGCGCGTCGCGCAGACTGCGGCGTTCAATCCAGGCAAAACCGTCACCGTCGCGGAACAGTCGCAGGTTGCTCCACATTTTGCCTTTGGCGTCGCAATGGGCGGCCAGGACGTGCTGGTGCTCAGTCAGCAGGCTCACGTCCGCCGTTACCTGACCCTGGATATACTTCTCGCTGTCAGCCCCGGTAATTGTAGCCAGCGCCCAGTCATCTAATGTCATCAACGTCACGGGCAAACGTGCAGACGCTGACGGTTGGCGAGGTGGAAATGGAGTAAATGCCATAAAAATGTCCTGATTTGCTTAACGCAGTGATAATGACTAATGGTAAAAGAGCTATTGCCCAATGCAAGCGCTTTGATAGTCCCATTTGTGCCTTATCGTCTAGATTGCGAGGCGGCATCCAGAAAACATGAACCCATTGACTTATTGGGGATTTAATTAGCGATCGCGCTTGTGGTTACGGATATTCCCGCAAAACAGGATGAAAAACACGTTACAATAGCCGGGTAGTTCATTTGAGTGAGACAGGAAGAAAAACATGGATATTAACAATAAAGCACGTATTCACTGGGCATGCCGACGCGGTATGCGTGAACTCGATATTTCCATCATGCCGTTTTTCGAACATGAATACGACACGTTGAGCGATGATGAAAAACGTATTTTTATTCGTCTTCTGGAGTGCGATGACCCGGATTTATTCAACTGGTTGATGAATCACGGTAAGCCGGCAGATGCTGAACTGGAGCAGATGGTACGACTCATTCAGACACGGAATCGGGATCGTGGTCCTGTGGCAATCTGATCTTCGCGTCTCGTGGCGCGCACAGTGGCTATCGCTACTCCTGCATGGGCTGGTGGCTGCGGCTATTCTGTTAATGCCATGGCCGCTGAGTTACACGCCGCTGTGGTTGATACTGCTTTCGCTGGTGGTATTTGACTGTGTTCGCAGCCAGCGGCGAATTAACGCCCGTCAGGGAGAGGTAAAACTTCTGATGGATGGACGGCTCCGCTGGCAGGGGCAGGACTGGCTTATCGTCAGTGCTCCGTGGATGATCAAAACTGGCATGATGCTGCGTTTGCGTTCGGAAACCGGTAAACGCCAGCATTTGTGGCTCGCGGCAGACAGTATGGATGAGGCAGAATGGCGGGATTTACGCCGCCTGATGATGCAAAAGTCGACGCTGGGATAGGCGTGATGAGCGAAATACACTGGCAAGGCTGACGGCAAATACCGTCAGCCCGGCGGGGTCAGGTATCAGGGAGTCTGATCAGGAATAGTGCTCGGCCATTTCACCGAGAATTTGTTCGCACCATGCCTGAATACGCTCATCGCTGAGATCGTATTGATTGGTTTCATCCAGGGCGAGGCCGACGAACAACTGCCCCTCGGCAATGACCGGTTTAGGGCTGGTGAACTCGTAGCCTTCAGTAGGCCAGTAACCGACGAATTTGACGCCTTTGATCGACAGTTTGTCATGCAGCATGCCCAGCGCATCAAGGAACCACTCGCCGTAGCCTAACTGGTCGCCCATACCGTAAAGTGCGACAATTTTGCCTTCGAGGTGGAGCTCATCCAGTTGATCCCAGACGGCCTCCCAGTCCTCCTGAATTTCACCGAAATCCCAGGTGGGAATGCCTAAGATCAGCACATCGTACTGCTCCATCAGGGCCGGGGCATCATCTTTCAGATTATGCAGCGTCACCAGTTCCGGGCCGATGATGTCGCGAATTTTCTCCGCCGCCATCTCGGTGTAGCAGGTGCTGGAACCGTAAAAAAGACCAATATTCATCGCGTAAACGTCTCAATACTTGCTATGACTTTGCGCGTAGTGTACCAGAAACCCGTATCATTGAGTCATAATGGCGGATTGCAGAATCAAAGAGGCTGATGTGGAACAGGATCTTGCGCGCATCGAACAATTCCTTGATGCGCTCTGGCTGGAGAAAAATCTGGCGGAAAATACGCTGAGCGCCTATCGCCGCGATTTGACCATGCTGGTGGAGTGGCTCGCGCACCGTCAGGTGTCGCTGGATACTGCGCAAAGCGACGATCTGCAGGCATTGCTGGCCGAACGGATGGATGGCGGGTATAAAGCAACCAGTACCGCACGACTGCTGAGCGCGGTGCGGCGGCTTTTTCAGCATCTTTACCGCGAGAAAATCCGCCCAGACGATCCGAGCGCAACGCTGGCATCGCCAAAACTCCCGCAGCGCCTGCCGAAAGATCTCAGTGAAGCGCAAGTTGAGAGATTATTACAAGCGCCAGTGGTTGACCAACCGCTGGAGTTACGTGATAAAGCGATGCTTGAGATTTTATATGCCACCGGACTGCGCGTGTCTGAACTGGTCGGGCTGACGATGAGCGATGTCAGTTTGCGTCAGGGTGTGGTTCGGGTGATTGGTAAAGGCAATAAAGAGCGTCTCGTTCCACTGGGTGAAGAGGCGGTGTACTGGCTGGAGACGTACCTGGAGCATGGGCGTCCGTGGCTGCTGAACGGCGTGTCGATTGACGTGCTGTTTCCCAGCCAGCGCGCCCAGCAGATGACACGACAGACGTTCTGGCACCGCATTAAGCACTATGCCGTCTTAGCGGGAATCGACAGTGAAAAGCTGTCACCGCACGTTTTACGCCACGCATTTGCCACGCATTTGCTCAATCATGGCGCTGATTTACGCGTGGTGCAGATGTTGCTGGGTCACAGCGATCTCTCCACCACCCAGATTTATACTCATGTTGCAACAGCGCGTTTGCGTCAACTTCATCAACAGCATCACCCAAGAGCGTGAATGCTGAGCGAACAGGAAAGGTTATGAAAAAAGGTTTAATGCTGTTTACCCTGCTGACCACCGCGTTTTCCGGCCTGGCACACGCCGACGACGCCGCGATCCGCCAGTCTCTGACGAAACTGGGCGTGCAGAGTACGGATATTCAGCCCGCCCCGATTGCCGGGATGAAAACGGTGCTGACCAACAGTGGTGTGCTGTACGTGACGGAAGACGGTAAACATATCATTCAGGGGCCGATGTACGATGTCAGCGGCGCGACGCCGGTCAACGTGACGAATCAACTGCTGATGAAGCACCTGAATGCGCTGGAAAATGAAATGATCGTCTATAAAGCGCCGCAGGAAAAACACGTTATTACCGTCTTCACCGACATCACCTGTGGCTACTGTCACAAGCTGCATGAAGAAATGAAGGACTACAATGCGCTGGGTATTACCGTTCGCTATCTCGCCTTCCCACGTCAGGGACTGGAAAGCCAGGCCGAACAGGATATGAAGTCCATCTGGTGTGCGAAAGACAAAACAAAAGCGTTTGATGATGCAATGGCAGGCAAAGGCGTGAAAGCCGCAACCTGCGACGTGAATATCGCGGATCACTACGCGCTGGGTGTGCAGTTTGGTGTAAGCGGCACACCAGCCATTGTGCTGAGCAACGGCTATGTCGTGCCAGGTTATCAGGGACCGAAAGAGATGAAAGCGTTTCTTGACGAGCACCAAAAACAGACCAGTGGTAAGTAATTCGCGTGAAACAACAGATACAACTTCGTCGGCGGGAAGTCGATGAGTCGGCAGAGCTGCCTGCCGACCTTTCGCCGCTGTTGCGCCGCTTATATGCCAGTCGTGGTGTTCGCAGCGCCCAGGATCTCGAGCGCAGCGTAAAAGGCATGCTGCCCTGGCAGCAACTGAGCGGCGTCGAAAAAGCGGTCGAAATCCTCTATAACGCCTTTCGCGAGGGGACGCGCATCATCGTCGTCGGCGACTTCGATGCGGATGGGGCAACCAGCACCGCCCTGAGCGTACTGGGGATGCGCTCGCTGGGCTGCGATAACATCAGCTACCTGGTGCCAAACCGTTTTGAGGATGGTTACGGCTTAAGCCCGGAAGTAGTCGATCAGGCCCATGCGCGCGGTGCACAACTGATTGTCACCGTCGATAACGGTATTTCTTCCCATGCCGGTGTGGATCATGCCAGGGCACTGGGGATCCCGGTGGTGGTTACCGATCACCACCTGCCTGGCGAAACGCTGCCGGCTGCCGAAGCCATTATCAACCCGAATCTGACCGATTGTGATTTCCCGTCGAAATCGCTGGCCGGCGTGGGCGTGGCGTTTTACCTGATGCTCGCCCTACGCACTTTTCTGCGCGATAAGGGCTGGTTTGACGAACGTGGCATTGCGCCGCCGAACCTGGCGGATCTGCTCGATCTGGTTGCGCTGGGCACCGTGGCGGACGTGGTGCCGCTGGATGCCAACAACCGGATCCTCACCTGGCAGGGCTTAAGCCGCATCCGTGCCGGAAAATGCCGTCCAGGGATCAAAGCGTTGCTGGAAGTCTCCAATCGTGATGCGCAAAAGCTCGCTGCCAGTGATTTAGGCTTCGCGCTCGGTCCGCGTCTGAACGCTGCGGGCCGGTTAGATGATATGTCCGTCGGTGTGGCACTATTGCTGTGCGATAACATCGGCGAAGCGCGGGTACTGGCCAATGAGTTGGATGCGCTGAATCAGACGCGTAAAGAGATTGAGCAAGGGATGCAGGCGGAAGCGCTGACCTTGTGCGAGAAGCTGGAGCGCAGTCGCGAGACGCTGCCAGGCGGTCTGGCGATGTATCATCCTGAGTGGCACCAGGGAGTGGTCGGGATCCTCGCCTCGCGGATTAAAGAGCGTTTTCACCGCCCGGTGATCGCTTTTGCACCGGCAGGTGACGGCACGCTGAAAGGCTCCGGACGCTCCATTCAGGGACTGCACATGCGAGATGCGCTGGAGCGACTGGATACGCTGCATCCAGGACTGATGATTAAATTCGGTGGTCATGCAATGGCGGCGGGACTGTCGCTGGAAGAGGCGAAATTCGACCTGTTCCAGCAGCGTTTTGGCGAGCTGGTCACCGAATGGCTGGATCCGTCGTTGTTACAAGGGGAAGTCGTCTCTGACGGTCCGCTGAGCGCGGCGGAGATGACGATGGAGGTCGCGCAACTGCTGCGTGACGCCGGTCCATGGGGACAGATGTTCCCTGAACCGTTGTTTGACGGGCGTTTCCGTCTGCTTCAGCAGCGTCTGGTCGGCGAGCGGCATTTGAAAGTGATGGTCGAACCCGTTGGCGGAGGACCGCTGCTGGACGGTATTGCCTTTAACGTCGATACCGCCTGCTGGCCGGATAACGGCGTGCGCGAAGTTGAACTGGCCTACAAACTGGATATTAACGAATTTCGCGGTAACCGCAGTTTGCAGATCATCATCGATAATATCTGGCCTGTGTAATCTGACCAATTTACCGTCACTATTCTCTATAAATAAGCGCGTGGATTGGGTACAATCCCGCTCTTATCACCGCATTTTGACAAGTCCAATAAAAGAAATCAGACCATGTTTGAAATTAATCCGGTAAAAAACCGCATTCAGGACCTCACGGAGCGCTCTGACGTTCTTAGGGGGTATCTTTGACTATGATGCCAAGAAAGAGCGTCTGGAAGAAGTAAACGCCGAGCTGGAACAGCCGGACGTCTGGAACGAACCCGAACGCGCACAGGCGCTGGGCAAAGAACGTTCCTCGCTTGAAGCGATTGTCGACACCCTCGACCAAATGTCTCAGGGTCTGGAAGATGTTTCCGGCCTGCTGGATCTGGCTGTAGAAGCCGACGACGAAGAAACCTTTAACGAAGCCGTTGCGGAACTCGATACGCTTGACGAAAAACTGGCGCAGCTGGAGTTCCGTCGTATGTTCTCCGGTGAGTATGACAGCGCCGATTGCTACCTTGATATCCAGGCCGGTTCAGGCGGTACTGAAGCGCAGGACTGGGCAAGTATGCTGGAGCGTATGTATCTGCGCTGGGCAGAAGCACGCGGCTTCAAGACCGAAATTATTGAAGAGTCAGAAGGGGAAGTGGCCGGGATCAAATCCGTGACCATTAAGATTTCTGGCGAATATGCCTACGGCTGGCTGCGTACGGAAACCGGCGTTCACCGTCTGGTGCGTAAAAGCCCGTTCGACTCCGGCGGTCGTCGCCATACCTCGTTCAGTTCTGCGTTCGTGTACCCGGAAGTGGATGACGATATTGATATCGAAATCAACCCGGCAGACCTGCGTATCGACGTGTATCGCGCATCCGGCGCGGGCGGTCAGCACGTTAACCGTACCGAATCTGCGGTGCGTATTACGCACATCCCAACCGGGATTGTCACGCAGTGCCAGAACGACCGTTCCCAGCACAAGAACAAAGACCAGGCCATGAAGCAGATGAAAGCAAAGCTTTATGAACTGGAAATGCAGAAGAAGAACGCCGAGAAGCAGGCGATGGAAGATACCAAATCCGATATCGGCTGGGGAAGCCAGATTCGTTCTTACGTCCTTGATGACTCCCGCATTAAAGACTTGCGTACCGGGGTTGAAACCCGCAACACGCAGGCCGTGCTGGACGGCAGCCTGGATCAATTTATCGAAGCAAGTTTGAAAGCAGGGTTATGAGGAACCAACATGTCTGAACAACACGCACAGGGCGCTGACGCGGTAACCGATCTTAATAACGAACTGAAAACGCGCCGTGAGAAGCTGGCTGGCCTGCGCGAGCAGGGTATCGCTTTCCCGAACGATTTCCGTCGCGATCACACCTCAGACCAACTGCACGCTGACTTCGATGCGAAAGAGAACGAAGAGCTGGAAGCGCTGAACATCGAAGTGTCCGTTGCAGGCCGCATGATGACCCGTCGTATCATGGGTAAAGCGTCCTTTGTGACGTTGCAGGACGTGGGCGGTCGTATTCAGCTGTACGTTGCTCGCGACGACCTTCCGGAAGGCATTTACAACGAGCAGTTCAAAAAATGGGACCTCGGCGACATCCTCGGCGCGAAAGGGAAGCTGTTCAAGACCAAAACGGGCGAACTGTCTATCCACTGCACCGAATTACGTCTGCTGACCAAAGCGTTGCGTCCGCTGCCGGATAAATTCCACGGTCTGCAGGATCAGGAAGCGCGCTATCGTCAGCGCTACCTGGACCTCATCTCTAACGATGAGTCCCGCAACACCTTTAAAGTGCGCTCTCAGATCCTGGCGGGCATTCGTCAGTTCATGGTTGGTCGCGGTTTTATGGAAGTTGAGACCCCGATGATGCAGGTGATCCCAGGCGGCGCGTCTGCGCGTCCGTTTATCACCCATCACAATGCGCTGGATCTGGACATGTACCTGCGTATTGCGCCGGAACTGTACCTGAAGCGTCTGGTGGTTGGCGGCTTCGAGCGCGTGTTCGAAATCAACCGTAACTTCCGTAACGAAGGGATCTCCGTGCGTCATAACCCTGAGTTCACCATGATGGAACTCTACATGGCGTATGCGGACTATAAAGATCTGATCGAACTGACGGAGTCACTGTTCCGTACGCTGGCGCAGGACGTGCTGGGTAAAACGGAAGTCCCTTACGGCGATGAAGTGTTCGATTTCGGCAAGCCGTTCGAAAAACTGACCATGCGCGAAGCGATCAAGAAATACCGTCCGGAAACGGAAATGGCTGAACTGGATAACTTCGACTCTGCCAAAGCGATCGCTGAATCTATTGGTATTAAGGTCGAGAAGAGCTGGGGTCTGGGCCGTATTGTGACGGAAATCTTCGAAGAAGTGGCCGAAGCGCATCTGATTCAGCCGACCTTCATTACCGAGTACCCGGCAGAAGTGTCTCCGTTGGCACGTCGTAATGACGAGAACCCGGAAATCACCGATCGCTTTGAGTTCTTCATTGGCGGTCGTGAGATCGGTAACGGCTTTAGCGAGCTGAACGATGCGGAAGATCAGGCGCAGCGCTTTCAGGATCAGGTTGACGCGAAAGCGGCGGGCGACGACGAAGCGATGTTCTTCGACGAAGATTACGTCACCGCGCTGGAACACGGTCTGCCGCCGACTGCAGGTCTGGGTATTGGTATTGACCGTATGGTTATGCTGTTCACTAACAGCCATACCATCCGTGACGTCATCCTGTTCCCGGCGATGCGCCCGGTAAAATAAGCGGTGAAATGTCGGATAGCGTTACGCTTGCCGTAGGCCGGATAAGCGTAGCGCCATCCGGCGTCAATTAACGCCGGCAATATTCTCGCAGTCGCTCGCGCGCATCATCATCAGCAGCCTGCATCACCATCCACGGGCTGAAGGCCCAGGGCGTCATGCGAATTGCGCATAAAACATCCTCCAGATTGCTCCACTGATAATCCATCACTTCGTCGCAATTGACCCGCAGTTCACCGATCACCCGTGCAGAATAGACCGGGCAAACCTCATTCTCTACGATCCCACTGGGATCGGTCGCCCGGTAGCGGAAGGCAGGGTAGACGGGAGTCAGACTGGCAATCTCTACGCCCAGCTCATGACGGCAGCGGCGGATAATGGCCTCTTCGTCACTTTCACCTTGTTGAGGATGGCCGCAAACCGAGTTTGTCCAGACACCCGGCCACGCTTTTTTCGCAAGCGAGCGGCGGGTCACCAAAAGTTGCCCCTCTGCATTGAACAGCCAGGAAGAGAAGGCGAGATGCAATGGCGTATTAACGGTGTGGGCGCTGTATTTTTCCAGCGTGCCGGAAGGGGTGTCCTGTGCATCCAGCAAAATGACGTGTTCCTGTCGCATAATGTCTCACTGTAACTCTTAAGCACATACCAGTATATGAGATCTCAGGTCGCAATGATTAGCTCAGGGAGCGTTTAACGCCGGAATGTGACATCCGCATCCTGCGATACGGATGTCGGGAGCGGGCGCGATTTTAGAAAAACAGCAGCATAAACTGGAAGCGACTTTCGATACCCAGTGCAATGCCGTCTGAAATGGCGGGTATCGACATCAGCATGAGCAACAGTAGGGCGATCAGGCCGCGCAGAAAGAGATTCATGCTATTCATCCTGCTGATTTTTTTTCAGTTTGCGCATCAGCAACCACATTCGCACCGTTCTGACCTTCAGGTTTTTATCCGAGACGGATTCCTGTACCAGTCCGGTATGGTGGTGGTAGCCATTGAAAAACAGATTCAATACAACAGCGCTGAAGGTGGCCAGCATAATGCCGCTGTGCAGCAACGGCTGGAGAACGGCAGGCAGGCGAGAAAAAAAGTCATGCGATAACGTCGGCGTCATGCCGACACCCAGGCTAATGGCCACAATGTAGAGGTTGTAACGGTTTGTGGTGTAATTGCAGCGCGAGAGAATGCGGATACCGGTTGCCAGTACCATGCCAAACATCACCAGGCCTGCGCCGCCAAGGACGAACTGCGGAATGGAGGCGACCAGAACCGCCATTTTCGGCACCATACCAAACAAAATTAAGATGACGCCAGAGGCGATGCAGACCCATCGGCTGTGCACGCGCGTGACGCTGACCAGGCCAACGTTTTGGGAAAACGAGGTATGGGGAAAGCTGTTAAACAGTCCGCCAATCATTGTCCCAACGCCATCCACGCGCAGGCCACGAATGATATCCTGCGAAGAGAGTTTGCGACCGACGATCTCGCCGAGTGCCAGGAACATCCCCATCGATTCAATAAACACAATAATCAGCACGGCGGTCATGGTCAGAATCGACACCGGATCAAAGACGGGGGTACCGAAGGCCATCGGTGTGACAATCGCGAACCACGAGGCATCGTGCAGACCTGACAAATTTACTTCGTTCATCATCCATGAGAGCGCAAAACCAAAGATGATCCCCAGCAGGACAGCGACGTTGGACATAAAACCTTTGGCATATCGGGTGATTAATAAAATAAAAATTAAGACCGCAAACGAAATACCTAAATAGACCGGATTACCATATTCAGGATTGCCCTTCCCGCCCGCCGCCCAGTCAACGCCCACCTGAATGATGCTCAGACCAATTGAGGTGATCACCACCCCCGTCACCAGCGGTGGAAATAACGGCATCAGGCGACCGATAAGCGGCGCCAGGAGTGTGGTGATCGCTCCTGCGGCGATGGTTGAGCCAAAAATTCCCAACAAACCGATATCCGGGTTGATGCCAATCGCAATCATCGGCGTCACGGCAGCAAACGTCACCGACATAATTACGGGCAGGCGAATCCCCATAAAACGGCCAATGCCAACACATTGCAGCAGAGTAACGATCCCGCAGCAAAAGAGATCAGAACTGATTAGCAGCGCGATGGCTTCTTTACTGAGGCCGAGCCTGTCGCCAATCATCAGCGGTACAGCGACCGCACCTGCGTACATGACCAGCACGTGCTGTAAACCGAGAACGACCAGCTTGCCTGGCGATAACAGGCGGTCGACCTCATCGGTAGCGCGGCCTTGCCCCGAAGATGAGGGATGGTGGGAATCTATGGCGCTCATGCGTTTTCTCCTGAAGGGTGAGGCCGATAGAACAGCTCCGCGCGCGTTTGCGCGGAGCGTCGCTTAAATTGCCCATCCGCCGGCGTAGAACGCGACCAGCGCGACGGTAATGATGACGGTACCGATATTCAGCTTCTGCCATTCCCGGGCAAACACACGCCCGACAACCAGCGTCACGAAACCGAGCATAATGCCGGTGACGATATTACAGGTCAGGACGATAAAGACCGCGCAGACCAGACCGGCCATCGCATCGATGAAGTCATCGAAATCCAGTTTTGAAACGTTACTGAGCATCAGCAAGCCGACGTACATCAGCGCAGGGGCGGTCGCATAGCCTGGGATCAGGTAAGAGAGAGGTGATAAGAACAGGATGAGCAGGAATAAACAGCCGACGATGGTGGCGGTCAGCCCCGTTTTTCCTCCGGCGGCGGTTCCCGCAGCGGATTCAATATAGACGGCCGCCGGTGCTGCGCCCACCAGTCCGGAAAACACGGAACTGATAGAGTCGCTGGTCAGCGCTTTACCGCCGTTGATGATCTGGTTGTCCTTATCGAGCAGATTCGCCTGCCCGGCGACAGCGCGGATGGTGCCGGTGGCATCGAAAACCGCTGTCATCACCAGTGCCAGTACGCTGGGCAGCACCGCGGGTTGTAAGGCTCCCATGATATCAAGGCTAAAAATCAGAGACTTACCATCTTCACCGCTCAGACTGGGCATAGCAACCAGACCGTGAAATTTGACGGCGGGATCAAATATCAAACCGATAACGGAGATGGCGATAATCACCAGCAGGATCCCGCCGGGGATGCGGCATTTCTCCAGCCCGAAAATGACCGCCAGTCCCAGCAGACTCATCAGAACCGGAAATGAGGTAAATGCGCCTAGTGCCACCGGAAGTCCTTCCAGCGGGTTTTTAATCACCATGCCGACGCCGTTCGCCGCGATCAGCAACAGGAACAGCCCAATGCCAATCCCGGTGCCATGCGCGATACCCATGGGTAAGTTTCGCAGGATCCAGGTCCGGACCCCGGTAACCGAGATAGCGGTAAAAATCACCCCCATCAGAAAAACTGCTCCGAGGGCGACGGGAATCGAGATCTGCTGGCCCAGCACCAGGCTGAATGCGGTAAAGGCGGTTAGCGAAATTGCACAGCCGATCGCCATCGGCAGGTTGGCCCAGAGTCCCATCAACAACGAACCGAAGCCTGCAACAAGACAGGTAGCGACAAAGACGGCGGCGGGTGGGAATCCCGCTTTCCCCAGCATTCCGGGCACGACAATGACCGAATAGACCATTGCCAGAAAGGTGGTCAACCCGGCCAATATCTCCTGGCGCACGGTACTGCCACGCTCAGTAATCTTGAAATAATTATCCAGCGCGCCGCGAGGTTTCGACGTGCCGGGGGTTTGCAGTATATCTCCAGACATAATGATGTCCTCAGCAGGATGTTAGCGTTCTGTCAGGTCCGTTCGTACACCAGACGCCCATCGACGTAGGTGCGGTAAATTGAGCGATCGTCGCCCAGCGTCATCATCACGAACAATTTGTCGACCAGGGATTTTGAGTTGTCATAGCGCAGTTGCTGCAGCGGCGTCGCCGTTGGTTCCAGCACCACAAAGTCCGCCTCTTTGCCCGACGTAAAGTTGCCAATAAGATGGTCGAGGCCCAGTGCTTTCGCGCCACCGAGCGTCGCCAGGTAAAATGCTTCGTATGCCGAGAGTCGGTAGCCCTGCAATTGCACCACTTTGTAGGCTTCGTTCAGCGTTTGCAGCATGTTGAAAGTGGTGCCCGCACCGATATCGGTTCCCATGCCGACGTTGATTTTCTTACGCCAGGCTTTTTGCAGGTTGAACAAACCGCTGCCGAGATAGAGGTTTGAGGTTGGACAAAAGGCGATGCTGGAGTGGGTTTCACTCAGGCGATCCCACTCTTTCTCTTCCAAATGTATGCAGTGGGCGAAGACGCAGTTTTTGCCCGTCAGTCCGTACTGGTGATACACATCCAGATAGCCGTCATGTTCAGGATAGAGTTCTTTAACCCAGGCAATTTCGTCTTTATTTTCACAGAGATGGGTATGCAGCCAGGTATCGGGATATTCTTCACGCAGACGCTGCGCCATTACCATTTGCTGCGGGGAAGAGGTCGGCGCAAAGCGCGGCGTGATGGCATACAGCAGACGACCATTTTTATGCCAGCGTTCAATTAACGCCTTACTTTGCAGGTAGCTGCTTTCGGCATCGTCCAACAGGTAATCCGGTGCGTTACGATCCATCATCACTTTGCCGGCGATCATGCGCATATTGATATGGCTTGCGGCTTCGAATAATGCATCAACGGACTGTGGATGCACCGTACCAAAAACCAGCGCGCTGGTGGTGCCATTACGCAACAGTTGCTTAATAAAAAAAGCCGACATCTCGCGTGCGTATTCCAGATCCTCGTAACGTTTTTCGGTCGGGAAGGTGTGTTTATTCAGCCATTCCAGCAACTGTTCGCCATAGGCACCGACCATTTCGCTCTGGGGGTAGTGGATATGCGTATCAACGAATCCCGGCACGACCAGTTTTCCGCGATAGTCACGGACACGGATGGCGTCAGGGATTCGATGTTTCCCTTCTTCCCATTCGCCAAACCATTCGATTTTCCCCTGGCGAATCAGCAACAAGCCGTCTTCCACAAATCGTAGCGCTGAGGCAATTTCTTCCGGGTCTTCGGCGGTGCGGGTGACGTCAATAAAGCTGCCGCGCACCGCTTTCAACGTATGTTCTCCAGACATCGTAAACTCCTTTACCGTTAGTCCGCTTCCTCCGGGGAGGCGATGCCCGGCAGCACTTCTTCAGGCCGGTAACCTCCAGGGAGAATGATATTCAGTAGAATGGCGGTCAGTCCGCCTGCGCAGATGGGGTTTTCCACCAGTACATAAATTGAGGCTGGCAGGATTTTGAAAATTTCCGGGTCATAGGAGACACCCAAACCCAGCCCCAAAGAGGTGGCGACAATCAGCGTTTCACGGCGTTTAAGCCCGTTGGTGATGATGATGCGGATCCCGGCGATTGCGATCATTGAGAACATCAGCGTCATCGCTCCCCCCAGTACCGCCGAGGGAATCGTGGTGAAGAAGCCGCCAATCATCGGAAACAGACCAAGCAACACCAGCATGACGGCGATTGTGCGCCCGATATAGCGTGAGGCGACGCCGGTCATCTGAATAACGCCGTTGTTTTGCGCAAAGGTCGTCAAGGGGAGTGAACCCACCGCAGAGGCAATGACGGAGACCAGTCCATCAGCCAGCACCCCGCCCTTCAGGCGCGACTGATATTCATCCCCCTGAATCGGGCGTCTGGAAACCATCGCCGTCGCGGTAATGTCTCCTACAGCCTCCAGCACGCTGAGTAGATAAATGGTCCCGACGACCAGAAAGTGATGAAAATTGAACTGAAAACCGTATTTAAAGGGGGTCGGGATGGTGACCCACGGCAGATTGCGTATACCACTGAAATCCACCATGCCAAGGCACAGAGAGACAACATAGCCCACGCACAGGCCGATTGCGATGCCACCCATTCTCAGTAACGGACTGCGGCAGCAGTTAAAACCGATCACCACGATCAGCACCAGCAACCCGACGCCAATGTTCTCGTAATTCCCGTAGGTGCCGCTGCTTTTCGCCGCAAAGCCGCCGCCAAAATCGATGATCCCGACTTTAATCAGGCTCAGGCCAATCATCAGCACCACTATGCCGCTGACGGTCGGGGTAATGACTCTGCGCAAGTAAGGCAGAATGAAAGACGATCCCACCACCAGAAATGCCCCGACAAATGAAACGCCGAGCAGCGATGACATGATCAACTCTTCATGAAATCCGTCGTTTTTCATCCCGCTGCCCAGGGCAATCATCACCGTGACAAAGGAGAAATTGACCGACTGAATCGAGAGTAAACCGGAGCCGACCATGCCATAGCGATTGACCTGCAGCCAGGTACCGATGCCGGAGGCAATCATCGCCATTGAAACCAGGTAGGCGGTGGTTTCCGCCGAGAGCTGTAGCGCGGTGCCGACAATTAATGCGGGTGTGACCATGGGAACAAAGATGGCCAGCAGGTGGGTGATCGCGCCAATAATTGACTGATGAAAGGGAGGGCGATCCTCCAGTTCGTAAATCAGATCTGAGCCTGCACGTGATATATCAGACATCCCTTCACTCCTTAATAAGTAAATTTGATCATCTGAATCAGCAGAATTAAATTCTGCGAATTTGAGGCGCAGGTTGCCCTGAGAACGGCTTATCTCATTTCCGCAGACGGCATTTAATCATTATTGAGTCATGAAAGCGGGCCGCCTGAGCGGCCCACGTCGCTACATTTTTTCCAGTGCGGTCAGTATTTTCTCCGGTGTGAAGTGCCATTCGCGTAACCATACGCCGCAAGCATCATGAATCGCGGTGGCAATGGCGGGCGCCGCACCGTTTACGCCAATTTCAGAGATCGATTTGGCACCATAGGGGCCGACTTTGTCGTCGCTCGGCACCAGCACGGCACGAAAATCTCGAGGGATATCGCCAATTTTGGGGGCGCCATAGCTGCGCAGGTCGCGGGTCAGTGGATGGCCTTCAGGATCATAGAGGATCTCCTCAGTCAGACTGTGACCGATCGCCCGCATCGACGCACCGTAGATTTGCCCCAGCGCGAGTTCCGGGTTGACCGGCGTGCCGCAGTCCAGCAGCGCGTAGAACTTGTCGAGACGAATTTCGCCGGTGCGGGTATTCACCGCGACTTCGGCGAAGTTCGCTCCATAGGGGAAAGCGAAGTCTGCGGTGATGTAACTGGCCGTGGCGACCAGCGTGCCAAAACCGGTCCCCGTCTCTGCTTTATGCGCGATTTCACCATAGCTTACTTCTCCCTGCTTGCCGCGCACGACGCCAGGGGCCGCCAGTTGAACATCAGAAACGGGTTCGCCCAGCATTTGTGCACCGTGAAAAAGGATTTTTTCGCGCAGGTTTTCCGCCGCCTTACGCGCCGCATTCCCCGAGAAGCAGGTGCCGGATGAGGCGTAAGCGCCTTTGTCGAAGAGCGCATGATCCGTATCGCCGGAGATGACATGCACGTCTTCTGGCGCGCAGTGCAGCACTTCCGCTGCCAGCTTGGTGACGACGGTATCCAGTCCAGTGCCGATATCCGCACCGCCGGAATGGACGATGAAGGTGCCATCGGATTCCAGTTTGATCATGCAGTTGGCCTGATCGATATCCGGGATCCCTGATTTCTGCATGATAATGGCGACTCCGCGACCGGTACGCCAGTCACCGTCCTGCGGCTTGGGTGAAGACCAGTCGATCATCTTCCGTCCCTGGCGCAGGATCTCTTCCAGCGCACAGCTGGCGGCGGAAGGAACGGACGTTGGCGCTTTCCCTTCGCCGATCGCACCGAGTATCTTCAGTTCCTGTCCTTCGTGAACCCGGTTGCGCTCGATGATCTCCAGTTGGTCAATTTGCAGTTGTTCGGCAAGCTCGGCTAACGCCATTGTCATCGCAAAAGTGCCTTTCGGCGCACCATAGCCCTGATACGCCCCAGTCGGGCAGATATTGCTGTAGTACGTGGTGACCTGGAAATCGACGTTGTCGCAAGGGTACAGCGGTAACGAAAGTGCCGGACCGTTGCTCGGTACGGTCAGAGAATGGTTGCCGTAAGGGCCAGTATTGGCGCGGAAGTCCATTTTAACCGCCGTCAGGCGACCATCTTTCTTCGCGCCAAGCTTAACCGTGACTTTCGCAACGTGACGGGAGGTATTGGCAATGAACTCCTCTTCACGGGTATAACGGAAATAGACCGGGCGTCCGGTCACACAGGTCGCCCAGGCGCAGACTTCTTCCAGCAGGATATCCTGTTTGGAACCAAAGCCGCCGCCGACGCGCTCTTTAATGACGTGGACCTTGTGTTGTTTCATGCCAACGAGACGGGCCACCTGGCGGCGAAGGTGCCATGGTACCTGAGTTGAGGCGTGAATGATCAGACGATCGCCATCCATGCGGGTAAAACAGATATGAGGCTCTGCCGGGCACTGTTGCGCCTGTGTGGAATGGTAGGTGCGCTCAATAATCACATCCGCTTCGGCAAAACCTTTCTCCATGTCGCCGATATGACCATGGATACTGGCGGCGATATTTTTCCGGGGACGAGAACCAATCGGGAAGTTGATGATCATATGCTCGCCACGCTGGGCGGCATGGCGGTTGTCTTCTTCCAGCGTCTCCGGCGCGCCAGCGACGTATACCACGGGTTCATCGTGGACGACTGGGGCATCGTCCGCCATCGCTTCGTCAATCGACAATACCGGTTTAAGCACATCGTATTTCACGTCGATAAGCGCCAGCGCTGCCAGTGCAATCTCTTCGCTTTCTGCAACCACGGCGGCAACGCGATCGCCGACGTGGCGCAGTTTCTTACCGAACATGCGACGGTCGAGCGGGGAGGGTTCCGGCGCACTCTGTCCGCCTGGCGTATAGTAGATATCGGGACAGTTGCGATGCGTGATGACGTGAACCACGCCGGGTAGCGCTTCGGCTTTGCTGACGTCGAGATGAGTAATCAGCGCATGGGCGTGCGGACTGCGCAGCATTTTAATCACGCAGGCGTCAGGAGTGATCCGGTCTTCCACATAGCAGGGTTTGGCCTGGACCATTTTGGCTGCATCCGTTTTTGGCCAGGGCTTACCAATGACCGCGAGATCGTCGCGGAAAGTTGGTGCTACGGTAATATGGGCTTGCGGATCGTTTTTACGTGCCACCGCCAGTTCGATCACCTGATAATATTGCTGCCAGCCCGCGTCACGGCTGAACAGACCGGACAATGCATCGTCAATCTCTTCACGCGTAGGGAGCGCGATGCGCTCCAACAGATCGCTGATGATCAGCGCGGCGGCCGGATCGTTATAACCGGACTGCACGACGCCGACATCCACCATCGCCTGTTGAACGAGGCTCAGCGCATTCCACTTACCGAGTGATTCGCTGGTGCGGATCTCCGCGTGATCCAACTGAGCGGCAATCAATAATGAGGCATTGACGATGCGACCGTTATAAAGAATCGCGTCCGAACCGGCGAAACCGAATCCGTCATCGCTGTTACGTACCGAGTGCATGCCCAGGTTGAACAATAGTTTCTGTACGTTTTCGCCCGGGTTAATCTTCATTTCACGGACCGTGCCGTTCAATGTGAAGTGAATCATCATACAACGTCCTCCCCGAGCATCAGACAGTCTGCATACAGATCGGCCACGACCACGCCGGTGATGTAGCGCTTATAGGCAGCGCTACCTCGAATATCATCCTGTGGGAATATGGCGTTAGCGACCATTTGTTCCAGTTCTGCACCTTCGCGCATTTGTGTTTCCACATCACGCAGGCGTTGCGCTTTGCCCGCCACGCCATCCAGCGCGATACAAATACCACCATGTTCTGTTAACGCGACCGCCGCTGTCACGACGGTTAATCCGGCTTGTGAACGGCTTACTTTGCGGGTGGCGCAAGGACGGAAGGGATCTTTAATGATAATTTCGGTGAGCAGGCGATCGCGTGGGGAGGCGAGATAGCTTTCCAGCGACAGGGTTTCGCCATCACCACAAACCAGCTGGGCGTCCAGCGCCAGCAGGGCGGGGAGTAACACAGATTCTTTCTGTTGTGCGGCAATCTCTCCGCCGAGAGTTGACTGGTTACGTAAATGACGCGAGTAAATAAAGCCGATCGCCTCCCGCAGTGCTGCCGGGAGATAACGGGCATCGTGTAAAGGTTGCAGACGGGTCATCGCTCCAATGCGCAATGTGCCATTGTCCCAGTCGATCCACTCCAGTTCCAGATCCTGTAGTGAAATAGCAATTCGCTTATCGGTACGCGTTGGCGTGGCGTTGAGTTTGCTGCCCCCGGCAAACCACACGGCGTCCTCCTGATAGCGACGCTTGAGTTCCAGCGCCTGGTCAACGGAGTCGGGCCTGAAAAATTGTTCAATCATCAATCATTCCTCATCACTCCCTCTCCCGTTCAGAAGAGGGTATGGGCTATGCCAGCGCATCCATTCGCCGCCACATGCTGGCGGCGGCTTTTCGGGCCTGCGCATAAATTGAATCGGTATCGAAAGTGAACTGACGGTCTTCATATACCATCACGCCATTCACCATCACGCTGTGCACGCTGCCTGAACCGAGGCCGAAGGCGATATGCCCGGCAACGTTTTCGGCGATCAGCGGCGTCGGCGACGAATAGTCAAGGAGGGTTAAATCGGCCTTATAACCGGCTTGCAGTTGGCCAAAGTTTTCCCCGAAGTTGCGGTGCAACAGCTCGTTGCCATTTGCCAGCGCTTTCGCAAAGCTGTCAGGCCACAGAGGACCGCCCGCGTCGCGATGTTTGAAGAAGGCAAATTTCATCTCTTCCAACATGTCGGAGCCGATGCCGTCCGTCCCCAGCGCCAGATTGCGAATGTGGGTAAGGTGGTGGTTGTAACCCACATGGTTATTCATGTTGGAGCGGGCATTGTGTACCAGGAAGGCATCTTGCTGATTCAGCAACGCGATATCTTCTCCGGACAGGTACAGACCGTGCGCCACCAACGTTTTACTGTCGATAAGCCCGTATTCCGCCAGCCGGACCAGCAGGTCTTTACCATACAGATGATGGCTGTGGGAGACATCGTAACTGTCTTCCGCCGCATGGATGTGCAGCCCGCGCCCGGTGATGCTGATGGCCTCACGCAACATCTCCAGACCGGCATCTGGTACGGTAAACGGGGCGTGCGCGCCAATGTGCGCTTCCACCAGGTACGGCTCGCTACCGGTCTCCCGAGCGTGGTCTATCTGGCGGGCGAAGCGGATATTCTCTTCGACGCTGGCCTGCAACTCTTTGATTCCCTCGTTACGATCGGTGGTTTCAAAGCAGGTCATTGCCCGCAGGCCCACCTTTAAAAATGCTGAACGTAGTGTAGAAAGCGACCCTTGTATGTAGCCCGGCGAGGCGTGGTGATCGATCACCGCAGAGCATCCGCTCTTAATTGCCTCCATTGAGCAAATCAGCCCGCTGTAGTAGAGCGATTCTTCGTCAAGAGCACGGTCCAGACGCCACCACAGGTTTTTCAGCGTCGAGATAAAGTCCGGGCTGGGAGCGATATTGGCCTGGATCCCGCGTGATAAACCGGAATAAAAGTGGTTATGCGCGCAGACCAGGCCCGGCATCACGATTCGCCCGTGCATCTCTTTCCATTGCGCCTGCGGGTAGCGCTGCGTCAGGGCATCGCCCACTTCAACGATCGCGTCTTTGTCGATCGCAATATCCACACCTTCGCGCACGCTGGCCGGATGAAGTTGTACGGCAGTGACATTTTTCAGAATCAACATGATTACACCTCCACGCGGCCTAACAGGTAATGGTGACGCTGGTGGACATAGCTGATGATTCGGCACATGTCATCCAGCTCCGGCGGGATGCTGGCGAACTGCCCATCGCTGCTGATGTTCAACACCCAGCTTTGGTCGTTTAACCGGACTCTGACCCGATCGTCTTCCACCAGGAAACCGGGGTTAGTGCTGTTGTCGAAATCCTGCGGTAGGCTAAAGAGCGTGACTTTGTCTTTATACGGCTTGCCCTGCCACGGGCAGAATTGGGCGCAGTTACCGCATTCGTTGCAGTAAGCATCCAGGTGCAGCGTCTGGAAGCGGTTCTGGAAGCCAGGAACGGGAATCGACACATTGGCGCGGTTTGGACAGACATCCACGCATTTGCTGCAGACATAGTTGCATTCAAGACAGCGGGCCGCTTCCTGGACGACAAAGGCGTCGCGGTCGTCTTTATCGACCCTTGCGATCGCTATCTCGCCTTTACGCTGATAGATTTTAGCGGGACTGACATTACTCCAGCGCTTATCGTCGTGGTGTGAGCGGATATTTTCTCGCCAGAGGATGGTATCCGTGGCCCGGCGCGCAGAGCCGATGGCAGCAACAATGGATGACGGACCGCGCTGGACATCGCCAATCATGAACACGTCGGAGAGACGGGTTTCGCCATTGTTGTTCACCTCTGGCCAACCTTTGCTATCCAGCGGTACGCCCATTGCGCTCAGCGCGTCGCTGTCCTGTTGTTCACCAATGGCGGTAATCAGGCTATCGATATGCAGGGTCAGCGTTTCGTCGGTTTCCATCGGACGGCGACGCCCTTTCTCATCCGGCTCCCCGAGCGTCATGACGCGCAGGGTGAGTGTGCCATCCGCATCAAAACGTTCCGGATTGTTGAGGAAACGGAACTCAACTCCGTCATGCAGGGCTTCTTCATACTCTTCACGCCAGGCGGGCATCTCCTGTAGCGAACGACGGTAGACCACCGTGACGTTTTCCACACCCGGTACGCGTAATGCCGCTCGGGCACAGTCCATTGCCGTGTTACCCGCACCGACGATCGCCACATGTTTACCGAGCGTCAACGCCGTTCCCTGGTTGTATTCGCGCAGGAAAGGGAGTGATTTCCAGATGTTGGGGTTGTCGCCATCGAGCTTCACGCCGCTGTTTTTATCCGTACCGGTTGCGATCAGAACATAGTGGAAACCCTGATCTTTCAGGCCTTGAACGGTCATATCCGGTGCACAGCCATATTCGAACTTCACGCCGTGATCGGCGACAAAATCGATATCGTGTTGGATGAGTTCTGCCGGAATACGGAACTGGGGAATGATATTTTTCACCACGCCACCCGCATTGGCTTCGCGTTCGAATAGCGTCACGGGATGTCCTGCCCGGGCCAGGAAGTAACCGGCGGCAAGCCCGGCAGGACCCGCGCCGATGACCGCAACAGGATGACGTGAACCCGAGCCTGCAGGTTTATGCCAGCGTTGTTTGTACTCTTCCCACCCTTTTTCCAGCGCCACTTTCTTCAGTTCACGAATGTTAAGCGCACTGTCGTAGTCCAGACGGGTACAGTTGTACTGGCATTGATGATCGCAGATATGACCGGTGATCGCAGGGAGGGCGTTTCGTTGATAGATCAGTTCCAGGGCATCGGCGTAACGCTGTTCACCAAGCAGGCGAATATACTCCGGAATATCCTGTTTGATAGCGCAGGCTGTAACACAAGGGGCCACGTAGCAGTCGGTCAACGGCAAGTCATCGGCAACGTCGATGCGTTCTTCGGGCTTCCAGTTTTTCTGGGTGTAGGCCATCGTGACGGCCTCTTCCGCCAGCCGATCCAGACGCGCGACATCGACATGTTCCATTCCCCACGCATCTGAAGATTCCAGCTCACGCATACAGGCGCTCAGACGCAGGTAACCGCCCGGTTTTAACAGGTCAGTCGCCATCGTGATCGGGCGGATTCCGGTGTCGAAGATATCGCGGATGGTCAACTGGCTGGCACCGCCGGAATAGGAGATGGGTAATTTGCCGTCAAACGCCCGGGAAAGCACGGCGGCCACATTGATCGAGAGAGGGAACAGCGCCCGGCCGGACATATACATCTCTTCACCGGGAAGCGCGCCTTTATGATTAATGGTGCCGAGGGTATTGGTGAGTTTGACGCCGAAACCCAGCGATTTTTCTTTTGCCAGCGTCATCAACCGCTGCAACATTTCCAGCGCCTGAGTGAGCTTGAGATCGTGTTCAAACGACTCCTCTTTTAAGCCGACATAAGCAAAACCGCAGTTATCCAGAATTTCACGCGCGCGTGGGTAACCCAGGAGCGTCGGATTGAGCTTCACAAAGGTATTCAGCCCTTTTTCTTCCAGCATGTAGCGGCAGATGGCTTCTATTTCGTGCGGCGGACAACCATGCATCGTGGATAACGTGACGCCCTGCACCAGTTTTGCGGGAATACGTGCTGGCAGCGCCTGTAGATGCTGTCGATGTTCGTTCAACCCGTGACGCGCCAGGAACGTCTCATCGTGCAGCCATTGCTGTAGTGTGTTGCGATATTGCGCGAACTTAGGATGCGCCGACGCGTCCATCATGTTGTCGATGAACTGTTGCATGGGCGGTTGCTTGATACCATCAAGGTTATAGCCGACGCTCATATTAAAAATGAACGATTTACCGGTACCGGCTTCCGAAGGTTGCAGCAGTTGCTCCAGTAAATGCAGTGCGAACCAGGCTTTAAGATACTCATCCCACGCTTTCAGCAGGGTAAATTCAGTCGACCATTCGGTATTGAAGCACTCATCCTCCGCATCGATACAGGGTTTTTCCAACTCCAGCCGATCGAGAATTTGGACTGTTTTGAGTTCAATGAATCGGCCGCCTGTCAGCCAGGAGGTGATGATATTTTGTGCGAGTTGAGTGTGCGGGCCAGCGGCGGGACCGACGGGAGTGGCACAGGTTTCACCGAATACATTTATCGATTTGCCTTTTTTCGGTGAATAGAACTGTTGCTCAGGAATACCAAAGATCGAGCGTTGCTGCTGATATTCATCAAATAGGCGCGTCAATAGTTCCTCAAATGGAATCGGACGCATTATATCCCCCATAACCCTCTCCTTAGCTTTACTCGACCTCCTTCAGGGTGTTGCAAGGCAACGGGAAGGAGCGCGTGTTCATAAATGTCATCGGTTGACCGGAACTGATAAATCCGGCGGTTTGGAGAGATAGAGCAACATTCACACCACTCTGACAAAGCAACGTCATAAAAATATAATTTTGTGAAGCGGTTCTAATCTTAAGTCCGCTTTGTGAAATATCTCACAAATGCCAAATGAGAATGAAAATCAGCCGGGAGGATAATTGCGGGAAGGTATTTCATTACCGCATTCTGTTTTTCTCAAAAATGGCGATCTCTTATCATTATGATAAGTGAAAGATGGCCGGGGGAATTTCTTTAACGCAATCGTTTAACTACAGGTTTGTTATTTGTTTGTGCCGATCCTGCACATTGATAAAATCCTCTGGGGTATCAATATCCAGAGTGATCTGAACATCGTTCATTTCAATGATATTATGTTTTCCGCGCAGCAATGCCTGACGCATACTACTCACATCCGGTTGGGATATGGCCTGCAACAAGCATTTTTTAGAAAGTAAAATAGGATGTCCTGGCTGGCCGTGATAGCAGGGGATAAGGGCATTATCGTTTCGTAACATCCAGATTTTACGAAAGATATCGCGGTTCAGCTCTGGCATGTCACCGTGTGTAATGAAGCAATATTTACTCCGCACGGCGGTAGCGCCAACCTTAATTGATGTAAATAATCCCTGCGCATAATCCGGATTGTGCGTAATAATAATATTGGGCTGATTCGCATAGCGATTATGTAACTCAGTTGCGCGATAACCGGAAACTAATATCACTCTGTTACAAAATTGCAGCGCGTTTTTGATACTTGCATCAAGAATTGTGCCTTCACGCCAGGGTAACATCATTTTCCATTTTCCCATTCTGGATGATAACCCGGCAGCAGTAATTATACAGTCGACAACAGGCATAGCGATTCCATAATGTCTATTAGACGTTGTGTCACTTCAGAGAGGCTTATGAGTATATCGGGTCATGCTTCTTTATTCTTTGATTTAGGTGCACAGAAACGGCCTGCGGTTATTTCAGTTGTCGGTGCCGGTGGGAAAACCAGTACCCTTTTCTGGCTCGCACGTCTCTTTCAATTATCAGGTCGACGGGTAATTATCACCACGACGACGCATATGTTTCTGCCTGACCCGCGCTGGCCGATCCTTTTCTGTCGGGAGCCCGCCGGATTGCCATCCCACACCTTAATGCAACCCATCATAACCTGTTTTCAGTCATGGAAAGCGCCATTGGGAAAAGCGCGTGGTTTCTCGCCAGACGCCATCGATGCGCTAGCCCGGCGGGCGGAATGTGACGTGGTTCTCGTCGAGGCAGACGGTGCCCGCGGAATGCCGCTCAAAGCGCCAGATGAGCACGAACCTTGCATGCCTGAAAGCAGTTGCTGCGTGATTGCCGTTATGGGGGCACACCTTCTGGGAAAAAACGTAGGGGCAGAGCAGGTGCATCGCTGGCCGCAGTTTGCCGGGATTACTGGCCTGACGGAGGGATCCCCCTTACCACTGAAGGCGCTTATTCGACTGGTTCAGCATCCACAGGGCGCATTCAAAAATGCACCACCTGCCAGTCGACGAGTCTGGTTCCTCAATCGTTTTTCTCAATCTGAGAATGCTATTGATGAAAGTGAGCTCATCCAGCCTTTGTGGGACGGCGATGTGGAGGCTATCTGGCTGGGGAATGCCCAGGAAACGCCTGCAATCGCGCGCAGATTTGTGAGATAGCGACGCCGGTAACACCGGGTGACTGAAAGGATATCCATTGAGGTTCGTATGAATATTTTCACAGAGGCTGCAAAACTTGAAGAGCAAAACCGCCCATTTGCGCTGGCGCAGATTGTCGATAGTCGGGGTTCCACACCCCGGCATTCGGCACAGATGCTGGTGCATCAGGATGGGTCTATCGTGGGTACGATCGGCGGGGGAATGGTTGAGCGCAAAGTGATCGAGGAGGCGCTGCTGGCGTTGCAGGAAAGAAAGCCGCGTATGTTCCATGGTCGAATGGCCCGTAACGGTGTTGACGCTGTTGGTTCAGATTGCGGCGGCGCGATGTCGGTCTTTATTAGTGTGCACGGTCTGCGTCCGCGCCTGGTGTTAATTGGCGGCGGGCATGTGAACCGGGCGATTGCTCAGAGTGCGGCGCTGCTAGGGTTTGATATCGCCGTGGCGGATGTTTACCGCGAGAGCGTAAATCCGGACGCTTTTCCCCCTTCGGTACAGTTGTTACATGCCGATTCTTTTTCCGCGGCGGTGGATGCGCTGGAGATTCGTCCAGACAACTTTGTGCTCATTGCGACGAATAATCAGGATCGGGAGGCGCTGGACAAATTGATCGGGCAGCCCGTCGCGTGGTTGGGTTTGCTGGCGAGCCGTCGAAAAGTGCAGTTGTTCCTGCGTCAGTTGCGGGAAAAGGGCGTCGCTGAAGAGCATATTGCGCGTCTGCATGCGCCCGTTGGTTACAACATTGGTGCTGAAACGCCGCAGGAAATTGCGATCAGTGTGCTGGCGGAGATCCTACAGGTTAAAAACAATGCGCCTGGTGGGCTGATGATGCGGGCCGCACACCCGTCTGGTCATCAGCGTGTGGTGATTCGTGGCGCGGGGGATATCGCCAGCGGCGTGGCGCTACGTCTGTTCCATGCCGGTTTTAAAGTGATCATGCTGGAAGTGGATAAACCGACCGTCATTCGCCGTAGTGTCGCATTTGCACAGGCGGTTTTTGATGGCGAAACGATCGTGGAAGGCGTGACGGCCCGACTGGCCACCTCGTCTGCAGAGGCCGCGGCGTTAGCTGAGCGAGGCTTCATTCCGATACTGGTTGACCCCGCAGGTTCGTTGATTGACACACTGAAACCCGTCTGCGTTGTCGATGCTATCCTGGCAAAACAGAATTTGGGCACGCGGAAAGAGATGGCTCCCGTGACCATTGCGTTGGGGCCTGGGTTTACTGCGGGTGAAGACTGCCATGCGGTAATTGAAACGAATCGCGGACACTGGCTGGGACAGGTGATTTACGCCGGTTGCGCACAGGAAAATACCGGTATTCCCGGCAATATCATGGGGCATACTGCTCGCCGGGTGATCCGTGCGCCTGCCGCAGGCATCATGCGTGCCAGAGTGAAATTAGGCGATCTGGTGGAAGAGGGGGATGTGATTGCCTGGATTGGGGAAAACGAAATCAAAGCACCGCTGTCGGGTATGGTGCGCGGCCTATTAAGCGACGGGCTGGCGGTAGTGGGCGGCTTTAAGATCGGCGATATCGATCCACGTGGCGAGACGGCTGATTTTACCAGCGTCTCCGATAAGGCGAGAGCGATAGGCGGCGGTGTGCTGGAAGCGCTAATGATGCTGATGCATCAAGGGGTGAAGTCAACGAATGAGGTGCTTGAAGTGGCGTAAAGCGAGTTGCCGGGTAAGCGAATCGCCCCCGGCAAACGCACAGGACAGACGTATCAGACTACTGGCAGATAACGGTGCCGGTTTTTCCTTCAATCCCTTCTTTCGCTTTACTCAGCACCGTAATCAGGGCTTCCCGACCTGGTCGGGAGCGAGCAAACGAAGCCGCGGCCTCAACTTTAGGCAGCATGGAACCTTTGGCAAAATGTCCCTCGCTGATAAAACGTTCCGCATCGCTCAACGACAGACGATCCAGCCATTGCTCATTTTCTTTGCCAAAGTTAATCGCCACTTTTTCGACAGCTGTCAGAATGATGAGCATATCCGCATCGATCATCTCTGCCAGGCGGGCACTGGCCCAGTCCTTGTCGATCACCGCGCTGGCGCCACGCAGATGGTTACCCTCACGAATCACCGGAATTCCGCCTCCGCCCACGGTAATGACCACCTGTCCGGCCTCAACCAGCGCTTTGACGGTCTCTTTCTCAATAATGTCTACCGGCTTAGGTGAAGCAACGACGCGACGATAACCGCGGCCAGCATCTTCTTTAAGCGTATAACCTTGTTTTTCCAGCTGTTCCGCTTCTTGCTGGGTGAAGAATGAACCAATGGGTTTGGTAGGATTCAGGAACGCCGGATCGTTGGCATCGACCTCTACCTGTGTCACCAGCGTGGCGACAGGTTTGTGCATTCCACGTGAGAGTAATTCTTCGCGCAGCGCATTTTGCAGATCGTAACCGATGTAGCCCTGGCTTAATGCCACACAGACGGACATCGGCAGCATTGGAGAGTGCGCTTCTGTTTTTGCCGCCGCTTCAAATGCCTGGTTGATCATGCCTACCTGCGGCCCATTACCGTGGGTCACGATAACTTCATGACCCTGTGCGATGAGATCAACAATGGCTTGCGCCGTGATTTTGACGGCCTGCATCTGTCCGGCAAGATCGTCACCCAGCGCGTTACCACCCAGCGCGAGAACAATTTTCTTCCTCATTTTTCCTCACTTATCATACACAGTTGTCTGTTTCGCAAACGCCGGGCGGGGTGAACGGCTTACGCCGCAAGAAGCGTCCCCGGCCTGCTTTCCCTGTAAAAATGCCATCGCAGAAGATCGTTTCGCCACGCGACAGCGTTCTGACAATGGCTCCCTGACAGCGGAACCCCTCCCAGGGCGAATAGTCAGCGTTATCGTGCAGGCGGGCATGATGGATCACCTGGCTTTGACGGGGATCGATAATCACCACATCGCCATCAGCGCCAGGCGCCAGACTCCCCTTCTGCGGCCACAGGCCGAACAGCCTGGCGGGCATCGCACTGGTCAACGCGACAAAGCGTTCAGGGGTAATTCGTCCGCTCATGACACCTTCAGAAAAGAGCAGTTGCAGGCGGTTTTCCACACCGGGCAAACCATTCGGACAGCGGCTAAAATCACCGCCTGAGATCTGCAGGCGTTGTACACTTGAGAAGGTGCAGTGGTCCGTTGCCACCACGTCGATGGCACCGTCGCTGATGCCGCACCAGAGCTTGTCCTGTTCACGAACATTGCGTAGCGGCGGGCTGAGAATGAAGTTCAGGCCGTCTTCTCCGTCATAACGACGTTCATCCAGCAGCAGATATTGTGGACAGGTCTCTATCCACACGGGCTGATGATTCGCTTTCGCCAGGCGTAAATAGTCCAGCCCCAGACCGTTGGATAAGTGGACGATATACAGCGGCGCGTTCCCTGCAAGTTGTGCAAGATTGATCATCCGGGCGATGGCCTCGGCTTCACATTCCAGCGGTCTGCTCAGGGCGTGATAGCGCGGTGAGGTTAGGCCAGCGGCAATGAATTCGGCCCGTTTACTGGCGATAGCGGCGTCGTTTTCCGGGTGGACGGTGGTCAGCGCGCCGGACTTGTGCAGACGGCGCAGCACCTGCAAGGTTTCATCATCGTTGAGTTTGTACTGGTAGGTCAGATAGAGCTTGAAGCTGCTGATACCTTCTTCCACCATCATCGGGATCTCATCGAGGATGGCGTGATTGACGTGCTGAATGACGCCGTGGAAACTGTAGTCAATCGCCGCTTTATGCGCCGCATACCCCTGATAGATGTCCAGTTGATGGCGCAAGCGGCATCCTGTCGGACCAAATCCCATATGGTCGATAATGGTTGTTGTACCGCCACACGCCGCAGCGCGGGTGCCGGTAAAAAAATCATCACAGCTACGGGCGAGTCCTGTGTCGATATTGAAATGCGTATGCACATCCACGCCGCCAGGAAAAACGTAACATCCTGCTGCGTCAATAATTTCACATGAGGGCGGCGGCGTAATCTTCGCGTCAAGCTGGCGAACGATGCCGTTCTCAATCAGTAAGTCTTGTTTTGCCTGTCCATCGGCGTTAACGACGATGCCATTTTTAATTAATACGCGCATAGCACTCTCCGGAAATCCCCCGGTAAACCGGGGGAGGCAGATGGATTGTTATTTTGTTGCCAGCCAGGACAGTGGAATGGCAGCGTACATTGCGGCGCAGGTCACCAGATGTGATTTCCAGGTTTTTTCGTTTGGCGCGTGGGCTTCTGGTTCTTTACCCGGACCAAAACCGATCACCGGAATACCGTGACGTCCCATAATCGATACGCCGTTTGTGGAGAAGGTCCACTTGTCGACCACCGGTGCTTTGCCGAACAGTCCTTCATAAGCATTGACCAGCGCTTTGACGGTGAAGTGATCTTCTTCCACTTTCCAGGTCGGGAAGTAACATTCGGTGGGGTAAACCAGGCCGGTCCAGGAGGGGCGGTCATAGTTGTACATTGAGACCACCGCATTGGCAGCTTTCACTGCCGGCAGGGCGCGAATCTCTTCCAGCGCACCCTCCCAGGTTTCGCCCCAGGTCAGACGACGGTCGATAGAGACGGCGCAACTGTCCGCTACGGCGCAGCGGCTGGGTGACGTGAAGAAGATTTCAGAAACGGTTAAGGTTCCTTTCCCGAGGAAGTCGTCCCAGGCCAGATTCTGTGACAATTCCTGTAACTCGTTGAGGATTGGGCCCATTTTGAAGATGGCGTTATCACCGCGTTCCGGGGCGGAACCGTGGCAACTCACCCCCTGTACGTCAATGCGTATCTCCATGCGTCCGCGCTGGCCACGATAGACCTGGCAGTCGGTTGGTTCGGTGCTAACGACGAATTCCGGGCGGATACCGGATTGTTCAATGATGTACTGCCAGCACAGGCCGTCGCAGTCTTCTTCCTGTACCGTGCCGGTGACCAGCAGCGTGTACTCATCTTCCAGACCGAGATCTTTAATGATCTTCCCGGCGTAAACCATTGACGCCATACCGCCTTCCTGGTCTGACGTGCCGCGTCCGCCGATCAGTTCGTCGGTCTCCATCCCTTCATAGGGATCAAAATTCCAGTTCTTGATGTTGCCGATACCGACTGTATCGATATGCGCGTCCATCGCGACAAGGCGCGGACCATGACCGATGTATCCCAGAATGTTGCCCATCGGGTCAATCTCGACTTTATCAAAGCCGACTTTCTCCATTTCTTGCTTGATACGATGAATGACGCGTTTTTCATCGCAACTCTCGCTGGGAATGGCGACCATATCGCGCAGGAAACGCGTCATGTCCTCTTTGTAGTCGTTTGCTTTTTCAAGAATCAGTTTAAAGGGAATGTGCTTAGCCATGACTTTTCTCCAGTGTTCGCTCCCGAATCTCCTGGGGAGCGTTGTCCAATAGGGGGGGATTACAGTGCGACCGGATGTTTGCCTTCCCAGACCACTTCGCGGTAGTGCTTCACATCGGTATCGCCTTCGGTACTGATGACCAGCACAACGGCGTCTTTATCTAACGCCAGTTTGTTCATTAAGGCCTGACGCTGTGGGTGGTGATGGACGGCTGCCAGAATGCCTAATCCTACGGCCCCGGACTCACCGGAGATCACGCGTGGGTCGCTGCCAAAGGGATTGCCCAGCACGCGCATGCCCAGTGCGGCGACGCTGTCCTGGCAGGAGATAAACTGTGTGGCGCAGTTGCGCAGAATTTCCCAACCAAGCGGGTTAGGTTCGCCACAGGCCAGACCGGCCATGATGGTTGCCATATCCCCACCGACGTTGACAATGTCACCTTTCACGCCGGAACGATAAATACAGTCCGCTTTGTCCGGTTCGACGATGATGCTGTGCAGATTTTGTGGGCCATAGACGTCCACCAGATAGCCCAGCACGCCGCCCGCCATTGCGCCTACGCCGGCCTGTAACAGCACGTGAGTCGGCGTGACATCCATGGCGCGCATTTGCTCAACAGCCTCGTCGGCCAGCGTGGCGTATCCCTGCATAATCCAGGTAGGAATCTTGGTGTAGCCTTCCCAGGCGGTGTCCTGCACCACTTCCCAACCGTTCTGTTGGGCATGCTGCATCGTCAGGCGAACGGTATCGTCATAGTTCATATCGGTGACGATGCACTCTGCGCCGAGGTTGAGAATGGCGTCCACGCGCTCCTGGGCTGAGCCTTTCGGCATGTAAATCACCGCATTTTGTCCGAGCTGTTGTGCAGCCCAGGCAATACCGCGGCCGTGGTTGCCGTCGGTGGTGGTGGCGAACGTCATTTTTTCGCCGATGGCGTTTTTAAGCTGTTCGAAAGAGAGCGTCTCAATATCAAGATGATATTTCTCACACAGCAGGCAGGCGATGGCCCAGGCTCCGCCGAGCATCTTGAACGCGTTGAGTCCAAAGCGTTTTGATTCATCTTTGACGAGGATTTTTTTCACGCCAAACAGGCTGGCAAGGTCATCCAGCGCACAGAGCGGCGTTGGGTGGTAGCCAGCGATCTTTTGATGGAACTGGCGAGCCACTTTGGCCTGTTTTTGCGAAAAAAGGGGCGATGTCTCACCGTTGTAAAAGCGGTTATCGACAATATCGATCTTCAATGAGAAAACGGACATATCCTATCCTTTTGGCCTCCGGAAAGGAGAGCCGACCGGCAGGTCGGCTCAGGGGTTATTTCACGCGTGGTTGCGCTTCTTTCAACAGTTGTTCCAACAGCACGCCAGGTTTCGGATATTTGCGGGAGAGGATCATCGCGGCGATGATGTAGGGTTTCCAACTGGCTTCTTTGTAAGTCGCGATGCGGTATTTTTCGAAGACGGCGTCGGTAACTTCGCCTTCTTTGCAGGAGACGCCGCTAATATCCGCAGGCAGGCAGTGCATATACAGCGCTTCGCCGTTGCGGGTGAGTTGCATCATTTCTTCAGTGCAGTGCCAGTTTTTATGCTTCGCGTTCTGTTCAAGGCACTGTCTTTCCAGCTCTTTCAGGGCCGCGTGGTCATTGGCGCGCAGAAGTTCGGTGCGCTCTTCCATCACTTTGTAAGGTGCCCATGACTTCGGATAGACGATGTCGGCATCTTTGAAGGCTTCTTCCATGCTGGTGACCTGACGGAAACTGCCTCCGGACGCGTTCGCGTTGTTTTTTGCCACTTCAATCACGTCCGGGATCAGGTCATAGCCTTCCGGGTGCGCCAGGGTGACATCCATACCGAAGCGGGTCATCAGACCGATAATGCCCTGCGGCACGGAGAGAGGTTTGCCGTAACTGGGTGAGTAGGCCCAGGTCATGGCGATTTTTTTGCCTTTGAGGTTTTCCAGAGAGCCGAAATGTTCACGCAGCCAGGCCAGATCTGCCATCGCCTGTGTCGGGTGGTCGATGTCGCATTGCAGGTTAACTAACGCTGGACGCTGCGGGAGTACGCCCTGTTTATAGCCGTCATCAAGCGCGGCACCGACTTCACGCATATAGGCGTTGCCCGCGCCAAGATACATGTCGTCGCGAATACCAATGGCATCGGCGCAGAAGGAGATCATGTTGGCCGTTTCGCGGACGGTTTCGCCGTGCGCGATTTGTGATTTCCCTTCGTCCAGGTCCTGTTGAGCCAGGCCGAGCAGGTTAAGGGCGGAGGCATAGGAGAAGCGGGTACGGGTGGAGTTATCGCGGAATACAGAAATTCCTAATCCACTATTGAAGACTTTGGTCGCGATGTTTTCGGCACGCAGCATTTTCAGTGCGGCAGCGACGTCCAGGACTTGTTTCAGTTCATCCGGCGTCTGTTCCCATGTAAGCAAAAAATCCTTCTCGTGAAGGTGTGAGGTCAGCGAATTGATATCCTTTATCAGCTCATTAACAGTTTTCATTGTAAGATCCTGGTAGTGGAATGACGGCAAGGTGGCTTATCCGCGGTAATGACACGTGGCATCACCGATATACCAGGGACTAACAATAAGCGTGCCAAAATGAATCCGGTGGTGGCTAAACGGGAATTCATCCCGCAATATGCGGTTCCGATCACAGAATAAGGCTGTTTGTAATTAGCGATGAATATACGAAAACGTTTGGCTCAATAAATATCGAAATTTGTCAATGAACTTGCGGGCAGAATAATAGGGGTAAGGGAGGTAAATACCGTCAGTTTGATAAACTCACACCGTTAATTCTCATATTGATATGGAAATGTGATTTCTCTTGCATATTTTCATTATAAAATGATAAAGAGCCTGTGTTTTTATCAAAGCAAATTTCGTCTGAGTTAGTATCCTTATATTCTACGAACCATCAATGTCTTCAATGATCAATCATTTAAGTGATTTCGGAAGGTAAGACTATGGTGCTTGCAACAACGCAGTCCGTTTTGATGCAGATTCAACCTACAATTCAGCGTTTCGCCAGAATGCTTGCCAGCGTTTTGCAACTCGAAGTTGAGATCGTCGACGAAAACCTCTGTCGCGTCGCGGGAACCGGCGCTTACGGCAAATACCTCGGGCGCCCGTTGAGCGGCAACTCCAGATTGTTGCGCTATGTGCTGGAAAGTAAAAAAGAAAAGGTCGTGACGCATTCCCGCTTAGACCCGCTGTGTGATGGTTGTGATAGCAAAGAGAACTGTCGTGAGAAGGCTTTTCTGGGAACACCGGTCATTCTGCAGGACCGTTGTGTCGGTGTGATCAGTTTGATTGCTGTAACACATGAACAGCAGGAACATATCAATGATAACCTGCGCGAGTTTTCAGATTATGTTCGCCATATATCCACCATTTTTGTTTCAAAACTACTCGAAGATCAAAGTGGGAGTGACAGCATCAGTAAAATATTTTCGACAATGATTGAGAATATGGATCAAGGCGTATTGGTCATTGATGAAGATAACCGCGTACAGTTCGCGAATCAAACCGCGTTAAAAATTCTCGGCGCGGCACAGAATAATATGGTGGGAAAGTCAGTCAGGTTTCGGCCGTTAACGTTTGAAAGTAATTTCACCCACGGACATATGCAGCATATCGTCTCCTGGGATGATAAAAGTGAACTGATTATTGGTCAGTTGCATCATGTGCAGGGGCGGCAGTTATTCCTGATGGCTTTCCATCAGTCGCATACCAGTTCCTCAGTGTCGATTGCCGCCGATGAGCCGCATATTGAACAACTGGTTGGTGAATGCCGGGCCATGCGCCAGCTTAAGCGACTCATTAGTCGTATTGCGCCCAGTCCGTCCAGCATCATGATTGTGGGTGAAAGCGGCACCGGGAAAGAGGTGGTCGCGCGCGCCATTCATAAACTGAGTGAACGGCGCAATAAACCGTTTATCGCCATCAACTGCGCGGCGATACCGGAACAGTTACTGGAAAGTGAACTGTTTGGCTATGTCAAAGGCGCATTCACCGGCGCTTCCGCCAATGGTAAAACCGGCCTGATTCAGGCGGCAAACAGTGGAACGCTGTTCCTCGATGAAATCGGCGATATGCCGTTGATGCTACAGGCTAAACTGCTCAGAGCTATTGAAGCGAGAGAGGTGTTGCCGCTGGGGGCGAGCAGCCCGGTTCAGGTCGACATCCGCATTATTTCAGCCACCAATCAGAACCTCGGGCAGTTCATCGCCGAAGGCAAATTCCGCGAAGATCTGTTCTATCGACTGAACGTTATTCCACTGACCCTGCCGCCGCTACGTGAGCGACAGGATGATATTGAATTGTTGGTGCACTATTTTCTGCATCTGCATACTCGCCGCTTAGGGCTGGTCTACCCGGGTATTGCCCCGGATGTTGTGAACTTGCTCAAACACCATCAATGGCCGGGAAACCTGCGCGAACTAAGCAATCTGATGGAATATCTGGTCAACGTGGTTCCTTCTGGCGAGGTGATAGACAGTACGCTCTTACCACCCAATCTGATCAACGGTAAAGCGCCAGAATCGGTTGGTGCGGTGGCTCACATGGCGCAGTTGCTGTCCGATGACACCGGCGGAACCGCGCTGGAAGAGATGGAAAAGCAGATGATCCGCGAAGCGCTCTCCCGCCACTCCAATAAAAAACAGGTGGCGGATGAGTTAGGCATTGGCATTGCGACGCTTTATCGCAAGATCAAAAAGTATGAGCTGCTGAACGCGTAATTCTGCACGCAAACGTGTGAATGCCTCCATCCCGGAGGCAATCTGAAAGAGGCGGCGTCTATTACTCCGGCTCGGTGCAGCGTTGTACGGTATCGACAATCATTTGATAACCGGTGCAACGACACAGATTTCCCGCCAGCCCGCGACGGATCTCCAGAATGGTTAACGGCTGTTCCCGTGGCTTTGCCAGCATAGCGGTGGTCGCCATGATTAAACCCGGCGTGCAAAAGCCGCACTGCACGGCGCCGGATGAGGCATAAGCCATCTGGACTCGTGAGAGTTGGCCGCCAGCCGATTCGCCTTCCAGTGTGCGGATCTGTTTTCCTGCTGCCCACGCGGCAAGATACAGGCAACTGTCAATGGCTGTACCATCAACCAGAACCGTACAGGCTCCGCATTCACCGACACAGCATCCCTGTTTAACGCTCAGCAACCCTTGTTCGCGCAGGAGTTCAGAGAGCGGCATTCCCGGCATGATACTGAGCTGAAAAGGGTGACCATTGATAACGCATTCCAGCGTGATTCGGTTAGTGTCATTCATTGCAGCTTTCCTCCCGCCGCGACAACGGCTTCAGTAACCACTTTCCGGGTCATCGTCTGAATGAGATGCAGACGAAATTCCTTACTGGCCCGCCAGGAAGAGCGCGGGGCGACATCTTGCAGAACGGATTCCGCGATTGCGTCCAGCGTTTGCAGAGTCAATGGCGCATTTTGCGCCGCACGCTCCGCATGCTGACAGCGGACTGGCGTGGGAGATGCAACGCCAAACGCCAGTCGAAGTTCTTTAAGACCACCGTTATCCAGTTGGCATTGTGCCGCGCAGCCGATGGTCGAAATGTCCATCGCATCGCGCATGGCATATTTAAAATGCGCGCTGCCGGTATGGGCCCTGGGCTGTGGTGGAAAATGAAAGGCGACAAGGATTTCATCTTGCTCAAGAGAGACTTTTCCGGGGCCGGTGTGAAAACCGATGATGCTGGTAAAACGCACGCCCTTTGGCGAGGCTATCTCAAGCGTGGCGTCATAAATCAGCGTTGGCGTTGCCGAATCTGCGCTGGTTGCGCCGTTGCAGATATTCCCGCCGTAGGTGGCGACATTGCGGATTTGCGGCCCGGCTATGGAGGCGGCGGCTGCGCACAGGGCAGGCAGATGTCGTTGCGCGATGGGGTTCTCGATAATATCGCTAAAGGTGGTGGCGGAACCGATACGCAATCCCTCCTCCTTCGTCAACGTAATTCCCCGCAGCTCGGGCAGATCATGGATGTCGACGATATGACGGTAACGCGCATTATGATGATGAAGTTGAATCAAAACGTCAGTTCCGCCGGCGAGCAGTTTCGCCTGCGGATAGCGCGCCAGCAGGCTGATAGCCTCGGCAATGTCTGACGCGCGATGGTAAGAAGCAAAGTCATACATGGTCTTATCCTCAAATCAAGCCAGCCTGGTGGAACTCCGCATACAGCCGTTTTGGCGTCAGGGGCAGCGTATCAATAGCAACGCCTGTGGCCATTTTCACTGCGTTACGAATGGCGGCAGCAACCGGGATAATGGGCGGTTCGCCGAGAGATTTATGCCCATATGCCGATTGCGGCTCCCGGGTTTCAACGAAGGCGCTTTCCAGTTGCGGCAGGTCGGGCATAGTTGGCATTTTGTAATCGAGGAGATTAGGGTTTCGTACCAGGCCACTTTCCTCATCGATGATCATCTCTTCAAACAGCGCCCAGCCAATGCCCATCCCCATTCCGCCGTGCACCTGTCCTTCCGCGAGTTGCGGGTTCAGGATATGGCCAGAATCATGGACATTGAGGATGCGGTTGATCGTGACCTTGCACAGTGCGATATCGACGCTCAGATCGACAAACGTGCAGCCAAACGCCGGTGGGTTGGTGGTTGTTTTCACGGAGCATTCCGCTGACAGCTGACCGCCGCGTTCCGGGTGATAAAACGCATCCATCGCCAGGTCTTTTAATGACAGTAACGGAGAGTCCGGGCGATCGATAAGGACGATGCTACCTGCCGTCAGCGTCAGATTCATGACGGACTGATGCAGCATGTCGGCAGCGTGATGGAGGATCTTATCGCGCAGTTGTATTGCTGCTTTGCGCAGTGCCGGTGCGGCGACATAGCTTTGGCGAGAGGCGAATGCGCCAGGGTCGAATGGGGTGATATCGGTATCCTGGGTCGAAATGACGTGCACATCGCTGACCGGTACGCCGAGGGTCTCCGCCACCATCTGTGAGAAGACGGTATCCGCCCCCTGACCGATTTCCGTGGCACCGCTCTGAACGTTGATCGTGCCATCCTGGTTCAAAAGCAGGCGGGCTCCGGCGATCTCCACGCCGACCGGCCAGGTGTTGGAGGTGTAGCTAAAGCAGGCGACGCCGATGCCCCGGCGGATGTTGCCCTGCTGACGTTGACATTCTGCACGACGGGCGTCCCATTCAAACAGCGTGCGGCCTTTTTGCAGACATTCCGGGAGTCCCGCGCTGTAGATGCGTTTGCCGGTAATCGGGTTTTTGTCACCTTCACAAGCCGCATTTCGTAACCGAACCTCGAGCGGATCGAGACCCAGCGCCGTCGCGGCATCATCCAGCATCGATTCCACGGCAAAGATCACCTGCGGCGCGCCGTAACCGCGCATCGCGCCAGCAGAAGGGAGATTGGTGTAGCAGGTGGTGGAACGGTAAGCATACGCGCTTCGGGGATAGAGCCAGGCCACTTTGTTGCCGCCCGCTGAGGCGATCGAGTGTCCATGTGAGGCGTAAGCGCCGGTATTTGACAGGACATCCAGACGATAGCCTTTCAACGTGCCATCGCGATTAAGCCCCATCTGTCCATCAATGGTGAACGCATGGCGGGTCCGGGAAGCGAGAAAACACTCTTCGCGACTCAGCGACACTTTCACCGGTATGCCGCCCAGTTTACGAGTCAGGAAGGCGGCCATTGGCTCTTCCAGCACGTCCTGTTTGTTGCCAAATCCGCCGCCAACGTACGGTTTGATAACCCGTACGCATGACCAGGGAATGTCCAGCGCCTGACCCACAACCCGCCGCACGATGTGTGGAATCTGCGTGCTGGAGACGATGGAAATACGTGAGTCATCTTCCATCCAGGCAAATGAGGTGACGCTTTCCATATGGCAATGTTGAATTACCGGCGTCTGGTAATAGCCATGGTGTTGATAATCTGCGGCATCAATGGCCTGTTGCACATCTCCCGTGGTCATTTCACTGCGATTGAGCAGATTACCGCCAGGGTGAATGAGGGCCGCGTCATGCGCCAGAGCGGCTTCTGGCGTGGTAATCACCGGGAGTTTTTCCCATTCCACCTTCACCAGCAGGGCCGCATTCTCCGCGGTTAACTCATCTCTTGCCACGACAATCGCGACCGCATCACCATGATGGCGTACGTGACGGGTCAACAGTAAACGATCGGCGGTGTCACGTTTGTTCTCATCCAGCGTCCAGGCGTGTCCTGCCGTGGCGAATGGAATAGCAGGTACATCTTCCCAGGTAAATACCGCCAACACCCCGGGAAGGCTTTTCGCCTCGTCACAGTTGATGCTGGTAGCGTAACCGTGAGCAATCGGGCTGCGGACGTATTTGGCATAACACATGCCCGCCATCATGTAATCATCAGTATATCGAGCCCGCCCGGTCACTTTAGCAATGGCATCCACGCGCATACATGACTCACCGGTAGCGGTTGCTTCCCGCGCATCCATAAACGTCCCCCTGATTTGACTATTCGGTTCCAGAACAACCGTTAAATCAGGCAAGAATTACGCCAGAAGCGCAAAGTCGTGTTGCGAGAGAAGGGAAGTGTGACGGAGATAATAATATGGCCTGTGAAAGGGATGACAGCGCGGGGAAAACATACGTCTTGCTTATCATTATGAGTTTAATCAACTCATTGTGATACACGGTAAGTGGTGGTGATAGCGTTTATCTGGCAGTCTGAGAGGCTACTTACCGACTCAATAAATTTGGCATCCGGATTATGACTGCTATCATATGGCGTCTGTGAATGTAGCGAGGAACGGTTTTGAGCGCAGGACGCCTGAAGAAAAATAGTCTGGGTATTGCCATGCTGCTTTGTGCAGGATTGCTGATCGCAGGCTGCTCGGGGAGCAAATCGTCTGATTCCGGGTCTGGAGCCGTTTATACTGTCAAACGGGGGGATACCCTTTACCGTATTTCACGCACGACCGGCACCAGCGTTAAAGATCTTGCGCGTCTGAACGGCATTTCTCCGCCGTATACCATTGAGGTTGGGCAAAAGCTGAAACTCGGTGGATCGAAAACAGCCTCAGCGAAATCCACTAAAAAATCGTCCAGCAAAACGGCAGCGGTCAGACCGTCCTCTTCTGTGCCACAATCATCCTGGCCACCGGTGGGCCAACGTTGTTGGCAATGGCCAGCCAGCGGTAAGGTGATCCTGCCTTACTCCACGGCAGAAGGTGGTAACAAGGGGATCGATATTTCCGCGGCTCGTGGTACACCGGTTTATGCCGCCGGAGCAGGGAAGGTGGTTTATGTGGGCAACCAACTGCGCGGCTACGGTAATCTCATTATGATCAAACACAGTGAAGATTACATTACCGCCTATGCGCACAATGACACCCTGCTGGTGAATAACGGACAAAGCGTGAAGGCCGGACAGAAAATTGCCACGATGGGCAGCACTGATGCGGCCTCGGTGCGGTTGCATTTCCAGATTCGCTACCGCGCGACGGCCATCGATCCGCAGCGTTACCTGCCGCCGCAGGGCAGCAAACCGAAATGCTGACGGCGAATTAATCGCCAGTCGGCAGGTCTGTCCCTTGCCAACAAGAGCGTAAGGTTTATAATGCCTTACGCACTCCAAAGCGGGCGTAGTTCAATGGTAGAACGAGAGCTTCCCAAGCTCTATACGAGGGTTCGATTCCCTTCGCCCGCTCCAGACTCAAGTCTCCTGAAGTCTACTAAACTCAATTTTCCCTTGATAAATCAGCAGTTATAAAATTCTATTCATTAATTGAGTCCAACCAAACTTGCTCCCTCAGGACAGCCTGTTCAACCGTTTTATGTACATCACATATGAAAATCCAAATATATTTTTGACATTTTATGGTTACAGAGAGAGACTGCCAGACAGAAGCAGGAGGGCTTATGCTGCAATTATCATCCATACAACTCTTCAAAAATCTCTCCGATGAAACCCGCCTGGGCATCGTGTTGCTGCTCAGGGAGATGGGGGAGCTGTGCGTGTGCGATCTCTGCACGGCGCTGGAACAGTCCCAGCCCAAGATCTCCCGTCATCTGGCAATGCTACGGGAAAGTGGATTATTGCTGGATCGCAAGCAGGGGAAATGGGTGCATTACCGCTTGTCCCCGCATATTCCTGCCTGGGCTGCTCAGGTAATTGAGCAGGCCTGGTTAAGTCAACAGGACGACGTACAGGCTATCGCCCGTAAGCTGGCATCGGCAAACTGCTCTGGCAGCGGCAAGGCTGTTTGTATCTAAAAAATTTACCTGTACATATATGTTTTTACGAATATAAGGTGCGAGAGATGAAAACCTTAACGGTGTTTGACCCGGCAATGTGCTGTAGTACCGGCGTCTGTGGTTCCGATGTCGATCAGGTTCTGGTCGATTTTTCTGCTGATGTGCAATGGCTGAAAGGGCGCGGGGTGCAGGTTGAACGATACAACCTGGCGCAACAGCCGATGAGCTTCGTTGAGAATGCAAAAGCGAAAGCATTCCTTGAAGCTTCCGGAGCCGAAGGGCTTCCGCTGCTGTTGCTGGACGGCGAAACGGTGATGGCAGGACGTTACCCCAAACGTGCTGAACTGGCTCGCTGGTTCGGTATACCGCTGGAGAAAGTGGGTTTAGCGCCCACCCGTTGCTGTGGTGGTAATACGTCCTGTTGTTGAGTATGTCAGGAGGACATATGAAATTCCTACAGAATATCCCGCCTTACCTGTTTTTTACCGGTAAGGGAGGCGTAGGCAAAACCTCAATTTCCTGCGCGACGGCTATACGGCTGGCAGAGCAGGGCAAGCGGGTTTTGCTGGTCAGTACCGATCCGGCTTCTAACGTTGGCCAGGTATTCAATCAGACTATCGGCAATACGGTTCAGCCCGTGGCTGCTGTGCCCGGCCTTTCAGCACTGGAGATAGATCCGCAAGACGCTGCCCAGCAATACCGCGCCAGAATCGTTAACCCTATCAAAGGCCTTCTGCCTGATGATGTCGTAAGCAGTATCAACGAGCAGCTTTCAGGGGCATGTACTACTGAAATTGCTGCATTTGATGAGTTCACTGGCTTATTGACCGATGCTTCTCTGCTGACTCGTTTTGATCACATCATTTTTGATACTGCTCCAACGGGCCACACTATTCGCCTTCTTCAGCTTCCCGGAGCCTGGAGCAGTTTCATTGAAAGTAACCCGGAGGGGGCTTCCTGCCTTGGCCCGATGGACGGGCTGGACAAACAGCGTGAGCAGTACGCGCATGCGGTTGAGGCGTTATCCGATCCTGAACGCACCCGGCTGGTGCTGGTCTCACGCTTGCAAAAATCCACGTTGCAGGAAGTCGCCAGAACGCATGAAGAGCTGACGGCGATTGGCCTGAAAAACCAGCATCTGGTTATTAACGGTGTTCTGCCTGCAGCCGAAGCAGAATATGACGTATTAGCCGCTGCGATATGGCAACGGGAGCAGGAGGCTCTGGCAACGCTTCCGTCCGGGTTATCAGCGTTGCCGACTGACACGCTATTCCTGCAGCCGCTGAATATGGTTGGTGTGCCCGCACTGAAAGCTCTGCTCAACGAAGTCGCTATGCCAGCATCGCATGCGGAACAGAGTATGCGGAACAAGCCAGCGAACATGTCACTCTCTGACCTGGTCGATGAACTCGCCCGTAGTGAACACGGCCTGATTATGCTGATGGGCAAAGGTGGCGTGGGTAAAACCACGATGGCAGCCGCCATCGCTGTCCGCCTGGCAGACAAGGGTTTTGATGTCCATCTCACCACGTCAGATCCTGCCGCACACCTGAGCACAACGTTGAACGGCAGCCTCAAAAACCTGCAGGTCAGCCGAATCAACCCTCACGATGAAACCGAACGCTATCGCCAGCATGTCCTTGAGACGAAGGGGAGGGATCTGGACGAAGCAGGGAAACGGCTGCTCGAAGAGGATTTACGTTCCCCCTGCACAGAAGAGATTGCGGTATTCCAGGCGTTCTCACGGGTGATCCGTGAAGCGGGTAAACGATTTGTGGTGATGGATACGGCACCTACCGGGCATACGCTATTGCTGCTTGATGCTACCGGGGCTTATCACCGCGAGATTGCCAGGAAGATGGGTGATAAAAGCCATTTTACCACGCCGATGATGCAGCTTCAGGACCCGCAGCGTACCAAAGTATTACTCGTCACTCTGCCTGAAACCACACCTGTACTGGAAGCAGCACATTTGCAGGCCGATCTGGAACGTGCGGGGATTCATCCCTGGGGCTGGATTATCAATAACAGCCTTTCTATTGCCCGGACGCGTTCACCACTGCTTTGCCAGCGAGCGCGACAGGAATTACCTCAGATTGAGGCAGTGAAACAGCTGCATGCCAGTCGTATGGCACTTGTTCCGCTGCTGGCCTCAGAGCCAGCCGGTATTGAAAAACTCAGAGCACTGGTGAGTTAATTTTTTTCTATACAGAGCGGCAATGCCGCTCTGTCAGGAGGATGTATGTTACTGGCAGGCGCTATTTTTGTCCTGACCCTTGTTTTGGTTATCTGGCAGCCGAAAGGATTAGGGATCGGCTGGAGTGCGACCCTGGGCGCAGTGCTGGCGCTGATTTCTGGTGTTGTACACCCAGACGATATTCCTGCGGTGTGGAATATCGTCTGGAACGCGACGGCAACGTTTATTGCCGTGATCATCATTAGCCTTCTTTTGGATGAATCCGGCTTTTTCGAATGGGCTGCGCTGCACGTTTCGCGCTGGGGTAATGGTCGGGGGAGATTGCTGTTTACCTGGATAGTCCTGCTCGGCGCAGCGGTAGCGGCACTGTTTGCCAACGATGGCGCAGCACTTATTCTGACGCCGATTGTTATCGCTATGCTCCTGGCGCTTGGCTTCAGTAAAAGCACCACGCTGGCATTCGTGATGGCTGCCGGGTTTATTGCCGATACGGCCAGCCTGCCGCTTATCGTCTCGAACCTGGTGAATATCGTTTCGGCTGATTTCTTCGGTCTGGGGTTCACGGAATATGCCTCAGTAATGGTGCCGGTGGATATTGCCGCTATCATCGCCACGCTGGTGATGCTGCATCTGTTCTTTCGCAAAGATATTCCGCCCGCGTATGACCTGGAACGTCTGAAAGAACCGGTAAAAGCAATCAACGATCCGGCAACGTTCAGAGCTGGCTGGATAGTGTTGATTCTTCTGCTGGTAGGCTTTTTCGTCCTTGAACCACTTGGTATTCCCGTTAGCGCCATTGCGGCGGTTGGGGCGGCGATCCTGTTGGCGGTGGCGAAACGAGGCCATGCCATTAACACCGGTAAGGTGCTGCGTGGGGCTCCCTGGCAGATCGTCATCTTCTCGCTGGGGATGTATCTGGTGGTCTATGGCTTGCGCAACGCCGGACTAACGGATTACCTTTCAGGGGTGCTGAATGTGCTGGCGGATAAAGGGCTTTGGGCGGCGACGTTGGGAACCGGCTTCCTGACGGCAATCCTCTCTTCCATCATGAACAACATGCCTACCGTGCTGGTTGGCGCCCTCTCTATTGACGGCAGTACTGCAACCGGCGTAATCAAAGAGGCGATGATCTATGCCAACGTGATTGGCTGCGATCTGGGGCCGAAAATTACCCCTATTGGTAGCCTGGCAACGTTGCTCTGGCTGCATGTCCTTTCACAGAAGAATATGACGATCGCCTGGGGGTACTATTTCCGCACCGGGATTATCATGACTCTGCCTGTGCTGTTTGTAACGCTGGCCGCGCTGGCGCTACGTCTTTCTTTCACTTTGTAGTGAGATACTGAAATGAGCAACATCACCATTTATCACAACCCGGCCTGCGGCACGTCGCGTAATGCGCTGGAGATGATCCGCAACAGCGGTACTGAACCGAACGTTATTCATTACCTTGAAAATCCCCCGTCACGCGATGAACTGGTCAAACTTATTGCGGATATGGGGATTACTGTACGGGCGCTGCTGCGTAAAAATGTCGAGCCTTATGAAGAACTGGGTCTTGCCGAAGATAAGTTTACTGACGATCGGTTAATCGACTTTATGCTGCAGCATCCGATCCTGATCAACCGTCCGATCGTGGTGACGCCGCTGGGAACGCGTCTGTGCCGTCCTTCAGAGGTGGTGTTGGATATCCTCCCTGATGTGCAAAAAGGTGCGTTTACAAAGGAAGATGGCGAGAAAGTGGTTAATGATGCAGGCCAAATAGTGAAGTAAACATCAGGGGGAAGCATGTCCTCCAGGTTGTTGACCATGTTAAATAAAACATGAAATGAGTATTTCTGTAACGCCTTGCGGACGCAAGGCGTTATTCTTTTTTGCCGCAAGCCATTCCGGAACAGAATATATCTTATCCTGCCAGTCACACTTTTCCTGCTTATCCATTTTTCAGTAATCGTTATTTATTATTCTTGATTGGCCCCATCTGGCAGATGTGTATAGTCAATTTCACTTTTATAAAGTCTTTTTTATTAGCAAGGAGCGATTATGCATCTGGCCCGGTTTCCTCGAATTTCTCTTGGTCATTTTCCCACGCCGCTGGAGCCGCTGAATAATTTAAGTGAATTATTAGGCGGACCTAAAATATGGATTAAACGCGACGACGCAACCGGTCTGGCAACGGGCGGAAATAAAACCCGCAAACTGGAATTTCTGCTGGCGGATGCGCTGGAGAAAAAAGCCGATGTGGTCATTACCCAGGGGGCGACGCAGTCAAACCATGTGCGTCAGACGATCGCGGGTGCCGCGCGTCTCGGGCTGAAAGCGAAAGCGCTGCTGGAAAAACGCGTTACCGATTTTGGTGAGGATTACCAGCGTTCAGGCAACGTACTGCTGGATAACCTGCTCGGTGGCGACATCGTCGCTCATCTGCCGGGCGGCACCGATATGCAGCAGGCGATGGAAGAGTATGCGGAGACGCTGCGCGAGCAGGGGCACAGGCCGTATATCATCCCCGGCGGTGGCTCGAACCCGATCGGCGCGCTGGGTTACGTCGCCTGTGCGGAAGAGTTGCTGTATCAGTCATCGGAACGCCGTCTGCGCATCGATCATGTGGTTCACGCCACCGGCAGTACCGGCACGCAAGCGGGATTAGTCGCTGGTTTTACCGCCACCAACAGCCATATTCCGGTGCTGGGTATTAGCGTGCGCGCGCCAAAAGCAAAACAGGAAGAGAACGTCTGGAATCTGGCCTCGCGGACGCTGGAACTGCTCGGTGTGCCGGGAGAACTGTCGCGTCATGCGGTGGTGGCGAACAGTGATTATGTCGGTGACGGGTACGGTTTGCCGACAGAAGGCACGCTGGAAGCGCTGACTCTGCTCGCCCGCCATGAAGGTATTCTGCTCGATCCGGTTTATTCCGCAAAAGGCATGGCCGGGCTTATCGATCTTATCCGCAAAGGCCACTTCCGCCAGGATGAAAACGTCGTGTTTATCCATACCGGCGGTGCGGCGGGTCTGTTTGGTTATCGTCAGGTACTGGAGCATGGCTAAGCCCTTTCTGCTGGGCGTACTGGGCGGTATGGGACCGCTGGCGACGCTGGATTTTCAGCGCCGCCTGCTGGAAGCCACGCCTGCACTGAGCGATCAACAGCAGATCCCCACGGTCGTCTGGAATGTACCGCAAATTGCCGATCGCCAGCAGGCGCTGGCGGGCAAAGGGCCATCGCCCCTGCCGCAGCTGCTTCACGCTGTTGAGAAACTTAACCAGGCGGGGGCTAGCCATATCGCCATACCGTGCAACACGGCGCACCACTGGTACGACGCGCTGAGTGAAGCCAGTCGCGCGCCCATTTTGCACATTGTTGATGCCACGCTGGACGCGCTGGCACAGGTTGAGGAGAAACCTCAGCGGGTAGGTGTGATCGCCACGAAAGGCACGCTGACGGCAGGCTGGTATCAGGAGCGACTGGCGGCGCTGGGTATGGAGGCCATCGTGCCAACCCCGGAGGAGCTGGAACACTGGTTTGTACCAGGCTGCTACGCAGTAAAACGGGGAGCGCTGAATGAAGGCGGGGAATTACTGACGTTGCAGGCTAACGCGCTGTTTGCCCGAGGTGCGCAAAAGCTGGTGCTGGCCTGTACCGAAGTGCCAGTTGCGCTGGAGGCGGCCAGGGCGCCTTTTCGTCATCTCACCTGGGATCCGGCTCAGGCATTGGCCGAGCGATGTTCGCAGTTATGGCAAATAAATAGATAAACGGTCCAATTCGGTATTGGGCGAAATAATGGGTTTCATCAAAGGATAAATAGAATGAAAAAAAGTTTTTTCTTATTAATAGCAGCGGGTGGCTTGTGGGCAAATATGAGCTTTGCCGATACGCCGGCTGAAGTTCGGGTCGCTTATAGCGGCGGTTCCCAGGTATTAATGCTGGCAAAAGCCGACGGCTCTCTGGATAAAGCGTTAAACAGCAAAGTGAAATGGGTGCAATTTGCGTCTGGTGCAGATGCTTTGAATTATTTCGCCAGCAATGCCATTGATATCGCCAATTTCGGCTCCAGCCCGGCGACAGCGGGTATTGTACGTAAATTACCGGTCGAGATTATTGGCATTTCGGGCGTCATTGCCAGCTACGAGCGACTGATCGGCAAAGACGGGATCGTGAAAATCAATGACATCGAGGGCAAGCGTGTCGCCTATCCACCCAATTCAACGGCACAGTACGCCCTCGAAGCCGCAATCAGCGTAAATAAACTGGATCGCAGCAAAATCACGCTGCTGCCGCTGCGTCCGGCAGAAATGGTGGCGGCCTGGAAACGTGGTGACATTGATGCTGGTTATGTCTGGGCGCCGTTTGCGCAGGAACTGGAGGCCTCGGGCGGCCATCAGGTCTTTGCCACCAAAGATCTGCAGAAAGAGGGTTACCTGATATACAACAACTATGTCGTGCGTAAAGCCTTTGCCGAACAGCATCCGGAAGCGGTGACCGCCTTCCTGCGCGTACACCAGCAGAAAGTGGATGAGTTCAGGAAAGATCCGGAGCGTGCCGCAGCCATTGTCGCTAAAGAAGTGGGGGCTCCGGTCACCACCGCCGCCAATACGTTGGGCGGGCTGGAATATCCGACGCTTGCTCAGCAGGGGACGGCTGACTGGCTGGGAAATGGCACACAAACCACAGACAGCGGTATTGGCAAAGCGTTGACCAAAACCGCCAGCTTCCTTGCCGGTATCGGTGAGATCCGCAAACGTGATATTCCTGCCAACTGGGATACCGCGATTGAGTCCCGCTACATTCGTGATGCGGCGGTGGCGGCGCAATGAGAGTGAGTCAGCATATCGCCATCAGCGTGGTGTCGGTGGCGGTTTTCTTTATCATCTGGCAGGTGGCGGCAACGCGGCAGTGGGTCGATCCACTGTTATTGCCATCGCTCACTGACATCGGCCTGACCACTGAAGAGCTCCTGGCCGATGGCTATCGTCAGGTGCCGCTCTGGGAACACATTGTAGTGAGCCTCGCACGGGCACTTAGTGCGTTTTCCGTGGCGATTATCATCGGTATTCCGCTGGGGCTGTTGATGGGGCTGTCGGATGGTCTGGCGGCGGTGCTTAATCCTTTTGTGCAGTTCCTGCGCCCTTTGCCAAAAATCGCGCTTATTCCACTGGCGGTGGTCTGGCTGGGGATCGGCGAGGCATCCAAGTTTTTCCTGATTTTCATCGCCACATTTTTGAGCGTGGTGGTCGGCGCGTCGGCCGCCGTTGAGCGGATTGGGCGCTCTCGTATTCGCGTGGCGCAAACGCTAGGGGCATCGCGTAAGCAGATTTTCCTGCGCGTAGTGTTGCCGGACGCGCTGCCGGATCTCTTCACCACCGTCAGGCTCTCCATTGGTATTGGCTGGACGTCGCTTATCGCGGCGGAGATGGTTGCGGCCAGCTCCGGGCTGGGCTGGATGGTGATTAACGCCAGCGCTTATCTGCGTACCGATATCGTCATGCTCGGCATTTTGCTGTTGGGCGGCATTGGCTATCTGCTGGATCTGTTACTGCTGGGGCTACAACGTCTGACGGTGCCCTGGGCGGGGAAAGAATAATGAGTGCAATAACCCTCGAAAATGTGTCGCTCGCTTTTGCGGCGAAACCACAGCCGTTTACGGTGCTGGAAGATATCAGCCTGACACTGAACCACGGCGAGTTTGTCGTGTTGCTCGGGCCGTCTGGCTGCGGGAAATCCACCATCCTGAACCTGGTGGCCGGGTTCAATAAACCGGATTGTGGTCGGGTCGCGGCTGGTGGCAAAACGGTACGCCAGCCAGGTCCCGATCGCGGGATGATCTTCCAGCAGCCCAATTTGTTTCCGTGGCTGTCGGTACTGGAAAACGTCACGTTTGGCCCACGGTTGGGGAAACATCGTAAGGATGAAACCAACGCGCAGGCCCAGGCCTGGCTGGAGCGCGTGGGGCTAAAGGGATTCGAACATCACGCGCCCTGGCAGCTTTCCGGCGGCATGAAGCAGCGCGTGGCGCTGGCGCGCGCCTGGCTGCCTGGTCCGGAAGTGCTGTTGCTTGATGAGCCGTTCGGCGCCCTGGACGCACAAACCCGACTGATGATGCAGGAGCTGCTGCGTGAGGCCTGGCTTTCCACCGGTACCACGTTGCTCTTCGTCACTCACGATGTGGAAGAGGCGCTGTTTCTTGCCGATCGCATTCTGATCATGTCGGCAAAACCAGGAAAAATTGTTGATGAGATCGTTCTGCCCTTTGGCAGGGAACGGGATATCGAAACGCTTGCCGAACACCCCGCCTACAGCGAGATCAAACATCACGTTCTGCATCGGGTGCGCCAGGAAGCAAAGCGGCACTTACGTTAAATGCCATTCCCGGTGTCGGGAATGAATCAACTGTCATGACTGAGGTGGAAGCAATGAGCAGCAGCGAATTACGAGACCGTCTTGAAATAAGTATTCAACAGCACCGGGACGAGTATGTGGCGATAGCCAAAGATATTCACGCCCATCCTGAGACCGGCAATAACGAATATTACGCCAGCGGTTTGCTGACAACGTTGCTGGAAAAACACGGTTTTGCCGTCACCGTTAACGTCGCCGGGCATGAAACGGCCTTCTGTGCGGTGAAGGAGAGCGGTAAACCTGGCCCAACGATCGCCTACCTTGCCGAATACGATGCGCTGATTGATATCGGCCATGCCTGTGGGCACAACCTCATTGGGGTGACCAGTATCGCCGCAGCGATTGCCCTTAGTGAAACGCTGGACCGCACCGGTGGCAAGGTCGTCGTATTGGGGACGCCGGCAGAGGAAGGTGGACTGCGGGGTAAAGGCGGTCTGAATGGCAATGTGAAGGCCCGGTTCGTGGAGCACGGTTTCCTGAAGGACGTTGATGCGGCGCTGATGATTCATCCGGCGGGTAAAACGCGACTCACAGGCCCATCGCTGGCAAACAATCATCTGTATTTCCATTTTTATGGCAAACCCTCTCACGCGGGCAGTTCGCCGCATAAAGGCGTGAATGCTCTGGATGCGCTGGTCCTGCTGTACAACGGGATCAGCGTTCTGCGCCAGCAACTGCCGGACGGCATCCGCGTTCACGGCATTATTACCAACGGCGGACAGGCGCCGAATGTGATCCCGGAGTATGCCTCTGCGCACTATTACATCCGGGCACATACCCGTGAAGAGGTGGTAGCGCTGGAACCGCGTATCCGCGCGATTGCAGAGGGCGTTGCGCTGGCGACCGGCACCACGGTGAAAATTGAGCACCAGGTCGGGCCGCGAGATTTCAATATTAACCACACGTTGAACAGCGTGCTGCTGGATGAGTTCACCGTTGCCGGGGAGGACGTTGAACTGAAAGAAAAAGAGGGGCTTGGCTCCACTGACGCAGGCGATATCAGCCATGCGGTGCCGACAGCCCACCCTTACATCAAGATTGGCCCGGATGAGTTGATTGGACACACCGTGGCGTTTCGCGAGGCCGCTAACTCGGTACAGGGATATGACGCGCTCATCACGGGAGCGCTGGTGCTGGCCCGTACCGGGCTGCGCCTGTTAACGGACGCGGCGCTACTGCAGGAAGCGAAAGACGAATTTGCCGGTCGCACCGCCACCACGCGAGCCGCCTGATCCTGACTGGAGTAACATAACAATGAAAATGCTGTTTTCTGCCGCCGCGTTGATGCTGGCGGCGGTTTTACCCCTGGGAAGCGCACAGGCTGAAAGCGTCGATCGTAACGCCACGCTCAATATTGCCTACGGGAATCGGCCGGGCACGCTGGATCCCTATCTGACCACGAACAATGCCACCTCCGATGTGGACCGGCATATTTTCGAGACGTTGTTCACCATCAACGCAAAATTTGAGCCGGTACCGGAGCTGGTGCAAAGTTATACCCTGAGCGACGATCGTAAAACGTACACCTTTGTACTGCGCGATGGGGTTCATTTTCATGACGGGCAATTGCTCACCGCCGATGACGTGGTGGCTTCGATGAACCGCTGGCTGGCGGTGTCGACGCAGGGCAAAGCCAATCTGCCGGGCGTGCAGTTCACTAAAGTCGATAATAAGACCGTCAGCTTTACGCTGCCCGCGCCTTCACTCATCACCCTTAACGTATTGGCGGATGTGAAAAACATTGCCGCGATCATGCCGAAACGCATTATCGACGAGGCCAACAGCAGCAAGAAGCCAATCGCCGAACTCATCGGCACCGGCCCTTATAAGCTGGCTGAATTCAAACCCGGTGATTATTTGCATCTGACCCGCTATGACCAGTATCAGTCACGCAGCGAACCGGCGAGCGGTTTGTCGGGGCAGAAAAAGGCGAACGTGAAGGACATCTGGTTCCGCTACATCACCGACGAATCCACCCGCCTGGCGGGGGCGATGACTGGCGAATACGATCTCGTTTTCCAGTTGCCGAAAGACAACATTGATACGTTGAGCAGCGCGCCGGATCTGTCGCTGTTTCAGCCACAGAGTGGCGGTTCGCTCATTACCTATCTGTTCAATAAAAACCAGGGGCCGTTCGCCAACGTGAAACTGCGACAGGCATTTAACCTGGCGCTTGACGTTCATCAGACGCTGCTGGCGGGCTACAGCGATCCGCGTTTCTTCAAAGAAGATCCCTCACTGGGCTTCCCGGATCAAGTGGACTGGTACAGCGAAGCCGGAAAACCCTTCTGGAATCAACATAAGCTGGATGAGGCGCGGGCGCTGGTGAAAGCCTCCGGCTACAAAGGTGAAGAGGTGGTGATCATCGCTACCAAAGAATATGCCGAGCTGTATAACCTGGCGATTGTGGCCCAGCAGGTGCTAAAGCAGATTGGCGTGAAATCGCGACTGGACGTGTACGACTGGCCGACGGTACTGCAACGCCGCCAGGATCCGAAAAACTTCGACCTCTGCGCGCTGGAATTTTCGATGCGTCAGGTACTGCATCAGTATCCGTTCCTGGATTCCCGGGCGAAATTCCCCGGCCTGAGCGACAGCCCGGAAATTGACAACGTGCTGGATCAAATTAAACAGGCGCCATCGCTGAAAGCGGCCAGGCCGCTGGTGGATAAACTGAACACGCTGAGCTGGCAATATCTGCCGGTGATTGTGCTGGGCCGTACGACACCGGATGCAGTGGCGATCAAATCTAACGTGAAAGGCTATCAGGATCTGATCGGCCCCGTTTTATGGAACGTTAGTGTGACGAAACCCTGATGGGGAAGGCGATGAAAAGATACCTTTTTCACCGTCTGCTGGCACTGCTACCGGTGCTGCTGGTGGTGTCGGTAGTGGTGTTCTGTCTGATTCACCTCGCGCCGGGCGATCCGGCGCTGGTGATCCTGGGCAATGACGCGAATCCGCAAGATATTGCCGCGCTGCGTCAGCAGATGGGGCTGGACAGGCCATTGCTGGTGCAGTTCGTCAGTTGGTTTGGTGGGATCCTGTCCGGGGATCTTGGGCATTCGCTGTTTCTCAATACCAGCGTCATGTCGCTGTTTTTACAGCACCTGACGCCAACGCTGGCGCTGGCTCTTTATGCCCAACTGATTGCGCTGCTGCTGGGGCTGGCAGGTGGCGTAGTCAGCGCCTGGCAGCACGGTGGTACGACGGATCGTGTCATTCGTATGCTGGCAACGTTCGGCATGTCGGTGCCGGGTTTTTTGCTTGGCCTGTTTCTGATCTTCTTCTTTGCCGTTCAACTACGCTGGTTTCCGGTGGTGGGTTATCGCTCCACCAACGATTCTTTCTGGCTGAACGTCTGGTACTTAACCTTGCCCGCAATTGCGCTGGGATTACGTATTGCTGCGTTGATCGCCCGTATGACCCGGGCAGTGATGCTGGATGTTATGCAGGAACCTTTCATCAACACTGCACGGGCAAAGGGCGTGCCGGAGCGGCTGGTGCTGCTGCGACATACTCTGAAAAACAGCCTGATCCCGATTCTGACCATTTGCGGCGAATCGTTCGCCTCCCTGGTGACCGGCACGATCGTTATCGAGAGTGTGTTCGGTATTCCGGGCGTGGGCTCGCTGATTGTGGATTCGATCGAACGGCGTGACGTGACGGTGATCCAGGGCGTGGTGCTATTGATCACGGTTTGTTACGTGTTGATCAACCTGGCGGTGGATCTGCTGAGTTATCTGGCCGATCCGCGATTGTCCGTAGACGGAGGGGAAAAATGAACCTGCCGAGAAACCCGGCGCTGTTGATCTGGCCCGCCGTACTGGTGGCGATCGTACTGCTGTCGTTTTTCGCCAGCCTGGTGAGCCCTTACGATCCCTACAGCATCGATCCGTTAAGCCGCTTGAAACCTCCTTCCGTTGAGCACTGGTTTGGTACCGATAACTTCGGACGAGACCTTTTTGTTCGCGTGGCGCTTGCGGTGCGGGTGTCGCTCTCGGTTGGCGCGGCGGTGGCGGTGATTGCGGGCGTCACGGGGATCGTCATTGGCCTGCTGTGTGCCTGGTATCGTCCGGTCGACAGAGTGTTAATGCGTGTCTGCGATGGTCTGTTCGCGTTTCCGTCTTTGTTGCTTGCCATCGCCATTGTGGGGGTTCTGGGGCCGAATATCGCCAACGTGGTGCTGGCGTTGTCGCTGGTTTACGTGCCATCGATAGCCCGGGTGATCCGCGGCGCGGCGATGGTCATTAAAGAGAAGAATTTTATCGAAGCCCTGCGTGCGCAGGGGGCGAGCGCTTCGCGCATCATCTGGCTGCACCTGCTGCCTAACGTCATCTCGCCGTTTATTGTGCAGGTGAGCTGGGTATTTTCCGTGGCCATCCTTACCGAAGCGGCGCTGAGTTTTCTCGGTTCAGGCGTACCTGCGCCAATGCCCAGCCTGGGCAACCTGTTACTGGAAGGTAAGACCGTGATCTTTAACGCGTGGTGGATGACCTTTTTTCCGGGGATCGCCATTGTACTGTTGATCCTTGGGCTAAATATCATAGGCGACGACCTGAGAGATAACACCGATCCCAACCTGAAGCCTCTGCCGCGTCGCGTGTTACGGCGGTTAAAACAAGGAGGTCGCTATGGCTGATAGCTTGCTTGAAGTGAAAGATCTTGAGGTTCATTTCGCTACCCGGCAGGGCGTGGTCTCCCCGGTGCGTGGCGTCTCCTTCCGGGTTAACACACATGAGACTCTCGGTATTATTGGTGAATCCGGTTGTGGTAAGAGCGTGACCGCGCAGGCACTGATGGGGCTACTTTCGCCCCGTACCAGTCGGGTTAGCGGTGAGGTGAAGCTGGCAGGAAAAGCACTGCATTCGCTATCGGCGAAAGCGCGCCGCCAGCGAAACGGCCATGAGATGGCGATGATTTTTCAGGATCCGCTCGCCAGTCTGAACCCGGTGATGACCATTGGCTTACAGATTGATGAAAGCCTGCGGCTGCATACGTCGTTGAATCGATCGCAGCGTCAGCAGAAAATCATCAGCCTCCTGACGCAGGTTGGTATCGTCGATCCCGCCCGCAGCGCGGGTGCCTGGCCGCATGAGCTCTCTGGCGGTATGCGCCAGCGCGTGATGATTGCAATGGCCATTGCGACATCACCGTCGTTGCTGATTGCCGATGAGCCTACGACGGCGCTGGACGCCACTATTCAGGCACAAATCCTCGACTTGCTGGAGGAGATTAACCAACAATCGGGCATGGGGATTGTCATTATCACGCACGATCTGAGCGTGGTCGCGCGGCTTTGCCAGCGGGTGGTGGTGCTCTATGCCGGACAGGTTGTGGAAGAGGCGGATGTACACACGCTGTTTGAGCGTCCGCGCCATCCGTATACCCGTGCGCTGCTGGCGGCGCGTCCGTCGGCGGATCACACGCCGAAAACGCCGTTGGCGGAAATTCGCGGTCAGGTGCCGGCGTTGCATGACTTGCCTTTAGGCTGCACTTACGCCGATCGTTGCCCGCTGGCGCAGCCGCGCTGTCGGGCACAGGCTCCTGAACTGCGGGCGGTAGGGTACAAGGCACAACAGGTTCGCTGCTGGCGGGCCGACGAAGCGGGAGTGTTGAGATGACGACACCGTTGTTAAGCGTTACAAACCTGTCGAAAACGTTTAGCCGTCGTGGGCAGTCGGTACAGGCGGTGGATAACATCAGTTTCAGCCTGAATGCGGGTGAAACCTGGGCGCTGGTGGGGGAATCCGGCAGTGGAAAAAGCACGACCGGCCGCCTGGTGCTGGGGTTGACGCCCGCAAGCGCGGGCGAGATCGCGTTTGAGGGGCGACCGCTTGCGGGGCGTAATGCCGTTGGCTGGCGGAGCGTTCGCCGCGACATGCAGATGATTTTTCAGGACCCGCTTTCATCGCTCGATCCAAAACGGACCATTGGCTATAGCCTGGAAGAGCCGCTGATCATCCACGGCGCCGGTAATCGCAAGGCGCAGGTTGCTGAGATGCTGGAGCAGGTTGGCCTGCGGCCACAGGATAGCGCCCGCTATCCGCATGAGTTTTCCGGTGGTCAGCGCCAGCGTCTCGGTATTGCCCGGGCGCTGATCCTGAAGCCGAAGCTGATCGTCTGCGATGAGCCGGTTTCAGCGTTGGATGTTTCGATTCAATCGCAAATTCTCAATCTGCTGATGCGATTACAGCGTGACTACGGACTGGCGTATCTCTTTATCTCTCACGATCTTAACGTGGTCAGGCACATTGCCGACAGAGTGGGGGTGATGTACCGGGGAGCGCTCGTTGAACAGGGGGAAACCGCAGACGTTTTTGCTACACCGCGTCATGACTACACGCGTTATTTGTTGAATGCCATTCTGCCTGAACATCCGGACACAGAGACGGAAACGCGCGTGGCCGCGAATGGTTAAGTCTGAAAAGGGCTGTCTGAACGCGGTGTCGTTTTCTTAGGCGAAAGTGATTTGTCTCTTGGTCCCACTTAACCCGGTACAAATCGCCTCAATGAATGAGTTTGTTGAGTGAAATGAATGACGACATCCGTAAGGTACAGCCAGGAAATAATTTGAACCATATTATTTGATAACGTGCAGCCTACCGGGCCGATTAAAATAGATCCAAACCGATGAACAGTGGCAGACAATGCCACTCCAGACTCAACTCCCCTGAATGCCTTCAGTTTAACTTATCTGCTGATAAATAATGGGCTACTTCTTAACAACAATGTCGCCAGAAGGGTTGGTATTCACTCTGGTTTTTTCACTTTTTAACTGGGATAAATCTTCTTATTATGAAACTCCTTAATCAATGGATTAAGAAAAGTAGACTATTTTCTTAGGTTTCACACCTGGCATTCTGGGGGTGATGGTGAACAGTCTGACGATCGTCGTCAGAAGAAGGACATCTGGTCTTATGTTTCTCTCTGAAATTAGCGAAAATGTTTTTCCCCTCACATTAAGCAATAGATGTATAAAAAAAGCTCAAATTATGCTTGCATATAATTTGAGCAAAAGTGTGGCACTTTTTAAACTTCTCTTAGTTAAAGACAGTTATAACTTTACTTCCCTGGTGTTACAGGTTATCGCAACCACCGATGATTTTCGAGATAGAGATAGCAGGGTGTAACAAATAATCATAGTCACAATTTTTAGATTTGTTATAGACACTGCCTGTACAGCCGCTCAGTACGGTGATAGCAGTAATAACCAGAATACCTGTAAAAATTTTCTTCATTGATAACTCCATTGTAATGATGAGACGATGACGTCCATATTGTTAAGCGTTTTTGAAACTTCAGTGTCTTTCCCGCTAATACTGAAAGCTATTATATTGATTAATCCAGGTGAGAATAATCGTTTAAAACGTTCGTAGTTATACGTGTTGATAGCTCTTTGCGATTGTTTTTTTTATTATATGCAGGGTAATTATCCATCTTCGCTAATCTCGTTTACAGAGAGGCACATAGTGATTGTCATGGCTATGCGGGTTGTAAGCTGTTATTGATGATTAATTCACCAATAACAGGATTTATATCGTGCATTGTGAATTTATTTTACTTATTAATGTCATGATTTATCTGATGAAATAATCCTATTGTTTTATCTGAGGTATTTTTATTTTTTTAAATGTGACTTTTATTTTTTACGATAAATTGTGATGCCGATCTCATGTTGTCTGGCGGTGTGGATACCTCGAATTTATATTCTGCTTATGTTTTTTTAATGATTGAAATTATCTTGGTTTTAATTGTGGGATTATTCGTTAGGAATTTTCCATACCTGCTTCTATATTCTTAGTAATCTCTGGATTTATGTTTGTTGTACACCTTAAAAAACTGTTTTATATTGTTTGTCCGGTTTCGGACATGTGCTCATAAATAATTGATGCCTCTCTTTGAGTCGCTATAGAATGCTTGCGCAAATAAGCTTAATTATTTGGATTTTAAATCTGATGGAACAACTGATACACGTCCCTGAGGAGGGATGACTAATGCATACATGGAAAACGAAACTTGCTGTATCAAAAATAGCATTGGCCTGCACGCTGGCAATCACTTCTCAGGCAAATGCGTCAACGGATATCTCTGGAACCCGATACAATACATTCGTCCATTATAATGACGAAACTCATGCTGATGGAGTGTATTACCAGGGCTATGTCGGATGGAATAACTACGCTGCGGATAGTCTGTATAATGGAAACATTTATCCAGAAATCAACAATGCAACAGTAAATGGGGTTATCTCTACCTATTATCTGAACAGTGGAGTAGCGGGTGACACAAATCCCAATAGTCTGACAATCAAAAACAGTACTATCCATGGGATGATTACCTCTCAGTGTATGAGTGCGGATTGCGCTGAGCGCGAGACGGGGTATGTCTACGATCGTCTTTCACTGACGGTGGATAACTCAACCATTGACGATAATTTTGAGCACTACACCTATAACGGCACAAATGCCGATGGATCGCGGGATACGCATTCCTATGACGTTTACGACCTTGGCACTGCCATTACGCTGAACCAGGAAGTCGATTTAAACATCAAAAACAATTCTCGTGTCGCGGGTATTACGCTGACGCAAGGGTACGAGTGGGCAGACATTGACGACAACACCGTCAGTACCGGTGTTGATAGCAGTGAAGTCTTCAACAATAACATCAATGTCACTGATTCAACGGTAACATCAGGTTCATGGTCTGATGAGGGCACATCAGGCTGGTTTGGCAACACCAATAACGCAGGCGATTACAGCGGCACAGGAACGATGAATCCTGACGATTTCGCGATCTCCGCCGTCGCAAATCCGAATGCGGATAACGCCATGCAGACCACCGTTAACCTCAACAATTCAACATTGTTAGGCGACGTCTTCTTCTCCAGTAACTTTGACGAGAACTTCTTCCCGAACGGTGCTGACAGCTATCGCGATACTGACACAGCGCCAGACACCAACGGTTGGGATGGAACCGATCGGATGGATGTGACGTTGAACAACGGCAGTAAGTGGGTGGGTGCAGCGATCTCTGCGCATCAGGTTGATACTAATGGTGACGGCGTTTATGACAGCTTCGAGTTGGGCACCGAAGCGACCGCAACCCTGTTCGACATTGCAGCGAACAGCCTGTGGCCATGGTCTACCTACGGAATTGAAAATGGTGATACTGCCTACAACGAAGGCGATCATGTCGCGGGCAACAGCGTTTACCAGAGTGGCCTGTTCAACGTCACGCTGAACGGTGGCTCACAGTGGGATACCACGAAATTATCGCTGATTGATACGCTGAGCATCAACAGTGGATCAGTGGTGAATGTTGCTGATTCTACGCTGATTTCTGACACCATCGCGTTAGCCGGTGGCGCAGCGCTGAACATCAATGAAGATGGTCATGTCGCAACCGATTCTCTGTCAATCAACAACAGTACCGTCACGCTTGCTGATGATGTGGCTGCGGGCTGGGGCACCAATAATGCCGCGCTGTACGCCAATACCATCAACGTAACCAATGACGGTGTTCTGGATGTCGGTAACAGCACCGCATACGCGCTGCAGACGGATACGCTGAACCTGACCAGCTCGACCGATGCGAACGGTAATGTCCATGCGGGTGTTTTCAACATTCATAGCAACAACTTTGTGTTGGATGCTGACCTGGTCAACGATCGTACCTGGGACAGATCTCAGGCGAACTATGGTTACGGCATTATCGCCATGAACTCCGATGGTCACATGACCGTCAGTGGTAATGGCGATGCTGAGACGACAGCGACCGGTAACTATAAAGTACGTATCGACAACGCCACGGGTGAAGGTTCCATTGCGGATTACAAAGGTAAAGAGCTGATCTATGTCAACGACCGGAACAGCACAGCAACCTTCTCTGCAGCGAACAAGGCCGATCTGGGTGCCTATACCTATCAGGCTCAGCAGCAGGGCAACTCTGTTGTCATGCAGCAGACGAGACTGACGGATTACGCAAACATGGCGCTGAGCATTCCGTCTGCGAACACCAATATCTGGAATCTGCAGCAGGATACCGTCGGGACGCGTCTGACCAACTCTCGTCATGGCCTGACGGATAACGGCGGCGCATGGGTAAGCTACTTCGGTGGCGGCTTCAACGGTGACAACGACACCATTCGTTACGACCAGGATGTTAACGGCATCATGGTTGGTGTGGATAGCAAAGTTGAGGGTAACTACGCGAAGTGGACTGTCGGTGCGGCGGCAGGTTTCGCGAAGGGTGACATCAAAGATCGTACCGGAAAAGTGGACCAGGACAGCCAGTCGGCTTACCTCTACACCTCTGCATACTTTGCAAACAATATCTTTGTTGATGGCAACCTGAGCTATTCACACTTCAGCAACGATCTGACTGCCAACATGAGCAATGGTCAGCACGTCAGTGGCGATAGTTCTTCTGATGCCTGGGGCTTCGGTCTGAAACTGGGCTATGACTGGAAACCTTCTGATGCCGCTTATGTGACTCCGTATGCCAGCATCTCTGGTTTGTTCCAGTCTGGTGATGATTATCGTCTGAGCAACAAGATGAAAGTGGATAGCCAGTCTTACGACAGCATGCGTTATGAGCTGGGCGTGGATACAGGCTACACCTTCACTTACAGCGAAGATCAGGCGCTGACGCCTTACTTCAAGCTGGCTTATGTTTACGATGATTCCGACAACGATGCCAAGGTGAACGGTGATTCTATCGATAACGGCGTTAAAGGTTCTGCGGTACGTGTTGGACTGGGTACTCAGTTCAGCTTTACCAAGAACTTCAGCGCGTACAGTGATGTGAATTACCTCGGCGGTGGCGATGTCGATCAGGACTGGGCTGCAAACGTAGGGGTTAAATATACCTGGTAATCATTTCTCCCGGAGAAAATAGATAAAGGTTATTTACGCTGATAATTGCCCGTCAAGAATATGACGGGCAATTTTTGCAAGGAGCAACATGCTGTCAATCACGAAGCCGGTGGCTGAATTTATCAAGCTGGATAAGCAGTTATCATCATACGGCACCCATTTTGATGTTTCTTGCAAGAAACAAGTGCTTTATTTTAGCGAGTCGAACAACGACAACGTGGTTGTGATTCGTTCGGGAACCGTTTCACTCCGTCGAGGCGGAGCGGTACTGATTGGTTTTGCGGAGGCTCCAGTGATTACTGGATTAGCGAATAGCATCATCGAAGCCAACGCCCACTATCAATTAGTGTCAGAAGCGAATTGCTCTGGCTACTATCTCCCTGCATCCGTCGGGATGAAAATCATTGAGGAAAATAACCTGTGGCGTGAAGCTTTTTGCTGGCTCGCCTGGCATAACCGTGTGATGGAGTTACGCGATCTGCAATTGATCGGGAATAGCTCGTATGATCAGATTCGGGTCACGCTGATGTCGATGATGGAATGGGATGAGACGTTACGTTATCGTGTTGGCGTCATGAATTATATCCACCAGAGAACCTGTATTTCTCGTTCCGTGGTCGCCGAAGTTCTCTCGGCGTTGCGAAAGGGGGGATACATTGAAATGAAGCAAGGTAAATTGATCGCAGTTAATCATCTGCCTGCAGAGTACTGAACGTTGAGTGATGATGACGCAACCTCCAACGGGTCGTCGTCGTGAGGCCACGCGATCCCGCGATCGGGATAGCGACAGGGTTTCATTTCCCCGTTTTCCGCTGACACTTCTCCTGTTATTCATCGTATGTCACCTCATCCCGTCTCCTTTTCGCCAACACATTGCATTGACAGTACTGTCTGTAACGTTACACTAAACCGTTGTAGTTCATAATTCCTAAAAAGATGGCGATGCCGGATGTGAGCGTTTTCCGCCATTCATCGATTGCCGCAAAGGAGATGTATGGCGAATATTCGTGATGTCGCAAAGCATGCTGGCGTTTCCGTCAGTACGGTATCTAATGTGCTCAACGGGCGTACCGATCAAATGCGTGCTGAAACGCTGGCGCGCATCCAGCAGAGCATGCAGACGCTGAATTACTTTCCAAACCGGGTGGCGCAACAGCTCAAGACCGGGCAGGCCAAAATGATTGGCCTGCTGGTGCCATCGATTGTGAATCCCAGCTTTGCCGCCCTGGCTCGTGAAGTCGATCTGGCTGCCAAAAAACGTCAGTTCCGGGTGCTGATTGGTAATACCTACCGGCAGATTGAAGAAGAAGAAGCCTTTCTGGACGATATGTTTTCCCACGGCGTCCGCGGGATTATCGTTGCTGCCTGCGATATTGAAAAAGCGCATTTTGCGCGAGCGGTAGAGCAGGGGATGGTGATGGTGAACTATGACGGCCGCATGCCTGCGCGCGCTCAGTCCGACCATTTTGCGCTGGACAGCGTCTCTATGGACAACATTGGTGCCGGACGAATGGCGGCAGAACACCTGATCGCACAGGGATGCCGCCGCCTCGCATTTGCCACGGTGGAAGGGATGACGCCGAGCCGTGCGCACAAAATCGAAGGTTTTCTTCGCGCGGCGCAAGAGCACGGGCTATATCGGGAAGGGATGATCATTGAAGGTCAGGCTGTGGCCGCCTATGGCGATACGGAAATGACAGAACTTGGGCGGGCGCTGGCGTTAAAAATCAGCCAACAGCCAGAGTTCCCGGATGGCATCGTGGCGATCAACGACGCGCTGGGTATTGGGCTGATGGCCGGTCTGCATCAGGCGGGGATCGATGTGCCACAGCAAATTTCTATTGTGGGTATCGACAATATCCCGCTCTCCGGACTGGTTTTCCCTGGGCTGACCTCCATCATGCCGCCGCTTCGGGAGATGGCTGAGGTGATGGTTGCGCGGCTGATTGACAGGACCGAAAACCCGGCTATTTCGCCAGAAGAGTTTTTGTTCCCTCCGACGTTGGTTTCCCGACAATCGGTACGATAACGGCGTGGCAGGAGAAGAACGGCACGTTCTTCTCGTTTTGTCATACCAGCGTTGGGGCCACGGTCAGCAGGATATTGGCGAAGCGGCGGGTTTCACCGGACGCGATGACCAGGATCGTGTCGGACGATTTGGCAAGCGAATAAAATGCGTTACGTTCAACATATTCAAACTCAATTGATTCAGAGAGCATGTCGCGGTATTCGCGTTCGACCGTATTATCAAAATCCGCCGGGCTTGCCATCAACGTGGCTTTTTCCACATTAATATAGCCGAGAATTTTCTCCAGAATGACGACGCTGCCGATCAACCCCGGAGTGAAATTAAGCCAGATAATCCGTGCCTGCGCAGAAGTATTGGTTAGAAAAGAATAATTGGCATCGGTGATTAAAATATTCGCCTTGTGTCCGCACTGTGCCAGTGCCTGTAATAAATCAGGATGAATAATATCTGACTTGATCATATGTCATACCTTTTAAAAGCTGGCGGGCATGATTACCCGCCATATTTTTATGCCCGGTAAATACCGCCGTTAATGTCGATGGTGGCGCCGGAAACGAAACCATCATATTCAGAGGCGAGGAAACAGATGACCCTTGCCACATCTTCCGGCGTGCCCGCTCTTCCCAGAGGTATGGCCTGGATCGTCTGGTCGGCAGAGGCCTGCGTGGTGTGTTGATTATGAAAGCGAGTGCCCAGAATCAGTCCTGGCGCAACGGCATTGACGCGGATGCCGTGTTCACCGAGTTCAGCGGCGAGTGAGCGAGTCCAGGTCAGCACCGCGCCTTTGGTGGTGGAATACACCAGAGAACCCGCGTGGCCGCCGGAGCGTCCGGCCAGAGAGGCCAGATTGACGATACTGGCGCCGTCTGGCGCGGCTTTTAGCCACGGTAAAGCCTGCTGAGTGACATTTAGCATCGTGGTCATATTGACATCGATAACCGTGCGCCAGAAATGAGGCTCGATCTCACCCAGCCATTTGCGAGCAATAATGCCGCCGACGTTATTAACCAGAATATCGATACCGCCGAGAAATTCTGCCGCCTGCGCCACGCAGCGGGCCGCATCTTCTTCATCGGTTAAATCGGCGAAGCCGCAGGACGCCCGACAGCCCTGCTGCTCGGCGAGAGCAATTAATTCCCGTGGACCTTCTTCGCCACTGAAATAATGAATATAGATATCGCATCCCGCCTCAATCAGTTTTCTTGCACTCTCTTTACCAATGCCTTGTTCTGCACCGGTAATAAACGCTTTTTTACCCGTTAATAATCCCATTTCATACTCCCGTTATTCATATTTAAACGGCATCAGGCAATGACGTGATATCGTTTTGCCGTTTTTTGCGCGTGGATATCCCTGCCACCAGAATGTGGCAAATTCAGGACGTAATTATCAGTAACCGGCCAGTCCAGGCAGCCAGGTGGTTAACGGTGGCGCCATGGCGACAATAATGATGCCGACAAAAATCACCGCCAGATATTTTGCCATCGGTCTGATGACGTGTTTCATTTCCACTCCGCAAATCGCGCAGGTGGTGTATAAACCCAGACCGATCGGTGGTGAAAACAGGCCAAAGCCCATCGCCATGATCATCACAATGCCAAAGTGCAGCGGGTTAAAGCCAAGCTGAATCGCAATCGGCACCAGAATAGGGGCGAAGATGATCAGCGCTGGCGCGCCTTCGAGCACCGCACCAAAGATGATCAGAATGACAATGGTCAACATCAGGAACAGCCAGGCACCTTGCTCCATACCAATTCCCACCAGCAGTTCAGCGATTTGCTGTGGGATCATCTGAATGGTCAGGGCATAGGAGAGACTGGTTGCACAGGCCACGATGAACAGCAGGACGCCGGACATCGCCGCGATATCAACAAACATTTTCACCGTGGCTTTCAGCGTCAGTTCACCAAACGCCAGGCGGCCCACCACAATGGCGTAGATAACCGCGAAGGCGGAAATCTCCGTGGAGGTGGCGATCCCCATCATGACGCCACGGCCAATCATGAAGATCATGACCAGGCCAACCGCGGCACCCAGGTAAAGCTGAGTTCTCGGGCGTAATACCGGGTAGGCTTCGCTAACGTTAATTTTCCCGCCGAAACGATTGGCGGCGACCATTAACAGCACCAGCAGACAGGCCGCAGGCACCAGGCCGGCAATAAACAACGCCCCGATGGAAATATTCGCGACAAAACCCATCACAATCAGGTTTACGCAAGGGGGAATGGTCTCTGCCATCACTGCGGATGCGGCAAATACCCCGGCAGCTTCTTCGCTATCCTGCTTCGCACGGCGTACCGCAGGCATTAATACCCCACCGACGGCCGCCACATCCGCCAGTTTGGAACCGGAGATGCCGGAGAAAAAAGCCATCGACAGCACGGTTGTCATATTCAGACCGCCGCGAAACCGTCCCATACCGCGCACAATCAGTTCGACCAGTCGCGTGGACATGCCGTTGATTTCCATTGCCGCACCGGCGAGCAAGAAGAACGGAATCGCCAACAGAACAAAGTGGTCAACGCCCGCCGCCACCTGCTGTGAGAAAAAGACAAAGGGCAGGGAAGGGTCGCAGATGAAAAAGACCATTGCGGACATGCCAAGCGTGAAGGCGATCGGCACACCGGCCAGAATGCCGAGCACGAAGCAAATCAGCATCAGGCCCGCTGCCGCGCTGGCAGGATCGGCCATCAGCGACAATTTCAGATAGCCCAGTGCCGCCAGCACTAAAATTCCAACACCGCTGAGCAACACCACTTTGGCGCGTTCATGCAGGGCATGTTCCAGCGCGGCCACCATCATCACCACGGAGCCGATTAACACCGGGATAACGTAGATGGTCTGCGGCAGGCCCGTCTCGGTGGTTTGCAATCGTGCTGCCTGGACCAGATCATAACTGGAAACCACCAACCCGACGGAGACCAGAAACAGGATCCAACGACTGGCATGGATAACGTAAGGGCGAACGCTTTCAGGCAGGAAGCGTAAGAACAGATCGACACCGATGTGTCCGCCTCTGCCCGTCGAGGTCGCAACACCAAAAAAGACCAGCGCAATCATCAGCGCGCGCGCCACTTCTTCCGCCCAGTGGATCGGTGAATGCAGGGCATAACGCCAGATCACCGAAGCGAATACCACCAGCACGTTGATAAACAGCACCAGCGCCCCGGCCCACGACGTTAAGGTTGTTAAAAATCGACTCAGCCGCCCCAACAGCGTCAACAAAGTATTTTCATCCTTTGTTTTCATCGAGATATCTGCCATGGTGAACTCCTTTCATGGTTCGTTTGGGCAACATCGTCGACCCGGGAAACTCCGCAGGCCGACGATGCACGGCTTATGGCTTGTCGCTCGGCGCTGCGGCGCTGATCTCGTCCACCATAGGTTTCAGATCCGGGTATTTATCCAGGAAGGCTTTCCAGACAGGCTGTACGGCCTGTGCGAAGAATGCGCGATCGGTTTCCCGGAAAGTGACCCCTTTGGCCTCCAGGTTTTTAATCGCTTCCAGCTCTTTCTGGCTGGCCTGCTGGCGTTCGTATTCTGTGGCTTCTTTCGCTGCGGCCAGCACGTCGGCACGTAATGGCTCTGGGATCTGCTCGAAGCTCTTCTTGTTCATGGCAATCATCAGTGGGTTATAGCTATGGCGGGTCAGCGTGCCATTTTTGATGATTTCATAATATTTGCTGGCGTAGATGGTGGGAGCATCGTGCTCGACGCCATCGATCACGCCCATTTGTAGGCTGGAATAGACCTCCCCGCCCGGCATTGGAATGGCCACCGCGCCCATGTGATTCAGCGTGGCGATAAAGTTAGGTACCGGCAGCACGCGGATTTTCAGATTCTTTAAATCCTCTGGTTTTTCAATCGCCTTCTTGGTGTAGACGTTGCGCGCGCCGAGGTTATAGCCATAACCCAGCACCATCACGTTTGCTTTATCCATCATCAACTTAGAAAGCTGCTCGCCGGCTTTGCCATCCAGCGCTTTCCCGACCTGGTCGTAGTCTTTAAACAGATAACCCAGATCCAGCACGCCGACCTCAGGGACCAGTGTGGCCCAGATTGAGGTACCTGAAATCATCATGTTAATGGCACCGATACGAACCTGCTGTGTGGCATCGGCTTCTTTTCCCAGCATCGCGTTGGCGAAATAGTTAAGTTTAATCTGTCCTTTTAACTTCTCGTTTTTATTAATGTTTTCCTGGAAACGATTGAACCAAATATAGTGCGCAGAGGAGTCATCTCCTGGCAGAGACGAGTAAACACGAAAATTGATTGCTGCCTGTGCTGAAGCGCTCAGAACACTGCCTGCAATCAGGGCGCTACTGAGGCAAGCGAGTGCCAGAAAACGTCTGGCTGAACGAAACGGTGTTGTTTTCATCATGATTATCCTTTCTCACAGTGTAGAGGTCGTGATAACGCCATCTGGCAAGGCTGACACAGCCAGCTGGTTTAACGAAAAAGTCGCTGAATCTGTTTTCTGTAACGTTTTAGTGTAACGTTACAGACGCTATCCGACTCACTGTGCAAATGCAATATGCTTCCTTTCATCAACGCCAGTGATATGTGAATTTTGTGGCAGGCATCGCTAATTTGCGGGTGAGTGTTACAAAACCGAAACGGGGTGTTCGCTGTTTAGTCACTGTTTAGCGGCGCAAGGCTCAGAATCCGGTCCTCCGTAGGCACCGAAGGGACAGACAGAAGTCTGTGTAAGCAGATTCGCGTTTACCAGGCGATAACTTTTACGCATAGCCGCTTAGAAAACGGCATTTTTTACATAAGCATCAAGGTGATAGTGTCATTTGAAATTGTAGAGAAAGAGCGGTACAGGTGATGAAACATACCATTGGGATTCTGGGCGGCATGGGGCCTGCGGCAACGGCGGACATGCTGGAAAAATTTGTTGAATTGCGCAGCGCCAACTGCGATCAGCAGCATATTCCGATAATCGTTAGCTCAATTCCTGACATTCCCGATCGTACCGCCTGCCTGCTCTCCGGCGGCCCCTCTCCCTGGCACTATCTTGAGCGTTACCTGCACATGCTGGAAGATGCGGGGGCTGAATGCATCGTCATACCCTGTAACACCGCGCACTACTGGTTTGATGACTTACGGGCAGTGGCAAAGGCGGAAATGATCAGCATTCTGGATGCCACGCTGAGTGATATTCCCCCCGGCGTAACCCGCGTCGGCCTGCTGGCAACGAATGCCACGCTGGCGACGGGGTTATATCAGAAAAAAATGATAGCGCAGGGACTCGCTCTGATTCAGCCGGAAGAGGCCGGTCAGGAGCAGGTAATGCAGGCAATTTACGCATTGAAAAGCGGTGATAAGGCCGCCGCGCAAAGTTTGTTGTTTCCACAAATTGAGCGACTGATTTCCCACGGTGCGCAGGTCATTATTATGGGCTGCACCGAGATCCCGTTAATTGTGGCTGGGCATGAGAACAAATTTGGCCGCCAGTTTATTGATTCAACCGCCTCTCTGGTTCACGCCGCTATTCGCTGGTATGAGTCATGGCCAGATACGCAGATAGAAGAGCCTGTGCAACAGGTTGCCTGCGTTTGAATTGCGATCAGGGGACCGTACGCAGGTGGTGCAGCTCCTTCCAGAACCGCTCCGCCAGGGGCGTCATCCGCGTATCCATTCGGTAGGCATAGGCCTGGATAGGAATAATCAGCTCGTCCTGGTCCAGCACAATAAGTTGTTTATTACGAATCTCCTGACGAATCGCATACTCCGGAAGCCAGGCGATTCCACACCCGTCCAGCGCAACCTGTTTAAGCAACTCACTCATCGAAGAGACAAAAAATGTGCTGAACGTTAGCTCAGTATGGCGGGTTAACGTTCGGTTGATCAGCCGCCCCATGTAGGAGTTTTGGCTATAGTTGAGCAGCGGAAAAGAGGGTTGGTCGAGTGTGTATCGTGGTTTTCCGTTCACATCGCTCGCGCAGACGGGGAATAGTTGCGACTCAAACAGATGAATATTGGCAAACGGAGGCTGGAGCAAGTTTTCGTCATAATAAGAGAAAATAAAATCACTTTGCCCTTCCCGCAACATATCAACAGCCTGATCGACATCGATCGCTTCAACCGACCAGGTAAACTGCGTTGGCATCTGGCTGACAATACCGGGTAACAGCCCCAGTGAGAGCGAGTGCGCCGCGGCAATCTTGATTTTTCGCAGCATGAAATCGCTACCGCCACGAAGCTCAGCCAGGTTGCTTTCCAGCTGTTGTAGAAGATGACGTATCTGAGAGTGAAAGATTTTTCCCTGCTCGGAGAGTTGCAGCGGCGAGACCTGACGATTGAATAATTCAACGCCAACCGCGTTTTCCAGTGCGCGAATGCGACGGCTGAAGGCGGGTTGTGAGACATTACGAATAATCGCAGCCTGGGAGAAGTTTCGGCACTTTTCCAGTGTCAGAAAGTCATACAGCCATTTCGTTTCAATGTTATACAAACCTGCACCACTCACATCCATTGATCATCACCTGTCAGCCGTCTGTTTGCGCCATTTTACGGGCATTCACACGGCTGACAACCGATAGCTCTTACTCGAAGGTGCCCTTCACGCAGGCTTTACCGTCAACCACCATTCGTTTGCCGTGGGCATAAACCTGCTCAATCCGCAATTCCGGTGTCATCACCAGCAGGTCGGCATCCTTCCCGGGGGCGATTTCGCCTTTAGTGGAAAGGTTAAGAAAGGTCGCCACACTGGTCGTCAGCGGACGCAGTGCATCGGTCAGGGTAAATCCGTAATCGTTTATTAGCGATTGTACGGTTTCGAGCAAACTCTCGAAGCCCGCCACGCCAATTCCGGTCAGTTTCCCGGCATCATCAAATAACGGCTGGCTACCATTACCATCAGAACTGACCGTTATCCGGGCAAGCGGTATACCGGCTTTCACTGCACGCGCCACACCCTCCGCCGGCGCAACCGGATCGGGAATACCGCTGGTGATATCGATAGTTCCGCCTTTGAGAGCAAAGGCCAGAGCTTCTTCGAACAGTGCCTCATTGCGGTTAACGTGGGTGGGAAGCAGCTTACTCATCGGCACATCGCTGTTTTCCAGAATGTCATACAGCGGTTTGAGCCCCTTTTTGCTGTCACCCATATGGAACACGCTAACCCCAGGTTTGCCGCCCAGCAGTCCACCCACGCGGGATTCCGCTGCCATGTTTGCCAGGTGATAATCACCAGGGGCGGCAGAGCGGTGGTCAGAGACGGCGCATTTTACGCCGATGACGCGATCTATCAGCGCCACATCTTTTTCTACGGAACCGGTGATTGTCGGTGAAGGGACATGGTAAGCGCCGGTTAACATCCAGGCGGTGATCCCTTCTTCATTTAGCGCCCGGGTTTTCGCCAGCAGGGATTCCGGATGGCGAGTCACAGAGTCAGTGCCGAGCAAACCAATGACGGTCGTGACCCCGGCTTCGGTCAGTTTGCTCAGTCTCACTTCTGGCGTTCGGGTCGTGGGACCCGCTTCGCCGCCGCCGCCAATCAGGTGAACATGCTGATCGATAAAGCCAGGACACAGAATCCGCCCTTTGAGATTGATAACCTTACAATCCGGTACAAGGTGTGGAGAGATATCGCGTGCTACGGCAATAATCTTGCCGTTGGCGAGAAACACGTCGCAAATCCCCTGGTCTTCAGGAGTGTAAAGGTGTGCACCCTGCAGCAACGTAAATTCTGCAAAGGATAAATCAGGCATGGTAATTCCCTTTTAAACAATGAGTTGCATAACCCAGATCGACAGCAGTGCGTTGATGGCGCACACCGCAATGATATGGGGATAATATTTGGCGTTCACTTCGGCGGTACCGAGGCAGCGACCCACGTTCTGCACAGGGTTACCCATCAGGTATATCGCCGGGAGCAGAACCGTTACGTCGTGACCATTCAATGCCCCTGCCGCGAGCAGACTGGCGGAAACGCCGACCGCGCCGCCCATGCTCATTAGCGACGCTAACAGCACGGTGGCCGCTTCACCGGGAAGTCCCCACAGCGCCATGATCGGCTGGCAAATGTGCCCAACCCAGTCAAGTAGTCCGGTAATTTTCAGCGCCTGAATAATGACGAACGCCATGACCACGTTTGGCAGCAGGTTAGTGGTGGCAATAGTGAAGCCGCGGCGGGCACCGTCGATAAACATGTCCATGACATTTTTGCGAACCTGAGTGGTCATGCTTGTGCTCCTTGCGTTGGGTTACGGCGTTCTTCAAAATTGATCCAGATACGTAGCAGATTCGCGCCGACAAATTTAAACACCAGAATGACGGCCAGCGGGACGATAACAGACGTTCCCAGAAATGCGAAGACGGCGACGCCAGAGGAAAAATAGTTAGTAATAATCGCGCTACCGCTGGTCTGGTAGGCTGCAAAAATAACTTTGTCGCGCTCAGTGATTTCGCCATCCTGCGCCAGTTCTTTCGTCATACCCGCAGCCGCATCGGTATTTTGTAAGTTCGCGATGAGCGCCAGCGAGCAGATGCCCGGAATGCCCAACAGCGGCTTTAGGATTGGCGTCATCAGTTGTTGAGCCGCGCGCAATCCGCCCAGACCGTCGGTTATTGAAATAATGCCCAGTGACAAAATGACAGATGGCGCGAGTTCCAGCGCGAAAAGAAAACCATCTTTTGCACCAGTACCGCCCGCCCCCCGGAAGGTTACGGACGTTTGTCCAGCCCCGTTTGCGATTTGGCCAAATGAACCGTTCAACACGGTAAAATCAAAAACACGCCACCAGCCTTCCGTTCCGGAAAATACGCCGGAAAAGAAAATGATGGTCAGAAAAAATGCCAGATACCCTTTAAGTCCGACTTTTTCTGCTGCAAGCGGCAGCGCCGCCTGTTCCCCTTGTTGCGCCATAGCGAACCCCGTTATTTTTTTGATGATGTGTGTTTATCGCGACAGGCCAAAAGTGGCCCGAACTCAATGACCTTATCAGTCATGGGGATATGGGGAAAATGCAAGAATGTTTCGCACTATGCGTTTCTTGCATAGTGCGGCAGGCTCAGTCATCACGATCGCGTATGAGTGAGCATCCGATATCTTATTTTTAAATATATTATGTTGGACAGGGCGGGAAACTTCCGAGAACAGTGAGCGGTTCCTCACGACAAAGGTTAATGTAGGAGATAGCCTGCCGTATTGTTTACACTATTCTCAATAACATAGCAGATCTAATGCCTCATGCTTTTCGGGGGGAATTATGAGTGAAATACGTTCTCGCACGGCAATTATAGTGGACGATCATCCTCTGGCGCGTATGGCTATTCGTGGTGTGCTGGAGAAAGATCACATTACGGTTCTCGGGGAGTATGAAGACGGTGCGATTGCGCTGAACAGTCTGGTAAAAACGACAGCGGATATTGTGGTTATTGACGTAGAGATCCCCGGTGTCGATGGTGTAGCGCTGGTGGAGAAGCTCAGAATGAATCGCTATCCCGGTGTGCTGGTTGTTGTCTCCGCGAAAAACGATCGTTACTACAGCAAGCGCTGTGCGCAGGCGGGGGCGAACGCGTTTATCAGTAAAAAGCAGAACATGGATAACATCCTGGCGGCCATTAACGCCGCGCAGAATGGGTATACCTACTTTCCATTTTTCCCCGAAGAAGCCTCCGAAATCCTGACCGATTCGCAGCGTCTGGAGTCCCTTTCTGCACAAGAGATGAAGGTCATGGGGCATGTGCTGAGCGGTTTGGACAATTCGCAAATCGGCGAGATCATGCATATTAGTGGTAAAACCGTCAGTACTTATAAAACGCGACTAATGGAAAAACTCGGCTGTAAATCATTAATCGAACTGCTCTCTTTTGCTCACCAAAATAAGCTGACATGATGATGAATAAATGGCTGTTGGTGGTGTTTATTGCTTTATCAATAGGTGGGCATGCGGTTTATGCACAGCAAAAACCGCCTGTTGAACTGGAGCTGTCAGGGGTCAATTATATCTCGCCTGTGCCGGTTTATCTGAGTGAGGATGACAAACGTTGGCTGCAACAGAAAAAAAGACTCAACGTCGCTGTTTATGGTCCCGGTCAGCCGCCGCTTGTTCTGACAATGCTGACTGGACGTTATCGGGGAATGAATGCTGATTATCTGGCATTAATCCAACATTCCCTTAATACACGCATAAGTGTGATGGCGTATCCGGGGCAAACTGACGCGGTTGAGGCGCTCAAAAAGGGTGAAGTCGATATGGTATTGACCGGGCTGGAGGGGCAGTCCTGGAGTGACGAAAGTGTTCAGCGTTCTCTGCCCCTGATTCATTCCTGGCCCAATTTAGTGACTTCCCTTGGCAATGTGATGGCGCCATTGCAGAGTGCGCAACGTACAAATGTGGCAATTGTTAACCACTATCCGGATGCTGATTTTATCCGTCAGTCCTTTCCTGATGCCGAGATCGATAACTATAGCAGTTATCAGGAGGCGTTGAATTCCGTCAATAACGGACGCAATACCTGGTTTTTCGGTGATTCACTCACGACCAGTACCTGGCTTTCCCAGGAGTTCAGCCTTGCGCTGACGACGGTAAAGTATTGGCCAGCTCCGCAGAGAAAAAGTTACTTTCTATTTTTGCCCGCACAGCAACGTTTGCGGGACATTGTAAACAATACCCTTAGTGCAATTGATGAAAATGTTCATGGTCAAATTGGCCAGTCGATGATTGATAAAAGCAATCTCTCTTTCCTGATAGAACCTCTGAATCTGACGCCACGCGAAAAGCAGTGGTTGAATAATCATAAAACACTACGTGTGATTATTAATCCCTGGTTTGCACCCTACACGATGGTTGATGGCAGCCAGCAGATCCGAGGTATTGTTGGCGACATCCTTAATTTGATTAGCCTGGAAACAGGTATTCAGTTTGAGACCGTTGTCGTCAAATCGAATAAAGAGATGATCGCTGAAATGAAGAAAGGTAACTGGCATATTGTGCAGGCCGCAACCTATGATCTCAGCCGGGAAGATTATCTCTCTTATACTCACCCCTTTATCACCACACAATTCGTTGCCGTTACCAGAAAAGAGGAAGGTAAAGAGAATGTGTTGCGACCCGGTAATCATATTGCTATCAGTGCCGATCATACTTTACTGACTACGCTGAAGGCGCAATATACCGGCATTCAGTGGGAAGAGGTGGAAAATTCCAGCGTGGCATTGAATCTGGTCGCAACAGGAAAAGTGGATGCTGCCATTTCAAATCAGTTGACCGCGCGTTATCTGAGTGAACATTACTATCCCGATCAGCTTTCCTGGATACCGCTTACCGGAGAAGAGCCCGCGGCAATTAGTTTCGCGGTGCCCCGTTCTGAACCGGAGTTACGGCAAATTCTGGATAAAGCGTTAGATGATATTCCACAAAAAGAAGTCCTGCAGATCGTCAGCAAATGGATCCGTCTGCCGGATGTCAAAATAGATACCTGGGAGTTGTATAACAGGCCTTTTTATCTGGTGGCTACGTTAGCGTCGTTACTGATACTCAGCACCTTGTTATGGGCAGTCTATTTGTCGCGGGAAGTTCGCGTCAGAAAACGTTCTCAACGCTTACTCAAAGAGGAGCGGAACAGGGCTCTCAGGGCCAATGAGGAGAAGCGGGAATTTCTTTCTCATATGAGTCATGAGATACGCACTCCGGTAAGTGCCATTATGGGATTCCTTGAACTCCTGCAACTCTCTCCGGCAAAGTTTAGTCCGGAAGATAAAGCGTCAGTGGACCAGGCGGCTCAGGCCTCACGTTCGTTATTAAAATTAATCGGTGAGATCCTCGATCTGGAGAAGATTGAATCCGGCTTGTTAGAGGTCGTCCCTCAGTGGAAATATCCTGATGATCTGATAAAAGACAACATTACGCTATTTAGCGCGCTGGCGGCGCAAAAAGGGATCGCGCTACGTTTCGATTCTCGTTTAGACGCGCGTGAGGCAATGCGGCTGGATCCGCAATTACTGGGGCAAGTTCTCACCAATATTATTGGTAACGCGGTGAAATTTACCGAACGCGGTGATGTGCGAATTTCCGCAGTGAAACATGAGCAAACGCTGGTGATTTCGGTGACCGATTCTGGCCCTGGGATGAGCGAAGAAGAACAACGACGTTTATTCACCGCCTTTAGCCAGGGAAAAGCGGGAGAACATCATCGCGGTTCGGGACTTGGATTAGCAATCAGTCGGGCGTTAATGAAGCAAATGGGAGGAACAATCGAACTGCAAAGTGAGGTTAATCGGGGGACGACAGTGACGTTGAGCCTGCCAGTCCAGACGTCGTTTGATATCACGCCCACCGTTACGGACGTTGATTCACCTCTGCCAGCATTTCAAGGAACACTCCGGATATTAATCGCTGATGACCTCTCTTTCAGCCGGTTACTCCTGAAACGTCAGCTTGCAACATTGGGCATCATGGCGGATGAAGCCGACAATGGAGAGGTCGCATTACATTATCTTCAGCAAAGAGAGTATGACTTGTTGATTACCGATCTCAATATGCCCGTTATGGATGGTATTGAGCTTACCCGGCAGGTAAGAAAAGGTAATACGAGGCTTGTCATCTGGGGGCTCACGGCAACGGCGCAGGAGCATGAGCGCGAACGTTGCCTGTCGGCGGGAATGAATGCCTGTCTTTTTAAACCCATTACGTTGTCGCAGCTTTCTCATTTGCTCTCCGGTGTCATTGAGACCCACGACACCGTATTTGATCTCGAAAGACTGGCGATGCTGGCGCAAGGCAATCGGGAATTGATGCTTCGCGCATTAAAAGATGCGCAGGTAGAAAATCGCTGTGATTTAACAGCGGCTTATAAAGCCAGTGAGTCTGGTGATTATCGTCTGGTTAAACATCATATTCATCGCATTAACGGTACTGCTCAGCTATTGGGGGTTGAGACCTTAATGAAAGCTGCGCAGTCTTTGGAGGATAAACTCCCGGATGCTATTACTGTCACAGAACTGCCTGGTGAGCTTGAGCATATCCAGGCACTGTTGGAGGAACTGGATCTGGCAATCGAGAAATTCACACCTTAATTCCCCTTCCTACACGTGTAGGCGGCGCCTGACAGAATAATAAGGCGCCGCTGATGTTGCTCCTGTGTTAACCAGGTAAAATAAGCCCTGTTCCAACAGAATAAAATTCGTTAATTAAACCTGGTATATTTCCTAAGAAAAATCCATATTTTCGTTTATTACAAGTTTCAGCTATCAAATATGCCTGAATCATTAAACCAAACCTATCCATGTCGGTAGCGTTTAATACTATTTTTATTTATCTTTGTGGCTTTTTATTTTGATAAAAATAGTTAATTGTGGATCGTTGTTCTTTTGAAGGTGAAAAGATAGTAGAAACGATCGTTTTTGTGTTTGCTTCCGAAAACCACGACTTTTGTGATGTCATGCGGAATTATTTTCTGTAAATTTTACACCGAAACATGAGGTGACTTACTGACGTTAAAAAAGCAAACGGGAAGTGTCGAAAAGGGAAGTTTTATGAAGTTGTCAGACTCCGTTTTTTCTGATGATTATTTTTTTATTGTCGGCATAAGTGCGTTGTTAACGCCGGAGTTGATTGATGAAAATTACTATATAGTTGATGTCGATGAGTCCAGTATTCAACGGATCGCAGAGTATATATCTCCAGGCAGGAAAATCATTGCATTTATCACCAATGATCTCGACTACTATGCCTTGAACCACTTGAGTAATATTGCTTTTATTGATAAGAAACGACGGATAAATGAAATTCTCTCATGTCTGTTTGTCAATGACGCGCGATATGCTTACCGAGTGAAATACACGCTTTCATTCCGGGAAAATGAAGTTCTTGCTTGTATGCAGAAAGGAATGGATGCGAATGAGATTGGTAAATTATTAGGCATGTCGATGAAGACATTTTATGCGCATCGCCGCAGTTTAATATTTAAACTTCAACTCGGTAATCGAGTGTCTCTGTATAGAAATATCGCACGAGTAAGAATGTGCAAAGATTTTACTTATGAATCTGACCTTCCATAAATTATTGCTTTAATGTCGGGAGTGAGAATAAGCAGAGGAGGTGAGTACGGAATAATTGTTTTTAACATCAACGCGTTTAATTAAATATAACCTTAACTATCTGGATTTAACGATATGAAAAAAATTGCACTGATTTCTGCGATGCTATCGCTTTCTGCTCTGCAAGCAGCTAATGCAGCCGATGGCGTCATTAATTTTACCGGAACAATTACGGGAACGGCGTGTGTGGTTGATCCTTCTGCGATTGCGCAACCCGTTGATCTGGGAACTGTTTCAACGGCGGCATTTTCTGGCGGGAATGGCGCAACAGCGGCAGCCAAGCGTTTTAATATTGTGTTGAAATCCTGTCCGGCGAGTGTAACCAGCGCCAGTATTCGGTTTGACGGTGCCACTAACACGGCGAATCCTTCGATTCTCGCTCTGACCTCGGGGCAAACGGCGACGAATGTCGGTGTTGCTCTTTATGAACAGGACAGCGCCACACTGATCCCGGTTGGCTCTTCTTCGGCTAGCGTGACGTTGTTGGAAGACGTCAACAATACGTTGACCTATTTCGCGAAATATATGGCCACAGGTACTGTCGGAGCGGGGACGGCAAATGCGTCAACCTCCTTCACGGTGACTTATCAGTAAAAGCAGGGCCACTCGTGGCCCTGAGTAATCAATCAGGAACGCACATGTTTCAGCAATTATATAAAACGGTTGCTGTGGGGATGATCTTTATCTCAACAGCGGCAATCAGTGGTATTGAAATAGGCGGTACGCGTCTTGTTTATAATGGTAACGCCAATCAGGCTGCAATCAGTGTTAAAAACCCGGACAACAAACCATATTTAATTCAGTCATGGGTGAGTAAAAGTGAAAATAGTGATGATAGTGGCAGCGAATTTACCACGACGCCACCCTTGTTTAAATTAAATCCAAATGCTCAGAATTCTGTTCGTGTCATATTGGCAGAAAACAACTTACCCTCGGACAGGGAAAGCGTTTACTGGTTGAATATAAAAGCGATCCCTTCATCCTCTCCGGATGCGAAAAATGAATTGTTGATCGCGGTGAAAAGTAAAATGAAGCTCTTTTACCGCCCTGCTGGATTAAAAGGCGATCCGTCATTGGCATACCAGCAATTAATTTTTTCACGCGAGGGCGGGAAGTTAACGGTAAATAATCCAACGCCTTATAGCGTGTCGCTTAATGAAATAAAGGTGAACGGCAAGACGATAACTAAGCCTCCAATGGTATTACCATTTCAAACAGTAACGCTGCCTCTGTCAGGGATAACGGGGGGAGACGTATCGTGGCGTGCGATTAATGATTTTGGAGGCGTCACGACTGAACAAAAAGTTAAAATGTAGGTTAAATACTTATGCTCCAGCTCAATGCGGTTTCAGGTTTTGCAACGTTAACGAAATTATCAGTTCTTATCTATCTGTTTACACATACGTCAACCGTGTTGGCTGAGGATTATTTTTCCCCAGATTTTATTGAAACGCGAGGGAATATTCCACGTGATATTGATATCTCCCGTTTCAGTAGAACTGACGGACAGGTTCCCGGTGTTTATCACGTTGATGTTTATCTGAACGGAAATTATATCGAATCTCGTGACATTAGCTTTCTGGGTAAAGAGAGTGAATTGGCTCCATTGTTAACCTACGCCGATTTCGTGAAATGGGGGGTGAAGCGTAACGCACAGCCTGACTGGATGAGTAAGGACGATTCCGCCGCCATCGATAATATTGGTGCGTTACTTCCCGGGAGCCAACTCAATTTTCAGTTTGATGGGATGCGTCTGGATATTTCGGTGCCGCAAGAATATATGCAGCGCGATCCACGCGGCTCTGTTTCACCGGAACAGTGGGATGACGGACTGAATATGTTGTTCATGAATTATAACTTCTCTGCGGCCAACAGTCGTGGCAAAGGGGATTCGCGTAATGACAGCTATCTGAATCTGCGTAGTGGGATTAACGTCGGTCCCTGGCGATTGCGCAATTACTCGACTTATAACAATAACGAAGGGGACGGGCACTGGAACACCCTCAGTACTTCACTGGAGCGTGATATTAAAGTACTGAAAAGTCAGTTCAGTGTTGGTGACGGATATACCCAGGCCGGCGTGTTTGACAGTGTCCATTTCCGCGGCGCGCAACTGTATTCGGATGACACCATGCTGCCGGAAAGCGTACGGGGATTTGCGCCAGTGGTTCGTGGTATAGCGCAAAGTAATGCACAAGTCACCATTCGTCAGGGCGGGAATATTATCTGGCAGTCTTATGTTCCGCCAGGCCCGTTTGTGATTGACGATCTCTATCCTACTGCCGCCAGCGGCGATCTTACCGTGGTTGTGCGTGAAGCAGACGGTTCGGTGCATCAGTTCATTCAGCCATTTTCGGCGGTGCCGATCATGCAGCGTGAAGGCCAGTTTAAATATGCGCTGGCTGCGGGGAAATATCGTGCATCAAGCAGCACAGATAAGGAACCCGAATTTCTCCAGGCCACAATGAGTTATGGGTTGCCGTGGGACACTACGGTTTACGGCGGAACGCTGGCATCAGGAGATTACCAGGCCGGAGCAATAGGTATCGGCAAAGGATTGGGTGATTTCGGTTCGTTCTCTTTTGACACCACTTTTGCTCATACGCAGATGCCAGGCAAAACGGAAGACGGCATCTCGCTTCGTGCGCAGTACGCCAAAGATTTTTCATCCACGGGCACCTCGCTGAGTCTGATGGGATATCGGTATTCCTCTTCCGGTTTTCATGATTTTCAGGAAGCGAATGGCGATGTGAATAAATACCGGATCGCGAGCGATAGCGTTCTGGAAGGCAATGACTGGCGTTATCAGCGTAACAAACGCAGTAAGGCACAGGTGACGTTGAACCAGCAGCTCGGTGATTTCGGGAATATCAATTTTTCTGCCTGGCACCAGGATTACTGGGGGGGGGATAGCGAACGTAACATCAGCCTCGGTTACAACACCAGTATTAACAATATTAATTATGGCCTGAACTACAGCTATTCCCGCGGTCCCTGGCACAACGACAATGATCATATCGTCTCTTTTACGATGCAGATTCCGTTCTCACGTTTCTTGCCAAATAGCTGGATGACGATTTCGGCAAACGCGAATAAAAAAGGCGATGCCACTTCACAGATAGGGCTGTCAGGTTCCGCGCTGGAAGACAGAAATCTGAGCTGGAACGTACAGCAGGGATACAACAGTAAGGGGTCAGATGTGACGGGCAGCGCGTCGGCGAATTATAAGGGCCGTCAGGGTGAATATCAGCTTGGTTATAACTACTCTCGCGATAACCGTCAGGTGTCAGTTGGCGCGATGGGCGGACTGGTCGTTCATCCGTATGGCGTCTCCGCGACTCAACCGCTTGGCGAGACGATGGCGTTGGTGAAGGCCGAGAATGCGGCGGATGTGAAAGTGGCGAATAACAGTGGCATTTACACAGACAGTAAAGGTTTTGCCGTCGTGCCGTACGTTGCGCCATATCGGCAGAACAGTCTGACGTTAAATACCGACACGTTGAATAACAATACTGATGTGTTGAGCGACACGCAGACCGTCGTACCAACAAAAGGAGCGCTGGCGCTGGCCGATTTCCCGACCGTTACCGGCTACCGAATCATGCTGCAATTGACGGGCAAAACGATTCCGTTTGGCGCGACAGCAAAAATTAACAACCGTGACAATACGCCAGAAGGGATTGTTGACGATCGTCAGCGAGTCTGGTTTAGCGGTGCACCGGAAAAAGGCTCCGTGGTGGTGAACTGGGCTGGAGAAAGTTGTCTGGCAAATTATCAGATTGCGCAGGCTTCTGACAAAACGCATAACGTCACCGCGGAGTGCAGGTAAGTGGAGAATAAGATGAATCGAATTATTGTGAGTTTACTTTTGGTGGCTCTGGGACTGTTTTCACGTACCGTGCTGGCGTGGGATTGTTCGACAGTCACGCCTTCAACAACATTATCGCCACAGAATATCACTATCTCCAGGGATCTGCCGATGGGGGCCGTTATTGGTACACAGATAATGACCCCGACAGTGAATGCGTTCAGTTGTTATGACTCACAGGAAGGGGTCATTTCCAATCAAACGTTTGGCGTAAAGGCGACAGGCACCTTCGATTCGATGGTTAATGGCGTTCGGGTTTATAAAACCAACGTTAACGGTATTGGCTATGCTATTTCCGCTACAACGGCAAAGTGTGCCGGAGGGAATGCCACCGTCACCGGGTCGAATACTATGCGAGGGGATATTAACACCGCTCAGCTGTGTCAAAATACCACGGGAATGATAAGCCCTGGATTAAATGGCTCAGTCACGGTGACGTTTTATAAAACGGCGACGGAGACGGGGTCTGGCACGATATCGGCAAGAACGGTGGGGGCGTTGGTATTGCTGAATAACTCGCTGCTCTGGCAATCCCCAGAGGCCGCAGTCAGTATCAATGCGTTTACGGTGACCACGCCGGCCTGCAAACTCACCGCGGCATCCATCCCTGTCGATATGAAAGAGGTCGATAAAAACGCCTTTAATGGCAAAGGCACAACGCCGGGGGAGACATATACCCAGTCCTTCAGTCTGCCGATGACCTGCAATGCCGGAACGGCGGTCAGCGTCAGGATGGAAGGCGATATTTATGACGCAACGAAAGGCGTTATCAATACGACCAGTGGTAGTAACGCCGCCACAGGGGTCGGGATCCAACTGCTTTACGACAATCAACCGATGAGGTTGGGCTCAGAGGTTGCGGTTGGCACATCGGGTACGGGGGGCGGATTCACGGTGCCGCTTAAGGCTCGTTACTACCAGACGGGCGAACGCATCACCACAGGGGCGGCGAATGGCGTACTGTCTTTTACAATGACATACCAATAACTGCGAATGACGACCACACGGGTGAACATCAGAACAGGTTAACGTTAACCTGTTCTGTTTTCGCCATTACAAAATCAGCTGTGCCAGTAAGAAGCCAAACGGTACCGAGAAGATAATCGACAAACATCCCGGCAGGAAGAAAGGATGGTTAATGATCCTGGAGCCATTCCAGCGTGGACTGAGAAACGATCCCGTATCATCAGTGGCTATCGCAAACGCCGTTGTCGGATAAATATTCGTGATATAAAGCGCGCTGACCGCGACAAAACTGGCTAATATGGCATCTGCGCTAATTCCGATCGACGCGGCGATAGGCATCAGTAACGCACTGGTTGCCCCCTGGCTGAACAGCATCGCGCTGGTACAGAAAAATACCGCGGCCAGTAATACCGGCCAGGCGCGTAAAATGTCACTGGCTTCCATCTTGATTTCATCAATATGGGCACCGATAAGCGTACTGCTCAACCAGACAATCCCTAAAACGACCACCAGCGATTCCGCGCCTGATTTAAATATCGGTGAGTTCTTCAGATCCTTCATGTCCAGTTTACAGGTAAAAATAATGATCGTGGACACAACAAACATCGTAATAATAATTAAGTCGCGGGAGTTGATGGTATGTCCAATCAGTGATTTAAACAGCAGCATACACACCACAAAGACAACGCCTGCCAGGAATATGGCAACCGAAGATTTCCCGCCAGCGGGAATAGGGCGGTGGGTCGATTTATTCAGTACAATTTTATTTTCCTGCATGATTTTTTGACACACGGGATCGTCGGCCAGTTTTGCACCCTGTCTGCTGGCAATAAAAGCCGCGATCAGCATAGCGAATAACGCGGTGGGCAGGATAACCAGCATCGCATCACCGAAACTGACGCCCATCACCTCAACAGTGCCGTACATAATCGCTGTGGCGGCAGAGATAGGGGAAGCGGTAATCCCTAATTGTGAAGCCACAACCGCGGAACTTAATGGCTGGCTGGGTCTGATCCCATTATCTTTCGCGACTTCCTGAATCACGTTCATCACTGACATCGCGGTATAACCGGTACCGGAAAGTACCGTCAAAATAAAGGTTACAGTGGGGGCGAGAATATTAAGGTAGCCAGGATGATGACGTAATAATTTTTCTGTCAGGGTGACGAGATAATCCATCCCACCGGCCTGCTGCATGGCCGACAGCGCCACAATAGTTGACAGAATAATAAGCATCACGTCGACAGGAGGAGAACCCGCCGGAACGCCAAAGATAAATACCGAAATCGCTAATCCGATCCCGCCGGCAAACCCGACGCCAATTCCGCCCCAGCGGGCGGCAAGCATGATGGTTCCCAGCAATAAAACGACATGTAATATCACCATATAATTAACCTGCTCTTTGTTATATTTTATTTATCGGCAACGCGGGGGTGAGGTAATGAATAGTGAATATTCATTACCTGCAGTTAACGCTTATTTTTCGATAACAGATGATTACAACATATTCATTTCTGTTTGATAGCGTTTAATCGCTGCCGTACTCTTTTGCGGGTCGGTCATATTCATCGGATCAAGCAGATAATCTGCCTGTTCCGGTGTTAGCAGTTTTTCTGCCAGCACGACCTGCTTTACGCTGCACTGTTGTTGATACGCGGCTTTTGCAATTCGCGATCCGACCTGATAACCAAACAGCGTTGCCACGATAGTGGCCAGCGCCGTACTTCCTTCTGCGTATCGGGCGCTCACTTCCTCATTGATCGCGATATCTTTCAGGCATTTATCGATGAATAGCGGTATCCCCCGACTCAACAACGAACAGGATTCGAAAAGCGCCTTCAGCAGCACAGGTTCCCACACGTTCAGGTCAAGTTCGCCACCTTCAACGGCCATGGTCACCGTGACGTCATTGCCAATGACCTGATACGCAATTTGATTCATCAGTTCGGGCATGACCGGGTTAATTTTGCCGGGCATGATGGATGAGCCCGGTTGCACGGCCGGAACGATAATTTCATTAAAGCCTGCACGCGGTCCTGAACCTTGAATACGAAAATCGGTCGCCATTTTGGAGAGAAACGCGGCGATTTTTTTCAGCTGTGCGGAGAATTCAATATAAAAATCACCGTGTTGCAAACCATCGAAGAAATCCGTTTCCGGGCGATATTTTTCGCCCGTGAGGGTTTCCAGCCAGTGATAAACTGCCGGAAGGTATCCCTCATGTGTGGATAACCCGGTGCCGATAGCCGTCGCCCCCAGCGGTAAACACAACGCCTCTTCGTTAACCTCGGTCAGCTTTTCCTTGAGTCTGCTCACCTGTGTGCGATACGCGCCAAACTGCTGACCAAATGTCATCGGCACCGCATCCTGTAAGCAGGTGCGGCCTAACTTCACCTTGTCGGCAAACAGACGGCTTTTATCTGCTAATACGGTTTCCAGTTTTTCCAGTTGTACGAGCAACTGTTTGATATTCATGCGGCTGGTCATTTTCATTGCCGCAGGAATGACGTCGTTAGTAGACTGCCCCATATTGACGTGCGTATTCGGGTGAACCGCGTCATACCCACGTGCGCCGGTGAGAAGTTCATTCGCGCGGTTAGCGATCACTTCATTCATGTTCATGTTGGTTGAAGTGCCGCCGCCGCCCTGAAAAATATCAATCGGGAAATGGGCGTCAAAACGTCCGTTCATCACCTCCTGCGACGCCGTCACGATGACGGCTGCTTTTTGCTGATCCAACGCGCCAATTTGCGCGTTTGCCTGAGCCGCCGCGTGTTTGATCGCGGCAATAGACCACAGGAAATGCGGAATGTCCGCGGCGGTTTGTCCCGATACTGAAAAATTCAGTACCGCTCGTTGCGTTTGAATACCGTAGTAGGCGTCATCTGGCACCATTAAAGTTCCTAATAGATCCTTTTCTTCACGCATCGTTGTCTCTCTTCCTGTATTAAGGTGTATCGCTACCTTAATTTGCTGGCGGTACTGATAATTTGAAGTGGCTCAAAGAAAAAAAACCATTGAAAAGATAAATACTCATTATTAAAAAATGTAATAGTAGAGAGGGTGATGAAAGACATTAACTTCGATTTTAAGCAGTTACAGGCGTTTTTAGCGGTGATTGAGACCGGTTCATTTACCGCTGCGGCAAAGAAACTCAGCCTGACTCAATCTTCGATTTCTCAGCAGATCGCGAATCTGGAAAATGGCTTAAAGACAGAGGTGATTAACCGTTCCCAGCGGCCAATTCAGATGACGATAGCCGGGCAGGCGCTGTATCCGCTGGGGAAAAAGATTATCGATAGCGGTATCTATTTACAGGAACATATTAACGCGATCAGTCACGGGCATATTTCACATTTGAAAATCGGCTTTGTTGATTCGATCGGTAAATCCATCGGCCTGGATATCCTTAAGTTCCTGCAACCGCAGGTGAAACATATTTTCCAGGTTACCGGGACAGCGTCGGGACTGCTTTCTGCACTGAATACGGGCAGCATTAACCTGGCTATCACGATGTTGCATACTGAGATGCCGCCTAATGTCAGAATGTACCCGCTAATTGAGGAGGAGTTTCTGTGCGTTTGTCCCAAAGCCTGGCCGGAGACACGGCTGGAAGAGTTGTGTAAAAACAGGGACTACATCGCCTACACTCGCAATACGCCGACCGGCATCCAGACGCTCAACTGGCTGAAATGGAATAATTTGTCTCCGTCCATACAGTTTGAAATGGACAATGCTGATGACATTCTGAAATTAATTGCCTGCGGTTGCGGATGGACGCTGACCACGCCGCTGTTTATTACCACTATTCCTGCGTTTACTGATGCGCTGAAGATTATCCGTATCAACAACCGCAAAGAGCGACGCAAAATCGTCCTGCTGTGTAAGGACGACGAACTGTCTGAATTTTATAAAAACCTGGCGGTTGAAGTCCGGTCGATACTGGAAGCGAAACTGGAGCAGGGGTTTTACCGTAAGCTTGATTCGGATGAGGACGTGTCGTCATGATCCCCGGACATTCATCATTCGGTCTCCAGCGAAGTACTGTCGGGTATTACCCTCTATAGTGGCGGAAATGCTAACCCTGGAGGTTGTTATGATAGCGGTAATTTTTGAAGCGGAAGCGGTGCCGGCTCAGCAGGAACGATATTTACAACTTGCCGCTGAACTCAGGGCGGAACTCGTTAATATTGCGGGTTTTATCTCGATTGAGCGTTTCAAAAGCCTGAGTACGGAAGGAAAGATTTTATCGCTCTCATGGTGGGAGAGCGACGAGGCGGTTGCGGTGTGGAAGAACAATATGAAACACCGGGCAGCGCAGATGGAAGGACGGGAGTCGATATTTTCTTTTTACCGAATCCGTGTCGCGCACGTTCTGCGTGATTATTCATCCGAATGAGAAGCGAAGGGGATCATTCCCCGACGGCTCTTCTGGCTGTCGGAGGAAGGGTTATATACCTGTTCTTCCCTGATACACGATTACAACCTGAATGCCTGCACGCTGTTGAGATAGAGATTCATCAATATCTAAGACAGAATTGAATTTTTGAACTAATGCAACCCTAAATATTACCCCTTGAAAATACAAGGGGCAATATAATAAGGGTGAATATTTGATATTTGTCGTATTTTAATGGTTTTTTATTGATTAAGTGCTTATTGCATTCTGTACCCGAGGAACTAAATGTTAGATAATCTCGGGTGGATTTATCCCTGGTGTTACGTTGGTCTTTGACCGCCTGACTAGTATGTGCCGCGAGCGCTATTAGTCAGGTATTTTTTAAGTATAAGGAAGACCCGGACTAAAAAAAAGCTGTCCTAAAAGACAGGGGATAATAATTTCGGAATGTTATTATCAGGAATGAATAAATGAACTCTATTGTTGAGTTTTTTTTGCTTGATCGCGATGAGTTGCCGTCAGGTTTTGCCACTGAACTCTACCGACTGCGAAACCGGACATTTCGTGAGCGACTCGACTGGAAAGTGGAATGCATTGATGGCCTGGAAAAGGATCAATTTGATAACGAAAATACGACGTACCTTTTAGGTATGCATGAGGGAGAACTCCTGTGCGGCGCCCGTTTTATCGATGCCATGCAACCGACGATGATCAGCGAAATATTCCATGAGTACTTTGATAATATCGCCCTCCCCACGGATATTCCCTGTTGCGAAGTGAGCCGTCTGTTTTTGGATAAAGCCCGACGTGATTCCGGAAATCTTCGCGGGATGCCCGCCAGTAAAGCACTGTTCCTTGCGATGATCGTCTATTGCATGAAAAAGCAGTATCGGGGGATGTACGCCGTTGCCAGTCGCGGCATGTATGCCATATTTCGGCATGCAAACTGGAAAATCGACGTAATTCAGAAAGGTCTTTCTGAGAAAGGTGAAACTATCTACTATATTTTTATGCCGGCAAGTGAAAGCGCGATCGAAAGCATCATCAGCAAAGACAAAGCCAGTCACTGGCTCCGTGAGATACTTCAACAACTTCGCCGTATGTAATCCCGCACGGAGTTCAGTTGTCCAGTAATCTGAGCTCCATTCCAAGTTTAACCGCATGTCTGGCGTTGTTTACGCCCAGTTTTTTCATCGCATTACTCATATGAAATTTCACGGTTCGTTCAGCAATGGATAAAATAACCGAGACTTCCGCATACGTTTTACCTGCACTGACCCATTTCAAAATCTGTCGTTCACGCGGCGATAAAAAAACGTTCTTTTTCTGATGGACTTTACTGTAGAGATCGAGTGTCTTCTGATGTAACTGAATGAGAAAATGCATAAAATTTGCGCGGCAGCTTTCCATCTCAATACCTGAATCCTTTTGGCTGATGATGGATAACACAACAAGATTATTCAGATAGTCGTGCAAGGGAAACGTCTGCCCCTGAAAAATATTGTGTTCAGAACTTTCGCTGAAAATGCGTGTAAGATTATAACCGGTCGCCAGTAATACCTTGTTCTCCCAGAAAAAATCTTCAACGCTACTTAATGCCCTGATAATAACAGGGTCAATAAACTGATATTTTCTTTCAAGGTAGATGTCAAACCACTCAGGATTATTATTGATAATCTGCATTTGCGAGGGATCTTTCTTGTTCATAATCGCATAGGCGTAGACCGTATTCTTGTAGTCTTTAATGAACTCATTCAGTTCATTCTGGATTAACGCATTGATCCCTGCATCGTTGTAATACATATCCTTCACGCCAGTTGCTGCCTCTGAGATGAGTGTTGGAATAAGTATAGCCTGCCTCGTTGCCTGACAAAATGGACTTATCCCACAACAGTCGATATTTCTGTCTATTTGACGAGTAGGTTTACCGCCTGAAATGGTCAGATTCGAAGGCTATCGTGCAGGCGAAAAGCAGGTATGATCAGAAAGAGATGTTGTTGTCCATAAACTTTTCAACCATCTCCCCGCCTACCGGCGGGGAGATGAGATATCCCTGAAAGCGATCGATACCTAATGCTTTCAATAGGGCAAATTTCTCTGCACTGTCCACCCCTTCGGCAACACAGCGACTACCGGTCAACGTACAGTAATAGTTCAGGCTTTTTATCAGCGCCAGAGCGTGCGGATCGCGTTGCATATCATTGATAATACACCTGTCCAGTTTGTATTCGCTAAACTGGATCTGCCTGACAGGAAACATCACGCTGCCTTGTGAAAAACAGTCATCCAGCATAATACGAAAGCCGAGCCGTTTTAATTCGTCGACGTTCGCCGCGATTTTTTCCCTTTTACTGAACTCAATGGTTTCAGCAAATTCCAGTACCAGCCTGTCTGTTCGCTGCGGCGGATAAAGTTGCTGTTTTGCGGTTTTCAACATTCGTGGAAGGCATTCATGACCGGCAATGGCGGCAGGGATGTTCAGTGAGAAATAAAAGTCCCCGGGATGCTGGTTGATTCTCTGTATGGCTTCCTGCAAAACAAACGCGGTCAGTACCTGCCAGGCGTATTCGGCGCGTATCTGTGGCAAAAATGCACCGGGTTGCAGGATCGTCCCATCGCGGCGCCAGCGTGAGAGAATTTCCATCCCTTGTAAACGATGGTTGCTATCAACAATCGGTTGAAATACCGGGAAGATATGCCGGCAATGGATGGCATGGACGAACTCGCGTTCGAAAGATGAGAGCGCATCGCTGCCGCTTCTGTTCTGCCGGGTCTCTGGATTACCGGGAAAGTGTGCTGCCAGTCTGGGGTGATGTTCTGCCATCTTTTTGAGTCCTGATGTCCTCTGGTTGTAAAGCGTTTTTTGGCTGATACCACGCTGTTGTGCGCGTTCCATGATGTTGTGTCCGTGCAACAAATCCAGAATGGCGTTTAGTTCAGGTTTGCTGAGACCAACAGCAGGTTTGCCATAGACCAGCCGCTCTTTTTCTTCCCGTTGTGTCAGAAAAGGAGGGGACTGAAATCCGTGACCACGCAACTGCGCCGCAATGCAGCGAGTGGGTAAGTCAGAGGCGGCGAACCGGATTTCGGTAAGGACACTGCGATGCGTAACAAGATGTCCCAGTGTGTGCCACAACCAACGATCGGGACAGCGGCTAAGGATGAGCATTGGCAGGGGCGCGGCGGCATGGTCAAGCAGATCCGCCGCTTGCTGCAGAGTAGTGAGCAACACAAGGGGATCGTCAGGAAGAAACACTACGATTCGACGTGCTGGCGGCAGAGTGGGCAGCGTCGAAACGTCCAGCGACTGTGCGTTCAACTGCGTCAACTGCTGGCGGTCTGGCGCCATTATCCCGGCGAGTCCTTCGGCAGCATAGAGGCAGGGCGATAGAATGTAGTCCATCGCAGGCCTTCCCGCCTCACTGATAAACAAACGTCACCCCGATGATTGACTGCACATTGCCCGCCGTCACCTGTCCGCTGGTTCGTGCGTAATTGGCCGTTAAGCCAAGGCTCACGGCAGAGGTGCTGACCGTCCCTAATGACACGGTGCTGTTGGTGGGGACGATGCTGCCGTTGCGCGTGAGCTGGACGCCAACACCCAGCGCCGGTGAGGACGACGCGGTATTGGTGAAGATCGAACTGGCGGGATCCGCCGTCGTCCCGGAGAGGTAATACGCCAGTCGTTGGCTTTGCGCGCAGTAAACGGTCAATGGGATGGGCATAGACCCGGGGTAGTCAGGCAGGGTCACCGTCACGTCGCGGGCGGAGACGTCGCAGCCGCCGGTAGGAATGACCACATTATTGTTGGCGTAGATATTCCAGACGAACTGGAAGTCGTCATTGTTTTTGCTGTTGGTCTGGCGGAGGATCAGTTTGGCAATCAGCGTACCGGAGGTAATCGCCACGCCGCCGGCAGAGCTGATTGGCGTCAGATACAGTACCGTCGGCCAGGGTTTATCGGTTTTCGAGTCATAGATCATCCGTGCGGTTTCGCTGGTGGTGGGGAACGGGTAGCTGGAACCGTTGTATTTTACGGTGCCGGAAAAACTCGATAACACCCCGCCGTAAGCGGATCCCTGCTGGAGAGTGACATAGTCAGTCATGCTTTCGGGATAATCGTTATGACAAAAAATCTGCGTCGAGAGATCGACGACCAGGTTTTGCCCGACGTTTACCGCGGGCGCAAGGTCGACATAGACGTTAGCGCTGCCGCCGCCGATGGGAATTGTTGCCCCGCCCGCGGTTTTGCAGGCGAAGGACCAGGCATTGACCGACCAACCCAACAGTAGCAACGTCGTCAACAGGGTGATGATTTTTTTCATTAACATACTCTCCTGGTCAGGCATAGGTATAGGTCACGTTAATCACGGCCTGGATCGTTCCCTGCGTTGCGCCGCCGTTGACGGATATCGCTCTGACCTGCAAAGGAAAACGGGCATTTTGTGTGGCGTCATCCACCTGAACAGACTTTGTCGCGCCGGTGTTCAGTCGGTTACCGCTGTCATCCTGGAGTTCAAGCTGGATATTTCCCGCGCTTCCCTGGTTTTTGTAATAGCCGGTGCTGTCGGCCGTGCCGCTGAAGCTGGCTGTCACGCGGGACGTGCCAACCGGGCAGTTGCTCAGATCGAGCGCCACGGTATGCCAGGCGGAGGTGGAACCGGCTGAGATCAGACTGAAGGTGTAGAGATCGCCAAGCTCGACGGTGGCATTGGTGGTCGAGACCGTGCACGGTTTCGCAACCACTTTTCCGTTCACGGTAATGGTCACGTCGGCTGCCTGCAGCGCTGAGGGGGCTGCCAGTGTTACGGCCAGTAGCCACCCGGGGTGAAACCATCTCATCAGAGCCTCCGCTTACTGAAATTCAAGAGTGAATGTCGCTGTTGCATTAACGTGCCCTGGCGTGACGGGCATCTGCGTCGCCATCAGGCGGGCATAAAAGTTCAGCGTGTTGGTCTGACCGGGCGTCAGGGTGGTCCAGGGCAGGGTGGATGATCCGGCATTGATGGGAAGCTCAGTCTGCTGTCCGTTGAGGATCTGGATCCCCATTCCTGCCGCCGCCGAGCTTCCGCTGTCGAGTTGCAATAAATGGGTGTTGTCGTTATCACGAATACCAGTAAAACCGACCTTCACCGCAGTGACTGAACTGCCGCAGGGGGAGAGCACAATACGAAATGGCACTGGAGGCGTAGTCGCTCCGATGCTGCTGAACTGCTTTGCGGCGTTATCCAGTAAATCGACAGTAAAATCTTTGGATTCGCCCGCAACAGCACAGGCGTTATCCCTGACATAACCGCTGATCGTAATTGTGCTGTCGGCGGCGAGCGCGTGAGTAGCAAGCAGCGAGAAAAAGGCACCCAGCAGAGAAAGACGTTTTTTCATCATCATGTCCTTAGCGGCACGCCGCCGTGAGCTGAATGAGTCGTTGTTGCTGGCTCTCTGCGGTCAGGCGGTAATCCGCCACGCAGCTGGCGCTCGCGGCATCCCCCCATTTCGCCTGCACCTTTCCCGCCAGCGGCATGCCGCTCAGATAGACCAGACCGTTGTCGGCGACGATGCTGCCGCTTTGGTTGCTGTCGGAGGTGACCATCGCGCCGAACGGAACCGGTTTGCCGTTGTGGGTGAGCGTCATCAGCAGTTTCATCCCAACATGAGCATTAAATTCTGCACGGACGATCGCACCGTGCGTGGGCACGACGTTGATGACGGCATCATCGAGATCAACATTGTCGGCGAGCGTATTGGTATTCAATGCAACCCGGTTTTCGCGGTACTCAGTGGCGTAAGGCAGGACGGCGTAACCCCGCCAGTCGGTACGTATCCCGGTCTGGTTTTCAACTTTCACGCCCTCAGCGCCAGGAGCCTTTATTAACACCACCGTGTCATTGAGCGGTTGGCTGAGCGTGACGCCGTTGGCATGAGCCAGTACGCCACCGCTCATCCCGTAATAGAGCTGTTTGAGACCGTCACTACGGCTGTAGCCGACGTTGGCGTTGCCGTAACTGCCGCGGTAGTTCAATGCGGCATAGCCTGTGCTGCCGCTATTACCTTCCCCACCGCCTGCGTAGCCGGTTTGCACGCTGTAGCTGAGGTTATTGTCTTCCAGTAAGGTGCCGTACAGTCCCGCCAGGTTAGTCATTCGGCCGTTGAGGTCGTTCGACATGCTGTAGCTGGCGCTGGCGTGCCGCCAGATCGACTGGCTATCCGACCGCAGCCAGTGGCTGAAAGGGATATTGACGTTAATGGCCAGCATCTGATCGCGGCCTTCCTGCCAGGCGTTTTTGGTCAGACTGTAGCTCAGCGTCCAGTTGATATCATTGATGGCGGTATTCAACCCGGCTTGCAACTGTTCGTCGGCGCTGTCGGTACCCCAGTAAGTCTGGTGACTTCCGCTCAGATAGAACGTGGCAGTGCGGCCTAACTGTTGGGTCAGACTCACCTGCACTTTGCCGCGCTTGTTATAAGCGAGGTTGTAGTAGTCCGTGAATTTCGGCTGTACCTGAATGACGCCATCCTGCGTTTCAATGCTATAGCCGTTCATACGACGGTAAGTGGTATCGGCAAAGCTAAAATAGCCGCGCGTGGAGTAGCGATAGCCCACCAACTGAATGTTTGTGCCAACGTCGCTCAGCGATTTGTTATAGAGGAAACGCACCGACTGACCCTGATGCTTGCTGTCATCGGGCAGGGTGGCATTGGCCTGAGTGACATCTACTGACAGCGCCCCCAATATCCCCATATTTTTCCCCACCCCCAGGTTGAAGGCGCGGTAGCGGTCCGCCAGTTGAGTACCGCCATAAAGGGTCCAGCCCGCCGGAAGGCCGTGGAGTAAGGTGCTCTGAAAGAATGTCGGTTCTTCCTGCTGATTGTTACCGCTACGATACTCACCGGCGGTGACGGCATATCGGGTGCGGCCTTCACGTTGCAGCACCGGAACCGAGGAGTAAGGAACGGTGAAATTCTGGCTGCTCCCGTCGGTTTCCTTGATAGTGACCTGCAGATCGCCACCGTTACCCGCGGCATAAAGATCGCTGATGGTGAAAGGGCCGGGCGGTACCGTGCTGTGATAGATCTCATAGCCGTTTTGTTTAATGGAGACCTGTGCCGTACCGCGAGCAATACCGTGGATCGCCGGGGCGAAACCTTTCAGGCTGTCTGGCAGCATATTCTCATCAGAAGCGAGTTGCACGCCGCGGAAGTTAATACCGTCAAACACATCGCCGTTGGTATAGCTATCGCCGAGCGTCAGGCGTGAGCGTAACGGCGTGATATCCCGCTCAAGCCAGGTATTGACGTGCTGCCATTTGTTTTCGTTGCTCGAGGAACTCCCGCCGCTGCTGTAGCTCCACGTGGTATTATCGCGCAGACGCCACGCGCCAAGGTTAAGTCCACTTTGCAGGTTCAGATACGCATAATTGCTGTTGCCGCCGACGTCGTTCTGAACTGAGTTACCTGAGAAGTTGTAGTTCAGTAATCCCGCCGTAATACCGTTATCCCATTGTTCCGGCGGAATATAACCCCGAGCCTGATTACCCATAAACGCCTGAGGGATAGTCAGGTACAACTTCTGTTGTCCGACGTCTAAACGTGCCGTCGCGTCTTTAATCATCTCTGTTAACGGAACGCAGGCGTCAGCCGCCAGCGCATCCATTCCATTTACTGATGCGGTGTTAAGCCCCATCGCCGCAAGCTGTCCACGCGTCAGACACGGTGCCAGTTCGCGGCTGTTTTCGCCGGCCTGAAAGGCGACATCGCGGGTGGTCATATACCCGTCATTCAGCCAGATATCGACGCGGTACGTGCCGGGTGGCAGCTCATGTCCTTTTTCAAAACTGGATAGATCCGCGACGGCAGACGGATCGTCCGCCAGAAAGCGCGGGTTAAAATAGATCTCTGCCTGTGCGGAGAATGTCTGCAAAGCAAGCATAAGGGCAAAAGCGATCTGCGCAATGATGCCAGCCGAACGTGGCGCGTACTGCCGTATACGGCGGGAGCTCAAACGGTCGAGTCCAAATTTCAGATATGACATAGTCCCTCCGGTTCGAAATCGCCCGGCTGTCAGTTCTTTTTTATTCAGGGATGACGCTGGTTTCCCTGCTCGTTATTGCATTGCGCCTTTCATGCGCGGCGTCAGCGCGCCATAGTCATTAATGGTCTTATAGGTAATATCGCTGCCTGCATCGGCGGGTAATGTCACGCGGGTTTCGCCCATCGGTGGGACGAGTGCATTTTCCAGCGTTCGGGTGCCGGCATTGAGTTCAGTCACCGTCAGGTAGTACGGCGTTGGATTGATCAATGTCAGCGAACCTGCGCTACGGCGAAAGGTGAGCTTTTCTGGTGCCTGATCCGGCGACAGCGCGAGTCCGGTCGGACGGTAATACAGTTTAATGCGGCTGATAATGGCCAACTGCAGGGTGTTTTCGCTGAGCTTCGATTTGTCCATCGATGGGATCGCTTTGACATTCATCCAGAACAGACTTTCCCGATCCTGGGGCAACTGATTATTCGTCGCGTCGAGAATACGTAAGGTGTTCTCTTTTTTTCCCTGCATGGCAAACAGTGGCGGGGTAACGACAAAGCGTCCGTCTTTGACGCCTTCGGCATTTTCAACCCATGACTGGAGCAGATATGTACTGTTGTCATCATTGTTAGTGACCGCCAGTTGCACCTGTTTTTGACCCGCCGGATAAATCACCCGCGTCGCGCCTAACGCTACGCCCGCTTCAGCCTGCGTGACGGTTCCCATGGCGGTTATCATCAGCACGCCTGCCAACAGACTGCGCATCATGGTGCGTGTTTTTTTCATGTTTACCCTTGTTGTTCTCACCGTAGTTTCCTGTATTCGATATCTCTGCGGGTTAATTACTGGTAGGTCAAAGAGAACCAGGCCTGTGCGTTGGCGGCGCCTCCGGTGACCTGACGTCCGGTAGAACGATATTTCGCCACAAAATGCAGAGTGGTTGGTCCGCTGTAGAGTCGCGACCCGCTAACCGGTGGAAGGTTAAGAGGAAGTTGGCTACCTTCTTGATCAAATAACGCTATCCCGATACCGGTGGCGATCCCCGGTCCTTCGCCTACGGAAAGGACATCGGGATTTTTCCCATCGGCTACGCCGTGAAAAGCCACGCCGACACGCTGGCTTACGGCGGTACTGCACTCCTGGAGATGAATGTCGAAAGGGACAGGGTTGGCATCTTCCCCCGCTGCATGAAATCGATTGCTGCTGATCTGCCCCATTTGCACCGTCATCTGACGATCGCCCGCCTCTATACGGCAGGATTCGGCAATGATGACGCCCTGGAAACGCATGCTTCCGCCGGGTAGCGTGACATTCCATTTGTTTCCGGCCAGCGCGCAGGCGGGGAGTAAAAGCATCAGCAGTCCTGATTTCATCCTTTGCATTGTTATCATCTCAGTCCCATTGCGGATAACAGGCCATCCTGGCCCTCGTCGCTTCCCTGCCTGATGAATTACTGGTATTGAACTTTGAACGTCGCGTCTGCGTTAGCCGTACCAGCCGTCGCTGCGCCCGTAGCGTAGTAACGCGCCTGGAACGGAATGATGTTGGTGCCATCGTTCAGGGTTGTCGCGGCGCTAAAGGTTGCGCCATCCAGCGCCAGTGGGGTGCCTTTATTGTCGAGGATCTGGACGCCTACGTTGGTTGCGCTACCGGCTGCGGAGCTCTGCAACGCCAGTACGGTGTTATTGGTGGTATCAATCGCAGTGCCAGAGAACGCGACAGAGGCTTTGGTTGATACGCTGGTATCACAGTCATCAAGCTGGATATTGAAACCGACCGAAGAGCTGGTGCTGCCCGCAGTCGCCAGTTTTGCCGAGCGAACCTGGCCAAGCTGAACGGTTTGTTCGACAGAACCGGCATCGACGGCGCAGGCTGCGTTAACGACTTCCCCTTTAAAATGCACTGTACCGCCGTTTACTGTGGTGGTATCGGCCAGAGCCGCCGCGGAGGCCAGGGATAGAGCTGACATAGCAACGATAGCCAGTGTTTTGATTTTCATGCTTTTTTCCTTTAAACAATATCGATATAACGAACCCAAATAGGCAGTCGTTATGCCTTCCAGACATTCCATGTTTCAACACAATGGACGACTGCCGGTTCTGCACAGTTATTGCCCAATTAATGAGACAATTGGGGCCATTTTGACTCATTGGGATAAATGTCTTGAAATGGCGTTTTTAAGTTTTTATTGTGGTTTTTTATGTCTAATTTTAGTGTTTTTGTGATATAAAAAACTAAATTTAGTATGTTGATAAACGAACTGATGCAGGGCGGAATTCAGACGAAGAAATCGAGGAGGGGTTTAAACGGCAGAGGGGGTTATGAAAAAATTTCAGAATAATGCTATTTTAATCAATGAGATAAATAATGTTTTTCGATAATTCCTAACTTGTTAGTTGCAAAGCTTTACTAAATTTTTTTATGATATAAACAGTTTGGCCCCAATTGACCTGTTCATTCACAGACTTCCCTTTCCATATCAGTAAGTTATCTTATTTCTTTTTTTCCTGTGAAATAACCTCTAACAGGCTGCTTCTCTCCCATAATCCGACGAAACGTGCGGCGTTACTGGCGGTATAACGGACGGTATGGCGAATATTCCGGTGACCAAGATAATCCTGAATCAGTCGCGTATCTGCTCCCCTTTCAGCAAGTTCATAACCACAGGCGTGACGTAACATATGGGGGTGAGTATGGGTGACGGTTCCGGCATCAATACCCGCAGCACGAATAATACGATACGCCTGTTGGCGAGAAAGCGGAGTTCCCCGGCGGGAGATAAATACGGCGTCAGTACGGCTTGCGCCTCTCCAGTCTGCGCGCTCCTGACTCCAGCGTTCAACGGCCTCACGCTCATCAAAACGCAGGGGATGAATGGTGGAAAAACCGTTTTTTAGTCGACGGATATTGATTCGACCCTCGTTAAGATCAAGGTCGCGATAATGCAGATCGAGGAGTTCACTGATGCGCATGCCGTGACGGAATGCCAGCAAAATAAGGCAATAATCTCGCTCTCCGGTTGCCCCATGCCGGGCGGCCAGCATCATGGCTTGCACTTCTTTGCCGGTAAGATAACGACGTCGATTCACAATACATTACTCCTGAAATATGTTTCTGGTAGTGAACGCCTGCAAAAACATCATGCGATCAAAAAATAATCCGCGATGTTAAAGGCATATTATATTTGAGGGATTAATCACAATCTGTGATTACATCAGTTTTACACATGTAGCTATTATTGCCACATGATAAATCTTATTTTTATTGATTTTATCGGGTGCGACAATAGCACTGATTGTAGATAAAGACAGGTGTATAAATTTAAAAGAAAAATAGTTGCAGAAGGTGGCGGTTCCCACGAAAGATGGTTTGAGTAAAAGTTAATGTTGATAAAATATATATCCTGATTAATTACAAGGATATAATAAAGCTGCCTAATTTTAACGCAAATAAAAACATGCGTGAACAATAAGCATAATAAACATAATGTTAAATATTATTAATGTTTCATACTCTGTGGATTGTTTTTTAACACCGTCCATGGCGTTGAAAATGTCACAGTGAAATAGCATTATTCTGTTTGAGTTTAGCGTCATCCCAAATACCGTAAAATCGACCTGCATTACTGGCAGTGTACCAGACGGTATGGCGAATGTTACGGTGTCCCAGGTAATCCTGGATGAGGCGGGTGTCAATCCCCATATTGGCTAACGCAAAACCGCAAGAGTGACGAAGCATATGTGGATGAATTTCAAGCGGCAGTCCGGCGTGATCGCCCGAGGCTGAAATGATTTGATAAAACTGTTGGCGAGAAAGAGGATTCCCCTTTCTTGATAAAAATAACCACTCACTGTTGGAATGAGGATAGGTAGCACGAATAATCAGCCAGTTCTTTAACGCCTGAATTTCTTCACTTAATAAAGGATGCGTTGTCGAAAACCCTTTTTTCAGACGGTGAATATAAATGCATCGTGATTTAATATCGATATCTGAAATTTGCAGGCGACAGATTTCACTGGCACGAAATCCATGAATAAAACACAATAATGTCAGACAGTAATTACGGGTGGCGTGTGCACCGGTGTTTGCTGCTTTGAGAAGCGACTCTATTTCATTATGAGTCAAAAAATTCCTCTTCTTATTATCTGCGCTATTTTTCATTAGGGTCCCTTTTGATTGCAGGTGTGCACTCATTCTGCTGATTTCCATTAATCCAATGGTCTTATCCGGTTTTAACTCATTCTTTATTTGCACTGCACGGTAGGCGTTAATCGTAGGCAACGCTGCATCGCCACAGAAGGACTTGAGCGGATAATGAAAATGGCTGTATGTTGTTTCGTCATAACGTCGTGACATTATCGACTGGCCGCCTCCTCTTGTCTTGTGTTCTTGCTTATCTTGCTGAAACAAAAAAATTATTGCTGTTCTAAGATCGCGTTCATTCAGGAACATCCCGAATGATGAGCAAAAGGCGTCACCAGGGACGAAGAACAAGATAGCAACCTCGCTAGCATTCACTGTAGAACTACAACAATAACTAAACAATACTGCAAAAATCACCGGGAGAATAGTCATAATAAATCGAATGAGCACGTCAGAGGGCTCATAGGGTATTTAGCTGGAAGCAAAATAGTTCCCGTTTAAGCTGCGGAAGTTGCAACCGTACGGGTATATTAGGCGGATGGGGAAGTGTCGCTGAAATTAGAATATCAAAGGTGATGAAATATTTTGCGACAAATAAAATGCGTGCGAGAGAATAATAACGGCTGAAACTACTCCGGTGCGTACAAGGGCACTTATTCGTAATTTTCTAAAGGGTCACTGTGTTTTCTGCTATCGGCATGCGGTGGGTGCTATACCTCATTTCTGGTAATTACTGGAACGCCTGTAGTCAGAACTTTCACTTTTTCAGACGCACATAGTGTATTGAGTCTCTTTGAATTATGCTATTTCGACATTGCGTTGCTGACGATTCACGGATTTAGTGATGACTGAAGGAAATGATATGAAGTCTATTGGTATTTTTTGCGGTTCATCTGAAGGCTATTCTCCTGTTTACATGCAGGCCGCTCGCGAAACCGGAACCTTTCTGGCTCAGGCTGGACTGGGTATTGTTTATGGCGGTGGTCGGGTCGGACTCATGGGGGCCGTGGCGGATTCTGCTCTGCAACACGGTGGGTATGTGACAGGTGTGATGCCTGTGTCTTTGGTTGAACGTGAAATTGCGCATACCGGGCTGACCGATTTGCAGGTCGTTGAAAATATGCACCAGCGTAAAGACCGGATGGCAGCGTTGTCTTCCGCTTTCATCGCCTTACCCGGTGGCGCTGGCACCCTGGAAGAGATTTTTGAGCAGTGGACGTGGGCGCAATTGGGCATCCATAACAAACCCTGCGCGTTTTATAACATAAACGATTTTTATCGACCGTTGCAGGCCATGGTGCAGAAAATGGCCGATGAAGGTTTTATGAAGCAAAGCTACGTGGATATGCTGTTGTTCTCCGATTCCTTGCCGGAAATTGTTGCGCATTTTGCAACGTATACGCCGCCCGCTTCCAAATGGACGGCGAGCCAGAAATAATGTAAATACGTAGTGTCTTCAGGGATGCCCAGGCGCCGCTGACGCGGGCATAAACGGTAAGGAAGCAGGAGAACGGATGAAATTTATCGCCACCTTAACCGGGCAACACATTGACTACAGCGATATTCGACCGGAACATATCGTGATTGAAGACATCGCTGTGTCACTTTCGAACATCTGTCGCTTTGCCGGACATGTGCCTGAATTTTACAGCGTCGCGCAGCACGTGGTTCTGTGCAGCCAGTTAACGCCGCCGGAGTTTGCGCTTGAAGCGCTGCTGCACGATGCCGCTGAGGCCTATTGTCAGGATCTTCCCTCGCCGCTAAAGCGCATGCTTCCTGAGTACAAAGAGATTGAAGCGCGGCTGGACAACGCCATTCGTCAGCGTTTTCATCTTCCTCTCACACCGAGCAAAGTGATCAAGCAAGTGGATCTGATGATGCTGGCGACTGAGCGGCGCGATCTCAAGTTGGATCCCGGAAATGACTGGCCAATGCTGGCAGGCGTGTCGCCCACGACGCGGCTGACCGTCAATCCGCTGATGCCACGCCAGGCGCGAGCGCTCTTTTTAGCCCGCTTTCAGGAACTGACTACGGGTTAAAGATGGTATGCCGTCACGGTTCTGTGCGTCCCGGTCAGTGAATCGAACACTTCGACATCCGACGACTGAACCGGCATCCCCGACGCGCGAAGCCGCTGTATGTCTGCGGCAATTCGCTGGATCCCTAACCAAAATAGCCCATCGAGGGCATTAACCTGCAAACCGCTCTCCAGCGCCAGACGAAGCCGTTCTTCAGGGTGTTTTGTCTGACTGGCTACCTGCTGATAGGGCGCCGTGGTCATTGTTTCTTCATCCATACGGCGAATACGCGACGACAGACGATAGCGAAAGGCATCGGGGACGCGGCTGAGATCGGCGCTGATACTGTAAACCTGCCCACGGCGCTTATCATTAATCAGCACATTTTTTTGGGTGAGGGCAAATTCTTTCCGCAGTTTATCGATCAGTTGCGGGGTGCGGGTGAGCAGTAAACGAAAGGGCAGTTCGAAACTGGTCACATAATCGACATTGAGCAGCGCAATACGCAACCGTTCTTCAACGCCGGCATTCTCTTGCTGGCACTCCGCCAGGACTTCTTTCCATTGGCTGGTAATGCGCGGCGATTCGTTGATTTCAGTGAAATGATATTTCTCAATCAGGTAATCGATACGCCTGGTCATTGTTATTCCATCCCATCCGCCTGTTCGCTAGTTGCCCAACATAGCATAGAGAAAGAGGCAGAATACAGAGGACGACGAATTTCTGTCCATTTAAGAACGTTTAAGAAGTATAACTAAAATCTATATTTTCAATGGGTTAGGAAAATCACGTCAGTTAAGACTTTTTAATTGTATTATTCAATTATTTACTAATATAGTTTTATTGCCGCGCCAGATGATATAGCAGAACGGAAATCAACGGCAAGTTAAATGGATTATTAATACGGAAGTAAAGCGATGACAATATATATTATAAGCAATAATACCTATTTGCAGGACGGAATCGTTTTATTGGCAAAAGATGCTAACCTGGAAATTGTGAAAGAAACCATGCCTCATTTGCCTGTTGAAAAACTCACTTTCGACGATACCGTGATTTTGCATCTTAATTTGTTCAACAAATGTTGTGCCAGGGAAATCACCAGACTCAACAAAAAATGTAAGCTGCTGGTTATACTAAATCCTGAGCGAAGCGCATTGATCTTTGATGCCGACATGATTGTCAGTGCCCGACAATCTCTGTTGTCACTGACGATGATTATTACGCGGCTGGTTAGCATGCAAAAGCGTGAGGTCATCAGGAACCATGTTCTCAATCGTGTTGAGAAAATGATAATTTGTGAATCGCTGCAGGGTAAAGATATTAACCTGATTGCCAAATCATTGGCCTTGCCGACGAAACGGGTATACACCTATCGTAATCTCGCGTGCAAGAAATTGGGGGGGCACAAGGTCCACGACCTGTTGTTAATCAAAGAGAATTTACTGGAAGAGAGTGTATTTCTTTAAAAAGCGTCAGCCCTGTTAAGCTCAGAGCTGACGGCGGTATCCTGTTTAACGGGCACAGTACAACAGGGGGCGTTTTCCGATGGTAAACAGGAACCCGTAGACGCCCTGATTAAGGATAGAGTAACTCACATTCTTATCGGGATAGACGTAAAAATCAGGCAGAATATCGGCTAATAATTCATCCGACAGCGTCTCGATGATTTCGAACTTATTGATTCTGGTTGAGTGTAAATGATATGAATCCTGGTTTTCTGTCCAGTTATAGGCGACATCTCGTCTGATTCGTCCTTTAAGTTTGTTATCCTCGATGTAGGTCCCGCTGACGGCCACAATACCGTTCTGATTCTTCAGGGAGTACATGTAATTTAGCGTAATATTTGCACGTGCGTTTTTATTAAACACTACCAGCGACATCGAACATTCCTGTTTGTCGTAATGTTTAGACATAAGAACATTGTATATTGCGCCGATGAGCACACCCGCGAGTAAAAACACCGCACTCATCATCATGATCGTTTTTTTACTCACCTTCTACCCCGCGAAAAGAGAGTGTGATACAACCCGGAATGGCTGATTTCAGGTAATTCTTGCGGCAAACAAGGACTGCTAATCCGGGAGAGGTTTGTGACAGCGGGAAGTACACCCAGGGATATTTTTTGCAATCGAGGCCAGACTCCAGAATCAGCGACTTAAAGCGCGCGTAACTGTTTTTGTTATCATGGCTATCATCCTTGGTATAGAAATGACATCCTTTGTCCTGCTCGACGAAGGTATAGTCAGCGAAGAAAGGCTTCGTATCACTAAAGTGCCAGACATAGTTCATGCCGATTGCACCAATGAAAAATGCCGCTGCCATGGCGATGATGCCAACGAAGAGAGGCAATCTGCTGTGCTTACTTACCGCTATCGTATGGGCAGGAAGTGCAGAGTCTTCAGGTGTCATCTCTGGCTCGGCATCAGTGCGGTACTCCACGTCCAGCTCATCTTCACCCTGTAGCGTGTCAGGGGCAGCATCATCAGCCTGAGTTGCTGCAACGCGGGTGATTTTAACGCTTTTATCAATTTGAAACCCTTTGCGCGGTACCGTGGCGACCAGGATTCTGTCTGTCTCACCGACGGCGCGCAGGCCGCGACGGACAATCGAGATATTCTGATAAAGCGTGTTTGCCGGAACCAGCATCCCTTCATCTTCCCACACCTTTTTGAAGAACTCCTGCTGAGTGACCACATCTGGTGAAGCATCAAGCAGCAAAAGCAGACAACGGCTGGCAGGCGTTGTCAAAACGACATTAATTTCCGGATTAGTAACAGAAATTAACTTTTTACTGTCCGGTCTGAATTCAATATTATCGTTAATAATCCAGTACATATAGGTTCACGGTGAGCGAAAGTTATAAATAGTAGAGACTTAAGTGTAGAAAATTCTGAACATAGTATTACATATACTATATGTGAACACAGTAAGCCGTTGGATTTATGAAACTAATGTTTTTGTTCTGTAGTTTCACATAAGTATATAGACAATAAAGCAATTTATTAACAAAACCAGTGGTTTCTGCCACGCTGTTTAATCTGGGGAGGAATCCTCTAACATTCTTAATCGCTCATCCCGGACAGATTGCTGCGCAGTGGTATATGTTGGTTTTATGTCAAAAAACTCAACCTGTTAGATTACCTGTCAGGCATCGGAGTGTGGGAGTGGATAAATATAGTGTACTTATTATGTTCATTTCGTAGTGACTCCTGCTGGTATTTTTGTCCCTGGATGGCGTTAGTCGATGACATTCCGCTTATAAATACCTCATTTCGACAGCCTGATTTTAGTAGAGTGAAGAAGGTGGCGTAGAAATCTGTTTCAACACGTTGATTTAAGGCTCGTCATCTGGCAGTTCCCTTTCTGTAAATCACTCCTCTTGATTATTATTTTTGAATGAAAACAAGGGTTTTTAAATCGTATTATTGAATAAATTATTATGCCGACCTGTCATCAAATAGTCAATTAGAGCAAATAACTTTAAATATCATTAAATACGCAATATAAAATTTAAAATATCGCAATTGCTGGATTTTTATCCTTAAGGATAAAGGGGGTGAGTATTTACTCATCTAACATTAAAGTGGTGGTGGGAGACATTCACGCGCTATGCTTAAGGGATAAACTAAAAATGAGGCAATGTCATGGATAAGCAACTTGAGGATGCGGGTTACCGCGTCTATACCGGCGAAAAAATCGATGTCTACTTCAGTACGGCGATTTGTCAGCACTCCGGAAATTGTGTACGCGGTAGCGCCAAACTTTTCAATCTGAAGCGCAAGCCGTGGATTATGCCTGATGAAGTTGATGCTTCAACGGTGACCAGGGTTATCGATACCTGCCCAAGCGGGGCGCTGAAATATCGTCTTAAATAAGCGAGGGAAAAATGGAAATACTGGAAGGGCACAATAAATTCTATGTCAATGATGCTCAGGGGAATCAGGTCGCTGAAATTGTTTTTGTTCCAACGGGTGATCATTTAAGCATTATTGAGCATACCGATGTCGATGCCAGCCTCAAGGGGCAAGGGGTCGGAAAGCAACTGGTGGCAAAAGTGGTGGAGAAAATGCGTCGCGAAAATCGCAAGGTGATCCCTCTTTGCCCGTTTGCCAAACATGAGTTTGATAAAACTCGCGAGTATGACGATATTCGGGCCTGAGAACATGCCGGACAATGCGCTTACGCGGTCCGGCTAATTTAGCCTTCCCGATGCAGTAAATCCTGATAGATTCCGGTTAATATCCCCTGCGGCTCAAACTCCTTTTTGATCCACTGGGTCACCTGACCGGTGGCGGAGTGCTGGGTGGCGAGTAACATCCGTGAGTCCTGACGTGGGTTATGGATCTGCCGCGTCACCAGCAGCGAATCCTCTGCCGCTTCACGCACCATGTAGTCCGGTAGAAAACCGATGCCTTCACCGAGGATTTGACACTGACATTTGGTATTGAAATCCGGCACGAGAATCGATTCCTGACCATGCAGCAACCAGCCCACCTTTTTATTGATGGTATGTGCGGTATCTTCCACCATGATGTTCGGGTAGAGACGCAGCTGACTTTCGGCGATCGGCTCAGGCATGAAAGCCAGCGGGTGATCCGGTGCGATCGCAAATGCCCAGCGAATGGCGCCAATTTCGGTGTAATCAATACCGCCGCCGTCCAGCAACGTGTCGGGCGCGCCGATGGCGATATTGGCCTGGTTGTTAATGATGGAGTCCCAGACGCCGTTATACACTTCGGTGGTGACCGTAATCTGGCAGGTCGGAAACTGCTTCTTCAGCACCTGGAGCAATCGCGCGGTGTGCTTTGGCGTATACAAGAGCTGGTTAATGCAAATACGCACCCGTGCCTCAATGCCCTGTGCGATAGTATCAATGCTGCGCTTGATGGCGTGGAAGTCGTTCAACAGGTCGGTGGCCTTGCGGAAAAAGTAGCGCCCCGACTCGGTGAGTTCAATACTCCGGGTATTGCGGGTAAACAGCACCACATCAAGACCCGCCTCCATTCGTTTGATGGTATAGCTGATGGCTGAGGTCGTCAGGCCCAGCTCCTCCGCCGCCTTGCTGAAACTGCCAAAACGGGCGGCGGTGGTAAAGGCCTGTAGGTTTTCTTCCGTAAAAATTGAATTCATGCACCGGTTCCTGTTCTGGTCAGCGATCGTCGCTTCTCCCCGGAGATGACTGTATTGGCTGGAGTTGCCACTGAGCAATCATTTTTGAATAACTTTTAATACCTGAGCCGGGCTCAGACACGCTCTTTCGAGGTGGACTCACTCAGTTTGCGCCCGGCGTATTCCGAGATGAAACCTACGCAGTTCCCGGCCAAAAAGCCGAGTAGCGTCACCGTCCAGTTCAGCCCGGTGGCAAAAAACAGCGTCATGCCAAGGAAACCGCCAGGGATAAACGAGGTTAACCAGAAGCGCCCCTGCCAGACGATGACGGCGGAAAACGGTACGGTCATGACCACGCTTGCCCAGAACGACGAAAGCCCGCTGGCGGAAGCCAGCCATCCGGAGGCCAGTGCCGCCAGAAAAGCCCAGACGGCGCCGGTGTAGTTCACAAACAAGCTTTTCACAAACCCCGCCTTGCTCCCCCCGGCAGCGTAGAAACTGCAAAACGCGACAAAGCCGATCGTTCCCAGTAATTCCCAGCCTGGCGCCAGCCCAACCCTCGAGGACACCATCTGCCAGAGACCTGCACAAATGCCGACAGTAATGCCTGTTGCGGTGAGTCCGTTCATCTTTATCTCCTCTCGTAAAAAGTCTGGTTAGCATGGTTTCGTCCGGCAACTATATAGAAAGAAAACCCGATTGAGTTAAGGGGAATAGCGGCAAAAAAATAAAGAGTGCACTACAGCACAGTCTGCAAGGATTGTTAAAAACCATTCAATAATTAATCCGCTTATGGCGAATAAAATTTAAGCGGGTTCTTTTCTATAAATTTCGTTGCTATTCTCAGTTCATCAGATACAGCCACAAAAATCAGGGGAATGATCATGACAAATATCAGTCTGATGACAGATTACCTAATGGCTGCGCAGCAGGGGGATATGAAGAAATTAACCTCCTGTCTGGAACAGGGTGTGGATATTAATACCTGTAACCGCCAGGGCCAGACGGCCATTATTCTGGCGAGCCTGCATAAGCAATATGACTGTGTTGCTGCGTTAATTAGCGCCGGTGCGGATATCAATCAGCAGGATCAGACCTGTTTAAATCCTTTTTTGCTGAGCTGTCTGAATAACGATCTTACGCTTTTGCGATTAATTTTACCGGCCAGGCCCGATCTCAATCGGTTAACGCGTTTTGGCGGCGTGGGATTAACTCCCGCCTGTGAAAAAGGCCATCTTGATATCGTCAACGAGCTATTAACGCAGACGAATATTAATGTGAATCACACCAACTTTGTGGGCTGGACACCGCTACTGGAAGCCATTGTGTTGAATGACGGCGGTGCCACACAGCAGGCGATAGTCGCCTTGCTGCTGGAAAAGGGAGCCAGTCCGCATCTGACGGATAAATACGGCAAAACCCCACTGGAACTGGCACGAGAAAAAGGCTTTGAGGCGATCGCCCAATTACTGATTGCCGCAGGAGCCTGACAAAGGAGAAACGCTATTGACACCCCATTACGGCGGTGTGTGCAAGCGCTAACTGCGGATGCGCGCTTTCTCTGCGAACGCGGCATGGGACGGGTAGAACAGGTCTTTTCCCGGGCAATCAATCTGTATTTCCCGGCGCGGCACCAACTACTGACGCTGCTGTGCGAAGAGTATGATAACGCGCCCAACAGCGCCCGGTTAGCACTCACCCACTTTGACGGTCTGTTCCGGCCTGGTGAGTCGGTTCAGTTTCATCCTTCAGGGATAACGGTTGGCGATGACAAATGGATAGACACGACATCCTGTCATGACTGGCATATGCCGAAACTGCAATTGAGTCCCGAACGTTTTCGGCAAATACCCTGGCAACGGTGGAGCGAACGTATCCATCAACAGGTACGGGAGAACGAGACATTATTTCTCTGGCGCGGAGATAATCCGTTTTATCAGGCGATTTGCCAGGAATTACAGCTTCGGCGGAATAGATTATTACGTGCAATACGAAAAGGGGCAGGAATTGCGCCCGCGGTAACCCGGATGATGGGGTTAGGTATTGGCCTGACACCCACCGCAGACGATTATCTTGTCGGTCTGAGTATTATTTTATTTATTGCGGGTCATCCGGCGGAAAAATACAAGGAGGCATTTTGTTCGGCACTGCAATCGGACAGGGAAAATACCACCCTGCTTAGCGCGATTACGCTGGAAGCGGCATTTGAACAACGTTATCGCGAAAATATTGCCGGGTTTATTAGCTACATAATTAATGAACCCAACGGCTTTTCTATCCAGTCTGTTGCCAATATTAAAAATATTGGCTCAAGTTCCGGTTGCGACATGCTGTATGGCATGGCGGATGCCTGCGCGCTGAGCCAAATATATGGAGGGAATTATGTCAGTTAAGATAGTCATTAAAAAGAATACCTATTTTGATTCCGTGTCGCTTATGTCCATTTCCACCCGCGCCAATAAACTCGACGGCGTCGAACAGGCATTTGTGGCGATGGCGACCGAGATGAACAAAGGGGTGCTAAAAAATCTGGGGTTGTTGACGCCGGAGTTGGCTGAGGCGAAAAACGGCGACCTGATGATTGTGATCAACGGCAAAGACGGCGCAGACAACGATCGGACCCTGGCGGCCATTGAGGCGTTGTTCTCCCAAAAAGCCGAAAGTGGCTCGCATGAAGCGCGCTACGCCACGCTGGCCAGTGCGAAAAAGCATATTCCCGACAGCAACCTGGCGGTGATTTCGGTTAACGGTCTGTTTGCTGCCCGTGAAGCGCGTCAGGCGCTACAAAACGATCTGAACGTGATGCTGTTTTCTGACAACGTCTCTGTTGAAGACGAACTGGCGCTCAAACAACTGGCGCATGAGAAAGGACTGCTCATGATGGGGCCGGACTGCGGCACCGCCATTATCAACGGTGCGGCACTGTGCTTTGGCAACGCGGTTCGTCGCGGCAACATCGGCATTGTGGGGGCCTCGGGTACCGGTAGCCAGGAGCTGAGCGTACGCATTCATGAATTTGGCGGTGGCATCTCGCAGTTGATTGGCACCGGCGGACGCGATCTGAGTGAGAAAATCGGCGGCCTGATGATGCTGGACGCCATCGCGATGCTGGAAGAAGACCCGGAAACGGAAATCATCGCGCTAATCTCAAAACCGCCAGCCCCGGCGGTGGCGCATAAGGTACTGGAGCGTGCGCGCGCCTGTCGTAAGCCCGTCGTTGCCTGTTTCCTTGGGCGCGCAGAACCGCCTGCTGACGAACAGGGGTTGCAGTATGCTCGCGGAACCAAAGAGGCCGCACTGAAAGCGGTGTCGCTGAGCGGCGTGAAGAAAGCATCGTTAAACCTGCATCCGCTGAACGAGACGCTGATTGCCGAGGTTCGCGCGCGTCTGACCCCACAACAGAAGTACATTCGCGGTCTGTTCTGCGGCGGCACGCTGTGTGATGAAGCCATGTTTGCGGTGATGGAAAAACACCCTGACGTCTACAGCAACATTCAGCCCGATCCGGCCTTTCGCCTGACAGATCTGAATCACAGCGTTAAGCACACTTTCCTCGACTTTGGTGATGATGACTTCACCAACGGTAAGCCGCATCCGATGATTGACCCTACCAACCGTATCAGCCGTCTGTTGCAGGAGGCTAGCGATCCGGAAGTGGGAGCGATCGTGATGGATTTTGTGCTCGGCTTTGGCTCGCACGAGGATCCGGTTGGTTCCACGATCGACGCGATCAAAGAGGCAAAAGCGATCGCCGCCGCGGATGGTCGTGAACTTACGATCCTCGCATATGTGTTAGGCACCGATCTCGATACACCGTCGCTGGAAAAACAGAGCCAGATGCTACGCGATGCGGGCGTGATCCTGGCAAGCAGCAGCACCAATACCGGTCTGTTGGCGCGTGAATTTATCTGCAAAGGGGAGGAAGCCTGATGAGCCAGTCACTGTTTACCCAACCGCTGAACGTCATCAACGTGGGCATCGCGATGTTTAGCGACGATCTGAAAAAACAGCATGTCGATGTCGTTCAGCTTGACTGGACGCCGCCCGGTCAGGGCAACATGCAGGTCGTGAATGCGCTGGACAGCATTGCCAACTCGCCGCTGGCGGAGAAAATCGCCGCTGCGAATCAGCAGGCGCTGGAGCGAATTATCCAGTCTCATCCCGTACTGACTGGATTTGATCAGGCGATCAACGTCGTGCCGGGTATGACGTCGAAAACCATTCTCCACGCCGGTCCACCGGTCAGTTGGGAAAACATGTGCGGCGCGATGAAGGGGGCGGTCACCGGCGCGTTGGTGTTTGAAGGGCTGGCAAAAGATATTGATGAGGCGGCCGAACTGGCGGCCTCCGGTGAGATTACCTTCTCGCCGTGCCACGAGCATGACTGTGTCGGTTCGATGGCGGGAGTCACCTCTGCTTCCATGTTTATGCACATTGTCGAAAACAAAACTTACGGCAACATTGCCTACACCAACATGAGTGAACAGATGGCGAAGATCCTGCGCATGGGGGCCAACGACCAGAGCGTGATCGACCGTCTGAACTGGATGCGTGACGTGCAGGGCCCCATGCTGCGCGATGCGATGAAGATTATTGGTGAAATCGATCTGCGCTTAATGCTGGCACAGGCGCTGCATATGGGCGATGAGTGTCACAACCGCAACAACGCGGGCACCACGCTGCTGATTCAGGCGCTGACGCCGGGCATCATTCAGGCTGGTTACCCGGTTGAACAACAGCGTGAAGTGTTCGACTTTGTTGCCAGCAGCGACTACTTCTCAGGTCCGACGTGGATGGCGCTGTGTAAAGCGGCAATGGACGCGGCGCACGGCATCGAATACAGCACGGTGGTAACGACGATGGCGCGTAACGGCGTGGAGTTTGGTCTGCGGGTCAGCGGTCTGCCAGGTCAGTGGTTTACCGGTCCGGCGCAGCAGGTGATTGGCCCAATGTTCGCCGGGTACAAGCCGGAAGACTCTGGTCTGGATATCGGCGACAGTGCGATTACTGAAACTTACGGTATCGGCGGTTTTGCGATGGCCACGGCACCGGCCATCGTTGCGCTGGTCGGTGGAACGGTGGAAGAAGCGATCGATTTTTCCCGTCAGATGCGTGAAATCACCTTAGGTGAAAACCCGAACGTCACGATTCCGTTACTGGGCTTTATGGGGATACCGACGGCGATCGACATCACCCGTGTCGGTAGCAGCGGCATTCTGCCGGTGATTAACACCGCGATTGCGCATAAAGATGCCGGTATCGGCATGATTGGCGCCGGGATTGTTCACCCGCCGTTTGCCTGCTTCGAAAAAGCGATCCTGAGCTGGTGCGAACGCTACGGCGCATAACCATGCACTCCCCGGCGCTTTCTGAGCCGGGGATTCTTGCTCAAAACACACAATAACCTCATCACACTCTGTACCGGAAACCTACACGATGAAAGAACTTGTGGTCGTTGCCATTGGTGGCAACAGCATTATCAAAGATAACGCCAGCCAGTCGGTTGAACATCAGGCCGAGGCGGTGAAAGCCGTCGCCGATACCGTACTGGAGATGCTGGCATCGGACTACAATATTGTTCTGACCCACGGCAACGGTCCGCAGGTTGGACTGGATTTGCGCCGCGCGGAGATCGCTCATGAGCGTGAAGGGCTGCCGCTGACGCCGCTGGCAAATTGTGTCGCCGATACTCAGGGTGGGATTGGCTATCTGATTCAGCAGGCGCTGAATAACCGGCTGGCGAAGCGCGGCGAGCAGAAAGCCGTCACTGTCGTCACCCAGGTTGAGGTGGATAAAAACGATCCGGGATTCACCCATCCCACCAAGCCCATCGGCGCGTTCTTTAGCGAAGCCCAGCGCGATGAATTACAGCGGGTCAACCCCGACTGGCAGTTTGTGGACGATTCCGGACGCGGCTACCGTCGGGTTGTCGCGTCACCTGAGCCGAAGCGCATTGTTGAGTCGGAAGCGATTAAGGCACTGACTCAGAAGGGCTTTGTGGTTATTGGCGCGGGCGGTGGCGGCATCCCGGTGGTGCGTGGCGAGCAGGGGGATTATCAAAGCGTCGATGCGGTTATCGATAAAGATCTCTCTACCGCGCTGTTGGCGCGGGAGATCCATGCGGACATCCTGGTGATCACCACCGGTGTTGAAAAAGTGTGCATTCACTTCGGCAAACCCGAACAGCAGGCGCTGGACTGGGTCGACATCCCCACTATGACCCGTTATATGCAGGAAGGTCACTTCCCACCGGGCAGTATGCTGCCAAAAATTGTCGCCAGCCTGGCTTTCCTCCGGCACGGCGGTAAACGCGTCATCATCACTACGCCTGAGTGCTTGCCTGCGGCCATTCGCGGCGAGACGGGCACCCACATTGTCCATTCATAACAGGAAGCAACGATGAAGGAAAACAAAAGCCGTCGTGAATTTTTGAGCCAGAGCGGGAAGATGGTCACTGCCGCTGCGCTATTGAGTGCTGGCGCACCGGTCGCGTATGCGGCAACCTCGGGTGCAACAACCTGTGACGTTAAGGGCACTATGCAGATTACCGACCTCCATTACTATCTCGACAACGTCCTGCTGGAGACGGGCTTTGACTATGAGGGCGCAGTCGCGGTTCACACGCGTACGGCGCTGCAAACCGTGGAGATTCAGGCGGGTAAAATTGTTGCGCTACGCGATAACAAAAGCCATCCGGACGCCGCGCTGCCGCATTACGATGCGGGCGGCAAGCTGATGCTGCCGTCCACGCGCGACATGCACATCCATCTCGACAAAACCTTCTACGGTGGGCCGTGGCGCTCACTGAACCGTCCGGCAGGCACCACCATTCAGGACATGATCAAACTTGAGCAAAAACTGTTGCCAGAACTGCAGCCCTATACTCAGCAACATGCCGAAAAGTTGATCGACCTGCTGCAGTCAAAAGGAACCACCGTGGCGCGCAGCCACTGCAATATCGAACCGGTCTCTGGCCTCAAAAACCTCGAGGACTTGCAGGCGGTACTGGCTCGGCGTAAAGCGGGTTTCGATTGTGAGATCGTGGCGTTCCCACAGCACGGCCTGTTGTTATCGAAATCAGAGCCGCTGATGCGTGACGCGATGCAGGCCGGCGCGCACTATGTCGGCGGGCTGGATCCGACTAACGTCGACGGCGCGATGGAAAAATCTCTCGATACTATGTTCCAGATTGCCCTCGATTATAACAAGGGCGTGGACATCCATCTGCATGAGACCAGCCCGGCGGGCGTCGCGGCGGTGAAGTATATGGTTGAAACGGTTGAGAAAACACCGCAACTGAAGGGCAAACTGACCATCAGCCACGCTTTTGCGCTGGCGACGATGAACGAGCAGCAGGTTGATGAGATTGCCACCCGCATGGCGGCACAGCAAATATCCATCGCCTCAACGGTGCCAATTGGCACGCTGCATATGCCGCTGAAGCAGTTACACGATAAAGGCGTAACGGTAATGACCGGCACGGACAGCGTGATCGATCACTGGTCGCCCTACGGTCTGGGCGACATGCTGGAGAAGGCGAACCTTTACGCGCAGCTCTATATCCGCCCCAATGAACAAAGCCTTTCCCGCGCGCTGTTCCTTGCAACGGGTAATGTGCTGCCGCTGAATGAGAAAGGTGAGCGAGTCTGGCCGAAAGCGCAGGATGACGCCAGCTTTGTGCTGGTGGACGCTTCCTGTTCTGCCGAGGCGGTCGCCCGTATTTCACCGCGAAGCGCCACATTCCATAAGGGGCAACTGGTGTGGGGAAGCGTCGCCCGCTAAACGAGGGGAGAGCCCGCTACGGTTGCCGGGAGACGGGTTTCTCGTAGTGCCAGGCAGTGCCGTGATCGTTGATCGCGTCATAGCGAACTGACGTACACGGCGCTCCTCCTCCCTGGAGCGGGACCGACACGGTAGCAAGCGGTGCAATCATGATGCCGCTTGCGCTGCCGGCTTCGCAGCGAATCCCGGCCAATGTGATATGCCACGGGGTAGGGTTGGTTATCTGCAACTGATTCTGCGACCCGACATACGCCACGCGCAGCTTCTCTGCGTCGCTTTCCTGAAGCGCACCAATGCCCTGTGGGCGGATAAACAGCTTCATACGGATGCGTAACGGCAGTACCACTTTTTGTGCCACCTGCGCATCGGCCTGCGTCATGGGCGGGATCTGATACACATTCAGCCAGTAAAGCGCTTCACGATCGCGCGGCAGGGCGGAAGTGTCGGTCAGTTGCAGCGTAATGCTGCGCAACTCACCGGGCTGCATTTTAAATACTGGCGGTAGCGCGATGACGGGCGTGACCACCTCGTTGGGCTGGCTCGACGGGTTACCCGTATCGGTCCAGATCTGAACCAGTGCCGGCTGCTGCGGAGAATTGACCAGCGCCAGCGACGTGCTTTTGTCACCGGCGTTAAAAATCACCCGGGTCACTTCGCTATTCACCACCGCGTGGGTGGAGAACGGCAGAACGTTCAGCAGCAACGCGCTACTGAAAGCTAACCACCACCTGAAGTTGTGCATAAACCGATCCTGCTGTAATGGCTTCGCCAGGAATTGCTTCCAGCGAGGCGGTGAATTCACCGTTGTAAAATTCGGTCGAACCGCTTGAGGTTTTACTGGTTAAATCGGCATAGCCATACCATCCTCCGGCGTTGCCCGTTGCGGTCGCCGTCAGATTCGGCAGAAGGTTGATGGCGCTCCCGCCCAGTTTTTCGCTGTAAATACGAATGCCCACGCCGGACGCCACGCCGCTGGCACCGTAATGGTTATCGAGCAGCCAGGTCCAGGCTCCCGATCCGGTCTTGAGCCCCAACTGGTTTGCCGCATTCGCCGCCGTCGGGTTATTCACCAGAAACCCCATCGCCACATTCGCTTTGCTGGTTGTTGAGACCGCGGTACTGGAAATCGCACCGGTTTCGCATTCGACGGTAATGTTAAAGGGCGTCTGCGCCGTGCCGCCGCCGCTCAGTTCTCCAACGCTGATAGGCGGCAGGCGGACGATAGCGGGATAGTCGTCGATCCGACAGGCGGCACCACGCACAAAGTAACTCTGACTGGTGAGCGTCCAGCCACCGGGCCACTGCATGGCACCCCAGCCGTCGTAGTTGGTTCTGCTGTCAGCGCCGTCAAACAGCCCGGAACTCATGCCGCCGCCGTGAAAGGCGATATAACCTGCCGGCCCCGCGTAGGTATAGCCATAGCGATTTGAACCGTTCGCCCCTTTCGACGCATCATCAACGCGAAAAAGCTCAACGAAAACATCGCTGAAGGCGCTGCCAGGAATGTATATATAGGTGCCGTCATTAAACATCTCACTTTCAGGGATGAGGCGTGTTTTCCAGTAGCGCGAGTAGTATTGCCCGGTTTTCAGGTTCGTCAGTCTGAGAGCCACGTTTTTGACGTAGGTGTAGTAAGCGCCTTCAATCCCCGCAACCGCTTCTCTGCCGCCCCAGGCATCATCGCCGTTGGTGGCGTAATACTCATACACCTTGCCGATTTCTGCGACATCGCAACGGAAATAGATCTGGTTGGCGTTGACGCCCTGGGTGCGACCATTAGGCACAAAGCTGGCCGTTGAGCTGGCGAGCAGCGTGCCTTCACTCTGAAAGCCGGTACCGCTGCTTAAGGTGATGACACCGGGCAATCCCAGTTTGCCTTTTACTTCGCTATCGCCAACGCCCCCCCAACTGGCGCCGATGTAGCCAGCGTCTTTCGCCATCTGCGACAGGTCGTTGGCTGAGGTCACCCTTTTACAGGCAGACCATGCGGGCGGTGTCAGTACGACACCGATCAGTAGCAGCGGAAGTAAAGAGGAAAATTTCATGCGTCATTATTCCTGGCGACAAGGTAGCGTGAGTTGATACAACGGCGTGTCGCTCGTCGTCGGCAATTGATACCAGACCTGGCATTGTTGCGCGGCATTCTTGCCCCACTTAACGAACAGTACGCCGGACTGCGCGGCGATTCGGGCGTAGATTTGTCCGCCCTGGCCCATGATGCCAATGGCGTCACCGTTGCTGTCCGTGACGTCCGCGCCCATCGGGGGCAGGCTGCCGTCGGGTAGGGTGGTATTGATCAATGTCGCTTTGCCGCGAGTCGTCTTAAACGTCACACGGGAAATGGCACCCGCATAGGGAACAAGGCGCTTGCTGCCGCCCTGAAGTTCGACGTCATCGGCCATATTCTGGCTGTCGAGGCTGATGGTGTTATAGCGATAGGGCGTTAGGGAAGGGAGGATCGCGTAGCCGAAACGGTCTACCGTTGCACCCTGACCATTACGTATCACCGCGCCGCGCGCGCCGGGGGCTTCCACCAGTGCGAAGGTGTCGCTGGTATACGGGCCGGCGGTAATTCCGCCGCGATGGGCGACCAGCGTACTGGACATCCCCAGCCCGTACTGCTGATAACTGTCGCCCCGGGAGGCCCAGGCGCGGAAGGCGCCGACGGAGGTACGCTGTTCAATGTTGCCGCCCCAGGTTGAACTATCGCCGCTCTCATTGTTGTGTTCAATGCCGCTGTAGAGCGCCCACGAGGTCGTACTTTTCTCGCCCGTCGTCCCGCTCATCCCGACCGTTGCCGTCCGGCTGTCGCGGCTGCGGTTCATGTCCAGATTGATCTGCGAACGGCTGGAGCCAAAGTCGAACGGAATCGAAATCCCCAGCGACACGGTGTTTTCAGTGTATTTACGCTGGTTATCATTATCGAAATCGCGATCGTTGACGCTGCTGAAGTAGCGACTGGAATAAGTACTACGCTGACGCGCGGCGCTGACATTGATGCTGATATCCCGCCAGCTATTGCTGTAACCGAGCTGTAGTTGAGTGATACGTGAGGCGTTGTTGTAGTAATCCGACGTGCTGCCGGTAAAGCTCAGCATGCCCCAGTTGCCCATCGGCTGGCTGAGGGTCGCCGAGAAGTTGTTCCGCTGATTGAGCGTGTCGGAATAGTAGGTGGTACCGTTTTTTTCCTGGCGACGCACGCCGAGCACGTCCTGCAAATCACGATAGCCGCTGGTGGAATAGCGATATGCCGCGAGGACCAGGTTGGTGCCCGTGGTGAAGGTTTTACTGTAACTCGCCTCGACGCGCCAGCCCTGTTGCTTCTCGTCATTTTCCACACGGGCGTTGGAAAAAACCGTGTTCAGACCGAATGCGCCAACGGAGGTCGCCAGCACGCCGCCGGCGAGAATGGCCTGATAATTATCCGCCAGTCGCGTCCCCATATTGGCCGTCAGCACGTTGCTCATCCCACGCTGCAACACGCCTTCTATAAACTTATTTTCCACGCTGTAGTATTGACGAACATAGCCCATCGCCAGTTCGTAGTTCCAGTTGCCGGGACGAATCGAGTCCGGTACGGCGGAGTAGGGGACGGTAAAGCGCGATATCTGTCCGTTGGCGTCAACCACATCGACCGTCAAATCGCCCTGACCGCGAGTGTTGTACAGATCGTTAATCACGAAGGCTCCGGGCGCGACGGTGGTCTCGTAGATAACTTTTCCCTGCTGACGCACAACCACATGGGATGTTGTCGTGGCGACGCCGCGTACTTCCGGGGCATAGCCCCGTTTGCCCTGCGGCCACATGCGCTGATCGGTACTGAGCTTCACACCGTTGAATGACAGACTGCCAAACAGACTACTGTTAGTGTAGTTATCCCCGAAGGCAATGATACTGTTCAACGGTGGTAAAGGCCGCTGTACCGAGGTGGCGACCGCATTGTATTTGTAGTGCCCCCCCGTCTGTTTATCATCGGCATAGCGCAGGTTACCCTGATGACGAACCTGCCAGAGGCCAAGGTTGAGCCCCCCGTTGATGTTGCTCCACAGATAGTCATAGCGCAGAGGGTTGTCGGTGTTTTCGGTGTGGTAAAAGTTGGTGTTGTGGCGCAGAAACAGCGCGGTTTCACCGGCATCCCATTCGGAGACCGGGATGAATCCTCTCGGCGAATGTAACAGCCCCGCCTGCGGAATGACCATGTTCAGGCGTAACGTGCTTAAGTCCACTTCCCAGTTGATTTTCTGACCCAGACTGTCAATCGGCAGGCAAACATCCGGTGTTGTATTTTGCTTTGTACGAATGGCGCTGGCGATAATCAGTTCAGGTGACAGGCAGGGCTGAACCTGCGCCTTGTCGCCTTCCGGTTTGACCAGCGAGATCGACGCCTGGTGACGAATCAACTGGTTGTTGAGATAGACGTCGAGCACATAGTCGCCTGGCGCAAGCGCGTCATCCTGCTGATTAAAGCGACCCAAATCCAGTGACTTGCCAACGTCGGAACCCTGCAAAAGCGCCGGGTCAAAGTAATATTCCGCACACGCCGTCGCCGGAACGAATGCCAGGCCGATCAGAGGGGCGACAACGTTATAGCGGATAGTCGGCACTGATGCGTGCTCCCTGATCGTTGATCAAGGTAATGCGTACGCGCTGCGCGTCAGCGGCTCGCGGAAAGTGAAACGTTTCGCTGGCAAAGGGCGAAATCATGTCATTTTTGGGGTGCTGGATTTGCGATGAACCGCCCGGTTGCAGGGCTGCGACCGTGACGAAATAAGGTTGATTGTTCTTAATACTTATCGCCAGTTCTTTATTTCCGCTAATCCGTTTGACCTGCAGATTCTCCAGCATTTTTTGCGGATCGCCGACCAGTCCTGCCGGGCGATAAAAAAGTTTGACCCGATTGCGCAACATAATCAGCAGACTGTTTTGTTTTTCGGTTTGGCTTGCTGATTGTCCGGCATTGGCGGGGGGGATCTGCATGAAATTAAAATAAACCAGTGATTCCCTGTCCTGCGGTAACGCTTTCCCCTGGGTGTAAATAATACGAATAACTTGTCCTTCTCCAGGCTGAATACGAAATGCCGGAGGCGTGGCAATAAACGGAACCTGCGCCGATTTATCCGGGCCATCGGCCATATTGCCGTTATCGAACCAGCTCTGGACAACATAGGGAATGGCATCTTTATTTTTCAGGTGCACATCGGTAGATTTCGCCGCACCATTATAAATAATACGCGTTCCTGTCATCGTAATACTGGCATGCACCTGGCTACAGCAGGTAGCGAAAAAAAGAAACAGGCAGCCTGAAATAAACGGACGATAGCGGTGAGAGGTTCGCATAGTATTTTCCCTGAATGTGAATGGCGGGAGTACATTCCCGCCAGAACTACTCTTACTGATAAGAAACGGCGTATTGCAGTGAGGCCAGCACCGTACCGGTAGTGGCAGAACCACCGCTGTAATACTGGGCTTTATAGGTCGCGCTCGCCGAGGTCTTATTCGCGTCGAGAGAGAGGTCTCCAGTGCCGGTGAAGGCACTGCGGAAATCAATTTCGTCACCGCTGGTGTCGAGAATTTGGATCTCCACATCTGTCGCAGAACCCGTGCTGCCCAGGTTTCCGGTGGCAGAACTGATGTTGTTGCCAACGAAGACCGTCGAGATCTGCACGCCAGAAGGCGAGCCGGTACAGTTGCTCACACCCACATCAAATGTCGTCGCGCCAGCCACCTGATTGGCATTCAGATCGGTGGCAGTCACGGTCGGCAGCAATACCACCGGAGAGGCATCAGAGCCATTTACCGATATTGAGCAAGTCTCGTCACTCACTTCGCCCATAAACGTAATGGTATTGTCAGAGGCCAGTGCATTCGTGGAAAAGAGCGCAGAAGCCATCAGCGCCGAAAGGAAGGCACGATTTAAGGTCATAATATAAACTCCATTTTTTATCAGTCGTATTGATTTACCCTGTGATTCAGGGATCTTCCATGCGCAGGGACATTTATCGCGATGGCTCTGTGCGGGAATAAGGAAAAAGTGAAATTATTGGTAATTTTCTTAAAGGTAAATTATTTCCTGCGCCAGAAATATTTTAACGGCAATGATTGTAATTTCGCAGCGAGCTTAACTTCACCCGGATGAATAAATTTATTTGTCTGTGTGGATATTAGCCGGAATGTTCCTGGAGAGGAAAATCGTTTAAAACGAACAGATAGATTGCGTGTGATAGATTGGGCCTATTGAATTTTGGAAATAGATCGGTAGTAGCTTTTTTAGGAATTTTATATTATTAGATGATTAATATTGAAGTGTTTCATCGGCCGCAAAGCATATTTCTATTTAATTGATTACCTGATTAAGAAAATTCACATTTTATGCTTAAGTAAAACTGAACAGTTAGCCATGCTAATCATTTTTATGATGACATGCCGGGATAAGAATTTTATGTAATTATTCCGCCTCTTTTGGAAGCTAATCATTAAGGGTTCCAGTAATTACAGGCTGTTTGACATCAAAAAACGGGAAAAAAAATTTTCCTCTGCAATTGATGTTGCGTCATTTTTGCCATGTTTATAACAAAAAAGCGCGAGAGTAGACCTTGAAAGGGATAAGTTGTGGTGGTTTTTTGAACAGCATTATGTGTTCCGGGAGAGCAGTCGACTTTTGGGAGCCAGCAAATCATTGCCTTCGCAACGAAGTGGATGGGGTTTTCTGGAAAGAAGAGTGCGCACAGCGACAGGCGCTGTGCGTCAGAAACGTATTTTCAGGAGGCGTGAACAATTCCCATATAGCCATGAATGCCCATATACAATCCGACCAGACCGATCAACAGACTGGAAAAATAGGGGGCTTTTCTTGCCAGTGCGTTGAATCCACTCCAGCGTTTGGCAACCTGATGAACGCTAACCGCAGCACCGACGCCGACGGTCACCAGCGTAATAGCCAGTCCCAGGCTAAAGCAGAGCACCATCGTTGCGCCGAGCGTAAAAGCTTTCAACTGGATGCAAATCAGCAATACGGTAATCGCCGCCGGGCAGGGGATCAGTCCGCCTGTCAGACCGAACAGCAAGATTTGCCCATTGGTCACCTCTTTGCCGTGAAAACGACGCTGAATATCACTGGCATGTGCGCGTTCATGGGCGTCCTGCCAGGCTTTCGATCCCTCCGCCAGTCCTGCCAGATTACCGTGGTCGTGATGATGCTCGTGCTCGTGATCGTGATGCGCATGATCATGGTGTTCGTGGTGGTCATGATGATCATGTTGATGGTCGTGCTCATCATGCTGCATCCCGGTGAGCCAGTTTCGCTCCCCCTGCCACGTCCGCCAGAACATCCATGACGCAGTGCCCAGAATAATGAACGCGGAAATGAGTTGCAGCCAGGGTTCCACGGACTCTGCGGTAAATGCCTGACTGATATACATGCCACCGAGTGCGATCAGCCAGACCACGGCGGTATGGGATAGCGTTGCCGCGAGTCCCAGCATCACCGCCTGCTTGATCGTCCCTTTAATGGCGATGATGAATGCCGCCATCATCGTTTTCGAGTGTCCGGGTTCCAGTCCATGCAGCACACCGAGAAGAATTGCGCTGGGAATGAAAAACCACGCGTTACCTTGCTGAAGAAGTGTTGAAAATTCACCCATGATAATGATTCTTAGTTGCCTGTTTTGTCGGATTCTACTCCCCCCCAGTACCAAATACTACCCCCCAGTAGTAGCGTAATGCTATAATCCAAAAAGATTTATGTTAATGAGGTGTTGCGATGTCACATACCATCCGGGATAAACAGAAACTTAAAGCCCGAACCAGCAAAATTCAGGGGCAGGTCGTTGCGCTGAAGAAAATGCTCGACGAACCTCATGAGTGTGCCGCAGTCCTGCAACAGATCGCTGCGATACGCGGGGCAGTGAATGGATTAATGCGGGAAGTGATTAAAGGGCATCTGACCGAACATATCGTTCATCAGGGCGATGAAGAGAAGCGGGAAGAAGATCTGGACGTGGTTCTGAAGGTTCTGGACTCCTATATAAAATAGCCGGGAACGCAGTCCCGACTCTGTGTCTTAGCAATACACTACCGCCTGATTCCGCTGGGCAATATAGCGCTCAACGTGCTTATAGCCACTAATGGATTCCAGCGCATGCAGCAGGCAGCAGACCGCCCGGGCATTCGTTTGATCGGTTTCGTCTTCGCTATGACTTTGCAACGCTTCTTCACATAACCTGCGCACGGCAGGTGGAAAAGCGAGCTTTTGCAGAGAGTGCTCCAGCTCTCCGAAGGCTATCTCTTTACGTGCCGTGAAGAGCGATAGCAATACCGCACTCAGCACGCGCGTTTCTTCTTCGTAGTATCCCACTTTATATACCTTGTCCATTTCGTTCCCTGTTGTCGGACTCATCTGCGTCTATGCAAATGCACTGCTGTACCATCCGTTTCTTTCAGCAACAGCGGATAAGATGACTTATCGCCAGAGACCGGATGCGAGTGAATAAACAACGAATTGATTCGTCCACCCATTCTTTTCTCAATTCTTTGCTTGTAGGCGTAGACGCTGCGGATATCCATACCCAACAGTTGAGCGATCTGGTGCGGATTACTGCCTGCAACCATATGGCCCAGGATGGTGAACTCCATCTGCGTCAACGTATTCCCTTTGGTGAACGACAAATGCCGCCCGATGAACACCTGCCTGATCTTCTCATTGGCAACATCCAGTCCGTCATCGTGGTAAATGATGGCGGAAATCGCAGGATGCTTTTTACGCCAGTAGTTGGCGAGCGACTGCATGTTACGATCGCTTATCAGAATAATGCCCATGCGTGTACTTGCGAGATATTCTATCCACTCTATATCCAGAAACAGGCGTAAAAAGCTGATAGAAAAATCCACAAAAATATAGCCACTAAGCCTGGCGTTGTGATTATTATTTAGAATCCCTTCAATTACCCCTTTATTAAAATAAATGCTTTCTTCTGGCCACATGCAAAAACAAGCATTGGCACAATACTGTAAGCGGGGTGATTTTTCGGGCATTATTTTACAATGCAAGGTACAACTGCTGCATGTCAAATTCTTTAATTTAACGTCCAGCCCCATATTGAGAGCCTCCCTATCCGTAGATGATTTCATAATTTCATCCGTTTTAAAACATGTCAATACTCTACAAAATGCAACTTTGATAGTGAGGAAATCCTAAAATTTAGTTATTGCTATTATTCCTAATCGCATTTTTTTTTAGGCTATTATCTCTGTATCAATTCAGGTTTCTATCGGGGTCGTTGTCCGGCAGGCAAAGTATGAAAAAACGCCTCCAGGAATTTTGTAACAACCACCAGGAAAATCTATATTGCAAAAATGTTTAAAATTTATCGCTAAATGGCATTAATAGCAAAAAGTTGATCTTATGTTAAATTGTCTGAAACAATTGTAACAATGCCTTGTCTTTTATTAAGTAATACTATTTATCTGTTTGTCCGTTTTTTAAACGTGAAACAATAATAATGTGTGCTGAGTGATAACGCATCTAAAATGGTCTTAATTAAGAATAGATGATCTTTTTCAGATAGAAGTGTATTGATTTATAAGAATTTTTATTTTTGAGCTATGATCATACTGACATATCTATTATATATTTGGTGATCTCTGTATAAGATTTTTGTAGCATGAGATTCATCATGTAAATGCGAGAATGCACACAGTGCCTGAGAAGTACACACACACAACATTATACACAATTAATAACCTGGTTGATTTTCACCCGGGTGACAGAACGCTGACGAATAAAAATACGCAAAAAACAGTCATTCTTCAAAACCCTGCGAGTTTCATACTTTTATATCTCCTTACTCATTGTGGGGTTGTTATTCCGCAAACTCAGCTCGTAGAGGTGGGCTGGGGGGATAAAAACACTATCACTTCAGTCAATACGTTATATCAGACGGTGCTCATACTCAGAAATGCGTTAACCGAAGTCGGGTTGCCGCGCGATCTGATTAAAACCATTGCCCGTCGCGGTATGATGATGACAGCGGAAATTGAACGTACGGAGACGGAATCGGTTGATTATGTGGAGGAGTGCGAGATCGGTGAGGAGGAGCCTACACCGCCTGTGCTGAAGGCGACTCAGTCCAAAATGCGGGCTTCAAGAGAAACGCTAATGATGGGGGTCATTTTACTGTCGGTATTGCTGGTCGGTGTCGGCCTTTCTTTTGGCCTGTTATATCCGACGGCTGAATCGCTGTTTTCTACCTATACCATTATTGATACTACCTCCTTTTCATCCTGTACCCTGTTACTGAAAGGCAATAGTACACTAAATACTCGCTATGCAACTTTTCTGACGAGGCATCCGGATATCTGCCAGAGTCACAAATATGTGTATCTCTCGGGAATGAATAGCGCGAAAAATATTGCGGCAGTTGCCTGTCAGTTTGATGTAAGGGAATATCCTCAGACAAAATGTACGACATGGTACTCAATTAATGATAAAAATTAAAATAGTAGTATTCATTTTACTGGCTGTAGTAGTGATATTGTCAGGCGCAGGTTACTGGTATTCGCATAAGGGAAAAAGTGGAATTGATTGCCGGGGGCGAGTGGTATGGGAAGTTAATGATGAGGAGTTCCGGGGAGACGTTGCCTACCAGATGCATAATAATCAGGGGATAGTGACCATCACCGGTGATTTGCATACGCCGGAAGCGAATAATTATAAAATTAGCCGGATTATCTATTTCACTTATTATACGGTGCGGGACAACTATATTATTCGATCCAATAATCTCGTGCGGTTTCCGAGTGATAATTTAGAGGCGCAAAAAGGATACCGGTCGCTGCCCACGATCTATCTCTCAGAGCACGCTTCTTTCTCGCTATTGATAAAACGTTATCGGGAAGGGTGGGCCTTTACCACGGTTGGCGCTCCCTCGCTGCTATGCCGCAGTAGTGAGTAAACGGCCCGGACGAGCCGTTTACTTCAGTATTAGGCGAGGAACATCACGGACACGCAAAGCAGGCCGACAATCAGGGTGATCAGATTACCAGGTGAGCGATGCGGTTTTAACGCCGGGATCAGATATGTCGACAGGGTCGGCATAATGAACAAAATCATGGCGATGAGCGGTCCGCTGATGGCGTAAATCATTGAGATCGCATTCGGGTTGATGCAGCAGACAATAAAGGTAATAGCTGACACCAGCATGATGGACAGAGCACGGTTAAAGGCCCGACTTTTCTTCACCCCAACCTGTTGCAGGCCGGTTTTGACCACCTCGGTAGCCCCTTCGATGACGCCAAAGTAGGTGCCGAGAAAGGATTTCGACATCGCCACAACGGCGACGATGATACCCGAAATCGAGAGCCACGCCGGGGCGGCAGGCATCATGGATAAGGCCGAGAGAATGGTGACGCCTTCATTTTTAGCGGCTTCAATGTACGAAGGTGGAATCGATAACAGGCAGCTAAAGACGAAGAACAGCACGCTTAAGCAGATGATCAGATAGGCTACCTTCATGATTTTTTTGCATTTACCCATGGCCTGCTCGCCATATTTCTCACGCCTGTCGATGGCAAACGTGGAGATAATAGGCGTATGGCTAAAAGCAAAAACCATCACCGGAATCGATATCCATACCTGATGAAGGGTGTGCTGATCGAACGTCATTTGTTCCGTGAGCAACGAAGGTTGCCAACTGCCGGTCAGATACAGCGAGAGAAATAAGAAGTAGGCGATCAGAGGGAACACCAGAAAGCCCATCACACGAATGGTGGCATGACGGCCCATCAGGAAAATCAGGTTCAGGATTAACACCACGCCGAGGCTGACCGCCATGCGGATGCTCAGGTTAATCTCAAGATACCGGGCTAACTGCTCCGTCAGGGAGTTGGTTATGGCGACGGCATAAATCAGCACCACAACAAAAAAAGCAACAAAGTACAGCGTGGTGATGAGGCTGCCGATCTTCTTACCGTAATAGTGCGTAACCGCGCCGGTGATCCCTTCTCCCGCGGAGGTTTTAGACGAGAGAATGAACTGACATAAGGCTTTATGCGGCCAGTAGGTGAGCGGCCAGGCGACCAGGGCTGTGACAAACAAGACAATCGCGCCCGCGGAGCCAAGCTGGATGGGGAGAAACAGGGTCCCTGCGCCCACCGCAGTTCCATATAACGCAAAACTCCAGAGCGTTTCTTCTTTTGACCAAATTTTCGACATTTCTTGAACGTATCAACTATAAAATAAACAAAAAGAAGCGCAATTTACCATAAATGAGCGGGTGGGCGTGAGGACTGAACGGGAGAAGGGGTGGCAACGGGCCTTGCCGGAACCGTATCGATTCCGGCAAACGTCTGAATTATCAGGCGGTCACGCGCTGTTCGCGACGCTTCACAACGCGTATGCGTAACGTGTCATAGGCCCAGTTGTAGAACATGGTGTAGGGCAGGAAGAACAGGAAGAAGCCAATCTCCAGCGTAAAGGCCTGAATCAGGCTGACGTTCAACACGTACGCCACGATACTCACGCCGATGACAATAAAGCCGCTTTCAAACCCCAGCGCATGAAACGCACGCACTTTCGCTGTTCGCTTCACCAGATGTGAAGGCCAGAAACGGTCAAACAGCGCGTTGTAGATGATGTTCCAGATCATCGCCGTGGTCGCCAGCAGGATCGTCAGTCCGCCCATTTCCAGTACCGATCGCTGCATCAACCAGGCCGTAGTCGGTGCCAGGATCGCCGTGGCAATCCCTTCAAAACAGACAGCGTGGAAAACACGCTCCAGTAACGAACGACGTTGAACCGCATTGTGTTGCATAACTTACCTTTCTTAAAAACGCCCGGATCACGGAATAGGGGGCATTTTATCGTTTTATATGATATCTAAAAGATAGTATCCATCGATAAAGTAGATAGTTCATGCGTTATTCACCTGAAGCCTTAACCGCCTTTGTCGAGACGGTTTCCTGTGGTTCCTTCTCGGCCGCGGCTCGCCGACTGCGTAAAAGCCAATCCACTATCAGCACGGCGATCGCCCACCTTGAAGCCGATCTTGGCGTTCAACTTTTTGATCGTTCCTCGCGTCAACCGGTGCTGACAGAAGAAGGAAAGAAAGTACTCAGCTACGTTCAGGCGATTCTGTCGGCCAGCGAGCGTCTTGATGAGGTGGCGCTTTCGCTGTCTGGCGAAACCGAAGCGCGCCTGACGTTTGTGCTCTCAGACACCCTGCACCCCGATGTGCTGGAGGAACTGATGGTGCAGTTTGATCGCCAGTTTCCGCATACCGAGTTTGAGTGCCTGATTGGTGAAGATGTCGACGTCATCGATCTGCTGCAAAAAGAGCGTGCGCAGGTCGGTTTGATTGAAGCCAGAGACCACTATCCCACCGATATTGGTGCGACGCGCTTGCCGATGCAGACGTGGATGGGACTCTATGTCGCCGCTTCCCATCCCCTAGCGAAAGCGAAAAAACTGCAGTGGGATCAGTTGCACACCTGGCGTGAGTTACGCCTTAACACCTACATCGATCATGGTGCTCAGCTTGCCCGTGGTCCGGTGTGGTCCGCGCCGAACTATTTGCTGTTGTTGAGTATGGCTGTACAGGGTTTTGGCTGGTGTGCGCTTCCCTGTGCGTTGGTGGAGGAGTTCGCGGCGGAAAAACCGCTGGTGCAACTGGACATACCGGGGTGGCCCAAAGCCATTGCGATCGATCTGCTCTGGAGTAAAAAATCACCGCCCGGCGCGGCAGGGAGCTGGTTGAGATACCATTTACAGCAAGGCCGTGTCCCTGGCTGAGGGGCGTTATAACGATTTCCTTTGTGATAAAACTCACTTTTCTTAAACAATCAGGATAACTATTTTTAACAATCCTCTACTATTGCGGTGTTATTTTGCGCTGAGGTCGTAATGAAAGAGGTGGTGATTGTCGGGGCGTTGCGTACGCCAATTGGTTGTTTTCAGGGGACGCTGGCGCGTCATTCTGCCGTTGAATTGGGCAGTATGGTGGTCAAAGCGTTAATTGAAAGCAGCGGCGTGAATGCACATGCCGTTGATGAAGTGATCCTCGGGCAGGTGCTGACGGCGGGGGCGGGGCAAAACCCGGCGCGTCAGTCTGCAATTAAGGGAGGATTACCGAACACCGTTTCTGCTATCACTATTAACGACGTTTGTGGTTCCGGGCTGAAAGCGCTGCATCTCGCCACGCAGGCGATCCAGTGTGGCGAAGCGGACATCGTGATTGCCGGCGGGCAAGAGAATATGAGTCGTGCGCCGCATGTTCTCACCGACAGTCGAACCGGCGCACAGTTGGGCAACAGCCAGCTCGTCGACAGCCTGGTGCACGACGGCCTGTGGGATGCCTTCAATGATTACCACATGGGGGTGACCGCCGAAAATCTGGCGCGTGAATACGGCATCAGCCGGGAACTGCAGGATGCGTATGCCCTCAGTTCGCAGCAAAAGGCGCGCGCGGCCATTGATGCCGGTCGCTTTAAAGCGGAAATTGTTCCGGTTGCCACCCAGCGTAATGGGCAAACCGTGATGATTGATACCGACGAGCAGCCGCGAACCGATGCCAGCGCAGAAGGTCTGGCGCGGCTTGATCCGGCCTTTGAACTGTCAGGGTCGGTGACCGCCGGCAATGCTTCTTCTATTAATGATGGTGCGGCGGCGGTGATGATGATGAGCGAGACCAAAGCGCAGGAGCTGAATTTGCCTGTGCTGGCGCGCATCCGCGCCTTTGCCAGCGTCGGTGTGGATCCTGCGCTGATGGGGATTGCTCCTGTATATGCCACTCGACGCTGCCTGGAGCGGGTCGGCTGGCAGTTGGCCGATGTGGATCTCATTGAAGCGAATGAGGCGTTTGCCGCCCAGGCGCTTTCCGTGGGCAAAATGCTGGAGTGGGACGAACGTCGGGTGAACGTCAACGGGGGGGCGATTGCCCTTGGGCATCCGATTGGTGCTTCCGGCTGTCGTATTCTGGTTTCTTTGGTTCACGAAATGGTTAAACGCAATGCCCGCAAAGGCCTGGCGACGCTGTGCATTGGCGGTGGGCAAGGCGTGGCATTAGCCATCGAACGTGATTAACGCTTCTTTTCCTCTCCCTCTCTGTCTTTCAATCCTGTTCATACCCGTTATGCCGCGCGATAAATCTCCACGGCATAACGGCATTGTGCTGTGCATTCCCTCCGATTTTAGCGCCGGGTAGATGAACTAAACGAATGAACTTACCGCGGTTTGCCCGGGCGTCGTGGTATCGAAGACTCAGGGTTTAATCCTATTCCCTTGTTTTACTATACGATTTTTCTCCCTCACTTAATCATGGGATGAATCGACCGTGATCGAAATTACACTTTTGACAATAAGACGCAGAAAAAGTGAAACGATGTTTTATTTGTAATTGAAAACGGGTTCCTGGAAGACTATCATGGGCGCATAAAGTAAAACGGAACAGCGTTTCGCTCTCCGTTGAGAAATTCCCGCTCAGTACATCACTGGAGGTAAATGTGGACGTAAGACAAAGTATTCACAGCGCGCACGCCAAAACACTGGATACCCAGGGGCTACGCAAGGAGTTTTTGGTTGAGAAAGTGTTCGTGGCTGACGAATACACGATGGTTTACAGCCACATTGACCGCATTATCGTCGGCGGCATTATGCCGGTGGCAAAAACGGTCTCCGTCGGCGGCGAAGTGGGTAAACAACTCGGTGTAACCTATTTCCTGGAACGTCGCGAACTGGGTGTGATCAACATCGGTGGCGCAGGCACCATCACCGTCGACGGTCAGTGCTATGAGATCGGTCACCGCGATGCGCTGTATGTGGGTAAAGGGGCAAAAGAAGTGGTCTTCGCCAGCGTGGATAGCGCGACGCCAGCCAAGTTCTACTACAACTGCGCGCCAGCGCATACCACGTACCCAACCAAAAAAGTGACGCCTGCCGATGTTGCGCCTGTGACCTTAGGCGACAATCTCACCAGCAATCGTCGTACCATCAATAAATATTTCGTGCCGGATGTGCTGGAGACCTGCCAGCTGAGCATGGGGCTTACCGAATTGGCGCCGGGCAATCTGTGGAACACGATGCCGTGCCACACCCATGAGCGCCGCATGGAAGTGTACTTTTATTTCAATATGGAAGAAGACACCTGCGTCTTCCATATGATGGGGCAGCCTCAGGAAACGCGTCATATTGTCATGCACAATGAACAGGCGGTTATTTCACCAAGCTGGTCGATTCACTCCGGCGTGGGCACCAAAGCCTATACCTTCATTTGGGGCATGGTCGGTGAAAACCAGGTCTTTGATGACATGGACCACGTAGCGGTGAAAGATCTGCGCTAGTCGCGGGCGCTCATAACGCCTGTCCGTGACAGGTATGAAAAACTAAGGATTTACAATGATTTTGAATGCATTCTCTCTCGAAGGTAAAGTCGCTGTCGTGACCGGTTGTGATACCGGTCTGGGCCAGGGCATGGCGCTCGGTCTGGCGGAAGCCGGCTGCGATATCGTCGGGATTAACATCGTTGAGCCGACCGAAACCATCGAGCGTGTGACCGCACTGGGCCGTCGCTTTTTGAGCCTGACCGCTGACCTGCGTCAGATCGACGGGATCCCGGCACTGCTGGAGCGCGCGGTGGCTGAGTTCGGCCATATTGATATTCTGGTCAACAACGCAGGGCTGATCCGTCGTGAAGACGCGATCAATTTCAGCGAAAAAGACTGGGATGACGTGATGAACCTGAACATCAAGAGCGTATTCTTTATGTCTCAGGCGGCGGCAAAACACTTCATCGCACAGGGTAACGGCGGCAAAATCATCAATATCGCCTCGATGCTCTCGTTCCAGGGCGGTATCCGCGTCCCGTCTTACACGGCTTCCAAAAGCGGCGTAATGGGGGTGACCCGTCTGATGGCGAACGAATGGGCGAAGCACAATATCAACGTCAACGCGATCGCGCCGGGTTATATGGCAACCAACAATACCCAGCAGTTGCGTGCTGATGAGCAGCGTAGCGCTGAGATCCTCGATCGTATCCCGGCGGGTCGTTGGGGTCTGCCGAGCGATCTGATGGGGCCAGTGGTGTTCCTGGCATCCAGCGCCTCTGATTACATCAACGGCTACACTGTGGCGGTTGACGGTGGCTGGCTGGCGCGTTAACACGTTCCCGTTTGCCGGGCAAACCCTGCCTTCGCGCAGGGTTTTTTATTGATGAAATCAGGCGTTGAGAAAATCCTCGCGAACCGGTGTAAAAGTATCCAGCAGGGTTCCCGGTTTCAGGCAGACACAGCCGTGCACAATATTCGGCTGCTTATATAACGTATCCCCGGCGCGTACCACCTGCTTCTCGTCACCGATGGTAAATTCAAATTCACCGGATAACACGTAGGTCAATTGTTCATGAGGATGATGATGCAATGGGCCGATCGCCCCTTCTTCGAAATTAACCTCAACGGCCATCATGTTGCCATTATGCGCGAGGATGCGGCGGGTAACGCCATTGCCCAGATCTTCAAGCGTCGTCTCGTGATGGAAAACAAACATACGGGATCCTGTTAGTGTTTGAAACAATGTTTCATTAAAGCTAACTCAGGCGCGTGACAAAGAAAACGGCAGAGCGAATGAACTGGAAAGTTGATCACAAGTTTGTTTCACTGCAGTAAATCACTAATGAAGGAGCAGGTAATGAAGACGATCGGCTTGTTAGGCGGGATGAGTTGGGAATCGACGATCCCCTACTACCGGTTAATTAACGAAGGGATTAAACAGCAACTGGGTGGGCTTCATTCTGCGAGCCTGCTGTTACACAGCGTTGATTTCCATGAGATCGAAGCATGCCAGAGCCGCGGCGAGTGGGACAAAGCCGGGGACATTCTCGCGCAGGCCGCGATCGGCTTGCAGCAGGCGGGGGCGGAGGGGATCGTCTTATGTACCAACACGATGCACAAAGTGGCGGAGGCCATTGAATCGCGCTGTTCGTTGCCTTTTCTACATATTGCCGATGCGACCGGGCGTGTCATTTCCGCGCAGGGAATGCGCCGGGTGGCGCTGCTGGGAACACGTTACACCATGGAGCAGGATTTTTATCGCGGTCGCCTGGAACAGCAGTTTGCCATTGAAAGCCTGGTGCCAGAGGCGGATGTGCGGGCGAAGATCAATCAGATCATCTTTGATGAGCTTTGCCTCGGACGCTTTACCGACGCTTCGCGTCAGTTCTATGTAGAGGTGATTGAAGACCTGGCGTCGCAAGGTGCAGAGGGCGTCATTTTTGGCTGCACGGAGATTGGCCTGCTGGTACCGGTAGAGTGCAGTCCGATCCCGGTGTTCGACACCACCGCGATCCATGCCGCAGACGCCGTGACGTTTATGCTGTCGTAACCGGCCCGAGGATCTGCTCCAGCGCCGTCACCAGGTGGTGATGGCGGGTCTGCAGATGATGGCTGAATGCCTCTACCAGCGCGGAAGCGGGGCGGTGGACAGGGCGGACCAGGCTGACGGTAAACGGCACGGAAATACTGAAACGACGCGCCACCACGCCGCTCGCCGCATAATCCAGCGCGGTGAACGGATTCACGATCGAAAGACCGGCTCCGGCGCGCACCATCGCACACACGGATGCCGCGCTGTGGGTCTCCACCACCATCCGCCGTTTAACGTCGTGCTCATTAAACAGCGTGTCCAGCAGTTTCCGGTAACTGTCCGTACGCGACAGGCTGATGTAGTTCTCCCCCTGAAAATCCTGTGGCGTTAATACCGATTTTTCCGCCAGCGGATGACCCGGCGGCAGCACGCAGACTTCATCAAGCGAGAAGAGCTCCGTACGTTCAGTTCCGGCTGGCGTATGCAACGTCTCCGTCAGCCCCAGATCGTGACGCTGAGCGGAAAGCCACTCTTCCAGCAGCGGTGACTCCTGCGGCACGATATTCAGGCTGACTTCCGGATAGCGGGCAAGAAACGGCTGAATCAATACAGGCAGCAGCGACTGCGAAAAAACCGGCAGACAGACAATAGACAACTCCCCCTGACGAAACTCCCGCAGGCTTTCCGCGGCGCTGACGATTCGATCCAGCCCGTACCAGGAACGCTGTACCTCTTCAAAAAGACGTAACCCCTGAACCGTCGGATGCAGGCGACCGCGCGTGCGTTCAAACAGCGTCAGCCCCAGCACTTTTTCAAAGCGAGCCAGTTCGCGACTGACGGTGGGCTGTGACGTATGCAGCAGCCGTGCGGCTTCGGTCAGGTTTCCGGCGGTCATGACCGCATGAAAAATTTCAATATGACGTAAGTTAACGGCAGCCATAGTCACCTCGTTTGACTCAACCCATATCATTTTTGCATAGAGTCTATATAAAACGATATTTTTTATTCTCTTCACGCTGTGGCGTAATGATAAAAAAACATCATGTCCGGAGCCGTTATGCCTCATTCCTTGTATTGTACCGATACCGATCTCACCGCGGAAAACCTGCTCAGGTTACCGGCTGAATTTGGCTGTCCGGTCTGGGTTTACGACGCACAGATCGTTCGTCGCCAGATTGCGGCGTTACAACAGTTTGATGTGGTGCGCTTCGCACAGAAGGCCTGTTCCAATATTCATATTCTGCGTTTAATGCGCGAGCAGGGCGTCAAAGTGGACTCCGTGTCATTAGGCGAAATCGAACGTGCGCTGGCGGCGGGATACGATCCGCAAACGCATCCGGATGACATTGTTTTTACCGCCGATGTGATTGACAGCGCCACCCTGGCACGCGTCAGCGAATTGCGCATACCGGTCAATGCCGGTTCTGTCGATATGCTGGATCAGCTTGGACAAGTCTCGCCGGGGCATCGCGTCTGGTTGCGTGTAAATCCGGGTTTTGGTCACGGTCACAGCCAGAAAACCAATACCGGTGGCGAAAACAGTAAACACGGCATCTGGCATACTGATTTGCCGCAGGCGCTGGCGGTGATGCAGCGGCATCAGTTGAAACTGGTCGGTATTCACATGCACATTGGTTCAGGCGTTGACTATGAACATCTGGAGCAGGTGTGTGGGGCGATGGTACGCCAGGTGGTGGATTTTGGTCAGGATCTGGAAGCGATCTCCGCCGGTGGTGGCCTGTCGATTCCTTATCATGATGACGAAGAGGCGGTGGACACCCGGCATTATTTTGGCCTGTGGAATGCCGCACGCGAACAGATCGCTCGCCACCTGGGACATTATGTGAAGCTGGAAATTGAGCCAGGACGTTTTCTCGTCGCTCAGTCAGGCGTACTGGTCACCCAGGTACGCAGCGTGAAGCAGATGGGCAGTCGCCATTTCGTGCTGGTGGATGCGGGATTTAATGACCTGATGCGTCCGGCGATGTACGGCAGTTATCACCATATTACCGCGCTGGCGGCGGATGGTCGCTCGCTGGAAAATGCGCCGCGGGTCGACACGGTTGTCGCAGGACCGCTGTGTGAATCTGGCGACGTCTTTACCCAACAGGAAGGCGGTAAAGTAGAAACCCGCGCGCTGCCAGCGGTGGTGCCGGGCGATTATCTGGTGCTGCATGATACCGGCGCGTACGGTGCGTCAATGTCGTCGAATTACAACAGCCGCCCGCTGTTGCCGGAAGTGTTATTTGACAATGGTCAGGCGCGACTGATTCGCCGCCGCCAGACCATTGAAGAACTGTTAGCGCTGGAGTTACTTTAAGCTGAACCAGTTTGTAGGCCTGATAAGCGAAGCGCCATCAGGCATTGCGTCGCGCAGATAACGTTACGATTTATGTGTTAAATACGGCCCGGTGGTCACCGAGTCGCGCAACACCAGCGTGCCGGTAAAGGGCGGGATCGGTTCAACCTCTTCACCATTGACCATGCGGATCGCCTGGTCAATGGCGGTGGTGATCATCGTGTCGATGGGGAGATAAACCGTCGACAGCCCTGGCTCAAGCCATTTCGCGCTCGGCGCATCGTCAAATCCAAACAGCGACACATCCTGCGGAATGTTAAGCCCGGCCTGATGCAGGGCTTTCGATGCGCCCAACGCCATATCATCATTACAGGCGAACAGCGCGGTGAACGTCACTCCTTCCTGTAGCAGTTCGTTACAGGCGTCATAGCCGCGCGTCATGCTGGAATCGCCATATTTCACCTTCGCCGGATCCCAGGCGATGCCGTTTTTCTCCAGCGCTTTACGATAGCCCATCAGACGCGACTTCCCGGTCGGCGTGTGTCCCGGCACGGTAATACAGGCGATCTCGCGGTGTCCCTGGGAAATCAGGTAATCTACCGCCTGAAATGCCGCGTCTTCCTGTTCAAAAAAGATGGCGCGTTCACGGGCGAGGCTGACGTCGCGGTTGATGATAATCAACGGCATAGTGATCGAATCCGCCAGCGCCAGAATTGCTTTTTCGCTCATATAGCGGGTGTAGAGAATGATGGCGTCACACTGCCGGTCGGCCAGCATTTGCACCGCTTCCTGTTCGCGCTCTGGTGTATCGTGACCATCGGTGACAATCAACTGTTTGCCATGAGATTCAGTCTGTCGCGAGGCCTGCTGTAGCAGGCGGCCAAAGTAGAAGCCATCAAAGGTCGACACGACCAGCCCAATGCTGTTGCTGGTCCGGTTTGCCAGCGAACGGGCCAGAAAGTTCGGACGATAATCCAGCGCCTGCATCGCTTTAAACACTTTCTGACGTGTACTCTCTTTAACCTGACCGGTGCCATTCAGCACGCGAGAAACGGTGGCTTTCGAGACACCGGCACGACGGGAAACATCCAGCATTGTTATCATGACGCGTTCCTGATTACTCGTTTGATGACGCATTGCCCGGATCCACTGGCGTTGTCACGGAATGGCGACGGACCAGCGTAGGGCTGAAGACATGGGTAACATCCGGCAGCGGGTGTTTTTTCGCCAGCGCGAGCGCCAGTTCTGCGGCCTGCGTCGCCATCGTCACGATGGGATAACGCACAGTGGTCAGTCGCGGGCGAACGTAACGCGAAACCAACACATCATCAAAGCCGATCAGCGAGATTTCCGCCGGGACTTCCACACCGTTATCATTTAGCACGCCCATTGCGCCTGCGGCCATGGAGTCGTTATAACAGGCTACCGCAGTGAAGTTTCTGCCCCTACCCAGCAGTTCGGTCATCGCCTGCTCACCGCCGCTCTCATCCGGCTCGCCAAACGTCACAAGGCGATCGTTGACCGGGAGATGGCTCTCTTCAAGCGCATCGTAATAGCCTTTGAGACGATCTTCCGCATCCGAAATGGAATGATTTGAGCAGAGATAGCCAATGCGGGTATGGCCCTGCTGGATCAGGTGACGGGTCGCCAGCCAGGCACCGTAGCGGTCATCCAGCGCCACACAGCGTTGTTCGAAACCTGGCAGGATCCGGTTGATTAGCACCATGCCGGGAATTTGCTTCATGAGTGACGCCAGATCGGCATCCGGGATCATCTTGGCGTGCACGACGAGCGCGGCGCAGCGGTGACGAATGAGTTGCTCGATCGCCTGACGCTCTTTTTGTTCATTATGGTAGCCGTTGCCAATCAGTAAAAAATTTCCGGTGTTGTAGGAGACCTGCTCCACCGCTTTTACCATCGCGCCGAAAAAAGGGTCGGAAACATCGCCAACCACCAGACCGATGGTCTCGGTGGATTGCTGCGCCAGGGCGCGCGCGTTGGCGTTGGGATGGTAGCTGAGCGACTCCATCGCACTGGTCACCGCCAGGCGTGACGCCTCGCTGGCTTTGGGGGAATCGTTGATGACGCGGGAAACGGTGGCGACTGATACACCAGCCAGTCGGGCTACATCCTTTATGGTCGCCATGACAGTACCTATTGTGGGTAAACGCTTACATTCTGTCAGTGTTACGGAAAACGTCTGTTGGTTCAAGCAGATTGCCCGTTACGACGCGGCAAATGTGAGCAACACCCTCGGAATTAAGACAAAAATCGAAAGATGCAAACCATTAGTTACACTTTGCGAAGGGCTGTTGCGATTGTTCGCTGGCGACGTTTCCTGGCGGCTTGATAAAGTTGAGATCCCAGAGGTATTGATAGGTGAAGCCAACTTTCGGGTTGAGCACACGAATTACACCAGCCTGCGCCAGTTGCGCAGGTTTTTTTTTGTGATTACGGCAATCTGTAACAGTAAGCGATAATTTACACAACTGGTTGCATTTCCCTTCATTCCTTTGCGTTTTCTCGCTGGCGAAGCGGCCATGTACCGACCACAATCAAGATCCCAGAGGTATTGATTGGTGAGATTATTCGGTACGCTCTTCGTACTCTGTCTCTTGCACCAACCTGCGCGGATGCGCAGGTTTTTTTTCGCCCCGAGTTTACTGTCGCTCCCGTTGCCTTGTTCGTGTAATCTGCCACCATTATTTTACCGAATCGTGCGCAAAGGGAGTTGAAATGTTATTTGGCTTTTTCCGTAACCTGTGCCGTGTGCTCTATCGGGTACGCGTGACGGGGGATATGCAGGCGTTACAGGGAGAGCGCGTCTTAATCACCCCCAACCACGTCTCTTTCATCGACGGTATTCTGCTGGCGTTGTTTCTACCGGTACGCCCGGTGTTTGCGGTCTATACCTCGATTAGCCAGAAGTGGTACATGCGCTGGTTAACCTCGCTGATTGATTTTGTGCCGCTCGATCCAACGAAGCCGATGGCGATTAAACATCTGGTCCGACTGATCGAGCAGGGGCGTCCGGTGGTGATTTTCCCGGAGGGACGCATTTCGGTGAGCGGCTCGCTAATGAAAATCTACGATGGCGCCGGATTTGTTGCCGCGAAATCCGGGGCGACGCTGGTGCCAGTGCGGATTGAAGGCGCAGAGCTCACCCATTTCAGCCGCCTGAAAGGGCTGGTGAAACGTCGTTTCTTCCCGCAGATCCATCTGCATGTTTTACCGCCAACCCGTCTGCCGATGCCTGATGCGCCGCGCGCACGCGATCGTCGTAAAATTGCGGGTGAAATGCTGCATCAAAAAATGATGGAAGCGCGAATGGCGGTGCGCCCACGCGAAACGCTGTATGAATCGCTGCTGGCGGCAATGTACCGCTATGGCGCGGGTAAGCACTGTATCGAAGACATCAATTTCAAGCCGGACAGTTACCGACAGTTGCTCACTAAGACGCTGTTTGTCGGGCGTATTCTGGAAAAATACAGCGCAGAGGGTGAAAGAATTGGCCTGATGCTACCGAATGCCGCCATCAGCGCAGCGGTGATTTTCGGCGCGGTTTCTCGCCGTCGTATCCCGGCAATGATGAACTACACGGCGGGCGTCAAAGGGCTGACCAGCGCCATCACCGCCGCGGAAATCAAAACCATTTTTACCTCCCGCCAGTTCCTGGATAAAGGCAAACTCTGGCACCTGCCGGAGCAACTGACGCAGGTTCGCTGGGTCTATCTGGAAGATCTCAAAGCCGATGTGACTACCGCAGACAAGCTGTGGATCTTTGCGCATCTGCTGATGCCGCATCGGGCGCAGGTTAAGCAGCAGCCGGAAGAAGCGGCGGTGATCCTCTTTACCTCAGGTTCTGAGGGGCACCCAAAGGGGGTGGTACATAGCCACAAGAGCCTGCTGGCCAACGTTGAGCAGATCAAAACCATTGCTGACTTCACCGCTAATGACCGCTTTATGTCGGCGCTGCCGCTGTTTCATTCTTTCGGCCTGACGGTGGGGCTGTTTACGCCGTTACTCACCGGCGCTGAAGTGTTCCTCTATCCCAGTCCGCTGCATTATCGCATTGTGCCGGAACTGGTTTATGACCGGAACTGCACGGTACTGTTTGGCACCTCCACGTTCCTCGGGAACTATGCGCGCTTTGCCAATCCGTATGATTTCTATCGCCTGCGCTATGTGGTGGCGGGAGCGGAAAAACTCCAGGAGAGTACTAAACAGCTCTGGCAGGACAAGTTTGGTCTGCGCATTCTTGAAGGTTACGGCGTGACGGAATGTGCGCCTGTGGTCTCGATTAACGTCCCGATGGCAGCGAAGCCTGATACCGTCGGGCGGATCCTGCCAGGTATGGACGCGCGCCTGCTGGCGATCCCTGGCATTGAAGAGGGCGGTCGTTTGCAGTTGAAAGGGCCCAACATCATGAACGGTTACCTGCGCGTAGAAAAACCGGGCGTGCTGGAGGTGCCGGTGGCGGAAAACGCCGCGGGAGAACTGGAACGCGGCTGGTATGACACCGGAGACATCGTGCGCTTTGATGAGCAGGGATTCGTGCAGATTCAAGGGCGCGCCAAACGCTTTGCGAAAATTGCCGGCGAGATGGTCTCGCTGGAGATGGTTGAGCAACTGGCGCTCGGCGTGTCGCCAGAGAAAATGCATGCAACGGCGATCAAGAGCGATGCCAGTAAAGGTGAAGCGCTGGTGCTCTTCACCTCCGATAGCGAACTGACGCGTGAGGCTTTACAGCAGTATGCCCGTGCGCACGGCATCCCGGAACTGGCGGTGCCGCGCGATATCCGTTACCTGAAACAACTCCCGTTACTCGGCAGCGGTAAGCCGGATTTCGTAACGCTGAAAAGTTGGGTTGATGATCCGGAAAAACAAAATGCCTGAGTCAGTACATACCAATACCTCTGTCTGGTCGAAAGGGATGATGTCGGTTATTGCGGCGCAATTTCTCTCGGCGTTTGGTGATAACGCTCTGCTGTTTGCCACGCTGGCGCTGCTGAAGGAGCAGTTCTATCCGGACTGGAGTCAGCCGATTCTGCAAATGGTGTTTGTGGGCGCTTACATCCTGTTTGCGCCGTTTGTTGGTCAGGTCGCTGACAGTTTTGCCAAAGGTCGGGTGATGATGTTCGCCAACGGCCTTAAACTGCTGGGGGCGGCAAGCATCTGCTTTGGCTTCAATCCGTTTATTGGCTATACGCTGGTGGGCATTGGCGCGGCGGCCTACTCACCGGCCAAATATGGCATTCTGGGGGAATTAACCACCGGCGATAAGCTGGTGAAAGCCAACGGTCTGATGGAAGCATCAACCATCGCGGCAATCCTGCTTGGCTCGGTGGCGGGTGGTGTACTGGCCGACTGGCATGTCACCGCTGCACTGGTTGCCTGCGCATTGGCCTACGCCGGTGCCGTGGTGGCAAACCTCTCTATTCCCAAACTGGCCGCCGCACGTCCGGGGCAGTCCTGGCATCTGGCGAAAATGACCCGCAGTTTCTTTTGCGCCTGTGTTTCATTGTGGCGCAACGGTGAAACGCGCTTCTCGCTGGTGGGTACCAGTCTGTTCTGGGGCGCGGGAGTTACGCTGCGTTTTCTGCTGGTGCTGTGGGTGCCGGTGGCGTTAGGCATTACCGATAACGCCACGCCAACCTATCTTAATGCGATGGTTGCTATCGGTATTGTAGCCGGGGCGGGGGCTGCTGCCAGACTGGTGACGCTGGATACCGTGGTGCGCTGCATGCCGGCGGGGATCCTGATTGGTGTCGTCGTGCTGATTTTCTCTTTGCAACACGCGCTGCTGCCTGCTTATGCGCTACTGATGCTGATCGGTGTGCTGGGCGGTTTCTTTGTGGTACCGCTGAATGCGCTGTTGCAGGAGCGTGGCAAGAAGAGCGTCGGCGCGGGTAATGCGATTGCGGTACAGAATCTCGGAGAGAACAGCGCGATGCTGTTGATGCTGGGACTCTATTCGCTGGCAGTATGGATAGGGATCCCGGTTATTGCCGTTGGCATCGGTTTTGGCGGTCTGTTCGCGCTGGCAATTGCGGCGCTGTGGATCTGGCAGCGCCGTCAGGCGTAATCAACGCGCCGGAATTCCTCCGGCGCGCTTCTGTTACGGTGCAGGATAGGTGTAAACCTGATGCACCGCTTCAATCTCCGCCAGCACCTCTTCGCTTAACGCCAGATGTAAGCTCTCAACATTGGTTTTCAGCTGTTCCATGGTGGTGGCACCAAGCAGCGTACTGGCAACAAACGGCTGATGGCGAACGAATGCCAGCGCCATCTGCGCCGGATCGAGGTTGTGGCGTCTGGCGATCTCCACATACGCTGCCACGGCTTTTTGCGTCTGCTCGCCGCTGTAGCGGGTAAAGCGACTAAACAGCGTATTACGCGCTCCGGCAGGCTTCGCGCCGTTCAGGTATTTACCGGTCAGCGTGCCAAATCCCAGACAGGAATAGGCCAGCAGTTCGACGCCTTCGTACTGGCTCACTTCCGCCAGTCCCACTTCAAAACTGCGGTTAACCAGACTGTAAGGGTTCTGGATGGTGACAATGCGCGGCAGATCATGTTTATCCGCCAGGTGCAGATAACGCATCACGCCAAAGGCGGTTTCATTTGAGACGCCGATGTAGCGAATCTTACCCGCGCGCTGGAACTCAGCCAGCGCATCCAGCGTATCCAGTAGCGACACCACCGGCGCGGCGTCGGTCCAGGTGTAGCCGAGCTTGCCAAAACAGTTGGTCGGGCGCTGCGGCCAGTGAACCTGATAGAGATCCAGATAATCGGTCTGCAGACGCCTCAGGCTGTCGTGCAGCGCTTCGCGGATGTTCTTACGATCCAGAGCCTGATTCGGGCGAATGCTGTTGTCGTTATTACGCGACGGGCCGCTGACCTTGGAGGCGACAATCAGCTTTTCACGGTTGCCATATTTGGCCAGCCAGTTTCCGACGTAAGTTTCGGTGAGTCCCTGGGTTTCCGGGCGCGGCGGGACCGGGTACATTTCGGCCACGTCGATCAGGTTAATGCCGCTGGCGACGGCATAGTTGAGCTGTGCATGCGCGTCGGCTTCGCTATTTTGTTCACCAAACGTCATTGTGCCCAGCCCCAGTGTACTAACTTCAAGCGAGCTGTGGGGTATACGGTGATATTGCATAGCCGTTTCCTTTTTATAATCACAACATAAGGATTATAAAAATGGCTGAGGGAAGGGAAAAAGGGAAGAAAAATTGTTAAGGCCAGCAGCACGGCTGACCTCAGCCTTCACCGTTCAATGATTTGAGAAACGTCGTCGCGGTTAATTTGCATGGCGTTGCCCTGCTGGTCGTGGTAGCTCACCAGACCGGTATCGTCGTCAATTTCGGGTTTCCCGTCGGTCAGGATCATCCGACCATCTTTGGTCGCCATCACATAGTCGCTACTGCAGCCGGAAACAGCAAAAGCCAGTCCAACCGCGGAAATTATCACTGCCCATTTTTTCATCCATTTATCCTCACGTGGCCTGCGTCTGATAATAGTCTAGTAATAACCTGACGTTATGGGCAGGAAAAGCAGGAAAATCTTAAACTGAGAGCGGAAACGGAAAGAAATTCGCTCCCGGCAGGGAGCGAAAAAGGCAATTACAGCGGATTTTTTTTGTTTCGCAACAAATTCAAACTTTCGACCGCAATGGAGAAGAACATCGCGAAATAGATGTAACCCTTCGGTACGTGAACATCGAAGCTTTCCAGAATCAGGGTGAAGCCAACCAGAATCAGGAACGACAGGGCCAGCATCTTCACGGACGGGTGTCGGTCGACAAACTCGCCAATAGGACGCGCCGCAAACATCATCACCCCAACGGCAATCACCACCGCCGCCATCATAATGAACAGGTGATCGGACAAGCCGACCGCCGTAATCACCGAGTCCAGGCTGAAGATGATGTCGAGCAGCATAATCTGCACGATTGCCCCCAGGAAGGAGGTGACGCGCATATTCATCCCTTCTTCTTCACCTTCGATGGATTCATGGATCTCCTTACTCGCTTTCCAGATCAGGAACAATCCACCGAGCAGAAGGATCAGGTCACGGGCGGAAATGGCCTCACCAAACACGTCAAACAGCGGATTGGTCAGCCGGGTCACCCAGGCGATGGAGGCGAGCAGCGCCAGTCGCATAATCATCGCCGCCGCAAGGCCCAGACGTCGGGCATGCGCGCGTTGCGCAGTCGGGAGTTTTGCAACAACCAGAGAGAGGAAAATAATATTATCGATCCCAAGCACGATCTCCAGCAGCGTCAGCGTACCGAGCGCAAGCCAGGCGTTAGGATCGGTTATCCATGCAAATAACATTGAACAAAGTCCTGCCAAAAAAAGAAACGCTAATTATATGCTTCCCGGCCACCAGGCGAAAGTCTAACGCTGTTGTAACAAAAAGTGGCGTTCCAGTAAGGCGCGCGTGAAGTTCTTTTTCAGATAAAAACCCCGCGGCAACGTCAGTATTGGCTCGCCCTGGGCGCCGATCGCCTCGGTGAGCGCTTTGGCATTTGCTGCCTTCGGTCGCAGTTGTAAAAATTCGCCATGCCGGGCGGTGATGCGTTCAACCTGACCGAGCACAATCATGTCCATCAACTCTTCCCAGTCGAGACGCAACTGACGGTCTTCTTCTTCATCGGGACTCCACAGGACTGGCGATCCTACCCGTCGTTGGGCGAGGGGAATGCTGCGCTCACCTTCAACCGGGATCCACAGCACCCGCTTCAGTTTGTGCCGCACGTGGCTGGTTTCCCACGTCACACCACTGTTTCCCGTCAACGGCGCGACGCAGACGAAGGTGGTTTCGAGCGGTCGCCCAAAGCTATCTACAGGAATGGTTTTCAACTCGACGCCGAGTGCGGCGAAATCTTGCTCAGGCTTACTTCCGGCGCTGGCGCCCAGCCAGAGTTCCAGTAATACACCGATCCAGCCTTTGTCCCGCTTGAGATCTTTCGGTGCAACGATACCCGCCAGTGCCGCCAGTTCACCTAACGAATAGCCCGAAAGCTGCTGCGCCTGCTGGAGCAAAAGGGCTTCAGATTCCGGTGGAAAGCGTAAAGGATGGAGTCCGGACATGGCGTAATACCTTAGGTGAAAAAATGAACAATGATTTTATACCGTGGGAAAGAAGTTTATCGTTTTCCACAGGTGATATTCAATGCCATGATTTATATTGGTTTTTATTTTCCCGCATAGTGTGTTGCGCAACACCAGAACAGGTTTTCCATTTCTGGTCACTGAAAATAAACAGGATCTTACACCATGTTATCCACAGAAAGATGGGATAACTGTGAAAAACCCCGACTACTGTTTCCATTTACAGCCTTGACGTGCGACGAAAATCGAATTTTCACACAATTTGTGTCTAACTTATTGGCACAATCTGTGGATAAAGTCGGCGCTGTTCGATCTTTCATCAGCCTGAAGATCGTCAGTGTGATGTTTATCACTTTTTTGCCTGATGAACGGTGGAATGACCGGGTAACTTCATGAATAAAAGAACATATTTTTTTTACCCTGTCGGCAGTTTATTCAGACTGTTCCGGGTTTTCCCGGAGTAATTCCGTACTTCTTCACAACTCTATCCACAGAAAAGGTGAATAAAATCGCCCATATGGGTGAGTGTCTGTTTATAACTTTGTCTTTAACTGTGAGTTATTCAATTGTTATTAGATGCACACCGCCTTAACTCAGTGGTTTACCGTCTGTCAGGAGTGTGAAACAATCATTCTCATATAAGGTTTATGTTGAGGTAGTCCGGTGATTGATGACGATGGCTACCGCCCAAATGTAGGTATCGTAATTTGTAATCGTCAGGGGCAGGTGATGTGGGCCCGGCGGTTTGGTCAGCACTCCTGGCAGTTCCCACAGGGTGGGATAAACCCAGGAGAATCAGCAGAACAGGCGATGTACCGGGAACTGTTTGAAGAAGTAGGGTTAAGCCGTAAAGATGTGCGAATCCTTGCCTCTACTCGCAACTGGTTGCGTTACAAGTTACCAAAACGTTTGGTGCGTTGGGATACAAAGCCGGTGTGTATCGGCCAGAAACAAAAGTGGTTTCTTTTGCAGTTGATGAGCGCGGATGCGGAAATCAATATGCAAACCAGCAGCACTCCTGAGTTCGACGGCTGGCGTTGGGTAAGTTACTGGTACCCGGTCCGGCAAGTGGTTTCATTTAAACGCGATGTCTACCGCAGGGTGATGAAAGAGTTCGCAAGTGTTGTGATGGCGCTTCAGGAAGCGACGCCGAAGCCGCAAAGTACACCTGCTTATCGACGTAAAAGAGGTTAAGCCACGCAAATTATGCTCACCCGCCTGCGCGAAATAGTCGAAAAGGTGGCCAGTGCTCCGCGTCTTAATGAAGCGCTGAATATTCTGGTTACTGACATCTGTCTTGCGATGGATACAGAGGTCTGCTCGGTTTATCTGGCCGATCATGACCGCCGTTGTTATTACCTCATGGCGACTCGGGGGCTTAAAAAACCGCGCGGTCGCACTGTCGCACTCGCGTTTGATGAAGGGATCGTCGGTCTGGTTGGCAGGCTGGCGGAACCAATCAACCTCGCTGATGCCCAAAAACATCCCAGTTTTAAATATATCCCCTCGGTAAAGGAAGAGCGCTTCCGTGCTTTCCTTGGGGTGCCGATCATTCAGCGTCGTCAACTGCTGGGGGTCCTCGTTGTGCAGCAGCGCGAACTGCGCCAGTATGACGAAAGCGAAGAATCTTTCCTTGTGACACTCGCCACGCAGATGGCGGCGATCCTGTCACAATCTCAGCTTACCGCCCTGTTCGGTCAGTATCGCCAGACGCGCATCCGCGCGTTACCGGCTGCACCGGGCGTGGCGATCGCAGAAGGTTGGCAGGATGCGACGTTGCCGCTGATGGAGCAGGTGTATCAGGCCTCAACGCTGGACCCTGCCCTGGAGCGTGAGCGTCTGACCGGCGCGCTGGAAGAGGCGGCAAATGAGTTTCGCCGCTACAGTAAGCGGTTTGCCGCAGGCGCGCAGAAAGAGACTGCTGCGATATTCGATCTCTATTCGCACCTGCTCTCCGATGCTCGCTTGCGACGCGAACTGTTTATCGAAGTCGATAATGGCTCGGTGGCGGAATGGGCGGTCAAAACGATCATCGAAAAGTTTGCCGAACAGTTTGCCTCGCTGAGTGACAACTATCTCAAAGAGCGTGCGGGCGATCTGCGTGCGCTGGGCCAGCGCCTGCTGTTTCATCTTGATGACTCTGTACAAGGGCCGAATGCCTGGCCAGAACGCTTCGTGCTGGTGGCTGACGAACTCTCTGCTACGACGCTGGCGGAACTGCCGCAGGACCGACTGGTGGGTGTCGTTGTTCGTGACGGGGCAGCTAACTCCCATGCGGCAATTATGGTGCGTGCATTGGGCATTCCCACCGTGATGGGGGCTGATATTCAGCCGTCGGTGTTGCACCGGCGGACGCTGGTAGTGGATGGTTATCGGGGTGAGCTGCTGGTCGATCCCGAACCGGTATTGATCCAGGAATATCAGCGGCTTATCAGCGAAGAGAACGAACTCAGTCGTCTGGCGGAAGATGACGTCAATTTACCCGCGCAGTTGAAAAGCGGCGAGCGAGTGAAGGTCATGCTGAACGCAGGGCTCAGCCCGGAGCATGAAGAAAAGCTAGGCAGTCGTATCGACGGTATTGGTCTGTATCGCACCGAAATTCCCTTCATGCTGCAAAGCGGTTTCCCTTCAGAAGAGGAGCAGGTGGCGCAGTATCAGGGCATGTTGCAGATGTTTAACGACAAGCCGGTGACACTTAGAACGCTGGACGTGGGTGCGGACAAACAGTTGCCGTATATGCCGATCAGCGAGGAGAATCCTTGCCTTGGCTGGCGAGGGATCCGTATTACGCTCGATCAGCCAGAGATCTTCTTGATCCAGGTTCGCGCCATGCTGCGTGCTAATGCGGCGACGGGCAACCTGAGTATTCTGCTGCCGATGGTGACCAGCATTGACGAGGTGGATGAAGCGCGCCGCCTGATTGAACGTGCCGGGCGCGAAGTGGAAGAGATGATCGGCTACGCGATCCCGAAACCGCGTATTGGCATCATGCTCGAAGTGCCTTCGATGGTCTTTATGCTGCCGAATCTGGCGAGTCGCGTTGATTTTATCTCCGTCGGGACTAACGATCTGACTCAGTACATCCTTGCGGTGGACCGTAACAATACCCGTGTCGCCAACATCTACGACAGTTTGCATCCAGGGATATTACGTGCGCTGTCGATGATTGCACAGGAAGCTGAGCGGAGTGATATCGACCTGCGCGTGTGTGGCGAAATGGCGGGCGATCCGATGTGCGTAACCATCCTGATTGGGCTGGGTTTCCGCCATCTATCAATGAATGGTCGCTCTGTGGCGCGTGTAAAATATCTGCTGCGCCGTATTGATTACGAAGAGGCAAAAACGCTTGCCCAGCGTAGCCTTGAGGCGCAACTGGCAACGGAAGTGCGCCATCAGGTAGCGGCGTTTATGGAGCGTCGCGGCATGGGCGGTCTGATTCGCGGGGGGTTGTAAAAGGGCTATACAGATCTTTTACATCTTCCCGACAGCCTCACAGAACCTCGTATGCTATTATTCGCTCCTTTGGAGCGCCTGTAAGCAGTGGGTGCGCATATCGCTCGCTGATATTTTTCAGCGAAATAACAAGAACTTGTGGTGACAGATGACCAGTAGCTATCTGCATTTTCCGGAATTTGATCCGGTCATTTTCTCAATTGGACCCGTTGCACTTCACTGGTACGGCTTAATGTATCTGGTGGGCTTCATTTTCGCGATGTGGCTGGCGACGCGCCGTGCCAACCGCCCAGGCAGTGGCTGGACTAAGAATGAAGTCGAAAACTTACTGTATGCAGGTTTCCTCGGGGTTTTCCTCGGTGGGCGTATTGGCTACGTGCTGTTCTACAACTTCCCGCTGTTCCTTGATAATCCGCTTTACTTGTTCCGCGTCTGGGACGGCGGCATGTCCTTCCACGGTGGCCTGATTGGTGTGATTCTGGTGATGATTATTTTCGCCAAACGCACGAAACGTAGTTTCTTCCAGGTCTCTGATTTTATTGCGCCGCTAATCCCTTTTGGCCTGGGCGCCGGACGTCTGGGGAACTTCATTAACGGCGAGCTGTGGGGCCGTGTCGATCCGAATTTCTCTTACGCTATGCTGTTCCCTGGGTCGCGCACGGAAGATATTCTGCTACTGCAAACCAACCCGCAATGGCAATCCATTTTCGATACCTACGGCTCCTTACCGCGCCACGCGTCTCAGCTTTATGAGATGGCGCTGGAAGGTGTCGTGTTGTTTATTATTCTTAACCTGTTTATCCGTAAACCGCGCCCAATGGGATCCGTCTCCGGACTGTTTTTGATCGGCTACGGCGCGTTTCGTATCATCGTTGAATTCTTCCGTCAGCCGGATCAGCAGTTCACCGGCGAATGGGTACAGTACATCAGCATGGGACAGATCCTCTCGATTCCGATGATTGTCGCTGGTGTGATCATGATGGTTTGGGCCTATCGCCGTCGCCCACAGCAACACGTTTCCTGAGGAACCATGAAACAGTATTTAGAACTGATGCAAAAAGTGCTGGATGAAGGCACACAGAAAAACGACCGTACCGGAACCGGAACGCTTTCCATTTTTGGTCATCAGATGCGTTTTAACCTGCAGGAAGGATTCCCGCTGGTGACGACAAAACGTTGCCATCTGCGTTCCATCATCCACGAACTGCTGTGGTTCCTGCAGGGTGACACCAATGTGGCTTATCTGCACGAAAATAACGTCACCATCTGGGACGAATGGGCGGACGAAAACGGTAATCTGGGCCCGGTGTATGGCAAACAGTGGCGTGCCTGGCCGACGCCGGACGGTCGCCACATCGACCAGATCACGACCGTGCTGAACCAGTTGAAAAATGATCCCGATTCGCGCCGTATTATTGTTTCGGCGTGGAACGTTGGTGAACTGGATAAAATGGCGCTGGCACCGTGCCACGCGTTCTTCCAGTTTTATGTCGCGGACGGCAAGCTCTCCTGCCAGTTATATCAGCGATCCTGCGACGTGTTCCTCGGTCTGCCGTTTAACATCGCCAGCTACGCGCTGCTGGTGCATATGATGGCGCAGCAGTGCGATCTGGAGGTCGGCGATTTCGTCTGGACCGGCGGTGACACGCATTTGTACAGCAACCACATGGAGCAGACGCACCTGCAACTGACTCGCGAGCCGCGCGCGCTGCCAAAACTGGTGATCAAACGTAAACCTGATTCCATCTTTGACTACCGCTTCGAAGATTTTGAAATCGAAGGTTACGATCCGCATCCGGGGATTAAAGCGCCGGTTGCTATCTAAACAGGTTTTATCCTGTCATAGCCGATGCCTCCGTGCGTCGGTTTTTTTTACCCTAATTTTGGTTATTCGGCGTGGATTCCTGAAATTTTGCAATCTGCTGCAACAGGGTAAATTTTCCTCGTAACGCGCCGAAAAACCTGAATTCTCGCCTCGTTTAAATTTTCCGACACGGCATACTGCCGCCATGAATACACAGCAGGGCTATACGCTCATCGAAACGCTGGTCGCGATGCTTATCATTGTCAGCCTGAGTGCAACAGGACTTTACGGCTGGCAGCAGTGGCAGCAACAGCAACATCTCTGGCAGACCGCCTGTCAACTGCGCGATTTCTTGCTGCAGCTACGGGAGGACGCTAACTGGCATAACCGCGACCACATCATTACCGCCATCAGGGAGGACGCGTCATGGTGTCTTGTCAGTACAACAACCTCACAAAATACCTGCACGCCGCGCTCTGCGCTCGTTTTTGTGCCACTTTGGCGCGATGTCGATCTTGTCGGGATCACTGCCTCACTGGCCTTTTATGGTCAACGCAATACCGCGTGGCCGGGGAATATTCGCCTGAAAAATGCGGCGGGAGAATGGCGTGTCGTGGTTTCGCCCTGGGGACGCATTCGCCTGTGCGAGCGCGACGATACCCAGGGATGCAGATGAGTGAACGCGGCTTTTCACTACTTGAGGTGTTGATTGCGATGGCCATCAGTAGCGTATTGTTGTTGGGTGCCGCCCGGTTTTTACCGGCGTTACAGCGTGATATTTTGCAGCAGACCCGCAGACTCGCGCTGGAGGATGACGTATGGCAGCGGGTGTATACCGTCGCGAAGCACCTTCAACGCGCGGGATATTGTCACGGTAGTTGCAGTGGCGAAGGGGTAAACATTGCCGAGGCGGGCCAGTGCGTTATTGTGCAGTGGGACGCAAACGCGAATGGTATCTGGGAAAGCGAGCCGGTAAAGGAGGCTGAACAAACCGGGTTTCGCCTGAACGAAAACGTGCTGGAGACGCAGCGCGGCGCGAAAACGTGCAGCGGAAAAGGATGGGATAAAATGACCGATCCGGACGTGGTGCTGATTACGGCATTTGAGGTCACGCGCCAGGATATCGCGGGCTTTGCGCCTGAACTGACCTTACATCTGCGCGGCATTAGTCGGGCTGATCCGCAAACCGTGGCCGATGCGCGCTACAGCGTGAGCGGCTTTAATTTATGAACTGCGAGCGGGGCGTCTCCTCTCTTGCGATGGTTTTGCTGCTGTTGGCCCTTGGTAGCCTCCTGTTGCAAGGGGTTAATCAGCAGCAGAGCAGTTATGCTTCGCGGGTGGCGATAGAAAGTCAGGCTTTGCAACGCCAGGCTGTCGTGCAGTCGGCCATGGAGTGGGGCAGGATGCAGCAATGGCCGGTAAGTTCAGATAAACCGTGTCGGTACTATGGAGAGGGCAATGTCCCTGTCTGCCTGCGCAGACTCGCTGACAGTCGCGCTTTGCTTATTGCCAACTATCAGGGAATATCCTTATGGCGAGAAGGCGAACAAAAAGAGGAAAACGTCATTTTTTCTCTTCATGGCTGGAGCGATTTCTGTCCGCTACGAGAGGTCGCACTATGCCAGATCCCCTGAGCCAGCAGCGTGGGTTTAGCCTGCCGGAAGTGATACTGGCAATGGTCCTCATGGTGATGGTGGTGACGGTGCTTTCTGGATATCAGCGCGTGCTGATGAACAGTTTTTTCATCAGGGGGCAGTACCTTCAGCTCTGGCGGCAGGGTTGGCAGCAGACGCAACTGCGTTCATTTTCACCACCGGTTAACTGGCAGGTTAACCGGATGCAGACAACGCAGGCGGGATGTGTCAGCATCAGCGTTACGCTATCTTCACCTCAGGGCAGGCAGGGAAAAATGACGCGTCTGCATTGCCCGAATCGTTAGTCGTCAGGAGTCTCTATGTTAAGGGTCTACCACTCAAATCGTCTGGATGTGCTGGAAGCATTGATGGAGTTCATCGTCGAGCGTGAACGGCTGGACGATCCCTTTGAGCCGGAAATGATTTTGGTACAGAGTACGGGGATGGCGCAGTGGTTACAAATGACCCTTTCGCAGAAATTTGGCATTGCCGCTAATATAGCGTTTCCACTCCCGGCAAGCTTTATCTGGGATATGTTCGTCCGCGTTCTGCCGGAGATCCCAAAAGAAAGCGCCTTCAACAAACAGAGTATGAGCTGGAAGTTGATGACGCTGCTTCCGCAACTGCTGGAGCATGACGACTTTGCGTTATTACGCCACTATCTGACGGACGATACTGATAAACGTAAGCTGTTTCAGTTGTCGTCACGCGCCGCGGATCTTTTCGATCAGTATCTGGTGTACCGACCGGAATGGCTAACGCAGTGGGAAGCGGGGAGAACGGTCGAGGGGTTAGGTGAGGCGCAATGCTGGCAGGCGCCGCTGTGGAAAGCGTTGGTAGAGTACACCGATACGCTGGGGCAGCCGCGCTGGCATCGTGCCAATCTCTATCAACGGTTTATCCAGACTCTCGAAAACGCCGATAGCTGCCCATCAGGACTTCCTTCTCGCGTGTTTATCTGCGGGATCTCCGCGTTGCCACCTGTATACTTACAGGCACTTCAGGCGCTCGGTAAACATATCGATATTCATCTGCTCTTCACCAATCCCTGCCGCTATTACTGGGGGGATATCAAAGATCCGACGTATCTGGCGAAGCTGCTGGCACGTCAGCGGCGACATAGTTTTGAAGACCGCCATTTACCGCTGTTCCGTGACAATTCGAATGCCGAAAGTTTGTTTAACGGCGATGGCGAACAGGATGTCGGTAACCCGCTGTTGGCCTCCTGGGGAAAATTGGGTCGCGATTATATTTATCTGCTCTCTGAACTGGAAAACAGTCAGGAGCTCGATGCGTTTGTCGACGTTACTCCGGATAACCTGTTGCATAACATCCAGGCCGATATCCTTGAGCTGGAAAACCGCGCAGTGGCGGGGGTGAGTCTGGAAGAGTATTCCCGCAGTGACAACAAGCGACGCCTTGATCCAAACGACACCAGCGTCACTTTTCACGTCTGTCATAGCCCGCAGCGTGAAGTTGAAGTCCTCCACGATCGTCTGCTGGCGATGCTGGAGGCGGACCCAACGCTTACCCCGCGTGACATCATCGTGATGGTGGCGGATATCGACAGCTATAGCCCGTTTATTCAGGCCGTCTTTGGCAGCGCTCCTGCGGAGCGGTATCTGCCTTATGCCATTTCCGATCGCCGGGCGCGTCAGTCACATCCGGTATTGCAGGCGTTCATCAGCCTGTTGTCTTTACCTGACAGCCGCTTTGTTTCTGAGGATGTGCTGGCGCTGCTGGATGTCCCGGTGCTGGCGGCGCGCTTTAATATCAATGAAGAAGGGTTGCGCTATTTGCGACTGTGGGTCAATGAGTCGGGCATTCGCTGGGGAATTGATGATGACAACGTGCGGGAACTGGAGCTGCCGGCAACGGGACAGCATACGTGGCAATTTGGCCTCACGCGCATGCTGCTGGGCTATGCGATGGAAAGTGCGCAGGGCGAGTGGCAGTCCGTTCTGCCTTACGATGAGTCCAGCGGACTGATCGCTGAGCTGGTGGGACATCTGGCGTCATTACTGATGCAGCTTAATCTCTGGCGTCGTGGTCTGGCGCAGGAGCGTCCGCTGGAAGAGTGGCTACCGGTGTGTCGTGAGATGCTCAACGACTTCTTCCTGCCTGACACTGAAACCGAGGCGGCCATGACGCTGATCGAGCAACAGTGGCAGGCAATGATCGCGGAAGGAATAGGGGCTGAGTATGGTGAGGCGGTTCCACTGTCACTACTGCGTGATGAACTGGCGCAGCGGTTGGATCAGGAGCGGATCAGTCAGCGCTTTTTAGCTGGGCCAGTGAACATTTGTACTCTGATGCCGATGCGTTCCATTCCCTTTAAAGTCGTCTGCCTGCTGGGTATGAACGACGGTGTCTATCCGCGCCAGCTCGCACCGCTCGGCTTTGATCTCATGAGTCAGAAACCGATGCGCGGGGATCGCAGTCGTCGAGATGACGACCGCTATCTGTTCCTTGAAGCCTTAATTTCTGCCCAGCAGTCGCTTTACATCAGCTACATCGGGCGCTCGATCCAGGATAACAGTGAACGTTTCCCTTCCGTGCTGGTTCAGGAGCTGCTCGATTACATCGGACAAAGCCACTATTTGCCGGGTGACGAAGCATTGACCAGCGATGAGAGCGAGAAACGGGTCAAAGCGCATATTGCTCGACTGCATACCCGTATGCCATTCGATGTGCAAAATTTCCTGCCCGGCGAGCAGCAGAGCTATGCCAGCGAGTGGTTACCGGCGGCAAGCCGTAGCGGAGAGGCTCATCGCGATTTCGTGCAGCCGCTAGCCTTTGACATGCCTGAGATGCTGAGTCTGGAAACGCTGCAACGCTTCTGGGCACATCCGGTGCGAGCATTTTTCCAGCAGCGTTTGCAGGTCAATTTCCGCTCCGAAGAGAGTGAGATCCCGGATACTGAACCGTTTACCCTGGAAGGGTTGACCCGTTATCAGCTCAACCAGCAGTTACTGAATGCGCTGGTTGAACAGGATGATGCCGAACGTCTGTTTCGTCGTTTCCGGGCGGCGGGGGATCTGCCGTATGGGGCTTATGGTGAGATCCTTTGGGACGTTCAGTATCAGGAAATGCAGTCGCTGGCGGACAGGATTGTGGCTTGCCGCCAGCCGAGCCAAAGTCTGGAGGTCGATCTGCACTGCAACGGCGTACAGTTGACCGGTTGGCTGCCGCAGGTGCAGGAAGATGGTCTGCTGCGCTGGCGGCCTTCGTTAATCCGCATTTCACAAGGCGTGCAACTTTGGCTCGAACACCTTGTCTATTGTGCCTGCGGGGGAAAAGGTGAAAGCCGACTGTTTTTGCGAAAAGACGGAGAGTGGCGATTCCCACCGTTGGAAAAAGAGCAGGCATTGGGGTATCTGGCGCAACTGATTGATGGATATCGCGAAGGGATGTCCGCACCGCTGTTGGTGCTACCGGAAAGCGGCGGCGCGTGGATAAAAACCTGTTATGACGCGGCAAATGATGCCATGTTAGATGACGATGATACGCGACAAAAAGCCCGCGTGAAATTTATGCAGGCCTATGAAGGCAACATGGTTGTGCGTGGCGAAGGCGAGGATATCTGGTATCAGCGCCTGTGGCGGCAACTGGACTCCGATACTCTGGAGGCCATTATTTTGCAGTCACAACGTTACCTGCTTCCGCTTTTCAGATTTAATCGGTCGTGATGATTGTATAAAAATTGCGCAATTTTGATGCTTCCTTTATGATGCGTTGCCCTGCTCAGAGAAGCATCCAACGAGTCTTTGCGCAGAAAGAAAGTTAATGATGAGGTTCTTGAATGCCCCGCAGCACCTGGTTCAAAGCGTTACTGTTGTTGGTCGCCTTTTGGGCGCCCTTAAGTCAGGCAGATACCGGTTGGCAACCCATTGCGGAAACCATCCGTAAAAGCGACAAAGATACCCGCCAGTATCAGGCAGTACGTCTGGATAATGGCATGGTGGTATTACTGGTTTCTGACCCGCAGGCGGTGAAATCGCTTTCTGCGCTGGTGGTACCCGTGGGGTCGCTGGAAGATCCGGATGCGCATCAGGGACTGGCGCATTACCTTGAACATATGTGTCTGATGGGATCGAAAAAATACCCACAGGCCGACAGCCTGGCGGAATACCTGAAACTGCACGGCGGCAGCCACAATGCCAGTACCGCGCCGTACCGCACCGCGTTCTATCTGGAAGTGGAGAACGACGCACTTACCGGTGCCGTTGACCGCCTGGCCGATGCCATTGCCGAACCGCTGCTGGATAAAAAATATGCCGATCGTGAGCGCAACGCGGTAAACGCTGAGCTGACGATGGCGCGCACCCGTGACGGGATGCGAATGGCGCAGGTGAGTGCGGAAACCATCAATCCGGCACACCCTGGCTCACGTTTTTCCGGTGGCAACCTGGAAACCTTAAGCGACAAACCGGGCAACCCAGTGCAAAAGGCGTTACGCGATTTTCACAGCAAGTATTACTCCGCCAACCTGATGAAAGCGGTTATCTATAGTAATAAGCCTTTGCCGGAACTGGCAAAGATTGCTGCCGAAACCTTCGGGCGGGTGCCAAATAAGAATATCGAAAAGCCGGAAATTACCGTGCCGGTTGTCACCGATGCGCAAAAGGGCGTCATCATCCATTACGTTCCTGCGCTGCCGCGTAAAGTGTTGCGCGTTGAATTCCGAATCGACAACAACAGCGCGCAGTTTCGCAGTAAAACCGACGAACTGATCACTTATCTGATTGGCAACCGTAGTCCGGGTACGCTTTCTGACTGGCTGCAAAAACAAGGGTTAGTGGAAGGTATTCGCGCGGACTCCGATCCGGTGGTCAACGGTAACAGCGGTGTGTTAGCCATTTCCGCCACGCTGACCGATAAAGGCCTGGCGAACCGCGAAGAGGTTGTCGCGGCTATTTTCAGCTACCTCAATCTGTTACGTGAAAAGGGCGTGGATAAACGTTACTTTGACGAGCTGTCGCATGTGCTTGATCTCGATTTCCGTTATCCGTCGATCACCCGTGATATGGACTACGTCGAATGGCTGGCGGATACCATGATCCGCGTGCCGGTGGCGCATACCCTGGATGCAGTGAACATTGCCGATCGGTACGATGCAAAAGCGATACAGGGCCGCCTGGAGATGATGACGCCGCAAAATGCGCGTATCTGGTACATCAGCCCGAAAGAACCGCATAACAAGACCGCTTATTTTGTTGATGCCCCTTATCAGGTCAATAAAATCAGCGAGCAAACCTTTACCGACTGGCAGAAAAAAGCACAGGGTATTGCGCTGTCTCTGCCGGAACTGAACCCCTATATCCCTGACGATTTCACACTGATTAAACCGGAAAAGAAATATGACCGTCCGGCGCTGATTGTGGATGAGCCAAATCTGCGCGTGGTGTACACCCCGAGCCAGCATTTTGCCAGTGAGCCAAAGGCGGATGTGAGCGTCATCCTGCGTAATCCGCAGGCGATGGACAGTGCCAAAAACCAGGTCATGTTTGCGCTGAACGACTATCTGGCGGGGATTGCGCTCGACCAGTTAAGTAATCAGGCGGCAGTGGGCGGCATCGGTTTTTCAACCAACGCCAACAATGGCTTAATGCTCAATGCTGACGGCTACACCCAGCGTCTGCCGCAGCTTTTCCAGGCGTTACTTGAAGGCTATTTCAGCTACACCGCAACCGAAGAGCAGCTTGAGCAGGCGAAATCCTGGTATAGCCAGATGATGGATTCCGCTGAGAAAGGAAAAGCCTACGAGCAGGCGATTATGCCGGTGCAGATGATCTCTCAGGTGCCTTATTTCTCGCGCGATGAGCGGCGCGCGCTGCTGCCGTCGATCACCCTGAAAGAGGTCATGGCATACCGTGACGCGTTAAAATCAGGCGCCCGTCCGGAATTCCTGGCCGTTGGCAACATGAGTGAAGCGCAGGTCACGACGATGGCGCGGGATATCCAGAAGCAGCTTGGCGCGAACGGTTCCGAATGGTGTCGCAACAAAGATGTGCTGGTGGATAAGAAGCAGTCGGTTATTTTTGAAAAAGCGGGCAGCAGTACCGACTCCGCACTCGCGGCGGTATTTGTCCCCACCGGCTATGATGAGTATGCCAGTGCGGCCTACAGCGCCATGCTGGGCCAGATTGTTCAGCCGTGGTTCTACAATCAACTGCGTACGGAAGAGCAGTTAGGGTATGCGGTGTTCGCCTTCCCGATGAGCATCGGACGCCAGTGGGGGATGGGCTTTCTGCTGCAAAGCAGCGATAAACAGCCGTCATATCTCTGGGATCGCTACAAGGCGTTTTTCCCCACGGCGGAGGAGAAGCTGCGGTCGATGAAACCAGAAGAGTTCGCCCAGATTAAGCAGGCTATCGTCACGCAGATGTTGCAGGCACCGCAAACGCTGGGCGAGGAGGCATCGAAATTAAGCAAAGATTTCGATCGCGGTAATATGCGCTTCGATTCACGTGATAAAATTGTGGCTCAGATAAAACAGCTGACGCCGCAAAAACTTGCTGATTTCTTCCATCAGGCGGTGGTAGAGCCGCAAGGCATGGCGGTACTGTCGCAAATTTCCGGCGATCAAAACGGGAAGCCTCACTATGTGCACCCGGAAGGCTGGAAAGTATGGGATAACGTCAGCGCGTTGCAGCAAACTATGCCCCTGGTGAGAGAACAGAATGAATGATGTCGCCGAGTCCCTTGATCCCCTGCGCTTGCCCCTCACGGGCGAGCGCCTGATTGAAGCCTCTGCGGGCACCGGCAAAACCTTTACTATCGCGGCGCTCTATCTGCGTCTGCTCCTGGGGCTTGGCGGTTCCTCCGCCTTTCCCCGTCCCCTGACCGTTGAAGAACTGCTGGTGGTGACCTTTACCGAGGCAGCCACTGAAGAGTTGCGCGGTCGTATTCGTAATAATATTCATGAGTTGCGGATCGCCTGTCTGCGCGAATCGACCGAAAATCCCCTTTATGCCCGTCTGCTGGATGAGATCGACGATAAAAAACAGGCGGCTCAGTGGCTGCTGCTCGCCGAGAGGCAGATGGATGAGGCGGCGGTGTTCACCATCCACGGTTTTTGTCAGCGCATGCTGAGTCTCAATGCCTTCGAATCTGGCATGCTGTTTGAGCAACAACTGATTGAAGATGAATCATTGTTGCGCTACCAGGCCTGTGCGGATTTCTGGCGTCGTCACTGTTACCCCTTGCCGCGTGAAATTGCTCAGGTGGTATTTGAAACGTGGAAAGGACCGCAGGCGCTGCTGGCAGATATCAACCGCTACCTGCAAGGGGAAGCGCCGGTCATCAAGGCGCCGCCGCCGGATGACGAAACGCTGGCGTCCCGTCATCAACAGATCGTGCAGCGAATCAACGCGCTTAAACAGCAGTGGTGTGAAGCGGTGGATGAGCTTGACGGATTGATGGAAGCCTCAGGCATTGACCGGCGTAAATTTAACCGTGGCAACCAGGGAAAGTGGATCGAGAAGATCAGCGCCTGGGCCCAGTCCGGGACGCAAAGTTACCAGTTGCCAGAGGCTCTCGAGAAATTCTCGCAGCGTTTTCTTGAGGAACGCACCAAAGAAGGCGGCGCGGTGCCGCAGCATCCGCTGTTTGTCGCAATTGATGAATTGCTGTCGGAACCTCTGACACTCAGAGATTTGGTGATCACTCGTGCGCTGGCGGAGATCCGTGAGACGGTGGCGAGAGAAAAACGTCGTCGGGGTGAGCTGGGATTTGACGATATGCTCAGCCGACTGGATGACGCGCTGCGCAGTGAAAGCGGCGATGCGCTGGCGGCGGCGATTCGAACCCGTTTCCCGGTGGCGATGATCGATGAGTTCCAGGACACCGATCCGCAGCAATACCGCATTTTCCGTCGCATCTGGCGTCATCAGCCAGATACCGCGCTGTTGTTGATAGGCGACCCGAAGCAGGCGATTTATGCGTTTCGCGGCGCGGATATTTTTACCTATATGAAGGCTCGGGGTGAGGTCAACGCGCACTATACCCTCGACACCAACTGGCGTTCCGCGCCGGGTATGGTGAACAGCGTCAACAGGCTGTTCAGCCAGATGGACGATGCCTTCATGTTCCGGGAGATCCCGTTCCAGCCGGTGAAATACGCCGATAAAAATCAGTCGCTACGTTTTGAATTTCATGGCGAAACTCAACCCGCGATGACGATGTGGCTAATGGAAGGGGAAAGCTGCGGAATAGGGGATTATCAAAGTTATATGGCGCAGGTGTGCGCCGTGCAGATACGCGACTGGCTGAAGGCCGGCTTAAGCGGTGAGGCAATACTTATCAGCGGTCAGGATGTGCGTCCGGTGAGTGCGGCGGATATCAGTGTGCTGGTGCGTAGCCGACAGGAAGCGGCGCTGGTGCGTGATGCTCTGACGCACCTGGCGATTCCTTCCGTCTATCTTTCCAACCGCGACAGCGTGTTTGAAACGCTGGAAGCGCAGGAGATGCTCTGGGTTTTACAGGCGGTGATGGCGCCAGAAAAGGAAAATACGCTACGTAGCGCGCTGGCGACCTCAATGATGGGGTTGAACGCACGCGACATTGACATGCTCAACAACAATGAAAATGCCTGGGATGAGGTGGTCGAAGAATTTGTCGGCTATCGTCAGATCTGGCAGAAACGGGGCGTGATGCCGATGCTGCGCGCGCTGATGTCCGCGCGACAGATTGCGGAAAATCTGCTGGCGACGGCGGGGGGAGAGCGTCGCCTGACCGATATTTTGCACATCAGCGAACTGTTGCAGGAGGCCGCTTCGCAACTGGAAAGCGAGCATGCGCTGGTGCGCTGGCTTTCGCAGCATATTCTTGAGCCTGACAGCAACGCTTCCAGCCAGCAAATGCGTCTGGAAAGCGACAACCATCTGGTACAGATCGTCACTATCCACAAGTCAAAAGGGCTGGAGTATCCGCTGGTCTGGCTGCCGTTTATCACGAATTTCCGCGTACAGGAACAGGCGTTTTATCATGACCGTAACACATTTGAAGCGGTACTGGATCTGAGCGAAGCGGACGAAAGCGTGGCACTGGCAGAAGCCGAACGACTGGCGGAGGATCTGCGTTTACTGTACGTGGCGCTGACCCGTTCAGTCTGGCACTGCAGTTTGGGCGTCGCTCCTCTGGTTCGTCGTCGGGGCGATAAAAAGGGCGATACCGATGTGCATCAGAGCGCGCTGGGGCGTCTGCTGCAAAAGGGCGAACCAATGGATGCCGCCGGGCTACGCGCGGCGATCGAGACCGTTTGCGATGAGAACATCGTCTGTCGTATCCCGGAAGCGGCCAGCATGGAGCCGTTGCCTGACGCCGTTGCGCTCGAAGCGTCGCTGAATGCCCGACAGGTACAAAGAATACCGGGCGACAGTTGGCGGGTGACCAGTTATTCCGGCCTGCAACAGCGTGGTCACGGTATTGCACAGGATCTCATGCCGCGACTGGACATCGATGCGACAGGCGTCGGTGAGGTCGTTGAGGAGCCGGAACTGACGCCGCATCAGTTTCCACGCGGTGCGTCGCCGGGGACGTTTTTACACAGCCTGTTTGAAGATCTCGATTTTACCCAGCCAGTAGAGGCTGACTGGGTGCAGGAAAAACTGGCGCTTGGGGGTTACGATGTCTGCTGGGAACCGGTTATCACCGCATGGGTGACCTCCATTCTTCATGCTCCGCTCAATGAGAGCGGCATTAGCCTGAGCCAGCTTTCCGCGCGGGAAAAACAGGTCGAGATGGAGTTTTATCTGCCAATTAGCCAGCCGCTTATTGCAGAGAGGCTGGATGCGCTGATCCGCCAGTTTGACCCACTCTCGGCGGGCTGTCCGCCGCTGGAGTTCACCCAGGTTCGCGGGATGCTGAAGGGCTTTATCGATCTGGTGTTTCGTCACAACGGGCGCTATTACCTGCTGGATTACAAATCGAACTGGCTGGGTGAAAACAGCTCGGCTTACACCCCAGAGGCGATGGCGAGGGCAATGCAGGCGCATCGCTACGATTTACAGTATCAGCTCTATACCCTCGCGCTGCACCGGTATTTGCGCCATCGCATCGCGGATTACGACTACGAGCGCCATTTTGGTGGCGTGATTTATCTGTTCCTGCGTGGTGTGGACAGCGAGCAGCCGCAGCAGGGGATTTACACCACCCGCCCGTCGGAGGAGCTGATTGCCCGAATGGACGAGATGTTTGCCGGGGTGGCACTGGAGGACGCATCGTGACACTACAAAAGCGATTGCTTGAGGCCGTCGAACAGAAGCAACTGCGGCCTCTGGATGTGCAATTCGCGCTGGCGGTGACCGGCGAACATGAACCTGCCGTCACGCTGGCTGCGGCATTACTCAGCCGGGATGCCGGAGAAGGGCACGTTTGTTTACCGCTCGCCCGACTGGCGATAGAGGCTGACCTTCCCCCTCTGCTGGCAGCCTGCCTGAGTGAGGCAGGCGAACCGGCGGACTGGATGGAATGCCTGCTCGCCTCGGATGCCGTCAGTCGTGGAGAGCGGCCATCACCGATGATCCTCCATGGCGATCGGCTGTACCTGAACCGGATGTGGCGCAACGAACGCACGGTCGCTTGTTTCTTTAGCGAGGTGAATCAACCCATCGCGGTGGATGAAGCCTTGCTGACGCAAACGCTGGAAGCGTTGTTCCCGACGACAGACGAAACCAACTGGCAAAAAGTTGCCGCTGCGGTGGCGCTGACCCGCCGTATTTCGGTGATTTCCGGCGGACCAGGAACGGGGAAAACAACGACCGTTGCGAGACTGCTGGCGGCACTGATCCAGCTGGCGGAAGGCGAGCGTTGCCGTATTCGCCTGGCGGCACCCACGGGCAAAGCCGCCGCGCGTCTGACAGAGTCCCTGGGCAAAGCGCTGCGCCAGTTGCCGCTGACGGATGAACAAAAGAAACGCATCCCGGATGATGCCAGCACCCTGCACCGACTATTGGGCGCTCAGCCTGGCAGCCAGCGCTTACGCCATCACGCAGGCAACCCGCTGCATCTGGATGTGCTGGTGGTGGATGAAGCGTCGATGATCGACCTGCCGATGATGTCGCGACTGATTGAGGCGTTACCGCCGCACGGGCGCGTCATTTTTCTCGGCGATCGCGATCAGCTCGCCTCGGTTGAGGCGGGGGCGGTGTTGGGCGATATCTGTGCCTGGGTGAACGCAGGCTATACTCCGGAACGGGCGCAGCAGTTGGCTCGCCTGACGGGGATGCCCGTTCCGGCAGGTAGGGACAACGAGGCCGCCACGCTGCGGGACAGTCTCTGTCTGCTGCAAAAAAGCTATCGCTTTGGCAGCGATTCCGGCATCGGACAACTGGCTGCGGCGATCAACCGTGGCGATAAGGCCGCGATAAACGGCGTTTTCCGGCAGGGCTTCAGTGATATTGATAAACGGACGCTGGAGAGCAGTGACGATTACGCCGCCATGCTTGAAGACGCGCTGACAGGTTACGGGCACTACCTGACGTTGCTCCAGGCGCGCGCGGAACCTGCGTTAATCATTCAGGCGTTCAATGAATTCCAGCTGCTGTGCGCGCTGCGTGAAGGGCCGTTTGGCGTGAGCGGGCTGAATGAACGCATCGAACTGGCTATGCAGCAAAAGCGTAAAATTCATCGTCTGCCCCATTCCCGCTGGTATGAAGGGCGACCCGTAATGATTGCTCGTAACGACAGCGCGCTGGGATTGTTTAACGGCGATATCGGCGTGGCGCTCGATCGTGGGCACGGATTACGCGTCTGGTTTGCGATGCCGGATGGCAGCATTAAGTCCGTGCAGCCCAGTCGCCTGCCGGAGCATGAAACGACCTGGGCGATGACGGTGCACAAATCGCAGGGCTCGGAGTTCGATCATGCCGCGCTGGTGTTACCCACGCAGCGTACGCCGGTAGTGACAAGGGAACTGGTGTATACCGCCGTGACTCGCGCGCGTCGACGCCTGTCGTTGTATGCTGATGAACGTATTCTTGGCAGCGCGGTTGCCACCCGAACTGAGCGTCGCAGTGGGCTGTCGATGCTGTTTACAGAAGGGCTGTGAAGGTGTGCCGGGTGGGCGCATTGCGGAAAGCCTGATGAGGCGCGTGAGCATCGTCATCAGGCAATACGCTTTATCCTAAATCGGCCATCAGCACTTTGGATTTCCGCTGATAGTTGTACATCTCTTTCTTGCTTTCAGGCAGCAGGTCGATATCCACCGGCGTGAAGCCGCGTTCCTGGAACCAGTGAATGCTGCGGGTCGTCAGGACGAACAGTTTGCTCAGACCAATCTGCTTCGCCTGGGCGGCGATCCTCTCCAGCAACACTTCTCCTCTTGAAGAACTGCGGTAGTCCGGATGGACAGCCACGCATGCCATTTCGCCGATCTTTTCTTCCGGGAAGGGGTACAGCGCGGCACAGGCAATGGTCATGTTATCGCGCTGAATAATGGTGAACTTGTCGATCTCCATTTCCAGCTGTTCGCGTGAACGACGCACCAGAATACCTTGCTGTTCCAGCGGGCGGATCAGCTCCAGGATCCCGCCGATATCGTTAATGGTGGCGCGGCGGATCTGCTCGGCGCTTTCCATCACAATTTGTGTTCCGATGCCGTCGCGGGAGAACAGTTCCTGCAACAGCGCGCCATCTTCCTGATAGCTGATCAGGTGGCAGCGACGGACGCCGCTCCGGCAGGCTTTCACCGCGCCACGCAGGAAGCGTACGGTGCCTGAGTTGTAATCGCCTTTTTCTTCCTGTGCTTCTACGCGCGCTTGCGCTTCGTTCGGAAACAGTTCGGAAACGATATCACCGTCGTCGTTGGTTACCCCTTGCGATGAGCAAAAGCCGATCATTTTTTCGGCTTTCAGCTTGATCGCCAGCTGCGTGGCGATCTCTTCCGAGGTCAGGTTAAAGCTTTCGCCAGTAACCGACACCGCGACGGGGCCCATCAGCACAATGGCGCCGCTGTCCAGTTGACGATGGATCGCCTCTTCATCGATACGACGGATACGCCCGCTGTGGCAGTAATCCACACCATCATCGACGCCCAGCGGCTGGGCAATGATAAAGTTGCCGCTGACCACGTTGATATGCGCGCCCTGCAGCGGCGTATTGTTCAGACTCATCGACAGGCGAGCGGTGATATCCAGTTGCAAAGTGCCCGCCGCCTGCTTAACCAGCTCCAGCGTTTTGGCATCGGTGACGCGGGTATTTTTGTGATACATCGGCTCATGATGATGAGTGACGAGGTTGGCGTCGATTTGCGGACGTGCGCCATACACCACCACCAGACGAATGCCGAGGCTGTGAAGAAGCCCAATGTCGTTGACAATACTGGAAAAGTTTTCATGCTCAATGGCTTCGCCGCCGAGCATAATGACAAACGTTTTTCCCCGATGGGTATTGATATAGGGAACAGAATGGCGGAATCCCTGTACCAGTTCGGTTCTACGTTCCTTCACCACGGCATATCCTCATTGCATGATTATTCGTAATTAGTGTATTTTTATTCTGTTTTTCCGCCGTACGCAAGTGCAAATTTTGACCCTGACAAAGTTTTTTCTCAGTAATACCGTGAATACAATAACAATGTTTACCCTTTTATAGATGACAGATTATGCGTCATTCGCTAAAGTTTCCGGTCAATTTAGACGTTTAGTATCTCATCACCCTTACGTTTTATTTTGCTCGGGAGAAGCATGTCGGGATCCAATCCACCTATCAGCCGCCGTCGTTTACTGCAAGGGGCGGGCGCCATGTGGCTATTGAGCGTCAGTCAGGTCGGTCTGGCTGCTGCCAGTCAGGTCGTTGCGGTTCGTATTTGGCCAGCATCCAGTTACACCCGTGTGACGGTGGAATCGAATCAACAGCTTAATTACAAACAGTTTGCGCTGAGCAATCCTGAGCGTGTGGTAGTGGACATTGAAGGTGTGAACCTGAATTCCGTGCTGAAAGGTATGGCGGCGCAAATTCGTCCCGACGATCCTTATATCAAGTCCGCACGCGTGGGACAGTTCGATCCGCAAACCGTACGTATGGTGTTTGAACTGAAGCAAAACGTGAAGCCGCAACTGTTTGCGTTGGCACCGGTGGCAGGCTTTAAAGAACGTCTGGTGATGGATCTCTATCCGGCCAATGCGCAGGATATGCAGGATCCTCTGCTGGCGCTGCTGGAAGATTACAACAAAGGCGATCTCGATAAGCAGGTTCCACCGGCGCAAAGCGGCCCGCAACCGGGTAAAGCCGGTCGCGATCGTCCGATTGTGATCATGCTCGATCCTGGGCATGGCGGTGAGGATTCCGGTGCCGTCGGTAAGTACGGCACGCGTGAGAAAGATGTGGTGTTGCAGATAGCCCGGCGACTGCGAGCGTTAATCGAGAAAGAAGGTAACATGAAGGTCTACATGACGCGGAATGAAGATATCTTCATACCGCTGAAGGTGCGCGTGGCGAAAGCTCAGAAGCAGCGTGCGGATCTCTTTGTATCTATTCATGCGGACGCGTTCACCAGTCGGCAGCCCAGTGGTTCATCCGTGTTTGCGTTGTCGACTAAAGGGGCAACCAGTACGGCGGCGAAATATCTGGCGCAGACGCAGAACGCCTCGGATTTGATCGGGGGGGTAAGTAAAAGCGGCGATCGCTATGTCGACCACACCATGTTCGATATGGTGCAATCGCTGACCATTGCCGATAGTCTGAAGTTTGGTAAAGCGGTGCTCAACAAGCTCGGCAGGATTAATAATCTGCATAAAAACCAGGTGGAACAGGCCGGGTTTGCCGTGCTGAAAGCACCGGATATCCCATCGATTCTCGTTGAAACGGCGTTTATCAGTAATATCGAAGAAGAGCGGAAGCTGAAAACGGCAACCTTCCAGCAGGAGGTGGCGGAGTCGATTCTGGCGGGGATCAAAGCGTACTTCGCCGATGGGGCGACGCTGGCGAGAAGAGGATAATAAAAAGCGCTGAAAAGCGCTTTTTTTCTGGACCACAGAAACAAAAAAACACCCGTGAAGGTGTTTGATGTTGGTTGCGGGGGCCGGATTTGAACCGACGACCTTCGGGTTATGAGCCCGACGAGCTACCAGGCTGCTCCACCCCGCGTCCGTCTTTCTGCTGCTATGCAGAAGCTTTACTGCATCAAATTTGATTGGTTGCGGGGGCCGGATTTGAACCGACGACCTTCGGGTTATGAGCCCGACGAGCTACCAGGCTGCTCCACCCCGCGTCCGTCTTTCTGCTGCGCATTTCAAACCACATGTGCGTTGGCTTTCCTGTGATTCGAACGACTATGCAAAAACTTTACTGCATCAAATTTTAATTGGTTGCGGGGGCCGGATTTGAACCGACGACCTTCGGGTTATGAGCCCGACGAGCTACCAGGCTGCTCCACCCCGCGTCCGTGGATGCGCACTATACTCTGCTCGCATTTTCATGCAACCCTTTTTTCACCTGGATCACGGTTTCGGGATCAAAATGAACAAAAACAAGGCATTTCAGTTTAAATAATGTGCAAAATTTGCGTCAGGGCAGCGGTGCACGTTTCATTAGCGGGCCGGGTTTGTTATCTTCATTGCGCATGATTTACAGCTAAAAGAAGAGAACAATGAAAGGACGTTGGGTCAGTTACCTTCTCGTGGGCGCGGTAGTTGCAATGCTGGCTGCCTGTTCCTCTAAACCAACCGATCGCGGGCAGCAGTATAAAGACGGGAAGTTTACCCAGCCTTTCTCACTGGTGAACCAGCCGGATGCCATCGGTGCGCCGATCAACGCCGGCGATTTTGCCGAGCAGGTCAATCAGATCCGCAGTGCTTCTCCGCGCCTGTACGGTAATCAAAGCAACGTTTATAACGCCGTACAAGACTGGCTGCGCGCCGGTGGCGATACGCGCACCATGCGCCAGTTTGGTCTTGATGCCTGGCAGATGGAAGGCGCTGATAACTACGGCAACGTGCAGTTTACCGGTTACTACACGCCGGTGATTCAGGCGCGTCATACGCGTCAGGGCGAGTTCCAGTATCCTATCTATCGTATGCCGCCGAAGCGAGGTCGTCTGCCGTCACGCGCCGAGATCTACTCCGGTGCCCTGAGCGACAGCTATATCCTGGCGTACAGTAACTCCCTGATGGATAACTTTATTATGGACGTGCAGGGCAGTGGCTATATCGACTTTGGCGATGGCTCCCCGCTCAACTTCTTTAGCTATGCCGGGAAAAACGGTCACGCCTACCGCAGTATTGGCAAGGTCCTGATCGATCGCGGCGAAGTGAAGCGAGAAGACATGTCGATGCAGGCGATTCGCCACTGGGGTGAAACGCACAGCGAAGCGCAAGTGCGTGAATTACTTGAGCAAAACCCGTCATTCGTTTTCTTTAAACCGCAATCTTTTGCCCCAGTGAAAGGGGCCAGTGCGGTACCGCTGATTGGCCGTGCGTCGGTGGCGTCTGACCGTAGTATTATCCCGGCGGGCACGACGTTGCTGGCAGAGGTCCCGCTGCTGGACAACAACGGGAAGTTTAATGGTCAGTATGAGCTGCGTCTGATGGTGGCGCTGGATGTCGGCGGGGCGATTAAAGGCCAGCACTTTGACATTTACCAGGGCATTGGGCCGGACGCGGGACACCGCGCAGGCTGGTATAATCACTATGGTCGCGTATGGGTGCTGAAGAGCGCGCCTGGCGCGGGTAACGTGTTTAGCGGCTGATTGTGGTATTCTGAGCACCGTTTCTACGGATAAGGCAGGGTGAGGAATAACCTCACCCTTTTTACTTCTGAGGTGGTATGTCTGTTGTAATAAGTGATGCCTGGCGTCAGCGTTTTGGCGGCACCGCGCGTCTGTATGGTGAAAAAGCGCTACAGCTGTTTGCCGATGCGCATATCTGCGTGGTTGGGATCGGCGGCGTCGGCTCCTGGGCGGCGGAAGCGCTGGCGCGAACCGGGATCGGCGCGATTACGCTCATCGATATGGATGACGTCTGCGTGACGAACACTAACCGGCAGATCCATGCGCTGCGCGACAATGTTGGGTTGGCGAAGGCGGAAGTGATGGCTGAGCGTATTCGCCTGATCAACCCTGAATGTCGGGTGACGGTGGTCGATGATTTTGTTACGCCGGATAACGTCGCGGAATATATGCGCGTGGGATTTAGCTATGTCATTGATGCTATTGACAGTGTACGGCCAAAAGCGGCGTTGATTGCGTACTGCCGACGCAATAAGATCCCGTTAGTGACCACTGGCGGTGCGGGTGGACAGATCGATCCCACGCAGATTCAGGTCGTCGATCTGGCGAAAACTATCCAGGATCCGCTGGCGGCAAAACTGCGTGAACGACTGAAAAGCGATTTTGGCATCGTGAAAAACAGCAAAGGCAAACTTGGCGTTGACTGCGTGTTTTCAACGGAAGCGCTGGTGTATCCGCAGTCTGACGGTAGCGTCTGCGCCATGAAGGCGACGGCAGAAGGACCAAAGCGGATGGACTGTGCGTCGGGTTTCGGCGCGGCAACGATGGTCACCGCCACGTTCGGTTTCGTGGCAGTATCCCATGCGTTGAAAAAGATGATGGCAAAAGCGGCGCGTCAGGGGTAGGCCGGATAAGACGCTTCAGCGTCGTCATCCGGCGGAATGGGCCGCATTAATAACAGCCTCGTTCAGCGCCGCCAGGCCCTGACCGCGTGACGCGCTGAGCTGAGTACGTAACCCCAGCTCATCAAACAGCGCCAGCGGCGAATGCGCCAGAAGTTGTGCCGCCGTCTTCCCTTCAGCGGCGGTCAACAAGACTGCCAGCAGTCCGCGGACGATACGACCTTCACTGTCGCCGAAAAAGTGCAGCGTGCCCTTTTCCGCGCGCGTATATCCCAGCCAGACGCGATTTTCGCAGCCTGCGATCTCTTTGGCCTGCGCTTTGAGGTCGTCGGGCAATGCCGGAAGCTGTTTACCGAGCAGGATCAACTGGCGATATTTGTCTTCCCACTGGGTAAGCGGGAGAAAGGTATCGCGCAACGTCTCTTCGGTTACGGTTGTGCCGAACGGGTGTCCGGCAAACATTGGGCTAGTCATTAATCCACCAGTATTTCCAGCGCGCGATCAACGGCGTTGACCAGCGCATCCACATCACTCTGGGTATTATACGGCGCAAATGAGGCGCGTAGCGTACCCGTGACGCCAAGTTCAGCCAGCAGCGGCTGTGCGCAGTGCTGACCGGCGCGCAGTGCAATGCCATATTCCGCCAGCAGAGTGACCATATCGCTATGGTGAACGCCGGTAAAATCAAAAGCCAGCAGACTGGAGTCCTGACAGCGAAACGAACGGAACCCCGGACGCTGAGCCAGCGCCTCTTCCGCCAGCGTGGCCAGCCCGCGGCTCCAGCTTTCCGCCTGGATGATGTCAACATCGGCCAGCCATTCCAGCGCGGCGCTCATGCCAATCACGCCAGCGACGTTAGGAGTGCCTGCTTCCAGCTTCCAGGGTGCTGCCTGAGTCGTGAAGCCCTCGAAACTGACTTCGTTGATCATCTTACCGCCGCCGAGCCAGGGCGACATGGCTGCCAGCAGCTCTGGTTTACCGAAAAGAACACCGATACCGGTTGGGCCGTACAGTTTATGTCCGGAGAAGGCATAGAAGTCGATGTCGAGCGCCTGGACATCCGCCGGGAAATGGACGGCCCCCTGCGCGCCATCCACCATCACCACCATGTCAGCGGCATGGGCGAGCGTAATGGCGCGGGCTAAGTCCGGGCAGCCGCCGGTAACGTTCGACATCTGCCCCAGCGCGAGAATTCGGCTACGCGGGGTGATTATCTCCGGCAGACGCTCGACGTCAGGCAGGTGCTGGGTATTAAGCGGCAGCTTGACCACTTTCGCCCCGGTTTTCTCCGCGACCATCAGCCACGGCACAAGGTTCGCATGGTGCTCCGCGACGCTGACGATAATTTCATCGCCCGGTTGCAGGCGAGGGCGGGCATAGCTCTGCGCCACCATGTTGATGGCCTCCGTGGTGCCCCGGGTCCAGACGATAGTTTTATCATCAGGCGCGTTCAGCAAACGCGCCACTTTCTCCCGCGCGGCCTCATAGCGCGCGGTCAGGCGCTGGGCTTCGGCGAACTGACTGCGGTGGACGTTGCCGGCGCTCAGACTATAGAACTGACGGGTTGCCTCAATAACGGCCTGCGGTTTGAGGGCCGTCGCGGCGCTATCAAGATAGACGCCGGCGTCAGCTAATGCGGGAAATTGCGCGCGAAACTGCGCGGGATTGAAAGCGTTCATGGTATTCCTCGATTCAGTGATCCGATCGTGGCGCAAATTGGTTATTGATTCAAGGATTGTGCAACCACCAGGAATCCTCTGGATGTTGTGGCGAAATCAGACCAGTAGCTTATGCTGAATTATGTTAGGCAAATATTTATGCCTGTTACGGAGTACGTTTTAAATAGCATAAACAGCTTTAAGGAGAACGAAGATGAAAAAGACTGCCGCAATTATCTCTGCATGTATGCTGACTTTTGCCCTGAGCGCCTGTTCCGGTCCAAACTACGTGATGCACACCAATGATGGGCGGAGCATCGTCGCGGACGGTAAGCCGAAAACCGATGATGAAACCGGGATGATTTCGTACAAGGACGCTAATGGCAACAAACAGCAGATCAATCGTACCGACGTGAAAGAGATGGTCGAGTTGGATCAGTAGTCGGTAGATAGCAGATAAAAAAAAGCACCGCAAATTGGCGGTGCTACATTAATCACTATGGACAGACAGGGTAAATGTACAGGAAGTGAAAAAGGGTAGCGTTGCTACCGTGGTCTGAATCGCAGACCAATTGCAAACACAACAACACAACATCACAACCGTAAGCCAAAAGCCCACCAGAACACGCATTCCGATAAAACTTTTCGTTCCGGCTCAGGAAGTGCCGCCACTATAGGTATTTGCTGGTAGTTCCTCAACGGACAAATTATAATGGCTCAGATTAAAAAAACTAATAGGTTACATAGTGTAGCTTAATTGTTAAATTCTTTTAACATCAAAGTTTAAAAGCCATGTCAAAACGACTTCCACCTCTGAACGCATTACGTGTTTTTGATGCCGCCGCACGGCATCTGAGCTTTACCCGCGCAGCAGAAGAGCTTTTTGTGACGCAGGCCGCAGTAAGCCACCAAATCAAGTCACTTGAGGATTTTTTGGGGCTTAAGCTGTTTCGCCGACGCAACCGTTCTCTTCTTCTTACCGAAGAAGGACAGAGCTACTTTCTCGATATAAAAGAGATTTTTTCGCAATTAACGGAAGCGACGCGTAAACTTCAGGCGCGGAGTGCAAAGGGGGCGCTGACGGTCAGTTTATTGCCCAGTTTTGCGATTCAGTGGCTGGTGCCCCGACTCTCTAGCTTTAACTCAGCTTATCCGGGAATTGACGTCAGGATCCAGGCGGTGGACCGTCAGGAAGATAAACTGGCGGACGATGTCGACGTGGCAATTTTTTATGGTCGCGGCAATTGGCCGGGACTGCGTGTAGAAAAATTGTACGCAGAATATCTGCTGCCGGTGTGCTCGCCGCTGCTGCTGACGGGTGATAAGCCTCTGAAATCGCCAGAGGATTTAGCCTCGCATACCCTGTTGCACGATGCCTCGCGTCGTGACTGGCAAACCTATACGCGACAGTTGGGGCTGAGTCACATCAACGTTCAGCAGGGGCCTATCTTTAGCCATAGTGCGATGGTGCTCCAGGCTGCTATCCACGGGCAGGGCGTTGCGCTGGCGAATAACGTGATGGCGCAGTCAGAGATTGAGGCGGGCCGACTTGTCTGCCCGTTCAATGATGTTCTGGTCAGTAAAAATGCATTTTATCTGGTTTGTCATGACAGTCAGGCAGAACTGGGTAAAATAGCCGCGTTCCGTCAGTGGATACTGGCGAAAGCGGCCACGGAACAAGAGAAATTCCGCTTTCGTTACGAACAATAACTTACTTAGGGTATTACCATGACCAGCCGTTTTATGCTGATTTTTGCCGCTATCAGTGGCTTTATTTATGTCGCTCTGGGGGCTTTCGGTGCGCATGTCCTGAGCAAAACCCTCGGTGTGGTTGAAATGAGCTGGATCCAGACCGGCCTGCAATATCAGGCGTTTCATACGCTGGCTATCTTCGGGCTGGCGGTTGCGATGCAACGCCGGATCAGCATCTGGTTTTACTGGAGTAGCGTTTTCCTCGCGCTGGGTACGGTGCTGTTTAGCGGCAGCCTGTATTGTCTGGCGCTGTCTCATTTGCGCCTGTGGGCGTTTGTTACCCCTGTCGGCGGCGTCAGCTTCCTGGCAGGTTGGGTGCTGATGTTAATCGGCGCCATCCGTTTGAAGCGTAAGGGCGTAGTTCATGAATAAGGTTGTGTTGTTGTGTCGCCCGGGCTTTGAAAAAGAGTGTGCCGCCGAGATTACCGATAAAGCAGGGCGTCGGGAGCGTTTCGGTTTTGCTCGTGTCAAAGAGAACGCGGGCTATGTCATCTATGAGTGCTATCAGGCTGAAGACGCCGAAAAAATTATCAGCGAACTGCCATTCAGTTCTCTCATTTTTGCCCGTCAGTGGTTTGTGGTTGGCGAGTTGCTACAGCACTTGCCACCGGAAGATCGCATAACGCCGATTGTTGGTATGTTGCAGGGTGTGGTGGAAAAGGGCGGCGATCTGCGCGTGGAAGTGGCGGATACGAATGAAAGCAAAGAGCTGATGAAATTCTGTCGCAAATTTACGGTACCGTTGCGAGCCGCGCTGCGTGATGCTGGCGTTCTGACGAACTATGAGACGCCGAAACGCCCGGTGGTGCATGTCTTCTTTATCGCGCCGGGCTGCTGTTATACCGGCTACTCCTGGGCCAGTAACAATTCTCCGTACTATATGGGCATTCCACGTCTGAAGTTCCCGGCCGATGCGCCCAGCCGCTCGACGCTGAAGCTGGAAGAAGCGCTGCACGTGTTTATTCCGCAAGATGAATGGGATGAACGTCTGGCAAACGGAATGTATGCGGTGGATTTGGGGGCCTGCCCTGGCGGCTGGACTTATCAACTGGTCAAACGCAACATGTGGGTATATTCGGTCGATAACGGTCCAATGGCGCAAAGCCTGATGGATACCGGGCAGGTCACTTGGCTGCGCGAAGATGGTTTTAAGTATCGCCCCAACCGCAACAACATCTCATGGATGGTGTGCGACATGGTTGAGAAGCCGGCTAAAGTGGCCGCGCTGATGGCGCAGTGGCTGGTCCACGGCTGGTGCAGGGAGACCATCTTTAACCTCAAGTTGCCGATGAAAAAACGTTACGAAGAGGTCTCACAGAATCTGGCCTATATCCAGGCGCAGCTTGACGAACATGGCGTGAATGCGCAGATTCAGGCGCGTCAGTTGTATCACGACCGTGAAGAGGTGACGGTGCACGTCCGTCGCCTGTGGGCTGCGGTAGGTGGGCGCCGCGACGAGCGTTAATGCCTGCTTTTGTCTTATCGGTAGCGTCATCACAGCGCCGTCAGGCGCTGTTCTCCCCAGTAGTGTCTCTTATTTTCATTGGCATTAATCAGACCAGAGAATAGGACGTATCAATATTAATATCGTTAAAGTACAAATTATTATCTCTGGTATGCATAATTAATAAGCTGAAGTTAAAAATGCTGTCTTTCTTAATTTTCCCTTGGTAAAAAACCAGGTCGTGCCGAGAAATAAGATGTTGATATATCAAAAAAGCTATTTTATCAGCCAGGCAGCAATGTTAATGTACAAAAAACATATAAAGTCGATAATGTTTTTATTGTCTTAATCCTGTTTTATGTATTGCGCTCTCCAGAGGTTGCTGATAATAATATTTATACGTTTTCCTGGTCAGGGTAGTTATCTGATCGTAAAACAGCAAAACTGACATTGTATTGAAGGTGAATAATATAGGTACTATGGGCTTTTTGATGTTCAGGATAAAACGTGACGCTAAATGCCATGATATGGCAGGTGATATTGCCTGAGCTTAATGGCTAAAAACGTTAGGTTGGCATCATTTTTATACCAAGGAGACGATATGTCAAAGGTAATTAAATTCTCTCTGCTCGCTGTTGCTATTTCTGTGATTTCTGGTTGCACAGGTAGTGTCTATAACAAACAAAAAAATTGTGATTACGATTATTTGTTACATCCGGCAATTTCTATCTCTAAAATTATTGGTGGTTGTGGCCCTGTAGATCAGTAATCCTGTCTGAGCCAACCAGTCTGGTTGGCTCAATCTCTGTTTCATCTACGCAGGGTTAGAACTCTCTGAGAAATAAATCTCTGATTTTATTAACATGCTTCCGTCGCGACAAGGAGGGCATTTTGAGATTATTATTGATTGGTGAGAATGAAATTAAAATGCAATTTCTGTGCTCTGGACTTAACAAGTCAGGGAATATTATTGATCGTGTGAAAAATATTTCGCAAGCCGAGGCATTTTTAAATGCAACTCACTATTGTGCAATAATTATTTTGAATCCAACAGATCAATGCTTAAGTACAACGTCGCAGTGGCACAATAAAAATTCAAAATTTGCCTTAATCTCGTTAATTGAGAGTAGGGAGGCGAATGAAAGAGTGAAGTGTTTTAATTTGGGACTAAATGATTGCATTGATTTCCCCGTTGACATAGAAGAGCTCAACGCCAGAATCCATGCGGCAGTTCGCCGGAATTGTGCATTAGCCCCTTCAATTTTAAGACACAGCAATATCATCTATAACACCAGTTCGCGTGAAGTCAAAGTAAATGGCGAAGAGGTCGGGTTAACCCCCAGGGAATTATCCCTTCTGGAAGTCTTTATGATGAACAAAGAGAGAATCCTCTCCCGACGTTATCTTGAGGATAAGCTATGTTCATGGGGCGAGGTGATTGGCAGTAATGTCATTGAGGTACATATTTCGTCGCTGAGAAAAAAACTGGGGAAAGGTGTTATCAAGACGTTGTCAGGGCAGGGATATCGTTTAGTTTAATTCCAGGCTACATCGATACTACGCGAAAAATAGGTAACATGGCGTACTCTTAGGATAGAGTGAGAGGTTAGTGTGACTGATATTGCAGAAATGGATAATGTTGAAAGAGTGGGGGCTGAATTAGATTCTCATCGTATTGAGTTTCTCGTCGTCAAAAAAACGAGTCATCATAAATTTGTCGCTATTCTATTAGATGGGCGCGTTGTCAGTTTTTCGCCTGTCGTACCGGCAGACATCTATTATGAACTCAATGAGAGGATTCTTATCGATGGGAAAATGAGAAATGTCTCGGGGATTTCGGCACCGGTAAAACAAGGACTGAACGAAAATATTCAACTTCTTTTGGAGAATAAACATTTAGCCGGTAATAAGCAACTTGCGACGTTACTTAAACAGAGTGGCAGTATTGTATCATCGCGCAAAGAAGGACCAGATTTAATCTACGAAATGTGGTTTTTCCTCGGCATTATGGTTCCCGTATGCGTCGTTTTAATCAAGACTTTTCATCGTGAGATTTTTTCAGCGATAAAAAACGTTGAAATCATTGATATGCTCATTATGCTCGGGATCCCATTTATTCCAACTACGCTTATTTATCTCGTCGTACTCATTTTTAGACGATTCTGGTAACACAGTCGAAAACATCCCCTTATCAACGAAGAAAAATATTGACGGAAACCGCTCCATCGCGGGGATAAAAGCGTATTTCATCGTCAGATAACCACTCTACGTGCCAGGCTATTATCTCTGTTGAGCCTACAACATCCGGGGTTACGATCGGTATCATAAAAATAGAATGTCTGCGATAGAGAGACGGTCGACTGGCATGGTCATATTCGATAACCAGATGTTTCTCACCCGATGGCGATGCAAACTCGCGCTGGAATTCACGGGGCGCCAAAAAGAGTAACAGCCAGTACAGAAAAATAGCGATAAAACAGGCCGGGACAAGTGTCAGGATACGCCAGAAAATCCTGCTTCCTACCGGCAAAATAACAAGACTGCACAGCACCAGCAACACCGGCGGGACGCGATGAAACCAGGTAAATACCACCAGGCGGTTAGTAGCGACAATCAGAGAGAGCAGCGTCAGCGCGCAGAGTAACCAAAAAATGCACCTTGTGTGGGGCTTTTTACGAGGGGAGGCATTGCCTGCATTATCGTCCATGGCTTTTATTCTTGCGTAAAAAACAGAGCAGGCAAATCAGGATAATAGTCCCGCCAGCCAGGGTGGCTTTCCCTGGATAGCTGTCGGTGACGACATACTCCAGTAAGAGTGCCAGGCAGGGGGTTAAAAACATCCAGTTGGTGACTTGTCCGGTATTTTCGGCTAAGGACAGTGCTTTTCCCCAGGTAATATAAGCAACAGCGCCGGGGAAGAGACCAAGATAAATCACCAGTGCTATGGCACCCGACGGGGCATCGTGCAGTTCACGGAGTGCATCAGGGGCATACCCCAGGAGCATCACCGTGCCGAACAAAAAGCTGTAAGCCGTCATCTGCAACGCGGATATCTGCCGGTTCATCCGGCGCTGTATCACATTATAGAGCGCCAGTAAGGCGGCGGCGCCCAACATCCAGATAATCCCTTGCGATATGAGCAAAGACCCTTCCTGAAGCGAAATAAACAGTACCGCAGAAAATGCGGTCAGTGTTGCCAGCCACTGACTCGTCCGCAACTTTTCTTTAAATACCACGAGAGCCAACAGGGCGCTGATGATTGGGCACAGCGCAATAATAATGCTGGCGGTAGTGGGGTTAAGGGAGAGGGATCCTGTATTAAAGGCGATAAAGTAGAGCGAAAAGCCACTTGCGCCAGAGAGCATAAAAACAGGTATATGACGCCACTTGACGGCGAGTTGTCGATAAAAAGTGAGTAATGTCATTAGACAAAGCGTGGCGACCCCGCAGCGCAAAAGACCGAGGGCGGTGGCCGAGAATGTCAGCAATGCCACTTTGGTATAGACATAGGCGCTGGACCAGATCGCTACGGTCAGAAAAGCATAAAACTGACTAAGTAAGACCTCCCTGTTCATCCGGACTCCTTTATATTAAAAGGGGCGCACCTGCCCCTGTAAGCGATCAATATTTCAGAGAGGAAAGCGCTTCCACGCCCGCTGCACTGTATTTCTCTTTCAGGTCATCAGTGCTGTTAAAAGTGGTAATCAGCAGCTTGTCATCCAGTGAAGAGAGTTGCATAACGTTATAGATGCCCGTGGCTGGATTATTGACGTCGGGGGTGATCATCTCTAAACGCTGCATTTTCTTGCCGTTCACGGTCACTTCGGATACTTGCGGGGAAAATGCGCTAAGTTGCTTTTTCATCATCTCTGCAAATTGCGGAAGTTGAGATTCTTTCATCGGGTTGGTGGTCATGCTAAAAGCCATTGTCACTTTCCCACCCTCGCTTTCAACATACCATGCTTCTTTTGGTCGTTGCGCCGCCTGAGTATATTTTTTCTCCAGCATATCCTGAGGCATCAGCGTGTATTCTTCTGGCAGAACTATCGTGGCTTTCCCCTCGAGTATCTTCGTGCCGTTGACTGCGGCAGCGGTGTCGCTACCGCTATCGCAGGCGGTGAGCGCAAAGGTAGAACACACAAGCATGGCACTAAATAACAGGCGAGATTTCATCAGTTCACTCCTTGTCAGCTTTTATTGGGTTATTGAAATAACCCTCCCTTCGGGCGTAAGTTGCTATGAAAGTCAATGCTGCTTACGCTAATTTATAGATATATTATTTCTGTTTTTTAGACGCATAATCACTGTCATCCTGAAGTGGATATTCAGTTTTGAAGGTATCTTACAAGTGTAAAAATACTAAACTGTTGATATCACACTTAGTGATGCGGATTTAATTTCAGGAACGAGAGAGTTAAATTCGTGAAAAATTAACGTGGCTACTCTCTTTGCCCGATTTACTCTTATCAAAAGTGTATAGAGGCGTTATTTTATCATTCATCAGATAATATCCCTTCCCTCTGACACGAATAAACAGCTCATTCTCTACACCGACTTCATCGAGTTTCTGTTTCAGATTTTGCATCACTTGCCATAAGCGGCTATAGGTGCCAGAAAGTTGATTTTTTTCCCAAACGTTAAATATAATTTCGTCATCGGTAACAATGCCTCTCTCCGCGTGCCGCATAAGAAAATACATCAGTTCACTCATTGTGTTTCGTAACTGGCAGGAGGCACCACGGTTACTGATGAGCTGTTGCTGAAATGGCAAGTAGAGAACAGAGGAATCAATAAGATATCCATACAATTTGTTCATATGCATGTCTGAAATTACTCCGTAATCTGATGTTCCTTTTTCACTCATTATATAGGTCATTACTCTGTATTAAATCCATATAGATGATAATTAAGATTGAAGGGCAAAAGTCTTACTTAACTGAAATTATTGAAATTAAACGCCTGCAAACCTTCTTCGACCCACTGAAATCTCTGACTTAACGCATTTATCACGTACATTTGTTTAGAATTTTAAGTTCCATAACATAAATGGTTAAATTTTATTTATCAGGTAAAAACAAAATATAAGTCTGTTTGTTAATATTATGTAGCGCCGTGAGAGGTATATTTCGTTTACTATTGTTTAAGTCCTGCTTAACTTGAGTACATTTTTTCTGTTTATGACAACAATTGATATCTAAACTCGCAAATTGACATTTATTTAGTGAATTTAACTATTATTTAGTGAGTTGCAGGGATAATCATCTTATTCATGAGCCGGGTGAGATGAAGAGAGAAGCGGATGAGGAGAGCAGCCTGGGGAAAGGGAGTAGTGAAAAGAATAAAAATGAGTGGCGGAGTTGTCTGAGACCGTTAGCAGGCTGGCGGAACATCAGCTGGTCAGATGATAGTAAGACGCAGGGCGAAACCATGCAACAGAGCACCAGCGACATAGCTGGTCTCAACCAGGGCCAGGGCTGTTGCGCTCAGGGAAATGGCGTACTGCTTACTTTGTTGATGCAGAATGATGGATAATCTGGACAGGAGGATATTAACGTGCGGCAGTCATCGCCTCTCATCCAGATAGCGGTACGATCAGTTGGATCAGGCTTCCATTTGGCAGGCATAGACCCAGATGTACTCTGTGCCGAAGACGAGCAGGTCATTACGGATTTTATTGCTTCTTACATTGATTTTTTCACCAACCTTAATACCAAAAATGTTGCTACTTAAGCGATCGGGAGATTGGTCGATAGAGAACCGCTGCTCCTGAAGCAATGTGGTTTCATAGAGTCCGTTGTAGAACTGGCGGTACTGGTAGGTACCTTGGCGATAAATTCTGCTCATAGAACCATCCGCTTGATGATGAGCTCCTTTCACCGTCATGCTGACCGTTTGTTTATGAATATTAATTTTAATCCGTAAATTCATGTATTCGTCAGCGTTCAGATAAACCTTTTGCTGACCTGTACAAGAGTAGGTCTGAGTGCGCTTGTAAAAATGAGAGACAATTAAAAACAGGAAAGCCAGTAACAGAGGTAGCCAAATGAAAAGTTTGTTTTTTTTAATAATTATCATAATGGACCTCTTGCCAGGTACTTCTCACAGACAGGTGTAGCACTGGTTGAAGAACGGCAATGCACCAGTGATTCAGTGGCAATATTAACGGAGTCATTCTCGAGGTAATAGAGAACGTCCTCATCGTTACATTGCAGTGATTCCTTTTGGATCAGACTCGCAAGGCTCTCTTTTGCCTGTTCCGTTTTGCTCAGGATATGAACCTTACAACCATTGATGTTCTCTGCTTTGGGCAAAGGCAGAGCGCTGAAATGCTCCTGATGGTAAATGTAAGACCAAACGGACAGGAGGAGTGCCACGGTAAGGGACAACAGGATACTGAAGAGGTTGATCCCTGACTTAATACTGAATTTTTTTTTCAACGTCCTGGTGGGTTGAGGCGACATTTCCGTCACCTTCACCTCTTCGGAGAGGAGTAACCCTATTCTGGGCTTAGTTAAGAGGATATCTTTACTGATGCCTAAGTCACGGAAACTTTTTCTCAACATTGAGACATTTTGACTTAGATTACTGTCACTATCCACTAACTCATTCTTTTTAAAAATATCGTCAAGCAACTGATTGCGAGTGAATATTGTCCCCTGGTTTTTAACAAGGTATTCAAGAAGAAAGCATCCGGGCATCGCTAAAAATATGTTATCACTTGTTTCAACGTGGGTAAGCGATCGATCTTCCGTATTAAACCTGATAGTGTCCTCTATAATATAATCCATATGTATACCTCCCCCCAATAGTGGGAAATAATATAGCAATGCAGGATTATATTAATTTAGGAATTATTCTATATATGAAACGTTATCTTTTTTTATGTCAGTAAATGATGATTATCTTAATTGTTATTAACAAGTGGATAGCATGGCTTTATCTAATCAACTATAATTAACACTCAAGTAACTATAGTATGCATAGACAGAGAAAATGTTAACTAATGCAATGATTAATAGGTCTTTTATATGTTTCAATTATGTAGTTCCCACGATATTTGTTTAGTCATGTATCAGAGATGATGTGATTAATGTCTTGTGAAGCCTCCACAGGGGCAATGGCTTACGGCGTATAAACCCTAAGCTAATCACGGTTAGCTTAGGGTTAACTGAAAGCGGAAACCATCCACGTCATTGCGATGTTGTCATCTCTGGTGTAATGGCTTTTTTATGATGTCCCCGTTCCATATTGTAATAGAGTAAATCAGCGGGAGACTGCCGTGAGATAAAAGGGAGTATTTTTTTGCAATATATGGCTGTAAAGGGATGGTATCGCAGGAAACCACACTTATAAACTAAATGGTTTCTCAATTGATATATGTTTTTCTCCGTGGTGTTAAGCATGGAGGCAATGACCGGGATATTCTTTCCTGCGGCCGTAAACTGTAGCGCCTTAAACTCTTTGTATTTAACGTCCTCGTGAACAAGGCTTAAATATTGTTGCACCTTGCTTTGAATGACATGAATAGGGTCTTTCTTCGATATGAAGTTTCGTTTATCCCTGAGAAGCGAAGGTGAAATATCTATAGCCACAATGACATTGTGCAAAGGGTGATTAAAGTTAAATTTCACGTTTGATTTTGTGAAATTAACCGCATCAAGAATGATGAGATCATATTCATTAGATAATGTGTATAAATCAGAACATGAAAAATTATCCGACGACATGCTCTCACAGCAATATTCTGCGGTTTGAAAAATGTTCAGAACCCCATGAGTGAAGTAAACGTCCTGAGAAATAAGCAATATCTTCATACAAAAGTCCTTTTTGATAAAGCCAGGCAGGAACGATTAAGATTCATGCCTGACTTATATTGTGATTAACCGTTGCTTACAGCTTTCGTCATTTTATGGGTTATGTTGGATGCTTAAGGATAAAGTCCTGGTGTCGGCGTTCCTTGCGCTAAATTGCTATTAATGAATAAAGCATGTTTTAGTATTTGAGCGAATCTAAAGCGATGAGTCCAGTCGGCAGATATTTATCCTTTAATTCGGCAGGCACTGTAAAAGTGGACATCATCAGCTCATTGTTGAAAGAGGAGATCTGTATGATCATGTGATTTGACGCGCCCTTTCTCGTGCCGTCCGGCATCGCCAGCTCCAGTCGACTAACCGTATGCCCATTGACTTTTTTGGTGGTCAGAACAGGGTTGAGTTGTGCCATCTGCGTTTTCATCATCTCTGCAACCATCGGCACTTGCTCATCCTGTAGAGCCTTTCCTGGATAAGGAAAAGAAAACGTCAGGGCAATAACATTTTTACCGGTATCAATATACCATGCTTCTTTGGGGGGCGGGTTGGCCGCGGCATATTGCGTTGCCAACTGCTTTGCAGACATGCGTTTAAATTCTTCAGGCAAAGTCATTGTTGCTTTATTATCAAGAATATTGATAACGCTGATATTGTCAGACGACTGAGTTGAAGCCGTTGCCGTTGAGGGAGCCTTAGCCAGCGCAATGCCACTTGCGCAGGTGAAAATGCCCAGTGCCAGAAATAAAAATACCTTAGTTCTCAAATTCATAAATCATCCTTAATATATATGTCGGTAGTCTTGAGTCATAAAAATAGCACTATGCTCAACTCTTTTAGAAAGCGTGCATGGTTACAATTATAAATAATGACTTAATTAGATTGATAACATTATTTTTTTACCAGGGCAACGCGTAAAAATAGTCATAATCAAAAAAGAGATTATTATCTTTATGTATTTTAAAAGGGATAATTTCTTGTTATTTTCTATTTTATCGGGATTATTGGCATAATGCGCTTTGTACTATTGTGGATTGGTGTTTTATGCTTTATTTTCGTGATTTATGTGGTGGATTATTCTTATGATTGTTTTTTCTGCAATGGATGATATTTGAAGGCGTATTGTTGCTATGGCGCGAGCTCTGAAATTGACATCAGTGAATGTAATAGTCTGATTACCTCGACGCGCTGTCCGACACAATATGCGTTACGTCATCCAGATGCCCGAGTCGAGCTTCTCCTGAGCGATTGAATTTGCTCTTGTCGATCAGCAATAACGACTGAGACGCACGTTTCAACAGGACCGATTTGAAATCCGCGTTAAAGGTGCTGGAATCCCATAGCTCGCCATGACGATCGATCCCCTCGCAGGAAAAAATAAACAGATCGACATCAAGGAATTTAAGCTGTGAAATGAGTGCAGGATTGACGTAGCAGCCATGCTTGCGCTCTAGTCTGCCGCCAGAACTGATGAGCTGAATATGTTGACGCTTACCGAGTTCCTGGCAAATGGGCTGACTGTTGGTGAAGATCTGTATATTGATATCTGGTAGCTGTCGCGCCAGATACCAGCAGGTAGAACTGGCATCCAGCGCAATCACCATGCCTTCTTCAATCCAGCTCAGCGCCTTTCTGGCGATATCGGCTTTGTGTGCGTAATGGCTCTTCAGGCGAATATGAAAAGGATCGCCGCTGTCCGGGTTTTCCCGCAGAATCCCTTTCGCGCGCCCGTGGTTGCGTAGAACCTTTCCTTGTACCTGTAGTTCGCTGAGATCGCGGCGGATGGTCTCTTTACTGACATTGAGCTGAACGGCCAGCGCTTCGGTGGTCAGACTTTTATGCTGACTGAGCAGATCCACAATGGTCTGCTGACGTGCCGCTTTCATCTCTTCTCACCTCTTAATCCGATACCCTGAGCGTGATTGAGATTACGGTGTTACCCCTTTTTTTAAAAGAATATTCCCGTATTTTGCACATTCGCCGGTGATGACGATCGCGAAGACCTTTTGCGCACGCTCATAGAAGGCAAAGCGATCAATACGAATGATATCCGGGCACGGTGCCTGTGTGGAGAGTGCCTCGCGATAGCGCGTCTCTACACTCGGGTCGAGAGTGTCGCCTTCGACGGCAGCCATCATGACCAGCGGTGGGGCATAGCTGTCGAGCTCAAATAGTGGGATTACGGCTCGCAGTAAGTCGCTGACGCTAAGACCATCCGCACGTATCACCTGCGGTCCCATGCTGTGCGCCGGGAAGTGCGCGTCTGAGAGAATAATTTCATCACCGTGCCCCATCTGCGCCAGAACGTTAAGCAGAGCCGGCGAGATTAAAGGAGAAATCGTTTTGAGCATGTAATATTCCTTTACTGTGTTTGGGGATAGAAATAACGGTACTGGTAGTGCACCTGCTCTCTGGCCTTCTGTGGACTGGAAAACGCGCCGACGCCATACCAGCCGAACATCGCCGCACCGGCAACGGTGGTTTCTGCGTCATCCAGCACCTTGACAGGAAGCTCAAGGATGTTGGCCTTGATTTGATTCCACAGCGTATTGCGACTCCCACCGCCGACCAGTAGCAGTTCCGTCGCGCTGAACTGACCAATTTTTTCCAGCGTATGCAGGTTATGTCGCAATTGTTCCGTTAATCCTTCCAGCGCCGCGCGGTAGAAATGCGCGCGGGTGGTATTCAGCGTAACGCCTCGCCAGCCTGCGTCCGCAGAAGAGAGCAGTTCGCACTGCATTTGCACGCCATCGGCCCCGGCAGGAACGGCTTGCGCTTCAGCAATCAATGTTTGCCACGGTGTCTCAGGGGGCCACAGCAACGTGCGCACCCATTCGAGTACGCCGGAAGCAAGCCACTGCATCCCCGGATTATAAAGTCCCGGCTGGCTGTCCAGCTCACAGGTTGAACCGGGATGTCTGCTCAATAACGACGTATCAACCCTGGCACTGCGTACCATCAGAATCTCCCACGTGCCGGAGGAGAGCACCGGTTCGTCTTGCTCCGCACCAGCGCCAAACAGTGCGAACTGGGTATCGTGCCCGGCGGAGATAACGGGAATTCCTGCCGGGAGACCGAACATTGTTGCCATTGCAGGCAGCAGCGAACCTATCTGTTCACCCGCTTCCACGAGTCGCGGGAAGAGCCGCCGCGGTAATCCTGTAGCCTGTAAGATATCGGCGCTGAAATCCCGCTGCTGGATATCCAGCATCTGGCTGGTGCCGGCCATGGTGATGTCAGTGGTGAATTCGCCGGTGAGGCGATGATTAATGAGTGAGGAGATGAATAGCCAGGCGTGGGCCTGCTCCAGCAGCTGTGGGTGATTTTCTTTTAGCCATATCAGCTTGTACAGGGTATTGAAACTGAATGCGCCGACGCCAGAAAGGGTCTGAAGTTGACGCGGCGGTATAAAACGGCTGATGTTATCCATCACCGCGGTGGTGCGAGGACACTTCCAACTGATAATGGGGTAGAGCAACTGACCGCGTTCATCGACCAACGCGCCATCAACGCCGAAGGTGGTGACCGTGATCCCATGGATCTGGCAGGCTGAGAGTTCAGCGGATAGCGTTCGGCAGCATTCGGCGAAACGTTGCAGGATGGCATCCAGCGACCACTGGTGCCAGGCGCTGTTCTCCACGGCAATCTCACTGGCATTGGCAACCGCAGCTCGGGCGACAATGTGTCCTTGACGATCAACGGCAATGGCCCGCACGTTTGTCGCGCCGCAGTCGAGAACCAGAATCACTTCTTGTTTCATAACCGCTCCTTAAGCCGTAAAAATACCCTCCCCAAAGAGGAGGGTTGCCTGTTAGCGTTTGTAGAGAGGACCGTAATTTTGACAGGCGCGATAATCCTGGCCTTCTGTATCCATGCCGTGCGCGGCCCAGGCGGAAGGGCGGTAAATTTTCGCCTCTTCCACGTTGTGCATACAGACAGGTATGCGCAACATCGCGGCGAGGGTGATGAAGTCTGCGCCGACGTGGCCGATGGTCAGGACGCCATGGTTTGCTCCCCAGTTAGCCATCACGGAATAGACGTCGGAGAAGGGGCCTTTACCGGTGAGGCGTGGCGCAAACCAGGTGGTGGGCCAGCTGGAATCGGTACGTTTGTCGAGAGTGTCATGGACCTCTTTTGGCAGTTCAACGCTCCAGCCTTCTGCAATTTGCAGAACGGGCCCCAGACCTTTGATGATATTCACACGAGTCATGGTGAATGGCACGCCGCCTTCGGTCAGGAAGCGTGACGAATAGCCACCACCGCGGAAATATTCATGGATCGCCGGACACCACTCAGTGGCCGCCAGGCAGGCGTCAGCCTCCTGCTGTGTGACCTCCCAGTGTGGTTTCATCGTCGGTTTTCCTTCACTATCACGCTGTTTACAGGTGCCATCCAGCGCGGCGGAACCGGAGTTGATCAGATGGATAATGCCGTGTTCTGCTTGTCCGGTCAGCGGCTGGCCCGTCACGCGTTCAACGGCTTCTGGCGACCAGTAGGTACGCACGTCGGCAAAGACTTGTGCGGTGCCGGTCAACTGATGTCCAAGCAGCATGGCGACGCCGTTCAGACTGTCGTTTTCGGTGGCGACAACAAACGGTTCGCGCACGCCGTTCCAGTCAAACGAGCTGTTCAACAGCGCTTCGGCGGTATCGCCGTTGGGGTATTGGTCGGTCCAGTGTCGTTGCCCCTGGAAGCCCGCAGCAATCGCGTTATAGCCGAGCGACTCTTCCACGCGTCCCATCTCCGCCAGCTTAGCGTTTCCTTGCATCATGTCGCGAATGCACATTGCCATCAGCAGGCTTTCCCTCAGGATCGCCCGGCTTTGTTCGGCATTACGCTGATACTGCTGAGCATTTTTATCTTCGCCGTAGCGGAAGTGCTTATCCGCCCACGCCAGCGCCATTTCCAGTTCGGCTTCGTCATAGATTTTGTGATCGATACGGCGGCGCAGTTCCGTCATATCGACGGACTGGACCTTCATCCCCAACCAGGACTCAAAGAAATGATGATCGACGATGGAACCGGCGATCCCCATCGACACGCCGCCCAGTGAGAGATAACTTTTTCCCTTCATGCTGGCGACGGCAAGTCCTGCCCGGGCGAAGCGCAGTAATTTTTCCTCAACGTCGGCCGGGATCGACGTATCACCAGCATCCTGTACATCCTGACCGTAGATGGCGAAGGCTGGGATCCCTTTTTGGCTATGCGCCGCCAGCGCTGCCGCCAGGTAGACTGCGCCCGGGCGCTCGGTGCCGTTAAAACCCCAGATGGCTTTTGGCCGCAGGGGGTCCATATCGATGGTTTCGCTGCCGTAGCACCAGCATGGGGTCACGGTGATCGTCAGACCGACATTCTGACAACTGAATTTCTCCTCACAGGCGGCAGATTCCGCCATTCCGGCAATGCAGGTGTCGGCAATAACGCATTCAACCGGCGTGCCGCAGGCGTAGCGTAGTTTCTCTTTCAGCAGTGCGGCTGTGGCCTTCGCCATGTTCATCGTCTGGGCTTCCAGTGATTCACGCACACCCATTCGGCGTCCATCAATGACCGGACGAATACCAATTTTCGGCAGGCTGTTCTTCTTCATTCGGGGTTCCTCATCTCACGTGTAGGCGTGCTGCTCAGGCGGATGAAAGAGCACCGCCGCAGCAGTCGTCTGAAATAGGTGAATTTGCTAACTCGAGTTAGCTTAGATATTAGCGTGTTTTTTACACAACTTTTTTCTGATGGGAATGTGAGTGGCTTCACGAGAAGTGGTTAAAATTCGATCTGCATCAAATAATTCAACGGCAGTCAAATTTATTAAAATATTTAAAATCAAAAGATTAGAAATAAATGTCTGTCCGGTATCACACTTTTAACCCAAATGATTTGGCTATTTTGGGTGGCTAAAATAGCTTTAAAGGGCAAATCGCTAACTCGAGTTAGCAATATCTGGCAACTTATCGACGTGACGTATACGTGTTTTCAGGAAGTATTCACATTCATGGTGACGCTCGCTCCCTGAGAATGCACTTCGCCTGATTCACTGCCTGCAGTTTCTGATTATTGAGGAAAGCAGCAATGTCCGAAACCTTTTTACAGATGAATCATATTACCAAGCGCTTTCCCGGCGTATTAGCGTTGAGTAATGTGAACTTTACTCTTCGCAAAGGCGAAGTGCATGCGCTATTAGGTGAAAATGGTGCAGGCAAATCCACGCTGATGAAAATTTTATCCGGTGTTTATCAACCGGATGAGGGAGATATTATATTTGAGGATCGTCCGGTGTCATTCAGCGATCCGCTCAGCGCGCAGCATGCCGGGATCACCATTATTCATCAGGAATTTAATCTCTTCCCGGAATTAACCGTGGAAGAAAATATCTTTATCGGCAGAGAGTTTTGTAAAAATAACCGTTGGCGACTGGATGAAAAACAACAGCGCCAGGCGGCGACCGAAATTTTACACAGATTAAACCTGAATATTTCGCCTGAAACGCTGGTGGCAGATCTGACGGTGGCACAGCAGCAGATGGTGGAAATCGCGAAAGCAATATCCGTTAATGCCAAAATCCTGATTATGGATGAACCCACGGCGGCGCTGACGGAAACGGAAATAGAAAGTTTATTTCAGGTGACCCGGTTACTTAAAGCGCAGGGGACCGGGATTGTCTATATCTCGCATCGTCTGGAAGAACTGGCCTTGATTGCCGATCGCGCGACGGTCATGCGCGATGGCCAGTACATTGATACCGTTGATTATGAAACCGTGAAGATCAGCGACCTGATTGCGATGATGGTGGGGCGTGAGCTGGGAAATATCTACCCTCGCCGCGAAGCGCGGGCGCATCAGGAACCGGTGCTGGAAGTCAGCGGCCTCACGCGTAAAGGCGTCCTCAATAACATCGATTTTACGCTGAATCGGGGAGAGATACTGGGCTTTGCTGGCTTGATGGGGGCCGGACGAACGAAGCTGGCGAGGGCGCTTTTTGGCGCCGATCCCATCGACAGCGGGACCATTAAGTTGAACGGCAAAGCCATTGTGATAAAGGGTATCTCTGACGCCATCGCGCAAGGTATTAGCTATTTAACCGAAGACCGCAAAAAAGAGGGGCTGGCGCTTAATCTGTCCGTTGAGCGCAATATTATGTTAGGGAATTACCCTGAATACGCTGACCGTTTTGGCAACGTTGATGCGAAACGCTGCCAGCAAACGAGTGAAGAACAGGTCAGGGCGCTCAGAATCAAAACGCCGCACCTTGAACAGGCGGCTCTGAATCTGAGTGGGGGAAATCAGCAAAAAATTATTATTGCCCGCTGGGTATGCAAAGATACCGATATTCTTATTTTTGATGAACCCACCCGGGGAATTGACGTTGGCGCAAAGCTGGAAATTTATGAATTAATGAATCGTCTTGTGGCGAAAGGGAAGTCGATCATTATGATTTCCTCGGAATTACCGGAGGTTCTGGGCATGTGCGATCGTATCTTAGTTATGCGCAGTGGTCGTATTACCGGAGAATTAACTGCTGATAACGCCACACAAGAAAAAATCATGCAATATGCGACGTTAGAGGATTAAATCATGACCATCTCTGTAACCTCTTCAGACAGCAATAATAAGAAAATAAAAATTAATAAAGAACTTTTAATGCGCCTTGCGCCGCTTTTTAGTTTGATTATTTTGGTTGTCTTCTTCAGCTTCAGTTCGCCGTTTTTCTTTAATACCGAAAATATTATGACGATTGCGCTACAAACGTCGGTTATCGGCATTATGGCTATTGGCGTAACGTTTGTGATTATTACTGCGGGGATCGATCTTTCCTTAGGGTCGGTGGTGGCGTTTTCCGGCGTTGCGGTGGGCATTTGTGCGACGCTCGGACTGCCACTGCCGGTTTGCATTCTGGCGGGCGTGCTGGCCGGGGGATTGTGCGGCTACATAAACGGTCTGCTGGTGACCAAAATGACGATTCCGCCGTTCATCGCCACCCTGGGGCTGATGATGTCCGTCAGAGGAATCAACATGGTCATGACGGACGGTCGCGCCATTTATTTTGCTGATTACCCCACCTTTAAATTGCTGGCGCAGGGACGTTTATTCGATGTACTGCCGTATCCGGTGTTCTATCTGGTGATTGTCGCCCTGGCTGCCGGTTATATCCTCAAAAAAACAGTGATTGGTCGCTACGTCTATGCCGTGGGCAGTAATGAAGTGGCGGCGCACCTTTCCGGGATCAAAGTCCAGCGCGTTAAGATCTTTGTTTATGCCTTCTGTGGACTGTTAACGGGCATTGCCGGGGTCATTCTGGCCTCGCGCCTGAACTCTGGTCAGCCAACGGTTGGCGTCGGTTATGAACTTGAAGCCATCGCCGCCGTGGTAATCGGCGGCACCAGTCTGATGGGCGGGATCGGCACTATCGGCGGCACCATCATCGGTGCATTCATTATGAGCGTATTGAAAAACGGCCTGAACCTGATGGGCGTCTCCCAGTTCTGGCAAATGGTGGCGATGGGCATTGTGGTCGTCGCCGCTGTCTATCTCGATACGTTACGCAAAAAGATTCGTTGATTTACGCTCCCGGCAGTCACGGGGAACACAGACCCTGACGTTAAGGGTGACACACTCACAACGGAGTACAACAATGAAAACCAGGCATTTTATCTATGCGTTATCCCTGCTGGCGTGCGTCACTTCCAGCGCGTTGGCGAAAGATTTGAACCTTCCCGTCATCAGTAAAGGTTTCCAGCATGAATTCTGGCAAACCGTAAAAATGGGAACGGAAGCGGCAGCGAAAGAGTTGGGCGATAAAACCAGCTATGTGGGGCCTGCGGATGAAACCCAGATCGCAGAACAAATTCAGCTGGTTGAAAACGCCATGGCGCAAAAACCGAATGGCCTGCTGCTGGCCGCGCTGGATGCGAATGCGCTTGCTCCGCTGGTGGAAACGGCGAATTCGCGAGGTATTAAGGTTGTCACCTTTGACTCTGGCGTGAACTCCGATATTCCAGTCAGCTTTGTTGCGACCAATAACCGTAAAGCTGGCGCTGAAGCGGCGGATGCGCTGGCGGCGCAAGTGAATAATAAAGGTAAAGTCGGCATTATTGCTCACGTCGCCGGAACGTCATCGGCGATTGAGCGCTCGGAAGGGTTTATTGCCCGTATGAAGGAAAAGTATCCGGACATCAAGGTGCTGCCTGTGCAGTACAGTGATGGCGATCCGCAAAAAGCGATGGATAAGACCATTGATATGATTCAGGCCAATCCCGATCTGGCCGGGATTTATGGCACTAATGAGGGCTCAACGCTGGGGGTCGCTAACGCTATTGACAGTCAGAATCTGAAAGGGAAGGTGAAAGTTATAGGTTTTGACAGCACTGAAGCCATTATTCACTTCCTTAACACTGGCGTGATCCAGGGCTTTGTCGTCCAGGACGCTTTTCAGATTGGTTACCAGGGGATTAAAACCTTGAATGCGGCGCTGTCCGGACAAACGGTCGCGAAAGAGATCGATATTCCGGTGAAATTTGTGAGCGCCCAGAACATTAATACGCCGGAAATTGACAAGCTGTTACATCCATTCGGCAAGAAATAGACAGGCTGGGGGCGGTATCTGCGCCCCGCTTACCTGGTGAGATCAATGGCGTGCGCTTAACCGACTGATGCGGTAAGACAAAAGTGTAAAATACTTTTATGATTGTCAATTGACGCGTGGACGGTGACTGGGGCACATACATGGCTAAAACAGTAGAACAGATAGCCAGCGACCTGAATTTATCGGTGACAACCGTGAGACTGGTGCTAAACGGAAAAGCTGAACAGTATCGAATCAGCCTCAAAACGCAAACGCGTATTAATGAATATGTCGAGCGATATGGTTATGTGATTAACCATTCCGCCCGCAGTCTGAAGCTGAATAAAACGGATACGCTTGGCCTGATTGTACCTAATATTTCTAACGTCTTTTTTGCCACGTTAGCTGAGAAACTCGAGCAGCGCTGCCGCCGCTCGGGTTACCAGTTGATGATTAGCTGTACCTATGATGATGTCGATTACGAAAACAAGATCACCAAGGCCTTAATTGCCCGTAATGTGGACGGCCTTTTTATTGTCCCGGCGACGTTAGAAAACCAGCAGCATCATTTACGCCAGGTGAGAAAACCGATGGTATTGCTGGACCGTGATTTTAAGTATACGGATAACGCGCTGGTGGAAAGTCACAATATTTCAGGTGGCGAACAATTAACCCAAAGTTTGCTGGATACCGAAACGTTACCGCTCTGGTTTCTGGTGGGTGATACCGGTTTACCCAGTATCAGCGACCGTATGACGGGCTATCTGAATGCGCTCAGTAAAAAAGGGATTCATCACCGTGACTGGGTGCGTGAAGGACCGGTGAACACCCCGGAAGGGGGATATCAGATTATGCAGGCTTTAATCGACGAAGCAGGGTGTCCGCAGGCGTTCATCGCCTCGTCATTACCGGTGCTGGAAGGCGCGGTAAGAGCCATTCGCGACCGTTTTGGCGTCATTCCGCCCGAGATCAATATCGGCACGTTCGATGAGCATCCGATGCTGGGATTTCTGTCCAATAACGTGTGGTCGATGCAGCAGGACGAGAATGCCTGGGCGGAAAAAGCGTTCGCCATGATGCTCAGCGCCATTGAAGATCGCCCCGTCCATGAGACGGTAAAAGTGGAAATGAAATTAATTAAGCGCTTAAGACAAAAATAATACGCGCGACAAAAAGAGCGTTATCAGCCATTGAACCGATTACCCGGAGAACTGAGATGGAAAGAACTCGTTTATCTCGAGAAATTATCGAAACCTGTCTTGAAATGACGCGCCTGGGTTTAAACCAGGGGACTGCGGGAAATGTGAGCGCGCGTTATCAGGACGGTATGTTGATTACCCCGAGCGGCATTCCTTATGAGCGAATGACCGAACAGATGATTGTTTACGTGGATAACGACGGCAGATATGAAGAAGGTAAATTACCGTCCAGCGAATGGCGCTTTCATCTTGCGGCGTATCAGACTCGCCCGGAGGCGAATGCGGTTGTGCATAACCACGCCATTCACTGTACTGCGGTGTCTATTCTCAACCGGCCGATTCCGGCAATCCATTATATGATTGCGGCGGCAGGGGGAAATTCAATTCCTTGCGCGCCTTACGCTACTTTTGGAACCCGAGAGCTCTCTGAACATGTTGTCGTGGCATTGAAAAATCGCAAAGCCACGCTGTTGCAGCATCACGGTTTAATTGCCTGTGAGGCGAATCTGCAAAAGGCGCTGTGGCTGGCACACGAAGTAGAAGTGCTGGCGCAACTCTATATGAAGACGCTGGCGGTTGTGGATCCGGTGCCGGTGTTATCCGATGAAGAGATCGCCGTTGTGCTGGAGAAGTTTAAAACCTACGGCTTACGTATCGAAGAATAAACGGCGGAGTGTCCGTCGCTGTTTGTGTGCCGGGTTGGGCGATCTGCGTCATCCGGCCCACGACATTATCGCGCCAGGCGCAACTGTTGCAGGTTACCGTCAAGCTGCAAATCGGTTTGCAAACGCGCAATATCACGGCATAAGAATGCCATCTCCTGGTGAGTTTCCAGCTTCTTGCGCCATTTTTCCGGCACATCATTCAGATGCGCGTAGAGACCTTCCAGCGTCTGAAACTGCACTAACAGTTGCGTCGCGCTTTTCGGGCCGATGCCAGCGACGCCTGGCACTTTTGAACTGCTGATCCCCGCCAGTCCCCAGTAATCCGGCAATTGCTGCGGTTGAACGCCAAACTCTTTTTCAATGAACGGCGCATCCAGCCAGCGTTTCTGAAAGTAATCACGAATACGTAAGGTTGGGGAGAGTAGCTGACAATAGCCTTTGTCAGTCGACACGATGGTGGCCTGATGGCCTGCCTGTGCGACTTTAACCGCCAGCGTTGCCGCCAGGTCATCGGCTTCATTGCCGCTCGACACCCAACACGCGACACCTCGTTGCTCGAAAGCGGCACGCAGGGCGGGCATCTCATTGTGCAGTTCGTCAGGCATCGGTGGACGGCCGGCTTTGTAGTCCGGTAGGCGCTGATGACGCCAGCCGTTGCTCCGTGCTTCATCATCAAATACCGCCACGGCGTGGGTGGGCTGACTGTGGACAATCAACTGATCAAGCGCATGCAGACAGGTATCCGCGCAGGGCGATCCCTGAACGGCGTGGATCCGACGGATTAAATTGAGTGCGTCGACGATGAGCAGATGGACAGCCACGGTGTTCTCCCTTACCAGTCAGCCTGTAGGGTAACATTCAGGACAGAAGCAGGCTATTGCGGGAGGCCAAAACAAGAAGAGGCCTCGCAAAATGAGGCCTCTGTGTGCACGATTAATCGCAGGTGACAATCTTCATGGCCAGGCCACCGCGAGAGGTTTCGCGGTACTTGGCGTTCATGTCTTTGCCCGTTTCGTACATGGTTTCGATGACTTTATCGAGGCAGACGCGCGGTTCGCTGGTGCGACGCAGCGCCATACGCGCCGCGTTGACCGCTTTTACGGACGCAATCGCGTTACGCTCGATGCATGGTACTTGAACTTGTCCCGCAACCGGGTCGCAGGTCAGACCGAGGTTATGTTCCATGCCGATTTCTGCTGCAATACATACCTGCGTTGGACTGCCGCCCAGCAGTTCTGCCAGACCGGCCGCCGCCATTGAACAGGCCACGCCGACTTCGCCCTGACAGCCCACTTCCGCGCCGGAAATTGAGGCATTCATTTTGTACAGTGAGCCAATCGCACTGGCGACCAGCATGTAGCGTGCCAGCGAGTTAGCGTTCACTTCGCGGATGAATTTGTCGTAGTAGGCGAGGACAGCCGGCACGATACCGCAGGCACCGTTCGTGGGGGCGGTGACGACGCGCCCGCCAGCGGCGTTCTCTTCGTTCACCGCCAGAGCGAACATGTTGATCCAGTCAACGACCGCCATCGGATCGGTGGTCGTTTTGTCGCTGCTTACCAGCATCCGACGCAGCGCCGCCGCACGACGGGGTACGCGCAGTTTTCCTGGCAGTACGCCCTCGGTGGTGATACCGCGCTCAATGCCGCCGCGCATCACGTCCCAGACGTTAGCAAAGTGCTGTTCCAGCTCTTCTTTGCTGTGCAACGCCAGTTCGTTTTGCATCATCAGGCCGGAAAGGGAAAGCCCGGTTTCCTGACAGTGTTTTTGCAGATCGGCCGCCGATTTGTACGGATACGGTACGTTGACCGGCGCACTGTTTGGTAAACCGAAATGTTCTTCATCAACGATGAAACCACCGCCAATGGAGTAATAAGTCTGGCTGTAGAGGACGTTATCGCCTGCCAGCGCGGTTATGCGCATCCCATTCTCGTGCAGAGACAGGTTATCAGCATGGAAGTTCATGCATTTATCAACCGGGAATTCAACCTCATGCTGACCATTCGCCAGCAGCAGGCGTCCATGGGTGTTCACATCCTGGATAAAGCCAGGGATGGCGTCGATGTCGACGGTGTCCGGCAGATTTCCTGCCAGACCCATGATAATCGCGATATCGGTGTGGTGGCCTTTACCCGTCAGCGACAGGGAGCCATACACATCCACCACGACGCGGGTTACATCCGTCAGAATATTGCGGGCAATCAGATCATCCGTGAATTGTTTGCCGGCTTTCATTGGTCCAACGGTATGTGAACTGGAAGGGCCAATGCCGATTTTGAAAATATCGAATACGCTAATCATAGGGCATCCATTGCGGTTGTATCAGGGAGGAAGCGCCGCCCGAAAGCGGCGCCAAACAACTTAGCTGAACAGGGAGTAGAAAATCGCGGAGATAGCAATCAGACCCATCACGACAACAAACACGTTGCTGATGTGACCGCTGTATTTACGCATTGCCGGTACTTTCTGGATCGCATACATCGGCATCAGGAACAGGATCATCGCGATGATTGGGCCGCCCAGGGTTTCAATCATACCGAGGATACTCGGGTTCAAAGTAGCGACAATCCAGGTCGTTACCAGCATGAACAGCGCGGTGATGCGGTTCAGTTTGTTGATTTCGATAGATTTGCCTTTACCACGCAGCGATTTGATAACCATCCCGTTGAAACCTTCACGTGCGCCCAGGTAGTGGCCGAGGAAGGATTTGGTGATGGCAATCATCGCGATGATCGGTGCCATCCAGGCGATGATCGGCGCGTTAAAGTGGTTTGCCAGGTAAGACAGAATCGAGATGTTCTGATCTTTCGCTGCTGCCAGGTCTGCCGGAGTCAGGCTCAGTACACAACTGAAGACGAAGAACATGACTGTCAGCACCATCATGATGTGAGCGAATGCCAGAATCTTCGAGCATTTTTTCTCTGCCGCGTCACCGTACTCTTCACGCTTCGCCACCGCGAAGGAGGAGATAATCGGAGAGTGGTTGAAAGAGAACACCATAACCGGAATCGCCAGCCACAGGGTCATCCACAAACCGTTGCCGGTAGAGGCCGCAGAATCAAAGGACAGCGTTTCCAGCGCAGCACCGCTCCACTGTGGGATCAGGTACAGGGCCAGCAGCATCAGCGCGGCAACAAACGGAAACACCAGGATACTCATCGCTTTCACGATCATCTGCTCACCGAAGCGGACGATAGTCATCATCCCGACAATCAGGATCAGCGACAGGATCGCACGCGGTGGTGGCGTGATAGCTAACTGATGAGTCAGGAAGCTCTCAACCGTGTTGGTAATCGCAACGCTGTAAACCAACAGAATCGGGTAAATCGCGAAGAAGTACAGCAGAGTAATCAGTTTACCTGCGCCGATACCAAAGTGCTCTTCAACCACTTCTGTGATGTCTTCGCCCGGGTTTTTGCCGGACAGCACGAAGCGAGTCAGACCACGGTGAGCGAAGAAGGTCATCGGGAAGGCGATAATTGCCATGATAATCAGCGGGATCATCCCACCGACACCTGCGTTAATTGGCAGGAACAATACGCCCGCACCGATAGCCGTGCCATAAAGGCCCAGCATCCACATGGTGTCGGTCTTGCGCCATGCGCTTCGTGTTTCAGTCGAAGCAATAGTGCTGGTTTGAATGGTTTCCATCTATTTCTCCTGGAGGAAGCTAAAAATCAGGAAAAAATTCCTGACAGTAAAACGAAATTCTTGCAATGACGATTTTTATAAAATTTTTAACCGTAGTAATTTGCGGGCAGAAAGATACATTTAACTAATGAATCTATCAGTGATCGCGATCCCAAATGCAATAATCCACTTCTAACAGGGATATGTTTGGATCATTAGTCTGTTAAAAAAACATCAAAGCGAATTTACGCGCGCGAAGGCTAGCATTAACGACATATCACCTGAAAGTATTGCAAGGTAGATACGGAGGTTGCGTTGTAAAAATCGTTGTTTATGGTGGTTTGTGATGACTAACTTAAATTTTGGCTTATAAAACGCGGTTGCATTAGGTGGGTAATCGTTTGCGTGGCGATAATTTTTGTATGATGTATTAGCTGGCTTAATAAAGGAAAGGTGTTATCTCTTTGGTAATTATAAAAAAACCGGGAGAGCGCATCGCTGTTCCCGGTTCATGAAACGCTTTGCGCGTCAGGCGCAGATTTCGTAGCAGGGGATATAGGCGGTGCCTGGCAGCTTCATACGGTGCTGCGCGACAAAACCTTGCAAGAGATCGTCCATGCGACGCATCATTTCACTGTCGCCGTGGATTTTGTATGGCCCAAACTCTTCGATGGCGCGGATGCCCACTTCCTTGACGTTACCCGCCACAATCCCCGAGAAGGCACGACGCAGGTCTGCCGCCAGCACTTCAACCGGTTGGTCAGGGTACAGCTTCAGGTTGGCCATGTTCTCGTGGGACGGTTCGAACGGCATTTGCAGATCCGGCGTGATACGAATCGACCAGTTGAAGCTGTAGGCATCGCCAGTATCACGACGGTTCTCTTTCACCAGCGGCATCGCTTTTTTCATCAGACGCGCCACTTCTGCCGCGTCATCAATGATAATGCGGTAATGCACGCGCGCGGCTTCGCCCAGCGTATGCACGATAAACTCATCCAGCACGCGGAAGTAGTCGGCACTCTCTTTCGGGCCGGTCAGGATGAGCGGCAGAACCTGATCTTTGTTCGCCGGGTTCATCAGGATCCCCAGCAGATACAGCAACTCTTCTGCCGTTCCCACGCCGCCCGGGAAGATGATAATGCCGTGGGCGATACGCACGAAAGCTTCCAGACGTTTTTCGATATCCGGCATGATGATCAGTTCGTTAACCAGCGGGTTCGGTGGTTCAGCGGCGATAATCGACGGCTCGGTCATCCCAATAAAACGGCTGTCTTTATAACGCTGCTGAGCATGACCCACCGCAGCGCCTTTCATTGGCGCTTCCATAGCACCTGGTCCGCAACCGGTGCAGATATTCAGCTCGCGCAATCCTAACTGCGTCCCGACGCGTCGGGCATACAGGTATTCATTTTCATTAATGGAGTGGCCGCCCCAGCAGACAACCATGTTTGGCGCTTCGCCCACGTGCAATGCTCTGGCGTTACGCAAAATAGAGAACACCAGGTTAGTAATGTGCACGGAGCTTTCGAGATCCAGATGCTGGAAACGCCCCGCATTATGAATCTGACCATTAACAAACAGAATGTCGCGCAGTACTGCAAACAGGTTTGCCTGTAGCGCGCGGATGATACGACCATCGACGAATGCATCTTCTGGCGGGTTGATCAGTTCCAGCTTCACACCGCGTTCGCGACGCAGCACGTTAATGTCGAAACTTTCAAAGCGGGACAGCAGTTCTTTGCTGTTGTCAGTCAGACTGCCGGAGTTTAAAACGGCAAGCGAACAGTTACGAAACAGTTGATACAGGTCGCTGCTGGCCGTGCGTTTAAGCATATCGACTTCCAGCTGCGACAACATGTCCATTGAGCCAAGTGGGCTAATATGTGTAATCAAGTAAACTCCTTATGGGACGCAAAACGTCATTCCCTGTAGATTACAATAGCCCTGGCTTATGACCTTTCACAACCTTGCGCGTGGAATCCGGCGCGCAAAATTGTGAAATAATTCATTGTCGAACTAATCTGCCGGTCGCCGGAACGAAGTCGGTGTTGCTCCGCCACGGGTTGATATCCAGACCGCCACGGCGTGTATAGCGGGCATAAACACTCAGTTTCTCTGGCTGGCAGAAGCGTAGCAGGTCATTGAAAATGCGTTCCACGCACTGCTCGTGGAACTCGTTATGGTGGCGGAAAGAGACCAGATAACGAAGCAACTTCTCTCTGTCAATTTTACGTCCGCGATACTGAATTTGTATGGAGCCCCAGTCCGGCTGATGGGTGATCAGGCAGTTTGATTTCAACAGATGGCTTACCAGCGTCTCTTCAACAATTTTTTCCCCACTGGCGGCGGACTGCAAAAAGTCAGTGGTGAACTGGTAGTTGTCGATGCCGATGTCTTGAAAATCAATGCAGGTGCCGTGAAAATGCGCGACAGGTTGTCCTTCCAGTTCGTCGAGACGGTACAACGCAACGGTCACATTCCCTTCGGCACAGGCACGCAGATCGTTTTCCAGCGTCCGTTGTACCGCTTCCCAGGAATCAAACCGCGTCTGGTTGAAGCTGTTCAGGTACAGCTTAAAGCTTTTGGATTCAATCAAATTAACGCTGGTGTAATCCAGTTCTACATGGCCAACCGCCACCTGCGGTAATCCCCTGGCATTCAGCCATGACAGTTCATACAGCGTCCAGATATCGGCACCGTGAAACGGCAGACTGCCTGCTTTTAACCCCAACGGGTCGCGATTCAGACTACGGGGCACGCCTTGTAGCAGGCTGGGGTCGTAAAGATCCCGGTAATCGGTTGATTTACCGAGCGTCAGGCCATCAAGAGCCTGATGGTTTTCATAAGAAGACATGTTTCACCGTCATAAACCAGATACACTATGCGTCAAGTGTATCCTGGCTTTTATGAAGAGAGAAACCGGTGGACGAACAGACAGCTCTGGCCCTGAAAGACTTTACGACGCGCTACTGCAACGAATGGCATGACAAACACGCAAGTTGGCCCATGAGCGAAGAGCTGTATGGCGTACCTTCTCCGTGCATCATTTCCACCACCCGTGATGCCGTTTACTGGCAACCGCAGCCGTTTGAAGGTGAACAGAATGTAAACGCGGTTGAACGTGCCTTCGATATTGTGATACAACCAGCCCTTCATGCGTTTTATACCACGCAGTTTGCCGGAGATATGCGTGCACAGTTAGCCAGTGAAACGCTGACGCTATTGCAGACCTGGAGTGCGGATGATTTCAGACGGGTTCAGGAAAACCTGATTGGTCATCTGGTGACGCAGAAACGTTTGAAACTGTCGCCGACCCTCTTTATTGCCACGCTGGACAATGAACTGGAGGTGATTTCACTCTGCAATCTGTCCGGTGAAGTGATCAAAGAAACGCTGGGAACGCGTAATCGTTCCGTTCTGGCGCCTTCTCTTGCGGATTTCCTTACGCAACTTAAGCCTCTTCTGTAATCCATTTACCCCGTTAATATGTGAGAGATCTCTTACAAGCCCTGTAGGAGATCGCCAGGTGATAAATAAAGACATCACGAAGCAAAAATAGTCAATATTCTAATAAATCAATATGTTAATCATTTTCTGTCAACTTTCATATGAAATTTTCCTTAAGGGATTGCCTATAAGCACCTTGTAAGACGGCGTAAAAAAGGCGATTCTATCTACGTCGACAAGGAGTCGCACAACGAAGTGAACATCAGGATGATGGCACATCGTAAGGACACACCAGGACGGTGTTACAGGGAAAGGCTTCAGGATGAAGTGAAGAGGAAAACGCGGGAATGCGTTAACGGACACCTCCAGGAAGGAGAACGAGAGCCAGTCAGGATAGTTGGTGGGTCAGGATGGCCAGGACGCTTCAGGATGAAGTAATCGCATCGGGGTGGTGTGAGCAGGATGCAAATGTTCAGGATGAACAACAGGTCGCAAGACCACTGGAAAAGTTGTCACGGATGAGCAGGGAGCACGAAAAGTAGCTGGAATGCTGCGAAACGAACCGGGAGCACTGTTTTTACAGTGCTCCCTTTTTTTGTTTCTTTTTTTACTGGTGGTATCCTTCGCGCCAGATTTTTCATCATTGAGGTGACTTTCATGACGACTCATGACCGTGTGCGTCAGCAGCTCCACGCACTTGAAGCGCTGCTGCGTGAGCATCAACACTGGCGGATGGATGAACCCGAAGCCCACCTGTTTACCAGTACCCAACCGTTTTGTATGGATACGATGGAGCCGATTGAGTGGCTGCAATGGGTCCTGATCCCCCGTATGCATGCTTTACTGGACAGCGCGCAGCCGCTGCCTGAGGCGTTTGCCGTCGCGCCATACTACGAAATGGCGCTCGAGGGCGATCACCCGCAGCGTGAGATCCTGCTGGAGGCGTTGCAGACGCTGGATGCGCTTTTCGCGCAAGATAAATCCTGATGCTGGAGATTCTGTATCAGGACGAGTGGCTGGTTGCGGTCAACAAACCTTCCGGCTGGCTGGTGCACCGCAGTTGGCTGGATCGCGACGAAAAAGTGGTGGTGATGCAGACTGTGCGTGACCAGATTGGCCAGCACGTGTTTACCGCGCATCGCCTTGACAGACCAACATCCGGCGTGCTGTTGATGGGCTTATCCAGTGAAGCCGGCCGCCGCCTCGCGCAGCAGTTTGAGCAGCACCAGATCCATAAACGCTATCACGCCATTGTCCGTGGATGGTTGATGGAGGAGGCGGTACTCGATTATCCGTTAGTAGAAGAACTGGATAAAATCGCCGATAAGTTTGTCCGTGAAAACAAGGACCCGCAGCCTGCAGTGACCCATTACCGTGGCCTCTCCACTGTTGAAATGCCTGTGGCGACCGGGCGTTATCCGACGACGCGTTACGGACTGGTGGAGCTGGATCCGCAAACGGGACGCAAGCATCAGCTCAGACGCCATCTGGCGCACCTGCGTCATCCGATTATTGGCGACAGCAAGCATGGCGATTTGCGGCAGAACCGCAGCGCGGCGGAACATTTTGGCTGCAACCGACTGATGCTACACGCCAGTCAGCTTTCGCTGACGCATCCGTTTACCGGTGAACCGCTGACGATTCATGCGGGGCTGGATGCGGTCTGGTTGCAGGCACTGTCACAGTTTGGCTGGCAAGGACTTCTCCCTGAGAATGAAAGGGTTGAGTTAAGTGAGCCAGCAGGTCAGGATGAAGGCATAAGTTCTTCATCCAGGGAGTAATCAAGCATGGCGGAAATTGGGATTTTTGTCGGGACGATGTATGGCAATGCGCTGCTGGTCGCCGAAGAGGCCGAAGCGATCCTGACGGCGCAAGGGCACAAAGCGACCGTTTTTGAAGATCCTGAACTGACGGACTGGCAGGAATATCAGGATAAAATCGCGCTGGTGGTCACCTCCACGACCGGGCAGGGCGATTTACCTGACAGCATTGTGCCACTGTTTCAGGGGATCAAAGACCAACTGGGTTTCCAGCCGAATCTGCGTTATGGCGTGATTGCACTGGGTGACAGCAGCTACGTCAATTTCTGCAACGGCGGTAAACAGTTTGACGCCCTGTTGCAGGAACAAAGCGCACAGCGCGTGGGAGACATGTTGCTGATTGATGCCAGTGAGCATCCGGAGCCTGAAAGCGAATCCAATCCCTGGGTTGAACACTGGGGCACACTCTTGTTTTGAGAGTTAACCCTCCCCCTACCGGGAGGGACTCCGTTGTGACACCAGGCACGGGAACGACCTGCCTTTATAGTACCCAATACTGAATCGAGTTAGCCTCGGGCAAACGCCCCTAAAAGCCTTCGCTATTGAAGGGTTTTTAGGGGCGTTTTCATAGGGTCAAGCGACCTGTTTCACACTCTTACCTTTTCCACCTAAGTCCCGTGCGATTTCCGTTATATGTTTTCATTTCCGTGAAGTCGCTTCCATCACCCTGGGCTTTTGCCATAAACATAAGTGATACGTTGCCTAAATGTTGGGTTCTTGCACGGTGAGCAAGAACCTGGTGCTTTTTATACTTCTCCTGCCAGTTATAAAAAAATGCAGTTAGCAAGGCGAACGACCTAATAAAAGCTGCAAAAAACACGAAACGTCACCTCTGATCCCCTACCAGTTGTGCTGTTCAGAGTGAGCGTGACTAACGCGAAAATTCAGGAGTGCAACAATGAGTTCATTAAGTCAGGCTGCGAGCAGTGCGGAAAAACGCACAAATGCCCGCTACTGGATAGTGGTGATGTTGTTTATCGTCACCTCCTTCAACTATGGCGACCGCGCCACCTTATCCATTGCCGGTTCGGAGATGGCCAAAGACATTGGTCTGGATCCGGTCGGTATGGGTTACGTTTTCTCTGCGTTCTCATGGGCCTACGTTATCGGGCAGATCCCGGGCGGCTGGCTGCTGGACCGTTTTGGTTCCAAACGCGTTTACTTCTGGTCCATCTTCATCTGGTCCATGTTTACTCTGTTACAAGGCTTTGTCGATATCTTCAGCGGATTCGGCATTATCGTTGCGCTGTTTACTCTGCGCTTCCTTGTCGGTCTGGCGGAAGCGCCGTCCTTCCCCGGCAACAGTCGTATTGTTGCGGCCTGGTTCCCGGCGCAGGAGAGGGGAACCGCCGTCGCGATCTTTAACTCTGCACAGTACTTTGCCACCGTTATCTTCGCCCCGATCATGGGTTGGTTGACACATGAAGTGGGTTGGTCACACGTATTCTTCTTTATGGGCGGCCTCGGGATTGTTATCAGCTTTATCTGGTTGAAAGTGATCCACGAACCGAACCAGCATCCGGGCGTGAACAAGAAAGAGCTGGAGTACATTGCAGAAGGCGGGGCGCTGATCAACATGGATCAGAAAGACACCAAAGCCAAAGTCCCCTTCAGCGTGAAATGGGGGCAGATCAAGCAGTTGCTGGGTTCCCGCATGATGATTGGCGTGTATATCGGCCAGTACTGCATTAACGCATTAACTTACTTCTTTATCACCTGGTTCCCGGTGTATCTGGTGCAGGCTCGCGGCATGTCGATCCTGAAAGCGGGCTTCGTGGCCTCGGTTCCGGCCGTGTGCGGTTTTATCGGCGGGGTTCTGGGCGGCATTATCTCCGACTGGCTGATGCGCCGAACCGGCTCGCTGAACATTGCGCGTAAAACGCCTATCGTTATGGGGATGCTGTTGTCGATGGTGATGGTGTTCTGTAACTACGTCAACGTCGAGTGGATGATCATTGGTTTCATGGCGCTGGCGTTCTTTGGCAAGGGGATCGGTGCGCTGGGCTGGGCGGTGATGGCCGATACAGCACCGAAAGAAATCAGCGGCCTGAGCGGCGGTCTGTTCAACATGTTCGGCAACATCTCCGGTATCGTTACGCCCATTGCGATTGGCTATATCGTCGGCACGACGGGCTCCTTTAACGGCGCGCTGATCTATGTGGGCGTGCACGCGCTGATCGCGGTACTGAGCTATCTGGTGCTGGTGGGGGATATCAAACGTATCGAACTGAAACCTGTCGCAGGACAACTATCATGACGACACAATCCAGTCCCGTTATCACGGACATGAAGGTCATTCCGGTTGCCGGACATGACAGTATGCTCCTCAACATTGGCGGCGCGCATAACGCGTACTTTACCCGCAATATCGTGGTCCTTACCGACAACGCCGGCAACACCGGCGTAGGTGAAGCCCCGGGCGGTGAGGTGATCTACCAGACGCTGGTTGATGCCATCCCGATGGTGCTCGGTCAGGAAGTGGCCCGGCTGAATAAAGTGGTTCAGCAGGTACACAAAGGCAATCAGGCAGCTGACTTTGACACCTTTGGCAAAGGCGCGTGGACCTTCGAACTGCGCGTAAACGCGGTAGCCGCGCTGGAAGCGGCCCTGCTCGATCTGCTGGGCAAGGCGCTCAACGTGCCGGTTTGCGAACTGTTGGGGCCAGGCAAACAGCGCGATGCGGTGACCGTACTCGGGTATCTCTTCTACATTGGCGATCGCACAAAAACCGATCTGCCCTATCTGGAGACCACGCCGGGCAATCACGACTGGTACCACCTGCGCCATCAGGAAGCGTTAAACAGCGATGCCGTGGTGCGTCTTGCAGAAGCCTCGCAGGATCGCTATGGCTTTAAAGATTTCAAACTCAAAGGCGGCGTGTTGCCTGGCGAGCAAGAGATCGACACCGCCCGAGCGCTGAAAAAGCGTTTTCCGGATGCACGTATTACCGTTGATCCCAACGGTGCCTGGCTGCTTGATGAGGCCATCACGCTGTGCAAAGGGCTTAACGATGTGCTCACGTATGCTGAAGATCCGTGTGGCGCGGAGCAGGGATTCTCTGGTCGCGAAGTGATGGCGGAATTCCGACGGGCCACGGGGTTGCCGGTGGCGACGAACATGATCGCCACCAACTGGCGCGAAATGGGCCATGCGGTAATGCTCAATGCTGTCGATATCCCTCTCGCCGATCCGCATTTCTGGACACTTTCCGGCGCGGTGCGGGTGGCACAGTTGTGCGACGACTGGGGGCTGACCTGGGGCTGCCACTCTAACAACCACTTTGATATTTCACTGGCGATGTTTACCCACGTTGGCGCCGCAGCGCCGGGTAAACCGACCGCCATCGACACGCACTGGATCTGGCAGGAGGGCGATTGTCGCCTGACGAAAAATCCTCTCGAGATTAAAAACGGAAAAATTGCCGTTCCGGATGCCCCAGGACTGGGCGTTGAACTGGACTGGGATCACGTGCAGAAGGCGCATGACGCTTACAAAAAACTGCCAGGCGGTGCGCGAAATGACGCCGGTCCGATGCAGTACCTGATCCCCGGCTGGACTTTTGACCGTAAACGTCCCGTTTTCGGCCGTCACTGATTTTGTATAAGGACTCAATAATGAACGCACAATTTACCACCCCAGTGGTTACGGCCATGCAGATTATCCCGGTTGCGGGACACGACAGTATGCTGATGAATCTGAGCGGTGCGCATGCGCCATTCTTCACGCGTAATATTGTGATTATCAAGGATAATTCGGGTCATACTGGCGTCGGTGAAATCCCCGGCGGCGAGAAAATTCGTAAGACTCTGGAAGAGGCGATCCCACTGGTGGTGGGTAAACCGCTTGGCGAGTACAAAAACGTGCTGAATGCGGTACGTAATACTTTTGCCGATCGTGACTCAGGCGGTCGCGGCCTGCAAACTTTTGACCTGCGTACCACCATCCACGTCGTGACCGGGATTGAAGCGGCACTGCTGGATCTGCTGGGACAGCATCTGGGCGTTAACGTGGCTTCTTTACTGGGCGACGGTCAACAGCGTAGTGAAGTTGAAATGCTCGGCTATCTGTTCTTCGTGGGTAACCGCAACGCCACACCGCTGCCGTATCAGAGCCAACCGGATGAGAAATGTGACTGGTATCGTCTGCGTCATGAAGAAGCGATGACGCCCGATGCGGTCGTTCGTCTGGCTGAAGCGGCGTATGAGAAATATGGTTTCAACGACTTCAAACTGAAAGGCGGCGTGCTGGCCGGGGAAGAAGAGGCAGAATCCATTGTGGCGCTGGCAAAACGCTTCCCACAGGCGCGCGTCACGCTGGATCCTAACGGTGCATGGTCGCTGAATGAAGCGATCAAAATCGGTAAGTACCTGAAAGGTTCACTGGCCTACGCGGAAGATCCGTGCGGTGCTGAGCAGGGCTTCTCAGGTCGTGAGGTGATGGCGGAGTTCCGTCGCGCTACCGGTTTGCCGACGGCGACAAACATGATCGCCACCGACTGGCGTCAGATGGGTCATACATTGTCACTACAGTCGGTGGATATTCCGCTGGCTGACCCGCACTTCTGGACGATGCAGGGCTCTGTGCGCGTCGCGCAGATGTGCCATGAGTTCGGTCTGACCTGGGGTTCACACTCCAACAACCACTTCGACGTTTCACTGGCGATGTTCACTCACGTTGCGGCGGCGGCACCGGGTAAGATTACGGCGATCGATACCCACTGGATCTGGCAGGAAGGCAACCAGCGCCTGACTAAAGAACCGTTTGAAATTAAAGGCGGTATGGTGCAGGTACCGGCGAAACCGGGTCTGGGTATTGAGCTGGATATGGACCAGGTGATGAAAGCCCATGAGCTGTATCAGAAACATGGGTTGGGCGCGCGTGACGACGCGATGGGGATGCAGTATCTGATCCCGAACTGGACGTTCGATAACAAACGTCCGTGCATGGTTCGTTAAGATAGACACCGGTCCCAAAAGGACCGGTTATTTTTTATCGGTAAACCGGGTGTATGCTTAGCGGAGTCAACATGCGTAAGGACGGCTTATGAAAATAGTGATCGCACCGGACTCGTATAAGGAAAGTTTGAGTGCTCTCGAAGTGGCGAACGCCATTGAGCAAGGTTTTCGCGAAATCTGGCCCGATGCGGATTACGTAAAACTTCCGGTTGCTGATGGCGGGGAAGGAACGGTCGAAGCCATGGTGGAGGCGACAACGGGACGCATTGTTGAAGTCGATGTCACGGGGCCACTTGGGGAACCTGTCACCGCGTTTTACGGTTTATCCGGTGATGCGCGTACGGCCTTCATCGAGATGGCGGCGGCCAGCGGTCTGGAACAGGTACCTGTCACGTTACGCGATCCATTAAAGACCACCTCCTGGGGGACCGGGGAGTTGATTCGTCATGCGCTGGATGTCGGCGTAGACCATATTATTATCGGGCTCGGCGGCAGTGCGACCAACGACGGCGGCGCAGGCATGGTGCAGGCATTGGGGGCAAAGTTGCTCGATGCTCAGCAGAATGAGATTGGAAAGGGCGGTGCGGCGCTCGACGCGCTTGCACGAATTGATATCAGCCACTTGGATCCACGTCTTGCCGCATGCCGTATCGAAGTGGCATGCGATGTGACTAACCCGTTGACGGGCAAAGAGGGCGCGTCGGCAGTGTTTGGCCCACAGAAAGGCGCGACGGCAGAAACGATCGATCGTCTGGATACGGCACTGGCGCATTATGCGCAGATTATTGCCCGCGATCTGAAGGTGGATGTCCTTGAACTGGCTGGCGGCGGCGCGGCAGGAGGTATGGGCGCGGCGCTGTATGCGTTTTGCGGTGCACAACTGCGGCGCGGGATTGAGATTGTCACCGATGCGCTGCAACTGGATGCGTACGTTGCGGATGCCGATCTGGTGATCACCGGCGAAGGGCGCATCGACAGCCAGACGATCCACGGCAAAGTGCCGGTAGGCGTGGCGAAAGTGGCGAAGCGCTACAACAAACCGGTGATCGGCATTGCCGGCAGCCTGACGGCCGATGTCGGCATTGTCCATGAGCATGGGCTTGATGCCGTATTCAGCGTGATTTATACCATCTGTACGCTGGACGATGCGTTGAAGAATGCCGCAGAGAATGTGCGCATGACCGCGCGCAACGTGGCGGCGACGCTCAAAATGGGGCAGACGTTACGCTGAGGCGAGCGACAGGCCGGATGGCGCGCGCCTGTCCGGCCTATAACAGCCATTTCCGCGCTTCACGCGCCACGTTATCCATCTCGTCCAGCAGTTCCAGAAATTCGGGTTCCAGATCCTCTTCCGGCGTCCCTTCGCGTAACTGACTTTCCAGTAACTGGCACAGATTCTTCATGCGAGGCACGCCGCTATAGCCGCAACTGCCATGCAGTTTATGAATCAGATCGATTAAGCCTTGCGGATTTTCTCCTACCAGCTGCTCTTCGATTTTATTACGCACTTCCGGCAGGAAGTCGATCAGCATTTGCAACATATCACGTGCCAGATCCGGTTTCCCGGCGGCCTGGCGCAGCGCCAGTTGCCAGTCCAGCGTGGCATTTGGGTTGAAAGCAGGTTCAACCGGTTCGATACTAATCTGGCGCGTCGGGACGCTTGTGCCGGGTTTATAGCGTTGCAGCAGGTTACACAGCTTCTCTTCTTCGATCGGTTTTGCCAGGTAGTCATTCATTCCGGCACTCAATAATTTCTCTTTCTGACCTGCCATCGCGTGCGCCGTGACGGCGATAACCGGCGTTTGTTGCTGATGAGGAAGCTGGTGGATCAGTTCGCAAGCCCGAATGCCATCCATATCCGGCATCTGAATATCCATCAGGATCAGATCAAACTGCATTTGCTTCGCACGATCGACCGCCTGCTGGCCGCTATTACACAGCTCAACATGCTGAACCAGATCGTCCAACAGCGCGCCAATCAGCTTCAGGTTAGCCGGATTATCATCAACCGCCATGACAGTCATAGCGATTTTGTTTTCGTCTGATACCAGTATGCTTTCGTCGTGGTTCTGACGACACAAATCCACCAGTGCTGGCAGCAGACGCGTGGAGGTCAGGGGTTTTAGCAGACAGCTGGCAACGCCGTCCTGTTTGAGCTTTTCGGCATTCACTTGAGCGTGGCACGGCAGCGCCAGCATCAGGAACTCAGCCATTTGGGTCGCCTGAATCAGCCGTTCGTGCTGCATCGTCAGCGGCTCTTTGAAGGTGACAGCAACGCCGAGCAGCATAAAGTCGTAATGCTCAACGGCCAGCGCGGAAAACGTAGGGCTGTAGACCACGTCCAGCGGCGTTTCGCTGAGAATATCCAGTGTGCTTTGCGCGGCGGCGGCATTTGGCTCGATATAGGCAATGCGTTTACCGGCCAGACATGCGGTTGCCAGGCCGTCGTTGATCACGTTCGGATTCAGATCGAGATTGATATGGAACCAGAAGGTTGAACCGCGATGTGGCTGGCTATGGAAGGAGATATCGCCTCCCATCTCGTTGACCAGTTTCTGCGTGATCACCAGCCCCAGCCCGGTGCCGCCGTGGCGACGGGAAATACTGGCATCGGCCTGACGGAAAGCCTGGAACAGGCGCGACTGATCGCGTTCAGGGATGCCGATGCCGGTATCGCGGATCTGCACTTCAATCTGCACTTTGGTATTACTCAGCGAGCGTTTCTCGACCAGAATGTCGATGTTGCCGCTCTCGGTGAATTTGATCGCGTTGCCGACCAGATTGGTGATCACCTGTTGTAAACGTAATGGGTCGCCAATTACGTTATCCGGCACGTCATTCTTAATATTGAGCGTCAGTTCCAGCCCTTTGTCGTGCGATGAATGCGCCAGCAGCGTTACCACTTCATCAAGCGTATTGCGTAACGCGAACGGAATACTTTCAAGAATGAGTTTACCCGCTTCCAGCTTAGAGAAATCCAGGACGTCATTGATGATCGCCAACAGATTGTTTGCCGACCGCTCGATGGTATTCAGGTGGTCGCGCTGGGTGGCATTCAGTTCAGTTTTCAGCGTCAGTCGCGTAAAGCCGATCACCCCGTTCAGCGGGGTGCGCAGCTCATGGGACATGTTGGCCAGAAACTCAGACTTGATGCGTGCGGCTTCCTGCGCGCGCTTTTTTGCCAGGTCCAGCTCGACGTTCTGGATCTCCATCTGCTCGAGCGTTTCACGCAAATCGGAGGTTGCCTGATCGATATTATGCTGCATCTCTTCATGATAGGCGGCGAGCGACATTGCCATCGAGTTAATGCCGTTCTTCAGCATATCCAACTCGCCGAGCATAAAGCCCTCAACGCGGCTGTCGAGCTGTCCTCGTCGGATGCGGTCAACCGTATTAACCATGTTGCGAATTGGCCCCGTCACGTCGCGCATCAGACGCCAGCCAAAGATCAGCGCAATGCCTATACAGAACAGCATCATGACGGAAGAGATGAAGATTTCTTTATACTGTTGTAAGCGGACCGACTTGAGATCGAGCTCAAGCGCCACATATCCCAACATATTACCCGCGTTTTTTGCATCAGTGACCGGGGATTCGTCCGGCGAATAGCTTTCTGAAACGATCGGCGTTCGCAGGATTAAAATATCGCCATGACGCTCAACGCTCAGTCGGCGCGGGAACGGCGAGCCCGGAGGCAACTGCATCTCTGACGGGTTGAGATTGAAATTCGAGGTGACAAAGAGGTGGTTATTCTCGTCGTAGACCGAAATCGCCCGCACGATATCAGAGTGGCGGCGATGTAGAACGCTGATGAGCTGGCCGATGGATTCGCGGTTTTGCAGGTTCATACCATATTCGGTAGAGACCGCGAGCGGCTCGATGATACTGGCACCGGCATCTTCCAGTTGACGCTGCAAGTCGTGGTAGCGATGCACAACAAAAAAGATACTGAGCAGTAAACCAATAAGCACGGTTGGGGCCAGGATCAGAATCATCATGCGAGCGCGCAGGCTGTAGTTGGTCATGGAGTTCCGTTATGGGACAATTAGGGTCACACTGTTAAATTGAGAATAATCTCGTCGATGGCGCAATTCTACTCTGCAAAACGGCGCGTGACGACGCGCCAGATCATAACCGTTACCGTCAATGACCTCGATTCTTTTGGTCAGGGCGTTGCGCGACACAACGGAAAGACGCTGTTTATCCCCGGATTGCTGCCGCAGGAAAGTGCGGAGGTGGCGATCACCGAAGATAAAAAACAGTATGCGAAAGCCCAGGTTAAGCGCCGTTTGAATGATAGCCCGGATCGCGTAACGCCGCGCTGTCCGCACTTTGGCATTTGCGGCGGCTGTCAGCAACAGCACGCCAGTATTGAACTGCAACAGCGCAGTAAAAGTGCTGCGCTGTCACGTCTGATGAACAACGATGTCACGGAGGTGATCGCCGATGCGCCGTGGGGCTATCGCCGTCGCGCGCGGTTAAGTCTCAACTATCAGCCGAAAACCCAGACGTTGCAGATGGGGTTTCGCAAGGCGGCGTCCAGCGACATTGTCGATGTCAGACAGTGCCCCATTTTAGTGCCCCAACTTGAAGCATTGCTGCCCGATCTCAGGGCATGCCTTGGTAGCCTGCAGGGCGTTCGCCATCTGGGGCACGTTGAACTGGTGCAGGCAGGCAGCGGCACGCTGATGATTCTGCGTCATACCGCGCCATTAAGTCGCGCGGATAACGAAAAACTGGAACGCTTTTCGCATTCAAAGGGACTGTCTCTTTATCTGGCACCACAAAGCGAGATACTGGAAACGTTATCTGGTCAGACGCCCTGGTATGAGTCAAACGGACTACGCTTAAACTTCAGTCCGCGTGATTTTATTCAGGTTAATGAAGGGGTGAACCAGAAAATGGTCGCCAGCGCGCTGGCGTGGCTGGACGTACAGCCCGGCGACCGCGTGTTGGATCTCTTCTGCGGGATGGGCAATTTCACCCTCCCGCTGGCGACCCGGGCAGCAAGCGTCGTCGGGGTGGAAGGGGTACCGGCGCTGGTGGAAAAAGGGCGCGAAAACGCGCAACAAAATGGATTACATAATGTGACATTCTTTCATGAAAATCTCGAAGAGGATGTTACCCGACAGCCGTGGGCCAAACACGGTTTTGATAAAGTCTTGCTCGACCCTGCACGTGCAGGGGCTGCAAGCGTGATGCAACATATTATAAAATTGCAGCCTGGCCGCATTGTTTATGTATCCTGTAATCCAGCTACGCTGGCGCGTGATAGCGAGGCGTTGTTTCGCGCAGGATACCAAATTCAGCGGCTGGCGATGCTCGATATGTTCCCCCACACGGGACACCTGGAATCAATGGTGTTGTTTGAGCATTCAAAATAAATCACGACTTGTCGACTTCGACAGGTCTCGTCCCTTAAGGAGAGGACAATGGTTGCGGTAAGAAGTGCACATCTAAATAAAGCTGGGGAATTTGATCCGAAAAAATGGATCAAAAGTCTTGGGATCACCAGCCAGCAGTCATGTGAACGCTTAGCCGAAACCTGGGCGTATTGCCTGCAACAGACGCAGGGGCATCCGGATGCGGAGCTGCTGCTGTGGCGTGGCGTAGAGATGGTGGAAATCCTCTCGACGCTGAGTATGGATATCGACACGCTGCGGGCTGCGCTGCTGTTTCCTCTGGCAGATGCCAATGTCGTTAGCGAAGAGACCCTGCAGGAAAGCGTAGGCAAATCTATCGTCAACCTGATTCACGGCGTGCGTGATATGGCGGCCATCCGCCAACTGAAAGCGACCCATACCGATTCCGTCTCCTCAGAACAGGTCGATAACGTGCGGCGGATGCTGCTGGCGATGGTCGACGACTTCCGCTGCGTGGTCATTAAACTTGCCGAACGAATTGCCCATCTGCGCGAAGTGAAAGACGCGCCGGAAGATGAGCGCGTACTGGCGGCGAAAGAGTGCACCAACATCTATGCGCCGCTGGCGAACCGATTAGGTATCGGGCAGTTGAAGTGGGAGCTGGAAGATTATTGCTTCCGCTATCTGCATCCTGCCGAATACAAACGTATTGCCAAACTGCTGCACGAACGACGTATCGACAGGGAGCACTATATCGAAGAGTTCGTCGGTCATCTGCGCTCAGAAATGAAAACCGAGGGCGTGAAGGCGGAAGTGTACGGGCGCCCGAAACATATCTACAGCATCTGGCGGAAAATGCAGAAAAAGCATCTGGCGTTTGATGAACTGTTTGATGTCCGTGCCGTACGTATTGTCGCCGAGCGTTTGCAGGACTGCTACGCAGCGCTGGGGATTGTGCACACCCACTATCGCCATCTGCCGGATGAGTTTGACGACTACGTTGCCAACCCGAAACCGAATGGCTATCAGTCGATTCACACCGTGGTATTGGGGCCAGGTGGCAAAACGATTGAGATCCAGATTCGAACCAAACAGATGCATGAAGATGCCGAGCTGGGCGTTGCCGCACACTGGAAATACAAAGAAGGTGCGGTCGCAGGCGGGGCGCGCTCGGGTCATGAGGACCGCATTGCCTGGCTGCGTAAGCTGATCGCCTGGCAGGAAGAGATGGCGGATTCCGGTGAGATGCTCGATGAAGTGCGCAGTCAGGTTTTCGACGATCGGGTCTACGTCTTTACGCCGAAGGGTGATGTGGTCGATCTGCCTGCTGGCTCCACGCCGCTCGATTTTGCGTACCACATTCACAGTGATGTCGGGCACCGCTGCATTGGGGCGAAAATTGGTGGGCGCATCGTGCCGTTTACCTATCAGCTACAGATGGGCGATCAGATCGAGATCATCACCCAGAAACAGCCGAACCCAAGTCGTGACTGGCTGAACCCGAATCTGGGCTATGTGACGACCAGTCGTGGGCGCTCGAAAATCCACGCCTGGTTCCGCAAACAGGATCGGGACAAGAACATCCTTGCCGGACGGCAGATTCTGGATGATGAGCTGTCGCATTTGGGGATCAGCCTGAAAGAAGCGGAAAAACATCTGCTGCCGCGTTATAACTTTAACGAGCTGGAGGAGCTGCTGGCGGCGATTGGTGGTGGTGATATCCGTCTGAATCAGATGGTGAATTTCCTGCAATCGCAGTTCAACAAACCGAGTGCCGCTGAAGAAGATGCCGCCGCGCTGAAACAGCTTCAGCAGAAAACGCATACCCCGCAGAACCGACGTAAAGATAATGGGCGTGTTGTTGTGGAAGGGGTCGGCAACCTGATGCATCACATTGCCCGCTGCTGCCAGCCGATTCCGGGCGATGAGATTGTCGGATTCATCACCCAGGGTCGCGGGATTTCCGTTCATCGGGCGGACTGTGAGCAACTGGTCGAACTGCGTGCGCATGCGCCGGAACGCCTTGTGGATGCCGTCTGGGGCGAAACCTACTCGGCGGGATACTCGCTGGTGGTACGTGTACAGGCCAACGATCGCAGCGGCTTACTGCGCGATATCACGACGATTCTGGCGAACGAGAAGGTTAACGTGCTTGGCGTTGCCAGCCGTAGTGATACCAAACAGCAGCTTGCCACCATCGACATGACGATTGAAATCTATAACCTGCAAGTGCTGGGACGTGTGCTCAGCAAGCTGAATCAGGTCCCCGATGTGATTGACGCGCGCCGTTTGCACGGCAATTAATAATTTGTAGGCCGGATAAGGCGTTAGCCGTCATCCGGCAATATCACAATGCCCGATGACGTTTCGCTTATCGGGCCTGCGTATTCAGGACTCACCAATGAACCAGATTGACCGCCTGCTTGGCATCATGCAGCGCCTGCGCGACCCGGAAACCGGCTGTCCGTGGGATAACGAACAGACTTTCGCCACGCTTGCCCCCTACACCCTTGAAGAAACTTACGAAGTGCTCGACGCGATTTCTCGTGAAGATTTTGACGATCTGCGCGGCGAACTGGGCGACCTGCTGTTCCAGGTGGTGTTTTACGCGCAGATAGCCCAGGAAGAAGGGCGCTTTGATTTCAATGATATTTGTGCCGCCATCAGTGACAAACTGGAGCGCCGCCATCCGCATGTTTTTGCCGATGCCCAGGCCCACAACAGCAGCGAAGTACTGGCCCGTTGGGAGCAAATCAAAACCGGCGAACGGGCGCAAAAAGCGCAGCACTCCGCCCTTGACGATATTCCGCGCAGTTTACCGGCGTTAATGCGGGCACAGAAAATTCAGAAGCGCTGTTCCAATGTTGGCTTTGACTGGACGACGCTGGGACCGGTGGTCGATAAGGTGTACGAAGAGATCGACGAGGTCATGCACGAGGCGCGGCAGGCCGTTGTCGACCAGGCTAAACTGGAAGAGGAAATGGGCGATTTGCTGTTTGCCACTGTCAATATGGCTCGTCACTTAGGCACTAAAGCGGAGACCGCCTTGCAAAAAGCCAACGAAAAGTTCGAGCGGCGTTTTCGTGAGGTCGAGCGGATTGTGGCGGCGCGGGGTCTGGAAATGACTGGCGTTGATCTGGAAACGATGGAAGAAGTCTGGCAGCAGGTAAAACGGCAGGAAATTGATCTCTAAGGAGTTTGAGCGGTCAAGGGCGTTTTGTGTGATTTTTTAAATAACAAGCTCTTGATTTGCGTCAAAAACATTTACCCCAAAGGGGCTATTTTCTCACTCCCGATGTTAATTGTGAGCTGACGAAGAGGAGGGATAATGAAAGTTTGTGGCGTACGTCATGTTCGGGTATACTACTTTCCCGTCCTGGTTATTCCATCGTTTCACCCTAACTTCTCAGGTTCAGCATGACAACGAACTATATTTTTGTGACCGGCGGGGTCGTATCCTCTCTGGGTAAAGGCATTGCCGCAGCCTCCCTCGCAGCCATTCTTGAAGCCCGTGGCCTCAACGTGACTATCATGAAACTGGATCCGTATATCAACGTCGATCCGGGTACCATGAGCCCAATCCAGCACGGGGAAGTGTTCGTTACTGAAGACGGCGCTGAAACCGACCTGGACCTGGGTCACTACGAGCGTTTCATTCGCACCAAAATGAGCCGCCGCAACAACTTCACTACGGGCCGTATCTATTCTGACGTTCTGCGCAAGGAGCGTCGTGGTGACTATCTGGGCGCGACCGTACAGGTAATCCCGCACATCACCAACGCTATCAAAGAACGCGTGCTGGAAGGCGGCGAAGGCCATGACGTTGTTCTGGTCGAAATCGGCGGCACCGTCGGTGATATCGAATCTCTGCCATTCCTTGAAGCGATTCGTCAACTGGCGGTTGATATCGGTCGTGAACACGCGCTGTTTATGCACCTGACTCTGGTGCCTTACCTGGCAGCCGCGGGTGAAGTGAAAACCAAACCGACTCAGCACTCTGTGAAAGAACTGCTGTCCATCGGTATTCAGCCTGATGTCCTGATTTGTCGTTCCGATCGCGCCGTTCCTGCGAATGAGCGCGCAAAAATTGCATTGTTCTGTAACGTGCCGGAAAAAGCCGTTATTTCAATGAAAGATGTCGATTCCATTTATAAAATTCCAGGCCTGTTGAAATCACAGGGGCTGGACGATTATATTTGTAAACGATTCAGCTTGAACTGTCCGGAAGCTAACTTGTCTGAATGGGAACAGGTTATTTATGAAGAAGCGAATCCGGCAGGCGAAGTGACTATCGGTATGGTCGGCAAGTACATTGAACTGCCGGATGCCTATAAGTCCGTTATCGAAGCGCTGAAACACGGTGGTCTGAAAAATCGTGTGACCGTCAACATCAAGCTGATCGATTCGCAGGATGTTGAAACGCGCGGTGTCGAAATCCTGAAAGATTTGGACGCTATCCTGATCCCTGGCGGCTTCGGCTACCGTGGTGTGGAAGGGAAGATCGCCACTGCACGCTATGCGCGTGAGAATAATATTCCTTATCTGGGCATTTGCCTGGGTATGCAGGTTGCGTTGATTGAATTTGCGCGTAACGTCGCCGGTATGGACAACGCCAACTCGACGGAATTTGTGCCAGACTGTAAGTACCCGGTTGTGGCGCTGATTACCGAATGGCGTGACGAAGACGGCAACGTTGAAGTCCGTACTGAGAAGAGCGATCTGGGTGGCACCATGCGTCTTGGCGCGCAGCAGTGTCAGCTTGGTGACGATAGTCTGGTTCGTCAGTTGTACGGCGCGCCGACCATTGTTGAGCGTCATCGCCATCGTTACGAAGTCAACAATATGCTGTTGAAACAGATTGAAGCTGCGGGTCTGCGTGTTGCAGGCCGTTCCGGTGATGATCAGTTGGTCGAGATCATTGAGGTACCGAATCATCCGTGGTTCGTGGCCTGTCAGTTCCATCCGGAATTTACTTCCACGCCACGTGATGGACATCCGCTGTTTGCTGGCTTTGTGAAAGCCGCCAGCGAGCATCAGAAGCGTCAGGCGAAGTAAGAAGTAAAAAAAGTTAGAACGGCAACGCGTACCAAAGGTACGCGTTGTTTGTCTGGAGTTTTAGTTTAACTTGTACTGAGGAAAACCTAATGTCCAAAATCGTTAAAGTCATCGGTCGTGAAATCATCGACTCCCGTGGTAACCCGACTGTTGAAGCCGAAGTGCACCTGGAAGGTGGTTTCGTCGGTATGGCAGCAGCTCCGTCAGGCGCGTCTACGGGCTCCCGCGAAGCGCTGGAACTGCGCGATGGCGACAAATCCCGCTTCATGGGTAAAGGCGTACTGAAAGCTGTTGGCGCGGTTAACGGCCCGATTGCTCAGGCAATCCTTGGCAAAGATGCCAAAGATCAGGCTGGCATCGACAAAATCATGATCGACCTGGACGGTACTGAAAACAAATCCAACTTCGGTGCAAACGCCATCCTGGCGGTGTCTCTGGCAAACGCCAAGGCAGCAGCTGCCGCTAAAGGCATGCCGCTGTACGAGCATATCGCTGAGCTGAACGGTACTCCGGGCAAATACTCCATGCCGGTTCCGATGATGAACATCATCAACGGTGGTGAGCACGCTGATAACAACGTCGACATCCAGGAATTCATGATTCAGCCGGTTGGCGCGAAAACCCTGAAAGAAGCCGTACGTATGGGTTCTGAAGTGTTCCACAACCTGGCTAAAGTGCTGAAAGCGAAAGGCATGAACACCGCTGTGGGTGACGAAGGTGGCTACGCGCCGAACCTGGGTTCCAACGCTGAAGCGCTGGCTGTAATTGCTGAAGCGGTTAAAGCTGCAGGTTACGAGCTGGGCAAAGACATCACTCTGGCGATGGACTGTGCAGCATCTGAATTCTACAAAGACGGTAAATACGTTCTGGCTGGCGAAGGCAACAAAGCGTTCACCTCTGAAGAATTCACTCACTTCCTGGAAGACCTGACCAAACAGTACCCGATCGTTTCTATCGAAGACGGTCTGGACGAGTCTGACTGGGATGGTTTTGCATACCAGACCAAAGTACTGGGCGACAAAATCCAGCTGGTTGGTGACGATCTGTTCGTAACTAACACCAAGATCCTGAAAGAAGGTATCGAGAAAGGCATCGTTAACTCCATCCTGATCAAATTCAACCAGATCGGTTCTCTGACCGAAACGCTGGCTGCAATCAAGATGGCAAAAGACGCTGGCTACACTGCCGTGATCTCTCACCGTTCCGGTGAAACTGAAGACGCTACCATCGCTGACCTGGCTGTGGGTACTGCTGCAGGCCAGATCAAAACCGGTTCTATGAGCCGTTCTGACCGCGTTGCTAAATACAACCAGCTGATTCGTATCGAAGAAGCGCTGGGTGAAAAAGCACCGTACAACGGTCGTAAAGAGATCAAAGGTCAGTAATTTATTACTGTCGCTTTATACTCTAAGAAACCCGCTTCGGCGGGTTTTTTATACCTTTAAAGCAGTAGCGGTAGGGTCGCACTGGCCGTTTTCTGGCTTACATCGCTGTACTTTTCATCCAGTGCGATCAGCGATGTGGTGAGCAGTTCTATCAACAGCATTACTCCCACCTTGGCGTTCAGCGCGCCGGCACTCAACGGACCTTCCGGTTTGGCCGCGACCAGTTGAATATCACTCAGCGACGCTAACGGACTGCGCGGCGTATTACTCAGCGCCAGTACGTGCACACCTTGCTTACGCGCTAGTTTTACGACATGCAGCAGATCGCGCGTGGAGCCTGAACTGGAAATCGCCACCACGAGCGTGTTTTTACTCAGCGTTGTGGCGTTCATAGCAGCACGATGCATGTCGCTGAACAATTGTGCGGGTTTCCCCAGACGCAGGAGTTTGTAATGTAAATACTCCCCCAGAATAGCGCTGGCCGCGACGCCATAAATCTGCACTGACTGGGCCTGATGCAGTGCAAGCGCGGCGTCTTCCAGCAAGGTCCTGTCGAGTAATTTTGCTGTGTCCTGTAGCGCTTGCACGGATTCATTGACCACAGTGTCAATTTCATCGCCGCTGTGCTCTACAGACTGTCCTTGTCGGAGATCGAGTGCCAGCGCCATTTTGAATTCGTTATAGCCCTTACACCCCAGTGTTCGGCACAGACGTGTGACGCTAGCCTCGCTGGTGCCGCTTTCACGCGCCAGTTCGGTAATCGTCAGGTAGACCACTTTTGCAGGATCGTTAAGTACAAACTCTCCTAGCTTTTGTTGTGTTCGGCTATATCCATCAACGCTCTGGCGCAATCTCAGCAGCAGGTTTTCATTTTCTGACATGCAAAATCCTTAATGCGTTTATCTGTTAACAGTGTGGCGGAAAGCAGGGGCGAGATGCCAGACATTTTAAAAAAGTATGATCGGCTTCCTGGATTTTGATGATAATTTTCACTTATAAAAATTAATATGGTAAAAATTTTCATCAATAATCGAGGAGATGAAAAAATGATGCAAATGTTTAGCGGCGCCTCATCGGGGGGATGGTTTGAAAAAGCACAGCGGTTCGGCAAATCCTTTATGTTGCCAATTGCGGTATTGCCCGCAGCAGGACTGTTGCTAGGGATTGGCGGCGCGTTGTCAAATCCAAACACATTGACGGCATATCCGTTTTTAGATGTCGGCTGGTTGCAGGCAATCTTTACGATCATGACCAGCGCAGGTTCCATTGTGTTTGCCAACCTGTCGGTACTCTTTGCGGTAGGTGTCGCCGTGGGGCTGGCGAAAACGGATAAAGGTACTGCCGGGCTTGCCGCATTGCTGGCATTTCTGGTGATGAACGCCACCATCAACGCCTTATTAACGCTCAACGGAACGCTGGCGCAAGAGAACCCGGGTGCTGTTGGCCAGGGAATGACGCTTGGTATTCAGACGCTGGAAACGGGCGTGTTTGGTGGGGTGGTGATTGGTCTTGTCACCTGCGCGTTGCATAGCCGTTTCAATAAAGTCTCACTCCCTCAGTTTCTCGGTTTTTTTAGCGGTTCGCGTTTTGTACCGATTATTAGTTCCCTTGCCGCGATTGTAGTGGGGGCGGTTATGACGGTGGTTTGGCCGCATTTCCAGAAACTTATTTTTGGACTGGGCGGTCTGGTGGATGCGACGGGCTATCTGGGGACGCTGTTGTACGGCTTCATTCTGCGTATGCTTGGCCCACTGGGTTTACACCATATCTTTTATTTGCCGTTCTGGACGACGGCGCTGGGCGGCAGCGAAATCGTCAACGGTCAGTTGGTTGAAGGTACGCAGCGGATTTTCTTTGCCCAGCTTGCCGACCCGAATACGCAGCAGTTCTACGCGGGAACCGCGCGCTTTATGTCCGGGCGCTTTATCACCATGATGTTCGGTCTGCTTGGCGCATGCCTGGCGATGTACCACACCGCAAAGCTGGAGAATAGAAAGGTTGTCGCCGGACTGCTGTTGTCGGCAGCCCTGACCTCTTTCCTGACAGGGATCACTGAGCCTATAGAGTTCTCCTTCCTGTTTGTCGCCCCCGTGTTGTACGTCATTCACGCCTTCTTCGATGGCCTGGCGTTTATGATCGCCCATATTTTACATATCACTATTGGGCAAACCTTTTCGGGTGGGCTTATCGATTTCCTCCTCTTTGGCGTGTTACAGGGAGAAGCTAAAACCAACTGGATGTACGTCCCCATGGTGGGAATACCGTGGTTCTTCCTTTACTACTTCACCTTCCGCTATTTGATCACCCGCTTTGGCTGGCTGACACCGGGTCGTGAGAACGCAACCGCGATTGAGTCCGGCTTGCCTCAAAGTGAACGCGCAGCGGCAGTCATCGCTGGGCTGGGAGGCAAAGAGAATTTGGAAGAGGTGGACTGTTGCGCCACGCGCTTACGCGTGACGGTGAAAGAGAGCAGCAAGGTAGATGAAGCGGCGCTGAAAGCGACCGGAGCGCGTGGCGTGATTATTCGCGGCAACGGCGTTCAGGTGATTTATGGCCCGCATGTCACCATCATCAAAAACGAAGTTGAAGAGATTTTATCGTAATGAAAACTGTACTGGATTCCCTGAAAGGTAAATTAATCGTCTCCTGTCAGGCGCTGGAAAATGAACCTCTACACAGTCCGTTTATTATGTCACGTATGGCGCTGGCGGCAGCACAAGGCGGTGCGGTAGGTATCCGTGCGAACAGCGTGGTGGACATTCGTGCTATCAAAGAGATTGTCTCCCTGCCGGTGATTGGGATTATCAAACGCGATTACCCTGGCAGTGAGGTGTTTATCACGGCCACTCTCCGGGAAGTGGATGAGCTGATGACCGTTGAACCGGAAATTATTGCCCTGGATGCCACTGCGCGCCCGCGCCCCGGTGGTCAGACGCTGGAAGAGTTGGTCACGCAGATCCGCGCTCGCTACCCGTCCGTACTGCTGATGGCGGATATTGCAACCGTAGACGAGGCGGTGACAGCCGAGCGTCTGGGGTTTGACTGTGTGGGCACCACGCTCTACGGCTATACCGCAGAAACCGTTGGGCATGTGCTGGTGGAGAATGACTGTGGGTTCTTGCGTGAGGTGTTGGCAGCGGTCAGCATTCCGGTCGTGGCGGAAGGGAACGTCGATACTCCGGAACGCGCCGCACGTTGCCTGGCATTAGGCGCTCATACCGTGGTGGTGGGCGGGGCAATCACTCGTCCGCAGCAGATAACGGCACGCTTTATCGCAGCGATCGCCTCTTAAAGCACCGATGGGGCATGATACTTTGGTGGGGATCTGCGATAATTATCGTTTATCCCCATATTGAGAGTGCTATGCAGTACCCGATTAACGAGATGTTCCAGACCCTGCAAGGTGAGGGTTATTTTACCGGCGTCCCCGCCATTTTTATTCGTTTACAGGGATGCCCGGTTGGCTGTGCCTGGTGCGATACCAAACACACCTGGGATAAGCTTGAGGATCGGGAAGTTTCCCTGTACAGCATCCTGGCGAAGACCAAAGAGAGTGATAAATGGGGGGCGGCAAGTAGTGAAGATCTGCTGGCAGTGATTGGCCGACAAGGGTACACCGCGCGTCATGTGGTGATTACCGGCGGTGAGCCCTGCATCCATGATCTAATGCCGCTTACCGACCTGCTGGAAAAGAACGGTTTTAGCTGCCAGATAGAGACCAGCGGTACGCACGAAGTGCGCTGCACACCCAATACCTGGGTGACCGTTTCTCCGAAGGTGAACATGCGTGGTGGTTATGATGTCCTGTCTCAGGCACTGGAACGCGCAAATGAGATTAAACATCCGGTTGGGCGCGTACGTGATATTGAAGCGCTGGACGAACTGCTTGCCACGCTGAGCGACGATAAACCGCGGGTGATTGCGCTGCAACCTATCAGTCAGAAAGAAGATGCCACACGCCTGTGCATCGAAACCTGCATCGCGCGCAACTGGCGCTTGTCGATGCAAACACACAAGTATCTGAATATTGCCTGATAAAAAGCCCGGCGCGTTAGCTTACCGGGCTTATCTGTAGTCCGGATGGGACGCTCTGCGTCACCATCCAGACGAAACGTTATTCCCCGCGATACACACAACCCGCCGTACAGGTCTCTTTGATCATAACTGCGCTCAACAGTGGAATAGCAGGTTTGACCTGATCCCAAATCCATTTCGCCAACACTTCGCTGGTCGGATTTTCCAGACCGGGAATGTCGTTCAGATAGTAATGATCGAGTCGGTCGTAAGTCGGTTTGAATGCGGCTTTTAATTCGGCGAAATCGATAATCCAGCCTGTATGCGGGCAGACTTCACCGGTGACTTCAAGGCGCACCATAAAAGAATGTCCGTGCAGACGGCCACATTTATGTCCTTCAGGAACATGAGGCAGACGGTGAGCGGCTTCGAAGGTGAAATCTTTAAACAGGGTGGTGGTCATCATAAATTCTCAGTCAGGCAAAAAACCGCCGTAGGGTACCGGAAAGTACATTTTTTATCATTAACTAAAACGGCTTTCCGTTGCAGATGACGCCATTTATTACCTTTACAAGAGATAACTCTATATATTTCATATGGTTATTTAATCGTTTTTGTTGTTAACAACTATAACTAAAACAGGTTAGTTCATTTGGTTATTTGTTATTTCCAACCCTTATTTAATTGTTATTATCCCCGCCGTTACCCTTACCTTCAGTTTGGGTTTTATTGCTTAAATCCGCTTTGCTTACTGGAACATAACGACGCATGACGACACAGGCCCCACCTTCCGCTTTGCTTCCGCTGACCCCGGAGCAACTGGCCCGCCTCCAGGCGGCCACCACCGATCTCACGCCCACGCAGCTTGCATGGGTCTCTGGCTATTTCTGGGGCACGCTGAATCAGCAACCCGGCACGACCGTTGCGACACCGACTCCCGTAGCTGAAATGCCGGGTATCACGCTGCTCTCCGCGTCACAAACAGGCAACGCGCGTCGTGTGGCAGAAGCGCTGCGTGACGACCTGTTGGCGGCAAAACTCAGCGTTACGCTGGTTAACGCAGGCGACTACAAATTCAAACAAATCGCCAATGAAAAGCTGTTGATCGTCGTTACCTCCACACAGGGCGAAGGCGAACCGCCGGAAGAAGCCGTCGCGCTGCATAAGTTCCTGTTCTCTAAAAAAGCACCGAAGCTCGAAAACACCGCATTTGCCATCTTTGGTCTGGGTGACACCTCATACGAGTTTTTCTGCCAGTCAGGTAAAGATTTTGACAGTAAACTGGCGGAACTCGGCGGTGAGCGCCTGTTGGATCGCGTTGACGCCGATGTGGAATACCAGGCCGCTGCCGCCGAGTGGCGTGCCCGTGTGGTTGAGGTGTTGAAATCCCGTGCGCCCGTTGCGACACAGACTCAGTCGGTTGCCAGCGGAGCGGTGAATGAGATCCACTCCAGCCCGTATACCAAAGAAGCACCGCTGAGCGCCACGTTGTCGGTGAATCAAAAAATTACTGGACGCGATTCAGAGAAAGATGTTCGCCATATTGAAATCGATCTTGGTGATTCGGGTCTGCGCTACCGGCCTGGCGACGCGCTGGGCGTCTGGTATCAAAACGATCCGGCGCTGGTAAAAGAGATTGTCGAGCTGGTCTGGCTGAAAGGTGATGAGCCCGTTACGGTCAATGGTCAGTCTCTCCCGCTGTCCGAAGCCCTTCAGTGGCATGTTGAACTGACTGTCAATACTGCCAATATCGTTGAAAACTATGCCACCTTAACGCGCAGTGAATCGTTGTTGCCGTTGGTTGGCGATAAGGCACAGTTGCAGCATTACGCCACGACAACGCCTGTTGTCGATATGCTGCGTTTTTCGCCAGCACAACTGGATGCACAGGCGTTAGTTGACCTGTTGCGTCCGCTGACACCGCGTCTTTACTCCATTGCGTCCTCTCAGGCGGAAGTGGAGAGCGAAGTGCACATCACCGTAGGCGCGGTGCGTTACGAAGTGGAAGGTCGCGCGCGGGCTGGTGGCGCATCCAGCTTCCTCGCCGATCGCGTCGAAGAAGATGGCGAAGTGCGTGTGTTCATCGAACATAACGATAACTTCCGTTTGCCGACGAATCCTGAAACTCCGGTGATTATGATTGGTCCGGGAACGGGCATCGCGCCGTTCCGCGCCTTCATGCAGCAGCGGGCCGCTGATGAAGCGTCAGGCAAAAACTGGCTGTTCTTTGGCAATCCCCACTTTACCGAAGATTTTCTCTACCAGGTGGAATGGCAACGTTACGTCAAAGAAGGCGTACTGAGCCGCATCGATCTCGCCTGGTCACGAGACCAAAAAGAAAAAATCTACGTACAAGACAAACTGCGCGAACAGGGCGCAGAACTGTGGCGCTGGATTAATGACGGTGCGCATATTTATGTCTGCGGCGACGCCAATCGCATGGCGAAAGACGTTGAGCAGGCATTGCTGGACGTGATTGCTGAATTCGGCGCGATGGACGCGGAATCAGCGGATGAATTTTTAAGTGAGCTGCGCGTTGAGCGCCGTTATCAGCGAGATGTCTACTAATGAGTGAAAAACATCCAGGACCCCTGGTGGTCGAAGGTAAACTGACGGACGCCGAACGCATGAAGCTGGAAAGCAACTATCTGCGCGGCACCATTGCTGAGGATCTGAATGACGGTCTCACCGGCGGTTTTAACGGTGATAACTTCCTGCTGATCCGTTTTCACGGTATGTACCAGCAGGATGACCGAGACATCCGCGCGGAGCGTGCAGAGCAGAAGCTGGAGCCGCGTCACGCGATGCTGCTTCGTTGCCGTCTGCCGGGGGGCGTCATCACCACTAAACAGTGGCAGGCGATTGATAAGTTTGCTCATGACAACACCCTTTACGGCAGTATTCGTCTGACCAACCGGCAGACGTTCCAGTTCCACGGGATTCTGAAGAAGAACGTGAAACCGGTGCACCAGATGCTGCACTCCGTTGGCCTGGACGCGCTGGCGACCGCTAACGACATGAACCGTAACGTGCTGTGTACTTCGAATCCCTATGAATCCCAGCTGCATGCTGAAGCGTACGAATGGGCGAAGAAGATCTCTGAGCATCTGCTGCCGCGTACCCGCGCTTATGCGGAAATCTGGCTCGATCAGGAAAAAGTCGCCACTACCGACGAAGAACCGATCCTCGGCCAGACCTATTTGCCGCGTAAGTTCAAAACTACGGTCGTGATCCCGCCGCAAAACGATATCGATCTGCACGCCAATGATATGAACTTTGTGGCGATTGCCGAAAACGGCAAACTGGTGGGCTTCAACCTGCTGGTGGGGGGCGGATTGTCCATTGAACACGGCAACAAGAAAACTTACGCCCGGACGGCGAGCGAGTTTGGCTATCTGCCGCTGGAACACACGCTGGCGGTCGCGGAAGCGGTGGTCACCACGCAACGTGACTGGGGCAACCGTACCGATCGTAAGAATGCGAAAACCAAATATACGCTGGAGCGCGTTGGCGTCGAGACGTTTAAAGCGGAGGTGGAACGCCGCGCGGGGATCAAATTCGAACCGATCCGCCCGTATGAATTTACCGGTCGCGGCGATCGCATTGGCTGGGTAAAAGGCATTGATGACAAATGGCACCTGACGCTGTTTATCGAAAATGGCCGAATCCTCGATTATCCGGGACGTCCACTGAAAACCGGTCTGCTGGAGATCGCGAAGATCCATAAAGGCGATTTCCGCATTACGGCCAACCAGAACCTGATCATCGCAGGCGTGCCGGAAAGCCAGAAAGCGAAAATTGAAAAGATTGCGCAGGCGAGCGGGCTGATGAATACCGTCACCCCGCAGCGTGAAAATTCAATGGCCTGCGTGTCGTTCCCGACCTGCCCGCTGGCCATGGCGGAAGCTGAACGTTTCCTGCCGACGTTTATCGATAAGATTGATGGCCTGATGGCGAAGCATCATGTCAGTGACGAGCATATCGTGATGCGTGTGACGGGCTGCCCGAACGGCTGCGGCCGCGCGATGCTGGCAGAAGTCGGGCTGGTCGGGAAAGCCCCGGGACGCTATAACCTGCATCTCGGCGGTAACCGAATGGGAACGCGTATCCCGCGGATGTTTAAAGAGAACATCACCGAGCCGGAAATTCTCAACTCGCTGGACGAACTGATTGGGCGCTGGGCGAAAGAGCGCGAAGCGGGTGAAGGCTTCGGTGACTTTACGGTGCGTGCGGGCATTATTCGTCCGGTGCTCGATCCTGCCCGGGATTTCTGGGAATAACGTCTTATTGCCGGATGGCGGCGTGAACGCCTTATCCGGCCTACGGATTTTGTAGGCCTGATAAGTGAAGCGCCATCAGGCAGTCAAACAGTGAGGAACTTATGTCCAGACTCGATCTACACGCTCTGAACGCGCTGCCGAAAGTTGAGCGCGTGATGGCTCTGGCTGAAACCAACAGCCAACTGGAAAAACTTGACGCGGAGGGTCGCGTGGCGTGGGCGCTGGAGAATTTGCCTGGCGAATACGTCCTCTCATCAAGCTTCGGGATCCAGGCGGCGGTCAGTCTGCATCTGGTCAATCAGATCCGCCCGGATATCCCGGTGATCCTGACCGATACCGGCTATCTTTTCCCGGAAACGTACCAGTTTATCGATGAGTTAACGGACAAACTCAAGCTGAATCTGAAGGTTTATCGCGCCCCCGAAAGCGCCGCCTGGCAGGAAGCGCGTTACGGCAAACTGTGGGAGCAGGGCGTTGAAGGCATTGAGAAATACAATGAGATCAACAAAGTCGAACCGATGAACCGGGCGCTGCAGGATCTCAACGCGCAAACCTGGTTTGCGGGGCTGCGACGTGAACAATCTGGTAGTCGCGCGCATTTGCCCGTGCTGGCTATCCAGCGTGGCGTCTTTAAAGTCCTGCCGATCATCGACTGGGATAACCGCACGGTTTACCAGTACCTGCAAAAGCACGGGCTGAAGTATCACCCGTTATGGGATCAGGGCTATTTATCGGTGGGCGATACGCATACAACCCGGAAATGGGAACCGGGAATGGCGGAAGAAGAAACCCGCTTTTTCGGATTGAAGCGTGAGTGCGGGTTGCATGAAGGGTAAGGTTTATCTGCCAGTTACACGCCTCTGTCGGAAACGACAGGGGCGTTTTTCGTTATGCGAGCCGCTTCCCGTGTTAAAACGCGAATGCAGTATAAGTGGGTGACCAGAAAAGAATGATGGTGGCTACGCGTTCCCCGCGCCAGCGGGGATAAAATGAGCCATTCCTGGAGTGTCTTAATGACAACCATTTATTCCCTGCCTCAGCAGGAATAAATCAAAATCGTGATGGTGTTCCTCATTGCATCAGATAAAAATCTGAAAATATTATCCCGTGCTGTTTTATTAATTTCTTTGTTTTACCCTTGGTGACGTTATTGCCGGAGGCAGTGACGTCACTATAAAACTGAGGGATTAAATAGATGAAAAAGACTTTTTTGGCTGCGGTACTGACTCTGGTATCTGGTTCTTCTTTTGCTGCAATTACTGATACTTGCCAGCAGTACTTTGATGATGTTGATGCGTTGATTGTTCAGGCATCCAAAACCAGCGATCAGGCTAAACAGCAGATGGAAGCCATGAAACCTCAACTTGAGGAGGCCAAGAAACAACTCGCAGGATTACCGGCTGAAAGTCAGGATGCTGGCTGCAAACAAGGTGCTGCCGCGCTGGTGCAAATGAAGCAGTCCATGGGCATTCAATAATTTATTATAAGAAAACGCGTCATTGAATAAACGACGCTCAGAATAGTGTCACCCTTCGCGTCTTTTGCCAGAAAGCCGGATAACGATATCGTTTTATCCGGCCGTTTGTTTAGCTTGCTTTTGCCAATTCTTTCACTAGCGGCAGCATAATGCGCATTACATCCCGATTGCGATGTTCAATGCGTCCAGGCAGCGCTTTATCAATATGCTGTTGATTATCCAGACGTACGTCGTGCCAGCTATTTCCTGCCGGGAAAGAGGCGGTTTTGGCGCGCTGCTGGTAACCATCTTTCTTGCCGAGACTCCAGTTCGTCGCCTCGACGGAAAGTACCGAAATTCCCGCCTTATCGAAGACCTCTGCGTCGTTGCAGCAGCCGGTGCCTTTTGGATAATCCTTATTCAGGCCAGGATTAGTGGTGGCAGCAATACCATGACTGCGCGCGAGAGCTAATGCCCGGTCGCGGGTTAACTTACGTACGGCTTCCGGGGTACGTTGCCCGCTGTTAAAATACAGCTTATCGCCGACGATCAGGTTATCGAGATTAATCACCAACAGCGTGTTTTTCTTCTCGACCGCGCTCATGCGCTTGAGCAGGTTTTCGGCTCCCAGTTTTCCCTCTTCCTCGCCGCTGGTGGCAATAAAGCGAATACCGTATTCGGTAGGCACATCTTTCAGGCGTTCTGCCAGTTCAAGCATAACGCCCAGTCCGGCGGCGTTATCATCGACACCTTGCAGAGTCAGACCGCCGAGATTCGCGTCGGTGTCGGCGTCACTTTGCGGGGCGTAGGTGTCCAGATGCGCCATGATAATAATCTGCTGCGGGGCTTTACCTTCATGAGCGGCAATGACGGTGCTGCCCGTCACGTTATGCCAGTTTTTGCGGTTATTTTTAGCGGTATAAATGTAGCGACTGTTGAACGTGCGGATATCACTGCGATAGCCCATCTGCTCAAACTGCTGGCGTAAATAGTCGGCAGACAACATTTCTGCCGGTGAGCCGGTCATCCTTCCTGGGAAAACGGTCGCAATATGACGGGTCTGGGTTGTCGCAAAATCGCCCGGTTTTGGGGATGACGCCTGAGCGGGGACAATAAAGCATACGCCGAGCGCCAGGAGAGCGGAAAGACGGCGCGTTGCGGAAAACATAGTGAGTCCTTAATAGCCTGCGGGGAGAAGCCCTGAATACAAAACAAAAATTTTAATCCATCTAGTATGAAACGGTGACTTCGCTAAGACAATTTCATTTGCTCTTAAATGCCCGAATTCCGGCGGGTTAAGCACTTTTTGATATTTGCTTTGCCAGATCGTTATTCCTTTGAGGAACTACTCATTCCAATTCGTAATTTCATTCGTTCTCCTGCGCTCCCTATAGTCGGGTTATCTGACGCGCTCGACATTAGCGGTATTGTAAAGGAACGGTTATGGACCAAAAACGACTCACCCATCTGCGACAGCTGGAGGCCGAAAGCATCCACATCATTCGCGAGGTGGCAGCAGAATTTTCTAACCCGGTAATGCTGTACTCCATTGGCAAAGATTCCAGCGTCATGCTGCATCTTGCCCGTAAGGCATTCTACCCGGGGTCGTTGCCGTTCCCGTTGCTGCATGTCGATACCGGCTGGAAGTTCCGCGAGATGTATGAATTTCGCGATCGTACCGCCAAAGCGTACGGCTGCGAGCTGCTGGTGCATAAAAACCCGGAAGGGGTGGCAATGGGCATCAACCCGTTTGTCCACGGCAGCGCCAAACACACCGACATTATGAAAACCGAAGGACTGAAGCAGGCGCTGAATAAATACGGTTTTGACGCCGCATTTGGCGGCGCGCGTCGTGATGAAGAAAAGTCGCGGGCGAAAGAGCGCATCTACTCTTTCCGCGATCGTTTTCACCGCTGGGACCCTAAAAACCAGCGTCCTGAGCTGTGGCACAACTACAACGGGCAGATTAACAAAGGCGAAAGTATCCGCGTCTTCCCGCTCTCCAACTGGACCGAACAGGACATCTGGCAGTACATCTGGCTGGAAAACATTGAGATCGTTCCGCTGTATCTGGCTGCAGAGCGTCCGGTGCTGGAGCGCGACGGCATGCTGATGATGATTGATGACGATCGCATCGACCTGCAGCCCGGCGAGATGATCAAAAAAAGGATGGTTCGTTTCCGTACCCTCGGCTGCTGGCCGCTGACCGGTGCCGTGGAGTCAAACGCGCAAACGCTGCCGGAAATTATTGAAGAGATGCTGGTCTCGACCACCAGTGAACGTCAGGGGCGCGTGATTGACCGCGACCAGGCGGGCTCTATGGAGCTGAAGAAACGTCAGGGGTATTTCTAAGGAGCCGCCATGAACACCACACTTGCACAACAAATCGCCAATGAAGGCGGCGTCGAAGCCTGGATGGTCGCCCAACAACATAAAAGTCTGCTGCGCTTTTTAACCTGCGGCAGCGTGGATGATGGCAAAAGTACCCTGATTGGTCGCCTGTTGCACGACACGCGGCAGATTTATGAAGATCAATTGTCATCGCTGCACAATGACAGTAAACGCCACGGTACACAGGGCGAGAAGCTGGATCTGGCGCTGCTGGTGGATGGCCTGCAGGCCGAGCGCGAGCAGGGGATTACCATTGACGTGGCGTATCGCTATTTCTCCACCGAGAAGCGTAAATTTATCATTGCCGATACCCCCGGGCACGAGCAATACACCCGTAATATGGCGACCGGTGCATCAACCTGCGATCTGGCGATCCTGCTGATCGACGCCCGTAAAGGCGTGTTGGATCAGACCCGTCGTCACAGCTTCATTTCAACGCTGCTGGGGATCAAACACCTGGTGGTGGCGATCAATAAAATGGATCTGGTCGACTACAGCGAAGAGACCTTTGCGCGCATTCGCGAAGACTATCTGACCTTTGCCGAACAGCTGCCGGGTAATCTGGATATCCGCTTTGTGCCACTCTCTGCGTTAGAGGGGGATAACGTGGCCTCCCAGAGCGTCAGCATGCCGTGGTACAGCGGCCCGACTTTACTTGAAGTACTGGAGACAGTTGAGATCCAGCGCGTAGTCGATAGCCAGCCAATGCGCTTTCCTGTGCAGTACGTAAACCGTCCAAACCTTGATTTCCGGGGCTATTCCGGCACGTTGGCCTCTGGCCGCGTCAAAGTAGGGCAGCGCGTGAAGGTACTGCCATCCGGCGTGGAATCCAGCGTGGCGCGGATCGTCACCTTTGATGGCGATCTGGATGAAGCCTTTGCCGGTGAAGCCATTACCCTCGTCCTGAAAGACGAGATTGATATCAGCCGGGGCGATCTGCTGCTGGCGGCAGACGAAAATCTGCCTGCCGTACAGCATGCCGCTGTTGACGTGGTCTGGATGGCGGAACAGCCGCTGGCACCGGGACAAAGCTACGAAATCAAAATCGCGGGTAAGAAGACCCGCGCGCGCGTTGATAACGTTCAGTATCAGGTGGATATCAACAATTTGACGCAGCGTGAGGTGGACAATCTGCCGCTGAACGGCATTGGTCTGGTGAATCTGACCTTTGATGAGCCGCTGGTGCTGGATACTTATCAGCAGAACCCGGTGACCGGTGGCCTGATTTTCATCGATCGTCTGAGTAACGTCACTGTGGGTGCCGGTATGGTCCGTGAACCGATTGTCCAGGAAACCGCAGTGCCGTCAGAATTCAGCGCCTTTGAACTGGAACTGAATGCGCTGGTACGCCGCCACTTCCCGCACTGGGGCGCTCGCGATCTGCTGGGAGGAAAATAATGGCGCAGCATGACGAAAATGTCGTCTGGCATGCCCATCCCGTCACGCCGCAACAACGCGAGCAACACCACGGTCATCGTGGTGTTGTGCTGTGGTTTACCGGGCTATCGGGGTCCGGTAAATCGACGGTCGCCGGGGCGCTGGAAGCGGCGCTGCATCAACTGGGGGTCAGTACCTATTTGTTGGATGGCGATAACGTTCGCCACGGCCTGTGCAGCGATCTGGGGTTCAGCGATGCCGATCGGAAGGAGAACATCCGTCGTGTCGGCGAAGTAGCAAACCTGATGGTGGATGCCGGACTGGTGGTTCTGACGGCGTTTATTTCTCCGCACCGTGCGGAGCGACAAATGGTGCGCGAACGCGTCGGCGAGGGACGCTTCATTGAAGTGTTCGTGGATACGCCGCTGGAAATCTGTGAAGCCCGCGATCCGAAAGGGTTATACAAAAAAGCGCGTGCTGGCGAATTGCGCAACTTCACCGGAATTGATTCCGTTTACGAAGCGCCTGAATCGCCAGAGGTTCATCTTAATGGCGAACAATTAGTAACAAATTTGGTCGCCCAATTATTAGACCTGCTCAGACAGAGCGATATTATCAGATCCTGAGACACCTGACTTATGTGTTCAGTCAGTCAAGGTTACAGGATTCAATATGCGCAATAGCCAGAACATCACACTCACAACGACAGACGCGTTTGCTACTGATGACGAAACCACCTGGTCGCTGCCGGGCGCCGTGGTGGGTTTCGCGTCATGGCTGCTGGCGTTGGGGATCCCCTTTCTGGCTTACGGCCCTAATACGTTGTTTTTCTTTATCTACACCTGGCCTTTCTTCCTGGCGTTGATGCCCGTCGCGGTCGTCGTGGGTATCGCGCTGCATTCCCTTCTTAAGGGGAAATTGCGCTACAGCATTATCGCAACGCTGCTGACCGTTTGTGCGATGTTTGGCGCGCTGTTTATGTGGTTGCTGGGCTAAAGCGCGACCGCTGTCCATAATTCAAACCGTAACTAACAATGAGATGATGTTCTCAGGGTTCTGGGTATACGTTATAAAGGGCAATTGTGGTACATTTGCCCGCGTTGTTGCGGCTTTCCCGCCCGCAAACGTCGTGTCGTTTGTGGAAGTATGGGAGGATGATGCCGTTTTTCAGGGGGCAGGATGGGTAAACTAACGCTGCTGTTGCTGGCTTTACTGGTCTGGCTACAGTATTCGCTGTGGTTCGGTAAGAACGGCATACATGATTACAGTCGCGTCAATGATGACGTGGCGGCGCAGCAGGCGACAAACGCCAAACTTAAAGCACGTAACGATCAGCTTTTTGCCGAAATTGACGATCTCAATGGCGGTCAGGAGGCTATCGAGGAGCGTGCACGCAACGAACTCAGCATGACTAAGCCGGGCGAAACGTTTTATCGTCTGGTGCCCGACGCGTCTAAACGCGCGCAAACAGTGGGGCAAAATACTCGTTAAACCAGCCCAGGAAATCACATGGCAGCCACTTTTTTGGATGTTTGCGCCGTGGTGCCGGCGGCCGGATTTGGTCGCCGTATGCAAACGGAATGTCCGAAGCAATATCTCTCGATCGGCAATAAAACCATTCTCGAACACTCGGTCTCCGCGCTGCTGGCGCATCCCCGGGTGACCCGCGTGATCATCGCTATCAGCCCTGGCGACAGCCGCTTTGCCCAACTTCCTCTGGCGCAACATCCGCATATTACCGTCGTGGACGGGGGAAATGAGCGCGCGGATTCCGTGCTGGCCGGATTACAGGCCGCAGGAAACGCCGAATGGGTGCTGGTGCATGACGCGGCGCGTCCCTGTCTGCATCAGGATGATTTAGCCCGCCTGCTGGCGCTTAGCGAAACCAGCCGCACCGGCGGGATCCTCGCCGCACCGGTACGCGATACCATGAAACGCGCGGAGCCGGGGCAAACGGCCATCGCCCATACCGTTGAACGCAACGATTTGTGGCACGCGCTGACGCCGCAATTTTTCCCTCGTGAACTGCTGCATGACTGCCTGACGCGCGCGCTAAATGAAGGGGCGACCATTACCGATGAGGCCTCGGCGCTGGAATATTGCGGCTTTCATCCACAGCTTGTTGAAGGACGAGCTGATAACATCAAAGTGACCCGCCCGGAAGATTTAGCGCTGGCTGAATTTTATCTGACCCGAACGACCCACCAGGAGAATTTGTAATGCGAATTGGACACGGTTTTGACGTACACGCCTTTGGCGGGGAAGGCCCAATTATCATTGGTGGCGTACGCATCCCGTATGAAAAGGGGCTGCTGGCGCATTCTGATGGCGATGTCGCGCTGCATGCGCTCACCGACGCACTGCTTGGCGCTGCGGCGCTGGGTGATATTGGCAAGCTGTTTCCGGATACCGATCCGGCATTTAAAGGCGCGGACAGTCGCGAACTGCTGCGTGAAGCCTGGCGTCGGATTCAGGCCAAAGGGTATACCCTGGGCAACGTGGATGTAACCATTATTGCTCAGGCACCAAAGATGTTGCCGCACATCCCGCAAATGCGCGTGTTTATTGCTGAAGACCTCGGTTGTCACATGGATGATGTGAACGTGAAAGCAACTACCACGGAAAAACTCGGTTTTACCGGGCGTGGGGAAGGGATTGCCTGCGAAGCGGTGGCGTTACTTGTTAAGGCCGCGAAATGACAGAGTTTGAAAATCTCACCTATCTCTATGGAAAACCGCAAAGCGCCGGGTTGCTGAAAGCCAGTCCGGAAGATTTTGTGGTGGTCGAAGACTTAGGTTTTGAACCGGATGGTGAAGGTGAACACATCCTGGTGCGTATTCTTAAAAACGGCTGCAATACCCGTTTTGTCGCCGACGCGCTGGCGAAATTTTTGAAAATTCATGCTCGCGAAGTGAGCTTTGCCGGGCAAAAGGATAAGCATGCGGTCACTGAACAGTGGCTATGCGCGCGCGTACCGGGCAAAGAAATGCCTGACCTGAGCGCTTTCCAGCTTGAAGGCTGCAAGGTACTGGAGTATGCGCGTCACAAACGCAAGTTACGTTTAGGCGCACTGAAAGGGAATGCGTTCACGCTGGTGCTGCGCGAAGTCAGCCATCGTGACGAGGTAGAATCCCGCCTGCATGCGATAAACACTGGCGGCGTACCGAACTATTTTGGCGCTCAGCGTTTTGGCATCGGCGGCAGCAACCTGCAAGGCGCGCTGCGCTGGGCGCAAAGCGATGCACCGGTCCGGGATCGCAATAAACGCAGTTTTTGGTTGTCGGCGGCCCGCAGTGCGTTGTTTAATCAAATTGTCAGCGAGCGTCTGAAAAAAACAGACTTTAATCAAGTTGTTGACGGCGATGCGCTACAATTAGCGGGACGCGGAAGCTGGTTTGTCGCCACGCAAGAAGATCTGGCGGAATTACAGCGTCGTGTCGATGAAAAAGAACTGATGGTGACGGCTTCGCTTCCCGGCAGCGGCGAGTGGGGAACCCAGCGGGATGCGCTGGCGTTCGAACAGTCCGCGATTGCCGAAGCGCACGCGTTGCAGTCACTGTTGCTGCGAGAAAAAGTCGAGGCCTCGCGAAGAGCGATGCTGCTCTATCCGCAGCAATTAAGCTGGAACTGGTGGGATGATGTTACTGTCGAGTTACGTTTTTGGCTGCCTGCGGGGAGCTTCGCCACCAGCGTTGTGAGGGAACTGATCAACACAATGGGTGATTATGCGCATATTGCTGAGTAACGATGATGGGGTCCACGCGCCCGGTATACAAACGCTGGCGAAAGCCCTGCGGGAGTTTGCTGACGTACAGGTTGTCGCCCCGGATCGGAACCGCAGTGGCGCGTCAAACTCGCTCACGCTTGAATCCTCTCTCCGGACGTTTACCTTTGAGAACGGCGACATCGCCGTACAGATGGGGACGCCCACCGACTGTGTTTATCTGGGCGTCAATGCGCTCATGCGCCCGCGTCCAGATATTGTGGTCTCAGGAATTAACGCTGGCCCTAATCTGGGGGATGACGTTATCTATTCCGGCACCGTCGCCGCGGCGATGGAAGGGCGTCACCTTGGCTTTCCTGCGCTTGCCGTATCGTTAGACGGGCATCAGCATTACGAAACAGCGGCTGCCATCACCTGTCGGATCTTACGCGCACTGCGTCGGGAACCGCTGCGTACCGGGCGGATACTTAACATCAACGTCCCCGACTTGCCGCTGGATCAGATCAAAGGTATCCGCGTAACGCGCTGCGGTAGTCGTCATCCAGCAGACAAAGTGATCCCGCAGGAAGATCCGCGCGGCAACACGCTGTACTGGATTGGTCCACCGGGAGACAAATGCGACGCCGGGCCTGATACCGATTTTGCGGCAGTGGATGAAGGTTACGTGTCCATTACACCGTTGCATGTGGATTTAACCGCGCACAGCGCGCATGATGTGGTTTCCGACTGGTTAGATAGCGTGGGAGTTGGCACGCAATGGTAAGCAGACGCGTACAGACGCTTCTTGAACAACTGCGCGCGCAGGGGATTCGCGATGAGCAGGTGCTTAATGCCCTGGCCGCGGTGCCGCGTGAGAAATTTATTGATGAAGCGTTTGAACATAAGGCCTGGGACAACATCGCGTTGCCGATAGGTCAGGGACAGACGATTTCGCAGCCGTATATGGTGGCGCGAATGACCGAACTGCTCGAGCTGACCCCGCAGTCGAGGGTGCTGGAAATTGGCACCGGCTCCGGGTATCAGACGGCGATACTGGCGCACCTGGTACAGCAGGTTTGTTCAGTCGAACGCATTAAAGGTCTGCAATGGCAGGCGCGTCGTCGCCTGAAGCAGCTCGATTTACACAATGTTTCAACTCGTCACGGTGATGGATGGCAAGGCTGGCAGGCGCGTGCGCCATTTGACGCTATTATTGTGACGGCAGCTCCGCCGGAAATTCCGACTGCGTTGATGACGCAACTGGATGAAGGCGGAATTCTCGTCTTGCCTGTGGGGGATGAGCACCAGTTTCTGAAACGGGTGCGTCGTCGGGGCGGCGAATTTATTATCGACACCGTGGAGGCGGTACGTTTCGTTCCCTTAGTTAAAGGGGAGCTCGCGTAAGACGCGGTTCCGAATACCTGGAGTTTTCCTGGAGTTTTTGGAACGGGTCAGCGTATCGTGGTCACATTTTCCAGTGCCCATTTGCTGTCTGCACGATTATACGTCACTGGTTGTTAACCAATTTTTCCTGGGGGATAAATGAGCGCGGGAAGCCCAAAATTCACCGTTAGCCGCATTGCGGCATTGTCACTGGTTTCGCTATGGCTGGCGGGTTGTTCAAATTCATCGAATCCGCCTGCTCCGGTAAGCTCAGTCAATGGTAATGCCCCGGCGAATACCAGTTCCGGCATGCTGATCACGCCGCCACCGAAGATGGGGACGTCGTCGTCCGTTTCGCAGACACCGCAAATTCAACCGGTGCAGCGTCCGACGACTCAACCGACGCATGTTCAGCCGGTTGCCGAGCAACCCGTACAGATGGAAAACGGACGTATTGTCTACAATCGCCAGTATGGGAACATTCCGAAAGGTAGCTACAGCGGCGGCAGCACCTACACCGTTAAAAAAGGCGACACGCTTTTTTACATCGCCTGGATCACCGGGAACGATTTCCGTGACCTGGCGCAGCGCAACAACGTCCAGGCCCCGTATAGTCTGAATGTCGGACAAACGCTGCAGGTAGGTAATGCATCGGGCGCGCCAATTACCGGTGGTAACGCGATCACTCAGGCCGATGCAGCAGAGCAAGGAGTTGTGACCAAACCTGCACAAAATTCCGCCGTCGCTGTTGCGTCGAAACCGACAATTACGTATTCTGAGGATTCAGGTGAACAAAGTGCTAACAAAATGTTGCCGAACAACAAGCCTGCTGGGACAGTCGTCACAGCACCTGTAACGGCCCCGGCAGTTAGCGCAACCGAATCGACAGCAAGCAGTTCGTCTACCAGTTCGCCAATCTCCACATGGCGCTGGCCGACTGACGGCAAAGTGATCGAGAACTTTGGGGCTTCCGAGGGAGGCAATAAAGGGATCGACATTGCAGGCAGTAAAGGACAGGCTATTATCGCGACCGCCGATGGGCGCGTGGTCTATGCCGGTAACGCACTGCGCGGTTACGGTAATCTTATTATCATCAAACACAACGATGATTACCTGAGTGCCTACGCTCATAACGATACAATGCTGGTCCGGGAACAACAAGAAGTGAAGGCAGGACAAAAAATAGCGACGATGGGTAGCACCGGAACCAGTTCTACACGTTTGCATTTTGAAATTCGTTACAAGGGGAAATCCGTAAACCCGCTGCGTTATTTACCGCAGCGATAAAGCGACGGAACCAGGCTGACACTTGCTAGTTCCGTCAAGGGATCACGGGTAGGAGCCACCTTATGAGTCAGAATACGCTGAAAGTTCATGATTTAAATGAAGATGCGGAGTTTGATGAGAACGGAGTTGAGGTTTTTGACGAAAAAGCCTTAGTTGAAGAGGAACCCAGTGATAACGATTTGGCTGAAGAAGAGCTGTTATCGCAGGGGGCCACACAGCGTGTGTTGGACGCGACTCAGCTTTACCTTGGTGAGATTGGTTATTCGCCACTGTTAACGGCCGAAGAAGAAGTGTATTTTGCGCGTCGCGCACTGCGTGGAGATGTCGCCTCTCGCCGTCGGATGATTGAAAGTAACCTGCGTCTGGTGGTGAAAATTGCCCGCCGTTATGGCAATCGTGGTCTGGCGCTGCTGGATCTGATTGAAGAGGGCAATCTGGGGCTTATCCGTGCCGTCGAGAAGTTTGACCCGGAACGCGGGTTCCGCTTCTCAACATACGCAACCTGGTGGATTCGCCAGACGATTGAACGGGCTATTATGAACCAAACCCGTACCATTCGACTGCCGATTCACATTGTTAAAGAGCTGAACGTCTATCTGCGTACTGCGCGTGAGTTGTCCCATAAACTGGACCACGAACCTAGCGCGGAAGAAATTGCAGAGCAACTGGATAAACCCGTTGATGACGTTAGCCGTATGCTTCGTCTTAACGAGCGCATTACCTCGGTGGACACCCCGTTGGGTGGCGATTCCGAAAAAGCGTTGCTGGACATTCTGGCCGATGAGAAAGAAAACGGTCCGGAAGACACCACGCAAGATGACGATATGAAACAGAGCATCGTCAAATGGTTGTTCGAACTGAACGCCAAACAGCGTGAGGTACTGGCACGTCGTTTCGGTCTGCTGGGTTATGAAGCGGCGACACTGGAAGACGTTGGTCGTGAAATCGGCCTGACTCGTGAACGTGTTCGCCAGATTCAGGTTGAAGGTCTCCGCCGTCTGCGTGAAATCCTGCAGACTCAGGGGCTGAATATCGAAGCGCTGTTCCGCGAGTAAGCACTGTTCTAACAAGAAAGGCCAGCCTCTTTGAGGCTGGCCTTTTTCTTTCCGGCTTTTTTCGCTGTGGTTTCGCGGGCGAAGGCAGACGGGCGCATTTTCACGCGTACTCAGGCTTGTCTGTCAGGCATCATTTTCTTGATTAGCAGGGCGAATTGCGCACGTTCCTCGTCATTCAATCTTCCCAGAAACTCCTCATCCACCTGGTTTCCCAACGGCATGCATACTTTCAGCAATGCTTCTCCTTCAGAGGTCAGATAAACGAAGCGGCGACGTTTATCCAGCGGATCGTTCTCACGCCTCACCAGCCCACGTTTTTCCATCCGGCTCAGCATTTCAGCCAGCGTCGCTTTGGTACTGACGGCTGCCTCCATCAGATTAACCTGTTCAATGCCGGGGCGTTCCGCAATGGCACGCATCACTGCGTATTGCGGTTTAGTGAGATCCGGCAACTCGTGCTGCCAACGCGCCGTATGTTGCTGAAAAAGCTGGCGTAACAGGTGAAACGCTTTACTCCGTAACTCCATGAAAACTCCAGGCTAAAAATCATTTCTCCTATCATAACGGGTAACGCCGCGTTTTATAACGAGGAAATTTTAAGCTATACGTGCGAAAAAAAGCGGGCGATCTTGTCGCCGCGGTTTCACAGGGGTAATGTAAATTAAAACGTTCGTATACGAACAATTTATGGAGTGCTGAATGAGATTAATTGTGGGGATGACCGGGGCAACGGGGGCGCCGCTGGGCGTGGCGCTGTTGCAGGCATTGCAGAAAATGCCGGATGTGGAAACGCATCTGGTGATGTCGAAGTGGGCCAAAACCACCATTGAACTGGAAACGCCCTACCGCGCGCGCGATATCGCCGGGCTGGCGGATTTTTGCCACAGCCCGGCGGATCAGGCGGCGACAATCTCGTCGGGTTCATTTCGTACCGACGGCATGATCGTTATTCCCTGCAGCATGAAAACGCTGGCGGGCATACGTGCCGGTTATGCCGAGGGGCTTGTCGGCCGCGCCGCCGATGTGGTGTTGAAAGAAGGGCGCAAACTGGTGCTGGTGCCGCGTGAAATGCCACTCAGCACGGTTCATCTCGAAAACATGCTTGCGCTTTCCCGCATGGGCGTGGCGATGGTGCCGCCCATGCCTGCGTTCTACAACCATCCTCAAACCGTTGATGATATTACACAACACATTGTGGCCCGTGTCCTGGACCAGTTTGCGCTGGAGCATCCACTCGCGCGTCGCTGGCAGGGGTTGCCGCAGGCACAAAATTTTTCACAGGAGAATGAATAATGGCATTTGATGATTTGCGCAGCTTTTTGCAGGCGCTCGACGACCAGGGGCAACTGCTGAAAATCAGTGAAGAGGTGAACGCAGAGCCGGATCTGGCGGCGGCCGCCAACGCGACTGGTCGTATTGGCGACGGCGCTCCGGCGCTGTGGTTCGACAATATCCGCGGTTTCACCGATGCTCGCGTGGCGATGAACACTATCGGTTCATGGCAAAACCACGCCATTTCCCTAGGTCTGCCGGCCAACACGCCGGTCAAAAAGCAGATTGATGAGTTTATCCGTCGCTGGGATAAGTTCCCGATAGCTCCGGAACGCCGCGAGAATCCGCCATGGGCGCAAAACAGCGTCGATGGCGAAGAGATTAACCTGTTCGATATTCTGCCGCTGTTTCGCTTAAACGATGGCGATGGGGGATTTTATCTCGATAAAGCCTGTGTGGTATCCCGTGATCCTCTTGATCCGGATAACTTCGGCAAACAGAACGTGGGTATCTATCGGATGGAAGTGAAAGGCAAGCGTAAGCTGGGCCTGCAGCCGGTACCGATGCACGATATCGCGCTGCATCTGCATAAGGCAGAAGAGCGTGGTGAGGACCTGCCGATCGCCATCACGCTGGGTAACGATCCCATCATCACGCTGATGGGGGCGACACCGCTGAAATACGATCAGTCCGAATATGAGATGGCGGGAGCGCTGCGTGAAAGCCCGTATCCCATTGCCACCGCACCGTTGACCGGGTTTGATGTGCCGTGGGGATCGGAGGTGATCCTGGAAGGGGTGATTGAAAGCCGCAAACGTGAAATTGAAGGCCCGTTCGGTGAGTTTACCGGACACTACTCCGGCGGGCGTAACATGACCGTCGTACGTATCGACAAAGTCTCTTACCGCACAAAACCGATTTTTGAATCGCTTTATCTCGGTATGCCGTGGACGGAAATTGACTACCTGATGGGACCAGCAACCTGCGTTCCGCTGTATCAGCAACTAAAAGCGGAATTCCCGGAAGTGCAGGCAGTTAACGCCATGTACACCCACGGTCTGCTGGCGATCATCTCCACCAAAAAACGCTACGGTGGCTTTGCTCGCGCAGTGGGCCTCCGGGCGATGACTACGCCGCATGGCCTGGGCTACGTGAAGATGGTGATTATGGTTGATGAAGATGTCGACCCGTTTAACCTGCCGCAGGTGATGTGGGCGCTCTCCTCAAAAGTTAACCCGGCAGGCGATCTGGTGCAATTGCCGAACATGTCGGTACTGGAACTGGATCCGGGCTCAAGTCCGGCGGGGATCACCGATAAGCTAATTATCGATGCCACCACGCCGGTTGCGCCGGATAACCGGGGTCATTACAGCCAGCCGGTGGTGGATTTACCGGAAACCAAAGCCTGGGCTGAAAAACTGACCGCGATGCTGGCCGCACGTAAATAAGGAGGAAACCATGATTTGCCCACGTTGTGCTGATGAACAGATTGAAGTGATGGCGACATCACCTGTGAAGGGGGTCTGGACGGTTTACCAGTGCCAGCATTGTCTTTATACCTGGCGTAATACGGAACCGCTGCGCCGCACCAGCCGCGAACATTATCCGCAGGCGTTTCGCATGACGCAAAAAGATATTGATGACGCGCCGATGGTACCGAGTATTCCGCCGCTGCTGGCGGAAGATAAACGCTAACGGAGTGCCGGATGGCGGCTGACGCCTTATCCGGCCTACGAAAGTACAGTAACGTTAGTGTGTAGGCCCGATACGCAAAGCGTCATCGGGCATTTCTCTTACACCAGACTTTTCAGCCGATAGATCCACTCCAGCGCCTGGCGGGGCGACAGGGAATCCGGATCGAGATTTTCCAGCGCTTCAACGGCGGGAGAGGTCTCTTCGGGAACGGACAGCAATGACATCTGCGTGCCATCCACCTGAGTGGCTGCGGCATTTGGCGAAATGCTCTCCAGCTCGCGCAATTTCTGCCGCGCGCGTTTAATCACCTCTTTTGGCACACCCGCCAGCGCCGCAACGGCCAGACCGTAGCTCTTGCTTGCCGCGCCATCCTGTACGCTGTGCATAAATGCGATGGTTTCGCCGTGCTCCAGCGCATCCAGATGGACGTTAGCCACGCCTTCCATCTTCTCCGGCAGTTGTGTCAGCTCGAAGTAGTGCGTCGCGAACAGCGTCAGCGCTTTGATCTTATTCGCCAGATTTTCCGCGCAGGCCCACGCCAGCGACAGTCCGTCGTAGGTTGACGTGCCGCGGCCAATTTCGTCCATCAGCACCAGGCTATTTTCGGTAGCGTTATGCAAAATGTTGGCGGTTTCAGTCATCTCTACCATGAAGGTGGAACGCCCGGAGGCCAGATCGTCTGCTGCACCCACGCGGGTAAAAATGCGATCGATAGGGCCAATCTCCACTTTCTGCGCCGGTACATAACTGCCGATATAGGCCAGCAGCGCAATCAGTGCCGTCTGGCGCATGTAGGTACTTTTACCGCCCATATTTGGCCCGGTAATGATCAGCATTCTGCGCTGCGGTGAGAGGTCCAGCGGGTTGGCGATAAACGGCTCATTCAGTACCTGTTCCACCACCGGATGGCGGCTTTCAGTAATGCGAATGCCGGGTTTATCGATAAAGGTTGGGCAGGTGTAGTTCAACGTATACGCGCGCTCGGCCAGGTTCACCAGTACGTCGAGTTCTGCCAGTGCACTGGCGCTCTGTTGCAGATCCGCCAGATGGGGCAACAGCAGGTCGAACAGTTCGTCATACAGCTGTTTTTCCAGCGCCAGCGCTTTCCCCCTGGAGGTCAGAACCTTATCTTCGTACTCTTTGAGTTCAGGGATGATGTAGCGCTCGGCGTTTTTCAGCGTCTGGCGACGGACGTAATTGATCGGTGCGAGGTGGCTCTGCCCGCGGCTAATCTGGATGTAATAACCGTGCACCGCGTTATAGCCGACTTTCAACGTATCCAGTCCGGTGCGCTCACGTTCACGGATTTCCAGTCTGTCGAGATAGTCGGTTGCCCCGTCTGCCAGTGCGCGCCACTCATCGAGTTCTTCGTTGTAGCCTGGTGCGATGACGCCGCCGTCGCGGACCAGTACCGGCGGCGCGTCAACGACCGCGCGTTCCAATAGTGTCCGAAGTTCGCTGAATTCGCCCATTTTCTCGCGTAGCACCTGTACGGGAGCGCTGTCCACCGATTCCAGTTGCGCACGCAGTTCAGGCAACTGCTGGAAGGCGTGACGCATACGGGCGAGATCGCGCGGACGGGCGGTACGTAGCGCCAGACGCGCCAGAATACGTTCCAGATCGCCCACCTGGCGCAATACCGGCTGTAGCTCGTTGGTCGCATCCTGTAGCGATCCGATGGTCTGCTGGCGTTCAGTCAGGATTTTCGTGTCCCGTACTGGCATGTGCAACCAGCGTTTGAGCATACGACTGCCCATCGGCGTTACGGTACAGTCAAGCACTGACGCCAGGGTGTTCTCCACGCCGCCGCCGAGGTTTTGGGTTATTTCCAGATTGCGGCGCGTGGCAGCATCCATGATGATGCTGTCCTGCTGGCGCTCCATGGTGATAGAGCGAATATGCGGCAGAGAAGTGCGCTGGGTATCTTTGGCGTACTGCAACAGACAGCCGGCAGCGCAAAGCCCGCGCGGCGCGTTTTCAACGCCAAAGCCAGTCAAGTCGCGGGTACCAAATTGCAAATTCAGTTGCTGACGGGCGGTATCAATTTCAAATTCCCACAGCGGGCGACGGCGTAATCCTCGACGTCCTTCAATCAGCGCTATCTCGGCGAAGTCTTCGGCGTACAGCAGTTCCGCCGGGTTGGTGCGCTGAAGTTCTGCCGCCATCGTTTCCCGATCGGCCGGTTCACTCACGCGAAAACGTCCGGAGCTGATATCCAGCGTGGCGTAACCGTAGCCTTTGCTGTCCTGCCAGATGGCCGCCAGCAGATTGTCCTGGCGCTCCTGTAACAGGGCTTCATCGCTGATGGTGCCCGGCGTGACGATACGCACAACTTTACGCTCAACAGGTCCTTTGCTGGTGGCCGGGTCGCCAATTTGCTCGCAAATAGCGACGGATTCACCCTGATTGACCAGCCTGGCGAGGTAGTTTTCGACCGCATGATGGGGAATGCCCGCCATCGGGATAGGCTCGCCGGCGGATGCGCCGCGCCTGGTCAGCGAAATGTCGAGCAGTTGCGACGCCCGTTTTGCATCGTCGTAAAAGAGTTCGTAAAAGTCGCCCATGCGATAGAAAAGCAGGATCTCCGGGTGCTGCGCTTTCAGCTTGAGATACTGCTGCATCATGGGGGTATGGGCGTCGAGATTATCGATTGTACTCATGGAGTTGTGTCCAGTTCCCTGAATGTAAATGGGTTGCGATACTTTTAGTTTTCGTTGTTATCACATAAGGGGCACATGATAACGGAGATACGCATTTCAGGGAAAGCCAGGATCGCCGACTTCTCGATCCTTCTTCCGTTTCAGAATTTTACATCGATTGTTGTTGTCGCAATTCCGAACGCCGGTCGCGTAATGCGGCAAAAACAAACGCAACGATAAAGATAATGGTAAACAGCACGACGATGGTGGGGGCAGGGGCGCTGTCGAGGAAGAACGACAGATAGACACCTGAAAATGAGGTGACCACCGACAGACCCGTTGCCAGCAGCAGCGCGTGGGCAAAGCGTCGGGTGAGGAGAACGGCAATCGCGCCTGGAGCGATCAACAGGGAGATTGACAAAATGATCCCCACCGATTTCAGCGTCGCCACGATGGTCAGCGCTATCATGCACAGGAGTCCATAATGCAGTAACGAGGTGTTAAGCCCGCAGGCTTTCGCCTGATGCGGATCGAAGGCGTGCAGCAACAAATCTTTCCATTTGAATGCAATGATCAGGGCGATACCCAGCGCAATGAGCGACGTTTGGGCAATATCGCTCAGCGAAATCCCCAGCATGTCGCCAAATAAGATATGGTCGAGATGGACTTCTGACTGGATAGAGACATACAGCACCAGCCCGGCGCCAAACATGCCGGAGAAGACGATCCCCATGATGGTGTCGCGTTTGATCCGACTGTTGTCGTCGAGATACCCGGTTGCGACAGCGCAGAACAGACCGGCGATAAATGCGCCGATTGCCAGCGGAATGCCGACGATATAGGCCAGCACAATCCCCGGAAAGACGGCGTGGCTCATGGCATCGCCCATGAGTGCCCAGCCTTTCAGCACCAGAAATACTGACAGCAGCGCACAGGGAACCGCGACAATGGTCGATACGATCAGTGCATTGACCATAAAGTTGAACTGAAAAGGTTCCAGCAGGGCGGTCAGGAACATGATGGCTCCTTATGGCGTGCGCGACGACGGTTTGCCAGCAGGCCGTGTTTGGGCGCGAAAACGAACGCCAACAGGAACAGCAGCGTTTGTAGTACTACGATGATCCCGCCGGTTGCGCCGTCAAGCCAGTAACTGAGCCAGGCACCGAAGAAGCTGGTCACACTGCCGATCGCAACGGCAATCACAAGAAGGCGCGGAAAGCGATCGGTCAGTAGCCAGGCCGTTGCGCCAGGCGTCACGACCAGGCAGATCACCAGAAATGCGCCCACAGTTTGTAATGCAGCCACGGTAGACACCGACAGTAGAGTGAAAAACAGCAGCTTCAGGCGATCCGGATTCAGGCCAATCGAGCGGGCGTGGTTTTCATCAAAAAAGGTGACCATCAGATCCTTCCACTTCAGCAACAGGATGAGCAGGGAAACCGCGCCAATAATGGCCAGTTGCACAATATCTTCCGGCGCGATGGCCAACACGTTGCCGAGAATGATGGTCTGAATATTCACTGACATTGGGTTAAGTGACACCATAAACAGCCCGATGCCAAAGAAGGACGAGAATATGAGGCCAATAATAGCGTCTTCTTTCAGCCGCGAGCGCTGGTTCAGAAACAGCATGCTGCCCGCAGCAAGACCACCGGAGAGAAAGGCGCCGAGCGAAAAAGGTAAGCCGAGCATATACGCGCCGGCAACACCGGGCACGATGGAGTGCGACAGCGCATCGCCAATCAGCGACCAGCCTTTGAGCATTAAATAGCAGGAGAGAAAAGCGCACAGGCCGCCAACCATCGCTGAAACCCACATCGCATTAAGCATGTACTGATAGCCAAAGGGTTCCGTCAGCCAGTTCATGATGACTCTCCGCTGTCTACCGTACGCCGGGAGATAAACGGACGTTCGTCGTCGGTAATGATGTGTTCTTCGCCGCCGCTGAGCGCGACGTGGCGCAGAACGCCGCTGAACGCCAGCTCAAGGTTTTCGGCGGTAAAGGTCGTATCGGTTGGTCCGCTTGCCAGCACGGTGCCTTTGATCATCACCGTATAATCACAGAACTCGGTGACTGAACCGAGATTGTGGGTCGAGACCAGCATGGTACGCCCTTCATCGCGCAACTCGCGTAACAGGGCAATAATGCGGGCTTCGGTTTTGACGTCAACGCCGGTAAAGGGCTCATCCAGCAGAATCACCTGGCCGTCCTGGGCGATGGCTCTGGCGAGAAAGACGCGTTTTTTCTGCCCGCCGGAAAGCTCACCAATTTGCCGGTGGCGGTATTCCAGCATGTCCACCCGTGCCAGCGCGGCGTCGACGCTGGCTCGATCCTCTGCCTTCGGGCGACGCAACCAGCCCATATGCCCGTAGCGGCCCATCATCACCACGTCTTCTACCAGCACCGGAAATGACCAGTCGACCTCTTCTGACTGCGGCACGTAAGCAATCAGATTCTGCTTCAGCGCGTTATTCACCGGCTGTTGCAGGATGGAAATCTCGCCGTCCGCCAGACGGACAAAGCCCATTAACGCCTTGAACAACGTCGATTTTCCCGACCCGTTAACCCCTACCAGCGCGGCAATAGAACCGCCCGGCACCTGAAAGGTGGCATCGCGTAGCGCGGTATGGCCGTTGCGATAGGTCACGGTAACCTGATTCACGGTAATCGCCGAAGGACTCATTTCTGGTTCCTCAGACCGTCGTTAATGCCGCTGACGATGGTCTCGGTAGTGACCCGCAACAGGTCGAGATAGGTAGGAACAGGGCCATTGGCGGCGCTCAGCGAATCGACATACAGTACGCCGCCGTAATGTGCGCCGGACTCCCGGGCGACCTGGCGAGCCGGTTTATCCGACACGGTACTTTCGCTGAACACGGTGGGGATCTGATGTGTTTTGATCGCATCGATCACTTTGCGTACCTGTCTCGGCGTTCCCTGCTGATCGGCGTTGATCGGCCAGAGATACAGCTCTTTCAGGTCGTTATCGCGGGCAAGATAGGAGAACGCTCCCTCACTGGTAACCAGCCAGCGTTTTTCGGCAGGGATTTTTGCCAGCGCGGCATGGAGAGGGGCCAGCGTCTGATGAATTTGCGCTTTATAACGTTCGGCATTTTTCTGGTAAACCGCAGCGTTATCCGGATCGTATTTCACCAGCGCGTCACGAATATTGTCGACATAGATCATCGCGTTTTCTGCCGACATCCAGGCGTGGGGATTAGGTTTACCGTTGTACGGCCCTTCGCTGATGCCCATTGGTTTCACCCCGTCAGACACCGTCACGTCCGGCACGCCCGACAAATTCTGATAGAAGCGGGCAAACCACAGCTCCAGATTCAGGCCGTTTGAGAGGATCAGTTGCGCACCCTGTGCCCGCTTAATATCGCCCGGCGTGGGTTGATACTCATGAATTTCCGCGCCAGGTTTGGTGATCGAACTGACATTTGCCGCCTCGCCCGCCACGTTTTGCGCCATGTCAGCAATGATGGTGAAGGTGGTAACGACATTGAGTTTCTCTTTGGCGTAAGCCGGTGATACCGCGAAGATGGCCAGTACGACAGCCAGTAGAGACGACGTCAGGCGGGGGAGATGCGACATAGTATCCCTCATAATAAAGTGGTTAATTATTCATCGAATATAGCCTTTGCTATGTTATATAGCACAAGGCATGTATAAAGATAGTGTTAAATGAAAATAATTCTTATTTGAGAGGGTGAAGGTGTCACCTTCGGGTGATAGTGTCGCGAGAATTTAAGTTGTAGAATAAATGCACCTTAATGTTGTGGAGGGCGCATCATGTCCGGCAAGCGAATCGCACGCGAAAAAATGACGATTAAAAAGATGATCGCGCTGTATGAGAGTCTGTGCCCGCAGGCCTCCGATGAATCAGGGCATTACGACGCGCTGTTTGCTTATGCGCAAAAGCGTCTGGACAGGTGCGTTTTTGGCGAGGAGAAACCCGCCTGTAAACAGTGTCCGGTGCACTGCTATCAGCCTGCGAAACGTGAAGAGATGAAGCAGATCATGCGCTGGGCGGGGCCGAGAATGCTCTGGCGTCATCCGATTTTGACCGTTCGTCATCTCATCGACGATAAACGTCCCGTGCCGACATTGCCGGAAAAATATCAGCGCAAGAAATGAGTGTGAAATGCCGGATGGCGCTGCGCTTATCCGGCCTACAGGTGGGGACTTATCTGTAGGCCGGATAAGGTGTTTGCACCGCCATCCGGCAACGCTTCGTTTATACCAACGCATCCTTATCAATGCCTAAACGCTTCATGCGCGACAGCAGCGTTGTTCGCTTGAGTCCGAGGCGCTGAGCTGCTCCTTTCGGGCCTGCAACCACACCATTGGTCTCTTTCAACACCCGCATAATGAGCTGATACTCATCTTCCCCTTCCTGTGCGACTTCGGTTGCGACAGGTGGTACGTCTGGCGAGAGCATACCGACATCCGGCAGCGAGAGTTGCAATACGCTTCCCCGCGTCAGCAGAACGGCGCGCTCAACCACGTTCTCCAGTTCGCGCACGTTACCCGGCCACTCCATATTGCTGAGGATGCGCAGGGTTTCCGCCGGAATACTGTCGATATTACGTCCTAGGCGGCGAGCGATTTTAAAGGTGAACGCTTTGACTAACAGAGGGATGTCCTCCGGGCGTTCGCGCAGCGGTGGAAGCTGGATCGGAAAGACGTTGAGGCGGTAGTAGAGATCGCTACGAAACTCGCGATCGTTGACCATCTTTTTCAGATCGCGGTTGGTGGCGGCGATCAGACGCACATCGGTCTGGATCAGCTTATTGCTGCCCAGACGCTCAAATTCCTGTTCCTGTAAAACGCGCAGAAGCTTTGGCTGCAATTCCAGCGGCATGTCACCCACTTCATCCAGGAATAATGAACTTTTATCTGCCAGCTCAAAGCGGCCAATGCGCTGCGCGCTCGCACCGGTGAAAGCGCCGCGCTCATGGCCGAACAAATCGCTTTCCAGTAGTCCGGCGGGCATAGCGGCGCAGTTCATCTTCACCATCCGGCGCGCGTTACGCCCGCTCAGATTATGGATCGCGCGGGCAATCAACTCTTTTCCGGTGCCGGTTTCCCCAAGGATCAGCACGGTGCTGTCGCTCTGGGCCACCATCTCGACCTGCTTGAGCACGCTGTACATCGCTTCGCTGCGCCCGATGATTTCGCCAAACTCGCTGTCGACATTATTGAGTTGTTCCGTGAGCGCCAGGTTTTCATCCACCAGTCGCTCTTTCAGTCGATGGATTTCCTGATAGGCCAGAGCATTATCCACGGCGATGGCTACACGTTCGGCAATCTGGCGCAGCAGGTTCAGATTAGCGGTGGTGAACACTTTTTCTTCACACTGCGCCAGCTTGAGCACGCCGAGCATGGTGTTGCCTGACATCAGCGGCAGCAGGCACAGCGTCTGGATCTGATTGCCCCACGTGTCGAACAGCATGCGCTCATAGGGGGCCATCGCATCCCGTTCGTTCAGGTTAATCAGCAGCATCTCTTTGCTTTTAAACACCCGTTCCGTCAGGGTGCCTGCTTCATCCACTTCGCTCTGTTCGTGCGCCGGGTGATTTTCATCGAGGTAGTGGGTGGAGTAGATGCTGAGCTTATTTTTACGGTGGCTGCGCAGGACAATGCTGATGTCGTCGATGTTGAAATAGTGGTGGATCTCTTTGGCGACTTCACTGACCAGTTCATCCATATCGAGCCGGGAAAGCACGGCGTTGGTGATGGCGACCAGAATACGAAAGTTGTCGCGTTCGCGGCACAAGAGATCGTAATCGACGTTGTTCGTGACCCGGCACTGAATTTGCTCTGCCACCACGCCGACAATCTGGGTGAAGGTTTGCAGACGTTCGTACTCTTTTTCGCTCCAGGGCCTGTCTTCATTGCGGATGAATTCACAGCCGCCGAAAATGCGCCCATCCGCCGCCAGCGGCAGCAGACAGTAGTGACCGAATGGCGCGTAAAGTCCGCCGCAGGCCAACTGCGGCCAGGTTTCCGTAAATTCGTGATAATTGCAGTGCAGGGCATCGGGGCGAGAAAGAACACGGCGGACCGGGCCGTGTGCCAGCACGGTTTCGTCTTCGTAGACGACGGGCTTACCGTTATCGCGCGTAGCGTAATACGACGCGCGCTGCGTTTGCGCTTGCCACAGTACAATTGCCGCGCTGTCGGCAAGCGCCGAGCGCTTTACCAGTTGTGAAAGCGCCTCGCTTAGCGATTGAAGGTCGGGCTGCTGTAACAATGTGCGAGTGATGTCGAACAATCCTTGCTGCCCGAGATCGCTCATCGGTGTATACGACATATTGCTTTTCCAGGAAAGTACCGCTGCGCGGTGCGAAAAAGAAACTACATTATAGATAGATATACTTGACTTCCGCCGGATGGCGGCAAAATAGCCTTATCCGGCCTACGGTTCAAAAGCGTGTGTAGGCCGGATAAGGCGAAGCCGCCATCGGGCATAATTACAGAATTAACAAATACGCGGTAGAGGTTCGGCATGCGGTAAATCCAGCGTGCGCTTCACGCCATAAAGACCCGCCAGACGCACCCCTTTACGTTCGACGACTTCGCCAATCAGTGCCGCATCGCGCCCCAGCGGGTGGGCATGTAACGCCGCCAGCACCTGTCCGGCCGCCTGCCGTTCAACACCAATCACCAGCTTGCCTTCGTTAGCGAAGTTAAGCGCATCCAGACCCAACAGTTCACATACTCCACGAACCGCAGGCTTCACGGGAAGTGCAGATTCGGACAGTTCAATCCCGCAACCACAGGTGGCAGCAAACTCATGGACGACGGCGTTAACGCCGCCACGGGTGGCGTCGCGCAGGGCTTTCACGCCGGGGATATCACGCAACGACTGAATCAACGGAGTTAATACCGCGCAATCGCTGACCAGTTCACCATCCAGCCCCAGTTGTTCACGCAGATTAAGGATAGTGGCGCCGTGATCGCCCAGCGTCCCACTGACCAGCAGCACATCGCCTGCACTCAGGGTTTGTGCGCCCCAGTGAATATTGGCCGGAATCGCCCCCATGCCTGCCGTGTTGATGAACAGTTTGTCCGCCGCGCCGCGCTGAACGACTTTAGTATCGCCGGTGACGATCGCAATGTTGGCTTCGCGCGCGGTGGCGGCCATGCTGCTCACTACGCTTTTCAGCGTTTCCATCGGCAACCCTTCTTCGAGAATAAAACCGCAGGAGAGATAGCGAGGGATTGCGCCGCTGACGGCGACGTCATTGGCGGTACCGCAGATCGCCAGTTTGCCGATGTTACCGCCGGGGAAGAACAGCGGATCAATGACATAGCTGTCGGTAGAGAAGGCTAACCGATCGCCTTCAGCGACCAGTTGCGCCAGTTCAAGCCGCGCTTGATCTTCCTGTTCCGCCAGCCACGGGTTGGCAAACGCTTCCATAAACAGGCTGTTAATCAGCTGCTGCATGGCCTGACCGCCGCTGCCGTGGGCGAGTTGTACGCTGTTCATGCTTCACACTCCTGCTGACGATACTGATACCAGGCGGCGCATGCGCCTTCTGAAGAGACCATCAGTGCGCCGAAGGCGGTCTCTGGATTACAGGTCTTGCCAAACAGCGGGCACTGATGCGGTTTGCATTTCCCGGTCAGCACTTCGCCGCAGCGGGCACGCGGATCGTCGTAAACCTGCTGGGGAGCCGGGCGGAAATGCGCTTCAGCATCAAAACGCTGATAATCGGGCGTCAAATGCACACCGGACGATTCAATCACCCCCAGGCCGCGCCACTCGCTGTCGCCGGTAACGCAAAATACGTCGGCAATGGCCTGTTGCGCCAACGGATTGCCGGCATCCGGTACGACACGGCGGTACTGGTTTTCGACCTGACTGTGGGCCGCTATTTTCTGCTCAACCAGCATCACGACGCCTTGCAGTAGATCAAGAGGTTCAAATCCAGCGACCACCAGCGGACGATGAAATTCACTGGCAATGAAATGATAGGCGTCAGTACCGATTACCATGCTGACATGGCCTGGCGCGAGGAACGCGTCAATGCCGTTGTCGGGCTGTTCCAGCAGACTGCGCAGGGTAGGAATGAGCGTAATGTGCTGGCAGAAGAAGTAAAAGTTCTGCACGTCGCGCAGTTTCGCCTGTTGCAGTGTAATGGCGGTTGTCGGCATAGTGGTTTCAAAACCAAGGCCGAAGAAAACAACTTTGCGGGTCGGGTTTTCCTGTGCCAGTTTGAGTGCATCCATCGGCGAGTAGACGATGCGAATGTCCGCACCGCGGGATTTCGCCTGTAACAGTGACCCCTGTTTTCCCGGCACGCGCATGGCGTCGCCAAAGGTACAGAAAATCACCTCCGGATGGCTGGCAATTTCTACGCAACTGTCGATACGTCCCATTGGCAACACGCAGACCGGACAGCCCGGGCCGTGGATAAACTCCACGTTTTCGGGGAGCAGCTGGTCAAGACCGAATTTAAAGATCGCGTGCGTGTGACCGCCGCAGACTTCCATGATGCGCAGCGGACGTTCGGCGGTGTATGGCAGATGCGCGGCGCGTTCACGCAGGTGCTCAATCAGTTGCATCACCTGTTCCGGCGCGCGGTATTCGTCAACAAAACGCATTATTTTTCCTCGCCATACAGCAGAGCGCCGACATCCGGCTCAACATCAAACATGTTCTGGAGCGCATCGAGCGTGTCGCGCGCTTCGGCTTCGTTAATCACGCTCATGGCAAAACCGACGTGGACCAGTACCCACTGGTCCAGACGGGGTTTACCGTGTTCATCACAACTGCCGACCAGCGTCAGATCGACATCGCGCTGAATGCCGCAAACGTCGACTTTCGCCAGGTTACCTTCAATGGTGCGGATTTGGCCGGGAACGCCTATGCACATCGCTGTGCCTCCAGCCAGTTCAGCCACAGATCCATCCCTTCGCCGCTGGTGGCGGAAATCAGGATGATCTCGATATCCGGGTTGACTTCCCGGGCGCTGGCAATGCACTTCTCAACGTCGAAATTCAGGTACGGCAGCAGGTCGACTTTGTTAAGCAGCATCAGCGATGCGGCGGCAAACATATGCGGATATTTCAGCGGTTTGTCTTCGCCTTCGGTGACAGACAGTACCGCCACTTTATGGCGTTCGCCGAGATCAAAACTCGCCGGGCAGACGAGGTTGCCGACGTTTTCGATAAACAGAATCCCGTGATCTTCCAGCGGCAGACGCGGCGCGGCATCGGCAATCATCTGTGCGTCAAGGTGGCAGCCTTTGCCGGTGTTGACCTGAATGGCCGGTGTGCCGGTGGCACGAATGCGCGCTGCATCGTTGACCGTCTGCTGGTCGCCTTCAATAACGGCGCACGGCACACTGTCTTTCAGCTTCATCAGCGTTTCGGTGAGCAGGGTCGTTTTACCGGAACCTGGACTGGAGACGAGGTTCAGCACCAACTGCTGACGCGCGGCGAAGCGGGCGCGGTTACGCTCAGCCAGGCGGTTGTTCTTATCCAGCACGTCGATTTCCACTTCCAGCATACGACGCTGGCTCATGCCTGGCGCGTGGGTCCCGGCTTCACCGTGACCGTAGTGCAGATCGCCTTCTTCAGTCTGGCTCGGGGTGAATTCGGACGTTTTGATGCCGGTAATATTCAGCGCCGGGCGAGCTGCCGGTGCAAAAGGCGCGCTGCGAAACGCGGAATGAGGGTTATGCTCATCACCCTCTATATAAAGGTTGCCTTCAGCGCAACCGCATGTTGTACACATCGCTCACTCCTGATCTATTTCTATTCGTCGAATCTGTAATCCGTCATCGGCCACAATCTGCAGCGTGTCGCTATTGCATTGCGGGCAACGGCGAACGCGCTGGGTCAGTAAGGTGACGTATTGCTGACAGGATTCACACCAACATTCGGCTTCTTGTTCCTCGAGGTGCAGTTTACAACCTTCCGCAACGGTGCCACGGCATACCAGATCAAAACAAAAGGAGAGAGCGCTGGTTTCCACGCAAGAAAATGCGCCAATTTTGAGCCAGACCCCAGTTATCCGTTTTGCGCCGTGTGCGACGGCCTGTTGTTCGATCAATTCCAGTGCTCGTTGGCAAAGGGTAATTTCGTGCATATCGCCTCCCGATGTAATGGGCAGGGTTAAGCAATAACTATGCCAGCCTGAAAATTGCCAGCGCTTGTCGATGACGATGATGACGAAATGACATGTCATCAGGGCGTCGACATCCGTCATTTATTTTTAAATTAATGGAAAAACAGAGAGTTAAATATTGGCATGGAAAATGCTTATGGCTGGCTATCTCTGTTAAACGGGTAACCTGACATGACTATTTGGGAAATAAGCGAAAAAGCCGATTACATCGCGCAGCGGCATCGTCGCCTACAGGACCAGTGGCATATTTACTGCAACTCGCTGGTTCAGGGGATCACCCTGTCAAAAGCGCGTCTGCATCATGCGATGAGCTGCGCGCCGGATAAAGATCTCTGCTTCGTACTGTTCGAACACTTTCGTATCACCGTCACGATGGCGGATGGTTTCAACAGCCACACCATTGAGTATTACGTCGAGACAAAAGATAGCGAAGATAAACAACTGATTGCGCAGGCGCAGTTGAGCATCGACGGCAAAGTAGATGAGCGAGTCAGCAATCGTGACCGTGAGCAGGTGCTGGAACACTATCTCGATAAAATCGCCAGCGTCTATGACCGACTGTATGCCGCCGTTGAGAGCGGATCGCCGATCATTCTTAGCCAACTGGTGGCGGGACAAAAACCGGCGGCCTGAACGCGGCGTTTTGCGTCGTGACGTTGTTTTACAGGTCGTCACGACGATTTGAGGGACTGGCGTGTCGATAAGTGTCGAAACTGACATTCCATCGGCATGTTTTCGTCAAAAATGACTATCACCTGAGGAATGCCTGGTGAATCGTTTTGTAATTGCTGACTCCACGCTCTGTATCGGCTGCCACACCTGTGAGGCCGCCTGTTCAGAGACGCATCGCCAGCACGGCCTGCAGTCTATGCCGCGCCTGAAAGTGATGCTGAATGAAAAAGAATCTGCGCCGCAACTTTGCCACCACTGCGAAGATGCTCCTTGCGCCACCGTGTGCCCGGTCAACGCCATTAACCGCGTGGATGGCGCCGTACAGCTTAATGAAAGCTTGTGCGTGAGCTGCAAACTGTGCGGCATCGCCTGTCCGTTTGGCGCGATCGAATTTTCCGGCAGCCGTCCGCTGCATATCCCGGCCAACGCCAACACCCCGAAAGCCCCGCCAGCGCCACCGGCACCGGCTCGCGTCAGCACGCTGCTGGACTGGGTTTCTGGCGTGCGTGCCATTGCGGTGAAATGCGACCTGTGCAGCTTTGATGAACAAGGCCCGGCCTGTGTGCGGATGTGTCCAACGAAAGCCCTGCATCTGGTGAACAACATGGATATCGCTCGCGCCAGCAAACGGAAACGTGAGCTGACGTTTAATACCGACTTCGGCGATCTCTCCTTGTTTCAGCAGGCTCAGAGTGGGGATGCAAAATGAGCGCAATTTCACTGATCGTAAGCGGTGTGGCCTGGTTTGCCGCCGCCGCCGTCCTGGCATTTCTGTTCTCTTTTCATAAAGCGCTGAGCGGCTGGGTCGCTGGCGTGGGGGGCGCGGTTGGTAGTTTGTGCACCGCCGCGGCGGGTTTTACCGTGCTGATTAACGCCGTCGCGGTGAGCGGAGTAATGCCGTTTATCGGTCACGGTGTACAAATCACCCCGCTGAATGCCATCTGGCTGATTACGCTGGGGCTGTGCGGCCTGTTCGTCAGCCTGTACAACATCGACTGGCATCGCCATCCGCAGGTCAAAGCGAACGGCCTGCTGGTGAATCTGCTGATGGCGGCGGCGGTGTGCGCTGTTGCAGCCAGTAATCTCGGTACGCTGGTGGTGATGGCAGAAATCATGGCACTGTGCGCCGTGTTCCTGACGGGCTGCAGCAAAGAAGGCAAGCTGTGGTTTGCGCTGGGACGTCTCGGCACGCTGCTGTTGGCGATCGCCTGCTGGCTGGTGTGGCAGCGCTATGGCACCCTGGAGTTGCGCCTGCTCGATCTGCGCACGCAGGAACTGCCGCTGGGCTCTGACATCTGGCTGCTCGGCGTGGCGGGCTTTGGTCTGCTGGCGGGGATTATTCCGTTGCACGGATGGGTACCACAGGCACACGCGAACGCCAGCGCTCCGGCAGCGGCCCTGTTCTCCACCGTGGTGATGAAGGTCGGTCTGCTGGGTATTCTCTCTCTATCGCTGATTGGTGGAAATGCGCCGCTGTGGTGGGGCGTATTACTGCTGGTTCTCGGCATGATCACCGCGTTTGTCGGCGGTCTGTATGCGCTGATGGAGCACAATATTCAGCGTCTGCTGGCATATCACACCCTGGAAAACATCGGCATTATCCTGCTCGGTCTGGGCGCTGGCGTGACCGGGATTGCCCTCAATCAACCGGCACTGATTGCCCTTGGCCTGACCGGGGGACTCTATCATCTGGTGAACCACAGTCTGTTCAAAAGCGTACTGTTCCTCGGGGCAGGCAGTATCTGGTTTCGTACCGGACATCGCGATATCGAAAAACTGGGCGGCATCGGCAAACGCATGCCGGTGATTTCTGTCGCCATGCTGGTCGGGCTGATGGCAATGGCCGCTCTGCCGCCGCTGAACGGCTTTGCCGGCGAGTGGGTGATCTATCAGTCCTTCTTCAAACTGGGCAATAGCGGCGCGTTTATTGGTCGTCTGCTGGGGCCATTACTGGCGGTTGGGCTGGCGATTACCGGCGCGCTGGCGGTGATGTGCATGGCGAAAGTGTATGGCGTCACTTTCCTCGGCGCACCGCGGACGAAAGAGGCGGAAAACGCCTGCTGTGCGCCGATCCTGATGGGCATCAGCGTCGTGGCGTTGGCGATTTGCTGTGTGCTGGGCGGTGTTGCCGCACCGTGGCTGCTGCCGCTGCTGGCTGCCGCTGTGCCACTGCCGCTGGAAACGGCCAATACCACCGTTTCACAGCCGATGATCACGCTCCTGTTGATCGCCTGTCCGCTGCTGCCGTTCATCATCATGGCGATGTTCAAAGGTAACCGTCTGCCATCGCGCTCACGCGGTACGGCATGGGTCTGCGGCTACGATCACGAGCAGTCGATGGTGATTACCGCGCACGGCTTCGCGATGCCGGTGAAAGAAGCCTTTGCGCCTGTCCTCAAATTGCGGAAATGGCTCAACCCGGTGGCGTGGATTCCGGGCTGGCAGAGCGCGGCTGTGCCGGTTCTGTTCCGTCGTCTGGCACTGATTGAGCTGGCCGTGCTGGTAGTGATTGTGGTTTCACGAGGAGCCTGAGAATGAGTGTTTTATATCCGTTAATTCAGGCGCTGGTGTTGTTTGCCGCCGCGCCGCTGCTATCCGGCGTGACCCGCGTGGCGCGTGCCCGTTTGCATAATCGCCGCGGTCCGGGCGTGTTGCAGGAATATCGTGATCTGATCAAATTGCTGGGCCGTCAGAGCGTCGCACCTGCGGACGCCGGGTGGGTCTTTCGTCTGACGCCGTTTGTGATGGTGGGCGTCATGCTGACCATCGCCACCGCGCTGCCGGTGGTCACCGTGGGGTCACCGCTGCCGCAACTGGGTGATTTGATCACGCTGATCTACCTGTTTGCCATTGCCCGTTTCTTCTTTTCCATTGCCGGTCTGGATACCGGTAGCCCGTTTACCGCCATCGGTGCCAGCCGCGAAGCGATGCTCGGTGTGCTGGTGGAACCGATCCTGCTGCTGGGTCTGTGGGTTGCCGCGCAGGTGGCGGGTTCCACGCATATCAGCAATATCACCGATACGATCTACCACTGGCCGGCAGCCCGCAGTATTCCGCTGATCCTTGCGCTGTGCGCCTGTGCGTTCGCCACCTTTATCGAGATGGGCAAACTGCCGTTCGATCTGGCGGAAGCGGAGCAGGAGTTACAGGAAGGGCCGCTGACGGAATACAGCGGCAGCGGTTTTGCGGTGCTGAAGTGGGGTATCAGCCTGAAACAGCTGGTGGTACTGCAAATGTTTGTCGGCGTGTTCCTGCCGTGGGGACAGATGGAAACGTTCAGCGCAGGCGGACTGTTGCTGGCGCTGGTGATTGCCATCGTCAAGCTGCTCGTCGGTGTGCTGGTGATTGCCCTGTTTGAAAACAGCATGGCGCGTCTACGTTTTTGCGCCACTTCACGCGTGACCTGGGCCGGTTTTGGGTTTGCGTTTTTAGCGTTCGTCTCCTTGCTGGTGGCGTGATTTAAGAGAGTTTGAGCATGTCTGAAGAAAAATTAGGTCAACAATACCTTGCTGCACTGCATCAGGCTTTTCCTGGCGTGGTGCTGGACGAAGCCTGGCAGACCCACGATCAGCTGACGATCACCGTGAAGGTCAACTATCTGCCGGAAGTGGTGGAATTTCTGTACTACAAGCAAGGCGGGTGGCTCTCTGTGCTGTTCGGGAACGATGAGCGCCAGTTGTGCGGTCACTATGCCGTGTACTACGTACTGTCGATGGAGCAGGGCACCAAATGCTGGATAACGGTGCGTGTTGAAGTCGACCCGAACAAGCCGGAATACCCGTCCGTTACGCCGCGCGTACCTGCAGCGGTGTGGGGCGAGCGCGAAGTGCGCGATATGTACGGTCTGATCCCGGTTGGCTTGCCGGACGAACGCCGTCTGGTGTTACCGGATGACTGGCCGGATGAACTCTATCCGCTGCGTAAAGACAGCATGGATTACCGTCAGCGCCCGGCACCGACCACCGATGCTGAAACTTATCAGTTCATCAACGAACTGGGTGACAAGAAAAACAACGTGGTACCGATTGGCCCGCTGCACGTCACTTCGGATGAACCAGGTCACTTCCGCCTGTTCGTTGACGGCGAAAATATTATCGACGCCGATTATCGCCTGTTCTATGTCCATCGCGGCATGGAGAAGCTGGCGGAAACCCGCATGGGTTATAACGAAGTCACCTTCCTGTCAGATCGCGTCTGCGGTATCTGCGGTTTTGCCCACAGCACCGCGTATACCACCTCGGTTGAAAACGCGATGGGCATCGTAGTGCCGGAACGCGCACAGATGATCCGCGCCATTCTGCTGGAGGTGGAGCGTCTGCATTCCCACTTGCTGAACCTCGGCCTGGCCTGTCACTTCACCGGTTTTGACTCCGGTTTCATGCAGTTCTTCCGCGTACGCGAAACCTCCATGAAGATGGCGGAGATCCTGACCGGGGCGCGTAAAACCTACGGTCTGAACCTGATCGGCGGGATTCGTCGCGATCTGCTGAAAGAGGACATGATCCAGACCCGCCAACTGGCGCAGCAGATGCGTCGCGACGTGCAGGAGCTGGTGGATATGCTGCTCAGTACACCGAACATGGAACAGCGTACCGTGGGTATTGGTCGTCTGGATCCGGAAATCGCACGTGATTTTAGTAACGTTGGGCCGATGGTGCGCGCCAGCGGTCACGCCCGTGACACCCGCGCCGATCACCCGTTTGTCGGTTATGGCCTGCTGCCGATGACGGTTCACAGTGAACAGGGTTGTGACGTGATTTCACGTCTGAAGGTACGTATCAACGAAGTGTACACCGCGCTGAACATGATCGACTTCGGTCTGGACAACCTGCCTGGCGGTCCGCTGATGGTGGAAGGCTTTACCTACATTCCGCATCGCTTTGCCCTGGGCTTCTCTGAAGCACCGCGTGGTGATGATATCCACTGGAGCATGACCGGCGATAACCAGAAGCTGTACCGCTGGCGCTGCCGCGCAGCGACATACGCCAACTGGCCAACCCTGCGCTATATGCTGCGCGGCAACACCGTTTCTGATGCACCGCTGATTATCGGTAGCCTTGACCCTTGCTACTCCTGTACCGACCGTATGACCGTAGTGGATGTACGTAAGAAGAAGAGCAAAGTCGTGCCGTACAAAGAACTTGAGCGCTACAGCATTGAGCGTAAAAACTCGCCGCTGAAATAAGGAATCGCCATGTTTACCTTTATCAAGAAAGTTATCAAAACCGGCGCGCCGACTTCGTCTTATCCGCTGGAGCCGATTGCGGTTGATAAAAACTTCCGCGGCAAACCGGAGCATAATCCACAGCAGTGCATTGGTTGCGCAGCCTGCGTGAATGCCTGCCCGTCCAATGCGCTGACGGTGGAAACTGATCTGGCCAGCGGCGAACTGGCCTGGCAGTTCAACCTCGGGCGCTGTATTTTCTGCGCCCGCTGCGAAGAAGTGTGCCCAACGGCGGCGATCAGGCTTTCTCAGGAATACGAGCTGGCGGTGTGGAAGAAAGAGGATTTCCTCCAGCAGTCTCGTTTTGCGCTGTGCAACTGTCGTGTGTGTCACCGTCCTTTCGCTGTCCAGAAAGAGATTGATTACGCCATTGCGTTGCTCAAGCACAACGGCGACAGCCGCGCGGAACATCACCGCGAAAGTTTTGAGACCTGCCCGGACTGCAAACGCCAGAAGTGCCTGGTGCCGTCCGATCGTATTGAACTGACTCGCCATATGAAAGAGGCCAGCTGATGAGCAATTTATTAGGCCCGCGTGACGCGAACGGTATTCCGGTACCGATGACGGTGGATGAGTCCATCGCCAGCATGAAGGCGTCATTGCTGAAAAACATCAAGCGTTCAGCGTATGTTTACCGCGTGGACTGCGGCGGCTGCAACGGCTGCGAAATTGAAATTTTTGCCACTCTGTCACCGCTGTTCGATGCCGAACGCTTTGGTATCAAAGTCGTACCGTCGCCGCGTCATGCGGACATTCTGTTGTTCACCGGCGCGGTCACCCGCGCGATGCGCTCTCCGGCGCTGCGTGCCTGGCAGTCTGCGCCGGATCCGAAAATTTGTATCTCTTACGGTGCCTGTGGTAACAGCGGTGGCATCTTCCACGATCTGTACTGCGTCTGGGGCGGCACCGACAAAATTGTGCCGGTGGATGTTTATATTCCTGGATGCCCGCCGACGCCTGCGGCTACGCTATATGGCTTTGCGATGGCGCTGGGCCTGCTGGAGCAGAAAATTCACGCTCGTGCGCCAGGTGAACGGGATGAACAGCCAGCAGAAATTCTGCACCCGGAAATGGTTCAACCGCTGCGCGTGAAGGTGGATCGCGAAGCACGTCGACTGGCGGGCTATCGCTATGGGCGGCAGATTGCTGATGACTACCTGCGACAGTTAGGTCAGGGCGAGCATCAGGTGGCGCGCTGGCTGGAAGCGGAAAGCGACCCACGTCTCACGGAGATCGTCACGCATCTGAATCAGGTTGTTGAAGAGGCGCGTATCCGATGAGTGAAACGGTGGTGTTCAGTCAACTGAGCCGTAAGTTTATTGATGAGAACGATGCGACGCCCGCCGAGGCGCAGCAGGTTGTCTATTACAGCCTGGCGATTGGTCACCACCTTGGGATCATCGACTGTCTGGAAGCCGCGTTGACCTGCCCGTGGGACGCCTATCTGACGTGGATTGCCACCCTGGAAGAGGGGAGCGAGGCTCGTCGGAAGATGGAAGGGGTGCCGAAGTACGGCGAGATCGTCATCGATTCTAATCATGTGCAAATGCTGGCGCACGCGTTCGATCGTGCGCTTGCGGTACAGACTCCGGAGCAGCAGGCATGGAGTAAACAGATGCTCAGCATGCTGCACGATATTCATCAGGAGAGCGCCATCTACCTGATGGTGAGGAGACACCGTGACTGACGTTTTATTGTGTGTTGGCAACAGCATGATGGGGGATGACGGCGCGGGGCCGCTGCTGGCAGAAAAATGTGCGGCGCAGGCGAAGGGCAACTGGGTCGTTATCGACGGAGGCAGCGCGCCGGAAAATGATATCGTGGCCATTCGCGAACTGCGCCCGGATCGTCTGCTGATCGTGGATGCCACCGATATGGGACTAAATCCAGGCGAGATCCGCATCATTGATCCTGACGATATCGCCGAGATGTTCATGATGACCACCCACAATATGCCGCTGAACTATCTGGTTGATCAGCTCAAAGAAGACGTCGGCGAGGTGATCTTCCTCGGTATTCAACCGGATATCGTCGGATTTTATTACCCCATGACCCAGCCAATTAAGGAAGCCGTCGACACCGTTTACCAGCGTCTCGACGGCTGGGAAGGTCACGGTGGCTTCGCGGAATTAGAAGCATCGTGATGTTCATGCCGGATTCCAGTTTAGCCTCATCCGGCCCGCTCTTCTTTCACCTGTTCAATTACTAATTTCCCCGGCATCACCGCCACATTGACGATGGTGCCGGTGGGGAAACCCGCCTGTTCCAGCCAGTCGCCATTAATGGTTAACGACGCATGCCGGGTATAGCGACGCGTATTACCGGTTTTCGGATCTTCATGGCGCTTTCTGACATAGCTCACCTTTAAACGACGAAAGGGCCTGCTGATAGCGACTTCAGGACTGCCAGTCTCAATAGTCATAAACGATTCCTTGTTGCCTGCGGGGAGATGAATACACCTGTATAAAATGCCAGTAAAAAAGAGAAGGGGCAAATCAGAAACTGGAAGGGAGATACCGGAAACAGAATGCAAATGATGTAACGGGAAAAGGGAGAGAGGGCTGGTAGAGGCCGGACAGCGAGAGCGCCGTCCGGCAGCCGGCTTACGCCAGATCCTGCCCGTTGCTGGCGATCACTTTTTTATACCACCAGAACGATTTTTTACGGGTCCTCGCAAGCGTACCGTTCCCGGCATCATCGCGGTCGACATAGACGAACCCATACCGCTTGCTCATTTCACCTGTCGACGCGGCTACCAGATCAATACAGCCCCAGGTGGTGTAACCCATCAACGGCACGCCGTCCTCAATGGCGTCAGCCATGGCCCGGATGTGTTCGCGCAGATAGCTGATACGGTAGTCGTCATCAATGTTGCCGTCGGCATCGATTTCATCTTTTGCCCCAAGACCGTTCTCCACCAGAAACAGCGGTTTTTGATAGCGGTCATACATCATGTTCATCGTGATGCGCAGGCCAAGCGGGTCGATCCCCCAACCCCAGTCGCTCACCTGAATGTACGGGTTACGAAGTGACTTAACTACGTTCGCGGCACTGGTGTTTTTTGTGTTCATCTCAGCTGACGCGCAGCGCGACGCGTAATAGCTGAAGGAGACAAAATCAACGGTATTTTTCAGGATCGCGTCATCTTCCGGGGCTTTCTCTATCACCACGCCTTTCTCGCGGAATACGCGAGCAGAGTAAGCCGGATACGCCCCACGCGCTTGCACGTCAATGAAAAACAGGTTTTCACGATCTTTTTCCAGTGCTGTCCAGACGTCTTCCGGCTTGCAGGAGTACGGATAAAAATTCCCCCCCGCCAGCATGCAGCCTACCAGGTTCTGCGGGTTTACCTCATGGGCGATTTTTGTCGCCAGCGCGCTGGCAATCAACTCATGGTGCGCGGCCTGATACTTCACCTGATCCTGATTTTCCCCCTCTTCAAACACCAGCCCCGCACCGGAGAACGGGCTATGCAGCATGATGTTGATTTCATTGAACGTCAGCCAGTATTTCACCAGACCGTCGAAGGCTTCAAAACAGGTTCGCGCATAGCGAGTGAAAAACTCCACCATTTTGCGGTTACGCCAGGAGCCGTATTCGGTGACCAGATGCATCGGTACATCGAAGTGGCATAGCGTGACCAGCGGTTCAATACCGTACTTTTTGCACTCGGCAAATACCGCGCGATAGAACGCGATGCCTTCCTCATTCGGCGTCAGTTCATCGCCGTTGGGATAGAGGCGGCTCCAGGCAATGGAAGTGCGAAAGACGGTGAAGCCCATTTCTGCCATCAGAGCGATATCGTCTTTATAGCGATGGTAAAAATCGATCGCCTGATGGCTGGGATAAAATTCGTCATTCCGCAGTTGGAAGCGTTTTTCCAGTCCCAGTTTGACCGGCATGCGATGCTCGCCGTGTGGGATCATATCGACGGTGGTCAGCCCTTTGCCGCCCTCCCGGTATGCGCCTTCAGACTGGTTGGCGGCCAGTGCGCCACCCCATAAAAATCCTTGCGGAAATACAGCCATAATAAACCTCAGTGAATAACGGTCAGACGCTGGCGCCTTTTACCGCGGACGGTTGCGCAGCCTGATTTTTTCGTGCCTGTGCGGCAGCATCCTCGACGGGGATATCTTCAAAGCCCAGCAGCAGCGTCAGGACAAATGACAACACTACCGCCAGCGCCATGACGCCGAACACCCAGACGATGGTCATTGGGTTGGCCGGGTCAAAGAACTGAACGCTGGTAAACAGACCCGGAGCCGCCATCGAGTGGCTGGCGAGTCCGGCCATCCCGGCGACCGCACCACAAATGAAGCCGCTGATAAGGCTCGCAATCAACGGACGTTTCAGGCGTACGGCCACGCCGTAGAGGGCGGGTTCCGAAATCCCCGCCATGATGGCCGAGGCCGCCGCTGCCAGCGCAGTCTGGCGCAGTTCCGGGTTTTTCGTTTTCCAGGCAACCGCCAGCGAGGAGCCGCCAAGTGACAGATTGGCGCCAATTTCGGACGGCATTACCATCCCTTCTTTGCCGGTTTCGGCGATGGTCTGGATGATGGTCGGCGTAAAGACGCGGTGCATCCCGGTCATTACCAGTAGCGGCCACAGTGCGCCCATAATGGCGACAGACAGCCAGCCGAGATAACCGTGAATGGTATAGACCAGCGCGGAAATGGCGCTACCGATCCAGATACCAATTGGCCCAATCAGGACGATGGCAAGCGGCGCGGCGATCAGCACGATCAGCATGGGTTTCAGGAAGTTCTTGGTGACCGCGGGCGTAATGCGATCCACCCAGCGTTCGATATATGACAGACACCAGGTCATGACCAGCGCCGGAATAACCGTATAGGTATATTTCACCGCGGTGACCGGGATCAGCGCGAATTCAACGTGCTCGCCCTGTGCCGCTTTCGCCATCAGATCGATAAAGCTCGGATGCACCAGCACCCCGGCAATGGCGATCGCCAGCGACATATTGGTTTTGAATTTTATCGCCGCTGAGGCGGCCACCATCAACGGCAGGAAGAAGAAGGCGCCATCGCCGATCACCGTCAGGATCGTTAAGGTGGAAGAACCTTTTTCCAGTACGCCGGTCATTTCAAGGATCATGGCCAACAGTTTGAGCATCGATCCGCCGATAATCGCCGGGATCAGCGGCGACATGGTGCCGATCAGCGCATCAAGGATCCCCGCGCCAATGCGTCTGAGCGTCAGCTTCGGTTTACCGACGGGAGCGACAGGCTGCATATCGCCGGGCAGCAGGCTGACGACTTCCCGATACGCCTGGGAGACGGTATTGCCGATGATGACCTGACACTGGTTGTCGCTGCGAACCACGCCGAGTACGCCGCTGAGAGTTTTGAGTGTGGCACTGTCGACCAGTGTGTCATCTTTTACGACGAAACGCAGACGCGTCATGCAGTGTGTCACTGCGGTGATGTTGTCGACGCCGCCCAGAGCCGTCACCACGGTGCGCGCCAGCGCTGCATAATTCTTGGACATAGGATTTTTATCCTGTTTTATCAGTAGGGTACGTTTTATTTTTGCCGTACGCTCGCCTGAGCGATCGTCGGTGATGAAACGTTGATGAGAAACCGGTTCCACAAAATCATGAATAGTTTGTATGAGTGTGGCAATGTTTAATTTTATCTATTTTCGTGAATTGTGATTTGAGTCACTTATGGTTTTTGGGCGTGATTTAGCATCAAGGACAACTACGCAGCGGTGAAGTAAACTGCATCTCATTGCGAGAAAAGGAAGAAAACTTATGACGACGATGCTGGAGGTAGCGCAGCGGGCCGGGGTATCGAAGGCGACGGTCTCCAGGGTGCTTTCAGGGAATGGCTACGTCAGCCAGGAAACGAAGGATCGCGTATTTCAGGCGATTGAAGAGAGCGGCTATCGGCCCAACCTGTTGGCGCGAAGCCTTGCGGCGAAAACCAGTCAGACACTGGGACTGGTGGTGACTAACACTCTCTACCATGGCGTCTATTTCAGCGAATTGCTGTTTCATACCGCGCGGATGGCGGAAGACCAGGGGCGTCAGCTTCTGCTTGCCGATGGCAAACACAGCGCGCAAGAAGAGCGCCAGGCGATCCAGTATCTGCTGGACTTGCGTTGCGACGCTATCATGATCTACCCGCGTTTTCTCAGCGTGGATGAGATCGACACCATAATCGACAGCCACTCGCAGCCGATTATGGTGCTTAATCGCCGGTTACGAAAAAACAGCAGCCACTGCGTCTGGTGCGATCAAAAGCAAACCAGTTTTAACGCCGTGGCGGAACTGATTGCCGCAGGCCATCAGCAAATTGCCTTTATTACCGGCTCGATGGACTCCCCGACCGGGGTTGAACGCCTGTCAGGGTACAAAGAGGCGCTGACCCGGCACGGCATCGCCGTCAATGACGAGCTGATCGTCAAAGGCAAATGGACGCCGGCCTGCGGCGCGGCGGGGGTGGACGTGCTGCTTTCTCGCAACGTGACGTTCAGCGCGCTGGTGGCCAGTAATGATGACATGGCGATTGGGGCCATCAAACAACTGCATGACAAGGGGCTGGCCGTACCGTCGCAGGTGTCGGTGATCGGTTTCGACGATATTGCGATGGCACCCTACACTATTCCGGCGCTCTCCAGTGTCAAAATTCCGGTGACGGAGATGATTCAGGAGACGATTGGCCGACTCATTTTCATGCTGGACGGTGGGGCGTTTACGCCTCCGAAAAGCTTTACCGGCACGCTGATTCGCCGTGATTCTGTCGCGTCGATTGCGGCGCAGTAAAAATTGTCACCTGTCATCGTCATTCGTGACGATGACACCGCAATGAGCACCCTCGGTTTTTAAATATCGTTAAATTACAGCAAGATAAAAACTGGCATGATTTGTGAATGTTTCGGCACATTATCTGTCATTGCTGGAGAATTTGATGAACCGTTTCATCATTGCAGACGCCAATAAGTGCATTGGTTGCCGTACCTGTGAAGTGGCCTGCGTGGTCTCCCATCAGGAAAACCAGGACTGCGCGTCACTGACCCCTGAAACCTTTTTACCCCGTATCCATGTGATCAAAGGTGTGAATGTCTCGACGGCGACACTGTGTCGCCAGTGTGAGGACGCGCCGTGTGCGAACGTCTGCCCGAACGGTGCTATCAGCCGTGATAAAGGTTTTGTCCATGTCATGCAGGAACGTTGCATTGGCTGTAAAACCTGCGTGGTGGCTTGCCCGTATGGCGCAATGGAAGTGGTGGTGCGTCCGGTGGTGCGTAACAGCGGCGCGGGTCTGAACGTGCGGGCGGAAAAAGCGGAAGCGAACAAGTGCGATCTCTGTCATCACCGCGACGCGGGTCCGGCCTGCATGGAAGCCTGTCCGACACACGCCCTGATTTGCGTTGACCGCAATAAGCTCGAACAACTCAGCGCTGAGAAACGTCGTCGCGCGGCGCTGGACTCTTCTGCATCGCTGCTTTTCTAATCCCTGAAAATCCGCGTAAAATACGGTAGTACTTATGCCGGATGGCGATGCTCACGCATCTTATCCGGCCTACTGTTCGCATCCCCGTAGGCCTGATAAGCATAGCGCCATCAGGCAAACCGGGATAGATGACTGCGGAAACGACTTAATGGCACTAAACAATCACTCCGGCGTACAGCTACGTATTCGCGGCAAAGTCCAGGGCGTCGGCTTTCGACCCTTTGTCTGGCAACTGGCGCAGCAGCTTCAGTTGCATGGCGACGTCTGTAATGATGGCGACGGCGTGGTGGTTCGATTGCTGGAAGATCCCACGTCGTTTATAAGCGAATTGCGCATCCACTGTCCGCCGCTGGCGCGTATCGACAGCGTGGAGAGTGAGCCATTTCACTGGGGTCTTCAGCCCACTGAGTTCAGCATCCGCCAGAGTGCGGGCGGCACGATGAATACCCAGATCGTGCCCGATGCCGCCACCTGCCCGGCGTGTCTTGCCGAAATGAACACACCTGGTGAACGGCGTTATCGCTATCCGTTTATCAACTGCACCCACTGTGGCCCGCGTTTTACCATTATCCGGGCAATGCCCTACGACCGTCCATTTACCGTGATGGCGTCATTTCCGCTCTGTCCGCAATGTGACAAAGAGTACCGCGATCCCTATGACCGACGTTTTCACGCCCAGCCGGTGGCTTGCCCGGCGTGTGGTCCGCACCTGAGCTGGCTGAACGGTGGACACAAGGCGGAAAAAGAAGCGGCATTGCAGGCTGCGGTTGAAATGCTGAAGGCGGGAGGCATTGTTGCAGTTAAGGGCATCGGCGGGTTTCATCTGGCCTGCGACGCGCGAAACCGCGAGGCGGTGGCAACCCTTCGTGCGCGTAAGCACCGTCCGGCAAAACCACTGGCGGTGATGTTGCCCGATGCGTCGGGCCTGCCGGATGCAGCAACCCGATTGCTGAAAACGCCCGCCGCGCCGATTGTGCTGGTGGATAAACAGCATGTTTCCTCGCTGTGTGACGGTATTGCTCCAGGGTTGACGGAGGTTGGCGTGATGTTGCCCGCTAATCCGTTGCAGCATCTGCTGCTCCAGGCACTGAACGGTCCGCTGGTGATGACGTCCGGCAATCTCAGCGGCAAACCGCCGGCCATCAGCAACGAACAGGCGCTTGAAGATTTACAGGATATTGCAGAAGGTTTCCTGCTGCACAATCGCGACATCGTGCAGCGAATGGATGACTCCGTGGTGCGTGAAAGCGGCGAAATGCTGCGCCGCTCGCGGGGATATGTCCCGGACGCGCTGGCGCTGCCACCGGGATTTCACCAGGTGCCGCCGATGCTCTGTCTGGGCGCGGATCTGAAAAACACCTTCTGTCTGGTACGCGGTGAGCAGGCGGTGATCAGCCAGCATCTTGGCGATCTCAGTGACGACGGGATCCAGCATCAGTGGCGTGACGCGCTGCGGTTGATCCAGAACATCTATGACTTCACGCCGCAACGCATTGTTCGCGATGCCCATCCGGGGTACGTTTCCAGCCAGTGGGCCAGTGAAATGAACCTGCCGACAGAGGTTGTGTTACATCATCATGCCCATGCCGCGGCCTGTTTGGCCGAACACGGCTGGCCGTTGGACGGTGGCGATGTCATCGCCCTGACGCTGGACGGCATCGGGATGGGGGACGCAGGCGCGCTGTGGGGCGGAGAGTGTCTGCGGGTGAACTACCGTGAATGCGAGCATCTTGGTGGACTGCCCGCCGTGGCGCTTGCCGGTGGCGATCTTGCCGCGAAGCAACCCTGGCGTAATCTGTTAGCGCAGTGCCTGCGTTTTGTGCCGGACTGGCAATGCTATCCGGAAACCGCCAGCGTGCAACGGCAGAACTGGAACGTGCTGGCGCGCGCGATTGAGCGCGGGATTAACGCCCCGCTGGCCTCGTCCTGTGGGCGTCTGTTTGATGCGGTTGCCGCGGCGCTGAACTGCGCGCCAGAATCACTCAGTTATGAAGGTGAGGCCGCCTGTGCGCTGGAGGCACTGGCGTCGCAATGCGTGGGCGTTACACATCCGGTGACTCTGCCGCTGGTGGGGAATCAACTCGATCTGACAACCTTCTGGTCGCAGTGGTTAAACTGGCAGGCCACGCCCGCCGAACGCGCATGGGCCTTCCACGATGCACTGGCGCAAGGGTTTGCTGTCATGCTACGCGAACAGGCCACCGCGCGTGGTATTAACACGCTGGTGTTCGGCGGTGGGGTGATGCACAACCGGTTACTGTCGGCGCGGCTGGCTTGTTATCTGGCAGATTTCACGCTGCTGTTCCCGCAGCAGTTACCGGCCGGCGACGGCGGACTGTCGCTGGGGCAGGGGGTAATTGCCGCGGCGCGTGGGATGAACCATCGTGATATGCCGGATGGCGACGCGTAGCGTCTTATCCGGCCTGCAAAACGTCGTGTGTCGTAGGCCGGATAAGGCGTAGCCGCCATCCGGCATCCCATCATTTACACGGGCAGTGTTTTCAACAGGGTGAAAGCCTCCTTCATTCTGTCTTCGCTCACCACGAAGGCGCGGAGTTGGCCTTCACCGTTCATCCCTTTGGCAACCATCCCGTCAGATTCTGCGACGATATGCCAGTTCAGATCGCAGCGCTGGGTTTCCCCTGCCAGGTGCAAAGGCAGTTCCGGCGTTTTGATTTTGACTAACATGGCGGGCAACTTCAGCGGCGCGTTGCCGCCGAGCAGGTTCTTCGCCAGATACATGGCGCTGAGCTGAATCGGCTGCAGGAACGGCAATACCTGACCGTTAATTTCCGCGCAGTCGCCAATAGCATAAATATCGGGGTTGCTGGTTTGCAGGCAACTGTTGACACAAACGCCGCGGTTGAGCGTTAACCCGGCGCGACGCGCCAGCGCCGTTTCGGGGCGCAGGCCGGTGGCGGCAATCACTGCATCAACGTCGATGCTGCGCTCGCGATCGAACGTCGCACGAATAGCGGATGCGGTTTTCTCCAGACCCAGCAACTGTGATTTCAGCAGCAGGTGCACGCCCATATCGATAAGGTGATGCTGTAAGCGACTGCTCACTTCTGGTGGCATCAGCGAGGCGAGAAGACTGGCGGCGTTATCAATCAGCGTGACCGCTTTACCCGCGCGGCAGAAATCCATTGCCAGCTCAGTACCAATCAGTCCGCCACCGACAATCAGCACCCGCTGAGCGTCGCGTAGCTGTGTTTCGCAGGCGCGGTACTCCTGCTGGCTGTTCAATGTGAGCATTAACTCACGTCCTGCTATCGGGGGAACAAAGGCCGCTGCACCCGTGGCCAGCACCAGTTTGTCATATTGCCACTGCTTATCCTGACTCTTGACGACGTGGGCATCGGCATCAATGTCGGTGATCCCGGTGTGCGGAAAGAGACGCAGATTGAACTGTTCGGCAAACTCCCCCGCCGACTGGCGGGTGAGGTCGTCGGCATGCTGCGCCTGGCTTATCACATGGCTGAGATCGGGCTTGTTGTACTCATCCATGCTGTCAGCCGCAATCAGGGTTAACGGGACATCCGCGTTCTGCTTACGAATGTTTTTAACTAACTGGCGGGCGGCGAAGCCCGAACCAATAATGACGATTCCCCGGCTCATTTTGCCTCCGTTGCCAGCACGTCGAAGACGTCTTTGCCTAATGAACATTCCGGGCACAGGAAGTTATCCGGTACGTCGCTCCACGGCGTACCCGGCGCGACGTCCTGCAACGGTTCACCTTTAGCCGGATCGTAAATCCACTGGCACACGCTGCACTGCATGCAGGGACCGAGGTCGGCTGCCGCTGCGGTGGCGCAGGCGTTTTCTTTCATCGTCGCTTGCTCACCGGCTTCCGGCAGCGGCGAGAGTGCCCACTGACGGGCGATGTCGCGGCCGTGCTGACGGCACAGTTCCAGCGCATCCAGATCCGGACGCCATTTAGCCTTCAGGCTCAGTGACATTTCAAAACCGGCATCCTGTAAACGGGTGGATAAGCGGTCGACCGCACCACCGCTCCAGCCGTGGGATCCAAAGGCGCTGGCTCGTTTGTTACGAAAACGCAGCCCGGTCATCTCTTCCACCAGTCCGGCGATTTTCGGCATCATCACGTTGTTCATCGTGGAGGTGCCGACCAGCACGCCCTTAGAGCGGAAGACGTTGGTCAGGATTTCATTTTTATCGCTGCGAGCGACGTTAAAGATCTTCACCGCCACGTTTGGGTCGACTTCGTTAATCCCCTGGGCTATCGCATCCGCCATCATGCGGGTGTTATTGGACATGGTGTCGTAGAAAATCGTGATCCTGTCTTCCTGGTAGTCCGCCGCCCATTTCAGATACAACTCAACAATCTGGGTTGGATTATCGCGCCAGACCACACCGTGAGAGGTGGCAATCATATCCACCGGCAGGTTGAAGCCGAGGATTTCGCTGATTTTCGGCGTCACCAGTCGGCTGAACGGGGTCAGGATGTTGGCGTAATAGCGCTGGCACTGCTCGAACAGTTCGGTTTGGTCCACTTCATCGTTAAACAGACGTTCGTCACAGTAGTGCTGACCAAAAGCGTCGTTACTGAACAGGACGGCATCGCCGGTCATATAGGTCATCATGCTGTCCGGCCAGTGCAGCATTGGCGTTTCCACGAAGATCAACTGTTTGCCATTGCCGATATCCAGCGTGTCGCCAGTTTTCACAACGTTAAAATTCCACTCCGGATGGTGGTGATGGCCGGTAATTGAGTCGATCGCGTTGGCGGTGCAGTAGATGGGCGTATCCGGGATCTGCATCATCAGTTCGGTCAGCGCCCCGGCGTGATCTTCTTCTGCATGATTGATAATGATGTAATCGATGTCTGCGAGGTCAATTTCATTACGCAGGTTCTGCACAAATTCGCGGCTGAATTTATGATCGACGGTATCGATCAGAACATTTTTTTCTTCACGGATGAGATAACTGTTGTAGCTGCTGCCGCGCAGCGTTTTGTATTCAGTTCCGTGGAAATCGCGCACTTCCCAGTCACGTTGGCCAACCCAATGAATGTTATTTTTAACCAGAATAGACATAGCAACCTCAATTAATTCAGCGTTGTTTAAATACGTTGTGTTGCTTATTGCAGGTCGTGTGCCAACTTTTTAATTTATTGATTTATAATAAATTATTGTTTTTATACTCACCAGGTGGTAGTCAAAAAGACTATCCACAGAACAGTCAATATGACACTATGAATTGTCAAAATGACTGTGAGGACACCATGAGTTTTTCCGTTGATGTGCTGGCGGGGATCGCCATTGAATTACAGCGCGGGGTGGGGCATCAGGACAGATTTCAACGTCTGATTACCACCCTGCGCCAGGTGCTGGAGTGCGACGCCTCTGCGCTGCTGCGCTATGAGGCGCGCCAGTTTATCCCGCTGGCGATTGACGGTCTTGCACGCGATGTGCTTGGCAGACGTTTTACCCTGGAAGGACATCCCCGGCTGGAGGCCATCGCCCGCGCCGGGGACGTGGTGCGCTTTCCGGCGGACAGTTCCCTGCCCGATCCGTATGACGGGCTGATCCCGGGACAGGAGAGCCTGAAAGTGCACGCCTGCATTGGGTTGCCGCTTTTTGCCGGACAGAACCTGATTGGCGCGCTGACCCTCGACGGGATGGAACCGGATCAGTTTGATGTTTTCAGCGATGAGGAGTTACGACTCATCGCCGCGCTGGCAGCTGGTGCGCTCAACAATGCGCTGCTGATTGAACAACTGGAAAGTCAGAATATGCTTCCAGGTTCGGGTACCGATTTCGAACAGGTAAAAGAGACGCAGATGATTGGCCTCTCGCCGAACATGATGCAGCTGAAAAAAGAGATCGAGATAGTGGCAAGCTCCGATCTCAATGTGTTAATCAGCGGCGAAACCGGCACCGGGAAAGAGCTGGTGGCGAAGGCGATTCATGAGGGGTCACCCCGCGCGGTCAACCCGCTGGTTTATCTGAACTGTGCCGCGCTGCCGGAAAGTGTGGCGGAGAGTGAACTGTTTGGTCATGTGAAAGGGGCATTTACCGGGGCCATCAGCAATCGCAGCGGGAAGTTTGAGATGGCTGATAACGGCACGCTGTTTCTTGATGAAATTGGCGAACTGTCGCTGGCGCTACAGGCCAAACTACTTCGCGTATTGCAGTACGGCGATATTCAACGTGTCGGCGATGACCGCAGTCTGCGCGTGGATGTGCGCGTGTTGGCGGCGACCAACCGCGATCTGCGCGAAGAGGTGCTGGCGGGACGTTTTCGCGCCGATCTGTTTCATCGCCTGAGCGTGTTCCCGCTTTCCGTCCCTCCGCTACGTGAACGCGGTGAGGATGTGGTGCTGCTGGCGGGCTATTTTTGCGAGCAGTGCCGACTACGGCTGGGGCTTTCCCGCGTGGTGCTTAGTCCTGGAGCGCGCAGCCATTTGTTGAATTACGGCTGGCCGGGTAATGTGCGTGAACTGGAACATGCCATTCATCGGGCGGTGGTGCTGGCGCGGGCGACCCGGGCCAGAAACGACATAGTACTGGAAGTGCCGCATTTCGCGTTACAGGAGGAGGCGATGACGTCGCAAACAGAAGTGGCGGCGGATTTACCGCGTAATCGCAATTTGCGCGAGGCGACGGAGGCGTTCCAGCGGGAGATAATCCGCCAGGCGCTGGCGCAACACAATCACAACTGGGCGGCCAGCGCGCGGGCGCTTGAAACGGACGTCGCCAACCTGCACCGGCTGGCGAAGCGTCTGGGGCTGAAGGATTAGATGATCCCGGCCTGGTAGAAATCCTGCAAGTTGATGGCGCCGGTAAGTTTACCGGTTTCATCCACCACCGGTGCGGCGGTGATTTTGCGCTTCATCAGGATCTCTTTGGCATCAATCGCCCGACTTTCTGACTGTAAGGTGATGCCGTTGCGGGTCATTGCTTCACTGACCGGCGTGGTAAGCGCGCCGCCGCCAACCAGCCAGCGACGCAGGTCGCCATCGGTAAAGACGCCTTTCACCTGCATCTGGTCGTCGCAAACGGCGACCAGACCCAGACCGGTACGGCTTAACTCCAGCATCGCATCCATCACGCTGGTGGCGAGCTGAACCTGCGGGACGGCATCGTCGCGGCGCATCAGGTGATGCACTTTATTGAGCAAACGCGCCCCGAGCGCACCGGCCGGATGCGAGCGGGCAAAATCCTCTTCATTGAACCCACGTGCCTGCATGACCGCCATTGCCAGCGCGTCGCCCATCATCAGGGTATTAACGGTGCTGGAGGTCGGAGCCAGGTGCATCGGGCAGGCTTCGCGCTCAACGGAAATATCCAGAACGGCTTTCGCCGCCAGACCCAGCGGTGAATTGGGTTTGCCGGTCATGGCCAGCAGGGCGATGGATTTATCTTCCAGGCGAGGAATGATGAGATCCAGCTCTTTTGCGCCGCCGGAATAGGAGATGAACAACATCACGTCGCGGCTTTCGATCATCCCCAGATCGCCATGCAGCGCTTCGGCAGGATGAACAAAAAAGGCTGGGGTGCCCGTACTGGCGAGCGTCGCGGCGATTTTCTTACCAATATGTCCCGACTTGCCGATACCCGAGACAACCACTTTGCCTTCGCAGTGGATAATGATATTGGCGGCACGGATAAAATCATCACCCAGACGTTCCGGCAGACGGCTTGCTTCCTGTAATTCCAGCATTAACGTCTGGCGGCCCGCGTTCAGTAGTGCATCACTCATTGGTTTCTCCGGTTATAATCACTTCAATCCCTTTCTCTTCCAGCGCCTGACGAAATGCGGGATCAATACCCGCGTCGGTAATCAGTTTGTCGACGCTTTCCAGGCTGCACACAACATTCGGACTCTTGCGACCAAACTTGGATGAGTCCGCCATCAGGATCACTTCGCGAGCGGCGTTGCACATCGCTTTGCTGACGGTGTAGACCTCATTAAAAGTGGTCACGCCGGCGCTGAGATCAATGCCGTCGGTGCCCATGAAGAGTTTATCAAAACTGAACTGCTCAAAGGCGTTTTCCGCGAGCTGTCCATGAAAAGAGGCCGATTTTTTACGGAATGTCCCGCCGGGCATCAGGATGGTTTGTTCGTTGTCTAACTCGGACAGCGCGTTGACGATATGCAGGCTGTTGGTCATGACGGTGATATTGCTAAAACGGGTAAGCATCGGCACCATTTGTAGCACGGTGCTCCCGGCATCCAGAATGATGGAGTCGCCATCGTGGATAAAGCGGACGGCGGCTTCAGCAATACGTTCTTTCTTGAGCGTATTGATCAGCGTTTTGTGATCGATAGGCGGATCGGACTCCTCTTTATTTAACATCACGCCGCCATAGGTACGAATGACGGTTTCGGCATTTTCCAGAACGACAAGGTCTTTGCGAATGGTTGTGCCCGTGGTGTCAAAGTACTGGGCCAGTTCTTCTACTGAGCATTTCCCCTGCTTTTGCAGATGCTCAAGAATAGCGGCCTGACGCTGACGAGGTTTCATTGGTGTAATTACCCTGAATTAAATTTGCGAAGTGATAATTTCGCAAGCTATTAGCATTCACAACGAAATTACCCATGTTTCAGACTAAGCGCCAATGATAGTGCATTCTGCGACAACGGATCATGGGGAAAGATCACATCAGGCTGTAATTCATTAAGATGTTTGCCCTGAATGGCGGCGATTTTGCCTGGTCGGGCGAATACGGTGAGACCTTTCATAAACAAAGTATCGGTGACCCGGCGATCGTCATCGAGAGCGACGGCGACAACGACGCGCGGTTTAAAACGTCCTCCCGAACGCCCCACGCCGACATGTCCCTGCAGGCAAAGTTGGTCAAACGCTTTGTTAAAGCGCGATATTTGCCAGTACCCCAGCGCCAGTTGCGCGCACCAGGCAATGACGGCGACGGTAATGAGTGCGGATACCATATTGTGCTCCTTTTATTTTGCCGGATGGCGGTTTCACCTTATCCGGCCTACGGGTAAGCCCGGCAAGCATAGCGTCACCGGGCGAGACCCATTAGAACATCACCTGACCGCCAGTCACATTGATTGACTGTCCGGTGCAGTACGACGCTTTCTGGCTGGCATAGAATAACAGCATGTTCAGCACATCCTGATAGTCGCAGCCGCGCTTCAGTGGAACCTTATCAATGTAATACTGCTCCACTTCGTCAGGCTCAATGCCTAACTTGGTGGCGTACTGCGGCAGCAGCGACTGGAACATCGGTGACTTCAACAGGTTGCCGAGCATCAGCGAATGCACGGTAATGCCATATTCCGCCAGATCCAGCGCCAGCGACTGCGTTAATCCCACGCCGCCAAATTTTGCCGCACTGTAGCCGGAGTTGTGTTTGCTGCCCACTTTACCGGATTTGGAGTTGATCTGAATAATGCGTCCCTGAATACCATCGCGAATCATCAGACGGGAGAATTCGCGCGCGCAGAGGAAGTAGCCCACCAGATTCACCTGCAGCGAGCGGTCAAAATCGCCGAGCTGGAAGTCACTGATAAATGCCGCTTTGGCGATACCCGCGCTGTAAACCAGCAGATCCACGCGGCCAAAAATCTCATCTACACCGCGAGAGAGCGCGAGTACGCTCTGTTCGCTGGTGGCGTCGGCACCAAAACCGTAGGCGATGCCTTCGCCAAACTCTGCGTTAATCTCCTGTGCGACGTTCGCAGCTTTATCACTCTGAATGTCTACAACCGCAACGCGATACCCTTCTGCTGCAAGCCCACGGCAAAGGAATGCCCCCAGGGTCTGTCCTCCACCAATGACAACGGCAACCTGATTCATTTTTCTCTCCTTAAGCGACAAACTTCAAAATACAGCCCGGTGCGATGTCGTCCGGGACAGGCCCCGCAACGTGCACGGTGCCGGGAAATTCCGCTTCGCTCAGTCCGTCGAAGCGCAGGGTGATGTGCCCCAGTTCACGTAAATTCTGTTCGGCAACGCTGCCGACGGCGGTGACCGGATAACGATGCTGACCCAGTTCGAACTGCGCGCCGGGCTGCAGCGGGCCGTTCAGTTCGCCATGACAATGGATAAAGCAAAACTCCTCGATATCCGCAGGCGCGCCCTCACGAAAAGTAATCAGCATCTGGTCGCAGAGCGCATCCGGTGCGCTCTGGCCGATACGGGTGATGGTGGTCTGATAAATAACGGTCATGTCGAAACCTCTTATTGGTAAATAAAGCCGGAAACAAACCAGGCGATGAGAACGGTTGGCGCCCCCGTCAGGAAGCGGCTCACCAGTACCGACGGTACGCCGACGCGAACCGTGTCCTGACGCGCTTCGGCCAGCGACAGACCGACCGGGATAAAGTCACAGGCGGCCTGGGCGTTGATAGCAAACAGCGCGGGCAGCGCCAGGTGTGGCGGGATGTTGCCCAGACCAATTTGCACGCCGATCAGGACGCCGATAACCTGCGCAATTACCGCACCAGGGCCGAGGAATGGCGACAGCAGCGGGAAGGAACAGATCAGCGCCAGCGTCACCAGACCCAGAGGATGGCTGGCAAGCGGTGCCAGTCCGTGGGCGATCCAATCACCCAGGCCCGAGGCCATGATGATGCCGATCAGCGCCGAGACGAATGCCATAAACGGCAGAATGGTTTTCAGTACCGTATCAATGGTGTCGCGACCAGACTGGAACAGTACGGCCACCGCCGACCCCATCCCCATGCCGACTTTCGCCAGCAGGCCATCGCTCTGTTCTGTGATCTTTTTACTGGTGTCGTAATCGCGCCCGGCGGTGGTATTTGTCGGTTGCTGTTGCTGTTGCTGTTGCTGTTGCTGGGCAGCAGACGCGTCGCCCACCACGGTAATGTTGTCTTCCCTGACGCCAGAGACATAGATGTCTTCAACGATGTACTGGGCCAGCGGACCGGATTTACCGGTTGAGTGAATGTTCACGGTCGGGATACGGCGTTTGGGATAGATCCCGCAGCGCAGCGTCCCGCCACAGTCGATGATGGCGACGCCGATTTCGTCTTCCGGCGGCTCGCCCTCTTTAAAGCCATCGACAGCCTGCCATCCGGTTAACTGCGCCAGTTTGTCGACAATCGCCGGGCGCGTGCCCGCGGTGATGTAGACAATTTTCTTGCCAGCGGTCACGTCCAGCTCTAACGGACCACCCCAGCCGCCAGTTCCTCTTTCAATACGAATACGCGTCATGATGCTGCTCCTGCAAGGTGGACTTTCTGCTCAAGTTGGATACCCATCTTTTTCTCAAAGATGGAGGTCGTAAGATCCGTGACCCAGCCACGAAAGAAGTTGGTGACCAGACCGACCAGCAGATAGCTCACTGCCAGCGGGCCGAGTGGGAGACCTAACGTGGTCAGGCCGCTGGCGATACCGAGATAAACGAACAGTTCGCCGGGGTTGATATGCGGGAACAGGCCATTCATCGAGTGACAGCTGTAAGAGGCGGCTGCGTAGTAGCTGGGCTTGTATTTCTCTGGCATAAAGCGGCCCAGACTCAGGGTCATGGGGTTACAAAATACAAACGTGCCAATAAAGGGCAGAATCAGATAACGGGACAACGGATTCCCGGCACAGCGCTGGGCGAAGCGTTCGATCCGCTGCTGGCCGATAAAGTTGATCAGCGCATTCATGATGACCAGCAGACTGATCAGCAGTGGAAGAATACCGGTGACCATTCCGGTAAATACCTCTCCACCTTTCTGGAACAGCCCGATGAACCACTCTGCTCCATGTGTAATGGTTTCGATCATTATTCTCTCCTGTAGGGATTTTTAGTTATCTTGCGAATGGGTGACTCATTTTAATCAGATTGAAAGAAATAAAAGTGTTATTTTGATCTCAAAATGAAAGTGAAATATTTTAAGTTGAAAGTTTTTGCGGAAAAGAAAGAATGTACTGACGATCAAACGAGGGGAAGTGATACGTAAATAGTGTGATGGAAAGCGTCTGGTGCTTCCTTGTATGGCGGAGGATGCTTTACCATACTTCTCTCTGGCTGAATCTGTTTAATGGATGTCTCATGTTCAAGCGTCGTTATGTAGCATTGCTTCCCCTGTTTGTGTTACTTGCTGCCTGTAGTAGCAAACCGAAACCTCAAGAGCCTCAAACGACAACGGGGACGCCTTCCGGCGGTTTCCTGCTTGAGCCCCAGCACAACGTTATGCAGATGGGAGGCGACTTTGCCAATAACCCGAATGCACAACAGTTCATTGATGAGATGGTGAACAAGCATGGTTTTAATCGTCAGCAGTTGCAGGAGATCCTGTCGCAGGCGAAGCGTCTGGATTACGTTTTACGTCTGATGGACAGGCAGGCACCGACCACGCAGCCGCCAGCCGGACCTAACGGCGCATGGCTGCGCTACCGCAAACAGTTCATTACCCCGGATAACGTGCAAAACGGCGTAGCGTTCTGGAATCAGTATGAAGACGCGCTGAACCGCGCCTGGCAGGTTTATGGCGTTCCGCCGGAGATAATCGTAGGCATTATTGGCGTGGAAACCCGCTGGGGCCGCGTGATGGGAAAAACGCGCATTCTGGATGCGCTGGCGACGCTGTCGTTTAACTATCCGCGTCGTGCGGAGTACTTCTCTGGTGAACTGGAAACGTTCCTGCTGATGGCGCGTAACGAACAGGATGATCCATTAGATCTGAAAGGTTCTTTTGCCGGTGCGATGGGCTACGGACAGTTTATGCCATCGTCCTATAAAGAGTACGCGGTGGATTTCAACGGCGACGGCCACATCAACCTGTGGGATCCGGTCGATGCCATCGGCAGTGTAGCGAATTACTTCAAAGCGCACGGTTGGGTGAAGGGCGACACGGTGGCGGTGATGGCAAACGGTCAGGCACCGGGGCTGGCGAATGGCTTTAAAACGCAGTACAGCCTTTCTCAACTGGCGGCAGCCGGATTAACGCCGCAACAACCGCTGGGCAACCATCAACAGGTGAGCCTGTTGCGGCTGGATATCGGCACCGGTTACCAGTACTGGTACGGCCTGCCGAACTTCTATGCCATTACCCGCTACAACCACAGTACCCATTATGCGATGGCGGTGTGGCAGTTGGGCCAGGCGGTAGCACTGGCACGCGTGCAGTAACGGTTTTTACCCAGGGGAGTTTCGGCTTCCCTGGGCCGCACACGTTTTTTCGGAATCCCCCTCGTAAAATTGTCACCTCATCCCCATCTCTGTCGGGAAAGTGCTATCTTGTCCGGCATATTTTTTAACTGACAGAGGCTGATATGACTGACAGTGAACTGATGCAGTTAAGTGAACAGGTCGGGCTGGCGCTGAAAGCGCGTGGTGCGACGGTGACTACCGCAGAGTCCTGCACCGGTGGTTGGGTGGCGAAAGCCATTACCGATATTGCCGGTAGCTCCGCCTGGTTCGAGCGCGGTTTTGTTACGTACAGTAACGAAGCAAAATCGCAGATGATAGGCGTGCGCGAAGAGACGCTGGCACAGCATGGCGCGGTCAGTGAGCCGGTGGTGGTTGAGATGGCGATTGGCGCACTGAAAGCGGCACGCGCCGATTTTGCTGTCTCCATCAGCGGGATTGCCGGGCCGGATGGCGGCAGCGAAGCGAAACCGGTCGGCACCGTGTGGTTCGCCTTCGCCAGCGTGCGCGGAGAAGGGATTACCCGTCGGGAATGCTTTAGCGGCGACCGTGATGCGGTGCGTCGGCAAGCCACGGCTTATGCGTTGCAAACCCTGTGGCAACAATTTCTACAAAATACTTGATACTGTATGACCATACAGTATAATTGCGACAACAGTACAGAATCACTATCCGGCTTCAGCTGGCATGACAGGAGTAATTAATGGCTATCGACGAAAACAAACAGAAAGCGTTGGCGGCAGCGCTGGGCCAGATCGAAAAGCAATTCGGTAAAGGCTCCATCATGCGCCTGGGTGAAGACCGTTCTATGGACGTGGAAACGATCTCCACCGGTTCGCTTTCACTGGATATCGCGCTGGGCGCCGGCGGCCTGCCGATGGGCCGTATCGTCGAAATCTACGGGCCGGAGTCTTCCGGTAAAACCACGCTGACGCTGCAGGTGATTGCCGCGGCGCAGCGCGAAGGTAAAACCTGTGCGTTTATCGATGCAGAACATGCGCTGGATCCGATCTATGCGCGCAAGCTGGGCGTAGATATCGATAATCTGCTCTGTTCTCAGCCGGACACCGGTGAACAGGCCCTGGAAATCTGTGACGCGCTGGCACGTTCTGGTGCCGTTGACGTTATCGTTGTTGACTCCGTGGCGGCGTTGACGCCGAAAGCGGAAATCGAAGGCGAAATCGGTGACTCTCATATGGGCCTCGCAGCGCGTATGATGAGCCAGGCGATGCGTAAACTGGCCGGTAACCTGAAGCAGTCCAACACGCTGCTGATCTTCATCAACCAGATCCGTATGAAAATTGGTGTGATGTTCGGTAACCCGGAAACCACCACGGGTGGTAACGCACTGAAATTCTATGCCTCTGTTCGTCTGGACATCCGTCGTATTGGCGCGGTGAAAGAGGGCGATAACGTGGTGGGCAGCGAAACCCGCGTGAAGGTGGTGAAAAACAAAATCGCGGCGCCGTTTAAACAGGCTGAATTCCAGATCCTTTACGGTGAAGGCATCAACTTCTATGGCGAACTGGTTGACCTGGGCGTGAAAGAGAAGCTGATCGAGAAAGCGGGCGCATGGTACAGCTACAACGGCGAGAAAATTGGTCAGGGTAAAGCGAATGCTACAGCCTGGCTGAAAGACAACCCGGCTACCGCGAAGGAAATTGAGAAGAAAGTCCGCGAAATGCTGCTCAATAACCAGGATGCCAAACCCGACTTCGCCGTTGATGACGGTGAAAGCGTTGCAGAAACCAACGAAGATTTTTAATCGTCGGGTGTCCCTCCTCCGGATAACGCAAAACTGCCATCCGGCAAAAAGTTGAATTACACTCAAGGGCTGCAATTGATGCGGCCCTTTTTGCATTTCTGATTTCGAAGGTTGTTATGAGTGAATCCACATCGCGCCGACCCGCGTATCCCCGACTGTTAGATCGCGCTGTGCGTATTCTCGCGGTTCGCGATCACAGCGAACAAGAATTACGACGTAAACTTGCCGCCCCAGTGATGGGGAAAAATGGGCCGGAAGAGATTGATGCCACGGCAGAAGATTATGACCGGGTGGTCGCCTGGTGTTACGAGCATCATTATCTCGATGACGAGCGATTCATCGTCCGCTTTATCGCCAGCCGCAGCCGTAAAGGGTATGGCCCTGTGCGTATCCGTCAGGAGCTGAATCAAAAGGGCATTGCCCGTGAATCGACGGAAAAAGCGATGCGGGAATGTGAGATTGACTGGTGTGCCCGCGCGCGCGACCAGGCGACTCGCAAGTACGGTGAACCGTTGCCTGGCGCATTTTCGGAAAAGGTTAAGATACAGCGGTTTTTGCTTTATCGTGGGTATCTGATGGAGGACATTCAGGAAATATGGCGAAATTTTGACGATTGAGCGCATACGGGATTTTACTTCCCCGTAAAGAAAACTTATCTTATTCCCACTTTTCAGTTGCCGGCGGCCCAGTCAATCAAGAGTTGTTGCTGGTAATGATTTTTCGTTAGCAAGATTTCAGGATAATTATGAGCAAGAGCACCGCTGAGATCCGTCAGGCGTTTCTCGACTTTTTCCATAGTAAGGGACATCAGGTAGTTGCCAGCAGCTCCCTGGTGCCGAACAATGACCCCACTTTGTTGTTTACCAACGCCGGGATGAACCAGTTCAAGGATGTTTTCCTTGGGCTCGACAAGCGTAATTATTCCCGCGCAACCACGTCCCAGCGCTGCGTGCGGGCGGGTGGTAAGCACAACGACCTGGAAAACGTTGGTTACACTGCACGTCACCATACTTTCTTCGAAATGCTGGGCAACTTCAGCTTCGGCGACTATTTCAAACATGACGCCATTCAGTACGCGTGGGAATTGCTGACCGGTGAAAACTGGTTTGCCCTGCCGAAAGAGCGTCTGTGGGTGACCGTCTACGAAACAGACGATGAAGCCTATGAAATCTGGGAAAAAGAAGTCGGTATTCCTCGCGAGCGTATTATCCGCATCGGCGATAACAAAGGTGCGGCCTATGCGTCGGACAACTTCTGGCAGATGGGCGATACCGGCCCCTGCGGTCCGTGCACCGAGATTTTCTACGATCATGGCGATCACATCTGGGGGGGGCCTCCTGGAAGCCCGGAAGAAGACGGCGATCGTTACATTGAGATCTGGAACATCGTCTTTATGCAGTTCAACCGTCAGGCTGACGGTACGATGGAACCGCTGCCGAAGCCGTCCGTCGATACCGGTATGGGTCTGGAGCGTATTGCGGCTGTGCTGCAACACGTCAACTCCAACTACGAAATTGACCTTTTCCGTACGTTGATTGAAGCGGTAGCGAAAGTCACGGGTGCGACTGACCTGAGCAACAAGTCGCTGCGCGTGATTGCGGATCATATTCGTTCCTGTGCGTTCCTGATTGCCGATGGCGTGGTTCCGTCGAACGAAAACCGGGGCTATGTCCTGCGTCGTATCATTCGTCGCGCGGTGCGTCATGGCAACATGCTGGGTGCGAAAGAGACTTTCTTCTACAAGCTGGTGGGGCCACTGGTTGACGTGATGGGATCGGCGGGTGAAGAACTGAAGCGTCAGCAAGCTCAGGTTGAGCAAGTTCTGAAAACCGAAGAAGAGCAGTTTGCCCGTACGCTGGAGCGTGGTCTGGCGCTGCTGGATGAAGAACTGGCGAAACTGTCTGGCGATACGCTGGACGGTGAAACGGCATTCCGTCTGTACGATACCTATGGTTTCCCGGTTGACCTGACGGCGGACGTTTGCCGCGAGCGCAACATCAAAGTGGATGAAGCCGGTTTTGAAGCCGCTATGGAAGAGCAGCGCCGTCGCGCTCGCGAAGCCAGCGGTTTTGGCGCGGACTATAACGCGATGATCCGCGTTGATAGCGCTTCTGAATTTAAAGGTTACGACCATCTGGAACTGAACGGCAAAGTGACCGCGCTGTTTGTTGATGGTAAAGCGGTGGATGCGATTAGTGCCGGTCAGGAAGCCGTTGTCGTACTGGATCAGACCCCGTTCTATGCGGAATCCGGTGGTCAGGTTGGCGATAAAGGTGAACTGAAAGGCGCGGGCTTTACCTTCGCTGTAAGCGACACACAAAAATATGGTCAGGCGATTGGTCACCTCGGCAAACTGTCTGCGGGCTCTCTGAAAGTGGGCGATGCGGTTCAGGCTGATGTGGATGAAGCCCGTCGTGCGCGTATCCGTCTGAACCACTCCGCCACGCACCTGATGCACGCGGCGCTGCGCCAGATTTTGGGCACGCACGTGGCGCAGAAAGGCTCTCTGGTTAACGACAAAGTCCTGCGTTTCGACTTCTCGCATAATGAAGCGATGAAACCTGCGGAAATCCGTGCGGTTGAAGATCTGGTGAATGCGCAGATCCGTCGTAACCTGCCGGTTGAAACCAACGTGATGGATCTGGAAGCGGCGAAAGCAAAAGGTGCAATGGCGCTGTTCGGCGAGAAATATGACGAACGCGTTCGCGTACTGAGCATGGGCGATTTCTCTACCGAGTTGTGTGGCGGGACTCACGCCAGCCGTACAGGGGATATTGGTCTGTTCCGTATCATCTCCGAGTCCGGCACAGCAGCAGGGGTTCGTCGTATTGAAGCGGTAACGGGTGAGGGCGCTATTGCGACTGTGCATGCAGAAAGCGATCGCTTAACCGATATTGCGCATCTGTTGAAGGGGGATAGCCAGAACCTGGGCGACAAAGTGCGTTCAGTACTGGAACGTACTCGTCAGCTCGAGAAAGAGCTTCAGCAGTTGAAAGAACAAGCTGCGGCGCAGGAAAGTGCGAATCTTTCCAGCAAAGCGGTTGATATCAATGGCGTTAAGCTGTTGGTGAGTGAGCTTGCGGGTGTTGAGCCGAAAATGTTACGTACCATGGTTGATGATCTGAAAAATCAACTGGGGTCGACAATTATCGTGCTGGCAACGGCAACTGAAGGTAAGGTTTCTCTGATTGCTGGTGTGTCTAAGGACGTGACCGACCGTGTCAAAGCAGGGGAACTGGTAGGTATGGTCGCTCAGCAGGTGGGCGGTAAGGGCGGTGGCCGTCCGGACATGGCGCAAGCCGGTGGTACGGATGCGTCTGCTCTGCCTGCGGCGTTAGCCAGTGTGCAAGCCTGGGTCAGCGCAAAACTATAAAATATATACACAAAATCATTCAGGCTGCGTCAAGGCGGCAAACGAATAAGCTCCCGGAAGCGAACCGGTAGTCCGTAACCGGGAGAATGTGCGTAGCCAACGCTGAGCCCGCCTGAAGGATGAAGTGTATAAGCGTTAGCCGATGCCGTGGATAAGCATTCCGCGGTGTTTGCATCAACGTTGTCGACAACGATAAAGTCAGGTTGAAGTTGTGTATATCGGCTAAACTTAGGTTTAACAGAATGTGATGCCGTGACTGCTTACATGTAATGTGTTTGTCATCGCTTACTTTTTGGCGTTATATGATGGATAATGCCGGGATACAGAGAGACCCGACTCTTTTAATCTTTCAAGGAGCAAAGAATGCTGATTCTGACTCGTCGAGTTGGTGAGACCCTCATGATTGGAGATGAGGTCACCGTGACAGTTTTAGGGGTGAAGGGCAACCAGGTACGCATCGGCGTAAACGCCCCGAAAGAAGTTTCTGTCCATCGTGAAGAGATCTACCAGCGTATCCAGGCTGAAAAATCCCAGCAGTCCAGTTACTAAGGTTTCCGCGTCTCACCTGACCGGGTGAGACGCAACCTGACATCTTTGCACTTCCTCTCTTTTTCATTCTTCGGTGTCTCTTTTTCTGTTCCGCATACCTCTTCTGTAACCGTCGATTTTTTTCATTGTGTAGCCAGAGCCCCCGCAGACCGATTTATCTGTTGATAAAACACTCTTTTTGCCGTTTTTGCAGACTAATTGAACGTGAAGTGTGCAAACGATAAAAGCGCAGGAAAAATTGTTTGACTTATAAGTCCCAGAAAGTAATATGTGCGCCACGCAGCGACGATGAGCAGAAACAAGTTCTTCGAAGCACTCGTAAGAGGCGTGTGGTGAGGTGGCCGAGAGGCTGAAGGCGCTCCCCTGCTAAGGGAGTATGCGGTCAAAAGCTGCATCCGGGGTTCGAATCCCCGCCTCACCGCCATTTGCATCCGTAGCTCAGCTGGATAGAGTACTCGGCTACGAACCGAGCGGTCGGAGGTTCGAATCCTCCCGGATGCACCATCTCTTACTTGATACGGCTTTAGTAGCGGTATCAAAATCTGCAGTAAAGTAAGTTTCCCGATGCATCCGTAGCTCAGCTGGATAGAGTACTCGGCTACGAACCGAGCGGTCGGAGGTTCGAATCCTCCCGGATGCACCATCTCTTACTTGATACCGCTTCTATGCAGTATCAATATCGGCAGTAAAATACGTTTTCCGATGCATCCGTAGCTCAGCTGGATAGAGTACTCGGCTACGAACCGAGCGGTCGGAGGTTCGAATCCTCCCGGATGCACCATCTCTTGCTTGATATCGCTTTTATGCAGTATCAATATCGGCAGTAAAATACGTTTTCCGATGCATCCGTAGCTCAGCTGGATAGAGTACTCGGCTACGAACCGAGCGGTCGGAGGTTCGAATCCTCCCGGATGCACCATCTTCTCCCGAACAACAGCTAGTTTAGTGTTTCATGGTCTGCGAGAGTATCGCAAGCACCAGGGGGGATAACGTTGCCTCAGCAACGGCCCGAAGGGCGAGGCTTCGCCGGGTCATCCTCCCGGATGCACCATTTTCTTCTTTCTTTACCCCCTCTGCATTAACACCCTGAACAATCCTCAGCATCGTCATCAGCGACAAAATCCGGCAATTACGATAAAGTAATGTCTGTTCATTTGCCGGGTGAGAGTGCTATGTACGAACGTTATGCGGGTCTGATTTTCGATATGGATGGTACCCTTCTGGATACTGAACCGACGCACCGTAAGGCGTGGGTTGAAGTATTAGGTCGCTACGGTATGCACTTTGATCTTCAGGCGATGATCGCCCTTAACGGCTCAGCCACATGGCGTATTGCTCAGTCCATTATTGAGTTGAATAATGCGGATCTCGATCCCCACGCGTTAGCCCGTGAAAAAACCGATGCTGTAAAAATCATGCTCCTCGACAGTGTCGAGCCACTGCCGCTGATTGAGGTGGTGAAAGCGTGGCATGGCCGCCGCCCGATGTCCGTCGGTACCGGCAGTGAAAGCGCGATCGCGGAAGCTCTACTGGCCCATCTGGGGCTGCGTCGCTATTTTGATGCCGTTGTCGCCGCCGATCATGTACAGCACCATAAACCTGCGCCGGATACCTTCCTGCTTTGTGCAGAACGTATGGGCGTGCCTCCAGCGCAGTGTGTAGTATTTGAAGATGCTGACTTTGGCATCCAGGCGGCACGCGCCGCCGGAATGGATGCTGTGGACGTTCGACACTTGTGAGTGACGGGCTGTCGCTCCTTTCATTGTTTGCCAGCAGTTTTCTCAGCGCTACGCTGTTGCCCGGCAACTCGGAAATCGTTCTGGTTGCCATGTTACTGGCCGGGCTCAGTCATCCCTGGGTCTTAGTCTTAACAGCAACAATGGGTAATAGCCTTGGAGGGTTAACTAACGTTATCCTTGGGCGTTTCTTTCCGCTGCGCAAGACATCGCGCTGGCAGGAGAAAGCCACAGGCTGGCTTAAACGGTATGGTGCGGTCACACTATTATTAAGCTGGATGCCGGTTGTGGGTGACTTACTGTGCCTGTTAGCGGGATGGATGCGCCTCTCGTGGGGGCCGGTACTCTTTTTTTTATGCCTTGGCAAAGCGCTGCGCTATATTGTCGTCGCGGCTGCTACCGTTCAGGGCATTACCTGGTGGCACTAATTGTGCCTGGGGATTAGCCTTTAGGGTAACCACTACAATTATGCTAATTAATACGATTTTGACAGGCGGGAGGTCGATTTGATCCCGGACGTATCACAGGCTCTGGCCTGGCTGGAAAAGCATCCTCAGGCATTGCAGGGGATTCAGCGCGGGCTGGAGCGCGAAACATTGCGCGTGAATGTGGATGGCACGTTGGCGACAACGGGGCATCCTGAAGCGTTAGGCTCAGCGCTGACGCATAAATGGATAACCACGGATTTCGCTGAAGCGCTGCTGGAGTTTATTACACCAGTAGACGGCGATATCCAGCATATGCTGACCTTTATGCGTGATCTGCATCGTTATACCGCCAGAAATATGGGTGATGAGCGTATGTGGCCGCTGAGTATGCCTTGCTACATCGCTGAAGGCCAGGACATTGAACTGGCGCAGTACGGCACCTCGAACATTGGTCGCATGAAAACGCTGTACCGTGAAGGGTTGAAAAACCGTTATGGTGCGCTGATGCAAACCATCTCCGGCGTACACTACAATTTCTCGCTGCCGATGGCATTCTGGCAGGCGAAGTGCGGTATTGTGGAAGGCGAAGAGGCAAAAGAGAAAATCTCTGCCGGCTATTTCCGCCTGATCCGTAACTATTACCGCTTCGGTTGGGTCATTCCTTATCTGTTTGGCGCATCCCCGGCGATTTGCTCTTCCTTCCTGCAGGGCAAACCGACCACGCTACCCTTTGAGAAAACCGACTGTGGGATGTACTACCTGCCGTATGCGACCTCGTTGCGCCTGAGCGATCTGGGTTATACCAATAAGTCGCAAAGCAATCTCGGTATTACGTTTAACGATCTCTACGAATATGTGGCAGGATTGAAGCGGGCGATTAAAACGCCTTCTGAAGAGTATGCAGCGGTAGGGCTGGAAAAAGACGGTAAGCGTTTGCAAATCAACAGCAATGTGCTGCAGATTGAAAATGAGCTGTATGCGCCGATTCGTCCGAAACGCGTTACGCGTAGCGGTGAGTCACCTTCAGATGCGCTTCTGCGCGGTGGTATCGAGTACATCGAAGTCCGCTCGCTGGATATCAATCCGTTCTCGCCAATCGGCGTGGACGAGCAACAGGTGCGCTTCCTTGACCTGTTTATGGTCTGGTGCGTGCTGGCCGATGCGCCGGAAATGAGCAGCAGTGAACTATTGTGTACGCGCACCAACTGGAATCGGGTGATTCTGGAAGGGCGTAAACCAGGGCTGACGTTAGGCATCGGCTGTGAAACCGCGCAGTTCCCACTGCCTGAGGTGGGCAAAGATTTGTTCAGCGATCTGAAGCGTGTGGCACAAACGCTGGACAGCATCCACGGCGGAGAGGATTATCAGAAAGTCTGTGACGAACTGGTCGCCTGCTTTGATAATCCGGAATTGACGTTCTCTGCTCGTATTCTGCGGTCTATGCTTGATACAGGCATTGGCGGTACGGGCAAGGCGCTGGGCGAAGCTTATCGCAATCTGTTGCGTGAAGAGCCGCTGGAAATATTGCAGGAAGAAGACTTTGTGGCTGAGCGTGACGCTTCAAAACGTCGCCAGCGTGAGGTTGAAGCGGCGGATACCGAGCCGTTTGATAGCTGGCTGGAAAAACAGGCCTGACAGAAAAGAAAAAGGCCACTCGTGAGTGGCCAAAATTTCATCTCTGAAAACAGGGATGATGATAACAAATGCGCGTCTTTCATATACTCAGACTCGCACCGGAACGAAGAGTTCAGTTTATTTTAAAAAAATTATCGGAGGTGGCTAAATGCCGTTGTTAGATAGCTTCACTGTCGATCATACCCGGATGGAAGCACCTGCAGTGCGCGTGGCGAAAACGATGAACACCCCGCATGGCGACGCCATTACCGTGTTTGATCTGCGTTTCTGCATTCCCAATAAAGAAGTGATGCCGGAGAAAGGGATTCACACGCTGGAGCATCTGTTTGCAGGCTTTATGCGTAATCACCTCAACGGCAATGGTGTCGAGATCATCGATATCTCCCCGATGGGCTGCCGTACCGGTTTCTATATGAGCCTGATTGGGACGCCTGACGAGCAGCGTGTAGCCGATGCCTGGAAAGCGGCGATGGCTGACGTGCTAAAAGTTCAGGATCAGAATCAGATCCCGGAACTGAACGTCTACCAGTGTGGCACGTATCAGATGCACTCACTGAGCGAAGCACAGGACATTGCGCGTCACATTCTGGAACACGACGTTCGCGTCAACAGTAATGAAGAACTGGCGCTGCCAAAAGAGAAGTTGCAGGAACTGCACATTTAGTTGTCTGTGCGGTTACCGGCGAAAAAAAGCCCGTTCAGTTGAACGGGCTTTTTTATCGCTATCACCTAGTGCGCGCCACCGCCGCCGCCGCCCGCACCAAACGGGGGTTTAGCGAACCAGACCAGACCGAGCAATACGAGGAAAATCCCCGCCGACATCCAGAAGATCTCATTGGCCGAAATAATCAGCCCTTGATTGGTGATCTGCTGGGCAATCCAGCCTGACGCCTGCTGCTGCGTCATGCCCAGTCCCTGTAGCTGATCGTACATTGCCTGCGCGTTTGGATTATACGGATTCACCGACTCGGTTAACTGCGCGTGGTGCATCGACTCCCGGTTGGTCCACATGGTGGTCGTAATCGATGTCCCGATTGACCCCGCCAGCGTTCGCGTAAAGTTAGACAAACTCGATGCTGCCGCCAGGCGTTCTGGCGGTAGACCAGACAGCGTGATGGTTGTCAGCGGCATAAAGAAGCATGCCACCGCGAAGCCCTGAATAAACTGCGGCCAGGCGGAGGCACCGAAGTCCATTCCTGGTTCAAACGTCCACGCGCGCCAGTAGAAGCAGACGGCGTACATAATAAAACTGAACGTCACCAGCCTACGCATATCCAGCTTATGGGCAAAGCGACCAATAATCGGCGACAGGATCACCGGAATGATCCCTACCGGCGCGGATGCCAGACCGGCCCACGTCGCGGTATAGCCGTAGACCTCTTGCAAGAGCTGTGGTAGCAGAACAATCGCCCCGAAGTACAACATATAGGCGAGACTGATACACAAACAGCCGATGGTAAAGTTTCGCGACTTAAAGAGCGAGAGATCGACAATGGGGTTGTCGTCGGTGAGTTCCCAGACAATCAGGAAGCTAATAGCGACCACCGCCACCACGGTCAGAATGACTATCTCCTGCGAGGCAAACCAGTCCAGCTCTTTCCCCCGGTCAAGCATGATCTGCAAGCTACCAATACCTATCACCAGCAGCGCCAGCCCGATGGCGTCAATCCGTCGCTGCTCGGTACGCGTTTCACGACCGCGAAGAGTTTGCAGCGTCATCAGCACCACCGCAATACCAATCGGCACGTTGATGAAGAAGATCCAGCCCCAGTGATAGTTATCGCTGATATAACCGCCCAGAATCGGGCCGCAAATCGGCGCGACGATCACCGTCATCGACCACAGCGCCAGCGCGATAGAGCGCTTTGCGGGAGGGTAGTTATTGAGCAGCAGACTTTGCGAAAGCGGGATTAGCGGCCCGGCGACCACCCCCTGAACGACGCGGAAGAAGATCAGCATGTTCAGGCTGCTGGAGACGCCGCACGCCCATGAGGCAATGGCAAACGCCACCGTCGACCACATGAACAGCTTCACTTCCCCGACACGCTTTGCCAGCCAGCCGGTGATGGGAATCGAGATGGCGTTCGCCACCCCGAAGGAGGTGATCACCCACGTCCCCTGGCTCAGCGATGAACCCAGGTTCCCGGCGATTGTGGGGATCGCCACGTTAGCAATGGTGGAGTCCAGCACCTGCATGAATGTCGCCAGCGACAGCGCAATCGTCATGATGACGAGCTGCGCGCCTTCCAGCGGTTTTTGCTGTTGCATCACACGCACCTCAGATTAGCCTGCGTTGGCCTGCACAATCTCTTCGATCAGTTTATTCACCGGGGCAAGGCTGATTTCACGGGCGTTACTCTCAGACACCGGCGTGGTGCGAACCTGGCTGGCCAGTACCTGACCATCGCGATTCGCGGTATCGACGGTGACGAGCGTCGATAAACCAATCCGCAGTGGATGCTGTGCCAACTGCTGGGCGTCCAGTTCGATACGTACGGGCAGTCGCTGAACCACTTTGATCCAGTTGCCGGTCGCGTTCTGTGCGGGAAGCAGAGAGAAGGCGCTACCGGTCCCCATATCAAGACCGACCACTTTACCGGTGTACTTAACGTCATCGCCGTAGATATCACTGATAACCGTTGCCGGTTGGCCGATGCGCATATGGGCAAGCTGTGTCTCTTTGAAGTTGGCGTCAACCCACAGATTGGTGGCTGGCACCACGGCCATCAGCGGCGTCGTGGGGCTGATCTGTGCGCCAGGCTGAACGGCGCGACGAGAGACGTACCCGGTCATCGGACTGACGATTTTGGTTCGCTCCAGCGCCAGCCAGGCGTTACGCACTTCGGTGGCAGCCTGTTGGACGGCGGGCTGATCTTCCAGCTTGCTGTCCAGAATCATCGCCTGATTTGCGTTGTATTGCTGAATGGCAACATCAAGCTGTGCCTGCGCGCTGGCAACGGCATCGCGGGCGTGTTGCAGCTCTTCGCGGCCGATCAGGTTGGCGTTACCGAGCGGTACGCGACGGTTAAAATCGCTTTGTGCCTGGGCGAGGGCGGTTTTCTGCACCTCAATGTTCGCCTGCAACTGTTTGCTGTTAATCATTAACTGATGCGTCTGACGGACGCTGGAGGCCAGCGCGGTCTTCGCTTTTTCAAATGCCTGTCTGGCATCTGTCTGATCGAGCGTGACGAGAACGTCACCCTGTTTAACAAAGTCAGTGTTATCCGCCCAGACTTTCGTCACGCTGCCGGATACCTGCGCCATGATTTGAACCTGGTTCCCTGCCACGTACGCATCATCGGTCTCTTCGACATGACGCAGTACCAAAAACCAATAAATCCCATATGCCACGGCAATAATGATAAAGAGCAAGGTCAGGAGGAGTAGCGTACTTTTACGTTTGCTTTTCTTCTTAACCGGTTGCTGCGGGGTTTGAGTCTCCGCATTTGCGCTCATGTTGTTCTCCACGATCTTATTTCTTCGTCGGCTGGGCCGAGCTGTTTATCAGAAAGGCCAGCACGTTCAGGTGCTGGCCAGTCAGTTTTCTTTCTTAATCTGGATTATTGAGCGAGTCGACGCGTTAGCTCAGCGCCTCAAGGATAGCACCATCCTGGTCCATCTGATCGAGACGCGTCAGAAGCTTACGAGTGATGTGCTCAAGCTGTTCTTTTTCTGTAGTACTAAGAGAGGACCACAGTTGATGCAGGCAGTTATGCTGCGGCGGTAATACCTCGCGCAAAAACGCATGACCCTTATCGGTTAACTGTAGATGCAGGCAACGACGATCGTTGTCGCTTTCACGGCGCTCAATCCAACCGCGCTTTTCCAGCTCATCAGCGATACGTGTTGCGTTAGTACGGGATGATCCCAGGGCACAGCTCAGTTCAGAAGGCTGAATGCTGTGATTTTCCTGAGACTCCAGCGTAATCAACGCCATAAACAACGTCTCGTTAATCCCTTGAGCTTTCAGCATCTTATTGCGATTATCCAGCAACTTTCCCTGCATATGCATGCAAAGACGAGTCAGCAGAATTTCCTGATAAGGAAAATCTGCGTGGCGGCTGGCGCGAAATTTTAGCATTTGTTCAATGGGCGTAAACGAACTATCCATTTGGGCATGACCTCATTAATTTCAGCCGATATAGTAACGACAGTGACAAATAAAGTAAATGTATTATTAAATTAAAATGATTCTTGTATCCTATAAAACCGCCAACATTTTCCACGCTAATCCATAGGCCAGTGCACTCAATAGCGTGGGAATAATGATACTGCGCGTTTTATAAAAACTTGCACCCAGTACAGCAAAACCCACGAGCGTCGGCACGAAACGACTGGCGTCGTGCATCACCTCAGGGGCTGTTGACACAACCAACAGGGCGCAAATTGATGCTATGCCGATGGTGTCGAGTAGTACGCCGGTTGCGCCCCGCTTTCCCGGACGGGTATTTCCCATCTTCAGACGCAGGGGTAAATAGCGAAATCCATAATTCACACAGCCGACCAGCAACCCGAGCAGCAGTACCTCATAGCGCATCGGGCACTCCTTGCCAGAAAGCCTGAATCAGCGCGGTCAGGCATCCACACACTATCCCCGCAAGAATCGCGGCGGGGATGGAAAACAGCGTCACGCCCGCCAGTGCGCCAGCGAGTGCGGCTGTCACGCACAGGGACTGTTTACGCTGGAATGACGCCAGCAGAAAACTCATAAACAGGGCGGGCAACATAAACCCTAGCGCCGCTTCGACCGCCGGGAATCCTTTCAATAAACCACTACCGGAAAAGGCGCCGAGCACCGTTCCCAGAACCCATGAGGCCCAGGAGCAAAATGCAATGCCGATCATCCAGTTCTCGCTCCAGCGACGGTTATCCCGCACCAGCTTCGCGGTGGCAGCGGCAAAGACTTCGTCAGTGAGGCCAAAAGCCCACAGTGCGGTTTTCGGTTTACTGAGTTTCTGGGCGATACGACTGCGCAGGGAGGGACCGTATAAAACATGGCGTACATCCATCGCCATAACGGTCAGGGCGGCAACCCATAATGTGCTGCCTGCGGCGAGCATGGTTGTGATAACGAACTGACTGGCACCGGCATAAATGATGCAGGAGAAAAATACGCTCTCGACAGGGCTAAACCCGAGACGGGTAGCATTGAGACCAAATGCGAAGGCAACAGGAATATAACTGATGACGATGGGTAAGCTGTCTTTGAATCCTTCCGCACAGGTAGCCGGAGGGGTTATGGGCAGAGAAGCGGGCCTTTCCATAGAATTTTGCGCGTTATCACCAATGTTAAAATTATCAGGGTTAATAATCCCTATCACCTTAACAGACTGGGGGGCTCCTTAACACCCTCAGGAGCCCAAACCAATGCAAACGCTTGCTGAGCGCTTAAATAGCGGCTTCTTGTCGGTGAAATCCTCGCCACCAGACCAGCAGGTTTAGTATGGCAACGGTCGACCCCGCCAGACAAACGCCCAGCCATCCGGCATGCTGCCAGGCTGAAGCGGAGATTAACGACCCTGCGGCTCCGCCGATAAAATAACTGGTCATATACCCGGCGGTCAGACGGTTTCGTGCCTCCGGGTAAAGACGATAAATCACCGTCTGGTTGGTGATGTGAACTCCCTGAACGGTGAGATCCAACACCAGGATCCCCACTATCAGCGCCAGTACCGAGGTGTGTCCCAGCCAGATAGCGAGCCAGGAGAGCAGCAGTAGCAGCAGGCTCCAGGTTGTGGTGAGATGAGAATGCCCTTTATCCGCAAAACCGCCTGCCGGACGTGCGCCGAGCGCGCCAGCGGCACCTGCCAGCCCAAACAGGCCAATCATCCCTTCGGAATAGTTAAATGGCGGAGCAGCCAGTAAAAAGGCCATTGAGGTCCAGAGAATACTGAAGTTGGCGAAGGTCAGGCAGCCCAGTAACGCACGCGTGCGCAGCAGTTTATCGCGGGTAAACAAACTGAATACCGAACCCAGCAGTTGCGGGTAGTTCAGGTGGGTGTCGGACTTCACCTTAGGCAAGCCGCGCCACAGGGCGATAGCCATCAGCGCCATCAATACGGAGGCGACCCAGAAGACGGTACGCCAGCCGCCAAGATTCGCCAGCAGGCCAGCTACGGTTCGCGCCAGTAAAATGCCCAGCAGCAGGCCGCTCATGATGGTCCCTACCACTTTGCCGCGTTTATCGGGTGTGGCAAGCGTCGCCGCCAGCGGCACCAGAATCTGTGCCACAACGGAGAAGAGCCCGGTCAGCGCTGTACCGAGGATCATCATCGCCAGCGACTGACTGCTGGCGGTAATGAGCATTCCGCCTGCCGCCAGTAGCGTCATGGAGACGATCAGCGTTCGGCGTTCAAACATATCGCCAAGCGGAACCAGAAACAGCAAACCGGCAGCGTAGCCCAGTTGCGCGGCGGTGACGATAAAACCGGCTGAGCTGGCGGAAAGCGAGAAGTTGCGTGCGATGGTGTCAAGTAACGGCTGTGCGTAGTAGTTGCTGGCGACGGCCAGACCGGTTGCCACAGACATGAGAACGATCAGTGCCGGGCTCAGCCCGTGAGAGTTTTTTGTCATTATGTTTGCAATCGTGAGTCAGGTGAGGATTTCTTTGGGAATCAATCATAGCGGACATTTATGAATGCGGGGGATTTGTTGCGTGCCGGATTGTGCTGTTGGGGGATGATACAGAAAAGGCCGGATAAGCGCATCGCGCGCCATCCGGCCTTGGTGTGGTTACTGTGCCTGATGGCGCTACGCTTATCAGGCCTACGAGTGGGATTACTTCTGCGCAGCCAGCGCGTCGTTCACCCAACCGTCGAACTGTTGCTGGTGGGCTTTGATCCAGCCGTCAACGTGACCCTGTACGTCAGCTTCCGATGCTTTACCGTCATGCATCATTGCGTTCTGCGCATTGATGTCCGCCAGCGGCAGTTTCATGATGGAAAACAGTTTCGCCGCTGCCGGATTTTTCTCTGCCCAGGCTTTGTTGGCAACGATGTGCATGGTGTTTACCGGGAAGCCATAGTTCGCGCCATTCGGCAGTTTGGTATCAATATCTTTCTGCTCGCCCGGCAGCGAGGAGAACGGTACCTGCAACCAGACCACATCTTTGCCCGGCTTCATCACGTCACTCACCCAGTAAGGCGTCCAGGTGTAATAGAGGATCGGTTTACCTTCTTTAAAGCGGGTGATGGTATCGGCCATCATCGCCGCGTAGTTACCGTGACTGACGTCGACGGTTTTTTCCAGATCAAACGCTTTGTTCTGGTGGTTAATCACCGCTTCACATCCCCAGCCCGGCGAGCAACCCATCATATCCGCTTTACCATCGCCGTTGGTGTCAAAAATTTTGGCGATTTTAGGATCTTTCAACTGAGCGATATTGGTGATTTTGTATTGCTCTGCTGTTTTCTTATCGATCAGATAACCTTGCGCGGCACCCGTGACAAATGTGCCTTCGCGCCAGAACTTTTTGTTTCCACCTGCCGCAGAATACATATCATCGTGCAGCGGTTGCCAGTTGACGGCGGTAAAGGTGGCATCGCCGGAGGCAATAGAGGTGTACCCCACGTTGTAGTCGACTTCGCTCGGTTTGTTGACGGTGTAACCCAGTTTCTCCAGCGCGCGGCTCACCAGCAGCGTCTGGAAGGTTTCTTCAGTGATGGTGCTCTGTACCGGTTGAACGGTAATGCCTTTGCCTGGCAGGTCGGCAGCGAAAGCGCTGGTAGAGACAAGGGTGGCAAACGCTGTGGCAAAAAGTACGGTATGTCGCATCGTTGTTCCTTAATTATTGGAGGGACGTGTAGGCCCGGTGAGCGCAGCGCCACCGGGCAACAGGTGAATTACTTAGTGAAAGGGCGTGTGATAAGCCCAACAGGACCGGTGGTGTACCAGCGACGGTTACCCCGACTACGAGAGTCGCGACCCACGGCCTGGGTCAGACGGTCCAGAATGATGGCGAGGATCACAATACCGACCCCGCCGACGGTAGCCAGTCCCATATCGAGACGACCGATACCGCGTAATACCATCTGACCTAAACCGCCAACGGCAATCATGGAGGCGATCACGACCATCGAGAGGGCGAGCATGAGCGTCTGGTTGACTCCCGCCATAATGGTTGGCATCGCCAGCGGTAACTGAACTTTGAACAGCATCTGACGTGGACTGGCCCCGAACGAACGTGACGCTTCGATCAAATCGGCTGGAACCTGGTTAATCCCGAGGATCGTCAGACGCACAATGGGCGGCAGCGCAAAGATGATCGTCACGACCACTCCTGGCACGTTACCGATGCCAAACAGCATCACAATTGGCACCAGATAGACAAACGCTGGCGTCGTCTGCATCGCGTCGAGCAGCGGACGAACGATCTTCGCGGCCCGCGGACTGCGCGCCAGCCAGATCCCCATTGGCAGACCGATCACCACGCAAAACAGCAGGGCGGTCAGCACCAGAGCCAGCGTAATCATCGCCTGCGACCAGGCACCGATAGCGCCAATTGCAATCAGGGAAATCAGCGTCGCCACGCCCATCCCAACGCCGGAAATCTGCCAGGCGATCAGGGCGAATACGATAATCGCCACCGGTGCCGGCATCCCCAGCAACAGTTGCTGGAAGCCGTTAAGGATGTAATCCACCGGAACACGGATGCCCTGGAAGACGGGACGAAAATGGGTGACTACCCAGTCGATCCCTTCTGTAACCCAACTGTCGAGCGGGATCAGCGTTTTATGGAACGGATCCATAATATTGAAATGCTCTGGTGCTGGCGCAGGCGCGCTGGTCAGCCAGTCTGCGCTGCCGCTGTCGGCAGGTGTCCCTGACGGCGTACTCCAGGCGTCAGCGGACTGTGCGGCGCTATCGGTCGCCGGTGCGGTATCCCATGGATTGGATTGATCAGCCATTGTTTGCCCCCTCGCGATCTAAAGTCTGTAGCAGCATGCGTTTTGAAATAATGCCGACATACTGTTGTTCCTCATCGATAACCGGCACCGCGCACGGCGCCTGTCCGACATGAGAGAGCAACTCGCTAAGTGGGGTTTGCGCATCCACGGCCAGCGGTTCGTCGATTAGCGCCCCTTCAATGCCCTGGGCATGGCTTAATGCTGCTTTTAATGAGTCGATGGAGACCACACCAACAAATTTATTGCCGCGTTCGATGACGTAACCATATTCCCGGTCTTCATCCTGCAATAATTTCAGGGCAGAACGGGGACCAAAGCCCGGCGTTTTACGAATCAGTCCAACCGGGCTACGGCGGGCAATATCTTTCGCGCTAAAGACCTGGCTAATATCGACGCCGCGGAAGAAGGTACGGACATAATCGTTTGCCGGATTATTCAGAATTTCCTCCGGTGTACCGACCTGAACCACTTCACCATTCTGCATAATGGCAATTCGGTCACCAATACGCATCGCTTCATCAAGATCGTGGGAAATAAAGACAACGGTGCGCTGATGTTTCGCCTGCAGTTTTACCAGTTCATCCTGCATCTCGGTACGAATTAAGGGATCAAGCGCGGAGAACGCTTCATCCATTAATAAGATGTCAGGATTAATGGCTAATGCACGGGCGAGGCCAACACGCTGACGCATCCCGCCGGAAAGTTCATCCGGATAGCCGTGGGCGTAATTCTCAAGCCCCACCTGGCGCAGGGCGTCCAGCGCTTTTTCGCGACGTTCTTCAGCACTGACGCCGGCTAATTCCATGCCGAATGCCGTATTGTCCAGAACGGTCATGTGCGGCATAAGCGCAAATGACTGGAAAACCATCGCAATCTTTTTTCTGCGCACCTCGCGGAGTTCGGCATCTGATATTTTTGCGATATCGACACCGTCGATCAGTACCTGTCCGCGGGTGGGTTCAATCAGGCGATTGAGAAGGCGTACCATTGTGGATTTACCCGAACCGGATAATCCCATGATGACAAATATCTCGCCTTCTTCAATGGCCAGACTGGCGTCTTTTACGCCAAGCGATAGCCCTGTTTTTTCCAGAATGTGTTCTTTTGAAAGTCCTTTTTCAATATATTTGAAGGCGCGTTGCGGATGCTCTCCAAATACTTTATATAGATTTTTAACTTCTAATTTAATTGCCATGCAATAGAAAGATTCCTGTTATTTATATATATCGATATGTTACCTGATAGAAATAGTCACCTTTTTCTACCCTAACATACTGAGAATCTGAGACAACCCTGAATGTGAAATGAGACGAAATAGGGTGGAAGGCAAATAGCCGGGATTTCCCATGATATAAGGGCTGAGAGCAAACTGCGGCTGGCGAATATTTTTTGTAAGGGCCACCAGAAAGACGCCTGAATTTCTGAAATTCAGGCGAATATGACAACAGCTATTGAGTGTAGAACACCCAGAAATAGTTGGGTGATAAAAATGTGATCTGCTTAAAATATTAACGTAAATAGGGTAATGATATTCACCATATTAATTTACGTTAAAAATTCCAGTCTTCGTCTTCCGTTTCGACGGCTTTACCCATTACATAGGAGGATCCCGAGCCGGAGAAAAAGTCGTGGTTTTCGTCAGCGTTGGGCGATAGTGCGGCAAGGATTGCCGGGTTCACATCCGCCATTTCCGCCGGGAACAGCGTCTCATAGCCCAGGTTCATTAACGCTTTGTTGGCGTTGTAACAAAGGAACACATTAACATCCTCAGCCCAGGCGGTATCCGCATACAGTTCTGCGGTATAACGGACTTCGTTATCGTACAGTTCCATCAGGAGATCGAGAGCAAAATCCTTCAGCTCATCACGTCGGGGTTGAGACAGTTTTTCCATTCCTTTCTGATACTTATAACCAATGTAAAAGCCGTGAACCGCTTCATCACGAATGATCAGCCGGATCAGATCGGCGGTGTTGGTGAGCTTGCCACGGCTGGAGAAATACATTGGCAGCCAGAAGCCGGAATAGAACAGGAAGGATTCCAGAAATACACTGGCAATTTTCTTCTTTAAGGGGTCGTTGCTGGCGTAATGCGCGAGGATGATTTGAGCCTTCTGCTGCAAAGGTACATTTTCTTCACTCCAGGCGTAGGCGGCATCGACATCTTTAGTCTGACACAGCGTAGAGAAGATGGAGCTGTAGGAGCGGGCGTGCACCGCTTCCATAAAACTGATGTTCGACAGCACCGCCTCCTCGTGCGGCGTCAGGGAATCCGCCATTAGCGACGGAGCGCCGACGATGTTCTGGATGGTGTCGAGCAGCGTCAGTCCGGTGAAGACGCGGATGGTAAGCTGTTGCTCGGCGGCGCTCAGACTTTGCCATGCCGGGATATCGTTAGACAGCGGCACTTTTTCCGGCAGCCAGAAGTTGCTGGTCAGACGGTTCCATACTTCCAAATCCTTGTCGTCCTGAATCTTATTCCAGTTGATGGCGCTCACGCGTGTTAATGTCATACCGCTCTCCTTACAGTGCGCACGAGACGCAACCTTCTATTTCAGTACCTTCCAGCGCCAGTTGGCGCAACCGGATGTAATACAGCGACTTAATACCTTTTCGCCAGGCGTAGATCTGCGCTTTATTGATATCGCGGGTGGTGGCGGTATCGGGGAAAAACAGCGTTAGCGACAGGCCCTGATCGACGTGTTTAGTGGCTTCAGCGTAGGTATCAATGATTTTTTCCGCACCGATTTCATACGCGTCCTGGTACAGCTCCAGATTCTCATTGGTCATGAACGGGGCCGGGTAATAGACGCGCCCGGTTTTACCCTCTTTGCGGATCTCCACTTTCGAGACGATCGGGTGAATACTCGATGTCGCATGATTGATATAAGAGATCGAACCGGTTGGCGGCACCGCCTGTAAATTCTGGTTGTAGATGCCGTAGCGCATTACCTCGTCGCGCAGATGCAGCCACATTTCGTGCGTTGGCAGTGTGATGCCGCTACGGGCAAACAGCGCACGGACTTTCTCGGTTTTCGGTGCCCAGTCCTGCTCCAGATACTGCGTGAAGAACTCGCCGCTGGCGTAGCGCGACTGCGTAAATCCGTCAAAGGTTTGTCCACGCTCACGCGCCAGCAGCATCGACGTATGCAGCGCATGCCAGGTGATGGTGTAAAAGTAGAGATTAGTGAAATCCAGTCCTTCTGGCGAACCATAAGCGATGCCTTCACGCGCCAGATAGCCGTGCAGGTTCATCTGTCCCAGCCCGATGGCGTGGGAGGCCGCATTGCCGGCGGCGACAGACGGAGCGCTGCGAATATGGCTCATATCTGACACCGCCGTCAGCCCGCGAATCGCCGTTTCCACCGTCCGGCCAAAGTCCGGGGAATCCATGGTGTGGGCAATATTCAGCGAGCCGAGATTGCAGGAGATGTCATGCCCGGTCTGCGCGTAGTCAAGGTTCTCATCGTAGGTAGAGGCGCTGTTGACCTGCAAAATTTCCGAACACAGGTTGCTCATATTAATGCGACCCGCAATTGGGTTGGCGCGATTCACCGTATCTTCATACATGATGTAGGGATAACCGGATTCGAACTGAATTTCTGCCAGTGTCTGGAAAAAGTCGCGGGCGTTAATGTATTTTTTACGCACCCGCTCGTCGGCAACCAGTTCGTCGTACCGTTCGCTTATCGCGATATCGCCAAAGGGCTTACCGTAAAGACGCTCGACGTCATAGGGCGAAAACAGCGCCATCTGCGCATTCTCCTTGGCCAGACGGAAAGTAACGTCCGGGATCACCACTCCCAGGGAGAGCGTCTTGATGCGGATCTTTTCGTCGGCGTTTTCGCGTTTGGTATCGAGAAAACGCAGAATATCCGGATGGTGCGCGTGCAAATAGACCGCGCCTGCTCCCTGACGCGCGCCAAGCTGATTAGCATAGGAAAAGGCATCTTCCAGCATCTTCATCACCGGGATCACTCCGGAGGACTGGTTTTCGATGCGCTTGATCGGCGCGCCCGCTTCGCGCAGGTTAGAGAGTAAAAACGCCACGCCGCCGCCGCGTTTAGAAAGCTGAAGCGCGGAGTTCACCGCCCGGCCTATCGACTCCATATTGTCTTCAATACGCAACAGAAAACAGGAGACAAGTTCGCCGCGCTGCTGTTTTCCACAGTTTAAGAAGGTGGGCGTGGCGGGCTGGAAACGTCCCGAGAGCATCTCGTCGGTCAACTGTGACGCCAGCACTTCATCACCCTGCGCGAGCGTTAGCGCCACCATCACCACCCGGTCTTCAAAGTGTTCCAGGTAGCGTTTACCGTCAAAGGTTTTCAGCGTGTAGCTGGTGTAAAACTTCCAGGCACCGAGGAAGGTCTGGAAACGAAAACCGCTGGCGTGGGCGCGGGCAAACAGCGCCACCACAAAAGCACGATCGTAGCGAGCCAAAACGCTTTCGTCGTAATAGCCTTCTCGTACCAGCGTTTGCAGGCGCTCCTCCTGACTGGCAAACGTAACGGAGTGAGGATGGACGTGAGCGGTAAAAAAGGCCTCAACCGCCTGCCAGTCTTTATCAAACTGAATACGACCTGCTTTATCATACAGATTCAGCATGGCGTTCAGCGCATGGTAATCCAGCGATTCCTGCGTTACGCGTTCTGCGGTTGTCGTTGCCAAAATTCGCTTACTCCTTTTCGAACGTTGTCGATGTCGGCGGGGGTTCCCATTAGCTCAAAACGATAGAGCCAGGGCACGGCGCATTTTTGAGCGATCACTTCTCCTGCGCGACCGTACGCCTCGCCGAAGTTACGATTGCCAGAGGCAATGACGCCGCGAATTAACGCCCGGTTGTGGGCATCATTCAAAAAGCGGATCACCTGTCGCGGGACCGCGCCAGCCGTACCGCCGCCCCCATAAGAGGGCACCACCAGAATGTAAGGTTCGTCTACCTTGATCCGTTCGCGCTCATTCAGCGGAATACGAATAGCAGGCAGCCCCAGACGCTGCATGAAGCGGTGCGTATTTTCGGAGCTGCTGGAGAAGTAGACGAGCGGGTTCATGCGCTGGCCACCCGGGGTTCAGGATGCAGACGGTTGATCATATCCGGCCGGAACCCGGACCAACTGGTCTCACCGGCAATGACGACCGGCAACTGACGAAAACCTTGGGCACGCAGGGTATCCGCCGCGTCGGGTACCAGATCGACGTTCACCATCTCAAATTCAAATCCACGGCTCTCCATCGCCCGTTTGGTGGCGTGGCACTGAACACAATCATTCCGAGTGTAAATAGTAATGCGCATGATTCGTATTTCCATTTAAAATAAAGGAACGGCGCGATAAGTCGCGTCGGGTTGGATGTGTACTGATAGAGAGAATACTAGATGTAGTTGAAATAAGTTTCAACCATACAAGATATGGGAATTTTCGATTAATTACTCCCCACCGATGAGCCCGGCGGGGAGCGGGAATTTATGGTGATAAATCGCCAGATTACATCCGCATTCCCACGGCCAGGCGATTGAAGCAGTTCATCAGGCCGATCGCAAAGGTCAGGTCGCTAATTTCGCGCGCGCTGAAATGCACGAGCAGCGGCAGATAAACGTCATCTTCGGCATGGGTTCTGGCGATATCGGTCACCGATTCCGCCCACGCCAGCGCCGCTTGCTCTTGCTCGCTGAAATGATGGCTGACCCGCCAACCGGCCAGCGCGTCCAGTTTGCTTTGCGCGACACCCGATTTACGCAGCGCCTTGCTGTGCATCTCCAGACAAAACGCGCAGCCGTTGATCTGCGAAATACGCAGATAAATCAACTCCATTAACGTGGTATCCAGCGCGCTGTTTTCCAGTGCCGTTTTCGCCTGTACCAGGGCGTTATAGACTTCAGGGCTGAGTTCATAGTAGGGCTGGCGTAAGGTCGTCATTATGTATCTCCTCGTGTTGATGGCCGGCAATGTAGCACTATAATGGACTGCAAAAGAGAGCCATATTTTTACGAAAAAAGCAGACCATATGCCGCGCTACAAGCAAATTGCCCGTCAGTTAAAGCTCGCCATTGAACACGGGGAACTCAAGCCCGGTGCCAGACTGCCATCCAGTCGTACCTGGTCGCAGGAGCTGGGTATTTCGCGCTCGACGGTAGAAAACGCCTATGCGGAGCTGGTGGCGCAGGGCTGGCTCGAGCGGCGAGGGCAGGCGGGAACGTTTATCAGCGCACGGTTGCAGCCGGAGCAGGTGCTCGGTGAACCGGTGGTCTTTGCCGGGGAAAGCACGATCCCTCAGCCTTTTCAGATGGGGCTTCCCGCGCTGGATCTCTTTCCGCGAGACATCTGGGCGCGGGTGATGGGACGAAGATTACGCACGCAGACGCGTTTTGATCTGGCGCTCGGCGATGTATGCGGTGAAGCCGCGTTGCGCCAGGCGATCGTGGACTATCTGCGCGTGTCGCGCAGTATTGAATGTCTGCCTGAGCAGATTTTTATCACTTCCGGTTATGCGGCTTCGATGACCCTCATTCTGCGCGCGCTGGCCGCACCGGGTGACGGCATGTGGATTGAAGATCCCGGTTTCCCGCTGATCCGTCCGGTCATTGAGCAGGAAAACGTCGCGCTGCTGCCGGTTCCGGTCGATGACGACGGGCTGAATGTGGCAGCCGGGATCCGCGACTATCCGGATGCGCGTTTTGCGCTGCTCACTCCGGCCCATCAAAGTCCGCTTGGCGTCGCGCTGGCGTTATCCCGGCGTCATCAACTCCTTGAGTGGGCATCCACTTCCCAGGCGTGGATCATCGAGGATGATTACGACAGTGAGTTTCGTTATCACGGCAAACCGCTGCCGCCGCTGAAAAGTCTGGATGCGCCGCAGCGGGTGATTTACGCCGGTACGTTCAGCAAGTCGTTGTTCCCCGCATTGCGCTGTGCGTGGCTGGTGGTGCCAATAAACCAGGTGGGATGCTTTCGCCAGCAGGCGCGACAGATGGCCTGTAGCGTACCGCTACTTTGGCAGCAAACGCTGGCGGATTTTATCCGCGATGGTCATTTCTGGCGGCATCTGAAAAAAATGCGTCTGCATTATGCGCAGCGAAGACAATGGATCGAAAGGGCGCTTGGCGAGCAGGGATTTCAGGTTGTTCCTCAACAGGGTGGAATACAGTTGGTGATTGCGGTTGAGGGTGATGATATCGCGCCCGTGCGCAAAGCCAATGAGGCGGGTCTGGCGGTTCAGGCCTTAAGCCGCTGGCGGGTAAAGTCGTCCGGACAGGGAGGGATGCTGTTGTCATTCACTAACATTACCTCTCCGGAAATGGCGAGTCAGGTAGCACAGCGGTTACGTCGGGCCACTCAGACCGTTTTTTAGAGCGCCGGATAAGCATGGGCGTTATCCGGCACTCACCTTACGCTGCAATTAGCGACGAAGGCTCAGCAACGCGCCGACAAAGATCCCCACCGCCGCCGCCGTACCGATGCTACACCAGGGCTTATCGCGTACAAACGTATCGGCGCAGCCTACGGCATCCCGGGCAGCCTGTTGCACGCGCGTCCGACCATGCATTTTCGCCCGCGTCTCTTTCAGCAGCGCCTGCGCTTTATGCCGTGCGGCATCCGCTTCATCCTTCGCATCGCTGCCCCATGACTTCAATACGGCTTCCAGACTATCGGCCAATTGATTGACGTCCTTGTGAATATCCTGCACGTCATCATCTACGTCGTTTCGGTTCGGTCGGTTAAACATATGATCCTCCAGTGATTTCGATGTGACTTTCAGTGTAGTCGATATTTTTAACGTCTGAGACAGTTCACGCCGTTATCGCGCGTTTATGGACTTTTCTGAAAGCGTTGCTAATGCTGAATCAGGTAAGGTAAGCCCGCAGTAAAAGATAATGAGGAAAAAATATGTATTTACGACCTGACGAGGTGGCGCGCGTACTTGAAAAAGTGGGGTTTACCGTCGATGTGGTGACACAGAAAACGTACGGTTATCGACGTGGCGAGAATTATGTCTATGTTAATCGCGAAGCGCGTATGGGGCGCACCGCGCTGGTGATCCATCCGACATTAAAAGAGCGCAGTTCATCGCTGGCTGAACCGGCGTCGGATATTAAAACCTGCGATCATTATCAGCATTTTCCGCTTTATTTAGCCGGGGACACACATGAACACTATGGTATTCCCCACGGGTTTAGTTCGCGTATTGCGCTTGAGCGCTATTTGAATGGACTGTTTGGCGAGGCGAATTAATCTGGCGACTGGCATAGCCAGTCGCTGAGTGATTTCAGGCTTTGACCTGCTGGTAGCGGCTCACTTTAAACAGACGGCGGCAGTAATCGAGGAAATAGCCATATACCGCCCCCATCAACATCGATATCACGATATTAGAACTGACTGCGGCGGTAATTTGATGCCAGTCAGCGCCTACCGTTAGCAAAATAGCGACATAAACCGGGGACTGGAACGTGACATAAGCCAGCACGTCCGCCAGGTTTTTCACCCATCCTGCAGAACCTACTTTACGCGAGGCCTTCATAAAGAGATCGCGATACATTCCGTAGGGCCAGGCGATCAGAATATTGACCGGAATGGCGACCAGTCTGGAAGAAAGTGATTGCTCAAAGGTCATTCCGGAGAGAAATATCTCGATCAGCATGTTCACGACAGAACAATAAACAACCATCGCGAACGTGTCTGCTACAGCATGACGCAAGCGTGACTGCGGTGAGAACATGCTAATGCTCCTTGTACAAAGGGGTAAAATCGGCGTTAAGTGACTTTTCTTAGTGGTTTAGCGTAGTGTTTTCGCTTGATGATAGAGTATATTGCTGCATTGTAACTATCAACTAGATAAATGTTTTTATTTTTACGCGTTTTGTCGATAAAATACTCTGTGAACGCCTGATTTTTGTACCGCATAGAGTTTTTGTTGCTGATATTGATTAAATGATTAAAAATCAATGAGTTATGTTGGTGCGCTGATTGGGGCGCTTTCAGGTGAGGCAAAAATCGCACGCCATACCCGACGAACCGGCATGAAAGTTATTCGCCAGGGAATGAAAAAATGAGTCTGAATATTATTCAGCGTTACGCTAACTATATTCTCGCGGCTTAAGAACGGTATTCCCTCTGTTATATCTTAGGGTCTGGAAAATTCGCTAATAATAGAATACACTATCTGGTGTAATACTTTTGTTTGAGCGTTAAAGGGTTTTAATTATTATGAATTTGATGTTACAGAACTTAAATAATATTCGTACACTACGCGCAATGTCTCGCGAATTCTCCATTGACGTTCTTGAAGAAATGCTGGAGAAATTCAGGGTCGTCACTAAAGAAAGACGTGAAGAAGAAGAACGATTACAGCGCCAGCGTGCTGAACAGCAGGAGAAAATTAATACCTTGCTGGAACTGATGAAGGCCGACGGAATTAGTCCGGAAGAGTTATTTGGTGGTGAAGCCGCGACCGCGCGAACAGGTAAAAAACGTCAGCCGCGTCCGGCGAAATATCGCTATACCGATCTTAATGGGCAAAGCAAAACCTGGACTGGTCAGGGACGTACACCAAAACCAATTGCCCAGGCTCTGGCAGCAGGGAAATCTCTGGACGACTTTCTGATCTAATTCTGTGGGCGGTGAGGTGATCCTCACCGCTTATTTCCCACTATGGTATCCCGCTATTATTGAGAACGACGGTTCCACGGCATTTTGTCGAGCAGGCGCGCCATGCCGCAAAAGCCTGTCAGTCCGGCAAACAGGAGTCCCGCGCCCACAAACCCGCTGAGCAGAAAGAAGCCACTGCTGACGCTGTACCCCAACACAACGCCCAGTAACGCCAGTCCACCTGCTGCAATTTGTACCTGGCGCATGAGCGGAAGCGGCTGTGATTTATCTTCTGCGGTGGGGTAACCCGCTGCTTTCCAGCCATCAATGCCCCCTTCCAACAGTAAGGCTTCTGCTGGCGCGGCAAGAGCCTGCAATTTAGCGGCATTGTTTTGCGTCCGTTTCCCGGACTGACAATGAAAGATAACTGGCTCACCCTGCAGTCTGGCTGGAAAGCCTCCCTGTTCCAGGGCAGACAACGGTGCGAGATGGGCCTGCGGAATATGTTCACGCAGGTATTCGTCAGCCTCGCGAATATCAATCAGTCTGGCGCCTTGCTCAATACGGGCCTTTGCGTCGCGTGGGGAAATCGTCCCAATGGTCATGTTCACTCCTTATGGACAATAGACGTTTTTCAATGTGGCAATGAGTGAATTCACCGCTGCATTTTTAATGAAATAGAGAATGCGCTGGGCGTCGCGCTGGCTGTCAATCAGACCTTCTTCGCGCATTTTCGCCAGATGCTGTGAGGTGGCCGACGGGCTTAGCCCAGTGGCGCGCGCCAGATCTCCCGCGCTGGTACCCGGTGAGCCGCAAAGCATACACAGGATCAGCAGTCGCTTAGGGTTGCTCATCGCTTTCAGTAGAGTCGCCGCCTGTTCAGCGCTGGCCTGGAGTTGTTCAAGTTCGTTCATAGTTATTTTAGGTTTTGCTAAATTAAGTAAATTCTAAAATAAAAGCGAAATGCATGCCAGCGTAAAAAGCGTAAAAGAGGGTAAAAGCGCGAGAGGAGACTGGCGATCTCCGCTAAGCTCACTACGCTTAGAGATAAAATCTCTTTTTAAACAATAAGTAATTTTTCTTTTTGGAGTGTGTATGGGTTTCTGGAGAATTGTTTTTACGATCGTTCTGCCTCCGCTGGGCGTCCTGCTGGGTAAAGGGTTCGGCTGGGCGTTTATCCTTAATATCATTCTGACCCTGCTGGGTTATATCCCGGGTCTGATTCACGCGTTCTGGGTGCAAACCCGTCCTTCAACGCTTTCTTAATCGTCATGGGACAGCCCGATAGTGCGACGTTATCGGGCCACGCCTGTCACCGCGCGATCGGAATGTTAAGCGAAACTTTCTGCTACACTTCGTGAGTGTTTATTGTCAATGATCGAGGTGGATATGGGACTTTTCAACTTTGTAAAAGACGCTGGGGAAAAACTGTGGGATGCGGTAACCGGCAATCACGATAAAGACGATTTAGCAAAAAAGGTGCAGGACCACCTGAATAAAACCGGTATTCCGGATGCCGACAAGGTTAATGTACACATTGCCGATGGTAAGGCAACGGTGACAGGCGATGGATTAAGCCAGGAAGCAAAAGAAAAGATCCTGATTGCGGTCGGGAATATTTCCGGGATTGCCAGCGTGGAGGATCAGGTTAAAACCGACGCGCCTGCCGCAGAGAGTCAATTCTATACAGTGAAATCTGGCGATACGCTGAGCGCTATTTCAAAACAGGTTTATGGCAATGCCAACCTGTATAACAAAATCTTTGAGGCGAATAAGCCAATGCTTAAAAGCCCGGATAAAATTTATCCCGGCCAGGTTTTGCGTATTCCGGAGGAATAAGCGTCGTCACGATTTTTCTGCCAGCAGTGTACCGGCCATGGCCTGCTGGATAATAGGAATTGGCGTCAGCAAATGTTGACGCATGAGTTCACTGGCGCGTGCCGCATCGCGCGCCAGAATTGCCTCTGTTAGCGTCTGATGCTGAACGTGTTTATCCTCCAGCATTTCAACCGACAAGACCGTTTTTCTCAACCAAATAAACCGATAGCGTGCCGCGAGATCGAACAGCCGTTCGCGCATTTGCAGCAGATACTGCGAACCGCATCCGGCAACGATGGCGGTGTGGAATGCCTGATGGCGCAAATCCCATTCATCCAGCAGGTGTTCGCTGGCGTCGCTGGCCTCGAGCTTGCTGAGCATATGGGCGCGGGCGAGGATCTCAGCTTCCCATTCGTCATTGCCGCGTTCAATCGCCAGACTCACCAGCATCGCTTCCATATTGGCACGGGCGTCGAAAATATCGAGCAATTCCTGCTCTGACATCGACGCCACCCGATACCCTTTCTGATTCACTACCGTGACCAGCCGTTCCGCCACCAGATGAGAAAGCGCCTCCCTGAGCGGCCCAACGCCAAGAGAATAACGCGAAGTTAATAAGCTCATGCGCAGTTTTTCATCAGGCTGATAAATACCGCGGATAATATCGTTCTTCAGCCAGCGGTATCCATCTATGGCCGTCGGATGGGAAATGGCGGTCATGGTCTTACTCCTGAATCTTGTTCCCGGCCTGCGCCGGGAAATCATTTAACGGGTATTTTGCAGCGGTGTCTTTTGCCACAATACCAGTTTTTTCCAGCGCGACATAATCGGCACGGTACAAATAATTCCCAGCCCCAGCAGCCCTGTGGAAATGACTTCCAGCTGTTGCGCCGGACGAAAGAGCATCACAATCAGCACAAAACTGATAAAGCCAATCACCAGCCAGGTCAGCCACGGATAGAGCCACATCTTCAGTTTGAGCTCGCCACCTTCCGCCAGCAGGATTTTGCGCATCCGCAACTGGGAAACGGCGATGACCAGATACACCAGCAGCGCGATGGCACCGGAGCTGTCGATCAGAAACTTAAACACTTTTGCCGGGGCGTAATAGTTCACGACCACGGTTAAAAATGCTGCGCCCGTCGAGAGCAGCACTGCCACGTAAGGCGTTTTGCTGCGATTGATTTTGCCCATAATAGCGGGCGCATCGCCACGGCGGCTCAGGGAGTAGAGCATCCGCGAAGCGGTATACAGCGCGGAATTCAGGCAACTGGTTACCGACAGCAGGATCACACAGTCCATGATAAGCCTGGCATGCGGAATGTGCAGCAGCTCCAGCACCGATTGATAGGAGCCGACCTCTTTCAGACCCGGCATGTTCCACGGGATCAGGGCGACGACGACAAAGATTGAGCACAGATAGAAGATCGAAATACGCCAGATGACTGAGTTAGTGGCACGGACGATATGTTTATCCGGCGTGTCGGATTCGGCGGCGGCAATAGTGACAATCTCCGCCCCCATAAATGAGAACATGGTGATCAGCATCGCGCTCAGCACGGCACCAAAGCCGTTCGGCATAAAGCCGCCATGATCCCACAAACGCGAGATACCGCTGACTTCAGCATAAGGGTAAAAGCCGCCGATCGCCGCCGCGCCGAGGGCGATAAAGGCGAGGATGGCAATCACTTTGCACAGCGCCAGCCAGAACTCAAACTCACCGTAGTTTTTGACGCTCAGCAAATTACTGCCAGTTAACGCCAGCGTGATAACCAGCGAGAACAGCCAGATCGGGACGCCGGGAACCCAGGAGTTGAGGATGATCGCAGCGATGTTGGCTTCAAGCGGGATCACCAGCACCCAGAACCACCAGTATAGCCAGCCGATGGTATAGCCCGCCCAACGCCCGATGGCTTTATCGGCGTAGGTGGAAAAGGAACCGGTGTCCGGCGTGGCGACGGCCATTTCGGCCAGCATCCGCATAATCATCACGACCAGTAACCCCGCGAACAGATAGGCCAGCAGGACCGCGGGTCCGGCCTGGGCTATCGCCACGCTGGAACCTACAAACAGACTTGCGCCGATAACCCCGGCAATAGACAGCATGGTGACGTGGCGTGATTTCAGCCCGCCCCCTAAATCATGTGATTGCGACAGTTGCCCCATCTTATGACCTCTTTATTGTTATTGAGCCGTTAGCCGGATGGCGGCTGCGCCTTATCCGGCCTACAAACCACGCCGACTCAGTAGGCCGGATAAGCGAAGCGCCATCCGGCAATTGGCTGCAAGGGTTAACGTTGCTTAGCCTCGTCAAAGCACTGGGCGATGATCTCCAGACCCTGACGGATTTGCGCATCTTCAATGGTGAGTGGAACAAGGATGCGCAGCACGTTGTAGTACGGCCCGCAGGAGAGCAGTATCAGCCCTTTGTCGCGGGCGCGAGCGACGATCTCTGCTGTCAGTTTCGCATCCGGCCTGGTGCGGTCGCCGTCTTCAAACAGCTCGATAGCGATCATCGCCCCCAGTCCACGAACATCGCCGATTTCACGATGCGTTTCGGCAATCGCCAGCAGGCCGTTGCGCAGGGTTTCGCCAAGCTCATTTGCTTTTTGCAGCAGATTTTCCTGTTCGAAAATGTTCAGCACTGCCAGCGCGGCGGCACAGGCAATCGGGTTGCCGGCATAGGTGCCGCCCAGCCCACCCGGAGGGATGGCGTCCATCACCTCCGCACGTCCGGTCACCCCCGCCAACGGGAAGCCCCCGGCGATAGATTTGGCGAAGGTAGTGATGTCCGGCGCCACGCCCATCTGTTCCATCGCGAACAGCGTACCGGTACGGCCTGCGCCGCTCTGTACCTCATCGGCAATCAGCATGATCCCGTGTTCGTCGCAAATCGCACGCAGGCGCTGCATAAAGGCTGGCGAGGCGGCGTAAAAACCGCCTTCGCCCTGTACCGGTTCAATCACGATGGCGGCAATATCTTCCGGTGCAGCATCATTTTTGAAGATACGGTGAATGCTGGCGATTGCGTCGTCTTCACTAACGCCGTGCAGGGCGCACGGGTAGAGGGCGCGATAGACGTGACCCGGCATCAGCCCCATTCCGGCTGAGTACGGGTTCACTTTACCGGTCAACGACAGGGTGTAGTGGGTGCGACCGTGATACGCGCCGCTAAAGGCGATGGTCCCCGACCGTTTGGTGGCGGCGCGCGCGATCTTCACCGCGTTTTCCACCGCTTCAGAACCGGTGGTGACCAGCAGCGTTTTCTTGGCGAAGTCGCCAGGCACCTTCTGGTTCATGATTTCGCAAAGCTGCAGATATGGCTCGTAGGCCAATACCTGAAAGCAGGTATGAGACAGCTTTTTCAACTGTTCTTCGACCGCCGAGACGATCTGTGGGTGCAGGTGTCCCGTGTTCAGCACCGCGATGCCGCCAGCAAAATCCAGAAATTCGCGGCCTTCTACATCCCAGACCCGACAGTTTTCCGCACGCTCGGCAAAAATTGGGTGGATCTGTCCTACGCCGCGTGGAACGGCATTACTACGACGCTGCATTAATTCGTTATTGGTGCTCATCAGGTGTTCTCCAGTCGATTTTTTATTAAAGGCCGATGCACAGATATTTGATTTCTAAGTAATCTTCGATGCCATATTTGGAACCTTCACGGCCAAGACCGGAGGCTTTGATCCCGCCAAACGGCGCGACTTCGTTCGAGATAATGCCGGTGTTGATGCCGACAATGCCGTACTCCAGCGCCTCACCAACGCGAAAGACGCGGCTTAAATCACGGGCATAGAAATAGGCCGCCAGACCAAATTCAGTATCATTGGCCTGTCTGATGACGTCGGCTTCATCGGTAAAGCGGAACAGTGGCGCCAGCGGGCCGAAGGTCTCTTCTTTGGCGACCTTCGCGTTGTCGGGTACGTCTACCAGAATGGTCGGCTGGAAGAAATTGCCGCCCAGCGCGTGTGGTGTTCCGCCGCTAATCACGCGGGCTCCTTTTTCCAGCGCATCGGCAATGTGCTCCTGCACTTTGGCGACCGCTTTCTCATCGATCAGCGGACCGGTGGTGACGTCGGGGGCCAGACCGTCACCGAGGTGCAGTTTGTTTACCGCCTGCTGCAATTTCTCAGCAAAGCTTTCGTAAACGCCGTCCTGTACATACAGACGGTTGGCGCAGACGCAGGTCTGCCCGGCATTGCGAAACTTTGACGCCAGCGCGCCTTCCACCGCTTTATCGAGGTCGGCATCGTCAAAAACGATAAACGGCGCGTTGCCCCCTAATTCCAGGGAGATCTTTTTGATGTCTTTGGCGCATTGTTCCATCAACTGGCGGCCAATCTCCGTCGAGCCGGTGAACGACAGTTTGCGCACCAGTGGGTTGCTGGTCAGTTCGTTACCGACCGCGCCCGCCGAACCGGTGACGACGCTGAAAACGCCCGCCGGGATCCCGGCGCGGTTTGCCAGTTCTGCCAGCGCCAGCGCGGAGAACGGCGTCTGGCTGGCGGGTTTCAGCACCATCGTGCAGCCTGCCGCCAGTGCCGGACCCGCTTTGCGGGTGATCATCGCCGAAGGGAAGTTCCATGGCGTAATGGCGGCAGTGATGCCAATGGGCTGCTTAATGACGATCAGGCGTTTGTCGGCCTGGTGTCCGGGAATGGTGTCGCCGTAGATACGTTTACCCTCTTCGGCAAACCACTCAATAAAGGAGGCGGCATAGCTGATTTCTCCTTTGGCTTCCGCCAGCGGCTTACCCTGTTCCAGGGTCATCAGACGGGCGAGATCGTCCTGATGTTCCAGCATCAGATTGAACCAGCGGCGCAGAATATTTGCCCGCTCTTTGGCGGTAAGGTCACGCCAGGCGGGTAGCGCGCGGTTAGCGGCCTCAATGGCTTCGCGGGTTTCCGCGCGGCCCATTTTTGGCACGCTGCCCAGCGTCTCGCCGTTGGCCGGGTTGGTCACCGCAATGACTTCGCCGCTATCGGCATCGCGCCACTGGCCGTCGATCAAGGCCTGCTGACGGAACAACGTCGGATCGTTTAGTTGCATGATGGCTTCCTGTCTTAAAAAAGTTAACGGGTGAAGGCGGCGTGTAAGGTGTCCACGCTACGTGCCGCACGCAGCGTGCGTCCGGGATTGCTCTGGTTTGCCAGCAGCGTTTGTACCTGGCTGACGATGTGCGCGCCGATGGGGATCGCCGACGTCGCCGCCGGGGAGGGGGCATTGCAGGTGTGGATCGAGCGCGGGGTGGTGACAAACAGAAAATCGTCGATCAGCTTGCCGTCCGGCGAGACCGCCTGCGCGCGGACGCCAGCGGGCCACGGTTGCAGATCGTTTAGCGTCAGGCTCGGGCAGTACTTCTGCACCAGCCGCAGATAGCCACTTTTGCACAGCGAGTTTTTCATTTCGCCAAGACCTGCACGCAGGTTGTTTTGCAGGACCCGACGAATGCCGGCAGATCCGAGCATCTCCAGTGTGTCGCTGAGTGAAAAGTCGCGCTTGCGATAGCCTTCGCGCTTCAATGCCAGCACGGCGTTCGGCCCGACCGTGACGCTGCCGTCGATCATGCGGGTAAGATGAACTCCGAGAAATGGCATTGCTGGATCGGGAATCGGGTAGATCAGATGGTTGACGATCTGGTTGTGCTCCGCTGCCAGACGGAAGTATTCGCCACGGAACGGGCAGATGATAAAACCCGGTTCGATGCCGAGCATTTTCACCAGTCGGTCGGCCATCAGTCCAGAGCAGGTAACCAGCGTTGCGCCAGTAAATTCCTGTCCCTGGCGGGTATGTACCACGACGCCCGTGGCGTGCTCTTTCAGGGCGCTGACGTCGGCGTTGTAGATAATCTCACCGCCTCTGGCCTGAAAAATTTTCGCCATCGCCGCCGCCACGTCACGGTAGCTGACAATCCCGCTGGACGGCACAAAAATGCCACCGAGTCCGGTAATGTTCGGTTCGCGCTCGCGCAGCTCCCGCGCATTCAACCACTCGCGTTCTAAGCCGTTGGCCGCGGTGCGATCCCACAGGGCGCGCATCCGTTCCATTTCCTGCTCAGTGGTGGCAACCAGCATCTTGCCGCAGGTGTCGTAGCGGATGCCGTTTTGATCGCAAAAGGCTTTGGTCGCCCGGTTGCCGGCGAGACAAAACTGCGCTTTAAGGCTGCCAGGGGTGTAATAGACCCCGGCATGGATCACGCCGCTGTTGTGGCCCGTCTGATGACAGGCCGGGCCGGACTCTTTTTCCAGTAGCGCAATACGGGCGTCCGGATAAACCTCAATTAACTGCATGGCGGTCGACATGCCAATAATGCCGCCGCCAATAATCACAAAATCATACATCCGCTTGTTCCTTCACGCTTACTGGTGAGTCTGGTAGTGGTGGGTGGAATAAGCGAAGTAGCCGCGCTGGCGCATCAGTTCGCGGCGCAGGTCTGGATGCGACGTAAAGCGATCGCGACCGTGCAGCCAGAACAGGTTGTTAATCAGCAGGAATTTACCCACCGATACCGGAACGGACAGGATGCTTTTGCTGGTTTCCAGCGCATCGGACAGGTCGCTCAGCCAGACGCCTTCCTCAAAATCTTTTGGTTGTACGAACTGGTCGATGTAGCGCATGACCGGGCGTCCCTGCTGATCGACGTCAAACACCGGGTGGAACACATCATGACTGACGTTCTTACTGGGCGGCGCGGCGAAACGCATCGGACGACGAGCCAGGGGATGGCTGAAGTACTTGTCGAGATGCTCCCAGTCGTCGAGATGCAGCAGCAACGAGTTGCCGCCGGTCATATTCTGCTCGTCGATCTTCATCATCAGCACGTAATCGGTGATCTCTTCGACGTAGGTGCCGTCGTTATGCAACTCCATTACGCGATGCGGCTGGCGCAGATAGCTGTCTGAGTTATCGACATTTTTCACCACGAAGCGCGCATAGTACTGACCACTCATGGCATCAAAGTTGGAGCGTCCAACCAGATGCGCCACCGCCGTTGCCAGTTTGACCATCTCGTCAGCCTGCGCCACGTCATTGATGCCTTCCGCATTGATCAGTAACGCACCCTCAGCGCGATCGAGCAGCGTTTTCAGCAGCAGCGGCTGCAGTTGGTTGTCGCACAGATCGTCGAGGATCTTGCCCACTTTGAAGCGCAGGAACGATTTATATTCCAGTGCCTGCACCGGCCACTGCGCGACCTGCTGGAGAAAGTGTTCCGTTGTCCGGGCGGAAAAGGTTAGCTCCAGCAGACGCGGAGACTGGGCTGACGGTTTCAGCGTAAACCCATTGTCGTATTGGCCTGGATCCTCAGCATTCGGTTTAACGGCAGTCAGTGCATTCATCAGAATCGATCCTCTCAGTAGATGGTCAGGGAGACATGGCGAAGCTCATTTCGTAGCCATAAATTAAAAATATCTACATTTTTGATAAACGCGCACAAAATGAACTTTTTGTTTCTTTTTTGTGATCAAAAACAACAAATATTTAACATTACTAAATGCAGGGATAAGAAAAGACATTCCGGGAGAAAAGAGCGGAAAAGGTTGAGGAGTCCGCAGGTTAGCCTACACTAACGCCGGTTGCGGTACGTCTGATGCGCGAGGCTCGGGATAAACATGTTGATTAAAAACCTCTTTCGTCGGGTGAAGTGGGTGAGTTCCGGCCTGTTGGTGCTGGTTAAACACGTGGTGCTGACGCTGCTGGTGGTACTGATTGTTTTCCTGGGCGTGCGGGTATATCAGACAGAAAGTGGACCGGATCTTCATCCCTGGCACACCTGGCACGGGAATGAGATGAGCGCGGCGGAGCTGGACAACGCCACGTTTGCGCAGTATCAGGCGCGAGAAGAGGCGCTGTTTGCCGATCTGCAAAAACAGGTGAGTGATAAACTGCACCCGGATGAGCAGACGCCGATCAACCGTTTCTGGTCAGGCAGTCGGGTTTATCCGGCGCAATTCACCCCCAACGGAAACCGCTCATTCGTACTGATGCCGCAAGGCAAACCGCGCGGTGTTGCCGTGATGCTGCACGGCCTGACCGATTCTCCCTACAGCCTGAAATATTTAGCACAGATCTACCAGCAGCAGGGATTCATCGCCGTGGTGCCGCGCCTGCCTGGACACGGTACCGCGCCAGGTGCGTTAACGGCGGTCAACTGGGAAGCGTGGATGGCCGCGGCGCGTCTGGCGGTTCGTGAGGCGACGCGACTGGCGGGTCCTGAAGTGCCGCTGCATCTGGTGGGTTACTCTAACGGCGGGGCGCTGGCGCTGAAATATACGTTGGACAGTCTGGACGACACTGCACTGCGACGCCCGCGTCAGGTGGTACTGCTGTCGCCGATGATTGGCGTCACGTCATTCGCCCGTTTTGCCGGACTGGCGGGACTGCCGGCGCTGTTCCCGGCCTTTGCCAAAGCCGCATGGCTTAACGTCACGCCGGAGTATAATCCCTTCAAATACAATTCGTTCCCGGTGAATGCGGCGCGGCAGTCTTATCTGTTGACCAAAGCGCTACAGCAGCAAATCGTTCAGGATGCGCAGAATAAGCGACTTCACGACATGCCGCCGGTGCTGACCTTCCAGTCGGTGATGGATTCTACCGTCAGCACTCAGGCAGTGATGGCGTCGTTTTATCGCTATCTGGGGCCAAACGGCAGCGAACTGGTATTGTTTGATATCAATCAGGCCGCTAACCTGCGACCACTGCTGCGTAGTGCGTCTTATACCGCCGCTGCGACGCTGTTGCCGTCTGTACCGCGTGCTTATCGCACGACGGTGGTGACCAACGCCACGGCGGAAACACTGGCCGTGGTGGCGCGTGACACACTTGCCGGAACGCGCGACGTGCAGATTCAGCCGTTACGGGAAGCCTGGCCGCAGGAGATGTATTCGCTCTCGCATGTGGCGGTGCCATTTCCACTGACCGATTCTTTGTATGGGTTGCAGCCGGATGTGTTAAATCGCTATGGGCTGAGCATTGGCACGATTGCGCTGCGTGGAGAGACCTCCACGCTGCTGGTAGGGCTGGATACCTTAATGCGTGTCACCTCAAATCCGTTCTTTCCCTATATGCAGAAACGGATTGAGGCGGTTGTCGGAGGGCATCGTTAACGTGTTTTATCGCCCCTCAGGGGGATGAAATACAGCGGGTAAGTTCAGCCTGGTAAACGGGTAAAAAGCAAAAAGCCGCGTAAGCGGCTTTTTCATTGATGAGGGCAGGATTACTCGCTGATTTTTTTCTCAACGGCGGCGGCGCCTTCTTTGGTCTTATTCCAGCCCTTTTCAGTCCCTTCTTTAGTGGCATTCCAGCCTTTCTCGGTGCCTTCTTTGGTTTTATTCCATGTTTTTTGCGAACCTTCACTGACTTTGCTGCTCAGACTATCGCTTTTACCTTCGGCGGTATGTTTTGCTTTCAGTCGTTGCTCTTCGCCCTGATTCTGCGCCTGGTGCAGTTTTTCTTTTGCGGTATTCGCATTTTCATGTGCGGCAGCCACATCATTATCCGTTGCGTGTGTGGTTGCAGCAAAAACAGGTGAAGCCAGCAGAAGTGCAGATAATGCGATCATGGTCTTTTTCATAATATCCTCGCTTAACATTATTCGTTATTAGCGTGATTAATCATGGCAGCTGAACGAAGCGCTGGCTTTAGGAAAAAACTGTAAGCGGGAAATATCGTTTTCTTTCCATGCGTTGCGCCAGGCTCACGCCACACAGAATTAACTCAACGCTGAGAAATAAATATCGCGGCGACTATGGTTAATTATCGTTCTTTCTACCATGCTTTTTAGACTCGCGACGTTAAGCGTGTAAACGACAAAATAATAACTCATCTCTCGCCCGGGGCTGACAATGCGTAACACTCTTCTCCCCATCCTCGTTGCCGTGTTGCTCTTTGTTTTTGGCGTTTTAATTCTTAACGCGCAGCTCTGGTATTCGACCAGGGCTGACAGCCTTGCGGGTGCGCGGTATGTCGTGAGTGATCTCAATGTCATTCTTGATGAAGCGAGTCATGCCACCCGTACGGCCAGTCATGTCGTATTGAAAGGCTGTGACCAGGAAAACCAGTATCTACTTGGCATGGAGGCGGCGTTACAGCCCCATCTCAGAACGATCTTTATCTTTCGCCAGGGAGAGATTTGGTGTTCATCGTTACCGGGTAATCGCATGTTGCTTACGAATCTTCCGGCGGTTCCCGAAAGCAAACTGTTGCTCACGTCGGCAAAATATACCGTCAACAGGCGACCAGTGCTTTTGTACCAGACGCCGTTCGCCGAAAAGCGAATTGTGGTCACCATCAGCGATCAACATATTCGCGACACATTGCGTACGCCGCTGAAAGGGGTGAGCTACGCGCTTATGGTCGGGAACGCGGTTCTGGGATTGTCGGGGGACGTGGTTAAGGTGAGTGAGTCAGACCGGAATATTGGCTACGTAAAGTCTGATCATTTTCCCTTCGCGGTAAGATATAACCAACCTCCGCTATTGAGTTTACACAGACTCATCAGTCAGGGAATGGGGATAGTGGTATTTATTGTGTTGATATCGTGTCTCGCAGGGTATGCTCTCGAACGGTATTTGAACAGAAGCACCACTCCGGAAGAAACGCTGCGCAGGGCCATAAATAAAGGAGAGATTATTCCTTTTTACCAGCCGGTGGTGAACGGCAGAGAAGGAACACTGCGAGGGGTAGAAGTACTGGCAAGATGGAAACACCCCACTGCGGGATATATCTCTCCGGCCTCCTTTATCCCGGTTGCCGAAAAATCGGGGCTGATTATACCGCTTACCCAGGGATTGATGAGACAGGTTGCTGCAAATATGAACGCGATTGCCAGCAAACTACCGGAAGGTTTTCATGTCGGAATAAACTTTAGCGCCTCTCATATCTCTTCTCCGTCATTTGTAGCAGAATGTCTGAAATATAAGGAAAGTTTCAAAAGAAAAGATCTGAATCTGGTTATTGAGGTGACGGAGCGCGAGCCGTTGCATGTTGATGAACATCTGGTACAAACGCTTAATGTTCTTCATGAAAATGGTTTTGTTATCGCGCTCGATGATTTTGGTACCGGATATTCGGGGCTTTCATACCTTCACGATTTGCACATTGACTATATCAAGATCGATCAAAGCTTTGTTGCGCGGGTTAACAGCGAAGAGGATTCAACCCGGATCCTGGATTGTGTGCTGGATCTGGCGCGAAAACTGTCATTAAGTATTGTTGCCGAAGGGGTGGAAACGAAAGAGCAGGTTGACTATCTGAACCGTAACGATATTACCTTCCAGCAGGGTTACTATTTCTTTAAACCGGTCAACTTCACTGAGCTGATAAAAATTCTCTTATCAAAACCTAATGTAAAGGTAAGAGTCGAGTGACCGGACTGAATTTTATTACTGGGGCAATATAGAGCGTTAATATCCAGCATATCTGATGATACCTCCTGATATTAGAAGCGCATTTTTAAGATGAGTATTTAATATCAATGCGATAGGTGCTGTTATCTCTATTCTTTATTCCTTTTCCGTATAAAAACGTTGACGCGGTTCGTGCGTGGCATATAGCGCTTTACTCAGGGGAGCCGGGCGCCGCATGATGGTGAGTGATTTTTAGGCAGCCACAGGAATAAAGCACGGCGTGTATAGAGGGAAAATCGTTTTATCAACAAGATGTATTGACCTGATAACGCTATTTTTTCCAGGCGGTTACTTTAACGTCTAAAGGTTAATATTGACATTAAACACAGCGTTAGCCTATCTCGACAATTGATGATGGAGATCACCTAAAATGATAGGTTATTTTTATACAGTACCAAATTCGATTTTCTGCCTATAAGATAGATTGCATTTCCGCGGGTGTGGTTTACAAGGAAAGACTGTCAACATGCATCGCACTGCTTCTGAGTTTTATCGCATTCCGCCTTTGCTTATTCGGGCGCTAAAAAGCGGAGTTTCCTCCGTGGTGGAGTTTCATCTCAGCAGAGGATTACCTAAAGATTCGCGAGACTCTCTGGGAAATAGCCCGTTGATGATTGCTGCCCAGCATGGACACTTCGCTATTTGCGAAATGTTGTTGCGCGCAGGTGTCGATGTTGAACATCAAAACAACCTCGGGGTTTGTGCCAGTGACCTCGCGCAGGGGCAAAAGCTGCTTGAGCTGTTGGCCAGTTATCGGCATCCTCTTCCACTTGCCGAACAGGAACCAGGAGTGGTTCCAGTCGATGATTCCGCAACAGAAGTCGAAGTAGAAACAGAACCACCTGAAGCGGAAGTCACGATGGATTTCATGCTGTGGGAAGCCGAAGTCGAATCGAAGCCTGCTGAAGATAATCTGACGTTAAGGCACGCTTCTGCTGAAGCCCAGCAATTATTATCCCGCTATCGTCCGAAAGATGATTCAGCCGAATGGAACGATATCGAACTCACGCTTCCTGACCCCCCGACGCCAGTTTCTCACTCCCCGCAACATTATCCTCATCTCTCAACGTTGCTCACTTGCGCACTGGATACGGGGCGTATCTTTGCGCGTGACATCCGTCTTGCCGGAGAAGAGGATTTTGGTATGCAGTGGCCTGAATTTCAGGCCAGTGTTGAGGCATTGATCAGAGACTTACCCTTGATCGTGGAGGGTGATGACGTTATCCCGCCAGACGCGGCACCCGTAACATTAGCGGGTAGCGATCGCCTTGAGCCCTGGTTTGATGCTTTCAGCGCATTGCGGCAGTTCGGTATTTTTGAAAATTATCTGGTGGACATCCGCCAATGGGATGTCGTTGATAAAACAAAAGAAGAACGGCTTGGGCAGCGCATGGACACCGCGCTTATCAATTTGATGAAGATCCTGGCGGGTTTACCTGAGGCTGAATATCTTCAGTTGCTGCATCCGAATCGCCTTCCTGCGTCAACGCCTGAGATTTCTGAAGAAGATGATGACGTGGAAGAGGCGGAAGAGGAAATGCCTTCCGCATCCGATGAGGATGAAACCATTAGCTTTACCGATCTGCTATTTCTTATGCGAAGTGGGAAAGCAGAAGAGTACCTGGATAACCATATCCCTCGCCCGGAGTATGCTGAACTGCAACAACTCGTCGAGCGCGCCCGAACGTTCACGCCTGATGAATCCTTAAAAATGAGTCTGTATGTCAGCAGTTACAGAGAGGCCTGGGAGGGGTTGATTCACGCTAACTTGCGTCTGGTCGTGGCTATCGCGAATAAATACCGCGGACGAGGATTAGATGCAGAGGACCTGATCCAGGAAGGAAATCTGGGCTTGATCAAAGCCGTTGAGAAATTTGACTATCGACGTGGATTCAAATTCTCCACGTATGCCACCTGGTGGATCCGCCAGAAGATCTCCCGTGCGATAGCCGATCAGGCACAACTCATTCGTTTACCCGTTCACTTCTATGAGCAATTTAAGCGCTGGCGAAACAGTCGGGATCAGTTGCTGTATCGCCAGGGGATAACGCCCACTGCCAGGCGGATAAGTGAATTGACCGAACTGCCAGAATATCAGGTTCTTCGGATGGCAAAATATGAAGAGCAAACGGCGTTGATTGGCGATTTTCATGACGACGCTCTGGACAACAACGACGCGTTGTCTGGGGATGCGATCCTGACCGGAAAGGATTTCACCAGTGCTCCTGTTCAGTCTCTGGAGCTAAGAGAAAGTATTTCATCGGTTCTGGATACGCTTTTGCCACGCGAAACACAGATCATAAAAATGCGTTTTGGTATCGGCATGACGCAAGATTTCACCCTTGAAGAAGTTGGCAAACAGTTTGATGTCACACGAGAAAGAATACGTCAGATAGAAGCCAAAGCGCTCCGTAAGCTGCGCCATTACAGCCGCGCGTCAAAATTAGGCGACTTCGTCGAACAATGGGAAACCGCGTTGAGCGATACGCAGGAAGAAGAAGAATGAGCACAATGCGCCATGCGCCACCGAATGCGGCGATTATGATCGAAGCCCTGCGAGGGCTGGGCTACAACACCGCAACCGCCCTTGCCGACATTATCGACAACAGTGTTAGTGCTGGAGCCCGTAAGGTCGAACTGACTTTCCACTGGCAAGGGATGGAGAGCTATATTGTGGTTCGGGATAACGGATGCGGCATGTCGGCCACTGAACTGGATGTTGCAATGCGTCTGGGTGTAAAAAATCCGCTGACACAGCGTTCAGGACACGATCTGGGTCGCTTTGGCCTTGGCTTAAAAACGGCATCTTTTTCGCAATGCCGCCGTCTGACGGTCTCCTCCAAAAAAGAGGGGATAACGAATGTCCTGCGATGGGATCTGGATATTCTGGCTGCAAGTACGGATGACGGTTGGTATTTACTTGAAGGCGCGGATCCTGGAAGTCAGGCGGCATTAGCGAACGCAGAACCTGAGACCCACGGTACGGTGGTGCTGTGGGAAGTTTTAGACCGAATTGTCACGCCCGGCTACGGTGAAAAAGATTTCCTCAATCTGATTGATGGCGTTGAACAACACCTGGGAATGGTGTTTCATCGATTTCTTGAAGGGGGTTCTCCCCGACTCACTCTCACGCTCAATGGGCGCAAAATTAAAGCCTGGGATCCTTTTCTTGCTGGGCACCCTTCCAAACCCTGGCATTCACCCACGGCAATGGCGCCCGGCGCCCCCGCCGTGAAGGTGGAATGCCACGTCCTTCCGCATCAGGACCATCTGACGATTCAGGAGTATCAACAGGCTCAAGGACCTGCGGGGTGGACGGCTCAGCAAGGATTCTATGTATACCGAAATGAGCGATTGCTGGTGGCTGGAAATTGGCTTGGACTCGGTAGCCCCAGGGCCTGGACTAAAGATGAAACCCACCGTCTCGCCCGGATCCGTCTGGATATTCCTAATGATGCCGATATCGACTGGAAGATTGATATTCGTAAATCTATGGCGCGCCCGCCGGTTTCGCTACGTCCCTGGTTAACCCAACTGGCGCAATCAACTCGCGATCGCGCGGTACGCACATTTGCAAAACGCGGGAAAATGAATAAGCGCAAACCAGGCGAGGAACTCGTTCATCTCTGGCAGGCGCAGAAGACATCATCGGGTGTCCGTTACCAGATTTCGTTACAACATCCTGTCATCAGCAATGTCCTTTCCCAGGCCGGTGAGTTATCCCCGCAAATTCAGGCCATGCTAAGACTCATTGAGGAAACCGTTCCGGTTCAGCAAATCTGGCTTGATACGGCTGAGACAAAAGAGACGCCGCGAACAGGTTTTGAGACTGCTCCCCCAGCAGAAGTATTTTCCGTTTTGCAGGTCATGTACCAGACCATGATTGGTCAGCAGGCGATGTCGTCGGCGCTGGCAAAAAAGCATCTGCAAAATATGGAACCTTTTGATAATTATCCCGAATTAATTGCACAACTCCCCGACGATCAACAAGAGATATCGCTATGAGTCTGAATCCCCTGGATGACATGCAACTGAGTGTATTGCAGATTGTTCAAACGTTCCTGCAAGGCCAGGATAAAAGCACTATCACTCCCGGTGTTTTGCGCCAACATATTGATATGGTTTGTCAGATGAAACCGGAATGGAACCGCCTTGATAACCGGGAGATTCTGGTCGAAGAGTTGATCCGCCGTTATAGCATCTGGATGGGGGAAGATACGTCTCTGAGTAACGATGAAGGACACCAGCCCTGGCTGACCGCTGAGGTGAAGCGAGAGTGGCGCTACTGGCATCGATATCGCCAATGGCTTGGCAAAACGATGCCCTGGGGGGTTCTGGATACCCTTGATCGTTCAACGGATCGTGTTCTGGGATTACTCGAACAACCGGGGCGAGAAGGGCGCTGGGACAGGCGAGGTTTGGTGGTCGGGCATGTTCAGTCGGGGAAAACCAGCCACTATACCGGGCTAATCTGTAAGGCGGCGGATGCAGGATATAAGATAATCATTGTGCTGGCCGGTTTGCATAACAACCTTCGCTCACAGACTCAAATGCGCCTTGATGAAGGATTCCTTGGCTACGAGACAAGCCCACTCAGAGAAAAAGTGACCATTATTGGGGTCGGTGATATCGATAGTGATCCCATTATTCGTCCCAATTACGTCACTAACCGATCTGAAAAAGGCGACTTCAGTGCTGGCGTAGCTAAGAATCTGGGGATCACCCCTGAACAACGTCCCTGGCTGTTCGTGGTTAAGAAGAATAAGTCTATTTTGAAGCGTCTGCATACCTGGATTGAAAACCATGTTGCAACCAGCGTTGATCCTGTCACAGGAAAGCGGTTTGTCTCGGAATTACCGCTGTTGATGATAGATGATGAAGCGGATAACGCTTCAGTGGATACGGGGGAAATTGTTTACGATGATGATGGAAAACCGGACGCTGAACATCAGCCAACGGCAATCAATAGCCTGATTCGTAAACTGTTGATGCAGTTCAGCCGTAAGGCTTACGTCGGGTATACCGCCACCCCCTTTGCCAACATTTTTATTCACGAAAGCAATGAAACTCGGGATGAAGGCCCGGACCTGTTCCCTTCTGCCTTTATTATTAATCTCGGCGCCCCCTCGAACTACATCGGTCCGGCGAGGGTATTTGGTCGGGCCACTGCGGAAGGTCGGACCGGAGATCTGCCTTTGATCCGGCGAGTGGGCGATCATTGTAGCGATGACGGTAAAAGAGGGTGGATGCCGGTTTCTCATAAGAGTTCGCACTATCCCACGCTGGATACGCTAACCCATTTCCCGGACTCGTTAAAACACGCCATCGACAGCTTTTTACTGGCGTGCTGCGTCAGAGAATTACGCGGTCAGGGAGACAAACACAGTTCAATGCTGGTCCATGTGACCCGTTTCAATAAAGTGCAATCGGTCGTTTATGAACACATTGATGCCTACATTCAGGATGTGAGACAGCGACTGACGCGAAGGATTGGACATGAGCCTTTTCTGACCCAGCTTGAGTCACTGTGGCAGACCGATTTTTTGCCGACCAGTGAGGCGATCCGCGAGGTTATGCCGCAGCAGGTCCCGGAAGACGCCTTCGCATGGCGGGAGATCGCAGACAAACTTTATACCGTTATTGAAAACGTGTCGGTACGAATGATAAACGGAACGGCGAAAGATGCGCTTGATTATTCAGACAGTGCGACAGGCTTAAAAGTTATTGCCATTGGCGGAGACAAACTGGCCCGAGGGTTAACGCTTGAGGGATTATGCACCAGTTATTTTTTACGTGCTTCCCGCATGTATGACACGTTAATGCAGATGGGGCGTTGGTTTGGCTATCGCCAGGGATATCTGGACGTATGTCGACTGTATACCACCGATGAGCTGATTGAATGGTTTGAACATATTGCCGATGCGTCGGAAGAGCTGAGGGAAGAGTTTGACAATATGGTCGCCAGCGGCGGAACACCGCGTGATTTTGGGCTGAAAGTGAAATCACACCCCGTATTAATGGTCACATCACCCCTAAAAATGCGCAGCGCGCGTTCGCTATGGCTCTCGTTCAGTGGCACGGTGGTCGAAACAATTTCGTTGTTTAAAGAACCTGAGTACCACAAGCGCAACCACGATGCTTTCCAGCGCCTGACCGGGCGTATTGGCTCTGGCGTACCGATTCCGGAGAGGCGACGCGGAGATAAGATTGAAAAATGGAACGGGGTCATTTGGCAAAACGTCTCTCCAGAGCCGGTCATTGATTTCTTAACAGAATATGAGACCCACTCGCAGGCCAGAAAAGCTAACAGTAAATTGCTGGCTGACTTTATCACACGGATGAATCGCGTTGATGAACTCACACAATGGACGGTGGCGGTAGTGGGGGGCGGCGTCGACCGTCATCACGATGTGAGTGGTTTCCCTGTACGGCTGATGATGCGTAAAGCCTCCGAGGGGGTGACTGACCGCTATTCCATTGGCCGTTTGCTTTCCCCACGCGACGAGGGAATTGACTGCGATGAATCGACCTGGCTTGCCGCGCTGAAGGAAACGCAGCGCATTTTTCATGCCGATCCCGGACGAAATGAAGGGCGGGAGGAGCCGGTCATTCCAGGTGGCGTGGTGCTACGCCGGATCAAAGGATTCGGCATAAATGACCTCCCGCCGCAGCGTCAAAAAGGGCTATTGCTCATTTACTTACTGGACCCGCAGCAGGCGATGTCCGCAACGGAATATAAGGCTGATGCCTTACCTGTTGTTGCGTTTGGCATCAGTTTTCCGGGAAGCCGAAGTGGGGTTACGGTGGAATACAAAGTGAACAACGTCCTGTGGGAGCAAGAGTATGGTTCGGCTGAGTAAAGACGATTTGCTGGCGGCATGGAAAGCCCTGGATCGATCCCGGATTGACGAGCAACCCGGTGCTCAGGGCTGGCGTGGCATCAGGCTTTTTACGCACCAGAACTGTGATTTTCATGCCGGACGTCGTCAGCCAGATAATGAAGAAATGCTGATTGTCGTCTTCCCCTATACGCTTTCGCCGGGGTCGACGGCGCTGCCGTCCTGTAAAGGATTTCGCGTCGAGATGACCGGAACAGAAGGGGGGAAGCTGAACGGTTTGATGATCCGCCGTCAGCAAACGGGGAATGCGGATGTCTTTACGACGATGATTCTGGATATTCTCCATTCGCTCCTGAGCGTTTCTGAGCTACGCCTGTTTGAAACGCTGCTCCGCCGTATTCGTCTTTGGCAGGCTTTTATGGAGCGAGATACCCGTCCGCTCCGTCATGAAGAAGAGGTGGGGTTAATCGGCGAACTGACGTGTCTGGAACGATTGATCGAGACCGGTCTTGAGTCTTCAACGGCAGTCGAAGCCTGGGTAGGACCGCAGCACGGCCTGCAGGATTTTGAACGACATGAACAAGCCATTGAGATAAAAAGCACCACGGCAGAGCAGGGTTTTTGCGTAACTATCCACTCTCTTGAACAACTGGACTGGCAACGGCCAGGCTCGCTCGTGTTGTGCGGTTTACGCTTCAGCGAGCATCCCACTGGAGATACCCTGAATGACATCGTTAACCGTCTTCGTCAGCGGTTTGAGGGGAACGCTCAGGCGGCTTGTCTTTTCGAGGGATCGCTTTGTCACGTCGGTTATTTCAGCGAGCATGCTGAGTTCTATACGCGTCATTTCTTGCTGACAGAGGCGTTCGCACTCCCCATTGAAGAGGGGTTCCCCTCTTTGACACATGCGAATGTCCCGTTGCCGGTGGTGGGGGCGTGCTATCAGCTCGAACTTCAGACACTTATTCCTCAGGCTCAAAATTTTAACCATTGCTTGTCAGATTTCGCAGGATTACCGCATGGAACTTATTGATTTTTTACGTCAGACACAGAATGAAATTCGCAAAGAATATCAAGACCAGATGGCTCAGCCTGGCGTTGAGTCGCCTTTTCCTGAGCTGATTTTTACCGATATCGTCATGCGTCATATGGCCGACATTGGAATGACATTTGACGATGCGCAGACGTGTCACTTTATGGCGAAAGTCAGTGGACACAACGTGCGTCTCAGCGGTTTTGCCTTCTCAGAAGATGGCGATCAGCTTGATCTCTTCGTCAGCATTTATCACGGCGGCGATGAGCTTTGTCACGTACCGGATGCAGACACAAAAGCGATCGCAAGCCACTGTATTCAATTCTTGCAGAAGTGTATTGACGGTAAATTATCCTCCACGCTGGATCAGTCCAATGATGCCTGGCAACTGGTGACGACCATCGAACAGTCCTATACGGAACTGGAACAAATCAGAATTTACGTACTGACCGATGGTCAAGTGAAAACCCGTTGGTACCAGACTCGTGATGTGGCGGGTAAGACCATTAAATTAGAGGTAATGGACATTGTCCGACTGTTTAATCACTGGCAGGAAGGCAAGCCGCGTGATGAGCTGCAGGTTAATTTTGACGATGTGGCGGGGGGCGCGCTCCCTTGTGTCTGGATCCCGGATGAAATGGGTGAGTATGATTATGCGCTGACGGTTGTTCCTGGAGAGACGCTGCGATTTATCTATGAAAAGTATGGCAACCGCATTCTGGAAGCGAACGTTCGCTCATTTCTGAGCCAGACGGGGAAAGTCAATAAGGGGATTCGCGACACTTTACGTGAACAGCCTGAACGTTTTATGGCTTATAACAACGGTATCGTTATTGTTGCCGATCAGGTCAGGCTTGGCGAAGCTCCGGGAGGTGGGCCAGGCATTGCGTGGATGCAGGGGATGCAGATCGTTAACGGTGGGCAGACCACGGCCTCCATGTTTTTCACCAAAAAGAAATTTCCGGCAACAAATCTGCGTAACGTGCGTGTACCCGCAAAAGTCATCGTGCTGAAACAGACGAATAATGCGCAGGAAGAGATGTTAATAGCGGATATTTCACGTTTCTCGAATAGCCAGAATAAAGTCAATATTTCCGATCTGTCAGCCAATCGACCTGTCCATGTACAACTGGAAAAAATGGCAAATACAGTCTATTGCCCGGATGGCTACAGTCGCTGGTTTTACGAGCGGGCAAATGGCAGCTATAAGGTTATGCTGGAACGAGAAGGTAAAACCCCGGCGGGTATCAAACGGTTAAAAGATGCTATTCCTTCCTCCCGTCGAATAACGAAAACTGATTTTGCAAAATATCATTGCGCGTGGCTCCAGCGCCCGGATTTAGTCAGTCTCGGTGGGCAGAAGAACTTTGCCGCATTAATGACGATGATCGATAAGGATAGTGAACATTATGGTGATGAACTGAGTATTGAGCGTTTTAAACATTACATAGCACAGGCCATTATCTATAAAAAAGCGTATAAGCTGATTAATTCACTTTTTCCCGCGTTTAAGGCTAATATCGCCGCCTATACCGTGGCTGCCTATTCACACCTTTATGGCAAACAAACGGACCTGGCAGAAATCTGGAATCAGCAAGGGATTGGGGAGACAATGGGTAACCGACTTGTCAGTTTAGCTCACCGGGTGAATAGTCTTCTGACTGAATCGGCGAACGGCAGAATGATTTCGGAATGGGCGAAGAAGCCTGAATGCTGGGAGTTTGTGCGCAGTAAAATCTATTTCTCCGCCCAGGGAAAAACGGATGACCTCTCGCATGACTGAATTGCGCACTGAGTTCAGTATCAACGCACTATGCGGGGATTGCGTGCTGCCTGCGGTGGCTGATGTACCCGGATGAGTCATGGCACAACATTGACATACGATTAACAAAAACAGCTTGAATCCAACGTTAATTATTCGCAAAAACCTCGCGCCGGCGGGGTTTTGCTTTTTTGTGATATTTAGCATTCGAATAATGCATTAACCATGCATTTTAAGAATATGACCAAGAGTTATGTGTTGCCTTTACTCAACTTTAAGGACTAATCTTATTTTTATCGGAATTTTTGCGTTTACTCAATCAAGGATGAATTATGTACGCCCTGGCATTAATCTTCTCGCTTGCAGGTAACGGTGAAAAAAGTGAAGTTATCGGTGTTTTCAGTAGCCGCCTTGAATGTGAAGCGGCGTCTCAGTCGCAGTCATCAAGAACTCAATGCTTTTTTCTCGACCCGGAAAAAGGTTTAGTGGATGTTGCATCGCACAACGATAATGACAAAAATCCGAAATAACTTCACTTTAGTGTGCGTCTGCTTTGCACCAGTTGAATTACCTGAACCAGAGTTTGAGCTTTAATCTCAGTAACACTGATATCACCAATTTGGACTGACCCCATGACAGCAGAATCTATTTCTGCAATGAAAAAACAGCACAAGCCTGGATTAACCCGTGCATACAATGTAAAGAATACGGAGTGTAACACTGGCTTATGTTGTAAATTTTCCAATCCATGGGCTATTTGCGTCCTGGGACCAAAGTTGTAAAAGCATCTCTCTGAACTTTTCTGCAGCTGGGCTCAGCGACGTCTCTCTGCGTTGCACGAGCCCTAACGTTCGACGAATAACGGGTTCAACCAGTGGGCGGCTGACAAGGATATGATGCTCATCTGTTGGCATTGCCAGACTGGGAACCACCGCAACGCCAAGTCCGGCTTCCACCATGCCAAGCGAGGTCGACAGATGTCTGACTTCATAAAACCAGTTGGGCTTCCACTCTACGCCTTCAAACGCCTGGTCGATCAACGACCGATTACCGCTTGAACGTCTTACGCCAATGAGTCTTAAATTAACCAGATCTTCCCAAAGAACCAACGATTTTTGCGCTAACTCATGGTCACGCCGGCAGGCCAGCACGAAAGGTTCGTTCACGAGGGGAGTAAAATCGATATTAGGATGTGTGATGTTTATCATATTTATGCCGAAATCAGCATCGCCGTTTAATACTGCTTCAAGACAGTCGCTTGCGCTGTGCTCCAGGATTCGAATACGTATATTGGGATAATGGTGGTTAAAATCTCTTATGACGGAAGGAAGAAAATAAAAGGCGGCTGTAGGCAGGCAAGATAAAGTGATGACACCGCTCTGGTGTGTAGCCATTTCCTTAATGCTCAGGATCGAGCTTTCATAGAAATCGATTAAATTCTTTGCCTTAGGTAGAAATTCTCTTCCAACCGCTGTGAGTTTTACATTTCGGGTTGACCGTTCGAATAAGGCCGTTCCCAGGCTCTCTTCAAGCTTTTTAATTCTGCGTGTTAATGCGGGTTGTGAAATGTGTAGGAAATGTGATGCCCTTGTAAAGCATCCGATTTCTGCAATCTTAACAAATGCTTGTATACCTTGTAGCTCATGTTGCATGAGATTTCACTCCTGACACACCGTGTAATGCTCACACTAACCTAACGTCTATTAATACGCAAAGCGTATTAATCATTCGTTTTTTGACATTAGAGTTATTTATTCAGTTATGAAATCCTGATGTTGTTCAAACTACCAGGCGAAATTGAGAAAACAAAATGTTAAAGATTCCTTGCGTACTGATGCGTGGTGGTACTTCCAAAGATCCGGTTATTCTGGCCAGCGATTTACCAACAAAAATTGAGGAGCGTGATGCGGTGCTGCTTGGCCTGATGGGCGCAGGCCATGAACTCGAAATTGATGGTATTGGTGGTGGAAGCCCACAGACCAGCAAGGTGGCGATCGTGAGTCCATCAGACAGCCCTGATGCAGATGTCGACTATTTGTTCGTACAAGTTATGGTTAATGAGCGCCGTGTCGATACCACACCAAACTGCGGAAACATGTTGTGTGCTGTAGGTCCTTTTGCGATTGAAAAAGGCCTTGTGAAAGCAAAAAACCCCATAACGACAGTGCGTATTCGTAATCTCAACACCGGTACGCTGGTTGATGCCGAAGTGCAGACACCTGATTTTTATGTCAATTATGAAGGCGATACTCACATTGACGGCGTCCCGGGCACCGCAGCACCTGTGGGTCTAACATTCCTGAACTCGGCGGGGTGCAAGACAGGTAAATTGCTGCCTACCGGTAACGCGGTTGACCTCTTTGATGGTGTCGAAGTGACCTGCATCGATATGGCGATGCCGATGGTACTGATGGATGCTACGCAGATGGGAAAAACGGGTGGTGAAACTCCGGCAGAGCTTGAAACGGATCGGGCATTTATGACGCGACTGGAACACATTCGCCGCCAGGCCGGTGCCGCAATGGGATTTGGCGATGTCACCGATAAAGTGATCCCCAAACCGGTTCTGCTGAGTAAACCGGGCGCGGGGGGTACGATCAGAGTGCGCTACTTTATGCCGCACAACTGCCATAAATCACTGGCAATTACCGGATCGATTGGTATTTCAACGGCCACCCTTATTGAAGGCTCCGTGGCGTATAAGATTATCGCAGAACAACCCAAAGCACCTTATACCAATATCGTTAATATTGAACACCCAAGCGGGAAAATTTCTGTCTCATTGCTAAAAGAGGGAAATGAGATCGAGAAAACTCGCGCGGCAGTGATTCGAACTTCCAGAAAGCTTTTTGAAGGTACTGTTTGTGTTCCGGAACATGTTCTAACAGAAGTTGTTTAAAAGTATTTCATTATTGCATCCAACAATACCCTTAGCTCCCTGGAGCTACTGTACTCTGTACCTAAAAAAATAATATTGAGGATATTATGTCTATAACTAATGCGGTAAAGAATCTGAACGGTCCGGACCCATCTAAGACCAGTACCTATATTCGCGTCATCCTTGCGCTGGCATTATCTGGATTGGCTGAATTAGCCTCGCTTTTCTTTATTCAGCCACTATTGCCGATTCTGGCTGTTGAATATGATGTACCGGTCAGTCAGGTAAGCATTATTCTCTCTGCTGAAACGGCGCTTCTGGCTATTGGACTTTTATTTACCGGCACGTTATCCGACCATTATGGCCGAAAAAAATTAATTATTGTCTCTCTGCTGTTAGGTGGTTTCCTGACCCTGCTGTGTCCGCTGGTAGAATCCTGGGCAATGCTGGTTGCTTTACGTGCAGTTATCGGGCTTGCTCTCAGCGGTATTGCCGCTGCGGCAACGGCTTATATTAGTGAAGAAGTCGCACCTGTTGTGGCAGGCGTTGTCACAGGCTATTTTGTCTTCGGTAACTCGATGGGCGGTATGTCTGGACGTATTATTGCCAGTCAGTTAATTGAACATATTTCAATAAATACCATTTTCTACGGTTTTGCTGTCAGCCTGATTGTTGTGGCGATTCTGGTAAACTTCCTGCTGCCTGCATCTAAAAAATTTACACCTACGCAGAACCTGAACGTGCTGCGTGTAGTAAAAGGTGGCGCGGCACATTTTAAAAATAAAAAACTGGCTCTGGCCTTTGTTATCAGCTTCATCATCTTTGGGGTATTTACGTCCCTTTATAATTACCTGGCCTTCTTCCTGAAGGGCGAACCGTTCCATATTTCCCCGGCTAATGCTGGACTGCTGTCGTTTAGCTTCGCACTGAGTTTCTTTACCGCACCTCAGGCGGGGCGTCTGTCTGCCAAATACGGCAGCATGAACGTCCTGCGGGTGCTGTTCATCCTGATGGCGCTGGGAATGCTGCTGACACTGACCCCGAACGTTGTCACCTTTATCATTGGTTCGGTCATCTTCACCGGTTGCTTCTTTGGGTGTCACTCCATCGGCCTGAGCTGGGTCAGCAAAAACGCCGCCCAGGCACGTGGTCAGGCCGTTGCACTGTATCTGTTCTTCTACTACATGGGAGGGTCGGTTATCGGTTTTGTGAACGGTTTCATATTCCACTCCATGGGTTGGCAGGGGATGACGGCGTTCATCATCGCTTTACTTGGTGTGGGGGCCATTGTCGCAACCTATTTAGCCTCCAGCGAAAGAAAAGCGCTGGTTGCCGCTGAATCTTTAAATAATTAACTCGTCGTTCACGCCGCGTCTAAGCGGCGTGAACAAAAAAGAATATGAAAAAGATAAAACAGGTTTCACTATGAAATTAGCAAGCTACTGCCATCGCGATCGTAAAAGCTACGGCATTTTTACGGATAACGGTATTATTGATCTTGGCAATAAAATTGGTCATCAATATCCAACACTGAAAGATCTCCTTCAGTGGAATGCCATTGACATTGCCAGGCAGTATATTGACAACCACGCTGATATCATGGCTGAGGATATTACTTTCCTGCCAGTGATTGAGGCACCGGGGAAAATATTCTGCGTGGGTATGAATTATGCTGATAAGCGTAAAGAGTTCGCTGAAACTAACAGCGCACCAACCCTATTTGTGCGCTTTCCTGACTCGCAAACCGGCCATGAAACACCCGTTGTTAAACCCGCTTTATCAAACGAATTTGATTATGAAGGAGAGTTGGCCGTTATTATTGGCAAGTCGGGGAGCAATATCGATGCGAGCAACGCCCTGACTCATGTTGCCGGTTATAGTTGCTATATGGATGGTTCAGTGCGCGACTGGCAGCATGCCTGGTTTACAGCAGGTAAAAACTGGCGTCAGACGGGGGCATTCGGTCCTTACATGACAACCGTTGATGAAATTCCTGATCCGCATACTCTTTCTATCCAGACATATCTGAATGGCATGTTAGTTCAGAATGATTCTACGGCCAGTATGATCCATAAAGTCGCTGACCTAATTAGCTATATCAGTACCTTCACCACCCTCGGCGCGGGTGATGTCATTATTACAGGTTCACCTGGCGGCGTCGGGAAAAAACGAACACCTCCTCTTTTTATGCGCGAAGGCGATCGGGTCGAAGTGGTAATTGAAAATATCGGGCGCTTAACGAATACGATTGTGGAATCTCAGCCTCAGCGAGACTTGCTGGCTTCGTAATAACCAGTGGCTCGGACAACCTTGTTGAAAAACTAAAAGATATTTTCAGGAGAAATAAGATGCTTACCGACCAACCGCTAGAATTCGAAACAGTTGAAACTAGCAATGGCGCTCTAAGAGAGGAGATTGTTCTCTTTTTAAAGCGTAATGGATTGGGCATGGATGAAGATATCGGGCAGTTTGTGGTTGCACGTTGTGACCGACATTTGGTTGCCTGTGCTGGTATTGCGGGTAATACGCTGAAATGCATTGCTGTCGAGAGGGCGTGGCGGGGGACATCCCTGGGGCTGAAAATTATCCATGAAGCGGAATTGCAGTCTATTCAGAACGGAGAACATCAACTTTTTCTCCTGACACATCCGAAGAATGTTAAGTCATTTCAGGGTGGCGGATTTTATCCCCTGGTTACCCTCGATAACCGCGCGGCCCTAATGGAGAATACGCCAGTGGGGATCCATCGTTACTGCCGACAATTACGCAATCATCATCTGGTGATGGCCGCAAATGTGGGGGGGATTGTCATGAATGCCAATCCATTCACATTAGGTCACCAGTATCTTATTGAGCAGGCTGCAAAAGCATGTGACTGGCTGCATGTTTTTGTCGTCGAAGAGGACTTGTCCACGTTTTCCTTTCGGGAACGCTTCGCCATGGTTCAGGATGGTTCGTGTCATTTACCTAATATCACTGTTCATCCTGGGTCAAAATATATTATTTCTCGCGGGACTTTTCCTGGTTATTTTCTCAAAGAAAAGCAAATCGTTAATGAAGTGTATGCCGCCATTGATTTGATGATGTTCCGGCGCTACATCGCGCCAGCCTTAAATATTAACCAGCGTTTTGTTGGCACAGAACCATTTTGCAAAGTGACAGCACAATATAACTGCGCAATGCACCACTGGCTGGAAGATGAAATGACAATGCCAGCAGCCAGCATCAAAGTTAACGAGATTAAGAGAATGACCGATGATAATAATTTTCCGATATCTGCCTCCGCAGTCAGAAAATTATTAGACAAAGGAGACGTTCAGGCTGTTAAAAGCAGAGTGCCAACAACTACGATGCCTTATTTGTTTAAATGGCTATCACAAAATCAATCTACACAGCCAGATCCAGAACTGGCAGGTGCTTAATAAATAATTGTTCAGGAAGTGAATATGAAAATAGTCAATACGGCAATGATCGGGACGCTGGAGTCAAGTGACCTGGTTGTCAAAGTTAGTCCCTGTGAGGAAGGGCTGGATGTCACCATTAACAGTGAAGTATACAAACAATTTGGCGAACAGATTACTGCGGTAGTGAACGAAACGCTTTCCACATTTAACATTACGCAGGGCCAAATTATCGTTGAGGATAAAGGTGCGCTGGACTGTGTTATCCGGGCGAGAATGCAGGCTGCCATCCTCCGGGGAACGGACAGTAAAGAAATTGTTTGGGAAAAATTAAGATGAAAAAATTACGTCGCAGTATGCTTTTTTTGCCTGGTTCTAGTGCCGCTATGCTTTCGACAGCCTATATTTATAAACCAGATTCAATCATGTTTGATCTTGAGGATGCGGTATCGTTAAAAGAGAAAGATAGCGCCCGACTGCTGGTTTTTCATGCCCTACAGCATCCCATGTATAAAAATATTGAAACAGTCGTCAGGATTAATCCGCTAAATACCCCCTTTGGTTTAAAAGATCTTGAGGCAGCAGTACGGGCGGGTGTTGATATTATCCGTTTGCCCAAAACGGATACGCCGGAAGATATTTATCAGCTTGAGCGTGAAATTGTCCGTATTGAAGAAAGTTGCGGTCGACCGGTCGGATCGACGCAATTAATGGCGGCAATTGAATCTGCAGTAGGCGTTATTAATGCCGTCGCTATCGCCAAATCGTCTAAACGCTTAATGGGAATTGCGCTAGCGGCGTTTGATTATGTCATGGATATGCAAACAGAACGTGGAGACGGCACTGAGCTGTTTTATGCGCGATGCGCAGTATTACATGCCGCTCGCGGAGCGGGTATTGATGCTTTTGATGTGGTTTATGCTGACATTAACGATGAAGCTGGTTTTTTAAAAGAAGTCGATTTAATTAAGCGTATGGGCTTTAACGGCAAGTCACTGATAAACCCGCGGCAAATCGATGTTTTACATAATGCATACGCACCAACTCAGGAAGAAGTTGATTATGCAGAACGTGTAATCGCAGCAGCCGAAGAAGGTGAACGTAATGGACTTGGGGTGATTTCACTGAACGGCAAAATGATTGATGCGCCGATCATTAACCATGCCCGTGTGGTTATTGATAGAAAAAATGCCTCCGGCGTTCGTCAGTAATCTCCATTCACCCTATAGCAACAGGATTAAACGATGAGTCATTTAGCTGAAGCACTTCATAACATATCTGGTAGCAAGCATAATTATGAGCTGTTTACCGGCGCCAATACGCATACCCCCTATCTCGTTGATCCCCATCAAAAATATCAACGCAAACTTTTCGACACAGTAGATGACGTTTTAGCCCGCTGCGATTTGCATGATGGTATGACCGTTTCATTTCATCACGCCTTCCGCGAGGGTGATAAAGTGATAAATTACGTTATGACCAAACTGGCGGAAAAAGGCTTAAAAGGATTGACGCTGGCATCAAGTTCTCTGATGACCTGCAACGCGCCACTGATTGAACATATTAAAAGTGGTGTGATTACCAAAATTTATACGTCAGGCATGCGCGGTGAATTAGCCGATGCGATTTCACATGGACTGATGGAAGAACCAGTACAGATCCACTCGCATGGCGGCAGGGTCAATTTGATTGAGAAAGGTGAAATTACTATTGATGTCGCCTTTTTGGCCGTCTCCTGCTGCGATGAGTATGGCAATGCCAGCGGCAGCGGCGGCAAATCCCGGTGTGGTTCGCTGGGCTACGCCATGGTCGATGCAAAATATGCCAAAAAGGTGGTGTTGCTGACGGAAAGTATTGAACCGTTTCCCTATATGCCCGCCAGCATTATTCAGGATCAGGTTGATTACATTGTCAAAATCGACAGTGTGGGCGATCCGGCAAAAATCAGCGTAGGTGCCGCTCGCGTGACCAGCAATCCGCGTGAATTAATGATTGCGCGCTCTGCCGCCGATGTGATTGAGCATTCAGGTTATTTCCGTGATGGTTTTTCACTGCAAACGGGTTCTGGCGCCGCGTCGACGGCCTGCACGCGATTTCTGGAATCACGCATGCGCAAACAGAATATTGTTGCGAGATTTGCCTTAGGTGGCATTACCGGCAGCATTGTGGATCTGCATGAAAAAGGACTCATCACCAAACTGCTGGACACGCAAAGTTTTGATGGTGCCGCAGGTGCTTCGCTTGCGAAAAACCCGAACCATGTTGAAATCTCAACCAGCGTTTATGCCAATCCTGCTGCTAAAGCAGCCTGCTGCGATCGCGTTGATATTGTCATTTTAAGCGCGCTGGAAATTGACACGGATTTCAATGTCAATGTACTGACCGGTTCCGATGGCGTCATGCGCGGCGCTTCCGGCGGGCATTGCGATGTTGCCGCAGCCGCTAATTTAACTATCGTGGTCGCGCCACTGATTCGCAGCCGTATTCCTACCGTCGTCAGGCACGTCACGACCCGTGTTACCCCGGGTGAAAGCATAGACGTATTGGTCACTGACCATGGTATTGCTGTGAATCCTGCCCGCCCGGAAGTCAAAGAGAAGCTGATTGCCGCCGGTTTACCGGTTGTTGATATCGAGTCCCTCTACCAGAGCGCTCTGGTGATTTCTGGCGAACCCAAATCTATCGAGTTTACGTCCCGCATTGTCGGCGTTGTGCGCTATCGCGATGGTAGCGTCATTGATGTGGTAAGGCAGGTGAAAGAATGATCCGCGAAACAACAAAAGCATCATGTGCGGTCCTCACGCTTGAGGATGTCCTTAAAGCCAGAGAAGCGCGCGCAAGTCTGCAACAAGAGTGGCTGCTCGGGTTCGGGCAGTCGGTGATTTCAACAACGCTCGTCTGGCCAGGAGAGGTGAAAGATACCCCCCTGGCCCGCCAGGTGATGGCAGAGGCGAAAGAAGCCCTTAATCAGTTGCTGCAAAAACATCGGTGGGAAGTCTCCAGACACGAAATCCGTTTCCAGCCTACCGGGCCAGAGGCGTTCTGGTCCATATCAGCGCCAGCCTGGATGATAAAACATGTCACGGCGCATCTGGAAGATAACCATCCCCTCGGGCGTTTGTGGGACATTGATGTATTTTGCCCTAAATCCGGCTTAATCAAGCGCAGCGCAATACATCAGCCTATGCGCAGGTGCTTCATTTGCGATGAACCTGCCCATGTCTGCTCGCGTATGCGTCGCCATTCTCTGAATGAACTTGCGCAAGTTATTGAGGATTTAACCTATGACTACTTTAGCCGTCAACGTTAAGCAGGCTGAGCCGTCGCAGAGCATCGCCTGGCTGTCCGCTGAAGCGATGTACCGGGAGGTGAAATTAACACCTAAGCCGGGGCTGGTTGATAGCAACAATAATGGCGCACATCGTGATATGACTATCACACACTTCATGGCCAGCATTCACGCCGTTACTCCCTGGTTTCCCCGTTTTTTTGAGCAAGGGAAAGCCACAGCGAATTTGCCAGCCTCTCAAACTCTCCTGGCGATAAGGCCAACAGGTCTTGCCTGCGAACAAGCGATGTTCAAGGCTACAGGTGGCATAAATACGCATAAAGGTGGGATTTTTTCACTTGGCCTACTGTGCGCCGCTGCGGGACGTCTTTTTAAACAAAATAAAACGCTCAGTCAGAGCAATCTGTGCCGGGAAACCAGTGCGATGTGTACGGGCCTGGTTGACAATGAACTTAGCAAAACTGGGCAGGCAAAAACCAAAGGTGAACATATTTTTCAATCGTTTGGGATGACTGGGGCACGTGGCGAGGTCGAGAGTGGATTTGTCACCGTCAGGCAGTACGGACTGCCGCAGTGGGAAAAATCGTTGCGGGAGGGGTTATCTGAACAGGATGCGCTACTGAAGATGCTACTGGCCTTGATGGCAACCAATCCTGATACCAATGTGGTTTTTCGGGGTGGGCTGGAAGGCCTGAAATATGTGCAGCGCTATGCAAAAAGAGTGCTCAACATAAAAAACTTGTCAGGCGAAAAGCTCAGAAAAGCGTTGATGGATATGGATAACGCACTGATTAAAAAGAATATTAGCCCTGGCGGTAGTGCGGACCTCCTTGCTGTTGGTTGGGTACTTTCGCATTATCCGGCCTGATGGGGGCATTGAATGTGGAGAGGACAACGTTATGACTACGCAACGTCTGGAACAACTGAGTGAGATGTTCACAATCATTCTGGTGCCAGGGCTGAGAGACAGTGATGAGTATCACTGGCAAAGTTGCTGGGGTCGTCGTTTTCCTTTCTGGAAGCGGATCAGCCAGCGAAACTGGCTGGAGCCTGATATCGACGCCTGGATCTGCGCAATCCGTCGCGAGTTAGCCACCTGTCATCTACCGGCGATTCTGGTTGGACACAGTTTTGGCGCGCTGGCCTCATGTCGCCTGGTTCAGACGTACAAAATGAATATCGCAGGTATTGTCATGGTTGCGCCAGCGGAGCCTTCGCTCTTCGAACTGGACGAGGCGGTACTCCCTGAGAAATTGCATACATCGAGCATCATGTTCGCAAGTCGAAACGATCCGTTAATGTCTTTTAAACGTGCGCAGTTTTGGGCCGAATGCTGGGGCGCACACGTCATTGATATCGGTGATGCTGGGCATATCAATACGGAATCCGGATTCGGGGAGTGGGAATATGGCCTCGAACAACTGGCGGAATTTGGGGAAGGCCTAAAGATCGAGAATAAAAACCAGGTTTAACAAAAATTAATTTACCTATTACATGATCACAATTCAGATAAGTAATATCTGATCCGGAGAGCATATGTTAAAAGCTTATTACAAGCATGTACAAGAACGTGCGTTAAAAAATATTCCGCCTAAACCCTTAACCGCAGAGCAAACGGAAGCATTAATTATATCTTTGGTTAGCGGGGGAAGTGATAATAAAAACACGCTTATTGAACTGCTGACGCATCGCGTACCGCCGGGAGTCGATCCTGCGGCGAAACTGAAAGCGAATTTCCTTTATCAGCAAATAAAAGAAGAAAACCCAGCGAATATTATTGCACCTCAGCAGGCCATTGAGTTGCTGGGGACTATGCAGGGTGGATACAATATCCAGCCGCTTATTGATTTACTGGATAATCCGAAATGGGCCAGAAGTGCGGCGGAACAATTAAGCACTACACTTCTTATCTTTGAAAAATTTAAAGATGTTGAAGAAAAAGCGAAGCAAGGCAATATCTGGGCGCAAAACGTAATTCAGTCATGGGCAAATGCCGAATGGTTTCTACGCCGCCCAGAACTACCTGAAAAAATAACGCTTAAAGTATTTAAAGTTACAGGGGAAACCAATACAGATGATTTGTCACCAGCACCTGAGGCATGGTCACGTCCTGATATTCCTCTGCATGCGCTGTCCATGTTGAGTAATCCGCGAGATGGCGTGAATCCGGATGAACCCGGATGTCGCGGGCCAATTCAGCAACTTGAGCAACTGAAGAAGGAGGGCTACCCGCTGGTCTACGTCGGGGATGTTGTTGGCACCGGCTCTTCCCGAAAATCGGCAACTAACTCCATTTTATGGCATCTTGGTAACGACATTTCATGGGTACCAAATAAGCGAAACGGTGGATTCGTTTTTGGTGGAAATATTGCCCCTATATTTTTCAATACGCTTGAGGATTCTGGTGCGCTTCCGATAGAAATGGATGTTTCCGGACTATCAACGGGAATGCTGATTGATCTCTGGCCTTACCAGGGTGAAATTCGCGAAAATGGCAGTCAACGGTATATCACCTCATTTTCATTGAAAACAGATGTGCTGCTTGATGAGGTACGTGCCGGGGGGCGTATTCCGTTGATCATTGGCAGAAGCCTGACAGCAAGGGCGCGTGAATCGCTGGGACTTCCTCCTTCCGATGCTTTCCGGCAGCCAAAGGCACCGGCACCTTCATCGGCCGGCTTTACGCTGGCGCAGAAAATAGTAGGAAGAGCGTGCGGTGTTGAAGGGATCCGCCCGGGACAGTACTGTGAACCGAAAGTATCAACGGTCGGTTCTCAGGATACCACTGGAGGGATGACGCGCGATGAGCTTACCGACCTGGCCTGCCTGAGTTTTTCGGCAGATTTGGTTATGCAGTCTTTTTGCCATACCTCGGCCTACCCCAAACCGGTCGATGTGAAGCTGCATGAAACGCTGCCTGATTTTATCACTCGCCGGAACGGCATTGCACTAAAGCCGGGTGATGGCATCATCCACTCCTGGCTAAACCGTATGCTTGTCCCGGATACGGTAGGAACCGGGGCAGACTCTCATACGCGTTTCCCTTTGGGAATCTCTTTCCCGGGGGGCTCCGGTCTGGTCGCGTTTGCCGCGGCAACCGGAATTATGCCGCTTGATATGCCAGAGTCTGTGCTGGTCCGTTTTACAGGTGAGATGCAAAAAGGGATTACCTTGCGCGATCTGGTTCATGCCATTCCGTTCTTTGCCATCAAGCAAGGTCTATTGACGGTTGAGAAAAAAAACAAGATCAATATTTTCTCCGGTCGTATCCTTGAAATCGAGGGGCTCGGTATGCTGAAAGTGGAGCAGGCTTTCGAGCTGGCCGATGCCTCCGCAGAACGTTCTGCTGCTGCATGCGTACTTCGCCTTGAAGAAGAAAACGTAGCGGAATACTTGCGCTCCAATGCTGCCCTGCTGCGTTGGATGATTCGTCAGGGTTACGAAAATGCAGTAACGCTTGAGCGTCGCATTGCTGCAATTGAAACCTGGCTGGCTAATCCGTCGCTTCTGGTTGCCGATAAAAACGCTGAGTATGCCGCAGTGATTGACATCGATCTGACTGAAATTACCGAACCCATCGTTTGTGCACCGAATGATCCGGATGATGCCCGTCTGCTATCCGAAGTAGCGCGTTCACCAATAGAGGAAGTGTTTATTGGTTCCTGCATGACGAATATTGGTCATTTCCGCGCCGCGGGTAAAATTATTTCAGATTCTAGTGAAATTCCCGTAAGACTCTGGCTGGCTCCGCCAACTAAAATGGATGCGCAACAGCTTTCCAGCGAGGGATATTTCAATAAGTTTATTAAATCCGGTGCCAGAATTGAACCCGCCGGGTGCTCGCTGTGCATGGGGAATCAGGCACGTGTTCGGCAAGGTAGTCATGTCGTATCCACATCAACCCGAAATTTTCCCCATCGCCTGGGGACCGACGCTAAGGTCTTTCTGGCTTCTGCCGAACTGAGCGCTGTGGCTGCGATTGTTGGGAAAATGCCGACGGTTGAACAATATTTCTGGCATATGGATAGAATCAATGACACCCGTGATGACACTTATCGCTATTTGAACTTTGATCGATTACCAGAATATCAATCAACGGTTAATGAGACGGATGTTATTAAAAAGTTCGTCGTTAAAAATATTTAACTATTTTTTTAATTAAACAATAGCTACAGAACCATAGTACAGCAGAGGCTTTTTTATCTCTGAAGCTTCTGCTGCCAACGGAATGGCTTGTCGCTGGGGTGACACATGTTGAAATCAAAAAAGCAAAAAATAGCGCTTCTTGTTTTAATAATATTATTATTCATAATTATTCCTCCACCCGAAGGATTGACAAAGGAAGCATGGGTACTGGCTGGTATTTATCTCGCATCTATTGTCGGGCTGGTGAGTAAACCTTATCCTGAACCCGTTATCATGCTTACAGCAGTGGCGTTGTCATGTATTGTGCTGGCAAGCTTCAACGACTCCCCCGTAAAACCGATGGATGTCCTGAGCGGTTATTCGTCGGGAACAACATGGCTTGTCTTTAGTGCATTTACTTTAAGTGCTGCGTTTGTGACTACCGGGTTGGGGAAACGTCTGGCGTACTGGTTTATATTAAAGTTCGGAGGTACAACCCTGCGACTTGGATATGTCACAGCGCTGTTGGACTTAATTCTGTCCCCGGCCACCCCCTCAAATACAGCGCGCGCAGGGGGAGTGGTATTTCCTATTATCAACAGCATTGCTCTGGTGTTGGGTTCAACGCCAAACGAAAGTCCGTGTAAAGCTGGGCGTTACCTTATGGTGAATGTGTACATGGTGACGAAAACCACAAGTTATATGTTCCTAACCGGGTTTGCAGGAAATGCTTTAGCGCTACAGTTGATTTCGGACATTTTTCATATCCAGATAAGTTGGGTTGGCTGGGCGCTGGCGGGCGTGCCTGTAGGGCTTTTGATGTTAGCGGTTATCCCCTGGATAGGTTACAAAATCACACGTCCTGAATTAAAGAAGTTAGACAATGTTCAAATCGCCACTGCTGGTCTGAATGAACTCGGACCGATTAGCGGAAAAGAGAAAGGTCTTATTGTTGTGTTCATTTCCGCTCTACTGGGATGGATTTTCTCACGCTATCTGGGACTTAACGAATCCTCTGTTGCAGTGATCGCGATGGTCGGAGCCCTTGTTTTTAACATTATTTGCTGGAACGATGTTCTGCAAAATAAGGGCGGCTGGAATACCTTGATCTGGTATGGTGGTATTATTGGACTCAGCGCCACCTTGAGTAAAGAAGGATTTTTCAAATGGCTGGCGGCCTTTATGTCCGATCACCTCGATTTCTTAGACGGGGGTAACAGTACTATTATGATGATTGTCTTCTTAAGCATAGTAGTTCGTTATCTGTTCGCTTCAGGAGGCGCTTATGTGGCAGCTATGGTTCCTGTATTTGCAACGGTAGGGCTTGTGACCGGAACGGCCCCTGTACTCCTGGCTTTAGCCATTCTGTTTTCTAACTCTTATGGTGGATGTATCACACACTATGGTGGTGCTGCCGGGCCCATTATTTTTGCTGCGGGTTACAACGATATTAAGTCATGGTGGATTGTCGGTACTATCGTTGCTTTACTGACATTTATTGTTCACATGGTGGTGGGTATTCCATGGTGGGACTTCTTAATTCAAAATAACATACTTTGATAATGCTATTTTTGAAAAAAATATATATAGCTCGATGTAATATAACAGAACGGTGCCGTTTTATTTTACGTCGAGTTTTTTCAATAAAAATAATTGCACGTAGCTTTGAACACAAAACGTAGTCATAGACTAAATAAATCTTCAAGAAGTTCAAGAAAATGATTTTGGCATTGAAAAAGAATAACTGGAAAGAAGCAATCGTCAAGGTCCGTGATCCTAACTGGTCCAGACAAACACCAAAGCGTGTTAATGATATGATGAGCACTTTAACCAATGGCGATGCTTTAATACAATGTTGATATTATAACTATTTTAAGGGGAGTTATTATACTTCCCTTAATGCACATTTAAAGAAATTTTGGGCCTAAAAGGTTCGGATTTAATGAGTTCTCTTCGGACTTCGCGGGACAAAATGAAGGCACAAAAAAGCCCGCAGGGTTTGTGTCTTGCGGGCTCTTAGGACTTCATCGGATGACTCTGGTAATCACCGATGGAGAATTTTGGTGGAGCTGGCGGGAGTTGAACCCGCGTCCGAAATTCCTACATCCTCGGTACTACATGCTTAGTCAGTCTTTACATTCGCCTGGCACCTGCGGACAGACACGCCACTACCAGACTAGCCTGATTAGTTTTAACGCTTCAACCCCAGGCAGGGCCTCCACGCGATCTCTTTTGGGTTTGACCTCTCTTTGATCCCCGTCTTAAGAGCGGAAGCTAGGGAGAGAGGGCTCAGAGCAGGTTATTAAGCTGCTAAAGCGTAGTTTTCGTCGTTTGCGACTATTTTTTGCGGCTTTTTACGAGGCCAACCGCCCCTCGGCATGCACCTTGGGTTTCGCAAATCCCGTCGAATCCAGAATCAGCCCCAATGTGTTAAGACAAGTATAACAGACTTGTGACAGCCCTTTCCAGCCCAATCCTCAAGGATTTACCGCTCACGCAGCGCTTCTCGTGCCCGATTGAACGGTTTGATTAAATAGTCGACGATGGTTTTTTCACCTGTTTTTATATCCACTGTCGCAATCATGCCCGGTACGATGGAGAAACGGCGCCCCAGCTTGTTTTGCAGATAGTCCTGATGGGTACGGATGAAAACGCGGTAGTAGAAGATTTCCGGCTTCACTTTGTCCTGAATGGTATCCGGCGAGATGGTTTCGACAACGCCTTCAAGGCCACCGTAGATGGCATAATCGTAGGCGGTGATTTTGACCAGCGCGCGCTGGCCGGGATGGATAAAGGCGATATCGCGCGGAGACAGGCGCGTTTCAATTAGCAGATGATCGTCAACCGGCACGATCTCCATCATCTCGCCATTGGGCGGGATCACGCCGCCGATGGTCGTAACCTGAATATTCTTCACAATGCCACGAACCGGTGAGCGAACGGTCAGGCGGGTCACCGAATCTTCGCGTCCCTTAATGATGGCAGAAAGCATGGCCACTTCGGCGTTGGCTTTGGACAGCGCTTCGCGCGCCTGGACGTAATATTGTGAACGCAAATCCGTAAGCTTCAGGCCGATGTCGCTTTTTTGCCGCTGTAAGCGCAGCACCTCGACGTGGCTGGCGGCGCCGCTTTTTGCCAGCCGCTCAGTGATCGCCAGCTCTTTGTTCACCAGCATCAGCGCCTCGTTCAGTTCGGATTGCGCATCCGCAAGCTGTGCGCGGCGACTGGTATAAAGCCGCGTTTCCGAGGCGAGCAGATCCGGCCAGGCATTCAGTTCGTCAGAGAACACCAGCGGCTTATCGCTGACCTCTGCCGTCAGGCGCTGACTGGAGGCCAGCGACGCGCGATAGCGGGCCGCGCTTTCACCAACGTTAGACTCCAAACGCGTGGGATCCATCCGCGCCAGTACTTGTCCCGCCTGTACCTGATCGCCCTCATGCACCATTAGTTCGGCGAGGATCCCTCCGTCGAGCGACTGTAGTACCTGCTCACGCGAGCTGGGGATCACTTTGCCAGTGCCAGTCGAAACCTCATCGAGAATGCCAAACCATGCCCACACCGCGAGGAGCAGGCACAAGAGACCCGTAAGCCAGATGATACGGCTGGCACCCGAAAATTCACGCTCGCGGCTGTCGTCGAGTGCGTCCAGAGTTGCGTCAGGCTGACTGGTTTTCATTTTTCCACTCCCGCGTGTTGACCTGCGCGGCCATTCGACTTTGCCCCAGCGCCTGCGCTTTCGGCGCGTCCATCACCAGTTGCCCCTCTTTGAGCACCACTACCCGTTCTACCAGTTCAAGTACCGGCACGCGGTGAGTGGCAACCACCAGAGTACGATTGCCGAGCCACTGTCCCAGCCGTTGAATAAACTCACGTTCGGAATGCTCATCCAGCGAGGCGGTGGGTTCATCAAGCAGGACGATATTGGGCGCACGCAACAGCATGCGGGCGAGCATGATGGACTGCCGCTGACCGCCGGATAGCCCGCTGCCGCCTTCCATAATCGGGTGATCGAGACCTTTCGGCAGCCGTTTCACGAAGTTGGCCGCGCCGCAAATCTCCAGTACGGTAAAAATCTCGTCGTCGCTGGCATGCGGGGCACCCAGCGTCAGGTTCTCACGCAGAGTGCCAAAAAACAGGCGCGCATTCTGGCTAAGAAGACCGACATTGCGGCGTAAATCGGCCATATCGATGTGCGGCAGACTGAGGTTATCGAGACGGGCGTCGCCCTCGACCAAGTCCAGCCCGCCTGCCAGCGCCTGTAACAGCGTTGATTTGCCCGCGCCGTTGCGCCCCAGTACCGCGATGCGTTCGCCGGCGGCAATCTCCAGCCGGTTAATGCGCAGCGGCACCCGCTGGTCTTCACTGTGATAGCGAAACTGCGCGTTCTCGAACAGATAGTGGCCGTGAAAGATCTCCTGATGTACCAGCGTTTCGTCGCGCTGGGTCTCGGTGGGGAGTTCCATAATGCTGTCCAGTCCCTTTTTGGCGGCTTTCACCTGTTGCCAGCGCGCCAGTACACCGCACAGATTGCCCATTGGCGCGATCATTCTCGAACCGAGCATTGAGGCGGCAACCACAGAACCGGTTGTCAGCGTGCCTTCAATTACCAGCGGGGCACCAAACATGACCATCGCGGCGTAGACCAGTCCCTGGACGGTCACTCCCCAGTTGATCAACCCCTGCGACAGTTCGCGGGTGCGCAGCCCGGATTCAGCGGTGATGCGGATATAGCTGTTCCATTGCTGCAGAAAACGGTTCTCCGCCTGCATCAGCTTGATGTCCTCCAGCCCCTGAACGCTTTCGACCAGCACTGCGTTACGTAGCGTGGCTTCGTGCGCCGATTGATTCGCCAACTCGGCGAGTTTTTTTTGCAGCAGCAGACCGGGAAGGATCATCAGCAGCGCGGCGACCGGGGCAATCCAGGCCAGCGGCGGGGCGATGATCGCCAGCACCACGATGAACAGGAAAAAGAAGGGCAGATCCACAATCGTGGAGATGGTTGAGGAGGTCACCATCTCACGGATCTGTTCCAGCTCGCGTAGCTGCGAAATAAAGCTACCGGTGGAGCGTGGGATCGCGCTGTTACGCAGGCGCAGCGCGTGGCTGAATACGCGATCCGATACCCGCATATCGGCGCGTTTACCCAACAGATCCATGACGTGACCCCGGGCGAGTCGCAACAGAAAACCGAACAGCATGGCGATCAATACGCCGACGGCGAGAACGTACAGCGACGGCCATGACTGTGCGGGGATTACCCGGTCATACACTTGCATCGAGAAGATGATCCCGGAGAGCGACAGGATGTTGATCAGCAGCGCCGCCAGCATCACCGGGCCGTAAGGGCGCAGATCTTTCAGTACCAGACTTTTTAGCCAGTCAGGTTTGAAACGCGAGATATAGGCGTCCACCCGACTGTCTTTCACGGCGGAAAGTGGACGTAAGGCGATGATGAAACGGACCGTCGGCAGCAGTTCGTGCAGAGAGATTCGGTTGCGCTGTAGGTCGCCGTTGATAAAACAGACGTCAAGCTGGTCTTCGCCATCGAACTGTTCCACCAACACCAGTTCACCTTCCTGGAGTTGGATCACCACTGGCAGACGCCAGCGGGTGAGCGACTGTTCAGTGGGGGCCAGCGGTTGAAATGAGAGTCCGGCCTGGCGAGCCAGTTGGCTGAGCGCCTGCGGCATCGGTTTATCTTTGAACCAGGGCGCGCTTGCCTGTAACGCGCCGGGAGAACAAGCAATACGATAATGGGCGGCAATATGGCTCATTGCTCGCGCCCAGTTGGCCAGCGCTGGCGTGGTAATAGGCTCGTCGCCAGGGATGTCGGCGTGGGTCATGGCTGGATCTCCACTGACTGGATCGTGCGGTTTTCCAGACCAAAGGCCTGGCGCATCTGACCGGTGTTGTACAGGCAGTTAAGCTGCAATTGATGCAACTGACTCTCCGTCTGTAACTGTGCAAAGCGCGCCTGATAGACCTCTTGCTCGGCGTTGAGTACGTCGAGAAGCGGTCGGGAGCCGAGGTCGAGATACTGCTGTTGATACAGCTCTCGCGTCCGCTCGCTCAACGTCTCCTGGCGTTTTTGGATCTGCAGGGAGGTCACAAGATTCATCGCTTCACTGCGATCGGCAAGCAGCTTCTTGCGCACGTCCAGCCGGGTACGCTGGATTGCCGACTGGGCGGATTCCAGCGCGTGGCTGGCGGCGTTGCGACGGGCGGTTAAGCCGCCGCCCTGATAAATGGGCATTTCTACTTTGACCCACGCCGAATACTGGGTGCGGTCGACGGACTCATGCCCGGCGTAGTTATCGTTGAGATAGTGGCGCACCTCCGGTTCCAGTGAAACCGTCGGCGTCATCTGCGCGTTGGCGTAGTCGAGATTCGCCTGAGCGACATTGGCCTGCGCCCAGGCGGCGAGCACTGAAGGCACCAGTTTGTCGTCTGGTTTTGCCAGTTCGCAACTGCGGCCCAGCGCTGACGGGAAATCGTTGCTGATGGCGTTGAGGTTTTTCCAGCCCAGCCAGGTCATGAGTGTCGCCTGCGAGCTTTCCAGGTTGGCCTGATATTGCACAAGCTGGGAGCGCGCGCCTTCGATACGCGCATCGGTTTGCACCACGTCCGAAAGCGAGCTGGCTCCTTCATCGTTGCGCTGATTCGCCAGCCTGCCAATGGCGCTCAGGGCATCCAGTTGCTCCTTTGCCACCGCCACCATCTGTTGCCAGGTCTGCACCTGGACGATTGCGGTCGCCGTTTCATGACTAACCGTATCAATGCTCAACAGCACGTTGGCCTGTTCCTGCGCCACGCCAGCGTTTTCTGCCCGTACCTGGCTGGCGACTTTGCCGAAGTCATAGAGCATTTGCGACAGTGACAGCACCAGCGATGGGCTAAATCCGCTGTCAGAATAGCTGTTGGTATAGCCGTTGTTCATCCCGGCGTTAACCTGAGGATAGTATTTGGCTTTTGCGACATCGACCTGCTGGATTTGGGCATACAGTTTGCCAACCACTTCCGCGATCGACGGATGCCAGCTGACGGCGCGATTGACCGCCTGGGGGAGGGTCAGTTCGCCGGGAGCGGCACTGTCGCCACTCAGCGGCATCGGGCCATCCAGCGCGGGCAATTCCTGCTGTTCAACCCACTGCTGTGGGGCGATGCGGGGCGTCTCCCCGGCAGCCATGGCCGGAGCAGCGCACAGGTTTCCCGCCAGCCACCAGAAAGCAAGCTGTCGTGTTCCCATTTTTCTTCCCTAATTGAGCGTTGTTTTTTGCCCCAGGCGAACGTGCGCCCGGGGTCGTTGTATAGTCGTGCTGCTGGCCTTTATCAGGTCACAATATGGTTTTGTTCAATAAGCTCCGTCAGCGTGGTTTGTACATTCTCCAGGGTCACCAGTTGTGTGGCGTGATAAGTACTGCCTGTCCCGTCACGGTCGATAGAAATGACAGTGTTACTGCCGCTGGTACTGACGCTGAGATAGTTGCCAAGCGTCGCGGTTTGTCCGTTCCAGCCCACCAGCAAATCACCGATGTCAATTTTGTCGCCCTGCGCCAGTGAGAAGTTCTTCCAGGTGTCAGCACCGTTGCCACCCGTGGCATCACTGGCGTTGAGCAGGTTGTAGATCAGCGTGTCGCCATACACCGAACCCACCAACACATCACTTTGCGCGGTGCTGGCGACCTGCGGGGCGATATCTACCGTCAGCGTGGCGGTGTCGGTATGACCATGAGTGTCATTCAGCGTGTAGGTAAAGGTCTCCTTCGCCGTGATGGAAGAGAGCGCGACGCCGTTGTTGAGGGTGTAGGTATACGAGCCATCAGCGCGGATTTGTAGTGAACCGTAGTGGCCCTGAATGGTGGTAGTGGCGCTGGAGTAAGGATCCAGCGTGGCGGTACTGCCGTTAAAGCCGGTGATGGTCAGGCGCGTATCGACGGTGTTCAACTGATCCATCGCCCCGCCGGAGTCGCTACCGTCAAAGATATTACCGGTGACGGTATGCGTGCCGGAGGTTTCGAAGTTATCCAGATCGACCGTCGTGCCGGTGATTTTCGGCGTAATGGTTGCCGCGCCCGCCAGGGTGTTATTGCCGGTAAAGTTGAGGGTGTAGGTGCCACCATCCAGTTCCAGCCCGCTCAAATTAACCGTCACGGTGGCACCGCCCAGCGTGATGTTGGCGACCGGCACGGTGCCGGAGCGGATGACCACGCCATTTTCCAGTATCGACCAGTTGATAGTCAGGTTGCCCAGTGTGACCAGCGTCGAGACATCAAAGACGATGGCCGCGCCTTTCAGAATGGTACCCGCCGCGACGTCAAAGGTGCCGCTACCGCTACCTGTTCTGCCGAGTAACCCCCAACTTGCGCTACCAACGGTGGAATCCAGATAGCTCGCCGTGTCCTGAACGGCAGGGGCCAGCAGGGTATCGCTGACATCGTTCACGGCATCCAGTGGACGGGCGGTCGGCTGGATATTCAGCGATGCGGTATCGGTATCCCCGTTGGGCGCTTTTACCGTGTAGATGAAGCTGTCCGGCGTTTTAGTGCCGTCAGCGCCCACGCCGCTTTTCAGGGTGTAGGTGTAGTTACCTTTGGCATCGATGGTCAACGTGCCGTAAGTGCCCACAATGGTCGTGGTACCGGTTGCGGCAATTGCCATGCCGTTTACCTGTGTGACCAGCGTACCGACGGGCGCGATGTCGTCGCTCAGTACGTTGCCCTGGGTGGTGGTGGTCAGACTATCAACGCTGTAAACATGGTCCTCAAGCACGTTAAGGGTGTAGCCGGTGAGCGCCGTAATGCCAAACGCCGGGTTCAGCAGGAACAGGTATTCGCCGCCCGGCAGGTTCAGCGTCAGTTTGTCGGACTGACCGCCCAGCAGAGGCGCATTCAGCCAGTTTTTCTCCACTCGCCACTGCTCAAACTGCTGGGTGACGTCGTTGAAGCGATAGATGTACAGATCGAAGCTGGAGGCCACCGCCACGCCGCCAATGGAAGATTGCAGCGTCATGGTGCGCGTTGAACCCTGCTCAACGTCGAAAATAATCGGGTTGCTCAGTTTGTCCAGTACGCCCAGATCCAGTACGTTGCCCAGACTGACGTTCACCACCGTAAAGCCGCCCTGCGAGGACGCCCCGTTGTTGATTGCCTCCACATGAGTGTCATAGGGCAGGGTGGCGACGTTATCCACGGCGGTCACGCTGCTGGCCGGTGCGTCATTGCCCAGAGTAATCACCAGCTTCGCCGAGGCGCTGTTGCCGCCGCCGTTGATGGTGTAGGTGAAGCTCTCCGTTCGGCCGATGACCGAGGCCGGACTGTTCGGATTCAGTGCGTAGCTGTAGGTGCCGTCCTGATTGATCGTCAACGTGCCGTAGACGCCCTGAATGACGTTACTGCCCGCACCCAGCGTAACGCTTTGTCCATTGGCGTTGGTGACGGTGGTGACGACGGTATCCAGCGGGGCGCTGTCATTATTCAGCACGTTGCCCGTCTGCGGCGTGGTCGTGGTAATAGTACCGGCACTGGTCTCTTCAACGCTGACGTTCAGTGCGGTATAAGCGCCGGTCGCCAGCAACGCCGTATTGTAGGTCAGAACCCGATAAGTGCCGCCCTCCAGTCCGGACACGTTCACCGTGACGCCGCTGCTGCCGAGTGTCAGCAAATTGGCAAACTGAGCCTGCGCGGTGTCGATGACGGTGGTCCACGAGTTGGTTGCGGCGTCATATTTCTGGATCGCCACCTCCTGTGTATTCAGCAGTGAGAGTACGACTCCGGTGGCGCTGGCGTCGATCACCAGATTTGCACTGCCGCCATCCTGAATAGTGAACTCAACGGCTGCCGTATCGTTACCTAACACGTTCGCCACGTTGCCCAGCGCGCCAACCAGCAGCAGACCATAGTCGCTGAGCTGCTCGGTTGTTACGGTCGCATTTGACGTTAACTCCAGGTTCTCTACATTATCGCTGGCCGAGATGGGCAGCGTTGGCGCAGTAATCTGCGTGGGGTTTGAAGCGTTGCCGACGGCGTCCGTGGCGCTGACGCTGATGTTCTCGCCGCTGGTCTGTTTGCGATCAAAGGTATAGGTGTAATTCCCGCTGCTGTTGGCGGTAGTGGTGACCGTTACGCCCGTGCTGAGGGTGATGGACACCGTACTGCCCGCTTCGGCAGTGCCGCTGATGCTGGCACCGTCGCTGCTGATGGTGCCGGTTGGCGTGGCCGTGACGGTATCCACGGTGACGGTATAGCCTGATGACAGCGCACTGGTGCCGTTGGTATTGGTGGCGGTAGCGGTGAGGACGTGCGTTCCGTCGGCGATATTGGCCTGCGGGGTCAGCGACCAGTTACCCTGCGCATCCACGCTGGCGCTACCAATGGAGACACCGTCGCTGTACACCGTGATGGTAGAGTACGGTTGGCCCGTCCCGTTTAACAATGGTCTGGCGTCATTGGTGGCCTGACCGTTGGCCACCAGTCCGGTGATCGACCCCACATCGTCCGTCAGCGAGGCGATAACGGGGGCGCCAGGCAGGCCACTGAATGGTGCAATGACGCTGCCGGACGTCCCGGTGTTACCCGCTTTGTCCTGGGCGATAACCTGCAACGTCTCTCCCCCGACCTGTGCCGGGTTAATCAGAATGTTAAAGCTGCCGGTGGTCCCGTCCGCGACGCCGGTTCCCAGTACCGTGCCGTTGCTGCTGGTGATGGTGACGGTGCTGCCGGCCTCTGCCGTACCGGTGACGTGACTGCCGTTGCTGACCACCGCCAGACTGGTCGGTGCGCCGGGCGGGGTGGTATCCACCACGATGGTCGTTGTCGCCGACGAGGCGCTGACGTTGCCCGCCGCGTCGGTGGCTTTTGCGGTAAAGGTATGTGAACCTTCCGTCAGTGCAGTCGTTGGCGTAAAGCTCCACGCGCCGTTGGCATCCGCCTGAATGGGCGTTGGCGTAAGTAACGTTGCACCGTCATAGATATTGATGAATGCCCCCGGTTCACTGGTCCCTCGCAGTTCCGGCCGGGTGTCATTCGTGCTTTGCCCGCTGCTGACGGGCCCCGTGATGTTGCTGACATCATCAAGAATGGTGGCGATCACCGGTGCGTTTGGCGCCAGCGTATCCACCGTGACGCCGAAGCTGGCCGTCGGGCTCACATTGCCCGCCGCGTCGGTCGCGGTCACCGCAAGTGTATGCGCGCCATTGGTTAAGGCTGTCGTCGGCGTGAAGGTCCAGTTGCCATCCGTCCCGACAACAAGGCTGCCAATGACCGTGCCGTTATCGGTAAAGGTCAGCGTGGTGCCCGCTTCCGCCGTACCGTTAAGCGTAGGGCGGGTATCGTTGGTGCTCTGATTAGGCGATAAATTGCCGGTCTGCGGCGCGCTGTCATCGACCACTGACGCGATCACCGGTGCCAGCGGCGCGGCGGTATCCACCGTAACGGCGAAACTGGTTGAAGGACCGACGTTACCGGCGGCATCCGTTGCGGTGAAGGTCAGCGAATGATTCCCCTGACCCAGATCGCTGGTGGGGGTAAAGGTCCAGGTCCCGTTTGCCTCGACCGTCACATTGGCGAGGGGAACGCCGTTGTCCATGATACCGATTGTGGCCCCAGGTTCACCGGTACCGGTGAAGGTGGGGCGCGCGTCGTTGGTGGTCTGACCGCTGCTCAGACTGCCGGTGACCGGGCCAACGTCATCCGTCACGCTGCTGATAATCGGTGCGCCGGGCGAAACGGTATCGACGGTCAGCGTAAAATTCGCCGATGCTGGCCCGGTATTCCCTGCGCTGTCGGTGGCGGTGACTCTCAGGGAGTGGGCTCCCTGGGACAGTCCGTCCGGTCGGTAGCTCCAGCTCCCGCCTTCGGTAACGGTGGCAGTACCAAGCAGAATGTTGCCATCATAGACGTTAATAGTGCTGCCTGGCTCGCCGGTTCCGGCAATGACCGGGCGGGGGTCGTTCGTACTTTGCCCGTTGGTGAGACTGCCGGTTTCTGGCGACACGTTATCGGTGACGCTGGTGATGACCGGGGCAACGGGCGCAACGGTATCGACCACTACGGTAAAAGCCGTTCCCGCGCTAACGTTACCGGCTGCATCCGTAGCGGACACGTTGAACGTGTGCGATCCGTTGCCCAACGCGGTAGCGGGCGTAAAGGTCCAGGCGCCTGAGCCATCGGCTTGTACGGTGCCGAGCAGCGTGGTGCCGTCAAAAATGCTGACGGTACTGTTGGCTTCGGCGGTACCGGTTAGCGTTGGTCGCGTGTCGTTGGTGCTTTGCCCATTGCTCAGCGTTCCGCTATTGGGGGCGACGTCATCGGTAACGGTACTGATGACGGGAGCTGATGGTGCCTGCGTGTCTACGGTCAGAGAGAATGCGGCGGACGGGCCTTCGTTGCCTGCTGCATCCGTCGCCGTGACGGTCAGATTGTGTGGGCCGCTGCCTAGCGGATTATTCGGGGAGAGCGACCAGCTTCCGTCGCTGCCTGCCACCACGCTGCCCACGGCGAGACTGCCGTCATACAGCGTAACGGTAGATCCCGGCTCCGCCGTTCCCTGGAAGGTTGGTTGAGTATCATTGGTGCTTTGTCCGTTCGCCAGCACACCGGTTGCCGGATTGGTATCATCGGTGACGCTTTGAATCACCGGAACCCGCGGCGCGGTCGTATCGACGTTCACCGTCCAGGCGGCAGAAGGTGCGCTGACGTTACCCATCGCATCGGTGGCGGTGACGGTAATCGCGTGCGAGCCTGCGGCAAGCGTCGGCGCGGTGAAGTTCCAGCTACCATTGGTGACCTGCGCGGTGCCAATTTTTACCCCATTGTCGTAGACAGTAATTGTACTGCCTTCTTCTCCACTGCCGCTAAAGCCGGGCGTGGTGTCGTTGGTGCTGCCGCCGTTGCTAATGACGCCCGTCTGCGGCTCGCTGTCATCCGCGGCGCTGGCGATAGTTGGTGCCGCAGGTGGCGTGGTATCCACCACCACCACAAACGCTTGCGACGCGATACTGGTATTCCCTGCCGCATCGGTGGCGGTGATGGTCAGCGCGTGGCTGCCGTCACCCAGACCCGTGGAGGGAGTAAAGCTCCACGCGCCGTTGACCACCTGCACCTGACCAATTGGCGTATTGCCATCGTAAATTGTGATGGTTTCACCGTTGGTGCCGCTGCCGCTCAGAGTTGGGCGGGGATCGTTGGTCGTCTGCCCGCTGCTCAGCGTTCCCGTACCGGGGGCGACATCATCCGTCACGCTGCCAATCACCGGTGGTGTCGGTGGGGTGAGATCGACGGTGATGTCCACCACGGCGGACGCTTTGCTGCTGTCCACGCTATCGACAACCTGGAAGGTGTGCGGGCCTTCGCCTAGCTCGGCGGTGGACGTCCAGCTCCAGTTGCCGTTTCCATCAACCTGAACGTTCGAGGCGACAACGACGCCATCGACCAGAATGTTAACCGTCGAGTTCGGCGTGGAGAAACCGCGCAGCCCCGGCTGCGTATCGTCGGTGGTTTGCCCGCTCTTCAGGTCGCCCTGAACGGTGCCGGTATCATCGACGATGGCGCTGATGACCGGCAGCCCGGTGCCGGAGCCGTTAAAGTTGGTTGGATCGCTGTTGTTACCCGCAGCGTCCTCCGCCGTAGCGGTCAGTGAATTGACGCCCGTTTGTGCTGGCGTGACCTGAATCTGGAATGTGCCGTCCGTCGCTACGCCCGACCCAATGACATTGCCGTCGGTGTCGCGGATCGTCACCGTGCTGCCAGTTTCCGCCGTGCCGCTGACCGTTGCGCCATCGGCAGAGATCGTCACATCCTCCGGTGCAGCCGGTTTTGTCAGGTCGACGTTTAGCGTGACAGCGGCGGAGGGGGCGCTGACGTTACCCGCCGGATCGGTGGCCGTTGCCGTCAGCGTGTAATTGCCTTCGGTGAGCGGTGAATCCGGAACGATCGTCCAGTTTCCTGCGGAATCAACTTCGGCGGTGCCGATAACCGTGCTGCCGTTCGATAAGGTGATGGTGCTGCCCGGTTCGCCGGTGCCGCTAATGGGCAACTCGGGCTGATTGGTGGCTGCCGGACTGCCCGGCGAGGTGATAAACGGTGCGTCGGGTGCCTCGGTATCAATGGTGATGCCAATCGCATCAGACGGCTGACTGGTGTTGCCTGCGGCATCTTTTGCCGTCACGGTAAAGTTGTAGTGGCCTTCGACAAGGTCGCTATCCGGAGTGAAACTCCAGACGCCATCAATGACCTCGGCGGTGCCAATCGGCACGCCGTTATTCAGAATGGTGACAATGCTGCCTGTTTCGCCCGTCCCACTCAGGGTTGGGGTGGTATCGTTGGTTTGACCACCATCGTTCAGCGGCCCGCCGTCATCGTTGACGGTCAGCGTCGGCGTACCTGGAGCCTGTGTATCCACGCGAACAATACGATCCGGTGAGGTGCTGCTGTTACCGGCGGGATCGGTCGCTGTCACCCGGATGTTATGATCGCCCGGTGACAGCGGGGCCGTTGGTTGAAAACTCCAGTTCCCGGAATTGTCGATGACCAACGGTGACTGTTCGACGCCGTCGAGGGTAATGGTGATGGTGTCGCCAGGCGAACCGCTTCCGCTCAGCAGTGGTCGCGTGTCATCGGTATACTGGCCGTTATCGAGTGTCCCGGTCTGACTGCCGACGTTGTCGGTGACGATCAGGTTGGGCACGGCGGGGGGAGTGGTATCCACCAGAATGCCGATCGGCGCGGAGGGTTCGCTGACATTGCCCGCCGGATCGGTGCTGGTGAGGCTAAAGACATGGTTGCCTTCATCAAGGGCATCCGACGTGTAGCTCCAGGTGCCGTCAGTCACCGTGACGGTGGTGATCAGATCGCCATTGTCGTAAATGCTGATGATATCGCCATCTGTTCCCGTACCGCTCAGAACGGGCTGGGTTTCATTGGTCGCCTGGCCGTTGGTCAGTGGGGCATCTGCACCATCCGTCAGCGTCAGCGTGGGGGCGTCTGGCGCGGTGATATCCACCGTAATGGTTATGGGGATGGATTTATCACTGGTGTTGCCCAGAGGATCGCTGGCGGTGACGCTCAGCGTGTGGTCTCCTTCGCCCAGCGCAGGATTTGGGGTAAAGCTCCAGCTACCGTTTTCCGCGACCTTCGTTGTGCCAATGACCGCCGTTCCGTCATACACCGTAATGGTGTCTCCGGCGGTACCGCTTCCGCTTAATACCGGCTGCGTGGCGTCGGTCACGTCGTTGTCCGCCAGTTCACCCATGTTGCTGCCGGTATTATCCGTCAGGGTTACGACCGGAATAGCCGGCGGCGTGGTATCGACCGTAATGGTGATGGATGCAGATGGCGTACTGGTATGGTTTGTGGCATCGGTCGCGGTGACGGTGAAAGTATGGTCGCCGTCACCTAACACCGGTGTGGTGAGCGTCCAGTTGCCGTCGCTGTCTACGGTGGCCGTTCCTGCCAGCGGGGTGTTTCCGTCCAGAATGGTGATGATTGCGCCGGGTTCACCCGTTCCGCTGAAAGTCAGTTGATTGTCATCGGTGAGTTGCCCGTCACCCAGATTACCTTTCTGGGCGCCGATATCATCGACGATCGAACTGATAACGGGGGCATCCGGTGCGGTGATATCTGGTGCCACGACATCGTATGGCAGGCTGGTATTACTCGCCGCATCCGTGGCGGTGACGCTCAGCGTTTCACCATTGGCCTGCGGTGGATTAAGCGCGATCGCCAGCGTGCCGTTCTCCGGGACCGGGCCGGATTCCGCCAGTGTATTGCCGTTACTGTCTTTAATCGTAATCGTACTGCCGGGTTCAGCGGTGGCGGTCAGGGTGGTGCCGTCTGCCGAAATGACCGCAGTGGGTGGCTGTGGTGCTGTGGTATCCGGTGCGGTGACGTTGGCTGGCGTACTGCTTTGATTCACCGGATCGGTCACCGTGGCGGTTAGCGTTTCGCCGTTGGTTTGCGGCGTGTCCAGCGTGACGGTGAAATTCCCCTCGCCGTCGGTGTGACCACTGCCAATAGGGTTACCGTCCGGATCGCGAATCGTCACCGTGCTGCCGGGTTCAGCCGTTCCCGTCACAGTGGTGCCATCATCCGAAACCTCCAGATTTTCGGCAGGCTGCGGCGGGGTGGTATCCGGGGCGAGGGTTGTTGCCGGTGGGCTGGTCTGATTCGCTGGATCTTTGACGATGGCGGTTAAAATTTCTCCGTTGGTTTGCGGTGGGTTCAGAGTGACGGTAAATGAGCCGTCGGGTTGTACCCGTTCAGAACCCAGCGGGGTGTTGTCGCTGCCGTAAATGGTCACCGTCGTGCCAGGCTCGGCGGTACCGGTCACTGTTGTCCCATCGTCAGACACATCCAGATTACCCGCAGCCTGCGGGGGAGTGGTATCAGGTGCTGTCGCATTGGCGGGCGGACTGTCATTTCCCGCTTTATCCGTGGCGGTCGCAGTCAGAACTTCACCATTTACCCGTGCCGGATTGAGTGGGAAGCTGAATTTTCCTTCACTATCGGCGGTCACGGTGCCGAGAGTGGTACCGCTGGCATCGGTAATCGTGACTTTGCTACCCGCCTCAGCGCTGCCGGTAAGCACGGTTCCGTTTTGCGAGACGAGCAGATCGTCGGGAGCTACCGGAGGAGTGATATCCACCGTGACCGAGAATTCCACCGTGTTGCCGCTGACGCCGTCCTCTGTGGTCTGTGTGGCGGTGTAGTTGTGCAATCCTTCAGACACACCGTTCAGCGCGAATGACCATGTACCATCGTCGGCGTTCGCCGTACCGATAGCGATACCGTTTTCATAAACGGTCACGACTGCGCCAGGCAGCGCAGTCCCCGTGAGGGTAGGGGTGGTATCCTTCGTGAACTGGCCGTTGCCTAACGTCACGGCGGTGGGTTGCGTATCATCAATGATGCCGGTAATGGCGGGAGGGTCAGGGAAACCTGAGTCGGAACCGAGGAAGGAGGCTTCATCGCCTGCGTTCCCTGCGGCGTCGTAAATATCGGCATAGAGCTGTTCGGAATCGGTCTGCGCCGCGTTGAGGCGAACGGTAAACCGACCGGTGTCACCGACCTGAACAGAGGCCAGGATATTGTGTTGGCTGTCGAATATCGTGACGATGCAACCTGCTTCTGCGATCCCTGATACCCAGAGCCCATCTTCAGAAACCGTTAACCCGGAGACCTCATTGGGGGCAATCGTATCGACGGTAAAGGTGAAATCGCCCGAGAGGGTGCTGGTGTTACCGTTTTCGTCTGTCGCGGTCGCGGTCAACACATGTCTGCCTTCAGAAAGTGGGATGTCTGGTTTATAGCTCCAGTTCCCTTGTTCATCGACGATGACGATGCCAATCTCCTGCCCATTGTCATAGAGGGTGATGAGGGATCCCGCCTCACCGGTACCGGTAATCGTCGGCTGACTGTCGTTGGTGGCCTGATTCAACTGAATAGCGCCAGTGATGGCAGAGACGGCATCACTGGCGCCGATAATCACCGGGGCCGTCGGTGGCGTGGGGTTTTCCCCGCCGGGAGGCGTTGTGCCGTTATCGCCGCCGCCGTTGTCTCCGCCTCCGTTATTTCCGCCGCCATCGCCAGGCGTGCCGCCGTTACCGGAACCATCACCCGGATTGCTGTTGTCGTTATCATTATCATGATGGTTACTGCCGCCGCCACCCGAGGACGCAATGGCCGCGATCCCACCGGCGGCGACCGCGCCACCCAGCAGCCACGGCCAGATAGCCCCACCTTCGTGAGATTCACCGGCGGTGACCAAGAAATCGTCAATGGTTGAGATTTGTTCAAAATGCAGGCCGTTTTCCGGGTTTTCCACCCACCACAGCGCACCGTGACTGTCTTCCAGCACCAGTTGGCTGGTACCTTGATCGTTCGCGACATAGAAATTTTTAACGGTCAGTTTTTCACCTGACGTAAAGGTGATTACCAGATCCTGATTCACGCGAGCCAGTTGACTGATGTCGCTACGCTCTGCGGATAATTTCACAATGGAAGGGGCATTAAGTGTGACTTCAGAGGCTTCGACATTGGTGGAAACGCCCGTCAACTTGGATATAACGGCGAGAAGACGCATATGTTTACTCCTGATGGCTTGCTCTGTGCATTAATTCTTTAAAATCACCAGGCAGGGAAAATATGCAGATGAGCAATCCCGTTCATCATGTCGATGAATTCTCGCCGGTGATTTCTATGCTGTGGTCGTGCAGATGATGGTTTCTGTTGCGCTGAGTAATCCTTTGTTTTTTTGCTTCACTGGTACTTTCGTATTAGATGATATAGACAGAAAGATTTAATTCTGCAACTTAAGGTATATTTGTAATTTGTTTAGCAGCAGTGAAATATATGTGGTTTTGCTCCGGTTAGCGAAGTCTGGTGGTGGGGTTTAAAAGAGCACTTGCTTTATTGTGTTGTATTTAAAAGGGTTTTGTTTTTTTAAAGACCGTCGGGGTAATTGATTTCTTGTACAAATTGTATTGGTATTCGTGAGTTTTAAAATGTCAAAAAAATTATTTGAAGTATTGGGTAATTGGGCTATGAGTATAATGTGAAAATGGTTGAGGATATATTCTTATCAGCTTTAATGTTTTAGCAAAAATAGAAATAAAGAAGGGAGGATATATTTTTTGAGATTCAAGGAGTAAATAACAATGACCCACCCCGGATGCGAGGCAGGTCACATAAAAATGCCGTTAGCGTCCGGCATTTTTCATAATACGCGCTTTATCGAGCTGCCATTCCCGTTCCTTCAGATCGGAACGTTTGTCGTGCTGTTTCTTGCCCTTCGCCACGCCAATTTTGACTTTGCACCAGGCATTTTTCCAGTACAGAGAAAGGGCGACAACGGTGTAGCCTTCACGATTCACACGGCCATACAGTGAGTCAAGTTCACGCTGATTCAGCAGAAGTTTACGGGTTCGGGTGGGATCGCATACCACGTGCGTAGAGGCCACCGCCATCGGCGTAAAGTTAGCGCCGAACAGGTAAGCTTCGCCGTCTTTCAGGATCACATAGCTGTCGCCAATGTTAGCCTTACCGGCGCGCAGGGATTTCACTTCCCACCCTTGCAGGGCAAGTCCCGCTTCGAACTCTTCTTCGATAAAGTATTCGTGTCTCGCGCGCTTGTTTAGCGCGATGGTGGCTGAGCCAGGTTTGTGTGCTTTTTTCTTCGTCATAGTGCCGCTCAGTATAGGTAATCTGGAATTGAAAAACACCCCATTTCATCCTTCGGGGGGCAAGGGGATATCTTAGCATGAACAAGGTTGTACCCTGTTGCGGGATAGCGTTTTTTTTACCTTGTGATAAATGGTATTATTTGTTCGATTTTTGTTGATGGAAATAGCTATGCCGCAGATTAGTCGAACCGCGTTAGTCCCTTACAGTGCGGAACAGATGTATCAGTTAGTGAATGACGTTCAGTCCTACCCTCAATTTTTACCGGGTTGCACCGGTAGTCGCGTTCTCGAGTCTACGCCGGGACAGATGACGGCTGCAGTGGATGTCTCTAAGGCGGGGATCAGTAAGACGTTCACCACGCGAAATCAGTTAACCAGCAATCAGAGTATCCTGATGCAACTGGTCGACGGCCCGTTCAAAAAACTGATTGGCGGCTGGAAATTTACACCGCTGAGTACGGATGCCTGTCGCATTGAGTTTCATCTCGATTTTGAGTTTACCAACAAGCTGATTGAGCTGGCGTTTGGCCGAATCTTCAAAGAGCTGGCATCCAATATGGTGCAGGCATTTACGGTTCGTGCTAAAGAGGTCTACCGTGTCGCCTAAGATTGTCGTTGAGGTAGCCTATGCGCTGCCTGAGAAACAGTACCTGCAACGGGTGACGTTGCAACCGGGGGCGACGGTCGAAGAGGCTATCCGCGCGTCGGGATTACTGGAACTGCGTACCGACATCGATCTGACACAAAACAAAGTCGGTATCTACAGCCGTCCGGTTAAACTGGCGGATGTGTTACAGGATGGCGACCGGGTTGAAATTTACCGTCCGCTGATTGCCGATCCGAAAGAGTTGCGTAGACAACGAGCAGAGAAATCGACGAAAAAATAGCGGATAACAAAAAAAGGTGCTCCTGGAGCACCTTTTTTTGTTATCAGAAGACAAACTTACTGGTTGTTGGTCAACGCAGGTTTGTTATCGATATTAGTCAATACGCCGCTGCTGTTGAAGGTCAGCGTCAGCGTTTGCTGCGTGACGCCTTCATGGCCCGGCTGTTGACGGAACACATAGAACCAGGTGTTGGTGCCAAACGGATCGGACATCATCGGCGTACCCAGCGCATAGGCAACCTGTTGTTGCGTCATGCCCACACGAACTTTGGATACATCGTTCGCGGTCAGATAGTTCCCCTGGTTGATATCAGGGCGGTAAACCACTCGCTCCAGAGTGGAACAGCCTGCGGTCAACATCAATAATACTGCTGCGGCAGCAGTCAGCGTTTTACAGCGCATAGTGATTTGATTCCTTTTCGGGCCCGAGCAGTACGTGGCTCATATGTAATATGCCGATGATAATAGACCTTTCACCACTTTAAAACCTTTTGCTTACGGGTCCGACGGCGTTTTTGTTGTCTACTCTGACCGTTAAGGTGCAAAAAAGTTTACGCCGCCAGCAGTTCTTTCGCATTTGCGAGAGTGTTTCGCGTCACTTCGCTGCCACCCAGCAGGCGTGCCAGCTCTTGCAAGCGTGCACGTTTATCCAGCGGTTGCATGTGCGTTTCGGTCATTTCACCGTCTGTCTCTTTGCTGACAAAAAAGTGCTGATGACCGCATCCCGCGACCTGGGGAAGGTGGGTGACGCACATAACCTGCGTTGATTCACCGAGCTGACGCAACAATTTTCCAACGACTGCTGCGGTTGGGCCGCTGATGCCGACGTCGACTTCATCGAAAATCAGCGCCGGGGTTTCCATCTTACGTGCGGTAATCACCTGAATCGCGAGGGCAATACGCGACAGTTCCCCCCCGGAAGCCACTTTGGCAATCGGCTGCATCGGCTGACCTGGGTTGGTGGTCACTTTAAACTCAACGCGGTCCGCGCCATCCTGGCTGAGATGATGCTCATCAAACGTTACGTCGATAGTGAAACGGCCATGTGGCATAGAGAGTGAGTGCATGCTATCGGTAATCAAAGCGCTCAGTTCTTGTGCATAATGTTGACGCTGCTCATGCAGCGCTTTCGCCGCCTCCAGCGCCTGCTGGCGATGTTTATTCACGGACAGGGTCAGGGTTTCCAGGGAGTCCGCCTGATCGTCGAGTTGCTGCTGTTCCTCCAGCAACGACTGATAATATTGCGGCAGCGCTTCCGGACTGACGTGATGTTTACGGGCCAGTGAAATTTGCTTCGAGAGGCGCTGTTCCAGTTCGAACAGGCGATTAGGATCGAGATCCAGGCGATCGCAATAGTGGCGCAGTTCATCGCTGGCTTCCGTTAACTGAATGGTCGCCTCTTCCAGCATATCGAGAATCCCTGAGAGCTTACCGTCCATGCTAACCAGTTCACTGACCAGCTGCTTTGCGGTATACAGCTGACTTTGCAGGTTTACATCTTCGCCGTCCGCCATCAATGACAGTGCATTCTGGCTGGTGGAGAGGAGCAGACCGCTGTTGGCCAGCCGTTTGTACTCTTCATCAATCTGCTCAAACTCACCCGCCTGCGGGTTAAATTCGTTCAGCTCTTTAAGCTGATACTGCAGCAGTTCCGCACGGGCGGCACGTTCCTGGCTCTGCTGCTGGTGGTGTGCTAAATCACGGCAGCTCTGGTGCCAGAGTTGGTAGCGCGCAGCCATATCTTGTCTCAGCCCGGATTCATTCGCGTAACCATCGAGCAGGGATTTTTGATGTTCGGATTTGGTCAGTAACTGATGCGCGTGCTGGCCGTGAATTTGAATGAGCAGTTGCCCCAGTTCGCGAAGCTGAGAAAGAGGAACCGCCGTTCCGTTGATAAAGCCACGGGAACGTCCATCACTACTGATCACGCGGCGGAGTAAACACTCACGTCCTTCTTCAAGCTGGTTTTCTTCCAGCCAGCGCAGAGCGGCAGGGGTGTCCTTCAGCGAAAAGCGGGCGCACAGGTCGGCACGACTGGCACCAGCGCGAACCATGTCGGCTTCAGCGCGACCACCGAGGCACAAGCCGAGCGCATCAATTGCAATGGATTTACCCGCCCCGGTTTCACCCGTGATGACGGTCATTCCGCTCTGAAAATCGATCTCAAGTTCACGAACGATAGCAAAATTGCTGATGGTCAGTTGTGCCAACATAGTCGTTTTCCTGTATGAAAAACCATAACTGTAATTACATACAGTATAAACTGGTTTTTTATACAGTAAAGAGGTTGGCGTTAAATTAAAATAATTTTTTTGACCAGCCCAGTTTTGTGCTTAATGTATTGAAATAGCTGTAATCTTTCGGATGGATGAGATTCAGATGGTAATCACAGCGGCGGATTAACACATCTTCACCTTCCTGGATCGGCAGTGCGATCTGGCTGTCACAACTGATTTCGAGATCGTTACGGCGATGCGAGAAGCGCAGGCGAATGGTGCTGCTGCTGTTGATGACCAACGGGCGCGCCGAAAGGGTATGCGGAAACATCGGCACCAGCGTGATGGCGTCAAGCGATGGGGTCAGAATCGGTCCGCCGGCTGACAGGGAATAGGCAGTGGAACCGGTTGGGGTTGAAATAATCAGACCGTCGGAGCGCTGGGAGAAGGCAAAACTTTCGTCAATATAAACTTCAAACTCAATCATGTGCGCGACTTTACCGGGATGCAGCACGACCTCGTTAATGGCGGTACTGATGCGCTTCTGACAGTCTTTCTGACATACCTGCGCTTCCAACAGAAAGCGTTTTTCCGCGACGTAATGGCCTTCGAGAACGTCGGCGAGTTGTTGCTGTGCGTTATCGGGATCAAGGTCGGTCAGAAAGCCGAGATTGCCACGGTTGATACCGATCACCTTGATGTCGTATCGCGCCAGGGTACGTGCGGCGCCGAGCATGTTGCCGTCGCCCCCGACGACGACCGCGAGATCCGCCTGCTGACCAATTTCCGCTAGGGTGCCGATTTTCACATTCTTCAACTGCAACTCGTGAGCGATTTGCTGCTCGACAATGACCTCATACCCTTTTGTGCATAACCAGCGGTAGAGCATTTCATGTGTTGTGAGTGCCGTGGGGTGACGGGGATGCCCCACAATGCCGATACACTTGAAATGATTATTCATTTTTTCGAGGTCCTTGTGATGAAGATTGATGACAATGTGAGTGCTTCCCTTGAAACCCTGAATCTGATCCCCATAATAAGCGAAGTTAGCGAGATGAATGCGAAAAAAACGCGGAGAAATTCATGAGTAGTAAAGAACAGAAAACGCCTGAGGGGCAAGCCCCGGAAGAAATTATCATGGATCAGCACGAAGAAGTTGAGGCGGTTGAATCAGACGCTTCTGCTGAGCAGGTGGATCCGCGCGATGAAAAAATTGCGAATCTGGAAGCGCAGCTTAGCGAAGCTCAGACCCGTGAACGTGATGCGGTGCTGCGCATAAAAGCGGACATGGAAAACCTGCGTCGTCGTACCGAGCTGGATATTGAGAAGGCACACAAGTTCGCGCTGGAGAAATTCGTCAACGAACTGCTGCCGGTGATTGATAGCCTGGATCGCGCGCTGGAAGTGGCGGACAAAGCTAATCCGGATATGAAGCCGATGGTGGAAGGGATCGAACTGACCCTGAAATCGATGCTGGATGTGGTGCGCAAATTTGGCGTTGAAGTGATTGCTGAGACAAACGTCGCGCTGGATCCGAACGTGCATCAGGCGATCGCGATGGTCGAGTCTGAAGATATCGCGCCGGGCAACGTGCTGGGTATCATGCAGAAAGGCTATACGCTGAACGGTCGTACTATCCGTGCGGCGATGGTCACCGTTGCGAAGGCGAAAGGCTAATTCCTATCCGGCGTATTGCCGGATAGCGCTGACGCTTATCCGGCCTACGGCCCGTTGGAATATCCGCGGGCCGTTATCGTTACTCTGCGACGCTTTCCCGTAGCGGTTTAACGGGCAATACTTTGACCTGCTTAATCATATTCTCCTGGACGTCGAGAATATCGATATCGTATTGACCGATGCGCACGCGAGTGCCCGCAATCGGGATCTCCTCAAGAGCTTCCAGAATCACGCCATTTACCGTACGCGCGTCGTCTTCTGGCAGATGCCAGTTAAACGCTTTATTAATTTCCCGCACGTTGGCGCTGCCATCGATGATCACCGAACCGTCATTCTGCGGAGTCACTTCCTCCGCCAGCGTAGGTGACATTGAGGTAGTAAAGTCGCCGACAATCTCTTCGAGAATATCCTCCACCGTGACCAGCCCCTGAATATCACCATATTCATTGACCACCAGGCCGACTTTCTTTTTATTGCGCTGAAATTTGATGAGTTGCGTGCTGAGCGGCGTACCCTCCGGGACGAAGTAAATCTCATCGGCGGCGCGCAGCATGGTCTCTTTGGTGAACTCTTTCTTTTCCGACATCAACCGCCAGGCTTCGCGCACGCGCAGCATGCTGATGGCATCATCCAGCGAATCACGGTACAGCACAATGCGCCCGTGCGGCGAGTGCGACAACTGACGTACGATAGACTTCCAGTCGTCGTTGATATCAATGCCGATGATTTCACTGCGCGGCACCATGATGTCATCAACGCTGACCTTTTCCAGATCGAGTACCGACAGCAGCATATCCTGGTTGCGCCGGGAGATTTGGGCGCGGGATTCATTCACGATGGTACGCAGCTCGTCTTTACTCAGTGAACCGCTGATGACGATATCGGTTTTAATGCCCATCATGCGCATCAGCAATCGGGTGATCGTGTTGAGCAACCAGACCAGCGGCATCATCAGAATCTGCAACGGAGCCAGCAGGAAACTGCTGGGATAGGCCACTTTTTCCGGATAGAGCGCAGCAATGGTTTTCGGCAGAACCTCGGCAAACACCAGCACGACGAAGGTCAACACGCCGGTGGCGATGGCAACACCGGCATCGCCATACAGGCGCATACCAACGATAGTGCCAAGCGCCGAGGCGAGGATATTAACCAGGTTATTGCCAATCAGCACCAGGCTTATCAGGCGATCGGGTTTACGCAGCAGCTTTTCAACGCGCTTTGCCGGACGATTCCCTTGTTTAGCCAGGTGACGTAAGCGGTAGCGATTCAGGGTCATCATTCCGGTTTCGGAACCGGAAAAATAGGCGGAAATGACCACCATGACGATCAGTGTGACGATCAGCGTGGTGGTGGAGATGTGTTCCAGGGGGCGCCTCCTTTAAGGCTTAGCTGACAAACTGCTGCAATATCCGGCTACCGAAATAGGCCAACGTCAGGATCCCGGCGCCCGCGACGTTAAACCACACGACACGACGACCGCGCCAGCCTTCATGATAATGCCCCCACAACAGAACAATATAGACAAACCATGCGACGATAGAGAGAACCGCTTTGTCGATATTTTCCATGCTGAACAGATTGTGCATGTAAAACAGGCCGGTACACAGGGTGAGCGTCAACAGAACCACGCCAATTTGCGTGATGTGGAACATCTTGCGCTCGATGCTCATCAGCGGCGGCATTTCGTTATTGAACGCCAGCTTTTTGTTTTTAAGCTGATAGTCGATCCAGGCCAGTTGCAGCGCGTACAGTGCGGCGATAATGAGCGTCGCATAAGAGAACAGCGACAGCCCGATGTGGATCATCATCCCCGGCGTGGCTTCGAGATGGGTGATGAATTCATTTGGCATGAAGGTCGCGAAGGCCAGATTGATTAGCGCGAAGGCATATACCACCGGCAGCAGCAGCCATCCACGGTTGCGTGAGGCGACAATGGTCATCACCGTACAAATCATCAGGCTGACCAACGAGCCGACGTTCAGCAGGCTTAGATTTTGTCCGCTGTCGCCACCCGGCAGAATGCGGGCTTCTAGCGCGACGGCATGACACACCAGCGCGACAACCGCAGAAAGAATGGCCATACGCCGCCAGCCGCTATTTTTTTGCAGCAAAGCAGGGACGATCAGCGCGAGGCTGATGGAGTAGGCGACAAGGGCGAGCAGAGCAAAAACGGGCATAGTGGTGTCGACAGTTGGCCAGTGAGAAAGAGAAGCAGTATAGCGTTACGTGACCGCGGCTCCAACCGTTGCATAACAACAAAGACGGCTTCATGTTATACTGCGGCAAATTTATGTTCATGTGTCGCTTAAGCGACCAACCGTTTCCACCCCAGGCGAGAGACAATGTTTGATAATTTAACCGATCGTTTGTCGCGCACGCTGCGCAATATCAGTGGCCGTGGACGCCTTACTGAAGACAACGTTAAAGAGACGCTGCGCGAAGTGCGCATGGCGCTGCTGGAGGCTGACGTTGCGCTGCCGGTAGTGCGAGAGTTTATCAATCGCGTAAAAGAGAAAGCGGTTGGACATGAAGTTAACAAGAGCCTGACGCCAGGACAGGAGTTCGTCAAGATTGTTCGTAACGAACTCGTGGCGGCGATGGGCGAAGAAAACCAGAGCCTGAATCTGGCGGCGCAGCCGCCAGCCGTGGTGCTGATGGCGGGCCTGCAGGGTGCTGGTAAAACGACCAGCGTCGGTAAGCTGGGTAAATTCCTGCGCGAAAAGCACAAGAAGAAAGTGCTGGTCGTCTCTGCCGACGTATATCGCCCGGCGGCGATTAAACAGCTGGAGACGCTGGCTGAGCAGGTAGGCGTTGATTTCTTCCCCTCGGATGTCGGTCAGAAGCCGGTCGATATCGTTAATGCGGCGTTGAAAGAAGCCAAACTCAAGTTCTACGACGTGCTGCTGGTGGATACCGCCGGTCGTCTGCACGTTGACGAAGCGATGATGGACGAAATCAAACAGGTCCATGCTTCTATCAATCCGGTAGAAACCCTGTTTGTGGTCGATGCGATGACCGGTCAGGATGCGGCGAATACCGCGAAGGCGTTTAACGAAGCGCTGCCGCTGACCGGCGTGGTGCTGACCAAAGTCGACGGTGACGCCCGTGGCGGTGCCGCACTTTCTATTCGTCATATTACCGGCAAGCCGATCAAATTCCTCGGCGTTGGCGAGAAAACCGAGGCGCTGGAGCCGTTCCATCCGGATCGTATCGCGTCACGTATTCTTGGCATGGGTGACGTGCTGTCGCTGATCGAAGATATCGAAAGTAAAGTTGACCGCGCGCAGGCTGAGAAGCTGGCGACTAAACTGAAAAAGGGCGATGGTTTCGATCTGACCGACTTCCTGGAACAGTTGCGGCAGATGAAAAACATGGGCGGCATGGCGAGCCTGATGGGTAAGCTGCCAGGCATGGGGCAGATCCCCGATAACGTAAAATCACAGATGGATGACAAAGTGCTGGTGCGCATGGAGGCGATCATTAACTCGATGACGCTGAAAGAGCGCGCGAAGCCGGAAATCATCAAAGGATCCCGTAAACGCCGCATCGCGCAGGGCTGCGGTATGCAGGTGCAGGATGTAAACCGCCTTCTGAAACAGTTCGACGACATGCAGCGCATGATGAAGAAGATGAAGAAGGGGGGAATGGCGAAGATGATGAGAAGTATGAAAGGGATGATGCCCCCAGGGTTCCCCGGCCGCTAATCTTTACAGGCCTGGCTTATTTGCCATTTCGGCACCGGGGTGTGCTCGCCATCCTCACGTACTGCGTGTACGCTCCGGTGGCTGCGCGCACGCCGGCACCGAACTGACTGCATCGCCTACGGCCTTCTGCGACAGAGTTTTCAACTGCTGATTGCAATTTCCCCAGAAATCAGTAAAATTTTCGGGCTTTTAATATGACACCCGGGCTCCGTTCCTCGATGGGGCCCGGTTGTTTTATTCACACAAGAGGATGTTATGGTAACTATTCGTTTAGCTCGTCACGGCGCTAAAAAGCGTCCGTTCTACCAGGTTGTTGTTACTGACAGCCGTAACGCACGTAACGGTCGCTTCATTGAGCGCGTTGGCTTCTTTAACCCAATCGCTAGCGAAAAAGAAGAAGGCACTCGCCTGGATCTGGATCGCATCGCTCACTGGGTTGGCCAGGGCGCGACCATTTCTGATCGCGTAGCTACGCTGATCAAAGAAGTAAGCAAAGCAGCTTAATCTGTCACGGTGGTCATGATGAGCAAGCAACTCACTGCGCAAGCACCTGTGGACCCGATTGTTTTAGGGAAAATGGGATCGTCTTACGGTATTCGTGGTTGGCTCAGAGTGTTTTCTTCCACTGAAGACGCCGAAAGCATTTTTGACTATCAGCCCTGGTTTATCCAGAAGGCGGGTCAGTGGCAGCAAGTACAGCTGGAAAGCTGGAAGCACCACAATCAGGATCTGATCATCAAGCTGAAAGGCGTTGAAGATCGGGATGCTGCGAATCTGCTGACCAATTGCGAAATTGTCGTGGATTCTACGCAACTGCCAAAACTGGAAGAGGGTGACTACTACTGGAAAGACCTGATGGGCTGCCAGGTAGTGACCACAGAAGGCTACGATCTCGGGAAAGTCGTCGACATGATGGAAACCGGATCGAATGACGTCATCGTCATTAAGGCAAACCTGAAAGATGCGTTTGGTATCAAGGAACGCCTCGTGCCGTTCCTCGATGGGCAGGTTATCAAGAAAGTCGATCTCACTACGCGGACTATCGAAGTAGATTGGGATCCTGGTTTTTAAACCACCGGATAAGCGGTAAATGACGGCGTGATGGGGATTGGCTTGTGTTTATAGGTATCGTTAGCCTGTTTCCAGAAATGTTTCGTGCAATTACCGATTACGGGGTAACTGGCCGGGCTGTTAAAAATGGCCTGCTGAACATCCAGAGCTGGAGTCCTCGTGACTTCGCGCATGACCGGCACCGTACCGTGGACGATCGTCCTTACGGCGGCGGACCGGGGATGTTAATGATGGTACAACCCTTACGGGATGCCATTCATGCAGCAAAAAGCGCGGCGGGTGAAGGCGCTAAGGTGATTTATCTGTCACCTCAGGGACGCAAGCTTGATCAAGCGGGCGTCAGCGAACTGGCTACGAATCAAAAGCTGATTCTGGTATGTGGTCGCTACGAAGGCATAGATGAGCGCGTGATCCAAACCGAAATTGACGAAGAATGGTCAATCGGTGATTACGTTCTCAGCGGTGGAGAGTTACCGGCAATGGTACTGATTGACTCTGTTTCCCGGTTTATTCCGGGGGTTCTGGGTCATGAAGCATCGGCAACGGAAGATTCCTTTGCGGATGGGTTGCTGGACTGCCCGCACTATACCCGACCTGAAGTGTTAGAAGAGATGGACGTCCCGGCAGTGTTACTGTCAGGAAACCATGCTGAGATACGTCGCTGGCGTTTGAAACAGTCGCTGGGCCGCACCTGGCTTAGAAGACCTGAACTTCTGGAAAACCTGGCTCTGACTGAAGAGCAAGCAAGGTTGCTGGCGGAGTTCAAAACGGAACACGCGCAACAGCAACATAAACATGATGGGATGGCGTAAGCCCCCAATTATCAGTTTACCCAGGATAAGAGATTAAATTATGAGCAACATTATTAAGCAACTTGAACAAGAGCAGATGAAGCAGGACGTACCTTCCTTCCGTCCGGGTGATACCGTGGAAGTGAAAGTATGGGTTGTTGAAGGTTCCAAAAAACGTCTGCAGGCATTCGAGGGCGTGGTTATCGCTATTCGTAACCGCGGTCTGCACTCTGCATTCACTGTTCGTAAAATTTCCAACGGCGAAGGCGTTGAGCGTGTCTTCCAGACCCACTCTCCGGTTGTTGACAGCATTACTGTCAAACGTCGTGGTGCCGTTCGTAAAGCTAAACTGTACTACCTGCGTGAGCGTACTGGTAAGGCTGCTCGTATCAAAGAGCGTCTTAACTAAGATATCGCTCAGGCGACATCCTGTCAGAAGGGCTGGCCAATTGGCTGGCCCTTTTTTATCTCGGTAATGTTCGTGGCGTTAACCTTCAGTTCATAAATCATTTACAATGTTCCTCGTTCGCAGCGAGCGGGGCAGGTGTTATGGGTAAAATTCGTCAGTCAGGTTTTCAGCAGCGTGCGGCATGTCTCGCGCTGTTTGCGATCCTGCTGATTGTTATTGCCCCGTTGATCTCCGTGGCGCTGCAAAAAGATCCGATGAGCGCAATGCCCGGTATGCATCATGAGATGAGTACGATGGCAGAGTTCGGAGAGCATGACCGAGGTTCTCCTCCTGTCCCGATCCCCGTCGATCACGGCGAAGCCTGTGGCTACTGTGTATTACTGGCTCACGTTCCCGGGATTATTCTGGCCCTGGTTATTCTGCTCTGCGGTGTCCTGCTCAGGGTGCAAGACAACCCCATTCGTCCGACGGTTCAACACTGGCACTTCTTCCCCTGGCTGTATCCTGATACTCGCGCGCCGCCGCGCAGGTCTGTGCTTTCCTGTTTCTGAAAATAAGATTGTGCGCATAAGCGTCACGACACTCTTTTGCTTTTTCTGAGGAAAAGTATGACAACCTGCACACCGCGCGCGGCATGGATAACCCTGCTGCGACGCCTTCATTTCTACATCGGCCTGTTTGTCGGGCCATTTATCTTTGTTGCTGCGCTGACCGGCACGCTATATGTGGCGACGCCGCAACTGGAAGAGACTATTTATGCTCAGGCACTTAACGGGACGATGCAGGGAGAGCCGCAATCGCTGGCGGCACAGGTTGCTATCGCCCAGCAGGTGACCGGCGGGCACCTGCGGCTGCACGCCGTTCGCCCCGGACTGGAGCCTGGCGATACAACGCGAGTCATGTTTGTCGACCCGGCACTGGCGGCCTCTGAACATCGGGCCATTTTTATCGATCCGGTGACTCTGGCCGTCAAAGGCGATATGCCGGTGTACGGCACCAGCGGCATTCTGCCACTGCGTCAGTGGATTGACTATGCCCACCGCTCACTGCTGTTGGGGGAGGTTGGGCGCATTTACAGTGAACTGGCGGCATCCTGGATGTGGGTGGCGGCGCTGGGCGGTATCGCGCTCTGGTGGTTTACGCGTCCCCGTCGTCGGTTGAACAATCCGCTACAAAACCAGCGGCGTCTGCACGTTACGCTGGGATGGCTGCTGTTAGTTGGAATGCTGTTGTTTTCGGCAACCGGACTGACCTGGTCACAGTGGGCAGGCGGCAACGTGGATAAAATGCGCGCGGCGTTTGGCTGGCTGACGCCACAGCTTAACGCTCAGCTCCATGGACCTCGCCAGCTTCAGGATGAACATGCCGACCATCATGGCGGCAGGGTGATGCCAGAGGCCCACGTGGATATTCGTCAGTTCGATGCCGTATTACAGACCGCGCAACAAACAGGACTGAATGCGCTCCGGCTGGAAATCCGCCCGCCGAAGGATGCGCAGCACGGCTGGACGGTGACGGAGATCGATCGCCGCTGGCCTACCCAGGTTGACGCTATTGCTGTCGATCCGGCAACACGGCAGGTGACCGACCGCACCCGGTTTGCCGACTTCCCGCTCATGGCGAAGTTAACGCGATGGGGCGTCGATTTTCATATGGGTATTCTGCTGGGATGGCCGAACCAACTGCTGCTGATCGGCTTTGGCACAGGGCTATGCCTGATGATCGTGATTGGCTATCGATTGTGGTGGATCCGCCGCCCAGCGAGACCTTCAGCCAGCCCGGCACAGACGCTGGTTCACAGTTGGCTTTTGTTGAGTATGCGGGGGCGTGTTAGCGTCGTGCTGTTGGCGATTGCGCTGGGAGTGGCAATGCCGGTGCTGGGGGGAAGTCTGCTGCTGTTCATGCTGATCGACTGGCTGCGCTGGGTTCACGCGTCACGTACGGTGTTCACGCAGTCAGTCGACTGAGGATTAAGGCGTGCTGATGACCACGGCGACGCGGCGGTTTTCAGCACGTCCTTTCGCGGACTGGTTGCTGGCGATCGGGTATTTCTTCCCTAATCCCTGGGTGGTCAGGTTGGTGCGCGGAACTTTCGCGCCCTCTGACCATGCGTCGGCCACGACATTGGCGCGCTTGAGCGATAATGCCTCATTGTAGCTGTCCTCGCCGTAGTTATCGGTGTGTCCATCCATGCGTGCATGGTTCAGACCTACTGAGGCCAGGCGAGCGGCCATCGACTCGATCTGCTGCTGGCTTTCCGCACGCAGCTTGTAGTCATTCTTATCAAACAAAATGGTGTCGGAAAGCCCCAGGGACCAGTCCCCCGCGGATTCAGTAAATCCGTACGATTGCATAGCCGCTATCTGCTCAGGGGTGAATTTACCCTGTGGAGCCTGACAGCCTGCCAGCAGTAGCGTGGCAAGAATGAGTGGGGATAAAAGACGCTTAAGCATGTGTGTATTCCTTTTTTATTTAATCGAGCGCTCTGTGCGCTGATGTTTCGCCTGATACATATTGCGATCGGCTAATTCTTGTAATTTCTCGGCGGAAGCGTGTTCCCAGGTCAGCGCGTAACCCATACTCAGCGTCATACTGACTAAATGGCCGTTATGCAGGTCAAAAGGACGATTAAACTCTTGCGACAGCGCGGCGCTGATTCGCTGGACTTCATAGTCTGAATGTACGCCGTAAAGAACGACGGCAAACTCATCTCCGCCGAGGCGATAAGGGATATGACGGTTGCCACCAAATTCAGCCAGTCGTCTGGCGACTTCAATCAGGACGCGATCGCCTGCGGCATGCCCCCAGGTATCATTCACGAATTTGAAGTTATCACCATCAAGAAACAGGAGTGCTGAGCTGCTGCGGGCGGAGTTGTCGTTCATCAGAGCGCTAATACTGCTACGAAAAGCCGCGCGGTTTGCCAGACCCGTCAGCGGATCGTGCAGTGCCGTTCGCAGTAATTGCGCATTTTTGGCCTGCAAACGTAGTTGCCACTCTTCCATTTCATCCAACAGGCTGTTGAAGTCCTGGGCAAAATTGTGGAACTCTTCAATCCGCTCTTCAGAGACGCGGCGGGAGAAATTGCGGTTGGTACGCACATCGTGTACCACCTCGGTGATATTTTGCAGCGCCTCAACCACGCCACGGTGCAGATGTCGCGTCAGCAAAATGGCAATACCGGAGGCCAGCAGAATCGACCCGGTAAGCACGGCCAGGGAAAGCCAGATGAAGTGGCTGATTAAACTGTCACGCGCGGTAAGTCGAACTTCGCCAATAATTTCACCGCTGTGCCAGACGGGCTGGGCAACGGGTAAGGGAAAGAGCCAGTGGCTGATAAAATCGCCCAGCTTATCGTCGTTCTCTTGCGCGTTATAGCGCCAGGAGGCAATGACATTCTGATTATTGTCGCGAACTTCAGCGACGGAAAATTGCCCCTGTTGGCCGAGTGCGGCCAGTGTTTCTGCGGCAGCGGCATCATCAGTGAATACCAACGCGGCTTCCAGGCTATGAGTCATTGTCGCCGCTGTGAGCTCGAGATTTTTTTGCGCATACTGTTTTAACGTCAGTACCGAGGCAACACACAGCAGCAGCCAGATCAGCGTCATGGTTACGATCACGCTGGTGATGTTGATGCGTCGCAACGCTCGCTTAAACGTTGGACGGGGGGGTGAGGAATGAGCCTTATCCATGCTTTTTATTCCGTGCGAGCATCAATACATCCGGATTGACTCTTACGCCACTGCGTGACAAGGAATCCAGATTAACGGCGAATCTGACATCATTATTGTTAATAACCAGACAAAAGGCGCTACCAATAATGCATTCGGCATTCTGTTCTGCAATTAATAACAACGCCTTAGACGGATATTTATTGGTTAATTCAACCTGAGCAGCGGGAGATTCACTGCCGAAATAAACACCATCACAGCGAGCAGCTAATGCTTCTTGTTCGGTGTTAATAATGACGGGTTGATAAGGCAGCGGCGTATCACTGCTGTCCCCCAGTACGTTGGCAAACCGGGAAGACGAGAAAATGCACAGTCTGGGCGGCCCTGAGAGGGCTGGCCAGCGCGTATAACTGACGATGCCAGAGACCATGGTGCGAACGTTCTTCGCCGCATCAGGGATGTTATTCGCAAAAACTGGCGATCCTGCCAGCAAAAGCATTAACAGCATCAAGCGTCGGTGAGAAGTGAACATAACGATTTCCTCACCAGCATCTTTTATCAGTCATCAAAATACATCCATGTTCTGTTTAAAGCAAAATAACATTATTTTTGCGGAGCGTCATTATACCTTATAGATTAACGGATGTGCCTTAAGCTAAATCTGACTAAATATTAATTCAGACGCGTTGAGCCAGCATTTTCATCAGCACCTTGTTGCCAGGCTTCACGCAACTGGCTGGCATTTTCTACCGTATCGCAACTGGCGGGGAAGGTTTTCCCCGTCACACCTCTGGCATAGGCAAAGTTTTGCTGACAGGTTTTACGTTGGCCTTCAGCGTAACCTTTGAGGTATTGCGGACGATCCACCTCCGGGTCATTAAAAGTATCGGCCAGCGTTTCATTATCTTTAACCGCAACACCGGAAATCGCATCTTCAATGCCGACGTCATACCAGTCGGTGCTGGTCCATGTTGGTGCGTGAGTGTAAGGATCGATCTGACAGCCGCTGAGCAGAAAAATCACTGCGATACCGACTATTCTCATCATTGCCTGCTCTCCTGTTTTTTCAAAGCATAGCGGATCGCGTAACAAATAGATGTAAATTATTTTATACGGTTTATGAGGCGTTAAATCGAATAAATATCACTACTGTAACGTAATGTTTACGTATTTTGGATTGATATCTTTACTCGTTGTGGTATCGTTACGTCATCCTCACTGAGGAAAACTATCGCAAACGAGCTAAAACAGGATCGCCATCATGCAAAAAGACGCGCTGAACAACGTACACATTACCGACGAACAGGTTCTGATGACCCCGGAACAACTTAAAGCGGAATTTCCGCTGAGCCTGGCGCAAGAGGCGCAAATCGCCCAGTCGCGCAAAACCATTTCTGACATTATTGCCGGTCGCGATCCGCGCCTGTTGGTGGTGTGTGGTCCGTGCTCCATTCACGATCCTGAAACGGCCCTGGAATATGCTCGTCGATTTAAAGCCCTTGCCGCAGAGGTCAGCGATAGCCTCTATCTGGTGATGCGCGTCTATTTTGAAAAACCCCGTACCACCGTTGGCTGGAAAGGGTTAATTAACGATCCTCATATGGATGGCTCTTTTGACGTTGAAGCCGGTCTGAAAATTGCGCGTCAGCTGCTGCTTGAACTGGTCAATATGGGACTGCCGCTGGCGACGGAAGCGCTGGATCCAAATAGTCCTCAGTACCTGGGCGATCTGTTTAGCTGGTCGGCGATTGGTGCGCGCACCACGGAATCACAAACGCACCGTGAAATGGCGTCGGGTCTGTCGATGCCGGTGGGTTTCAAAAACGGCACCGATGGTAGCCTGGCGACGGCGATCAACGCCATGCGTGCGGCGGCGCAGTCACACCGTTTTGTCGGTATTAACCAGGCCGGTCAGGTTGCGCTGCTGCAAACTCAGGGTAACCCGGACGGTCATGTGATCCTGCGCGGCGGCAAAGCGCCTAACTACAGCCCGGCAGACGTCGCGCAATGCGAAAAAGAGATGGAACAGGCGGGACTGCGACCGTCACTGATGGTAGATTGCAGTCATGGTAACTCCAATAAAGATTACCGTCGTCAGCCTGCCGTGGCGGAGTCAGTGGTTGCACAAATTAAAGATGGCAACCGTTCAATCATCGGCCTGATGATTGAAAGTAACATTCACGAAGGCAACCAGTCCTCCGAGCAACCGCGCAGCGAAATGAAGTACGGTGTGTCCGTTACCGATGCCTGCATCAGTTGGGAAATGACGGACGCGTTGCTGCGTGAAATTAACAAAGACTTGAACGGCCAGTTGGCGGCGCGCCAGGCTTAAGAGGTTCGTTATGGTTGCTGAGTTGACCGCGTTACGCGATCAAATTGATGAAGTAGACAAGGCGCTGCTGGATTTGCTGGCGCGCCGTCTGGAACTGGTGGCTGAAGTCGGTGAAGTCAAAAGCCGCTTTGGTCTGCCGATTTACGTACCAGAGCGCGAAGCCTCGATGCTGGCGTCGCGCCGTGCGGAAGCGGAAGCGCTCGGCGTACCACCCGATCTGATTGAGGACGTGCTGCGACGGGTGATGCGTGAGTCCTATTCCAGTGAGAACGATAAAGGGTTTAAGACGCTATGTCCTTCTCTGCGCCCGGTGGTCATTGTCGGCGGGGGCGGGCAGATGGGACGGTTGTTCGAGAAAATGCTCACCCTGTCGGGGTATCAGGTGCGGATCCTCGAACAGCATGATTGGGATCGCGCGCAGGAGATCGTCGCGGATGCCGGCATGGTGATTGTCAGCGTACCGATCCACCTGACGGAATCGGTGATCGGCAAGTTACCGCCGTTGCCGGTTGACTGTATTCTGGTCGATCTGGCTTCAGTGAAAAATGGTCCCTTACAGGCGATGCTGGCGGCGCACGACGGTCCTGTGCTCGGTCTGCACCCGATGTTCGGCCCGGACAGCGGTAGCCTGGCAAAGCAGGTGGTGGTCTGGTGCGACGGGCGCAATCCGGAAGCCTATCAGTGGTTCCTGGAGCAGATTCAGGTCTGGGGTGCGCGACTGCACCGTATCAGCGCCGTCGAGCACGATCAGAACATGGCGTTCATTCAGGCGCTGCGCCACTTTGCCACCTTTGCCTATGGTCTGCATCTGGCGGAAGAAAACGTGCAGCTTGAACAGCTGCTGGCACTTTCTTCACCGATTTACCGTCTTGAACTGGCGATGGTCGGGCGACTGTTCGCCCAGGATCCACAGCTTTACGCCGATATCATCATGTCGTCGGAGAGCAATCTGGCACTGATTAAACGCTACTACAAACGTTTTGGCGAAGCGATTAGCCTGCTGGAGCAGGGGGATAAACAGGCGTTTATCGACAGCTTCCGCAAAGTTGAGCATTGGTTCGGTGACTACGCGAAGCGCTTCCAGAGCGAGAGCCGGACGCTATTGCGCCAGGCGAATGACAGTCGCGCTTGATGCGCGTTGCCGGAAAGAAAAAGCCAGTGTCTACCCACTGGCTTTTTTGTTTTAGCTCGGATCGACGGGTACCACGTTCTCACTGGGATAGCAGCCAAGAACCTTCATGGAGCGGGTAATTTCGCCCAACTCCTTGAGCGCTTTTTGCATCTGTGGGGATTCCAGATTGGCCTGGATATCGAGATAAAACATCTCTTCCCACGGATTGCCGTGTATTGGACGGGACTCCAGTTTAGTCATGATCAAATTGTGATTACGCATCACCAGCAGCGCTTCCACCAGGGCGCCCGCCTGTTGTCCTGTCGCCATCAGCAGCGTGGTTTTCGCCGGCACCTGGTCGGAGACGTTGATCGCTTTACGCGCCAGCACGATAAAGCGAGTGATGTTCTGCGTCTGATTCGCTTCGATACGTTCCAGAACCTGTAATCCATGCAACACGCCACCGGCTTCGCTTCCGAGTGCGGCAACGCGCGGAGAGTTCGCCTGAGCGACCTTTTCCATTGCGGCGGAGGTGCTTTCGGTGTACTCAATTTTCCAGTGCGGATAACGATTAAGAAATTTGCTGCATTGCTGGAACGGCTGCGGATGACTGTATACCGTTTCGATGGTATCCAGGTCTGTTGTTCCGCAAACCAGTACGCAGTGGTCGATAGCGATCGTCATCTCGCCCACAATTGATAACGACGTGTGCTGCAGCAGATCGTAGACATCGTTAATTCCACCGGAGCTGGTATTTTCAATGGGCACGACCGCGTAGTCGGCCTGACCGGTTTCGACCTGATTAAAAATATCAGCGAATTTTGCACAGCCGCTTTCAATAAACTGTTCAAAGTGACGTGCTGCGTATTGGCGTGCCGCGAGATGTGAGTAAGAACCTTTTGGCCCCAGGAACGCCACGCGTGCAGAATGCGGGTTGGTTTTATTCAGATGTTGCTGGAGCAGCGCCTGCTGGGTGAGAACGGAATCTTCGATGATGAGCTGAAAAAGGCGGGTGATGTAGTGCGCATCAAGGTGGTGTGCTTTGCCAAGCGTAATCAGTCTGTCCAGCAGATCGCGCTCGCGGTCGATATCCCGCACCGGGCGATGGGATTCGAGCTTGGCTTTACCGACTTCAACCGCCAGCTCACGTCGCTCGGCCAGTAACGCCAGCAATTTTTCATCCAGCGTGCTGATTTTATCGCGCAGCGCCAGTAATGGGTTTTCCGATGTCATAGTGTTGCCTTTATTGTTATCAATAAAAAAGGCCCCCCGGTGTGGGAGGCCTTATTGTTCGTCTTCGCATTCTTTTTCACACGACGAAAGCCTCCCATTCAGGGGAAGGTAAAAAAGAATGCGAAGAAAAACGGGGTGAGTTTCATATCAGTTTCCTTATGTGATGTGAGTAAAGTACCCGTACTGTTTTCACCCTGTCAACAAAAAACGCGCCCGAAGGCGCGTTGGCGATACACTCAATGTAAGGGACTACTCTTCTTCTGCTTCGACGAAGTTGGCGTCTTTTACTGAAGTTGTTGCACGACGGGCTTCGCCTTTGTGCTGCACTTTATTGAGCTGCCGTTCCAGCTTGTTGATCAAATCGTTAATAGCGGTGTACATATCTTCGTGTTTTGCGCTGGCGACCAGATGTCCGTTCGGTGTATTGATGGTGGCATCAGCAATGAAACCCTGTGGCTCCTTGGACAGAATGATATGTGGATTAATTAGGTGAGTTTGCCATTTTTCAAGTTTGGCGAGACGGTCTGCGACATGTTGGCGAATTGCCGGAGTAATTTCCATTTGTTTACTGGTAATGTTCATTGTCATAAATTTTACCTCTTGTCTTTCCCGTCTTGGTGATCCCAGCATACCGTTCCTAATGTCAAAATGTGTGATTTAAATCACATTATTTTGTCACTTTTTGTCAAGGAAACCTTTTTGTGAGTTATCGCAGGAAGAGGTGATTATTAACTTGAGGAAAGCCAGAAAGCAGGCCATATTTGATGGGTTGCGTCACGCAAAAGTCATCAGCGTTATGACGCGAAAAGAATAAAACAACGGCAGCTTTGAGGCTGCCGTTTTTGCATCTGAAAATCGATCAGGTGTTGCTGCTGTTGGCGGCGATAATCTTCGCCACTTTGTCAGCCTGCGACGTCATCTGCATTTCGCGGTAGGCGTTTTCCATCAGCGGCAGGGCGTCACGCGTTGCCTGCGTATCCGGGAAATCACGCAACATGCCTTCTACACGGTTAACTACGGCAACCCATGCGCCGCGCTTGGTGTAGTAATCCGCAACGGAATACTCATACTTTGCCAGACGATCTTTCAGGAACACCAGACGTTTGGTGGCGTCGGTAGTGTACTGGCTGTTCGGATAACCGCGAACCAGTTTCGAAAAGTCGTTGAACGCAGCTCGCGCATGCTGAGGATCTCGGTCGCTACGATCGACACCAAAGAACCCTTGTAATGCGCTGTCATCTAACGCCATATTGGTCAGGCCACGCATATACATGACATAATCAATGTTAGGATGAGTAGGGTTCAGGCGGATAAAGCGATCGATGGCTGCCTGAGCAAGCGGCAGATCGGCGTTTTTATAGTAGGCGTAGATGAGATCTAACTGCACCTGCTGAGAATAAGGACCAAATGGATAGCGGTTATCCAACGCTTCCAATTGCGTTATTGCCTGTTTCCAGTTACCGTCCTGCAGCTTTTGCTGAGCAGTCGCGTAGATTTCATTAGGCGGATTATCGGGCACCTCTTCCTTTGAACCAGAGCAACCCGCCAAAAACAGGCTCAACGTGGCTGCTGCCACCAGATATTTCATGCGCGTCATGACGTTTTGACTTTCCTCAAAATGTTTTACGGGAGATTCTCTGTTCCTGCTCCCGGTTAAGACCAGCTACAATAGCACACTATATTAAACGGCAAAGCCGTAAAACCCAACGTTAAACGAAGAAGCTGTATATGGCACAACGAGTACAACTCACCGCAACGGTATCCGAAAATCAACTCGGTCAACGCTTAGATCAAGCTTTGGCCGAAATGTTCCCTGATTATTCGCGATCGCGCATAAAAGATTGGATTCTTGATCGGCGCGTGTTGGTCAACGGTAAACTTTGCGACAAACCAAAAGAAAAAGTGTTAGGCGGCGAACTGGTCGCCATCGATGCTGAAATCGATGAAGAAATCCGCTTCGAGCCTCAGGATATCCCACTGGATATCGTTTATGAAGATGATGACATCATTGTTATCAACAAGCCGCGCGATCTGGTTGTCCACCCTGGAGCGGGTAATCCGGACGGCACGGTTCTGAATGCGTTACTGCATTATTATCCGCCGATTGCTGATGTTCCACGTGCGGGGATTGTCCATCGTCTGGATAAAGACACCACTGGGCTAATGGTGGTCGCGAAAACCGTTCCGGCACAGACGCGTCTGGTTGAAGCGTTGCAGTTGCGTGAAATCACCCGTGAATACGAAGCGGTAGCGATCGGTCATATGACCGCAGGCGGCACGGTGGAAGAACCCATCAGCCGTCACCCGACGAAGCGTACCCATATGGCGGTGCATCCGATGGGGAAACCGGCGGTCACGCACTATCGCATTATGGAACACTTCCGTGTGCACACGCGTCTGCGGCTGCGTCTGGAGACCGGACGTACGCACCAGATCCGCGTGCATATGGCGCATATTACCCATCCGCTGGTGGGCGATCAGGTGTACGGTGGTCGTCCGCGTCCGCCGAAAGGGGCGTCGGATGCCTTTATCTCTACATTGCGTAAATTCGACCGTCAGGCGCTGCATGCCACTATGCTACGTCTGTATCACCCCATTTCCGGTATCGAAATGGAGTGGCATGCGCCAATCCCGCAGGATATGGTTGAACTGATTGACGCGATGCGCGCCGATTTCGAAGAGCATAAGGATGACGTGGCCTGGCTATGAGTGAGCTTATTGTCCCGCAGTGGCCTCTGCCGAAAAGCGTGGCGGCCTGTAGTTCGACCCGTACAGGCGGCGTAAGTTTGCCGCCGTATGACGCATTAAATCTGGGGGCCCACTGCGGCGATAACCCGGAGCATGTCGACGAGAACCGCAGACGTCTGTTTGCTGCGGGCAATCTGCCTTCAAAACCGGTTTGGCTGGAGCAGGTTCATGGGAAAGATGTTCTGAAACTGACCGGCGGACCTTACGCCTCTAAACGGGCGGATGCGTCATACAGTAATACGCCGGGCACCGTTTGCGCGGTGATGACGGCGGACTGTCTGCCCGTGTTGTTCTGCAACCGGGCGGGTACCGAAGTGGCGGCAGCCCATGCGGGCTGGCGTGGATTATGTGAAGGCGTACTGGAAGAGACGGTGGCCTGCTTTGTTGACAAGCCAGAAAATATTCTTGCCTGGTTAGGTCCGGCGATTGGTCCAGCAGCGTTTGAAGTTGGGCCAGAGGTGCGCGAGGCATTTATCGCCAAAGAGGCTAACGCGCATGAAGCCTTTGTGCCACACGGTGAAAAATATCTGGCGAATATTTACCAGCTTGCACGTCAGCGCCTGGCAAAGGTTGGCATTGAGCAAATTTATGGCGGTGACCGCTGTACTTTTAGTGAAAATGAGACTTTCTTCTCTTATCGTCGCGACAAGACCACGGGGCGTATGGCAAGTTTTATTTGGCTGATATAACCTAAAGAATCAAGACGATCCGGTACGCGTAATTTTCTTTTCACATAATTCAGGTCAAAAACCTTGAATAATTGAGGGATGACCTCATTTAATCTCCAGTAGCAAATTTGACCTGTTATGGGAGGAGTTATGCGTCTGGATCGTCTTACTAACAAATTCCAGCTTGCTCTTGCCGATGCCCAGTCACTCGCACTGGGGCACGACAACCAATTCATCGAACCTCTTCATTTAATGAGCGCCTTGCTGAATCAGGAAGGGGGTTCGGTTCGTCCTTTATTAACCTCTGCCGGCATTAATGCCGGACAGCTACGCACTGCCATCGATCAGGCACTGAGTCGTTTACCTCAGGTGGAAGGCACCGGCGGCGACGTCCAGCCGTCTCAGGATCTGGTGCGCGTACTGAATCTTTGCGACAAGCTGGCGCAAAAGCGAGGGGACAACTTTATTTCGTCAGAACTGTTCGTTCTGGCGGCGCTTGAGTCGCGCGGTACATTGCCCGATTTACTGAAATCGGCTGGTGCAACTACCGCTAATATTACTCAGGCAATTGAACAAATGCGTGGAGGTGAAAGCGTGAACGACCAGGGGGCTGAAGACCAACGTCAGGCCTTGAAAAAATACACCGTCGATCTGACCGAGCGTGCCGAGCAGGGCAAGCTTGACCCGGTTATCGGTCGTGACGAAGAGATCCGCCGTACTATTCAGGTGCTGCAACGTCGTACTAAAAACAACCCGGTGTTAATCGGTGAGCCTGGCGTCGGTAAAACGGCGATTGTCGAAGGGCTGGCACAGCGAATCATTAATGGTGAAGTCCCGGAAGGGTTAAAAGGTCGTCGCGTACTGGCGCTGGATATGGGCGCGCTCGTGGCGGGGGCAAAATACCGTGGTGAATTTGAAGAGCGCTTAAAAGGCGTACTCACCGATCTCGCCAAACAGGAAGGGAATGTCATCCTGTTCATTGACGAACTGCACACTATGGTAGGCGCGGGTAAAGCGGATGGCGCAATGGACGCCGGGAACATGCTGAAACCGGCGCTGGCGCGTGGGGAGCTGCACTGCGTTGGGGCGACAACGCTCGACGAGTATCGCCAGTACATCGAAAAAGATGCGGCACTGGAACGTCGTTTCCAGAAAGTGTTCGTGGCAGAACCTTCCGTGGAAGATACCATCGCGATTCTTCGTGGTCTTAAAGAGCGTTATGAACTGCATCACCATGTACAAATTACTGACCCGGCGATCGTTGCTGCTGCCACGCTGTCTCATCGATATATTGCCGACCGTCAGTTGCCGGATAAAGCTATCGACCTGATCGATGAAGCGGCATCCAGCATCCGTATGCAGATTGACTCCAAGCCGGAAGAGCTGGACAGACTCGACCGCCGTATTATCCAGCTCAAACTGGAACAGCAGGCGCTGATGAAAGAGTCTGATGAGGCGAGTAAAAAACGTCTCGATATGCTTAACGAAGAACTGGACGACAAAGAGCGTCAGTATTCTGAATTAGAAGAAGAGTGGAAAGCGGAAAAAGCGTCGCTCTCCGGAACACAGACGATTAAAGCCGAGCTGGAACAGGCGAAGATTGCCATTGAACAGGCTCGTCGTGTTGGCGATCTGGCGCGGATGTCAGAATTACAGTACGGCAAAATTCCTGAACTGGAAAAACAGCTGGAAGCCGCGACTCTGTCTGAAGGCAAAACCATGCGTCTGCTGCGTAATAAAGTGACGGATGCGGAAATTGCCGAAGTACTGGCGCGCTGGACGGGTATTCCCGTCGCGAGAATGCTGGAAGGTGAGCGCGAAAAGCTGTTGCGTATGGAGCAGGAGTTACATAGCCGCGTGATCGGGCAGAACGAAGCGGTAGAAGCGGTATCGAATGCGATTCGTCGTAGTCGTGCGGGTCTTGCCGATCCAAACCGCCCGATTGGCTCGTTCCTGTTCCTCGGCCCAACCGGGGTAGGTAAAACCGAACTGTGTAAAGCGCTGGCAAACTTTATGTTTGATAGTGATGATGCAATGGTGCGTATCGACATGTCCGAGTTTATGGAGAAACACTCCGTGTCTCGTCTGGTGGGGGCGCCTCCGGGATATGTCGGTTATGAAGAGGGGGGGTACCTGACAGAAGCCGTTCGTCGTCGTCCATATTCTGTCATTCTGTTAGATGAAGTTGAAAAAGCGCATCCTGATGTGTTCAACATTCTTCTGCAGGTACTGGATGATGGTCGCCTGACTGACGGACAGGGTAGAACGGTCGACTTCCGTAATACGGTGGTCATTATGACCTCTAACCTGGGTTCCGATCTGATTCAGGAACGCTTCGGCGATCTGGACTACAGCCATATGAAAGACCTGGTGTTAGGCGTGGTGAGCCACAACTTCCGCCCGGAATTTATAAACCGTATAGATGAGGTTGTTGTATTCCATCCGCTGGGTGAACAACACATCGCGTCTATTGCGCAGATCCAATTGCAGCGCCTGTATAAACGTCTGGAAGAACGTGGCTATGAAATCCACATCTCCGATGAGGCCCTGAAACTGCTGAGCGCGAATGGTTATGATCCGGTGTATGGGGCTCGCCCGTTGAAACGTGCAATCCAACAGCAGATCGAAAACCCGCTGGCGCAGCAAATCCTGTCTGGTGAGTTAATTCCAGGCAAAACGATTCGTCTTGAAGTAAATGACGATCGCATTGTTGCAGTACAGTAATTCCTGATGAAATAAAAAATGGGCTCTGCGGAGCCCATTTTTGTTTAAAAACCAGGCTAAAATGATGTTTTATGGGGTGGTTTGCCTGGAAAATGAGCAATTGATAAGTTTTTTGTATTTTTGACTTGTCAGCCCGAAATAACTCCCTATAATGCGCCTCCACTGACACGGAACAACGGCACGCAAGCCGCCGGGTCAGCGGGGTTCAGCAATGAACGCCCACAGAGAAAAGCGAAATAAATGCTTGACTCTGAAGCGGGAAAGCGTATTATGCACACCCCGCGCCGCTGAGAAAAAGCGAAGCGGCACTGCTCTTTAACAATTTATCAGACAATCTGTGTGGGCACTCAAAGTGACATGGATTCTTAACGTCGCAAGACGAAAAATGAATACCAAGTCTCTGAGTGAACACGTAATTCATTACGAAGTTTAATTCACGAGCATCAAACTTAAATTGAAGAGTTTGATCATGGCTCAGATTGAACGCTGGCGGCAGGCCTAACACATGCAAGTCGAACGGTAACAGGAAGCAGCTTGCTGCTTCGCTGACGAGTGGCGGACGGGTGAGTAATGTCTGGGAAACTGCCCGATGGAGGGGGATAACTACTGGAAACGGTAGCTAATACCGCATAACGTCGCAAGACCAAAGAGGGGGACCTTCGGGCCTCTTGCCATCGGATGTGCCCAGATGGGATTAGCTTGTTGGTGAGGTAACGGCTCACCAAGGCGACGATCCCTAGCTGGTCTGAGAGGATGACCAGCCACACTGGAACTGAGACACGGTCCAGACTCCTACGGGAGGCAGCAGTGGGGAATATTGCACAATGGGCGCAAGCCTGATGCAGCCATGCCGCGTGTATGAAGAAGGCCTTCGGGTTGTAAAGTACTTTCAGCGGGGAGGAAGGGGATGTGGTTAATAACCGCATTCATTGACGTTACCCGCAGAAGAAGCACCGGCTAACTCCGTGCCAGCAGCCGCGGTAATACGGAGGGTGCAAGCGTTAATCGGAATTACTGGGCGTAAAGCGCACGCAGGCGGTCTGTCAAGTCGGATGTGAAATCCCCGGGCTCAACCTGGGAACTGCATTCGAAACTGGCAGGCTTGAGTCTCGTAGAGGGGGGTAGAATTCCAGGTGTAGCGGTGAAATGCGTAGAGATCTGGAGGAATACCGGTGGCGAAGGCGGCCCCCTGGACGAAGACTGACGCTCAGGTGCGAAAGCGTGGGGAGCAAACAGGATTAGATACCCTGGTAGTCCACGCCGTAAACGATGTCTATTTGGAGGTTGTGCCCTTGAGGCGTGGCTTCCGGAGCTAACGCGTTAAATAGACCGCCTGGGGAGTACGGCCGCAAGGTTAAAACTCAAATGAATTGACGGGGGCCCGCACAAGCGGTGGAGCATGTGGTTTAATTCGATGCAACGCGAAGAACCTTACCTGGTCTTGACATCCACAGAACTTGGCAGAGATGCCTTGGTGCCTTCGGGAACTGTGAGACAGGTGCTGCATGGCTGTCGTCAGCTCGTGTTGTGAAATGTTGGGTTAAGTCCCGCAACGAGCGCAACCCTTATCCTTTGTTGCCAGCGATTCGGTCGGGAACTCAAAGGAGACTGCCAGTGATAAACTGGAGGAAGGTGGGGATGACGTCAAGTCATCATGGCCCTTACGACCAGGGCTACACACGTGCTACAATGGCATATACAAAGAGAAGCGACCTCGCGAGAGCAAGCGGACCTCATAAAGTATGTCGTAGTCCGGATTGGAGTCTGCAACTCGACTCCATGAAGTCGGAATCGCTAGTAATCGTGGATCAGAATGCCACGGTGAATACGTTCCCGGGCCTTGTACACACCGCCCGTCACACCATGGGAGTGGGTTGCAAAAGAAGTAGGTAGCTTAACCTTCGGGAGGGCGCTTACCACTTTGTGATTCATGACTGGGGTGAAGTCGTAACAAGGTAACCGTAGGGGAACCTGCGGTTGGATCACCTCCTTACCTTAAAGAACCTGCCTTTGTAGTGTCCACACAGATTGTCTGATGAAAAGTAAAAAGCAAGGCGTTTACGCGTTGGGAGTGAGGCTGAACAGAATAAGGCCGCTCGCTTTCTGTTAATGAAAGCTCACCCTACACGAAAATATCACGCAGCGCGTGATAAGCAATTTTCGTGTCCCCTTCGTCTAGAGGCCCAGGACACCGCCCTTTCACGGCGGTAACAGGGGTTCGAATCCCCTAGGGGACGCCACTTGCGCGGGAATGTGTGAAAGGCGTTGCCACCGATATCTCAAAACTGACTTCAGAGTCATGTTTGAGATATTTGCTCTTTAAAAATCTGGATCAAGCTGAAAATTGAAACGACACACAGTCAATGTGTGTTCGAGTCTCTCAAATTTTCGCAATCAGAAGTGAAACATCTTCGGGTTGTGAGGTTAAGCGACTAAGCGTACACGGTGGATGCCCTGGCAGTCAGAGGCGATGAAGGACGTGCTAATCTGCGAAAAGCGTCGGTAAGGTGATATGAACCGTTATAGCCGGCGATGTCCGAATGGGGAAACCCAGTGCAATCCGTTGCACTATCGTTAAGTGAATACATAGCTTAACGAGGCGAACCGGGGGAACTGAAACATCTAAGTACCCCGAGGAAAAGAAATCAACCGAGATTCCCCCAGTAGCGGCGAGCGAACGGGGAGCAGCCCAGAGCCTGAATCAGCATGTGTGGTAGTGGAACGGTCTGGAAAGGCCGGCGATACAGGGTGACAGCCCCGTACACAAAATTGCACGTGCTGTGAGCTCGATGAGTAGGGCGGGACACGTGGTATCCTGTCTGAATATGGGGGGACCATCCTCCAAGGCTAAATACTCCTGACTGACCGATAGTGAACCAGTACCGTGAGGGAAAGGCGAAAAGAACCCCGGCGAGGGGAGTGAAAAAGAACCTGAAACCGTGTACGTACAAGCAGTGGGAGCCTCTTTTATGGGGTGACTGCGTACCTTTTGTATAATGGGTCAGCGACTTATATTCTGTAGCAAGGTTAACCGGATAGGGGAGCCGAAGGGAAACCGAGTCTTAACTGGGCGTTAAGTTGCAGGGTATAGACCCGAAACCCGGTGATCTAGCCATGGGCAGGTTGAAGGTTGGGTAACACTAACTGGAGGACCGAACCGACTAATGTTGAAAAATTAGCGGATGACTTGTGGCTGGGGGTGAAAGGCCAATCAAACCGGGAGATAGCTGGTTCTCCCCGAAAGCTATTTAGGTAGCGCCTCGTGAATTCATCTTCGGGGGTAGAGCACTGTTTCGGCTAGGGGGTCATCCCGACTTACCAACCCGATGCAAACTGCGAATACCGAAGAATGTTATCACGGGAGACACACGGCGGGTGCTAACGTCCGTCGTGAAGAGGGAAACAACCCAGACCGCCAGCTAAGGTCCCAAAGTCATGGTTAAGTGGGAAACGATGTGGGAAGGCTCAGACAGCCAGGATGTTGGCTTAGAAGCAGCCATCATTTAAAGAAAGCGTAATAGCTCACTGGTCGAGTCGGCCTGCGCGGAAGATGTAACGGGGCTAAACCATGCACCGAAGCTGCGGCAGCGACACTATGTGTTGTTGGGTAGGGGAGCGTTCTGTAAGCCTGCGAAGGTGTGCTGTGAGGCATGCTGGAGGTATCAGAAGTGCGAATGCTGACATAAGTAACGATAAAGCGGGTGAAAAGCCCGCTCGCCGGAAGACCAAGGGTTCCTGTCCAACGTTAATCGGGGCAGGGTGAGTCGACCCCTAAGGCGAGGCCGAAAGGCGTAGTCGATGGGAAACAGGTTAATATTCCTGTACTTGGTGTTACTGCGAAGGGGGGACGGAGAAGGCTATGTTGGCCGGGCGACGGTTGTCCCGGTTTAAGCGTGTAGGTGTGTGTTCCAGGTAAATCCGGTTCACTTTAACACTGAGGCGTGATGACGAGGCACTACGGTGCTGAAGCAACAAATGCCCTGCTTCCAGGAAAAGCCTCTAAGCATCAGGTAACATCAAATCGTACCCCAAACCGACACAGGTGGTCAGGTAGAGAATACCAAGGCGCTTGAGAGAACTCGGGTGAAGGAACTAGGCAAAATGGTGCCGTAACTTCGGGAGAAGGCACGCTGATATGTAGGTGAAGTGATTTACTCATGGAGCTGAAATCAGTCGAAGATACCAGCTGGCTGCAACTGTTTATTAAAAACACAGCACTGTGCAAACACGAAAGTGGACGTATACGGTGTGACGCCTGCCCGGTGCCGGAAGGTTAATTGATGGGGTTATCCGTAAGGAGAAGCTCTTGATCGAAGCCCCGGTAAACGGCGGCCGTAACTATAACGGTCCTAAGGTAGCGAAATTCCTTGTCGGGTAAGTTCCGACCTGCACGAATGGCGTAATGATGGCCAGGCTGTCTCCACCCGAGACTCAGTGAAATTGAACTCGCTGTGAAGATGCAGTGTACCCGCGGCAAGACGGAAAGACCCCGTGAACCTTTACTATAGCTTGACACTGAACACTGGTCCTTGATGTGTAGGATAGGTGGGAGGCTTTGAAGTGTGGACGCCAGTCTGCATGGAGCCGCCCTTGAAATACCACCCTTTAATGGCTGGTGTTCTAACGTAGGCCCGTTACCCGGGTTGCGGACAGTGTCTGGTGGGTAGTTTGACTGGGGCGGTCTCCTCCTAAAGAGTAACGGAGGAGCACGAAGGTTAGCTAATCCTGGTCGGACATCAGGAGGTTAGTGCAAAGGCATAAGCTAGCTTGACTGCGAGCGTGACGGCGCGAGCAGGTGCGAAAGCAGGTCTTAGTGATCCGGTGGTTCTGAATGGAAGGGCCATCGCTCAACGGATAAAAGGTACTCCGGGGATAACAGGCTGATACCGCCCAAGAGTTCATATCGACGGCGGTGTTTGGCACCTCGATGTCGGCTCATCACATCCTGGGGCTGAAGTAGGTCCCAAGGGTATGGCTGTTCGCCATTTAAAGTGGTACGCGAGCTGGGTTTAGAACGTCGTGAGACAGTTCGGTCCCTATCTGCCGTGGGCGCTGGAGAATTGAGGGGGGCTGCTCCTAGTACGAGAGGACCGGAGTGGACGCATCACTGGTGTTCGGGTTGTCATGCCAATGGCACTGCCCGGTAGCTAAATGCGGAAGAGATAAGTGCTGAAAGCATCTAAGCACGAAACTTGCCCCGAGATGAGTTCTCCCTGACTCCTTGAGAGTCCTGAAGGAACGTTGAAGACGACGACGTTGATAGGCCGGGTGTGTAAGCGCAGCGATGCGTTGAGCTAACCGGTACTAATGAACCGTGAGGCTTAACCTTACAACGCCGAAGATGTTTTGGCGTGAGAGACATCAATATCAGCTTGATAACAGATTATGTCACTTCGTGGAAACGGGGTGATGAAACAGAATTTGCCTGGCGGCAGTAGCGCGGTGGTCCCACCTGACCCCATGCCGAACTCAGAAGTGAAACGCCGTAGCGCCGATGGTAGTGTGGGGTCTCCCCATGTGAGAGTAGGGAACTGCCAGGCATCAAATAAACAAGAAAACCTCATGCGAAAGCATGGGGTTTTTTTGTTTGTCTGCTGTTCTGTAAAGAGGCCATCGCTGGATGACCTTTTTGCATTTTTATCCACTTCTAATCCTTTCAAATCCTCTGCGCTTACTCCTAAATTCTTTTCCGGCTAATTAAAACCGCGATCGCTGTCACATAATGATATATAACAATTATATAACATTTCATTTACTAAAAATGGCAGCAAACACAACCGAAAAGCACCATCGGAATTTTGGCAGGAGTACAATTTTAATGACTGAAAGCAGTGTAACTGCGAACGGGTCACTGACTGACAGTGATACCCGCCGCCGCATATGGGCAATTGTAGGCGCGTCATCCGGGAATCTGGTTGAATGGTTTGATTTCTATGTCTACTCGTTTTGCTCGCTCTATTTTGCCCACATCTTCTTTCCTTCTGGAAACACGACAACGCAGCTACTGCAAACCGCAGGTGTTTTTGCGGCCGGGTTCTTAATGCGTCCAATTGGCGGTTGGCTATTTGGTCGTATCGCCGATAAACATGGCCGTAAGAAATCCATGCTTTTGTCTGTGTGCATGATGTGTCTGGGATCGCTGGTGATCGCTTGCCTGCCGGGTTATGAAACTATTGGAACCTGGGCACCGGCGCTGTTACTGCTGGCGCGTTTATTCCAGGGGTTATCCGTTGGCGGGGAGTATGGCACCAGCGCAACCTATATGAGTGAAGTTGCCGTAGAAGGCCGTAAGGGGTTCTACGCCTCTTTCCAGTACGTCACGCTTATCGGTGGTCAGTTGTTGGCGCTGTTGGTTGTGGTGGTCTTACAGCAGACCATGGAAGCTTCTGCACTCAGAGAGTGGGGCTGGCGTATTCCTTTCGCATTAGGTGCGGTACTGGCGGTTGTGGCGCTCTGGTTGCGTCGTCAACTCGATGAAACGTCAAAGCAGGAAACGCGTGCGTTGAAAGAGGCGGGATCGCTGAAAGGGTTATGGCGCAACCGCAAAGCCTTCATCATGGTGCTGGGTTTCACTGCGGCAGGATCGCTGTGCTTCTATACCTTCACCACATATATGCAAAAGTATCTGGTGAACACCGCAGGTATGCATGCCAATGTGGCGAGCGGCATTATGACGGCGGCGCTGTTTGTTTATATGCTCGTGCAGCCGCTGTTTGGCGCACTGTCAGATAAAATTGGCCGACGTACCTCTATGCTGTGCTTCGGCGCACTGGCAACCCTGTTTACGGTACCTATTTTGACCGCACTTCAGAATGTGACTTCACCGTATGCGGCATTTGGTCTGGTGATGTGCGCGCTGTTGATCGTCAGCTTCTACACTTCTATTAGCGGTATTTTGAAAGCTGAAATGTTCCCGGCACAGGTTCGCGCACTGGGGGTGGGGCTTTCTTATGCCGTGGCGAATGCGTTGTTTGGCGGTTCGGCTGAGTACGTGGCGCTGTCGCTGAAATCTGTCGGTATGGAGACATCGTTCTTCTGGTATGTCACCGGTATGGCGATCGTGGCGTTTCTGGTCTCATTGATGTTGCATCGTAAAGGGAAAGGTCTGCGTCTCTAGTGATGCGCCATTTGCCAGAGGGTATAGCCGGTCGTTGCACCGGCAACATCCCAGGCAAAGTCTTTCCAGCTCCAGCCGCTCCCAGCGGGGCGGCTATCCCAAAGCTCTTTTGACGCTCCCAGACTTACCGAGAACATCAAACCCACCATCGCACTGCGATCGCGGCTCATCCCCTGATGCTGAGCGTATTCATTGCCTGCGGCTGAGAGCATCGCGGAAGCAATAAAGTGCTGGGCTTTGTCCTGCCCACTCCAGTTGTCCTGTGCCATATGGCTACAGCCTGACAGAATAAAGACACTAAGAAGAAAAATAACGCGCACCCGTGGCCCCTATAGAAAAAACCCCGTTCAGGACGGGGTTTCGCTTACAGAATACGGCTTATTAGTCGATCGATTCGAATGCGACGCAATCGACGGATTAGTTTGCGAACTTTTACCGGGTAGTCGGCAATGCTCTGCAAGTCACGATAGTGCTTAACGACGGTGGTATGCGTACGAATTAGCGCCAGCTCTTTTTCTCGCTGTGCAGCCAATTCTTGCCTGGGATCGTGGATCAGGATCGCATTTTCCAGATCCAGACGCCAGGCGCGCGGGTTAAGATTGTTCCCGGTCAGCAGCATCCACTTGTCATCGATCCACATTCCCTTGAGATGGTAGGTGTTATCGTCATCTTTCCACAGACGGACAACCAGCTGATCGGTATTCACGTAGTACTGTAAGCGGCTCAGGAAACGACGCAGGTTAATCTCATAGAGATAGGGCAGTGCGCCGATTATCTTGAATGGTTCATTTTCCGGGATATAAAAGTCGTTCGCAGTTTTATCACCCACAATAATCTCTACCTTCTTTCCTTCCCGCAGCAGTTGAATGATGTTACGGACAAGAATTGCTGGCAGGTTGAAATAGGGAGTGCAAATCGTGAGCTTATGCTCTGCACAGGGCATAAGGTGGAAAATGGTTTTGTTCAGCAGGCTGGATTTCCCCAGACCAACCAATGGCGTCACGGACAGTTGTTCATTATCAGCATCGCCCTGGAAGTGGTAAGCGGCGTCGCGTAACTCCTGGCGATATAAACGAATATCGTTTTTAATCTCCGGGCTTTTCGGACGCTGGGTATCATCCAGACGATTCACACCACGACCGTTCATCAGGTTCTGGGTCACCCATTCGAACATGATGTCAGCCATTCGGGCATTGCGGATTAACTGGTAGCGGTCATAACGATATTTATCGTGCTGATGCAGATAAACATCGTTCAGACTTGCACCGCTATACAGGACGCTATCATCGATGATAAAGCCTTTAAAGTGCAGAACGCCGAGGGCTTCACGAGTATTAATCGGCACTCCATATACAGGAACATCGACTCCCGGATTTTCATGCGCCATTCGGCAATACCAGTCGGCATTGGTATTGGATGCTGCTGCGCCAATGCGCCCACGCTGCGCGCGATGCCAGTCGACGAGTACCCGAACATCCAACTCAGGACGCTGTCGTTTCGCCTCGTATAGCGCGCTGAGAATGCCTTTGCCACCGTCGTCCTGTTCCAGATACAGGGCAATAATGCAAATGCGCTGCTTCGCGCTGGCTATTTTTTCCAGCAGAGTCTCCCTGAAATCGGCGGGAGCATAAAAGAAATCGACATCATCAACTGATTGAGAAATCTTAGGTAGTTGGGCAAGGTGTTGTTGATGTTTATTACGCTTAAATTTTGACAACATCACAGTGCATTTCTTCTCTGTTCATTGAAGGGTCCTCTGTGCTATGCAGACGACATAAGCGGGCAATGATAACACTGTCCCCGTCAAAGTGGTCAACATTTCCAGTACCTTACTCACGATTCCTCGGGTGGAGCCAGATCCAGCGACAGCCCGACGATTCCCTCCTCGAGCTGGATATCCACGCTAAAGCCAAGCTTACGCGCCAGCGCGACCATGCCACGATTATTTGGCATCGTAATCCCATTCAGCCTTCTCAGTCCGTGATCTCGTGTATAGGTAATCAATTTTTCCAGCAATCGACGACCCAAACCTAACCCTTTGAGATCGGAACGAACCAGCACGGCAAATTCTGCATCAATATTATCCGGGTCAGAGATCGCTCGTGTCACGCCGAGGATCTCTTCTGTTCGTTCTACGCGTCTCACCGCGACAAATGCCATTTCCCGATCGTAGTCGATCTGCGTCATGTTAGCTAAATCTTCATGAGTAAATTCATTTATCTCACTGAAATAACGGTAATAAAGATCTTCTTTGGTGACCTGGGAAATAAACTGCTGAAGCTGAGGTTCATCCTCGGGCAGGATAGGACGGAACAGACATTGCTCGCCATTTTTCATTTCTACCCACTCTTCCAGTTGATGCGGATAGGGGCGAACAGCAAGACGGCTTTCATTATCGCCCTCGAATGGGGCGATATCCAGCGTGACATCCAGGGCGGTGAACTCACCGGCGGAGGCCAGCAGCGGATGAATATCCAGACGCTGGATCTCGGGGCAGTAGACAATCAGGTTTGAGACCTGAACCAGCAGTTGGCTTAATCCTGCAACATCCAATGGGCGCAGCGCGCTGCGGCCACGGATCTTTTTATTCTTGATAGCCTGAATCACTAAATAGCGCGCCAGGTTCATATTCAGCGGAGGTAACGCCACCACGGCCTGCTCTTCAGGGCGCCACTCAACGCCACCTTCGCCGAGCATAATGAGTGGGCCAAACACGGGATCGTGTTCAACCACCACCCGCAGTTCTTGTGCTCCCGCACGGTTAGCCATGCTTTGCACCAGCAGACCGTGGATCCGCGCCTGCGGCCAGGCCATTTTCACACGATCAATAATGGCATTGGCGGCCTGTTGAACTTCATTTGCCGTTCGCAGGTAAAGCATGACCCCCTGAACTTCAGATTTATGCGGGATGTCCGGCGAACGCAGCTTCAGCGCGACCGGATAGCCAATTTGTTCCGCAATATGGACGGCTTCGATGCTGTCGCTGGCAATCCAGGTCGGGAGCGTATGCAAGCCATAAGCCTGCAGGATCGGCTGAACCTCATGAGTATCAAGCGAGGTCGCTCCTTCAGCAATTGCCTGCTGAAGCAGATCATGCGCCTGGGCCGTGTTGGAGGTCAGGTTGCTGGGCAGGGCTGGCGTTTCACGCAATTGTTTCTGGTTTCGCCGGTATTCGACCATGTGCATGAACGCGGTGATCGTACCTTCAGGAGTGCGATAAGTGGGGAGTCCGGCTTCACTGAACAGTTTGCGGGCTTCCTGAGAGGAAAACTCTCCACACCAGTTGGTCAATAGTGAGACAAATTTGCCTCGTGGATGGTGTTTAACGGCTTCAATCAGCGTCTGAGCACACTCGGTTGCTGGGGCGGCGGCGCTGGGGGAATGAATCACCATCAGCGCGTCAAAATCCTGGCTGGTGAGCAGGATATCCAGCGTTCGGGTGTAATGCTCAATGCTGGCATCGTCGCGCAGGTCCAGCGGGTTGGCGATCTCGACGTGGGCAGGCAGAGCATCGCGTAGCTTCTGGCTGGTCTCTTCACTCAACATGGCCAGCTTGCCGTTGCGTGACCAGAGTTGATCAAGCGCCAGCGCCGCAGGCGCGGCACCGTTACTGATGATCATCAGTCTGTCACCGCGCAGAGGGCGCATATGGCTGAGCGTTTCCACTGCGGAAAAGAGCTCATGGGTATCGTTTACACGCAGCAAACCGGCGCGCTGGATGGCAGCATCCCAGGCGGGATCCATTCCGGCGCTGGTATGCAGTAACCGCTGTGCCGCCGGGCTGCGACCGCTCTTAATCACCAGGATTGGTTTATTGCGCGAGGCGCTACGGGCGGCGGAAACAAAGTGTCGGGCATCGCTGAGATGTTCGAGGTAAAGCAGAATGGCACTGGTTTTGCTGTCCCGCGCCAGATAATCCAGCAGTTCATCGACATCAATATCCAGGCTGTCACCAAGCGCAATAAAGTAGGAGAACCCCATTTCTCGCTGTTGCGCCCAGTCGAGAATGGTATTGGAGACGGCGGCGGACTGAGAAATAAATGCCAGCTTGCCGCGTTTAATCGGGACCGGCGAGAAGCTGGCATTCAGTCCTTGCCAGGGGGCCAGCAGGCCAAGACTGTTAGGACCAAGCAGACGCATGTTATAGCGTTGGGCGCAGGCCAGCAGTTCTGCATGTTGTGCGGCGGGGGCCGAGAGAATAATACAAGTTTTACAGCCTTTTTCCCCCAGGGCTTCCAGTAAGGTCAGATTGCGGCTGGCATTGGTGCATAACACGGCGAGGTCGGGGGTAAAGGGCAGGCTGGCCACATCGGGCCAGGCCAGGACACCCAGAACGGCTTTCCAGGCGGGCGTTACCGGCAAGACCGGACCGTTAAATCCTCCCGCCAACAGGTTGCGCATCATCAAATAACCCGCCCGATTGGGCTTCATTGATGCCCCGATTACCGCGATCGATTTTGGTCGCAGAAGCGCTTCCAGTCCTCGCTGACTCATACCGGTTTCCCTTACACAGAAGTGACCGAATGATTTTAAACGCTTTCTGCTGATTCTGCTGTGATGCTTCCCTGATGTTGGGTTTTTCCTGCGAGGTAGCGCGTTTTAAAGCGAGTAAAGTGCTCGCTCAGACCGCTTGCCGCATCGGTATCCCCGGCCAGATCCAGCAGCGCAATGGCGACTTCGGCCGTGCAATACTGTCCTTCGGCATGGACTTCGCGCAGGTGGTAAGCCGAAAGACGCGACAGATCCACTGAGATCACTGGCAGAGCGTCAAGCCAGGGGCTTTTGCGGAACATTTTACGCGCTTCCGGCCAGGTGCCGTCGAGCATAATGAACAGTGGAGGCTTACCTGTCGGTGGGGTAAAAATCACCTCACGCTTGGCGTCAGCATACGATGCAGGGAACACGACAACAGGTTGATAATCCTGGTTTTTCACCAGTTCCAGCAAGGCCTGCGGCGGCTCTGTTCGTGACCACTGAAACGCGGCGGTGTCAGGTAAAATATCGGCGATCAGACGTCCGGTGTTGCTCGGCTTCATTGGTTCCGTATCAAACATCACCAGACAAAAACGGCTTCTGGCCTGAGAGGGCGAGAGCGTCGCACACAGGCAAAGTTTCAACGGCAACAGGCAGCGCTGGCAGCGACGAATGCGATTGCCCCGGGCGAGAAAAGGACGAGTGGCGCGCGCCAGACGTTCAGCGCGAAGCTTGAGAACAGCGTTTTCAGTCATAGGGAATGCGTTGAAAAACGCTATTGTCGCAGAGGTGAAAACGGGGCACAAGATGCGCCCCGCAGAGTTTACAGCGATTCGTTCAACCAGCTATCAAATGGCGCTTTGGGGACCGCGCCGTTCAGCATGTCGACAACCTGACCCTTTTTGAAGATCATAATAGTGGGAATGCTGCGGATACCAAAGCGTGCGCTGAGCTCACGCTCCGCTTCTGTGTTGACCTTCACGAAGCGAACTTTGCCGCTGCGTTCTTCGGCGACATCTTCAAAGATGGGGGCGAAGTTACGGCACGGGCCGCACCACGGTGCCCAGAAATCAATCACCACGGGCAGATCGTCTTTGAGCAGTTTATCCAGTGTTTCACCGGTCGCATTGATCACCTCCCCGTCAAACAGGTCGTGGCCACAGCGTCCGCATTTTGCCGCATCCTCAACCCGATCGTCGGGAATGCGGTTGATGGCCTGGCAGCTGGTACAAACGGTATTCATAACTAACCTCTGGATGCGTCGGGGTATTAAACGGCTGAGGCGCCGATATGTTTCTAATATGTTACATATTATCGATGAGACTGTTTTAAACGACAATCTGTTTTATTCAATGAGTACAATAGTCATAAGCTTTTAAATGAAATAATGGCTAACCTGGTGCACATCGGGTAATCTGCGCGCTTCGCGCAGCGCTGGTGGAGAAAAGCATGAACGATGAATTGAAAAACAAAAGCGGCAAGGTCAAAGTGATGTATGTCCGCAGTGATGATGATTCTGATAAACGTACCCATAACCCGCGTACCGGGAAAGGTGGCGGGCGTCCAGGAAAGTCTCGTGCTGACGGTGGCCGTCGCCCCGCCCGCGATGAAAGAACCCCTCAGAACCGCGATCGCAAACGCGAAGATTCCCCGTGGCGGACCGTATCCCGCGCGCCGGGAGATGAAACGCCTGAAAAAGCCGATCACGGCGGTATCAGTGGTAAAAGCTTTATTGATCCTGAAGTTTTACGTCGCCAACGTGCGGAAGAAACCCGCGTATACGGTGAAAATGCCTGTCAGGCCCTGTTCCTGAGCCGCCCGGAAGCGATTGTCCGTGCCTGGTTCATTCAGAGCGTCACGCCTCGTTTCAAAGAGGCCTTACGCTGGATGGCGGCAAATCGCAAAGCGTATCATGTGGTTGATGAAGCGGAACTGGCGAAAGCCTCTGGTACTGAGCATCACGGTGGCGTTTGCTTCCTGATTAAAAAACGTAATGGCACTACTGTGAAACAGTGGGTGAGCCAGGCGGACGCGCAGGACTGTGTGTTAGCGCTGGAAGATATTTCTAACCCGCACAATCTCGGCGGCATGATGCGTAGCTGTGCGCACTTTGGTGTGAAAGGCGTGGTGGTGCAGGATGCGGCGCTGTTGGAGTCCGGTGCGGCGATTCGTACCGCGGAAGGGGGTGCCGAACACGTGCAGCCGATTACCGGCGACAGCATCGTTGATGTGCTGGATGATTTCCGTCAGGCGGGTTACACCGTGGTGACAACGTCCGGTGAACGCGGTAAGCCGCTGTTTAAAACCGAACTGCCAGAGAAAATGGTGCTGGTATTAGGTCAGGAATTTGATGGTTTGCCGGATGCGGCACGCGATGCCAACGATCTGTGCGTAAAAATCGATGGCACGGGTAACGTTGAAAGCCTGAACGTTTCGGTGGCAACTGGCGTGCTGCTTGCCGAATGGTGGCGTCAGAACAAAGCCTGATGGAAAAATGCCAGCGAATCGCTGGCATTTTTTTATTCGCTCTCTGCCGGTAAAACAGGCATCCAGTCAATTGGCTTTTCGCCGCGTTGTTCCAGCCACTGATTGGCTAACACAAAATGGTTACAGCCAAAGAACCCACGATGCGCCGAGAGCGGTGAGGGATGAGGCGCTTTCAGGACATGATGACGTTTCTGATCAATAATCGCACCTTTCTTCTGCGCATGAGAGCCCCAGAGCAGGAAAACCACCCCTTCACGATGCTCGTTAATCAGGCTGATAACCTTATCGGTGAACGTTTCCCATCCCAGGCTGGCATGAGAGTGTGCCTGACCCGCCCGCACGGTTAATACCGTATTAAGCAGTAAAACCCCCTGATGCGCCCAGCTTTCAAGATAACCGTGGGCAGGACGAGTGAAACCGGGGATTGACCCTTCCAGTTCCTTATACATGTTCAGCAGCGAGGGGGGAGTGGCAATACCGGGGCGAACAGAAAACGCCAGACCATGCGCCTGGCCGGGGCCGTGGTACGGGTCTTGCCCGAGGATCACGACCTTAACATCACCTAACTCGGTGAAGCGAAACGCATTGAACACATCTTTTTGCGGCGGATAAACCGTGATCCCGGATTGACGCTCTCCGGCAACGGTATGCAGCGTATTCATAAAGTAGGGCTGCTGTTTCTCTTCAGCCAGCACATCGTGCCAGGTTAATTCGATGGCCATCTCGCTCTCCTGCGAATTTTCAATCGCCATAGCTTAACTGCTTCTTTCGATGGCGCAAAATTCTCTCCGCAGCAATGTGCGCTATGCACTTAATAAAGTTGAAAATTTATGTAAAAAGTTTATGCCTGCATAGGGTGTAAGTTGATGTAAAACAATAAAATCATCCAATCACCTTGTTTGATGTGTGGATTTTATTGATTTAAATCAAAGAATCAAGGGTGTCAGGGGCGTATATATACACTCAAGCAACAATGGTTTTACCAATTGGCCGCGAATCGGCCAATCCTAATCAAATAATTTGCCGGGGAGGCATCACAATGATTACAGGTATCCAGATTACTAAAGCCGCTAATGACGATCTGCTGAATTCCTTCTGGCTGCTGGACAGCGAAAAAGGCGAAGCACGCTGCATCGTGGCGAAAGCAGGTTTTGCCGAAGACGACGTGGTAGCGGTCAGCAAACTGGGTGAAATTGAGTACCGCGAAATTCCGATGGAAGTGAAACCGGAAGTTCGTGTGGAAGGGGGTCAGCACCTGAACGTTAACGTTCTGCGTCGCGAAACGCTGGAAGATGCGGTGAAGCATCCGGAAAAATATCCGCAGCTGACGATCCGTGTTTCGGGCTATGCAGTACGCTTTAACTCACTGACGCCGGAACAGCAGCGTGACGTTATCGCTCGTACCTTTACTGAAAGCCTGTAAGGCTTAACGTTTAAATAAAAACGCCGGGATCCCCCGGCGTTTTTTTTATTCTTCGTTTGATTCCTGTGGCGTTGCTGCCGAACTCGGCTTGCGACGTTTACCAATGTTTTTGGTATCGCGATGGCGTTTCTTCACGCGCGGTTTATCTTTCTCTTTTTTCTTCTCCTCACGTTTCGCGAGCGCTTTCTTCGACGGTTTACCCGTCATCTTTTCGCTCGGTGCACGTGAAGTTGGACGCAACTCATCAATCACCCGTGATTTCAGGGGTTCTTCAATGTAGCGGCCAATTTTTAGCAGCAGCAGGTGATCGTGCGCTTCAACCAGCGAGATTGCCGTCCCCTTTCGACCGGCGCGGCCCGTACGGCCAATGCGGTGCAGATAGGTGTCTCCGCTGCGCGGCATGTCGAAGTTAATCACGTGGCTGACGTCTGGAATATCGATCCCACGCGCCGCGACGTCGGTGGCAACCAGCACGTTAACGCGACCGTCAGTAAGACGATTAATGCCTTCATTACGTTTGATCTGCGCCATCTCACCTTCGAGATAGCAGTTATTGATCCCCGCCAGACGAAGCTTCTCAGCCAGTTCGTGCACACGCTCGCGCTTGCGGACAAACACGATGGTACGGGTGGCGTCGTCTTGTTTCAGCAGGTGCTTCAGCAGTTCGAATTTGTGTTCGAAGTTATCCGCACGGTAATACCACTGGTGAATCTTTTTACGCTCGCGGGTTGATGGCGTCGCGGAGACTTCAACCGGCTCTTCCAGCAGACGCTCGGCAAAATCTTTAATTGCATCACCTTCCAGCGTGGCGGAGAACAGCATAGTCTGTTTGCGCCAGCGCGTTTCCCCGGCGATGTGCTCGATGTCCTGGGCAAAGCCCATATCCAGCATCCGGTCAGCTTCGTCGAGGATCAGCGTTTCCACGGCGCGGCAGTCAAAATTCTCTTCTTTAATATACTGCATCAGACGGCCGGTGGTGGCGACCACGATATCCTGATTTTCGCTGAACACTTCGGCGTGGTTCATGTACGCTACGCCGCCGGTAATTGTCGCGATATCCAGGTGGGTGTTTTTGGCCAGCTCACGGGCATGGTCGGCGACCTGCATTGCCAGTTCACGTGTCGGCGTCAGGATCAAAATACGCGGCGGACCGGATTTTTTACGCGGAAAGTCGAGCAGGTGCTGCAACGCTGGCAGCAGATATGCCGCCGTTTTACCGGTGCCTGTCGGCGCAGAACCGAGTACGTCACGGCCTTCGAGCGCAGGCGGAATGGCGGCAGCCTGAATGGCGGTCGGGCGAGTGAAACCTTTTTCCTGGAGGGCATCCAGTAGGCTTTCATCGAGTTCAAGTTCGGAAAAAGTCGTTACAGTCATGTTCTACCTCTGTGTGGGGCGCTGATTATAGACGTTACGGCTGCAATCTTCATCTGTTTGTATGGATATCGCTTCTCAGGTATTGTTTTCACCAGGTGCTGTTGCCGTTTTTCCTGCAAGGTTTTTAATTCATGCCTCAGTCTACATCCGTCCTTCGTCGTAATGGATTTACTTTTAAACAGTTTTTTGTCGCGCACGATCGTTGTGCGATGAAAGTCGGAACAGATGGAATTCTGTTAGGGGCATGGGCACCGGTGGCGGGTGTAAAGCGGATCCTCGATATCGGTACCGGCAGCGGCTTGCTGGCGCTGATGCTGGCGCAGCGTACCGATGAAAGCGTCACCGTTGATGCCGTTGAGCTGGATAGCGACACCGCCGCGCAGGCGCTGGAAAACGTCACCCAGTCGCCGTGGGCGGATCGGGTGACCGTGCAAGCGGAAGATGTTCAGCTTTGGGCCGCACGCCAGACCGTCAAATATGACCTTATCATCAGTAACCCGCCTTATTACGAGCCGGGCGTTGAGTGTGCCACGCCGCAGCGGGAACAGGCGCGCTATACCACGATGCTGGATCATTCCGCTTTGTTAGCGACGGCGACGGGGCTGATCACGGAAGAGGGGTTCTTGTGCGTCGTACTGCCGGAAAATATCGGCAATACCTTCACGCAGCAGGCATTAAATATGGGCTGGCACCTACGCTTACGGACCGACGTCGCTGAAACCCAGGCGCGATTACCGCATCGGGTGCTGTTGGCATTCTCCCCAAAGAAGGGGGAATGCTTTAGCGACAGGCTGGTGATTCGCGGGCCGGATCAGCGTTACTCCGAAGGTTATACGGCGCTGACCCAGGCATTTTATCTGTTCATGTGAGCAGTTAACGGCGAGAGCACTGACGGGCCCGATTCCTCCAGCAGCGCCGGATAATCGAGCGTGTAGTGCAGACCGCGGCTCTCTTTGCGCATCATCGCACAGCGAACAATCAGCTCGGCGACCTGCACCAGGTTACGTAACTCCAGCAAATTATTCGAGACGCGGAAATGGGCGTAATACTCGTCGATCTCCTGCTGTAACATGGTGATACGGCGCAGGGCGCGCTCCAGACGTTTGGTGGTGCGCACGATCCCCACGTAGTCCCACATAAACAGCCGCAGCTCATGCCAGTTATGCTGGATCACGACCAGTTCGTCGGGATTATCAACGCGACTTTCATCCCAGGCGGGCAGGGCGTTGACGCCACGAGCATAAGGCATTCGTCTGTCGATATCTTCCGCAGCGGACCAGCCGTATACCAGACACTCCAGCAGCGAGTTTGAGGCCATCCGGTTCGCGCCGTGCAGGCCGGTATAGCTCACTTCCCCAATCGCGTACAGGCCATCCACATCGGTACGACCGTAGTCGTCAACCATTACGCCGCCGCAGGTATAGTGTGCCGCAGGCACAATGGGTACCGGTTCTTTGGTCAGGTCAATACCCAGTCCCAGCAGCTTTTCATAAATCATCGGAAAATGCTGACGTACAAAGGCTTCTGGTTTATGGCTGATATCGAGGAACATACAGTCCGCGCCAAGACGTTTCATTTCATGGTCAATCGCACGGGCGACGATATCGCGCGGCGCCAGTTCCCCGCGTGCGTCAAAATCCGGCATAAATCGTGTGCCGTCCGGGCGTTTGAGATGGGCACCTTCGCCGCGCAGCGCTTCGGTGAGCAGGAAATTACGTGCCTGAGGGTGGTACAGCGCGGTAGGGTGGAACTGATTAAATTCGAGGTTTGCGACCCGGCAACCTGCACGCCAGGCCATTGCAATACCGTCGCCGGAGGAAATGTCCGGATTCGTTGTGTATTGATACACTTTCGATGCACCGCCAGTCGCTAACACGACAGACTTCGCGTGGCAGGTTTCCACCGCCTCTTTATTCCGGTTCCAGACCCATGCTCCGACGACGCGCCGCGTGCCGGGCAGGCCAATTTTATCGGAGATGATTAAATCGACGGCATTACTGCGTTCCAGTACCCGAATGTTCGGATGGTTTTGCGCTTTGCTGACCAGCGTGGTTTCCACCTCTTTGCCGGTGGCGTCGGCGGCATGCAAAATGCGACGATGACTATGACCGCCTTCACGCGTTAAGTGGTAACTCTCTTCACCGTTAGGCTGGACCTGAGTATCAAACAGCACGCCCTGGTCAATCAGCCACTGTACGCAGGGACGGGCGTTGCTGGCGACAAACTCCACCGCATGGCGATCGCAAATACCGGCTCCCGCAATCAGCGTATCTTCCACATGTGAATCAATGCTGTCGGTTTCATCGAAAACGGCGGCGATCCCGCCCTGAGCATAGAAGGTGGAGCCTTCACTGACGGGGCCTTTACTCAGCACAATAACCTGGTGCTTTTCAGCCAGACGCAGCGCCAGCGAGAGTCCGGCAGCGCCGCTGCCGATAATTAACACGTCACAAGAAAGTTCAGGCGTAATTTTCATGATTTTTGTTTAATGTACTAAACAGTGTTTGGCCAGCATAGCACCAGAATCCGAGAATCAGCACGTTTTATTTTCAGTTGTGTTGTAATGACTAAACAAACAGGCGAGATTGAAATGGATAGCTGTCAGGTAGCCCATTTTGCGTGGCGGGCCGTAAGCTCCAGATTAGATGGTGAAATAAAGTGGCCATTGGGTTACTCTGCTCGCGGTTTATGGGCATTTTTAAAGATTGTGCGTTGTTCGGACTCTGTAGACTTATAATGAGAGATAATGACCGTCTACAACATGACAAACAAAAAACAGATGCGTAACGGAACTTTACAAAAACGAGACACTCTAACCTGTTGCTTGCTCATAGTGCAGCTAATGGAGTGGCGTTTCGAGAACGCGTGGAAATTTGGTTTGGGGAGACTTTACCTCGGATGAGCGAGCAGTTAACGGACCAGGTCCTGGTTGAACGGGTCCAGAAGGGAGATCAGAAAGCCTTTAACTTACTGGTAGTACGCTACCAGCATAAAGTGGCGAGTCTGGTTTCCCGCTATGTACCGTCGGGCGATGTTCCCGATGTGGTGCAAGAATCATTTATTAAAGCCTATCGTGCGCTGGATTCTTTCCGGGGAGATAGTGCTTTTTATACCTGGCTGTATCGCATTGCGGTGAATACAGCGAAGAATTACCTGGTGGCTCAGGGGCGTCGTCCGCCATCAAGCGATGTGGATGCGATTGAAGCAGAAAACTTCGAAAGTGGCGGTGCGCTGAAAGAAATTTCGAACCCTGAGAACTTAATGTTGTCAGAAGAACTGAGACAGATAGTTTTCCGAACTATTGAGTCCCTCCCGGAAGATTTACGCATGGCAATAACCTTGCGGGAGCTGGATGGCCTGAGCTATGAAGAGATAGCCGCTATCATGGATTGTCCGGTGGGTACGGTGCGTTCACGTATCTTCCGAGCGCGGGAAGCTATTGATAATAAAGTTCAACCGCTTATCAGGCGTTGACGATAGCGGGATACTGGAAAAGGTATTAGGCATGCAGAAAGAAAAACTTTCCGCTTTAATGGATGGCGAGACGCTGGATAGTGAGTTACTTAATGAGTTGGCTCACGACCCGGATATGCAAAAAACCTGGGAAAGCTATCACCTGATCCGTGATTCAATGCGGGGTGATACTCCTGAGATGCTTCATTTCGATATTTCCGCTCGCGTAATGGCCGCTATTGAAGATGAGCCGGTACGCCAGACGGTGCCATTCATTCCAGAGGCCCAGCCTGCGCCGCAGCAATGGCAGAAAATGCCGTTCTGGAAAAAAATGCGCCCGTGGGCCGCGCAACTTACCCAAATGGGTGTTGCCGCGTGCGTATCGCTTGCAGTTATCGTTGGTGTCCAGCACTATAATGGACAATCTGAAACGTCCCAGCAGCCTGAAACGCCGGTCTTCAATACTTTACCGATGATGGGTAAAGCCAGCCCGGTAAGTCTGGGAGTACCTTCTGATGCAACCGCAAACGGTGGACAACAGCAGCAGGTACAGGAGCAGCGTCGTCGGATCAACGCTATGTTGCAGGATTACGAACTGCAACGCCGACTGCACTCCGAACAGCTTCAGTTTGAGCAGGCACAGACACAGCAAGCCGCTGTTCAGGTGCCAGGAATTCAAACTCTAGGAACGCAATCGCAGTAATGAAGCAACTTTGGTTTGCCATGTCACTTGTGACGGGTAGCCTGTTCTTCTCTGTCAACGCCTCGGCCAACACTGCGTCCGGGGCGTTGTTGCAGCAGATGAACGTGGCCAGCCAGTCACTCAATTACGAGCTGTCATTCGTCAGCATTACGAAACAAGGCGTTGAGTCTCTGCGCTATCGCCATGCACGGCTGGAAAATCGTCCGCTTGCGCAACTGCTGCAAATGGATGGTCCGCGTCGTGAAGTGGTCCAGCGCGGGAATGAAATCAGCTATTTCGAGCCTGGACTCGAACCGTTCACTCTGAACGGTGACTATATCGTTGACTCCCTGCCATCGCTTATCTATACCGATTTCAAACGTCTCGCCCCCTACTATGATTTCATTGCGGTGGGCCGTACCCGCATTGCCGATCACCTGTGCGAAGTGATTCGCGTGGTGGCGCGCGATGGTACGCGTTACAGCTATATCGTCTGGATGGACACTGAAACGAAGCTGCCGATGCGGGTTGATCTTCTCGATCGCGACGGTGAAACGTTAGAGCAATTCCGGGTGATCGCCTTTACCGTGAATCAGGATGTCGGTAGCAGCATGCAGACGCTGGCAAAAGCCAATCTGCCACCGTTGCTCTCCGTTCCTGTGGGTGAAAAAGCGAAATTCAGTTGGAGTCCAACCTGGCTTCCGAAAGGGTTTAGCGAAGTGTCCAGCGGTCGCAGACCGTTGCCAACGATGGACAATATGCCGATTGAATCGCGTCTCTACTCCGACGGTCTGTTTAGCTTTTCGGTTAACGTAAACCGGGCGACTCAGGCCAGCACCGATCAGATGCTGCGTACCGGACGCAGAACGGTCAGCACCAGCGTACGCGATAACGCGGAAATCACCATCGTGGGTGAATTGCCGCCGCAGACTGCGAAGCGTATTGCCGACACCATTAAGTTTGGAGCCCCGCAATGATTAAAGAGTGGGCTACTGTGGTTTCTTGGCAAAATGGCGAGGCGCTGGTGAGTTGCGATGTGAAAGCATCCTGCAGCGGCTGTGCTTCACGCGCCGGCTGCGGCACCCGTGTGCTGAACAAACTGGGGCCACAGACCACGCATACCATTGTTGTGGCGAGCGATGTGCCGCTAGAGCCTGGCCAGAAAGTGGAACTGGGGATTGCCGAAGGCAGCCTGCTGGGGTCCGCCATGCTGGTTTATCTGTCGCCGTTGGTGGGATTATTTCTCATCGCATCGCTTTTTCAGGTGTTGTTTGGCTCAGATCTTGCGGCGTTAAGCGGCGCGATACTCGGTGGCGTCGGCGGATTCCTGATTGCCCGCGGTTATTCCCGCAAACTTGCCGCACGTGAAGCCTGGCAGCCGGTTGTACTAAATGTTGCTCTCTCGCCCGATATGATTCGCGTTGAAACCCCCTCTGGCGAAACGACCCCATGATATTCTTGCCGGATGGCGGCTTCGCCTTATCCGGCCTACAAACGATCGGCAAACCCTGTAGGCCCGATAAGCTTGCGCCATCGGGCATCATGCTTCTCTTACGATGTTTTACATCAGAAAATCGATGCCGTTTCCAGTTCCCACTATCCTGACTCTATGAACATTTCCTCGCCTTCGCGTTGTAGTGTAGAATGCGGCGTTTCAGTTAAACAGACGTTAAGCTCAGAACAGCGACTTCTCAGAGCCTGTCCAACCAGGCGTAAGGCACAATAATTACACTATATGAAGAACATACGTAACTTTTCGATCATTGCTCACATCGACCACGGTAAATCGACGCTGTCTGACCGTATTATCCAGATCTGCGGTGGCCTGTCTGACCGTGAAATGGAAGCGCAGGTTCTCGATTCGATGGATCTCGAGCGTGAGCGCGGTATTACTATCAAAGCGCAGAGCGTAACGCTCGATTTCAAATCCGCTGATGGTGAAACTTACCAGCTTAACTTCATCGACACCCCAGGCCACGTTGACTTCTCGTATGAGGTTTCCCGCTCGCTTGCCGCTTGTGAGGGCGCGCTGCTGGTGGTGGATGCCGGACAGGGCGTAGAAGCGCAAACCCTGGCAAACTGCTACACAGCGATGGAGATGGATCTCGAAGTGGTGCCGGTCCTCAACAAAATTGACCTGCCAGCCGCCGATCCTGAGCGTGTCGCCGAAGAGATTGAAGATATCGTCGGTATTGATGCGACCGATGCCGTGCGCTGCTCGGCGAAAACCGGCGTGGGCGTGACCGACGTTCTGGAACGTCTGGTGCGTGATATTCCGCCGCCGGAGGGCGATCCGGATGGCCCGTTGCAGGCGCTGATCATCGACTCCTGGTTCGATAACTATCTCGGCGTTGTCTCGCTGGTGCGTATTAAAAACGGCACGCTGCGCAAAGGCGAAAAAATTAAAGTGATGAGTACCGGTCAGACCTATAACGCTGACCGTCTGGGGATCTTCACGCCAAAACAGGTTGATCGTACCGAGCTGAAATGCGGCGAGGTAGGTTGGCTGGTGTGCGCCATTAAAGACATCCTCGGCGCACCGGTTGGCGATACCCTGACTCAGGCACGTAACCCGGCAGAAAAAGCGCTGCCAGGCTTTAAAAAGGTGAAACCGCAGGTTTATGCGGGCCTGTTCCCGGTCAGCTCTGATGATTACGAGAACTTCCGTGACGCGCTTGGCAAGCTGAGCCTTAACGACGCCTCTCTGTTCTATGAGCCGGAAAGCTCGACGGCGCTGGGCTTTGGCTTCCGCTGTGGTTTCCTCGGTCTGCTGCACATGGAGATCATTCAGGAGCGTCTGGAACGTGAATACGATCTGGACCTGATCACCACCGCGCCAACCGTAGTGTATGAGGTCGAAACCACTGCGAAAGAGACGATCTACGTCGACAGTCCGTCCAAGCTGCCGCCGTTGAACAATATCTACGAACTGCGCGAGCCGATCGCGGAATGTCACATGCTGCTGCCTCAGGCTTACCTCGGTAACGTGATTACCCTGTGTGTTGAGAAACGCGGCGTGCAGACTAACATGGTTTACCACGGTAACCAGGTGGCGCTGACCTATGAAATTCCGATGGCCGAGGTGGTACTCGACTTCTTCGATCGTCTGAAATCCACCTCGCGCGGTTATGCGTCGCTGGATTACAACTTCAAACGCTTCCAGGCTTCCGACATGGTGCGTGTTGATGTCCTGATCAATAACGAACGTGTCGATGCGCTGGCGCTGATCACTCACCGTGATAACTCGCAGAGTCGTGGTCGTGAACTGGTGGAGAAGATGAAAGATCTGATCCCACGTCAGCAGTTCGATATCGCGATTCAGGCTGCTATTGGTACGCACATTATTGCGCGTTCTACCGTGAAACAGTTGCGTAAAAACGTTCTGGCAAAATGCTATGGCGGTGATATCAGCCGTAAGAAAAAGCTGTTGCAGAAACAGAAAGAAGGTAAGAAGCGTATGAAGCAGATCGGTAACGTCGAACTGCCTCAGGAAGCGTTCCTCGCCATTCTGCATGTCGGCAAAGACAGCAAATAATCCTTAAGGAGTTGGCATGGCGAATATGTTTGCCCTGATTCTGGTGATTGCCACATTGGTCACGGGCATGTTGTGGTGCGTGGATAAATTTATCTTCGCGCCAAAACGTCGGGAGCGTCAGGCGGCAGCACAGGCTGCTGCCGGAGATTCACTGGATAAAGCAACGTTGAAGAAAGTCTCGCCAAAACCTGGCTGGCTGGAAACCGGTGCCTCGGTTTTTCCCGTGCTGGCCATTGTGCTGGTCGTGCGTTCGTTTATCTATGAACCTTTCCAAATCCCATCGGGTTCGATGATGCCGACGCTGTTGATCGGTGACTTTATTCTGGTGGAGAAATTCGCCTACGGTATTAAAGATCCGATTTACCAGAAAACCCTGATCGAAACGGGTCATCCCAAACGTGGTGATATCGTGGTCTTTAAATACCCGGAAGATCCGCGTCTGGACTACATCAAGCGGGCTGTCGGTTTGCCTGGCGATAAAGTGACCTATGATCCGGTAGCGAAAGAAGTCACTATTCAACCTGGTTGTCGTTCGGGCCAGGCGTGTGAAAATGCGTTACCGGTTACCTATAGCGACGTTCAGCCGAGTGATTTTGTGCAGACGTTTGCACGCCGTAACGGCGGGGAAGCCACCAGTGGTTTCTTCGAGATCCCCCTGAGTGAAACGAAAGAGAACGGTATTCGTCTGTCTGAGCGTAAAGAGACGTTGGGTGAGGTGACACACCGCATCTTGACCGTGCCAATTGCTCAGGATCAGGTAGGGATGTATTACCAGCAGTCCGGGCAGCCGCTGGCGACCTGGATTGTGCCGCCGGGACAATACTTCATGATGGGCGACAACCGCGATAACAGCGCAGACAGTCGTTATTGGGGCTTTGTCCCGGAAGCGAATCTGGTCGGTAAAGCCACTGCCATCTGGATGAGTTTTGACAAACAAGAAGGCGAATGGCCGACTGGCGTTCGTTTAAGCCGTATTGGCGGTATCCACTAATTGCCGCGAATCGTTCACGTTGTCGTCATTATGACGGCAACGTGAATTATTTCTTCGATAAATCCGTCCAGGCTAACGACATCCCCGGTCGTTGTGTATAGAATATTCCCCCGAAGTTTCAGGTTGGCGCCTCCAGGTCGCCACGGCACACGAAACAGCGTTGGTCCCCCTATATGAGCGTACATAAGCTGCTTAACGCGGCTGACAGAATGCTACATATATCAGGTCTGTTTCGTGTGCTGAATTGTTGACGCATTTATTTATTGGTATCGCATGAACCCCATCGTAATTAATCGGCTTCAACGGAAGCTGGGCTACACTTTTACTCATCAGGAGTTGTTGCAGCAGGCATTAACCCACCGCAGTGCCAGCAGCAAACATAACGAGCGTTTAGAGTTTCTTGGCGACTCAATTTTAAGTTTTGTGATTGCGAATGCGCTTTATCACCGCTTCCCACGTGTGGATGAGGGGGATATGAGTCGTATGCGCGCGACGCTGGTGCGTGGTAATACGCTGGCTGAATTAGCCCGTGAGTTCGATCTGGGGGAATGTTTGCGCTTAGGCCCGGGCGAACTGAAAAGCGGCGGATTCCGTCGCGAATCGATTCTGGCCGATACCGTCGAAGCGCTGATTGGCGGGGTTTTCCTCGACAGCGACATTCAGACCGTCGAAAAGCTGATCCTCAACTGGTATCAGACGCGTCTGGACGAAATCAGTCCGGGCGATAAGCAAAAAGATCCGAAAACGCGTTTACAGGAATATTTGCAGGGTCGCCATCTGCCGCTGCCGTCTTATCTGGTGGTGCAGGTGCGTGGTGAAGCGCACGATCAGGAATTTACTATCCACTGCCAGGTTAGCGGCCTGAGTGATCCGGTGGTTGGCACAGGTTCAAGCCGTCGCAAGGCGGAACAGGCTGCCGCCGAACAGGCGTTGAAAAAACTGGAGCTGGAATGAGCGACGAAAAAACTTACTGCGGATTTATTGCCATCGTCGGTCGTCCGAACGTTGGCAAATCCACGCTGTTGAACAACCTGCTCGGGCAGAAGATTTCGATCACCTCCCGTAAAGCGCAGACCACGCGTCACCGTATTGTCGGGATCCATACCGAAGGGGCTTATCAGGCGATTTACGTCGATACCCCGGGTCTGCACATGGAAGAAAAACGCGCGATTAACCGTCTGATGAACAAAGCGGCGAGCAGTTCCATTGGTGATGTTGAACTGGTTATCTTTGTGGTGGAAGGCACTCGCTGGACGCCGGATGACGAGATGGTGCTCAACAAACTGCGTGACGGAAAAGCACCGGTGATTCTGGCCGTCAACAAAGTGGATAACGTGCAGGATAAAGCCGATCTGCTGCCGCACCTGCAGTTCCTGGCAAGCCAGATGAATTTCCTCGACATCGTGCCGATCTCTGCGGAAACCGGGATGAATGTCGATACCGTTGCGGGCATCGTGCGTAAGCATCTGCCGGAAGCAGAGCATCACTTCCCGGAAGATTACATCACCGATCGTTCACAGCGTTTTATGGCGTCTGAAATCATCCGTGAAAAGCTGATGCGTTTCCTGGGCGCTGAACTGCCTTACTCGGTGACCGTGGAAATCGAACGTTTCGTGACTAACGAACGCGGCGGTTACGATATCAACGGGCTGATCCTCGTCGAGCGCGAAGGGCAGAAGAAGATGGTCATTGGCAACAAAGGGGCCAAAATCAAAACCATCGGTATTGAAGCGCGTAAAGACATGCAGGAAATGTTTGAAGCCCCGGTTCACCTTGAACTGTGGGTGAAAGTGAAATCCGGCTGGGCCGATGACGAGCGCGCGCTGCGCAGTCTCGGTTACGGCGACGATCTCTAAACCTGCGCTCTGAACAGGCGACGAGTATGATGGAGGGCTGGCAGCGCGCATTTGTCCTGCATAGTCGTCCCTGGAGCGAAACCAGCCTGATGCTGGACGTCTTCACGGAAGAGTCGGGTCGTGTGCGCCTTGTTGCTAAAGGCGCTCGTTCTAAACGTTCTAATCTGAAAGGTGCTCTCCAGCCTTTTACCCCTCTGTTAGTCCGCTTTGGTGGACGTGGCGAAGTCAAAACGCTGCGTAGCGCGGAAGCCGTTTCTCTGGCACTCCCTCTGAGTGGCATCACGCTGTACAGCGGTCTGTACATCAACGAACTGCTCGCCCGCGTGCTGGAGCACGAAACCCGCTTTTCTGAACTCTTCTTTGATTACCTGCACTGCATTCAGGCACTGGCAGGGGCAACGGGAACGCCGGAGCCCGTGCTGCGTCGTTTTGAACTGGCGTTACTCAGCCACCTCGGTTATGGGGTTGATTTTCTGCACTGTGCGGGCAGCGGTGAGCCGGTGGATGACACCATGACCTACCGTTACCGTGAAGAGAAAGGCTTCATCGCCAGCGTCGTGATCGACAACAATACCTTTACCGGACGCCATCTGCGAGCGCTGGCCGAACGCGAATTTCCGGATATTGATACGCTTCGCGCGGCGAAACGCTTTACCCGCATAGCGCTGAAGCCGTATCTTGGTGGTAAGCCCTTAAAGAGCCGCGAATTATTCCGGCAGTTCATGCCGAAGAGAACATAAAATCACGAGGATTGTCATGGCTGAATTACTGTTAGGCGTCAACATTGACCACATTGCCACGTTACGTAATGCACGCGGCACCGCGTATCCGGACCCTGTCCAGGCTGCATTCATTGCTGAGCAGGCAGGTGCTGATGGCATCACCGTCCATTTACGCGAAGATCGCCGTCACATTACCGACCGCGATGTCCGCATTCTGCGTCAGACGCTGGACACGCGTATGAATCTGGAAATGGCGGTGACGGAAGAGATGCTGGCGATAGCCGTTGAGACCAAACCGCATTTCTGCTGCCTGGTGCCGGAAAAGCGCCAGGAAGTGACCACTGAAGGCGGTCTGGACGTGGCCGGGCAGCGCGACAAAATGCGCGATGCCTGCAAACGTCTGGCTGACGCCGGGATCCTCGTTTCGCTATTCATTGACGCTGATGACGTGCAAATCAAAGCGGCTGCTGACGTTGGTGCGCCATACATTGAAATTCATACCGGCTGCTATGCGGATGCGAAAACCGATGCCGAACAGGCGCAAGAACTGGCGCGCATCGCGAAAGCCGCAACCTTCGCAGCAAGCCTGGGGCTGAAGGTCAATGCGGGGCACGGTTTGACCTATCACAACGTCAAAGCTATCGCTGCTCTGCCGGAAATGCATGAGCTGAATATCGGTCATGCGATTATCGGTCGCGCGGTGATGAGCGGGTTGCGTGAGGCCGTAGCGGAAATGAAGCGTCTGATGCTGGAAGCGCGCGGCTAATGGCTATTCTTGGATTAGGTACCGATATCGTGGAGATCGCTCGCATAGAAGCGGTGATCTCCCGTTCCGGTGATCGGCTTGCCAGACGGGTGCTCAGCGACAACGAGTGGGCTATCTGGGAAACGCACCAGCAGCCGGTGCGTTTTCTGGCGAAACGCTTTGCTGTTAAAGAGGCTGCCGCGAAAGCTTTTGGTACCGGTATTCGCAATGGGCTGGCGTTTAATCAGTTTGAAGTGTTTAACGATCCGCTCGGCAAACCGCGCCTGCGGTTATGGGGAGAGGCGTTAGCGCTGGCGGAGAGACTGGGCGTTGCGCATATGCACGTGACGCTGGCCGATGAACGTCACTATGCCTGCGCCACGGTTATTATCGAAAGTTAGATTTTATCGGCGTGGTGCATCTGGACGAACTTGTCCCAGAGTTGTTCTTCCGTTTCGACATGTTCCGGATCTTTAAGGATCGTATTGGGGATTGGACACACCTTCTGGCAGGTAGGGGTGTCATAATGACCGACACACTCGGTGCATTTGTCGCTGTTAATCTCATAGATGCTGTCACCCATTGAAATGGCCTCATTCGGGCACTCGGGTTCGCACATATCGCAATTGATGCATTTTTTAGTGATTAACAGGGCCATCAGGAAACTCTCAAAACAACACAAACCGGGCGGGCATTATACGCGCATTCTTTGCTCAGACCAGTTTTTTTACCAGCGCCTCGCTGTGGCGAATACGGCCAGGAGCGTGCTCAAGATCCTGTTGTACCAGCGCCATAAAAAGCAGGTCGGTGATCATCATTTGCGCATGGGTTGATGAGATCGCCGCACTGCGGGTGGCCTGCTCTTCTGCGATGGTATACAGACAGTGGCTGGCGCGCTGCTGTAGCGTATTGGGTGTGAACCCGGTGATCGCCAGGATCTGTCCACCGACGCGCAAGGTTTCCTCTGCTGCCAGATTCAGTTCCCGACGTTCGCCGCTGTAAGAGATTGCCAGCAACAGATCGTCCGGCGTCAGCGCCTGAACCGTGGCGAGTAGCGCATGCATATCGCGCTCAACAATGGCATTCAGGCCGATCTTCATTAGTTTCCAGGCAAAATTCTGCGCCACCAGGCCAGATGCGCCAATCCCGGTTAACACTATCCGGCGGGCGTTGCGCAGCATCGTCACGCTTTCGCTTAACTTCTCTTCGTCGTTGACATCCAGCGTGGCATGCATCGCCGCCACATTCTCTTTGATCAGTTTTTCGCCGACCAGACGCAGGGGATCGTCGCCGCGGATCTGGTTATGCACCGGCACTGAATGTGGGTTCGGGTTGCTGGCCAGCGCTTCGCTGATCGCCAGTTTCAACGCAGGGAATCCTTTATAGCCAAGCTTTTGCGCGAATTTCACCACGCTCGACTGGCTGACGCCTGCTTCGGCTGCCAGTTGCTGTGAACTGAGGTGCCGGGCGGTATCGGGTTGGATCAGAAGGTAGTCCGCGAGTTTTTTATCGCTCTGCGCAAACCCCGGGTAGCGCTGGCGGATGCGAATCAAACAGTTCATGGCCTCTCCTGACGAAAACGTGATGACAGCGACAAAATGAAATTTCACTCGCCTGTATGAATATTATATTCCATTATTGGTCGATAATATGAATTAAAAATTCCTGAGGAGCAAACATGAATCTCGGCGCTTTAGTGTCAGAAACCCGTAATCCGCAAACAATGGACCTCGATGCGCTAACGACGCTGGAGCTGGTTCACCGTTTTAATCAACAGGATACGCTGGTAGCGGAAGCAGTAAAAGCAACATTGCCGGATGTTGCGAGCGCCGTCGACGCAGCGGCTGAAGCGTTAAAATCCGGTGGCCGGATTATCTACATGGGCGCGGGGACCAGCGGCCGACTCGGCGTACTGGATGCGTCTGAATGCCCACCAACGTTTGGCGTTCCCCACGGGCTGGTGGTGGGGCTGATCGCCGGCGGTCCGGGAGCATTACTAAAAGCCGTTGAAGGGGCAGAGGACAATGCGCAGCTCGGTGAAGACGATCTCATTGCTTTGAATCTTACGCCGCAGGATCTGGTGGTTGGGCTGGCGGCCTCAGGGCGCACGCCGTATGTCATCGGTGGGCTGAAATACGCCCGCAAAATGGGCTGTATCACGGTCGCTATCTCCTGTAATCCTGACTCGCCTATTGCGCAGGAAGCGGATATCGCGATTTCACCCGTAGTAGGACCGGAAGCGCTGACGGGCTCAACGCGCATGAAATCTGGCACCGCGCAAAAGCTGGTGCTCAATATGATCTCCACCGGGGCGATGGTGAAGTTTGGCAAGGTTTACCAGAACCTGATGGTGGATATGAAAGCCACCAATATCAAACTGATGGACCGCGCGTGTCGGATGGTGGTTGAAGCCACGGGCATTGCGCGTGCAGAGGCGGAATTGTTGCTGAAGCAGACCGATTTTGACGTGAAACCGGCTATTCTCATGGCACTGAGCGGCCTTAGCGCCGAGGCGGCGCGAGAGAAACTGGCCACTCATCAGGGATTTTTACGGGCCGCGTTAGCTGACTCATCGAGGTAATTATGGATAAGACGGCGACCCTTGCCAGCGGCATTCTGCTGGGGATAGGTGGGGAACAAAATATTCTGCGTCTGGAAAATTGCATGACGCGCGTTCGGGTGGAAGTGAAAGACGATGCGGTGCTGGACATCCCGCGGCTGAAACAGTTACCAGGCGTCAGTGGCTACGTGAAGCAGGGGGCACAGCATCAGCTCATCGTCGGACCAGGCAAAGCGGCAAAGGTCGTTGATGCCATGCGTTCGCAGCTGGCGCAGGGGGGAGATCACCCGGCAGACGATGACATTGAGCGCACGAAATCGCAGGTGAAAGCGAAGTACAAAGCGCCGATGAGCGATGCGCTACGCAAGCTGGCGAACGTTTTTATTCCCTTGATTCCGGCGTTTATCGCCTCCGGTTTAATCACCGGCATCATTAACATTCTCAAACGCCCGGATATCGTCGGCGATTTCGCCACCCATTACCCCAATATGCTGGGGCTGATGGGGATCTTCGGCAGTGCGGTCTTTGCCATCATGAACATTCTGGTGGGGGTGAATACGGCAAAAGTCTTCGGTGGTTCGCTGGCGATGGGGGGCGTGATGGCGGGGATCCTGTCGAGTCCTCAACTGGCGCAAATTACCCTCTTTGGCGAAGCATTGCAGCCAGGCCGCGGCGGCGTCATCGCCGTGCTGCTGGTGGTGGCGCTGATGTGCTGGATCGAGCGTAAGTTCCGTGACATTTTGCCGGGTTCGCTGGAGCTGATCCTCAATCCCCTGCTGACGACAATCATCACGGGTACCATTGCGATTGTGGCGCTGCAACCGCTGGGGGGCTGGATTTCGGAATCAATCGCTCACGGTGCATCCTGGGCTATCGATCGCGGCGGCTTTCTGGTGGGGGCGGTTCTGGCGGGAACATTTCTGCCGCTGGTGTTGACGGGTCTGCATCAGGGACTGGTGCCGATTCACGTTGAGCTGGTGCAGGCTCACGGTTACAACGCGCTCTTTCCCATTCTGGCGATGGCGGGCGTCGGGCAGGTAGGGGCGGCGATTGCCGTACTGATGAAAACCCGTAACGCGCGGCTGAAAAAAGTGATTAAGGGGGCGTTGCCGGTAGGATTACTTGGGATTGGCGAACCGCTTATTTTTGGCGTCACGCTGCCGCTGGGCAAGCCGTTTATCGGTGCCTGCCTGGGCGGCGCGGTAGGTGGGGCGCTGATCAGCTACTGGAAGGTCGCCACTGTGATCACCTTCGGCATTTCCGGATTGCCGCTGGCGTTAACGATTGTTGCCGGAAAAGTGATGTTCTATCTGTTAGGCTATTTAGTAGCAGTGATAGCCGGGTTCCTGTTTACCTGGCTGTTAGGATTCAACGATCCCGAGGAGTAAGGTTTGACCAATCACGCACGTCGTGTCGTTTTTTTCGATTTGGATGGTACGTTACATCAGCAGGATATGTTCGGCAGTTTCCTGCGCTATCTGTTGCGTCGCCAGCCGCTGAATGCGCTGCTCGTGCTGCCGTTATTGCCTGTGATTGTTGGCGCATTACTGATTAAAGGCCGCGCCGCGCGCTGGCCGATGAGCCTGCTGCTGTGGGGATGTACCTTCGGTCACAGTGAGGCTCGTCTGCAGGACAGACATGCCGATTTTGTCCGCTGGTTTCGACAGAACGTCACGGCGTTTCCTCAGGTGCAGGAGCGCCTGACCACCTATCTGCTTAGTGCTGATGCTGATATCTGGCTTATCACCGGATCGCCGCAGTCGCTGGTGGAACAGGTCTACGTTGATACGCCGTGGCTGCCGCGCGTGAATCTGATCGCCAGTCAGATGAAGCGGGGGTACGGCGGTTGGGTGCTGACCCTGCGCTGTCTGGGACACGAAAAAGTGGCTCAGCTTGAACGTAAGATCGGCACGCCGCTGCGTCTTTACAGTGGCTACAGCGACAGCAATCAGGACAACCCGCTGCTCTATTTTTGTCAGCACCGCTGGCGCGTCACGCCTCGTGGAGAACTCCAGCAACTGGAATAGTTGAAAGCATAGTATAATGCGCCCGCTATGATTACCGGAGTCCCCCTTTGTCAGATATCGAATTTAGCCACGAATACTGGATGCGTCATGCGTTAACGCTGGCGAAGCGCGCCTGGAATGAACGTGAAGTCCCGGTTGGCGCCGTGCTGGTGCACAACAATCGTGTGATCGGCGAGGGGTGGAATCGCCCAATTGGCCATCACGATCCCACCGCGCACGCGGAAATTATGGCGTTACGCCAGGGTGGCCTCGTCCTGCAAAACTATCGCCTGATTGACGCGACGCTGTATGTGACCCTTGAGCCATGCGTCATGTGTGCGGGTGCGATGGTGCACAGCCGTATCCGTCACGTGGTGTTCGGCGCACGAGATGCAAAAACCGGCGCTGCCGGTTCGCTGATGGATGTTCTGCATCATCCGGGAATGAATCATCGCGTTGAGGTAACCGAGGGGATCCTGCGGGAGGAGTGTGCGACACTGCTTAGCGATTTCTTCCGCATGCGGCGTCAGGAAATTAAAGCGTTGAAGAATGCCGCAAGTCAGTAGTCATTGCGGCCCTGTCTACTTTTGATCTTCTTTCTTCTGCGGTAAACGCAGCAGCGACGGAGAGTGTGTCAGATAGCTGGACGACGATTGTGACAGAAAGGCGGCGAGCGGTCGTCGCTGTTTGCCAAATTCTGTCGGCGCGACAACCGGATACTCTTCAGCCAGTTTCATCTCTTCGGCCAGTTGCTTTTCTTTCTCCTGCAAATAGCCCTGCAGGCTTATCTGATATTTACGGATGTTCTCAACGTAGGCATAAGCCTCATGTCCGCGCGCATAGCCGTAGGTCAGCTTGCTGTAATACTGCTTTTGACTGAGCAAGGGCAGACGCTGTTTGACGTCCGCCCAACTGTCCGGGTTTCCCTTCGTTTTGGCCGTCAGCGCCCGCGCATCAAGCATATGCGCATAACCCATGTTGTAGGCCGCCAGCGCAAACCAGATGCGCTCGTTCTCCGGCACGGTGTCCGGCACTTTACTCATCATGTCCTGTAAATAGCGTGCCCCACCGCTGAGGCTCTGCTCAGGATCGGTCCGGTCGGTCAGACCCAGACTCTGCGCCGTGTTTTTGGTGAGCATCATCATACCGCGTACGCCGGTCGGTGACGTGGCCTGCGGATCCCAGTGCGATTCCTGCCAGGCGATCGCGGCAAGCAGCTGCCAGTCAATCTCCTGGGCGTGTTTCTCAAACAGCGGTCTCAGATCGGGGAGCAAGGCGTCAACCGCACGCAGAAAGGTGCGGGTATCGACATAGTCAAAATCATCGCCGTGCCCCAGATACTTTTCTTCGAGACGCGCCAGCGAGCCGTCCTCATTCATACCATTGAAAAAATCGAGCAGGGCGGCAGATAGCGTGTTGTCATCATCCAGTGGGCTAAACCAGGTCACCGGCTGCTCGTCGGTGACGTCCAGCGCAACGGCCAGTTCGGGATGGACGCGCTGGTAAAGGCTGATGGCGACAGAGTCGGCGATGGTGTAAGCCAGTTGCCCGGCAATCACCGCATCAAGCAGTTCCGTTGAGCCTTTCTTCTCGTCGATCCGCCAGCTCAGTTCAGGGTATTTTGTCTGTTTCAGGGTTTGCAGATCGTTCGCCACCACATGCCCTGGGGTGATGGTAAGCTGACTTTCCGTCACGCTACCTAATGTACGGGGACGATACTGGCCCACTTTGTAAACCAGTTGCTGGGATACCGAATAATAGGTTGGTCCCGGCTGATAGTTTTTTACCCGTTCGCTGTTGTAGACCAGCCCGGCCGCCAGCAGGTCGGCGTCGCCATTATCGAGGTCGTCAAACAACTGGCTGATGTTCTGGCGTACGGTAATCTTCAGCTTTACGCCCAGATAGCTGGCGAACTGCTGGGCCAGCTCATAATCGAGCCCGTACGGCTTACCGTCGAGTTTTGCCCAGGTGAGCGGTGACTCAATGGTGCTCACGCGCAACTCTCCCCGGGACTGGATCGCGGCGATGCGATTATCGGCTTTACCGAACCAGGGGATTGAGGGCCAGAGGGCCGCCGCCAGCAGCAGCGTCAGTATGCCGATGAACAGATAATTAATCTTTAATTTTTTCAATTAGTTAATTCTCTGAACCGTGCGTTGCCTCAGGACGGGAAAAGGGATAGAAAGACCAGGAGTATTCATCAATGAGCGGCATTTTGCTTAAACTTGCGCCAGTTGGCAACTAATTAGCGCTATCGGTAGCATCGTATGACAACAAGGCGGGGTGATTTTATTTCGACGCAAACGGTTTCGTCGGCGGCTCAGATTCTTTATAATGACGCCCGTTTCCCCACTTGGGCACACCGAAAGCTTAGAAGACGAGAGACTTATGATGGAAATTCTGCGTGGTTCGCCTGCACTGTCCGCATTCCGTATTAACAAACTGCTGGCACGGTTTCAGGCTGCCAACCTCCAGGTAAGCAATATTTACGCCGAGTACGTCCATTTCGCTGACCTGAACGCCCCGTTGAACGAGGATGAGCACGCGCAGCTTGCCCGTCTGCTGAAATATGGCCCCAGCCTGAACAGCCACACCCCGGAAGGGAAACTGCTGCTGGTGACGCCTCGCCCTGGCACCATCTCCCCCTGGTCTTCCAAAGCGACAGATATCGCCCATAACTGCGGTCTGCAACAGATTGATCGCCTGGAGCGCGGCGTCGCTTATTACGTTGAGGCCGCCACGCTGACTGCTGAGCAGTGGCAGCAGGTTGCCGCTGAACTCCACGATCGGATGATGGAGACGGTGTTCGCTTCATTAACCGACGCGGAAAAACTGTTTGCTCATCATCAGCCAGCGCCGGTTGCAAGCGTTGATCTGCTGGGAGAAGGCCGTCAGGCGTTGATTGACGCTAACCTGCGTCTCGGCCTGGCGCTGGCGGACGACGAAATTGATTACCTGCAGGATGCGTTTACCCGACTGGGACGCAACCCGAACGACATCGAGCTCTATATGTTTGCGCAGGCGAACTCTGAGCACTGCCGCCACAAGATTTTCAACGCCGACTGGGTAATTGATGGCAAGCAGCAGCCTAAGTCGCTGTTCAAAATGATCAAAAATACGTTTGAATCCACTCCGGACCACGTGCTTTCCGCTTATAAAGACAATGCGGCGGTGATGGAAGGGTCTGAAGTGGGTCGTTACTTTGCCGACCACGCTACCGGGCGCTACGACTTCCACCAGGAGCCAGCGCATATCCTGATGAAGGTGGAAACCCATAACCACCCGACGGCGATCTCGCCGTGGCCGGGTGCGGCGACCGGTTCCGGTGGCGAAATCCGTGATGAAGGGGCAACCGGGCGCGGCGCGAAGCCAAAAGCGGGTCTGGTCGGTTTCTCCGTCTCTAACCTGCGCATTCCGGGCTTTGAACAGCCGTGGGAAGAAGACTTCGGCAAGCCGGAACGCATTGTGACCGCACTGGATATCATGACCGAAGGCCCGCTGGGCGGCGCGGCGTTTAACAACGAATTTGGTCGTCCGGCGCTGAACGGCTATTTCCGTACTTACGAAGAAAAAGTGAACAGCCACAACGGCGAAGAGCTGCGCGGTTATCATAAACCGATCATGCTGGCGGGCGGGATCGGTAACATCCGAGCCGATCACGTGCAGAAGGGCGAGATCGTCGTTGGGGCGAAGCTGATTGTCCTTGGTGGCCCGGCGATGAACATCGGCCTGGGCGGCGGCGCGGCTTCTTCCATGGCATCTGGTCAGTCTGACGCGGATCTCGATTTTGCCTCCGTACAGCGTGATAACCCGGAGATGGAACGTCGCTGCCAGGAAGTGATCGACCGCTGCTGGCAGTTGGGCGACGCCAACCCGATCCTGTTTATCCACGACGTCGGCGCGGGCGGTTTGTCGAACGCCATGCCTGAACTGGTCAGCGACGGTGGACGCGGCGGTAAATTTGAACTGCGTGACATCCTCAGCGATGAGCCAGGAATGAGCCCGCTGGAGATCTGGTGTAACGAGTCCCAGGAACGTTATGTGCTGGCCGTTGCGGCGGATCAACTGCCGTTATTCGACGAGTTGTGTAAACGCGAGCGCGCGCCGTATGCGGTGATTGGCGAGGCGACCGAAGAACGGCATCTGTCGTTAAACGACCGTCACTTCGACAACCAGCCTATCGATCTACCGCTTGACGTACTGCTCGGCAAAACGCCGAAGATGACTCGCGACGTCCAGACGCTGAAGGCGAAAGGCGATGCGCTGAACCGCGCTGATATCACTATTGCGGATGCCGTTAAACGCGTTCTGCATCTGCCGACGGTGGCGGAAAAAACCTTCCTGGTGACCATTGGCGACCGTACCGTGACCGGGATGGTGTCCCGCGATCAGATGGTCGGTCCGTGGCAGGTGCCGGTGGCAAACTGCGCGGTGACCACCGCCAGCCTTGACAGCTACTACGGTGAAGCAATGTCGATCGGGGAGCGTGCGCCGGTGGCGCTGCTCGACTTCTCTGCTTCTGCCCGTCTGGCGGTCGGAGAAGCGCTGACCAATATCGCGGCAACGCAGATTGGCGATATCAAACGTATTAAGCTTTCCGCTAACTGGATGGCCGCAGCCGGTCACCCGGGTGAAGATGCAGGTCTGTATGAAGCGGTGAAAGCGGTCGGTGAAGAACTCTGTCCGGCGCTGGGGCTGACCATTCCGGTAGGCAAAGACTCCATGTCGATGAAAACCCGCTGGCAGGAAGGTAACGAACAGCGCGAAATGACCTCGCCGCTGTCGTTGGTGATTTCCGCTTTTGCTCGTGTAGAAGATGTACGTCATACCATCACCCCGCAGCTTTCTACCGAAGACAACGCGCTGCTGCTGATCGACCTGGGTCGCGGCCATAACGCGCTGGGTGCTACGGCGCTGGCGCAGGTGTACCGTCAGCTTGGCGACACACCGGCAGACGTGCGTGATGTCGCGCAGTTGAAAGGCTTTTACGACGCGATACAGGCGCTGGTGGCGCAACGTAAACTGCTGGCCTATCACGACCGCTCTGACGGCGGCCTGCTGGTTCTGCTTGCAGAAATGGCCTTTACCGGTCATTGCGGCATTCAGGCGGATATCGCTGCACTGGGCGACGATCGTCTGGCGGCGCTGTTTAACGAAGAACTGGGCGCGGTTATTCAGGTTCGCGCAGCGGATCGCGACGCGGTGGAAGCGCTGCTGGTGCAACATGGTCTGGGCGATTGCGTACATTATCTGGGCCAGGCCGTCGCGGGCGATCGTTTTGTTATCGAAGCCAACGGTCAGGTCGTCTTCAGCGAAAGCCGCACCACACTGCGAATCTGGTGGGCAGAAACCACCTGGCAGATGCAACGTCTGCGCGACAACCCGGAGTGTGCCGATCAGGAGCACGACGCCAAAACCAACGATGCCGATCCGGGCCTCAGCGTGGAGCTGACGTTTGATATTAATGAAGATATCGCCGCGCCTTACATTGCGACCGGTGCGCGTCCGAAAGTAGCGGTACTGCGTGAGCAGGGAGTGAACTCCCACGTAGAAATGGCCGCGGCGTTCCAGCGTGCCGGTTTTGACGCGATTGACGTACACATGAGCGATCTGCTCGGTGGCCGTACCGGTCTGGGTAACTTCCAGGCGCTGGTGGCCTGCGGCGGTTTCTCTTACGGTGACGTGCTGGGCGCGGGTGAGGGCTGGGCGAAATCAATCCTGTTCAATAATCGCGTGCGCGATGAGTTCGAAACCTTCTTCCACCGTCCGCAAACGCTGGCGCTGGGGGTGTGCAACGGCTGTCAGATGATGTCGAACCTGCGCGAACTGATCCCCGGCAGCGACCTGTGGCCGCGCTTTGTGCGTAACCATTCAGATCGCTTTGAAGCTCGCTTCAGTCTGGTCGAAGTGACCCAAAGCCCCTCTGTGCTGTTGCAGGGAATGGTCGGGTCAATGATGCCTATCGCTGTCTCGCACGGGGAAGGGCGTGTTGAAGTTCGCGACGCGGCCCATCTGGCGGCACTGGAAAGCAAAGGGCTGGTCGCGCTGCGCTTCGTCGATAACTTTGGCAACGTCACGGAAACTTACCCGGCTAACCCGAACGGTTCGCCAAATGGGATTACCGCGGTGACCAGCGAAAATGGTCGCGTGACCATCATGATGCCGCACCCGGAGCGTGTGTTCCGTACCGTCAGCAACTCATGGCACCCGGAAAACTGGGGCGAGGACGGTCCGTGGATGCGTATCTTCCGTAACGCGCGTAAACAGTTGGGCTAAGTTCCCTGAAGTCAAAAAGCCTGGTGATGTTCACCGGGCTTTTTTTATGGTGTCGGGAAACTGCGACAAAGACATAGTGTCGGTGTCTCTAAAAAGCGACATTTAACTTATTGATTTGTAATGGGTGAAGCGTGTTTCATTTTAGGTGTTGCTAATTGGCGACACATTGGTTAAAAATCACACTCTCTTTCGATAGTGTGGAATGATAATAAAATCTTTTTAATTCAACTTATTAATGAATTTCTTTGCATGTTGGCATAATTACTGCATAATAATCGGCAGTGGCTCATTCACATTCTTATGTCAGCCCCTTCGGGACGTGCTACATAAACTTCGAATGACGCACAACAAGGTGCCTGCCGTCCAACTTCTGATAATAGCGCTGCTTTATCAACCATCGGGCGAAACGTCGAGTTAGGCACCGCCTTATTCCATAACAAAGCCGGGTTCATCCCGGCTTTGTTGTATCTGGCCTTCCCCTCAGTTAGCATCGTCCTATTCATCTTCTGTGAGAGTAACGCATTGAAGCGCTGGTCTGTTTTCCCCCGGTCATTACGCCAACTGGTGACGCTGGCATTCCTGCTGATCCTGTTACCGCTGCTGGTCCTCGCCTGGCAGGCGTGGCAAAGCCTGAACGCGCTCAGCGCCCAGGCGGCACTGACGAACCGAACCACGCTTGTTGACGCGCGACGCAGCGAGGCGATGACCAATGCCGCGCTGGAGATGGAGCGCAGCTACCGTCAGTATTGTGTACTCGACGATCCGACGCTGGCGAAGGTGTATCAGAGCCAGCGCAAACGCTATAGTGAAATGCTGGACGCCCATGCGGGCGTTCTGCCGGATGACAAGTTGTATCAGGCATTGCGTCAGGATCTGAACGGTCTGGCACAATTGCAATGCCGTAACAGCGGGCCAGATACCGCCGCCGCCGCACGGCTGGAAGCTTTTGCCAACGCCAATACCGACATGGTGCAAGCGACGCGTACCGTGGTTTTTTCACGCGGGCAGCAGTTACAGCAGGAGATCGCCGAACGCGGGCAGTTCTTCGGCTGGCAGGCGCTGGTGCTGTTTCTGGTGAGTCTGGCGATGGTACTGCTGTTCACGCGAATGATTATCGGGCCGGTAAAGGGCATCGAACGGATGATTAATCGCCTGGGGGAAGGGCGCTCGCTTGGCAATACCGTCACCTTTGCCGGGCCACGTGAACTGCGTTCCGTTGGGCAACGGATCATCTGGCTGAGCGAGCGACTTTCCTGGCTGGAATCCCAGCGCCATCAATTTTTGCGCCATCTCTCCCATGAGCTGAAAACCCCGTTGGCCAGTATGCGGGAAGGTACAGAACTGCTGGCGGATCAGGTGGTGGGTCCGTTGACGCCGGAACAAAAAGAGGTGGTTGGCATTCTTGATGACAGTAGCCGCAATTTGCAAAAATTGATTGAGCAGTTGCTTGATTACAACCGCAAACTGGCTGACAGCGCCATCGAAATGGAAAACGTGGAGATTGAACCGCTGGTGGATATGGTGGTTTCCGCTCATAGTCTACCAGCCCGCGCTAAAATGATGCATACCGACATTGAACTGGCGGCGGGTAGCTGTCTTGCCGAGCCGATGTTACTGATGAGCGTACTGGACAATCTTTATTCCAATGCGGTGCACTATGGGGCTGAATCCGGTAACATTCGTATTCGCAGCCGCTTACAGGGGACAACGGTGTATATCGATGTTATCAATACCGGAACCCCTATCCCTGAAGCGGAAAGAGCCATGATTTTCGAACCTTTTTTCCAGGGAAGCCATCAACGGAAAGGCGCAGTGAAGGGGAGCGGGCTGGGGTTGAGCATCGCCAGAGATTGTATCCGCCGTATGCAGGGGGAGCTGTATCTTGTCGATGAACAAGCGCAAGAGGTTTGCTTTCGCATAGAACTGCCGCTATCTGCAACGAAAAACGATTAAATAACGCTAAGCCTGGTGAATATGCCACACGTTTTTGTTCACATTTTCCAACGTTTATTCTCTCGTCAGGTCATTCTGGCGGGGATGCCCTGCCTTGCGCTGATGGGCTGCACGCCCAATGCGGTAAAACACATCACGGGGGATGCGCCGCAGGACGCGCTCCCGACGTATCAACTGGCGGACTATCTGTCGGTTGAGTGCACCGATATCTGGGCATTACAGGGGCAATCGACCGACACTAATCCTCTCTACTGGTTGCGTACCATTGACTGCGCGGAGCGCCTGTTGCCGGTACAGTCGCGCAGCGAGGCCCGCATGCTGAGCGACGACAGTTGGCAAAATGCCTTTAAGCGCGGCATCTTGCTGGCGAACGCCAAAATTACGCCGCTGGAGCGTCGCGAGAACGTCTCGCGACTGGATACGCTAAGTCCGCAAATCCCGGCGCAGGTGCGTCCGCTTTATCAGATCTGGCGAGACGGCCAGTCGCTACAGCTCCAGCTCGCCGAAGAACGCCAGCGCTACAGCAAACTGCAGCAAACGACCGATGGCGATCTGGATACGCTTCGCCAGCAGCATCAGCACCTTCAGGCGCAGCTCGATCTTACGACGCGCAAGCTGGAAAACCTGACCGATATTGAGCGTCAGCTTTCTACCCGTAAACCGGCTGGAAATTACAACCCGGATACGACGCATGGCGGCGATAAGTCTGAGGGACAAGCGCCAGTATCGTCACAAGATGAGGTGACCCCATAATGAGTCGTAAACCGGCGCATTTACTGCTTGTGGATGATGATCCCGGCCTGTTGAAACTGCTGGGCATGCGCCTGACCAGTGAAGGCTATAGCGTGGTGACCGCAGAGAGCGGGGCAGAGGGGCTGCGCGTGCTGAACCGTGAAAAAGTGGATCTGGTGATAAGCGACTTGCGTATGGATGAGATGGACGGTATGCAATTGTTCAGCGAGATCCAGAAGGTTCAGCCGGGGATGCCGGTTATTATTCTTACCGCCCATGGCTCCATTCCGGATGCGGTCGCGGCAACACAAAAAGGCGTGTTTAGCTTTTTGACCAAACCCGTGGATAAAGATGCGCTGTATCAGGCGATCGACGAGGCGCTTGAGCAGTCGGCGCCCGCCACGGACGATAGCTGGCGCGAATCGATTGTCACCCGTAGCCCGATAATGCTGCGTCTGCTGGAGCAGGCGCGGATGGTGGCGCAGTCTGACGTTAGCGTGTTGATCAATGGTCAGAGCGGCACCGGGAAAGAGATCTTCGCTCAGGCCATTCATAATGCCAGCCCGCGGAGCAGCAAACCGTTTATTGCTATCAACTGCGGCGCGCTACCGGAGCAACTGCTGGAGTCGGAACTGTTCGGCCACTCGCGCGGCGCGTTTACCGGCGCGGTGAGCAATCGGGAAGGGCTGTTTCAGGCGGCGGAAGGCGGTACGCTGTTCCTTGACGAGATTGGCGACATGCCCGCGCCGCTACAGGTCAAACTGCTGCGCGTCTTGCAGGAACGTAAAGTCAGGCCACTTGGTAGCAACCGCGATATCGATATTGATGTGCGCATCATCTCGGCAACCCATCGTGATCTACCGAAAGCGATGGTGCGCGGCGAGTTTCGCGAAGATTTATATTACCGCCTCAACGTGGTGAGTCTGAAGATCCCGGCGCTGGCGGAACGAACCGAAGATATTCCTCTGCTGGCGAATCATCTGCTGCGTCAGTCAGCGGAGCGGCATAAGCCGTTTGTGCGCGCGTTTTCGACGGATGCCATGAAGCGGCTGATGACCGCCAGTTGGCCTGGAAACGTGCGTCAACTGGTGAACGTGATCGAACAGTGCGTAGCGCTGACCTCCTCGCCGGTGATCAGCGACGCCCTGGTGGAGCAGGCGCTGGAAGGGGAAAATACCGCACTACCGACCTTCGTCGAAGCGCGTAACCAGTTTGAGCTGAACTATCTGCGCAAGCTGCTGCAAATCACCCGAGGCAATGTCACGCATGCGGCAAGAATGGCGGGTCGTAACCGGACAGAGTTCTATAAGCTGCTGTCACGCCATGAGCTGGATGCAAACGATTTCAAAGAATAACGTTGCGTAATATGTTACGTTTACCCGATTAAAAGACAGGCGACCTTTTCAAGGACTAGCATGAAAAAGATTGATGCGATTATTAAACCCTTCAAGCTTGATGATGTGCGTGAAGCACTGGCTGAGGTGGGGATCACCGGTATGACCGTCACCGAAGTGAAAGGCTTTGGGCGTCAGAAAGGGCATACCGAGCTGTACCGTGGCGCGGAATATATGGTGGATTTCCTGCCGAAGGTGAAAATTGAAATTGTCGTACCGGACGATATCGTTGAAACCTGCGTGGATACTATTATCCGTACGGCGCAGACGGGCAAAATTGGCGACGGCAAAATTTTCGTCTTTGATGTGGCACGCGTGGTACGTATCCGTACCGGTGAAGAAGACGACGCGGCAATTTAAGCCGCGCCGTGCTTGCCGGATGGCGGCGTGAACGCCTTATCCGGCCTACAACATCCCGTAGGCCTGATAAGCGCAGCGCCATCAGGCATGACGTAATTACAAGACCTTGTGCGGGCCGAAGCATTCGTAATGAATGTTTTCGTTTTTCACGCCCAGCTCAACAAGCTGCTTCGCGGCAAACTGCATGAAGCCCACCGGACCGCACAGATAGTACTGCATTCCCGGAATATCGATTGCCCCTTTCATTGCCTTCAGATCCATCAGACCTTCGCTGTCAAAGGCACCGTTCACGCGATCGGTCTCGCGCGGTTCACGGTACCAGGTATGCGCGGTAAAGTTCGGCAACGTTCTACCCAGTTCGTTCACCTCATCGGCAAACGCATGCACGTCGCCGTTTTCTGCGGCATGGAACCAGTTGACCTGTGCAACGTGGTTTGCTTTTGCCAGCGTATCCAGCATTGCCAGCATCGGAGTTTGACCGACGCCGGCAGAAATCAGAGAAACCGGTGTATCGCGGGCAACCGCCATAAAGAAATCGCCTGCTGGTGCGGCTAAATGAACAATATCGCCGACGCTCGCCTGGTTGTGCAGCCAACTGGAGACCTGACCGCCGTCTTCACGCTTAACGGCAATACGGTAGCCTTTGCCATCCGCTTTACGGGTCAGAGAATACTGCCGAATCTCCTGATGCGGAAAACCTTCCGGCTTCAGCCAGACGCCCAGATACTGGCCTGGCTGGTATTCGGCCACGGCACCCCCGTCCACTGGTTCAAATTCAAAGCTGGTAATCAGTGCGCTGCGTGGAGTTTTCGCCACGATACGGAACGGACGCGTGCCTTCCCAGCCGCCGGTTTTGCTGGCATTTTCACTGTAGATTTGCGCTTCGCGATTGATAAAGACGTTAGCCAGTACGCCGTAGGCTTTGCCCCACGCGTCCAGCACCTCCTGGCCCGGGCTGAACATTTCGTCGAGGGTTGCCAGCAGATGTGTGCCAACAATGTTGTACTGCTCTGGTTTGATCTGGAAGCTGGTATGTTTCTGGGCGATCTTCTCGACTGCAGGCAGCAGAGCAGGCAGGTTCTCAATATTGCTGGCGTAAGCGGCAATGGCATTAAACAGGGCTTCACGTTGATCGCCATTACGCTGGTTACTCATGTTGAAAATTTCTTTGAGTTCAGGGTTATGAGCAAACATGCGATCGTAAAAATGGGCGGTCAGTTTGGGACCCGTTTCAACCAGCAGGGGAATAGTGGCTTTTACAGTGGCGATGGTTTGGGCGTCAAGCATACGTTCTTCCTTTATGTGAAACTTTAATGATGTATATCAAATGCATCTTATAAAAAATATCCCTGCATTGTAAATGGTTCTTTGTCGCTTTGCGTTTTAAACGTTAGAACGTGAAAAATCTGCATCACAAACCTGAAAAGAAATCCGTTGAAATTCGTAAGGTCTTCATTCAGCAAAGCCTTGTGCAGTGTGAAGGTAATCGTTTGCGTAAATTCCTTTGTCAAGACCTGTTATCGCAGAATGATTCAGTTATACTGTTGCCCGTTGTCCAACAGGACCGCCTTTTAAGGCCAAAAATTCTATCGTTAGCTGAGTCAGGAGATGCGGATGTTAAAGCGTGAAATGAACATTGCCGATTATGATGCCGAACTGTGGCAGGCTATGGAGCAGGAAAAAGTACGTCAGGAAGAGCACATCGAACTGATCGCCTCCGAAAACTACACCAGTCCGCGCGTCATGCAGGCGCAGGGCTCTCAGCTGACCAACAAATACGCTGAAGGATATCCGGGCAAGCGCTACTACGGCGGCTGCGAATATGTGGATGTCGTTGAGCAGTTGGCGATTGACCGCGCGAAAGAACTGTTTGGCGCAGACTACGCGAACGTGCAACCGCACTCCGGCTCTCAGGCTAACTTCGCCGTCTATACCGCTCTGCTGCAACCGGGCGATACCGTGCTGGGTATGAACCTGGCGCAAGGCGGCCACCTGACTCACGGCTCTCCGGTTAACTTCTCTGGCAAACTGTACAACATCGTGCCTTACGGTATCGATGAGTCCGGTAAAATTGACTACGAAGAGATGGCGCAGCTGGCGCAGACCCACAAACCGAAGATGATCATCGGCGGCTTTTCTGCCTATTCCGGTGTGGTTGACTGGGCTAAAATGCGTGAAATCGCTGACAGCATTGGCGCGTACCTGTTCGTTGATATGGCGCACGTTGCAGGTCTTATTGCCGCAGGCGTTTACCCGAACCCGGTTCCGCATGCTCACGTTGTGACCACCACCACCCACAAAACGCTGGCTGGCCCGCGTGGCGGCCTGATTCTGGCGAAAGGCGGTGACGAAGAGCTGTACAAAAAACTGAACTCTGCCGTTTTCCCAAGCGCGCAGGGCGGCCCGCTGATGCACGTGATCGCGGGTAAAGCCGTGGCGCTGAAAGAAGCCATGGAGCCTGAGTTCAAAGTCTACCAGCAGCAGGTTGCGAAAAACGCCAAAGCAATGGTGGAAGTGTTCCTGAACCGTGGCTACAAAGTGGTATCCGGCGGTACTGAAAACCACCTGTTCCTGCTGGATCTGGTGGATAAAAACCTGACCGGTAAAGAAGCTGATGCCGCGCTGGGTCGTGCTAACATCACGGTAAACAAAAACAGCGTGCCGAACGATCCGAAGAGCCCATTCGTCACTTCCGGTATCCGTATTGGTTCTCCGGCCATCACGCGTCGTGGCTTTAAAGAAGCGGAAGCGAAAGAACTGGCGGGATGGATGTGTGACGTGCTGGACAACATCAATGATGAAGCGGTGATTGAGCGCATCAAAGGTAAAGTTCTGGATATCTGCGCACGTTTCCCGGTTTACGCATAAGTTATCGCAGAAGTCAAAAAGGCCGCGCGAGCGGCCTTTTTTATGGATGACAAACATCCTGCAGACGAAATTGGTACATCTTCGACACATGAATTGTCGGGTGGCGCTACGCTTACCCGACCTACAAAACCTACGATATCAATTGTTTTGTAGGCCCGATAAGCGAAGCGCCATCGGGCGACGGTTTAACGCCTGTCTACTGATATCGCCCCCGGACCAGTCACGGCCAATAACAAAAACCCCCCGGCAATGCTGACATTCTTATAGAAATTAATCATATTTGGCATGACCGCATCACCGGTCATATTCCAGAAATGATGACCGATGACTGCCGTACCCAGCGTATAAAACACGAAGAGGATTGCCAGCGGACGAGTGAAAAAGCCCAGTACAACCAGTATCGCCGCGGGAACCTCCATGACGACGGCAATAATGGCTGCCAGCATTGGCGCTGGTGTACCGAGAGACGTCATGTACTGCACGGTTCCGTCGAAACCTGTCAGCTTAGGAAAGCCAAAAATGATAAACAGAACCGCCAGCGCAATGCGGGCAATCAATAAAAACAGATGGCGTGATTCTCCGAAATCAAAATAACGTAACGTGTTCATAGCAGGCTCATTAGCATGAGTAACGTACTTTAAAATTAATACACAACGCCGTACCTCGCCATTCGCGCAATAAGCTTATATTTCGTTGAGTTGCGACTCCACGTACAGATAGCCAATCCCCATCAGCTGCTGGGCGCGAGTCAGCGTACCAAACCCAATCTGCGTCGCTTTCGCTCTCGGGTTATCACCATGATCGAAGGGATTAAATCCTGTCTGTTGCCGTAGCGTGTTGAGCCAGGGTTCACCGAAGGCGCAACTCCGTCCGTACAGCCAGATCTGATTAATATTCAGGATGTTGAGAAAGTTATACAGGCTTAAGCCAATTGCGCTGGCAGCATGTTCCACCCATGCCTGAATGCGCACATCACCCTTGCGCCAGGCATCGATCAGCATATCCGTGGTCAGGGTTTCCGGATCCTTTCCCGGCACCGGCTGCGCCTTCATCCAGACTCTGGCCTGTTTTTTCAATGCGCTCAGGGAAGCGACGGTTTCCAGACAGCCGTAACGGCCACAGTCGCAGGCGATGCCGTCGGGGTTAACGATGGTATGTCCAATCTGACCGCTGCCGTACAGACTGCCGCGCCAGATGCTATCGTGAATGACGAACGATGAGCCAATGCCGTAATCGACGTTTATGACGCAGAAATCCTCATTGGCTGCCGGGTTTTGCCACTTTTCCGCCAGTGCCAACATCACGCAGTCGTTGTCCAGACGGACCTGTATGCCGAGCCGCTCCTCCAGCAGATATTTTATTTCCACTGGCGTTTTCCACGGTGCCTGCGGCATGGTTTTCGATGCTCCGGTGATGGGATCCACCTGACCGTGGACGCCCAGCGCCAGGTTGATCGTGATGTCGGGATAGCGCTGACGCCAGCGCCGCCAGTGGCTGGCTATCGCCGCGAGCAGTGCTTCAGGCGTTGCGGCGTTGATCACCTCATGTTGCCAGTCGCCCACCGCCACCAGCCGGGCATCGGCCAGTTGGCTGGTCAGGCTGGTGGGGGTGACGTTCATACACAGCATCCATGCGCCCTGTTCCGGCAGATGAAAACTCCCGCTGCTGAGCCCGCGCTGGCTCAACGTTTCCCGGGAGTGGCAAATCCGGCCTTCGTCCAGCAGCTCTTCAAGAATGTTACTCACCGCCGGAATCGACAGGCCGGTGAGCTGTGCCAACTGCGATTTACTGAGCTGCTTTTCGCGCCACAAATGCGACAGGAAAATCTGTTTATTCGCCTGTCTGACCCGCGCGTTATTGAATCCCGAACGTTGCATACACTTAACTCCCTTAACTATATTGCGTGAGCATTGCGCATTTTACCGCCAGTTAACTGCCACACAATAGCTACAAGAGGACATTTTACTTTTGTTTATTGAGTGGAGGCAGCATGTACGGTTCAGTTAAGGTCTGGCAGGAAACCCTCTCACTACCGACCTGGACGGTGGGTGAGGAAGATCCCAACCCAATGTTCCTGGAAAAACGGGTTTATCAGGGTTCTTCAGGGGCGGTTTACCCTTACGGCGTGATCGATACCCTGACCGGTCAACGCGAGATGCGCGAGTACCAGGCCGTGTGGATGGAGAACGATTTTATCCGCGTCATGCTGTTGCCGGAACTGGGTGGGCGTATTCACCGCGCGTATGACAAAGTGCAGCAGCGCGATTTCGTCTATTACAACGAGGTAGTGAAACCCGCGCTGGTTGGCCTGTTGGGGCCGTGGATCTCCGGCGGGATCGAATTTAACTGGCCCCAGCACCATCGTCCCACCACCTTTATGCCGGTGGATTTTACGCAGCGGGCAGGAGAGCACGGGGAGCAAACCGTCTGGATGGGGGAAGTGGAGCCGATGCGCGGTCTCCAGGTGATGACCGGATTCACCCTCTACCCGGATCATGCGCTGATAGAAATTACCGGTAAAGTTTTCAACGGCAACGCCACGCCGCGCCACTTTCTATGGTGGGCAAACCCGGCGGTGAAGGGGGGTGACGATCATCAAAGCGTGTTCCCGCCTGATGTTACGGCGGTATTCGATCACGGCAAACGTGATGTTTCCGCTTTTCCAATCGCTACGGGGACCTATTACAAAGTCGATTACTCGGCGGGGGTGGACATTTCCCGCTACAAGAATGTGCCGGTGCCGACGTCATACATGGCAGAAAAATCGGACTACGACTTTGTTGGTGCCTGGCATCACGGCGAACGCGGCGGACTGTTGCACGTCGCCGATCATCATATCTCGCCGGGAAAAAAACAGTGGAGTTGGGGTTATGGGGATTTCGGCGTCGCCTGGGATCGCAACCTGACCGATGAGAATGGTCCATACATCGAATTAATGACCGGGGTGTTTACGGACAACCAGCCTGATTTCACCTGGCTTGCGCCTTACGAAGAGAAGGTTTTTGTTCAGAACTTCCTGCCGTACAGCGAATTAGGAATGGTGCAAAACGCCAGCACTGACCTGGCGCTGCGACTGGTGCGTGATGAAAACCAACTGTCCGTTGGTGTCTATGCCGTTGCGCCATTACATGACGTGCAGGTGACGCTCAGTGCAGACGGCGCGCCTTTCTTCGAAACCACGCTGACGCTGGCTCCGGGGGAAAGCTGGCTGACGACGCTTGCCGATTCGGGCTACACGCGGATCACCATGACGGTCACGCGCCACGACGGTCAGACATTGCTGCAATACCAAGAGCACATTGCTGACGATCTGCCGCTCCCCTCGGCGGCGACGGCCCCCGCACAACCGGCGGCGTTATCCAGTACGGATGAACTCTACTTTATCGGTCAGCATCTGGAGCAGTACAACCATGCCAGTCGTTACGCCGGGGATTACTATCGCCGGGCGTTGGAGATCGATCCGCTGGATTATCGCAACAATGTCGCCCTGGGGACGCTGGCGCTGAACCAGGCTGACTGGACGCAGGCTGAACGCTGCGCGAAAGCGGCATTAGAGCGGGCGCATCATCTGAACAAAAACCCCCGCGATGGCGAAGCCAGTATGTTGTTGGCCGCTGCGCGGGAGCGCCAGGGGGATAGTGAACAAGCCTGGGATCATTACTACAAGGCGAGCTGGAGTGGAAACTGTCGCGATGCGGCATTCTGGGCGCTGGCGAGGATCGCGATGGCGCGCGGCGACCATGTGGATGCATTGGAAAAAGTGACGCAGAGTCTGCGTTTTAACGGCAGCAACAACCTGGCGATGGGGCTGAAAGCGCTGGTGCTGGCGACGCTGGGGCGCACATCAGAAGCGTTGAAGTACATCGAACAGCAGCTCCGTGACTATCCGCTCAGCTACGCGTTGCATTATGCGCGCTGGGCAATACGCCGGGATGAACTGTCGAAAACGGCACTTATTACCATGACTGGTCGACGCGGCACCAACGCTTGTGAACTGGCGGGATGGTTGCTCTCTTTCGGTCAGAAAGCCGCGGCTCGCGAACTGCTGGCGCTGCTGGACAGCCAGGAAACGCTGCCGCTGTTGTGGCGGGCGTCGCTAAGCGACAATCCGCAGCCGCTCATCGACCAGGCGCGGGCCTGCCTGCGCAACCGGGTGCGTTTCCCGAACACGCTCGACGAAGTGCAGATGCTGCAAACGCTGCCGCACAGTGCCTATGCCCGTTATTTGTTGGGCTGCTTCTGGTACAGCAAACGCCGCTACGAAGAGGCACTTTCCTGCTGGCAATTCACCCTGCAACAAGAGCCTGAATTCGCACCGGTGCATCGTTTGCTGGGGATTTATGCGTGGAACAAACAGCAGGATGCCGTAAAGGCTCATCAGTATTTGTCGCAGGCTGTGGCGCTGGAGCCTGACAACGCCCGCTTCCTGTTTGAACTGGATTACCTCAATAAGCTGTTGGCGACGCCTGTTGAGCAGCGTCTGCAACAGCTTGAATCACGCAAAGCGGTGGTATTCCAGCGTGACGATCTGACCGTGGAGTTACTTAGCCTGTGGAACGGGCTGGGCCACTACGATGAAGCGGCGAAGGTTCTTGGCGAGCGCGTCTTCCATCCCTGGGAAGGCGGGGAAGGAAAAGCAACCGGGCAGTACTTGCTAAACCAGGTTCATCGGGCACTGGTGGCGATCGGCAGGGAGGCGTTACCTGAGGCGGTCACCTTGTTACAACAGGCGCTGAACTATCCGCATAATCTGGGGGAAGGGCGCTTACCGGGACAAACCGATAACGATATCTGGTATCTGTTGGGCTATTGCGCTCAACGACAGGGGCATCATGACGAGGCGCAGCGCTACTTTGCGCGCGCCACCCGCGGCGGAAGTACGCTGGATGCCGGTCGTTATTACAACGATCAGCCCGTGGACTATCTCTTCTGGCAGGGGATGGCGCTGAGAAAACTGGATGAGCGTGAAGGCGCGGAGCAACTTTTCAAAAGCTTCCTGCACTGGGTGGCGTCACAGCGAGACCATGTCCCGGAGGTGGATTTCTTCGCCGTCTCATTACCGGATCTGGTGGTGCTTGATACGCCGGCGGAGGCAAAGCATCAGCAGCACTGCCTGTTTATCACCGCGTTAGGGCATCTGGGGCTGGGGGATTTATCCGCCTGCCAGCAGGCGCTTGACGCTCTTCTGCAACAGAATCCGGCGCATGACAAAGCTCTGCTCCTGCGCCATGTCATCAGACTGGAATTATTGCACTAAACCCTGAACCGGTGGCGGTGACGCCACCGGAAACCTACTGTTCCCTGCGTTTCCCTGAAAGAGGAATCATAATGAATAACGCGCAGACACATTTGAAAATCGGCTACGTCTGGACCATCTGTCTGGTCGCGGCCTGCGGCGGTTTGCTGTTTGGCTACGACTGGGTGGTGATTGGCGGGGCAAAACCCTTTTATGAAGCGTACTTCTCGATAACCGATCCGGCGCAGTCAGGCTGGGCGATGAGTTCGGCGCTGGTAGGTTGTATTTTTGGGGCGCTGATTTCCGGCTGGTGTGCGGATAAATTTGGCCGAAAAATGCCGCTGATCCTCTCGGCTATTCTGTTCAGCGCCTCCGCATGGGGAACCGCCGTTGCCAGTAACTTCGACCTGTTCGTGATTTACCGCATCGTCGGCGGCGTCGGGATTGGCCTTGCCTCCGCGCTCAGTCCGCTGTACATCGCTGAAGTCAGTCCGGCGGAGAAACGCGGACGCTTTGTGGCGGTGAACCAGTTGACCATCGTGATTGGCGTCCTGGCAGCACAACTGATCAATCTGATGATCGCCGAACCCGTTGCGACAGGAGCCACGCAGCAGGCGATCGTTGAGAGCTGGAACGGGCAGATGGGCTGGCGCTGGATGTTTGGCGCAGAGTTGGTCCCTGCGGTGGTGTTTCTGGTGCTGATGTTTTTCGTTCCTGAATCCCCGCGCTGGCTGGTGAAGGCGGGTAAACCGGAGCGTGCTCGCGCCATGCTGCAACGCATTGGCTCTGCGGAGTATGCCGGGCAGACGCTGAAAGAAATTGAGCACACGCTGATCAAAGATAACCACAAGGTGGCGTGGTCAACGCTGTTGCAGCCGCAGATCAAACCGATCGTCATTATCGGCATGGTGCTGGCGGTCTTCCAGCAGTGGTGCGGGATCAACGTGATCTTTAACTATGCGCAGGAGATTTTCGCCTCTGCCGGTTTCGACATCAACGGTACGCTGAAATCCATCGTCGCTACCGGCATTATCAACCTGGTCTTTACCCTTGCCGCGCTGCCGCTGGTGGACAAAATTGGTCGCCGCAAACTGATGCTGTTTGGCGCCTCCGGGCTGACCGTGATTTATGTGTTGATTGCCAGCGCTTACGGGATGGGGATTATGGGCTGGCCGGTGCTGGTTCTGGTGCTGGCAGCCATTGCGATTTATGCCCTGACGCTGGCTCCTGTCACCTGGGTGCTGCTGTCCGAAATCTTCCCTAACCGCGTGCGCGGGCTGGCGATGTCTCTGGGCACGCTGGCACTGTGGATTGCCTGCTTCCTGCTGACCTACACCTTCCCGTTGCTCAATGCCGGGTTGGGCGCAGCCGGAAGTTTCCTGCTCTACGGCGTGATTTGTGCGATGGGCTATGTGTACGTGCTGCGTAATGTCCCTGAAACCAAAGGCGTCACCCTGGAAGCCCTTGAGGAACAACTGGCGGCGAGACATCTGAAGGCCAACCCGTCGGCACAGCAGAGAAGTGTACGCTGATGACGGCGCCGTTGACGCTGCATAACGCGCATTTTCGGATGCGCGTGGACCCGCAGGGCGGTGCGCTGTTGGCGCTGTTTTCGTTACAACATCAACAGTCGGTTTTACGTGCAGGTGAAGGGAAAACTGCCGGTGACGGGGGGCTATTTCCGATGCTTCCGGTTGCCAATCGCGTGGCCGGTAACCGCTTCTGCCAGCGCGGAACAGAGGTGCAACTGCCGTTGCATAACGCGGATGACTCGTTTTTTCTGCACGGTGACGGCTGGCTTAAGCGCTGGGAGATAGCAGACGCAACTGACGACAGCTGTCGTCTGCGTCTGCGCAGTCAACTGGCGTGTGGGTATGATTATCTGGCGGAACTCCAGTATGTGCTGGAGGCATCGGTACTCAAGGCGTCGCTGACGATCGCTCATCTGGGCAAACGCCCGATGCTTTACGGCTGCGGTTTCCACCCCTTTTTTGCTTTCGATGTGCACAGTACGCTGCAGTTTTCGGCAAGCGGTTACTGGCCGGAAGGTGAGCATCATTTGCCACTGGCCTGGCAAAGCCACCTCCCGGCGGAAGCCGATTTCACCAGGGCGCAATATGGCGCGGATCGCTGGCTGAACGTGGGGTATTCCGGCTGGAGCGGGCAGGCGGTGATTCGCAGAGATGTGATGAATGTCACGATTTCTGCGCAAACTCCCTGGTTGATGCTTTTCAGAATGCCGGGTCAGTCATTTCTTTGCCTGGAACCGCAGACACATCCGGTAAACGCCCACCACATGCCGGGGCAGCCGGGATTACGAATGTTAGGCTCTGGAGAGCAGTGTCGTTTTGCAATGGAAATTCGCGTCGATTAGCAGCAAAACGTTGTTATGTCGCGGTTAATGTTGACTTGCGCCAGCCTGCGTTTATCGCCAGACTATCGCCTCCACACGGGAGGGGATCATGGTTTTGCACTCCACGCGCTGGCTGGCGCTCGGTTACTTCACCTACTTTTTTAGCTACGGGATTTTTCTTCCCTTCTGGAGCGTCTGGCTTAAAGGGCTCGGCCTCACGCCGGAGACAATCGGCGTATTGCTTGGCGCCGGACTGGTTGCGCGTTTTCTCGGGAGTTTGATCATAGCTCCACGGGTCAGCGACCCGTCGCGACTGATCTCCGCATTACGCATCCTCGCGCTGCTTACGCTGGTCTTTGCACTGGCCTTTTGGGCTGGAACGCATGTCGCGTGGCTAATGGTGGTGATGGTCGGCTTTAACCTCTTCTTCTCACCGCTGGTGCCGCTCACGGACGCGCTGGCGAATACCTGGCAAAAACAGATTACGATGGACTACGGTCGCGTACGACTGTGGGGATCGGTGGCGTTTGTTATCGGTTCGGCGTTGACCGGAAAGCTGGTCAGCGTGTTTGATTATCGGGCGGTTCTGGCGCTGCTGACGCTGGGCGTCGCCTCAATGCTGCTGGGAATGCTGATTCGCCCCAGCGTGCTTCCTCAGGGACAAAGCCGGCATCAGGAGAGCGCCGGTTGGCCCGCCTGGCGTGCGCTGGTTGCGCAGAGCTGGCGCTTTCTGGCCTGCGTATGTCTGTTGCAGGGGGCGCATGCCGCCTACTACGGCTTTAGCGCCATTTACTGGCAGGGGGCCGGCTATTCCGCTTCGGCGGTAGGTTATCTCTGGTCGCTCGGTGTGGTTGCGGAAGTGATTATCTTTGCCCTGAGCAACAAACTGTTCCGCCGCTTCAGCGCCCGCGATCTGTTACTGCTTTCTGCCGTTTGTGGCGTGATTCGCTGGGGACTGATGGGCTGGACGACGGCGCTGCCGTGGCTGATAGTGGTGCAGATCCTCCATTGCGGTACCTTTACCGTGTGTCACCTGGCGGCGATGCGCTATATCGCGGCGCGTCAGGGAAGCGAAGTGATCCGTTTGCAGGCGGTCTATTCCGCGGTGGCGATGGGCGGCAGCATTGCCATCATGACCGTGTTCGCCGGCTTCCTGTATCAGAACCTGGGCAATGGCGTCTTCTGGGTCATGGCGCTGGTGGCGTTGCCAGCCATGGTGCTGCGGCCAAAAGTGGCCGCCTCAGCCTGATTCCAGCATCTTGCGGATCTGCTGTTGCTGATGCGGCGTCAGGGCCAGATCCGCGTGAATCAACGGTGGTGAAAAGAGCGGCAGCAGCGTGGCGTAAGGGGTGACAATCAGCGCCACGCCGCGCGGCGAGCCCTCCTGCTGGAAAGTCCGCATCGGCAACGGCTTGATGTTCAGCGGCAGCAGCGTCAGTTCACGCAGTTGTTGCTCTATCTGCTGTTCCAGTTGGGGATCATCCCCGGTCAGTAAGACGACCTGCTTCTCATGCAGATCATTATCCTGCATCAGCCACGCGCCGAAAATCACCGCCACCAGTCCCGTCTCTTCTTCGGAAAACTCAACGTCATACTCTTCTTCAAACCCGCGTAACGCATCACGAGTGGTACGCATCAGACGCGGATAGAGGCGGGCGAATTCTTCCGGCAGCGTGTTATCGATACCGATAGAGAACAGACTGCGGTTCAGCGCCTGGGCGAGGTGGATGTAAAGTTGGGCGTTTAGTCCGTGCTCGTCATTGAAACGCACCGCGCCCATTTCGCGAAAGCGTAGGATCAGTCGGGCGATCGACAGACGCAACCGTCGGTTCTGCTGATGGTTATCGCGAATCGGATCCGGAATGCGGATCATCGAAAACAGCAACGCCATAAACAGTGATTCCGTAAGCGGTGCATTTTGCATGACACGTCGCTGCCAGTGGCGGCCAATCTCCTGCGCCAGCGGGTATTCGGCGCAGGACTGGGCCCAGCGCTGCTGGATCGGATTGAATTCCGGGGAGATCCCGGCCTGATGCTGCAACAGGCAATATTGCAGATAGAGATGCAGAAACTGGATATCCCGGCACTCAAATGGCTTTTGCAGGCGACGTGCACAGAGGTTAATCAGCGCATGCAGATTGGTATCGTCATACAGTGTGCGCAGGACCCCTCGCTGTTTCAGTTCGGTTTTGAGGGCGGGGGCAAAATGCTGGGTAATGAACGCTGGACACAAACGCAGGCCGCGTCTGAGCCAGTGTAAGAGGCAGAGGCGTTGGTTAAGCGCGGTACCTTCGATCCGGTAGCACCCATTCGGACCAGTGCTAATGCTAAGTCGATGATAACGCTGGATCTCCCGTCCCGTTTCGACAATATCCTCACGGGCAACAGTATCATCGACACCATTTAGCGCACTGAACATTTCCGCAGTGGCAATTTGCCCTGGCTGGAAAAGCGTCAGCAAAACCTGGCAACGGCGCTGGGGAGCAGAAAGTACAGATGGCGGAGCAAGCGTTGTCATCATCTGTCGGATCTCCCGTATGTATTTTAGATAAGAATAGCTAAAGTTTTTCCATAGCCATTACGGATGAAATGTTTTGCGTCAGGATTGCAGGGAGAGGTCACAGAATTTTTCACGTGCGTAGCGACGTCATAAAGTGTAACGCAGCGCTTTACCAGGATTTTTCGCGTTTTTTATCTTCAGATTACGCAGAAAAAAGCCCCGCCAGAGAAGGCGAGGCTGAAAGGTTGCTAATGGATTAGCGCTCCTGGCGCAGGGTTAAGCCGACATCACCCCCCGGATGCACAGCCAGTAGCGTTTCTTTGGTGTAGCCGCTCTCACTCATCAGACAAGCGCAGGCGGCATCAAAGATCGCAATCACCAGCATGATGGAGGTGGTCGCCAGCATATTCAGCGGATCCGCCTCCCGCTGGACGCCAGTAGAAATCACCAGTCGGGCGGCGCGGGCAATGGCGGAGTTAGGGTTTTCCGTGACGCTGATGATCGGCACGTTGCGTGCGGCCAGACCCGGTAACAGTCGCGTGAGTTCGTCAGAGTTGCCACCACGGGAGAGCAGAATGACGCGATCGTCCGCACGTAAAAAACCGAGATCGCCGTGCGCGGCATCGGTGGCGTTGAGATAGATTGCCGGGCGCTCAACGCAGGCCAGCATATGGGCGATTTTTCGCGCCGCAATGCCGGAGGTGCCGACGCCCGTGACCACGATTTTCCCACGGCACTCGCGCAGTTCCGTCATTAATGCGTTCCAGACCGGTTCGTTCAGATGCTGACCCAGACCGGCCAGCGCCTCGCTGTAGAGGCTCCAGGTGTCGGTGGCCTGTTGCCATGGGCTACTCATGCGTCCTCCTGCATCAGTTGACGGTACTTCATATGATCCTGATACATCTCATGGAACACCTGATATTTACGGTCGTAATACTGCTTAATGCGATTGGTCTGCGGGGTGACCGTTTTACCAATCCGGCTCATCGCCGACATTGCTTCCGGGAAGGTCTCGAAAACGCCGGCCGCGATGGTGCCCATCATTGCGCCGCCCAGCAGCATCGCCTCACTCTCTTCTGGTAGCAACATAGCGCAACCGGTGGCATTAGCATGTTCCTGCACAAAGATAGGGTTCTTGGTGCCGCCGCCGCTGGCCATGATAGTGTCGATGCTGTAGCCGCTCTGGTTCATCGTCTCAATAATATGGCGCGTACCCAGCGCGATGGCCTGAATGGTCGCCAGATATTGCAGCGCCATATCTTCCGGCGTGCGGGAGAGCTTCAGGCCGCTGATCGCCCCGGTCAACGTTGGGTTAGCTCGCGGTGAACGGTTGCCGTGGAAGTAGGGCAGAATATGGATATCGCGGGTCAGGAAGGCGATATTCTCCGGCTCGCCCGCCATTTTACGCAGCAGCGCGTTCAGCACTTCATAAATGGTCTGTCCCTGCGCTTTGGCCTGCGCCAGCAGCGTGTCGTAACAAGGATGCGACTGAATCACATGGTCAATCAGCGCGCCGGTAGCGGACTGCCCGCCTTCATTGAGCCAGTATTCCGGCAGCACGGCGGAATAGTAGGGACCCCAGACGCCGCCGATAAAGCGCGGCTGTTTAGAGATAGCCATGTGCCCGGTAGAGGTTCCGCCAATCAGTGCGACCCGACGGTCAAAGTCAGCGACTTCGCCGGAGACGCCACAGGCGCCGAGCGTGCCAAGCGTACCCGCGTGGGCGTCGATGATCGACACGCTGACGGCAGTACCTGGAATCAGCCCCATTTCACTGGCGGCGCGCTGGGTCAACCCGTGGCCGAGCGGCTCACCCATTGTTTTCACATAGCGGCCAATTTTTTCCGCATCGTGTTCAAGTAGATCTTCCAGGCCGATTTCTCGGAAATAGCTGGCATCCCACTTGTCCTCATGGCCCATGTAGGTCCATTTGCACACCGTGGAGCAGAGGGAACGCGTGTCGTCGCCGGTGGCGCGCCAGGTCAGGAAGTCAGGTAAATCAAAATAGTAGCCAGCGTTTGCCCAGGTGTTAGGCATATGCTGCTTCAGCCACAGTAACTTCGGCGTCTGCATTTCCGGGGAGATAATCCCACCCACGTAGTCCAGTACCCGATGGTGCATCGCGTTGATGCGCTCGGCCTGGGTGATGGCGCGGTGATCCATCCACACGATAATATTCTGTTCGCTGCGCCCGGAAGGGCTGATGGTCAGCGGTTTGCCCTCTTTATCCAGCACCACCAGCGAACAGGTGGCGTCAAACCCCAGCCCTTTCACCTGGATTGGGTTGATATCGGACTGATTAATGGCATCACGAACCGCGTTGCAGACGGCCTGCCAAATGTTATCGGACGACTGCTCGACGAAATCGGCCTGCGGGCGGTAAATCTCAATCGCGCGAGTGGCCTGACCGACCATTCTGCCGTTGAGATCAAACACCCCTGCGCGAGCGCTGCCGGTTCCTACATCCACACCAATAAAGTAACTCGCCATAATTTTTCTCCTGAAATCAGGCTCTACGATTCTGTAATGCGATAAAGAGGATGAGTACCGCGCCCCAAAGCGCCATCGTCAGATAGCTACTGATCCCCAGCAAGTTAAAGCCGCTTTCCAGCATTTGCAGCACAATCAGCGCCAGTACCAGGCCGATGATACGGCCAAATCCACCGTCCGGATTGATGCCACCCAGCACCGAAGCGAGAATAGTGACCAGCAGATAAGACTCGCCGTATCCGGCCTTCGCCGAGTTGAATTTCGCCATCATTAAGATTGCGGCCACCCAGCCGAGCAGAGCGGAAATAACATAGACGGAAATCTGCACCCGAACGGTGTTCACGCCGCTGTAGCGGGTTGCCTGTTCGTTGGACCCCATCAGATAGAGACTGCGCCCAAGCGTGGTGTGTTCCAGTAGAACCCACAGCAGCACGGCGACCAGAATGAAGAGCAGCAGGGCAACGGGAATACCCGCGAGGGTGGCGTTGCCGAGATACTGGATCGCTGCCGGGAAGCCGGAAATCACCGTGCCGTTGGAGAGCAAGATGTTCAGCCCGGAAATCAGCGTCATGGTCCCGAGCGTGGCGAGGATCGGCGATACGCCAATCCAGGCGATCAGCGCGCCGTTCAGCGTACCTATCGCTACGGCGACTGCTGCGCCGGCCAGCAGCGCCAGCACGAGGAACAGCGGATTGTCCGGATGACTGACGATGACGGCGGCCATGACCAGCGAACAGGCATTGGCACCGGCGATAATTGACAGGTTAATGCCGCCCGTCAGCATGGTCATGCCCATTCCCAGCGCCAGCATGCCGAGGATTGGCAACTGTGAGCCTATGGACTGGAAGTTTGCGACGCTGAAAAAGCGGGTGCCCAACAGCGCCGAGAAGACGACAGCAACGACGATAATAATCACGCACTGCAGGCGGATGATGGCATCACCGGGTAATACTTTTGCGAACGCTTTCATCTCAAAGCTCCCTTGCCAGTTTGCGTTTTTCGTTCCACGCCGTGGCGCTGATGCTGACCAGAATAATGACGCCGCTGAAAACGGTGTGCCAGTACGAGGAGACGCTGAGCAGCGTCAGACCGTTTTGTAAAAAGGCCAGCAGAATGACCCCCAGCAGCGTACCGGTCAATGTGCCGCGCCCGCCGCTCATACTGGTACCGCCCAGCACAACCGCTGCCAGTACCGTCAGTTCAAAACCGAGCAGCGAGTTCGGCGCCACGGACTGCGTGATCTGGGCCTGTACGACAGCGGCTACGCCTGCGAGAATGCCCATAAAACCATAGACATAGAAATGCAGCTTCAACAGGTTCAGTCCAAGGCGCGATGCGGCGTCGCGGTTGCCGCCCATCGCGTAAATCTGACGCCCGAGACGGGTGTAGTTCATCAGGATGGCGGTGAAAACGATCGCGGCTGCCAGGCACAGTAGCGGTAGCGTGAGGCCATAGTCATAGCCATCTGCCGCCGTGAAGGAGAACCAGTTGATGCCGTTCATAAACCAGTCCGGGAAGCCATACAGCCAGGTGCCTTTGGTGGCGTAAACCAGCAGACCGTAATAGACGTTCAGCGTCGCGATGGTGATGATGATCGCAGGTACGCGTAGCCAGTAAACCAGAAAGCCGTTAATCAGCCCGAGCAGCAGTCCGACGACGACAGCGATGCTCAGCGCCAGCAGAAAGTTTCCGCCGTATGCGATCACCCAGCTTGCCATCGCGTATTGTGCTATCGCCGTCATCGCCGGGAACGAAATATCGATCCCTCCGGAGATCAGCACGACGAACAGCCCGCAGGCGAGAATACCGAGAATGGCATAGCTGGTGGCGACGTCGGTCAGGTTGCCGAGTGACAGAAACTCGTCGGTACTGACGCTCAGTCCAACAGCAAGCGCAATCACCAGTAGCCCCAGCCAAAATTCATGGTGCCCGACTAAACGGGAGAGACGAACGTTATTCATGGATGACCTCGACCACCTCTGCAATGTCCTCTTCGCGACAACGATGCGGATTAAACTCGGCGACCAGCTTCCCGCGTCGCATGACCAGCACGCGATGGCTGTTGTAATAGGCTTCCGGGATCTCATCGCAAATCATCAGCACCGCCATTCCTTGCTCCGCCAGGTTGCGGGCTATCTGATAAATCCCCTCTTTGTTGGCGATATCGACTCCCACCGTCGGGGAGTCCAGGATCAGGATATGCGGCTGGGTCGCCACCCACTTGGCGATGGCGATGCGCTGGGCGTTGCCACCGGAGAGCGTTTTGACCGGCAACTGTGGGTCGGCCACCTTGATGTTCAGTTCACGGATCAGATCGGCAACCAGCGTTTTTGCTTTGCCATGATCGAGCAGGCCGCTGCGGGTATGCAGTTTGTCGAAGACCGTGACTATGGTGTTGTCGTAGATCGACTGTTCCATGATAAGTCCCTGGGTCAGGCGATCTTCAGAGACATAGCCGATCCCATGCTTGATGGCGTCATGGTTATTGCGAAGCTGAACCGGTTTGCCGTTAATGCGGATTTCCCCGCTTTCCGGGTGCGTCATGCCAAACAGGCTCAGGCAGAGTTCGGTGCGGCCCGCGCCGAGCAGACCGACAATCGACACGATCTCACCGCTGCGCAGTGACAGGTTGATGTCCTGATATTTTCCTTTGCGGCTCAGGTTGCGCAGCTCCAGCATCGGCTCTTGCTCAACCGACGGCTTTTCGGGTAGCGGACTGTAGTGGAAGCGTTGACCGGTCATCAGGAATGCCAGCTCATGGCTGTCGAGTTCGCTGGCGGGATACGTCCCCACCAGTTTACCGTCGCGCATGACGCTGATGCGGTCCGCCACTTCCATCACCTCATCGAGACGGTGGCTAACGAACACCACGCAAATCCCGTCGGCTTTCAGTTCGTTGACCACGCGCAGCAGGCCGTTGACCTCCTGGCGCGTCAGAGACGCGGTAGGCTCGTCCATGATGACCAGGCGCGCATCGGCAGCAATGGCGCGGCAAATCGCCACCAACTGGCGGTCGGCAATGGAGAGTTTTTCCACTTTTTTATCGGGATCGATGCTGACGCCAATCCGCTTCATCGCCGCCAGCGCCTGTTGCTTCATCGAACCGCGCCGGACCCAGATATCGCCGCCGGGCAGATAGCGGTTGACGGCAATATTCTCCGCTACGCTGAAGTTAGGGAAGAGGGATAAATCCTGATAGATAACCTGGATGCCGTAATGCGAAGAGAGCTGCGGCGACAGATGGTGGAACAGCTTGCCGTCCAGCAGGATCTGCGCCCCTTTTTCCGGCTGATAAACCCCGGAGATCACTTTAATAATGGTGCTTTTGCCGCAACCGTTCTGTCCTGCCAGACAGTGAACTTCGCCTTTTTTCAGCGTCAGATTCACATTATCCAGCGCCAGCACGCCCGGGAATTGCTTGCTGATATTCTCAAGAGTGATAAATGCGGTGGTGTCTGTCATGGACAATACCCCTGCGAGCGCCCTCACGGGCGCAGAGTGTTAAGCCTGTTGATAGCGCCGATCAGACGATCGGCGTTAGGTTTCCCTGGTGGTGGCTGGAGCCTTAGAAACCGAGTGATTGCGCGTTGTCTTTGGTGACTTCGAGGATCTTGTTAAAGCGGATCACTTTCTTCTCCATGTCGACATCGGCTTTCCCTAATCCTTCAATGGTCAGATCTGGCGTCACTTCTTTGCCTTGCAGCAACTGATCCGCCACGGTCACCAGCGCGTAGCCCGCATCTTTCGGATCCCACAGCATCGCTTTCTTGATGTCGCCACGCATCAGATAAGGTGCAGCCTGTGCTGGCATGGCAATTCCCACCACGGCAATTTTATCTTTCGCGCGTTTTTTCTGTACCGCCTGACCCGCACCAATCGGACCCAGCGAACCGAAGCCAATGATGCCCTTCATCTGCGGGTAGGTCTTCATCAGATCCAGCGTGGTGGAGTAGGATTTGTCGATACTCTCGGCCACCGGCAGACGGGTGGTCACTTCAAACATCTCCGGGTATTTCTCTTTCTGGTACTTGATGGCGTAATCGGCCCAGGCGTTGTGTAACGGCACGGTCAATGAGCCGACATAAATCGCATAACCGCCTTTGCCGCCCATATCCTTCGCCAGTTCATCGACGTTAGCCTGCGCGTACTTCTCGCTGTCGATCGTTTCGATATCCCACTGGCCGATTTGCTGATCCGGCGATTCATGAGTCAGAACGACAATGCCCTTATCGCGCGCTTTTTTCAGCACGGGCTCAAGCACTTTTGCGTCATTAGGTACCACAATGATCGCGTTAACGTTCTTGGCAATGAGATCTTCAATGACCTTCACCTGCTGAGCCGGATCCGGCGTGGAAGGGCCGGTCTGATAAGCATTCACATCCAGTTTCTTCGCTGCTTCATTCACGCCGGTTTCCATGCGATTGAACCATGGAATACCGGTGACTTTAGCAACCACAGCGATTTCATATTTTTCTGCCGCAAAGGACGTACCGGACAACATGCATGCAGAAACCAGGGTTGCACTGAGTAATGCGAGTTTGAATTTCATAGTTGTACCTTTTGTAGGGACCGGGGCATGTCACGAACAGGAGGTTATCAACGAAGGGAAGAGGTAATGAATAGCAAGTTTCGTAAATGTGATAAATGCCCATTATTGTTAATTCATGGATAATGCATGGTTAAAATATAGTTAAATTAAAGGGGTTTAATACATTTTTCGTCGAGCTGTATGTTAATAAATAACGTAATAATCTTATTTTATTTAACAATTAATTATCAATTCAGGAATGGTGCAGCGAAAATTACCGGAATGTGAACGCGGTACTTAACGACAAAATCGCAAATCTGAGAACTGAATCGAGTCCAGAAATCAGCGCTCAATTTTCTTCATTTCAATGTTATCCTCACGGGCAATCCTGCCACGGCGATCGTGGCTTTCGTGGCCATCCTGATTTATGGGGGAGTCGAAGTCATTTATGATACGCGGCGTTTTGTTGGTGTTACTCGCATTTTTGACGTTTACGGTGAGCGCACATCCTCACAGCTTTATCCGTCTGAAAACGGAAGTGGTTAGCGACAACGAGACGATCGTAGCGCTGAAGATGCGCTGGACGATGGATGAGCTGACCTCTGCCGACCTGCTCTATGATGCGGGCGATGCGAAGCCGGGTTCCGAAATCTGGAAAAAACTGGCGGCTGAAGTCATGGCGAATGTTCTGGGGCAGCACTACTTCAGCGAAATGTGGCACAACGGACAGCGCGTCAAATTTAAAAACAGGCCGATGGAATATGGCATGACGCGTGATGAACACCAGGCGGTGCTCACCTTTATTCTGCCGCTTGCCGAGCCGCAGCCGTTGAGCGGGCAGCGTTACACCTTCTCGACCTTTGATCCCTCTTATTATGTCGACATGAGCTATGAAGAAGACCGCGATGCGACGCTATCACCGACGATGCGTAAGCGCTGCGAGATCGCTGTGCACACGCCAACGCCGAGCGAAGAGTCCCTTAGCTTCGCGCAGTCGCTGGATAAAGAGGATGCGCCGCCAGAGGATATGGAGTTGGGTAAACAATTTGCACAAACGGTGACAGTCACATGTCAGTAATCTCGCCAAACCGTATTCGCGCCCGGCGCTGGATATCGCTGTGGCCGTTGGCGCTGTTTTTGCTGATGGCGGCGATCGGTGGCGTCGGGCTGTGGCAAACCTGGCCGCAGGTGATGGTCAAAAGTATCATCTGGCAGCGAGAGGTGAATCAGCAGATGAGCGCGCTGCTGAAGGCTGTTGCTGCCAGCCCAGCACAGGCGGGCGGATCGTTGCTGTTGTTTAGCTTTCTGTATGGTGTGCTGCATGCGCTGGGGCCGGGGCACGGAAAGGTGGTGATCACCACCTGGCTGGCAACCCATCCTTCAAAGCTGAAGTCGAGCATTGGCCTGACGCTGGCGTCCTCGTTATTGCAGGGGCTGGTGGCCATCGGGCTGGTTGTGGTGGTGCTCAGCATTCTGCAACTTCCGGCGAGACAGCTACATTTGAGCGGTTTCTGGCTGGAGAAGGGAAGTTATGCGCTGGTGGGGGTTCTGGGCATGTTACTCTGCTGGCGGGCGCTGAAAAAACTGCGCGCGCTGCTGCGCAAACCCACATTTACCGCTTTTACGGCATATCACGTGCATCATGAACACTGTGGTTGTGGACATCAGCACTTACCGAATCCGGAACAACTTCACCATGGCGATGACTGGCGCGCGCGGCTGATGATTATCCTGTCGATGGGGATGCGTCCCTGTTCCGGGGCTATCATGGTGCTGCTGTTCAGCAAAGTCATCGGCGTATTTTACTGGGGGATAGCTTCAGCGCTGGCGATGGCGGCGGGCACGTCGTTGACCATTACCTCTCTGGCGCTACTGGTGCACAGTTTTCGCTCGCTGGCGGTCAGACTGAGCGGTAACCAGGCGCCGGTATTATGGCGACAGGTTGGCTGGTCGACGCTGGCGTTAGCCGGTGGTGTGATATTGCTGGTGGCAGCAGGGGTAATGTGGGTGAGTGCGGTGCCAGTTGGGCGAGGGATAAGACCGTTTTGAAAAGTGCCGGATGGCGGCTATGCTTTATCTGGCCTGGGCGATGACGTCCAGGCTCGGTAAGCGATAGCGCCTCCGGGCATCACTAAGATTAACGCTTCAGCGCGTCGCTCAGTTCATCACGCATGTTCGCCAGCATCGCTTTTACCACGCGCGGATTACCCGCAACGATGTTGCCGGTCGTCATGTAGTTATGACCGCCGGTAAAGTCGCAAACCAGTGCGCCTGCTTCGCGGGCGATCAGCTCACCTGCGGCGAAATCCCACGGACGCAGACCAATTTCGAAATAACCGTCAACGCGCGCAGCGGCAACATATGCCAGATCCAGCGCGGCGGAACCGGTGCGGCGGAAGTCAGCGCACTCGGTAAACATTTTGCCGAGCATATTCATGTAAGCGGTGGCGTGCTGTTTGGCTTTGAACGGGAAGCCGGTGGCGATAATGGTGCCGTCCAGATCACGCGCATTGCTGCCGCGCAGACGATAGCCATTCAGCTGGGCGCCCTGGCCGCGGGTGGCGGTGAACAGTTCATTACGCATCGGATCGTAAACCACAGCGACTTCAGTACGGCCTTTAATGCGTACGGCGATAGAAACCGCGAAGTGCGGCAGGCGTTTTACGAAGTTGGTGGTGCCATCCAGTGGATCGATAACCCATTGAACATCCTGATCGGTACCCTCATGTTCACCGCTTTCTTCGGTGATGATGGTGTGCTGCGGGTAAGATTTGCGGATCGTTTCGATAATAATCGCTTCGGCGGCTTTATCGACGTTGGTCACAAAATCATTGCTGCCTTTCTGGCTGGTTTCTACTGAGTCAGGCGTTTCGTAGTGTTTGGCAATTACATTACCCGCCTTGCGCGCTGCGCGCACGGCGATGGTCAGCATCGGATGCATCGGTCTCTCTCACTGGATGTTAAAGAACGGGAAAACGGCGCAGAGTATAGCAGCGAGATCGGAATATGTCTTCGATTTATGATAATATGGCCGAATAATCTTTAGCTGAAGAAAGACAATGCTGCAAAATATTCGAATCGTGCTGGTGGAAACGTCACACACCGGCAATATGGGCTCTGTTGCCCGCGCAATGAAAACAATGGGATTAACCAATCTGTGGCTGGTTAATCCGCTGGTAAAACCAGACTCCCAGGCCATCGCCCTGGCGGCAGGGGCCAGCGATGTGATCGGCAACGCGCAGATCGTCGACACCCTCGATGAAGCGCTGGCCGGATGCAGTCTGGTGGTAGGAACCAGCGCACGCTCGCGTACGCTGCCGTGGCCGATGCTTGACCCGCGCGAATGTGGTTTAAAAAGCGTCGCGGAAGCGGCGAATACCCCTGTGGCGCTGGTGTTTGGTCGTGAACGCGTTGGGCTGACCAATGACGAACTGCAAAAATGCCACTACCATGTCGCGATTGCGGCAAACCCGGAGTACAGCTCGCTGAACCTGGCGATGGCGGTACAGGTCATCGCGTATGAAGTGCGCATGGCCTGGCTGGCAACGCAGGAGAGTGATAAGACCGCCGAATATGAAGAGGCTGAATATCCGTTGGTGGATGATTTAGAGCGTTTTTATGGTCATCTGGAACAAACGCTACTGTCGACCGGGTTTATTCGCGAAGGCCATCCGGGACAAGTGATGAATAAGTTGCGCCGTCTGTTTACGCGTGCGCGTCCGGAGAGCCAGGAGCTGAATATCCTGCGTGGGATTCTGGCATCTGTCGAACAGCAGAATAAAAGCAAGTAACGGTGCTAATGCCGGATGGCGCTTCGCTTATCCGGCCTACGAATCGTGCGGCCTGTAGGCCGGATAAGCGAAGCGCCATCCGGCAAACGAATACCGCACGGAACGTCAAATACCTGACTAAAACAGTCAAGTAAATAGTTGACTGATTTAGTCGGGAATGTCAGACTTGGCCCTGCTATGCAATATCCCCATTTTACAATAAAAAACCCCGGGCAGGGGCGAGTTTGAGGCTAAGTAAGACATGAGACTGACATCTAAAGGGCGTTATGCCGTGACCGCAATGTTGGACGTTGCGCTCAACTCCGAAGCGGGCCCGGTACCGTTGGCTGATATTTCTGAACGTCAGGGAATTTCCCTTTCTTATCTGGAACAGCTGTTCTCCCGTTTGCGTAAAAATGGTCTGGTTTCCAGCGTACGTGGGCCAGGCGGTGGTTATCTGCTGGGTAAAGATGCCGGCAGTATTGCAGTCGGTGAAGTGATTAGCGCTGTTGACGAGTCGGTTGATGCGACCCGTTGTCAGGGTAAAGGTGGTTGTCAGGGCGGCGATAAATGTCTGACCCACGCGCTGTGGCGCGATCTGAGCGACCGTCTGACTGGTTTCCTCAACAACATTACGTTAGGCGAACTGGTGAATAATCAGGAAGTCCTGGACGTGTCTGGTCGTCAGCACAGCCACGACGCTCCACGCACAAATCGCGCACAAGACGCAATTGACGTTAAGTTACGCGCTTAATTAAAAAAGTACGCAATATCATGCTGGCTGAATCAAGGCGGCAACTGAGCGAATCCTCAGGCGCTTACATCAATAAGTGACTGAGGTAAGTGAAGGCAGCCAACCCAGAGGCAGTCTGAAGGATGAAGCGTAAAAGTATTTCAGAGTCAGGCCGGAGCGATTACGCTCCGTTAACACGGTCGTACATCCAGCCGGTTGCCTGACTCCTTGCATTGAAGCGATGTACGGAGTTTATAGAGCAATGAAATTACCGATTTATCTCGATTACTCCGCAACCACGCCGGTGGACCCGCGTGTTGCCGAGAAAATGATGCAGTTCCTGACCCTGGACGGAACCTTTGGTAACCCGGCCTCCCGTTCACACCGTTTCGGCTGGCAGGCTGAAGAGGCGGTAGATATCGCCCGTAATCAGATTGCCGACCTCGTGGGTGCCGATCCGCGCGAAATCGTCTTTACTTCTGGTGCGACTGAATCCGACAACCTGGCGATCAAAGGTGCAGCCAACTTTTATCAGAAAAAAGGCAAGCACATCATCACCAGCAAAACCGAACACAAAGCCGTGCTGGATACCTGCCGTCAACTGGAGCGCGAAGGGTTTGAAGTGACCTACCTCGCGCCGCAGAGCAACGGGATTATCGATCTCAAAACACTGGAAGCGGCGATGCGTGACGACACCATCCTGGTTTCCATTATGCACGTGAACAACGAAATCGGCGTGGTACAGGATATTGCGACTATCGGCGAAATGTGCCGTGCGCGTGGCATCATCTATCACGTTGACGCCACCCAGAGCGTGGGCAAATTGCCTATCGATCTGAGCCAGCTGAAAGTTGACCTGATGTCTTTCTCCGGTCACAAAATTTATGGTCCGAAAGGGATCGGCGCGCTGTACGTTCGTCGTAAACCGCGTATTCGCATCGAAGCACAGATGCACGGTGGCGGTCACGAACGCGGTATGCGTTCTGGTACGCTGCCAGTCCACCAGATCGTCGGTATGGGTGAAGCCTATCGCATCGCGAAAGAAGAGATGGAAACTGAGATGGCGCGTCTGCGCGGTCTGCGTAACCGTCTGTGGAACGGCGTGAAAGATATGGAAGAAGTCTACCTGAACGGTGACCTTGAGCAGGGCGCGCCTAACATCCTCAACGTGAGCTTTAACTACGTTGAAGGCGAGTCGCTGATCATGGCGCTGAAAGACCTCGCGGTCTCTTCGGGTTCCGCCTGTACCTCTGCGAGCCTCGAGCCATCCTATGTGCTGCGTGCGCTGGGAATGACTGACGAGCTGGCACATAGCTCTATTCGTTTCTCTTTAGGTCGTTTTACTACCGAAGAAGAGATTGATTACACCATCGAACTGGTTCGTAAATCTATCGGCCGTCTGCGTGACCTTTCTCCGCTGTGGGAAATGCATAAGCAGGGCGTGGATCTGAACAGCATCGAATGGTCACATCATTAATCGGTACCGATAAGGAGAATTCATCATGGCTTACAGCGAAAAAGTAATCGATCATTACGAGAATCCACGTAACGTGGGCTCTTTTGACAACAGCGACGAGAACGTGGGCAGCGGCATGGTGGGTGCACCAGCCTGTGGCGACGTGATGAAGTTGCAGATTAAAGTCAACAATGAAGGTATCATTGAAGACGCGCGTTTCAAGACTTACGGCTGTGGTTCCGCCATCGCATCCAGTTCCCTGGTCACCGAATGGGTGAAAGGGAAATCGCTGGACGAAGCACAGGCGATCAAAAACACCGATATCGCTGATGAGCTTGAGCTGCCGCCAGTGAAAATTCACTGTTCTATTCTGGCAGAAGACGCGATCAAAGCCGCTATTGCGGACTACAAAAGCAAACGTGAAGCAAAATAAGAAGAGTTGAGGTTTTATTATGTCGATTACACTTAGCGACAGTGCAGCAGCGCGAGTAAATACCTTCCTGGCGAACCGTGGTAAAGGGTTTGGCCTGCGTCTGGGCGTGAGAACCTCCGGCTGCTCAGGTATGGCGTATGTACTGGAATTTGTTGATGAACCGGCGGCAGAAGACACCGTGTTTGAAGACAAAGGCGTTAAGGTCGTGGTCGATGGAAAAAGCCTGCAATTTCTGGACGGAACGCAGTTAGACTTCGTAAAAGAAGGTCTGAACGAAGGGTTTAAATTCACTAACCCGAATGTGAAAGACGAGTGTGGTTGCGGCGAAAGCTTCCACGTGTAACGCGCGTCATCCGAAAACCCCGCCGTGGCCTTGCTACGTGTGGGGTTTGTTCTAACAGGCTACCCCTGAGAATGTTATGGACTACTTCACCCTCTTTGGCTTACCGGCCCGTTATCCGCTCGATATTCAGGCGCTGAGCCTTCGTTTTCAGGATCTGCAACGTCAGTATCACCCTGATAAATTTGCCAGCGGTACCCAGGCGGAACAGCTTGCTGCCGTTTCGCAATCCGCCACCATCAACCAGGCCTGGCAAACGCTGCGCCATCCTCTGATGCGCGCAGAATATCTGCTTTCGTTACACGGTTTTGATCTCAGCAACGAGCAGCACACGGTGCGCGATACCGCATTCCTGATGGAACAACTGGAGTTGCGCGAAGAACTCGATGAGATCGAACAGGCGAAAGACGAGGCGCGGCTGGAACGTTTTATTCAGCGCGTGAAAAAGATGTTTGATAGCCGCCATCAACTGATGGTGGAACAACTGGATAGCGAGACGTGGGACGTTGCGGCCGATACCGTGCGTAAACTGCGTTTTCTCGATAAACTGCGAAGCAGTGCAGAACAACTCGAAGAAAAACTGCTCGATTTTTAATATTCGGAAGCAATTATGGCCTTATTACAAATTAGTGAGCCTGGTCTGAGCGCAGCGCCGCACCAGCGTCGTCTGGCTGTGGGTATCGATCTCGGGACCACCAACTCTCTGGTCGCAACCGTACGTAGCGGTCAGGCGGAAACGCTGGCCGATCACGACGGTCGTCATCTGCTGCCGTCCGTCGTTCACTATCAGCAGCAGGGCCACACGGTAGGCTATGAGGCACGCGCTAATGCCGCGCTGGATACCGCCAATACTATCAGCTCAGTGAAACGCATGATGGGGCGTTCGCTGGCGGATATTCAGACCCGTTACCCCCATCTGCCGTACCGTTTTCAGGAAAGCGTTAATGGCCTGCCGATGATTGAAACGGCGGCGGGCTTGCTGAATCCGGTTCGTGTTTCTGCCGATATCCTGAAAGCGCTGGCGGCGCGGGCCTCTGAGTCGCTCTCCGGCGATCTGGATGGCGTGGTCATTACCGTACCGGCGTACTTTGATGATGCCCAGCGTCAGGGGACTAAAGATGCCGCGCGTCTGGCGGGTCTGCATGTCTTGCGCCTGCTCAATGAACCGACTGCAGCGGCGATTGCCTACGGCCTCGATTCCGGCAAAGAGGGCGTCATTGCGGTGTATGACCTCGGCGGCGGAACATTTGATATTTCTATTCTGCGCCTGAGTCGCGGCGTGTTCGAAGTGCTGGCCACCGGCGGCGACTCCGCGCTCGGCGGCGATGACTTCGATCACCTGCTGGCGGATTACATCCGCGAACAGGCGGGGATTGCCGATCGCAGCGATAATCGTGTTCAGCGCGAATTGCTGGATGCCGCCATTGCGGCGAAAATCGCGCTCAGCGATGCAGAGTCCGTAACGGTTAACGTGGCGGGCTGGCAGGGTGAGATTACTCGCGAGCAGTTTAATGAACTCATTTCCGCGCTGGTTAAGCGTACGCTGTTGGCCTGTCGTCGTGCCCTGAAAGATGCTGGCGTAGAGGCACAGGAAGTACTGGAAGTGGTGATGGTTGGCGGTTCCACGCGCGTACCGCTGGTGCGTGAACGTGTGGGCGAATTTTTTGGTCGTCCACCGCTGACGTCCATCGACCCGGATAAAGTGGTGGCGATTGGCGCGGCGATCCAGGCTGATATCCTGGTCGGCAACAAGCCGGACAGTGAAATGCTGCTGCTCGACGTGATCCCGCTGTCGCTGGGACTGGAAACAATGGGCGGTCTGGTGGAGAAAGTGATCCCACGTAACACCACCATTCCGGTTGCGCGCGCGCAGGACTTTACCACCTTCAAAGACGGTCAAACCGCGATGTCTATCCACGTGATGCAGGGCGAACGTGAACTGGTGCAGGATTGCCGTTCGCTGGCGCGCTTTGCGCTGCGCGGTATTCCGGCGCTGCCGGCAGGTGGTGCGCACATTCGCGTCACTTTCCAGGTGGATGCTGACGGGTTGCTGAGCGTCACCGCGATGGAAAAATCCACAGGCGTTGAGGCCTCTATTCAGGTGAAACCGTCCTACGGTCTGACCGACAGCGAAATTGCCTCAATGATTCAGGATTCGATGAGCTTTGCCGAACAGGACGTAAAAGCCCGCATGCTGGCAGAGCAGAAAGTCGAAGCGGCGCGCGTGCTGGAGAGTTTAACCGGCGCGCTGACCGCTGATGCCGCGCTGTTAAGCGCCGCAGAACGTCAATTGATCGACGACGCCGCCGCGCGCCTGAGCGAGGCGGCGCTGGGCGATGATGTTGACGCTATCGAACAAGCCATTAAAAACGTAGACAAACAAACCCAGGAATTCGCCGCCCGGCGCATGGACCAGTCGGTCCGTCGCGCGCTGAAAGGCCATTCCGTGGACGAGGTTTAATATGCCAAAGATTGTTATTCTGCCTCATCAGGATCTCTGTCCGGATGGCGCAGTTCTGGAAGCGGAGACCGGTGAAACCATTCTTGATGTTGCACTGCGCAACGGTATCGAGATTGAACACGCCTGTGAAAAATCCTGCGCCTGTACGACCTGCCACTGCATCGTGCGTGAAGGGTTTGATTCCCTGCCGGAAAGCACGGAAGAAGAAGACGACATGCTGGATAAAGCCTGGGGACTGGAGCCGGAAAGCCGTTTAAGCTGCCAGGCACGCGTAACCGGGGATGATTTAGTGGTCGAAATCCCACGTTACACAATCAATCATGCTCGTGAGCATTAACAGAGGGGAGTATGGGACTGAAGTGGACCGATAGCCGCGAAATCGGCGAAGCGCTGTACGACGCCTTCCCCGATCTCGATCCAAAGACCGTTCGTTTCACCGACCTGCACCAATGGATCTGTGACCTGGACGATTTTGACGACAATCCTGACGCATCCAATGAAAAAATTCTGGAGGCGATTCTGCTAGTCTGGTTAGATGAAGCTGAATAAGTCGCGTATTCAAAATCATTTGAGTTGCGTCAAGGTGGCAAGGACACGAATCGCCAGGAACATAGATAATTATGTGGCTGATGTGAGTGGACGAAGCCAACGCAGAGGCAACTCAAAGGATGAAGAATATTACGGGCTGCCTTCGGGCGGCCCGTTTGCTAATAAGGAAAAATAACAATGACAGAAGCCATGAAAATCACGCTCACTACGCAGCCCGCCGATGCGCGTTGGGGTGAAAAAGCCACATACAGCATTAATAACGACGGTATTGCCCTGCATCTTAACGGTAAAGACGACCTCGGTTTGATTCAGCGCGCAGCGCGGAAGATCGACGGCCTCGGCATCAAGCATGTACAGCTGGCAGGCGATGGCTGGGATACCGACCGCTGCTGGTCCTTCTGGCAGGGCTACAAAGGGCCGAAAGGCAGCCGTAAAGTGGAATGGCCGGACCTGGACGACGCGCAACGCCAGGAACTGGATAACCGTCTGACCATCATTGACTGGGTGCGTGATACCATTAACGCACCGGCGGAAGAGCTGGGGCCAGAGCAACTGGCGCAGCGCGCCGTCGATCTGCTATGCAGCGTGGCGTGCGATAACGTCTCTTATCGTATTACCAAAGGTGAAGATCTGCGCGAGCAGAACTACATGGGGCTGCATACCGTCGGTCGCGGTTCTGAACGTCAGCCGGTTCTGTTGGCACTCGATTACAACCCGACAGGGGATAAAGATGCTCCGGTTTATGCCTGCCTGGTCGGAAAAGGGATCACGTTTGATTCCGGCGGCTACAGCATCAAGCAGAGCGCCTTTATGGACTCCATGAAGTCCGATATGGGCGGTGCCGCAACGGTAACCGGCGCGCTGGCGTTTGCTATTACGCGCGGTCTGAACAAACGCGTGAAGCTGTTCCTCTGCTGTGCGGATAACCTGATCAGCGGTAATGCCTTCAAGCTGGGCGATATCATCCACTATCGCAACGGTAAAAATGTGGAAGTGATGAATACCGATGCCGAAGGGCGCCTGGTACTGGCGGACGGTTTGATCGACGCCAGCGCGCAGAAACCGGAACTGATCATCGATGCTGCTACCCTGACCGGGGCGGCGAAAACGGCACTGGGTAACGACTACCATGCCCTGTTCAGCTTTGATGACCAACTGGCGAACCGCTTACTGGCAAGTGCTGCCGAAGAGAACGAGGCGTTCTGGCGTCTGCCGCTGGCAGAATTCCACCGTAACCAGTTGCCGTCTAATTTTGCCGAACTGAACAATACCGGCAGTGCGGCGTATCCGGCTGGAGCGAGTACGGCCGCAGGATTCCTGTCGCATTTTGTGGAAAACTACCAGCAGGGCTGGCTGCATATCGACTGCTCTGCAACCTATCGTAAAGCGCCGGTTGAACAGTGGTCTGCCGGTGCGACCGGTCTGGGCGTGCGTACAATCGCCAATTTGTTGACTGCCTGAAAGGTGTTTTTGTAGGCCGGGTAAGCGAAGCGCCACCCGGCATTTTGCCTGATGGCGACGCTGTGCGTCTTATCAGGCCTACAATCCAGAGATATCATTTGTGATCCCTATGTCTGAAACCAAAAACGAATTAGAAACCTTACTGGAACAAGCCGCGACGGAACCCGCGCATCGTCCGGCATTTTTCCGCACCCTGCTGGAATCCACCGTTTGGGTGCCAGGCGCTGCGGCAGAGGGCGAGGCGATTGTCGAAGACAGCGCGCTCGACCTGCAGCACTGGGAAAAAGAAGATGGCACCACCGTTATTCCCTTTTTCACCTCTCTGGAAGCGTTGCAGCAGGCAGTAGAAGATGAGCAGGCGTTTGTGGTGATGCCGGTACGCACGCTGTTTGAAATGACGCTCGGCGAAACGCTGTTCCTCAACGCTAAACTGCCAACGGGCAAAGAGTTCATGCCGCGCGAAATCAGCCTGCTAATGGGGGAAGAGGGCAATCCGCTGAGCACGCAGGAAGTGCTGGAAGGCGGCGAATCTCTGATCCTCTCCGAAGTGGCCGAACCGCCTGCGCAGATGATCGACTCGCTCACTACGCTGTTTAAGACCATCAAACCGGTGAAGCGCGCATTTCTCTGCTCGATTAAAGAGCGCGCGGACGCTGAGGCCAATCTGCTGATTGGTATTGAAGCCGATGGCGATATTGAAGAAATTATTCATGCTGCAGGCAGCGTGGCAACGGACACGTTGCCGGGCGATGAACCGATCGATATCTGCCAGGTGGTAAAAGGGGAGAAGGGGATCAGCCACTTTATCACCGAACATATTGCACCGTTCTACGAACGCCGTTGGGGTGGGTTCCTGCGCGATTTTAAACAGAATCGGATAATTTAAGTGTAAGGAAAGCCGCCCCGAAAGGCGGCATCCTCGCTTACCTGCCCTGGTCGTTGGTCTTTACGAAAACTGAATTACCGAAGTAACTCTGGTCTGCGTGAAGGCACAACACGCCAGAAACAAGAAGCACGATACAGACGTACCGTATCTTCATTGTGCGGTCCATGCGAAGACCGCTTCACGAAAGTACCACTGGCGATAATGCCGTGACAGCAAGTGCTGGGGGCACTTACATTGCTGTGGCAACACAGCCCGCTGGAAAGGCCGCGAACCGGACCAGCACAAAAAAACCGCTCAAACGTTAGAGCGGTTTTTTTGTGGGCGAGACAGACTCATCAATCAGAATTTATTTAGTTTCCGCCGGTTCAACCGGTAAATCCGCACGGGCTCCCCATTCGCTCCACGCGCCGTCATACAGCGCGACGTCTGGCACCCCCAGCGTCGCCAGCGCCAGTACGACAACCGCGGCTGTCACGCCGGAACCACAGCTGGCGATGATCGGTCTGTCAAAACTGACCCCGTGGCGAAAGAAGATGGCATCCAGTTCGTCGGTTGTTTTCAGTTCGCCGTCCTGAACCAGTTCTGTCCACGGCACGTTTAAGGCACCAGGCACATGACCCCGTCTGAGACCCGGACGCGGCTCGTCGGCTTCGGCATTAAACCGTGCTGCCGGGCGGGCATCGACAATCTGTGCGCTTTTTTCATGACTGGCGAGCAAAACGTCGGTGACGCGTACGACGGCCTCAGGAGTAAACGCCGCATCAAAATCGCCTTCCGGCAGTTCGACGTTGCCTTCCTGTAGCGGCAAATCATCGCGTTGCCAGCCGGCCAGACCGCCTCCCAGAATAGAGACATTCTCCACGCCAAAGGTCCGCAGCATCCACCACGCGCGCGGGGCGGAGAACAGATTTCCCTCGTCATAGACAATCAGATGTTTGTCCTGATCGACTCCCAGTTCACGCATCGCAACGGCGAAGCTTTCCGGGCGCGGCATCATATGTGGCAGAGGTGAAGTGTGGTCGGAGAGCGCTTCGATATCAAAAAACACCGCGCCCGGGATATGCCCCGATCGATACTCTTGCGCAACGTCGCGGTCTTCCTGTCCTGGCGGCGCCATACGGGCGTCGATAATTTGAATTTGCGGATCGTCAATATGCTCGGCAAGCCAGTCGGCGGCGACAAAAAAGGCGGTAGTCATGGGTCTCTCCATGTTTATCAGGTGTCCGGTAAATTGTCAGTCCTTTGCCAGCAAGGGACAAGTAAAAGAGGCTGATTTGTCTGGCGATCCCACACTTCTGCATTAAATTCAGACTGGATGGGGGGGATAGAGACTTACACAAAGTAAAATCTCACGCATAATAACGATTCTACGTTGCTAACAGGCCTCGCTGGCCAGGGATGATAAATGAAACACATTGGTGTAGTCGCCTGTATGTTAATGCTGGCGCTGGCAGGGTGCGACAACAACGATAAAGCACCGACGGTGGCGAAAAACGACGCCCCCGCCGCGCAACCCGCTGCGGAAAAGAAAGCGGACAGAGACACCGCACAGTTGCAGAAACTGGCCCAACAGAGCGAAGGTAAAGCGCTGACCCTGCTGGATGCCTCTGAGGTGCAACTGGACGGCGCATCCACACTGGTGTTGACCTTCTCCATTCCGCTCGATCCTGAACAGGATTTTGCCCGTATCGTCCACGTGGTGGATAAAAAAAGCGGCAAAGTTGATGGCGCATGGGAACTGTCGCCGAATCTGAAAGAGTTGCGTCTGCGCCACCTGGAACCCAATCGCGACCTGCTGGTGACTATTGAGCGCGATCTCAGGGCGCTGAACAAGGCGATTTTCGAAATCAACTATGAGAAAAGCCTGACCACGCGTGATATCCAGCCCAGCGTGGGCTTTGCCAGCCGCGGTTCGCTACTGCCGGGAAAAGTGGTAGAAGGTTTGCCGGTGATGGCGCTCAACGTGAACAATGTAGACGTTAACTTTTTCCGCGTGAAGCCGGAATCGCTGGCGGCCTTTGTCAGCCAGTGGGAGTACCGAAATTCACTGTCCAACTGGGAATCTGACAATCTGCTGAAAATGGCGGATCTGGTCTATACCGGTCGTTTCGATCTTAATCCAGCGCGTAACACCCGCGAAAAGCTCCTTCTGCCACTGAGCGAAATTAAGCCGCTACAGCAGGCCGGTGTCTATGTTGCGGTGATGACCAAAGCCGGGCAGTACGAGTACAGCAACGCCGCAACGCTATTCACGCTTAGCGATATTGGCGTGTCGGCACACCGTTACCAGAATCGGCTCGATGTGTTTACGCAAAGCCTCGAGAATGGTACCGCGCAGCAGGGAGTGGAGGTCGCTTTGCTGGATGAGAAAGGGCAGACCCTCTCGAAGGCGAGCAGTGATACGAAAGGCCATGTCCAGCTTGAAAATAATATGAAAGCCGCGCTGTTGCTGGCGCGTAAAGAGGGGCAAACCACGCTGTTGGATCTAAAACTCCCGGCGCTGGATTTAGCGGAGTTCGATATCGCCGGGGAACCCGGTTACAGCAAGCAGTTTTTTATGTTTGGCCCGCGCGATCTTTATCGACCTGGCGAGACAGTGATCCTCAATGGTCTGCTGCGCGATAGCGATGGCAAGACGTTGCCCGATCAGCCCGTGAAGCTGGAAGTGGTTAAGCCGGACGGTCAGGTGATTCGTATCGTGGTCAGTCAACCGGATAACGGGTTGTATCGCTTCACATATCCACTGGACAGCGGTGCACCGACCGGAATGTGGCACGTTCGCGCCAACACGGGTGATAACCAGACCCGGATGTGGGATTTCCACGTTGAAGATTTCATGCCGGAGCGGATGGCGCTGAATATCACCGGTCAAAAAACACCGTTGTCGCCGTCTGACAAGGTGAATTTCTCGGTGGTTGGCTACTACCTTTACGGTGCTCCGGCGAACGGCAATGCGTTGCAGGGGCAATTGTACCTGCGCCCGCTGCGTGATGCGGTACCGACATTGCCTGGCTTCCAGTTTGGCAATATCGCTGAGGAAAACCTGTCGCGCAGTCTCGATGAAGTCCAACTGACGCTGGATGAAAGCGGGCGTGGTGATATCAGTACCAGCAGCGAATGGCGTGAGACCCACTCGCCGTTGAAGGTGATTTTGCAGGCCAGCCTGCTGGAATCCGGTGGCCGTCCCGTTACGCGTCGCGCTGAGCAGGCAATCTGGCCTGCAGATACGTTACCGGGTATCCGTCCGCAATTTGCGGTGAAAGCGGTATATGACTACCGCACTGATACCACGGTGAATCAGCCGATTGTCGATGAAGACAGCAATGCCGCCTTTGACATTGTCTATGTTGATGCCCATGGCGAGAAGAAAGCGGTCTCCGGGTTACAGGTGCGTTTGATTCGTGAACGTCGCGATTACTACTGGGACTGGCTGGAAAGCGAAGGCTGGCAATCGCGTTTTGATCAAAAAGATTTGGTGGAAGGCGAACAGACGCTGGATCTGAAAGCGGATGAAACCGGCAAAGTCACATTCCCGGTGGAATGGGGTGCCTATCGACTGGAAGTCAAAGCGCCAAACGATGCGGTCAGCAGCATCCGTTTCTGGGCGGGCTACAGCTGGCAGGATAATAGCGATGGCAGCGGCGCGGCGCGGCCAGATCGCGTTACGCTGAAGCTGGACAAACCGGCGTATCGTCCGGGCGACACCATGAAGTTGCATATTGCAGCGCCGGCGGCGGGGAAAGGCTATGCGATGGTGGAATCCAGTGAAGGTCCGCTGTGGTGGCAGGAAATTGATGTTCCGGCGGAGGGCCTGGATCTCTCTATTCCGGTCGATAAATCCTGGAATCGCCATGATTTGTATCTGAGCACGCTGGTGGTGCGTCCGGGAGATAAATCCCGCTCTGCAACGCCGAAACGTGCCGTGGGACTGCTGCATTTGCCGCTGGGAGACGAAAACCGTCGCCTGGATCTGGCGCTGGAAAGCCCGGCTAAAATGCGTCCTAATCAGCCGTTGACCGTGAAGATCAAGGCCAGCAGTAAAAATGGCGAGACGCCAAAACAGGTTAATGTGCTGGTATCAGCTGTGGACAGCGGCGTGTTGAACATTACTGATTACGTCACGCCGGATCCGTGGCAGGCGTTCTTCGGACAAAAACGTTACGGTGCGGATATTTATGACATCTATGGTCAGGTGATTGAGGGCCAGGGGCGGCAGGCCGCGCTGCGTTTTGGTGGCGATGGCGACGAACTGAAACGCGGTGGCAAACCACCGGTCAATCATGTGACTATCGTGGCGCAGCAGGCGCAACCGGTCATGCTGAATGAACAGGGTGAAGGCAGCGTGACGCTACCGATTGGCGATTTCAACGGCGAACTGCGCGTGATGGCGCAGGCGTGGACGGCGGATGACTTTGGCAGTAACGAAAGCAAGACCATTGTCGCGGCCCCGGTCATCGCCGAGCTGAATATGCCGCGCTTTATGGCCGGTGGCGATACCTCGCGACTGGTACTGGACGTGACCAACCTGACCGATCGACCACAATCACTGAACGTGGCGCTGACCGCCAGCGGACTGATCGAACGGGTCAGCGACCAGCCTGCGCAGGTCAATCTGGCGCCGGGCGTGCGCACGACATTGTTTGTTCCTGTTCGTGCAAAAGAGGGTTTTGGCGATGGCGAGCTGCAGGCAACGATAAGCGGACTGAACGTGCCCGGAGAAAGCATCGGACCGCAGCAGAAGCAGTGGAAGATTGGCGTACGCCCGGCATTTCCGGCGCAAACGGTCAATAACGGCGTGATGTTACAACCGGGTGAAAGCTGGACACCTCCCGCGGAGGGGGTAGCGAATTTCTCTCCCGTTACCCTGGAGGGTCAACTGCTGTTCAGCGGTAAACCGCCGTTGAATCTGGCACGCTATATCCGTGAGCTGAAGGCGTATCCTTACGGCTGCCTGGAACAAACGACCAGCGGTCTGTTCCCGTCGCTCTATACCAATGCCGCGCAGCTTAAAGCGCTGGGCATTACAGGAGATACCGACGAGAAACGTCGTGCGGCAATCGAAACCGGGATTTCCCGTCTACTGCAAATGCAACGTGACAACGGCGGATTTGCGCTGTGGGATAAAAATGGTCCGGAAGAGTACTGGCTGACTGCTTACGCGATGGATTTCCTGGTCCGGGCGGGGGAGCAGGGTTATAGCGTTCCGGCGGAGGGGATTAATCAGGGTAACGCGCGTCTGCTGCGTTATCTACAGGATCCGGGGATGATGTCGATTCGCTACGCGAGCGATACACAGGCGAGTAAATTTGCCGTACAGGCCTATGCTGCACTGGTGCTGGCGCGTCAGCAGAAAGCGCCACTTGGCGCACTGCGCGAGATGTGGGAACGTCGCAGTCAGGCCGCTTCCGGCTTGCCGCTGCTGCAGCTTGGCATAGCATTGAAAACCATGGGTGACGCGAAACGGAGTGATGAAGCAGTAACGCTGGCGCTGACCACCCCGCGTCGTGATGAACGTCAATGGCTGGCCGATTACGGCAGTCCGCTTCGTGATAACGCCCTGATGCTGGCGCTGCTGGAAGAGAATAATCTGAAGCCGGATGTCCAGAACACGCTGCTGAACACACTCTCTGAACAGGCGTTTGGGCAGCGCTGGCTGTCCACACAGGAGAATAACGCGCTGTTCCTGGCAGCCCGTTCGCTACAGGATTTACCTGGTACCTGGCAGGCGCAAACCTCGCTCGCTGAGCAACCGCTGACGGGCGAGAAAGCACAAACCCGTAATCTGGATGCCGATCAGCTCTCCGCGCTGCAGGTAACGAATAACGGTTCTCTGCCGATGTGGTTGCGTCTGGACGTGAGTGGCTATCCGCAAACGACGCCAGCACCTGCCAGCAATGTGCTGCAGATTGAGCGTCATATTCTGGGCAGTGACGGACAGAGCAAATCGCTGGAATCACTGCGCAGCGGTGAACTGGTACTGGTCTGGCTGGAAGTGAAAGCCTCTCAGGACGTACCGGATGCGCTGGTGGTGGATTTGCTGCCTGCCGGACTGGAACTGGAAAACCAGAATCTGGCTAACGGTAGCGCCAGTTTGCAGGACAGCGGTAGCGAGGTACAAAATCTGCTTAATCAGATGCAGCAGGCGGATATTCAGCACATGGAGTTTCGGGATGATCGCTTTGTTGCTGCTGTGGCGGTGAATCAGGGGCAACCAGTGACGCTGGTCTATCTGGCGCGTGCGGTGACGCCGGGAACCTATCAGGTGCCGATGCCAATGGTGGAATCGATGTATGTTCCGCAATGGCGGGCGACCGGTGCGGCAGAGGGAATACTGATTGTTAAGCCGTAAATGGGGCGAGTAACCGGTAAACGCGGCGGCTGGCTTTGGCTGGTTGCCGCGTCTGTTTTACTCGTCTGCGTCGTCTGGGCGGCAGACAAAATCTGGCCGTTGCCTTTGCGTGAGGTTAATCCTGCGCGGGTGGTCGTGGCGCATGACGGGACGCCGCTGTGGCGGTTTGCCGACGCGGACGGTATCTGGCGCTATCCCGTGACGCCGGAAGAGGTCTCCCCGCGCTATCTTGAGGCGCTCATCAACTATGAAGACCGCTGGTTCTGGCAACATCCGGGCATAAACCCACTCTCCATACTTCGCGCGGCCTGGCAGGATCTCTCCTCAGGGCGAGTGATTTCTGGCGGCAGTACGTTGACCATGCAGGTGGCGCGACTGCTGGATCCGCATCCCCGCACGTTCGGTGGTAAATTTCGCCAGCTCTGGCGTGCCATGCAACTGGAATGGCATCTCTCAAAACGCGACATCCTGACGCTGTACCTCAACCGTGCACCGTTTGGCGGCACGTTGCAGGGGATTGGCGCGGCCAGTTGGGCTTATCTCGGTAAACCTCCGGCGCAACTCAGCTACTCTGAAGCCGCTTTACTGGCGGTATTACCGCAGGCACCGAGTCGACTGCGTCCCGATCGCTGGCCGGATCGGGCAGAAGCCGCGCGCAACAAAGTGCTCGAGCGGATGGCGACACAGGGGATCTGGTCCCGGCACCAGGTTGAGGAATCGCGTGAAGAGCCTGTGTGGCTGACGCCCCGCCAGATGCCGCAACTGGCACCGCTGTTCTCGCGGATGATGCTGGGCAAAAATCCCGGCGACAAAATTGTCACTACCCTGGATGCCGGGCTGCAACGACAACTGGAAGAACTGGCGCAAAACTGGAAGGGCAGACTGCCTGCGCGCAGTTCGTTGGCGATGATCGTCGTCGATCATACCGACATGAGCGTGCGCGGCTGGGTCGGATCGGTCGATCTGAACGATGATACGCGTTTCGGCCATGTGGATATGGTCAAGGCGATTCGATCGCCAGGCTCAGTATTGAAACCTTTTGTCTATGGACTGGCGCTGGATGACGGATTAATCCACCCGGCGTCTTTATTGCAGGATGTGCCGCGCCGCAGCGGGGATTATCGCCCGGGTAATTTTGACAGCGGTTTTCATGGCCCTGTCAGTATGAGCGAAGCACTGGTGCGTTCGCTGAATTTGCCTGCGGTACAGGTGCTGGAAGCCTATGGCCCGAAGCGCTTTGCTGCGCAATTACGCAATAGCGGACTGCCGCTGTTCCTGCCCGCAGGCGCGGCACCCAATCTCTCGCTTATTCTGGGTGGCGCGGGTGCGCGGCTTGAGAATATGGTCGCCGGATACAGCGCTTTTGCCCGCCACGGCAAAGCGGGAGTACTGCGTCTGCAACCGGGCGATCCGCTTGTCGAACGCACGCTGATGTCGCCGGGCGCGGCATGGATCATCCGACGGATTTTAGCCGACGAAGCGCAACCGCTGCCGGATAGCGCGCTTCCCCGAATAGCGCCGCTGGCATGGAAAACCGGTACCAGCTACGGCTATCGTGATGCGTGGGCGATTGGCCTCAATGCCCGCTATGTCATCGGTATCTGGACGGGCAGGCCTGACGGCACGCCCGTTGCCGGACAGTTCGGTTATGCCAGCGCGATCCCGCTGCTCACTCAGGTGAACAACCTACTTTTGGCCCGTAGTGCCTCGCTGCCGGAAGATCCGCGTCCGCAGTCAGTTACGCGTGGTATCGTGTGCTGGCCTGGCGGGCAATCTCTTTCCCCTGGTGACAGTAATTGCCGGCGTCGTCTGGCCACCTGGTTACTGGAGGACGCACAACCGCCTACGCTATTGTTGCCAGAACAGGAAGGGATGAACGGTATTCGCTTTCCGATCTGGCTGGATAAGGACGGTCGACGCGTCGCCGCCGATTGTCCACAGGCGCAGGAACAGAGACTGATTGTCTGGCCGTTGCCGCTGGAGCCGTGGCTGCCCGCCGCAGAACGTCGCAGTGCGCGCTTGCCGTTGGCCTCAGCGGAATGCCCGCCGCATGGGCAGGATCCTGCGTTGCCGCTGCTGCTGTCAGGCGTGCGTGATGGCGCAATCGTCAAACGTTTACCGGGGGTTGCTGAGGCGAGCTTAACGATTCAGAGCAGCGGGGGAGCAGGCGAGCGCTGGTGGTTCCTCAATGGGGAACCACTAAAAGAACGGGGACGTAGTATCACGTTGCGTCTCAGCGAAAGAGGTGACTATCAGCTACTGGTGATGGATGAGAGCGGGCTGGTGGCGACGGTGAGGTTTACTCTGCAGTAGACCAGATTGACATGCTTTGTTGCTAATACTCATCTTATTTTAAAAAAATGTTACCTTCATCCATATGCAATAGCCGGGATGCTCTTTATAATCCGCGCCAGGTAAAACACAACAGAACATCTTTCAGAGGTAATCATGGCTATTGAACGTACTTTTTCCATCATCAAGCCAAACGCGGTGGCAAAAAACGTTATTGGTAACATCTTTGCGCGCTTTGAAGCAGCAGGGTTCAAAATTGTCGGCACCAAAATGCTGCACCTGACCGTTGAGCAGGCGCGCGGCTTCTACGCTGAGCATGATGGCAAACCGTTCTTCGACGGTCTGGTTGAGTTCATGACCTCTGGCCCTATCGTGGTGTCCGTGCTGGAAAGCGAAAACGCAGTACAGCGTCACCGCGATCTGCTGGGGGCAACCAATCCGGCTAACGCTCTGGCGGGTACGCTGCGTGCTGATTACGCTGACAGCTTCACCGAAAACGGGACGCACGGTTCTGATTCCGTGGAATCCGCTCAGCGTGAAATCGCCTACTTCTTTGGTGAAGGCGAAGTGTGCGCTCGCACGCGTTGATCCTTTTGGGATTAATTTTTCGATAAATGCCGCGTGCAAACGTGGCATCCTTGCGCCAGACTTTGTACAATGCAACGCCCCGGATGAGCACTGCTTGCCGGGGCGTTTCTTTTCAACCTCCCATGGGCCATAACGTGTAACAACGAGGCCGGAAAAAATTATGTCTGAATTAGTTAACACCTCCGAAATTATCACGCCTGCGGTTCCTGCAAAAAATGGCAAAATCAACCTGTTGGATCTGAATCGTCAGCAGATGCGTGAATTCTTTAAAGAGATGGGCGAGAAGCCGTTTCGCGCCGACCAGGTGATGAAATGGATGTATCACTATTGCAGCGACAATTTTGATGAGATGACTGACATCAACAAAGTGCTGCGTAACAAGCTCAAAGAGGTGGCGGAAATCCGCGCGCCGGAAGTCGTTGAAGAACAGCGCTCTTCGGATGGCACCATCAAATGGGCGATTGCGGTGGGCGATCAGCGCGTTGAAACGGTGTATATCCCGGAAGATGACCGTGCCACGCTGTGCGTCTCTTCACAGGTAGGTTGTGCGCTGGAGTGTAAATTCTGTTCAACTGCCCAGCAGGGCTTTAACCGTAACCTGCGCGTATCTGAAATTATTGGTCAGGTCTGGCGTGCGGCGAAAATTGTCGGCGCGGCGAAAATCACTGGCCAGCGTCCCATCACCAACGTGGTGATGATGGGGATGGGTGAACCGCTGCTCAATCTGACTAACGTCGTGCCAGCCATGGAAATCATGCTTGATGATTTCGGCTTCGGTCTGTCCAAGCGTCGCGTCACGCTGTCGACTTCCGGTGTGGTACCTGCACTCGACAAATTAGGTGACATGATTGACGTCGCGCTGGCGATCTCGCTGCATGCGCCGAATGACGAAATTCGTGACGAAATCGTGCCGATCAACAAAAAGTACAATATCGAAACCTTCCTGGGCGCGGTTCGCCGCTATCTGGAGAAATCCAATGCTAACCAGGGACGCGTCACCATTGAATACGTCATGCTGGATCATGTTAACGACGGCACAGAACATGCGCATCAGTTGGCGGATTTGCTGAAGGATACGCCTTGTAAGATAAACCTCATCCCATGGAACCCGTTCCCGGGGGCGCCTTATGGACGTAGCTCTAATAGCCGCATTGACCGTTTCTCTAAAGTGTTGATGAGCTATGGTTTTACCACCATTGTGCGTAAAACGCGGGGTGATGATATCGATGCCGCCTGCGGGCAACTGGCGGGAGATGTGATCGACCGTACTAAACGTACGCTGCGTAAGCGTATGCAGGGTGAGGCGATCGACGTTAAAACCGTTTGATGCAGAATGTGCTACAGCCTGATTTTTGTGCTGTGGCGCAATGTAATTTGCATGAGGGTCAGCGTCGTGCTTGTCTGGTCAATAATAACGGTGCGTTTTTGTCGACTTTAAGGCAGTATGTACGGCGCGACAATAGTTTAGCCCTCAGGCTTAAGCTGTTTTTGTTAAGAGTCAGCGGACGGGTTTATACTGTTTGACTCAGGTTGACTGACCAGATTTTCGCGGTGTGGGTGAGCATTATGACTCGCCGGCACCTGAACCCTAATTTTCACCAGCAGCTGTAGCGAATGAATACTGAAGCCACTCACGACCAACATGAAGCACAATCCACCGGCGTTCGCCTACGCAATGCCCGTGAACAACTCGGACTCAGCCAGCAGGCTGTCGCTGAGCGACTTTGCCTGAAGGTATCCACCGTACGCGACATTGAAGACGATAAGGCACCTGCCGATTTGGCTTCAACGTTCCTGCGCGGGTACATCCGCTCTTATGCGCGTCTGGTTCATATTCCTGAAGAAGAACTGCTACCGGCTCTGGAGAAGCAGGCACCGGTTCGGGCGGCAAAAGTTGCGCCGATGCAGAGCTTTTCGTTAGGCAAGCGCCGTAAAAAGCGTGATGGCTGGTTGATGACGTTTACCTGGCTGGTACTGTTTGTGGTGGTCGGGCTGACGGGCGCATGGTGGTGGCAAAACCACAAAGCGCAGCAGGAAGAGATCTCCACGATGGCCGATCAATCCTCTGCTGAGCTGAACGCCAACAGCGAAAATACGCAAAGTGTGCCGCTGGATACCAGCGCAACGGCAAGCCAGGACAACACGCCGGCGTCCACCGGTCCGGCAGAGACGACGCCAACGCCAGCGCCGACGACCGCACCTGCGGTTGACCCGCAACAGAATGCTGTGGTCGCCCCATCTCAGGCCAACATTGACACTGCAACAACTGCCCCTGCGACAACGGCAACACCGGACGGTGCGGCGCCGTTGCCAACCAATCAGGCGGGCGTGGAAGCGGCCGCCGATCCGAACGCACTGGTGATGAATTTTACCGCCGACTGCTGGCTGGAAGTGAGCGATGCAACGGGCAAAAAACTGTTCAGCGGGATGCAGCGTAAAGATGGTAATTTAAACCTCACCGGTCAGGCGCCTTACAAGCTTAAAATTGGCGCGCCGGCTGCGGTGCAGATCCAGTATCAAGGAAAACCTGTCGATCTGAGCCGTTTTATCAGAACTAACCAGGTTGCGCGTCTGACCCTAAATGCCGAACAATCACCGGCGCAGTAATAGACGGGTAACGCGGGAGATTTTTCATGCATAACCAGGCTCCAATTCAACGTAGAAAATCAACGCGTATTTACGTTGGTAATGTGCCGATTGGCGATGGTGCTCCTGTCGCCGTACAGTCGATGACCAACACGCGGACCACGGATGTGGAAGCGACGGTTAATCAGATCAAAGCGCTGGAACGCGTTGGCGCTGACATTGTTCGTGTCTCCGTACCCACGATGGATGCCGCGGAAGCCTTCAAACTGATCAAGCAACAGGTTTCCGTTCCGCTGGTCGCCGACATTCACTTCGACTACCGTATTGCGCTCAAAGTGGCGGAGTACGGCGTTGATTGCCTGCGTATTAACCCTGGCAATATCGGTAACGAAGAGCGTATCCGCATGGTAGTGGATTGTGCCCGTGACAAAAATATCCCGATTCGCATCGGTGTTAACGCCGGATCGCTGGAAAAAGATCTACAGGAAAAGTACGGCGAACCGACGCCGCAGGCTTTGCTGGAATCGGCAATGCGCCATGTGGATCATCTCGATCGTCTGAACTTTGATCAGTTCAAGGTCAGTGTTAAAGCGTCTGATGTTTTCCTTGCGGTGGAATCCTATCGTCTGCTGGCAAAGCAAATCGATCAACCGCTGCATTTAGGGATCACCGAAGCCGGCGGCGCGCGTAGCGGTGCGGTGAAATCCGCGATCGGTCTTGGCCTGCTGTTGTCTGAAGGGATTGGCGATACTTTGCGAGTTTCACTGGCAGCCGATCCGGTGGAAGAGATCAAGGTTGGCTTTGATATCCTCAAGTCGCTGCGCATCCGTGCTCGTGGGATCAACTTCATCGCCTGTCCGACCTGTTCGCGCCAGGAGTTTGACGTGATCGGTACGGTTAACGCGCTGGAGCAGCGTCTGGAAGACATCATTACGCCAATGGATGTCTCCATCATCGGTTGCGTGGTTAATGGTCCGGGTGAAGCGCTGGTGTCCACGCTGGGTGTGACCGGCGGCAACAAGAAAAGTGGTCTCTATGAAGATGGCGTTCGCAAAGATCGTCTGGATAATAGCGATATGATTGACCAGCTTGAAGCCCGCATTCGTGCCAAAGCGACGATGCTCGACGAAGCACAGCGTATTAACGTGCAGCAGGTTGAAAAATAATAACGTGATGGGAAGCGGCGTGCTTCCCGTGTATGATTGAACCCGCATGGCTCCCGTATCGCTCGGGGAAGCGCTGAGGGTTCATTTTTATATTCAGAAAGAGAATAAACGTGGCAAAAAACATTCAAGCCATTCGCGGCATGAACGATTATCTGCCTGGCGAAACCGCCATCTGGCAGCGCATTGAAGGCACACTCAAAAACGTGCTCGGCAGCTACGGTTACAGTGAAATCCGCTTGCCGATTGTAGAGCAGACCCCGTTATTCAAACGCGCGATCGGCGAAGTGACCGACGTGGTTGAAAAAGAGATGTACACCTTTGAGGACCGCAATGGCGATAGCCTGACGCTGCGTCCGGAAGGGACGGCGGGCTGTGTACGCGCCGGCATCGAGCATGGTCTTCTGTACAATCAGGAACAGCGTCTGTGGTACATCGGGCCGATGTTCCGCCACGAACGTCCGCAGAAAGGGCGCTACCGTCAGTTCCATCAGTTGGGCGCTGAAGTCTTTGGTCTGCAAGGACCGGACATTGATGCCGAACTGATCATGCTAACCGCGCGCTGGTGGCGTGAACTGGGTATCGCCGGGCATGTCAATCTGGAACTGAACTCCATTGGTTCCCTGGACGCGCGTGCAAACTATCGCGATGCGCTGGTGGCGTTCCTCGAACAACACATTGAGAAACTGGACGAAGATTGTAAACGTCGCATGTACTCCAATCCGCTGCGCGTACTGGATTCAAAAAATCCGGACGTACAGGCGCTGCTCAACGATGCTCCTCAGCTTGGCGACTACCTGGATGACGACTCCCGCGAGCACTTTGCGGGTCTGTGTAAACTGCTGGAAGCCGCAGGCATTGCCTACACCGTTAACCAGCGTCTGGTGCGCGGTCTCGACTACTACAACCGCACCGTATTTGAATGGGTCACCAACAGCCTGGGTTCACAAGGTACGGTCTGCGCGGGCGGCCGTTATGACGGGCTGGTAGAGCAACTCGGCGGTCGCGCGACCCCGGGGGTAGGCTTTGCAATGGGTCTGGAACGACTTGTTTTACTGGTTCAGGCAGTTAATCCGGAATTTAAAGCCGATTCTGTTGTCGATATATACCTGGTCGCTTCAGGCGCGGATACGCAGTCTGCGGCAATGACACTGGCTGAGCGCGTACGTGATGAAATCCCTGGCGTGAAGCTAATGACAAACCACGGTGGCGGCAACTTTAAGAAACAGTTTGCCCGAGCTGATAAATGGGGCGCCCGCGTTGCACTGGTGCTTGGCGAGTCCGAAGTGGCTGCTGGTACCGTTGTAGTGAAGGATTTGCGCTCCGGTGAGCAAACCGAGGTGGCACAGGACAGCGTTGCCGCTCATTTGCGCACGTTAATGGCTTAAGGAGAAGGACTGCGTGGAAATTTACGAGAACGAAAACGACCAGGTCGATGCGATTAAACGCTTCTTTGCCGAAAACGGCAAAGCCCTGGCTGTTGGGGTTATTTTAGGTGTTGGGGCGCTGGTGGGCTGGCGCTACTGGAACAGTCATCAGACTGAGTCCGCGCGCTCTGCTTCTCTGGCATATCAAACCGTGGTGAGTTCGCTCAGTGCGGGTAAAGCGGAAGACTTGTCTGCAGCGGAGAAGTTTGCCGCAGACAATAAGAACACCTACGGCGCGTTAGCGTCGATGGAACTGGCGCAGCAGTTTGTCGATCAGAATCAACTTGAGAAAGCCGCAGCCCAGCTTCAGCAGGGACTGGCCGCCACGAGTGATGAGAATCTTAAGGCGGTGATCACACTGCGTCTTGCTCGCGTTCAGGTTCAACTCAAGCAAGCGGATACGGCGCTGAAAACCCTTGAAAGCGTTAAGGGTGAAGGATGGGCAGCGATTGTTGCCGATCTGCGCGGCGAAGCGCTGCTGAGCAAAGGTGATAAACAAGGTGCGCGTAGTGCATGGGAAGCGGGCGTGAAAAGTAACGCCTCCCCGGCACTGAGCGAAATGATGCAGATGAAAATCAATAATTTGTCCATCTGAGAGGGACCCGATGCAATTGCGTAAATTACTTCTGCCAGGGCTGCTTTCCGTTACCCTGTTGAGCGGCTGTTCACTGTTTAGTGGCGAAGAAGACGTTGTTAAAATGTCCCCATTACCGGTGGTTGAAAATCAATTTACCCCGTCTACGGCCTGGAGCACTTCTGTAGGCAACGGTATCGGTGATTTCTATTCCAACCTCCACCCGGCATATGCCGATAACGTGGTCTACGCTGCCGATCGCGCTGGCGTGGTAAAAGCGTTGAATGCGGATGACGGTAAAGAAGTCTGGTCGGTAAACCTGGGCGAGAAAGATGGTTGGTTCTCACGCGCGCCGGCGCTGTTGTCTGGCGGCGTAACGGTTGCTGGCGGTCACGTTTATCTTGGCAGTGAAAAAGCACAGGTTTATGCGCTGAATACGGCCGATGGTACGGTTGCATGGCAAACCAAAGTGGCGGGTGAAGCGCTCTCTCGTCCGGTGGTCAGTGACGGCATGGTGTTGATTCACACCAGCAATGGTCAACTGCAGGCACTGAATGAAGCCGATGGCGCGATTAAGTGGACCGTGAACCTGGATATGCCATCTCTGTCGCTGCGCGGTGAATCTGCGCCGGCAACCGCCTTTGGTGCGGCCATTGTCGGTGGCGATAACGGTCGCGTAAGTGCCGTGTTGATGCAACAAGGCCAGATGATTTGGCAGCAGCGTATTTCTCAGGCCACCGGCTCAACCGAGATCGACCGTCTGAGCGATGTGGACACTACCCCGGTTATCGTCAATGGCGTCGTTTACGCCCTGGCTTATAATGGTAACCTGACCGCGCTGGATCTGCGCAGTGGTCAGATCATGTGGAAACGTGAACTGGGCTCGGTGAATGATTTTATTGTCGACGGCAACCGTATCTACCTGGTGGATCAGAATGACCGCGTACTGGCGCTGACCACCGATGGTGGCGTAACGCTGTGGACGCAGAGCGATCTGCTGCACCGTCTGTTGACTTCCCCGGCGTTGTACAATGGCAACCTGGTGGTGGGTGACAGCGAAGGTTATTTGCACTGGCTTAACGTCGAAGACGGTCGTTTTGTGGCTCAGCAGAAAGTTGACAGCTCCGGCTTCCTGACCGAACCGGTCTCTGCCGATGGCAAACTGCTGATCCAGGCCAAAGACGGTACCGTGTACGCCATTACACGCTGATCGTCCTGGTCGTACGCTTTAAAAAACGGCTCCTGGTGCAGGGGCCGTTTTCCTGTTTTTAACAACAGCGTAGAAATTACGTCTGTTGTCTGATGATTTTTTAAATGAGGCTTTAAACATGGTACCTGTGGTCGCGCTTGTCGGGCGCCCTAACGTCGGAAAATCCACGTTATTTAACCGTCTAACTCGCACCCGAGATGCGCTGGTAGCGGATTTCCCGGGTCTGACTCGTGACCGTAAGTACGGTCGTGCGGAGATTGAAGGTCGTGAGTTTATCTGCATCGATACCGGCGGTATTGATGGCACCGAAGATGGTGTAGAAACGCGTATGGCGGAACAATCGCTGCTGGCGATTGAAGAGGCGGATGTGGTGCTGTTTATGGTGGATGCGCGCGCCGGCCTGATGCCTGCCGATGAAGCTATTGCCCAGCATTTACGCTCCCGCGAAAAACCGACGTTCCTGGTTGCCAACAAAACGGACGGACTCGATCCGGATCAGGCCATCGTTGATTTCTACTCCCTGGGTTTGGGTGAAATTCACCCGATTGCCGCGTCGCATGGCCGTGGCGTGCTCAGCCTGCTGGAACACGTTCTGCTGCCGTGGATGGACGATGTCGCGCCGCAGGAAGAGGTCGATGAAGACGCCGAATACTGGGCGCAGTTCGAAGCCGATGAGAACGGTGAAGAAGAGCCGGAGGATGACTTCAATCCGCAGGATCTGCCGATCAAACTGGCGATTGTCGGTCGTCCGAACGTCGGTAAGTCCACACTGACTAACCGTATCCTGGGTGAAGACCGTGTGGTGGTTTACGACATGCCGGGCACGACCCGCGACAGCATTTATATTCCGATGGAGCGAGATGAGCGTGAGTATGTTCTCATCGATACCGCCGGGGTGCGTAAGCGTGGCAAGATCACCGATGCGGTGGAAAAATTCTCAGTTATCAAAACATTGCAGGCAATTGAAGATGCTAACGTGGTGATGCTGGTGATTGATGCTCGCGAAGGCATCTCTGACCAGGATCTGTCGCTGCTGGGCTTTATCCTCAATAGTGGGCGCTCACTTGTTATCGTGGTGAACAAGTGGGACGGACTGACTCAGGAAGTGAAAGAGCAGGTGAAAGAGACGCTGGACTTCCGTCTGGGCTTTATCGACTTCGCGCGCGTGCATTTTATCTCTGCGCTACACGGCAGCGGTGTCGGCAACCTGTTTGAATCCGTCCGCGAAGCCTATGACAGCTCAACCCGTCGCGTTAGCACGGCGATGCTGACCCGTATCATGACCATGGCGGTGGAAGATCACCAGCCGCCGCTGGTCCGTGGTCGCCGCGTGAAGCTGAAATACGCTCATGCGGGAGGCTATAACCCGCCGATTGTGGTGATTCACGGCAACCAGGTCAAAGATCTGCCGGATTCCTATAAGCGCTACCTGATGAACTACTTCCGTAAATCGCTGGAAGTGATGGGGACGCCGATTCGCATTCAGTTTAAAGAGGGCGAGAACCCGTATGCCAACAAGCGCAATACGTTGACCCCGACCCAGATGCGTAAGCGTAAGCGTCTGATTAAACACATTAAGAAGAGTAAGTAATAACTTACCTGCCTGGCAGGTAACCCCCAAAAAGCCCGCATTCGTCGGGCTTTTTGGTGTCATTCCGTCTACCGTTTATATTCTGGTAACGTTACTCAGGCGCACGGACGCCCGTCTTTAGAAGATCGTCTGATGACCGATAAAGCAAAGCAAATCGAGAAAATCCGCAAACTACTGGCTCTTGCCGCACAGTCCTCTAATGACGGTGAATCTGCAAATGCGTTCAGTCGCGCCCGTCGCTATATGGCGATTTATGGGCTGACGATGGAAGACATTTACAGTAGCGGAGGGGCATCAACCGACAGTTCCGCAGAATCAGAACGCTATCGTCGGGATGCAGAAACCGCCAGGCAGGAGGCGGCAAACGAGCGCCGGGCGCGGCAGGAAGCAGAGCAGAAGCACCGGGAATACCAGACTGAGCAAAATAAGCGTGCGGCGGAAGAGAAAAAGCGCTACGACGAGGCGTATTTTCGCCAACAGGCCGAGCAAAAAGCGCAGGAGCAGAGGCGGCAGGCAGATGCACACGTCCGTCAGGACGCCGCTGCACAGCAGGCGAAAACAACGGCGGCACGGCCTGGCAAAACGTCATTGTATGACAAACTAAAGGCAGAGAAATTCGGTTTTGGTATTCTCGCTATGATTGCTGCGCTGGTGATCTTTGGCCTGAATAACTCCTCGCCGACGCCAGCGGATACGGCATTAGCCAACAGGCCAGCGACGACTGCCGTCGTGACGCCAGCGCCCGTACCGCCTCCTGCACGGGTGCCTGCATCTTCACAGACAACGGAGTATCAGCCTCAGACTGAACCCGTCCAGAAACCTGCGCCCGTCACGCCAGTCACGCCGCCGCGCCCTGCTGCGGTGAACATTATTGAATACTCGGCGAAAAGCCGGGCGGTATACTCCTGTCTGGCTGACGGTACGGAGAAGTACAATGGCGGGGGTAATGTCAGTTACAAGATGCAGACCTTTTTCTTTGTCAGCCCCTCTGAGATTGCTTTTGGTAAAAATAAATCCGGAATCCGGGTCGTGACCGCCGAGGGAAACGGGATGTACAAACTTGAAAATGGTGACGAAGTCGCGGTTGATGTTTTTGGGGCGATTGAACGTTACTGGAACCCGAAGATGACCTTTACCTGTTTCACGTCAGAAAAGGCATTGGGTCAGTATCTTCAGGACAGAGCGCCCCGGTAATTGGCATCCTCTTCAGCAGAAGAGGAGCGTGAAGGAGGTAGTATGGAACTGATGTGTCCTGTTTGTCATAACCCGCTGGAACGTAATGGCGAAGCGGCCCATTGCGCGACCTGTCATACAGACTTTGTCGTCGAAGCGCGGTGTCCGGACTGCCACAAACCGCTCCAGGTGTTAAAAGCCTGCGGGGCGGTGGATTATTTTTGTCAGAACGGCCACGGATTGATTTCAAAAAAACGCGTTGAGTTTACACTGCCTGATGCGTGAACTGATGCGCTCAGTCTCTGGCAGGGGCTGAGCCACTTACTTGTGGGTGCGTTTCTTCACCGGTTTGATATCGGTGACCTGACTTTCCACCCAGCCGTCTTCCAGTCGGGTGGTCATCACATCACCGGTCTTCACCTGTTTCACTTTTTTCAGCACCTTGCCATCGGTGGCGGTAGAAACACTGTAACCACGCGCCAGGGTCGAGAGTGGGCTGACTGCTTCCAGATGCGTTACCGCGTTGCCAAAACGTTCACGCGTGGCGCTCAGACGTGAACGTACATTCTCCGCCAGACGATATTCCAGTTGCTGAATGCGGGTTTGCGCCCGATGAATACGCGGCTGAGGGCTTTGCTGGTTCAGGCGCTGTAACAGGCGAGCCTGGCGTTGACTGGTGCGCTTCAACTGGCTGTCGATGGCCACATTCATACGCTGATGCAATCTTTCCAGCGCCGTCTGCTGACGGGCGAGACGCAATTGCGGGTGCTGTTGTTGCAGACGGTGATAAATCTGGGTGAATCGGCGACTGCGGTTCGCGAGAAAATAATCCATCGCCATACCGAGACGCTGCTGGGCGGACAGGATCTGGCGCAGCAACTCCTGCTGATTTCGGCTGACCATTTCAGCCGCAGCAGAAGGCGTCGGCGCACGCAGGTCGGCAATAAAATCGGCAATAGTCACGTCCGTTTCGTGGCCGACGGCGCTGACGACAGGGATCATGCTGGCAAAAATAGCCCGGGCGACGCGTTCGTCGTTAAAGCTCCATAAATCTTCCAGTGAACCACCGCCCCGCCCGACAATCAGAACATCGCACTCCTGGCGCGCATTCGCCAGTTCAATAGCACGGACAATCTGCCCCGGCGCATCGTCGCCCTGGACGGCGGTCGGATAGATAATGACCGGTAAAGAGGGATCGCGACGTTTCAGGACATGGAGAATATCGTGCAGTGCGGCCCCGGTCTTCGAGGTGATCACGCCCACGCAGTGGGCGGGAGAGGGGAGGGCTTGCTTGTGTTGCTGATCAAAAAGCCCTTCAGCCTGCAGTTTGACTTTTAGCTGCTCATACTTTTGCTGGAGCAGTCCTTCGCCGGCCGGCTGCATGCTTTCGACGATAATCTGGTAGTCACCGCGCGGCTCGTACAGGGTGATATTGGCGCGAACCAGCACCTGTTGACCATGCTGGGGGCGAAAAGTTACCCGACGGTTGCTATTGCGGAACATCGCACAGCGCACCTGCGCAGTGTCATCTTTGAGCGTGAAGTACCAGTGCCCCGATGACGGCTGCGAGAAATTGGAGATCTCACCGCTAATCCAGACCTGCCCCATCTCCTGTTCAAGCAGCAGACGAACCGTCTGATTCAGGCGGCTAACAGTAAAAATTGCGGAGGTCTGAGAGGATAACATGTGAGCGGGATCAAATTCTAAATCAGCAGGTTATTCAATCGATAGTAACCCGCCTGAGCAGGAGCGCAAGCATTATTTGCAAAAAAGTGTGGATGCAACCGATTACGCTCTGTATAATGCCACGGCAATATTTATCCACCCCCAGGTTAGAGATATTGCCCATGCTACGTATTGCTAAAGAAGCTTTGACGTTTGACGACGTCCTCCTCGTTCCCGCTCACTCCACCGTTCTGCCGAATACTGCCGACCTCAGCACGCAGTTGACGAAAACTATTCGTCTGAACATTCCTATGCTCTCCGCAGCAATGGACACCGTGACTGAAGCGCGCCTCGCAATTGCGCTGGCCCAGGAAGGTGGCATCGGTTTTATCCATAAAAACATGTCGATTGAGCGTCAGGCGGAAGAAGTTCGCCGCGTGAAAAAACATGAATCTGGCGTGGTAACCGACCCGCAAACCGTTCTGCCCACCACGACCCTGCGTGAAGTGAAAGAACTGACCGAACGCAATGGTTTTGCCGGCTACCCGGTGGTAACGCAAGACAATGAACTGGTTGGGATCATCACCGGTCGTGACGTGCGTTTTGTGACCGATCTGAGCCAACCTGTCAGCGTTTACATGACGCCGAAAGAGCGTCTGGTCACTGTTCGCGAAGGCGAAGCCCGCGATGTTGTGTTGGCAAAAATGCACGAAAAACGCGTTGAGAAAGCGCTGGTTGTTGATGACAGTTTCCACCTGCTCGGCATGATCACCGTGAAAGACTTCCAGAAAGCCGAACGTAAACCGAACTCCTGTAAAGATGAGCATGGCCGCCTGCGCGTTGGCGCTGCGGTTGGTGCGGGCGCCGGTAACGAAGAGCGTGTTGATGCGCTGGTCGCGGCCGGAGTTGATGTGCTGCTGATCGACTCTTCTCATGGTCATTCAGAAGGTGTTTTACAGCGCATCCGTGAAACTCGTGCTAAATATCCGGACCTGCAGATCATTGGCGGTAATGTGGCAACCGGTGCGGGCGCACGTGCCCTGGCGGAAGCGGGTGTGAGCGCGGTGAAAGTGGGTATCGGCCCCGGCTCTATCTGTACGACCCGTATCGTGACTGGCGTGGGTGTTCCGCAGATCACCGCGGTGTCTGATGCCGTTGGAGCGCTGGAAGGCCTGGGTATTCCGGTTATTGCTGACGGTGGTATCCGTTTCTCTGGTGATATCGCCAAAGCCATCGCCGCAGGCGCAAGCGCGGTAATGGTAGGCTCCATGCTGGCAGGTACCGAAGAATCCCCGGGTGAAATCGAACTCTATCAGGGCCGTTCTTACAAATCCTACCGCGGCATGGGCTCTCTGGGCGCGATGTCCAAAGGCTCTTCTGACCGTTACTTCCAGAGCGATAACGCCGCCGACAAACTGGTACCGGAAGGTATCGAAGGCCGTGTTGCCTATAAAGGCCGCCTGAAAGAGATCATTCACCAGCAGATGGGCGGCCTGCGCTCCTGTATGGGGCTGACCGGCTGTGGTACTATCAATGAATTGCGTACTAAAGCGGAATTCGTACGTATCAGTGGTGCGGGTATTCAGGAAAGCCACGTTCACGACGTGACCATCACCAAAGAGTCCCCGAACTATCGTATGGGCTCCTGATTTTCTTCGCCCGACCTTGTGTCGGGCGATTTATTTAACCTGTTTCACTTGCCTCGGAATTAGCGTCAATGACAGACAATATTCACAAGCATCGCATTCTCATCCTTGATTTCGGATCGCAGTACACACAACTGGTTGCACGCCGCGTGCGTGAACTGGGCGTTTACTGCGAACTGTGGGCATGGGATGTGACTGAAGCACAGATTCGCGAGTTTAATCCTAGCGGTATCATTCTTTCCGGTGGCCCGGAAAGCACCACCGAAGAAAACAGCCCGCGTGCGCCGCAATACGTTTTCGAAGCCGGTGTTCCGGTCTTCGGCGTATGCTACGGCATGCAGACGATGGCTATGCAGTTGGGCGGTCATGTTGAAGGTTCGACTGAGCGTGAATTTGGTTACGCGCAGGTTGAAGTGGTGACCGACAGCGCGCTGGTTCGTGGTATCGAAGACTCGCTGACCGCTGACGGCAAACCGCTGCTGGACGTGTGGATGAGTCACGGCGATAAAGTGACGGCGATCCCGTCCGACTTTGTCACCGTTGCCAGTACCGAAAGCTGCCCGTTTGCCATCATGGCGAACGAAGAAAAACGCTTCTACGGCGTTCAGTTCCACCCGGAAGTGACTCACACCCGTCAGGGGATGCGCATGCTGGAGCGTTTTGTCCGTGACATTTGCCAGTGTGAAGCTCTGTGGACGCCAGCAAAAATCATCGATGACGCCGTTGAGCGTATCCGCCAACAGGTTGGCGATGACAAAGTGATCCTCGGCCTTTCTGGCGGTGTGGATTCTTCTGTCACTGCGATGCTGTTGCACCGTGCGATCGGTAAAAACCTGACCTGTGTTTTCGTTGATAACGGTCTGCTGCGTCTGAATGAAGCCGAACAGGTGATGGACATGTTCGGTGACCACTTTGGTCTGAACATTGTTCACGTTCCGGCTGAAGACCGTTTTCTGACTGCGCTGAAAGGCGAAAACGATCCCGAAGCGAAGCGTAAAATCATTGGCCGTGTCTTTGTTGAAGTCTTCGACGAAGAAGCGCTGAAGCTGGAAGATGTTAAATGGCTGGCGCAGGGCACTATCTATCCGGATGTTATTGAATCCGCCGCCTCTGCGACTGGCAAAGCGCACGTCATCAAATCTCACCATAACGTAGGCGGTCTGCCGAAAGAGATGAAGATGGGCCTGGTTGAGCCGCTGAAAGAGCTGTTTAAAGACGAAGTGCGTAAAATTGGTCTGGAACTGGGCCTGCCGTACGACATGCTCTACCGCCACCCGTTCCCGGGGCCAGGTCTGGGCGTACGCGTGCTGGGCGAAGTGAAGAAAGAGTACTGCGACCTGCTGCGTCGTGCGGATGCTATCTTCATTGAAGAACTGCACAAAGCTGACCTGTATAACAAGGTGAGTCAGGCGTTCACCGTGTTCCTGCCGGTTCGCTCTGTTGGCGTGATGGGCGATGGTCGTAAATACGACTGGGTGGTTTCTCTGCGCGCGGTCGAAACTATCGACTTTATGACGGCGCACTGGGCGCACCTGCCGTATGACTTCCTGGGGCGCGTGTCTAACCGTATCATCAACGAAGTGAATGGTATTTCACGCGTTGTATATGATATCAGCGGTAAGCCGCCAGCCACGATCGAGTGGGAGTAAATGTCCCTTCTCGTCGCTGACGTGTAGTCAATCAAACCCTCTGTTTATACAGGGGGTTTTTGTTTTATCCGCGCGTAAAAATACCAGATGGTTTCCGTCTGGAATAAAAGGATTAACGTTGAGCAGGCGTTTCGACAGAGAGGCTTGACTGTTGCGCGTCTTTTTTGTCCTGATGATGATGCCAGGCACCGATAGAAGAGTAGACAAAGCGTCCAAAAAAGAAGATAAAGCTGATAAGCAATACGATACGGGTCATGCGACTGTTAAATCGATGTCGTTTTCGCATACTGGTTGCCTGACTCACAAAAGGTTCCTTAAGGGATGCCCGTTCGGGCGACCAGTACATTAAGGCACACTGTGTCGAATGGGTCAATTCCTGATTATGTAAAATTGCGTCAGTTGATTCATATTCTGGTGTTATGGAAATTAATTACATTATTTGCATTAATAATGTGAAAATGATAACGCGGTGAAATAAAGGTAATAATTGATTAATGGGGGGCAAATTATTTGATATACGTCAAAAATTACTTCCCGTTGATAACTAAAATCGGTGCAACATGTATGGTGAGTTTTCACCTTAATTTTGAAGTCAGGTGGGATGCCTGTCTGATACACCCTCTTCAGGATTCTGAGGGTTCCGCTGAGCATCTATGCGACTGAATAAAAGTTATATTGCAATCAGAGATAAGTGGTGGGGACTTCCTCTGGTTTTGCCTTCCCTGTTCTTACCACTTGTGAGCCATACGAATACCTATGCGCATTTGGCTACCGGGGACGTCATCCTTTTTTACTTACCGTTATCACTCATGATGAGCCTGATGATTTTTTTCGGTTGGGCTGCATTACCCGGAATTGTTCTGGCGATTTTTATCCGCAAATATCCCCAGATTGGGTTGGTGGAAACACTACCTATAATTGTACATTTTCTTATTGCTATCGTGCTCAGTTGGGCTGGTTACCGTGTCTTCACGCCCCGGCGTAATAACATCTCACATGGCGACGCGCAGCTGGTCTTTCCCCGCATTTTTTGGCAGGTCTTTTGTCCTGCAACGTTATTTCTGGTGCTTTTTCAGTTTGCAGCCTTTGTGGGGATGTATGAAAGTAAGCTGAGCTTAATGGGAGTAACACCGTTTAACATCAACGCATTAATAAACTACCAGGGTATTCTGGTGGGAAACTTGATTGGTGTACCGCTCTTCTACTTTATTATTCGCGTTATTCGTAACCCATTGCATTTGCGCAGCTATTATTCACAGTTGAAATTACAGTTTGATGCCAAAGCCTCGCAGAAAGAGGTCATTATTTGGTTGCTGGTATTGTCCGCATTAATGTCTCTGCTTTGTATGCCATTGAATGAAAATAGTTCAATATTCAGTACAAACTATACAATGTCGTTATTACTCCCGGTTATGTTATGGGGGGCGATGCGTTATGGTTATCGTTTCATATCGCTGCTGTGGGCTCCGGTTTTAATTATTGCGATTCATAATTACAGAAGTTTTACGCCCTATTATTCAGGTTACGATGTGCAACTGGCGATTACCTCTTCCAGTTTTCTGGTTTTTTCTTTTATTGTGAATTACATGGCGGTACTGGCGACGCGCCAGCGGATTGTGAGCAGTCGGGCCCGCCGTCTTGCGTTTCTTGACCCGGTGGTCCATCTTCCCAATCTTCGCGCACTCAATCGCGCACTGAGAAGCGCGCCCTGGTCAGCACTGTGTTTTCTGCGCGTTCCTGAACTGGAATTTCTTGTTAAAAATTATGGCATTATGCTGCGTATTCAGTACAAGCAGCAAATCTCCCACTGGATAGCCAAAAAGCTGGGGCCAGATGAACATGTTTATCAAATGTCCGGGCCTGATCTGCTGCTGCGTTTAAATACAGAGTCGCATCAGCAACGCATTGAAGAGCTGGATGAACATATCAAGACATTCCGGTTTATCTGGGATGGTATGACGTTTTTGCCGCAGGTTGGGATGAGCTATTGTTACGTGCGTTCCCCGGTAAACCACATCTACTTGTTGTTGGGCGAGCTAAGCACCATTGCTGAGTTGTCCATCATGACCAACACGCCAGAGAATCTGGAGCGTCGTGGTGCCATGAACATGCAACGCAATCTGAGAGATAAAGTTGCGATGATGAACCGGTTACAGCATGCGCTGGAACATGACCGTTTTTGTCTGATGGCGCAGCCAATTGAAGGGATTCGCGGTGATGTTTATCATGAGATTTTATTGCGATTGCTGGATGATGACGGTGGCATGATTAACCCTGACTCCTTCCTGCCCGTCGCGCATGAGTTTGGTCTTTCCTCGAGAATCGATCTCTGGGTCATTGAACACACGTTACGCTTTATGGCAGAGAATCGTGCCCAGATGCCCGCCCGTCGCTTTGCGCTTAATCTGTCGGCATCCTCTGTCTGTCGGGCTAAGTTTGCGCAGGACATCAGTAAACTTCTGAGCAAATACCAGATCGAAGCGTGGCAGTTGATTTTTGAAGTGACGGAAAGCCAGGCGTTGATGAATGCCGGACAGGCCGAAATCACACTGCAGAACCTGCAACAGTTGGGCTGCCAAATTGCCATCGATGACTTCGGTACGGGGTATGCCAGCTATGCAAGGCTAAAAAACGTTAACGCCAATATTCTGAAGATTGACGGCAGCTTCATCCGCAATATCGTCTCGAATAGCCTCGACTATCAGATCGTGGCTTCGATCTGCCATCTGGCGCGAATGAAGAAAATGCAGGTGGTTGCTGAATTTGTCGAAACTGAGGAGATTCGTCGGGCGGCAATTTCGCTGGGGATTGACTATATGCAGGGATATTTAATCGGTGTGCCGCAACCGTTAGGCGAGACGCTGAAAGAGCAGGTGCCAGTCACAGTCACTGGCACCTGAGTGCGTTTCACGCAGCGATTTCCGGTGAACGTTCTTCTTCAATTTTCAGACGCCATCCGGTCACGGCTTCCCAGTACTGTTGTTCTTTTTCCAGATCGAGCAAAACCAGCGCGTTCTGGCTGAACCAGTCATGAGGGAAACGCAGGGTCCAGTGGTTATCGTCAGCGATCAGCGTTAGCGTAGGCGGCGTGGTTGTGGCCTGACGCTGGTTGTTCAGCAGCACGCCAAGACGCAGAAGTTGAATAAGCGGGAGGAACTGCTTCTTCTTAAACAACGTAAAGCGGGGGAGATCGTCCAGCTTAACCGCTTTACGATGGTAGCGAACCAGCGTGGCCATCATGGTTTGCTGCTCCTGATTAAAGCCTGGCAGATCGCTGTTTTGCAGAATATACGCCGAGTGGCGGTGCAGACCACTGTGATTGATGTTCAGCCCAACCTCATGCAGCATCGCCGCCCATTTCAGCAGTGCCTCGAGCTGCGGATGGGCCAGCTTCGGCTGCTGTGCCTGCCATTGATCGTACATCTTCATGGTGGTTTCCAGCACGCGTCGAGCCTGCTCACTGTCGATGTTGTACTGGTTCGCCAGGCTGCTGGCAGTACGGCTGCGAACATCCTGATGACGGAAGCGACCTTCCATTTCGTACAACACGCCTTCGCGTAGCGCGCCGTCGGAAAGACGTAACTCGCGGATCGCCAGCGCATCAAAGACACCGCACAAAATCGCCAGACCCGGGACAAAGACCGCTTTTCGCTCTTCAGATAAGCCCGGCAGGCTCAGCGCGTCGAAACTCCGATGTTGCAGCAGCTCGGCAACCAGCCTGTCCAGACGTTCTGGCGTAATGAAGCCGTCTTTCTCACCCATTGCCAGGAGCACTTCATGTGCGGCTTTGATGGTTCCGGAGGCTCCTAATGCGACGTTCCAGCCCTGAATGCGGAACTGCCAGGTCAACGTTTCAAGCTTCTGCGCCGCCGCCATTCTGGCGCGCTGGAAGTTCTCCTGACTAATGACCCCGCCGGGGAAATAGACCTGAGCAAAACTGACGCAGCCCATACGACGGCTTTCAACCAGCTTCGGTTCGAAGTTCTCGCCAATGACCAGTTCCGTCGAGCCGCCGCCAATGTCGATGACCAGCTTACGGCCTTTCTCCGGTTGCGTATGCTCAACACCCATGAAGATCAGGCGCGCTTCTTCATTGCCGGAGATGATTTCGATTGGATAGGGGATCACCTTTTCCGCGCGTTTGAGAAAATCGGTGGCATTTTGCGCCTGACGAAGCGTATGTGTCCCGACAATACACACGCTGGAGGGGGCGAACCCCTGAAGGCGTTCAGCAAACAGCGACAGGCAGCTTAATCCGCGCTCCATCGCCTCTTCGCTCAGCATGTTGTCCTGGCCGAGGCCATCCGCCAGATGCACGCGCTGCTTAAGGCGACCGATAATCTGCATGGCGCCATCCACCACACGGGCAATCACCATGTGAAAACTGTTTGAACCGAGGTCGACCGCCGCAAACTCCTGCGGTCGTGGTGTCTTATCATGTATTGGCATAGCGTTAGTCAGATTGTTCGAGTGATTTGATATAGTCGTAAATAGCCAATTGCGACTGTACTTTGCGGCGGTTTCCACGCGGCACGTAGCGATTACTCAGTTCTTTATCGATGTAGCGGGCTTTTACCGTATCGCTGAACAGGATGTCAATAATATCCAGTACCCGCTGCTTCAGGCGTGGGTCGAGCAGCGGTGTCGCCACCTCAATGCGGTAGTCGATATTACGCGTCATCCAGTCGGCGGAGGAGAGATAGACCTGCTTATCGCCGCCGTTCTCGAAGATGTAGACCCGGTCATGCTCAAGATAACGGTCCACAATACTGATGACGCGGATATTATCGCTAATACCTTCCAGATTCGGAATGAGTGAGCACATGCCGCGAATCAACAGATTCACCGCCACACCGGAACTGGATGCGGCATACAGTCGATCGACCAGCCCTTTATCCACCAGATTATTCAGTTTCAGTGTGATGCCGGAAGGCAGTCCCTGCTGGGCGTTGGCGATTTCACGATCAATCATCTCATACAGCAGGCGGCGCGAGTTTTGCGGGGAGACCAGCAGATAATCGAACGTCACCGGGCGATACGGGTTCTCGATAAAATTGAATACCCGGCGGACTTCGTTGGTGATTCGCGCATCGGCGGTCAGCAGCGAATAGTCGGTATACAGGCGGGCGGTTTTTTCGTTGAAGTTACCGGTGCCGATATGAGCATACCGCACGACCTCTTCGCCTTCTTTACGCGAAATCAGGAACAGCTTGGCGTGAATTTTTAAGCCAGGCGCAGAGAAGATCACGTGAACGCCAGCTTCCGTCAGACGCTTCGCCCAGTGGATGTTAGCCTCTTCGTCAAAACGCGCCTGCAGTTCCACTACCACGGTGACTTTTTTACCGTTATGGGCGGCGTGGATCATGGCGTCGATAATGCGTGAGTCCTTCGCGACGCGGTAGATATTGATTTTGATCGCCAGTACGCTGGGGTCAAACGACGCCTGACGCAACAGTTCCAGTACGTGTTCAAAGGTGTGATACGGGTAGTAGAGCAGCACATCGCGCTCGCGAATGGCGTCAAATCCGTTGCGGAATTTCTCTTTATCGAACCAGATATGGCGCAGGCGCGGGAGCGGCTTATTCACCAGATTTGCTTTGCCCACATTGGGGAAATTAATAAAATCTTTAAAGTTGTGATAGCGCCCACCGGGAACGATAGAGTCATAGCGTGAAATCGTTAGCTTCTCGCGCAGCACTTCGACCAGGGCATTAGGCATGTCACGCTGATAGACAAAGCGCACCGGCTCGGCGGTCAGACGCTGTTTCAGGCTGGAGGACATCAACTCCATCAGGCTGGATTCCATCTCGTGCACCAGATCGTACTCGGCGTCACGGGTCATCTTCATGGAGTAGGCGTTCAGCGCGTCATAATCAAAAAAGCCTTTAAAGATATCGTCCAGGCAGTAGCGCAGAATGTTGTCCAGCAGGATCATCGGTTTGCGACGACGCGGCGCTTCCGGCGGCAAATTCACAAACCGGGGCACCTTGTCAGACGGAATTTCCAGCAGCGCATAGCGAATCGTGTCGCCGCGAATAATTTCGACTGCCAGATAGGTGTAGTCATCCTTCAGGAACTGCACCAGATCCGTTTCACGGTTAATTAAAATCGGGGTAATGTGCTGGCGCAGATACTGTTTGAAGTAGTGGCGCAACCAGCTTTGTTGATTGACCGACAGCTGACGCTCGTTAATCAGGAAGATCTGATTACGTGCCATCTCCAGCAGCAGTTCGTTATACAGGCCATCGAATTCCTGGTCAGCTTTCAGCACGCGGGACTGGATTTTGCCTAACAGGTGGCGAGAATGCGAATTTGAACCCTGTTCTTCGCTGATGATGATGCGGCGTTTGAGCTCTGCGAAGCGAACTTTGTAGAATTCATCCAGGTTATTGGAATAGATGCCTAAGAAACGCATCCTTTCAATCAGCGGGTTTGATTTATCCGCGGCTTCCTGGAGCACACGTTCGTTGAACGCTAACCAGCTCAGCTCTTTCTCGATGTATAGCTTTTCCTGACCCATTAATACTTATACTCCGTTTTATTCACGGGACACTGCCTGGTTATTATGGCGAGCATTGCGCTCAGATGTCCAACTGTGCCAGAAAAGTATGACAATAAACCGTCCGATCGCAAAGAGGAAGGGGGGCTGGAGGTTTGAAGAGAATAGCAAGCCGGATAAGGGATGACGTCCACTATCCGGCACAGTTTTATTCGTCGGCAGCGTAGCCTTGTGGTGGCAGACGAACACCGTCCAGCCAGGCGGCGTTATCATGCATTTTCAGGCGACCGTCCACAAACCAACTGACCACCAGCGGATAAATGGCGTGTTCCTGTACCTGAACGCGAGCGGTGATTTCATCTTCGTCATCGCCTTCAAAGACCGGAACTTTGGACTGCAAAATGACCGGCCCGCCGTCGAGTTCGTCAGTCACAAAGTGGACCGAAGTGCCATGCTCCTCATCGCCATTTTCCAGTGCCTGGCGGTGGGTGTGCAAACCAGGGTATTTGGGCAGCAGGGAAGGGTGAATATTCAGCAGTCGCCCGTTGTAGTGTGCGACGAACGCCGGGCTCAGAATGCGCATAAAACCGGCCAGTACGACCACGTCAGGCGCATAAGCGTCGATCTCAAGGATCAGTTCACGGTCAAACGCTTCGCGGCTGGAAAACTGGTCAGCCGTCAGCGTATGGGCAGGGATTGCCGCTTTTCTGGCTCGCTCAAGGCCGAACGCATCGGCCTTGTTGCTGAATACTGCCCGAAGGGTGCCGTTGATTTTCTTCTCTTTGCAGGCATCAATAATCGCCTGCAAATTGCTTCCGTTACCGGAAATAAGCACCACAATATTCATTATTCAATAACCACACGCTGCGCGGAGTCAGACGCTTTGATGACGCCGATTTTCCACGCGTCTTCACCTTTCGCCTTCAGCAGGGCAAGGGCGTTGTCCACTTCTGCCGCTGGCAGGGCAATGACCATGCCGACACCGCAGTTAAAGGTACGATACATTTCATGCTGGCTGACGTTACCGGCCTTCTGCAGCCAGTTAAAGACCGCTGGCCACTGCCAGGAAGACTCATCGATCACCGCCTGCGTGTTGTCCGGCAGGACGCGCGGAATGTTTTCCCAGAAGCCGCCGCCGGTCAGGTGTGCGATGGCATGTACATCAGCTTTCTCAATCAGTTCCAGAATCGATTTCACGTAGATACGGGTCGGCGCCAGCAGGTGGTCGGCCAGTGGCTTGCCTTCCAGATCCGTCGTTTCCGGATCGCAATCGCTGACTTCTACAATTTTACGCACCAGTGAGTAACCGTTAGAGTGCGGGCCGCTTGAACCCAGGGCAATCAGCACATCGCCATCGGTCACTTTGGAACCGTCAATGATTTCTGATTTTTCTACCACGCCGACGCAGAAACCCGCGACGTCATAATCTTCACCGTGGTACATCCCTGGCATTTCCGCGGTTTCCCCACCGACCAGCGCACAGCCGGACTGCAGACAACCTTCTGCGATCCCCTGAATCACACTGGCTGCGGTATCCACATCCAGTTTGCCGGTGGCATAGTAGTCGAGGAAAAACAGCGGTTCAGCACCCTGAACCACCAGGTCGTTGACGCACATCGCCACGAGATCGATACCGATGGTATCGTGACGTTTCAGATCCATCGCCAGACGCAGTTTTGTCCCTACGCCATCAGTGCCGGAAACCAGTACTGGTTCACGATATTTTTGCGGCAATGCGCACAGCGCACCGAAGCCACCCAGACCACCCATGACTTCCGGGCGGCGAGTTTTCTTCACTACGCCTTTGATTCGATCCACCAGAGCATTACCCGCGTCAATATCAACACCGGCATCTTTGTAGCTAAGAGAGGTTTTATCGGTCACTGCCTGGTTCCCCACGTTTTCTTACGGTAAAAGTAAAATTCGGCGCAATTCTAACAGGGAAAGCAAACGTTTGCGAGCCTGTGTTACATCCGTTTTTATCTGTCGAGTTTTGCAGCATTTTCTTCGCAATGCTTCGTTTTTATGACCTGAGCCACGAAAATGAAACCGGGTTCAGTTTCCTCCTTGAAAGCATGGATGGGATTGCTCAGTATCTTACTGAAACCGGTTTCTGTTTTGCCATTGCGAATCAACGAGGGAAACTATGTCTGGATTTAATGCGAATTTCATGTGGGGTGGGGCGGTTGCCGCTCACCAACTAGAAGGCGGCTGGCAGGAAGGAGGAAAAGGGGTTAGCGTTGCCGATGTGATGACGGCAGGAGCTCACGGTGTGGCGCGCGAAATCACCGATGGCGTTCTGCCAGGAAAAAATTACCCTAACCACGAAGCGATCGATTTCTATCACCGCTACAAAGAGGACATCAGGCTGTTCGCGGAAATGGGCTTTAAATGTTTTCGCACTTCCATTGCCTGGACGCGTATTTTCCCGCTTGGGGATGAAGCACAGCCAAACGAGGCCGGACTGAAATTTTATGATGATTTGTTTGATGAATGCCTGAAGTATGGCATTGAACCGGTGATTACCCTGTCGCATTTTGAAATGCCCTATCATCTGGTGACGGAGTATGGCGGCTGGCGCAATCGGAAGCTGATCGACTTTTTTGTCCGCTTTGCAAAAGTGGTCTTCACGCGCTATCAGCACAAAGTGAAGTACTGGATGACGTTTAATGAGATCAACAACCAGGCCAATTTCCATGAAGACTTTGCGCCGTTTACTAACTCCGGCCTGAAGTATCAGCCTGGCGAAGATCGTGAACCCGTGATGTACCAGGCCGCGCATTACGAGTTAGTGGCCAGTGCGCTGGCGGTGAAAGCCGCACGCGACATTAATCCGTCGTTACAGATCGGCTGCATGATCGCCATGTGTCCTGTCTACCCACTGACCTGCGCGCCGGACGATATGATGATGGCGATGAATGCCATGCACCGTCGCTACTGGTTTACCGATGTGCATGTCCGGGGAAAATATCCGCAGCATATCCTCAACTATTTTGCGCGCCGCGAGTTTGACCTCGATATTACAGAGGAAGACCGCGTTGCCCTGTCTGAAGGCTGTGTGGATTACATCGGCTTCAGCTACTACATGTCATTTGCCACTAAAGCGACGGACGATAATCCGCAGCTCGATTACGACGAGAGCAAAAGCCTGGTTTCCAACCCCTACGTACAGAAATCGGACTGGGGCTGGCAGATTGATCCGGTGGGGCTGCGCTATTCGCTGAACTGGTTCTGGGATCACTATCAGCTCCCGCTGTTTATCGTTGAGAACGGCTTTGGCGCGATCGATGTCCAACAGCCTGACGGCACTGTTGATGACAGCTATCGGATTGAATATCTGGCGGCGCATATTCGTGAGATGAAAAAAGCGGTAGAAGAGGATGGCGTGGATCTAATGGGTTACACCCCATGGGGATGCATCGACCTGGTCTCGGCGGGAACGGGAGAGATGAAAAAACGCTACGGATTTATCTATGTTGATAAAAATAATGACGGTAGCGGGACGCTGGCCCGGCGGCCCAAAAAATCTTTCGCCTGGTATCAGCAGGTGATAAAAAGCAACGGTGAATCCCTCTGATTTCAGCCACTTGATACACTGCCCCGCACGGAATGCGGGGCATGTTTTATACTCATCACCCAAACGTATACCACTTTGCTTGATCCAGGTCATGCATACGTTATGTTGCGTCAGAGAGGAAAAGCGGTATAATCCGGCGATTTTTTTGTGGTTGCCACTCGTCTGAGGAAAGGAGAAGAGTATGAAGATCGTGGAAGTCAAACACCCACTCGTCAAACACAAGCTAGGTCTGATGCGTGAAAACGATATCAGCACCAAACGCTTTCGTGAACTCGCCTCGGAAGTAGGCAGTCTGCTGACTTACGAAGCGACTGCGGGCCTGGAAACTGAAAAAGTGACCATTGAAGGCTGGAATGGTCCGGTCGAAGTCGATCAAATTAAAGGCAAAAAAATTACCGTCGTGCCTATCCTGCGTGCAGGTTTGGGGATGATGGACGGCGTGCTGGAAAACGTACCGAGCGCACGTATCAGCGTGGTCGGCATGTACCGTAACGAAGAGACCCTGGAGCCGGTTCCGTATTTCCAGAAGTTGGTTTCTCATATTGACGAGCGCATGGCGCTGATCGTCGACCCCATGCTGGCGACCGGGGGTTCCGTTATCGCAACCATCGATCTGCTGAAAAAAGCGGGCTGCAGCAGCATCAAAGTGCTGGTGCTGGTGGCGGCGCCGGAAGGCATCGCCGCGCTGGAAAAAGCGCATCCGGATGTGGAACTGTACACCGCATCGATCGACCAGGGCTTAAACGAGCACGGATACATTATTCCGGGGCTTGGTGATGCCGGCGATAAGATTTTTGGTACCAAGTAAGTGAATAACTAATAAATAGCCGACTTTAAGAGTCGGCTTTTTTTTGAATAAAACAACTCAACGACTCATAACAAACACACTCAGAGGAAAACACTATGACGCGCCGTGCTATCGGGGTGAGTGAAAGACCGCCGCTTTTACAGACAATCCCGCTTAGTTTGCAACACCTGTTCGCCATGTTTGGCGCAACCGTGCTGGTGCCAGTTCTGTTTCATATTAACCCGGCCACCGTTCTGTTATTCAACGGGATCGGGACATTGCTCTATCTCTTTATCTGTAAAGGAAAAATCCCGGCCTATTTAGGCTCAAGCTTCGCCTTTATCTCACCGGTTTTGCTGTTGCTGCCGTTGGGATATGAAGTGGCGTTGGGCGGTTTCATCATGTGTGGCGTGCTGTTCTGCCTGGTGTCTTTCATTGTGAAGAAAGCCGGTACGGGCTGGCTGGACGTTATGTTTCCTCCTGCTGCCATGGGCGCAATCGTTGCCGTCATTGGTCTGGAGCTGGCAGGTGTTGCCGCCGGTATGGCCGGACTGCTGCCAGCGGAAGGACAAACTGCGGATTCTAAGACCATCATTATCTCGATGGTGACGCTGGCGGTGACCGTGTTCGGCTCGGTGCTGTTCCGTGGTTTCCTCGCGATCATCCCTATCCTGATTGGGGTACTGGCAGGTTATGCGTTGTCGTTTGCGATGGGCGTGGTCGATACCACACCGATTGCCGAGGCGCACTGGTTTGCACTGCCGACCTTCTACACCCCTCGCTTTGAGTGGTTCGCTATTCTGACCATTCTGCCTGCGGCGCTGGTGGTGATTGCCGAACACGTTGGTCACCTGGTGGTGACAGCGAATATCGTCAAAAAAGATCTGGTTCGCGATCCAGGCCTGCATCGCTCGATGTTTGCCAACGGTCTGTCGACGGTGATTTCCGGCTTCTTTGGCTCCACCCCGAACACCACCTACGGTGAGAACATTGGCGTGATGGCAATCACGCGTGTTTACAGTACCTGGGTGATCGGCGGAGCGGCGATTTTTGCCATCCTGCTCTCCTGCGTCGGCAAACTGGCGGCGGCGATTCAGATCATCCCACTGCCGGTGATGGGCGGGGTATCATTGCTGCTGTATGGGGTGATCGGCGCGTCCGGTATTCGCGTGTTGATTGAATCGAAAGTGGATTACAACAAGGCGCAGAACCTGATCCTGACCTCCGTGATCCTGATCATCGGCGTCAGCGGTGCGAAGGTGCACATTGGCGCGGCGGAACTGAAAGGGATGGCGCTGGCGACAATCGTTGGGATCGCGCTGAGCCTGATCTTCAAGCTAATCTCTGTCCTTCGCCCGGAAGAAGTGGTGCTGGACGCGAAAGATGCGGATACGCCGCAGCAGTAAAAGGGATCCGGGCAGTGATGCTGCCCGGTTTCTAACACGACAGAATTCTGTGGTAAACTCATCGCGATTGAATGAAATCTGGATTGAGGTCTCTCTGAACACACCGGCACAGCTCTCTTTGCCACTTTATCTTCCTGACGACGAAACTTTCGCAAGTTTCTGGCCGGGGGATAACGCCTCTTTACTGGCTGCACTGCAAAACGTGCTGCGCCAGGAACATAGCGGATACATCTATCTTTGGTCACGTGAAGGCGCGGGTCGTAGTCATTTGCTGCACGCCGCCTGTGCTGAACTGTCTCAGCGTGGCGATGCGGTAGGCTATGTACCACTGGACAAACGCACCTGGTTTGTACCGGAAGTGCTCGACGGGATGGAACATCTGTCGTTAGTTTGCATCGACAATATCGAATGCGTCGCCGGAGATGAACTGTGGGAGATGGCTATTTTTGATCTCTACAATCGCATTCTGGAATCCGGAAAAACGCGGTTGCTGATCACTGGCGATCGACCGCCGCGTCAGTTAAAACTGGGGTTACCCGATCTGGCCTCGCGTCTGGACTGGGGACAAATCTACAAGCTGCAACCGCTGTCGGATGAAGACAAACTGCAGGCACTGCAGCTGCGCGCCCGACTGCGTGGATTTGAACTCCCGGAAGACGTGGGGCGTTTCTTGCTTAAGCGACTCGACAGAGAAATGCGCACGCTGTTTATGACGCTCGATCAGCTTGATCACGCGTCTATCACCGCGCAGCGCAAATTAACCATCCCATTCGTGAAAGAGATCCTGAAGCTGTAGCCGGAATACAAGGTTACGTATCACAGTAGGCCTGATAAGCGCAGCGCCATCAGGCATCCGCTGTCGAACAAATGCCGTAACGCCGGGGCTTACTTCTCAACTGCCAGCTCGTTAAACAAATGCTGCATCAGCAGTGGAATGGGTCTACCCGATGCCACGCTTCTCCCTCCTTCGCGCCACAACGCGGTACCGCTGATGTCCAGATGGGCCCACGGGATTGTCGGCGGACAGAAATGATGCAGCAGCCAGGCCGCAGAGGCGCTGATCGCGGCATTATTCGTGGGCGTATTACAGAGATCGGCAATGGCGCTTTCAGTCTGTTTCCGCAAGCGCGCATCAAGCGGTAAAGACCACACCTCATCGCCGCATTCTTTCCCTGCCCGGGGAAGTTGATCCCGCAGCAACTCATCCTGTGTCATCAACCCGCTCAACTCATACCCCAGTGCTTTCACCACCGCGCCGGTTAAGGTTGCCATATCAATGATATAACGCGCCTGTGGATGGCGTTGGCTGGTCCAGGCGATGGCGTCAGCGAGTACCAGTCGCCCTTCGGCATCGGTATTATTAATCTCCACCGTCATGCCATTGCAGGCGCGCGCCACATTGCCCGGTTGCATCGCACTCGGTCCGATGGCATTTTCTGCCAGCGCCAGTACGCCCATCATGCGCACCGGCAAATTTAACTCTGCTGCGGTAAGCAGCAGGCCCAACACATTTGCCGCACCGCACATATCGTATTTCATGGTGTACATGCCAGCGCCTTCTTTCAGCCAAAGTCCGCCTGTATCGAAGGTGATACCCTTTCCGACATAACAGCGAACGGCGCCGTCCGCTGCGCCATCGTAATGAATGGCAACCAGACGCGGCGGGCATGCCGCGCCTTTGCCAACCGCATGTAACAATCCAAGGCCCTGCTCAACAATCTGCTGCTCATTCAGCACTTCGCAACGCAGAGTGGGGAAAGCGGTGCAAAGCGCTTGCGCCTGGTCCGCGACAAACTGCGGCGTACAGCGATCGGACGGGATGTCGGCAAGACGACGGGCGGCGGCCATTCCGTTGGCAATGGCCTGTTGTTGACGAAAAATTTTCTCTAAAGCTTCCTGTTGCCCGGGTAAACAAAGCGCGTCGATGTGTGAGAGTCGCACTGTCGCGTTGTCTGCTGTTTTCAGTTGTAGATCATCAAGGCGATAGATCTGATTGAACAGAAAACGCAGAACCTGAAGCAGCACGGTCTCGTGAATTTCACGGACATCAATAATCACGTGGGCACTGACCGGCGCGGCGAACAGGGGACGCAGGGCATTCAGCAAGCCGTCAGTCAGGCTATCCTGCCACAGCGCTGGCGGAATGAGGGTAATGCGTTTGAAAGGGGCGCAGCCAAAACAGGCATCCGCCAGGTTACCCGTTGCACGCATTTCGTTTATCAATGCGATATCCGGTAACGGGTGGCTTGTGGATCGTGCGATCAGGTGCGCGTTGGGTTGCGCCTCTGAGAGGGAATGAATCAACTGATAGGTAATCATTATTCTTCCTCTATTGGCGCACGGATCCGTGCCGCATAGGCCTGCATCCATGCTTCATCGACAGGCTGGTAGTGGGTCTTTTCATGCCGACGTTCAGCGAGATAAACGGTGAGCGGGTGGTTGGCTGTGGCAACGGTAAACGAGAAGGTTTTGATATTGGTCGCCGCGCCAAACTCTCCCCGATTATTCATACAAACGACAGACAAATCGCCCACCCGACCAAAGCGGGACATCAGGTTGTCCTCAAGTTCAAAAACTACCGAATCCGCCGCCTGTTGTGGCGTCGCACCCTGCGCCATACGGCGAACAATTTCGTAGCTGGTACAACCCTTCATCAGATCTTCGCCAACGCCGGTCGCGGTTGCTGCGCCGATTTGACTATCACAGTAGAAACCGGAGCCGATAATGGGTGAATCACCCAGGCGACCGCGTTTTTTCATAAACAGGCCGCTGGTGGAGGTCGCCACGCTCATTGAACCCTGCGTATCCAGCCCGATGATTCCGACGGTATCGTGGCCGTCATAAGGACTCAGCCCCTTGTCCAGCGTTTCGCGACAGCGCTTGCGATAGTGCTGGACGGCGCGGTCGGTAAGCATGGTTTTTTCAGCAAATCCCTGGCTTAGCGCCCACTCGCGAGCGCCCTGACCAACAAGCAGGCTGTTATAGCGCTGGCGGCTCAGGGCGTGCGCGACGCGTACTGGATTGGCGATATCCACGAGATTTCCCACGGCCCCGAACGCCAGCGTGTCGCCATCCATGAACGCGGCATCCAGTTCCACCTCACCATTTTCTGTTGGCAGTCCACCGTAACCAACGGACTTGTATAATGGAAAGTCCTCAACCGCGGCAACGGCATCCACCACCGCCCTGGCAGTTGGGTGTCCTGCTGCCAGGGCGGTAGCAGCCTCCGTAACGCCTTCAAGCGCCATTCGCCAGGTAGCGATAATTCCCCACATGTTTTACTCCTGTTTAACGGGTGTGCTCTCGTTTTGTGCCAGTGTGGTGATTTCCGCCGCGCGATACTGTTTATCGACTATGCGCATGAATGGCAGATAGAGCATTGCGCCAATCAATAAATTAATGATTTGCATGACGCTGCCGCTGAGATGGCCGGTGACGATAAAACCACTAATGACCGGCGGCAGTGTCCATGGGATGAACACCCCGGTAGTGACGGCGACAGCACCAATTTTCATTGCCACGTACTGGATGGTAACTAGCACCAGAGGCACCAGGTTGAACGGTATTAGCATGATGGGGTTCATGATAACGGGCAGGCCGAACAGAATCGGTTCGTTAATATTGAAAATCGATGCCCCGGCCCCCAGCCGGGCCACTTCCCGCATGTTTTTACTGCGAGCAAAAATCAGCATCGCGATGACCAGCGATAAGGTCGCGCCAGCCCCACCCATCCAGATCATGTCAAAAAACTGCTCAGTGATAATATGCGGCGGCGTGACGCCCGCCTGAATTGCGGCGATGTTATCCGTTTGATTCTCCATCCACAGCGGACGAATAATGCCATTGATCATCGACCCTGAGTTGATGCCCACCGACCATAAAATGGTGATGCTGAATACGGTCATCAACGCGCCGAAATAGGAGGTGCCATAATGGCGAACCGGCGTTGCAACCACCTCATAGATAAACCGGTGGATAGTCTGGTAGTGAGTATTTTCAAACAGGATGCGAATGAACAGCACCAGAATCATCACCATCAGAGCGGGGATCAGCGCGGCAAATGATTCCTGGACGGCGGGTGGAACCCCTTCGGGCATCTTGATAACCAGATTTTTACGTTTCAGCCAGCAGAATAATTCCGTCCACAGCAACGAGCCAATCATCGCAACGAACAGCCCTTTGCTGCCGATCCACTCTACTGGCATCACGGTGATGCCGCCGTTATCCGCGACTTTGATAAACGGGGTGAGGATCAGAAAGCAGACCAGTGCCAGGATACCGCAAGAAATACGATCTTCACCGTAGTGTTCTGCCAGTCGGTAGGCGACCAGAAAGCTGATAAACAACGACATTGTTGAGAACACCGCGTTGAACGGGATCTCTATAATGCTGCTCCAGCTTTCGCCAAACGCACCAGACATAAATTGCTGATAGGTCTGGTTCGGAAAAGAGGAGATAACCAGCAAAATGGAGCCGACGATAATAAACGGCATAAAGGAAACATAAGCGCTGCGGATCGCGCCAAGGTGACGTTGTTGCGCCGTTCTTGCTGCTAGCGGCATCAGTTTTGCTTCAAGAAATCCCAGAACATTGTTCATTGTGAACTCCGTACAAGATCGGCTGAGGGTAGTTGTGTTATGCCAATGGATTATCAGTGAAGGGCGCGAGCCGAAAGGTGAATCTGGTCACAATGTGTTCGCTTTATAAATATAAATCTCATATGATTAGTTATGTTATCGGAACAGGGATCTGGCGATGGAAATAAAACTGCATGCCAATGCCACTACCACACCTCGTACCCGGCGTTACCTGCAACAGTCTGATAAAAGCGACAGGGAGCTGGCTGCAGAGTTAGGGATCTCGGTCACTACCGTCAGGCGCTGGCGTCAACGTGATCAGACGATCGATCGGAAAACCACGCCGAAATCGATACACAAAGTAATGAGACAAGAACAAATTGCGCTGGTTAACGGGCTGCGGGATGCCACAGGCGCACCGTTAGATGAACTTCTGTTGCTGGTCAATGAGGGGCTGGGAATTCGCGTCTCTCGTGCGACGCTAAACCGTTATCTTAAACCGGCGATGGTGCAGCGTCAGGGGGCGTCCTTACAGGGGAAAAAAGCACTGAAGGCCGGGTATTTTCCACATTTACTGGAGGTTCGCCATCTCCCGCTCTCATTGCATATGGAGGATGGCGGGGAGCATCACCTGATTTGGGCTCGCGAACCGGTGAGCGGCTGGTGTTATGCGCGTTTGTATGCGGGGATATCATCGCCTCTGGTCATCAAATGGCTGGACGAGCTACTGGCATCCTGTCCTGCTGATATACAATCTATTGAGACTTTCTTTTCCGATGCCATCCGTACTGACATGGATCAGATACTCATGGCGCGAGGGATAACGCACAAAATAAACCGGAACGTACAGAATGCGATTCAGGTCAATCTTCCGCTGGCGGCAATCGTTCCGCGAGTAAAGGATGTATCAGCCAGTCGGCTACTGATAGAGATGTGTGAAAGTTATAATACTGGCAAGGCGCAAAAAAAACTGGGGGAGATGACGCCGCAGGCTTTTCTTGAAGCACTACGGCGTAGTGATTAGCCGATAATGTCCAGCACCTGCTCCGGCGGGCGGCCAATGCGCGCCTGACCGTTCGCAACGACAATTGGGCGCTCCATCAGTTTCGGGTTTTCCACCATTGCCTGAATCAGTTCTTCTTCGCTCAGACTGCTGTCTGCCAGGTTGAGCGATGAGTAGAGATCTTCTTTCCGGCGCATCAGTTCCCGGGCGCTGGACATACCCAGCATCTTCAACAGTTGACGCAGCGTTGCGGCATCTGCGGGTGTCTCCAGGTAAAGCACCACTTCCGGCTCCACCCCGTGCGATTGCAACAGGTTCAGCGTTTCGCGGCTCTTGGAGCAACGTGGGTTATGGTAGATTTTTACGGCCTTTGACATGGTGAGTCCTTTTTACATTTTCGTGTACGGCTTGAAGCGTTCCTGCAACTGGCGCAACTGATCGATGCGCGCATCGTAACGTGCCTGCTGCTGGCTACCCAGTTTCACCTGTGAACTGGCGCTGCTCAGTAACGAGATGGCCTGATCGAGACGGCCCGCCAGCGCATACCCTTCCGCACGGGCGGCCAGTTCCTGATCGCGGTTATACAGCGCCGCTTCCGCCTGCGCCAGCAGATCCCAGCCGTTGGTGTCGTCTTTGTTAGTAAACGTATAGCGGTTGAGGATGGTCGCCGCTTCTTGTGGCTGACCTCCCTGCAGCAGGGCGTTCGCAAGGTTGAGTTGCAGAACCGGGTTGACGCGTAAATCACGCGCCTTTTTCAGTCGGGCAATGGCGTCGTTGGTTTTCTTCTGTCCGAGATCAATGTCGGTTGCCAGATCCAGATACCAGGCGTTATTCGGTTCTGCGGACAGCAGCGGCTGCAGCGCTTTACGAGCGTCGTCGTATTTACTGGCTTCCATCGCCTGCAGCGCACGACCATACTGTGCCGCGCGTTGTTGTCGGACATTCCCTTTTGCCCACTCGTCCAGCATGTCGCTGGTCAGTTGGTTGCGCCCGGAGTTATACATTCCTAACGTTCGTGCTTTCGCCAGATAGAAGTCTTCGGAGGATTGCACGACCACCGGACGCATCTGGTTTGCACGGTTGCGGGTATCCGAGAGGCGGCTTTCCGGCAGGGGGTGAGTCAGCAAAATTTCAGGTGGGCGAGAGGAGTAACGCGCCTGGTCGAGCAGTTTTTCCAGGAAAGTCGGCATTGCCTGCGGATCGAATCCGGAACGTTGTAAAACCTGAATGCCGATACGGTCTGCTTCCTGTTCATTCTGCTGTGTAAAGCTAATCATCCCCTGACGACTTCCCGCCAGCGTACCGGTGAGTGCGGCCATCCCGGCCTGTGGGCTGGCCATTGCTAATAAAATGGAGCCTAATGCGCCGACCCAGGTCAGCGGCGCGCTGCGTTTTTGATCTTCCATGGCACGCGCCAGGTGGCGCTGGGTGACGTGCGAGATTTCGTGCGCCATGACGGAGGCAAGCTGACTTTCGTTATCGGAATAACGAAACAGTGCGGAGTGCAACACGACATTTCCGCCAAAAAAGGCGAAGGCGTTAATTTCATCGTTATTGATCAAAAAGAAATGGAAAGGCGTCTTCACCGAATCGGCGTGCGAAACCAGACGCATCCCTAAGCCATTAATGTACTGAACCAGTAGCGGATCGTTAATCAGCGGCGCGCTACCGCGCAACTGGCGTACATAATAATCACCCATCTGCATTTCCTGCCCGATGGAGAGCGTACTGGCAGCCGAGGTTCCCATGTCCGGCAAGTTGTCCGAGGAGTCCGCGAACGCGGGAGCCACCTGACCCAGGGTCAGCGCGGCAATGAGGGTCGCCACCAGGTTTTTCTTGAACTGCCTGAACATAACCTCTGTCCTGTTTTCTTTGAGATAGTCATTTGACCGATGCTGGGCTGTATCGTTCCGTTCAGCCGACACAGGCAGTGTAGCGGCGAAATTTGTCGATGAATACCCTGCACAAATGACTTTTCAGTTTCCAGAATCAGCAATAAAAAGCGAAGTCTTTTTTGTGACATTTCGATACAATTCGGGATCGCAATCCCGCTATTGAGGTTCAGGGAAGGTTTTATGCTCGAAATGTTGATGCAATGGTATCGCCGTCGCTTTAGCGACCCAGAGGCGATAGCCTTGCTGGTTATTCTGGTTGCCGGGTTTGGTATTCTTTTCTTTTTTAGCGGATTACTGGCACCGCTGCTGGTCGCCATTGTGCTGGCTTATCTGCTGGAATGGCCAACGGTGCGCCTCGAAGCCATCGGCTGCTCGCGTCGCTGGGCAACCTCTCTCGTGCTGATCGTGTTTGTCGGCATTCTATTGTTAATGGCCTTTGTGGTGATGCCGGTGGCATGGCAACAGGGGATCTTACTGATTCGCGACATGCCCGGCATGTTGAACAAACTGTCAGACTTTGCCGCTACGCTGCCGCGTCGTTATCCGGCCTTAATGGATGCGGGCATCATCGATGCCATGGCGGAAAATATGCGTACCCGTATGCTGACAATGGGCGATTCGGTGGTGAAATATTCGCTGGCCTCTCTGGTTGGCTTGCTGACTCTGGCCGTTTATCTGGTGCTGGTGCCGCTGATGGTCTTCTTCCTCGTCAAAGACAAAGAGCAGATGCTGAATGCCGTGCGCCGCGTGCTGCCGCGTAATCGCGGTCTGGCGGGGCAAGTCTGGAAGGAGATGAACCAGCAAATTACCAACTATATTCGCGGTAAAGTACTGGAGATGATGGTGGTGGGGGTGGCGACCTGGCTTGGCTTCTTGCTGTTTGGTCTGAACTACTCGTTGCTGCTGGCTGTGTTGGTAGGGTTTTCTGTACTCATTCCCTATATTGGCGCTTTTGTGGTGACCATCCCAGTGGTTGGCGTTGCACTGTTCCAGTTTGGTCTGGGGACCGAATTCTGGAGCTGTTTTGCCGTCTATTTGATTATTCAGGCGCTGGACGGCAACCTGCTGGTGCCGGTGCTGTTTTCTGAAGCGGTGAATCTGCATCCGCTGGTGATAATTCTGTCGGTGGTGATCTTTGGCGGACTGTGGGGATTTTGGGGTGTTTTCTTCGCCATTCCATTGGCGACCTTAATCAAAGCCGTGGTGCATGCCTGGCCGGATGCGCAGGTTGTTGACGAGTCGTAATGTGCTCTGGGTGAAGGATAAGCGGTTGGCGCGAAATAAAAAAGCGTGCGTGAAAGGGACGTTTGAACAGACAGCGGATTACCCGGCCTACAAACTGTAGGCCGGACAGGGGGGCAGCCGTTATCCGGCAGCGCAATAATCAGGCGTTTTCTTTCAGCCAGTTCAGCACCACATCGTGGTGATTGCTGGTTTTGAAATCATCGAAAACGTGTTCAACCTTGCCGTCAGCATCAATCAGGAAGCTGATGCGATGGATCCCGTCATAGGTTTTCCCCATAAAGGATTTCTCGCCCCAGACGCCAAACTGCTCGCAGACCTGATGATCCTCGTCGGATAGCAGGGTAAAGTTAAGCAGCTCTTTTTCGGCAAAACGGGAAAGCTTTTCAGGTTTGTCAGTACTGATACCCAGCACGTCCACACCTGCTTTTTTCAGCTCATCCATGTTATCTCGCAGGCCACAGGCCTGAACGGTACAGCCTGGCGTCATGGCTTTCGGATAGAAATAGACCAGCACACGCTGTCCCTGGAAGTCGGTCAAATTTACTTGTTCTCCGTCTTGATCCGGCAAGCTAAATTTCGGTGCGATGTCACCGGCTTTCAGTGGATTCATTACTTAACTCCATCCTGTTCATCATGTTGTGAATAATTAACAACGTTAATACTGCCTTGTGCATTGAGTTCTGTACATAGTGCTTTAAAGTCCTGCTCAATATTTGCGGCATCGTCCGACGCTGGACTGTGGGCGGTAATCTGGATGTATAACTGCGCCGCCTTATCATTTTCAGCAGGTTGCGTGCGCGACACCAGTTCCGCAATGTTCATTCGATGGCTGTCAAACAGCGCCGTAAATCGTTCAATTAAATGTGGCGAATCCGGCACATCGACCTGCACCCATACCGTTGCCGGCATTGGCGGGCGGGGATGCGCCGTCGTACGTTTCATCACAATCAGTAAATCCAGCTCTGCACCTTTCAACGGCAGGGTCGATTCGATCAGGGTGATGGCATTCCAGCTCCCCGACAGCAGCATGATAAACGTAAACTCATCGCCCAGCATGGCCAGGCGACTGTCTTCAATATTACAGCCGCAACTGCTGACATGACGGGTGATCGTGTTCACAATTCCCGGGCGATCGGCACCCAGCGCAGTAATAACCAGGTAATGTTGCGATGAAGGTGTCAAACCTGTTCTTCCTTTGAGAGGTGGGGTAATCATAAGGAAAGCATAAAAAAAACCTGCATACAACAATCAGAAGGGCTCTCGTCGCTTGCTTTTATTGTCGTACCAAACGTAACATTGAGTCACTTGTTTGCACAGAGGATGGCCCATGTTCACGGGAAGTATTGTCGCGCTTGTTACACCGATGGATGAAAAAGGTAATGTCTGCCGGTCAAGCCTGAAAAAACTGATTGATTATCATGTCGCCAGCGGCACCTCGGCGATCGTTTCTGTAGGCACCACCGGTGAGTCTGCCACGCTGAGTCATGACGAACATGGCGATGTGGTGATGATGACGCTGGAGCTGGCTGATGGACGTATCCCGGTGATTGCCGGAACGGGCGCAAACGCGACCGCAGAAGCCATTAGTCTGACGCAGCGTTTCAATGACAGCGGAATTGTCGGCTGTCTGACGGTGACGCCTTACTACAACCGTCCGACTCAGGAAGGTCTGTTCCAGCATTTCAAAGCCATCGCTGAACATACTGACCTGCCACAAATTCTGTATAATGTGCCATCCCGCACTGGTTGCGATATGCTGCCGGAAACCGTTGGCCGTCTGGCGGAATTAAAAAATATTGTCGCAATTAAAGAGGCGACAGGGAACTTAAGTCGGGTTCACCAGATCAAAGAGCTGGTTTCAGATGATTTTCTGCTGCTCAGCGGCGATGACGCGACGGCGATGGATTTTATGCAGCTAGGCGGTCATGGCGTGATTTCCGTGACGTCTAACGTTGCGGCGCGTGATATGGCGGAAATGTGCAAACTGGCGGCGGAAGGGCACTTTGCCGAGGCGCGTGCCATTAACCAGCGTCTGATGCCGTTACATAACAAACTGTTTGTCGAACCCAACCCTATCCCGGTTAAATGGGCATGTAAGGCGTTGGGCCTTGTGGCGACCGATACGCTGCGCTTGCCGATGACACCGATCACGGACAATGGTCGTGAAATTGTCAAAGCGGCGCTCAAGCATGCCGGTTTGCTGTAAAGTTTAGGGAGATTTGATGGCTTACTCAGTACAAAAGTCGCGCCTGGCCAGGGTTGCGGGTGTTTCGCTTGTTTTGCTGCTCGCGGCCTGTAGTTCTGACTCGCGCTACAAGCGCCAGGTGAGTGGTGATGAATCCTATCTGGAAGCCGCGCCGCTTGCTGAACTTCATGCGCCTGCCGGTATGATTTTGCCGGTGACCACGAGCGACTACAACATTCCGGTCACCAACGGCAGTGGTGCCGTAGGGAAAGCGCTGGATATCCGTCCGCCGGCACAGCCGCTGGCGCTGGTCTCCGGGGCCCGGACCCAGTTCGCGGGCGATACCGCAACGCTGCTGGTGGAAAATGGGCGTGGAAATACGCTGTGGCCGCAGGTGGTCAGCGTGATTCAGTCTAAAAACTACACGATTGAAAAACGTGATGATGCCAGCCAGACGCTGACGACCGGTTGGATTGACTGGAACCGTCTGGACGAAGACGAGCAGTATCGTGGCCGTTATCAAATCTCGGTTAAACCGCAGGGCTATCAGCAGGCGGTGATGGTGAAACTGGTGAACCTTGAACAGGCGGGTAAGCCGGTTGCGGATGCCGCTTCGCTGCAGCGTTACAGCACTGAGATGATGAACGTGATTTCTGCGGGACTCGATAAGACCGCGACTGACGCCGCGAATGCCGCGCAGAATCGTTCTACCGCCACCATGGACGTGCAGAGTGCCGCCGATGACACCGGTTTACCGATGCTGGTGGTGCGTGGTCCGTTTAACGCGGTTTGGCAGCGCCTCCCGGCAGTCCTGGAGAAAGTCGGGATGAAAGTGACCGACAGCACCCGTTCGCAGGGGAGCCTGGCAGTAACCTACAAACCGCTGTCCGATAGCGGCTGGCAGGAACTGGGCGCTCGCGATCCAGGGCTCTCTTCCGGTGACTACAAACTGCAGGTCGGTGATTTAGACAACCGCAGCAGCTTGCAGTTTATCGATCCGAAGGGGCATACCCTGACGCAGAGCCAGAACGACGCGCTGGTTGCTATCTTCCAGGCAGCGTTTAGCAAGTAAAAATACAGGGCTGGAGAAATCCGGCCCTTTTTATTTTCGTGCTACGCAAACGTGTGCGTGGCATAATATTTCCGGTTTTGAATACAAATGATCACACCCAGGAGTAATGAAGATGCAAAAGCAAGCTGAGTTGTATCGTGGTAAAGCGAAGACCGTATACAGCACGGAAAACCCGGACCTGTTGGTGCTCGAATTCCGCAATGATACGTCAGCAGGGGATGGCGCACGCATTGAGCAGTTTGATCGTAAAGGCATGGTGAATAACAAGTTCAACCATTTCATCATGACCAAACTGGCCGAAGCGGGTATCCCGACGCAGATGGAGCGACTGCTTTCCGATACCGAATGTCTGGTGAAAAAGCTGGAAATGGTACCGGTCGAGTGCGTGGTGCGTAACCGTGCGGCAGGCTCTCTGGTTAAACGTCTGGGTATCGAAGAGGGCATCGAACTGAATCCGCCGCTATTCGACCTGTTCCTGAAAAACGATGCAATGCATGACCCGATGGTCAACGATTCCTACTGCGAAACCTTTGGTTGGGTAAGCAAAGAGAATCTGGCACGAATGAAAGAGCTGACCTATAAAGCGAATGACGTGCTGAAAAAACTGTTCGATGACGCGGGGCTGATCCTCGTCGACTTCAAACTGGAGTTCGGTCTGTACAAAGGCGAAGTGGTTCTCGGGGATGAATTCTCTCCGGACGGCAGCCGTCTGTGGGATAAAGAGACCCTCGATAAAATGGACAAAGACCGCTTCCGTCAGAGCCTGGGTGGCCTGATTGAAGCCTATGAAACGGTGGCACGTCGTCTGGGTGTGAATCTCGACTAACTCGCCTTTCGGGCCGGGGAGCGTTCTCCGGCCTGCGCTGTGCACTTCAATCGCGCTTTCCTGTGGTAATCTTCCGCTGAACCGCCTACGATCATCATCATAACGAATATATTGTTGAGGTGAGTATGCGCTGGCAAGGGCGTCGTGAAAGTGACAATGTGGAAGACAGGCGCAGCAACTCGGGTGGCGGGCCTTCGCTGGGCGGGCCAGGGTTTCGTCTGCCGAGCGGCAAAGGCGGGATTATTCTGCTCATTGTCGTGCTGGTTGCCGGGTATTACGGCGTCGACTTAACGGGACTGATGACGGGACAACCGGTCTCACCGCAGCAGTCCCAGCGGTCCATTAGCCCGAATGAAGACGAAGCGGCAAAATTTACGTCGGTGATTCTGGCGACAACAGAAGACTCCTGGGGCCAACAGTTTGAAAAAATGGGCCGCACCTACCAACCGCCAAAACTCGTGATGTACCGTGGGGCAACGCGCACCGGTTGCGGTACCGGACAATCCATTATGGGGCCGTTTTACTGCCCGGCGGATGGTACGGTCTATATCGATCTCTCCTTCTACGATGACATGAAAGAAAAACTGGGCGCGGAAGGGGATTTCGCTCAGGGCTATGTGATTGCTCACGAAGTGGGACATCACGTCCAGAAGTTGCTGGGTATTGAACCGAAAGTCCGTCAGATGCAGCAGAATGCCTCGCAGGCGGAAGTAAACCAACTCTCTGTGCGCATGGAACTGCAGGCGGACTGCTTTGCTGGCGTCTGGGGAAACAGCATGCAGCAGCAGGGTGTTCTTGAGTCCGGCGATCTGGAAGAGGCGCTGAATGCCGCCGAAGCGATTGGCGACGATCGTCTCCAGCAGCAAAGTCAGGGCCGCGTCGTTCCGGACAGCTTCACCCACGGAACGTCGGAGCAACGTTATAGCTGGTTTAAGCGTGGTTTTGATAGCGGTAACCCGGCGCAATGTAATACCTTTGGCAAAGGTTTTTAACTTCTGAGGCAGGGATGTCTGGTTATACCGCGCTGAATGCGTTAACCGCGCAAATGACCCGGGAAGGGATTCGTCGCTTACTGGTGCTGAGCGGTGAGGCCTCCTGGTGTCATGAGCAGGCGCAGTGCCTGCGTGATACGTTGCCCGGCGACTGGCTATGGGTTTCTCCCGATGCGTCCGTTGAACCCAACTGCACGCCGCTGGCGCTGCAAACGCTTTTGGGGCGCGAATTTCGTCATGCTGTCTTCGACGCTCTGACGGGGTTTGATGCGGCGGCTTTTGCCGCGCTAAGCGGAACGCTGCGGGCGGGCAGTTGGCTGGTGTTACTCGCGCCGCCGCTGGCGCGCTGGCATCAGTGTCCTGATGCGGATTCGCTGCGCTGGAGTGACTGCGCGCAACCTATTTCGACTCCCCATTTTATCCATCACATCCGTCGACTCATTGCGGCGGATGAGCAAACGCTGTGCTGGACGCAGTCTCAACCGTTTTGTGTACCGTATTTTCCTGAACGTCCCCACTGGCAGTCCGCAACCGGCGCGCCTTTACCTGAACAGGCGGCTATTCTGGCGCAGTTGCTACAGATGCCTGAAGGGATCGCCACGGTAACCGCCGCGCGTGGACGCGGTAAATCGGCGCTGGCGGGGCAGTTGATTTCCCGCATCAAGGGCCGTGCCATCGTGACTGCGCCGGCAAAAGCGGCAACGGACGTGCTGGCACAGTTTGCTGGCGACAACTTCTGTTTTATGGCACCTGATGCGCTGCTGAGTGCGGAGGTACGCGCCGACTGGCTGGTGGTCGATGAAGCTGCGGCGATCCCCGCGCCGCTCCTTGAACGCCTTGTTTCTCGTTTCCCTCGCACCCTGCTGACCACAACGGTACAGGGGTACGAAGGCACCGGACGCGGCTTTCTGTTGAAATTCTGCGGCCGCTTCCCGGAATTACAGCGCTATGAACTTCAGCAGCCCGTCCGCTGGGCGCAGGGCTGCCCGCTGGAGAAATGGGTCAGCGACGCGCTGGTATTTGATGATGACCGCTTTGCGGTCACGCCGCAGGGCAGCATTACGATTGTCCCTTTCGAACAGGATGCCTGGCTCACGCGGCCGGAAATGCCTCTGGCGGTCTATCGGCTGCTTTCCGGAGCGCATTACCGCACTTCTCCACTGGATCTCCGTCGAATGATGGATGCACCCGGCCAACATTTCTTCAACGCTACCTGTGATGGACAAATTGTCGGCGCGCTCTGGCTGGTTGAGGAAGGCGGTCTTGCACCCGAACTCAGCCAGGCCGTCTGGGCGGGATTTCGACGACCACGAGGAAACCTTGTTGCGCAGTCGCTGGCGGCGCATGGCGGCGATCCGCTGGCGGCGACCTTGATCGGTCGTCGGATCAGCCGTATTGCCGTCCATCCGGGCCGACAGCGCGAGGGCATTGGACAACAACTGATCGCGCAGGCCCATACGGCAAACTGTGACTACCTTTCCGTTAGCTTTGGCTACACGCCTGAGCTGTGGCGATTCTGGGAACGCTGTGGTTTCATCCTGGTGCGCGTAGGGAATCACAAGGAGGCCAGCAGCGGCTGCTATACCGCAATGGCACTCCTGGCGCTGAACGCGGCAGGAAGACGCCTGGCGGAGTATGAACATCACCGCTTACGTCGGGATGCCGATATTCTTGCGCGGTGGAATGGGGAAGCGATCCCGGTTGAGCCGCTGAAAGCGACTACGCTTAATGAAGATGACTTGCTGACGCTGGCGGGATTTGCCTTCGCACACCGTCCGTTACTGACCTCTCTTGGCGGTCTGAGCCGCCTGCTTGCGACCAGCACTCTGCCATTACCGGCGCTGCGGGGCAGCCTGCAAGCGCGGCGTAACGATACTGAGCTTTGTCATATGTTGCACCTTTCCGGGCGTAAAGCACTGCTGAAACGTCAGCGAGAAGAGGCGGCGCAGGCGTTAACCGCGCGGGATCCCGAGCGGACGGAACATGACCGCAATCGCATTCTGCAATGGCAATTTTTTCACTAACTCCTTCAATTTTCTGGCATGGTCATTGCGATTGAGCAGCGTAGAATTAACGACATCAGTTAAGGAGATCGCCATGAAACATGACCATTTTGTTGTTCAAAGTCCGGCCCAACCTGCTCAACAGCTGTTGCTGCTGTTTCATGGCGTGGGCGATAACCCCGTCGCAATGGGCGAGATCGGCTCGTGGTTTGCCCCTCTCTTCCCGGACGCGCTGGTGGTGAGTATCGGCGGCGTTGAGCCGAGCGGTCCGGCATCCGGGCGTCAGTGGTTTTCAGTGCAAGGGGTGACGGAAGAGAATCGCCAGGCGCGGATTGACGCGATCATGCCGGTGTTTATCGAAACTGTACGCTACTGGCAAAAACAGAGTGGCGTAGGGGCAAATGCCACGGCGCTGATTGGTTTCTCTCAGGGGGCGATTATGGCGCTGGAGAGCATCAAAGCCGAGCCGGGCCTTGCCTCGCGGGTGATTGCGTTTAACGGACGCTACGCCAGCCTGCCGGAAACCGCGTCGACCGCCACGACGATCCATCTGATCCACGGTGGTGAAGATCGGGTGATTGAACTTTCGCATGCGGTGGCCGCACAGGACGCGCTGTTAAGTGCGGGTGGGGATGTCACGCTGGATATCGTGGACGATCTTGGTCACGCGATAGACGATCGCAGCATGCAGTTTGCTCTCGATCATTTGCGTTATACCGTGCCGAAGCACTATTTTGATGAAGCGCTCAGCGGCAGTACGCCAAACGATGATGACGTGATTGAAATGATCTAAAAGACAAGGCCGGACAGGGATCCCTTCCGGCCTTTGGTTATTTCTTCGGTTGGTCTTTCTTCGGCCAATCGTCATCGTCATCCCACTTATCGTTAAAGTCACGATGTGGGGGAAGTTCTGGCTTATTGGCGAGGAATTTTTTGTGGTCGACGCGTTTGAGATCCTTGATCACGTTCAGCAGTACACCTACCAAAAACACCAGCACCAGAATCCACCAATATTTTGCCAACCAGTCCATGCGTGTTACCTCTTGCAGGAACCTCGTCAGGCGACGAGTTGTTCCATTATTCGTTGATACATACGGGCAAGCAGTTGCAGGTCAGCAGCGTTCACGCATTCATTGATTTTATGAATAGTGGCATTCACCGGACCGAGCTCCACGACCTGCGCCCCCATGCGAGCGATAAAGCGTCCATCAGACGTACCGCCCGTGGTCAGTAACTGCGGTTTAATTTCATTATAGTGCTCGATGGCGTTCACGACCGCATCCACCAGCTTTCCGCGATCGGTCAGGAACGGCTGGCCAGAGAGCCACCAGTCCACCGTATAGCGCAGCTGATGTTTTTCGAGCAGCGCATGCACCCGCGCTTTGATCATCTCGTCGGTCAGTTCGGTACTGAAACGGAAGTTGAACTGCACGAACAGTTCCCCGGGGATGACGTTATTGCTACCGGTGCCTGCCTGGACGTTGGCAATTTGCATACTGGTGGCCGGGAAAAATTCATTGCCCTGATCCCACTCAATGCTTACCAGCTCATTGAGCATTGGCGCAGCGCGGTGTACCGGGTTATCTGCCAGATGCGGATAGGCAACGTGCCCCTGCACACCATGAATGGTCAGGTTGCAGGTCAGCGAGCCGCGACGACCGTTCTTCACCACGTCACCAACCACTTCGGTGCTTGAGGGTTCGCCGACCAGACAGTAATCCAGGCGCTCATTACGCGCCATCAGCGCCTCGACAACCTTGACGGTGCCATTTTTTGCGCTCGCCTCTTCATCCGAGGTGATGAGAAACGCCAGACGCCCTTTATGGTTCGGGTGCTGAGCGACAAAACGCTCTGCCGCCACGACCATGGCTGCCAGCGAACCTTTCATATCCGCCGCGCCGCGACCGAACAACATCCCGTCGCGAATGGTTGGCTCGAAAGGCGGGTTGATCCAGCGATCGGCATCGCCCGCTGGCACAACGTCGGTGTGACCGGCAAACGCCAGCGTCTCACCCTGTCCGCGCCATGCCCAAAAATTCTGTGTATCCGCAAAATCCATACGCTCAACGGTAAAACCGATCGCACGCAGGCGTTCAATCATCAACGCCTGACATCCCGCATCATCCGGGCTCAGGGAAGGGCGGCGAATAAGCTGCTGTGTCAGCTCAATAACCGGGCACGACATAGACTACACCTCGTCAAAAAACTGCTGATAACTGGATTCACTAAAACCCAGCAGCATAGGCTTCCCGGGCGCGCAGAGCAATGGGCGTTTGATGATCGCCGGCATTTCAGTCATTAATGCGGCGGCAGACGCTGCGTCGGTGATGTGACTGCGCGTGGCTTCGTCCAGCTTGCGCCACGTTGTTCCACGCGTGTTGAGAAGCGACTCCCAACCTAATTCATTGATAAATGAAGTGAGAAGGGCGTTATCCAGACCATCGACACGGTAATCGTGAAAACGGTAATCAATGTCACGCGCTTCCAGCCAGCGGCGGGCCTTTTTAATGGTGTCGCAATTTTTAATACCGAAGAGGGTAACCATTTGCATCCTTATTAACGTAAATTGACTATATAGTCATCAATATCGTTACGTCCGATAATACATATTGTCATTTAATCGTGATCGGTAAATATAACATTGTTGAAGTAATGTGAATAATAATTCCTGAATTCGTCGGAATTTTCTTCTTAATCTAAATTCGGAATTTCTACCTTGCAGTCACCTGTTTTTTAATCGAAATTGAAGAAGTACCAGATAAGGTATGATTGTTTCGAATTATTGCTGTATGTCACATAAAATTTATGGGTAGCGCGCCATAGTGATGACATCACACCACACCCCGGAGGATGTAATCACAGCAATTGGTTAAATTGTCTTCACCAGGAGATAATATTTTTGTAGAATGTCCATAATAAAAAGCAGAGGTTGTTATGATTGAACGCGAACTGGGGAACTGGAAAGATTTTATTGAAGTTATGCTTCGCAAATAAATTTCTGGAAGGATGACCAAATAACAGAACATACCGTGTGAGATTCATCACACAGAAAGGGCGACCCGTTGGCAGGTCGCCTTTTTTTATCTCTTATTCCGGGCGCGGTTTCAGTGGGAAGCGACGACGGACCAGGACGAAGAACAGCGGCACGAAATAGATCGCCAGCACCGTTGCCGAGATCATTCCGCCCATGACGCCCGTCCCGACGGCATGTTGACCACCAGAACCTGCCCCGCTGCTGATGGCCATCGGCAGCACGCCGAAGATAAATGCCAGCGAGGTCATCAGGATCGGACGTAAGCGCTGCCGACAGGCGTGCAGCGTTGCATCCAGCAGATCGTGTCCTTTCTCATTCATCTCATTGGCAAATTCAACGATCAGAATGGCGTTTTTCGCTGAGAGACCAATGACCGTCAGTAGCCCGACCTGAAAATAGACATCGTTTTCCAGGCCGCGCATCCAGGTGGCGAGCAGCGCGCCGATGACCCCCAACGGCACTACCAGCATAACCGAGAACGGTACCGACCAGCTTTCATACAGCGCGGCCAGGCACAGGAATACCACCAACAGTGAAATGGCATACAGGGCCGGCGCCTGCGCCCCGGAGAGTCGCTCCTGATAGGACATGGCCGTCCATTCCAGACCAAACCCGGTTGGCAACTGACGTACCAGCGATTCCATCACATCCATCGCCGTTCCGGTACTCACGCCAGGCGCGGCTTCACCGACAATCTCGACGGCAGAATAGCCGTTGTAGCGCTCCAGACGCGGAGAACCGGTCTCCCAGCGTGAGGTGGCGAAAGCGGAAAAAGGCACCATGCCGCCGCTGTTATTGCGTACGTACCACAGATTAATATCGTCTGGCAGCATGCGGTATTTTGCTCCCGCCTGGACATAAACCTTTTTCACGCGGCCACGGTCCATAAAGTCGTTGACGTAGCTCGACCCCCAGGCGGTCTGCAAGGTATCGTTAATGTCGTCAATGGATACGCCAAGTGCCTGTGCTTTGCGTTGGTCGACATCAATTTGCAACTGAGGGCTGTCGTCCAGACCGTTGTGGCGAACGCGGGTGAGGGCGCTATCCTGCGACGCCAGACGAATCAGCTGGTCGCGTGCGGCCATTAAGGCGTCATGACCGGCACCGGCGTGATCCTGCAGTTCCATGTCAAAGCCTGCGGAACTGCCGAGACCGCTGATGGCTGGCGGACTGCTGGCGAACACGCGCGCCTCTTTGATTTTGTTAAAGGCCTTCGTCGCACGTTCGATAATGGCAAACGAGGTGCCGGTGGTGGCGTCGCGCTCGCTCCAGTCTTTCAGACGCACGAACATGCGCGCCACGTTCTGACCGTTGCCTCCCGGTCCGGAACCGACAGTCGCAAAGACGGACTGGACGTTATCTTTTTCGTGGGTGGAGTAATATTTCTCGACCTGCTGCACCACTTTTAAGGTTTGCTGCTGCGTGGAGCCACTCGGCAATTGAATCGACGTAGTAAACATGCCGCGGTCCTCCAGCGGCAGGAACGAGGTTGGCAGACGCAGGAACAGGACGACCATCGCGCCAAGCAGCAACACATAGATCAGGATCCAGCGCAGGCTACGATGCAGAATTTTAGCAACGCCTTTTTCGTAACGCTCGGCATTGCGGTTGAAGGTGCGGTTGAACCAGCCGAAGAAACCGGTTTGCCCGTGATGCTCGCCTTTGTGCAGCGGTTTAAGCAAGGTGGCGCACAGGGCAGGAGTCAGGATCATTGCCACCAGAACGGAAAGTACCATTGCCGCTACAATGGTGATGGAAAACTGACGGTAGATCGCTCCGGTGGTTCCGCCAAAGAAGGCCATCGGCACAAAGACGGCTGACAGTACCATCGCGATACCGACCAGCGCGCCCTGAATTTGCCCCATCGATTTTCGCGTCGCCTCGCGCGGCGTGAGACCTTCCTCACTCATAATACGCTCGACGTTTTCCACGACCACGATGGCGTCATCCACCAGCAGGCCAATCGCCAGTACCATCGCAAACATGGTCAGGGTGTTGATGCTGTAACCGAAGGCGTAGAGTACCGAGAAGGTGCCCATCAGCACCACCGGTACGGCAATGGTGGGGATCAGTGTGGCGCGGAAATTTTGTAAGAACAGATACATCACGAGGAATACCAGCGCGATGGCTTCCAGCAACGTTTTTACTACGTCTTCAATAGAGGCTTTAACGAAGGAGGTGGTTTCATAAGCCACCTTGTACTCCAGACCGTGCGGGAAGTATTGCGCCAGCTCATCCAGGCGCTTAATCACCTGCGTCGCGGTAGCCATTTCGTTGGCGCCCGATGCCAGTTTCACCCCAAGCCCGGACGCCGCATTGCCATTGAAGCGGCTGAGATAGTCATACTTCTCCGCACCCATTTCGACGGTGGCGACATCGCCCAGAGTCACTTCCGAACCATCCTGATTGACGCGCAGCGTAATGGCGCGAAACTGTTCTGGCGTTTGCAGCAGCGACTGGGCGTTAATGGTGGCGTTCAGCGCCTGAGTATCAATGGAAGGGGTTCCGCCCAACTGCCCGACGGCGATCTGCGCGTTTTGCGACTTAATGGCGTCGGTGACATCTTTCGCGGTCATCTGGAAACTGTTGAGCTTTGCCGGATCCAGCCAGATGCGCATGGAATATTGAGATCCGTAGGCATCGATATCGCCGACGCCGTTCACCCGGCTGAGGGGATCCTGAATATTACTGGCGACGTAGTCCGCAATGTCCTGCTTATCCATCGAACCGTCGGTGGAGACGAAAGCAATCGTCAGGATGTTGGTATCCCCGGTCTTACGTACCGTGACGCCCTGGTTCTGTACCGCCTGCGGCAGTTTACGCATCGCTGACTGTAGTTGGTTCTGGACCTGCTGTACGGCTTCATCTGGATCGGTGCCTGCAACGAAGCTCAGCGTTACCGACGCTTGTCCGGTACCGCTGCTTTGCGATGACATGTACATCAGATTATCGAGGCCGGTCATGTTCTGTTCAATGACCTGGGTGACGGTGTTTTCCAGCGTCTGCGCGGAGGCGCCTGGATAGTTCGCGGTGATGCGCACGTTTGGCGGCGCCAGATCCGGATATTGTTCCACTGGCAAAGAGAAAATAGCCAGGGTACCTGTCAGACACAACAGGATAGCCAGCACCCAGGCAAATATGGGGCGATCGATAAAGAAATTCGCCATCAGAAAGAGGACCTCATTATTCTACATATCTTTATAGGTATGACTTGCTTCACTGTAGCGGGAAGGTACGAGTCAAACGTGGAGAAAAAAAGGAGATAATGTAAATTATCATGCCTGATTACAGCGTTTGTCAGCTTCCCGCACGCGCACGTCCGGTTTTGTGCGAATTTATGTCAGATGGCTCGCGTCCTCTTCTGGCTCCGTCGAGCGAAAGCTAATGCTCACTAACGTCCCGCCGCCGGAAGGCTGCGAGAAACTTAACGTACCGCCAAGACGTTCCGCACGCTCGCGCATAATATTCAGGCCATAATGCCCTGCCGGTTCGCTAGGTTCGCCGATACCCACTCCGTTATCACGGATATACACCGTGTGATCACCATCCGGGGCGGTCACACAGCTGACGGCAATCTCGCTGGCATTGGCGTGCTTCATCGCGTTGAGCACGGCTTCACGGATAATCTGCAACAAATGGACCTGCATCTGCGCATCGAGCGCCAGCGTCGGCAGCCGGCAGTCCAGTGTGAGTTTAGCAGTGGTCTGCCCCTGCAGCGTTTCGAGCATCTCATGCAATGCAGAAGGTAAATCGGCCTGCTGTAACGTCAGGCGGAAGGTGGTTAGCAGTTCACGCAACTGACGATAGGCATCGTTCAGCGCCCGCGAGAAGTCGTCCATGATAGCCTGCGCCGGGGCGTTATCCTCCGGAATAGCGCGTTTGAGCAGCGTCGACTGAATGCGCAGATACGAGAGCACCTGCGCCAGCGAATCATGTAATTCGCGGGCAATGGTGGCGCGTTCCTCCATAAGTAACAGTTGCTGGAAGTGTTTCTGCGCGTGATTGAAGTACAGACCGCGTCCGAGCATTGTCGACACGCTGTTTAACAGCGGGATCGCGCTGGCAACATGCTGGCTCTGCCAGTGCAGTTCGCCATAGACCGTCTCCTGCATGGTCACCGGCAGGATTTGCATAGGCAGATCGGCCTGCTTTTCGCCCTCACTGATGCGCCAGTTTTCACCGACGGTAAGTTCAAGGAATTGTGCCGCTTCGTTATCACGGACAATCTGCAAAATATGGCGGAAGCAGTGCACATCAATCTGACTGGTATTCAGCGCCTGAGAGCACTGGTACAGCACTTCCAGACGACGTTTGGCTTCATGGAGATCGTGGGTTTTTTCTTCGACCTTCGCTTCCAGCGAGCGATACAACTTGTGCAGTTCGCTCGACATTTGATTAAAGGTTTTTGCCAGCAGCCCCAGTTCATTGGGAAGGTGTGTATCCAGCGGTGGTGAGTCAAACTGACCGTGTTCAATGCGCTGGCTCGCCATGACTAACTGATTCAGCGGGCGTACAACCTGATGACGAATACGTCGCAGGGTGAAGAAGACGAGGGTAAAGATCCCGAAGCCACCGGCCAGCGAGATCCCCACCACCAGCATCACTTTGCGTTCGGCATAGTGCTGTAATGCCAGCACGAAGAGATCGATCTTATCGACGTAGGCGTTAATGTTGTCCTGATACCACTGCAGGTCGCCATCAACCAGGCGGCGGTTCATTTCCAGCCAGTTGGCATGTAACTGTGCGTAGCGGCCTTTCACTGCCTGAGGCACATACCAGGCATTCAGATTGTCTAATGCCGATGAGTTTAAAGCTTGCTGAAACAACTGGCGATGGGCGTTTAATTGCGGGCTCTGGCTTTGCAGATCGTACCCCAGACGATAGCTCTGCATGCGTAATGAACCCGCCACGTTAATAGCCTCGGCATCCCGCAGGCTGCTTGCCAGCGTCAGTAACGCAACGCCGGTCGAGAGAATCGAGAGCAGGACAATGTAAAAAAAGGCCCGGGCCAGACTGGCCGAGACGGGGCGTTTGACGATCACACGCGTAATTTCCTTTAAAAGTGCTTACGGTAAAAATCTCTCGCAGATCTGAAACGTAATTTCACTCTGGCTGAAATAAATTGATCTGCCACAGGTTCTGTAGAAATAGTTGTGCTTCCTGGGCAAATGAACATTGCCGACGTGTGGTCAGTCGGTTAATAACAACACTTATATAAAGAATAAGGTTTTTACAACCAAAAAAGAAGGTCGCCATGAACCGTTTTATTATGGCCAACAGCCAACAGTGCCTGGGATGCCATGCCTGTGAAGTGGCTTGCGTTTTGGCCCACAATGAAGAGCAACACGTCCTTAGCCAACGTCACTACCAGCCGCGGATCACTGTCATTAAGCATCAGCATCAGCGAAGTGCGGTGACCTGCCACCATTGCGAAGATGCCCCTTGCGCCCGCAGTTGTCCGAACGGGGCGATAAGCCACATCAACGACAGCGTGCAGGTCAATCAACAGCGGTGTATCGGCTGTAAATCCTGCGTCGTGGCCTGTCCGTTTGGCACCATGCAGATAGTCCTGACGCCTGTCGCGAAAGACCAGGTTAAAGCGACGGCGCATAAATGCGACCTCTGTCAGGGGCGGGAAAATGGACCGGCGTGTGTGGAGAACTGTCCTGCTGACGCGCTGCAACTGGTGACAGAAGGGGCGTTAACCCGACTGGCAAAAGCGCGACGTTTACGTACCGCCCGACAGGAGAATCAGCCCTGGCATGCGGATGTGACGGCGTCGGCCTCCCACGGGATGAGCAAGATTGAGCAAATGCGCGCGACGCCTGCACGCGGTGAGCCGGATAAACTGGCTATCGACGCACGAAAAGCCAGCTTTGACGAAATCTATCTGCCGTTTCGTACGGCTCAGGCAGAACAGGAGGCTTCACGCTGCCTGAAGTGCGGTGAGCACAGCATTTGCGAATGGACCTGCCCGCTTCATAACCACATCCCTCAGTGGATTGAACTGGTGAAAGCCGGGAACATTGATGCGGCGGTGGAGTTGTCTCACCAGACGAACTGCCTGCCGGAAATTACCGGGCGCGTCTGTCCACAGGACCGGCTGTGCGAAGGTGCCTGTACGGTGCGTGACGAACATGGCGCGGTGACGATCGGTAACATTGAACGTTACATCTCCGACCGCGCGCTGGGTAAAGGCTGGCGGCCGGATCTGAGCCATGTCCAGAAGGTCGACAAGCGCGTGGCAATTATTGGCGCCGGTCCGGCAGGACTTGCCTGCGCCGACGTGCTGACGCGTCACGGCGTCAGCGCTACCGTTTTTGACCGCCACCCGGAAATCGGCGGGCTGCTGACCTTTGGCATCCCGGCCTTCAAACTGGATAAATCACTGCTGGCGCGCCGTCGGGAAATCTTCAGCGCAATGGGGATCCATTTTGAGCTGAACTGCGAAGTGGGCAGGGACGTGAAAATGGAGGCGCTGCTGGAAGATTACGACGCCGTATTTGTCGGCGTCGGAACCTATCGTTCGATGAAAGCCGACCTGCCCAACGAAGATGCGCCGGGCGTGTACGACGCGCTGCCGTTCCTGATCGCCAATACCAAACAGGTGATGGGGCTGGACGAACATCCCGAAGAACCGTACATCGACACCGCCGGACTCAACGTGGTGGTATTGGGCGGGGGTGACACGGCGATGGACTGTGTCCGTACCGCGCTGCGTCATGGTGCAAGCCAGGCCACCTGCGCCTACCGCCGCGATGAAGCCAACATGCCGGGGTCAAAGAAAGAGGTCAAAAACGCGCGTGAGGAAGGGGCTAACTTTGAGTTCAACGTGCAGCCAGTCGATCTGGAACTGAGCGCGGAAGGTCGCGTCTGCGGTATCCGTTTCCTGCGCACGCAACTGGGCGAACCCGATGCCCAGGGACGCCGCCGTCCGGTGCCGATCGCAGGCAGCGAGTTTGTGATGCCGGCAGACGCTGTGATTATGGCGTTTGGTTTCCATCCACACGGGATGCCGTGGCTGGAGACCCATGGTGTGCAGGTGGATAGCTGGGGACGCATCGCGGCGAATGTCGAGAGCGCGTACCGTTACCAGACCAGTAATCCGAAGATCTTTGCCGGTGGCGATGCCGTTCGCGGTGCCGATCTGGTGGTCACCGCAATGGCGGAAGGACGCCATGCCGCGCAGGGGATCATCGACTGGCTGGGCGTTAATTCGGTTAAATCTCACTAACCAAATCCGGCTTCGCGGCGTAGTATGATTTCTCTTCTTACGCTGTGGAGCCGGTATGTCGCAAAAAATCACCCTCGTTAAAGACAAAATCCTATCTGATAACTATTTCATTCTGCGCAATATTACCTACGATCTGACCCGCGCGAACGGCGAAATTATCCGCCACAAACGAGAAGTGTACGATCGCGGTAATGGGGCAACGATCCTGCTGTACAACGCAGAGAAAAAGACCGTGGTGTTGATTCGTCAGTTCCGCGTGGCGACATGGGTAAATGGCAACGAAAGCGGGCAGTTGATTGAGACCTGCGCCGGATTACTGGACAACGATGAACCGGAAGCCTGCATTCGCAAAGAGGCCATTGAAGAGACGGGCTATGAAGTGGGTGAGGTGCGCAAACTCTTTGAGCTGTACATGTCTCCCGGCGGCGTGACGGAACTGATTCACTTTTTTATCGCCGAATACAGCGAAAGTCAGCGCGCTAATGCTGGCGGCGGCGTCGAAGATGAAGATATCGCCGTGCTGGAATTGCCGTTTACCCAGGCGCTGGAAATGATTAAAACCGGTGAGATACGAGACGGTAAGACCGTGTTATTGCTCAACTATTTGCAATCCTCGCATTTAATGGATTGATAAATAAGGGTTATATTTCTTTACGAATTATTGAATCTATCCGACAAATCCGATTGAGCATGGTCAACAGCACAACGAAGATACGACCTGTGTTGTTCGTTTGACTTCTGGGGTTATTACCGTCCATGCGCTATCGCGTTATTTTCCTTTTCCTGCTCGGTCTGATTCCGGTCCGGTTGCTGTGGGCCGCTCCCGCGCAACAGGCCTTTTCTGACTGGCAGGTGACCTGTAATAACCAGAATTTCTGCGTAGCGCGTAATACCGGTGAACACGGTGGGCTGGTGATGACCCTGAGCCGCAGCGCCGGCGCGCATACCGATGCTGTTTTGCGCCTCGACCTGGGGGGATTGACCGCGCCAGCCAATGAAGCGGACATTGCGCCACGACTGCTGCTGGACGGTAGACCGCTGGCGCTGAGCGCAGACCACTGGCGAATAACGCCGTGGCACCTGATGACAGATGATACAGCGACCATTGCAGAATTTCTGATGACGATTCAGGACGGGAAAGCGATCACCCTGCAAAAGGGCAATCAGACACTTTCGCTGGCCGGGCTGAAAGCGGCGCTCCTGTTTATCGACGCGCAGCAAAAGCGGGTGGGCAGTGAAACGGCGTGGATTGAAAAAGGTGACGATCCGCCGCTCAGCGTTCCGCCAGCCCCTGCGCTGAAAGGCGTGGCCGTTGTTAACCCGACGCCAACACCGCTCTCTCTCGACGAACGCAACGACCTTCTCGATTACGGTAACTGGCGAATGAACAGCATTCAGTGTTCACTCGATCCTTCACGCCGCGAAGTGCGGGTGACCGCCCTTACTGATGACAAAGCCTTGCTGATGATTGCCTGCGAAGCCGGGGCGTATAACACGATCGATCTGGCGTGGATCGTGTCGCGTAAAAAACCGTTGGCCTCACACGCTGTGCGGCTGCGTTTACCGTTCAACAGCGGCGCGGAAAGCAATGACATGGAGTTGATGAATGCCGTGTTTGATGAGAAGTCGCGCGAACTGGTCACCCTGGCAAAGGGGCGGGGACTAACGGACTGCGGCATCCAGACGCGCTGGCGTTTTGACGGCCAGCGTTTTCGTCTGGTGCGTTATGCCGAAGAGCCGAGTTGTGATGGCTGGCATGGGCCAGATGCCTGGCCCACCTTATGGATCACGCGTTAATTTTCTGTCGGATGGCGACTGCGTCTTATCCGACCTACGAAAAGCGATCTGTAGGCCGGATAAGACGCGTTAGCGTCGTCATCCGGCGTTGCATACATCAGGCGTTCAAAACCTTGTGTGCTTTCTCGACAATGTTCTCAACCGTAAAGCCGAAGTAAGGGAACAACTTCTCTGCCGGTGCAGATTCACCGTAACCGGTCATTCCGACAATCGCCCCTTTTAACCCCACATATTTGTACCAGTAATCGGCAATACCCGCTTCGACCGCGACGCGTGCGCTGACGTTCGACGGCAGAACCGACTCGCGGTATGCCTCGTCCTGGGCATCGAAAATATCCGTTGAGGGCAGGGAAACCACGCGGACATTACGCCCTTCACCGGTGAGTTTCTCCGCCGCCAGCAGGGTAATCTCCATTTCTGACCCGGTGGCGATCAGGATGATATCCGGCTTACCGCCGCCATCTTTCAGTACATACCCGCCGCGAGCGATCTCTTTCACCTGTTCCGGCGTGCGTTCAACCTGTGCCAGGTTCTGTCGTGACAGGATCAGCGCCGTTGGGCCATCATGGCGCTCGACTGCCAGCTTCCAGCCTACTGCCGCTTCAACCTGATCGCACGGTCGCCAGGTGCTGAAATTGGGCGTCAGACGCAGGCTAGCCAACTGTTCCACCGCCTGGTGCGTTGGGCCATCTTCCCCCAGACCGATGGAGTCATGGGTATACACCATAATTTGCCGCGCCTTCATCAGCGCCGCCATGCGCGCCGCATTACGCGCATATTCAACGAACATCAGGAAGGTGGCGGTATAGGGTACGAATCCGCCGTGATGGGCGATGCCATTGGCGATGGCGGTCATGCCAAATTCACGCACGCCATAGTGAATGTAATTGCCTGCAAGATCTTCTTTCAGTGAGGTCGAACCTTTCCAGATCGTCAGGTTGCTCGGCGCAAGATCCGCCGAACCGCCTAACAGTTCTGGCAGGAGCGGACCGTAGACGTTTAGGGCATTTTGCGATGCCTTGCGGGTGGCGATTTTGGCAGGATTGGCCTGAAGCTCATTGATATATTTCTGCGTGGTCTTTTCCCACGCTTCTGGCAAACCGCCCGTCATGCGGCGCGTGAACTCGGCGGCCAGCGCCGGATGCGCTTTCTGGTAAGCGGCGAACTTTTCATTCCAGTGTTGCTGGGCTTTCTCGCCTTTTTCACGGGCGTCCCAGGCGCGATAAATCTCTTTCGGGATCTCAAACGCCGGATGGTGCCAGCCCAGTTTTTGCCGCGTCAGCGCCACTTCTTCTTCACCCAGCGCTGCACCGTGGGATTCCTCTTTTCCCGCTTTGTTCGGCGAGCCAAAGCCGATCACTGTCCGGCAGATAATCAGCGAGGGTTTGTCCTTCACGCTCTGTGCTTCCTGAATCGCTTTTTTCACTGCTTCCGGGTCATGACCATCGATTTCGTGGACGACATGCCAGTGGTAGGCCTCAAAGCGTTTGGCCGTGTCATCGGTAAACCAGCCGTCGGTTTCACCATCAATGGAGATACCGTTGTGATCGTAAAAGCCGATTAGCTTGCCGAGTCCCAGCGTTCCCGCCAGCGAGCATACCTCATGCGAGATGCCTTCCATCAGGCAGCCGTCACCCATAAACACATACGTGAAATGATCGACAATCTCATGCTCCGGCTGGTTGAACTGCGCCGCCAGAGTGCGCTCGGCAATAGCTAAACCGACGGCGTTGGCCAACCCCTGACCCAGCGGTCCGGTTGTGGTTTCCACGCCTGGCGTATAGCCGATCTCCGGGTGCCCCGGCGTTCTGGAATGCAACTGGCGGAAGTTTTTCAGCTCTTCAATCGGCAGATCGTAACCTGTCAGGTGCAGCAAGCTATAGAGCAGCATTGAGGCATGACCGTTAGAGAGAATAAAACGGTCACGATCGTACCAGTGCGGATCGGTTGGGTTGTGGCGGAGAAAATCGTTCCACAGAACTTCGGCGATATCCGCCATTCCCATCGGCGCGCCGGGGTGGCCGGAATTGGCTTTCTGAACAGCGTCCATACTGAGCGCACGAATGGCATTAGCAAGGTCTTTACGGGACATAGAACACTCCGTGGCAAGATTTAGAGTTTGGCAGCAAGCAGGTCTTCCAGTTTGCGTTGGTCAACGGCGAACAGACGGATACCGTCAGAGAGTTTTTCGACCGCCATCGCATCCTGGTTATGCTCCCAGCGGAATTCAGCTTCGCTCATGGGCGCGGGGCGATGGAAGGTTTGTGAAGACGGCACCAGCTTGCGCACAACCGGTTCTTCTTTTTCCTGCAGTTCTTTCAGGAGGTTGGGGGCAATCGTCAGGCGATCGCAGCCGGCGAGCGCGAGGATCTGTTCAGTGCGGCGGAAACTGGCACCCATGACAATCGTGTCATAACGATGCTGTTTGAAGTAATCGTAGATATTGCGTACTGACTTCACCCCCGGATCTTCCTCAACAACGTACGGATCCATGGGGCTGCGTGCCTGATACCAGTCATAAATACGCCCGACAAACGGGGAGATCAAAAAGACGCCCGCTTCGGCGCAGGCGCGCGCCTGGGCAAAGGAAAACAGTAGCGTCAGGTTGCAGTTAATGCCCTCTTTTTCCAGCGCTTCTGCCGCGCGAATGCCTTCCCATGTGGAGGCCAGTTTAATCAGTATGCGGGATTTATCGATTCCCTGCTGCTGGTACAACTCCACCAGGTGGCGGGCTTTTTCAATGCTCTTTTGTTGATCGAAGGAGAGGCGGGCATCCACTTCGGTCGACACGCGTCCCGGAATGCTTTTAAGAATTTCCGCACCAAAATTCACCGCCAGCTTGTCACAGGCTTCGGCAACCTGCTGTTCCTGGGTTTTTCCCTGTTTCTTCCCCCACTGGAGAGCATCGTCAATCAGATGGGCGTAATGCGCCAGTCCGGCAGCCTTCAGCAGCAGAGAGGGATTCGTGGTGGCATCCTGGGGTTGGTAATGACGAATAGACTCAATATCGCCGCTGTCGGCCACAACAGTGGTGAATTGTTTGATGCCGTCTAACTGATTCATAGGAAATACTCCTTGAAAAGTAACGTGTTAGGTGAGTGCTTAAAATCACACTTCTGAGAGATTCATGAGGTGCACCACAAAAAAGCATAGCAGACAGGCATGGTAATGCTGGCTGAAGGAGGTAACATGGTTGTTATGAGTTGATTACGAAATCTTTATTCAAGTCGTGATAGTTTGGGGATCTTCAAAGTTTGCGTCCCGCAGTGCGGTGATAATGTGCGACGCACCTGACTGCGCGTGACTTTTTTGAACGATACGTGAAAGGAACAACAAGATGGATGACCAGTTAAAGCAAAGCGCCCTTGATTTCCACGAATTCCCGGTACCGGGTAAAATCCAGGTTTCCCCGACTAAGCCCCTTGCCACGCAGCGCGATCTGGCGCTGGCCTACTCGCCAGGCGTCGCCGCACCTTGTCTTGAAATCGAAAAAGACCCGCTGGCTGCGTATAAATACACCGCACGTGGCAACCTGGTTGCCGTTATCTCTAACGGGACGGCGGTGCTGGGCTTAGGCAATATTGGCGCGCTGGCCGGTAAACCGGTCATGGAAGGCAAAGGCGTTCTGTTTAAGAAATTCGCCGGTATTGATGTGTTCGATATTGAAGTCGACGAACTCGACCCGGATAAATTTATTAACGTCGTCGCCGCGCTGGAGCCGACGTTCGGCGGGATCAATCTGGAAGACATCAAAGCGCCAGAGTGTTTCTACATCGAGCAGAAACTGCGCGAACGTATGAATATTCCGGTGTTCCATGACGATCAGCACGGCACTGCAATCATCAGTACCGCCGCCATTCTTAACGGCCTGCGGGTGGTAGAAAAAAATATCTCCGACGTGCGGATGGTGGTATCCGGCGCAGGTGCGGCGGCGATCGCCTGTATGAACCTGCTGGTGGCGTTGGGGATGCAGAAGCACAACATCGTGGTTTGCGACTCCAAAGGCGTTATCTACAAAGGCCGCGAGCCGAACATGGCAGAAACCAAAGCGGCCTACGCGGTTGAAGATGACGGCAAACGGACGCTGGATGACGTCATCGACGGTGCGGACATTTTCCTCGGCTGTTCAGGCCCGAAAGTGCTGACCCAGGAGATGGTCAAGAAGATGGCTCGCGCGCCGATGATTCTGGCGCTGGCTAACCCGGAACCGGAAATCCTGCCGCCGCTGGCAAAAGAGGTGCGTCCGGACGCCATCATCTGTACGGGGCGTTCCGACTACCCGAACCAGGTTAACAACGTTCTGTGCTTCCCGTTCATCTTCCGCGGCGCGCTGGACGTTGGTGCTACGGCGATCAACGAAGAGATGAAGCTGGCTGCGGTCCATGCGATTGCCGAGCTGGCGCATGCCGAGCAGAGCGAAGTGGTGGCCTCGGCCTATGGCGACCAGGATCTGAGCTTTGGCCCGGAATACATCATTCCAAAACCGTTCGACCCGCGTCTGATCGTCAAAATCGCGCCGGCAGTTGCCAAAGCGGCAATGGATTCTGGTGTGGCGATGCGCCCGATTGCTGACTTCGATGCTTACATCGACAAGCTGACTGAATTTGTCTACAAAACCAACCTGTTCATGAAGCCGATCTTCTCGCAGGCGCGTAAAGCGCCGAAACGTGTCGTGTTGCCGGAAGGGGAGGAGGCGCGCGTCCTGCACGCCACGCAGGAACTGATCACGCTGGGTCTGGCGAAACCGATCCTGATTGGTCGCCCGAGCGTAATCGAAATGCGCATTCAGAAACTGGGACTGCAGATCAAAGCGGGCGTCGATTTTGAGATAGTCAATAATGAATCCGATCCGCGCTTTAAAGAGTACTGGAGTGAGTACTACCAGATCATGAAGCGTCGCGGCGTTACCCAGGAGCAGGCGCAGCGTGCGGTGATCGCCAACACCACGGTGATTGGCGCGATCATGGTACAGCGCGGGGAAGCGGATGCGATGATCTGTGGCACCATTGGCGATTACCATGAGCACTTCAGCGTGGTGAAAGAGGTGTTTGGCTACCGTGAAGGCGTCCATACTGCCGGGGCGATGAACGCCTTACTGTTGCCGAGTGGCAACACCTTTATTGCCGATACCTACGTTAATGACGATCCTGAGCCGGAAGAACTGGCAGAAATCGCCGTGATGGCGGCGGAAACCGTGCGTCGCTTTGGTATCGAACCGAAAGTCGCGCTGCTATCGCACTCTAACTTTGGTTCATCTGACTGCCCGTCTGCCGGTAAAATGCGTGCCGCGCTGGAGATTATCAAAGCACGTGCACCTGACCTGATGATTGATGGCGAAATGCATGGCGATGCCGCGCTGGTGGAAAGCATTCGTAACGATCGGATGCCAGATAGCCCGCTGAAAGGCTCGGCCAATATTCTGGTGATGCCAAATATGGAAGCCGCGCGTATTAGTTATAATTTACTGCGCGTCTCCAGTTCTGAAGGTGTTACGGTTGGCCCCGTTCTGATGGGGGTGGCGAAACCGGTTCATGTATTAACGCCGATCGCTTCGGTGCGTCGAATCGTTAATATGGTGGCGCTGGCGGTCGTTGAGGCGCAAACACAACCGCTGTAATCCGTTGTCATGATGATGTAACACTCGCTCTTACCCTGACTGGTTCAGGGTAAGAGTATTATTTTTTATGATTATCCGCGTTATTATCAGCCTGGTCGCCTGTCGTGCGGCTGTATTATTCTCTTCTCATCGACACGAAAATAATCACGATTATTAAATCGCTTGTGCTTGTTTACTGAAATCGAAATAATATTCCATCTCAGACAATGTGGCTGTTAAAAATGTCTTTAAAATCAATGGTAAGACAACTTTTTTATCGTCTTTATGATTATCAGTCTGTTTATATTGATAATTCAAATATAAAGCTCGCGGTTATTCATATACCCGATCAAATCGGGGACGCGATGTCAGTTTTTCCTGTAATACGTGCACTGGAAGCGGGTGACGTAAAACATTTGCTAATTGTATCATCGACTATTAATCAATCGATATTTGAGACACTTTCTTTACGTCAAACAAAATTGACCGTAATAAGTATGTCCATGCAAGACAATGCTACGTTTAATGAAATAAAAACAGTCGCCAGAAAGATAAGAAAAGAGTACGGAACCCCCGATATATGCATCGAAGCCATGCGGCGAAAGAACCTGAAAACAATGCTTTTCATCAATAGATTAAGGGCCAGAACGAATCTTCAGGTGGCGGGGTTAACCATGAAGTGTTATTCCCCGGTCTGCAAAACAGCCTCAAGAATGGATCAGATCTTTCGGGCACCCGTGCCGATGACCTGGGCAATTTTGATGAGAGACGCGGGGTTTCCGCTCGTCAGGGCTGTTTTTGAATTCCCTCTCAGCGAAGCGGTGTTAACGGAGGTTCGCAGCGATATCTCGACATTGGGACGATATATTGCCCTGAATTTAGAAGGCAGCGCGAAACAGCGCACGTTTTCACTTCCGGTTGCCGAAAAGCTTATCGCGATAATCAAAAAAGAGATCGATCTCCCGATTGTCATTGTCCACGGCCCGAAAGGGGTCGACAGTTCGGTTTCGTTAACGCAATCCTGCGATGGCGTGCATCGACTGTCATTGCCGCCATCCATAATGCGTTCCGCTGCGGTCATCAACGGTGCGTTTTTGGTCATCACACCGGATACCTCCATTTTACATATGGCAAGTGCGTACAATATTCCTGCGATTGCGGTTTATGCCGACTATAAAACGCGTTGGCCAGCGATGCAGGATATTTCAGAAACAATAGCGGTGGGTAAAGATATAGACCATATCAATCTGGATGAATTCAGAGCGGCGATAAAACGCGTCATTACGCGGATTCAGAGCTCCCCGTCCTGAGGGACCATTTTTAATGACACCTGTCGGCCATTGTGGCCGTCTGGCGGACGTAATATAACGATATCGGTAAACAAAATCCATAATTTGCCCGGCACGACTCCTCTCTGAGAATATTTCTGTTTGATTGAAAAATCCTGTGTTTTCGCCTTTATGTCGCATCTTTCACTTTTCCTGAGCGTATTCAATGTCGTTTGTGATAAGTCTTATTTTTTTTATTTCCCCATTCTTAGTGATCCACCTCACCTTTTAAATCTCTTTGCCGAATTTTGTTATTTACCCTGACAAAAAATTGCCACGATAAGCCCAGTCTTAACACAGGCGGTGAGCAATGGATAAAGAACGCATTATTCAGGAATTTGTGCCGGGCAAACAGGTCACGCTGGCGCATCTCATTGCGCATCCTGGTGAAGAACTGGCGAAAAAGATCGGCGTTCCCGAAGCTGGCGCCATTGGCATTATGACCCTGACGCCGGGAGAAACCGCGATGATAGCCGGCGATCTGGCGATGAAGGCTGCCGATGTACACATCGGTTTTCTCGACAGGTTCAGCGGCGCGCTGGTGATTTACGGTTCGGTCGGTGCGGTAGAAGAGGCCTTATTGCAAACGGTCAGTGGGCTGGGACGTTTATTAAATTTTACGCTCTGCGACCTGACGAAAAGCTAATTTTGAGGTGCTTATGAAACGTATTGCGTTTGTTGGCACTGTCGGCGCGGGAAAAACAACGCTTTTTAATGCGTTACAGGGGAATTATACCCTCGCCAGAAAAACCCAGGCCGTGGAATTTAATGAACATGGCGATATCGATACGCCAGGGGAATATTTCAGCCATCCCCGCTGGTATCACGCCTTAATTACCACGCTGCAGGACGTTGATACGTTGATTTATGTCCATGCAGCCAATGACAAAGAAAGTCGCTTACCTGCCGGGCTGTTAGATATCGGTGCCAGTAAACGACACATCGCCGTGATCAGCAAAACGGATATGCCAGATGCTGACGTGACCGCGACGCGGGAATTATTGCGCGGGATTGGGTTTCAGGAGCCGATTTTCGAACTCAACAGCCATGACCCGCAAAGCGTGCAGCACCTGGTGGATTATCTGACTGAGCTAAGCCAAAAGGAGGAAGGGGCAGGTGAAAAAACTTATCACAGCTAACGATATACGTGCGGCGCACGCACGGGGCGAGCAGGAAATGTCGGTGGTGCTGCGCGCCAGCATCATCACCCCGGAAGCTCGTGAAGTCGCGGAGCTACTGGGCGTCACGATTGTGGAGTGTGAGGGCTCCGCCCCGACGGCAACGGCTTGCGCGGACGAGACCAAATCTGAAACTCAGCGCATTCGTGAAACCATCATCGCGCAACTGCCGGAAGGGCAGTTTACCGAAAGTCTGGTCTCGCAGTTGATGGACAAAGTGCTGAAGGAAAAACAGTCGCTGGAGCAGGGCGGGATGCAACCGGGTTTTCATTCGGTGACCGGCAAAGGTGGCATCAAAGTGATCGACGGCAGCAGCGTTAAGTTCGGCCGTTTTGACGGTGCGCAACCGCACTGCGTAGGTCTGACCGATCTCGTCACCGAACAGGATGGCAGCAGCATGGCCGCCGGGTTCATGCAGTGGGATAACGCATTCTTCCCGTGGACGCTGAACTACGACGAAATCGACATGGTGCTCGACGGTGAGCTGCATGTGCGCCATGAAGGCGAAACGATGATCGCCAAAGCCGGGGACGTCATGTTTATCCCGAAAGGCTCGAGCATTGAATTTGGCACGCCGACGACCGTGCGCTTCCTGTACGTTGCGTGGCCTGCGAACTGGCAATCGGTATGAAAGATTTCATCACCGAAGCATGGCTCAGAGCGAATCATACGCTCAGCGAAGGAGCAGAAATCCATCTCCCCGCTGATGCTCGCCTGACGCCCTCTGCCCGCGAACTGTTGGAAGGCCGTCATCTGCGCATCAAGTTTCTCGATGAGCAGGGCAGTCTGTTTGTCGACGACGAACAACAGCAGCCGCAACCGGTGCACGGGTTAACCAGCAGCGACTCGCATCCACAGGCCTGTTGTGAACTGTGTCGCCAGCCAGTGGCGAAAAAGCCGGACACGCTGACCCACCTGACCGCGGACAAAATGGTTGCCAAAAGCGACCCGCGTCTGGGCTTTCGCGCCGCGCTGGACAGCACTATCGCGCTGGCGGTGTGGCTGCAAATCGAACTGGCGGAGCCGTGGCAGCCGTGGCTGGCGGACATTCGTTCACGGCTGGGCAACATCATGCGCGCCGATGCCATGGATGAACCGCTGGCGGCACAGTCCATCGTTGGGCTGAACGAAGATGACCTGCACCGTCTTTCCCATCAGCCGTTGCGCTATCTGGATCACGATCATCTGGTACCTGAAGCCAGCCACGGTCGCGAGTCCGCGTTGTTGAACCTGCTGCGTACCAAAGTTCGCGAGACGGAAACGATCGCCGCCCAGGTCTTTATCACCCGTGGATTTGACGTCCTGCGTCCGGATATTTTGCAGGCGCTGAACCGTCTTTCCAGTGCGGTCTACGTGATGATGATTCTGTGTGTCACCAAACACCCACTCACCGTCAGCCAGATTCAACAGCGACTGGGAGGTGAAAAATGATCATTGAACGCGCCCGTGAACGGGCTCAGCAATCCCCGGCACGGGTGGTCTTTCCGGATGCCCTGGACGAACGCGTGCTGAAAGCGGCGCACTACCTGCAACAGCACGGTCTGGCGCACCCCATTCTCGTGGCCAGTCCGTTCGCGCTGCGCCAGTTCGCCCTCACTCATCGGGTCGCGTTGGACGGTATTCAGGTTATCGATCCGCACAGCAATCTGGCGATGCGTGAAGCGTTTGCTCAGCGCTGGCTCGCCCGATCCGGGGAGAAAACGCCGCCGGATGCCCTTGAAAAACTCAATGACCCGCTGATGTTTGCCGCGGCGCTGGTTAGCGCAGGCCAGGCGGATGTCTGTATCGCCGGCAACCTCTCTTCCACGGCCAATGTGCTGCGCGCGGGCTTACGCATTATCGGTCTGCAGCCAGGGTGTAAAACGCTGTCGTCCATTTTCCTGATGCTGCCGCAGTACGTCGGACCAGCGTTAGGGTTTGCTGACTGTAGCGTGGTGCCACAGCCGACGGCGGCGCAACTGGCGGATATCGCGATCGCCAGCGCCGACACCTGGCGCAGTATCACCGGCGAGGAGCCGCGCGTGGCGATGTTGTCGTTCTCCAGTCAGGGCAGCGCGCGTCACCCGTGTGTGGCTAACGTGCAGCAGGCAACGGAGATCGTTCGTGAACGCGCGCCTGGGCTGCTGGTGGATGGCGAACTGCAGTTTGACGCTGCCTTTGTGCCGGAAGTCGCCGCGCAAAAGGCGCCAGCCAGTCCGCTACGGGGCAATTCCAACGTGATGGTTTTTCCGTCACTGGAGGCCGGCAATATTGGCTACAAAATCGCCCAGCGTCTGGGCGGATATCGTGCTGTCGGGCCGCTGATTCAAGGGCTTGCCGCACCGCTTCATGACCTCTCGCGAGGCTGTAGCGTACAGGAAATTATCGAACTGGCGTTGGTGGCAGCCGTGCCGCGCCAGACTGACGTGAGTCGCGAGCGCGACTCACAAACCCTGGTTGTATAAATGGTCCCGTTCTGGACCCCATGAGAGGAAAACATAATGGAAGCTTTAGGAATGATTGAAACCCGGGGCCTGGTTGCACTGATTGAGGCCTCTGATGCGATGGTAAAAGCCGCACGCGTGAAGCTGGTTGGTGTGAAACAGATTGGCGGTGGTCTGGTGACTGCGATGGTTCGTGGCGATGTTGCGGCCTGCAAAGCGGCAACGGATGCCGGTGCCGCCGCCGCGCAACGTATCGGGGAACTGGTCTCCGTGCACGTGATCCCGCGTCCGCATGGCGATCTGGAAGAAGTGTTCCCGATCAGCTTCAAAGGCGACAGCAACATCTAAGCAGGACTGGGGCCGGATGGCGCTGCGCTTATCCGGCCTACAGGATCGCAGCACAACTTAACCCACGGAGGCGGGTATGAAACTGGCAGTCGTCACAGGACAAATTGTTTGTACCGTACGCCATCAGGGACTGGCACACGACAAATTGCTGATGGTGGAGATGATCGATGCCCAGGGAAATCCCGACGGACAGTGCGCCGTCGCCATTGACAGCATCGGGGCGGGAACCGGGGAGTGGGTGCTGCTGGTCAGCGGTAGTTCTGCTCGCCAGGCACATCGCAGTGAAGCGTCTCCGGTCGACCTGTGCGTGATTGGTATTGTCGATGAAGTGGTGGCTGGCGGTCAGGTGATATTCCACAAATAGGACTTAACATCATGAATCAACAGGATATTGAACAGGTGGTGAAAGCGGTACTGCTGAAAATGAAAGACAGCAGTCAGCCAGCGACCACCGTTCATGAAATGGGCGTCTTTGCCTCCCTGGATGATGCGGTGGCGGCAGCAAAAGTCGCTCAGCAGGGGCTGAAGAGCGTGGCGATGCGCCAGCTTGCCATTCACGCCATTCGTGAAGCGGGCGAAAAGCATGCCAAAGAATTAGCGGAACTTGCCGTTGCAGAGACCGGCATGGGACGCGTTGACGATAAATTTGCCAAAAATGTGGCGCAGGCGCGCGGTACGCCGGGCGTGGAGTGTTTATCGCCGCAGGTACTGACCGGTGATAACGGCCTGACGCTGATCGAAAATGCGCCGTGGGGCGTCGTGGCCTCAGTGACGCCATCCACAAACCCGGCGGCGACGGTGATTAACAACGCCATTAGCCTGATTGCTGCGGGCAATAGCGTTGTGTTTGCTCCCCACCCGGCGGCGAAAGGGGTGTCACAACGCGCGATTACACTGCTTAACCAGGCGGTGGTCGCGGCGGGCGGCCCGGAAAACCTGCTGGTGACCGTGGCGAATCCGGATATTGAAACCGCGCAGCGGCTGTTTAAGTACCCAGGCATTGGCCTGCTGGTCGTGACCGGTGGCGAAGCAGTGGTCGACGCCGCACGCAAACACACCAATAAACGTCTGATTGCCGCCGGTGCCGGTAATCCCCCGGTCGTCGTCGATGAGACCGCAGATCTGGCGCGGGCCGCGCAGTCCATCGTCAAAGGTGCCTCCTTCGATAACAACATCATTTGTGCTGATGAGAAGGTGTTGATTGTTGTCGACAGTGTGGCGGATGAGTTGATGCGTCTGATGGAAGGTCAGCAGGCGGTGAGACTGAGTGCGGAGCAGGCCGAACAGCTCCAGCCGGTGCTGCTAAAAAATATCGATGAACGCGGCAAAGGTACTGTCAGCCGTGACTGGGTCGGACGCGATGCGGCGAAAATCGCAGCAGCCATTGGTCTGAAGGTTCCGGAGCAAACCCGACTGCTGTTTGTTGAAACGCCTGCCACGCATCCCTTTGCCGTCACTGAACTGATGATGCCGGTCCTGCCGGTGGTTCGGGTGGCAAATGTCGGCGAGGCTATTGCGCTGGCGGTGCAACTGGAAGGCGGCTGTCACCATACTGCTGCGATGCACTCACGCAACATCGACAACATGAACCAGATGGCAAACGCCATTGATACCAGCATCTTCGTCAAAAACGGACCGTGCATTGCCGGGCTGGGACTGGGCGGTGAAGGCTGGACCACCATGACCATTACCACGCCAACCGGGGAAGGGGTGACCAGTGCGCGCACGTTTGTGCGTCTGCGTCGCTGTGTTTTGGTGGATGCGTTTCGAATTGTATAAGGGATGAATGATGGCGCACGACGAAGAAAATTGGCTCACCCCAAGACTGCAAAAAGCCGCTGACCTGTGTAATCAGGCGCCTGCAATGAGCGACTCTCCACTGTGGCTGGGCGTTGACCTGGGCACCTGTGATGTGGTGTCGATGGTTGTCGACGGCGATGGACAACCGGTTGCGGTGTGTCTTGACTGGGCTGACGTCGTGCGCGACGGCATCGTCTGGGATTTCTTTGGTGCGGTCACCATCGTGCGCCGCCATCTCGATACGCTCGAACAGCAACTCGGCAGTCGCTTTACCCACGCGGCGACCTCGTTCCCACCGGGCACCGACCCGCGCATCTCTATCAACGTGCTGGAGTCTGCCGGGCTGGAGGTCAGTCATGTGCTGGATGAACCGACCGCGGTTGCCGACCTGCTGCAACTGGATAACGCCGGTGTCGTGGATATCGGTGGTGGCACGACCGGCATTGCCATCGTTAAACAGGGCAAGGTGACGTACTCGGCGGATGAAGCGACGGGCGGTCACCATATTTCTCTGACTCTGGCCGGAAATCGCCGTATCGAACTGGAAGATGCCGAGCAGGTCAAGCGCAGCAACGCGCAGGATATCTGGCCGGTGGTGAAACCGGTCTACGAAAAAATGGCGGAGATCGTTGCCCGTCATATCGAAGGACAAGGAATAGCTGATTTATGGCTGGCGGGCGGCTCCTGTATGCAGCCGGGTGTGGAGGCGTTGTTTCGTCAGCGCTTCCCGGCGCTCCAGGTGCATCTGCCCCGGCACAGCCTGTTTATGACACCGCTGGCAATCGCAAACAGCGGGAGAGAGAAAGCGGAGGGAATCTATGCAAGCTGAATTGCAGACGGCGCTCTTTCAGGCATTCGATACCCTGAATCTGCAACGCGTGAAAACGTTCAGCGTACCGCCGGTCACGCTGTGCGGGCTCGGGGCGCTCAGTTCCTGCGGACAAGAAGCGCAATCGCGAGGCTTAAGCCATCTGTTCGTGATGGTCGACAGTTTCCTGCATCAGGCGGGAATGACCGCGTCGTTAGAGCGCAGTCTGGCGATGAAAGGCGTAGCGATGACGGTCTGGCCGTGTCCGATGGGCGAACCATGCATCACTGACGTCTGCGCGGCGGTAGCTCAACTGCGCGAGTCAAAATGCGACGGCGTCGTTGCCTTTGGCGGCGGTTCGGTGCTGGATGCGGCAAAAGCGGTCGCGCTGCTGGTGACCAATCCGAATCAGACGCTGGCGGAGATGACGGAATACAGCGCTTTACGCCCGCGTCTGCCGCTGATTGCTGTGCCGACTACCGCCGGAACGGGATCCGAAACCACCAACGTGACGGTGATTATCGACGCGGCGACGGGACGCAAGCAGGTGCTGGCGCATGCGACGCTGATGCCGGACGTGGCGATCCTCGATGCAGCCCTGACCGAAGGCGTGCCGCCCCATGTGACGGCAATGACCGGGATTGATGCACTGACGCACGCGGTTGAAGCCTGGAGCGCGCTGAACGCGTCACCGTTCACCGACAGCCTGGCGATTGGCGCGATTGCGATGATTGGCAAATCGCTGCCAAAGGCGGTGGGCTACGGTCACGACCTTGCAGCGCGGGAAAGCATGCTACTCGCTTCCTGCATGGCGGGGATGGCGTTTTCCAGCGCCGGACTGGGGCTGTGTCATGCGATGGCGCATCAACCGGGAGCGACATTACATATACCGCACGGCCAGGCAAATGCCATGCTGTTGCCGACGGTGATGGGCTTTAACCGCCTGGTATGTCGAGAGCGCTTCAGCCAGATCGGACGCGCGCTGACCAACAAGAAATCAGACGATCGCGATGCGATCAATGCGGTCAGTGAACTGATTGCTGAAGTGGGCCAGACCAAACGGCTCGCCGACGTCGGCGCAAAACCCGAACACTACAGCGCCTGGGCGCAAGCCGCGCTGGAAGATATTTGTATTCGCAGTAACCCACGCACCGCTACGCAGAGCGAAATTATCGATTTGTACGCGGCGGCACAATAAAAGCATACCAGGACGTAGGCCGGATAAGGCGTTCGCGCCGCCATCCGGCAAAACGCGGCATCATTGCCTGATGGCGCTGCGCTTATCAGGCCTACGAAGACCCTGGCAAATGGAGACAAGGGTATGGGAATTAACGAAATCATCATGTACATCATGATGTTCTTTATGCTGATTGCCGCCGTTGACAGGATCCTGTCACAGTTCGGCGGGTCAGCGCGCTTCCTTGGAAAGTTCGGCAAAAGCATCGAGGGATCCGGCGGTCAGTTCGAAGAAGGATTTATGGCGATGGGCGCACTGGGACTGGCGATGGTCGGTATGACCGCGCTGGCACCGGTGTTAGCCAAACTGCTCGGACCGGTGATTATTCCGCTGTATGAAATGCTTGGCGCGAACCCGTCTATGTTCGCCGGAACGCTGCTGGCCTGTGATATGGGCGGCTTCTTCCTCGCCAAAGAACTGGCGGGTGGCGATGTGGCGGCGTGGCTCTATTCCGGGCTGATTCTGGGGGCAATGATGGGGCCAACCATCGTGTTCTCTATCCCCGTTGCGCTGGGCATTATTGAGCCGTCCGACCGCCGTTATCTGGCGCTTGGCGTGCTGGCCGGTATTGTCACGATCCCTATCGGCTGTATCGCCGGGGGGCTGGTTGCGATGTACTCGGGGGTTGAAATCAACGGGCAGCCTGTCGAGTTCACCTTCGCATTGATCCTGATGAACATGATTCCGGTGATCATCGTCGCCGTGCTGGTGGCGCTGGGGCTGAAATTCATCCCGGAAAAAATGATCAGCGGCTTCCAGATTTTCGCGAAATTCCTCGTCGCGCTGATCACCATTGGCCTCGCGGCGGCAGTCATTAAGTTCCTGTTGGGCTGGGAGCTGATCCCTGGACTTGACCCGATCTTCATGGCGCCTGGCGACACTCCCGGTGAAGTGATGCGCGCCATTGAAGTGATTGGTTCCATCTCCTGCGTGCTGCTCGGGGCGTATCCGATGGTGCTGTTGCTGACCCGCTGGTTTGAGAAGCCGCTGATGCGCGTCGGCAGCCTGCTGAAAATCAACAATATGGCAGCAGGTGGCATGGTGGCGACACTGGCGAACAACATCCCGATGTTCGGCATGATGAAACAAATGGATACCCGCGGCAAAGTGATCAACTGTGCTTTCGCTGTCTCCGCGGCCTTCGCGCTGGGCGACCACTTAGGCTTCGCGGCTGCCAACATGAACGCCATGATCTTCCCAATGATTGTCGGCAAATTGATTGGCGGTGTGACGGCGATTGGCGTAGCCATGATGCTGGTGCCAAAAGATGAAAACGTTCCGGCAGAAACGGAAGTGGAGGCGCAATCGTGAACACCCGCCAGCTACTGAGCGTCGGTATCGATATCGGCACCACGACCACTCAGGTGATCTTCTCGCGCCTGGAACTGGTTAACCGTGCGGCTGTGTCGCAGGTGCCCCGGTACGAATTTATTAAACGCGACATTAGCTGGCAAAGCCCGGTCTTCTTTACTCCTGTCGATAAGCAGGGCGGGTTACGGGAGGACGAACTTAAAGCGCTGATCCTTGCACAGTATCAGGCGGCGGGGATCGCGCCGGAATCGGTCGATTCAGGCGCGATCATCATCACCGGTGAGAGTGCGAAAACCCGCAACGCGCGCCCGGCGGTGATGACGCTCTCCCAGTCGCTCGGCGACTTTGTGGTCGCCAGTGCCGGACCGCATCTGGAATCGGTGATTGCCGGTCATGGTGCCGGGGCGCAAACCTTGTCTGAGCAACGGATGTGCCGGGTACTGAATATTGATATCGGCGGTGGCACCTCGAATTACGCCCTTTTCGATGCCGGAAAGGTGAGCGGCACCGCCTGTCTGAACGTTGGCGGCCGTCTGCTGGAGACCGACGGTCAGGGACGCGTTGTGCATGCCCATCAACCCGGACAGCAGATTGTCGACGAGGTATTCGGCGCCGGTACCGACGCCCGTTCACTGACCGTCTCACAGTTGGGACTGGTCGCGCAGCGGATGGCGAGTCTGATCGTGGAAGTGATCGACGGTACGTTGTCGCCGCTGGCACAAACGCTGATGCAAACCGGGTTACTGCCGGCGGGGGCGAAACCGGAAGTCATCACCCTGTCCGGCGGCGTGGGGGAGTGCTATCGCAACCTTCCTGCCGACCCGTTTTGTTTTTCTGATATTGGGCCGCTGTTAGCGACGGCGCTGCATGAGCATCCGCGTTTGCGCGAGATGAACGTGCAGTTCCCGGCGCAAACCGTGCGCGCCACGGTGATTGGCGCGGGGGCGCACACGCTTTCGCTCTCCGGCAGCACCATCTGGCTGGAAGGGGTTCAACTTCCGCTGCGCAATCTGCCGGTGGCGATCCCGGTGGATGACGCCGATCTGGTGAGCGCGTGGCAACAGGCGCTGATGCAGCTCGATCTGGATCCACAGACTGACGCATACGTACTGGCGCTTCCCGCCTCGTTGCCGGTGCGTTATGCCGCATTACTTACGGTCATCGACGCGCTGCTCGCGTTTATCGCGCGTTATCCGAATCCGCATCCCCTGCTGGTGGTGGCCGAGCAGGACTTTGGTAAAGCGCTGGGCATGCTGTTGCGCCCACAGTTACAGCAACTCCCGCTGGCGGTCATTGACGAAGTGATTGTCCGGGCGGGCGACTATATCGACATTGGTACGCCTTTGTTTGGCGGATCGGTTGTGCCGGTGACGGTGAAATCACTCGCATTTCCTTCCTGAGGGAACGACTTATGAAACTAAAGACCACATTGTTCGGCAATGTTTATCAGTTTAAGGATGTAAAAGAGGTGCTGGCGAAAGCCAACGAACTGCGTTCGGGGGATGTGCTGGCCGGCGTCGCGGCGCAAAGTTCGCAGGAGCGCGTGGCGGCGAAACAGGTGTTGTCGGAAATGACGGTGGCGGATATTCGCAACAACCCGGTGATTTCCTATGAAGAGGACTGCGTCACGCGTCTGATTCAGGACGACGTCAACGAGACGGCCTACAACCGCATTAAGAACTGGAGCATCAGTGAGCTGCGTGAGCACGTGCTGAGCGATGAAACCTCGGTTGATGATATTGCCTTTACGCGTAAAGGGTTGACCTCGGAAGTGGTGGCCGCGGTGGCGAAGATCTGTTCTAACGCCGATCTGATCTACGGCGGCAAGAAAATGCCGGTTATCAAAAAGGCCAACACCACGATCGGTATTCCGGGCACCTTCAGCTGTCGTCTACAGCCGAACGATACCCGTGACGATGTGCAGAGTATTGCCGCACAAATCTATGAAGGACTCTCTTTCGGTGCCGGTGATGCGGTAATTGGCGTCAACCCGGTGACCGATGACGTGGAGAACTTAAGCCGCGTACTGGACACGGTGTATGGGGTGATCGACAAGTTCAACATCCCGACCCAGGGCTGCGTGCTGGCACACGTTACCACTCAGATTGAAGCGATTCGTCGCGGCGCGCCGGGGGGGCTTATCTTCCAGAGTATCTGCGGCAGCGAAAAAGGCTTGAAAGAGTTCGGCGTGGAACTGGCAATGCTGGACGAAGCGCGTGCGGTAGGCGCGGAGTTTAACCGGATCTCCGGGGAAAACTGCCTGTACTTCGAAACCGGACAGGGCTCGGCGCTCTCCGCCGGGGCGAACTTCGGCGCGGATCAGGTGACGATGGAAGCCCGCAACTACGGTCTGGCGCGCCACTACGATCCGTTCCTGGTAAACACCGTGGTGGGTTTTATCGGGCCTGAGTATCTCTATAACGACCGGCAGATCATTCGTGCCGGTCTGGAAGACCACTTTATGGGCAAGCTGAGCGGCATCTCGATGGGCTGTGACTGCTGCTACACCAACCATGCCGATGCCGATCAGAACCTCAACGAAAACCTGATGATTCTGCTCGCCACCGCGGGCTGTAACTACATCATGGGTATGCCGCTTGGCGACGACATCATGCTCAACTACCAGACGACCGCTTTCCACGATACCGCGACCGTACGCCAGTTACTGAATCTGCGTCCGTCTCCGGAATTTGAGCGCTGGCTGGAAACGATGGGCATTATGGCAAATGGTCGCCTGACCAAACGGGCGGGCGATCCGTCACTGTTCTTCTGATGACGCGGGGATGACAAACAATGGATCAAAAACAGATTGAAGAAATTGTACGCAGCGTGATGGCGTCAATGGGACAGACACAGCCGCAGCCACAGACCGCCGCCCCGTCGCCGCAGTCCTGCAACCAGCCACAGTGCGCGGCACCGTCCACCGCAGAAAGCTGTGCGCTGGATCTGGGCTCCGCCGAAGCGAAAGCGTGGATTGGCGTGGAGAATCCGCACCGTGCCGAGGTGCTGACTGAACTGCGGCGCAGTACCGCGGCGCGCGTCTGCACCGGACGTGCCGGTCCGCGTCCGCGTACTCAGGCGCTGCTGCGCTTTCTCGCCGACCACTCGCGCTCGAAAGACACCGTACTGAAAGAAGTGCCGGAAGAGTGGGTGAAAGCCCAGGGGCTGCTGGAGGTCCGTTCGGAAATCAGCGACAAAAATCTCTACCTGACGCGCCCGGATATGGGGCGTCGACTGAGCCAGGAAGCCATTGAGGCGCTGAAATCGCAGTGCGTGATGAGTCCGGATGTGCAGGTGGTCGTATCTGACGGCCTGTCTACCGATGCGATCACCGCGAACTACGAGGAGATCCTGCCGCCGCTGCTGTCCGGTCTGAAGCAGGCCGGGCTGAAGGTCGGGACGCCGTTCTTTGTCCGCTATGGTCGCGTGAAGATTGAAGACCAGATCGGCGAGATCCTCGGTGCGAAGGTGGTGATTCTGCTGGTCGGTGAACGTCCGGGGCTGGGGCAATCAGAAAGTCTCTCCTGCTATGCGGTCTATTCACCGAAGGTGGCGACCACCGTGGAGGCCGACCGTACCTGTATTTCCAACATCCACCAGGGCGGCACGCCGCCGGTAGAAGCGGCTGCTGTGATCGTGGATTTGGCCAAACGTATGCTGGAGCAGAAAGCGTCCGGCATCAATATGACCCGTTAAGGAGGCATCATGCCAGCATTAGATTTGATTCGACCCTCGGTCAGCGCGATGCGCGTGATTGCTTCCGTGAACGATGGGTTTGCACGCGAACTTAAATTACCGCCGCATATACGTAGCCTCGGTCTCATCACGGCAGATTCTGATGACGTCACGTATATTGCCGCAGACGAAGCGACAAAACAGGCGATGGTTGAAGTGGTGTATGGCCGTTCGCTGTATGCCGGGGCGGCCCACGGGCCGTCACCGACCGCGGGTGAAGTGTTGATTATGTTGGGGGGGCCGAACCCGGCGGAAGTGCGCGCCGGTCTGGATGCGATGGTCGCCCATATCGAAGGCGGCGCGGCGTTCCAGTGGGCGAACGATGCAGAAAACACGGCGTTTCTGGCGCACGTGGTGTCGCGTACCGGTTCTTATCTTTCGTCAACGGCAGGCATTGCGTTGGGCGATCCGATGGCCTATCTGGTGGCACCGCCGCTGGAAGCGACGTATGGCATTGATGCGGCGATGAAATCTGCCGATGTCCAGTTGGTGACCTACGTGCCGCCACCGTCGGAAACCAACTACTCGGCGGCGTTTTTAACCGGCAGCCAGGCTGCCTGTAAAGCCGCCTGCAATGCCTTTGCCGATGCGGTTCTGGATATCGCCCGTAACCCTGTTCAGCGCGCGTAACGGAGGTCATCGATGATCAATGCACTGGGGCTACTGGAAGTGGAGGGCATGGTTGCCGCCGTTGACGCGGCGGATGCCATGCTGAAAGCCGCCAATGTCAACCTGCTGAGCCATGAAGTGCTTGACCCGGGTAAGGTGACGCTGGTGGTGGAAGGCGATCTGGCGGCGTGCCGCGCGGCGCTGGATGCTGGAAGCGCCGCGGCACAGCGGACCGGTCGCGTCATCAGCCGCAAAGAGATTGGTCGGCCAGAAGACGATACCCAGTGGCTGATCGGCGGATTTAAGCGGGCGTCGAAACCCTCTGAGCAGAAGAAAGCGCCGACGCCTGAAGCGCCTGCGCGGTCTGAATTCGCCGATGCGCTGTTGGCACAACTCGCCACAGTGCGTCAGGGGATGACGGCGGGAGAGGTCGCCGCGCACTTTGGCTGGCCGCTTGAAGAGGCCAGAAACGCGCTGGAACAACTCTTTACTGACGGGGCGTTGCGTAAACGCAGTAGTCGCTATCGCTTAAAAAATTAACCTGTCGGAGGGCCGGACGTCTTACCAGGCGTCCGGCATAAAAGATCATGAAAAAGACCCGTTCAGCCAGTTTGCACCATCTTTATCATGAAGCGTTACCCGAAGACGTTAAACTTACGCCAAAGGTTGAAGTGGATAACGTTCACCAGCGGCGGACCACGGATGTTTATGAGCACGCCCTGACGATCACCGCCTGGCAGCAGATTTACGATCAGCTTCATCCGGGGAAGTTTCATGGCGAATTCACGGAAATCCTGCTCGATGATATCCAGGTTTTTCGCGAATACACCGGACTGGCGCTGCGTCAGTCTTGCCTGGTATGGCCGAACTCGTTCTGGTTTGGCATTCCGGCCACGCGCGGCGAGCAGGGATTTATTGGCGCCCAGTGTCTTGGCAGCGCCGAGATTGCGACTCGCCCCGGGGGGACTGAGTTCGAGCTGAGCACGCCGGATGATTATACGATTCTCGGGGTAGTTATCTCGGAAGATGTGATTTCCCGTCAGGCACAGTTCTTACATAATCCGGAAAGGGTGCTGCATATGCTGCGCAACCAGTCGGCGCTGGAGGTCAAAGAGCAGCACAAGGCGGCGCTGTGGGGCTTTGTCCAGCAGGCGCTGGCGACCTTTAGCGAGAGCCCGGAGAATCTTCATCAACCCGCAGTGCGTAAGGTGCTGGGGGATAATCTGCTGCTGGCGATGGGCATGATGCTGGAGGACGCGCGACCCATCAATTCGGCGGAGAGCATCAGCCATCAGGGCTACCGCAAACTGCTCTCCCGGGCGCGGGACTATGTGCTGGACAATATGTCGGAGCCGTTGACGGTACTCGACCTCTGCAACCAGCTCCACGTCAGCCGTCGTACGTTGCAGAACGCATTTCACGCCATTTTAGGGATTGGCCCGAATGCATGGCTGAAGCGGATCCGCCTGAATGCAGTGCGACGGGAATTAATCAGCCCGTGGTCGCAGAGTACCACGGTCAAGGATGCGGCAATGCAGTGGGGATTCTGGCATTTAGGGCAGTTCGCTACCGACTACCAGCAACTGTTCGCCGAGAAGCCGTCGCTGACGTTGCACCAGCGCATGCGCCAGTGGATGTAGTGGCGTGCCTGATGGCGCTTCGCTTATCAGGCCTACAAAGACAGACCCCGTAGGCCGGATAAGGCGAAGCCGCCATCCGGCATTAATAACGTCCTCAGACCTGGGGGTAATGCGTCACACCCACTCGCGTACCTGAATAAAATCGCGCAGCGCGGCCTCCGGGCTGTCGGCGTCCGGCTGCCAGTCATATTCCCAGCGAACCAGCGGCGGCATTGACATCAGAATGGATTCCGTGCGTCCACCGGTCTGTAACCCGAACAGGGTGCCGCGATCCCACACCAGATTAAACTCCACGTAACGGCCACGGCGATAGAGCTGGAAGTTTCGCTCACGTTCACCCCAGCGCATCGCCTTACGACGCTCAACGATCGGCAGATACGCCTCGGTATAACCTTGACCTACGGCCTGCATGAAGGCAAAACAGTGGTCAAAATCCGGCGTATTCAGGTCGTCGAAAAATAACCCGCCGATGCCGCGCTGTTCGTTGCGATGTTTGAGGAAGAAATAGTCGTCGCACCACTTTTTGTAACGCGGATAGACATCATCGCCAAACGGCTGGCACAAATCGCGCGCGGTACGATGCCAGTGGACGGCGTCTTCTTCAAAGCCGTAGTAAGGCGTTAAGTCGAAGCCGCCGCCAAACCACCAGACCGGGTCGGCACCTGGTTTTTCGGCAATAAAAAAACGTACGTTGGCATGGCTGGTGGGAATATAGGGGTTGAGCGGATGCACGACCAGCGATACGCCCATCGCTTCAAAACTGCGTCCTGCCAGTTCCGGGCGGTGCGCGGTGGCTGACGCTGGCATAGCGTCGCCGTGTACGTGAGAAAAATTGACCCCAGCCTGTTCGAAGATGCCGCCGTTACGCAGCACCCGACTGCGCCCACCGCCGCCCGCTTCACGCTGCCAGCTATCCTCAACAAACTCCGCGCCGTCAATGGCGGTGAGCTGCTGGCAAATGGCATCCTGCAGGTTCAGCAGGAACTGTTTTACGCGTAGAGCATCGGGTTTCATGATTAACGTTTCTTCGAGTGTGCTTTCTGATTATCAAACCAGTGGAAATAGCTGATCACGCCGTTGGCGATGGCGGTGGCAATCTTCTGGCGAAAAGCCGTGGTGCCCAGCAGTCGCTCTTCTTCCGGGTTGGTGATGAACGACGTTTCCACCAACACCGAGGGGATTGAGGGTGATTTTAGCACCACAAACGCCGCCTGTTCCGTACTGCGGCTGTGTAATTTATGTACCGGCTTGATCTTCCTGAGAATATGCGAACCCAGCGTCAGGCTGTTTTTGATGGTATCCGTCTGTACCAGGTCAAATAGTACCTGCTGTAGCAGGTGATCTTTGTCGGTCGTTTTCTTGCCGGCCACTTCGTCGGCGCGGTTTTCGCGATCGGAAAGGTATTTCGCCATGGCGCTACTGGCCCCGCGATTGGAGAGGGCAAACACTGACGCACCCGCCGCGCTGGGATTGGTGAAGCCGTCGGCGTGGATAGACATAAACAGATCCGCGCCGTGCTTATGGGCGATTTCAACGCGATCGTACAGAGGAATAAAGGTGTCGCCCGAGCGCGTCAGGCGGCAGTCGATCCCCTGGCTGCGTAAAATTGAACGCACATTTTTCGCAATCGCCAACACGACGTGCTTTTCTTTGGAGCCGTTGCGGCCAATGGCTCCGGTGTCGATACCGCCGTGTCCGGGGTCCAGTACGACAATGCGCTTGCCGCCCGATTTTTTTGTGGCGGGTTGGCTGTGACCATTGCTGGTTTTCAGTGGAGCTTCTTTGGCTGAGGCGTTCGACATCCCTGTTAATGTCAGCGCCGCCAGTCCGGCTTTCAGCACCTGGCGGCGCGATGTGAGAATTTTTAGCGGTTTAAAAGTGCTCATACGGCCTGAGTTGTAAAAAAAAGAATCCCGATGTTATATCGTATCGCGTAATCCGTTACGACGCTTGATGTTGAGAATTGTTTTACTTTTCATTTCAATACGTGACAATTGGCTATTATGCCATTTTTTCCGCCGTTTCGCGTCAGATATTGGCTAAATCAGTCGTTCACGCCATAATCACTATTTTTAAGGCTAAAAGGGTCTCAATACCATGGAGATACGCGTTTTTCGCCAGGAAGATTTCGAAGAGGTGATCACCCTCTGGGAGCGCTGCGATTTGCTGCGGCCGTGGAATGACCCCGAAATGGATATCGAGCGGAAGGTGAATCATGACGTCAGCCTGTTTCTCGTCGCAGAAGTGAACGGGGAAGTGGTGGGAACAGTGATGGGCGGCTATGACGGCCATCGCGGGTCGGCCTATTATCTCGGTGTGCATCCGGAATTTCGCGGTCGCGGCATCGCCAATGCGCTGCTTAATCGACTTGAGAAGAAACTCATCGCCCGCGGTTGCCCGAAGATTCAGATCATGGTGCGTGAAGATAACGATGTCGTGTTGGGGATGTATGAGCGACTCGGCTATGAGCATTCCGACGTGCTGTGTCTGGGGAAACGCCTGATCGAAGATGAAGAATACTGAGTTTCATCCTGCTGATTACGACAACCACGGTCATTTGCGTCTGCCCTTTTTATTCTGGCTGGTACTGCTGCTCCAGGCGCGGACCTGGGTGCTGTTTGTGATCGCAGGTTCCTCTCGCGAGCAGGGCACCGCGCTGCTAAATCTGTTTTATCCCGATCACGACAACTTTTGGCTGGGACTGCTGCCCGGCATTCCGGCGGTGCTGGCGTTTTTGCTCAGCGGACGACGTTACACCTTTGTACGTCTGTGGCATGCGTTGCGACCGCTGCTGATGGTGGCTCAGATGGCGCTGCTCTGCTGGCAGCCCGTGCTGTGGTTCAATGGCTCCCCTGTTAACGGCGTTGGCCTGGCGCTGGTGGTGGCCGATATTGTGGCGCTTCTCTGGCTACTGACCAACCGACGAATGCGTGCCTGTTTTGCCCTGGAAAAAGAATAACGGAACTTTTTGGCGAAGCCGGACTCCAGGTAACGTTGAATATCAAAGAAAGGAAGTGAGATGAAATCGCTGCGTGTATTGTTATGTGCCATGCCGCTGGTACTGACCGGCTGTTCGACGCTGTCGTCGGTAAACTGGTCCGCCGCTAATCCGTGGAACTGGTTTGGTTCATCGACAGAGGTGACCGAGCAGGGCGTTGGGGCGCTCACGGCATCGACGCCACTGGATGAACAAGCCATTGCTGATGCGCTGGACGGCGACTATCGCCTGCGCAGTGGCATGAAAACCGAGAACGGCAATGTGGTACGCTTTTTCGAAGCTATGAACGGTGACAAGGTGGCGATGGTTATCCACGGCGAGCAGGGTAACATCAGCCGTATTGATGTCCTGGATAGCAAGATCCCTTCCGACGCAGGCGTTGACATTGGCACACCGTTTAGCGACCTCTACAGTAAAGCGTTCGGCAATTGTCAGCCTGCCAGCCACGATGAGCAGAGCGCGGTAGAATGTAAAGCCGAAGGCAGCCAACATATCAGCTATCTCTTTACCGGTGAATGGAAGGGACCGGAAGGGCTAATGCCGCCAGACGATACGCTGAAAGCGTGGAAGGTGAGCAAAATTATCTGGCGTCGTTAATTTGCGTCTGAACAAACCCTGGAAAGTAAAAACAGGGTAAAATAACGCTCATCAATGCCACGATTGCGTGGCATTCTCATTTTTCAGGAGGAATGATGTCTCAGGTTCAGAGTGGCATTTTGCCAGAGCATTGCCGTGCGGCGATTTGGATTGAAGCGAATGTAAAAGGCGACGTTGACGCCCTGCGTGGGGCGAGCAAAGCGTTCGCCGATAAACTGGCGACCTTCGAAACCAAATTCCCGGATGCCCATCTGGGCGCGGTTGTGGCATTTGGCAACAAAACCTGGCGCGCCCTGAGCGGCGGGGTGGGGGCTGAAGAGCTGAAAGACTTTATCCCTTACGGTAAAGGTCTGGCTCCGGCCACGCAGTACGACGTGTTAATCCACATTCTTTCTCTGCGTCATGATGTCAACTTCTCAGTCGCCCAGGCGGCCATGGAAGCCTTTGGCGACTGTATTGAGGTACAAGAAGAGATCCACGGGTTCCGTTGGGTGGAAGAGCGTGACCTCAGCGGCTTTGTTGACGGCACAGAAAACCCGGCAGGTGAAGAAACGCGCCGCGACGTGGCGGTCATCAAAGACGGCGTGGATGCCGGCGGCAGTTACGTCTTTGTTCAGCGCTGGGAACACAATCTGAAACAGCTCAATCGTATGAGCATTCACGATCAGGAAATGATGATCGGTCGAACCAAAGAAGCCAACGAAGAGATCGATGGCGACTCCCGTCCGGTAACGTCGCACCTGAGCCGTGTGGATCTGAAAGAAGACGGCAAAGGGTTGAAAATTGTTCGCCAGAGCTTGCCGTACGGGACGGCAAGCGGTACTCACGGTCTCTATTTCTGCGCCTATTGCGCGCGTCTGCACAACATCGAACAGCAATTGCTGAGCATGTTTGGCGACACCGACGGCAAACGTGACGCCATGCTGCGCTTCACCAAACCAGTGACCGGTGGATATTACTTTGCGCCGTCGCTGGATCGTTTGCAGGCGCTGTGATTTTCTGCGTACTCACGTCGGTACTGGCAGCATAAAAATAGTGTCCCCGCCTCGGCGGGGATTATTTTTACCTAAGATTTACCTTAATTAGTGAGCTGTTCCTCAGCACTTATCTGTTTTTACTGTATTTTCAGTGTTAATGGAGTGTGAGACTCCATTTTCACAAGGAGAGCATTGAAATGGGTAAACTCACGGGCAAAACAGCATTGATTACGGGCGCATCACAGGGTATTGGCGAAGGTATCGCCAAAGTATTTGCACGCCATGGCGCGAACTTAATCTTGCTGGATATCTCCGATGAGATTGAAAAGCTGGCCGATGAACTGGGTGGCCGCGGGCATCGCTGTACGGCGGTGATTGCGGATGTGACCAATCCCGCGTCTGTGGCAGCGGCGCTGAAGAAAGCGAAAGCGGTGGAAGGCCGCATCGACATTCTGGTCAACAATGCGGGCGTTTGCCGTCTGGGAAGCTTCCTCGACATGACTGACGAGGACCGCGATTTCCACATTGATGTGAACATCAAAGGCGTCTGGAACGTGACCAAAGCCGTTCTGCCGGAGATGATTAAGCGTAAAGATGGACGCATTGTGATGATGTCATCGGTTACCGGCGACATGGTGGCCGATCCCGGGGAAACCGCCTATGCGTTATCGAAAGCGGCGATTGTGGGACTAACCAAATCGCTGGCGGTAGAGTATGCCCAGTCGGGGATTCGCGTGAATGCGATTTGCCCGGGCTACGTGCGTACCCCGATGGCAGAGAGCATTGCGCAGCAGTCAAATCCGGCCGATCCGGAGTCGGTGCTGACCGAGATGGCGAAGGCTATTCCGCTACGTCGACTGGCCAGCCCGCTGGAAGTGGGTGAACTGGCGGCTTTTCTCGCGTCCGATGAATCCAGCTATCTCACGGGTACACAAAACGTGATTGATGGGGGCAGCACACTGCCGGAGACCGTCAGCGTCGGCATCTGACGGCCGCGTAACCCCTTCTGATTCTCAGGAGGGGTTTTCTCTTATTCCCTTTTCAACTTTCAAATCAGTAAACGGTATATAAAACCGTTACTCCTTTCACACTCGTTATAAATATTATGGCTATTAGAAAGTCATCAAATTTATAAGGGTGCGCAATGGCCGTTAACTTACTGAAAAAAAGATATCTGACGCTGATGGCGTCGCTGTTACTGGTCGGTCAGGCGCAGGCGACGGAGCTATTGAATAGCTCATACGACGTCTCCCGAGAACTGTTTGCTGCCCTTAACCCGCCGTTCGAACAGCAGTGGGCGAAAGATAACGCTGGCGATAAGCTGACCATTAAGCAGTCGCATGCGGGCTCTTCAAAGCAGGCGCTGGCGATTTTACAAGGGCTGAAAGCCGATGTCGTGACCTACAACCAGGTGACCGACGTGCAGATCCTGCATGACAAAGGCAAGCTGATCCCGGCGGACTGGCAAAGCCGCCTGCCGAACAACAGTTCACCGTTCTACTCCACGATGGGATTCCTGGTGCGTAAAGGCAACCCGAAGAACATCCATGACTGGAATGACCTTGTCCGAACTGACGTGAAACTGATCTTCCCGAATCCGAAAACCTCCGGTAACGCGCGTTACACTTATCTGGCCGCATGGGGCGCAGCCGATAGCGCGGATGGCGGCGATAAAGCCAAAACCGAACAGTTCATGACGCAGTTCCTGAAAAACGTCGAAGTGTTTGATACCGGTGGTCGCGGCGCGACGACCACGTTTGCTGAACGCGGACTGGGCGATGTGTTGATAAGCTTCGAGTCTGAAGTGAACAACATTCGCAAACAGTATGAAGCGCAGGGTTTTGAAGTCGTTATCCCGAAAACCAATATTCTGGCCGAGTTCCCGGTCGCCTGGGTGGACAAAAACGTACAGGCCAACGGCACCGAGAAAGCGGCAAAAGCCTATCTGAACTGGTTGTACAGCCCGCAGGCGCAAACCATCATCACCGACTACTACTACCGCGTGAACAACCCGGAGGTGATGGACAAGCTGAAAGATAAATTCCCGCAGACCGAACTGTTCCGCGTGGAAGAAAAGTTTGGCTCCTGGCCTGAGGTGATGAAAACCCATTTCACCAGCGGTGGCGAACTGGACAAACTGTTGGCGGCGGGGCGTAAGTAATGTTTGCAGTCTCCTCCCGACGCGTGCTGCCCGGCTTTACTTTAAGTCTGGGCACCAGTCTGCTGTTTGTTTGCCTGATTTTGTTGCTGCCGCTCAGTGCGCTGGTGATGCAACTGGCGCAGATGAGCTGGGCGCAATACTGGGAGGTGATCACCAATCCGCAGGTGGTCGCCGCCTATAAGGTGACGCTGCTGTCGGCGTTTGTGGCGTCGATTTTTAACGGCGTGTTTGGCCTGCTGATGGCGTGGATCTTAACCCGCTATCGCTTCCCGGGACGGACGCTGCTGGATGCGCTGATGGACCTGCCGTTTGCTCTGCCGACGGCAGTCGCAGGTCTGACGTTGGCCTCGTTGTTTTCCGTTAACGGTTTTTACGGCGAATGGCTGGCGAAGTTTGATATCAAGGTGACGTACACCTGGCTTGGTATCGCGGTGGCGATGGCTTTTACCAGCATTCCGTTTGTGGTGCGTACCGTGCAGCCGGTGCTGGAAGAGTTAGGCCCGGAATATGAAGAAGCGGCGGAAACGCTCGGCGCAAGTCGCTGGCAGAGCTTTCGCAAAGTGGTACTGCCGGAACTGTCGCCGGCGCTGGTGGCTGGCGTGGCGCTGTCGTTTACCCGCAGCCTCGGCGAGTTCGGCGCGGTGATTTTTATCGCCGGTAATATCGCCTGGAAAACGGAAGTGGCCTCGTTGATGATTTTTGTTCGTTTGCAGGAGTTCGATTACCCTGCCGCCAGCGCGATTGCTTCGGTGATCCTCGCGGCATCGTTGCTGCTGCTGTTTTCGATTAACACTCTGCAAAGTCGCTTTGGCCGACGTGTGGTAGGTCACTAATGGCGGAAGTTACTCAATTGAAGCGTTATGACGCCCCCCGTATTAACTGGGGAAAATGGTTTCTGATTGGCACCGGTATGCTGGTGTCGGCGTTTATCCTGCTGGTGCCGATGCTCTACATTTTCGCCAAAGCGTTTAGCCTTGGGCTGATGCCGGTACTACAGAATCTGACCGACCCGGATATGCTGCACGCCATCTGGCTGACGGTGCTGATTGCGCTGATTGCGGTGCCGGTGAACCTGGTGTTCGGTATTCTGCTGGCCTGGCTGGTGACCCGTTTTAATTTTCCGGGGCGCCAGTTGCTGCTGACATTGCTGGACATTCCCTTTGCTGTCTCGCCGGTGGTGGCGGGGCTGGTGTATTTGCTGTTCTACGGCTCGAATGGTCCGCTGGGCAGCTGGCTGGATGAGCATAACTTGCAAATTATGTTCTCCTGGCCGGGGATGGTGCTGGTCACTATCTTCGTCACCTGTCCGTTTGTGGTACGTGAGCTGGTGCCGGTGATGCTCAGCCAGGGCAGCCAGGAGGATGAGGCGGCGATTTTGCTGGGCGCATCCGGTTGGCAGATGTTCCGTCGCGTGACGTTGCCGAACATTCGTTGGGCGCTGCTGTATGGCGTGGTGCTGACCAACGCCCGTGCGATTGGCGAGTTTGGCGCGGTGTCGGTAGTGTCGGGCTCGATTCGCGGGGAAACGCTATCGCTGCCGTTACAGATTGAATTACTGGAGCAGGATTACAACACCGTCGGCTCCTTTACCGCCGCCGCGCTGCTGACGCTGATGGCGATTATTACCCTGTTTTTGAAGAGCATGTTGCAATGGCGCCTGGAGAATCAGGAAAAACGCGCGCAACAGGAGGAAAATCATGAGCATTGAGATTGCCAATATTAAGAAGTCTTTTGGTCGCACCCAGGTGCTGAACGATATCTCACTGGATATTCCTTCAGGTCAGATGGTTGCGCTGCTGGGGCCGTCCGGTTCCGGAAAAACCACGCTGCTGCGCATTATTGCCGGACTGGAACATCAGTCCAGCGGCCATATTCGTTTCCACGGCACGGACGTCAGTCGCCTGCATGCGCGCGATCGTAAAGTCGGTTTTGTCTTCCAGCACTATGCGCTGTTCCGCCATATGACGGTGTTTGACAATATCGCCTTTGGCCTGAGCGTCCTGCCGCGTCGTGAGCGCCCCAATGCGGCAGCAATCAAAGCGAAGGTGACGAAACTGCTGGAGATGGTGCAACTGGCACACCTGGCGGATCGCTTCCCGGCGCAGCTTTCAGGTGGACAAAAACAGCGTGTCGCGCTGGCCCGCGCCTTAGCCGTTGAACCGCAAATTCTGTTATTGGATGAACCGTTCGGTGCCCTCGATGCGCAGGTACGAAAAGAGTTGCGCCGTTGGTTGCGTCAACTGCATGAAGAGCTGAAATTCACCAGCGTCTTTGTCACGCACGATCAGGAAGAGGCTACGGAAGTGGCGGATCGCGTGGTGGTGATGAGTCAGGGCCATATTGAACAAGCCGATGCGCCAGACCAGGTATGGCGTGAACCGGCGACCCGCTTTGTGCTGGAGTTTATGGGCGAAGTTAACCGCCTGCAGGGCACCATTCGCGGCGGACAGTTCCATGTTGGCGCCCACCGCTGGCCGCTGGGCTATACGCCAGCGTATCAGGGACCGGTCGATCTGTTCCTGCGTCCGTGGGAAGTCGACATCAGTCGCCGTACCAGTCTGGATTCACCCTTGCCGGTACAGGTCATCGAAGCCAGCCCGAAAGGCCACTACACCCAATTAGTTGTGCAGCCACTCGGGTGGTATCACGAACCGTTGACGGTGGTTATGCAGGGAGACGATGCCCCGGTGCGCGGCGAGCGTCTGTTTGTCGGGCTGCAAAACGCACGGTTGTATGATGGCAATCAGCGTATTGAGACCCGCGAAGAGGAACTTGCTCTGGCACAAAGTGCTTGATAGGTTATCTGTATGTTTATCGCCCGGAGGCGCAACGCGATCCGGGCTTTTTTATGGACAGCGTGCGTGAACACATTAGAACAAACAATTGGCAATACGCCTCTGGTGAAACTCCAGCGCCTGACACCGGATAATGGCAGTGAAATTTGGGTCAAACTGGAAGGCAATAACCCGGCAGGTTCGGTGAAAGATCGTGCTGCATTATCGATGATTGTTGAGGCGGAAAAACGCGGCGAGATTAATCCTGGCGACGTGTTAATTGAGGCGACCAGCGGCAATACCGGCATTGCGCTGGCTATGATTGCCGCGTTGAAAGGTTATCGTATGAAGCTGCTGATGCCAGACAACATGAGTCAGGAGCGTCGTGCGGCGATGCGCGCCTACGGTGCCGAGCTGGTTCTGGTCACTAAAGAGCAGGGAATGGAAGGGGCGCGCGATTTAGCGCTGGAAATGGCCCAGCGCGGCGAAGGTAAACTGCTGGACCAGTTCAACAACCCTGATAATCCGTACGCGCATTACACCACCACAGGGCCGGAAATCTGGCAGCAAACGTCCGGACGCCTCACCCATTTTGTCTCCAGTATGGGCACTACGGGCACCATCACCGGCGTTTCCCGCTTTCTGCGCGAACAAGAGAAACCGGTGACGATTGTGGGGCTGCAACCGGAAGAGGGCAGCAGCATTCCGGGGATTCGCCGCTGGCCAGCGGAATACCTGCCGGGCATTTTTAATGCTCAGCTTGTCGATCAGGTGGTGGATATTCACCAGCGAGATGCGGAGAACACCATGCGTGAACTGGCTGTACGTGAAGGGATCTTCTGTGGCGTCAGTTCAGGCGGCGCAGTGGCCGGCGCGATACGGATTGCGAAAGCGAATCCGGGCGCGGTGGTAGTGGCGATTATTTGCGATCGCGGCGATCGTTATCTCTCTACTGGTGTGTTTGGCGAAGAACACTTCAGCCAGGGCGCAGGGATTTAATCACCACATAGCCCGGCCCTGGCCGGGCTATGTCAGTTAACGCTGGCGTTTTTTTACCAGCAGATCCAGGAACTGCCAGAGCTTTTCGTTCATCTCCCGGTAATCCCATTCACGCATTTCCGCATTTGAGCGAATAAAGCGCTTCCCTTTGGCTTCTGCCAGCTCCTGCTCAGAGTGCTGAATCAGCCCTTCCACAGCCTCGGCGGTAAATTCCATGTGGCACTGAAAGCCGTAAACGAAATTACCGTACTGCACTATCTGCCGTGGACACCCGGCACTTGTGGCAAGTACCGTTGCCTGATCGGTAAGCCCTGGCATGTCGTTATGCCAGTGACCGACGATTAGTGGGGATCCGAAGTGGGCTACCAGCGGATGCTGCTTTCCTGCTTCGCTCAGGGTGATGGGATAGTGACCAATCTCTTTCTCCGGGCTCTGGCAGACTTTGGCTCCCAGCGCCTCCCCAATCAGCTGTGAGCCCAGGCAGATCCCGACCACAATACGACCCGCCGAGATGGCTTGGTTGATCAGATGTTGTTCGGCCAGAGAATCAAAGTAAGGGCACTCGGCGAGCGTGGTGCGCGGTGATTGTGGGCCGCCGAAAACGACCAGCATATCAAAGCCATCGGCGTTAGCCGGAACGGGTTCGTTGTCGTAGACGCGAGTCCAGGTGATGTTGTGACCGCGTGTTTCAGCCCACGGCAAATAAGCGCCTGCCGATTCAAACGACTCGTGAATGATAAAATGGACGTGCACGGATGCTCTCCTGTTATTGGCTCAGCGCCTGATGAAGATGGGCGGCCAGGCGGTTGATGTCGTTGTCGTTGAGTGTGGACAGGGTAATGCGCAGTCCCTGTGCGGGGGTGTTGACGCCGAAGGCTTCGCCTTCACGCACCAGCCAGCCAGATTTCGCCAGCGCGAATGCGGTGTTCTGACTGGCTTCAGCGAGCGGTAGCCACAGGTTCAGGCCATCGCCGGGGAAGAAATTGCTGATGCCTTGCGTGAGCAGCGCCTGAGCCAGTTTACGCTGCTGTTCAGCATAAAACTGGCGGGATTCTGTGAGGGTTCGCTGCCAGGCGGGGTCCGTCAGACAGGCGTAAACCAGATCCTGCAAAATGTGGCTGACCCACTGACTGCCAGCGTTAAGGCGTAGGCGTAACTTTGCCGAGGTCGCGGGATCGCTGGCGACAATGGCAAGGCGCAGGTCCGGCCCCAGCGTTTTCGACATTGAGCGAACGACCGACCAGTGGAGCGTTTCGGCTGCAATTACCGGATACCATGCGGAAGCTGAAAGCAGCGCAAAGTGGTCGTCAACAATGACCAGCACCTGCGGATATCGCGCAAGGATAGCCTGTAACGCGCCAGCGCGTGCGGCGCTTAAACTGCATCCTGTCGGGTTGTGCGCCCGTGGCGTAACGATCACCGCGCGCGCGCCTTTACTCAACGCCTGTTCAAGCCCTTCGGGTAACATCCCTTCGCTATCGACGCTCACCGGGCTGGCGCTGAATCCGGCGTATCGCAGCATGCTGATGCTGCTTAAAAAACAGGGATCCTCAACCACCACGCTGTCGCCCGGTAGCAGATGGGCGCTCAGCAGGCGCTCAATGGCATCAATCGCGCCGCTGGTGATATCAATTTCGCCCGCGGCGGGAACGGCATTCTGCATCCATTGTGTGGCCCAGCGCTTTAGCTCCGGTGAAACGGGCGCGTCGCCGTACAGACGGTGACCATGATGGAGATTTACAAAGTAGCGACTCAGGTCGGGCAGACGAGTCGGATCTGGATTTCCGCTGGAGAGATCGTGCAGTGGCGTATGTGGGTCGCCGCCTTCCCGCGCGATGGGCACAGAAGCACTTTTGATGACGGTACCATTGCGGCCACGACTTTGCGCCAACCCGGAAGTGACCAGGCGTTTGTAGGCCGCCGCGACGGTATTGCGATTCACGTTGAGTTGCGCTGCCAGTTCCCGCACCGGAGGCAGTGTTTCACCGGCAGGCAACACGCCACTGGTTACGTGCTGACGTATACTGTCAAATATTTCGCTGGCGGTTTTTCCGTCGATCATTATTGACCTATGACAAAATGAATTTTAGCATATGACGATAATAGTGAGGCATCAGCCCGCTGTCCAGTGAGAGGAGAAGTCTATGGGGCAGGAGAGTGATATTCAGTCAGTGCTCTTCGACGATAAGCATCGGGCGTTACAGACCGATATTGTCGCCGTTCAGTCACAGGTGGTGTATGGCAGCGTTGGCAACAGCATCGCTGTACCTGCCATCAAAGCAAAGGGATTGCGGGTGACAGCGGTGCCTACCGTTCTGTTCAGTAATACTCCGCACTATGACACGTTTTATGGCGGGGTGATCCCGGCTGACTGGTTCAGTGGCTATTTGCTGGCGCTTAATGAGCGCGATGCGCTGCGCGAGTTAAAGGCCGTGACAACCGGTTACATGGGCAGCGCGGAGCAAATTGCGCGACTGGCGCAGTGGCTGAAAATCGTGCGTGACACGCATCCGGACATCGCGGTTCTGGTCGATCCGGTGATTGGCGACGTTGACAGCGGGATGTATGTGAAAGCCGAGATTCCGGATGCCTATCGACTTCATCTGTTGCCGTTGGCGCAGGGGCTGACGCCGAATGTTTTTGAGCTTGAGATGCTCAGTGGCATGTCGTGCCGCACGCTGGAGGAGGCTGTCGTCGCGGCGAGATCGTTGCTGACCGACACGCTGAAGTGGATTGTGATCACCAGCGCACCAGGGCAGGACGGTGACACCATCACTGTGGCGGTGGTGACAGCGCAAACGCTGGATGTGATTGAACACCCGCGTGTAGAAACCGATCTGAAAGGGACCGGCGATCTGTTTTGTGCTGAGTTAATTAGTGGCATTGTGCTGGGAAAAACACTGACGCAGGCAACGCAACAGGCTGCAGAACGCGTGCTGGAGGTGATGACCTGGACGCAGCAATGCGGGTGTGACGAACTAATACTGCCTCCGGCAGGGGAGGCGCGATGAAGAGCTATCGACTGGTGGTGCGCCAGCAGGGGCGCATCGTCGGGCATTTTGAAACCAGCGGGCTGAATGCGCTGGAAGATATCTGCGTGGCGCGCGCGATGTTTGGCATTACGGGCGGCTATCAGTGTGAACTGCTGGTGTCTGATTCAGAAAAGCGGATGCTGGAGAGCGGGCCGGATGGGATGAAAATCCTGATGCGTGAAAAGTGTTATCGCCCGGTGACCTCGCCACTATGACCGCCGTACCGATGCCGGATGGCCTGGTTCCGTGGTGACAAATCGCCCAGGCCTGATAACGTGTATAAAAAAATGGCGCCAGAAGGCGCCATTTTTTCCTGCGGCAAGAATTATTTCTTGATGCGGATAACCGGGGTTTCCCCTACGGTCACGCTACCGGACAGTTTGATCAGTTCTTTGATTTCGTCCATGTTGGAGATAACAACCGGAGTCAGGGTAGACTTGGCTTTTTCTTCCAGCAGCGGCAGATCGAATTCAATAACCGGGTCACCCACTTTCACACGCTGGCCTTCTTCAGCAATGCGCTTAAAGCCTTCGCCTTTCAGCTCAACGGTGTCGATACCGAAGTGAACAAACAGTTCGATACCGCTATCGGATTCGATAGAGAACGCATGGTTGGTCTCAAAGATTTTGCCGATAGTGCCATCAACCGGTGCAACCATCTTGTTACCGGTTGGTTTGATAGCGATGCCATCACCCACGATTTTTTCAGCAAAAACGACATCCGGTACGTCTTCGATGTTGACGATCTCGCCAGAGAGCGGTGCAACAATCTCAATAGTTCCGGTGTCTTTCTTATCATCAGAAACCAGAGACTTCAGTTTATCGAACAAACCCATGATCTTCTCCTAAGCAGTAAATTGGGCCGCATCTCGTGGATTAGCAGATTGTTTTTTCTTCAATGAACTTGTTAACCAGCGTCATTAACTCGTCCGTTGTCGGTTGAGCAAGAGCCTGCTCTGCTAACACCTTCGCATCTTCGAAGTTCGTGTTACGGATAATCTTCTTAATGCGCGGGATAGAAATGGCGCTCATAGAGAATTCGTCCAGACCCATCCCCAGCAACAGAAGTGTAGCACGTTCGTCGCCTGCAAGCTCACCACACATGCCAGTCCATTTACCTTCAGCATGAGAAGCATCAATAACCTGCTTGATAAGCGTCAGGACAGATGGCGACATTGGCTGGTAGAGATGTGAAATCATATCATTACCACGGTCAACTGCCAGGGTGTACTGCGTTAAATCATTGGTGCCGATACTAAAGAAATCAACTTCTTTGGCTAAATGACGAGCAATGGTTGCCGCTGCCGGTGTTTCCACCATCACGCCAATCTCAATGGTTTCATCAAATGCTTTACCTTCGTCACGCAGTTCCTGTTTGTAGATTTCGATCTCTTTGCGCAGCGCGCGGACTTCTTCAACAGAGATGATCATCGGGAACATAATGCGCAGTTTGCCGAAAGCAGACGCGCGCAGGATAGCGCGAACCTGATCGCGCAGGATCTCTTTACGATCCATCGCGATACGCACAGCGCGCCAGCCCAGGAACGGGTTCTCTTCTTTCGGGAAGTTCATGTACGGCAGCTCTTTGTCGCCGCCGATGTCCATGGTACGCACGATCACGGCCTGAGAGCCACAGGCTTCAGCCACGGCTTTGTACGCTGCAAACTGTTCTTCTTCAGTCGGCAGCGCGTCGCGGTCCATAAACAGAAATTCAGTACGATACAGACCAACGCCTTCCGCACCGTTACGCTCTGCACCTTCGACGTCACGCACGGTACCGATGTTGGCGCACACTTCAACCTGATGACCATCCAGCGTGATCGCCGGCAGGTCTTTCAGTTTAGCCAGTTCCGCTTTCTCAGAGGCAACCTGCTCCTGAACAGCGCGCAGTTTTTCAATTTCTTCGTTGGTCGGGTTGACGTAAACCTGGTTGTTTACGGCATCCAGAATCAGATAGTCGTCATTTTTGACCTGAGAGGTCACGCTACCGGTACCCACGATGGCAGGTAGTTCCAGAGAACGCGCCATGATAGAGGTGTGGGAGGTGCGGCCGCCCGCGTCGGTAATGAAACCCAGCACCTTCTGCAGGTTCAACTGTGCGGTTTCGGACGGGGTCAGGTCAGCGGCAACCAGGATCACTTCGTCCTTGATTGCGCTCAGGTCGATGATTGCCAGGCCCAGGATGTTGCGCAGCAGGCGCTTACCGATGTCACGTACGTCAGCCGCACGTTCTTTAAGGTATTCATCATCCAGTTCTTCCAGGGCAGTGGCCTGACCTTCGATAATTTCATGCGCAGCTGCGTCAGCCGTCATGTGTTTATCTTTAATCAGGGCTATGATTTCCTGCTCCAGCTCCTCATCTTCGAGCAGCATGATATGCCCCTCGAAAATGGCTTCTTTTTCTTCACCGAACGTTTCACCAGCTTTCGTTTTGATCGCTTCTAACTGTGCAGATGCCTTGGCACGACCGCTCAGAAAACGTTCAACTTCCTGATCAACCTTGTCGGCAGAAACTTTTTTCCGGTCAATGACGATTTCGTCTTCTTTCAGCAAAAGTGCTTTGCCGAAAGCGATACCCGGGGATGCTAAAATGCCTGAAATCATAACCCTACCTTACTTGTGACTGATTTTTAAAAGAACCCGGAAAAACTTATTCCAGTTCCGCCATCAGCTTGACCAGATGTTCAACCGCTTTCTGCTCGTCTTCACCTTCCGCAGAGATAGTAACGACGGTACCCTGAGTCAGACCCAGAGTTTGCAGTTTAAACAGGCTTTTCGCGCTGGCGCTTTTGCCGTTGGAAGTCACAGTAATCTCAGAAGTGAAGCCTTTCGCTTCTTTAACAAACTGAGCAGCAGGGCGGGTGTGCAGACCGTTCGGAGCGGTAATGGTAACTTCTTGCTGGAACATTGTATTTCCCCAACTTATAGGTTTAGTGTTGTGGAACTAAAGTCTAGCCTGGCGGTTTGACTTTAGCCTGTATTGTTAGCGCCGGCGTAAACGGGCGCGACACACCAGGTGTTTTACGCAATCCGTTGCAGTCAACCTCTGGCCGCTGACGTTTCGCTCGTCATTAAACATTATGCCGCTAAATCAATACTTGAACCAAATCATAAAATCGATTCAGCCAGCAGTTTTCCTGTAACGATTAATTTCGCGCTTCAAAATAATTAATCAGGTTAAATACCAGACCTGGCGGGGTGAAGCAATGGCAGGTGGGGTGAAAGTTTGAAGCAGGCCACAAAAAAGCACCTGGAAAGGTGCTTTTTTACGCGTTTTTAACATGCTGGCATTACTGTTGCAATTCTTTCTCTGTGAAGAGATCGGCAAACAGTGCAGTGCTCAGATAACGCTCACCCGATGATGGTAGGATAACCACAATATTCTTATTGGTAAAGGTTTCATCTTCCTGAAGTTTAAGCGCGGCAGCCACTGCGGCTCCGGAGGAGATACCAGCAAGAATACCCTCTTCTTCCATCAGACGGCGGGCGGTGGAGATCGCTTCTTCGTTGGTGATGGCAACCACTTTATCGATCAGTTTCAGATCCAGGTTACCTGGAATAAAGCCGGCACCGATACCCTGAATTTTGTGCGGACCTGGTTTCAGCTCTTCACCGGCCAGCGCCTGAGCAATGACCGGGGAATCCGTCGGCTCAACGGCAACGGTAATCAGGTCAGTTTTGCCTTTGGTGCCCTTAATATAGCGGGTGACACCGGTGAGCGTACCGCCAGTCCCCACGCCGGAGATAAAGACGTCAACCTGACCATCGGTATCTTCCCAGATTTCCGGGCCAGTGGTTTTCTCGTGAATTTCCGGGTTAGCCGGGTTGCTGAACTGCTGAAGCAGCAGGTATTTCTCTGGATCGCTGGCGACAATTTCTTCCGCTTTCTGAATCGCGCCTTTCATGCCTTTCGCGCCTTCGGTCAGCACCAGATTGGCACCCAGCGCTTTCAGCAGCTTACGACGTTCGATACTCATGGTTTCGGGCATGGTCAGCGTCAGCTTGTAGCCACGCGCCGCCGCAACATAGGCCAGCGCGATACCGGTGTTGCCGCTGGTGGGCTCAACCAGTTCAACGCCAGGTTTCAGCACGCCGCGTTTTTCAGCATCCCAAATCATATTGGCACCGATACGGCATTTCACGCTGAAGCTCGGGTTACGTGATTCCACCTTCGCCAGAATGCGTCCGTTACCGATACGGTTCAGTCGAACCAGCGGCGTATGACCGATAGTCAGCGAGTTGTCTTCAAAAATCTTACTCATGGCCTGTCCTTAACTGTATGAAATTGGGATACCTTCCCAGCATACCCTTCAGACTGAGATGGGGAAGTAAAGATTTCGCATATCTATATGCTATGGAGAAATAATGGGGATCAGTATGGAATAAGAGGTGGCATAAGCCACCTCTCGTTTACACATTTTTGCATTACTTCCATAACGCGTGTTTAGCACGATAGCAATCCACCCACATCGCGGTGGCGCCACAAACCGCCACTGGCATGATGAAGAGATTAAGTACCGGGATCAGGGTAAACAGACTGGTGAGCGCACCAAACTGCATATTGATGACCTTACGGCTGCGCAGGGCGGTGCGCATCTCTTTAAACGGTACTTTATGGTTGTCAAAAGGGTAATCGCAATACTGAATCGCTAACATCCAGGCGCTGAACAGGAACCACAATACGGGGGCGACGGTTTGTCCGATGCCGGGAATAAAATAGAGGATTAGCAGCACAACGGCGCGCGGCAAATACCAGGCGAGTTTTTGCCATTCGCGTTTCATAATGCGCGGCACATCTTTCATGATGCCCAGAATCCCCGTGTCCGGCGGCGTTGCGCCGGTCAGCCGCGCTTCCAGTTGCTCCGCCAGTAGCCCGTTAAACGGCGCGGCAATCCAGTTAGCCAGGGTCGAGAAAAAGTAACCAAACACCAGCAGCACAGAGAGGACGGCGACAGGCCACAGCAGATAGCTCAGCCATTGCAACCAATCGGGGACGTGACGCATTAATGATGGGATCCAAACGTCCAATTGTGTGAATAACCACCAGAATGCACTGCCCATCAGCAGGATGTTTACCAGTAGCGGCAAAATGACATAGCGACGGATCCCTGGCTGTGAAACCAGTTTCCATCCCTGAGCAAAGTAATAAAAACCGCTGCGTGGTGCAGTGACAGATGATGACACCATAGTCAGGACATGCTCCTTTTAGTATAAGTCCTAAGCGAACACGGGTATCTTACCGGGTTATCGCATGCAGAACAGTTCGGAAATGTTCGAAAAAACAGCAAAAAGCACAATTTCGTTCATCTTTATGCTGTGAAAGCTAAGAGTACACTTGCACTTGACGTAATCGGCAAATACTCTTAGTGAGTAAATGTTTGCCGTGGTGGCAAGGTGTTAGAACAACAGAGAATATAATGATGCAGGATTTGCGTCTGATATTAATCATTGTTGGCGCGATCGCCATAATCGCTTTACTGGTACATGGTTTCTGGACCAGCCGTAAAGAACGATCTTCTATGTTCCGCGATCGTCCACTGAAACGCATGAAATCAAAACGCGACGACGACTCGTATGACGATGATGTTGACGCAGACGAAGGCGTCGGTGAAGTTCGTGTTCACCGCGTGAATCATGCCCCTGGTAACCCACAGGAGCATGAAGCTCCTCGCCAGTCGCCGCAACACCAGTACCAGCCGCCTTATGCGTCGGCACAACCGCGTCAGCCGGTTCAGCAACCGCCTGAAGTGCCGGTACAGCCGCAGCATGCCCAGCGTCCGCCGGTACAGCAGCCGCAGCCAGCGCCGCAGCAATCCGTTCAGCCGCAGCCGGTGCATCAGCCTGCGCCACAACAACCTGTGCATCAGCCGCAACCGGTTCAACAACAGCCCGCTGCGCCACAGGTTCAGCCGGTTCAGCCAACTGCGCCACAGCCGTCTCAGCAGGCCTTCCAGCCCGCAGAGCCCGTGATCGAGCCGCAGCCTGAGCCCGTCGTTGAGGAAGCGCCAGCTCCGGAAAAACCGCAGCGTAAAGAAGCCGTGATCATCATGAACGTCGCCGCCCATCATGGCAGCGAGTTGAACGGTGAGGTGCTGCTCAATAGCATCCAGCAAGCCGGCTTCAAATTTGGCGACATGAATATCTTCCATCGTCATCTGAGTCCGGATGGCAGCGGTCCAGCGTTGTTCAGCCTGGCAAATATGGTTAACCCGGGCACGTTTGATCCAGAAATGGTCGACTTCACCACGCCGGGCGTGACCATCTTTATGCAGGTGCCGTCTTATGGTGATGAACTGCAAAACTTCAAACTGATGCTGCAATCCGCACAGCACATTGCCGATGAAGTCGGTGGCGTAGTGCTTGACGATCAGCGTCGGATGATGACGCCGCAAAAATTGCGCGAGTATCAGGACCGTATCCGTGAAGTGAAAGACGCGAACGCCTGATACACTCAAGGCACGACAACTTCCTTTCTGAACCCCCGCCTGTCGGGGGTTTTTTATCATTGATGGTGCGATATGGAATCAATCGAACAACAAATTACCGAACTGCGAACCACGCTTAGCCATCATGAGTATCTTTACCATGTGATGGATGCGCCAGAAATCCCGGATGCGGAATATGACCGTCTGATGCGCGAACTGCGTGAACTGGAAGCGCAACACCCGGAACTGATCACTCCGGATTCGCCGACTCAGCGTGTAGGCGCTGCGCCGCTGGCGTCTTTCAGCCAGATTCGTCATGAAGTGCCGATGTTGTCGCTGGACAACGTCTTTGATGAAGAGAGCTTCCTGGCGTTTAACAAACGCGTACAGGACCGCCTTAAGAGCAGCGATAAGTTGACCTGGTGCTGTGAGCTGAAGCTGGACGGTCTGGCAGTCAGTATCCTCTATGAAAACGGGGTGCTGGTAAGCGCCGCAACCCGTGGCGATGGCACGACCGGTGAGGATATCACCTCAAACGTGCGGACGATCCGCGCCATTCCGTTGAAACTCCGTGGCGATAACATTCCGACCCGTCTGGAAGTGCGTGGCGAGGTTTTCCTGCCACAGGCTGGCTTTGAAAAGATCAATGACGAAGCTCGCCGAACGGGCGGTAAGCTGTTTGCCAACCCGCGTAACGCGGCAGCGGGGTCACTGCGCCAGCTCGATCCGCGTATCACTGCGAAGCGACCGCTCACTTTCTTTTGCTATGGCGTTGGGGTGCTGGAAGGTGGTGAACTACCCGATACCCATCTGGGCCGCCTGCTCCAGTTCAAAGCGTGGGGGCTGCCGGTCAGCGATCGCGTGACCCTGTGCGACTCCCCGGAGGCCGTGCTGGCGTTTTACCACAAGGTGGAAGAAGACCGTCCGACGCTGGGCTTTGACATTGACGGCGTAGTGATTAAGGTCAACTCCATGGCGCTTCAGGAGCAACTGGGCTTCGTCGCGCGTGCGCCGCGCTGGGCGGTGGCTTTTAAATTCCCGGCGCAGGAGCAGATGACCTTTGTTCGTGACGTGGAGTTCCAGGTGGGGCGTACCGGGGCGATTACTCCCGTTGCGCGCCTTGAGCCGGTGCAGGTTGCGGGCGTGCTGGTGAGTAACGCCACGCTGCATAACGCCGATGAAATCGAGCGTCTCGGACTGCGCATTGGCGATAAGGTGGTGATTCGCCGTGCTGGCGATGTCATCCCGCAGGTGGTAAACGTGGTGCTTTCCGAGCGTCCGGACGATACGCGGCCAGTGGCGTTTCCGACGCATTGTCCGGTTTGCAATTCCGACGTCGAACGCGTGGAAGGTGAAGCGGTCGCTCGTTGTACCGGTGGCCTGATTTGCGGGGCGCAGCGTAAAGAGTCCCTCAAGCATTTCGTCTCTCGTCGGGCAATGGATGTGGACGGGATGGGTGACAAGATTATCGATCAACTGGTTGAGAAAGAGTACGTCCATACGCCGGCGGACTTGTTCAGGCTGACCGCCGGTAAACTGACCGGTCTCGACCGGATGGGGCCGAAGTCGGCGCAAAATGTGGTGGATGCGCTGGAAAAATCGAAAGAAACGACCTTTGCGCGCTTCCTGTATGCGCTGGGGATCCGGGAAGTCGGCGAAGCCACTGCGGCAAGCCTGGCGGCCTTTTTTGGTACGCTGGACGCGCTGGAAGCCGCGTCTATTGACGAGCTGCAAAAAGTGCCGGACGTGGGCATTGTGGTCGCCACCCATGTGTTCAACTTCTTTGCCGAAGAGAGCAACCGCGAGGTGATCGCACAGCTGTTGGCGGAAGGCATTCGCTGGCCAGCGCCAGTGGTTATCAATGCGGAAGAAATCGACAGTCCTTTCGCCGGGAAAACGGTCGTTCTGACAGGGAGCCTGAGTCAGATGTCGCGTGATGATGCTAAAGCGCGACTGGTGGAACTCGGTGCGAAAGTGGCGGGCAGCGTCTCAAAGAAGACCGATCTGGTCATTGCCGGCGAAGCGGCAGGTTCCAAACTGGCCAAAGCGCAGGAACTGGGTATTGCAGTGATTGACGAAGCGGAAATGCTCCGTCTGCTGGGTGTCTGAGATGGAAAAAGAGCAGCTCGTTGAGATTGCCAATACGGTGATGCCGTTTGGTAAATATAAGGGGCGTCGGCTGATCGATGTGCCGGAAGAGTATCTGCTGTGGTTTGCCCGTAAGGATGAGTTCCCGGCGGGTAAACTGGGTGAGCTGATGCAAATTACGCTGCTGATCAAAACCGAAGGGCTGAGCCAACTGGTTCAGCCCCTGAAACGTCCGCTTTAAGCTTTTGCGGCGCGGCTGTTCTGCTGCGCCTGTAACTGTTCAGTCTGGCGCTTGTAGCGACGCGCCAGTACCGCGCAGACCATCAACTGGATCTGGTGGAAGATCATCAGCGGTAGCACCATCATCCCAATAACGGACGTCGGAAAGAGGATATTGGCCATTGGTACGCCGTTCGCCAGGCTCTTTTTCGACCCGCAGAAGACGATCGTGATTTCGTCGGCCTTGTTGAAGCCGCATTTGCGCGCCACAAAAATGTTTACGGCAATCACGATGGCGAGCAGCACAATGCTGACCACGACGATAAACAGCAGCGATCCCCAGCCCACTTTGTGCCAGATCCCGTTAACGACGGCTTCGCTGAAGGCCGAATAGACCACCAGCAGAATCGACGTCTGGTCTGTCTTCGCAATCCATTTTTTATTTTGCGCAACCCATTTGCCGATCCACGGACGGGAAAGGTGTCCGAGCACAAACGGCAACAGCAGTTGCAGCATGATTTTTCCAACCTGTTCCAGACTCCCTTCTGCGCCGTGAATATTCATCACCACACCGACCAGCAGCGGGGAGAGGAAAATCCCCAGCAGGCTGGAGGCCGACGCCGAGCAGACCGCTGCCGCAACGTTCCCTCCCGCCAGCGATGTAAAGGCAATCGCCGACTGCACCGTAGCGGGCAAAATGCACAGATACAGGAAACCGGTGTAGAGCATCGGGTCAACGTTGACAGGCGCCCACCAGGCAAACAGTACACCAAGCACCGGGAACAGAATGAAGGTGCTGCACATCACCCACAGGTGCAAACGCCAGTGGCTGCCGCCAGCGATAATGGCTTCGCGCGAGAGCTTTGCCCCGTGCATAAAAAACAAGAGCGCAATGGCGGCAGTGGTAATGCCTTCAACGACAGGAACAAAATCTCCCTCCGCTGGAAAAAATGAGGCCAGCAGAACGACCGTAACCAGGGTCAGGGTAAACGGATCAAGGATACGAAAAATATTCATAAATACTCCAGGAATTCAGTGTCCTCATTTTGCGTTTTTCATTTTGAGAAATAAAATTGATTTATTGCATCTATATATGAATCAAGTTGATGAATTATTCACTGCGTCAATTACGTGTGTTTGTCACCGTTGCTCAGGAGCGAAGTTTCAGCCGGGCTGGTGAGTGTATTGGTCTGAGTCAGTCGGCAGTCAGTCACAGTATCAAAGAACTGGAGCGTCAGACAGGGGTGAAACTACTGGACCGTACGACGCGTGAAGTCGTGCTGACGGAAGCCGGGCAACAGCTGGCGGGCCGCCTGGAGCGACTGCTGGATGAACTGCATATCACGCTGCGGGAAGCGGGTAGGGTGGGCACGCAACTTGCCGGTACAGTCCGCGTCGCGGCAAGCCAGACTATTTCCGCCCATCTCATTCCGCAGTGCATTGCCCAAAGCAATCAGCGTTATCCGGCGATCGACTTTGTTCTGCACGATCGACCGCAGCAGTGGGTGCTGGAGAGTATCCGCCAGGGGGAAGTGGATTTTGGTATTGTGATTGATCCCGGTGCGGTGAGCGATTTGCAGTGCGAAGCGATACTGTCCGAACCCTTTCTTCTGCTCTGTCACCAGGCGCATCCGTTGGCACAACAGGAGTGGGTGAGTTGGCAGGATCTCCAACAGGAACGACTGGTGTTGCAGGATTACGCGTCGGGGAGTCGGCCGCTGATTGACGCGGCGCTCGCGCACTTTGCAATAGAGGCCAATATTGTGCAGGAGATTGGCCATCCGGCGACGCTGTTTCCGATGGTGGAAGCGGGGATAGGCATTAGCATTTTGCCTGCGCTGGCCCTACCGCTGCCGCAGGGGAGCCATTTGCAGGTGAAGCGCCTGACGCCGGTAGTGGAACGACAGTTGATGCTGGCGCGGCGCAAAAACCGCTCGCTGTCGACAGCAGCCCAGGCGCTGTGGGAGGTGGTTCGCACCCAGGCAAATGAATTAACGGATTTACGTGCACAGGATCCGCTCTATCAGATATAGACGTCAACCTGATGGTCATCGGAAGGATAGTTAACGCCTTCCGCTTTGAGCTGTGTTTGTTCCTGCTTTTGCTGGGCCTCTTCGACCTGCTGGCGCTGTAACTGTGCCAGCTGTGCCTGCAACACTTTGATCTGAGTCTGTATCAATTCCTGCTGCTTCTTCTTCTCTTCGGCACTGCCGCTGCCGTCCGGCACCTCTTTTAGCTTCTGCGTCAGTTGGGTGATTTTCTCTGCAATCTGCGCGATTTGTGCAGAGAGGCTGTTACCGGAGGCGGCTTTGGTTCCCCCGCCGCTTTGCACGGAAGGGGTTGAGACGTTAATCGTGGTCATTATGGTTTTCCTTTTGCCATTAAAACTACGATATCGGCAGACGTTAGCGGACCTTCAGTACCACCTGCCATTTCTGGCAGCGACACTTTTTCTCTTGCAACGGTTTTTATTCGCTATATCAATACATATTTACTATCGATCGGCAGGGAAAACTGTATTGGTAATCGATTGCGTGCTCTGGTTATAACCATTACTTCCCTCACTCAATGAGTGATTAGCCGATTATAAGGACATCTCATGACCCACTCCCACTTTTCCCAGAATCCCTGGAACAGCGCTGATATTATTCGCGGTTACAAACCTGACTTCACGCCGCGCGTCGCCTTTATCCTGGGATCGGGTTTAGGCGCGCTGGCTGAGCAGATAGAAGACGCGGTGGCGATTTCCTACGAGAAGCTGCCGGGTTTCCCGGTGAGTACTGTTCACGGGCATGCGGGCGAGTTAGTGCTTGGCCATCTGGCCGGGGTCCCCGTCGCCTGTATGAAAGGGCGCGGGCATTTCTACGAAGGACGCGGCATGACCGTCATGACCGACGCTATTCGCACGATGAAGCTGCTGGGTTGCGAACTGCTGTTCTGCACCAATGCAGCGGGTTCTCTGCGTCCGCAAGTGGGACCGGGGAGCCTGGTGGCGCTGAGTGACCATATTAACACCATGCCGGGAACGCCGATGGTTGGGCCGAACGATGAACGCTTTGGTGAGCGTTTCTTCTCGCTGGCTAATGCCTACGACGCCGATTATCGCGCGGTTTTGCAGACCGTCGCGGCTGACGAGGGCTTTTCGCTGAGTGAAGGGGTGTTTGTTTCCTACCCTGGGCCCAACTTTGAGACAGCCGCTGAGATCCGCATGATGCAGATTATCGGCGGTGACGTGGTGGGAATGTCGGTGGTGCCTGAAGTCATCACCGCCCGCCATTGCGGACTGAAAGTGGTTGCCGTGTCGGCGATCACCAATCTGGCGGAAGGCCTGGGGGATGTGAAACTCTCGCACGCGCAAACCCTGGCGGCGGCTGAACTTTCACGACAAAACTTTATCGACCTGATTTGCGGGTTCCTGCGCAAACTGGCCTGAAACAGATAATAATAATGACCCCGCCTCCAGGCGGGGTTCGTACTCTACGGCAAGGAAGTGAAAAATGGGTATTGCGTCCCGATTAAAGATCATGTCGTTTATGCAATATTTTATCTGGGGAAGCTGGCTGGTGACCCTGGGTTCATACATGATTAACACCCTTCATTTTACCGGCGCCAATGTGGGCATGGTGTACAGCTCAAAAGGACTGGCGGCGATTATCATGCCCGGCATTATGGGTATCATTGCGGATAAGTGGCTGCGTGCTGAGCGCGCTTATATGTTTTGTCATCTGCTCTGCGCGGGCGTGTTGCTCTACGCGACCACGGTGACCGACCCGGACACCATGTTCTGGGTGATGTTGATCAACGCAATGGCCTTCATGCCAACGATTTCTCTTTCTAACAGCGTCTCTTACTCTTGTCTGGCGCAGGCAGGGCAGGATCCGGTAACGACATTTCCTCCTGTCCGCGTTTTTGGCACGCTAGGGTTTATCGTCGCAATGTGGACGGTAAGTCTGATGGGGCTGGAGCTGAGCAGCGCGCAGTTGTACATTGCGTCCGGTGCATCACTGCTGCTGGCGATCTATGCACTTACGCTGCCTAAAATTCCGGTAGCCGAGAAGAAAGCGAATGCGTCGTTCGCCAGTAAGCTGGGGCTGGACGCATTCGTACTGTTCAAAAATCCGCGGATGGCGATCTTCTTCCTGTTTGCGATGATGCTGGGGGCCGTTCTGCAAATTACCAACGTTTTCGGTAATCCCTTCCTGCACGACTTTGCCCGCGATCCGCAATTTGCCGACAGTTTCGTGGTGAAATACCCGTCCATCTTACTGTCCGTCTCGCAGATGGCGGAAGTGGGCTTTATTCTGACCATCCCGTTCTTCCTCAAACGTTTTGGCATCAAAACGGTCATGCTGATGAGCATGCTGGCGTGGACATTGCGTTTTGGTTTCTTTGCCTTCGGCGATCCGTCGCCGTTCGGTTTTGTCTTGCTGTTGATGTCGATGATCGTCTACGGCTGCGCATTCGACTTCTTCAACATTTCTGGCTCCGTTTTCGTTGAGCAGGAAGTGGAATCTCGGATCCGTGCCAGCGCGCAGGGGCTGTTTATGACGATGGTCAATGGCGTCGGGGCCTGGGTGGGTTCCATCCTGAGCGGGATGGCGGTCGATTACTTCTCTGTGGATGGTGTCAAGGACTGGCAAACCATCTGGCTCGTCTTTGCGGCGTATGCCCTGGCGCTGGCGGTGATTTTTGCGCTGTTCTTTAAGTACAAGCATGAGCCTGAAAAACTGACGCAACCCTCGCTGGCCCGTTAATCCTCCTTTGCGGCGGGCGTGTATTGCCCGCCGTTCCTGTTCTGCGATGCAATGTGGTAACCTGGCGCATCAGTCTTCTTCTCAGGAGCGCATTACCCATGGAACGCACGCATCGTATCGATCTCAAGTTACTGCGTTATTTTCTTGCCGTCGCCGAAGAGTTGCATTTTGGACGCGCCGCGGCTCGTCTGAATATGTCGCAGCCTCCGCTGAGTATTCACATCAAGGAGCTGGAACAGGAGCTCGGCACGCTGTTGTTTATCCGGCATTCACGCAGCGTGGCGTTGACCCATGCGGGGAAAATCCTGATGGAAGAGTCACGACGGCTGCTTTCCAGCGCCAATCAGGTACTGGCGCGGGTCGAACAGATCGGGCGCGGTGAGGCAGGGCGGATCGAACTGGGGGTGATTGGCACCGCGATGTGGGGAAAAATGCGCCCGGTCATGCGGCGATTCCTGAAGGCGAATCCCAACGTTGAGGTGATGTTTCGCGAAAATATGCCGGCGATGCAGATGGCCATGCTGGAGCGACGTGAACTGGATGCCGGCGTCTGGCGAATGGCAATTGAACCTGCGCCTGGATTTACCAGTCTGCGACTGCATGAATCCTCTTTTCTGGTTGCGATGCCGGAAGAGCATCCGCTGACGGCCCGTGAGGCAATACCGTTAGCCGCACTGCGCAATGAATATTTCGTCACTATGCCTTCTGTTCACACTGACTGGGCATTTCTGCAACGCGTTTGTCAGAGCGCGGGATTCTCTCCGATGATTATTCGTGAAGTGATGGAACCGCAAACGGTGCTGGCGATGATCAGTATGGGAATTGGCATTACGCTGATTGCCGATAGCTATGCGCAGATGAACTGGCCGGGAGTGGTGTTCCGCCCGTTAGAAGAGCGTATTCCGGCAGATTTGTACATCGTCTATGACCAACAGCAGGCGACGCCCGCATTAGAACATATGATTGATGCCTTAACGGCGTAGCTGAGAAGGGTAGGCCTGATAAGCGAAGCGCCATCAGGTAAGCAGGTTTGAGCCTTGTGAATCCTGATATCGCCGGATGGCGACTGACGTCTTATCCAGCCTACGCGACTTAACTAAGCAGTGTAGGCCTGATAAGCGAAGCGCCATCAGGCTCTAATCGTTACATTCTGCACATAGCAAAAAGGCGCCTTTAGGGCGCCTTTTTACATTGGTGGGTCGTGCAGGATGACTCGCTTCGCTCGCCCTTCGGGCCGTCGCCGCAGGCGGCTCCGTTGTTTCGCTGCGCTCAACACCGAACCTGCAGCAGGTTCGAATCATCAGATTCTGCACATAGCAAAAAGGCGCCTTTAGGGCGCCTTTTTACATTGGTGGGTCGTGCAGGATTCGAACCTGCGACCAATTGATTAAAAGTCAACTGCTCTACCAACTGAGCTAACGACCCGAAGTGGTGGGTGATGACGGGATCGAACCGCCGACCCCCTCCTTGTAAGGGAGGTGCTCTCCCAGCTGAGCTAATCACCCACTTCGGTACTTCACAATAAGAAATTTAGCTGGCGAGAAAGTGGTGGGTGATGACGGGATCGAACCGCCGACCCCCTCCTTGTAAGGGAGGTGCTCTCCCAGCTGAGCTAATCACCCACTTCTCAATTTCTTATCTACACGGCGGAGACTACATAAAGTAGTTGGTGGGTGATGACGGGATCGAACCGCCGACCCCCTCCTTGTAAGGGAGGTGCTCTCCCAGCTGAGCTAATCACCCCCGCTGTGTGGAGTCGCATTATAGGGAGAGTTGAAAATGAGTCAACGCCTTTTCTAAAGAAATTGTTCGTTCGTCGTAATTTTAAGCAAAACGATCGTGAAACGGTCTCTGACGCATGATTTCTAAACAAAAACGTCTATGCGCGGCGTTTACCCGGTAACAACATTGAGGATTTACCTCACAGTGATAGAATATCGGCCATTCTATTTTTCCCGGATTTGCCGGTTGTCGGCATCTTTATTAACGTAAGGCCATTTCATGAAAATCAAAACTCGCTTCGCGCCAAGCCCGACAGGTTATCTGCATGTCGGTGGTGCGCGTACTGCTCTCTATTCCTGGCTTTTTGCACGTAATCACGGCGGTGAGTTTGTGCTGCGTATTGAAGACACCGATCTCGAACGTTCTACACCGGAAGCAATCGAAGCTATTATGGACGGTATGAACTGGCTGAGCCTGGAATGGGACGAAGGTCCGTACTTCCAGACCAAACGTTTCGATCGTTATAACGCAGTGATTGATGAGATGTTGGAAGCGGGTACGGCTTATAAGTGTTACTGCTCCAAAGAGCGTCTGGACGCACTGCGTGAAGAGCAGATGGCGAAGGGCGAAAAGCCGCGTTACGATGGTCGCTGCCGTCATGGTCATGAACATCATGCAGATGATGAGCCTTGCGTTGTCCGTTTTGCCAACCCGCAGGACGGTTCTGTCATTTTTGACGACCAGATCCGCGGCCCGATCGAATTCAGCAATCAGGAGCTGGACGATCTGATCATCCGCCGCACCGACGGTTCCCCGACCTATAACTTCTGTGTTGTGGTTGACGACTGGGATATGGAGATCACCCACGTAATTCGCGGTGAAGACCATATCAACAATACCCCACGCCAGATCAACATCCTTAAAGCGCTGAACGCACCGGTACCGGTGTATGCTCACGTTTCCATGATCAACGGCGACGACGGTAAAAAGCTGTCCAAACGTCACGGCGCGGTGAGCGTCATGCAGTATCGTGATGATGGTTATCTGCCGGAAGCCCTGCTGAACTATCTGGTGCGTCTGGGCTGGTCCAGCGGCGATCAGGAAATCTTCACCCGTGAAGAGATGATCAAGCTGTTCTCACTTAGTGCGGTCAGCAAATCCGCCAGTGCGTTCAACACGGAAAAACTGCAGTGGCTGAACCATCACTACATTAACTCGCTGGCACCGGAGTATGTGGCAACGCATCTGCAGTGGCACATCGAGCAGGAAAATATCGACACGCGCAATGGCCCGCAATTGGCTGAACTGGTGAAACTGCTGGGCGAGCGTTGCAAGACACTGAAAGAGATGGCGCAGAGCTGCCGCTACTTCTACGAAGATTTTGCCGAGTTTGATGCAGATGCCGCGAAGAAACACCTGCGTCCGGTTGCGCGTCAGCCGCTGGAAGTCGTGCGCGACAAACTGGCAGCCATCACCGAGTGGACGGCTGAAAACGTGCACCATGCCATTCAGGCGACCGCCGATGAGCTAGAAGTGGGAATGGGTAAAGTCGGTATGCCGCTGCGTGTGGCGGTTACCGGCGCGGGCCAGTCGCCTGGCTTAGACGTAACGGTGCATGCGATTGGTAAAACCCGCAGTATTGAGCGTATCAATAAAGCACTGGCTTTTATTGCGGATCGTGAAGCGCAGCAGTAAGCGAGCGCCGCATTAACGCAACGGCAGGGGAGACTCTGCCGTTTTTATTTGTGTCACTCAGGATCATTCAGACCCAGGCGAGTAAGTAAACCGCGGATGCCTTCGCGTGAAAGAAACTGTGCTAACTTTTCCCGTTCCGCTTCGGACATATTTTCCACGGCATTAATAATCTGTCGGTAGGCATGACTGCGTATAACAGGGTTGTATTCGGCCAGTGGCTCTTCAGCCTGGTAAAATGCAGAATGGTTACGAAACGCCGGAATGTTCAGAATAAATTCCCGCACGCGCGTATCGATGTGAACGAGCCTTGCGCGACCGCCTTTAACACCGGGGAATTTTTCCGTTTCCCATTTTTGTTCGCGGATCCAGCGATTCACGGTCTGTTTAGCCACACCGAGGCAATCCGCCAACTCTTCGGTGGTCATTTTGCTGCGTAATCTTTTCATATTATTTGCTGTCGCGGATCCCTAAGCGTTGTAATAAACCGGTAATCCCTTCCCGCAGTAGCAAAGAGGTGAAGTGTTTTTGTTCGGCTGGTGTCATCTCTTTCACCAGCTTGACCAGCAGCGCTTCCAGTGAGGCATCGCCTGGGGGGGAAAAGGTGTCAGATAACCCTTCCGCCGAGCGTTCCGCGCTGCGGATATATTCACGAACCTGTTCGTTAACATGCACCAGTCGTGCTTTACCACCCTGGACGCCTGGTTTTGGTGATGTCGCCCAGCCCTCTTTCCGTACCCACTTGTTGATGGTCTGTCGGCTATAACCCGTCAGATTAGCGAGTTCTTCTGGCGTCATCCGCTCCTTGAACATAAAGATTCCCTGAATAGTCGTATGGTTAATTAGTGGTTCATTTTATAGCACCATTTTAGTGGAAACCGTGACGTGTTTAACTACTGAATGCGAGTTGCTGCGCATTGTTATTCAGTTGTCTGCTTTTTCAGCGATTAGAATCGGCGTTTTCAATTTGCCGTTGACACATGCGAAGGGAATTCATATGATGCCGCCCGTCAACTCGACAAGCTTTACGTAATGGGGCTATAGCTCAGCTGGGAGAGCGCTTGCATGGCATGCAAGAGGTCAGCGGTTCGATCCCGCTTAGCTCCACCAAAAATTGAACCCAACAATTTTTGGTACGTAAACGCATCGTGGGGCTATAGCTCAGCTGGGAGAGCGCTTGCATGGCATGCAAGAGGTCAGCGGTTCGATCCCGCTTAGCTCCACCAAATTCAGAACCCTCGCTGTGAAGCGGGGGTTTTTTTATCTCTGCATACCTTCCATTTTTGTAATACAGTTGCTGATAAGCCAGAGTCTTATTTGCAATATGGGCCTCTGTTTCTGGTGGGCATAGGTTTGCTTCGCGATGCGAATAAACTTATCATTAATGTGATTAATAGTTCGTTCCGTGAGAGCAGCCAATTCATGCCAGTCAAGCGCAACCTGATAAATAATATAAGAATATTCGCTCTTGCGATCGTGCTCTCCATCGCAGCCATTCAGTTTTCGCGTTTGATTTCCCCTTTGGCCATTATCGATTCCAGCTATATCTATCTTTCGTGGTTGCCGCTGTGCGTACTGCTGTCGATGATGTTTCTTTTCGGCAGGCGCGGTGTTCTGCCTGTCATGTCAGCGTTATACATCACTAACCACTGGAATCTTCATCTGCCGTTTGCCCAGGGAGTCGTACTTCTGTTTTGCCAGATGTTTGCTGTGGTGGGCATCTGTGCCATTGCCCGCTGGCAGTTGGGTTCGCGCTGGCGCTACGGGCTACCCAATCGCAATATCTGGCGACGCGTCATTTTGTTCGGTTTTATCACCCCTGTGGGTATTAAAGTCAGCATGTATCTGGCGGGGAATTATCTCGACTTTCCGGTAGCGGTCTCGACGTTCTTTGGAACTGCCGCCGCAATTTTTACGATTGTCGACATTCTAAGTCTGATCTCCGCGGTGCTCATCTTTACCCTGCTTTTTTATTACCCAATGCGAATGATCGTGAGCCCACACTATGCCAGGACATTCTGGCGCAGGGATATCGCCCCCTGTTTCAAAAAGGAAATTCGCTTATTTACCTTATGCTGGCTCACTGTCATTGCCGTTATGCTTATCCTGATGTGCTCCCCGTATGACAACGATTACATTGCCGGGTATCTGGTTCCCGTTTTCTTTATCATTTTCACCTCCGGTGTGGGCAAGCTGACCTACCCTTTTTTGAACCTGAGCTGGGCGATTTCTACGCTGTTCTTGCTGACCTATAATCGCAATTTTTTACAGGGCGTCGGATCGGAATATTCGTTGGCCTTCGTCCTGTCAGTACTGGTCTCGTTCAGTATTTGTCTGCTCTATATGATGCGTATTTACCAGCGTAGTGAATGGTTGAATCGTCGTTGGCATCAGCAGGCGCTTACCGATCCGTTAACTCGCTTGCCAAATCTGCGCGCGCTGGAACAGTTCCTGCAAAAAGAGTCCGGGCAGAGTGTCTGCTGCTTGCGCATGGAGAATATGGAGTTTCTGAGCCGTCACTACGGCATGTTAATGCGCGTGCATAGCAAACGCACGGTGCACCGGATGTTGCAACCGTTGATGCTTGAGAATGAAAAAATCTTTCAGTTACCCGGCAGCGAATTATTGCTGGTGCTCACCGGGCCGGAGATGGATGCCCGCCTGCAACATATGCTCGACCTGTTGAACAGTCGTAAAATTTTCTGGAACAACACCGGGCTGGACATTGGGTATGGCGCATCCTGGGGACAATGGGATGGTAAGCCGGAGACATTGCAACCGTTGTTGGGTCAGTTGAGCTGGCTGGCGGAGCAATCCTGTGCAAATCACCGGGTATTGGCGCTGACTCACAGTCAGGAAGTCGCAACGGGCCAGACGACCGAGCGAGTGCTGTTGCTCAATAAAATTCGTAACGCGCTCGATAACGGCGATCTCCTGCTTTACACACAACCTATTCGCGACGCCCAAGGCAAAGGGTACGATGAAATTCTCGCCCGGCTGAAAAGCGATGAAGGCATCATGACTCCGGATCAGTTTATCCCGCTGATTGCGCAGTTTAACCTCAGCGCCCGTTTTGATTTACAGGTCGTTGAAGCCTTACTGACCTGGCTGGCCGCGCATCCTTCTGATAAGTCTGGTCCACTTTTCTCGGTCAATTTAATGCCGCTGACCTTGCTGCAAAAAGAGACCGCGCCGCGCATTATTCGCTTATTCACTCGCTATGGCATTGCTCCAGAAACGGTCATCATTGAGATCACTGAAGAGCAGGCGTTTTCCAATTCGGAAACCAGCATGCAAAATATCGAACAGTTGCACAAATTTGGCTTCAGGATTGCGATTGACGATTTTGGGACCGGGTATGCCAATTATGAGCGTCTGAAGCGCCTGCAGGCTGACATCATCAAAATCGATGGCGTGTTCGTGAAAGATATTCTGACCGATTCGCTAGATGCAATGATCGTGAAATCGATAACCGATCTGGCAAAAGCAAAGTCGTTAAGCGTGGTAGCGGAATATGTAGAAACGCCTGCACAGCGGGAGCTGCTGTTAAGTCTGGGCGTGAACTACCTGCAAGGGTATTTGATTGGACGACCGAGGCCGTTAGGGGAATTACAGGGATAAAAAAACGGGGATATGCTCCCCGTTTTCTGTTTAGTGCTCTCTTACAGAACCAGTGCGGCGATAGAGGCAGACAGGACGCTCACCAGTGTAGAACCGTAAACCAGCTTCAGACCGAAGCGGGACACGACGTTACCTTGCTCTTCGTTCAGGCCTTTAATCGCACCTGCGATGATACCGATAGAAGAGAAGTTGGCGAAGGAGACCAGGAACACAGAGAGGATACCTTCAGCGCGTGGAGAGAGCGTGGAAGCGATTTTCTGCAGGTCCATCATCGCAACAAATTCGTTGGAAACCAGTTTGGTCGCCATGATACTGCCCACCTGCAGCGCTTCGCTGGACGGCACACCCATCACCCAGGCAATCGGGTAGAAGATGTAGCCCAGGATGCCCTGGAAGGAAATGCTGTAGCCAAACCAGCCGGTCACGGTAGCAAACAACGTGTTCAGCGCGGCGATCAGGGCGATGAAGCCGATCAGCATGGCAGCAACGATGATCGCAACTTTGAAGCCAGCCAGGATGTATTCACCCAGCATCTCAAAGAAGCTCTGACCTTCGTGCAGGTTGGACATCTGGATGTTTTCTTCGCTGGCATCAACGCGGTACGGGTTGATCAGCGACAGCACGATAAAGGTGCTGAACATGTTCAGAACCAGCGCCGCAACGACGTATTTTGGCTCCAGCATGGTCATGTACGCGCCGACGATAGACATGGAAACGGTGGACATTGCCGTTGCAGCCATGGTGTACATGCGGTTGCGGGACATTTTGCCGAGAATGTCTTTATACGCGATAAAGTTCTCAGACTGACCAAGGATCAGCGAGCTGACGGCGTTGAAGGATTCCAGTTTGCCCATGCCGTTGACTTTGGATAACAAGAAGCCAATAGAACGGATGATAATCGGCAGCACGCGAATATGCTGCAGAATACCGATCAACGCTGAAATGAAGACGATAGGGCACAGGACTTTCAGGAAGAAGAAGGCCAGGCCTTTGTCGTTCATGCTGCCAAAGACGAAGTTCGTCCCTTCATTGGCGAATCCGAGCAGTTTTTCAAACATTTCGGAAAAGCCTCTAACGAAGCCGAGGCCGACGTCAGAGTTCAGGAAGAACCACGCCAGTAACACTTCGATAACAAGCAGTTGAACGACATAACGAATGCGAATTTTTTTACGGTCACTGCTTACCAGCAATGCGAGGATCGCAACAACGGCAAGTGCCAGGACAAAATGAAGGACGCGGTCCATATTTGCTCCAAATATGAGGCAGGTTAAATTTCCGTGCACATTCTATGCAACGTGTGCAAAGAAAACGAGATCTAACACACACTATAATCAGGACCTGTGACGAGATTCAAAAATAGTGATCCGGCATACACTTCTGTTATGACTGATACGAAAGTTAATAGTTAATTTATTGTGCTAATATAATAACAATTATTAAACATGCTGCGCGCACTTCCTGCACCCGCACTCTTTATCGTTCCCGACTATCAGAGAAATCAAGGTTACCTCTTTTACATGCACTTGATAACCATTCTCATCAGGCATAACATTAAACATAGCACAGGCTATGTTTCAGAGGCAGAAGATGACAAACGATCGCGTTGAGAGTAGCAGTGGAAGAGCAGCGCGCAAGTTAAGGCTCACGTTAATGGGGCCTGCGTTCGTCGCGGCTATCGGGTATATCGACCCGGGCAACTTCGCGACGAACATTCAGGCCGGTGCCAGTTTTGGTTATCAACTGCTGTGGGTGGTGGTCTGGGCCAACCTGATGGCGATGCTTATCCAGGTCTTGTCAGCCAAACTGGGCATTGCCACGGGTAAAAATCTGGCTGAACAAATTCGCGATCGCTATCCGCGCCCGGTGGTCTGGTTCTATTGGGTGCAGGCGGAGATCATTGCGATGGCAACCGATCTCGCGGAATTTATCGGTGCGGCGATAGGATTCAAACTGATCCTTGGCGTTTCGTTATTGCAGGGGGCGGTGTTGACCGGGATCGCCACCTTCCTGATCCTGATGCTCCAGCGGCGCGGGCAAAAGCCGCTGGAAAAAGTGATCGGCGGTCTGCTGCTGTTCGTCGCTATGGCTTATATCGTTGAACTGATCTTTTCCCAACCCAATTTCGCGCAGCTGAGTAAAGGCATGATGATCCCCAGCTTGCCCAACTCTGAAGCCGTGTTTCTGGCTGCCGGGGTACTGGGTGCAACCATTATGCCGCACGTTATCTATCTGCACTCTTCCTTAACGCAACACCTGCACGGCGGCACCCGTCAACAGCGCTATGCGGCGACAAAATGGGATGTGGCTATCGCCATGACCATTGCGGGGTTCGTCAATCTGGCGATGATGGCGACGGCTGCCGCCGCGTTTCACTTTAGTGGTCACACGGGGATTGCCGATCTGGATCAGGCCTATCTGACCCTGGAGCCGTTGTTAAGTCACGCGGCGGCAACGGTTTTCGGGCTGAGTCTGGTGGCGGCGGGACTGTCGTCAACGGTAGTTGGGACGCTGGCGGGGCAGGTCGTGATGCAGGGCTTTGTCCGCTTTCATATCCCGTTGTGGGTACGCCGTACCATCACCATGATGCCGTCATTTATCGTTATTCTGTTAGGTCTTGACCCGACGCGTATCCTGGTGATGAGCCAGGTGTTGTTAAGTTTTGGTATCGCACTGGCGTTGATCCCACTGCTGATTTTTACCGGCGACAGTAAACTGATGGGCGATCTGGTGAACACCCGCTGGGTTAAACAGATTGGCTGGATGATTGTGGTACTGGTGGTGGCGCTGAATCTGTGGTTGCTGGTGGGCACGGCGCTGGGGTTGTAACCGGCAATGAAAAAGCCCGAGACTTGCGTATCGGGCTTTCAACAAAAATGGGATTAATGACGGTGTCCGTGACCTTTGCCGCGACCCCGGTGGTCGTCGCGATCGCGCCAGCCTTCCCGGTATCCGCGCTCGTAAGCTTTACGCTTATCCCAGCCACGGTGATAGCCATTATCATGTCGCCACCAGCGATTTTTACGCCATTCATAATTGCGATGCCAGTAGTCGCGGTCACGCCAGTGTCCGCCGTCCCAGTAGTTACCGTAATTATCGCGATCGCCAATTTGTAATTTTATCGATGGCAACAGGGTGATTTCGCCCGCGTTTGCGGCAAGCGGTGTAAAAGCCAGTAAGGCTGCCGCCAGAATCAGTGACCTGAACATTCTTTATCTCCTTCACGATCGAAGCCGTAGTCGGCCTGTTAACGTAATATTACGGGGCCGTAAAGCCCCATTTCATCGCCTTAACTCTTAAATCATGAATGAGAGCACGAATTGCTAAAAAAATAGTTAGCGCGTGCTGTTCAGAATGTTGTCGATATCGGCGCACTCCTGCTCGGTGAAATGACGATTGGCCAGCATGCCGACCGCATCTTCAATCTGCGCGGTTTTACTGGCACCAATCAATACTGAGGTGACGTTGTCGTTACGCAGCACCCACGCGAGCGCCATCTGCGACAGTTTTTGCCCGCGCTTTTCGGCCAGCGTATTGAGCTGGCGAACGGTGTCCAGCTTTCCGGCGGTGATCTGATCCGGGTTCAGAAAACGGCTTCCGCTCGCCGCCCTGGAGTCTGCCGGGATCCCATTCAGGTAGCGATCGGTGAGTTGTCCTCCTGCCAGCGGCGAAAACGCGATACTGCCTACCCCTTTTTCCTGCAACATCGCCAACAGTTCGCTCTCCACCCAGCGTTCAAACATCGAATATTTGGGCTGATGAATCAGACACGGTGTACCCAGGTCGTTGAGAATATCAATAGCTTCACGCGCACGATCGGCAGGATAATTGGAGAGCCCCACATACAGCGCTTTCCCCTGGCGGACGATGTGGTCCAGTGCTTTCATCGTCTCTTGCAGAGGCGTTTGGGGATCCGGACGGTGATGGTAGAAAATATCCACGTACTCAAGCCCCATCCGCTTCAGACTTTGATCAAGGCTGGCAATCAGATATTTGCGGGATCCCCAGTCGCCGTAAGGGCCATCCCACATGGTATAACCCGCTTTGGTGGAGATGATCAGCTCATCGCGCCACGGCAAAAAATCTTCCTGAAGGATGCGGCCAAAGTTACGTTCCGCGGAACCCGGCGGGGGACCGTAGTTATTCGCGAGGTCAAAGTGGGTGATCCCCAGATCAAACGCCCGCTGAAGCAGGGCCCGGCTGTTTTCCACCTGGGTGGTGTCGCCGAAGTTATGCCACAAGCCAAGCGAGATAGCGGGTAGCTTCAGGCCGCTCTGACCGCAGCGGCGAAATGCCATTCTCTGATAACGATTTTCAACAGGCTGGTAAACCATTGTCTTCCCTCGCAGTGAATTCAGCTCTCAAGTGTATACGTTTACACTCGTCTTTATTCAATGACATTTTCGCCCCGGACACTGTACGTTTTTCTTTCCACCCTCATCGCCGCCGCTTTCTGGACAGCCCCAACGCTTCTTCAATACTCAACATGAGGTTATCGTCAGAAGGAAAGCTGTCATGCAAACCCCTTACACCGTTGCGGATTACCTGCTCGACAGAATCGCCGGGTGCGGCATCGGGCATCTGTTTGGCGTGCCGGGCGATTATAATTTGCAGTTTCTTGACCATGTGATCGAACATCCGCTTGTACGCTGGGTAGGATGCGCGAACGAGCTTAACGCCGCCTATGCGGCGGACGGTTATGCTCGGGTCGCAGGGGCTGGCGCGTTGCTGACCACGTTCGGCGTGGGGGAACTCAGTGCGATGAATGGTCTGGCGGGCAGCTATGCGGAATATGTCCCCATATTGCATATTGTTGGTGCCCCGTGTAGCGGCGCGCAGCGGCGGGGCGAACTGATGCACCACACGCTGGGCGATGGCGATTTCCAGCATTTCTACCGTATGAGCCAGTCCCTCTGTGTTGCCAGCGCGCTGTTGGATGAGCAAAACGCCTGTCACGAGATTGACCGCGTGCTGTGCACGATGTTGACCGCCCATCGCCCGGGTTATCTGATGCTGCCTGCTGATGTAGCGAAACGTCCCGCATTACCTCCCTCGACGGAGTTGGCTCTCGCTGGACCGGATTTGCAGGAGAACGTGGTGACGGCATTTCGCTACCATGCCCGACAAAAGCTGATTAACAGCCCGCGCGTGGCATTGCTGGCAGATTTTCTCGCCCACCGTTTTGGTCTGCAACCGGTCCTGCAACGTTGGATGGCCGAGACGCCCATCGCCCACGCCACGTTGTTGATGGGGAAAGGGCTTTTCGACGAACAACAGCCGGGGTTTGTTGGCACCTACAGCGCGGGAGCCAGCAGCGACGATGTCCGTCAGGCGATAGAACAGGCGGATACCACGATTTGCGTGGGCACCCGATTCGTCGATACGCTGACGGCTGGTTTTACCCAGCAACTGGCGCTGGAACGCACGATTGAGGTTCAGCCGCAGGCATCGCGGGTGGGAGAAATCTGGTTCAGCGGTCTGTCTATGGAGCAGGCGGTCACCACATTGCGTGAGCTGTGCCTGGAGCTCTCCTTTGCGCCGCCGCCCGCTAAACCTGCGACCGTACAGCCACACATTGAAAGAGGACCTCTGACCCAGGAGAACTTCTGGCATACCGTGCAGCAGGCACTGGCCCCCGGCGATCTTATCCTCGCCGATCAGGGAACGGCGGCGTTTGGCGCGGCGTCTTTGTCGCTACCCACGGGGGCGGAACTGATAGTCCAACCGCTCTGGGGATCGATAGGCTATTCGCTGCCCGCAGCGTTTGGCGCACAAACGGCGGCTCCTGAGCGTCGGGTGATTCTGATAACCGGCGATGGCGCGGCGCAACTGACTATCCAGGAAATAGGTTCTATGCTGCGCGACGGGCAGGCGCCGGTAATCCTGGTGCTTAATAACGACGGGTATACCGTCGAGCGTGCGATCCACGGGGAGAAACAGCGGTACAACGATATTGCTTCCTGGAACTGGACCCAGATCCCTCGGGCATTCAGCCTTGCGGATCAGGCTGAATGCTGGCGGGTGACTCAGGCCATCCAGCTCGAGGAGGTGCTGACCCGGCAGGCGCGTCCACAGCGGCTTTCGCTGATTGAAGTTGTACTACCGAAAGCCGATTTACCCGCGCTGTTACGTCAGGTCACCCAGGCGCTGGAATCGCGTAACAGCGGATGATTATTTATCTTCCCGGTTGGCGACCATCATCGGTTTACCCGCCAGTAGCAGCCAGGCCGGAAGCATCACAATACACAGTAGCGGCAGCAGGGTGGTGTCTGGCACCACCACCGCGGCCATAAACAGGCTGAGCCAGCCGTCACGGGTGACGACCAGTACGAGGCCCAGAATCGCGCAGGAGACGGTAATGGCCGCCGGAACGGCTTCAACGTGGGCGTGCAGCATCAGCCCTAACGCCACGCCGATAAAAACCGCCGGAAAGATCCGCCCTCCACGAAAACCGCTGGCTGCCGCAATGACCAGCGCGGCGAGTTTAATCACTGCTAACATGAAGAAATCCGTTGTGTCGAGCGTCTGGCTGAATGCCATTTGCTGCATTTCGTCCAGGCCCTTAAATAACGTCAGCGGTCCTCCCACCACGCCGAGTATCCCTAAAAGGAAGCCGCCGACGCCGAGGAGCAACACCGGGTTCTTCAGGCGATGCAGTAACGCGTGCAACCGGGGTAAGCACCAGACCGCCACCATCCCCACCGCAATAGCAATCGCCGCCACCACGGCTCCGGAGAAAATGTCCACGATGCGCATCTGGGTATAGTGGGCGACAGGCAGCGAGAAGTGAGGATGAAAGAACAAACTGGTGGTCAGCGAACCTGCCGCCGCCGCCATTAACGGTGCAAAGAGGCGATCCCACAAAGGGGTATCGTTCGAGCCGCTCAGGGTTTGCGAGAAAATCAATGCGGCGGCGACCGGTGTGCCAAACAGGGCGCCGATGGTGCCTGCAGAGGCCAGAATAGTCCAGTCGAGTGCATCAATCCGTGGAAAAAACCGACGCCCCAGCGCAACGGCTAATGCAATGTTAACTGCCATAATCGGATGTTCGGGACCGAGGCTAACGCCACCTGCCAGCCCCAGTACCAGCGCAACGATCAAACCAGGCAACGCCGCAGGAGAAATCGGCGCACCGATCAGCGGTTCGGTGGCAGGATCCGGGCCGGCATGTCCGGTGCTGTAGCGAATCACCAGACCAACCATAACCCCGGTTAGCGTCAGGATGAGCAGGATCCAGACGGAAGAATCGGCGGCGATCCCCAAACTTCCCGGCAGACGTTGCCAGAGTATGCTCTGCAAGATGGAAGCAAACTTCATGACGACTAACAGGACTAAACTGGATGCAACCCCCAGGATCAGAGCGGGAAGCGACAATAACAACATGGTTCTGGCTCGCGGATGGAGCATGTTTTTTTCCTTAATGCCGTGTCTTGTGCTCAGTTTGCCGTGTCAGACGGATGGCATCGCTGCAAATGGTGCTGAAACGATAAAGTTATTGTGTGACCTGGATCGATATTTTCAGGGGACTCGCTTTTCTGACGTTGTTGTTATGCCCCCGTGTATTTACAGTGTGGCAAAGACTTATTTTGACTTTAGCGGAGCAGTAGAAGAATGACAAAGTATGCTTTAGTAGGTGATGTCGGCGGCACCAACGCCCGTCTTGCTCTGTGTGATATCGACAGCGGTGAAATCTCGCAGGCCAAAACCTATTCCGGTCTGGACTATCCCAGTCTGGAAGCTGTCGTGCGTGTTTACCTCGATGAGCGCAAGGTTAACGTTGACGCTGGCTGTATCGCGATTGCCTGCCCCATTACGGGTGACTGGGTCGCGATGACCAACCATACCTGGGCGTTTTCTATTGCAGAGATGAAAAAGAATCTTGGCTTCAGCCACCTGGAAATCATTAATGATTTCACCGCGGTGTCGATGGCGATCCCGATGCTGAAAAAAGAGCATTTGATCCAGTTTGGCGGTGCGGAGCCGGTTGAGGGTAAGCCTATCGCGGTTTATGGTGCGGGCACTGGGCTGGGGGTATCGCATCTGGTTCATGTCGATAAACGTTGGGTCAGCCTGCCGGGCGAAGGGGGGCACGTCGATTTCGCGCCGAACAGCGAAGAAGAGGCGATCATCCTTGAGGTACTGCGTGCAGAGATTGGTCACGTCTCGGCGGAGCGTGTACTTTCTGGTCCGGGACTGGTGAATTTGTATCGCGCGATCGTTAAATCCGATGGTCGTTTGCCGGAAAATTTGCAGCCAAAAGATATTACTGAACGCGCGCTGGCCGACAGCTGCACTGATTGTCGCCGCGCGCTCTCGCTGTTCTGTGTGATCATGGGACGTTTCGGCGGCGATCTGGCGTTAACGTTGGGCACCTTTGGCGGCGTCTACATCGCCGGTGGCATCGTGCCTCGTTTCCTGGAATTCTTTAAAGCCTCGGGCTTCCGTGGCGGTTTTGAAGATAAAGGTCGCTTTAAAGCGTATGTCCAGGACATTCCGGTATATCTGATCGTTCACGATAATCCCGGTCTGCTCGGCGCGGGGGCACATCTGCGCCAGACGTTAGGCCAGATTCTGTAAGCTACGTTAGACGGACAAACCGCGTACTTCACGCGGTTTTTTGATCCCCATTCTCTGCGTCGCACGGACGCACTGTTTATTATCGGGCAGCATGTGTAACCCTGTCCGATCATAACGAGACCCGTAAACCGCGTCTGCCAACTGGTATCGCCGCAAATATTGCAGGTATAATTCCACCTATCATTCACCAGACTCAGAAGCAAAGATGACGAAACTTACCTTACAAGAGCAGATGCTGAAAGCGGGTTTAGTAACCAGCAAAAAGATGGCGAAAGTCCAGAGAACGGCTAAAAAATCACGCGTGCAGGCTCGTGAGGCAAGAGAGGCGGTCGAAGAAAATAAAAAGGCGCAGCTTGAGCGTGATAAACAGCTCAGTGAGCAGCAAAAACAGGCAACGCTGGCGAAAGAATTTAAAGCCCAGGTGAAGCAACTGATTGAAATGAACCGGATCACTGTCGCAAAAGGCGACATTGGCTTTAACTTCACCGATAACAATCTCATCAAAAAAATCGAAGTGGATAAGCTGACCCAGACGCAACTGATCAACGGACGTCTGGCCATTGCGCGTCTGGTGGCCGATAACAGCGGCGAGAGTGAATATGCGATTATCCCGGCCAGCGTCGCCGATAAGATTGCGCAGCGCGATGCCAGCAGCATCGTATTACACAGTGCGCTGAGTCAGGAAGAGCAGGATGAAGACGATCCGTATGCGGATTTTAAAGTGCCTGATGATTTAATGTGGTAAGGCACGGTCAAAACGGCGCGGCGTGATGAACGTTAATTTGCTCTCCGCTGACGGGGTGAACAAAGCGCAGTTCGCTGGCGTGAAGCATTAAACGCGAAGTGTGTTCTGTACCGGGCAGCAGGCGACCGCCATACAGGTCGCAGCCCAGAATCGGGTGCCCCACTTGCTGGCAATGAAGGCGTAGCTGATGTGTGCGCCCGGTTTCGGGCGTGAGTTGGACCCGCGTTAACGGTATAGAGGTCCCATCGGCCAGTTGCCGGGCAAAACGCTCAACGACCTGATAGCGAGACCGTGCGGGTTTGCCATTGATTGGGCAAATCGACATCAGCGGAAACAGGGCGGGATCTTTGGCAATCGGCGCGTCGATCGTTCCCTGGTCAGCTTCCAGATGTCCACAGAGCAGCGCGCTGTAGACTTTGCTGACGGTGCGCTGGCTGAACTGGTGGCAGAGGGCGGCATTGATCGCTTTATTCCGCGCCACCACCATCAGTCCGGACGTGCCGAAATCCAGGCGGTGGACCAGCGTGCAGCCAGGGAATTGCTGAACCAGCCGATAATGTACCGAATCAAGATTTTGCGGATTCTTCCCTGAAAGACTGAGTAACCCGGCAGGCTTATTGATCAACACCAGGTGATCGTCCTGATAGAGCGTCTCTATTTCATCGTCGCATGGTGGGGCAATAAAGGTATCAATGATCGTAGACATCAGGCTGCCCGGCGGGAAAGTGGGTGTGGATGATAACCCATTTTCAGCCGACCGGCGAATGACGACGACTTCACTTTCCCTCGCGTCCCCGAAATATATCATCCAGACTTAACCCAAAGACGTGGTCTGCGCAGGCATTGTGCTTTACACTGCGCGCTGCAAAAAATTGAGTAGATTAACCAGACGGTAATGGCGATGAACGGAACAATCACAACGTGGTTTAAAGATAAAGGTTTTGGATTTATCAAAGATGAGAACGGCGATAACCGCTATTTTCATGTGATTAAGGTTGCCAACCCTGAGCTTATCAAGAAAGATGCGGCGGTAACCTTTGAGCCGACCACCAACAACAAAGGCCTTTCTGCGTATGCGGTGAAGGTCGTGCCGGACAGTAAATATATCTATATCGCGGGCGAGCGCCTGAAGCTCACCTCGATTAAGTCATTCGTGGTGTTCAGCGAAGAGGTCCCGGTCGATACACCGATTGATAAAGACAATGCGGTGCTCTCTGTTGGGCTGCTGATGAACAGCATCAGGCCGAAAACCACGGCGAAACCCGGTGAAATGCGCTCGGTGAAAAAACTGGCGATCACCACTTTCCAGGGCACGACGCTGATCTTTTCGGAAGATGAGATTGATATCGAGTCCACGGTCAAAATGCTCAAAGTCTGATTTTTGCGCTGCCAGGCGACAACGCAACGCTGTTCACTATAAATGCATTAACTGCCGAAACTCTTTTACCTTACTGCGGCTTACGGGGATCTCAAATTCCAGATCCTTGAGCCGCAGAATATAGGTATTGTTAAACCACGGCTCGATCTCGCGGATCTTGTTCAGATTGACGCAGAACGAGCGGTGGCAGCGGAAAAAATGCGAGGGCGGCAGTTTGTTGCAGAACTCGGTGATATTGATGGGCATCACGTACGACTCCCGCCGCGTATAAACAAACGTCATTTTCTCATGGGCTTCGGCGTAATAAATATCGTTGATCGGCGTGACGATAATTCGCTCATCTTTGATCAGGTTGATGGTGTCGTTTTCGCGCGTAACGGGCCCAGTCGCACCGGCACCGGACTGTTGCTGCTGCCAGGCCGTCTCCAGTTTTTGCAGCATCCCGACGATCCGCGATTCCTGATATGGCTTAAGAATATAGTCAAATGCCTCCAGCTCGAACGCTTCAACCGCATGTTCTTTCCACGCGGTAATAAACACAATAAACGGCTTATGGGCGAACTGACTGATATTTTGCGCCAGCAGAACGCCGTCCAGAGACGGGATATTGATATCGAGAAAAATGGCGTCGACGCGGTGATGCTGCAAAAACTTCAGTACATCCAGGCCATCGTCAAACGTACCGACAATCTCCATCTGGCTATGTTCTTTAATCAGCCAACTGAGTTCCTGTTGGGCGAGGAATTCATCTTCAACGATGATGACTTTCACAGTGTTACTCCGGCTTAAAGCAATAACGTGGCGGGCGTAGCGGTCGCCGCGCGGTGGTTAGGCACATAAAAGGCGATTTCGGTACCTGGCTCCAGGCGGCGAATATGCAGGCCTTCACCGTATAACAGCTTAACGCGATGATGGACATTAAGCAGACCAATTTTATTGCCTGGCATTTCGTTGGATTCCACACGCTCAATCACCTTCGGATCGATACCGTGGCCGGTGTCCCTTACGGCAATGCGCACCCGGTTGCCGCACTCGGCGACGCTAATCGTCACCACGCCTTTCCCTTTACAGGGCTGGATGCCGTGGACAATAGCGTTCTCCACTAACGGTTGTATCAACAGGCTGGGGATGGCGCAGTTTACCTCTTCATCAATATCATAAATAACGGTCAGCTTATCGCCAAAACGGGCCTGTTCAATGGCAATGTAATCCTTGATTTGATACAGCTCTTTTTTGATGTCGATCTGCTCGTCATCCTTTAACTCAATGTTATAGCGCAGGTAACGCGACAAATTATAAATAAGCTGGCGAGCAGTATCCGGATTCAGCCGAATCGATGACGAAATGGCGTTCAGGGCGTTAAACAGGAAATGAGGATTAATTTTACTTTGTAACGCACGTAGCTCTGCCTTATTTGCCATTTCCCGTAATTGCTCGGTACGGGACACCTCGAGCTGGGTCGAAATAATCTGTGACAGACCAACCGCCATCTCCTGCAATGACGAGGTGATCTGATGGGCGTGACAGTAGTAAATTTTCAGTGTGCCGGTCACCACCCCTTTTTCCCATAATGGAATGACCAGCATGGAGTGGATCTCCGGCGTGCGGTGTGCTTCATCATTATTTTTAATGATAATTTCGCCATGATTGATCGCCTGTTGAGTGGTTGGGCTGACGAAGTCATCGTGGTTGCGGTAGTTGGCTTCCCCGACGCCGACGTAGGCCAGTACATGTTGGGTATTGGTAATTGCCACCGCGTCGGCGTGAATATCGTGACGAATGATTTCGCAGATCTGGCGCAACGACTCGCTGTTGACATGGCGAAACAGGGGCAGCGTTTTATTGGCGATATCCAGCGCCAGTTTGGCCTGTCGCGCGGCGCTCGCTTCTTTCTCCCCTTCAACGCTCTGTACCAGCATCACAATAAACCCGATACAGACGCTGCCGAGGATCATCGGAATACCGATTTTCGAGACGATATCCAGCCCCAGTTCGGTGGTTGGTGCCCAGAGAACAACCAGGATCATCGTCAGCGTTTCACAAAGCATGCCGCCCAAAATCCCGGCGCGCCAGTGTTGGGCTTTAGGGATCTTGCGGTTAATCCAGCCTGCAAGACACCCCGCCAGGATGCTGGTGATAAAGCAGGGGAGTGCTGTCACTCCGCCGATGTCAATCAGATAGCGGTGCGTCCCGGCAATTACCCCCGTAATAATACCTACCCACGGACCAAACAGGATCCCGCCTGACATCACGGCAATGATCCGCACATTCACCAGCGAACCTTCGACCGGAACGCCGGACCAGGTGCTGAACAACGCAAACATCGAAAAAATGGCGGTGACGGCGAGCAGTTCTTTTGGCGTATGGGCAGACTTATGCAGCAGCTCGCGAAACAGGCGGATGCGGATGAGAAAGAACAGACAGAATAGCATCAGCGCTGCACGGTCAAAGACGGCCAGCAGCATGGTAAATATTTCGTGCACGGGCGACTCTTGCCAAAGGGTTAAAGAACTATGATAGGTAACCGCAGGGCGGATGACCAGCCTGCTGAGATGTTGTGGCTAATGAGGAAAAACCTCAATTTTAAAAGGGGATTGATGCGTGATTGGTGTATTTACAATACATCTCATAAAACGCGGGCTTTCCTGGTTACTACTATAACAACAGAGTGTTATAGAAAAGTAACGCGAAATACGAGTGAAATAAGAAAGATTTCCTCTTTTAAAGTTGAGGTTCCTCTTTTTAGAAACAAAAAAATATTTTGCTTTCCCTCTCGACAGAGGGATTTTAATCAGGCTATTTTCTAAACATGCCACCATCGTGGCAGCGTCGCTCGGACGGTCCGGGCGCTAACGTGAATCTGAGGAAACTATGGCTGACTCTCGCCCTGAACGTCGCTTTACGCGTATTGATCGTCTCCCCCCCTACGTTTTTAACATCACGGCTGAACTGAAGATGGCTGCGCGTCGGCGCGGCGAAGATATTATCGACTTCAGCATGGGGAACCCGGACGGTGCGACGCCGCCTCACATCGTCGAAAAACTGTGCACCGTGGCGCAGCGCCCGGATACGCACGGTTACTCTACTTCTCGCGGTATCCCGCGCCTGCGTCGGGCCATCTCCCGTTGGTATCAGGAACGCTATGAAGTGGATATCGATCCCGAATCCGAAGCGATTGTCACTATTGGCTCAAAAGAGGGGCTGGCGCACCTGATGCTGGCCACACTCGATCATGGTGATACGGTGCTGGTGCCGAACCCCAGCTATCCCATCCATATTTACGGCGCGGTAATTGCCGGCGCTCAGGTGCGTTCTGTTCCGCTGGTGGAAGGTATCGATTTCTTCAACGAGCTGGAGCGTGCGATTCGCGAAAGTTATCCGAAACCGAAGATGATGATCCTCGGGTTCCCGTCTAATCCGACGGCGCAGTGCGTCGAGTTAGAATTTTTTGAGAAAGTGGTCGCGCTGGCGAAGCGTTACGATGTGCTGGTGGTACACGATCTGGCTTACGCCGACATCGTTTACGATGGCTGGAAAGCGCCGTCCATCATGCAGGTGCCTGGAGCGCGCGACGTGGCGGTGGAGTTTTTCACGCTGTCGAAAAGCTACAATATGGCGGGCTGGCGCATTGGCTTTATGGTCGGCAACAAAACGCTGGTCAATGCCCTGGCGCGGATTAAGAGCTATCACGACTACGGCACGTTTACCCCGCTACAGGTTGCCGCCATTGCGGCACTGGAAGGCGATCAGCAGTGCGTGCGGGATATCGCCGAGCAGTATAAGCGCCGTCGTGACGTACTGGTGAAAGGGCTACATGAGGCCGGGTGGATGGTCGAGATGCCGAAAGCCTCCATGTACGTATGGGCGAAGATCCCGGAACAGTATGCCGGGATGGGGTCGCTGGACTTCGCGAAGAAACTCCTGAACGACGCTAAAGTGTGTGTGTCGCCCGGAATTGGCTTTGGTGATTACGGTGATACCCATGTGCGCTTCGCGCTGATTGAGAACCGCGATCGTATTCGTCAGGCGATCAGAGGGATTAAATCGATGTTCCGCGCCGATGGCCTGTTGCCTGCCGGAACGAAATCGGCTTCTGAAACCCTCGAGTAACACGTTCTGTCCATCCAAACGTAAACAGGAGCCATCGGCTCCTGTTTTTTTGCTGCATTGTTGTCTTTAGATCATCAGGGCAAACGTACCGGCCCAAACGATGACCATAAAAGAAATGCCCATAAAGAAATATTTCACTTTCATCTCTCCGCGTAATGACTGATACGCCCGAATGAATTTCATCTCATCTGATTATAGAGAGCTGATACCAGTAAGAACAAAACCCGGAAAATTCCTCTGTTTCGTCTGCGGTATCACCTCAGAATTCTGTGCGTTGATTGCTCCAGACGGCGCTAATGTACGCCTAAAAATGAAGCGAGACAAGAGGCATTTTCTTATTTACTTTTAATAACTTACAACTGTCGTGATTCGGCGACAGTATAATTTCAGAGGGTAATAAATCACCATTGAGCGACGCGATCTCTGGCGTAAAAAGTGAGGATGAAAACCACAATATAATCAAGGTTATTGGTTATAGCAGACAATAAAAAAGGCCTTACGGCCTTTTTAGATGTAGAGCGAGGCTTCACCCAGTGGACGGGTTTTAAAGCGGCGGTGGATCCAGAGATACTGCTCAGGGGCGCGCATGATCTCTTTCTCGATAATTTTGTTCATATAGGCGGCGGCCTGGTTTTCATCTGCCGGGTAGCCTTTCATCTCAGGAGAGATATACAGACGGTAACCACTGTTACCGGCTTTTCTGACCATCGTAACGGTGAGCATGGCCGAACCTGATAAACGCGACAACACATAGGTACCATTCGTGGTTGCCACGTCCTTAACAGCGAAGAACGGAGCGAAAGAACTGCCTTTTGGGCCGTAGTCCTGATCCGGTGCAAACCAGACGGCTTCACCTTTCTTCAGGGCACCAACGATGCCGCGCAGATTGTTTCTGCCGATCATAGCTTTATTCGAACGCATCCGTCCGCGGGTCTGCACCCACTCCATCAGCGGATTGTTGTGTGGGCGATAGGTCGCCATCATCGGCTGGCAAAGGCCCATCACCCGACCACCCAGTTCCAGTGACATAAAGTGAACGCCAACGACCATCACGCCGCGGTTTTGCGCTTGCGCACGTTGCAGGTTATCCAGTCCCTCAACATCAAACCATTTACGCACGCGACGGTCCGGCCAGAACCAGGCCATACCGGTTTCCAGCAGCGCCATACCGAGAGAACGGAAATTCTCTTCGATCATCTTTTCTCTCTGTTCCAGAGAATAAGACGGGAAGCAGAGCTCAAGATTTTTACGGGCGATGGACTCGCGGCGCTTCAGGAAGGGGCGTGCCAACGAACCCGTTCGGGTGCCGAGAAAGCACAGAAGCGGATAGGGCAGTTGTACCAACAACCAAAGCACACCGAGGCCAAACCAGGTGAGCCAGTATCGCGGATGTAGGAACTCGCGGGAAAATTTGCATGTTGGGAACATAAATACCTTCTATTGATACCCATTTTTGTATCGCAGAAGACGTATTCTCCAACGCGGTACACTCAATGTTTTAGGCCATCATGTACGACAATGGTTCCTGCAAAGAGTGTAAAACTGCGTCAGGACAAAACCACGAGGGGCATGAATGCTGGACGTATAATGTACCACCAGGGGATTAATGTCAGCCACAAATAATTAATCAAGAAGCGTAAATATTTTCATTGCGTTTGAAAAATAATGGCGTGGTTTTTAATAGGTTGTTTTTAATAAAGTTTGAAAAGCACAATGCGGAATATTCGTATAATCACAATTGTTATAAAAAAGTTGAGAGATTTGCCGGAGAGACCACTTTCGCTTATGATTGAAAATATAAGGAGAGTAAGGATTTACGTTTGAAGTTCACGCAAAAAGGAGGTACGGCGATGATCTTTTTTTTAGCCTTTCTGCTCGTGAGTATGCTGGGTGTCAGTGGTTATATCGCGCAGGTTTTAGGTTGGGTATCAGCCATTAGCGCGTTTATCGGCATGATCATTCTGGCGGTGCTGATATACTACACCACGATGTGGTTGACTGCTGGTGATGAGATGGTCACAGGATTGTTTCTTTTTCTTTCACCGGCCTGCGGCCTGATCATTCGTTTTATGGTGGGCTACGGTAAGCGTTAATTAGCCCGGCAATAAATCATTAGTATTGATGATTGCCATTTTTTATATCGGGCTATCGCGTCGTAGGGAAAAGTGCCAGTTAGCTGGCACTTTCGTTGTCAGGATCAGCAAGAACGAACAGGTTAATTCCTTCTTATCTCCCTCCACCCCTTCATTTCTTTCGCGCCTTATTCAGCGACTGACCATTCCTGTGGATAGCGTGCCGGCACGAAACGCAGGGTGAGCGCCATAAGTCCGGCCACACAGAGGGCGTGGAACGTCCAGTCAAGCCAGTAATTGCCGCTCAGGCTCCGTAAGATACCGGAGAGCCAGGGAGAGAGGCCCGCGATTATAAAGCCAATCCCCTGCATAAAAGCGACTAATTTGCCGGATATCACCGGATGTTGGGCATGGTCCAGCGCCAGCACCAGACATAAAGGAAATGCGCCGCCCAGGCCGATACCGCAAACCACGGCCCAGAGGATTGGCAGTTGCGCAGGCCAGAGGATAAAACCGCAAAAGCCAAGCATCTGTAAGGCCAGCGTGAAAAGCAGCAGTTTACGACGATCCTGATGACGCGCAAGCATCGGCAATATTAGCGCCCCCGCTGTTTGACCGACGGTCATCAGAGCCAGCAGCGTGCCGCTGAACTGTGCGCTTTCGCCCAACTGAATATAGTACGGCGGCAGCCAGGCAATCAGGCTGCCGTAACCGCCATTGATCACGCCAAAATAGAGTCCCAGCGTCCAGGCGCGCGGGTTGAGTACGACGCGCACGGCAGCACTTTTCCGGTGAGGTGACGGCATCTCAGCTGAGCGAGGTTGTGCCAGCCAGCCGACCAGGGCAATCAGCGCAGGCAGAGCCCACCATGCCAGCGAGCGATACCAGAGTTCGCTATGTTGCGCGATCCACGGGGTCATCGCCGCGCCGAGTCCCCCTCCGCCCATTAATGCAGCTGACCAGAGCCCCATCACCTGCGGCATGCGACGATGAAAAAGGCGCTTAATTACCGTTGGCATGACAACCTGAACGATCCCAATACCGATACCGCCCAGCAGAGCGCTGCTCAGTAGTACGACGCTGTGCGGCGCCAGTTCGCGAAGCAACGCGCCGGTCGTAACCATCAACAGACTTAAGGCGACGCTAAGGCGCTCGCTGATATGGCGATTGATCCACCCTCCGGCCAGCGCCAGAGCCCCCATGGCGATCATCGGTAATGCTGTGAGCAGCGACGCCACGGCAAAGCTCATACCACTTGCGGCACGTAGTTGCGGCAAAAGTGGACCAACCGAGGTCAGCAGCGGACGCATATTCAGGCCAATCAGCACCAGAATCAGCAGGATTAGCCCAAAGTGGGGCGTTTTGTTCATGACTGTTTTTCAGCCCAGCGTTGATAAACTGCCAGCCCATTGGGTTGCGGAAGATGATGAACAGGCAGAGTTTGTTGCTCGAGGGGCTGCCGTAATTGCTGATAAATTGCCGCAGTGGAAAGACGGAATGTCTCACCATCGCCATTGCTGTTGGCGAACCAGACTTCTTTTACGCCGGTGAGATACATGGCACTAAGGCACATGGGGCACGGCTGACCGCTGGCGTAAACCACACATTCGCGAAGCGCCGCGCTGCCTGAATGAGCCGCAATCGCCCGAATGGCATTGAGCTCTGCATGCCCGGTGGGGTCATCATCCAGGTGTAGCGTGTTGACGGCTTCGGCGATCGCTTCGCCATTGCGGACAATAATCGCGCCAAACGGGCGTCCACCCTGTTCAACGTTGCGGGCTGCCAGGGCCAGTGCCTGTTGCAGATAATTATCATGTGCAGACATACTTTACTCCTGTGTACAGAGAAAAGAAGAACGATACGCCTGCGCGTACCGCTCTGATGGATTAGAAAGGCTTCGTGGGTAAATACTTACCATCGAGGGTAATTACGGCGCGCTCGCCGCCTTCCGGGTCCGCCACTTTTTTGACATCCAGCTTGAAGTTAATGGCGCTAATAATGCCGTCGCCAAATTTTTCGTGAACCAGCGCTTTTAACGTGGTGCCGTAAACCTGCAACATCTCATAGAAACGGTACATCGTCGGGTCTGTCGGTACGCGATCGTCAATACTGCCGCGCAATGGGATGGTCTGTAGCAACAATACTGCATCGCTGTCGAGAGCCAGTTTTTCGCCGACGAGACGCGCTGCATCGGCCGGGAGAGCATGTTGGCCAAGCAGCGCGGCGGTGACAAACGCTTCTGATAAGCCGGTGCCGTCCGCAAGTTGGGCAAACGTGAGATCTTTTTTGGCTTTGCTCAGCAGGATCTGGTCGGCCAGGGCCAGGCGAATATCACGGTTAATTTGCGACTGAATCATAATAGAACCTCTTTGATACGTTAAAAAATAGCTCAGGCTGCGGATGACTGGCGATAAGGCATCGCGCAGGTGTTTGGGTTTTCTGCCAGTGAAACGAACCGTCCGCGGGTGCCGTCGTAAGCGGCAATCTCAGCGCTTTCGATGTCATAGACCCAGCCGTGGAGCGCAATGCGTCCTTCTTCAAGTGCGAGACGCACTGAGGGATGGGTTTGAATGTTGGCGAGTTGCGCGATGACGTTTTCACGCACCATCGCGGCCGTTTTTTCAGCTAAAGAGGCATGCGTTCGTGACTCGTTGACTACGCGGGCGGAATCCGCATAGCGCAGCCAGTGATCGACGGCAGGCATGTGGTCCAGGCAGTGACACCCGGCAATCGCGGTCATCGCACCGCAATCGGAGTGCCCACAGATAACGATGTCGGTGACGCGAAGCGCAGAGACGGCGTATTCCACCGAGGCAGTCACCCCACCGGGTTCCGGGCCATATGACGGCACAATATTGCCGGCGTTGCGGATCACGAACAGATCGCCAGGCTCGCGCTGGGTGACCAGTTCGGGGACCAGGCGACTGTCCGAACAGGAGATGAATAACGCGCGGGGGTTTTGCTCAGTGGCAAGGCGTCTGAATAATTCCGCGCGTTCAGGAAATACATTGCGCTGAAATTTCAGGAAACCATCAATAATCTCTTTCACGAATAATCCTCTGTTTCGCTATGCGATGAACACAGGCTACGCGCTTCGTGTCATAAGATAAAAGACTCATTTATAATGGTGTCTATTGGAAAATCTTATAGGTAAGGGCGATGCTGGATCGACACACTCACTATTTTCTTGCCGTGGCGGAGCATCACGGATTCACCCGTGCAGCGGCGGCGCTGCACGTTTCGCAACCCGCGCTTTCGCAGCAAATCAGGCAACTGGAGGAGATGCTGGCCGTGCAGTTGTTCGATCGCAGTGGGCGAACGATCCGGTTGACCGACGCGGGAGAAGTCTATCTGCGCTATGCGCGCAGCGCGCTACAGGCGCTGGAAGAGGGCAAACGCGCCATTCATGATGTGGAGGATCTGAGTCGGGGCTCCCTGCGTGTTGCGGTCACACCGACTTTTACCGCCTGGTTTATCGGCCCGCTACTGGCTGAATACCATACCCGTTATCCCAATGTGACCTTACAACTACAGGAACTCTCACAGGATAAAATCGAAGAGATGGTGGTCAATGATGAACTGGATGTCGGCATTGCCTTTGATCAGGTTCACTCTGCGGATATCGATGCGCAGCCGTTGCTGACCGAGAACCTGGCCCTGGTCGTGGCGAATCATCATCCGCTGGCCGTGCAGGCGTCGGTGGATTTGAGCGTGCTCAATGACGAAAAGTTGATTTTATTGAACGCGGAGTTTGCTACCCGGGAGCAGATTGACCGTTACTGCCTACAGGCAGGACTGCGACCGCAGATTCTCATGGAGGCCAACTCTATTAGTGCTGTACTGGAGCTGGTGCGGCGCACCGGATTATCCACGTTGTTGCCTGCCCCCATCGCAGAACAGAGTCACGATCTCCAGGCGATTTCACTGACCCCGCAACTTCTCGAACGTACGGCCGTATTACTGCAGCGAAAAGGTGCCTGGCGAACCGCGGCTGCCAGGGCGTTTGTTGCGATGGCGCAAGAAGGCGTAACGGCTGGGAAAGCGGTAAGTTAATCGGGGATTTGGTGAGGTAAAACGCGGATCAGATAGTGATTGCATAAGGAAATCAGTTTGGGTATTTTTATGCAGTAAATGTGCATAAAAATAAAAGGAGAAGGGAATGTTCAGTCAGTGGATAAAAGCAGGATGTTTGATGATGGCGTTGACCGGGGCCGCTTTTGCAGCACAAGAAACTTACGTGGTCGGCGCGGGTGGCACCTATCGCCCGTTTGAGTTTGAAAACAGCCAGAAACAGCTGGAAGGCTTTGATATCGATATTATTAAAGCTATCGCTAAAGCGGAAAATTTTGATGTCAAACTGGTCAACACGCCGTGGGAAGGTATCTTCGCGACGCTGGGTTCCGGGGATCGCGACATTATTATCTCGGGGATCACCATCACGGATAAACGTAAGCAGATGGTGGATTTTTCTCTTCCTTATTTCCCGGCTGAGCAGTCAATTGTCGTTCCGGCTGATTCAAAAGTGAGTTCTCTGGACTCGCTGAAGACGGAAAAGGTTGGCGTCGTTAACTCCAGCACCGGTGACATTGTGGTTTCTGGCGTTCTGGGGAAAAACAGCACCGCGATTAAGCGTTTCGATAATACCCCGTTAATGCTACAGGAATTGTTTGAAGATGGTGTTAGCGCGGCGGTTGGCGATGTCGGTGTGGTGAAATACTACATCAAGCAGCATCCGGAAAAACAGTTCAAGCTCGTCCCGGATGCTAAGTTCGAACGCCAGTATTTTGGTATTGCGGTAGCCAAAGGGAATACCGAATTACAGCAGAAGATTAATGCGGGATTGAAGAAAATCATCGCTGATGGCACCTACGATAAAATTTATAAAACCTGGTTTGATAGCGAAGTCCCGACGCTTCCGTCAGAGTAATTTGCTTTATTAATTTTTTTAGGCTGACACGTTGTCTGTGTCAGCTTTTTTGCAGGGGAAAACCATGACGGGATTTCGTTGGGAAATCATCCAGGAGTATGCGCCATTGTTTATGGAAGGCGCGTGGATGACCATAAAATGTACCATCATCTGTGTCTGTCTTGGCACACTCTGGGGGTTGACGCTGGGGCTGGGCCGCATGGCGAAAGCCGAGCACGGCTTCTGGAAATACGCGCTCCGCTATTGTGTTCAGTATCCCGTTCGTTTCTACGTCAGCGCCTTTCGCGGAACGCCACTGTTTGTCCAGATCATGGTTGTCCATTTTGCGCTGGTGCCGCTGTTCATCAATCCCCGTGACGGGATGCTGGTTACCAGCGGACTGATGAGCGCCGATGTCGCCCGCGAATTGCGTTCGGGCTACGGTGCTTTCTTATCCTGTATTGTGGCGATCACGCTGAATGCCGGGGCCTATGTTTCTGAGATCTTCCGTGCGGGGATCCAATCGATTGACCCTGGTCAGATGGAAGCGTCGCGGGCGCTGGGAATGCCGTGGTGGAAAACCATGCGCAAAGTTATCCTGCCTCAGGCTTTTCGCCGTATTCTTCCTCCGCTGGGCAATAATGCCATCGCGATTGTCAAAGATTCCTCACTCGCCTCGGCAATCGGACTTGCCGATCTGGCCTATGCGGCGCGAACGGTTTCAGGTGCTTATGCAACCTACTGGGAACCCTACCTGACCATTTCGCTGGTGTACTGGGTACTCACCTTCCTGCTGGCACAGCTGGTTAACCGTCTGGAAAAAAGGTTTGGTAAAAGTGATCCACATTAAAAATTTACATAAACACTTTGGTGACAACCACGTTCTGCGCGGTATTGACTGTGATATCAAACCCCAGGAGGTGGTGTGTATCATTGGTCCATCGGGGTCCGGAAAAAGCACCTTCTTACGCTGCATGAATGCGCTCGAGACGGTTACCGAAGGCGAAGTCGTGGTGAATGGTTTTGCCGTTCACGATCGCAAAACCGATCTCAATAAAATGCGTGAAAGCGTCGGGATGGTGTTCCAGCGTTTTAATCTGTTTCCGCACATGACGGTGCTGGATAACCTGATGATGGCGCCGCAAATGCTGTTGGGGCTCTCCCGCAGTGAAGCGATTAACCGGGCTGAAATGCTGTTGGAAAAAGTCGGGTTAAGCGATAAACGCGATGCCTGGCCTTCACGCCTGTCGGGCGGTCAGCAGCAACGCGTGGCGATTGCACGCGCGCTGGCAATGAACCCCTCGATCATGCTGTTCGACGAGCCAACCTCGGCGCTGGACCCGGAGCTGGTTGGCGATGTGCTGGAGGTGATGAAGAACCTGGCCAATGAAGGCATGACCATGGCGATCGTCACCCATGAAATGGGATTTGCCCGTGAAGTGGCCGATCGGGTTATTTTTATCGATCACGGTATTATCCAGGAGGAAGGATCGCCGGAGGTACTTTTTACGTCGCCAGCAAATCCGCGAACGGCTGAATTTTTAAGTAAGGTTCTTTGATATAAGATGCCAGATCGGTATTTCCCGATCTGGCCATTTACGTCAGAAAATCAGATTTGCTCTTTTATTGTTTTGCTGCTGCCGTTTGTTTTTACCGACGCGATACCGACATCGCGCGACTGCGTGGAGGCGTACATCTGGCTGGTGCCAATGACCTGATGATTGCCTGCTTTTAAATTGAAGAAGAACTTACCATTCGACGCAGTTTTCGTTTCGTAGCGTTCGTCCAGCGGACTGTTCGACTGAACGGAAGCAATACCATTTTCTGCCGCCGCTTTCGTGGTATACAGTTCGCTCGTGAGGATCACCTCGCCATTCCCTGCTTTCAGTACAAAGCGGAACTGATCGTTTGTACTCTTACTTAATTCAAACCAACCGGCCATAATTATCACCTTTTTAAAAAGAGAGGAATTACCGCACCGTATTGAGCATAGTTTAATAATAATTTATCAGGCAATATTCGAAGGAATCTGAAAAGTCTCAAATAATCGCGGTGCAAAAGGAGGGGAATGAAACACGTCAATGTGCGTCTCGAAAAGCTCAGGAGTCGATTTCCGCCACCGGTTATTCTGTTAATCTTTGTGGTGGGAGATTGTCTTACCGCAAATCCGCGTTTTACCTTTGGTCTGGTTACCCAGGTTCTGAGCCTGGCGATAGCTGCGGTAAGCCTTGGCGTCATCATGACAACCGCGTGGCAAATGCATGTGAATCGCACCACGCTCAATCCGCTTCAGGCCGATAAAACGACGACGCTGGTCACGCGCGGATGCTATGCCTGGAGCCGAAATCCGATTTATCTTGGACTGAGCGGAGGACAACTTGCCGTTGCCCTCTGGATGGGCAGTCTGCCTGGCCTGATTGCCGTTCCACTCTTCATGTTGGCGGTGGCCAGGTTGCATATCGATTTTGAAGAGTTTCAGTTACATAAGCGCTTTGGGGCAGAGTGGGAGCACTACGCTAAGCAGGTTCGTCGCTGGCTATAAAAGGCCATCATGCTGGCTATCCGCAGATTGCGTCGACAAAGGCGATGGCATCAGCGACAGCATGGCGCGCCTGCCACGCAAGATGTCCGGGGCTGTCGGCGTCGCAGAAACCGTGCTGTGCATCGAACATATGACATTGCACCAGGGGCAATGTTTCCAGCTTCTGCTGCAGTGCTGTCGGGTCGAATGACGGCTCGTGGCGGGCCATGATCATCAGCGCAGGGCAGTGCGGTAACTCATCGCTGTACTGACGAATGCGAGAGCCATAGTGACAGATAACCCCATCACACAAGCCGCTTCCTGCGATTCGCCACGCAAGCGTTGCCCCGGTGCTGTAACCAATGACAATCAGTTTGCGATGTTGCGCGCGCAGTGTGGCAAGCAGCGTTAAGACGGGTTGGGGATCAAAACCCACGTGGTTTGAAAAATAGCGATAAGCTTCATCCTGTTGCGCATAACTGAAGGGACTGTCATGGGGGAAAAGCGCGGGAGTATAAACCGCGAACCCACGCGCTCGCCACATATCGCTGGTACGTTGTATATGTGCATTGATGCCGTAAATTTCATGCAGAATGACGACGGCATCTGACCGTTGGCTGGACATCTGCGGTTTAGTCGTCCGCTTTATGCGCCCAGGCTGGCATGGACGTCAGGAAGCGAATCGCACGCTTACGTGATTCCTCAGGGCCAACTTTTTGCCAGGAGTCAAGAAAACCCGCCAGGCCAGAAACGGCTTCATCCCAGGGCTTCAGATTGCCTTCGGCGTCGCTGCAATATGCGCAGTATTTATCGCTCGCTCCTTTGGCATCGGGTGCGGACAGCGGCATTCCGCAGGCGTGGCAAAACTGTTCTTGCTGTGACATGTAACGCTCCTTGTGTCCTGTGGTTGATGAATAAATATACGGTTATTTTTCGAGAAGAATCCGATGCCAGATCAAATAACCCTGTCAGATGTGTAACAAATATTGATTTGGTTTATGTATTGAGAAAATGAGGGTCTGTTAGTCTTACTGTCTCACCGATGACTCAAGGGATAGTTGTGCTGGAAATCTTTTCTTAACCCACTGAAAAATATCTTTAAATATTTTTCTCTTAGCAAAATTCATGGTTCGTTCAGGACGAATCCGTTTTTGTATGGGTTAAAAAAGGGTCAACATGCACCTCATATGGACCGTCAGTCCCGTGGGCTATCAGCGCATCGCGAAGCGCTGTCCTGCCTGCAATATCAAACGCGAATTCATCCCTTCCGGGGCTTTCAGAATGAATTCGCAAAAAAAGTTGCTGGATATCTGGAGCATCTATAAGTGTCTTCACTGTGATTACACCTGGAATATCAGCCTGTTCTCGCGACTCCCTGTCAACCGTATTGACCGCGATCTCTATGCGCGGATCGTTGCCAATGACGCAAGGGCGATCCAACTTTTCGCTCACGATCGCCACATTCTGAAGCGAAATAATGCCGAACTCTCCGGGAGCCCGGACTTTGCTGTTCGCGAGCAGTGGCGGATCACGTTTGCCCGGCATCAGCATCTGAAGGTGAGTATCAGATTAACGATCGCCTTTCAGGTCAGTCTGTTATCGGTGATGAAAAAGCAGTTGCGACTCAGTACGGGGGAGATAGCGCGGTGGGTTGCCGAGGGTAAGATTTGCGGTGTTACGCTGCGTGAACTCAAAAATCGTAAACGTCAGGATACGGCTTATGATTTCTGGATGAGCCCGGACGCGTTTTACGCGATCAGGAAAATGCGCATGGAAGCGAAACGCTAAACCAGGCGACGCCCGGCCTGCATGGCGGGCGTCAAAATTGGCGGGAAACGCAACGCCGAATCAGTTTCTTGTCTGGTGCTTTTCAAGGTAAATCATCGTCCGATCCGCGTGAATGGGGTTGCGACGGTATTCCTGATAACCCCTTGCTGGGGCATTCTCAGAAGCCACCTTCTTATTCTTAGGAGGTGGCTTCTATATTGAAGATGTTATTTTATCTGGCAGCGGCTCCTGCGGTTCCCCCAAATGCGCCGACTCCCAGGAGAAAACCAAAGTCATACCATCCGCCATTATTAGGAACGGAGTAAATAGCAATGGAATTATCAAACAGATGCCCAATCATCGCGAATACAGCAATCCATCCGTGCCACAATCCTGAGAAGAAACCCGGAGCCGACTCGTAAACCGCCCAATCCGATCGGCTTGCACAGCCAGTCAGCATCAGGGTTGCGACCACCACGAACGCTACTGCACTCATCTTTTTCATTCTCGATATTACCGTCATGAATTATCACCCTGAGATATGGATAACGGAGCACCTTAACATTTTCACCGTCAGCCACTTTTGCGCTACATCACGCATGCGGTGGTGTGTCGAATACCACGATAATTTGTACCGGTCCGGGAAACGGTAGCGTAAAGGTGCTTACATTCAATCGGTTTATGATTTCATCTTCTGGGCGGATTGTTTTGACCTGACTAACGGTGAATCAGTTGAGAGTCTTTCTGGTCAAATTGGGGATTCATAGATAATCGGAGCAGGAATACGTCATGGACTTTGTTAATTTCAACAGGTAATGATGAACATCAGGATAATAAAATGCCTTTTGTTATAGGGATGGATGGACGTTGGTGTTCGGCGGGATGGTGTCCCCTGCAGGAATCGAACCTGCAACTAGCCCTTAGGAGGGGCTCGTTATATCCATTTAACTAAGGGGACGAAGCGGCACCGAGTATACCGGTTTTTGTTTGTCTCGGTAAGTGAGGGGCCGCCTGACTGTTCAAACCGTCACCATTCAGGACTGTTTTTCCACCTTTTTCTGCGCGTTGTCTCTTTTTTGCGCCGTGATCCTGGCTTCTTCTTTACGCTTGTTGCTCATATCGTTGCGGATCTGCGCGTGGCTCATCAGGGCGAAGATAAAGGTACCGCCGCATATGTTTCCGGCAAGTGTCGGTAAGGCAAACGGCCAGAGGAAGTTGCTCCAGTGCAGCGTACCGTTGAATACCAGATAGAGAATTTCAACTGACCCAACCACGATGTGAGTGGTATCGCCCAACGCAATCAGCCACGTCATCAGGATAATCACCACGATCTTCGCCGCGCCAGCCGCCGGGAACATCCAGACCATCGTGGCAATCAGCCAGCCGGAAATAATAGCGTTGGCAAACATTTCCGCGGGGCTGTTTTTCATCACCTCCATGCCTATCTTAACGAACGCATCGCGGGTCTCTTCGTTAAAGATAGGCATATATTCAAAGGCCCACGCCGCAATCGCAGTGCCCAGAATATTCCCCAGCAATACAATGCCCCACAGCCGCATCAACAGCCCCGCGTTACCGAACGTCGGATTTTGCATCACGGGCAACACGGCCGTAACCGTGTTTTCGGTAAACAGCTGCTGACGAGCCATAATGACGATGATAAAGCCAAAGGTATAGCCGAGATTCTCCAGCAAGAAACTGCCCGGTACGCCCTCCAGTTTGACGTGGAAGATGCCTTTTGCCAGCAGTGAGGCACCCATTGAAAGTCCGGCGGCAATGGCTGACCACAACAGCGCCATCGCATCTCGCTCCAGCTCTTTCTCCCCGTCCTGACGAATATGCTCGTGAATCGCCATCGCCCGTGAAGGGAGGCGATCCTCATCCACTTCTATCTTCTTCCCGCTCTGTTTCTCTTCACTTTCGACAGCTAGCTCGTCGCTATGTTTATCTATCTTGTCGTTTTCATGATCAACCATCATTCATCCCCGATATGAGCACAGACAGAATAAAGCGTAGCGGTTTTTAGCCAGAACCCCGTGAAGACATACTCTGAAAACGCAAAAATGGTAACGTTTGTTTTTCTTCATCTCGCTAGAATAGAAGCGCGGCGATTCTGGTGTGACCAGGCTATGATCACATCAACGAGTTCGGTGATATAGACATCGTTTGACGTACTGTTACAATCGCTCACACCTTTACAGGCGGATACGATAGCGTTCCGTCATGGATGGCAATCAGCGATAGCCATAATTAACAGGGAGACATTTATGAAGCTTCGCCTGTCGGCGCTTGCGCTGGGAACCACACTGCTGGTGGGGTGTGCAAGTTCTGGCACAGAACAGCAGGGGCGTTCGGACCCGTTTGAAGGGTTCAACCGCACCATGTACAACTTCAACTTTAATGTGTTGGATCCGTATATCGTTCGACCGGTGGCTGTCGCCTGGCGTGATTATGTTCCGCAGCCTGCCCGTAATGGTCTGAGCAACTTCACCGGAAACCTGGAAGAACCAGCGGTAATGGTGAACTATTTCCTGCAGGGCGATCCGTATCAGGGGATGGTGCATTTCACCCGTTTCTTCCTCAACACGATTCTGGGGATGGGCGGTTTCATTGACGTCGCTGGTATGGCGAATCCGAAACTGCAACGCGTTGAGCCACATCGCTTCGGCAGCACCTTAGGTCATTATGGCGTAGGTTATGGTCCTTACGTGCAGTTACCGTTCTACGGTAGTTGGACTATCCGCGAGGACGGTGGTGATATGGCGGATACGCTCTATCCGGTTCTCTCCTGGCTGACCTGGCCGATGTCTATCGGCAAGTGGACGATTGAAGGGATTGAGACCCGCGCTCAGTTGCTGGATTCCGATGGCCTGCTGCGCCAGTCTTCCGATCCCTACATCATGGTTCGTGAAGCTTACTTCCAGCGTCATGACTTTATTGCGGATGGTGGGAAACTCAAGCCGCAGGAAAACCCGAACGCGCAGGCGATTCAGGACGAACTAAAAGAGATCGATTCCGAGTAAGCCGGTTTAGGCAAATAAAAAGGTGAGCTAAAAAGCTCACCTTTTTTACGTCTGCATCAAATCAGAATGCGTAGTTAAAGTTAGTACCGAACAGCCAGGCTTTACCTTCAGACTCGAACTGGTACGGACCTTCGTTAATTTTAACGCTCTGGCCGTGCATGTAAGAGACGCCAACGTCCACAGACGCATCTTTATTGAAGGCGTAGGTGGTACCGGCGCTCAGCCAGAAGCGGTCCTGATCCGGAATCGAGATAGAGCGGTTTTGTGACGGAACCGGGCTGTCATCGAAGGCGATACCGGTACGGAACGTCCAGTTATCATCGTAGTAGTAGGTGGTTCCCAGGGCGATACGGTAGGCGTCTTTAAAGCCTTCATCTTTCTGGAACAGCGTCTGACCACCGGTGGATTTCGCTTTCAGCTCCTGGAACTGACTCCAGCTGGTATATGCCAGGCTGTAGTGGATAGCCCACTGCGGTGCCACGCGGTTATAACCGGATACTTCCCACATTTCTGGCAGGTTCAGCGTCAGATAACCTGACTGGGTTGCACCGCCGGTAGCGGTCGGGATGCCCAGGTTATAGTTGTTGATCGCCGGCGGCAGATCGCTGCTGTAGTTACCTTTAAAGTCAATTTTGACTTCAGAACGGTAGGTCAACGCGTAACGGTTGTTCTTATCCAGTTCATACAGGATCCCGGCGTTCCAGCCGAAGCCCCATTGGTTACCGTTCAGGTGGGCAATTTTGGTATCGCTCGGGATGCCATTTGCGGTGGCCGCCAGTTGCTGACCCTGCGGTGTTTGTCCGGCGGGAGATTGCATCACCTGACCAGCGACCAGTTGACCCAGGTCACCGGCGAAGCGTTCGATTTTCGCACGCGCATAAACGGCGTTCAGACCAAGACCAAAGCTCCAGGCGTCATCTAAGCGATAGGCACCGCTTAAGTTGAGGTTCATGGTTTCGAGGTCGGTGGTACCGCCGACAGAACCGCCGGCGTAGGTATCGTTAAACTCTGTCGCCAGACCGTAGTTAGAGGTGATTGATGCCCCCCAACCGAACTGATCGTTGATTGGCGCAACAAAGTGCGCGTTTGGTACCCATGCTGTTGGGGCGATGTTGTCCGCATCAAGGCTACGGCCAGACGGCGAGCGTCCGCTGATGTTGACGTCCGGATCGATATAGACCGCACCGGCGGAGAACGTCGGGCGATCGAACATCGTGATCAGCGCTGGGTTACGGCTGACGTTACCTGCATCGTCTGCGATAGCGCCTTCACCCGAATAGGCCCGGCCGAGGCCAGAGGAAGAAAATTCGTTTAACTGAAAGCCTGCAGACCAGGCCTGGGTGGAGATGATTGCCACTGCGACTGCGAGAGCAGACTTTGTTAACAGGGTTTTCTGGCTCATGACCATAACCTCAATTGATTTATTTTTATACAAACTATGTTACATGGTGTAACAGGAGCGCGAAGTGTAGGGTCTGTGGGACGACTTAGAAATCAGACCAGTGGCGTGAGTATAGGTCTGATCAGCTGAAATGTTGCAAGTATGTTTATAAGTTTTTTCAATTGTGATCTCTAAAACGCGATCCAGTTGGCAAAATTGACGGCTTGCGCACTCATCCTTTTGGGTGAAATTTGTTTTAGATCATTTTTAAGTGTGATTTCGGTCACTTATCTCATTTCGCACAATTAACAACTGGAGAGGCGCATGTGGGGAGCGTAAAATATTCCCATCGTTTATCTGGCACCTTGGGTGCAAAATACAGAGGAAATCTACAATGAGTAAATGCAGTGCTGATGAAACCCCGGTTTGCTGCTGTATGGATGTTGGTACCATCATGGACAACTCCGATTGCACCGCATCATACAGCCGCGTGTTCGCTAACCGCGCAGAGGCTGAAGAGACGCTGGCGGCGCTGACCGAAAAAGCGCGTAGCGTGGAATCTGAACCGTGCAAAATCACCTCGACTTTCACCGAAGAGTCTGACGGTGTGCGTCTTGATATCGATTTCGTCTTCGCCTGCGAGGCCGAAACCCTGATCTTCCAGTTGGGTCTGCGTTAATCCCTCCTCGTTATTTTTGCTGCCCCGGTGAATTTTCCCGGGGCATTTTCATTTCTGGCAGTGATTATTCACTGTGCCATAGCTCTCACTTTCTTTGCGCTTCGCTTGGCTAAATGTAAAAAATTGGTTAAGACTATGATCAGGTCAGACCACTTATTTTATTTTTACAGGGGAGTGTTATGAGTCAGGCTTTACCGCTGGTCACCCGCCAGGGCGATCGCATCGCCATTGTGAGCGGATTACGTACGCCTTTTGCCCGTCAGGCGACCGCCTATCATGGCATTCCCGCCGTCGATCTCGGCAAAATGGTGGTTGGCGAACTGCTTGCACGCAGTGAAATTCCTGCTGATGTCATTGAACAGCTGGTGTTTGGGCAAGTTGTCCAGATGCCGGAAGCGCCGAACATTGCGCGCGAAATCGTACTCGGGACCGGCATGAACGTGCATACCGATGCCTACAGCGTCAGTCGCGCCTGTGCGACCAGTTTTCAGGCCGTAGCAAACGTTGCGGAAAGTCTGATGGCTGGCACCATTCGTGCGGGTATCGCCGGAGGGGCGGACTCGTCTTCGGTGCTGCCCATTGGCGTCAGCAAAAAACTGGCTCGGGTGCTGGTTGATGTTAACAAAGCCCGCACGATGGGACAGCGTCTGAAGCTCTTTTCTCGTCTGCGCTTGCGCGATCTGATGCCCATACCGCCTGCCGTAGCGGAATATTCTACCGGCCTGCGAATGGGCGACACCGCCGAGCAGATGGCGAAAACCTACGGCATTACCCGTGAACAGCAGGACGCTCTGGCGCATCGCTCTCATCAGCGTGCCGCTCAGGCGTGGGCGGAAGGAAAGCTGGCCGATGAGGTGATGACCACTTACACGCCACCTTTTAAAGATCCGTTGTCAGAAGATAACAACATTCGCGGTAATTCCACGCTGGCGGATTATGCCAGACTGCGTCCGGCATTTGACCGGAAACATGGCAGCGTAACGGCGGCAAACAGTACACCACTGACGGATGGCGCGGCGGCAGTCATCCTGATGACGGAATCCCGTGCCAAAGAGTTGGGGCTGGTTCCGCTCGGCTATCTGCGAAGCTACGCGTTTACCGCGATCGATGTCTGGCAGGACATGTTGCTGGGGCCTGCGTGGTCCACGCCGCTGGCGCTGGAACGCGCGGGTATCACCATGGCCGATCTGACGCTTTTCGATATGCACGAAGCCTTCGCCGCGCAGACGCTGGCTAATCTCCAGTTACTTGGCAGCGAGCGCTTTGCGCGTGAGGTGCTCGGTCGGTCCCATGCCACCGGTGAAGTCGATGACAGCAAATTTAATGTACTCGGTGGCTCGATTGCCTATGGACATCCGTTTGCCGCAACGGGCGCGAGGATGATTACACAAACCTTACACGAGTTACGCCGGCGCGGCGGCGGTTTTGGCCTGGTCACCGCCTGTGCGGCGGGGGGACTGGGTGCGGCAATGGTTCTGGAGGCGGAATAATGGAAATGACATCGGCTTTTACGCTTAACGTTCGCCTGGACAATGTCGCCGTCATCTCTGTTGATGTCCCCGGAGAAAAGATGAATACCCTCAAGGCGGAATTTGCCTCGCAGGTCCGGGCCATGCTGAAACAGATCCGCGAAAACAAGGCGATTCGCGGCGTCGTGATCATTTCCGCGAAAGCGGATAATTTCATTGCCGGGGCGGATATTAATATGATTAGTCGCTGCAAAAGCGCGCAGGAAGCGGAAACGCTGGCGCGACAAGGGCAGCAACTGATGGCTGAGATCAACGCGCTGCCGATCCCGGTGGTTGCCGCCATTCACGGTGCCTGTCTGGGCGGTGGGCTTGAACTGGCGCTGGCCTGTCATGCGCGTGTCTGCACAGATGATGCAAAAACCGTACTTGGTTTACCGGAAGTTCAACTCGGGCTGCTGCCAGGTTCTGGTGGCACCCAACGGCTACCACGACGAGTGGGAATCAGTATTGCACTGGATATGATTCTTACCGGTAAACAACTTCGCGCGAAGCAGGCGCTGAAAGCCGGGCTGGTAGATGAGGTGGTTCCGCAGACGATCCTGCTGGACGCTGCCGTGGAATGGGCGAAAAAAGATCGCCCTGGTCATCGACCCCTTCCGGTTCGTGAACGTATTCTGGCGGGTCCACTTGGGCGAGCATTGTTGTTCCGCATGGTCAGCAAGAAAACAGAACAGAAAACCCAGGGAAATTACCCGGCGACAGAACGCATTTTACAGGTGATTGAGACCGGACTGGCACAGGGTAGCAGCAGCGGCTATGACGCGGAAGCGCGCGCGTTTGGCGAGCTGGCGATGACGCCGCAGTCCCAGGCGTTACGCAATATCTTTTTTGCCAGTACGGATGTGAAAAAGGACCCCGGCAGCGAGGTTCCACCCGGACCGCTTAACAGCGTCGGTGTACTCGGCGGTGGGCTGATGGGCGGCGGTATTGCCTACGTCACGGCCTGTAAAGGTGGCTTGCCAGTTCGCATCAAAGACATTAATCCCAAAGGAATCAATCACGCACTGAAATACAGCTGGGACCAGCTTGAAACGAAGGTGCGTCGGCGGCATATCAAAGCCAGTGAGCGTGACAAACAGCTGGCGCTGATTTCGGGGTCGGTGGACTATCGCGGCTTTTGCCATCGCGATCTGGTTATTGAAGCGGTGTTTGAAGATCTGTCGTTAAAACAACAGATGGTGGCAGAAGTTGAGCAAAATTGCGCGTCTCACACCATTTTTGCATCCAATACCTCATCTTTACCTATTGGTGATATTGCGGCAAAAGCGGCCAGACCCGAGCAGGTGATAGGTCTACACTTCTTTAGCCCGGTTGAAAAAATGCCGCTGGTGGAGGTGATTCCGCATGCCACGACGTCGGGGAAAACCATTGCCACCACGGTTAAGTTGGCAAAAAAACAGGGTAAAACACCGATTGTGGTGCGTGATAAGGCCGGGTTCTACGTAAACCGTATTCTTGCGCCATATATCAATGAAGCGATTCGCCTGCTAACCGAAGGCGAGCGGGTCGACCAGATTGACAGCGCACTGGTAAAGTTTGGTTTTCCGGTCGGGCCAATCCAACTTTTGGATGAGGTCGGAATCGACACAGGCACTAAAATTATACCGATACTGGAAGCCGCTTATGGCGAGCGTTTTAGCGCCCCTGCAAATGTTGTTTCATCAATTTTGAATGACGATCGCAAAGGTAGAAAAAATGGTCGGGGTTTCTATCTTTATGGGGCGAAAGGGCGTAAAAGCAAAAAACAGGTCGACCCTGCAATTTATGCGCTTATTGGCGCGCAGGGGCAAAGTCGGCTCTCCCCCCAACAGATGGCGGAACGCTGTGTCATGTTAATGCTCAATGAGGCGGCGCGCTGCTTTGATGAGCAGGTGATCCGTAGTGCGCGCGATGGTGACATCGGCGCGGTGTTTGGTATTGGTTTTCCTCCGTTTCTCGGGGGCCCGTTCCGTTATATGGATGCTCTCGGTGCGGGTGAAGTGGTTGCGGTATTGCAACGTCTGGCTTCGCTGTATGGTCCGCGGTTTACGCCGTGCGACAGGTTGTTACAGATGGCGGAGCGAGGTGAAAGTTTCTGGAAAACAGATGCAACTGACCTGAATGAACAAGGTCAAATGTAAGGTAAATCCGTACTGAATGGTTGTGAGTTGATTAAATTGTAAACACAGATTGACTATACTTACGCCATTGAGGTAAAACACAGCGTTTCATTCAGTGAACGGATAAGGCACAATGCCGGCCACTGCATTACAGCAACCCTGAGGGGTTTTTGCTGGAGTGCGTGTGATTCTGGTTAACAAAAGCGGTGCAATATGCAAGTTTTTATCATGCGTCACGGCGACGCGGCCCTCGATGCCGCCAGTGATTCGGTTCGTCCCTTAACCACCTGTGGTTGTGATGAATCTCGCCTTATGGCGAACTGGCTGAAAGGTCAAAAAGTGGATATCGAACGTGTTCTGGTGAGCCCGTTCCTGCGAGCCGAACAAACGTTGGATGTGGTAGGGGGATGCATGAACCTGCCAGGCAACGTGGATGTTTTGCCGGAGTTGACTCCCTGCGGCGATGTCGGTCTGGTCAGTGCTTATTTGCAAGCTCTGGCCAATGAAGGTGTTGCTACCGCACTGGTGATCTCACACCTCCCGTTAGTGGGCTATCTGGTGTCTGAACTGTGTCCTGGCGAAACGCCGCCGATGTTTACCACCTCAGCGATTGCCTGTGTAACGCTGGATGAAAGTGGAAAAGGGGTTTTCAACTGGCAGATGAGCCCGTGTAACCTCAAAATGGCGAAAGCGATTTAACCTGTCGTCTTATCCTGTATGGGATGAGGTTTGTCGTACTCTCAAAGAGCCGCTGATGCGGCTCTTGTTGTTTTTGCGCTCAGGGGAGTTCCGGCGGTGTCCACTCTTCCACTTCAATCAACACGAGCAACGCGGCATCGCCGCCGTATTCTTTCGGCGCCTGATGGAAGGCCATGACATGGGGATGCTGCGCCAGCCACAGTGGCGTCTGTTGCTTCAGAACATGTTTGCCGTGACCGTGCATCACGCAGGCGCAAAACACGTGTTCCCGTCGGCAGGCGGCAATCAGCGCGCCCAGTTCCTGCTTGGCCTGAAGCTGCGTCAGTCCGTGTAAATCAAGAAACAATTCCGGGGAGTAATCGCCACGGCGCATTTTCTTCAGTTCAAAGTGACTGACGTCAGGACGAACATATTTCACCGGGCCTTCTGTATTCAGCAGCGGCTGAAACTCATCAGAGAAATAGTGGCTGGCATCGGCCTGCTCCGAAAGCAGTCGCTTAACCGGAACCTCAGTGACCTTTTTACGCAGCGGGCGATGAACAATGGTGTCCTGTTTAATCTGACGGGTGCCGGTCATCAACTGCCGGAACAGCGCCTGGTCCTCCTCGCTGAGCGATGTTTTCTTTTTCATTCTGCGGTCTCATCTTTTTTTATTATCCGCTAGTTTACCCGACTCGACGCGGATGCGAATGCTCAAAACGCAATTTTCACCCGCTATCCCCGCGCTTGATTGCTGATTTATCGCCGTCTTCATGGCAAACTAGCCGCCGAAATTAATGCGAGCATGCCCTGGAGGAACAGGTGGATAAAATTTTCGTTGATGAAGCAGTGAGTGATCTGCATACCATTCAGGACATGTTGCGCTGGGCGGTCAGCCGCTTTAGTGCGGCGAATATCTGGTACGGCCATGGTACTGATAACCCATGGGATGAAGCCGTACAGCTGGTGCTGCCCTCACTGTATCTGCCGCTGGATATTCCAGAAGATATGCGCACCGCGCGCCTGACCTCCAGCGAACGCCACCGTATTGTTGAGCGTGTGATCCGTCGTGTGAATGAACGTATCCCGGTGGCCTATCTGACCAATAAAGCCTGGTTCTGCGGCCATGAGTTCTACGTTGATGAACGCGTGCTGGTGCCGCGCTCTCCGATTGGTGAGCTGATCAACAACCGCTTTGCGGGGCTGATTGCACAGCAACCACACCACATACTGGACATGTGCACGGGGAGCGGTTGTATTGCTATTGCCTGCGCCTATGCCTTCCCGGAAGCGGAAGTGGACGCGGTCGATATCTCGGCGGACGCGCTGGCTGTGACTGAACGCAACATTGAAGAACACGGCCTGATCCATCACGTCACGCCTATTCGCTCCGATCTGTTCCGCGACCTGCCTAAAGTTCAGTACAACCTGATCGTGACCAACCCGCCGTACGTTGACGCGGAAGATATGTCCGATCTGCCTAATGAATATCGTCATGAGCCGGAACTGGGGCTGGCGTCCGGCACTGACGGCCTGAAACTCACCCGTCGCATTCTGGGCAATGCGCCGGATTACCTGTCTGATGACGGTATTCTGATTTGTGAAGTCGGTAACAGCATGGTACATCTGATGGAACAATATCCTGATGTGCCGTTCACCTGGCTGGAATTCGACAATGGCGGCGATGGCGTCTTTATGCTGACCAAAGCCGAGTTGATTGCTGCCCGCGAGCACTTCAGCCTCTATAAAGATTAAACAACAACGACAACAACGAGACCGCAATGGCAGGAAATACAATTGGACAACTCTTTCGTGTAACCACCTTCGGCGAATCGCACGGGCTGGCGCTCGGTTGTATCGTCGACGGTGTGCCGCCGGGCATTCCGCTGACGGAAGCTGACCTGCAGCACGATCTCGACAGACGTCGCCCTGGCACGTCGCGTTACACGACGCAGCGTCGCGAACCGGATCAGGTCAAAATCCTTTCCGGCGTGTTTGAAGGCGTAACGACAGGAACCAGCATTGGTCTGCTGATTGAAAATACCGACCAGCGTTCGCAGGATTACAGCGCTATCAAGGATGTGTTTCGTCCCGGACACGCCGATTACACCTACGAGCAAAAATATGGTCTGCGTGATTATCGCGGCGGCGGACGTTCCTCCGCGCGGGAAACCGCGATGCGCGTGGCGGCAGGCGCAATTGCGAAAAAATACCTCGCCGAAAAATTTGGCGTAACCATTCAGGGCTGCCTGACTCAAATGGGCGACATTTCGCTGGCGATCAAAGACTGGTCGCAGGTCGAGCAAAACCCGTTCTTCTGTCCGGACCCGGATAAGATCGAAGCGCTGGATGAACTGATGCGTGCGTTGAAAAAAGAGGGCGATTCCATCGGCGCGAAGGTGACGGTGGTCGCCAGCAGCGTACCGGCGGGGCTGGGGGAACCGGTCTTCGATCGTCTCGATGCTGATATCGCCCATGCACTAATGAGCATTAACGCGGTGAAAGGCGTCGAAATTGGCGACGGGTTTGACGTTGTGGCGCTACGCGGCAGTCAGAACCGTGACGAAATCACCAAAGACGGGTTCCAGAGCAATCACGCTGGCGGTATTCTGGGCGGGATCAGCAGCGGCCAACAGATCGTGGCCCATATGGCGCTGAAACCGACGTCCAGTATTACCGTTCCAGGGCGCACCATTAATCGCTTTGGCGAAGAGGTGGAGATGATCACTAAAGGTCGTCACGATCCGTGCGTGGGGATCCGCGCCGTACCGATCGCAGAAGCGATGTTGGCGATCGTGCTGATGGATCACCTGTTACGTCAACGGGCGCAAAATGCGGATGTCAAAACGGATATTCCACGCTGGTAAGAGATGAAAAAAACCGCGATAGCATTGCTGGCTCTGCTTGCCAGCACGGCCAGCCTGGCGGCGACGCCGTGGCAGAAAATTGCCCAACCGGTGCCGGGCAGCGCGCAGTCAATTGGTGGCTTCTCGAACGGTTGCATTGTGGGGGCGGATACGCTTCCCGTGCAGTCGGATCACTATCAGGTGATGCGCACCGATCAACGCCGTTATTTCGGCCATCCCGATCTGGTGATGTTCATTCAGCGTCTGAGTACACAGGTGAACAATCTTGGGCTGGGAACGGTGCTGATTGGCGATATGGGAATGCCCGCCGGTGGGCGATTTAATAGCGGACATGCCAGCCATCAGACCGGCCTGGATGTGGATATTTTCCTGCAGTTGCCAAAAACGCGCTGGACTCAGGCGCAACTGCTGCGCCCCCAGGCGCTGGATTTGGTCGCCCGTGACGGTAAACATGTCGTGCCCTCGCTGTGGAAACCGGAAATCGCCAGCCTGATTAAGCTGGCGGCGGAAGATAACGATGTCACCCGCATTTTTGTGAATCCTGCCATAAAACAACAACTTTGCCTGGATGCCGGTACCGATCGCGACTGGTTACGTAAAGTGCGACCCTGGTTCCAGCATCGTGCGCATATGCATGTACGATTGCGTTGCCCTGCCGACAGCCTTGAGTGCGAAGATCAGCCTTTGCCTCCTCCGGGCGATGGTTGTGGCGCTGAGCTGCAAAGTTGGTTTGAACCACCAAAACCTGGAACAACAAAGCCTGAGAAGAAGACACCACCTCCGTTGCCGCCTTCCTGCCAGGCGCTACTGGATGAGCATGTACTCTAATGGATAATTTTGCGGACCTGTTTTTGGTCTCTCCGCTGCTGTTGATGGTATTGTTTTTTGTGGCAATGCTGGCTGGATTCATCGACTCACTGGCGGGCGGCGGTGGTCTGTTGACCATCCCTGCGCTGATGGCGGCAGGGATGACTCCCGCGCAGGCGCTGGCGACCAATAAACTACAGGCCTGCGGCGGCTCGATTTCATCTTCAATTTATTTTATTCGCCGTAAAGTGGTAAACCTCGCCGACCAGAAACTCAATATCGCGATGACGTTTATTGGTTCGATGAGCGGCGCGTTGCTGGTGCAACACGTGCAGTCAGACGTGCTACGTCAGGTTTTGCCTGTCCTGGTGATCTGCATTGGTCTCTACTTTTTGCTGATGCCGAAAGTGGGTGAGGAAGACCGGCAGCGTCGCCTGTACGGTCTGCCGTTTGCCCTGGTTGCCGGAGGCTGCGTGGGTTTCTACGATGGCTTCTTTGGCCCGGCGGCAGGCTCCTTTTACGCGTTGTCATTTGTCATGCTGTGCGGCTATAACCTCGCCAAATCGACGGCCCACGCGAAAGTGCTCAATGCCACCTCTAATATTGGCGGTCTGCTGCTGTTTATCATCGGCGGGAAAGTGATTTGGGCCACCGGCTTTGTCATGCTGATCGGACAATTTCTCGGGGCGCGGATGGGCTCGCGACTGGTACTGAGCAAAGGACAAAAGCTGATTCGGCCGATGATCGTCATTGTCTCGGCAGTTATGAGCGCCAAACTTATTTATGATAACCATGGACAGGAGATTCTCCACTGGCTGGGGATGAATTAATGAACAGTACGCACCGCTACGAACAGTTGATTGACATTTTTAACGGCTGCTTTGCCGATGATTTTAATACCCGTCTGATTAAAGGCGACGACGAACCGATCTATCTTCCTGCTGATGCAGAGGTCCCGTATCACCGGATTGTCTTTGCGCATGGCTTTTACGCCAGCGCATTGCATGAGATTTCGCACTGGTGCATTGCCGGAAAGGCGCGCCGCGAATTAGTGGATTTTGGCTACTGGTATTGTCCGGATGGCCGCGATGCGGCGACGCAGGGACAGTTTGAAGATGTAGAAGTGAAACCGCAGGCGTTTGACTGGTTGTTCTGCGTGGCGGCGGGGTATCCGTTTAACGTCAGTTGCGACAACCTGGAAGGCGATTTTGAACCAGACCGTGTGGTGTTCCAGCGTCGGGTTCATGCACAGGTGATGGCGTATCTGGAGAACGGCATTCCCGAACGTCCGGCGCGCTTCATTAAGGCATTGCAGAATTATTATCACACGCCTGAACTTACGGCGGAACAATTCCCGTGGCCAGAAGCGCTCAACTGAAGCCAGCGCCACGTTACAATGAGGAAAGAAGATGATCGCGGAGTTTGAATCACGCATTCTGGCATTAATCGATGACATGGTAGAGCATGCAAGCGATGATGAGCTGTTTGCCAGTGGGTATTTGCGTGGCCACCTGACGTTAGCCGTCGCAGAACTGGAAGGTACTGATGATCATTCCGCTCAGTCCGTCTATGCCAACGTCACCCGCAGTCTGGAAAATGCGATCGGTGCCGGTGAGTTGTCGCCACGCGATCAGGCGTTAGTGAAAGCGATGTGGGACGTGCTGTTCCAGAAAGCCACACAATAATCACATACCGCCATCCGGCCTGGTCAACTTGCCGGATGGCGCGCCTGTTTATCCCATCTGTGTTTTAACCGCTTTACCCTTCAACAGTTTCCGCACCCATAAACGATTGGGATTTAATGCTGCCAGCGTGGCGGCATCCATCGGCACCGGTTCATCACTCATCTGTGAGGCCAGAATTTCTGCGCACAGGGGAGCGGAGCACAGCCCGCGGGAACCCAGCGCACCCAGCATAAACAAATCGTCATACACCGGCGCACTTGCCGCGTCCGCTTTGTTGTTGGCTAAATCGGCGTACTGCACCAGTGTGGCAGTGTAGTCCGGAACGCTTCCCACCATCGGCAAATGGTCGCGGGTGGCGCAACGCACGCCGCAACGCGCCGCGTTGTCGCTGACATCGACCTCTTTGGCCCATTCCGCCGCCGGGAAGCAGTCAATCAGACGCTGTCGATTCTGCTGCTGGTCGTCTTCCCGATACTGCGTCTCTTCACTGCCGCGATGGTAACTGGCACCGATACAGTGCTGCTGATTAGCCGGGTTCTGCGGCGTGAGATAGCCGTCATAGCACAGCACCTGACGGATCCCGCTAAGCCCAGGCGTCGTCGGAATATGGCTTACCTGGCCGGCGACAGCATAGACGGGTAACGGTTGTGTCTGCGTGAAATGGCTAATCTGATGACCGTTAGCCAGGACCACCACCGCATGTTCAGCGCAATTACCGCGCATAAAGTGCAAATCCCAGCCGGATGCAGACTGGTTAAGTGCCACCAGCGAATGCTGATAGTGGCAGCGTAATCCCTGTTTTTCGGCAAGCTGAAGCACGGCTGAGGTTAATTGCGCCGGGCACAGCCAGCCCCCCAGAGGATACGTCACACCGCCACAGTCGGTTTCGACACCGGTAAGCTGCCGTGCCTGTTCAGCATCGACTGCGCTTGCCAGCGCTGAAGGTAAATCCAGCGACAGCATCTGCGCGATTTTCTGCTGACTCTTGTCGTCCCAGCCGAGCTGCGTGACGCCACACCAGTCGTGCTCGAACTCGACGGGGAGGGCGTCATAGAGACGACGGGCGAACGTAAATGCGGCGGGGAAAAAGAAGTTTATTGCCGTGTCGTGTTTGCTGAGAAGAGGGTAGAGCGCTCCCTGACGGTTGCCGGACGCGCCCTGAGCGGGTTTATCATCCGCGCAATAGAGTGTGACCTGCCAACCGCGGCGCAGCAGCGCCAGCGAAAGCAGTGCGCTGGCAATCCCGCCGCCGATGAGGGCAACCTCGCGTTTTTTACTGCCCTGACGGGAAAACCACGGCATTAACGTCGGCAGCGTGAGGGTTTGTTCCATCACGCCGCGAAGCATTTCGCGCTTGCGACCGAAGCCTTTGCATTTCTGCATGGAAAAACCGGCTTCCTGCAAACCGCGACGGACAAATCCGGCAGACGTAAAGGTTGCCAGCGTGCCGCCCGGACGAGCGAGTCTCGCCATCGCGTTAAACAGTTTTGGCGTCCACATATCCGGGTTTTTGGCAGGGGCGAAACCATCAAGAAACCAGGCGTCGACTTGTTGATTCAGGCTGTCATCGAGTTGATCGGTGAGTTCATTGATATCGCCAAACCAGAGATCGAGCGTGACGCGTCCTCCATTCAGCAGCAGACGATGGCACCCCGCCAGCGGCAACGGCCACTGGGCCTGAAGTTGCCCGGCAAACTCGGCCAACTCCGGCCAGTGCTGATGTGCCGCCGTGAGATCGTCGCGGCTCAGCGGAAATTTTTCAAAACTGATGAAATGTAATCTTTGTAGCGTAACGTCGGGCTGCGTAGCGCGAAATGCAGCGAACGCCTGCCAGAGCGTGAGAAAGTTCAGACCGGTGCCGAAGCCGCTCTCCGCAACGATAAACAGCGGGTGAGAATGTGCCGCAAAGCGTTCGGTGATCCGGTTGCCTCCAAGGAAGACATAGCGCGTCTCTTCCAGACCGTTGTCGTTGGAAAAGTAGACGTCGTCAAAATCTCGGGAAACAGGTGTACCCTCAGCGTTGAATTCGAGGTTGGCGGGTTGTATAGCGTATTGTTTCACGTAAGTTACTCGTCTGACAGGCAGTGTCACGATCTTAGCGATGTGTGCCTGGCGGCGCAAATTTCAGTATAAATTGGCTGATCGGACTTGTTCGGCGTACAAGTGTACGCTATTGTGCCAATCGAAACTTACTATAGTGCGATTACAGAGGTATTGAATGAAACGTGCAGTGATTACTGGCTTGGGCATCGTTTCCAGCATCGGTAATAACCAGCAGGAAGTCCTGGCATCTCTGCGTGAAGGACGTTCAGGGATCACTTTTTCTGACGAGTTTAAAGATGCAGGGATGCGTAGCCACGTATGGGGCAACGTCAAACTGGACACCACTGGTTTGATTGACCGTAAGGTGGTTCGTTTCATGAACGATGCCTCTATTTATGCCTATCTCTCCATGCGTGAAGCGATTGCGGATGCAGGCCTGAGTGAAGAAGCCTATCAGAACAACCCGCGCGTTGGCCTGATTGCCGGTTCCGGTGGCTCTTCCAAAGCGCAGGTGTTCGGCGCTGACGCCATGCGTAGCCCGCGTGGCCTGAAAGCGGTTGGCCCGTATGTGGTTACCAAAGCGATGGGCTCCGCGGTTTCCGCCTGCCTCGCGACACCGTTCAAAATTCACGGCGTAAACTACTCAATCAGCTCCGCCTGTGCGACCTCCGCGCACTGCATCGGTAATGCGGTCGAGCAGATCCAACTGGGCAAACAGGACATCGTATTTGCGGGCGGCGGCGAAGAGCTGGGCTGGGAAATGGCCTGTGAGTTCGACGCGATGGGTGCACTATCTACCAAATATAACGACCAGCCTTCTAAAGCTTCTCGTACCTATGACGCGCACCGTGACGGGTTTGTCATCGCAGGCGGCGGCGGTATGGTCGTCGTTGAAGAGCTGGAACACGCACTGGCGCGTGGCGCACATATCTACGCGGAAATCGTGGGCTACGGTGCGACTTCTGATGGTGCTGACATGGTGGCTCCGTCTGGCGAAGGTGCTGTGCGCTGCATGCAGATGGCGATGCACGGCGTTGACACCCCAATTGACTACCTGAACTCCCACGGTACTTCTACACCGGTGGGTGATGTGAAAGAACTGGGGGCGATTCGTGAAGTGTTTGGCGATAACAGCCCGGCGATCTCCGCCACCAAGGCGATGACCGGTCACTCTCTGGGCGCTGCTGGCGTACAGGAAGCGATCTACTCTCTGCTGATGCTGGAACACGGCTTTGTCGCACCAAGCATCAACATCGAAGAGATGGACGAGCAGGCTGCGGGTCTGAACATCGTGACTGAGACTCTCGATCGTGAACTGACTACCGTTATGTCCAACAGCTTCGGCTTCGGCGGCACCAACGCCACGCTGGTAATGCGTAAGCTGAAAGCGTAAGATCGCGGTTGACGAAAAAGGGAGCCAAACGGCTCCCTTTTTACTTTTTAAGCGGTTCGTATTCAGGCGCGATTTCTGCAGACCACGCCCTGGCGCGGGCAATAGCACCTGCATCGTAGATCGGATGTTCAAACTGGTGCGTAAGATCGCGTACGCGATAAATTTTCCATTGGCCATCTTCCCGGCGGGTGTACACCAGTAAATGAATAAGGTGGGTACTGGAATCGCCGAGCCATACTTCCACTTTTTCGCCGCCCAGAAAAGCGCTGGCCGTTCCAGTGCGAAATTTAGCGATCCACTCCGGTGCGTAATCCTGCACGTACATAAAGTAGTCCGAATTCACGATCTCCTGCTCATAAAAATTGTCAATTTGCTTCAGCCTTTGAATAATCTCAGTTGAAACATATTTTTCATAAACAGGGCTAGTGTAATTGATGAGACTCTCATCGTTGTCGCTGGTGTATATCGTCATGTACTGAAGGTAGAATTGATTCACCGCGTTACGACTACTTGTATCATTGTGAACACTACATCCCGATATTAATAAAAGAAGTAATGGGAGAATAAGCCGCATCAGTTCCTCCTGTATATCGTATATTGTGGTTTTGCTGTTCGGTAACCCGGTCCCGCCCACATATCACGTTGCCTGAAATCGGAATACCATTCTTGCCCATCAAAAATGGCCATATGACCGCTGGCATTTCCTCCCGCATAGGGTTGTAAAATGACAACATCGCCTGCTCGCGGAGATTCATAAGGAGAGACGGGTCTGAAACCTGCGTTAATTAAAAGAGAGCCATAATCTTTGGCATGCCCTGTGTGTCCTATATCTATGCCTCCGGCATGGATTGCCTTTCGCGTATATTCAGCACATCGACTGATTGAGTGCGCATGAGCGTGATGTTTTGCATAGTTTGTTGCTGCTCTAATATCCCATGTCATATTATATTCTCCCGGTATTATTACGTGATCCGTTAATTAATTATCACTGAAGCTATGGGGAAAATAGGTAATATGTGCTATAGGGAAAGCTTATAAATAACTCACGCGTATTTTATATATCAATGATATTGATTTTTAAAATACTCGAGAATGATTGCACTTTTATTCTTTTGAATGCGGATGGGGTTCTTCATCGTTGGAAAGGTAGCGCGACGGCCAAATCACGTCCGGCGTTGTTTCCAGCGCGTTGGCAATAATCCATTCTGCGCGAGGCCAGCTACGAACGAAGACGTTGCGCAGGGAGTCTGGTGATAATCCTGCTATACGAGAAAGTTCTCTGAGCGTAATACCTTTTTTTTCAAGTGCACTTTTAATATCTGCACGATGCCAGTCTTGGCTTTTTTCTCTCATTCTGTAATCCTACAAAGATGTGTTATCGGCACCGATATTTTTCAGGGGGTAATATTACAGCGATAAAAGAAGGTGATTTTCTTTTGTCGAATGAATATTGCCAGAATAACCCTGGAATTGCGCGAAAAAAGAAAGATTATTTTTATGTCATTGGTGAAAGGAACGAAATGATGTCTAAAGAATGGCTCACGGTACAGGAATGTATTGGTCTACCTGGTTTTCCCGGTAGCGTCCCCGCTATTCGCAGTCGGCTCAATATCCTGAGTGCAGGTAAAGAAGGCATTAAGCGCAAACGCAGCAAATCGAAGGCATGGGAATACCATATTTCGATTCTCCCCGTGTATGTTCGCCCATACGTTGTGGACAGCGATCCTGAATCAGTGCGGAATGAGGCATCGGCCTGGGAAGCGGAGCCGAAAGAGATTTGGGATATGATGTTCAGACTTCTGACACCAGAACAGCAGCAGCAGGTGACTTATCTGTTTGGCACAAAAGGGATTGGCGCGGTGCTGCCTTCCCTCTTCGACAATAAATCCCACTATTGAGCGTACTGCACGGTTTGCGGTTGACAACTTTAGCCACTCACAGGCAGACTTCAGGCCCATCATTATCTTCCGGATAATGCGTAAGCGTTTGACGTTATCCAACGCACCTTAATCCTGACAGTCAGGTGGAGGGGGCGTGGCATTTCCTCGCCTTACTCTGCATTCTGGAGTAACGCATGACAGCAGTAACCCATAAAGAAAAGACATCTGCAGCGAACACATCGCTTTTTCGCATCGCGTTTGCGGTTTTTTTGACCTACATGACGGTCGGTTTGCCGTTACCCGTCATTCCACTATTTGTCCACCATGAACTGGGCTATGGCAATACGATGGTCGGTATCGCCGTGGGGATTCAGTTTCTGGCCACCGTTTTAACGCGCGGCTATGCCGGACGACTTGCCGATCAATACGGTGCCAAGCGCTCCGCGCTTCAGGGAATGTTTGCCTGCGCGCTGGCGGGCGGCGCATGGCTACTGGCGGCGCTGTTACCCGTTTCTGTGCCGATCAAATTCGCGTTATTAATCGTCGGACGATTGATCCTCGGTTTTGGTGAAAGCCAGTTATTGACCGGAACACTGACCTGGGGACTTGGCCTGGTGGGACCTGCGCGTTCCGGCAAGGTAATGTCGTGGAACGGGATGGCGATTTACGGTGCGCTGGCGGCAGGCGCGCCGCTGGGGCTGCTGATCCACAGCCATTTTGGCTTTGCGGGGCTTGCGGGTACGACAATGGCATTACCGCTATTGGCATGGGCGTTTAACGGAACGGTGCGTAAAGTGCCGGCCCATGCGGGTGAGCGTCCCTCGCTATGGAGCGTGGTGGGGTTGATCTGGAAACCGGGTCTGGGCCTCGCGCTACAAGGCGTAGGATTTGCCGTTATCGGCACCTTTATCTCTCTCTATTTTGCCAGTCATGGCTGGACGATGGCCGGCTTTACGCTGACCGCGTTTGGCGGGGCCTTTGTCATTATGCGCGTACTGTTTGGCTGGATGCCGGACCGTTTTGGCGGGGTCAGGGTAGCTATTGTTTCCCTGCTGATAGAGACCGTCGGGCTGGTACTGCTCTGGCTGGCTCCAACGGCGTGGTTTGCGTTGCTCGGCGCGGCATTAACCGGTGCGGGCTGTTCGCTGATCTTCCCCGCGCTGGGCGTTGAGGTTGTTAAACGCGTACCGTCGCAGGTGCGTGGGACTGCGTTAGGGGGCTATGCCGCATTTCAGGATATCTCTTACGCGGTTACCGGCCCGCTGGCGGGCCTGCTTGCCACGTCCTGTGGCTATCCTTCGGTATTCCTTGCCGGTGCGATTTCGGCGGTGCTGGGGATTGTGGTGACGCTGTTGTCGTTTCGTCGGGGTTAGACGACCAGCCAGAAAATCAGTAACGCGACCAGCAGGGCGATAAACAGCAGTCCGGGACGCGCAGTGAACGATCGTAGCGTCTCGATAACTGGCGCAAACGGACTGTAAATCGGTTGTATGTGGCGCGGATCGTTGAGTTCCCGATCGCGTTCAACGCGCTTCAGGAAGATCTGATTCAGGAGATCCTGTACCTGGGCTGTAGTGAGCACAGTTTGTGGTTGGAGCTGCCAGGTTTGCTGGGCGTAATCTTTCAAACGGGTCAGTTCTTCTGCTTCCAGCGGTTGCTTAAGCGCCGCCTGTAGCGATTGCAGGGTAGGGGCGTGTTGCAGACTCAACGTCTGACGCGCCTGTAGCCAGGTCGCCAGATGGGTGAAATGTTTCGCCGGGATCAGCTCACCGCTTTTCACGCCGGAGAGTTCCAGCATCGATTGCCAGATCAGCTTGCCAGACTCCCCCGTTGCGGCGGCCAGTTTAGTCACCAGTTGATTTAACGTATTGTGTTCTGCGGGTAACAGTGGGCGATCGGTTGCCGGTCGTTGCAGCGGCTGCGGGATCGACAACTGCCCCTGCTGCAAAAGCGTCAGTACGTTTTTAAGCTGTTCCGGCTTGAGTTGACTGAGCGCCGTTTGTCCGTACTGCTGGCGAATGAAATCACTTACCGCCTGGCGGTTGTTTCCCTGACTCAACAATTCTGTCAGCTGCGAAAGCACCTGACGGTTGGCATGATTCTGTTGAGCCGTGTCAAGACGCTGGCTGAGGTTTTGCTCCGCCGCAGGGAAATGGCGCGACAGCAGCGGAGTGTCGCTTTTCACACCGAGATCGTGCTTCATGCCGGCCCACACTTCCGCACTTTGCTGTTGCGTCAGTGAAATCAGGCGGGTTATTAGTCGTTCCAGTACGGTCCGCTGTTGCGTGGAGAGCGGCTGTTCGCCCGCCGTGGAAACCGCTGGTTGCCCTTCACCGGGAGGGCGCGCGGGAGTACCGGAAATGGGTTGCATCATCACTTATCCTTAAACCATCAATCTTAGCAAAGTATGCCTGGCGGCCAGATTATGGCACACTTGCCCGGTTAACTCTCGTTCTCAAACAGGTACGACAGACGTGAAAATTCTCGTTGATGAAAATATGCCTTATGCCCGCGAATTGTTTAGTCGTTTGGGTGAGGTCAAAGCGGTTCCCGGACGCCCCATCCCTGTCGCTGAACTGGATGATGCCGATGCTTTAATGGTGCGTTCTGTCACCAAAGTGAACGCGTCATTGCTGGAGGGAAAAGCCATCAAGTTCGTTGGTACTGCAACTGCGGGTACCGACCATGTGGATGAGAACTGGCTTAAGCAGGCCGGAATCGGCTTTTCAGCGGCTCCTGGCTGCAACGCCATCGCAGTGGTGGAATACGTTTTCTCCTCACTGCTGATGCTGGCGGAGCGTGACGGATTCGCATTACGCGATCGTACCGTCGGGATTGTCGGCGTGGGCAACGTCGGAGGGCGCTTACAGGCACGGCTGGAAGCGCTGGGGATTCGTACGCTGTTATGCGATCCACCGCGTGCGGATCGCGGGGACGAGGGGGATTTCCGCTCGCTTGATGAGCTGGTACAGGAAGCCGACGTCCTGACCTTCCATACGCCGCTGTTTAAAGAAGGGCCTTACAAAACGCTGCATCTGGCCGATGAGGCGCTGCTTAGTCGCCTGAAGCCGGGCGCCATTCTGATTAATGCCTGTCGTGGCGCAGTGGTTGATAATACCGCGCTGCTGGCGCGCCTTAATGCCGGGCAAGAGCTCAGTGTGGTTCTGGATGTCTGGGAAGGCGAGCCGGATCTGAATGTCGATCTGTTGCGTAAGGTTGATGTTGGCACTGCGCACATTGCGGGCTACACGCTGGAAGGCAAGGCGCGCGGCACCACACAGGTCTTTGAAGCCTGGAGCGCATTTATCGGTCGCGAGCAGCATGTCGCGCTGGATACCCTGTTGCCTGCGCCGGAGTTTGGCCGCATTACGCTGCATGGCCCGTTGGATCAGCCGACGCTGAAAAGACTGGTGCATTTGGTGTATGATGTGCGCCGCGACGATGCGCCACTGCGTAACGTTGCCGGAATACCGGGTGAATTTGATAAATTGCGCAAAAATTATCTCGAGCGCCGTGAATGGTCCTCACTGTACGTGATGTGCGACGACGCGGATGCGGCGGCGTTACTGTGTAAACTGGGTTTTAACGCGGTTCATCACCCGGCACGTTAATGTCTTCTTAATGCTCCCTGACGAATAATCGGCAGGGAAGCTTATGCTTTTCTGGAGTAAACCACCATGTCTGAAGGCTGGAATATTGCCGTCCTCGGCGCGACGGGCGCCGTCGGCGAAGCGTTGCTTGAAACCCTGGCTGAACGTCAGTTCCCGGTTGGAGAAATTTTTGCGCTGGCGCGTAATGAAAGCGCAGGCGAACATCTGCGCTTTGGTGGTAAGTCAGTGATTGTGCAGGATGCGGCTGAATTCGACTGGACGCAGGCGCAACTGGCCTTTTTCGTTGCCGGCGTCGACGCCACGGCAGCCTGGGTAGAAGAGGCGACTAATGCGGGCTGTCTGGTCATTGATTCCAGCGGTCTGTTTGCACTCGAGCCGGACGTCCCGCTGGTGGTGCCGGAAGTGAATCCGTTTGTGCTGGCAGATTACCGCAATCGTAATGTGATTGCCGTGCCGAACAGCCTGACCAGCCAGTTGCTGGCCGCGTTGAAGCCGCTCATCGATCAAGGGGGACTCTCTCGCATCACCGTAACCAGTCTGCTTTCTGCGTCAGCGCACGGCAAGAAAGCCGTCGATGCTCTGGCTGGACAGAGCGCGAAATTGCTGAACGGGATCCCTGTCGATGACGATGATTTCTTTGGCCGCCAGCTGGCGTTCAACATGTTGCCGCTGTTGCCGGATCGCGAAGGTAGCGTGCGTGAAGAGCGGCGGATCGTCGATGAAGTCCGCAAAATCATGCAGGACGAGGGGGTGATGATCTCGGCAAACTGCGTTCAGTCCCCGGTGTTTTACGGTCACGCGCAGATGGTGGCTTTTGAAGCTCTGCGTCCACTGGCTGCCGAAGAGGCACGCGATGCTTTTGCCCGTGGTGAAGACATTGTGCTGTCAGAAGAGAGTGATTTCCCGACTCAGGTTGGCGACGCCACAGGCAGCGCACACCTCTCCGTGGGCTGCGTGCGTAACGATTACGGCATGCCGGAGCAGGTTCAGTTCTGGTCCGTGGCGGATAATATCCGCTTTGGCGGCGCGCTGATGGCGGTGAAGATCGCGGAAAAACTGGTGCAGGAGTATCTGTACTGATGTCTGACCAGCAACAACTGCCGGTGTATAGAATTGCGCTGGGCATCGAGTATGACGGTAGCAAATATTATGGCTGGCAGCGTCAGAATGAAGTCCGCAGTGTGCAGGAAAAGCTGGAAAAGGCGCTCTCGCAGGTCGCCAACGAGCCGATTAACGTCTTTTGCGCCGGACGCACTGATGCCGGCGTGCACGGCACCGGGCAGGTTGTGCATTTTGAAACCTCCGCGCTGCGCAAAGATGCGGCATGGACACTGGGTGTAAATGCGAATTTACCTGGTGACATTGCGGTGCGATGGGTGAAAGCTGTACCGGAAGATTTTCACGCACGTTTCAGCGCTACGGCTCGCCGATATCGTTACATCATCTACAATCATCGGTTACGTCCGGCGGTGTTAGGTAAAGGTGTGACGCATTATTATGAGCCGCTGGACGCCGAGCGCATGCATCGTGCGGCGCAGTGTCTGATTGGCGAGAATGACTTTACGTCGTTTCGCGCCGTCCAGTGCCAGTCGCGCACACCGTGGCGCAACGTGATGCACATCACTGTTTCGCGTCATGGCGCGTATGTGGTGGTCGATATCAAAGCGAATGCCTTTGTACATCATATGGTCAGGAACATTGTTGGCAGCCTGATGGAAGTAGGTGCCCACAACCAGCCGGAGAGCTGGATAGCAGAGTTGTTAGCGGCAAAGGACAGAACGCTTGCAGCGGCAACGGCGAAAGCTGAAGGACTGTATCTGGTGGCGGTGGACTACCCTGACCGGTTTGATCTTCCTAAACCGCCCATGGGCCCGCTCTTTCTGGCGGACTAATTTGCGTCGTACAAAGGTATAGGCAACTATGGACCTGATTTATTTTCTCATCGATTTTATCCTGCACATTGATGTGCATCTGGCGGAACTGGTCGCAGAATACGGCGTCTGGGTTTACGCGATTTTGTTTCTGATTCTGTTTTGTGAAACCGGACTGGTGGTGACGCCGTTCCTGCCAGGGGATTCTCTGCTGTTTGTGGCGGGGGCGCTGGCGTCGCTTGGCACCAACGATCTCAATGTGCACGTGATGGTGTTGTTGATGCTGATTGCCGCGATTGTCGGCGATGCAGTGAACTACACTATTGGTCGATTGTTTGGTGAGAAGTTATTCAGTAACCCGAACTCGAAGATTTTCCGTCGCAGCTATCTGGACAAAACGCACCAGTTTTACGAAAAACACGGTGGAAAAACCATCATTCTCGCCCGTTTTGTGCCGATCGTCAGAACATTTGCGCCGTTTGTGGCGGGAATGGGACATATGTCTTATCGTCATTTTGCGGCTTATAACGTGATAGGCGCTCTGCTGTGGGTTCTGCTCTTTACTTACGCAGGTTACTTCTTTGGTACCATTCCGATGATTCAGAACAACCTTAAATTGCTGATTGTAGGGATTATTGTGGTGTCTGTTCTGCCGGGCGTGGTGGAAATTATTCGCCATAAACGCGCTGCGTCACGTGTAACAAAATAGAAACTAACTCGGCGGTTCGACCACTTTTTTGTCCAAAGTTTCGGGCTGTTATGTTTTAATGTGCAACATTCATGGTCTGTTGGGGGCAAAAATGGCATTATGCGCCCCCACGGCAAAACTGGAACACACCAGGTTCAGGCAGAAAGGTCATAAATGAGCTGGATTGAACGAATTAAAAGCAACATTACTCCCACCCGCAAGGCAAGCATTCCTGAAGGGGTGTGGACTAAGTGTGATAGCTGCGGTCAGGTTTTATACCGTGCTGAGCTGGAACGTAATCTTGAGGTCTGTCCGAAGTGTGACCATCACATGCGTATGTCGGCGCGTAACCGCCTGCATAGCCTGTTAGATGAAGGAACGCTGGTGGAGCTGGGTAGCGAACTTGAGCCGAAAGACGTACTGAAGTTCCGTGACTCCAAGAAATACAAAGACCGTCTGGCTTCCGCGCAAAAGGAAACCGGCGAGAAAGATGCGCTGGTGGTGATGAAAGGCACGCTTCACGGTATGCCGGTTGTCGCCGCGGCATTTGAGTTTGCTTTCATGGGCGGCTCGATGGGGTCTGTGGTTGGCGCACGTTTTGTGCGTGCTGTTGAGCAGGCGCTGGAAGATAACTGCCCGCTGGTGTGCTTCTCCGCCTCCGGCGGCGCGCGTATGCAGGAAGCGCTGATGTCGCTGATGCAGATGGCGAAAACCTCTGCGGCGCTGGCAAAAATGCAGGAGCGCGGTCTGCCGTACATCTCCGTGCTGACCGACCCAACGATGGGCGGTGTCTCTGCAAGCTTCGCGATGCTGGGCGATCTCAACATCGCTGAACCGAAAGCGCTGATCGGCTTTGCTGGTCCGCGCGTTATCGAACAAACCGTACGTGAGAAACTGCCGCCGGGATTCCAGCGCAGTGAGTTTCTGATCGAAAAAGGCGCTATCGATATGATCGTCCGCCGTCCGGAGATGCGCCTAAAACTGGCAAGCATTCTGGCGAAGCTGATGAATCTGCCGGCGCCGAATCCGGATACTCCGCGTGAAGGCGTGGTGGTGCCACCGGTGCCGGATCAGGAACCCGAGGCCTGATAACTGAAAAGGGCAGGGCCACAGGCGCTGCCCTTTTGCTTTCTCAACGTAACGAATTTACGGGCATCATGAATAACAAACGCATTCCTAAAGCCGCGTCGCCCCTGGCCTCGTGGCTTTCTTATCTGGAAAACCTCCACGCAAAAACGATCGATCTGGGCCTGGAACGCGTAAGCCAGGTGGCTGCGCGACTGCGTGTGCTGAAGCCTGCGCCGTTTGTCTTCACCGTGGCCGGCACCAATGGCAAAGGCACCACCTGCCGGACGCTGGAATCCATACTGACGGCGGCGGGATACAAAGTCGGGGTATACAGTTCACCGCATCTGGTGCGCTACACTGAACGTGTGCGCGTGCAGGGCAAAGAATTGCCCGAAGCGGCCCACACCGAATCCTTCGCGGAGATCGAAGCGGCACGTGGGGATATCTCGCTGACCTATTTTGAATACGGCACGCTGTCTGCGCTGTGGCTGTTTAAGCAGGCGCAACTGGATGTGGTGATTCTGGAGGTCGGGTTGGGTGGACGACTGGACGCGACGAACATTGTCGATGCCGATGTTGCCGTGGTCACCAGCATTGCGCTGGATCATACCGACTGGCTGGGTCCCGATCGTGAAAGCATTGGTCGCGAAAAGGCCGGCATCTTCCGTGCGGATAAGCCGGCGATTGTCGGCGAACCGGAAATGCCCTCTACCATTGCCGATGTGGCGCAGGAGAAAGGTGCGCGGTTACAGCGCCGTGGCGAAGACTGGCAGTTTACGGTAACGGAGACGGGGTGGTCCTTCCGCGACGGCCATGGCACGCTGGCCGATTTACCGCTACCTCAGGTGCCACAGCCCAATGCGGCGACCGCGCTGGCGGCACTGCGCGCCAGTGGTCTGAACGTCAGCGAGCAGGCGATCCGCGACGGCATTGCCCAGGCGATTTTACCGGGACGTTTCCAGATTGTGAGCGAGTCGCCGCGCGTCATCCTCGATGTCGCGCATAATCCCCATGCGGCGGAATATCTGACCGGACGGCTGAAAATGTTGCCGAAAAGGGGGCGCGTTCTTGCCGTTATCGGTATGCTACATGATAAGGATATCGCAGGGACGTTGGCCTGGTTGAAAAGCGTGGTTGACGACTGGTATTGTGCTCCGCTGGAAGGCCCTCGAGGGGCGACGGCAGAGCAGCTGCTGGAACATCTCGGTAAAGGCAGTGTCTATGACAGTGTCGCGCTGGCATGGCACGCTGCTCTGGCAGACGCGAGACCAGAAGATACCGTACTGGTGTGTGGCTCGTTTCACACGGTTGCACATGTCATGGAAGTGATGGACGCGGGGAGAATCGGTGGCGAGTAAGTTTCAGAATCGTTTAGTCGGCACGATTGTGCTGGTTGCGCTGGGCGTGATTGTGCTGCCCGGGCTGCTCGACGGGCAGAAAAAACATTATCAGGATGAATTCGCAGCGATCCCGCTGGTTCCGAAACCAGGCGATCGCGACGAACCGGATATGATGCCCGCGGCAACACAGGCATTACCCACTCAACCGCCAGAAGGGGCGGCGGAAGAGGTGCGTGCAGGCGATGCGGCGGCTCCGTCGCTGGATCCTTCACGCTATGCGTCAGCCAACAACCCTGAGCTTGAACCGACGCCAGCGCCCGTAGAGCAACCCAAACCTAAACCGGTTGAAAAACCGAAGCCACAACCGAAGCCGCAGCCGCCTGTGGAGGCTACGCCCGAACCGGCTCCTGCGCCAAAACCAGCGACGGAAGAGAAACCGGCGCCGACGGGCAAAGCCTACGTTGTACAGCTCGGCGCGCTGAAAAATGCCGATAAGGTCAATGAGATCGTGGGTAAACTTCGTAGTGCGGGTTTCCGGGTATATACTTCTCCGTCAACGCCAGTACAGGGTAAAATAACCCGTATTCTCGTGGGGCCGGATGCATCGCGCGACAAGCTGAAAGGTTCGCTCGGCGAGTTACAGCAAATCTCCGGATTAAGCGGTGTGGTGATGGGCTACAACCCGAATTGAGTCACGGTTTTATCCGCCGGACAGGGTGATGCCACCGCGTCCGGCAATGCCCGAAGAGGCAAAAAGTCTGATGGCGTTGAATATTTTTTCAGCGCCATTTTTATTTACGCGCGGGAAGGAAATCCCTACGCAAACGTTTTCTTTTTCTGTTAGAATGCGCCCCGAACAGGACGACAGGGCGTAAAATCGTGGGACACATATGGTCTGGATTGATTACGCCATTATCGCGGTGATTGGGTTTTCCTGTCTGGTTAGCCTGATCCGTGGCTTTGTTCGTGAAGCGTTATCGTTGGTGACATGGGGTTGTGCTTTCTTTGTCGCCAGCCATTACTACACTTACCTGTCTGTCTGGTTTTCGGGCTTTGAAGACGAACTGGTTCGAAACGGGATTGCCATCGCGGTGCTGTTTATCGCGACGCTGATCGTCGGCGCCATTGTGAACTACGTGGTAGGGCAACTGGTTGAGAAAACCGGTCTGTCAGGTACCGACCGGGTTCTGGGAGTCTGTTTCGGGGCTCTGCGTGGTGTGTTGATTGTTGCTGCCATTCTGTTCTTTCTCGACACCTTTACCGGCCTGTCGAAAAGCGAAGACTGGAGTAAGTCACAACTGATCCCGGAGTTCAGTTTCATCATCAGATGGTTCTTTGACTATCTGCAAAGCTCGTCAAGTTTCTTGCCCAGAGCATAAGCGTTGGGTTGTAGCTTAACGAGGAAAAAGACGTATGTGCGGTATTGTCGGTATCGCCGGTGTTATGCCGGTTAACCAGTCGATTTATGACGCCTTAACAGTGCTCCAGCATCGTGGTCAGGATGCCGCTGGCATTATCACCATCGATGCAAATAACTGCTTCCGTTTGCGTAAAGCAAACGGCCTGGTGAGTGATGTATTTGAAGCTCGTCACATGCAGCGTATGCAGGGCAACATGGGCATCGGTCATGTGCGTTACCCAACGGCTGGTAGCTCCAGCGCCTCTGAAGCTCAACCTTTCTACGTCAACTCTCCGTACGGCATCACGCTTGCCCACAATGGCAATCTGACCAATGCCCACGAACTGCGTAAAAAGCTGTTTGAAGAGAAGCGCCGCCATATCAATACCACCTCAGATTCTGAGATTCTGCTCAATATCTTCGCCAGCGAACTGGATAACTTCCGCCACTATCCGCTGGAAGCAGACAATATTTTTGCTGCGATTGCCGCGACTAATCGCCAGATCCGCGGCGCGTATGCCTGCGTGGCGATGATTATCGGTCACGGGATGGTGGCCTTTCGCGACCCGAACGGTATCCGTCCGCTGGTGTTGGGTAAACGCGATATCGGTGATGGTCGCACCGAGTATATGGTGGCGTCTGAGAGCGTCGCGCTGGATACCCTGGGCTTTGAATTTCTGCGTGATGTTGCGTCGGGTGAAGCGGTCTATATCACTGAGAAAGGGCAACTGTTCACCCGTCAGTGTGCTGAAAACCCGGTCAGCAATCCGTGTCTGTTCGAATATGTTTACTTCGCGCGTCCGGACTCCTTCATCGACAAGATTTCCGTCTACAGCGCCCGTGTGAATATGGGGACAAAGCTTGGCGAAAAGATTGCCCGCGAATGGGAAGATCTGGATATCGATGTGGTCATTCCGATTCCAGAAACCTCCTGCGATATCGCGCTGGAAATTGCGCGTATTCTCGGCAAGCCGTACCGTCAGGGATTTGTGAAAAACCGCTATGTCGGTCGTACCTTTATCATGCCGGGACAACAGTTACGCCGTAAGTCTGTACGCCGCAAACTGAACGCTAACCGTGCGGAGTTCCGTGATAAAAACGTCCTGCTGGTGGATGACTCCATCGTGCGCGGCACCACCTCAGAGCAGATTATTGAGATGGCGCGTGAGGCGGGGGCGAAGAAAGTGTATCTGGCTTCCGCCGCACCAGAAATTCGTTTCCCGAACGTGTACGGTATCGACATGCCTACCGCAAACGAGCTGATTGCACATGGTCGCGAAGTAGATGAGATTCGCCAGATCATCGGTGCAGACGGTCTTATCTTTCAGGATCTTAACGATCTAATTGACGCCGTGCGTGCCGAGAACCCGGATATTCAGCAGTTTGAATGTTCCGTGTTTAACGGCGTATACGTCACGAAGGATGTGGATCAGCAGTATCTCGATTTCCTCGATTCCCTGCGTAATGACGATGCCAAAGCGGTTCAGTTGCAGAACGAAGTCGAAAACCTCGAGATGCATAACGAAGGGTAATCCTGACCTGCCAGGGGGCGAATCCGCCCCCTGACTTGCAACTCCCCATAAAATCCTGCAAAGTCAGCCCAGAAGTCAGACAGGGCGATAAATCATGAAACGACTCATAGTAGGGATCAGCGGTGCCAGCGGTGCCATTTACGGCGTGCGGCTGTTACAGGTTTTGCGCGATGTACCGGACGTTGAAACGCATCTGATCATGAGTCAGGCCGCCCGCCAGACGCTGTCTCTCGAGACTGACTTATCCTTGCGTGACGTTCAGGCGCTCGCCAGCGTGACGCACGATGCGCGTGATATTGCCGCCAGCATTTCATCAGGCTCATTTCCGACGGCTGGCATGGTGATTCTGCCATGCTCTATCAAAACGCTTTCCGGTATTGTGCATAGCTATACCGATGGCTTGTTGACCCGCGCGGCAGACGTGGTGTTGAAAGAGCGCCGTCCGCTGGTGCTGTGCGTTCGGGAAACGCCGCTCCATCTTGGGCATCTGCGCCTAATGACTCAGGCGGCGGAAATTGGTGCCGTCATTATGCCGCCGGTTCCGGCGTTTTATCATCGACCTCAGACACTGGATGATGTGATTAATCAAACAGTTAATCGCGTACTCGATCAGTTTGATGTTGCCCTGCCGCAGGACCTCTTCACCCGTTGGCAGGGGGCATAATGCTGCGCCGTCAGCGTGCCTTTTTGCATCAGTTGCCCTGTTTCAGGGCAATTTTGTAACCGCGATCATATCCTCAACATTTAATTCGCTAAATCCCGTCGAAACGCTGCGGTTCATCCTGCAGACCTGCTATCTTCAACATCAGGACAATATTGCAACGTTTTATTAACATATTTAACGTCGAATATCCCGCGCGGCGCGAAAATGGCATAAGACCTGCATGAAAAAGCCTGCAAACACACAACACAACGTAAAACATAATAAAGTCATTCCACTTGAGGGTTATGTATGAAGAAGTCAATTCTCGCTCTGTCATTGCTGATTGGTCTTTCTGCTACTGCATCGAGCTATGCCGCGCTGCCGCAAACGGTGCGCATTGGCACAGACACAACCTATGCCCCGTTCTCTTCGAAAGACGCTAAAGGCGATTTTGTCGGCTTTGATATCGATCTGGGCAATGAGATGTGTAAGCGTATGCAGGTCAAATGTACCTGGGTCGCCAGTGATTTTGATGCGCTGATCCCATCACTCAAAGCGAAGAAAATTGATGCCATTATCTCTTCGCTCTCTATTACCGATAAGCGCCAGCAGGAAATTGCCTTTTCTGACAAGTTGTACGCGGCGGACTCGCGTTTGATCGCGGCAAAAGGCTCACCGATTCAACCGACGCTTGACGCCCTGAAAGGTAAGCACGTTGGCGTGTTACAAGGCTCAACTCAGGAAGCGTATGCCAATGATATCTGGCGCAGTAAGGGCGTGGATGTGGTGGCCTATGCAAACCAGGATCTGATCTATTCCGACCTGACTGCGGGCCGTCTAGATGCGGCATTGCAGGATGAAGTGGCTGCCAGCGAAGGCTTCCTCAAACAGCCTGCGGGCAAAGACTATGCTTTTGCCGGTCCTTCCGTCAAAGATAAAAAGTACTTCGGCGACGGCACGGGTGTCGGTTTACGTAAAGATGATGCTGAACTAAAGGCCGCCTTTGATAAGGCGCTGGCCGATCTGCGTCAGGATGGCACTTATGACAAGATGGCGAAAAAGTACTTTGACTTTAACGTCTACGGCGACTGATACCTCGATAAGGGGAGCGGATTGCACCGTTTGGGTTAGCCATTGCGGTGCGTGACAGGAGAAATGCACCCTCATGGTGCAATTATTGCGGGTAAACAGGGCGGGAGTGCATATTTAAGCGCTTTTCATGCAAATTAAACCGGGCGACAGGGTAGAATGTTTTGCCTTGTCGACCCGATTAGTGGCACGATAACTGCACCTGGTCCTGTAAACATCCCCTATAAAAGACAGTCTGTTGAGGATAGTTATGAAAAAACTGGTGTTATCTCTTTCTCTGGTCCTGGCTTTCTCCAGTGCTACCGCAGCATTTGCCGCCATTCCGCAAAAAGTTCGTATTGGTACCGATCCGACCTACGCCCCGTTTGAGTCAAAGAATGCCCAGGGGGAATTAGTCGGTTTTGATATCGATCTGGCGAAAGAGCTGTGCAAACGTATCAATACACAATGTACCTTCGTTGAGAACCCGCTGGATGCGCTGATCCCTTCGTTGAAAGCGAAGAAAATCGACGCGATCATGTCCTCGCTTTCGATTACTGAAAAACGTCAGCAGGAAATCGCCTTCACCGACAAACTTTATGCAGCCGACTCTCGTCTGGTGGTGGCTAATACGTCTGACATTCAACCTACCGTTGAGTCGCTGAAAGGCAAACGCGTCGGTGTGCTGCAGGGCACCACCCAGGAGACGTTTGGTAACGAACACTGGGCGCCAAAAGGCATCGAAATCGTTTCGTATCAGGGCCAGGACAATATTTACTCCGACCTGACTGCCGGGCGTATTGATGCCGCATTCCAGGACGAAGTTGCCGCGAGCGAAGGCTTCCTGAAACAACCCGTTGGCAAAGATTACAAATTCGGCGGCCCGTCTGTGAAAGACGAGAAACTGTTTGGTGTAGGGACCGGTATGGGTCTGCGCAAAGAGGATAACGAATTGCGCGAAGCCCTGAACAAAGCGTTTGCAGAAATGCGCGCTGACGGAACTTACGAGAAGCTGGCGAAGAAGTACTTTGATTTTGATGTTTATGGCGGTTAATCACCGCAGGTGCAGATAAAGTCCGCTCCCTCCTGTTGTCAGGAGGGAGAAAAGAGGCTTCTAACTCGCCACTCACGACAGGACAGGCAGCATGTTGTACGGGTTTTCAGGTGTTATTTTACAGGGCGCAATTGTCACGCTGGAGCTGGCTCTCAGTTCCGTGGTGTTGGCCGTTCTGATCGGCCTCGTCGGGGCGGGGGCCAAACTCTCGCAAAACCGGGTGACGGGGCTTATTTTCGAAGGATATACCACCCTCATTCGCGGGGTGCCGGATCTGGTGCTGATGCTGCTGATTTTTTATGGCTTGCAGATAGCACTTAACGCGTTAACTGATGCGATAGGCATCAACCAGATTGATATCGACCCGATGGTCGCCGGTATTATTACGCTCGGCTTTATTTACGGCGCCTATTTTACGGAAACTTTTCGCGGTGCCTTTATGGCGGTCCCTAAAGGTCATATTGAAGCGGCGACGGCCTTCGGTTTCACCTCTTCGCAAACCTTTCGTCGCATTATGTTTCCGGCGATGATGCGATATGCGCTGCCGGGGATTGGCAACAACTGGCAGGTGATCCTCAAAGCGACAGCGCTGGTCTCGTTGCTCGGTCTGGAAGATGTGGTAAAAGCCACGCAACTGGCCGGGAAGAGTACCTGGGAGCCTTTCTATTTCGCCATCGTCTGCGGACTTATCTATCTGGTTTTTACTACGGTTTCCAATGGTGTGCTGTTGTTCCTTGAGCGCCGTTATTCCGTCGGTGTGAAGAGGGCTGACCTGTGATCGAGATTATTCAGGAGTACTGGAAATCCCTGTTGTGGACGGACGGTTATCGCTTTACGGGCGTGGCGATTACGCTGTGGCTGCTGATCTCCTCCGTGGTGATGGGCGGTCTTCTGGCGGTGATTCTGGCGATTGGCCGCGTCTCCAGCAACAAATTCGTTCAGTTTCCCATCTGGCTATTTACCTATATTTTCCGTGGGACACCGCTGTATGTTCAGCTACTGGTGTTCTATTCAGGGATGTACACGCTGGAAATAGTCAAAGGCACTGATTTTCTTAACGCCTTTTTCCGCAGCGGTCTGAACTGTACCGTTCTGGCGCTGACGCTGAACACCTGTGCGTATACGACGGAGATTTTCGCCGGGGCGATTCGCTCGGTTCCACACGGTGAAATTGAAGCGGCGCGGGCGTATGGTTTCTCCTCATTCAAAATGTATCGTTGCATTATTCTGCCTTCGGCGCTGCGTATCGCGTTACCCGCGTACAGCAACGAAGTCATTTTGATGCTGCACTCCACGGCGCTGGCCTTCACCGCGACGGTCCCGGATCTGCTGAAAATCGCCCGTGATATTAACTCGGCGACCTATCAGCCCTTTACCGCCTTCGGTATTGCCGCCGTACTGTACCTGATCATATCGTATGTCCTGATAAGCCTCTTCCGCCGGGCGGAAAGACGCTGGTTGCAGCATGTTTCCTCTAAATAATTCGAGTAACACGATGTCTGAGAATAAATTAAACGTTATCGATTTGCACAAACGCTACGGCGAACACGAAGTGCTGAAAGGGGTTTCGCTGCAGGCCAACGCCGGGGATGTGATCAGTATTATTGGCTCATCCGGATCGGGGAAAAGCACGTTCTTGCGCTGCATAAACTTCCTCGAAAAACCGAGCGAAGGGTCGATTGTGGTCAATGGCCAGAACATCAACCTGGTGCGTGACAAAGATGGTCAGCTAAAGGTGGCGGATAAAAATCAGCTTCGTTTACTGCGTACGCGTCTGACGATGGTGTTTCAGCATTTTAACCTGTGGAGCCACATGACGGTGCTGGAAAACGTGATGGAAGCGCCGATTCAGGTACTGGGTCTGAGCAAACAGGAGGCCCGCGAACGGGCGATCAAATACCTGGCAAAAGTCGGCATTGATGAACGTGCCCAGGGGAAATATCCGGTGCATCTTTCTGGTGGTCAGCAGCAGCGGGTGTCGATTGCGCGCGCGTTGGCAATGGAACCAGAAGTGTTGCTCTTTGATGAACCGACTTCGGCGCTGGATCCTGAACTGGTGGGTGAGGTGCTGCGTATCATGCAGCAACTGGCGGAAGAGGGAAAAACGATGGTGGTGGTGACGCATGAAATGGGCTTTGCTCGCCATGTTTCCAGCCACGTTATTTTTCTGCATCAGGGGAAAATCGAAGAAGAGGGGGATCCGGAGCAACTCTTTGGCAATCCGCAAAGTCCACGCCTGCAACAGTTCCTGAAAGGATCGCTAAAGTGACATTTCGCTGTTGGCGTGGTGTTAATCAGAGCCTGGTGGTCTGATTATGCATCGCGCCATCAGACGCTAAAATGCTTCTGCCTCCAGACGGTATCCCCAGTCATCATAGCGGATGCCGTTGACCTCAAACGCTTTCTCCAGTACTTGCGTACGCACAAATCCGAGCTTTTCCAGCAGACGAACTGACCCCTGATTCTCGGCTAGCACCCAGGCGTTGATGGCTTTCACACCGGCATCGCGGAAGGCATAGTCGCAGACAGCCCGAACGGCTTCACTGGCGATACCGCGTCCCTGGACGGCGGGGATCACGCAATAACCGATATCCGCTTCCTGCGGAAAATGATGGCTGATTTGCAAACCAATATCGCCCAGTGGCGTGGCATCGTTATGCTGGCGGATCACGAAAGTGTGTTTAGACGTAAGGCGACGTGCAAACAGCAAACGCGTTTCGCGTTCGGGGCAGAGGTTGCCCATGAAACGCATAACGTCCGGATTTTCACGAAGCGCGAGGAAAAAGGGCCAGTCTGTGGGTTGAAACGGGGAAAGCGTCAGTCGTTCGGTTATGAGTCGTGCCATAAAATCGCCATTCCGGAAGCCAGTGAGACTACCTTACCACCGGAATGGCGGGGGTGAACAGGGAGGATGTTAGCGAATGACATCCGCCAACGCTTCTTCAAGGTCATACCAACGGAAGGGAAATCCGGCGGCTTCCAGTCGTTTTGGCAGGGCACGCTGCCCACCCAGCACCAGCACGGACGACTCGCCCATCAGCAGGCGAATAACCGTAGCCGGTACGCGAAGAATCGCAGGCCGCTGCAGGGCATGACCCAGCGCATGAGCAAACTGCTCATTGCGTACCGGATAAGGTGAAACCATGTTGAACGGTCCACGCAGGTCGTTATCCAGCAGCCAGAGGATCGCATTGACCATGTCATCAATGTGGATCCAGGACAGATACTGGCGACCGTTGCCAATGGGACCACCGAGGCCCAGGCGAAACGGCGGGATCATTTTGGCGAGGATTCCCCCCTTTGGTGCCAGCACGACACCGGTACGCAGCAGGCAAACGCGAGTTTTGTCGCTTTGCGCCTCACAGGCAATTTGTTCCCAGCGGGCGCAAAGCTTATGGGTGAATTCGTTATGCGGAGGCTCTTCCTCGGTGACAACCACCTCACCCAAATCACCGTAATAACCTGTGGCAGAACCCGAAATCAGTACCGACGGCGGCGTCTCACTGGCGTTAATGAGGTCTGCCAGTTTCTGGGTGATGCGCCAGCGGCTCTGGCACAGGCGATCTTTTTGCTCTGTCGTCCAGCGCTTGTCAGCAATGGGTTCACCGGCCAGGTTAATCACCGCATCGATACCGTCGAGGTTGTGCTTATCTTCCAGTGTGTTCCACAGTATGACCCGATCATTGAGTTTTTTTCGGGCGTCATCGGGGCGGCGGGTCAATACCGTCACCTGATGACCCAGTTCCTGCAGGCGCGGGACCAGGTGTCCTCCGATAAGGCCAGTCCCTCCGGTTACCAGTATCTTCATGCAGCCTCCCGTGATAGCGGTTAGCGCTGCCAGCTCAACGTCATGGAGACAGAATCGGCATAACGCAACGCGTGTAGTTTGTCGACTTCCACTTCAGCATAAGTGACCCAGTGGTGTTCGCGTGCGATATCGAGCACATCCTGGGTTAATTTTTCTAACAATGAGAAGCGGTTGTTCTCAACGTGCAGGATGATGTTTTTGGTGATCGTACGGTAATTCAACGCGTCATTGATATCTTCGCTGACGCGGGCCCTGTCTGCCGGATAGTGAATCGCAACGTTGATGACAATATCCTGTCGGTTATTGATCTCTTCCTCTTTGATACCGATGAAAGTGCGTAAGCGAAGGTTTTTTATACGAATTATAGCGTCATGATGTGACATTGCAGGTCTCCTCCATGTATGAACTCTCGCATGATACACGAGAACCCGGCCGCGTTATCTTTTTGCACTCGCAGGATCCTGCTGTGCCAGCATCATTGCGCGCTCCGTAGCGGGCCGACTGCGAATGCGTTCAGCCCAATTCTTCACGGCGGGGAACATGTCAAGATCGACGCGCTGACGCTGCCAGGCGTTTACCCACGGCCAGCAGGCGATATCGGCAATGCTGTAATGCTCGCCGCCCAGCCACGGCGATGTTTCCAGCCGTTTATTGAGGACGCTGTACAGCCGCTGTGTTTCCACCTGATAGCGCTCGATAGCATAGGGGATGGCCTGCGGGGCGAAATGGTTGAAATGGTGATTCTGACCGAGCATCGGCCCCAGCCCGCTCACCTGCCAGAACAGCCATTGCAGCGTGGTATGGCGTTCGCGCAATTCGCCGCTAAGCAACAGGCCGCTCTTTTCTGCCAGATAGAGCAAAATGGCGCCGGACTCAAACAGGCTGAGCGGTGCGCCGCCATCGACCGGAGCATGATCGACGATGGCGGGGATTTTGTTGTTGGGTGAAATGGCGAGAAAATCAGGGCGAAACTGATTACCTCTACTGATATCCACCTTAATGAGTCGGTAGTCCAGCGCAGCCTCTTCAAGGAAGATCGTAATCTTGTGCCCATTGGGTGTCGGGGCGTAATAAAGGTCGATCATTGCAGCTCCACAACGTGTTTATCGGATAAGCCAACCACAAGTATAGAAAGCCTGTCGTGCTGTGTGAGTTTTCATCAGGTGACAGCGAGCGAAAGACCCTCTATGTTGGGAGAAAAGCCTAATAACGACGAGGATGCTATGAGTAAACCCAACATCACGCTTTGGTCAGACGCGAACTTTTTCTCTCCCTACGTGCTGTCTGTCTATGTCGCTTTGCAGGAAAAGGGACTGCCGTTTAGCCTGAAAACCGTCGACCTTGATAATGGTGAACATCTACAACCGGGCTGGCAGGGCTATGCACTGACTCGCAGGGTGCCATTGCTGGAGATAGATGGTTTTGAGCTGAGCGAGTCCTCCGCGATAGCTGAATATCTGGAAGACAGTTTTGCGCCGCCCACCTGGGAGCGAATCTACCCTCATGACCTGCAAAAGCGCGCGCGTGCGCGGCAGATACAGGCATGGTTACGCAGTGATTTAATGCCCATACGAGAAGAGCGTCCGACGGATGTCGTTTTTGGTGGGGTAAAGAAAGGACCGCTGAGCGAAGCGGGGAAAGTCAGCGCGGAAAAACTGTTCGCCACCGCGGGGAATCTGTTGGCACACGGTATGCCAAATCTGTTCGGAGAATGGTGTCTGGCGGATACCGATTTAGCCCTGATGCTCAACCGTCTGGTTCTCAACGGCGACGACGTCCCGGAGCGGCTGGCGGAATATGCAGCATTTCAATGGCAACGCGCATCTGTCCAGCGTTATATTGCGCTTTCCGCGAAGCGTTCAGGCTGATAAAGCGTCTACAATCCAGTATCATAATGCGGTTTTTGATGACACGGAGTATGTGATGAAACTGATGTTTGCATCCGACATTCACGGGTCCTTACCTGCCACAGAGCGCGTGCTGACCTTGTTTTCCCGCAGCGGCGCGCAGTGGCTGGTGATACTGGGAGATGTACTCAACCACGGGCCGCGAAATGCTTTACCCGAAGGCTACGCGCCCGCTCAGGTGGCTGAGCGACTCAATGAGCAGGCGGCGCAGATTATCGCCGTACGGGGAAACTGTGATAGCGAAGTTGATCAGATGCTGCTGAAGTTTCCAATGACCGCGCCCTGGCAGCAGGTACTACTGGAAAATCAGCGGCTGTTTCTGACGCATGGTCATCTCTTTGGGCCGGATAATCTGCCCGCTCTACGCGCCAGCGATGTCCTGGTGTATGGGCATACGCATCTGCCGGTGGCTGATAAAAAGGGCGATATTTATCACTTCAACCCGGGTTCAGTGAGCATTCCTAAGGGGGGCTTTCAGGCAAGTTATGGCCTGCTGGACGATAATGTTTTAAGCGTTATCGCACTCAATGATCAAAGTATCATTGCACAGGTTGCGATTAATTCGTAATTTACCCCAACATATGTAAATGCGCCGTAAGAGCGCCAGAAAAAGAAGGTTTCCTGATGGTGGAACAGCGTCGTTTGGCAAGTACGGAATGGGTGGATATTGTGAATGAAGACAACGAAGTCATTGCGCAATCCAGCCGGGAACAGATGCGAGCGCAGGGCCTGCGTCATCGTGCGACCTATATTGTCGTACACGACGGGATGGGCAAAATACTGGTGCAGCGTCGTACCGAGACAAAAGACTTTTTACCCGGAATGTTAGATGCCACTGCCGGTGGCGTTGTGCAGGCCGACGAACAACTGCTGGATTCTGCCCGCCGCGAAGCGGAAGAAGAGTTAGGCATTGCCGGTGTGCCATTCGCCGAACACGGTCAGTTCTACTTCGAAGATAAGAACTGTCGCGTCTGGGGAGCGCTGTTCAGCTGTGTGTCACATGGCCCGTTCGCCTTACAGGAAGAAGAGGTCAGCGAAGTGTGCTGGCTGACGCCAGAAGAAATTACCGCCCGCTGCGATGAATTCACGCCCGACTCTCTGAAGGCGCTGGCGCTGTGGATGACCCGTAACGCTAAAAACGAAGCGGCCAGGTCAGAGTCGCAGCAAGAGAAGCAGGAAGAAGCCGAGTAACCGCTCAGCAACTCTCCCTTACGCATAAACTGGAGGCGATCGGTTTTTGATCGCGCCAGTTGCCATCCTCAAACCGCGCCAGTAATGCTCGTCCGGCCTCAATGCCAATCTTACGATGTGGCACTGCCATCGTAGTCAACGGCGGCTGGCAAACCCTGCTCACATCGCTATCGCCAAATCCAACTACCGCTAAATCGTCAGGCACCTTGATGCGTCGCCGTTGGCACTCAAACAGCACACCGCAGGCCAGTTCATCCGACACGCAAACCAGCGCGTCGAGTTCAGGCCAGGCGAGAATAAACTCGGGAAGCTGCGAAGCGCCGGTGGAGAAGTTGGGGGGGAGTGCCGCGTTGATCACCCGATTCGGCGACATGTGGTGGCGCAGCATTGCCTTGTACCAGCCCTGCAGGTGCTGCTGAAAAATCCACTGTTCCTGATTGGCACAAAGCAGTCCAATGTTCTGATAGCCGCGTTGAATTAACATTTCAGTGAGTTCAAACATTGCTGCGACGTTATCAATACCAATGTTCATATCAATGGGATCGCTACGAATCGCCCCCATCTCCATGACCGGAATTCTGGCGTTTTTCAGCCAGTTCCGCACGGTGTCGCTGTGCTCGACGCTGAGCAAAATGGCGGCGGCAATATTGGAGGCCAGCAGCGTCTCCAGTAACGTTTCTTCCTGTTCCAGGCGATGACGGGACTCTGCCAGCATGATCTGGTATCCGGCGGGCTGCAGGACTTCCTGCAAGCCTGCGAACATCTCCGAGCAGCCAGCCTCAGAGAGATTCGGTACGACCATCGCAATGGTTCGTGACGACGCAGACGCCAGCGCACTTGCTGCCAGATTGGGCATGTAGCCCAGTTCATGCACTGCAGCGTCTATTTTTTCCCGGAGTTTATCGGAAACCTGTTCAGGCGTGCGCAGTGCGCGAGAGACGGTCATGGTGCCGACACCAGCAAGTTGAGCGACATCAGCAATAGTCACTTTGCCTGTACTACGTCGTTTTCGGGTCAGAGACATACACATTCCTGCGCAATTACAACCAGTTGAGCCGCTTTTTATCGTCATTCTTTGCTTCGCATACTGGGCAAGTATACGCCTTTAATGGCTTTCAATGCTGTGATTTTACCCGGTAATTGTATTTTGATAGCGCTATCACATATCTGAACGATATCTTTTGATAGCGCTATCTTTGTGAGAACGATCGCAGATATGGTTTCAGGGGTTGAATAAAGTTTGTTCACATTGAGCGAAAAATGAGGAGGAGACGTGCTAAATAAATGGTTAACGGAGACAACCATCATGCTGCGCGAGAGTGTGGCGGACTGGCAACAGGCTCTTGAGTGGTGTGCCAGACCTTTGATCGCTGCCGGGGTTATTACACCGGAATACCTCACCGCCATCGTCGCGCAGCATCAGCAACTGGGACCTTATTACGTTCTGGCGCCGGGTCTGGCGATGCCGCATGCCAGACCCGAAGAAGGGGCAAAAGCATTAGGGCTCTCATTATTAAAACTGGAGCACGGTGTTTCATTTGGCGCAGGCGAATTTGATCCTGTCGATATTATTATCATGCTGGCGGCACCGGATAAACACAGCCATATTGCCATGATATCCGCACTGGCCGAATTATTTTCAAGCGATGAGGACCTGACGCAATTACATCAGGCAACCACTCTGGAGGAAATCAAAACAGTCATTTCGCGTTTCTGATTTAAGTCATCTCGGCATTTTCTAAAACATGACGCGAAAGCGTGATGTGGGCGCACTCTACCTAAAAAAGGGGATAATAATGAAAATTCTGGCGATTTGTGGTTCTGGCCTGGGTAGCAGTTTTATGGTCGAAATGAATATTAAAAAAGTGCTCAAGAAACTTAATATTCAGGCAGACGTTGAACATTCCGATCTCTCCTCCGCCACACCAGGCGCTGCCGATCTGTTTGTGATGGCAAAGGATATTGCCGCCAGCGCCAGTGTACCGGAAACTCAACTGGTGGTGATTAACAATATTATCGATATCAATGAACTGGAAGCGCAATTGCGCGCATGGTTCGACAAACAATAACTGTACATGCACTCTGGCATGCAAACGGCCCGATGGCGGTTCGCGCCCTGATGTGCATAAAGCGAGGTGGATATGTTTATCCTTGAAACGCTGAATTTTGTTGTTGATATTCTTAAAGTCCCCTCCGTGCTGGTAGGGTTAATTGCATTAATTGGCCTGGTGGCACAGAAGAAATCTTTTTCCGATGTGATAAAAGGGACAATTAAAACGATTCTGGGGTTTATTGTTCTTGGCGGCGGCGCAACGGTGTTGGTGGGTTCATTAAATCCGCTAGGCGGAATGTTTGAGCACGCCTTTAATATTCAGGGCATCATTCCTAATAATGAAGCCATTGTCTCTATCGCCCTGGAGAAATATGGTGCCTCAACTGCGCTTATTATGGCTTTCGGGATGGTGGCGAATATTATTGTCGCCCGCTTCACGCGCCTGAAGTATATCTTCCTGACCGGGCATCATACGTTTTATATGGCCTGTATGATCGGCGTTATTCTGACCGTCGCTGGATTCGATGGAATTGGCCTGGTTTTCACAGGCTCGCTGATTCTGGGGCTGGTGATGGCTTTTTTCCCCGCGCTGGCGCAGCGTTACATGCGGCGGGTCACCGGGAATGATGAGATTGCTTTTGGTCACTTCGGCACGCTGGGATATGTGCTGTCAGGCTGGATTGGCAGCGTCTGCGGCAAAGGTTCCCGTTCGACCGAAGAGATGAATCTGCCGAAGAATCTGAGCTTTTTGCGCGACAGTTCAATCTCTATCTCTCTGACCATGATGATCATCTATCTGATTATGGCGATCAGCGCCGGTCGGGAATATGTCGAAAGTACCTTCAGCGGCGGGCAGAACTATCTGGTTTACGCCATCATCATGGCGATCACCTTTGCCGCTGGGGTGTTTATTATTCTGCAAGGTGTCCGTCTGATTCTGGCAGAAATCGTCCCGGCGTTTACCGGTTTTTCTGAAAAGCTGGTGCCTAACGCGCGACCCGCGCTGGATTGTCCGGTGGTCTATCCCTATGCCCCGAATGCGGTACTGATTGGCTTCCTGTTCAGTTTTCTCGGCGGGCTGGTAGGGCTGTTCCTGCTGGGACAGATGAAACTGGTGCTGATCTTGCCTGGCGTCGTTCCTCACTTTTTTACTGGCGCAACGGCCGGGGTGTTTGGTAACGCCACCGGTGGGCGTCGCGGGGCCATGATTGGCGCGTTTGCCAATGGCCTGTTAATCACCTTCCTGCCGGTTCTCCTCCTGCCCGTACTGGGCGCGATTGGTTTTGCCAATACCACCTTCTCGGATGCTGACTTTGGCGTCATTGGCATCGTTCTCGGCAACCTGGCTCGTTATTTGTCGCCTTTTGCCATTACGGGACTGGTTGTGGCGTTGTTTGCGCTGTTGGTGGCCTGGAACCTGTTCGCAAAAAACCGGACGGTTGCAGGTCAGACTAAGGAAAATACGGGAGCCAAATCATGAATGTAAAGGCGGTAACCCAACTGGCGCGGGAGATTCGCATCGCCACCCTGAAGTCGCTTATTCATCTCGGCTTTGGCCATTTTGGCGGCTGTATGTCGGTGGTGGAAACGCTGGCGGTGTTGTATGGCGAGGTGATGAACATTGACCCTGCCGATCCGGACTGGCCAGAGAGGGACTATTTCGTATTGTCAAAAGGGCATGCCGGACCGGCGCTGTATAGTACGCTGGCGCTGAAAGGCTACTTCCCGGTCGAAGAATTGAACACGCTGAACCAGAATGGCACGCGTCTGCCCAGTCACCCGGACAGGCTTAAGACGCGCGGCGTTGATGCGACGACAGGATCCCTGGGGCAGGGCATTTCTATCGCCGGGGGGATGGCGCTGTCGCACAAACTGGCGCAGCGGACGAACCGGGTATTCTGCATTGTTGGCGATGGCGAGCTCAATGAAGGGCAGTGCTGGGAAGCGTTCCAGTTTATTGCCCATCATCGACTGAACAACCTGACGGTCTTCGTTGACTGGAATAAGCAGCAACTGGACGGCGAACTGAACGACATCATTCACCCGTTTTGTCTTGAAGATAAATTCCGTGCATTTGGTTTTGAGGCGTTCACGGTGAAAGGGGATGACATCCCTGGTCTGCTGGCGGTGGTACAACCGGTTCTGGATAACCAGGCTCGTCCACGCGTTGTGATTCTTGACAGCATCAAAGGGCAAGGGGTGCCGTATCTGGAGCAATTAGCTAACTCACATCACCTGCGCCTGACGGATGAGACCAGACACGCGCTGAACGATAATCTTCGCCAACTGGAGGCTACGCATGATTAAGCTCGCGCCCGCAGGACAAAAAGACAGTGTGGAGATGCGCAAGGTTTATGCCGGTTTTGTCGCGAAAGAAGTGGCAGCGGGAAGTCCGATCATTGCGCTGGAAGCGGATTTGATGAGCTCCATGGCGATGGATGGCGTGGCGCGCGACTATCCGCAACATGTTATTAATTGCGGCATCATGGAGGCAAACGTTATTGGTACCGCGGCGGGGCTGGCGCTGACCGGGCGCAGGCCGTTTGTGCATACCTTTACGGCGTTCGCCAGTCGCCGCTGTTTCGATCAATTGTTTATGTCGCTCGATTATCAGCGGAGTAACGTCAAAGTCATCGCCTCAGATGCTGGCGTGACCGCCTGTCATAACGGCGGGACGCACATGTCTTTCGAAGATATGGGTATCGTTCGTGGGCTGGCGCATTCGGTGGTGCTGGAAGTCACAGATGCCGTCATGTTTGACGATATCTTACGTCAACTGATTGACCTCGACGGGTTTTACTGGGTACGTACCATCCGTAAGCAGGCACCGAGTATTTACGCCTCGGGATCGACCTTTACGCTGGGGAAAGGAAATGTGTTGCGGGAAGGCAATGATGTCACCTTAATTGCTAATGGGATTATGGTCGCTGAAGCGCTGGAAGCGGCACGCCAACTGGAGCGGATGGGGGTCAGTACGGCTGTCATCGACATGTTCACTCTCAAGCCTATCGATCGCATGCTGGTGAAGAACTATGCCGAAAAAACGGGGCGAATTGTGACCTGTGAAAATCACAGTATCCATAATGGGCTGGGATCGGCGGTAGCGGAAGTACTGGTAGAAACCTGCCCGGTTCCGATGCGGCGGGTTGGCGTCAGGGAGCGCTACGGACAGGTCGGCACTCAGGATTTCTTACAGGAAGAGTATGGACTCACTGCGGCAGCGATTGTGACTGCCGCAAAATCACTGCTTTAGAAAGGAGAAGCCGGATGAGCGCTAACGCTTATCCGGCTTGCAGGACATCATCTTTGTAGGCCGGATAAGGCACACTAGCGTCGCCATCCGGCATTTTGGATCAATGGTAGCCCATAATCTGTGCGCCAATCACCACCACGCTGGACATAATAAACAGCAGCCCCAGCAGCGTCGCACCCACTTTTAGCCAGTTACGGAAATCCACCCGACAAACGCCTAAGGTCGCCATCAGTGACGCAGAGGTCGGATAGATGATATGGCTGAAGCCATCGCCAAACTGGAATGCCAGCACGGTCACCTGACGGTTAACACCCACCAGATCGCCGAGCGGCGCTAACAGCGGCATGGTCAGCGCCGCCTGGCCCGATCCTGAGGTAACAAAGAAATTAAACACGGCCTGGAAGAGCAGCATAAACCACGCGGCAACGGCGTTATCCAGCCCGCTGATGCCGTTGGCGATGCTGTGCAACAGCGTATTCAGTACACTCGCGTCACCTGCTTCGCCGTTGCCTACCAGCAGCAATATGCCTTTGGCAAAGCCAACCAGCAGGGCGGGGGCAATCATCATGCGCGCGCCTTCGGTGAAAGAGGACGCCATAATGTTGACCGTCATACCGTTAAGGCGAAAGACAACGGCAATAATGCCAATCACCAGGCCCATGGTGAAGAACTGGCTGGCGATTTCAGGAATAAACCACGCGTTGACGATGACGCCCCAGATCACCCATACCATTACACCGGTCAGAACCAGTAGCACCAGCCAGTCGCCGATCGTGAAGCGTCGCTCGACAATGTCAGCCTGCTGTTCACGGAAGAAACGATCGGACTCATGCACGCGCGACAGATGCGGGTTCTTTTTCACGCGCGAGGCATAGGCGAGGGTAAACGTCAGGCCAATCAGCGTTGAAATGACCCATACCACAATGCGCAGACCGGAACCGGAGAGAACGGGGACGCCAGCTATTCCCTGAGCGACTACCACGCAGAAGGGATTCATCCACGAACTGGCAAAGCCAATTTGTGTCGCGATGTAGGTCACCAGCACGGTGGTGATACTGTCGTAGCCCAGTCGTACCATCAGCGGCGCGATGATGATCGCAAAGGCGACCGCCTCTTCTCCCATACCGAATACCGCGCCGCCCAGTGAGAAGAGAATAAACAGCACCGGGATGAACAGAACCTCGTTGCCTTTGGTATGACGGATCAGCGCCAGGATGCCATTATCAATAGTTCCTGTGCGCATGACGATGCCAAACGCGCCACCAATCACCAGCATAAACATGATGATACCGACGGCGGTGCCGAATTTAGAGCCAGAAGTCAGCCCTTCGAACGGGAAGTTCATCAGGCCCGGACTTTCATCACCGGTGGTAAAGAACTTCACCGGGTGGTACTGCGCTTCACCAGCCTCGTTGGTCAGAATACGAAAGGAGTGCGGGTCGACCACTTTACGGGTTTTTGTCTGACCATCTACCTGGTATTGGACCTCCTGGCTGTCGAACATCCCGACCGGGACAACCCAGGTCGCAAGGCTGGTTAAAATAGCGACAAAGAAAATAATGACCAACGTATCGGGCATGGCCCATTTTCTGGTTGGCTGTGTTTCGGTTACTGCAGACATGACAGACTATCCCTGTTGCAAAGCAAAGAGACTAAGTATGCAAACAGGCGAATGGTTATTCATTGATACAGCGCAGTTAAGCCAAAAAATCAGATTTCACAAGGCTGAAAAAGAGGGAATAAAAAATCCGGAAACCATTACGATTTCCGGATGTTGGCCGGGCCCGTCAGCGCCCGGATGAGACAGTTTACTGCTGTTGTGAAGACTGAATCGCGGTCAGGGCGATGGTGTAGACGATATCGTCTACCAGCGCGCCACGAGACAGGTCGTTCACCGGCTTGCGCATACCCTGCAGCATCGGCCCGATGGAGATCAGGTCGGCAGAACGCTGTACCGCTTTGTAGGTGGTGTTACCGGTGTTCAGATCCGGGAAGATGAACACGGTAGCGCGACCGGCAACCGGAGAGTTCGGCGCTTTGGATTTTGCGACATCAGCCATCACGGCGGCATCGTACTGCAGCGGACCATCGATCATCAGGTCAGGACGTTTTTCCTGCGCCAGACGAGTCGCTTCGCGCACTTTTTCTACGTCGCTACCCGCACCAGAGGTGCCGGTGGAGTAGGAGAGCATCGCAACGCGCGGTTCGATGCCAAAGGCAATAGCGGAATCGGCAGACTGGATAGCGATCTCAGCCAACTGTTCAGCGGTCGGATCCGGGTTGATCGCGCAGTCACCGTAAACATAAACCTGTTCCGGCAGCAGCATGAAGAATACGGAGGAAACCAGTGAGCTGCCTGGCGCTGTTTTGATCAATTGCAGCGGCGGACGAATGGTGTTCGCCGTGGTGTGAACGGCACCCGATACCAGACCGTCAACTTCGTCTTGTTCCAGCATCAGCGTACCGAGAACCACGTTGTCTTCCAGCTGTTCGCGGGCAACGGTTTCGGTCATGCCTTTGCTCTTACGCAGTTCAACCAGACGTGCGACATAGCTTTCGCGAACCACTTCCGGGTCAACGATTTCGATGCCAGCGCCGAGTTCAACACCCTGAGACGCCGCAACGCGGTTGATCTCTTCCGGATTACCCAGCAGCACGCAGGTAGCGATACCACGTTCAGCACAGATGGCTGCCGCTTTCACGGTACGCGGTTCGTCGCCTTCCGGCAGCACAACACGTTTACCGGCTTTACGTGCCAGTTCGGTCAACTGATAGCGGAAAGCGGGTGGAGACAGACGACGGCTGCGCTCAGAGGTCGCGGTCAGAGACTCGATCCAGTCAGCGTTGATGTAGTTCGCCACATACTCCTGAACTTTCTCGATGCGAGCGTGATCGTCAACCGGCACTTCCAGGTTGAAGCTTTGCAGGCTCAGAGAGGTCTGCCAGGTATTGGTGTTCACCATGAATACCGGCAGGCCGGTCGCAAAAGCGCGTTCACACAGTTTAGAAATGCGCGCGTCCATTTCGTAACCACCGGTCAGCAGCAGGGCGCCGATTTCTACGCCGTTCATCGCGGCCAGACAAGCGGCAACCAGCACGTCCGGACGGTCAGCGGAGGTAACCAGCAGAGAACCGGCGCGGAAGTGTTCCAGCATGTGCGGAATGCTGCGCGCACAGAAGGTGACAGATTTCACGCGACGCGTGTTGATGTCGCCTTCGTTAACGATGGTGGCATTCAGGTGGCGCGCCATGTCGATTGCACGAGTCGCAATCAGATCAAAGCTCCACGGCACCGCGCCCAGAACCGGCAGCGGGCTGCTTGCGGTGAGCTGGGCCGGATCAACCTTCACGACCTGTGCTTTGGAAGAGTCGTCGAAAATCTCGGACAGATCCGGGCGAGTACGACCCTGTTCATCAACCGGAGCGTTCAGTTTATTAACGATAACGCCAGTGATGTTGGTATTTTTTGTGCCGCCGAAGCTGCTGCGAGTCAGTTCAATACGCTCGTTCAGCTGTTCTGGCGTATCGGTGCCCTGAGACATCACGAATACGATTTCTGCATTCAGCGTTTTGGCAATTTCGTAGTTCAGCGACTGCGCGAACTGGTGTTTACGGGTTGGGACCAGGCCTTCAACCAGTACCACTTCTGCGTCTTTGGTGTTCGCGTGGTAGTTCGCGATGATCTCTTCCATCAGCACATCTTTCTGATTGCTGGACAGCAGAGACTCAACGTGGCTCATCTTCAGCGGTTCAGCCGCTGTTACAGAGGAGTTTGCACGAACGATAGCGGTGGTCTGGTCTGGCGCATCGCCACCGGCGCGTGGCTGGGCGATTGGCTTAAAGACACTCAGACGAACGCCTTTGCGTTCCATAGCGCGGATGACGCCGAGGCTGACGCTGGTCAGGCCGACGCTGGTTCCGGTAGGGATCAGCATAATAATACGGGACACGGTTTATCCTCTTTCGTTACCGCCCGTTGGGCGGGTTACAAAACAGCACCGCCAGCTTAGCTGGCGGTGTGAAATCAGGCAGTCAGACGGCTCGCGTCTTGCGCGATAACCAGTTCTTCGTTGGTTGGGATCACCACCGCAGGACGGGTACCTTCCTTGTTGATGAAACCGGACTTACCGAAACGTGCAGCCAGGTTACGTTCATGATCAACTTCAAAGCCCAGCACGCCCAGTTTACCCAGGGACAGCTCGCGAACCATCGCCGCGTTCTCACCGATACCACCGGTGAAGACAACGGCGTCCAGACGACCATCCATCAGCGCCGTGTAGGAACCGATGTACTTCGCCAGACGGTGGCAGTAAACGTCCATTGCACGTTTCGCGTCTTCTTTGGTGGTGTAGTTGTCTTCAACATAACGGCAGTCGCTGGTGACTTCGGTCAGACCCAGCAGGCCAGACTCTTTGGTCAGCATTTTGTTAATCTGATCAACGCTCATGCCCAGCGTGTCGTGCAGGTGGAAAATGATTGCCGGGTCGATGTCACCGGAACGAGTACCCATCACCAGACCTTCCAGCGGGGTCAGGCCCATAGAGGTATCAACACATTTACCGTTGCGGATAGCAGAAACAGAACCACCGTTGCCCAGGTGGCAAGTGATGATGTTCAGTTCTTCTACCGGTTTGTTCAGCATTTTTGCCGCTTCCTGAGTGACGAAGAAGTGGCTGGTACCGTGCGCGCCATAACGACGAACGCCGTGTTCTTTGTACAGGCTGTACGGCAGGGCATAGAGGTAAGACTCTTCCGGCATGGTCTGATGGAACGCGGTGTCAAACACAGCCACGTTTTTGTCTTTCAACTGCGGGAAGGATTTCAGTGCTTCTGCGATCCCGATCAGGTGAGCCGGGTTATGCAGCGGTGCGAAAGAGGCAGAATCTTTGATGCCCTGAATAACAGAGTCATCGATAACCACGGAGCTGGTATACTTCTCGCCGCCGTGTACGATACGGTGACCGATTGCAGTCAACTGCGCAGACAGTTCTGGTTTTTGTGCCAGAATAGTATTAACGATAAAGTTCAGCGCTTCACTGTGAGCGGCGCCTGCACCTAAAGCCGCTTCTTGTTTACCGCCGTCCATTTTCCATTTGATACGCGCTTCTGGGAGATGGAAACATTCGGCTAAACCAGAAAGGTATTCTTCACCGTTAACTGCATCGATGATTGCAAATTTCAGTGAGGAGCTACCGCAGTTCAGAACCAGTACTAACTTACTCGACATGGAAGTACCTATTATTGATACGTGGCTAAAAAAACGTCAGGGAGCCATAGAGCGTAGCGCAGTGTGACGCTGACATTTATGATTAACATCATGCGCAGTTGTCTTTTTTGGCATGATGGAAGAAATACCTTTGAGTCTATGCCATTTTGCGTATTTTTCAGCCAATGGCATACTATATGTAAATTTGACGACTCAATGATTTTGGACTACAGGCCATTTACAGGCCGCTACAGGATACCCGATAGTGGGTATCAATGACAAAATGTTTTGAACGTTGTCCCGCATAGTTGTTGTTTTGCACAAATATTTGAATTTTTATATGTGAAGTTGAGGTAAGCCATGTCGACGCCGGATCATCGCTCCGTAAATTTTTTCAGCCTTTTTCGCCGGGGGCAGCATTATTCAAAGACGTGGCCAATGGAAAAGCGCCTTGCACCCGTCTTTGTTGAGAACCGCGTGATACGGATGACGCGCTACGCGATCCGCTTTATGCCGCCGATCGCCATTTTTACCCTGTGCTGGCAGATAGCACTGGGGGGGCAGTTAGGGCCTGCCGTCGCCACCGCGTTGTTTGCGCTCAGCCTGCCGATGCAGGGGCTGTGGTGGTTAGGAAAACGTTCCGTCACGCCGCTGCCGCCCTCTATCCTGAACTGGTTCTATGAAGTCAGAGGCAAATTACAGGAAGCGGGACAGGCGCTCTCCCCGGTTGAAGGAAAGCCGGATTACCAGGCGTTAGCTGACACGCTTAAGCGTGCCTTCAAACAACTGGATAAAACTTTCCTTGATGATTTGTAATTGACCCCGGATTACGCATATAAAAGAAGGCATATTGATGCCTTCTTTTTTTTCACTTTTTTCACCGTAGTAGAGTGATACAGGAGTCCCAAATGGAAATGACCAACGCTCAACGTCTGATTTTGTCTAATCAATACAAAATGATGACCATGCTCGATCCGACAAACGCCGAGCGCTATCGTCGTCTGCAGACGATCATTGAACGCGGCTACGGTCTGCAAATGCGCGAGCTGGATCGGGAGTTTGGCGAGCTGAAAGAGGAAACCTGTCGTACGGTTATCGACATCATGGAGATGTATCATGCCCTGCACGTCTCATGGGCTAACCTGAAAGATGCGCAAAATATCGATGAGCGTCGGGTGACCTTCCTGGGCTTTGACGCTGCAACGGAAGCGCGCTACCTCGGCTATGTTCGCTTTATGGTGAATGTGGAAGGACGTTACACCCATTTTGATGCCGGCACTCACGGCTTCAACGCGCAGACGCCAATGTGGGAAAAATATCAGCGGATGTTAAGCGCGTGGCACGCCTGTCCGCGTCAGTATCATTTGAGCGCCAACGAAATCAACCAAATCATCAATGCCTGAGGAGGTGAACGTGCAGTGCAAAGGCTTTCTGTTTGACCTGGATGGAACTCTGGTTGACTCTTTACCCGCAGTGGAACGGGCATGGTGTAACTGGGCCGACCGCTTTGGGCTGACGCATGACGAGGTGCTGGGTTTTGTTCATGGCAAGCAGGCGATCACCTCTTTGCGTCATTTTATGGCGGGCAAGCCTGAGGCGGAGATCGCCGCCGAGTTTACACGTCTGGAGCAAATTGAAGCGACAGAAACGGCGGGCATCACCGCACTGCCTGGTGCGGTTGCGCTGCTCAATCATCTGAATAAGGCCGGGATCCCGTGGGCGATTGTGACATCCGGGTCAATGCCGGTCGCACGTGCACGTCATCAGGTGGCCAACCTGCCGGCACCAGAGGTTTTCGTGACGGCTGAGCGGGTCAAACGCGGTAAGCCTGAACCGGATGCCTATTTGTTGGGGGCGCAGTTGCTGGGCTTAGCGCCGCACGAATGTGCGGTGGTGGAGGATGCTCCTGCGGGCGTGCTCTCGGGGTTGGCCGCAGGTTGCCATGTCATCGCAGTGAATGCCCCGGCGGACACGCCGCGTCTGGATGAGGTCGATTTCGCCCTGACCAGTCTGGAACAGCTTTCGGTGACGAAACAACCGAACGGTGATGTGGTCGTATCAAGAAATACCTGATCATGATTTAGCCCCGATTTGTCGGGGCTTTTTTATGGCAGAATCATTCCATCTTCTCATCTGACAAGGATAGGTTGTGAACGGTGAATTGATCTGGGTTCTCTCGCTGTTGGCGATTGCCGTTATTTTGTTTGCGACAGGCAGAGTGCGTATGGACGCGGTAGCTCTGTTGGTCATCGTAGCCTTTGTTCTGAGTGGAACATTAAGTATTACCGAAGCCTTCTCTGGCTTCAGCGACCCTAACGTGGTGTTGATTGCCGCACTGTTTATCATCGGTGACGGACTGGTGCGCACCGGCGTAGCGACCGTTATGGGGACCTGGCTGGTGAAAATGGCGGGCAGCAGCGAAATCAAGATGCTGGTCCTGCTGATGCTGACCGTTGCCGGCCTGGGCGCGTTTATGAGTTCAACCGGCGTCGTCGCGATTTTTATCCCCGTGGTACTCAGCGTCTCGATGCGTATGCAAACGTCGCCGTCGCGCCTGATGATGCCGCTGAGTTTTGCAGGGCTTATTAGCGGCATGATGACGCTGGTGGCCACCCCGCCAAACCTGGTCGTTAACAGCGAATTATTGCGTGAAGGCCATGCTGGTTTCAGCTTCTTCAGCGTTACACCTATTGGTCTCGTCGTGCTGGTGCTGGGCATTATTTATATGTTGCTGATGCGTTTTATGCTCAAAGGCGACAATCCGCAACAGCAACGGGATGGCTGGAAGCGCCGCACTTTCCGCGATCTGATCAAAGAATATCGCCTGACCGGGCGGGCGCGTCGACTGGCTATTCGTCCGGGGTCGCCGATGATCGGCCAGCGTCTCGACGATCTCAAACTGCGTGAGCGCTATGGCGCTAACGTGATCGGTGTCGAACGCTGGCGGCGTTTTCGGCGGGTGATTGTGAACGTGAATGGGGTTTCGGAGTTTCGCGCCCGCGACGTATTGCTGATTGATATGTCTGCCGCCGACGTCGATCTCCGTGAATTCTGTAGCGAGCAACTGCTGGAGCCGATGGTGCTGCGCGGGGAATATTTCTCTGACCAGGCGCTGGATGTGGGAATGGCGGAAATCTCGCTGATCCCGGAATCAGAGCTGATTGGCAAGTCGGTGCGGGAAATCGGTTTTCGTACCCGTTACGGGCTGAACGTGGTTGGTCTGAAACGCGACGGCGTGGCGATCGAAGGCTCGCTTGCCGATGAGCCGCTGCTGATGGGCGATATCATTCTGGTCGTCGGAAACTGGAAGTTGATCGGCATGCTGGCGAAGCAGGGGCGAGATTTTGTCGCGCTTAACCTGCCGGAGGAGGTGAGCGAGGCATCACCTGCGCACAGCCAGGCCCCGCATGCTATTTTCTGTCTGGTTCTGATGGTCGCGCTGATGCTGACCGACGAAATTCCTAATCCCGTAGCGGCAATTGTTGCCTGTCTGCTGATGGGGAAATTCCGCTGCATTGACGCCGAAAGCGCCTACAAAGCGATTCACTGGCCAAGTATCATTTTGATCGTCGGCATGATGCCTTTTGCTCTGGCGCTGCAAAAGACCGGCGGTGTGGATCTGGCGGTGAAAGGATTGATGGACGTCGGCGGCGGTTATGGTCCGTACATGATGTTGGGTTGTTTGTTTGTGCTGTGTGCGACCATTGGCCTGTTTATCTCAAATACCGCGACGGCGGTATTAATGGCGCCGATTGCGCTGGCGGCGGCGAAATCGATGGGTGTTTCCCCTTATCCCTTTGCGATGGTGATCGCGATGGCGGCGTCGGCGGCCTTTATGACGCCGGTTTCATCACCGGTCAACACGCTGGTGTTAGGGCCGGGGAATTACAGCTTTAGCGATTTTTTAAAGCTGGGCGTTCCGTTCACCCTCATCGTGATGGCGGTATGCGTGGTGATGATCCCAATGCTGTTTCCGTTTTAATATTGTGTCGTATTGCCGGATGGAGCAGACGCTTATCCGGCAAACGGTTACAGCGGAGAATCCTGGCTAATTTCATCGAGAGACAGGTGGAAGCTGGGGACGAAGACCTCCATGAAATAATCCATCTCCGGGCTCCGGCGTGATTCCAGCGTTTTTTCCAGTCGCGTCTTCGCCAGCAGAAATTCATTATTTCCCGCCGACAATTCTTCCAGACACTTCAGATAAGCGCACAGCGCGTCGGCCTGTTTCACAATTGATTTTTCTTCTTCGCTATAGGCATGCTCATCAATCAGCGGAGCAAAAATATCCCGCAACTCATCGGGCACCATATCGACCAGTTTCTGCTGCGCGATTTTCTCAATAGCCTTATATTCCTGAGCGATTTGTGAATTGAAATATTTCACCGGCGTCGGCAGATCGCCGGTCAGCACTTCTGACGCATCGTGATACATCGCCAGCAGCGCAATGCGTTCGGCATTCACCTGTCCGGCAAATTTACGATTTTTGATCGCCGCCAGCGCATGGGCGACCATTGCGACCTGGAGGCTGTGCTCAGAGACGTTTTCTGTACGCACATTGCGCATTAAAGGCCAGCGGTTAATGAGTTTGAGGCGGGAGAGGTGGGCAAAAAAATGGCTCTGCTTCATAGTGACCTTTTCATGATAACAACCTGGAGGTCATTGTGCGCAGAGAAGGCCATCGGATGCAAATACCGACGGCCAGTTTACGGTTATAACTGATGATATCCCGACAGGAAACGACCAAATTTGCTCAGCGACATTTCAATATCGTCAATGCGGGGCAGGGTGACGATGCGCACATGATCCGGCCACGGCCAGTTAAACGCCGTCCCCTGAACCAGCAGGACTTTTTCCTGCAACAGGAAATCGAGCACCATTTTCTGGTCGTCGTGAATATTGAAACGTTTGGCGTCTATTTTCGGGAACATATACAGCGCACCGCGTGGCTTCACGCAGGAGACGCCCGGAATATCGTTGATCAATTCCCAGGCGCGATTGCGCTGCTCATACAGACGTCCACCGGGCATGATAAATTCACTGATACTCTGGTAACCGCCCAGCGCCGTCTGAATAGCGTGTTGCGCTGGCACGTTGGCACAAAGACGCATCGATGCCAGCATCTCCAGTCCTTCGATATAGCCTTTCGCATGTTTCTTCGGACCGTTGAGAACCATCCAGCCCTGACGGAATCCTGCCACGCGATAGGTTTTGGACAGGCCGTTAAAGGTGATCGTCAGCAGATCCGGTGCCATCGCGGCGATGGAATGGTGCTCGGCATCGTCATACAGGATCTTATCGTAGATCTCATCGGCAAAGATGATGAGGTTATTCTGCCGCGCGATCTCGACAATCTCCATCAGCAGCTCTTTGGAATAAACCGCACCGGTCGGGTTATTCGGGTTAATAATAACGATCCCACGGGTACGTGGCGTAATTTTTGCGCGAATGTCATCAAGATCGGGGAACCAGTCGGATGACTCATCGCACAAGTAATGTACTGCATTCCCACCGGAGAGCGCGACCGCCGCTGTCCACAGCGGATAATCTGGTGCAGGCACCAGCATTTCGTCCCCACTGTTCAGCAATGCCTGCATCGCCTGCACAATTAGCTCTGAAACGCCATTGCCGATGTAGATATCTTCGACGGTGACGTCACGCATGCCACGCGCCTGATAATGCTGCATGATGGCTTTGCGAGCGGAATAGAGGCCTTTCGAATCGCAATAACCCTGCGCGGTAGGCAGATTGCGAATGACGTCCACCAGAATCTCATCGGGAGCGTCAAAGCCAAAAGGAGCGGGGTTACCAATGTTCAGTTTCAGGACCTTATTGCCTTCTTCTTCAAGGCGTTTCGCTTCCTTCAGAACAGGACCGCGGATGTCATAACAGACGTTATCTAATTTGCTGGATTTCTCAATGGGGGACATGAACCTTGACCTTTATGCTGTTATCACCACTTCCTGCCGTGGAAGTCAGTTTGAAACAATGTACTCCCACGGCGGGGCGTTTTGAAGGCTTTACAGAAGAAGATTTTGCTGAATGGTAACGTGCTATTGTGCTGTTATTAACTGGATTTTATGGGTTTTTTAGAGATAAAATCAGGATGTTGGTTGTTTATCAGAATTATGTTTTGGGTTTTTTGCTGCCGGCTGGCTTATTCTCTTGCCGGGAAAAGGTTCTGTGCTCGCGAAATTTCGGGGAGATTCTTATGTCACTTAATAATTCGTAAATACTGAAAGATTAAGCGCCGGTAGTGTTATCGGGATGTACGGGAACCCTGGCGGTGTAAATCTAATGTTAAGCAGGATTTATGAATGACCTCGAATCTCATTAATTATTATTTAATAATTAAAAAGGCTTTACGCAAGGCGAGAATAATAGCGGCTTGATTTGAGAAACATAACAAAACTTTGCATCAGATTATTCGTATTAAGGCTTATAAATAAAAAGGTTTTAGGTTAAGATACGCATGAAGAAATGACACGTGGCCGCATGATTTGTTAATATCCTGGATGGGATTGTGTGGCTAACTTACTGCCATGTATGCTTATTTCTCGTTGATGTATGCTAAGCTCCATTCTTTACATTTACACTTTTACATCCAGATAATGGCAGAAATCTGCATACACTTTAATAGGTAAGCCCGTTCTTAACGAAATAACCTGACAGACACCGTAAGGTATTATTACGTAAGAAAGAGAGTAGCATTTCGCCAGTCACATGATATACCTATTTACTTTCACCTGCAGTCAGCGGGTGACTCTGCTAAGGAAGCGCATTACAAACGGAATTGCTTGATTTTGTATGCACAGCATTAACAAGCTCAGTATGAGCCGCCAGTAAGTGAAAAATTATGATAAATGCAAATCGTCCGATAATTAACCTCGACCTCGATCTGCTGAGAACATTTGTTGCTGTTGCCGACCTGAACACATTTGCAGCAGCGGCTGCAGCGGTATGTCGTACTCAGTCTGCGGTGAGTCAACAGATGCAGCGCCTCGAGCAACTCGTGGGAAAAGAACTCTTCGCTCGTCACGGTCGTAATAAACTGTTGACTGAACACGGCATTCAGCTTCTGGGTTACGCCAGAAAAATTTTACGTTTCAATGATGAGGCGTGCTCATCATTGATGTTCAGCAATCTTCAGGGAGTATTAACTATCGGGGCTTCTGATGAATCTGCCGATACAATACTGCCTTTCCTTCTGAATCGCATTAGCTCGGTTTATCCGAAACTTGCGCTGGATGTCAGGGTGAAGCGAAATGCCTTCATGCTTGATATGCTGAAATCGCAAGAAGTGGATCTGATCGTCACCACCAACCGGCCGGGATCGTTTGAGAGCCTGACGCTGCGTACCTCGCCGACACACTGGTACTGTGCCGCAGAGTATGTGTTGCAAAAAGGCGAACCGGTTCCGCTGGTGCTGTTGGATGATCCCAGCCCGTTCCGCGATGTGGTCCTTGCCACCCTGAACGCGGCAAACATTCCCTGGCGACTGGCCTATGTGGCATCGACATTGCCGGCAGTGCGCGCGGCGGTGAAGGCTGGGCTCGGCGTGACGGCGCGCCCGGTAGAAATGATGAGTCCGGATCTGCGCGTGCTGGGGGCGGTTGATGGATTACCGCCGTTGCCGGACACCGAATACCTGCTGTGCCGTGACCCGGCATCGAAGAACGATCTGGCTCAGGTTATCTATCAGGCGATGGATACCTGGCAGAATCCGTGGCAGTACAGCCCGATTACCCCCGAAGGGGGAGATGATTCCGTGCTGGTCGAAGGAGACTATGAGTAACGGATCACATAAAAAGCGTTAAAAAATGCATGTGTAAAAAAGAGCCACTGGTGATCAAAAAACACCCAGTGGTTCTTTTTTTGTACTAATATCCTTAACGGGCAGGAGGAAAGAGGTAAAAATCCTCATAAATCAGCGAGTAGACGTTGCGTTTCAAAAACGCGTAAAAAATAAGCGAAATTCGCAGGCCGGCTTTCTCATGTTAAAAAACGAGAGAAATTGTTGCTGTTTTTTGAGGTGGATTAACAAAAGCGTGTCACAGATCAAGAAAATACTCCCTTTTAGGGGAAGGCTTTTGGATCAATTCCTGTCAAAATAGGCGCGTTTTTTCCTACTTACTTCACAACGGACACGATTCAACAACGACCCCATTTAGCCTGTGAATCGATCAACACGGTGCTAAAGCGCATTAAATGTTAAGGGTGTTGTTATCATGTAAATTAATGTGAGGAAACTTTTGTTAAAGTTGACAAAAGGTTATAGAAAGGAGTAAAAAACCCCATCAATTGGCTGTCTAAAACATTTTTTGCAGCGATTGTAAGGTTTTTTTTATTCCTCCCCATGAATCGATGTGGCGTTCATCTGCCGTAAAGAGCAGAGAATTTGGCGCTACTTTTGATGAGTAAGCAATGAGTATGTCAACATCCACTGAAGTCATCGCTCATCACTGGGCATTCGCTATCTTTCTTATTGTTGCCATTGGCCTGTGCTGCCTGATGCTTATCGGCGGTTGGTTTTTAGGCGGTCGCGCACGCGCGAGGTCAAAAAACACCCCGTTTGAATCAGGTATCGACTCGGTCGGCACCGCCCGCTTACGCCTGTCTGCCAAATTTTATCTGGTAGCCATGTTCTTCGTTATCTTCGACGTTGAAGCGCTGTATCTGTTCGCATGGTCGACCTCTATCCGTGAAAGCGGCTGGGTTGGCTTTGTGGAAGCTGCAATTTTTATTTTTGTGTTACTGGCAGGTCTGGTTTATCTGGTGCGTATTGGCGCGCTGGACTGGACGCCCGCGCGTTCACGCCGCGAGCGTATGAACCCGGAAACGAACAGTATCGCTAATCGTCAACGCTAACCGCGAGGCATTAAGATGGATTATACGCTCACCCGCATAGATCCTAACGGTGAGAACGACCGTTACCCCCTGCAAAAACAGGAGATCGTAACCGACCCCCTGGAACAGGAAGTTAATAAAAACGTGTTCATGGGCAAACTCCATGACATGGTTAACTGGGGTCGCAAAAACTCAATCTGGCCTTATAACTTCGGCCTTTCCTGCTGCTACGTTGAGATGGTGACCTCCTTCACCGCCGTGCATGACGTGGCGCGCTTTGGCGCGGAAGTCCTGCGTGCTTCACCGCGTCAGGCTGACCTGATGGTGGTGGCGGGGACCTGCTTTACCAAGATGGCGCCGGTTATTCAGCGTCTCTATGACCAGATGCTGGAGCCGAAATGGGTGATTTCCATGGGGGCGTGTGCCAACTCCGGCGGTATGTACGATATTTATTCGGTAGTGCAGGGCGTTGATAAGTTTATCCCTGTGGATGTTTACATCCCGGGTTGCCCGCCGCGTCCGGAGGCGTACATGCAGGCGTTAATGCTGTTGCAGGATTCCATTGGCAAAGAACGTCGTCCGCTCTCCTGGGTGGTTGGCGATCAGGGCGTTTATCGCGCCAACATGCAGTCAGAGCGCGAGCGTAAACGCGGCGAACGCATTGCAGTAACGAATCTGCGTACACCAGACGAGATTTAATTTGCGCCTGTCGGCAGCAGCATTTTACTTCGCCCATCACTACATAAATTCAGCGAAGCTCTGTCGACAGTCACCACGGACCATTTGCAATGGTGAACAATATGACCGACTTAACCGCGCAGAATGCCGCATGTCTTACCCGGGATCACCTTGATGACCCGGTCATCGGCGAACTGCGCAACCGTTTTGGGCCGGATGCCTTTACCGTTCAGGCGACTCGCACCGGGGTACCCGTTGTTTGGGTCAAGCGTGAACAATTACTGGAAGTGGGCGATTTCTTAAAGAGATTGCCGAAACCTTACGTCATGCTGTTTGACTTACACGGCATGGACGAACGTCTGCGCACACACCGCGAAGGATTACCTGCCGCGGATTTTTCCGTTTTCTACCACCTGATTTCCATTGAACGCAACCGCGATATCATGCTCAAGGTGGCATTATCTGAAAACGACCTGCGCGTGCCGACCTTCACCAAACTGTTCCCGAACGCCAACTGGTATGAGCGTGAAACCTGGGAAATGTTTGGTATTGATATTGAAGGTCACCCGCACCTGACGCGCCTGCTGATGCCGCACACCTGGCAGGGCCACCCGCTGCGTAAAGACTACCCGGCGCGTGCCACCGAATTCGATCCGTTTGAGCTGACCAAAGCGAAACAGGATCTGGAAATGGAAGCGCTGACCTTCAAACCGGAAGACTGGGGGATGCAGCGCGGTACCGAAAACGAGGACTTCATGTTCCTCAACCTCGGCCCGAACCACCCGTCCTCGCACGGGGCATTCCGTATTGTTCTTCAGCTTGATGGCGAAGAGATTGTCGACTGCGTACCTGACATCGGCTACCACCACCGTGGAGCTGAAAAGATGGGTGAACGTCAGTCATGGCACAGCTACATTCCGTATACCGACCGTATCGAATACCTCGGCGGTTGCGTCAACGAGATGCCGTACGTGCTGGCCGTGGAAAAACTGGCGGGCATTACCGTACCGGATCGCGTTAACGTTATCCGTGTGATGCTCTCCGAGTTGTTCCGCATTAACAGCCATCTGCTGTATATCTCGACGTTTATTCAGGACGTCGGCGCGATGACGCCGGTCTTCTTTGCCTTTACCGACCGCCAGAAAATCTACGACATCGTGGAAGCGGTTACTGGTTACCGTATGCACCCGGCCTGGTTCCGTATCGGCGGTGTGGCGCATGACCTGCCGCGCGGCTGGGACAAACTGTTGCGCGAGTTCCTCGACTGGATGCCGAAGCGTCTGGCTTCTTACGAGAAAGCCGCACTGCAAAACACCATTCTGAAAGGGCGTTCGCAGGGCGTGGCCGCTTACGGCGCGAAAGAAGCGCTGGACTGGGGCTGCACCGGCGCGGCGCTGCGTGCTACCGGTATTGATTTCGACGTGCGTAAAGCGCGTCCTTACTCTGGCTACGAAAACTTTGACTTTGAAGTGCCGGTTGGCGGCGGGGTTTCCGACTGCTACACCCGCGTAATGCTGAAAGTGGAAGAGCTGCGTCAGAGTCTGCGCATCCTTGAGCAGTGCCTCAATAACATGCCGGAAGGCCCGTTCAAAGCGGATCACCCGCTGACCACGCCGCCGCCGAAAGAGCGCACGCTGCAACATATCGAAACCCTGATCACCCACTTCCTGCAAGTGTCATGGGGCCCGGTAATGCCGGCGAACGAGTCCTTCCAGATGGTGGAAGCGACCAAGGGTATCAACAGTTACTACCTGACCAGCGATGGCAGCACCATGAGTTATCGTACCCGTATTCGTACCCCGAGCTATGCGCATTTGCAGCAGATCCCGGTGGCAGTACGTGGCAGCCTGGTGTCCGACCTGATCGTCCATCTGGGTAGTATCGATTTTGTTATGTCAGATGTGGACCGCTAATTATGCACGAGAATCAACAACCACAAACCGAGGCTTTTGAGCTGAGTGCGGCAGAGCGTGAAGCCATTGAGCACGAGAAGCACCACTACGAAGACCCGCGTGCGGCGTCCATTGAAGCGCTGAAAATCGTTCAGAAACAGCGCGGCTGGGTGCCAGACGGTGCGATCCATGCGATCGCCGATGTGCTGGGTATCCCGGCCAGCGATGTCGAAGGTGTTGCGACGTTCTACAGCCAGATCTTCCGTCAACCGGTGGGCCGCCATGTGATCCGCTATTGCGACAGCGTGGTATGCCATATCAACGGGTACCAGGGGATTCAGGCTGCGCTGGAGAAAAAGCTCAACATTAAGCCGGGGCAGACGACCTTCGACGGTCGCTTTACGCTGCTGCCGACCTGCTGCCTGGGGAACTGCGACAAAGGGCCGAACATGATGATCGATGAGGACACTCACGCTCACCTGACCCCGGAAGGCATTCCTGAACTGCTGGAGCGGTATAAATGAAAGACATTATCCGTACTCCCGAAACGCACCCGCTGACCTGGCGGCTGCGTGATGATAAACAGCCCGTCTGGCTGGACGAATATCGTAGCAAGAACGGCTACGAAGGCGCGCGTAAGGCGCTGACCGGTCTGTCCCCGGACGAGATCGTCAATCAGGTAAAAGACGCTGGCCTGAAAGGGCGCGGCGGTGCAGGCTTTTCCACCGGTCTGAAGTGGAGCCTGATGCCAAAAGACGAATCCATGAACATCCGCTACCTGTTGTGTAACGCCGATGAAATGGAGCCGGGCACCTATAAAGACCGTCTGCTGATGGAACAACTGCCACATCTGCTGGTGGAAGGCATGCTGATCTCCGCGTTTGCGCTGAAAGCGTACCGGGGTTACATCTTCCTGCGCGGTGAATACATTGAAGCAGCCGTGCATCTGCGCCGTGCGATTGCGGAAGCGACCGAAGCCGGTCTGCTTGGCAAAAACATTATGGGCACCGGTTTTGACTTCGAACTGTTTGTCCACACTGGGGCAGGGCGTTATATCTGCGGCGAAGAAACTGCGCTGATCAACTCCCTTGAAGGCCGTCGCGCTAACCCGCGCTCGAAGCCGCCGTTCCCGGCGACCTCTGGCGCATGGGGCAAACCGACCTGCGTCAATAACGTGGAAACGCTGTGTAACGTTCCGGCGATCCTCGCCAATGGCGTGGAGTGGTATCAGAACATTTCGAAGAGCAAAGATGCCGGTACCAAGTTGATGGGCTTCTCGGGTCGCGTGAAGAATCCGGGACTGTGGGAACTGCCGTTCGGCACCACCGCGCGTGAGATCCTCGAAGATTATGCGGGCGGTATGCGCGATGGGCTGAAGTTCAAAGCCTGGCAGCCCGGCGGCGCGGGGACCGACTTCCTGACTGAAGCGCACCTCGATCTGCCAATGGAATTTGAGAGCATTGGTAAAGCCGGAAGCCGTCTGGGTACCGCGCTGGCGATGGCGGTTGACCACGAGATCGGTATGGTGCCGCTGGTGCGTAACCTGGAAGAATTCTTTGCCCGTGAATCCTGCGGATGGTGTACGCCGTGTCGTGACGGCCTGCCGTGGAGCGTAAAAATTCTGCGCGCGCTGGAGCGTGGTGAAGGCCAACCGGGGGATATCGAGACGCTTGAGCAACTGTGTCGTTTCCTCGGTCCGGGCAAAACCTTCTGTGCACACGCACCGGGTGCGGTTGAGCCGCTACAGAGCGCCATTAAATATTTCCGCGAAGAATTCGAAGCTGGCATCAAGCAGTCGTTCAGCAATACCCATGCGATTGGTGGTATTCAGCCGAACCTGCTTAAAGAGCGCTGGTAATTTCAGGGTTAACCCTGAATCGCGATATGAATTTCGATTAACGCTCAGTCTCCGACTGAGCCAACTGGAAGCATGCTGACTATGGCTACGATTCATGTAGACGGCAAAGAATATGAGGTCAACGGTGCGGACAACCTGCTGGAAGCTTGTCTGTCTCTCGGCCTTGATATTCCGTACTTTTGCTGGCATCCGGCGCTGGGAAGCGTTGGTGCTTGCCGCCAGTGTGCGGTGAAGCAATACCAAAACGCGGAAGATACGCGTGGTCGCCTGGTGATGTCTTGTATGACACCGGCCACCGAAGGCACGTTTATTTCGATTGACGACGAAGAAGCGAAACAGTTCCGCGAAAGCGTGGTGGAGTGGTTAATGACCAACCACCCGCACGACTGTCCGGTCTGTGAAGAGGGCGGCAACTGCCATCTTCAGGATATGACCGTGATGACCGGCCACAGTTTCCGTCGTTATCGTTTCACCAAACGTACTCACCGCAATCAGGACCTTGGGCCGTTCATCTCTCACGAAATGAACCGCTGCATCGCCTGTTATCGCTGTGTGCGTTACTACAAAGATTACGCCGACGGCCAGGATCTGGGCGTGTATGGCGCGCACGATAACGTCTACTTCGGTCGTCCGGAAGACGGTACGCTTGAAAGCGAGTTCTCCGGTAACCTGGTGGAAATCTGCCCGACCGGCGTGTTCACCGATAAAACGCACTCCGAGCGTTATAACCGTAAGTGGGACATGCAGTTTGCGCCGAGCATCTGCCAGCAGTGTTCCATCGGCTGTAACATCAGTCCGGGTGAGCGCTACGGTGAGCTGCGTCGTATCGAAAACCGCTACAACGGGACCGTTAACCATTACTTCCTCTGCGACCGCGGTCGTTTTGGCTATGGTTACGTCAACCTGAAAGACCGTCCGCGTCAGCCGGTACAGCGTCGTGGTGATGATCTGATCACCCTCAACGCAGAGCAGGCGATGCAGGGCGCGGCAGATATTCTGCGTCAGTCTAAAAAAGTCATTGGCATCGGATCTCCGCGCGCCAGCGTCGAGAGCAACTTCGCGCTGCGTGAACTGGTCGGGGCGGAAAACTTCTATACCGGGATTGCGCATTCCGAGCAGGAACGTCTGCAACTGGCACTGAAAGTGCTGCGTGAGGGCGGAGTGCATACCCCTGCGCTGCGTGATATCGAATCTTACGATGCGGTGCTGGTGCTGGGCGAAGATATCACCCAGACCGGGGCCCGCGTTGCGCTGGCCGTGCGCCAGGCGGTGAAAGGCAAAGCGCGCGAAATGGCGGCGGCCCAGAAAGTGGCTGACTGGCAGATTGCGGCGATCCTCAACATCGGTCAACGCGCGAAGCACCCGCTGTTCGTGACCAACGTGGACAACACCCGTCTGGATGATATCGCGGCGTGGACTTACCGTGCGCCGGTTGAAGATCAGGCGCGCTTAGGCTTCGCCATCGCCCACGCGCTGGACAACACGGCGCCAGCGGTTGACGGTATCAGCAGCGATCTGCAAAACAAAATCGACGTGATCGTTCAGGCGCTGGCCGGGGCGAAAAAACCGCTGATCATTTCCGGCACCAACGCCGGTAGCGCTGAAGTGATTCAGGCGGCTGCCAACGTGGCGAAGGCGCTGAAAGGTCGCGGCGCTGACGTCGGTATCACGATGATTGCCCGCTCGGTTAACAGTATGGGGCTGGGCATTATGGGCGGCGGTTCGCTTGATGATGCGTTAACGGAGCTGGAAACCGGTCGTGCGGACGCGGTGGTGGTGCTGGAAAACGATCTGCATCGTCACGCGTCGGCAACGCGCGTCAATGCCGCACTGGCAAAAGCGCCGCTGGTAATGGTGGTTGACCATCAGCGTACGGCGATCATGGAAAACGCTCACCTGGTGCTTTCTGCGGCAAGCTTTGCAGAAAGCGATGGTACGGTCATCAACAACGAAGGCCGGGCTCAGCGTTTCTTCCAGGTTTACGATCCGGCGTACTACGACAGCAACACCATTATGCTGGAAAGCTGGCGCTGGCTGCATTCGCTGCACAGCACCGTGCAAAACCGCGAAGTAGACTGGACGCAACTTGACCACGTGATCGACGCTGTGGTTGCCGCAATGCCTGAACTGGCCGGTATTAAAGACGCTGCGCCGGATGCAACCTTCCGCATTCGTGGACAGAAACTGGCGCGTGAGCCGCACCGTTACAGCGGTCGTACAGCTATGCGCGCGAACATCAGCGTTCACGAACCTCGTCAGCCGCAGGACAAAGACACGATGTTTGCCTTCTCTATGGAAGGGAACAACCAGCCGTCTGCGCCGCGTTCACAGATTCCATTTGCCTGGGCTCCGGGCTGGAACTCCCCGCAGGCGTGGAACAAGTTCCAGGATGAAGTGGGCGGTAAACTGCGTCATGGCGATCCAGGTGTGCGTCTGATCGAAGCGTCAGAAAGTGGTCTGGACTACTTCACCTCTGTTCCGGCGAGCTTCCAGGCGCAGGACGGACAGTGGCGTATTGCGCCGTACTACCATCTGTTTGGTAGCGATGAATTGTCTCAGCGTGCGCCGGTCTTCCAGAGCCGCATGCCGCAACCGTACATAAAACTCAACCCGGCCGATGCCGCGAAGTTGGGAGTGAATGCCGGTACCCGCGTCTCCTTTAGCTACGACGGCAACACGGTTACGCTGCCGGTTGAAATCGCTGAAGGGTTGACGGCAGGGCAGGTCGGTTTGCCGATGGGCATGTCGGGCATTGCGCCTGTTCTGGCGGGTGCGCGCCTTGAGGATCTGCAGGAGGCACAACAATGAGTTGGATTACACCGGATCTTGTCGATATCCTGCTGACCATCCTCAAAGCGGTGGTGATCCTGCTGGTGGTGGTCACCTGCGGGGCATTCATGAGCTTTGGCGAACGTCGTCTGCTGGGTCTGTTCCAGAACCGTTACGGACCGAACCGTGTAGGCTGGGGCGGTTCGCTCCAGTTGGTCGCGGACATGATTAAGATGTTCTTTAAAGAAGACTGGATCCCGAAATTCTCGGATCGCGTCATCTTTACGCTTGCGCCAATGATTGCCTTTACCTCACTGCTGTTGGCGTTTGCCATCGTGCCGGTAAGTCCGGGTTGGGTGGTCGCAGATCTGAACATCGGGATCCTGTTCTTCCTGATGATGGCGGGTCTGGCAGTGTACGCGGTGCTGTTCGCCGGTTGGTCGAGCAACAACAAATACTCGCTGTTGGGTGCAATGCGTGCGTCTGCGCAAACGCTCAGCTACGAAGTGTTCCTCGGGCTCTCCCTGATGGGCGTGGTGGCGCAGGCCGGTTCATTTAACATGACCGACATCGTCAACAACCAGGCGGATATCTGGAACGTTATTCCGCAGTTCTTTGGTTTTGTCACCTTCGCTATCGCGGGCGTGGCGGTGTGCCACCGTCACCCGTTTGACCAGCCGGAAGCCGAACAGGAACTGGCGGATGGTTATCACATTGAATACTCCGGCATGAAGTTCGGTCTGTTCTTTGTGGGGGAATACATCGGTATTGTTACCATTTCTGCGCTGATGGTTACCCTGTTCTTCGGTGGCTGGCATGGCCCGTTCTTACCACCATTCATCTGGTTCGCGTTGAAAACCGCGTTCTTCATGATGATGTTCATTTTGATTCGTGCGTCGTTACCGCGTCCTCGTTATGACCAGGTAATGTCCTTCGGCTGGAAGATCTGCCTGCCGTTGACGCTCATCAACTTGCTGGTAACGGCGGCTGTCATTCTCTGGCAGGCGCAATAAGGGGCACAAAGACCATGACCTTAAAAGAATTGTTAGTAGGTTTCGGCACCCAGGTACGCAGTATCTGGATGATCGGCCTGCATGCGTTCGCGAAACGCGAAACGCAGATGTACCCGGAAGAGCCGGTCTATCTACCGCCCCGTTTCCGTGGTCGTATCGTTCTGACGCGCGACCCGGACGGCGAGGAGCGTTGCGTTGCCTGTAACCTGTGTGCGGTAGCGTGTCCGGTAGGCTGTATTTCTCTGCAAAAAGCGGAGACCAAAGACGGTCGCTGGTATCCGGAGTTTTTCCGCATCAACTTCTCACGCTGCATTTTCTGTGGTCTGTGCGAAGAAGCCTGTCCGACAACCGCGATTCAACTTACGCCAGATTTCGAACTGGGTGAGTATAAGCGCCAGGATCTGGTTTACGAGAAAGAGGATCTGCTGATCTCCGGTCCGGGTAAATATCCGGAATATAACTTCTACCGGATGGCAGGTATGGCAATCGACGGCAAAGATAAGGGCGAAGCAGAGAACGAAGCCAAGCCTATCGACGTCAAGAGCCTGTTACCGTAAGGAGAGGGGCAATGGAGTTCGCTTTTTATATCTGTGGCCTGATCGCCATTCTCGCTACCTTGCGGGTGATCACCCATACCAATCCGGTGCACGCGCTGCTGTACCTGATTATTTCGCTACTGGCGATTTCTGGGGTGTTCTTCTCGCTGGGCGCTTACTTTGCGGGTGCGCTGGAAATTATCGTTTATGCAGGCGCCATTATGGTGCTGTTCGTGTTCGTGGTGATGATGCTCAACCTGGGCGGCTCTGAAATTGAACAGGAGCGCCAATGGCTGAAACCGCAGGTGTGGATTGGTCCGGCAATTCTGTCGGCTATCATGCTGGTGGTGATTGTTTACGCCATTCTGGGTGTTAACGATCAGGGTATCGACGGTACGCCAATCAGCGCGAAAGCGGTGGGTATTACACTGTTCGGACCTTATGTACTGGCGGTTGAGCTGGCGTCCATGCTGCTGCTGGCAGGTCTGGTCGTCGCCTTCCACGTCGGCCGCGAAGAGCGTTCGGGCGAGGTGCTGAGTAATCGTAAAGACGACAGCGCGAAAAGAAAAACGGAGGAGCACGCATGATCCCCTTACAACATGGATTGATCCTCGCTGCGATTTTATTCGTTCTGGGCTTAACCGGTCTGGTTATCCGCCGTAATCTGCTGTTCATGCTGATTGGTCTGGAAATCATGATCAACGCTTCCGCGCTGGCCTTTGTGGTCGCCGGGAGCTACTGGGGCCAGACCGATGGTCAGGTGATGTACATTCTCGCCATCAGCCTTGCGGCTGCCGAAGCGAGTATTGGACTTGCGCTGTTGCTGCAACTTCATCGCCGTCGCCAGAACCTGAACATCGATTCAGTAAGTGAGATGCGTGGATGAACATGCTTGCCTTAACCATCATTCTGCCATTGATTGGCTTTGTCCTGCTGGCGTTCTCTCGTGGACGCTGGTCAGAAAATCTCTCCGCAACCGTGGGCGTCGGCTCCATCGGTCTGGCGGCGCTGGTCACTGCCTTTGTCGGTGTCGATTTCTTCGCGAACGGCAAACAGGCGTTCAGCCAGCCGCTGTGGACGTGGATGTCTGTCGGTGACTTCAACATTGGTTTCAGCCTGGTTCTGGACGGTCTGTCGCTGACCATGCTGTCGGTGGTCACCGGTGTCGGCTTCCTGATCCACATGTTCGCGTCCTGGTATATGCGCGGTGAAGAAGGGTACTCCCGCTTCTTCGCCTACACGAACCTGTTTATTGCCAGCATGGTTGTTCTGGTGCTGTCCGATAACCTGCTGTTGATGTACCTCGGCTGGGAAGGCGTGGGTCTGTGTTCCTATCTGCTGATCGGTTTCTACTACACCGATCCGAAGAATGGCGCGGCGGCCATGAAAGCGTTTGTCGTGACCCGTGTGGGTGACGTATTCCTCGCGTTCGCCCTGTTCATTCTGTACAACGAGCTGGGCACCCTGAACTTCCGCGAAATGGTGGAACTGGCACCGGCACACTTCGCAGCAGGCAACAAAATGCTGACGTGGGCGACGCTGATGCTGCTGGGTGGCGCGGTCGGTAAATCGGCACAGCTGCCGTTGCAGACATGGCTGGCTGACGCGATGGCGGGCCCGACGCCTGTCTCCGCGTTAATCCACGCCGCAACGATGGTCACCGCCGGTGTCTACCTGATTGCGCGTACGCATGGCCTGTTCCTGATGACCCCGGAAATTCTGCATCTGGTCGGTATCGTGGGTGCGGTGACGCTGGTGATGGCCGGTTTTGCCGCGCTGGTGCAGACCGACATCAAACGCGTACTCGCCTATTCCACCATGAGCCAGATAGGCTATATGTTCCTGGCGCTGGGCGTTCAGGCATGGGATGCGGCGATTTTCCACCTGATGACGCACGCCTTCTTTAAAGCGCTGCTGTTCCTGGCGTCCGGTTCCGTCATTCTGGCGTGCCATCACGAACAGAACATCTTCAAGATGGGCGGTCTGCGTAAGTCCATTCCGCTGGTATATCTCTGCTTCCTGGTGGGCGGCGCGGCGTTGTCGGCGCTGCCATTGATTACTGCCGGCTTCTTCAGTAAGGATGAGATTCTGGCGGGGGCCATGGCAAATGGTCATATCAATCTGATGGTGGCAGGTCTGGTCGGGGCGTTCATGACCTCCCTGTATACCTTCCGTATGATTTTCATCGTGTTCCACGGTAAAGAGCAAATTCACGCTCATGCAGGGAAGGGGATTACTCACCACCTGCCGTTAATTGTCCTGATGATCCTGTCCACCTTCGTTGGCGCACTGATTGTGCCGCCGTTGCAGGGTGTACTGCCGCAGACAACCGAACTTGAGCATGGCCGCGTGATGACCCTGGAAATTACCTCTGGCGTGGTGGCGATTGCAGGCATCCTGATTGCCGCATGGCTGTGGCTGGGTAAACGTACGCTTGTGACGTCGATTGCCAACAGTGCGCCTGGCCGTCTGCTGGGGACCTGGTGGTATAACGCCTGGGGCTTCGACTGGCTGTACGACAAAGTGTTCGTTAAGCCGTTCCTTGGCGTCGCCTGGCTGCTTAAACGCGATCCGCTCAATGCCCTGATGAACGTACCGGCAATCCTTTCTCGCTTCGCAGGTAAAGGCCTGCTGTTCAGTGAGAACGGTTATCTGCGCTGGTATGTCGCTTCAATGAGTATTGGCGCCGTCGTGGTGCTGGCACTGCTGATGGTATTGCGTTGAGTTTGAGGATTGGGGTGTTTTGCCCGGTGGGCAGGGCTTACCGGGCCTACGAAACGTAGGTCGGATAAGCGCTAGCGCCATCCGACAGTACCCAAAAGAATTTTCGAAATTCGTTGAAAATCAGGTCCTTTAGAGGACTTTTACAAGGAATAAAGATCACCATGTTATTACCCTGGTTGATACTAATCCCCTTTATCGGTGGCTTTCTGTGCTGGCAGACCGAACGCTTTGGCGTGAAGGTGCCGCGCTGGATAGCGCTGGTAACCATGGGACTGACGCTCGCGCTTGGCCTGCACCTGTGGCTACAGGGCGGCTATTCGCTGACGCAATCTGCTGGCATTCCGCAGTGGCAGTCTGAATTTGTCCTGCCGTGGATCCCGCGCTTTGGCATCTCGATTCATCTGGCAATCGACGGTTTGTCGCTGCTGATGGTGGTGCTGACCGGCCTGCTCGGCGTTCTGGCGGTACTCTGCTCCTGGCGAGAAATCGAAAAATACCAGGGCTTTTTCCACCTGAACCTGATGTGGATCCTCGGCGGCGTTATCGGCGTGTTCCTTGCCATCGACATGTTCCTGTTCTTCTTCTTCTGGGAAATGATGCTGGTGCCGATGTACTTCCTGATCGCGCTGTGGGGCCATAAGGCGTCTGACGGTAAAACGCGTATCACGGCGGCAACCAAGTTCTTCATTTACACCCAGGCGAGTGGTCTGGTGATGCTGATTGCCATCCTGGCGCTGGTGTTCGTTCACCACAATGCGACCGGCGTGTGGACCTTCAACTATGAAGACCTGCTGAAAACCCCGATGTCGCACGGCGTTGAGTATCTGCTGATGCTGGGCTTCTTCATCGCATTTGCGGTGAAAATGCCGGTGGTTCCGCTGCACGGCTGGCTGCCGGATGCGCACTCCCAGGCACCGACCGCAGGTTCCGTTGACCTCGCCGGTATTTTGCTGAAAACCGCCGCTTACGGTCTGCTCCGCTTCTCCCTGCCGCTGTTCCCGAACGCGTCGGCGGAATTTGCGCCTATTGCGATGTGGCTGGGCGTCATCGGTATCTTCTACGGTGCGTGGATGGCGTTCACGCAGTACGACATCAAACGTCTGATCGCTTACACCTCGGTTTCACACATGGGCTTCGTGCTGATTGCCATCTACACCGGCAGTCAACTGGCGTATCAGGGGGCAGTGATTCAGATGATCGCGCACGGCCTGTCCGCGGCGGGTCTGTTCATTCTGTGTGGTCAGTTGTACGAACGTCTGCATACCCGCGACATGCGCATGATGGGCGGATTGTGGGGCAAAATGAAATGGTTGCCTGCGCTGTCTATGTTCTTCGCGGTGGCGACGCTGGGTATGCCGGGTACCGGTAACTTCGTTGGCGAATTCATGATCCTGTTCGGCAGCTACCAGGTGGTTCCGGCGATCACGGTGATTTCGACCTTTGGTCTGGTGTTTGCCTCTGTTTACTCGCTGGCGATGCTGCATCGCGCTTACTTCGGTAAAGCAAAGAGTCAGATTGCACAACAAGAACTGCCAGGAATGTCGCTGCGTGAGCTGTTTATCATCCTGTTGCTGGTCGTGCTTCTGGTACTGCTTGGCTTCTATCCGCAGCCGATTCTGGATACCTCGCATTCTGCGATGAGCAACATCCAGCAGTGGTTTGTTAATTCCGTTACTACTACAAGGCCGTAAATCGCCATGACAATAACTCCACAACACCTGATTGCGCTGCTACCGCTGCTGATCGTCGGCTTGACGGTGGTGGTTGTGATGCTCTCCATTGCGTGGCGACGCAATCACTTCCTCAATGCCACGCTGTCGGTCATTGGGCTTAACGCCGCGCTGGTTTCGCTCTGGTTTGTTGGCCAGGCTGGCGCGATGGATGTCACCCCGCTGATGCGGGTTGACGGTTTCGCGATGCTCTACACCGGACTGGTTCTGTTGGCGAGTCTGGCGACTTGTACCTTTGCCTACCCGTGGCTGGAAGGCTATGACGACAACCGGGAAGAGTTCTACCTGCTGGTGCTGATTGCTGCGCTGGGCGGTATTCTGCTGGCGAATGCGAATCATCTGGCGGCGCTGTTCCTCGGTATTGAGCTTATCTCCCTGCCGCTGTTTGGTCTGGTGGGTTATGCGTTCCGTCAGAAACGCTCGCTGGAAGCCAGTATCAAATACACCATCCTGTCTGCTGCCGCCTCTTCATTCCTGCTGTTCGGTATGGCGCTGGTGTACGCACAGTCTGGCAATCTGTCGTTTGTAGCGCTCGGTAAGAGCCTCGGCGATGGTATGCTGAACGAGCCGCTGCTGCTGGCGGGCTTCGGGATGATGATTGTGGGTCTGGGCTTTAAACTCTCTCTGGTTCCGTTCCACCTCTGGACGCCAGACGTGTACCAGGGTGCACCTGCTCCGGTTTCCACCTTCCTGGCGACGGCGAGCAAAATCGCTATCTTCGGCGTGGTGATGCGTCTGTTCCTGTACGCGCCGGTTGGCGACAGTGAAGCGGTTCGCGTGGTGCTGGGTGTGATTGCCTTTGCCTCCATCATCTTTGGTAACCTGATGGCGCTGAGCCAGACCAACATCAAGCGTCTGCTCGGTTACTCGTCTATCTCTCACCTCGGCTACCTGCTGGTGGCGCTGATTGCCTTGCAGAGCGGCGAGATGTCAATGGAAGCGGTGGGCGTTTATCTCGCCGGTTATCTGTTCAGCAGCCTCGGCGCATTCGGCGTGGTCAGTCTGATGTCCAGCCCGTACCGTGGCCCGGATGCTGATTCTCTGTTCTCCTACCGCGGTCTGTTCTGGCATCGTCCGATCCTCGCGGCAGTGATGACGGTGATGATGCTGTCTCTGGCCGGTATCCCAATGACGCTGGGCTTTATCGGTAAGTTCTACGTGCTGGCAGTTGGTGTGCAGGCGCACCTGTGGTGGCTGGTTGCCGCTGTGGTGGTAGGTTCCGCAATTGGTTTGTACTACTACCTGCGCGTTGCCGTGAGTCTGTACCTGAGCGCGCCGCAGCAGCTTAACCGCGATGCGCCGTCTAACTGGCAGTACAGCGCAGGCGGTATTGTGGTCCTGATCTCCGCACTGCTGGTGCTGGTACTGGGTATCTACCCGCAGCCGCTGATCAGCATCGTACAGTTGGCCGCCCCGCTGATGTAAGCGAAAAGCAGAAACGAAAAAACCGCCGATTCGGCGGTTTTTTTATGGGTGGTAATATTCAGGCAATCAACTGACGGCTGACCAGCGGACCAGTGATGTTTTGCGCCGCCCGGTCCATCACTTCCTGAATAACGGATGACAGCTCATTGACCTCAAACTTGGCCACATAGCCATCGGCTTTCACTTTGCGGACGTGATCTTCGTTGGCGCTGCCGGAGAGGGAAGAGTGAATCACCACCGGGATCTTCTTCAGTCGCTCATCGGTTTTGATTTTTCGGGTCAGAGTGAAGCCATCCATCTCTGGCATTTCAAGATCGGTCAGCACCAGCGCGATCTTCTCGCTGATCGCTTTGCCTTCCGCTTCTGCTTCCTGCGCCAGTTGCTGGATTTTGTCCCACGCATCCTTACCGGTGACATGCATCTGATGGGGGATCTCCATCGCCGTCAGACCTTTCTCCAGCATCGCGCGCGCCACGCGGGAATCTTCCGCGACAATGGCGACAGCACCTGGGGTGATGTTGAACTTATTGGTTTTCAGTTCCGTTGCGCGCAGGTCGTGATTCGACGGTACGATGTCATACAGGATCTGCTCCACGTCGAGCACCAGCGCCAGGTTGTTGGTCTCTTTGTCCTCGTCCAGACAGGCGATACTGGTGATATAGCGGCCGTTCACCGCTTTTTCTGCAGTGTGTACCTGCTTCCAGTCCAGGCGCATGATGTTTTCTACTGATTCGACGGCGAAGGCCTGCACGCTGCGGGCGTATTCGGTGATCAGCAGAATGTTGAGCCCATTCTCTGGCTTACAACCGGCAACGGCAGGGAGGTCAATGACCGGAATAACCTGGTCGCGGATGTTGACCATTCCCAGCAGCGGGGCTTTCATCCCGGCCGGACGGGTAAAGGCGGGCATGGGGACAATTTCGCGCAATTTGAACACGTTAATGCCAAATAGCTCAGATTTCTGTTCGTGCAGAGAGTTTCCCAGACGAAACAGCAGCAGTTCAAAGCGGTTGGACAGGGTCAGATTCGCCCTGTCATCAATATCTTTCTGGAAATTATCCATTCTGTCCTCAGTGTGAATACAGCGTTTTTACTGTTATCGGCACTGAGCGCAAAAAATGGAGCACTAAACCGTGAAAACGGCGAAATCGTCGGCAAGTTCCGTGGCGGGAAAGATGGCCTGACACTCTGCCAGCAGCCGCTGGCAGCCCGCGCCGTCATAGCGCGAACTGACGTGCGTTATGATGAGTCTCCCGACAGCGGCCTCCCGTGCCAGCAGCGCCGCCTGGCGGGTAGAACTGTGCCCACGGCTGTTGGCCTTTTCTTCCATCGACGCATCCAGCGTGGTTTCGTGAATCATCACGTCAACCCCTTTCGCCAGCTCAAACGCGGATGCACAGGGGGCAGTATCGCCAAAAATCGCCACCGCTTTGCCGGGGATTGCCGGAGCAAGAAAATCAGCACCGCGTATCACGCTGCCATCTTCCAGGGTGACCGTTTTGCCAGCTTTCAGATCCTGAAACCAGGGGCCGGCTTTCACTCCCGCCGCTTTCAACGCTCTGGCGTTCAGCGCACCGGGTTTGTCATGCTCTTCAACGCGGTAGCCGTAGCATTCCAGCGGGTGCTCAAGCGGGTAAGCCGTCACTTTTCTTAGCTCGTCATCAAGAATATCCCCGGCGGTGATTTCGACGATTTCCAACGGGTAGTCGGTCCAGGAGCCGCTCAGGCGCAGCGCGGTTTCCGTAAACTCGCGCAGCCCCTTTGGACCGTAAAGCGTCAGCGGGTGAGCATTGCCCGCCATCGAACGGCTGCATAACAAACCCGGTAAACCGAACAGATGATCGCCGTGCAGATGGCTGATGAAAATCCGCTCAATCTTGCCAGGATGATATGCCGTGCTCAACATCTGATGCTGTGTGCCTTCCCCACAGTCAAACAGCCACAGCGCCGGCTGCGTCGGGTGTTGATGATGTAGCAGAATGGCCGTCACGTTACGTGTCCGCGTGGGAACGCCAGCCGAGGTGCCTAAAAAGAGAAATTCCATTATTTCATTACACTTTTGAAAAATAATCTGGCTAGTATAAATCGTTTACGGAAAAAGGAGCGCACGATGATTACCTGGCAAGACCTGCATCATTCGGAATTAACCGTCCCTCAGCTTTATGCGCTGTTAAAACTACGCTGTGCGGTGTTTGTTGTGGAGCAGAACTGTCCCTATCTTGACGTAGACGGCGACGACCTGGTGGGTGAAAACCGCCATATCCTCGGCTGGCATGACGGCGAACTGGTGGCGTATGCGAGGATTCTGAAAAGCGCTGAAGATCTGGAGCCGGTAGTGATCGGGCGGGTAATTGTCAGTGAGGCGTTACGCGGTGAAAAACTGGGGCAAAATCTGATGGCGCAGGCGCTGGCATCTTGCCAACGACACTGGCCGGAGAAGGCGCTGTATCTGGGGGCGCAGGCGCATTTGCAGGCATTCTATGCGCGATTTGGTTTTACGCCGGTCACTGAGGTATACGATGAAGATGGTATCCCTCATGTGGGGATGGCGCGCGAAGCGATTCGGGCGTGATCCTGAGTCATTGTCTATAGTTAGGGGCAGGTTTTACTAACATGGAGAACGAGAATGTCATATCAATTTGGTGATTCGCGTATTGATGACGACCTGACGTTGCTGAGCGAAACGCTGGAAGAGGTGCTGCGTTCCTCAGGGGATCCTGCCGATCAAAAGTACATTGAGCTGAAAGCGCGGGCGGAACAGGCGCTGGACGAGGTCAAAAAGCGCGTAAGTCAGGCTTCAGATAGCTACTATTATCGTGCCAGGCAGGCGGTTTATCGTGCAGATGACTATGTACACGAAAAACCCTGGCAGGGGATTGGCGTTGGCGCAACGGTCGGACTGGTGCTCGGCTTACTGCTGGCACGACGCTAACCTGTAACCGGGATCGCATTTACTCCCTAAACTGGGGTACTGCTTTTTTTCCGCAGTACCCCGTATAATGTGAGGTTTTTAACAGGGAGAGGTCCGCGTGCATTCACTCACTACTGCGCTGGAAGGTCTGACGCGTCTTTTGTCTCAGGCGATCCCGGCGGCACCAGGCATTCGGGTTCTCGATGTTCCTTTTCCCTTAAATGACGCCTTCGATGCGTTAAGCTGGCTGGCAAGCCAGTCCATTTATCCGCAATTTTACTGGCAGCAGCGCAACGGCGATGAAGAAGCCGCCGTGCTGGGCGTTGTTGCCCCATTTTCCTCGCTTGATGAGGCGCAACGCTTTCTTCGTCAACATCCGCAGCAAACCGATCTGCGTATCTGGGGGCTGAACGCGTTCGACCCTCAGCAGGGCAACCTGGTGTTACCACGCCTTGAGTGGCGGCGCTGTGCGGGGGTGGCGGTACTGCGTCTGCATTTGTGGAGTGATTTTTCTCTGCGTGAGGATGCCGATCGGGCGCTGACCTTCCTGGCTTCGCTGACGAGCGTAAAGCCGTTGCCGACGCTGCGTCTGAGCAAAACCGGTGAACAGCACTGGCCTGAAAAAGCAGGTTGGATAAACCTGATTGAGCAGGCCACTCAGACGATTGCCGAAGGCGAACTGGATAAAGTGGTGCTGGCGCGCGCCAGCGATCTGCAATTTTCTCGCCCGGTGAATGCCGCAGCCGTCATGGCCTCGAGTCGCCGTTTGAATCTGAACTGCTACCATTTTTACATGGCTTTTTGCGCCGAGCGCGCGTTTCTGGGGTCGTCCCCGGAACGTCTCTGGCGTCGTCGTGATACCGCGCTACGTACCGAGGCGCTTGCCGGGACGGTGGCGAATCATCCTGATGATTATAAGGCCTGGCAACTGGGCGAATGGCTGATGAAGGACGACAAAAACCAGCGCGAAAACATGCTGGTGGTCGAGGATATCTGTCAGCGCCTGCAGGACTACACGCATTCGCTTGACGTTTTGCCGCCGCAGGTACTGCGGTTGCGAAAAGTGCAGCACCTGCGACGCTGCATCTGGACGGCGCTAAATCAGGCGGATGACACGCTGTGTTTACTGCAGTTGCAGCCGACGGCGGCCGTCGCCGGGATCCCCCGCGAGCGGGCGCGGGCGTTTATTCAGCAGCATGAACCTTTTGCGCGGGAATGGTACGCCGGCTCGGCGGGCTATCTGTCATTGCAGCAAAGCGAGTTTTGTGTCTCGCTGCGGTCGGCGAAAATCAGCGGTAACGTGGTTCGACTGTATGCCGGCGCGGGTATTGTTCGCGGGTCAGATCCTGAGCAGGAGTGGCAGGAAATCGATAATAAAGCCGCCGGCCTGCGATCTTTGTTACAGATTGATGGATAATGAGTCACATATTCCCGATTCATATCAATAATCCCTTTTTTCCGTTCTTTATACTGAGTCGCAATATTGATACCGGACAATCTCATGTCAGTAAGCGCATTTAACCGACGCTGGGCGGCGGTCATTCTGGAAGCATTAACTCGCCACGGTGTCAGGCATGTTTGCATTGCCCCTGGCTCTCGTTCCACGCCGCTCACTCTGGCGGCGGCGGAAAATTCGGCCTTTATTCACCACACCCATTTTGATGAGCGTGGTCTTGGTCATCTGGCGCTGGGACTGGCGAAGGTGAGTAAACAGCCGGTTGCCGTGATCGTAACCTCAGGCACGGCGGTTGCTAATCTTTATCCGGCACTGATTGAAGCGGGGCTGACCGGTGAAAAACTGATCCTCCTGACAGCCGATCGTCCCCCTGAACTGATTGACTGCGGCGCGAACCAGGCGATTCGCCAGGCGGGTATGTTTGCGTCACATCCGTCACAAACGCTTTCCCTCCCGCGCCCGACGCAGGACATTCCGGCTCGCTGGCTGGTGTCGACTATCGACAATGCGCTGGCCTCGCTGCATGCCGGCGCGGTGCACATCAACTGTCCATTTGCCGAACCGCTGTATGGCGAGATGGATGAAACCGGTCTGGCCTGGCAGCAGCGCCTCGGCGACTGGTGGCAGGATGACAAGCCCTGGCTGCGCGAAGCGCGTCGTCTGGAGAGTGACAAACAGCGCGACTGGTTCTTCTGGCGTCAAAAACGCGGCGTTGTCATCGCCGGGCGAATGAGCGCGGAAGAGGGCAAAAAAGTTGCGCAGTGGGCGCAGACGTTAGGCTGGCCGCTGATTGGCGATGTGCTGTCACAAACCGGACAGCCGCTTCCCTGCGCCGATCTCTGGCTCGGTAATGCGAAGGCCGTGACGGAACTCCAACAGGCGCAGATTGTGGTGCAACTGGGGAGCAGTCTGACCGGAAAGCGCTTACTGCAATGGCAGGCAAGCTGTACGCCAGAAGAGTACTGGATTGTCGATAACCTCGAAGGACGGCTGGATCCGGCGCACCATCGCGGTCGCCGTCTGGTCGCAAAAATTGGCGACTGGCTGGAGCTGCATCCAGCGGAAAAACGTCAGCCGTGGTGTGAAGACATTCCACGTCTGGCGGAGCAGGCCTGGCAGGCCGTGGTGGCACGTCGGGATGCCTTTGGCGAGGCGCAACTGGCGCATCGCATTCGCGACTATCTTCCTGAACAGGGGCAGCTTTTTGTCGGCAACAGCCTGGTGGTACGCCTGATTGATGCGCTGTCAAAACTCCCGGCAGGATACCCGGTTTACAGTAATCGTGGGGCCAGCGGTATTGATGGTCTGTTATCGACAGCCGCGGGTGTGCAGCGTGCCAGCGCAAAATCGACGCTGGCGATCGTGGGCGATTTGTCGGCGTTGTATGACCTCAATGCGTTAGCCTTGCTGCGACAGGTTTCCGCGCCGTTCGTACTGATTGTCGTGAACAATAACGGCGGGCAGATTTTCTCGCTGCTGCCCACACCGCAGAGCGAACGTGAACGCTTCTATCTGATGCCGCAGAATGTCCATTTTGAACACGCTGCCGCGATGTTCAACCTCAAGTACCATCGCCCGGAAAGCTGGGATGAACTGGAGGCGGCGCTGGCGGGCGCATGGCGTATTCCTGCGACCACGGTGATTGAACTGGTGGTCAACGACACCGACGGCGCGCAAACCCTGCAACAGCTCCTGGCGCAGGTAAGCCATCTATGATCCTGCACGCGCAGGCAAGAGACGCACAGCCAGGTTCTCCCTGGCTGGTTTTTCTTCACGGCTTTTCGGGGGACGGCCAGGAGTGGCTGACGGTCGGCGAGCAGCTTACGCGTTTTTCCCGGCTGTATGTCGACTTACCCGGTCACGGCGGATCGGCGGATATTCGCGTCAGCGGATTTGCCGATGTCATTGCCTTACTGCGCAATACTCTTCTTAGTTACAACATACTAAACTACTGGCTGGTGGGATATTCTCTCGGCGGTAGAGTGGCGATGATGGCGGCCTGTCAGGCGATGCCGGGGCTTTGTGGCCTGGTGGTTGAAGGCGGTCATCCTGGATTGCAAAGCGACGCGGAACGCGACGCGCGCCGACGTTCTGACCATCACTGGGCGGAACGTTTTCGCCATGACGCGCTGGCTGACGTGTTTACTGACTGGTATCAGCAGCCGGTGTTTGCCTCGCTGGACGCGCAGCAACGAGAGGCTCTGGTTGTACTGCGTAGCCGGAATAACGGTGAAACGCTGGCGGCAATGCTGGAGGCCACCTCGCTGGCGGTCCAGCCCGATTTGCGCGATGCGCTCAACGCGCGCGCATTTCCGTTTTATTATTTATGTGGTGAACGTGACAGCAAATTCTGCGCCCTCGCGACGGAGTTAGCGGCGACCCGCCATGTGATTCGTAACGCCGGACACAACGCCCACCGGGAAAATCCCGCGGGCGTGGTGGCGTGTCTGGCTCAGATTCTGCGTCTCTGACTAAAGGACACACTATGATCTATCCTGATGAAACAATGCTTTATGCACCGGTAGAATGGCAAGATTGCTCCGAAGGCTACACCGACATTCGCTATGAGAAATCTACCGACGGTATTGCAAAAATCACCATTAATCGTCCGCAGGTGCGCAACGCATTCCGTCCTCTGACCGTCAAAGAGATGATCCAGGCGCTGGCGGATGCCCGCTACGACGATAACGTGGGCGTGATTATTCTGACTGGCGCAGGCGATAAAGCCTTCTGTGCCGGGGGCGACCAGAAGGTTCGCGGCGACTACGGCGGCTATCAGGATGACTCCGGCGTACATCACCTGAACGTGCTGGATTTCCAGCGCCAGATCCGTACCTGTCCGAAGCCGGTAGTGGCGATGGTGGCGGGTTACTCCATCGGCGGCGGCCATGTGCTGCATATGATGTGTGACCTGACGATCGCGGCGGAAAATGCCATCTTCGGCCAGACCGGCCCGAAAGTGGGCTCCTTTGACGGTGGTTGGGGAGCATCTTACATGGCGCGGATTGTTGGGCAGAAGAAAGCGCGTGAAATCTGGTTCCTGTGCCGTCAGTACGACGCCAAACAGGCGCTGGATATGGGCCTGGTCAACACTGTCGTTCCGCTGGCCGAACTGGAAAAAGAGACCGTGCGCTGGTGTCGTGAAATGCTGCAAAACAGCCCGATGGCGCTGCGTTGTCTGAAAGCTGCACTGAATGCTGACTGTGATGGCCAGGCCGGGCTGCAGGAACTGGCGGGTAACGCCACCATGCTGTTCTACATGACGGAAGAAGGTCAGGAAGGTCGTAACGCCTTCAACCAGAAACGTCAGCCTGATTTCAGCAAATTCAAACGGAATCCATAATGCGTAGCGCGCAGGTATACCGCTGGCAGATCCCCATGGACGCGGGGGTGGTTCTGCGCGACAGGCGGTTAAAAACGCGTGACGGACTGTATGTCCGGCTGTACGACGGCGAGCGTCAGGGATGGGGAGAGATCTCCCCCCTGCCGGGCTTCAGTCAGGAAACCTGGGAAGAGGCGCAGACTGCGCTGCTGGCCTGGGTTGACGGCTGGCTGCAGGGAGAAGATGCATTGCCGACAATGCCTTCTGTGGCTTTCGGCGTCAGCTGTGCGCGGGCGGAACTGGAAGATGCCTTGCCAGAGGAGGCGGATTATCGTGCCGCGCCGCTGTGTACCGGGGATCCCGACGATCTGGTGTTACAGCTGGCTGACATGCCTGGTGAAAAAGTGGCGAAGGTGAAGGTCGGGCTGTATGAAGCGGTTCGCGACGGCATGGTGGTCAATTTGCTGCTGGAAGCCATACCGGAACTGCAGTTACGGCTGGATGCTAACCGTGCCTGGACGCCGCTGAAGGCCCAGCAGTTCGCGAAGTATGTGAACCCGGACTACCGCAACCGCATCGCTTTCCTCGAAGAACCGTGCAAAACGCGTGATGACTCACGTGCCTTTAGCCGGGAAACCGGTATTGCCATCGCCTGGGACGAGAGTCTGCGTGAAGCGGATTTTGCCTTTGAGGCAGAAGAGGGCGTCCGTGCGGTGGTGATCAAACCGACGCTGACCGGTTCGCTGGAGAAAGTTCGCGAGCAGGTGCAGGCGGCGCATGCGCTGGGGCTGACGGCGGTGATCAGTTCGTCTATTGAGTCGAGCCTGGGCCTGACGCAACTGGCGCGCATTGCCGCATGGCTGACGCCAGATACCATTCCGGGACTGGATACGCTGAGTCTGATGCAGGCACAGCAGATTCGTCGCTGGCCGGGCAGCACGTTGCCGCTGATTAACGACGACGCACTGGAACGCCTGCGATGACCTTTCCTGACTGGCCGTGGCGTTACTGGCGGCAGGTTCAGGGAGATGCGCCAGCCTTACGCCTGAATGATGACGTACTGAGCTGGCGCGCACTCTGTAACCGGATCGATGCCCTGGCGAGCGGTTTTGCCGCACAGGGCGTCACCGAAGGCAGCGGTGTTATGCTGCGCGCATGGAATCATCCGCAGACCCTGCTGGCATGGCTGGCGCTGTTGCAGTGTGGGGCAAGGATCCTGCCGGTCAATCCACAGCTTCCCCAGTCCTTGCTGGCGACCCTGTTGCCCGATCTCACGTTGCAGTTTGCGCTGGACCTGGAGGGCGAAAATCCCTTTCCCTTTCTGGTCTCGCTGGATTGTCAGGACGCTGATGGCCAACATGCTGTCGACTGGCAACCGCAGCGTCTTAGCTCCATGACGCTGACCTCCGGTTCTACGGGGCTACCGAAAGCGGCGGTCCATACCTGTCTGGCGCACCTTGCCAGTGCTGAGGGTGTGCTGTCGCTAATACCGCTGGCAAAAGAGGATGACTGGCTGCTTTCTCTGCCGCTGTTTCATGTCTCCGGGCAGGGGATTCTGTGGCGCTGGTTAGTGGCCGGTGCGCGGATGACCGTACGGGATAAACAGCCTCTGGAACAGATGCTGGCCGGGTGTACTCATGCTTCGCTGGTGCCGACGCAACTCTGGCGACTGCTGGTAAACCAGACCCCGGTGGCGCTGAAAGCGGTTTTGCTGGGCGGTGCAGCGATTCCGGTAGCGTTAACCGAGCAGGCGCGCGCACAGGGTATTCGCTGCTGGTGCGGTTACGGCCTGACGGAATTTGCTTCGACGGTGTGTGCGAAAGAGGCGGATGGTCTGGCTGACGTCGGTACGCCCTTACCGGGACGCGAGGTCAGAATCGTGAATGACGAAGTCTGGCTGCGCGCGGCCAGTATGGCGGAAGGCTACTGGCGAAACGGTAAACTGGTTCCGCTGGTCAACGACGAAGGCTGGTTCGCCACACGCGATCGCGGTGGGCTGAATGATGGCAAACTGACCATCGTCGGGCGTCTGGATAATCTCTTTTTCAGTGGCGGAGAGGGTATTCAGCCGGAAGAGGTGGAACGGGTAATCGTGACTCATCCTCATGTGCTACAGGCATTTATCGTCCCGATCGAGGATGCTGAGTTTGGTCATCGTCCGGTGGCGGTGGTTGAATATGACGCTGATGTTTCACAGACCGATCTCAGTGATTGGGTGAAAGACAAACTGGCGCGCTTCCAGCAGCCGGTATGCTGGCTCTCTCTGCCCGCAGAACTGAAAAGTGGGGGGATCAAAATTTCCCGACGGGCAATTGTTGATTGGGTGAATGAAACATTAAGAAAACATTAATTTCACTTCGCAATTTTGCCAATTGATGCCCATTGCGACTTTGTTTATCTGCTACTGTGTAACGTTATGTGAACGACCCCGATAAGTAAAGGTAAGCAATGGAATGGCAGGTGAAGAAGTCATGCTATGACAAAACGTCAGGGAAGCATGCATTAGTGTTGAGTGATGCCGGCGGTTCACTGAAAATGATCGCTGAAGTTCAGTCTGACATTGTTGTGAATGCTGGTGACATCCTTTCCCCGCAGAAGGATGCCCTGTATTCCGTCAACCGTGATAATGGGCGGACGGTGAAGATTCTGGATGCCAGGAGCTATACCTGCGATGAGTGGGAGCGCCTGAAAACGATGCTGGTAAAAAAATGAATATCAGCCTGTTTTCCGCTGTGCGGGCAGAAAGATGAACATCAGTCCGGCCATGATACACGATACGCCCAGTAACGCTTTCAGGGAGAATGCGCCCTGCCAGCCGGGTAAGGTAATCGACGCCACCCACACCAGCACATAACTCAGACTGAGCAGCGCGTAAGCCTTGCTCAGCGCGAGGTAATGCAGCGCGTTATGCCAGCAGAAAACCGACAGCAAATAGCCCATTAAGCCCGCGAATAACGCGAGTGTACCGGTATGAACAGAGAACAACGCCGGGATAAACGTCTGCCACTGCGTCATCGACGGCAGGTTTGCCATCGCAAAGCCCAGACCCAGTTGCGCGACGGACGTGATGATCACGCTGCACAGTCCCCACAGTAACCCCATTACGCCGCGCTCCCCAGAATAAAAATACCGCAAATGATTAAAGCGATACCCAGCCAGTGACGAAGTGTCACTGGTTCGCGCCAGATTTTCCATGCCAGCAATGTGACCCAGACAAAATTCAGGCTGAGCATCGGATAAGCAATACCCACAGGAATGCTCTGCAATACCAGCAGCCACAGCACCATCGCCAGGCCGAGGCAGGCGAGTGCCAGCCCCAGCCACAGGGTAAGATGGCGTCTTCGCGTACTGGTTGGCACGCGGAGTGTCGCCTGCTTCTGGCATAACTGCCCCGCAACGCTGAGCAGGCTGGCCATCACTAAAACCAGCCAGATCATTTGGGATGATACTGAATCAGCACCAGACGCCCCTGGTTGTCTATTGTGTCGGCAGGCGGAATGGCAAGGCGGTTGATGTCTTCATCTTTCGCGATGGTGAGCACGAGCGTAATAATCCCCTCCTGACGGTGTTGGCTGAGCCAGTCCGCAAAATCGGCATAGGGAATGAACCGGCCTTTGGCATCGGGATAGTTAAGGCCATATTTCAGTTCACCTGTTTGTCCATACATTAAGATATCGTCCCGCTTCAGACTCCAGGCCAGACCGGCGGCGACCCCCACGCTATCGGTAAGAATGTAGCGGCTTGGCGCCAGGTTTTCTCGGGTCATCTCGACAAAAAACTGCGGCTGCTTGGATTCCATCACCCGATCGGGAACCGAAAAACCAAACAATAACGCCAGCGCCAGCGGGCACAGCGCGGCGTAAACCCAGCGTTTCCCCGTGTTACTCAGCGTATACCAGCCGAAAAAGGTCCACAGGGAAAAAATACCCAGCGAGCAGAAGACTTTGTATACCTCGATGTGCCCCCAGACCGGCGATTTCAGTGGCCCCCACGGCGAGACGATCAGCGTGGCGATGATCCCGACGACACCGAACAGAATATTGATCCAGCTATTGATGCGCAGCGCGGCATAGCCTTTTTCCGCAGCATTCAACCCATATCTTGCCATCAGTATCGCGAGCGGGGCGAAACAGGACAGGATATAAGTGGGTAATTTGCCTTTGGCGATACTGAAGAACACCAGCGGCATCACTACCCAACCGAGCAGATAGAGGGCGCCGCGCGACTCATCGCGCGCCTGCCAGCCGGTTTTTAATGCTCCCGGAAGCAGAGCAAGCCACGGCAGGCTGCCGGCGATCAGCACCGGCAGATAGTACCAGAACGGCGCTTTGTGCTGGGCGTCATCCATCGCGAAACGCTGGATATGTTCGACCCAGAAAAAGTAGTGCCAGAAATCGGGTTCACGCTGGGCGATCGCCAGCCCCCACGGCAGGATGACGGCGACACAACTGATGACCGCTAATCCGCCAAAGAGAAACAGGTCTTTCCAGCGTTTTTGCGCGGCGACCCACGGCAGGACACTGAGCACGGGTACGGCAAGCGCCAGAAAGCCCTTGGTCATGACGCCCATCCCGCAGGTCACGCCCAGCAGCAGGAATCCCACGCTTTTCCCGTGCCAGGTGGTGGCCTGCATCGCCAGCCAGAAACAGCACAGTCCCGCCATCAGCCAGAGCGCGATCAGCGGATCGAGTACCGCGTAAGTGCCGATACCGTAAACAATGAACAACGACAAGAAGATGATGACAGACAACAGCGCGGTACGCGTATCCCGCCATAAGCGCATGGCGAGCCATCCCACCAGCGCGGCGGTTACCAGCGTCGCAAAAATCGCGCCAGCGCGAACGCCGAAATTGTTCGCACCAAACAGCCATTGCCCGATGCTGTTGATCCAGTATCCGGCTATTGGTTTTTCAAAGTAACGCACGCCCAAAAAATGGGGGACGAGCCAGTCACCGGATGCCAGCATCTCGCGACTGATCTCGGCATAGCGCGTTTCATCAGGCTGCCACAGCAGGCGCAGGTTGATGGGGATGATGTACCAGAACGCGATAAGTGCGATCAGTATCTGATAATAACGGGTGTTCTTCATGGTATGACACTCATTGCTTGCTGGCAGCCTAACCATCCCTCTCTTCCCGCGATGTTACCGCGTACAATCGCTCCCGACGGTAAGGTATTGAGATCGGCAGGCAGCAGATCCCCAAGCGGACAGAAGGTGATGCCCGCCTCTGCGGCACGCTGGAGCAAATCCTCAAACTGGCTATGCCAGGCGCCGCCTTCGACTTCGGCATGGATGGTATACACAGGGGTACCGGTGTCCTGCTGCATCCGGGAGAGGATCCAGTCGTTGAAATCCTCTGCCTGAACCTCGCGGCCCACCGCTTCGTCCCACGTGGGCAGCGTGACCGGGATTTGCGGTGTTCCGGGCGAATCAGCCCCGAGAACCGGGCGGAAAGGCATCCTGCCCCGGCAATCGCTGTTGTAACGCAGAGGGAATGCCTCTTTGGCGAGAATCACACGCTGGTCAGCGCGCCAGCCTGCGACGGCGGAACAGGTTACCGGCTGACCGGTGATGGCCTCCAGGGCGGTTATCCCGTGTGAAATATCGGCGATCAGCTGCTGTTCGCTCCACTGAGGGCTCCGGGACTGCCAGGCATGGTGATCCCAGGCGTGCAGCCCCGTTTCATGCAGGCGCGCCGTTTCACGGATAATCTCCGCATTTGCGCGGCCGATTTCCTTCCCAGGCCAGGCGGTACCGGCCAGAAGAATATCCCAGCCGTAAAGGGAAACCGCGTTTGAACGCAGCATCTTCCACAGAAACTGGGGTTTGATCAGGCGCCAGAGATGGCGCCCCATGTTGTCTGGTCCGACACAGAAGAAAAAACTTGCCCGAATGTGGTATCGGCTCAATGACGCTAACAGGCGTGGCACACCGTCGCGGGTGCCACGGAAGGTATCGACATCAATTCGCAAGCCGACTTTTGTCATGATGAATGTTCCGTGAGATCCACACTGCGCAGGAAGAAATCCAGCGTCTCGTCGACCGTTTCGCGCATATCGATGGTCGGTTCCCAGTCCAGGCAACGTTTTGCATTACGGATGTTGGGCTTACGGTGCTCCACATCCTGATAGCCTTTGCCATAATAGCTGCTGCTTTCAACTACCCGTAACCCGGCAAACGGAGGGAAGTGATTGCGCAGTGGATGTTTGTCGAAACTCTCCAGCAGCATTTCCGCCAGTTCCTTGATGCTGGCTTCGTTTTCCGGGTTACCGATGTTGATAATTTCACCATCACAGCGGCCCCCAGCGTTTTCGATAATCCGGTATAACGCTTCGATGCCGTCACGGATATCCGTAAAGCAGCGCTTCTGTTTACCCCCTTCAATCAGCTTGATCGGCGATCCCTCGACCAGATTGAGGATCAACTGCGTAATGGCGCGCGAGCTACCAATTCGCGCGGAATTCAGGCTGTCCAGTCGCGGTCCCATCCAGTTGAACGGACGGAAGAGGGTAAAGCGCAGCCCTTCTTTTTCGCCGTATGCCCAAATGACGCGATCGAGAAGCTGTTTGGACACCGAATAAATCCAGCGCGGTTTGTTGACCGGCCCGACAATCAGATTCGAACTGTCCTCATCGAACACGTTGTCGGTACACATTCCGTAAACTTCGGAGGTTGACGGGAAAATAATGCGCTTACGGTATTTCACGCAGTAGCGAATGATTTTCAGGTTTTCTTCGAAATCCAGCTCAAAAACGCGCAGCGGGTTGCGGGTATACTCAATGGGGGTGGCAATGGCTACCAGCGGTAGCACCACGTCGCATTTTTTTACGTGATACTCGATCCATTCAGAATGAATGCTGATGTCGCCTTCCACAAAATGAAAACGCGGGTGGTTGAGGAAGCGACCAATTGCGTCGCTGCCGATGTCCAGACCATAGATTTCATAATGGTCCTCGCGTAACAGACGTTCGGTAAGATGGTTGCCAATGAAACCATTTACGCCGAGGATCAGCACGCGGGTGCGGCGTTTGCTGGCAGCCAGCGATGGGGTGTTTAAACGAGAACCCGCAACCAGACCGAGGATTTGTGCTAACTGCGCGCCTTGCACCGTGATGCCGTTGCCAGCCTGTCCTGTCACCACTTCCAGCGCGCCTTCGGAACAGGCGATCAACAGCGGGGAGACGGAGATGACAGTACCCGGTTGCGCGGTCTGGTTCTGAGCGTGGACGCGGGATGACCAGATGGTGAATTTCTGCGTACCGGAATAGCTAAACGCACCCGGCCAGGGCGCCGCCACCGCCCGCACCATGTTGTGCAGCGTCGTTGCCGGTCTGTTCCAGGTCAGGAAGCTGTCTTCGGGCGTGCGGCGACCAAAGTACGTCGCTTCGCTCTCGTTTTGTTGAACGTCGTGTGTCTCTTTTCGTTCGATGGCCGGTAATGCTTGTTCCAGCACCCGCCGTGCAGTCTGGCAAAGCTTATGATGTAACGTAAAGGCCGTGTCGTCAGACGAGATGGCGACGCGCTGTTGCGCGACAATAGCACCCGCATCGGCGCGTTTCACCATGCGATGCAGCGTCACGCCGGTTTCGCTTTCGCCATTCACCAGCACCCAGTTCAGCGGGGCGCGACCGCGATATTTCGGCAGTAGCGAACCGTGCAGATTGAACGCGCCTGCCGGTGCCAGCGCCAGAATCGCATCGCAAAGCAGATGGCGATAGTAGAAAGAGAAAATAACGTCGGGAGCGAGTTGACTGATGCGCTCGGCCCAGATCGGATGATTGACGTCATCGGGGGCATAGACCGGGATCCCTGCGTCAGCCGCCAGGCGAGAAACGGATCCAAAAAACGCGTTTTCTCCCGGATTATCCGCATGCGTAAAAATGGCGGCAATGTCATAGCCGGCGTCGAGCACGGCCTGAACGCCCAAACATCCCATATCGTGATACGCGAAGACGACGGCTTTCATTGTTGGTTTTCCTTTGTTGAATGCAGGCTTTCCGGATGAATAACTTGCTGGACGAAATAGCGGGGACGGGCGCGTACATCGTTGTAAATTCGACCGATATACTCGCCGAGTAATCCCATGCCGATGAACTGTGCGCCGATAAAGGTAAACAGAACGGCAAACAGCATGAATACCCCTTCTGCCGCCCATTGTGGCCCCAGCGTCAGGCGGAGGATGACGAGGAGAATCGACAGGGTAAAGCCGGTGACGGCAATGACGCTGCCCAGCAGGCTCAGCATGCGCAGAGGCGTTGTTGTCAGACAGGTCACCAGGTCGTACATCAGGTTAATCAGCCGCATAAAGCTGTATTTGGAGTCGCCAAATTCACGTTCAGCGTGATGAACGGGGATCTCCGTGGCGCGTCGGGCAAAGATATTCGCCAGAATCGGGATAAAGGTGCTGCGCTCATGGCAATGCAGCATGGCATCGATAATGTGACGGCGGTAAGCGCGAAGCATGCAGCCATAGTCACCCATCGCTTTGCCCGTGGTTCTCTGAATCAGATGGTTAATCATCTTCGAGGCTGTCTTGCGAAACAGACTGTCCTGACGATTCTGGCGCACGGTGCCGACCACGTCATATCCTTCGTCGGCTTTTGCCACCAGACGTGGGATCTCTTCCGGCGGGTTTTGCAGATCGGCATCGAGCGTAATAATCAGGTCGCCGGTGACGTGGCTGAATCCTGCCATGATGGCGGAATGCTGCCCGTAGTTGCGATTCAGTAAAATCGACACGACGTGGCTGCCTTGCGCTTCGGATGCGTCGATCAACAACTGTGCTGAGCTGTCGCTGCTGCCATCATCAATCAACAGGATCTCATAATCTTTTCCCAGACTCTCGCAGGCCGCGGTGGTTCGCCTGAGCAGTTCCGGCAGGCTTTCCTGTTCGTTGTAGACAGGGATCACCACCGATACTTTCGTAATCGGAAGGGCTTCAAACATGGTTATTTTCCTGCAATCTGGCGAAGGGCGGTAATAACGCGAGCGGTATCCGCTGGGGTCATATCGGGAAACAGCGGTAGCGAGCAAATACGCGCGCTGTTCCATTCGGTATTGGGGAGCGACAGGGCGTTGAAGCGTTCGCGGTAATATTTCTGCGTGTGTGCCGCGCGAAAATGCAAACCGGTGCCGATCCCCTGGGCTTTGAGCGCCTCCATCAGCCCGTCGCGACTGATGCCGCACCGCTCTTCGTCGGTGCGAATGATAAACAGATGCCAGGCATGAACGTGGGGCCACGACGGCAGACTCAGCGGCTGAAACGGAAGATCGGTCAGCGCGCGCTGGTACTCTTGAGTGATGGCGGCCCGTCGATGGTTGAATGTCTCAAGCTTATTCAACTGAACCAGGGCCATCGCCGCGTTAATGTCGGTCAGATTGTATTTGTACCCCGGCGTCAGAACCTCTGCCTGGGGCGCACGACCCCAGGTCTGGCGGTCATAGGCATCCACGCCGAGTCCGTGGAATTTCAGCATACGCAACTGCCGGGCGAGTTGATCATCATCGGTGACGATGAGTCCTCCCTCTGCGCAGGTGATATTCTTGATGGCATGAAAGGAGAAGATGGCGGTGCCCCGTGCTCCGACGTGGCGATCCTGATAATAAGTGCCGACCGCGTGCGCGGCGTCTTCAATAACGGCAATACCGTGACGTTCCGCGAGGGCGTAAATGGCATCCACATCGGCGGGGGCCCCCGCGTAATGGACGGGAATGATGGCTTTAGTGCGCGGGGTAATGGCGGCTTCAATGTGTTCAGCGGTGACCATCAGCGTGTCGCGGTCGACATCCACCATCACCGGGGTTGCCCCCAACAGCACAATCATGTTCAGTGTGGAAACCCAGGTCATTGACGGAGTGATGACTTCATCACCTGCACCGATTCCCAGCGCCATGAGAGCAATATGCATTCCTGCTGTGGCAGAACTAACGGCAATGGCGTGGTGGTTTCCCGTCAACTGGCAGAACGCCTCTTCCAGTTGCTGATTTTTCGGGCCGGTCGTAATCCATCCAGAATCGAGAACCGCTTTGATAGCGGCAAGTTCTTCCGTACCTACCGCCGGACGAGAGAAAGGCAGAAAATCAGACATTATATTTCCTTCAGCCATTTGGATACTGCAAACCTCTTATTTATTGCGTTATAAACAGGAGGCTAAATGAGGATTATCCAGTGATAACCGAATAGTAGTATCTGAATATTAAATTAACCTTAAGAATTTAACGTTAAGGAAATATATGCTTTTTTAACCACGTTGCATTTGCAATGGCCGAGATTTTCGGGCATTTTCCCCCATAAACGATCATGCCTTTCATTAAGCGGTACGCCGCAAGGTTATATTTATTTTTGCCGGTATCAAGTGGGGTTTAATGTGTTCGTATTGTCCCAATATTTCGTTAAATACAAAAAATATACGGTTATTCTCTTATCGGCATTAGCGATCATGGTGGGGCTGGGCAGTCATTTCGCCTGGAGTAGCAACGGTCTACCGAGAATCGATACCCGTACCCTGGAGGTATTGGCAAAACAGCATCCGGTGGTGGTGCTGTTTCGTCATGCTGAGCGCTGTGACCGGTCAGATAATGCCTGTCTGTCGGACAAAACCGGCATCACTGAGTATGGGGCGAAACAGGCTCGCGCGCTGGGCACCTCGTTTAGTAAAGAGATTAAAGACTACGATCTGTATGCCAGCGATACGGTGCGCACCATTCAGTCAGCAACCTGGTTTTCTGCGGGTAAAAAACTGACGGTTGATAAAGGCATGCATGCCTGTGGGCGGGGAACGGGGCAGGCCATTGAGCGCTTAGTAAATAAGTCGGAAAATAAAGACGTGGTTATTTTTACTCACAATCATTGTCTGACCTATCTGGCCAAAAATATGCGTGGCGTAAAATTGACGCCAGATTATCTGGACGGTCTGGTGATGCATGTTGATAAGGGAAAACTCTATCTTGACGGTAAACTGGTATCGCCTTAATCGACATCATGAATAAAAGATGACAGCCGCTGTAGCTGTCATCAGACTTTATAATAACCCTTTCAGGGTTAAGGTTTTCACTGTCGCAACGTTTAAATCGTATTTCGGTAAATCTTCCGGCTTGACCCAGGCAAACGCCTTGAACTCTTCATTGATATGCACTTCGCGATTGGCGGCGGTGCAGTCAAAAATCAGGTAAATCATATAAATTTCTTCCTGACTGCCATCGGGGTAGGTTTTAGTGCGGATATCGTCACTGAAGGTCCAGGGTTTGATGTCAGTCAGAACCAGCGCTGTGCCCAGTTCTTCGCGAATCTCACGGCGCAGGGCCTCTTCAATACGTTCTCCCGGCTCAACGCCACCGCCAGACAGCGCCCATTGACCCGGGAAAACCCCTCGATCGTCGGCCATCTGGCACAGGAGATAACTTCCCGCATTCTGTATTAAGGGGCAAACAATAGTCCTTTGACGCACGGTAATGTTCCTTGAAGCAGAGATAGAGTTAGCAGGGAAAAGTTTATCCCCTGGGAACATCAGATAACATGTTTATTTTATATTCATATGAGAAATGCACTGTGAGGGATAGTAATGAATAATAAATGATTCCCGGACGTTCCCAGGGGCGGTAAGGAGGATTAGTGATTCTCTTCTCGCTCTCTGTCGGTATTATTTGCTTACAAAACGTCAGGCGATCGCTTTTTTAGCTCATTGATTCCTTTGGTGCGGGCAGTACAATTCCGCAGCTTTGGGAAACTTTATGTATTTGCTTGCTGGAAAGGGTAAAAATGAAGAAAAGCGTATTATTTGGAATAGCTGGAATGCTGTTCGTTTCTGCTTCCGCGAGTGCAATAAGCGTCAGCGGTCAGGCGGGTAAAGAATATACCAACATTGGCGTCGGGTTAGGTACGGAGTCTACCGGACTGGCCGTGAGCGGTAACTGGATGCATAGCGATGATGACGGTGACGCTGCGGGTCTGGGACTGGGTCTGAATATTCCACTTGGTCCGCTGCTGGCGACCGTAGGCGGTAAAGGGATCTATACCAACCCGAACGACAGTGATGAAGGTTATGCGGCAGCTGTTGGTGGTGGATTACAGTGGCCGATAGGCGACAGCGTTCGCCTGTTCGGTGAGTATTACTACTCTCCGGACTCATTATCCAGCGGCATCCAGAGCTATGAAGAGGCGAATGCTGGCGCACGTTTGACGATCATGCGTCCGCTTAGCGTGGAAGCCGGGTATCGCTACCTGAATCTGGCGGGTAAAGACGGCAATCGCGATAACGCCATTGCGGACGGCCCATACGTTGGGGTCAACGCCAGCTTCTGACTCCGGTGGCGCGATCTCCTGTCGCGCCACTTTTATTCCCTTCAGGATATTTCTCTGCCACGTCACTTCCCCCTTTGCGTTATAGTATTTTCATCATAAAAGCAGGAGAACACGATGTTAAACGTGGAGATGTTATCCACCGGGGATGAAGTGTTGCACGGGCAAATCGTCGACACGAATGCTGCCTGGCTGGCCGATTTTTTCTTTAATCAGGGATTGCCCTTATCGCGCCGAAATACGGTGGGCGATAACCTCGACGACCTGGTCGCTATTTTGCGCGAGCGAAGTCAACATGCTGACGTTTTGATCGTCAACGGCGGCCTGGGTCCGACCAGCGACGATCTCAGCGCGCTGGCTGCGGCGACGGCGAAAGGGGAAGGACTGGTTCTGCACGAGGCCTGGCTTGCCGGGATGGAGCGATTCTTCCGGGAACGCGGCAGGGTGATGGCCCCCAGTAACCGTAAACAGGCTGAACTGCCCGCCAGCGCCGAATTTATCAATAACCCTGTTGGCACCGCCTGTGGTTTTGCCGTACAGCTTAATCGTTGTCTGATGTTCTTTACGCCAGGCGTACCGTCAGAATTTAAAGTGATGGTGGAACATGAGATCCTGCCGCGTTTGCGTGAGCGTTTCTCTCTCACCGAGCCGCCGCTGTGTCTGCGTCTGACCACCTTTGGTCGTTCGGAAAGCGATCTGGCGCAGAGCCTCGACTCGCTTTCATTACCGGAAGGGGTGACCCTGGGTTATCGCTCATCGATGCCGATTATCGAGCTTAAACTGACCGGACCGTACGCTCAGCGTGAGGCGATGCGCAGTCTGTGGCTGGAGGTTAAGCGTGTTGCCGGGCAAAGTCTGATTTTTGAGGGCACCGAAGGACTTCCTTTGCAAATAGCGCGTGAGTTGCAGAAAAGGCAGCTTAGCCTGACGTTGAGCGAGCAGTTCACCGGCGGGCTGCTGGCATTGCAGCTTTCCCGCGTGGGGGCGCCGCTGTTGGCCAGTGAAGTGGTGCCTTCGCAGGAAGAGACGCTCGCGCAGACCGCGCACTGGACGTCGGAACGGCGCGGCAAACATTACGCCGGACTGGCGCTGGCGATCTCCGGGCTGGAAAACGATCACCTGAACTTTGCGCTGGCGACCCCGGATGGGACATTTGCTCTGCGCGTCCATTTCAGCGTGACCCGTCACAGCCTGGCGGTACGTCAGGAGGTTTGCGCGATGATGGCGCTTAACATGCTGCGTCGCTGGTTTAACGAACAGGATATTGCCAGCGAGCATGGCTGGATTGACGTGGTTGAATCCCTGACGCTGTAGTCTTCAATCGCCCGATGGCGCTGTGCTTCTCGGGCTGATTCTCTTTTTGTCCAACCTGTTGTACTCCCCACGAAAAAATCCGTGACTCACCTCGCATTTTTGCACGTAATTTCTCCATTCTGTTGGAAGAAAGACGCGACATGACGCGCTTCACAAATTTACCCGCCATGACCGATCACACTGATTCCAGTATCTCAGACTGGAGTCCAGTATGTTGGAATCAAGCAAAGTCCCGGCGCTCACTCGCGCCATTGATATTCTGAATCTGATTGCACGGATTGGCCCTTGCAGCGCCGCCACGATCATTGAAACGCTGGGCATTCCCAAAAGCACGGCTTACCTGCTGTTGAGTGAACTGAAGCGTCAGCGGTTTATCAGCGTCGATCATCAGGAGAACTTTTGTCTGTGGACCAAGCTGGTGGAACTTTCCGGCCATGCGCTGAGCAAAATGGATCTGCGTGAACTGGCGCGCCCACGCCTGACGCAACTGATGGATGAAACCGGACTGCTCTGTCATCTGGGGATTCTCGACCATGAAAGCGCGTATTACATCCTGAAGGTGGAATCGTCTTCGACCATCAGCGTGCGCTCCCATGAAGGGAAAAGCCTTTCGCTGTATCGCTCTGGCATTGGTAAATGTCTGCTGGCGTGGCAGCCTGCCGCCGTGCGCAACGCTATCATTGAGCAACTGGTGTGGGAGCAGGCGACCCCCACCACGATCACCCAACCTGAGCAACTCAGTGATGAACTGGAGCGCATCCGCCAGCGTGGCTGGAGCTTTGATAACGGAGAAGATTATCCGGACGTGCGCTGCGTTGCGGCCCCCATTTTTAATGCTAATAACGAACCCGCCGCCGCCATCTCGGTGGTCGGCACCCGCTTAGAAATCAACGAAGAGAATCGTGATTATCTTGCCGGCAAAGCCATTGCCTGCGCGAAGGATATTTCACGTCTGTTGGGATGGAAAAGTCCCTTCGATTCACTCGCATCATAATAAAGGAGAACATCATGACCCTACCCAAAATTAAACATATCCGCGCCTGGTTTACCGGTGGAGCAACGGCAGAAAAAGGTGCAGGCGGCGGTGATTATCATGACCAGGGGGCTAACCACTGGATTGACGATCATATCGCCACGCCGATGAGTAAATATCGTGAGTACGAACAGTCGCGTCAGTCTTTTGGGATTAACGTGCTGGGTACGCTGATTGTTGAGGTTGAAGCCGAAAACGGACAGACGGGCTTTGCGGTCTCTACGGCAGGGGAGATGGGCTGCTTTATCGTTGAAAAACATCTCAACCGTTTTATCGAAGGCAAATGCGTCAGCGATATCAAACTCATTCACGATCAGATGCTCGGTGCGACCATGTATTACTCGGGTTCCGGCGGTCTGGTGATGAACACCATCTCCTGTGTCGATTTGGCGCTATGGGATCTGTTTGGCAAGGTGGTAGGTCTGCCGGTTTACAAACTGCTGGGCGGCGCGGTACGGGATGAAATTCAGTTCTATGCCACCGGGGCGCGTCCGGATCTGGCAAAAGAGATGGGCTTTATTGGCGGCAAAATGCCGACCCACTGGGGGCCGCACGATGGCGATGCGGGGATCCGCAAAGATGCCGCCATGGTGGCGGAAATGCGTGAGAAGTGTGGCCCGGATTTCTGGCTGATGCTGGACTGCTGGATGAGTCAGGACGTGAATTACGCCACGAAACTGGCCCACGCCTGCGCGCCATCTAATCTGAAGTGGATCGAAGAGTGTTTACCGCCGCAGCAGTATGAAGGCTATCGTGAACTGAAACGCAATGCGCCGGCAGGAATGATGGTCACCAGCGGTGAGCATCACGGCACGTTGCAGTCTTTCCGCACGCTGGCGGAAACCGGCATCGATATCATGCAGCCGGATGTCGGCTGGTGCGGCGGCCTGACCACGCTGGTTGAGATTGCGGCGATTGCGAAATCACGCGGACAACTGGTGGTGCCGCACGGTTCATCGGTCTATTCGCACCATGCGGTGATTACCTTCACCAACACGCCGTTCAGTGAGTTCCTGATGACCAGTCCGGACTGCTCAACGATGCGTCCACAGTTTGACCCGATTCTGCTTGATGAACCGGTACCGGTGAAGGGGCGTATTCATAAGTCCGTGCTGGATAAACCGGGATTCGGCGTCGAGCTTAATCGCGACTGCAACCTGAAACGCCCTTATAGCCACTAATGACCTGTGCGTTGCCGCAGAGGCGGCAACGCCCTCATTTCTTTGAGGATCTTGCTATGAGTACCACTCTTCTTGACGGCGTAGTGAAGAAAAACCGCGCACGTTTGATCCCGTTCATGCTGGCACTGTATGTACTGGCGTTTCTGGACCGTTCGAACATTGGCTTTGCCAAAGAGACCTATCAGATTGATACCGGGCTGAGCAATGAGGCCTACGCGCTTGGCGCGGGGATCTTCTTTGTGGTTTACGCCTTTCTCGGTGTGCCCGCTAACCTGCTGATGCGCAAACTGGGGGCCAGAACGTGGATTGGCACCACCACGCTGCTGTGGGGATTTCTGTCTGCCGCGATGGCGTGGGCGGATACCGAGGCGAAATTCCTGATTATCCGTACCCTGCTGGGGGCGGCTGAAGCCGGTTTCTTCCCCGGTATGATCTATCTCACCTCGCAATGGTTCCCGCAGCGTAACCGCGCCAGCATTATGGGACTGTTTTACATGGGGGCGCCGCTGGCGTTGACGCTGGGATCGCCGCTGTCCGGCGCACTGCTGGAGATGCACGGCTTTATGGGCCATCCTGGCTGGTTCTGGATGTTCGTTATCGAAGGTTTGCTGGCGGTAGGCGCCGGGGTCTTCACCTTCTTCTGGCTGGATGACACCCCGCAACAGGCGCGTTTCCTGAGCGCAGAAGAGAAAGCGGCGCTTATTAGTCAACTGGCGAGCGAGGAAGAGAAGAAGACCACATCAAAACTCTCAGATGCCCTGCGTAACGGACGCGTCTGGCAACTGGCGATTATCTATCTGACGATTCAGGTGGCGGTGTACGGGCTGATTTTCTTTCTGCCGACCCAGGTCGCTGCGCTGCTGGGCACCAAAGTGGGTTTCACGGCGTCGGTGGTTACCGCCATTCCGTGGGTTGCCGCCCTGTTCGGGACCTGGCTTATCCCTCGCTACTCCGATCGTACTGGTGAACGTCGTAATGTCGCCGCGCTGACGTTGCTGGCTGCGGGGATTGGTATTGGTGTATCCGGCCTGGCATCACCGATGGTGGCGATTCTGGCGCTTTGCGTGGCGGCTGTTGGTTTTATCGCCGTACAGCCGGTGTTCTGGACAATGCCGACCCAACTGCTTTCCGGCACAGCGCTGGCCGCGGGGATCGGTTTCGTGAACCTGTTTGGCGCCGTAGGTGGGTTTATTGCGCCAATCCTGCGCGTTAAGGCGGAAACGATGTTTGCGAGCGATGCCGCAGGACTGCTGACGCTGGCAGGTGTCGCCATTATCGGTTCATTGATTATCTTCACGCTGAGCGTGAACCGTCCCGCGTCGCAACCGGGTGCTGCACATCAATAGTTTTATCCACGTTGTAAGGATCATTATGAACGCATTGTTAGCAAACCCTTTTAAGGACGCGCTCCGCAAAGGGGAAGTACAGATCGGGCTGTGGCTGAGTTCGACGACCTCTTACATGGCGGAAATTGCCGCGACGTCAGGTTATGACTGGCTGTTGATCGACGGCGAACACGCGCCGAACACGGTACAGGATCTCTATCATCAGATGCAGGCGATTGCTCCCTACGCCAGTCAGCCGGTGATCCGTCCGGTAGAAGGTACTAAGGCGCTGATCAAACAGGTTCTGGATATCGGCGCGCAGACGCTGTTGATTCCGATGGTTGATAGCGCAGAACAGGCGCGGCAGGTGGTTGCGGCAACCCGTTACCCGCCCGTGGGCGAGCGTGGCGTTGGGGCCAGCGTGGCGCGGGCGGCGCGCTGGGGACGTATTGACAACTATATGGCACAGGCCAATGAGTCACTCTGTCTGCTGGTGCAGGTCGAAAGTAAAGCCGCACTGGATAATCTGGACGCGATTCTGGACGTGGAAGGTATTGACGGTGTGTTTATTGGTCCTGCCGATCTGTCGGCTTCTTTGGGGTATCCGGACAACAGCGGACACCCGGAGGTGCAGCGGATTATCAAAGAGAGCATTCAGCGCATTCGCGCGGCCGGAAAAGCCGCGGGCTTTCTCGCGGTCGATCCGCTCATGGCGCAGAAATGTCTGGAGTGGGGGGCGAACTTTGTCGCCGTCGGTGTTGATACCATGCTGTATACCGAAGCGCTGGACCAGCGACTGGCGATGTTCAAGCCCGGTCAGGCGACGCAGAAACTGAAACAGAGTTACTAAAACGATAGCCCGGTGGCGCAGTGCCACCGGGCTATCTGTCAGGCTTTACGGACTGTTTGCCATGATATCGTCGAGTGACAGTCCGGTTATCACCAGTACCTTGTCGCGTTCGATCCCGCTTTTCAGCATCATCCGCGCGATACGTAATGCCTCCTCCCTGGCGCCTTCCTGCAGACCCTTTTGTAGTCCTTTCTGCAGCCCTATGTGGTGGCCTTCCTGCCGAAGCCTTTCTGCAATTGTCATCAATTTCTCCTTGTGATGGGGAACGCGTCTGGCGACATCATGGATAAAGTCACTGAAGCGGGACGCATCGCCGTACTGCACCAGATAATTAAACAGCGTATGCAACTGGCTGTCATTAGCTGTACCGGTTATTAAAAGCGAAACCAGTCGGTCAACCAGCCCCATCAAATCACGATCGCGGATATGTTTTTGCATCAGTTCCAGCAGGGCTATGCGCTTATGCTGCATGATTTCGTCGTCAGAGATGACCGTGATATCGACCAGCGGAAAGGCTTCTGTGTAGAGTTGCTGCGCCAGCTGTGGGTCGTTAAATTCGTCCAGCCAGTTCAGTGAAAAAGGGTATGGGCTTTGTTCGCCATGATAAAACAGCATCGGGATCACCAGCGGCAGGGTCTTATTTCCGCTATCAAGATGGTGTTGCATAGCGGCAGTGGCATAACGCATCAAACGAAATGCCATGTGCGGCACGGCGGTACTCTGATGTTCGATAACGCAGTAAATGTAACCCTCACCCTCGCGTGTTTTCAGCGACCACAAAACATCGGAATAGTAGGTTCTCAGGTCGTTTTCAATGAAGGTGGTGGATTCCAGTTTGAGCGTGGTTAAATCGCAGAGTTTGCATAATGACTCAGGAAGATGAATCTTAAGAAAATCCTGCGCAATTTCAGGATAGGTCATCATCTTTTTAAACACGGCATCGTGCGGTGTTGACGTCGTTGATTTCGCCATGGTTATCCGTCACCAAAGAATCCAGTGACGTGACGATACGAGGTTATAGTAAGGGCTGCATGCGCGAAATTCCGGCTTTGCGAAGAGGGGCGGGAGATAAATACGTACGACGGTAACGTATTCAATATTGTGGAATGCTAAACGCAAAAACGCCCGGGGCGCAGTGCCGCCGGGCGCTCAGTTAACCTAATGCTTTCGCCAGCAGGGTAATCGGATGTTCACAGCGTTTGCTGGTGGACATCTCGATTTGCCATTTGCAGGTCTCGCAGTCGGTAACCACGAGATCCGCACCGCTCTCTTCAATCTGTTTAAACAGTGGCGTGCCGATGGCTTGCGAGGTGGGGTAGTTCTCCTTCTTAAAGCCGTAGGTGCCGGCAATCCCGCAGCACTGGGAGTCCAGCACCGTGAGTTCCAGCCCCGGAATGCGGCGCAACAGTTCAAGGGTGTACAGCGTCCAGCCCATTTTTTCCATATGGCAGGGAGTGTGGTAAACCACTTTCAGCGGCAGCGTTTTCAGCGGCAGCGTTTTTCCTTCATCCAGTTTGCGCCACAGCCAGCGGGTCGCCAGTTCGATATGTTCCCGCAGACCGCTGTTGTCGACATCCAGCACTTCCGGGTACTCATCACGCAGGGCAAAGGTACAGGTCGAGGAGGTGGCAATCACCGGAATCCCCTTCACACTAATTGCTTCCCGTAGCGATTCGACGTTGGATACCGCCTGTTTACGGGCTTTATCGGTAAACCCGTTGGCAATCAGCGGTACGCCGCAGCACTTCTCTTTACTCAATAACTGGACGCCTGTGCCCATCGCATTCAGCACGTTGATCAAATCTTTGCCGAGCTGCGGGTGGTTGTAATTCACAAAGCAGCCGTGGAAGAAGGCAACCTGATCGCTGTACTGCGCCTGCTGGGCCGCCACGCTGCGATACCAGCGGCGGAAGGTGCCAAAAGAGTATTTTGGCAATGTGCGACGATGATCGATTTTAAGCGCGTAATCGAGCAACTGGCGCACAGGTTTCAGTGAGGTTGCCGTGTTGACCACAGGCGCGAACGGCGTGGAGACGCTGCCCATCAGGTCAGTATGACTTAAAATAAAGTTACGCAGCGACGGGCGTGAAGTGTCATATTTTGCCCGTGCGCGTTGAATGATATCGCCAATTTTCACATCAGATGGACAGGCCACTTCGCAGCGTTTGCAGTTAATGCAATATTTCAGTGCGTCATCGTACAGCGCGCCATCTTTCAGGCGCAGGCGCTCACCGTCGGGACCGGCCTGTTTGGGACCCGGATAGCCGGGATTAACGCGGCTGACCGGACATGCGGTGGTGCACACCGTGCATTTGATGCAACTTTCAAAACGTGTATCGCTCATTGCTCACCTCCTGCACGTGCTGCAATGTGATGGGCGGCATGTAATGCGGTGACTGCACAGACGCCGCCTCCGCATCCCTGGGCAATCGGGTCGAATCCGCCGAGAACAGAGCCTATGGCATACAGATTGTCTACAGTTTGTCCCGCCAGCGACGGGCGCAGCGTCTCATCGGTAGTGACGCCAAACTGCTGCCAGGGTTGCGCATCAAAGAAATCGCGTTGATACCAGTCGGCGCGGGTTGCCGCTTGCTGAACATCCAGCCCCAGAATCGGCTCGCGGATACCTTCACGCTCGGCGAGCAGGCCGCTGCTAAAGAAACTTCCGCTGGCGAGTACGGCAAAGCGGGGACGCAGGGGGATATCTGCGTGATTGCGCGTCCAGATCTCGCTCACCACGCCATTTTTACAGGTGACTTTCTTCACTTCATCGCCGGGCATCCAGATCCCGCCCTGGCGGACGAACTGACGCTGTAACTGGTTATGCAGTCGGATCCCCAGCACCGACGGCGGTAAGGTCGGCAGTAACGTGAGCGAGCAGGGCAGGCGATCGTTGAGCCAGCGCCAGAGGCGGTCATCTGCCAGACCAAAGCAGGCGGGCATAATAATCATTTCGCACGTTTTTGCTATCGGCAACAGCGCATCGTACAGCAGTGACCATTTGTCTTCGTTATCCAGAAAACGGGCAATGTTTACCGCCCGAAATTCGGTGGCGTTGTCGCGCAAAACGTCCAGTTCCGGCAGATCAATCTCGGCGGTTTCGACCTCCATGTCGCGTTGACGCAGAGAGGCGGCAGCCAGGTGTGCCTGAAAATCGAGTAAACCGCTAATGCCCACTACGCAGATACGTTTAGCGTCCAGCGGCCAGACAGGGACTTCCGGTGAGCTAAGCCAGGTCGAACGCAACGTACCCAGCGGGGTGACCCGCTGATGCGACTGCTGAACGTCGCCCTGTAGATGGGCCCCGGATGCGTTCAGCAGCGCCTGCGCTTGCTCGGCGAGTGTCAACACCTGTTGTGTACCGAGCGTCGTGTAAGGATGTGCAGGAGCCTGTTCACGCAAGGCGTTCAGGCCCGCAGCGATATCCTTCACCGGTTGCCCATCCGGCAGTGCACTCAGCAGATCCAGCGAGCCGGAGGAGAAGTGCAGCGCGCTCTGCCCACGGGTCACCACCGCGCAGCGTAAGCCGCTTTTTTGCAATTGTAGAGCGCACAGGAGTCCGGCGAGACCGCCGCCCATAATGACCGTATCAAATCTCATCGCGCGGCTCCTTTTCCAGACCACATAATCCCTGGTATACCCAGCGGGTAAATTCGCTTTCGCGCAGCGCATCGCCCCAGGCAATGGGTTGTACGCCTTTCCAGCGTTCGTTGAGGAAGTCCGACAGCTGGGTAATGGACTGTGCGGAGGTAGTGATGTTAAAGCGTTGCAGTAATCCGGCAGCACGGCAGGCGCAAAGTTCGCCCTGACAGGTACCCATTCCCACGCGGGTACGACGACGGAGATCCAGCAGGCTGTTAACGTTTAAATTTTCGACAGCATACTGTACTTCACCTGCGGTGACGGCTTCGCATTCACAGACCAGACTGCGGTGCTGACGGCCATGGCTCAGCCACGCCGGCGTACGGTCGCCGTGGCGATACACCGCTGAACCTCTCAGTGGGGCGGGCAGAGAGATCACGCGCTTCAGTGTGTTTTCCGTTGGCTCCTGCGAACCCGGTAGTGGAGTGTCTGCAGTGATGCATGGGCGAGAGTTGCCCAGTTTACGGCATACCGCATCGGTGGCCCACTCGGCCATCAGGCGGTAGGTCATCAGTTTGCCGCCCGTGATAGTGATAAACCCGTCCAGACCGTCACGTTTCGCGTGATCGAACAGCACAATGCCGCGGCTGACGTTACGACCACTGGGATCGTCATCACTTGCCACCAGCGGGCGAACTCCGGAGTAGGCGCGCAGAATGCGGGTTTTCGCCATAACTGGCGCCAGTTTTTCACCTTCGCGCAGCAGAATATCAACCTCATCGGCGGTGACGCGGTTGCTGTCGATATCGTTGTAATCAATGTGGGTTGATGTCGTGCCAATCAGCGAGATCGTGTCGCCAGGCACCAGAATATCGGCGTCAGACGGCTTACGGCAGCGGTTAATCACGTGCTGGTTGATGCGGTGGTCCATGATCAACAGTGACCCTTTTGCCGGGAACATACGGATGCTCAAATCGGCATATTCCGCGATTCGCTGCCCCCAGATCCCGGCAGCGTTAACGACCACCGGCGCATGCAGGGTTTGCGTTTCACCATTGAGATGGTTACGTACATGGACGCCGCTGACGGTTGCGCCTTCGCGGATCAACCCGGTCACTTCGTGGGCGGTCAGGATAATGGCACCGTGCTCTTTCGCATCGAGCATGTTGGCTGCGGTCAGGCGGAACGGGTCAACGGTGCCGTCCGGCACTTTGACCGCACCGATCAGGTGTGGATTCACCGACGGTTCGATAATCCGCGCCTGTTGCGGATCGATCGCTTCTGCACGAATACCTGCCTCTTCGCAGGCGCGGATAAAGGTGGCCTGAAAGGAAAGCTCATCCTCAGGCAGGGTAATAAACAGACCGTCCGTTGGCTCAACGCAGTGGCGGGCGATACGTTTCAGAATTTGGTTTTCGCTGATGCATTCACGGGCAGATTCCGCGTCAGTCACCGCATAGCGCGCTCCGCTGTGCAGCAGTCCGTGGTTACGGCCGGTCGCACCGGTCGCGATATCGTGACGTTCAACTAAGATGACACGCAGACCGCGCAGCGCGCAGTCGCGGGCAATCCCTGCACCTGTGGCACCGCCCCCAATGATAATCACGTCACTTGTTTGCGAGTCGCGAGTTTTCATTGTTTTCCCTCACAGTTCGTTTTTTATCATTTAGCCACATAAAAAACATGGTTTGTTTGATTTCGCGCATATTCGCTCATGATTCGAAAATGAAACGTGATTTCGTGCGCCTTTCTGAACATTTGTCATAAATCTGTAACAATATGTGCTGTAATTCACATTAACGACAGGTATCTTTACCTAACATCGCCGCCATGCGGGAATCTGCGGGCGGCGCTCGAACGACCTGCGATGTTATCACTACTAAAAGATGGGCCACGGAGGCTAGATTATGTTGAGTATTTTTAAACCAGCGGCGCATAGAGCTCGCTTGCCAGCAGCGGAGATCGATCCGACTTACCGTCGGCTTCGTTGGCAAATATTCCTGGGGATATTTTTTGGCTATGCCGCGTACTATCTGGTGCGCAAGAACTTTGCGCTGGCGATGCCGTATCTCGTTGAGCAGGGATTTTCTCGGGGTGATTTAGGTTTTGCGTTGTCGGGGATCTCTATTGCCTACGGATTTTCGAAATTTATCATGGGGTCGGTTTCGGATCGCTCGAATCCGCGCGTTTTCCTGCCAGCCGGTCTGATTCTGGCGGCAGCGGTGATGTTGTTCATGGGCTTTGTGCCGTGGGCGACATCGAGCATCGCGATAATGTTTGTGCTGCTGTTCCTCTGCGGATGGTTCCAGGGTATGGGCTGGCCGCCGTGCGGACGTACCATGGTGCACTGGTGGTCGCAGAAAGAGCGTGGCGGGATCGTCTCCGTCTGGAACTGCGCGCATAACGTCGGGGGCGGGATCCCTCCACTGCTGTTTCTGCTCGGGATGGCCTGGTTTAACGACTGGAAAGCTGCGCTGTATATGCCGGCATTCGGCGCCATTCTGGTGGCGATTTTCGCTTTCGCGCTAATGCGTGATACTCCGCAATCCTGTGGTCTGCCGCCAATCGAAGAGTACAAAAACGATTATCCGGATGACTACAACGAAAAAGCGGAAGAAGAACTGACGGCGAAACAGATCTTCATGCAATACATTCTGCCGAACAAATTGCTGTGGTACATCGCAATTGCCAACGTGTTCGTCTATCTGCTGCGCTACGGCATTCTCGACTGGTCTCCGACGTATCTGAAAGAAGTGAAGCACTTTGCGCTGGATAAATCCTCCTGGGCCTACTTCTTCTATGAATACGCAGGGATCCCGGGGACGCTGCTGTGTGGCTGGATGTCGGACAAAGTGTTCCGTGGTAACCGCGGCGCGACCGGCGTGTTCTTTATGACGCTGGTGACTATTGCCACCATCATTTACTGGATGAACCCGGCAGGTAACCCGACTGTCGATATGATTTGTATGATTGTGATCGGCTTCCTGATTTACGGCCCGGTGATGCTGATTGGTCTGCATGCGCTGGAACTGGCACCGAAAAAAGCCGCAGGGACAGCAGCGGGCTTTACTGGCCTGTTTGGTTACCTCGGCGGATCCGTGGCGGCCAGCGCGATAGTGGGTTACACCGTTGACTTCTTCGGCTGGGACGGCGGTTTCATGGTGATGATCGGCGGCAGCATCCTGGCGGTGATTCTGTTGATTGTGGTGATGATCGGCGAGAAACGCCACCATGCTGAGATGCAACTGAAACGCAACGGGGGCTAAGTGAATGAAGACAGCACTGAAAAACCTGAGTCTGACGCTGATGATGGCGGGGGCGGTAATGGGAAGTCACGCTCTGGCGGCCAGCACTACGGATAAAGTCGTGATTGCCCACCGTGGCGCAAGCGGATATCTGCCGGAACATACGCTCCCCGCGAAAGCGATGGCCTATGCGCAGGGTGCCGATTACCTGGAACAGGATTTGGTCATGACCAAAGACGACCAACTGGTTGTTCTGCATGACCACTATCTGGATCGTGTGACGGATGTCGCTGAGCGTTTTCCGGATCGTGCACGCAAAGACGGTCGCTACTACGCCATCGACTTTACTCTGGACGAAATCAAATCCCTGAAGTTTACCGAAGGGTTTGATCTGGAAAACGGCAAGAAGGTGCAGACCTACCCGGGTCGCTTCCCGATGGGGAAATCGGACTTCCGTGTGCATACCTTTGCCGAAGAGATCGAGTTTATTCAGGGGCTGAACCATTCCACCGGCAAGAACATCGGTATCTATCCGGAGATCAAAGCGCCGTGGTTCCATCATCAGGAAGGGAAGGATATCGCGGCTAAGACGCTGGAAGTACTGAAAAAGTACGGTTACAGCGACAAGCAGGACAAAGTCTTGCTGCAAAGTTTTGATGTAGCAGAACTTAAGCGCATCAAAAATGAGCTGGAACCTGAAATGGGGATGAACCTGAACCTGGTACAGCTGATCGCTTATACCGACTGGAATGAAACCCAGGAGAAGCAGCCGGACGGCAGTTGGGTCAATTACAACTACGACTGGATGTTCAAACCCGGCGCGATGAAACAGGTGGCGGAGTATGCGGACGGCATCGGTCCGGACTACCACATGCTGATTGATGAGAAGTCGACGAAAGGCAAAATCGTGCTGACGGGCATGGTGCAGGACGCCCATCAGAATAAGATGACGGTTCATCCTTATACGGTTCGCGCCGATCAGTTGCCGGACTACACGACGGATGTGAATCAGCTGTACGATATTCTGTACAACCAGGCGGGTGTGGACGGACTGTTCACTGACTTCCCCGACAAAGCGGTGATGTTCTTACGTAAAGAGTAAAAACCGCGTTATCCCTCTCCACTGCACCCCAAAAGCGGGAAACTGCTAAGTAAGGTGCAGTTTTTTTATCTCATTTTTCGTCAAAGCATAAAAAGCGTACACCAGATCAAGAATTCCACCGCATAGCATAAATATCTTAAGAAATTCTTAAGCAGACGATTTATATTACCAGTCTGAATAGTTTATGTCGTTATTGTAACGGATGAGGCCGATATGGTGCAGGACGAGTTTAATCACTGGTGGGCAACGGAAGGCGATTGGGTCGAAGAACCGAATTATCGACGCAAAGGGATGAGCGGTGTGCAATGCATCGAACGTGACGGGAAGAAACTGTATGTGAAACGCATGACTCAGCACCTGTTTCACTCGGTACGCTATCCCTTCGGACGTCCGACGATTGTGCGCGAAATCGAGGTGATCAATGAGCTGGCCCGTGCGGGCGTTATTGTGCCGAAAATTGTCTATGGCAAAGCGACAAAAATTGACGGTGAGTGGCGTGCGCTGCTGATCACTGAAGATATGAAAGGCTTTGTGAGCATCGAAGAGTGGTATAAGCAACACGCGGTGACGCCGTATCCTGATGAGGTGCGCGAGGCAATGTTAAAAGCGGTCGCGCTGGCGTTTAAAAAGATGCACAGCGTCAATCGTCAGCACGGTTGCTGCTACGTACGACATATCTATGTGAAAACGGAAGGAACGGTTGAAGCCGGGTTCTTAGATCTGGAAAAAAGCCGCCGTCGTTTTCGTCGCCATAAAGCGGCACAGCATGACTTCTCCCAGCTTGAGAAGTACCTGAGTCCCATCCCGAGAGCGGACTGGGAACAAGTGAAAGCCTGTTACTACGCGCTGTAACGCGCGCTACATCTCAATTTCGATGTCGCCTTTTGCCCTGCAACAGCAGGGCAAAATTTCGCCCGGCTGAATGAACGCTAACGGCTCGGCGATCCAGTCGACCTGACCGGCGATCAGTCGGGTGCGACATGAACCGCAGTAGCCTTCGCGGCACTGGTATTCCACTTCAACGTTATGTGACTCAAGCGCGGCGAGCAGGGAAGGGTGTTCATCCTGGCACAACAGCTGTGTGCCAGTGATGCGCAGCGTGACGCGTCCCATCAGAGCTGGAAATTACTCAGATCGTCGGTATCGACTTCGGAGTCGATCTGGCCGACCAGATAAGAGCTCACTTCCACTTCCTGCGGGGCCACCTGAACGTTATCGGACACCAGCCAGGTGTTGATCCACGGAATCGGATTTGAACGGGTCTGGAACGGCAGATCCAGCCCGACCGCCTGCATACGAATGTTGGTGATGTATTCGACGTACTGGCAAAGAATATCTTTGTTCAGGCCGATCATCGAACCGTCGCGGAACAGGTAGTCCGCCCACTCTTTTTCCTGCAGGGCGGCCTGCACGAACAGGTCATAGCACTCCTGCTTACACTCTTCAGCGATTTCCGCCATTTCCGGATCGTCAACGCCGCTGCGCAGCAGGTTCAGCATGTGCTGAGTGCCGGTCAGGTGCAACGCTTCGTCACGGGCGATCAGACGAATGATTTTAGCGTTGCCTTCCATCAGTTCGCGTTCGGCGAAAGCAAAGGAGCAGGCGAAGCTGACGTAGAAGCGGATGGCTTCCAGCGCGTTGACGCTCATGAGGCACAGATACAGTTTTTTCTTCAGTGCGCGCAGGTTCACGGTGACGGTTTTGCCATTCACGGTGTGCGTCCCTTCGCCCAGCAGATGCCAGTAGCTGGTCATCTCAATCAGCTCATCGTAATAGCTGGAAATGCCTTCCGCACGTTTCTGGATCTGCTCGTTGGTGACGATGTCATCAAACACGATTGCCGGATCGTTAACGATATTACGGATGATATGAGTGTAAGAACGCGAGTGAATGGTCTCGGAGAAGGCCCAGGTTTCGACCCAGGTTTCCAGTTCCGGAATGGAGATCAGCGGCAACAGCGCCACGTTCGGGCTACGTCCCTGAATGGAGTCCAGCAACGTCTGGTACTTCAGGTTACTGATAAAAATGTGTTTTTCATGCTCTGGCAGCGCCTGGTAGTCGATACGGTCGCGGGAAACGTCAACCTCTTCAGGACGCCAGAAGAACGAGAGCTGCTTTTCGATCAGCTTTTCGAAGATGTCGTATTTTTGCTGATCGTAGCGGGCCACGTTGACCGGCTGACCAAAAAACATCGGTTCCAGAAGCTGGTCATTTTTCGTCTGTGAAAAAGTGGTGTATGCCATGAATATGTCCTGTTTGGAGTTTAATGCCGGATGGCGCTACGCTTATCCGGCCTACAACGCGATGCATGTGTAGGCCGGATAAGGCGTTTACGCCGCCATCCGGCATCACAATATCAGATCTTACATGCGCCGCTTTCGCAGCCATCGTCCTGAATGGATGGCACCAGATCGTCCTGGGCATCTTCCGCGCCGTCACGGGTGTTCTGATAATACAGCGTTTTGACCCCGAACTTATAGGCGGTAAGCAGGTCTTTGAGCAACTGCTGCATCGGCACTTTTCCTGACGGGAAGCGCGACGGATCGTAGTTGGTGTTAGCCGAAATCGACTGATCGATAAACTTCTGCATGATGCCAACCAGTTGCAGATAACCGTCGTTACCCGGCATTTCCCACAGCAGTTCATAGGCGTTGCCAAGGTGCTCGTAGTCCGGCACCACCTGACGCAGAATACCGTCTTTCGACGCTTTAATGCTGACGTAACCACGCGGCGGCTCGATACCATTAGTGGCGTTCGAGATCTGCGAAGAGGTTTCGGACGGCATCAGGGCAGAGAGCGTTGAGTTACGCAGACCAAAGGTCTTGATAGACTCGCGAAGCGCTTCCCAGTCGTGATGCAGCGGTTCGTTGGTGATAGCATCCAGATCTTTCTTGTAAGTATCGATCGGCAGAATGCCCTGCGCGTAGGTGGTTTCGTTAAACCACGGGCAGGCGCCTTGTTCGATCGCCAGTTCGTTAGAGGCCTTCAGCAGATAGTACTGAATGGCTTCAAACGTCTTGTGCGTCAGGTTGTTGGCGCTGCCATCGGAGTAGCGCTTACCGTTTTTCGCCAGCCAGTAAGCAAAGTTAATCACGCCAATACCCAGCGTACGACGGCCCATCGCTCCGCGTTTGGCTGCCGGGATCGGGTAGTCCTGATAATCTAACAGCGCATCGAGGGCACGAACGGCCAGTACCGCCAGCTCTTCCAGTTCCTCGAGGCCGTTGATCGCCCCCAGGTTGAAGGCGGAAAGCGTACACAGGGCGATTTCACCGTTTTCGTCGTTCACATCCATCAGCGGTTTAGTGGGCAGAGCGATTTCCAGGCACAGGTTGGACTGGCGTACCGGCGCGACCTGCGGATCGAACGGGCTGTGGGTATTGCAGTGATCAACGTTCTGAATGTAGATACGACCAGTAGAGGCGCGTTCCTGCATCATCAGAGAGAACAGTTCAACCGCTTTGACACGCTGTTTACGGATGCTGTCGTCGTTTTCGTATTTCACGTACAGGCGTTCGAATTCATCCTGATCGGCGAAAAAGGCGTCATACAGCCCCGGAACATCGGATGGGCTGAAGAGCGTAATATCGCCGCCTTTCAGCAGACGCGTGTACATGAGCTTGTTGATCTGTACGCCGTAGTCCATGTGACGCACGCGGTTGCCTTCTACGCCACGGTTGTTTTTCAGCACCAGCAGGCTTTCGACTTCCAGATGCCACATTGGGTAGAACAGCGTGGCGGCACCGCCGCGTACGCCGCCCTGAGAGCAGGATTTCACGGCGGTCTGGAAATGTTTGTAGAAAGGGATACAGCCAGTGTGGAACGCTTCGCCACCGCGAATCGGGCTGCCCAGCGCACGGATACGACCCGCATTGATACCGATACCGGCACGCTGGGAGACGTATTTTACAATCGCGCTGGAGGTGGCATTGATCGAGTCCAGGCTGTCGCCACACTCGATCAGTACACAGGAGCTGAACTGACGCGTCGGAGTACGAACGCCGGACATAATCGGCGTCGGCAGCGAAATTTTGAACGTCGACACCGCGTCATAAAAACGTTTTACGTATTCCAGACGGGTATCACGCGGGTAGTTAGAGAACAGGCAAGCAGCCACCAGAATATAGAGGAACTGGGCGCTTTCGTAGATTTCACCGGTGACACGGTTCTGGACCAGATATTTCCCTTCCAGCTGCTTAACGGCGGCGTAGGAGAAGGTCATATCACGGTCGTGTACGATGAACGAGTCCATCTGCTTGAACTCTTCTTCCGTGTAGTCTTCCAGCAGATGATTGTCGTATTTGCCCATTTCAACCATTTTCACCACATGGTCAAACAGTTTCGGCGGTTCGAACTCGCCGTAGGCTTTTTTACGCAGATGGAAAATCGCCAGGCGCGCAGCCAGGTACTGGTAATCCGGCGCCTCGCGAGAGATCAGATCCGCTGCCGCTTTAATGATGGTTTCATGGATATCGGAGGTTTTGATACCGTCATAAAACTGGATATGGGAGCGCAGTTCGACCTGAGAAATCGATACGTTATTCAGTCCTTCTGCCGCCCAATCCAGAACCCGATGGATTTTGTCGAGATTGATGCGCTCTGTACTACCATCACGCTTTGTCACCAGCAGACTCTGATTCATGTGGTTTTTTACCTGTCCGTGAAAGAAAAAATATCCCCTGCATTATCCACAATGCCACCTTGTGACTAACTCTGTGGATAAATACTATATGTAGGGGTTGAGTGTTAAAGTAAACGCTATATGGTGAGTATTCTAGTAGGGATTCTTTTCAGCACAAGAGTTGATTTTGAGGTTAAATTGAGGTTGCAAAAGGGTAAGAAAGGCTAAGTGCACGTCTTATAAGGCCTGGCGGGGATGTCAATAATTTATAAAAAAAATAGATAATTTGATCGAGTGCTGATTTCTTCAACGAAGGTATAGAAACTTCTTATGACCTGGCGCAAGTTTTGTAACCTGGATACCGGCGAGAGATGCCGGATGACGACGTAAACGTCTTATCTGGCCTACAGGACATTTTTCCGTAGGCCGGATAAGCGTAGCGCCATCAGGCAAGTGGATTATTCCGCGTTAGCCGTGGTGTGCACCATATAATTCACATCGACACCGGGGCCAAGCTTGAAGGTGTTAGTGATAGGGTTGAAATGCAACCCGGTCATATGGCGTTCCCGCAATACTGTCTGATCCACCCAGCCTAACAGCTCCGCAGGCTTAATAAATTTTTTAACATCATGAGTCCCTTTGGGCACCATGCGCAGAATGTATTCCGCGCCGACAACGGCCATCAGCCAGGATTTGCCGTTGCGGTTAAGGGTTGAAAAGAACACCTCGCCACCGGGTTTGACCAATTGCGCACAGGCTCTGACCACCGATTGCGGATCGGGCACATGCTCCAGCATTTCCATGCAGGTCACCACGTCATACTCGTGGGCATGTTTCGCGGCGTGTTCTTCCACGGTCTCCTGCACATAATTCACCTGAATACCGCTTTCCAGCGCATGCAGTTTTGCTACCTGCAAAGGTTCAAAGCCCATGTCCAGACCGGTCACGGTGGCACCTTCACGGGCCATACTTTCTGCCAGAATGCCGCCGCCGCAGCCAACGTCGAGCACCTTCTTACCAAACAGGCCGCCTGCGCGTTCGGCAATGTAACCCAGTCGCAGCGGGTTAATGCGATGCAACGGCTTAAATTCGCCTTCCAGATCCCACCAGCGCGACGCGACTGCTTCAAACTTGGCAATTTCTTCGTGGTCAACATTGTGGTTTACCGGTGGTTTTACGGCATTCATCGGGGCTTTTACTCCTTCTATGGCTTGTTACAGGAGTATATCAGTCAACGCGGGTGAATAAAGCTTATTGGTTTACCTCAATCTCTGCGGTTGTGTTATAATTTGCGACCTTTGAATCCGGGATACAGTAGAGGGATAGCGGTTAGATGAGCGACCTTGCGAGAGAAATTACACCGGTCAACATTGAGGAAGAGCTGAAGAACTCTTATCTGGATTATGCGATGTCGGTCATTGTTGGCCGTGCGCTGCCAGATGTCCGAGATGGCCTGAAGCCGGTACACCGTCGCGTACTTTACGCCATGAACGTATTGGGCAATGACTGGAACAAAGCCTATAAGAAATCAGCCCGTGTCGTTGGCGACGTCATCGGTAAATACCACCCGCACGGCGACTCTGCGGTATATGACACCATTGTTCGTATGGCTCAGCCGTTCTCGCTGCGATATATGCTGGTGGATGGCCAGGGGAACTTCGGTTCCATCGATGGTGACTCTGCGGCGGCGATGCGTTATACGGAAATCCGTCTGGCGAAGATTGCCCATGAGTTGATGGCCGATCTGGAAAAAGAGACGGTTGATTTTGTCGACAACTATGACGGCACGGAAAAAATCCCTGACGTTATGCCGACCAAAATCCCTAACCTGTTAGTGAACGGCTCCTCCGGTATCGCGGTTGGGATGGCGACTAACATTCCGCCGCACAACCTGACGGAAGTGGTCAACGGTTGTCTGGCGTATATCGACGATGAAGACATCAGCATTGAAGGGCTGATGGAATACATCCCGGGTCCGGATTTCCCGACGGCGGCGATCATCAATGGTCGTCGCGGTATTGAAGAAGCCTATCGTACCGGTCGCGGTAAAGTGTACATTCGCGCCCGCGCGGAAGTAGAAGTTGACGCGAAAACCGGTCGTGAAACCATTATCGTGCATGAAATCCCGTATCAGGTGAACAAAGCGCGTCTGATCGAGAAAATCGCGGAACTGGTTAAAGACAAACGCGTTGAAGGCATCAGCGCGCTGCGTGATGAGTCTGACAAAGACGGCATGCGCATCGTGATTGAAGTTAAACGCGACGCGGTCGGGGAAGTGGTACTGAACAACCTCTACTCCCAGACTCAACTGCAGGTCTCTTTCGGTATCAACATGGTGGCATTGCACCATGGTCAGCCGAAAATCATGAACCTGAAAGACATCATTTCAGCGTTTGTGCGCCACCGTCGTGAAGTGGTGACCCGCCGTACCATTTTCGAACTGCGTAAAGCTCGCGATCGTGCGCATATCCTTGAGGCGCTGGCAATTGCGCTGGCGAATATCGATCCGATCATTGAACTGATCCGTCGTGCGCCGACCCCGGCAGAAGCGAAAGCGGGGCTGATTGCGCGTCCATGGGATCTGGGCAACGTGGCGGCGATGCTGGAACGTGCCGGTGACGATGCCGCGCGTCCGGAGTGGCTGGAGCCTGAATTCGGTGTGCGTGATGGTCAGTACTACCTGACGGAACAGCAGGCCCAGGCGATTCTGGATCTGCGTTTGCAGAAACTGACCGGCCTTGAGCACGAAAAACTGCTCGACGAATACAAAGAGTTGCTGGAACAGATCGCGGAACTGCTGCACATTCTGGGCAGCGCCGATCGCTTGATGGAAGTCATTCGCGAAGAGCTGGAACTGATCCGCGATCAGTTTGGCGATGAGCGCCGTACCGAAATCACCGCCAACAGCGCCGATATCAATATCGAAGATCTGATCAACCAGGAAGATGTGGTTGTCACCCTGTCTCACCAGGGCTACGTGAAGTATCAGCCGCTGACCGACTACGAAGCACAACGCCGTGGTGGGAAAGGCAAGTCGGCTGCACGTATTAAAGAAGAAGACTTTATTGACCGCCTGCTGGTGGCCAACACCCATGACACGATCCTCTGCTTCTCCAGCCGTGGTCGTCTGTACTGGATGAAGGTCTATCAGTTGCCAGAAGCGAGCCGTGGCGCGCGTGGTCGTCCGATCGTCAACCTGCTGCCGCTGGAAGCCGATGAGCGTATTACCGCCATCCTGCCGGTTCGCGAGTACGAAGAGGGCGTGAACGTCTTTATGGCGACCGCCAGCGGTACGGTGAAGAAAACGGCGCTGACCGAGTTCAGCCGTCCGCGTTCTGCCGGTATCATCGCGGTAAACCTGAACGACGGCGACGAACTGATTGGTGTGGATCTGACCGCAGGTAAAGACGAAGTCATGCTGTTCTCGGCTGCCGGTAAAGTGGTGCGCTTCAAAGAGGACGCCGTCCGTGCGATGGGTCGTACTGCGACCGGCGTACGTGGTATCAAGCTGGCGGGCGAAGACAAAGTCGTCTCCCTGATTATTCCGCGCGGCGAAGGCGCGATCCTGACCGTGACGCAAAACGGTTACGGTAAGCGTACAGCGGCGGAAGAGTATCCGACCAAGTCTCGTGCGACGCAGGGCGTTATCTCTATCAAAGTGACCGAGCGTAACGGCTCCGTTGTTGGCGCAGTGCAGGTCGATGACTGTGACCAGATCATGATGATCACCGATGCAGGTACGTTGGTACGTACACGCGTGTCGGAAATCAGCGTGGTAGGGCGTAACACTCAGGGCGTGATCCTCATCCGTACCGCGGAAGATGAAAACGTGGTGGGTCTGCAACGTGTGGCTGAACCGGTGGATGACGAAGACCTCGACGCCATCGACGGTAGTGCGGCGGAAGGGGATGATGATATCGCTCCAGAAGCGGAAACCGACGACGATGTTGCTGATGACGCTGACGAGTAATCAGCGGCTTTAAATACTGCACAAAAGGGAGGCGCTGCCTCCCTTTTTTACGTTCTGAATATCGACCTTTCCCTTCATTAAACGTTCTGTCGTGGAACCCCCTATTTCTCGTATAAGAATACATAAATTAATGAATAATTATAACTCTGTGAAGGTGCTCACTGTTTGTGCAGCCATTTACCGTTAACTTTCTCCTGACCGAACAGAGATATTTACGATCCCTTACTGGCAGGAGAACTGAAAAATTATTTAGTAAAAACATCTGAAGTTTTTTAAGACAAAAGCGTTGGCTGCCTTCATCTGTTAGTTCACTTCTGACGGATGAATATACTTATACCTACACGTTGGGAGTTAACTATGATAGTTGAAATAGCAGAGGGTTTTATCCATCTTTTCCAGAGCGCAGGTAAGATATTTTCCGGGATGATCGTCAGTACCATTCCTATGCTAATAACCTTAATTTTGACCGTTAATTTCATTATGAAGTTAATTGGTCAACAGCGGATGGAAAAAGTCGCCACGTTGATGGGTAAATCAAAAATATTAACTTATGGAATTTTGCCCAGCTTTGCCTGGTTCTTCCTCAGCAGCCCTGGGGCGTTGACGATGGGTAAATTTTTACCAGAACGCTGTAAACCCGCTTATCAGGATGCGCTGGGCAGTACCGTGCATCCGCTAACGTCTCTGTTCCCACATATTGTGCCATCAGAGCTCTTTATCTGGCTGGGGGTGGCCGCGGGTCTCACCCGACTCGACCTGCCCGTCGCCGATCTGGCATTGCGCTATATCGCCGCAGGTATTCTACTCGGTTTTATCCGTGGTTTTCTTACGGAGTATATCTTCACCCGACTGGAGAAACGCGAACTTAATCAGGAATAAGGGAAAACAATGAAAGTACTATTTTCGGCTGACGTCGTAAGGGCTGGAAGAAAAGTGGAAGAGGGGCTGCTTAATGGCATGTTGATCACTTTTAATGACCGCGCTCCGGAAGATTATCTCGATTATGTCCTGGTTATAAAGAATATTGTTTGTGATGTTACCCCATTACAAAAAGCAGTGGACTATGTCTTACAGATGAATAATCAGACCTGGAATATAACCTGCTGGGGAGAGGCCGCATGGCAAAATTTATGCGAATTAGGTCATGTGACGGTGGTATTTGATGGAGCTGAAAAACCAATAGCCTATGGTTCATTACACGTAAACAGTCATTGTTCTCCATCCGTAAATGAATTGATTGGCCCATTGAAAATAATGAGGAAAACCAATGAAAACTGTACTGATTAAAAAAGGTCATTCAGGGATTGGCGACGATATGTATTTATATCGAGATACCCGCATGGTGATCCTGTCGCTAACCGGAAAAACCATTGACCCGGTCGCGAAGAAGCTGGGCGAAATGCTGGAGATGACCGTGGTTAACGGCTTTGATGCCATGCCGGATGATAAAAAAATCCTCTGCGTGGTCATCAACTGTGGCGGTTCACTGCGTTGTGGTATCTATCCACAGAAAAGAATAAAGACGATCAATGTGTTACCAACCGGGGCAATGGGGCCGCTGGCAAAATATATCACCGAAGATATCTATATATCGGATGTCAGCCTTGAGTCGCTTTCGTTGATTGAGACCATTAATCAACCGAACAACAGGGATGAAAACGTTGAGCTCGTCGAGCCGCTCCCCGCGGGCGATGCTTCCGCTGTTGCCCGTGATTACGTGGAGGCAAAACCGCGTGGTTCAGCGACCAACACCGCACTGGAATTGATGACGCGTTTCGCGACGGGGATCGGTAACTTTGTTAGCCTCCTCTACTCCTCGGCGCGCGAATCCGTTGAGCTGTGTATTAAGAACGTTATCCCCTTTATGGCCTTTATCTCGGTTCTGATCGCCCTGGTACAGGAGACAGCGATTGGTCAGTGGACCGGGAATGCGCTATCACCACTCGCCGGCTCGCTAACCGGCCTGTTCGTGATTGCGATTATCTGCGGTCTGCCCTTTATCTCTCCCATTCTGGCTCCCGGCGCGGCGATTGCGCAGGTCGTTGGCGTGCTGGTGGGAACGCTAATCGGTAGCGGTGTGGTTTCGCCTCTGATGGCGCTGCCGGCACTGTTTGCGATTAACGTCCAGGTGGGGGCCGATTTTATTCCCGTTGGACTCTCCATGCAGGAGGCGAAAGAGAAGACTATTCGTCTTGGTGTTCCCTCTTTCTTGTTATCACGGATGATTACCGCGCCTCTGGCGGTTGCCATCGGTTATCTGTTTTCGTTTGGCTTGTTTAACTGAGGAGTGTGTAATGAACAAAATCAATGCCGCGGTGGTTGGGGCCGGTATTTATGGCAAACACCATATCAACGCGTATCACTATAATCCGTGGGTGAACCTGGTCGGATTTTGCGAGATCAATCCGGATATCCGCGCCAGAGTTGCGCAGGAGTTCCAGGTTCCAGGTTATGCCACGCTGGCAGAGTTGTTTTCCGCGACGGAGGTTGATCTGGTGTCAATCGCTACTCCGGATCCGTTTCACTTTGATGCCACGATTGAGGCCATCAAAGCGGGCAAACATGTGTTGATTGAAAAACCGATGGCGACAACGTCAGCGGAATGCCGGGAAATCATCCGTTATGCGCAGCAGCAGGGGGTGAAGATCGGCGTCGATTACCACAAGCGTTGGGACGGGATGGCGCAGCATATTCATCATGAACTATTGAAACCCGAAACAGGCCAGGTCCTGCGTGGCTACATGAGCATGGACGATATTATCGATGTGCCAAAAAACTGGCTGTCATGGGCGAATGAGAGCTCTCCCGTTCATTTCCTTGGCACACATTGTTTTGATTTAATTCGATATTATATGAACGGCGCTAATGCAGTGAGCGTTTATGCAATAGGACAGAAGAAGAAACTTGTTGCGGAAGGCATTGATTCCTGGGACACCATTCAGTCTTTCGTTACGTTTGATAATGGCGCGCAATGGACGGTTGAAGTCGGGTGGTGTTTACCTGCTTCCTTTCCTAAGGCAAATGATGGTCGTAGTTTTGTTATCACCGAGAATAACTATTACCGTGCCGATGCGCAGTTGCGTGGCTATGAAATGTTCACCCCACAGCGTAGTGCAACGCCAAATTACAATTTTATTAATTACGTTAATAATAAAGCCAGCGGCTACGGGATTCAGCCAATACATGATTTTGTTGAGCACATATTATTTGATACCCCTTATCTGGCAACCGCAGATGATGGGTTGCAGGCGACATTAATTTGCGAGGCCGTACATCACTCGTTATCGACAGGAAGTATTGTGCAGTTATAATTAATCTGCTGTTTACGCCTTATAAACAATCTTTTCTGGCTTTAATTTCTCTGATTAAGGCAGGGTTCTTTATTCCTCCACAACCCGGTCGATGATCATCGTTTATGAGGCGTTTTTTCATTACTCATATTTAGATAGCAATATTGCAGAGCATGGAAAAAAAGCGTGTGTAATGACATTTTCAGCGCGGCGAAACTAAGGGGGCTGATGCTGGACTGAGGTGTATATAAGGTCACATCGGCCAGTGCCGCACCGCTCTGATGACAGGCAACGGCCAGTGAGGCTGCCTCGTGTTCACGAATCAGGGTAATCAATTGATTATCCGGCTCCTCTTTGAGTCCTGGCAGTAGAATCACAGAATCACAATCCGTCAGGGTGTTTGTCAGCAGTGAATGGGCATTCTGGTACTCCACGGGAATACAGACTTTACCAATATCGTTATAGTCCTGAATGATATTGCTAAGCAACGAGCTCAGTTCACGCGGATGACAGAAATAGAGATTGCGACTGGAGTTAATAATTTCAAAGAAGGTATTGAGTGCTGCAGGGTTATTATTATTAATAAACTCGCTGAGGATAACATTGTTCTTCGTTGCCTGGGCCGGAAGGAGTGCCTCAGGTTCACTGCGCAGACACTTAATTAAATCATATTTAAATGAAGTAAAACCCGTATAACCGAGGGATTGAGCGAAACGAACGATGGAAGGTTGGCTGGTTTGCGTCTTTTTTGAAATTGCCGTCGACGTCAGTTTTTCCGCGCCAGATAATGTAGCCAGAATGTAACGGCTAATTGTTTGTTCCGCGTGTGTCCCTGTTTTTACCAGTAACTGAAGTTGTTCGATAATGTTCATTAAGGTCCCTCGGTTTTGTTTATTATGACAGATACACTTTATCCTTCAAGTTGCCTCTTTGTTGGCGGCGGAGTTATTCGGCTCGTCCATGAGCCTTGCCCTTACGGGCCGTCGCTTTGCGACGTTCAAATTCGTTCCCGACGAATTTATCACTCCCTTGCCGCCTTGATGTATCCTGAATGATGCTGTGTATAACCAAAGGGACCGCAGGGGTTAATTCATCCTTTCCACAATCATCGCAATACCCTGACCGCCGCCGATGCACAGCGTTGCCAGTCCCAGCGTTTTATCCCTGGCAGAAAGCGCATGCAGCAATGTCACCAGAATTCGCGCGCCGCTGGCTCCGATCGGATGACCAAGCGCAATCGCCCCCCCGTTAACGTTCACCTTCTCTGGGTCGAAGCCCAGCGTCTTGCCGACGGCTAGGAACTGCGCGGCAAACGCCTCATTGGCTTCAATCAGATCGATATCTGAAAGCTGCAATCCGCAGTATTGTAGCGCTTTCTGCGTAGCAGGCACCGGCCCCATCCCCATCAGTGCCGGCGCGACGCCGCCGCTGGCGTACCCTTTAATACGTGCCAGCGGTTTCAGTCCTGCCGCCAGTGCGGCCGATTCTTCCATGACCACCAACGCTGCCGCGCCATCGTTGATCCCTGAGGCATTACCGGCAGTGACAGTACCGGCTTTATCAAATGCCGGACGCAGTGCGGCAAGGCCTTCCGCTGTTGAATCGGCTTTAGGAAATTCATCGCGTTCAAAAACGATAGTTTTCTTACGTGACGTAACGTTGACCGGCACAATTTCAGCCTGAAATGCACCGGAATTGATGGCTGCCACCGCTTTTTGCTGAGAGAGCAGCGCGAGTTCGTCCTGCATTTCACGGCTGATACCGTATTCGCGGGCGACGTTTTCGGCGGTGATCCCCATGTGATAGCCGTGGGTGGCGCAGAGCAGGCCATCGCGCAGAATCACATCTGATAACTGGCCGTCGCCAAGGCGATAGCCCCAGCGGGCTTTCGCATCCAGCAGATACGGTGCCAGACTCATGTTTTCCATCCCGCCGGCGACCAATGCCTGTGCTTGTCCCGCCTGAATCGCCTGGGCCGCCAGCGCGACGCTTTTAAGCCCTGAACCGCAAACCTTGTTGACGGTAAAACCGCAGACCGTCTCGCTAAGTCCGCTTTTTAGCAACGCCTGGCGTGCCGGGTTTTGACCCAGACCGGCCTGCAGCACGTTGCCCATGATTACTTCATCCACGCGCTGCGGATCGAGTTGCGCGCGTTCCAGCGCGGCGTGAATCACGGTCGCGCCAAGATCGATGGCGCTGGTAGTTGCCAGCGCGCCGTTGAAGCTGCCGATGGCGGTACGTGCTGCGCTGACGATGACACAATTTTTCATCTTCTGTTCCTTAAAAGTGAGTGGCTGCCGTCAGAAAAAAGTCAGGCCGACAACAAAAATGACGCCGGAGAAAAGCAGGGCGGTGATGCAATACCCCATGATGTCGCGAACCCCCAGTCCGGCGATGGCCAGTGCGGGAAGCGCCCAGAAGGGTTGCGCCATATTCATCCACTGTTCGCCGTAGGCGATCGCCATGACGGATTTACCGAGGTCGGCCCCTAACGCCTGCGCGGCTGGCATCACGAACGGCCCCTGAATAACCCAGTGACCGCCGCCTGACGGCACGGCAAAGTTGATCAGCGCGGAGCTGAAGAAGGTCATAACGGGGAAGGTGTCTTTATTGGCGACGTTGATGAAGAATTCGGTGATCAAACCGCCGAGACCGGAGTGTTCCATCATTAACTGGATCCCCGCATAGAACGGGAACTGCACCAGGATCCCGGCGGTGCTGCGCGCGGCGGCGCTAATGGCACGCATATAGGCCATTGGCGTTTTGTGCAGCAGCAGACCGGCAATCATAAACATCAGGTTGACGGTGTTGATGGTGATGTTGAACCCTTTTTCGGCGAAGTAGATCCCGAGATAGGCGATGCCTAATGCGCCAATGATCAGCGCCAGGATACGGCTCTCTTCCAGTTTTTCTGACGGAGGCGCATCTGCCGGCAAGGTCTTCTGGAAATCAGGCTCTTCCATCAACAGTTTCGGATCGACGCTGACAACATCTGACGGTTTTGGCGTCATCATGCGGGTAATAAACGGCATGACCACAATCAATCCGACGGTGATGAAAATGTTGAAGCCGGTGAACAGGGTATCGCTGACCGGAATCAAGCCCGCAATGTGTTCGACCGGGTTACCCGGCGTTGCCGCCAGCAGGGGCATTGAGCCGGAGAAGCCGCCGCCCCAGGTCAGAAAACCGATATAGGCGCAGGCAATCAGCAGCGGATAATCGGAACCCGGCACGCGACGGGCAACCTCACGGGCAAACATCGCCCCTACCACCAGGCCGAAACCCCAGTTGATAACGCAGGCGACGGAGCCAAAGAAGGTCACCAGCATTACGCCCTGAGCGGGCGTTTTAGCGGCAGATGCGGCGGTGCGCAGCAGGTTTTTCACCGGGCCAGAACTGGCCAGCGCGTGGCCTGTTACGATGATCAATGCCATCTGCATCCCGAAGGCCAGCAGGTTCCAGAAGCCGTCCCCCCAGAAACGCACCATACTGATCGGCGTTTGCGGCGTTAACCACAGCGCGATGCCGAACGTCAGTAGCGTCAGCAGCATGGCGAAAATCAGGGGATCGGGCAGCCAGCGACTGACGAAGCGCGTCATGAAACGCGAGATACGGCCAATCATGCGTCACCTCGCTGAACGACCAGATCGGCGGCAACGTCAAAGTGGGCTTCGGTTTTCGCGCGCAGGGTATCAAGATCGCACCCGTCGACGATTTCTGTCAGCCACATTTTGCCGTCGATAAAGCGGAACACCGCCAGTTCGGTGACCAGCACATGCACCGCATGCTGGGCCGTCAGCGGCATGGTGCACTGGCGGAGGATTTTCGCTGAGCCGTCTTTCGCGCAGTGTTCCATCGCGATGATGACTTTGCGCGCCCCGGTCACCAGATCCATTGCGCCGCCCATACCTGGGACCATTTTGCCGGGTACCACCCAGTTCGCGAGGTTGGCCTGTTCATCGACCTGCAACCCACCCAGAACGCAGGCGTCCACATGACCGCCACGGATCAGGGCAAATGACATCGCGCTATCGAACATCGCCGCACCCGGCAAAATCCCGCAGGGTTGTCCGCCAGCGTTCACCAGATCGGGATGCGCGGTGGTGACCGGCCCCAGTCCGAGAAAGCCGTTTTCTGATTGCAAAGTGATATGAATGTCATCCGGCAGGTAGTTGGCGACCATCGTCGGCAGGCCAATACCTAAGTTCACGACGTCACCATCACGAAGTTCCTGCGCCACGCGGCGCGCAATACGTTGTTTCGCATCCATTATTTGCTCTCCTGTGGAATGACGATATGGTCGATAACCGCGCCGGGGGTGACGATCTGGTCAGGCAGCAGATCGCCTGTCTCAACGAGTTCGTCAGGTTCCACCAGGGTGATATCGGCGGCGAGGGCAATAAGAGGGTTAAAGTTGCGGGCACTGAGTTGGTAGGTCAGGTTGCCGAGAGGGTCAGCACGGTGCGCGCGGATGAGCGCCAGATCGGCGCGCAACGGGCGTTCCAGTAGCCAGGTTTTGCCATCGAGCGTCAGGGTTTGTTTGCCATCTTCCACGATGGTGCCGACGCCGGTAGGGGTCAGGAACCCACCGAGTCCTGCGCCGCCGCAGCGGATCTGTTCAATCAACGTACCTTGCGGCACCAGTTGAACCTCCATCTCCCTGGCAATCATCCGACGCCCGGTTTCCGGGTTGGTGCCGATATGGGACGCAATGACTTTGTTCACCCGGCCATTGACGATCAGTGGGCCGATGCCGGTATCGACAAAGGCGGTATCGTTGGCGATCAGTGTCAGGTCTCTGACGCCGGATTCAAGTAAGGCTTCGACAAGACGGGGCGGGGTCCCTACCCCCATAAAACCGCCAACCATGATGGTCATGCCGTCACGAAAGAAGTCGGCTGCGTTTTGTAAGGTAATCAGTTTTGTTTTCATTATGTTTCCCTTTTGCATACTCCATTTTGGGTACGTAAAGGGAATAGCAAGCGGGATGCCAGAATAGCTAACGGGTGGGGGAATTAATTAACTTATTGAATATAATGATTTATTTATTCTGGCATTGTGTGATCTGAGTGCGGATGCTATGCAGAATTTTGCGCACTGTGCAAAATTCTGCATAGCAGATTCTGGTCTACAACCCTGCCGTATCGATACCGTATTCCTGCAGTTTGTACATCAGAGCGCGTCGACTGATCCCTAACATGAGCGCGGCGCGGGTGCGGTTTCCTTCATGCTGTTCGAGCACCTCAATAATGATTCGCTTCTCCTCACGTTTAATCTCTTCTTTCAGATTGCGTTCACCGGGCTGCGTGGCTTTTATCTCGCTGCTGCCAGTGACCGGTTGGCGGAGCGGGGCGGGCAGATCTTCAGCGAAAATGACCGCACCGGTATTCATCACTACCGCCCGCTCAATGACGTTCGAGAGCTCCCGGATGTTGCCGGGCCAGGGCCAACTGGTGAGCATCGACATGGCCGCAGGATCGATCTCAATAATATCGCGCTGATTTTCCGAACTGAATTTCTGCAAGAAGTGGTTAGCGAGCAGCGCAATATCTTCCCGTCGTTCACGTAGCGGGGGAAGCTGCAGATGAATGACATTCAGACGGTAAAACAGGTCTTCACGGAAGGTGCCTTCTTTCACCATGGCATGGAGATCCCGGTTAGTGGCGGCGACAATGCGAATATCCACCTGAATGGTCTGGTGTCCACCGACGCGTTCGAACTCTCTTTCCTGCAGGATACGCAGCAGTTTCGCCTGTAGTACCAGTGGCATTTCGCCAATTTCATCGAGTAGCAGGGTCCCCTGATGCGCGCGTTCAAACAGCCCCTGACGCTGAGTTTGTGCCCCGGTGAAGGCCCCCTTTTCATGACCAAACAGCTCGCTTTCCAGCAGCGACTCCGGCAGCGCGGCACAGTTGATTTTGATAAACGGGCCGTTTGCCCGGCGCGAGTTGTAATGAATGGCACGCGCAATCAACTCTTTACCAGTACCGCTTTCTCCACTGATCAAGACGTTGGCCTGCGATAGCGCCATTTTCGCCGTGTCTTTGCAGATATCCATCATTCGCGGACTGTTGGTCAGTATATGCCCCCACTGCCAACTGGTGCTCAGCGCCTGATGCAGACTGCGGATCTCCTGTTTCATCGCCTGGAGTTGCAGTGCGCGCTGGATCAGTAAATTGAGCTCATCAAGATCGAAAGGCTTGATCACGTAATCAAACGCGCCGCTGCGCAGCGCTTCGACGGCGGTTTCGACTTCGGCGTAAGCGGTCATCAGGATTACGGGAATGCGCGGCTGCCGGGTGCGCATGATTTTCAGTGCGTCAATTCCGTTCATTTCTGGCATACGGATATCCATCAGCACCACATCCGGCGGGGCGTCGGAAAAGCGCTGCAAGGCTTCTTCACCGTTACTGGCACAGTGTGTTTCATGTCCCTGTAGCGAGAATGCGGTAGTGAGCATGCGACGAACGTTGTCTTCGTCGTCCACGATGAGAATACGATAGCGGGTTTTCATACTGACAAGTTTCCCTGCGGGTTAATCGGTAAAATAAGGGTAAACGTCGCGCCACATCCGGGCATGCTGGCGACGTGAATATCGCCCTGATGGGCATTAATGATGCGCTGGCTGAGCGCGAGCCCAAGTCCCGTACCTGAGGCTTTGGTAGTAAAGAAGGGGTCAAAGATCTTTTTCTGTAGCGCAATATCGATCCCGCAGCCGTTATCTTCGATTATTACGGCTTGTTGCGTCGTTGAATATGACAGGGTGCGAATGCGAATTTCGCCGCATGTGCTGATGGCCTGCACGGCATTAATCAGAATATTGAGGATCACCTGTTTCAACAGCTCGCGATCGGCAACGATGGCAGGCAGTTCCTTATCCTGTTCGAAGTTGAAGGCGATCCGTGCCTGAACACCGGAGGTTTGTACCAGAATCAGCGTCTCTTCGATCAGCGAATTGAGCAGCACTTGCTGCCATTGGCTTTGGCGCGGGCGGGAAAAATCCAGCAACTGCTGAATGACTCTGTTGATGGAGTCAATTTCTTTCAGTACCACGGACAGATATTCCTGGTGTACCGGCAGGCTGGTTTGCTGACGGATGATCTGTACATAACCGCGGATCGCGGTAAGTGGATTACGCACCTCATGCGCCACCCCGGCCATCAGTTCACCCAGCGTGGCAAGTCGCTCCGTCTGGGCCAGGCGACGCTGGGTTTCTTTCCGGGCGGTCAGGTCGGAGAAAATCACCAACGCGCCTATCAATTCACCATTGGGGTTATGAATGCGGCTGGTGGTGACGCTGAGTTCAATAGTGCGGTCGCGCGCCGGGAAACTGACTTCTTGCGCCAGATGCTCTGTACCGTGTGCCAGGGTATCGAGAACCGGGCTGGCAAAATGGGGGTCGGAAAACAGTGTGGCATAAGGCTGGCCGACCAGTTCATTCAATGTATAACCGGTAATCATTTCCGCCGCGGGGTTCATCGTGGTGACGTCACCCTGTCTGTCGATCGCAATCACGCCGTCGGCGGCGTTTTCAATGATCAGATCGTTAAGCGTTTTGGTTTCACGCAGCGTTTGCGCCAGGGCGTTGACGCTCCGGCTGATTTGTCCCAGTTCACCGGGGAGATTGGGAAGCTGTGCCGGCGTTTTCTGCGCCAGCGTCGACAAACCGTCAGTGATAATGTCGATATTGGCACCAAGGCGTCGTGAAAACAGTACGATCAGTAGCAGGCTACAGAGCAGGCCCGCCGCCAGCACTGCAATGATGCGCATGTCCATCTTCCAGGCCTGACGTTGAATGTCTTCCGTCAGCTCATTCGCCCAGATGTAACCTGTCACATCGCCATCACGGGTGATGGGGATCATTGAGTTGAGAATATCTCCGCGCACCTGTCGACCGGAAAAGACCACCGGAGCATTACTGCGCATTACTTCACGTCCAGGGTGATCGGCGGCAATCGTCACGCCGACGTTATTTTGATACAGCGCGGAAGGCGCGTAGGTAATAATCGCATCCAGCGCTTTGTTATAGTAGCCCGCGCCAACGCCCGGAAACGCCTGGGTGATCCGTTCGGTGATAGGGCCGAGTTCGGCATTTAGCGCCCGGATACGCTCCTCCCGCGGCAATGCCGTAAAATCGTCAAAGCGTGCGCCCAGCGCCTGATCGAGCAGGTGTACGACAGCAGATAATTTTTTCTCTTTTTCGGATAAGACTGCTGACCGACCTTCGGTTTCTACGATATAACCAATCGACAGCGTCGGTACGATGACCATCAGGAGCGCCATCAGTATCATTTGATTGCGTAAGCGTCGCGGATATAACCCTCTCAAAAAGCGCATGCTGGCATCCCTGTGGCCCTGGTACGACAAAGAATGATTATCGATGGTTGCGGCAAGGGTTTCTCAGCGGTGTATCATATTCCCGCAAACAGAGGCGCGGGCATTGCGACGTCGCGCATTTACCGCTACCTTAACCACACTCCATTTATCGCCTGAGGCGGAGCTTCGCCCTTTTGAAATACCTTGCTTCCTTTCGCACGACCCTGAAAATCTCGCGCTACCTGTTCAGAGCGTTGGCGTTGTTGATTTGGCTGCTCATTGCCTTTGCCTCGGTGTTCTACATCGTGAACGCCCTGCATCAGCGGGAGTCTGAGATTCGCCAGGAGTTTAATCTCAGTTCCGATCAGGCCCAGCGCTATATTCAACGCACGTCGGATGTGATGAAAGAGCTCAAATATATCGCTGAGAATCGCCTGACGGCGGAGAACGGCGTACTGGCTTCGCGGGCGCGTGACGATAAAACAGTGGTCCCAACCTTTCAGCCGCTGTTTGCCGATTCAGACTGTGCGGCGATGGGCAATGCATGGCGGGGATCGCTGGAGTCGCTGGCATGGTTTATGCGTTACTGGCGCGACAACTTCTCTGCCGCATACGACCTGAATCGCGTATTTCTCATTGGCAGCGATAATCTCTGCATGGCGAATTTTGGCCTGCGCGATATGCCCGTCGAGCGCGACAACGCGCTGAAAGCGCTGCACGAGCGGCTTATGAAGTACCGCAATGCGCCGAAGGATGAGTCCGGAAACAATCTTTACTGGGTGGGGCAGGGGCCGCGTCCGGGGATCGGTTATTTCTACGCGCTGACGCCGGTCTATCTGGCAAATCGTCTCCAGGCATTGTTAGGCGTCGAACAGTCCATTCGGGTGGAAAACTTCTTTACGCCGGGCAGCCTGCCGATGGGAGTGACCATTCTGGATGAAAATGGCCATGAGCTGATTTCACTGACCGGACCGGAAGGCACCGTTAAGGCGGAGCCTCGCTGGATGCAGGAGCGCTCCTGGTTTGGCTATACGCAGGGCTTTCGTGAGCTGGTGCTGAAGAAAAACCTGCCGCCGTCCTCGCTGAGCATTGTCTATTCCATCCCGGTTGATCTGGTGCTGGAACGGATCCGGATGCTGATTCTGAATGCCATTCTGCTGAACGTGCTGGTGGGGGCGGCGCTGTTTACCCTCGCGCGAATGTATGAACGGCGGATCTTTATTCCGGCGGAAAGCGACGCCCAGCGTCTGGAAGAGCATGAGCAGTTTAACCGTAAGATTGTCGCTTCCGCGCCGGTCGGGATCTGTATTCTGCGTACCGTTGACGGTGTTAACATTCTCAGTAACGAGCTGGCGCACACGTATCTGAACATGCTCACCCATGAGGATCGACAGAGGCTAACGCAAATCATCTGCGGACAGCAGGTGAACTTTGTCGATGTGCTGACCAGTAATAACACCAACCTGCAGATTAGCTTCGTCCATTCCCGCTATCGCAATGAAAACGTGGCGATCTGCGTGCTGGTGGATGTTTCTGCCCGCGTCAAAATGGAGGAGTCGTTGCAGGAGATGGCGCAGGCGGCTGAGCAGGCGAGTCAGTCGAAATCGATGTTCCTGGCGACCGTCAGCCACGAGCTGCGCACTCCGCTGTATGGCATTATCGGTAACCTCGATCTGCTGCAAACTAAAGCGTTACCAAAAGGGGTCGATCGCCTGGTGACAGCGATGAATAACTCCTCCAGTCTGCTACTGAAAATCATCAGCGACATTCTCGACTTCTCGAAAATTGAATCTGAGCAGTTGAAAATTGAACCGCGCGAATTTTCGCCGCGAGAGGTGATGAGTCACATTACGGCGAACTATTTGCCGCTGGTAGTGCGCAAGCAGATCGGATTGTACTGCTTTATTGAACCGAATGTGCCGGTTGCGCTCAATGGCGATCCGATGCGCCTGCAGCAGGTGATTTCTAACCTGCTGAGCAATGCGATTAAATTTACCGACATCGGCTGCATTGTACTGCATGTTAGCCGCGATGAGGATTATCTCAGCATTCGGGTGCGGGATACCGGCGTCGGGATACCGGCGAAAGAGGTGGTACGCCTGTTCGACCCGTTCTTCCAGGTCGGTACTGGCGTGCAGCGCAATTTCCAGGGAACGGGGCTGGGACTGGCGATTTGCGAAAAGCTGATCAGTATGATGGACGGTGATATTTCGGTCGATTCCGAACCCGGGATGGGCAGCCAGTTTACGGTGCGTATTCCGCTGTATGGCGCGCAATATCCGGCGAAAAAAGGTCTCGATGGACTGGCCAGAACACGCTGCTGGCTGGCGGTGCGTAATGCCTCGCTGTGTCAATTTGTTGAAAACAGCCTGACGCGCAACGGCGTCGAGGTGAGGCGTTATGAAGGCCAGCCCCCGGCGAGTGACGATGTATTGATTACTGACGATGCACTGGAACAGCCGTGGTCAGGGCGTGCGGCGGTCATTTTCTGTCGTCGTCACATCGGTATTCCACTGGAAAGAGTACCGGGGGAATGGGTGCACAGCGTTGCGTCGCCGCATGAACTGCCGGCGCTGCTGGCCCGGATCTACAGTATTGAACTGGACGATGAAGAGCTCGCCTCCGCGTTACCGGCCCCGGAAAAAGCGGCAGCCACCAATGATGACATGATGATCCTGGTGGTTGACGATCATCCGATTAACCGTCGTTTGCTGGCCGATCAGCTGGGATCGCTGGGGTATCAGTGCAAGACCGCTAATGATGGTGTGGATGCTCTGAACGTGCTAAGCAAAAACCACATCGATATCGTATTGAGCGATGTCAACATGCCTAATATGGACGGTTATCGTCTGACGCAGCGTATTCGTCAGTTGGGACTGACGCTACCGGTAGTTGGAGTGACAGCAAACGCCTTAGCTGAAGAGAAGCAGCGTTGTCTGGAGTCGGGGATGGACAGCTGTCTGTCGAAGCCGGTCACGCTGGACATTCTTAAGCAGACGCTGGCGGTGTATGCGGAGCGGGTCAGGAAAACGCGGGGTTAAAAATGCCGGATGGCGGCTTTGCCTTATCCGGCCTACAAAACGGGGATGTTTTCCGTAATGAGTAGGCCTGATAAGCGGAGCGCCATCAGGCATTTTGCAACGGAAAGAAAAATTAGTCTTTGTCTGCCGGGCTCAGGGTCACGGAAGAGAGATAGTTCAGCAGGGCGATATCGTTCTCAACGCCCAGTTTCATCATGGCTGATTTCTTCTGACTGCTGATGGTTTTGATACTGCGGTTCAGTTTCTTGGCGATCTCAGTGACCAGGAAACCCTCGGCAAACAGGCGCAGGACTTCACTCTCTTTCGGAGAGAGACGTTTGTCGCCGTAGCCACCCGCACTGATTTTTTCCAGCAGGCGAGAGACGCTTTCCGGGGTGAACTTTTTGCCTTTTTGCAGCGCCGCGAGCGCTTTCGGCAGATCGGTAGGCGCGCCCTGTTTCAGGACAATCCCTTCGATATCCAGATCAAGAACCGCGCTCAGGATTGCCGGGTTATTGTTCATGGTCAGAACAATGATCGACAGGCTCGGGAAATGGCGCTTGATATATTTGATCAGAGTGATCCCATCGCCGTACTTGTCGCCCGGCATAGAGAGATCGGTAATCAACACGTGCGCATCTAATTTTGGCAGGTTGTTGATCAGTGCTGTGGAGTCTTCAAATTCGCCGACAACATTCACCCACTCGATTTGTTCAAGTGATTTGCGAATACCGAACAGTACAATCGGATGGTCATCGGCAATAATTACGTTCATATTGTTCATGTAAAGGCTACCTTGCTACAGCAAGCTCTTGACGTAGGCGTCAATGTCGCTGATGTATTTTTCTATTCCTGGAGCATCTTTCTCGCGAATCAGATGTTCCAGCGTTTCACATAACTGCTTGCCGGGTACCAGATTTAGCATGGCAAACACGCCTTTCAGGCGGTGAGCCGTTTGGGCTAGCGCAGCAAAATCGCTGATTGCTGCCTCAGTATACAACCTCTTAACATCATCCGGTACTGTGTCTACAAATAGTGCGTAATAGCCGCTGGCATGAAGTTCGGCGTTTTCATCACCGCCCAGAGGGGATTCCGGGATCGCTTCCTGCGCCAGTTGCTCTTCAATTAGTTGTAGTACAGCTTCCTGCATAGCGTTGCTCATATTAAAGTTGACGCGAAGCTGGCCAGGGCCAATTTTCCGCACGCCTGACTCATCATCGCTTAAAAGCAAGCCGGAGGCAGTAAGATTAGACGGATTATCAGTTAAAAAGAGATCATATTCTTGACTTATGAGTCTCTCATCCGGAGTGATGCAGGTCGCTCCCCAGTTTTCCAGCTGACGAAGCACGATGTTGCGAACCTCGTTAGAGGTCACGTCGATCATGACGCTGACATCATCCAGCAGACGTTCCTCGTCTTCGCTATGCTGGTCGAGCGGAGTCATTTTAACATGGACTGTATAGCGTGTACCCAGCGCATCTCGCGCTTTTATGTTCAAATGGCCGCCGAGTTTACGCGCCAGCTGATCGCATAACCAGAAGGCCAACGGATTAGCTTTGCCGTAGCGATCTTTCTGCGTCTCGCTGATGAACGGGAAATGCAGGTTGTCAATTTCGCTTAACGTCACACCTTCACCGGTATCCAGAATGCGGAATGTCAGGCGCTCGGCCACCGACTCATCCTGATCCACCTCAAGCGTGATTTTCCCAATCTGGGTGGTTGTCACCGCGTACTGCATCAACAGCAGTAAGATTCGCCGCAGCGCATTGCGATCGCCACGACGCTCGTCGTTTGCCTTCAGATGATTGTTGATGAGCAACTGAAGCCCTTTGCGCTTCATGGCGGGCAGCACTTCAGGTACGACTTCGTCAATCAGCGCCTGAATCGAGAAAAGGGTGGGTTCACTCTTCCAGGTGTCGCTTTCGAGCATATTTGCCAGTTGAATTTCATCGATCATACGGACCAATACGTCAGCATGATTCGCCAGTTGCGGTGCATCAGGCGTTTGCACCTGTGCAACCTCTGCCGCCAGCGCTTTGAGCGGGTCTTTTAACGTCTCGCTAATGTTTTGCATAAAGGCCGCGCGGCCCTGCTGATTTTTTTCGTATAACCGCTGTGCCTGTTTGAGCTTTTTGTTCACCAGCACTTCACGATCCTGGTCGCGGATAATAAAGATCTGGGTGCGCGGAGCGACCTGGCTGCGGAACAGGCGTATCTCATACAACTCATTATTGACGGTCGCCTGGATCACGCCCTGATGTTGTTCCGCCATGCTGGTGATGTTTTGCAGATTCAGATGCGGCAACAGATGGTCGGCAATTTTATTGCTCATCACCGTGCGGTTCGCCTCCTGGTCATGCACCAGCAGACCCAGCGGCAGCAGGGAGACAATCTCTTCATTAATCGCCCGCAAAATACGCAGCTCATTATTGGCTGCGGTATTCGGCGCGAGCTCTGTCGTGCGACCCGGCTGGTTACGGAAGGTGGTATAGCCAAACAGCGCGAGAGCCAGCAGCCCGATATTCAGCAACAGCGGTAACAGGATGTTTTGCAGCGTATCAAGCAACAGCGTACCGAACGGCACCTGCCAGACCAGTCGCATTCCCGTCGAGTTCAGCGCCGAAGAGATCTCAATTTTCGAACTGTTAAAGCTGATGCTAACGCTGTCAGGTGATTCTTTATCCGTATTGCGCGTACTGACAGGCGTGGCGTCCGGTTCAAGGCGGAAACTGTCCAATGGCATGCCGGGTGGAATGAGATCATTGATGGGCAAATCAAAGGCGACAACGGTCGCCAGATGTCCCGGCTGATTAAAGGTGGTCCGCAGGGTAAAGTAGTGACCATTTTGCCAGGCAAGACGACGCAGCGATGAAAAGCTTTCCCGTTCGTCCAGCGCATTCGCCTGCTGAAGCATCTCTGCCCGGCGTGAATCGACAATACTGCCGATGGTGGATTCTTTAAATCCCGAAGAGAGATCTTTCAACGGCAGCGTCGAGATAAGGGTCAGACTGTTGTCCTGGCCGTTGAGATAATACATGGACCACGGCACCGTTTCGGCACCCCACAGGGTGTCGAGGTAGGTCGAGATACGCTGCGTCATTTCCAGCGTTGAACTGTCATGGGAGCCAAAGATCAGCGCTTCGGTTTTACGACGTGGTTTTTCGAGATAGTAAACGTCCTGTTTCAGGCGGGTTTCCTGCAATCCTTCGCTGCTCGACGGATTCGCGGTCGCCGCGATGTTGTCATAGATTTGCCAGGTTGCGTAGCGCCAGGTATCGACACGTTTATGGATAGCATGGGTGATATCGACGATTTGATAGCTCTTATCTTTCAACCACGCGTTAACCGCGCTTTGCACCATCACACCCATCGTCACCAGCAACACAATGATCAGCAATAAAAAGAAACGGGTAATGCTTCCCGGCAGAAGGGAGAATCGGGACGTAGCCGTTGTATCAGACTGACTCATTCGTGGTTATGACCTGTAAAACAACGCAGAAGGTGAAAGGGCAGTATAAAGGGTACGGTGCGAATTTCCACATTCTCTACTCATTGATGTTCTGCATTTTTTGCCAAAAAGAATTCATCAGTTGGATGACGTAAAAGTGTACAGCGCCGCCTGCTACGTACAAATATTACCCGACGCGTGAGGACAAATAGCACGAAATAACAAGAAATTGGTTTCTGATATCAGTCGGTGACTGAATGAAGGGAAATAGTTAATAGTTGTTATTATTTTTGTGCGGTAGCACAAAAAGAGAAATAAAGTGTAAAGAAGGGTAAAAAAAAGCCGGACGCATCGCATCCGGTTGAAATAGGGGTAAACAGACATTCAGAAATGAATGACGGTAATAAATAAAGTTAATGATGATAGCGAGAGATATTTTAGTGATGCGTGACGATTTTGTTTTGTCATTCAGTGCTATGAAAATTATTTATTTAAATATTTGTTTTTGTTTGTGTTTTTATATTTCTTGAGTGATCGTGCTTATTTTATGTCTTTTTTAAGCCAAAAAAAAGTTCCCTGATATTTACATTTTGAAACACCTATGTGGATAAATGAAACATCTTAAAAGTTTTAGTATCATATTCGTGTTGGATTATTCTGCAATTTTGAGGAGAATGAACTTGCCGACTGGTTAATGAGGGTTAATCAGTATGCAGTGGCATAAAAAAGCAAATAAAGGCATATAACAGAGGGTTAATAACATGAAAGTTAAAGTACTGTCCCTCCTGGTACCAGCACTGCTGGTAGCAGGCGCAGCAAATGCGGCTGAAATTTACAACAAAGACGGCAACAAATTAGACCTGTTCGGTAAAGTCGACGGTCTGCATTATTTCTCCGATGACAAGAGCGCTGATGGCGATCAGACCTATATGCGTATCGGTTTCAAAGGCGAAACCCAGGTTAACGATCAGATCACCGGTTACGGCCAGTGGGAGTATCAGATCCAGGGTAACGCGCCTGAATCCGAAAACAACTCCTGGACTCGTGTTGCATTCGCGGGTCTGAAATTCGGCGATGCGGGTTCTTTCGACTACGGTCGTAACTACGGCGTAGTTTATGACGTAACCTCCTGGACCGACGTCCTGCCAGAATTCGGTGGCGACACCTACGGTTCTGACAACTTCATGCAGCAGCGTGGTAATGGCTTCGCGACTTACCGTAACGCTGATTTCTTCGGTCTGGTTGATGGCCTGAACTTTGCCCTGCAGTATCAGGGTAAAAACGGCAGCCCATCAGGCGAAGGTGCTGATGGCTTAGCTTACACCGGCGTAACGAACAACGGCCGTGAAGCACTGCGTCAGAACGGCGACGGTGTTGGCGGTTCCGTGACTTATGACATCGGTGAAGGCTTCGGTCTGGGTGCGGCAGTGAGCAGCTCCAAACGTACTGATGAGCAGAACAAAGCGGCTTATCTTGGTAACGGCGACCGTGCTGAAACCTACACCGGCGGCCTGAAATACGACGCTAACAACGTTTATCTGGCAGCACAGTACACCCAGACCTATAACGCAACGCGCGTAGGCGGCCAGGGTTGGGCAAACAAAGCGCAGAACTTCGAAGTGGTTGCTCAGTACCAGTTCGACTTCGGTCTGCGTCCGTCCGTTGCTTACCTGCAGTCCAAAGGTAAAAACCTGGGGACTCTCAACGGTCGTAACTACGACGACGAAGATCTGCTGAAATATGTTGATGTTGGCGCAACCTACTACTTCAACAAAAACATGTCCACCTACGTTGATTACAAAATCAACCTGCTGGATGACAACAGCTTCACTCGTGATGCCGGTATCAGCACCGACGACATCGTTGCACTGGGCCTGGTTTACCAGTTCTAAGTTTGCTTAATGTCGATAAAAGGCCCTTCGGGGCCTTTTTTTGTGCGGTTTTACGGCGTACAACCGTCGGTTTTTGGTGTACTCTTGCGCCTCTTTCCCAGGAGGACAATCACGTATGGAAATGAACGTTGCTCGTGCGATCATACTGGCTGCGACACTCTTTTTTACCGGGTGCGATAACTCGCCAGACACGGCGCAAACGCCTGCTATGGCTCCGGTTGTGCTGGAAGGGAAAACAATGGGCACCTTCTGGCGCGTGAGCGTGGTCGGGCTCGATGCAAAATCGGCAGCGTCGCTGCAAACGAAAATTCAGACGCAACTGGATGCCGACGATCAACTGCTCTCAACCTATAAAAATGATTCGGCGCTGATGCGCTTTAACCTGTCGAAAAGTCTTTCTCCCTGGCCTGTCAGCGAGGCGATGGCGGATATTGTGACCTCAGCGCTGCGTATTGGACAAAAAACGCAGGGCGCGATGGACATCACCGTCGGGCCGTTGGTGAATTTATGGGGATTTGGTCCCGACAAGCAGCCGGTCCAGATCCCGACACAGGCGCAAATTGATGCGGCAAAAGCCCGCAGCGGGTTGCAGCATCTGACGGTGATCAACCAGGCGAAACAGCAGTATCTGCAAAAAGATCTGCCGGATTTGTTTGTCGATCTCTCCACCGTCGGTGAAGGTTACGCTGCCGATCACCTGGCACAGTTGATGGAGCGGGAAGGTATCGCCCGCTATCTGGTCTCCGTCGGTGGGGCGCTGAACAGCCGCGGGATGAACGCCGAAGGGCATCCGTGGCGGGTGGCGATCCAGAAACCCACTGACCGCGAGAACGCCGTTCAGGCGGTGGTGGATATTAACGGGCACGGCATCAGTACCTCCGGCAGTTACCGCAACTATTACGAGCTGAACGGCAAACGCCTCACCCATGTTATCGATCCGCAAACGGGCCGTCCGATTGAACACAACCTGGTGTCGGTGACGGTGATTGCGCCAACGGCGCTGGAGGCGGATGGCTGGGATACCGGGCTGATGGTGCTCGGTACGGAGAAAGCCAAAGAGGTCGTACGCCAGGAAGGACTGGCGGTGTATATGATCATCAAAGAGGGGGAGGGATTCAAAACCTGGATGTCTCCACAGTTTGAAAGTTTCCTCATCCGTGAACAAAATTAAAAAGCAAGATTGCGGGTTTTCGTGTGATGGGTTTCGGACACACTGCAGCTAAGCAGGCACTAAGCTTAACGAAGGAGTCCAGAATGAAAAATTATCAACGCGTCAATGACGAGCAGCGCTGGCAATCGGTGTTAGAGCGCGATGCTGATGCCGACGGTCAGTTTGTTTTTGCAGTGCAAACGACCGGGATCTTTTGTCGACCTTCCTGTACGGCAAAACATGCGCTGCGAAAAAACGTCCGCTTCTTTCCCGATGCGCAGGCCGCGCTGATGGCAGGGTTTCGCCCGTGTAAACGCTGTCAGCCGGATAAAGCCAACGCCCGGCAGCACCGGCTGGATAAAATTACGCATGCCTGCCAGCTTCTGGAGCAGGAGAGCCCAATAACGCTCAATGTTCTGGCTGAGAAGGTGGCGATGAGCCCGTATCATCTGCATCGCTTATTCAAAGCCACAACCGGGATGACGCCCAAAGCCTGGCAACAGTCGTATCGCGCCCGCCGCCTGCGCGACGCCCTGAGTCACGGCGAAAGCGTGACCCAGGCGATTCTGAATGCCGGTTTTCCAGACAGCAGCAGCTACTATCGTAACGCCGATGCAGCGCTTGGGATGACGGCAAAACAGTTCCGCCGCGGCGGTGACAAACTGGCCGTACGCTATGCGCTGGCTGATTGCTCACTCGGACGCTGTCTGGTGGCGGAAAGCGAGCGGGGGATTTGCGCCATCTTGTTAGGGGATGACGATGCGGCGCTGATGGCTGAACTGCTGACGTTGTTCCCGGCTGCTCAGGCTCAACCCGCCGACCGTCATTTTCAGCAGCGTATTCACCGCGTCATTGCCAGTATTGACGGGCGTGACGCCGCGTTGTCGTTGCCGCTGGATATTCAGGGTACCGCGTTTCAACAGCAGGTCTGGCAGGCGCTGCGTACGATTCCTTACGGGGAGACCGTAAGCTATCAGCAACTGGCAAAAGCGATCGGCAAGCCGAAAGCGGTTCGTGCCGTCGCCAGCGCCTGTGGCGCAAACAAACTGGCGATCGTGATCCCCTGTCACCGCGTTGTACGGAGCGACGGTTCGCTTTCCGGTTATCGTTGGGGTGTATCGCGTAAGGCGCAGATCCTGCGGCGCGAATCGTCTGATGAGGGGGCATAATGCTCGATCTGTTTGCCGATTCGCAACCCTGGCAGGAACCGTTGGCACCCGGTGCGGTCATTTTGCGCCGCTTTGCCTTCAGCGCAGCGCCGCAACTGGTACAGGAGATTGAGACGATCGCCCACCAGTCACCGTTTCGTCAGATGATCACCCCCGGTGGTTATACGATGTCGGTGGCGATGACCAACTGTGGACGGCTGGGCTGGACGACCGACAGTCACGGCTACCTCTATTCGCCTGTCGATCCGTTGACGGGGCTCGCCTGGCCTGACTTCCCTCCGTCCTTCCTGCGTCTGAGCCAGCAGGCGGCTGCGGCGGCGGGCTACGCGGATTATCAGCCGGACGCCTGCCTGATCAACCGCTATGTGCCTGGCGCAAAGCTTTCGCTGCATCAGGATAAAGACGAGCCGGATCGGCGCGCACCAATTGTGTCGGTTTCGCTGGGCTTACCGGCTGTCTTTCAGTTTGGCGGTCTGAAACGTAGCGACCCGCTGACGCGCATTCTGCTGGAACACGGTGATGTGGTGGTCTGGGGAGGAGAATCTCGTCTGTTCTACCACGGTATTCAGCCGCTGAAGGCCGGGTTTCATCCGGCAACCGCTGACCGCCGTTACAATCTGACTTTTCGCCAGGCAGGTAAAAAAGAATAAAAATAAGAATTATTATTGCTGAACGCGGTGAGATGTTTAAACTGCGGGCTGTTATTCCTTGTCCAGGTTGTATGAATGGAACTACTTCTTCTTGTCTGGCGGCAGTATCGCTGGCCATTTATTAGCGTGATGGCGCTCAGCCTCGTCAGCGCGGCGCTGGGGATTGGCCTTATTGCTTTTATCAATCAGCGTCTTATTGAAACCGCCGATCCCTCTCTGCTGGTCTTACCGGAATTTCTGGGCTTACTGTTGCTGCTGATGGCGGTGACGCTGGGCTCACAACTGGCGCTCACCACGCTGGGGCACCACTTTGTCTTCCGACTGCGCAGTGAATTCATCAAACGTATTCTCGATACGCACGTTGAACGTATTGAGCAACTGGGCAGCGCCTCTCTGCTGGCCGGGTTGACCAGCGATGTGCGCAACATCACCATTGCCTTTGTCCGTCTGCCCGAACTGGTACAGGGGATCATTCTGACCGTCGGCTCGGCGGCGTATCTGGCGATGCTGTCGACCAAAATGCTGTTGGTGACGGCTATCTGGATGGTGATTACCATCTGGGGCGGTTTTATGCTGGTGTCGCGGGTTTACCGGCATATGGCGACGCTGCGTGAAACCGAAGATAAGCTGTATAACGATTATCAGACGGTGCTGGAAGGACGCAAAGAACTGACGCTCAACCGCGAGCGGGCGGAGTATATCTTTAACAACCTCTATATTCCGGATGCCAAAGCGTATCGCCACCACATTATACGCGCCGATACTTTCCACCTCAGCGCCGTAAACTGGTCGAATATCATGATGCTCGGCGCGATTGGTCTGGTGTTCTGGATGGCAAACAGTCTCGGCTGGGCGGATACCAACGTTGCGGCGACCTACTCATTAACGCTGCTGTTCCTGCGTACGCCGCTGCTGTCGGCGGTGGGGGCATTACCCACGCTGCTGACGGCGCAGGTCGCTTTCAACAAGCTTAACAAATTCGCACTGGCGCCATTTAAGGCTGAGTTCCCGCGCCCGCAGGCGTTCCCGGGATGGAAAACCCTCGAACTGCGTAACGTCATGTTTCACTATCAGGACAACGCGTTCTCCGTGGGACCGGTGAATCTGACGATTAACCGCGGTGAGCTGCTGTTCTTAATCGGCGGCAATGGCAGCGGTAAATCGACGCTGGCGATGTTGCTGACGGGGCTATACCAGCCGCAGTCCGGGGAAATTCTGCTGGACGGAAAACCTGTCAGCGCCGGAACGCCGGAAGATTATCGCAAGCTCTTTTCGGCTGTGTTTACCGATGTCTGGCTGTTTGACCGACTGCTGGGACCGGAAGGTAAACCGGCCGATCCTGCGCTGGTTGAGAAGTGGCTGGAGCACCTGAAAATGGCGCACAAGCTGGAACTGAGCGATGGCCGGATCCTGAATCTGAAGCTGTCGAAAGGGCAGAAAAAACGCGTGGCGCTGCTGCTGGCACTGGCGGAAGATCGCGACATTATTCTGCTTGATGAGTGGGCGGCCGATCAGGATCCGCACTTCCGCCGCGAGTTTTACCAGGTGCTGCTGCCGCTGATGCAGGAGATGGGGAAAACCATTTTCGCCATCAGCCACGATGACCACTATTTTATTCATGCCGACCGTTTGCTGGAAATGCGTAACGGACAGCTGAGTGAACTGGTGGGCGATGAGCGTGACGCCGCGTCACGCGATGCGGTCGCGCGTACGGCCTGATCTCTCAGACCGTTGTCCCGATGGCGCAACGCTTTTCGGGGCGGCGGTTCTTTTTTTATCCATCTGACGCCCCCGTTTATTGTTATTTACATAACCTCGCGCCATGCTTAATGGCATCTCATATCATGGATTTATGATTAATGTTCGCAAAACACAAAAACAGCGCAAGGCTGCGTGATGAAGAGCGTGCGCGGCTGATCTGGCTGCTCACCACCGATAAAGCCATCGTTTCCACTCTGTTAGGCAAGCTCACCCTGGCTGAGCAATATGATGTCGGAACGTTATCCGACGATATTGCTGAGGTAGGCGCGCTGGTCGAGCATCTTCCGCCGCCCGACCTCGCGGATACCCTTGAAGCACTCCCGTCAGAAGAACGTCACGCCCTCTGGCGGCTGATCGAAAACGAAAAACGCGGTTACGTGCTGCTCGAAGCGTCAGAAAACGTCTGGGACGACCTGATCGACGAAATGACCGATCGGGAGTTGCTTGAGGCGCTGCAATATCTCGACATCGACGAACAGATTTACCTGGTTCAGCACCTGCCGCGTAACCTCACTGGCCGGTTGCTGGCGACGCTGCCACCCGAAGAACGGGCTCGCGTGCGTCAGGTTATGCATTACGAAAAGAATCGCGTCGGCGCGATCATGGAATTCGAGGTCATTACCGTTCGCCCGGACGTGACGCTGGAAGTGGTGCAGCGCTACCTGCGTCGTTTGGGCAAAATGCCGGAAAACACCGATAAGCTGTTCGTCACCCGCCGCGACAAAACGCTGGTCGGGGAACTGACCCTGACCTGTATTTTGCTCAACGACGTGCAGAGCAAAGTCAGCGAAGTGATGGATGACGATCCGCTGACCTTCGCCCCGGAAGACAAAGCGGAAAACGCGGCGCGCACCTTCGAACGTGACAACCTGGTCAGTGCAGCAGTGGTCGATCCTTCCGGCAAACTGATGGGACGTTTAACGATCGACGAGATCGTCGACGTGGTGTACGAAGAGACGGATACCGATCTGCGTCGGATGGGCGGGTTGAGCGCTGAAGAGGACGTTTTTGCGCCCGTTCCCAAAGCGGTGAAAACGCGCTGGGCGTGGCTGGCTATCAACCTGTGTACCGCGTTTGTTGCCTCCCGCGTGATTGATGGCTTTGAGCACACCATCTCACAACTGGTGGCGCTGGCGTCGCTGATGCCCATTGTCGCCGGGATCGGCGGGAATACCGGTAATCAGACCATCACCATGATTGTCCGGGCGCTGGCGTTACAAAACATTCAGCCGGGTAACCTGACGTTTCTTATTCTGCGCGAGATGGGCGTGGCGCTGGTGAATGGCCTGGTCTGGGGCGGGATCATGGGCGGGATCACCTGGTGGCTGTACGACGACATGGCACTCGGCGGGGTGATGACTCTGGCAATGATGCTGAACCTCTTAATGGCGGCGCTGATGGGGGTGATTATCCCGATGACGATGGTGAAGCTCGGGCGTGACCCGGCGGTCGGCTCGAGCGTGATGATCACCGCGATTACCGATACCGGCGGGTTCTTTATTTTTCTTGGGCTGGCGACGCTGTTTCTGATGTAGCGCGCCGTTTACGCGTCATAACGCGGGGCAGTAACCCCATAGCCCCCACGCCGGCAACCACGCCAATTGCCAGGTTGCCGGTGAAGACCGTTGCGCCAACGGTAATGACCATCACCAGCGTTTCCACCATGGGCAATGTTGTCAGGGTGGCAGGCTGGATGCTGTGCCAACTGAACGTTTTCACCGCCACAATCACCATGATTCCGGCCAGAACCGACATCGGGATTTTCGCCATCACTTCGCTCAGCGCGGTCACCAGCAGCAGTAAAACCAGTCCGGCGGCGATCGTCGACACGCGACTGCGGCCTTTACCCATCTCCACATTCACGATGGTCTGCCCGATCATCGCGCAGCCGGCAATACCGCCGTAAAAACCCGCCAGAATGTTGGCCAATCCCAGCCCCGCGCTTTCACGATTTTTATTCGACGGCGTGACCGTCAGGTCATCAACCAGCTTCGCCGTCAGCAGCGACTCCATCAGCCCCACGAAAGCGATACTCAGTGCACAGGGCCAGATAATCGTCAGCGTCTGCAGGTCCAGTGGGACCAGCAGTTGCGTCAGTCCCGGCAGGCCACCGCTCATTGCGCCTTCGTCACCGACGGTCGGCAGCAATTGCCCGGTGGTCGCGGTAAACAGCGTCAGCAAGACAATGGCAATCAGCGGCGCAGGAATGCTTTTAATCACCCGCGGTACCCACAGCACAATCAGCAGCGTTAAGGCAAATAGTCCCCAGATGAGTGGGCTTTTGCTCCAGAAATGGGGAACCTGGGCGAAGAAAATCAGAATACCGAGGGCATTTACAAAACCGGTCATGACGGCGGTGGGAATAAAACGCATCAGCCGCGCCATTCCGGTGACACCAAACAGTATCTGAATGAGTCCGGCCAGTACCACCGCAGGCAGGATGTATTGTACGCCGTGCTGGTGCACCATCGGGCCAATCACCAGCGCAACAGAACCCGCTGCCGCTGTGACCATTGCCGGACGACCGCCCATGAAAGACATGGCCAGACAGAGAACCACCGAGGCGATCAGGCTAACTTTCGGGTCAACGCCAGCGATCACTGAAAAGGAAATCACTTCCGGGATCAGCGCCAGCGCGGTGATGACTCCCGCCAGCGTTTCGCGTACCAGCAGACGTGGGGCGCGAAGAACACCAGTGACGGTGTGTTCCGCTGCCAGGGCAGGAGTTGAAGGGGTTACAGACATAGTTACTCTCAGGGCGGAAAGGGCCTGATAACAGCAGACCGACAGGCGTCCGTGCGGTGAATAATAAAGCGCCGCATAGTACCTTTCTGGAGCGTCTGTTTCCAGAAAATATTGCGAATAACCCTATAAAGATTCAACGTATTTTTAACGTTTTTAAAATCTAAATATAATTTATAAACAATATTTAAATATTTTTACTGAAATGTTAACGTTGATGCCGCTTGATTTTCACCTGCAAAAAGCAAAAAACGATACTAAAAGTAAGGCATTAACCATATGAAAAAAGTGACTGCCATGCTCTTCTCGATGGCCGTAGGGCTGAATGCTGTCTCGATGGCGGCAAAAGCGAAAGCGACGGAAGAGCAGGAGACGGATGTACTGTTGATCGGCGGCGGCATCATGAGCGCTACATTGGGAACGTATTTACAGGAACTGGAACCCGGCTGGTCGATGACCATGGTGGAGCGTCTGGACGGTGTTGCGCAAGAGAGTTCAAACGGCTGGAACAACGCCGGTACAGGGCACTCCGCGCTGATGGAACTGAACTATACGCCGAAGAAAGCCGACGGGAGTATCAGTACCGAAAAGGCAGTCGAGATTAACGAAGCTTTCCAGATTTCCCGCCAGTTCTGGGCGCATCAGGTCAAGAGCGGCGTCATGCATGACCCACGCTCTTTTATCACCACCGTTCCGCACATGAGCTTTGTCTGGGGTGATGAGAACGTCAACTTCCTGCGCGCCCGCTATGCGGCACTACAGCAGAGCACGCTATTCCGTGGTATGCGCTATTCCGAAGACCACGCGCAAATCAAAGAGTGGGCACCGCTGGTGATGGAAGGGCGCGATCCGAAACAGAAAGTCGCCGCCACGCGGACTGAAATGGGAACGGACGTGAACTACGGCGAAATTACGCGCCAGTTGATTGCCTCATTGCAGAAAAAGCCTAACTTTGCGCTGGAGTTGAGCACCGAAGTCCGCGGTTTTAAACGCAACGACGATAACACCTGGACAGTGACCGTCGCCGATCTGAAAAACGGCGAGGCGGAACATAACATCAAAGCCAAATTTGTCTTTATCGGCGCGGGTGGCGCAGCGCTGAAACTGTTGCAGGAGACCGGTATTCCTGAAGCCAAAGAGTATGCGGGCTTCCCGGTCGGCGGTCAGTTCCTGGTCGCAGAAAACCCGGACGTGGTGAATCGCCATCTGGCGAAAGTGTACGGACAGGCTTCCGTGGGCGCACCGCCGATGTCGGTCCCGCATATTGATACCCGCATTCTGGACGGCAAACGCGTCGTGCTGTTTGGGCCGTTCGCCACTTTCTCCACCAAATTCCTGAAAAACGGTTCGCTGTGGGATTTGCTGAGTTCCACCACACCTTCCAACTTCATGCCGATGGTCAACGTGGGGCTGGATAACTTCGATCTGGTGAAATACCTGATTAGCCAGGTGATGCTGAGTGATGACGACCGCTTCGACGCGCTGAAAGCGTACTATCCGCAGGCGAAGAAAGCGGACTGGCGTCTGTGGCAGGCGGGTCAGCGCGTACAGATCATCAAGCGTGATGAAGACAAAGGGGGCGTACTGCGTCTGGGGACGGAAGTGGTGAGCGACAAAGAAGGGACTGTTGCTGCGCTGTTGGGCGCCTCACCGGGCGCATCCACCGCGGCACCGATCATGCTCCACCTGATGGAAACGGTCTTCAAAGATAAAGTGAGTACGCCGCAATGGCAGGCGAAGCTGAAAACGATTATTCCGTCTTACGGTACAAAACTGAACGGCAACGTTGAGGCGACGCAGCAGGAGCTGCAATACACCAGTGAAGTGCTGGGGTTGAAATATGACCAGCCGCAGGCGGCAGATACGCTGCCAACACCGCAACTGAAGCCTCAGGCGCAAGCACAGCCAGAGCGCAAGGAAGTCGCGGACATCGCGCTGTAACCCCATTGCCGGATAGGGCGCTCAGGCCGCTATCCGGCAATGTTCTCTTAGCGCGTTACCGCGTTCTGCACGTTATCTTCCGCTTTCCAGATGCGGAATTTCACATCAACATTTGCCGGGGTATACACCACGATCGGCAACTTGCTGTTGTAGCGCAGCATACCGTCATCGCCCAGATACGCGGTGACAAACTTCTGCTCTTTTTTGCCATCCGGGCAGGCCATCATGGTCGATACCGGGGAGGTAACTTTGTCAAAGACGTAGTAGTCATAGCCCCAGCCTTCCAGCGTTTTGCTTTCCAGTTTGCCGCCCAGACGATGCTGATTGCAGTCGACTTCCAGCGTCTGGCCGATCATCAGTTCCACTTTCAGAGTAGATTCATCTTCCTGATGGGGTAACTGAATGACCTGGCGTTTCATCCCTTTTTCCGCCTGCGGCCAGGGGGCGATTTTTTCCAGCGGTTGCGGGGATGTCTCAGCGGATGCCGCCCACGCAGAGGTGCTGGCGAAGGCAGCGAACAAAACGGCAGGGACTATTGTCTTCATTTTAGAGTTCACAGGGTTTCCTTTTTTATCTTATGAACGACTTCACGGCAGATTAGCACATCCATCAGAGTTAATGATCTGTCTTTACGTATTTTTTAAGTGCATTAATTGAGTGTTTATTCTGTGCGTGGTTTTTTGTACTGTAAATTGTCTTTTGTTTCGAGTAATTATCCTGATAGATATTTCGATGTATAAATAATTACATAACCCTTTGATATGTGCGGAGAAGCACATTCTGACAAGCTTCATTAACTCTCTTTTGATCCAACCACTGGTTTTACCCCAATTGGGGTATGCACCTGGAACTCATCCTTTACTATCTTACCGATCATAATAATGACTTAGTAGTAACACGGTTTTTTTATTGTCGTTCACCCAGCCGGGGGAGCGTCGTTTATGGAAGGGCGATGCCATGGTTGATTTATCCCGTCGAGGCATACTGACTGGCAGTTGGCGTAATGCTAACCGTGGGATACGTCCGCCATGGAGCATGGAAGCCTCTCAGTTTCTGTCTCAGTGCACCCGTTGCGACGCCTGTATTCAGGCTTGTGAACACGATGTTTTGCAGCGTGGCCCGGGTGGCTATCCGAGCGTTAATTTCCAACAAAGCGAATGCACCTTCTGCTACGCCTGTGCGCAGGCTTGCCCCGAATCTCTTTTTTCTCCGCGCCACACCAGGGCATGGGAGCTGATTTTTACCATTGGGCAAGCGTGTCTGGCGTATCAGTCCGTAGAGTGCCGCCGCTGTCAGGATAGTTGTGAACCTCAGGCGATTAGGTTTCGCCCCACGCTGTCCGGCATTTATCAGCCACAACTCGATAACCAGAACTGTAACGGATGCGGCGCGTGTGTCGCCAGTTGCCCGGTGTCAGCCATTACCGCGGAGTATAACCATGCACATTAACTGGCAGGTCTGCAGCCTGATTGTTCAGGCCAAAGGCGAACATGTACAGGATATCAGCACGCAGTTAAACGCATTGCCGGGTTGCGAAGTGGCCGTAAGTGACCCGCAAAGCGGTCAGATGATTGCTGTGGTTGAAGCAGAACACAGCGAAACGCTGATGCAAACAATTGAGTCGGTACGCAACGTTGCGGGCGTGCTGGCGGTGTCGCTGGTTTATCACCAGCAGGAAGAACAAGGTGAGGAAACACCATGAAACTCAGTCGTCGTAGCTTTATGAAAGCTAACGCCGTTGCGGCCGCTGCGGCGGCTGCCGGGCTAAGCGTGCCGGGCGTTGCCCGCGCAGTGGTTGGTCAACAGGAAGCCATCAAGTGGGATAAAGCGCCGTGCCGTTTTTGTGGTACGGGCTGTGGTGTCCTGGTCGGGACGCAACAGGGACGTATTGTCGCCTGTCAGGGCGATCCGGAAGCCCCGGTTAACCGTGGCCTGAACTGCATCAAGGGCTATTTCCTGCCCAAAATTATGTACGGAGAGGACCGTTTAACGCAGCCGCTGTTGCGTATGAGAGACGGTAAGTACAGCAAGGACGGCGAATTTACGCCGATCAGTTGGGAGCAGGCCTTCGACGTGATGGAAGAGAAATTCAAAACCTCACTGAAAGAGAAAGGCCCGGAGTCTGTCGGCATGTTTGGTTCCGGTCAGTGGACCATCTGGGAAGGTTATGCCGCCTCCAAACTGTTTAAAGCCGGTTTCCGCTCGAACAACCTCGATCCCAACGCGCGTCACTGCATGGCGTCAGCGGTAGTCGGTTTCATGCGAACCTTTGGTATGGACGAACCGATGGGCTGCTACGACGATATCGAGCATACCGATGCGTTTGTCCTGTGGGGCGCCAATATGGCGGAAATGCACCCGATCCTCTGGTCGCGCATCACCAACCGTCGCCTCTCCGATCCGAATGTTAATGTCTCCGTGCTGTCCACTTTCCAGCACCGTAGCTTTGAGCTGGCGGACAACGGGATGGTCTTTACGCCGCAGTCTGACCTGGTGATCCTCAACTACATCGCTAACTACATCATTCAGAATAACGCGATTAACCAGGACTTCTTCAGCAAGCACGTCAACGTGCGCAAAGGGGCAACGGACATCGGCTATGGTCTGCGTCCGACGCATCCGTTGGAAAAAGCAGCGAAAAACCCAGGTTCTGACGCCTCTGAGCCGATGAGCTTTGAAGATTACAAAGCGTTTGTGGCCGAGTACACGCTGGAAAAAACTGCTGAAATGACCGGCGTGCCAAAAGATCAACTGGAACAACTGGCGAAGCTGTATGCCGACCCGAATAAGAAAGTCATCTCTTACTGGACGATGGGCTTTAACCAGCATACCCGCGGCGTGTGGGCCAACAACCTGATCTACAACATCCACCTGCTCACCGGCAAGATTGCGCAGCCGGGCTGTGGACCGTTCTCGCTGACCGGCCAGCCTTCAGCCTGTGGTACCGCACGTGAAGTGGGCACCTTTGCTCACCGCCTGCCGGCGGACATGGTGGTCACCAACGAAAAACACCGTGAGATCTGCGAAAAACACTGGAATATCCCGGCAGGGACTATTCCGGCGAAAATCGGTCTTCACGCGGTTGCCCAGGACCGGGCACTGAAAGACGGCAAGCTGAACGTCTACTGGACGATGTGTACCAACAACATGCAGGCCGGTCCGAACATCAATGAAGATCGTCTGCCGGGTTGGCGCGATCCGCGCAACTTCATCATTGTCTCCGATCCGTACCCGACCGTCAGCGCGCTGGCGGCGGATCTGATCCTGCCAACCGCGATGTGGGTGGAGAAGGAAGGGGCTTACGGTAACGCCGAGCGTCGTACCCAGTTCTGGCGTCAGCAGATCAAAGCTCCGGGTGAGTCAAAATCCGACCTGTGGCAACTGGTTCAATTCTCTCGCCGTTTCAAAACGGAAGAGGTCTGGCCTGAAGAACTGCTGGCACAGAAACCGGAACTGCGCGGCAAGACGCTGTACGACGTGCTGTTTGCCACTCCTGCCGTGAGTAAGTTCCCGCTGACGGAGTTGAAAGAGGATCAGCTTAACGACGAATCCCGCGATCTGGGCTTCTACCTGCAAAAAGGGCTGTTTGAAGAGTACGCCTGGTTTGGGCGCGGACACGGTCACGATCTCGCCCCGTTCGATGACTACCACAAGGCGCGCGGTCTGCGCTGGCCGGTAGTGGACGGGAAAGAGACGCAGTGGCGCTACAGCGAAGGTAACGATCCGTACGTTAAAGCGGGCGAAGGTTATAAGTTCTACGGTAAACCAGACGGTAAAGCGGTGATCTTCGCGCTGCCGTTTGAACCGGCCGCAGAAGCGCCGGATGCCGAGTACGATCTGTGGCTTTCCACGGGACGTGTGCTGGAGCACTGGCATACCGGCAGTATGACGCGCCGCGTGCCTGAACTGCACCGTGCGTTCCCGGAAGGGGTTCTGTTTATCCATCCGCTGGATGCGAAAAAACGAGATATGCGACGTGGTGACAAGGTCAAAGTGATCTCTCGTCGCGGCGAAGTGATTTCCATTGTTGAAACCCGTGGGCGTAACCGTCCACCACAGGGGCTGGTATACATGGCGTTCTTCGATGCCGCACAGCTGGTGAATAACCTGACGCTGGATGCGACGGATCCGCTCTCTAAAGAGACGGATTTCAAGAAGTGCGCCGTGAAACTGGCGAAGGTGTAACACGCCATGTCCCGGTCAGCGAAACCCCAAAACGGCCGCCGCCGCTTTCTGCGCGATGTTGTACGCACAGCGGGTGGACTGGCTGCCGTTGGCGTGGCGCTGGGGTTACAACAGCAAACCGCACGTGCTACGGGCGTGCGGTTGCGCCCGCCTGGGGCCGTGAACGAGAACGCCTTTGCCAGCGCCTGCGTGCGCTGCGGGCAGTGCGTTCAGGCATGTCCGTATGACACGTTGAAACTGGCGACGCTCGCATCAGGGTTGTCGGCGGGTACGCCGTATTTTGTTGCCCGCGATATCCCTTGCGAGATGTGCGAAGACATTCCGTGCGCCAAAGTTTGTCCCAGCGGGGCACTGGATCGGGAGATTGCCTCCATTGACGATTCGCGGATGGGGCTGGCGGTTCTGTTGGATCAGGAAAACTGCCTGAACTTTCAGGGATTACGCTGTGACGTCTGCTACCGCGAGTGCCCAAAAATTGATGAGGCCATCACGCTGGAGCTGGATCGCAACATGCGAACCGGCAAACATGCGCGATTTATCCCCACCGTTCACAGTGACGCCTGCACGGGTTGCGGTAAATGTGAAAAAGTCTGCGTGCTGGAACAGCCGGCGATAAAAGTGTTGCCGCTGGCGCTGGCAAAAGGGGAGTTGGGTCACCATTACCGCTTCGGCTGGCTGGAGGGGAACGATGGCAAATCGTAAACGTGACGCCGGGCGCGAAGCGCAGGCGAAAAAAGGCGTGTGGCGGAGCCATCGTTGGCTGATCTTCCGCCGTCTCAGCCAGTTTATTGTGCTGGGAATGTTTCTGAGCGGTCCGTGGTTTGGCGTGTGGATCCTGCACGGGAACTACACCAGCAGCCTGCTGCTGGATACGGTCCCGCTGACAGATCCGTTGATTACCCTGCAAAGCCTGGCGAGCGGTCATTTGCCCGCAGCGGTGGGGCTCACGGGGGCGGCGATTATTACCGTGCTGTATGCCCTGGCAGGAAAGCGATTGTTTTGCAGTTGGGTCTGCCCGCTGAACCCGATTACCGATTTTGCGGCCTGGCTACGTAGAAGGTTTGACCTGAATCAGTCCGCAACCATTCCACGTCATATACGGTACGTACTTCTGGTTGTGGTGCTGGTGGGTTCAGCGCTGACCGGGACGCTACTGTGGGAATGGATTAACCCTGTTTCACTGCTGGGGCGTAGCCTGGTGATGGGATTCGGTAGCGGCGCACTGCTGATTATCGCTCTGTTTTTATTTGATTTGCTGGTCGTTGAACACGGCTGGTGCGGGCATCTTTGTCCTTTAGGCGCACTGTATGGCGTGCTGGGTAGCCAGGGCGTGTTAACCGTTGCGGCAAAAGACCGACAGAAATGTAACCGCTGTATGGACTGTTTTCATGTTTGCCCGGAACCGCATGTACTACGTGCCCCGGTGCTGGATGAGCAAAGCCCGGTGCAGGTCACCAGCCGCGATTGCATGGCCTGCGGTCGCTGCGTGGATGTCTGTTCTGAGGACGTATTTACAATAACTACACGATGGAGTTCGGGAGCGAAATCATGAAAAGCCATGACCTGAAGAAAGCGCTGTGTCAATGGACAGCCCTGCTGGCCCTGGTGGTGAGCGGTGCGGTTTGGGCGGCAAACGGAGTGGACCTTAGCCAGTCTCCGGAAGTATCGGGGACACAGGAAGGGGCGATTCGCATGCATAAAGAGCAGGAGCGTATGCCGCTGAACTACGTGAATCAGCCGCCGATGATTCCCCATAGCGTCGATGGTTACCAGGTGACCACCAACACCAACCGCTGTCTGCAATGTCACGGTGTCGAAAGCTATCGTACCACCGGTGCGCCGCGCATTAGTCCAACTCACTTTATGGACAGCGATGGCAAAGTACTGGCCGAAGTGGCGCCGCGTCGTTACTTCTGTCTGCAGTGTCATGTACCGCAGACTGACGCTCCGCCGATTGTGGGTAACACCTTTACCCCATCGAAAGGTTACGGGAAATAAGAGGTCATTATGGAAAATGCTAACCGTAAACCAGGCCGGATTAAGCGCCTCTGGCAATGGTGGCGTCGCCCCAGTCGCCTGGCGCTGGGGACGCTGCTGTTAATCGGGTTCGTCGGCGGGATTATTTTCTGGGGTGGATTTAACACCGGGATGGAAAAGGCCAACACCGAAGAGTTCTGCATCAGCTGCCACGAAATGCGCAATACCGTTTATCAGGAATACATGGAAACCGTGCACTACAACAACCGTAGCGGTGTGCGTGCGACCTGTCCTGACTGCCACGTACCGCACGAGTTTGTGCCGAAAATGATCCGTAAGATCAAAGCCAGTAAAGAGTTATATGCCAAAGCGTTGGGTCTGATTGATACACCGCAGAAGTTCGAAGCGCATCGTCTGACGATGGCGCAGAATGAATGGCGAAGAATGAAAGACAACAATTCTCAGGAGTGTCGTAACTGCCACAACTTTGAGTTCATGGACTTAACTGCCCAGAAGAGTGTCGCCGCAAAAATGCACGATCAGGCGGTGAAAGACGGGCAAACCTGCATTGACTGCCATAAAGGGATTGCGCATAAGCTCCCCGATATGCGCGACGTCAAACCGGGCTTCTGATGGGATGATAATGAGTGGGTAGTATGCTTGAAGCCAGAAAGCTCCTCTGTGAGCGGGATGAACGAGTCCTGTTTAGTGATTTGTCGTTCCAGGTCAACGCAGGGGAGTGGATACAGGTCACCGGCGGCAACGGCGCAGGGAAAACGACCCTGTTGCGATTGCTGACAGGACTTTCTCGTCCTGATGCCGGGGAGGTGTGCTGGCAGGAGCAACCGCTGCATCGTGTGCGGGACAGCTACCATCAAAATTTGTTGTGGATTGGACATCAGCCGGGGATCAAAACCCGGCTGACGGCGTTGGAGAACCTGCGTTTTTTCCACCAGGACGGCGATATCGCGAAATGTCTCGCGGCGCTGGCCCAGGCCGGCCTCGCCGGATACGAAGATATTCCTGTTAACCAACTTTCAGCCGGACAGCAACGCCGGGTGGCATTAGCGCGCCTCTGGCTGACTCGCGCCACGCTCTGGATCCTTGACGAACCCTTTACCGCCATTGATGTGAACGGCGTTGAACGCCTGACGCAGCGGATGGCGCAACATACCGAAGAGGGGGGGATTGTCATCCTCACCACCCACCAGCCGATGAACGTCGCCACGGACCGTATTCGCCGCATTGCGCTGACTCACGAGAGGGCCGGGCAATGATGTGGCGCATCTTTCGTCTTGAACTGCGCGTTGCCTTTCGCCACAGCGCAGAAATTGCCAACCCGCTGTGGTTCTTCCTGATTGTCATTACGCTGTTCCCGCTGAGCATTGGGCCGGAACCGCAACTGCTGGCGCGCATTGCGCCGGGCATTATTTGGGTCGCTGCGCTGTTGGCCTCGCTGCTGGCGCTGGAGCGACTGTTTCGCGATGACTTACAGGACGGCAGCCTTGAGCAACTGATGCTGCTGCCGATCCCACTGCCAATGGTGGTACTGGCAAAAGTCATGGCCCACTGGATGGTCACCGGTTTGCCGCTGTTGATCCTCTCTCCGCTGGTGGCGCTGCTGCTGGGGATGGATATCTACGGCTGGAAAATTATGGCGCTGACCTTGCTGCTGGGAACGCCGACGCTGAGTTTTCTCGGCGCACCGGGGGTGGGTTTAACGGTTGGGCTTAAGCGCGGTGGCGTGTTGCTGAGCGTACTGGTGCTGCCCTTGACGATCCCCTTGTTGATTTTTGCTACCGCCGCGATGGATGCGGCATCCATGCATCTTCCTGTGGATGGATACATGGCGATTTTAGGCGCGTTACTGGCGGGTAGCGCGACGTTGAGTCCTTTTGCGACGGCGGCAGCGTTACGCATTAGTTTGCAGTAGCGCGTTTTCATTCATTCGTTTGAGTCTGGTGACGGAATTATGTGGAAAACACTTCATCAACTGGCTATGCCCCCACGGTTGTATCAGCTTTGTGGCTATTTCGTGCCGTGGCTGGCCGTCGCCTGCGTACTGGTTCTGGCTACGGGCTGGATCTGGGGATTCGGTTTTGCCCCCGCGGATTACCAGCAAGGGCAGAGCTACCGCATTATTTATCTGCATGTTCCGGCGGCGATCTGGTCAATGGGAATTTATGCCTCGATGGCGGTAGCAGCGTTTATCGGGCTGGTCTGGCAGATGAAGATGGCGAACCTGGCGCTGGCCGCGATGGCACCGATTGGCGCGGTGTTTACGTTTATTGCGCTGGTTACCGGCTCCGCCTGGGGAAAACCGATGTGGGGCACCTGGTGGGTGTGGGATGCGCGGCTGACCTCGGAACTGGTGCTGCTGTTTCTCTACGTTGGCGCGATTGCCCTGTGGCATGCCTTTGATGATCGTAAGATGGCGGGGCGCGCCGCGGGGATTCTGGTGCTGATTGGCGTGGTGAACCTGCCGATCATTCACTATTCGGTGGAGTGGTGGAACACGCTGCATCAGGGCTCGACCCGCATGCAGCAAAGTATCGATCCGGCCATGCGCACGCCGCTGCGGCTGGCAATTATCGGCTACCTGCTGCTGTTTATTACGCTGTCGCTGATGCGCATGCGTAACCTGATTCTGATGATGGAAAAACGTCGCCCGTGGGTGAGTGAACTGATTTTAAAAAGGGGCCGCCAATGACCACTGCATTTGCATCCTGGAGTGAATTTTTTGCGATGGGCGGCTACGCCTTTTATGTCTGGCTGGCTGTGGCGCTGAGCGTCATCCCGCTGGCGGTGCTGGTTATTCATACTGTGACGCAGCATCGCGCTATTTTGCGTGATGTGTCCCGACAACGGGCGCGGGAAGCCCGCCTGCGTGCGGCGCAAACACAACGGGAGGCGGCGTGAATATTCGACGTAAAAACCGTTTATGGATTGCCTGCGGCGTGCTCATCGGGTTAGCACTGACGATTACGCTGGTGCTGTACGCGCTGCGCGCCAACATCGACCTGTTCTATACGCCAGGTGAGATTATCTATGGGAAACGCGAAACGCAGCAAATGCCGGAAGTGGGGCAGCGGCTGCGGGTGGGCGGCATGGTCATGCCTGGCAGCGTGAAGCGCGATCCCAACTCGCTGAAGGTGAGTTTCAGCATCTATGACGCCGAAGGCGTGGTGGATGTCACCTACGAAGGCATCCTGCCGGACCTGTTCCGCGAAGGGCAGGGCGTGGTGGTACAGGGGGAACTTGGCGAGAAAAACCATATCCTCGCGAAAGAAGTTCTTGCCAAGCACGATGAAAACTACACGCCACCCGAAGTCGAAAAAGCGATGCAGGAAAACCATCGTCGTCCGGAGAGCGTCTATAAGGATAAGACATCATGATGCCTGAAATTGGCAATGCGTTGTTATGCCTGGCACTGGGCGTTGCGTTGTTACTCTCAGTCTATCCGCTGTGGGGCGTTGGGCGTGGCGACGCGCGGATGATGGCGTCGGCGAGACCGTTTTCCTGGCTGCTGTTTATCCTCGTCATGGGCGCCTTTCTGGTGCTGGTCAACGCCTTTGTAGTGAATGATTTTACCGTGATTTATGTCGCCAGTAACTCCAACACGCAGTTGCCGGTCTGGTATCGCGTCGCCGCCACCTGGGGGGCGCACGAAGGCTCGCTACTGCTCTGGGTGTTGCTGATGAGTGGCTGGACGTTTGCCGTCGCGCTGTTTTCTCAGTGGATGCCGCTGGATATCGTCGCCCGCGTGCTCGCGGTGATGGGGATGGTCAGCGTCGGTTTCCTGTTATTTATTCTGTTTACCTCCAATCCCTTTGCCCGCACGCTGCCGGATTTCCCGATTGAAGGGCGCGATCTGAATCCGTTGTTGCAGGATCCGGGACTGATCTTCCACCCGCCGCTGTTGTATATGGGGTATGTCGGCTTCTCGGTCGCGTTCGCGTTCGCTATCGCGGCGCTGATGAGCGGTCGTCTGGACAGCACCTTCGCTCGCTTTTCGCGTCCATGGACGCTGGCTGCGTGGGTTTTCCTGACGTTAGGGATCGTGCTGGGCTCGGCATGGGCTTACTATGAACTCGGCTGGGGCGGTTGGTGGTTCTGGGATCCGGTAGAAAACGCCTCGTTTATGCCGTGGCTGGTAGGTACTGCGCTGATGCACTCGCTGGCGGTCACTGAACAGCGCGGCAGTTTTAAAGCGTGGACGCTATTGCTCTCCATCTGCGCGTTCTCGCTCTGTCTGTTGGGGACGTTCCTTGTGCGTTCGGGCGTGCTGGTATCAGTACATGCGTTTGCTTCGGACCCGTCCCGCGGAATGTTTATTCTGGCCTTCATGGTGCTGGTCATCGGCGGCTCACTGCTGCTGTTTGCCACGCGCGGGCATAAGGTCCGCTCCAGGGTGAATAACGCCCTCTGGTCACGCGAATCGCTGCTGCTCGGTAACAACGTGCTGCTGATTGCCGCCATGCTGGTGGTGCTGCTGGGAACGTTGCTACCGCTGGTGCATAAACAGCTCGGGCTGGGCAGTATTTCCATCGGCGAACCGTTCTTTAATACCATGTTTACCTGGCTAATGGCGCCATTTGCCCTGCTGCTGGGTATTGGCCCATTAGTACGCTGGGGACGCGATCGACCGCGTAAATTGCAACGGTTGCTGTTTATCGCGCTGGTCAGCACTTTTGTGCTCTCTGTGCTGCTGCCGTGGCTGTTTGAGAACAAGATTGTCGCTATGACGGTTGTCGGGCTGGCTATGGCCTGCTGGGTGTTTGTGCTGGCGATGGCAGAGCTTGCGCAGCGAATTTCTCGTGGTGCAAAAACAACGCTCAGCTACTGGGGAATGGTGGCCGGGCACGTCGGCCTGGCGGTGACGATTGTCGGCATTGCCTTCAGTCAGAACTACAGCGTCGAGCGCGATGTCCGCATGAAAGCCGGCGATAGCGTCGATATTCATGAATATCGCTTCACCTTCCGTGAAGTGAAGGATATCACTGGCCCCAACTATCGCGGTGGCGTCGCGATTATCGGCGTGACCCGTGATGGCAAGGCCGAAGCGACGCTGCACGCCGAAAAACGGTTTTATAACAGCACCAGTTCAATGATGACAGAGGCAGCGATCGACGGCGGGATCACCCGCGATCTGTACGCGGCGCTCGGTGAAGAACTGGATAACGGCGCGTGGGCCGTTCGTCTGTATTACAAACCGTTTATTCGCTGGATCTGGGCGGGTGGAATATTGATGGCGCTGGGAGGGCTATTGTGCCTGTTTGACCCGCGTTATCGCAAACGCGTACAACCGCAAAAATCGGTGTCGGAGGCGGTATGAAGCGCAACGTACTTTTGATTCCCTTTGTGATTTTCCTCGTGATTGCCGCAGCGCTGCTGTGGCAACTGGCGCGTAATGCAGAAGGCGACACGCCGACTAATCTGGAGTCGGCGCTGATTGGTAAACCGGTACCGACCTTTCGACTCGAATCGCTGGAGAATCCCGGTAAGCACTATGAGGCGGACGTGCTCACCCAGGGCAAACCGGTCTTACTTAACGTCTGGGCGACGTGGTGCCCGACCTGCCGCGCTGAGCATCAGTATCTGAACCAGTTGTCGGCACAGGGGATCCGCGTGGTGGGACTGAACTACAAGGACGACCGCCAAAAAGCCATCGTCTGGCTGAAAGAATTGGGTAATCCCTACGCGCTGAGCCTGTTTGATGGCGACGGCATGCTTGGCCTGGATCTGGGCGTCTATGGCGCGCCGGAAACATTCCTGATTGACGGGAAAGGTATTATTCGCTATCGCCATGCCGGGGATCTGAACGCCCGCGTCTGGGAGAGTGAAATCAAGCCGCTATGGGAGAAATACAGCAGGGAGGCCGCGCAATGAGAATTCTGTTGAGTGTGCTGATGTTGCTGATTTCTGCCAACGCGCTGGCCACCATTGATGTCATGCAGTTTAAGGATGAAACCCAGGAACAACAGTTCCGCCAGTTAACCGAACAACTGCGCTGTCCGAAATGCCAGAACAACAGCATTGCGGATTCCAATTCGATGATTGCGACCGACCTGCGGCAGAAAGTCTATGAGCTTATGCAGGAAGGAAAAAGTCAGAAAGAGATCGTCGATTATATGGTGGCGCGCTACGGCAACTTCGTCACTTATGATCCGCCCCTGACACCGCTGACTATCCTGTTGTGGGTGCTTCCCGCGGCGGCAATTGGCGCGGGGGGCTGGATTATCGTTGCCCGTTCGCGTCGGCGGGTACGCCTGAAACAGGAGGTGTTCCCGGATGAGATGTCGTTACCGCAGGGGAAACGTGCCGGTCTGGCGGTTTATCTGCCAGGTATTATGATTGCCGTCATCGTGGGGGCTGTCAGTTATTACCAGACCGGGAGCTATAAGCAGGTGGCAATCTGGCAGCAGGCGACGGCACAAAGTCCGGCCTTGCTGGAGCGCGCGCTGGATCCCAAAGCGCAGCCGCTGGATGAGGAAGAGATGACGCGTCTGGCGCTGGGATTGCGTACCCGTTTGCAAAGTGACGCAACGAACGTGGAAGGCTGGATCATGCTGGGGCGGATCGGCATGGTGCTCGGCAATGCCAGTACCGCGACTGAAGCGTATGCCAACGCCTATCGACTCGATCCGAAGAACAGCGATGCCGCGCTGGGCTATGCCGAGGCGCTGACCCGCTCTTCCGATCCTGATGATAACCGTCGCGGAGGGGAGTTGCTGCGAGAACTGGTCCGGAGCGATCACGCCAATGTGCGGGTCCTGAGCATGTACGCCTTCAATGCCTTTGAGCAGGAACGTTTTGGCGAGGCGGTCGCCGCCTGGGAGATGATGCTGAAGATGCTGCCAGCGAACGATACGCGTCGAGCGGTGATTGAGCGCAGTATCGCGCAGGCAATGCAGCACTTATCACCAAAGAGTGAATAACCCTGCGGCCGGAGCATTCAATCCGGCCGCGTGTCGCGGATTTACTGTAGTCCGCGGGTTTGTAAAAACAGAATGGTGGCGGCAACGCGCGAGCGTACGTTTAGCTTGCGCAACAGGTTGCGGATATGCACCTTCACGGTTTGTTCGGAGATATTGAGTACCGAGGCAATCTGCTTGTTGGACAGTCCCTGAGCCAGTTCGTGCAGCACATCCAGTTCACGCTCGGTCAGCATACTGAACGGATCGTCTTCCTCTCCAAACATTTCGCGCTCGCGCAGATAATCACTGACGCGTTCGCTGAAAACCTTACCGCCGTTGGCACCCGTGCGGATAGCTTCCAGCAGGACTTCAGGATCGCTGTCTTTCAACAGATAGCCATCTGCGCCGGCGTCAATCAGCGCGTAGATGTCGCTGGCCGAATCCGAAACGGTGAGAATGATGATCTGCGCCGTGATTCCATCGCGACGCAGGGCGTTCAACGTATCCAGACCGCTCAGCCCTTTCATATTCAGATCAAGCAGGATCAAATCCAGATCGAGACGGTTTGCCAGATCAATCGCCGTTGCGCCATCGCCCGCTTCGGCAACCACCTCAAATGTCGGATCCAGTTCCAGTAATTGACGGATACCACGACGCATAAGAGGGTGGTCATCTACCACCAGCACCTGAAAAGGCGTTGCTTCAGGCATAGTTAGCTCCCGAGATTTTATTAGAATCATTATTGGTATTCGATCAGGAATCGTCCAGATTCACCGCATCGATAAGAGGAAGAAATATTACCCCAGATTACGCATGGGTAAGAAGTAAAACCTGCCGGGAAAAGGGGAGGGAAAGAGCCTCTCATCGTCATGAGAGGCTCTGCGGTTAGGGCAGTAGCGCGAGGTGAGTTACGTCTTCCTTGGGTATCGCGCTGAAATACCAGTATTCATCGTTAATTTTTGCGGCGGTAAAGCGCGCAAGCGAGATCGACGCGTCGGATGAAGCGGTCTTCACCTGCACGATACCGGTTAACGGACGTTTGCTCACCAGCATTAAATCGCCGCGATTATTGAACCAGGCTGTGCTATCGCCGCCGAGCGCTTGTTGCTTGCCGTTTGCCAACACGGAGTAATCGAAGTTAACCTTTTCTTTTGCCACATTCTCTGCGCCAAAATAACGACCATAGACCTGCGGATCGTGAAAGAAACCGAAATGTCCCCCGCTGTTTTGCATTTTCAAAAAGTGGAAATCGGGCACGGTAAAGTCCTTGTGCCCCTGACTGAGTTGGCTCTTAACGATGCTTACACGAACATAATCCTGCTGAAAAACGCGCGTATAAGCGGCATACATTAAAGTGTATGACCAGATGAATACCGCGGCCATCAGGCCCGTAATGGCATAAAACCCATTCATGACACTTGGGCTGGCTACCGTGACGACTTCCCGTGCGAGGAACGAGAGGGCAAGCAGGAAGAATAAAAATGTCGACAGCATGACCCGGTCAGGATAAGACGGGGAAGCCACCATGATAAAAGAGGTGCCCAGCCCCACCAGCAGCATTAGCCCGACCATGCAGGGATTGGCACTTTTAATGCGATGTCCCTGCCGCTTCGCCGCGAACAAAAGCACTGCCAGTAAAACCAGCACCACATAAGAAATCCATACCAGCGCCAGGTGGTTAAAGAAGCGTTCACTCAGGTGAATGGTGATTCTTTCAACGATCGATTTATCGTACCAGACGGTATGGGCGCCCTGAGCACGAATAAAATTGCCCGGGGAAAAAATCAAAATGCTGGCGCCCACCAGCGCGGACAAAAAGTACGCGATCTTATTCGCAATGATGCGTTTCTCTTGCCAGTAATCGTACACGATAGTCAGCAGTGCGAGACCAACGACAAATGGCGCGACGCTTTCATTGGAACAGCCCGCCAGCAGTCCGAGCAACAGCATACCCATGTGCGTACGCTCTTCGCGCTGGAGCTGTATGCGGTACAGATTCCAGATCCATGCGGCGACGAACAGATTCGTCCACAGGTAGTTTGCGCTGCCAACGATCCAGAAAACCGTTTGTCCAATATTCGGGTTGGCGACCCAAAAGGTCAGAAAAATAAGGGTAAAAATCAGCGCATCATGTTTTTTCCATTTCAGCGTGCCCGTCGGGGTTTTCACAATGAAATAGCAGAACGCGACGACGACAAGACCCGTCATGGTTGAGACAAACCAACGAGACTCGGTGGCGAGCAACAGCGCGCTGACATAGTCAGCGACTACGCGCCCGCTCCAGGTCAGGTAGTGATTCAGGTGCGCGTCAAATGAGACGCCAAGCAGGGCATAGCGGTAATCGTCGGAGTGAATAGGGGTGAACCACTCCAGGACAAATACGGCAAAAAAGGCAATTAAAAGAATGCTTTTATCAACATGCTTTAACATCAGTTATCCTTGTCTGAATCGAGATCCATTGTTTTACGCTTTTTCAGGATGTATCGGGGCCGCTTCTTGGTTTCTACATAGATTCGCCCGATATACTCACCCAGTACGCCAATGCCAATAAGCTGAACGCCTCCCAGGAACAGGATTGACACAATCAGGGAGGAATAGCCACGCACAGGATTTCCCCACAGAAGCGTATCTATTACCATTCCCGCGCCGTAGGTAAAAGAAAGCAGGGCAACCGCGAGACCAATGTAGGTCCAGATCCGCAGCGGGAAGGTGGAAAAAGAGGTGATCCCTTCCAGTGCAAGGTTCCACAGCTTCCAGCCGTTAAATTTGCTCTTCCCTGCACAACGAGTGGCGCGCGCGTAGAGAACGATCTCCGTTTTACCGCCAACCCAGGACAAAATCCCTTTCATAAACAGATTTCGTTCTGGCATTTGCTTAATGTTGTCCACCACTTCACGACTCATCAGCCGGAAATCGCCGACGTTTTCTTCAATATGCGGCGTACTGATTTTATTGTGCAGTTTATAGAACCACTCGGCGGTTTTACGCTTCAGGCGACTATCGACAGAGCGATCGGAGCGTTTAGCCAGCACAATGTCCGCTCCTTCCTGCCATTTTTTGATCAGGTGAGGGAGAACTTCGACGGGATCCTGGAGATCGACATCCATCGGAATAACGGCGTCGCCACTGGCATTATCGAGTCCGGCAAGCAGCGCCGGCTCTTTGCCAAAATTTCGCGTAAACGAGAGCGCGACGACAAGGGGGTCGGCAACGGCGAGAGCGTTAATGATGGATTCTGTCGCATCGGTACTGCCATCATTGATGAACACAATTTCGATATCATGCTCTTTCAGCGCGTCGTATTCGCGCACCGTCTTGTAAAAGAGACCAATGGTTTCTTCTTCGTTGAAAACAGGAACGACCAGTGAAACTTTCATCGTGCGCCCTTGAATACAATGAATCTGGAATAGATAAATCCGCAGACAAGGCTAATGGCTGAGAACGCGACCAGCGTCACCAGCGGTGGGAAACCACACTGTTCTGCCCCCCAGCCCGTCAGGATACTGAGCAGGCCCATAAAACCGACATACAGCAGATAACGACGCGTTGTGGTCGATTGCCTGAAGGTAAACCGGGCATTGGCATAAAAAGAGAAACTAACAGCAACGCCGAACCCCAGGAAATTAGCCAGCGCCTGATGGGCATGAAAAGCGTAGATGCAGATAGCAAAAACTATCCAGTGAAGCAACGTGTTGATCACACCTACGGAAGTGTACTTAATGAAGTGATGCCACATAAGCAATAAGATCGGCTGTGCAAAACCGGAAGTGTAACATTATTTCCGTCCATAACTCGAATCGAATTCAATTCCAGTGGCGGACATAATAAAAAAAACCAGCCGTAAAAGGCTGGTTCTTAAGGGGAATTTTGGTCGGCACGAGAGGATTTGAACCTCCGACCCCCGACACCCCATGACGGTGCGCTACCAGGCTGCGCTACGTGCCGACTCGTGGGAGGTAATACTACCGCTTTCCGCACCGAATGCAAGGGGACATCCGGCTAACTGATTAATAATAAATCAGTTAGCGATAAAACGCTTCTCGTCCGTCAACACCTGCAACAGCAGGCTCAACTGCGGCTTCTGATCTTTAATCTTCTCGCCGCGTAAATCGTAAGTCTGGTACTTGCCGTTGTTGTTCAGCACCAGCGTCATTTCAGGCGTGGTGATCGCCAGCGTACTGAGATCGGCTGCCGTCACCCAGTAATGGCGACGATTGGCATTGAACAGATCCTGTCCCTGCGAATACTCATTGGCAGGGGTGCTGACATGGAGCAGACGCTGCATTAGCGTAGTCATAACATCAGTATGATCGGTCAGGCTGTTGATCCGCTGCGCAGGGGTTCCCGGCCAGTGAATGATAAGCGGAACCTGCAGGTGGCCGCGCGACCAGGCGAAGCTTTTCTCTTCATCACTCAACGCGACACCGCGGCCGGCTGTGATAATCACAACCGTGTTATCCAGTTTGCCTGACTCGCGCAGCGCGCCAAGCACGCGGTTGATCTGTTTATCCACATCTCCCGCTGCGCGGGCGTAGCGGCGGACGAAAGTAGCCTGGTTGCTGTCGTCGACGTTGGTGCCGTTAAACGACACCCACGAGAACCAGCGGTTATCTTCCTGCGCATAGCGGCTCAGCCAGTTAATCCACTGGCTGGCGGTCTGCTCGTCAGACTGCGTTTGTACGCTTGGCATCGAGAAGTCAGACAGCAGTGCCTGACGATACAGCGGGCTGGTAAAGCCGTCGGAGGAGAACAGCCCCAACTGATAGCCTTGTTGGTTCAGCGCCGAAATCAGTGCTGCGGGCGTCCGGGTGGACAAAATACCGTCCATATAGCTCGGCGACACGCCGTAGAACAGACCAAAAATGCCGTTGTCGGTAGCGTTGCCGGAACTCATGTGGCGCGTGAAGGCAATGTTCTGCTCGGCAAATCCGGCGAGAGCAGGCATCTGTTTTTCATAGCGCGAATAGTTCAGGCCATCAACCGTGATCAGCAGGACGTTTTGTCCGGTGCCCATATCGCGATAACGCAACTCGCTCAACGGATACTGCACGGATACGGCTTCCGGATTTCCTTGCTCAACCAGACGGCGCTGATACTCCTGCGCATCCAGCAGGCCATGTTTCTCCAGAAACCGGCGTGCGGTCATCGGATAGGAGAGCGGCAGGTTGGCGCGCTGCATGGTGATCGGGCGATAGAAATTGGCATCCGCCCAGATATAGACCACATGTGAAGTAATAAATGAGACAAAGAAAAAGGCGGCCAGCGGCTTGGCGAAGTGGCGACGACGCGTCAGGCTGCGCAGTTTTTGCCAGCTCCAGGTCGCAAACAGCATTTCAATCAGCAGGATTACCGGCACGCTGATGAACATCAGCTGCCAGTCACGCGCCATCTCGTTCTGGTCGGGGTTAATCACCAGTTCCCAGACGATGGGATTAAGATGCAGGTGGAACCGGGTAAACACTTCGCTGTCGATCAGCAGAAGCGTCATTCCTGCCGTCGCCAGAATGGCTGACAGGAAACGCATCAGCCTCTGGGACATCACAATGAACGTCAGCGGGAACAGGATCAGCAGATAAGTGGCAAACACCAGAAAGCTGAAATGGCCGACGATACTCAGATAAGAGTAAACGCGACCAGCCAGCGTTGTCGGCCAGTCGGCGACAAACAGGTAACGGCTGCCGAGCACAATGGCCAGCAGGATGTTGAACAGTGCAAACCAGTGCCCCCAGCTAACCATCTGGGAGACTTTTTCACGGTAGCGCTGACGATGAGTTACCATAACTTGTCGTTCGTTTCCCCGAAGTCGGCTTTTAGTGCGCTTTGTCGTCGTTTACCGAGGACTGCAACGCGCGGGCAAAAGAGTTCGCAATCGCCTGGCGCTGAGCCGGGGCAATGCTGGTATTAATAAGGTTGGTGACCATATTTCCCAGCACCATCAGGGAAAGGTCAGTCGGCGCCTTATGTTTTTCCAGTACGTTGAGCATCTCGGTGAGCAGTTGTTCAACGTGTTCGTCACTATAGCGGGAGATTTGTGGCATAAATCGAAATCAGTTTATTCATGAAAGGGCAACATATTACCGTAGCAACAGTTTTTTTTCCGCTTTTTTATCCTCATTAATTCGCGTGAGCGTGCGGCAGGCAAAATGGCGCTGCATCTTCTGTTGCGTCGCCTCGCCGGTGGTGGTTGAATACCGCCCGGTCTTTAAGGAGAGTTTATCATGAGTCTGGATATCAACCAGATTGCCCTGCACCAGCTTATCAAGCGTGATGAGCAAAACCTTGAGCTGGTCCTGCGCGATTCATTACTGGAACCGACAAACACCGTTGTCGATATGATGGCTGAACTGCATCGGGTCTATAGCGCGAAAAATAAAGCGTATGGCCTGTTCAGCGAAGAGGGTGAACTGGCGCAAGCGCTGCGCTTGCAGCGTCAGGGTGAGGAAGATTTTCTCGCCTTTAGCCGCGCGGCAACCGGACGTTTGCGTGATGAGCTTGCCAAATACCCGTTTGCCGATGGCGGCATTGTGCTGTTCTGTCATTATCGCTATCTGGCGGTAGAGTATTTACTGGTGGCGGTGCTGAACAACTTAAGCAGCATGCGTGTTAATGAGAATCTGGATATCAACCCAACGCACTATCTGGATATTAACCATGCAGATATCGTCGCACGTATCGATCTGACCGAGTGGGAAACCAATCCGGAATCCACTCGCTATCTGACCTTCCTGAAAGGACGGGTAGGGCGCAAAGTGGCTGACTTCTTTATGGATTTCCTCGGGGCCAGCGAAGGCCTCAACGCCAAAGCGCAGAATCGTGGGCTGCTGCAAGCGGTCGATGACTTTACCGCCGAAGCGCAACTGGATAAGGCTGAGCGCCAGAACGTGCGCCAGCAGGTGTACAGCTACTGCAACGAGCAGCTTCAGGCCGGTGAAGAGATTGAACTGGAGTCGTTGTCGAAAGAGCTTTCCGGCGTCAGTGAAGTGAGCTTTAGCGAGTTTACGGCGGAGAAGGGCTATGAGCTGGAAGAGAGTTTTCCGGCCGATCGCAGCACGCTGCGTCAACTGACCAAATATGCCGGTAGCGGCGGTGGGTTAACCATTAACTTCGACGCAATGCTGTTGGGCGAGCGTATTTTCTGGGATCCGGCCACCGATACGTTGACCATTAAAGGCACGCCGCCGAACCTGCGCGATCAGCTTCAGCGTCGTACGTCAGGCGGTAACTAAGCGCCATAAAAAAACCCCGCCAGAGCGGGGTTTTTCTTCAACTTGTTGGCGATTACGCGCGAACGAAGTCGATGTGAGTCAGCTTCGGCTTGAACGCGTGACGCTGTACAGCCTGAGCTTTAACTTTAACTTCTTTACCGTCAACAACGATAGTCAGAACGTCGCTATAGAAACCTTCTTTAGCTTGCATGTTCATGATGGCATCGTGGTCCAGTTCGATAGCAATCGGGGCTTCTTTGCCACCGTAGATGATTGCCGGGAACTTGTTAGCGGCACGCAGGCGGCGGCTCGCACCCTTACCCTGCTCTTTACGTACTTCAGCGTTGATAGTAAACATTTAAATCTCTCTTTAATAATTCCTGCTACAGGCGACCCAGCAACAGGTAAGTGATCTGCTTTGCGTATGCAAAAGCGGGCGAGATTCTATACTCAAACGCCCGTTACATCAATCAAAAGTACCATTAACCGCGTAATTCATGTGCCCGACGGAAACGTCCCTCGTAATCGAACACCTTTTCCCGTACTTGCCAGTATTGACCTTTCAGCCGCGCCACCACAAAGTCGGGATGACGTAACAACGGCTGCTGTGCGAGGATATCCGCCGCCGTGATCCAGCGTAGGGGCACGCCTGGCGTGCGGGTATGCGGGCGGATAAACAGTTGTTCAAACGCCATACGCTGAGCCGGAGTTTGTAAGCGAAAGCGTTCGCTGACGTCTGCGCCGTCTTCATCGTAGTAGGTGATTTTCAACCATTCGCCTTTCTCGTCATGGCCGTGCTGCAACGTCATACCACTACAGCGGAGCACCAGCGCGTCTTTTAGCTTCAGCGCCGCTTTCAGCATGTCGTCCGGATCGACGAGGATCGCATCGCATTCCCGGCAGCGACGGGCGGCAATGTCGTTTTCGGCATTGCACTGTGGGCAATTTTTAAAGCGAAAGCGAAAATCGCACTGTTCGCGGTGTCCCTCATCATCTTCAAACCAGCCCTGGCAGCGGCGGCCGAAATGTTCTATCAGGGTACCGTCAGCGGTGGTTTTCCCCCAGAAGGTGTTGGCGAAACCACAGGCCGGGCAAAACACCTGTACCGGCACGTTGTCACTTTTGCCTTTCGGGCTGCCCACTTCCGGGGAGTAGAGGTCGTGCGGATTGCCGGCGTAATCGAGAATTAAACAGTCCGTTTTTCCCGGCGCGAGGCGCAGGCCGCGGCCCACAATTTGTTGGTACAGGCTGACCGACTCGGTGGGGCGCAGGATGGCGATAAGATCGACGTGCGGGGCATCGAAGCCGGTGGTTAAGACGGAGACGTTGACCAGATAGCGAAAACGCTGGGCTTTGAACGCCTCTATCAGTTCGTCGCGTTCAGGGCCGGGGGTATCGCCAGTAATCAGAGCAGAATCCTCTTTGGGCAGCAGTCCGGTAATCTCTTTCGCATGCTCGACGGTGGCGGCAAAAATCATCACCCCTTTGCGGGCCTGGGCAAATTCAACAATCTGGCTGATGATGTGCGGCGTGATACGCTGCTGCTTTTTCAGCTCCCGGTTCAGATCGGCTTCGCTAAACAGACCATTACTCTGCGCCTGCAGGCGGCTGAAATCGTACTGTACCACCGGCATATCGAGTCGTTCCGGCGGTGTGAGATAGCCGTGTTTAATCATATAGCGCAGCGGTAGCTCATAAATGCAGTCGCGAAACAGCGCCTTGTCATCGCCGCGTACCATCCCGTGGTAGTGGAAATGATAGATCCAACCTTTGCCGAGACGAAAAGGGGTGGCGGTCAGCCCCAGCAGGCGAATGTGGGGGTTGGCATTACTCAGGTGCGTGAGGATCTGCTGATACTGGCTCTCTTCATCATCGCCGATGCGATGGCATTCATCGACAATCAGCAGCGAAAATTCGCTCTGGAAGGCATCCAGATTACGGGCCACGGACTGAACGCTGCCGAAAACCACTTTACCGTGGCTCTCTTTGCGTTTGAGTCCGGCGGCAAAAATATCCGCTTCCAGCCCCAGCGCGCAGTATTTGGCATGGTTTTGCGCCACCAGCTCTTTTACGTGCGCCAGCACCAGTACACGCCCCCTGGCGACGCGCGCCAGTTCGGCAATCACCAGGCTTTTACCGGCGCCGGTGGGGAGAACAATCACCGCAGGCGTGCGATGGCGGCGGAAATGGTTGAGCGTGGCATCCACAGCTTCTTGCTGGTAGGGGCGAAGTGTAAAAATCATGGTCTCACAATACGTAACAAACTCGGGTATAGTATGCCACGAATCGTTTTCCCTTGAGGGATGTTGTTAGCCCGCTATACTGGGCGGATAACGGCTCCACTTTTCGGGCAACGCGCCCGATTCCCGTATTTTTACAGGCAAAATCACACTCATGCGACTTGATAAATTTATCGCTCAGCAACTCGGCGTCAGCCGCGCTATTGCCGGGCGTGAGATCCGCGGTAGCCGTGTTACCGTGGACGGTGAAATCATCCGAAATACCGCGTTCAAACTGCTGCCAGAACACGACGTAGAATATGATGGCAACACGCTGGTTCAGCAAAACGGCCCACGTTACTTTATGCTTAATAAACCCCAGGGCTACGTGTGTTCGACCGATGACCCGGATCACCCGACGATCCTTTACTTCCTGGATGAGCCTGTTGCGCATAAATTACACGCTGCGGGTCGCCTGGATATCGACACCACCGGTCTGGTGCTGATGACCGACGACGGGCAGTGGTCGCATCGCATCACTTCGCCACGTCATCACTGTGAGAAAACCTATCTGGTTACGCTGGAATCGCCGGTTACCGATGATACCGCAGAGCAGTTTGCAAAAGGTGTGCAACTACATAACGAGAAAGATCTCACGAAGCCGGCGGTGCTTGAAGTTATCACTCCCACGCAGGTGCGTTTGACCATCAGCGAAGGGCGTTATCACCAGGTGAAACGGATGTTTGCCGCCGTGGGCAACCACGTTGTCGGACTGCACCGCGAGCGGATCGGCGCCATTATCCTCGATGCTGACCTTGAACCGGGTGAGTATCGTCCATTGACCGACGCAGAAATTGCCAGCGTTGGCTAAGCCAGAAAGGCCAGGTTTTTAACCTCCCTCTGACAAATTCAGGAGTTTTTTGTGACCACCCGGCAGCACTCGTCCTTTGCCATTGTTTTTATCCTCGGTCTGCTGGCTATGCTGATGCCACTGTCGATCGATATGTATCTTCCGGCGCTACCGGTGATCTCCGGGCAGTTTGGCGTGCCGGCGGGCAGTGCGCAGATGACGCTCAGCACCTATATTCTGGGCTTCGCCGTCGGGCAACTGCTGTATGGGCCGATGGCGGATAGCCTCGGGCGAAAGCCGGTGATCCTCGGCGGCACACTGGTGTTCGCCGCTGCTGCGGTGGCCTGTGCGCTGGCGCAAACCATCGATCAACTGATTGTCATGCGATTCTTTCACGGTCTGGCAGCCGCCGCGGCCAGCGTGGTGATCAATGCGCTGATGCGCGATATGTATCCTAAAGAAGAGTTCTCCCGCATGATGTCATTCGTCATGCTGGTGACCACGATTGCGCCGCTGATGGCGCCGATTATCGGCGGCTGGGTGCTGGTGTGGCTGAGCTGGCACTATATCTTCTGGATCCTGGCGATCGCAGCGGTGCTGGCCTCTGTCATGATCGCGACGCTCATTAAAGAGACGTTGCCGGTGGAAAAGCGCCAGCCGTTTCATATCCGCACGACGATAGGTAACTTTGCCTCGCTGTTTCGCCATAAGCGGGTGCTGAGCTATATGCTGGCAAGTGGTTTTAGCTTTGCCGGGATGTTCTCATTTCTCAGCGCCGGGCCTTTCGTGTATATCGAAATCAACCACGTATCGCCGCAGGATTTTGGTTACTACTTCGCTCTGAACATCGTCTTTCTGTTCATTATGACGATTTTTAACAGTCGCTTCGTGCGTCGGATCGGTGCGCTGAACATGTTCCGTACCGGATTGTGGATCCAACTGGCGATGGCGGTGTGGATGGTGCTCAGCGCGCTGTTTGGCGTCGGTTTCTGGGCGCTGGTGCTGGGGGTGGCGGTCTTTGTCGGCTGCGTGTCGATGATCTCCTCCAATGCGATGGCGGTGATCCTCGATGAGTTCCCACATATGGCGGGAACGGCTTCGTCGCTGGCGGGTACCTTCCGCTTTGGCATTGGCGCGCTTGTCGGCGCGTTGCTCTCTCTGGCGACGTTTAATTCGGCCTGGCCGATGATTTGGTCTATTGCTTTCTGTGCAAGCTGTTCAATTTTGTTCTATCTCTATGCGAGCCGTCCGAAAAAACGGTGATCAAATACACAACATGGAAGCCATTCGGCTTCCTTTGTTGATGTACGTCAACGACAATTCCATCATTTCCCCGATATATGTTTATTTTATGTAAAATCAATTTATGTAAAAAGTCACATCATTGTAGTTAAAAAGGTTGAGTTAGATCGCAGAAACGGGTACATATACCCCGCACTCCTGTCCCGACTGGAAACATCTATTTTAATAAAGGCCATACCGACCATACTGGCCGCGCGGGATAAGGATCGTCACGTTATGCAACCGTTTAAGGACGGATTGTCAATGATGTGTTAATATGGATGTAAATATATTGTGAAGTGATTGTGCTTCCGGGGAAAGAAAGTGACAACATTACAGCTCTCAATCGTTCATCGCTTACCACAGAACTATCGTTGGTCAGCGGGTTTCGCAGGTTCGAAAGTTGAACCGATTCCGCAAAATGGCCAAAGCATAGAAAACAGTCTGGTGGCACTTAAACTGCTGAGTCCGGATGGCGATAGCGCCTGGCCGGTGATGCATAAACTCAGCCAGGCGCTCAGTGATATCGAGGTGCCATGCTCCGTTCTCGAGTGTGAAGGCGAACCGTGCCTGTTTGTGAATCGCCAGGATGAGTTTGCTGCGACCTGTCGCCTGAAGAATTTTGGCGTGGCCATTGCCGAACCGTTTTCTAACAACAATCCATTTTGAGCGTCAGCTTAGCGTGAGAAGTTGACGCGTATACGCCTGCTGCGGCGCGCTAAAGACGTGCTCGCATTGCCCCTGCTCGATTACCTCTCCCTGTTTCAGCACAATCACCTGATGGCATAACGCGCGTACTACGTGCAGATCGTGGCTTATGAAGATATAAGCCAGACGGTGCTTTTGTTGTAACGATTTCAATAGCGCGAGGATTTGTGCCTGCACGGTTCGATCGAGAGATGACGTGGGTTCATCAAGAACAATCAGTGACGGTTTCAGGATCAGCGCTCTGGCAATCGCGATACGCTGGCGCTGACCGCCGGAAAACTCCGCCGGATAGCGATGGCGCGTATCGGCATCCAGTCCCACTTCCGCCATAACGGCCATGACCTGCTGCTCACGCTGCTCGGCTGAGAGCGTTGGCTGGTGAACGCGCAGTCCCTCTTCAATGATTTGCAGTACGCTCAGTCGCGGATTCAGCGAGGAGTTGGGATCCTGAAAGACCACCTGGATACGATGGCGTACGGGCAACAACTGTCGGCGCTTAAGATGTTGTAACTGCTGCCCGTCAAATTCTATGCTGCCCTCGGAGGTAATAAGCCGCAGAAGTGCCAGCCCGGTCGTACTTTTCCCTGAGCCTGACTCGCCCACCAGCCCCAGCGTTTCACCGGGTTGCAGGCTGAAGCTGATGCCTTTCACCACCTCATTGTTCGCCACCACGCGCTTGAGGATACCTTTGCGAATAGGGAAAGCGACGCGTAAATCCTCGACCCTGAGAAGGGGGGACAGCCCCATCGGCAACGGTACCGGGTCGCCTGCTGGCTCGCTGTTGAGCAACTTCTGCGTGTAGGGATGTGCGGGTGCCTGGAGAAGAGGGGCGGCACGGTTTTGTTCAACGCATTGCCCATTTTGCATCACCGCCACGCTGTCGGCGAGTTTCCTGACAATACTGAGGTTATGGGTAATGAACAGCATCCCCATATTTAGCTCATGCTGGAGTTCACGCAGCAGTTGCAGGATCTGCGCCTGTACTGAGACATCCAGTGCAGTGGTCGGCTCATCGGCAATGAGCAATTCAGGTCGCGTTAACAGCGCCATCGCAATCATCACCCGCTGACGCTCGCCCCCGGAAAGTTGGTGCGGATAATCGCCCAGCCGTTTTGTCGCCTGACGAATGCCGACCCGATCAAGACAGCCTAATATCTCCGCGCGTGCCGCTTCCTGGCGCATTCCCCGGTGTAGTGAAAGCACTTCATAGAGCTGTTTTTCAAGATTGTGGAGCGGGTTCAGCGACACCATCGGCTCCTGGAAAATCATGGCGATCTTGTTGCCGCGTACGCCGCGCAAGGTCTGCTCACTGGCGTGCAGTAAGGACTCACCGTGAAAACGGATATCGCCGCCGAGATACACTGCGGGCGGGGTAGGTAACAGGCGCAGAATCGACAGCGCGGTAACGCTCTTGCCGGAGCCGGATTCTCCCACCAGCGCCAACGTTTCGCCGGCCTCCACGCGTAACGAAATCGCGTTAACCACCGTGCGGACCGTTTCCTGCTTGCGAAATCCCAGTGTCAGATTGTCAATGGCGAGCAAAGGTTGCGTCATATTACACCGCCTTGTTGGGATCGAATGCGTCACGGACGGCCTCGCCGATAAAGATCAGCAGCGAGAGTAAAATGGCCACGGACAGGAAGGCGGTAATGCCCAGCCACGGCGCTTGCAGGTTATTTTTGCCTTGCAGGAGCAACTCGCCCAGCGAAGGAGAGCCTAACGGCAAACCAAAACCGAGGAAATCCAGTGATGTCAGGGTGGTAATGGAACTGCATAAAATGAACGGTAAGAAAGTCAGGGTGGCAACCATCGCGTTGGGTAACATGTGGCGAAAGATGATACTGCGGTCGCTAACGCCGAGCGCCTGGGCGGCCCGGATATAGTCAAAATTTCGCGTGCGTAAGAACTCTGCACGCACTACGCCCACCAGACTCATCCAGCCAAACAGCACCGTAATCGCCAGCAGCCACCAGAAGTTGGGTTGTACGACGCTGGAGAGCAGAATGATCAGGAACAGCGTCGGCATGCCCGACCAGACCTCGATAAAACGCTGGCCCCAGAGATCCACTTTGCCACCGTAATAGCCCTGCAACGCCCCGGCCAGCACGCCCATCACGCTTGAACACAGGGTTAGCATCAGGCCGAAAAGAATGGAGATACGTGTGCCGTAAAGCACTCGAGCCAGCACGTCGCCACCGTTGGCATCGGTACCCAGCCAGTTTTGCGCCGAAGGGGGCGAGGGAAAGGGGGTATCGGTTGCAAAGTTGATGCTGTTCGCCCCAAAGCGCACCGGTGCCCAGAGGACCCAGCCGCGGTCTTCCAGTTGTTGTTTCAGCCACGGATCCTGGTAATCCGCTCTTGTTGCCAGCGGGCCGCCAAAATCGCTCTCACTGTAGTTTTTGACCAGCGGGAAGTACCAGCTTCCGTCGTAGCGCACCAGCAGCGGCTTATCATTAGCAATCAGCTCAGAACACAGGCTCAGACCAAACAGGACGAGAAAAATCCACAGCGACCAGAAACCACGACGATTATGGCGAAAACGTGCCCAGCGGGCCTGATTGACGGGGCTTAAATGGGCCATTAACGTCCCTCAAAATCAATACGCGGATCGACCAGCGTATAGCTGATATCACTGAGAATATTCAGCAGCAGGCCGATCAGGGTGAAGATGTACAGCGTGCCAAACATTACCGGGTAGTCTCGAGAAACCGTCGCCTCATAACCCAACAATCCCAGACCATTGAGTGAGAACATGACTTCAATCAGCAGTGAGCCGGTGAAAAACATACTGATGAAGGTGGCAGGAAAACCGGCGATCACCAGCAGCATGGCGTTGCGAAAAACGTGCTTCCACAAAATATTCCCTTCACTTACCCCTTTGGCACGGGCGGTGACGACGTACTGTTTACGGACCTCATCGAGAAAGGAATTTTTGGTTAGCATGGTCAACGCGGCAAACCCGCCAATCACTGTCGCCAGGACGGGTAAAGTGATGTGCCACAGATAGTCGGTGATCTTCTGATACCAGGGCAGAGAGTCAAAATTCGCCGAGACCAGACCACGCAGCGGGAAGAGATCGTAATAGCTGCCGCCGGCAAAGAAGACAATCAACAGTATTGCGAACAGAAACGCCGGGATAGCATAGCCGATGATAATAAACGCGCTGCTCCAGACGTCGAACCGGCTGCCGTTATGCACGGCCTTGCGGATCCCTAAAGGAATCGACACCAGATAGATGATGAGCGTACTCCACAGCCCCAGAGTGACCGACACCGGCAGACTCTCTTTGATGAGCGTCAGCACCGAAGCGCTACGAAACAGGCTATCACCGAAATCGAAGCGAATGTAATTCCACAGCATGGCGAAATAGCGCTCGTGCAGTGGCTTATCAAAACCGTAACGTTGGGTGATTTCGGCAATGACTTCCGGATCGAGGCCGCGTCCTCCGCGATAGTTGCTGTCGCTGATGTTGCCTACTCCGGTCCGGGCGTGGCTGGCGCGAACGCCTTCACTTCCGGCACCGGGCAGTGCGCTCGTCTGACCAAATTCAATGGCGGCAATCGCCTGATCGACCGGGCCGCCAGGGGCAATTTGCACGATGAAAAAGTTGATGGTGATGATCGCCCAGAGCGTCGGGATAACCAGCAACAAACGGCGAATCAGGTACGCGCCCATTTAGTCTCCCTGTCGTCTGGCGGCAGGCAACTTCGCGGCCCGGTTTACGTCATACCACCAGTTATCCAGGCCGATGGTATAAATCGGACGAATGGCCGGACGGGAGAATTTATCCCACCATGCCAGTCGATCTTCAGCCATGTACCACATCGGCAGCATGTAGTAATTCCAGGTCAGTACGCGGTCCAGCGCGCGGCCAAGCGGCAGTAGTTTGTTTTTATCACCCTGCGCGGCGATGATTTGATTAATCAGTTTGTCGACCACCGGACTTTTAACACCCGGAGAATTATAACTTGAGTCGATGTATTCGGATGCCCAGGAGATTTGCAGATCGGAACTGGGCCACGGCGTCGCGCGCCACAGGGTTGGCATCATGTCGTAGTCCCGACTGCGTAAGCGGTTGGTGAGCTGTGAGTTATCAACCTGGCGAATGGTCATCGTGATACCCAGACGCTGAAGATTGTGCTGGAAGGGCAGGACCCACTGGCTGTTACTGGCGGCGGAAATAAGCAGTTCAAAGCTCAACGGTTTACCGGTGGCCGTGTTAATCCGCTGCTGGCCTTTCAGTTCCCAACCTGCGTCTTTCAGTAACTTATCGGCTTTTAGCAGGTTTTCCCGATCGTAACCGTCGCCCTTAGACACGGGAGGCTGATAAATCTGGCTGAATACTTCCGGCGGCAGATCCTGTTTCATGGGGGCCAGCAGTATCAGTTCAGCCGCATCAGGGTAGTTTCTGGCGGCGTATTCGGTGTTCTGGAAATAGCTGTTTGCCCGGCTCCAGGCGTTGTAGAACAGCGCTTTATTCATCCACTCAAAATCAAACGCCAGCGTAACGGCTTCACGGACGCGTCGGTCACTGAAAACGGGGCGTTGGATGTTGAAAGCCAGCCAGCGCGTATCCTGCGCCGATTCATTTTTCTGTTCATCTTTGATGATGTACTGATTATCAAAGTTTTTGCCGACATAGCGCGTCGCCCAGTTTTTGGCGTCGCTCTCCAGACGCAAATCAAACGCACCGGCCTTGAAGGCCTCAAAGGCCACGTTGTCGTCGAGATAGTAGTCGTAGCGAATGACATCAAAATTCCAGCGACCACGATTGACCGGCAGATTGGCCGCCCAGTAATCCTTCACGCGCGAATAGACAATATACTGGCCCATTTTCCACTGACTGATGCGGTACGGGCCGCCACCCAGCGGTGGTCTGGATAATGGGTCGCTGAGCTTGTGATCTTTCCAGTACGCTTGCGGCATCACGGGCAGGGAGAACAGACTGAGCATATCCTCTTTACCTGGCTTCGCGAGCTCCATGCGCACGGTCAGTGGGGCAATGGCTTTGACCGTGGTGCCTTTGTAGACCAGACGAAATTGGGGCACACCTTCGGTCATAAATTTGTTGAAGGTGAAGGCAACATCTTTTGCCATGACGGGTGAACCATCATGAAAACGGGCGCGAGGGTTGATCGTGATTTCAACCCACGAATAATCCTCCGCATAACGCGCGCTCTCGGCGATCAGCGGATAATAGCTGCCGGGCTCGTCATCAGAAGTGGTAAAAAGGGTGTCGTAGAGTTGTTCGGTTCGGGCGGCCGGATTACCGCGCAGCGCATAGCGGTTAAAATTGTCAAATGTGCCAAGGGCGGAAAGCGTGATCTGACCGCCTTTGGGGGCCGCGGGATTGGCGTAATCGAAATGATCAAAATTGAACGCGTATTTAGGCTCTCCCAATACAGCGAAGGCATAACTCTCTTTGATCGCCTGCGCCTGGACGCCCGCGCTCATCAACATGACAAACAGCAGTAATATGCGAACGATTATCTGCAAAGGGATTCCTTCTCTTGCTTACCTGCCAGCGCAGGTCACACTTATGTCTGAATAATAGGGCAGGTGGCGTCTGTTGTGAATCCACGCGTTGGCGCTTTACCATTTCAGCGTGTGTGGCTGCGAAACCCACTGGACAAATTCGTCGAGCGGCATGGGGCGGCTAACCCAGTAGCCCTGAAGGAAGCGAACCCCGTGTTCATGCAGCCATTTCGCCTGCTCAGGCGTTTCCACCCCTTCGGCCACCGTCATCATGTCGAGGCGTTTAGCGAGAGTCAGCACCGCATCCAGCACCGGCGAGGTGACGGTTTCTGTACCAATGGCGTGAATAAAACCGCGATCGATTTTCAGATAATCCAGGGTATAGCGCTCAAGATAAATCAGCGCGCTGTGACCAGTACCGAAGTCATCTATTGCAATTTCGAAGCCTGCGGCATGCAACCATTCAAACAACTGGGAGGCTTCATGCTGTTGGATCATGTCGCGTTCGGTAATTTCCAGCACAATCTGGAAGTGGTTGGGAGGCATCGCGGCGATTAACTGGCGAACGTCGTCTTTAAAACTACTGCTATGCAGATGGTCGGGCGCAATATTGATACCGTACTTTGCGCCAACAGGCAGGACTTTTTGCAGCGTAGGGGCATCTCGCGCTACCAGTTTAAACAGATGCTGGGTCAATGGCACAATCATGTGCTGGGCTTCAGCGTAATGAATAAACGCATCAGGCGGGATCTCTCCCGCCGTTGGGTGTCTCCAGCGTAACAGCACCTCCAGTCCAGTGACCTTCAGTGACCGCGTATCCACAACGGGTTGATAGACTACGTAGAATTGATCGCGTTTGATCCCAGTGAGGATTTCTTTTCCGGGTCGTAGACGGATGCACATGATGTAGTAGCAGAGTAAACCTGCAATGATGCCCCCCATCCCGCCGAGAAGCAGGGCATACCATAAGTCGGACCAGGTCCAGTTAGTTGCGTATAGCCTGATCGTTACCGGAACACCGTCAATTTTTGCTTCGCGCTCCGGCGAACTGTCGAGTTCATCAACGGCGAGCAGATGGTCCGAAAAAGTCGACAACGCGGTTTTTCCGACAATAATGGCGATCCCATCAAAGTCTTCTTGTCGGGCGGTATACAGCAGATACGGTGTGAGGTTGATATTCAGGGAGGTGAAAACGCCGCTATTCACCAGCAGGGGATTGCGATACCAAATCACCATCGCAGGTTTATCGGGCATCATTGGCGTTCCCGGAATAATCGCCATATCGATATCTTTACTTATATCAAGGCTGGGGACCAGTTCGACCAGCAGTGAATCCATTCCACCGGTTGCCGATGAGCAAAATGCTTTTTTATCCTTAACCAGCAAAAACGCGCGCACGTTCAGACTAAACGCGGCACGGGAAGTGAGTTCCGCGCCGACTTGTTCGCAGGTATTTAATGTCAATGGCTGCAGGATATCGATGGTACTTTTGAGATCGGCGAAATAGCTGACCAGGTAATGTTGAATGTCGGAAACCAGTGTGTCGTATTTGACTTCCCGCTTATGCCACGCCATCACGAACTGTAGACTACTGATAACAATAGCAACGGCAACCCCTGTAATCAGGCAGGTAAGCACGATTTTTCGACCAGTCGTTAAGGCGTGTGTGAACATGATACCTGGTTTTACCCTGAGGTTGTCGGGATGATAAATGTGATGGAATAACAAGACTATAGCCTGGTTTGATTCGGCGAGTCATGCTTTTCCACAGTGAGTAAAGGGGAAACCAAAAAAAAGCACCGCCGAAGCGATGCTTTTCTTCTGTCTCGTCAGGGAAGCCAAGGGATAGCAACCAAACGATTAACTGCGACTCAGAACCCGACGCGCTTCGTTATAGCGCTTTTTCCAGTATGGCTCGTTCATGCTGGAGATGATGACACCGCTGCTGGTAGAGGCATGAACAAACTGGTTGTTGCCAATGTAGATACCAACATGACGACCCGTCGAACCTGCACGGAACAGAACCAGATCACCGGTACGCAAATTCGTGCGTGAAACCGATTTACCCGTTTCCTGTTGTTCGTAAGTGGAGCGTGGGAGTTCTAAACCAAATTGTTCGCGGAATGTACGTTGTACAAAGCTGGAACAATCAATACCTTTTTTAGAGTTGCCGCCGAGACGATAGCGCACGCCTTTCCAGTCAGCATACTGATCCATAATCCGCGATTTAACATCGAGGTTACGCACCATACTCTCAAATTCATCCTGAGAAGCTTGCAGTGAAGAAGCTTCCTGGCCCACACCAAGCGTCTCAGAATGCGTGTTCTTTGCGGTGTTAGTGGTAGTGCTACATGCAGAAAGCAGTACCGCAACTGCTATCGCGGGGATCCCGCGCAAGATATATCTCAAGATCGGTTGAGATTTGACCATTTTGTTTGTTTTCCCTTGAAGTCCTTAACGATAAATATCGTTATAAAAAATGCCAAACGTGACGAGACTAATTACCTGCGCACAATGAGACAATTCTTTAAGCGCAAAACTGTGGCTGAACGCACAAATTTATTCGCGAAGAGAATAATAACCCAGCGAGGCAAAACGAGTTCGAGGTTACCCGATTGCTACAGGCTTGGCGAGTGATTTTATCTGAATTTTAATAAGAAAATGTGATACAGAAAGTGAATAAGTGGGATTGGTTAATTTAAGCGCAAAACGGTGGGAAAATAGACAACTCATTCATTCTCAAAGAAAATGTTATGACTAAATAATGACAATACGATGAATAATTTATCTTAACGCATCATCAGGGCTTAAGAATAAACCCTGATGATGTTAATAACTGTGCGTTATTTGTTTAAAATTTGTTTGTTTTTGCCGGGCAGATAATTGTCGAAAAGCGTGATAAGGCGATCGCTTAGTGGGGTCAGAAGACACCAGGGCAGGCCAATTAAGGCCACGGTTAATGAGCCTACGGTGATATCAGTAAACCAGTGGGCACCAATCATGACACGTGGGAAAGCAAAAACCACAACGATAATAAGGCCGATGATCCCTGCGGTTTTTCCGAAATAACGCAGCATAAAAGCGGCGAAAATAAGCAGCATCATCCCGTGATCGCCAGGGAAACTGTCTCTGGACGCATCCTTCGTCGGGATATGCAGCAATTCACTGACGCGGTAAATATTGTCAAAACTGAGCGTGGGGCTTGCGCGTTTTACGGGCAGTAGCGCCTGACCAGCCTGGTTCAGAACCACGGCGGTGAGTAGCATCACCAGACCGATGATGACAATACGACGGCGGCCTGCAGGCGTTTCCTTCAGCCAGAAACTCAGCATCAGACAGCCCATCGCCAACAGGGAACAGGCGTCAAACGCCCGGTTATTGGTGATGGCGACCAGCCACAGGAAGGCCTTGCTTTCTACCAGTTTGTGGTTGAAAAAGTGGAAAATGCTGGCGTCAATGGGAAACCAGAATCCATGCCTGGCAGGGATATACCAGCTCATGAACAAAGCCAGACCGGCAACATTCAGCAGGAGTATCAGTGGTAACCGGATTTTCATATTTAAAGAGTTCACTGTTCAATAAATCGCAGGCAACCTTACGCGTGTACAGCTAAACGAAGCTTCAACAATGCGCTCTGTAATGTATTCCAGTCTGCCTCAGTACTGGAAATCAGTTCTATGCGGCTGTCTGGCGGTGCGACGTTCTGCGTTTCAATGTGCAGATCCTCACCCTGGCGGTTAATGCGCACGAGGCCTTCCGGAATACGCATGACCCCCTTCACCCGGCCAACGGGCGCCAGACGAGCCCATTCCAGCAGTCCGATGGTGTCAAAGATGGTATCAGCATCGAAAATCCAGCCGCAGGCCTGATGCCCCTGGCCGCTGTTCAGGCTACGACGCCAGCGCTGCTGCGTCGGCAGGCTCAGTGCCGCCAGCCCTCGCGTTTCTGAGTGGCTGTGCGAATGCGCTGCGCTGGCGGGCAGTTCAGTCAGATTCAGACGCGGTAAGTCCAGCAATTGCCCATCAATCTGACCGTGTTCGGCCTGCACTAACTGACGATTACCGCCAAACTGCTGCCACCAGGTCTGCAGAGCGCGTTCACTCTTTGCCGTTGCGCGATCGGTTTTATTCGCCACGATGATATCTGCCGCAGCCAGTTGGTCACGGAAGTTCTCATTGGCAACGATTTTTTCATCCAGCAACCCGCGCGGATCAAGAATGCACAGCGTGGCGCGAAGGTCTATCCAGGGCTCATACACTGGCGCGGTGAGGAGGGAGAGGATCTGTTTCGGGTGCCCGAGTCCTGTCGGTTCGATCAGCAGGCGGTCTGGTTTTCCCTGACGCAACAAGGTATTCAATCCAACCTGCATGGGCAGGCCGTTCACGCAACACATACAGCCGCCAGGGATCTCCTTGAGCAACGCGCCGCTGTCTGCAAGCAGGGCGCCGTCGATGCCAACCTCACCGAACTCATTGACCAGTACCGCCCATTTTTCGGCAGGATCTTTGTGCGTTAACAGATGAAGAATTGAAGTGGTTTTTCCACTGCCGAGGAAACCAGTAATAAGGTTAGTTTTGGTCACGCCTGCTCCAGAATGATGTGCCGTAACGATTACCATTAATCCTGGCGAAAAAAAGCGAAAAAGAGAAGGGCGGGACGAACGAAGACAGGCCCCGTTCGCCTTAATGGCAGAAATTGCTAATTTTTTAGCGTATCAATCACCGCCTGATGCGCGCCGCGTTGCGCGATACGCTGCCAGGCTGCTTCAATCGCCTGGACAAAATCAGGATTATGCGGGAGGTCATTGCCAAAGACTTCCTGTAAGGTGAGTAGAGCCACGACGCGTTGCTCCTCACGACTGGCGGCGACGATTGCGCGGATTTTATCGCTCAGCGGGTCGCGAACGTCGATGGTCGCGCCGGCATCATCGATGCCACTGACGTAGCGCATCCATCCCGCCACACCGAGCGCCAGTAAAGGCCATGCGCTCTCACGCGCCAGATGGAGACGAATACCCGCCAGCATTCGTTGCGGGAGTTTCTGGCTACCGTCCATCGCGATTTGCCAGGTCTTATGCTTCAGCGCCGGATTGGCAAAGCGTTCAATCAGGCTTTGCGCGTAGCCGGTTAAATCCACGTCTGTAATAGTGAGCGTCGGCGCCTGTTCATTCATCATCAGTCGGTACGCGGCTTCGCGAAAGGCGTTGTCCTGCATACACTCGTTAATATGCTGAAACCCTGAAAGATAACCGAGATAGGCGAGAAACGAGTGGCTGCCATTAAGCATGCGCAGTTTCATCTCTTCCCAGGGGCGAACATCGCTGACCATCTGCACGCCTGCGGCTTCCCACGCGGGACGACCGGCGACAAAGTTGTCTTCGATCACCCATTGAATGAACGGTTCACAACTGATGGCGCAAGGATCGGCGACGCCCAGCTCGCGGGTGATTTCAGCCAGAGATTCCTCTGTAGCGGCCGGAACAATACGATCGACCATGGTGGCGGGAAAACTGACGTGTTCACGGATCCAGCTTGCCAGCGCGGGAGCGCGTTTTTCCGCCATCCCCAGTACGGCATTCTTCACTACGTGGCCGTTATCAGGAATGTTGTCGCAGGAGAGCACCGAGAATGGCGCCAGCCCGCGCGCCTGTCGACGTGACAGCGCCTCTACCAGAATACCGGGCGCGGAATGGGGTTCGTCAGGCGACTGCAGGTCGTGAATAATGCGCGGATTCGTCAGGTCCAGCGTACCGGTGGCCGGATCGATGCAATACCCTTTTTCGGTAATGGTCAGTGAGACAATCGCCACCTGGGGTTCGCAGAATTTTTCGATAATCGTGGCGAGCGAGTCGAGCTTTGCGTTCAGGCATTCGTTGACGGCACCGACGATAATCGCCTGATTGCCGTCTGCGCCTTTTTCCAGCACGGTGTATAAATGATCCTGTTCGCGGAGTTGACTCATCAACGTGTCACCGCTGAACAGGCTGATTTCACAAATTCCCCAATCTCCGCCCTGGGCGTTCAGCACCCGATCGGTCAGTAATGCCTGATGCGCACGGTGAAAGGCGCCAAAACCGAAATGCACCATGCGCGTTTTAAGCTGCTGGCGGTCATAGTGAGGCATTTGTACGCCATCCGGCAGTCGTGCTGAGGCAATTGTAGTCATTTATTACACACCTGATTAACCATAAATTAACAACGCCAGTGTAAAGTTATATGACAACAAATTGAATTGGTAAGCCGAATTTATCCAGGGAATGTGAGCTGGATCAATCAATCATGCCCCTTTTATTGATCACTTCGCCGAAGCCTGTATGGTAGTCGTCATTCAGGTAAAGCAATTTGGTATAACAACTTTGTGAGGTAAAGCAATGGAACAAACCTGGCGTTGGTACGGACCTAACGATCCGGTATCACTTGATGATGTGCGTCAGGCTGGCGCGACGGGCGTTGTGACGGCATTGCACCACATTCCGAACGGCGAAGTATGGCCGATTGAAGAGATTACAAAACGTCAGGCTATTCTGGCAGAAAAAGGGTTAACCTGGTCGGTTGTTGAAAGTATTCCGGTTCATGAAGAGATCAAGACCCGCTCCGGTCAGTATCAAACATGGATAGCGAATTATCAGCAGAGCATACGCAACCTCGCGGCCTGCGGCATCGACACTGTCTGCTACAACTTCATGCCGATTCTGGACTGGACGCGTACCGACCTTGAGTACGAATTGCCGGACGGCTCGAAAGCGCTACGTTTCGATCAGATAGCCTTCGCCGCTTTTGAGTTGCATATCCTCAAGCGTGCGGGAGCTGAAGCGGACTACAGCGACGAAGAACAACGTCAGGCATCGGCGTATTTCACTGCGATGAGCGAGGCGGATATCGAAAAATTGACCCGCAATATCATTGCCGGTTTACCTGGTGCGGAAGAGGGGTATACCCTCGATCAATTCCGTGCGCGTCTGGCCGAGTACGACGGTATCAGCAAAGACGATCTGCGCGACAATATGGCAGTGTTCCTGCGTGCGATTGTGCCGGTGGCGGAAGAAGTGGGCGTACGTCTGGCAGTGCATCCGGACGATCCGCCGCGTCCGATTCTCGGGTTACCGCGCATTGTTTCTACCATTGAAGATATGCAGTGGCTGAAAGAGACGGTCGACAGCATCTATAACGGCTTTACTATGTGCACGGGTTCATACGGCGTTCGCGCGGATAACGATCTGGTGAAAATGATCGAAACCTTTGGCGATCGTATCCACTTTACCCACTTGCGTTCGACGTGCCGCGAAGAGAACCCGAAAACCTTCCATGAAGGCGCGCACCTGCAGGGTGATGTGAACATGGTGGCGGTGGTGACGGCGATTCTGACCGAAGAGCAGCGCCGTAAGAAGGCGGGCGATTTACGTCCAATTCCGATGCGTCCCGATCACGGTCATCAGATGCTGGACGATCTGCACAAGAAAACCAATCCGGGCTATTCTGCGATTGGGCGTCTGAAAGGGCTGGCGGAAGTGCGCGGTGTTGAACTGGCGCTGAAAATGACCCAGTTCCGCGACCTGCTGTAAGATCGCAAGTGACAAAAAAGGACAGTTCAGGCTGTCCTTTTTACGTATACGCAAAACTTAATCCGCACGGCCCATATAACGGCGCTCTTCAATATGAATGCGGATTTTTTCACCGGCGCTCAGGTATTCAGGAACCTGAATGACCAGGCCGGTGCTCAGCGTCGCGGGTTTGTTGCGTGCGCTGGCGGAAGCCCCTTTAATGCCAGGAGCGGTTTCCACGATTTCCAGATCCACCGTCTGCGGCAGTTCGAGAGCCAGCAGCTGGCCGTCCCAGGTCAATACCTGCATATCCGGCATTCCGCCTTCCGGGATAAACAGCAGTTCTTCTTCGATCTGATCTTTGGTGAAGGTGTAGGGCGTGTAATCTTCTTTATCCATGAACACATATTCGTTGCCATCGACATAGGAGAAGTCGACGCCACGGCGGCTCAGAGTGACGGTATCCACAATATCGTCACCCTTAAAACGTTCTTCCACTTTCAGACCGGTACGGACATCGGAGAAACGCATTTTGTACAGCGTCGCTGCGCCACGGGCGGTCGGGGACTGAATATCGATATCTTTCACAATCAGCAGCTTGCCGTTGTAATTCAGTACCATACCTTTTTTGATTTCGTTCGCTCTTGGCATCGAAAAGATCCTGTTATAGAGATTAGCTAAATTATCGCGTCAAACTACTCGCGCCGGGTCATTCAGGCAAGCGGAATTCGCACTTTTGCGGGTGCAAAAAAGGTGCTACTGTGCGCGTCTGTCCGGTGGTCACAATAAAGAGAGTCAGACTATGGAATGCCGTCCGGATTGTGGGGCGTGTTGCACCGCGCCATCGATTTCCAGCCCCATCCCCGGCATGCCCGAGGGCAAGCCTGCCAACACGCGGTGTATCCAGCTTGATGAACATCAGCGATGTAAAATTTTCACGTCTCCGCTGCGGCCAAAGGTGTGCTCGGGATTGCTGCCAAGTACCGAAATGTGTGGCGAATCGTCCCATCAGGCAATGACCTGGCTTATTGAACTGGAGGCGCTGACAGCGCCTTAAACATCCTTAATGCGCGTCAGGCAGACCATGGTGGCGATAATCATTACCAGCGCAAACCAGAAAACCGCATGGTAGTTCCAGATTTCAGCGGCAATACCCGCCAGCGATCCGGCAATAATCCAGCCGACGCGGATGGTATTCGTGTAAAGCGTTGTCGCTGAACCTGCCTGACCCGGCATCAGATCCTGAAAATAGAGCATGCCGATCCCACCGAGAATACCGATGTAAATCGCGTTCAGCAGTTGTAAACCCAGCAGCACAGCAGGGGAGTGCGCGACCAGCATGCCTGCATAAAAGCAAAAGCCAGCGGCGACTGCAATGCACATCAGCAGGCGTTTACCCAGACGTTTTGCGAAGTAGCCGGCAATCAGCATCGTCGGGATTTCCAGTCCGGCCGCCGTCCCCATCATCACGCCCGCCAGTTTCTCCGGCAGATGTAGCTCATTAATGATAAACAACGGCATATTAATGATATACAGGCTATTGGTACCCCACATTAATGTGCAAATCGCAAACAGCAGCAGGGTATCCCGACGGTTTCGACGCGGCGCTTCCAGCGTACCGGTTGCCAGAGCGGTTTCTTTACGCATAGACGGTAAGAAAAACCACACCATCGCGCCGCAAACTACAAACGCCACTGCGGCGCTGAGGTACATCACGGTAAAGCTGAAACCCATCGCCAGTGCGTAAGCCAGCGGCGGACCTATCACCCACGCGAGTGAAACCTGGGCACGCAGGATGGAGCTGAACATCACCGCTTCGCGGCCTGTACGATCAGCATGTTCACGGGCCAGAGCAAACATTTGCGGGTTGGCGGTCGAGCCAAAGCTGCTGAGAAATACCCCGATAAACAACAGAATAAAGTAGTTACGATTCCAGGCAAATAACACGCACGCCAGCATGCCCAGCACACAACAGAAGACGATCAGATGTTTGCGATCGCCCTTTTTATCTGAACGTCCCGCCAGAAACTGGCTCACCAGGATGCCTATCACAGCACTACCGGTAAAAAAGAAACCGACCATTCCCGGACGCGCGTGGACTTCATCGGTCAGAAAAAGACTCAGCGTGGGGGTTTGTAGTGCGCCAGCAATACCGGTGAGAAAGGCGACAATAAGGAAGGCCGTAGACGTCAGGTCAAACGTTTTTGGCGAGGCGGCAGCGGGGGTGTTGTGCATGTTCTGGTATCAATAGTGTGATGAGACGCGGAGTTTACGCCGCTTAGTTGAAAATAAACAGATGACTAAATCAAAATCGCCACGAAAAATCAAAATGGCATTTCACTCTGCTAGTGTGCCTGGCTGACGCTGCTGAACCTTAAGCGAAATAGCGCTGTATTTGCTTCAGCACCTTTTCGCTAATGAGGCAAAAATGTGCATTGCTTCTAAATTTTGCGATCAAAAATGCAACTTTCCTTGCGTGCTGAAGCAGAAAGAGCAAGACTTCTTGAAACGTTTCAGCGCTGTCGAGTTTCAGTTGAGGGAACCGTATAGCGTCTTTTTTCTCATGTAAGCTGAATCGTTTCAATTCAGCAGGAGAGGAGAACCATGTTTCAGTTATCCGTTCAGGACATTCATCCGGGCGAGCAGGCCGGAGATAAACAAGAAGCCATCCGCCAGGTTGCCGCTGCGTTAGTGCAGGCCGGTAACGTAGCGGACGGTTACGTAGACGGCATGCTCGCTCGCGAGCAGCAGACTTCCACTTTTCTCGGTAACGGGATTGCTATTCCACACGGCACCACCGACACCCGCGATCAGGTGCTGAAAACCGGCGTTCAGGTTTTTCAGTTTCCGCAGGGGGTAACCTGGGGGGAAGGTCAGGTGGCATACGTGGCGATTGGTATTGCCGCCAGCTCCGATGAACACCTTGGCTTGCTACGTCAGCTGACGCACGTGCTGAGTGATGATTCCGTGGCTGAACAGCTTAAGTCAGCAACTACTGCTGAAGAACTGCGTGCATTGCTGATGGGTGAAAAGCAGAGTGAACAACTGAAGCTCGACAACGACACGCTGATGCTGGATGTTGCGGCAACTGACTTAGTGACGTTGCAGGCGTTGAACGCGGCGCGGCTGAAAGAGGCGGGTGCGGTCGATGCGACGTTTGTCGCGAAAGTGATTAACGAACGGCCAATGAACCTGGGTCAGGGGATCTGGCTGAGCGACAGTGCTGAAGGCAACCTGTGCAGCGCTATCGCGGTGAGTCGCGCAGCGAATGCCTTTGATGCCCAGGGTGAAAAGGCGGCACTGCTGGTGACCGTCGCCATGGCTGACGATCAACCCGTTGCGGTGCTGAAGCGTCTGGGCGATCTGCTGCTGGACATGAAAGCTGACCGCCTGCTGAACGCTGACGCAGCCACCGTACTGGCGCTGCTGACCAGCGATGATGCATTGACTGATGATGTGCTGAACGCCGAGTTTGTCGTTCGTAATGAGCACGGCCTGCATGCCCGTCCGGGGACCATGCTGGTCAATACGATTAAACAATTTAACAGTGAAATTACCGTGGCAAACCTTGATGGAACCGGCAAACCAGCAAATGGACGTAGTCTGATGAAAGTAGTGGCGCTGGGCGTGAAGAAAGGACATCGCCTGCGCTTTACGGCGCAGGGGGCTGATGCTGAACAGGCGCTGAAAGCGATTGGTGAGGCTATCGCTGCCGGTCTCGGGGAGGGCGCATAATGAGCAGACGTGTTGCTACCATCACGCTAAACCCGGCCTACGATCTGGTTGGCTTTTGTCCAGAAATCGAACGCGGTGAAGTTAACCTGGTGAAAACCACCGGTCTGCACGCTGCGGGAAAAGGGATCAACGTAGCCAAAGTGCTGAAGGATCTCGGGATCGACGTGACGGTCGGCGGCTTCCTGGGCAAAGATAACCAGGATGGCTTTCAGCAACTGTTCAGCGAACTGGGCATTGCTAACCGTTTTCAGGTGGTGCAAGGACGTACTCGCATCAACGTCAAGCTGACGGAAAAAGATGGCGAAGTCACTGATTTCAACTTCTCTGGTTTTGAGGTCACCCCCGCCGACTGGGAGCGTTTTGTTAATGATTCCCTGAGTTGGTTGGGTCAGTTCGACATGGTCTGCGTTAGCGGCAGTCTGCCGTCCGGCGTAAGCCCGGAAGCCTTTACGGACTGGATGACGCGTCTGCGTAGTCAGTGTCCATGCATTATCTTTGATAGTAGCCGTGAAGCACTGGTTGCGGGACTGAAAGCCGCGCCGTGGTTGGTGAAACCAAACCGCCGCGAACTGGAAATCTGGGCCGGTCGCAAGCTGCCGGAAATGAAAGATGTCATTGAGGCGGCGCACGCATTACGTGAACAAGGTATCGCGCATGTGGTGATCTCCCTGGGCGCTGAAGGTGCGCTGTGGGTGAACGCCTCAGGAGAATGGCTCGCCAAACCACCTTCGGTGGATGTGGTCAGCACCGTGGGGGCCGGGGATTCGATGGTTGGCGGCCTGATTTACGGTCTGCTAATGCGCGAATCCAGCGAACATACGCTGCGTCTGGCGACAGCCGTCGCTGCGTTGGCGGTCAGTCAGAGCAATGTCGGTATTACCGATCGTCCGCAGTTGGCCGCAATGATGGCGCGTGTCGACTTACAACCGTTTAACTGACAGCAGGAGAGGCATAATGAAAACGCTGCTGATTATTGACGCTAATCTCGGGCAGGCCCGCGCTTACATGGCGAAAACTCTGCTCGGTGCGGCGGCGCATAAAGCAAATCTGGATATCATCGACAATCCAAATGACGCTGAACTGGCGATCGTTCTGGCCGATGCCATTCCTAATGACAACGCGTTGAACGGCAAGAAAGTCTGGCTGGGCGATATTGCCCGGGCAGTTGCGCACCCTGAACTGTTTCTTAGCGAAGCCAAAGGTCACGCTAAGCCTTACAGCGCACCGGTTGCCGCAGCGCCCGTAGCCACGACCAATGGTCCGAAACGTGTCGTGGCCGTGACGGCGTGCCCGACAGGCGTCGCGCATACCTTCATGGCAGCGGAAGCGATTGAAACCGAAGCGAAAAAACGTGGCTGGTGGGTAAAAGTCGAAACCCGTGGTTCTGTGGGCGCAGGCAATGCCATTACGCCGGAAGAAGTGGCGCAGGCGGATCTGGTCATTGTGGCGGCAGACATTGAAGTGGATCTGGCAAAATTTGCCGGTAAGCCAATGTATCGTACGTCTACCGGTCTGGCGCTGAAGAAAACCGCGCAGGAACTGGACAACGCCGTAGCACAAGCCGTGGTGTATGAGCCAACCGGCAAAGCGCAGGCGGCGGCGAATGAAGGGAAAAAAGAGAGTGCAGGCGCGTATCGTCACCTGCTGACGGGCGTTTCCTACATGTTGCCGATGGTGGTTGCCGGTGGTTTGTGCATCGCGCTCTCCTTTGCTTTTGGTATCGAAGCGTTCAAAGTTGAAGGGACGCTGGCGGCGGCGCTGATGCAGATTGGCGGCGGTTCAGCCTTTGCGCTGATGGTGCCGGTTCTGGCGGGGTATATTGCCTTCTCGATTGCTGACCGTCCGGGTCTGACGCCGGGTCTCATTGGCGGTATGTTAGCTGTTAGCACCGGTTCTGGCTTTATTGGCGGGATCATAGCGGGTTTCCTCGCAGGCTATGTGGCGAAGGCCATCAGCACGAAGCTGAAGCTGCCGCAGAGTATGGAAGCGTTGAAACCGATCCTTATCATTCCGCTGATCTCAAGTCTCGTGGTCGGTCTGGCCATGATCTACCTCATCGGCAAACCGGTCGCCGGGATCCTTGAAGGGTTAACGCACTGGCTGCAAACCATGGGGACGGCGAACGCGGTACTGCTGGGCGCGATCCTTGGTGGGATGATGTGTACCGACATGGGTGGCCCGGTTAACAAAGCGGCATATGCGTTTGGTGTGGGTCTGTTGAGTACACAAACGTATGCGCCAATGGCGGCCATTATGGCGGCAGGTATGGTGCCACCGCTGGCGCTGGGTCTGGCAACGATTGTTGCGCGTCGTAAGTTCGACAAGGCGCAACAGGAAGGGGGTAAAGCGGCGCTGGTACTCGGTCTGTGCTTTATCACTGAAGGGGCCATTCCTTTCGCCGCGCGCGATCCGATGCGTGTTCTGCCGTGCTGTATCGTTGGTGGTGCGCTGACGGGCGCTATCTCAATGGCGGTTGGCGCAAAACTGATGGCACCACATGGCGGTCTGTTTGTTCTGCTGATTCCAGGGGCGATTACCCCGGTGTTGGGATATCTGATTGCCATTGTTGCCGGTACGCTGGTGGCGGGTCTGGCTTATGCCTTCCTGAAACGTCCGGAAGAGGATGCTGTCGCCAAAGCAGCATAATGTCATCGCTTCATACAAGGGCAGAGGGTTCTCTGTCCTTTTTTTATCTTCATTCTGTGTCCTTCCTCGCAAATTTTTTCTCGCTTACAAACTGTATCTATAAAAAATTGTGATTCTGTTCATATCTGGCGGTTTTTATCCTTGTCAGTGCGTTTACTTTCATAAAAACAAGCTTACTATGAACACATGTTTGAATATAAACATGTGCTCTAATAAGTTGTTTGAGCCGTGAATAGTCTTAACGATCTCATTGTCATGGTATTTTCATACCAGGAGATGTGCTATGCGAGAAAAGGAATACATCATTACGATTGGTTCCGCCAATATGGACGTTGCAGGATATTCGCATGCTTCTTTAAATTATGCGGACTCAAATCCAGGAAAAATTAAATTTACGCCGGGCGGAGTCGGTCGCAATATCGCCCATAATCTTGCCCTCCTCGGGAAAAACTCCTGGCTAATGACAGCGGTTGGCAATGACTTCTATGGCCAATCATTATTGGCGCAGACGAATCAGTCTGGTGTGCATGTAGATAATTGCCTGATTGTCGCCGGTGAGAATACTTCAAGTTATTTATCGCTTCTCGATAATACCGGTGAAATGCTGGTGGCAATCAATGATATGAGCATTACCGAACATATTTCGGCGGCGTTTCTGGCTCAGCATCTCGATTTCATCCGGGGGGCCAGTGTCATTGTGGCGGACTGTAACATCAGTGAACAGACGCTGGCCTGGTTACTGGATAACGTGGGGAATGTGCCGGTATTTGTTGATCCGGTATCGGCGTGGAAATGCGTGAAAATCCGCGAGCGTTTAGCCCAAATCCACACGCTTAAACCCAACCGTCTTGAGGCGGAAACCCTCAGTGGCATTGCGCTCTCAGGGCGTGAAGATGTCGCAAAAGTCGCTACCTGGTTCCACGAGCGTGGCCTGAATCGTCTGGTGCTGAGTATGGGCGGTGATGGGGTCTATTACAGTGAAAGAGACGGTGATAGCGGCTGGTCGCTACCAATAAAAACCCATGTAGTTAACGTCACCGGAGCGGGAGATGCCATGATGGCGGGACTTGCTTCCTGCTGGGTTGACGGTATGCCTTTCATTGATTCTATCCGATTTGCACAGGGTTGTTCTTCGATGGCGCTGGCCAGTGAATATACCAACAACCCTGAATTATCTGTTGCGAACGTTAAAACCCTTGTGGAGAACACAGAATGTCTGAATTAACGCTTTCCTCTGAATTACTGCATATTTCGCCAGAAGTCCAGGACGCTATTAATAGTAAAAAACCGATTGTTGCGCTTGAATCGACGATTATTTCTCACGGTATGCCTTTTCCACAAAATGCGCAGACGGCAATTGAAGTTGAAGAAACAATCCGTAAACATGGAGCCGTGCCGGCAACGATTGCCATTATTGGCGGAGTCATGAAAGTCGGGTTGAGTAAAGAAGAAATTGAATTATTAGGTCGCGAAGGACATAGCGTCACTAAAGTCAGTCGTCGTGATTTACCGTTTGTAGTGGCTGCAGGAAAAAATGGCGCGACTACCGTTGCCTCGACCATGATTATTGCCGCCCTTGCCGGTATTCACGTTTTTGCTACCGGGGGTATTGGCGGTGTTCATCGCGGTGCTGAACATACATTTGATATTTCCGCCGATCTACAGGAACTGGCCCATACCAATGTGACCGTGGTTTGTGCCGGCGCGAAATCTATTCTCGATTTAGGTTTAACCACGGAATATTTAGAAACGTTCGGTGTGCCACTCATTGGCTATCAGACCACCGCGTTACCGGCATTTTTCTGCCGCACCAGTCCGTTTGAAGTCAGTATTCGTCTCGACAGCGCGAAGGAAATTGCCCGTGCGATGGCGGTGAAATGGCAAACCGGCCTGAACGGCGGTCTGGTGGTTGCCAATCCAATCCCGGAAACCTATGCCATGGCGGAAGAGAAAATCAACGCGGCGATTGACCAGGCCGTTCGGGAAGCGGAAGAGCAGGGCGTTGTCGGCAAAGAAAGTACGCCGTTCCTGCTGGCGCGCGTTGCTGAATTAACCGGCGGCGACAGCCTGAAGTCCAACATTCAACTGGTGTTTAACAACGCCGTACTGGCCTGCGAGATCGCGAAGGAATATCAACGCCTCGCCTGATCATAACGAACGGGCAGCTCGCGGTCGCCCGAAACCACCAAAACCTGGCTTCGCGCCGGGTTTCCTGGCATGAAGGGAAATCATTATGGATATAATGAGAAGTGTTGTGGGTATGGCGGTATTGCTGGTGATCGCATACTTACTGTCGGTGAATAAAAAGCACATCAGCTTACGTACCGTGGGCGCTGCGCTGGTACTGCAAATCGCGATTGGCGGGATCATGCTCTATTTCCCGCCGGGCAAATGGCTGGTCGAGCAGGCCGCGCTGGGCGTGCATAAGGTCATGTCTTACAGCGACGCGGGCAGCGCCTTTATCTTTGGTTCTCTGGTTGGGCCAAAAATGGACGTGCTGTTTGATGGCGCCGGGTTCATCTTCGCCTTCCGCGTGCTCCCCGCCATTATTTTCGTCACCGCGTTGATCAGCCTGCTGTACTACATCGGCGTGATGGGGCTGCTGATTCGCATTCTGGGCGGAATTTTCCAGAAAGCCCTGAACATCAGCAAAATTGAATCATTTGTTGCGGTCACGACGATTTTCCTCGGCCAGAACGAGATCCCGGCAATCGTGAAGCCGTTTATTGACCGTCTGAATCGCAATGAATTGTTTACCGCGATTTGCAGCGGGATGGCCTCGATTGCGGGCTCGATGATGATTGGTTACGCCGGCATGGGCGTGCCGATTGATTATCTGCTGGCTGCCTCGCTGATGGCGATTCCGGGCGGGATCCTCTTTGCCCGTATTCTGAGTCCGGCAACGGAAGCGTCAAAAGTCACTTTCGAAAACCTCTCTTTCACCGAGACGCCACCCAAAAGCATCATTGAAGCCGCAGCAAGCGGAGCGATGACTGGGCTGAAGATTGCCGCTGGCGTGGCGACGGTGGTCATGGCGTTTGTTGCGATTATCGCGCTGATCAACGGTATTATCGGTGGTATTGGCGGCTGGTTCGGCTATGGCCATGCGACGCTTGAAGGGATCTTTGGCTGGGTGTTAGCCCCGCTGGCGTGGATCATGGGCGTTGACTGGAGTGATGCCACCCTGGCAGGGAGCCTGATTGGGCAGAAACTGGCGATCAACGAATTTGTCGCTTACCTCAATCTCTCGCCTTACCTGCAGGATGGCGGCACTCTGGATGTGAAAACTATTGCCATTATCTCTTTTGCGCTGTGTGGGTTTGCCAACTTTGGTTCTATTGGCGTGGTGGTCGGGGCATTTTCTGCCATCTCCCCTCAGCGCGCGCCGGAAATCGCCCAGTTGGGTATGCGTGCGCTGGCCGCAGCCACGCTCTCTAACCTGATGAGTGCGACCATTGCCGGGTTCTTTATTGGACTGGCATAGCGTGAGTTTGCCGAACGGCGGTTGATGCCTTATCCGGCCTGGAGACACACTTCCTGGCCGGATAAGTCGTTTTTACTGGCTTGTTTTTAACAAATACAGCGCGTTGTCAGCGGAAAGGGTGGGGTTGTTGATACTGACGCTGGCACGTGACAATGCCGCACAGGCCATCGCAAAATTCGCGCTTTCGCGAAAATCGCTCCCTTCCAGGAAGCTGTAGATAAGCCCCGCCATGAAACCATCGTCGGCGCCGAAGCTGTCGACCACCGTATGAGCGGGCGGCGTGAGTAAGAATTGCTCACCGTCTTTCTCACTACAAAATACCGACTCATCTTCCAGACAGACAAAAATCTGCTGAACGCCCTGCTGATGGAGAGCATTGATCGCGTTGAGTCGATCGGCATCGCTATTGATGGGATGGCCCCATAAGATTTCCAGCTCTTTTTGCGTTGGTTTTAGCGTATGAATGCGCGTAAACCAGGTTTTCACCTTCGTTGCTTTGAACTCAGAAACGGTATCAATAAACACCGGAATGTCATCCGCCACCGTAAAGACCCACTCGATGGCTTCTGGCGTCAGATTACAGTCCGCCAGCACCACGCCAGCGTGGCGGATTAAATCCCGCGAGCTGTTCAGTAACTGCGGCGACAGTTGTTGCAGGATGTGGGTATCGTTAATCGCCAGCACCGTCTCTTCCTGCTGATTGGCGATAGAGAGGTAGGTTGAGGTGTTATGTCCGTGCAGGCGAATGCAACTGGAGATATTGACGCCCGCCTGACGCGTTTGTTCCAGTAGCGTCTCACCATAAAAATCGCTGCCGACAGCGGAAATCAGATGGACATCGCGGCCTAACAGGGCGAGGTTATGGGCAATATTGCGGCCCACGCCGCCCGCAGAACAGTGAATACTGCCCGGGTTGGACGCGGCCTGTGGGTAGTGGATATCCGCCATACCGCGAATATCCATGTTGATCGCTCCCACGACCACGCAATATGCCTGTTCGGTGAGGATGTAACCTTTTCCTTTGATCGCCCCTTTACGCATCAGGTCCATAATGTGCGCGGCAACGCGAGAACGGCTGATTTGCAAAATGTCGGCGATTTCGTTTTGCTGAATTAACGGGTTGCGGCGCAGAATTTTGAGTATCTGTTTTTCCCTGTCGTTCATGATTACGCAACCGCCTTTTCAGTCTGCTGCGCTTTCAGCCAGGCGATCTCTTCTGCCCAGATGTCGGGGTTGATGGTTTCCAGCACCAGCGGAATACCGTCGAAACGTGCGTCCTGCATGATCCAACGGAACGCGTCGTGACCGATGTTGCCTTCCCCCAGGCTGTGGTGGCGGTCGACCCGGCTGCCGAAGGTGCTCTTGGCATCATTCAGGTGCATGCCGCGCAGATACTGAAAGCCGACGATACGCTCAAACTCGTCAAAGGTTTTTTCGCATTCGGCGGCAGAGCGTAAGTCATATCCAGCGGCGAAAGCATGACAGGTGTCGATGCACACGCCGACGCGCGATTTGTCTTCCACGCCATCGATGATTGCGGCAAGATGCTCAAATTTGAATCCGAGATTGCTGCCCTGACCGGCGGTATTTTCAATTACTGCAGTGACGCCTTCGGTGCGGGCGAGGGCGATGTTGATTGACTCGGCAATCTTCGCCAGACACTCCTCTTCCGATATTTGCATCAGGTGGCTGCCCGGGTGGAAGTTAAGCAGGGATAAACCGAGTTGCTCGCAGCGCTGCATTTCATCGAGAAAAGCGTCGCGGGATTTTTCCAGCGCGTCGCTGACCGGGTGGCCCAGATTGATCAGATAGCTGTCGTGCGGCAGAATCTGGGCGGAAGTGAAGCGGTATTTCTCACAGGCGGCTTTAAAGTCATCGATGATTTGCGTGGTGAGAGGGGCTGCACGCCATTGACGCTGATTTTTGGTGAAGAGCGCAAACGCGGTTGCCTCGATTTCAGCGGCGCGAATTGCGGCATTTGCCAGCCCGCCCGCTGCGCTGACGTGTGCTCCGATGTATTTCATTAAAGACTCCTGTTAACCCGCCAGATATGGCCTGGAGGATTTGTGTATCCGGAAATTGAATCTTGCCAATCATAGCGGGTTAACAGGGGCAGGATGTAGCGAATTATGCAATAAGGTGCTGGACCAGGACGTTAATCACGCCACCGCCGACAATCAGCCAGATGAACAACACCAGCGCCATTAACAGCGGTTTCGCCCCGGCTTTCTTCAGCGCGCTCACATGCGTTGTCAACCCCAGGGCCGCCATCGCCATTGCCAGCAGTACCGTATCCAGCGTGACCAGCATGTTCACCGCCGCCTGCGGTAACAGGTGGAACGAGTTGAAAATGGCCACCACGATGAACAGGATGGCAAACCACGGAATAGTGATTTTGCTTTTTTCCCCACCGCTGGCCGGTGACAGTTGTTTCACTCGTGCGGCCATAAAGATGAGGAACGGAGCCAGCATCATGACGCGCAGCATTTTGGCAATCACCGCCGCGTTTTCCGCATCCGGATTGATCGCGTGTCCTGCCGCCACAACCTGTGCAACTTCATGCATGGTGGAGCCAATAAAAATACCGTACGTTTCCGGGCTAAACCAGTGCGCCAGTAGCGGATACATCGCTGGATAGAGGAAAATCGCCATCGTCCCGAAGATCACCACCGTCGCGACGGCGACCGTGACTTTGCTGGCCTCGGCTTTCACCACCGGTTCCGTTGCCAGTACTGCCGCCGCACCGCAAATACTGCTGCCCGCACCGATCAACCAACTGGTCTGGCGATCCAACCCAAACACTTTCTGTCCCAGAAAACAGGCCAACATAAAGGTACTGGACAGCGTCAAAATGTCAATCAGAATGCCGCTGACCCCCACATCAGCAATCTGTGCGAAGGTGAGGCGAAAACCGTAGAGGATAATCCCCAGTCGTAATAAATGTTGCTTTGCAAACAGGACACCGCCGTCACAGCTTTTCCAGATCTGCGGATAGACGGTGTTACCGATCACCATCCCCAACAAAATTGCTAAGGTGAGGGCGCTGAACCCGGCACCTGCCACAGCGGGAATGGAACCACCCCACAAGGCAACCCCGGTAATTACTGCACTCAGGGCAAGCCCCGGAATAAAATGCCACATTGTTCGATGATGATTCGTTAAGGTGAGTTCTGTCATTGCCTTCTCCTCTTTTATGGGCAAAAGGTTACGGCGAACTGGCTTAAAAATAAAATTGATTATATATTTATAATTAATCTTTATAAGTGGTAAGCGACCATGCACATCACCCTGCGGCAACTTGAAGTATTCACTGAAGTTTTGAAAAGCGGCTCAACGACGCAAGCGTCGGTGATGCTTGCGCTGTCGCAGTCGGCGGTCAGTGCGGCGCTGACCGATCTGGAAGGTCAGCTCGGCGTTCAGCTTTTCGACCGCGTAGGCAAGCGACTGGTGGTGAATGAACACGGTCGTTTGCTCTATCCGCGGGCCCTGGCGTTACTGGAGCAGGCGGTGGAGATTGAGCAGTTGTTCCGTGAAGACAACGGTGCAATCCGTGTGTATGCCAGTAGCACTATCGGCAACTATATCCTTCCGGGGGTGATCGCCCGTTATCGCCGTGATTTTCCGGCACTTCCGCTGGAACTCAGCGTCGGTAATAGTCAGGACGTCATTACCGCGGTGCTTGATTTTCGGGTCGACATTGGGCTTATCGAAGGGCCGTGCCACAATACGGAAATCATCTCGGAGCCGTGGCTGGAAGATGAACTGGTGGTGTTTGCTGCGCCATCTTCGCCGCTGGCGCAGGGACCGGTAACGCTTGAGCAACTCGCTTGCGCCCCCTGGATCCTGCGTGAGCGTGGTTCCGGCACACGGGAAATTGTGGATTACCTGCTGCTGTCGCACTTACCCAAATTTGAAATGGCGATGGAACTGGGAAACTCAGAAGCCATCAAGCATGCCGTGCGCCATGGGCTGGGAATTAGCTGTCTGTCACGTCGGGTGATTGAGGAACAACTCCAGGCGGGAACGCTCAGCGAAGTCGCGGTACCGCTTCCGCGTCTGGTGCGTACGCTCTGGCGGATCCATCATCGCCAGAAACACCTCTCCAACGCACTTCAGCGCTTCCTCAGTTATTGCGAATAACGCCTCGCAGGGACCGATCGTCTGCCGGGATACGTCCAGGGAGCTATCGGTTCACGATTCTCTGCTATTACTTATAATCCGCGGCCAGTCATGAAGGTCTCTTATAACAGCGCATTTGTGCCAGAAGCACGGCGTTTCGTCTGCTACAATCGCGCCTCATTTTTTGGATGGATAGCATTTTCACATGGTTTCCGAAACTAAAACCACAGAAGCGCCCGCGTTACGTCGCGAACTGAAGGCGCGCCACCTGACGATGATCGCCATCGGCGGCTCCATCGGTACCGGCCTTTTTGTTGCGTCAGGTGCCACCATTTCCGCTGCGGGTCCTGGCGGTGCGCTGTTTTCGTATATTCTGATTGGCCTGATGGTGTACTTCCTGATGACCAGTCTTGGCGAACTGGCGGCGTATATGCCGGTGTCCGGTTCATTTGCGACCTACGGTCAGAACTATGTTGAAGAAGGCTTTGGCTTCGCGCTGGGCTGGAACTACTGGTACAACTGGGCGGTGACCATCGCCGTTGACCTTGTGGCGGCGCAACTGGTGATGAGCTGGTGGTTCCCCGATACCCCAGGCTGGATCTGGAGTGCGCTGTTCCTCGGCGTGATCTTCCTGCTGAACTACATCTCAGTCAGAGGCTTTGGTGAAGCGGAATACTGGTTCTCGCTGATCAAAGTGGCAACCGTGATTATCTTCATCATCGTTGGCGTGATGATGATCGTCGGTATCTTCAAAGGTACCCAGCCGGTGGGCTGGAGCAACTGGACGACGGGCGACGCACCGTTTGCCGGTGGTTTTGCGGCGATGATTGGCGTGGCGATGATTGTCGGCTTCTCCTTCCAGGGGACGGAGTTGATTGGTATTGCTGCCGGTGAATCGGAAGATCCGGAGAAGAACATTCCGCGCGCGGTGCGTCAGGTGTTCTGGCGAATCCTGCTGTTCTATGTCTTCGCCATTCTGATCATCAGTCTGATCATCCCGTATACCGATCCGAGCCTGTTGCGTAATGACGTGAAAGATATCAGCGTCAGCCCGTTCACGCTGGTCTTCCAGCATGCCGGTCTGCTCTCTGCGGCGGCGGTGATGAATGCGGTGATCCTGACGGCAGTTCTGTCGGCGGGTAACTCCGGAATGTACGCCTCAACCCGTATGCTTTACACCCTGGCCTGCGATGGCAAAGCGCCACGTATTTTCGCGAAGCTGTCTCGCGGCGGTGTCCCGCGTAATGCGTTGTATGCTACGACGGTGATTGCCGGTCTGTGCTTCCTGACCTCGATGTTCGGTAACCAGACGGTTTACCTGTGGCTGCTGAACACCTCCGGGATGACAGGCTTTATCGCCTGGCTGGGAATTGCTATCAGTCACTACCGTTTCCGTCGTGGTTATGTCATGCAGGGACATGACGTGAAGGATCTGCCGTATCGTTCTGGTTTCTTCCCACTGGGCCCGATCTTCGCGTTTGTCCTGTGTCTGATCATCACGCTGGGCCAGAACTACGAAGCATTCCTGAAAGATACCATTGACTGGGGCGGCGTAGCGGCAACTTATATCGGTATCCCGCTGTTCCTGATTATCTGGTTCGGCTATAAGCTGACCCGAGGGACTCGCTTTGTTCGCTACAGTGAAATGCACTTCCCGGAACGAGTGAAGAAATAACAGTAACCGCACAAGTGAAACGATAAAAAACCCCGACATGGTCGGGGTTTTTTGTTGGGAGAGACTCAGAAGTTGTACGTCAGGCCCACCGTATAGCGACGGCCATCGAGGATGGTGTCGTAGGTATCATAATCAATCTGTTTATCCAGCGCGTTATACACCCCAGCCGTCACCAGCAGGTTCTTGTTCGCGTTGTAACGCAGACCGACATCAACCTGGGTATAGGATGGCGTGCCCTGCGACATTGAGGTACGGCTCAGGTATTCAGAGGTTTTACCGCGGAAGTTCAGACGACTCCAGAAGCCCACGGTTTCAGTCGCCTGCCAGTCCAGCGTAGTGTTAAACATATGCTTTGGCATTTTGTTTAATGGCTTGCCTTCGAATTGACCGCTTTTCTGTTCTGACTCGGTAAAGGTGTAGTTGGCCGTCCAGTTGAGGTCGCGGGTTATCTTCCAGCCGAACGTCGATTCCACACCGCGCATGTTGGCCTTATCAACGTTCACGCGATCGCTGATAAAATCATAGCTTTCACTGCCAATCGTACAGGCCGGATCGGCGCTGCTGTTACAGCGGCGAACTTCGGTAATCTTATCTTTGAAATCGGTATTGAACAGGGTGATGCCGGCGTTGAGATTGTCGCCGTTATCCCACAGCAGACCCAGTTCTTCGCTCAGGCTCTTCTCTGGTTTCAGATCCGGGTTACCAACGATAATGCCATTCAGGCGACCGCCACCCGTGACCTGACCCCAGTTTGCGGAGGACTGACGCAGATCCGGTGCGCGGTAGCCTGCGGAGACGCCGCCTTTTAAAGTCCATTGATCGCTCAGATGCCAGACGCCATAACCGCGCGGTGTCCAGTTGTCACCGTAGTTTTCGTCTTTATCCATGCGGATCCCGCCGGTCAGAGTAAAGCTGTCGGTCATCGCCCATTCATCTTCCGCAAACAGTGCCCAGCTCCAGCGAGTCAGTTTATCCAGACCATCTGCCGCTTTCAGTTGGTTGCCGGTATCGCGCAGTTTTTCATAACGATACTGACCGCCCAGCGTCAGGGTATGGGCGCCGAGGAAGATCTGGTTCTGGTTATTGAAGATCGTGTTGTACGACTTCATTTCGCGACCCGGGTTGTTGGTCTCTTCCTGCTGGATATAGCTGGTGGTGTTGAACTCATCGTAATAGCCGCTGTGGGTTAATGAGTAGGTTGTGTGCTCATAGCGGCTTTCACTTTTTGTGTTTGGCTTACAGGTGCCGTTACGGCAGCTCTCTGCAGCCATTGATTTACCCGGCGTACTGTCGCGATCCTGCAATTCACGGGCGATATCAAAATCGATATCGTTTTTATCATCCGGCGTAAAGTTGAGAGTCAGACCGCCATTACGCAGGCGTTGCTCATTGTAGCCATTGACGATTTGGTCCTCCGCGCGGCGAGACAGTAATCCGGTGACTTTTGCACCCAACAGGCCGTCGATCAGTGGACCTGAAGCATAGGCGTTGGTCTGGAATAAATCACCGGAATCGCTGTTTTCCTGGAAGGTGGCGTCGCCGTGCAGAGAGCCGGTCCAGCCTTTGGTGTTAGAGACTTTTTTGGTGATCACGTTAATCACGCCGCCCATCGCATCGGATCCGTACAGCGATGACATCGGTCCGCGGATGACCTCAATACGCTCGATGGACTCCAGCGGCGGCAGCCAGCCCTGTTCGATCCCGGAGTTATCGCTGTTCGGACGCGTACCGCGAGTGCTGATGCGTTTGCCGTTCACCAGGAACAGTGTGTACTGCGACGCCATCCCGCGGATGCTGATATCACTGCTGCTGCCCCCGCCGGTGACGACAACGCCGGGCACATCTTTCAGCGCATCGGTAACGTCCCGGTAAGCTTTGTCTTCAATTTGCTGCTTTGTGATAACCGAAATTGAAGCCGGGGCATTCTGGATTTTCTGCTCAAATCCCGTCGCGGTAACAACAACGGTATCCTGATCGGCAGCATGAACGAGCGATGGGAGGCATGCCGCGCTGACTACGACAGCAATAGCCTTAACGTGAGGTATGGTCATTTTGTCATTCCATTAAACGAGTAAAAACCGCGTGTCATGTAAAAGGCCATGACAACTGTATGTGTTTGTCTTTTAAGAACTCTTTGCGGTAAAGAAGCGGGGGGAATTGTACAAAATAATGAATATTTGTAAATACTAATGATAATTGAAATCATTTGCGTTTGTTTGATTTATAAAGGAAATTCTTTTAAGTCAACGAGATAGAGGAACGTAAATGTGAGGAGAAAATGAAGAAATCATGGAGAAGTCGAGAAGAAAAAAGGAGGGCGCATTGCCCTCCTGCGATTATTTCATCAAATATTCTGAATGGAAGCGCAGATGATCCTCAATGAATGAGGCAATAAAGTAATAGCTGTGATCGTAGCCGGGCTGAATGCGCAGCGTCATCGGCCAGGCTTTCTGACGTGCGGCTTCCGCAAGTACGGCCGGTTGTAGCTGGTCGGCCAGAAACTGATCGCTATCACCCTGGTCAATCAGCATTGGGATGGCATCTTCCGGCCGGCTGGCGTACATCAGTGCGCAACTGTCCCATTCCGTCCATGCGGCCTGGTCCTCGCCCAGATAGGCGCGAAACGCTTTCTCTCCCCATGGGACGCGGCATGGATTAACAATTGGCGCAAAAGCGGAAACGCTGGTGTATTTACCCGGATTTTTCAATGCCATGATCAGCGCGCCGTGCCCCCCCATTGAGTGCCCTGCGATCGCGCAGCGCTCGCTGACGTTAAAATGCGCCTGAATCAGGGCCGGAAGTTCATCACGCACGTAGTCATACATGCGGAAATGGGCAGCCCAGGGTTGTTGTGTCGCATTGAGATAAAAACCGGCCCCCTGGCCCAGGTCATAACCCTCATCGTTGGCGACCTGTTCGCCACGCGGGCTGGTATCCGGCATGACTAATACGATACCCAATTCAGCCGCGATACGCTGCGCCCCCGCTTTGGTGGTAAAGTTTTCATCATTACAGGTTAACCCGGACAACCAGTACAAAACCGGCGGAGGGGTGGTGTCGCGAGGGGGAGGGAGAAAAATGCTGAACGTCATTGCACAGTTCAGCGTGGTGGAGTCGTGTCGCCAGCGTTGCTGCCAGCCTTCAAAACAGCGGTGCTCTTCGAGCATTTCCATGCGTGGCTCCTTATTGTGTTGAACCTGAATGTGTTCGCAAACTCCCCATAATACAGATAATTCATGGCACTGTGAGTAACTTTCACTTCCGCATTCAGCAAACTTACTTCATCATCGTTACAACGTTGATTTAACACTTTCTGTTGCCTTGCCCAAAACAGCGCTTGAAAGGCTGCGGCAATTTCAATAATTATCGTTGCGAATACTGGATTATGTGCGCGGCCTCACGCACAATAATCAAGCTGTCTACAGCTTACAAACTTTGCCCCACGTAGGGCAGAGGCGCCACACCTGCAGGAGAAAAATAAATGTCATCACTCAGTAAAGAAGCGGCCCTGGTTCATGAAGCGCTGGTTGCGCGAGGGCTGGAAACGCCGCTGCGCCCACCCGTGCATGAGATGGATAACGAAACGCGTAAACGTCTTATCTCAGGCCATATGACCGAGATCATGCAGCTGCTGAACCTCGATCTGAGCGATGACAGCCTGATGGAAACGCCGCATCGCATCGCCAAAATGTATGTCGATGAGATTTTCTCCGGTCTGGATTACGCCAATTTCCCGAAAATCACCGTCATTGAAAACAAAATGAAGGTCGATGAGATGGTGACGGTACGCGACATCACGCTGACCAGTACCTGCGAGCATCACTTTGTGACCATCGATGGCAAAGCCACCGTGGCCTATATCCCGAAAGATTCAGTGATTGGTCTGTCGAAGATCAACCGCATCGTCCAGTTCTTTGCACAACGTCCGCAGGTACAGGAGCGTTTAACGCAGCAAATTCTGACCGCGCTGCAAACCCTGCTGGGGACCAACAACGTGGCAGTGTCGATTGATGCTGTGCATTACTGTGTGAAAGCGCGCGGTATTCGCGATGCCACGAGTGCGACCACCACCACCTCGCTTGGTGGCCTGTTCAAATCGAGCCAGAATACGCGTCAGGAATTTTTGCGCGCGGTACGTCATCACAACTGATTAAGGCAGGGGCTATGGAGCGTAATGTCACGCTGGATTTTGTTCGTGGCGTTGCCATCCTTGGCATCCTGCTATTGAATATCAGCGCCTTTGGTCTGCCAAAGGCGGCTTATCTCAATCCCGCCTGGTACGGAAATATTACCGCTTCAGATGCCTGGACCTGGGCCATTCTGGATCTGTTCGCCCAGGTAAAATTCCTCACCCTTTTTGCACTGCTGTTTGGAGCAGGTCTGCAAATGCTGCTGCCACGCGGCAAGCGCTGGATTCAGTCGCGTTTGACCCTGTTGGTACTACTCGGTTTTATTCATGCTTTGCTGTTCTGGGATGGTGATATTCTGCTGGCCTATGGGCTGGTGGGGTTGATCTGCTGGCGACTGGTACGCGACGCACCGTCCGTGAAAAGCCTGTTTAACACCGGGGTGGTACTTTATCTGGCTGGTATTGGCGTTCTGTTGCTGCTTGGCGCGATTTCTGGTACTGCCTCTAATCGCGCCTGGACCCCGGATGCTTCAGCGTTATTATATGAAAAATTCTGGAAAGTTAACGGCGGCGTCGACGCCATCAGCAATCGGGTTGAAGGATTATCAAACAGCCTGTTGGCGCTCGGCGCTCAGTACGGCTGGCAACTGGCGGGCATGATGTTGCTCGGTGCGGCACTGATGCGCAGCGGCTGGTTGAAAGGGCAGTTTCGCCTTTCACATTACCGGCGAAGCGGCTTTTTACTGATTGCTGTGGGGCTGCTGATTAACCTGCCTGCCGTGATTGCGCAGTGGCAACTGGACTGGAACTATCGCTGGTGCGCCTTCCTGTTACAGGCTCCGCGTGAACTCAGCGCGCCGTTTCAGACGCTCGGCTATACCGCGCTGATGTTTGGCTACTGGCCGCAGCTTAGCCGCAGTAAAATTGTTCTCGCGATTGCTTGTGTCGGACGAATGGCGCTGACGAATTACCTGTTGCAAACCCTGATTTGCACCACACTGTTTTATCAATTCGGCTTATTTATGAAATATGACCGTCTTGAGCTGCTGCTGTTTGTTTTCCCGGTGTGGCTGGCAAATCTGCTTTTCTCCGTGATTTGGCTGCGATTCCTGCCTCAGGGGCCGGTGGAGTGGCTCTGGCGGCAATTAACCCTTCGTGCGTCAGGGATGTCATTGCCCCATACATCCAGATAACGATCTGGATCACAATCATTAACAAAATGGATGTAAGCGCTTTCATCGCTGTGACCGCACTCACGTAGTCCTTTTCCCTCCGCTGACAAAATAGCCGCCAGTTATGCAGTGAGTGACTGCAATCCCAGACAAGGTAGTGAATATGATCACCATTCGTGATGTGGCGCGTCAGGCGGGCGTATCCGTGGCGACGGTTTCCCGCGTATTAAACAACAGCGCGCTGGTCAGTCCCGATACGCGCGAGGCGGTAATGAAGGCGGTGACGCTGCTGGGCTATCGGCCAAATGCTAATGCCCAGGCGCTGGCCACGCAGGTCAGTGAGACGATTGGCGTGGTGGTAATGGACGTTTCCGATGCCTTTTTTGGCGCGCTGGTGAAAGCAGTGGATATGGTCGCTCAGCAACATCAGAAATACGTGCTGATCGGCAACAGCTATCATGAAGCCGAAAAGGAGCGCCACGCTATTGAGGTATTGATCCGCCAGCGGTGTAATGCCTTGATTGTTCACTCGAAAGCATTAAGCGATCGGGAACTGGGCGAGTTTATGGATCAGATCCCCGGCATGGTGCTGATCAACCGTATTGTCCCTGGCTACGCCCATCGCTGCGTCTGCCTGGACAATATCAGCGGCGCGAAAATGGCGACCCGCATGCTATTGAATAACGGTCATCAGCGCATTGGTTACCTGGCCTCCAGTCATCGCATTGAAGATGACGTCATGCGCCGGGAAGGATGGAGCAGCGCGCTCAAAGAGCAGGGTATTGTCCCGCCGGAAAGTTGGATCGGCACCGGTTCGCCGGATATGCAGGGCGGTGAGGCGGCGATGGTGGAGTTGCTGGGGCGTAACCTGCAGCTAACCGCCGTATTCGCCTATAACGACAACATGGCTGCCGGGGCGCTGACGGCGCTGAAGGACAATGGCATTTCTATCCCCTTACACCTTTCAATCATTGGTTTTGACGATATTCCCATCGCCCGTTACACCGATCCTCAACTGACAACGGTGCGCTATCCTATTGCTTCTATGGCAAAACTGGCGACAGAACTTGCCTTGCAGGGCGCGGCTGGGACGTTGGATTTATCCGCGACACATTGCTTTATGCCGACCCTCGTACGGCGTCATTCGGTTGCTGTGCGACAGAATGCGGCGGCGATCACTAACTGATGATTTCGCCAGATGTAACCGCTTTCAATATGTGAGTAAATTCACAGTATCTTAACATTGTCGTCGCTATGATGGCACCGCTTGTCGCACTGTAACTACGATGTAACTGTGAGTAATCACTTTTACCGAGGTAAAAGCGCTTTAAGCGAAATTAAAGCCTATTTCTGGAGCGTTACCGGGCAAGGAAGAGAGATTTTTTTAAAATGAGCCTCGGCGTCTACATAACACTTCATTAACGTTTGTCCCGCCGGGCATTTATCTTACGTACTACCCTGCATAATAGAACCGGAGTTACCATGAATAAGAAGGTGTTGACCCTTTCTGCCGTTATGGCAAGCATGTTATTCGGCGCGGCTGCGCACGCTGCTGATACTCGCATCGGTGTGACAATCTATAAATATGACGATAACTTTATGTCCGTGGTGCGTAAGGCTATCGAAGCAGACGCGAAAGCGGCGCCAGATGTTCAACTGCTGATGAACGACTCGCAGAACGACCAGTCCAAACAGAACGATCAGATCGACGTGCTGTTGGCAAAAGGCGTTAAAGCGCTGGCTATCAACCTGGTTGACCCGGCGGCTGCGGGTACTGTTATTGAGAAAGCGCGCGGTCAGAACGTGCCAGTGGTCTTCTTCAACAAAGAACCTTCGCGTAAAGCTCTGGACAGCTATGACAAGGCTTACTACGTCGGTACTGACTCCAAAGAATCCGGTATTATCCAGGGCGATCTGATTGCCAAACACTGGGCGGCAAACCAGGGCTGGGATCTGAACAAAGACGGTCAGATTCAGTTCGTACTGCTGAAAGGCGAGCCGGGTCATCCGGATGCAGAAGCACGTACGACTTACGTCATTAAAGAGCTGAACGACAAAGGCATCAAAACCGAGCAGTTGCAGTTAGATACCGCGATGTGGGACACCGCAATGGCGAAAGACAAAATGGACGCGTGGCTCTCCGGTCCGAACGCGAACAAAATTGAAGTGGTTATCGCCAACAACGATGCAATGGCAATGGGTGCGGTTGAAGCGCTGAAAGCGCACAACAAAACCAGCGTGCCGGTATTTGGCGTCGATGCCCTGCCAGAAGCGCTGGCGCTGGTGAAATCCGGTGCGCTGGCCGGTACTGTGCTGAACGATGCGAACAACCAGGCAAAAGCGACCTTTGATCTGGCGAAAAACCTCGCTGACGGCAAGGGCGCCGCCGATGGCACTGAGTGGAAAATCGAAAATAAAATCGTCCGCGTTCCTTACGTAGGCGTTGATAAAGATAACCTGGCCGAGTTCACCAAGAAGTAAGTTTGTGGGGCGCGATAATTATCGCGCCCTTTCATCACGCACTCTGCGAGGCCAACAAGGTATAATTATGGTCAGCACAACTACTCAGCCGTCAGGCGAATTCTTGTTGGAAATGAGCGGCATCAACAAGTCTTTTCCCGGCGTTAAGGCACTTGATAATGTTAATTTAAAAGTCCGCCCGCATTCGATTCATGCCTTAATGGGAGAGAATGGCGCAGGAAAGTCGACACTATTAAAATGTCTTTTTGGGATCTATCAGAAAGATTCTGGCAGCATATTATTTCAGGGTAAAGAAATCGATTTTCATTCAGCCAAAGAAGCGCTGGAGAATGGTATTTCAATGGTACACCAGGAGTTAAACCTGGTATTACAGCGTTCTGTAATGGACAACATGTGGCTGGGACGTTATCCCACCAAAGGCATGTTTGTCGATCAGGAGAAAATGTACCGTGATACCAAAGCTATTTTTGACGAGCTGGATATTGATATCGATCCGCGTGCGCGCGTCGGAACATTGTCCGTATCGCAAATGCAGATGATCGAAATTGCCAAAGCGTTTTCGTATAACGCGAAAATTGTGATTATGGATGAACCAACCTCTTCGTTAACGGAGAAAGAGGTCAACCATCTTTTTACTATTATTCGTAAGCTGAAAGAGCGTGGCTGCGGTATTGTCTATATCTCCCACAAAATGGAAGAAATTTTCCAGTTATGCGATGAGATCACCGTTCTGCGTGACGGACAATGGATTGCGACGCAACCGTTAGAAGGGCTGGACATGGACAAGATCATCGCCATGATGGTCGGTCGCTCCCTGAACCAGCGATTCCCGGATAAAGTCAACAAGCCAGGAGAAGTCATTCTGGAAGTGCGTAACCTGACCTCGCTGCGCCAACCGTCGATCCGTGATGTCTCCTTTGATTTACATAAAGGCGAGATCCTCGGCATCGCAGGACTGGTCGGCGCCAAACGCACTGACATCGTTGAAACACTGTTTGGTATCCGTGAGAAATCTTCGGGCACCATTACACTGCACGGTAAAAAGATTAATAACCATAGTGCGAATGAGGCCATTAACCACGGTTTTGCGCTGGTCACAGAAGAGCGTCGTTCCACCGGTATATATGCTTATCTGGATATTGGTTTCAACTCCTTAATTTCCAATATTCAGAATTACAAAAATAAGGTCGGTCTGTTAGATAACTCGCGAATGAAAAGCGATACCCAATGGGTTATTGACTCCATGCGGGTAAAAACGCCAGGTCACAAGACGCAAATTGGTTCGCTTTCGGGTGGTAACCAGCAGAAGGTGGTTATTGGTCGCTGGCTGCTGACGCAACCGGAAATTTTAATGCTCGACGAACCCACTCGTGGGATAGACGTCGGTGCGAAGTTTGAAATTTATCAGTTAATTGCGGAACTGGCGAAAAAAGGTAAGGGGATCATTATCATCTCCTCCGAAATGCCGGAATTGTTAGGGATAACAGATCGTATTCTGGTCATGAGCAACGGCCTCGTTTCTGGAATTGTTGATACAAAAACGACAACGCAAAACGAAATTCTGCGTCTTGCGTCTTTGCACCTTTAAGATCAGGGGCTCCTCATGAGTGCGTTAAATAAGAAAAGTTTTCTTACTTATCTGAAAGAGGGCGGTATTTACGTCGTTCTTTTAGTCTTGCTGGCCATTATTATTTTCCAGGATCCCACGTTCTTAAGTCTGCTTAACTTAAGTAATATTCTGACCCAGTCTTCTGTGCGTATTATTATTGCGTTGGGGGTCGCGGGTCTGATTGTCACCCAGGGGACTGACCTGTCCGCGGGGCGTCAGGTTGGTCTGGCGGCGGTGGTGGCGGCAACGCTGCTGCAATCGATGGAGAACGCCAATAAAGTGTTCCCCGAAATGGCAACCATGCCGATTGCGCTGGTGATCCTGATCGTTTGCGCCATTGGCGCCATCATTGGTCTGGTGAACGGGATTATCATCGCTTACCTGAACGTGACGCCGTTTATTACGACGCTTGGCACGATGATTATCGTCTACGGGATCAACTCCCTGTATTACGATTTCGTGGGTGCCTCACCGATTTCGGGTTTTGACAGCGGCTTCTCGACCTTTGCGCAGGGCTTTATCGCGCTGGGCAGCTTCCGGCTTTCGTATATCACGTTCTATGCGCTGATCGCCGTCGCGTTTGTCTGGGTGCTGTGGAATAAAACCCGCTTCGGTAAAAACATTTTCGCCATCGGCGGTAACCCGGAAGCGGCGAAAGTGTCTGGCGTGAACGTGGCGTTGAACCTGCTGATGATTTATGCGCTGTCCGGTGTGTTCTATGCCTTCGGCGGTCTGCTGGAAGCGGGGCGTATCGGTTCTGCAACCAACAACCTGGGCTTTATGTACGAACTGGATGCGATTGCGGCCTGCGTGGTCGGCGGCGTGTCGTTTAGCGGCGGGGTGGGAACCGTATTCGGCGTGGTGACCGGTGTGATTATCTTTACCGTCATCAACTACGGCCTGACTTACATCGGCGTTAACCCGTACTGGCAGTACATCATCAAAGGCGGCATTATCATCTTCGCGGTCGCGCTGGATTCACTGAAATACGCACGTAAGAAGTAAGCCTTCAATCCAGAATCAAACCGGTGCAGACCTGTCCTGCGCCGGTTTTTTATTTGATAAAAACCAACCAGATGCCTACCAGTAGCACGCCGACCGAAAGGCCAAAGTAAACGCCAATATAGCTCCAGTAAGCGCCAGGCTCCGCGGAACGTTGAATTAAGCGTGGCGTTTGCGAGCCTTTGACGGTTTTCTCAACAACGCCGGAGCGTAACCCTTTAATGCCTTCCCGCAGCGTCCAGGCGACGATCATCAGTACGCCAATCACGATAAAAAGGGTTTTGTCTTCCATGCTTATTTTCCTTGTTTCTTTTGCAGTTCAAGCAGTTGCTCTGGCGTCACGGCCGGATATCCCTGAGCATCGTCAGGAACCTGATGCAGGGTGGGGATCGGCACTAACGGGCCGAGGAACCGGGGTTCACGTTTAAACAAATAGAGATCGATCAGCGCCCCAAAGCGCGCGCCAAACTCGCGAACCCGAACCGTCAACATATCCTTTGGCGAAGGCACGGCATAGCACTGCGCCTGAATGCCCATATGCAGGGCGATAAACAGCGCGCGCTCGCAGTGGAAGCGCTGGGTAATGATGATGAAGTCATTGGTATCGAAGACTTTTCGGGTGCGGACAATCGAATCGAGCGTGCGGAATCCGGCGTAATCTAACACGATGTCGGCAGGATCCACACCGGCGGCAATCAGGTCTTTGCGCATCGTCATCGGTTCGTTGTAGCTTTGTAGCGCGTTGTCGCCGCTGAGCAGCAGGTAGTTAACTTTGCCGCTGTTGTAAGCATTGAGTGCGCCCTGAATACGATAGCGGTAATACTGGTTGATGACCCCGGTGCGATAATATTTTGCCGTACCGAGTACCACGCCAACCTGGCGGTAGGGCAGGTCCTGAAGCTCATCGTAAATATAGGGAGCGGTTTTCCAGCTCATCCAGCGGTCAAGACCCAGCACGACCAACAGCAGCAAGCCGATCAGGACCAACAGGCTGTAGAGTACGCGCTTTAACATGAAGAAAACTCTGTCACTGGATGAAATTTCAATCAGGCTACTGTACCCGGTGTCGAAGCGCAAGAAACAGTAGTCTGATTGGGGGGATTTTCAGCAATACGCAGTCATACCGAACGAAGTGAGTATCGACCCGATAAGCGTAGCGCTATCAGACGATTAGGCCGGACAGCGGTTAAACCGCCTGCTCCGGCCTACGGACTGATGTCATCAGACAATTAACTCAGCAGCACACGATCGATGCTGCTGCAGCCCAGCGCTTTCAGCGTGGCGGCGGTGGCATCCCACTGGATCAGCGGCGCATCGGCTTTTTCCGCCAGAACCGCACGCTGAATATCGGCATAACCGTAGCCGTTAAGGTTCAGCATGATCAGCGCCCCCTGCAACGGTGGCAGTGTCGGGTTAAACGCGGCATTCTCGCCATAGCTTCCGCTAAAGATGCGCCCGTCTTTACACTCCAGCGCCACACCGCTCGGTGACTGGCTGTACGGCATATGACTGTGGCTCGCGGCGGTGATGGCGGCTTGCGTCAGCGCATCGCCCTGAGGGGCAAAACCGTGATCCTGTTCGTCCATCAGCAGCGTCTTGATATCGAGATCTTTTGGCCCAAACGCGTCTGGTAAATAGTCGCGCAGCGTGTGCGGTTCGCGGCCAGGCAGATGAATGCGCAGATCCAGTCCGCTATTCAGTTCGTTCATAAACTGACGGCAGTGGCCGCACGGAGTGTAGTTTACGGTGATCGCCGCGAGGCCTTTCTCGCCACGCAGCCAGGCATGGCTGATGGCGCTTTGTTCAGCATGAACCGTTTGCTGCATGGTCGCGCCGAGGAATTCCATGTTGGCACCGAAGTACCACGTTCCGCTCACGCCGCGTGCAATCGCGCCGACGTTGAAGTTCGACAACGGCGTACAGGCGCAGGCTGCAGCCAGCGGTAGCAGCGCGAATGCCAGCGCGTCTTCGTCCAGTCCCGTTGCGCTTTTAAGCATTGATACCTGCTCAGCCGTCAGCGAAGCGGGGAAATGCGTATCCGCCAGGATGGGCGCCATTGCTGATTGCAGATCATCCGCAAGTTGGCTAAAGGCAGTTTGAAAACGTGGGTGCATGGCGTTGCCTCATAACAATGTATTGGGATCGTAGTGTACGGGCCTGCTACCGCTATATGTGTGATCGGAATCTCATTGTGTGTGCAACTTATGAAACTTAAATGAAAAATGCGCGACGTATCGCAAATTTTAGCCCATGACGGCGAGAATAATCGGAAACAGGAACGGGGCGATCAGTGAGGTAATAATCCCGCAAATCACCAGCGCCAGCGAACTGAATGCGCCTTCCTGATAATCCAGTTCCGCGCAGCGGGCAGTGCCGAGGGCGTGAGACGCGGTCCCCATCGCCAGTCCGCGTGCGGCTTTGGTCTTAATACGCATGGCGTTTAACAGCGTATGGCCAAAGACGGCGCCAAGAATACCGACGAAAATCACGCACACGGCGCTGACCGCCGGAATGCCGCCGATGCTGCCGCCAACGGCCATCGCAATCGGCGTGGTGACGGATTTCGGTAAGACAGAGGCGGCGATTTCAGGCGTAGCGCCCATCAGCAGCGCTACCGAGGTGCCGGTCACCATCGCGACAATGCTGCCGACAAAGCAGATAGTAATGATCGACTTCCAGCGAGCACGGATCTGATGCAGTTGTTCATACAGCGGATAGGCCAGCGCCACAACTGCCGGTTGCAGCAGATCGTTTAAGACCTCGCTGCCTTTAAAATAGCTGTCGTAAGAAATACCGGTCAGCAGGAGAAACGGGATAATCACCACCATCGCCACCAGCAGCGGATTCAGTAACGGAAATTTGAAACGTGCAGCCAGTTTGCGCGCGCCGAAAAAAACCGCCAGCGTCAGCGGCAGAGACCACCAGATTGACGACATCATTCTTTAGACCCTTTCTGACCAACCACTTTGCGTTCACCGTGGACCAGGTGTGAACTCCAGCTCACCACCAGAAAAACCACCAGCGTACTGACGGCACACGACACCACCACCGGACCGAACTGCGCGCGCAGCAGATCGAAGTACTGCATCACGCCGACGCCAATCGGTACAAACAGCAGCGCCATGTAGCGAATCAGCACATAGCAGCCAGGATTAACCCATTTCGCCGGAATGATTTGCAGCGCCAGCAGTACGAACAGGATTAGCATCCCGATGATACTGCCTGAAATGGCGACGGGTAGCAGGGACGCAATAAAAATGCCTGCATACAGACAGGCATAGATCAGCACGAAAGCGCGTAAGTATTGCCAGATGATATTCAGTGTCTTGCTCATGTTGTAATTCCTTGAAGCGACGGATTCATCATACAATTAAACTTTAAAACGTGCTATCGATCACATCATGAATTCTTAGCATACTGGAGATAGATAACAGGAACATTGGGCAATGCCCCCAATACGTGACGTTAAACTTGTGCCAGCAGTTGTAAGAAACGACTCAGCGCACTGGACGGCGTCTCATTATTGCGCCAGAACACACCCACGCTCCCTTTCTGTTCGATCTTCGGCAGGTTCAGGATCACCAGTTGTCCCTGGCTGGCATAGCGTTGTGCCAGCCGTAAAGAAAGGATAGAGATCATATCGCTGCTTTGCAGCAGGTTGGTACTGACGTTCATTGATGCCGATTCGATGGTGTTTTCCGGCAGCATCACCCCGTTATCGACCAGTGCGTTGTCAATACTCAGGCGAATGGGCGTTCCTGTCGGCCAGACAATCCAGCGCCAGTGCGCGAGATCAGCCCAGCTCAGGGTGTCAAACTTCGCCAGAGGATGGTGGGGACGAGCGACAAAGCAGACGGGTTCGGTATACAGCACCTGGTAATTGAGCGGGAGTTGCAGCGCTCGTCCACCGACGCGACCTACCACCACATCCACGGAACCGGCAAGCAGGTCGTGAAGCAGCGGCGTCATGACCTTTTCTTCAATGTTGAGATGTAGCGTCGGCATCTCAACGAGCAGATTGAGGATCGCCTGCGACACACAGTCGGTCGCCACCGGCGAGCAGCCGATTTTCAGGCTTCCTACCAGACCGCCTTCTTTAAAGCGTGCCATTTCATACTGTGAACGTTCCATGTCATTGATTAAACGCTGAGCATGTTGCAGCAGCAACTTGCCGCCTTCCGAGGGGCGCAGGCCTTTACTGTGACGTTCAAAGAGCGTGATCCCCATCTCATCTTCGAGCTGTGACAGCCATTTTGACAGGGCAGGCTGGGTGATATTCATCATCCGCGCGACGTGCGTGAGATTCCCTTGTTCGCCCAGCGCCACCAGCATTTGCAAATGATGCAGCTTCAGTTTTTGCGCCCAGTTTGCCATCAGCGATAACCTCCAGGTTATGTCTCTGCATGAAAAGCCATTGTACATTTTATCGCCCGGTCTACAAACTCGTAACATACAAAAAACAAAACGACATCTTTCCCTACCTGCACCGAGGCATTCACTATGACTCAACGACGTGAACTACAAGCCCTTATCGATGCTGCTCCTGTCAGCAAGACTCAGTGGCGGGTGATCATCTGCTGCTTTCTGGTCGTCATGCTTGATGGTTTTGATACGGCAGCCATTGGCTTTATTGCACCCGATATTCGTACCCACTGGCAGTTAACTGCCGGAGATCTGGCTCCGCTGTTCGGCGCGGGTCTGTTAGGACTTACCGCTGGCGCCTTACTTTGCGGACCGCTGTCTGACCGCTTCGGTCGCAAACGGGTGATTGAGCTTTGCGTGGCGCTGTTTGGCGCGCTGAGCCTGATTTCCGCCTTTTCACCGGATCTGCAAACGCTGGTCATCCTGCGCTTTCTGACCGGCCTGGGTCTGGGCGGCGCCATGCCGAATACCATCACAATGACCTCTGAATACCTGCCTGCCCGCCGCCGTGGTGCGCTGGTTACCCTGATGTTCTGCGGCTTTACGCTCGGTTCCGCCATGGGCGGGATTGTCAGCGCGCAGTTGGTGCCGGTCATCGGCTGGCATGGGATCCTGGTACTCGGCGGCGTGCTACCGCTGATGCTGTTCTTCGTGCTGCTCGCGGTCTTGCCGGAATCTCCGCGCTGGCAGGTACGCCGCAAGTTACCGCAGGCAACCATTGCCAGAACGGTCAGCGCGATCACTGGCGAACGTTATGACAATACGCAGTTTTACCTCCAGGAGGCGGCGGCGATCGCCAAAGGCAGCATTCGCCAACTGTTTGTTGGTCGCCAGTTGCCCATTACCCTGATGTTATGGGTGGTGTTTTTCATGAGTCTGTTAATCATCTACCTCCTGTCGAGCTGGATGCCGACGCTGTTGCACCATCGCGGAATTGACCTGCAACAGGCTTCCTGGGTGACGGCGGCGTTTCAGGTTGGCGGGACACTCGGCGCGCTGGCACTGGGCGTGCTGATGGATAAACACAATCCGTTCCGGGTGCTGGCGGTGAGTTACGCGCTGGGAGCGGTATGCATCATCATGATTGGTCTGAGCGAAAATGGTTTATGGCTGATGGCGCTGGCGATCTTCGGTACCGGGGTGGGTATCAGCGGATCGCAGGTGGGCCTCAACGCCTTAACCGCCACGCTCTATCCCACACAGAGTCGGGCGACGGGCGTGAGCTGGTCGAACGCGGTGGGGCGCTGCGGAGCGATTGTTGGTTCGCTTTCCGGCGGCGTGATGATGGCGATGAATTTCTCTTTTGACACCTTGTTTTTCATTATCGCTGTTCCGGCGGCCATTAGCGCGGTGATGTTAGCCGTACTGACGGTAGTTGTCCGCCAGTCAGCCTCTGTCCCGGATAGCTTGCCGCACGCAAGCGTCGCAAACGAATAAGGAGAATCCCTATGTCAGAACAAAATCAGGATGTTAAAAACAGCCGTCAACAGTTTTACCAGCATATTTCGGGGCAGAACCTGACCCCGCTGTGGGAATCACTGCACCACCTGGTTCCGCAAACGCCGAATCCGACCTGTGCGCCAGCCTACTGGAACTATCAGGAAATTCGCCCGCTGCTGCTGGAAAGCGGCAATCTGATTGGCGCGAAAGAGGCGATTCGTCGTGTGCTGGTACTGGAAAACCCAATGTTACGCGGGCAATCCTCCATCACGTCAACGCTTTACGCGGGCTTGCAGTTGATCCTGCCGGGCGAAGTCGCACCCAGCCATCGTCATAACCAGTCGGCATTACGCTTTATTGTGGAAGGGAAAGGCGCGTTCACTGCCGTGGACGGCGAGCGCACCCAGATGCACACCGGCGACTTTATTCTGACTCCGCAGTGGCAATGGCACGATCACGGTAACCCGGGCGATGAGCCGGTGGTCTGGCTGGACGGTCTGGATCTGCCACTGGTTAATATTCTGGGCTGTGGCTTTGCTGAAGATTACCCGGAAGATCAGCAGCCGGTATCGCGCAAAGAGGGGGACTACCTGCCGCGCTATGCCGCCAACATGCTGCCGCTGCGCCATCAGAAAGGCAACTCATCGCCGATTTTCAACTACCGCTATGACCGTAGTCGCGAAGCGCTGGATGACCTGACTCGTCTGGGCGATGCCGATGAGTGGGATGGTTACAAAATGCGCTATGTTAACCCGGTGACCGGCGGCTACCCGATGCCATCGATGGGCACGTTCCTGCAACTGTTGCCAAAAGGCTTTACCTCGCGGGTGGCGCGTACCACTGACAGCACCATTTACCACGTCGTTGAAGGGGCGGGCGAGGTCACCGTCGGCAACGAGACCTTCCATTTTTCAGCCAAAGATATTTTTGTGGTTCCGACCTGGCACGGCGTGTCGTTCAAAACCACCGACGAGACCGTTTTATTCAGTTTTTCGGACCGAACGGTTCAGGAAGCCCTCGGGTTGTTCCGCGAAGCCCGCTATTAATTTGGGAGAGATCCATGACTCAGTATGTATTTGCACCACAAGCCCCTGTGACCGTCCCGGTTGTCGGCAGCGATGCGCAGTTCCCCGTTCGTCGTGTGTACTGCGTGGGGCGCAACTATGCCGCCCATGCTCGTGAAATGGGTTTCGACCCCGATCGTGAACCGCCGTTTTTCTTCTGTAAGCCTGCCGATGCGGTTGTGCCAGTTGCCGCCGGTGAAACGTTAGCGCTGCCATACCCGGCACAGACGGATAACTATCACTATGAAATTGAGCTGGTGGTCGCCATTGGCAAAAAGGGTAGCGATATCCCGCTAGAAAAAGCCCATGAGTATATCTGGGGTTACGCCACCGGACTGGATATGACCCGTCGCGATCGCCAGATGGAGATGCGTCAAATGGGACGTCCGTGGGAAATCGGCAAAGCGTTTGATCTCTCTGCGCCCATCGCGCCGCTGCATAAAGCGGACGACATTGCGGATATCACCTCTGCGCCTATCTGGTTACAGGTTAACGGTGACGATCATCAGCGCAGCGACATTCGCCATCTGATCTGGTCGGTGAATGAAACGATCAGCTATCTGTCCGGTTTCTTCGAACTGCAGCCGGGCGACCTGATCTTCACCGGTACGCCGGAAGGCGTTGGAGCGGTGGTGAAAGGGGATGTGATCACCGGCGGCGTGGACGGGTTAACACCTATCGCTGTGAAGATTGTCTGAGGTGATGTATGAAGCTGTACAGTTTTTTTAACAGTTCGGCGTCGTACCGCGTTCGTATCGCGCTGGCGTTAAAGGGCATCGACTACCAGACGGTGGGCGTCAATATTCGTATCGGTCAACAAAACGAACTGGCTTACCGGCGGATGAATCCGGTGGGCCTGGTGCCGACGCTGGTGACCGATGACGGCGAAGCGCTTGGTCAGTCGCTGGCCATCATCGACTGGTTGGATCGGCATTTTCCGCAGTCACGCCTGCTGCCCGTCAGCGATCCGGCGCGCACGCAGGTGCTGGAAATCGTCTATGCCATTGCTTGCGATATTCATCCGGTGAACAACCTGCGGGTGCTGCGCTATCTGAGCGAGGAACTGAAGGTCAGTGAAGAAGAGAAAAAACGCTGGTATGCGCACTGGATCCAACAGGGGTTGAGCGCCGTCGAACAGCTGTTGCGTCAGAGCCAGTCGCAGAACTATTGCGTGGGCAATGCGCCGACGCTTGCCGACTGCTGCCTGGTTCCACAATGGGCGAATGCGTTAAGAATGGGGTGCGATCTGAGCGGCTTTCCGCGTTGCCAGGCCGTGTATGATGCCTGTACACAGCTACCGGCGTTCATCGCTGCCGCTCCCGAAAATCAACAAGATAAAATCTCAGCCTGAGAAGGAGAATGACAATGGCTAAAGTAATGAGAGCAATTATTGTCGGCGGCGGAATTGGCGGGGCAGCCACCGCGCTTTCGCTGGCGCGCCAGGGCATCAAAGTCATGCTGCTGGAAAAAGCCCATGAAATTGGCGAGATCGGGGCGGGCATTCAGCTCGGTCCAAACGCCTTCTCTGCGCTGGACAGCCTTGGTGTCGGCGAAGTGGCGCGCCAGCGTGCGGTGTTTACCGATCACATCACTATGATGGACGCCGTGAACGCAGAAGAAGTGGTGCGCATCGAGACTGGACAGGCCTTTCGCGACCACTTTGGCGGTCCGTATGCGGTCATCCACCGGGTTGACATCCATGCCTCCGTCTGGGAATCGGTACTGACTCATCCGAATGTTGAGTACCGGACCTCGACCAACGTGGTCGATATTCGCCAGACGGCGGACGATGTGACGGTATTCGATGAGCAGGGCAACAGTTGGACCGCCGATATTCTGGTTGGCTGTGATGGCGTGAAATCGGTAGTGCGTCAGAGTCTGCTGGGGGATTCCCCGCGCGTGACTGGACACGTGGTTTATCGCGCGGTGATTGACTGTCAAGATATGCCGGAAGACCTGCGCATCAACGCGCCGGTACTCTGGGCGGGGCCGCACTGCCACCTTGTGCACTACCCGCTGCGTGGCGGTAAACAGTACAACCTGGTCGTGACCTTCCACAGTCGTCATCAGGAGGAGTGGGGCGTTAAAGATGGCAGTAAAGAAGAGGTGCTGTCGTATTTTGCCGGCATCCATCCGCGCCCCCGGCAGATGCTGGATAAACCCACGACCTGGCGTCGCTGGTCTACTGCCGATCGCGAACCGGTAGAAAAATGGGGTACTGAGCGCATCACGCTGGTTGGCGATGCCGCGCATCCGGTGGCGCAATATATGGCGCAGGGGGCTTGTATGGCGCTGGAAGATGCCGTCACGCTGGGTAAAGCGCTGGCGCAATGCGAGGGTGATGCGGCAAAAGCCTTCGCGCTGTACGAGTCGGTGCGCATTCCACGCACAGCGCGCATCGTCTGGTCTACCCGAGAGATGGGACGCGTGTATCACGCGGCGGGCGTGGAGCGTCAGGTGCGTAATCTGCTGTGGAAAGGCAAATCGCAGGCGGAATTTTATCGCGGCATGGAATGGCTGTACGGCTGGAAAGAAGATAACTGTCTTCTGCCGCGCTGAGACGCTTTAATCCGTGACACAGAGGCGCTACCATAGCGCCTCTTTTTTTGCGGATGACGATATGCGTGTTTTACTGGCGCCGATGGAAGGCGTGCTCGATTCACTGGTGCGCGAACTTCTGACGGAAGTGAATGATTATGATCTCTGCATCACCGAGTTTGTCCGCGTGGTGGATCAGCTCCTGCCAGTAAAAGTCTTCCATCGTCTCTGCCCTGAACTCCTCAACGGTAGTCGGACGCCTTCCGGTACCCTGGTGCGCGTGCAACTGTTGGGGCAGTACCCTCAGTGGCTGGCGGAAAATGCGGCCCGCGCCGTGGAGCTTGGCTCATACGGCGTTGATCTCAACTGCGGCTGTCCGTCTAAAATGGTGAACGGCAGCGGCGGCGGCGCGACGTTACTGAAGGATCCTGAGCTTATCTATCAGGGTGCAAAAGCAATGCGTGAAGCGGTGCCCGCGCATCTGCCGGTGACGGTAAAGATACGTCTGGGCTGGGACAGCGGTGACAAGAAGTTTGAGATCGCAGATGCCGTCCAGCAGGCCGGAGCGAACGAACTGGTCGTGCACGGACGAACCAAAGAGCAGGGTTATAAGGCGGAGCATATTAACTGGCAGGCGATAGGCGAAATTCGCGAGCGGCTGTCTATTCCGGTGATTGCCAACGGTGAAATCTGGGACTGGCAAAGCGCTCAGGAATGTCTGGCCGTCAGCGGTTGTGATGCGGTCATGATAGGGCGTGGGGCATTAAACATTCCCAACCTCAGCCGGGTGGTGAAATACAACGAGCCGCGTATGCCGTGGCCACAGGTGGTCGCGCTACTGAAAAAGTATACCCGTCTGGAAAAACAGGGCGACACCGGGTTGTATCATGTCGCACGTATTAAGCAGTGGCTGGGTTATTTGCGTAAGGAGTACCGTGAGGCGACGGACGTCTTTCAGGATATCCGCGCGTTAAATAATTCAGCGGATATTGCCCGCGCGATTCAGTTGATTGAAATTTAGTATTATTGGAGTTTTTATATTCTGCTGGAATATATTTTTCCAGGTATGACTTTTCATTGCCGAAGTTGCTATGCCACGCGTAACTAAAAAACCGGTCACAACAGCGGGTAAGCTCCGCGCACCTTTTCTCATCAGAACATCTTCATGACTCGTCACTCTTTTCACGCCCTGAAAGCGTACTTTCCGCTGGCTATTTTGCTCACGGGATGTGCTCCCATGCATGACATCCAAAAGACGCTGACTCAACAACCTCCCGCCTCTTACGTGGATTTCGCGCTGGCCGAGCGTGAGTAGGCTAACGGACTGGTTTTACAAGGGCAGTGGCTGGATGCGTCCATCCAGCTCACCAGTGCGCTCGGCGGTGGCTATCATCACTCCTGAGGCATCTTCGTTTTACTGCGGCGCTTCAGCCACCAGCGAGCGCCGATCACCAGCACCACCGCCAGAATCAGCCAGATCCAATGTTTGAGATGCTGATCGAGGTGATGTAACCACGGCGCGACCACTTCACCTCCCACGTAGCCCAGGGTGGTGAAGATCAGCGCCCAGATCAGAGCGCCGAGAATATTCAGGGGTAAAAAAATCTTTGGCGGCAGGTGGCTGGCACCAATCAGCAATGGGCCGATCACGCGGAATCCGTACATAAAGCGGGTGCCGATCACGAACAGATAGGGGCGGCGCTGGATCATCTTCTGCGCCTGACGGATTTTGTTACGGTGACGGGCGAAACGGCGCAATATTTTGCCGCCATAGCGGCGTCCCAGCAGATACAGCAGTTGATCGCCTATCATGCCGCCTAAGGCCACGGCCACCACGACAAGGGGAAATTTGAGTAATCCCTGATGTGCGGCAACGCCGCCCAGCAAAGTGATGGTTTCGCCTTCAGCCAGACTCCCGATCACCAGCGCGGCATAACCGTATTGTGCAATAAGACTGTTTATATCCATACGTCAGTATGACCTCCACGACTGTAAGCATACACCCTCTGAATTGGGGATGCTCAAAAAGGGTCACCACACGCAGCGGCATTTCTTTGTCTGTACAATAAATAATCGAAAAGCTGAATTATACTTGAAGTGTTAAGTCCACAGCTGACAACAAGGGGGCGGTATGAACCATGTCTGGGGGCTGTTTTCCCATCCCAATCGTGAAATGCAGGTGATCAACAGCGAGAACGAAACGGTTTCGCATCACTACACCCACCATGTGCTTTTGATGGCGGCCATTCCGGTCATTTGCGCCTTCATCGGTACGACACAAATCGGCTGGAATTTTGGCGACGGCACTATCCTGAAGCTTTCTCTGTTTACGGGCCTTGTGCTGGCTATCCTGTTCTATGCCGTGATGCTGGCAGGCGTGGCGATCATGGGGCGCGTGATCTGGTGGATGGCGCGGAGTTATCCGCAGCGTCCGTCCTTAACGCACTGTATGGTGTTTGCTGGCTATGTTGCGACGCCGCTGTTTCTGAGCGGTCTGGTGGCGCTGTATCCGCTGGTGTGGCTTTGCGCACTTGTCGGCACAGTCGCACTGTTCTATACCGGCTATCTGCTCTACCTGGGTATTCCGACATTCCTGAATATCAATAAGGAAGAGGGGCTAAGTTTCTCCAGTTCGACGCTGGCGATCGGTGTGCTGGTACTGGAAGTCCTGCTCGCCCTGACCGTCATCCTCTGGGGATACGGCTACCGCTTGTTCTGATTAACGTGCTGCATTGTTGGTGCAAAAGCCAGCAATGCAGCATTTCCTGACGATTCTCTTATGGCGGCAAGGTCATTAGCTCGCTATGATTCCTCTGCTAGCCTGAGCCACCCTGACTCCGGCGGTGCGTGTCAACACGCGTAAATCATTTTCTGAAATCTCATCATGCTGAAATTCCGAGTTTCCATACTGAGCCTGGCGCTGATGCTGGCTGTGCCTTTTGCGCCGCAAGCGCTGGCAAAAACGGCAACGACTGCCGCGGCGTCTCAACCTGAGATTGCCTCCGGTAGTGCGATGATCGTGGATCTGAACACCAATAAGGTGATCTATTCGAACCATCCGGACCTGGTGCGTCCGATTGCGTCGATAACCAAATTAATGACGGCGATGGTGGTGCTTGATGCACGACTGCCGCTGAACGAAAAACTGAAAGTGGATATCAGCCAGACGCCGGAGATGAAAGGGATCTACTCTCGCGTGAGACTGAACAGTGAAATCAGCCGTAAAGATATGTTGCTGCTGGCACTGATGTCCTCGGAAAACCGGGCAGCGGCAAGCCTGGCGCACCATTATCCGGGGGGGTATAACGCGTTTATTAAAGCAATGAACGCGAAGGCAAAAGCGCTGGGTATGACCCAGACGCGTTTTGTGGAACCGACCGGTTTGTCGATTCACAACGTGTCGACCGCGCGCGACCTCACTAAAATGTTGATTGCCAGCAAGCAGTATCCGCTAATCGGTCAACTCAGCACTACGCGTGAAGACATGGCGACCTTCGCCAACCCGGCGTATACGCTGCCGTTCCGCAATACTAACCATCTGGTGTATCGCGATAACTGGAATATTCAGCTCACTAAAACCGGCTTCACCAACGCTGCTGGTCATTGTCTGGTGATGCGTACGGTAATCAATAACAAACCGGTGGCGCTGGTGGTGATGGATGCGTTCGGCAAGTACACCCATTTCGCTGACGCCAGTCGTTTACGCACGTGGATTGAAACCGGGAAAGTGATGCCGGTTCCAGCGGCGGCGTTAAGCTATAAAAAGCAGAAGGCCGCACAGATGGCCGCGACGGGCGGCAGTGCGGGTGAGCAGACCGCGCAAAACGACTGATGCCGCTTCGCTTATCAGGCCTACGAAACGACGAAACCGTAGGCCGGATAAGGCATTTATGCCGTCATCCGGCATGGATAACAAAACCTTACTCTGGCAGCGTCCAGTCACCTTCGTTGAGTGGGCGCTGCATAATCAACGTATCCCGCCAGTCTCCCTTCTTATACCCGACGCTACGCAACTGTCCGGCAATCTCGAAACCGTGCTTTTTGTGCAGTCGCAGCGACCCCGGATTGTTATGTCCGTCACCAATCACCGCCACCATCTGCCGCCACGGACCTTCTTCACAGCGGGTGATTAACGTATGCATCAGCAGGCTACCGACGCCGCGTCCGGTCATGCTGGCATCGACATAAATCGACTCTTCCAGGGTATAACGATAGGCCGGACGAGGGCGATACTGCGTGGCGTAACAATAACCAACGACCACGCCGCGATAGAGCGCCACCAGCCACGGCAGACCATACTGCGCCACCGTGCGCATACGTCGGCGCATTTCATCGACCGTTGGAGGCGTTTCTTCAAAAGAGGCGCGGCCATTCAACACGTGCCACGCATATAACGAGGAGATCGCCTCTACATCGTCAGGCAGCGCGTCGCGCACCGCGATATCGTTATCAGAAAGCGTATCGGCAACAGACATGGTTTTCACCTTTGAGAAGAAAAACCGGAATCATCGCGACTCCGGCACATCTCATTACTTTTGCACGATATTTCGTGCAAATCCAGCCTGCGCATCAGACACATTAACTGGAGTTAATCAGAAGAGGGGACTTTCCAGAATTTTTGCTTACTGGTCTTGCCAATTCCGGGATTCATACTGTTGGTTGGGTCATTTTCGCGATAAAAACGGGTCAGGGTCGCCGGTGCTTCATACAGATGCCCGACGTTATGCTCTGCCGGGTATTGCGCACCGCGCTGTTTCAGCAATTCCAGCATTTGCTCTTTCAACGCGTGAGCATCCACGCCTTTCTTCACAATGTAATCCTGGTGGAAGACGTAGCACATAAAGTGACCGTAATAGAGTTTATGCACCAGTTGGTTATCAATTTCCGCCGGCAGATGCTCGTACCATTCGGTGTCATTGCGGCGCAGAGCGATATCCAGGGCCAGAATATCCTCCACTTCATCTGCATGAACTGCCTGATAGCGAATGGCTGCGCCAGCGGCTGCGAAGCGGTGCAGGAAGGCTTTGCTACCTTCTTCCAGCGTGCAGGCGAAGAAATCGCCTTCTGCCGTTTTAAAGAATTCGGTAAGCCAGCTTTGTGCTTCAGCGACGCCATCGCCCGCCATTTTTAACAGCAGATGATGTTCATATTTATCGCGCCAGCTTTTCATGCGTGGTGGCAGGTGACTCGGGAACAGATGACCAAACTTCTGCATCGCGCGGTCGGTAAAGTGCGGACGGAAGAATTTCACCTTTTCCAGCATCGCGTCGGTGCGCCCTTTGAGGGTGAAGAAGAACGGCATTTTGTCGGTGCCAAGCTTATCAATCATCAGGAAGGTGTCTTTGCCGTACTGTTCGGCAATGTCGTAAATGTCGCGGTGCATGTATTCACCCGCCACCGGCAGATTGTCGAACTTCGCCAGAATATGGCGGCGGATTTCCGTCAGCACCTCGGGTTGATTGGTGCCAATGTAAAACACCTGCTGATTTTTTTCCGCCTCGAAGGTGTCGAGACGCACTGCAAAGACCGCCAGTTTCCCGGCACAGCCAGAAGATTCGAACAGGCGATCTGGATCGGCGTTATAGCGTGCGGGCGTGTCGGCGTCGATGTCTCTGACGCGGGTGACGTAGTCATGATCGTGGGCGTGTCGCCCGTCGTGGCGGACATTTTCTTCTTTGATCCGCTCATCGTCCAGTTGACTCAGGATCTGCTCTGGCGTTTGTCCCAGATCGATCCCCAGATGGTTGACCAGTTGCAGCTTGCCGTTTTCATCAATGCGGGCGAAAAGGGACATTTCGGTGTACGCCGGGCCTCTTTGCACCAGCGATCCTCCGGAGTTATTACAGATCCCACCAATGACCGACGCGCCGATGCACGACGAACCAATCACCGAGTGCGGCTCACGCCCCAGCGGCTTCAGCGCTTTTTCAAGCGAATACAACGTTGTACCGGGATAGGCCAGCACCTGCTCACCTTTGCCCAGCACGTGGAGCTTGTCGAGGCGCAGAGTGCTGATGATGACAATCTCGCGGTCATAATCATTGCCGTTCGGCGTGGAGCCTTCGGTCAGGCCGGTATTGGCAGCCTGCATCAGGATAATTTTATCGGCGTTGACGCAGGCGTTCAGTACGCGCCAGAGTTCCAGTAGCGAGCCGGGAAAGACCACCGCCAGGGCGTCGCCCTGACCGGAACGGAAACCCTTGCGATAGCGGGCGGTTTTAGCAGGATCGGTCAGCAGGTGTGAATGTCCCACCAGGCGGGCGAGCTCATTCAGGAAGGTTTTATTATCAGTTGTTGTAATGGAAGACATTTTCCACTCCTTGTGGTGGGACAAAATATCAGGTTCAAGCATAGCGCTTTGTATGACAATACGCTTTCTCATTCACGCTGTCTTTGAATTGGCGACGTTGAAAATTAAGAGAATAACCTTAGCTTTCTGCCGCGCTGCCGTTTAGGCTTATGGCAAAATGCGGTTTTTGTTATATTTTCGCTGCCACGTCGGGCTTTAGAGAAAGAGAGAATCAACATGAAATGGCTATGTTCTGTAGGTGTCGCAGTTAGTCTGGCATTGCAACCCGCGCTGGCGGAGGAGCTGTTCGGTAACCATCCGCTGACGCCGGAAGCGCGGGATGCGTTTGTCACCCAACTGCTGACGAAAATGACCGTCGATGAAAAGATTGGTCAGCTACGTTTGATCAGCGTCGGTCCGGATAACCCGAAAGAAGCGATCCGCGAGATGATCAAAGACGGTCAGGTGGGGGCAATTTTTAACACCGTCACCCGTCAGGACATCCGTAAAATGCAGGATCAGGTGATGGAACTGAGTCGCCTGAAAATCCCTCTCTTTTTTGCCTACGACGTGCTGCACGGCCAGCGTACCGTCTTCCCGATTAGTCTCGGGCTGGCGTCCTCTTTTAACCTCGACGCGGTGAAAACCGTCGGACGCATCTCGGCGTATGAAGCCGCAGACGACGGCCTGAACATGACCTGGGCACCGATGGTCGATGTCTCCCGCGATCCGCGCTGGGGACGCGCCTCTGAAGGTTTTGGCGAAGATACGTATCTGACCTCCATCATGGGCAAAACGATGGTGGAAGCGATGCAGGGCAAAAGCCCGGCGGACCGCTATTCGGTGATGACCAGCGTGAAGCACTTTGCCGCCTATGGTGCCGTGGAGGGGGGGAAAGAGTATAACACCGTGGACATGAGTCCGCAGCGACTGTTTAACGACTACATGCCGCCGTACAAAGCCGGTCTGGATGCGGGTAGCGGCGCGGTGATGGTGGCGCTGAACTCGCTGAACGGCACGCCAGCGACGTCTGACGCCTGGCTGCTGAAGGACATTCTGCGCGACAAATGGGGCTTTAAAGGCATTACCGTATCTGACCACGGCGCGATTAAAGAACTGATTAAGCACGGCACGGCTTCCGATCCGGAAGATGCTGTGCGCGTAGCGCTCAAGTCCGGCATTAACATGAGTATGAGCGACGAGTATTACAGCAAGTACCTGCCGGGACTGATCAAATCCGGCAAAGTGACGATGGCGGAGCTGGATGACGCGACGCGTCACGTACTGAATGTGAAATATGACATGGGGCTGTTTAACGATCCCTATAGCCATCTGGGGGCGAAAGAGTCGGATCCGGTGGATACCAATGCCGAAAGTCGTCTGCACCGGAAAGAGGCGCGTGAAGTCGCGCGCGAGAGCCTGGTGCTGCTGAAAAACCGCCTCGAAACGTTGCCGCTGAAAAAATCGGGGACGATTGCGGTTGTTGGCCCGCTGGCTGACAGCAAACGCGACGTGATGGGCAGTTGGTCTGCCGCAGGCGTAGCTGGCCAGTCCGTCACGGTACTGACCGGCATTAAAAATGCCCTCGGCGCGAACGGTAAGGTGGTATACGCCCACGGGGCCAACATCACTAACGATAAAGACATTGTCACCTTCCTCAATCAGTATGAAGAGGCGGTGAAGGTGGACACGCGTTCCCCTCAGGAGATGATTGATGAGGCCGTCGCGGCGGCGAAGCAGTCAGATGTGGTGGTTGCCGTGGTGGGTGAGGCGCAGGGCATGGCGCATGAAGCGTCCAGCCGTACCGATATCACCCTGCCGCAGAGCCAGCGCGATTTGATCGCGGTGCTGAAAGCGACCGGAAAACCGCTGGTGCTGGTGCTGATGAACGGTCGTCCGCTGGCGCTGGTGAAAGAAGATCAACAGGCCGACGCGATTCTGGAAACCTGGTTTGCCGGTACGGAAGGGGGGAACGCGATTGCCGACGTCCTGTTTGGCGACTACAACCCGTCAGGCAAACTGCCGATGTCTTTCCCGCGCTCGGTAGGGCAGATCCCGACCTATTACAGCCACCTCAACACCGGTCGTCCCTATAACGCCGACAAGCCGAACAAGTATACTTCTCGCTACTTTGACGAAGCTAACGGCCCGCTCTATCCATTTGGTTATGGCCTGAGCTACACCACGTTTAATGTCTCTGATGTGACGCTCTCCGCGCCAACCATGAAACGCGACGGCAGCGTGACGGCAAGCGTGAAGGTGAGCAATACGGGCAAGCGTGAAGGTGAGACGGTGATTCAGCTGTACGTGCAGGACGTCACGGCTTCCCTGAGTCGACCGGTGAAAGAGCTGAAAGGCTTTAAGAAAGTGAACCTGAAACCCGGCGAAACGCAGACTGTCAGCTTCCCGATTGATATCAATGCGTTGAAGTTCTGGAATCAGCAGATGAAATTTGAGGCTGAACCTGGCAAGTTCAACGTCTTTATCGGCGTCGATTCTGCCCGCGTGAAACAGGGATCGTTTGAATTGCTGTGATCGGCATAAGGGGGAGCTCACAAGTGGGTTCCTCCTGCATTCCCCCCGAAAAAACCGAAATGTCAGGTTAACAGAGCACTTTTCGACTATGCTTTTCCCTCAAGTCGCTGAAAAAGTCGACAAAAAGATGAGGAAAGCATCATGACAATCTCAAAGGTCTGGACCCGTTCGCTGGCGCTGTTAGCGGCAGTGAGCTTACCCTTGCAGGCGGCATCGCCGGTAAAGGTTGGGTCGAAAATTGACACCGAAGGTGCGCTGCTTGGCAACATCATTTTGCAGGTGCTGGAAAGTCACGGCGTCAAAACGGTCAATAAAGTCCAGCTAGGTACTACGCCGGTCGTGCGCGGTGCGATCGCCTCGGGCGAGCTGGATATCTACCCTGAATACACCGGCAACGGCGCGTTCTTCTTCAAAGATGAAAACGATCCGGCATGGAAAAATGCGCAAGCGGGCTTTGAGAAAGTCAAAAAACTCGATGCAGAGCAGAATAAGCTGGTCTGGTTAACGGCGGCACCAGCCAATAATACCTGGACTATCGCGGTACGTAGCGATGTCGCTGAAAAAAATAAACTCACCTCACTGGCCGATCTCGGACGCTATCTGAAAGAGGGCGGAACTTTCAAACTGGCCGCCTCCGCCGAATTTATCGAGCGTGCCGACGCGTTGCCGGCGTTCGAAAAAGCTTACGATTTTAAGCTCGGCCAGGCGCAACTGCTTTCACTGGCGGGCGGTGACACGGCGGTGACCATCAAGGCCGCCGCGCAGCAAACGTCAGGCGTCAACGCCGCGATGGCCTACGGTACGGATGGTCCGGTAGCCGCGCTGGGCTTGCAGACGTTAAGCGATCCCAAAGGCGTTCAACCCATTTATGCGCCAGCCCCTGTGGTGCGTGAGGATGTGTTGAAGGCGTACCCGCAGATGGCGGAATGGCTGCAACCGGTGTTTGCCAGTCTGGATGAAAAAACGTTGCAACAACTCAATGCCAGCATTGCCGTTGAAGGGTTAGATGCCAAAAAAGTGGCGGCAGACTACCTGAAGCAAAAGGGATGGGTGAAGTAAAAGGACTGAAAAAGGTTGGGTGACGTGTCAAAAGTCAGTATTCAGCGCGTACTGTTGCTGCTGGTCGTTCTTTCAGCCGCCGCCGTTGCGCTGCCGTTTGTGAACTATGCCCCGAATCGCCTGGTATCGGGAGAGGGACGTCAGCTCTGGACGCTCTGGCCCGGTTCGGTGTCGATGCTCACCGGCGCGGGTTGCGTCTTGCTGACATTGTGCTTTGTGCCGGGAAGAAAAGGGGCGCTGTGTACGCTGATGGTCGTACAACTGCTGATCATTCTGATGCTGTGGAGCGTGGGTAAGGCGGCGACACAGCTGGCAGAAACGGGGACGCCGCTGGCGCGAACCAGTGTGGGAAGCGGTCTCTGGCTGTGGCTTGCGCTGGGATTGCTGGCCTGCAGCGACGCCATCCGACGTATTACCGCGCAGCCACTCTGGCGCTGGGTTTTACATGCGCAGATGGCGATTATTCCCGTCGCACTCTTGTTGATGGGGACGTTCGATGACCTCTCTTTACTCAAAGAGTATGTTAATCGCCAGGATGTCTTTGATGATGCCCTGGCTCAACACCTGACGTTGCTGTTGGGTACCGTGCTGCCCGCGCTGGCGATCGGCATTCCTCTCGGTATCTGGTGTTATTTTTCCACCTCCCGCCAGGGACCGGTGTTTACCGTTCTCAATGTGATCCAAACCATTCCTTCTGTCGCGCTGTTCGGCCTGCTGATTGCACCGCTTGCCGGACTGGTAAACGCGTTCCCCTGGCTTGCGACGGTGGGCGTGGCGGGAACGGGGTTGACCCCGGCGCTGATCGCGCTGGTGCTGTACGCGCTCTTGCCGCTGGTTCGCGGTGTGGTAGCCGGACTGAATCAGGTTCCCCGCGATGTCCTGGAGAGTGCGCGTGCGATGGGGATGAGCACCGCACAGCGCTTTCTACACGTTCAGCTTCCGCTGGCGTTGCCTGTCTTTTTACGTAGCCTGCGGGTAGTGATGGTGCAAACTGTTGGCATGGCTGTCATCGCCGCGTTGATTGGCGCTGGCGGCTTTGGTGCGTTGGTGTTTCAGGGGCTGCTCAGCAGTGCTGTGGATCTGGTGCTGCTGGGCGTGATCCCGGTTATCGCACTGGCGGTACTGATTGATGCGCTGTTTGACTTAGGGATCGCTCTGCTGAAGGTAACCCACCATGATTGAATTTAGCCACGTGAATAAAGCCTTTGGCGAGCAGAAAGCGGTTAGCGACCTGAATCTGCACGTTAAGGAAGGCAGTTTCTCGGTACTGATTGGCACCTCAGGTTCGGGGAAATCCACAACCCTGAAAATGATTAACCGACTGGTGGAGCATGACAGCGGCAGGATCCGCTTTGCTGGCGAGGAAATTCGCAGTCTGCCGGTGCTGGAGCTGCGTCGGCGGATGGGCTATGCAATTCAGTCGATTGGCCTGTTTCCACACTGGACGGTGGCGCAGAACATCGCCACTGTGCCGCACTTGCTGAAGTGGCCGCGCAGGAAAATTGATGAGCGAGTGGACGAATTAATGACGCTGCTCGGGCTGGAAGTCGGGCTGCGCGAACGCTATCCGCATCAGCTTTCCGGTGGGCAACAGCAGCGCGTGGGCGTGGCGCGAGCGTTAGCTGCCGATCCGCAAGTGCTGTTGATGGATGAACCTTTCGGCGCGCTGGATCCGGTCACCCGTGGGGCGTTACAGCAGGAGATGACCCGCATCCATCGTCTGTTGGGGCGAACCATTGTACTGGTGACGCATGATATTGATGAAGCGCTGCGCCTGGCGGAACATCTGGTGCTGATGGACGGCGGAGAAGTTGTTCAGCAGGGGACGCCGCTGGCGATGCTGACGTCACCGGCGAATGACTTTGTGCAACAGTTTTTCGGTCGCAGCGAGCTGGGGGTGCGGTTGCTGTCACTGCGAACCGTGGCTGACTATGTTCGCCGGGATGAACAGATTGCCGGGGAGGCGCTGACCGAAGAGATGACGCTGCGCGACGCGCTTTCCGCGTTTGTCGCACGCGGGTGCGAGGTGTTACCGGTGGTCAACCAGCAGGGGATTATCTGCGGGACGCTCCATTTTCGCGATCTGCTACTGGAGACGCTGACGCATGAAACGACTGTCTGACCCGTTGCTTTGGCTAATCGCGCTCTTCCTGCTGATGCTGCTGGGTTTACCGCACAGCCAGGCGATTTTCGCCAGTCTGTTTCCTGAACTTCCGCGTCCGGTTTACCAGCAGGAGAGCTTCCTCGCGCTGGCGCTGGCCCATTTCTGGCTGGTCGCGGTGTCGAGTCTGTTTGCCGTGGTAATTGGCGTGGGTGCCGGAATTATGGTGACACGGCCAAAGGGGCGGGAGTTTCGCCCGCTGGTGGAAACTATTGCTGCCGTTGGACAAACTTTTCCGCCTGTCGCGGTGCTGGCGATTGCCGTGCCGGTGATGGGGTTTGGTCAGCAACCGGCCATTATCGCGCTGATCCTGTACGGTGTGCTACCCATCCTGCAGGCGACGCTGGCGGGGCTGGGGTCGATTGCGGACAGCGTGCGCAACATTGCCAGCGGCATGGGGATGAGTCCGGGACAGCAGTTGCGTAAGGTTGAGTTGCCGCTGGCGGCACCGGTGATTCTGGCAGGCGTACGGACATCGGTGATTATTAATATTGGCACTGCGACTATCGCGTCGACGGTGGGGGCCAGCACGCTCGGCACGCCGATTATCATCGGGCTGAGCGGATTCAACACGGCGTATGTTATTCAGGGCGCACTGCTGGTCGCGCTGGCGGCGATCATCGTAGACCGCCTGTTCGAGCGGTTAGTGCAGCACCTTAGCCGGCACGCAAAATGAAGGTATAACCTGCGAGCATCACACCGCCAATACCGCCAATGGCCATGAGTAAAAAGAGGGTGATGACACCGATTTTCGCTACGCTCATGATGTTCTCCTTATGTTAACCCAGAGATTATACAGAGAAGCGTAGCTGTTAATGAATCATTAAATGCCAAGTGGATAAATATCGTGTCCTTCCGCGCGCCAGGCATTCAGTTGCTGCTGCTGTGCCGATGTCTGATTTTCACCACACCATACCAGTAAGGTTCGCCCCTCGAACAGATCCGGGCGAAACTGACTCAGCGAATGTGCCAGTACGTCAACCCGCCATCCCTGCTGACTGGCGACCCAGCCTTCCAGCCACAGACGCGTGGTATCGTGAATATTCCAGCCCACGACCAGCGCGTCTTTGCCCTGTTTTTTTCTGGCCGAGGCGAGGCAAATGGCGATGTAGTTGATCAACACGCCGTCAAGGATCCCCAATAGTGCCAGTAGGGTGGGCTGTTGGCATTGCAACCGCCGACGTAGCGGAAGAAAAAGGTGGGTGGTTAGCGTCTGCGCGGGGTAATCCTGCCCGCGCTCTTTCAGCCAGACCCGGAGACTGTGCAGATTGTTATTTTGCAGATAATGCAGCAGCGTTTCCTGTTGCTCACGCCATCCGTTTTGCAGGTCCACGTTCTCATTGCTCAACAGCATCTTGACCTTGCTGACCTGCACCCCGTTATCTATCCAGCGCTTGATTTCGCGGATCCTGTCGATATCTGAATCATTGAACAGGCGATGTCCGCCGTCGGTGCGCTGCGGTTTTAATAATCCATAACGCCGCTGCCACGCGCGGAGCGTAACGGGGTTAATATCACAAAGCAAAGCCACTTCACCTATGGTGTAAAGCGCCATCTTTTTATCCTTGCTCGCGAGGTCCCAGTATAACTTTAGACGCTCTTTTTCGAACCAGGTAGTTTTGTCTGTTTTTTAATCAATTGAGGGGTGATATTGTATTCGCACGAACACATTTGAGTGATCGTTCTCACGAATTCATCTTTTTTTGCAACAGTTCAAAGAAAGATCAACGTAGTCGATGTATGTTACGCGGTTTTAAACGAAGTGTGGTTTGCGGGTATGTACGATTTCAATCTGGTGTTGCTGCTGCTTCAGCAGATGTGCGTGTTCCTGGTTATCGCATGGTTGATGAGTAAAACGCGTTTATTCATACCGTTGATGCAGGTTACCGTTCGCTTACCACATAAGTTGCTGTGCTACGTCACCTTCTCTATTTTCTGTATTCTCGGCACCTATTTTGGCCTGCACATTGACGATTCTATTGCCAACACGCGCGCGATTGGCGCGGTGATGGGCGGTCTGCTCGGCGGACCGGTCGTCGGTGGGCTGGTGGGGCTTACCGGGGGCCTGCATCGCTACTCGATGGGCGGGATGACAGCGCTCAGTTGTATGATCTCCACTATCGTCGAAGGATTGCTGGGTGGCCTGGTGCACAGCGTGCTGACTCGGCGGGGACGCACCGATAAAGTCTTTAATCCGCTGACGGCGGGGGCCATTACGTTTGTCGCCGAAATGGTACAGATGCTGATCATTTTGCTGATCGCCCGGCCGTTTGACGATGCTTACCGGCTTGTCAGCAATATCGCCGCCCCTATGATGGTTACCAACACCGTTGGTGCGGCGTTGTTTATGCGTATTTTGCTCGACAAGCGCGCGATGTTTGAAAAATACACCTCTGCGTTTTCTTCCACTGCGCTGAAGGTGGCGGCCTCCACCGAGGGTATCCTGCGTCAGGGATTCAACGAAGTGAACAGCATGAAGGTGGCGCAGGTGCTGTATCAGGAACTCGATATTGGTGCGGTGGCGATTACTGATCGGGAGAAGCTGCTGGCCTTTACCGGGATTGGCGACGATCATCATTTGCCGGGCAGGCCGATCTCTTCCCGCTACACGCTACGGGCCATTGAGACGGGCGAGGTGGTTTATGCTGACGGTAATGAAGTGCCATACCGCTGTTCGTTGCATCCGCAGTGTAAACTCGGCTCTACGCTGGTCATCCCCTTGCGCGGTGAAAATCAACGGGTAATGGGCACCATCAAGCTGTATGAAGCGAAAAATCGACTCTTTAGTTCCATTAACCGAACGCTTGGCGAGGGGATTGCTCAGCTACTCTCCGCGCAGATCCTCGCCGGACAATATGAACGTCAGAAAGCGATGCTGACTCAGTCAGAAATCAAGCTGTTGCATGCGCAGGTCAATCCGCATTTTCTGTTTAATGCACTCAACACCATCAAGGCAGTGGTGCGCCGCGACAGTGAACAGGCGAGTCAACTGGTTCAGGATCTCTCCACTTTCTTTCGCAAGAACTTAAAGCGCCCGTCGGAGATCGTCACGCTTGCCGACGAAATTGAGCATGTGAATGCCTATCTGCAAATTGAGAAAGCGCGATTCCAGGCGCGGCTGCAAGTGAGCCTGAATGTGCCGGATGCGTTGGCGCATCAACAGTTGCCGGCCTTCACCCTGCAACCCATCGTTGAAAACGCCATTAAGCACGGAACATCACAGCTGCTGGGAACGGGTGAAGTGTCCATCACCGCCCGTCAGGAAGGGCAGTACCTGATGCTGGATATTGAAGATAATGCCGGATTGTACCAGCCCACCACGAATGTCAGCGGTCTGGGCATGAATCTGGTGGATAAACGCCTGCGTGAACGGTTTGGTGATGATTATGGTATTAGCGTGGTCTGTGAACCGGATTGCTTTACCCGAATAACCCTACGACTGCCCCTGGAGGAGACGCATGATTAAGGTGCTGATTGTGGATGATGAGCCGTTAGCGCGGGAAAATCTGCGGATCTTGTTACAGGAACAAAGTGATATTGAGATCGTAGGCGAGTGCGCCAACGCCGTTGAAGCGATTGGCGCGGTGCATAGATTGCATCCGGACGTGCTGTTTCTGGATATTCAAATGCCGCGTATCAGCGGGCTGGAAATGGTCGGTATGCTTGACCCTGAGCATCGTCCGTATATTGTTTTTCTGACCGCTTTTGACGAATACGCGATTAAGGCCTTTGAAGAGCATGCCTTTGATTATCTTCTGAAACCGATAGAAGAGGCGAGGCTGGAGAAAACCCTCAGCCGTTTGCGCCAGGAGCGTAGCAAGCAGGACGTGTCGGTGCTGCCGGAAAACCAGCAGTCGCTGAAGTTTATCCCCTGTAGCGGCCATAGCAGGATCTATCTGCTGCAAATGGATGATGTCGCTTTTGTCAGCAGCCGCATGAGCGGCGTGTACGTGACCAGCAGCGAAGGCAAAGAAGGTTTTACGGAACTGACGCTCAGAACACTGGAGAGTCGCACGCCACTGCTGCGCTGCCATCGACAGTATCTGGTCAACATGGCGCAGTTACAGGAAATTCGCCTGGAAGATAACGGTCAGGCAGAGCTGATACTCCGCAACGGGTTAACCGTTCCGGTCAGCCGCCGCTATCTGAAAAGTTTGAAAGAGGCGATTGGCCTGTAAAACTGGTACACTGCGCGCCATTGCATCATCGACAGTTGAAGGCTCTATGCTTAGTAACGATATTCTTCGTAGCCTGCGCTACACCCTGAAAGCCAATAATAACGACATGGTGCGCATTCTTGCGCTCGCCGACATGGAATCCACCTCAGCGAATTTCGATACCTGGATGACCAAAGAAGATGAAGAGGGATTTGTCCGCTGCCCGGATATCATCCTCTCCGGATTCCTGAACGGCCTGATCTACGAGAAGCGTGGCAAAGATGATTCCGCGCCTGAACTGGCACTGGAGCGTCGGGTGAACAACAATACGGTGCTGAAAAAGCTGCGTATCGCCTTTTCGCTGAAAACGGATGACATTCAGGCGATCATGACCCAGCAGAACGTGCGCGTTTCAATGCCGGAAATCACGGCCATGATGCGTTCTGTTGATCATAAAAACTACCGCGAGTGCGGCGACCAGTTTTTGCGTTATTTCCTGCGTGGATTGGCTGTACGTCTGCACGGTAATAAAGGCTAAAAGAAAAGCGACAACCCGGCATGATGTCGGGTTGTCGTTGTTTGATTATTTCACTTCTTTAAAGCCAGAGGCTTCCAGCATTTTCTGGCTCTGCTTCATGCTGATACCGTTGCTCGGATCACCCGAGAATTGAGTACCCATCACCCCTTGCAGCTTTTTAAAGTCAACCTTCTCCATGTCAACAGAGACGGTTTCTTCAGCGTAGCCATCCTTATAGGTCAGCTTCTCTTCCACACCGGGAATGTTTTGATATTTTGCACTGATTGGATCAAGGATTTTCGCCGCGTCTTCTTTGGTTTTTACCCCGAGCGAGGCAAAGTTAATTTTGTTCTGTGAGGTCTGCTTAATGACTTTGTCACCCTTGTAGGTATAGGTCATTACGATCTCAGTACCATTGACATCCGCTTTGAATGTTTTGCTTTCTTCCTTGTCGCCACATCCTGCCAGAGAGAAAACGAGAACTGACGCGAAAACTACCGAAAAAAACGTATTTAATGCTTTCATGTAAACTCCATTTTATTAAACGTCTGGTGCTCAAAAAAAGTCGTACCTGGTATGTATACCAGAAGAGGGCAGTATAGGGGAAAGATGTTATTTGAGATGTCCGAAAATGAAGTATGAAAAATCTGAAAATCAGGCGATCTGGTGGTGATGACTCTATCGATCGCAAAAAAAGCGCCGCGTGAGCGGCGCCTGAGAGAGGGGTTATTTAACCTGATGTCCAGGCTTCGCGCCTTCATCCGGGCTCAGCAGGAAGATATCTTTTCCGCCAGGACCGGCAGCCATCACCATCCCTTCTGAGATACCGAAGCGCATTTTACGCGGCGCCAGGTTCGCCACCATGATGGTATGACGACCAATCAGCACCTGCGGATCCGGATAGGCAGAGCGAATACCGGAGAAGACGTTACGCTTCTCGCCGCCCAGGTCCAGCGTCAGGCGCAGCAACTTATCGGAGCCGTCAACGAACTCGGCGTTTTCAATCAGCGCCACGCGCAGATCGACTTTGGCGAAATCGTCAAAAGAGATCGTTTCCTGAATCGGATCGTCTGCCAGCGGGCCGGTCACTGGCGCGGCCATGGCTTTGACCTCTTCCTTAGACGCTTCAACCAGCGCGTCAACCTGTTTCATGTCGATACGGTTGTACAAGGCTTTGAAGGTGTTCACCTTGTGGCCCAGCAGTGGTTGTGCAATTGCATCCCAGCTCAGTTCCGTGTTGAGGAACGCTTCGACGCGCTCGCTCAGCGTCGGCAGAACCGGCTTCAGGTAAGTCATCAGCACGCGGAACAGGTTGATACCCATTGAGCAAATCGCCTGAAGGTCCGCGTCGCGACCTTCCTGTTTCGCCACGACCCACGGGGCCTGCTCGTCCACATAACGGTTTGCGACATCCGCCAGCGCCATGATTTCACGAATCGCTTTGTTGAATTCACGGCTTTCCCACGCTTCGCCAATAACAGTCGCTGCGTCGGTAAACGTTTTATAAAGCGCTGGATCGGCCAGCTCTGCCGCCAGCACGCCATCAAAACGCTTGCTGATAAAGCCAGCGTTACGGGATGCGAGGTTAACGACCTTGTTGACAATATCGGTGTTCACGCGCTGGACGAAATCTCCCAGATTCAGGTCAATATCATCAATGCGTGAAGAGAGTTTCGCGGTGTAGTAGTAGCGCAGGCTATCAGCGTCAAAATGGTTCAGCCAGGTGCTGGCCTTAATAAAGGTGCCGCGGGATTTGGACATCTTCGCGCCGTTGACCGTGACATAACCATGAACGAACAGGTTCGTCGGCTTGCGGAAGTTGCTGCCTTCCAGCATCGCCGGCCAGAACAGGCTGTGGAAGTAAACGATGTCTTTGCCGATGAAGTGATACAGCTCGGCAGTAGAATCTTTCTTCCAGTATTCGTCGAAGCTGACGGTATCACCGCGCTTGTCGCACAGGTTTTTGAAGGAGCCCATGTAGCCGATTGGCGCATCCAGCCAGACATAGAAATATTTGCCTGGTGCATTCGGGATTTCAAAACCGAAGTAAGGCGCATCGCGGGAGATATCCCACTGTTGCAGGCCAGATTCAAACCATTCCTGCATTTTGTTTGCAACCTGCTCCTGCAACGCGCCGCTACGGGTCCACGCCTGTAGCATTTCGCTGAAAGAGGGCAGGTCAAAGAAGAAGTGTTCAGAGTCACGCATCACCGGCGTTGCGCCAGACACCACGGATTTCGGCTCGATCAGCTCAGTCGGGCTGTAGGTCGCGCCGCACACTTCGCAGTTGTCGCCGTATTGATCCGGTGATTTACATTTCGGGCAGGTGCCTTTTACAAAACGATCTGGCAGGAACATGCCTTTTTCCGGATCGTAAAGCTGAGAGATAGTGCGGTTCTTAATAAAACCGTTTTCTTTCAGGCGGGTATAGATAAGCTCAGACAGCTCCCGATTCTCTTCGCTGTGCGTGGAATGGTAGTTGTCATAGCTGATGTTGAACCCGGCGAAATCCGTCTGGTGCTCCTGACTCATTTCACCAATCATCTGCTCCGGAGTGATACCCAACTGTTGCGCTTTCAGCATGATTGGCGTGCCGTGGGCGTCGTCGGCGCAGATGAAGTTGACCTCGTGGCCGCGCATTCGCTGGTAACGGACCCAGACATCAGCCTGGATGTGCTCCAGCATATGGCCGAGGTGGATTGAGCCGTTGGCGTACGGGAGTGCGCACGTTACCAGAATTTTCTTCGCGACTTGAGTCATAGTAGGTATTACTTCTTCTCTGTTGAAAGGGGGTTCTGATGTTACCTGAAAGGGAATAACTACGCCAAGAATTAAGGGCATTAAACCATAAATGATTAATTGTTACCGCTGGAGTAAACTACCTCGCTACAATTGACCTTTTCAGAACAACAAAAAAGGAGTCGGGATGAACGCACAATCCCAGGCTAAATCACCAGAGACCCTGCGCGCGATGGTCGCCGGGACGCTGGCGAATTTTCAGCACCCCACCCTGAAGCATAATCTGACGACGCTTAAGGCGTTACACCATGTCGCCTGGATGGATGACACGCTGCACGTTGAACTGGTCATGCCGTTCGTCTGGCACAGTGCATTTGAGGTGTTAAAAGAGCAATGTAGCGCTGATCTGCTGCGCATCACCGGGGCGAAAGCGATCGACTGGAAGCTTTCTCACACGATTGCCACCCTGAAGCGTGTGAAAAATCAGCCGGGTGTGAATGGCGTGAAGAACATTATCGCCGTCAGTTCCGGTAAAGGCGGCGTTGGGAAATCGTCGACAGCGGTCAATCTGGCGCTGGCACTGGCGGCAGAAGGGGCGAAAGTGGGGATTCTGGACGCCGATATTTATGGGCCGTCGATCCCGACCATGCTGGGCGCGGAAAATCAGCGTCCAACCTCGCCGGATGGCACCCATATGGCACCAATTATGTCCCACGGCCTGGCGACGAACTCCATCGGCTATCTGGTCACTGATGATAACGCGATGGTCTGGCGTGGGCCGATGGCCAGCAAAGCGCTGATGCAGATGCTGCAGGAGACGCTGTGGCCGGATCTGGATTACCTCGTGCTGGATATGCCCCCGGGCACCGGTGACATCCAACTGACCCTGGCGCAAAACATTCCGGTCACAGGTGCTGTCGTGGTCACCACGCCGCAGGACATCGCGCTGATCGACGCCAAAAAAGGTATCGTCATGTTTGAAAAAGTCGAAGTGCCGGTATTGGGCATTGTCGAAAATATGAGCATGCATATCTGCAGCAATTGCGGCCATCATGAGCCGATCTTTGGCACTGGCGGCGCGCAGAAACTGGCTGAGCAGTATCACACGCAACTGCTGGGGCAGATGCCGCTGCATATCAGTCTGCGTGAAGATCTCGATCGCGGAACGCCGACCGTCATCAGTCGTCCGGACAGTGATTTTACCGTAATGTATCGAGAACTGGCGGGACGTGTGGCCGCGCAGCTTTACTGGCAGGGTGAAGTCATCCCTGGTGAAATTGCCTTTCGCGCCGTCTGATTTCTGCTGAACGGTTTCGTTATCTCCATTCGCCGTATCTGTTTAATATTGATGCGGTGAATGTCTAATTTAAATAATGCTGTCTGAATTATGTAGCGCCACTGAACAGGACAGCTATTTTTCTTAAGAAAGAAGCGTAATCCAGCATTTAAATGGCTCATTCCCGTGCGATTAATTTATTCTTTCTATTGGTATGGCAATGGAGTCATGACCATACTTTACAGGCAGACGAACTGTGCTGTAACTATTTTGACTACAGGGATTACACTAAAGTAAATGTTTGAATTCCCCCTCAGTCCGAGGGGGCGAATCTCAGCGGTGGTAAAAAATCTCGCCATCGTAGGCTTTAATAATTTTACCGTCAGCGTCATTGATCAACACGTACGCACCGCCCATATAGGTCCAGTGAGTCCCTGCATCCGGAGCGGGTAAATTTCGTAACTGCCACTGTTTGATACTGTATTCGTCTGTACGATACATTGCTGGCACCGTATCGCCCGGTTTGAAATGGGTGAAGTCAGCGATGAAACCGCTAAGTTCGTACTGATCAATCCCCTTCGCGGCGACGGTTGTAGCAGGTGCGGCCCAGACCGCGCTGGATGCGAGCAGCAGCACGCCCATCACCAATTTGTTCTTCATACGTCTACGCTCCACTGTTAAGACCCTCTAAATCAGTCGGGTATATTTCCCGGTCTACATGATAACTGACAAGCGCTGGTTTGTTAGATTCCCGAAAATTTCGTAAAAAATGTAAATACATTTTTTCGTCTGACAACTGCACTATAGAAGAATTCGGCCAAAAATGATGGTGGAAGACAGCGTTTTCGGACCACTGGCTACCCATGCCACGATCCCCAGATGCAAAAGTGTAGCCGCTCGGCATACATCACACCTGCGATGAAGCCCATAGAGATCAGCAGTGAATACAGAAAAAGAGAGAGGATTATCAACGTTAACGAATTCGGTTTCATATTGAAATATATTTCATAAACAGAGACGCCAGGAATGTTTTTATAGATAACAATTAATCAATGTCAGCATATAAATTATCTTACGCGATACTATGGCGTAGTGAGCATTTTTTGATCTTGATAAATATCATAATATTTAACGTATTTAATAGTATGGATGGAATGGTATTTGATGACATTGTATCTTTGTGTTTTCTTAGTTAATTAATTGCTAATTTAATAAATCAGAATGAAAAAACAGCCAGGAGTGCTCTTATTTTTCATGCCGGGAGAATCTGTTAATCGCGACACCACATGAATTATATTGACAGGAAAGAACGACAAAAATATCCTGCACGTGATCTGTTGATATCAAATTCGCGGCTGGCCAGCTGCATTATTTTTTTTGTTAACTAATGATGGTGACGGTAGTTATGAAAGCGTTAAGCATAAAAAAGACAATTTATGTTCTGGTTATCGCAAGCGTATTATCTGGTTGCGTTTCGGAAGAAGAACGCCTCGCGCGCTGTGAAGCTAAAGGGGTAAGCCGTGATGTTTGCTACCAGGTCGATCGTGCCAATCAGCAAATGATTGCCAGCAATGCGCAGCAGAACGCTTATGCCAATGCTCGCGCTGCGGTAAAACAGCATGCGCAGGCCGCAAAGAAAAAAAGCGTCTATTACTATGAAGGACTGGAAATCAAAAAGGTCAGTACCGGTTTGAATATTAATGGTTTGCCTGCGGCGGTCGTGGAGAAAGAGGAAAGCGCCACCGTTTATCAGCAAGGTTTACATTATTTTATCGTGTACAGCACGGGACGGTTAGCGGTACTTAATGACCAGCGCCAGATGCTGGGTTGGGCAAAATAAAAAATCATCGTTTGCTGTCCGTGCGGCGGGTCAGATAAAAATTATTTTTTGCCAGAAAGGCGGCGCTTCATGTTGAAGCGCCGCCGTTTTAACAGATACCTTAGCGTTGTTTCACTCTGTTCTTACCAGCCTAATGAAGCCGAAGCCGCCACGACGGAATCACCGTCAGACGTTCCGGCATAGCTAACCGTTGCGGCGACATTTTCCGCGAATTTATGACGATAACCCATGGCATAACCTTGTTCACTTTTAAAATCAGCAGCGCCAACAGCAATAGCATTATCGGTATCAACATAGTGAAGTCCGGCGATAGAAGCGGCTCCAGCAATACCACTACGGTATTCTTTACGATCGTCGTTTTGCTGTTTTTCCATTGAAGAGAAGCGCGAATTATTTTGATTTTCCAGGGTTGTAATACGCGTTTCATGGTTAGCTAACTGGCCGGTGTGTGTCTGAATGACACTATCTTGCGCTTTTTGTTTAGTTTGCACGTCAGACACCGCGACCTGGTTAGTCGCCACACGCTGTAATGCAGTGTCAGCTTTACCACCATTTGTGTTAATTAACACGTTTTGATCGTTATCGACAATTTTCTGGTTAGCTTTGTTCGTGGCAATATCATCGCGATTCTTAATGATTGCCTGGCCGTCATATTGTTCATCCAGAGTGACACGTTGTACCAGGTTATCATGATCGGTGCGAATTTGTTGTGCATAAGTGGCAACATTATTCACCTGAGTCACATCCGCTTTACCCGCTTCCAGGGCGGATATTTGTCCTTCGTGTTTTTGCAGATCATATGTTGCACTATCAATTCCGGAAATGATAAATCCTCCATTCGTATTTTGATTGACGACCGCAACATCAACGTTAGCCGCCTGGGCTGCAGGGGCAAGGGAAGTGAACAGAGCAGAGAAAACGACAACAGCAATAATGGATTTATTTACAGATTTCATTTGAAATTCTCACATTCAAAACACGATATAAAAACAGTTATTCCCACTCTTTTTAATTACGAGTGTGATTCAATAGTTGTTAATAAAAATGGATGTCAACATTAATAATACGTTTAGAGTATCTTAATTCAGAATCTCCTTAATTCGTGAGGCGAACTATCCACTAATGCAAGGCTAATAATCTTGACCTGGATCACATTTGAGTTTAATAAATAAGGAGGTGTTTCGAGTTATGTTTGGATTATTTTAATGTAAACATTAATAAGCCAGTCAGCATAAGGTGTTGCCAGGGGAAATATGTTTATGAAGTGGCGAAAATAATGATTTTCTGCATTAATAAATATTTTATTGCTTATAAGCGTTGACCACGTTTTGTCCTGATGATGCTGTAGTTGCTACGCACAGAAAAACTCCTTGCACCTGCTCGGTACAGGCGGTTACACTAAATATCGATATTTTGATATGTAATTAATTGTTTTATCAGTAATTTGACTCGGGGTGCCCCTTTTTATTAAGGGCTGAGAAATACCCGTACCACCTGATCTGGATAATGCCAGCGTAGGGAAGTCAGACACCACTCGTGTCCCTTCTTCGCGCGGGCAGGAGCGTAATCATGCAGCCTGACCTGCACAGCCGCGAACATGCGGTTCGTATCTTAAAACAATTTCGTACCCTTTCTCCGTTAACACACTGTATGACCAATGACGTCGTACAGAGTTTTACCGCCAATACGCTACTGGCGCTGGGCGCTTCTCCGGCGATGGTGATTGAGCCGGAAGAGGCTCGCCAGTTCGCAGCCCTTGCCAGCGCCTTGCTTATTAACGTGGGTACGCTGACCCAGCCGCGCGCGCGGGCAATGCGCGCGGCGGTTGAGCAGGCGAACAGCGCAAAAACACCCTGGACACTGGATCCCGTCGCCGTGGGCGCGCTCGAGTTTCGCCGCCGTTTCTGCCTTGAACTCCTTGCCTTAAAACCTGCAGCCGTTCGCGGTAATGCCTCTGAGATCCTGACGTTAGCGGGTGAAAGCGCCGGGGGACGCGGTGTGGATGCCACCGATGCGGTCACAACGGCTCTGCCTGCGGCGCAGGTTCTGGCACGCCAGACCGGCGCTATTGTGGTGGTTACCGGTGAAGTGGATTACATCACAGATGGTGAGCGCACTCTGCGCGTCACCGGTGGTGACCCGTTGATGACGAAGGTCGTGGGCACCGGGTGCGCGCTTTCTGCCGTGGTGGCCGCCAGTTGTGCGCTGCCCGGAAACCGAATCGAAAATATCGCTTCTGCCTGTGGGTGGATGAAACAGGCGGGGCTGATTGCCAGTAAAACCTGTCACGGCCCCGGCAGTTTCATTCCGGCATTTCTCGATGCGCTCTACACCCTGGATACGGAGGTCGCAGCATGAAGCGGATTAACGCCTTGACGATTGCCGGCACCGATCCCAGCGGTGGCGCGGGCATTCAGGCCGATCTGAAAACCTTTTCGGCGCTTGGCGCTTACGGCTGTTCGGTGATTACCGCGCTGGTGGCGCAGAATACGCGTGGCGTACAGTCGGTATATCGCATTGAACCCGATTTTGTTGCCGCGCAGCTCGATTCGGTGTTCAGCGATGTGCGCATCGATACCACCAAAATCGGCATGCTGGCGGAAACTGACATTATCGAGGCGGTGGCTGAGCGCTTGCAGTGTTATCGGGTGCAGAACGTGGTGCTCGACACAGTCATGCTGGCGAAAAGCGGCGATCCGTTGCTTTCGCCTTCTGCCGTTGAGACATTGCGCAAGCGACTGCTGCCGCAGGTTTCGCTGATTACGCCCAACCTGCCTGAAGCGGCAGCGTTGCTGGATTGTTCACATGCGCGTTCAGAAAAAGAGATGCTTGAACAGGGACGGGCGCTGCTGGCGATGGGCTGTGGCGCGGTGTTAATGAAAGGCGGTCATCTGGATGATAAGCAAAGCCCTGACTGGCTTTTTACGGCTGACGGTGAGCAGCGTTTTACCGCACCGCGGGTGATGACCAAAAACACGCACGGCACCGGTTGCACGCTTTCTGCGGCGCTGGCCGCACTGCGTCCCCGACATGCTGACTGGGCAGGGGCGGTGCAGGAGGCGAAAGTCTGGTTGTCGGCGGCGCTGGCGCAGGCGGATACGCTGGAGGTCGGGCACGGCATTGGGCCTGTTCATCATTTCCACGCGTACTGGTAGCGTATATACTGGCAGCAGACTGGCTGTCAGGAAAAAGACTCATGGAACAAGCGCATACTCAACTTATCGCGCAACTGAACGAACGTATTTCAGCGGTGGATAATACGCCGCTCTATATCAAGTTTGCCGAGACGGTGAAAAATGCCGTGCGCAGTGGAGTGCTTGAACACGGCAATATTTTGCCAGGCGAGCGGGATCTCAGCCAGTTGACTGGTGTGTCACGCATCACGGTGCGTAAAGCGATGCAGGCACTGGAAGAAGAGGGCGTGGTGACACGTGCGCGCGGCTACGGTACCCAGATCAACAATATCTTTGAGTATTCGCTGAAAGAGGCGCGCGGTTTTTCTCAGCAGGTTGTCCTGCGTGGGAAAAAACCAGACACCTTATGGGTTAACAAGCGAGTCGTGAAGTGCCCGGAAGAGGTGGCGCAACAGTTAGCGATTGCTGCCGGTAGCGATGTTTTTCTGCTTAAACGCATTCGCTACGTCGATGAAGATGCCGTGTCTATCGAAGAGTCGTGGGTGCCCGCGCATCTCATTCATGATGCCGATGAGATAGGCATATCGCTGTATGACTATTTCCGTAGCCAACACATCCACCCACAGCGTACCCGCTCGCGGGTTAGCGCAAAAATGCCGGATGCCGAGTTCCAGTCACATATCCAGATGGACAGTAAAGTGCCGGTGCTGGTGATCAAACAAGTGGCGCTTGATCAGCAGCAGCGTCCCATTGAGTACAGCATCAGCTACTGCCGAAGCGATTTATACGTTTTTGTGTGCGAGGAGTAACGCCTCGCGAAACGGCGCACAGTCACCGCCGCGATGTCCGACGACCCAGGAGGCCACGGCGTTGCCGAGCAGCACCGCGTCCGCCAGCGACCAGCCCGATGCCAGTCCGGCTAACATCCCGCCCGCGTGACTGTCACCCGCACCAATCGTATCAACGACCTGTGTCGGAAACGCGGGAACATGACCAGAGGATGGCTTACTGAAAAACCAGGCGCCCTCTTTGTCATGGCGAACGATTAATGGTGCCGCAAATCGCTCCACCCATTCTGCGCCTAAATCTTCCACATCCTGGCTCAGATCGAACCGCTGGGCCGCAATTTCAGCTTCCTGACGATTGAGCGACACCAGCGGACGACAGGAGAGAATGCGTGCCATGAGCGCATCAGGAATATCGCCAATGCGCGGACCGAAATCGATAAACGGCATCACCTGCTCCTGACCTTCCAGCCACTGTACCAGCAGTTCGCCGCAGGGCGAGGCCAACTGATAGCCCGAGAGATAAATCAGGCTATTACGCGGGATGGTTAGCTGAGCCAGCCAGTCGGCGTTCCACTGATTCTCAACGCCGCTGAATGACATGAAGGTGCGCTCGCCATCCGGCTCGACCAGTGCCAGGCACCAGCCGTTGTCGCCTTCTGCGGTCTCAATGAGGCTGTGTAATCCTTCTTTCGCCATCCGGTTACGAATAATATCAGCCCACACGCCCTGGCCCAGCGGCAGGGCGTTACCGGCATCAATGCCCAGCCGTTTCAACGCGACGGCGATGTTCAGCGCGCAGCCGCCAACGTTAACACCTTGCTGCTTCAGCTCAATGTCACAGCCGCGCCAGGGCAGAGCATAGGCATCGGCAATGACATCAATGACCGCCGCGCCGATGACCGTGACCGGCTGGCGAGTCGTTAAACCTGGCAGCAGTTCAGCTAAACGTGAAGCGTTCATGACTCCTCCCGACGTTGGCGCAGACGTGCAAGCGCCGTTGCATAACGGTTGAAATCGAGCTGATTGACCGTATCCAGCTCCTGTTTCCATGCCGGATTGATGGCGCTGATGCCCTGCAACGCACCGCAAATGGCCGTTGCCATCGCCCCAATAGTATCGGTGTCGCCACCGAGATTCGCGCACAGAATAGCGCAACGATTGGGATCCGTTTGCGCCAGTTCAACCATCGCAATGGCGCACGCGACCGATTCGATGGTGCTGGTTCCGGCGCCGATCACCTGATACAGCTGTTCGCTGGCCGCTTCGGCACCGTCCGCATTACGCACAATTTTTAGCGCCATCTCCAGCCGCGCAGAGAGCGACGCGCTAAAGGTGGTGATCCGCTTCTGCTGGGCGTGTAACGCGATGGCGGGAAGCGACTCAACGATGTCAGCCCATGCTTCACCTTCAATCGCCCGCGAAATCGCCCATGCCACCACTACCGCGCCGGCGATAGCCAGATCCGATTTGTGCGTCGGACTGGAGGCCAGGGCGACGTCGTCGATAAACGCATCCAGATCGCGCGCTGGCAGCAGGCATCCTAACGGCGACACGCGCATAGCTGCGCCATTGGTAACGCCGTTGTTCTCCAGTTCTGCCACCGGTTTCCCGTCACGAATGGCGTTCAGGGCGATTTTTGATGTCGGCCCGAGGACGTTTTTGTTGAAGGCGTCAAAGCGCAGCGCCCAGTCGAGAATGTTACGACCAATCAGATCCGGATCGATCTCGCCGTCGCTCGCCAGCAGGGCATCTGCCAGACAGAGCGCCATTGAGGTATCGTCGGTAAATTCTGCGCGGCCAAAATAGCAGGCCGCATTATTCTCTTGTGGGCCCGGCAGAAAGCGGTCAATCCAGCCAAAGTGCGCTTTAACGCGGGCTCTGGGCCACAGTTCTGACGGCATACCCATCGCATCCCCTAACGCCTGCCCGTAAAGAGCACCGAGAATACGTTCTGCTTTCATTTTACTTCCCCTTGTGTCAATGCAGTCTCGCGAACCTCAATAGCGGTAATTTCTTTGTCCGATTCGCGAAAGAAAATCATAAACAGCACGGCAATCACGGCGATCATCACCGCGCCGAATGTCCACATGCCAGCCCAGTTGAAAGTGAGACCGTTGACAGGTTCCTGATAGGCAAACATTTTTTCCATCATCACGCCGCCGAGACGGTAACCCAGCAGGCTGCCGAATCCCTGACAGCAGAGCGTAATCAACCCTTGCGCGGCGGTACGCATATGCACCGGCGCTTTTTTATCGACGTAGATATACGCCGTTACGTAGTAGAAGTCATAGCTCACACCGTGCAGCAAAATACCGAGGAACAGCAGAGCATAGGTGAAGTATTCGTCCGCGCTACCGTAAATAAAGAAGCCATAGCGGATCGCGGCGGTGATAAGACCAAGAAGCAATACCTTCTTAATACCAAAGCGCTTGGTAAAGAAGGGCAGCGCCAGCATAAAGAAGATTTCGGAGAACTGACCGAGGGTCATCCAGCCGGTGGCGTTTTTCATCCCGACTTCCGTCAGATATCCATTGGCGAAGATGTAATAGAACGCCAGCGGCATTGCGAACAGGAACGAACAGAAGAAAAAGACAAGGAAGTTTTTATCGCGCAGCAGGGTAATCGCATCCAGGCCAAGCATGACTTTGAAGTCCATCTTGCCAGTGCTTTTCGGCGGCGTATCTGGCAGGAAGAAGGCAAACACGCCCAGCAGCGCAGAGCTGGCAGCCGTCACCAGCAGCGGGATGTTGGTTGGTGAGATATCGTTATAGCCTAACATCTGTGGCAGGAATCCACAGGCAAGACCGGAGGCGATCCAGCCGATGGTGCCCATCACACGGATGCGCGGGAAGTCGCGCTCCACGTCCGGTACGTTGGCAAACGCGATACTGTTGGTCAGCGCGATAGTCGGCATATAGGTCAGCGAGTAGGCCAGCAGCAGCGGGAAGAATCCACCGAACGTCGTCTGCTGAGCGGCAAAATACATCAGCACCGCACCGGCGAACATCAACACTGCCAGCACCTTTTGCGCCGAGAAAAATCTGTCGGTCAAAGAGCCCACGAGGATCGGCGACAGAATTGCGGCGATTGCGGTACAGGCATAAGACCAGCCAATCTCACCGGCGGTAAAACCACTTTTACTTAACCAGAGCCAGAGCGGAACAAACCAGGCTCCCCAGATAAACCATTCAACAAACATCATGAACGACAGCTTCACTGTAGTTTTCATCTTTAAATCCTTCATGACAGGTAAGGTACGTCATGACAGTACCATTTAATAATACCTTTTAAATACCTTTGAGGCGAAAGCTTGACCGTCTTAACACTTTTTCGTCAGTGAATCGTGCCAGCGGATAACGCTGAAAAATGCCCGAAAGATGGAAAAAATGGCCGGTCAGTACCAGACTTATGGCTGCCCGCAAAACGCGGGTCAGGACAATTCACATTCCGACACCTTCGGAACTTACGGGAGCATAGCTATGACTGATATTGCGCAGTTGCTTGGCAAAGACGCCGACAGCCTCTTACAGCATCGTTGCATGACCATACCCTCTGACCAACTCTATCTGCCCGGACATGACTACGTCGACCGCGTGATGGTGGATAACAACCGACCGCCCGCGGTACTGCGTAATATGCAGACGTTGTATAACACCGGACGTCTGGGCAAAACGGGTTATCTGTCGATTTTACCGGTTGATCAGGGTGTGGAACACTCGGCCGGTGCCTCGTTTGCCGCTAACCCGCTCTATTTCGACCCGAAAAACATTGTCGAACTGGCGATCGAAGCCGGATGTAACTGTGTGGCCTCGACCTATGGTGTACTGGCTTCCGTATCGCGTCGTTACGCGCATCGCATTCCGTTTCTGGTGAAACTCAACCATAACGAAACCCTTAGTTATCCGAATACCTATGACCAGACGCTGTACGCCAGCGTGGAGCAGGCGTTCAATCTGGGGGCGGTGGCTGTAGGCGCAACCATCTACTTTGGTTCTGAAGAGTCACGTCGGCAGATTGAAGAGATTTCCGCCGCCTTTGAACGGGCGCATGAGCTCGGTATGGTCACCGTACTGTGGGCCTATCTGCGAAATTCTGCGTTTAAAAAAGATGGCGTCGATTACCACGTCTCCGCCGACTTAACCGGGCAGGCGAACCATCTGGCGGCAACCATTGGCGCGGATATCGTCAAACAAAAAATGGCGGAAAATAACGGCGGATACAAAGCCGTGAACTATGGCTATACCGACGATCGTGTCTACAGCAAGCTGACCACGGAGAACCCGATCGATCTGGTGCGCTATCAACTGGCAAATTGCTACATGGGGCGCGCCGGGTTAATCAACTCCGGTGGCGCAGCGGGCGGCGAGACCGACCTGAGCGATGCGGTGCGTACTGCGGTGATCAACAAACGTGCAGGGGGGATGGGACTGATCCTCGGTCGCAAAGCCTTCAAGAAATCGATGGCTGACGGCGTGAAACTGATCAACGCCGTGCAGGATGTTTATCTCGACAACAAAGTGACGATTGCTTAACGCAGTAGCGGGCAATCCGGCGGCAACCGGCACCGCAATGCGGCGGGCAGGATTTCGATATGAAATTCCTGTCCGCTCAACGGTTCGCCGTCCAGATTAAAGGTAATGTCATGCGGCGCCTGGATAGTAAACCAGGCGGAGGCGCCGTCAATAATATTGGGATTCTCTTCCTGCGGTTTCAGGGTCGAAAACAGCGCGGGCAGGATCTCTTCCCCGGTGAATATCCGCAGTTGCAGCAGACCGTCGTTGATCAACGCATTCGGGCACAATTGCTGTCCGCCGCCAGCCTGACGTCCATTACCAATTCCAATTACCAGCGCGTCACCCTGCCAGTGGAAGTTTTCGCCACGGATTTCGCAGCGGTCCGGCTTAAGCGTATCCATGCGCATCAGGCCGTGAATGATATATGACACGCCGCCCAGCGCGGCTTTCAGCTTTTCCGGCGTCTCGGTGGTGATACGTGTGCCAAAACCGCCGGTCGCCATATTGATAAAACAGGTCTTATCGTTGACCTGCGCCATATCAATCTCAATGGCGTTGCCGACAATCGCCAGCTTCAGCGCCTTATCCAGCTCAACAGGGATCCCGACGCTGGTGGCAAAATCATTGGCAGTGCCCAGCGGCAGGATGCCGAGCGCTGGAATATCGGAGCCTTCACAGTGAATCAGGGCTGTCGACACCTCATTAATCGTGCCATCACCGCCGCCGGCGATCACCGTTTCAACGCCCAGACGGCGGGCCTCTTCGACATAGCGTCCGGCATCGCCTTTTTCCCATGTGACGCGAACGTGAATCTCGACCCCTTCGTCGCGGAGCAGCCCAATGGCTTCCCGTAGTACGGGGTTATCTGCACTTTTACCATTCAGAATCAATACGCTGGAGGGAAAATGATCCATTCCTTTTTTGCCTGTTTGTTTTTGAAAGCCCTGAAGAAAGTGTATAGCAGAAACGAAAAGAGGAGGTCAGAACAGGCTTAAAATACGCACACAATATACTATTTTTGCAAACTAAATCGCGGTACAGAAAGGCGGCAAATGAACGAATCCCTGGGAGCATAGAATTACTATGTGACCAGGGTGAGTGAGTGCAGCCAACGCATCAGTACCGCGATTTAGGCAGCAAAAAAAAATAAGCCTGCGTAAGGGAGATTACGCAGGCTAAGGAGGTGGTTCCTGGTACAGCTAGCATTTATGGGTTATGTTTTTCAGCGAAATGGATAATACCCTTAAAGAACGAAGCGGTATGTGATCGGTTTCTAAGATTCCTCCTGGCGTGAAAAAATAACCCTGATTAACTATTTAGCGTGCGGATTACGCGTCGATTCGCCGGAAAAATTACGCATTAGCAGCGCATAATCCAGCGTCAGATCCTGCGGAACAGGGATCCATACGGTATAACCATCTCCCGGGGCCACCGGCATCGGTTCGCCTTTGGCGTTTTCCATCTGCGCTAACGTAAAGTTAACGTTGCCCTGTGGGGTCATCAGTTCCAGGCTGTCACCAACGGAGAATTTGTTTTTCACCGCCACGGCAGCGAGGTCGCCTTTGCGTTCACCGGTAAACTCGCCCACGAACTGCTGACGTTCGGAAACCGAATAACCGTATTCGTAGTTCTGATAATCGTCATGGGTGTGGCGACGCAGGAAACCTTCGGTGTAGCCACGGTGCGCCAGGCCTTCCAGCGTTTCCAGCAGCTGTGGGTCAAACGGCTTGCCAGCCGCAGCGTCGTCAATCGCTTTACGATAAACCTGCGCGGTACGCGCGCAGTAGTAGAAGGATTTGGTTCGGCCTTCGATTTTCAGCGAGTGCACGCCCATCTGCGTCAGGCGCTCAACGTGCGCGATGGCGCGCAGATCTTTCGAGTTCATGATGTAAGTGCCGTGCTCGTCTTCAAACGCGGTCATGTATTCACCCGGACGCTGGGCCTCTTCAATCATAAACACTTTATCGGTTGGCGCGCCGATACCCAGCGTCGGCTCCACATTTTGTACCGGGATCGGCTCGTATTTGTGAACGATATTGCCGACGACATCTTCTTTGCCTTCCTGCACGTTGTATTCCCAACGGCAGGCATTGGTGCAGGTGCCCTGGTTCGGGTCGCGTTTATTGATGTAGCCAGAGAGCAGGCAGCGGCCAGAGTAGGCCATGCACAGCGCGCCGTGAACGAAGATCTCAATCTCCATCTCCGGCACCTGATTGCGGATCTCTTCAATCTCTTCCAGCGACAGCTCGCGAGACAGAATCACGCGGGTCAGTCCCATCGAGTGCCAGAATTTTACCGTGGCCCAGTTAACGGCGTTGGCCTGGACGGAGAGATGAATCGGCATCTCCGGGAAGTTTTCACGCACCAGCATGATGAGCCCCGGGTCAGACATGATCAGAGCATCCGGACCCATTTCCACCACCGGCTTCAAATCGCGAATAAAGGTTTTCAGCTTCGCGTTATGCGGCGCGATATTCACTACCACGTAGAATTTTTTCCCCAGCTCATGGGCTTCATTAATGCCGAGCTGCAGATTCTCGTGATTAAATTCGTTATTGCGCACGCGCAGAGAGTAACGCGGCTGGCCCGCATAGACGGCATCTGCGCCATAGGCGAAAGCGTAACGCATATTTTTCAGCGTTCCCGCCGGGGAAAGGAGTTCCGGTTTAAACATAATGTTCTCGTTCTGATGACAGGTCAGATCCGCTTCACCTGATGAAGCGGCTAGAGGAGAGTCCTCACTTTAAGGGCGGGCATTGTAGCGCTGCGGGGCAGGGAGGTAAAGGAAAACGCCTGGCCCGATAAAGGCTTCATTATCGGGCCACCGGTTGCGCTACAGCGTCAGGCAGTCCGGTAGGCATCCGCTTCCCAGCGATACCCGACGCCATACACCGCGCGGATAAAAGACTGCTCTTCGTCGAGCGCTTCCAGTTTGCGACGCAGGTTTTTGATGTGACTGTCGATGGTGCGATCGGTCACCACACGGTAATCATCGTAGAGATGATTCAGCAACTGTTCGCGGGAAAACACTTTCCCTGGCTCGTGAGACAGGGTTTTGAGCAGGCGAAATTCAGCCGGCGTGAGGTCCAGAATTTTACCGCGCCAGGAGGCCTGAAAGCGGCTTTCATCAACGACTAGTGGGCTTTCGGCGTCCAGTTGCTGCAGTTCACGCTGCGGCCTGCAGCGGCGTAGAATGGTCTTCACGCGAGCGACCACTTCACGCGGGCTATAAGGCTTGCAGATGTAATCATCCGCACCAATTTCCAGCCCCAGCAGACGGTCGATCTCCTCAATTTTGGCGGTGACCATCACAATGGGCACCTCGGAGAAGCGACGGATTTCGCGGCACAGGGTCAGACCGTCGGTACCCGGCAGCATCAGATCCAACAGGATGAGATCCGGCGGCGTCTGACGCACATAGGGCAGCACCCGATCGCCATGGTTAATCAGCGTCGGGGCATAGCTCGCAGCGCGCAGATAGTCGATAAGTAACTGTCCCAGCTTGGGTTCATCTTCCACAATCAGGATGCGTGGTGTGTTTTCATCAATGGGTAACTCAGTCATACGTCTCTCTGTATATCGCGTTCCAGCGGTAACTCTACTGTAATGCTAACCCCGCCAAAAGGCGAATGAGCAGCGTGGATGTGACCATTATGTGCGTCGACGATGTTGACGCAAATCGCCAGTCCCAGCCCGGAACCACCGCTGGCGCGGTTGCGTGAACCTTCGGTGCGGTAAAACCGCTCGAACAGTTTTTGTAACTGGGCGTCACTGACTCCCGGCGCGGAGTCGGCAAAGGTGATCAGGACGCGTTTGTCGCGCTGCTCTGCGCTGATACGCAATCCACCGCCGCTGTCAGTGTAACGAAGGCTGTTTTTCAGCAGGTTGTTGAACAACTGCATCAGGCGATCGCGATCGCCGAACACGGTCACGCTATCGGGCAGGGAATACTGTAACGACAACCCGCGACTGGCGAAACGTTCGCGGAATGCGCCGCCTGCCACTTCCAGTAGCGGGATCAAATCAACAGCGGTTTTTTGATAGGCCAGGGCGCCTTCGTCAGACATTGAAAGCTGGTGCAGATCGTCGACCAGTTTGGTCAGCGTCCCCACTTCCGCCTGTAACGAGGCCACGGACTCCGGCGTGAATTTTCGCACGCCATCCTGAATCGCCTCCAGCTCACCACGCAGTACTGCCAGCGGTGTGCGCAGCTCGTGCGAAATATCGGCCATAAAGTCCCGGCGCATCTGCTGATTCTTTTCCAGCGTACTGGCAAGCTGGTTGAAGTCCTGCGCCAGTTTACCCAGTTCATCGGCACTGGTGGCGGTGACACGGGTGGTGAAATCTCCCGCAGCCAGTTTGTGCGTGCCTTCGACCAGACGTTTGACCGGAGCCAGCAGTCCGCGGGCGAGGGGAAAAGTCGCCAGCGCCGCCAGCAGGGTTGAGAGCGCGACAATCAGCCAACTGGTGCGCCGCTGCTGTTTATCAAAATTGATGTCGGTATTGCGCGTCAGGCGTTCGACAGGCGAGGCGATCACCGCGCCGACCTCAAGGCCGTTTACCAGAATGGGACGCCGCGTGCCGTCTTTGGGAACCGGGCCGCGCGGACCGACCATCACATGTGCATCCTGATCCACCACCCAGAACTGTGTGCGCCAGCCGTGGGGCGGCATGCCGGGACCTGATTTGTCATCGTCTTTATCATGCTCAAATGAACGGAGGATCTGGAACACAAAGCGTTCGTTATTGCGCAGAAAACGCCAGTTGCCGTGCAACTGGTACTGTTCGCCTAACGCGTCACTGAGCATGGTCAGGCGCTGTTCGTTACCATTCTTAATGTAATCAATGAACCCTCGCTCAAAGCTGATGCGCACCGCCCAATGCATACTGATCAACAGTACGATACAGGTGGCGAAAATCGCCAGAAACAGTTTGCCGGTAATACCGGGTCGCCAGAGCTTCATCAGGTTCTCCTTTTACGTCGCGCAATGACGACATTTTTGTGGGTATCATTCGGGACGCGGGCAAAGATCACTGCTGGCAAGGCGATGATAAAAGCCATACACAGCCAGGTGTACATAAAGACGATATGGGATGTTCCGCTATCGACCATTATGTGCTGCTGCCCGAACATTCCGAGAAGCAACCCGGCGACGGTGACGCCGATACTCATCGACAGTTGCATAATCATCGACAACAGGCTGTTCCCGCTGCTGGCTAACTCATCCGGGAGATCTTTTAGGGTCAGGGTGTTCATGGAGGAGAAGCGTGTCGAGTTGACCATGCCCTGAACAAACAGAACCAACGGCAGCAGGTAATACCAGCCAAGCAGGGCGGTGGACATAAACAGCAGGGTCACCACCGATAGCCCAAGCGTGGTGGTCACCAGCACCCGCCGATAGCCAAAACGGTTGACCACCTGCACGACAATGCGTTTCATGCCCATACTGCCGAGCACCATGGGGATCATCATCAGCCCGGCGTGAAACGGGGAGAAGCCAAGGCCGATTTGCAAAAAGACCGGCGTCATGAAGGGCAACATACCGCTGCCGACGCGTCCGGCGAAACTGCCTGACAGCCCCAGCGAGAAGGTCGGCGTACGGAACAGGTGGAGGCTGAACAGTGCCCGTGGATTCCCTCTGGCGTGTTTCAGATAGAGTAAAATGGCCGTCACACCACACACCGCCAGCGCGCCAAGGGTGAATGGCGAAATCCCCATCCCTTTACTACCGTCCAGCGCGATGGTCAGGACCGCCATCCCCGTCGCCAACAGCAGAAAACCCGACAGATCAAAGCGCCGGGTTTGCATGGTGTAATTGGGCATCAGCATTAGCGTGGCGATAGCGCCAATAATACCGACCGGGAGATTGATCAGGAAAATCCAATGCCAGGAGGCATATTCCACGAGGATCCCGCCCAGTGCCGGGCCAAGCAACGGACCAATCTGACCGGGCAGTGTGACAAACGTCATCGCCGCCATGTACTGCTCGCGCGGGACAATCTTCATCACCGTCAGCCTGCCGACCGGCACCATCATGGCACCGCCGACGCCTTGCAACACTCGCGCCATAACCAGCTCATTCAGCGTGCTGGAACCAGCACAAAACAGTGAGCCCAGCGTGAACAGCACGATGGCGGTGAAGAAGATATTCCGCACGCCGATTTTATCCGCCAGCCAACCGCTGGCAGGTAGCATGACCGCCACGGTCAGCACATACGACACCACGACCATGTGCATATGCAGCGGGCTTTCCCCGAGGCTTTTCGCCATCGAGGGAAGCGCGGTGTTGACGATGGTGGTATCCAGCGACTGCATGAAGAAGCCGAAGGCCACAATCCACAGTTGCCAGCGGGTGCTGTTGGGAAGTTCTGTCATGTCTCGGTTATCGGTTTACGGTGTTTACGCGAAAAGCGCAGCCGCAGACGGTCAAAAAAGAGGTACACCACCGGGGTGGTGTAGAGCGTTAACAGCTGGCTCATCACCAGACCGCCGACGATGGTAATCCCCAGCGGTTGGCGCAGTTCAGAGCCGTCGCCCCCCGAAATCACCAGTGGCAGCGCGCCAAACAGCGCCGCCAGCGTGGTCATCATAATCGGACGAAAACGTAACAGGCAGGCCTGGAAAATCGCCTGCTCGGGGGTGAGGTTGCCATGCCTCTGCGCTTCCAGCGCAAAATCGACCATCATGATGGCGTTTTTCTTCACGATGCCAATTAATAGCATGATCCCTATCAGGGCAATCAGGCTGAACGGGGCATCGAAAATCTCCAGCGCCAGCAGCGCGCCCACCCCTGCAGAGGGAAGGGTGGAAAGGATGGTCAGTGGATGAACGTAACTTTCGTACAGCATGCCGAGCACAATATAAACCGTGGCGATCGCGGCAATAATCAGGATCACCTGGGAATTCATCGTTTCCTGGAAGACCTGCGCGGTACCGGCAAAGCTTCCGCGCACGGTAGACGGCACGCCAAGCTGAGTCATTGCCCGTTGAATGGCGTCACTGGCTTCAGACAGTGAGGATCCCGTCGGCAGGTTAAAGGAGACGGTGGACGCTGCCGACAGGCCCTGATGATTCACCGACAGCGGCGCGTTTGCCGGTTGCCATTTGGCAAACCAGGAGAGCGGAATCGCTTTGCCGTCGCTGTTAATCACATACATTTTCTCCAGCGCGCTGATGTCCTTGGTGTAGCGCGGATCGACTTCCATCACCACTTTATACTGGTTCATCGGCTGATAGATGGTGGAGATCTGCCGCTGACCAAAGGCGTTGTTCAACAGGCTGTTAGCCGCTTGTACGTCAATGCCCAGTCGCGACATGGTTTCACGGTCGTAGATGAGATTCATCTCCGCGCCGTTGTCCTGTTGATCGGAATTGACGTCCGCCAGCTGGGGGAGTGCCGCTAAGGCTTTGCGGATCTTCGGTTCCCATTCGCGCAGCGCAGCCAGATCGTCTGACAGCAGCGTATATTGATAGCTGGCGTTGGACTGACGACCACCGACGCGAATATCCTGTACCGCCATCAGGAACAGATTGGCGCCAGGCTCTTTTGCCAGTTTCACCCGCAGGCGGTCGATCACCTGTTGTGCGGTTTCCCGCCGTTCGTCGCGGGGCTTAAGGGTGATGAACATCATCCCGCTGTTAACCCGTGAACCGCCGGTAAATCCGGTGACATTATCCACTGCCGGGTCGTCGCGGATGATCTTCATAAAGTCCTGAAGCTTACCGCGCATCGCCTGGAAAGAGATACTCTGATCGGCCTGAATTCCGCCCATCAGTACGCCGGTATCCTGCTCCGGGAAGAAGGTTTTCGGGATCGAAATATAGAGCCAGATATTCAGCGCAATAGTGCCGAGCAGCACCACGCCGACCAGTCGCGTATGGTTGAGCACCCATTTCAGCGACTTACCGTAACCCTGTTGTAGTGCGACCAGCATGCGGCCAAATCCGCGCAGCCGCTTCTGCTCCCGCGGCTGGCTGGATTTCAGCATCCAGCCGCACATCATCGGGGTAAGCGTGAGCGACACCAGCAATGAAATGCCGATTGCCACCGACAGCGTGACGGCGAATTCTCGCAGTAATCGCCCCGGCAATCCCCCCATCAGCAGTAGCGGCAGGAACACGGCAACCAGCGACAGGCTCATGGACAGCACGGTAAAGCCGACTTCGCGCGTACCCTGAAGTGCTGCCTGCAAGGGTTTCATTCCGGCTTCCAGATGGCGCGAGATATTTTCCAGCACCACGATGGCGTCATCGACCACAAAACCGGTGGCGATGGTCAGCGCCATCAGCGACAGGTTATTGAGGCTGAACCCACACAGATACATCGCGGCAAAGGTGCCAATCAACGAAACCGGAACCGCCACGGCAGGGATCAGCGTGGCGCGTGTGGAGCGCAGGAATAAAAAGACCACCAGAATGACCAGCGCCACAGAAATGATCAGCGTCTGTTCAACTTCTTCCAGTGACGCGCGAATGGTTGGCGAGCGGTCCTGGGCGATTTGCATATCAATCGAGGCCGGGATGGTGGACTGTAATTCCGGGAGTCTGACCCGGATGCTGTCGACCGTCTGGATAATATTGGCTTCCGGCAGTTTACGGATCATCAGCAAAATCGCCGGTTTGGCGTTGGTCATCCCGGCGTTACGCACATCCTGCACTGAGTCCGTCACCGTGGCGACATCGCCCAGTCGCACGGCACCACCATTGTTATAGTGAATAATCAGAGGCTGATATTCCGCCGCCGTTTTGAGTTCGTCATTGGTCTGGATCTGCCAGCGATGCGTGGTATCTTCCAGCGCTCCCTGCGGTTTGCGCACGTTAGCGTTACTGATGGCGGTGCGCACGTCATCCAGCGAGACGCCCTGGTTAAACAGCGCCTGAGGATTCAACCCAACGCGTACCGCGGGCAGCGAGCTGCCGCCCACGTCGACATCGCCGACACCGTCAATTTGCGCAATGGTTTGCGCCAGTTGGGTCGAGGCGAAGTCGTACAGCTCTCCCTGCGAGTAAGTCTCCGAGGTCAGCGTCAGAATCATGATCGGCGCGTCGGACGGGTTGGCCTTGCGATAGGTGGGACGGCTCGGCATTCCGCTTGGCAGCAAACTTTGCGCCGCGTTAATCGCCGCTTGTACATCCCGCGCCGCGCCGTTGATATCGCGATCGAAGTTAAACTGCAGAATGATGCGCGTGCTGCCCAGCGAACTGCTTGAGGTCATCTCACTGACCCCGGCAATGCGCCCCAGCGAACGTTCCAGCGGCGTCGCGACGGATGACGCCATCGTTTCCGGCGAGGCACCCGGCAGCGACGCGCTGACCATGATCACCGGAAAATCAACCTGCGGCAGCGGGGCGACAGGCAACAGTCTAAAGCCCAACACGCCGCACAGGGTGATGGCGAGAGAGATTAAAATCGTCGCTACCGGGCGGTAAATGAAGAGGGCGAAAAACTTCATTTACACCTCCTCTTCGCGGCGAGAGAAGCGGTTTTTCATATACAGCGACAGGCGGTCAAACAGTAGATAAATAACCGGGGTGGTGAAAAGCGTCAGAACCTGGCTGACCAGTAAGCCTCCCACCATGCCGATCCCCAGCGGACGGCGCAGCTCTGCGCCCACGCCAGTACTCAACATCAGCGGCAGTGCGCCCAGCAGCGCCGCCAGTGTGGTCATCAGGATTGGCCGAAAACGCAGCAGACAGGCCTGGAAAATCGCCTCGCGCGGTGCCATCCCCTGTTCGCGCTCAGCGGCAAGGGCAAAGTCGATCATCATGATGGCGTTCTTTTTCACGATGCCGATCAGCAAAATAATGCCGATGATGGCGATCACGCCCAGTTCGCTACCGGCAATCATCAGCGCCAGCAGCGCTCCGACCCCAGCCGTGGGCAGTGTTGAGAGAATGGTGATCGGATGAATAAAGCTTTCATATAGCACGCCGAGCACGATATACATCGCCACTACCGCCGCAACAATCAGCCAGATGGTGCTGCTTAGCGCCGCCTGGAAGGCGAGAGTGCTGCCCTGGAACTGGGTAGTGATATCAACCGGTAGATTAAGCGTTTTTTCGGCATCCAGAATCGACTGGACCGCATCGCCCAACGAATAACCGTCCGGGACGTTAAACGATATGGTAGTGACCGGGAACTGATCCAGATGATTGATCGAGAGCGGTGCAAAACGCTGCTCCACTTTAGCGATGGCGCTGAGCGGTACCATACCGCCATCGCTGCTGGTCAGACGGATCGTATCCAGCGCCGCCAGCCCAGGCGTGTTTTCGGTATTGTGTTCCAGTACCACGCGATACTGATTCGCCTGAGTATAGATCGTGGAAATCAGGCGCTGGCCGAAGGCGTTATACAGCGCATTATCAACATCCGCCATGCTGATCCCCAACCGACTGGCGCTGTCGCGATCCACATTTACATACGCCACCAGCCCCTGGTCCTGCCAGTCGCTGCTGACGTCAGAAAGCTGCGGCAACGCCTGCAATTTTTCCATCAACTGCGGCACCCAGGTGCTGAGGGCATCCAGCGAGGTGGCCTGTAGCGTGAACTGATACTGCGTCCGACTCACCTGGGTATCAATCGTCAGATCCTGCGTCGGTTGCAGGTACAGGTTGACGCCCGGTACGCTTGCCACCGCGTCCTGCAAACGGGCGATCACTTTCTGAACGCGGTCGTCACGCTTGTCGAGCGGCTTCAGGTTGATTTGCAGACGCGCACTGTTCAGCGACGGGTTGGTGCCATCGACACCAACAAAGGACGTCAGACTCTCAACTGCCGGATCTTTCAAAATCACGTCAGACACCTGGCGCTGGCGCTGGGCCATGTTGGTAAAGGAACTGGACTGCGGTGCCTGTAGCGTGCCCTGAATGATGCCGTTATCCTGGACAGGGAAGAAGCCCTTTGGAATAAACACCCACAGCATGATGCTTAACAGTAGGGTGCCCAGCGCCACGCTCAGCGTCAGCCACGGATGGTTCAGCACTTTAGCCAACCAGTGTCCGTAGCCGGCAATCACGCGGTCAAACATTTTCTCCGAGGCGCGGGAGAAGCGGTTTTGCTTACGTAACGACTCCTGGCTCAGCATCCTGGCGCACATCATCGGCGTCAGGGTTAACGACACCACGGCGGAGATTAAAATCGCCACCGCCAGCGTCACGGCAAATTCGCGGAACAGGCGTCCCACAATATCGCCCATAAACAGCAGTGGGATCAGAACCGCAATCAGCGAGAAGGTTAACGAGATAATGGTAAAGCCGATTTCGCCAGCCCCTTTCAGCGCGGCTGCCAGCGGCTTTTCCCCTTTTTCGATGTAACGTGAAATGTTTTCGATCACCACAATCGCATCATCCACCACAAAGCCAGTGGCGATGGTCAGCGCCATTAGCGTCAGGTTGTTGATGGAGAAATCGAGAAACACCATCACCGCAAAGGTCCCGATCAGCGACAGCGGGACGGCGACACCAGGAATAATGGTGGCGGGAATATTGCGCAGGAACAAATAGATGATCATCACGACCAGCGCGATGGCCAGCATTAACTCGAACTGGGTGTCGCTCACCGAGGCGCGGATATTGGTGGTGCGGTCTGACAGTACCGTTACGTTCACCGACTTCGGCAGGCTCTCTTTGAGCTGTGGCAGCATCTGATGAATACTGTCCGCCGTTGAGATGATATTAGCGCCTGGCTGGCGCTGGACGTTCATCACTATGGCTTGTTCTTTGTTTGCCCAGGCACCGAGCCAGCTGTTTTCCGCCCCTTGTTCAACGGTAGCGACATCGCCCAGACGAACGGGCGCGCCATTCTGGTAAGCAATGATGAGCTGGCGATATTCGTCAGCAGACTGCATCTGATCGTTGGCTGAGAGCGTAACCGCGCGGGTGGGGCCATCAATGCTACCTTTGGCGGAGTTGACGTTCGCCCCGGTAATCGCCGTACGAACGGTTTCACTGGTCAGACCCAGCGCGGCAATGGCCTGCGCATTGAGCTTCACGCGGACCGCCGGGCGTTGACCGCCCGAGAGCGTCACTAACCCGACGCCGGAGACCTGAGAGATCTTCTGCGCCACACGGGTTTCAACCATGTCTTCCACCTGCGTCATTGGCATGGCGGTAGAGGTCACCGCCAGCGTCATGATCGGCGGATCGGCAGGGTTGACCTTACTGTAAACCGGTGGGTTTGGCAGATCGCTCGGCAGCAGGTTGGTGGCCGCGTTAATGGCCGCCTGAACTTCCTGTTCGGCAACATCCAGCGGCAGAGTCAACTGGAACTGGAGCGTCACCACCGACGCACCGCCGGAACTTTGCGATGACATCTGTTTCAGACCAGACATCTGGCCAAACTGCCGTTCCAGCGGCGCGGTGACCGCAGAGGTCATCACATCCGGGCTGGCACCAGGATACAGCGTCACCACCTGAATAGTGGGGTAGTCCACCTCCGGTAGCGCGGAGACGGGCAGGAAACGATAACCGATGATCCCGGCAAGGAGGATCGCCACCATCAGCAGCGTGGTGGCGACAGGACGCATAATAAACAGGCGCGACGGACCGCCTGTGCTGCTCGGAGGTAACACCTGCATCAGGAGCGTGCTCCTTTTTTACCGTAGTCGCGGCTGGTGGCTTTTGTCCCGGCTGGCGTGTCAGTTTGCGCTTCCACTACTTCCACTTTTGCCCCTTCCGTCAGGCGGTCAATCCCATCGGTAACGACGCGGTCTCCTGCTGAAATCCCGGCGCTGATTACCACCCTCTGGCTGTCCTGAATGCCCGTCTTAACCAGATGTTTGCTGACTTTATTCTCATCGCTCAGCACCCAGACGAAGTGACCCTCATTACCCATTTGCAGGGCGGCAGTCGGGATCACCACGGCGTTTTGTTCGGTGTCGACCAGCATCCGGGCATTCACAAACTGGTTCGGGAAGAGCGCGTCGTTCTGATTATCAAAGCGAGCCTTCACTTTAATCGTTCCGGTGGTGGCATCGATCTGGTTGTCCAGACTTAGCAGAGCACCCGCGCTGAGCTTTTTCGAGTTGGTCCGATCCCAGGCTTCAACAACCAGCGGCTGTCCACTTTTTTGTGCCTGCACCACGGTGGCGATATCGCTTTCCGGCAGGGTGAAAACCAGATCGATGGGGTGTGTCTGGGTGATCACCACAATACCGGTGGTATCGCCGCTGGAAATCTGATTGCCGACATCGACCTGTTTCAGGCCGACGCGACCATCGATCGGTGCGGTGATGCGGCTCCAGTCGAGTTGCAGTTGCGCGCTGGCCACGCTGGCCTCATCGGCCTTAATTGTGCCTTCGGATTCGCTCACCAGTGCCTGCTGGGCATCCAGCTCCTGACGGGACACTAAATTGCTTTTAACCAGTTGTTGGTAACGGGCCAGATCGCGCCGCGCGTTGGCAAGGGTGGCTTTATCTTTCGCCAGGACTCCCTGCGCCTGCGCCAGGGCCACTTTAAACTGGCTGGGATCGATCTCCGCCAGCAGGTCACCGGCTTTAACCTGTTGTCCTTCCTGGAAATGAAGCGCCAGCAGTTGTCCATCCACGCGGCTACGTACGGTGACGGTGTTGGCTGCGGTAATCGTACCCAGTCCGGTGAGATAGCGTGGAACAGCTTGCTCCGTGGCAGTCGCAGCCTGAACCGGCGCGAGTGGACCCGAGCGCATGCCGCGACGACCTGCGCCAGCGGTCGGCTTCGCTTGCCCGGTAGCGCCGGGCGCGGTGCTCTGCGGTTCGCTCCGGTTCTGCCAGAACCAGAATGCGGCAATGGCGGCGATGACCACCACGATGGCTATCACCCAGCGGGATTTGTTACTGCCTTTCATCGTTATAAGTTTCTCATCCTGAAACGTTTCGCGGAATGATACTAGTTTAGTCAGCCATCAAGGGAGAAAAATGGAGGAATTATGAAACCCGGTACGGATTCATCCGAATGGCGGCGCGCTTTGCGAGGCGTTACGCAACAATCATCGTCGAATAAAACGCATGAGAAATTGTGCGCTACAGTGGCGGCACGGCAAAAAGGAGGTAAGCCACGGATTTCAGCAGGACGCTGAAACGGGAAAGCCCCTCCCGAGGAAGGGGCCAGAATAAGGAAAGGGTTATGATGAGGCCAGTCATCATACTGGTGATACTCTTAGTCATTAGCTTACCGGCTTACTAAGACACCAGGGGGAGGGGTAACCCTCCCTTGCCCTCACTCCTGACGTTAAGCCACACAAACAGGAATGTCAATCCATCCGCGTTCAGCTTGCGAGGCGTTTAGCGGAATACCACCTCAGCCCAGCGGGCAAGCCCCGCGGTGACGGAGCCGAAGTCATCGCCACCGGCAATGGGAATGCCAGGCAGTTTGGCGGTCAGCGCTTTTTTGATCAGCGGCGAGCGAGCGCTGCCGCCGGTCAGATAGATGACCTCCGGTTTTTCCTGGGCGTTGTCCAGTGCCAACTGCACCTGCTCCAGTATCCGGGAAAGCGGCTGATCCAGCGCGCTCTCCAGCCCCTGTTGGCTAATAACCGTCGCCAGATCGTCGCGGATAAACGGAAGCATGGCGTTAACTTCTGGCTGTGCTGACAGCGCAATTTTACCTTCTTCAGCGCTGCGTACCAGGCGATAACCGAGGCGCTGACGCCACACTTTCAGCAGCAATGCCACCTGCTCTGGCTCGCGGGCATCGCGTACCAGATCGTTCAGCAGACGACCCGTGGCGCTGCTGTAGAAATCACTTTGCGCCGGAACATCGTTGATCGCCACCGCGTTCCACCATGGCAGTACCGGCAGCGCGATTCCTTTCTCGGTTTCGCCCCCCATACCGAGCAGCGGCATCAGGTGTTTAAATGCCAGGGCGATATCCAGATCGTTCCCGCCAACACGACAGCCGCTGTGCCCGAGCAGGCTGGATTCGCGGTCGGCGCGATGATGCCATTGTGGCCCCATCAACAGTAACGAACAGTCGGTGGTACCACCGCCGATGTCCACGACCAGAACGCGTTTTTCCTCCTGCAATGTCGCTTCGTAATCCAGCCCCGCCGCAACAGGCTCGTACTGGAAAACGACATCCTGGAAGCCCGCTCGTTTTGCCGCCCGCTCCAGAATACCCTGTGCCTGGCTGTTCGCTTCATCACCGCCGAGTCCCTGGAAGTTAATGGGGCGTCCAATGACGGCCTGGGTGATAGCGTCGGGGAGCTGGTTTTGTGCCTGTTGACGGATGTGCAGCATCATTGCGCAGACTAAATCTTCAAACAGCGCGACCTGCTGTGGCTTCAACCCGCTGGCACCGAGGAACGATTTCGGCGATTTAACGAAGTACACCTCTTCCGGGTCTTCAATGTAGTGCCCAAGCGATGACAGGCCAAACTGTACGCTGTTGGCGTGTACGTCAATGTCCTCATCGCGATTGAAGCGAATAGCCCGACGCAGCAGCGCCTGCGTTTCATCGTCTGGTGTCGGAACATCATGATGGCGGTAGAGCCATTCGCTCACCGATTCACGCGTCGGCGCGCAAAGCATGGAAGGCAGCAGCGTGCTACCGTTTTCCATTTTCAGCAGTTGCGGCTTGCCGTCGCGCATGACGGCGACAGAACAGTTAGCGGTACCGTAATCAAATCCAATAAACACCTTAATAATCCCCATGCCAGTGAAGAAGGGGCGTGACTTTAGCGAAATGTTGTCGTCGCGACAACTGGAATATGAAAGCAAAGCACAACGTCTGAATAGCGTTTATGCTGAAGGTTTGCAGAAAAAGGAGAAGATGATGTTTACCCTGAGCTGGCAACCGCCATATGACTGGCCATGGATTTTAGGTTTTCTTGCCGCGCGTGCGGTCAGCGGCGTGGAAACCGTAGAGGCGTTACGTTACACGCGGAGTCTGGCAATCGGTCAACATGCGGGAATCATCATCGTCGCTCCCGACACCATAACTAACACGCTTCAGGTGACGCTGAGCGAAGGGCTGTTGCCAGTTGCGGATATCTGTCTTGAAAAGATAGAGCGACTGTTCGATCTGCGCTGTAAACCGCAGCAGATCGGCCATGTTTTAGGTGAACTCGGCGCGGCGCGTCCGGGGCTGCGCCTGCCGGGGTCGGTGGACGCCTTTGAGCAGGGTGTTCGCGCGATTCTGGGCCAACTGGTGAGTGTGGCAATGGCGGCAAAGCTGACGTCGAAAGTCGCACGATTGTATGGCGACGTGTTAGCGGACGCACCGGAGTACGTCTGCTTTCCGACCCCTGAACAGTTAGCCGCAGCCGATCCGCAGGCGCTGAAAACGTTGGGTATGCCGCTGATGCGCGCCAACGCGCTCATCCATCTGGCGCAGGCCGCGCGGGATGGGACCCTGATAACCCAGCCACCGGAAGATATCGAACAGGGGATTAAAACACTGCAGGGATTTCCGGGGATCGGTCGCTGGACGGCAAACTACTTTGCGCTGCGCGGCTGGCAGGCGAAGGATGTGTTCTTGCCTGATGACTATCTGATCAAACAGCGTTTTCCGGGGATGACCCCAGCGCAGATCCGTCGTTATGCGGAGCGCTGGAAACCCTGGCGCTCCTACGCGTTATTACATATCTGGTATACCGAGGGATGGCAGCCGTCAGTTGATTGCGAAATAACTGGTATTGAGTAACAGATCCAGCGGCTGCGCCTCGGCGATGATGTCGCCATAAATCTGATCGATGCCAATACCCGATAGCGTATCCATGACGATTGGCGTTTGCACCGGCCCGGCAATGGTTTTAATGCCCAAACGCTGGGCGTGCCCCTGAATAATCGACACCAGCATTTCATCCATCATGTTGCCGTGAATGCTGGCGCTCAGTTCACTGTCGAGCAGCAGGTAATCCGCCATGTTTTTGGTCATCAGATTGAAAATTTGCAGATCGCGGCCAATCTGGCTCACGATGATGTGACAACCTGCCTGACGTAATTTCTGGAGTGCCGCGGTGCTCTCCTGCGGATGCAGCAATAGCGCTTGCGCAGGCACAATCAGATGCAACAGGCGTCCCGGCAGGGGGCTCTGTTCCAGTTGGTTCAGGATTTCATCGATTAGCGTTGCGCTGGCCAACCCGGCAGCGGAAAGGGGCAGGGCGACGCTGAGTCCTTTACTGGCAACCGCCGGGGCCGCATGATGGAAAAACTCATGGAGTACACGACGATCCAGCGCATGGTTGAGCGCCGGATCGGCTAAGCTGTCACGGAAGGCCTGCTCTTCCATGACTTCGCCTTCGCTGGTCCACAGGCGCAGCGAGATCAGCCAGAAACTACGTGCTTCGGGAATGCGTGGAGACGCTACGCCGCGGGCGACCATCAGCAAATGGTTATCTTTAATCATCCGCCACTGTTCATCCAGCGACATCATCGCGCGCTCGTGATGCGCCAACTCCTGCTGCGGTTCATACACAGTAACCTGACCACGTCCGCCATTTTTAGAGGCATAGCAGGCAATATCCGCCTGCGACATCACCTCAACGACCTGACAGTTGTTTTCGTCGATAAGCGTGATCCCGGCGCTGGCGCCAATGCGGTGCAGGCGGCCCTCCCACATAAAGTGGTAATCGTTGACCGCGTTAATGATCCGCGTGGCGATAAAACGAGCGCTTTCAATATTACATTCCGGCAGCAGCAGACCGAACTCATCGCCACCCAGGCGCGCCAGCACGTCGCTGGAGCGCAGCATGCCAAGCATCAGTTGCGCCAGTTCACGCAGCAGCGCATCGCCCGCCGCGTGACCGGCACTGTCATTCACCGCTTTAAAACGATCAAGATCGATGAAGACCAGCGCGTGACGCTGATGCGAACTGCTTACGGTTTGCAGCAGCAGCTTCAGTTTGTTTTCAAAACTTGCCCGGTTGGTCAGGTGGGTGAGGGCGTCGTGGGTGGCGCTGTAGCTCAGTTGGCGCAGCATCTTGCGCGATTCGGTGACATCCTGAATCACCAGCACCGAACCAATATTGCCGCCGTCCAGGGTGCTGAGTGGCGTAATGCTGTAGTGAATATCGTAACTGCCGCCGTTGCGACAATGGAGAACCACATCCTGTTCAATGGCGGAACGGGACATATCGGCGCTGTAGATGTTTTCCATCAACGGGCCATTATCGCCAAAGGTGATCCGCAGTACTGTCAACAGCGGTACGCCAATGGCATTCTCCTGCTGCCAGCCGCTCATCTTCTCGGCGACCGGGTTCATAAAGGTAACCTTCATATCGACATCGATACACACCACCGCTTCCCCGATGGAGTCCAGCGTGATGTGCAGTCGCTCTTTTTCCTGAAACAGCGCTTCATTCAGCTGCTTCACTTCAGTCATGTCCATATTGATGCCGAGTAGTCGTTCGACTTCGCCATCTTTATTTAACACCCGATTCGCCAGCGAGCGGATATGGCGGACGCCATCTTTCACCGCAATCCGGAATTCCATCTTAAACGGCAGGCGTGCGGCTAATGAGTCGCGAACCACCTTTTCCGCATACTCGCGGTCTTCCGGGATAACGCAGTCGTACCAGACCGACCAGGAGGGCTTAACATGGGCAGGAACTTCATACAGTTCGAACATACGCTTATCCCAACTGATCACGTCGGGTTGCAGTTCCCACTCCCAGATACCAATGCCGCCAGCTTCATTTGCCAGCGTGATGCGTTCCATCAGCCGTTTGTTGACCCATTCGGTATGTTTGAGATCGTTGATGTCTTCGATTTGTGCAATGAAGTAAAGCGGCGTGCCATCAGGATGGCGGACCAGCGAGACGGCCAGCAGCGCCCAGACGACCTCGCCTTCGCGGGTGTAATAGCGTTTCTCCATTGAATAGCTATTAATGTCGCCGCTCACCAGTAGGGTGAGTTGTTCCAGATCGTTATTCAGATCTTCCGGCCAGGTGAGTTGTTGAAAGGTCAATGCGCGTAACTCATCCTGGCTATAACCAAGAAACTGGCATAACGCTTTGTTGGCCTGCAGCCATTGCCCTTCCGTACCAACCAGCGCCATGCCGATCGCCGAATATTCCATTGCGTTGCGAAAACGCTCTTCGCTTTCCGTAATGTGCTTACGCTCTGCGCGAAAAGCGTACATCACCATCGTCATGATATTCGCCGGCAACAGAATCATTAAGAACGGTAGCCACGGCAGGTTGTTCATGACATGCACTTTGGGAGTCACCAACAGCGACGGGTCGGATGCCATCATCAGCGACACCATCATGACGGTGGCGAGGAAGATAAGAAAGGCTTCCATCCGGGGCAGCCGCACAGCGCTCCACATCAGTAACACGATCACTAATGTGAAAGGCCACGGAACATACTTCATGGCGAACCAGCTCAACACTAAGGTCACCGTCAGCGTCAGCAGCGTTTCCAGGAGCAGGCGCGGATCGCGGTGGCGCAACAGGTAGTGCGGTTTGAACAATAAGCCCAACGGCACCAGCGCCAGGGCACCAATGGATTCCGACAGTACCCAAATCAGAAACGCTTTCAGCGGCGTCTCTTGTGGTGACAATATCCAGACCAGAATACCGCCCAACAGCGGCGGGATAACCGCACTGCCGAAGGCGAGACGCATCCAGTCATTAAGATTCTGTAGTGGGTTGTACCAGGGTAACAGCTTACGTAACAGCATTGCACCAGCGGCGGCTTCAATGATGTTGATCGCGGTGTAGGTAAAATTCAGCGCGCCGGGTGGAAACAGAACCAGCGATGCGCCAACACTCCCCAGTGAGCAGGCGAGTGCAATCCCAGGCCACATTCGCCCGGCATGACGGTAAAAGGCCACCATCATGATCGATGTCGGGAACCAGAGCGGAGCGAGCTGGGTACCAAACTGGGATAATTCCAGCGAGAAAAGGGTAAAAATAAAAGCCGTCAGTCCTAAACTGACGAAGCGCAGCAGAGGATGCGGCAAGGTAACTAAAACATGTTGGGATGGTTTACTCATTACCCTGTTTCCGAGTGGCCGGAACGTCGCGGAACGCCCGGACGCATCGTAGGAATCTCTGTTTATGCTAGTACAAACAATTTACAATTTATATCCCGGTTGCTCATAATTTGACATTATAAGGCGATTAATTACTGCGAAATCGGGTTAATTCGGCGGGTTGCTCCAAATATGAACAAATAAATTTGCGTCAGGGAATCATTGGGCGCCAAATACACTCCCTGCTATCTCGACTGGTATCGTCCGACTGAAATCCCTATAATTGCCGCGTTTGACGCCCGTGCGGCGTCGTCCTTCCTAACCAGGTTATTCAGGTCGCTAAATTTATGACTGATCAGTCTCATCAGTGCGTCATTATCGGTATTGCTGGCGCATCGGCTTCCGGCAAGAGTCTTATTGCCAGTACTCTTTATCGCGAATTGCGTGAACAAGTCGGTGACGAACATATCGGCGTTATTCCCGAAGACAGCTATTACAAAGATCAAAGCCATCTGTCGATGGAAGAACGTGTCAAAACCAACTACGACCATCCGAATGCGATGGATCACAGTCTGCTGTTTCAGCACCTGCAGGCCCTCAAGCGGGGTTCGGCGATTGAGTTGCCGGTTTACAGCTACGTCGAACACACCCGCATGAAAGAGACCGTTCGCGTTGAACCAAAGAAAGTCATCATTCTTGAAGGGATTTTGCTACTGACCGACGCGCGTCTGCGCGAGGAGATGAACTTCTCCATTTTTGTCGATACTCCGCTGGATATCTGCCTTATGCGCCGTATCAAACGTGATGTTAATGAACGCGGCCGATCGATGGATTCCGTGATGGCGCAGTATCAGAAGACGGTGCGTCCGATGTTCCTGCAATTTATTGAACCGTCTAAACAGTACGCTGATATTATCGTGCCGCGTGGTGGGAAAAATCGCATTGCCATCGATATTCTGAAAGCGAAAATCAGTCAGTTCTTTGAATAAGCTTTGCGAATTGTGTACCGTTCAGTGATAACCTGGTTTGCCCTTAATGCACAATGTGTTAAGCGCCCGATGCACGAAAGGAGAAAGTGCCATGCGTCTGTGTGACCGAGATATTGAAGCCTGGCTTGATGAAGGCCGTTTGTCGATCAACCCGCGTCCGCCCGTTGAGCGCATTAATGGTGCGACGGTGGATGTGCGCCTGGGCAATAAATTTCGTACATTTAGTGGACATACTGCTGCCTTTATCGATCTCAGCGGGCCGAAAGCAGAAGTTAGTGCTGCGCTGGATCGCGTGATGAGCGACGAGATCGTACTGGCTGACGGTGATGCATTTTACCTGCATCCGGGCGAACTTGCCCTGGCAGTGACCTATGAGTCGGTGACCTTGCCGGCGGACCTGGTGGGGTGGCTGGACGGACGCTCTTCACTGGCGCGCCTCGGTCTGATGGTTCACGTGACCGCGCACCGTATCGATCCGGGCTGGTCTGGCTGTATCGTGCTGGAATTCTATAATTCCGGTAAATTACCGCTGGCTCTGCGCCCGGGAATGCTAATCGGCGCGTTGAGCTTCGAACCGCTTTCTGGACCTGCGCTTCGACCTTACAACCGTCGTGAAGATGCGAAGTATCGCGATCAGCAGGGTGCTGTCGCCAGCCGGATTGATAAAGACTGAGTCTAATCCATTGAGGATAGCATGAGACGATTTCTGACGACGCTGATGATTTTGCTGGTCGTGCTGGTGGCCGGCTTTTCTGCGTTAGTATTGCTAGTCAATCCGAATGATTTTCGTGCCTATATGGTGCAGCAGGTGGCCGCGAGGAGCGGTTATCAACTGCAGCTGGACGGTCCGCTGCGCTGGCACGTCTGGCCGCAGCTCAGCATCCTTTCCGGGCGCATGGTGTTAACGGCGCAAGGGGCCAGTGAGCCGTTGATTCGCGCGGATAACATGCGCCTTGATGTTGCACTGTGGCCGCTGCTGAGCCACCAGCTTAGCGTCAAACAGGTGATGCTCAAAGGCGCGGTGATTCAACTGATGCCGCAAACGGAAGCGGTACGCCGTGAAAACGCCCCGGTAGCCCCGAAAGACAACACCCTGCCGGATATCGCCGAAGATCGCGGCTGGTCGTTTGATGTTGCCAGTCTGCGCGTGACGGACAGCGTGCTGGTCTTCCAGCATGAAAATGATGAACAGGTAACCGTTCGCGATATTCGTCTGGAGATGGAGCAGGACGCGCAGCATCGCGGTTCCTTTGAATTTTCCGGACGTGTGAATCGCGACCAGCGCGATCTTACCCTTTCCTTCAATGGCACCGTTGACGCCTCCGACTATCCCCATAATTTAACCGCCGGCATTCAGCAGTTAAGCTGGCAATTGCAGGGTGCCGATCTGCCGAAACAGGGTATCCAGGGGCAGGGACAACTGCAGGCGCAGTGGCAGGAAGAGAAAAAAACGCTCACCTTCAGCCAGCTCAACCTGACGGCGAACGACAGCTCGCTGACCGGAAACGTGCAGGTGACGCTGAGTGAACAACCGGCGTGGCTCGTTGATCTGCAATTTGCCAGGTTGAATCTGGATAATCTGTTAGCGCCGCCCGAAAACGCCAGTAGTAGTAGCAACGCTGCGGCAGAGCCAGGGGGAAGTCAGCCGCCGCTGGCGCGTCCGGTGATTTCAAGTCGTGTGGATGAACCTGCTTATCAGGGGCTGAAAGGCTTTAGTGCGGATATCGCGCTGAAGGCGAATACCGTTATCTGGCGAGGGATGAATTTTACCGACGTCAGCAGCCGTATGACGAATCAGTCCGATGTGCTGACGATCGCCGAACTGCAAGGTAAGCTTGACGGCGGAACAATATCGCTGCCAGGGACGCTGGATACGCGTGCGCAACCCACCCGTGTAGTGTTCCAGCCGCGTCTTGACGAGGTTGAAATCGGCACGTTCCTCAAGGCATTCAACTATCCGATTGCTCTGACCGGTAAGATGTCCCTGGCGGGTGATTTCTCCGGTGCGGATATCGATGCGCAGTCGTTCCGCCATAGCTGGCAGGGGAAAGCCCATGTTGACATGCGCGATACGCGGATGGACGGCATGAACTTCCAGCAGTTGATTCAGCAGGCCGTAGAACGCAGCGGCGGTGACGTCCAGTCGATGCAAAACTTCGATAACGCGACTCGTCTGGCGCGCTTTGTGACAGATCTGACGCTGGATAGCGGTAAGCTGATGCTGGATAACATGGAAGGGGAGTCCACGATGCTGAGTCTGACGGGGCAGGGGACGCTTGACCTGGTCGGACAAACCTGTGACACGCAGTTTAACGTGCGGGTGCTGGACGGCTGGAAGGGCGAGGGCAAGCTGATCGATTTCCTGAAGGCGACTCCGGTTCCGCTGCGGGTCTACGGCAACTGGCAGGCGCTGAATTACAATCTGCAGGTTGATCAACTACTGCGTAAGCATATGCAGGATGAAGTGAAGCGTCGTCTGAACGACTGGGCGGATCGTAATAAAGACTCCCGTGACGGAAAAGATGTGAAGAAACTGCTGGATAAACTCTGATTCGGCAGGGCGTGTGTGCCGGATGGCGACGCTCAGCGTCTTATCCGGCCTACAAACTGATTCGGCAGGAAATGCCGGACAGGGCTGACGCTCATCCGGCCTCGCTTAACGTTAAACCTCGTAATCCATCTCATCCTCGTTGCGCAACGGAATTAACTGCACTTTCTGTACGCGATGGCTTTCTACCTGTAACGTTTTGAGCAGGTAATCACCCACCTGAACTTCTTCCCCCGGCTTCGGCACGCGCTGCAATTCCTCCATCAGCAGACCGGCAATGGTGTGATACTCCCGTTTGTCATCGAGTGGTAGCGGGACATACTGCACCAGGTCTTCCAGCGGCATATGGCCGTTTGCCGTCCATGACCCATCCGGGTTTTTCTGGATATCATGGCGGGCATCGATCTCCTGTGCCTCGTTCGGCAGATTCCCGGCGATGGTTTCCGTGACGTCACTCAGCGTCACGATCCCTTCCACCGAACCAAATTCATCGACAACAAAAGCGAAGTGCGTCCGCGCATTGCGGAACTGTTCCAGCGCCGGAAGCAGCGGCAGTGTCTCCGGGAACACCAGTGGTTGGCGAATCAGCACCCGCAGGTTAAGCGGTTCACCGCGCAGCGACTGCTGCAGCAGGTCAATGACGTGTACCACGCCGAGCAGATCTTCTTCATCGTGACCGCCGGTCACCACCAGACGCGTGTGCTGGTTTTTTTCCAGTAGTGCGCGAATCTCTTCTTCCGGGGCGGTGAGGTCGATATGTTCGATGTCGTGGCGCGAGGTCATAATACTGCTGACGGTGCGCTGATTGAGGTTGAGTACGCGCTCAATCATCCGACGTTCCTGCGGGTTGAAAATTTGGCTGTCGTCATGGTCAACCAGCAGCGAAGCGGTTTCCGCATCCAGTTCGGCTTCTTCTTTTTGCCCGCTCAACAGGCGCATTACCGCCTCGGTTGTACGCTGGCGCAGGGTGTGATTGGCCGACAGGAAACGACGACGGTTAAAGATAGCCAACTGGTTCAGCGCTTCGATCATCACCGAGAAGCCAATTGCGGCGTACAGATACCCTTTCGGGATGTGGAAGCCAAAGCCTTCCGCCACCAGACTGAAGCCGATCATCAGCAGGAAGCTGAGACAGAGGATGACGATGGTCGGATGGCTGTTCACAAAGCGCGTGAGCGACTTACTCGCCAGCAGCATCAGGCTGATGGCAATAATCACCGCCGCCATCATGACCGCAAGGTGATCCACCATACCGACGGCGGTAATCACGGAGTCGAGCGAGAAGATGGCGTCCAGCACCACAATTTGCGCCACCACACCCCAGAATTTCGCCCCTTTGCGCTGAGTGGGATTGTCGCTGTCCTTCCCCTCGAGTCGTTCGTTCAACTCCATCGTGGCTTTAAACAGCAAGAAGAACCCACCAAACAGCATGATCAAATCCCGGGCGCTGAAGCTCAACCCCTGCACGCTAAACAGCGGTTTTGTCAGCGTGACCAACCACGAGATCGATGCCAGCAGTAGCAGGCGCATCAGCATTGCCAGGATAAGGCCGGTGACGCGCGCGCGGTCGCGCTGCGCAGGTGGCAGTTTTTCTGCGAGGATGGCTATAAAGACTAAATTATCAATGCCGAGGACTAATTCGATCACGACCAACGTGACCAGCCCCGCCCAGATTGACGGATCGGCGATCCATTCCATAGTAAACGTAAAACCTTTCGTTATATGACAATTGTCACAATTCGATCATGGATAAAGCGGACGGAAAATGCAATGGCGAGAAGGGATTTCTCGCGTTTTCACCGTTCTGGCTGCATTGAAAATAACCATAAAGTTTATGCCGGGAATAATTAAATAAGGCAAAAGTTATTTAGGAAATATCGCAGGGTGAATTGAGTAAATAGATTATGTCAACATCAAGTAATTCCTAAAAACAGGTCAATATATCGCTTAATATTAATCTTAAAAACAGAGAATAGCAGGCTTGTTACCTTGCCTGCAATTACGTTAGCTGTAACAATTCTTCCAGCGTTAATGATGGAAGAGTAAATATATAAAGTGGGCTCCCGTTTCATTAATGGCTGACATTCAGAATGCCTTAAGTATTTCTCTGCTACGGCAAAGAATGAAATGACAAGGCTTACAAAAACATAACCTAATCAGTGTATTGGTAGCTAAAAAGCCAGGGGCGGTAGCGTGCCTGAACGCCTGATGACGAGTCTGCATTATTCTGTCAATAGCTTACGGATGAATCCAATTTTTTTAGGACTGATGCCAGTTAAATTTCTTTTCAATTAACTGCAATGTAAATGTGTACGGCGAAGTCGCTATTTAAATTGCACAGGATAATTACTCTGCCAAAGTGATAAATAATCAATGATGAAATCCAAAATGAAATTGATGCCATTATTGGTGTCGGTAACCTTGATAAGCGGTTGCACAGTACTTCCGGGCAGCAATATGTCTACGATGGGTAAAGACGTGATTAAACAGCAAGACGCTGATTTTGATCTCGACCGGATGGTGAATGTGTATCCACTCACGCCACGACTGGTTGAGCAATTACGTCCTCGTCCGAATGTCGCTCAACCGAACAGGTCGCTGGACCAGGAGCTCGCCAGCTATCAGTACCGCGTCGGCGCGGGGGATGTGTTGAGCGTGACCGTCTGGGATCACCCGGAGCTCACTACGCCTGCCGGGCAATATCGTAGCTCCAGCGATACCGGCAACTGGGTTCAGCCCGATGGCACCATGTTTTATCCCTACATCGGTAAGGTCAGTGTGGTCGGAAAAACGTTGGCAGAAATCCGCAGTGATATTACCGGGCGCTTAGCGAAGTACATTGCTGACCCGCAGGTGGACGTTAATATCGCCGCTTTCCGTTCGCAAAAAGCCTACATCTCCGGACAGGTGAATAAATCCGGACAGCAGGCGATCACTAACGTGCCGCTGACCGTACTGGACGCCATTAACGCCGCCGGTGGCCTGACGGAAGTGGCCGACTGGCGCAACGTGGTGTTGACGCACGAGGGCAAAGAACAGCGTATCTCGCTGCAGGCGCTGATGCAGAACGGCGATCTTAGCCAGAATCGTCTGCTCTATCCGGGTGACATCCTCTATGTGCCACGCAATGACGACCTGAAAGTGTTCGTGATGGGGGAAGTGAAAAAACAGAGCACCCTCAAGATGGACTTCAGCGGTATGACGCTGACCGAAGCTCTCGGCAACGCCGAAGGTATCGACCTGACCACCTCCAACGCCAGCGGCATCTTCGTGATCCGTCCGCTGAAAGGCAAAGGCCCGGGCGGCAAGATTGCCAACATCTATCAGCTCGATATGTCTGATGCGACCTCTCTGGTCATGGCGACGGAATTCCGCCTACAACCCTATGACGTGGTGTATGTCACCACCGCACCGGTTGCGCGCTGGAACCGTCTGATCAATCAGTTGCTGCCGACCATCAGCGGTGTCCGTTACATGACGGATACGGCCAGCGACCTTCATAACTGGTAATCGTCATGTTCAACAAAATCTTAGTGGTTTGCGTGGGGAACATTTGCCGTTCCCCAACGGCAGAACGCCTGCTCAAACAGTATCACCCGCAGATTACGGTGGAATCCGCCGGTCTGGGGGCGCTGGTGGGAAAAGGGGCTGACGCGGCAGCGATGAGTGTCGCCGCGGGCCATCAGCTTTCTCTGGAAGGACACTGCGCACGGCAGGTTACCGGACGGCTGTGCCGGGACTATGACCTGATCCTGGCGATGGAAAAAAGGCATATCGCCTCTCTGCACGAACTGGCGCCCGAGATGCGTGGCAAGGTCATGCTCTTCGGTCACTGGGACAACGAGCGCGAAATTCCCGACCCTTATCGCAAAAGCCGCGAGGCGTTTGAAGCGGTGTACGCATTACTTGAACGGTCTGCTCGCCAGTGGGCGCAGGCATTGAACGCAGAGCAGGTAAAATAATGACAGAAAAAGTAAAACAGTCTGCCGCTCCGGTAACGGGCAACGATGAGATCGATATCGGTCGCCTGGTGGGAACCGTCATTGAAGCACGCTGGTGGGTGCTGGGCATTACGGCGGTCTTTGCGCTCTGCGCGGTGATTTACACGCTCTTTGCCACGCCTATCTACAGTGCGGATGCGCTGGTCCAGATTGAACAAAACACTGGCAACTCGCTGGTGCAGGATATCGGCTCTGCGCTATCCAATAAACCGCCCGCCTCCGAAGCGGAAATTCAGCTGATCCAGTCGCGTCTGGTATTAGGCAAAACGGTGGACGATCTGGATCTGGATATTTCGGTCACAAAGAACACTTTCCCACTGTTTGGCGCAGGCTGGGAACGGCTGATGGGACGCCAGAATGAATCGGCGAAAGTGACCACCTTTACGCTGCCGAAAGGGATGAACGAGCAGATCTTCACTCTTAAGGTGCTGAACGATAAACGCTATGAGCTTAGCAGCGACGGCGGTTTCAGCGCGCGCGGTGAACTCGGTCAGCCCCTGAGTAAAGACGGCGTTACCATGGTGGTCAGTGAAATTCATGCCCGCCCGGATACCGAATTTACCGTCACCAAATTCTCTACTTTGGGGATGATTAATAATCTGCAAAACAACCTGACAGTGACGGAAAACGGCAAGGATACCGGGGTGCTGAGTCTGAGTTTTACCGGTGAAGACCGCAATCAGATCCGCGACATTCTCAACAGCATTACCCGCAACTACCTGGAACAGAACGTTGAGCGTAAATCGGAAGAGGCGGCGAAAAGCCTGACCTTCCTGGCGAAACAGTTGCCGGAGGTGCGAAATCGTCTGGACGTGGCGGAAAACAAACTCAATGCCTTCCGCCAGGATAAAGATTCCGTCGACTTACCGCTGGAAGCCAAAGCGGTGCTGGACTCGATGGTGAATATCGATGCGCAGCTCAACGAACTGACTTTCAAAGAAGCGGAAATTTCCAAGCTCTTCACCAAAGCACACCCGGCGTACCGCACGTTGCTGGAAAAACGTCAGGCGCTGGAAGATGAAAAAGCCAAACTGAACGGTCGCGTGACGGCGATGCCGAAAACGCAACAGGAGATTGTGCGTCTGACGCGTGACGTTGAGTCTGGTCAGCAGGTCTACATGCAGTTGCTGAACAAACAGCAGGAGCTGAAGATAACCGAGGCCAGCACCGTGGGTGACGTGCGGATCGTTGACCCGGCGATAGCCCAGCCCGGCGTACTGAAGCCAAAGAAAGCGTTGATTATTCTCGGCAGCATTATTCTCGGGCTGATGCTCTCTATTGTTGGCGTGCTACTGCGTTCACTGCTCAACCGCGGTATCGAAAGCCCGCAGGTGCTGGAAGAGAATGGCATCAGTGTGTACGCCAGTATTCCGCTGTCGGAATGGCAGAAATCGCGCGATAACGTCAAAACGGTGAAGGGTGTCAAACGTTATAAACAGAGCCAACTGTTGGCGGTGGGCAACCCGACCGATCTGGCGATCGAAGCGGTACGCAGCCTGCGTACCAGCCTCCATTTCGCCATGATGCAGGCGCAAAATAATGTATTGATGCTTACCGGGGTCAGTCCGTCCATCGGGAAAACCTTTGTCTGTGCCAACCTTGCGGCAGTGATCAGCCAGACCAACAAGCGTGTGCTGCTGATCGACTGCGACATGCGTAAAGGCTATACCCACGAATTGCTCGGCACCAACAACGTCAATGGCCTGTCTGAGATTCTGGCCGGCAAAGGAGATATTGCTTCCTGCGCAAAACCCACTTCCATTGCCAATTTTGACCTCGTTCCACGGGGGCAGGTGCCGCCAAATCCGTCTGAACTGCTCATGAGCGAGCGCTTAGGCGAGCTGTTGCGTTGGGCGAGTAGCCACTACGACCTGGTGCTGATCGATACACCGCCAATCCTGGCCGTCACCGACGCCGCGATTGTTGGACGCCATGCGGGTACGACGCTGATGGTCGCCCGCTATGCGGTCAATACCCTGAAAGAGGTGGAAACCAGCCTGGGTCGCTTTGAGCAAAATGGCATTCAGGTGAAAGGGGTGATCCTTAACTCCATCTTCCGTCGCGCCACCGGGTATCAGGATTACGGGTACTACGAGTACGAATACAAGTCAGACTCAAAATAAAAAATCGTGAATGGCCTGCTAATTGAGTAGGCCTGATAAGCAAAGCGTCATCAGGCATCGCTGCCGGATGACGGCGTAAACGCCTTATCCGGCCTACACGTTCGGCCATCCGGCAAGACTTCCTGGGAAATAAATATGAAGACAGACAATCCATTGATTTCCATTTATATGCCGACCTGGAACCGGCAGCAGCTCGCCATTCGGGCGATTAAATCGGTACTGCGTCAGGACTATCCCCACTGGGAGATGATCATCGTTGATGATTGCTCCTCTTCCTATGAACAGCTCCAACAGTTTGTTGAGGGATTAAACGACCCGCGCGTGCGCTACACCCATAATGAGATCAACTCTGGTGCTTGCGCCGTGCGCAATCAGGCCATCATGCAGGCGCAAGGGCATTACATCACCGGCATTGATGATGATGATGAGTGGACGCCAAACCGCCTGAGCGTATTCCTTGCGCACAAGCATCAACTGGTGACCCACGCGTTTTTGTACGCCAATGATTATGTCTGCGAAGGTGAAGTCTATTCGCAACCGGCGAGCCTGCCGCTGTATCCGAAATCCCCTTACTCGCGTCATCTGTTCTACAAGCGCAACATCATTGGTAATCAGGTTTTTACCTGGGCGTGGCGTTTCAAAGAGTGCCTGTTCGATACCGAACTGAAAGCCGCGCAGGATTACGACATCTTTCTGCGAATGGTGGTGGAGTATGGCGAACCGTGGAAGGTAGAGGAGGCGACGCAGATCCTACACATTAATCACGGTGAAATGCAGATTACCTCGTCGCCGAAGAAATTCTCCGGCTACTTCCATTTTTACCGCAAGCACAAAGACAAATTCGACCGCGCCAGCAAGAAATATCAGCTGTTTACGCTCTATCAGATCCGCAATAAGCGCATGACCTGGCGCACGCTGCTGACGCTGTTTTCACTGCGCAACGGCAAGCGTCTGGCAGACGGGCTGCGAGGACGTTAATCATGCTGGAAGATATCCGCGCAAACAGCTGGAGTCTGCGCCCGTGCTGCATGGTGCTGGCCTATCGGATGGCCCATTTCTGCTCCGTCTGGCGTAAAAAAAACGTGCTGAACAATCTGTGGGCCGCGCCGATGCTGGTGCTGTATCGGCTCATTACCGAATGCCTGTTTGGCTATGAAATTCAGGCGGCGGCCACCATCGGACGACGCTTCACCATTCATCACGGTTACGCCGTGGTGATCAACAAAAACGTGGTGGCCGGGGATGATTTCACTCTGCGTCATGGCGTCACTATCGGCAATCGTGGAGCAGACAGCCTGGCCTGTCCGGTGATTGGCAACGGCGTGGAGTTGGGGGCCAACGTGGTCCTGCTGGGTGACATCCGCATCGGTAATAACGTGACCATTGGCGCAGGCAGCGTGGTGCTCGACAGCATCCCGGACAATGCGCTGGTGGTGGGGGAGAAGGCCCGGGTTAAGGTAATAAAATGAACATTCTGCAATTTAATGTGCGACTGGCGGAAGGCGGTGCGGCTGGAGTGGCATTAGATCTGCATCAGCGCGCGCTGCAAAAAGGGCTGGCTTCGCAATTTATCTACGGCTACGGCAAAGGTGGGAAGAAGAGCGTCAGCCATAACCACTATTCCCACGTCATCAAACAAACGCCCCGTTTGACGTCGGTAGCCAATATCGCCCTGTTTCGTCTGTTCAATCGCGATCTGTTTGGCAATCTGAATAATCTCTACCGTACCGTGACCCGCACACCGGGTCCGCTGGTGCTGCACTTTCACGTTCTGCACAGCTACTGGTTGAATCTGGCTGATGTGGTGACGTTCTGCGAAAAAGTGAAAAACCACAAGCCGGACGTCACGCTGGTCTGGACGCTACACGATCACTGGAGTGTGACCGGGCGCTGCGCCTTTACCGACGGCTGTGAGGGGTGGAAATCCGGCTGTCAGAAATGCCCGACGCTGAATAATTACCCGCCGGTGAACGTTGACCGTGCGCATGAGCTGGTTGACGGAAAACGCCAACTTTTCCGCCAGATGCTGGCGCTGGGCTGCCAGTTTATCTCTCCGAGTCAACACGTTGCCGACGCCTTTAACAGTCTGTACGGCGCGGGTCGCTGCCGCATTATCAACAACGGTATTGATGTGGCGACCGAAGCGATTCTGGCGGAGCTGTCCCCGGTCAATGAGACCCAGGGGAAACCGAAAATTGCCATTGTCGCTCATGACCTGCGCTACGACGGTAAAACCAATCAGCGGCTGGTGCGCGACATAATGGCATTGGGCGATAAGGTTGAGCTGCATACCTTTGGCAAGTTCTCGCCGTTTGACGGGGCGAACGTGGTGAATCACGGTTTTGAAACCGACAAGCGCAAGCTGATGAGCGCGCTCAACCAGATGGATGCGCTGGTGTTCAGCTCCCGCGTGGACAATTACCCGCTGATTCTGTGCGAAGCGTTGTCGATCGGCGTACCGGTGATCGCCACCCACAGCGACGCGGCGCAGGAAGTGCTGCACAAGTCGGGCGGAAAAACCTTTGCCGCCGAAGAGGTGCTACAGCTGGTGCAGATGAGTAAAGCCGGGATCGCGCAGACCGTTTTTGGCACCTCGCTCAGCGCGTTTCGCGAGCGCAGTCGTGCGGCATACAGTGGTCAACAGATGCTGGAGGAATATGTCTCGTTCTATCAGAATCTGTAGCTATCTGCTGCTGCCGCTGATCTACCTGCTGGTCAACGTCAAAATTGCTCAACTGGGCGAAAGCTTCCCTATCACCATTGTCACTTTTTTACCTGTTTTATTGCTGCTGTTCGTTGAACGAATCAGCATTAAAAAGCTGATGATTGCGTTAGGAATTGGGGCAGGGCTTACCGCATTTAACTATATGTTCGGTCAGTCGCTGGACGCCAGCAAGTATGTCACGTCGACAATGCTGTTTGTCTATATTGTGATCATAGTTGGTATGGTCTGGAGCATTCGCTTCAAAACCATTTCCCCGCATAACTACCGCAAGATCCTGCGTTTTTTCTATCTGGTCGTCGCGCTGGTGGTAATGCTGGCCGCGGCAGAAATGGCGCAAATTATCCTGACCGGGGGCAGCAGCCTGATGGAAGGAATTTCGAAGTATCTTATTTACAGTAATAGCTATGTACTGAACTTTATTAAATTTGGCGGCAAGCGAACGACCGCGCTCTATTTCGAACCGGCATTTTTTGCTCTGGCGTTAATCTCAATTTGGCTCAGTATCAAACAGTTTGGTATCAAAACGCCTAAAACCGATGCTATGATTCTGGCAGGGATAATATTATCAGGATCGTTTTCAGGGGTAATGACATTTATCCTGTTCTACCTGCTGGAATGGGCGTTTCAGTATCTGAATAAGGATGCGATAAAGAAAAAATTACCGCTGGCGATAATCTCATTAGCCGTGTTTTTAGTAGGGGTGATATTCGCATTCCCTTATATCTCTACACGTCTGGGAGATTTAGGTACGGAAGGTTCATCCTCTTATTATCGCATCGTGGGCCCGTTAGTGATGGTCGGTTATTCTTTGACCCATATTGATGGCGTAGTCAGATTTGGCTCACTTTATGAATATGTCGCATCATTCGGAATCTTTAACGGTGCGGATGTCGGGAAAACAATAGACAATGGTTTGTATCTGCTGATTATTTATTTTTCCTGGTTCGCGGTGTTAATGACGCTGTGGTACATGTGGAAAATTTTTAAAATGACGCTAAACGCATTTGGCGATAATCGGAATTTTCGGGTGCAGCTTTATCTTTTTACACCGGTGTCGCTGTTTTTTACCGGTTCGATATTTAGCCCGGAATATGCTTTTTTAATTGTTTGTCCGTTTATTTTGCGCAAAGCGCTGAATATTACAAAAGTATGATGAGGTTAATCCTATGCTGCTAAGTATTATCACCGTTGCATTTCGCAATCTGGACGGCATCGTCAAAACCCATGCGTCACTGGCGCATCTGGCGAAAGCGAGCGACATCCCCTTTGAGTGGATCGTGGTGGATGGCGGCTCAAAAGATGGTACAGAGGAATTTCTGGAAAACCTCTGTGGTAACTATCATTTACGCTTTGTCAGCGAACCGGATAACGGCATCTATGATGCGATGAACAAGGGGATTGAGATGGCGCGCGGGAAATTCGCGCTGTTTCTCAACTCCGGTGATATTTTCCATTCCGACGCCGCCAGGTTTGTCCGCCAGTTACAGACACAAAAAGATGACGTGATGATTACCGGCGACGCGCTGCTTGATTTTGGCGATGGTCGGAAAACAAAACGCAGTGCGAAACCCGGTTGGTATATATATCACAGCCTGCCGGCAAGTCATCAGGCCATTTTTTTTCCGGTGGCGGGACTGAAAGTCTGGCGCTATGACCTGCAATATAAAGTGTCATCGGATTATGCGCTGGCCGCCAGATTGTATAAAGAAGGCTATGACTTTAAAAAGCTGGACGGACTGGTGTCTGAATTTTCAATGGGCGGTGTGTCAACAACGAATAATCTGGAATTATGCGAAGACGCCAAAAAAGTGCAGCGCCAGATATTACGTGTGCCGGGATTTTGGGCTGAATTATCGAAGTTATTACGTTTACGTACCACGGGTAAAACGAAAGCCTTATATAACAAAGTTTAAAATATAAGGATGTAATATGCAGGATTTAAGTCGTTTCTCCGTACCGAAAGGATTTCGGGGCGGTAATGCAATCAAAGTCCAGGTATGGTGGGCGGTACAGGCAACATTATTTTCCTGGTCGCCGCAGGTATTGTACCGCTGGCGCGCTTTTTTGCTTCGTCTGTTTGGCGCAAAAATAGGAAAAAACGTAGTGATTCGACCGTCAGTGAAAATTACCTATCCATGGAAATTAACCATTGGTGATTATGCCTGGGTAGGGGATGACGTCAATTTATATACGCTCGGCGATATTACGATTGGCGCCCATGCGGTGGTTTCGCAGAAAAGTTATTTGTGTACCGGCAGTCACGATCACGCAAGTGCGCATTTTGATATTAATGCCACCCCGATTGTGATTGGCGAGAAATGCTGGCTGGCAACCGATGTGTTTGTGGCGCCAGGCGTCACGATAGGCGATGGCACCGTCGTCGGTGCGCGCAGCAGTGTTTTTAAATCGCTACCGGCAAATATGATTTGCCGTGGCAATCCCGCAGTAGTAATACGCGAACGCGTTACAACGTTACACCCTAATGGGATCAATTAAGAGGTAATAAAATGTCAAAAGTCGCTCTCATCACCGGTGTAACCGGGCAGGACGGTTCTTACCTGGCAGAACTTCTGCTGGAAAAAGGTTATGAAGTTCACGGTATTAAGCGTCGCGCTTCTTCATTTAACACCGAGCGTGTGGATCATATCTATCAGGATCCTCATGCGAGCAACCCGAAATTCCATCTGCACTACGGTGACCTGACGGATTCCTCTAACCTCACGCGTATCCTGCAAGAAGTACAGCCGGATGAGGTCTACAACCTGGGCGCCATGAGCCACGTGGCGGTCTCTTTCGAATCGCCGGAATATACGGCCGATGTTGATGCGATGGGGACGCTGCGCCTGCTGGAAGCCATTCGTTTCCTCGGTCTGGAAAAGAAAACCCGCTTCTATCAGGCGTCGACCTCTGAACTGTACGGTCTGGTGCAGGAAATCCCGCAGAAAGAGACCACGCCGTTCTACCCGCGCTCGCCGTATGCGGTCGCTAAACTTTACGCCTACTGGATAACCGTTAACTACCGTGAATCTTACGGTATCTACGCCTGCAACGGCATCCTGTTTAACCACGAATCGCCGCGTCGTGGCGAAACCTTCGTCACCCGTAAAATCACCCGCGCGATTGCCAATATCGCTCAGGGTCTCGAGTCCTGCCTGTACCTCGGCAACATGGATTCCCTGCGTGACTGGGGCCATGCGAAAGACTACGTCAAAATGCAGTGGATGATGCTGCAACAGGAACAACCGGAAGACTTCGTGATCGCCACCGGCGTGCAGTACTCCGTGCGCCAGTTCGTCGAAATGGCGGCGGCTCAACTGGGGATCAAACTGCGCTTTGAAGGGGAAGGCGTGGAAGAGAAAGGAATTGTGGTTTCTGTTACCGGTCATGACGCGCCAGGCGTGAAGCCGGGTGACATCATGGTTGCCGTTGATCCGCGCTACTTCCGTCCGGCGGAAGTAGAAACCCTGCTGGGCGACCCAACCAAAGCACATGAGAAGCTGGGCTGGAAGCCGGAAATTACGTTGCAGGAGATGGTCAGCGAAATGGTTGCCAAAGATCTGGAAGCCGCGAAGAAACACTCCCTACTGAAATCTCACGGCTACGAGGTTGCCATCGCGCTGGAGTCCTGAGAATGAGCAAACAACGTATCTTTATTGCCGGTCATCGCGGAATGGTGGGTTCCGCGATTGCCCGCCAGCTTGAACAGCGCGGTGATGTGGAACTGGTGTTGCGCACCCGCGATGAACTGAATCTGCTGGACAGCCGTGCGGTGCAGGATTTCTTTGCCACAGAACGGATCGACCAGGTTTATCTGGCTGCGGCAAAGGTGGGCGGTATTGTCGCCAACAACACGTATCCGGCAGATTTCATCTTTGAAAATATGATGATGGAAAGCAACATCATTCACGCCGCGCATCTGCATAACGTGAATAAGCTGCTGTTTCTCGGCTCTTCCTGTATCTATCCCAAACTGGCGAAACAGCCAATGGCGGAGAGTGAACTGTTGCAGGGCACGCTTGAGCCGACCAATGAGCCGTATGCGATTGCCAAGATTGCCGGCATTAAGCTGTGCGAGTCTTATAACCGCCAGTATGGACGCGACTATCGTTCCGTAATGCCGACCAACCTGTATGGCCCGCATGACAACTTCCACCCGAGCAACTCGCACGTGATCCCGGCCCTGCTGCGTCGTTTCCATGAAGCGACTGCACAGAATGCGCCGGACGTGGTGGTATGGGGCAGCGGGACGCCGATGCGTGAATTCCTGCACGTCGACGATATGGCTGCGGCCAGCATCCACGTGATGGAGCTGGACAGCGAAGTCTGGCAGGAGAATACCCAGCCGATGCTGTCACACATTAACGTCGGCACGGGCGTGGATTGCACCATTCGCGAACTGGCGCAAACCATCGCTAAGGTCGTGGGCTACAAAGGCCGCGTGGTGTTTGACGCCACGAAGCCGGACGGCACGCCGCGTAAATTACTGGATGTGACGCGTCTGCATCAGTTGGGCTGGTATCACGAGATCCCACTGGAAGCTGGCCTTGCCAGTACTTACGAGTGGTTCCTTGAGAATCAACATCGCTTCCGGGGGTAAACATGTTTTTACGTCAGGAAGATTTTGCCACCGTCGTGCGTTCCACGCCGCTTATCTCCATCGATTTGATTGTGGAAAATGCGCACGGGGAATTTCTGTTGGGTAAACGACTGAACCGACCGGCGCAGGGCTATTGGTTTGTGCCCGGCGGGCGGGTGCAAAAAGATGAGCCGCTGAGTGCGGCCTTCGAACGCCTGACCGAAGCCGAACTGGGGCAACGTTTACCGCTGTCCGCCGGGGAATTTTATGGCGTCTGGCAGCATTTTTATGACGACAACTTTTCCGGGGAAGACTTCTCGACGCATTACATCGTGCTCGCTTTCCGTTTGCGGGTGCAGGAGAGCAATTTGCCTCTGCCTGACGCACAGCACAACGCCTATCGCTGGCTAAAGCCTGCGGCGTTGCTGGCGAGCGACAATGTCCATGACAACAGCCGGGCGTATTTTTTGCCGGAATGTCAGGCTAAGGCGCCGGGATTATGAAAATCCTCGTTTATGGCATCAACTACTCGCCAGAACTGACCGGCATCGGCAAATACACCGGTGAGATGGTGGAGTGGATGGCGCGTGAAGGCCATGAAGTGCGGGTGATCACCGCGCCGCCGTACTACCCACAGTGGAAAGTGGGTGAGCGTTACTCGGCCTGGCGCTATCGCCGGGAAGAGGGCGACGCCACCGTCTGGCGCTGCCCGCTGTATGTGCCAAAGCAGCCGTCAACACTGAAACGATTACTGCATCTGGGCAGCTTTGCTCTCAGCAGCTTTTTTCCGCTGATGGCACAGCGGCGCTGGAAGCCGGATCGCATTATTGGCGTGGTACCCACGCTGTTTTGTTCGCCGGGGATGCGCCTGCTGGCAAAACTCTCCGGCGCCCGCACCTTGCTGCACATTCAGGATTACGAAGTCGATGCGATGCTGGGCCTCGGTCTGGCAGGCAACGGTAAAGCCGGCAAAGTGGCGCAACTGGCGACCGCTTTCGAACGCAGCGGCCTGCATAACGTCGACAATGTTTCCACCATCTCCCGCTCAATGATGAATAAAGCGCAGGAGAAAGGGGTGGCGGCAGAGAAGGTGATTTTTTTCCCCAACTGGTCAGAAGTCGCCCGTTTTCAAAATGTTAACGATGAAGAGGTCACTACTCTTCGCCAGCAGCTTGGATTGCCGGATGACAAAAAAATCATTCTTTACTCCGGCAATATCGGCGAGAAGCAGGGGCTGGAAAACGTGATTGCGGCAGCGGAACAACTGCGTGAACAGCCGCTGATTTTCGTCATCGTCGGTCAGGGGGGCGGCAAAGCGCGCCTGGAAAAAATGGCCCGCGAGCGCGGTTTGTATAACGTTTTGTTTTTCCCGCTACAGCCTTACGAGGCACTGCCAGCACTATTGAAGATGGGCGATTGCCATCTGGTGGTACAAAAACGCGGCGCGGCGGATGCCGTTTTGCCCTCCAAACTGACCAATATTCTGGCGGTGGGCGGCAATGCGGTGATTACTGCTGAACCTGAGACAGAACTGGGCCAGCTCTGCGAGAGCTACCCGGACATCGCCGTTTGCGTAGAGCCGGAATCTGTCGACGCGCTGGTGGCAGGGATCGTCCAGGCGCTCGCTATGCCAAAAAACAACACGGTGGCACGTGAATATGCCGAACGCACGCTCGATAAAGAGAACGTGTTACGTCAATTTATTACTGATATTCGGGATTAAATTATGAGTCAGACGAAACTCTATCCAGTCGTGATGGCTGGTGGCTCCGGTAGCCGGCTATGGCCGCTTTCCCGCGTACTTTATCCTAAGCAGTTCCTGTGCCTGAAAGGCGATCTCACCATGCTGCAAACGACCATCTGTCGTCTGAATGGCGTGGAGTGTGAAAGTCCGGTGGTGATCTGCAACGAGCAGCACCGTTTTATCGTCGCTGAGCAACTGCGCCAGCTCAACAAACTCACTGAGAACATTATTCTCGAACCCGCGGGACGCAATACCGCACCCGCAATTGCCTTAGCGGCGCTGGCGGCAAGACGTCACAGTCCGGACAGCGATCCCCTGATGCTGGTACTGGCCGCTGACCACGTGATTGCTAACGAAGACGCCTTTCGTGATGCGGTGCGAAACGCAATGCCGTACGCCGAAGCCGGAAAGCTGGTCACGTTTGGTATCGTTCCGGATCTGCCGGAAACCGGCTACGGCTATATCCGTCGCGGCGATGTTACGCCCGGTGAGAAAGATGCCGTGGCGTTTGACGTTGCGCAGTTTGTGGAAAAACCGAATCTGGAAACCGCTCAGGCTTATGTCGCCAGCGGTGATTATTACTGGAACAGCGGGATGTTCCTGTTCCGCGCCGGACGCTATCTGGAAGAGCTGAAAAAATACCGTCCCGATATCCTGGAAGCCTGCGAAAACGCGATGAGCGCGGTCGATCCGGATCTCGATTTCATCCGCGTGGATGAAGCTTCATTCCTCGCCTGCCCGGAAGAATCTGTCGATTACGCGGTGATGGAGCGCACGGCGGATGCGGTGGTCATGCCGATGGACGCGGGCTGGAGCGATGTCGGTTCCTGGTCCTCACTGTGGGAAATCAGCGCCCATACCGCCGAGGGAAATGTCCACCACGGCGATGTCATCAGCCATAAAACTGAGAACAGTTACGTCTATGCTGAGTCGGGTCTGGTGACCACCGTCGGTGTCAAAGATCTGGTGGTCGTGCAAACCAAAGATGCAGTGCTGATCGCCGATCGTAATGCGGTGCAGGACGTGAAAAAAGTGGTTGAACAGATCAAAGCCGATGGCCGCCACGAGCACCATATTCACCGTGAAGTGTACCGCCCGTGGGGTAAATATGACTCTATCGACGCCGGTGACCGCTATCAGGTGAAACGTATCACCGTGAAACCGGGGGAAGGGCTGTCGGTGCAGATGCACCATCACCGCGCTGAACACTGGGTGGTGGTGGCCGGTACAGCCAAAGTCACCATTGACGGTGATATCAAACTGCTCGGTGAAAACGAGTCTGTCTACATTCCGCTGGGGGCGACCCACTGTCTGGAAAACCCCGGAAAAATTCCACTCGATCTGATCGAAGTGCGCTCGGGTTCTTACCTCGAAGAGGATGACGTGGTGCGGTTTAAGGATCGCTACGGCCGGGTGTAACGCCTTTATTGCGCCCGGTGGCGCTGCGCTTACCGGGCCTGCGATTCTGTAGGTCGGATAAGCGAAGCGCCATCCGACAACGATAAAAAAACAATTTTGGCCATTTACGGGTCAGGGCTAACTGTTGCCTGAAAAAGGGTAAAAACATGACGAAATTAACCTGTTTCAAAGCCTACGACATTCGCGGCAGGCTGGGCGAAGAGCTGAACGAAGAGATTGCGTGGCGGATTGGCCGCGCGTACGGCGAGTTTCTCAAGCCGAAAACTATTGTGCTGGGCGGCGACGTGCGTCTCACCAGCGAGGCGCTGAAACGGGCGCTGGCGAAAGGGTTGCAGGACGCAGGCGTTGACGTGCTGGATATCGGCCTGTCGGGGACCGAAGAGATCTATTTCGCCACCTTCCACCTCGGCGTGGATGGCGGGATTGAAGTGACCGCCAGCCATAACCCGATGGACTACAACGGGATGAAACTGGTGCGCGAAGGTGCGCGCCCGATCAGCGGCGATACCGGTCTGCGCGACGTGCAGCGTCTGGCGGAAGCCAACGACTTCCCGCCCGTAAACGACGCACAGCGCGGGAGTTATCAACAGATAACCCTGCGTGACGCCTATATTGACCACCTGCTCGGCTACATCAACGTTAAAAATCTCACGCCGCTGAAGCTGGTGATTAACTCCGGCAACGGTGCGGCAGGCCCGGTGGTGGACGCCATCGAAGCGCGCTTTAAGGTGCAGGGCGTGCCGGTGGAATTTATCAAAGTGCATAACGTGCCAGACGGCAATTTCCCGAACGGTATTCCTAACCCGTTGCTGCCGGAATGTCGTGCCGACACCCGTAATGCGGTGATTGAACACGGTGCCGATATGGGGATCGCGTTTGACGGCGATTTCGACCGCTGCTTCCTGTTCGACGAGAAAGGCCAGTTTATCGAAGGTTACTACATCGTCGGCCTGCTGGCGGAAGCGTTTCTCGAAAAGCACCCGGGCTCCAGAATCATCCATGACCCGCGTCTGTCCTGGAACACGGTGGATGTGGTGAAAGCCGCGGGCGGCACGCCGGTGATGTCGAAAACCGGGCATGCCTTCATCAAGGAACGGATGCGTCGCGAAGACGCCATCTACGGCGGGGAAATGAGCGCTCACCACTACTTCCGGGATTTTGCTTATTGCGACAGCGGGATGATCCCGTGGCTGCTGGTGGCGGAACTGGTGTGTCTGAAGGGCCAGTCGTTGGGTGAACTGGTGCGTGACCGGATGGCAGCGTTCCCGGCGAGCGGCGAAATCAACAGCACGCTGGACGAACCGGCGGCAGCGATTTCACGGGTGGAACAGCACTTCGCCAGCGAGGCGCTGGCGGTGGACAGAACAGACGGCATCAGCATGTCGTTCGTCGACTGGCGCTTTAACCTGCGCGCTTCCAACACCGAACCGGTGGTGCGCCTGAACGTGGAGTCACGCGGTGATATCCCGCTGATGGAAGCGCGAACGCGCACTCTGCTGACGCTGCTGAATCAGTAAGATCAGATCTTCCCTTACCCGCTGGCGGGTAAGGGGCTAATAACAGGAACAACGATGACAAATCTAAAAAAGCGCGAACGGGCCAAAACCAATGCATCGTTAATCTCTATGGTGCAACGCTTTTCAGATATCACCATCATGTTTGGCGGGCTGTGGGTTGTCTGCGAAGTCAGTGGACTACCTTTCCTGTATATGCACCTGTTGGTGGCGCTGATCACGTTGGTTGTTTTTCAGATGTTGGGCGGCATAACCGATTTCTATCGCTCATGGCGCGGCGTCAAAATTTTTACTGAACTGACCCTCTTGCTACAAAACTGGACGCTGAGTCTCGTCTTTAGCGCCGGTCTGGTCGCGTTTAATGCCGATTTTGATAACCGTCTCGCTATCTGGCTGGCGTGGTATCTGCTGACCAGCGTCGGGCTTGTCTTATGCCGATCGTTTATCCGCTATGGAGCAGGCTGGCTGCGTCATCGTGGCTATAACAAGCGCCGGGTGGCCGTCGCGGGCGATCTGCCTGCCGGACAGTCGCTGCTAGACAGCTTTCGTAATGAACCATGGCTGGGCTTTGAGGTGGTCGGCGTCTATCACGACCCGAAACCGGGTGGCGTCACATCAGACTGGGCAGGGAACTTAGAACAACTGGTGGAAGATGCTAAGGCGTCGCGCATTCATAACGTCTATATCGCCATGTCGATGTGTGACGGCGAGCGGGTGAAAAAACTGGTGCGTGAACTGGCGGATACCACCTGTTCAGTGATCCTCATTCCGGACGTGTTTACCTTTAACATTCTGCATTCCCGTATCGAAGAAGTGAGCGGTGTACCGGTGGTGCCGCTGTATGACACACCGCTGTCGGGCATTAATCGTCTGCTTAAGCGTGCGGAAGATATTGTACTGGCATCGCTGATCCTGCTGCTCATCTCCCCGGTGCTGTGCTGCATTGCGCTGGCGGTGAAGCTGAGTTCGCCAGGGCCAATTATCTTCCGTCAGACGCGTTATGGTATGGACGGTAAACCGATCAACGTGTGGAAGTTCCGCTCGATGAAGGTAATGGAGAACGACAAGGTGGTTACGCAGGCGACGCAAAACGATCCGCGCGTCACCCGAGTGGGGAACTTCCTGCGTCGTACCTCGCTGGATGAATTACCGCAGTTTATCAATGTGCTGACCGGCGGAATGTCCATCGTCGGGCCGCGCCCGCATGCGGTGGCGCATAACGAACAGTATCGTCAATTGATTGAAGGCTACATGCTGCGACATAAAGTCAAGCCGGGGATCACCGGTTGGGCGCAAATCAACGGCTGGCGCGGCGAGACCGATACGCTGGAGAAAATGGAAAAACGCGTGGAGTACGATCTCGAGTACATCCGCGAGTGGAGCGTATGGTTCGACATCAAGATCGTTTTTCTGACGGTGTTCAAGGGCTTTGTCAACAAAGCGGCGTACTGAGGAACGGTCATGAGCTTACGTGAAAAAACCATCAGCGGCGCGAAATGGTCGGCTATCGCCACGGTGATCATCATCAGCCTTGGACTGATTCAGATGACGGTGCTGGCACGGATCGTCGATAACCACCAGTTTGGCCTGCTGACCGTGTCGCTGGTGATTATTGCCCTGGCCGATACGCTGTCTGACTTTGGTATCGCCAACTCCATTATTCAGCGCAAGGAGATAAGCCACCTTGAACTGACCACGCTGTACTGGCTGAACGTTGGGCTGGGGATTGTTGTCTGTGTGGCGGTCTTCCTGCTTAGTGATGTGATTGGCAATGTGCTGCATAACCCGGATCTGGCGCCGTTGATTAAAACGCTGTCGCTGGCGTTCGTGGTGATCCCGCACGGACAGCAGTTTCGCGCCCTGATGCAGAAAGAACTGGAGTTCAACAAGATTGGGATGATTGAAACCAGCGCCGTACTGGCGGGCTTTACGTTTACCGTCGTTAGCGCCCATTTCTGGCCGCTGGCCATGACCGCCATTCTCGGTTACCTGGTAAATAGCGCGGTGCGCACGCTGTTGTTTGGCTATTTTGGTCGCAAGATCTATCGTCCTGGCCTGCACTTTTCGCTGGCATCCGTTTCGTCGAATTTACGCTTTGGCGCGTGGCTGACGGCGGACAGCATCATCAACTACGTCAATACCAACCTTTCCACGCTGGTGCTGGCGCGTATTCTCGGGGCCGGCGTCGCTGGGGGATATAACCTGGCGTACAACGTGGCGGTGGTGCCGCCGATGAAGCTCAACCCGATCATTACTCGCGTGCTGTTTCCTGCATTCGCCAAAATTCAGGACGACACACAGAAGCTCCGGGTGAACTTTTACAAGCTGCTTTCCGTGGTGGGGATCATTAACTTCCCGGCGCTGCTCGGCCTGATGGTGGTTGCCAATAACGTCGTGCCGCTGGTCTTTGGCGAGAAGTGGAACAGCATCATTCCTGTGCTGCAACTGCTGTGCGTGGTGGGGCTGCTGCGCTCGGTCGGCAATCCGATTGGCTCGCTGTTGATGGCGAAAGCGCGCGTGGACATCAGCTTTAAATTCAATGTGTTTAAAACGTTCCTGTTCATCCCGGCGATTATTGTTGGCGGGCATCTGGCGGGCGCAATCGGCGTGACGCTGGGCTTCCTGTTGGTGCAAATCATCAACACCATTCTGAGCTACTTCGTGATGATCAAACCGGTTCTGGGTTCCAGCTATCGTCAGTACATTCTGAGCCTGTGGCTGCCGTTCTATCTTTCGCTGCCAACGCTGGCGGTGAGTTATGGGCTGGGTATTGCGCTACAGGGGCATTTGTCACTGGGCGTGCTGTTGGCGACACAGATCACTGCCGGTGTCCTGGCGTTCGCGGTGATGATCGTGCTCTCGCGCCACCCGCTGGTTGTAGAGATGAAGCGCCAGTTTTGTCGCAGTGAAAAAATGAAAACCTTGCTTCGTGCAGGATAAGTTTTGCCGGATGGCGACGTTCACACGTCTTATCCGGCCTACGAAGTTAATGACCTGTAGGCCGGATAAGACGATAGCCGCCATCCGGCAACGATTTTAAGAGGGTGAAATGAAATTATTGATTCTGGGCAACCATACCTGCGGCAACCGTGGTGATAGCGCGATTTTACGCGGCCTGCTGGACGCCATTCACCGCCTCGAACCTGACGCGGAAGTGGACGTCATGAGCCGCTATCCGGTGAGTTCTTCCTGGCTTTTGAATCGTCCGGTGATGGGCGATCCGCTTTTTTTACAGATGAAACAACATAACAGCGCGGCAGGCGTGGTGGGGCGGGTGAAAAAAGTCCTCCGCCGCCGCTACCAGCACCAGGTGCTGCTTTCCCGCGTGACCGATACCGGCAAGCTGCGAAATATCGCGATTGCGCAGGGGTTTACCGACTTCGTGCGTCTGCTCTCGGGCTATGACGCCATCATTCAGGTGGGCGGTTCGTTCTTCGTCGATCTGTACGGTGTGCCACAGTTTGAGCACGCGCTGTGTACCTTTATGGCGAAAAAACCGCTGTACATGGTGGGTCACAGCGTCGGCCCGTTCCAGGATCCACAATTTAATCAACTGGCCAATTATGTTTTCGGTCATTGTGATGCGCTGATCCTGCGCGAATCCGTCAGTCTGGATCTACTGAAACGCAGTGAAATCACCACCGAAAAAGTTGAGCACGGTGTGGATACCGCGTGGCTGGTGGATCATCATGATGCGGATTTTGCCCCGGGCTATGCCGTTCAGCACTGGCTGACGGTGGCGGCACGGCAGAAAACGGTGGCGATCACCCTGCGTGAACTGGCGCCGTTTGATAAACGTCTGGGCACTACGCAGCAGGCTTATGAGAAGGCCTTTGCCGGCGTGGTCAACCGCATTCTGGATGAGGGGTATCAGGTTATCGCACTGTCTACCTGTACCGGCATTGACAGCTATAACAAAGACGATCGCATGGTGGCGCTGAATCTGCGCCAGTACGTCAGCGATCCGACGCGTTATCACGTGGTGATGGATGAACTCAATGACCTGGAGATGGGCAAGATCCTCGGCGCATGCGACCTGACGGTTGGCACACGCCTGCATTCCGCCATTATCTCAATGAACTTCGCGACCCCTGCGATTGCCATTAACTACGAGCACAAATCGGCGGGCATCATGCAGCAACTGGGGATGCCGGAGATGGCGATAGATATCCGTCATCTGCTGGATGGGACTCTGCAAGCGATGGTGGCCGATACGTTGGGGCAATTACCGCAGATTAATGAGCGCCTTGCACAGGCCGTTCGTCGCGAACGCGAGCAGGGATACCGCATGGTGGAATCGGTATTAGCGCGCATCGGGGAGGGGAAATGAAGGTCAGCTTCTTTTTACTGAAATTTCCGCTGTCGTCGGAAACCTTCGTTCTCAATCAAATTACCGCATTTATCGATATGGGCTTCGACGTTGAGATCGTCGCCCTGCAAAAAGGTGACACGCAAAATACGCACGCCGCCTGGGAAAAATATGGCCTGGCGTCCAGAACGCGCTGGTTGCAGGATGAACCGCAGGGACGCCTGGCGAAACTGCGCTCTCGGGCAATAAAAACGCTGCCAGGATTGCACCGGGCGGCAACGTGGAGATCCCTCAATTTCACCCGCTATGGCGATGAGTCACGCAATCTGATCCTCTCGTCGATCTGTGCGCAGGTGAGTAAACCGCTGCGTGCGGATGTCTTTATCGCTCATTTTGGTCCGGCAGGCGTGACGGCGGCGAAACTGCGCGAGCTGGGGGTTATTCAGGGCAAAATTGCGACGATTTTCCACGGCATCGATATTTCCAGTCGGGACGTCCTCAATCATTACACGCCGGAATACCAGCAACTGTTCCGCCGTGGTGACCTGATGCTGCCGATTAGCGATCTCTGGGCTGGACGGCTGAGAAGCATGGGGTGTCCGCCGGAGAAGATTGCCGTCTCGCGAATGGGCGTCGATATGACGCGTTTTACACACCGGCCAGTGAAAGTACCCGGTACGCCATTGGAGATTATCTCCGTTGCTCGACTGACTGAGAAAAAAGGCCTGCATGTGGCGATAGAGGCCTGCCGCCAGTTGAAGGAACAGGGCGTGGCGTTTCGTTATCGCATTCTGGGCATGGGGCCGTGGGAGCGACGATTGCGCACGCTTATTGAACAGTATCAGCTTGACGATGTGATTGATATGCCGGGTTTTAAGCCCAGCCATGAAGTGAAAACGATGCTGGATAACGCGGATGTCTTTCTTCTGCCGTCGATTACCGGCGCGGATGGCGACATGGAAGGGATCCCGGTGGCGCTGATGGAAGCGATGGCGGTGGGGATCCCGGTGGTTTCTACCGTTCATAGCGGGATCCCGGAACTGGTGGATGCAGGAAAATCCGGTTGGCTGGTGCCGGAAAACGATGCCAGGGCGCTGGCGCAACAGCTCGTCTCGTTCAGCCAGATCGACCACAGCACGCTGGAACCTGTCATTCAGCGTGCGCGTGAAAAAGTTGAACATGATTTTAATCAGCAGGTGATCAATCGTCAGTTGGCCAGCCTGCTGCAAACGATGTAAACCGAGGTTGTATGCCAGAGAAAACCCTCTCCCGACGTACCTTCCTGACGGCAAGCTCCGCGCTTGCCGTATTTCCTGTCCTCCATTCTCCCTTTGCCCAGGCCATTGCGTCCCGTAAAACCGTCAATATCCAGGATTATGATGCGAAAGACTGGATTGCCTCGTTTAAGAAGGCTTTCAGCGACGCAGAGACCGTCGTTGTGCCGGCCGGTCTGGTATGTGAGAACATCAATACCGGTATTGTTATCCCGCAGGGCAAAACGCTGCGTGTGCTGGGCCGCCTGAGCGGCAACGGGCGTGGCCGCTTTGTGCTCCAGGATGCCTGTCAGGTGACTGGCGAGAAGGGCGGCAGCCTGCACAATATCACGCTGGATGTCCGTGGTTCCGACTGCGCAATTACCGGTCTTACGATGAGCGGTTTTGGGCCGGTGACACAAATTTATATCGGTGGAAAAAAGCCGCGGGTGATGCGCAATCTGGTTATCGATAATCTCACCGTGACCCAGGCCAACTACGCGATACTGCGCCAGGGGTTCCACAATCAGGTCGACGGCGCGCGTATTACCCACTGTCGTTTCAGCGATTTACAGGGGGACGCCATCGAATGGAACGTTGCCATTAACGATCGCAATATCCTGATTTCCGACCACGTTATTGAACGGATCAACTGTACCAACGGCAAGATTAACTGGGGGATAGGCATTGGGCTCGCGGGGAGCACTTACGACAACACCTATCCCGAACAGCAGACGGTCAAAAACTTTGTCGTCGCTAACATCACCGGTTCAGATTGTCGGCAACTGGTGCATGTCGAAAACGGCAAACATTTTGTGATTCGCAATGTTAAGGCAAAGAACATCACCCCGGATTTCAGCAAGAAGGCGGGCATCGACAATGCGACGGTCGCCATTTACGGCTGCGATAATTTCGTGATCGATAATATCGACATGGCCAACAGTGCCGGGATGCTCATTGGCTATGGTGTGGTCAAAGGGAAATATCTCTCCATCCCACAAAATTTCAAACTCAACAATATCTCTCTCGATAACACGCAGCTTGAGTATAAATTGCGCGGCATTCAAATTTCGTCGGGTAATGCGACCTCTTTCGTTGCACTGACCAACATCGGGATGAAGCGGGCGACACTGGAGTTGCATAATCAGCCCCAGCATCTCTTTCTGCGCAATATCAGGGTGATGCAGGAGTCGTCAACCGGCCCGGCGCTGAAGATGCACTTTGACCTGCGTAAAGATGTGCGCGGTAAGTTCATGGCGAAAGAGGACACGCTGCTGTCGCTGGCAAACGTACACGCGGTGAATGAGAACGGGCAAAGCTCAGTGGATATCGACCGCATAAACCACCATGTGGTGAATGTCGATGCGATCAACTTCCGGTTACCGGAGGGGAGGGGGTGAATTTGCGACCATTCCTGGCAAAACCGGTCCATACTTAAGATTATGGCTACTGCAATCTGTCACCGACCGGCGTAGCATCATAACCAAAGCAGCGATGATTTCTTCTGACTAATTCATGCTGGCTAAAATGAGTCAAAAGACTATAATTCAGCAACCATTTTACAGGTGGATGAAATAATGAGTAATTTGAAAGCAGTTATACCGGTAGCGGGTCTGGGTATGCACATGTTGCCTGCCACCAAGGCAATTCCCAAAGAGATGCTACCGATCGTCGACAAGCCAATGATTCAATACATCGTTGACGAAATTGTAGCTGCCGGTATTAAAGAGATTCTTCTGGTGACTCACGCGTCTAAAAACGCTGTTGAGAACCACTTCGACACCTCCTATGAGCTGGAGTCACTCCTTGAGCAGCGCGTGAAGCGTCAGTTGCTGGCGGAAGTGCAGTCGATTTGTCCTCCGGGCGTGACCATCATGAACGTGCGACAGGCGCAGCCGCTGGGGCTGGGTCACTCCATCCTTTGCGCGCGTCCGGTGATTGGCGATAATCCTTTTGTGGTCGTACTGCCTGATATCGTTATTGATAGCGCCAGTGCCGATCCGCTGCGTTACAACCTTGCCGCGATGGTTGCGCGTTTTGAAGAGACAGGGCGTAGCCAGGTCCTGGCGAAACGTATGCCGGGTGACCTTTCCGAGTACTCTGTCATCCAGACGAAAGATCCACTGGATAATGAAGGCAAGGTAAGCCGCATCATCGAATTTATTGAGAAACCGGATCAGCCGCAGACGCTGGATTCTGATCTCATGGCGGTAGGGCGTTATGTCCTCTCCGCGGATATCTGGGCCGAACTGGAAAGAACCGAACCGGGTGCCTGGGGCCGTATCCAGTTGACCGATGCGATTGCAGAACTGGCGAAAAAACAGTCTGTTGACGCCATGTTGATGACCGGCGATAGCTATGACTGCGGTAAAAAATTGGGCTACATGCAGGCGTTTGTGAAGTACGGACTGCGTAACCTGAAAGAAGGGCCGAAGTTCCGCAAAAGCATTGAGAAGTTGCTTAGCGAGTAAGTTTAAAAAATAGACGCCCCGACGGGCGTAATAACAAATAACGGTAGTCAACATTCGACGCGGTGATGCAGATATGCCCGGAATGTTGCTACCGTTTTTTCATTCTAAAAAAAACTCATCATTTCATTGAGTTAACTACAAAATTTAGCACTGCTTTTTATAATATTTCTTCTTGTTTCTGACATCAATTGGTAAGACAATTAGCGTTTGAGTTTAGAGGCTTTGCGGCAGAGAAGCGGAGCTTAACACGTCTGTGAGAGTACGCAGTGCACTGGTAGCTGTAAAGCCAGGGGCGGTAGCGTGTCTGTTAGAAATAATACAACTAAATTAGCTACTTTCGATTCGCACACACATCATATTGAGTTCTTAATGATAAAGTCAGCGGTAAAAATCCTTTCTCAGTCTCTGGTCAGACTGTTTTGTTCAATTGTGTCTCTAAAAGTTATAGCATTTTACGCCGGTCCTGCTGGAATGTTGATGTATGGGCAATTGCAGTCGTTCATGCAAATATCAAGTACTGTCGTATCTTCTGTAACATCTACAGGTGTTGTTAAATATACAGCTTCAAAAGAATATAGCGAAAAAGAGATCTTAACAACCGCATTTTATATGTCGCTGCTATATTCTCTTATACTGTTTTTTGTTTTTTGGGGAGCATCGTATTTTTTTGTCGATTCACTCATTGATAAAAAATGGATTTACATATTCTTAATAATACCAATATCGTCTTTTTTCTATTCCGTTACTAATTTGATTTTATCATTATTCAATGGCCGAACCAATTATACTCAGTATCTTTATTATTCTATATGCAATACAGTGTTGGTTTTTATTGCGACGGTCGCACTAGCATACATTTTTTCACTCAACGGTGTTATGCTAAGTATTGTCCTGGCCCCTGTGGTGGCCTTTTTTTTATGTGTGCCATTTCTTGGTTTATTTAAAATTGACTCTTTCCTGTTTCTAGGAGAGGGAAATCGTAATCTGGCAAGATTGCTTTCTCAATATTCTTTAATGGCACTAACTTCAGCAATTCTTGTATATGGTGTGCAAATATATTTACGCCATCTTATCAGCATTGAAGTTAATGATTCAAGTGCAGGTATATGGTTTTCTGCTACAAAACTGTCTGAAGTATACATGGGGATAATTAGTCTTCTTTTTTCAACATTAATTGTACCTCGTTATTCGGGGGCCAACGGTCAAAAGCAAATTAGCAAGGAAGTCAGCCTCTGCTTAAAAATTGCATTACCACTAGTCACTTCAATGATATTGGCTGTTTATCTACTGGCACCACTTGTAATTAACATAATATATGGTGAATCCTTCGCTGAAGCCGCAAGTATACTAAGAGTCTATGTTGTTGGAGATGCCCTGAAAGTTCTCACATGGGTTTATCTCTATGTGGCCTTAACTAAGAAAAGAACAGCAATATACATCGTATACGAAACGCTTAGTTCAATATTATATTTGATCTCATGCTCCTATTTCCTTTTGGCAAAAGGAATGCAATATATGGCCTATGGGTATTTAATCCAGGGCGTTGTATCTTTAATTATCATCTCAATTTGGTTTTATAACGGCAAAGAAAAAAAGAATCATGGTCATATATAATGTTATGTATATATTTCTTTGGGGGATGGCAGTTTTATCGTACTCTAAAGATGTTAGAATAAATAAAATATTTTCTGTTCAGGTTTTGATTCTCTTATTATTTACTGCTCTTAGGTTTCAGACTGGTTATGATTGGCCCGTTTACCAGAGTTATTATAATTCACCAGAAAGTTCAGCTATTTCGTTCGAGATTGGTTTTGTAACTCTGGTGTATTTATTCAATTTTCTCGGTTTAAATTTTAATGCTTTTGTGTTTTTTGTGAGCGTTGTTCAGGTAATATTAATTGCAAAAGTGGTCAAGTATTTTTTTCCGAGACAATGTGTACTAATTTTAGCAATAATGTTCTCATTGGCTGATTTTTATCTGATCCCTATGTTTGCATTAATGCGGCAGGGATTAGCGGTAAGTATATTTTTGTATGGCCTGATGCTTTATGATAAGGGATGTTTTACAAAAGCAAAAATATTATTTGTTGTAAGTGTTCTTTTTCACATGTCTTCTATTATTATTATCGCCAGCACTTATCTGATCATTAAAATAAAATTTAGTAAAAAAACACTGTTAGCTATTTTTGTATTGTCTCTACTGGCATACCTGTTTGCATTTGATTTGATAGGTTATATTATTTCACTTATTCTTCCATATATTGGTCAGAAATATGAAATGTATATGCAGAGAGACACATATAATGCATCCGGATTTTATCGAGTTGCATTTTCAATGGTGTCAGTGTTTGCATGTTTTCTAGTATATAAATATGGTAGTCTGAATTCACTTGTATTGAAAAATAATAATATTTTAAAGTATGCTCTGTTAGCAGTAATATTTCCGCTTCTGTTCTACGCATATCCTACTATATCAACGCGATATCAATATTTTTATGCAATATTCATGATTGGTTTAGGTTTGACTTTATTAGACTATGTTAAGTCTAACAATTTATTAATAGTTATACTAATGATGGCATTATTGTTTTACGTACCATTTTATCGTTTTTTGACAAATCCACTCTCTATAGTATTTGTACCCTATCAAAATATGATTACATATGACGAATCCAATTCAACAGGCACGGCACGGACTGATGAACTGATGTCTCAACTTTACCAACTTTGGAACAAATAATAGTTTTATTATGAAAAATATCGTATTAATGACAACCAAATATAATGATAATAAAAAAGATGCATGGCTGACAAATGAACTAGCATATTCAATCAGAGACAGTGGCCATAATATGACTGTTGTGGTTTTTTCATGGATGCCTAATGATCCTGAGACTAGTGTCTCTAATATTGATGGAGTACAAGTTGTCAGGCTTAAGTTGCCAAAATGGATATACAAAAAAAATATTATTAATACCGCTCTTAAGATATTTGCATTTCCATTTATGGCGAGAAGTTTTATAAAGAAAAATGTCAAAGAATGTGATTTGCTAATCGCAAATACACCGTGTGTGACAATTCTGGGGTTGTCCGGTCTTTTTAAAAGACGGTATAATGCCTATACCTACCTTGTCCTATGGGATTTTTTCCCCTTTTATCTAAAAGATTTAGGGTTGATGAGAAATAAGTTTAACTTTAAATTCTTTCATTTCCTGGAAGAATGGATGTATCGGTCATTCGATAAAATTGGATGCATGACGAAGGGCAATGAAGATTTTCTTAAAAATAACTTCAAGACAATAAAAAAAGAAAATATTGAAATATTGCCGCTCTGGGCAAAAACCAAGAAACTGAAAGAAATTGACCGACAGGCTGTTAGAAGTAAATTTAATTTGCCATGTGATGATGTCATCATTATTTATGGTGGAGCCATGTCGGTCGTGCAAGAGTTGGAAAACTATCTTGAACTTGCGAAAAAATTCCAGGGCGGAAATGTCTCTTTTATCATGGTTGGCACTGGTACTGAGAAAGAGAAGTTAAAAGAAATTGCTGAGAAAGACGAAATTAAAAATTTAACATTCATTGATTATGTGCCGAGAGATGAATACGAAGAACTTGTTGGAAGTTGCGATATTGGTTTTATATCCTTATCCCGTAAACTAACTGTACCGAGTTTCCCATCGAAAAGCCTTGATTATTTCAAAGTGGCCATTCCTATTTTGGCTTCATTAGATCCAATTACTGACTTTGGAGATATTCTTGAAAATAGGATTGGCGCAGGATATTCAGTCGTTGCAGGTAATCTGGATGAACTGGAGTCTAAAGCAACTTTGTTAATTAATGATAGTGATCTTAGAGAAAATATGGGTAAGGCCGGTCGAAAATATTATGAAGAGTTTCTTACGGTAGAAAATGCAAAAAATATCATCATGAGCAAAATTTAAATTTTACTAGAAAATTAAATTGATCGAAGAAAGAGAAAGTGGAGGGTATATGTTCAAGAATAAAACGTTATTAATCACCGGCGGAACTGGTTCATTCGGTAATGCGGTGCTCCGACGTTTCCTGGATACTGACATCGCTGAAATCCGTATTTTCAGTCGCGATGAGAAAAAACAAGATGACATGCGAAAGAAGTATAATAGCAGCAAGTTAAAGTTTTATATTGGAGATGTCCGCGACTATCAATCCATTTTAAATGCAACTCGTGGTGTCGATTTCCTTTATCATGCAGCGGCACTTAAGCAGGTACCTTCCTGCGAGTTCCATCCTATGGAAGCTGTGAAAACGAACGTATTAGGTACAGAGAATGTGCTTGAAGCAGCGATTGCAAACGGCGTTAAACGTGTCGTTTGCCTGAGTACTGATAAAGCCGTATACCCAATCAATGCTATGGGCATTTCGAAAGCAATGATGGAAAAGGTCATTGTTGCTAAGTCTCGTAATGTCGATAAATCCAAAACAGTGATTTGCGGTACTCGCTATGGCAATGTTATGGCTTCACGAGGCTCTGTGATTCCATTATTTGTCGATTTGATTAAAGAAGGTAAAGCACTGACAATCACTGACCCAAATATGACGCGCTTCATGATGACTCTTGATGACGCTGTTGATCTTGTTTTGTATGCTTTTGAGCATGGAAATAATGGTGATATTTTTGTTCAGAAGGCTCCTGCTGCGACAATTAAGACCCTGGCGATTGCCCTCAAAGAGCTGCTGGGGCTGCCAGAACATCCCGTTAATATCATTGGCACACGTCACGGCGAAAAATTGTATGAAGCGTTGCTGAGCCGCGAGGAAATGGTCGCTGCTGAGGATATGGGGGACTATTATCGTGTACCTCCTGATCTTCGTGACCTGAACTATGGAAAATATGTTGAGCAGGGTGACCAGCGGATTTCACAGGTCGAAGATTATAACTCTCATAATACTGAACGTCTTGATGTCGAAGGCATGAAAAAATTACTCCTGAAACTGGCGTTCATCAGAGCTATCTGCGATAAAAAAGAATATCAACTGGATGAATAATATGAAACTTGTGATTACGGGTTCTAATGGTTTCATCGGCAAAAATCTGCGTGTCCATCTGAGAGAAAATGGATATGACGATATTATTTGTATCGATCGGGACAATTCTGTTGAGCAGCTTGATAACGCTTTGCAAACTGCTGATTTCGTATTTCATCTGGCTGGTATTAACCGTCCCACAAACGATTCAGAGTTCTACGAGGGGAATGCCAATCTGACGGAATACATTGTGAAGAAGTTGGAAGAGGCTGGCAACAAGACACCTTTACTCATTACCTCTTCAATTCAGGCAGAATTAGATAATCACTATGGCAAAAGTAAGGCTGCTGCTGAACTCTCAGTAAGTAAATACGCCGAGCATTGTAAGGCGAAAACTTATATTTACCGTCTCCCTAATGTATTTGGTAAATGGTGCAGACCGAACTATAACTCAGCTGTAGCAACATTTTGCTATAATATACTCAATGGCCTTGAGGTTACCGTGAATAACCCCGATGCCGTTTTGAATCTGGTCTATATAGATGATGTTTGTAAGTCATTCATCGATTGCTTAAAAGGCAATATCGATAGCAACAGTGCTACAGTTTCCCCAGTCTATCATACGAGCGTTGGTGAAGTTGTTTCTATTATCAGGTCATTCAAAGATAAACAGCATGGCTTACTGATCGATCATGTGGGCACTGGGTTGACCAGAGCGTTGTACGCAACTTATCTTAGCTATTATTCGCCATCGGATTTCGCATATTCTGTTAAACGTCACAGCGATCCGCGTGGGACATTTGTAGAAATGCTGAAAACGAAAGAGTCTGGGCAATTCTCATTTTTTACAGCACATCCTGGCATCACGCGGGGTGGGCACTATCATCATACGAAAAATGAGAAATTTCTTGTCATTAAAGGTAAAGCGAAATTTGCATTTAGACATATAGATTCTAATGACTATTATGAATTTTTCGTTGACGGTGATGAATCCAAAATAGTCGAAACTGTTCCGGGATGGTCGCATGACATCACGAATATTGGCGATGATGAAATGATAGTCATGCTGTGGGCAAATGAAATTTTTGATCCTGAGAACCCAGATACGGTTAACTACAAAATTTCCGAAGAGTAGAAAATGAAAAAAATGCATGTTATGACCGTCGTTGGTACGCGACCTGAAATTATTCGTCTGTCACGCGTTATGGCGAAAATTGATGACTGTTATGAGCACACTATTGTCCATACTGGTCAAAACTACGATTATGAACTTAACCAGATTTTTTTCGACGATCTCGGTGTTCGTAAGCCTGACCACTTCCTGAATGCGGCAGGAAAAAATGCCGCTGAGACTATCGGTCAGATCATCATCAAAATAGATGAAGTCCTGGAAGCGACAAAACCGGATGCTCTTCTGGTTCTGGGGGATACAAACAGCTGTCTGGCTGCTATTCCCGCCAAACGTCGCAAAATACCTATCTTCCATATGGAAGCAGGGAATCGCTGTTTTGACATGCGAGTACCTGAAGAGATAAATCGTCGTATTGTTGATCACACGGCTGATATTAATCTTACATACAGTGACATTGCCCGTGAATATCTTCTTGCAGAAGGATTGCCTGCGGATCGCATCATCAAGACCGGTAGTCCTATGTTTGAAGTGTTAACCCATTATGCCGATGGTATTGAACACTCAAATGTACTTGAGCGTCTACATTTAAAATCTGGTGAATACTTTGTTGTAAGTGCTCATCGTGAAGAGAATATTGATTCAGATAAGAATTTGATGAATCTTGTCGACGCGTTGAACAAAGTTGCCGAAACTTATCAGTTACCCGTGATTGTCTCTACGCATCCGAGAACGCAAAAAAGAATCGATGCAAAAGGCGTTGTTTTTAATTCACATGTGCAATTATTAAAACCTCTTGGCTTCAAAGATTATGTGAAATTGCAGAAAGAGGCTCGGGCAGTACTTTCTGATAGCGGTACAATTACCGAAGAATCCTCCATTCTCAATTTTCCAGCCATTAATATTCGAGAGGCTCATGAACGTCCGGAAGGAATGGAAGAGGGGACGGTAATGATGACCGGCGTTGATCCGGAGCGTATTTTGCAGGCTCTTGATATGATAAAAGATCAACCACGCAACGAGAACAGACTCTTGCGCCGGGTGAATGATTACTCCATGCCAAATGTCTCTGATAAAGTTGCAAGAATTATCCTTTCTTATACAGATTATGTTAAGCGAGTTGTTTGGCGTAATTACTAGTACCTTTGTCACTCTGGCATGCCAGAGTGACCTTTTTATGGTGTGTAGAACATAGTGAAAGTCTTATTGTTGACGCAGTGGTTTGATCCCGAGCCTACTTTCAAAGGTCTTGCTTTTGCTAAAGAATTAAAAAAGCAGAATGTTGAAGTTGATGTGATTACTGGTTTCCCCAATTATCCAGGCGGAAAGGTATATAGTGGATATAAAATAAGTTTCTTTCAGCGGGAAGAGTACGAGGGCATCACCGTAAACCGTGTGCCACTCTATCCACATCATGGGCGTTCTGCGTTAAAGAGAATAGCGAATTATATTTCATTCTTTTCAACCAGCATGATTTATGGATTATTTCGCCGTAATAAAGCCGATGTTATATATGCTTACCATCCGCCGCTGACCACAGCTCTTTCTGCTGCCATTATTTCAATTTTCCGACGGACGCCATTTGTTGTTGATATTCAGGACTTATGGCCTGATACGTTAGCTTCCACAGGGATGCTGACGAATAAAAAAATACTTAATATTGTCAATAGTGTATGTAACTTTGTCTATCGCCGCGCGGCAAAGATTGTGGTTCTCTCTCCTGGGTTTAAGCAGCGATTGATATCTCGAGGTGTTCCTGCAGATAACATTGAAGTTATCTATAACTGGAGTGATGAAGAAAACCTCAGAAATTATCAAAAGAGCAGTGTTGTTTTACCTGCTGAAAAATTTAATGTCGTCTTTGCTGGTAATCTTGGTCTCGCGCAAGGGTTGCCGGCTATTATTGCTGCTGCCAGATTGCTGCAGGAATCTGGTACCGATGCTAATGTAATACTCGTTGGTTCTGGTTTAGCGAGATCCGAGGCAGAGAGAATTGTCGCAGAACAAAAAATAGATAATGTCATTTTCATTCCTCGCGTTCCTCCTGCAGAAATTGGCGATATTCTACAACAGGCTGATGCATTACTTGTTCATCTGATTAATGATGAGCTGTTTTCCATCACAATACCTTCAAGAACTCAGGCCTATTTAGCATGCGGTAAGCCTATTGTTATGGCTGTTAATGGAGATGCAGCGGAGTTAGTCAGGAATGCGGATGCTGGGGTAATATGTGAATCTGATAATCCAGAATCTATTGCTGCAGGAATTAAGCACCTTGCATCATTAACAACGGAAGAACTGCATATTATGGGATGTAATGGTTCTAGTTATTATAATGAAAAACTGTGTCTCCATGAAGGTGTAAAAAAATTCATTGCCATTTTTAATCAGGTCGCAAAGTGATATGCTGAAACGTGCATTTGATATTATCGTATCTTCAATACTTCTGATCTGTTTATCACCCATAATCGGTGTGACATATATCCTTGTCAGAAATAAACTAGGAAAACCAGCATTTTTCAGGCAACTCCGCCCGGGCAAGAATGGGGTTTCCTTTGAAATGATAAAATTTCGCAGTATGAAAGATGCTGTAGATAACCAGGGGAATCCACTCTCTGATGAAGAGCGCTTAACCTCCTTTGGGAGAAAAATTAGAGCACTGAGTCTCGATGAGCTGCCTGAATTATGGAATGTGCTTAAAGGAGACATGAGTCTTGTTGGGCCCAGGCCTTTGCTGATGAGCTATCTGGAACTCTACGACGATGAACAAAAGCGTCGTCATGAAGTGCAACCAGGTATTACGGGTTGGGCGCAAGTGAATGGACGTAATGCCTTAAGCTGGGAGGAGAAATTTAAGCTGGATGTCTGGTATGTTGATAACCATTCTTTATGGCTTGATATAAAAATACTCATTCTTACCGTTAAGAAAGTATTCATAAAGGAAGGGATCTCTTCTGAAGGACATGCAACTATGCCTGTTTTTAAAGGAAAAAAATCTGATGAATAATGTTCTTATCCTGTCCGCAGGGCGACGAGTTGAGTTAGTCATAGCATTTCGTGAGGCAATGGATAAGCTCAATATCCAGGGTAAAATCATGTGTACGGATATGGTCCCCGAATTATCGTCAGCTTGCCTTGTTGCTGACGAATTTTTCACCGTACCTCGTGCTACTGATAGTTCATATGTTGATGTGCTTAGAGATATTTGTCAGGAAAATTCGATTAAACTCGTCATTCCTACAATTGACACAGATTTAGAAAAACTGAGTTATGCTAAAGATAGTTTTAATAAATTCGGCTGTCACATTTCTGTCCCCGACCCCAAATTTGTTGCTGCGTGTCGTGATAAGCGTAAAACTGCAGATCTTTTTCAATCATTACAAATAGCCTCACCTGTAATTTACGATAGTAATTCAATGGCCTTTCCTTGTTTCTGCAAGCCCTACAACGGTAGCAGCAGCATTGGTGCTTTTGTGATACAGAGTGCAACAGATCTTACAAATGAAATACTCACAAATAAAAATAATATGTTTATGGAGCTTATTGGTAAGGATTACATTGAAGTAACTGTTGACTGTTATTTCTCAAAAGACCATGAGTTGAAGTGTCTTGTTCCCCGTGAGCGCATCGAAGTTCGTAGCGGCGAGGTGAGTAAAGGGGTGACAAGAAAAGGTCTGGTGTATGATTATTTATTTAAACGCTTGAGAAAAATTCCTGGCGTCGTAGGGTGTGTCACCGTACAACTTTTTTATAATAAAATATCAGGTGATATCAAAGGACTTGAAATCAACCCGCGGTTTGGTGGTGGATATCCTTTGTCGTATGCTGCTGGCGCAGATTATCCTCTGTATCTTATAAATGAGTATATCAATCATGAAACTGTCGGTTTTTTTGATAACTGGGAGCCGAATCTTTTGATGTTACGATATGATGCTAAGGTATTATCTCATGAATATCCAGATATCAACTAATAGCTTCTGGGTATTTGATTTAGACGACACTTTATTTAAAGAAGTAGATTTCAGAGATTCCGGGTTCGAGTTTGTACGACAAGAGATCATAAAACTGTACCAGCGAGATATTATCGATTTGGTTATCCGTTATCGTGAAGGATATTCAGCTGATCTCTTCTCTGATATCTGCTGTTTCCTGAATCTTCCTGAGACATCAAAGAATCAGTTTCTCTGGATGTACAGAAATCATTTCCCATCAATCGATATTGAAAGGGAGATTTTGTCTATACTTAACAGTTTGAAAGATACAACACTTGGCGTAGCCATTCTAACGGATGGACGGAGTGTCACGCAAAGAAATAAAATTAACGCCCTAAGCTTAAATACCTTTCCTGTCTTTATTTCAGAGGAGTTTGATAACTCAGAAAAACCTGAGTCAAAGCGATTTGAGCTAATACAGTCTTTTCATCAGAACTGCACATATGTTTATGTAGGGGATAATGTCAAAAAAGATTTTATTACTCCTAATCAGATGGGGTGGACAACAATAGGTATTAAAGATGATGGGCGTAATATCCATAAGCAAAACCATATTCTTTCAGAAAAATATCTCCCACATATTTGGTTGCAATCAATTTCAGAACTTAAAGGAATTTTACCATGTTAAACACTAAGTTCTCACCGTGGCCTTCGTTTACAAAAGAAGAAGCCGATGCGGTGTCCTCCGTTCTGCTGTCAAACAAAGTAAACTATTGGACAGGGAATGAGTGCCGCCTGTTTGAACAGGAATTTGCTGAATGGGTGGGTACTAAATATGCAGTTGCATTAAGCAATGGCACATTGGCGCTAGACGTTGCTCTCAAAGCGTTAAATATCGGTCATGGAGATGATGTTATTGTCACTTCCCGTACTTTTTTAGCGTCAGCATCATGCATTGTTACTGCAGGAGCCAATCCGGTCTTTGCCGATGTGGATTTGAATAGCCAGTGTATTACTGCGGAGACTATTTCCGCGGTTTTAACACCGCATACAAAAGCCATTATCGTTGTGCATCTGGCCGGTATGCCTGCTGAGATGGATCCCATTATGGCTCTGGCAGAGAAGCATAACCTTTACGTCATTGAGGATTGTGCCCAGGCACATGGTGCAAGCTATAAAGGAAAACGAGTAGGTAGTATTGGTCATATTGCCGCATGGTCCTTCTGTCAGGATAAAATTATGACAACTGGTGGGGAAGGCGGGATGGTGACGACAAATGATAAATCTCTGTGGTCCTCGATGTGGAGTTATAAGGATCATGGGAAAAGCTATGATGCCGTATACAATCGTGAGCATAAGCCTGGTTTCAGGTGGCTCCATGAATCATTTGGCACTAACTGGCGTATGCTTGAAATGCAAGGTGCAATCGGGCGTATTCAGTTAAAGCGTATGGCGGAATGGACTCAACGTCGTCAGGAAAACGGCAGGGCAATAGATGAAGCATTGGCCGATCTGAACGGCGTCAGAATAGTGAATGTTCCTGACTATATTGAGCATGCGGAATATAAACACTATCTGTTCATTAAGCCATCAGCATTAAAAGCGGGTTGGACTCGAGACCGCATTATTGATGAAATTAACGATGCTGGAGTACCTTGCTATCAGGGGAGCTGTTCAGAAATTTATCGTGAAAAGGCGTTCGAGAACACCGGATGGCGTCCGGCAATATCCCTGCCTAATGCAGTCGAGCTTGGCGAGACCAGCCTGATGTTCCTGGTTCATCCAACATTAACGCCATCAGAAATTAAATTAACATGTGAAGTTGCTCGTAAGGTTTTGATGAGTGCTCTTATTTAACAACCACTGTAAATGATAAGTATCAACTAACCTTGCTTGAGGTGGCAGAGCATGCCACCTCCTCTATAAAGAATGTGGTAAAGAATGTTAACGCAATTACTCAGTTTGCCTCGTAATATAAAACGCATAATCATGGTGGCAATAGATTTTGTCCTATTGCTTATCGCTTTTTGGGGGGCTTTTTGGGTCCGAATGGATGTTTCTGCACCTTATACTAGCTACGAGCACTGGAAGTTACTTGCTTGCCTTATCCTTGTTACGGTCTGTATCTTTATCAAAATGGGACTGTATCGTACCGTGCTACGGTATGTTACCGCGAAGATTTTTGTTACTGCGCTGCTTGGTCTTTCTGTCTCAACATTATTATTGATCACGTTATCTTATTTTTTTGACATCTTTCTACCACGTACGATTCCTATTATTTATTTTGCGTTCTCGCTGTTATTCATCTGTGGGTCACGATTACTGTTCAGAATGATGCTGACTTATGCTGTACGGGGACGAACGCCTGTTATAATTTATGGCGCTGGCGCGTCTGGACGACAACTACTGACTGCGCTAAGACAGGTTGATGAATATTTCCCTGTTGCATTTATTGATGATAACCCGTTACTGAACAAAGTCGTCATTCATGGGGTGACAGTTTACTCTCGGAAGAATATCGAAAGGTTGGTTTCTCGCTATGGTATCAAAAAGATATTACTGGCGATGCCATCGATATCAATAGAGAAAAGAAAAGAAGTGATCACCTATCTGGAAGATTTTCCTTGCGAGGTTCTGTCTATACCTGGCATGGTCGATCTTGTTGAAGGTAAAGCTCAAATTATGGCTTTGAAAAAAGTTTCTATTGATGACCTTTTGGGGCGAGAGCCTGTTTCTCCTGATGCAGAACTGTTGGCTAAAAATATCCGTGGTAAAGTAGTGATGGTCACCGGCGCAGGAGGTTCTATCGGTTCTGAAATCTGTCGTCAGATTATTTCTCAGGTACCCAAAATACTTATTTTGTTTGAGGTTTCAGAATTCGCGCTTTATTCTATTGAAAAAGAATTAGTGATGCTTGCTCAGAATAGTCAAAGCAACGTTGTAATAATTCCGCTAATGGGGTCAGTACAAAAATTGCACCGACTGGAAACCATTATGCGAGCTTTCAATGTCAATACTGTCTATCATGCTGCGGCGTATAAACACGTTCCATTAGTTGAGTATAATGTTGTGGAGGGTGTGAGAAACAATATATTTGGCACTCTTTATTGTGCTCAGGCTGCAATATCCTCAGGTGTTGAAACCTTTATTCTTGTTTCCACAGATAAAGCGGTGAGACCGACAAATACCATGGGCGCGACGAAGCGCGTAGCCGAACTTGTGCTACAAGCTTTAGCGCTTGAGCAATCGACAACCTGTTTTAGCATGGTTCGATTCGGTAACGTTTTAGGCTCATCGGGCTCTGTCGTTCCATTATTTGAAAAACAAATCGAACAAGGCGGTCCGGTCACTCTGACACATAAAGACATCATCCGCTATTTCATGACAATCCCCGAAGCCTCTCAGCTTGTTATTCAGGCTGGCGCTATGGCCAAAGGGGGGGATGTTTTTGTCCTGGATATGGGGGATCCTGTCAGGATTTATGATCTTGCAACGCGGATGATTAAGCTTTGCGGTTTGAAAATTAAGGATGAATCAAATCCGGATGGCGATATAGAGATTAGTATTACTGGTCTACGTCCAGGGGAAAAATTGTATGAAGAACTGCTGATTGGTGAACAGGTTCTTGGTACATCACATCCGAGGATTATGACGGCCCACGAGGATATGCTCAGTTGGACAGAACTTGAAAATTACCTTGAGCAGATGGATGCGGCGTGTACCAATTTTGAGCACGATGTCATCCGTAATCTCTTGCTTGAAATACCGACAGGTTTTCAACCCACTGATGGCATTTGCGACCTGGTCTGGTATGCAAAGCATAATGTCGCTGGGTACAATCTGAATGTGACATGCTGAGTAAGCGCATCAACTGCTATCAACTTTTAGCTATCCTGAGTTAACATCTGCAATACATTTCAAGCCGCGCATACGTCGCGCGGTGACCACACCTGACAGGAGTATGTAATGTCCAAGCAACAGATCGGCGTCGTCGGTATGGCAGTGATGGGGCGCAACCTGGCGCTCAACATCGAGAGCCGTGGTTATACCGTCTCCGTGTTCAACCGCTCCCGTGAAAAGACCGAAGAAGTGATTGCCGAGAACCCGGGCAAGAAACTGGTGCCTTACTACACGGTGAAAGAGTTTGTTGAATCTCTCGAAACGCCTCGTCGTATCCTGTTAATGGTGAAAGCGGGCGCGGGTACCGATGCTGCCATTGATTCTCTGAAACCGTATCTGGATAAAGGCGACATCATCATTGATGGCGGTAATACTTTCTTCCAGGACACCATTCGCCGTAACCGCGAACTTTCTGCTGAAGGTTTCAATTTTATCGGCACTGGTGTTTCCGGTGGCGAAGAGGGTGCGCTGAAAGGGCCGTCTATCATGCCTGGCGGACAGAAAGAAGCCTACGAACTGGTTGCGCCGATTCTGACTAAGATCGCAGCGGTGGCTGAAGACGGCGAGCCTTGTGTGACTTACATCGGTGCTGATGGCGCAGGCCATTATGTGAAGATGGTTCACAATGGTATTGAATATGGTGACATGCAGCTTATCGCCGAAGCCTATTCTCTGCTGAAAGGCGGCCTGAATCTTTCTAATGAAGAGCTGGCCAGCACCTTTACTGAGTGGAACAATGGTGAGTTGAGCAGCTACCTGATTGATATCACTAAAGACATCTTCACCAAAAAAGACGAAGAGGGTAAATACCTCGTTGATGTCATTCTGGATGAAGCGGCTAACAAAGGTACCGGTAAGTGGACCAGCCAGAGTTCTTTGGATCTCGGCGAACCGCTATCTCTGATTACCGAATCGGTCTTTGCGCGTTACATCTCCTCACTGAAAGATCAGCGCGTTGCTGCCTCTAAGGTCCTGACAGGTCCGAAAGCGCAACCTGCTGGTGATAAAGTTGAGTTTATTGAGAAAGTACGCCGTGCGTTGTACCTCGGTAAAATTGTTTCCTATGCGCAGGGCTTCTCTCAATTACGCGCAGCGTCTGACGAGTACAACTGGGATCTGAATTACGGTGAAATCGCGAAGATTTTCCGCGCAGGCTGCATTATTCGTGCGCAGTTCCTGCAGAAAATTACCGATGCCTATGCGAAGAATGCAGGCATTGCCAATCTTCTGCTGGATCCGTACTTCAAAAACATCGCTGACGAGTATCAGCAGGCGCTGCGTGATGTCGTCGCCTACGCCGTTCAGAATGGCATTCCGGTACCGACCTTCTCTGCAGCCGTTGCCTACTACGACAGCTACCGTGCAGAGGTGTTGCCGGCAAACCTAATCCAGGCGCAGCGTGACTACTTTGGCGCGCATACCTATAAGCGTACTGATAAAGAAGGTGTTTTCCATACCGAATGGATGGATTAAGCACTTTATTTGTCAAAAAGCCCGGTTTAACCGGGCTTTTTTTTATCCTGATTCTTATTGCATAATCTCCATTGCTTAATATTAACTTAATATTATCTATTTAGGATGATAAAGAAAATCCTAATTGTATTAGGCTTCGTTGACACGTTATTCGCACAGACGCTAAAACAATAATAACGTGTCAGGATGCGAATACATCATGATGTCTAATTAAGTTAATTCTGAGAGTAAGCAATGAAAATTACCATCTCCGGTACCGGGTATGTTGGTCTGTCCAATGGTCTGCTAATCGCACAGCATCATGATGTTGTTGCGCTAGACATCATCCCTTCTCGTGTCGAAATGTTGAATGATCGGATATCTCCGATTGTTGATAAAGAAATTCAACAGTTCTTAACGTCGGAGAAAATTAAGTTTAAGGCTACGTTGGATAAACAAGATGCTTATCGAAACGCGGATTACGTTATTATTGCCACGCCGACTGATTATGATCCAAAAACAAATTACTTCAATACTTCCAGCGTAGAATCAGTGATTCAGGATGTAACCGCGATTAATCCAGATGCCGTGATGATAATTAAATCCACCGTCCCGGTTGGATTTACCGCAGCGATGAAGAAGAAGTTTAATACGCAAAATATCATTTTTTCTCCCGAGTTTTTGCGTGAAGGTAAGGCGCTTTATGACAACTTATATCCATCGCGTATTGTCATTGGCGAACGCTCTGAACGAGCTGAGCGGTTTGCCGCCCTGCTTCAGGAAGGGGCGGTGAAGCAAGACATCCCAACGCTGTTTACGGATTCTACCGAAGCGGAAGCGATCAAACTCTTTGCCAACACCTATCTGGCGATGCGTGTTGCCTATTTTAACGAACTCGATAGCTACGCTGAAAGTTTAGGTTTAAATACCCGGCAGATCATCGAGGGGGTTTGTCTGGATCCACGTATTGGCAACCACTACAACAATCCCTCGTTTGGCTACGGTGGTTATTGCCTGCCAAAGGATACCAAGCAGCTTCTGGCGAATTATCACTCAGTACCGAACAATATTATTTCCGCTATCGTTGATGCCAATCGCACCCGCAAAGACTTTATCGCCGATGCTGTTCTTGCCAGAAAGCCAAAAGTCGTGGGGATTTATCGTCTGATTATGAAGAGCGGCTCGGATAACTTCCGCGCATCTTCTATTCAGGGGATTATGAAACGTATAAAAGCCAAAGGGGTGGAAGTGGTGATTTATGAACCGGTGATGCAGGACGAGACGTTTTTCAACTCGCGAATCGAACGTGACTTGACGCAGTTTAAACAACAGGCTGACGTCATTATCTCGAACCGCATGGCTGAAGAGCTCAAAGATGTGTCCGAAAAAGTCTATACCCGGGACCTTTTTGGCAGTGATTGATTAGTCAACTGAGGGGAAGGGAGTCCCTGATAATGGGGTAAAACCTACCAGAATTTTCGCAATCTTATTAAATTTCTTATGGCATAAATTGTGTTAATCGCTAAACTGTGGCGAGCTCAAGCTTTTTCTTATCTAGGGTAGTGATGACAGTGGAAAATAACAACATGTCCGGGCGTAGCAACGAACCGGGACAGATTGATTTAATTGATATTGTAGCTCAATTATGGCGTGGTAAGGTGACCATCATTGTTTGTGCCGTGTTCACGATTTTGCTTGCGGCACTCTATCTGGTTCAGGCAACAGAGAGGTGGACGTCAAGCGCAATCATCACGCAGCCCGATGCAGGGCAAATCGGCAGTTATACTAATGCGATAAGCGTACTGTATGGCAAAGATGCACCGAAAATTAACGATGTACAGTCAGAGGTTATTGGCCGTTTCAGTTCCGCTTTTTCTGCACTTGCCGAAACGCTTTCCAATCAGGAAAAGCCCGAAAAACTGACTATCGACTCATATGTTAAAGGTCAGCCTTTACCGTTGAAAATCGCTTATCAGGACAATAGCGCAGAGGCTGCGCAAAGAGCCGTTGCAAAATATATCCAACAGGTGGACGAGGTGGTTTCGAAGGAGATCAATGCCGACCTGTCAATGAGTATAGCCACCCGTATTTCCGATTTAGAGCAATCGCTGGAAGCGCAGGAAAAAGTGGCGAGAGAGCAAAAATCACAACGTCTTGCGCAAATTAATCAGGCACTTGCTGTCGCTAAACAGGCTAACATCAAACTGCCTCAAGTTCAGCAGGCCGACCAGCTCTCCCAGGACACTATGTTTATGCTGGGGAGCGAGGCGCTTTCTTCCATGGTCAACAACGAAGCGACTCGCCCGTTAACCTTTTCCGATGACTACTACCAGACCCGTCAGAACCTGCTAGCGGTTAAGGCTCTGAAAATTGACCCGGAAAGCATTCATGCTTACCGTTATGTGATGAAGCCGACGTTGCCGATTCGTCGCGACAGTCCGAAAAGGGCTATCACTCTGATACTGGCGGCACTGCTCGGTGGAATGATTGGTGCTGGCGTGGTGCTGGGACGTAACGCGCTGCGCGACTACAAACCCAAAGCGCAGTAACCTGATTCATGCAATAAAAAACCGGGCCTGGAATGACCACGCCCGGTTTTTTTACGCCTTAAGATCACTGATGCCGCTTGCGCAGATTCTCAATGACCGTCGTCAGGTCGAGATCCTGATCCTGCAGCAGAACCAACAGGTGATACATCAAATCCGACGCTTCATTGGTCAGTTCGAAACGGTCATGCACTGTGGCTGCCAGCGCGGTTTCAACACCTTCTTCACCCACTTTTTGAGCGATGCGCTTGGTACCACTGGCATACAGCTTTGCGGTATAGGAACTCGCCGGATCGGCCGTTTTTCGCCCGGCTAACAGCTGTTCAAGTTGATACAGGAACAGCCACTGGTGGCTGGTTTCACCGAAGCAACTGCTGGTACCTTTATGGCAGGTGGGGCCGATCGGATCCACCAGTACCAACAGGGTATCGTTATCACAGTCTGGCGCAATGCTGACGACGTTCAGAAAGTTGCCCGACGTCTCGCCTTTAGTCCACAGGCGTTGTTTGGTGCGCGAGAAGAAAGTGACTTTGCCGGTTGCAAGGGTTTTATCCAGCGCGTCTGGGTTCATATATCCCAGCATCAACACTTCACCGGACACCGCGTGCTGCACGACGACAGGCATCAGTCCGTCGGTTTTTTCCCAGTCCAGTTGGCTGCGTTGTTGCTCTGTTAACATATCCTGATCTCCACGCCCTGCGTTGCCAGGTACGCTTTTAATTCACCAATATTAATGATCTGTTTGTGGAAGACGGAGGCGGCAAGCGCACCATCGACATCTGCATCGCGGAAGGCCTCAAGGAAGTGTTCCATAGTGCCAGCACCACCGGATGCAATCAGCGGCACATGGCACACTGCACGCACTTTTTTCAACTGTTCCAGGTCGTAGCCATTACGCACGCCGTCCTGGTTCATCATGTTAAGGACGATTTCTCCGGCACCGCGTTTTTGCACTTCCTGTACCCAGTCGAGGGTTTCCCAGGTGGTGACGCGGGTACGGCTTTCGTCGCCGGTATACTGATTAACATGATATTTGCCGGTTTGCGCGTCAAACCAGGTATCAATACCGACCACGATGCATTGCACGCCAAAGCGGTCAGCCAGACGGGTAATCAGCGTCGGGTCAGCCAGCGCCGGCGAGTTGATAGAGATTTTATCTGCGCCAAACGAGAGAATTTTGGCGGCATCGTCGACCGACTTAATCCCGCCCGCTACGCAGAAAGGAATGTCGATCACTTCCGCGACGCGCGAAACCCAGCTTTTATCGACTACCCGACCGTCGCTGGAGGCCGTGATGTCGTAGAACACAAGCTCATCGGCACCTTCATCGGCATAGCGTTTCGCCAGCGGGACGATGTCGCCGATGATTTCGTGATTGCGAAACTGCACACCTTTTACGACCTGACCGTCGCGAACGTCGAGGCACGGGATTATACGTTTTGCCAGCATTGGATCGCCTCCTTAACGGTGAATTTACCTTCCAGCAGCGCACGTCCGACGATCACGCCGCGCACGCCAGTTCCGCGCAGTGCAGCGACATCATTGATATCACCGATCCCCCCGGAGGACTGAAAGGCCACCTGTGGATATTTTTTGCATACCTCTTCATACAAAGAGACGTTTGAGCCCGCCAGCGTGCCGTCGCGAGAAATATCCGTACAGAGCACATGTTTCAGGCCTACGGGTAGATAGGTTTCCACCAGTTCTTCGAGCGAAATGCCGGAGTTCTCCTGCCAACCGCTCACGGCTACCTGCTTGTTTCCCTGCTCATCAATGCGTACATCCAGCGCGAGAACCAGCGCGTCGGCGCCAAAACGCTCGAACCAGCCCTTCACCTTTTCCGGCGACTTTACCGCCGTGGAGCCAATCACCACGCGAGCGACACCCGCCGCCAGCAGCGCCGCGACGTCGTCTTCGGTGCGTACGCCACCGCCCACCTGAACCGGCACGTTCACGCCCGCGACCAGGGTTTTAATCAGTGGGATCTGCCGTTTCGCCGGATCTTTCGCGCCGGTTAAATCAACCAGATGTAGCACCTCAGCACCTTGCGCCGCGTAATCCTGCAAGCGCGGTAGTGGATCGCTGCCGTAATCACGCTGTTGCGCGTAATCGCCCTGATGGAGACGTACGACGGTGCCGTCGATCAAATCTAAAGCCGGAATAATCATCACATCTCCAGAAAGTTTTTCAGCAATTGCGCGCCAGCGGCACCCGAGCGCTCCGGGTGGAACTGCACGCCGAAGAAGTTATCTTTTTGCACGGCGGCAGTGAACGGTTCGCCGTAGTGACACTGGGCGATGGTCCACGGATTGACCGGCATTGCATAGCTGTGCACAAAGTAGAAATATGCGCCATCCTCAATGCCCCGAAAAAGACGATTCCCGGCCTGAGGATAAACGCGGTTCCAGCCCATGTGCGGCAGCGGCAGGCCCACGTCAGTCATCTTTGGAACATCCTGATCGATAATGCCCAGCATATCGACGCCCTGTGTCTCTTCACTACGCCGTCCGAGGATCTGCATGCCGAGACAAATACCCAGTACCGGTTGGGTACAGGCTTTAATCAGATCAATCAGTTCACGCTCGCGTAACTGGTCCATTGCCGCCTGCGCCGTGCCGACGCCGGGTAGAAACAGTTTATCCGCACGTAAGACCACATCCGGGTCGCGACTGACCAGGGGAGCATAACCATGGCGCGCGACGGCAGATTTCACCGAGTTCAGGTTGGCGCAGCCGGTGTCGAGGATCACCACGTTCATCACAGCACTCCTTTGGAGGAGGGAAGGGTATCACCTTCAACACGGATGGCCTGGCGCAGAGTACGACCGAAGGCTTTGAACAGGCTTTCCACACGGTGATGGTCGTTTTTACCTTTGGTCTTCAGATGCAGCGTCACGCCCATGGTGTAGGAGAGTGAACGGAAAAAGTGTTCGATCATTTCGGTACTGAGATCGCCGACACGCTGATAGGTAAACTCGGCACGGTATTCGAGGTGCGGACGCCCGGAGATATCCAGCGCACAGCGCGCAAGGCATTCGTCCATTGGCAGCACGAAGCCAAATCGGCTGATACCACGTTTATCACCAAGCGCCAGTTTTAACGCTTCACCCAGCGCCAGGCCCGTGTCTTCCACGGTGTGGTGGTCGTCGATATAGAGATCGCCCTTGACGGTGATCTCCATACGAAACCCGCCGTGCGTCGCAATCTGATCGAGCATATGATCGAAGAAGCCGACGCCGGTGTTAATTTTGCTGCCGCCTTCGCGGTCCAGCCACACTTTGACGTCAATCTGCGTCTCTTTAGTTACGCGCTCAACGTGGGCATAGCGGTCGCGTTTCGTCAGTTGCTCGCCAATTGCCGCCCAGTTTAGCGTCTCGCGATGGTAACGGAGCCCGGTAATCCCCATGTTTTCTGCCAACTGGATATCGGTAGCGCGATCGCCAATGACGTAGCTGTTGGCGCTGTCCATCGCCTGTTCTGCGAGATAACGTTCGACCAGCTTCACTTTCGGCTTACGACAGTCGCACTCCTCTGCGGGCAGGTGCGGGCAGATCAGCACGTCATCGAACAGCACGCCCTGCGAGGTAAAGATTTGCATCATCAGATTGTGCGGGCCGTCGAAATCCGCCTGCGGGAAACTCTGTGTTCCCAGCCCGTCCTGATTGGTGATCATCACCAGCCTGAAGCCCGCTTTTTGCAACTTCAGCAGCACCGGTACAACGTCTGGTTCGAAGGCGAGCTTGTCAAAACGATCCACCTGGAAATCGCTTGGCGGTTCGGAAATCAGGGTTCCATCACGATCGATAAAGAGATACTTCTGGCTCATACTTGCTCCGCACGTAAAGCGTCGATGACGCGCTGGCTTTCTTCACGGGTACCAACAGTAATACGCAGACAGCCGCTTAAAGAAGGTTGTTTGTTCTGGTCTCGTAAGATAATGCCCTGATCCCACAAAGATTTAAATACGCTGCTGGAGGCGGTGAAGCGCGCCAGAATGTAGTTGGTCTCGGAGTCAAAAACCTGTTCGACACAGGCAATCTTGTTGAGCTCGCTCATCAGGTACTGGCGCTCAAGCAGGATCTGCGCCACGCGCTCACGCATCGCATTGATGCCCTGGGGACTGAGCGCTTGCGCGGCGATGTCGGCGACGGGCGTGGATAGCGGGTAAGGGGCGATTACCTTCAGCAACAGGTTAATCACCTCCTCATTCGCCAGCGTAAAGCCACAACGCAGACCGGCAAGAGCAAACGCTTTAGACAGCGTGCGCAGAACGACCAGGTTGGGGTACTCGGAAAGCCAACCCGCCAGCGTAGCCTGTGGGCAGAACTCGATATAGGCTTCGTCGGCGACCACAATGGCTTTGCCGCGCGTCAGTTCCAGCAGCGTGCGCAGATCCTGTGGATTAATCAGTTGCCCGGTTGGGTTATTGGGGCTGCACACGTAAACAACCTTCACGCCGTCCAGGTTGTCAGAAATACCCTGCATATCCAGTTGCCAGTCGGCGAGCGTGGGGACGGTGCAACATTCGACGCCAATGGTTTCGGCGCTGACGCTATACATTCCATAGGTGGGCGGGCAGAAGAGAATCGCGTCTTTCCCCGGTTCGCAGAAGGCGCGGATAAGCAGCTCAATACCTTCATCTGCGCCACGGCTGACCAGCACCTGTTCCGGTTTAACCCCGGCGTACTGTGCATAATTTTCAATCACCGCTTTCGGCTGGCATTCCGGGTAGCGGTTAAGCGTTTGCTGAGTGAGCTGATAGTCGACCGCCGTCGGGAATTCGTTGGCATTGAGCCAGACGTCGCCGTTGCCGCCCAGACGACGAGCAGATTGATACGGCGTCAGATTACGGACGTTTTCACGGGCTAAGTCGTTGACGCTGAACGTGTTTTCAGTGCTCATGCTTGCTCCTTCAGGGCGTTGACACGCAGGGTGACGGCATTTTTGTGAGCGGTCAGGCGTTCAGCCGCCGCCAGAGTCTCAATAGTTGAAGCGAGCGCAGAGAATCCCGCTTTTGACAGTTCCTGAACCGTCATACGCTTCTGGAAATCCGCCAGTCCGAGGCTGGAACAGGTGGCCGTATACCCGTAGGTCGGCAGCACATGGTTAGTCCCGGAGGCGTAATCGCCCGCTGATTCCGGCGACCAGTCGCCGAGGAACACCGAACCGGCGCTGGTGATGTCATCAACCAGTTCGCGGGCGTTGCGGGTCTGGATAATTAAGTGCTCAGGACCATACAGGTTCGAAATGGCAATACACTGCGCCACATCTTTTGTCACAATCAATCGACTGGCGCTGAGCGCCTGACGTGCCGTTTCCGCACGCGGGAGTTCAGCCAGTTGGCGTTCAACGGCCAGCGCAACGCGACCGGCGATATCGGCATCCGGGGTCAGCAGAATCACCTGTGAGTCCGGGCCGTGTTCCGCCTGCGAAAGCAGATCGGAGGCGACGAAATCTGGCGTTGCGCCGCTGTCAGCAATCACCAGCACTTCAGAAGGACCGGCTGGCATATCAATCGCTGCGCCGTCGAGACGCTGGCTAACCTGGCGCTTCGCTTCGGTCACAAACGCGTTTCCGGGGCCAAAAATTTTGTCCACTTTCGGTACGGATTCGCTGCCAAATGCCAGAGCGGCAATGGCCTGCGCGCCGCCAACGTTAAAGATCTCCTGCACACCGCACAGTTGCGCCGCATAGAGAATTTCATCGGCAATTGGCGGCGGGGAACACAGCACAACCTTTTTACATCCCGCAATGCGCGCTGGCGTGGCAAGCATCAGTACGGTAGAAAAGAGTGGAGCGGAACCCCCTGGAATATATAAACCGACGGATGCCACCGGACGCGTCACCTGCTGACAGCGTACACCTGGCTGGGTTTCTACATCGACGGTCTGTATTTTTTGCGCGTTGTGGAAGGTCTCAATATTTTGCACCGCGACGGCCATCGCTTGCTTGAGATCGTCGCTCAGTCGTGCGCTGGCGGCGGTTATCTCTTCTGCGGTTACCCTCAGCGCCGCAACCTCGGTTTTATCAAACTTTGCGCTGTATTCGCGCAGGGCGTCATCACCACGGGCTTTGACATTATCCAGAATCTCACTCACGGTACGAGAGATGCTGTCAGACGCAGAAATCGCCGGGCGCATCAGTAATTCACGCTGCTGCTCGGGGGAACAGGTGTTCCAGTTAATGATTGTGCTAAAGCTCATGGCTATCACTCCATCATCTTCTCAATCGGCAGCACCAGAATCGAGCTGGCGCCGAGCGCTTTCAGTTTTTCCATTGTCTCCCAGAACAGGGTTTCGCTGCTGACCATGTGCATCGCCACGCGCTGTTGATCGCCAGCCAGCGGCAGAATGGTCGGGCGTTCTGCGCCCGGCAGCAGGGCGATCACTTCTTCCAGACGCTCGCTTGGCGCGTGCATCATGATGTACTTCGATTCGCGCGCCTGGATAACGCCCTGAATACGGGTCAGCAGTTTATCAACCAGTTGCTGCTTGGCATCGGTCATCTCGCCGTCACGCTGGATCAGGCAGGCTTTAGAGCGATAAATCACTTCCACTTCGCGAAGACCGTTGGCTTCCAGCGTCGCACCGGTCGATACCAGATCGCAGATGGCATCGGCGAGGCCCGCGCGCGGAGCCACTTCCACAGAACCGTTCAGCAGACAGGATTTAAAGGAGACGCCTTTCTGGTCGAGATAACGTTTGAGCAGGTGGGGATAAGAGGTAGCGATGCGTTTACCATCCAGCGCGGCGGGGCCATTCCAGGTTTCATCGACCGGCGTTGCCAGAGAAAGGCGACAACCGCCGAAGTCGAGGCGACGCAGCGTAAAGTAGCGCGGGTCTTCGCCCTGGGCACGGCGGTTCAGCAGTTCCTCTTCCAGAACGTTTTCGCCGATGATGCCCAGGTCAACGACGCCGTCCATCACCAGACCGGGGATATCGTCGTCACGCACGCGCAGAATATCAATTGGCATATTCTCTGCCATCGCAATCAGGCGCTGGGTGTGTAAGTTAATTTTAATCCCACAGCGGGCGAGTAATTCGCGTGAGTCATCGCTCAAACGACCTGATTTCTGAATAGCTATGCGTAAACGGGTGTTATCTAACATTCTCTTTTCCTCTTTATCCTGTCTGAACCTGTCTGAATTTCGCACCAAAAAAAAAGCCCCCGGAAGAAATCTTCCGGGGGCTTTCTCATACGTTCATGCACCACTGGAAGATCTGAATGTCTCCCAGCACACATCGCCTGAAAGACTAGTCAGGATGATGGTGATGATGGTGGTGTTTAAATTGAACGCGTGTCATAAAATTCTCGATGAATGCTTATTCATTTGATGCCTTTTAACCTAAACCACTTTAACGCCTTAAAGCAAGCGCTTTTTTTAATTCCTATTTATAGTATGAATTGTCAGTCTTAAAACGCTGGCGTAGCCTTGTAGACATAGTGCTGGAGTCAGGAGAAAACGGATGAAAAAGGTCGCAGTTGTCGGTTTAGGATGGTTAGGCATGCCGCTGGCGATGTCACTTACTGCCAGAGGCTGGCAGGTGACGGGGAGCAAAACCACCCAGGATGGCGTGGAAGCGGCCAGAATGAGCGGGATCGAAGGGTATCCGCTACGGCTCGAGCCTGAGCTGGTGTGTGAAACAGATGACCTGGATGCGCTGATGGATGTTGATGCGCTGGTGATTACATTACCGGCTCGTCGCAGCGGTCCGGGAGAAGACTTCTATTTGCAGGCGATGCAGGAGCTGGTGGACAGTGCGCTGGCGTATCGTATTCCGCGCATTATCTTTACCAGTTCGACCTCCGTCTATGGCGACGTGCAGGGGACGGTGAAAGAGGGAACGGCGCGTAATCCAGTCACCGCCAGTGGTCGCGTGTTAAAAGAACTGGAAGACTGGTTGCATAATTTACCGGGTACGTCGGTCGATATCCTGCGTCTGGCCGGGCTGGTAGGGCCTGGACGTCACCCGGGCCGCTTCTTCGCCGGTAAAACTGCCCCTGACGGTGAACACGGCGTCAATCTGGTCCATCTGGAAGATGTTATCGCCGCCATCACGCTGCTGTTACAGGCACCGAAAGGGGGACACATCTATAATATATGTGCGCCTTCGCATCCTGCCCGAAATGTATTTTATCCGCAGATGGCGCGTCTGCTGGGAATGGAGCCGCCGCAGTTCCGTGATTCTGCGGATAACGGTAAAGGTAAAATTATAGATGGCAGCCGGATCTGTAATGAGCTTGGGTTTGAATACCAGTATCCCGATCCGCTGGTGATGCCGTTGGAGTAATGCATACCGCCAGCAGTTAGTCGCCATACACCGCAAGGGGGCGTGTATGAAACCACTGCTGGATGTGCTCATTATTCTCGATGCCCTTGAAAAAGAGGGCAGCTTTGCGGCGGCGTCGGCCAAACTGTATAAGACGCCGTCGGCACTCAGTTATACCGTCCACCGCCTGGAAAGCGATCTCAACATTCAGATCCTCGATCGCAGCGGTCATCGCGCCAGGTTCACGCGTACAGGACAAATGCTGCTGGAAAAAGGCCGGGAAGTCTTGCATACCGTGCGGGAGCTGGAAAAGCAGGCGATTAAACTCCACGAAGGTTGGGAAAATGAGCTGGTCATTGGCGTAGACGATACGTTCCCTTTTTCTCTGCTTGCCCCACTGATTGAATCCTTTTATCAACATCACAGCGTAACGCGTCTGAAGTTCATTAACGGCGTGCTGGGGGGATCGTGGGATGCGCTGACTCAGGGCAGGGCGGACATTATTGTCGGCGCGATGCATGAACCGCCCTCATCCAGCGACGTTAGCGTTGCGCGTCTGGGTGAACTGGAACAGGTTTTTGCTGTCGCGCCGCACCATCCTCTGGCTCAGGAGGTGGAGCCGTTGAGCCGCAGTACCATCAAACGCTATCGCGCAATTGTGGTTGGTGACAGTTCGTCTCTCTCTTCTGCAACCGCGACGCAACTGCTTGATGACCAGGAGGCGATCACCGTCTTCGATTTTAAAACCAAACTGGAACTGCAAATCAGCGGTCTGGGATGCGGCTATCTGCCACGCTATCTGGCGCAACGCTTCCTGGAAAGTGGGGCGCTGATCGAGAAAAAAGTGGCGGCACAAATACTCTTTGAACCAGTGTGGATGGGGTGGAATGAGCAGACGGCAGGTCTCGCCAGCGTCTGGTGGCGGGATGCAATTTTAGCAAATAGTGCTATTGCCGGCGTCTACACAAAAGACGAGACAAACAAATCAAACATTTAAGAAAAAATAGTTCGCGACAAGCCTCTCATTCTCTTGTCTTTTCGCCTCATTTTAGTGCACAATGCGCCGCTTGCAAAAAATGACATTAACCGACGTTTTCATACGCGTCGGTTATTTTTTTGCATCAAACCAATCATTCATACAAAGAGGCCGGGCTTCGTACCGGATAGATATTTACTAAAAACCGACAGTTGTTGTCGCTGAGGAATCCAGAAAATGGGGCAATTTTTTGCTTACGCGACGGCATTCGCCGTAAAGGGGAATGACCATGTCGCATAACGCTACTCCAAAAACCTCTCGCGTGGAATTGCGTAAAACGCTTACGCTGATTCCGGTTGTCATGATGGGTCTTGCCTATATGCAGCCAATGACGCTGTTCGATACGTTTGGTATCGTTTCAGGCCTCACTGACGGTCACGTTGCAACGGCTTACGCCTTTGCGCTGATCGCAATTCTTTTTACTGCGTTGAGCTACGGTAAACTGGTTCGCCGTTTCCCGTCTGCAGGCTCGGCGTATACCTATGCCCAGAAATCCATTAGCCCGACCGTTGGCTTTATGGTGGGCTGGTCATCCCTGCTGGACTATCTGTTCATGCCGATGATCAACATTCTGCTGGCTAAAATTTACTTTGAAGCGCTGGTGCCGTCTGTGCCATCGTGGATCTTCGTTGTTGCGCTGGTGGCCTTTATGACCATTTCTAACCTGCGTAGCATCAAGACCGTGGCGAACTTCAATACCCTGATTGTGATCCTGCAGATGGGTATTGTGGCGGTGATTGTTGGCCTGATCATCTACGGTGTCTCCAACGGCGAAGGGGCCGGTACGCTGACCAGCACCCGTCCGTTCTGGTCGGAAGGTGCACACGTTGTGCCGATGATTACCGGGGCAACGATTCTGTGCTTCTCGTTCCTGGGCTTCGACGGTATCTCCTCGCTGTCTGAAGAGACTAAAGATGCAGAGCGCGTGATCCCGAAAGCTATTTTCCTGACGGCGCTGATTGGCGGTCTGGTGTTCATCGGTGCCTCTTACTTCCTGCAACTGTACTTCCCGGATATTTCTCGCTTTAAGGATCCGGATGCGTCTCAGCCGGAAATCATGCTCTATGTGGCGGGTAAAACCTTCCAGTGGGGCGTGCTGATTTTCTCCAGCGTGACCGTTCTGGCTTCCGGTATGGCGGCACATGCAGGCGTCTCTCGTCTGATGTACGTGATGGGTCGTGATGGTGTATTCCCGACGCGTTTCTTCGGCTACATTCATCCGAAGTGGCGTACCCCGGCATGGAACGTGCTGCTGGTTGGGGCGATTGCCCTGATGGCGATTAAATTTGACCTGGTGACGGCGACGGCGCTGATCAACTTCGGCGCGCTGGTGGCGTTTACCTTCGTGAACCTGTCTGTGATTTCACAGTTCTGGATCCGCGAAAAACGCAACAAGACGCTGAAAGACCATTTCAACTATCTGGTGTTGCCGGTCTGTGGCGCGCTGACCGTTGGCGCTCTGTGGATCAACCTGGAAGAGAGTTCTATGGTTCTGGGCCTGATCTGGGCCGGCATCGGTCTGGTGTATCTGGCTTGCGTGACCAAAAGCTTCCGCAACCCGGTTCCGCAGTACGAAGATATCGCACAGTAATTCATAAGGTCTGTAGGCCCGGTAAGCGAAGCGCCACCGGGCAGGAAGCCGGAGTTAACCACTCCGGCTTTTTTTATGTCGTTGGTTTATTTCCAGTCATTATTCATAACCATTTGTTCTAAATTAGAGAATTTGGTTATTGGTTCCCCGCCGCGTGGTCAGGAATAATTTCCTGATTGATATTCTTCAGGCTAACTAATTTATGTTTTCAATGATTTTGAGCGGGGTTATCTGCGGCGCGTTGCTGGGTTTTGTGATGCAACGCGGTCGATTCTGTCTGACCGGTGGTTTCCGCGATATGTATATCGCCAAAAACAACCGCATGTTCTATGCGCTGCTGATCGCGATTTCCATACAGAGCGTCGGCGCTTTTGCCCTGATTCAGGCGGGGGTGATCCGCTATGATGCAGGCGCGTTCCCGTGGCTTGGCACCGTTGTCGGCGGTTACATCTTTGGGATTGGGATTGTTTATGCAGGCGGATGCGCCACCGGAACCTGGTATCGTGCGGGTGAGGGGCTAATCGGCAGCTGGATAGCACTGGTGACCTACATGGTGATGAGCGCGGTGATGCGTTCGCCTCATGCCAGCGGTTTAAACCAGACGCTCAAGACGTACAGCACGGAGCACAACTCCATTGCCGACACCCTGAACCTCTCGGTCTGGCCGCTGATTGCGGTTCTGCTGGTGGTAACGCTCTGGGTGGTCAGCAAAGAGCTGAAAAAGCCAAAACTGAAAGTGGCTTCTTTGCCGCCGCGCCGTACCGGGCTTGCACATATTTTGTTTGAAAAACGCTGGCACCCGTTCGTGACGGCAGTGCTGATTGGTCTTATCGCACTGCTGGCATGGCCGTTGAGCGAAGCCACGGGGCGTATGTTTGGGCTCGGGATCACTTCGCCGACGGCAAACATTCTGCAGTTCCTGGTGGCGGGAGACAGTAAATTCCTCAACTGGGGCGTTTTCCTGGTGCTGGGGATTTTCCTCGGTTCGTTCATTGCAGCAAAAGCCAGTCGCGAATTCCGCGTGCGGGCTGCCGATGCGGCAACCACGCTGCGCAGTGGTTTCGGTGGGATCCTGATGGGCTTTGGCGCCAGCATAGCCGGCGGTTGCTCTATCGGTAACGGTCTGGTAATGACAGCGATGATGACCTGGCAGGGCTGGGTTGGCCTGGTATTTATGATCCTTGGCGTCTGGACCGCGTCGTGGATTGTGTTTGTACGACCGCAGCGTAAAGCCCGTCTGGCAACCGCTGCGGCAAATTAAGCGTAAGGATTAATGATGGCGATTAAAAAACTGGACGTGGTCACGCAGGTTTGCCCGTTCCCACTGATTGAAGCAAAAGCTGCGCTGGCCGAGATGGCGAGCGGTGATCAACTGGTAATTGAATTTGATTGCACCCAGGCAACCGAAGCGATCCCTCAGTGGGCGGCGGAAGAGGGGCATGCGATTACGGATTTTCAGCAGGTTGGCGATGCCGCCTGGAGCATCACCGTACAGAAAGCGTGATAGCAGGCCCTCCGCCGCGATGCGGAGGGCGAATCTCAGACGATCTCCTCCGCGTACTGCCACAGCGCCTTCAGCAGTGCCTGCTTCTCTTTATCATCCGCATATTCCTGATACAACACCTGCAACTCATCGGCGTAGCGCTGTAAATATTCCGGCGTAAAGACCTGGCGACGGTGTTCCAGCCAGCGCTGCTGTTCTGCCTCATCCAGCGTACCGGGGAAGTTACGCGCCCGGTAGTTGAACAACAGTTTCTCAATCCGCGGGTCGACAAAGGTGATATCCAGCGCCGGCAGGTTCTGCGGGTCAGTTTCCAGCACAATCTTCATCGCCGCCCGGTCAGCATCGCTGAAGAAGCCGTTATAGAGCTGGGCATCCACGTTGTCAGACGGCGTGAAAGGTTCCGCTTGCGCAAAGACAGCGACCACGTTGTCACGCACCTGCGGATTTTCACGCAGTATTTTCAGATTATCGAGACAGTGCTGACGATTAATCCCCAGACGATCGGCATCTTCGGGACGCAGCGTGTTAGCCTGCGCCAGCACCGGGCATTTATTGATGTGTACCAGCTTCAGCGGCACGGCGGCGTTATCGCCCAGATCGGCTTTGGCGGTGTACAGACGTTCGCGCAGGGTGTCGCTGTCCAGTTCCAGCAATGGCGAAATATCACCGGCCAGATCAACCATAATCACTGCATTACGGTTATCCGGATGCCAGGCCAGCGGCGCAACCCAGCTGGTGTTGCCGCGCCATGCGCCAAACATGCCAGAAACATGCACCAGCGGCTTCATTTGCGGCACATCAATCAGCGCGGCAAGCTTGTGCTTGTTGCGGTGCGTATAGAGATACTCAAACAGACGCGGCTGACGTGACTTCACCAGTTGCGCCATGGCAATGGTGGCATAGACGTCCGCCATCGCATCGTGCGCGTTGCTGTGTTCAATACCATTCGCTTTCGTCAGATGCTCCAGGCGAAAACTGGGAAGCCCGTCGTCGTTTTCCGGCCAGTTGATGCCTTCCGGGCGCAGGGCGTAGCAGGCGCGCATAACGTCCAGCAGATCCCAGCGTGAATTATCATGCTGCCAGCTCCAGGCGTAGGGATCGTAGAAGTTGCGGTACAGCACGTTACGTGTGACCTCGTCGTCGAAACGCACGTTGTTGTAGCCAATAATGCAGGTTTTCGGCACCGTAAACAGCGCGTGGATCCGCGCGGCAAACTCCGCTTCATTGTCACCTTTCTCCCGCGCTTCCTGAGGGGTGATCCCGGTGACCATTACGGCGCCAGGCTGAGGCAAGTAGTCATCCGCAGGTTTGCAGTAAAACACCTCTGGCTCGCCGATGACATTGAATTCGCTATCGGTACGCAGGGCGGCAAATTGCGCAGGTCTGTCGAGCGCCGGGTGAACGCCAAAGGTTTCGTAATCGTGAAAAAGAAAGGTGGGTTGCTGCTTGCCGTCATTCATAAATAAGTGGATTCCGTGACATCTGGTTGCGCACTGCCTGAACTGCACAGAGTACCAAAGTTCGACGCGGTAATCAGCCGGACTCGCCGCGAAGACATGAAGAAACTCGCGATCGGGAACGCGCTCAGAGGGACTCAAGAGAGAAAACTCTGCGATAAGTCACATTTTCTTGCAATTAATCCCTGTTTGTTTCGCCAGTTTTCCGTAAAAAGGACGGCTATTTTGGAACACCTGAGGACATGCTGTTGAAACCCCGTCAGTTTATTGCCGCTTCTTTACTTGTGATGAATCTCTCTTCTGCGTTTGCCGCTACTTCGGCCAATTTTGCTCCCCCTCCGCCCAGCATCGAGGCCGGTTCGTGGGTGCTTATGGATTACACCACGGGGCAAATTCTCACGGCGGGTAATGAACATCAGCAGCGCAATCCTGCCAGCCTGACCAAACTGATGACCGGCTATGTGGTCGACCGCGCCATTGACAGCCAGCGCATTACGCCGGATGACATAGTCACGGTGGGACGCGACGCGTGGGCGAAGGACAATCCGGTCTTTGTTGGATCCTCGTTGATGTTCCTCAAAGAAGGTGATCGGGTATCCGTGCGCGATTTAAGCCGTGGACTGATTGTTGATTCCGGTAACGACGCCTGCGTTGCGCTGGCTGACTATATCGCCGGTGGGCAGCCGCAGTTTGTCGCCATGATGAATAATTACGTTAAGAAGCTTAATTTGCAGGATACCCATTTTGAGACGGTTCACGGACTGGATGCCCCCGGTCAGCACAGCTCGGCTTACGATCTGGCGGTGTTGTCCCGGGCTATCATTCATGGCGAGCCTGAGTTCTATCATATGTACAGTGAGAAAAGCCTCACCTGGAACGGTATTACACAACAGAACCGTAACGGGCTGCTGTGGGACAAAACCATGAACGTCGATGGGCTGAAAACCGGGCACACTTCGGGCGCGGGCTTCAACCTGATTGCCTCAGCGGTGGATGGCCAGCGGCGACTGATTGCCGTAGTGATGGGGGCGAATAGCCCGAAAGGGCGTGAGGAGCAGGCGCGCAAACTGCTGCACTGGGGGCAACAACATTTCGACACGGTGCAGATCCTGCGCAGCGGTAAGCAGGTTGGAACGGAGCGCATCTGGTACGGCGATAAAGAGAACATCGCGTTGGGCACCGAGCACGATTTCTGGATGGCGCTGCCGAAGGCAGAAATCCCGAACATCAAAGCGAAGTACATCCTCGATAAGAAGGAACTGGAAGCACCGCTCGCCGCGCATCAACGGGTCGGCGAAATTGAACTCTACGACCGTGACAAACTGGTTGCTCACTGGCCTCTGGTGACACTGGAAGCCGTTGGGAAGGGGGGCGTTTTCTCCCGCCTGAGCGACTACTTTCACCATAAAGTCTGAGTCGTACTGACAACAAACTGGCAGGAGTTCGGCTCCGCTCACATAATAACCACAAAGTGCTTGTGATGGCTGTTTAGTCTTCGTTACACTGTATATAAATACAGTGTAATAATGGAGGCAACATGAACTACGAGATCAGAAATGTTGATAAACGCACCGTTGCAGGTTTCCACCTGGTGGGGCCGTGGGATCAGAAGGTGAAACAGGGCTTTGACCAACTGATGGTGTGGGTGGATGGCAAGCAGGTTGTCGCGCAGGAATGGATCGCCGTTTACTTCGACAATCCGGATGAAGTGCCCGCCGAAAAACTGCGCTGTAGTACGGTTGTTTCTGTGCCCGCCGATTTTGTTATACCGGAAAACAGTGAAGGCGTGACGCTCAGCGAAATCGACGGCGGTTACTACGCCACGGCGGTTGCGCGCGTTGATAATGGTGACTTTGCGACGCCATGGCATCAGTTATTTAATAGCCTGATGCAGGATCAAACGTATGAAATGACGTGCAAACCCTGCTTTGAAGTCTATCTGAACAACGGTTGCGAAGACGGTTACTGGGATATTGAGATGTATATATCGGTGCAACCTACCACGAAGTAAGCATAAAACCAGGCGGACCGGCGCTGAGCGACTACGCTTAGCGTGATGTCCTGTCCGCCGTGACAATCTTCTGCGCGTAAAAACAGGTACAATCTTTTTTTTATTCTTGCCTGACGGAGTGCCTGAGTGCGTGCCGACAAGTCACTGAGCCCATTTGAAATACGCCTGTATCGCCATTACCGCATCGTGCATGGTATTCGCATCGCGCTGGCCTTCATTTTGACCTTTCTGCTCGTTCGTTTATTTAACATTCCGGAAGGAACATGGCCCTTGATTACGCTGGTGGTGATCATGGGGCCAATCTCGTTCTGGGGAAACGTGGTTCCCCGCGCGTATGAGCGGATTGGCGGCACGATCCTCGGGTCGGTACTGGGTCTGGTGGCGCTGCGTCTGGAGCTTTTTTCATTGCCGTTGATGCTGCTCTGGTGTGCGGCGGCGATGTACCTCTGCGGATGGCTCGCACTAGGAAAAAAACCGTATCAGGCGCTTTTAATTGGCATAACCTTAGCCGTAGTGGTGGGCGCACCCGCAGGCGACATGGAGACCGCGCTCTGGCGCGGCGGGGATGTTATTCTCGGGTCGCTCCTCGCCATGCTGTTCACTGGAATCTGGCCGCAGCGCGCCTTCATCCACTGGCGCATCCAACTGGCACACTGCGTAACGGCCTATAACCGTGTGTATCAGGCTGCGCTATCGCCTAATCTGTTAGAACGTCCCCGGCTGGATAAACATCTGCAACAGCTCCTGGCTGACGTGGTAAAAATGCGCGGACTGATAACTCCTGCAAGCAAAGAAACGCGCATCCAGAAATCCATTTTTGAAGCCATTCAGACCGTCAACCGTAATCTGGTTTGCATGCTTGAATTGCAGATCAATGCCCTGTGGGCGACCCGTGAGAGCCATTTCGTCATGCTCAACGCCCATACGCTGCGGGAAACGCAGCAAATGACCCAGCAGGCGTTACTGACGATTGCTCATGCGTTGTTTGAAGGTAATCCGCAACCGATTCTCGCGAACAGTGAAAAACTAAATGAGACCGTTAACGAACTGCGCACGCTGATACGTCAACATGATGAGCACAATGTGGCCGAAATACCGATTCATGGTTACGTCTGGCTAAGCCTGGAAACGGCCCGTCAACTGGAGCTGCTGTCGCATCTTATCTGCCGAGCACTGCGCAAATAAAAAACAGGTAAGGGGGAATACTGCCCCTGCTGCTTCGATTCAGCAAGGAATAAGGGTATGATGGAAACCAGAATGAAGCCATTGTCATTTGTGGCTGCGAAAAGTAATGTTAGCCCTATCGTTTAAACGAATCCGACTCTCACATTATCAGGGGTGTAAAAATGGAAACTACCAAGCCATCTTTCCAGGACGTGCTGGAATTTGTCCGTCTGTTCCGTCGTAAAAACAAACTGCAGCGTGAAATCCAGGACGTTGAGAAAAAGATCCGTGACAACCAGAAACGTGTTCTGCTGCTGGACAACCTGAGTGATTACATCAAACCGGGTATGAGCGTTGAAGCTATTCAGGGCATCATCGCCAGCATGAAGAGCGACTATGAAGATCGCGTTGATGACTACATCATCAAAAATGCAGAGATCTCCAAAGAACGTCGCGACATTTCCAAGAAACTGAAAGCGATGGGCGAAATGAAAAACGGCGACGCGAAAGCGGAGTAACGTTTGTATGCAGTGAGGATCCGCAGTGCGATCCTCACTGAGGTTTTACGCCGCCGCTGACCATCCGCAATAAGTGCTGTTCCGGCCAGTGTTCGGTCAGTCTGTTCTTTGCCAGTAGCCACTTAACGTAGTCCACATCGTGTCGCTGCCTGTCGAGCATCAGTCCGACGACGCTGCCACTGTGCGCCACGTTCACACCGTATAAATCGCACTCTTCAACCAGCGACAATAGCGCATCGAAATCGGGCTTCGGCAACAACATCTGGCTGGCAATAGCGCTCAGCGTCGCCGCTTCTCCCATCCGATAAGGATTCTGCTCCGCGCAGGCTTCTTGTACTTTTTCCCATGCCCGCTTCAGCGCAGGCGCGCCAGCATGCAAGCCAGCCTGCCGCGGAATGCGGTGATAGTCAGCAGTACGTAAAGTTTGCGGGCTTTCCAGCACGAGGAGATCAAGCGTTGGTTGAGAATCGCAGGAGATTTGCGTCGATGCGTCGTTGTGGTCAAACAGAGTGAGTTGATGAAAAACGGTGCTGTCGGTCGGTTCCAGTGAGACGCAAAGCTGTGCGAGCGTGGATTCATCCAGTTGATGACCGAGGTGCTGCGCAGTGGCGACGGCTGTGGCGGCGATATCCGCCGTACTGCTGGCCATGCCTTTTGCAACTGGGATGGTTGAATGGATCGAAATACGGATATCCTGGCTCAGGTGCGCGGGGTAATTCCAGTGTTCAAGGAGTGTGTTAACCATCGCCCGGGAAAGAGGGCGCTCATCTGTTAAAGGGGAACCGGTACTGACCTCGACGGTGCTGTACCAGTCAACCGGGCAGGAGACCAGTTTCTCGCTGCCCATAATCCAGCCCTGAATAAGCTCTCCGCATGACGCGGGGCACTGCGCAACAGCCACGTTATCACCTTTCCGCTCTGCAATCCTCGGCGCATAGTGTCATGGCGATTGCGCTATTACCATGATTTGCCGCAATTTGTGCGGCGCGAACTCAGGCCGACACGACGAAAGATTCTGATTCTGCGAGAGCAATCCGCATCACGTCCTGGGCTATCATCAGCTCTTCGTTGGTGTTGATGACCGCGACCTTAACGATCGCGTTTTCCGCCTGAATAAAGGTCGCATTCCGTTGGTTCTTCTCTTCATCTATGGCAAGACCCAGGAAGTGCAGATTCTGACAGACTGCCGCTCTGGCGCGCGCCGAGTTTTCTCCGATACCACCGGTAAACACCAGAGCATCCAGTCCCCCCATCTGCATAATATAGCTGCCAATCGTGGCACGAATACGCTCCGCAAATAGCGACAGGGCGAGCGTGGCGCGAGGGTTCCCGCCGTCGGCGGCCTGTTCAACGTCACGATAGTCATGCGAGACGCCTGAAACGCCAAGCAGCCCGGATTCATTGTTCAGCAGGTGGTTGAGTTGCTGCGGGGTCATGTTTTCACGCTGGGCAACCCACGGCAAGATAGACGGGTCGATATCTCCGCTACGGGTTCCCATCATGACGCCAGACTGCGGGGTGAAACCCATCGATGTATTCACCGACTTCCCGCCCTTAATCGCACAAATACTGCTGCCGTTGCCCAGATGACAACACACAACGCGCAGCGCGCTGAGTGGAACGCCAAGCTTTTCGGCGAGTGTTGCGCTGACATACTTATGGCTGGTCCCGTGAAAACCGTAGCGGCGGATACCAAACTCCGTGTAATACCGCCACGGAAGCGGATAGATATAGGCGGGTTCTTCCAGCGTTTGATGAAACGCGGTATCAAAAACGGCCACTGAAGGCACATCGGGCAACAACTGGCGAAACACGTTAATGCCGAGTAGGTTAACCGGGTTGTGCAAGGGAGCCAGTTCGGCAAGGCGTTCAATTTCCGCCAGCGATTCATCGGTTACACGTACTGAGTCCTTAAACGATTCTCCGCCATGCGCCACGCGATGGCCGACCCCCTCAATATCCTGCAGGCTGCTGATAACACCGTGGCTAATCAGCATTTCGAGAAGCAGGGTCACCGCCTCGCGATGATCGGCAACCGGCGTGGTCTGCTGCCACTTTTGATCCTGCGCTTTTAGGGTGATCCGGGCATCCGGCAGGCCGATACGCTCAATGAGCCCCTGACACAGCAAATCGCCCTGCGGCATGTCCAGCAACTGAAATTTAAGGGACGAGCTGCCCGCATTGATCGCCATTATTTTGTGAGACATGAAGATTCCTTTTGGTTCAGAAAGGCAAACAGTTCATCGAGTCCGGAATGGTTGACGGCGCTGGTCACGAAGACGCGCTGTGCTCCGGCCTGCTCCAGCCAGCCGGTGACCTGCGCAATTTTTTGCGCGTCCGCTAAATCTGATTTGGTCACCACGCCAAACGCAGGTCTGTTCATCGGTGCGGTAAAGCCGGGGGAGAACGGTGACCACTGCGCATCGCTATTGAGTACCAGCGCAATGACATCCGCCTCGCAGGCACTTGCCAGCAGTGCACTGTACAGACATCGGTTTTCCAGGTATTCGCCGGGGGTGTCGATAGTTTCGGCTGACCAGACAATTGCCTGCGTTTTCTGATACTCGAGAGCCTCGCCGCGCAGACATTGTGTCAGCGAGGTCTTACCGCACTGGCTGGGGCCAATTAACATCATGCGCTGCATAATGCTATGTCCGCGTGATTGAACAGGTTGTAAAACGCATCATTTCGCCGAGCGTGCGCGTCACCTGTTTCAGGGCGTATTCCACTGCCGATACGTCGCCGGTTAACACCACTGCACCGGTAAAACGGTCGAGAAAGCCGATCTCTACTGCGCCGGATTTCGTCGCGATATCGCAGGCAATGATGGAGGCTTCACTTGGCGTGATGGTGAGAATGCCAATCGCCGAGACGCTGTCCTGTAATCCCAGTTTCTTGAACAGATCTTTACCTGGGTTCGCAATCAGATGCGCCAGCGTGACCTGTTTGCCCGGTACGTACTCCTGGATCATGCGATCCGTGGTCGGTTGTCTTTCCATTACCCCTCCACCATCTGACGCCACATCGCTTCGTGTGGGCGTGGGATCACCGAACGATAAACCAGCAAACCTTTTTCACCCGCGCTCTCACTGGCAACCGTGACCGCGTTGTTGACATCGGAAACGTCGCCTGCGACCACCATGTAACATTTGCCACCGATGCCGAATGCCATATGCACGCGAACGAGAGTCACGTTAGAGGCCTTCACCGCCCGGTCAGCCGCGCTGATACAGGCCGCTACGCTCCAGGTTTCGACTATCCCCACCGCCTGACGTTTATCCACGCTGTTCAGGCCGCTGATTGCGGGAAGCACGCTGGCGTGAATGTTGGGTAATACCAGACTATCGACCAGCATCTCGCCAGCGAGCGCGTTTCCGGTTTCGATGGCCTGTTGTACTGCGCCGACATCGCCGCCCAGCATGAGCAAAAATTTGCCCGGACAAATGGTTTTGCTGACCAGCAGATCCACATTGGCGCTTTTCAGCATGGCATCACCCGCTTCCATCCCTTTGGCGATGCTGGTGAGTTCTAAAATACCTATGGCCTGAGACATGGTTAACCTCTTACAACAATGATGGCCTGATCTGTTACCTCACAGACAATGCCGTCAATACTGGCGTGAACAGGCGCACCGAGCGCACCTTGCGGAATAGTTGCGACGCACTGACCACGCGCGACGCGCTCACCTTTCTGAACGCACGGCACCGCGCTGGCACCGATATGCTGGCGCAGCAGTAGCGTGGTTCTCTCAACAACGGGCTCGTTGTCGACTAACGGTGCTTCCTGATACCACGGCGTTAATCCCAGTTTGGCGATGAGTCGCTTTACCGGCACCAGACGGTATTTCGCCATCTCATCAGCCGGATTGAGCGGGCCTTCGTAACGCTGATTCTGTGCGCGCAGTTCACGCTTCAGCATGCGGTTAATCCGCATGGGGGAAATTCCTACCGGACAGGCCACACTTTCACAGACGTTACATTCGGAACAGGTGAGGGCACTGAGCAGCAGTTGTGGTGTGGCGGCCTGGTGGAAATTGACCGCACGAACCAGCAGATGCGGAGAGAGTTCATGGCCGATGAGATGTCTTGGACAGAGATCGGTACACAGGCGACACTGTTCACAGACGGTTCTCGCCACTGACAGCACGGTGCGCTCATCCTGCATACGTCGCTGAATCAACGGGTGCGATTTTGGCAGCACCAGCAGTCCACCGGTGGTTTTCGTGACCGGTGCGTCCAGCGACGTCACCAGGCTTCCCATCATCGGCCCACCGTTGATAAATCCCGGATCGTCGATGGTTGCGCCACCCGCCATCTCCAGCACGTCGCGTAAGGACATGCCGATGGGAACGGTCACGGTTTGCGGACGGGCAACGGCACCGTTAATGGTGAGCGTGCGGCGCGTCACGGGATACTGCTGCTCGACCGCACGAGCGATATTCAGCACGGTTTGTACGTTGTTGACCACCACTCCCACGCTGACCGGCAGAGCGGCCGGGGGAACGCGACGACCCGTTGCCATCCAGATAGTCAACACTTCATCGCCCGCCGGATAGACGTCGGGCAGAATGTGCAGTCTGATCGTCGGGGGCAACAGCGGCGTCAGCGCGGCAATCGCTGGCTGATACTTTTCTTTCAGGGCGATAATCCCTTCGCGGGCGCCCGTGGCCTTCATCGCATACTGTACGCCGCGAATCAGACGTGCCGCCTGTTGCGCCATGAGTTGTTGATCGACTTTCAGCATCGGCTCGCATTCAGCGGCATTGACCAGGAATATTTCTACCTGAGCCTGCAGTTTGACATGCGTCGGAAAGCCAGCTCCGCCCGCCCCCACGATGCCTGCCGCGCGAACGCGTTCAACGAGAGTCAGCGCATCCAGGGTGTCCAGTTCATCATGCAGGGCGGTATTCATAGCAACTCCTCAAGCAGTTCCTGAATGGCCCCGGCATCTGCTGCTCTGGGGCTGGTCTTCAGCGTTACGTCCGCCAGCGCGGCCTGAACCATTGCCGGAATACGCTGTGACCAGTCCTGTTTTTGTTCTTTAAGCGCTGCGGCGAGGGTGGGGATGGCGCATGCTTTTTTCAGCTGCTCAATGTGCTGCACCAGCGCATTTACGCTCGTCGTATCATTGGCACTGTCAGGACATAAATGACAGGTTTTCGCGAATCGGGCGTAACGTTTAGCCGCCCGCGGATCGTGCGCGTTGAAGCGGATCACCGACGTCAGCAGCATGGCGTTCGCCAGACCGTGGGGCAGATGGAACTGGCCGCCTAACTGGTGGGCGATGGCGTGGTTCAACCCTAGTCCTGCCTGGCTGAATGCCATCCCTGCCAGCGTAGAGGCGTTGTGCATTTTGCCTCGGGTGGCAAGACAGTCGCCTTTGCGGACGGCAACAGGCAGGTACTGAAAGACGATCTGGGCTGCTTTTTCAGCAAGTGCATCGGTGAAGTCGTTGGCGCGTGTGGACACATAGGCTTCCAGCGCGTGGGTCAGAACATCCATCCCGGTATTAGCGGTAATAGCGGGCGGGACGCTGACGACCAGCATCGGATCCAGGATCGCCATATCCGGATAGAGCGCGTTGTTGAACAACGGATACTTAATGCCTTTCTCCGGATCGCTAATCACGCAGGCGCTGGTGACTTCCGACCCGGTTCCGCTGGTGGTCGGAATCGCCACGCAGGTTTCGATGTCAATATCGAACTGACGACTGAACCAGACAATGGCCTTCGCCGCATCCAGCGCGGAGCCGCCGCCGAAACCGATCACCACGTCAGGGCGCAGGGACTGCATTTGCGCGATGCCCTGAACGACGGTTCCGATGGTCGGATCGGGCGTGATCTCACTGAAGACGCTGATCCGGTTATCCGCCGGTATCGCCTCGCGTAGTGAATCAATCAGCGGCGAACGAGCGAGAAAACCATCGCAGATAATCCAGATGTGCTTGTTCGTAAAACGACCAAGCACCTTCAGACTTCCAGGGCCGCTGTACAAACGGGTTTGCAGTGAAAAGGTATTCATCACAACCTCATTAGCGGATTGAGAAACCGTTAGTCAGCACACAGCGACGGGAGCGAGCAAACGTGCGCGCCGACGTTGTCCCTTCACCGGTAGGCGTGGCGATAGTGAAGGTGGTAAATCCTTCGCCGCCGACGCCAATTCCCGCATAGGAGGGGCCATTTTTAACGAAAATGGAGGTCTGCAGGGTCCGCGCAGCGAGGTTCAGGCGGGACACATTTTGTGAGTGCATGATAGCGGTATGATGCAGCCCATCTTCCACTTTCAGTGCCAGCGACAGCGCGGCGTCAAAATCTTTTACCTTCACCACTGGCAGCATCGGCATCAACTGCTCACTGGTGACCCAGGTGTCATCCGTGCTGACGACGCCAATCAACAGGCGTGGCGCTTTTGCCGGGACCGGAATGCCGGCGGCGTCGAGCATGGCAGAAGGACTTTTACCGACCAGTTTTTTATTGGCTATGCCATCTGGCAAGCAGGTCGCGCGCAGTTTCTCTATATCGGCCGGACTGAGCAACAGAGCGCCGAAACTTTGCATTTGCTGGATCAGTTGTTCCGCAACGGACTCCACCACAATCAGGCTCTTCTCTGAGATACAGGGCAGGTTGTAGTCAAACGACGCGCCGTTGATGATATCTTCTGCGGCCTTCACCAGGTCCGCGGTCTCATCGACGATGCATGGGGGATTCCCCGCGCCGGCGCCAATCACTTTCTTCCCGCTCTTCATGCCCATTGCCACAATGCCCGGGCCACCGGTTATTGCCAGTACGGCAATTTTTGGATGCGCCATCATCTGCTGGGTGGCTTCAAATGTTGGTTCGGCAACGGTCACCACCAGATTGCGAATGCCACAGGTGCGAAACGCAATATCCTCAATCATGGCAATGAGCTTCAGCGATACCGCTTTGGCGCCCGGATGCGGACTGAAATAGACGCTGTTGCCCGCTGCCAGCATGCTGATGCTATTGTTGATAATGGTTTCCGTCGGGTTGGTGCTGGGGGCGACGGAGCCAATCACGCCAAACGGTGAATATTCAAACAGCACCATGCCGCCATCACCGGTGAGCGCGGTGGTGGTCAGGTCTTCGATACCCGGTGTGTTGTCCAGCGCAGCTTTGTTTTTGAGGAATTTATCTTCTTTGTTCCCCATTCCGGTTTCCGCTGCGCTTTCTGCTGCCAGGGTAGCCAGCTGTGGTGCCAGTTCTTCCCGGATGGCGCTGATAATGGCGCTGCGTGTTTTCAGGGGTGACTGCTGATAACGCAAGAACGCCTGGTGGGCGGCATTGACTGCTTCATCAACAGACTGAAAGATTCCGTTCCCTTTGATTTCAGTTTTCGCGGGAGCCAGTTGCTCGCTCAAAATGGTGCGGATGAGGGTTTCCAGTTCAGTAGTATTCATTGATGTGTTCTCACGTTTATTGCTGCAATGGCAGCCTGTGCAATGTCCATGTCCTGTTCAACGCTTCCTCCGCTGATACCAAGACCCCCAATAAGCAATCCATCACGCCATAGTGCGTAGCCGCCGCCAAATGTGACGACTTTTCCCTGCATATGACTTTCCAGTCCGTACAACGGTGCGCCGGGCTGAACCACCGACGCGAGTTCATGAGTCGCGGTTTTCATCGCCACGGCGGTCCAGGCTTTTTTCGGTGCCAGTTCGCTGCTAACCAGCAGAGCGTCCGGCATCCGCCAGGTGACAGCTTCTGTGCCGTGGGCGTCAACAATACTGACGACCACCGGGACGTTTAAGGCTTGCGCCCGCTCGACGGCGGCGCGGGTTAACTGATGGAGATCGCCAAAAGAAAGCGACATCGCAGATTCCTTTTTGACAGGGGCGTGACCGGTCGCCAGATAGCGTTTCGTCACTTCCCGGATAATCGTGTCCTGATGAGCGTCGTGATCTTCCGCGCGCGCCAGCGCATACAAGCAGTCTGACAGGCGATTGATATAACGCATCAGCACATGCCTTACGCTGACATCGGCAGCGAGTTCCACCAGACGGCGTTCAGCCCGGCGCGCCAGCGTACGGGCAAAATGCAAGCGGCTTGCGGCTTCACTGCGGCCTGGCAGAATAAAACTGCGCAAGGGCGCGACGCGTCCCATCGCGGTATCGATGGCCGCTTCCAGCGCGGCAATTTCCTCAGAGCTGATATAGCGTCGGTCCGCTGAAGGTTGCTCGCTTTCACTGGCAAGCTCAGCGCTGAACCAGAAAATTTGCAGTTGAATGGCCTCCAGCAGCGCGCGATGTTGCGTGTTGCGGGTGGCGCAGACACACAGGCTCAGCGCGGCGTTAAGCTCATCGAGCGTGCCGTATGCTTCCACTCGGGGGTGCGTTTTACTGACGCGCTGTCCGGTAAAGAGCGCCGTGGTACCAGCGTCGCCTGTGCGGGTATAAATCGCCATAACTCCCCCTTAACGAGAAAGCGTGTCGACAATGCCGACAACGGCCAGATCGATGGCCTCATTCGGCCCGGAAAAAACATGCCTGGCGCTGGAGCCGCTGCTCAGGAGCACCAGTTCGCCAACGCCTGCGCCAACAGAATCAACGGCGACTTCATCGCCTGCCGTCGGATTCGCCGGCAGTTCACCGTCGGCACTGACCCGGCGTACCAGCAGAAGTTTTTTACCGACCAACGAGGGCGATTTTTGCGTGGATACCACCGCGCCTGTAACACGTGCCAGATGCATGGTTCACTCCTGCTTAATCAAGTGGATGTGGCGTGAACTCGCGGTCTCGCGAGCCAGCGCGGTAACAACACATTTGCGATGCAGCACCAGTAATCCTGAGGGTAACCGGGCAACATCGGCATAACTTAACAGTCGGGTAGGGTGCAACATGATCGGCTGACCCTGTTCATCGCAGAGAACCAGCGGCAGTCGGGCCAGTTTCTTCACCGGCAATGCGGGCAACAATCGACGTTGCACTGAGAGTTGCACCCGAAGACCAAATGCCAGGGCCTCATGGATCATGACGGCACTGACATGCGACGAATCGTTGTCGGCAATCTGTTCCAGCAGAGGCAGATCGACCTGCAAAATATGCAGAGAGGCGTACTGACAAAACAGGGTGCGGGAAGGGGTTTCCCGCAGTTGCGCGACGCTCAGCGTGACGGTACTTTGCGCACGTCGTTGCAGGCGGGAGACCACCTCTTCGACGATTCGCTGCAACAGATCGCCGTTCATCGCGGCGTCACCAGTGTGACAAAAGCATTGGCGTCATCAGCCCCGGCAGCATTGGCTTCGTCGGTATCAATATGCATTTCCAGACGCATATCAGGGGAAACGCGAACCGCAACGTTATCGAAGATTAGCCGACGATCGGTTCCCTCAATGGCGACACTGACGCTATCGCCGTGGGCAACACGCAGGATCAGCGCATCCAGCGGTGACATGTGAATGTGGCGCTGGGCGACGATCACGCCAGAGGGAAGCTCCACTTCGCCAAAGGGACTCACGAGGCGAATACCCGGCGTTCCTTTGAGATTACCGGACATCCGTAATGGCGCGGCGATGCCCAGCGTTCTGGCATCCGTGCGCGAAATCTCCACCTGGCTGGTGCTACGCAGCGGCCCCAGCAGGCGGACATTTTTCAGTTGACCTTTTGGACCCACTAACGTGACGGTCTGCTCAGCCGCGTACTGTCCCGGTTGCAGGAGTCCTTTTTTCTCACTAATCGGATGTCCCGGAAAAAGACGGGAATAATCCTCAGCGCTAAGGTGGATATGACGGTTGGAAACGCCCAGTGGAATAGGGCGATCCCGTAATTCATTCAGCACTTTGCTGACCGTCGTCTCCAGAAGTTGCTTATCCATTACGCTTAACCTCGTTTACCTGAATGCAGGCAGAGCGACCGGGGTTCGCCTTTCTGGCGCTTACAGGCCGGGTCCAGACACAAATTGCAGCTGATAATCCCGTCTTCAGGCGCCGCTTCCGGTGCTGACTCTTCTACAACGACTTCAGTTTCAGGTTCTTTGATGGGGGCTGGTACGGGCTCCGGTGCAGACACCGTTGCGGGTGTTGGTACAGGTGCCGGGGTGGCAGCCATCGCCCGGGAGAGAATGCCCTCGCCGGGTCTGGCGATCACTTTGTGCGCGACCAGGCCATCTTGCTGTTCGGCGAGATGAGCACCGGTGATGATGGCAGACTGTACTGATGCCACATCACCGGCGATCTTGATCACCGTCCAGCCTGAACCGTTGGTTTTTTCAAGGCCAACCAGCGTGATGGAAGCCGCTTTCGCCATGGCATCTGCGCAACAAATGGCTAATGCCAGACCACTAACTTCGAGTAATCCCAGTGATTGCTTCACGCTGTGCTCCTTTTCGATAATGCTCAGGCCGATTTCGGTAAAATAGCCTCAACGTCGCTGTGCGGACGCGGGATAACGTGGCTGGATTTCACCTCACCCACGACGCTTGCTGCCGCGCAGCCCGCATCAACAGCGGCTTTAACGGCGCCGACGTCACCGCGAACCATGACGGTCACCAGACCGGAGCCGATTTTTTCGTAACCGACCAGTTGCACGTTGGCGGATTTCACCATGGCATCTGCGGCTTCAATCGCGCCGACCAACCCTTTTGTTTCAACCAGACCCAGTGCGTTATTCATACTGCAATTCTCCTGTGGATTAAGCATTGAGATCCCGGAAGGGGATCCCTTTGACTAACCTTGCCGCGTTGTTTCCAGTACTTCGCCGGTCAAGGCTGTTTTGGCGATACGTCAGCGTAAAAAGCGGCGCTGAAGTGGGTAAATTTTTGTAGTGCACCACCAGGGTTTCTTCGTTGCAGGCGATACCAACCAGCAGCGGTGACATGCGGGCTGCCTGCCATGCGCTCTGAACGACTTCTCCCGCCGCCTGGTGTTGAATCACAAACGGGATGCCTTCTTCTTCGATGCCGAGCAACACTTCTTTCCAGACTGAAAGACAGTCGCCGATAGTCGAAATCACAATGGCGGGCGTGGTGACGCTACTGTCCATGGACAAACTCCTTATGCCAGGAGAGGATGAGCCCCGTCGCCACTGCGTTTCGCGGACCTTCGGTGCCGCGAATATTTCCGCGTCCGGCAACCAGTCGATAATGCGCCAGGGCATCCGTCACCAGTTGCGGCACTTCAAAGTCCAGCGAGGAGCCGCCCACCAGAACGACAAACGGAATGTCGCGGATATTGCCCGTCGGGCTGACCTGTCGCAGTGCGCGCAGAGCATTAGTGACAAACACACGCTCTTTGGCACTGCGGCGAATAGCGCGAACTTTTTCCAGCGCGAGATCGCCGGGCAGAGGCACCAGTTCATCCGGCTTGACCACGCAGACGCGGGCAAACACCGCAGGAGGAAGCGGAGTCGGGAAGAACTGAACGCTGCCGTCTTCGTGACGCAAATGGAACAGGCTTTCGACCTTGGCTAACGGATACTTTTTGATCTCTTCCGCCAGATAGCGGTCATCGAGTCCCAGTTCCCGGGCGATGATCATGGTGACCATGTCGCCAGCCCCGGCGAGGTGCGTGGCGATAATTTCGCCTTTAGGATTAATGATGGAGGCGTCTGTCGAGCCAGCACCTAAATCCAGAATCGCCAGCGGACGCGTGGTCCCGGGCGTAGTGAGTGCGCCCAAAATCGCCGCTTCAGCTTCTGCGCCGCCGACCTGGACGTCCACGTTCAGCTTTTCTTTAATTTCGCTGGCGATCATTGCCATCTGTAGGCGGTCTGATTTCACCATCGATGCGATACCGACGGCCTGTTCCAGCGAAAACTCGCCGGCCAGTCCGCCGGTGACGCTGACCGGAACGGAAGTATCGACGGCCAGCAAATCCTGGATAAAAATTTCGTTGCTTGGCTTGTTGGTCAGTTCCGCCATTGTCTGGCGAACGTGTTCCAGCATGCCGCCAATATTGGTGCCCGCTTCCCCGGTGACGTTGTCCAGTTTCGGGCATTCGCCTACCGCCTTCATAATGGCGTCGGCACCAGCAGCGACATCAACGCGTAGCGTACGCCCTTGAGACTGCAGCTCGATGTTTCCGGCAGGAATAGCACGCGCTTTAACATCTCCCGAAGGCGTTTTCACCACCACGGCGGAGCGGTTGCCAATCAGTGCTCGCGCCATCGGAACAATGTTTTTGGTCTCGTCCGCATTGAGATTAAACACCGTCGCGATGCCATAAGGGTTTGACAGCGTTTCGATAACCTTACCGGGTACGGCGACCTCAATGGCGGCCAGCATTCCGAGCGGAATGCGGTCGATGTACAGCACTTCGTCAACGATGGGCAGGGTTTTTTCCAGTCGGTTACTGACCAGAACGCCATCGTCCTGTTGTAAAATGACACCGGTTAACTGGTAACCGGCACGGACAGAGGCGTTAATCATGGTGGCGACATCAGCGAAATCGAAGGCCGATGACACCACCAGAATTAACGGGGTATCCGCCGGTCGGGTGAGTAACTCTTCCGGCGTAATCGTGATCCCCACACCAAGACCGACACCGCCCGGCGTTTTCGGGTTATGACCGATCATGGTGGATTCGGTGATGATGGTTTCCGTGATGGTTTCCATCGCGACATCACCAATCACCGGGGTGGCTTCATTGATACGGATAAGCGAGATATCGCTGACATTGATGCCCGCATTGTTAGCCGCAAGCGTAAGCGCCTCCTGAATCCCAAACACATTACGCAATGTGCCTTTTATCCCGGTGGTTTCCGCCAGCGCGCTACCGGTAATGGTGAGCACGCCAGTGCCATCCAGCGTCGCCAGCGCGACTTCTGTGGATGAGTTGCCGATATCAATGCCAGCTATATATCTCATGACCTTTCCTTAGTCGTCGCCTTTCAGTTTCTTACGCTCGACATACAACACCGCAGCTTCACGAACAAACGCGGCGCAGATTTTGGCCTGATAGCGATTTTCAAGATCGTCCGCAATCGCGAGCAGTTCTTCTTTCGTTGAACGGTAAGGACGCAGGGCGTTATAGATCTCAAGAATGCGATCGTCCGGTACAGCCGTCAGTTCTGCGGCGCGCTCAAAGTTCATTGCCAGGCGGTCACGTCCGGCATCTTTGGCGATAGCCGCCTGAATGCGCAGCGTTTCCGGTGTGATACGCATATCCTGCGCGGTCACTTTGTTGCTCAGAACGTTTTCGAGAGTGAACTCATCCAGCGTTTTGTTGGTAGCCGTTTTGACCCACTCAGGATGCTTACTGGCGAGCGGATAGTCGGTCACTTTTGCGGTCTGGGTCGTACTGCTCGAACCAGTTGCCGGGGCAGATGTGTCGCCCTGTAGACTGTTCATGCGACTCAACACATCCCGTACCATCGATTCAATTGCATCGGTATTCATAAAGGGATCCTTATTAAAGCGCCACGCGCAGTTCCTGCGGATTTTTGCCCGTCACGACGTACTTCGTCTCTTTAATGTGCAAAATGGCGGATTTAGCCTGATATTTCGGGCGCGCCATCTGATCGTTCAGCGTCGGAACCGGCTGCGGTGATTCACGCTTGGCATAACGCGCAGCGTTTTTACCAATCTGGCGATAGGTTTCCAGCGTCAGCAGCGGTGCCTGCGGGAACAGCTCCAGGTTGGACAGCGGAGGCAGTCCCTGTTGGTGGATGACCGTCGTGCCTTTTGACTGGATGCCGATAGAGATGCCGGAGCCACTCAGACGGTTACCCTCCACGGCAACGAAGGCCACGTCGGATGATTTAAAGCAGCGAATTACACGCGCTTTGATGCCTTCTTCTTCAATACCGGCAATCACTTCACGCAGAATGTTCTTGTGCGGCAAACCGACGATGTTAACGGTCTGGGAAAGGCCAAACGCCGGGCCGACAGCAATGATCACTTCATCCTGTTGCGTACCTTGTTTTGCCTCGCCAATTTCCGTCAGAAAACTGTCACCGGCCGGAGCAGCAGGCGCGGCTGACGTTCCCGGCGCGCGAAACGAGACGGGTTTATCGCTGGTCTGCATTTCGGACAGAACGTCTTCGATAATCTGGCGCAGCAATTTTTCATTAATTTCCATTGTTCACCCCTTAGCCAAGCTCGTTGGGATCAAGTGCGCCAGGGATGTTCTTAATTTCTTCCCAGCGTTCGCCTTGCAGGCGATAACCTGTTGCCGGACCGGCATAATCGTTGACATCATTGACTGCAGAGAGCACTTGTCCGTCGCCGACGATAATGGCGGAGGTATGCAGATAGTCCCCGGTTAACTTGGCTTTCTGGATGTTGAGCATGTCCTGCGCGACATCGGTAAAGCCGCCCTGAGCCAGCGCTTTCACCACTTCCAGACCGTTGCGGTTTTTGTTGATGATTTCCTGTGCAAACTTAATGTCCTCAACGATGTTACGTTCAGGCATATCTTTTGAACCGTGTGCGTAGGTTGCGGCTTCGACTTCTTCATCCGTAATCGGCGGCAGACCCATACCGGCGAAAACCGCCTGCAGAGCACGTGCTGCTTTGTTACGGATAGCGATAACGTCCTCTTCACGCACCGGACGCAGACCGCCGTCCACTTTCAGGTCACGCTGGATAACGTTGTAGTCATCGAAGTCTTCTGCATCTTCGTTGGAGCCCGCAAACATGTTGTCGTAGTTCGGTACGGCGGAATAACCAGAGGAGATAAAGTCGGTACCCGGCAGGAACTGCATCAGCAGACGTGCGGTACGACGCATATCGGAGTGGGTGAAGGTCTGGTCGTTACTGGAAGCGCATTCCAGATCCAGTGATGAACAGATCAGGTTTTCTGCCAGCACCGCACGGATCCCTGATGGCACCGCGGACGGAACGCCGATGCAGCTCACGGAGCCGTTCTGCAGACCCTGCACACCTGCCGCTTTGGTGATGTAAATGCAACGGGCTTCCAGATACAGCATGGATTTGCCTTCGGCATAGCCCATCTGCACCTCGGAACCTGAACCGGAGGTGAAACGCATTTTCAAACCACGGGAAGCGTAAGAAGACGCGAGGAAACCTTTTGACCACGGCGTATCATCGCCATCAGTAAAGACCGGTTCAGTACCGTAGACGGAAATGGTTTCGGCGTAGCAGGTATGGCCCAGCATGCCGAGTTTCAGTTCAGTGGCTTCTTCCAGCGAACATTGCGTCAACACGCCCGGACGACCGACCTGAGAACCGACGAGCAGAGCAATGGCGTTGAACGGGGCATAACGTGCCACGGCTACGGTAGTCTCTTGCTCATCAAAACCGCGCCATGCGCCTTCTGCTGCGTCGGCAGCAATCTGTACCGGGTTATCTTTGACGTTGGTGACGTGTGCCTGTTGAGAAGGCGTACGACGAGCGCGCATTTTTTGCATCGCCATCATCATCTCAACCACGTTCATGTGTGAAACCACTTCGACAATTTTTGCCGGGGTCATCGCCGTTGTCAGTGGCACAATGTCGCGACGCTTCACGTTAGGATCGCACAGCATGTTGGCGAGCTTAACGGAGTCCATCGCCATCACTTCTTCTGCACGCGCCAGGTTGATGCCGTAGCGGGCAATAAAATGGTCAATCAGGTCAAACTGGCTGACTGATTTTCCGTCGAGTTCGGTGACTGCACCGTTAACGATTTTAATCGACGGTTTAGGATCGTTCGGGCTTTCCATCGCAATGAAGCCTTCTTCGATCCACTCCTTAACGAATCCGTCCTGATTGACAGGGCGTTTCGCCAGTGCTTCAAATCTTTTCGATCTCATGAATGAGCCTCACGGATATCAGATGTAGGACGGGCGATCGTTTTTCGGTTCAGAACCGAGGGTCGCAAGGACGGTTTTGCCGATTTCTCGCGCTGAGATAACCGCCTGACGCACTGCGCCGGAATCGCCGGAAATCACCAGGATCGCTTCGTTACTGAAGCTGGTGCCATGTGCCGGAGAACTGTAAGCCACGACTTCAACGTTCGCGGCTTTCAGCGCGGTATCCGCCATCAGCACGCCGACGGAGGCTGGGGCACCAACAATCACGCCGCAGGCACGGCCAACCGGAGCGCCAAAGGCTTTTTCCAGCGCGTAACTGGCGCGTGCGGTGTACTGCAGTTCGATGTGTCCGGCTTCATTGCCATAAACATCACCGAAGGTGCGGTCGAGTTCTTTCAGCGCCACTTCAATCCCGCGCTTAACGTCGGAAACGTCATTACCGCCGATAATGATTAGCGAACCGTGACCCGCACCGCCTTTGGTATCGCGAGGAAGTTCAATGCTCACCACTTCGGTATTGGTGGCTTTGACTGCTTCGTCAGCCGCCATAATGTGTGGACCCGCGCCGGTACGCGCGCCCAGGATGCCAATGGAGCGATAGCGCTTCTCAAGCTTCATTGCTTCCAACAGTGCACTGTCTACGTTTGCAATCACCAGACCTACGGTGTCACCAATCGCAGTGCCAACAAATTCCGTTAAACTGCAGCTCTTCTCTGCCATAGCCGTCTCTCGTTTTGGATGGGTTTTATCAGGGATGCCCGCTTGATCAGGCGTTGCCACACGGGCAATGACCTGCGCCATGATCTGTTCAACCAGTTCATTGCTGCTCATGGGTTAATTCCCTTCGGTAAGATTTTTTCAACATCGGTATGAGGGCGTGGAATCACGTGTACGGCTTTCACTTCTCCCACGTTGCGCGCAGCAGCAGCACCGGCATCGGTTGCCGCTTTTACGGCACCGACATCACCGCGAACGATGACGGTTACCAGCCCTGAGCCAATTTTTTCGTAGCCGACCAACATGACATTGGCTGACTTCACCATTGCATCTGCGGCCTCTATGGCTGCAGTTAAGCCTTTGGTTTCTACCATTCCTAATGCTTCTTGTTGCATAAAGACCTCGCCTGGGTTTGTCCCGATAATCATGACTATAAAAAGAAGCGAGGAAAAAGAATGGCTGACTTGAAGGTTAGGGTGAAAAATTAGTGGGGCGTGAATGTGACAAACTTGCTTGATTATATTTTATCTAATTGTTTTTATTGGTTTTGTTAATTTTTTTAAATGTGATATTTTGGCTTTTGCTATTCCATATTTACATTTTTGATAGTGACAGTATTAATTTAATTTGTTATGTGGAAAGGCCGATTTGTGACGTTGATTGGAAAAAGGGAATCTTCAAATAACCAAATTTTATTATTCTGAATTGTCCTGGTTAATTACATTCAGGCACTCTACACGCCGCCCATGAATAAATGGATGACAAGAAATTGCTATAACAACACGATTTTTCTAGGCCTCAGCGTGCTCAGTTTGCCAACAATTTTCAGTAGCCTCTTCCTATAGTAGGTGCTGTTGTACTCTACGACCAGCAAGGGTCCGCTGGTAAGGACACGAACGCTTCTAAGAAGGTGTCACAATGAATGATTCACTGAAAGCGCAATGCATTGCCGAGTTTTTGGGTACCGGATTGTTTTTATTTTTTGGTATCGGCTGCCTTAGCGCACTGAAAGTCGCAGGTGCCAGTCTGGGCCTCTGGGAAATTTGTATCATTTGGGGCCTGGGAATTTCGCTTGCGGTTTATCTGACAGCGGGAATTTCCGGGGCACATCTGAACCCGGCGATCACGGTTGCACTCTGGTTGTTTGCCTGTTTCCCTGGACGCAAAGTCCTGCCTTACACCATCGCGCAGGTTGCGGGGGCGTTTGGCGGCGCGGTACTGGCTTATCTGCTTTACGGCAATTTATTCACCGAGTACGAAACTGCCCATAATATGGTTCGCGGCAGCGTCGATAGCCTCTATCTGGCCAGCATTTTTAGTACGTATCCGGCGGCCGCGCTTAGCGTGTGGCAGGCGGCAGGGGTCGAAATCGTCATTACCTCTATCCTGATGGGGCTGATCATGGCGCTGACGGATGATGGCAACGGCGTGCCTAAAGGACCACTGGCACCGCTGTTGATCGGTATTCTGGTCGCGGTGATTGGTGCATCCACAGGGCCGTTGACAGGGTTTGCGATGAACCCGGCCCGTGATTTTGGTCCTAAACTGTTCGCCTGGATGGCGGGCTGGGGGGATATTGCGATGACTGGCGGACGTGACATTCCGTACTTTATTGTACCGATTATTGCGCCAGTGATTGGGGCATGCTTGGGGGCTGCTGTCTACAAGTACCTCATCGGTAAAAATTTGCCCTGTAATACCTGTAAAATTGAAGAGACAGACGCGTAATTCGGACACGCACCGCTATTATCACGTCTTTAATTTCTATTTCGTGATCTGCTTTCACGAACTGACTAAAAAGTCTCCCCACCCGGGGAGACTTTTGTTATTGTCCCTTGTACTTTCTATCATTTACATACAAGGATAGGGGATGATAAAAAGTAAATGTAAAATTTATGTTTTTATTATAACAATGGATTAACTGAGGGATTTTATCATGATTTCTGCGAGTACCCTGAACTCAGAACTCATTAATAAAATCGCACAGGATTTTGCGCAAGCGACCAGCCTGGCTGTTGTGGTTGTCAATATTCATGGTGATGAGATTTCTGAGCTGTTTAATTTCACGCCTTTTTGTCAACTGATGCGTCAGCATCCACAACACAGTACCCGGTGTCGTATGAGCGATCGCTGTGGGGGACTGGAAGCGTCAAAATCGGATCAACCCTGTATCTATCGCTGTCATGCCGGGCTTACCGATTTCTCTATTCCTCTCGTGATTGCAGGCCATCTTGTTGGGTTCGTCTTGTGCGGCCAGGTGCGTTTACGTAACGATGATGGTGCCGATCTGCTCGATATCATGAAGGTTGACGATCGCTGGCAGGCCGATCCTGAACTGCTCAATGAGTTCAGTAACGTCCCGGAAATGGACTATTCACGCGTGATGGCCTCGGCGGATCTGCTTAAACTCATTGTTGAAAACTGCCTCAAAAAGCAACTTAATTTCGTGGTGATCAAAGACAGTGCGCAGCCTGCAGAACCTGCACGTCCGGCCCGCGTCGCCAGCCCCCATGACAGCAAGATGAAAAAAGCGTTGCGTTATATTGATGCACATCTGTCTGACGATCTTCGTCTTGAAGATGTGGCGTCGCACGTTTATCTGAGCCCGTACTATTTCAGCAAATTGTTCAAAAAATATCAGGGCATTGGTTTTAACGCGTGGGTCAATCAACAGCGTATGGCCAGTGCCAGAGAGCTGCTTTGCCATAGTGACTGGAGCATCGCCAGTATTGCCCGCAATTTAGGTTTTTCGCAAACCAGCTATTTTTGCAAAGTGTTCCGTCAGACTTATCAGGTTACGCCGCAGGCCTATCGACAAAAAATAAATGAAAATTTGCCTGCTGAATCGGCGTAAATAGCAATATTTTGCTATTGCCGATTTTTGATATTCCCGCGTAATCCGGTCATTTATAATGGTTAAGTGTTTTTAGTACAGCAATAAATTGTCATAGCGCAATAAAATATCGCTCTTTACGGAATAAACTTCACCAGTTTTTATTTCTGTGATGAGATACAGTGTCATTGTTAAGAGGTTTCATTATTCTCTTGCATGACATTTCATTCAGAATCGTTTTATTGCGGCATTTTATGTTGATAAAAAATGCGCAACGAATAAGTAACGAAAAAGTATTGTTGTGATGAGGAGAATTCATTCTGCTCATCATTTAAGCTGACAGGTTTGACACATTTGTGTCTGGGAAGGGGGTGAAAATCCCCCGCAGCCCCCGCTGCTGTGATGCTGACAACCCCGTGAGGACCACTGATCGCAAGATTGGGAAGGACGGGCGAGGATGACGCTAAGCCAGAAGACCAGCCTGTCGGACACTACCAACAACTTCGGTGGGAAGTGGGTTGCTCAGATGCGTACAGTCGAAAGACTGGGTGTCAGTACATCCCTACCACCCTGAACAGGATCAGGGTCATGGCGGCGAAGCAGTACGCGTTTGTTCTGGCAGGTACCGGTAGTGGCTGTGGTAAAACCACGGTGACCCTGGGCTTGCTGAACGTATTGAAACAACGTGGTTTACGCGTTCAGCCCTGCAAAGTCGGCCCTGACTATCTGGATACCGCCTGGCATACGGCCATCAGCGGCGCCGCTTCCCGTAATCTCGACAGCTTTATGCTTCCCGAATCGATCCTTAATGCCCTGTTCCGCGAGCAGATGCAGGACGCAGATATTGCGGTGATTGAAGGGGTGATGGGGCTGTATGACGGCTATGGCACTGACCCTGACTACTGCAGTACCGCCGCGATGGCAAAACAGTTAGGCTGTCCGGTGATCCTGCTGGTTGACGGGAAAGCCGTTTCAACCTCCATTGCCGCTACGGTGATGGGCTTCCAGCATTTTGACCCGACGCTGAACATTGCCGGCGTTATCGTTAATCGCGTTAACAGCGAGTCCCATTTTCAGTTGCTGAAAACTGCCATTGAGCACTACTGCGCGGTGCCAGTGCTGGGTTACGTCCCGCGTGTTGATGGCGTCGCGCTACCTGAAAGGCACCTGGGGCTGGTGACCGCGCGCGAATCAGTTGTAAATCAACAGTCGTGGCAGGATTTCTCCGCCCGACTGGAAAACACGCTGAATATCGACCAGTTACTGGCGTTAAGCCATCTTGCGGCGTTACCGCAGGGTGACTGGCCAGAGGTTCCTGCGGCGAACGCCGGGGAGGGGCTGACGCTGGCGATGGCCGATGACGAAGCCTTTAACTTTTATTATCCCGATAACGTGAAGCTCCTGGCGCGTACTGGTGTCAACATTGTGCGCTTTAGTCCGATCCACGATCGCGCGTTGCCTGATTGCCAGATGGTCTGGTTGGGCGGCGGTTATCCGGAACTGCATGCGGCTGCGCTGGCGGCTAATACCACGATGCTGGCAAGCCTGCGCGAGGCGCATCATCGCGGCGTCGCGATCTACGCCGAGTGCGGCGGATTGATGTACCTCGGCAGCGTGCTGGAAGAGGCTGACGGGGTTGAGCATCGCATGGCCGGTATCATCCCAGGCCGTAGCAAAATGGGTAAACGACTGACCCGCTTCGGCTATTGCGAAGCGCAAGCTCTACAGCCCACGCTGTTGGCCGCAGAAGGTGATGTGCTGCGTGGCCATGAATTTCATTACTCCGATTTTTCTCCCGAAACGCCTGCTGTGTTGGCATGTCGCAAAGTCCGTGACGGTCAGACGGTGCAAGCGTGGTCCGGCGGCTGGCGAATCGGCAATACCTTTGCCAGCTATCTGCACGTTCACTTTGCTCAGCGTCCATTAATGCTAAATCACTGGCTGAACGCCGCAAGGGAGGCGTTATGACGCTACTGGCATGGTGCGTGGCCTGGCTTCTCGACATTGTGATTGGCGACCCGCCAGAGTGGCCGCACCCGGTGCGCTGGATAGGCAATTTGATCAATGTCGTGCAACGGATTGTTCGCCGCTACTGCCGCAGCGACCGGGCATTACGTATCGGCGGCGGAGTGATGTGGCTGGTGGTTGTGGGGCTGACGTGGGCGGTTGCCTGGGGTGTGTTGTGGCTGGCGGCAGTGATTCATCCCTGGCTCGGTTGGGTTGTTGAAGTCTGGATGATCTTCACCGTGCTGGCGGGGCGCTGTCTGGCGACGGCGGCGCAGGAGGTTGAGCGTCCGCTACGTGAAGGTAATCTTGCGGAAAGTCGCGAAAAACTCTCGTGGATTGTGGGGCGTGACACGTCGCAACTACACCCGGAACAGATCAACCGGGCGGTCGTGGAAACCGTCGCGGAGAATACGGTTGACGGTATTATCGCCCCGCTGTTCTTCCTGTTAATCGGCGGTGCGCCGCTGGCAATGGCCTACAAAGCGGTGAACACCCTGGATTCCATGGTGGGCTATAAGCACGAAAAATATCGGGCGATCGGCATGGTAAGCGCTCGCCTTGACGACGTCGCGAACTACATTCCTGCTCGGCTGAGTTGGCTGTTGCTGAGCGCGGCGGCGGTGTTGTGTCGGCGTGACGGCTCCCGGGCGCTCTGCGTGGGGTGGCGGGATCGTTATAACCACAGCAGTCCAAACTGCGCATGGGCGGAAGCCTCCGTTGCTGGCGCGCTGGGCATCAGGCTGGGCGGCCCCAACGATTACTTTGGTGAGCGTGTTGAAAAACCGTGGATCGGCGACGCGCAGCGCACTATTTCCGTAGACGACATTTCCCAAACGATTCGACTGATGTGGGTTGCCTCCACGCTGGCTCTGGCGCTGTTCCTCGTGACGCGCTGGCTGGTGGTTGGGGTGGCCTGAGGATATATGACAATGCAATACATCCAGCAACCCCAGGCGATTGAAGCCAAAAGTTTTGACATCATTGGCGAGATCATTAATGAAACGCGCCCGGAGTACCAGTTTGCCAGTCCGCTGCATGAAGCGATCGTCAAACGGGTGATTCATACCACTGCCGACTTTGACTGGCTGGACATTCTCTGGTTTTCGGGCGACGCGCTGGAAAAGCTCTGCGCGGCGCTAAGTCGTCCGACGGTTATTTATACCGATACCACGATGGCACTTTCGGGGATCAACAAAACCTTGCTGGCGAAGATGGGGGGCGAGTGCCGCTGCTACATCAGCGATCCGCGCGTGGTGGCACAAGCGAAAGCGCAGGGGATCACCCGTTCAATGGCGGCGGTGGATATTGCTGTGACGGAAGAGAGTGAAAAAGTGTTTGTCTTTGGCAACGCACCGACCGCGCTGTTTCGCCTGCTGGAGCATGATGTGGCGGTAAGTGGCGTAGTGGGGGTGCCGGTGGGGTTTGTCGGCGCGGCGGAGTCTAAAGAGGCGCTGACGCACAGTCAACTGCCCGCCATTGCGGCTCTTGGGCGTAAAGGTGGTAGCAACGTTGCTGCGGCGATCGTTAACGCCATGCTGTATCACCTGCAGGGGGCGCGATGAGCGATCAGACTTTCGACGCGCCCGTCTGGCATAACGGTAAAGCGTTGCGCAAAGGTTACACCACCGGATCGTGCGCCACCGCAGCGGCAAAAGTCGCCGCGCTGATGGTTCTGCGCCAGCATCTGATCCACCAGGTGTCGATTGTCACGCCGTCCGGCGTCACGCTGTGCCTGAACGTGGAGTCGCCGCACATTGAAGGACAGCAGGCCATTGCCGCCATCCGCAAAGACGGCGGCGATGATGTGGACGCCACTCACGGCATGTTGATATTCGCCCGCGTCACGCTGAACGATAGCGGCAAAATTGTCCTGCTCGGCGGCGAAGGAGTCGGCACCGTCACCCGCAAGGGGATTGGTTTACCCGTTGGCAGTGCGGCAATTAATCGCACCCCGCGTCACACCATCGAGTCCGCCGTGCGTGAGGCAATAGGTCCGGCACGTGGGGCGGAGATTGAAATTTTTGCGCCGGAAGGCGAAGAGCGGGCGCAAAAAACCTACAACTCGCGACTGGGCATTCTTGGCGGCATTTCCATCATTGGCACGACCGGCATCGTGACCCCAATGTCCGAAGAGAGCTGGAAGCGGTCATTATCGCTGGAGCTGGAAATTAAACGCGCCGAAGGGCTGGAGCGAGTGGTTCTGGTGCCGGGGAACCACGGTGAGCGTTTCGTCCGCGAACAGATGGGCATCGACAGCAACGTGGTGGTTACCATGAGCAATTTTGTCGGCTACATGATTGAAGAGGCGGTGCGGCTGGGATTTCGCCAGGTTGTACTCGTTGGTCATCCTGGAAAACTGATCAAAATTGCCGCCGGGATTTTCCATACTCACAGCCACATTGCCGATGCGCGGATGGAAACGCTGGTGGCACATCTGGCGCTGCTCGGTGCGCCGCTGGAGTTGCTCACGCTGGTGAGCGATTGCGATACCACCGAGGCGGCAATGGAGCACATTGATGCGTACGGTTTTCAGCATATCTATAACCACCTTGCCGAACGCATCTGCCTGCGCGTGATGCAGATGCTGCGTTTTACCAAAACGCCACCGACCTGCGACGCTGTCATGTTTTCGTTTGATAACCAGGTGCTGGGGAGTAACCGGCCCGTCGACGCTATCGCCCGGGAGATGCAATGCTGACGGTGGTCGGGATGGGGCCAGCCGGTCTGCAACTGATGACGCCGGCGGCGCGCGCGGCGATTGACGAGGCCGATGTACTGGTTGGGGGGCGGCGCCATTTGCAGCAGTTCCCGGACTTTCGCGGTGAGCAGTTTGCGCTGGGCGCCAACATTCCCGAGCTGCTGGCGTGGATTGAAGCGCATCAGGATAAGCAGGTGGTGGTTCTGGCTTCCGGCGATCCGCTGTTTTACGGCATCGGTACGCGGATGGTGGCGCATTTTGGCATTGCGCAGGTACGCATCATTCCTGGTATTAGCGCAGTGCAGTATCTGTGTGCGCAGTCGGGGATCGACATGAATGATATGTGGCTCACCAGCAGTCACGGGCGCAGCGTCTGTTTCGATACGCTGGCCGAACATAGCAAAGTGGCAATGGTCACCGACGGTCAGTGCGGACCGCGTGAAATTGCCGCCCAACTGGTTGCGCGAGGAAAAGGCCATCGCTGGATGGTGATTGGCGAAAACCTGGCAATGGAAAACGAACGGATCCACTGGCTGCGCGTCAGCGAGGTCCATGCCGAATACGAGATGAATGCAGTGGTGATCCTTGATGAAAGATGAGCTTTTCCTGCGCGGTGAGAAGGTGCCGATGACCAAAGAAGCGGTACGTGCACTTGCTCTCGCAAAACTTGAGCTGCACCGGGCCAGTCACCTGATTGATATCGGGGCGGGAACGGGCAGTGTGTCCATCGAAGCCGCGCTGCAGTTTCCGTCGCTGCACATTACAGCTATCGAGCGAAATCCCGCGGCGCTGCGTTTGCTCGACGAAAACCGGCAGCATTTCGCCTGCGCGAATATCGACATTCTGCCGGGTGAAGCGCCGATGACGATGACCGAGAAAGCCGATGCCGTCTTTATGGGCGGCAGCGGGGGACATCTCACGGAACTGATCGACTGGTCCATGCGCCAGTTGCACGTCGGTGGACGTCTGGTGATGACTTTTATTTTGCAGGAAAACCTCAACACCGCGCTGGCGCATCTGCAACAACTCGGCATGCAGGAGGTGGACTGCCTACAAATGCAGGTTTCGTCACTGACTACGCTGGGTGCTGGTCACTATTTCAAACCGAATAATCCCGTTTTTGTTATCGCCTGTCAGAAGGAAGAACACCATGTCTGAGACATTTGATCCCCGTTGTGTGTGGTTTGTCGGCGCAGGTCCCGGTGACCGGGAACTGATTACCCTCAAAGGGTACCGGCTGCTGCAACAGGCGCAGGTGGTGATTTACGCCGGATCGCTTATCAACACCGAACTGCTGGAGTATTGCCCGGCGGGCGCGGAGTGCCACGACAGTGCGGAACTGCACCTGGAGCAAATTCTCTCCCTGATGGAAGAGGGGGTGAAGGCCGGGAAAACAGTGGTGCGCCTGCAAACCGGCGACGTGTCGCTGTATGGCTCGGTGCGCGAACAGGGGGAAGAGCTGACCAAACGCGGTATCAACTGGCAGGTAGTGCCGGGCGTCAGCGCATTCCTCGGCGCTGCGGCGGAGCTGGGTGTTGAATACACCGTGCCGGAAGTCTCGCAGAGCCTGATTATCACGCGGCTTGAAGGCCGCACGCCGGTGCCGGAACGCGAACAGCTGGAATCCTTCGCCAGCCACCAGACATCAATGGCGATTTATCTCTCCGTTCAGCGCATCAATCGGGTGGCGGAACGCCTGATTGAGGGGGGGTATCCGGCGACCACGCCGGTGGCTGTTATCTATAAAGCGACCTGGCCGGAAAGCCAGACCGTGCGCGGCACGCTGGCGGATATCGCTGATAAAGTGCGCGATGCAGGGATCCGCAAAACGGCGCTCATCCTGGTCGGGAATTTCCTCGGAGATGAGTATCACTACTCCAGACTCTATGCCGCGGACTTTAGCCATGAATACCGTAAAGCCTGAATCTATCGCACTGTTTTGCCTGACGCCGGGCGGCGTTCAACTGGCAAAACGGCTGGCAGCGATGTTGCCGCTGACCTGTTTTACCAGTGAAAAGCTGCTGGAGGACGGTTTTCTGCCGTTCGACGGCGGATTCGCCCACGCCGCGCGCGACGCGTTCTCTAATTATTCCGCGCTGATTTTCATCGGGGCAACCGGCATTGCGGTGCGCGTGCTGGCTCCGCTGGTGAATGACAAGTTCAGCGATCCGGCGGTGGTGGTGATCGACGAACGCGGGCAGCATGTCATCAGCCTGCTTTCCGGTCACGCAGGGGGGGCGAACGCGCTGACCCGTTATCTCGCCGGCATGTTGGGGGCCGATCCGGTGATTACCACTGCGACCGATGTCAATGAAATGGCGGCGCTGGATACCCTCGCATTTCAGCTCAATGCCCGCATGACCGACTTCCGCGCGGCGGTAAAAGTGGTGAATCAGATGCTGGTGAGCAATCAGCGAGTGGGGTTGTGGTGGGATGAAGAGCTGGATGAAGACGTCCGCCACTGCGATCGCCGGGGGTTTATCACCGTCACCGATCTCCAGCAACTGCCTGAACTGGATGCGCTGGTATGCGTCACGTTACGTAACGAACTGCCGGATATCCCGATTCAGCACTGGAAACTGGTGCCACAGCGGGTGGTTGCCGGAATTGGTTGCCGCCGCGATACCCCGTTCCCGCTACTGGCGGCACTGCTGGCCCGTCAGCTTGAAGCGCAGCGCTTTGATCCGTTGGCGTTGAAAGCCATCGGCAGCGTGTCGCTCAAGAAAGACGAGGAGGGGCTGATTCAGCTTGCCTCCTGCTGGCGCGTGCCCTTTGAAACTTTTACCGCTGACGCGCTGCGTGAGCATGAACATCACTTTCCGGCCTCACCGTTTGTTCGCCAGACGGTCGGCGTCGGAAGCGTCTCGGGTCCGGCAGCGTGGCTGCTGAGTCATGGGCAATTGACCGGCGAAACCCTGCGCGAGCAGGGCGTCACTATCACTTTGGGAGTTTCACACTGATGTTAACCGTAATCGGAATCGGCCCCGGCTCACAGGCCATGATGACCATGGAAGCCGTTGAAGCACTGCAGGCGGCAGAAATCATTGTGGGTTACAAAACCTACACCCACCTTGTCAAAGCGTTTACCGGTGACAAACAGGTGATCAAAACCGGCATGTGCAAAGAGATCGAGCGCTGTCATGCGGCGATCGAACTGGCGCAGGCCGGGCACAACGTGGCGCTGATCAGCAGCGGTGACGCCGGTATTTACGGCATGGCAGGACTGGTGCTGGAACTGGTCAGCAAGCAGAAACTGGACGTTGAAGTGCGGCTGATCCCAGGGATGACGGCCAGCATCGCCGCCGCGTCGCTGCTCGGTGCGCCGCTGATGCATGATTTTTGCCACATCAGCCTGAGCGATCTGCTGACACCGTGGCCGGTGATCGAAAAACGCATTATTGCTGCCGGGGAAGCCGATTTCGTGATCTGCTTCTACAACCCGCGTAGCCGGGGTCGTGAAGGACATCTGGCGCGGGCATTTGAACTGCTTTCCGCCAGCAAAAGCGGGCAAACGCCGGTGGGGGTGGTGAAATCTGCCGGACGTAAAAAACAGGAGAAATGGCTGACCACGCTGGGTGAGATGGATTTTGAACCGGTGGACATGACCAGTCTGGTGATCGTCGGTAACAAAGCGACTTATGTACAGGACGGTCTGATGATCACGCCACGAGGTTACGTGCTGTGAATTTTGGTGAAGTTCTGGTCATGGGGGGCACCAGCGATGCCCGCGCGCTGTGCCAGCAACTGGATGCCGCCAGGGTGGCCTACACCTTGTCGGTAGCGACGCCGACAGGAAAACAACTGGCTGGCGACATCAAAGGTCAGGTGCGCTGCGGACGGCTGGAGCAGGATCAGATGGTGAACTGGCTTACGGAGAACGGGACGCGTTGGGTGATCGACGCGTCGCATCCATATGCCGAAGTGGTGAGTCGCAACATTATGCACGCGTGCGAACGGGCAGGCGTACTGCTCAGTCGTTACCAGCGCCCGGAACAGCTCAGTAATCTGACGCATCCGCTGCTCTTCGCCGTGCAGAGCATTGAAGAGGCGTGTGGCGTTGCGCGGCGTTTCGGCGAACGGGTACTGCTGACCACCGGGAGTAAAGATTTGGCAACGTGGCGTGCGGGTTTACCGGAAAAAACGCTGCTTGCCCGCGTGTTGCCCGTACCCGAAGTGATTCAGCAATGCGTCGATCTTGGCTTTGGCGTTGGCGAAACGTTCGCGCTGTGCGGACCGTTTAGCGCCGAGTTTAACGCCGCGTTTTATCGTCAGTGTCAGGCTGACGTCGTGATAACCAAGTCTTCTGGTGCAGAGGGCGGTTATCAGGAAAAGGTTCAACCCTGTCTGGATGCAGGCATTCCCTGCATCGTGATTACCCGCCCGGCGCCGCTGGTGACGGGAGATGAGTTACTGGAAAGTCAGGCCGCATTTGCGCAGCGTTTGGCGCGCTGGCTGGCCGCTGCTTAAGGAGTCAGAAAATGAAAAAAGCGCTTCTGGTGATAAGCTTTGGCACCAGCTATCACGATACCTGCGAGAAGAACATTGTGGCCTGCGAGCGCGATCTGGCCGCCAGCTGTCCTGACCGCGATTTGTTCCGTGCTTTTACCTCTGGGATGATAATTCGCAAACTCAAACAGCGTGACGGCATTGAGATCGACACCCCTCTGCAGGCCCTGCAAAAGCTTGCTGAGCAGGGATATCAGGATGTGGCGATTCAGTCACTGCACATCATTAACGGTGACGAATACGAAAAAATTGTCCGTGAAGTGCAGAGTCTGCGTCCACTGTTTGTCCGTCTGACGCTGGGCGTGCCGCTGCTGAGCAGCCATGACGATTACGCGCAGTTAATGCTGGCCCTGCAACAGCAGATGCCTGTGCCTGCCGACAATGAAAAAGTGGTGTTCATGGGCCATGGTGCCAGCCATCACGCGTTTGCCGCCTATGCCTGCCTCGATCACATGATGATGGCGCAGGGCTTCCCGGCGCGCGTCGGCGCGGTGGAGAGCTATCCGGAAGTCGACATTCTGATTGAGAGCCTGAGCAAAGAGGGCGTCAAAGCCGTCCATCTCATGCCGCTGATGCTGGTGGCGGGGGATCACGCCATTAACGATATGGCTTCTGACGAAGAAGACTCGTGGAAAACGTTGTTTACTGCGGCGGGGATCACGGCAACGCCGTGGCTGAGCGGTCTTGGTGAGAATCCGGCGGTACGAGCGATGTTCGTTGCGCATCTGCAACAGGCGCTGAGCGTGACGATGGAGGAAGCGGCATGAGCGGCAAACTCTACGCCCTGAGCACCGGTCCGGGAGCGGCCGATCTGATTACCGTTCGCGCCTCACGCATTCTGGGGACGCTCGATATTCTCTATGCCCCTGCGGGACGTAAGGGCGGTGACAGCCTCGCGCATTCCATCGTGCGGGAATACATCGGCAAAAATACCGAGGTACGCTGTTGCCATTTTCCGATGAGCGCGGACAGCGCGGAAAAAGAGGCGGTCTGGGATGAAGTGGCCGCCGCGCTGGTTAAGGAAGTGAAGGCGGGCAAACAGGTGGGGTTTATCACCCTGGGCGACGCCATGTTGTTCAGCACCTGGGTCTTTTTACTCCAGCGCATCGGTTGTCCTGACTGGCTGGAGATCGTTCCGGGTGTGACGTCGTTTGCCGCCATTGCCGCACGATCCAAAACGCCACTGGCGATGGAACAACAGTCGCTGGCGGTGATCTCCTGTACCGCGCCGGAAGCGGAAATCACTCAAGCGCTCCGCCAACACGATAGCCTGGTACTGATGAAGGTCTATGGTCGTTTTGCGCGCATCAAAGCGCTGCTGGATCAGGCCGGATTACTGGACTGTGCACTGATGATGTCAGAGGCCACGCTGCCTGGTGAGCAGTGCTGGCGGCATCTCAACGAGGTCAGCGACGATCAGCCGTTGCCTTATTTCTCGACCATCCTGGTCAACAAACAGTGGGAGTATGCAGAATGAAACTCGAACAACAGCTGAAACAGCTGTCATTCAGTGGGCTGGCTGCGGCGCTATTGCTGATGATTGTGCCGGAGCAGGCGTTTGCCATGCACATCATGGAAGGGTTTTTACCACCGATGTGGGCGCTGGCCTGGTGGCTGCTGTTTTTGCCGTGTCTGTGGTACGGACTGGTGCGCCTGCGACATATCGTGATGGACGACAGTCATCAGAAAGTGCTGCTGGCGCTGTGCGGGGCGTTTATTTTTGTGCTGTCGGCACTGAAGATCCCGTCGGTCACCGGTAGCTGCTCGCATCCGACAGGCGTAGGGCTGGCGGTGATCCTGTTTGGACCGGGCGTCGTGGCGGTTCTCGGCGCTATCGTACTGCTGTTCCAGGCGCTGTTGCTGGCGCACGGTGGCTTAACTACCCTGGGTGCGAACGGTATGTCGATGGCGGTGATTGGCCCGGTTGTCGGCTATATGGTGTGGAAGATGGCCTGCCGCGCCGGGATCCGCCGGGATGTCGGCGTCTTTCTCTGTGCCATGCTGGCGGATCTGGTGACCTACTTTGTCACGTCGGTGCAATTGGGCGTGGCCTTCCCGGATCCCGAAGCGGGGGCGACAGGGTCTGTCGTCAAGTTTATGGGGATTTTCTGCCTGACGCAGATCCCGATTGCTATCGCCGAAGGATTGCTGACCGTAATGATCTACGACCAGTTGACGAAACGGCAACTGATTACCGCGCAAGGACATTAAGATGAAAAAGACGCTGATATTGTTAGCCATGGTGATTGCCCTGGTCATTTTGCCGTTTTTTATTGACCATGGCGGAGAGTTTGGTGGCTCAGACGGTGAGGCGGAAAGCCAGATTCAGGTAGTTGCCCCGCACTATGAGCCGTGGTTCCAGCCGCTGTACGAACCGGCGAGTGGGGAAATTGAAAGCCTGCTGTTTACGTTGCAGGGCTCGATTGGCGCGGCGGTGATTTTCTACATTCTGGGTTATACCAAAGGCAGACAACGCCGTGATGACCGGGCTTGATCGACTGAGCTATCAGAGCCGCTGGTTTCACGTCGCACCAGAGCGTAAGTTTCTGTTCTGGCTGCTGTTGATGATTCTGGCCTTCACCCTGCCAGCCTGGGGGCAGGGGATTGAACTGGCGCTGATCGCCGGGCTGACCTGCTGGCTGCTGCGCATCTCTCTGCGCCGCTGGTGCCGCTGGATGGCGCTGCCGTTTGTCTTCTTACTGGTCGGCGTGGTGACGATCCTGTTCAGCGTCAGCCGTGACCCGCAAACGCTGCTGGTAAGCTTTCCGGTTGGCAGTTACTGGCTGGGGGTGACGGTGTCAGGGCTTCACACCGCTAACGAGACGTTCTGGCGCAGCCTGGCTGCGCTGGCTGCTACCTTCTGGCTGGTGCTCAACCTGCCATTTCCGCAGCTGATTTTACTGCTTAAACGGGCGCGGGTGCCGCGATTGCTGACGGAGCAGATCCTGCTCACCTGGCGCTTTATTTTTATTCTGTTAGATGAAGCGATGGCAATTCATCGCGCGCAGACGCTGCGTTTTGGCTATCGTAGTTTGCCGATTGGCTATCGCTCACTGGCGATGCTGGTAGGCGTTCTGTTTACCCGGGTGCTGATTCGCTATCAGCAAATGGCGGCGACGTTAGATATCAAATTGTATCAGGGTGATTTTCACCTGTAAGGAAAAGCATGCTTGCCACCACCGAACTCTGGTTTCGTTATCAGGATGCGCAGGTACTTAAAGGGTTGACGCTGGATTTTTCGCAGCACGCTGTCACCGGACTGGTGGGGGCCAACGGCTGTGGGAAATCCACCCTGTTTATGAATCTGAGCGGCTTACTGCGACCGCAGCAGGGCGCGGTACTGTGGCAGGGAAAACCACTGGACTACAGCAAACGCGGGCTGTTGGCGCTGCGTCAGCAGGTTGCAACGGTGTTTCAGGATCCCGATCAGCAAATTTTCTACACCGATATCGACAGCGATATCGCCTTCAGCCTGCGCAACCTTGGCGTGGAGGAGACGGAAATTGCCCGACGAGTCGACGAAGCGTTAACGCTGGTGGACGCCCAGCATTTTCGCCAGCAGCCGATTCAGTGCTTAAGCCACGGACAGAAAAAGCGAGTGGCCATCGCCGGTGCGCTGGTGTTACGGGCGAAATATCTGTTACTGGATGAACCCACGGCGGGTCTTGATCCCTCTGGGCGCAGCCAGATGATAGACATCATCAAGCGGATTGTGGCGCAGGGCAACCACGTGGTGATCTCCAGCCATGATATCGATCTGATTTATGAAGTCAGCAACGCCGTTTACGTTTTGCGTCATGGCGAAGTGCTGGCGCACGGTGAACCGGGCGAGGTCTTTGCCCGCACGGCGCTGATTGAAGAAGCCGGGTTAACGCAGCCCTGGCTGGTGAAATTGCACGCAGAGTTAGGCATGCCGCTGTGCAAAACAGAAGATGAATTTTTCAGTTGTATGCGACAACGCGCAATCAAGGAGGCGTCATGACGCAGGCCATTATGTTGCAGGGAACGGCGTCAGACGTCGGCAAGAGTGTTCTGGTGGCGGGACTGTGCCGCATTTTTTATCAGGATGGTCTGCGAACCGCACCGTTCAAATCGCAGAATATGGCGCTCAACTCCGGTATTACCCCGGAGGGGAAAGAGATGGGGCGTGCGCAGATATTCCAGGCCGAAGCCGCGGGGATTGTGCCAGATGTCCGCATGAATCCGGTGCTGTTGAAACCGACCAGCGATCGCAAAGCGCAGGTGGTGCTAATGGGTCAGGTGGCGACCGATATGGACGCGGTCAGCTATCACGAATACAAACCGCGCTTGCGCGAGCAAATTCTCTCTGTTTACACCAGTCTGGCGCAGGAGTTTGATGTACTGGTACTGGAAGGTGCGGGCAGTCCGGCGGAGATCAACCTGCGTGACCGGGACATTGTCAACATGGGGATGGCCGAGATGGCGCAGTGCCCGGTGATTCTGGTCGCCGATATCGATCGCGGTGGAGTGTTTGCGTCTATCTACGGGACGCTGGCGCTGCTGCATGAACACGAGCGTGCGCGGGTGAAAGGGGTGATCATCAATAAATTTCGCGGTGATGTGGCGCTGCTTAACCCCGGCATCGAACAGATTGAAAGTCTGACCGGCGTTCCCGTGCTGGGGGTGATGCCGTGGCTGGATGTCGATCTCGAAGATGAAGATGGCGTGGCGCTGCAAAAGGGGAAATACCTGCGCACGGAAAAACGCGATATCAACATTGCCGTTGTGCAGATCCCGCATATCTCCAATTTCACCGATTTTAACGCGCTGGCAGCACAACCGGATGTGCGCGTACGTTACGTGCGCCATCCGCAAGAGCTGGCGGACGTTGATCTGGTGATCTTGCCGGGCAGTAAAAATACGCTTGGCGATCTGGTATGGCTACGTGAAAGCGGCATGGCCCACGCAGTGTTACAGGCGCACCAGCAAAACATCCCCGTCGTTGGGATCTGCGGTGGCTATCAGATGCTTGGCGAGACCATCATTGATGAGGTTGAATCGGGACTGGGAACGCTGCCGGGGCTGGGGCTGCTCGATACCGTGACCCATTTTGCCCAGCGGAAAACCACCACCCAGGTGACGGCGACGATGTCGTCAACACTGCCGGACTGGCTGTCTGCGGCGTCCGGGTTACCGGTACGCGGCTATGAAATTCACATGGGTGAAACGACGCTAAACGGCGACTGTCTGCCGGTGATGGAACTCCAGAAGCATGGCGAAAACGTCGCGGATGGTGCCGTCACGGCAGACGGGCGGGCGTTTGGCACCTATCTGCACGGCCTGTTCGACAGCGATGACTTTACGCGAGCGTTGGTCAACGGCCTGCGCGTGCGTAAAGGGCTGGTTCCCCTGGATCCCACCTTCCAATACGCGCAATATAAATCGCAGCAGTTTGATCTGCTGGCAGATGCGATGCGGCAACACATCGATATTGAGAAAATTTATACCATCATGCAGCAACACCGGGAGTCCGTATGATGATTCTGGTCACTGGCGGCGCGCGCAGCGGTAAGAGTCGTCATGCCGAAGCGTTAATCGCTGATTTTCCGCAGGTGCTGTACATCGCGACATCGCAGATTTTTGATGACGAGATGGCAGCGCGTATTCAGCATCATCGCGAGGGGCGTCCTGCGCACTGGCGTACCGCCGAGCGCTGGCAACATCTTGATACGCTGATTACTGCGGATAATACGCCGGATGAAGCCATTCTGCTGGAGTGCATCACCACGATGGTCACTAACCTGCTGTTTGCCTTTGGCGGTGACAGCGATCCGGATAACTGGGACTACGCGGCGCTGGAAACGGCGATTGAGGCGGAGATCCAGACGTTGATTGCGGCCTGCCAGCGATGTCCGGCAAAGGTGGTGCTGGTGACCAACGAAGTCGGGATGGGCATAGTGCCGGAAAATCGTCTGGCGCGGCACTTTCGGGATATCGCCGGGCGCATTAATCAGAGTCTGGCGGCGGCGGCGGATGAGGTCTGGCTGGTGGTATCCGGTATTGGAGTCAAAATTAAATGAGTAAGCTGTTCTGGGCAATGCTCTCTTTTATTACGCGCTTGCCTGTTCCCGGTCGCTGGTCCCAGGGACTGGAGTTCGATCAGTATTCACGCGGTATTGTGACTTTCCCGTTCATTGGCCTGTTGCTTGGCGCCTTGAGTGGGCTGGTGTTTATGCTCTTTCAGCCCTGGTGCGGTGCACCGCTGGCGGCGCTTTTCACCGTGCTTGCGCTGGCGCTGATGACTGGCGGTTTTCACCTCGATGGTCTGGCCGATACCTGCGACGGCGTTTTCTCGGCTCGCAGCCGGGAACGCATGCTGGAAATCATGCGCGACAGCCGGCTGGGAACACACGGCGGCCTGGCGCTTATTTTTGTTCTGCTGGCGAAAGTACTGGTGGTCAGCGAACTGGCGCTACGAGGCACTCCCATGCTGGCGGCGCTGGCGGCCGCCTGTGCGGTCGGACGCGGGACGGCCGTGCTATTGATGTATCGCCATCGCTATGCCCGTGAAGAGGGGTTAGGCAATGTATTTATTGGTCATGTCACCGGGACACAAACCTGCTTTACCCTGGGTCTGGCGGCGATTCTGGCGGCGGTCCTGCTGCCTGGAATGCAGGGGGTAGCGGCGCTGGTCGTGACGATGGTGGCGATCTTCCTGCTGGGACAACTGCTAAAACGGACGTTGGGTGGGCAAACCGGCGATACGCTGGGTGCGGCAATAGAACTTGGTGAGTTGATCTTCCTGCTGGCTCTGCTGTGAGTCAGCCAACACAATGAGAACCCTTATGCAAACGTTAACCTCTTTACTCCGCGAAATACCGCCACCAGACCGTGGTGCCATGACACGAGCTCAGCAGCATATTGATGGCCTGCTTAAGCCTCCGGGTAGTCTTGGGCGACTGGAGGCGCTGGCGGTACAACTGGCGGGTATGCCGGGTTTGAACGGTGTACCGCACGTCGGGGAAAAAGCGATACTGGTGATGTGTGCCGATCACGGTGTCTGGGATGAAGGGGTTGCCGTTTCACCTAAAGTGGTGACCGCTATTCAGGCAGCAAATATGACGCGCGGTACGACAGGCGTCTGCGTGCTTGCGGCCCACGCCGGTGCAACGGTTCATGTGATCGACGTCGGGATAGATGCTGAGCTCATCCCCGGCGTGGTGAACATGCGCGTGGCGAGAGGGTGCGGGAATATCGCCACCGGTCCGGCAATGCACCGTACACAGGCGGAAGAACTGCTGTTGGAGGTGATTCGCTACACGCGCGAACAAGCACAGCGCGGCGTGACGCTGTTTGGTGTCGGTGAGTTGGGGATGGCGAATACCACGCCTGCCGCGGCGATTGTCAGCGTGCTGACAGGCAGCGAGGCGGAGGCAGTGGTAGGGATTGGCGCCAATCTGCCGCTTTCCCGCGTGGGCAATAAAGTGGAAGTGGTTCGTCGCGCGATTGCCGTCAATCAACCTAATCCACAAGATGGAGTGGATGTGCTGGCGAAAGTCGGTGGTTTTGATCTGGTGGGCATGGCGGGGGTAATACTGGGCGCAGCCTCCTGCGGCTTACCGGTACTGCTGGACGGTTTCTTGTCCTATTCCGCTGCGCTGGCAGCCTGCCAGATTGCACCTGAGATCAAGCCGTATCTGATTCCTTCGCACTTCTCAGCCGAAAAAGGGGCGCGGATTGCGCTGGAGCATCTGGAACTCGAACCCTATCTCAATATGGGAATGCGTCTGGGTGAGGGTAGCGGCGCCGCACTGGCTATGCCGATCGTGGAGGCCGCTTGCGCGATGTACAGCAACATGGGGCTGCTTGCTGCCAGCAATATCGTACTGCCGGATGGTAAAGAAACCGCCTGATGCAGCTGTATTCTGGCCTGCGCGCTGTATTGTTCGTCGGCCAGATTCTGAAGACGGCAGAAGGGATAGGTTTACACCTGCTAAAAAAGCTATAATTTCCCTACATCTGCCGCGACTGAGGAAAGGGAAATGTTGCCTCGTGTAAAATTGTTCTGTTCATTATTCATGCTGTTTGCAAGCCAGAGCGCGCTGGCTGTCAGCTACCCGCTTCCCCCTGAAGGAAGTCGTCTGGTCGGCAATCCGCTGACGATGATTGTCCCTGACAAAAATACTCAACCGCTTGAAGCTTTTGCCGCTCAATACGGGCAAGGACTGAGCAATATGCTGGAAGCGAATCCAGATGTGGATGTGTTCCTGCCGAAGTCTGGGTCAACGTTGGTTGTGCCGCAGCAAATCATTTTGCCGGCTACGGTTCGTCAGGGCATTGTCGTGAACGTGGCGGAGATGCGTCTCTACTATTATCCGAACGGCAGTAATACCGTTGAGGTCTTTCCCATTGGCATTGGCCAGGCAGGGCGAGAAACGCCGCGTAACTGGGTGACGAGGGTTGAACGTAAGCAAGAGGCACCGAGTTGGACGCCGACGGCAAATACCCGTCGGGAATACGCGAGAAGGGGAGAAAGCCTGCCGGCCTTCGTTCCTGCCGGCCCGGATAATCCAATGGGTCTGTATGCCATCTATATTGGCAAGCTGTACGCTATTCATGGCACCAATGCTAATTTCGGTATTGGTCTGCGCGTGAGCCAGGGCTGTATCCGTTTACGCAACGATGATATTGAACATCTGTTCCAGAACGTGCCAGTCGGAACCCGCGTACAGATCATCGATCAGCCAGTGAAAACCACCACGGAACCGGATGGAAGTCGCTGGATAGAAGTGCATGAACCTCTGTCCCGTAATCGTGCGGAATATGAATCTGACAGAAAAGTCCCGCTGCCGATCACGCCCGTGATGCGTAGCTTTATGAGCGGTGAGGGTGTGGATGTTCATCGCGTCAGCGAAGCGCTCGAGCGCCGTTCGGGGATGCCCGTCAACATCAGCCGTGGTCAAACCCGCATTTAATGGCGCAGAGGTTGTTGTCAGAAAAGCAAAAAGCCCGCTAAAAAGCGGGCTTTTCAAAATCTGGCTCCTCTGACTGGACTCGAACCAGTGACATACGGATTAACAGTCCGCCGTTCTACCGACTGAACTACAGAGGAATCGTTGTGGAGGCTTATCTTAGCGGCGAAAAAACTTTTGTCAAACCTCATTTCCGACATTAGCGGTTAATTGGCGCTTCTCTCAACAATTTGTTGCAATTGCAGAGATTTTATCGGGAAAAAACTTTGCAGCTTTTCCGTTTCTCCCTCATCATTTGAAATGTGGTTTCAACTTTCTTCTCTAAGGTCCATTTTGAACGTCTCCGCAGCCCTACGCCAGGCCGTCACCCGCACGCCCTGGTATGCCAAACGCAAGCGTTATAAGGTTCTTTTCTGGCGAGAAATTACCCCGCTTGCTGTGCCTATATTTCTGGAGAATACCTGTGTTTTGCTGATGGGCGTACTCAGTACGTTTCTGGTCAGTTGGTTGGGGAAGGAGGCAATGGCGGGCGTCGGTCTGGCCGACAGTTTCAATATGGTGATTATGGCCTTTTTTGCTGCTATCGATCTGGGAACGACGGTCGTGGTGGCCTTTAGCCTCGGTAAGCGCGATCGCAGACGCGCCCGTGCGGCGGCCCGGCAATCTCTGGTAATTATGACGCTGTTTGCCGTGATTCTGGCGGCGGTGATTCACTACTTTGGCGAGCAGATTATCAATGTTGTGGCTGGAGAAGCGACAGCGGAAGTGAAGGCGCTGGCGCTGACTTACCTGGAATTAACGGTCCTTAGCTATCCTGCTGCGGCGATTGCGTTGATTGGCAGCGGTGCGTTGCGCGGCGCGGGCAATACGAAGATTCCGCTGCTGATAAATGGTGGGATGAATATCCTTAATATTATCATCAGCAGCATCCTGATTTACGGGATCTTTTCCTGGCAAGGGCTCGGCTTTGTCGGTGCCGGACTGGGCTTGACCATTTCGCGTTATATCGGCGCGGTTGCCATTATCTGGGTGCTGATGATTGGGTTTAATCCGGCACTGCGCATATCGCTGAAAAGTTATTTTAAACCGCTGAACTTCGCCATCATCTGGGAAGTGATGGGGATTGGTATTCCGGCCAGTATTGAATCGGTACTGTTCAACGGCGGTAAATTGTTAACGCAGATGTTCGTCGCCGGGATGGGTACCAGCGTCATTGCGGGTAATTTCATTGCGTTCTCCATTGCCGCGCTGATTAACCTACCGGGGAACGCGCTGGGGTCGGCATCCACCATCATTACCGGAAGACGTCTGGGGAACGGACAGATTGCCCAGGCGGAGATTCAACTACGCCACGTGTTCTGGCTCTCTACTATTGGCCTGACCGCCATCGCCTGGTTGAGCGCACCGTTTGCCGGGCTGATGGCATCGTTTTACACCCACGATCAGGAGGTAAAAGACGTTGTTGTCATCCTGATTTGGCTCAACGCGGCATTTATGCCGATCTGGGCAGCTTCCTGGGTTTTACCTTCAGGGTTTAAAGGCGCGCGCGATGCCCGTTTCGCCATGTGGGTATCGATGCTGGGAATGTGGGGCTGCCGCGTGGTTGCTGGCTACACGCTAGGGATTGTACTTGGCTGGGGTGTCGTGGGGGTCTGGATGGGGATGTTCTTCGACTGGGCAGTACGCGCAGTGTTGTTTTACTGGCGTATGGTCAGTGGTCGTTGGCTGTGGAAATACCCTCGACCGGAACATGAAAAGGTGGCAAAAGCCCCCGTTGTGTCTGAATAAACGACGAAATGAAGAAAATTTCGGCAAACAGTTGCCACAGTGCATTCAGGCTTTGACAACGGCAATGGGCATCGCTAATATGCGCCCCGTTCACACAATTCCTCTGTAGTTCAGTCGGTAGAACGGCGGACTGTTAATCCGTATGTCACTGGTTCGAGTCCAGTCAGAGGAGCCAGATTTAGAAAATCCCGCTTAAGGAAACTTGAGCGGGATTTTTGTCATTATGGCATTGCTACTAAAGCATCAGATCAGGATGGCTTCCAGTCGCGCCAGCACCTCATTCACGACAGCGTCGGGTATACGTTCCAGCCGCTTACCATTTCGGGCCCCCATATCAATGGTTCTGGGCTGGTCGCAGCGAATGACGCCAGTTGTTTTTGTTCCAGCGCCGTCCAGTGAGACGGTAAAACCGGCTGAGCGGGCGAAGTTTCCGCCGCTGGTGACGGGAACAACAACGGGTAGCTGGGTCAGCATGTTAAACGATGCCAGAGAAACGATAAGTACCGGACGTTTTCCGCTTTGTTCATGTCCGGCTGTAGGATCCAGTGAGACGAGCCAGATTTCCCCTCTGTCCATTTACAGGATCTCCTTGCCCACAGCAGGCGCATTAATCCATTCCCGATCCTCTTCGCTCATTTCGGCGTGCGGATCGCACTGCGCCAGCAGTTCCTCAAGCGAATAACGGGGCCGTTTCTGGGGTTCAATAATAAGGCAGCCATTATCAATGGTCATGCCCACTTCACTGTCTGTCGACAGCGCCAGCGTTTTCAGCACAGCAGGAGGAACCGCCAGCATGACGGATCCGCCGACCTTTTTCAGACGTGTGGTATACATAGAGCACCTCCTGATATTATATTTTAATATAACATCTGCGGCAGGCGATGCACAATTATTCATCAGATTCATTGTGAGTTCCTTAGCGTAATAAAGCGTGAAGAAAGCCTTAATCCATCGAAGGACAGATCCGGCAGTTTTCAAAGGCGACATTGCCGGTAAAACGGCGACCATCCTGATACATCAGGCGCTTCTTTCAGGTCATGAAGCATTTTGTGCAGGCGGGAGCTTAGCTCGTAGTAGGAAGGCCGATAATAGAAAACTGTTTCTGCGGTTCAAAGGATTATGACGGATCAGATAAACGAAATGAGGCGCAGCTTCCGGCACGGACCTTCTCCGGATAAGTATCAGCGATAGCGCAAAGGCAAAATTAGTTCAGTTGTGACACCCGGCAATTAGACAAGAGGAAAAACGACGAACACGCGTTTACAGAGAATATATAACCTAAAGTAACAATATGGCATCAAGACTAATCATAACGTAGAAAAATATATCATGCTCATTGATTTATAAAGAAAAATTAACCACAACCATTGCAATGTCATCCGAGCGGTGTAACATAAATTGTTGAAATATTAGTCGTCGAAAAGTCGAGATAGATGAGGTGATATATGAATCCCCCTTTACTGCGTTCCTATAATGCCGTTATCGAACATACGTTATCCCAAACAAAAAAATCCAGAACAACGAAACACATTGCCGGTTTTTGTCAGTTACAGGGGCCCACGGGCAGCGGAAAAACTAGCGCTCTTTACCGTTCTGGCTTCACCGATAACGCCCCTCCGGCGTTGGAGACAATAAAAAAATCAGGCTCTCAGGCCATTCTGGTCACCCATCGTTGGAATATACTCCACGACATTTACGAAAAAACAGCTTCGCACGAAGACAGCAATGGAAAACCATTTAACGTTAGTGTGCTTTATGCGCAGGATGAACAAATTGTTTCTGCAATCGAAGCTACGCCGCTACCTCATGAGAAAGATATTTCCGCAGATTCACTCCCGGATCCCTTTAATTCCATCAACGAACTTGAGGGAAAAAATTTGTTTGTCGGCCCAGATATTGCAGACAAACTGCGTAAGAATTGCAGGAATATCCTATATATCAATAAATCATTGAAAGGATACCCGGCACATTTACGTGCAGCTATCGCCAGTGAAAAAGAGGCGTTAATAAAATCATGTGCGGCAGTTGAGATATCGTTAATTCAAAATATCAAATTGCTGGAAAAAGAAGCCAGGAAGCAAAAAGAAAAATATGGTGAAGAACATGAACTCTTGCAGGCCGCCAAGCAACGAGTTGATGACTTCCGTCGTCATGCCTGGGTCAGACGCATTCTGCCCGCCATCGCCTGGCGCGACGAAAAACAACATCTGCTGATTATGACAACCCAAAAGCTGGTTTCATCATTTTACGATGGGCGACGCAAAGTACGAATGTCCAGCAAAGAGCTGCACAATTATGTCATTTTTATTGATGAATTTGATTATCAGGCTGAGGTACTACAGGAATATCTGGCGCAAGCCCAATGGGTTCAGGAACCGCCTGAATGCTTGGGGCAGTTACTCGAGGGGGGACGCAGATTACTGCAACGTATGCAGTATGTTAAAACAGCACCTGCACCGATGATCCGTGAACGTCTTGAGACATTTCTTAACGAACTGGATGACACCCTAAAAGGGAAAAAAATTGATTTAACACATGCCAGATCGCTAGTAATTCCTCTGCAACGATATCTGGATAATAAACCCTTCGGTGAACATTATTTATTTCGCTCCGATCAACTGGTAACCAGTGAGCGCCTTATCATGCGACAGGCCGAACATGGCTACGAAATTATCAGACCAGATTCCTCATTTCAGGATAACGAGCAGGCTATCGACATCAGTGATTTTTTGCGCCTGATGGAGAAGTTTATTAGAAAGTTCAGTCTGATGTTAACGGACCTGACAGCCAGCGAAGATGAAACGTATGAATACATCAAAAAGTTAACCCGACTTCTGTTCGACCCAGTTAATGACTACAGACCGTCATATTATGGCTCAACCCTGCCAAATATGTCTCGGTTTTTGTTACCACGTACCGATCTACCTGAACTGCGGGAACTAAGAAAAAATAATATTTTGCCCAATACACATGCCAGTATTTTTGGGTTAACTAACTGGTTGCTGAAACAAAATGTTGTGGATACCGATATCGATCCATTACGAATACAGATCAAGCGTGCGTTCTTGCCAACAACAGCAGAAGGTTTACTACTGTCACTAGCCAGCCGTAATCTCGTTTTTGCACTGTCGGCCACATCATATATTGAAAGAGCCTGCAACCACTTTGATGTTCGGTGGATAAACTCAGCCTTACGCTATATTGCAGAAGCACGTAACCCTACAGTTACGGAAAGCTTCTCGGAACTACTTTTGAAAATCGACCTGATTCCTGGTTTAAAGAACCGATGCCCTACGTTCAGACCGATGATGACCTTCAGTTACAAAATACCGCGATTGAAGAGATCAATAGCAACAAGGAAAGCATCAGAAAGACACAACTGAATACTGAGATCCATGATTTTAATAGAACAAAGAACAGCCCGCATTCAGCCGATCTTCTTGCTTCTCTGCCCCCCGATTTTTTCCAGAATGATGATGAACCTTCAACAGATTTCGAATCAGAGTATCGCCAGAATATTCTACTTAAATTGCTTGATGTGCTGGATCTAGCAGGAAAAAGGCCTCAGCACCGAGGACATCTGGCTTTTGTTAATTCCATATCTTATTTTAGAAAATGGCTAACCGCTGCAATAGCGACACAAAGCAGAGATTGTCTCATATGGTTAAAGCTGGATCCGCCTTTATCCGACAATCTTCTGCTAAAGAATTTTACTGATGTATTTATTCCGTTGACTATACATAACGAGCCCGCACTAATCTGTCTGTTAACCGCAGAATGTCAGAAAAAAAAGGGCTTCAGTGATGCCTATCAGGCTGCATTTGCTTCCCGACGTATTGTTATTGTGCTGACACAAACTGCCTCTGCCACCAACGGTATAAATCTGGATTTCAGCCTACCTGAATCCGGCAAAAATATGGATTTGACCTGTTTATATTTACTGGAATCACGACATTTTTACTTTTCCGCTTTCCAGACCAGTGCAGATAGCAATGATGATATGGCACATGCAGGCTTCCAGTTACGCAATCTGGAAAAACTACTCCGTGCAGGGGAAATTTCACGTAAACAGCATCAGCGCTTCATCCTGCCACTGATGTTGAACAGGAAGAACGAAATCTCCCAGTTAAACGGAGAGTATAAGAGAACCAGCGATTATATAAAAAATACGGCAGCCAATGTCCAACAGCAGGTTGGTCGTATTGAGAGAGCGTGGTGCGAAGTACCCAACGCTGAGATTCACCTTGATGCTGAATTAGCAAAAGACCTGTCCCGCTTTGCTTCATTACCTATCTATACATCAAATCGTCGACAGCTTTCGGCACTCAATCGTCAATTACTGGATACACTTCGGGAGCGTGATGAACTGACACAGAATAATTTCTTCAGCCAGCTCATGACGCCGACACAGCCTGGAAAACTAGCATTGGCTTATATCGATCAGCGACTAATTCCGGCTATTCGGTTGTTACGGGAACAGTCAACACCAAGAGATGACATCCCATTACTCTGGCGACAACTCGGTAAAGCAGTACTTCAACATGATTTAGCCTGGAAACCGGGAAAAAACGCTTTCGACATTGATCTTGAATTATATAAATGGGCTTGCTTTGAAAAACCGGAATTAGCTAATACTGACGGCAAAATCTGGTACTCCCCACAGACATGGCAGTTTTATGACAAAGCAGCAGAAGGGCTGCGCCAATACAACCCTCAGAAATTGTACCAGTATATCCAACGTCATCCTGTCATAACTGACTGGTTTAACCGTAAGGGTTACCGAACGTCTATTATGCCCTTCGCGAGCGATTTGGAAGAGCGTTACGCATTCCATCCGCTAGTTATACAACGCCTACTGATGGGGCGTCTGGGAGAAGAAGCTATCCGGGCACTTCTTTATTCAGAGAGCATCATTACCACCAGCCAAGTAAGCAATCACCGGCTTTTTGAGCTGTATGATTTCAGCATAAAAAATTCTGATTATCGTGTGGATGCTAAGTTTTGGAGACAGGATACTCTCGATAAGGCAGATGAAGAATATCAGCAATGGTTGGCATCTGGCGCAAATCAAGAGCATACCCCTCTGGGTCTTAGTAAAAAACTGGCACAAATTCGCGCTATCGAGGGTAATAAAACCAAATTGGTTATCGCCAACTTTGTTGCTCCACATGCTGATAGTCTATTACTGGGTTTCTCTCACCAGTTAACCCCTGTTCAAAATCCTTATGAGGCGGACATTCTGGTTCTCGGCGGATGCGTGACCCCGGACACCATTTCAGTGGAAACACCCGGATTCGGGCAACTCAAAAAAATCATCAATCAAAACATTATGGAAAGAGCATAACATCATGGCGAAACGTAATGACGAAATAATCCGTTCTCTCCCCCTTTCACACATGATTTACCGGGACAACGAGATCGATCGGGAGAAAGCTGAAAAACTAGTTGTCTATCATTATCCGTTAAGTAAAAACTATCGCTGGAATGAATGGCAAAGCCGAATTGATGATGAGTTAGGTAGTCGTTATTACCCTTATTTGATGAAATCTCATAAGGATCAATTTGGGCTATACGTTGCTTTGGACTCAGAGCAAGACAAGCCACCCATAATAAAAAATGGTGATGGGATTATTGTTGAGCCAACGCGTGTCCATTACGAGGCTATGCTGAATCCAGTATGGATCCGACTTATCATGCGTAAAGTATCCGCCTTTGGTTCACATTGCAAAGGTAGCCATACACTGGGATGCCCCTTGCTACAGACTGACGTCTGGAAAAGTAAGAATAGTTGCGGTATCAATGCAATTAGTCTGGACTGTCGCACTCAACAAAGAAGCGATAAAAATATAACTGAGGTTATATTATTTCATAAAAATGTCCCATTACGTCCAATCGATATAAAAGACGAATTATTTAATATTCATCAACCATTATGGATTTATGATAAAAATAATGTTCTTGCCCGCTGGAAAGCGGAAAAAACGACAAAACCTAAATCTCAGATTTACCGGGAAGTAGCCAAAAGTAAAGATAAACGCAAGCTACGCCCTTTTCTCGACCTTTCGTCTTCAACCTCACTCAAAAATAGCTGGCCTTGGATCCTTCAACCCGTTCAAAATGAATTTATTGAGCAAGCAAGAAAATTTGGCTTCGGATTATCGCCAGTAGTACTTAAGTTACGCCCCTTACCGCTAAAAACAAAATTCAAAACCGCTGACAAGGCTAAATTCCCAAGTGTACAGCTTGACAAAGAGATAAAGGTTCTTGATCTACGTTTTTCGAAAAATGTATCCTCACAATACATTGTTCATAACATTCTGTCTCTGCTGAATGAAAAATATCCTGATGCACGCATGTCATTACTACCTGATATAGAACCGGATCAGATTGTGAACATAGAAATTGATGGTTCACAGTGTCTACTTGTTTTGCTGGATCAGACTCCTGGTATCATTGACGATCGCTATCCATTGACACAAATATTAAGAACAAAAGTTGCCTGCCAGCATATTAATATTAATCCTTTTGATCTCACAGGCGACCCAATTACGGATAACTTACTGATAGAACAGTCTACTTCTGACGGTGACACAAGGCTTATTCCTGCCACAGATTCTCGTTACTATGATTATAGTATCAGTGATTTTGAGAAAAAAGCGGTTCAAGAATCTTTGGCACGTAATGTTGAAATTGTATATAAAGAGTTAGCCCTGAAGCATTTGCTGCTATGCAATGAAACCAAAATTAGTGTGACGCTTCCACAGCAGAAGGATCTACTCACAAACAATCTCGCTGTAATCACTAATGGCTGCTTGTTTACTGTTAAACAAGACCGCCCAATAATATTACCTTTCCACCCTGCTATGTCAGATGCTGTTTCAGCCTGTGATAATATACTCCGTTCATTTGATACCTCTGTAACAGCACTACTAACTTTGCTTAACGAAAAGTGGCCTTACCATTATCGCCCCCAGGATATTACACAAGGGATTTGGAATGAAACAGAGAAGTTGACCCGATTTATTAATCGATTGACGGTGATAATTCATAAAACGGAAAAAGTGACAATTCTCCTTCAGGATCCACAATATGGAGCACCTCATATGCTTCCGGAGAAGTTAAACGATTTAATGACTATTCTGGATTCTCAACGGCAACAACTTCCTCTTAATCAATGGTTATTACCTAAAATGGATGAACTAACGTTTCATATAGACCAACTTACTGAAGAAGGTGAATTATCCGATACAAATAAAAATACGTTACTTCACGAACTAGATTTGTTGTGTGACCTATGGCAATGCGCTTTAAGAAAATATTATTCTGACAATGAATTCAATGTCACTTATGATGTTTTAAAAAATTATGTTTTTTCCCAATGGCCTGAAAAGAAAAATGCGCTTATGGTGGAAGTTGCTCAAAAATCAGTAAAAAGAGCCAGTACATCATTAATAGCATCATGGAATAAATTATTATCTCGTGTCTTCGATTTACCTTTAGGCGATCCTCGCAACTGGCTCAAGAACGTACCAGGTATTACACGACTCTGGCATGATCCAGAGCAAAATTACGTCATTGTTGGCAGTCTTTCCTCCCCCCAACCTATTATTCAACGTCAACCCAGTATTCGCCAATGGCATGCATTGCAGGGGGAACTTAATTCCGAACTGCTAGCCGGACTAGTTGATGTTGATTGGGTCAGAATGAATCAACTAGCGGGCAATCCCTGTGTGGCTACGCTTGTGCGTCGATGGAAGGAATTTCAGGTTCAGTTGGATGATGTGCGTGATGCATCACTGACAGAGTAAAGTTTCAATGCCACAGGTAATAATATAGAGCCTGAGGTATTGTGAACAACTAAGCTATCAGAAGAATGAAGTTCACATGCAATGTAATAACATCAGCTTTGTCGATATCCTATACACAGATTGAGGGACGTATGCGCATTCATCAGGTTCAAATAAAGAATTTCCGACTTTTAGCTGACGTGGAGCTTGTATTAGAGGAACAAACGACAGTCATTGTTGGTCGAAACAACAGTGGGAAAACATCGCTCTCAGAGATAATACGCAGATTTTTAGCAGACGGCAGTGCGACTTTTCAACTCGAAGACTTTTCCAGTTCTTGCTATGACCGTTTTTGTGATGCACTGAAAGCGCTAAACGAAGGGGAAGAGGATCATGTCATTCGTGATCTCGTCCCAGCTATTGAACTTCGATTGAAATTCCAGTACGACTCCGCGCAACCTCAATTAGGCCCATTGAGCCCCTTCGTGATTGATTTGGATCCGGCGTGTACCGAAGCGCTCGTGGTAGTCAGGTATGAATTGAAAGATGGCCAACTGGCACGGTTTCTCGAAGGACAGCCCACAGAACCACTAACTCAGGAGACTCGGATTGCCTTCTTCCGGGCGTTACGGGAACGTATTCCCAACGATTTTTGTGTAAAAATATGGGCTGAAGATCCCAATGATCCAGAAAATCATCGCGACTTACAATCTAGCGCACTGCGCGGTCTGATCAAGTCGGGCTTTATCAACGCTCAACGGGGACTCGATGATGTGACATCCAGAGAATCGGATGTACTGGCTAAAACGGTAGAACATCTTTTCGCAACAGCGTCCTCGGCCTCTGCGGATACAGCAGATAAGCAAATTGCCGATGCGTTGAAAGGTGCAGTTCAAGATATTCAGACTCAGATTGACACAAACTTTGGTAGCCAACTCAAAAGCCTGATTCCTGCGCTGAAAACGTTTGGATATCCCGGACTGGGAGGGCAAGAATTACACACCGAAACATTGCTCGACGTACGCAAGTTACTATCAAACTTCACTAAGGTTCGGTATTCGGGTTATAGCGGTGTCACACTACCGGAGTCGTACAACGGTCTTGGCACTCGTAATCTAATATTTATTCTGCTGCAGCTGGCTGGTTTCTATAAGGCATTTCGCGCTGAAGTTACTGAGCCGGGTGTACATCTGATCTTTATTGAAGAGCCTGAAGCCCATCTGCACCCACAAATGCAGGAGGTCTTTATTCGTCAACTTGCTAAGATTGTTCAACAACTGGTTGATGGCACTGAGGACAGGAGCCCCTGGCCCGTCCAGTTTGTTGTCTCTACACACTCATCTCACATTGCCAACGCAGCTGGTTTCGAGAGCATTCGCTATTTTCTCGGTGCTACAGTGCAGGGAACTCAGGAAGGAGTTCGTACAACCAAAATCAAAGACTTACGTAAAGGGCTTAGACATATTCCAACGGAAGATAGAAATTTCCTTCATCAATACATGACGCTGACCCGTTGCGATCTCTTTTTCGCAGATAAAGCTATTCTCGTCGAGGGATTGAGCGAGCGATTATTGCTTCCTGCTATCATCAAAAAACTAGAATCAGCCGAACCAGAAAGACCGAAGCTGTCGAGCCAGTACGCAACGGTGATGGAAGTCGGTGGTGCTTACGCTCATTTGTTCTTCGAGTTATTAGCATTTCTTGAACTTCAGAGCCTGATCATAACTGATCTGGATGCCGTTCTGGCTCCTCGGGGTAAAGCGTGCGCCGTTCATCTCGGCACATATTCCAGTAATGCTTGTTTGAAAGCATGGTTCTCTGAAGATACTCCTTTCACATTAGCTGGTTTGATTGCCAAGAGTGACGATGATAAAGCTCGTAATGGAAATCGTATTGCCTATCAATGTGCAGAAGTGACAGATGGCCCCTGCGGACGCACATTCGAAGATGCATTTATCCTTGCAAACTCGGCTCTATTCGGGTTGGTAGGGAGAAATACTCAGGAACTTGAAATAGAAGCCCGTGATAAAGCGGCTGAGTGGAAAAAATCAGAATTTGCATTGAAATACGCGATTACAGAGGCAGAATGGAACGCCCCCAAATACATCGTCGATGGAATTCGCTGGTTAGCTGGCAGCAATGAGCCTATGACACAAGATCCAGTATTGGCGCAGGTTGTAGAGGCCGCAACTAGTATTGAAGAAGGAGCCAGCGCTGATGTCTGAGATCCATTCGCCCGCCGAAGCTGCTAGCCAGCGAGCTTTGGAATCTATGTATGCTTGCTTCAGTGAAGGACGAAGCTTCCGGCTGGAAGCTGGCGCTGGTGCGGGTAAAACATATTCCCTTATTAAGGCACTTCGATTCTTGATTGAGCGAAATAAGAATTTATTTGAAAAACATAGCCAGCAAATTGCCTGCATCACCTTTACTAACGTGGCGAAGGATGAAATCGTCGCGCGAACAGATCGAAGCCCCATCGTTTTTTGTGATACCAATCATGCGTTCTGTTGGTCGTTAATCAGTAGCTTTCAAAAACCGTTGAGAGTACTGATTGAAACAATGCCAGAGTGGAGAGAAAAGCTCGAAGAGGCTGGTGGAAGCCTTGGTAATCGTAGTGTTGAGTATAATCTTGGACATCGCTCCATCCGCGACCATCGTATAACTATTCATCATGACGATGTCCTTTCTTTAACTATCTCACTCATGGAACACGATAAGTTCCGCAAAGTGATTACAGAACGCTTCCCGATCATTCTGGTCGATGAGTACCAGGACACAGACAAAGACTGGATTGAGGCAATTAAAAGACATTTTCTTGGCCGAACTGGAGCTCCTCTATTTGGTTTTTTCGGCGACCATTGGCAAAAAATCTATGATGGTGGATGTGGTAAGCTGGAACATCCAGATGTGATTGAGATAGGTAAGGAGGCCAATTTTCGTTCGGATAAGACAATTGTCGATGCCCTCAATCTCATGAGGCCTGAGCTACCGCAGTGTGTTAAAGATCCCGAGGCTGAAGGTCTGGTACGGATTTTCCATACAAACAATTGGCAAGGGGTACGTCAAAAAGGTGTGCACTGGGGTGGAGATCTCCCCTTAGCAGAAGGGCAAGCTACTCTGGAACGTGTCAAAGAAACGTTGCAACAAGATGGTTGGGATTTCTCTCCCGCTCATACCAAAATTCTCATGCTGACTCATCGACTTTTAGCCAATCAACAAGGTTACTCAAATATAGTAGCAACGTTTCGATATAACGAATCTTTTACGAAAAAAGAAAACGAGCATATAGCCTTCTTTATCGACAAGCTTGAACCTGCCTGCGACGCCTTTGAGGCTCGCAAATATGGTGCGATGTTTGAAGTTTTTGGTGGCACTGCGCCACAATTACGTAGCCATTCAGATAAGGAAAGTTGGCACAATGCAATGATGCTGTTACTTGCTATACGCAAAACAGGAACTATCGGTGAAGTGGTTGAATTCTTGCGTACTCATCGGAAGCCCAGACTTCCAGATAATGTTGAAAAACTCGAACAGGAATTACTCAATTTTGACAGGACTGCTGGTGCTGAAATACCCCGAAGGCTAAAAGAACTGGAAAAATTGAAAGATATTCCCTATTCCGAAGTAAAGTCACTTCGCCGTTATCTTGATGGTCATTCCCCCTTTGAGACTAAACACGGTGTGAAAGGTGCTGAATTTGAAAATGTCTTGGTAGTTGTTGGACGAGGGTGGAACCAATATAACTTTGGTGAAATGTTGGGTTTTGCTGGGGAACAAATGCTCCCAGCAGGAAAAGAAGATTCATTTGAGCGTAACCGAAATTTGTTTTACGTTGCCTGCTCCAGACCTCAAAAACGCCTTGCAATCTTGTTTACACAAGCTTTGTCACCTGAGGCACTTGCAACATTAGGGAATTGGTTCGGAGCGGATACTATTGTGCCTGCACCATAATTGGCTCGGTTTGCTGGTGTTCAATTGGCTAAAGCCAGTGCCTAAATATGTCATTAGTTCCGTAGTGAAATGGTGGTCATTCTGGTGGTCTTGACAAAGAATGAATTCCGCCTTAGCTTATTTATTAGCCACTTGCTGGCAAAGGCGATCCCAGTCAGAGGAGCCAAATTTAAAAAGCCTGCTTTCGAGCAGGCTTTTTGCATTTTCGTTCCCGGACCTTCTTAACGGAACGGCGGCTCGTTGAAGGTACGCAGTTTGCGGGAGTGCAGACGGTCGCCTTCTGCACGTAGCAGGTCAATAGCGCGAATACCAATCTGCAGGTGTTCGGAAATTGCCCCCTCGTAGAAACGGTTTGCCTGACCGGGCAATTTGATCTCGCCATGTAATGGCTTATCAGAAACGCACAGCAAGGTGCCATACGGCACACGGAAACGGTAACCCTGCGCGGCAATGGTGGCGCTTTCCATATCAATCGCCACGGCGCGACTCAGGTTAAAGCGCAGCGCCGAGGCAGAGTAGCGCAGCTCCCAGTTGCGATCGGAGGTGGTTACCACGGTCCCGGTACGCAGACGCTGTTTGACCTCTTCACCAGGCATGCCGCTGACCATCTTCGTTGCATCATACAGGGCACGCTGTACCTCTGCGATGCTCGGTATCGGGATATCCGGCGGCAGCACCGCATCGAGCACCTGATCGTCACGCAGATAGGCATGCGCAAGGACGTAGTCGCCAATCGTCTGGCTTTCACGTAGACCGCCGCAGTGACCAATCATCAACCAAACATCCGGGCGCAATACCGCCAGGTGATCGCAGATCGTTTTGGCGTTGGACGGGCCTACACCAATATTCACCAGCGTGATCCCCTGACCGTCGGCTGTGATCAAATGCCATGCTGGCATCTGATGTTTTTTCCATGCCAGATCGGAAATCGCTTCTTCGGGTGCCTCCGTTTCCGCGGTGATCCAGATACCGCCGGCGCAGGAGAGAGCAATATACGGACTGTCCGGATCCAGAATCTGACTGCATCCCCAACGCACAAACTCATCCACATAGCGGGTGTAGTTAGTGAACAACACGAACGGCTGAAAATGTTCCACCGGCGTCCCGGTATAGTGGCGCAACCGCGCGAGCGAGAAATCGACCCGGCGCGCGTCAAAGTGCGACAGGGGAGAATACTCAACTGGATGATAGATGCCATCTGCGGTTTCATCGCCAATTTGCGCCAGTTCAGTGGTTGGGAAATGGCGGGTTAACCCGGCGCTCATGGAGCGATCAAGCGTTAGCTCGGAACCGTCAATCACATAGGGATAGGGGATTTCATGTTGTGAAGGTTCTACGATGATCTGTGCGTCGTAATCCTGATACAGCAGCGTGAGTTGCTCTTCCAGATAGGGACGAAACAGTCCCGGACGGGTGATGGTGGTGGTATAACAACCCGCATGTGTGAAGCGTCCGTATGCGCGAGTTTTGGGAGGATTGGTGGCATTGCCATCCCAGGTAACAGAAAGCGATGGGTAAACAAAAAGACCTTTACTCCGGGCGGCGAGATCGGGAAGTTCCCCCGTTTCAATGTACTTGCCAATGGCACTGCGAAGCGCCTGAACGGACTGCTCGTAGAGTGCATCAAGTTTTTCCAGCGCTTGCGCAGGTGTCAGGCTGGAGCCCTTACTCTTCATCTGTGTCTCCTTGTTCTACAGGTGTACTGCTCACCCGATAGTATGTCAGCAGAATGTGAAACAAAAGTCAGAGTTTTAACGACGAGGCGAGAGCCGAACGGCTCTCGCAGAGAACTCAGGCGTGTTGCTTATCTTTCATCAACAGTGCGGTGGCAGCCGAGATCAGACAGCCAGCCAGGAGATAGATCGCCACGCTGTGCCAGTCGCCGCCAGAAAAGGTGACCAGCGCCGCAGCGATGAAGGGGGTGAATCCACCGCCCACCACGCTGGCAACCTGATAACCCACGCCAGCTCCGCTGTAACGATATCCTGCGCCAAACATGCCGGTGAACATGGGTTGTTGCACGCAGACCACCATGTCATGGGCGATATTGGCAAGCATGATCGAGAAGAACACAATCCAGAAGAGCGACTGTGATTCGAGTGCCATAAAGAACGGAAATGCGCTCAGCGTGCCAATCAATGCGCCGGTAATATAAACGCGTCGACGACCAAAGCGGTCTGCCAGCCAGGCAAAGCAGGGAATGGTCAGACAGCTAAGTCCGCCGACCAGCAGACCGATATTCAGAAAGAGCTCACGCGGCAGACCGAGGTTTTGCGTCGAGTAGTTCAGGGCGAAAGCGGTAACGATGTACATAGTCAGCAGTTCGCACAGGCGAAGCGCAATAATCTTTAAAAATGCCCCCGGATGGCGGATGAGTGCTTCCATCACCGGCAGGCGTTTTTTTGCTTCGGGTGACTGCGGTTTCTGTTGCTCAAATTCAGCGGATTCTTCCATCCTGTTTCTCACCCACAGCGCGCCGAGCACCAGGACGATGCTGAACAGGAACGGAATACGCCAGCCCCAGCTCAGAAACTGCTCGTCGGTCGTCAGATAACTGATCAGTGACACGAGACCCGTGGAAAGCAGCAGGCCGACGCCATAGCCCACCTGTACACCGCTGCTATAGAACGCTTTTTTGTTTTCCGGCGCGCTTTCGACGGAGAGCAACGCGGCACCGCCCCATTCACCGCCAACGGCAAATCCCTGAATCGCGCGCAGCAGAACCAACAGTACCGGCGCCCACCAACCAATAGCGGCGAATGAAGGAAGAATGCCAATCAATGCGGTGGCAATACCCATCATCCAGACGGTGAGCATCAGCATCCGTTTACGGCCTAAGCGATCGCCGAAGTGGCCGAAGATCACGCCGCCCAGCGGCCGGAACAGGAATCCGACGCCAAAAGTGGCAAACGCGGCAAGTGTGCCCATTGCCGGACTGACCTGCGGGAAAAACTCACGGTTGAAGACCAGCGCGGCGGTAATGCCATAAAGCAGAAAATCGTACCAGTCGACGACGGCACCGGCAAAGCTGCCCAGCGCGGCGCGTCGGGCGCGATCAAGCGATGGGGTTTCCTCCGCGGAGGGGGTGGAAATGAGGGTGGAATCCATAGTAATCCTGTCTGTACTGATTTTATTATTAGTATGGGAATGAGAGTCACACACATTGCGGCCAACCTATAAGCGGCTGTTATGAGACTACCGCGACAGACAGGAAGTGAAAACGATTTTTAATCCGATGAGAGCAGAATAGGAAAATTAAGCCGATATGGCGTCCTGAAAAGCAAAAAGCCCGCTAAAAGCGGGCTTTTTTAAATTTGGCTCCTCTGACTGGACTCGAACCAGTGACATACGGATTAACAGTCCGCCGTTCTACCGACTGAACTACAGAGGAATCGTGTGAACGAGGCGCATATTAACGACGACAATTGGGGTTGTCAAAGGGGGAAATGCGATTGTGAGTCTGTTTGCTGACAAAACCAGCAAAGCGGCGAACTTTCGATCGCCGACAGCTTTGCCCCATTCTGGTGCGAGCCTACCCCGGATGGGGCAGATCGGAAAACACTGGCTGGAATCGATATTACCGATAACAATCATAAATGCTTATTTTACGGTAGGTTAACGCGAGTTTCTTTCTTTATTCGAAACTGGCAAGCATCTTGCAATTCTCTCCTGACATCACTGCCAGCATGGGTTCTGGCATTCCGGACAGGAGGCAAAATGAACTTCAGACGATTGAAATATTTCGTAAAAATTGTCGATATTGGTAGCCTGACGCAGGCCGCTGAAGTATTGCATATCGCACAGCCCGCGCTGAGTCAGCAGGTTGCCACCCTGGAAGGTGAGCTCAATCAGCAACTCTTAATACGTACCAAAAGGGGAGTGACGCCCACCGAAGCGGGAAAAATCCTCTACACCCATGCGCGGACGATCCTCCGTCAGTGCGAACAGGCGCAGTTAGCTGTCTGTAACGTCGGACAAACCTTAACGGGACAGGTGTCGATCGGTCTTGCACCGGGGACTGCCGCGTCGTCGGTTACAATGCCGTTATTGCAGGCGGTGCGCGCAGAATTGCCCGAGGTGCTGGTGTATCTGCATGAAAACAGCGGGGCAGTGCTAAACGATAAACTGCTGAATGGTTACCTGGATATGGCGGTGCTCTATGAGCGCTCCCCGCTGGCAGGTATTACCAGTCAACCCCTGCTGAAAGAAGATCTCTTCCTTGTGGGTACTCGCGACTGTCCCGGGCAGAGCGTGGATCTCACCGCTGTCGCGCAGATGAATCTTTTTCTCCCTCGCGACTACAGCGCGGTCCGTTTGCGGGTCGATGAAGCTTTCTCGCTGCGTCGCTTAACGGCGAAAGTCATCGGCGAAATTGAATCGATAGCCACGCTGACCGCGGCGATTGCCAGCGGTATGGGCGTGACGGTGTTGCCGGAATCCGCTGCGCGTTCCCTGTGTGGGGCGGCAAATGGCTGGATGGCGCGCATTACCTCGCCATCGATGAGTCTGTCGCTGTCATTGAATATGTCGGCAAGAGGAAGTTTGTCTCCCCAGGCGCAGGCAGTGAAAGAGATCCTGATGTCGCTGGTCAGCAGTCCGGCGTTGGATAACCGCGAGTTGCAGTTGGTAAGCTAAGCGTTATTCCATGACGGAATAAGATGCAGGTTTTTATTATTTGTTATGCCGGACATCAGACTCTAACAATAGCAATATGTCTGATGTAACCGGAGCAACGAGTGAATTTCCAGCAGCTAAAAATTATCCGTGAAGCAGCACGTCAGGATTACAACCTGACAGAAGTTGCCAATATGCTCTTTACCTCGCAGTCAGGGGTAAGTCGGCATATTCGTGAGTTAGAAGATGAGCTTGGGATAGAGATTTTTATCCGCCGGGGTAAGCGTCTGCTTGGAATGACCGAACCTGGCAAGGCGCTGTTGGTTATCGCCGAGCGCATTTTAAATGAAGCCAGTAACGTCCGCCGACTGGCGGATTTGTTCACCAATGACACCTCGGGCGTGTTAACCATCGCCACGACGCATACGCAGGCACGCTACAGCCTGCCGGGTGTGATTAAAGCCTTCCGCGAGTTGTTTCCGGAAGTCCGTCTGGAATTGATCCAGGGGACGCCGCAGGAAATAGAGACGTTACTGCAAAATGGTGGGGCGGATATCGGTATCGCCAGTGAACGGCTGAGCAACGATCCTCTGTTGGTCGCGTTCCCCTGGTTCCGCTGGCATCATAGCTTGTTAGTGCCGCACAATCATCCGTTGATCCAGGTATCGCCTGTTACGCTGGAGTCGATAGCCCACTGGCCGCTAATCACCTATCGACAAGGGATCACCGGGCGCTCACGCATTGATGAAGCTTTTGCCCGCAAAGGGTTGCTGCCTGATATTGTCCTTAGCGCGCAGGATTCTGATGTGATTAAAACCTATGTCGCGTTAGGACTGGGGATTGGTCTGGTGGCGGAGCAGTCCAGTGGTGAGCTGGAAGAGGGGACGCTGACGCGTCTGGACACGCGCCATCTGTTTGACGCCAACACGGTCTGGTTGGGACTGAAACGTGGCCAACTTCAGCGCAACTATGTCTGGCGGTTTATCGAACTCTGTAATGCTGGATTGTCCGTGGAGGATATTAAACGGCAGGTGATGGAACCTGATGACGTCGCGATTGATTATCAGATATAAAGCAAAAAACCCGCTAAAAAGCGGGTTTCTTTAAATTTGGCTCCTCTGACTGGACTCGAACCAGTGACATACGGATTAACAGTCCGCCGTTCTACCGACTGAACTACAGAGGAATCGTGTGAACGAGGCGCATGATACTGACCTCTCCACTGCGTGTCAACAGTAAAATTAGCACGCTTTTTCAAGTGGTTAATTAATCCCCAACGCGAGGGATCAGTGAACCTGCCCGGTGGGGGATGGGTCATCGTCTTCGCTATCACGAAGGCGTTGCAGAGGGTCCTGCTGATAAAACTGGCAGAAGCGTTGCCACAGCGCGGGGAACCGTGGCGCAAAAAGTTCTGGAGCGCTGAAGAAATACTCGGACAGGACGGCAAAACATTCCGCCGGATCGCTTGCCGCATAGGCGTCAATGCTCGACGCAGTTTCCCCCACCAGATCAATTTCATCCTGAATATTGTTCATTGCGGCGTGCAGGTCATGTTCCCAACTCGCTACCTCCCGTAAGGGAATTAGCGGGATGCCGCTGGCACGGTCGCCATTGCGCATGTCCAGTTTATGTGCAACCTCATGAATAATAAGGTTAAATCCAGAGGCGTCAAAGGAGTCCTGAATATCCAGCCAGTTCAGAATGATCGGCCCTTGCTGCCAGCTTTGTCCGGACTGAACGACGCGCTGGTTATGGACCAGGCCAATATCATCTTCCCATTCGTCATCAACAACAAAGGGCGCAGGGTAGATCAGCACCTCGTGGAAGCCATCCAGCCATTCGATACCCAGTTCCAGAACCGGCAGACAGAAAAGCAGAGCGATGCGCGCGCTTTTCAGCGAGTCGAGTTCGAAACCCTGAAGGGCGACCAGCCTTTTTTGTTGCAGGAATCGCTCAGCCAGCGCAATGAGTCTGGCTTGTTCTTGCGCAGTCAAAGTCACAAGCAGGGGGATCGCAAGGGCTTCCTCCCACTGAGCTGAGTCACTTTGCGCGGTGTCTTGTGCTTTCCAGGGCCACTTAATCATCGTTTTGCTCGCAAACTCGTCACTTGAACAAAATTGAAGGGACAGGGTCTGTTAAAATGCCAAATTACCTGGCATGATGGCAACCATCAAAACGGAGAGATGCCGGAGCGGCTGAACGGACCGGTCTCGAAAACCGGAGTAGGGGCAACTCTACCGGGGGTTCAAATCCCCCTCTCTCCGCCACTATTCAAGCAGTTAGCTCACTTCCATTCAACGACGCACGTCACACTTGGTACCGTGTTGGTATACTTACCTGGTGTTTTTCGCGCCATCATCATCTTCTGATTTACCCAAAACAGGAAGAGCCTGGGCTGTGAATATTCTTACTTTGCGATCCTGAACATGCACCTGACGTTTCAGCTTATGGTCTGCTTCCGCTCTCGCTCATGATGTGCAAACCGACGAGTTAGACTATTTTCTGGTTGCATTTATGCTCGTCAGGGGCTTTTAAGGGTGTCCAGACCTCTCGGGAGAGAAGAGGGAAGTGAGCTAACGAAATGAGATGATGTGCTTCAGTTACATTATGCATGAAAGATGCAGAGGTGTTGGCGCACCTCTGCATGATGTTGGTTACCTGAAGGTTGATACGGCACATTCTAATTAATGTTTTTCAACTTGTTCTAAGGCAATGTTTCCACTGCCCGTCCGGCGCTTAAAAGCTGAAACGATATCCGCCGCTGACTTGCTTCTGATCAAAGGCATTACCCTGCGTGTAATCCGCTTCGAGGTAGAGTGTGTGCTGTTTGTTGAACTGTGCACTCACTCCCACACCGTTGTTCCAGCCATTACCTTTGAAACTGTGCTTTTCCCGGGAGCGGTTCAGGCGATACTCGGTATCCCCGGAAAACTCGCGAATACCGCCAGTCTTCACATACATATTCAACTGGCTGTTACCTGCGACGACGTCATATCCCAGTATTATGCTGGCACGTCCCAGCATTGATTTGTACTGACTCAGATGGATATTGAGGCCATTACTCGCCTTCATATCCATGTCATTTTGGTGGCTGTATGTGAACTGAGCCTGAGGTTCAATATAGAACCCATGACCTGGTTGGTTCAGGCTGAACTTCTGTCCGGCCTCCAGAGAGGCGCTGAATCCATTGGCGCTGCCGCTGGCGCTAACGCCGTTGTTCTGACTGTCCAGCACATGGAAACTATTTTTCTGGCGTGACGCTTTTACAACCAGATCGCTGTAAAAGCCGCCTTCTGCCATGTAACTGGTGTACATTCCCATATAGTCTGAACGTGCAGTACCATCGCCTCCGCGATAGTCCGGCGACGCGTGTGTTGAACCAATAAACAGTCCTACATACAACGGTATTTCATCAGAGAGACGTTTATCCCCGCCAAACTGTATACCGCTGTAACCCATATCAAAGCCGCTCAGTTTGCCACTGGCGAAGGAGTCCAGGTTGCCCCCATAGCCGCGAAGCCAGATATTACCTTCCTTGCTCTGATTTCTCAGGTCGCCCATTCGCTGCATCAGCGTACGGTTTTCGACATAGTTCATAAGATAACCAACGTTGAGATAATTGCCGCCAGCATCTGCGGTCGTGGTTGGTTTAGGTGCAGGAACTGGCGAGGGCTCGGGTTTTATGACGGGAGGCTGAGCGGGATCCGGTATGGGATCAGGAATCGGTTCTGGAGCCGTTCCGGAAGCGTATAGCTCCCAGTTGGTCCCATTTTTACGCACATCATACAGATATCCTCCCAGCTCAACCTGAGAAGAGGCGGTGAATGAGGCAGCACCGTCAGGGGTTTGTACAACGGTCAGCACTTCATTGCCCGTTGTCGCCTCGCTGCCCTGGTTGCGGATGGTCAATACGTGATTACCGGCGCTACTTCCGCTGATGTTCAGTAAATCACCTGCGTTATTAACGCCATCTCCCTCGCCCACGACATCGGCACGCATAATAAAGGTACTGTTACCGCTCAGGTTCGCGACATTTAATGTGGTAAATGTGCTGGCAGTTGAGGCGCGGCTGGCAAAATCGACGGTTGAATGCGTCAGCGCCAGCGTGTCGAGACTGGAATGACTCGTCACATTCCAGACGCTATCATTCATTGCGACGTCCAGTTTCCCGCCATTGATATTGTCGCTGAAGGAGGAACCCGTCCAGACGGATCCGGAATGCATATCCAGATTGATCAATCCACCTTTGGCAAGGACGCTACCGTTGATTAGCATATGCCCCGAAGCGTTGATTCGGCTGGCGGCATAACCATCGTTATGTTGCGTCGCGATGGCCATCTGATCGGGTGTGCTCATATTAATAACCAGATCGTTCGTCAGATCGATCTGGCTGTTGGTCATGGCATAAACTCCCCGGGTTCCTGCCGCGCCAGTGATAGTCAGATTATCACCGGCTATTTTACCGCCACTCAGCGTCCACAAACCCAGCGCCAGGCTGCCATTACGATCAACCGTAATGTCGGTGTTTTGCATGTTGATAACGGCCGTTGCGCTCTGGGCAGAGGCACCGTAAGAACCGCCGGAGAATATGCTGTTCCGTTGCGTTGGCGTGCCAGAAAAATGGATCGTTGCGCCTGTGCCGTTGGTCACCAGTCCACCCCCCTGGTTGGAAGAAATATGGCTGCCCGCACCGATAGTGGTTATTCCGCCACGGACTTCGATGCCATTGGCGTCAGTTCCATTTACCTCAACAGCGAGTGCATTCGCGCTAAGCTGGCCAAAGCTCCAGATGCCGTGCGCATAGCCGCCATTGGTTTTAATGGTACTGTTTGTTCCCAGGTCGACAACAGAGTTTCTCTGTACGTTTATGCCTAAGGCGCTGTAACCCTGCACATCGATCGTCAGGTCTGTCGCCGTAAAACGCGCAACACCGTTGGCGGAATTGCCGTTGAGACCACCGATGTAAACTCCTGGGCCACCGTTGGTTTTGATTTGGCTTCCGCTGCCAAGATCGGCACTGCTGCCATAGTCGTTGATTTTTAAGCCTGTGCCGTTCGAATTTTCAATGGAAAGTTGGCTGGCTAATAGCGCTGAGCTATGCCCAACAATGACGCCGTCACCGTTACTTTTAATGGTGCTGCCTGTGCCTAAGTCAGCATGCGTATCGTCACCATTTAAATTAATGCCGACCGCAGCGGTTTGACCGACAACGTCGACTGTCAGTTGGTTAGCTGTCAGGGTACTGTTGTTGCCCTGAAGAATGATTCCCTTTGCATACCCGGTGGGGGCGTTGACATTGACGGTAACATTATTACCCAGGTTGATGTTGCCGGGAGTATTACCTGTTGGGGTCATTACGCCATAGAGGCTCCCAGAGGAATCGACGCTATCTCCTGTAATTCTGTCACCATCGTTAACGGTAATACTGGTACCATTTTGACTGCCTAAATCAGCCGCTGCTATTAATGGCGAAAAGACAATTGCATTCAAACCAATAGCGCCGATCGTCGCAAGTTGAATTGAGGCAGAACGTATTTTTAATTCAGCGAGGCGATCGATCCCAATATTTCCATTGTGTTGTTTAATGCCCATACCACTCCTGTATAGTTCCCGTACTACGGGGGACTATGAATCCTGTTATTTTGTCTAAGTGAGAGAATAAAGTTCTCTTACATCACCATCAGATTATTTATATAATGTTGTTAAGGTGAAAGTCTGGAGGATACTTTTCTTTTGCCGGGTGCAAATCAGAAGGGTTGAAAATCAAAGGGTATTTAGCTTCTCTCTTGCGAGATAATGTTAATAATAAACTGTTCTCACACCTGTCATCCTTTATCCCACTTAATGACTATAAATAGGCCGAAAAATATTGTCAAAAGATTCATTTATATCATTGGGGAAGTGTTTTGGTAAGAATCTTATTTAGCTGTGAAATTTTCTTATCTATTTTTTTTGCTTTAACTGAAACATGAGAACGGTGGCTATTATTACATTATTAATAATGAGAAAATGCAAAAAAACATCAGCAGTCTTTTTGGGGGAGTAGAATTTCTACGCAGGCGTTTTACGAACCATACTCAGGTGTGGTTTCACGTACAGTCTATGCGGAAAATCCATCGCGGATTGAGTCTCAGAGGTACAAAAAAGCCCGCCAGAAGCGGGCCTGAAATCATTCTGGAAATTAGAACTGATACACTAAGCCCAGAGCAACGATGTCATCGGTCGCGATGCCGTTGTCTGTATAGAAATGGTCATCGTTATCCAGCAGGTTGATTTTGTAATCAACGTAGGTGGACATGTTTTTGTTGAAGTAGTAAGTCATACCGACCTCAACATATTTCACCAGATCTTTGTCGGTATAACGTGGGTTACCGTCGCCATCGTGATCCTGACCACCCAGGTCCTTACCTTTAGAGACCAGGTAGGCGATGGAGGGGCGCAGGCCGAAATCGAACTGGTATTGCGCGACGGCTTCAAAGTTCTGAGTCTGGTTAGCGATACCGCCAGTTGCTTCACCTTTACCGCTGCCGTAATAGGTCATATTGCGGGTTTCGGCATACATGGTGGCCAGATAGATATTGTTTGCGTCATATTTCGCGCCAATAGTCCACGCTTCGGCCGTTTCGCCGCCAGCATAGTTGTTGGCATGGGAGCGATCGCCATAACCACGAGTAACCTGATTATCAGTGCGATCGGAATTTGAGTAGGCCGCGCCCAGGCTCAGACCGAAGTCAAAGTCATAGGAGGTGGACATACCGAAACCGTCGCCGTTTTCTTTCGCCATGCTACGGGCACCGTTACCGTTACTCGTACCTTCCTGCCCAGCCAGACCGCCGTTCTCGTTATTACCCTGATACTGCAGCGCAAAGTTCAGGCCATCAACCTGACCGAAGAAGCCTTTATTACGATAGGTGGCGACGCCGTTAGTACGACCCAGCATATACACGTCGGTCTGGGTGTAGGTATCGCCACCAAATTCTGGCAGCATATCGGTCCACGCTTCAACGTCATAAACCACGCCGTAGTTACGACCATAATCAAAGGTGCCGTTCTGGCCAAAGCCTAAACCGGCAAAGCCCAGACGCGTCCAGGAGTTACCGTGGTCGCTTTCCGTTGTGTTTGCCTGGATATTGTATTCCCACTGGCCGTAACCGGTCAGTTGATCCATGATCTGAGTTTCGCCTTTGAAGCCAAGACGTGCATAGGACATGTCGCCATCGCTGCCAGCATCTTCAGAGAAGTAATGCAGACCATCTACTTTCCCATAGATATCTACTTTATTGCCGTCTTTATTATAAACTTCAGCGGCATTCGCCACGCCAGAAATAAGTAATGCTGGAACAAGCATTGCCAATACTTTTCTTTTCATTATGTTTTCCCTTATGATGATAATTCTCATGAATGAGTTCTTCTTTCCAGAAGAACACGCTGGATACTATTCCATAGAGTTCATTTTATTTTAAAAGTAACATGTAACAATTATATTTTAAATATTTCTAAATGTTTCTGTTTTGGGTTTTTATAATTAATTTTATATGATTTATTTAAATATCATTCATGTTTTTAGTTTGTTATATCAAATGATTATGATTTTTATGGTTATATCATGAATTTGAATGGTTTCTGAATAAAAGCTTATCTATGAGTCGTGAATAATAAATAATTGACGTGAATGTTGTTTGTAAAAACAAGTTAATTTAACGATGAGAAGTCTGGTGATACAGCATAATGATATGAACACTCTAAAAAAGACGGCGGGGTAGCGGGCGAATTTTTTATTTGTTTGCAATATGCGCAAATAAAGGAAAACCCGGAGATTCTTCGTTTTAGTGGAAAGGGGTGGTGGATTTTGTGACATAACTAAAATTGCCCTGGATCAATACATATGCAAAATCAATGAATGTCAGTCATCTTGTGACACACAGAACATAAAAATGTGACTATAATCACAAAAATAAGCAATGATTACTGTTGAGTTACATCACCAAAATGGAGTTTCCTTTGAGCACTATGGAAGAAAGAGCAACACGGAGTCTGGGCGGAAAACTGGCATTGTGGGTGTTTTATGCTTTTTGCGTCTACTTTGCCTGGGCCATGCTTCGCTACGCGTGGGTGATTAGCCATGTTCAGTCAATCCCGGTTGCCGGATTCGAAAGTTCGCTTGGCTCCACCAGCGGGAAATGGATGGGCGCACTGCTGGGTTTCCTGGTCCTCGGACTGGTGGGACTGATTCTCGGTGGCATCGCCTGGTATACGCGCCCGCGTCGTCAGCCAACGTGAAGACGCAGGAGAAACTTGCTACTGTATTGCTTCTTAACGTACGGGAGGCAATGTGGATCTTCAGCTCTGGCAATCACAATTTGAAGCGTGGTTATGTAACCATCATACCCGGCAGGATGCCGCACATGATATCTTTCACTTCCGCCGCGTCTGGGCGACATCACGGCAACTGATGAAAGGGCAGGAAGTGGATGGACTGGTCGTGCTGACCGCCTGTTATTTTCATGACATTGTCAGCCTTGCCAAAAATCATCCGGATCGTCATCGCTCGTCGGTTCTGGCTGCCGCTGAAACCCGCCGTATCCTCATTCAGGATTTCCCTACCTTCCCTGAGCCACAGCTGGCGTCGGTTTGCCATGCGATCGAGGCACATAGTTTTAGCGCGAACATTGCTCCCCTCACTCTGGAAGCAAAAATCGTTCAGGATGCTGACAGACTTGAGGCGCTGGGCGCGATAGGGCTGGCGCGCGTTTTTGCGGTTTCAGGCGCGTTAGGCGTGGCGCTTTTTGACGGTGAAGATCCCTTTGCAGAACGGCGTGCGCTCAACGATAAACAGTTTGCTCTCGATCACTTCCAGACCAAATTGCTGGCGTTGCCCGGCACAATGCAAACCGAGCGTGGACGTGAACTGGCCCGTCATAACGCTGATTTCCTGGTAAACTACATGGCAAAGTTGAGCGCTGAGCTAAATGGGGAGTATGAATCTGTCGATCCGGCGGTGATCCGCGCATTTCGCCCCAGCCACTCGTGAAGCCAATTTTATGTTAACCTGACGACACTCTTTTTTGGCCGGTTGAAGATATGCAGCAAAATCTTTCAGTAACAGGTTCGCTGGTTACCGCAACAGACAGCAATGTCGACGTTGCGCAGGGGGTATTGGCGAAATTGTTGGAAATTTATGATGTTAAAACGCTGGTGGCTCACCTGAATGGAATTGGCGAGAATCACTGGAGTCCGGCTATTTTAAAACGCGTGGCGGCGAATGCCTCGGCATGGCATCGATTGAGCGAACGTGAGTTGGCATCTTTGTGCTCGCTGTTGCCCACGCCGCCTGCACACCATCCTCACTATGCTTTTCGGTTTATTGATCTCTTTGCCGGTATTGGCGGTATTCGTCGTGGATTTGAGGCGATAGGTGGCCAGTGCGTGTTTACCAGCGAGTGGAACAAGCATGCGGTGCGTACCTATAAAGCCAACTATTACTGCGACCCGGCGAGCCACCACTTTAATGAAGACATTCGCGATATCACGCTCAGCCATCACGAAGGTGTAAGCGACAGTCAGGCAGCAGATCATATTCGCCAGCATGTGCCGCAGCACGATGTCCTGTTGGCAGGCTTCCCGTGTCAGCCATTTTCCCTTGCCGGCGTGTCAAAGAAAAATGCGCTGGGACGCGCCCACGGTTTTGCCTGCGATACTCAGGGGACACTGTTCTTTGACGTCGTGCGCATCATTGACGTCCGCCGCCCGCCGATTTTTGTCCTGGAAAACGTGAAAAACCTGAAGAGTCACGATCAGGGCAAAACGTTCCGCATCATTATGCAAACGCTGGATGAGCTGGGCTATGACGTCGCCGATGCGGAGGATAACGGGCCGGACGATCCGAAAATTATTGATGGCAAACATTTCTTGCCGCAGCACCGGGAACGCATTGTGTTAGTCGGCTTTCGTCGCGATCTGAATCTGAAGCGCGATTTTACCCTGCGTGATATCAGTACGCGTTACCCGCAGCGGCGCACTACTCTGGCGGAACTGCTGGAACCGGTAGTGGAAGCCAAATATGTACTGACGCCGGTGCTGTGGAAATATCTCTACCGCTATGCGAAAAAGCATCAGGCGAAGGGCAACGGTTTTGGCTACGGCATGGTCTATCCCACGAATCCGAATAGTGTGACGCGCACGCTATCCGCGAGATATTACAAAGACGGCGCAGAAATCCTGATCGACCGTGGCTGGGATTTTGCTGCCGGAGAAGTGAACTTCGACGATCCGACAAATCAGCAGCATCGTCCTCGTCGCTTAACGCCGAGAGAGTGTGCGCGACTGATGGGTTTTGAGTCGCCGCAGGGATATCAGTTCCGTATCCCCGTTTCTGACACCCAGGCCTATCGTCAGTTTGGTAACTCTGTCGTAGTGCCCGCGTTTGCCGCCGTGGCGACGTTGCTGGAAGAGAAAATTAAAATGGCTGTCGCGTTACGTCAGCAAGAGAGCGCGGATGGCGGACGTTCACGATAAGGCAACGCGCAGTAAAAACATGCGGGCCATCGCGACCCGCGATACCGCCATCGAAAAGCGGCTTGCGGGACTGCTGGCGGAGCAGGGACTCGACTATCGCGTTCAGGATGATTCGTTGCCAGGACGTCCCGATTTTGTACTGGATGAATACCGCTGCGTGATTTTTACCCACGGTTGTTTCTGGCATCACCATCATTGCTACCTGTTTAAGGTGCCGGCCACGCGCACAGAATTCTGGCTGGATAAGATCGGTAAAAACGTCGAGCGCGATCGCCGGGATACCCAGCGTTTGGCGGGACTGGGCTGGAGGGTGCTGATCGTCTGGGAATGCGCGTTGCGGGGGCGGGAGAAGCTCGGCGACGTCGCGCTGTCTGAACGTCTTGAAGAGTGGATCTGCGGCGGTGGCGCATCCGCGCAGATCGATACTCTGGGGATACATTTACTGTAACGTTTTTTCGTTTTCCATGGGTTTGAGCGTCGGTTTGGCCGGGAAAAGATATTTCCCCAGCGTCACCAGAACCACCGCAAAGACGATGACTCCTAACGCCAGCCATTCAATCAGTGCCAGACGTTCACCTCCCAGTCCTGTCCCCAGTAGCACAGCAACAACCGGGTTCACGTAGGCGTAACTGGTTGCCAGTGCAGGGCTAACGTTACGGATCAAATACATATAGGCGTTGATGGCGATGATGGATCCAAACACCGCCAGATAGCCTACCGCCAGAAAGCCTGACAGCGACGGCAGCGTGGTCAGTTTTTCACCGCTGATGAGCGAGGCACACATCAGCACGATCCCGGCGGCGAGCATCTCAATGGCGCCAGCCATCATTCCTGTCGGCAGTGTAATGCGGGAACCGTAGACGGAACCAAACGCCCAACTGATTGAACCAATCAGAATCAATATTGCTCCCCACGGATTGCCGCTCAGGTTGCCACCGCTGTTGAGCATCACGATCCCCGCCAGCCCAATGGCAATCCCCATCCACTCCAGCCTGCGGGTTTTGATGCCAAAGAAATGGCTGAAGCACAGGGTGAACAGGGGGACCGTCGCGACCACGACCGCTGCGATGCCGGAGGGAACGTCCTGATGTTCTGCCACCGTGACCAACCCATTACCGACGGCCAGCAGCAAAATGCCAATCAACGCCGCGTTAAGCAGCGGGCGAAGCGGCGGCAATTTGTGACCGCGCAGTAGCAAAAAGGCGGTTAACAACCCCCCGGCCGCGAGAAAACGGACGCCAGCCATCATCAGCGGCGGCCAACTCTCCACGCCGATACGGATGACGAAATAGGTAGAACCCCAGATGATATACAGCGCGAACAGTGCGCTGAAAAGCGGTAACAACTGCCTGAAACGCATAATCCCTCACGTGCGAAACGCTAACAAGCGATATAGTAAACGCGAAAACGACCAGACTGGCGAGCGATATAATTCACGCATCTTGTTAGAAAAATGTTGACGAATAACGTCAGTTTCAGCCTCGCGTGTTTTACTCCATACTTAACGCTTCAAGAAGAAAAAAATGAGGGAATAATTTTGGCAGGAAGTAGCTTACTGACCTTACTCGATGATATTGCCACGCTGCTGGATGATATCTCGATGATGGGCAAACTGGCCGCGAAGAAAACCGCTGGCGTATTGGGGGACGACCTGTCGCTAAACGCGCAGCAGGTGACGGGGGTAAGAGCGAATCGCGAGCTGCCGGTGGTCTGGAGCGTGGCGAAAGGCTCGCTCGTCAACAAAGTGATCCTGGTGCCGCTGGCATTGCTCATCAGCGCCTTTATTCCCTGGGCGATTACGCCGTTGTTGATGATTGGCGGTGCCTTCCTCTGTTTTGAAGGTGTGGAGAAAGTTCTGCATACCCTCAAATCGCGAAAACAGAAAGAAGATCCGGCTGAGCGACAGCGGCGGCTGGAAGCGCTGGCGGCACAGGATCCGCTGGCGTTTGAAAAAGATAAAATCAAAGGCGCAGTGCGAACCGACTTTATTCTCTCTGCGGAGATTGTGGCGATCACGCTGGGGATTGTGGCTGAAGCACCGCTGCTCAATCAGGTGCTGGTCTTGTCGGGGATCGCGCTGGTGGTGACGATTGGCGTTTATGGTCTGGTCGGACTCATTGTTAAGCTGGATGATATGGGCTACTGGCTGGCAGAAAAAACCAGCGTGTTGGCGCAGGCGTTAGGTAAAGGATTGCTGGTTGTCGCGCCGTGGCTGATGAAATCGCTGTCGGTGATTGGCACGCTGGCGATGTTCCTTGTGGGCGGAGGGATTGTCGTGCACGGCGTTGCACCGTTACATCATGCCATTGAGCGGTTCGCCCAACAGCAAAGCGCCGTAGTGGCGTTGATTTTGCCGACGCTTCTGAATCTGGTGCTGGGCTTTATCATCGGCGCGATCGTTGTGCTGCTGGTAAAAGCGGTGGCCAAAGTGCGCGGGGGGGCGCACTAAAAGTCTTCCCCTGAATGAGGCAAAACCAGACATCCTCGTCTAAGGTGAAAACGTTCACTGTATACAGGAGGTAACATGGTTTTTTCGGTCAGTGAGGAAGTGACTGTGAAAGAGGGCGGTCCACGCATGATTGTCACCGGCTATTCCAGCGGTATGGTGGAATGTCGGTGGTATGATGGGTTTGGCGTCAAGCGAGAAGCATTCCATGAGAGTGAACTCGTTTCCGGTGATGCCAGACAACGGTGTGAATAAGCCTGATGCCTGAACGCCCGGCGACCGTCGGGCGTTTTCTTAAATTCAAAAAATACGTGACGGTCATAATACGTAACGTACTGAGTTATGCCAGGATTAGGAAAGCAATCGCGAGTAGGGAGTGGTCAGAGTGCCGCACGAAACAACGATGGAAAACTGGGGCTGGCTGAAAACGCTGGCGCGGCGACTCGGCCCTGGCCATGTCGTGAATCTCTGTTTTCTGACCGTCATGCTCTTTTCAACCCTGCTGACCTGGCGGGAAGTAGTCGTCCTGGAAGACGCTTATATCTCAAGCCAGCGTAATCATCTGGAAAATGTCGCCAACGCCCTCGACAAGCAGCTGCAATTCAATGTGGATAAGCTGCTGTTTCTGCGTGACGGGATGCACGAGGCGCTGATCACCCCTCTGGGATTTTCCGTCTTAAAAGATGCGGTTACCCATTTTGAACAGTTACGCCATTCGCGCGTCTGGCAGCTTGAACTGGATAAGCGACGGACGCTGCCGCTGAATGGCGTTTCTGATTCGTTTGTGAATCAAACTCAGTTGCTCTCGCGTGACAACGAATCGCTGGATAACGAACTGACAGCCGCGCTGGAGCTGGGTTATCTGCTGCGCCTGGCGGTCACCCGCGCGTCTCTGTCACTCCAGGCGATGTACGTCTCGCGCGCGGGATTTTACGTCTCCACGCTGCCGACATCGCTCTCGAGCGAAATTACCGCCCGCTACTACGACTACGTAATTCAACCCTGGTTTACCGGGCAGTCGCAGCGAAAAAACCGGACGCGCGGCGTGCGCTGGTTTACCTCGCCGTCATCCGAATTCAGCTATGCGCAGCAGCGCGTAACCGTCAGTGTACCGCTGGATAGCAATCATTACTGGCTCGGGGTGCTGGCGATGAGCATCCCCGTTTCAGCAGTAGAACGGTTTATGGATGAGGCTATCGACAAAGATGTGGAAGGGGAGTACCAACTCTACGACAGTAAACTGAAACTGCTGGCAGCCTCAACGCCGGAACTGAGGAATGCTAAGACCTTTGATGAGCGCGAACTGGCGTTGCTGGCGCATGATATTGAGCAGGATACCGTAGGCGGCTTGCGCATGGGCAGTCGTTACGTTAGCTGGCAACGGCTGGACCATTTCGATGGCGTGCTGGTACGGGTACATACCTTGAGCGAAGGGGTACATGGCGATTTCGGCAGCATCAGTATTGCGCTGGCGCTACTGTGGGCGCTGTTTACCGCGATGTTGATCATCTCCTGGGTCGTTATCCGCCATATGGTCAGCAATATGTTTGTGTTGCAAAGTTCACTTCAATGGCAGGCCTGGCACGATACGCTGACCCGCTTATATAACCGCGGCGCGCTGTTTGAAAAAGCCAAACAGCTGACCCAGCGTTGTCGAATGCAAAAACAACCTCTGTCGGTTATTCAGATCGATCTTGACCACTTCAAAAGTATCAATGACCGCTTTGGTCATCAGGCCGGGGATCGCGTGTTAACGCATGCCGCAGGCTTAATCAGCGGCACATTGCGTACCTATGATGTTGCCGGGCGTGTGGGCGGGGAGGAGTTCTGCGTGGTCCTGCCGGAAACGTCTCTGGCGCAGGCGGAGCAGATAGCTGAACGCATCCGCCAGCGACTGAATGAGAAAGAGATTCTGGTGGCGAAAAGCGCCACGCTGCGGATCAGCGCCTCACTCGGGGTGAGTAGTACCCAGGAAACCGGAGACTACGACTTCGAGCAACTCCAGTCGCTCGCGGATCGCAGACTCTACAAGGCAAAACAGGCCGGACGGAACCGCGTTTGCGCGGTGGATCGGGGCTAAGGCGCGGCGAACAGCCAGGTCATGCCTTCCTGCCAGCCCTCGGGGCCTTCATGCTGCGTGCGGTAAACCTGCGCCGTGCTGTCGGAGCGTAAAACCACCCCTTCGCGATTCAGTCCTTTGACGATCACCGCGTAATCCATTGCCTCAAGCAGTGGGGCGTCGTTCGGGCCGTCGCCCAGACCGACGGTGATCGGGCGCTTTTTCCCCTGGCGCCGATAGAGATCAATCAGACCGTTTGCCGCGTGGTTTTTCCCTGACGTGGCGTCCAGGACATGCCAGAAGCGGGCACCATGGACAAACTGCAGTCCCAGATCGTTTAGCTGCCGGGCGAACTCGGCCATGCGTTCATCGCTGTCGCGCCAGATCAGGGTGACAGAGGCTTCATGCAGTCGCGTTAAGCTGGCCTGAGCATGCGACAGACCGGTCCACTCGGCGATCGTGGACTCATCGACATCATCAAACGTCGTAAATTTAAACGCGGATCGGGCACGAAGTTTATCCAGCACAGCGCTAATTTCAGCATGCGAAGCGCCGAAGATCTGGCGCGGAAAGTCAGGATGCGTCTGCCAGCGGCTGTCCAGTTCAACCACTGCGCCATTTTCAGCAATCAACGGCAGTCCTTGTAAGCCCAGCAATTTCTGGATGTGCAGCATTTCTGCGGCGGTTTTACTGCTGCACAGGATCACGGGAATACGCTTTTCACGCAGACGAGCCAGCCAGGCTGCGGCAGGTTGCCAGTCATAGGTATGACTGTCCAGTAGCGTGCCATCCAGATCGGTAAAAATCAGCAGTGGGGCGTCGAGTGATAGCATTTTTATTCCCGTCACGTAAGTCGCGGTATTCTGGATAAATCCTAAAAACAGGGCATTTTATCTGACAGGGAATTGGGATCGATCCCGCCATCACGCGTGCTGACAGCCTGTCCGCCTTAACCATTAGAAGGATTAATCATTTGTCTGAAAAATATTTGCTTGTCATGCAAAAAAATTGCGGATAAGGTTTAGCGTACATCAGATTTCCTGGTGTAACGAATTTTCAAGTGCTTCTTGCATAAGCAAGTTTCATCCCGACCCGTTAGGGTCGGGATTTTTTTCGCTGTGGGTCAGCGATTAATTTCCGTCACGCTAAAGTCATGGATATCCAGCTCAAACGCCTCGGCTAATTCATGCCATGTATGATACTCACGACCATCCACGCTGACTCTGTCCGGGTCGTTTCCGCTGCGATGAATCTCGCTTTCGCTGATTTCATTAATCGCCGCCAGCAGCGCGTCAACATCGACGCTGACTTCACGTTTTGCGGTATCGCTATACTCTTTCGCGGTCTTCATTTCAACCTCGTCATTAACCGTGCCACAGACTAAGTATAGACCGTTGAGAAAACCCGCAATCAAACCGGTCAGACGCTGTCAGGCGGCGGTTTTTGTTCTACACTGGCACAAAGCCACAGGAGGATAATGATGAAGGTGAATGATCGGGTCACAGTCAAAACGGACGGCGGTTCTCGTCGGCCTGGCGTGGTACTGGCAGTAGAAGAGTTTAGTGAAGGCACAATGTACCTGGTTTCGCTGGAAGACTACCCGCTCGGCATCTGGTTCTTTAACGAGTCAGGGCATCAGGATGGTATCTTTGTGGAGAAGGCAGAGTAGGCATTACAATGCCCAATGTATGCCCGGCTGGTGGGACAGCCACCAGTCGGGGCGTCTCATCGCATGTTAACAAATATACCGTTGGTCACGTTATCGGTGAGTCTGACAACATGATAGATAACCTGTTTGTTATGCGTCTTTATCTTTCGTTTTATATTCCCCTTATGGGATGACACCGTTTTCGCCTTGATATTCATTTGATCTGAAATTTGAATTGTTCCCTGGCCTTCCATCCACATGCGCAGCATGCTGGACTCAGTGCGACTTAATGATAACGTCGGTAAATTTATTACCCCGGCGACGTCCGTCTCTTTTTTCAGAATATCGCCAAGGAGATCGTCCAGTGATTCTGGCTTAATTGACTTTGAGCTGATCAATAAGTTTTTTCTGACTAATAGATATTCATCAAAATGGACATTGGCAATTGCCATAAAAACAATAAATAGCGTATTGGGATGCTGATTAATGATTTGCTTTATATGCTGACTGCTGGCTGGATCATGGATAAAACAGTCTTCATTAATAAACACCACAGACGGCTGGTGTGTGTCACAAGCGATGTCGAGTTCGTCAACGGTTTCGATGTCGTTGATTTCCCTTTTTTTCACCCCTCTGCTTACCAGATACCCGGTCAAACCCAGCCGGGTGTAACTGCATAAATCCATAATAATCGTTGACATGGCTTACCCTCACTCAATGCGTAACGATAATTCCCCTTACCTGAATATCTCATCACAACTTAACGGAATCGAATGCTTCACCTAATGAGACGCATATGCGGTTTTCAGGCGGACTTACTATCCCGTAAAGTTACGTATAATTTGCCTGGAATTGTCTTAAAGTAAAGTAAATGTTGCGTTATGTGAGAGAGATAAAAACAAATAAAGCGCGTGAGAGTTATCCTGGTAGATGTTTTTACTGAATGACTTTAGGATAATCCTTAGAAAAACAGGATAAACATTATGGACTATTATTAACGGGCAATTCACTAACAATATCAGCTAATAGATTGAAGATTTCACTAAATAGATGTTCACAAAACGGCGCAATCAATGGCATTAATGCCGCGATTAACGAGATACCCACGGTCAGGGTGAGCGGAAAGCCAATCACAAATACAGATAATTGCGGTGCCATACGATTTAATAATCCCAGCGCCAGGTTCAGCGTTAGCAGCATGGTGATCACCGGCAGCGCCAGCATCATCCCGTTAAGGAAGATCAGGCTGCCCGCTCTGGCCAACGCCAGAAACGCGTTGCTGTTCACCGGATTGCCGCCAACAGGCAGGGTGTGGAACGTGTCGACCAGCAGTGAAATCAGCCACAGGTGACCGTCAAAGGTCAGGAACAGCAGCATTGCCAGCATATCAATAATTCTGGCAAGCACTGGCATATTCAGGTGGCTGGCCGGATCGACAAAGGTGGCAAAGGAGAGGCCCATCTGCAAACCGATGATCTCACCCGCCGTACGTACCGCCGCGAAGGCAAATTGCATAGTAAAGCCCAATGCGATGCCGATCAGGATTTGCTGCATTGCCAGCCATAACGCGTTAAACGAAAAAATAGGCACATCGTTGGGCGGCAAAGAAGGGGCAATGACAAAGGTGATGATGAGCCCCAGCCCCAGTTTCACCCGTTTAGGAACCGCGCGTTCACTGAGGATCGGGGCGGTGCTGATCAGCGCCAGTACGCGCAGTAGCGGCCAGAAATAGAGGCTCAGCCACTGCAGCCATTGATCGCTGGTTACCTGCAACATCCGTCATCTTACCCGATGATGTACGGCAGATTGGTGAACAGCGTGCGCACGTAATCCAGCAGCAAATTCAGCATCCACGGCCCGGCCACGATAATCGCCGTAAACACCGCCACGATTTTCGGGATAAACGACAGCGTCATTTCGTTAATCTGTGTGGCGGCCTGCAAAATACTGATGATAAGCCCCGTCACCAGTGCAACCAGCAGCAGGGGGGCGGCAAGGGCGAGGGCAACTCTCATGGCCTCGGTGCCAATCATCATGACCGATTCAGGTGTCATTTTTCGCCTCTAACTGTAGAAACTTTGTGCAAGCGAACCCACCAGCAGTTGCCAGCCATCCACCAGCACGAACAGCATCAGTTTGAACGGTAGGGCAATGGTTGCCGGCGGAACCATCATCATCCCCAGCGCCATCAGCACGCTGGCAATCACCAGGTCGATAATCAGGAAAGGGATGAAGATCGTAAAGCCGATCTGGAAAGCCGTTTTCAGCTCGCTGGTCACATAGGCGGGCAGCAAAATACGCATCGGTACGGCTTCAGGCCCCTGAAGCGGACCGCTGTTTGCCAGACGGGCAAACAGGGCCAGATCGGCCTCGCGGGTCTGGCGCAGCATAAATTCACGCAGCGGTTGCGCACCTTTGTCCAGCGCTTCCTGCATTGAGATTTTCTCTTCGCTGAACGGTTGATACGCCTCGACATAGATCTTGTCGATGACCGGCGACATGATGAAAAAGGTCAGGAACAGCGCCAGCCCCAGCAGCACCTGGTTTGGTGGGGCGGATGGCGTACCAAGCGCATTACGCAGCAGGCCAAAGACGATGATGATGCGGGTAAAACTGGTCATCATCAGCAAAATGGCCGGAATAAAGGTCAGCGAGGTGATGAAGACCAGCGTCTGCACGGGCAGCGACCAGCTTTGTCCGCCCCCGGGCAGGGGTTGGCTCACAAGACCTGGCAGTTGCGCCAGTGCGGCGGGGCTGATAAGCCATAAACTGGTCAGCGTAAGGGATAACAAACGGCGCATCAGGATCTCCCGGAACGCTTAAGCAAACTCTTCATCATGGCCTGAAAATCGGCAGGAGCAGACGACGTCTCTTCTGGCACAACAGGGGCCGGGGGGAGGGTATGTAGCACACTGATGTTTGACGCCGTGACGCCAAGCACCAGTCGCGCGTCCTCAACGTCGACAATCACCACGCGCTCGCGTGGACCCAGCGAGGTACTGGCGGAGACTTTCAGTCCGCGCGTATGGCTGCCTTTCGGCGAAAAGCCCAGACGTTTGATGACCCAGGCAGCCGCCAGGATCAGCAGGATGATCCCCAACAGCGCGCCGCTAACCTGCATCAGGGGCGAGCCCGGAACGGCAGAAGGCTGTTGAACGGTGGCCTGGGTTTTCATGATTAGCGACTCAGACGACGCATACGCTCGGACGGGGTGATGATATCGGTAATACGTACACCGTATTTATCGGCCACGACCACAACTTCACCCTGGGCGATCAGATAGCCGTTGATCAGGATATCCAGCGGTTCACCCGCCAGGCCGTCCAGCGCCACCACGGAACCCTGCGTCAGGCGCAGTAGCTCTTTAATGGTCATGCGCGTGCGACCCAATTCGACGGTCAGTTTGACCGGAATATCCATGATCAGGTCGATATCCTGCAGCGTACCGCTGACATCGCCACCGCCAAGCTGCTGGAAAACGGCATCGGCAGCACTTTTGCTGGTGGTCGTTTTTTGCTCGTTCAACGCGTCAGCCCACAGATCGTCCAATGCACCAGTGTTCTCATCAGACGGATTATTCATGTCACTCATTTGGGCTGTTCCTCATTCAGCGAATTCAAAATCGGGTTAATCAAATGTTCCACGCGTAACGCGTACTGACCGTTAACCGTGCCGTATTGGCTGGTCAGTACAGGCACACCGTCCACATGAGCAATAATGCGGTCTGGTTTTTCAATCGGCAGCACATCGCCGGGTTGTAGTTTTAATATCTGAGAAAGGCGCAGCGGAATATCGGCAAAGTTCGCCACCAGCTCCAGCTCGGAGTGCTGAACCTGACGCACCAGATTGTCGCGCCAGTTCTGATCTTCATTACGGGAGTTTTCCAGCGGCGGATTCACCAACAGTTCGCGTAGCGGTTCAATCATGCTGAACGGCAAACAGATGTTGAACTCACCGGTCAGGTTGCCAATCTCGACGTGGAAAGGGGTGTTGACCACAATATCGTTCGGCGATGTGGTGATGTTGGTAAATTTCACCTGCATCTCAGATCGCACATACTCCACTTCCAGCGGATTGATGGCCTTCCACGCGTCGCTATAGCCTTCCAGCGCCAGTTTCAGCATGCGGTTGATGACGCGCTGTTCGGTATGAGTAAACTCGCGACCCTCTACTTTCGTCGGGAAGCGTCCGTCTCCCCCAAACAGGTTATCGACGGCGATAAACACCAGACTTGGCGAGAACACCACCAGACCCGTACCGCGCAGCGGCTTGAGGTGGATCAGGTTCAGGTTGGTCGGCACCGGCAGGTTGCGGGCAAACTCGTGATACGGCTGAATGCGGATCGCGCCCACGGTAATATCCGGACTGCGACGCAACAGGTTAAACAGCCCCATCCGGAACTGACGGGCAAAACGTTCGTTGATGATCTCCAGCGCCTGCAGACGCTCACGCACCACGCGACGCTGAGTATTGGGATCGTACGGGCGAATTTCACTTTCGCCCGCGATACCTGGAGTCGGCTCGTCTTTCGTGTCGCTGTCGCCATTCAACAGCGCATCGATTTCAGCCTGAGAGAGAATACTGTCGCCCATGTCTTTACCGCAGAATGAAAGCTGTATACAGCACGTCGGTGACGTCCTGTTTGGGTTGTCCGGCAACGAGCGGAGGGGAAAGCGTCTCTTTGATTGCCGCGATCAATTTTTGCTTACCTTCTTCGGTAGACAGTGCGTTGGCGTCCTGACGAGAGAACAACAGCAGCAAACGGCTACGGACTTCTGGCAGATATTCGTTCAGGCGCGTACGCGTGGCTTCATCTTTCAGACGCAGCGTCACGCCGATATACAGTACGCGATCCGCATCGCCCAGATTGACGGTAAACGTATCCAGGGCGAAGAACACCGGTGCAGGCGGTGGCGGTGGTTCACTCGCCGCCGGAGTGGGATGCTGCTGCATACGCCAGTAGCTATAGCCTGCGGTTGCGCAGGCGGCAAGGGTAATGATTACCAGCAGCGGGATCCAAATTGAGCGTTTGCTCTTTTTGCTAATCGCGGAATCAGTCATCTGATACGGGCTTCCTGTTTCGGTACAGCTTATCGGCTGATTATCCCGTGTCCTGACCACGGCAAAGCGTGGAAAAGACGCGGATAATCATGCTACCTCTGGCGTTAGGCGAAGATATCGACGGCGCCGTTACCGCGAGCAGCGGACTGGAGCGAAGCGGGAACCGCCAGCTCACTCTCGTCATCGGCCATGTGCAGATCCTGTCCCTGCGTGCGAGCCGTCTGCTGCTGTTGAGAAGACGACTGCTGCTGGCCGGCGAAACTCTCGCTGCTGATGCTGCTTTGTCCCAACTGAATGCCGCTTTCTGCCAGCTGCGTGCGCAGCGTCGGCAGAGCGGCTTCCAGCGCCGCACGAACATGGCTATGGGCTGAAACCATCTGCAGTTGCGCCTGGTTATCATCAAGCTTAAGTGAGATCTGTACCTGACCGAGATCCTCCGGGTGCAGACGCAGTTCCGCACTTTGCTGACCCTGGCGGGTAAACAGCGTGATGTGCTGACTCAGGGATTGCTGCCATTCATGGCTACCCAGCGGTGCGCTCAGAACCGGTGCCGCGCTGGTGGTCGGCGGCTGCGATGCGGAGTGTGTGGCGGTGGTCATGGCAATACCCTGTGTCACCGCGGAAGGCGTACTGTCGATCTCCGCGTTTGCGGCGGCGGCAGCCACCACAGGCGGGGTGACCGCCTGTCCTTTCGCGCTTTCCGCGGCGATAATCGGCGATGTGCTATCCACTTTGTCCTTTTTCACGTCGTCACGGGTCAATGGACCGCCCGCGCTCTGTGCGAGCGAGCGGGTCGCGGCGCTAAGCGAGGTGCTTAGTGCACTCACTTTTTCACCGGCGGCCACCGGCGGTGTCGTCATTCCCGGTTGACCCGGCAACATGGCGAAAAGGGCGCTAAGGTTGGCGAGATCGTCATCGCTCAGGGCAGACGTATTTTCATCCTTTTGTGCAGTCTGGCGCAGGGCTGCCAGCGCGCTGTTTTTTTGTGTGGGTGTCAGCGCGGACAGCAGGGCCTGCGCATCGCTCAACCCTTTTTGTATCTCGTCAGACTGTCCTTCTTTGGCGGCTAGCAGGTCGGCCAGCTTAATGGCCTGCGATGAGTCGCCGTCCTGCGCCAACAGGCCCTTTTGCAGCTTGCCGCTGGCGGCCTGCAAATCGGCTAACGTCAGCGGCGCGTCTTTACCCTGTGCGTCGCCTGCGCCTAACGCGCCTGCCAGCAGCGCCAGAAAATCCTGGGCGGAGTCCGCCGTTTTCCCGGACGACAAGCCGGTGATAAGGTCTGAGTCAGTTGTGACCAGTTGGGGCAAAGTGATCATTCTGGTTTCCTCATTGCTGCACGCTGCGCAAATTCATCCATTTTTTTCTGATCCAGGCGGTTTTCAGCCAGTAAGGCTGCCGCGTTCTGTCTGTCTTGTAAGGTCTGCCAGGCCTGAAGTCGCTGTTTTTTTTCACGCCAGCTGTTCAGCGCCACATCCACTTTTTGCGTCCACTGCGTTAACTGCTGGCGATGCTGTTCCACCGCTTTTTCCAGGGTTTGAATGAACTGCTGGTAGTTAATCCAGCGATTACTGGCAATCCCCTGGCTCATATCGTTGTTGAGGTTGCTGCGGTATTCGTTCTGGTAGTCGAGCAGCATCGTGAGCTGCTCTTCCGCTTGCTGAAAACCGCGGCGCATTTCACCTAACAGCAGCGCAGCATCGTCCACCTCTTTTTCGGCGAGATCTTTGAGCGTTGCCAGTGCACCATGTTCAGCCATGACCCTTATCCTCCTGCTTTATCACACCGCCGGGAAAATCAGATCGAGCGCCGCCAGGGAATCCTCCCAGTCAGCGCGTTCGAAAATACCTTGCTGTAAAAACGCCTCCAGCTGTGGCCATAACGTGATGGCTTTATCGAGCATTGGATCGCTGCCTTTGGCATAAGCGCCGACGCTAACGAGATCGCGGTTGCGCTGGAAGCTGGACAGTAACTGCTTGAAGTGACGCACTTTGGCGTAGTGTTGTTCCGTAATCAGCGCCGTCATGGCACGGCTGATCGATGCTTCAATGTCGATAGCGGGGTAGTGCCCGGCTTCCGCCAGACGACGCGACAGCACAATGTGACCGTCAAGAATGGCTCGCGCCGAATCGGCAATCGGGTCCTGCTGATCGTCGCCTTCGGTCAGCACCGTATAAAAGGCGGTGATAGACCCGCCGCCGTGGATCCCGTTCCCCGCGCGTTCAACCAGCGCCGGAAGTTTGGCGAACACCGAAGGCGGATAGCCTTTGGTGGCTGGCGGTTCACCGATCGCCAGTGCGATTTCACGCTGGGCCATGGCATAACGGGTCAGAGAGTCCATGATCAGCAGCACGTGCTGACCGCGATCGCGAAAATCTTCGGCAATACGGGTGGCATAAGCGGCACCCTGCATGCGCAGTAATGGCGAAACGTCCGCCGGAGCAGCAATCACCACCGAGCGTGCACGACCGTCGGCGCCGAGAATGTTCTCGATAAAATCTTTCACTTCGCGGCCACGTTCGCCAATCAGTCCAACGACGATGACGTCAGCGCGGGTATAGCGCGCCATCATGCCGAGCAGGACGCTTTTCCCGACGCCGGAACCGGCGAACAGCCCCATACGCTGGCCGCGACCAACGGTTAACAGGGCGTTGATCGGGCGCACGCCGGTATCCAGCACATGCTCAATCGGCGTACGTTGTAACGGGTTAAACGGCTGGGTAATCAGCGCCCCTGTTTCCGTGGTATCAGGGGAGGGCAGACCGTCGAGCGGTTTGCCGCTGCCGTCGAGCACGCGACCTAACAGCGCCGGTCCCAGCGGCAGTTGCTTGCTGCTTTGCAGCCCTTCACTGGCGATATTTTTGGCGTAGACGCGTGCGCCGGGCAGAATGCCTTCAACCTCTTCGAGCGGCATGAGGAACAGCCGCTGGCCGTTAAAGCCCACCACTTCACTTTCCACTTCGCGGGTTTCAGTGCCCTCCTGACGCTCAATCACGCAGGTCGCGCCAAGCGGTAACTGCAATCCCGTTGCTTCCAGAACCAGACCAGTGGCGCGTGTCAGTCGCCCATAGCGGCGAACAGCCGGAAGTTGCGCTATTTTGGCTTCGAAGTTATCCAGCGTCGTCAACCAGCGGGTCAGGCGTGAAGTCATTAGATCACTCCCGGTGCGGCCAGACGGCACAGTTCTTGCCAGCGGGTCGCGACGCTGGCGTCGAGATCGCCTTCATCCGCAGAGACTTTACAGCCGCCGTGGTGCAGGGTCGGATCGCCACGCAAACGCCAGCCGTGCAGGCTGAGGGTGGCACCGAGCATCTCTTCGACGCGCTGCAAATCATCCGGGTGGACGCGAAGTTGCGGTTTGCCGCTGAACAACGGCTCCTGCTGTAAGAGTTGCTGGATCTGCTTGATTAACGCCGAGTTATCCACCGCGGGCGTCTGACCAATTACCTGACGCGCGGCCTCCAGCGCCATCTGCATCAGGCGCGAGGCAATCACGCTGTCCAGCGCGTCCAGCGTGTGCTGAAACTCGCTGACCAGCTGCTGCATCCGCGCATGAAGCGGTGCCTGCTGGGCGCGCGCCTGCGCCTGGCCCTGTTCCAGCCCCTGCGCCAGCCCTTCCTGATAGCCTTGTTCATGACCGGACTTTCGACCTTCCGCAAGGCCCGCATTGTAGCCTTGTTCATGGGCCTGAATTTTCAGCTGCGCTAACTGCTGCTCAAGCTGCTGTTCCTCACTGATCTCCGGCTCACCCTCTTCTGGCGCGGGCTCATCGCTGTGCTCCATGGGCACAAACTCAGCCAAAGGCGGGGCGAGATCGTCCGGGGTCCAGATTTTCCACGGCAGCTCGTTAGACATAGGTATCCTCGCCGCTGCCAATCATCATCTCGCCGGTCTCGGCCAGACGACGCACAATCAACAGAATGGCCTTCTGCTCGTTTTCCACCTGCGACAAACGCACCGGGCCACGGTTGGCGAGGTCGTCGCGCAGGATATCTGCCGCACGTTGCGACATATTGCGCAGGAACTTCTCGCGCAGCGGCTGTTCCGCGCCTTTCAGGGCGATCAGCAGCGACTCGGAATCCACTTCCTGCAACAAACGCTGGATGCTGCGGTCGTCCACATCCACCAGGTTTTCGAACAGGAACATCTCGTCGATAATTTTTTGCGCCAGCTCGCCGTCGAATTCGCGCACCGCGGTAATAACCGCTTCTTCCTGCTGCGTTTTCATCAGGTTGATAATTTCTGCCGCCGTTCTTACGCCGCCCATTTTGCTGCGCTTGAGGTTCTGACCGTCGAGCAGACCGTTGAGTACTTCGGTTAGTTCAGCCAGCGCGGCAGGCTGTACGCCGCCAAAGGTGGCGATACGCAGCATGACATCGTGACGCAGACGTTCGTCGAAGAGCGCCAGAATATCTGCCGCCTGACCGCGTTTGAGGTGCACGAGGATGGTGGCGATAATCTGCGGGTGTTCGTCGCGGATAAGGTCGGCGGCGCTTTGCGGCTCCATAAAGTTGAGCGTTTCAATGCCGCTGGCGGTATCGCGGGTTTCGAGAATATCTTCCAGCAGGCTGGAGGCGCGCTCTTCGCCCAGCGCTTTTACCAGTACCGAACGCAGATATTCGTTGGCGTTGATGTTCAGGGCGGCGAACTGCTCGGCTTCCTGTTCAAACTCCGCCAGCACGTCGGTCAGTTGTTTGTTAGAGATCTGACGGACGTTTGCCATTGCCGCACTCAGCGTTTGTACTTCGCGCTGGGAGAGGTGTTTGAACACCTCCGCCGCGCGGTCTTCGCCAATGGTCATCAGCAGGATGACGCTTTTATCGGTACCGGAAAGAGCATTACTCATGATCGTTATTCATCCACTGGCGAATGACCAGCGCCACGACGCGCGGATCGTTATCTGACATTTCGCGAATACGCTGGCTCATCACTTCTGCACCCAGACGCTGATTCGCCCGGCGCTGCTGAGTCTGCTCATCTTTACTGAGGCGTACCTCAACGGCTTCTTCGGTCTCCTGACGGATCTGTTCGCGTTCCTGCTGGGCTTTCGCCTCTTCAGCACGACGTGTCAGTTGCGGACGAACCGCTTTACGCCACAGGATCCACGCCACCAACAGCACCAGCAGCCAGCGACCGGCAGAGATCAATTGTTCGATAAACAGCTGCTGTTTCCAGAACGGCAGTTCGCCCGCGCTGTCATCCGTGGCGCTGAACGGTGAGTTGACTACGTTCAGGGTATCGCCGCGCTTGTCCGAGAAGCCCATGGCTTCACGGGTCAAATCTTCAATCTGTTTCATTTGATCGGCGGTGAGCGGCAGCGGTTTGCCATCCGGCAACGTTTTGTAGTTCACGACCACCGCGACGGACAAACGCTGTACGTCGCCGACGTTCATTTTGGTGTGGCGGATGGTGCGATCAACTTCATAGTTACTGGTTTCGTTGCGCTGAGTATTACGCGGGCCAGCACTGGCGCCGGCGGCAGCCTGCTGCTGTGCATTCTGTCCGTTCTGCCCGTTTTGCGCGTTCTGCGCATTTTGCTGGTTCGCCGGCGGCGTGGTGATGGGAGCCGTATTAGCCGGCGCAGGCTGGTTGGACAGCGCACCCGGCACGCCACCCGGCAGACCTGAGCCAATTTGCTCGCTTTCGTTCAGTTGGCGCGAACGCAACACGGCCTGAGAGGCATCGCCGTTGGGTCGATACTGCTCTTCTGTCTGCTCTTTATTGGCGAAATCCAACTGCGCGGTGACCTGCGCATGGACATTCCCGTTACCGACTATCGGTGACAGGATCGATTCGATACGGCGCTGGACGCGGCCTTCCACGTCGCTGGCGTATTTCAACTGCGCGTCGTTCAGATCGCGACTGCTGGTGTTTGACTGGGTGAGCAGATGACCGGCCTGATCGACCAGCGTCACGTTACCCGGTGGCAGACCCGCTACCGCGCTGGAAACCAGATGCACAACAGCGCTTATTTGCCCTTCATCCAGCGCACGGCCCGGTTCCAGATTGACGGTAACTGAGGCTGAAGGGGATTTCTGTTCACGCACGAACAGAGACGGCTTTGGCATCGCCAGATGCACGCGAGCGCGTTTAACCGGGCCAAGCGTTTCGATAGTACGCGCCAGTTCGCCTTCCAGCGCCCGCTGGTAGTTTACCTGCTCGCTAAACTGGCTGATGCCGAACTTTTCCTGATCCAACAGTTCAAAGCCCACCGCACCGCCTTTCGGCAGCCCTTGTTGCGCCAGACGCAGGCGCAGTTCATGGACTTTTTCTGCCGGAACTTCAATCGCACCACTGCCTTCAGAGAAGCGGTACGGGATATTCATTTGGGTCAACTGGGTGACGATCGCGCCGCCATCCTGATCGGATAAATTGCTGAACAACGTACGGTAGTCTGGCGCTTTGGCCCACAGCACCATCGCCACAATAATGGCGATGGCCGCAGAGCCTGCAACAACCAGAGGAATTTTGGGATTCGCACGCAGGCGATTAAGCCACTCGAGAGGTTTAGATTGGGTTGCAGCCGATGCAGTCGCGTTCATCTCGCACCTCGTGACTGTTCGTGGACGGCTTTATTTGCAAAGTGGAACAAGACTCACTCCCGGGTCAGCAAAATCGAAAAATTGACGGTCTCATTATTTGCGGTTTCGTTTTTTTCTATGCGGTAAAAACCGGGGTTTTATAGCGTTATTTAGCGCCTTTATCTTATTGACAAACTGGTAATCTCTGCTGCGTAGAAAACCATCCAGAGGATTATCATGTCAGCGATACAGGGGATTGAAGGGGTCATCAGCCAGCTCCAGGCCACGGCGATGAGTGCCCGTGCGCAGGAGACAATGCCGCAGCCGACCGTGAGTTTTGCCGGTCAACTGCACGCGGCGCTGGACCGCATCAGCGATACGCAAACTGCCGCCCGCACCCAGGCGGAAAAATTCACGTTGGGTGAGCCGGGAATTGCGCTCAACGATGTGATGACCGATATGCAAAAAGCCTCTGTCTCTATGCAGATGGGGATCCAGGTGCGTAACAAACTGGTGTCGGCTTATCAGGAAGTGATGTCAATGCAGGTGTAGGTTTTCTTGCCGGATGGCGCATACGCTTATCCGGCCTACGATTCATACTTCTTGTAGACCGGATAAGGTTTAGTTGCCTTCCGGCAACCTGTTATTTCTGAATCAGATAGCGGATCGTCGGTCCATCCTGCTGAATATCCAGCACGGTGTAGCCGTGGTTGCGGGCATCCAGCGGAATGTTGTTGATGGACTGCGGACAGTCGCTGACCACTTCCAGTATTTCCCCTTTCTGCAGTTGCGGCATCGCTTCCAGCGTTGCCACGGCAGGGTAAGGGCAGGGTTCACCGACCATATCAAGGCGATAATCAGGAATAATTTTTTTCATGCGGATTCCTTAGCTGGGGTTAGCCCGGCACGACGGAAGAAACGTTTTTCCCAGCCGATGATGAACATCAACGCGGCAAACAGCAGCAGATAGGTCACCAGCAGGCCGCCGAGCGGACCGAAGGTGTTGAGCAGGTTGATTTTGTCCCAGTTGGTGGCGAGCGCAGGGGCGAAATCATCCCAGTAATAGGCCAGAATCGTTGAGCCGATGACGTTACCGAGTCCCACCCACCAGTAGTGTACCTGTCCTTCCACTGCGCGATACATCCAGCCGGTTTCACACCCGCCAGCCAGCACGATACCAAAACCAAACAGCAGTCCGCCGATCACCGCATTCGGGCCCGCCCACATGATTTTGGCTTCCACACCAAGCTGTACGTAGCTGAAAATCCCGATCGCACTGACGCCCATCCCAAAGATAATTGCCTTTGCCATATGGGTGCGTCCGGTGATCCACAGATCGCGAAAGGCGGAAGTGAAGCAAATCTGCGCGCGTTCGATTAACAGACCAAAACCAACGCCGAACAGCATCGCCAGGCCCAGTTTCGGCTGGTTCATGGCGGTCAGCAGCGCCCAGCCGATCATGCCAATAAACACCAGCATGCCGAGACGGAAACGACGACGCGCCTGTTCCGGCTTTTGCGTCAGCGGTGACGCGGCGGAGACTTTCTGCATTTTGACCGGAATGCGGAATATCGGCAGCAGGGTGAATCGCGCGCCGAACCAGGAACCGATAGCCGTTGCCACGGCAAAGAACCAGGCGTGCAGGGAGAACTGAGGGATACCGGTAAAGAACGCCGCCAGGTTGCAGCCCATCGCCAGACGCGCGCCGAACCCGGCAATGATCCCACCCAACACCGCCTGCATGATGCGGATGCGACTGCGCGGGATTCGTAGTTTGACGTTGTTGGCCCACAATGCTGCCGCGAAACAACCGCCGAACATTCCGAGGATCATCATCCCGTCGATGCGGGTGAGCGGAGTGCCTTCCAGATGGATTAGCTTGTAGTAGCCCCATTCTTCCGCATGGACGCCAAACAGTTGCAGGATTTGTCCGCCCCAGCGGGTAAATTCACCCGTGACGGCCCAGAAGGTGCCGGTGATGCCGAAATAGTAAGTAGAGAGAATACCTGCTGCGATGACCGCAGGGACAGGTGCCCAGAATTTAATTAACCAGGCTTGTTTGAATTGTTGCCATGACATGTGTTTTGCCTCTGAACTCAGAAGGTGTGATACAAGAATGCGGATAGTACACCACTGCAGTAATTTTGCCTGGTACTATTAAGCGGTAATCCCAAATGGATCAAAGTTCTGCTGACACCGCGAAAGGCTGGCGACCGCAGGGCTTTAATGCCACAATCCTCTTTTCTTCGCATGCAGGATGAATGATGAAAAAATGTGCAATCATTGGGGCGTTACTGATGTTAGCGGGATGCGCCGAGGTAGAAAATTATCATGATGTCGTCAAAACGCCAGCGCCCGCCGGACTGGAAGGGTACTGGCAGACTAACGGACCGCAACGCAAACTGGTAAGCCCGGAAGCCATTGCCAGCCTGGTGGTGACCAAAGAGGGGGATACTCTTGACTGTCGCCAGTGGCAGAGGGTGATTGCGCTGCCAGGTAAGCTGACTATGCTGTCCGGAGATTTAACCAACGTGACGGTTAAACGTGAACTTTACGAGATCGAGCGGGAAGGAAATACCCTGGAGTATGACGGGATGACCTTGCAACGCGTGGATCGTCCAACGGTGGAATGCGCTGCCGCGCTGGAGAAATCGCCGCTGCCCACGCCACTGCCGTAATGTTTTATCCCCGACAGCCATTCCTGTCGGGGCGTTTCCCTAGATCACCTCTTCAATCACCCATACGCTTACGCTGCCAGCGTTGCAGTAAAACGTGGCATCACCGTTCTCATCCGTGACCACGCTTTCGCTCCGGTTTCCGAGAAAATCTCGCCACGTTTTATTACCGTAGTTTGCGCCCAGCGCGAGTGTTTTCTCGCCGTCGTCGCCATTGGATAACACCACTACGCAACCGGGATCGTCATCCGTACCGCTGCGGCTGAACGCAATGCAGTTGGGATGATCAAACCAGAGCGTCTGAATGCCGTGGGCGAAACGCTGGCGGGCAAGAATGAGTTCATCGAGTTGCTCGATGATCGGCATGTCAATGGTATAGGTTTCCCCGTCGCCTCCGGTATCTTCATAATGTGCGCCATAGAGATCGGGATAGAAAACTGACGGCACGCCGTTTTCCCGTAGCAGGATGAGCGCATAGGCCAGGGGTTTAAACCAGGCTTCAACCGGCGCTTCCAGCGCCTGCAACGGCTGGGTGTCATGATTGGCGACCAGCGTCACCGCGTGAAACGGATCGGCTTCCACCAGCGTTCCGCTGAAGATCTGGCTCATGTCGTAATCACGGCCCTGGCGCGACGCTTCATGAAAATTGAGCTGTAATGGGGCATCGAACAGCATCGTTTTGCCTTCCACCTGGTCGATATAGGTTTGTAGCTTATCTACTTCATGCGACCAGTATTCGGCGACGATAAACAACGGTTTCGGTGCCACCTCCTGGACATGTTCAATCCACTCTTTATAGAACCAGGCTGGAATGTGCTTGACCGCATCGAGGCGAAAGCCGTCACACTGGGTTTGTTCCATCACCCAGCGCGCCCAGTATTTAATCTCCTCGGTGACGGCGTGATTACGAAAGTCGATATTTTCGCCCATCAGGTAATCGAAATTACCCAGTTCGTCATCGACCTGATCGTTCCAGCCCTCGCCAGTGTAGTCATTGACGATCTTAAAGATGCCGTCTTCGTCAGGATTTTCGATGTGGTCGATACCGCTGAAACATTTGAAATCCCAGATGAACTGAGAGTACTGGCCGCCTCGCGCTGGAAAGGTGTAACGCGTCCAGCCTTCACAGTCGATGATCTCATCCGCAATCTGCGTGCGATCCTCTTCGTTGACGCGCTGTACGCGGATGGGTTCTTTCTCGTCTGCTCCCATTTTGTGATTCACCACCACATCGAGCAGCACCGCGATGTCGTTTTTTTTCAGCGCATCGACAGCCGCCAGCAGCTGCGCCTTATCACCATATTTGGTGGCAATGGTGCCTTTTTGATCGAACTCGCCGAGATCGAACAGATCGTAAGAGTCATAGCCGACGGAATAGCCGCCTGATGCGCCTTTATAGGCGGGCGGCAGCCAGACCATATTGATACCGATATCGTTGAGGCTGTCGGCGCGCTCTGTCACTTCCTGCCAGAGTTTGCCGCCGTCGGGGTAATACCAGTGGAAGAACTGCAGTAACGTGGGATTTTTCATCTTCCGTGCTCCAGAAGTCTTTTAGACGACCTCTGGAGTATGGAAGATTTTTGCCAACGTAGCGGGAATTATTGTGGGGCAGTGGGGGCGTCGGGCACCAGCAGCATGCCAGAAAGCCGACCATAAGCATTATTGAGCGACTGCTGACGCGTTGACTGACCGATCAGACCGCTGAGTTCATCGAGCCGTTGGCGCAGCAAAACTTTCAGGTGTTCTTCGTTATCCAGCGTCTGTTTGATATGGCTGGCCACGATATCCTGAATACTGCGTGTCATGCCCGGTGGAGTTTGCGTTTCAACGACCGCTTCAATACTTTGCAGATAGGAGACTTCCTGCTCCAGTAAAAGGTCCCATTCACCCCGCTGCGCAAATTCGAGCAGCGACTGACTGAGCAGCGCAATGCGCTGCCAACGGTTGATAAACTCCACGGCTGAGGTCATTAACGAGACTCCTGGGAAGATGCTTTCGGTGAGATCTGTTTCCAGGCTTCCGCAATGTTGCCGAGTAACCCTTCCACTTCTTCAATGGCTTGACTGTCATTGCGCAAATTAGCGAGTAATAAACGACGGATCATATAGTCATACAGCGAGGAGAGATGGTCGGCAATTTCGCCGCCATTCTCCTGGTCCAGTCCCGCTTTCAGACCGTTATCAATGATGTTGATAGCCTTACTGAGCGCTTCTCCTTTGGCTGCAATATCACCTTGCGCTAGAAACAGGCGAGCGCGCACCAGGGCACTGTTTGCGCCATCAAACAACATTTCGATCAACTGGTGCGGACTCGCACTCATCACGCCGCTTTCCACGCTGACTTGCGCATAAGCTTTGGTACCGCTCGCGGTATACATGTTTACCTCTGGTTATCAGGAACTGGTCATCGCAGTAAATTGCTGGTTTAAATAGCTACTGGTGTTATTCAACTTGCTCATCATGGTATCCAGTTGGGTGAACTGGGCCTTATAACGTGCGATGGTGTCGTCGATACTGGCACTGACGGAAAGATACTGCTTAGTCAGTTTTTTCAGGGTGGCATTGATGCTGTCCTGGGCGCTGTCGATAATACCGTCATCAGCCAGGTAGCCTTTCACCAGCGAAGCCACTTTGGTGGTAATCCCGGTTTCTTTTCCATCACCGACTAACAACTGCTGAACATCCACAGAATTATCGGTCAGCGCTTTTTTCAGTTTTTCATCATCAATTTTCAGCTTGCCGGTGGTGCCATCCTGGGTAATACCCATCTGTGATAACGTCTGGAATTTGCCATCGTTAGCACTGGAGGAGAATTGACCCCGGATCCCGGTCTGGATGGTACGGACGGTGCTGTCGCCGAGTAGCGCGCCGTTGCTGGCGTTTTGCTCTTCAGCGCCCGGATCGACAGAAGTATATTTCGTCAGAGTACCAATGGTATCGACTAAGGCGTTATAGGCATCCACCCAGGCCTTGATGGCTGTTGTGGATTTTTCATTGCTGTTTGACACGGTGACGGTGACATCTTTGACTTCTTTCGTCAGGTTCAGCGTCAGGCCCTGTGGCGCATCGGTCACGGTATTGCTGCTGCGAACAATATTGATCCCGTTAACGGTAAGCTCCGCGTCTTTTGCTTCAACAATTTGTTCAACATTACTATTCGAGCTGTTGGGATTATTGAAACTGATGAATTGATTGAGTTTCTCATCTCCTGAGACGGAAACACTCATTTGATTGGTCAGACCCGTGTTAGAGGAGGTCAGAACCAGTTGGAAATCGTTATCTTTAACTTTAACAATGCTGGCCGTCACCCCGCCGTTGGCGTTGTTAATCGCATCGCGCATCCCTTCCAGAGAAGTTTGGTCTTTGGTCAGTTTTATTTCTAAAGGCTTCTCTTTGCCATCCTGCTTAATGATCAGCGTCCGTGAAGCATTGTCATTACCTTGCGCGGCTTTGCTGTCCGTTACCGTTGAGGTGGTACGAATAGATTGCGCCTGCGCTAATTGTGTCACGTTAATTTTGTAGATCCCGGCAGCCGCGCCTGCAGTTGTACTCACCGTGAGATCCGTTGAGTTGCTTACCGCCGTGGTGCTTTTAAAAAGAGTCGCATCATTTAATGCCGTGTTGGCGGTCTGGAATTTTTCCAGCGAGCTTTTTAACGTTCCAAATGCCGTCAGTCTTGCCGTAAAGCTACTCTGCTGCTGGGTGATAGGTTTCAGACGTCCCTTCTCCGCAGTGCTCAGGTTCGTCAGTAACGTATCCAGCGGCAGGTTTGAACCCACGCCTAATGAAGTAAAAGAAGCCATGCGTAATCCCTTTTAATTGCAAACAGTGGTTAGCCACCTTATCGGCAATCTGGCGGCAAAGTTTAATAATAAATTTGGAGAAATAATGGCCGGAATAGTGCGCAAGAAAACCGGTTATTCAAAGGCTAAGAAAAAGAGGGGGGAAACTAAAAATTTTCTAAAGTTCGAAATTCAGGTGCCGATACAAGGGTTACGGTGAGAAACCGTGGGCAACAGCCCAATAACATCAAGTTGTAATTGATAAGGAAAAGATCATGGCACAAGTCATTAATACAAACAGCCTGTCGCTGTTGACCCAAAATAACCTGAATAAATCTCAGTCTTCTCTGAGCTCTGCTATTGAGCGTCTGTCTTCTGGCCTGCGTATCAACAGTGCAAAAGACGATGCTGCTGGTCAGGCGATTGCTAACCGCTTTACGTCTAACATCAAAGGTCTGACTCAGGCTTCTCGTAACGCCAACGACGGTATTTCTGTTGCCCAGACGACGGAAGGCGCGCTGTCTGAAATCAACAACAACCTGCAGCGTATCCGTGAACTGTCTGTACAGGCAACTAACGGTACGAACTCCGATTCTGACCTGAACTCCATCCAGGACGAAATCACTCAGCGTCTGAACGAAATTGACCGCGTTTCCGGTCAGACTCAGTTTAACGGCGTGAAAGTGCTGGCCTCTGACCAGACCATGAAGATCCAGGTAGGTGCTAACGATGGCGAAACCATCGAAATCGCGCTGGATAAAATCGATGCGAAAACCTTAGGTCTGGATAGCTTCAGCGTTGCGCCGGGTAAAGTTCCGACCTCTGCTTCTGTGAGCCTGAAAAGCGAAGCCGCACCGACATTGACCAATGTTGCTGCTGCTACTGGTACCGTTAACGGTGCTGCAGGCGCTGCGTTTGGTGCTGACTTCCGCGATGGTACCAACGGTGCTATCACGGCCTATTTTGGTGCTTCAGCTGTTGATACCGGTGATACCACCGATGCAACAGGTACCGCTGACTCTAAAGTTTACAAAATTGAAGTTGATGGTCAGACGCATTTTGTTGCTCAGGACGACAATGACGCAACCAAATCTTATACTCTGCTTCAGCAGGATGGCACGGGTTATAAGAAAGTTCAGACTCAGGTTAGCGATGGTGCTGGCGGTACTGTCGCGGCAGATGTTCAACTGGCCAAATTTGGTGGTCGCGTGACTGCATTCGCAGCAGACGCTTCCGGCAATGCTGTATCTGTTGATGTATCTACCAACAAAGCTGGTAAAGCACTGGCATTCAACGACTCCCCAATGTCTGTTTACTCTGACGGGAAAAACCTCGATGTTCGTCAGGTTCTCGACAAAGATGGCAATGCTATCGCGAATACCTATGCTGCGAAAACTGCTGATGGTAAATACCTGGCTGTAAACGTTGATACAACAACTGGTAATACCTCCGTCATCAAAGATGCAGATGGTAAGGCTGTTGAGTTCGCTTTAGGTTCAGATGGCAGCGCGAGAGCGATTGTTCGTGATGGCGAAAAAACCTACGGTGTAACGTTGGGTGCTCTGGGTACGAACGCTCCGACTGCAACTGTTGATAAGACGAAAGAGCTGACTGCCAGCGACCTGAAATCCATCAGCACCAATAATCCGCTTGAAAAACTGGACGCTGCTCTGGCTAAAGTTGACAAACTGCGTAGCTCCCTGGGTGCGGTACAGAACCGTTTCGATTCTGCTATCACCAACCTGGGTAACACCGTTAACAACCTGTCTTCTGCTCGTAGCCGTATCGAAGACGCTGACTATGCGACCGAAGTGTCTAACATGTCTCGTGCGCAGATCCTGCAACAAGCAGGTACTTCTGTCCTGGCACAGGCTAACCAGACGACGCAGAACGTCCTGTCTCTGCTGCGTTAATTTACGCTTCTCTTACAAACCCCGCTCCGGCGGGGTTTTTTCGTTCTGGCTTTACCGGTAACCCCTAAATAACCCCTCATTTCACCCACTATTCACCCGATTAAAACCCCTGCAGAAACGGATAATCATGCCGATAACTCATTTAACGCAGGGCTGTTTATCGTGAATTCACTGTATACCGCTGAAGGTGTAATGGATAAACACTCGCTGTGGCAGCGTTATGTACCGCTGGTGCGTCACGAAGCGTTGCGCCTGCAGGTGCGTTTGCCCGCGAGCGTAGAACTGGACGATCTGCTACAGGCGGGCGGTATCGGGTTATTGAATGCAGTTGACCGATATGACGCTCTGCAAGGAACGGCATTTACCACTTACGCAGTGCAGCGTATTCGTGGGGCGATGCTGGATGAACTACGCAGCCGTGACTGGGTGCCGCGTAGTGTCCGGCGTAATGCCCGCGAAGTGGCACAGGCGATGGGGCAACTGGAACAGGAATTAGGGCGCAATGCGACGGAAACCGAGGTCGCGGAGCGGCTGGCGATTCCTGTAGAAGAATATCGTCAGATGTTGCTTGATACCAACAACAGCCAACTCTTCTCCTATGACGAGTGGCGGGAAGAGCATGGCGATAGTATCGAGCTGGTGACAGAAGAGCACCAGCAGGAAAACCCGTTACAACAGCTCCTTGAGAGCAATTTGCGCCAGCGCGTGATGGATGCCATTGAAGCACTTCCGGAACGCGAACAACTGGTGCTCACGCTCTATTACCAGGAAGAACTCAATCTCAAAGAGATTGGCGCGGTTCTGGATGTCGGGGAGTCACGGGTCAGCCAGTTGCACAGTCAGGCCATTAAACGGTTACGCACGAAGCTGGGTAAGTTATAGCGAACGACGTTGTCGGCGCTGAAAAATGCCGCACAACGTATTGACTACCAGGAGTTCTCATGACGGTGCAGCAATCAAAAAGACGGCCTCTAAGCCGCTACCTCAAAGACTTTAAACACAGCCAGACGCATTGCGCCCATTGCCACAAGTTACTGGATCGCATCACGCTGGTGCGCAAAGGGCAGATCGTTAACAAAATCGCCATCTCCCGCCTCGACACCCTCATGGATGAAGCCGCCTGGCAGCAGGAGCAGAAAGAGTGGGTGGCGCTATGCCGTTTCTGCGGCGATCTGCACTGCAAGACGCAGAGCGATTTCTTCGACATCATCGGTTTTAAACAATTCCTGTTTGAACAGACCGAAATGAGCCACGGGACCGTACGTGAGTATGTCGTTCGTTTACGTCGTCTCGGCAATCATCTTAGCGAGCAAAAAATTTCTCACGATCTGCTCCAGGACGGTTACCTTGATGAAAATCTGGCGCCGTGGCTGCCAGAAACCAGCACGAACAATTATCGCATCGCGCTGCGTAAGTACGCGCAATATAAAGCGCATGCCCGCCCCGAACTGCAACAGAAATCCTCCCTCCGGATGACTTCTGATATATATTAAAAATGAATAAGATGTAGCAGAGTGGTTTATGTCGTTACCGATAAACGCTCTACACTACGGGCATTCATAACAACATTCGGGGTAAATATGAAATTAGCACTTCTGGGACGCCAGGCGCTGATGGGCGTGATGGCTGTGGCTCTTGTCGCGGGAATGAGCGCAAAAACGTTTGCAGATGAAGGTCTGCTGAAGAAGGTCAAAGATCGCGGCACGCTGCTGGTGGGGCTGGAAGGCACCTATCCGCCGTTCAGTTTCCAGGGCGATGACGGTAAATTGACCGGCTTTGAAGTGGAATTTGCCGAAGAGCTGGCAAAGCATCTGGGCGTGAAAGCCACGCTGAAACCGACCAAATGGGACGGGATGCTGGCCTCTCTGGATTCTAAACGCATTGATGTGGTGATCAATCAGGTCACCATCTCCGATGAACGTAAGAAGAAATATGATTTCTCTACCCCTTATACCGTTTCCGGTATCCAGGCGCTGGTGAAAAAAGGCAATGAAGGCGCGATTAAAACAGCGGCCGATCTGAAAGATAAGAAAGTTGGCGTGGGTCTGGGAACCAACTATGAAGAGTGGCTGCGTCAGAACGTACAGGGCGTCGACATTCGGACTTATGATGATGACCCGACGAAATATCAGGATCTGCGCGTAGGCCGTATCGATGCGATTCTGGTGGATCGTCTGGCGGCGCTGGATCTGGTTAAAAAGACCAAAGATACGCTGGCGGTTGCTGGTGAAGCTTTCTCCCGTCAGGAGGCTGGCGTTGCGCTGCGTAAAGGCAACGACGATCTGCTGAAAGCGGTGGACGCCGCCATTGCCGAAATGCAGAAGGACGGCTCGCTGAAGGCGCTTTCTGAGAAGTGGTTTGGTGCGGATGTAACGAAATAATCTGATAGTGACAAAAAAAGGCGCTTTAATCAGCGCCTTTTTTATTTCATGCGTTTGAACGTGCATAATAAAAAGAACATCACAACAACAAATACCTGGAGGCTTTATGCCACTGCACAACCTGACACGCTTTCCGCGTCTGGAATTTATCGGCGCGCCGACGCCGCTTGAATACCTGCCGCGTTTTTCTGACTATCTGGGACGGGATATTTTCATCAAACGCGATGATGTGACGCCGATGGCGATGGGGGGAAATAAGCTACGCAAACTGGAGTTTCTGGCCGCAGATGCGTTACGTGAAGGCGCAGACACCCTGATCACGGCAGGCGCGATTCAGTCTAACCACGTCCGCCAGACGGCGGCAGTCGCCGCGAAGCTGGGACTGCACTGTGTGGCGCTGCTGGAAAATCCCATTGGCACGACGGCGGAAAACTACCTTACTAACGGCAATCGGCTGCTGCTGGATCTGTTCAATGCCCAGGTCGAAATGTGTGATGCGTTAAACCAGCCGGACGCTCAGTTGCAGGAGTTGGCTACCCGGATCGAAGCGCAGGGTTTTCGCCCCTATATCATTCCGGTCGGCGGTTCAAATGCGCTGGGGGCTTTAGGCTATGTTGAAAGTGCGCTGGAGATCGCTCAACAGTGTGAAGGCGCGGTACAACTCTCTTCCGTGGTGGTGGCTTCTGGCAGTGCGGGAACGCACGCCGGGCTGGCGATTGGTCTGGAACAACTGATGCCGGACGTGGATCTAATAGGCGTGACGGTCTCGCGTAGCGTAGCCGATCAAAAGCCGAAGGTGGTGGCGCTGCAACAGGCTATCGCCAGCGAACTGGAACTGACGGCGACGGCGGAGATTTTGCTGTGGGATGATTACTATGCGCCGGGTTATGGCACGCCAAATGAAGAGGGGATGGAAGCCGTGAAGTTGCTGGCGCGTCTGGAAGGGATCCTTCTCGATCCGGTTTATACCGGTAAAGCAATGGCTGGGCTGATTGACGGAATCAGCCAGAAACGCTTTAAAGACGAAGGTCCGATCCTCTTTATTCATACTGGTGGGGCACCCGCACTGTTTGCCTACCATCCACACGTGTAATTTTCGGATAAGCTCATGCAAGAAAGTATCCAACTGGTTATTGATTCCCTGCCGTATCTGCTCAAAGGGGCGGTGTTTACGCTGCAGCTAAGTATTGGCGGGATGTTCTTCGGCCTGCTACTGGGGTTTATCCTTGCGCTGATGCGCCTGTCGCCGCTGCTTCCTCTGCGCTGGCTGGCGCGTTTTTATATCTCCATTTTTCGCGGTACACCATTGATTGCTCAACTGTTTATGATCTACTACGGTCTGCCACAGTTTGGCATTGAGCTGGATCCGGTTCCGTCTGCAATGATTGGCCTGTCGCTCAATACGGCGGCCTATGCCGCTGAAACCCTGCGTGCGGCGATTTCGTCGATTGACAAAGGGCAGTGGGAAGCGGCTGCCAGTATCGGGATGACGCCATGGCAGACGATGCGTCGCGCCATTTTACCGCAGGCTGCCCGGGTGGCGCTGCCGCCGCTGAGTAACAGCTTTATCAGTCTGGTGAAAGACACTTCGCTTGCGGCAACTATCCAGGTGCCAGAACTGTTCCGCCAGGCGCAGTTGATCACGTCGCGTACGCTGGAGGTATTCACCATGTATCTGGCGGCATCGCTGATCTACTGGATTATGGCAACCGTATTGTCTTCATTGCAGAACTACTTTGAAAATCAACTGAACCGCCAGGAGAGAGAGCCGAAATGAGTGCGATCGACGTGAAAAACCTGGTTAAGAAATTCCATGGTCAGACGGTGCTGCACGGTATCGATCTGCAGGTGCAGGCGGGAGAGGTCGTCGCGATCATCGGTCCAAGCGGGTCGGGAAAAACGACACTGTTGCGCAGTATTAATCTGTTGGAACAACCGGAAGCGGGCACGATCACCGTGGGTGATATCACCATTGATACGGCGCGTTCGCTGAGTCAGCAAAGAACGCTCATTCGCCAGCTGCGTCAGCATGTCGGCTTCGTATTCCAGAGTTTCAATCTCTTCCCACACCGGACGGTGCTGGAGAACATCATTGAAGGTCCGGTGATTGTGAAGGGGGAAGGCAAAGAAGAGGCGATGGCGCGAGCGCGGGAACTGCTGGCGAAAGTGGGGCTGGCAGGGAAGGAGACGAGCTATCCGCGGCGTTTGTCTGGTGGGCAGCAGCAGCGTGTAGCGATTGCCCGGGCTCTGGCGATGCGCCCGGAGGTGATTCTGTTCGATGAACCGACCTCTGCGCTCGACCCTGAGCTGGTGGGTGAGGTGCTGAGCACTATCCGCCAACTGGCGCAGGAAAAACGCACGATGGTGATTGTGACACATGAAATGAGCTTTGCCCGCGATGTCGCGGACCGGGCGATATTTATGGACCAGGGGCGAATAGTGGAACAGGGGCCAGCCAAAGCGTTATTTGCCAATCCGCAGCAGCCGAGAACACGTCAGTTTCTTGAGAAGTTTCTGCTGCAATAATCGGTTTGCTTGCCCTCGTCCGGGATTATCCCATTTCGGGCGAGGGGGCATGCATAAATAGTAATTTCATACGCATGACTATGAGTCATTTCCCTGGGCAAAATACGCGTATTGAAACAACACTCAAGTAATTGGCTTCCTGACCGATATTTTATACATCTACTTTATGTTTATGTGATAGGTTATTTCTCACATTTAAAATGATTATCACTCTCAAGGGCGCGAATACTGAGTATGCAGGATCTCGATTTCTTTACCTGGCGACGGACGATGTTGCTACGCTTTCACGAAATGACAAGCGCAGAGGACGTCTACAGCGAATTACAGCAGCAGACACAATTGCTGGAATTTGATTATTACGCGCTGTGTGTCAGACATCCGGTTCCGTTTACCCGTCCTAAAATTTCCCTTCATACCACTTATCCCGATGCGTGGGTTTCGCAATATCAGGCGGAAAATTATTTCGCGATTGATCCGGTTCTGAAGCCGGAAAACTTCATTCAGGGACATCTTCCCTGGAGTGATGCGTTATTCAGTGACGCGCAGACCATGTGGGATGCCGCCCGTGCTCACGGGCTACGCAAAGGGGTCACGCAGTGTCTGATGTTACCGAACCGCGCGTTAGGTTTTCTCTCGGTTTCGCGGTCGAGTTTGCGTAATACGCCGTTTGCGGGTGATGAGGTGGAGTTGAAACTGCAGTTGCTGGTGCGCGAAAGCTTAACGGTACTTTCCCGACTCGAAGATGAGATGGTGATGGCACCGGAAATGCGCTTTAGCAAACGGGAAAAAGAGATTCTGAAGTGGACGGCGGAAGGAAAGACGTCTTCTGAAATCGCGATGATTTTGTCGATATCAGAAAACACCGTTAACTTTCACCAGAAGAATATGCAGAAGAAGTTCAATGCGCCCAATAAGACGCAGATTGCGTGTTATGCTGCAGCGACGGGTCTTATCTGAAATAATGAGCGTTCTGCGTGGCAGACGATAAACCGGCTGAAAGCGCTGCTCTCAGCCGGTTTTTTCTTTACTGACGGTAAGCTTGTTTAATTTGCTTAACGGTGCTGGAAAATACTGCGGCCTGCGCGTCGTCTTCGACCAGCGCGATCTGTTTTTCCATTTTAAGAATCACGCGGCCTGCGTCTGCCTGGCCCATAGCTTGCAGCATCAGCGTTAACAGCGCCTTCAGGCAGGTGACTTCGTTAGCCAGTTCTTGATTATTCTCGGCAGTGGAAAAGTCAGGCGTACTCATTTATTTTCCTCGTAATGTTTCAGTAAAAATGTGCGATGGTAAATGTTAAGGCCGCGGAGTATACCATAAGCTGAGGAAAAAATAGCGATGGTTGTTTTTTGATCGGAAATCACACCAGAGCAGTTAAATTAAACAACAGCATGAGAAGTCTCTATTTTCTACACTTGTTGTTTATTCCGAGTATTTTACTCGTTAATTATTGTAACAAACTTGTCCGTCTATTTAGCATTTAGGCAGGGGATTGCGAGTTTTTGTCACTATTATGAAACCTTGTTCCTGAAATAGCCTGAGCAACTGGCTGTTCTTAGTGAAAGTTTCCACAAAACGTACAGACTAATTTCCAAAAACGAGAGCAAAATCTGGCACCGGACGTTTTTTACGTTTCAAAGTTGAGATAAAACCCGCTAATATAGTGGCGATCCACTATCAGTAGCGTTATCCCTATTCTGGAGATATTCCTTTGATCAACGTTCTTCTTGTTGATGACCACGAACTGGTGCGCGCAGGGATACGACGCATTCTTGAAGATATAAAGGGCATAAAAGTTGTTGGTGAAGCCGGTTGCGGTGAGGATGCCGTGAAATGGTGTCGCGCTAACGCTGTCGATGTTGTGTTGATGGACATGAACATGCCCGGTATTGGTGGCCTTGAAGCCACGCGCAAAATTGCGCGTTCAACTGCCGATATTAAAGTGATTATGTTGACCGTTCACACGGAAAACCCATTGCCGGCAAAAGTGATGCAGGCTGGCGCTGCAGGTTACCTGAGTAAGGGCGCTGCGCCTCAGGAAGTGGTGAATGCCATCCGTTCGGTTTATTCCGGGCAGCGATACATTGCTTCTGACATCGCACAGCAAATGGCATTAAGTCAGATTGAACCAGAAAAAACGGAAACTCCGTTTGCCAGTTTGTCTGAGCGCGAATTGCAGATTATGCTGATGATCACCAAAGGTCAGAAGGTTAATGAGATTTCAGAGCAGTTGAATCTCAGTCCTAAAACGGTGAACAGCTATCGCTATCGTATGTTCAGTAAACTAAACATTCATGGTGATGTTGAGCTGACTCACCTGGCAATTCGCCATGGCCTGTGTAATGCGGAGACGTTAACAAGCCAGTGAGCAATCAGTTTGACGCGAAAGCGTTTCTAAAAACCGTAACCAGTCAACCCGGCGTTTATCGTATGTATGATGCCGGTGGTACGGTCATCTATGTGGGTAAAGCGAAAGACCTGAAAAAACGGCTTTCCAGCTATTTCCGCAGCAATCTGGCTTCGCGTAAAACCGAAGCGCTGGTTGCGCTCATTCAGCAAATCGATGTGACGGTGACGCACACCGAAACGGAAGCGTTGCTGCTCGAGCACAACTACATCAAGCTGTACCAGCCGCGTTACAACGTGCTGCTGCGTGATGACAAATCCTATCCCTTTATCTTTCTCAGCGCGGATACCCATCCCCGACTGGCGATGCACCGTGGGGCGAAACATACCCGGGGTGAATATTTTGGCCCATTTCCTAACGGCTATGCCGTCCGTGAAACGCTGGCGCTATTGCAGAAAATTTTCCCGATCCGCCAGTGTGAAAACAGCGTTTATCGCAACCGCTCACGTCCGTGTCTGCAATATCAGATCGGTCGTTGCCTCGGCCCCTGCGTCGAAGGCCTGGTGAGTGAAGAAGAGTATACGCAACAGGTTGACTATGTCCGGCTGTTTTTGTCGGGTAAAGATGACCAGGTTTTAACCCAACTGATCGCGCGGATGGAGAAGGCCAGTCAAAATCTGGCGTTCGAAGAGGCTGCGCGTATACGCGATCAGATCCAGGCCGTGCGACGGGTAACGGAGAAGCAGTTCGTCTCCAATGCAGGCGACGATCTGGATGTGATCGGCGTCGCGTTCGATGCCGGAATGGCGTGTGTGCACGTGCTCTTTATCCGCCAGGGGAAAGTGCTGGGGAGCCGCAGTTATTTCCCGAAAGTTCCAGGAGGGACTGAACTGGGCGAAGTGGTTGAAACCTTCGTCGGGCAATTTTACCTCCAGGGCAGCCAGATGCGCACATTGCCTGGCGAGATCCTACTGGATTTCAACCTGGACGACAAAGCGCTGCTGGCGGATTCTCTCTCTGAACTGGCAGGACGTCGTATCAATGTGCAGACTAAACCCCGCGGCGATCGCGCACGTTATCTGAAACTGGCGCGGACCAATGCCGCCACGGCGCTAACCACGAAACTCTCTCAGCAGTCGACCATTACTCAACGTCTGACGGCGCTGGCGACCGTATTGAAGTTGCCGGCGGTAAAACGGATGGAATGTTTCGACATCAGTCACACGATGGGCGAACAGACGGTCGCATCCTGCGTGGTCTTTGATACAAACGGGCCGCTGCGTGCGGAATACCGTCGCTACAATATTTCTGGCATCACGCCGGGCGATGACTATGCGGCAATGAATCAGGTACTTCGTCGACGTTATGGCAAAGCCATCGAAGAAAGTAAGATTCCGGATGTGATCCTGATCGACGGTGGGAAAGGGCAGTTGGGACAGGCAAAGGCCGTTTTCGCCGAACTGGATGTCCCCTGGGATAAAAATCGCCCCTTGCTGTTAGGGGTTGCGAAAGGCGCTGACCGTAAAGCCGGTCTGGAAACCTTGTTCTTTGAACCAGAAGGCGAGGGATTCAGCCTGCCGCCAGACTCGCCGGCGCTGCATGTGATCCAGCATATCCGCGATGAGTCACACGATCATGCTATCGGCGGCCACCGTAAAAAACGGGCAAAGGTGAAAAACACCAGTACGCTGGAGACCGTCGAAGGCGTCGGTCCGAAGCGGCGTCAAATGTTGTTGAAATATATGGGTGGTTTGCAAGGATTACGTAACGCCAGCGTTGAGGAAATTGCAAAAGTGCCAGGTATTTCGCAAGGTCTGGCAGAAAAGATCTTCTGGTCGTTGAAACATTGAGTCCGCTGTAGCAACATAGGGGTAAATTCTCTGACAACAGATAGTTACCCGTCACTATGCAATTTAATATTCCAACGTTGCTTACGCTGTTTCGCGTCATACTTATTCCATTCTTTGTCGTGGTGTTTTATCTGCCATTCACCTGGGCACCGTTCGTTGCTGCACTGATCTTCTGTATCGCTGCCGTCACCGACTGGTTTGATGGTTTTCTGGCGCGTCGCTGGAATCAGAGTACGCGTTTTGGTGCGTTCCTCGACCCGGTCGCGGATAAAGTGCTGGTGGCGATTGCGATGGTGCTGGTAACCGAGCACTATCACAGTTGGTGGGTGACCCTGCCAGCGGCCACCATGATCGCGCGTGAAATTATCATCTCTGCGCTGCGTGAATGGATGGCGGAACTGGGTAAGCGCAGCAGCGTGGCGGTCTCCTGGATCGGTAAAGTCAAAACCACCTCGCAAATGGCGGCGTTGGCCTGGCTGCTATGGCGTCCGAATATCTGGGTGGAGTACGCGGGTATCGCGCTGTTCTTTGTCGCGGCAGTCCTGACACTGTGGTCAATGTTCCAGTATCTGAACGCCGCACGCGGTGATTTGCTTGATCAGTGATCGTTTCGCCGTAAATTTCAGCAAACGAGCTTATGTGGCGAAAAATATCGTTGACTCATTGCGTCAGGTAAGTAGAATGCAACGCATCGAACGGCGGCACAGATTGCCAGACGATAGTAAAATCAAGTGATTAACGATTTACTTGATAATGCGGGAATAGCTCAGTTGGTAGAGCACGACCTTGCCAAGGTCGGGGTCGCGAGTTCGAGTCTCGTTTCCCGCTCCAGTTTAAGACATCGGCCGTTGCGGGTGTCAGTCGCAAGACAAAGATTTAAGGCGCGTTAGCAAAGCGGTTATGTAGCGGATTGCAAATCCGTCTAGTCCGGTTCGACTCCGGAACGCGCCTCCACTTTCTTCCCGAGCCCGGATGGTGGAATCGGTAGACACAAGGGATTTAAAATCCCTCGGCGTTCGCGCTGTGCGGGTTCAAGTCCCGCTCCGGGTACCATGGGAAAAAGCAGAATAATCAAAGCAATAAGCAGTGTCGTGAAACCACCTACGGGTGGTTTTTTTGTGCCTGATATTCCATTTCCTAACATTATTCCTAACATCAATTGCGCTATTTTTGCCCACCAACCACCGGAACGATCTTAATTTTGCGATCGTAGCGAGCTGTTTGAGTAATCGTTTTATGGCCGGAAATTTGCTGTTTTTCCTGCAGACTCCCCTCCAGATCGGAAACACCTTTCGCCTTGAGATCATGGAATGTGAAATCAAAAAGCAGGTGAGGATTTTTTTTCTGAGCCTTATCTCTTGCCTCTTGCCATCGACTGTTAAATCCATCACGCGTATACACGGATTTACCGTGCTACGGGTGTTACTCCCCACGTGTTGCGCCCGGATAGTACATCAACACGCAGCAGATCAGATCACCCAGGCGTTTCAGGTGTGAATTTGACGACGCAAGGCACGCCCGCGCCAGCGCTCCACCGGCCATTACAGCAATGATGCGTATTGCCTCCGGCGGATTGGTGAACAACATCATCAACACCTCAGAGAGGTTGTGTTTGTAGGGCATTTTCGTTCGTCCATAAAAAGCCCACCAGTGGTAGGTATTTAACTTATAAATAGTTGATTTAATTTGCATAGTTGGGGTGGATTGTGGTTAATATCACCTAACTATCAATTACAAAAATTCATTAATAACAGGCGTAAAAGATTCCTTGCCACACGTTAAATTAATAAGGAATTTTTATATGTCATGGAATAAAAGTGAAGCTGTCTCATATGCCCGTATCCACGCTCAACCCCAAACAACCCACTATTGCGCACGCGCTGTCGCGGCCGCCATTCGTGCGGGAGGAGTGAAAATTGAGGGGGCCAATGCAAAGGATTTTGGGCGTTCTCTGGAAAAGGCAGGATTCACTAAGGTATATGGCACTCCGATAGCTGGTGATATTGCTGTTATTAATGCGTTGCCCGGTCCTAAACAGTATGGCCATGTATGCATTTACGATGGAGCCGGAACCTGGTATTCAGATTTCAAGCAGAGAACACTGTACCCGGGCCCGGCGTATCGCCAATTACAACCAGCAGTAACTATATACAGGCACTACTAATATGAAAAAATTTGCCTTTCTTCTGTTTTTAAGTGCCGCTGCTATGGGGGCTGAGAACATGCAGATCCCGATGAATCGGGCTCTTGAGTTCAACCGCTGGTATATAAAACAAGTTAATAATGATCTCTATCCCATCAAGAGGGGGGGGAAATCGATCAGTTTGTTACGGCCGGAACAATGAAAAAACTACGTCATGCAGACGATCCGCGCTATGCAGACGACGAATTTTATGAGGCTGACTTTTTTCTTAAATCACAATATATCGACGATGACTGGCCGGATAATGTCGTTGTCACCTCTTACGATTCAGATCCGGTTTGCGTGAATGTGAATATCACGTTTGGCAAAAAAAAACCGCATACCGTAATTGACTGTATGGTGAAAGAAAATGATATCTGGAAAATTCAATCAGTAGCCGCACGTGATAACAATTAAAATAATTGCAGGGGCGATTGTTGCTCCCTGCAATGAGGGCTGTAACCTGTCCGGATTTTGGTTATGAACCCGTCAAAAAAACGCTAATCCCACCGTTGGATTTAACGACACAGCACAGAGTGAGTGTTAACGATGGGATTTGCGGAAATAAGAAAACAAAAAACCACCCGAAGGTGGTTTCATTCCTAACTTTAATTATCGCACTATCTCGCTCGATCATTCGGGTCTTTGTAGGCTGTATAGATGACCTCGTATCGATGAGGATCCTTTTTAGACGGCTGAATAGGGTACGAGATACCATTAAAAAAAAGCGGACCTTTATCAACTGGAACTTTTATTAATGCAAGAATCTCGTCTACAGGAGATTTAGACGTAGGTTTAATGATAAATATATTTTCCATAATTAACCCTCCGTGGGTTTCAGAGCTTGCGTCATTGCATACCGTCTATAAAGAATATCAACGTTGAAAATTGTCAGCAAGATAATTTTATTAAATTTTCATCGTATATTATAAAAACTAGCGTTTCCGAGTTTACTATTTATACATTGGATGGCTCAGATGTCGCTGCAAATGCTGCCTTTGATTATCAAATATCCCGATCCAGATAAGATCATGTAAAATTAAAAATATTTTCAATTATTTAATTTGCAATAATGCATATAATAGAAACAATGCTGTTCTCAAAATGCCTTGAGTGCCGCAGGATATACTTACAATCAAGAAGAAATCAAAAATACTGCGGTAACGCCTGCCGTCAGATGTCCTGGCGTAGACGACAACAACACCAATAATTACCACTTTTGTAAATCCGTTACGCCGTTTTGTAACATTTTGATTACACAATAGAAAGCACTCATCAGCCTGTCTATAACCACAGTGCCTATAACTCGAACTGGAGGAGATATGCGCGATTTGACAGGTGGCGATTATGACGACGAATACACAGAGAAACCGCAACCGGACAGCACGTCTGGCACGGGTACATCTGATATGCGCGTCGTCTGATTCGCCAAAATGTGACGATGAGAGGGATTCTGAAATGGAACATCCATTCAAGAATGAAATTGAAATCAAGGGCTTTCCTGTTCCTTATACTATGCATGGCGGTAATTGCGGCCATGGCGGGGCGGGATGGGGCGGTGATGGTTTTGGTGGCGGCTTTGGCGGTGGTCCGGGCTGGCAGCGGTGTGGCTTTCATCGCCCTATAAAGGACATGATGACCTGAACGTGCCTGTTCCGATCGTTAACATTGAAAGGGAATCGTTTTATGTTCGGGGAACTGATGCAGGAGCATTTCTCTGGAAGAATGAGAGCCAGGCATTTTCACTTGGCATCTCGTATTCTGAGTTGTTTTTTGATGCGGGAAAAACAAAGAATCATAATCTCAAAAAACTCGACAACAGACATTCAACCCTGAATGCCTTTCTCCAGTACACGCTGTATTCCCCGTATGGTCATGCGAGTATTCAGCTCCTTCGTGACACCCTTGATAACACCGACGCTTTCAGCGGCAGGGCATGGTACCAATATCCTGTTTCATTCGTGTCGGTTCATTTCACCCCCAGGGTGGGAATTCGCTGGGACAGCCAGCAGCAACTGGATTATTACATCGGGGTTTCTGGGCGTGAAGCGCAAGAAAGCGGCTCGGTAGATACCGTCCGCAGGGAGGCGTGTCACCGTTTATCTCTCTTAACACCCCTTGGCCGTTTGCTGATGACTGGAGCGTCATCACGAGCAGTGGCATTATTTTCTTAAATAAGGAGATCAGAAACAACCCGATGATTGATGACAATTTGATTTTCCATGTCACCATTGGACTGTCATATTCATTCTGAATTATCCGGGAGAGGTGGTTTTATGAAAACAATTACGCTGATGATATTCACCTGTCTGCTGGTTGTTGGAATATATGTCTGGTCTGTTGGCCGACCACTTATACTGGACAAAGATCTGCATCTTCCATTTGCAATGTCGGAAGAGTACAAAAGCATGCTTTATCATGCGTCAATGGCGCCAAGCGGGCATAATACACAGCCCTGGAAAGTGATTTATTATGCCCGCAGTCATGATTTCACGCTGTTTCTTAACCGTGATCGGGAACTGGCGCAGGTCGATCCTGAGAACCGTGAAGCATTAATCTCCTTGGGGGCCTTTCTGGAGAACTGGCAGCAGTCGGCGCAGGCATACGGATATACTCCGAAAATGAGTATTTTACCCACTCCTGGTGCCCAAATGCAGATTGCCCATGTTACGTTTTATAAAACCAGTCATATTCCCGCAGATTCAGAGCAACGTCTTGCTCGCATGACAGTTCGCCATACTGACAAAAGGAGCTATGAACCCCACAATATTTCCCCGACAACAATCCGCACTCTTCTTGAACGAAATGGCCCCTGGCTGCGCTATTATCCAAAGGGAACTCCTGGGTTCGCATGGTTGTCCCGCAATACCGTGGAAGCCATGAAGACTCAGGGAGAACATGAAGGTAAAAGACGGGAACTGTCTCAATGGATAAGATTTTCCAATACTGAAGCACGGCAGGCCAGAGACGGTCTACCGGCAGAGCAACTCGGTATGAAGGGACCACTCAAAGCGGCTTTTTATACTTTTTATAATCGTCAGGACACGACAACGCCATCTTTTGCCCGTGAATCTGTCAAACTGACCGAGCAACAAGTTGGCAGTGCGGCGGGATTTTTTGTCATAACGGGGGCTGGCGATTTTCAGGGAATTATCCGTGCAGGCATGCATTTTGAGAGATTCTGGCTCGATGCGGTGGAACTGGGAATTTCTCTGCATCCCATGAGTCAGATTCTGGAAGAAAAACCTTTCTCCGATGATGTAATGAAAGCATTAAATCTTAATGCTCCTGTTCAGATGATTGTCCGGGCAGGTATTACCAGTAATTATGGTGAAAATAACGGAATAAGAAGAAATATCAGTCGGTTTACCTCTATTGATGAGTCCAATGTGGGATCATCAGTCCCTTAATAGCGTCTCAAAAGAAAGTCTGATGGAGGGCATTATCGCAAGCGATGTGTTGTGCTGAAACAAATCGGTTTTTCGGTATACTGTCTCTTGTCTGCCAATTCGCAGTGAGGCGAAATCATGTTAAGCAATGAAGCAAAGCGCAAGAGAGAAGCACTTTTCAGAGACTACGCGAGCAATGTAGATTTTGTGCTTAATACGCCTCTTCTTGAGCAAAGAAGAATATGGGAAGAAGGGGCAATGAATGCGCCGTTACCCGAAAATATCAGCATAGAAACGATCGCGGAAGAGGGGATTTCAGCGGAGTGGGTGAGACATTCGCAGGCAGATAAGCGTAAAGTCATCCTGTATCTTCATGGTGGGGGTAACAATCAGGGATCAAGTATTACGCACAGGAAGTTGGTTGCACATATTGTTCATGATTCAAAAGTGAATGCTCTCACGCTCAATTATTCGTTAGCCCCTGAACATCCATTTCCTGCCGGTCTGTTGGATGCAAAAAATGCCTGGTTGTGGTTATTAAAGCAGGCATATCAGCCTGATGATATCATTCCTGGCGGTGACTCAAGTGGCGGTGGGCTGGTTTTATCTCTGCTCCTGTTGCTGAAAAACGAGCATTATCCGATGCCACACTCCGCTTTCCTGCTATCTCCTATGCTTGATTACACCTTATCGGGTGGCAGTATTTCTTCTTGTGCAGAGAAGGACCCGATGATCTTTATTGAGGATTTGCGGCAAACCGTCGCGTACTACTGCTCTGATGCTGAAACATCGAATCCCCTGGTTTCACCCCTTTATGGCGATCTGACAGGTCTTCCCCCTCTCCTGATACAAACGGGAAGCGATGAATTACTTCTCGATGACTCGACCCGTCTGGCGAAACAGGCGACAGAGGCTGGCGTTGGCGTTCAAATTGAAATCTGGAATGGGTTGTGGCACGTATTCCAGTCATCCGCAGGGAAAATACCGGAAGCAAGCCGCGCGATAAGCCGAATCGCATCATTTATTCATTCACAGCCGCTTGAGATGTTGTAGCGCGCAGGGGCGGCTTAATGCAATCAGAATCAATATTATACTAAGTAAGTATTAATTTAAGCGCTGTAAAGATATAGGAATTATCCCCGCCTTATTTAACAAGTAAAATATAAAAACAACATGGTGCGTTTACAAATAAAAATATATATACATTTTTATTTTTTCTGACTATATTGAGCAAGAGTGGTTTCTACCTCTCTTGCATTCATAATGAATTAATTTACTGCTTTGGCAGTATTTTCACCTTTAAGCGTATGGCTATCACTCTGAATCTTACAGATTCAGTGGTTGTCTGCGCATTTGATTTTATATTCCACCGGCTTTTGTATGGCGTGGATAGATAATATTTCTTTTGAAAACAAAGGGGGCGCGTCAGACGAGGTGATTTCTTCATTAATAGGAATAATGGGAATTAAGTGCCAATTATCTTAATTAGCAAGGCGATGCTCCATTTATAATGGTTAGTATTTGTGAGTTATTGCTTAATAAAAATATTGTAATGGTTCTATCTGGAACCATTCGCAGGGAAATGTTTTTTTCCAGGGGCCTCGAAAAGAATACCGCAGAGACACCAGGAGTGAGCATGCTTGAACTGGAGGACTGACAAGTGACTCAAAGGAAATTGAAAAAATTATTATTAGCGGCATCAGGTTGTGTTGCAATATGCGCATTCCCTGTCGGCTCGACGGAACTCGTGGACCGGGAGTTCATCACCGGCGTCTCCCCCATTAATTCCGGGAGTCACACCGTAAATGGAGACGATGACAACGTTACGTTAGATGCCAGTGGGTTAACCGCATCAGTTGCATACCAGCGTGCGATTATCAGCACCCTGAATGGCACGGTAAGAATTGCTGTCTCTCAGGGTAAAACCTTAACGGTTATAGGACACAATAATAATTCTACTGTCGAAAACAGTTCAGCGTTATATGCCTGGCAAAGAGACACATATCCCGGTAGCTCTATAATTTTTACTGGGGGCAATGTCGTTGTCAGCAATTCTGTTCCGGGATCTTCTTCTGATATCTACGCCATCTACGCCGGTCCTGGTGGAAAATTGGATTTCCTCAGTGATGGCGATAACAAGATCAATCTCAAAGTGGATATGTCAGCGGAAGACGGGGCCGGAACCCATCGAACGGGCATTGCGCTTCATAATGGTGAACTGAATTTTGATGGTGGTCGGTTTGAGGTTTACGTAGATGGCGCGCCAGGAAGCCATTCCATTGACGGACGCAATGGAATAACCATCGCGGCGGAGAGCAAGATGAATGTCAAGGCAGATAGCATTCATATTGAAACGAATCAAACGGCTATTGGGGTAACGGGGAGCACGGGCTCGAGTCGTCCTGCCGCTCCCTACGGTGTTTTCAATGAAGTGAACTTCGAGGCAGATTCAATTTATCTGAAAGGTTCTCAGGGAATTATATCCATGTTGAACGACAACCTCCGAAGCCACACCCGTTTCACGTTCACCGGCAGGACGGCTATAGAGGCAATAGCCAATACGGGCCCGTGGGGGTTATCCGGTGATTATGTCGGGGGGCATATTATTGCTGGCAACGCGACAGACTTCGAATTCAATGGTGATGTGACATTGACGGGTGAAGACCTGACGTCACTTGGCACGAGTCCTGGTCATGAACTCAAAGGCGTTACGCTTGTTAATGGATCAAGCCTGGTTGCAAATGATAATTTTAGTCTCCGGAGCAACGGTGGTTATCAGAACACGGGTTTACGGATATTGGAAAGTCAGGCCCAGTTCAGTGGGCAAACGCAGATCGCCGTGTTAAATGGTGTCGAATCGGCTACCGGGATCCACATCGATGGTCACCCCGGAATAACCACTCACGCTGAATTTCAGGATGACCTGACAATTTCAACGGCGGGTTCTCATGCGGCTAAAATTACCGGCATCGAAGTTCTCTCGGCGGGCACAGCAGATATTCAAAGAGGGTTGTTTATTAATGATAACCCCTCAATTGACTGGTCTCTTTTTTCAACAGGCGCCAACAGTCGGATCGATGCAAACTCGTCGGGAACCGGGACCGTACAAGTTCAGGGTAATATTGGCACGGCTGACAGCGGTACGCTGGAGATGACACTCAACAATGCAAACTCGTGGTTAAAGGCAACCAGTTATACCGCCCGTGATACGGCCAGGGGCGGTACCCTGAACATGAATATCTCCAACGGTGCGGTGTGGGAAGTGACCGGTAATTCGTACGTCACTAACCTGCTGTTGCAGGGAGGGCGCGTGAATATGCTTGCGCCGGGCAACGCTGGCACGTTCAAGACATTGACTGTCGAAGGCAACTATACCGGCGGTGGAACCCTGACATTGAATACGGCGCTCGGAAGTGATAGCTCAGCGACGGACAAACTTATCGTCGAGGGAAATACTTCCGGCCATACCCGGGTGGCCATCAACAATATTGGTGGTATGGGGGCGCAGACGGTTGAAGGGATTGAAATTGTCAATGTTGCAGGAACCTCCGACGGAACTTTCGCGAAAGAGAGTCGCATTGTTGCCGGGGCGTACGATTACGATGTGGTCAGGCGCGGCAGCAACTGGTATTTATGCAGCGCAATGGAGCCTGTTGATCCGACGGACCCGGTCGACCCGACTGACCCGAACGATCCTACAGACCCGGGTGTGCCTGCCTCGCCAGAAACCCCGCAAACGCCGGTGCACCCAGGCGGCCCATCACAAATTCGCCCGGAATTCGGCAGCTATCTGGCAAACGACCTGGCTGCAAATACCTTGTTCATCTCGCGACTGCACGATCGTTCTGGCGAAACGCAGTACACCGATGTGCTAACCGGTGAGAAAAAAAGCACCAGCCTGTGGATGCGTAACGTCGGAGGCCATATCCGGTTTAACGACAGCAGTGAACAGTTAAAAACCCGGAGCAATAACTATGTGCTACAGATGGGGGGCGATGTGGCGCAGTGGAGTACGGATGGTCTGGATCGCTGGCATCTTGGTCTCATGGCGGGCTATGCCAACAGCCATAGCCGCACCACGTCGACGTTAAATAACCATGATTCCCGTGGTAAGGTCGACGGCTACAGCGTGGGGCTATATGGCACGTGGTATGCTAATGAGCTTGATAAATCAGGTGGTTATATAGACACCTGGATGCTCTATAACTGGTTTGATAACACTGTCAATGGTCAGTATCAGGCAAGTGAAGCGTATAAATCCAAAGGTATCACAGCTGCGGTTGAGGCGGGTTACAGTCTGAAGGTAGGTGAAAGCCAGCAATTGACCTACTGGATCCAGCCCAAAGCTCAGGTCATCTGGATGGATGTGCAGGCGGACGAACATCGGGAACGTAGCGGCACCCAGGTGAAGGGAGATAGCACCGGTAATCTGATGACCAGTCTGGGCGCCAGAGCATATTTCAAACGTAAACCCACCGGTCAAGAAGACAGAGTGGCAGGCATTCAGCCATTTGTTGAGGCGAACTGGATCCACACCTCACGCAATCCGCGAGTGACAATGGGTGAGGTACACAATGACGTTCAGGGCGTGAAAGACCTGGCTGAACTGAAAGTGGGTGTGGAAGGACAACTCACTTCTCGATTGACCGTCTGGGGAAATGTCTCCGGGCAAATGGGTCGCGACAGCTATCGCAATGCGCAGGGAATGGTGGGCGTGAAATACAACTGGTAAATGGAAGGGAGAGGGGCAGGGGAAACCTGCTCCTTATTCATTCGGGATTAACTGGGCTCTGTTCCGGCAAATAGCAAAAGATCGGTCGTCTATCTCAGTTTCAAAGGGTATCTTTAGCATGAGTCGCGAATTCCCTGCATCCGTTGCCACGAGAGAACGACCATGAAGAAAGAAGTTCACCAGGTAAAGCAGCACCGCTGCGTGATCCCTGATATTGAAATCCTGTCGTTATATTCAGAGCGTGCTTTCCCGCGCCATTCACACGATCAATTCGGTATTGGGGTTTTTATCCAGGGTAGCCATCGCTCATGGAGCAATATCGGCAATGTGAACGCGGTGACAGGGGATATTATTATGGTCAACCCCGGCGAAATTCACGACGGGATCCCAGCGTCAGGCCCTCGCGGCTGGCATATGCTCTATATCAATCCCGACGCCTTTATAAAAGAATGGAATACTGACTTACCGGCAGACGATTTAACCCTGAAGCCGGTAGTTAACGATCCTGCTCTAGGCTTGATGATTCGGCAACTTTTTAGCCAATCGGCAGCCGGAGATCCTGACACTATGGCTATTGAAGAGACGATCATGCGTTGTCTGATGCAGGCAGGACAAAACCACACGTTGTCTGCTACACAGCGTATACTTCATTCTCCGACGGTACGGCTTGTTAAAGAGTTCATCGATGATGCGCCGGAAGGAAATATTACATTGACCGGGTTAGCCAGCCTGTGTGATATCACCCGGTTCCAGCTCATTCGCCGTTTTTCCCGGGAGGTGGGGATTACGCCGCATGCTTATCTTTTACAGTCCCGGGTTCGTCTGGCAAAAAAACTCTTATCACAGGGCAAGAGAACGGTTGATGTTGCGATGATGGCGGGTTTTTCCGATCAGAGCCATCTTACGCGTGCGTTTCAGAAACAGACTGGAATAACACCGGGGCAATACCGCTCCGCCGTGGTGGATTAACACGACTGACATTGAGGAGCAGTACTACCATGAGGAACATTATCGACAGGCAATGGCGTCAAGTTGAAACAGCATTCCCGATGTCCCACCGCGATGGGCAAATTCAGTCTGAATAGATTTTCTCGCAGGAAATTGCCCGTTAAATCGCTGTTTCATGACGTTTTCCATGACCGGAATATCCCACACATCGCGGAACAGGGCGTCAATTTTAACGACTGACTCCAGTGTCAGGCCGATAGTACTGAGTCTTTCACTCAGATTATCAAAAGCACCATTGATTTGTGCCTCAATGGGTTGTCCGATATTTCCGATACAATAGCTGACAAAAACAAAACCGCCAGCTTCAACCATTCCGGCAAGTGCCCAGTCTTCATTTATTTCATGCCTTGTTATTGTCGTCATAATGCACCTCGTTATCCCTTTTCCTGACATGGTTATTGTCTGGCATCATTGTATCTTCAGGCATTGTAGCAATAAAGGAATATTTCAGGCGGGAGAAATAAGAAAGCCAGGCGCCTGAAAGTACGTCGTTGCAATGTTTTGCATATATCCCAACACGCGCATTAACAACGTCGCCAGACCTCTGCCATTTCGCGAATTCTGATTTTTTATTACTCGATTTTAGTAATAAATCAACATTATTTTCTGTAAGCAAATTCAATGTTAATTAAAAGTAACGCATTTAAGTTTCTTATTGCCGATAGCGATGCCCGGGATCTTATCCTGACGGTACGGTAGAGGAAATAATATCTCAACTTCAAATACTCATGTTCTGCAATCTAACCGTCTGGTTTCTATTATGACATGTAATGATAGCCATTATTAAAATGGAGTGAGTATGAGGATTAGCGTGTAACAAAGGTCATAGAGTCAAATGATATTGGTATCATATGATTAAACCAGGGTTAATGATTATGCTCTTTTCGTGTTATCATTTTGTGTTGGAAGAAGATATTCAACGCGTAAAGTGTTAAATATCTCCTCGATTTTGCTTAAATGAGTGCTCAGGAAAGCTTTACAGTCCTGGGTTTGTCGTAATTTTGTGCATTAATTACTTAATGTTGTAAGAATATATTCTTGTAAATCATAAGGTTGAAGAAGTTCATTTTTTCATAAGATCACAGATACCTCTCATTTAAGGTCGTTTAAGGCTATTTAAAATGACAATTTAAGATATTTACAGCAATAATCAATGTAACAAGAGTCGAAAGTGTCTCTGTTGCCTGGCTATTCTATTCTCATAATGAACTTTTGAAATTATTGCTTTATGCGAAAGGAGTCGACGATGCATGCGAAAACGGTAATAAATAAAATCTTGCTGAGTCAGGTTTCCTGAAAGGTCAATATCTGGATGATTTGTAATTAATATATTTAATATGTCCTTTTAAACATTGAGATGTCGTTATCACGGATGGGGTGGAGCAAAATGCATATATTTTCATATGACCAGTATTTTATTACCGGGTTACAGCAGTTACTATTCTTTACCGGTCTTGAGCAATCACCCGACGTTGTTGTTTTTGATCCGGGAGGAGGGACTGTGTATATTACCAATAGTGCTGAATGTCTCCGCGCCGGGTCATCAGATACGTTAACGCATTTTACACAAATACGATGTTATTCATTGACCAGGAACGCATCTTTGACGGAGTATTTTTACGTGCTGGACCAGGTCAAGCAGAATAAACGTATCCCGTTGCATACCCGATCATTGTCGAACAGAGAGCGGATAATCATTGAACACTATCTGGCGGGCCTGGGAAAAAGTGCGATTGCACGAACCATGCTGCTCAGTGAGGGGGCCGTCAGCAATAGCCAGTTAAGAGCATTGCGAAAAATGAATATGAAAAATATTCCATTGTTTCTACAGGTTATGCGTAACTGGTGTGTATTCAGAGCAAAATACATCTGTGAATCTAATATCACCTTTCTGTCCTAGATGTTAAGAGGTAATGATTATCCTGAACGAATTACAAAATGAATTAAATCGTACCTTGAAAAACTGAAGCCTTGATCGTGTGAACGGTATTTATGATTAAGAACCGTTTTTGTGGGGATATCCAAAGGATATGGTGATGACATTGTACTTAATAAATGGAGTGGTAGAGTTCAATCCGCAGACACGAGGCCTGAAAAATCAATTGACGGGAGATGTTGTTTACCTACAGCAGCCCGCTGCAACCTGTTTTCTTTATCTTATCCTGAATCAGGGTGTAGTTATCGCGCAGAAAGAACTGGTTGAACAAGGCTGGAAAGAGCGTGATGTTGTGACGATGCCAAATACGTTTTATCAGACTATTTTAACACTGCGTAAGGCACTCGAAGAGGTAGGTTTACCGAGAAACATGGTAAAAACCATTTCCCGACAAGGATTAACCTTATCATCAACAATTCTGATTGAGCCGTTTGATCTTCATAACGTTGCTATTACTGAACGTCCATCAATCAAGCCGGTGATGAGCGATAATGTATTGTCCGAAAAGATGCTAAAAAGAAAATCCTGTGGGGTAAATATTGGAATATCTTTTTTCTTTATCGTGACGGTAATAAATTGCATATTTATTTATCAGAGTCGATTGACTATGCCATTTCAGAATTTTGTGACGATGCCCATGGATAAAAAGACAGACCATGCCTGTAATGTCTATTATGAGGTGACGCAGTCAGTCACTGAGAATTACTATGAGCTAATAAAAAAGCATGCGCTTTTTTGCCGGGATAATAATTATATCTTTCTTACGGGCTATGCTAAAACGGGACGTACTGCGGCATTTGTCTGTAACAAAGATGTTCGGTTTGACACCGAGGCATTTTGTTCATCTTATTTTTTCTGGAGTCGGAGCCTATGAGTAAAAATAGGGCTGTGCTACTCCTTATCATGTTTTTCAGTACGACAATTCTTTCCGGCGCTTTTCTGTTTTACATGCTCTTCAAACCTTCATATCTGGACTGCATCGGTGATGCAGACTGGAATGTTGACGATGCGCGTTTTGTTGGCGCAGTTTCCTTTCAAATGCATAAGAAAGGAGGACTGGCTGTCATTACGGGAAAAATTGGTGGGGAGCGCATTAACGTGAATCGACTGGTCTATTTTAATTATACCCAACAGTTCAGAACGCGGATTTTACATGCGGTCCGCATTGTCAAAACCTTTTCCGATACCGTTAATGATGCAGAATTCGAAAAGATATTATCCCGGTTTTATCTTAAGACCGGGGGGGAATTAACCCTGACCGTGGATGAATATCAATCAGCATATGTCTTTTCAAATGCCAATGTGCCATATCTGTTTTGTAGGAAGAAATGATCGCGCGGCATTCAGTATCCGTTTCCTCGTTCGCCATGTAAGATAGCCGCTGGCGAGAGTGTTTACCGAGGACAAGCATGATGAAAACGGGACCGTTGAACGAAAGTGAACTGGAATGGCTGGATGATGTACTGACCAAGTACAACACCGAGCATGCCATTCTGGACGTGGCCGAACTGGATGGGCTGCTGACGGCTGTTCTCAGTTCACCACGTGAAATTGAACCAGAGCAGTGGCTGGTTGCCGTATGGGGTGGAGCGCAATATGTGCCGCGCTGGTCCTCTGAAAAAGAGATGACGCGCTTTATGAATCTCGCTTTCCAGCATATGGCGGACACCGCTGACCGGCTGAATGATTTCCCGGAGCAGTTTGAACCGCTATTTGGTCTGCGCGAAATTGAAGGGCGTGAGATTACCATTGTGGAAGAGTGGTGCTTTGGCTACATGCGTGGCGTCGCGCTTTCTGACTGGTCTGCATTACCAGACACCCTGAAACCGGCTCTGGACGCTATTGCGCTGCACGGCACAGAAGAGAATTTCGCGGTGGTTGAGAAATTGACCCCGGAAGCGTTTGAAGAGAGCGTTGAGGCGATTCGTCTCGCTGCGCTGGATCTTCACGCTTACTGGATGGCACACCCGCAGGAAACGCCAGTGCAGATGCCGGTGAAAGCGGAGGTGAAAGTGGGTCGAAACGATCCATGTCCGTGTGGAAGTGGCAAAAAATATAAGCAGTGTTGTCTGCACTAGCACAAACAGAGAGGGGCTAACGCCCCTTTCTGTTCACTCAATGTTGTTATCCCACCTCGGGCAGTACTCCGGCAGCAATCAAAAACTGCACGCCTATCACCACAATGCCACACGTAAACACCAGTACTAAGGCCGGGCGTCCGCCCCGTACGCGGTAGCCTGCCTGAGGATTCTGTTTGCGGCTGTGCCATGCCAGTAGTGAAGGGATAATCAGCGCCAGTACCGCCAGTGCGACCCCGGCATAGCCCAGCGCCATCACAAATCCACGCGGATAAAAGAGGGCGAAGGCCAGCGGCGGCAGAAAGGTAATTGCGCCCGTTTGCATCCGGCCTGACGCCGTATTGCGGCGTTGAAACAGATCGGCCAGATAATCGAACAGCCCCAGCGCAACGCCGAGGAAGGACGTCGCCAGTGCTAAGTCAGCAAAAAGATGCACCGCCAGTTCAACGTGCGGCGAGGCAACAACTTCCCGTAGCGCCTGCAGCAAACCATTCAGTCCGGCATGATTTGCCAGTAGCCCCATAAACGTCGTGGAGTCGATGCTGCCCAGCGTTGCCAACTGCCAGAAGATATAGGCCACTAATGGAATCGCGCTACCTGTGATAAATACCCAACGCAGTTTGCGGATGTTGCCTTCCATGTAGCTCACGATACTGGGTACACTGCCGTGGAAGCCAAAAGAGGTAAAGATGACAGGGATAGCTGAAAGCGCAAGCCCTTGCTCAAGCGGCAGGGTCAGGAGATTGACCTTATGAATGTGCGGCATCAACAGCGCCAGCATCACCACCAGGAAGATGATCTTGGCGCTGAACAAAAAACGGTTAAACAGATCGACCAGCGAGGTGCCTACACACACTACGCCACCGGCAACAAAGGTGAACAGCAGCACGCCAGTGGTGGGCGACATCTGCGTCCCGGTCCAGTCGCTGATACTGGAGGCGAGCAATTCCCCCGCACCGCTGATATAGGCTGCCGTCAGCGCGTACATCAGGAACATCATACTGAAGCCGGTTATCCACTGGCCATAGCGTCCCAGGTAGCGTTTTGCCAGCGAGCCCAGTCCGGTGTCTGCCGGGACGTGCTGATACACTTCAAGCAGCAACAGCGCGGTGTAACACATCAACGCCCACAGCCCAATCAATAACGCAAAAGTGACGCCAAAACCGACCCCGGCAGCAGCCAGAGGCATCGCCAACATCCCTGCGCCAATCGTGGTGCCCGCCACGATAAAAACACTTCCCAGAGTTCTATTCTTCACGCTTTACACTATCCCGGAGATAAACAATAGTTAGATCTGCGGCGCAGGGTAAGGCAAAACGTTATTTTCGTCAAATGACCGTTACATGAGCTGTACAAAAATATTTACACCATTGAATGCCCGCAACCTGCGTTAGCGCAAAACAGCCGATTTCATATCGTCGTAGGCTACGCACTTTATTGAGGAGGAATGATGGATTCTGTTCACGGTCATGAAGTGTTGAATATGATGCTTGAGTCAGGCGAGCAATATACAACGGCAAGTCTGGAAGCTGCGATTAAGACCCGGTTTGGTGAAGCGGTGCGTTTTCATACCTGTTCAGCGTCGGACATGACGGCCGGAGAACTGGTGGCATTTCTGGCAGCGAAAGGGAAGTTTATTGCTCAGGATGACGGTTTCTCTACGCACGAAAGTAAAATCTGCCGTCATTAAGAAAACGGTGAGGAAGGTTCCTCACCGTTTACAATTAATTTGCAGTATCAAGCGTCGACAATTCTTTATCGATAAAATACAAACCTTCGCCGCTTTTCCCTGCCAGCGTTAATTTATCAATCACCGATTTAAACAATTTCTCTTCTTCATGCTGTTCGGCAACATACCATTGCAGGAAATTAAAGGTCGGATAATCCTGACTGGTCATCGCGGCATGCGCCAGTTCGTTAATTTTCTGGGTGATCAACTGCTCGTGTTCGTAGGTCACGCGGAATAATTCGTCCAGCGAAGCATATTCTGCAAAAGGCGATGAAACGGTATTAATACGTGGCAAGCTGCCGGTATCGGTCAGATAGTCGAACAGGCGCTGCATATGGGTCATCTCTTCCTGCGCATGGCGACGCAGGAACGCGGCGGCCCCTTCAAAGCTGTGGTAGCTGCACCAGGCACTCATCTGCTGATAGAGCAGGGAGGAATATAATTCCAGGTTCATTTGCTCATTCAGTTTGTCGATCATTTCTGTTTTCAGCATGACTTCGCTCCACAAAATTCATAAATATGTTGATGTGGCGTCACTATAATTTGTTATTTAAATATTTGCAAAAGGTAAAATAATAAATTTAATTATTAAAAATACGAATGGGAATAAAACGCATTTGCGGTTTAATATAATCAGCGTCTGATAAATCAGGCCAGCCAATACTGGCCCATAAATTAATAATAATGAGGAACCGTTTGCGAAATGGCGACGCCCTGACATTGCCAGGAGAGTGTGATTTTTGTGTTCATACACAGCGATCCGGCATAAACGCTACAGGTGCTGACGGGTTGACCGAATGGCATGGCGCTGGCATAGCCTAACTGCTGACACGCACGCGTGGCAGTACCCTGGGCGATATAGTTATCGGTATGGGCATTTTGCAGCATCGCCTGATCGTAACTCAACCGTACCACGCCGGTTGTCGCGCTGGCATCACTCACCTGCGCCTGTCTGTTGATCGTGCATCCGGTCAGGAGTATCAGTGAGAGGGCAATAAAAAGAGTCTTCATGGTATCGCTCTGAATGTTCGGTGATACGCTATCCTAATTCACGCAGCGGCGTTTCAATGGCCTGAATAACTTATAGATCAGCAGCGACTAATCCACACGACGGAGGGTGTTTTGCGGTCAGTGGACGAAAATGTGAAACCGCTCTTCATTTTTAAAACTATCTTTCATAAAATTTGAAAGTATGTTTGCTAAGTAGTACTGTGCGGTATCGTGATTGATTCAAGACGGGACTTCCCGCATCGCATTCAGGAGAAGACAGAATGAAAATTGCATTGATGATGGAAAACAGCCAGGCGGGCAAAAACGCCATCATTTACCGCGAACTTAAAGCGGTTGCCGATGAAAAGGGCTTTCCGGTTTTCAACGTCGGGATGAGCGACGAGAATGACCACCATCTGACCTACATCCATCTCGGCATCATGGCCAGCATTCTGCTAAATTCAAAAGCGGTTGATTTCGTCGTGACCGGTTGTGGTACAGGCCAGGGGGCGCTGATGTCGCTGAACATCCATCCGGGGGTGGTGTGCGGTTATTGCATCGATCCGGCGGATGCGTTCCTGTTTGCGCAGATTAACAATGGTAATGCGCTGTCTCTGCCATTTGCGAAAGGATTTGGCTGGGGAGCAGAACTGAACGTGCGCTTTATCTTTGAGAAAGCCTTTACCGGCCGTAACGGCGAAGGTTATCCGCCAGAGCGTAAAGAACCGCAGGTGCGTAACGCAGGAATTCTCAATCAGGTTAAAGCGGCAGTCGTTAAAGACAACTATCTTGATACACTGCGCGCGATCGATCCGGAACTGGTGAAGACAGCGGTTTCCGGTCAGCGTTTCCAGCAGTGTTTCTTTGAAAATGGTCAGAGTAAAGAGATTGAAGCGTTTGTTCGCGAAATCCTCGGGTAATCTTTGCTGAAAAGCCGGATGGCGCAATGCGCTTCCGGCTTCACACATTACTGTCTTACAGACACCGCGCTCCCCGCATCTTTCGCCAGCCGCAACGTATCCACCATGCCAATCAGGCAAATAAGCGCGATGGCCACAAATGCCAGACGAAAGCTGATGCCAGGAACTGCGTTTATTCCCAGCCATTCACTCACATTCGCGCCAATACGAATACCGATTGCACCCAGTGAAATCCCCAGTCCAACGGCCAGCTGTGTGGCGGTGCTGAACAAGGTATTCGCATAACTCATCTGGACGGAAGGAACGTCTGCGAAAGCCAGCGTGCTGATACCGGTAAACTGAATCGAACGGAAGACGCCACCAAGGTACAGTATCAGCAGAATAAGCCAGACGGGAGTCGAGGGGGTGAGTAGCGCGCAGGCGAGTAGCGCCAGCACATTGAGCGCGCCGTTAATCAACAGTAGCTTTTTAAAGCCTAACCAGCGGATAAGCGGCGTGGTCGCGGGCTTAATCGTCAGATTGCCGACAAACACCGCCAGAACCAGTGAACCGGCCTGAAAGGCATTCATGCCAAAACCCACCTGAAACATGAGCGGCAAAAGAAAAGGCACAGCGCTGATTGAGGCGCGGAACAGCGAGCCTCCGTACATGGTGACGCGAAACGTTGGCACCTGCAGGGCGTCGAGGCGAATCATGGGATAGTCTGCTCGACGGAAATGGCGCAAAGAAAAGGCAAATGTTCCCACGCCAAGCGCCAGCAGAGCTATCGTCAATACGCCTTCGGGATGTTGGGCGCCCAGTAACTCCATCGCATAGACCAGGCTGACCATCGCGATGGCGGTGGCGATGAAACCAGCAAGATCGAAAGGACGCCGATCGTCATCGCGGATAGTGGGAATAAATCGCAGCGCCAGTACGATCGCCAGCAGCCCCAGCGGCACGTTAATAAAAAAAATCCAGCGCCAGTTGGCATAGCTGGTGATAAAGCCGCCGAGTGGTGGGCCAATAATGGGGGCAACCAGTGCAGGCCAGGTTAAGGTGGCGATAGCCGTAATTAACTGATGTTTTGGCGTGGTGCGCAATACCGCTAAGCGACCCACCGGAACCATGAGTGCGCCACCCACACCCTGCAGGATACGCATTGCCAGGAAACTCTCCAGCGTCGTGGAAAGGCCGCACAGCACTGACGCGAGGGTGAAAATAGCGAGGGCAAGCGTAAAGATTTTGCGCGCGCCAAAACGGTCAGCTATCCAACCGCTGGCCGGGATGAGTACCGCGAGGGTAATCAGATAGGCGCTGATACCAATATTTAAATCAACCGCCTGAACACCGAAACTTTTGGCCATATCGGGCAGGGCGGTCGCGATCACCGTGCCGTCAATAAACTCCATGAAAAACGCCCCGGCGACGAGCAGAGCGGCAGGGGAGATACCGCGTTTGCTTTCTACATTTCGATCTTCTTGCATCTTGTTCTTGCCACTATAAACCTTTACCGGAACGGATGATGACGTAGATGACTGATTTACCAGCTAAACAGGCAAAAATGGAAAAGTACATAAGCTTAAAAATGTGATTCACATCACAAATTAGTTGATTTTTGTGATGGTGATCATATTATATGCGCACAGACAGTAACACCTGCATAACAACATAGTTGGAGCCATGCCATGAAATTGCGCAAAATCCTGAAAAGCATGTTTGAAAATTATTGCAAAACTTTCAAAGACGTACCGCCAGGCGCTATGTTCTGATGAAAAAACCTGCTTCGGCAGGTTTTTTTATGCCTGTTTCATGCGGTGGCAAGTCTGGCTATCGTTTCGGCGTCTGAATCGGTACTATGACGGCCTTTCAACATTATCAGGAACGCATACTATGTCCCAACCGCTGAATGCCGATCAGGAACTGGTCTCTGACGTTGTTGCCTGCCAGCTCGTCATAAAACAAATTCTCGATGTTCTCGACGTGATTGCTCCCGTCGAAGTTCGCGAAAAAATGACCAGTCAACTGAAAAATATTGATTTTTCAACGCATCCCGCTGCTGCCGATCCCGTCACGTTACGCGCTATCCAGAAAGCGATCGCGCTGATTGAACTGAAATTCACGCCGCAGGGCGAAGCCCACTAAAATAAACCGTTGTTTTAGATTTTAGAAATACTTTTTGCGATACCTCCCCAAAGTGGGAGGCATCAGGCTGAAAGGACTTTGCTAATTGGCCTGCAGGGGAGTGAAATGCAGGCCAATGACAGGGTCAATTAATGCTGTTGGTAATTGACGACGTTGAGTACGTGCTGATCGGTCTGTGCCGGACACAGTCCTGCGCGTTTGGCGCTACGCACTTCATCAAGAATAGTTTGCAACAACAGTCCATCTTGCTGCTGTTCTTTTTCCAGATCGTGGAGAAAATCGAGGGTTGGAGCATCATTCAGCGCTTCAGCTTCGTTGGTCAGTTGCGAAAGCGTGCTGGCCCGTTGTTCATAATCATCTATCGTTTTCTGAAACAGCTCTTCCAGCGAATGTAAATCCTCACCCTGTACGTCGATGGCCTTAACGACGGGATTTGCCCCCGCATTTTTCATGAAGTTAAACATGCGCATCATTTGGGTGACGTTACTCTGAGCCTGAGTACGTAAGAAAGTCGCAGTACCCATCAGACGGTGTTCGGAACACCACTCACTCAGATGGAGGTAGAGATTGGAAGCATAAAACTCAAGATTCATTTGATTGTTGAGTTTGTGTACCATTCCAACTGCAGCCATATCAATATCCTTATTTCCTGATAGAAGGGGTGTGCAAAGCCAAGGTGCACAACTTACTGTTAGCAGAATAAATCCATTCCGCCGGTCCATTATGTGATCGAAGAGTCAATTTCGTTGCGAATCGAAAATAAGCTTACCCTCATCAAAGGAATAAGAAAATCCTTAAATGGCGTTATTTATGATTTTTTACATATTACTGAAGCTAATACATCATGTTGCCACGGGTAAACATAATGTGAATTTATATATCTCTTTGATTTAATGGTTAAATGATTTATTTGTTAGTTTTGAAATGGTGTTTCAAGTCACAAAACGGAATGATTTCGCATGGTAATATCAGATTATTGATAATTTCTTCCGTCCCTGCCGCGATAATAATCCTGTGAAACGGTTTTGGCCGAAATAACCCAGCTTATCTCTTGCGGAAATCAGGGCGGCGACAGCGTGTTTAATTATAACCGAATGATTAATTCGTCATTTTCGGTGTTATCAGCATGTAATAAATGAGGGATGGTGAATGACAAGAGTGGCAGTCTTGCTGGCATCAGGTTTCGAAGAAGCGGAAGCGATCGTCACGATTGATATCTTGCGTCGTCTGAATATCGACGTTGACACACTGGCCTGCGCGGAGTCTCGCGCCGTGGTGAGTTATCACGATGTTCCAATGGTGGCCGATTACACCCTGGTGGGGCAGCGGGAGAACCTGTATGACGCGGTGGTGCTTCCGGGTGGACCTCAGGGTAGCGTGAATCTTGCGGCGAATCCGCAGGTTGTTGAGTTCATCTCGCGTCATGATGCTGCCGGGAAATTGATTTGCCCCATTTGCTCAGCGGCCGCACGTGTATTAGGTGGCAATGGCTTACTGAAAGGGCGTCGCTATGTCTGTTCAGGCGATCTCTATGAAACGGTGACCGACGGGATCTACGTTGATGCGCCTGTGGTGCTGGATGGTCATCTCCTGAGCGGTAAAGGCTTAGGCCATATTTTTGATTTTGCCCTGACGTTGTCAGCCCGTTTATTAGGTGATGACAAACCGGTCCGCGATCACGCCGACCATATCTATTATCCGTGGTAATCCGTTTGTTCCCGAATGCAGACGTATTCGGGAACAAGGATTTGTGAGCTGACCTTATGGACTAATGTGCTACGCCACTTTTTATTTGTCTGACAAATCCCCCCTTTCTTATGTCATTTTCCGCTGAATTTATGTACGCAATTACTGTAATTCTGCGGTGTGATGCCGCTCTCCTATGGAGAATCAATTTCCCGCTACAACTATTCCAGAACCGGCATTTATCTTAAGTCTGTTTAGTAATGCCTTGTTTTTCGTCTGAATTACACAAAGCCGTTAAATATTACCCTACATAAAATGACGCTAAAGCTGGAGTTAACCATGCACAAATTCACTAAAGCGCTGGCAGCCATCGGTCTTGCTGCCGTTATGTCACAATCCGCTATCGCAGAATCGATGAAGCTGGGTTTCCTGGTGAAACAACCGGAAGAGCCCTGGTTCCAGACAGAGTGGAAATTTGCCGATAAAGCCGGGAAAGATCTGGGCTTTGAAGTCATTAAAATTGCAGTGCCAGACGGTGAAAAGACCCTGAATGCGATCGACAGTCTGGCGGCAAGTGGAGCGAAGGGGTTTGTTATTTGCACCCCTGACCCGAAACTGGGCTCCGCTATTGTTGCTAAAGCGCGCGGCTACGATATGAAAGTCATCGCCGTGGACGATCAGTTCGTTAACGCCAAAGGTAAACCGATGGATACGGTCCCGCTGGTGATGATGGCCGCGACCAAAATCGGCGAACGTCAGGGCCAGGAACTGTATAAAGAGATGCAAAAGCGTGGCTGGGACGTCAAAGAGAGCGCGGTGATGGCGATTACGGCTAACGAACTGGATACCGCACGTCGTCGTACGTCGGGTTCCATGGAAGCGCTGAAAGCCGCGGGTTTCCCGGAAAAACAGATCTACCAGGTTCCAACCAAATCTAACGATATCCCTGGCGCATTTGATGCCGCCAACTCCATGCTGGTTCAGCACCCTGAAGTGAAACATTGGCTGATTGTCGGCATGAACGATAACACCGTACTGGGCGGCGTGCGCGCCACTGAAGGCCAGGGTTTCAAAGCCGCGGACGTGATCGGCATTGGCATCAACGGCGTTGACGCGGTGAGCGAACTGTCAAAAGCGCAGGCGACCGGTTTCTTCGGCTCACTGCTGCCAAGCCCGGACGTTCACGGTTATAAATCCAGTGAAATGCTCTACAACTGGGTGACCAAAGGTGCTGAGCCACCAGCATTTACCGAAGTGACCGATGTCGTGCTGATCACTCGTGAAAACTTTAAAGAGGAACTGGCGAAAAAAGGGTTAGGCGGTAAGTAATACGACAGCAAGTGAAAAGCCGGATGGCATTGTTCATGCTGCCATCCGGCAACCGGTTAGAACGATACTGACTCACGGAGACGTTATGCAACAGTCTACCCCGTATCTCTCATTTCGCGGCATTGGTAAAACCTTCCCCGGCGTTAAAGCACTTACGGATATCAGTTTTGACTGTTACGCCGGTCAGGTGCATGCGCTGATGGGTGAAAATGGCGCCGGGAAATCCACACTCTTAAAAATTCTCAGCGGTAACTATGCGCCAACCACGGGCTCTTTGGCGATTCGCGGGCAGGAAATGAGCTTCGCGGATACCACCGCCGCGCTGAATGCCGGCGTTGCCATTATTTACCAGGAATTACATCTCGTGCCGGAGATGACCGTTGCCGAGAATATCTATCTCGGTCAGCTTCCGCATAAAGGCGGCATTGTGAACCGCACTCTGCTCAATTATGAAGCGGGGCTGCAACTTAAACATCTGGGGATGGATATCGACCCCGCAACCCCTCTGAAGTATCTCTCAATCGGCCAGTGGCAGATGGTGGAAATCGCCAAAGCGCTGGCGCGTAACGCCAAGATCATCGCCTTCGACGAGCCGACCAGCTCGCTCTCCGCAAGGGAGATAGAGAACCTGTTCCGGGTGATCCGCGAACTGCGTAAAGAGGGGCGGGTCATTCTGTATGTCTCGCACCGCATGGAGGAAATCTTCGCCCTCAGCGATGCGATTACCGTGTTTAAAGATGGCCGCTACGTGAAGACTTTTACCGATATGCAGCAGGTCAACCACGATGCGCTGGTGCAGGCGATGGTAGGGCGCGATCTGGGCGATATTTACGGCTGGCAATCACGGCCTTATGGCGCAGAACGCCTGCGTCTGCATGAGGTAAAAGCGCAGGGCGTGCGTACGCCCATCAGCCTCACGGTACGCAGCGGCGAAATCGTTGGGCTGTTTGGCCTGGTGGGGGCGGGTCGCAGCGAGTTGATGAAAGGATTATTTGGTGGCACCCGCATCAGCAAAGGGCAGGTGTATATCGACGAAAAACCGATTGATATCCGCAAGCCAGCGAATGCTATTGCGGCAGGAATGATGCTGTGTCCGGAAGACCGGAAGGCAGAGGGGATCATCCCTGTGCATTCGGTACGCGACAACATCAACATCAGCGCCCGGCGCAAGCATGTGCTTGGCGGATGCGTGATCAACAATGGATGGGAAGAGACCAATGCCGACCATCACATTCGCTCGCTGAACATTAAAACGCCCGGTGCGGAGCAGTTAATCATGAACCTCTCCGGGGGTAACCAGCAAAAGGCAATTCTCGGTCGCTGGCTGTCGGAAGAGATGAAGGTAATTTTGCTCGACGAACCGACGCGCGGGATTGACGTTGGTGCGAAGCACGAAATTTATAACGTTATTTATGCCCTGGCCGCGCGCGGCGTTGCCGTGCTGTTCGCCTCCAGTGACCTGCCGGAAGTCCTCGGCGTGGCAGACCGCATTGTGGTGATGCGGGAAGGGGAGATCGCCGGGGAATTACTTCACGAACAGGCGGATGAACGCCAGGCGCTGAGCCTCGCTATGCCTAAAGTCAGCCAGGCTGTCGCCTGAGAAAGGAGAGAATGATGTCTTCCGTAACTACTTCCGGATCGGGCGCGCCAAAGTCGCCATCACCCTTTAGCCTGGGACGTATCTGGGACCAGTATGGCATGTTGGTGGTGTTCGCCGTCCTGTTCCTGGCCTGCGCCATTTTTGTGCCGAACTTCGCGACATTCATCAATATGAAAGGGCTGGGGCTGGCGATCTCCATGTCGGGCATGGTGGCCTGCGGCATGTTGTTCTGCCTGGCCTCAGGAGATTTCGACCTGTCGGTGGCGTCGGTGATCGCCTGTGCCGGCGTGACCACGGCAGTGGTCATCAATATGACCGAAAGCCTGTGGATTGGCGTGGGCGCGGGCCTGTTGTTGGGGGTACTGTGTGGTCTGGTCAACGGCTTCGTAATTGCGCGGTTGAAGATCAACGCCCTGATCACCACGCTGGCAACGATGCAAATTGTCCGTGGCCTGGCGTATATCATTTCCGACGGTAAAGCGGTGGGAATTGAAGACGAGCGCTTCTTTACCCTTGGCTACGCCAACTGGTTTGGCTTACCGGCACCAATCTGGCTCACGGTAGGCTGCCTGATTATCTTTGGCTTGTTGTTAAACAAAACCACTTTTGGGCGTAACACGCTGGCGATTGGGGGCAACGAAGAAGCGGCGCGTCTGGCTGGGGTTCCGGTGGTGCGCACTAAGATCATTATTTTCGTACTTTCCGGTCTGGTCTCTGCGGCCGCCGGGATTATCCTTGCCTCGCGTATGACAAGCGGACAGCCGATGACCTCCATTGGCTATGAACTGATAGTCATCTCTGCCTGCGTGTTAGGTGGCGTTTCCCTGAAGGGCGGCATCGGAAAAATCTCATATGTGGTGGCGGGCGTCCTGATCCTGGGCACCGTTGAGAATGCGATGAACCTGCTGAATATTTCGCCTTTCGCCCAGTACGTTGTACGCGGCCTGATCCTACTGGCTGCGGTGATCTTCGACCGTTACAAACAAAAAGCGAAGCGTACGGTCTGATAAAAAACGCCTAACTTTTTAGTCTAGTTCCCCACCTTTGCCAGCCGCTAGCCCGGCTGGCAATTGTCTTCTGAAATGGCGAGCATTGTCACACTGTCTATACTTACCTTTGCTTATGAGGCGCGATCCGCGCGGCTCCGACATGACATTAAGGAGGAGTATTGGGTGGCAGAACCGTTAACCGTAACCCCTGAACCGTCCGCACAATATGCTTATTTTTTTGATCTCGATGGAACGCTTGCGGAGCTCAAACCGCACCCGGACCAGGTGGTGATACCTCCCACGATCCTTCAGATGCTTCACTATCTTGCAGAGTGCAACGCAGGGGCTCTGGCATTGATTTCAGGGCGCTCAATGGTTGAGCTTGACGCGTTGGCTACCCCCTGGCGCTTTCCGCTGGCAGGCGTGCATGGGGCTGAACGCCGTGACATCAATGGGAAAATGCATATCGTGCATCTCCCTTCGGCAATAGAACGCGATATCAGCGTTCAGTTACATACGGCGCTGTCGCATCTACCGGGAACGGAGATTGAGACGAAAGGAATGGCGTTTGCGCTGCATTACCGACAGGCGCCGGAGCATGAAGCCGCACTGCAGGCGCTGGCGCTGCGTATTACGCAGACCTGGCCGCAGCTTGCGCTTCAGCAAGGGAAGTGCGTTGTCGAAATTAAACCCAAAGGCACCAACAAAGGTGAAGCAATAGCCGCGTTTATGCGGGAAGCTCCCTTTGCCGGGCGGGTCCCTGTTTTTCTGGGGGACGATCTGACCGATGAATCGGGGTTTCATGTGGTGAACAAGGCGGGGGGTATTTCTGTGAAGGTAGGAGAGGGGGAGACGCAGGCGCAATGGCGTTTAGCCGGGGTGCCAGATGTCTGGCGCTGGCTGGAGTCTGTTTACACTGCACAACAAGAAAAAAACACGAATGACAGGAGAAATGGTAATGAGTCGTTTAGTCGTAGTATCTAATCGAATAGCGCCTCCGGATAATAAAACCAGTGCAGGCGGCCTGGCCGTTGGGATACTGGGCGCATTGAAAGCGGCTGGAGGGCTTTGGTTCGGTTGGAGTGGCGAACTGGGTAACGAGGATGAGCCATTAAAAAAGGTCACCAAGGGCAACATCACCTGGGCATCGTTTAACCTGAGCGAGAAGGATCATGAAGAGTATTACAACCAGTTCTCTAACGCGGTGTTATGGCCAGCCTTTCACTATCGGTTAGATCTGGTGAACTTTCAGCGAACGGCCTGGGAAGGCTACCAGCGTGTAAATGCGCAACTGGCAGACAAACTCCTGCCGCTACTAAAAGACGATGATATTCTCTGGATCCATGATTACCACCTGCTACCGTTTGCCAGCGAACTACGTAAGCGCGGCGTGAACAATCGGGTCGGTTTCTTTCTGCATATTCCTTTCCCCACACCGGAAATTTTTAATGCGCTGCCGTCGTCAGAGATCCTCCTTGAGCAGATGTGCGATTTTGATCTGCTGGGTTTTCAAACTGAAAACGACCGCCAGGCATTCCTTGAGAGTCTCTCCAGCCTGACAAGAGTCAGTTCCTGCGATACGCAGAACCACACGGCATGGGGGAAACACTTTCACACCGCGGTCTATCCTATCGGCATTGAACCGGAGGAGATTACCCGCCAGGCGTCAGGGCCGCTGCCGCCGAAACTGGCTCAGCTAAAGGCTGAGTTGAAGAATCTGAAGAATATCTTTTCTGTTGAGCGACTTGATTACTCAAAAGGGCTTCCGGAGCGTTTTCAGGCCTATGAGGCGCTGCTGGAGAAATTCCCTCAACATCATGGAAAAATTCGTTACACGCAGATTGCGCCCACTTCGCGTGGCGATGTGCAGGCCTATCAGGACATCCGTCATCAGCTTGAGACGGAAGCCGGACGCATTAACGGCAAATACGGGCAATTGGGCTGGACGCCGCTGTATTATCTTAACCAGCATTTTGAACGTAAATTGTTGATGAAGGTATTTCGTGCGTCGGATGTAGGGCTGGTTACGCCGTTGCGCGACGGCATGAATCTGGTGGCGAAGGAGTTCGTTGCCGCCCAGGATCCCGCCAATCCTGGCGTTCTGGTGCTATCACAGTTTGCTGGTGCGGCAAATGAGCTGACCTCAGCGCTGATCGTCAATCCTTACGACCGCGATGAAGTGGCGGCGGCGCTGGATCGCGCGCTCACCATGCCACTTGCCGAGCGTATTTCGCGTCATGCTGAGATGCTGGAAGTGATTGTGAAAAACGATATCAATCACTGGCAGGAGCAGTTTATCTGCGATCTAAAGGCGATCACCCCTCGCAGTGCTGAAAGTCTTCAGGCACGTAAAGTCGCGACGTTTCCTAAGCTGGCCTGAATGACGTTCCAGGGAGATTAATCGCCTTCAAGCGGGACCAGCAGGACATCTACCAGGCTTGAACTCACCACACTTTTCGCCGAGCAGGAGGCTCGCGAAAAGAAGCTATGGTTGTGGTTGCCGCAGATGACCAGATCCACATCATGCTTGCGGCATACGTCCAGAATATGCTCGCTTAACTCACCGTAGGTAATGAAGGTCTGGGCGATCGGGTAACCTGCTTCCCTTCCCAGTTTTTCAAGAAAATCCGTTGTCTCCTCATGCATCACCGCGCGTAAATCTTCCAGCATGGGGGCGGCAAATTGATTGTATATCTCTGGGTCGGAGGCGAGGGTGATAAGGCTTATCCGTGCGTTGACGGGGCGGGCAATGGAGACGGCTTTTGCCAGGAGTTGTTGGCTTTCCGGCGTCACTGCCACGGCAACCAGAATGTGGGTATAGCTCATAACTCGCTCCTTATTGCAAGAATATGAGATGGTTCTTCAGCATTACTCCGATTCGCTGATAACTGCAATGCTTCAATATGACATTAATGTGAAGGCTATCATAATTATTCATTAATATTCCTTATAAGTGGATCTAAGGAATAACCAAAAGTGTTAACCGAATCTACTGACTTAAATCAAATCACGGAGTCAATCAATATTTGGTTTAACAAATTCATTCTTGTGATTAATCGCAATGAAATCATAAGTGCGATGTATTGATAAAAAATAAATGATAATTAACATATTGTTTGGTAAGGATAAAAATTAGTTTCCGTTTGGGGTTAGATCAATTCACATTAATTACTTTCATTAAGTGACTTTAACGGTGATGACATAATATCTTCTGCCGTATCCGGCATTTGATTTAATACCAATGAGAATAAAATGAGGTTTTACTGGTTAATTTCCCAGCAAAATAAAAGCCCAACTGATGGATTTATGTTAACGATTAAGTTAATTTATGTGATGTTCATCACATATTTTCCAAATTCGCAGCGTGGCTTTGTTGTATGTCTCGGGTGTGACGAGTACAGTTGCGTCGATTTAGGAAAAATCTTAGGCATTTGTAAGAAATCATGTGCTCGTGTTTCAACCTGAGAAGGGGATCAGTGTGACGCGTGCGTCCATGCTTCAGCGCCTGAGTAAAGGTATGTGTTTGACCTATTTGTTTTTTTTACCGGGAATTCCCGGCGACATCACGGGGTGCGGTTTTACCGCATAAAAATAAAAGTTGGTTATTCTGGATGGGAATAATGCATACATCCGAGTTGCTGAAACACATTTATGACATTAACTTGTCATATTTACTCCTTGCACAGCGTCTAATCGTTCAGGACAAAGCGTCCGCCATGTTTCGTCTCGGGATCAATGAGGAAATGGCGGTCTCACTGGGGGCGCTGACCCTTCCACAAATGGTAAAACTGGCAGAAACGAATCAGCTTGTATGTCACTTCCGTTTCGACAGTCATCAGACCATTACTCGTCTGACTCAGGATTCCAGAGTCGACGATCTCCAGCAAATTCACACCGGTATCATGTTGTCTACTCGTCTGTTAAGTGATGTCAATCAGGCTGATGAAACTGCGCGTAAGAAAAGGGCCTGATGATGAGTGAAAAAAGCATTGTTCAGGAAGCTCGTGATATCCAGTTAGCGATGGAATTGATCACTCTGGGTGCCCGTTTGCAAATGCTGGAAAGCGAAACGCAGTTAAGCCGCGGTCGCCTCATCAAGCTCTACAAAGAACTTCGTGGTAGCCCGCCGCCGAAAGGGATGCTGCCGTTTTCCACTGACTGGTTTATGACATGGGAGCAAAATATTCATGCGTCCATGTTCTGTAATGCCTGGCAGTTCTTGCTTAAAACGGGTCTGTGCAGTGGCGTTGATGCGGTAATTAAGGCGTATCGGTTGTACCTCGAGCAGTGTCCGCAGGGTGAAGACGGGCCACTGCTGGCGTTGACTCGCGCGTGGACGCTGGTGCGTTTTGTAGAAAGTGGACTGCTTCAGTTATCGAGCTGTAACTGCTGTGGCGGCAATTTCATTACCCATGCACATCAACCTGCGGGCAGTTTTGCCTGTAGTTTATGCCAGCCGCCTTCCCGTGCGGTAAAAAGACGTAAACTTTCCCAGGATGCTGCCGATATTATTCCACAACTGCTGGATGAACAGATCGAACAGGCTGTTTAACCGATACGGTGTGGACGGAACACTCCAGCAGCGGTAATTCATTACCGCTGCTTTTTTTTGCCTCGCCAACGTGTTAACGCCCCGACTGCACGTCCTGTCATAGTCAACAGCGGAAGGATGATGTCGTGCTTATCTTATTAGGTTACCTGGTGGTTATTGGTACAGTTTTCGGTGGTTACATGATGACCGGCGGAAACCTGGGGGCACTCTATCAACCGGCTGAATTTGTCATCATCGGTGGCGCGGGAATAGGGGCATTTATCGTGGGTAACAACGGTAAAGCCATCAAGGGGACGCTGAAAGCGCTGCCGTTACTGTTTCGCCGTTCGAAATACACCAAAGCGATGTATATGGATCTGCTGGCGTTGCTCTATCGCCTGATGGCCAAGTCTCGCCAGCAGGGGATGTTCTCACTTGAACGCGATATCGAGAATCCGAAAGAGAGCGAAATTTTTGCCAGCTACCCGCGCATTCTGGCCGACTCGGTGATGCTGGAATTCATTGTCGATTACCTGCGCCTGATCATCAGCGGCAACATGAATACCTTCGAGATCGAAGCGCTGATGGACGAAGAGATTGAAACGCACGAAAGCGAATCGGAAGTGCCGGCCAACAGCCTGGCGCTGATGGGCGATTCACTGCCGGCGTTTGGTATCGTTGCGGCAGTGATGGGGGTGGTACATGCGCTCGCGTCCGCTGACCGACCCGCCGCAGAGCTGGGTTCGCTGATTGCTCACGCGATGGTCGGTACATTCCTCGGTATTCTGCTGGCCTATGGTTTTATTTCCCCGCTTGCCAGCGTCCTGCGCCAGAAGAGCGCGGAAACCAGCAAAATGATGCAGTGCGTGAAGATCACCTTACTGTCTAATCTGAACGGTTACGCCCCGCCGATCGCCGTCGAGTTTGGACGTAAAACGCTGTATTCCAGCGAGCGTCCGTCGTTCATTGAGCTGGAAGAGCATGTTCGTGCAGTGAAAAATCCGAACCAGCAGCAGACGACTGAGGGCGCATGAAGAATCGGTCTCATCCTATCGTCGTCGTTAAGCGACGCAAACATAAGGGGCATGGCGGCGGCGCTCACGGATCGTGGAAGATTGCTTACGCCGATTTTATGACCGCCATGATGGCCTTTTTTCTGGTGATGTGGCTCATTTCCATCTCCAGCCCTAAAGAACTGATTCAGATTGCCGAATACTTTCGTACTCCGCTGGCGACGGCGGTAACGGGAGGGAATCGAATTTCAAATAGCCAGAGTCCGATTCCCGGTGGTGGCGACGACTTCACCCAGCAGCAGGGCGAAGTGAACAAGCAGCCGAACATCGATGAACTGAAAAAGCGCATGGAACAAAATCGCCTGAGCAAACTGCGTGGCGACCTCGATCAGCTCATCGAATCGGATCCCAAACTACGTGCACTGCGCCCGCATCTGAAGATTGATCTGGTACAGGAAGGGCTGCGTATCCAGATTATCGACAGCCAGAATCGCCCGATGTTTAAGACCGGCAGCGCCGAGGTCGAGCCCTACATGCGTGACATTCTGCGCGCAATCGCGCCAGTGCTGAACGGTATTCCAAACCGTGTCAGCTTGTCCGGGCATACCGATGATTTCCCTTACGCGAACGGCGAAAAGGGCTACAGCAACTGGGAACTCTCTGCCGATCGCGCCAATGCGTCGCGACGCGAACTGGTGCAGGGGGGATTGGATGATGGAAAAGTATTACGAGTGGTCGGCATGGCCGCCACGATGCGTATGAGCGATCGCGGTCCGGATGACGCCATCAACCGCCGAATCAGTCTGTTGGTACTGAACAAACAGTCCGAACAGGCCATTTTGCATGAAAACGCTGAAAGCCAGAACGAGCCGGTAAGTGTATTACAACAGCCTGAGGCCAGTCCGCAGGTAAGCGTTCCCACATCGCCACCAGCCAATCCGAGGTGATAGCGTGAGCATGGATATAAGCGATTTTTATCAGACCTTTTTTGATGAAGCTGACGAGTTGTTGGCTGACATGGAGCAACATCTGCTCGATCTGGTGCCCGAAGCGCCGGACGCCGAGCAACTGAATGCCATTTTTCGTGCAGCGCACTCCATCAAAGGGGGAGCCGGCACGTTCGGCTTTACCATTTTGCAGGAAACCACCCATCTGATGGAGAACCTGCTGGATGAGGCGCGTCGCGGTGAGATGCAGCTCAATACCGCCATTATCAACCTGTTTTTGGAAACGAAAGATATTATGCAGGAACAGCTCGATGCCTATAAAAGTTCGGAAGAGCCGGATGCCGCCAGTTTCGAATACATCTGCACGGCATTACGCCAGTTAGCGCTGGAAGCGAAAGGCGAAACCACACCGGTCGTGGTGGCGAATGCCCGACTGAGCGTGGTCGACAACACGACGCCTGAAGAAGTTGTTGCAGCCCAGGAAGAGAAGTTGCGCATCGTCCTCTCACGTCTGAAACCCAGTGAAGTGGCCTTGCTGGAAGAAGAACTGGGCAATCTGACCACCTTATCTGATGTGGTTAAAGGCGCAGACAGCCTTGCGGCAACGCTTGAAGGTGATGTTGCAGAGGACGACGTTGTCGCCGTGCTGTGCTTTGTAATTGAAGCCGACCAGATTGCCTTTGAGAAAGTGGCGACCGTGACGGCACCTGTGGTGCAGGCGGAAGCGGCTGATCTGGTTGCCGTCGAACAACCTGTCGTTGCAGTTCCTGCGGTGAAGGCCGTTGCAGGTGAACCGCAAAACGGGCGCACAGAGCGGGAAAAACCGGCGCGCGTCAGTGAATCCACCAGCATTCGTGTCGCGGTGGAGAAGGTCGATCAGTTGATCAACCTGGTCGGTGAGCTGGTGATCACCCAGTCAATGCTGGCACAGCGTTCAAACGAACTCGACCCGGTTAATCACGGCGATCTCATCACCAGCATGGGTCAGTTACAACGTAACGCCCGCGATCTACAGGAATCGGTGATGTCGATTCGTATGATGCCGATGGAGTACGTGTTTAGCCGTTTCCCGCGTCTGGTGCGTGACCTGGCGGGCAAACTCGGCAAGCAGGTTGAACTGACGCTGGTCGGTAGTTCGACAGAACTCGACAAAAGCCTGATTGAACGCATCATCGATCCGTTAACTCACCTGGTGCGTAACAGCCTTGACCACGGTATCGAACTGCCGGAAAAACGCATGGAATCCGGTAAGAATGTGGTGGGTAATCTGATCCTGTCGGCAGAGCATCAGGGCGGTAATATCTGTATCGAAGTGACCGATGACGGGGCTGGGCTGAACCGCGAACGCATTCTGGCGAAGGCGCTCTCCCAGGGGATGGCGGTCAATGAAAATATGACCGATGACGAAGTGGGGATGCTGATTTTTGCTCCTGGCTTCTCGACCGCCGAGCAGGTTACCGACGTTTCCGGGCGCGGCGTGGGCATGGACGTGGTGAAACGTAACATCCAGGAAATGGGTGGCCATGTTGAAATCCAGTCGAAACAGGGGGCTGGCACCACTATTCGTATTTTGCTGCCGCTGACGCTGGCGATCCTCGACGGCATGTCCGTGCGCGTCGCCGACGAAGTCTTTATTCTGCCGCTGAATGCGGTGATGGAATCCCTGCAGCCGCGTGACGATGATCTGCATCCGTTGGCCGGGGGCGAGCGCGTGCTGGAAGTGCGCGGCGAATATTTGCCGTTGGTCGAGTTGTGGAAAGTCTTCGAAGTGGAAGGGGCGAAAACCGAGGCCACCCAGGGCATTGTGGTGATCCTGCAAAGCGGCGGGCGCCGTTACGCACTGTTGGTCGATCAACTGATTGGTCAGCACCAGGTGGTGGTGAAAAACCTGGAGAGCAATTATCGCAAAGTGCCGGGGATCTCAGCGGCCACTATTCTGGGCGATGGCAGCGTCGCACTGATTGTGGATGTCTCCGCCCTGCAAGGTTTAAATCGCGAACAACGTATGGCGATCACCGCCGCCTGATTGAGTGAGAAAGGGTAAAATATGACCGGTATGACTAATGTAAGTAAACTGGCCGGCGAGCCGTCAGGTCAGGAATTCCTGGTGTTTACGCTGGGAGAGGAAGAGTACGGCATCGACATCCTGAAAGTGCAGGAGATCCGTGGTTACGATCAGGTCACGCGCATTGCCAACACGCCTTCCTTTATCAAAGGGGTAACGAACCTGCGCGGCGTGATCGTACCGATCGTCGATTTGCGCGTGAAGTTCTGTCAGGGCGATGTCGACTATAACGATAACACCGTGGTGATTGTGCTTAATCTGGGACAGCGCGTGGTGGGGATCGTGGTGGACGGCGTGTCTGATGTGCTGTCGCTGACCGCGGAGCAAATCCGCCCGGCACCGGAATTTGCCGTGACGCTGTCAACAGAATATCTGACCGGACTCGGCGCGCTGGGCGACCGGATGCTGATCCTGGTGAACATTGAGAAACTGCTGAACAGTGACGAAATGGCGCTGTTGGATATGGCCGCCTCTCACGTTGCCTAATCGCATTACCCGATGCCGGTAACGCCTTATCCGGCCTACACTCACAACGTAGGCCGGATAAGCGAAGCGCCATCCGGCATAATCAACCGTTATGCTTCGACCTTCTGCGACACTTCTTCCTCATCACGCTCTTCCAGCAACCCTTCGTTTTGCGCCAGCATCGCCGTGGCAATGCCGTTGCCTAACACGTTAATGGCGGAACGGCCCATATCGAGAAAATGGTCGATGCCCATCAGTAACAAAATGCCAGCGACCGGAATATTGAAGCTAGGAATGGTTGCCGCCAGCACGACTAACGCAGAGCGTGGAACACCGGCAATGCCTTTTGACGCCAGCATCAGCGTGAGCATCAGGACGCTAATCTCAGCAAACGACAAGTGGATATTGTAGGCCTGAGCGATAAACATCGAGGCAAAAGAACAGTAGACCATTGAGCCGACCAGGTTGAAGGAGTAGCCAATGGGCAGCACGAAAGAGACGATATTACGTGAGCAGCCGAACGTCGTGAGCTGCTCCAGGGTTTTCGGATAGGCGGCTTCAGAACTGCTGGTGGTAAAGGCCACCAGCACCGGATCTTTAAGCATACTGACCAGGCGAAAAACCTCTTTTTTCAATACCAGATACCCCACCGCAAGCAATACCAGACAGGTCATCAAAATCGCGAGGTAATAGCCGCCAATAAACGAGGCGTAGTTGAGCAGAATACCTAACCCCTCGGTGGCGATTACCGAGGAGATGGCGGCAAAAATCGCCAGCGGCGCGACGTACATCACGTAGCCAGTGACTTTCAGCATGATGTGGGACACCACGTCCAGCGCGGCGACCAGCGGGGCATTGAATTTCTCGCCCAGCGAGGCGCCGCCAATCCCGAAGAACATCGAGAACACCACGATCTGCAAAATTTCGTTATTTGCCATCGCACCGGCGATGCTGGTGGGAATGGTATGCGACAGGAAGCCTTTAAGGCTCATCCCGCCGACGGCGAGACCGGTATCCACCGCTTCTTTCGGGATAGCCAGATTGAGCCCACTGCCGGGCTGTTCCAGGGTAACAATAAACAGGCCCACCAGAATGGAGAGAATGGAGGAGCTGATGAACCAGATCATCGCTTTGCCGCCTACACGTCCGATGGTGGACGTCTCACCGAGACGCATAATGCCCACGGTGAGGGTGCTGAACACCAGGGGAGCGATAACCATTTTAATCAGACGTAAGAAGATGTCGGTGAGAAGGGTGATGTTATCCGACCAGGCGGCAATGACGCTTTCGGAAGTATACGAGTGAATAACTGCACCTGACACAATGCCTGCCAGCATGAAAATCACGATACATATCGTGAGCTTATTTGCATTTGCCACTAAAAATCCCTCGGGCTGAATTTAACAATTTATTATCAGGGACATATACGTTTTATGTATTTATTGTCGCTGAATCATTTACTACCTAACCTGGAGTAATCTGCCGGGGGTTACAACTATTTTTTATTATTTGCTCATTTTGTTGTGTTATATCCAGGGCGATTTTGTGAACTGGATCGCATAAGAAGGAATATATCCTCTCAAAAAGCGAGGAAAACAGAATGCTAATGATGTTAATGAATTGATGTATAAGCGCTTTCGTTGTCAATCACCCGTTCGTATGGCGAAGCCTGACGGCAGTGGTTGTTTTCTCATCCGTAAACTAAATTTCTGATTATCGGTTTGTTTTACAGGTCTGCGTGACCTTTCTCGCCATGCGAGTTGTGACTTTCGTTAATCGTGGCGATTTTTCGGAGGTGTTTGATGAACAGTTTATTCCGGTTCCTGGGTATGGCTGGCATTTTCCTTCTGCCATTGCCTTATGCAATGGCGGTGACCAGCAGCGGGACAGTCGGGGCGACGTTGACCTTAACCAACGGTTGTCTGATCAATGGTTCACCCAGTCAGAACGGTATTAACTTTGGTACGCTGGATTTCGGTACTCATCCTGCCACGTTCTCAGAATTAACGACCCAGTTGACGGGGGCTGCGGGCGGAAACAGTTTTGGCATTCAGTGCACCACCGCGGATTACACCGTGCAAATCACCGGCAATACCAACTCATCTGCTCCCGGCACCGTCGTCGGTACACCGGGTACACCCGCCCGTTACCTGGTGAATGCTGCCAATACCACCCAGGGCGTGGCCTACAGCCTCTACAGCGACAGCGGTTTTAATAACGTTATCAGTAATAACACCCCAATACCGAAAGCCTCAACGACGGCCGGGGTCGACAACTACACGTTGTATGGCCGGATTCAGGGCGGCGGAAACAGCGTCACCGTGGTGCCGGGGACTTACACCGATACGATTAACGTCAGCGTCATCTACTGATCGCCCCAGGTAATGAGGATCCTCAGCGTGAGCTTCCCGTGGGGAGGCAGGGGACGGCTACGCCTTTTTCTGGCGATATTCGGTCTGACTGTGGTGCCGGTCATGGCTGTGACTACGCAGTCCTTTCAACTGAACGCCACCATCACGCCGGGGTGCTCGGTGACAACCGGCAGCGGCGCGGCGCTGGGAACCCTCAACTTCGGTACCTATAGCGGCGTGGAAAAACGACAGGCGAGTGCGCAATTTGTCCCTAATGCCGCGCTGGCTCTGGCCTGCACGCCGGGCGTGGCGCTGAGCATGACGATTGACAGCGGACGCAACTATACCTCGGTGCGCAATATGCAACGTTCCGGGGGAACGGACCGGGTGGCCTATCGGCTCTACAGTTCGTCATCGCTGGCGGCGAACAGTGAGATCGGCGTGAATCAGCCGGTCTCAGTCGTCTACACCGACAGCAATAATATCGCGTTACCGCTGTTTGGCGCGGCAACGCTGACGGGGTTTAGCCCCGCAGGTAACTATTCAGATCAGCTTACGGTGACCCTGTCATGGTAGCGAAGGGAGAGGTGATATGCACATACGAGCGTCTTTGGGACTGCTGTTTGGCTTCACGACAGCGCTGGCTTCCGCAGGGGCAAACAGCGCTGCGACGATCCTGCTGTGGCCGATTGATCCCTGGCTGGCGGCGGAGAGCAACGCAACGGAGTTGTGGATCCAGAATCAGGGCGACACCCCAACGACGATGCAGGTGCGAATTGTCCGCTGGCGGCAGGATGACGGTTTCGAACGCTATCAGCCGCAGCAGGATGTGGTTGCCAGCCCGCCGATTGTCCGGATTGAAAAGGGCAGCAAGCAGCTGATTCGTCTGATTAAACAGTCTACGGTTCCCGCTGGGGTTGAGCAGGCTTACCGTATTATCGTCGATGAGATCCCACAGCCTGACAGCGGCGATAAACTGCAAATGGGGTTGAAGGTGCAAATGCGCTATTCGTTGCCGCTGTTTGTCTACGGTCAGGGGATCCAGACCTGGGCGCAGGGAGAACATCATGCGCGGGTGGATACCGCGAAGCTGCGCTGGCGGGTGGTCCGCACCAACGGACAGCCCGAGCTGGAGGTGCGCAATGATAACGACGTACATGTCCGGTTAAGCAAAGTGACGCTGCGTCAGGGCGGCGTGCAGCACACGATGGCGCAAGGCTTATTGGGATATGTTTTGCCTGGCAGCATTCGCCGCTTCCCGCTTCCCGCCGGTGCTACCCATCCGGACAACATTAGTGCGGCAATCAACGCGCAGGGTGGCAAATGGTTGTCTGGTCCCGCCCTCTAAGCGGCTTACTGATGACGACCTTTCTTATCACCAGCGGGATCTGTCGCGCGGAGTCGGGGGATGATGCGCTCCCGCCGCCGCCCGATGCCCGCGCTATCGATCAGCAAGCGGTTTTTCATCTGGCGCTGATCGTCAACCATTACGACACGCAGCGAGTGGTGCCAGTGACGCAGCGGGCAGGTGAGTTCTATGTCAGCCATGACGATCTGCTCCAGGCCGGGCTTCCCGCCGAACACCTTCCGCAGGGCGAGGTCAATGTCTCGCGCTTATCGCAGGTCAAAACGCAATACGACAGCAGCGGGCAGCGCCTGCTGCTGAGCGTACCGCAGGACTGGCTGCCGGAACGTGCAACGCCATTCGGCGGTGAAACCCCAGTCAATGAGGCGCGCAACGGCAGCGGGGCGCTGCTCAACTACGATTTCTACAGTAGCCACTCGCAAAAGGGCGACAGCCAGGCCTCTGTCTGGCACGAATTGCGTTTTTTTAACGATGTGGGGTCGCTCTCGTCAACGGGCTACGTGCGGCAAGAACTGGCCGGGGAGGGCGATCGGCAGGACGGATACGTGCGCTACGATACCGTGTTCACGGCGACTCATGAGGCAGATGCGACGCAATGGCGGGTGGGCGATGTGGTAAGCGACGCACTGAGCTGGAGCAACAGCGTGCGGGTGGGGGGCGTGTCGTGGGGGCGCGACTTTTCGTTGCGCCCGGACCTGGTGACCTGGCCCTTACCGGAGTTTTCCGGTGAGGCGGCGGTGCCCACGGCGGTGGATCTGTTTATCAACGGCTATCGGGCCGGTTCAACGGAACTCCAGCCTGGGCCGTTTACCCTCACTAATCTGCCCTACATTAATGGCGCCGGCGACGCGGTGCTGGTGACCCGTGACGCGCTGGGTCGCCAGGTAAGTACGACCTTACCGTTTTATGTCGCCAGTCATTTGCTCAAAACAGGCGTCAGCGACGGCGCAGTCACGCTGGGCAGCCTGCGCCGCAATTATGGTATCGACAACTTTGACTACGGTCCGGCAGTCGGTAGCGCCAGCTACCGATACGGCGTGAATGATTATCTGACCCTCGAGGGCCATGCCGAAGGGGCGGAAGAACTGGCGCTGGGTGGCGTGGGTTCGCTGGTCAAGCTTGGGCGACTTGGCGTGGTCAATGGCGCATGGACGGAAAGCCGGATGCGGGGCAACAGCGGCAATCAGGTTAACTGGGGTTATCAATACAGTACCGCTGAATTTAGCGTGGCCACCCAACATTCCCGTCGCGAGCGCGGTTTTGGCAACCTGGCACTGTACGATCAGACTCCGCTGGCGGATAACGACAATCAGCCGCTGGCCTCGTTAAGCCAGCGCAGCGATCAGTATTCGCTGACGTTGAATATGGGGGAATTTGGCAATATCGGCGCGGCCTGGATTGGGATCCGCAGTTTTGACTCACAGAAAACAGAACTGCTGAATCTCTCCTGGAGCCGGAACCTGTGGGGAAGCAGCAGCCTTTATCTGTCCGCAAGCCGTGACAATCAGCAGGGCGACTGGACGCTGGCAATGTCGGTGCAGATCCCGCTGGGCGAGCGGGACAGCGCGGCGGTGTCGATGGAGAAAACGCCGGACGCCGGTCAGACCCAGCGCATCAATTACAATCACTCAATGCCGACCGACGGCGGGTTTAGCTGGAACCTGGCATGGGCGCGACAGTCTCAGGCGCGGGATTACCAGCAGGCAACGCTGGGCTGGCGTAATCGAAATATCGAATTACAGGGCGGAACCTACGGCGAAAGCAATGCCATGACCTGGTGGGGGGAGGCGATGGGATCGCTGGTCTTTATGGAAAACCAGCTGTTTGCCGCCAATAAAATCAACGATGCCTTTGTGGTGGTCAGCACCGACGGGCATCCTGATGTTCCGGTCAATTATGAAAATCAGCCGGTTGGTCATACCAACGATCGGGGTTATTTGCTGATAAGCGGCGTCTCCGCCTACTACCCGGCGAGTTACAGTATTAATACGCTCAATTTGCCTGCCGATACCCGCCTGAGGGAGACAGAACGTAAAGTAGCGCTGCGTCGTCAGAGCGGATACCTGGTGGATTTCCCGATGGAGCAAGAGCGAGTGGCAAGCGTCATTTTGCATGATGAAAACGGACATGCGCTGCCGGTGGCAAGTCAGGTTATGCGGGATAATAAAGCGCCCGCCGTGGTGGGCTACGACGGCATCGTCTGGCTGGAAAATCTCGACGGGGTGAATCCACTTCGGGTTGTCACGCCAGAGGGGACGCGCTGCGAAACCCGCTTTGCGCTGACCGCTAATCCTGAACATAAACTCCAGACTTACGGGCCGCTGATCTGTCGTCTGGGGGGCGGATGACCGTACGCGCACTACTGTTGTTGCTGTTATTCACGACGGCGTCGGGGGCCTGGGCGGCCTGTACCGTAAGCACGACGGCGGGGGCGTTTGGCAGCGTCTCCTCGTTTACCGTCAACAGCACAGAGCAGGCGACCAGCGCCAATCTGCTGGTGCAATGTGACGTGGTGCTGGGGCTATTAAATAACGATACGGTGACATTGACATATACCGGGGCAACGGTGTCGGCAGGTACCCGCGCCAGTCTCAAGCGCACGGATAATACCGCTGTGGCGGACGTGGTACCGGTTCGTTTGTGCGGCCAGTCCGGTTGCGCCAGCAACAGCGAGGTTGCCATCGGCAGCAGCTATACCTGGAGCGGGAATACACTATTAGCGCTGTTAGGTTCCACCCGCTTTACTCTGCCGCTCTTCTTTCGTACCAGCACTGGACAGAACGTCAGCGCCGGACCGTATCAGGTAACGCTCAATTTCAATGTTTATTACAACATCTGTCAGGTGGGGGCTCTGGGACTGTGCGCCACCACGCAAACCAATACGGTCGCGACCACAATGCAGCTTAACCTGACGGTGACTAATGACTGCATCACTATCAATGCGCCGAACGTCAATTTCGGCAGTGCCCCGTTGGTAAACAATTTCCCGACGATTTCGCAGGCGGTTTCCATTACCTGCACCAAAGGCAGCAACTACACGGTAGGGATTAATAACGGCAGCTATGCCAACGGTAATGTGCGCAATATGGCGAGCGGCAACAATCGCCTGAGCTACGAAATTTACAAAGCAAGTACCACCAACCGCTGGGGCAGTGTGGGGACGGAACGCTGGGCCAGCAGCGCCTCTTCTTCTACCAGTAGCGACGGTCTGCTGCGCACCTACAACTACACCGCCAGAGTGTTGCCCACCCAATCCACGCCTCCTGCCGGAACTTACACCGACACGGTGGTGGTGGATATCGCCTTCTGACCCGGATTTCCCTTTCGCAAACGTAAAGTTCTTATCAAGGGTGCCGATAACGTTGATAACTCGTTTTCAGGAAGGTGCCTTATGTGTAACCGTATCCGCGTTGTCACAATGCTGATGATGGTGCTGGGGGTTTTCGCACTGCTACAGCTTGTATCTGGTGGTTTGCTGTTTTCGTCTTTACAGCAGAATCAAAAAAGTTTTGTTATTTCCAACGATCTACGCCAACAGCAGAGTGAACTGACCTCGACATGGGATCTGATGCTGCAAACGCGTATCAACCTCAGCCGTTCCTCTGCGCGCATGATGATGGATGCGAACAATCAGCAAAGCAGTGCCAAGAACGATCTGTTGAAGAGCGCGAAAAATTCACTTGCTCAGGCGGCGGAGCACTACGCCAGGTTTAAATCTATCGATCCTCTGCCAGAGATGGCGGAGGTCAGCAACAATGTGGATGAAAAATACCAGAAATATCATGCCGGTTTAACTGAACTGGTGCAGTTCCTGGAAAACGGCAATATGGATGCCTTCTTCGCACAGCCCACGCAGGGGATGCAAAACGGTCTTGGCGACGCGAAGAGCAAGTACGCCAGCGTCAGCGAAAAACTCTATCGCCAGGCGTTTGATGAAAGCGCGCGCGATTACCAGTTTGCGAAGTGGCAACTCGCCATCCTGGCAGTGGTGCTGGTGCTGATCCTGGTGGTGGTGTGGTACGGCATTCGTCACACCCTGCTCAACCCGCTTTCCAGCGTGATCGCCCATATTCGTGAAATTGCTGGCGGTAATCTGACTAACACCCTGACCGTCGCCGGACGTAATGAGATTGGCGAACTGGCCGGCAGCGTCGATCACATGCAGCGCTCGCTGGTGGAGACCGTGACTCAGGTGCGCGAAGGATCTGATGCTATCTACTCCGGCACAACAGAAATCGCCACCGGTAACACCGATCTCTCATCGAGAACCGAGCAACAGGCGTCGGCGCTGGAAGAGACGGCTGCCAGTATGGAAGAGTTGACCGCGACAGTGAAACAGAACGCCGATAATGCCCGCCAGGCGTCGCAACTGGCGCAGAGTGCGTCGGAAACCGCGCAGCACGGTGGCAAAGTCGTGGATAACGTCGTCAAAACCATGCACGAAATCGCCGGTAGCTCGAAAAAGATCGCCGACATCATAAGTGTCATCGACGGTATTGCTTTCCAGACCAACATCCTGGCGCTGAACGCGGCAGTGGAAGCCGCGCGAGCCGGCGAGCAGGGGCGTGGCTTTGCGGTGGTGGCGGGCGAGGTACGTAACCTGGCCAGCCGCAGTGCGCAGGCGGCAAAAGAGATCAAAGCACTGATTGAAGATTCTGTTTCACGCGTGGATACCGGCTCCGTGCTGGTCGAGAGCGCGGGCGAGACCATGAACGATATTGTCAATGCGGTGACCCGCGTAACCGACATTATGGGTGAAATCGCCTCGGCCTCTGATGAACAAAGCCGTGGCATCGATCAGGTGGCGCTGGCGGTTTCTGAAATGGACCGCGTAACGCAGCAAAACGCCTCGTTGGTGCAGGAATCTGCTGCAGCCGCGGCCGCGCTGGAGGAGCAGGCCAGCCGTCTGACGATGGCGGTGTCTGCATTTCGTCTTGCCGCACGTCCTTATGCGGTAAAAACAAAAGAAGAACGGACTTCGGCGGACGTGCCCCGCACGGCGCAGAAGTCCTCGTTAAGCATGGAGCACGATACTAACTGGGAAACATTTTGACTGAATTTTAACACTGCGGCCGTTGCCGCCTGATGGGAGCGTTGATGTTTAATCGTATTCGAATCTCGACCACGCTGTTTTTGATTTTGATCCTCTGCGGTGTATTGCAGATTGGCAGTAATGGCTTGTCTTTTTGGGCATTTCGGGACGGTTTTCAAAGCCTGAATCAGGTCGAGCAGAGTAATCAGCAACGTGCGGCGCTGGCACAAACGCGCGCCGTTTTATTACAGGCGAGTACCGCCCTGAACAAGGCCGGGACATTAACGGCGCTGAGCTATCCGCCCGATGACATCAAAAGTCTGATGGTTATCGCGCGCGAAAGTCTGGCGCAATCCGGCACGCTGTTTAACAGCTTCATGGCGATAGAGGCGAATACCCCGGAGGGAAAAGCCTTACAGGACGCAACGCAGAAAAGTTTCACTCAGTGGCACAGCGATCTGGAGCACCAGGCTACCTGGCTTGAGAACAACCAGTTGTCAGACTTTCTGACCGCACCGGTACAGGCTTCGCAGGACGCCTTTGACGTTAACTTTAGCGCCTGGCAGCAGAACATTAATCATGTGCTGGAGGTGGCGGGGCAACAGAGCAAAAACAACTATCACATGTCGGCAGCGATCTTTATCAGCATGGTGATTATTGCCGCACTGTTAACCACCGGGGCACTGTTCTGGTCGCGCAAAATGATTGTCCAGCCGCTGGCGATTATTGGCAGTCATTTTGACAGCATTGCCGAAGGGAATCTGGCGCGGCCGATCGCGGTCTACGGTCGTAACGAGATTTCAGCGATTTTTGCCAGCCTGAAGGCGATGCAACTGGCGCTACGGGAAACCGTCAGTGACGTGCGTCAGGGCAGTCTGGCGATGCATACCGGGATTTCCGAAATCGCGATGGGCAATAACGATCTCTCCTCTCGCACCGAGCAGCAGGCGGCGTCGCTGGCACAGACGGCGGCCAGCATGGAGCAGTTAACCGCCACCGTTGGTCAGAACGCCGACAATGCGCGTCAGGCTTCTGGTCTGGCGAAAAGCGCGGCTGACACCGCGAAAACCGGCGGCGATCAGGCCACGAAAGTCGCCAGTACGATGCAGGCGATTGCCGCCAGTTCGCAAAAGATTGGCGACATTATCGGGGTGATTGACGGCATCGCTTTCCAGACCAATATTCTGGCGCTGAATGCGGCGGTAGAAGCGGCGCGGGCCGGTGAACAGGGGCGTGGATTTGCCGTGGTTGCCGGAGAAGTGCGTAACCTGGCGAGCCGCAGTGCTCAGGCAGCGAAAGAGATAAAAGGGCTGATTGAAGAGTCGGTGAATCGCGTCCATCAGGGATCGCAACTCGTTAATACCGCAGCACACACCATGACGGAAATTGTGAGTTCGGTTACGCGTGTCAACGACATCATGGGCGAGATTGCTTCGGCGTCAGATGAACAGCGCAGAGGGATTGAGCAGGTAGCGCAGGCGGTCACGCAGATGGATCAGGTGACGCAACAGAACGCCGCGCTGGTGGAAGAAGCCGCCGCTGCGACTGAGCAACTTGCGCATCAGGCCGACACGCTGTCAGCTCGCGTGGAGGTATTCAAACTGGAAGAACACGTTGTAACACACCAAGAATCGGCACCGCTGCAGGCAGTGCCCGTTGTATCCTGAATGTGATTGAGAAGGCGCTATGACATCATCTCTGCCCAACGGGCAAACGTCATTATTGTTACAGATGACCCAGCGCCTTGCGCTGTCTGACGCGCACTTTCGTCGGATATGTCAATTAATCTACCAGCGCGCGGGGATCGTGCTGGCGGACCACAAGCGGGATATGGTTTATAACCGCCTGGTTCGTCGACTGCGTACGCTGGGGCTGGATGATTTTGGCGACTATCTCAGCGTGCTGGAAGCAAATCAAAGCAGCGCAGAGTGGCAGGCTTTTATCAACTCGCTGACCACCAACCTGACGGCCTTCTTCCGCGAAGGGCACCATTTTCCGGTGTTGGCGGAAAGTGCACGTCGTCACAGCGGCGAATATCGGGTCTGGAGCGCCGCGGCATCGACCGGCGAAGAGCCGTACAGTATCGCCATTACGCTGGCCGATACGCTGGGTACGGCGCCGGGGCGCTGGAAAGTGTTTGCCAGCGACATCGATACCGAAGTGCTGGAGAAGGCCCGCAGCGGGATCTATCGCCTGGACGAACTGAAGACCCTGTCGCCGCAGCAACTCCAGCGCTATTTCATGCGCGGAACGGGCCCTCATGATGGGCTGGTTCGCGTGCGTCAGGAACTGGCCAGTCATGTCGAGTTTTCCGTGATTAACCTGCTCGATAAGCAGTACAACGTGCCGGGGCCGTTTGACGCCATCTTTTGTCGTAATGTGATGATCTATTTCGATAAAACGACGCAGCAGGACATCCTGCGCCGTTTTGTTCCTCTCCTTAAGCCTGATGGCCTGCTGTTTGCCGGGCATTCAGAGAACTTTAGCAACCTTGTGCGCGACTTTAGCCTGCGCGGGCAAACGGTTTATGCGCTAAGTAAGGGTAAAGCATGAGTAAAATCAGGGTGTTGTCGGTCGATGATTCTGCATTGATGCGTCAAATCATGACTGAAATTATTAACAGCCATAGCGATATGGAGATGGTGGCAACCGCGCCCGATCCGCTCGTCGCCCGGGACTTAATCAAGAAATATAACCCTGACGTGTTGACGCTGGACGTCGAAATGCCGCGGATGGACGGCCTCGATTTTCTTGAAAAGCTGATGCGACTGCGTCCGATGCCGGTGGTGATGGTGTCGTCGTTGACGGGGAAAGGATCGGAAGTGACGCTACGGGCGCTGGAACTGGGTGCGATCGATTTTGTTACTAAGCCACAGTTGGGGATCCGCGAAGGGATGCTGGCCTACAGCGAGATGATTGCGGAGAAAGTACGTACGGCGTCGCGCGCCCGGCTGACGGCTCATAAGCCGCTCGCAGCACCGGTAACCTTAAAGGCGGGACCGCTGCTCAGTTCGGAAAAGCTTATTGCGATTGGTGCCTCAACGGGCGGGACTGAGGCTATTCGCCATGTGCTGCAACCGCTGCCGCTCTCCAGCCCGGCGGTCATTATCACGCAGCATATGCCGCCCGGTTTTACCCGCTCCTTCGCCGAGCGCCTGAACAAACTGTGTCAGATTGCCGTGAAAGAGGCGGAGGACGGGGAGCGCGTTCTTCCGGGTCATGCCTACATTGCGCCGGGCGACAAGCATATGGAGCTGGCGCGCAGCGGGGCAAACTATCAGATAAAAATTCATGACGGTCCGCCGGTTAACCGGCACCGACCATCGGTGGATGTACTGTTTCATTCGGTAGCGATTCATGCGGGGCGCAATGCCGTCGGAGTGATCCTGACGGGGATGGGCAACGACGGCGCCGCCGGAATGTTAGCGATGCACCAGGCGGGCGCCTGGACGATTGCGCAAAATGAAGCAAGTTGTGTGGTGTTCGGCATGCCGCGCGAAGCTATCAACATGGGTGGCGTCAGCGAAGTGGTCGATCTTAGTCAGGTAAGCCAGCAGATGCTGGCGAAAATCAGTGCCGGACAGGCAATACGTATTTGAATCAGGAGTAATTTTTTATGGCGGATAAAGAGCTTAAATTTTTGGTTGTGGATGACTTTTCCACCATGCGTCGCATTGTGCGTAACCTGCTTAAGGAACTGGGCTTTAACAACGTCGAAGAAGCTGAAGATGGCGCGGACGCGTTGAATAAACTGCAGGCAGGTGGGTTTGGCTTTGTCATTTCCGACTGGAACATGCCGAACATCGACGGTCTCGAGTTACTGAAAACCATTCGTGCGGACGGCGGGATGTCCTCTCTGCCGGTGCTGATGGTGACGGCAGAAGCGAAGAAAGAGAATATCATCGCCGCGGCGCAGGCTGGAGCCAGCGGCTACGTGGTGAAACCGTTCACCGCGGCGACGCTGGAAGAAAAGCTCAATAAAATCTTTGAGAAACTGGGCATGTAAGGGGCTGACCATGATGCAACCATCGATTAAACCCGTAGATGAACATTCTGCCGGGGATATCATTGCCCGCATTGGTAGCCTGACCCGCATGCTGCGTGACAGTCTGCGCGAACTGGGACTGGACCAGGCCATTGCCGAAGCGGCAGAAGCCATTCCCGATGCCCGCGACCGTCTGGACTACGTGGTACAGATGACCGCGCAGGCGGCAGAGCGCGCCCTGAACAGCGTTGAGGCCTCTCAGCCGCACCAGGATGAAATGGAGAAAGGGGCGAAAGCGCTGAGCAAGCGCTGGGATGAGTGGTTCGAAAACCCGATTGAGCTCTCTGACGCCCGCGAACTGGTGACGGATACGCGCAAATACCTTGGTGATGTGCCTGGACACACCAGCTTTACCAACGCGCAATTGCTCGACATCATGATGGCGCAGGATTTCCAGGACCTGACCGGTCAGGTGATCAAGCGCATGATGGATGTGATTCAGGAGATTGAACGTCAGTTGCTGATGGTGCTGCTGGAAAACATTCCGGAGCAGGGCGCTCGACCTAAACGCGAAAGCGACAGTTTGTTGAATGGCCCTCAGGTCGATACCACCCGGGCGGGTGTTGTCGCCAGCCAGGACCAGGTGGACGATTTGTTGGATAGCTTAGGGTTCTAAATTGCCCGCTCAGAGATGGCCCAATGGGTCATCTCTGAGCGGGGCGCTATTTAATATCCATTTTCACCGTAACATTGCCTTCGAATTTTCCCCCTTTGGGAGGATTGGCGGTTGTTGACACTGGAGCTGCCTGCATTTTTATCGAGCCATTGCCCCGGGAGTCCAGAACAACTGGGAACTCCGCGGTTCCATCCAGTCGTACATCGTGACTGTTGCTGTCATACATTCGCACCCCGATGTCGTCACGATCGACCATCTTCGCAATCAATCCACTTTCCCCGTCGCTAACGCCCTGATCGGCTGACAGCGTTAGCTTTATCTTATCGCTGTTACTGACTGCCGCACTGTCGCAATGAAAGTTGATATCGACCGCTTTAAGGGCGAATCCGTCAGGCGGTGAACCCTTATGGACGAAATTTGTGCTCACGAGATTACCCAGGTCGACCTCAATTGTGCTACCGGCGTTAATGGTGCAACTTAGCGGTGCGCTGATGGTGCCGGACAGATAAATACTTGCTGCAGGATATGAGGCGCTGGCGGTACACCCTGTAGTGTTGTAGAGACACACGGCAACCTGTGCAACCAGCGTTGGGGGAATGGTTTCTACACCGAGGATAGGGGATTTGATGTAAAGCCTCGCGTTGATAGCGTTCCAGGAGAATTGACGTGCAGGGGTACCAGGCACTGGCTGCGTCCCTGCTCTGCAAACTGAGCCGTTTGATTCGACGATTTCTTGTGACTCGATTTTTGAGATCGGCGATGTTGTCGGATAGCTATTAATGGAGACCTGAATTAATGAACTTATGCTGGTGGCACCGCTGGTATTGGTATACACGTCAATATCGAGATCCAGATGGCTGGTCAGATAGCCATACCCTGCCGTCGACCCGGTTTGAAGCGGTGAGGTGACATAGATAACGTCAGATATCTTGGAGCTGCCGCTGATTGCTGCTGTACATTCGCAGTCAGCGGTGAGTGGGGGGCCATTGCCAACGAGAACGCCAGCGCTAACCAACTTACCTTGCGCATTGTCGGCTGGGCTCAGGTCATAGGACCAGTCGATAGCGTAATTCGCTCGATTGGGAAAACAATTTTTCAGAACAAAAGCCGCATGGCAGAACGAATGACTGAAAAACAGCATGGCTGCCAGGAGCCTGGCGACTATGAAAGTACGGCGACAGATATTCATGGTTTGCTCCCTGGTTGGCATAGTGCATTTAACATTTTAATTTTCATTGTTGACTGAGCGTTCCTTGCTTCAGATGGGATCTTAATAGTGGTAATACAGCGCTGTTGCGAAGTTGCTCCCCATTGAACTTCCACGGTCGAATTGTCCTGTAAGCCCGACAGATACAGCAGCCCCTGATCGTCGACGATGCCGCTGCTTTGTTTGTCGGTGGTGAGCGCCAGAGCACCAAAGGGAACGGGATCGCCGCCCGGCAGTACCAGCGTTAACAGAACACGATACCCGGTATGCGCCGAGAAATGCGCCTCCACGGCAGCGTTGCGCGAGGGGATCACGGTGACCGCGGTATCACTGCTGTCGACATCATCGGGGAGCGCGGTGGTGTTGAGGCCAATTCGGTTTTCCTGATAGGGCGACAGTGAAGGAATAATGGCATTACCCCACCAGTCGGTTCGAATACCGTACTGGTTTTGAAATTGCAGACCGGAGGCACCATCGGCATTGATAATGGCAAACTGATCGCCCAGCGGCTGGGAAAGCGTGACCCCATGCGGATGGGCAACAACGGCGCCACTCACGCCATAGCTTAGCTGTTGTGATCGGTCGGAAGCGCTGTGATAACCGGCGTTAAGATTACTAAAAGGCGCGCGCCAGGTGGCAGAGAGATTGCTGCTGTTGGCTGCCGGATGTTTACTGTGGCTTTGCTGGAGACTGTAGTTAAGGCTGCGATCGTCCAGCAACGTGCCATTAAGCCCCAGATTCTGGGTAGTTGCTCCCCCTTTGGTATTGCTGATGTCGTAGTTCGCCCAGCTCCCGGGCAACCAGTCGTTGAGCGGAATACTGATGCCGACAGAGAGTATTCTGTCATTGCTTCCGCTTTGCGAGTCATTCCAGCTCAGATTCATATGATAGCTAATGTGCTGGAATTGATAACTGGCACCTGCGTTAACACTGCGCTCCTTTTTATGAGTTCCCCAATAGTTCTGCTGGTAGCCGTTGAGGTAAAAGGTGCCGTCACCAAAAGGCTGGTTAACGCTGAGCTGCATCCGGTTGCGCTTATTGTAGCTGTCTCTCCAGTCGTCCTGAATGTCCTGATTATCGAGGTGGTTCGCATCCGCGAAAGAATAGTATCCGCGGCTGGAATAACGATAGCTGGCAAGGGTGAAGTAGGTTCCTGTTACGGCGATATTAGAGGTGTACATCAGTCGCCAGGATTGTCCCGTTTGCGTCCCTTCGTATTCGGACCTTGTTTGCGCCGCAGTCACGTCAGCGGAAAGGCTGCCATAGCGCCCAAGGTTGACGCCTGCTCCGGCAACGGCCGCAGAATAGTTTTCGGCAAACGTGGCGCCGCCGTACAGTGTTAACCGGTTGTTGACACCATAAATGGCAGAACTCTGAGCAAACATCGGCTCGCTGTCGCCGCTCTCGTTATCAGCTCTATACCGCCCGACAGTCGTTTCGAACCGAAGGTGGGAGGGGCGCTGCATCAGGGCAACACTGGAAGAGGCCTGGGTAAATTGATGTTCAGTTCCGTCGGCTTCTTTAATGGTGACCTCCATGTCGCCACTGCTGGAGGTGGCGTACAGGTCGCGAATTTCAAAGGCGCCAGGCGATACCGTAGACTGATAGATGACATAGCCATTTTGTTTAATGGTCACCTGCGCATTAGACATGGCGGTGCCGCGAATGACTGGCGCAAACCCACGTTCACTGGCAGGTAGCATTTCTTCATCAGAGGCGAGGTTAATACCGCTGTACTGAATACTGTCAAACACTTCACCTCTGGTGCTGCTCTGACCTCCCACAAATTGCGCTTTCAGCACACGAATATCGTGTTGCAGCCATGAAGCGATAGTTTGCCAGGACTTTTCTCCTCCGGAATCAGACCATGTAGAGTAGTTGCGGGCACGCCAGCCGCCCAGATTCACCCCGCTGCGCATATTCAGATACTGACTATTGCTGCTGTCGCCAGGTCCCGTCGTTTCCCGGCCGCTGAAAGTGTAATCACTGAACACGACTGGTACACCGTTATCCCAGCGAGATGGCGCGATATAACCAGTGCTTTGATGCTCAATCGACTCTTGTGGAAAGCTGAGATCCAGCGTCTGACTGGTAAAATCGAATACTGAACTGCTCGCAGGAATATACCAGCCAGGAGGATGTGGAAGAGGGGTATCCGGCGGTAGTGCTGCAAGCTCAGGGTAGTCATCGATCTTGACACCCCATTTTCGAAGCATCGCGGGTGTTAACTGCGCCTCAAGCGAACCGTCTTTACCATTCAGATAGGCCACCTGACTCTCTTCCAGCAACCGTTTATTTAACCTGATATGAGTTGGGTATTTACCAGGTAACTGGGCTTTGGGATTTGAGAATATTGACAAGTCTGAAACCGGAGACGCGACATCGCTGTCCAGGGCATCAGGTGCAAAATAAAATTCACGAGCATAGACGGACTCGGCCATCATCAAGAAAATGGCGGCAAGACAAGTTAGCCTGGGTTGCGCCACTCTGACAGGCAGTGATGAGTCCCGGTGCAGCAGGTTAACCATGAATGTCCCTTACCCTTGTTTCAGTGAAAAACTGAACGCTTCGGTGGCATTGCCGTAATCGCTAATGCAGCGCCAGACCAGATGATTGCCCGCTGTGTCGGCGGGGAGAGCCAGTGTGACCGTGCTGCCAGGTGCGACGGTGTCCGCCCGGGTAAGCGATTTGTTGTCAATGAGTAAAGAGTCAAATACCGTGTGGTAGCCTGATAGGTTATCAATGCGCAGCGTTTGCCCGGTGCGGGTAAATTTCAGTTTTTCGCAGGCTTTGGTGGGCGTGCCTTTCAGACCTTGCGGACGGTAAAACAATTTCAGACGGGTTTTATAAATCAGGCGCAGAATGTTTTTGCTCTCATTTTCCTTATCGCTGGCTGGAATAGTGCGTATGTTGACATAGAAAAGCGACTCTCTGTTTTCTGGCACGGCGGCGCCGGACCAGATGATGCGTAAACTCTGTTCTTTTTGCGCATCGAGACGAAACAACGGCGGTGTGATGATAAAGGGGCCTCGCGTTTTTCCGTCGCCAGTGTCAACCCAGGATTGCACCAGCCACGGGCTATCGTCGCTTTTATTTATTATGGGAAGTGCTACTTCTTTATCATTGGCATTATAAATGACACGGGTTTTACCTATTTGGATTCCTCCGGCATTCACCGGGGTCATACCTGATAAATAGAGCGAGGTGAGTAGAAAAATTCGTAATAACATATATGCGAATGTTCCTGGAAATAACTGAAATCATGAATGAGTTATGCCAGTTCATGATTTCAGGAATAATAGTTAGTGATGTAACGTAAATAGCGCGTTAGCGATAAAGAAGATTGACGACCATATCGGCATCCGCCGGGCCTGCAGTAACGGGGAGCGCGTAAGCAACATAACGCGCAGTAAAGTCCTGGGAGATTTGTGAACCCGCGGCAGAGGGGAGATCGATATAGATCTGCTCTTCCGTACCATCGAGCCTGAGCTTGTTGGTGGTGACTTCACTACCTATATTAATGGCTATCCCGATGTTTGTTGCGGCGGTATCGCCTGCATCGGCTGTTGTTTTTTTGCTAACCGACAGCAGCTCAGGATGGTCGGTCACGGTTGGGCCAGTGAATGTCAGCTGTACTTTGGGTAGACCGCTTGTCGGTGTGGGGCATTTGTTTAAGTTAATCGTAAATACCGTTGAGCGGGGAGCATTCGCCCCTGCACTTGTAAAATCAGAAACGGAAAAGGTGCCTAAAGCGACGTTTGCGTCGGTACCATTAGCAAATTCACAGGTTGGCTCAATAATACTGCCGGTGAAGTGAATGGTACTGGTGGTCGATGGATAATCATCTGCGTAAGCGGCTGTTGCCGATAACGCGAATAACAAGCTTGCAAGTAAATTTATTTTTCTGGACATAATTGCGTCATCCTTATCTGTCTAATGCCAGGTTATTTAACGTTGTATGCAATTTTTTGATAATTCCAGCATTGCTGGTCGATGTGGATAATATTGTTTTTTGAAAGGGATTGGAATATGTATTGAATATAATTTCAAATTATTGTTTCTATTTTTGTATGGCTGAGAGTTATGTGTTTTTTATTTTATTTTATTTTATTAGTGATGATATTATTTTGTTTTAATGCCATATATTGTGGCTTGTCTGGTGCTATTTTATTTTTGAAGTGTTCTATTTGTTAATTAAATTGACAACAATTTCCTGTTTGAGACATTTCATTAACCGTGACTTGTATCAAATCGTGATGGAAAAAAAACTTAATAAATTCTGAAATTGCAGGATGTCTGCTCAAAGCGCACAAAAAGATGAAATTCATCCCTTTGTTCGCCTCATTGCTTCACCCTTGCCAGGGCAAAATGAGCCTATCGTAAATCATCACAGATGCAGGCCGTGGCGGACGAAAGCGAGAGCGACGACAAAACAGAAGCCCCCACCCCCCACCGACTTGAAAAAGCGCGGGAAGAGGGACAGATCCCCCGTTCCAGAGAACTGACGTCACTGCTGATTTTGCTGGTGGGCGTCTGCATTATCTGGATTGGCGGTGAGTCACTGGCCAGGCGGCTATCCGGCATGCTGTCAGCGGGACTGCGCTTTGATCACAGCATGGTCAATGACCCCAATCTGATCCTCGGGCAAATCATACTGTTGATTAAAGAAGCGATGATCGCGCTGTTGCCGCTGATCGCGGGCGTCGTGCTGGTAGCGCTTGTCTCGCCGGTTCTGCTCGGCGGTCTGGTCTTTAGCGGTAAATCGCTGCAACCCAAATTTTCCAAACTCAACCCATTGCCAGGGATCAAACGTATGTTCTCGGCGCAGACGGGGGCGGAACTGCTGAAGGCGATTCTGAAATCCACGCTGGTGGGCAGCGTGACGGCGCTGTATCTGTGGCACAACTGGCCGGAGATGATGCGTTTGATGGCGGAGTCCCCGCGTACAGCGATGGGGAACGCGCTGGATCTCGTTGGCTTGTGTGCGCTGTTGGTGGTGCTGGGCGTGATCCCGATGGTCGGATTCGATGTGATTTTCCAGATCATGAGCCATCTGAAAAAATTGCGCATGTCACGCCAGGATATCCGCGATGAATTTAAACAAAACGAAGGCGACCCTCACGTGAAGGGACGTATCCGACAGATGCAGCGCCAGGCGGCGCGTCGACGCATGATGAACGACGTCCCCAATGCTGATGTCATCGTCACCAACCCCACGCACTATTCGGTGGCGCTTCAGTATGACGAAAACAAAATGAGCGCACCGAAAGTGGTGGCGAAAGGCGCTGGACTCGTGGCGTTGCGCATTCGTGAGATCGGTGCCGAAAACAAAATTCCCACGCTTGAAGCGCCGCCTCTGGCGCGTGCGCTTTATCGCCACGCCGAGATTGGTCAGCAGATCCCAGGGCAACTGTACGCCGCCGTTGCGGAAGTACTGGCCTGGGTCTGGCAGCTTAAACGCTGGCGACTTGCCGGTGGGGAACGTCCACCACAACCTGCAAATCTTCCGGTGCCTGAGGCCCTGGACTTTATGAACGAGAAGACTACCGATGGCTAATCTGGTCGCGATGCTGCGCCTGCCCAACAACATGAAAACCACGCAGTGGCAGATCCTTGCCGGGCCGATCCTCATTCTGCTGATCCTGTCGATGATGGTTCTGCCGCTACCGGCGTTTATCCTCGATCTGCTGTTTACCTTTAATATCGCGCTGTCAATTATGGTGCTGCTGGTGGCGATGTTCACTCAGCGTACGCTGGAATTCGCCGCGTTTCCAACCATTCTGCTGTTCACCACGCTGCTGCGTCTGGCGCTGAACGTGGCCTCAACCCGTATCATTTTGATGGAAGGACACACCGGTGCGGCAGCGGCAGGGAAGGTCGTTGAAGCGTTCGGTCACTTCCTGGTCGGTGGTAATTTCGCTATCGGTATCGTGGTGTTCGTTATCCTCGTCATCATCAACTTTATGGTCATCACCAAAGGTGCCGGACGTATTGCCGAAGTGGGCGCGCGCTTTGTCCTTGACGGAATGCCGGGTAAACAGATGGCGATTGACGCCGACCTTAACGCCGGTCTTATCGGCGAAGATGAAGCGAAAAAGCGTCGTTCAGAGGTGACTCAGGAGGCCGACTTCTACGGTTCGATGGACGGTGCGAGTAAGTTTGTTCGCGGTGACGCCATCGCCGGTATTTTGATTATGGTGATCAACGTCGTGGGCGGTCTGCTGGTGGGCGTGCTGCAACACGGTATGACCATGGGACATGCTGCGGAAAGCTATACCCTGCTGACCATTGGTGATGGTCTGGTGGCGCAGATCCCGGCGCTGGTGATCTCAACCGCGGCGGGCGTTATCGTCACCCGCGTGAGTACCGATCAGGACGTCGGCGAGCAGATGGTCGGCCAGCTGTTCAGTAACCCCAGAGTGATGTTGCTCAGTGCAGCGGTACTGGGTCTGCTGGGGCTGGTTCCGGGTATGCCGAACCTCGTCTTCCTGATGTTTACCGCTGCGCTGCTGGGGCTGGCCTGGTGGATCCGGGGCCGTGAACAGAAGGCGCCAGCCGAACCGCAGCCGACTAAAGTTCCGGAAAATAACTCGGTGGTGGAAGCGACCTGGAATGATGTGCAACTGGAAGACTCTCTCGGCATGGAAGTGGGCTATCGCCTGATCCCAATGGTCGATTTTCAGCAGGATGGCGAGCTGTTGGGGCGTATCCGCAGTATTCGTAAAAAGTTCGCCCAGGACATGGGCTTTCTGCCGCCGGTGGTACACATCCGCGACAATATGGATCTCCAGCCAGCGCATTACCGCATTCTGATGAAAGGTGTTGAAATTGGCAGCGGAGATGCCTATCCGGGACGCTGGCTGGCGATCAACCCTGGCACTGCCGCCGGCACTTTACCGGGCGAGCAGACGGTGGACCCTGCATTTGGTCTGGATGCGATCTGGATCGAAAGCGCATTAAAAGAACAGGCGCAGATTCAGGGCTTCACCGTGGTGGAGGCCAGTACCGTGGTCGCCACACATCTGAACCACCTGATTGGCCAGTACGCGTCTGAACTGTTCGGCCGCCAGGAAGCGCAGCAACTGCTGGATCGCGTGTCGCAGGAGATGCCGAAGCTGACTGAAGATCTCGTGCCTGGCGTGGTGACCCTGACCACGCTGCATAAAGTGTTGCAGAATCTGCTGGACGAAAAAGTGCCGATTCGCGATATGCGTACCATTCTGGAAACGCTGGCAGAACATGCGCCGTTGCAGAGCGATCCGCATGAGCTCACTGCGGTGGTTCGCGTGGCGCTGGGGCGCGCCATTACTCAGCAGTGGTTCCCGGGTAACCATGAAGTCAGTGTGATTGGTCTTGATACCGCGCTGGAACGTCTGCTGTTGCAGGCGCTACAGGGCGGCGGTGGACTGGAGCCGGGTCTTGCCGACCGTCTGTTAGCGCAAACCCAGGAGGCGCTGTCCCGCCAGGAGATGCTGGGTGCGCCGCCAGTACTGCTGGTTAACCATGCGTTGCGTCCATTGCTGTCGCGCTTCCTGCGCCGCAGTCTGCCGCAACTGGTGGTGCTGTCGAACATGGAGTTGTCCGATAACCGTAACATTCGCATGACGGCGACCATTGGAGGTAAATAATGCGCATACTTTTTTGGCTGTTACTCTTCCCGCTGACAGTACAGGCTGCCGGGGAAGGGGCGTGGCAGGCCAGTAGTATCGGAATTACCCTGAATCATCGCGGAGTATCCGCTTCGTCGGCACCGCTTTCATCCAGCCAGCCCGTCTCTGGCCTGATGACGCTGGTCGCCTGGCGTTATGAACTGAATGGCCCGACGCCTGCCGGTTTACGGGTGCGCTTATGCTCGCAATCCCGCTGTGTAGAGATAGAGGGGCAGAGCGGGACAACGCTGGCATTTAGCAACGTCCCCGCCGTTGAGCCGTTACGTTTTATCTGGGAAGTTCCCGGCGGCGGCCGTTTAATTCCCGCACTGAAAGTCCAGAGCAATCAGGTGATAGTGAACTACCATTAACATTTCAACTCCTCATCAGGCAGCGGAATAAACTGCTGCCTGACCCGCATTTTTGACCTCGTCTTTTGATCTAAAAGAAACGCTGTTTTATAAATCGGTGACACGCGTTGCCGGTCTCTTTGCGTTTTTGCCATTTCACTCCTGCAGGTGGCAAAAACGAAAAGGTATCCAGGTTTGTAAGCTTTTACTGTAGCCGTGTAAGAACTCCCCCTGGCGCCGCCAACTGGCCGGGAGTCCGTCCCCCAACCATTTGCAGGGTTAACGGTAATGAAAACACGTAAAATTGGATTGGTGAATTATTTCGCCTATGGCTCAGGCGATTTCCTGGGTGCAGGCACCACGGCGCTCACGGCAGCCTGGCTGCTCTATTTCTATACAACCTTCTGCGGGCTTTCTCCCATCGAAGCGACTTTCATCTTTGCTGCTGCAAGGGTGCTGGACGCGGTTGTCAGTCCGCTGATGGGCTTTTTGACCGATAACTTCGGTTCCACCTGGTTTGGCAAACGCTTTGGCCGGCGTAAATTCTTTATCCTGTTGGGGATCCCGTGCGTATTCAGCTACTCGCTGATGTGGGTAGGGGATATGAGCTTCTGGTATTACCTGCTGACCTATTTGCTGTTTGATATCGTCTATACCATGATCCTGGTGCCTTACGAGACGCTGGTACCGGAAATGACCGATGATTTTAAACAGAAAACGAAGTTTTCCGGCGCGCGTATCGGTATGGCGCAAATGTCCGCGATTCTGGCCTCTTTCTTGCCCGGCATTTTGTTAACCGCTTTCGGCAAGGACAACCCGATCTCCTTCTTTTATGCCAGCCTGGTCTTCTCAGTGCTGTGCGCATTAATGCTGACCTTCGTCTGGTTCTTTACCTGGGAGCGCCCACGTGAAGAGTGGACGGAAGCCGCGCTGCGTGCGGAAGAGGAGAAAAAGAGCCTGACGTTTAGCCAGAGCATGAACCGCCTGTTCGTGGAGTTAAGCTCCACACTGCGGATTAAGATATTCCGTCAGCATCTGGGGATGTACCTCGGCGGCTATATTGCGCAGGATGTGTTCAACGCTGTCTTTACCTATTACGTAGTATTTGTCCTGATGCAGGAAGCGTCAATGGCATCGAATCTGCTTGGCACGATGGCGATCTTCCAGTTTATTGCGGTCATCGCCATGATCCCGTTATGTATCCGTTTTGGACCCGCGCCGTCCTACCGGATGGTCGTGATACTGTTCGGCCTGAGTTCACTCTCCTATGCGGTGCTTTACTACGCCGGATTGAGCGATATTTACTCCCTGCTGCTACTGGTTTCTGCGGTGGCTGGCCTGGGGCGCGGCGGCATCAACTATGTACCATGGAATACCTATACCTACATTGCGGATGTGGATGAAGTCATCACCGGTCAGCGCCGCGAAGGGATCTTCGCCGGGATCATGACCCTGACGCGTAAAGCATCACAGGCAGGGGCGGTGATGCTGGTCGGGATTGTCATGCAAATGTCGGGCTTTGTTTCAGGACAGAGCACGCAGCCCGAAGCGGTCAGTCATACCATTCTGCTGATCCTCAGCTGCGGTACGCTGCTGGTGCTGGCCTGCGGCTTCCTGGTTTCCCTGCGCTTCAAACTGAATTTGCAAACCCACAGTACGCTGCGCGAAGAGACGGCGAAAATGCGCGAATCCGGTCGCGCAATGCCTGAGAGTGTTACTCCGCAGGCGCGCGCCACCGTCGAGATGCTTGCCGGACTGCCGTATGAATCACTTTGGGGTAACAACAATATTGGTTACCTGAATCGTAATAAACCCGCGGCTCCTTCGCTGAAGCAGGCTGCGATATTGAATTCGACTTATCACAGAGGTTAAAGATATGAAGGTTTGGCCTGTCAAACATAGCTCGTTACTGCGTCAGCCGGAACGGTTTATCTCACGGGAAGAGCTGAAAGCGTTAATTCAGACGGTGACGACCAATCTGGTGAACATCAAGGACGAGACGGGTCAATTTCTGCTGCGCCTGGACGACGGACGTGTGATTGACACCAAGGGCTGGGCAGGGTGGGAATGGACGCATGGAATCGGGCTGTATGGGATGTATCAGTACTACCAACAGAGCGGCGACGAGACGATGCGCGATATCATCGACAACTGGTTCGCAGACCGTTTTGCCGAAGGGACTACCACCAAAAACGTCAACACGATGGCGCCGTTCCTGACGCTGGCGTATCGCTATGAGGAGACGCGTAATCCGGCTTATCTGCCGTGGCTCGACGCGTGGGCGGAATGGGCGATGTATGAGATGCCGCGTACCGATCACGGCGGCATGCAGCACATCACGCTGGCGGAAGAGAACCATCAGCAGATGCGGGACGACACCCTGATGATGACGGTGCTGCCGCTGGCGAAAATCGGCAAGTTGCTTAACCGGCCTGAATACGTGGAAGAGGCGACCTATCAGTTTCTGCTGCACGTACAGAATCTGATGGATCGGGAGACCGGCCTGTGGTTCCACGGCTGGAATTATGACGGGCATCATAACTTTGCCAATGCCCGCTGGGCGCGCGGCAATAGCTGGCTGACCATCGTGATCCCGGACTTCCTCGAACTGGTGGATTTGCCGGAAAACAGCGCAGTGCGCCGCTATCTGGTCCAGGTACTGAATGCGCAGATTGCCGCGCTGGCGAACTGTCAGGATGAAAGCGGGCTTTGGCATACGCTGCTTGACGACCCGCATTCCTACCTGGAAGCCTCCGCCACCGCAGGGTTCGCCTACGGGATTTTAAAAGCCGTGCGTAAGCGCTATGTCAGCGCAAACTATGCCGACGTGGCGGAAAAAGCGATTCGTGGAATTGTGCGGAACATTTCACCGCAAGGGGAGTTATTACAAACTTCATTCGGTACAGGAATGGGGCACGATCTTGACTTCTATCGGGCGATACCGCTGACGTCCATGCCCTACGGCCAGGCAATGGCGATGTTGTGTCTGACGGAGTATTTGCGGAAGTACTTCTGATAGCCTGATAGCAAAAACCCGGCGCTTGCCGGGTTTTTTCTGTAACTTACATCCGCTCTACGGTTTCGATCCCCAGAGTATCCAGACCGAGCTTCAATGTTTTCGCCGTCAGCAAAGCCAGTTTCAGGCGGCTGTTACGAACCTCTTCGTTCTCTGCGCTCAGAATTGGGCAGTGCTCGTAGAAGCCAGAGAACAGACCGGCGACATCATACAGATAGGCACACATCACGTGCGGGGTCCCTTCACGTGCGACAACGGTCAGCGTCTCTTCGAACTGCAGCAGACGGGCAGCTAGCTGTGCTTCGCGATCTTCGCTGAGCATAACCTTAGCATTCGCCAGGTCATTTTCATCCAGTCCGGACTTACGGAATACCGACAGCACGCGGGTGTAGGCGTATTGCATGTATGGCGCGGTGTTACCTTCGAACGCCAGCATGTTGTCCCAGTCGAAGATGTAGTCGGTGGTACGGTTTTTGGACAGATCGGCGTATTTCACCGCGCCAATACCGACAGCGTTAGCCAGTTTTTCCAGCTCGTCTGCCGGCATATCCGGATTCTTCTCACTCACCAGACGGCGTGCGCGTTCCAGCGCTTCGTCCAGCAGGTCAGCCAGTTTCACGGTACCGCCTGCGCGGGTTTTGAACGGTTTACCGTCTTTACCCAGCATCATGCCAAACATATGGTGTTCCAGCGGCACGGAGTCCGGTACATAACCGGCTTTACGCACGATGGTCCATGCCTGCATCAGGTGCTGATGCTGACGGGAGTCGATGTAATAGAGCACGCGATCGGCATGCAGCGTCTCATAACGGTATTTGGCGCAGGCAATATCGGTGGTGGTATACAGATAACCGCCATCTTTCTTCTGAATGATGACGCCCATCGGTTCGCCTTCCTTGTTTTTATACTCATCAAGGAATACCACCGTTGCGCCTTCGCTCTCGACGGCCAGACCTTTGGCTTTCAGATCGGCTACGATCCCCGGCAGCATCGGGTTGTACAGGCTTTCACCCATCACATCGTCGCGAGTCAGGGTCACATTCAGACGGTCATAGGTGATCTGGTTCTGGGACATGGTGATGTCGACCAGCTTGCGCCACATTTGCAGGAAGTACTCGTCGCCACCCTGCAGTTTAACCACATAGCTACGTGCGCGCTCGGCGAAGGCTTCGTCTTCGTCGTAGTGTTTTTTGGCTTCACGGTAGAAACCTTCGAGATCGGCCAGCGCCATTTCACCGGCGTTTTCCTGTTGCTGTTTTTCCAGGTAAGCGATCAGCATACCGAACTGGGTGCCCCAGTCGCCGACGTGGTTGGCGCGAATAACGTGGTGGCCGAGGAACTCAAGGGTACGCACGGCGGCATCACCAATAATGGTGGAACGCAGATGCCCGACGTGCATCTCTTTCGCCACGTTCGGCGCGGAGTAATCTATCACCACCGTCTGCTTCGCGGGTTTTGCCACGCCGAGACGATCGGAGGTCAGTGCCTGTTCCACGTGTTCTGCCAGGAACGCCGGGTCGAGGAAAATGTTGATAAAGCCAGGGCCCGCGATTTCAACTTTACTGGCGATACCGTTCAGATCCAGATGAGTCAGCACCTGCTCAGCCAGTTGTCGCGGAGCCATACCCAGTTTTTTAGCAACTGCCATCATGCCATTGGCCTGATAGTCGCCGAACTGTACTTTTGCTGACTGACGAACCTGCGGTTCGCAATCTGCAGGCGCGCCTGCAGCAATCATGGCCTGACTGACTTTTTCTGAGAGAAGAGCCTGAATATTCACCGGAATACCTTACGTTGATGAAGCGGGATGTTATTTACCGCACCAGTTTAAGAATTAAGGGCGGGAGTATACTGCAAATGCCCCCCTGCGTCAGCACCGCACAGCCGTAAGCGCGTACAGAAAATAAGCGTTAAAGGAGTGCATAAGCATGCATACCGCAAAACCTGCAATCTGCAGTTGGTTGCAAGAGGCCAACAGAGTAAATTAGCGGCTTTGAACACCGATAAGAGCTCTCATTATGGCGAACTGGCAGACTATTGACGAACTGCATGATATTTCCGCAGATTTACCGCGATTCACTCAGGCGTTCACAGAACTTTCCACTCGCCTCGGTCTGGATGTTGCACCGCTTGAGGCCGATCACATTTCTTTGCGCTGTCATCAGGATGCCACTGCTGAACGCTGGCGTCGTGGATTTGAACAATGCGGCAAGTTGCTGTCGGAAAATACTATCAACGGCAGACCGATTTGCCTGTTTAAATTGCACGAGCCGGTGTGCGTCGCGCACTGGCTTTTCTACATTGTGGAACTGCCGTGGCCCGGAGAAAAGCGGTATCCTCATGAAGGGTGGGAGCATATTGAAATTGTCCTGCCGGGCTCCCCTGAAACCCTGAATGCCCGCGCGCTGGCGCTGCTTTCGGACGACGGATTAAGCCAGCCGGGTATGTTTGTGAAAACCAGTTCACCGAAAGGGGAACACGAACGTCTGCCAAACCCGACGCTGGCGGTCACTGACGGGAAGGTAACCGTCAAATTCCACCCATGGTCGATTGAGGCGATTGTCGCCAGTGAACAGCAACAGGAGTGAATATGGCATTGTTGGAAATCTGTTGTTACAGCATGGAGTGCGCGCTCACGGCGCAGCAAAACGGTGCGGACCGCATTGAACTGTGTGCCGCGCCAAAGGAGGGGGGCTTAACGCCGTCACTGGGCGTATTGCGCTCGGTCCGTCAGGCGGTGACGATTCCGGTGCATCCCATTATCCGTCCGCGCGGTGGCGATTTCTGTTATACCGACGGTGAGTTCGCTGCGATGCTGGACGATGTACGAACCGTGCGCGAACTGGGTTTTCCCGGACTGGTAACCGGTATTCTTGATCCTGATGGTCACGTTGATATGCCGCGTATGCAGCAGATTATGGATGCAGCGGGCCCACTGGCGGTGACCTTCCATCGCGCCTTTGACATGTGTGCTAATCCGTTAAATGCGCTGGAGAATCTTGCAGAATTGGGGATTGTCAGAGTGCTGACGTCGGGGCAAAAATCTGACGCAGTGCAAGGTTTAGCAAATATTTTGGAACTTATTGCTCAACCCGGTGCTCCAATCATTATGGCCGGAGCGGGGGTTCGCGCAGAAAATTTGTCGCGTTTCCTGGATGCCGGGGTACGGGAAGTACACAGCTCTGCCGGAACCTTGAGGGTGTCACCGATGCGTTATCGCAATCAGGGTTTGTCAATGTCGACAGACAAGCAAGCGGATGAATATTCCCGCTATGCAGTAGACGGCAAGGCGGTTGCTGAGATGAAAGGAATCATCGTTCGCCATCAGGCCAAATGATTTTACCGTTGCATCATGTCGCCCAATATGATGCTTGCTCGTACCAGGCCCCTGCCCATTCAACAGGGGCCTTTTTTTACGCTAAATTCAGCTGATGAATGAAACCGTAGGCCGGATGCGCCTCGCTTATCCGGCCTACGACCCACAACATCAGGGTTTCCGTGCGATCAATACGGCGCGTAATGGGGCAGGGTAGCCTTCGATGGTTTTGCTGCGATCGTTCGGGTCGAGGAAGTCGGCCAGCGACTCCGTGACCATCCATTCGGTACGACGCTGCTCTTCGGTTGAAGTGATGCAGACGTCAGCGATGCGCACATCGACAAAGCCGCATTTCTCCAGCCAGTTTTTCAGCGCCAGAGCTGAAGGGATGAAATAGACGTTGCGCATTTGCGCGTAGCGGTCGCCCGGTACCAGCACGGTGTTTTCATCGCCTTCCACCACCAGGGTTTCAAGCACCAGTTCTCCGTCGTTCACCAGCTGATCTTTCAACTGCCAGAGATGCTCCAGCGGTGAGCGGCGATGGTAAAGCACACCCATCGAAAAGACGGTATCAAACGCATTCAGCGCTGGCAGTTGTTCTATGCCCAGCGGCAGCAGATGCGCACGCTGATCGTTACCCAACAGTTTACGTACCGCTTCAAACTGGCACAGGAACAGTTGCGTTGGGTCAATGCCGACGGCCAGGTGTGCCCCTGCGCCAATCATCCGCCACATGTGGTAGCCACTACCGCAGCCGACATCCAGGATCGTGCGACCGGTCAGATCCGACAGATGCGGCAACACACGATCCCATTTCCAGTCGGAGCGCCACTCGGTATCAATGTTCACGCCATACAGCGAGTACGGACCTTTACGCCACGGCATCAGATTTCGCATCAGCGTATCGATACGCTTGATTTGCCCGGGACTCAGCGGCTCTTGACTCTCCGCCGTCACGCTGTGCAATAAATCCAGACGATACGGGGTCAGTTCTGGTAGAAATTCCACCGCGTTGGACCATTGTTTAAAGAGACCGTGCTGATCGCGCTGCCAGGCGGCAATCTGCGCGGGCAGTGTTTCCAGCCAGTGGGCAAGATGATTCTTGGCAATCAGCTGATAGAAGTTACCAAAGTCGATCATGCGCTCGCCCCGGCTTTCAGCGCCACCAGAGATCCAAAGTTAAAACACTGGAACCACAGTTCGCTGTGCTCAAAACCGGCCTGACGCAGGCGTGTTTTGTGGGTTTCAACGGAATCGGTCAGCATCACGTTTTCCAGCATGCTGCGCTTCTGGCTGATCTCCAGTTCGCTATAACCGTTGGCTCGCTTGAAGTCGTGATGCATGTTGAACAGCAGTTCGCCGACTTTCGCATCCTCAAAGCTGAATTTTTCCGACAGCACCAGCGCACCGCCTGGATTCAGCCCCTGATAAATCTTATCCAACAACGCCTGGCGCTCCGGCGGCTCAAGGAATTGCAGGGTAAAATTCAGTACCACCAGTGAGGCGTTCTCGATGGTAATCGTGCGGATGTCACCTTCCACGACCTCAACCGGTGTCGGTGCCTTGTAAGCGTCGATATGACGGCGGCAACGTTCGATCATCGCCGGGGAGTTATCAATGGCGATAATTTTGCAGTTTTCATGATGAATATTGCGACGCACTGAGAGCGTCGCCGCACCCAACGAACAACCCAGGTCGTAAACCTGCGTATCCGGCTGCACAAAGCGCTCGGCAAGCATGCCAATCATCGAAATGATATTGGAATAGCCGGGGACAGAACGCTGGATCATATCCGGGAAGACTTCGGCTACCCGTTCATCGAAAGTCCAGTCGCCCAGGCTGGCGATAGGCGCAGAAAAAAGCGTGTCGCGGTGAGACATAACGTAAAAATCCGGGAAAAATAAAGTGGCGTATTGTGCGCTAATGCAGGGAGAAAACCAACTCCCACGGCATATACCAAAGGTTCGCCAACACCATCAGCAACAATGCACACCAGGTGGCGCTCATACCAGAGCGACGCCAGCGGAACAGACGGTGGTGGAAACCGTAATAATGCATCAGCCGACCCACGAGCAGAATAATGCCGCAAATATGCACCATCCAGGTTTCTGCGCCATTCATTTCCATAAACAGCAACAGCACTAACGCGACGGGAATGTATTCCACCGCATTACCATGAATGCGAATGGCGGTCTGGAGTTCACTGAAGCCGCCGTCGCCATAGGCAACGCGGTATTGCATCCGCAGGCGGACAACGTCAAAAGAAAACTTCATCAACAACAACGCACCCAAAACGGCATACAGCGCGCTTACCATACAAACTCCCTTTAAAATGGCTGATGGCACTGTCTATGATAGGTGGCAATTTCAGAAAAGAGAAGATTGCTGTGGAATGGACGGAGCAGTTCCAATGTCCGGCAAGACGTTGTGTAGGTCCTGCCACAAGGTATCAACCAGCTCCGGAGCCTGCGCGATATCGGGGGTATGCAAAAAAAGATACGGCGTGGCGGTCTGCGCCCAGAGTGGTAATTTTTGTAGCCATGCGGCAAAGAATTCCCGATTTTGCTGCATGTCATCGCTGCCGATAAAGCGCACCAGCGGATGGTTCGCGGTGACGACCGCATGCACCGGCAGCTTCGGTTTCTTGCGCTGAGCATCGCGGATGGCTTCATTGTGTGCGCGGGCCGCGTGTACCGGACGACTGTCGAGGATCACCCGATTCACCCCGCGCTGATGCAAACCACTGTTGAGCTGCTGTTCAGCGCTACCTTTGGCGAAAAACTCTGGGTGACGCACTTCGACGCCGTAGGTAAACGTCTGCGGCAAGGAATCGAGAAAATGCCAGAGGGCAGGGAGATCGCGTGGACCAAAGCTGGCGGGTAATTGCAGCCAGTACTGACCGATGCGGGTTTCCAGCGGTGACAGTCGGGTCAGAAACTCGTGGAGCAAATCATCGCAGTTGCGTAAAGCCGCCTGATGGGAAATGGTCGCCGGAAATTTAAAACAGAAACGGAACGCATCCGTCGTTTGCGCGTGCCAGCGTGCAACAATCTCTGCTTTTGGCAACGCGTACAGGGTAGTGTTGCCCTCCACGCAGTTAAAGTGGCGGGCATACTCTTCAAGACCGGTGATGCCAAGACGTACCCATTTTGGGTGCGACCATTGTGGCAGGCCAATATAGATCATAAGGCGTTGACGATCTCTTCTGTACTGCGCACGCGCGCGATGCGAGGGAAAATGTGCGACAGGCTGTTCTGATGTTGATCGGCGCTGGCGGCGCTACAGGCGTCTTCGGCAATCACCAGACTAAAGCCCAGTTCCCAGGCGTTTCGCGCGGTGGACTCGACGCCGATGTTGGTCGAAATCCCGCACAGCACGAGGGTGTCGATACCACGACGGCGTAACTGAAGCTCCAGGTCTGTGCCATAGAATGCGCCCCACTGGCGTTTGGTGACTTCCAGATCGCTGTCGGCTTTGCCCAGCGCCTTTGGATACGTCCACCAGTTTTCCGGCAGCGCTTTAGCCGGGGCCTGTGCGTCAACAGGCTGTTTGAGCGCTTCAGCGTAATCGTCAGACCAGCCTACGCGGACCATCACTACCGTTGAGCCTTTAGCACGAAATGTCTGCGCCAGTTGCGCCGCACGTGCCACCACGTCATTGGCTGAATGAGGGCCGCCGGCAAAGGGCAGGATCCCTTCCTGCAGGTCAATAATGACCAGGGCTGTCGTTTTAGCGTTCAGTTGTAACATGGTAACTCCCGTCAAAAATCAAAATTCCGTTACACCTTAATCGCGATTGCGTGTGTAAGGAGCGACAATTTTTGTTATTTTTTGTGAGAATTCGCAAGGCTCGTCCAGGAAACAGGCGTACAGTCAGTACCGGACTTATCGTGCGGCAGAATTTCCAGTATAATAGCCGCCTTTTTCATTCAGTTGTGACATACAGTTAAAGCTGCGACATCGTGGCCTGCAAGACAGGCGACAATCCGCCTGCGGCTAATTAAGGGATATCTCATGCGTACAGAATATTGCGGACAGCTCCGTTTGTCCCACGTGGGGCAGCAGGTGACTCTGTGTGGTTGGGTCAACCGTCGTCGTGATCTTGGTAGTCTGATCTTCATCGACATGCGCGATCGCGAAGGTATCGTGCAGGTGTTTTTCGATCCGGATCGGGCGGACGCGTTAAAGCTGGCCTCTGAACTGCGTAATGAGTTCTGCATCCAGGTGACGGGCACCGTGCGTGCGCGTGACGAGAAAAACGTCAATAGCGAGATGGCAACGGGCGAAATCGAAGTGCTGGCCTCTTCGCTGACGATCATCAACCGGGCAGAATCACTGCCGCTTGACTCCAACCACGTGAACACCGAAGAAGCGCGTCTGAAGTACCGCTATCTGGATCTGCGTCGCCCGGAAATGGCGCAGCGCCTGAAAACCCGCGCGAAGATCACCAGCCTGGTGCGCCGCTTTATGGACGATCACGGTTTCCTTGATATCGAAACCCCGATGCTGACCAAAGCCACGCCGGAAGGTGCGCGTGACTATCTGGTTCCTTCCCGCGTGCATAAAGGTAAATTCTACGCGCTGCCGCAGTCTCCTCAATTGTTCAAACAATTGCTGATGATGTCCGGTTTTGACCGCTACTATCAGATCGTCAAGTGCTTCCGCGACGAAGACCTTCGTGCTGACCGTCAGCCAGAATTTACCCAGATCGATGTGGAAACCTCCTTCATGACCGCCGAACAGGTGCGTGAAGTGATGGAAGCGCTGGTGCGTAGCCTGTGGCAGGACGTGAAAGGTGTGGATCTGGGCGACTTCCCTGTCATGACTTTTGCTGAAGCTGAACGTCGTTACGGTTCCGATAAACCGGATTTGCGTAACCCAATGGAGCTGGTGGACGTTGCCGACCTGCTGAAGGCCGTTGAGTTCGCTGTGTTCTCTGGTCCGGCGAACGATCCGAAAGGACGCGTTGCTGCGCTGCGCGTTCCGGGCGGCGCTGCACTGAGCCGTAAGCAGATCGACGACTACGGTAATTTCATTAAGATCTACGGCGCGAAAGGTTTGGCTTACATTAAAGTCACCGAGCGTGCGAAAGGTCTGGAAGGCATCAACAGTCCGGTGGCGAAATTCCTCAATGCGGAAATCGTGGAAGCGATCCTTGAGCGCACTGGCGCGCAAGATGGCGATATGATTTTCTTCGGCGCGGACAACAAGAAAGTGGTTGCCGATGCGCTGGGCGCGTTACGTCTGAAACTGGGCAAAGACCTGAGCCTGACTGACGAAACGAAATGGGCGCCGCTGTGGGTTATCGATTTCCCGATGTTCGAAGATGACGGTGAAGGTGGTCTGACCGCAATGCACCATCCGTTCACCTCACCGAAAGACATGACGGCTGCGCAACTGAAAGCTGCACCGGAAGACGCGGTGGCGAACGCCTATGATATGGTCATCAACGGCTACGAAGTGGGTGGTGGTTCCGTGCGTATTCACAGCGGTGAAATGCAGCAGACCGTGTTTGGCATTCTGGGTATCAATGAACAGGAACAGCGTGAGAAATTTGGCTTCCTGCTGGACGCGCTGAAATACGGTACGCCGCCGCACGCTGGCCTGGCATTCGGCCTTGACCGTTTGACCATGCTGCTGACCGGTACCGATAATATCCGCGATGTTATTGCCTTCCCGAAAACCACCGCCGCGGCCTGCCTGATGACCGAAGCGCCGAGCGTTGCTAACCCAACAGCGCTGGCTGAACTGGGTATTCAGGTCGTTAAGAAAGACAATAAAGAGTCGTTGGAGAACGAATAATATGACATTTAAGCGTCCTGTTTCTGTCCTGGTCGTGATTTTTGCCCAAGAGACGAAACGGGTGCTGATGTTGCAGCGACGCGATGACCCTGAATTCTGGCAGTCGGTTACCGGCAGTGTGGAAGAAGGGGAGACCGCGTCGCAGGCCGCCATGCGTGAAGTAAAGGAAGAGGTCGCCATCGACGTTGCGTCTGAGCAACTGACCTTAATTGACTGTCAGCGCACGGTGGAATTTGAGATTTTTTCACATTTACGTCATCGCTATGCACCGGGTGTGGTGCGCAACACAGAATCCTGGTTCTGCCTTGCGCTGCCGCGCGAGCGGCAGATCGTTTTTAGCGAACACCTGACCTACCAGTGGCTTGATGCGCCAGCTGCGGCGGCGCTCACCAAGTCATGGAGCAACCGGCAGGCGATTGAAGAATTTGTAATTAACATCGCCTGAGAAGGCATGCTTTTTGAGGAAATATTTATGGCAGGTCATAGTAAATGGGCCAACACCAGACATCGTAAAGCGGCGCAGGATGCTAAGCGCGGCAAAATTTTCACCAAGATCATTCGTGAACTGGTGACGGCGGCTAAACTTGGCGGCGGCGATCCGGATGCGAACCCGCGTCTGCGTGCAGCTGTGGACAAAGCGCTGGCAAACAACATGACCCGTGACACCCTGAACCGTGCAATCGCCCGTGGCGTGGGCGGTGATGATGATGCGAACATGGAAACCATCATCTATGAAGGTTACGGTCCTGGCGGCACGGCGGTTATGATTGAATGCCTGTCTGATAACCGTAACCGTACGGTGGCAGAAGTGCGTCACGCGTTCAGCAAATGCGGCGGTAACCTGGGGACGGATGGTTCTGTCTCCTACCTGTTCAGCAAGAAGGGCGTGATCTCCTTCGAAAAAGGGGATGAAGATGCGATCATGGAAGCGGCGCTGGAAGCCGGTGCGGAAGACGTTGTGACCTTCGATGACGGGGCAATTGACGTCTACACGGCATGGGAAGAGATGGGCAAAGTCCGTGACGCGCTGGAAGCGGCGGGTCTGAAAGCCGACAGCGCTGAAGTCTCGATGATCCCGTCAACCAAAGCGGACATGGATGCGGAAACCGCACCGAAACTGATGCGTCTGATCGACATGCTGGAAGATTGTGACGACGTGCAGGAAGTCTACCACAACGGTGAAATCTCTGATGAGGTTGCCGCTACATTAGAATGATGTGGCTTAATCCCGTTACAACCGGAGGCGCGTGATGTCCATCATTCTCGGTATTGATCCGGGCTCCCGCGTCACCGGTTACGGCGTGATTCGTCAGGTAGGCAGGCAACTGACATATCTCGGCAGCGGCTGCATTCGCACCAAAGTCGACGATCTTCCTTCACGCCTTAAGCTAATTTATGCCGGTGTGACGGAAATCATCACCCAGTTTCAGCCCGACTACTTTGCCATCGAGCAGGTGTTTATGGCGAAAAACGCCGATTCTGCGCTCAAACTGGGGCAGGCGCGTGGGGTGGCGATTGTCGCGGCAGTGAACCAGGAACTGCCGGTATTTGAGTACGCGGCGCGTCAGGTGAAGCAGACGGTAGTCGGCATAGGTAGCGCAGAGAAAAGCCAGGTGCAGCACATGGTGCGAACCTTGCTGAAACTGCAGGCTAATCCGCAGGCGGATGCGGCAGATGCGCTGGCCATCGCCATTACCCACTGCCATGTCAGTCAGAATGCGATGCAAGTGAGTGAGTCGCGCCTCAATCTCGCGCGAGGTCGCTTGCGATAATGTTAAATGAGGCTGGATATCTATCCAGCCTTTTTTTATGATACAGCTTTACTTTCGGCCCAACGCAGGAGCGTAACGTGATAGGCAGACTCAGAGGCATCATTCTGGAAAAACAACCCCCGCTGGTGTTACTCGAAGTGGGCGGCGTCGGCTATGAAGTGCATATGCCAATGACCTGTTTTTATGAGCTCCCGGAATCCGGAAAAGAAGCCGTTGTCTTTACCCACTTCGTGGTGCGCGAAGACGCACAGCTACTGTACGGCTTTAACAATAAACAAGAGCGCACGTTGTTCAAAGAGCTCATCAAAACTAACGGCGTCGGGCCAAAACTGGCGCTGGCGATCCTGTCCGGGATGTCCGCACAGCAGTTCGTTAACGCTGTCGAACGTGAAGATCCTGCCGCGCTGGTGAAACTGCCAGGTATCGGCAAAAAGACGGCGGAACGACTGATTGTTGAAATGAAAGACCGCTTCAAAGGTCTGCATGGCGATCTCTTTACGCCAGCCGCCGATCTGGTGCTGACCTCGCCGGCGAGTCCGGCTACGGACGATGCCGAACAGGAAGCGGTTGCGGCGCTGGTGGCGCTGGGCTATAAACCACAGGAAGCCAGCCGCATGGTGAGCAAAATCGCTCGCCCGGATGCCAGCAGCGAAACACTGATCCGCGAAGCCCTGCGCGCCGCGTTATGAGGTAAAGGATGATAGAAGCAGATCGCCTGATTTCGGCAGGTGCCACCCTCACAGAAGAGGTAGCCGATCGCGCCATTCGCCCGAAATTACTTGAAGAGTACATCGGTCAACCGCAGGTGCGCTCGCAGATGGAGATTTTCATCCAGGCGGCAAAACTGCGTGGCGATGCGCTCGATCACCTGCTGATTTTTGGTCCTCCCGGTCTGGGAAAAACCACGCTTGCCAACATTGTTGCCAATGAAATGGGCGTCAATCTGCGCACCACGTCCGGCCCGGTGCTGGAAAAAGCGGGCGATCTGGCCGCGATGCTGACCAACCTTGAACCCCACGACGTGCTGTTCATCGATGAGATCCATCGATTGTCTCCGGTGGTGGAAGAGGTGCTCTATCCGGCGATGGAAGATTATCAGCTGGATATTATGATCGGCGAAGGGCCGGCCGCGCGTTCGATTAAAATCGATCTGCCACCCTTTACCCTGATCGGCGCGACGACTCGCGCGGGGTCACTGACCTCACCGCTGCGCGATCGTTTTGGCATTGTGCAGCGTCTGGAGTTCTATCAGGTGCCGGATCTCCAGTATATCGTTGGGCGCAGTGCGCGCTTTATGGGGCTGGAGATGAGCGATGAGGGGGCGCTGGAGGTCGCGCGTCGCGCGCGAGGAACGCCGCGTATCGCTAACCGTCTGCTCAGACGCGTACGGGACTTCGCCGAAGTGAAGCATGACGGTACCATTTCCGCTGCTATTGCCGCGCAGGCGCTGGATATGCTGAACGTTGATGCCGAAGGCTTCGATTATATGGACCGCAAGCTACTGCTGGCGGTGATCGACAAATTCTTTGGTGGGCCGGTCGGGCTGGATAACCTGGCAGCGGCCATCGGTGAAGAGCGTGAAACGATTGAGGATGTGCTGGAGCCGTATCTAATCCAGCAAGGCTTTTTGCAGCGCACGCCGCGCGGAAGAATGGCGACAGTACGCGCCTGGAATCACTTTGGTATTACACCGCCGGAAATGCCGTAATTCCTCGAGCCTGATGGCGCTTCGCTTATCAGGCCTACCCGATGTTGTAGGCCCGGCAAGCGAAGCGCCACCGGGCAAATCAGGCCGCTGCCTTCTTCGACATACTCAGAATAAACAGCAGTGCGGCGCACAGTACGACTGACGGACCCGCAGGGGTATCGTAAAAGGCCGAGAAGGTCAGCCCGCCTGTAACCGCTATCATCCCAACCCCTACCGCAACGCCCGCCATCTGTTCTGGCGTACGGGCAAAACGCCGCGCCGTGGCCGCAGGGATAATCAACAACGAGGTAATGATCAGCGCCCCGACGAACTTCATCGCCACGCCAATGGTTAAGGCGGTAACCAGCATCAACAGCAGCTTCACGCGCTGCAACTTCACGCCGTCAACAAACGCCAGATCGGGGCTGATGGTCATCGACAGCAGATTGCGCCATTGCCAGAAGAGGATCGCCAGCACGACAACCACGCCAATGGCGATAGAAATTAAATCGTCCGGTGTAACGGCCAGCAGATCGCCAAACAGGTAGGCCATCAGATCCACACGGATATTTGACATCAGGCTGACCACCACCAGACCCAGCGACAGCGCACTGTGCGCCATAATGCCTAGCAGCGTATCAATGGCGAGGTGAGGGCGTTTCTCCAGCCACACCAGACCTGCCGCGAGCATCAGCGTGACGGCAATCACGGCATAGAAAGGGTTGACATCCAGCAACAGTCCAAAGGCGACGCCAAGCAGCGACGCATGCGCCAGCGTATCGCCAAAATAGGACATCCGACGCCAGACGACGAACGAACCCAGCGGGCCTGCCGCACAGGCCAGCATGATCCCGGCTAACCAGCCGGGCAATAATAATTCAATCATGAGTGACCATTTCCCCGACGCAGCACAATACGACCCTGCAGATCGTGGCGATGATTATGATGATGACGATAAATTCCCAATTGTTCCGCGCCGCGAGGACCGAACATTGAGATAAATTCCGGGTGCATGGAAACGATTTCAGGTGTGCCAGAACAACAAATATGGTGGTTCAGACACAGCACTTCGTCGGTTTTTGCCATTACCAGATGCAGGTCATGGGACACCATCAGCACGGCGCAGTCCAGTTCGCGACGTAGCTGATCGATAAGGTCATACAGCGCGACCTGGCCATTGACATCCACGCCCTGGGTGGGCTCGTCAAGCACCAGAAGCTGTGGCTGGTTGAGGAGTGCGCGTGCTAACAGTACGCGCTGAGTTTCTCCTCCGGAGAGCTTTTGCATCGGCGCGTCAATCAGATGTCCGGCCTGCACGCGCTTCAGGGCCGGCAGGATGTCATCTTTCTTCGTTCCGGGGCGCAGACGCAAGAAACGACTGACGGTGAGCGGCAGTGTGGTATCGAGATACAATTTCTGCGGGACGTAGCCAATTCGCAGCTTGCCGTTACGCTTGATCACCCCTTCATCCGGGGCTACCAGCCCGAGGACGGCCCGAACAAGAGTTGACTTCCCGGCACCATTTGGGCCGAGCAGCGTTAAAATTTTTCCAGGTCTCAGTTCGAGCGAAACGTCAGAAAGGACGCGGCGCTGACCGAAAGAGACCGAGACATTTTCCAGTGAAACCAAAGTCGTCATGTCAATTTTAGTCTTGCAGAAGTTATAGAATGTTATAATATCACATTTCTCACATTCATTACGATGATTGGTCGCATTATGTTACATAAAAATACGCTTCTTTTCGCTGCATTATCCGCCGCTCTTTGGGGCAGTGCAACACAGGCGGCAAATGCCGCTGTGGTCGCCTCCCTGAAACCTTTAGGGTTCATAGCTTCTGCCATTGCTGATGGCGTTACGGATACACAAGTCTTACTTCCGGATGGGGCATCCGAACATGACTATTCATTGCGTCCATCTGACGTAAAACGCTTACAGGGCGCGGACTTAGTTGTCTGGATTGGACCTGAGATGGAGGCGTTCATGGAAAAATCCGTCAGTAACATTCCCGAGGCTAAGCAGGTAACGATTGCGCAGCTCAATGACGTGAAACCGTTGCTCATGAAAGGAGCAGACGATGATGATGATGACCACGGTCACGATCATGGGCACGCCGAAAAAGGTGACGCACATCACCATCATGGTGATTACAACATGCATCTTTGGCTCTCCCCAGAGATAGCGCGGGCCTCAGCGGTTGCAATCCATGAAAAATTAGTGGAACTTATGCCGCAAAGTCGAGCCAAACTTGACGCCAACCTGAAGGATTTTGAGGCACAATTAGCCACAACCGATAAGCAGGTTGGTAACGAGCTCGCACCACTCAAGGGTAAAGGTTATTTCGTTTTTCACGACGCCTATGGCTATTACGAAAAACACTACGGGCTCACTCCGCTGGGTCATTTCACCGTCAACCCTGAGATACAACCTGGTGCGCAGCGTTTACATGAAATAAGAACACAGTTGGTTGAGCAAAAAGCAACCTGCGTTTTTGCTGAGCCACAGTTCAGGCCAGCGGTCGTTGAAGCCGTTGCGAGAGGGACATCCGTTCGAATGGGAACGTTGGATCCCCTCGGGACAAATATCAAACTGGGTAAAACGAGCTATTCAGCGTTCTTGAACCAACTAGCGAACCAGTATGCGAGCTGCCTGAAAGGAGATTAATGAGGAAGTGAATACGTGCAACAGATAGCCCGCTCTGTCGCCCTGGCATTTAATAATCTGCCAAGACCCCATCGCGTTATGTTGGGGTCGCTTACTGTTCTGACACTGGCCGTCGCTGTCTGGCGGCCTTATGTTTATCACCCGGAATCCACCCCCATTGTTAAAACGATCGAACTGGAGAAGAGCGAAATTCGTTCACTGCTCCCGGAGGCCAGCGAGCCTATCGATCAGGCAGCGCAGGAAGATGAAGCGATTCCTCAGGATGAACTGGACGACAAAACCTCAGGGGAAGCTGGCGTTCATGAATATGTGGTTTCGACGGGCGATACGCTCAGCAGTATTCTGAACCAGTACGGCATTGATATGGGAGATATCACACAGCTTGCCGCCTCCGATAAAGAACTGCGTAATCTGAAGATTGGTCAACAACTCTCCTGGACACTGACGGCGGACGGCGATTTACAACGACTGACGTGGGAAATGTCGCGTCGCGAAACCCGTACCTATGACCGTACTGCGGCGAACGGCTTTAAGATGAGCGCTGAAACGCAGCAGGGCGACTGGGTAAACAGCCTGATGAAAGGTACTGTCGGCAACAGCTTCGTGGCCAGCGCGAAAAATGCCGGGCTGACCAGCGCGGAAATCAGTGCGGTGATTAAAGCGATGCAGTGGCAGATGGACTTCCGCAAATTGAAAAAAGGCGATGAGTTCTCTGTACTGATGTCCCGCGAAATGCTGGACGGCAAGCGTGAGCAGAGCCAGCTGCTGGGCGTGCGTCTGCGTTCAGAAGGTAAAGATTACTACGCTATCCGTGCCGAAGACGGTAAGTTCTACGACCGCAACGGTACCGGGCTGGCGAAAGGTTTCCTGCGTTTCCCGACGGCGAAACAGTTCCGCATTTCGTCTAACTTTAATCCGCGCCGTACTAACCCGGTTACCGGGCGTGTCGCACCGCACAGAGGTGTGGACTTCGCGATGCCGCAGGGGACACCGGTGCTGTCTGTTGGTGATGGTGAAGTCGTTGTCGCGAAGCGCAGTGGGGCCGCCGGGTATTATGTGGCGGTGCGTCACGGTCGTACCTATACCACGCGCTATATGCACCTGCGTAAGCTGCTGGTGAAACCAGGACAAAAGGTTAAACGTGGCGACCGTATCGCGCTTTCTGGTAACACCGGGCGTTCTACCGGCCCGCACCTGCACTATGAAGTGTGGATCAACCAGCAGGCGGTTAACCCGTTGACCGCGAAACTGCCGCGTACCGAAGGGCTGACCGGTAAAGATCGTACCGATTACCTGGCGCAGGTCAAAGAGGTTCTGCCGCAGTTACGCTTCGATTAATCATTCATGACATCAAAGCCGGTACGCAGCGCGTGTGCCGGCTTTTTTATTTTGTGCGCGGCAGGGTGCGCCGCTACACTATCATCAGATTTACTTTTGCGTCATCAGGCACTGGATAAGCATGGAAACAAAAAAAAATAATAGTGAGTACATCCCTGAGTTTGAGAAATCCTTTCGCCATCCGCGCTACTGGGGCGCATGGCTGGGCGTCGCGGCGATGGCGGGCATTGCCTTAACGCCTGCGTCTTTTCGCGATCCGCTGCTGGCGAAACTGGGCCGTTTTGCGGGACGTCTTGGCAAAAGCTCGCGTCGTCGGGCGCGGATTAACCTGTCCTTATGCTTTCCTGAGCGCAGTGAAGCTGAGCGTGAAGCAATCGTTGATGCAATGTTTTCTACTGCGCCGCAGGCCATGGTGATGATGGCGGAACTGGCGATCCGCGGCCCGGAAAAAATACAGTCGCGCGTTGACTGGGAAGGGCTTGAAATCATTGAGGAGATGCGCCGTAACAACGAGAAAGTGATCTTCCTGGTGCCGCACGGCTGGGGCGTGGATATTCCGGCGATGCTGATGGCGTCACAGGGCCAGAAGATGGCGGCGATGTTCCATAATCAGGGAAACCCGGTGTTTGATTACGTCTGGAACACGGTTCGTCGCCGTTTCGGCGGCCGGCTGCATGCGCGTAATGACGGCATTAAACCGTTTATTCAGTCCGTTCGTCAGGGCTATTGGGGATATTATTTGCCCGATCAGGATCATGGCCCTGAACACAGCGAATTTGTTGATTTCTTTGCCACCTATAAAGCGACATTACCTGCCATTGGCAGACTGATGAAGGTGTGCCGGGCGCGAGTGATCCCACTGTTTCCGGTGTACAACGGTGACACCCACCGCTTGACGATTCAGGTGCGCCCGCCAATGGACGATCTGTTGACCGCAGATGACAACACCATCGCCCGCCGAATGAACGAAGAGGTGGAAATTTTTGTGGGTCCGCATCCCGAGCAATATACCTGGATACTGAAACTGCTGAAGACCCGCAAACCAGGCGAGATCCAGCCGTATAAGCGCAAAGATCTCTACCCCCTCAAATAAGAAAAAGGCCTCTCGAAAGAGAGGCCTTTTTGCATCAGGAGCCGATCACTCGACGGTCAGAATACGCGTAGTATTGGTCGAACCGATGGTGCTCATCACGTCACCCTGAGTCACGATAACCAGATCGCCGGACACCAGGTAGCCTTTATCACGCAGCAGATTTACCGCTTCGCTTGCCGCGACAACGCCATCCGCGGCGCTGTCGAAATAGACTGGCGTAACGCCACGGTACAGCGATGTCAGGTTCAGCGTACGCTCATGTCGGGACATGGCAAAAATCGGCAGGCCGGAACTGATGCGAGAGGTCATCAGCGCAGTACGACCGGATTCTGTCATGGTAATGATCGCGGTCACTCCTTTCAGGTGGTTCGCCGCGTACATAGCAGACATCGCGATCGCTTCTTCAACATTGTCGAATTGAATATCCAGACGGTGTTTAGAGACATTGATGCTGGGGATCTTTTCTGCGCCCAGGCAGACGCGTGCCATTGCTGCGACGGTTTCCGCCGGATACTGGCCTGCGGCCGTCTCGGCTGAGAGCATGACCGCATCGGTACCATCCAGCACGGCGTTTGCGACGTCCATTACTTCCGCACGGGTTGGCATTGGGTTGGTGATCATCGACTCCATCATCTGGGTCGCGGTAATCACCGCGCGGTTCAACTTACGTGCACGACGAATCAACGTCTTCTGGATGCCGACCAGTTCCGGATCGCCAATCTCAACGCCGAGGTCGCCACGTGCGACCATCACCACGTCAGAAGCCAGAATGATGTCATCCATCGCATTCTGATCGCAGACTGCTTCAGCACGCTCAACTTTTGCCACAATCTTGGCATCGCAACCTGCATCACGCGCCAGTCGGCGAGCGTAGTTCAGGTCTTCCCCGCAGCGCGGGAAGGAGACCGCCAGATAGTCAACGCCAATCAGAGCGGCAGTAACGATGTCAGCTTTGTCTTTCTCGGTCAGGGCTTCTGCGGAGAGACCGCCGCCCAGTTTGTTAATGCCTTTGTTGTTGGAGAGCGGGCCGCCCACGGTCACTTCCGTGAACACTTTCATGCCCTGAACCTCCAGCACTTTTAACTGCACGCGTCCATCGTCGAGCAGCAGAATGTCGCCTGGTACTACATCTGCCGGCAGACCTTTATAGTCAATGCCGACTTTTTCTTTGTCGCCTTCACCTTTACCCAGGTTGGCATCCAGGAGAAATTTGTCACCGATGTTGAGGAATACTTTGCCTTCTTTAAAGGTAGAGACGCGAATTTTTGGCCCCTGGAGGTCACCCAGAATGGCCACGTGGCGTCCCAGTTTGGCAGCGATCTCACGAACTTTATCCGCGCGCATTTTATGATCTTCTGGCGAACCGTGAGAGAAATTCATTCGCACGACGTTAGCGCCTGCGGCGATAATCTTCTCAAGATTGTTATCGCGGTCAGTAGCCGGGCCTAATGTCGTAACGATTTTGGTTCTGCGAAGCCTTCTGGACATGTAATACTCCGTTGACTGAAACAACTAGGTGTTGCGTGAACAATAAACCGGTAGTTCTGAAAACCTTTACAAAGCATAGCGAACAAAACCGGATGATGAATTTAAGTAGAACTTATTATTGCTGTTAGCGGTCATTACTCTTGATGAGCAGTTCTTTATCAAAACGCGATTCCCTGAGCGCTTCCTTGACACGCTTCAAGTTATCTCTGAATTTTGCTCCACGACGCAAAGTAAATCCCGTAGCCAGCACATCTATCACGGTCAACTGCGCAAGTCGAGAGACCATGGGCATATAAATGTCAGTATCTTCCGGCACATCGAGGGTAATTGCCAGCGTTGCTTCACGCGCCAGCGGCGTATTGGCGGAGGTTAACGCAATCACCATGGCATCGTTTTCACGCGCAAGCTGCGCCAGCTCGACCAGACTCTTGGTGCGACCGGTATGCGAAATCAACACCACTACGTCATCGTCACTACAATTCATACAGCTCATCCGTTGCAAAACGACGTCGTCGGAGTAGACAACCGGGACATTGAAACGGAAAAACTTGTTCATGGCGTCATGGGCGACGGCGGCGGACGACCCCAGGCCAAAGAAAGCGATTTTCTTGGCCTGCGTCAGCAGATCCACGGCGCGGTTGATCGCCGATTTGTCCAGCGACTGGCGAACGTGGTCAAGACTGGCCATCGCCGATTCGAAAATCTTGCCCGTATAGGACTCGACGCTGTCATCTTCATCCACATTACGATTAACATAAGGGGTACCATTTGCCAGACTTTGTGCCAGATGCAGTTTAAAATCAGGGAAGCCACGGGTTTCCATGCTGCGACAAAAGCGATTCACCGTCGGTTCGCTGACGTTGGCTTCCTGTGCAAGCGTGGCAATACTGCAATGGATGGCTCGTTCGGGCGAGGCAATGATGACGTCGGCGACTTTGCGTTCAGATTTGCTCAAATGTTCCAGTTGAGACTGGATCTTTTCCAGCATATTCATGATGTAGACTCAAAGATATGACGATTTCAGCGATACAAGAAATCGAGAGGCAATTTTGGTAGATAGTACCCCTGCGAACCTGAGAAGGGGGCAAAATGGTCAGAATAGTTGTTGTTTTTTTTCATAACATGATCAGCATCGTGTTTTGACTCAACGTAGAGCGTCGCAAATCGACGACGTTTTTGACCATTTTGCGCCGTTAAGCGCCAACCGCACGGCGGGTTAAGCGTTTACGGTTTCCGGAATCACGTAAAAGCAGTACAGTGCACTGTAATAAAATTACAAGTAATGCCTGGCAAAGTACCAGGATAGCTAACTAAGGAGAATGACATGGCGGTAACGCAAACAGCCCAGGCATGTGACCTGGTCATTTTCGGCGCGAAAGGCGACCTTGCGCGTCGTAAATTGCTGCCTTCCCTGTATCAACTGGAAAAAGCCGGTCAGCTCAACCCGGATACCCGCATTATCGGGGTTGGCCGTGCGGACTGGGACAAAGATGCCTACACGAAGGTCGTGCGCGAAGCGCTCGAAACCTTCATGAAAGAGAAGATCGATGAAGCACTGTGGGACACCCTGAGCGCGCGCCTGGATTTCTGCAATCTGGATGTGAACGACACTGCGGCATTTACCCGTCTGGGAGAGATGCTTGATCAGAAAAACCGTACCACGATCAACTATTTCGCCATGCCGCCAAGCACCTTCGGCGCAATCTGTAAGGGGCTGGGCGAAGCGAAACTGAATGCCAAACCGGCGCGCGTAGTCATGGAAAAACCGCTGGGTACCTCACTGGCGACCTCCCGCGAGATCAACGATCAGGTTGGCGAGTATTTTGAAGAGTGCCAGGTTTATCGTATCGACCACTATCTGGGTAAAGAGACGGTTCTGAACCTGTTGGCGCTGCGTTTTGCCAACTCCCTGTTCGTGAATAACTGGGATAACCGCACGATCGATCATGTGGAAATCACCGTGGCAGAAGAGGTGGGCATTGAAGGGCGCTGGGGCTATTTCGACCAGGCCGGCCAGATGCGTGACATGATCCAGAATCACCTGCTGCAAATTCTGTGCATGATTGCGATGTCGCCGCCGTCGGATCTAACCGCTGACGCCATCCGTGATGAAAAAGTGAAGGTGTTGAAGTCACTACGTCGTATCGATCGCTCAAATGTACGTGAAAAAACCGTTCGCGGTCAGTACACCACGGGTTTTGCACAGGGTAAAAAAGTGCCGGGTTACCTGGAAGAAGAGGGCGCGAACAAGAGCAGTAACACCGAAACGTTTGTGGCGATTCGCGTTGACATTGATAACTGGCGCTGGGCGGGCGTACCGTTCTACCTGCGCACCGGTAAGCGTCTGCCAACGAAATGCTCTGAGGTTGTGGTGTACTTTAAAACGCCTGAGCTTAACCTGTTTAAAGAGTCCTGGCAGGATCTGCCGCAGAACAAACTGACCATTCGTCTACAGCCGGATGAAGGCGTGGATATCCAGGTTCTGAACAAAGTCCCGGGTCTTGACCACAAGCATAACCTGCAAATTACCAAGCTGGATCTGAGCTACTCCGAAACCTTCAATCAGACACATCTGGCGGATGCTTACGAGCGCCTGCTGCTGGAGACCATGCGCGGTATTCAGGCGCTGTTTGTGCGCCGTGATGAAGTGGAAGAGGCGTGGAAGTGGGTCGACTCCATTACCGAAGCGTGGGCGATGGACAATGATGCGCCAAAACCATATCAGGCAGGGGCATGGGGACCGGTCGCCTCCGTGGCGATGATCACCCGTGATGGCCGTTCCTGGAACGAATTTGAGTAAAAAAACGGCTAACCCTTCCGTGTTATTTTACCGGTAACATGATCTAACACAGATTGTTGAACAATTTTTGCACTTTTAAGCCTCGTGTGGATTCACCCACGAGGTTTTTTTTATTACACTGCCTGAAACGATTTTGCCCCTGAGCTCCGGCGAACAAGCGTTTCCTGTGTTTATAACCATAGTAAATGAACTTGCCAAACCTACAGCTCTGACAGATAAATTTCAGGAGCCTCTATGAATCCGAATTTGTTACGCGTAACACAGCGTATTGTTGAACGTTCCCGTGAAACCCGTTCTGCCTACCTCTCTCGTATCGAACAGGCTAAATCCTCGACCGTTCACCGGTCACAACTGGCATGCGGGAATCTGGCGCACGGATTCGCGGCCTGCCAGCCAGACGATAAAGCCTCTCTGAAAAGCATGTTGCGTAACAATATCGCGATCATCACCTCCTACAACGATATGCTCTCCGCACATCAACCCTACGAACATTACCCGGACATCATTCGCAAAGCGTTGCATAAAGCGAATGCAGTCGGACAGGTTGCCGGCGGCGTTCCGGCAATGTGTGACGGCGTGACTCAGGGGCAGGACGGTATGGAGCTTTCGCTGCTGAGCCGCGAAGTGATCGCCATGTCCGCCGCGATAGGGCTGTCTCATAACATGTTTGACGGCGCATTGTTCCTTGGTGTGTGTGACAAAATTGTCCCGGGGCTGGTGATGGCGGCGCTGTCATTCGGTCATCTGCCTTCTATCTTCGTGCCGTCAGGTCCGATGGCGAGCGGCCTGGCGAACAAAGAGAAAGTCCGCATTCGTCAACTCTATGCCGAAGGTAAAGTTGATCGCATGGCGCTGCTGGAATCTGAAGCGGCCTCCTATCATGCACCGGGTACCTGCACGTTCTACGGCACTGCTAACACCAACCAGATGGTGGTCGAGTTCATGGGGATGCAACTGCCGGGCTCTTCATTTGTTCACCCGGATGCCCCGCTGCGTGAAGCGCTGACGGCGGCAGCGGCGCGCCAGGTGACACGCCTGACCGGTAACGGCAATGAATGGATGCCGATCGGTAAAATGATTGATGAGAAAGTGGTGGTAAACGGAATTGTCGCGCTGTTGGCGACCGGTGGCTCAACGAACCACACCATGCACCTGGTGGCGATGGCACGCGCTGCCGGTATCCAGATTAACTGGGATGACTTCTCTGATCTCTCCGACGTCGTGCCGCTGATGGCGCGTCTCTATCCTAACGGCCCGGCGGATATTAACCATTTCCAGGCTGCGGGCGGCGTTCCGGTCCTGATGCGCGAACTGCTGAATGCGGGCCTGTTGCATGAAGACGTCAACACCGTGGCCGGTTTCGGTCTGAAACGCTATACCCTGGAGCCGTGGCTGAACAAGGGCGAACTCGACTGGCGTGAAGGCGCTGCCAAATCGCTGGACAGCAATGTGATTGCCTCTTTTGATCAGCCGTTCTCCCACCATGGCGGCACCAAAGTGCTGAGCGGTAACCTCGGTCGCGCGGTCATGAAAACGTCCGCTGTGCCGGTCGAGAATCAGGTAATTGAAGCGCCAGCCGTTGTTTTTGAAAGTCAGCATGATGTTTTACCGGCCTTTGAAGCGGGCCTTCTGGACCGTGACTGCGTGGTGGTTGTACGTCATCAGGGACCAAAAGCGAACGGAATGCCAGAATTACATAAACTCATGCCGCCACTTGGTGTATTATTGGACCGTCGTTTCAAAATTGCGTTGGTTACCGATGGCCGACTTTCTGGTGCTTCCGGTAAAGTGCCTTCCGCCATCCATGTCACTCCGGAGGCGTATGATGGCGGCCTGCTGGCGAAAGTGCGCGATGGCGACATTATTCGGGTGAACGGACAGACAGGTGAATTGACGCTGCTGGTTGATGAGGCGGAGCTTGCCGCTCGCCAGGCACACATCCCGGATCTGAGCGCCTCGCGCATTGGAACGGGGCGTGAAATGTTCAGCGCGCTGCGGGAGAAGTTATCCGGCGCAGAACAGGGCGCAACCTGTATTCATTTTTAAGGCATATTTTGTAATCAGTCGAGAGAAAAGCTCTGATGAAAAACTGGAAAACAAGTGCAGAAGCAATCCTGACCACCGGCCCGGTAGTCCCGGTGATCGTAGTGAATAAACTGGAACACGCTGTGCCGATGGCAAAAGCGCTGGTTGCGGGTGGGGTACGCGTACTGGAAGTAACCTTGCGTACCGCCTGCGCGATGGATGCTATCCGTGCTATCGCCAAAGAAGTCCCGGAAGCCATAGTGGGAGCCGGTACGGTGCTGAATCCGCAGCAGTTGGCAGAGGTCACCGCAGCGGGTGCGCAGTTCGCTATCAGCCCGGGTCTGACCGAGCCACTGCTGAAAGCGGCAACTGAAGGCACAATCCCGCTGATCCCGGGAATCAGCACCGTTTCTGAACTGATGCTGGGCATGGACTACGGTTTGAAAGAGTTCAAATTCTTCCCGGCAGAAGCCAACGGCGGTACCAAAGCGCTGCAGGCCATTGCAGGTCCATTCTCTCAGGTGCGTTTCTGTCCGACGGGCGGTATCTCTCCGGCCAACTACCGTGATTACCTGGCACTGAAAAGCGTGCTGTGCATCGGCGGCTCCTGGCTGGTGCCGAATGACGCGCTGGAAGCCGGTGATTACGATCGCATCACCAAACTGGCGCGCGAAGCGGTTGAAGGCGCGAAGCAGTAAGCTATCAATGTGTAAACCGTAGGCCCGATAAAACGTATTAGCGTCATCATCGGGTCTTGCCGGATAGCGGCTTTACTGCCTTATCCGGCCTACGGTTTCTGTTTTTTAACCAGCTACTTTTACCTGCGCAGCGGCGTTCTTCGCGCGTTCAATTGCCTCATCAACATTATTAGCTGTTGCCAGTGTGACACCGAGGCGACGTGCTCCATCAATTTCCGGCTTACCGAAGAAACGGACCTGTAAACCGGCACCGACGGCACGCTGAACATTGTCAAACGTTACGTCCTGACTGGTCAGTCGCGGCAAAATCACCGCCGAGGCGGCCGGACCATACTGACGAATAGCGCCGACGGGCAGGCCAAGAAAGGCGCGCACGTGCAGGGCAAACTCCGACAGATCCTGAGAAATCAGCGTCACCATGCCGGTATCGTGTGGACGAGGGGAGACTTCGCTGAAAATGACCTCATCCCCGCAGACAAACAGTTCCACGCCAAACAGACCGTGGCCACCCAGGGCTAACACCACTTTACGGGCAATCTCCTGGGCGCGTTCCAGCGCCAGCGCGCTCATCTGCTGCGGCTGCCAGGATTCACGATAATCCCCTTCTTCCTGGCGATGCCCCACCGGAGCACAGAAATGGACGCCATCGACGGCGCTGACGGTGAGCAGGGTGATTTCAAAATCAAATTTCACGACCCCTTCGACGATTACCCGTCCGGCACCCGCCCGACCACCCTGCTGGGCGTAATCCCAGGCTTGCGCCAGCTGTGCTTCAGTCCGAATAAAACTCTGCCCTTTGCCGGAAGAACTCATCACCGGTTTGACAATGCAAGGAAAACCGATTTCAGCCACGGCCTCGCGGAAGGTGGCTTCGCTGTCGGCAAACCGGAAGGTCGAAGTGGGCAGCGCCAGCTCTTCCGCCGCCAGACGGCGAATGCCTTCACGGTTCATCGTCAGCTTTGTTGCGCGTGCGCAGGGTACGACGTTCAATCCTTCCTGTTCCAGCGTCACCAGCATGTCTGTGGCGATGGCTTCAATTTCCGGTACGATATAGTGTGGTTTTTCTAACTCAACCACGCGGCGAAGCGCGGCGCCATCCAGCATATTAATGACGTGCGAACGATGTGCGACATGCATTGCTGGCGCGTCGGCATATCGGTCCACCGCGATGACTTCCACCCCGAGGCGCTGGCACTCGATAGCCACTTCTTTACCCAGTTCGCCTGAACCCAATAACATCACCCGAGTTGCTGCCGGACGCAGCGCTGTGCCTAATAACGTCATGAATATCTCCCCCAACAAATTTGGCCGCAGTATATACGAAAACGTTTGCGTCTGTCTTTATTGCCAGGTTGATTTCGGCCGTAAAATAGAATATACTGTACATAAATACAGTAATATTGAGAGGCTGCAATATGGCGGTTGAAGTTAAATACGTAGTCATTCGGGAAGGTGAGGAAAAAATGTCATTTACCAGCAAAAAGGAAGCCGATGCGTATGACAAGATGCTGGATACGGCGGATCTGCTCGATACCTGGCTTGAGCAGTCACCGTTAACGCTGGAAGACGAACAGCGTGAAGCGCTGTCGCTGTGGCTGGCAGAACAAAAAGAGGTGCTGAGCACCATCCTCAAAACCGGTAAATTGCCTTCTCCGCAGGCGGTTGAGAATGACGCTTCTGCCGAAGATGATACTCAGGCAGCCTGAATCTGACTTGCGCTCCTGACGTTTTGTACCATGCTTTTTCCTGAATCAATGTGCTATTGGGTAAAGGAAAAGTATGAAAAGAAAAGGTGCGTTAATCAGCCTGCTGTTGCTGGGGGCCAGTCTGTCGGTGTCTGCTGCGGACACTGACAGTAAAACTGTCAAATTCCCTCAGTGTGATGGGCTTGATGCGGCAGGCATTGCCGCAAGTGTAAAACGTGATTACCAGCAAAATCGTGTGGTGCGCTGGGCTGACGACCAAAAACGGGTGGGGCAGGCTGACCCGGTTGCCTGGGTCAATCCGAAAGAGATTACCGGGCAGGACGGGAAATGGACGGTGCCGCTAACCGTGCGCGGGAAAAGCGCGGATATACATTATCAGGTGAAAGTCGACTGCAAGGCAGGCACAGCGGAATATCGCCCGCAATAGCGCGAACATTTGCGCATCTTTAGCGCGGGCAGACATTTCCTGACATCCCCTCGGGTACGCTTTGAAAATTCATTGTCAGTACTTGAGGGATAAAATGGCTAACTGGCTTAATCAATTACACTCTCTTCTCGGGCAAAACGGATCGTCTTCATCCTCTTCGGGTGAACAGGGATTAAGTAAGCTGCTGGTACCCGGTGCGCTGGGTGGTCTGGCAGGCTTACTGGTCGCCAACAAATCCTCCCGCAAATTACTCAGCAAATACGGCACCAGTGCGCTGTTGGTCGGGGGCGGCGCGGTGGCAGGTACTGTGCTGTGGAACAAGTACAAGGATAAAGTCCGCGCGGCGCATCAGGATGAACCGCAGTTTGGCACGCAAAGCACACCCCTGGATGTGCGCACTGAACGGCTGATCCTGGCGCTGGTCTTCGCCGCGAAAAGCGACGGTCATATCGACGCCAAAGAGCGGGCGGCAATCGAACAACAACTGCGTGAGGCAGGCGTTGAAGAGCAGGGCCGCGTTTTTATCGAGCAGGCGATTGAACAACCGCTGGATCCACAGCGCCTGGCGCAGGGGATCCGCAATGAGGAAGAAGCGCTGGAGATCTACTTTCTCAGCTGTGCCGCCATTGATATCGACCACTTTATGGAACGTAGCTATCTGAACGCGCTGGGCGATGCGCTGAAGATCCCGCAGGATGTCCGTGACGGCATTGAGCAGGATCTGAAACAGCAAAAACAGGCGTTACCCGGTTAACAGAATACTTCCGGCGGCATGTTTCGCTTGCATCATTCGTCAGTTTTGCCACCCTTAGAGGGTGTATAAAGACGAAAGAACAATGACATGCTGCCGAAAGCCAATCGCAATCCCCACGCCATGACGCTCCATGGCGACACACGCATTGATAATTATTACTGGCTGCGGGACGACACCCGTTCGCAGCCGGATGTGCTGGATTACCTGAAACAGGAAAACCGCTACGGGCATCAGGTTATGTCTACGCAGCAGGCGTTGCAGGAGCGTGTGCTGAAAGAAATTATCGATCGCATTCCTCCCCGTGATACTTCTGCACCGTATGTGAAGAACGGTTATCGCTATCGCCATCTCTATGAACCTGGATGCGAATACGCTATTTATCAACGCCAGTCGGCGTTGAGCGAAGAGTGGGATGACTGGGAAACGCTGCTTGATGGTAACAAGCGGGCGGCACACAGCGAGTTTTATACTCTGGGGGGACTGGCGATAACGCCGGATAACACCATCATGGCGCTGGCGGAAGATTACCTTTCGCGCCGTCAGTACGGGATCCGTTTCCGTAATCTGGAAAATGGTAACTGGTATCCGGAGATGCTGGATAACGTCGAACCTGAGCTTGTCTGGGCGAATGACTCGCTGACCTTTTACTATGTGCGTAAGCATGCGACGACGCTGCTGCCCTGGCAGGTCTGGCGTCACACTGTCGGCACATCGTCGACGCAGGACGAACTGATTTACGAAGAAAAAGACGACACCTTCTACGTCAGCCTGCACAAAACGACGTCCCAACATTACATCGTCATTCATCTGGCTAGCGCGACGACCAGCGAGGTTTTACTGCTGGATGCTGAACTGGCCGATGCCGAGCCCTTCATCTTCCTGCCGCGGCGTAAGGATCACGAATACAGCCTCGATCACTATCAGCATACGTTTTACCTGCGCTCGAATCGCGAGGGTAAAAATTTCGGCCTCTATCGCACCCGTGTGCGCGATGAGAAACAGTGGGAAACGCTGATCCCGGCACGTGAAGCCATCATGCTGGAAGGCTTTACCCTCTTTACCGACTGGCTGGTGGTGGAAGAGCGCCAGCGCGGCTTAACCAGCCTGCGGCAGATCAATCGTAAAACCGGCGAGGTCGTGGGGATTGCCTTTGACGATCCGGCTTATGTCACCTGGATTGCTTATAACCCGGAACCGGAAACTTCACGCCTGCGCTATGGCTACTCCTCGATGACCACGCCGGATACCCTGTTTGAACTGGATATGGACACCGGCGAACGACGGGTGATTAAACAGACGGAGGTGTCGGGATTTGACGCCGCGAATTATCGCAGCGAACACCTGTGGATCACCGCGCGTGATGGCGTCGAGGTGCCTGTCTCACTGGTTTATCATCAAAAGCACTTCCGCAAAGGGCAAAATCCTCTCCTGGTCTACGGCTACGGCTCCTACGGAGCCAGTATGGATGCCGATTTCAGCAGCAGTCGCTTAAGTTTGCTGGATCGTGGATTCGTTTATGCCATCGTCCACGTGCGGGGTGGTGGCGAACTGGGGCAGCAGTGGTATGAAGACGGTAAATTCCTGAAAAAGCGCAATACCTTTAACGACTATCTCGATGCCTGCGATGCGCTGATCGCCCAGGGCTACGGCTCTCCCTCCCTGTGCTATGGCATGGGCGGTAGCGCAGGAGGAATGCTTATGGGCGTGGCAATCAATGAACGTCCTGAACGTTTCCATGGCGTGGTTGCCCAGGTACCGTTTGTGGATGTGGTGACGACGATGCTTGATGAATCGATCCCCCTGACAACCGGCGAGTTTGAAGAGTGGGGGAATCCGAAAGATCCGCAGTATTACACTTACATGAAAAGCTACAGTCCGTACGATAACGTCAGAGCGCAGGCTTATCCGCATCTGTTGGTCACCACCGGACTGCATGACTCGCAGGTCCAGTACTGGGAACCGGCAAAATGGGTGGCGAAACTGCGCGAGCTGAAAACAGATGACCATCTGCTGCTGCTGTGTACCGACATGGATTCCGGACACGGCGGAAAATCAGGCCGCTTTAAATCCTGGGAGGGGGTTGCACTGGAATTTGCTTTCCTGATTAGTCTGGCGCAGGGAACACTGCCCGGCAACGGCGCGGCTTAAGCGTTATCCAGATAGTGCTTGAGAGTTAAACGCAGTTCCGGGCTCATGCTGTCAAGGTTGTTAAACAGCCAGCGCAGATAGCCCGGATCGCGTTCAGCGACATCCGAGACGGCTTTGCCGCGATACTTGCCAAAGGTAAAGGTAGTCAGCAACCCCGGTCGCCCGGTGATGTCAGCCATTTGTTCCGCCGTCCAGCCTGAGGTATTCATAATATCGATTAGCAGCGCGGCGGTGATATAGCAGTCATAAAGTGCGCGGTGGTGGTGCAGTCCCACAGGGGTTTGCACGTTCAGTTTACGAGATTTGTAGAGCGCCATATTGCTGTACTTAATACCCGGCCAGAGGCGGCGGGAAAGCTTCATGGTGCAAATCCATTCTCCCGGCATGTCTGGCAGCACGCGACGGTCAAAGCTGGCGTTATGCGCCACATACCATTCACTACCGTAATAGTGGGGGATGACGTCTTCAATCCAGGGCTTATCCGCCACCATTGCTTCAGTAATGCGATGAATCGCCATGGCCTGGGGCGAGATCGGTCGGTCGGGGCGCACCAGGTGGCTCATAGGGTTCACAATCTTACCGTCAACCACGTCGACAGAGGCGATTTCTACAATCCCGCCCTGCAGGCCGCAGGTTTCAGTATCGATGATGCGCAGCATGTAAAACTCCTGACCGAAAACGATTAGCGTAATGGAATGATATCACCTTGCCAACCCTGCGCGGTACGCTGCCCCGTTAATAACAGCGAACCGCGGTCGGCGCGGACAATTAATTGCCCGTTTTCATCCCATAATGCGCTGCTTCCCCGCGCATTGGCCATCAGTACGGCAATTGAGAATTTATGCGAGAAATATTGTAATCGCGACGTTGAGGTCAATAATTCGGATTCGCTGACGCTTTGACTGGTGGTGAACAGAGAACACGCCGGATCCATATCGACCCCCTCTGGTTGTTCATCCACCACGCTGATCGTTTTCAGGTCTTCACACAGACACGCGCCGTGGCTTTGATGAAACATGCGCGGTGAGGTCATCCACGGGGCGAAGACGGCAATCCCTTTGACAAAACGGTTGTTATGTTTGACCGGAAGACCGGCAATGATCGTCATACGGTGCGCGTGGGCGGCCTGTGAGAGTGGCTGTAGCAGACTGATATCCGGCGGCGCAGGCAGCGACTGCGATCCGTCCACACAGCCGAGTAATGAAAGAGAGGGAAAAACCAACAGCTCGCACTGTTGTCGGGCTGCTGCGTCGATGAATTTCAGATGATGAATGATATGTTCGCGAACAGAGGTTTTTAGCGGTTCATACTGTGCAGCAGCTATTTTCCAGCGTGACATAATGACTTCCTTTTCATAGTGTCTACAATCATCCTTAAATCATAGAATAAGAATGTACTTATACTGTAGCAGGCAATATGTAAGGATATGTAACTTCGAAACGAAAATTATTTAGGCTTGGGCTCGTAGGGCAATCGGGACAACGAAACGGACGCCAGACGATGGGCGATCAGGCGCTCGCGAAACCAGTCACGCAGATGCGCAGGCTGCTCACGTTCGACCACTTCGGCGACGACGGGCATATTGTAACGCTCTTTAAACGCGACGCCGGCAGCGGCCAGATCGACGTTTACCTTGTCCATTTCTGCCTGTTCAAGCTGAGCCAGATTTTTGTGCATGGGCTTCTCCTTCGGTGTTGCGCGCAAAAGTTACTAAGAGTCTGCCTGAATGGCAAGCCGCAATTGAAGATTGTCGACGCGAACATTATTGAAGGTTATCCTCTCAGGATAAGGTATTACAAAAGGGAATAGTTGATATGGTCTCTCCTGCACGTACTTTCCGCTATACGCTCCTTGTTCTGGCTTCTGCCCTGACAGCCCCGACCGTATGGGCCCATGCGCATCTGACCCACCAGTATCCGGCTGCGGATGCCGAGGTTGTTGCCGCGCCGCAGGCGCTGACCCTCAATTTTTCCGAAGGTATCGAGCCCGGATTCAGCGGGGCGACGATTACCGGTCCAAAGCATGAGGGAATCAAAACCCGTCCGGCAAAGCGTAATGAACAGGATAAGAAACAGCTGATCGTCCCTCTCGATGAAACGCTTAAGCCTGGTCAATACACGGTGAACTGGCACGTCGTGTCCGTCGATGGACATAAAACCAAAGGACAGTACACTTTTCGCGTGAAATAAACATGCTGACGCTGACCTGGGTTGCACTCCGCTTTATCCATTTTACCGCCCTGATGCTGGTGTTTGGCTCTGCGCTCTACGGCGCGTGGCTGGCACCGCTTTCTATCCGCCGTCTGATGAGCCGACGCTTCTTACGTCTGCAACAGCACGCTGCGTTGTGGTGTTTTCTGAGCGCGTTATTGATGCTGGCGATCCAGGGGGGATTAATGGGCTCCGGCTGGCAGGATGTTATCTCCGTTTCGATCTGGGTTGCCGTATTGCACACTCAGTTTGGCGGGGTGTGGCTCTGGCAGATCGTTCTGGCGCTGGTCACGCTGGTTGCCTCGCTGATCGTGCCGCGTAATTTACCGCGACTATTACTGCTCTTAACCCTCGCGCAGTTTGCACTGCTGACAGGAGTGGGGCACGCCACACTGCACGCGGGGGTCGTTGGCGCGCTCCAGCAGACAAACCATGCTCTGCATCTGATTTGCGCCGCGGCCTGGTTTGGCGGCCTGTTGCCGGTGATCTACTGTATGCACATGGCAAGAGGACGCTGGCAGCAGCAGGCGGTTTACACCATGATGCGTTTTTCCCGCTATGGGCATCTTGCCGTGGCAGGCGTGTTACTCACCGGCATCGCCAATGTGCTGTTTATTCAGGGCTTTTCACTCCCATGGCGGACAGCGTGGGGGCAACTGCTTTTGCTAAAATGTGCACTTGTCCTGCTAATGGTGGCAATCGCACTGGCGAATCGGTATCTTCTCGTACCACGAATGCGCCAGGATAATCGACGCATCAATCTGTACTTTATTTGGATGACGAAGATCGAATGGGGAATCGGCGCTGTAGTGCTGGCAATCGTCAGTTTCTTTGCGACGCTGGAACCGTTCTGAGGGACAGGCAATATTCATGAAAAAAGTGATTCTCTCTTTGCTGCTTCTGACCAGTTCAGGGGTTGCGCTGGCGGCACCGCAGGTCATTACCGTGAGCCGCTTTGAAATTGGTAAAGATAAGTGGGCGTTCGACCGCGAAGAGGTAATGCTGACCTGCCGGCCTGGAAACGCATTGTATGTGATTAACCCCAGCACGCTCGTGCAGTATCCGCTGAACAATATCGCGCAAGAGCAGGTGGCAAGCGGCAAAACGAATGCGCAACCTCTGTCGGTGATTCAGATAGACGATCCGGCGAAACCGGGTGAAAAAATGAGCCTGGCACCGTTTATCGAACGAGCGGAAAAGCTCTGTTAGTTACCAAAAGCATCTTTCTGATTTCCAATAAAAAACCGCAAGCCTTCTTAAGAGAAGCTTGCGGTTTTTACATTTCAGGCAGTGACCATCACCGTTTTTTTCAGGCCGCGTAAGCCGCGGACTGGAAAACCTGGCGTCGTCATCTATTCTTAAAGGGCAAGGCGACTTAGCCTGCATTAATGCCAACTTTTAGCGCACGGCTCTCTCCCAAGAGCCATTTCCCTGGACCGAATACAGGAATCGTATTCGGTCTCTTTTTATCTGTAGAACGAGTGCTTTCCTGAACCAAACGGCATTTCGCACTTATCATTCTGAGTAAACCATACCTACACCCAGGCATAAACGTCCAGCGTTTTTTGCTGCTATTGTTAAATTTGTGTTAGGGCGCGACTGAGGACAAAAACGCTCATGAAACAGCCTGAAAATAGTTACCAAATGATCGAAGGGACACATTGGCGGCACATCTGGGTGGTCGGGGATCTCCATGGCTGTTTTGCGTTATTGATGGCGAAATTGCGAGCCTGTCACTTTGATCCCTGGCAGGATTTGTTGGTCTCGGTAGGCGACCTCATCGATCGCGGCCCTGACAGTCTACGCTGCCTGCAACTGCTGCATAAGCGCTGGATGGTGGCGGTCAGAGGGAATCATGAGCAGATGGCGATTGATGCCATGCGCACGTCTCAGTGGTCGTTGTGGACAATGAATGGCGGTGGCTGGTTTACGATGTTGCCTGCGCAGAAGCGTCATCAGGCCACGCTGGCGCTGGCGTATTGTCAGCAATTGCCGTGGATCCTGGAGCTGCATTGCCGCGAAGGGAAGCATGTGATTGCCCACGCCGATTACCCGGGCGAGATTTATCAGTGGCAAAAGCCGGTTAACCTCGAAGAAGTGCTGTGGCGACGTGCACGACTGAGTGCGCATCTTGCGGGAGAAGGCGCTGCTATCGCCGGTGCCGACAATTTCTGGTTTGGTCATACCCCGCTGCGTCAACGTTTTGATAGCTACAATCTGCACTACATTGATACGGGGGCGGTATTCGGCGGGGAGTTAACGCTGGTACAGCTACAGTGATTAAAAGTCACTGTATTGCTGCGCGGGCGCCCAAAAGCCATCGATAAAATCCTCTACCGGGAAGCAACCACCCTGGCGAATTCGTTGATCGTCCATATAATACAGGCACTGCTGCTCTGTATCGTAAACATCCACTACGATATCTTCGCAACCGCCATCCAGATAACAGACAAACAGAACCAGTGCGAACATCCTATCCTCATTTTGTACAACCCTAACAAAAGTGTAGGAGGAATTAACGCAAGCGGGAAGGGGGGAAATAAATAACCCGCCGGCAGACGGGTTCTTTTGAATCAGGCAAGACGCATGATCCAGGCATCAGACTTACGATCGTAATGGTTGCGGAAGAGGACCGAATGTTCTCCGTTAAGAAGGGCAGGAATGCTGGTTTCATCGTCCCAGGCATCCAACTGCATGCATAAATCCGGATCGGATTTACACGGAATGGTTAACGTTCGGTCTCCCGGCGATTCGCCGTGTAACTCGGCATCGTCAATTTCAAAGGCGCCAATGCGCACACTGGTTTTCATCATCGTGCTCTCCGTTGATTCGCTGATTGTGGTACGACCAGTTAGGCCGTCCAGTTTTCAGCGTAGTCAACGCAGGAAAAAGCGCCAGTCAAAAAATGCGCAAATTTTCCGATTTCAGACGTTACCGGTAAACAATTTGCCATCGCGAACGAGTTCGCGCGGGTAGCTGTTTTTCAGTCGCGAACCGATTCGTTTAGCAAGCCCGATCGGTTGATGCTGGAAGGTTACCAGCGCTTCGTCAGTGGTGGGGGTGGTCTGCGGATAGACATCGCGACCTCGATACCACTCTTCCGCTTCCTGGCGAGACAGCTCAAACGCGCAACGGTGATGCACATCAGCGAGCGCGATGACCGCTTCATGCTGCCAGCGATAACCTTTATTATGAATTTCTGCCAGCTTAATGCCGAGGCGGGAGAAGCGGACTTTACCGATCAGCGGTTCAATCTCCGCCGGGAAAAGCCAGACTTCTTTATCACGCTGCCAGAGGTGCAGGTTTTCATTCCATTGCAGACCCAGGGCGTTAGCCGCCTGGACTATGCTTGTGGCGTCGCGACCTTTGACGGGGCTAAAAGGGAAATTCCCCACTTTGTATTTCGGCGCAGGCAGCGCGGGAATGGATGCCGTTTTACGCAGACGGGCGACGAAGAATCCTTCGCAGTCATAAATCTGGGGGAAAACATGCAGGAAACCTTCTGCTGTCAGCGCCTGAGTCGCCTCAGGGAAAAGATCGTTTAACGGTAAAAATTCCACAGCCTCAGGCCAGGTCTCCTTCAGCCAGGCAACCACCGATTCGTTTTCTTCACGGTTCAACGTACAGGTTGAATAGACCAGCGTACCCCCAGGGCGCAGGGCGTGAAACGCGCTTTCGATCAGTTCGCGTTGGGTCGCGGCAATCTCAAGATTGCTCTCAATGGACCAGTTTTTCAGCGCATCCGGATCTTTTCGTACGACCCCTTCACCTGAGCAGGGAGCATCAAGCAAAATCGCGTCGAACGTTTCCGGCAGTGCCGCTCCGAATACGCGACCGTCAAAATGGGTGAGCGCCACGTTACTGATCCCACAGCGACTGATATTGGCGTGCAGCACTTTCACCCGACTGGCGGAGTACTCATTGGCGAGAATTGCCCCGCGGTTGCCCATGCGCGCTGCGATTTGTGTGGTTTTTGAACCCGGTGCCGCGGCGACGTCCATTACGCAGCTCGGTAAATTATCGTCGGCAAACAGCGCGGCAACCGGCAGCATGGAACTGGCTTCCTGAATATAAAACAGACCGCTCAGATGTTCGGCGGTACTGCCGAGCGGCAGGGCTTCTTCATCGTCACGCTCAATCCAGAAACCTTCTTCACACCAGGGAACCGGCGTCAGCGACCAGCCATACGGGGCGGTTAAGGAGAGAAAATCGGCAACCGAAATCTTAAGCGTATTAACGCGGATGCTGCGGCGTAACGGGCGCTGGCAGGCGGCGAGAAAATCATCAAAAGAGAGGTGCGCAGGCATTGCCTCGCGCATTTGCGTCAAAAAGGCGTCAGGGAAATAAACAGCGTGTTGAGTCACGGGGGAGCACCACCGGCAGTAAAACAAGCGCGCAGTGTAGCATAAAGGCTCCGGCGCGAGCACGCCGGAGCCTGATATTAACGTGGCAGAGCCGTACCCCATTCACGCCATTCTTTCGGCTCACTTTCCAGCAGCAGGAAGTGTTTTCCCGCCTGCGCTTTCGGTGCCAGCGGGGTGCCTGGCGGCGTGGCGAACGCAATGCCGCCGCGAATGAACTGATTAAAGGTACCGGTCTTCACTACGCCGCCCGTCAGGCCAAAATCCAGACTGTATCCGGAGGCCAGCCAGAAGACGGAGTTGTTGCGAACCAGGTGCTGATAGCGTTGACTGATACGCAAGGCGATCATCACGCGGTCAGACAATGTACCAAGCGTCATGCCGGTGACGGTACCGACTTCAATCCCACGGAACAGCACCGGCGTACCAATCGCCAGCGAGCCCGCTTCGGGGACTTCGAGCACAATACTCAGCCCGTCAAGATAGCGCGAGTCAGTAATGGTTGCTTCCTGTAGCTCGAAATCTCGACGAGGATTACCCCGGCCCGGCTCGACGTTGATGTAGGGTTGCAGGATCGTGTCGAGGTGCTCCACGCCAGCGGCCGAGATTTGCGGTGTAATTACGGAGAAGCGCGTCCCGCCACGCGCGAAGGTCTGCACATATTCTGGATACAACACCGCCTTTGCCTGTACTTCGTTGCGCGAGGTGAGCAGTTCCAGCGTCTGAATCTGTCCGATATCGATGCCGAGGTAGCGAATGGGCATCCCGGCAGCCAGTTTCCCGGCATCAAAGGCGTGGAGCGTAATCTGTCCACCAACCGCACGCGCGGCGGTTTCAGAGGCATACAAAATACGTTTATCGCCTTTGCGCTGACTGGCGCTGGCACCGCTCAGGTTATCAAAGCTGATAGCCCCCTTAAGTGCACGTGACAGAGGAGAGGCCTGTACGGTCAGACCGCTGCCGTTGAGTTGCACTTTGGCGCCGCCTTCCGCCCAGAATACGCTGTTGCTGGTCAGCAGGTTGCGGTACTCCGGCTTAATGTGAAGGTCGATATCAAAGGCGTCGGCGCGTGGGCGAACGGTGATCACTTCGCCCACCTCAAATTTACGATACAGCACCACAGAACCGGCCTGCACGTCCGGCAGCGTTTCCGCTCGCAGACTCAGGGTAGTGGTCGGCAGATCGCTCAGGCTATTCTCTACCGCTTTTTCCAGGTTAGCATACAGCGGATAACTGGACTTCATTTCCCCTTTGCTGCCAGGCAATATGCGGATACCGCCGCTGATCCATTCGCTGGCGCTGGCCCCAAGGAACTCAACACCATCCAGACCCACTTTGACATCCACACGACTGTTGACCACGAATTTACTGTCACCCTGAACCAGGTCGCGATGCTGTGGATCAACAGCCACGGTGAACTCGACTCCTTTGCTGGTCAGCCTGCGTTCGATCACCTGGCCTACCTGGACACCGTGGAGGATCAGCGGTTGACCTGCATCGATGCCGTAGCTTTCGGGGGCGGTCAGGGTAAACGTCAGAACGTCCGGTTCGTGAAGTAGCGCTTTTTCACCAGGGACAACCACGAACTCACTGCGCGGTTCACCGGTACCAGGCACCAGTTCAAAGGTTTTTCCTGTCAACAACGAGCTGATATTGGCGTCACTTAACGAGAGTTTGGGACTGCGCAGTTCAATGCGCGTGCCGTCACGCAACAGCGTCACGACGCTGGGGTCAACGGTCATTTCGCCAGTGACTTTACCGCCCGGCTGTAAATCCAGTTTGGTGAGCTGGCCGACTTCCAGACCCTGATACATCAAGGAGGTGGAATCTGCTCTCAGCCCTTCGCCGCTGGGCAGCTCAAGTTTAATAATGACCCCGCGCTGGCTGTGAGCCAGATCTTTATACAGGCCAAAGGTATCATCTTGTTCTGCGGATTTTGAGTCATCGGGCGAGTCAAAAGCGATTGCACCATTCACCAGGGCTGCCAGGCTTTCCAGTTTAACTTTCGCGCCGCTCAGGCTGACGTCAGCGTCCACGCCGGAAACGTTCCAGAAGCGACTGCCTTTCTTCACCAGGTTAGTGAAGCGGCGTTCCACCAGGACATCGATAGTGACGCCCTGTTTGTTTGGGTTAATGCTGTAATCGTAAACCTTGCCGACCGGGATCTTACGGAAATAAACCAGCGAACCGCTGTTCAGTGACCCCAGATCGGGCGCATTGAGATGAATCATCAGATCGCCATTATCCAGGCGATATTTCGGCTGGGTATCGAGGGCGACGAAATGATCTTGCTCTTTGCCTTTGCCGGGCATCATGCCGATATAGTTACCGCCAACCAGCGCATCAAGGCCAGAGACCCCCGCAAGCGACGCTTTGGGCGTCACCAGCCAGAACTGCGTGTCTTCGCGCAGGGCATCTTTCATGTCGGACTTTATGCTGACGCGCACCTCAATTTTACGCAGATCCTTGCTCAGGCTGATGTCCTGAACCGTACCCACCTCAACGCCCTGATAGCGAACGGGTGTACGGCCCGGTACGATGCCATCCGCAGACATAAAGTCGATGGTTACGGTGTTACCGCGATCTTCATAGCTGTTCCATATCAGCCATCCCGCAATCATTAATGCAATCAGCGGGAGTAACCAGAATGGTGAGATACGGCGTTTCGTTTTAATCTGCGCTTCAGTCTGCGAAGCGGGCGTTTCCTGACTCATGTGCATCCCAAAGTAAGCGGCTGTCCAGCCATTCCACTGCAAGAATAGTCAAAATGACCGCTGAGCCGAAATAAAACGCAGCCGGTCCCATAGTAAAAGCAAGAATCTGGTCGCGGTTAATTAGCGACATGGTTAAAGCGATAACAAAAAGGTCCAGCATCGACCAGCGACCAATCCACGTGACCAGGCGCAAGAGTTGCATACGCGTGCGTAGACCCTGTTCACATTTGAACTGAATACTGAGCAACAGCGTAAACATGACGATCACTTTGGTAAATGGCACCAGAATACTGGCGATAAAGACCACGGCGGCCACGGCGACATTGCTGTTTGCCAGTGACAGGATACCGGACATGATCGTGTCTTCCTGCCGCCCACCGTTCACGTAGATAACCGAGATAGGCATCAGGTTAGCAGGCAGCAGTAAAACAATCGATGCCAACAACGCCGCCCAGCATTTTTGGATACTCTGATTTCGGCGCACGCGCAGGGGAATATGGCAGCGCGGGCAGCGTCCACGTGGATCCGGATAGCCGGTAAAATGACAGCCGAGACAAATACGCAACTGTTCATCCGGGCGTTTGGCGGGTCGCTGTGGATAAAAGCGTTCCCACAACTGTTCAATGTTCAGGTGCGATAGCGTCAGGATACTGAGGATCACCAGCGCGATAAAAGCGTAAAGCCCAACGCCAGGCTGCAAGAAGGCATAATCCTGAACTTTGATCGATGCCACGCCAATGCCCACCAGATAGATGTCCAGCATTACCCACTCTTTGAGCTTCTCCAGCATCAGCAGCACCGGGCGCAAATTCATGCCGAGAATATTGCCGAACCACAGGTATGCAATCGAGGTCACGAGGATCAGCGGCGCGCCCGCGACGCAAAACAGCACCATCGCGGCGGTAATCGGATCGCCTTGTCGCGTCATCTGCCAGATCCCCTGCATCACGTTGGCGTCAATGCGGATACCCAGCAGATAGATATGTAGCAGCGGTTCGCCCCAGGCGAAGGGCATCAACAACAGCATGGTGACGGCCATCGCCCCCAGGCGCGTCAGCGACCAGTCACGGCCATCACGAATTTTCGCCTGGCAGCGGGGGCAGTAGGCGCTCTGGTGAGAGCGCATCTTCGGCAGACTAAACAGCAGATCACACTGAGGGCAACGCTGATAGTGCGCACGAGGTAGTGCTTCGCTGATGGATCGGATCGCTATCTTTTTTGTCGGCGTGATCTGGGGTGTCTTGAGAGCCATGTATCGCGAATCAAAGTGTTAGAATTATGTAATCTTAACTCATGACGGGAATGATCTTGAGCATTAACGCATTTAATGCTTATTTTAATAGGCTGGCAGTATCAGAGTAAGACAACTAAGTGATTATATAATGAACAAGACAGAGCTATACGCGGATCTGAACCGCGATTTTCAGGCATTAATGGCAGGAGAGACCAGTTTTCTGGCCACGCTGGCGAACACCAGCGCACTGTTGTACGAACGTCTTTCGCAAGTGAACTGGGCGGGATTTTACCTGCTTGAAGGCGATACGCTGGTATTAGGTCCGTTTCAGGGCAAAATTGCCTGCGTGCGGATCCCGGTGGGGCGTGGCGTGTGCGGCACAGCTGTTGCCCACAACCAGGTGCAGCGGATTGACGACGTTCACGCCTTTGATGGTCACATCGCCTGCGATGCGGCCAGTAATGCGGAAATTGTCCTGCCATTAACCGTCAAGGGCCATATTATTGGCGTGCTGGACATCGACAGTACGGCGTTTGGACGCTTCACCGCTGAGGATGAAGAGGGGCTTCGCCAGCTCGTCGCGCAACTTGAAACCGTGCTTGCAATGACGGATTACACAAAATTCTTTGCGAGCGTCGCAGGATAATCAACGGATAACGTAGCAATTACTGATGGCGTCATTATAATGTCGCCTGTTCATGCCTGCTGCTTGTTGGCTACGTCCGTTGTAATCAGGAAATTTCATGGAAAATCAACCTAAGTTGAATAGCAGTAAAGAAGTCATCGCGTTTTTGGCCGAGCGTTTTCCGCAGTGTTTTAGTGCGGAAGGCGAAGCGCGCCCACTGAAAATTGGCATTTTTCAGGATCTGGTAGAGCGTATTGAGGGCGAAATGAACCTCAGCAAAACGCAACTTCGTTCCGCTTTACGTCTTTATACTTCAAGCTGGCGTTACCTGTACGGCGTTAAGCCGGGCGCAACGCGTGTCGATCTCGACGGCAACCCATGTGGTGAGCTGGATGAGCAGCACGTTGAACATGCGCGTAAGCAGCTTGAAGAAGCGAAAGCTCGCGTTCAGGCGCAGCGGGCAGAGCAGCAAGCGAAAAAACGCGAAGCTGCCGCCGCCGCAGGGGAAACCGAAGACGCCCCTCGCCGTGAACGTAAGCCGCGTCCTGCAGCACCGCGCCGCAAAGAAGCGACTGAGCGTAAACCGCGTGCTGAAAAACCGGCCGTGAAAGCGCCACGCGCACCTCGTGAAGAGAAATTGACTCCGGTTTCGGATATTTCAGCGCTGAGCGTTGGACAGTCTCTGAAGGTGAAAGCTGGCAACGATGCGATGGATGCCACCGTATTAGAAATCACCAAAGATGGCGTCCGTGTACAGCTGAATTCGGGTATGTCTTTGATTGTACGCGCAGAACACCTGGTGTTCTGAAACGGAGGCCAGGCCTGGCATGAACACATTTTTTAGGCTTACCGCGTTAGCTGGCCTGCTTGCAATAGCAGGCCAGACCTTCGCTGTGGACGACATTACGCGTGCCGATCAGATTCCTGTTCTTAAGGAAGAGACCCAGCACGCCACGGTGAGTGAACGCGTTACGTCGCGTTTTACACGTTCTCATTATCGTCAGTTCGATCTCGATTCAGCCTTTTCCGCCAAAATTTTCGACCGCTATCTGAATTTACTCGACTACAGCCACAACGTGCTGTTGGCGGGAGATGTCGAGCAGTTTGCGAAGAAGAAAGGGCAGTTGGGGGATGAATTGCGTTCGGGTAAGCTCGACGTTTTTTACGATCTCTATAATCTGGCGCAAAAGCGTCGCTTCGAACGTTTTCAGTACGCGCTGAAAGTGCTGGAACGTCCGATGGATTTCACCGGCACTGATACCTTTAATCTTGATCGCAGCAAAGCGCCCTGGCCGAAAGACGAGGCCGAGTTGAATGCGCTGTGGGACGGCAAGGTGAAGTTCGATGAGTTAAGTCTGAAGCTGACCGGCAAAGACGATAAAGAAATTCGCGAGACGTTGACGCGTCGCTATAAATCCGCGATCCGTCGTCTGACGCAAACCAACAGTGAAGACGTTTTCTCACTGGCGATGACGGCGTTTGCCCGCGAAATTGATCCGCACACCAACTACCTTTCGCCACGCAATACCGAACAGTTTAATACCGAGATGAGCCTGTCCCTGGAAGGGATTGGTGCCGTATTGCAGATGGACGATGACTATACGGTTATCAACTCCATGGTCGCAGGCGGCCCGGCGGCGAAGAGCAAAGCGATTAGCGTTGGCGATCGCATCGTCGGCGTGGGGCAGACGGGAAAAAGCATGGTCGATGTGATCGGCTGGCGCCTGGATGACGTTGTTGCACTCATCAAAGGGCCAAAAGGCAGTAAAGTTCGTCTTGAAGTTCTGCCCGCCGGCAAAGGAACAAAAACCCGAACGGTTACACTGACGCGGGAACGCATCCGTCTGGAAGACCGCGCGGTTAAGATGTCAGTGAAAACAGTGGGTAAAGAGAAAGTCGGCGTGCTGGATATCCCTGGCTTCTATGTTGGCCTGACTGACGATGTCAAAGTTCAGTTGCAGAAACTGGAAAAACAGAATGTCAGCAGCATCGTCATCGATCTGCGGACCAATGGTGGCGGCGCGCTGACTGAGGCGGTTTCTCTGTCTGGTCTGTTTATTCCTTCTGGACCGGTGGTTCAGGTTCGCGACAATAATGGCAAAGTCCGTGAGGACAGCGATACCGATGGCGTTGTTTACTACAAAGGTCCGCTGGTGGTGCTGGTCGATCGCTTCAGTGCGTCGGCATCGGAAATTTTTGCGGCAGCCATGCAGGATTACGGTCGTGCACTGATCGTCGGCGAACCGACCTTCGGTAAAGGTACCGTACAGCAGTATCGTTCGCTGAACCGTATTTACGATCAGATGCTGCGTCCGGAATGGCCTGCACTGGGCTCTGTACAGTATACGATCCAGAAGTTTTATCGTGTGAATGGCGGTAGTACCCAGCGTAAAGGCGTCACGCCGGATATCATCATGCCGACGGGGAATGAAGAGACAGAAACCGGCGAGAAGTTTGAAGATAATGCGTTGCCGTGGGATAGCATCGACGCCGCAACGTATGTGAAATCAGACGATCTGACACCGTTCGGTCCTGAATTACTCAAAGAGCACAATGCGCGTATCGCGCAGGATCCTGAGTTCCAGTACATCATGAAGGATATCGCTCGTTTCAATGCGATGAAGGACAAACGTAACATCGCGTCTCTGAATTACGCGCAGCGTGAAAAAGAGAATAACGAGGATGATGCGATGCGTCTGGCGAGAATCAACGACCGGTTTAAACGTGAAGGGAAACCGGTTCTGAAGAAACTGGATGATCTGCCAAAAGATTACCAGGAGCCGGATCCGTATCTTGATGAAACGGTGAAGATCGCGCTGGATTTGGCGACGCTTGAGAAAGCGAAGCCAGCGGAACAACCCACCGCGGCGAAGTAACTTCATACAGGCACAAGAAATTGTGCCTGTTTTTTTTAACAAGCGCATGAAGTCGTCAGCCTGGTGCAACAAAATGTAAAGTTGTGTCTTTCTGGTGACTTACCGGGCATTGATGCTTGAAAATAGCGGTACGACCCATACGATGTGGGTAATCGCATAGTGCGTTTTGTTAAGTTGAGGTTAAAAGAAGATTATGATGCGAATCGCGCTTTTCCTGTTGACGAACCTTGCCGTTATGGTCGTTTTCGGGCTGGTGCTGAGCCTGACAGGGATTCAGTCGAGCAGCGTCCAGGGCCTGATGATTATGGCGTTGCTGTTCGGTTTTGGTGGTTCCTTCGTTTCACTGCTGATGTCCAAATGGATGGCGTTACGTTCCGTCGGTGGGGAAGTGATCGAGCAACCGCGTAACGAAAGAGAACGCTGGCTAATGAATACGGTTGCCACGCAGGCGCGTCAGGCCGGTATCGCCATGCCGCAGGTCGCTATTTACCATGCGCCGGACATTAACGCGTTTGCCACCGGGGCGCGCCGTGATGCGTCTCTGGTCGCAGTCAGTACCGGCTTGCTGCAAAACATGAGCCCGGATGAAGCTGAAGCGGTTATTGCCCATGAAATTAGCCATATCGCGAACGGTGACATGGTCACCATGACGCTGATTCAGGGCGTTGTGAACACCTTTGTTATCTTTATCTCGCGTATTCTGGCGCAGATCGCCGCCGGTTTTCTCGGTGGCAACCGTGATGAAGGTGAAGGCAGCAACGGTAACCCGATGATCTATTTTGCGGTTGCGATGGTACTGGAACTGGTCTTCGGTATCCTGGCGAGCATCATTACCATGTGGTTCTCTCGCCACCGTGAATTCCACGCCGATGCAGGTTCCGCCAAACTGGTAGGGCGTGAAAAGATGATAGCTGCGCTACAGCGTCTGAAAACCAGCTACGAACCGCAGGAAGCGTCCAGCATGATGGCTTTCTGCATTAATGGTAAAGGTAAATCGCTGAGCGAGCTGTTCATGACTCACCCGCCGCTGGATAAACGTATCGAAGCGCTGCGCAGTGGGGAATACCTGAAGTAAGCCTGTCAGCATGAAGAGAAAGCGCGTCCGGGGACGCGCTTTTTTTACGCTTGCGCCCGGGGTTGTGTAATGCGTAAACCACTCACCACCGCCGCCACGGTCGCCAGAATCCCCGCAGCCAGCAGAGAAACATGCGTGCCGTTATCCCCGAACTGGTTCAACAACAGCGCGACCAGCGCCGCGCCCGAGCTTTGTCCCAGCAGACGAGCGGTTCCCAGCATGCCGCTTGCGCCACCGCTGCGTTCACGCGGTGCTGACGTGATGATCGTATGATTATTGGGTGACTGAAATAAACCAAACCCGGCACCGCAGAGGATCATCGGCCAGATGATATTCAGATCGGACGGCACGTCAGGAAGCAACACCAGGGCAAACAGCCCGCTTGCCATCACCAGCAGACCCAGCGCCCCCAGCAAACCAGCATGGACGCGTTCGATCAGATAGCCGGCCAGTGGTGCCATGACCATCGTTGCCAGCGGCCAGGGGGTGAGCAGCAACCCCGTCTCAACTTCACTGCGTCCCAGTACCGTTTGCAGGTAGAAGGGGAGGGAGACCATCGCCAGCATTTGAGCGCAGAAGGAGCAGATCGAGGTGCCAATCGACAGTGAAAAAAGCGGAATACGCAGCAGGTCAACCGGTAATAACGGCACCGGCAATGCGAGCTGACGGCGGATAAAGAAGTAGCCCACCAAGACCATTGCCATGAGTTCAGCACTGACCAGCGTCAGGGACTGACCTTGCGCAAAGCCGCTCAGGGCGGTGATCAACAGGCCAAACGTCAGGGCATTCATCACGGCGCTGGGGATATCAAAACGCGGTTTATTGCTGCGTGAACCATTGGGCGGGAGAAAGCGTATCGCCAGAATTAGCGCAATAATTCCTAACGGCACGTTGATCAGAAACAGCCATTTCCAGGAAGCGATCGAAAGGATTGCTGCGGCAATGGTTGGGCCTGCGGCCGCAGAGACGGCGACAATAAAGGAGTTGATGCCCATCCCGCGCCCCAAATGGCGCTGAGGATAAATCAGACGGATCAGCGCGGTGTTGACGCTCATCAGCGCCGCGCCACCAAACCCCTGCACGATACGCGCCATCGTTAACATCTGTAGCGAGTCTGCGAGTGCGCAGAACAGTGAAGCCAGCAGAAAGACGACCAGCCCGCATTTGTAGATGCGGCGATAGCCAAACATATCGCCAAGAAATGACAGCGACAGTAACGAAACGACAATGGCGATCTGATAAGCGTTAACGACCCAGATTGAGCTGGCGGCTGAGGCGCGTAAATCAGCGGCAATGGTGGGGAGAGCCACGTTGGCAATGGCACCGTCCAGTACGGCCATCGAAATACCAATAACAATGGTTAAAATGGCGCCATATCGCTGCGGAAGCGGCAGGCCATCGGCCTGGGATTTATTCATGTGATTGATAGTTTCTGCGAAGAATATGATCAGGGTAGTGATTCTAGCATTGATATTCAGGCTTTATGTCGCAGATTTGTAACGGAGTTAGCAAAGATGGATTGCGGGCGCCTGACCATGAAATTATAATAAAAAATCGTTCTGATTTTTATAAAACACTCGTAATGAGGTGATAGATGGCTAACGCAGATCTGGATAAACAACCCGATTCTGTATCTTCCGTGCTGAAAGTTTTTGGCATTTTGCAGGCGCTGGGTGAAGAGCGCGAAATAGGGATTACCGAGTTATCACAACGCGTCATGATGTCAAAAAGCACCGTTTATCGCTTTTTACAGACCATGAAAACACTGGGTTATGTGTCACAGGAAGGTGAGTCCGAGAAGTATTCTCTGACGCTGAAACTGTTTGAACTGGGCGCGCGTGCGCTACAGAATGTTGACCTTATCCGCAGCGCGGACATCCAGATGCGCGAACTCTCTCGTCTGACTAAAGAGACCGTGCACCTCGGAGCGCTGGATGAAGATAGCATCGTATACATCCATAAGATTGATTCGATGTACAATCTGCGCATGTATTCGCGCGTAGGACGTCGTAACCCGCTTTACAGCACCGCAATTGGTAAAGTGCTGCTGGCCTGGCGCGATCGTGATGAGGTGAAGCAGATTCTGGACGGTGTTGAGTACAAACGCAGCACCGGACGCACCATCACCACCACAGAAGCATTGCTGCCAGTGCTGGATAAAGTCCGCGAGCAGGGCTACGGTGAAGACAACGAAGAGCAAGAAGAAGGTTTACGCTGCATCGGTGTACCGGTATTCGATCGTTTTGGTGTCGTGATCGCTGGCCTGAGCATCTCCTTCCCGACGCTGCGTTTTTCTGAAGAAAACCTGCATGAGTACGTTTCGATGCTGCATACCGCGGCGCGTAAAATCTCTGAGCAGATGGGTTACAACAATTATCCCTTCTGATGACGTCATGATGTTGATAATAAACTGCCGGCTTTTGCGCCGGCAGTTTTTACCCAGATGACAGCCTGCTTAAGAGATATGCATTATGGACATCAGAGTGGCGGAAGATTAACCGTTATCGACGACCACGGTGCTTTTACGCAATAGCGGGCAATCCGTTAACCCTATGATACCGCTATCGGTATGAACATATTGCGCGGTGGCGGTTCCTCGCGCGGTAAGATATTTGCACTGCAATCCCAGTCCGGCCGCATTCTCCTGACTACCTATCAGAACACCATACCCACTGAGTAATAATCCAATCCAGACAAGCGCAAACAGCACGATAGCGCGAATAATCAAACGCATTATGACCTCTTTTCTTCTATACGTTAGACTGAGCTTAGCGCTTACGCACATTGATACAAGTAAAGGATTCTTAAAAAAACGCTAATGTCTCCTGTAGTTAGTCCTGGTTTAAGATAGACATGATAATTTGGAGGCATAAGATGTTGATGCGGAGAGTGGAGTGAAAAAGTTTCGATGGATAATTCTGGTGGTGGTGGTGCTTGTGTGCCTGTTGCTGTGGGCCCAGGTGTTCAACATCATGTGTGACCAGGATGTACAATTTTTCAGCGGAATTTGCGCCATCAATAAATTTATCCCCTGGTGAGATCATTTTTTCATCTGTTGATTTCCTTCCTGTGGCGCGGTGGTAAAATGGCGCGTCTACATTGAGGTGGTGAAATGAATGAAGTAGTGAATTCCGGCGTGCTTAATTTTGCGTCGTTGATTGTATCGGTGGGGGTTCTGATTGTTGGGCTGGTGCTGTGGTTCTTTATCAACCGAGCCAGCTCGCGGACCAATGAGCAGATTGAGCTGCTGGAAGCGTTGTTAGATCAGCAGAAGCGACAAAATGCCTTACTGCGTCGTCTCTGTGAAGCGAACGAGCCGGAAAAAGTGGCTGAGGCGTCGCCGAAGGCCAATGAGCCGCAAGAGGACGACGACATCATCCGTCTGGTTGCAGAGCGTTAATCTCCTTGTAAACAGGAAGCGAATGGACTGGCGTCCCGTCGGTCTTTCCTTCCTGGTCATTATCCTGCACGCAATTAGTGCAGTTGCACACCCCATCGCTATATCCGTTTCTTCCTGACGCATTTCGTCGGTTATTGTCTGCACACACTTAATTATATTTTTCCATACGTTAATAATGCGATCTTCCCCGTTTTGTGAGAATGATCGGCTTTATAAAAAGCGAAACGTTTCTTTCCCTATTTTTGTGCATTGTCATCATTCTTTCATTAAATGAGTGCATAAGAACAGTGGATATCAAGATAGGGCGAAATGTGTCGTTATTATGATAAGGGGTCATTTTGTGTTGAGACAAATTATGCATAACAAAGCAGAATTTGTGATAACGACCTGACTCCGCATTTCACCATCGCGATGATCTGGAAGTCGTGAAGTTATTGGGCTATGGTTGAAAAGTCCCCGCTGCGATGCTGGTCTGACAAGGGCTCAGCAAGAAAGCGGGAATATATCGGCTTGAGAATTGACGCATAACTGTGCAGATACTCTGTGTCGACTGGTGAGATTTGTGCGACCGATCGAGACACGTTTAAAAATGGCTTGCCATAATTAACGTTGTATGTGATAACACGTTTTGGGTTAAACGAGGTACAGTTCTGTTTATGTGTGGCATTTTCAGTAAAGAAGTCCTGAGTAAACACGTTGTCGTTGAATACCGCTTCTCTGCCGAACCTTATATTAGTGCCTCAAGCAGTAATGTCTCAGTTTTATCTATGTTAGGCCTGCGGGCTAAGAAAACACTCTAAGGAATTTTGCAAATGGCAAAGATTAAAGGTCAAGTTAAGTGGTTCAACGAGTCTAAAGGTTTTGGCTTTATTACTCCGGCTGATGGCAGCAAAGATGTGTTCGTACACTTCTCCGCTATCCAGGGTAATGGCTTCAAAACTCTGGCTGAAGGCCAGAACGTTGAGTTCGAAATTCAGGACGGCCAGAAAGGTCCGGCTGCTGTTAACGTAACAGCTATCTGATCGACACCACTGATTTGAAGCGCGTCTGCGCATCAACCTCAGATTTAAAGCCTCGCTGATGCGGGGCTTTTTCATGCATCTTCCTTCAAAGTATGTCTGAACGCCTCCTTCGTTAGCGCTTTGTTGCAAAGCCGTGATGTTATTAGCACAGTTCTCACCGCTTTCCCGCCGTTATTCCCGTTAAATCAGTCACCTGAATATTATGTTTGCCGGAGAACAGGTGAAAAAGAAAAGTGATGGTACAGGGCGAAGTTTTACACCGCTACGCTTTGCTCTGCTTTGTATAGCCATATTGCTGAGTCTGGGGGGGTTACTGGGGCGCGTCGCATGGTTGCAGATTGTCGAACCCGATCCCCTGGTCAGGCAAGAAGACATGCGTTCGTTACGCGAAGTCACCACGGCATCGCCGCGCGGAATGATTACTGACCGGCAGGGACGACCGCTGGCGGTGAGCGTGCCGGTGAATGCGGTCTGGGCGGACCCGCAAACCGTGCTGAGCAAAGGCGGTGTCGGCATCAGTGAGCGCTGGCAAGCGCTGGCGAATACGCTGCATCTCTCGCTCACAACCCTGGCGGCACGCGTTAATCACGATCCTTCTGCACGGTTTATCTATCTTGCGCGTCAGGTTTCTCCTCAACAGGCGAAGTGGATCGACAAGTTGCATCTTCCCGGGATCAGCTTGCGAGAGGAGTCCCGGCGATTTTACCCGGCAGGACATGTGGCGGCGAACCTGATTGGTTTTACCAACATCGATGGACAGGGCATTGAAGGCGTTGAGAAAAGCTTTAACGCGCAGTTAATGGGTAAGCCGGGTTCCCGTCTGGTCCGCAAGGATAAGTTCGGGCATGTGATTGAAAACATCACGGAAGTCAATCCTGTACCGGCGCATGAACTTCAGCTCAGCATTGATGAGCGACTACAGACGGTCACCGAGGATGCACTGGACAATGCGGTTAGCTGGAACAAAGCGGAATCCGGCGCTGCCGTGCTGGTCAACATCGCCACCGGTGAGATTCTGGCGATGGCCAGCTTCCCCGATTTTAACCCGAATAACCGTGACGGGGCGGTACTCGACGATTTTCGCAACCGTGCGATTAGCGACACCTTTGAACCGGGGTCAACGGTGAAACCACTGGTCATCATGACGGCGCTTGAGCAGGGGATTGTGCAGCCTGACAGCGTCATTGATACCCATCCGTTTTTCCTCGACGGACATCGCATTCGTGACGTAGGTTTTTATCCGGAACTGACGCTGACTGGTATTTTGCAGAAATCGAGTGACACCGGCGTATCGCATCTTTCGTTAGCGATGCCCATTCAGCGATTAGAAGATACCTATCAACGATTTGGCTTCGGTCAGCCTACGGGGCTGGGACTCACCGGGGAGAGTCAGGGACTGATGCCACAGCGCCGCTACTGGAGCGATCTGGACCGCGCAACCTTTGCCTTTGGTTACGGCCTGATGGTGACGCCGCTACAACTGGCGCACGTCTATGCCACGATTGGTAGTTTTGGCCTGTACCGTCCGCTCTCCATCACGCGTATCGATCCGCCCGTCATCGGCAAACGGGTCATGTCGGAAACATTGGTCAGACAGGTAGAACATATGATGGAGAGTGTCGCTTTGCCGGGTGGCGGTGGGACGAAGGCGGCAGTCAGGGATTATCGTGTGGCGGTTAAAACCGGGACGGCGAAGAAAATCGGTGATGACGGCAAATACGTGGATAAGTATGTGGCCTACACCGCAGGTGTGGCACCGGCAAGCAACCCGCGGTTTGCGCTGGTGGTGGTGATCAACGATCCGCAGAACGGTGCCTATTATGGCGGCGCGGTATCAGCACCGGTTTTTAGCCAGATTATGGGGGATGTGTTGCGACTGGAAAACGTCAAACCGGATGGCATGCCCGCCGACTCCCGTCATCTGCTGGTGATGCACAGCGATCCGCAGCCACTCCCTGCGCGCTAAGTGATTCTCCCAGGGCGTAAATCGCGTTACACTTGCGCCCTGAATTCACCTGCCGGAGTTGTTATGTCGTTTTCCTGCCCACTTTGTCACCAGCCTCTTGCGCACATCAATAACAGTTTTATCTGTCCGCAGCGGCATCAGTTTGATGTGGCAAAAGAGGGATACGTCAATTTGTTGCCGGTGCAGCATAAGCGCTCGCGCGATCCGGGTGACAGTGCGGAGATGATGCAGGCACGGCGTGCATTTCTCGATGCCGGACACTATCAGCCGCTGCGTGATGCCATCGTTGAACAACTTTCCATGCGCCTCGACGCGTCGGCGACCTCGATTCTTGATATCGGTTGTGGGGAAGGGTATTACACTCACGCCTTTGCAGATGCGCTGCCGACGGCGACCACGTATGGACTGGACGTGGCGAAGGTCGCCATCAAAGCGGCGGCCAGGCGCTATTCCCAGGTGACATTCTGCGTCGCATCGAGCCATCGTCTGCCGTTTGCTGATGCCAGCCAGGATGCGATTGTGCGAATTTACGCGCCGTGTAAAGCGCAAGAGTTGGCGCGCGTGGTCAAGCCGCACGGCTGGGTTTTCACCGCAACACCGGGACCGCGCCATTTAATGGAGCTGAAAGGGCTGATTTACGATGAAGTTCGACTCCATGCACCGCATACTGAGCAACTGGCAGGGTTCAACCTGCTGGAAGATATCGCGCTGGCGTACCCGATGCGCCTGAGCGGAAAGGAAGCGGTGGCGCTATTGCAGATGACACCTTTTGCCTGGCGGGCGAAGCCGGAGGTCTGGGAACAGCTGGCGAATCGAGAAACGTTTGACTGCCAGACGGATTTTCGTCTTCACCTCTGGCAACGCGCGGATTAACCGTGAAAGTGCGTCCAGAGGATCTGGACGCCGATGCCGATCAGCACCACTCCCCCCAGAATTTCAGCCCGTTTACCAAGCAGCGGGCCAATGAAACGACCGACCATCATCCCCAGCGTGGACATCATCAGCGTGGCGCAGCCGATAGCCAGTGCGGTAGCGATAATGTTGACCTGCAGGAACGCCAGCCCTACACCGACCGCCATGGCGTCGAGGCTGGTGGCGATGGCGGTAGTGACCAGTAACCAGAAACCGTGACGGCGCAGCGGTTCATCGTCTTCATCATCCGCGCCACGAAATCCTTCTATAATCATTCGTCCGCCCAGAAAGGCCAGCAGAATGAAGGCAATCCAGTGATTCCATTCCAGCACAAATTTGCTGGCTAACATGCCCAGCGCCCAGCCGATCAGCGGCGTCAATGTTTCAACTGCGCCGAAGATCAAACCGGTGCGCAGCGCTTCAGAGAATTTGGGTTTATGCAGGGTGGCACCTTTGCCAATTGACGCCGCGAAAGCATCCATCGACATGCCGAAAGCGAGAATAATAGTGGCGGTGATATTCATGACAGCGTCCTGACCGGGGTTTCCATAAAACACACCACTGCCCCCAGTAAACATGCGCACCTGAACACGGGAGTTCATACAGTACGCATAGCAGTTGATGTGCCTATGGTCTCGCCTGACTGAAAGAGGTTTCAGTCCGTACGTGCCACGTTTTGCAACGAGTATGTTGACACGTACATTTCCGGAGTCTGGAAATCGGCTACTCCCCAAATGACGGCGCAACCTTAACATATTTTTTGAATATAAAACAACTGTAGGGAAATATTATTTAACTTCTGATTGAAAACGATTTTCATTTAGATTTATTGGTAGATAGAACGTTAAGATAAATAACATTTTTACGACTTGGGTATAGCCTTAGCTATGTTTTTAACTGTTATAAATTTTGAAAAACAAAGCACAGGCTATGTTTGTAACTTACTGAGAAGAAACGAGAAGCTTATATATCTTTTCCAGATCGTCGATATTTCGTACGCGAATAAGCAGACGCCGTTGTTCTAATTGCATCACCAGAACGCCATCTTCTGATAAATTCATCTCTTTAATACGGTTATATTCTATCCACACATTGGCGAAGAAAAATCCACCCTGTTTGAAGAGGATCTTCGGTACCCGGATCCAGAAAATATAAAACCCCATCAATGCGAGTGCGCATAATAACCATGTGGTCACGACAGCCCCATTGCTGGTGACATTGTTGTAGATAAGAATCGCAATGAGGCCAATGAAGATGACGCTGTCCACGCGGCTTCGGCGTAAGAGGGGGATGGCAAGCAAAGTCGGGCCATTGCGGCGTGGCATGATGAACTGATCGTAAATAGCGTAAGCCAGCAGCGCAGCAATAAAGATAACCAGCACCAGGTCCGTAATAGTCATTAATCCTTGTTCCTCCAGATAAAAAACGGGGCCTTAGCGGCCCCGTAGTGTACTACAGTCTTACAGACCTAACAGGCCGACCGCGTAACCCGCGATACCGATGACGAAGAAGCCAACGATAATCCACAGCGGGTTTACTTTCTTACGCAGCAGCCACATACAGGCGAAGGTAAGCAGCAACGGAACCAGACCCGGCATCAACTGGTCGAGAATGGTTTGTACGGTGGTAACGCGCGTCTGACCATCCTGACCGGTGATGGTTGAGACCACCAGCGGAATGTTCACGTGCGTCCACTTGTTAACCAACGCCCCCATGACAAACAGGCCGAGGATTGACGCCCCCTCGGTCAGTTTTTGCAGGAAGCCGCCGCCCATATCTTTAACAATATCGACGCCTTTGCGGTAGCCGTAGGCGACGCCGTAATAACGGGTCAGCAGACGAACTGCGTTAAACAGAATGAAGAACAGCAGCGGACCGAGCAGGCTACCGCTCATCGCAATACCCGCACCTAACGCAGCGAATACCGGACGCACAGTACCCCAGAAAATCGGGTCGCCTACGCCTGCCAGCGGCCCCATCAGACCGACTTTGATACCGTTGATGGCACCATCGTCAATCTCTGCGCCGTTAGCACGCTGTTCTTCCATCGCCAGCGTTACGCCGAGAACCGGCGCCGCAACGTACGGATGGGTGTTAAAGAATTCCAGGTGACGCTTGATGGCTTGCTTACGCGCATCGTTGTTCTCCGGATACAGGCGACGAATAGCCGGTACCATAGAGAAGCAGAAACCCAGCGCCTGCATACGTTCGAAGTTCCATGAACCCTGAAACAGGTTAGAACGAATGAACACGCCACGAATGTCACTCTGTGTGAGTTTTTTCTCAGTGGTAGTTTTAGTCATATCAACCATTTCGCTCACCTGTTAGTCCAGTTCGTTATCGAGGGAGTTGTCACCAGCAGCCTGCGCGGGTGCACCCGCCACGCGGTTATATTTCGGGCTCAGTTGGATGTAGAGGATGGCCATTACCGCACCAATCACACCCAGAGCAACCAGGTTGAAGTTAGTAAATGCTGCAGTCACGAAGCCGAGATAGAAGAACGGCATCAGATAGCCTGCACGCATCATGTTGATAACCATCGCGTAACCGACCACAACGATCATGCCACCGGCGATGTTCAGACCGCCCGTTACCACTTCCGGAATCGCATTGAGCATGCCCTGAACTTCGCTGGTACCTACGGAAATCGCCACGATTACCGCCGGGATAGCGATACGCATCGCCTGCAGGAACAGGGAAGAGACATGCAGCCAGGAGAGCGCCGTCAGGTTACCGTTTTCCGCCGCTTTATCCGCCGCGTGCTGGAATGCCACGGTGATAGTACGAACGATAATGGTCAGAACCTGACCTGCTGCGGCCAGCGGAATAGCCAGCGCGATACCGGCACCGATACTTTGGTGGCCCGCAATAACCAGAACGGTAGAGATAATGGACGCCAGTGCGGCATCTGGTGCAACGGCAGCACCGATGTTCATCCAGCCCAGGGCGATCATTTCCAGGGTACCACCGATGATAATACCGGTTTTCATATCCCCGAGAACGGCGCCAATCAGCGTACAGGCCACCAGTGGGCGGTGGAACTGAAATTCATCGAGTACCGACTCCATACCCGCGATACATGCGACGATGAACACCAGCACAATCTGAAGAGTGGTAATCTCCATTGTACTTCTCCTATTGCTATAACAGCCTTAAGTGTGAAAGCTCATTCAATGCCAGGGGTTACTTACCCACTTTGGCAATCAAATCCATCATTTTCAGTTTCTGATCGGTCGACACTTTACGCGCCTCAAGCTCAATACCGCGGGCATTGAGTTTGTTAAAGGCTTCGATGTCTTTCTCATCGACAGAAATGGCGTTGTTGACCTGCGTTTTGCCCTGACGGAAAGCCATACCGCCAATGTTAACGGAGGTGATTTTCACGCCGCCTTCGACAATGCGCTCAACATCAGTCGGGTTGGTGAACAGCAGCATCACACGTTCGCCAGCGTATTTCGGGTTGTTGTAAACGCGAATCATCTTGGCTACATCCACCACGTGAGCGGTCACGCCAGGAGGCGCTACCTGCGTCAACAGCGTTTTACGCACGGTGTCTGCAGCCACTTCATCGCTGACAACGATAATGCGGGTAACGTTGGTTTCTTTGGTCCAGCGGGTAGCCACCTGACCGTGGATTAAACGGTCATCAATACGGGCCAGACCGATTTGCATATAATCGTTCGGTCCCATCGGTTTTGCCGGGGCCGCCGCTTTGGGGGCTGCGGCGACGGGGGCAGGGGCGGCTTTTTCCACCGGTTTCGCTTTCAGCGCTTTCACGCCTTCGCGGCCGGTTTCAACAGCCAATGCCACCAGTTCGTCGAAGCTCGGGTTGTCGTCACGCGCCATCAGCGTTTCGACCAGCATGGGGATGTTCACCCCGGCAATGACTTCATACTGTTCTTTGTCGACGACAATGCGGCTGGCAGCGTTGAACGGACTGCCTCCCCATGTATCGACGAGAAACAGCGCGCCGTTACTGGTGTCGAGTTTTGCCAACTGAGCGTTGTACTTTTCAATCAGCGTTTCAGCATTCTCGCCGGGCACGAAATCGATCCAGCCGACGTTTTCCTGCTCGCCTAACAGCATTTCTGCTGTCTTGAGTAACTGCTCTGCAGCCCAACCATGTGTGCCTATAACAATAGCAATGGTCACTTGCTACCTCCTTTATTATCGTTAACACATCAACGTGAGAGATGTATTTGAATCGCCGTCCGCAACAGAATCGATTCAGATAAGGGTTACAATGAAAAACATATGATGTCCGCGAATTATTTTAGATATCGAAAAAAATATTTTATGTGATGAAGATCCGTAATTTAGCTTTCGCCAATGAGAAATTTCGTAGAGTAAAATATCCCTGTGACACTCTTTGCAAAGGAAGGTAAATCTTTGCCAAAAACACGTTGCCTCTGTTATGTTTACGTTCTGTTTAACTTACCAGGAGTATAGGGCACTAGCCCGCTGTATGGATCGTCACCGACGTCATTTCACCTTCAGGCCGCATCGCGCCTGCCAGTCTGGCATTTCTTGCCACACGTTTTGTCTGCATCGTGTTTTATCGCCTGTTAACCATTCCTTAAGCAGGAGCTTGTCATGGAATTCTTAATGGACCCCTCGATTTGGGCGGGTTTGCTCACGCTTGTCGTCCTGGAAATTGTCCTGGGTATCGATAACCTGGTCTTCATTGCGATTCTTGCGGATAAGCTGCCGCCGAAGCAGCGTGACAAAGCGCGCCTGATTGGTTTATCCCTGGCGCTCGTGATGCGTCTGGCCTTGCTGTCCATTATTTCGTGGATGGTCACCCTGACAAAGCCGCTGTTTTCCGTCATGGATTTCACCTTCTCCGGTCGCGATCTGATCATGTTGCTGGGGGGGATTTTCCTGTTGTTCAAAGCCACGACGGAACTTCATGAACGGCTGGAAAACCGTGAGCATGACTCCGGGCATGGCAAAGGGTATGCCAGCTTCTGGGTGGTTGTGACGCAGATCGTTATCCTGGATGCCGTGTTCTCGCTGGATGCGGTCATTACGGCCGTCGGCATGGTGAACCACCTGCCCGTGATGATGGCGGCGGTGGTCATTGCGATGGCGGTGATGCTGTTGGCGTCCAAGCCGCTGACGCGTTTCGTCAACCAACATCCGACGGTGGTGGTGCTCTGCCTGAGCTTCCTGCTGATGATTGGTCTGAGCCTGGTCGCCGAAGGTTTTGGTTTCCATATTCCGAAGGGCTATCTGTACGCCGCGATTGGCTTCTCGATCATTATCGAAGTGTTTAACCAGATTGCGCGTCGTAACTTTATTCGCCATCAGTCAACGTTGCCGCTGCGTGCGCGTACGGCTGACGCGATCCTGCGCCTGATGGGCGGAAAACGTCAGGCGGCGGTGTCGCATGAATCCGACAGCCAGGCTGCCGTCCCGATCCCTGAAGGGGCTTTTGCGGAAGAAGAGCGTTACATGATTAACGGCGTTCTGACGCTTGCACAGCGCTCGTTGCGCGGCATTATGACCCCGCGCGGCGAAATTAGCTGGGTGGATGCCAATCTGAGTGTCGATGAGATCCGCGAGCAGTTGCTCTCCTCCCCGCATAGCCTGTTCCCGGTATGTCGTGGCGAACTGGATGAGATCATCGGTATTGTACGGGCGAAAGAGTTGCTGGTGGCGCTGGAAGAAGGTGTCGACGTGGCGGCTATCGCGTCTGCGTCACCGGCAATTGTGGTGCCGGAAACCCTGGATCCTATCAACCTGCTGGGCGTTCTGCGTCGTGCACGCGGTAGTTTTGTTATCGTCACCAACGAGTTTGGCGTGGTACAGGGGCTGGTTACGCCGCTGGATGTCCTCGAAGCCATTGCCGGTGAGTTCCCGGATGCGGATGAAACCCCAGAAATTACCGCTGACGGCGATGGCTGGTTAGTCAAAGGCGGTACCGATCTGCATGCCCTGCAACAGGCGCTGGCGGTGGATAATTTGGTCGATGAAGACGAAGACATCGCGACGGTCGCGGGGCTGGTGATTGCGGCTAATGGTCACATTCCCCGTACGGGCGATGTGATCGAGGTTCCTCCGCTGAGTATTACTATTATCGACGCCAATGATTACCGCGTGGATCTGGTACGAATTGTTAAAGAGCAACCTGCGCAAGAAGAAGAGGAGTAATCTTTTCTAACGCAGAGGCATAACGGGCGTCATGCGTCCGTTATGCCTGGGCGGCGGCGGAAGACTTCCCGCCAGCCATTGCGGAAAGTCGCGCAGCGGCATCGGCTTTGCAAATAAAAACCCTTGTAATAAATCCACACCATGACGGCGCAGATACTGCGCCTGTTCCTGTGTTTCAACCCCTTCCGCAACCAGTTCGATATGCAGACGCTGCCCAAGGGCGATGATGATGTCGGTCACCGTTGAATTGACCGCATCAGTACCAATCGCATTGGTAAAGGACTTATCAATTTTCAAAATGTCAGGACGCAACTTTTCCAGCCATGACAACGAACTGTTGCCGGTACCAAAATCATCGATCGCCAGTTTAATGTTTTGCCGTTGCAACTCGCGAACGATGCGATAATCGACATCCCGCAGCGCATCCCGCTCGGTGAGTTCAATCACCAGTTGCTGAATGGGTTGCTGACTGAACCAGTACTGTTCGAGATCTTTTAATAATTCCCCTTGTTGAAAATGGCTGGCAGCAACGTTAATGCCAATATGGAACTGGTTGCTCATGGGGAAAAAATGACGTTGCCGAATGGTTTCTGCTATCACATAGCGCGTCAGCGGTGCGATCTGGTGATGCTCTTCGGCAATCGGGATAAACACATCCGGTGAAATCCACCCCTGACGAGGATTATTCCAGCGCAACAGGATCTCCACCCCCATGCACTGTTTCGTCCGCGCGTTCAGCAGCGGCTGGCAAAAAAGCTCAAATTCGCGTTGTGCCAGCGCGAGATTGATCTCCCAGGAAAAGCTCATCCGATTGGCAGTGGCCAGCCACGCCAGATACCCCACCAGCAGACTGAGCATCAGTGCCAGCGGCAGTTGCGTGGGTAAGGTTTTGAGCGCCAGTTCTTCTGCGGCAGGTCCGGTCACGCTAATGGTAAAAGGATAGTGTTGCGACGTGAGTTGATAACGCTGCTCATTTTTGAGCGTGGGGAGTGTTTCCACTACGCCGTTCCCGTAAATCAAATGTCGGTTGCCGACTGTCAGGCTGGCTCCGGTAATCAATGGCTTACGTGGTTCCAGTAGCAGGGTGGTCAGTAGATCAATATTAACAATTTCCAGCACACCGTCCTTACCATCGGGAGAGGACGGATACCACTGGATGAGAATCGGGCTGCCTTTGATGAGCAGCGGATCGGTGGACAACAGCAGTTGCGCATTTGTAGTGGGGAGCTCGGGCTGAAGCTGGTGAATCGGGATATTACGATAACCAAAGACGCTCGAGCAGTAGAGTATGCCGCGCTGGACCAGGGCGATTGCGCGTACCGTTTGCAGTCTGGCGGCCTGTTTGCGTAGCGGGAGATGCGTAACGGAACAAGGAAGGCCAATCAGCGGTAACAGAATATCCCGGCCGTTTTGCAACGGACGCAATACTTCATCAAGCGTGGCGACCGCCCGGGAGGCAAAGGTAACCGTGTGGTGGTGATTTAAATTCCGCTGTGAAATAAATCGGATGCTCAGTGTCAGGATGAGCGTAGCAAGCGCGCAAAATGCACAGAGAATAAAGCGATTGCGACGATACTTTTTTATGATCCGTTGTGCTGTCTGCATGCGGGCCACCTGAAAACCGTCAGCCACAAAAGCCGACCGTAACAGAGCAAGTGTAGTGGGGAAACGGCAAACAGACGAGTAAGGGGACAAATTTCGCCCATCCGTTGCAGATGGGCGAGGAAAAAGTATTAGTCTTGCTGGTTGATTGGTTTAGTCACACTGAACTTTAATGGCCAGACCGCCGCGCGAGGTTTCGCGGTATTTGGCATTCATATCCTTACCGGTTTCGTACATCGTTTCGATGACCTTATCCAGTGAGACGCGCGGCGCGCTGGTACGACGCATCGCCATCCGGGCGGCGTTGATCGCTTTAACAGAGGCAATCGCATTACGTTCAATGCACGGCACCTGCACCTGACCAGCAACCGGATCGCAGGTCAGTCCCAGGTTATGTTCCATGCCGATTTCAGCGGCAACGCACACCTGCTCCGGGCTCGCGCCCAGCAGTTCTGCAAGACCGGCCGCTGCCATTGAACAGGCCACACCGACTTCGCCCTGACAGCCGACTTCCGCACCCGAAATCGAGGCATTCATCTTATACAACGCGCCGATAGCGCCTGCCGCCAGGAAGTAGCGGGTATAAATATCCGGGCTGACGGATTCAATGAAGTGATCGTAGTAGGCCAGCACGGCAGGCACGATACCGCATGCACCGTTGGTTGGCGCAGTGACTACACGACCACCCGCCGCGTTCTCTTCGTTGACGGCGAGGGCGAACATGTTCACCCAGTCGATCACGTTCATCGGGTCGTTAGAGAGCTTATCGCTGGAAACCAGCATTCGACGCAGCGCAGAGGCGCGACGCGGGACGCGCAGCGGACCTGGCAACACGCCTTCGGTATTCATGCCGCGATCGATACAGGCCTGCATGGTCTGCCAGACGTGACCGAAATACTCTTCAATCTCTTTCTTGTCGTGTAAGGCCAGCTCGTTCTGCATCGCCAGCCCGGAAAGGGACAGGCCAGTGCTGTTACAGTACTCCAGCAGCTCGGTTGCGGATTTGAACGGATAAGGGACACTCACCTCATTCGCTGCATCCTGGCCGAAATGCTCTTCATCGACGATAAAACCGCCGCCGATGGAGTAGTAGGTTTTGCTGTAAACGACGGCATCGCCGTTATACGCATGGATCTGCATACCGTTTTCGTGCAGCGGCAGATTGCCGTTATGAAAACGCATGCCGTCATTCTGTGGAAAATCCACTTCGTGCTGACCGCATGCCAGCAGGAGGCGACCGCGCGTCTCTACGTCGCGGATGAAGCCTGGGATACTATCAATATCCACGGTAGCAGGTTCATTACCTGCCAGACCCATAATAATGGCGATATCGGTGTGGTGACCTTTACCCGTAAGCGACAGTGAACCATACACGTCGACGGCAACACGGGTAACGCTATCCAGTAATCCTTTTTCGACCAGGTCATCGACGAACTGTTTACCCGCCTTCATAGGCCCTACAGTATGGGAGGATGAGGGACCAATCCCCACCTTAAACATGTCGAATAGACTAATCACGATAATACTCCTGACAGGGTGACTGGAAACTTCCAGAAACGATGTAATAACTGCGCATAGTGTAAGAGGGAACGCGGGGATCGGCTTAACTATTCACATGAATTAAACTAATGAGTAACCGCGTTTTTACTAATGTTGTGATGGGAGTTTCAGATTGTGTCTTCCGCGCGTAAAGATAAGTATAGTCAGGGTTTCACGCCAATCTGTAGCGCCAGCTCACGAATAATTCCCGCAGTCATGCCCCAGACGAAATAATGTTCATACCACGAAAGCCACACGCGATGCGAATCACCACGACGCCAGACATCCAGAGGGTGATAGCGACCTAAATGCAGCGCCTGCGCCAGCGGCATTTCAAAGACCGCAGACACCTCGTCTTCGCTGGCACGCCAGGGCAAATTGGGCGGGATGATGCCAACCACTGGCGTCACCTGGAACCCGGTCACGCTGTCAACCGGCGGCAGGACGCCGATCACCTCAACGGCTTCTGGTGGGATCGCGACTTCTTCTTCTGCTTCGCGCAGCGCGGCGGCGATGAGCGAGGCATCGGTGCTGTCAACCGCGCCGCCCGGGAAGGCCACCTGTCCGGCATGTTTGCGTAAATGTACTGAACGCTGGGTCAGCAGCAGTCCCGGTTGGGGGCGGCGAACCACGGGAACGAGCACGGCGGCCTGGCGCAGGTTCAGCGACTCGCGATTAATCTGCGGGCGCAAAAGTTGGAAGCGCGATAAAAAATCATCCAGCGTCAGGCTCTTGTTATCCACGTTTTAGTTCTCCAGTTGTTGCAGGATACGATTAACTTTATCAAAGGTTTCCTGATATTCCGCCTGTTCCTCGCTATCAGCCACGATGCCGCCGCCGGCGGAGCAGTACAGTTGACCGTTCACGGCGGTCAGGGTGCGGATGGTAATGCTGGTATCCATATTGCCGCAGACGCTCAGATAACCAATGCTGCCGCACCAGGCATTGCGCCGATGCGGTTCCAGTTCATCAATGATTTCCATCGCGCGTACCTTTGGTGCGCCGGTAATCGAGCCGCCCGGAAACGCGGCGCGGAGCAGGTCGCTGGCATGTCGTGTGGTCGGTAAGCGCGCGGTGACGGTGCTGACCAGATGATGCACCGCCGGGAAGGGCTCGACCACGAACAACTCTGGTACTTTCACCGAGCCCGGCGCTGCCACGCGACCAATGTCGTTGCGCATCAGATCGACAATCATTAAATTTTCCGCCCGATCTTTCGCTGAGTTCGCCAGTTTCTGCGCCTGCTTTCGGTCTGCCTCTTCCTGTGGAAGACGTGGCAGAGTGCCTTTAATCGGGCGGGTCTGAATCTCGCCGTCGGCCAGAAGAATAAACCGTTCGGGCGACAGGCTCAGAATAGCGCCTTCATCCAGGCGTAAAAATGCGCTGAACGGGGCGCGGTTCTCCCTGTTCAGCCGCTCGAAGGCCAGCCACTCATCGCCCTGATAAGACGCCTGAAAACGCTGGGCCAGATTGACCTGATAGCAGTCGCCGCTGTGCAGATACGCCTGCACCTGGCGGAATTTCTTTCCATACTGCTCGCGCGTCATATTCGAGCGCCAGTTTGCGGTTAACCTGAACGGCGCACGCTCAGGGGATTGCTGGCTTTCCAGCCAGGCGAGTCTGGCCTGGACGTCCGAATGGCTGAGCAGGGTTACGGTCTGGCGCGAGTGGTCGACAACGAGTGCCCAGTCGTAGAGGCCGATCGCCATGTCTGCCAGCGCGATATCCTGCCGGGCGTGACTGGGCAGAATTTCGAATCGACGCCCCAGATCGTAGCCGAATAACCCCAGCGCACCGCCCTGGAACGGTAAGTCGGCGTTCACCGGCGGCTGGAGGTTCAGCGCCGTCAGCGTTTTTTGCAGCACCGTCAGAGGGTCGTCGTGAGTAAGACGAGCGCCCTGTGCATCGCGGATCTGCGTCGTCTCGCCGTGCGTTTTCACGGTGCAAACCGGATCGGCCACTACGATGTCAAAGCGGCTATGCGGGTGATCCGCATGACCAGAGTGCAACAGCATCGCCCACGGCAGATGGCTTATTGGCGCGAAATACTGTTCGGCGGCGTCCTGGCGCCAGGGGAGCGTGATAATAGCGGGAGATAACGTCTTCATTGATCCTGACTGTACTGGCTATGTTCCGGGTTGCATGAAATAATTAGCGCTGACAATTTAGCAGGAGTTAACGATGTTTGCAGGTTTACCTTCACTCAGTCACGAGCAGCAACAGAAAGCGGTTGAGCGTATTCAGGAACTCATGTCACAGGGAATGAGCAGCGGTCAGGCGATTATGCTAGTGGCAGAAGAACTGCGCGCCACTCATACCGGCGAGCGGATTGTGGCGCGTTTTGAAGATGACGAAGATGAGTAATCCCGGCTTACACCGCGGCGATTATCTTAATCTCAACCTTGTATTTTGGATTCATTAACCCAGCCTGAACCGTGCAGCGTACCGGCGCATGACCGGCCACGACCCAGGCATCCCAGGCCTTATTCATCGCCGCGAAGTCGTTCTTATCGGCGAGAAAAATAGTGGCGTCAAGAATACGTGACTTGCTGCTGCCTTGCTGTTCCAGCGCGGCGTCAATCTGCGCCAGCGTATTAGCGGTCTGCTCAAAGGCGTCGGCATCGAGGTTTGCCGGTACGCCAGTGTAGTAGAGCGTATTGTTGTGGATCACCACGTCAGACCAACGATCTTCGGCATCGATACGGATGATAGTCATAAACCCTTCCTCTTTAACTTAACGTTCTGCATCAAATGGCAAGACTGCCATATTGTCAGGGCGTCGTCATCTCTTCAACTGGCGTAACCCCCTCCAGCCTGACATAATCCCTGTTCAAATCAACAGGGGGTAGTGTGACGGACGATTTTGCACCAGACGGTCAACTGGCTAAAGCGATACCAGGATTTAAACCGCGCGAACCACAGCGGCAGATGGCGGTGGCCGTCGCTCAGTCCATTCAAAAATCACAGCCTCTGGTGGTCGAAGCCGGAACGGGGACGGGGAAAACCTACGCCTATCTGGCACCGGCGCTGCGCGCAAAAAAGAAAGTGATTATCTCGACCGGTTCGAAGGCGCTGCAGGATCAGCTCTACAGCCGCGATCTTCCGACGGTCGCCAACGCGCTGAAGTACACCGGAAGACTGGCCCTGTTGAAAGGACGTTCAAACTATTTATGCCTGGAACGCCTCGAACAACAGGCGCTGGCGGGCGGCGATCTGCCCGTTCAGACCTTAAGCGATGTGATCCTGCTGCGGTCGTGGTCGAATCAGACCGAAGATGGCGACATCAGCACCTGCGTCAGCGTGGCTGAGGATTCTCAGGCCTGGCCGCTAGTCACCAGCACCAACGACAACTGCCTCGGCAGCGACTGCCCGCTGTATAAAGACTGCTTTGTCGTGAAAGCGCGTAAAAAAGCGATGGACGCAGACGTGGTGGTGGTGAACCATCACCTGTTTCTGGCCGATATGGTGGTCAAAGAGAGCGGTTTCGGCGAACTGATCCCGGAAGCGGAAGTGATGATTTTCGATGAAGCCCATCAGCTACCGGATATCGCCAGCCAGTATTTTGGTCAGTCGCTCTCCAGCCGTCAGCTTATGGATCTGGCGAAGGATATCACCATTGCCTATCGTACCGAGCTGAAAGATACCCAACAATTACAGAAATGTGCCGACCGTCTGGCGCAAAGCGCGCAGGACTTTCGTCTGCAACTGGGCGAACCGGGGTATCGCGGCAACCTGCGTGAACTGCTGGCCGACCAGCGTGTGCAACGCGCTTTTTTACTGCTCGATGACACGCTGGAGCTGTGCTACGACGTGGCGAAATTGTCCCTCGGACGTTCAGCGTTGCTTGATGCCGCGTTTGAGCGCGCTACGCTGTATCGTGCACGTCTCAAGCGGCTGAAAGAGATCAACCAGCCCGGCTATAGCTACTGGTACGAATGCACCTCGCGCAATTTTACCCTCGCGCTGACGCCGCTGACGGTGGCGGATAAGTTCAAAGAGGTGATGGCGCAGAAGCCGGGAAGCTGGATTTTCACCTCCGCAACGCTGTCGGTGAATGACGATCTCCATCATTTTACAGCGCGTCTGGGGATCGAAGAGGCAGAATCGATGCTGCTGCCGAGTCCGTTTGATTACACCCGCCAGGCGCTGCTCTGTGTGCCGCGCAATCTGCCGCAAACTAATCAGCCGGGCGCGGCGCGACAGTTGGCGGCAATGTTAAGACCGATTATCGAAGCGAATAACGGACGCTGCTTTATACTCTGTACCTCGCACGCGATGATGCGCGATCTGGCGGAGCAGTTTCGCGCCACCATGACGCTTCCGGTATTGCTGCAAGGGGAAACCAGCAAAGGCCAACTGCTGCAACAGTTCGTTAGCGCGGGTAACGCCTTGCTGGTGGCGACCAGTAGCTTCTGGGAAGGGGTGGACGTACGCGGTGATACGCTGTCGCTGGTGATCATCGACAAACTGCCGTTTACGTCGCCGGACGATCCGCTGTTGAAGGCGCGGATGGAAGACTGTCGCTTACGCGGTGGCGACCCGTTTGATGAGGTGCAACTGCCCGACGCGGTGATTACGCTGAAGCAGGGAGTTGGGCGTTTGATCCGTGATGCTGACGATCGCGGCGTGCTGGTGATTTGTGATAACCGACTGGTGATGCGACCTTACGGCGCCACGTTTCTTGCCAGTCTGCCACCGGCGCCGCGCACCCGGGATATCGCCCGGGCCGTGCGATTTCTCGCGATACCATCCTCCGGGTAATCTGCTACGGAGTATGGTAAGATGCGGGCCATTTTATTGATCTAAGCACGAAGACTCATGCGAATTCTGGCTATCGATACCGCCACAGAAGCTTGTTCTGTGGCTCTGTGGAACGACGGTACTCACTCTGCTCATTTTGAGCTTTGCCCACGAGAACATACTCAACGCATCCTGCCGATGGTGCAGGATATCCTTGCCGCTAACGGCACCTCTCTGACGGAACTTAATGCGCTGGCCTACGGGCGTGGCCCCGGCAGTTTCACCGGCGTGCGTATTGGGATTGGCATTGCCCAGGGGCTGGCGTTAGGCGCAGATCTGCCGATGATCGGCGTCTCCACGCTGATGACGATGGCGCAGGGCGCGTGGCGTAAAACCGGCGCGACTCGCGTCCTGGCCGCCATTGACGCGCGCATGGGCGAAGTCTACTGGGCCGAATATCAGCGCGATGAAAATGGCGTCTGGCACGGTGAAGAGACGGAGGCTGTGCTGAAACCTGAGCAGGTGACCGAGCGTTTACAACAGCTTTCTGGTGACTGGGTGACCGTCGGGACGGGCTGGCCTGCCTGGCCTGAACTCGGTAAAGAGAGCGGGCTGACGCTGCGCGATGGCGATGTCCTGCTGCCAGCGGCGGAGGATATGCTGCCGATCGCCTGTCAGATGTTAACCGATGGCAAAACCGTGACGGTCGAACATGCTGAACCGGTTTATTTACGTAACAACGTGGCCTGGAAGAAACTTCCCGGAAAAGAATGAATCTCAGTAGTATGACCAGTAAATGCCGGGTCAATGCGCTGAGAAAAGGAGTCGCAACATGGCGGTTCAAAAACAAGTGGTTAAAGGTTTGCTCGCAGGGGCTATTGCGATCATGCTGAGCGGCTGCGTCACGGTTCCGGATGCAATTAAGGGCTCAAGCCCCACGCCACAAGACGATCTGGTGCGCGTGATGAATGCCCCGCAACTGTACGTGGGGCAGGAAGCGCGCTTTGGCGGCAAAGTGGTGGATATTCAAAATCAGCAGGGGAAAACGCGTCTGGAAATTGCTACCGTTTCGCTCGATAGCGGTGCGCGCCCCATTCTGGGCGAACCATCACGCGGACGTATTTACGCTAACGTGAATGGGTTCCTTGATCCGGTCGATTTCCGGGGGCAACTGGTGACCGTCGTTGGGCCGATTACCGGTACTGCCGAAGGCAAAGTGGGCAATACGCCGTATAAGTTCATGACCATGGACGTATCGGGTTATAAGCGCTGGCGACTCGCCCAGCAGGTGGTGATGCCTCCGCAACCGATCGACCCGTGGTTCTACGGCGGAAGAAGAGGCTGGCCGTACGGCTATGGCGGCTGGGGGTGGTATAACCCGGGGCCCGCACAGGTACAAACGATAGTCACAGAGTAACGCGTTGTATTATCAGTAAAAGAAACAGCGGCTGGTCCGCTGTTTCTGTTTTATTAATGTCATAACAAAAATAAATAGTGACGCGCTTCGCAACCTTTCAGTTGAGTGATTAATAAACTGGTACGCTGAGTTAATATTATGTTAACAGCTTGTTTATTATCTGAGGTTGCGATGACGACGAACACTCATTTTAGAGGTGATGCAGTGAAGAAGGTTTGGTTAAACCGTTATCCCGCGGATGTGCCTGCGGAGATCAATCCTGACCGTTATCAATCCCTGGTGGAACTGTTTGAACATGCTGTTGCGCGCTATGCCGATCAGCCCGCGTTTATGAACATGGGGGAGGTGATGACCTTCCGCAAGCTGGAGGAGCGCAGCCGCGCCTTCTCTGCTTACCTACAGCAGGGGCTGGGGCTGAAAAAAGGCGACCGTGTCGCGCTGATGATGCCAAACCTGCTGCAATATCCGGTGGCGCTGTTTGGCATTCTGCGTGCCGGGATGATCGTGGTGAACGTCAATCCACTTTATACCCCGCGCGAACTGGAGCATCAGCTAAACGACAGCGGCGCGGCGGCGATTGTGATTGTCTCCAACTTCGCCCATACCCTGGAAAAGGTGGTTGATAAAACCAGCGTTAAGCACGTCATTCTGACCCGTATGGGCGACCAGCTCTCCACGGCCAAAGGCACGCTGGTGAACTTCGTTGTGAAATATATCAAACGACTGGTACCGAAATATCATCTGCCGGATGCGATCTCTTTTCGCCGTGCGCTGCATGCCGGTTACCGTATGCAATATGTGAAGCCGGAAGTGGTTTCTGCGGATCTGGCGTTTTTACAGTACACCGGCGGGACCACCGGGGTGGCGAAAGGGGCGATGCTGACACACCGCAACATGCTGGCCAATCTGGAGCAGGTGAAAGCCACTTACGGGCCGCTTTTGCACCCGGGTAAAGAACTGGTGGTGACCGCGCTGCCGTTGTACCACATTTTTGCCCTGACTATGAACTGCCTGCTGTTTATCGAGTTGGGGGGGCAGAACCTGCTTATCACCAACCCGCGCGATATTCCGGGTCTGGTGAAAGAGCTGGCGAAGTATCCATTTACCGCCATGACCGGCGTGAATACCTTGTTTAACGCCTTATTGAACAATAAAGAGTTCCAGCAGTTGGATTTCTCCTCTTTGCATCTTTCTGCGGGCGGCGGCATGCCGGTGCAACAGGCGGTGGCTGAACGATGGGTAAAGCTGACCGGACAGTATCTGCTTGAAGGGTACGGGCTGACCGAATGTGCGCCGTTGGTCAGCGTTAACCCGCACGATATTGATTATCACAGCGGCAGCATCGGTTTGCCGGTGCCGTCGACCGAAGCCAAACTGGTGGATGACGACGACAACGAAGTGTCCCCCGATCAGCCAGGCGAACTGTGCGTGAAAGGACCGCAGGTGATGCTGGGCTACTGGCAGCGTCCAGACGCGACGGATGAGATCATTAAAGATGGCTGGCTGCATACGGGCGATATCGCGGTCATGGATGATGAAGGCTTCCTGCGCATTGTCGACCGCAAGAAAGATATGATTCTGGTCTCTGGTTTTAACGTTTATCCGAATGAGATCGAAGATGTGGTGATGCAGCATCCGGGGGTCCTGGAAGTGGCTGCCGTCGGCGTCCCGTCCGGCAGCAGCGGCGAAGCGGTGAAGATTTTTGTGGTGAAAAAAGAGGCTTCGCTCACTGAAGAAGCGCTGGTCACCTTCTGCCGCCGTCAGCTCACGGGCTATAAAGTCCCGAAACTGGTTGAATTCCGCGATGAACTGCCGAAATCAAACGTCGGCAAAATTTTACGTCGAGAATTGCGTGACGAAGCCCGCGCCAAAGTGGACAATAAGGGCTGAGCGTTAAGCAACACGTCAAACGCCGGGTGAATCCGGCGTTTTTTTTGGCGTAAACCGAAGAGAATGTAATTTGAATTACCAAATGATCACCACTGACGACGCGCTGGCGACCCTGTGCGAAGCGGTCCGTGCGTTTCCTGCAATTGCTCTGGATACTGAGTTTGTTCGTACCCGTACCTATTATCCGCAGTTGGGCCTGATCCAACTGTTTGACGGCGAACATGTCGCACTGATCGATCCGCACGGTATTAGCGACTGGTCGCCGCTGAAGGCAATTCTGCGCGATACCGCCATCACCAAGTTTCTGCATGCGGGCAGTGAAGATCTGGAAGTCTTTCTGAATGCGTTCGGCGAGCTGCCGCAACCGCTGATTGATACGCAAATCCTGGCGGCATTTTGCGGCCGTCCGCTGTCGTGGGGGTTTGCATCGATGGTGGAAGAATACACTGGCGTGGCGCTGGACAAGAGCGAGTCGCGTACTGACTGGCTGGCGCGGCCGCTAACTGAGCGCCAGTGCGAATACGCCGCGGCGGACGTCTGGTATCTGTTACCAATAGCCGGAAAACTGATGGCGGAAACCGAGGCGGCGGGCTGGTTGTCTGCAGCACTGGATGAGTGTCGCCTGATGCAAACCCGTCGTCAGGAGATCCTGGCACCCGAGGATGCCTGGCGCGACATCACCAACGCCTGGCAGCTACGTACGCGCCAACTGGCTTGTCTGCAACTGCTCGCCGACTGGCGTTTGCGTAAAGCGCGTGAGCGCGATCTGGCGGTTAACTTTGTGGTTCGCGAAGAGCATCTGTGGTCCGTGGCGCGCTATATGCCCGGCAGCATGGGCGAACTCGACAGCCTGGGGCTTTCTGGCAGTGAAATTCGCTTCCACGGCAAGACGCTGCTTTCACTGGTAGCCAAAGCGCAGGCGTTACCGGAAGAAGCCCTGCCGGAACCACTGCTGAATCTGATGGATATGCCAGGTTATCGCAAAGCGTTTAAGGCGATTAAGGCGCTGGTAACGGAAGTGAGCGCAGAACATAACGTCAGCGCAGAGCTGCTGGCGTCGCGTCGTCAGATCAACCAACTGCTCAACTGGCACTGGAAGTTAAAGCCGCAGAGTATGGAGCCTGAATTGATTTCTGGCTGGCGGGCGGCGTTGATGGCGACGAAACTCAACGCGCTACTGGCAGAGTATCCGCTTTAATGTTTTTGCCGGATGGCGGCTACGCCTGATCCGGCCTACAGAGTCTCAACCGTAGGCCTGATAAGCGCAGCGCCATCAGGCATTGAACCATTATATCCTCGCGCAGATCGCTTCACCGACCTGTTGTGTTGAGGCACTCCCCTGCAAATCCGGTGTTTTAGGTCCGCTAGCTATCACCTGCTCAATCGCCGCCAGAATTCCGTCGTGTGCGGCGGTGTACTTCGCCTCTCCAGCGCCGAGGAAATCGAGCATCATCGCTCCAGCCCAGATGGTCGCAATCGGATTGGCGAGGTTTTTGCCATAAATATCCGGAGCGGAACCATGTACCGGTTCGAACAACGACGGGAAGGTACGCTCAGGGTTCAGGTTAGCCGAGGGGGCAATGCCGATGGTGCCGGTACACGCCGGGCCGAGATCGGAAAGGATGTCGCCAAACAGGTTTGAGGCGACCACCACATCGAAGCGCTCCGGTTGCATTACAAAGCGGGCGCAAAGGATATCAATGTGCTGCTTGTCCCAGCGGATATCGGGATAGTGTTGCGCCATGACCTCGACGCGTTCATCCCAGAACGGCATACTGATCGCCAGACCGTTGGATTTGGTCGCCGACGTCAACGTTTTGCGCGGACGGCTTTGGGCTAATTCAAACGCATAACGCAGAATACGATCCACGCCCCGGCGGGTGAAAACGGACTCCTGGATGACCACCTCATGCTCGGTACCAGGATTAATATGTCCGCCCAGCGATGAGTATTCCCCTTCGGTGTTTTCACGCACAACATAGAAATCAATGTCGCCCGGCTTCTTGCCGGCCAGCGGGCAGGGCACACCGGGGAAGAGACGGACCGGGCGCAGATTTACATACTGATCAAATTCCCGACGGAATTTCAGTAGCGAACCCCACAGGGAAATGTGGTCCGGAACCGTGTCCGGCCAGCCGACGGCACCAAAGTAAATGGCATCAAAAGAGGATAGCTGTTCGCGCCAGTCATCCGGCATCATTTTCCCGTGCTCAAGGTAATAATCACAGCTGGCCCATTCGAACGTCTCAATGCTGAGGGACAGGTCCCAACGTCTGGCGGCAGCCTGCAACACGCGAATGCCTTCTGGCAGCACTTCCTTACCGATACCATCCCCGGCGATGGCGGCAATACGACAGGTTTTCTTCATACCAGTTCTCACTTGTAGGGTAGCGAAATTGACTTCCTCCTTATCCTATAATTGACTGTTCGGGAGTTAATCTCCCCAACTGGTGAAACATAAAACACAGATCATGAACAATCCTCCTTTGCTGACTGATTTACGCGTCTTTATTCTGGTCGCCCGACGGGCGGGATTCGCCGTCGTCGCCCAGGAACTGGGTGTTTCGCCGGCCTATATCAGTAAACGCATTGCGCTGCTTGAGCAGAACCTGAATGTGGTTTTGCTGCACCGCACCACGCGTCGCGTCACCATTACCGAAGAGGGCGAGCGCATCTATGAATGGGCGCAGCGCATTCTGCATGATGTCGATCAGATGATGGATGAACTCTCTGATGTCCGTCAGGTTCCGCAAGGGATGCTGCGCATCATCAGTAGCTTTGGCTTTGGCCGGCAGGTTGTGGCACCCGCGCTGTCTGCCCTGGCAAGACAGTATCCGCAACTGGAGTTGCGCTTTGACGTGGAGGACCGGCTGGTGGATTTAGCCAATGAAGGTGTCGATCTTGATATCCGCATTGGCGATGATATTGCGCCTAATTTGATCGCCAGAAAGCTGGGGACGAACTACCGAATCCTCTGCGCGTCTCCGTCGTTCCTGGCCCAGCACGGTACGCCAAAACAGCTTGCCGATCTTGCCACCTGTTCCTGCCTGGTGATCAAAGAGCGCGATCACCCCTTTGGGATCTGGCAGTTGCAAAATAAAGAGGGGGAGCATGTCATTAAGGTGACCGGACCGTTGTCATCAAATCATGGCGAAATTGTGCATCAATGGTGTCTGGACGGACAGGGAATTGCGCTGCGCTCCTGGTGGGATGTCTGCGATAACATCGCCAGCGGTCATCTGGTGCATGTTCTGCCGGAGTATTACCAACCGGCCAATATCTGGGCGGTGTACGTTTCACGACTGGCGACCTCGGCTAAAGTGCGTATTACGGTGGAATTCTTACGCCGCTATTTTGCCGAGCGCTACCCGACGTTCTCACTGAAATAAAGGTGTCGGTATAAGCGCTTCCCTTGAGCAGGTGCATCCGTTAGCATATTGTTTCGCAGTTAAGCGTAAACGTGGTGTCAGGAAGAGGTTAACGTGTTTGCAGAGTATGGTGTACTGAATTATTGGACTTATCTGGTCGGGGCTATTTTTATCGTCCTGGTTCCGGGACCGAACACGATATTTGTGCTGAAAAATAGCGTCGGACGTGGAATGAAAGGCGGTTACCTTGCAGCAGGCGGCGTATTTATTGGTGATGCGGTGCTCATGTTTCTGGCGTATGCTGGGGTGGCAACGCTGATTAAAACGACGCCAGTATTGTTTAATATCGTCCGCTATCTCGGTGCCTTTTACCTGCTTTATCTGGGCGCGAAAATCCTTTATGCCACGCTTAAAGCAAAAGGCGGCGACGCGGCTGAAGAGGCGGTCCCTTTTGGTGCCATTTTTAAACGTGCGTTGGTGCTGAGCCTGACGAACCCGAAAGCCATTCTGTTCTACGTCTCCTTCTTTGTGCAGTTCATTGATGTGAATGCCCCGCATGCGGGACTGTCGTTTTTCATCTTAGCGACCACGCTTGAAGTGGTGAGCTTCTGCTACCTGAGTTTCCTGATTATCTCGGGGGCGTTTGTCACGCAGTACATTCGTACCAAAAAGAAACTGGCGAAGGTCGGAAACTCGCTGATCGGCCTGATTTTTGTCGGTTTCGCCGCGCGGCTGGCGACATTGCAGTCGTAAGCCAGAAGGCCCGCTCCTGATGGGGGATTCGTATCTGGAGCAATTTGGTAATCCGCTCAAAACACCAGGTCGGTGAGATAACAGAAGGAAAGCCTGGGCTCAGGCTTTCCTCTGCCAGATAAAACCGGTGGTGAATATTACTTGCCCCTTTTGGTGTATTTAAAATGCCAGTTATGAAGCGTAATCTTTCCGGAACAGCGGTTTACTCACAATCGCATCCTACCGACTGGAAGAGGGAAGGACATGCTTCAGATTCCACAACATTATATCCACACACGTGCCACGCCGTTCTGGAACAAAGAAACGGCACCTGCCGGAATTTTCGAACGCCATCTTGATAAAGGAACCCGACCGGGAGTGTATCCCCGTCTGTCGGTGATGCAGGGGGCGGTCAAATATCTCGGATATGCGGATGAACACAGTCCAGAAGCCGAAACAGTGATGATCATCGAAGCGGGTCAGTTTGGTGTTTTCCCTCCGGAAAAGTGGCACAACATCGAAGTGATGAGCGATGACACTTATTTCAATATCGACTTTTTCGTCGCGCCAGAGGTTCTGATGGAAAGTGCGAATCAACGAAAAGTCATTCATACCGGGAAGAAATAATCATGGGCAAAGCAACCTATACCGTCACCGTGACAAATAACAGCAATGGCGTCTCTGTTGATTACGAAACCGAAGCGCCAATGACCTTACTGGTGCCCGACGTCGCCGCCGAAGTGGTGAAAGATCTCGTCAATACTGTGCGTTCCTATGATACGGAAAATGAGCACGATGTCTGCGGCTGGTAAGTGACGACACGCAGAGGAAACCGGCTGCCATCAGCCGGTTTTTTTATGCTTCCCGGAACCGCTCTTGTACAATGCCCGCCCTAAAACGACCAGAGGTCGTCATTCTGTGCAAAAATTTACAAATCGCATATTTGCAGGATCTATAAATGCTTACACGCAATACGGCGAAGCTTTGCGCCGTAACGTTTTACCAATGACTTGATCCCTGACGCGGTTGAAATTACTGTATATAAAAACAGTGCTCAAGGTGTGCATTATGATGTTGTACAGACCTGCGGAAGGGCGTGACGTTATCGCAGTCCCTCTTTTCAGCGATCGGGTTCCATGTGGTTTCCCCAGTCCGGCGACCGACTATGTTGAGCAACGTATTGATCTCAATGAGTTACTTGTTCAGCACCCCAGTTCGACCTATTTTGTGAAAACGGCTGGCGACTCGATGATCGACGCGGGGATTAGCGACGGCGATCTGCTGGTGGTGGACAGTTCACACACTGCCCGCCACGGCGATATTGTGATTGCGGTGGTGGAGGGGGAGTTTACGGTTAAGCGGTTGCAGTTACGGCCTACGGTTCAGCTTAATCCTATGAATAGCGCTTATTCGCCCATTATCATTGGCAGTGAGGGTGCTCTGGATATCTTTGGCGTCGTGACATTTATTGTGAAGGCGGTGAATTAACCCGGATTGTGTGCATCCAAATAGCGCCCCTGATGTCCGGGGATAATATCTGGATGCACGGTAATATCAGATAATTTATGGTCTGTTAACGATCTCTGCCGGAACAGGTTCGCCATGATATTTTTCGTAAATGGCATTCAGCTTCCCGTTTTTGAGATTAGTGACAATCCACTGATCGAGTTTCTCTTTTAGCTCTGGCTCATTCTTTTTCAGGCCAATGGCTAAATCAAATACGGTAAGCGTCATTTTTGGTTCAAATGCCAGCTTAGGGTTTTGTTTCTTAATCTGATTAACCAGTGTGGCTGAGGTGGCGACAGCGTAAGCCTGACCACTCACCGCCGCCGTAACCAGCGTGGCATCATCATCGTAACGTTGAATAGTCACCCCATTTTTCATCGCATCTTTGGTCAGCATTGAATCCTGAGTCGTGCCCCGGGTGACGGTAATAGCATGTCCTTTTAAATCGCCCCAGTCGCTTATTTTCGTGGCCGCCGGTGCGCCAATGACCGATCGTAATCCCGCATAGGCTCGGCTAAAGTCAATGACCTGTGCACGCTGTGGCGTGACGGAAAGGGTTGATATGATGATATCGGCCTTTCCGGTCTGTAAATTAGGTATCCGCGTCGGACCTGTTGTTTCAATGAATTTCAGTTTTACTCCCCAGTCTTTAGCCAATAATTCCGCGGTTTCAACATCGGAGCCAACCGGTTTCATTGAGGCATCTAACATTCCTGAAGGTGGAATGGATAAATCGGTGGCAACGCGTATCTCACCTCGTTTTTGTATTTCTTCCAGGACATTTGCCGACGCGGGAAGGGTGATAACGGGGGACAGTAACGACGCGAGCAGTAAGATTTTTTTTGCAGGGCTCATATTATTTTCCTTCGTAGGGATATTTCGCTGGGGGAGTGGTTCACAAATCGTTAGAAATAAATTCCTGTAATGCCGCCGTGCCCGGCGTTTTCAGGATGTCTACCGTGCCGCTTTCATGGACGGTACCCTGATGCATAAAGATAATTTTGTCGGCGACCCGGCGGGCGAAATTCATTTCGTGAGTGACCATAATCATGGTCATGCCGCTTCCCGCCAGGCGCTCAATGACGCGCAGGACTTCGCCGGTGAGTTTTGGGTCTAATGCCGATGTCACTTCATCAAACAACATCACTTTGGGTTTCATTGCCAGGGAGCGAGCGATGGCGGCGCGCTGTTGCTGCCCGCCCGAGAGTTGTTCCGGATAACTGTCTGCCTTATCGGCCAGACCCACCTGGTCGAGTACGGACAGCGCCAGCCTTTTGGCTTCAGCTTTAGCCATTTTTTGGACGGAGACGGGACCTAACGTAATGTTCTGCTCTATCGTCAAATGGGGAAACAGATTGTAACTCTGGAACACAATCCCAACGTCCTGCCGTAACTTGCGCAGATTGAGGTGTGGATCTTCAACGCGGTGTCCACAGACTTCAATGCTGCCGCCATTGATGGTTTCCAGTCGATCAATACAGCGCAGGGCAGTACTTTTACCTGAACCGCTGGCGCCAATCAGTGCCACAACCTGCCCCTGATTTACGGAAAAAGAGACGTTTTTCAGCACGGGGTTGTCGCCAAAGCTTTTTTGTACGTTTCTGAGTGTAATAATGGACATAGTATCAACCTTCAGCACTTAATTGATTCGTGGACTTACCGTGGGTACAGGCTTAACTTTTTTCTCTGGCGCGCCCTGTTCAAGTCGGCGACTTAATACCGACACGGGAAAACACAGGCAAAAATACAATGCAGCAACAATGAGATAGATAATAAAGGGTTCAAAAATCGAGTTATTAATTAACTGTCCGGCACGGGCCAGTTCGACAAATCCCACGACAGAAGCCAGTGACGTGTTTTTGATGATTTGAACCGAAAATCCCACGGTTGGCGGTGTCGCAAGCTTGATGGCTTGCGGCAGGATGACGTTAAACATGCGCTGCGTGCTGGAGAGTGCCAGGCATTCCGCCGCCTCCCATTGCGCGCGGGGAACGGCCTGAATGCAACCTCGCCAGATTTCGCCCAGATAGGCGCTCGCATAAATGGTGAGGGACAGTCCGGCAGCCAATAACGGAGAAATCGTCATGCCCAGTTGTGGCAATCCGAAATAGACCATAAACATGATAATCAGCAGAGGCGTTCCCTGAATGAACTGCACCCAGGCTGAAATGACCAGGCGTATTGCACGAACCGGCGCGATGCGGCCAAGTGCGATCAGAAAGCCCATTATGCCACCGCCGCCGAACGCCATGAGTGACAGGACTATTGTCCACAGCGTGCCTTCCAGTAGAAATTGAATATGGGCGAAATTGAGGGGAAAATTCATCGTCATTACTCCCTAAATCATGGTGCCAAGCCGGCGACGGCGAGGGAAAATAGCCTGCCCAAACAACCAGAATATCAGCCGCATTAACAGCGAGAGTGCGATATAAATCCCCGCCACAATCACGAAAGTTTCAAAGGGGCGGTAGGTTTCTGATTGAATAAAGTTAGCGGTCGCGGTGAGTTCTTCCGTGGATATTTGCGAGGTCACCGATGAGGCCAGCATTAATAAAATAAACTGGCTGGTCAGCGAAGGATAAACGCGCTCGATCGCAGGTCGTAATGCAACATGCCAGTATTGCTGCCATTTGGTTAATCCCAGGGTTTCAGCGGCCTCCCATTGCCCTTTATGCACAGATTCAAATCCGGCACGCATAATTTCTGCGGTATAAGCGCCCACATTAATCGTCAGTGCAATCACCGAGACGGTGAAGGCGGTAAAGGAAAACCCCATGCTCGACAGGCCGAAATAAACCAGAAAGATCTGGACCAGAAACGGCGTATTGCGAATAGATTCAACATAGATTGCCGCGACTCTCGCAAACACTCTGGACTGAGAGCGCCGGGCAATGGCACAGAGCGTACCGATGAGAAAACCCGTCACTGTCGTCACTAAGGCCAGTTTGGCGGTCAGTTCCGCACCGTCCAGCAAGAGCTGCCATTGTGAAAGTATTGCTGTGAAATCGAGCATCATGACTTTCGCCCCGGTTAATTTGTGTTTACGGTCCGTTGGCCGGTTAACCGGTCATAGACTTTGAACAGCGCCTGATTGCCGTTTGCACCTTCACCATAGGCCTGCGCATTCTGGTACTGGCTAGCCACAAGGGCGGTTGCCGGCAGGGGAACGGGATGTTTTTGCGCGGCTTCTAAAACCAGGCGAAGATCTTTCATCATCAGATCGATGCGGAAACCGGCTGAGGTATCGCCTTCGATCATGGCTGGCCCCAGTTTGTCGAGCATCCACGAGGCTGCAGAACCGCCCAGCAACACTTCCCGCATTTGTGGCAAGTTGATGTCCCAGGCGCGCGCCAGTGCCAGTGCTTCGCAAATCGCCTGAATATTGATCCCGCAAATCAGTTGATTACACAGCTTCACGGTCTGTCCGGCCCCGGATGCGCCGACATGATTTAACGTCGTCCCCATCGCGCGCAGATAAGGCGTGGCCCGCTCAAAACCATCCGCGTCACCGCCAACCATGATGGTCAACGTGCCATTTTTAGCGCCAATCGGCCCGCCGGAGACGGGGGCATCAAGCATGGTTACGCCGATGGCCTGGAGCGCCTGGCTCAGCCTGCGGGTGGCTTCAGGCGCAATGGTGCTCATGTCGACATACAGTTTTCCGCGTGGCGGCACAGACAGCAGTCCCTGCAGGCCACTCACGATCTCTTCTACCTGAGGCGTGTCCGGCAGCATTGAAATAACAATATCGGCATCGCGGACGGCAGAGGGGATATCGCTAACAATTTCAATACCAAACGGACGTAACGCATCGCCTGCGCTGCTGACGATATCAAACGCGCGTACGGTATATCCTGCCTGCGCAAGATTGCGTGCCATCTCGCGCCCCATCACACCTAAGCCAAGAAAACCAACAACACCGGATCGAGTCGTTTTCATTATGATTTCCTTCAGATTTATCAGTTATGTTGCTCAAGCAATGCCAGTTTCTCGACGCGGCGGACGAAGTCAGCGTCCTGAACAAATGTCGCCTGCAAAAAGGCGTCAATGAGATCGCGCGCCAGCCAGGGGCCAACGATCTGTGCGCCGATACACATCACATTCACGTCATCGTGCTCAACAGCCTGGTGCGCGGAATGCACGTCATGACAAACGGCAGCGCGGATGCCTTTTACTTTATTCGCGGCAATCACCGCGCCCACGCCAGTGCCGCAAACCAGGATCCCACGCAGACCGTTTTCCTCGCGCACCTTGCTGCATACGGCATAAGCAATGTCAGGAAAATCCACCGGATCGGGGGTGTAACTCCCGATATCGTTGAGCTGGTGGCCTGCCTGTTGCAGCCACTGAATGAGTTCTTGTTTGAGGTGGAATCCGGCGTGGTCACTGCCAATGACGATTTGCATCTGTTTATCCTTTTACGGGGTGTGGGGAATGGACTGGGAACCGACCATGCGAATGGTGGCGCGACGACGAAAATCCGCACCAATTTCAAAATGGCGACTTAATAATTCATCGGCCTTGTCCTCGTCACGTTCGACGATGGCGGCAAAAATGGCGCGATGATGGTCAATGAGAAACGCTTCAATGCCTTCCACCTGCATAATCTGTTCACGCCTGTCGAGGTGAGAGCGCTGCATCAGTACGCTAATGGACTGATAAATGCTGATAAGCGTTGGTGAGCCTGACGCGCTGACAATGGTTTCATGGAAGCGAAAGTCGGCGCGTCCACCTGTCTCCGGGACATGGATCGTTTCGCTAATTTCACGCAGGCAGTCTGCTAACCGATCGTAGTCACTCTGCGTTCCCCGGCGGCAGGCCAGGCGGATCGCCTGACGTTCAATGGCGATCCGGGCTTGCATAACGTCATCAACCACATTGGGTTGATGAGCCAAAACGAAGGTGAAAAATTCGCCAAAAAGCGAAACGTCCGGTTTTGTGACAACCGTACCGACCCCGTGACGGATCTCTACTGCACCTATCATGGCCAGCGCTCTCAGCGCTTCTCGCAATACCGGACGGCTGACTCCTAATTTTGCAGACAGTTCGCGCTCAGGTAGCAGGCTGTCGCCAGCTTTTAATACCCCGCTTAGTAGCTGTTCGCGTAAAAATTTAACAACGCGGTCATGCCCGCTACAGTTCTCCGTTACTTCACGCTTGATTTCCATGCGATTCACCAGTGGTCTTAAGTGGTAATACCAATGGTAGATATGTTAATTAAATATTAATGTGATGTTGATCGATAATTAACCTGCTTGTTTTGTGAGCAAACTTGCAAGTTTTGATTTGATCCATTGGGAAGGGGGTGGAGCTGTCCGGCTAACGTGCGGGAACGGCATGCGGACGAACGTGATTAACAACGTCATGCCACTCACCCACAGAGTTATGCACCGTTTCTGTGGATAACCGACGACTTTTTCAGGCAGAACAATCCACTAAGAAAAAGCGCCAGAATTTTGCTTGCAAGTTAAAAAATATCTTAAATAATACTGTATATAGATACAGTTCTTGTGAGGTGTGCCATGTTTGCCCTATGCGATGTGAATTCATTTTATGCGTCCTGTGAGACGGTGTTCCGCCCCGATCTGAAAGGCAAACCGGTCGTTGTGCTGTCGAATAACGATGGCTGTGTGATTTCCCGCAGCCCCGAAGCGAAACCGTGGGTGGTCATGGGGGCACCTTATTTCAGGCAAAAAGAGGCGTTCCGGCGTCATGGGGTGGTGTGTTTCAGTTCAAATTATGAACTCTACGGCGACATGAGTAATCGGGTCATGACGACGCTCGAAACGCTATCGCCGCGCGTTGAAATTTACAGTATCGACGAGGCTTTTTGCGATCTAACAGGCGTTCGGAACTGCCGGGATCTCACGGATTTTGGCAAAGAGATCCGCAACACGGTCCTGCAGCAGACACATCTGACGGTCGGCGTGGGAATTGCGCAGACAAAAACCCTGGCCAAACTGGCTAATCACGCGGCGAAAAAGTGGCCGCAACAGACGGGTGGGGTCGTGGATCTGTCGAATCTTGAACAGCAGCGAAAATTGATGGCGGCTTTGCCGGTTGATGAGGTGTGGGGCGTTGGCCGTCGTATCAGTAAAAAGCTGACGGCGATGGGCATAAAAACGGTACTCGATCTGGCAGATACGCACATTGCGGTGATACGAAAGCACTTCAATGTTGTACTGGAAAGGACGGTGCGGGAGTTACGCGGCGAGCCCTGTCTGGCGCTTGAGGAGTTTGCGCCCGTGAAGCAGGAGATCGTTTTCAGTCGGTCATTTGGTGAGCGCATTACGGAATACGAGCAGATGCGCCAGGCGATTTGCGCTTACGCAAGCCGGGCGGCAGAGAGACTCCGGAGTGAGCATCAGTATTGCCGGTTTGTCTCAACATTCGTGAAGACGTCGCCGTTTGTGCCGAATGAACCCTTTTACAGCAATAGCGCGTCCGTGAAACTGCTGACACCGACGCAGGACAGTCGGGACATCATCAGCGCGGCCACGCGATGCCTGGATGCGGTCTGGAAAGAGGGACATCGTTATCAAAAGGCAGGGGTTATGCTCGGCGATTTTTTCAGTCAGGGCGTGGCACAACTCAATCTGTTTGATGATAACGCACCGCGTCCCGGCAGCGAGAAGTTGATGGAAGTCCTTGATACGCTCAATGCCAAACAGGGGAGAGGAACGCTGTACTTTGTCGGGCAGGGGATTCAGCAACCGTGGCAACTGAAACGGCAGATGCTTTCTCCGCGTTATACTACGCGTTTTTCCGATCTGCTGGTGGTCAGGTGATCGTCACATTCGGCATCTGTCTCTCTCCTGGGGCCGGTGAAATAAAAGGCGCCATATATGAACAATCGGGAGACAGAAAACACGGTCTCCCTTCACACGACCCGGTGTTCTATTACATGGGGAAGTTCAGCGTGAGTCCCACACCCGTTTCTTTGAGATCCACATAACGGGACAGATAAATTTTTGCAGCGAGATCGGTGCAATGACTGGGGTAAAGCGTATCAGCAGACAATGTGCTGAGATATTTTCCCGTTTCAGAAAGTAACGATTCATCGGCGTTAAGGAGATGAAAACCGCCTATTACGGAGGCGATTCGCGATTCTCCAGTAACAGATTTTGCGTACTCGATAATATTACAAATCCCGGCATGTGAGCACCCGGTGACAATGACCAGCCCGTCCTTTGTTTTGATTGCTATTGCGCTGTCGTCAATCACGTAATCAGCCGTTAACTCACCCTCGTTACTGTGCGTGTGGCCTACCGGATGTTGCGCTTCATAATGATTAAGACGGGGGATTTGCCCTAAAAAAGTGATGTCTTCTGATAATTTCAGCGGGTGTGTGGAATTAACGACATTGAAGAAGTAGTCAAAGCAGGAGGCATTATGGTTCATCCCAATGGGTTTTGAATGATAAAACTTAGGCATAAATGCGGCGGGATGGGCAATGATATCGACTTTATTTGCGGGTGGTGACGGAATTCGGTCGTAATGCTGGAACAAATGGTTTAACCCCCAGGTGTGATCGTTATGACCATGTGATAATACAATTTTATCAATACGCGTAAGGTCAATACCCAGGATCTGTGCATTTTTTAAAAAAACATCAGAGTAGCCAACATCAAAAAGAAGTTTTAGCCCTGAGCATTCAATGAAATAGCAAACGCCAGGTTCTCCAGTCAAATATCTGTCAATGTAAGTATTGTTATCTACCAGTATTGTTAATTTCATCACGCCGCATCCCATTCGGATTCAATATGTCGATTAGCGCCATTATCGAACCTTTTAATTTCCTGAAGCAAATCATAACCGGGATCTCTGTCACATAAGAGAGGGACAGACACGGTGGGTGTCCACACAGGGGGTGGTTGCACAGTGCAATGTGGTGTATAAACCATACAGAAAGTATAATTTAATACATATTGTATTAGACATGGCACACAGGAGAGTTGCACATGCACCCGGCTATCACATTAAACTCAGCGTCCCATGGGCTTCCCCCCGCCGGCCACTACTCGGCGAGTGTGACTGCAGGGGGATTTGTTTTCATCTCAGGACAACTGCCAGTCACCCGGCACGGTGAGAAAAAGGCGGGGACGTCTTTTGAGGAACAGACCAGACAAGTTCTGGAAAATGTCGATGCCTGCCTGAAGGGGGCCGGCGTATCCCGTCAGCATTTGGTTTCGGTTCGTGTCTATGTGACAGATATCAATCAATGGCCGACGTTTAATGAAATCTACGCCGAATGGATTGGTGATTTCCGTCCATCTCGTGTCGTGGCAGGGGTTGCAGAACTGCATTATGGTTCTGCCTTAGAAGTGGAAGCGATCGCGCTGGCACAATAAGCCCGATGCTTAACAATAGACAGGTGAAAAAATGACTGAAACTACACGTCCTGAATATGCTGATGTTGCCGCCGCCGCAGAGCGCATTGAAGGATACGCAAACAAGACGCCCGTAATGACCTCCCGGACCGTCAATGAAGAATTTGGCGCTGACGTTTTCTTTAAATGCGAAAACCTCCAGCGTATGGGGGCCTTTAAGTTTCGTGGGGCGATGAATGCATTACGCCAGTTTACGCCGGAACAGCGTGCAGCTGGCGTGGTGACATTTTCTTCCGGAAATCATGCCCAGGCGATCGCGCTGTCAGCAAAGCTACTGGGTATTCCGGCGAGAATCATCATGCCGCATGATGCGCCGGCCGCAAAAGTGGCGGCGACCAAAGGGTATGGCGGCAATGTCGTCATGTACGATCGCTATACGGAAGATCGTGAACAGATTGGTCGTGAATTGGCTGAAAAACAAGGATTAACGCTCATTCCTCCCTACGATCATCCCCATGTCATCGCCGGTCAGGGCACCGCAACCAAAGAGTTGATTGAGGAGGTTGGCCCACTGGATGTGCTTTTTGTCTGTCTGGGGGGCGGGGGATTGCTTTCAGGTTCAGCACTGGCAGCCCGGCAGCTCTCGCCAGATTGCACAATTTATGGCGTGGAGCCGGAAGCCGGTAACGACGGACAGCAGTCGTTTCGAAGTGGTAAAATCGTTCACATCGATACGCCAAAAACGATCGCTGATGGCGCACAGACGCAACATCTGGGGCACTATACGTTCCCTCTGATTCAAAAATACGTTAATGATATTCTGACCGTTTCAGACGATGAATTAATTGCCTCAATGAAGTTTATGGCGGAGCGAATGAAAATTGTCGCAGAGCCTACCGGTTGTCTTGGCTTTGCGGCGGCCAGGGCGAGAAAAGCGGAACTCAGCGGGAAAAAAGTCGGCATTATTATCAGCGGCGGCAATGTGGATATCGCGCGCTACGGTGAGTTTCTGGCCGGGAAATCCGTCTCGTGAGGCTGTAAACGGATAGCAATAATTATAACGGGCATCACTGTGGGAGACCGGCATGCCAAAAAACGACGAAAATTCGCTTCTCAGCCAACTTGACACTATCGCGAAGGGATTAAGCGAAACGTTTTCCCCCTTTTGCGAAGTGGTTGTTCATGACCTGAAGGATCCTGAGCATGCGATTATGTCCATACATAACAATTTATCCGGACGAGAGGCTGGACAACCGGCTACCGAGCTCGGACTGGCAAGGATTGCGTCTGCGGATTTTCCCGAAATTATTGCGAACTACGGCAATCAGTTTGCCGACGGCCGCCCGGTAAAAAGTACGTCTATTGGCATTAAGGATGAAGAGGGCAAATACGTTGCGGCATTATGCCTTAATGTCGATATGACGCTTTTCCGGGGGATGCAGAGCGCACTGGCGCGTTTTACTGAAACAGAGAGTTCTCCGGTGCGTGAACATCTTGATCCCGGTAGTACGGAAGTTATTCGCCAGCGAATCGATGATTTTGCTGCGAAACGCGCCACCACGGCTCGCGCGCTTAAAACGGAAGACAGAAAGATGTTGATCCAACAGTTACGAAAGGAGGGATTGTTAAACGTACGCAAATCCATGGATACGGTGGCACAGCATTTAGGGGTATCAAGAGCAACAGCCTACCTCTATGCGCGCCAGTCCGGGTGAATCCGACCCGGTGTGCTATAGTTTTTGGTTTCTCTTTTGGTGAGTAGACGTTTTATCAATCACTAGCCACAACAGGAACTGAAATGTGTCTCAACGCCCACCACTGACTACACGCAGGACAGCATTTTTCGCCGACACCACTGCGCTGCTCCTGTTCTTCACGACAACAGGCATTATTAATGAACGCGTGATAGCGGGTATGACGTGGGAACAGGTGCTACATGCTCGCCTCCTGGGCGCGATTCTGATGGTGCCGGTGGCCAGACCTTACGGCATATGGCGGGACTGGTTGATGAAGCGAGCCGGAGAGAATCGGATTTCCCAACTGCTATGGGACAGTATGGCGCTGGTCAGTTTCCAGGTGCCGCTTTATGCTGCGATCATTGCGTTTAGCGGAGCTTCGGGGAGCGGCTTGATCCAGGGGACGCTGGGCGCAGCCTTAATGATGCTCTTGCTGGGGCGGCCTTATGGGGCGTTTCTTAACGGGGTACGTAAACTGTTCGGTTTACCGCCGGGGGGTGACAAACCCATGTCCCTGAATAGCTGAACCCGCTCCAGACCAGGGTTGTCTCAGTCAACTGGAAAAGGAAATTACGGTATTGCGCAATATATCATCTTTGAAACATTGCGTTGTCTGAATAATAAGCAAATGAGCGGTAATCATAATAGAAAAACGCCCACAGCTATTGCAGGGGGAATTTGAGTTATGTATTATCCCCGCCCGGTTCTGATGATGAGTAGATTCTCAATCAGAAATAATAACCAGCAGACCGCCATTAGCTCATCTGGAAGAGCGAACGACTTTTGTTGTAGGGAACGGGGTTCGAGGCCTCGATGGCGGCCCAAATTTGAAGGCCCAGACGTTTGTCTGGGCCTTTTTACTTTCTCCACGTGCTTGCCGGGATCAAAGCCCTTCCGTCACAATTTTTGCGGCGGCGGCCAGAATATCTTTGCGTCCTTTGGCATCCTGCTGCGGCTGGGTAAAGTAAGTCACGAGGATCAGCGGCGCACGGTCTTCGGGCCAGATCACTGCGATATCATTCGTGGTGCCATAATCGCCGCCCCCGGTTTTATCGCCAACCACCCAGCTTTCAGGCAGTCCGGCACGAATGCTCTGGCCGCCGGTTGTATTCCCTTTCAACCATGCGACCAGCTGTGCGCGCTGCATATCTGCCAGCGCATTACCCAGCGTCAGCTTGTGCAGACTTTTTGCCATCGCCAGTGGCGATGTGGTATCGCGTTCGTCACCCGGAATGGCAGTATTCAGTTCGGGTTCTGTCCGATCCAGACGAAACGTGGCGTCGCCAATTGAACGGGCAAAGGCCGTGACGTTGCCGGTACCGCCCAGATGCTCAAGCAATTTATTCATTGCCGTATTATCGCTGTATTGCAGAGTGGCAGCACTTAGCTCCGCTAATGTCATCTCTTTATTGACCTGTTTTTCCGTCACCGGATTCCAATTCGTCAGATCGGTTTTTTTGATGGTCATTTTTTGCTGCAAAATATCGTGTTGAGTTTCGCTTTGTTTCAATACTGCGGCGACGACAATTGTCTTACTGGTACTGCACATCGCAAAACGCTCGTCAGCGCGATAAAGAATTTGTGAACGATCGGCGGTATTAATCAGCGCAACACCGAGTCGACCACCTGATTGTTTTTCTAATGCAGCCAGTTTTTGTTGAACCTGGGGGGGAGTCGCCTGCGCACGGGCCGAAAGCAGCGAACTGCTGGCAAAGAAAACGAATGCGGCGGTGATAAGTAACGTCTGATGGAATCGTTTTTTTAGCATAAATAACGTCCTTGATAATCAGTGAATTGGATCGATAAGTGCGCTTTTATTTTTTCCACTCAGGCAGACGAATTAAAGGCGCAGGATATCATTGCGGTGCCAGGACTATCCGCTATCAGCGCTTGCTTAACAAGCGAGAAGAATTTACCCTGGAATAAAGAAAATCTTATGAGTCTGTATTATGCGTTCTAATCTTCCACTCAATGCGCTACGCGCCTTTGAAGCTTCGGCTCGCCACTTGAGCTTTACACGTGCGGCAATGGAACTCTGTGTCACGCAGGCAGCCGTCAGCCAGCAGGTGCGTATCCTGGAAGATCGCCTGAACAGAGAACTTTTTAAACGTCTGCCCAGAGGGCTGGAGATGACGGATGAGGCGCAGGCGCTGTTTGCCGTCCTGACCGACGCCTTTGGCCAAATCGACACCATTTTCCGTCAGTTTGAGGGCGGAGAGTATCGTGAAGTGCTCTCGGTCGCCGCGGTCGGTACCTTTGCCGTTGGCTGGTTATTGCCGCGCCTTGAGCAATTCCGACAGGCGCATCCGTTCGTTGAATTGCGCTTGCGCACAAATAACAACGTCGTCAATCTGGCGGCTGAGGGGCTGGATTTTGCTATCCGCTTTGGTAGCGGTCAGTGGCCCGCCACTCATAACGAAAGGCTGTGTGAAGCTCCGCTGACCGTCCTGTGCAGGCCCGAAACCGCGCAACGACTTAGCCAACCCGCCGATCTGTTGCACGAGAATATTCTGCGTTCATACCGGGCAGATGAATGGGAAAGCTGGTTTGCTGCGGCAGGCGTGACGGCGGAACGGATCAATGGCGCCGTTTTTGATTCCTCGCGCCTGATGATTGAAACGGTCATCCATACCGGCGGCGTGGCCCTGGTTCCGGCAATGATGTTCACCAGAGAACTGGCTGCCGGACAACTCGTTCGCCCCTTTGCGATAGAGATCAATATGGGCGGCTACTGGCTTACCCACCTGAAGTCGAAACCGATGACGCCCGCGATGGAGATATTCCGCGACTGGATCGTGAAAATGGTATAAACGGGAGCCAACAGACGGACTCCCGTTTGCGGCTCAGCGGACTACCAGCACAGGGCAGTGCGCATGGCGCACGACGGCTGCGGCGGTAGAACCCAACAGATACGTTGAGATACCGGGGCGATGTGAAGCGATGATCACCAGGTCAGCACTGACGGCATCCGCCAGTTTCAGGATTTGATCCTTCGGGGGACCGTATACCACATGTTTTTCTATCCGGCCTTCGGGGATATCGAATTGCTTCACAATCTCGTCGAGTTTCTGTGATGCTTTCGTCTGCAGTCCATTTTTATCCGGGAGTTCGCCAGAGTAGGCGAGCCCCAGGGAAGCATAAAAGGGGACCGAGGGAATGACCGACAGAAAATGGACTTTCGCCGTTTTGGCGTGAATTTGGACCTGAGGAATAAGTTGCCGGGTGAGATCGGCTTCTGAAATATCAATGGGCACCAGAACAGAACGATACATAGTCATTACCTCCTGTTTTTTGTCTCCAGTTGCAGTATATCGAATCTACGTTTTGCATAAAAAGTGACCAGATCAAGTTTCCATCATTTACGCGCAACGGTGTTGAATAAACTGAATTGTTATATTATAACATTTCATCTTATTCACATGATTGAGGGTACGACGTTGGCGATTCATTGGAAAAAATTATCAGTCTCTCTGGGAATGCTGTGGGTCAGCAGCTATGCCTTTGCCCACGGCGATCACGCGCATGGCCTGCCGTTGACAGAAATGGAACAGAAGGCGGCGGAAGGCGAATTTGCCGACAGCAATGTCAAGGACAGGGCGCTCACCGACTGGGACGGTATGTGGCAATCCGTTTATCCTTATCTGGTCAGCGGCGAACTGGATCCGGTTTTTAAACAGAAAGCGGAAAAGGAGAAGGGTAAAACAGCGGAAGAGGTGAAATCCTACTACCGGAAAGGCTATGCGACGAAGGTCGATACGATTGGTATCGAAAATGGCGTGATGGAGTTCCATACCGGTAAGCAGGTTGCTTCCTGTCGGTATGACTACGCCGGATATAAGATCCTGACCTATACATCAGGTAAAAAAGGGGTTCGCTATCTGTTTGAATGTAAGGACGAAAACAGCAAGGCGCCGAAGTTCGTGCAGTTCAGCGATCATATCATCGCGCCGCGCGCGTCGAACCATTTCCACCTTTTCATGGGCAATATCTCACAGCAGGCGCTACTGGAAGAGATGGATAACTGGCCAACCTACTATCCTTATCAACTCAAGGCGCAGGCCGTGGTGGATGAAATGCTGCACCACTAAATTCAGGTTCAGCCCGCTGCTTGTCGGCGGGTTTTCCATCACGTTAAAGTGGGGCTGTGCAAAAAATGACACGATAACGGATGGGACGATGACACTGATGATGCCGGATACGCTCCGGGAACAACTGGAAAAGACGAAGGCCATTATTGCGCGGATTCTGGAAAGCGACCTGCTCGCCATTCATCTGTACGGATCTGCCGTTGAGGGTGGGCTAAAACCCTACAGCGATATTGATTTGCTGGTTACCACGCGCGCGCCGCTCACGACGGTACAACGAGAAGCGCTTATGCAGGAACTACTGTTGGTATCCGCCCCGCCAGGCACGTCAATGCTCTGGCGGGCGCTTGAGGTAACGGTTGTGGTATATGCCGATGTGGTTCCCTGGCGTTTTCCTCCCCGGCGGGAGATGCAGTTTGGCGAGTGGCTGCGCGAGGATATTCACGCGGGGAAGTATGAACCTGCGCAGCAGGATGGCGATCTGGCGATTTTATTAACCCAGGCGCGCAATGCCAGCATTGCCTTAACCGGCGAGCGTGCGGATCGGCTTTTTGAGCCTGTACCGGAAAATGACATTCGGGAGACGTTCCGCCAGACGTTGACGCTCTGGCAGGACAGTAGCGATTTGCAAGGCGATGAACGCAATATCATTTTGACCCTGGTGCGGATCTGGTACAGCGTGGCGACGGGGGGCTTTACCGCGAAAGACGGCGCGGCAAACTGGTTACTGCCTCATCTGCCGGGTGAACACGCATCTCTCCTTGCGACAGCGCGGCTCGACTATCTGGGCCAGGTAAGCGTTGACTGGGCAGAGGCTATGCCTGCTGTCTTGCGTTTTGTTTGTTATGCAAAAGCGAAAATAACCGAACAGTTATCACTCGTGGATAAATGATTGCCGTATTTCACGCACCATTATTGTCGAGGTAGAAGAATCGCTGATAATAAAAAAGGCAGATCGCTCTGCCTTTTTTCCAGGAGTCTTCTTAGTGAAGCGTTTACTTCGACTCTTCAGCTTCCGGTAATGTGACGTTAAGTTCGAGAATGGAAATATCGCCGTCTTTTTGTTCAAGCTGAACGGTGACCATTTCCGGATCAATTTGTACATACTTACAAATGACCTCAAGAATATCTTTACGTAACTGCGGTAAATAATGCGGCTCGGCGTCACTACGACGACGCTCGGCGACAATAATCTGTAATCGCTCTTTCGCGATGTTCGCTGTACTCTTTTTCCGCGAGAGAAAAAAATCCAGTAATGCCATAACTTATCCTCCGAACAGGCGTTTGAGGAAACCTTTCTTCTCTTCGTCAATGAAGCGGAAAGGACGTTCTTCTCCCAACAGACGGTCTACCGTATCGGCATACGCTTTACCTGCGTCCGCATTGATGTCCAGAATGACCGGTTCACCCTGGTTAGAGGCGCGCAGAACAGACTGATCTTCCGGGATAACTCCGACGAGTTTGATGCGCAGGATTTCCAGTACATCTTCCATACTGAGCATGTCGCCCCGGTTGACACGGCCTGGGTTGTAGCGCGTCAACAGCAGATGTTCTTTAATCGGATCTTCACCGTTCTCGGCGCGGCGAGATTTAGACGCCAGAATGCCCAGAATACGATCGGAGTCGCGCACCGAGGAGACTTCCGGGTTAGTGGTGATGATCGCTTCGTCAGCGAAATAAAGCGCCATCAGCGCGCCGGTTTCGATCCCCGCAGGGGAGTCGCAGACGATAAAATCGAAATCCATCGCTTTCAGATCGTCGAGGACTTTTGCAACGCCTTCACGCGTTAACGCGTCTTTATCGCGAGTCTGGGAGGCTGGAAGAATGAAGAGATTTTCAGTGCGCTTGTCCTTGATGAGCGCCTGATTGAGCGAAGCATCGCCCTGAATGACGTTGACGAAATCATAAACAACCCGACGCTCACACCCCATAATGAGATCGAGGTTACGCAGGCCGATATCAAAATCAATAACGACAGTTTTCTTTCCCTTCTGGGCCAAACCAGTAGCGATGGCCGCGCTGGAGGTGGTTTTGCCAACGCCCCCTTTACCCGAAGTAACTACAATAATGCGTGCCATAGAAATTCCTTGTTAAAAAGGGATCAATTCAACGGTTGAACTGTCAAAGCGTTATCTGCCAACTGTAGACGTGCCGCTTTGCCATAAAATTCTGCTGGGATTTTATCACTCAGCCAGTAAACACCTGCGATAGACACCAGTTCTGCCGTCAGGTGGGTACAGAAAATTTGCGCTTCCCGGTCACCACTTGCCCCTGCCAGCGCGCGACCTCTCATCATGCCATAGACATGGATATTGCCATCGGCGATCAGCTCAGCGCCAGCGCTGACGTGACTTGTAACAATCAGATCACATTGTGGTGCATAAATGCGTTGACCGGAACGAACCGGTATATCAATAAATCGCGTTTTTGTGACGGGAGTAGCGTTTTGCACTACAGCGGCGGGAGCAACGGGTTCTGCCGGCGCGGAACGCGCCACTTTCTCTTTACCTTCAGTGAGTAAAGGAAGGCCCATTTGGTCGATTTCGGCTTTCAGCCGGGCATCTTTGCAACCGCTGACGCCAACAATACGTAACCCCGTCGACGCCACGACCTTCTGCAACTGCGGCCAGTTCACCGGCGTATCAAGGCTACTGACATTCACCACCACAGGAGCGTGTTTTAAAAAAGCAGGAGCCTGAGCGATTTTGTCTTCTAACGCCTGACGAATAACCTCGGGTTCTGCTTCATGTAAATGAACCACTGACAAGGTGAAGCTACTGCCTTTAAGTTCGATGGGCGTGTTTGACATCCTGGCCTTACTCAATTTGCTATTTATCATCCCCGATGTGGAGTGATATTCCGAAGTCCAGAAGGCATGTTATAGTCACTATTATATTGAGGCAAGTCGCCATCCGTTTAATTCAGAGTAAAATGTATGTTTTGTGTGATCTACAGAAGTGCTAAGCGTGACCAGACCTATTTGTATGTCGAAAAAAAAGACGATTTCTCACGCGTGCCTGAAGAACTGATGAAAGGATTTGGTCAGCCACAGCTGGCAATGATATTGCCGCTGGACGGAAGCAAAAAGTTAGTCAATGCCTCGCTGGATAAAGTAAAACAAGCCTTAACGGAGCAGGGATATTATTTACAACTGCCGCCACCGCCCGAAGATTTATTGAAACAACATCGTTTCAATGCCACACAAAAAAATCCAGAAGTCGATAAATAAACGGTACCCGGCGTCATGCCTGTCGGTGCCATTCCTGAAGTCAACGATGACAAATTAGGGGAAAATGAATGTATCAACATCATAACTGGCAGGGTGCGCTGCTTGACTACCCGGTAAGCAAAGTGGTGTGTGTGGGCAGTAACTACGCCAACCACATTAAAGAAATGGGTAGCGTCACACCGGATGAGCCGGTGCTGTTTATCAAGCCGGAAACCGCTCTGTGCGATTTGCGCCAGCCGCTGGTCATTCCGACGGACATGGGCTCAGTACACCATGAGGTCGAGCTGGCGGTATTAATTGGCGCGACGCTACGTCAGGCGACCGAAGAACATGTTCGTAAGGCGATCGCCGGATATGGCGTGGCGCTCGATCTGACGTTACGTGATATTCAGGGCAAAATGAAGAAGGCTGGACAACCCTGGGAGAAGGCAAAAGGATTCGATAACTCGTGCCCGCTGTCCGGGTTCATTCCTGCTGCGGAATTTAATGGCGATCCGCAGGCGACACCGCTGGGCCTGACCGTCAATGGCGACGTTCGCCAGCAGGGCACGACGGCAGATATGATCCACAAAATCGTCCCCTTAATCGCCTATATGAGCAAATTCTTTACCCTCAAAGCCGGCGATGTCGTGCTGACCGGCACTCCGGAAGGCGTCGGGCCACTCACCAGCGGCGATGAGCTGGTGGTCAATTTTAACGGTCATTCCCTGACGACCCGCGTCCTGTAACACCGGCTTGCCGCCTTTTTGGGCGGCAAAACTTGCATCAGCGTGCCAGACTGGTTATAAGGTGCAGCTTTATAGCAATGGCGGATACCCTGATGAGCGATTTACCTTTCTGGCAACGTAAAACCCTGGATGAAATGACCGATGCCGAATGGGAGTCGTTATGTGATGGCTGCGGTCAGTGCTGCCTGCATAAGCTGATGGACGAGGATACCGACGAGATCTATTTCACCAACGTTGCCTGTCGTCAGCTCAATATTAAAACCTGCCAGTGCCGCAACTACGAACGTCGCTTCGAGTACGAGCCTGACTGCATCAAGTTAACGCGTGATAATCTGCCAACCTTTGAATGGTTGCCGATGACTTGCGCCTATCGACTGCTGGCGGAAGGGAAAGGGCTACCGGAGTGGCATCCGTTGCTGACGGGATCGAAAGCGGCAATGCACGGCGAACGAATTTCGGTACGCCACATTGCCGTAAGAGAGTCAGAAGTGCATGACTGGCAGGATCACATCCTGAACAAACCTTCATGGGCGGATTAAAGTTTACGCGACAGATAAAAAAACGCTCCCGGCCGGGAGCGTTTGAGATTAACGACCGAACAGATCGCGTCTTTTCGGTTTAAGCGGCTGGACAAGCAGGACCAGAACCGCGATGACCAGATAGGCCGCAAAAATGCCCAGTAACCATTGCGGCATTTCCAGCGATAAAAATTCCCACTGACGCTCAGCGCAATCCCCGGAGGCAACAAACACCTGCGGCAACCATTTATCCAATGGCAACCAACTGGGGAAGCGCGCCATGAAATCACAGGTCATGAAGGGAGAAGGGTGCAACTGGATCATGGTGTGTTCCCAGGCCAACTGCACACCACGCCAGGCACTGTAGATCCAGATGATCAGCGCCACGTAGCGCAACGGCGTTTTAGGCGCAATAGCCCCGACCAGTCCGGCCCCCATGATGCCGAACAGTGCGCAGCGCTCATAGATACACAGCACACAGGGCTTAAGCAGCATAACATGCTGGAACCACAGCGCGACCAGTTCAAGCGCCAGGGCAGTAAAAGCCATTAATAACCAGGCACCCCGACCCCGTGAGCACTGGTTTAAATATCGCAACATAATAATTTCCCTGCAACATGCGTAGACACGGCAGTGTAAACCAATTCGATCACCGCGCCACCAGGAGAAACTTAAATATTGTGTAATCGGATAAATATCATGCAAAAAGGCAAACCGGGCAGTGAAATGCCCGGTAAGTTGTTACGAAAGTGTAGCTAACCAGCCGCTTTGCGTCATCCACTCGGTCAGCGGCGTCAGGGTAAACTCAACACACAGCAGACCGACCAACGTCAGCACGATCGTATACGGCAGCGCCATCCAGACCATCCGACCATAGGAGAGGCGAATCAGCGGGGCCAGTGCGGAGGTGAGCAGGAAGAGGAACGCCGCCTGACCATTTGGCGTCGCCACGGACGGCAGGTTAGTCCCGGTGTTGATCGCCACCGCCAGCAGTTCGTACTGTTGCAGAGTGATAGCGCCGCTTTCCATCGCCGCTTTGGCCTCGTTAATGTAGATCGTACCGACGAAAACATTATCGGAGATCGACGAGAGCAGACCGTTGAAGAGATAGAACAGGGTCAGTTGCGCGTGCTCCGAGGCCTGCAACACAAACTGAATAATCGGTGAGAAAAGGTGCTGGTCGATGATCACTGCCACAATCGAGAAAAAGACGGTCAGCAGCGCGGTGAAAGGCAGAGATTCGGTGAACGCCTTGCCAATCGCATGTTCATCGGTCACGCCGGTCAGCGAGGTGGCGAGGATAATGACGCTCAGACCGATCAGCCCCACTTCCGCCAGATGCAGCGCCAGGGCGATAACCAGCCAGACGCCGATAATGGCCTGAACGATCAGCTTTAAACGCTCCTGACGGCTGCGCTGCTGGCGGCTTTGGTCGTCAAACTGCTGCAATACGTCACGCACTTTTTCCGGCAGCGTTTCGCCATAGCCAAACCAGCGCAACTTCTCAACCAGTACGCAGGTGAGCAGGCCGCAAATCAGTACCGGAACGGTGACCGGCGACATTCGCAGGAAGAAGTCGCCAAAATGCCAGCCGGCGGCTTTGGCGATAATCAGGTTCTGCGGTTCGCCCACCATCGTCATCACGCCGCCCAACGCGGTTCCCACTCCGGCATGCATCATCAGACTGCGCAGGAAGCCACGGAACTGTTCGAGTACCGTTTTATAGTGCTGATCGATATGGCTGTCATCAAGAATGTCATGATCGTCAGCGCGGGAAGAGGCTACGCGGTGATAAATGCCATAGAACCCGACGGCGACGCTTATCACCACCGCCACAACGGTCAGCGCATCAAGGAAGGCGGAGAGGAAGGCCGCCGCCACACAAAACGCAAGTGACAGCAGCGTTTTGGAGCGAATAGTCAGCAGCAGGCGGGTAAAAATGAACAGCAGCAACTGCTTCATAAAATAGATGCCAGCAACCATGAACATCAGCAGCAGCAGGACTTCCAGGTTATTTGCCACCTCTTCACGAACATGCGCGGCGCTGGTCATTCCAATCATAACGGCTTCAATTGCCAGCAAACCGCCTGGCAGCAACGGGTAACACTTCAGGGCCATCGCCAGTGTGAAGATGAATTCCGCCACCAGCAACCAGCCCGCAACAAATGGATTGATGATGAAAATCAGTGGATTAACTATCAAGAAGGTCAGTAGTGCGAGCTTGTACCAGTCTGGCGACTGGCCTAAAAAGTTGCGCCAGAACGCGCGGCCCCATGAGAGTTCCATTATGGTTTCCCTTACCTTATTTATTGAAATGATGTTTTTATGGTTAGCCACAAAGAGTAACGGTCAGCCGGAAAGCAGGCAAGCCTTTAACCCCCGACCGCCCGTGTTATCAAGAAAATGAAGCCTTGATCCACTTTTTCTTCACTGTGTCTGCTATCAGGCGTGTACCCCGTCTGGTATGATGAGTGTAACTATGTTTTGCTGTGTAATGGAAATCTCACTATGGTCATAAAGGCGCAGAGCCCGGCGGGTTTCGCGGAAGAGTACATCATTGAAAGTATCTGGAATAACCGCTTCCCCCCTGGCACTATCTTGCCTGCAGAACGAGAACTCTCGGAACTTATCGGGGTGACTCGTACCACGTTACGTGAAGTGCTGCAGCGTCTGGCGCGAGACGGTTGGTTGACCATTCAGCATGGCAAACCGACGAAGGTGAATAATTTCTGGGAAACCTCCGGGCTGAATATTCTTGAAACGCTGGCGCGTCTCGATCACGAAAGCGTCCCGCAGTTGATCGACAATTTGCTGTCGGTCCGGACCAACATCTCCACCATCTTCATTCGCACCGCGTTTCGTCAGCATCCTGACAAAGCGCAGGAAGTGCTGGCGACCGCACAGGAAGTGGCCGATCACGCCGATGCGTTTGCCGATCTCGATTACAACATTTTTCGCGGTCTGGCGTTTGCCTCAGGCAACCCGATTTATGGCCTGATCCTGAACGGGATGAAAGGGCTGTATACCCGCATTGGCCGTCACTACTTTGCCAATCCGGAAGCGCGTAGCCTGGCGCTCGGTTTCTATCATAAGCTGTCGCAACTGTGCTTACAGGGCGCGCACGACCAGGTGTACGAAACGGTGCGTCGTTATGGCCATGACAGCGGCGAGATCTGGCACCGGATGCAGAAAAACCTGCCTGGCGATTTAGCCATTCAGGGCCGTTAAACGCGAACCCCCTCATGATGAGGGGGTTTTTGTTTACAGGCTGTTCATTCTGGGTGGACAGCGCTCCAGCAGTTCCACGCTCCCGTCCTCGTTTTGCTGTTCCAGCATCACATCAAATCCCCACAGCCGATGCACATGCTTGAGCACTTCTTTGCGTCCTTTATCCAGCGGCGCGCGATTATGCGGGATATAGCGCAGGGTGAGGGAGCGATCGCCCCGCAGATCCACGTTCCAGACCTGAATATTCGGCTCAACGTTGCTCAGATTATATTGCGACGAGAGGCGGTTGCGGATTTCACGATAGCCTTCTTCGTTGTGAATGGCGGAGATCTCCAGATAGTTATGCCGATCGTCATCCAGCACCGTAAAGAGGCGGAAATCGCGCATCACTTTCGGTGACAGGAACTGGCTGATGAAGCTCTCATCTTTGAAATCACGCATGGCAAAATGCAGCGTTTCCAGCCAATCGGAGCCGGCGATATCCGGGAACCAGTACTTATCTTCTTCCGTCGGCGACTGACAGATACGCTTGATGTCCTGGAACATGGCGAACCCCAGGGCGTAAGGGTTTATTCCGCTGTACCACGGGCTGTTATAAGGCGGCTGGAATACGACGTTGGTGTGGCTGTGTAAAAATTCCAGCATAAAACGTTCGGTGACTTTTCCCTCGTCATACAGGTGGTTCAGAATGGTGTAATGCCAGAAGGTAGCCCAACCTTCGTTCATCACCTGGGTCTGTTTTTGCGGATAAAAATACTGGCTGACCTTGCGCACAATACGCAGGATTTCGCGTTGCCATGACTCCAGCAGCGGGGCATTTTTTTCCATAAAGTAGAGCAGGTTCTCCTGCGGCTCTGAAGGATAGCGCCGCGCTTCGGCGACCGTCTTCTCTTCCTCTTTCTTCGGCAGGGTACGCCACAACATATTCACCTGGCTTTGCAGATACTCTTCGCGACTCTGCTGGCGGGCCTTCTCCTCCTGGAGGGAGATTTTCTGTGGGCGCTTATAGCGGTCAACGCCGTAATTCATCAGTGCGTGGCAGGAGTCGAGTAATCGCTCAACTTCGTCCACGCCGTATCGTTCTTCGCACTGGGTAATGTAATTACGCGCGAAGATCAGGTAATCAACAATAGAGCTGGCGTCAGTCCAACTGCGAAACAGATAGTTATTTTTGAAGAAGGAGTTATGTCCATAGCAGGCGTGCGCCATCACCAGCGCCTGCATGGTAATGGTATTCTCCTCCATCAGATAGGCGATACACGGGTTGGAGTTAATCACAATCTCGTAGGCCAACCCTTGCTGACCGTGCTTGTACAGTCGTTCGGTCTCGATAAATTTTTTGCCAAACGACCAGTGAGGATAGTTAATCGGCATCCCGACGCTGGAGTAAGCATCCATCATCTGCTCGGAGGTGATGACCTCAATCTGGTGCGGGTAGGTATCCAGTCTGTAGAGTTTCGCCACCCGGTCTATCTCTGCCAGATAGACATCCAGCAGATCAAACGTCCAGTCTGGTCCATCGCTCAACCGTGTGGTGTCCTTGTTCATGGAATCAATCGTAGCCATTCGCGCACCCTCATTGTTGGCGGCGCTCTCTGTGTGGAGCACCTCATTTCAAGCATAGAACACCCTGTTAAAAACCGTGTCAGTGGAGAAATATTTTCTTTGCGATTTCCGCTGGCCGACCCGCCATATTTTGCATACATGACAACATTTTATGCTGGATAAAAATAACCCACAGCAGGAGATCCCAAAGCAGTGAGTTCAATGTTTCCCGTGCCATATGTGAGATGTGTCACCATAAAAAAGCCATATGTTGAATAATATTTTCATCTGAGTTATCAAGATGTAATTAGATGATTGTTCTTTTACTGTTACTGTTAACGGAGTGGCTATGCGAGTTGTCATACTGGGAAGTGGTGTCGTTGGCGTGACCAGCGCCTGGTATCTGAGTCAGGCTGGACATGATGTCACCGTCATCGATCGTGAACCTGGCCCGGCGCTGGAAACCAGCGCGGCGAATGCGGGGCAGATCTCTCCGGGCTACGCTGCGCCCTGGGCGGCACCGGGTGTACCGCTGAAAGCGATTAAATGGATGTTTCAGCGCCATGCGCCGCTGGCGGTTCGCCTGGACGGGACGCAGTTCCAGTTAAAATGGATGTGGCAGATGCTGCGTAATTGCGATACCAGCCATTACATGGAAAACAAAGGGCGGATGGTGCGTCTCGCGGAATACAGTCGTGACTGCCTGAAAGCTCTGCGTGCATCGACCGGTATCCAGTATGAAGGGCGGCAGGGCGGCACGCTGCAACTGTTCCGTACCGCACAGCAGTATGAGAACGCCACCCGGGATATCGCCGTGCTGGAAGACGCGGGCGTGCCGTATCAGTTGCTGGAAGCCAGTCGACTGGCAGAAGTCGAGCCGGCACTGGCTGAAGTGGCGCACAAACTGACCGGTGGCTTACGTTTGCCGAATGACGAAACCGGCGACTGCCAACTCTTTACCCAACGTCTGGCGCAGATGGCCGAACAGGCAGGGGTTACGTTTCGCTTCAATACGCCCGTGGATAAATTGCTTTGCGAAGGCGAGCAGATATACGGCGTGAAATGTGGTGATGAGATTGTTAAAGCCGATGCGTACGTTATGGCGATGGGATCTTACTCCACGGCGATGCTGAAAGGGATTGTCGATATCCCGGTCTATCCGCTGAAAGGCTATTCGCTGACGATTCCGGTGGCGGAAGAGGACGGCGCACCGGTTTCGACTATTCTTGATGAAACCTACAAAATCGCCATTACCCGTTTTGACCAGCGTATCCGCGTGGGCGGCATGGCAGAAATTGTCGGCTTCAATACCGAATTACTTCAGCCGCGTCGGGAAACGCTTGAGATGGTGGTTCGCGATCTCTACCCGCGCGGAGGGCATATTGAACAGGCGACATTCTGGACCGGACTGCGCCCGATGACGCCAGACGGTACGCCGGTAGTGGGGCGTACCCGTTTCAAAAATCTGTTGCTGAATACCGGGCACGGTACGCTGGGATGGACGATGGCCTGTGGTTCAGGGCAGTTGCTGAGCGACATCCTGTCGGGGCGTACGCCTGCCATTCCGTATGACGATCTGAGCGTGGCGCGCTACCACGCTGGCTTTACGCCTTCCCGTCCCCAACATCTGCACGGCGCACATAACTAAGAAGGACGCGAGATGACCCGCCCTATATTGGCCAGCCTTGACCTACAGGCGATGAAACAGAACCTGAACATTGTGCGTCAGGCCGCACCGGACGCGCGCGTCTGGTCGGTGGTGAAAGCCAATGCGTATGGACATGGCATTGAACGTATCTGGAATGCGCTGGGCAACACCGACGGTTTTGCCCTTCTGAATCTTGAGGAGGCGGTAACCCTGCGCGAACGCGGCTGGAAAGGGCCGATCCTCATGCTGGAAGGGTTTTTCCATGCGGAAGATTTGGCGCTGTACGACACCTGGCGTTTGACCACCTGCGTTCACAGCAACTGGCAGCTTAAAGCGATTCAGAATGCAAAGCTGAAGGCACCGCTGGATGTCTACGTGAAGGTTAACAGCGGCATGAACCGTCTGGGCTTCCTGCCGGAACGGTTGCAAACCGTCTGGCAGCAATTGCGCGCGATGCCGAACGTCGGAGAGATGACGCTAATGTCGCACTTTGCTGACGCTGAGCACCCTGACGGGATCCGCAATGCGATGGAACGTATCGCGCTGGCAACGAAAGGGCTGGAATGCCGCCGGTCACTGTCAAACTCTGCGGCCACGCTGTGGCATCCCGATGCACATTTTGACTGGGTGCGACCGGGCATCATTCTTTACGGCGCTTCGCCGTCAGGCCAGTGGCGCGATATCGCCAATACCGGCCTGAAGCCGGTGATGACGCTCAGCAGCGAAATCATTGGTGTGCAAACGCTGAAGGCGGGGGATCGCGTCGGCTATGGCGGGCGCTATACCGCCAGAGGCGAACAGCGCATTGGTATCGTGGCGACAGGTTATGCTGACGGCTATCCGCGCCATGCGCCGAGCGGAACGCCGGTACTGGTAGACGGTGTCAGGACCACGACCGTGGGAACCGTGTCGATGGATATGCTGGCGGTGGATTTGACGCCATGCCCACAGGCGGGGATCGGAACGCCGGTGGAACTGTGGGGCAAGGAGATCAAAATTGATGACGTGGCAAAATCAGCGGGAACGGTGGGGTATGAACTGATGTGTTCCCTGGCGCTGCGTGTTCCTGTTGTGACGGTGTAACTTATTATGTTGCCGGATGGCGGCGCGATGCGCCTTATCCGGCCTACAGCAAACGTTATGCGGAGTCGTCAGTAGGCCGGATAAGCGTAGCGCCATCCGGCATGGTCACTACTCTTCGTCGTCATCCCCGGCGACGCGTACCCCGACTTTTCGAACCTGATTGTCCTCTTTTTCTGCAACCGTCCAGATCATCCCGGCGAATTCGACCTGGTCCCCGACAACCGGGGCTGCACCCAGCAGTTGTTGAACAATGTCGCCCAGCGTTTGCTGCTTATCGCGATACTCCGTTCCGTCATCCAGACCATAAATCAGTGCCACATCGGCATACTTGGCGCTGGCTTCGAGAATAAAGTCGCCGAAGAAGCGCTGATCCAGCGCCACCGGTGGCGACTGGCTGAACAGTTTGCCCAGCGCCGGGAGATCGCGTTCGCGGCCGATGACGCATAGCACGTCGCCTTCGCGCAGACGGGTACTGCCGGTGGGGTGAAACAACACGTTGTCGCGAAACAGCGCCGCGATGCGCGTTTCCTGGGGCATATGCAGATCGCGCAGCGCTGCGCCGACACACCATTTATCGGCGCTGAGTTGATAAACAAACTGCTCCCACGGATTGTCCGGATGAATATCCAGCCCCACGCGTGAGACCGGCCAGCCGACGGGCGGTACCACCACTTTCGCTTTTTTCGCCGCCCAGGAGAGGGAGGTTCCCTGAAAAACCAGTGACACCAGCACCACGAAGAAGGCGACATTGAAGAACAGGCGGGCATTTTCCAGACCTGCCATCATCGGAAAGACGGCAAGGATGATAGGCACCGCGCCGCGCAGACCCACCCAGCTAATAAACACGCGTTCACGCAGATTAAACCCGCGGAATGGCAGCAGTCCGACAAAGACGGAGAGCGGACGGGCGATGAAAATCATCCCGGCGGAAAGGATCAGCGCTGGAATAGCAATTGGCAGCAGGTCGGAAGGATTTACCAGCAATCCGAGCACAAGGAACATACCGATTTGTGCCAGCCAGGCCAGACCGTCGAAGTTTTGCAGAATGCCAAAACGGTTGCGAATCGGGCGATTACCCAGCAAAAAGCCGCACAGATAGACCGCCAGAATCCCGCTGCCTTCCAGCGCGGTGGTCAGCGCAAACACCAGTATCCCGCCACTCAGGGCCAACAGCGGGTAAAGCCCGGCGGGCAGGGAAATACGATTAATCATCTGCTGTAACAGATAACCGCCGCCCAGCCCAAGCAAGATACCCAGACCAAACTGCTGAATAATATGGACCGCGAACATCCAGCTTAAACCGGTTTCGTGCTGCTGAATCATCTCGATCAGCGTAATGGTCAGAAACACCGCCATCGGGTCATTACTGCCGGATTCAATTTCCAGCGTCGCGCCGACGCGCTCGTTCAGCCCTTTGCCGCCAAGCAGGGAAAAGACCGCCGCTGCATCCGTTGAACCAACAATGGCGCCAATCAACAGCCCCTGGATCAGATCGAGATTAAACAGCCAGGCGGCGATCATACCGGTTAAACCGGAGGTGATCAGGACTCCAACGGTTGCCAGAGAAAGCGCCGGGCCCAGCGCGACGCGAAACGAACTGGCCTGCGTGCGCATCCCGCCATCAAGCAGAATAATCGCCAGCGCAAGGTTACTGACCATATAAGCAAAGGGGTAGTTATCGAACGGGATACCGCCGACGCCATCGACGCCAGCCAGCATGCCAATAGCCAGGAAGATAACCAGAATCGGAATGCCAAGACGTGATGAAAATGAACTGAGTAAGATACTGCTGGTAACGAGGACGGACCCCAAAATGAAAAGACTGATTATTGCCGCGGCGTCCAACGTTCGGTTACTCCTCAATTAGCCATTTTTTTCAGCACTGACATTATCATATTAACGGCTGCAACCGGGCGTTACTTAGCCCTGCAACCGTTTTTTTTTATGATTTCAGAAAGGGATGACCCGAGATCGTAAGCTGTGTGCCTTTTTGGCTATTTCTCAACACGGCATGCGCGCCTAACGCCAGCGTAACGGTTCGCGGTTCATGACCAAAATCGAGCCCGGCAATCAGCGGAATAGAGAGGCGTTCACGTAAAAACGCGGACACCGTGTTGAGGTCGTAACCGGCATCGTACTCATTCGGGGCGCTGCCGCTAAAACTGCCCAGTACAATGGCGCTCTGACGATTTAAAATACCGGCGTCAAACAGTTGCAACAACATGCGCTCGATGCGAAAAGGGTGCTCATTAATGTCTTCCAGTACCAGAATACCGCCTTCAATTTTTGGCATCCACGGGGTGCCAATGAGCGAAATCAGCATCGCCAGATTGCCGCCCCATAGCGTCCCTTCGGTGTGACAGTCTGGACCTTCACCTTGCCACTCCACCGTGTACTGCGCGTGACGCACTGCTTGCCAGAAATGGGTTTGCGTAAAGGTATTCAGCTCCGGCGCGCCAAAGTTTGCCGCCAGCATAGGACCGCTGAAAGTGATGACATTGCCCAGCGCCAGCAGACCGCACTGAATCGCCGTAAAATCGCTGTGCCCGCAAATGAGCAGCGGATCCTGTTGCTGTCGGGCGGCAAGGGCCTGCCAGTCGATGTGTTCCAGCAGTCGGCTCGCGCCATAACCGCCGCGCACTGGCATAACGATAGTGTCCGGCTCGGTGAGATGCACAAGGCTGTTCACATCCGCCAGACGCTCCGATTCCGTACCCGCAAAGCGTTGATGGCGACGGCTGACCACCGCCGTATTGTCGACCTGATGCCCCGCCTCCTTAAGACGCTGGATGCCAAGCAAAGCCGCGTGTTGATTAATGCAGTAGCCCGAAGGGGCAATTAAGTGAAACCGGGACATGGCAATTCCTTGCTACAACAGAAACCAAATGTATATCATGCCGCCTATAGTAGAACGTTTTGCCGGATGGTGCTTTGCTTATCCGGCTTACAATGGTGATTTTAGTAACGAAGCGTTCCGGCGATAAGGACAGAAGACGTGAAATTGAGATGGTTTGCTTTTTTGATTGTGTTGCTTGCGGGTTGTAGTTCAAAACAGGATTATAAAAATCCCCCCTGGAACGCGGAAGTGCCCGTGAAACGCGCCATGCAATGGATGCCAATCAGCGAAAAAGCAGGGGCGGCCTGGGGCGTTAGTCCACAATTGATTACGGCGATCATTGCGATTGAGTCAGGCGGGAATCCCAATGCGGTCAGCAAGTCGAATGCGATAGGGCTGATGCAACTGAAAGCGTCGACCTCCGGGCGTGATGTCTATCGTCGGATGGGCTGGAGCGGGGAGCCTACGACCAGTGAACTGAAAAACCCGGAGCGGAATATCTCAATGGGTGCCGCCTACCTGAGTATTCTGGAGACAGGCCCGCTCGCAGGCATTGAAGATCCGCAGGTGATGCAGTACGCGCTGGTGGTCTCTTACGCCAACGGTGCGGGGGCGCTGCTACGCACATTCTCCTCTGACCGGAAAAAGGCTATTAACAAAATCAACGATCTCAGTGCCGATGAGTTCGTTGAGCATGTCGCGGATAACCATCCTGCACCCCAGGCTCCACGCTACATCTATAAATTGCAGCGCGCGCTGGATGCGATGTAATTAGTCGCGCACTTTATTTGATTTCTGCCGTGCCTCGCGCTCGAGGGAAAAGATAATCCGCTGAAGTTCCCGCTCCACCGCCGGGCCGACGTTGAGAAAACGAAAGCTCAGGCGGGGAGTGGAAATCGTCTCATTTTTCCCATCAATCACTTTGCGTTCGGTTACGGAGATCAATTGCGCATCAAAGTGAAACATCCCCCATTCCCCCATATCCAACGCAATCTGCGAAAAACGCATCCCTTCCGCGAGTCCTGAGGGTTTTGGACCTTCCAGCAGTGCGCCCATTCCGCCGAGAGAAAGATCGTACAGACGAAAACGCAGGGTGCTGTTATCTGGCATCTGCGCGGTACAACCGTAGGGGGGATGGAGCGGCGCGCCAATACGAAAATATTCTCGTCGCTGGACAAACCACAGTGCCGGAGGAAGTGGGGTGATAAAGGCCGGAAGTTGCTGATACTCACCACTATGTAACTGCTCAAGGGTAAACTCGACCTTCGCGCCCTGGGTTTCCGCGGTAAAGGTAATATTGCGCGCCTTCTGCACGGCGAGGTTTTCGTTTTGCTGACTGCCAAAGTCCATCACCAGCCTTTCAGCCGAGACGTCAAGGATCTTGCTGATAAATTGTCCGCCGCGCCAGGAGACGCGCAAAGGCACCTGATTGCTGTTTAAATCACGAAGAACGCCCAATACCGCCAATGGATTTTGCTTCAGAAACTGCTCATTATAATGACTCACGCGGAATAACCCCTGGATGCCTGACAGTCTATCGAACGGTTATCGGCAAGACGCAGGAGAACTTAATACAAACGCGTGATTTTTTTTACCAAAGACAAATAATTCAGTCCCGCGGAGACAGCGAAGATCAAGGGGTTGCCTATACTTAACGAACAAGCGCAAGAAGTTGTTGCGTGTGGTTTCCCTGAAAAGAGGGTCTGAACATGGGAATTATTGCCTGGATTGTATTTGGTTTGATTGCTGGTGTTATCGCCAAATTTATCATGCCGGGACGTGACGGCGGCGGATTCATCCTGACCTGTATTCTCGGCATAATTGGTGCCGTAGTGGGCGGATGGCTGGCGACCATGTTTGGTATTGGCGGCACGATCAGTGGCTTTAACCTTCACAGTTTCCTGGTCGCCGTGGTGGGCGCCATTGTGGTGCTGGGGGTATTCCGACTCGTGCGTCGCGATTAACAACACGGCTCCTGCGGGAGCCGCGTTTTTATCATATTCCCCTTCAATTCCTCTCTTGATTTACCTATTGAAATGAGAATAATTGGCATTCCAATTTAAACTGATAATTATTCTCACTATGACAACTTCCTGCTTCCGACTTTGTGCGCTCTCTGGCTGTATCTCACTGGCTCTGGCCACGCCGTCTTATGCGGCAGATTCTGGCGAATCCACCATCGTGGTATCCGCAACGGGACAGGAGAGCCTGCTGCCTGCCTGGACCAACAGCGCCACCAAATCGGCTGTACCTGAAAGTAAAACGCCGCAGGTGATTAACACTATCGATAATCACGAGATAGCCTTACGTCATGCGAATTCCGTCAATGAGATCCTGCGCTATGCGCCGGGTGTGTCGACGGAAGTGCGCGGCAACACCTCTTATATGAGCGAGTATAAGATTCGCGGTTTCTCCGTCGATCAGGAGTACTACAACGGTTTGCAGTTGCCGTACAACGTCACCGGCAATACCAAAGCACGTATCGACCCACTGCTGGTGGAAAGCGTGGATATCCTGAAAGGGCCGGCGTCTGTGTTGTATGGCAACGGTTCGCCGGGTGGTCTGGTGAATATTCAGGGCAAAAAACCGCAGGCTGAGCAAAAAACGGAGATCGGCTTTAATACCGGTACGCGTAATCTGAAAGAGGGCTATCTGGATTCCACGGGTAAAATCAGCGACAGCGACTGGAATTACCGTCTGTTGGGTAAGGCGACCGAGGGCGACGATCAACCGCATACCACCCGTTATGAAGACTATCTCCTGGCACCTTCCGTTACCTGGCAACCGGACGGCAAAACGCGTCTGACGCTGGATGCGCTGGTGCAAAATACACCATCGTTGTCACCGTCGAACCCGTTACCGATTGCTTATCTGCGCTCGGGTTACGCCGATCGTCGTGATTATGCCGGGGATGAGTGGAGTGGCTTTAAGCAGCGTCAGTGGATGGTGGGTTATCATTTCGAGCACGAGTTTGACAGTGGTTGGGGATTTAGTCAGCAGGCGCGCTATTTTGATGTCGATACACACCAACGCAGCGTCTATTCAACCGGGAATGGTTCGAACCCGGTCTGGATGCTTGACCGCTTTGCCTATACCACTGATGAAGACCTGAAAAGTTTCAACATCGATAATCAGGTCACGAAAACGGTCGCGCTGGGCGACTGGCAGCACCATTTGCTGGCCGGTTTTGACTATCAGAAACTCGACAGCCATTACTTCTACCGCTATGCCAGCGCCACGCCGGGAATCGACATGCGCGACCCGGATTACCATCAGGTGCATACCGCCGATCTGGGGCTGTACACTGCGCAGAAAAACCGCCTTTCTTATCAGCAAAATGGCTACTATCTGCAGGATCAGGTTGCGTTTGGTGGCTTAAATCTGCTGGCCAGTCTTCGTTATGACGATTACCGCTCGACGACCACCGACGCGATGCAAAACGACGAGAAAACCTGGATCTCGCAGGACCGGGTGACCAAACGGTTTGGCGCGCTCTATGCCTTTGAAAACGGTATTTCACCGTTTATCAGCTATTCCGAAGGTTTCAAACCGATTTCACCGCAGGGCACGCTGACGGTAAAAGACGTGAAGCCGACGACCAGCAAACAACTGGAAGGCGGGGTGAAATACCTGCTGGCCGATTACGCGACCACGCTGACGGCCTCGGTATTTAATATTCGTCAAAAGAACGTCCTGTCCGCCACGCCGACCTGGGACTATCGGCAGACCGGAGAGATCGAATCAAAAGGGGCAGAGTTTTCGGTGATAAGTCGACCAGGTGACAACGTCACGTTAATTGCTAACTACGCTTACACCCATGCGATCAATACCAAAGATGAAACCTGGGAAGGCAAACGCCCGACGCAGGTGCCGGAGAACGCGTTTAATCTGTGGGGCGATTACACCTTCGATGCAACCGCACTGCGTGGGCTGACGATGGGGGCTGGGGCGCGCTATACCGGGCCAATGGAAATCTCGCCGGATAACCAGGGCGGTAAACTGGGAGGCACGACACAATACGATCTTGCCGTGTCGTATCGCGTAGGTGAGGTGCTGCCTTCACTGAGCGGCGTGACGTTAAAAGCCAGTGCCCAGAACATCACCAACAAAGAGACCTTCAGTTGCTACGACAGCACCAACTGCTGGATTGGCCGTGACCGGACGGTCCAGGTTGGCGCAAGCTACCGTTTCTGATTGCGTGAAGCGAAAACCGGCCTGGCATCCCCAGGCCGGTAATGCATTGAGTATTATGGCGTTGCCTGTTTTTGTGGCGGTTCAGTGGACGTCTGGCCGGCGACAGGGCGTTTTTCCGGCACACTATCGCACGGTTTTTCCTTCGGACAGATCAGATCAAGCATCTTCAGCGTGACGCCATTGCTCCAGCCAAAGCCATCCTGCAACGGATATTCACCGCCGCCACCGCCGGTTCCGGTACTGCTGACATCATATTTTTCCACCAGCTTTTGCTCGCGATCGTAGGTGTGCTGCACATTGGTCAGAAAACGCCAGCTTACTTCCATCGCCACGTCATTCTGCCCATAGTTCTGTAAGCCTTCGGTGGCGACCCACTGCAGCGGTGCCCAGCCGTTTGGCGCATCCCATTGTTGTCCGCTTTTCACCGAGGTGGTGGCAAGCCCGCCCGGTTGCAGCAGATGCGCGCGGGTAGCTGCGGCCATTTTGCTGGCGCGATCTTTCGAGGCGGCATTGACATACAGCGGGAACAGGGCGGCGGCGGTCAACTGATTACGCACCCGCTTGCTCTTCAGATCGTAATCCGCATACCAGCCTTCTTTGTCATTCCACAGGTAGTGTTCAATGGCTTTCTGTCGGGCGCTTGCCAGCGTGTCGTACTGACTGGCCTTTGCCTCATCCCCCGCGGCTTTACTGGCACGCGCGAGGATTTTTTCCATCTTGTACAGCAGGGCGTTGAGATCGACCGGAACAATGCTGGTGGTCCGCAGTGTGCCAAGTTGCTGCGGATTATCCATCCAGCGTGAACTGAAATCCCAGCCGGAAGCCGCAGCCGACCGTAAATCGCGATAAATTTCAGTCGCCGGACGGTTCGGATTGCTTTTCGCCGTGGCGATATCCTCAACCCAGGATTCCGGGCGCGGTGTGTCCCGTTCATCCCAGTAGCGGTTCAGAATGGTGCCATCGTCCAGTTTCACCACCCGCTTGTTCTGTTGACCTGCCTGCAGCGTTTCAACGCCTTCCATCCAGTATGTGTACTCTTTTTGCAACTGAGGCAGGTATTTTTTCAGCGCATCGTCGCCGTCATGCTGCGCCAGCAGTTCTACCATTAGCGAGAAAAACGGCGGTTGCGAACGGCTCAGATAATAGGTGCGGTTACCGTTCGGGATATGGCCGAAGGTATCAATCTCCCAGGCGAAATTCGCCACCATATCGGCAATTTTGTCCCAGCGATCGCTTTCGGCAAGTCCCAGCATAGTGAAGTAACTGTCCCAGTAATAGACTTCCCGAAAGCGCCCACCAGGAACCACGTAAGGTTCAGGCAATGGCAGCAGTGAATCCCACTTTCCTGCGCTTTCGGCAGAGCGGGTTAACACTGGCCACAGCCCGTCGATATGTTCACGCAGGGATTGCCCTTTCGGAGGAACATACTTTTCCCCTTCCTTCGGCAGCGTAAAGTTGACGCTCACGAAGTGGCGTAAATCGAAACTGAACTGATTCTTTTGCATCCGATAATCCGCGAGGATCATCAGTGGATCGCTGTTAGGCACGGCATCGGCAAAGGTTTTCTGATCGGGAAACAGTCTGGCATTTTGCACATCGTTAAACAGGGGACCGAGCAGAATATCCGGTGGTTGCGGAGGAGAGTCCGGCATCTCTTCGGCGTTAACCGACAGAGAAGAGAAGGTCAGAAGCGTACCGGAAACCGCTAATGTTATGGCCAATGACAGCGAAGCAGACGCGCGAAAAACAGGGGTAGGCATTGATTAATCTCCTTAGTGCGTACCGAATAACGGTATCTACCATGAGAAAATCGTAGTCCAGGATCGCTCCGGGCGCGTGATTAGCCCCTGTTTTTTGCGACGTTACAGCGGTTTCCTTTCCCTGACGACGCGATTCTGCGCCACATCAAGGGTGAGCCGCTCGCCCGTTTGTACCTCGTTAAGCGCGTCGCCCTGTTGGCATACCCAGGCGATGCCCATCTCCCGTGCGATCAAGGCGCCATGCGCGAGTGGACTGCCTTCCCGCAGACAGATGCCCTTCACCACATTCGGGTCGAGCTCCGGTACCATTGACGGGAACAGATCGTCGGCGACCAGTATGGCCGGCGCGATAAACTCAGGCAGTACCCGTGGGCTTTGTAGCAAATGACGCAGCGTACGCTGCAGGAGATCGTCAATATCGATGTAGCGCGCCTGCAAATAGGCGTCATCCAGTTGACGATACTGCGTGCTGAGGCCGCTCAACACCTGCTGCCAGGCATATTCCGCTGTACAGTGTTCACTACGCAGCAGGCCGCAGGCGGTATCAAACAGTTCCGGATCGTCCAGCAACATATGGTGACCGGAGAAAATGGCCGCCAGGTCCCCTGGCCAGTTATCTTCCACGCGGGTAATGAGCGTCATCAGATCGAGCAGCGTGAGATCCAGCGCGTTACGCAGTCGTGCCTGCTCTGCGCCAGGACTGAGATCTGACGCTTGCCGAACCGGCGGCAGCGCTGGCGCGTAACAGAATGCGTTGCCCGCAATGTCCTCCGTCGACGTTGCGGCAACCGCCGTATCCTCCAGCGATTCGCCGAAATTCTCCGCGGCGAGGCGACTAAACGCGGCCAGCGCGTCATCTGCCTGCTCTCCACTTGCCAGCAGACGTACCGTGTCATGACAGCGAACCTGCAACAGCGAAATCTGATTAAGGCTGTCCGGCGTGACGCACTTGCCGTTTTTTTCCAGCAGCAGATCGGCGTTAAAGGCTGACAGTGTGGCCACAAGCCGGGACGCCGGACGCACGTGCAGACCGTTGGGGTTTTTGATCACCACGGAGACCGATTTTGCTGATGCATCCTGTGCGCTAAAGGACGGGGTAATGCGGGGCTCAGAGGCAGAAGAGGGTAAACCCAGTTGCTCACGCTTGGCTTCGAGGGCGTTCATTGCGTCGGCGATGACCTTGTCGATATCTGCGCCAGCAGCGGCGCTCACCGTTGCCGCCAGCGTCCCTTCCACCAACGGCGCGGCGCACAGTCGTACTTTCGCCGCGATCGTCGGGTCGAGGAGATCCAGCGCCGTCTCTGCGCTGAGCAGGGCGCTGCCGATGTCCATCATCACCAGCACATGGTCGGTGTCGGCAACAGACTCGATCGCCTCCATCACCTTAATGGGGTCGGTACCGATGGGATTTTGCGGATCGTCGATTCCGGCAGCAATGGCTATCTTACAGCCGCCGCCCATTAACATCTGTTGCGCCAGTTCACCCACCCCTTCACCGAGGCGGGCGCTGTGAGAGACTATGACCAGGTTTACCATCTTACTGTCCTTACTCTTTTGCCGCGGCTGCCAGCATCTGGATCATAAACATCACCGAGGTCGCACCCGGATCCTGATGTCCGATACTGCGCTCGCCCAGGTAGCTGGCGCGACCTTTGCGGGCCTGCATCGTAATCGTGCTTTGTGCGGCGGCTTCAGCCTGAGAGGCGGCCGCGTCCAGCGCGGCGGTGACGGAGAGATTCTGCTCACAGGACTGGCGCAATGACTCCGCCACCGGCACCCAGACATCGCACATCGTTTTGTCACCCGGCTCAGCTTTACCCCGGCCGATCACGCCCTCAGCACCTTCACGCATCATTTGATAGAGCTCATTAAGCGACAAACTTTGATGCGCCTGCGTGACCTGCGCGGCACGGATGAAAAAGGTGCCAAACAGCGGGCCGCTGGCCCCTCCGACGTTTGACAGCAGCGTCATCCCGGTGTTTTTTAGAATAAAACCGATATCTTTATCCGCAATCGCCGGTAATTTTTCGACCACTTTGCTGAAGCCGCGATGCATATTCAAACCGTGATCGGCATCGCCAATCTCGCGATCCAGACCGGTGAGATAATCACTCTCTTTGCTGAAAATCTCCCCGCAGCGATAAAGCCAACTGACAATCTGCACTCTGGTAAGTGACATGACTCTCTCCTTAGTTGCCCCAGTTCAGGCCTGGGGTGTGAACCGGTGCGTCCCAGAGCGCCAGCGTCTCGTCATCCACTTTAAGAAGCGTGATGGAAAAGCCGGTCATATCCAGTGACGTACAATATGAACCAATCAGATTGCGTTCGATGACGATACCCGCCTGCTGGCAGCGCGCATCAAGACGGTTATAGACGCCATACAGTTCAGAAAGCGGCGTGGCGCCGAGGTTATTGACCAGCGCGATGACGCGATCGCCACGTTGCAACGGCTGTTTGCCCTGCTTATCTTCCTGCCAGACACCCTGGGCGGGATCCCAGTGGCGCAGCGTGCGGCTATAGGTGCCATTTTCCAGCAGGGTATCGAACATCTCGTCAACGGTCTGATCAAGTGAGACGAAGGCGCGACGGTCGATGCCGGGCTCACCGTGGATCCCTACGCCGAACTCCATTTCATTATCTGCGAGGGTGAAAGAGGGCTGACCGGCTGCCGGAACCGTACAGGCTGCGAGAGCAATACCGATTGAATGACCATGATTATTAAGTTTGCGACCGAGTTCGGCGCAGGCTTCCAGGGAATCGCCGCGTTCTGCCGCCGCTCCGACCAGTTTTTCAATCAGCACCGTATTGGCAACGCCGCGTCGCCCGGCAGTATAGAGGCTATCTTTGACCGCCACGTCGTCATCCACCACGACGGTGGTGATCTTCACGCCGCTTTCGTGTAGCAGTTCAGTTGCGGTTTCGAAGTTGAGAATATCGCCGGTGTAGTTTTTCACGATCAGCAGCACACCTTCGCCGCCGTCAATCTGCATGGCGCATTCGAACATTTTATCGGGGGTCGGGGAGGTGAATATTTCTCCGGGGCAAGCACCGGACAGCATGCCCTGGCCGATGTAGCCGCAGTGCATCGGCTCATGACCGCTACCGCCGCCGGAAAGCAGCGCAACTTTGCCCTGTACAGGGGCATCTGAACGGGTTACATACACCGGATCCTGATGCAGGGTCAGTGACGGATGCGCTTTTGCGAGGCCAGCCAGTTGTTCACTCAGTACGTCTTCCACACGGTTAATCAGCTTTTTCATTCTCTTGCTCCGGGTCTTAGGCTCCAGGGGATCGGTTGTGTTCAACGCCACGGCGACCGCTCGCTGCCGATAACGTAATTGTGCCCCAGCGCGCGAAAAAGAAAATTCATCAGTGTTATGTTTCATAAAGAAACGTTAATTCTGATAAATGTTCCAAAGCGGAACGTCGACGTGCGAAATAGGGCAAAATTGCGAGCAACCGCACCCGGAATCGCGGAGAAACCCACAGTGAAGAGCAGCGAGATGGCAATTGCCGCAGCGGACGTCCCGGAATATATTCGCGCCTCATGGCTGCGTTGCGGAAAAATTATGCAGCGCGAGTTCTGGGCGCTGCCGCACCGGGCGCAGGGGCTGACGTTTGATTCTATTTGTCGGCGCAAGACGGCGATGCTCACGCTCGGGCAGGCGGCGCTGGAGGATGCGTGGGAATACATGACGCCACGAAAGTGTGCGCTGTTTATTCTTGATGAAAGCGCTTGTGTGCTCAGCCGCTGTGGCGATCAGGAGACGCTCCAGCGGCTGGCGCGTCTCGGTTTTACTGAGGGCACCTATTGCGCGGAAAGCATCATTGGCAGCTGTGCGCTGTCGCTGGCTTCCATGCTGGGACAGCCGGTAAAAACGCTACCCGATCACCATTTTAAACAGGCGCTCGGGGCGTGGAGCTTTAGCTCGACGCCCATTTTCGACAACCACGGACGCCTGTCTGGATCTATCGCGCTGGGCTGTCCGGCAGACGATGCCTCACCGGCCGATCTGTCATTGACGCTGGCGATCGCGCGAGAGGTAGGGAACTCGCTGCTCACTGACAGCCTGCTTGCCGAATCGAACCGCCATCTCAATCAACTGTATGGTTTGCTGGAAAGTATGGATGACGGCGTGATGACCTGGAACGCGCAGGGAAGTCTGCAATTTATCAATGCGCAGGCGGCGCGGTTACTGCATCTTGACGTGACGGCTGCCCACGGCAAAAACCTCAGTGAACTCCTGACGCTGCCCAGCGTTCTGCTGCGTGCGATCCGCCATCAGCGCCCGCTTCATCATGTTGAAACGACGTTTGAAAGCCAGCACCAGTTCGTCGATACGGTGATTACCCTCAAGCCGATTGTCGAAGCGCAGGGCACCAGTTTTATCCTGCTGCTGCATCCAATGGAGAAGATGCGTCAGTTGATGACCAGCCAGTTGGGTAAAGTGAGTCATACCTTCGCGCAGATGGCGCAGGACGATCCGCAAACTCAGCGTATCGTCCATTTTGGCCGTCAGGCGGCGCGGGGCAGTTTCCCGGTATTGTTATGTGGTGAAGAAGGGGTCGGCAAGGAGTTGCTCAGTCAGGCAATCCATAACGCCAGCGAACGGGCAGAGGGCCCCTATATTGCGGTGAACTGTCAACTGTATGCCGATCAGGTGCGGGATTTTATCGCCAGCACGGCGGATGACGACAGAGAAGGGCGATTAAGCCGCCTGGAACTGGCGCACGGCGGCACGCTGTATCTGGAGAAAATTGAGTATCTGGCACCCGAGCTACAGTCGGCGTTATTACAAGTGATCAAACAAGGGGTCATCACCCGTCTTGACGCGCGCCGCGTGGTGCCAGTCGACGTGAAGGTGATTGCCGCCACGACGGTGGATTTGGCGCGGCTGGTGGAACAAAACCGCTTTAGCCGCCAGCTCTATTATGCATTGCACGCCTTTGAAATTATGATTCCACCGCTGCGACAGCGACGTAACAGTATCCCTTCCCTGGTGAATCACCGTTTGCGTCGCCTGGAAAAACGCTTTTCGACTCGTCTGGCTATGGATGATGATGTACTGACCCCGCTGATTGCCTGCGACTGGCCCGGTAATGATTTCGAGCTCAACAGTGTTATCGACAATACGGCACTGAGAAGTGAAAACGGACGTATTCACCTGAACCATCTGCCGGAATATCTCTTTAACGAGCACCGGGCCTCAGAATCCGCGACCGATCGCTTCTCTGCCAGCGTCGCGTTCAGCGACATTGAGAAAGATGCCATTATTCATGCGGCAAGGGTGACCGGAGGGCGTATTCAGGAGATGGCCAGCCTGCTGAAAATTGGCCGTACCACGTTATGGCGAAAAATGAAGCAATACAATATTAACGCGGCGCATTTTAAGTTGAGCTCCTGATAAACGGGATTTTTGCCGATTATGTTAAGCGATTTCCGTCAGGTGTCGGTTAAATCCAGACAATGACAAAACTGCCATTTTCCCGGCGTCGGATTGATGCGGTTTTGCCTTTACGTGTCAGTTCAGCGATACGCTGCCTGGCGACGTCAATATCCTCTTCATGCAGTTGGCTGAGTGAAACTTCAGGTGTCTCCATAAGTTTGCGCATCTGTGTGGGATTCAGTCGTTTCTGCATTTGAAGACGTCCGCGCTGAAAACGATCGATGTGCTTTTGTATTTCCAGACTGACTTCATCGTAGCTGTTTTTAATCATGGAGGCGGTCGGTAGCTTGAGGTTGTGCCGGTTTTTTTTATCACGGTTTTTGTGTAAAACGGCGGTTTCTATTTCCTCAGCGACTTTCTCCGCCAGCATATCCAGCCTCTGGCCAGAGCGCTTTTTCCAGCTGCACCATGAGAGTTCGCACGATTTCTCATGGTGCCATTCAAGATAGGCTTCCTGCAAAAGAGCCAGCCCGGAAACATATTTAATTCCCTGAGCCAGGTTATCAATTTTTATCAGGCGCGCACTCTCGAGCAGTCGACGATCCGCAAAGTCGGGTTCTTTAAGTGTTGAGGCCGATGAGGCGCATATAAAAGCATTCTGGTCACAAGCTAATTGTTTTTCTGCGTCGAGATTGGCGTTAAGCCCTCGGCTTAACTGATACCGGACGTGTTCCACAATTTCATCGACATGCGCTTGTGTCATGTCCGGATATAGACGTATGGAGAAATCGAGTTCAGTTTTTATTTCAACATGGCTTTGGGGGGAGAAATGGTCCTGCATTTTCAGTGTAATGAGTTCATCCATTACTTCCCCTGGAACATCAGGAGAAAAGGGAGCGTCATTACGGTACCAGGCGTTTTCAGGTATCGCAACCTGCTCGGTGACGTAATGAAAGGAGATGGGTAAATAGCTGTCATAAGACCGGATATGATCGGTAACAGAAACCGGAGGCGTAATTTGGGTGACATGTCCCTCGTCAAAAATATCGTCCCACACTCTGCAAATGCCACTGTTTTCCTCCCACCGTCGTAGCTCACGATAGAGGGAAATATAGCCATACCAGTGGATCAGCAGTGCGGGGGGATAGCGATAAGGGATTCTGGACTGAAAGGCTTTCCGGCTATTAAAGATGCCGTTAACGCCTTTCTTTAGTTGAGAACTCAATTTATCGTCTGGCTCTTCTATTGAACGCTTAAGGCAGTCTACACAGTTTTGCAGCCGGGTTCTGAGTTCAGGCATCGGTGGGCGGATTATGACGTAGTCAAAAATGTTTTCTTTGAATCGATTGATGGTCTCGCTATCCGTGTAATCACCGAGAAACTGGAATGTCCGCGAGATGTCTGCGTAAATTTCGATGATACGAGTGAACTCCTCCGGGTACTGTTTAATCACCGCCAGCTTATAGACCTCTTTTGCCAGAAGATCCCGGATGGCAGTGAGCGCATTCTTTTTGTTGTCTTCCAGTATTTTTGTCATTCGACACTCACCTTGTTCTCTGCGCCCTAAACCGTAAAACGTAGCCTAAGTGAATATGCAATAACAGGTGTCATTCTGTCGATAAAATCAGGATTTATTGCAGTATTGGCATTGCTATATTTGCCTGCGAAAAGCGCGGAACATCCTGGTCGAAAGGCTGGCATACCCGCTGCGCTTCAGATGACAACCACTATAAAGAGGTAATAATCAATGAGTAACAATACCAATATCCATGTCTTCACCGATGAGACGCTGGCCGAACATGACTTTGAAATTGCGGTAAAAGTGAATCAGGCGACCACTAAACATGTTGCGAGAAAAATGGTGCGGATGACCGCACCGCAACAGATGCGCGCCCAGTCACGCTCGGGCATCAAGGAGTTGATGTTTGATGAACAAACCCTGGACGCGATTCTGGCACATATTCCCCGCTGAACGCTTAAGCGCGGTTTGCGATGGATATCTGTGTCGGTCAGACTGACTCTGAGAACCATTACGAAGGGTGTCCAGGACGGGTACCCTTTTTTCTTTGCGTTTCCCAATGCGCTTTCAACGTAAACCCGGACCGCTTTCCGTTGTTTCATCATAACGGGGCGTTTTCTGCCCGTTATGATGAACAGGCGATTTGGCATCCGGTTTTCATCTTAAGCATCCAGGCCCAGAACGACGGGAGTGGAGCGATAACCAATTCCCATACGGTCAATTCCCATGTCAATCAATTGCAGGAAGTGTTCACGCGTACGAATGCATCCAGAACCTTTTACTTTGCAGCGTCCTTTTGCCGCATCGAGCATCACCTGAATCACTTCTGGTGTTGCGCCTTTACTTTCGCCGCCGGTATAGAACCCGGTGGATGTTTTGACGAAATCCGCCCCGGCGCGGCATGCATGTTCCGTCGCTGTTGCAACCTGTTCCAGCGTTAGCGCATCGGTTTCAAAAATCACCTTCAACAGGGTGCCGTAATGATGAGCGACGGTTGCTACCGCCTGAATATCTTCTTCAAATTCCTGCCATTGTCCACTGCGGATAAAGCCATAGTTAGCGACGATATCGAGATCTTCAACGTCACCGTTTTGACAGATAATTTCGGCCTGCTTAACTTTGGATGCCGTTGATGACGCGCCAAAGGGGAAATCGCAGACAACGCAAATGCCGGTGTTTGTCCCCTTGCACATCTTTCTGGCGATGTCGAGATATGCCGGGTTGATGCACACAGTTTTACAATTAAAATCAATACCTTCCTGAATATATTTCTTAACTTCCGCCAGGGTAAATTCTGGTTTGAGAACCGACTGATCAATGTACCGACCCAGTTCCTGAGATGACATCTCTGCGGCTTTCTTTTGCGGCTTCATACGCGATCTCCATATATTGTTTCATTTGTATGATACATATTAAATAATGGAAACAGGTTGTCAATATCTGAACGAATACTGATTTTTCGACAAGCTTGAGGTGTTATCGCTAATGCGCTGATAGTTAAGTAAGATAATCAATCGCTAACGTAGTTCAGAAGAGCCGGGCACATCAACCGGTGTCGTTAAACAATGTGCCCGGGACTGGGGAGTATTACTGTTGTCTGCGTTGCGGAAGTAGGGAAAAGAATATCAGCGTTTTAACTGGCGGGAAAAATCGACCCTGGCTTTAGCTGAATTCTGCCCGGCATTAAACAGGTCAATTTTAAAATTGCACTTATCCGCTCTGGTCACCGACGTCGTATATTCAAAGACAAAACCATTCTCCAGGAATGAAACACGTTCAATATGATAACCGGCCATAACTTTTTCCGCGCACTGCAGGTAATGTGCAGCCGATTTACTGATGATCACCGCTTCAATATGTTCGGTGGCATGCGTGATAGTTAGTCCAAATTCATTTTTCAGGACATCATAAAGCGAGAGGGTCGCAAAGTCGTAAAGCTCAATTCCCTGGCATAAATTCCAGGGAATACAGGTCGTTTCCAGAAGCAGGGGAGTATCATCACCTAGCCGAACCCGTTTCAGGATGAAAACTTTACGCTGCGTTTGAGTCAGGTTCAGTTTGTCAGCAACGATCTCATCGGCATCGATCACTTCTGATTGCAGCACCAACGAACGGGGTTTTATTCCCTGCTCCCGCATACTCTCGGTGAAGTTATAGAGCGAATTGAGCCGGCGATTAATTTTCTTATCGGCAATAAAGGTGCCTTTACGGCGCTGGCGAACAATAAGACCTTCCTCAAGAAGTTCATTGAACGCCAGTCGAACGGTGGTTCGGCTGATATTAAGGATGTCACACAACGCATTTTCGGTGACGATTTTGTCATGGGGCCTGAATACGCCGAGTTTAATTTGATGGCGAATAAACGCGGCAAGTTGCGAATACATAGAAGCACTGGTGCCTTCGGTGAAACGGAAGTTATCTTTAATAAAGCGCGCTGTGTCCATCGTATTCTCTTCTGACCGATTGTATCACTCAAAAGTATCATACCATTAAATGTCCAGCCATGACTGTCGTGCAGTATGGTGCGTAATGAAGTTCAAGGCTTGTTATAGCGTGATGAAGCGGTTATCGGTATTTCAATGCAAACAGGCGAGAGTTGGCTCAGGTATCACAATTTGCAGCAAGGAGACGGCCAATCAATTCATCGGGCAACCGGCATTGCGGCGCCATGCGCCGGGGGCCAGGCCATACTGACGCTTGAAACTGCGGTTAAAGGACTGCTGTGAGTCAAAGCCCAACGCGATCGCCACGTTTAAAATCGGTTCGTCGCTGTGGGTTAAGCGCTCAACCGATTTTCGCAGCTTCTGTGCGCGAATGTACCCAGCGAGGGGATGACCCGTATGTTCCTTGAAGATGCGCTGGAGGTGCCATTTCGAATAACCGGCTCGCCGGGAAACGGTGTCGATGTCCAGGCGGTTATCGAGGTTGCTGTCGATCCAGTCGAGTAAATCGTGAATAAATGCGTCAGTGTTCATCTTGTTTACCCCACGCCGCTTATTTAAAAGCATCTTTATCTGTTGCATTTAAAGGTGGCTCGTTTTCGCATTAATTGCAAGTTTTATTGTTGCATTTAAAACCTTGCTGAAAACGCGCCTTTTTGCACTGACGGCAACAGCACATAAAGTGTATCAATTATTCTTGCACTAAATTTTATGCCTCCCTACAATCGCCGAAATAGTGTATTCGCAACTGTTACAGTTTTGTGGCGATGAACGACACAAATGTCCCTGAGCCAGCCCGGACAAAGGAAGTGGCGCGGTGTCTCCTGCTGCGTCTTGCCCGGCGGCTACCATTACCGGAATAAAAATAATGAGCCTGCAAAAAACCTGGGTTAACTTTCATCTGCATGCGTTGGGCGCAGTGCTGCTCTCCGTACTGCTGGTTGGCTGCGATGAGGGTGTCGCCCAAAACGTCGCGCCACAAGCTCCCGCAGTCAGCGTCGCTGACGTGGTTATGAAATCCATTAATCAGTGGGATAGCTTTAATGGCAGGATCGACGCTGTGGAAAGTGTTCAGCTACGCCCCCGCGTGTCTGGCTACATTGATAAGGTGAATTACACCGATGGTCAGGAGGTGAAAAAGGGGGAGGTGTTGTTCACCATCGATGACAGAACCTATCGCGCCGCGCTGGAACAGGCGCAGGCGACGTTAGCGAGAGCCAAAACGCAGGCAAGCCTTGCGCGAAGTGAGGCGAACCGTACCGATAAATTAGTCAATACCAACGTCGTTTCCCGCGAAGAATGGGAGCAGCGCCGTTCGGCTGCCACCCAGGCGCAGGCTGACATCCGTGCAGCTCAGGCGGCCGTTGATGCTGCGCAACTTAACCTGGATTTTACTAAAGTGACCGCGCCTATCGATGGGCGTGCCAGCCGCGCGTTGATCACCCAGGGGAATCTGGTCACCGCGGGGGACAGCGCCAGCGTGCTCACCACACTGGTATCGCAGAAGACGGTTTACGTTTACTTTGATGTGGACGAGTCGACCTACCTTCACTATCAAAATCTCTCCCGCAGCGGGCAGGGCGCGTCCGGTAATCATCTGGCGCTACCGGTTGAAATTGGCCTTGTTGGCGAGGATGGCTATCCCCATCAGGGAAAAGTCGATTTTCTTGATAATCAGTTAACGCCGAGTACCGGCACAATCCGTATGCGTGCGCTATTAGATAACACGCAGCGTCAGTTCACCCCGGGACTCTTTGCCCGCGTGCGTCTGCCGGGCAGTGCGAAGTTCAACGCCATGTTGATCGACGATAAAGCGGTGCTGACCGATCAGGATCGCAAATATGTTTATATCGTTGATAAAGAGGGTAAAGCGCAGCGTCGCGATATTACGCCGGGGCGTCTGGCTGCCGGATTACGCATTGTGCAGCAGGGACTGAACCCTGGCGACAAAGTCATCGTCGAGGGTTTACAAAAAGTGTTTATGCCGGGTATGCCGGTTAACGCGAAAACCGTTGCCATGACCGCCAGCGCCACCCTCAACTGATCCCCTACCTGAGAATCCGACACATGGACTTTTCCCGCTTTTTTATCGACAGGCCGATCTTCGCCGCAGTGCTGTCGATTCTGATTTTTATCACAGGATTAATCGCCATCCCGCTGTTGCCGGTCAGCGAATATCCTGATGTCGTACCGCCAAGCGTACAGGTGCGTGCGGAGTATCCTGGCGCCAACCCGAAAGTGATTGCAGAGACCGTGGCAACGCCGCTGGAAGAAGCGATCAACGGGGTTGAAAACATGATGTACATGAAATCCGTCGCAGGCTCAGACGGTGTGCTGGTGACCACTGTCACGTTCCGTCCAGGCACCGATCCCGATCAGGCGCAGGTTCAGGTGCAAAACCGGGTATCCCAGGCCGAAGCGCGTCTGCCGGAAGATGTGCGCCGTCTGGGGATCACTACCCAGAAACAGTCGCCGACGCTCACGCTGGTGGTGCATCTGTTTTCGCCTGGCGGTAAGTACGATTCACTGTATATGCGTAACTATGCCACGCTAAAAGTGAAGGATGAACTGGCACGTCTGCCTGGCGTTGGTCAGATACAGATTTTTGGCTCGGGCGAATACGCAATGCGTATCTGGCTGGATCCAAACAAAGTGGCGGCTCGCGGATTAACGGCTTCGGATGTCGTAACGGCGATGCAGGAGCAAAACGTACAGGTTTCCGCCGGACAGCTCGGTGCCGAGCCGCTGCCAAAAGAGAGCGATTTCCTGATCTCCATTAACGCTCAAGGGCGTCTGCACACGGAAGAAGAGTTTGGCAATATCATTCTGAAAACGGCGCAGGATGGTTCGCTGGTACGCCTGCGCGACGTAGCGCGCATAGAAATGGGGTCCGGAAGTTATGCGCTGCGTTCACAGCTTAACAATAAAGACGCGGTTGGGATTGGGATCTTCCAGTCTCCCGGGGCGAACGCCATTGATTTGTCTGACGCGGTGCGCGCCAAAATGAACGAACTGTCCACGCGTTTCCCGGAAGATATGAAATGGGCGGCACCTTACGATCCTACGGTTTTCGTTCGCGATTCCATTCGCGCGGTGGTGCAAACGCTGCTGGAAGCGGTGGTACTGGTTGTACTGGTGGTCATTCTGTTCCTGCAAACCTGGCGCGCATCGATTATTCCGCTGATCGCGGTGCCGGTATCGGTCGTGGGCACGTTCAGCATTCTCTACCTGCTTGGTTTTTCGCTTAATACTCTAAGTTTGTTCGGGCTGGTATTGGCTATCGGTATCGTCGTGGATGACGCCATCGTCGTGGTGGAAAACGTCGAGCGAAACATAGAGGAGGGGCTTGCTCCACTTGAGGCGGCGCATCAGGCGATGCGCGAGGTTTCCGGGCCGATTATCGCGATTGCGCTGGTGTTGTGCGCGGTGTTCGTACCGATGGCGTTTCTCTCCGGGGTAACCGGTCAGTTCTACAAACAGTTTGCGGTGACTATCGCAATTTCAACGGTGATCTCTGCTATCAACTCGCTGACGCTCTCTCCGGCTCTGGCTGCCCTGTTATTAAAGCCGCATGGCGCACCGAAAGACTTCCCGACCAGGCTTATTGATCGTCTGTTCGGTTGGCTTTTCCGTCCATTTAACCGCTTTTTCCATCGCAGCTCGAACCGCTATCAAGGGCTGGTTGGCAAAACGCTCGGACGAAGGGGGGCGGTATTTGCCGTTTATGTGCTGCTGCTCTGTGCTGCTGGCGTTATGTTTAAAGCCGTACCCGGCGGATTTATTCCAACGCAGGATAAGCTGTATTTAATTGGCGGCGTGAAAATGCCGGAAGGGGCTTCGCTGGCGCGCACCGATTCGGTGATCCGCCAAATGAGCGAAATCGGTATGAATACCGAAGGGGTGGATTATGCGGTTGCCTTCCCGGGTCTTAATGCGCTGCAGTTCACCAACACGCCGAATACCGGGACAGTCTTTTTTGGTCTGAAACCGTTCGATCAGCGTAAACATTCTGCGGCGGAAATTAACGCGGAGATCAATGCTAAAATCGCGCAAATCCAGCAGGGCTTTGGATTCTCCATTTTGCCACCGCCGATATTAGGGTTGGGTCAGGGCTCTGGGTATTCGCTGTACATCCAGGATCGCGCAGGTCTTGGTTATGGCGCGCTGCAAAACGCGGTGAACACCATGTCCGGTGCGATTATGCAGACACCGGGGATGCATTTCCCAATCTCAACCTACCAGGCTAACGTTCCGCAACTGGAGGTACAGGTTGATCGTGATAAGGCAAAAGCGCAGGGCGTGTTGCTGACCGACCTTTTTGGTACGCTGCAAACCTATCTGGGATCGTCTTATGTGAATGATTTTAACCAGTTTGGGCGTACCTGGCGCGTGATGGCGCAAGCCGACGGGCCGTTCCGCGACAGCGTTGAAGATATTGCTAATTTACGCACCCGTAATAATCAGGGCGAAATGGTGCCGATCGGCAGTATGGTGAATATCAGCACCACCTACGGACCGGATCCTGTCATTCGCTACAATGGTTATCCGGCGGCGGATCTCATTGGTGATGCCGATCCTCGCATACTCTCTTCCGCACAGGCGATGACGCAGCTTGACGAGATGTCTAAGCAGATACTACCAAATGGGATGAATATTGAATGGACGGATCTAAGCTTCCAGCAGGCCACTCAGGGCAATACGGCGCTGATTGTCTTCCCGGTTGCGGTTCTGTTGGCTTTCCTGGTGCTGGCGGCACTGTATGAAAGCTGGACGCTGCCGCTGGCGGTGATCCTTATTGTCCCGATGACAATGCTGTCCGCTCTGTTTGGCGTCTGGCTGACCGGTGGCGATAACAACGTGTTCGTTCAGGTTGGTCTGGTTGTACTGATGGGGCTGGCCTGTAAAAACGCTATTCTGATCGTTGAGTTCGCCCGCGAACTGGAAATCCAGGGGAAAGGCATCATGGACGCGGCGCTGGAAGCCTGTCGCTTGCGTTTACGCCCGATTGTGATGACGTCCATCGCCTTTATTGCCGGGACGATTCCTCTGATCCTCGGTCATGGTGCGGGTGCAGAAGTGCGTGGCGTCACCGGCATCACGGTGTTTTCCGGTATGCTGGGAGTGACGCTGTTTGGTCTGTTCCTGACACCGGTGTTTTACGTTACGTTGCGAAAATTCGTTACGCGTCATGAACCGGTAAGGGATGTTTTGTCTGCGTCTTAAGGTATTGCACATAAAAAAACCGCCTTCACAGTAAAGGCGGTTTTTTGCAATAAGGAAAACTAATGTGCTTTTTTAGACCGGGCATCAATCTCAGGGACCGGATCGCAGCCGCTGGTATCGGCTTTTTTGACCTCTTCCAGCGCGCTTGCCACGGTATGGCGCGCTAATACCTCTAACGAAGCCTGTTCAGCTTCATCGGCGATAGATTTGAAGTACCAGCAGGCATTGGCGCTGACCACACAGCGTGCAGGTATGTCCGGACGCGACGCCCACAGTTTTTTATCTTCTATTACGGAAATGTAGATATCGCGCAGGGTGATCTTGTCCGCCGGGCGACCAAGGTGAATAGAACCGTTGCGGCCAAGCGTTGAGACAATGATACCGTCACGTGTGAGCGGAACCATTAATTTGCGAATAAAGCTCGGATTCGCTTCCAGACCATAGGCCAGAATTGCACTGGTCGAACGTTCACCCGATTGCTCCGCCATCGCTACGCTGAGAACCATCTGCAAAGCAGTCGGGAAGCGGTAATCTAACATTTTATTGTCCTGGGTTGCGGTGAATCTTGTTCTTTTTGGCACCGCGGAGGTGAATAATCAGTAAGTATCAATATAACAAAAACGGTAATTTTTTTGAAGCGGCCAACGATTGATCTGACAGGCAAAAAAAGCGTTTCCGGTACGCGCCGGAAGAGAGCTGAGCATCAATCCGCGCACGCTTTATTGATCCCAAATGCAACGATAGCCGATCGCGGTGCCAGCCGGGCTACAATCAATGTTTCACTTAAAATTTTATCTCTAAACAACACGAAACTAATCGACAAATCTTTATTACATGCGGCAATTGAAGGCTATTGTGGTGTTGTTCGCGAATCGGGTATTTACTGAGGCCACTCAGTTTTACCTCGACCCGTATTTTTTGCTTTATACCAGGCTTCATCGACGCGCTTTATAAGCGCACTATTTTTCGTCTTTCTATTCAATGCCCAGACCGATATTTATTGATAAAACATTCACTTTATCAATTGCTTATTTTTAATTGTTGGCTTCTGTCGATGTGTAAAAATCCTGTTATCTTGTATCTATATCCCATTTCCGTTTCTATTGCTGAAATATAATATCAATGTAACAGAAATTGCAGGGTTTAAATTTTGGCGTTGTAGTGAGGGGGGAATATGGCTATTGATGTGTGCCAGTCCTGAAGCAGGATCAAGCTGTTATCGTTAGATTAATATGGAATCGGTTGTTGTTTTTTCATTCTTTTGTTTCCGATTTGTAAATTATGAGATAAACATGAAGTTGTCTTTTCTAATTAAAAACAACAGGATGCAGTTTGTTTTGTAAGTGGGGGCTGTCTTGTTTTAAAATGTCAATACTTATTAAGTGAATTAACACGTTAAAGTCCTCCCTCTTTCTGCCGATAGATACGCTGGCGCATGCTTAAAACATGATCAATTTCAATATGTTAGCTTGACTCTGTCCTTAAGTGGAACGCTCCTGGCATTGTTCTGATTTTTTCAACGGGTGGCAGGGAAAAGGCGACTTTTTTTGTATGAGACAGCAGATGAAAATAAATAATTTTGGTGTGGGCACCCGAATGGGGGCAGGCTTTAGTATTGTTCTCACCCTTGTCGTTATTATGGCTGTAACGGGTATCGTTAAATTAAATGGCATATTAAAAGAGACCCATGTTATTACGGATAAGTTGCTGGTTCTGGAACGTCTCACGGGGGCATGGGGAGCGGCAATTGACTATAATGGCGCGATGGGGTTATCCGTGTTGACGTCCTCTGATGATGGAATTAAAAAATTTGCCCAGTCAAAAATGAGCGTTACATCAGAGCGCGTGAATGCCATTCAGAAGGAACTGACAGGATTAATTGTTTCTGATACCGGTAAATCACTCCTCGCGACTGTGGGTGATAAAAGAAAACAGTACATCGATATCCGCAATGAAGCGATTCGCATTAGCGAACAAGGGGATGGTAATGTCACCAATGCATTTATTCGCCAGAAACTCATTCCTGCCATGGAGAGCTATTCCGGCAGCGTAAAAGCACTGGAAGATTACGATAAAACGCAAATTGATGAGGCCGCTGATTCCATTCAGGGGAATGGCTCAACAGCAATTCAGGCTCTGATTGTTCTTGGTTTCATCGCAATTCTCGTCGGCAGTCTGTTGGCGTGGTTTATCACTCGCGGGATAACTCGGCCACTGTTGTCAGCTGTGAATGTGGCCCGGGAAGTGGCGTCCGGTAATCTGGGCATTGAAGTCAAAGTGGAATCGCGGGACCAGCTCGGACAACTGATGCTCTCTCTGAGGGAAATGACGGAGAGTCTGCGTAATACGGTACGTAAGGTCCGTGAAGGGGCTGACAGTATAGCGTTGGCCGCGGCTGAAATTAACAGTGGTAACACCGATCTGGCATCTCGCACGGAAGAGCAAGCAGCAGGGGTGGAAGAGACCGCTTCGACTCTGGAAGAGCTGACGGCAACGATTAACAATACTGCAGCAAACACGGCGCAGGCACACCGCTACGTGAGTGAGACAGCCTCTGTTGTGAAACAAAATGGCGCCGTTATGAGTGAAGTATCTTCTCAAATGCAGGAAATTTACGACTCCTCATCCAAAATGGCTGACATCATCCAGGTTATTGATGGTATTGCCTTCCAGACCAACATTCTGGCGCTCAATGCCGCAGTGGAAGCTGCGCGAGCGGGGGAGTCCGGGCGTGGTTTTGCTGTGGTGGCTGGAGAAGTCCGTACACTGGCGCAACGCAGCGCGTCCGCTGCTCGTGAAATTAAGGAGTTAATCGATGACTCTGTCTCCCGTATTGCCTCTGGTCGTAACCTCGTTGAAAAAGCAGATGGCGGCATGACGGGAATTGTTACCAACGTCCAGAACATGACTCAACTGATTGAGGAAATCGCGCAGGCTAGCCGAGAACAGAGCGATGGGATTGCCCAAATCAACAGTGCTATGGGGCAGATTGATACCACCACACAGCAAAATGCTGCGCTTGTTGAAGAGTCAGCTGCCGCGGCAGCGTCAATGCAGGAACAGTCTCGGGTACTCCAGGATATGGTTAGCGTGTTCAGCCTGAACGAGGAAGGAAAGCAAGCTGTAAACATGGCCTCAGAAAAACGTGTTAGTCACCTGGGGGAGAGGAATAATGCTGAAAAATATGTGGTGTCCAAAAAGATAGCTTCAGAAACAGACAACTGGGAAACTTTCTGAGCACCATCAAACGAAAAATCCACGCAACTGCGTGGATTTTATAGGTTTTTTGCGATTCTTATGAGATTCGATGAAACCTCACGAGACGGCAAATTATATTTAGACGTTAAACAGGAAGTTCATCACATCGCCATCTTTAACGATGTAATCTTTCCCTTCAGCGCGCATTTTACCTGCTTCTTTCGCGCCCTGTTCACCTTTGTAAGTGATGAAGTCGTCAAACGCGATGGTCTGTGCGCGGATAAAGCCTTTTTCGAAGTCAGTATGGATTTTACCTGCCGCCTGCGGAGCCGTTGCGCCGACAGGAATGGTCCAGGCACGCACTTCTTTCACGCCAGCGGTGAAATAGGTTTGCAGGTTCAGCAGCTTATAACCCGCACGGATCACGCGGTTGAGGCCCGGTTCTTCCAGCCCCAGTTCCTGCATAAACTCGTCGCGCTCGTCATCGTCCAACTCGGCAATGTCTGCTTCAACAGCCGCACATACCGGAACCACAACGGAACCTTCTTTCGCCGCAATTTCACGAACCTGATCGAGGTACGGGTTGTTCTCGAAGCCGTCTTCGTTGACGTTAGCGATATACATCGTCGGCTTCAGGGTCAGGAAGCTCAGGTAGCGGATCGCTGCCTTGTCTTCGTCCGTCAGGTCCAGAGAACGCAGCATGCCAGCTTCAGAAAGCTGTGGCAGACATTTTTCCAGTGCCGCCAGTTCGGCTTTCGCGTCTTTATCGCCGCCTTTGGCTTTCTTCTGCACGCGGTGAATTGCACGTTCGCAGGTATCGAGATCCGCCAGAGCCAGCTCGGTGTTGATCACGTCAATATCTTCCGCCGGGTTCACTTTGCCCGAAACGTGAATAATGTTGTCGTTTTCGAAGCAGCGAACCACGTGCCCAATCGCTTCGGTTTCACGGATGTTGGTCAGGAACTGGTTACCCAGACCTTCACCTTTGGATGCACCTTTAACCAGACCGGCGATATCAACAAATTCCATTGTGGTCGGCAGGATACGCTGCGGTTTGACGATCTCAGCCAACTGGTCCAGACGCGGGTCGGGCATCGGCACGACGCCGGTATTCGGCTCAATCGTACAGAATGGGAAGTTTGCCGCTTCAATACCGGCTTTGGTCAGCGCGTTGAACAGGGTGGATTTCCCGACGTTGGGCAAACCGACGATACCGCATTTGAATCCCATGATTTAAATCACCTTAATATCTTGATAATCAACCTGTTGTAGAAAACAGATTGTAGAAATGGAAATAACTCCGCCTATTATACACGGCGTACGGCAAAAATGCCGCACATCACTGCTTATTGCGCTTTAAAGGCGTGCAATCGGTTCGTTGCCCTGGTCAAACCTTCTTTGAACCACAACTCAGTGCAACGCGCCGCTTCGTCAATTGCATCGTCAATTAACTTCTGTTCAGAAACAGGGGGTTTGCCTAACACAAAGCCGACAACTTTATTTTTATCGCCCGGATGGCCAATTCCGACACGTAAGCGATGAAAGTTAGGGTTATTGCCGAGCTTGCTGATAATGTCTTTCAGCCCGTTGTGTCCACCATGACCCCCGCCAAGTTTAAATTTCGCCACGCCGGGCGGAAGATCCAGTTCATCGTGGGCCACTAAAATTTCATCAGGATTGATGCGATAGAAACTCGCCATCGCGCCAACCGCTTTGCCGCTCAGATTCATAAACGTGGTGGGAACTAACAAGCGGACATCTTCACCTTCCAGACTCACTCTGGAGGTGTAGCCAAAGAATTTCGGCTCTTCGCGCAGGGGGGCGCGCAACCGCTCTGCCAGTAAATCGACGTACCATGCGCCGGCATTATGTCGGGTGGCTGCATATTCAGCGCCGGGGTTCGCCAGGCCGACAATCAGTTTAATCGTCACGTTTTCTATCCTGAGTGTTTCAATAACTGGCGCGTAGTTTACTGTCTGTCGTCGCGCTTGACAAAGAACCGTGTCACTTCACCCGGAAACTGAATAATTGCTCATATTGATTATTGGAAAGTCAAGGTGTTCAGAGGCTTATTTGTAAAGTTTTGTTGAATAATGGGTTGTAATTGTGATCGCAGGCGCACTACCAAAGCGGTGTGTTGTCTATACTTTACACATAAGGATTAGGGGTATTCCCTGAAGCAACCCAAAAGTTCCGGAGGTGACATATGAAACGCAAAAACGCTTCGTTACTCGGTAATGTGCTCATGGGTTTGGGGTTAGTGGTCATGGTGGGTGGCGTGGGTTACTCCATTTTAAACCAGTTGCCGCAATTTAACCTGCCACAATTTTTCGCACATGGTGCAGTGCTCAGTATCTTCGTCGGTGCCATTCTGTGGCTGGCGGGTGCCCGAGTAGGGGGCCATGAGCAGGTCAGCGATCGTTACTGGTGGGTGCGCCACTACGACAAACGTTGCCGTCGTAACGATAATCGTCGTCACAGTTAACGTTTCGTCGCCATAGAATGACCAGCCAGCATGAGGCTGACTGGTCAGAGTGCGGTTTCTTTCTCGCGCTTAGCTATGTGCGCGTCTTTTCATTCGTCGCAACATCCACAATAGCGCCAGTACCATGGCGAGATAACCCATCACGTAAATTCCCAGTTGTGTTCTCGTCTGTCGTTCAGGATCCGCGGCCCAGACCAGAAAGGCGGTAACATCCCGAGCGTATTGTTTTTCAGTTTGCGCGACATGCGCTTCTGCCTGCCATTCGATTTCGCCATCCGCCAGCGGCTTTGGCATGTTAATCACGCCACCGGGATAGTAGCGATTGGCTTTCATTTCCGGATCGTCGGGCAGGTAACCGGTTAAGAGGGCGAAGAGGTAATCCGCGCCTTGCTCAGAGTAGGGTATAAACGCGTCCAGCAGAAATTGCGGAAAGCCGCGATCGTACGTACGGGCGCGAACGATATAACTCAAATCCACGGGTAGCGCGCCGTTATTCAGGTATCTCGCTTCCTGCTCATTCAGGTAAGGCGAAATAAAGCTGTCATTCAGGGTGCCGTCCCGTTCGCCGGGTTGACCGTCATCCTGGATAGTCGGGAATACATAGCCGCTGGCGAGGCTTTTCGCCTCTTCTGTCGTCAGTTCCGGGCCGCCGGGTTTCGTCAGTGTGCGGAACGTAAGGTATTTCATGCTGTGACAGGCTCTGCATTTTTCTTCATAAACCTGCAAACCGCGCCGCAGTTGCTCTTTATCATAGTCACCGGCGAGACCGCTGAAGCTCCAGTCCTGTCGTGTCGGAACGGCGTCTTGCGCGAATGCTGACCCTATTGCGAAGAAGACTATCCATAGCATGCGGTAGCTGAGTACTTGTCTCATCATCTTTAATCCTGCTTTTCCAGAAAGCGCCGACAGGGCAGCACCAGTAAAAACCAGGCGAAATAACCGAGCGTCGACAATTGCGATGCCGCGCGGATCCAGCCCTCTTCATTGCGAATGCCTTCCGTCAGGTCGGGGCCAACCAGCGCTTTCGAACCCAGCCACCCCAGAAAACAGACGTTCAGCACCCATAGCCAGAAACCCACTTTCACCCATTTGTTGTAGTGGCGAAAACGAGCGCGAGAGGTATCCAGCCAGGGGAGAAAGTAGAAGACCAGTACCGCACCACACATTGCCGTCAGCCCGACGAGTTCATTTGGAAAGCAGCGCAGAATGGAAAAGAAAGGGAGAAAGTACCACTCCGGGGCGACAATCGCCGGAGTGACCGTGGGATCCGCCGGGATGAAGTTATCCGCACTACTCAGATAATGAGGTGCGAAAAATAAAAACCAGGCGAACAGCATCATAAAGAGCGTGATTTTGATGGCATCAGAATCCGTGATTCGGTAATCAAAGAGCAAACTACGGGATGCCTTTTCGCTGAAGGTCCGTTTCATCGCGTGGGCAAATGCCGACTGTACCGTGCGGACGTGGAAAATCGTCATTACCACGACAGCAAAGGGAAGGATAAAGTGCAGTACGTAAAAGCGCCCCAGCGTGGGGGTACCTGGGGCATATCCGCCCACCAGGAAAGTGTACAGCCCATCGCCCACCACCGGGATGGCGCGGGCGAAACTGGTGATGACCGTCGCCGCCCAGTAGCTTTTTTGTCCCCAAATCAGGCTGTAGCCGAGAAACGCAGTGATCATCAGCAGCACGTACAGCGTGACGCTAATCATCCACATCGTGATGTACGGTCTGCGGTAGACGCTGTAATACATGCCCCGGAAAATATGCAGATAGCAGGCGAAGAAAAATAGCGATGCGCCGATGGCGTGCATATTACGCAGCAGTTCTCCGTGGCTCACCGCCCGGACGATGTGGATGATAGAATCAAATGCCTGTTCTGCCGTTGGAACGTAAAACATCGCCAGCACGATGCCGGTCAGTATCTGTATCCCGAGCATCACCAGCAGGATCGCGCCAATGGCGAATAGCCATACACCGGCGAGGGAGCGGGGGAAAGGAATGCGCCAACGGATCATTTCACGTGTCCTTAGCGCCAATACGCACGGTCTGACCATCAGGGTAAAAGGCGTAATCTGGAACTGCCAGATTGGCGGTCGCGGGTCCACGCGTCACCCGTCCGGAAGCATCAAACTCCGAACCGTGACACGGGCAAATCCAGCCCTGTCCGCCGGGTCTGGCATTGGGGACACAACCGGCATGCGGACAATACCCCTGAACAATCAGCCACTGTGGATGGCCTGACGCGACCCGTTCACTGTCCGATTGGGGATCGATAAGCGTGCTGTGGTCGACGGTGCGGGCAGAGGCTACCTCTTCCGGCGTGCGGTGATGGATGAGGATTAACTTTCCTTGCCAGATACGTCTGACGGTTTGTCCCGCGGCGACACCCACCAGCGAGACGTCTATCGGCTCGTTTTCCCCGCGGGCCGTTTCGTCAGGCCCCAATGCGGAAATCAACGGCCAGACGGCGGCGGTCACTCCCGCAGCGCCAACGAATTTTGTCAATTTACACAGGCAGTTGCGTCGTTGCTCCTGAATATCATCACCCGACGGTTTGTTTTCCACCACCGCAGCTCTCCCTTACTGTTTTTCAATGCGCGAATAGATCTCCTGGAAGCGCTTATCAGCGATCCCTGGCGCCTTAAATGCCCGGTAGGTGTCCGGCAGGGTGGCGTCGCCGACTTTGATGAGCATCACCATCCCTTGTGCATAGTGCGGGGTACATTTAATGCCGTAGAATCCCGCGTCGTCATATTTCACCGCGATCTCTTCATCAATTTTGCCGATAAATCCCGGGTAGCCCGCAGGCGACAGCTCAGCAATTGAGGCGGCATTATGGCTTTTATGCTTGCGGATAAATTTCACCGTGTCGCCAGGTTGAATCTCCAGATAGTCCGGCTCATAGACCATGGGTCCCGCTGAGCCTCGATTCTTCATCAGCACTTCGTGGGTTTGCGCGAAAGCGGAGGTGGTGAGGGCCAGCAGACACAACGCTTTCAGACTTTGTTTGACATATTTCATGGGATCTTCCTTATGCTCCTTCAGGTCTTTGGTAACGAATAAAACAGGTCGCACCCTGCGGATCGTGCTCGACGATAGCGTCAATACCAAACCAGGCGCGGAGATTGTCGCGGGTGAAAATGGCGCAGGGACGGCCCTGCATTTCCAGACGACCGGCGTTCATCACGATGATGCGATCGCAGAACATGGCGGCATGATTGAGATCGTGGAGGGCGGCGACAACCGTCAGCTTTTCGCGTTTCACCAGGCTGAGAAGACCAATCTGATGCTGAATATCGAGATGGTTAGTAGGCTCGTCCATCAGTAACAGTTGCGGCTGTTGCGCGAGGGCGCGGGCAATATGCAGGCGTTGCTTTTCGCCGCCGGAAAAGGTGTGCCAGCAGCGGTGGCGAAGATGCTGAAGATCGACTTTCTCCAGCATGGTCTGGACGATGTCGTCATCGTTGCCCGACCACGGGTTCAGCAGGCTCAGCCACGGCGTTCGCCCCAGCGAGACGGCCTGAAGCGCGGTCAGGCGTTCACTGGTTTCCGCCTGCTGCTCGACCAGCGCGACCTGCTGTGCCAGTTGGCGGCGAGAATAACGGTGCAGCGATTTTTGTTGCAACAGGATGTGACCGGCGGTGGGCTTCAGCAGACCGGCCAGCAGAGAAATCAGCGATGTTTTACCGGATCCATTGGGGCCAATAATGCCAACAAACTCACCCGCCGCCACGCTGAGTGAGACATCATTGACAATCATTTTGCCTTTCACCTGCCAGTGCAGGCGCTGTGCCTGAATGATGGCGTCCCTGGCGGCAACGGGAGTCGGTACAGGATTGACGGTCATTTAGCCTGGTTTCCTCTGATCAGGATGATGGAAAACGCGGGCGCACCGACCAGCGCCGTGATAACGCCTATTGGCAGAACTTGTCCTGGGAGCAGCGTACGGGAAATAACATCGGCGACGATCAGAAATATCGCGCCGATCAGCGCGCTGACGGGCAGCAGTCGATGATGCTGATTGCCTACCAACAGGCGGGCGGCATGGGGGATCACCAGCCCGACAAAGCCAATGGCGCCGACGATGGAAACCATGACGGCCGTCATACCGGTCACGGCGGCAATCAGCACGCCACGGGTTCGTTTCACCGGAATACCCAGCGATGCCGCGGATTCCGCGCCAAAGGAGAAGGCATCCAGATGACGGGCATAACAGAAACAAATCGCGACGCCAGCCAGCGCGGTGGGGATCGCCAGTACTACGTCCGGCCAGCGGACGCCGCTCAGATTCCCGAGTAACCAGAACATAATGCCGCGCGCCTGTTCCGCGTTGGCGGAGCGGGTGATGATCAGTGAGGTCAGGGCATTGAATAACTGAGAACTGGCAATACCGGCAAGAATGATTTGCGTGGTAATGCCGCCGCCCTGCCTGCCGCCTGCGGCAACGGCCAGCAAGGCCACAAACAGAAAGGCGGTCAGGGCACCAATAAAGGCGCCGAACGACATGGTTATCATGCCAGCGCCCAGTCCGGTCAGCGCAACCAGCACGGCTCCGGTAGACGCCCCGGCTGAAATGCCCAGCAGATAGGGCTCGGCAAGCGCATTACGCAGTAAGGACTGTAAGACCGCGCCCGACACGGCCAGGCAGGCACCACAACTGGCGGAGACTAACGCACGGGTCAGGCGATAGTTCCAGACGATCCCGGCGTCCAGCGCATCAACCGGATAATGGGTATCAAACAGACGGTTCGCCAGCGTATTGAGCACGTGCTGCCAGGGAATAAATGTCTCGCCAATGGCGATCCCTGCCAGCAGAACAGCGCACATCAGCACGCTAACCCAGAGGGCATGACCGCAAACATTAACCGCTAACCGACTGACGGCGTGACGCGTCCTGCGTAAATCGCTCATAGTAACCTGTGTTTCGGAGTGCATAAAACGCGCCGGACCCGGCAGGATCTGGCGCGAAACGAGGATTACTTCGCGGCCTGAGGATGCGCTAAGCCATACTCAACCAGGGCATCCGCCAGCTTTTCAACACCGTCAATGGTTCTGATACCAGCATTCATGGTCTGTACGTCAATCACGGGCAGATGATTGGCTTTTACGGCGGGGATCAGTTGGGTGACCGGATCGGATTTCAGGTAATCCATTTTCACCTGCCAGTCATCAGCAGGGAAACGACGGCGACTCATTTCCCCCAGCACAATCACCGAGGGTTGGGCTTTGGCGATGGTTTCCCAACCCACTGTCGGCCACTCTTCGGCAGAGTCTATGACGTTTTTGACGCCCAGCGTTTGCGCAATCCAGGCCGCTGGACCTAATTTCCCGGCAACGTAAGGATCAAGTTGCAGGTCGGCGCTTGAGAACCAGAAGACAGCGGAGACATTGCTCTCCATCCCGGCGATTTTATTTTTCGCGGCGGCTTCGCGCGCCTTAAGGCTGGCAATCAGTTCTTCACCTTTATCCTGAACGTCGAAAATTGTCGCTAAGTCGGCGACTTCCTGATAGACCATCGCGATATCAAACATGCCTTTGCGGACGCCGTCACCGCCATCTTCGTTATCTTTCGCGCAGTCTGCCGGTGCGGTATACACCGGCACTTTCAATTCACTGAATTGTTCGTAAGACGCCACGGTACCGGCAGGACCGATTTGCCATTCGAACTGGCTGGCGACCAGATCCGGTTTTTTGGCAATGATGCCTTCGAAGCTGGGGATGTTCTGCGCAATAACGGCAATCTTGTCATTTGCCGCCTTATACGCGTCGGGTACTGGCCCGAACCATAGCGACGTGCCCACCACACGGTCAGCCAGACCCAGTGCATACAGGATCTCTGTACTGTTTTGTCCCACGGTGGCAACACGTTTTGGTGCCGCGTTAAAGGTGATATCCCGACCACAGTTTTTTATCGTCAAGGGATATTCCGTTTTTGCTGCATGAGAAAGACCTGAGGTGAGAAACAGTGCGGTACCTGCAACAACCAGAAGCGTTTTTTTATAAGATAAAGAGGTAAAATTAGCGTGCATTATTATCATCCCGTTCATGCCAGAATCTGAACGTCTGGTCATGGATTATGTCGTTCCATATATCGGGAGAGTTCATGACGATAGATGACATGACATCGTGAAATTTGCGCATGACCTTATGCAAATAATAGAAGTATGCAGTTCAGTCAGAAAACCGGTTCACCCTTTCACGGTGGCTGATGTCAAATAAATCATCCCATGGACCATCCCGTCCACTCAATGGGTATAAATTTGACAGCAGGTCTCCTGACTCACGGTAATCAGAATATCGGCCTTCCCATAAAGATTCGCTTTACAGTGGCCTGCAACAAAATATGCTGCACGAGGATATTCTGCATCCGCCTACAGTTGCGGGGGCAGTCATGGCATGGGATTAGAATAATCCGCACCATGTTCCTATTCACTACAATGTTGGTGTAATGAAATGCTGTCGGAAAAGACTGTATCGGCAATTGTTAACAAGATCAATCACAAGGATAAATGAGACTAAAATGGCCGGGTTGAGTATTTAATTGTTAAATATCATGTAGTTATTTGGTGTTCAATAATAAAATTTGGGATAGCTAAAGGTCATTATGAAAAGCTAAATGAGAATTAATTGACATTGATCAACTAATATTCTTAGTCATGATAATTTATGTGATCTTTCCATATGCACTAATTGCCAGTCGTCGTGCATATCCATCACTACCTGGAAATCATTACCTTGCCAGAAGGAATAACCACCCGGTAAAAAATGGTGGGTATGTAAGTATAATAGGGTGTATTGCTGTTGCTCGCAGAATGTTTCAGCAAAAGCGAGTAACTGGCGACCAATCCCCTGCCTGCGATAACGTTTATCCACATAGCAGCGACAAATTTCTGCCGTCTCTGTCAAAATATAACGTCCACGAAGTTCCGCTATTCTGTCGTCATATTGGCAGACGGCCAGGGTAGCAATAAGTTCATGCTTGTCACTCCAGGCGCAAAGCAATAAATTCCGCTCCTGTTGAATATACTGCTGTCGCAGGTGAAAAACATCTTCTCCGGCAGAGGGGACAGGTCTGTCAGCAGCAAAGAATTCATTTAAATGTTGTGTCAGAAATAACTGAACCGCCGGAATATCCTCTCCGGTCATTTCACGTATGGTAAAGGGAATCACAGATTGCCACTCTTATTCTCAGGAACAGAAGGCGGATAATAACAACTCAGGAAAGGAAAAACAGCGTGCAAAGCGGAAAATGTTACCGGCCCGTACAGGAACAGACCGGTAACAGCAAAAGATTATAAATCAGCCAGCGCCGCGTCGCGGTTCGGGAAGAAGGTCAGACGTCCTGGGATTGGCTTAATACCGGCGCGCGCCATTGTGCGCAGCGGCTGAAACTCCACGTTTGTTACGCGGAGTTCGCACCCTTCCGGCAATCTTTTCACAAAGCGCTGGAAGGCGTCCAGACCCCCGGCATCCAGCACGGGTACCGCATCCCACTTCAGCACGACGATACGCTTGCCTTCAATGCGCGACTCCAGATCGGTGAACAAACCTTCAGCCGCGGCAAAAAACAGAGGGCCGATCACGCGCAGCACCAGCACATCCTCTGGCACCTCGACGTTTACCGCTGCCAGGCGCGTCATGCGCGCGATACGGCGCATAAACAGTAATGAGGCCAGCACAATCCCGACGCTGATGGCGATGACCATGTCAAACAGCACCGTCAGCGACATACACATCATCATCACAATGATGTCGTCTTTGGGCGCATGCCGCAGCAAATCCACCACCTTGTGGGCTTCGCTCATGTTCCATGCCACCATCAGTAGCAGGGCCGCCATTGCCGACAACGGTAGCCAGGAGAGCAGCGGTGCCAGCGCCAGCAGCGCCATGATCACCAGAAGCGCGTGGATCACGGCGGAGACAGGAGATGTTGCGCCAGCGCGGACGTTCGCCGCGGAACGGGCAATCGCCGCCGTTGCGGTAATCCCGCCGAAGAAGGGGGCGACGATGTTGCCCAGCCCCTGACCAATCAGTTCACTGTTGGCCTTGTGTTTGGTTCCGGTCATCCCGTCGAGGACCACGGCGCAGAGCAAGGATTCAATCGCCCCCAACATCGCCATAGAGAAGGCCGCCGGAAGCAGGGCGCGCAGGGAATCCCAGCTCAGCGTGAAATCAGAATCCGGCAGGTTCCACGGCAACACCAGTTGCGGCAGCAGTTGCGGGATCCCGCTGCCCTGAGTGCCGTCAGCCAAAATATAGTGGAACTGAGAACCAATGGTGGCAACGTGGCCGCCCAGCAGGTTAACGACTCCCATGACGGCGCAGCCGGCGAGCAAGGCGGGCAGGTGGCCCGGCAGGCGAATGCCCAGACGTGGCCAGAAAATCAGGGTGCCCAGCGTGACCACGCCGATGGCGGCATCACCCAGGTTGACGGTCGGCAGGGCCATAAACAGCGCGCCGACTTTTTGCAGATAGTGTTCCGGTACGTGGGCCAGCTGCAGACCGAGGAAATCTTTGATTTGCATGGTACCAATGGTGATACCAATCCCTGAGGTAAAACCTAAGGTCACCGAAACCGGGATGTACTCAATCAGGCGGCCAAAGCGGGCCAGGCCAAAGAGGATCAGGAAGACCCCGGACATCAGCGTCGCGACAAGCAGACCTGCAAGTCCAAACTGTTGCGAAACGGGGTAGAGGATCACCACAAACGCGGCGGTCGGGCCAGAGACACTAAAACGCGACCCCCCGGTTAAGGCAATAACAATCCCCGCCACAGCGGAGGTATAAAGTCCGTACTGCGGCGCTACACCACTCCCGATAGCCAGTGCCATCGCCAGCGGGATGGCAATAATCCCGACGGTGATCCCGGCAATCACATCACGGGTAAACCGTGAGGCGGTATATTTTTCTTTCCAACAAGCGTCGATGAGGGCGCGGAAAGGCATCACATGTGAGGAAAAAATTCTGTTCACAATAATGTTTCATCCATGAGCGCATCATCTGTCAACTCATAGCTGGTTGGCAGGTGAAGGAGGCATAAGTCATACAAATAAAGGTTATAGACGAAAAAACCCGCCGCAGCGGGTTTTTGAACCGGGTTCGATTAATGCTCGAACATAGCAGAAATTGATTCTTCGTTGCTGATACGACGAATCGCTTCGGCCAGCATACCCGACAGGGTCAATGTACGCACGTTAGGCAGTGCTTTGATTTCGTCGGTCAGCGGAATGGTATCGCAGACAACAACTTCATCAATCACTGAGTTACGCAGGTTATTTGCTGCATTGCCTGAGAAGATCGGGTGAGTTGCGTAAGCAAATACGCGTTTTGCACCACGTTCTTTCAGCGCTTCAGCTGCCTTACACAACGTACCACCGGTATCGATCATGTCATCAACCAGTACGCAATCACGACCTGCTACGTCACCGATGATGTGCATCACCTGAGAAACGTTAGCACGCGGACGGCGTTTGTCGATGATTGCCATATCGGTGTCATTAAGCAGCTTAGCGATAGCGCGGGCACGCACGACGCCACCGATATCCGGGGAAACCACAATCGGATTATCCAGGTTCAGCTGCAGCATATCTTCTAACAGAATTGGGCTACCAAATACGTTATCAACCGGTACGTCGAAGAAGCCCTGGATCTGTTCAGCATGCAGGTCAACGGTCAGAACGCGGTCAACGCCGACGCTGGACAGGAAGTCAGCGACAACTTTTGCCGTAATCGGTACACGGGCGGAACGTACACGACGATCCTGACGCGCATAGCCAAAGTAAGGAATAACGGCGGTGATACGGCCTGCGGAAGCACGGCGCAGGGCATCAACCATAACGACCAATTCCATCAGGTTGTCGTTCGTTGGAGCACAAGTGGACTGGATGATGAAAATATCACCACCGCGTACATTTTCGTTAATTTGTACGCTGACTTCGCCATCGCTAAAGCGACCTACAGCGGCGTCGCCGAGAGAAGTGTACAGGCGGTTGGCAATACGTTGTGCTAGTTCCGGGGTGGCGTTACCAGCAAAAAGCTTCATATCAGGCACGAGAAGAACCTCAGGCATGCGTCCATTGGTGGAAAGAGTTTGCCAAAAACTGTGCGGGCCAGGCAGGACTCTCTCCATGCGGTGTATTAAAGAGCGCGATGCAACGTCTGGAACAAGGTGACGTTGTCACCGAAACTCAGCTTGCCCGGCTAAAGCATGGATTGATGGAGTGGAGAAAGGTTGACCCCCTTCGCCACAAAGCCATGAAACCATTCCGGGGCTTGCTCAAGCACCTGCCGGGCACGAGACTCTGTATCGAATTCAGCAAAGACACAGGCTCCTGTACCAGTCAGGCGCGACGGCGCGTATTCTAACAGCCAGGAAAGCGCCGCATCAACCTCGCGAAAACGTTTTCTTGCGATAACCTCGCAATCATTGCTGAATTCACATTTTAATAACGTTTCTATTGACCTTTTTGGCGTATTACGGGGTAGGTCGGGATCGTTAAAAATTACCGGCGTAGGAATACTGACGCCTGGATGCACCACCAGGTACCATTTTTCGGCGGGTTCTACCGGCGTCAGGCGCTCTCCGATACCCTCAGCAAAGGCGGCGTGCCCGCGGACAAACACCGGAACGTCAGCACCGAGCGTTAATCCCAGCGCGGCCAGTTCGTCCAGCGACAAACCACACTGCCAGATGTTATTCAGCGCGACCAGCACGGTCGCTGCATTAGATGACCCTCCGCCCAGTCCCCCGCCCATCGGCAGACGCTTTTCGATACGGATATCTGCGCCGCTGCCCGCCGGCAGCCGACCGCTTTCTGCGGCCGTTTTCATCAGTAATCGCGCGGCGCGGACGATCAGGTTGTCTTCATGCGCTACGCCTTCAACCGGCGTCAGGAGATGTATTTCGCCGTCGCGGCGCGGCTCCAGGCTGATGGTGTCGCCATAATCGAGGAACTGAAACAGGGTTTGCAGCGTGTGATAACCGTCCGCACGCCGTCCGGTGATGTATAAAAACAGATTCAGTTTTGCCGGAGAGGGCCAGTGGGTCATCATTTCACGATCCAGTTATCCATTTTCAACTTGATACGCTGAGCGCCGTCGGAGAGTTCCATATTAGCGGGCATCGCCGGGGTGGTTTTACTGTCGTACGCGCTGTAGACCACTTTCCAGTTCTTACCGTCCTGGCGGTAGTTCACTTCGCTCAGACGATACTGGTCGTCAAGCTTATAGTCGGTGGCGTCGCCCGGAAGACCGAGGATCCATTGACGCAGGCTGTTCAGTGGGATCGGCATACCGGTCAACTTGCCAATCATCTCTTCGGCATCGTCTGCGGTATAACGCTGGCCTTTGTTATCCATTAACTGCACATTGCCCGGCTGGGCATTCAGTTCAAGCTCGGTGCTGCCAAGTGGGTTGGTTAGCAGCAGACGATAGCGATCCTGGCCGGTCTGCTGCCAGAAAAAGCGTGCATAAACCTTCTGTTCGTCAGAGATATAGGCAAACGCGCCGCGCGTCTGATATTGATTTAATTGACGGACATCCTGCTGATGCTGCCGCCATTGAGGCGAGTCCGGACTCTTTCCCGGGCCTTTCGGCGCGTTGAGCGTACAGGCGGTCAGAACCAGGCTTGCCAGCGGAAGCAGGCGGATCAGGCGAAAAACAGGCAGGGTCATAATGATGACGAATCCTTGTGATACGTTGCAATAATAACCCTTAATGCTAGCGCTGTGCGGGTATATCGTCTACGTTCACGTTATCTTAATTTAAGCGGTAAGCTATTACTCCAAAAGGGGGCACTCTCTTTTATTGATTCCGCGCATCCTGTATGATGCGAGCAGACTAACCATATCAACGCTGGTACTACTCCCGCAGACATGACCCTTTTAGCGCTCGGCATTAACCATAAGACGGCACCTGTATCGCTGCGAGAACGCGTAACGTTTTCGCCGGACACGCTCGATCAGGCGCTGGAAAGCCTGCTTGCGCAGCCAATGGTGCAGGGCGGCGTAGTCTTGTCGACGTGCAATCGCACGGAGCTGTATCTCAGCGTGGAAGAGCAGGACAATCTGCAAGAGGCGCTGATTCGTTGGTTATGCGACTACCATAATCTCAACGAAGAGGAGCTGCGCAACAGCCTCTACTGGCATCAGGATAACGACGCCGTCAGTCACCTGATGCGTGTCGCCAGCGGTCTGGATTCGCTGGTGCTGGGTGAACCGCAGATTCTCGGTCAGGTGAAAAAGGCCTTTGCGGATTCGCAGAAAGGCCACCTGAACGCCAGCGCGCTGGAACGCATGTTCCAGAAATCTTTCTCCGTCGCCAAACGAGTCCGTACGGAAACCGATATCGGCGCCAGCGCGGTGTCCGTTGCGTTTGCCGCCTGTACGCTGGCGCGCCAGATCTTTGAATCGCTTTCCGCGGTTACCGTGCTGCTGGTTGGCGCGGGCGAAACCATCGAACTGGTGGCGCGTCATCTGCGCGAACACAAAGTGCAGAAGATGATTATCGCCAACCGCACCCGCGAACGGGCACAGGTTCTTGCCGATGAAGTCGGTGCCGAAGTCATTGCGCTCAGCGATATCGACGAACGTCTGCAAGAAGCCGACATTATCATCAGTTCAACCGCCAGTCCGTTGCCCATCATCGGCAAAGGGATGGTGGAGCGCGCGCTGAAAAGCCGTCGCAATCAGCCGATGCTGCTGGTGGATATCGCCGTTCCGCGCGATGTCGAACCGGAAGTCGGCAAACTGGCTAACGCCTATCTCTATAGCGTTGACGATCTGCAAAGCATCATTTCGCACAACCTGGCGCAGCGCAAAGCCGCGGCGGTGGAAGCCGAAACGATCGTCGCGCAGGAAACCAGCGAGTTTATGGCCTGGCTGCGCGCTCAGGGTGCCAGTGAAACCATTCGTGAATACCGTAGTCAGTCTGAGCAGGTACGTGATGAATTGACCGCGAAGGCGCTTGCTGCTCTGGAACAGGGCGGCGACGCGCAGGCCATTATGCAGGATCTGGCGTGGAAACTGACCAACCGCCTGATTCATGCGCCAACCAAATCTCTTCAGCAGGCCGCCCGTGACGGGGATGACGAACGCCTGAATATTTTGCGCGACAGCCTCGGGCTGGAGTAGCAACACACCCTTCTTTCTACAAGGTGCATTTACGCCTATGAAGCCTTCTATCGTTGCCAAACTGGAAGCCCTGCATGAACGCCATGAAGAAGTTCAGGCGCTGCTGGGTGATGCGGGAACCATCGCAGACCAGGAACGTTTTCGCGCACTGTCGCGCGAGTATGCACAACTAAGCGATGTTTCTCGCTGTTTTACGGACTGGCAACAGATTCAGGACGATATCGAAACAGCACAAATGATGCTCGACGATCCTGAAATGCGTGAAATGGCGCAGGAAGAACTGCGCGAAGCGAAAGACAAAAGCGAACAACTGGAACAGCAGTTACAGGTACTGCTGCTGCCGAAAGATCCGGACGATGAGTACAATGCGTTTCTGGAAGTTCGCGCCGGGACCGGCGGCGATGAAGCCGCTTTGTTTGCCGGCGATCTGTTCCGTATGTACAGCCGCTATGCTGAAACGCGGCGCTGGCGCGTGGAGATCATGAGCGCCAGCGAAGGCGAGCACGGCGGTTATAAAGAGATTATCGCCAAGATCAGCGGCGACGGCGTATACGGACGTCTGAAGTTTGAATCCGGTGGACATCGCGTGCAGCGCGTCCCGGCAACGGAATCGCAGGGTCGCATCCACACTTCTGCCTGTACCGTGGCGGTGATGCCGGAGTTGCCGGAAGCCGAACTGCCGGATATCAACCCGGCCGACCTGCGGATTGATACCTTCCGTTCTTCCGGGGCGGGGGGCCAGCACGTTAACACCACCGATTCCGCCATCCGTATCACCCACCTGCCGACCGGCATTGTGGTGGAGTGTCAGGACGAACGTTCTCAGCACAAAAACAAAGCCAAAGCGATGTCGGTGCTGGGGGCGCGTATTCGCGCAGCCGAAGTGGCAAGACGTCAGCAGGCCGAAGCCTCAACGCGTCGCAATCTGCTGGGCAGCGGCGATCGTAGCGACCGTAACCGAACCTACAACTTCCCGCAGGGGCGGGTGACCGATCACCGCATCAACCTGACGCTCTACCGTCTGGATGAAGTAATGGAAGGCAAACTGGATATGCTGATTGAGCCGATCGTGCAGGAATACCAGGCCGATCAACTGGCAGCGCTGTCCGAGCAGGAATAATGGATTTTCAGCACTGGTTACATGAGGCGATAAGCCAGCTACAGGAGAGTGAAAGCCCGCGCCGCGATGCTGAGATCTTACTCGAATTCGTGACCGGAAAAGGGCGCACGTATCTGTTGGCGTTTGGCGAAACGCCGTTGACCGATGTCCAGCAGGCGCAACTGGCAACGCTGCTGGCTCGCCGTCAGCGAGGTGAGCCGATTGCGCACTTAACCGGCGTGCGTGAGTTCTGGTCATTGCCGCTGTTTGTCTCACCCGCAACGCTGATCCCTCGTCCGGACACCGAATGTCTGGTGGAACAGGCGTTAGCGCGGCTGCCATCAGGCCCATGTCGTATTCTCGATCTCGGAACCGGCACCGGTGCGATTGCGCTGGCGCTGGCGTCCGAGCGCCCTGACTGCGAGGTTACAGCGGTTGACAGGATGCCGGATGCCGTTGAACTGGCGCAGCGTAATGCCGCACATCTGGCCATTAATAATATTCACATCCAGCAAAGCGACTGGTTTAGCGCCTTGCCGGATCGGCCGTTCACGATGATTGTCAGCAATCCGCCGTACATTGATGAACAGGATCCGCATCTGACGCAGGGTGATGTTCGCTTCGAACCGTTGACCGCCCTGGTCGCCGGTGACAGCGGAATGGCCGACATTGTGCACATTATTGAACAATCTCGCGCGCGGCTGGAAGCTGGCGGTTTTCTGCTGCTCGAGCATGGTTGGCAGCAGGGCGCAGCCGTGCGTGACGCCTTCATTCGTGCGGGCTACCAGGCGGTAGAAACCTGTCGTGATTATGGCGACAACGAGCGCATCACGCTCGGACGTAAGCCCGTATGAACAGCATTACGCTCCTGCTCGGCGTTCACCTCTTCAGTATTGCGCTTTCCATTAGTTTGTTTGTATTGCGATATGGATGGCGTGAATGCCACTCTGTGCGGGCGCACGCGCGCTGGACGCGTGTCGTCCCGCCGGTTGTTGACACCTTTTTGCTGCTCAGTGGCGTGGGTTTGATCGCTAAAACGCACATCCTGCCATTCACGGAGCAGGGTACATGGCTGACTGAGAAGCTGTTTGGGGTTATCATTTACATCGTTTTGGGTTTTATTGCGCTCGATTACCGTCGGGCGCGCAGTCGGCAGGCGCGGTTAATCGCGTTTCTGCTGGCGCTGGTGGTGCTGTACATCATCATTAAACTCGCCACCACAAAAATACCGTTACTGGGGTAAGTCATGAGGTCGTTAGCTGATTTCGAATTTAATAAAGCGCCATTGTGCGACGGGATGATCCTTGCATCGGAGTCGATCCGCCTGGATTTTCCTTCGCAAACTGTCTATGACGAGCTGGAACGTCTGGTCAGCCTGGCGCAAGAAGAAATTAGCCAGCTGTTGTCACAGGATGAGCAACTGGAAAAATTGCTGGCACTTTTCTACGGCGAGTGGGGTTTTACTGACACCCGCGGCGTTTACCGTTTGTCCGACGCATTATGGCTTGACCAGGTACTGAAGAACCGCCAGGGAAGTGCAGTGTCATTGGGGGCCATCTTATTATGGATCGCCAACCGGTTGTCATTGCCGCTGGTGCCGGTGATTTTCCCGACGCAGCTTATTTTGCGTATTGAGTCGATGGAAGGCGAAATGTGGCTCATTAACCCATTCAACGGTGAAACGTTGAATGAGCATACGCTGGAAGTGTGGCTGAAGGGCAATATCAGTCCGGTCGCCGAGTTATTTAACGAAGACCTCGATGAAGCGGATAACGCAGAGGTGATTCGCAAGCTGCTGGACACGTTGAAATCTTCCTTAATGGAAGAACAACAGATGGAACTGGCGCTGCGTGCGAGTGAAGCGTTACTGCAATTTAACCCGGAAGATCCGTACGAAATACGTGACCGGGGCTTAATTTATGCGCAACTGGAATGTGAACATGTCGCGCTGACCGATTTAAGCTATTTCGTTGAGCAGTGTCCGGAAGACCCGATCAGCGAAATGATTCGTGCGCAGATTAATAACATCTCGCATAAGCAAATTGTCCTGCATTAATTTATCGACATTCTTACTCATCATTAAGGCGATCCTATGAAACAAAAAGTGGTTAGCATTGGCGACATCAAGGTAGCAAACGATCTGCCGTTCGTGCTGTTTGGCGGGATGAACGTGCTGGAATCGCGCGATCTGGCGATGCGCATTTGTGAGCACTACGTGACCGTTACCCAGAAACTGGGTATCCCTTACGTGTTCAAGGCCTCTTTTGATAAAGCCAACCGCTCCTCTATCCACTCCTACCGTGGACCGGGCCTGGAAGAAGGGATGAAAATCTTCCAGGAACTGAAGCAGACCTTTGGCGTGAAAGTGATCACCGATGTTCATGAAGCCAGCCAGGCGCAGCCTGTTGCTGATGTTGTGGATGTGATTCAGTTACCGGCGTTTCTCGCGCGTCAGACCGATCTGGTGGAAGCGATGGCGAAAACCGGCGCGGTCATCAACGTGAAGAAACCGCAGTTCGTTAGCCCGGGTCAGATGGGCAACATCGTGGATAAATTCCATGAAGGTGGAAACGATAAGGTGATCCTGTGTGACCGTGGAGCAAACTTCGGTTATGACAACCTGGTTGTTGATATGCTGGGCTTTAGCGTGATGAAGAAAGTCTCCGGTAACAGCCCGGTCATTTTCGACGTGACCCATGCGCTACAGTGCCGTGACCCGTTCGGCGCGGCCTCTGGCGGTCGTCGCGGGCAGGTAACTGAGCTGGCGCGTGCGGGTATGGCGGTTGGTCTGGCCGGCCTGTTTATTGAAGCGCACCCGGATCCGGCCAACGCGAAATGCGATGGTCCGTCCGCGCTGCCGCTGGCGAAGCTGGAACAGTTCCTTGTGCAGATGAAAGCGATTGACGATCTGGTGAAAAGCTTCGACGAGCTGGATACCGAGAACTAAGTCTCGCAGAAACAAAAAACCCCGCCGCAGCGGGGTTTTTTCTGCCTGAAAGGTCAGGCAAATATCGTCATCAGATAGGCGATAAACAGTGCCAGATGCGCCGCGCCGTTCAGCACGTTGGTGCGCCCCGTTGAGAATGAGATATGGCACAGTACCAGCGATGCTACCATCACCACCATTTCCGGCGCGCCTAAGCCGAACACCAGATCATTCCCCGTCGCCCACGCAATCAGCGTTACCACCGGTACCGTCAGGGAGATGGTGGCCAGCACTGAACCAAAAAACAGGTTCATTGCTCTTTGTACCTGATTATTCAACACCGCTTTCAGCGCTCCAAGCCCTTCCGGAGAGAGGATCAGCAGCGCGACCAGGAAGCCGGTAAAGGCGACCGGGGCGTTCATCTCAGTCAGTAATGTCTCCAGCGGATTCGCGTTCATCTTGGTGACGGCAATTACTGCAATCAGATGAATCACCAGCCAGGCGGCATGCCACAAATTGCTGTGCGCAGAGGGCTTACCGTGATGCGGGTCGTCGTCATCGCTGTCATCTTCGTGCTCATAGACAAACAGGCTCTGGTGCGTCTTGGTCTGAATGAGCAGGAATACGCCGTACATCGCGGCAGAAATCAGGGCCACCAACAGCGCCTGGCCGGTGGTAAAATTCGCGCCGGGCAGGGCCATTGGAAATACCAGCACGATAATCGCCAGCGGAAACAGGGCAATCAGATACTGTTTAATACCGAACAGATTCATATACTGCGTTGCGAATTTACGCCCGCCCAGTAACAGAGAAAAGCCCACCAGGCCGCCGGTTACAATCATGATGATGGAATAGAGCGTGTCGCGCATCAGCGTGGGCGCCGCATCACCGGTCGCCATCAGGGCTGAGATCAGGCTAACTTCGAGAATAACCACGGACAGACTGAGAATGAGTGAACCGTAGGGTTCGCCGAGGCGGTGGGCCAGCACGTCGGCGTGACGAACAACGCTAAAGGCGCTGCTTAAAATACCAATCAGGGCAAGAAGATTAATTCCGATTACCGCTGGTAGTGAATGGCTGCCTCCCCAAAGGAACAGCACTACCAGCGCCACAACCGGGAAAATAAGCGATGTCTCCTTATGGCGGGTTTTCACCGCCTCTTGTGCATGTGTCATGAATGCTCTCCATCTCTGCAGGTCGATTTTAGTTATAAATGTAATAAAGCCTGTCAAAAATAACAGAAAATGCAGGCTTTCTGGTGATATTTTACGAAATTTTACGGCATTTCGGCATTTCACCTTCAAAACGACAGAAAGAGAAACTCTTGCTTTTTGAGTGTTTAAATAACAATGCCTTATGGTGGGGCAGGGTGAATAAACCTCTTTGCACTGGCAGAGGCGCCCAGGGTTGACCACACTTAAGGTTTAGCCAAAAAGCGGAGTCAATGATGCCTTATCATGCGAAAAAAGATCTACCAGATAGTGTTCAGCACGTCTTACCCGCCCATGCCCAGGCGATCTACAAGGAAGCGTTCAATAGTGCGTGGGAGCAGTATAAAGACAAAGCCGATCGCCGCGATGATGCCAGTCGGGAAGAAACCGCGCATAAAGTCGCGTGGGCGGCAGTGAAAAAAGAGTATGCCAAAGGTGAAGATGATAAGTGGCATAAGAAAACCTAACCACTTAACTTATAAGGTTTAACGCTACTGCCCCCGTGAACGCGTAAGCGAATCGTGCTACCCACAATCGTTGCAGCCTTGCAAGCGGCCCGTGAATTGCATATTGTCGTGATATTGGTTTCAAAATGAGCAGTTAAAATGCCCGGAAGGCGTCAAAAAGTTGTCGCAGGGAAGTATGCAGTGGCGGAGGTGTAAGGTGTTAACGCGTGATTTCTTGATGAATGCCGATTGTAAGACGGCATTTGGTGCTATTGAAGAATCACTCTTATGGTCAGCAGAGCAACGTGCCGCGTCCCTTGCGGCGACCCTGGCCTGCCGACCAGATGATGGACCGGTGTGGATCTTCGGTTATGGATCGTTGATGTGGAACCCGGCGCTAGAATTTGAGGAGTCATGTACCGGTACGCTGGTGGGATGGCATCGGGCATTTTGTCTGCGTCTCACGGCAGGGCGCGGAACCGCGTGCCAGCCGGGGCGAATGCTTGCACTGAAAGAGGGCGGCCGCACTACTGGCGTGGCCTATCGTCTCCCGGATGCTTCGCTTGAGCAGGAGTTAACCCTGCTGTGGAAGCGCGAAATGATCACCGGTTGCTATCTGCCAACCTGGTGCCATCTGGCGCTGGACGACGGGCGAACGGTGAATGCGCTGGTGTTTATTATGGACCCGCGCCATCCGCTGTATGAGTCGGACACGCGTGCGCAAATTATCGCCCCGCTGATTGCTGCCGCCAGTGGGCCGCTTGGCACCAACGCGCAGTATCTGTTCTCGCTGGAACAGGAGTTGCAGAAACTGGGGATGCAGGATGAGTGCCTTAACGACCTGGTGACTAACGTTCGGGGGTTGTTAGGTGAATCTCTGCCTGAAGGTGTGTTGCGTCCCGGTTTTGCCTGAGGCTGATATAAACCCGGTAGGCGCAGGCGCTACCGGGCATTTCACGTATCAGGCGGCGATATAACTGATAGAATGTTCAAGCGACTGGCTATGGCTGTCGATCAGCACATTCCAGACGCCGGTATAGGGTACGGTCAACCAGGCGTTATCACGATTTTGCACGCTTAATATGTCGGTCTGCGTGTCTTTAACGTGATTTTTCTCGCTCATCAGATGAATGTGGCAACGCTCTGAACAGCGTACTACCACGGTATCCCCACCAAATAACTTCAAACTTGCCTTTACTAATGCCATTTCTCACCCCGTATTGAAAACAACGTACTTCCCTTCGGAAGTGCTGCGTGATGTTGTTCACATTTTACCCATGAGGCATAACACCAAAGAGTTAGGCTTTGGATGCTGATTTTGATCAAAAAATGGCATAACGATTAAACAATAGTGACAAAATGCCTGAGAAAAGCGTGATCGGGCGCACTTACTTTTGGTAAAGATACGCCCCAATAAGATTAAATTCGGAAATAACCGGCTGTTTCAGCAAGCTCGCCTGAAAAGTGTAATTAGAACGTCAGAACCTTGTCGGCGGTCAGCGTCCATTGCGCCAGCTCCACCAGCGTGCCGACTTCCACACCGTCAATCAGCGGCAGAGTCGTGATCCCGCGCCCATCCGTGCAGGTCTTGCACAGTTTGACCGGGACGTTCTGGGCAGTAAGGATCTCCAGCATCTGCTGGATGTTGTAGCCTTCTGCGGGTTTCTGACCGCGCAAACCCGCCGTGACGGCATCCGACATCAGAAACAGTCGCAGGTCGAGATCGCTTGCCTGTTCACGTAATGCGATCGCCAGTCGCAGGCTGTTGAATAACGATTCGCTACCGTATGCCGCACCGTTGGCAATGATCACTATCTTTTGCATGTTGACTCCTGTTAGCGGGGAGGTTTGATTTGTCAGTCAGTTATGTTACCCCGCCAGCGGAGTGTTACCAATCAAAGTCTGACGAAAAGCAATATCTGGCTGGCTTAAGGATATTCCTGAAAATGTGAGAAAGCCTGCAAAACAATGCAGGGTCAGGTAAGCTTTTAGGGTGTTAAGTTAACTGAACTCCGTAAGAAGCTATCGTCGATTTGAGTCGTTTTGTATCGCATCCCGCCCCTCTCTGGTTACTCTTGCTGTTGGCAGGCGGTACGGCCAGTGCACAATCCTCCTTCATGCAACAGGCAGAAAATCCCTTTGATAATAATCAGGACGGCTTGCCCGATCTGGGGATGGCTCCCGAATCGCATGAAAGCGAAAAACATTTTGCAGAGATGGTGAAAGCCTTTGGCGAGGCGAGCATGGTCGACAACGGTCTGGACACTGGCGAGCAGGCAAAACAGTTTGCCTTTGGTCAGGTGCGTGACGCCGTGAGCGAGCAGGTGAATCAGCAGCTGGAATCCTGGCTGTCGCCGTGGGGTAAGGCCAGCGTCAACGTACAGGTCAATAACGAAGGCAATTTTAACGGCAGTCGCGGAAGCTGGTTTGTCCCCTGGCAGGATAACTCACGCTACCTCACCTGGAGTCAACTGGGGCTCACCCAGCAGGATGACGGACTGGTGAGCAATGTGGGTATCGGCCAGCGCTGGGCGCGTGACGGCTGGCTGCTCGGCTATAACACCTTCTACGATAATCTGCTGGATGAAAACCTTCAGCGTGGCGGACTGGGCGCCGAAGCGTGGGGGGAACACCTGCGGCTGTCGGCCAATTATTACCAGCCGTTTGCCTCATGGCGCGCCCATACGCCGACGCTGGAACAACGAATGGCGCGCGGTTACGACGTCACGGCGGAAATGCGCATGCCGTTCTACGAATTTCTCAACACCCGCGTCAGCGTGGAGCAATATTTTGGCGACAGCGTTGATCTGTTTGATTCCGGGACGGGCTATCACAATCCGGTGGCGGTGAAGCTGGGACTGGACTACACCCCGGTCCCGCTGTTGACCGTAACCGCGCAGCACAAGCAAGGGGAGAGCGGCCTCAGCCAGAACAACCTCGGACTGAACGTGAACTACCGCTTCGGCGTGCCGTTGAAAAAACAGTTGGCTGCAAGCGAAGTGGCAGAGCGTCAGTCGCTGCGCGGAAGCCGCTATGATAACCCACAGCGTAACAACCTGCCGACGATGGAATATCGTCAGCGTAAAACGCTGAGTGTGTTTCTGGCGACCCCGCCGTGGGATTTGCATTCGGGCGAAACGGTAGCGTTAAAATTACAGGTACGCAGTCTGCATGGCATTCGCCATATCACCTGGCAGGGAGATATGCAGGCGCTGAGTCTGACGGCGGGCGCAAATGCGGAAAGTGCGGAGGGCTGGACGGTCATCATGCCGGCCTGGGACGGTCGTGAAGGGGCGAGTAATCGCTGGCGACTGTCGGTGGTGGTGGAAGATGAGAAGGGGCAGCGCGTCTCTTCCAATGAGATCACGCTCTCGCTGACTGAACCGTTCATGGCTATGCCAGAAGACGATCCGCGCTGGAAGCTGCTCCCGGAGGAGTAATCAGAAGATGCGTTCCTGATGCACCCACACTGCCGCTTCGACGCGGGATTTGAGCTTCATTTTCTTTAGCATATGCTTCACGTGGACTTTCACCGTGCTCTCGGTGATATCCAGACGGCGGGCAATCATTTTGTTCGGCAGGCCCTGGGCGATAAGCTTCAGAATATCGCGCTCACGCGGGGTCAGTTGCGTAACGTCGCGATCGGAGGTGGCACGGTTGGCGCGCAGGCTGGCAGCCAGCACCGGCGTTAACGCTTCGCTTAATACCATCTCCCCGGCAGCGGCCTGTTGTAACGACTTAAGCAGATCTTCCGGTTCCATGTCTTTCAGCAGATAGCCGTCAGCGCCGCGCTTGAGCGCCGTCACGACGTCTTCTTCATGATTTGACACGCTGAACACCACGATCCGTCCGGACAGCGCCTTCTCGCGCAGTTTGTCGAGGGTTTCCAGCCCGTTCATTCCCGGCATGTTCAGGTCGAGCAGGATCAGGTCCGGATCAAGCGATTCGGCCAGTTCGATACCCTGTTCGCCGTTACTGGCCTCACCGACTACGGTAATATCGGGTGCCATGCTGACAAGCTGTTTGACGCCGGTACGCAGCATCGGATGATCGTCGATGAGCAGGATAGTTGCCGGTTCCTGATTATTCATGGGTTTCTCCTTGAACTTCTGTGAAGTATTTTTCGGGAATAAAGGTGACAGCGACTTCAGTACCGCCCGTCTCGCGACGGCGTACCTGGCAATCTCCGCGCAGGCTTTGTGCCCGGTCGCGCATAATGATCATGCCATAGTGGTTACTGCGTTCGGCGTTCTCAGGAACGCCACAGCCGTTGTCCTGTACGGTCAATTTCACCTGCTTGCCCTTCAGTGCCACGGTGACCACCACTTCATCAGCGTGAGAGTGTTTAAGCGCATTGCTTAAGGCTTCGCGGGCAATTTGCAGCAGGTGAATCGCCTGATGCGAAGGCACCAGACGCGGGGGTAACTGGTAATCCAGCCTCAGCGGAAAACCAAAACGGGCGCTGTATTCCTGGCAGCTGGCTTCCAGCGCCGGACGCAAACCAGGCTCGGTCAGCCGTAGACGGAACGTCGTCAACAGTTCACGCAGTTGCGCCCATGACGCGTTCAGTTCGTTGCGGATCTGGCTCAGCAGGTCGCGACTGCTGTCCGGCAACATCTCTCCCTGCATTTGCAGACAACTGACCTGCATCTTCATACAGGACAGCGATTGTGCAATAGAATCATGCAGTTCGCGCGCAATGGTTGCACGCTCTTCCATGACAATCAACTGCTGCTGGCGTTCCTGATTGCGATCCAGCGCCAGTGTCGCGGTGAGTTGCTCCACCACGGTATCCACCAGTTGCTGCTGATCGTGGCTCAGGTGACGCCCCTGGGGCAGGGTTGCCAGTAAAATGCCGTACTGGGTATGGGTGTCTGTTAAGCGCCATTTCAGCGTCATTCCCCCTTCAACCTGCGGCAGCGCTTCGCGCGGACAGAGATGGCACCCTTTGTCATCGCAGCTGAGATCGGACTGGCAGGTAAATTCCTGATGGTTCTCTTCATCTTCCTGGTCATACACCCGCAATTCGATGTCATGCATTTGGGTCAGGTTTTGCAGACCATTTAGCACCGGGGAGAGACGTTCGCAAAGCGGCACCGGTGAATGCAGACGGCGGTTCGCCTGCCAGAGGAAAGAGAGGATCTGGTTTTTCTGCTCCAGCCCGGCGGTTTTTTCCCGGACACGCTGTTCAAGCACTGAATAGCTTTCTGCCAGTTCGTCTGACATGTTATTAAGCGCGTCGCCGAGCATCGCCATTTCATTGCGCCCGCCGATATGTGCGCGCTGAGTAAAGTCGCGCTGGCTGACGGCACGGGCCATCGACAGCAGTTGTTTCCACGGCTGAAGAAGCCGCGCCCGCAGCCAGATAATGGTAAAGACCAGCAGCAGCGCCATGAAAATCGCCATCACCCGGTGCACCATTACCACGCGTTCAATGCGCATTTCGGTGGTGTGATCAAACGCGGAGACGAGCTGATCAAGGCTGGTGACGAACCGGTTAACGTCGGCGGCGACGGCTTCTCTGCTCCCGGCGTGCAGTAGTCCGGGGGAGAGTTCACGGTGCCAGTAATCCTGGAGTGCGCGCAGTTGCTCCTGCTGGCCGTCGCGCTCTGCCGCGCGGGTTAGCTCCGGGCTGAACGCCGTTTGCTCCATCTCATTAAGCAGTTTCTGGTCGTCAACGCTCAACGGCACCGCGGCGAGCAGGCGATAGCTTTGCATGCGCAAAGAACCCGCTTTATTGATGGCGTGCGCGCTGCCCTGTACGCCCTGAACCAGCCAGCCAGAGACTGCCATACCCGCTACGCCTACGGCGGTAGAGAGCATCACAATGAGCGCCACCTGGTTAACCAGCGTGAGCGGAGAGAGACAACGTTTTAGCATAAAACCTTCTTCCTTCAGGTCTCCGGACAGCGAATAGGGAAACCTTAATGAATGACGAGACTGCCGGGCAGAATTGGGCAGTGGCGTTATTCTCGACCATCCCCTGGAGTATACCCATACCTAAAACGAGTTACCTCTTAATTGCCATGCCTGGAGAGGGTTTGGGGAAGGGGAGACCTGGGGTCGGCAGCACTGTGAAAAACCACGTATTTTTTGTCGAATTATTCTACTCACTTAGGGTGATCATGATTTTTTTGCTGTGATATTGGCAACTTTTCCTTTGATTTATATCAACTTACCTCGCGCTGTAAACCCTAATGTTGCAGGCATCGAATCGAGTATCAGAGGTGTCTATGAGTCACTCATCCGCCCCGGAAAGGGCATCTGGAGCTGTAATCACAGAATGGCGACCGGAAGATCCGGCGTTCTGGGCACAGCGGGGTCAACGTATCGCCAGTCGCAACCTGTGGATTTCCGTCCCTTGTTTGCTACTGGCGTTTTGCGTCTGGATGTTGTTCAGTGCTGTTGCAGTAAATTTGCCGAAAGTCGGCTTCAGCTTTACCACCGACCAGCTGTTTATGCTGACGGCATTACCATCGGTCTCCGGCGCGTTGTTACGTGTGCCTTACTCTTTCATGGTACCGGTCTTTGGTGGTCGACGCTGGACCGCGTTCAGTACCGGGATCCTGATTATTCCGTGCGTCTGGTTAGGCTTTGCGGTACAGGATACCTCCACACCGTTCAGCACCTTTATTCTGATCTCTCTGCTCTGCGGTTTTGCCGGCGCTAACTTTGCTTCCAGTATGGCGAATATCAGCTTCTTCTTTCCGAAGCAGAAGCAGGGCGGTGCGCTGGGGCTGAATGGCGGTCTGGGGAATATGGGCGTCAGCGTCATGCAACTGGTTGCGCCGCTGGTGGTTTCTCTGTCGATCTTCGCCATCTTCGGCAGCCACGGCGTTGAACAACCGGATGGTTCGCAACTGTATCTGGCGAATGCTGCCTGGGTCTGGGTACCGTTCCTCGCCCTCTTTACGCTGGCGGCCTGGTTCGGCATGAACGAACTGGCCACGTCGAAAGCGTCACTGAAAGAGCAACTGCCGGTTCTCAAGCGTGGTCATCTGTGGATCATGAGTCTGCTCTATCTTGCGACTTTCGGCTCGTTTATCGGCTTTTCCGCGGGCTTTGCAATGCTGTCAAAAACGCAGTTCCCGGAGATTCAGATCCTGCACTATGCCTTTTTTGGCCCTTTTGTCGGCGCGCTGGCGCGTTCGGCGGGCGGGGCGATCTCTGACCGTTTAGGCGGGACGCGTGTCACGCTGGTCAACTTCGTGCTGATGGCCATTTTCAGCGGCCTGCTGTTCCTGACGTTACCGACCAACGGTACCGGCGGCAGCTTCATCGCCTTCTTCGTGGTCTTCCTTGCGCTGTTCATGACGGCAGGGTTGGGCAGTGGCTCTACCTTCCAGATGATCTCAGTTATCTTCCGTAAGCTGACGATGGATCGCGTGAAGGCTGAAGGCGGTTCTGAAGAGAAAGCAATGCGTGAAGCGGCGACTGATACGGCGGCAGCGTTAGGCTTTATCTCAGCGATTGGCGCCATTGGCGGCTTCTTTATCCCGAAAGCCTTTGGCACTTCGCTGGCCTTAACCGGCTCGCCGGTCGGTGCGATGAAAGTCTTTCTGATCTTCTATATCGCCTGCGTGGTCATTACCTGGTTGGTATACGGACGGCATTCGAAAAAATAAAAAGAGCAGTGATGTATTCCCCATTGCGCGGCGTTAGACCGCGCTTTTTTTATTTCTGAGTTAGTTACAACATACTTTTGATTTTATTGCCTGCACCGGTCTGTATCAGCCTTATCCGGAAGACGTCTCCAGGGGGCATACCCCTTAATACCCACTTGTAAAGAATTTAACCCTTACTGAAAGCGAGTAATAAAAAATAATCAATAAAATCAAATATATGAATAGATAAATAAAATCCTCCGAAAGGGGTATGTCAAAATTCACCCCTCGTTTTCATCCCTGTCTGCCTTGATCGTTATCAATTCTCACGCCCTTTCAGAGCGTTACCTTCGCCCTCAATCAAGCAATGTCGATTTATCAGAGAGCCGTCAGGCTCCACAGGAGAGAACCGATGAGTAAATTCCTGGACCGATTTCGCTACTTCAAGCAGAAGGGTGAAACCTTTGCCGATGGGCACGGCCAGCTTCTCGAAACCAACCGGGACTGGGAGGATGGTTATCGCCAGCGTTGGCAACACGACAAAGTTGTGCGCTCAACCCACGGTGTTAACTGCACCGGCTCATGTAGCTGGAAAATCTACGTTAAAAATGGCCTGGTGACCTGGGAAACCCAACAAACGGACTACCCGCGTACCCGTCCGGACATGCCAAACCACGAACCTCGTGGCTGTCCGCGCGGTGCCAGTTACTCCTGGTATCTCTACAGCGCTAACCGTCTGAAATATCCGCTGATGCGCAAACGTCTGATGAAGCTGTGGCGTGAAGCGAAGAAGTTGCACAGCGATCCGGTCGAGGCCTGGGCCTCTGTCATCGAAGACACCGATAAAGCAAAAAGCTTCAAACAAGCGCGTGGTCGCGGTGGCTTCGTCCGTTCCTCCTGGCAGGAGGTCAATGAACTGATTGCTGCCTCTAACGTCTATACCGTGAAAACTTACGGTCCGGACCGTGTGGCTGGTTTCTCGCCGATCCCGGCGATGTCGATGGTTTCCTATGCGTCCGGCGCGCGTTATCTCTCCTTGATTGGCGGTACCTGCCTGAGCTTCTACGACTGGTACTGCGACCTGCCACCGGCCTCTCCGCAGACCTGGGGTGAGCAGACTGATGTGCCGGAATCCGCTGACTGGTACAACTCCAGCTACATCATCGCCTGGGGCTCTAACGTTCCGCAGACCCGTACGCCGGATGCCCACTTCTTTACTGAAGTCCGCTATAAAGGTACCAAAACCGTTGCGGTAACGCCGGACTACGCTGAAATCGCCAAGTTGTGCGACCTCTGGCTGGCTCCGAAACAGGGGACTGATGCGGCGATGGCGTTGGCAATGGGCCACGTTATGCTGCGTGAATTCCATCTCGACAACCCGAGCCAGTACTTTACCGACTATGTACGCCGCTACACCGACATGCCAATGCTGGTGATGCTGGAAGAGCGTGACGGCTACTATGCTGCGGGGCGTATGCTGCGTGCCGCTGACCTGGTGGATTCGCTGGGTCAGGAAAACAACCCGGAATGGAAAACTGTTGCCATTAACAGCAATGGCGATATGGTTGCGCCGAACGGCTCTATTGGTTTCCGCTGGGGCGAGAAGGGCAAATGGAACCTTGAGCAGCGCGACGGGACGACCGGTGCCGAGACGGAACTGCAACTGAGTCTGCTGGGAAGCCAGGACGAAATCGCCGAGGTGGGCTTCCCATACTTCGGCGGTGAAGGCACCGAACACGTTAATAAAGTGGCGCTGGAAAATGTACTGCTGCACAAACTGCCGGTTAAACGCCTGCAACTGGCAGACGGCACCACGGCGTTGGTTACTACCGTTTATGATCTGACGATGGCTAACTACGGTCTGGAACGCGGTCTGAACGATGCCAACTGTGCTACCAGCTATGACGACATCAAAGCGTATACTCCGGCGTGGGCAGAACAAATTACCGGTGTTCCGCGTGCGCAGATCACCCGCATCGCGCGTGAATTTGGCGACAATGCGGATAAGACGCACGGTCGTTCGATGATTATCGTTGGTGCCGGTCTGAACCACTGGTACCACCTCGACATGAACTATCGGGGGCTTATCAACATGCTGGTGTTCTGTGGCTGTATCGGCCAGAGTGGCGGCGGTTGGGCGCACTATGTCGGCCAGGAAAAATTGCGTCCGCAGACCGGCTGGCAGCCGTTGGCGTTTGCCCTTGACTGGCAGCGTCCGGCACGTCACATGAACAGTACGTCGTACTTCTACAACCATTCCAGCCAGTGGCGCTATGAGACGGTTACCGCGCAGGAGTTGTTGTCGCCGCTGGCAGACAAATCTCGCTACAGCGGTCATCTGATTGACTTCAACGTGCGCGCTGAGCGCATGGGCTGGCTGCCGTCTGCGCCGCAGCTTGGCACCAACCCGCTGACCATTGCGCAAGAGGCGAAGAAAGTCGGGATGACGCCGGTGGATTACACCGTCAAATCACTCAAAGAAGGTTCGATTCGTTTCGCGGCCGAACAGCCGGAGAATGGGAAAAACCATCCACGCAACCTGTTCATCTGGCGCTCCAACCTGCTGGGATCCTCCGGGAAAGGTCACGAGTTCATGCTGAAGTACCTGCTGGGAACCGAGCACGGTATTCAGGGTAAAGACCTGGGCAAGCAGGGCGGCGTGAAGCCGGAAGAAGTGGAATGGCAGGACAATGGCCTCGACGGCAAGCTGGATCTGGTAGTGACGCTGGACTTCCGTCTGTCGAGCACCTGTCTGTACTCCGATATCGTGCTGCCAACGGCGACCTGGTATGAGAAAGACGATATGAATACCTCGGATATGCATCCGTTTATTCATCCGCTTTCCGCCGCCGTCGATCCGGCATGGGAATCAAAAAGCGACTGGGAAATCTACAAAGCTATCGCGAAGAAATTCTCAGAAGTGTGCGTGGGGCACCTCGGGAAAGAGACGGATGTTGTCACGTTGCCGATTCAGCACGACTCTGCTGCCGAGCTGGCGCAGCCGCTGGACGTGAAGGACTGGAAAAAAGGCGAATGCGACCTGATTCCGGGCGTGACGGCTCCGCATATCATGACGGTAGAGCGTGATTATCCGGCCACTTACGAACGCTTCACCTCGGTTGGCCCGCTGATGGAGAAAATCGGTAACGGCGGGAAAGGGATCGCCTGGAACACGCAGAGCGAAATGGATCTGCTGCGTAAGCTTAACTACACCAAGGCAGACGGCCCGGCGAAAGGCCAGCCAATGCTCAATACCGCCATTGACGCGGCCGAGATGATCCTGACTCTGGCTCCGGAAACCAACGGTCACGTGGCGGTGAAAGCCTGGGCGGCGCTCAGCGAGTTTACCGGTCGCGACCATACCCATCTGGCAACGAACAAAGAAGAGGAAAAAATCCGCTTCCGCGATATTCAGGCGCAGCCGCGTAAAATCATCTCCAGCCCGACCTGGTCTGGTCTGGAAGACGAACACGTCTCCTATAACGCGGGGTATACCAACGTGCATGAGCTGATCCCGTGGCGCACGCTGACTGGTCGTCAGTCGCTGTATCAGGATCATCAGTGGATGCGTGATTTCGGTGAAAGTCTGCTGGTTTATCGTCCGCCCATTGACACCCGTTCGGTGAAATCGGTGATGGGCGAGAAATCCAACGGTTACCCGGAAAAAGCGCTCAACTTCCTGACGCCGCATCAGAAGTGGGGTATCCACTCAACCTACAGTGACAACCTGCTGATGCTGACGTTGGGTCGCGGTGGTCCGATTGTGTGGATGAGCGAAGCGGATGCTAAAGAACTGGGGATCAAAGATAACGACTGGATCGAAGTGTTCAACAGCAACGGTTCGTTGACCGCGCGTGCGGTAGTAAGCCAGCGTGTCCCGGCGGGTATGACCATGATGTATCACGCGCAGGAACGTATCGTGAATATTCCTGGCTCAGAAATCACCGGGCAGCGCGGCGGTATTCATAACTCGGTAACCCGTATTACGCCGAAACCAACCCACATGATCGGCGGCTATGCGCAGCTGGCCTACGGCTTTAACTACTACGGTACCGTCGGTTCTAACCGCGATGAGTTCGTGGTGGTACGTAAGATGAAGAATATTAACTGGTTAGATGGCGAAGGTAATGACCAGGTACAGGAGAGCGTAAAATGAAAATTCGTTCACAAGTCGGCATGGTGCTGAATCTGGATAAATGCATCGGCTGTCATACCTGCTCAGTCACCTGTAAAAACGTCTGGACCAGCCGCGAAGGTGCTGAATATGCGTGGTTCAACAACGTTGAAACCAAACCTGGCACCGGCTTCCCGACCAACTGGGAAGATCAGGAGAAATACAAGGGCGGTTGGATCCGCAAAATTAACGGTAAAATCCAGCCGCGCATGGGCAACCGCGCGATGCTGCTGGGTAAAATCTTTGCGAACCCGCATCTGCCGGGCATTGATGACTACTACGAGCCGTTTGATTTTGATTATCAGAATCTGCATAACGCAGCGGAAAGTAAGCATCAGCCGATTGCTCGTCCGCGCTCGCTGATTACCGGCCAGCGGATGGCGAAAATCGAAAAAGGGCCGAACTGGGAAGACGATCTGGGCGGCGAGTTTGAGACGCTGTCGCAAGATCAGAATTTCGAAAACATGCAGAAGGCGATGTACGGCCAGTTTGAAAACACCTTCATGATGTATCTGCCGCGACTGTGTGAGCACTGCCTCAACCCGGCGTGCGTGGCGACCTGCCCGAGCGGTGCCATCTACAAGCGTGCAGAAGACGGCATCGTGCTGATCGACCAGGACAAATGTCGTGGCTGGCGGATGTGCATCACCGGTTGTCCGTACAAAAAGATCTACTTCAACTGGAAGAGCGGTAAGTCTGAGAAATGTATCTTCTGCTACCCGCGTATTGAAGCCGGTCAACCGACCGTGTGTTCCGAAACCTGCGTGGGGCGCATCCGCTACCTCGGCGTACTGCTGTATGACGCGGATGCGATTGAAAGTGCGGCAAGCACCGAGCACGAGAAAGATCTCTACCAGCGCCAACTGGATGTGTTCCTCGATCCGAACGACCCGGCGGTTATCGAACAGGCGCTGAAAGACGGTATTCCGTTGAGCGTCATTGACGCGGCGCAGCAGTCGCCGGTTTATAAAATGGCGATGGACTGGAAGTTAGCGCTGCCGCTGCATCCGGAATATCGCACGCTGCCGATGGTGTGGTATGTGCCGCCTCTGTCACCGATTCAGTCGGCGGCGGATGCGGGCGAACTGGGCAGCAACGGCATTCTGCCGGACGTGGACAGCCTGCGTATCCCGGTTCAGTACCTCGCTAACCTGCTCACCGCAGGTGATACCCAGCCGGTATTGCTGGCGCTGAAACGTATGCTGGCGATGCGCCACTACAAACGTGCGGAAACCGTGGACGGCAAAGTGGACACCCGCGCGCTGGAAGAGGTGGGCTTAAGCGAGGCGCAGGCTCAGGAAATGTATCGTTATCTGGCGATTGCCAACTACGAAGATCGCTTCGTGGTGCCGAGCAGCCACCGTGAACTGGCGCGCGATGCGTTCCCGGAGAAAAGCGGTTGTGGCTTTACCTTCGGCGACGGGTGCCACGGTTCTGATACTGCGTTCAACCTGTTTAACAGCCGCCGCATTGATGCCATCGATGTAACCAGCAAAACGGAGCCGCGCTAATGATTGAACTCGTCATTGTTTCGCGTCTGCTTGAGTACCCGGATGCTGCCCTGTGGCAGCATCAGCAAGAACTGTACGATGCGCTCGCGTCATCTGAAAATCTCGATAAAGAGGATGCGCACACGCTCAGCGTTTTCCTGCGCGATTTAACCGCGCAGGAGATGCTGGATGCGCAGGCTAATTACAGCGAACTGTTCGATCGCGGTCGGGCAACCTCGCTGTTGCTGTTCGAACATGTGCACGGTGAATCCCGCGATCGCGGTCAGGCGATGGTTGACCTGATGGCACAGTATGAGCAGCACGGTTTACAGCTCGACAGCCGTGAACTGCCTGACCATTTGCCGCTGTATCTGGAATACCTGGCACAATTGCCGAAGCGCGAGGCGCTGGGTGGGTTACAGGACATCGCTCCGATTCTGGCGCTGCTGAGTGCGCGTCTGCAACAGCGAGAAAGCCGCTATGCGGTGCTATTCGATCTGTTGCTGAAACTGGCGAATGCGGCGATCGACAGTGACAAAGTGGCGGAGAAAATTGCGGATGAAGTTCGCGATGATACGCCGCAAGCACTCGATGCAGTCTGGGAAGAAGAGCAGGTGAAATTCTTTGCCGATCAGGGCTGCGGCGAGTCTGAAATCTCCGCTCACCAGCGTCGTTTTGCCGGAGCCGTTGCGCCGCAATATCTGAATATCACCACCGGAGGACAGCAATAATGCACTTCCTGAATATGTTCTTCTTTGACATCTATCCGTACATTGCCGGGTCCGTGTTTCTGATGGGTAGCTGGCTGCGTTACGACTACGGTCAATACACCTGGCGCGCCGCGTCCAGTCAGATGCTGGATCGTAAGGGAATGAATATGGCATCGAACCTGTTCCATTTCGGGATTCTGGGGATCTTTGCCGGCCACTTCCTCGGCATGCTGACACCGCACTGGATGTATGAAGCCTGGTTGCCCATTGAGGTGAAACAGAAGATGGCGATGATTGGCGGCGGTGCGGCGGGTCTGATGTGTCTCGTTGGCGGTGTGCTGCTGCTCAAGCGCCGTCTGTTCAGTCCACGCGTGCGGGCGACCACCACCGGTGCCGATATCCTGATCCTTTCGCTGCTGGTGATCCAGTGCGCGCTGGGGCTGCTGACCATTCCGTTCTCCGCCCAGCATATGGACGGTAGCGAAATGATGAAACTGGTGGGGTGGGCGCAGTCGGTGGTGACCTTCCACGGCGGCGCATCTGCGCATCTGGAAGGTGTGGCGTTCATCTTCCGTCTGCACCTGGTGCTGGGGATGACGCTGTTCCTGCTGTTCCCATTCTCCCGCCTGGTACACATCTGGAGCGCGCCAGTCGAGTACCTGACGCGCAAATACCAGGTAGTGCGAGCGCGCCGCTGATTGGTGAATGATGTAAGGGTAAACCCTGCTTCGGCGGGGTTTTTTTATGGGCACGGTGCTACCTGAATTGTCGGATGGCGCTGCGCTTATCCGACCTACATGATGGCGAACTGGTAGGCCCGGTAAACGAAGTGCCATCGGGCAAAAGCGATGTTTTCTGCGTGGGCAGAATATAGGGCTCTGAGTTTGGATTTAAATGGGTACGACAGGGAAGTGATGGTGGTGGGGGAAGGATTCGAACCTTCGAAGTCGATGACGGCAGATTTACAGTCTGCTCCCTTTGGCCGCTCGGGAACCCCACCACGGGGCATGATGCTTTGATATTTCTAAAGAGATGGTGGTGGGGGAAGGATTCGAACCTTCGAAGTCGATGACGGCAGATTTACAGTCTGCTCCCTTTGGCCGCTCGGGAACCCCACCACGGGGCAATACGTTTTACTGGCCTGCTTCCATTCGGGAAGCGGGGCGCATCATATCAAATGATGCGCCCCTGTAAAGCATTCCGGTGAGAAAAATAGACTGGTTGCCTGATTTTTACCCGCAAAGGCGTAAAGGTAACCAATTCATTTCTCAGTCGATTAAAGAATAATCGTCCGATTGCCGTAGACAAATACGCGCTGGGCAAGCACCTGATACAACGCGCGGCTCAGAACGTTCTTTTCGACGTCGCGCCCGGCTCGCATCATATCTTCCGCCGTGTAGGTATGATCCACATGAATAACGTCCTGCATGATGATCGGACCTTCGTCCAGATTGTCATTCACATAGTGCGCCGTTGCGCCAATGATCTTCACCCCGCGCTCATAAGCCTGGTGATAGGGTCGTGCGCCAATGAACGCGGGCAGGAACGAGTGGTGAATATTGATAATTTTGTTCGGGAAGCGCGCAACAAATTCCGGGGTCAGCACGCGCATATATTTCGCCAGCACCACGTAATCCGGCTGGTGTGCATCAATCGCGTCCGCCATCTTCAGGTCATGTTCTTCTCGGGTTAAACCTTCATGACTGACCAGTTCGAAAGGAATTTCAAAGCGCTCGACCAGCGAACGCAGCGTTTCGTGATTACCAATCACGGCGGCGATTTCTACATCCAGCCCGCCATAGTTGGCTTTCATTAACAGATCGCCCAGACAATGCGCTTCTTTGGTGACCAGGATCACTACGCGACGGCGCCCGGCTGGATTCAACTCGCGAATGGAGCCTTCCGGCAAGGCACTGTCCAGATCGGCCAGTAACGTGGAGTCGTTAAAAATACCTTCCAGTTCGGTGCGCATGAAAAAACGCCCGGTACGGTGGTCTACAAATTCATTGTTCTGCACGATATTCAGTTCATGCTTGTAGCAAATATTCGTAATACGCGCGATAAGCCCCTTTTGGTCAGGGCAGATGGTACGAAGCACTTTTCGTTGTAAAGAATGCATTGCAGCGGTAATCCTGTTGATGATGTTTGCTGAGTGAATACTGTCGGGCAGTTGACTAGCCGCAGCATTTTTTAAATTTTTTACCTGAGCCACAAGGGCAGGGGTCGTTGCGTCCAAATTGCGGGCGTGTACCGTCGATATAGTACCACTGACCGTTTTCTTTTAAAAAACGCGAACGTTCTATGATCGCTCCCGATTTTTCGTGTTCGCGAAAACGGGCGACAAAACTGACGTAGCCCGTATCGTCCGCTTCAGACACAGTGTGCTCGAAAACAGTCAGCCCCAGCCATTCGGTCGAGGCAAATCCGGCGCCGATCTCATCCCGGAAACTAGCCGCGTGACAGGCCGGATGCCAGGTCCTGATTAAATAATCTGCGTCTTTCATCACAAAAGCGCAGTAGCGCGAACGCATGAGGTGCGATGGATCGGGTGCGACTTGCTCACCAGACAGATATCGGTGGCAACATAGGCTATACTCGACTGCGCTACCACAGGGACAAAGCTGAGACACAAAAAACTCCCTGATAAAAAAACGGCGTATAAAAAAGCCTGGGTAGTACTATGTTAACTGAGCGTTGGAGATGTTGCTACGCCCGTAAGCCAGGGGAAGTTTGTCAGTCAAATGAGAAAGATGAAAATAGGTCTGGCGCTAGGCTCAGGTGCTGCGCGAGGCTGGTCGCATATTGGTGTCATCAAAGCCCTCAAACACATGGGCATTGATATTGATATCGTCGCAGGGTGTTCCATCGGTTCGCTGGTTGGTGCAGCCTACGCCTGTAATAAATTGCCCGCGCTTGAAGAGTGGGTCTGCTCGTTCAGCTATTGGGATGTCCTGCGCCTGATGGACCTGTCCTGGCGAAGGGGTGGACTGCTGCGCGGCGAGCGCGTTTTCAATCAATACCGCAATGTCATGCCGGTGGCCGACATTGAGCAGTGTCATCGTCGTTTCGCAACGGTGGCGACCAATCTCAGTACGGGGCGCGAATTATGGTTTACTGAAGGCGATCTCCATCTTGCCGTTCGCGCCTCCTGCAGCATTCCCGGCCTGATGTCTCCTGTCTCTCACAATGGCTACTGGCTGGTGGACGGTGGCGTTGTTAACCCGGTTCCCATCTCTTTGACCCGCGCGTTGGGCGCGGATATTGTGATTGCCGTCGATCTACAACATGACGCGCATCTGATGCAGCAGGATTTGTTATCGTTGAACGTCAGTGATGACCCTCCGCAGGGAGATGACGAAGGGCTCTCCTGGCACGCGCGCCTGAAAGAGCGGCTGGGTAATTTCACAGCGCGCCGCGTGGTCACCGCGCCAACCGCGATGGAAATCATGACCACATCGATTCAGGTGCTGGAAAATCGCCTGAAGCGTAACCGTATGGCGGGTGACCCGCCGGACATATTGATTCAACCATACTGTCCACAAATTTCTACCCTGGATTTTCATCGTGCCAGCGCTGCCATAGAAGCAGGGCGGTTAGCGGTAGAGAAAAAGATGGACGAACTTTTGCCTCTGGTGCGTGCCGGCGTTTGACGCACCATTTTTAACTACACTTAAGCATATTCTGACAGGCGGGTGTGGCAATAGCATGCCACTATTGAGTAAAGCCAGTCAGGGGAGAGAACATGACGCAGCCATTGGTCGGAAAACAGATTCTAATCGTTGAGGATGAGCCGGTTTTCCGCTCGCTTCTGGATTCGTGGTTTTCCTCTTTGGGAGCGACAACGGCACTGGCGGGCGATGGTTTAGAGGCACTGGAGCGTTTAGCCGATTTTACGCCCGATCTTATGATTTGCGATCTCGCTATGCCAAGAATGAACGGCCTCAGCCTGGTAGAGCATCTGCGTAACCGTGGTGATCAGACGCCAATTCTGGTGATTTCGGCGACAGAAAATATGGCCGATATTGCCAAAGCATTACGTCTCGGTGTGGATGACGTTTTGCTGAAACCGGTAAAGGACCTGACCCGGTTGCGGGAAACGGTGTTCGCCTGCCTTTATCCAAACATGTTTAATTCCCGTGTTGAAGAAGAAGAGCGTCTGTTTCGCGACTGGGATGCGATGGTGGACAATCCCGCCGCTGCCGCGAAATTGCTACAGGAACTTCAGCCTCCGGTACAGCAGGTTATTTCGCATTGCCGGGTCAATTACCGACAGCTGGTTTCGGCGGATAAGCCAGGACTGGTTCTGGATATCGCACCGCTTTCTGATAACGATCTGGCATTTTATTGTCTGGATGTTACCCGGGCGGGCGACAACGGCGTGCTGGCGGCGTTACTTCTGCGGGCGTTATTTAATGGCTTGTTGCAGGATCAACTTGCGCATCAGAATCAGCGCCTGCCGGAACTAGGGGCATTATTGAAACAGGTCAACCATCTGCTTCGTCAGGCCAATTTACCCGGACAGTTCCCGCTATTAGTCGGCTATTATCATAGTGAGCTTAAAAATCTGATTCTGGTTTCTGCCGGACTCAATGCGACATTAAATACCGGATCGCATAATGTGCAGATCAGTAATGGCGTTCCGCTGGGAACGTTGGGCAATACCTATCTCAACCAAATTAGCCAACGCTGCGAAGCCTGGCAGTGTCAAATTTGGGGGGCAGGGGGGCGACTACGCCTTATGTTGTCTGCGGAATGAACAATCGAGAGAGCGGATGCAAATTGCCGTACCTGCCTTTCTCTGCCGGTGTTACTATCAGCGCCAGTCTTATACGTATTTATCTTAATTATACGAACACGCATCCTTTTCGGACCTGAGGCTTGTGTCAGTCCTGATATACTCGATGCGATACAGATTGATGAACACGTTCAATACATGAACAGTCCAGGAGAATTTAAATGGCTGCCATTAACTCGAAAGTCAAAAAAGCCGTTATCCCGGTAGCGGGATTAGGAACCAGGATGTTACCGGCGACGAAAGCGATCCCGAAAGAGATGTTGCCGCTGGTTGATAAGCCATTAATTCAGTATGTCGTTAACGAGTGTATTGCTGCGGGCATCACTGAAATTGTGTTGGTGACTCACTCATCGAAAAATTCGATCGAAAACCACTTCGATACCAGCTTTGAACTGGAAGCGATGCTGGAAAAACGCGTTAAGCGCCAGTTACTCGAAGAAGTGCAATCTATTTGCCCGCCGCACGTCACAATAATGCAGGTTCGTCAGGGGCTGGCAAAAGGCCTGGGTCACGCGGTATTGTGCGCGCATCCGGTGGTCGGTAATGAGCCTGTCGCCGTTATTTTGCCAGACGTTATTCTTGATGAATTTGAGTCAGATTTATCCCAGGATAACCTGGCCGAAATGATTCGTCGTTTTGATGAAACCGGAAATAGCCAGATCATGGTTGAGCCGGTTGCTGATGTGACCGCATACGGTGTTGTTGACTGTAAAGGTGTGCCGCTGGCTCCGGGTGAAAGCGTTCCGATGGTAGGGGTTGTTGAGAAACCGAAAGCCGATGTCGCCCCATCAAACCTGGCAATTGTTGGCCGCTACGTGCTGAGCGCGGATATCTGGCCTCTGCTGGCGAAAACCCCTCCGGGAGCGGGTGACGAAATTCAGTTGACTGACGCGATCGATATGCTGATCGAAAAAGAGACCGTCGAAGCCTATCATATGAAAGGCAAGAGCCACGACTGCGGCAATAAATTAGGTTATATGCAGGCGTTTGTGGAATATGGCATTCGACATAATTCACTTGGCAGCGAATTTAAGTCCTGGCTCGAAGAAGAGATGGGGATTAAGAAGTAACCAGACGTTATAATTAACGAACAGAGACGGCGCTGGTATCCAGCGCCGTTTTTTTATACGAACGCTTTATGAGAAATCGACAGATAGCGGGCATAAAAAATCCCGCATAGCGCGGGATTTTAAGCAGGAAGATTACAGATTATTCCTTAATCAGGAAATCGTCCAGTTGTTTACCTTGCTCTTCCATTGCTTTCTTGATCACTGCCGGAGTACGACCCTGACCAGTCCAGGTTTTCGTTTCGCCGTTTTCGTCAACGTAGCTATATTTAGCCGGACGCGCTGCACGTTTAGCTTTGGTGCCGGATTTAACCGCCGCCATGCTATTCAGCAGTTCATTCGGATCAATACCGTCAGCAATCAACATTTCACGATATTGTTGCAGTTTACGAGTGCGCTCTTCAACTTCAGCCGCTGCCGCGCTTTCTTCTTCACGACGTTCGTTAACAACAACTTCTAATTTTTCCAGCATTTCTTCCAGCGTCTCAAGGGTACATTCTCTTGCCTGCGCACGAAGAGTACGGATGTTGTTCAGAATTTTAAGTGCTTCGCTCATTGTAGTAATCTCAAACTTATATTGGGGGTGGTTTGTTGAGCTAATAATAGAGCGTTAAATTCAGATGTGCAATAGCCAGGAATGTAAGGAATTCAAAATTGCCATTTATTTTTTGCCGACTATAAATATCCGAACTTAAATTTTTCTTGAAGGAACGCACAAAAAAGGGCTTATTGGCTGAGCGGTTACTCCTTTTTTCAGGTGAAAACATACGGATTCAGGTCACATTTTCACATGATGAAATAGACTCTCATCGCAGCGATTTCAACCCTTTGTATTAGTTTTGTTGATGGGCGCTGTCTATTACTCCGCAACAGTTATGTAGAACAGTAACAATAAGTTCAGGGTTTCCATTAGGGCAGCGTTGATAAGCAACGTTGATGAATATCGAACGCACAATACGACAAGAATGGGAACCATCGCGCGTTGTTTGTTCAATTGTTAATTCGTATTTTCCGTACATTCCCGCTCTACAGATTTTTCGCGCGCCTGGCGCTGACGACGAAAAGATATAGCCGACGGGGACAGAACCAGTCACCGATAACGATTGAAATTATGCTACACTGCGCCCCGTCTTTATTTCACTTTGGTGAGGGTCTGTGGCCGATGGCACAGCTATATTTCTACTATTCAGCAATGAATGCAGGTAAGTCGACTGCCTTACTGCAATCTTCATACAATTACCAGGAACGCGGCATGCGTACTGTCGTATATACCGCCGAAATAGACGATCGTTATGGTGCGGGGAAAGTGAGTTCGCGTATCGGGTTGTCTTCCCCCGCCAAATTATTTAACCAGAATTCATCGTTGTATGAAGAGATTGCTGCCGATAATGCACTACAGCCTATTCATTGTGTGCTGGTGGACGAATGTCAGTTTTTAACCCGACAGCAGGTTTATGAATTATCGGAAGTTGTTGATCAACTGGATATTCCGGTGCTGTGCTACGGATTGCGTACTGATTTTCGCGGCGAACTGTTTGTTGGTAGCCAATACCTGCTGGCGTGGTCAGATAAGCTGGTAGAATTAAAAACGATCTGCTTCTGCGGACGTAAAGCGAGTATGGTGCTACGACTTGATCAGGCAGGCAGACCCTATAATGAGGGCGAGCAGGTGGTCATTGGCGGCAACGAGCGGTATGTGTCTGTCTGTCGTAAGCATTATAAGGAAGCGCTCGAGGAGGGCTCCCTGACGGCGATACAGGAACGTCATAGCCACGATTAGACGTTTGCCCATGCGAGTGGCTGGCGATGCGCTGAGCCGGTCCTTGACCCGATAGCAATGCTTGATTTCGGATACAAAAAAGCGGCCTCAATTGAGGCCGCTTTTACGTTACGGATGCTTAGCGAGGATTAAGCAGATTTCTTCGCCTTCTTCTCTGCTTTCGGCGCAGCAGCAACTTCTTTCGCTGCCGGCGTTCCTTCAGAGAACTCACGACCATAGAAGGTATCCAGCAGGATCTGTTTCAGTTCGGAGATCAGCGGGTAGCGCGGGTTAGCGCCGGTGCACTGGTCATCGAATGCATCTTCAGACAGCTTGTCAACATGAGCCAGGAAGTCTGCTTCCTGAACACCCGCTTCGCGGATTGACTTCGGAATACCCAGTTCAGCTTTCAGGCTTTCCAGCCAGGCCAGCAGTTTCTCGATCTTGGCTGCAGTACGGTCGCCCGGTGCACTCAGACCCAGATGGTCTGCGATTTCAGCATAACGACGGCGTGCCTGCGGACGGTCATACTGACTGAAGGCAGTCTGCTTGGTCGGGTTGTCGTTCGCGTTGTAGCGAATAACGTTGCTGATCAGCAGGGCGTTTGCCAGGCCGTGCGGAATGTGGAACTGAGAGCCCAGTTTGTGCGCCATTGAGTGACAAACACCGAGGAAGGCGTTCGCAAACGCGATACCGGCGATGGTTGCTGCACTGTGAACACGTTCACGGGCTACCGGGTTTTTAGACCCTTCGTTATAGGACGCTGGCAGGTTTTCTTTCAGCAGTTTCAGCGCCTGCAGTGCCTGACCATCCGAGAACTCAGAAGCCAGTACGGAAACGTAAGCTTCCAGGGCGTGAGTCACCGCATCAAGGCCACCAAAGGCACACAGGGATTTCGGCATGTCCATCACCAGGTTGGCATCGACAATCGCCATATCCGGGGTCAGGGCATAGTCAGCCAGTGGGTATTTCTGACCGGTTGCATCGTCGGTCACAACGGCGAACGGCGTGACTTCAGAACCCGTACCGGACGTGGTAGTGACCGCGATCATTTTCGCTTTCACGCCCATTTTCGGGAACTTGTAGATACGTTTACGGATATCCATAAAGCGCAGTGCCAGTTCTTCGAAGTGTGTTTCCGGATGTTCGTACATGACCCACATGATTTTCGCGGCGTCCATCGGGGAACCGCCACCCAGCGCGATGATCACGTCAGGTTTGAAGGAGTTAGCCAGTTCCGCGCCTTTACGGACCACAGAGAGCGTTGGGTCAGCTTCTACTTCAAAGAACACTTCGGTTTCAACGCCAGCGGCTTTCAGCACAGAGGTGATCTGGTCTGCATAACCGTTGTTAAACAGGAAGCGGTCAGTCACGATGAGCGCACGTTTGTGGCCATCAGTAATCACTTCATCCAGCGCGATAGGCAGTGAGCCACGGCGGAAGTAGATAGATTTCGGAAGTTTGTGCCACAACATGTTTTCAGCTCGCTTAGCAACGGTTTTCTTGTTGATCAGGTGTTTCGGACCAACGTTTTCAGAGATGGAGTTACCACCCCAGGAACCACAACCCAGAGTCAGGGAAGGTGCGAGTTTGAAGTTATACAGGTCACCGATACCACCCTGAGATGCCGGGGTGTTGATCAGGATACGTGCGGTTTTCATCATCTGGCCGAAGTAAGCCACGCGTTCCGGCTGGTTGTCCTGGTCGGTATACAGGCAAGAGGTATGACCGATACCGCCCATTGCAACCAGTTTCTCTGCTTTAATAACCGCGTCTTCGAAATCTTTCGCACGGTACATTGCCAGCGTCGGGGACAGTTTTTCGTGTGCGAACGGTTCGCTCTCATCAACGACTTTCACTTCACCGATCAGAATCTTGGTGGTTTCTGGTACAGAGAAGCCGGCCAGTTCAGCAATTTTATACGCTGGCTGACCCACAATAGCGGCGTTCAGCGCGCCATTTTTCAGGATCACGTCCTGAACGGCTTTCAGTTCTTTACCCTGCAGCATGTAGCCGCCGTGGCTGGCAAAACGTTCGCGAACGGCATCGTAAACGGAATCAACCACAACAACAGACTGTTCAGAAGCACAGATAACGCCGTTATCGAAGGTTTTGGACATCAGCACAGATGCAACAGCACGCTTGATATCTGCGGTTTCGTCGATAACCACCGGCGTGTTACCTGCACCCACGCCAATAGCAGGTTTACCGGAGCTGTATGCTGCCTTCACCATGCCAGGACCACCGGTCGCCAGAATCAGGTTGATATCCGGGTGATGCATCAGCGCGTTAGACAGTTCTACGGAAGGTTGATCGATCCAGCCAATCAGGTCTTTCGGTGCGCCAGCAGCGATAGCCGCCTGCAGCACGATATCTGCCGCTTTGTTGGTTGCATCTTTCGCACGCGGGTGCGGAGAGAAGATGATGGCGTTACGGGTTTTCAGGCTAATCAGGGACTTAAAGATTGCCGTAGAGGTTGGGTTTGTGGTCGGTACGATACCGCAGATGATGCCGATAGGCTCAGCAATGGTGATGGTCCCGAAGGTGTCGTCTTCAGACAGCACGCCGCAGGTTTTTTCATCTTTATATGCGTTATAGATGTATTCAGAAGCAAAGTGGTTTTTAATCACTTTATCTTCGACGATGCCCATGCCGGATTCAGCAACGGCCATCTTCGCAAGAGGGATTCGAGCATCTGCAGCGGCCAGAGCGGCGGCGCGGAAGATTTTATCAACTTGTTCTTGAGTGAAACTGGCATATTCACGCTGGGCTTTTTTGACGCGCTCTACGAGTGCGTTAAGTTCAGCGACATTAGTAACAGCCATAATGCTCTCCTGATAATGTTAAACTTTTTTAGTAAATCATCTGCTCGATACGTGAGTATAGACAGCGGGCGTTAGTTTGCATAACGGCCAGAAAATCAATTGGTTACTTAACGTTCAGTTTGCTCTGATTTACTAAAAGAGCTTATGCGTCAGCGTCATCTAACTCTAACGCGTTACTTCCAGGTGGCGTAAGCAAGATTACTCACTTCTGAGTAGCGATTACGTGATCTGGATCAAGATTTATCAAAGCTGACACCTTTCAGCAGGCCCTTTTAGCCCTAAACGCAAACTGTTGTTTAATTGTAGTGGTGAATGACTGTCAAATTATCATAATTAAAACATATTGGTAACACTCAGGAATGGTAGCAATTTTACGTTTGCCCTGGTGAAATGTGCTGTGAAAAGGCGTATCTTCAGCACGGTTTTCACCCGGTTATTTTAACTCACTTTATACGGCTAACGCTTCGGAGCTAACCGTGATCCAAACGCTGTTTGATTTTCCTGTTTATTTCAAATTTTTCATCGGGTTATTTGCACTAGTTAACCCGGTTGGGATTATTCCTGTCTTCATTAGTATGACCAGCTACCAGACAGCGGCGGCGCGTAACAAAACGAACCTGACTGCCAACCTGTCTGTTGCAATCATTTTGTGGACCTCGTTATTCCTCGGCGACGGCATTCTGCAACTGTTCGGTATCTCGATTGATTCGTTCCGTATCGCCGGCGGGATCCTCGTGGTCACTATCGCGATGTCGATGATCAGCGGCAAGCTGGGTGAGGATAAGCAGAACAAGCAGGAAAAATCGGAAACGGCGATTCGGGAGAGTGTAGGCGTTGTTCCACTGGCGCTGCCGCTGATGGCAGGCCCCGGGGCGATCAGTTCGACGATCGTATGGGGAACGCGTTACCACAGCGTCATGTACTTGCTTGGCTTTTTTGTCGCCATTGCGATTTTTGCCCTGTGTTGTTGGGGGCTTTTCCGTATGGCACCGTGGTTAGTGCGTGTCCTGGGGCAGACAGGCATCAACGTGATTACCCGAATTATGGGTCTGCTATTAATGGCGCTGGGCATCGAATTTATCGTCACCGGTATTAAGGCCATATTCCCTGGGCTGTTAAGTTAATTCGCTTTCAAATGAAATGACCGACGGAGCTGATCGCAGCTCCGTTTTTCGTTATGGGCGATATTTCGTCACCTTTCTTACTTTCCGATCCGTGCATCGGGAAAAACTAATACCTTCATGGGGTTAAATCCCATTGATTTTATTCTGTTTTTACTCTCACAGCACCGCAAAGCTTTGTTATTTTGCTCACATCACAATCCTGGGCTTGCTGAAGGATAATTGAGATGATATTAGTTAATTCAATTAACTTGCAGATGAATGTGCTAAAAAATAACCAATTGTTAAATTATCGTACATTTTTACACCTTTCGCGGATATCAGCATTCTCTGTCTGACAGGGTGTCATTAATTTCATGATTAATAAGAAGTTATTTTTATTTTTTATGTTTTGTAACATTCTGCCAGCACGGTGTTTTTTCTCTAAAAGAGAATTGCTTAACAAATCTGTAAATTGTATTGGCGGTTAATTAATGCTTTTGTTACTTTCCGACAGTTCATATTGCAGCAGATTGCTGGTTGATGAGAATAAATATCAACAAGGCAGTTTAGCCCACTGTTCATGCGACCCTGGCAGGGGAGGCGCATAACAAATCGACGTAAGGCGATCATACGAATCGTCAGAATAAATAAAGTCGGTGATAGCAGGCAGTAAATGACCTGACAGCTGAAAGTCTCCGGAGCTGTTCAGAGATCCCTGACGGGATTAACAGGCTGGTGATAAAACCAGTAATTATAATGAGGGAGTACAAACACAATGACCAACACGAAGAAAAGTTTAGTGGCGGCAGGAATTTTAACTGCGCTCATCGCCGGAAATGTGGCAACAGCGGCGGTCGTTCCCGCCGGTGTGCAACTGGCAGAAAAACAGACGCTGGTGCGAAATAATGGCTCGGAAGTACAGTCCCTCGATCCGCATAAAATCGAAGGCGTGCCGGAATCCAATATCAGCCGCGATCTATTCGAAGGGCTAATCATCAGTGACGTCGATGGTAAACCTTCTCCGGGCGTGGCTGAGAAATGGGAAAATAAAGACTTTAAAGTCTGGACATTCCATCTGCGCAAAGACGCAAAATGGTCTGATGGCTCACCGGTGACCGCCCACGATTTTGTTTACAGCTGGCAGCGCCTGGCTAATCCGAATACCGCATCCCCTTACGCCAGTTATCTGCAGTATGGCCACATCGTCAATATTGACGACATTGTTGCTGGCAAAAAACCGCCAACCGATCTTGGTGTTAAAGCCATTGATGATAATACCTTTGAAGTTACCCTCAGCGAGCCTGTTCCTTATTTCTACAAACTGCTGGTGCACTCATCTGTTTCCCCGGTTCCTAAAGCGGCGGTCGAAAAATACGGTGAGAAGTGGACTCAGCCAGCCAATATTATTACCAACGGCGCGTATAAGCTGAAAGACTGGGTCGTTAACGAACATATCGTGCTCGAGCGCAATCCTGATTACTGGGACAACGCCAAAACGGTCATTAATCAGGTGACCTACCTGCCAATCGCTTCAGAAGTGACAGACGTCAACCGCTACCGTAGCGGTGAAATCGACATGACCTATAACAACATGCCGATTGAACTGTTCCAGAAGCTGAAAAAAGAGATCCCGAACGAAGTTCACGTTGACCCGTATCTGTGCACCTACTATTACGAAATCAATAACCAGAAAGCACCGTTTACGGATGTTCGCGTGCGTACCGCGCTCAAGCTGGCGCTGGACCGCGATATTATCGTTAATAAAGTGAAAAATCAGGGTGACCTGCCGGCATACAGCTTCACGCCTCCGTATACCGATGGCGCAAAACTGACTGAACCAGAGTGGTTTGGCTGGACGCAGGAAAAACGTAACGAAGAAGCGAAAAAATTACTGGCTGAAGCCGGATATACGGCCGATAAACCATTGACCTTTAATCTGCTGTATAACACTTCTGATCTGCATAAAAAACTGGCTATCGCCGCCGCGTCCATCTGGAAGAAAAATTTAGGCGTGAATGTGAAGCTGGAAAACCAGGAGTGGAAAACCTTCCTCGATACGCGTCATCAGGGTAACTATGATGTCTCTCGTGCGGCCTGGTGTGCGGATTACAACGAGCCAACATCCTTCCTGAACATGGTGTTGTCTGACAGCTCAAACAACACGACGCACTATAAGAGCCCGACATTTGACAAGATCCTCGCCGATGCGCTGAAAGCAACGAATGAAGAACAGCGTACTGAGCTTTACGGTAAAGCCGAACAGCAGCTTGATAAGGATTCTGCGATTGTACCGGTGTTCTACTACGTCAACGCCCGTCTGGTAAAACCGTGGGTGGGTGGTTATACCGGTAAAGACCCGATGGATAATATCCACGTCAAAGACTTGTATATTATTAAGCATTAATGGCAAAGGGTGGGGCAGCTTGTGTTGCCCCACAGTGTCTTTTTTCGTCGACTCTCAACACCCCTTATCAGCAGTTCTGCGTGAAGGGGTGTAAAGGCACTCGCCAGAAGGTACGGGCAATGTTGAAATTTATTCTACGTCGCTGTCTGGAAGCAATTCCGACACTGTTTATTCTTATTACCATTTCGTTCTTTATGATGCGCCTTGCGCCGGGAAGTCCCTTTACCGGTGAGCGCGCGCTGCCAGCCGAAGTGCTGGCAAACATTGAAGCGAAATACCATCTTAACGATCCCATCATGACCCAGTATTTCAGCTACCTGAAGCAACTGGCGCATGGTGATTTCGGTCCTTCGTTTAAATACAAAGATTATACGGTTAACGATCTGGTCGCCTCGAGCTTCCCGGTTTCTGCGAAGCTGGGTCTTGCGGCCTTTCTTCTGGCCGTCGTCCTCGGGGTAAGCGCCGGAGTGATTGCCGCGTTGAAGCAAAACACGCGATGGGACTATGCGGTCATGGGGGTAGCCATGACCGGGGTGGTGATACCGAGCTTTGTGGTCGCGCCGCTGCTGGTTATGATATTTGCAATCACGCTCAAATGGCTGCCAGGCGGCGGCTGGAACGGCGGGGCGTTGAAATTTATGATCCTGCCGATGGTGGCGTTATCGCTGGCCTATATTGCCAGTATTGCGCGTATCACCCGAGGCTCGATGATTGAAGTGTTGCATTCAAACTTCATCCGCACCGCGCGAGCCAAAGGGCTGCCGATGCGTCGCATTATTTTCCGCCATGCGTTAAAACCCGCGCTACTCCCTGTGCTCTCTTATATGGGACCGGCATTTGTCGGGATTATTACCGGTTCGATGGTCATTGAGACGATTTATGGTTTGCCGGGTATCGGTCAGCTGTTTGTTAACGGTGCGCTGAACCGCGATTACTCGCTGGTTCTCAGTCTGACAATCCTGGTGGGGACATTAACCATTGTCTTTAATGCGATAGTTGACGTGCTGTATGCCGTCATCGACCCGAAAATTCGTTACTGATACTGGAGCTCGCGATGATGTTAAGTAAGAAAAACAGCGAAGCGCTGGAGAATTTCAGTGAGAAACTGGAGGTCGAAGGGCGCAGCCTGTGGCAGGATGCACGCCGTCGTTTTATGCATAACCGCGCGGCGGTTGCCAGTCTGATTGTACTGGTGATGATCGCGCTGTTTGTGACGCTGGCACCCATGCTGTCGCAGTTCACCTACTTCGATACCGACTGGGGAATGATGTCCAGCGCGCCGGATACTGAATCAGGCCACTATTTCGGTACCGACTCCTCAGGACGCGATTTGCTGGTACGCGTAGCCATTGGTGGGCGGATCTCGCTGATGGTCGGCATTGCTGCCGCGCTGGTGGCCGTGGTGGTGGGCACGCTGTACGGCTCGCTTTCAGGCTATCTGGGCGGCAAAATCGACTCCGTGATGATGCGTCTGCTGGAAATCCTCAACTCCTTCCCGTTTATGTTCTTCGTTATTCTGTTGGTTACCTTCTTCGGACAAAACATTTTGCTGATTTTTGTGGCGATCGGGATGGTCTCCTGGCTGGATATGGCGCGTATTGTGCGTGGGCAGACTCTGAGCCTGAAGCGAAAAGAGTTTATCGAAGCCGCGCAGGTAGGTGGCGTGTCGACCGGCAATATCGTACTGCGCCATATTGTGCCGAATGTGCTGGGTGTGGTGGTGGTGTACGCCTCCTTGCTGGTGCCAAGTATGATCCTGTTTGAATCCTTCCTCAGCTTCCTGGGACTGGGAACGCAGGAGCCGCTGAGTAGTTGGGGCGCATTACTGAGCGATGGCGCTAACTCGATGGAAGTGTCTCCTTGGCTACTGCTGTTCCCGGCAGGCTTCCTGGTGGTGACGTTGTTCTGTTTTAACTTTATTGGCGATGGCCTGCGTGATGCCCTCGACCCGAAAGACCGTTAAGGAGTGCAGCCATGAGCGTAATTGAAACTGCAAGCGTGCCGTTCGCGCAGCAAAGGGCTAACGCACTGCTGGACGTAAAAGATCTTCGTGTGACGTTCAGTACCCCGGACGGTGATGTCACCGCGGTGAATGATTTGAACTTTACGCTGCGCGCCGGAGAAACCCTCGGTATCGTCGGTGAGTCCGGTTCAGGCAAATCGCAGACCGCGTTTGCACTGATGGGACTGCTGGCCGCAAATGGCCGGATTGGCGGTTCGGCGACCTTCAGCGGCCGCGAGATCCTCAATCTGCCGGAGCGTGAACTGAATAAGCTGCGTGCTGAACAGATCTCGATGATTTTCCAGGACCCGATGACTTCGCTGAACCCCTACATGCGCGTGGGCGAGCAGTTGATGGAAGTGCTGATGCTGCATAAAAGCATGAGCAAAGCGGAGGCGTTTGACGAGTCGGTCAGAATGCTGGACGCGGTCAAAATGCCGGAAGCGCGTAAGCGGATGAAGATGTTCCCGCATGAGTTTTCTGGCGGCATGCGCCAGCGCGTGATGATCGCAATGGCGCTGCTGTGCAGGCCGAAGCTGCTGATTGCCGATGAACCGACAACCGCGCTGGACGTCACCGTGCAGGCTCAAATCATGACTCTGCTGAATGAACTGAAGCGTGAATTCAACACCGCAATCATTATGATTACTCACGATCTTGGGGTCGTGGCCGGAATTTGCGACAAAGTACTGGTGATGTATGCAGGCCGGACTATGGAGTACGGTAATGCCCGCGATGTCTTTTATCAGCCCGTTCATCCGTATTCGATTGGCCTGCTGAATGCAGTGCCGCGTCTGGATGGTGAAGGCGAAGAGATGCTGACCATTCCGGGGAACCCGCCTAATTTACTGCGTCTGCCGAAAGGCTGTCCGTTCCAGCCGCGCTGTCCGCATGCGATGGAGATTTGCAGTACCGCTCCGCCGCTGGAAGAGTTCAGTCCGGGACGTCTGCGTGCCTGCTTTAAACCGGTGGAGGATCTGGCATGAACGCTGTTGATGAAAAACGTAAAGTCCTCCTGGAAATCGCCGATCTGAAGGTGCATTTCGACATTAAAGATGGCAAGCAGTGGTTCTGGCAGCCTTCGAAAACCCTGAAGGCAGTCGATGGCGTAACGCTGAGGCTGTATGAAGGGGAGACGCTGGGTGTCGTTGGTGAATCTGGCTGTGGAAAGTCGACCTTTGCCCGAGCCATTATCGGGCTGGTGAAAGCGACCGATGGGCGGGTGGCATGGTTAGGTAAAAATCTGCTGGGAATGAAGCCCGACGAATGGCGCGACGTGCGCAGCGATATCCAGATGATTTTCCAGGATCCACTGGCGTCGCTGAATCCGCGCATGACTATTGGTGAAATCATTGCTGAACCGCTACGGACCTATCATCCGAAGTTGTCTCGTCAGGACGTGCGCGATCGGGTGAAAGCGATGATGATGAAGGTGGGTCTGCTGCCTAACCTGATCAACCGCTACCCGCATGAGTTTTCGGGCGGACAGTGCCAGCGTATCGGGATTGCCCGTGCGTTGATTCTGGAGCCGAAGCTGATCATCTGTGATGAGCCGGTTTCTGCACTGGACGTGTCGATTCAGGCGCAGGTCGTCAATCTGTTACAGCAACTTCAGCGCGAGATGGGGCTGTCGTTGATCTTCATTGCCCATGACCTGGCGGTCGTGAAACACATCTCCGACCGCGTGCTGGTGATGTACCTGGGCCACGCCGTGGAGCTGGGGACCTATGACGAGGTGTACCACAACCCACTGCATCCCTACACCAAAGCGCTGATGTCGGCGGTGCCGATCCCCGATCCCGATCTGGAAAAGAACAAGACGATTCAGTTACTGGAAGGGGAGTTGCCGTCACCGATTAACCCGCCATCAGGCTGCGTATTCCGTACCCGCTGCCCGATCGCCGGGCCTGAGTGTGCGAAAACGCGTCCGGTACTGGAAGGCAGTTTCCGGCATGCCGTATCCTGCCTAAAGGTAGACCCGCTATAATCGCAAGGGCTGACAAACTGTCAGCCCTTCTTTTTGCAGAGGTTATCGTGTCGTTTTCATTGTCATCGCTTCGCAGGCAGATTTATCACCGTTTGTTCGACCTGAATACCCGTTCTGGGCGACAGGGTGAGATATTTTGTGCATTGTTTGCGCTGCTTAGCGTGCTGGTTATTTTTATTGAATCAGGCATTGGTACGCAATATCACCTGACGTATGACGAATGGCATATTTTTGTCTGGCTCGAATTGATCATCACGCTGGTCTTTACGCTGGAATATTTTCTGCGTTTGGTGAGCTGGCCGAATCCGGCGAAATATGTCTTCAGCTTCTGGGGATTAATTGATTTAGCCACTATTCTGCCCCTGTATGTAATGTGGCTGTGGCCGGAAATTAGCCTCGATTACGTTTTTGCCTGGCGGGCCATGCGGGCCATTCGTATCCTGCGCATCCTGAAGCTGCTGCGTTTTATGCCCTCGTTACGGGTGTTCTGGCAGGCGATTCTGAGTGCCAGGCATCAGTTGATGTTGTTTTATTCGTTTATCGGCATTTTGATGATTATTTTCGGCACGCTGATGTATCTTATCGAAGGGCCGGAATATGGATTCACCACGCTAAATGCGTCGGTCTACTGGGCGATTGTTACCGTTACGACCGTCGGGTATGGCGATATTACGCCCCATACCCCGTTGGGACGGGTCGTGGCGTCAGTACTGATTCTAATTGGCTATTCGGTGATTGCGATCCCGACCGGATTGATTACCACCCATATGAGCATGGCGTTTCAAAAGCGGAATCAGCAGCGCCAATGCCCGCAGTGCCAGCAAAGCCAGCACGAGCATAGCGCGAAGTTTTGTAACCACTGCGGCGGTAAATTGCCGGACTAAGTAAAAAGAGCCGCGAATGCGGCTCTTTTCTTCTTCAATTACTCGCGCCAGAGAATATGGCAGAGCTTGTGATCTTTTTCGCGACACAACAGCACGCGAGCAAAAATATCATTGATCTCGCCGTCCTCACTGTCCGCCAGACCAATCACCACTTCGGCAAAAAAGTCAGGATTCAGGTCGTAATCAACGTGCTCCTGCCAGTCTTCGGACGGATCAAACAACTCCGCGCCGCCGCGTTCCTCAAACTGCAGATTGAACAGAATAATATCCGCCGGGTCGAGGTTATCGGCCGCCAGTTCGAGAAAAATATCGTATGCCTGCTCAAGCGTTTCATCTTCAGTCAGGCGATTGTTCAGATCCATATCCATAATGACTACCTGTTTACCGTCTCTTGGGCACGTTTTACAGCAACGGACTGAAGAAGTAAAACAGTCGCTCGGTGATCCGCTGCCAGAGTGGTCGTTTTACCCACAAACTCGCGTCCAGCAGGCGAGAGCGGGAGATGTAATCGTCCTGTACGGCAGCCAGATCGCCGCCGAATCCGACGTCGTCAATGACCAGCGTAATCTCAAAGTTAAGCCACAGACTGCGCATATCGAGGTTCACGGTCCCGACCAGACTGAGTTCACCATCGACCAGTACGCTCTTGGTATGCAGCAGACCGCCTTCAAACTGGTAGATCTTCACGCCTGCCGCCAGTAGCTCAGTAAAGAAAGCGCGGCTGGCCCAGCCGACTAACAGCGAATCGTTCTTGCGCGGCAAAATAATGCTGACGTCCACCCCGCGCTGCGCCGCCGTACAGATTGCGTGCAGTAAATCGTCGCTCGGCACGAAATAGGGCGTGGTCATGATCAAATATTCACGCGCCGAATAGGCCGCGGTCAGCAGCGCCTGGTGTATCAGATCTTCCGGAAAGCCCGGGCCAGAGGCGATAGTATGAATGGTGTGCCCGCTGGCCTCTTCAAACGGCATAATGTTGACGTCCGGAGGAGGTGGCAGGATCCGTTTGCCGGTTTCAATCTCCCAGTCGCAGGAATAGACGATGCCCATCGCGGTCGCCACCGGACCTTCCATTCGCGCCATCAGATCCACCCACTGACCGACCCCGGCATCTTGTTTGAAAAAGCGTGGGTCGACCATGTTCATGCTGCCGGTGTAGGCAATATAGTTATCGATCATCACCATTTTACGGTGTTGACGCAGGTCCATGCGACGCAGGAACACACGGAACAGGTTGACCTTCAGCGCCTCAACCACTTCAATACCGGCATTGCGCATCATCGCTGCCCAGGGACTGCGGAAGAAGGCGACGCTGCCCGCCGAGTCGAGCATTAAGCGACAATGGATCCCGCGTCGAGCGGCAGCCATCAGGGATTCCGCAACCTGATCCGCCATGCCGCCGGGTTGCCAGATATAAAACACCATCTCGATGTTATGGCGCGCCAACTGGATATCGCGGATCAGCGCTTGCATCACATCTTCAGAATCGGTGAGCAACTGCAGTTGGTTGCCCTTGACGCCTGCGATACCCTGACGGCGCTCACAGAGTTTAAATAACGAAGCGGCGACGCTGCTGTTCTCCTCGGCGAAGATGTGTTTGCAGGCTTTGAGATCGTTCAGCCACTTCGCGGTGGACGGCCACATGGCGCGCGCGCGCTCGGCCCGGCGTTTGCCTAAATGGAGTTCCCCGAAGGATAAATAAGCGATAATTCCGACCAACGGCAGAATATAAATGATCAACAGCCAGGCCATCGCGGAAGGAACCGCGCGGCGTTTCATTAAAATACGTAATGTTACACCGGCAATGAGCACCCAGTAGCCCAGAATGACCAGCCAACTCACCACCGTGTAGAAGGTTGTCATAGATTAAAAATCCTTTTGAAAGCGTATTGTTAAGAGTTTACGCGTCATGTTTAATCTGGCAAATAAAAACACGGCAAAAGCGCTAGCCTGCCTGTCTGCGGAGGGTATAATGCCAATTCTGGCACGGTAAGAGTAGGTATCATGAAGCGGAGTAGAACGGAAGTGGGGCGCTGGCGGATGCTGCGTCAGGCCAGTCGCCGTAAAGCGCGTTGGCTTGAGGGGCAGTCTCGTCGGAATATGCGTATCCACTCAATCAGAAAGTGTGTCCTGAATCAGCAGCGTAACTCGCTGTTGTTTGCGATCCACAGCCTCTGAGTGAACAGGGCACCGCATGCGGTGCCCAATGAACACGCCTTTCAGAACGTCTTCTTAAAGGGCTTCACCGAAACCTCCGCATAAACCCCCGCGGCGACATAGGGGTCAGCCTCCGCCCAGGATTTCGCCTCTTCCAGTGAGTCAAATTCAGCAATCACCGTGGAGCCGGTAAAACCTGCCGCACCTGGATCGTTGCTATCTACAGCAGGCATTGGGCCCGCAGTCAGCAGACGCCCTTCGTCGTGAAGCAACTGCAGTCGCGCCAGATGGGCTGGGCGGACGGAAAGACGCTTTTCAAGTGAGTTTTGATTATCTTGCGCGTAGATGACATAAAGCACGGATAGGGCTCCTTGTTCGGTAAAAGTGCTAAATACGTTATTTGAAAGGCCTCTTTACTGCAATGCAAAGATGACAACCTTGTTAAGGCCGTGCAGTTACCATGGGTTTTTCAGGATAAAAATGGCGCTTATGTTGATGGCTTATTGAATATGATTGCTATTTGCATTTAAAATCGAGGCCTGGTTTTTCAACTGAAACGATTATGACTTCAATGACCCTTGATTTACCTCGTCGCTTTCCCTGGCCGACGTTACTTTCCGTTGGCATTCATGGTGCTTTAGTGGCGGGACTCTTGTATACCTCGGTACATCAGGTTATTGAACTGCCAGCCCCTGCGCAGCCTATCTCCGTAACGATGGTTTCGCCAGCCGACCTGGAACCGCCACAGGCTGTTCAGCCGCCGCCGGAGCCGGTTGTCGAGCCTGAACCAGAGCCGATCCCGGAACCGCCTAAAGAGGCACCGGTTGTTATCGAGAAACCGAAACCTAAGCCTAAGCCAAAACCGAAGCCGGTGAAAAAGGTGCAGGAGCAGCCGAAGCGTGATGTCAAACCCGCCGAACCGCGCCAGGCGTCGCCGTTTGAGAATACCGCGCCGGCGCGTCCGACAACCAGTACCGCACCGGCGACAAGCAAGCCGACGGTGAGCGTTCCGGCAGGTCCGCGTGCGTTGACGCGTAATCAGCCGCAGTATCCGGCGCGTGCTCAGGCATTGCGCATTGAAGGGCGGGTAAAAGTAAAATTTGATGTCACGTCTGATGGACGGGTGGATAATGTACAAATCGTGTCAGCGCAGCCGGCCAACATGTTTGAACGTGAAGTGAAGAATGCAATGCGCAGATGGCGCTATGAAGCCGGAAAGCCTGGCTCAGGGCTGGTCGTGAATATTGTCTTCCGCCTGAACGGCACCACGCAAATCGAGTGATTGAGAAATATGAAAGGAAAAGCCTCCTGAGCGGAGGCTTTTTTGTGCTTATTGCGCCGGAAGCGGGCGGGGTTTACCGTCCGGATCTACCGCGACATAGATAAACAGTGCTTCTGTCGCTTTGTAGCGCTGGCCAATCGGCTCAGAGGCCACTTTCTTCACCCAGACTTCAATATTGATGCTAATGGACGTGGTTCCTCGCTTTACGCAGCGGGCGTAACAGCACACTACGTCGCCGACGGCGACCGGGCGCAGAAAGCTCATTCCCTCCACACGGACGGTCACCACGCGACCATGGGCAATTTCCTTGGCCTGAATGGCACCACCAATATCCATCTGCGACATCAGCCAGCCGCCAAAAATATCTCCGTTTGCATTGGTATCGGCAGGCATAGCCAGTGTGCGTAAAACCAGTTCGCCCTGGGGGGCATGCGTTGTTGTTGTCATTGTAAAACCGACTGTAGAAAGAAATTTCAGGCGCGATGCTACTATGATTTTAGCACGGAGAACAGAGGGGAAACGCCCGCGAGACGGGCGTTCGAGAGATTAGAATGACATCGTCACACCAGCATAGTAAGCGCGTCCGGGTTCGTTATAGGTCGAGGCACCGTCGTTTTCACGATAGATCTGCTTATCGAACAGGTTGCTAATCCCGGCGTTAAGACGCAGGTTTTTCGTCATCTGGTAGTTAGCGCCGAGGCCGACAATCGCATAAGCGCCAATCTCTTTATCCGACATGGCACCCGTTTCGTTACGAGTTTCGGCATATTCACGTGGTTTTTGTCGACCGTACTGCGTCCACTGTACCTGCGTGGAGAGCTTGTCGTTCACCTGCCAGTCGAGCAGGGTATTGATGGTGTATTTGGGGATCACGGAGAGTGGGTTGCCTGTGTCTTTGTTCTCGGATTTGATCATGTAAGTCGCGTTGGTACGCCAGTTTAAGGTCTCCGGTACCAGCGGGATGACTACGTTACCTTCCAGACCTTCGACAATCGCTTTGCCGCCATTTTCCCATTGCAGGATGTTATTCCCGTTGGAAGCGTAACCGATAATATCGGTCCCGGAAACGATCTTGTTTTTATAATCGTTACGGAACCAGGTGATTCCCGCATCCCAACCTGAGGAATTAAATTCCAGACCGATTTCTTTGTTGATACTGATCTCCGGGTCCAGATCCGGATTACCCAACAGGTAACAACTGCCGGTAGCGATGTTATTCGGACAGCCGTTGCCGCGCGTGGAGAGCAAATATCCCTCGCTGGATTGATAGAGGTTTGGTGCTTTAAAGACGCGCGCGATCCCGGCTTTCAGTTTGAACAGATCGCCCAGCTCCTGCGACATATTCAGACTCGGGCTCCAGTTGCTGCCAAATTCGTCGTGATAGTCAAAACGAATCCCCGGAATAATATCGGTGCCCGGACGGGCTTCGATATTATCTTCCAGATAGATACCGGTGAGCGTGGCGCTATTTTTGGTACTGCGACTGGATGCGTCACCGGAGACATTGCCAATCTGCACGCCTGATGCGCTGGTGGCCTGCATAGACGCCGGGTCATTAAGTTCGTCGCGGTTCCATTCAGCCCCCAGCGTCAGGGTCTGATCAACCAGCCAGAAAAGCGGAATGTTGAGCTCTCCGGAGGAACGATAAGATTCAAGACGGCTGGTGGCGTATTCGGTGTTATTGATCATACCTTCCACTTTACCGGTCGAACCTTCCTGCATCCGGGTGTTATTCGTTTTTTCGTAATACACGCCGAATTTGGACTGTCCCCAGTCCCAGATGCCGTTATGCGTCAGCCCCCACGACTGGCGATACATCCGGTTGGTTTCATCACCGTAGAGTGAACTAACCAACCCGTCAGGACTGACGTTGCCGTTGCTGTACTGCGTATCTCCGGCATAGATGTTGCCCTGACGGCTGTAGCTGTAATCAAAATCAACAATTTGCTGTGGCGTCAGTTTCCAGGAGAGCAGGGCGTTGATATCTTTATTACGCACCCCTTCACGCCCCGCCGCATAGGATCCATTTTGCTGGGTATTGATATCCGCTGCATCGGCATCGGTTTTATTGATATTGCCGTACAGGCGCATGGTGAGAATGTCATCGACTAGCGGACCGCTCAGATTGAAGTTCGCACGTTTGGTGGCACCTTCTTTGCTGTTCTCGGGCTGATTGGTATAAAGGGACAGAGAGCCATGCCAGTCGTTCGTCGGCTGTTTGGTAATGATGTTTACTACGCCGCCTGCAGCACCGGAACCGTAACGTGCCGCCGCCGGGCCGCGCAGTACTTCGATACGTTCGACCATCTCCGCCGGTACCCAGTTCGTGTCGCCGCGGGTATCGCGTTCACCGCGCCAGCTATAGCGTACGGAATTGCGTGAAGTAACCGGAACGCCGTCAATCAGGATCAGCGTGTTTTCCGGCCCCATACCGCGAATGTCAATCTGGCGATTATTGCCCCGGCTCCCGCTGGCGCTGTTGCCCGTCAGGTTCACACCAGGCATGGTACGAATGATATCGGAGAGGTCGTTGACCGGCGGGGATTTTTCAATGTCTTTGGCGGTAATGATAGAAACACCGGGCTGCTGTTTGAGAGCTTCTTCGGCGGTTGCCTGGACGACCATCGTTTCACCGTCGTTCATGACCTCTTCTACGGCGAATGCATTTCCGCTTAATGCTGTGGCAATCAAAAGCGCCAGAGGGCGCGGTGAGATTTTTGTTATCGTATTCATCAACTGACATCCATATTGTTAAAAATGCGATATGGAATATCAATGATAAGCATTCTCATTACAATATTATGGAGGCAATCTCCACAATATCTCCATGATTCATGCAATTTATGGCGCGTTCGGCAGGGAATGTGCAGAAAGTAACACCAGGCCCGTGGGCCTGGTTTGATGGATGTTTACGATTTGTCTTCTTGCGGGAGATGGCGATAGATATAGACGCCACTGAGCAGGGTAAAGATCAGTGTCAGCGCGGTGAGGCCGAACACTTTAAAGTTCACCCAGATATTTTGCGGCAGCCAGAACGCGATGTAGATATTGGCAAGGCCACACAAAATGAAGAAGATGGCCCACGCCAGGTTGAGCTTTGACCAGACCGGTTGCGGCAGCGACAGTTCTTTCCCCAACATGCGCTGGATTAGCGGTTTTTTCATGATCCACTGGCTTACCAGTAACGCACCGGCAAACAGGCCGTAAATCACCGTCACCTTCCATTTAATAAATTCATCGTTATGGAAGAAGATAGTCAGACCGCCGAACACGGCAACCAGCACAAAGGTGATCAGCGCCATTTTCTCAACTTTGCGATAACGAACCCAACTGTAGATGAGCACGATAGCCGTTGCGACAATGAGCGCCGAGGTGGCCGCATAGATGTCATACACTTTGTAAAAGACAAAGAAGACAACCAGCGGTAAAAAATCAAGAAACTGCTTCATTCTTCGATTCCGTAATCAAACGCGTCGGGCATTACTGCCGGCGACGCAGACAGGGTTATTGGCGAATCAACATATACAGACGAAACAGGTAGATGAGCAATACGGCGGAGATCAGATTGCTCAACGTATTCGCGATAACGGCGCCAACGTTAGGGTCAAATGCAGCAAAGCTGGAAGCAAAAAGGAGCAGCAGCGTTTTTGCCAGCAGCCAGCCCATCACCGCCGGGGCGACCAGTCGCATATTAGACCACGCCAGACGCATACTGTTGCGCATCGCGGCGAATATGCCCATTTTATCCTGTACCAGCATGACTGGCGCAAGCGCCAGCAGGATAGCCAACAGGATACCAGGTACCACCACCAGCATAATCCCGAGTTGCACCAGCAGAGTTGTCAGCAAAATCAGGATGAACAGACGCGGCAGAATCGGCGCACTGGCTCCGATAGCGCGAAGGGCGCTGACGCGATGACCCGCTGAAATTAATTGAATCATCAGCAACACACCGCCGGCCATCACGGCATTGCCGATCAGCCCTGAAAACGTGGAGGCCGCAGAGGCGCGCAACAGGATCTGCTGCTGCTCCGGCGTCATGTTTTGCACCAGTTCGAACAAACCTACGCTTCCCGCCAGATTATCCCCTTCACTCAGCTGTGCAATCTGCGCATCGCTGGGTGAGAAGGCATGCCCCAATACCACCGTGATGAACGCGCACAGGAGCGAGATCAGCAGGATGGTTAAAAATTGATTACGGAAAAAATTCCCGGTGTCACGGTATACGGACTGCGCCGTGATAGACATGCACTCTCCTTGAGTTCTGCAGGTGTTGTTAAGCGTGCAATTGTACCCTGGATAACCGCGCAGTGGCAGCATCATGGGGTGTATGGAAAAGCATATCTTTGTAAAGCCAGAGTAATTTGAACAACAAATCCACAGCGTGAGGACGCTGTTCCCGCAAAAATGAAGAAAATATTTTCAGAGTGTAAATATTGCAAAATTGATCTGAACAAGAATAACCAGGATTTTGAATGCCACTTCTAACTTAATCTGGATCAATAAATGTTAAATTACACGGCCTAATGTGATCCAGGTTGGATCACTTATTACTCCAATGTAGGTATATTCGTGACGCATTTATAACCATAACGATGGAGCGGGTATGAAAAAGTTAACAGTGGCGGCATTGGCAGTTAGTACACTTCTCTCTGGCAGCGTTTATGCACATGAAGCCGGTGAGTTTTTTATTCGTGCGGGGTCGGCGACGGTAAGACCTTCAGAAGGCGCGGATGGGACTTTAGGTCATTTGGGCGGCTTTAACGTCAGTAACAACACGCAGTTGGGGCTGACATTCACTTACATGGCGACCGACAACATTGGTGTTGAACTGCTGGCGGCAACGCCGTTTCGTCATAAGGTAGGCACGCAGATGACCGGTGATATCGCCACCGTTCACCATCTGCCGCCAACCCTGATGGCGCAGTGGTATTTCGGTGACTCCAGCAGCAAACTGCGCCCGTATGTGGGGGTTGGGGTAAACTACACGACCTTCTTTAATACTGATGTTAATAAGAATGGTGAAGAGACGGGCGTCTCTGATTTGAGTCTTAAAGACTCCTGGGGTGCAGCAGGTCAGGTCGGACTGGACTATCTTATCAACCGCGACTGGCTGATTAACATGTCAGTCTGGTATATGGATATTGATACTACCGCAGACTACAAACTCGGTGGTGTTAAGCAGCATGACGATATCCGTCTCGACCCCTGGGTATTTATGTTCTCTGCAGGCTATCGTTTCTGATAACGAAAACGGCAGAACAAAGCGGGCGCATTCAGCCCGCTTTTTTTATGCGCCACGTGCAGAACTGCTATCTTTTCTGATAGGCACGTTCTGTGAGTAATGCACCATGAAACACCCCTCGTTTTTGCTGGAACAAAAAATTGCGGCGCTTGAGCAACTGCCATGTGGCTTATCTGACAGAAGGGGATGATTAACCGTTCTGACCTGTACTGTGTCGGTAAAATCGAATACCGTAGTGATAACAACGTGTTGATGTTCAGGGTGCCTTGGTGAAAATTGTGCAGGACAGTTTAAGAAACAGACAGGCACTTATTATTTCAGCGTTGATCACGCTGCTGTTTACGTCGCTTTTCCTGTTCATTATCTATGAGCAGCGACTGGCGGCCGTCAATGAAGGGATGAACCGTCTGCAAACGCGGATGCTCGATATCTTTAATGATAATGAAATGATCGCCGATGCTACCGGTGTGCGCTACCGGCAGATCAAAACTGCCGGCCAGTGTGGGGAGATGTCACAGTTTACTCCCCGTGGAGAAGCCTGGGGAATTAACGCCGACAGTAAACGCATTCACTCCGCATCGGGAGCAATGGTGGCGCGTAAGCCGACTGTCAACGCGCTGTGTATGTTTGCCGCCGCTGAGTTTATTCGCAGCAGGGTCAATGCACTTAATCCGGGAAATTTCGATGCCCATCGCTATATTATTGCCGATGATGCGAGCTATTTTTACTGGTTCACTCCCGCCGATGCTAAAGCATTTGATTATCACACGTCGAAGATGGCGCGAAATATTTCCAGCTTCTTTCTCCCTCCCGTCGATTTTTATACCCGTCTGCTGGAAAAGAGCGTCAAAACGAAGGCATTGAGCTCGACAGATTTTTATGACGATAGGATCACGGATGAGAAAGCCTTTAGCGTCGTGAGCTATATCTACGACCTCTCCGGCAATGAGATTTCCGACCATATCGTGGGCTATCTGGTTTACGACCATGCGAAGCCGGAACTTCAGGAAGCATTACGCGATGCTTTTGATCGGCAGGTGCCGCATGGGCTGAATGTTTCGCTGGTGAACACCCTGAATCAGCAGTCGCTGTGTCTGTCGGGAGACTGTCATAAACGCCCGGAAATCCGCTTTAAGGTGCTCTCTGAAAAGTACGTCATTCACTACGCCATATCGCTCAGCGGATTTGCGATGCATGACACCCAGGCCGGACTGCTGATCCTGATGGCACCGTTCTTCTTTGTGCTGATCATGATGGGATTAAAATCCTGGCTGAACGAGAGCGATCTGAAAATCTACATCGACTCGTTGACGGGCTGCTTCAACCGTAAAATTCTCGACATCATCAAGCGGCGGGATCTCTCGAACAGTTCAGTAGTGCTGGTTGATTGCAATAAATTTAAAGCGATTAACGATACCTGGGGGCACGTTGCTGGCGACAGAGCGCTACAGGTTATCGCCAACCGGATGTTGTCCAACACCCGCACCAGTGACGATCTGGTGATTCGTACCGGTGGGGATGAATTTGTGATCGTGCTGTATCAGGCGAAAACTGCCGATGCGGTCGCCATCGCTGAGCGTATCGCCCACCAGATCAATGCGTATCAATTTATCGTACAGGATACACAGGTACCGCTCTCCATTTCCTGGGGCGTTGCCGAAGTGATCGCGGGGATCGATGATGCTATTCAGAATGCGGATGGTGAGATGTACAAAATGAAGCAGACTAAAGGATAAGACCGCCAGCGGGAGTCTGGCGGTCAAGGGGAATTACCGGCGGGTAGCGGCTTTTAACCCGCTGACGAATGTCTTCAGTTCTGTGAGCATCTGCTCGGGTTGCGCGACGTTCTTTTCGATGATTTTGACGATCGCTGAGCCGGAGATCGCCCCTGCGGCACCCGCATCAATGGCGGCAGAAACCTGGTCCGGTGCCGAAATGCCAAAACCCTGCAAAGAAGGTGCAGCATTGTACTCTTTCAGCTTTTCTACCAGATGATGAAGCGGCAGCGCGGCACGGTTTTCTGCGCCTGTTACGCCTGCCCGCGACAGCAGATAGGTATAACCCCGGCCATGGGAGGCAATCTGGCGCAGCAGGTCGTCATCGGCATTCGGCGGACAGATGAAGATCGGCGCAATGTTGTGGCGCAGCGCGGCCTGGCGGAATGGCGCGGACTCTTCAATCGGCACGTCAGCGACCAGCACAGAGTCGACGCCGACTTTTTCGCACTGTGCGTAAAACGCGTCAATGCCTTTGCTGAATACCAGATTCGCATACATCAGCAGACCAATGGGAATGGTGGGGTGCTTTTCGCGGATGGCGGCCAGCATCTCAAAACAGCGGGTCGGCGTAACGCCGGCGGCAAACGCGCGCAGCGTGGCGCTCTGAATGGTCGGGCCATCGGCGAGCGGGTCGGAGAACGGGATCCCTAACTCCAGCGCATCCGCACCCGCCTCAATCAGGGCATCGATAATTTTCAGTGACTGCTCAACGCCCGGGTCGCCGAGGGTCACGAAGGGAACAAAGGCACCTTCCTTGCGATCGTTCAGTCGTGCAAACAGGCTTTCATAGCGTTCCATCAGATTTCCCCTCGCGCTTTCAGAATATCGTGTACTGTGAAAATATCTTTGTCACCGCGTCCGGAAAGGTTAACCACCAGCAGTTGCTCTTTTTCCGGATCTTCACGCATCATTTTCAGCGCGTGGGCCAGGGCGTGTGACGACTCGAGCGCCGGAATAATGCCTTCGTGCAGACAGAGCGTTTTAAACGCGTCCAGCGCTTCGTCATCGGTGATCGACACGTAGTCGGCGCGACCGATGCTGTTCAGATACGCATGCTGTGGTCCGACGGACGGGAAGTCGAGACCCGCAGAGATGGAGTAGGATTCCTCGATCTGTCCCTCTTCGGTCTGCATCATTGGCGCTTTCATGCCGAAATAGATCCCAACGCGGCCGTGCTTCAACGGCGCACCGTGTTCACCGGTTTCAATTCCGTGACCGCCTGGCTCCACGCCAATCAGTCCCACGTCTGGTTCATTGATGAAATCGGCAAACATCCCGATGGCGTTGGAGCCGCCGCCCACGCAGGCGATCACCGCATCCGGCAGGCGACCCTCTTTTTCGAGGATCTGTACTTTGGTCTCTTCGCCAATCATACGCTGGAACTCACGTACAATGGTCGGAAACGGGTGTGGACCTGCCGCGGTACCCAGCATATAGTGCGCGGTTTCATAACTGCCGGACCAGTCGCGTAGCGCTTCGTTACAGGCATCTTTTAGCGTGGCCGAGCCGCTATGTACCGGAATCACTTCGGCACCCATCAGGCGCATACGGAAGACGTTTGGCGACTGTCGCTCGACGTCTTTCGCTCCCATGTAGATACGGCATTTCAGGCCGAGCAGGGCGCTGGCGAGCGCCGAAGCCACTCCGTGCTGTCCTGCACCCGTTTCGGCAATAATCTCAGTTTTACCCATGCGTTTTGCCAGCAACGCCTGACCTAACACCTGGTTGGTTTTATGTGCGCCGCCGTGCAGCAGATCTTCACGCTTCAGGTAAAGCGTGGTGCGGGTTCCGGCCGTAATGTTCTGACATTTGGTCAACGCGGTGGGACGCCCCGCGTAGTTCTTCAGCAGGTCGGTGAACTGGGCCTGAAACTCGGGATCTTTTTGCGCACTGACGAACGCGTCTTCCAGTTGACGCAGAGCAGGCATCAGAATCTGCGGCACATACATGCCACCGAATTCACCAAAATAGGGATTGAGTAATGTTGTCATGTCCTTTTCCTTAATATGCGCGCAGTGTCTGAAATACCGAAGCCAGAAGGCGTGCATCTTTGATGCCCGGCTGTGACTCTACACCAGAATTAAAATCGAGACCGGCACAGCCGGCTTTCGCCGCGTCGACGCAGTTATCCGCGCCAAGACCACCCGCCAGCAATACGTTATCCAGCGACTGTCCTTGCAGTAACGACCAGTCAAAACGCTGACCGCTACCGCCCTGGCCGTTATCCAGCACGTACTTGTCCACATGCTGATAATCGCGGGCCGGGAGGGTGTCGCCGACGCTCAGCGCTTTCCAGATCTGTACGTCTTCAGGCAGCGCGGCGCGCAGGGCATCAACGTACGCCTGGTCTTCGCGACCATGCAGTTGTACGGCTTTCAGCGAAAGCTGCGTCGCTTTTTCGCAGACGTCGGCGATATCATGGTTGCGAAATACGCCGACATAATGCAGCGGGGCGGCGGACCGCACCGCGCGTGCCTGCTCATCGCTGACAAAGCGTGGAGAAGACGGGACAAAGATCAGTCCGCCATAAATCGCGCCGGATTCACAGGCGGCTTTGGCATCTTCCGGACGCGTCAGGCCGCAGACTTTATTTTCTCCGAGCAGCACACGGCGCACGGCGGCGTTGAGATCGTCATGCGCCATCAGCGCGGAACCAATCAGGAAACCATTGGCAAAGTGGCTCAGTTCGCGGACCTGGGCGTAAGTATTGATCCCTGATTCACTAATCACCGTCACACCCTGACCCAGTTTCGGTGCCAGTTGCCGGGTACGATTCAAATCAATCGACAGATCGCGCAGGTCGCGATTGTTAATCCCGACCACTTTCGCGCCGAGCGCAATGGCGCGTTCCAGTTCGGCCTCATTACTGACTTCCGTCAGCACGCCCATGTTCAGGCTGTGTGCCACGGCAGAAAGCTGGCGATACTGCTCGTCGTCGAGAACGGAAAGCATCAACAGGCAGGCGTCCGCCTGATAATAGCGCGCAAGGTAGATCTGGTAAGGGTCGATAATAAAGTCCTTACACAGAATCGGCTGCGGCGCGATGCGGCTCACGATGGGCAGGAAATCAAAGCTGCCCTGGAAATACTTCTCGTCGGTCAGAACGGAAATGGCGGAGGCGTAATGCTTGTATACCCCGGCAATGCGCGCCGGGTCAAAGTCATTGCGGATCACGCCTTTGGACGGAGAGGCTTTCTTGCACTCCAGAATAAAGGCCGTACGTGTGCCCTGTAAGGCATCATAGAAATGACGCGAGCTGGGCTGAGCGTCGTTCTGAAAACTGGCCAACGGTTGTTGCTGTTTGCGGGCTTCCACCCAGATCGCCTTGTCTGCGACGATTTTCGCTAAAACGGTTTGCATCATTTACCCTCTTGCCGCCAGAGCGGTGACTCGGTCATAAGCGGAACCACTGTGCAATACCTCGAGAACGGTTTGCGCATTAGCCTTGAGATCTTCTTCACCATGCAGTCGCATCAACATTGCGACGTTTGCGGCAACGGCAGCCTCGTGGGCGGCGTCACCTTTACCTTGTAGTAAGCGTGTCAGAATGTCACGGTTTTCTTCCGGCGTGCCGCCTGCCAGTTGTTCCTGATGGTAAGGGGTCAGGCCGAAGTCGTCCGCCGTCAGCTGATAGCTTTTGATCTCGCCATCATGCAGTTCCGCCACAATCGTCGGCGCATGCAGGGAGACTTCATCCATTCCGCCGCTGTGAACGACCGCTGCACGCTGGTAACCCAGCACCCGCAGGGTTTCGGCAATCGGCAGAACCAGTTCAGGGCTGTAGACGCCAATCAACGCCAGCGGCGGGTGCGCCGGGTTAATCAGCGGCCCCAGCACGTTGAACAACGTACGGGTCTTCAGCTGCTGACGTACCGGCATCGCGTGGCGGAAACCGGTGTGATATTTCGGCGCGAACAAGAAACAGACACCCAGGTCGTCCAGCGCCTGACGCGATCTGTCGGCATTCATATCAAGATTGATACCGAAGGCAGCCAGCAGATCCGACGAACCGGATTTACTGGAGACGCTGCGATTGCCGTGTTTAGCCACCTTCAGGCCGCACGCCGCTGCAACAAATGCGCTGGCGGTAGAGATATTAATGCTGTTGCTGCCGTCACCGCCGGTACCGACAATATCGGCGAACAGATAGTCCGGGCGTGGGAAGGGCGCGGCATTTTCCAGCAAAGCGGTTGCCGCACCGGCAATCTCATTCGGATGCTCACCACGAATCTTCATGCTGACCAGAGCGGCAGCCAGTTGTTCCGGCTTCAGTTCACCGCGCACGACGGCGGAGAACAGCTGGTGGCTTTCCTGCTGACTCAGGGTCTGCGCCTGATACAGTTTTTCGAGGATCGGCTGCAGCGTATTGGTCGGCTCCAGCTTCTGCTGCGCCCAGGCCAGCGTCTGTTCGAGCAGGCGTGCGCCCTGGGTGGTCAGAATGGACTCCGGATGGAACTGTAAACCGCAAACGCGATCGGCGTCGTGACGTACTGCCATCACCATGCCGTTAAAGTGGGCGTTAATGGTCAGGCCAGCAGGAACGTTGCTGCCGATCAGAGAGTGATAGCGCGCAACCGGCAGTGGATTTGTCAGACCGGCAAACATAGCCTGTCCATCGTGTTCAATGCTGGACGCCTTACCGTGCAGGATCTCGCCGGCCTGGCCGACGTAGCCGCCATAGGCTTCGACAATCGCCTGATGTCCCAGGCAGATGCCGATAATCGGTAGCTTGCCACGCAGACGCGTCAGCAGTTCCGGCATACAGCCCGCTTCACTGGGCACGCCTGGACCGGGAGAAAGTACCAGAACCGGGTTCTTCATGGTGGCGAGACGCTCAATCAGGGTCTGGGCCGGAATATGGTTACGGTAAATCACCACGTTGTGACCGTTGGTACGCAGCTGATCTGCCAGGTTATAGGTAAATGAGTCGATGTTATCGAGCAGCAGAATGTCAGCCATCAGAAAGTCTCCTGTGCGTGGTGCGCGGTGGCAATGGCACGCAGGACCGCGCGCGCTTTATTACGGGTTTCGTCGGCTTCTGACTGAGGGACAGAATCGAGCACAATACCGGCACCGGCCTGGACGGTGGCGATACCGTCTTCCACCAGTGCGGAACGGATCACAATGCAGGTATCCAGATCGCCGTGCGCGGTAAAGTAACCGACTGCGCCGCCATAGCTGCCGCGTCGACGGCCTTCCGCTGCGGCAATCAACTGCATTGCCCGTACTTTCGGTGCGCCGCTGAGGGTGCCCATGTTCATGCAGGCACGGTAGGCGTGCAGTACATCGAGATCGCTGCGCAATTCGCCGACGACGCGGGAGACCAGGTGCATGACATAGGAATAGCGGTCAACCTTGGTCAGGTCGGCTACATAGCGACTACCCGGCGTACAGATGCGGGCGAGATCGTTACGTGCCAGGTCAACCAGCATCAGGTGTTCGGAAAGTTCTTTATGATCGGTGCGCATCTCCAGCTCAATGCGGCTGTCGAGATCGCGATCAAGCGAACCGTCGGCACGACGACCGCGAGGACGCGTGCCGGCAATCGGGTAAATTTCAATCTGGCGGCTGGCGGCATCGTATTTCAGCGAGCTTTCCGGCGACGCGCCGAACAGGGTGAAATCGTTGTCCTGCATAAAGAACATGTACGGGCTGGGATTGCTTTTCTTCAGCACATAATAAGCCGCCAGCGGCGACGGGCAGGGCAGAGAGAAGCGACGGGACGGAACCACCTGGAAAATTTCCCCGGCGCGAATCGCTTTTTGCATTGAGCGCACCACAGCACCAAACTCTTCATCGCTCTGATTGCACTCGCAGCGCATCTGCGGCACGGGAACGACCGGCAACGGCGGCGCCGGCTCCGTCAACTGCTGACTCAGACGGGCCAGTCGCGCAGTAAGGCGCTGTTTCTCAGCGTCATTATCGCTGAACAGACTGGCCTGAATGCGGGTGCTTTGTTTCTGATGGTCGATCACCATCAGGGTTTCCGCCAGATAGAAACAGTAGTCCGGGCAGCGGTTACCGGCTTCAAGCTGCGGTAAATCTTCGAAACCCGCAACCAGATCGTAAGCAAACAGGCCTCCGAAGAACATCGCTTCGCGCTCCTGCGCCGGGACGTTGACCAGTTCCTGCAACAGGCGGAAAGCGTCAAATACCGAGAGTGCGCACAGACGCGCATCCTCGTCTAATAGCGGGCTGACCGGTGGGAAACGCAGCACGCGTCCCCGGTCCTGATGCTCATTCTCAACGCCTGCGGGAAGTGCCGCATCCAGCAGCGCCAGCAGCGTTGCACCGTTATCGGTTAAGGCCTGAATGGTGACAGTGTCACCAAAGGCGGTAATGCGCAGCGCGCTATCCACCAGCAACAGGCTTTTGAGATCGTCTTTACTGTCGATATCCGCCGATTCCAGCAGCAGCGTTGCCGGTCGATCGCCGCAAACCTGATGGAACAACTCCGTCGGGTTTTTACGATAGGCAGCGTCGCAGGTAATGAGTTCGAGTGTCGGTTTTGATGTCTGCATTGTTGTTCTCATTAATTTTGTTCAAAAAAAAGCCCGCTCTGTTGGCGGGCCGGGTATCTGGTGGCGATCTACACGCGAAATACACTGCCCGAAATCAGGAAGTGCGCCACCCACCGTGCAGAACAAATGTTGCTTTCATTTCGATACCCTTTTGCTTGTGAACTTTCGTACTAGTTAACTAGTTCGATAGGTTATTGTCAACACCTGATTTCAGTAAATTTGCCGGAACCGTTATGATGCGCAGGAAAGACTATTTTTGAGAGACAGGAGTTCGCCTTGAGCGACACGAATTACGCTGTGATTTATGACCTGCACAGTCACACAACGGCATCCGATGGACGACTGACGCCAGAGGCGTTAGTCCACCGCGCCGTCGAGATGCGCGTAGGCACGCTGGCGATTACTGACCATGACACCACAGCCGCGATCCCCGCGGCAAGCGAAGAAATTTCACGTTCTGGCCTCGCGCTGAATCTGATCCCTGGCGTTGAGATCTCGACAGTCTGGGAGAATCACGAAATTCATATCGTGGGTCTGAATATCGACATTGAAAAACCGGCGATGTGCGCGTTTCTGGCGCAACAGACGGAACGCCGCCAGCAGCGCGCACGACTCATTGCCGACCGACTGGATAAAGCCCATATTCCTGGCGCGTGGGAAGGGGCGTTGCGCCTTGCCGACGGGGGCGCGGTGACCCGCGGTCATTTTGCCCGTTATCTGGTGGAGTGCGGCAAAGCGACCACCATGGCGGATGTCTTTAAAAAATATCTCGCACGCGGGAAAACAGGATACGTTCCGCCACAGTGGTGTACAATAGAACAAGCTATTGATGTCATTCATCATTCTGGCGGCAAGGCGGTACTGGCTCATCCTGGTCGGTACGATCTTAGCGCTAAGTGGCTGAAAAGACTGGTGGCGTATTTTGCGCAACATCGCGGTGATGCGATGGAAGTCGCACAGTGCCAACAGTCCCCCAATGAGCGTACGCAACTGGCCGCGCTCGCCCGCCAGCATCAGCTATGGGCATCGCAAGGGTCTGATTTTCATCAGCCTTGTCCGTGGATCGAGTTGGGGCGCAAGCTCTGGCTGCCGGCAGGCGTTGAAGGCGTCTGGCAGACGTGGGAGCAGCCGCAGAACACCACAGTGAGGGAAGTATGAGCCAGTTTTTTTATATTCATCCTGATAACCCACAGCAGCGTCTGATCAACCAGGCGGTTGAGATTGTGCGTAAGGGCGGGGTGATTGTGTATCCAACCGATTCCGGCTATGCGCTCGGTTGTAAAATTGAAGACAAAGGCGCGATGGAACGGATTTGCCGTATTCGTCAGTTGCCGGACGGGCACAACTTCACCCTGATGTGCCGCGATTTGTCCGAGTTGTCGACCTATTCGTTTGTCGACAACGTGGCCTTTCGCCTGATTAAAAACAATACGCCGGGTAACTACACCTTCATCCTGAAAGGGACGAAAGAGGTACCGCGTCGGCTGTTGCAGGAAAAACGCAAGACCATCGGTCTGCGAGTGCCGTCAAACCCGATCGCGCTCGAACTGTTGCAGGCGTTGGGCGAGCCAATGCTCTCCACCTCGCTGATGCTACCGGGCAGTGAATTTACCGAGTCCGATCCGGAAGAAATTAAAGATCGCCTGGAAAAACAGGTCGATCTGATTATCCATGGCGGTTATCTGGGCCAGCAGCCAACAACAGTGATTGATTTAACCGATGACTCCCCGGTTGTCTTGCGCGAAGGCGTTGGAGATGTGAAGCCATTCATGTAAAGGCGTGACGTTAACAAAACAGGGCTGTGGAAAAGCGTGAATTCCAGCCGTTCGTGGAAGTGAACTGGCTCCACAACACCGAAACCTTCGGCGTGAAGATGGGCGGCACGAAAGTCAGCCGTGACGGGGCACGTAATCTGGGCGAAATCCGTACAGGGGTGGAAGGAAAAGTGAATAACCGTCTGAGCGTCTGGGGGAATGTGGGTGTGCAGATGGGGGATAAAGGCTACAGCGATACCCAGGGAATGCTGGGGATAAAATACAGCTGGTAACAGAAACGCTGTGCAGAACTGAAAAAGAGTCGGGAAACCGGCTCTTTTTTTATGGGTTCCCATGGCATCATTCTGTCGTAAAAGATAAAGAAGTCTATATTTTGACACCAGTCGAAAGATATTCATCCCCCCCACGCGGGAAATTAATATTACTGGCGAATGCGTTATCAGACGATTTAATAATTTATAATATTCTTAATTGAGGTGCGGGTTTTCTTAAAGAGAAAACAGAGAGAAAAGATAAGTCTCGATAAAATCGACATAAAAAGCAGACGGCCTTGAGAATTTACCTGAAAAGGCAGTTAAGGAAACCTACCCGCGCCTGAAGCGTGCTTCCCCCTCTATTGACTCGCTATCGGCGAAATGTAAAATTGCATCCAGAATACAATACAGTTAAAGAGTGCTGAACAAACATTACTGAATTCACGCATTACCTGATTAACACAGAAATACTGTGCAGATATTTTCTGTCCATATTTGTGGGTAAATAGAATATTTCATTTAGCTGTAATTTACATCTGTATGTAGCTTTTCGGATATTTCTTCTGAAAGGCTTGGTTTTATTTCCCCTAAAACTGCCTGCAGCGCTTTTATACATTTTTATAAAAATAATGACCAGAATGGGCAGGTCCAGATATATAACGAGTGTGTAACATGAACAAAGTATTCCGTGTTGTCCGAAATGAAGCCACTGGCGCGTGGGTTGCAGCACCTGAGTTCGCAAAGACCCAGGGAAAACGCAAGGGGCGTCGCGCAATGACTGGACTGGTCATGACTCTCGCCACACTGGTATCGACTCTCTCTGGCGTGGCGCCGTCGGTCGCTGCAACGATCACGATTCAGCCGGGCGACACCGCTTATCTGTCGCAAATCTATGGTACTGGCGCAACGCAGACGACCCGATTGGCCGATCTCATTTTTAATGGTACCAGCACCGCACCCGCAACGCTTATTGTCGACAGGAATACGACACTGGATTCTGACAGTTGGTTGTTCAATGCAACTGGTAATGCCGTTAACCAGATTACCCTGAGTGGAAGCCGCAGAGCGGTGATTAAACTGCTGGATGGTATTGATATGACCATCAGTAAATCCGTGGGCGGGGCTGTTTACAATTCCGGTACTGCGTCGGGGATAGTGTATGAGCTCGGCAACGGCAGCCAACTGCGCTTTGTCGATAACCATGCCAATAATGGTTATCGTAGCCTTATCATCTCAAATTCTGATGTGGTTTTTCGGGGGGCGAACGGGACGGTCGTCTTTGACAACAACAGTGCATACACCTATGACCCCGCGATAGATACCACCGACGCTGACATTGTATTTGAGGGCAACGCCACGCTGACCAATAACGTCAATTATGGTATTGCCGGCGGCGTTATGCGGACGCATTACACCGGCGACATGATTTTCAGTGGCCCGGATGCCACCGTTATTATTGGCAATAACAGCGCAATCAGTTCCGGTGGCGCGCTGTTTTCCGATGGCAATGTACAGTTCTATGGTAACGCGGATATCTATGGCAACCGGGCGGTAAAAGATACTGCGGGCGCTATCGTTGCACAAACCGGTCTGGTGATGGAAACGAACGGCACCGATGGCATTCACGTGCATGGAAACTATTCCAATAGGGAGTCGGCGGGCGCGATTCTGATCGGCAATGGGACAAATTACACGGGCAAGAGCCTGCTGCATGCGAAAAACAGCGATATCCAGTTCTACAACAATTACACCCAGGTCGGTAACGGTGCGACCCCCAGTCTGACCAACGCGGTTGCCAACGCCATCAATATTCGCCAGCCGAACGGAACCATGAATATCGCGGCTGAAGCCGGACGTCAGGTACTGTTTCGCGATCCAATCACCAGTTTCAATGCCAACGGAACGGCAGTGAATGTGATTGTCGGGATCAACACGACGAATGGTAGCGACATAACCGACGGGAAAGTCACCTTTACTGGCGAAGATTTCACGGCCGGTTCCCTGAGTACACAATCGCGGATTTATGCCAATACCACCGTGTATGGTGGTGAACTGGAGCTGAAGGACAATGCTCAGTACGGCATGAACACCAGCAACACCCGTTTTACATTGCGGAACGGAGCAACGTTAGTCTCCACCGGTACGGCGGCAAATACGGTGAATGGGCTTTCATCCGGCACCATGACTTTCGCCGATGGTTCGCTGATTAAAAGCCGTGGCGACAGCAAACTGAATCTGAACGCCGGTAGCCGTCTGATCGGTACCGCAACAGGTGATACGGTGACAATTGAAACCGACGGGGATGACCAACTGACACTCAGCGGCATTCTGTCTGGACCGGGAAAACTGGAAAAGGCAGGCACAGGCACGTTATCTACCGCTAATGCCAATCAGTTTCTCAACACAGGAGGATTCAATGTCAGAGAAGGGACGCTGAACGCGCAAAACATGGCGCAGAGCTTTAGTTCGCTGGATATCCAGAAGGACGCGCTGATGACGATGGGCAACAGCGGGGCAAACCTGACGATCACCGATCGCGCTATGATTGCCGGTGCACTGGAAAACGTTCAGACGCTGAATAAAACGGGCGGCGGCGATCTGCAGATTGCGAATTCAGTGACGGCTAACCGACTCGATATGTCCGGTGGCACGCTGAAAATTGATGCAGGTAAAACGCTGAACATTGTGGCTGACGGCAAACTGGGCAATGACGTTGCCACCCAGGTTGATATCGCCAGCGACCCGGCCCTGAGCGCCAATACACTGGCGCTGTTGGGCAACAATACCCTGGATATCACTGGCTACGCACCACGGACCGATGAGAACCGGTATACCCTAGTCCATACTCAGAACGGGATCAGCGGTGATTTTAGCTATACCGTTGCCGGGCAGGCGTTGCAGGACTATGTCGATATCGACCACTTCCTGATCGGATGGGCGAGGAAAGATGAGGACAGCAAAAATGTTATCGCGAAATTTGGTCTGGTCTGGTCAAACACCGAAAATGCCAGTGCTCACGGTACGTTCAATATTACAGACGGCAACAGTTTCACGCTGGGCGATACCCTAAAAGATAACCTGAACACCGGCGCATTCGCTTTCGGCTGGGACGGCAAAAGCCTCAGTAAAATTGGCAACGGCACGTTAATTTTTTCCGCCATTAATGGCTATACCGGCAGCACCACCGTCAATGCGGGCACACTGCGGACCGATATCGCCAACACGTTGAACAGCAGCAGTGACATCATTATTAACAATGGTGTGCTCGATCTTAACGGTAACGACCAGCAGGTTAATCGCCTGAGTGGCAGCGGCGGTACGCTTATGTTGAATGGCGCCACGCTGACAGCCGTCAACGACAGCGACAACACCCGTTTCGAAGGTGATATCACCAATGGCTCTGTTGCTGGCGGCCACTTTATCAAAACCGGTGAAGGTAGCCTGACGCTGGCGGGACAAACAAACTGGACCACAGACACTGAACTGAATGCAGGTGAGCTTATCCTCGATGGCGTCAACGGCGGTGCGCGCCTGACCAGCAACATCATTGGTGCCAGCGGCAGCAGTTTGACCCTACAAAATGGCGCACAACTGACTGGCTGGATCGACCCGACCGATGTAGACATTGATGCGGCCAGCCGCTGGAACATGACCGCCGACTCGCTGATTAACAGCCTGAGCAATGCCGGGACGATCGCGATCTCCGCCCCCACCAGTAATGGCGTCAAAACCCTGACCGTGGAAGGGGACTACACCGGTAACGACGGTCTGATTGCAATGAACACGGCTCTGGGTGGTGATGACTCCCCCACGGACAAACTGACCGTTCGCGGCGATAGCGTGGGTAACACCCGGGTGACGGTGAACAATGTCGGCGGAACCGGCGCGCAGACGGTGAACGGTATTGAACTGGTGCAGGTTGACGGCAACTCTGCCGGTAACTTTGCCCTGACCACCGGCACCGTGGAAGCCGGGGCGTATGTTTATACGCTGGCAAAAGGCACAGGCAGTGCGGCGAAAAACTGGTACCTGACCAGCAAATGGGCCGGCTCTGTCTCGCCACAGGTGCCGAAGGCTCCTGTGGTTGACCCGGGCGCAGCGGATGCACTGCGCCCCGAAGCAGGCAGCTATATCAGCAATATCGCAGCGGCCAACACGCTGTTCAGCACCCGTCTGCACGACCGTCTCGGCGAACCGCAGTACACCGACGCGCTGAAAGGCGAGGGGCTGGTAGCCAGTATGTGGATGCGTCACGTCGGCGGGCACGAACGGTCTTCTGCCGGTGACGGCCAGTTGAAAACCCGGAGCAACCGCTATGTGCTACAGCTGGGCGGTGACATCGCGCAGTGGAGCACCGACGGCACCGATCGCTGGCATCTGGGCGTGATGGGGGGCTACGCGAATGCGCACAGCAACACCCGCAGCGACCGCGCCGGTTACGGTTCAGATGGACGCATCAGCGGTTACAGCGCCGGGCTGTACGGCACCTGGTATCAGAACGAAGCGGACAAAACCGGGGCGTATGTCGACAGCTGGATGTTGTACAACAGGTTCGACAGCCGCGTGGAAGCGGATAACCGCGAAGGTGACAGCTACCACTCGAAAGGGCTGACGGCGTCACTGGAAGCGGGTTACACCCTGAAAGCCGGGGAGTTCAACGGCAGCCAGGGCACGCTGAACAGCTGGTACGTACAGCCGCAGGCGCAGGTCACCTGGATGGGCGTGAAGGATAGCGCACATACCCGGAAAGACGGTACCCGTATCGAAACCCAGGGCGACGGCAACATTCAGACGCGTCTGGGCGTGAGAACGTACCTGAACAGCCACCACAAAATGGACGACGGCCAACAGCGTGAATTCCAGCCATTCGTGGAAGTGAACTGGATCCACAACACCGAAACCTTCGGCGTGAGGATGGGCGGCACGAAAGTCAGCCGTGACGGGGCACGTAATCTGGGCGAAATCCGCACCGGGGTGGAAGGAAAAGTGAATAACCGTCTGAGCGTCTGGGGTAACGTGGGTGTGCAGATGGGGGATAAGGGCTACAGCGACACCCAGGGAATGCTGGGGATAAAATACAGCTGGTAACAGACGCGGCGTGCTGATTCATGTCCCCAGTCTGCGTTAACGCATGGTGAAGTAAACTTGATGGATCATTTAGTCTAAAATTCGTGTAGTATGTGCGGCCACGAATCACGATATGTGACATGTTGTTCGCCATATTGTGTCACATGAGAGAGACGGAATAATGCGTTAACCTGGATATCTATGGTTAACGCATTGTTTTTGCATGTATACCCGGACGCCTGTGAAGGCGACACCTGAAGGAAGCTCTATGAGCGAAAAGTTACAGAAAGTGCTGGCGCGTGCTGGCCACGGCTCCCGCCGTGAAATTGAATCCATCATTGCAGCTGGTCGCGTCAGTGTAGACGGCAAAATTGCCACGCTGGGCGATCGCGTTGAAGTGACGCCTGGTCTGAAAATTCGTATCGACGGTCACCTGATTTCGGTGAAAGAGTCGGCGGAACAAATTTGTCGCGTTCTGGCCTATTACAAGCCAGAAGGTGAACTGTGTACGCGTAACGACCCGGAAGGTCGTCCAACCGTCTTCGATCGCTTACCGAAACTGCGCGGCGCGCGCTGGATTGCGGTAGGGCGTCTGGACGTCAATACCTGCGGTCTGCTGCTGTTCACCACCGATGGTGAACTGGCGAATCGTTTGATGCACCCGAGCCGTGAAGTTGAACGTGAATATGCGGTGCGCGTCTTTGGCCAGGTTGATGATGCCAAACTGCGCGATCTGAGCCGTGGCGTTCAACTGGAAGATGGCCCGGCGGCGTTCAAAACCATCAAGTTCAGCGGTGGTGAAGGGATCAACCAGTGGTACAACGTCACCCTGACCGAAGGGCGCAACCGCGAAGTGCGTCGCCTGTGGGAAGCCGTTGGCGTGCAGGTAAGTCGCCTGATCCGCGTCCGCTACGGTGATATTCCGCTGCCGAAAGGTCTGCCGCGCGGCGGCTGGACGGAACTGGATCTTGCTCAAACCAACTATCTGCGCGAACTGGTGGAACTGGAGCCGGAAACTGCCTCGAAAGTGGCGGTGGAAAAAGATCGTCGTCGCATGAAGGCGAATCAGATTCGTCGTGCGGTGAAACGCCATAGCCAGGTGAGCGGTGGTCGCCGTACGGGCGGTCGCAACAACAACGGTTAACGCTTTTGTAGGCCTGATAAGCGTAGCGCCATCAGGCAATTGCGCGGTGCCGGATGGCACCGCAAGCGCCTTATCCGCCCTGGTTCAGTAATCGATACCCATCTGGGCTTTGACGCCCGCCTCAAAAGCGTGTTTGACCGGACGCAGTTCACTGACGGTATCGGCCAGCTCGAGAATATCCCGATGGCAGCCGCGACCCGTGATGATCACCGTCTGGTGAGACGGGCGCGCGTTCAACGCGCTAATGACCTCTTCAAGCGGCAGATAGTCGTACGCCACCATATAGGTCAGCTCGTCCAGTACCACCATGTCCAGTTGCGGATCGGCAAGCATCCGTTTGCCATGTTCCCACACCGCCAGGCAGGCCGCCGTGTCGGCCTCGCGATTCTGCGTTTCCCAGGTAAACCCGGTCGCCATCACCTGAAATTCGACGCCGTGTGGTTCCAGCAGGTTACGCTCGCCGTTGGGCCAGGTCCCCTTGATAAACTGCACAACACCGACCTTTTTACCGTGTCCTACCGCGCGAGTAGCCGTGCCGAAGGCGGCGGTGGTTTTTCCTTTCCCGTTACCGGTGAAAACAATTACGATGCCGCGCTCGTCCTGAGCCTGGGCTACCCGGGCGTCAACCCGGTCTTTTACGCGCTGCTGGCGCTGTTGATAACGTTCTTCACTCATTGGGCGATTCCTGGTTTGCGGCCCGGTTGGGCATCGAAGGTCATGCCGGTTTTGCGGCGGCTGTCATCGCCCATAAGCCACAGATACAGCGGCATAATATCGGCGGGTGTTTTGAGCTTTTGTGGATCCTCCGTCGGAAAGGCGTTGGCGCGCATTCCGGTACGGGTACCGCCCGGGTTGATGCAGTTCACGCGCAGCGGGCGGTTTTGATACTCGTCCGCCAGTACCTGCATCATACCTTCGGTGGCAAATTTAGAGGCGGCGTAGGCCCCCCAGTTGGCACGGCCCTGTTGACCGACGCTGGAGGAGGTGAAGACTAACGATCCGGAATCTGACTTAAGTAATAAAGGAAGGAATGCCTGGGTCAGCATAAACGTCGCGTTGACGTTGACCTGCATCACCTGTTGCCAGACCTGCGGGTCCTGCTCGATCATCGGGCAGACGTCACCCAGCAATCCGGCATTGTGTAAGACGCCATCCAGACGTGGATACAGTCCAGCCACGCGCTGCGCCAGCTGATGGCAATCATTTGCTGTACAGGTTAACAGATCGAGCGTAAACCACGATGGCTGATGCCCCGTTTGCTGGGTCATCATTTCGGCGACGTGACGCAATTTCTCATCATTTCGGCCGAGCAAAATAACGCTGGCACCGTAGCGCGCGTAGGTCAGGGCCGCTTCGCGACCAATGCCATCGCTGGCACCCGTCACCAGAATAATGCGATCCTGCAGCAGATCTTGTTTTGGTTGATAATGCATGGGGACTCCTCGGCGACATGCCAGGTCGCTCTGCTTCTCGTTAGTGTGTCGGGTTTATGCCTGAAACAAGACCCAATTTCAATCAGCCAACGGCGATAAGGCCCTGAAATGAACACTTTGTCATACTTTTTTCCATTCGCATATCCCGCGAGACGACGCATTACGCCTGATGTACACTGAGCCAATGCTAAGTGGTTTAACCAAGGTGGGACGTGTGGAATTGTTGTCTGAATATGGGTTGTTTTTAGCAAAAATCGTGACCGTTGTGCTGGCTATCGCGGCGATTGCCATCATTATCGCGAATGTTGCCCAACGTAAGCGCCAGCGCGGCGAACTGCGGGTTACCAACCTCAGCGAACAATATAAAGAGATGAAGGATGAACTGGCGATGGCGCTGCTGGATAGCCATCAACAGAAACTCTGGCATAAAGCGCAAAAAAAGAAGCACAAGCTGGAAACGAAAGCCGCCAAAGTGAAAGCGAAGCAGGGCGACAGTGGCTCGTCGGATACGCCGCGCGTCTGGGTACTGGATTTTAAAGGCAGTATGGATGCCCATGAAGTCAGCTCCCTGCGCGAAGAGGTGACGGCCGTTCTGGCGGTGGTGAAACCGCAGGATCAGGTGGTGGTACGTCTGGAAAGCCCCGGTGGTGTTGTCCACGGCTATGGTCTCGCCGCATCGCAATTGCAACGCTTACGCGATAAGAAAATCTCGCTGATCGTGACGGTGGATAAGGTCGCCGCGAGTGGCGGCTACATGATGGCCTGCGTGGCGGACAAAATTGTCTCTGCCCCCTTTGCCATTGTCGGCTCGATTGGCGTGGTCGCTCAGATCCCCAACTTCAACCGCTTCCTGAAAGGAAAGGATATCGATATTGAGTTGCATACCGCCGGACAATACAAACGGACCCTGACGCTGTTGGGAGAGAACACGGAAGAAGGGCGGCAGAAGTTTCGTGAGGATTTGAACGAAACCCATCTTCTGTTTAAAGATTTTGTCCATCGTATGCGTCCGACTCTGGACATTGAGCAGGTCGCCACGGGTGAACACTGGTATGGACAGCAGGCGCTGGATAAAGGACTTATTGACGAGATAAATACCAGCGACGAGGTGATCCTGGGATTGATGGAAGGACGAGAGGTGCTAAGCGTTCGTTATTTGCAGCGTAAGAAACTGGTGGATCGCGTGACGGGCAGCGCCGCTGAAAGTGCCGATCGTCTGCTGCTGCGCTGGTGGCAGCGCGGACAAAAACCGCTGATGTGAAAAACGTATCACTAACGAAAAACGCGAGGACTTAAAGCCTCGCGTTTTTGCTTTAATCGATCAGGTGGTACTTTTCAGAAAGCACATGCGCCAGATGTTTAAACATATTGAACACGGCCGTGCTCTTTGGCGTAGGTAAACCTTGCTCGTCTAAAAAGTAATCCCCACTGAAGACCAACACCCCATTTCGCTGGGTTACACCGGTAGCAACAATGCCGGCCAGCGTATCTTCATGCTCACGAATGATTTTGTTGGCTTCAATCAACAGCGTTTCGCGATCGATAGGTTGTGTCTCTTTGCGCATTTTTTACTCCTTAAACAAGGACATTAGTCTACGCCGCCCGACTCTTTTGGGCAAATATTCCTGAGCGTGTACAGGGGGTTGTCAACCTTTCCTGACTGGCAGGATCTAGTTTTGCATGCTAATAAAGTTGCGTAACGAATTTTATCAGGTACAGTGTGACGCTTTCGTCAACCAGGCAACAGATTTGCTTGACATTCGACCGAAATTCCGTCGTGCTATAGCGCCTCTGTGCGAAAAAACCTGTTAACTCAGTCACCTGACTATTTTGTATACAGAGTCAGTACAAGGGGTTGATATCCGCAGACGCAGGGTCCATATCCGTGGCTCGTCGCCAGTGGAAGGTGTATCAACGTGCGACGCATTCCTGGAAGAATCAAATTAGGTAAAGGTGAATATGGGTAAAGCTCTTGTCATCGTTGAGTCCCCGGCAAAAGCCAAAACGATCAACAAGTATCTGGGTAATGACTACGTGGTTAAGTCCAGCGTTGGTCATATCCGTGATTTGCCGACCAGTGGCTCAGCAGCTAAAAAGAGCGCCGACTCTACCTCCACCAAAACGGCTAAAAAACCCAAAAAGGATGAACGTGGCGCGCTCGTCAACCGTATGGGGGTTGACCCGTGGCACAACTGGGACGCGCACTATGAGGTGCTGCCGGGTAAAGAGAAGGTCGTCTCTGAACTGAAACAACTGGCTGAAAAAGCCGACCACATCTATCTCGCAACCGACCTTGACCGCGAAGGGGAAGCCATTGCATGGCACCTGCGGGAAGTGATCGGTGGTGATGACACGCGGTACAGTCGCGTGGTGTTTAACGAAATTACGAAGAATGCGATTCGTCAGGCATTTGAAAAGCCGGGCGAACTGAACATTGATCGGGTTAATGCTCAGCAGGCGCGTCGCTTTATGGACCGCGTGGTGGGCTATATGGTCTCGCCGCTGTTGTGGAAAAAGATTGCCCGTGGCCTGTCAGCAGGCCGTGTACAGTCCGTGGCGGTGCGTCTGGTCGTTGAGCGTGAACGCGAAATTAAAGCGTTTGTTCCGGAAGAGTTCTGGGAAATTGACGCCAACACCACCACGCCTTCCGGCGATGCGTTGCCCTTACAGGTAACCCACCAGAACGACAAACCGTTCCGTCCGGTGAATCGCGAGCAGACGCTTGCGGCGGTAAGCCTGCTGGAGAAAGCACGCTACAGTGTTCTGGAACGTGAAGACAAGCCGACCAGCAGCAAGCCGGGCGCGCCGTTTATCACCTCCACGCTGCAACAGGCAGCCAGTACGCGTCTCGGTTTTGGCGTGAAAAAAACCATGATGATGGCGCAGCGTCTGTATGAAGCGGGCTACATCACTTATATGCGTACCGACTCAACCAACCTGAGTCAGGATGCCGTAAACATGGTGCGTGGCTATATTGGCGATAATTTCGGTAAGAAATACCTGCCGGAAAGTCCGAATCAGTACGCCAGTAAAGAGAACTCACAGGAAGCGCACGAAGCGATTCGTCCTTCTGATGTCTCCGTGCTGGCGGAAACGCTGAAGGATATGGAAGCCGACGCACAGAAATTGTATCAGTTGATCTGGCGTCAGTTTGTCGCCTGTCAGATGACCCCGGCGCAGTACGATTCCACCACGCTGACCGTTGGCGCGGGTGATTTCCGTCTGAAGGCGCGCGGTCGTATTCTTCGCTTCGACGGCTGGACGAAAGTCATGCCCGCGCTGCGTAAAGGTGACGAAGACCGGACGCTGCCGGCAGTCAATAAAGGTGATGCGCTGTCCCTGGTTGAACTGACCCCGGCTCAGCACTTCACCAAACCGCCAGCGCGCTTCAGCGAAGCCTCGCTGGTAAAAGAGCTGGAAAAACGCGGAATTGGCCGTCCGTCGACCTATGCGTCGATCATTTCGACCATTCAGGATCGTGGCTATGTGCGCGTGGAAAACCGCCGCTTCTATGCGGAAAAAATGGGTGAAATTGTCACCGACCGCCTGGAAGAGAATTTCCGCGAGCTGATGAACTATGATTTCACCGCGCAGATGGAAAATAGCCTCGACCAGGTCGCGAATCACGAAGCTGAATGGAAGGGCGTGCTCGACAACTTCTTCAGTGATTTTACTCAGCAACTGGACAAAGCCGAGAAGGATCCGGAAGAGGGCGGAATGCGTCCGAACCAGATGGTGTTGACCAGCATCGACTGCCCAACCTGCGGGCGTAAAATGGGAATTCGTACCGCCAGTACCGGCGTGTTCCTCGGTTGCTCCGGTTATGCGCTGTCGCCGAAAGAGCGCTGCAAGACCACCATTAACCTGGTGCCGGAAAACGAAGTCCTGAACGTGCTGGAAGGAGATGACGCGGAAACCAACGCCCTGCGCGCCAAACGTCGTTGCCAGAAATGCGGTACGGCAATGGACAGCTACCTGATCGATCCGAAGCGCAAGCTGCACGTCTGTGGTAATAACCCGACCTGCGACGGCTATGAGATCGAAGAGGGTGAATTCCGTATCAAAGGGTATGACGGTCCGATCGTTGAGTGCGAAAAATGTGGTTCTGAGATGCACCTGAAGATGGGGCGTTTCGGTAAGTACATGGCCTGCACCAACGACGAGTGTAAAAACACGCGTAAGATCCTGCGAAACGGTGAAGTTGCACCGCCGAAAGAGGATCCGGTTCCGCTGCCAGAATTGCCATGTGAAAAATCGGATGCTTATTTTGTGTTGCGTGATGGTGCAGCCGGCGTCTTCCTGGCCGCCAATACCTTCCCGAAATCCCGTGAAACACGTGCGCCGTTGGTGGAAGAGTTATTCCGTTTCCGTGACCGTCTGCCGGAGAAACTGCGGTATCTGGCCGATGCGCCTCAGCAGGATCCGGAAGGCAATAAAACGCTGGTGCGTTTTAGCCGTAAGACTAAGCAGCAATATGTCGCCGCTGAAAAGGACGGGAAAGCCACCGGCTGGTCTGCCTTCTTTGTTGACGGTAAATGGGTCGAAGGCAAGAAGTAATCGCTCACGGTTTTGTCGTTGTGAAGAGGGTCGCGTAAGCGGCCCTTTTTTTGTTTTTATAGCGGCTTATTATTTTTTATTCATCCCTATACAGTCTGGCTATTAATGATATAGTGGTTATAGTTAACGGCTTTTTTATTATTAAATCGTATTAGCGGCGCATTCCAGCCTGCTCTGAAACGATGACCTGATGGCGCTAATCTGGATGGTTTAACATGAAATTACAGCAGCTTCGCTACATCGTTGAGGTGGTGAACCACAACCTTAATGTCTCCTCCACCGCAGAAGGACTTTATACCTCGCAACCGGGTATCAGTAAGCAGGTCCGTATGCTGGAAGATGAACTTGGCATCCAGATTTTTGCCCGTAGTGGTAAGCATCTGACTCAGGTGACGCCAGCAGGCCAGGAGATTATCCGCATTGCGCGCGAAGTGCTCTCCAAAGTGGATGCGATAAAATCGGTTGCCGGTGAGCATACCTGGCCGGATAAGGGCTCACTTTATATCGCGACAACACATACACAGGCACGTTATGCGCTGCCAAATGTGATTAAAGGCTTCATTGAGCGCTATCCGCGCGTGTCGCTGCATATGCACCAGGGATCGCCGACGCAGATTGCCGAAGCGGTTTCGAAGGGTAATGCGGATTTTGCCATTGCCACGGAAGCGCTGCATCTGTATGACGATCTGGTGATGCTGCCGTGCTACCACTGGAATCGCTCGATCGTGGTGACGCCCGAACATCCGCTGGCCAATAAAGCCTCAGTGTCGATTGAAGAGCTGGCGCAGTATCCGCTGGTGACATACACCTTTGGTTTTACCGGTCGCTCTGAACTCGATACCGCCTTTAACCGCGCTGGCCTGACGCCACGTATCGTCTTTACGGCGACTGACGCGGATGTGATCAAAACCTACGTGCGTTTGGGTTTAGGGGTAGGGGTGATTGCCAGTATGGCCGTCGATCCGCTGTCCGACCCGGATCTGGTTCGCGTGGATGCGCACGATGTCTTTAGTCACAGCACGACCAAAATCGGTTTTCGTCGCAGCACGTTCCTGCGTAGTTACATGTATGATTTCATTCAACGTTTCGCACCGCATTTAACGCGTGACGTGGTTGATACCGCTGTGGCGTTGCGCTCGAATGAAGAAATTGAAGTGATGTTTAAAGATATAAAATTACCTGAAAAGTAATCGCTACCGAAAAACGGTCGGTATCTTTTGTTCGCAGGGGATACCGAAAGTTTTAATTCAATCACAATTTTATTTATTAAGAGTAGCGCAATAATATTATCCATACTGAGGTTATGGATAATCAGCCGTAAAGTAGTGTCTTATTACCCGCCCCGCAAACTTCCCATTCCAAATATTTATTTTCGATCAAAAGATTGATTTATTCACTGGAAACGATTCGTAAATTCACTGGATTTTTGACTAAAGTTTCATTAGGATTTGTCTCATCTGATGATTAATTGTACCGATTGTTGGTGCTTAAATGATAAGTGATATCGATTGTATGAGGTTAGCAATGCCGTCTGAAAACCAGGAACCACGTCGGGACCCTGAGATGAAACGCAAAGCATGGCTTGCGGTTTTCCTGGGCTCAGCGCTGTTTTGGGTCGTGATTGCACTGTTGATCTGGAATGCCTGGGGGTAGACATGGTTGTTCACGACTCACAGCAGACCTCGTTACCCACATGTCACTCTGGTGACACGGTACGAGAATCGAAAAAAGGCACGTGCGTGAAAACGGTTCCTGAATCCTGGAAGCTGACCCAGCAGCAGCAAGCATTTATCGAGTTATTCGACGAAGACGATCAACAGAAACAATAATTGTCACCATTCTTATTACCGTTTCTTTTACACCGGCTCTTTTTAGGCGGTACGCTTTTACCTATACACCACAGCAATAAAGCGTTGAGAAAGTCTCAACACAATGTATTAAACGAAAACGGGTGTAGCCAATGCTTACTGCAAATATGAAATACTGGTCCTGGATGGGCGCATTTTCCGTCTCGCTGCTCTTTTGGGCTGAACTATTCTGGATCCTGATGAATTAATCTCAAACCTCGCTCCGGCGAGGTTTTCGTTTTCTCTTTTTCATCCGCTCGTTCGTCCTCTCTTCCGTACTTATTGTTCGGTTTCTCCTCTTTTATCAATTCGGGTTGTTATCAAAACGTTACATTGTGTTTGTGTTATCTTTAATATTCACACTGAAGAGAATCAGGGAGCCGTAACCCTGTCATTAAGGAGGAGCTATGTCGTCAACCCTACGAGAAGCCAGTAAGGACACACTGCAGGCCAAAGACAAAACCTACCACTACTACAGTCTGCCGCTGGCTGCGAAGTCGCTGGGCGATATCACCCGTTTGCCCAAATCACTGAAGGTCTTACTGGAAAACCTGTTGCGCTGGCAGGACGGCGATTCCGTCACCCAAGAGGATATCCAGGCGTTGGCAGGGTGGTTAAAAACCGCCCATGCCGATCGCGAAATTGCCTATCGTCCTGCGCGCGTATTGATGCAGGATTTTACCGGTGTCCCGGCGGTAGTGGATCTCGCCGCGATGCGCGAAGCGGTGAAGCGCCTGGGCGGCGATACCGCGAAAGTAAACCCGTTGTCGCCGGTTGATCTGGTTATCGACCACTCCGTCACCGTTGACCATTTTGGCGATGACGATGCCTTTGAAGAGAACGTACGTCTCGAAATGGAACGTAATCACGAGCGCTATGTGTTTCTGAAATGGGGCCAGCAGGCTTTTAGTCGCTTTAGCGTCGTGCCGCCGGGAACCGGCATTTGTCACCAGGTTAACCTTGAATACCTCGGCAAAGCGGTCTGGAGTGAATTACAGGACGGTGAGTGGGTGGCTTATCCGGATACGCTGGTCGGCACCGACTCGCACACCACCATGATTAACGGTCTGGGCGTTCTGGGCTGGGGGGTAGGCGGTATCGAGGCTGAAGCTGCGATGCTGGGACAGCCTGTCTCGATGTTGATCCCGGATGTGGTGGGCTTCAAACTGACCGGAAAGCTGCGTGAGGGGATCACCGCAACGGACCTTGTGTTAACGGTCACCCAGATGCTGCGTAAGCACGGCGTGGTGGGAAAATTTGTCGAATTCTATGGCGACGGTCTGGATTCCTTACCGCTGGCCGATCGTGCCACTATTGCCAACATGTCGCCGGAATATGGCGCGACCTGCGGCTTTTTCCCGATCGACGGTGTGACGCTGGACTATATGCGGCTGAGCGGGCGCAGCGAAGATCAAATCGAACTGGTTGAAAAATACGCGAAAGTGCAGGGCATGTGGCGCAACACCGGCGATGAACCGGTCTTCACCAGCACCCTGGCGCTGGATATGAATGATGTGGAGGCGAGCCTCGCCGGACCGAAACGTCCGCAGGATCGCGTCGCGCTGGGTGATGTGCCGAAAGCCTTTGCCGCCAGCAGCGAGCTGGAGCTGAACACTGCGCAGAAAGATCGTCAGCCCGTGGAGTATGTGCTGAACGGCCGGTCATATCAATTACCGGACGGGGCTGTGGTGATCTCTGCCATTACCTCCTGTACCAACACCTCAAACCCAAGCGTGTTAATGGCTGCCGGTTTGCTGGCGAAAAAAGCCGTCACGCTGGGACTGAAGCGCCAGCCCTGGGTGAAAGCCTCGCTGGCACCGGGGTCGAAAGTGGTGTCGGATTATCTGGCAAAAGCGAAACTGACGCCGTATCTCGATGAGCTGGGTTTTAACCTGGTGGGATATGGATGCACAACCTGTATTGGTAACTCAGGGCCGCTGCCGGAACCCATCGAGACCGCGATTAAGAAGGGCGATCTGACTGTAGGCGCCGTGTTGTCGGGCAACCGTAACTTTGAAGGTCGTATCCACCCGCTGGTGAAAACGAACTGGCTGGCGTCACCGCCGCTGGTGGTCGCCTACGCCCTCGCAGGCAATATGAACATCAATCTGGAGAAAGAGCCGCTCGGCCACGATCGCAAAGGCGATCCGGTCTACCTGAAAGATATCTGGCCGTCGGCGCAGGAAATCGCCCGTGCGGTGGAGCTGGTCTCCTCAGAGATGTTCCATAAAGAATATGCGGAAGTGTTCGAAGGGACGCCAGAGTGGAAAGCGATCAACGTTGACCGCTCAGACACTTACGGCTGGCAAAACGACTCGACTTATATTCGCTTGTCGCCGTTCTTTGATGATATGCAGACGCAGCCTGCACCGGTGACCGATATTCGCGGCGCGCGCATTCTGGCGATGCTGGGGGATTCGGTAACCACTGACCACATTTCCCCTGCCGGAAGCATTAAGGCTGACAGTCCTGCCGGGCGCTATCTGCAAAACCACGGGGTAGAGCGCAAAGACTTTAACTCCTATGGCTCGCGACGTGGGAATCATGAAGTGATGATGCGCGGGACGTTCGCTAATATCCGTATCCGCAACGAAATGGTGCCGGGTGTGGAGGGGGGAATGACGCGACATCTTCCCGGCACAGAGGTGCTGTCTATCTATGATGCGGCAATGCAGTATCAGCAGGAGAATATCCCGCTGGCAGTGATTGCCGGCAAAGAGTACGGTTCGGGTTCCAGTCGTGACTGGGCCGCGAAAGGGCCACGACTGCTGGGGATCCGTGTGGTCATTGCGGAGTCATTCGAACGAATCCACCGCTCCAACCTGATTGGTATGGGGATCCTGCCTCTGGAATTCCCGCAGGACGTGACGCGCAAAACGCTGGGACTTACCGGGGAAGAGGCGATCGACATTGCCGATCTGCAAAATCTGAAGCCTGGCGCGACGGTGCCGGTGACGTTAACCCGGGCCGATGGGCGGAAAGAGGTGGTGCAGTGTCGCTGTCGTATTGATACGGCGACCGAATTAACTTACTACCAGAACGACGGCATTTTGCATTATGTGATTCGTAACATGCTGAAGTAAAAGGGAAAAAGCCTGCATGATACGATGCAGGCTTTTTTAACGTATTGCTTATTTGCTCAACAGGTGGCCCATCTTGGCCGCTTTAGTATCCAGATAATGTTCATTATTTGGATTACGGCCAACAATCAGCGGAACGCGTTCGACGATATTAATTCCTGCTTCACTAAGAATTTCGACTTTCTTCGGGTTATTGGTAAGCAGTCGCACTTCATCCACACCCAGCAGCTTAAACATATCTGCGCAAAGGGTGAAATCACGTTCATCTGCGGCAAACCCTAACTGATGATTGGCTTCTACGGTGTCGTAGCCCTGGTCCTGTAACGCATAGGCGCGAATCTTATTGAGCAAGCCGATGTTACGTCCTTCCTGGCGATGATAAAGCAGAATACCGCGTCCTTCTTCCGCGATATGCGTCAGGGCGGCCTCTAACTGAAAACCACAGTCGCAGCGCAGACTGAACAGGGCATCACCTGTCAGACATTCTGAATGGACACGGGCCAGAACCGGCGTCTGACCTGAAATATCACCATACACTAACGCGACGTGATCGTGCCCGGTTGCCAGTTCTTCAAATCCCACCATCAGGAAATCGCCCCATGGGGTTGGCAGTTTGGCTTCTGCCACTCGTTTAAGCTGCATGTATTTCTCCAGATAATGCCGGCACGCGATGTTGTGCCGTTGCCTGTTGGCTTATCTTCTTATTTTGCCATAAGGCAACGGACTTCACCTAATCGCTGCCACGCAAAGTCATGGGAATGGCACAAATCTGTCAATTTCCCCGGACAGGGGATTTTTCGGTTATGATTGTGACACTTATCCGTCAAAGAGGTGTTCATTCTGTCGATTGCAAAGCGTACTGCGGCTGGTGCGGGATTATTGCTGATTATGCCCGCTGCGGTGTGGGTGTCCGGCTGGCGCTGGCAACCGGGTCAGGATTCCGGGTGGCTAAAAGCGATGTACTGGATAACGGAAACGGTCACCCAACCCTGGGGCATCATCACGCATGTCATTCTCTGCGGCTGGTTCCTCTGGTGCTTACGCTTTCGTCTTAAAGCGGCGGTGATGCTTTTTACTATTCTGGCGGGTGCCATCCTGATTGGCCAGGGGGTCAAATCGTGGGTTAAGGACCGGGTACAGGAACCACGTCCTTTCGTGATATGGCTGGAAAAAACGCATCATATCCCGGTTGATGAGTTCTACACTTTAAAACGTAAAGATCGTGGTGACCTGGTGAAAGAGCAACTCTCAACGCAGCAGGATATTCCGCTGTTTTTACGCCAGCACTGGCAAAAAGAGACCGGGTTTGCGTTTCCGTCCGGCCACACGATGTTTGCTGCAAGCTGGGCGCTGCTCGCCGTGGGGTTGTTGTGGCCGCGTCGGCGAACGGTGACAATTGCAATTTTATTGGTATGGGCGACGGGTGTCATGGGCAGTCGCATGTTGTTGGGTATGCATTGGCCGCGCGATCTGGTGGTCGCGACGCTGATCTCCTGGGCGCTGGTCACGCTGGCCACCTGGCTTGCGCAGCGGTTCTGCGGGCCACTCACGCCGCCGCCGGAAGAAAGGCAGGAGATTGTTGAACGCGAGCAAAACAGCTGACCGGGGTTGATTTTGCCCGGTTTGCCCTTAAATCATCCGATAGCCGACTGCTTTCCCATTTCGCACTCGCCGTGAAAATGGTAATTTAAAAGGCTAAATGCGGTAAGTTGAACACGATTTATTCGCTTAAACCACATAACGGGAAGTAATGTGAAATATTTACTCATTTTCTTACTGGTGTTGGCGATATTTGTTATCTCGGTAACATTGGGTGCACAGAACGATCAGCAGGTGACGTTTAATTACCTGCTGGCTCAGGGCGAGTATCGCATCTCAACCTTGCTGGCCGTTTTGTTCGCTGCGGGTTTCGCCATTGGTTGGTTGATCTGCGGCCTCTTCTGGCTGCGGGTTCGTGTTTCTCTGGTACGTGCTGAGCGTAAAATTAAACGACTGGAAAACCAGCTCTCGCCTGCGACCGACGTTGTGGTGACGTCTGGTACGTCGGTCGCGAAGGAATAATCGTTTATGCTGGAGTTGTTGTTTCTGCTTTTACCTGTTGCCGCCGCCTACGGCTGGTATATGGGTCGCAGAAGTGCGCAACAAACAAAACAGGACGAAGCTAACCGTCTTTCCCGCGATTACGTCGCGGGTGTTAACTTCCTTCTGAGCAACCAACAAGATAAAGCGGTGGATCTGTTCCTCGATATGTTGAAAGAGGATACCGGCACCGTTGAGGCTCATCTCACCCTCGGAAACCTGTTTCGTTCTCGCGGCGAAGTTGACCGTGCCATCCGTATTCATCAAACCCTCATGGAAAGCGCCTCACTGACCTATGAACAGCGACTGCTGGCGGTTCAGCAGTTAGGGCGTGATTACATGGCCGCGGGTTTGTATGACCGGGCGGAGGATATGTTCAATCAGCTTACTGATGAAACAGATTTTCGCGTAGGCGCGTTGCAGCAACTGTTGCAGATTTATCAGGCGACCAGCGACTGGCAGAAGGCCATTGAGGTTGCCGAACGACTGGTCAAACTGGGTAAAGACAAACAGCGCATCGAAATCGCCCATTTTTACTGTGAACTGGCGCTACAGCAGATGGGTAGCGACGACATGGATCGCGCCATGGCGCTGCTGAAAAAAGGGGCTGCGGCGGATAAGAATAGTGCCAGGGTTTCTATCATGATGGGCCGCGTCTGGATGGCGAAGGGCGATTACGCGAAGGCCGTTGAATGTCTCCAGCGGGTGATTTCTCAGGATAAAGAACTGGTCAGCGAAACGCTGGAAATGCTCCAGACCTGCTACCAACAGTTAGGCAAAAATGATGAATGGGCGGAATTCCTGCGCCGTGCGGTAGAAGAGAATACCGGTGCTGCCGCAGAACTGATGCTGGCCGATATTCTCGAAACTCGCGAAGGGACGGAGACCGCACAGGTCTATATTACCCGCCAGCTCCAGCGTCATCCGACGATGCGCGTCTTCCATAAGCTGATGGATTATCACCTTAACGAAGCCGAAGAGGGCCGTGCGAAAGAGAGCCTGATGGTGCTGCGTGATATGGTGGGCGAACAGGTACGCAGCAAACCGCGCTACCGCTGTTCTAAATGCGGTTTCACCGCCTATACCCTGTACTGGCACTGTCCTTCCTGTCGCGCATGGTCAACGATTAAGCCAATTCGCGGACTTGATGGACTGTAATTTTTAAAAAGATCGGTTTTTAGTTACAACATACTTATATATTAATTTACCTCCTCGCATCGGCATCTGTGCCACATCGCCTGGCAGGGGATAATCACGTCTGTTAATTTTTGCTCCTGACAGGTAGAATGCACGCCGTTTACCCATTTGCCCCCTTAGCAAGAAGGCCTGGTTATGACGTTAACTGCTTCATCTTCTCCCCGCGCTGCTACCGATTCTCCTGTCGTTGTTGCTCTCGATTATAATAACCGCGATCGCGCCCTGGCGTTTGTCGACCGAATCGATCCGCGCGACTGCCGTCTGAAAGTAGGGAAAGAGATGTTTACCCTGTTTGGACCTCAACTGGTTCGCGATCTCCAGCAGCGTGGCTTTGATATCTTTCTGGATCTGAAATTCCATGATATCCCAAACACCACGGCCCATGCGGTGGCTGCCGCAGCGGATCTTGGCGTCTGGATGGTCAATGTCCACGCGTCAGGTGGAGCGAGAATGATGACCGCAGCGCGTGAAGCATTGCTGCCGTTTGGTAAGGATGCGCCGCTGTTGATTGCGGTCACCGTGTTGACCAGTATGGAAGCCAGCGATTTAGCGGATATAGGCGTGACACTGTCACCTGCGGAGCACGCTGAGCGCCTGGCGGCATTGACGCAGAAATGTGCGCTGGATGGCGTGGTCTGTTCCGCCCAGGAAGCGGTGCGTTTTAAGCAAGTGTTTGGACATGATTTCAAACTGGTCACCCCGGGTATCCGCCCGCAGGGCAGTGCTGCTGGCGATCAGCGGCGGATTATGACCCCTGAGCAGGCGCTGGCGGCAGGCGTTGATTTTATGGTCATCGGGCGGCCGGTGACGCAGTCTGACGACCCGGCGCAGACGCTGAAGGCTATTAACGCGTCACTGAAACGGGAGGCGTAATGAACGATTCGAACAGTCGTCTGGTTTATTCCACGGAGAGCGGACGGATTGATGAACCCAGAGCCGCACCTGAACGCCCGAAGGGCGATGGAATCGTCCGTATCCAGCGCCAGACCAGCGGGCGTAAAGGAAAGGGTGTTTGCCTGATTACCGGCATCGATCTGGATGATAGTGAGCTCAACAAACTGGCCGCAGAGCTGAAGAAAAAATGTGGCTGTGGCGGTGCTGTAAAAGACGGCATAATTGAAATTCAGGGTGATAAGCGCGATTTAATTAAGTCGTTGCTGGAAGCCAAAGGTCTGAGAGTGAAACTGGCGGGCGGTTGATGAAAAAGCCACGATAGTTATATCGTGGCTTTAGTTTCTACTGCTAAATAAATTGTGTAGTGCTGCAGACCAGAAAAAAATAATCGTATTATTATATCGAGCCGGACAACCGTAGATTATTTACGATTATTTACCTACCTGGTGGCCGATAATACCACCGACAGCGGCACCACCCAGTGTACCCAGCGTGCTGCCATCTGTTAAGACGGCACCGCCTAATGCACCTGCACCTGCACCAATAGCAGTGTTGCGGTCACGTTTAGACCAGTTTGAGCAGGCGCTCAGAGACATTGCCAGGGCAATCGCCAGTACGGCGGCGGTCATTTTTTTGCTCGTAACAAACATAATACTTTCTCCTGAATTAACGATTCACGGAAGTAAGCTCTCTTTAACTATAGTTAAAATATCTGTCATTAAAGAGGCATCCGTAAAACCTTATTGCGCAGGGTAATATCACGCAGGTGATAGTCACTTCCTGTTATATCGCTAATATTAATTTTACGACTTTCGCCTGTGAACAACAGGTAAATAGTCTTAATTCGGGAGTCAGAATAGTCTCAGAGCGCAAATGATCTGCGGTGAGCAAATCATTTGCGGATATTTTACTCAGCGTCGACGATATTAACGGTCAGGCCGCGATGTTCCATTAGCTTACGGTCGCTGGCACTGATTTTGGCATCAGTAATTACGCGGCTAAACCGCTCGATAGGACCCAGCGTATACGGATGGACCGCGCCAAATTTAGAACTGTCGGTCAGAACAATGGCTTCCGACCCTTTCTCCAGCACGGCATTAACCACATCAGCGCGCATCATATCGCGACCCGTGAAGCCCGTTTCAGTCTGCCAGCCATCAATACCAATAAACGCTTTACTGAAATGGACCTGTTGAATGAACTGACGGGTAAGCGGTCCCACCATGCTTTCGCTCTTTTTCTGATAAATACCACCGAGCAGGATCACTTCACAGGGAGTCTCTTTCAACAGATGCGCAATGTAACTGCTGACCGTAATGATGGTAACGTCTTTTTGTTCCGCCAGCGTTCTTGCCAGCAGGGCATTGCTACTGCCATTTTCAATGAACACCGTTTCGCCAGGATTGACCAGCGACGCCGCGAACTCAGCAAGCTGACGCTTCAGGGTGTAGTTGGTCATCATTCGGGTTTCCACGTCTTCGCTATCCAGTGAGACGGCGAAACCGTGCGCACGGCGCAGAAAGCTCTGTTTCTCGAGGGTGTTCAGATCCTGTCGAATGGTGACTTCGGAAACGCCAGTGATTTTGGCCAGCTCAGAGACACTCATCTGGCCTTTATCAATGACCATTTGCAAAATTTTTTGTTGTCGGGAGTTCATAGCTTTAGTTTTTATAGCGGTAATACTACCGCGAAGATTAAACACATGCGGCGGTGCGACATCCTGGCGACACACGCCGGTAAACCGCGCGCGAAAAAATCAGATCTCCCACGGTGCCCGGGGTTTGTTCGGCGATGATACGATTTCATCCTGTACGTTACTCAACAATTCCGCCTTCAGAATTTCGAGATTATGGATAGCTGAGTGGACATCACCGGCCACCAGGATATCAAGCACGGTATCAATACGCTCGGCAACCCGTTTAGCATCGATATCAGACATGGGAGGGTCCTTTGTCAAAGAGTGAGAGAATTCAATGATGCAAAAAATGATGGCAAAAGAGAAGGGAAAATTCAGCCTCGCCAGAACCTTTAGGGAATATTATATATTCTGCTATTACATACAGATATGTATAAGGCGAAAAGCGAAACTTTCTGTTTCGCCCGGGGGAATCTTCTTAGCCACTTAACGCTTTTTCTTGTTGAGATAACGTCTGTACCAGCGCTCAAACACGGCGGCAGGCATCGGTTTGGCAAATAAAAAACCTTGTCGTTCATTGACGCCATTTTTTGTCAGAAAAGCATCCTCTTTGGCACTCTCCACCCCTTCGGCAATCACCTGTAAATTTAACGCCTGCGCCACCGCGACGATCGCACGGACCATTGACTGCGATACCGATTTTTTATGAATGTCATGGACGAAAACCTGATCCAGCTTGATGGCATCAATCGGGAACCGCGTGAGTTGCGAAAGCGAGGAATAGCCGGTACCAAAGTCATCGAGGTGTACCTGGGCGCCGAGTTGGCTGAACTGTTGAATGACGGACAGCGCAAGCGCTTCATTTTCAATCAGGCAACTTTCTGTCAGCTCGACGTCAATAGGGCAATATTCAAAATTGAGTTCGTGCAGCACTCGCTTCAGGTCGGTGAAAATTGTCTGATCGGCCAGTTGGCGGGCAGAGATGTTAACTGCCACGCGCAGGTTAATACCCTTATCACGCCATTTCGCCACCTGGCGCACCACGTCGAGGATCACCCAGCGGCCGAGTGGCACAATCAGCCCGGACTCCTCGGCGTAAGAGATGAACTCCAGCGGCGGGATAAGCCCGCGTTCTGGGGACTGCCAGCGCACCAGTGCCTCAAGACTGCGAACTTCACCTCGCCAGGTCACTTTCGGCTGGTAGTGAATCAGCAGCTGATCGTTTTCCAGTGCTTTGCGCAGGTTGGTGTCCAGCCACAGGTATTCGAATACGCGCTCGTTCATCTCCGGCGAGAAAACGCAGAACTGGCCGCGTCCGCCTTCTTTTACGGTGTACATCGCGGTATCGGCGTTGCGGATCAGGTCGCCGCTGCTCTCGCCGTGCTGAGGTGCCATTGCGATACCGGCAGAACAGCCTGTATAGACTTCTATCAGGCCGATACGGAAGGGCTGACGCAATCGGGTAAGGATCCGCGAGGCGACCGCCTCAAGCGAACTCTGCGACGTCTGGCTGGCCAGTACAATGAACTCATCACCGCCGAGACGCGCCAGCACTTGATTCTCTTCCAGGCAACTCAGGATCGCTAACGACACTGCCTGTAGAAGCTGGTCACCGAACATATGACCATAGGCATCATTCACCTTCTTGAAATTATCCAGGTCGAGATAAACAATGCCCACCTGGCTATCACCGGCTTTCCCGATAGCGTCATTGATCAGTTCATGGATAGCATTGCGGTTTGGCAGACCGGTAATCGTATCGGTATTCGCCAGCACGCGTAACCGCTCCTGCGCGCGCCGCTCTTCAGTGATATCAGTGCCGGAGCAGATCAGATAGATTTCATTCTTCCCGCTGCCGCTGTGGACAAATTTATTGCGGAACAGAAACAGTCGCTGGCCTTTGCGGGTTTGAACCCAGAGCTCAACTTCATACGAATTGCCGTTGCGAAAGAAGCCGCTGATGTTGCGACGTGAGGCGGCGGCCTCCCGACGACTCATAAAAAGTTTGAAGACGCTCTGGCCAATGACCTCTTGCTCTTTCAGCCCGGTGTACTCTTCACACAGGCGGTTGAAGCGCTGAATATTGCCCCGACTGTCGAGGATCACGATGGCTGAGTTGGCTTCAGACACCACCTGTTCAGCAAACGACAGTCCTTTGACCAGATCGCGCGCCACAGAAGGCGTATCATGCCAGGCCGATGCGCTGCCTGCCCATTCATGTTTACTGATTTTACGGCCCACCAAATGCACCGGAATATCGTTGTCATCAAAGGGGAGCGTCATCATCAGGCTGGATGTGATGACGGTCATTTCGCGGATCCGTTCGGCTTGCTCGGGCGCAAGTTCAACGCTCTCCGTACGATCGGTCGCTTCGGTAACGGACAAATGTAGGGTGTTGGAATCTTCTGACAAACGCCAGTAAGGCGTGTGAGTGCCCATATAGCTATACAACGTTGCGGACTCCAGAATGTCTTTCACAATGAACACCCTCCCGTAAAAGCACGAACAACCCTCATGGAAGGGGGTAGCTACCGTTCAGTTAAACTCGTGATGGCTGAACATCTTGTTTTGTTTATGTATTTATTTGTAATTCAGAACCGGGAAAAAGCATAGGTGCGCTTGAAAATATATCCGGCTGACAGTCAGAGTGTAGTGAGAGAATGGCGATTTGGGGAAAAGAAACGGCCTTTCCTGAAAAGAAAAAGGCCGTTACAGAGTGGGTTATCAGGCTGCCGGACGGGCGATGATGCTGCGGGTTTCCATCCGGACTTCGGCGATGGTGACATCAATCACATCAGTCACTTTATAAACGGCTTCACCCTTAATCTGGATGGTGCCGTTCTCCTGGCTGCAAACCAGTTCGTCGCGCACGGCGTGCAGGAATGGGGCAGGGATGAAAGCAACCGCGCCGTTATCCACCAGACGTACACGCATCCCGCCACGGCTGACATCGATAATCTCCGCCGCGAAGCGGGTATCCGTACCGGCCTTATCGCTCAGGAAACGGGCGTACAGCCAGTCACCAACATCGCGTTCTGCCATACGGTTCAGGCGACGGCGTTCTGCCATCTGCACGGTTACCTCTTCCTGCGGACGGCTAATGCTTTCGCCTTTGATGACGGCTTTCAGCAGGCGATGGTTGATCATATCGCCATATTTACGAATCGGTGAAGTCCAGGTGGCGTAAGCCTCCAGGCCCAGACCAAAGTGCGGACCTGGCTCAGTGCTGATTTCCGCAAAGGACTGGAAGCGACGAATACGGCTGTCGAGGAATCCCGACGGCTGTGCATCCAGTTCACGACGCAGTTTACAGAAGCCCTCCAGGGTCAATACCTCTTCGGCGTCCACATGCATCCCGTGGGATTGCAGCAGCGCGGCCAGCGCATCAGCATTAGCCGGATCAAAGCCAAGGTGAACGTTGTAAATGCCAAAGCCGAGCTTGTCGCGCAGTACGCGTGCGGCGCAGATGTTGGCGGCAATCATTGACTCTTCGACAATCCGGTTCGCGATCCGCCGCGGTTCCGCAACGATATCGAGCACTTCGCCTTTTTCGCCGAGAATAAAACGGTAGTCAGGGCGATCTTTAAATACCAGCGCATGGTGGTGACGCCACTCGCCGCGGCTCAGGCAGATACGCTGCAGCAGACGAATCTGCTGGGCGATTTCATCGCTCTCAGGCTGCCAGCTACCGCTATTTTCCAACCAGTCAGAGACGTTGTCGTAAGCCAGTTTTGCTTTTGACTCAATCGTCGCGGCGAAAAACGTGATGTCATCTTCAATGGTGCCATCTGCGGCTATGGTCATGCGACAGGCAAGCACCGGGCGCACTTCATGGGCGCGCAGTGAGCAGAGGTCGTCAGACAGTTCGCGCGGCAGCATCGAAATATTGAAACCCGGCAGATAGTTGGTGAACGCACGGATTTTCGCGGCGTGATCGAGCTTACTGCCTTCGGCGATCCAGGCAGTAGGATCGGCAATCGCCACGGTCAGTTGCAGCTTGCCGTCGGTCAGTTCTTCGGCATACAGCGCATCGTCCATATCTTCAGTGCTGGCACTGTCGATGGTGACAAAATTCAGTGCAGTAAGATCCTGGCGTTCCAGACCTTCATCCAGCATTTCTGTCGCCACGCCGTCCGGCGCTTCTTTTTCAAGATTGTGTCGCGCCAGGGTGACCCACCACGGCACGAAGTGGTCGTCAGCGAAAGTGATGAACTGGGTTAGTTCGGCGTAGAAAGTGCGGTCGCCTTTAAGTGGATGACGACGCATTTCAGCAACGGCCCAGTCACCCTCTTTAAATTCATGGTCCACACCGCGCGCGGCGCGGCAGGGGATAGCGTCTTTCAACAGCGGATGATCCGGCACGATGGACAGGCGATCGTTCTTACCCTGCACTTTACCGACAAATCGGGTCAGGAACGGCTCAACCAGTTCTTCCGGCTCCGCAGATTCACGATCTTTTTCAGTGTGGATAACGGCGATGATACGGTCGCCATGCATCACTTTTTTCATCTGCGGCGGTGGGATGAAATAACTTTTTTGCGCATCGACTTCCAGGAAGCCAAAGCCTTTTTCCGTGGCTTTTACCACCCCTTCGGCACGCGGCGTCTGGGAATGCAGTTGCTGTTTAAGCTGCGCTAGCAGCGGGTTGTCCTGAAACATATTTGTCTATTTTCGTGGCCATAAGAGCGGCTGACAGTTTTACGCGAAAGTACCTGATGCGGCAAGTGCTCTTTATGGCAATGAAGGGGTTAATGCGTCTCGCCCAGCGCGATTTTCAGACGATTTATCCATCCGCACAAACCCGACCAGGCTAACAGATTGATTGCCTGTTCAACGGACGTACAGTATTCGCTGAGCGGGTTGAACTGAGCGGCACTGAAACGATCGGGGGCGCGCGTCAGCCATTGTATCGCCTGGAACAACGGACGCTCAACCGGCTGTTGCCGTTCCCGACGCTCAATCTCATGTTCGCTCTGTCGCAGTGATTCAGCGATTTCCGATGATTTCGCATGTTGGTTAAAGCAGCTTGCACTACCGTTAATTCGAGACGTCAACAGCGTGGTGAAATCGTGCGCGGGGGACTCAACAGACAATGTGCTATTCAATAAGGTGCCGAGCAGAGTGAGTAATGTTGGTTGGTGAAGCAGACTGGGGGCGATCGGCTGAAGGAAAGTAATGGGCTGATAGCGTGACAGACACTCAAGCTGTTCCGCCGTTGCATAACGCAGTTCAATCTGTTCGTGCGCCGGATGCCAGGTCGCGTCGGGGTGCAGGAATAGGCCGACGTCGGCGAATGACTGTACGTCCAGGCCTGGCACCCAGCGCACCGGTCGTCCTAGCCATGCCTGAAAGGTAGCGACGACGCGCGCCTGAAAACCGATATAACCGATGATTTGGTTTATCAGCACGATATCCCAGGCGGAGAGACCCACGTCGCGTAGGTGCTGGCGTGCGCGGTTATCAATCACCGAGGGGGAACTGGCAAGCTGGCGGGCGTACTGGGTAATTTGTGCCAGTCGGTGATTACTCTCACGTGACGAATCGGGGCCGGGAAGCGGCGTCAGACGGGCGGCATAATGGTTACAGAGTCGCTGCACGCCGTACACCTGGGCGACCGTTAATGCGGTACTCATGCGTTCATAGGCGCTAAAGGTATGCAGGCGGTTTGGCAAAACGGTATCAGGGAACAGTTCGTGAGCCAACTGGCGGGCCGGTTGCAGCCAGGACTGAAAGGGAATAAGCACATCTTCAGGTATCACCAAATCCAACAGAAAGCGATCGTCAACGTGCGCGGCTTCGGGCACCAGCGGTAACACGTCCTGCGGGCCAGTGCTGGACTGGGTTTCATGATACCAGTGGCTTTTGCCGGTGAATCGGCGTTGTTCCATGGGCGTTCCTTGGTCTGTATGTGGCGACCCGGACACGTCGTCGTCGAATCACGCCGGATCGTTTTCGCTGCTTTATCCTGGCGTAAGCGGGGGAAGGGATGAAAGATTGTTGCGTGATAACAAAGATCAAAAAGCTATATTGCGGAGAAAGCGAGGGAACATGGGCGGCAGAGCGCCGCCCACAGAGGAAATCTGACCGATTATTTCAGTTCCAGTTCGTTCATTGCAGCGATGCTAAAGCCACCGTCAACATGAACCACTTCACCGGAGATACCGCCAGACAGATCGGAGCACAGGAACGCCGCAGAGTTACCCACATCTTCGATGGTCACAGTACGACGAATCGGGGTGACAGCTTCGCAGTGCGCCAGCATCTTACGGAAATCTTTAATGCCAGAAGCCGCCAGCGTGCGGATTGGACCCGCAGAGATCGCGTTCACACGCACACCTTCCGGACCCATCGCATTCGCCATGTAACGGACGTTTGCTTCCAGAGACGCTTTCGCCAGACCCATCACGTTGTAGTTCGGGATCGCGCGCTCAGCACCCAGATAGGAGAGCGTCAGCAGGGCAGAGCCCGGATTCAGCATAGAACGGCAGGCTTTTGCCATCGCCACAAAGCTGTAGGCGCTGATGTCGTGAGCGATTTTAAAACCTTCGCGGGTGACCGCGTTCACGTAATCACCGTCCAGTTGGTCGGCAGGGGCAAAACCGATAGAGTGAACGAAACCGTCAAATTTCGGCCAGGTTTTGGCCAGCTCTGCGAACATGGTGTCGATGCTTTCATCTTCTGCCACATCGCACTGCAGAACGATGTTTGAACCCAGCTGAGCAGCAAATTCTTCCACGCGGCCTTTCAGCTTTTCGTTCTGGTAGGTGAATGCCAGTTCCGCGCCTTCGCGGTGCATCGCCTGCGCGATACCCCAGGCGATGGAAAGTTTGCTGGCAAGACCGGTCACCAGAATGCGCTTACCGGAAAGAAAACCCATAGCTTAAATCCTTATGTTATTGCTTATTTTGGCTTTGTATTCATATGGTTATGGTATGAAAAGCCATAATAAATAGAGAGCAGGCCAAAATTATAGCCCACTATACGCATGAATTGTCACGTGATTTTTACATCGTGCTGAAAGTGGTTCGCGCCAAAGAGCAGAAAACCAGCACTTTTCTATTATACCAGCTGTCGCTGTCTGTACTGATCCAACCTCATTCAATCAATACTTTCTCCACGCATCCGCCGTTAAGGCCTCCCCAAAATGCCCGGCTATCAGGCGTTTCGTCAGTTCATGCAGCGGAGAGGCCAGTACATCCGCGGTACTGCCGCGTTCGACGACTTCCCCCTGGTGCATCACCAGCACCTGATCGCTGATGTGTTTCATCATGCCAAGATGCTGGGTGACGTAAATATATGAGATGCCCTGTTTCTCCTGCAATTCCAGCATCAGGTTGATTAACTGCGAGCGCATCGACATATCGAGTGACGCCAGCGCCTCGTCGGCAATAATCACTTTCGGACGCAGAATCATCGCGCGGGCAAGTCCCAGACGCTGTTTTTGTCCCGGTGCCAGCATATGTGGATAGTAGCTGACGTGATCGGGCAGCAGTCCCACCATCCGCATGGTCTCGATGATCTGTTTGCGTCGCTGTTCCGGCTCAAGATCGGTATTCAGGCGCAGGGGAAAATCGAGGATTTGCGAAATACGCTGACGGGGATTCAGCGAGGTTGACGGATCCTGGAAAATCATGCGGATACGCTGACTGCGAAACGAATAGTCACCAAATTCGAGCGGATGATCGTCAATCAGTAACTCACCGCCGGTCGGCTCCACCATTCCCGCCAGCATTTTGGCCAGCGTCGATTTACCGGAGCCGTTCTCACCAATGATAGCCAGCGTCTGGCGCTCGCGTAGTGTAAAACTCAGCGGCTTTACCGCTTCCACGGTCTGGCGACGAAACCAGCCCGTCCGATAGCGGAAGGTTTTACTCAGATTGCGGACTTCGAGTAAGGTCTCGACCATCTCACTCTCTCTCCATGTTTAGCGGGAAATGACAGGCGTAGAGATGGTTTTTCGCCCCGGTCAGACGCGGCGTTTCAATACATTCGCGCTGTGCATAGGGACAGCGCGGCCCCAGACGACAGCCGATGGGCAATTGTTCCAGCAAAGGGATGGCTCCGGGCATCGTGTTAAGACGACTTTTGTGCGGCATGGCGCTACCAAAGTCAGGAATAGCGCGGATCAGCGCCTGGGTGTAGGGATGGTGCGGCGTCGTCACCAGCTCTTTGCTCAGGGCGGTTTCTACCGTCTGACCACAGTACAGCACGTTAATTTTATCCGCCCACTGGCTGAGCATTTGCAGGTCGTGGCTGATCAGCAGAATGGTGGTATTGCTGTTCTGATTCAGTCGTGTCAGCAGACGGAAGATCTGCGCCTGGGTGGTTGGTTCCATCGCGTTGGTGGGTTCGTCCGCAATCAGCAGTCGCGGCTGATTCGCCAGTGCGATGGCGATCATCACCTTCTGACATTCACCGTCGGTCAGTTCATAGGGGAAGCTGCGCATGGCGTCTTTATGATCTTTAATGCCCACCCGGTGCAGCAGTTCAATGGCGCGACGTTTTCGCCAGCCAATGCGCTGCCACCAGCGGCCTTTATAGGTCCAGGCCGGAATGTTTTGCATCAACTGGCGACCCACACGCTCGGAAGGATCCAGACAGGACTGCGGCTCCTGAAAGATCATTGAGACGTTATGTCCCACCAGCTTGCGTCGTTCGCGGGGCGAAAGGCGCAGCAGGTCGATATCGTCAAAACGCATCCGGTCGGCGGTGACGCGCCAGTTGTCCTTGGCGACACCGCAGATGGCTTTGGCAATCAGGCTCTTACCCGAGCCTGATTCTCCCACCAGGCCGCGAATCTCACCTTCGCTTAAGGTCATGCTGACGCGGTCGACGGCTTTGACCCACTCTTCACCGGCTTTAAATTCAATGGTCAGGTTGCGGATATCCAGTAACGGCATTATTCCACCCCCGCAATGATGGCGCGGCGAACGCCGTCACCCAGCAGGTTAACCAGCAGGACGCTGATCATGATCGCCGCACCGGGCAGCATCACCGTCCACGGCGCAACGTAAATCAGCTCCAGCGCATCGCCCAGCATGGCCCCCCATTCTGGAGAGGGGAGCTGCGCGCCAAGATCGAGAAAACCCAGCGCGGCGATATCAAGGATCGCCATCGACAATGCGCGGGTGATTTCAGTAATCAGTCCGGCGGTAATATTGGGCAGAATGGCGAACCAGAGAATGTTGAGCGTTGAGGCACCATCAAGACGTGCCGCGATGACGTACTCTTTTTCCAGTTCGTCATGCACCATACTGTAGACCGAACGCACCATGCGCGGCAGCAGCGCCAGCCAGACGGCAAACATGGCGTGGGTCAAATGCGGCCCGGCGAAGGCGACGACGATAATCGCCAACAGCAGAGACGGAATCGACAGGAGCGTATCAAGAATATGGTTCAGCACCGCGGAACGCAGACCGTGCGTTGCCCCCGCGACGACGCCAAGCAACAGTCCGCACAGCGTTGCGGCGAGCGTAACGACAAACGCGCCGCCCACCGTGGGGGCTGCGCCGCTGAGCAGGCGGCTCAGGACATCACGTCCCAGATCGTCGGTGCCGAGGAAGAAGGAGACTTCGCCATAGCGTGACCAGGACGGCGGCAGCAACTGATAGCCGAGGAACTGCTGATCGATGCCGTACGGCGCAAACCAGTTGCCGAACACGCATAACACCACCAGTCCCGCACATCCGTACAGGCCGACCATTGCCGTGGTATCGCCGTAAAACTTGCGCCAGGCGGTGCGCAGCGTACCTGGCGGGCGCTTTTCGCTATAAACGCTATCGTAAGGCATACCATTCCTTATGTTTCAGAGGGTTAGCCATAGCACCCAAAATATCGGAAATCACGTTGACGATGATGACCAGCGAGCCAATCACCATCACGCCAGCGGAAATCGCGGCGTAATCCTGCTGGCGGATGGCGTTGATCAGCCAGCGCCCAAGACCAGGCCAGCTAAAAACCATTTCGGTGATCATTGCCAGCGTCAGCATGGTTGAAAACTGCAGGCCGAGACGCGGGATCACTGGCGGTAACGCATTATGCAGCACATGGCGGCGCAGGATCGTAAACCGTGACAGACCGCGCGTAGCCGCTGCCTTAACGTAGTTTTGATCGAACACCTCAATGGTACTGATGCGCATCAGGCGAATCACTTCCGTGGTCGGCGCAACTGCCAGCGTTAGCACCGGCAATACCATATGACGCACGGCGCTCATCAGCATCTCATCACGCCAGGGGGAGTCAGAGATCCAGGCGTCAACAATGGCGAGACCCGTGACCGGTTTAACTTCGTACAACAGGTCGAAACGGCCAGATACCGGCAGCCAGCCGAGGTTCAGCGAAAAGAAAAGGGTCAGCAGCAGTGCCAGCCAGAATACGGGGATCGAAAAACCGAGCAGGGCGAGGGCGCTGATCAGGCGATCCTGCCATTTGTTACGGGTGATACCCGCCAGCATACCCACCGGAATCCCCACCATCAGCGCAAAGCCGAACGCCAGCGTGCACAGTTCCATGGTGGCCGGGAACACTTCTTTGAGCTGTTCAGAGATAAGCTGTCCGTTGATGCTGGAGACGCCGAAATCCCAGTGGATGAGACCATTGAACCAGAACACCCACGCATTCCACAACGATGCCCCCTGAAGCGGCGCATGCGGCGTGAAATAGCTGAGACTGAAGCCGATAAAGGTCAGAAAAAACAGCGTGACCATCAACAACAGCAAACGACGCAGGGTGAAGATAATCATGGTTTTTTCACCTCATCGCTTTTTTCGCGCGACACGCCGGCGAAAGAGGCGTTACCAAATGGACTCAACACCAGACCTTTAATGTCATATCGATAGGCCTGCAGACGCAGCGACGAGGCGAGCGGTAGGATCGGCAACTCTTTGGCGAGGATGTTCTGCGCTTCATCATACGCATCAATACGTGCAGAAAGTTGCTGAGAAGAGAGCGCTTTGCGCAACACGTTGTCAAATTCCGGATCGCACCAGTGGGCGAAGTTGGTTTGTGAATTGATGGCCGCGCAGCTGAGTAACGGGCGGAAGAAACTGTCCGGATCGTTACTGTCGGTTGCCCATCCGGACAACGTCAGATCATGGTTCATGTCCATCAACCGCGCCTCCTGGAAACGACCTTCAACCGGTACAATCACCACTTTCACCCCAACCTGCGCCATATCCGCCTGGATCAGTTCCGCCGTTTTCAGCGGACTGGGGTTCCACGCCTGGGAGCTGGTTGGCACCCAAAGCCGCAACGTCAGATTCTCCAGCCCCAGCGCTTTAAGCTGCTCGCGGGATTTGGCCGGATTGTATTCTGTAATTTTAGCCTCGTTGTCATACGCCCACGAGGCGCGAGGTAGAATAGAGGCCGCTGTTTCCGCTGTGCCGTAATAAATGGACTGCATCAGGCGCTGGTTATTAATGGCCAGCGCCAGCGCGTGGCGAACCGCCGGGTTATTCAGCGGGGGTTTGTCAGTGTTAAACGCTAGGTAGGCGATGTTCATCCCCGGACGCAGTGTCAGACGCAGGCGCGGATCGTCACGCAGAATAGTCAACTGGCTGGCGGCAGGCCAGGCCAGGACGTCACATTCGCCGGTGAGCAGTTTAGATAAACGCCCGGTTCCGCCAGAGCCCAAATCCACCACCACCTGTGGCATCAGCGGTTTGCCCCGCCAGAATTTTTCATGCCGTTGCAGGCGAATATACTGTCCGGCGCGATACTCGGAAAGCTGGAACGGACCGGTACCGACCGGTTGGCGGTCAAGCTGTTCCTGGCGATCCTGTTTTGCCAGTTGTCCGGCATATTCAGCCGACATCACGGAGGCATAGTGGGTTGCCAGGTGCCATAAGAAAGACGCGTCCGGTTTCGTCAGACGAAATTCCACGGTGTTGCTGTCAAGCTTACGCACGCTCTGCACGTTATCGGCGAACTGTAGACTGTCGAAATAGGGGAAATTACCGCCGTTAACGTTATGCCAGGGATGGTTGCGATCAAAGATGCGCTGGAAGGTAAAAACCACGTCGTCAGCATTCAGTTTACGTGTTGGCGTAAACCAGGCCGTTTTTTGAAACGCGACATCGCGACGCAGATGGAAGCGGTAAGTTGCGCCGTCATCCAGCACTTCCCAGCTTTCAGCCAGTTCCGGGACCAGACGATAGGTATAGGGATCGACATCCAGTAGTCGGTCATAGAGCTGGGCGGCGAGGGTGTCAACAATAAGCCCGCTGCTCACTTTTTGCGGGTTGAAGGTATTGACCTGTCCACTTACGCAATAGACAAAACCACTGTCGCGGATGTCTTCCTGTGGGGCTGTTTCAGGCGCAGCAGCGGCCTGACCACTCAGAAGTCCAGCCATCACGATCAGAGACGATATAACCAGGCGCATAATTTTTAAGGTTTTTAGATACGATTTGCAAAGTGTATCGCACTATCGCCTGCCAGGTACAAATGTCTGCGGATAACTGGCGCAAATATGCGCAATCAAGAGGCGGAAAGCGCTAAATCTGATGTTTTTTGAGCAATGCGCGCAGTTGGTGATAGGTCAGGCCCAACAATTCCGCCGCCCGTTTCTGATTAAATTTTGCCTGTTGCAGGCTCGTTTGCAGTAATGTTTTCTCCTGCTGCTGCTGAAACTCGCGTAAATCGAGGGGAAGTGAAGGGCCCGGTGTCGAGGTTTCTGCGGCGGGCGGTGTCGGCATGTGGCGTTTAAACGGATCGATCACAATCTCATCAAGCGGCACCTCGCTAGTACCATGTCGGTATACCGAGCGCTCCACCACGTTCTTTAATTCACGGATATTCCCCGGCCAGGCATAGTTCAGCAGCGCCTCTCTGGCATGCGATGTGAAGCCGGGAAACAGCGGCAGGCGAATTTCACGACACATCTGAATGGCAAAGTGTTCCGCCATGAGCATGATATCGGCCTGACGCTCGCGCAAGGGCGGCAGTTGCACCACGTCGAAGGCCAGACGGTCCAGAAGATCCGCGCGGAAGGTACCTTCGTTGACCATCGCCGGAAGGTCCGCATTGGTGGCGCAAACCAGACGCACGTTCACCTGCAACGGTTGGCTGCCGCCGACGCGCTCCAGTTCGCCGTATTCAATGACTCTGAGCAGTTTTTCCTGCACCAGCATTGGGGCCGTGGCGAGTTCATCCAGAAAAAGCGTGCCGCCGTCGGCCCGTTCAAAGCGTCCCGGATGGCGTTTTTGCGCGCCGGTAAACGCGCCGGCTTCATGACCGAACAGTTCGCTGTCGAGCAGATTTTCATTCAGCGCTGCGCAGTTGAGTGAAATAAACGGTCCCTGCCAGCGAGAGGAGAGATAATGCAGGCGGTTGGCAATCAGTTCTTTACCGGTTCCGCGCTCGCCGATGATCAATACCGGCTTGTCCAGCGGTGCCAGACGGGAAACCTGCTCCAGGACTTCCAGAAAGCTGTTGGCTTCCCCTAACAAATTATCTTTGTATTCTGCCATGATGAATTTCGCCACATGTTGGTGTATTTCACCACTTTACGCTGTTTTCTTGTCGAGGTAAAACTGTACATCTTTTTCCAAATCAATGGATTAAAAAGTTGGCACGCAGATTGTATTAGTGAATCAGCAGGGCATCGCCCGACATCAGAAAAATGTGAGGATAGAATTATGGGTATTTTTTCTCGTTTCGCCGACATCGTGAATGCCAACATCAACGCGCTGCTTGAGAAAGCGGAAGATCCGCAGAAGCTGGTTCGTCTGATGATTCAGGAAATGGAAGATACGCTGGTGGAAGTGCGTTCCAACTCGGCACGTGCGCTGGCGGAAAAGAAACAGTTATCACGTCGCATCGAGCAGGCGACGGCTCAGCAAACTGAGTGGCAGGAGAAAGCGGAACTGGCGCTGCGCAAAGAGAAAGACGATCTGGCCCGTGCCGCCCTTATTGAGAAGCAGAAACTGACCGATCTGATTGGCTCTCTGGAACATGAAGTGACGCTGGTTGACGATACGCTGACACGCATGAAAAAAGAGATTGGCGAGCTGGAAAACAAGCTCAGCGAAACTCGCGCTCGTCAGCAGGCGCTGACCCTGCGTCATCAGGCGGCAAGCTCATCCCGAGACGTGCGCCGTCAACTGGATAGCGGTAAGCTGGATGAAGCGATGGCACGTTTTGAATCTTTCGAGCGTCGTATCGACCACATGGAAGCTGAAGCGGAAAGCCACAACTTTGGCAAACAGAAAACGTTGGATCAGCAGTTTGCCGACCTGAAAGCGGATGATGAAATCAGCGAGCAACTGGCACAGCTGAAAGCCAAAATGCAGCAAGACAAGCAATAATAATACCTGGCGGTGCCCGAACGCGCCGCCGCTCATCACCTGTAAGGAGTACTCATGAGCGCGCTATTTCTGGCCATTCCGTTAACCATTTTCGTGCTGTTTGTGTTACCGATTTGGTTATGGCTGCATTACAGCAACCGTTCCAGTCGCGGGGAGTTATCGCAAAGCGAACAGCAACGCTTAGTTCAGTTGACCGACGACGCGCAGCGTATGCGTGAACGTATCCAGGCGCTGGAAGATATTCTTGATGCGGAACATCCGAACTGGAGGGATCGCTAATGGGCGGTATTGATCTGAACAAAAAATTATGGCGCATTCCGCAGCAAGGCATGGTGCGGGGCGTATGCGCAGGGATCGCGCAGTATCTGGATGTGCCGGTAAAACTGGTACGCATTTTAGTGGTGTTGTCGATCTTCTTTGGGCTGGCCTTTTTCACTCTGGTCGTCTACATCATTCTGGCGTTTGTGCTTGATCCGATGCCAGACAATCTTGCCGCAGGTGAGCAGCAACCATCCAGCGGTGAACTGCTGGATATCGTCGATAAAGAGCTGGCGGCGGGGGAGAAACGCTTACGTGAAATGGAGCGGTATGTCACCTCGGATACGTTTACCTTGCGTAGCCGTTTCCGTCAGTTGTAAGTCATTAAAGAGGGCTGAGATGAACAATCGCTGGCAACGCGCCGGGCAGAAGGTAAAGCCCGGAATGAAAATAGCAGGTAAGCTGGTGCTTTTAACTGCACTGCGCTACGGCCCGGCGGGTGTCGCAGGGTGGGCGGTGAAATCCGTCGCCCGCCGCCCCCTGAAAATGTTACTGGCCCTGGCACTGGAGCCATTTCTAAGCCGCATGGCGGCGAAAATATCAAAACGCTATTCCGGAAGTTAATTTCCACCGCCTTCTTCTGTAACAATTAAATCACATCTAAGTTATTAATTTGCGGCAGCTCACAAAGTCGACTGTTGAGCTGCTGAAATTGTTTTAATTCCTCCTCTAAACCCCATTCACTGCATTGACAGCTAATTTTTGCAGGAGTAGTCTCCCTTTTCATGGGACCGCTACCACGGAAAAATAAAGTGAACCAGAAAATTAAAAGATGCCTCAGTAATGTCTATGGTGATACATGGACGGCGCTCCACAACGAGTCATTGAAAACACGAATTGAAAGGTCGCGTAAGATTATTAATAAAAAGCGTAAGCCACACTGGGATGAAAGTGATGTGGTACTCATTACGTATGCCGATCAATTTCATGGTGAAAAAGAAAAACCATTGCCGACATTTAATCAGATTTGGAAACATTGGTTTTGCTCTGTATTTTCACACGTCCACCTTTTGCCATTTTATCCCTGGTCATCAGATGACGGGTTTTCCGTTATTGATTACTATCAGGTTGCTCCCGGGACAGGTGAGTGGAATGATATTTCCGATTTAAACATGTCCTGCCGTTTGATGTTTGATTTTGTTTGCAATCATATGTCAGCGAAAAGTGACTGGTTTAACGCCTATTTGCAGCAGGCACCAGGATATGAAAACTTCTTTATTGCGATGGATCCTGCAACCGATTTACATGCCGTAACGCGTCCACGGGCATTACCGTTATTAACGCCGTTTACCTTACAGGATAAATCGGTTCGTCACTTATGGACGACGTTTAGCGAAGACCAGATTGATCTCAACTACAGTAATCCGGACGTGCTGCTCGCCATGATCGACGTGCTGTTGACTTACCTGGAGCGCGGGGCCGATTATGTTCGACTGGATGCTGTTGGCTATATGTGGAAAACACCAGGTACTACCTGTATTCATCTGGAAAAAACACATCAGTTGATCAAGCTGTTCCGTGCGATAGCTGATGAGGTCGCTCCTGGTACGGTCATCATTACTGAGACCAATGTCCCGCATAAAGACAATGTTTCCTACCTGGGCAATGGGCAGGATGAAGCGCACATGGTTTATCAGTTTTCTCTGCCGCCGCTTGTCCTGCACACCCTACATCGACAGGATTGCCGGGCTTTGTGCCAATGGGCGCAGTCGTTAACATTGCCTTCTAATGAAACAACCTGGTTTAATTTTTTGGCCTCGCATGATGGTATTGGATTGAATCCTCTGCGGGGATTGTTAGCGGAAGACGATATTCTGACACTGGTGAGTGCTCTGCAGAAAGAAGGGGCATTAGTGAACTGGAAAAATAATCCAGATGGTACCCGAAGTCCGTATGAATTAAATGTTACCTGGATGGACGCAGTAAGTCATAAGAACGACAGGGATGAAGAGCGGCTTGCAAAATTTATCCTCACCCATGTTCTTCTGTTAACCTTTCCCGGCGTTCCGGCTATTTATATTCAAAGTATTTTGGGATCGCGCAATGACTACCAGGGCGTCGAAACACAAGGGTATAATCGGGCCATCAATCGTAAAAAATATCAGCGAACAGCAATTGAAGAGGAGTTGATGGTTGAGGGTTCTCTTCGTCATGATGTTTATCACAAATTATCACGACTAATTGTCATTCGCAGAAGTAATAAAGCCTTTCATCCTGAGAGCTTTTTTGACATTAGCAGCCTGACGTCTTCTGTTTTGCGGATTATTCGTTCGGCCGATGAACATGAAACAATCAATGCATTTTTTAATTTTAGCGATCGCATACAAATCATTGATGCCGGTATTTATACGGGACTTGATTTAATTAGCGGGGTTAATGTTTCCGGAGAGACAATAACGCTGCAACCCTGGCAGGTTATGTGGATTAAAAAATAAAAAGGAACATCTGATGCTCAAAACTAAAATTATGCTGTTATCAGCACTGGTTTCCTGCGCCCTGATTTCAGGATGTAAGGAGGATAAATCCGCCCATGTCTCAATAGAGTTTATGCACTCTTCTGTTGAACAGGAGCGTCAGGCCGTTATTTCGAAACTGATTGCGCGGTTTGAAAAAGAGAACCCGGAAATTAGCGTCAAACAAGTACCGGTTGAAGAGGATGCTTACAACACCAAGGTGATTACGCTGGCAAGAAGCGGATCGCTACCAGAAGTTATCGAGACCAGTCATGACTACGCCAAAGTGATGGACAAGGAAGCCCTTATCGATCGTGATGCGGTGACGAGAGTGATCCATTCGGTAGGTGAAACGGCATTCTATGATGGCGTGTTGCGAATTGTTCGCACTGAGGATGGACGTTCGTGGACCGGAGTCCCCGTGAGCGCCTGGATCGGCGGTATCTGGTATCGCAAAGATGTACTGGCGAAAGCAAATCTCGAAGAACCCAAAAACTGGCAACAACTGCTGACGGTCGCACAAAAATTAAACGATCCGGGGAATAAAAAATACGGTATCGCGCTACCTACCGCGGAGAGCGTGCTTACCGAGCAGTCTTTCTCACAGTTTGCGCTGTCCAATCAGGCCAACGTTTTTGATGCGCAGGGAAAAATAACCCTCAATACAGCAGAAATGACCCAGGCGCTGGAATACTACCGGTCGCTTGCAGAGAACACGATGCCGGGTTCAAACGACATCATGGAAGTGAAAGATGCGTTCATGAACGGCACGGCGCCAATGGCGATTTATTCAACCTACATCCTCCCTGCGGTAATCAAAGAAGGTAATCCGCAGAATGTGGGGTTCGTGGTTCCGACGGAGAAGAACGCCGCCGTTTACGGCATGCTGACCTCACTCACCATCACGGCGGGTCAGAAGTCTGAAGAGACGGAAGCGGCTGAGAAGTTTGTCACTTTTATGGAGCAGGCGGACAACATCGCGGACTGGGTGATGATGTCGCCAGGTGCGGCCCTACCGGTCAATAAAGCCGTAGTGGAAACCGCCACATGGAAAGATAACGCGGTGATCAAAGCCTTAGGAACGCTGCCTGATCAACTCATTGCCGAGTTGCCTCATATCCAGGTGTTTGGGGCGGTTGGCGATAAAAACTTTACCCGGATGGGTGACGTCACCGGTTCCGGCGTGGTGAGTACGATGGTGCATAACGTCACAGTCGGAAAAGCCGATCTCTCAGCGACTATCAAGACCAGCCAGAAGAAGCTGGATGATCTTATTGCGCAGCACTAATGGATAAGTGGAACGCCGTGATGAACAGGTTCTTTTCAGGTCGCTCTGATATGCCGTTTGCCATGCTGCTCCTGGCGCCCAGTTTGCTTTTGCTGGGCGGCCTGGTGGTCTGGCCGATGCTATCGAATATTGAAATCAGCTTTATGCGGTTGCCGCTCAATCCACGAATTGAAGCCACATTTGTCGGGTTGAGCAACTATATCCGCATCTTATCCGATCCCGGATTCTGGCATTCGCTGTGGATGACCGTCTGGTATACCGCACTGGTGGTGCTGGGAAGTACGGTACTCGGACTGGGCGTCGCGATGTTTTTCAATCGCGAATTTCGTCTGCGTAAGACGGCGCGCTCACTGGTGATCCTCTCCTATGTCACGCCGTCCATTTCACTGGTCTTCGCGTGGAAGTACATGTTTAACAGTGGGTATGGCATCGTGAATTATCTCGGTGTCGATCTCCTGCATCTGTACGATCAAGCACCGCTGTGGTTTGACAACCCCGGCAGCAGCTTTGTTCTGGTGGTGTTGTTTGCCATCTGGCGTTACTTCCCGTATGCCTTCATTTCGTTCCTGGCGATTTTACAGACCATTGATAAATCGCTGTACGAAGCAGCCGAAATGGACGGCGCGAATGTCTGGCAGCGTTTTCGAATTGTCACTCTGCCCGCCATTATGCCTGTGCTGGCAACGGTCATTACGTTACGCACGATCTGGATGTTTTACATGTTCGCCGATGTTTATCTGCTGACCACGAAAGTCGATATTCTCGGTGTGTATCTCTATAAAACAGCATTTGCCTTTAATGACTTAGGAAAAGCCGCCGCGATTTCCGTGGTCCTCTTCGTCATTATTTTCGCTGTCATCCTGCTGACCAGAAAACGGGTGAACCTCAATGGCAACAAATAAGCGCAAGTTAGAACGTTTCGGTTTTTACTGCGGATTAATCGCTTTTTTGGTCATCACGCTGTTTCCTTTTTTTGTGATGCTGATGACGTCGTTCAAGAGTGCTAAAGAGGCGATATCGCTCCATCCCACGTTGTTACCGCAGCACTGGACGCTGGAACACTATATCGACATTTTTAATCCGCTGATTTTTCCCTTTGTCGATTATTTCCGTAACAGCCTGGTGGTGTCCGTCGTCTCGTCGGTGGTGGCTGTTTTTCTTGGCGTGCTCGGTGCCTATGCGCTCTCGCGTTTGCGCTTTAAGGGGAGGATGACCATTAATGCCAGTTTCTACACCGTATACATGTTTTCCGGCATTTTGCTGGTGGTGCCGTTGTTCAAAATCATCACGGCGCTGGGCATTTACGACACAGAAATGGCGCTGATCGTCACGATGGTGACCCAGACGTTGCCCACTGCGGTGTTCATGCTGAAAAGCTATTTCGACACGATCCCGGATGAGATAGAAGAAGCGGCGATGATGGACGGCCTGAATCGCCTGCAAATTATCTTTCGCATTACCGTGCCGCTGGCGATGTCCGGATTGGTGTCGGTGTTTGTCTACTGCTTCATGGTGGCCTGGAACGACTATCTGTTTGCATCAATTTTTCTCTCCAGTGCCAGCAATTTCACCTTACCGGTCGGTCTGAACGCCTTGTTCAGCACGCCTGACTATATCTGGGGACGCATGATGGCGGCGTCACTGGTTACAGCATTGCCGGTTGTCATTATGTATGCGCTTTCTGAACGTTTTATTAAGAGTGGTTTGACCGCTGGCGGCGTGAAAGGCTAAGGCGGCCTGTTTAATCAAGGAGTTGTGCATGAAAAAGTTAGTAGCTACTGCGCCGCGTGTTGCTGCACTGGTGGAGTATGACGATCGCCCGGTGCAGGCAAATGAAGTGAAAATTCGCGTGCAGTTCGGTGCGCCGAAGCACGGTACGGAAGTGGTGGATTTCCGTGCTGCCAGCCCGTTTATTGATGAGGACTTTAACGCGGAGTGGCAGATGTTTATGCCCCGTCCGGAAGGGGCACCGCGCGGTATCGAATTTGGCAAGTTCCAGCTCGGCAATATGGTTGTCGGTGAGATTATCGAGTGTGGCAGCGATGTCACCGATTACGCCGTAGGCGACAGCGTTTGCGGTTACGGTCCCTTAGCCGAGACGGTCATTATTAACGGTGTGAACAACTATAAACTGCGCAAAATGCCGCAGGGAAGTTCATGGAAGAATGCCGTCTGCTATGACCCAGCCCAGTTCGCGATGAGCGGCGTACGCGATGCCAATGTGCGCGTAGGGGATTTTGTTGTCATCGTCGGGCTCGGGGCTATTGGCCAGATCGCGGTACAACTGGCGAAAAAAGCGGGCGCATCGGTGGTTATCGGCGTGGATCCTATTGCACACCGGTGCGACATTGCCCGCCGACATGGCGCAAATTTCTGTCTGAACCCGACAGGAACGGATGTCGGTAAGGAGATCAAAGCGCTCACGGGTAAGCAGGGTGCGGACGTGATTATCGAAACCAGCGGCTTTGCGGATGCGCTGCAATCGGCGCTACGCGGACTGGCCTACGGTGGCACGATCTCCTACGTCGCGTTTGCCAAACCATTTGCCGAAGGATTTAACCTGGGACGCGAAGCGCATTTCAACAACGCCAACATTGTTTTTTCCCGCGCCTGCAGCGAACCAAACCCGGACTATCCGCGCTGGAGCCGAAAACGCATCGAAGAAACCTGCTGGGAATTGCTGATGAACGGTTATCTGAATTGCGACGATCTCATCGACCCGGTGGTGACCTTTGCCAACAGTCCGGAAAGCTACATGCAGTTTGTCGACAGGCATCCGGAGCAGAGCATCAAAATGGGCGTCACTTTTTAATTGTCAGGGAGAAAACAGATGAAAATCGGTACTCAGAATCAGGCATTTTTTCCGCAAAATATCCTGGATAAGTTTCGTTATATCAAAGAGATGGGTTTTGATGGTTTTGAAATTGACGGCAAATTGCTGGTTAATCATCTCGATGAAGTCAAAGCGGCTATCAAAGAAACGGGTCTGCCGGTGACAACCGCATGCGGCGGCTATGACGGTTGGATCGGTGATTTCATTGAAGAACGTCGCCTTAACGGATTAAAGCAAATCGAACGCATTCTGGAAGCGCTTGCTGAGGTGGGTGGGCAGGGCATTATCGTTCCAGCCGCATGGGGCATGTTTACGTTCCGGCTGCCGCCAATGGTCTCGCCGCGGAGTCTGGAGGGCGATCGCAAAGCGGTCAGCGACTCGCTACGTTATCTCGACAAGGTGGCGGAGCGGACGGGGACCACTGTTTACCTGGAGCCGCTCAATCGCTATCAGGATCACATGATCAACACCCTGGCGGATGCGCGCCGCTATATCGTGGAAAACGATCTGAAGCAGGTAAAGATCATCGGCGATTTCTATCACATGAATATCGAAGAAGACGACATGGCGAAAGCATTACACGACAACCGCGATCTGCTGGGTCATGTACACATCGCGGATAACCACCGTTATCAGCCGGGTACGGGGACGCTGAATTTCCGCGAACTGTTTGATCAGTTGCGCGACGATCGTTATCAGGGTTACGTGGTGTATGAAGGTCGGGTCCGCGCAGAGAACCTGCCTGAAGCCTACCGTCAGTCATTGGCCTGGTTGCGTACCTGCTAAGAGGTTACCGTGAAAAGTGCAATGACAAGCTTTCCACTGCGCGTCGCGATAATTGGCGCCGGACAGGTCGCGGATAAGGTTCATGCTTCGTATTACTGCACTCGTGAGGAGCTGGAACTGGTGGCTGTCTGTGACAGTCACCTGTCTCAGGCACAAGCGCTGGCAGAGAAATATGGTCAGGCGCAGGTTTGGGACGATCCACAGTTGATGCTGCAAACAGTGAAGCCCGATATCGTCAGCGTCTGCTCGCCGAATCGCTTTCACTACGAACACACGCTGTTGGCGCTGAAAGCGGGTTGCCACGTGATGTGTGAAAAGCCGCCGGCGATGACGCCGGAGCAGGCGCAGGAGATGCGTGATACTGCCCGTCGCATGGGCAAAGTGCTGGCTTATGATTTTCATCACCGTTTTGCACTGGATACACAGCTGCTGCGCGAACAGGTCACAGCGGGTGTGCTCGGTGAAATATACGTGACCAACGCCCGAGCGCTTCGCCGCTGCGGCGTGCCCGGTTGGGGTGTCTTCACCAATAAAGCGTTACAGGGCGGTGGGCCACTGATCGATCTTGGTGTTCATATGCTGGATGCGGCGATGTATGTGCTGGGCTTCCCCCTTGTGAAACGAGTGTGGGCACATAGTTTCCAGAGAATCGGCACCCGGAAAAATTGTGGACAGTTCGGTGAGTGGGATCCTTCGCGTTACACCGTTGAGGACGCGTTGTTTGGCACCATTGAGTTTCATAACGGCAGCATATTGCGACTGGAAACCTCCTTTGCGCTGAATATCCCTGAACAATCCATCATGAATGTGAATTTTTGTGGCGACAAGGCGGGAGCAACCCTGTTCCCGGCACAAGTGTATACCGACAGAAATGGCGAACTGGAGATATGTTGTGCGCGGGAGCAGGCTGATGATCATCGTCATTTTCGCAGTATGGAGGCTTTCGTGAACCATGTGCAGGGCGTACCGGTCACCATCGCGGATGCCGAACAAGGATTTGTGATACAGCAGTTGGTTGCGGCGCTTTATCAGTCAGCTGAAACAGGGATGTGTGTGGAACTATGAGCAAACCAGTCACCTTATCAGAACCGGGTTTTAGCCCGCACCAGTTGAATAAATACGCCTCTTTGCTGGCGTTGGGTAACGGTTATATGGGGATCCGCGCCAGCCACGAGGAGGCTTATACCCAACAGACGCGTGGAATGTTTCTGGCGGGTTTGTATCATCGGGCGGGTAAAGATGATATCACCGAGCTTGTGAATCTACCCGACGTCACAGGGGTTGACATCTTCCTGAACGGAGAGCCTTTTTCATTACTCAGTGGAACGCTTGAAGGCTGGCAGCGGGAAATGGATTTTTCCAGTGGCGAACTGATGCGGTCACTGATATGGCGGGCATCTGACGGCGCGCGATTTGCCATCGAAAGTCGTCGATTCGCGTCTGCGGAGCAGTTGCCGTTGCTGGCGATGACGTTATCCATTACCCCACTCGATGGTGATGCCTCTATCGCCCTTTCCACCGGTATTGACGCGACAATCACCAACCACGGTCGTCAGCATCTGGATGAAACGCAGGTACGGGTCTTCGGTCAACATCTCTTACAGGGGATCTATACGACCCAGGATGGTCACAGTGAGATCTCTGTCTCGACGCACTGTCTTATCAACGGGGAAGAGCAGTCTTGTTTTACCGCCAAAGAACGGCGGCTTATGCAACATACTCACGCGCAGGTGAAAGCGGGTGAGCGGCTGACGCTGGAAAAGCTGACATGGGTGGAGTGGACAACAGGACGCGATGTATCGCTGGAAACATGGGGGCAGCAGGGGCTTCGCCGTCTTGAAGCGTGTGTGGCGCAGGGGTATCAGGCGTTGCTGACGCAATCGGCGGTGAACTGGCAGAACTGGTGGCAGCATCGTCGGGTGCAGGTGAGCAGTGTAAACGAAGACGATCAGCGCGCCCTGGATTTTGCGCTCTATCATCTGCGGATCATGACGCCTTCCCATGATGAGCGTTGCAGTATCGGCGCGAAAGGGCTCAGCGGGGAAGGCTACAAGGGACATGTTTTCTGGGATACCGAAGTGTTCCTGTTGCCCTTTCATGTGTTCACTGAACCGGCTATCGCCCGGAACTTATTGCGTTATCGCTGGCACAACCTGGCGGGGGCACGCGAAAAGGCGCGCAAGAACGGCTGGCAGGGCGCACTGTTTCCGTGGGAAAGTGCGCGTAGCGGAGAGGAGGAGACGCCGGAGTTCGCCGCCATCAATATTCGAACCGGGTTACGTCAGAAGGTTGCTTCCGCACAGGCAGAACATCATCTGGTGGCCGATATCGCCTGGGCCGTTGTGAATTACTGGCAGGCGACAGGTGACGAACCTTTCATGTCCCGTGAAGGAGTCACGCTGCTGCTGGAGACTGCGCGTTTCTGGATCAGTCGTACCACTGACGTGAATGGCCGACTTGAAATTCATGATGTTATTGGACCGGACGAATATACCGAACACGTAAATAATAACGCCTTTACCAACTACATGGCGTATTACAACGTAAGTCAGGCACTGTATTTCGCCCGCCGCTATGGCTGTGGGGATGAGGCATTTATCCATCGTGCCGAGCACTTTTTGCAGCACCTGTGGCTGCCCGGCGCACAGACTGACGGTATTTTGCCACAGGATGACTCCTTCCTCAGTAAGCCCGTGATTGACCTGGCGATGTACAAGACAAAGGCCGGGAAGCAAACGATCCTGCTGGATTACTCTCGGGCAGAAGTTAATGAGATGCAAATCCTGAAGCAGGCGGACGTGGTGATGCTCATGTATATGCTCTCTGAGTTATTCACACCGGTGGTTTGTCAGGCCAACCTGAATTTCTATGAACGCCGCACCATTCATGATTCCTCTTTGAGCAAAGCCATTCACGGTATCGTGGCGGCACGTTGTGGCAATACTCATCAGGGATATCAGTTCTGGCGCGATGGCGCACGAATAGACCTTGGGGATGATCCGCACAGTTGCGATGACGGCATACACGCTGCCGCTACGGGGGCTATCTGGCTGGGGGCAATTCAGGGCTTTGCCGGGCTGAACGTGTGTAATGGCGAATTGCATCTCCATCCTCAGTTGCCTGAAGAGTGGCAAAAACTGACATTTCCTCTCTGTTGGCAGGGAAGTGAGATAACGATCGCCCTGAGCCAACAGAGTGTGCATATCGAGAGCTCGTCGCCGGTAACACTTTTCCTGAAAGGGACACCGGTGACCGTTGTGGATAAATACAGCGCTTCACTCACTGATTTTATTTCGGCTGTAAATGGGACCGCTACCACGCACAAGGAGGATGAATGAAACCCCTGGCAATCGTATTTGATCTGGATGGTGTGATCACGGATACCGCGCATTTGCACTTTCTTGCCTGGCGGAAAGTTGCCGGTGAGTTGGGGATTGTCATCGATGAGGTGTTCAACGACAGCCTGAAAGGCATCAGCCGCGGAGAATCACTGTTACGAATTTTGCGCCACGGCGGAAAAGAGGGGGCTTTCACCCGGGCAGAGCGCGAGCAGATCGCAGCGCGCAAAAATGCGTTGTATGTCGATTCATTGCGGACGCTGACACCACAAGCGGTACTGCCGGGCATCCGGGAACTGCTTAGCGCGTTACGTTCTGAACAGATTAAAACGGGGCTGGCGTCAGTTTCACTGAATGCGCCCGCGATCTTACAGGCGCTACAGTTAACGCCTTATTTTGATTTTTGTGCCGATGCCGCACGAATCCAACGCTCAAAACCCGACCCGGAGATTTTTCTGGCAGCGTGCAACGGTCTGCATGTTAGTCCGCAGGCATGCATCGGAATAGAAGATGCGCAGGCGGGAATTGATGCGATCAACGCCAGTGGAATGCGCTCGGTGGGCATTGGTTCCACCTTAACCGGCGCAGATCTGCTACTTCCGACAACGGAATTTTTGACGTGGCCGCGTTTATCGGCTTTCTGGCAACTCGACAAATAAAGGAATCAACATGGCACAGCTTTCGTTGCGGCATATATACAAAATCTATGACAACCAGGTGCATGTGGTTAAAGACTTCAATCTGGATATTGAAGATAAAGAGTTTATTGTCTTTGTCGGTCCGTCGGGCTGCGGAAAATCAACCACACTTCGCATGATTGCAGGTCTGGAGGAGATCAGTGCCGGCGAACTGTTGATTGACGGTAAGCGGATGAATGATGTTCCCGCAAAGGCGCGCAATATTGCGATGGTCTTTCAGAACTATGCGCTGTATCCGCATATGAGCGTCTACGACAATATGGCGTTCGGCCTGAAGATGCAAAAGATTGATGCGGGCATTATTGACGAGCGAGTCAACTGGGCGGCGCAGATCCTCGGTTTACGGGATTATCTCAAGCGAAAACCTGGCGCATTATCGGGTGGTCAACGCCAGCGTGTAGCCCTGGGACGCGCGATTGTGCGTGAGGCGGGCGTGTTTTTGATGGACGAACCGCTCTCTAACCTCGATGCCAAACTACGTGTCCAGATGCGCGCAGAGATCAGCAAACTGCACCAGAAGCTGAATACTACGATGGTCTACGTCACGCATGATCAGACTGAAGCGATGACAATGGCGACGCGGATTGTGATCATGAAAGACGGTATTATCCAGCAGGTTGGTGCGCCAAAAATGGTTTATAACCAGCCAGCAAATATGTTCGTTGCCGGTTTTATTGGCTCACCGGCAATGAATTTTATTCGTGGAGCGATCGACGGAAATAAGTTTGTCACAGAAACGCTTAAATTAACTCTTCCGGAAGATAAGCTACGAATATTAAAAGAGAAGGATTATGAGCATAAAGCGGTCGTGATGGGCATCCGCCCGGAGGATATCCATCCTGAGTCATCAGAGAGAAACTCTGTGGTGGCAAAAATTTGCGTCGCAGAACTGACTGGTGCTGAATTTATGCTGTACACCAGCATTGGGGGGCATGAGCTGGTGGTCCGTGCCGGGGCAATAAATGATTATTCAGCAGGAGATAATATTGCAATCCATTTTGATATGACAAAATGTCATTTCTTCGATATGGAGACAGAACTCGCAATTACATAATCACATTATCCAGGGCGGAAGCCCTGGCTCTAACAACATTTCATTTTTCTGTCATTTAACAAGGAATAGAAATGAAAACCTTATTATCCACTACTGCGCTAATGCTGTGCGCAGCGATATCTTGCGCACAGGCGGCTGAAAAAAATGACTGGCATTTTAATATTGGCGCCATGTACGAAATTGAAAACGTTGAAGGCTACGGCGAAGATATGGATGGCCTTGCCGAACCGTCAGTTTATTTTAATGCGGCAAACGGCCCATGGAGAATCTCGCTGGCCTATTATCAGGAAGGACCGGTTGATTATAGCGCAGGAAAACGCGGCACCTGGTTTGATCGCCCGGAACTGGAGGTACACTATCAGATCCAGGAAAGTGATGAATTCAGTTTTGGCTTAACCGGTGGTTTTCGTAATTACGGCTATCACTACGTGAATGAAGCGGGTAAAGACACGGCGAATATGCAGCGCTGGAAAGTGCAACCGGACTGGGATGTGAAGATCACAGACGATTTGCGTTTTAGCGGATGGTTGTCGATGTACCAGTTCGTGAACGATCTGAGTACCACCGGCTATGCAGATAGCCGTCTCGAAAGCGAAACGGGTCTGCACTATACCTTTAACGAAACGGTTGGCGTGATCGTAAACTATTACCTCGAACGCGGTTTTAACCTTGCGGATCACCGGAATAACGGTGAATTTTCAACTCAGGAGATCCGCGCGTATTTGCCGCTTTCTCTCGGTAATACAACGTTAACACCTTATACACGCATCGGTCTGGATCGCTGGAGTAACTGGGACTGGCGAGATGATCCTGAGCGCGAAGGTCATGACTTTAACCGCCTCGGATTACAGTATGCATATGATTTCCAGAATGGCCTGTCGATGACGCTGGAATATGCCTACGAGTGGGAAGATCACGACGAAGGTGAAAGTGACAGATTTCACTATGCGGGCGTAGGCGTTAACTACGCATTCTGATGATGGCGGGGCGGAATATTGCCCCGCTTTTTATGCAAGCGATCCCGTAAGAGTTATCTGCGTCTTAATGATGATATTTTGCATACGCTTTTTACCCCGTATTAAGTTAAAAAGCAGGGCGCAACTTTCTTCGCCTAACGCCTGAGTAGGCACATCAATCCCACCGGGGGGAGGGTTTAAAATAAATGACAACATTTCATTACTGTAACCGACCACTGCCATTTGCTGTGGAATAGAAATATTTAGTTCAGCCGCTGCACGATATAAACTCATCAGTTTTAAACTATCCGTAGCAAATACTGCATCGGGTAATTCTGAACGTTCTAATAATTCTCTCGCGGCACATAGCGCGCTGTCGTGGGTATAGCCTCCGTCAATAATCCATTCTTTACGAATATCGATGCTATGTGCGCTAAGGCTGGCTTTATAACCGTTAACACGATCGACTGAAACATGATATTCAAGCGGTGCATGCAGACAGGCGATACGGCGATGACCACTGTTAATAAGCGCATCAGTGAGTGCAATACTGTCCCGATAATTATCCGTATCGACTGAGCAAACGTGATTGTATTCTCCTTCAACTTTACCGATCACCACCACCGGAATATCATATTTATCCAGCCGCGCGAAAAATGATTCTTCGGCCGGTGAGCTGAGCATAATAATGCCTTTGATTAGCTTCTGCTTAATTTTGCTCTCGCACTTTTGCAGGTCATCTTCGGTACTGCGTGACGTTTGCAGGATCACGTCGAAACCTTCTTCCTCTGCTTTCGCGGTAATAGCGTGCAGCACTTCCGAGAAAAACGGGTTCCCGGCAGTGGTTTTGGTTGAACGGGTGGAGATCACCATAATGGCGTCAAACCCCGATGACGTCAGGGCGCGGGCCAGTTTATTGGGTTGGTATTGTAGCTCGTCGATCGCACGCAACACTTTCTCCCGCGCTTCCGGCGAGATGTTGGTTTGTTTGTTCAGAACGCGTGAGACAGTTGATTTCGATACACCCGCCACGCGAGCGATATCATAGATAGTGGGGGACATGCTCCTGCAACTCCATCGGAGAGTTAATGCCATACATCTTATGGAGTTAGTTCACGGATGACAACACAACGCGGTTTATTGTGCGGCCCAGGTAGTAAACGCGCTGGCTATTTTTTCCGGAACAACGCAGTTATCGCCGTCGCTAAAATCCCGATTAGCGGCATGGCAACCCCACCGGCTAAGAAGTTTTGCTGATCGATCTGTTTTTCCTTGCGGATATCGGCAAAACGGGCGAGCGCCTGTTCTTCGTCTGCGGCATTGATCTCTTCAAATTGCTTCTCGTAGCCTTGCTCCGTTAGTCGCAATGCGGCATCCGCGTCGGATCTTTTCAGCACTCTGGTGCGCTGCCCTTTCTGATAAAAACAGAACTCTGGCATAAGGTACTCCTGACGAAAAGGTGGGAGTGACGACTATACCTTCTCAGGAATAATGCCAGCAATATCTTATGGTCGCTTGTTGGACTATTTCCTGCCGCTCAGGTTTTAGCGACTCGCGCTGCACGTAGCGGACGGCAAATTAGCACCATGGCCACTGCGCTACAGAGCGGAAACAATGCTAATAAAAGCCAGGGATAAACGGCTTGCGTTGATGGTACAAGCGCCTTATCCAGTAAACCACCCAGCAACAAATTTCCCGCCAGCACTGCGCATCCCCCTGCGGTGGCAAGTGCACCGTAGTGTGCGCCCAGCGTCGATTCACTGGCGAAATGAGGGATCAAATCTTTTGCCGACGGGACCAGTAGCATCTGGCCCAGCGTCAATAGCGTGACCAGACAGACTGAAGGTATTAACCGTAATCCTCCCTGCGGCGGTTGTGTCGCGGCGAAAAAGGCCACACTCGCAAAAGCGGCGGAGAGCAACAAAAAGCCCACTGGCAGGATCCTGACGGCGCCTGCCCGCCTCGCGAAACGCGCAAGCGGGAGCTGAAATAAAATAATCAGCACTGAGGCCAGCATAAAGAGTGGCCCCAGATCTTTTTCACTGCCGCCCGAACGCTGAATCTCCACCGGCAGTGCCAGGTAGAGCTGGTTGTAACTCAACAACCACGAGCTGTAAGCGATGATAAAGGCAATGAATCGAGGCTGACGGAAGGTCGTCCACCAGGGAAGAATGTTGAGCGTCGGTTTGTTATGGTCAGCCGCAGGCAGACAGAAATAGAGGACGATCAATGCGATAAGGAATACCCCGGCCCCGGCGAGAGCGATCTGACGAAAACCGATCCCCGTCATCAGCGCACCGATAGCCGGGCCGAGCACCGCGCCAAGCTCTCCACACACCGCAAACAGGGCGAACCATTCTGCACGACTGCGCTTTCCGCGAGCTTCACTTTGTGTGCCGGCTTTCGCCAGCAATGCTTCGATTGACGGGGAGAACAACGCACCACCGATTCCCGTCAGACATGCGCCCAGAATGATCGGGCCCAGTGATTGTCCATAGGCCAGAAGCAGATAGCCCAGGACGCGAACCATGCAGCCGAAAAGAATAATGATCTTTGCCCCGAACCGATCGGAGAGTGCGCCGCCAACAATAAACATCCCTTGCTGCGAGAAAGTGCGCAGCCCCAGCACCAGTCCGATAAGCCCACCAGAAAGCAGCATATCGTCACGCAAAAAGAGGGCGAGAAATGGCACCACCGCGTAGAAACCGATATTAAAGGCAAACTGGCTACCCAATAGAACAGGTGGCCAGAGGGTTGTGGCGGGTCGCAGGAACAACGCAGAGAAACGCATTACACGGCCTTACACCATGAAGTGGATATGTTTTTTGCCATGAAAAGGAGAGATTTCGATTCGGGTTTTAACCCGAAAAACCTCCCAAAGCAGTTCCTCGCTCAGAATATCCTGCGGCGTTCCCGTCGCGACAATCTGCCCACGTTGCATAACCATCAGCGAGTCACAGAACATTGACGCGTGGTTGAGATCGTGGATAGCCACAATGCTGGTCACTGGCAACTCACTGATCAGATGCATTAATTGCATTTGATGGTGAATGTCCAGGTGGTTAGTGGGTTCATCCAGGAGAATTTCGGTGGGGGCTTGCGCCAGCGCACGGGCGATATGTACGCGCTGGCGTTCACCGCCGGATAAACTGAGCCAGCCTTGTTCACATTTTTCCAGCATATCAACGCGCTGTAATGCCTCGTTGACCGTTTCCTCGTCGCGCGTACTCCAGTTAGAAAAGGGGGAGTGGTGTGGAATACGGCCAAGTTTCACCACATCACGCACGCGCATGTTGGCATCGGTCATGCCGTGTTGTTCAACAAAAGCCACCCGACAGGCCAGTTGCTTTTTGGGAATGCGGGCAATGCTTTTTCCGTCCAGCGTCACGTGGCCGGCATCCGGTCGACGTAATCCTGCCAGAATGCGTAACAGTGATGACTTTCCACAACCGTTCGGCCCAAGTAATCCAACGGTTTTACCGGGCTCGACGTTGAGCGAGACATTGTTGACGATGACCTTTTTACCGACTTTCCAGGTAATATTTTCAGCGGAGATACTCATCACTTATTCCTTGAGCGGTAAATGATCACGGCAAAGAAGGGGACACCGACCAGGGCGGTCACCACACCAACCGGCAAACTTTGCGGCGCTATCAATAAACGCGAGGCGATGTCCGCCAGCACCATCAGGATCGCGCCAGCCAGTGCGCTGGCAATAAGCAATGTGCGATGCAGCGGACCAAAGAAGAAGCGCATAACATGCGGAACCACCAGTCCTACAAAACCAATTGAACCGGCCATGCTGACGATCGTGGCAGTAATGAACGCGGTGGTGGTGAAAAGGGCAAGACGTACCCAGGGAACGGCAATCCCTAAAGACGCGGCGGCATCATCGCCAAAGGTAAAGGCATCCAGTGCCCGAGAATAGTAAAGGCAGATGGCCAGCCCGGTCAGCACCACGACCAACGCTAACTGGAATTCCGGCCAGCGTACGCCGCTGAAGCTGCCCAGCAGCCAGAACATCACATCGCGTGCCTGCTGCGCGCTGGCGGAGGTGCTGATGGTATAAGCCGTAATGGCATTGAAGAGTTGGGAAGCAGCAACGCCAGCCAGAATCGTGCGTTCATTACCCCCTCGCGCGCCGTTCGTCAGAAAGGCGACAAATGCAAAGGCGGCAAATGCGCCGACGAATGCGCCTGCGGAGAGGGAGACCGCGCCCGTACCGATTCCCAGAACAACAACAGAAACGGCGCCGGTTGACGCGCCCGCAGAAACACCCAGCACATAGGGTTCCGCCAGCGCATTCTTCAACAGACTTTGCAGTACCGCACCACAGATTGCGAGGCCTGCGCCACAGCACGCCGCGACCAGCGCACGGCTCAGGCGAAAGTCCCAAATCACACTTTCATAAATACGGTTGAGCGGGGTGTCGGTGAGTCCCATTCTGTTGCTGATGGCGTAAAAAACATCCCGCAGTGGGATAGACAATTCCCCCACGCTGACCCCAACGGCAATCGTCAGAAACAAAAGCAAGATAGCAAGCAAACACGCGCTGGTAAGAAGCAGACCCGGTCGGGTCTGAAGTACCGCAGTGGTCATCAGTTCAGCCCCAGTTTTCTGAGCTGCTCGCCAACCTGCTCAGCGCCGTAAAGAGTACGGATAGTCGGGTTCATCGCCTGACCGTCCATAACCACGATATGGCCTTTTTTCACTGCGTCTAACTGGCTGATGGCAGGATCGCTTTTCAGGAATTTGATTTTCTCTTCCGCGTTATCCAGCGCCCAGCGGTTGCGATCAAGGCTGGACACCACGATGACGTCCGGATTCGCCGCGATAATGCTTTCCCAACTCACCGTCGGCCATTCTGTCTCAGAGGTGATTGCGTTGTGTCCGCCCAGCACGTTGGCTATGAATCCGGAGGCACTGTTTTTACCGCCAACATAAGCATCCGCGGAAGGGGAAGCACTGGAGAACCAAAAGACAAACGAGAGATCTTTCTTGTTTTTACCGAACTCCTGGCGGAGCTCGGCTTCACGCTTTTTAAAATCGGCAATAACCGCCTGACCCTTGTCTTCCACATTGAAAATTTTCGCGAAATCTTCAATTTCCTTATAGAGATACGTCATATCCCACAGCTTCTGACGACTGCCATATAAATCGCCTGCTGCTTTTTTCGTGGCGCACATGCCCGGGGATAAATAACTGTTTACGCCAACGGTAAGCAAATCTTCACGTTTCGCGACCTTACTTTCAGGCCCTAATAACAAGGGCAACTGTGCGGGAACGAAATCCGGGTTTTGCGCAAGGATAGATTCAAGCGTGGGAATTTCTACCGTGAGAGTTTTGATTTTCGCATTTTGTTCCGCCAGTTGAGGCAGCACTTTGGTCGGCCAGAAGGCACTGGCTTTCACGTTATTCTGCAAACCTAACAACAGCAGAATCTCAACGGTATTCTGTCCGAGAGCCACGACGCGTTCTGGCGCTTTGGTGAACGTTTCGGTGTAACCACAGTTCTCCAGAGTCAGTGGATAGGTCGTTGCCTGAGCAGAACTGACGGATGCGAACACCATGCCGAATGCGCAAATGACTTTTTTCATTAACCGCTACCCTTCGTTAAAATTATTATTAATGCAAATGAAACTCATTATTGAAGCGGGATTTTATACAATGCAATATATTTTGTGTCAACGGGAGGCATTGTCTGGCGCGGGATGAAGGGGGGATTGATAAGATTCGGCCAGAGAGATAAACGTGATGAAATTTAATTTAAAATAATTCTCTATTTGCATGCTTTAGCGGAAAACGCATCGCTTTGACATATTTATGCCAGTAAATCGCTTTTCCGTTGTCACGACCTCACACCTGTTTTCCAGTGCCACAACACGGTTGATAATCAACGACCTGCCCCCACAATAAAGGTATGCGTTATACTTTTTTCTGGTCTTCAGGCATAACGGGATGGCGATGAAGAGACTGACCAATGAACTTAATGCGCTGGTTAATCGCGGCGTAGACCGGCATTTGCGCCTCGCGGTCACCGGGCTGAGCCGGAGCGGAAAAACCGCATTTATCACCGCAATGGTTAACCAGCTACTGAATATTCACGCCGGGGCGCGATTACCGCTGCTCAGCGCCGTGCGTGAAGAGCGCCTGCTCGGGGTGAAGCGCGTTCCCCAGCGCGATTTTGGCATTCCTCGTTTTACCTACGATGAAGGCCTGGCTCAACTGTATGGCGATCCGCCAACCTGGCCGACGCCCACTCGTGGGGTCAGTGAAATTCGCCTGGCGCTGCGCTATAAATCCAACGATTCCCTGCTACGTCACTTCAAAGAGACGTCGACGCTGTATCTGGAGATTGTCGATTATCCCGGCGAATGGTTACTCGATCTGCCGATGCTGGCGCAGGATTATCTGAGCTGGTCGCGGCAGATGACAGGACTCCTTACCGGCCAGCGGGCAGAATGGTCGGCGAAATGGCGACAACTGACGCAAGGGTTGGATCCGCTGGCAACCGCCGATGAGAATCGCCTGGCCGATATCGCGGCGGCGTGGACAGAATACCTGCATCAGTGCAAACAGCAGGGGCTGCATTTCATCCAGCCAGGGCGGTTCGTGCTGCCCGGTGATATGGCTGGCGCACCGGCACTGCAATTTTTCCCCTGGCCGGATGTCGACGCGTGGGGCGAATCCAGACTGGCCCAGGCGGATAAACAGACCAATGCCGGAATGCTGCGCGAGCGCTTTAACTACTATTGTGAAAAGGTGGTGAAAGGGTTCTATAAGAACCACTTTTTGCGTTTCGACCGCCAGATTGTGCTGGTGGATTGTCTGCAACCGCTCAACAGCGGGCCGCAGGCGTTCAACGATATGCGCCTTGCATTAACGCAACTGATGCAAAGTTTCCATTACGGCCAGCGCACGCTGTTTCGCCGGCTGTTTTCTCCGGTGATCGACAAACTGCTGTTTGCCGCCACCAAAGCGGACCACGTGACGATCGACCAGCACGCCAATATGGTGTCGCTGTTGCAACAGTTGATTCAGGATGCGTGGCAGAACGCGGCGTTTGAAGGGATCAGCATGGATTGTCTGGGGCTGGCTTCCGTCCAGGCAACCACCAGCGGATTGATTGACGTTAACGGCGAGAAGATCCCGGCGCTGCGTGGAAACCGCTTAAGTGACGGATCTCCGCTGACGGTCTACCCCGGAGAAGTACCGGCGCGACTGCCGGGACAGGCGTTCTGGGATAGTCAGGGATTTCAGTTTGAAGCTTTTCGACCGCAAAAGATGGATGTCGATAAGCCATTGCCGCACATTCGCCTGGATGCCGCGCTGGAGTTTTTAATAGGAGATAAATTGCGATGAGCGAACCGATAAAACCGCGGATTGATTTCGCCGGTCCGCTTGAAGTCGAGCAGAACCCGGCTTTTAAAGCGCAACAAACGTTTAGCGAGACACAGGCTCAGTCATTTGCCCCGGCCACCGTCGATGAGCCGCTGGAAGAAGAGGGGCAGGCCGAAGCGGTAATTGATGCGGCGCTGCGCCCGAAGCGCAGCTTGTGGCGCAAGATGGTGATGGGCGGGCTGGCGCTGTTCGGCGTAAGCGTGGTTGGACAGGGCGTACAGTGGACGATGAACGCCTGGCAAACGCAGGACTGGGTGGCGCTCGGTGGCTGCGCGGCCGGGGCACTGATTATCGGTGCGGGCGTGGGGTCGGTGGCAACCGAGTGGCGGCGTCTGTGGCGATTACGTCAGCGTGCTCACGAGCGTGATGAAGCGCGCGACCTGTTGCACAGTCACGGTGCCGGGAAAGGGCGGGCCTTCTGCGAGAAACTGGCGCAGCAGGCCGGAATCGACCAGTCGCATCCGGCGCTACAGCGCTGGTACGCCTCGATTCACGAAACACAAAACGATCGCGAGGTGGTCAGCCTCTACGCTCATCTGGTTCAGCCGGTGCTGGATGCCCAGGCGCGGCGCGAAATCAGCCGTTCGGCGGCGGAATCGACGCTGATGATAGCGGTCAGCCCGTTGGCGCTGGTGGATATGGCGTTTATTGCCTGGCGCAATCTGCGACTGATTAACCGCATCGCCACGCTGTACGGGATTGAGCTTGGCTATTACAGCCGTCTGCGTCTGTTCCGCCTGGTCCTGCTCAATATCGCCTTTGCCGGGGCCAGCGAACTGGTGCGGGAAGTGGGGATGGACTGGATGTCGCAGGATCTCGCCGCACGCCTGTCGACCCGCGCCGCGCAGGGGATCGGAGCCGGGCTGTTAACCGCACGACTGGGAATCAAAGCGATGGAGCTTTGCCGTCCGCTGCCGTGGCTGGATGATGACAAACCGCGTCTGGGCGATTTCCGGCGTCAACTGATCGGGCAGCTCAAAGAGACGTTGCAGAAAAACGGCTCAGCGCGAGAAAAGTAATGTTGTCGCAGGCGTTGACCGCGTAACTTTACGCCGAAACGCCTGTTTTTCCGTCATGCTGTCAATATTTGTTGACAGAATCCTTCCTGCTTCCCCATTCCTGGCTTATCATCTTATCTATAGCTCATTATTCAGGTGAAGGTCCCCCATGCGTCTGGAAGTCTTTTGTGAAGACCGACTCGGTCTGACTCGCGAATTACTCGATTTACTGGTGCTACGAAGCATCGATTTGCGCGGTATCGAGATTGACCCCATTGGGCGAATCTACCTTAACTTTGCCGAGCTGGAGTTCACTAACTTCAGTAGCCTGATGGCAGAAATTCGCCGCATTGCGGGCGTCACTGACGTACGCACCGTACCGTGGATGCCATCCGAGCGTGAGCACCTGGCGCTCAGCGCGCTGCTTGAGGCGCTGCCTGAGCCGGTCTTATCGCTGGATCTGAAAAGCAAGATTGAGATGGCGAACCCGGCGAGTTGTCAGCTGTTTGCGCTCAATCTGGAGCGGATGCGTAACCACACCGCTGCACAATTGATTAACGGTTTTAACTTCCAGCGCTGGTTGGAGGGGAATCCGCTGACCTCTCACAACGAACATGTGGTCATCAACGGGCAGAATTTCCTGATGGAAATCACGCCGGTCTATCTGCAAGGGGAAACCGACGAAACCATGCTCACCGGAGCGGTGGTGATGCTACGTTCAACTATCCGGATGGGGCGTCAGTTGCAGAATCTGGCCACTCAGGATGTGAGCGCCTTCAGTCAGATCATTGCCGTCAGCGGCAAAATGAAACACGTTGTTGAACAGGCGCGCAAACTGGCGATGCTGAGTGCACCGCTGCTGATTATCGGTGATACCGGCACCGGGAAAGATCTGTTTGCTCATGCCTGTCATCAGGCCAGCCCGCGTGCGGGTAAACCGTATCTGGCGCTCAACTGCGCCTCGATTCCTGAAGATGCGGTGGAAAGCGAACTGTTCGGTCATGCGCCGGAAGGCAAAAAAGGCTTCTTCGAGCAGGCGAACGGCGGTTCGGTGCTGCTTGATGAGATTGGCGAAATGTCGCCGCGCATGCAGACCAAACTGCTGCGATTCCTGAATGACGGCACGTTCCGTCGGGTGGGGGAAGATCATGAGGTCCATGTTGATGTACGCGTAATCTGTGCGACGCAAAAGAATCTCGTCGAACTGGTGCAGAAAGGACTGTTCCGGGAAGATCTCTATTATCGCCTTAACGTGCTGACGCTGAATTTGCCGCCGCTGCGCGATTGTCCGCAGGATATCATGCCGCTGACCGAACTGTTCGTGGCGCGTTTCGCCGATGAGCAGGGCGTGCCGCGTCCCAAACTGGCTGCCGATCTCAGTACGGTGTTGACCCGCTACGGTTGGCCTGGCAACGTGCGACAGTTGAAAAACGCGGTCTACCGCGCGCTGACACAGCTTGAAGGTTACGAACTGCGACCGCAGGATATTTTACTGCCGGATTACGACGCGACGACGGTTGCGGTAGGTGAAGATGCGATGGAAGGTTCGCTGGATGATATCACCAGCCGCTTTGAGCGCTCGGTGCTAACTCAGTTGTATCGCAGTTATCCCAGTACGCGTAAGCTGGCGAAACGTCTGGGGGTTTCTCATACCGCGATTGCGAATAAGCTGCGCGAGTATGGCCTGAACCAGAAGAAGGGCGAAGAGTAAAGAAATGCCTCCAGGAATGGAGGCATTTTTGTATGCCGGGATGACTTACGCTTTCAGCACTTCCAGTGCAGCGGCATAGTCAGGTTCGTTAGTGATTTCATTCACCAGTTGGCTGAAGATGACATTGTCATTTTCATCCAGAACGACAACCGCGCGAGCGGCCAGGCCTTTCAGCGGGCCTTCAGCGATTTCAACGCCGTAGTTTTTCAGAAACTCAGCGTTACGCAGCGTGGACAACGTGATGACGTTGCTCAGGCCTTCTGCGCCGCAGAAGCGCGACTGGGCAAACGGCAGGTCAGCAGAAACACACAGTACGACGGTGTTATCGATTTCGGTGGCCAGTTGGTTAAACTTACGTACCGATGCCGCGCAAACGCCGGTATCGATGCTCGGGAAAATGTTCAGCACTTTGCGTTTGCCTGCAAACTGGCTCAGTGCGACGTCAGACAGATCTTTTGCCACGAGGGTAAAAGGCTGCGCTTTGCTACCCGCTTGAGGAATGGAGTTGGCGACTGCAACCGGGTTGCCCTGGAAATGAACGGTTTGTGACATGGTTATCTTCCTGTTTACATATAGTTAACGTCACAGCTAGTTTATGCCAACAGCCGATAACACGGCAAACGCTATTTCGGCGTAGCGCACAAACCACCACGTCATGGTTTAAGGAGAAAAAATGCGTTCTGTGAAGGTCTACGAGGAAGCCTGGCCGTTACATACCCCTTTTGTGATTGCCCGTGGCAGCCGCAGTGAGGCGCGTGTCGTGGTGGTTGAACTGGAAGAAGAGGGCGTGAAAGGGACGGGGGAGTGTACGCCCTATCCGCGCTACGGAGAAAGTGATGCGTCGGTGATGGCGCAGATCATGAGTATTGTGCCGCAACTGGAAAAAGGGCTGACCCGGGAAGCACTACAGAAACTGCTCCCTGCCGGCGCGGCGCGCAACGCGGTTGACTGTGCGTTGTGGGATTTACAGTCGCGTCAGCAGCAACAAACGCTGACGGAAAGCCTTGGAGTGACATTGCCCGAGACAATTGCCACTGCCCAGACCGTGGTGATCGGTACGCCGGAACAAATGGCGGCCAGCGCGGCAGCGCTGTGGGAAGCCGGAGCCAGACTATTGAAAGTGAAACTGGACGATCGGCTGATCAGCGAACGCATGGTGGCGATTCGGTCGGCGGTACCGGAAGCGACCCTGATTGTTGATGCCAATGAGTCATGGCGGGCGGAAGGGCTGGCGGCGCGCTGTCAGCTATTAGCCGATCTCGGCGTGGCGATGCTGGAACAACCGCTTCCGGCACAGGATGACGCGGCGCTGGAAAATTTCATCCATCCGCTACCGGTCTGCGCGGATGAAAGTTGTCATACCCGTAGCAGCCTGAAGGCGCTGCACGGGCGCTATGAGATGGTCAATATCAAGCTGGACAAAACCGGTGGACTGACCGAGGCGCTGGCGCTGGCTGCTGACGCGCGCGAGCAGGGATTTGCGCTGATGCTGGGCTGTATGCTTTGCACGTCGCGGGCGATTACGGCTGCATTACCACTGACGCCGCAGGTTAGCTTTGCCGATCTTGATGGTCCCACCTGGCTGGCTGTTGATGTCGAGCCCGCGCTGCACTTTACGACCGGACAGCTTCATCCTTAGGATGCCAGCGCAGAAGCGTGGACATCGCCTGTAGGTATTTTTCGCTGGCCTCATCTGAAGAGATCGGCGGAAATTCAGCCGTGATGCAGGGCAATTCGAGATCTGCGCACCAACTGCCGAAAGAGCCGGGCGTTTCGTAACCCACGCTGGTCACCAGCGGCAGTTCGAACGCCTGCGCCAGCCATTCACCGAGTTCGCTGCTTCCGGGATCTTCAATACAGGCCAGCGGGTCATGGAAGGAGACCACCCACGCGGGGTGGATGCGATGTATCAACTGACATAATGCCTGAGTTTCTGGTTCTGAACCCGGATGTTCTCCCGTCAACAGAACGACGTCACGCGCTTGCGCAGCGCTGTTCCAGCGATATACCGTCTCTCCGGCTTTCCAGTTGGCTGACGGAAAATTGCGATTGAGATCGACGCCGTTAGCGTTTGCACGCAAACCGAGCTGACAGCCGTCCGGGTTTACCGCGAGGATCACATGGTGGCGGCGCAGCGAGGGCGTCAGCGTGCGCAGTGCGCAGGAGAGCGTGACCACCGACGCGTTTTCGTCGCCGTGCGTTCCCGCGATAATCAAACCACTGTCGCGACTGGCGGCGGAAGCCGGAAACCAGATCAGCGGAGCCCCCAGCAGTGAACGTCCATAATGTTCGGTTCCTGGCGGAAAGGCGCCGCGTTGTGCACGGGGGCGGGTAACGGTCATAAGCGTCTCTGAATTCAGGGATTATTACTCGCAGTGTTGTGCAAATCTGGTCGATAATCAAATCGTTTTCGCACGCACGGATTTTTAGTCGTAATATCAATTTTCTGCAGGAAGATGTTTGCATTTCCTTAAGGCGAAACAAATAATTACGCCATCGTGAATAAGCCGGATTGAGGGGACTCTATGAAGCACTCTGTTTCAGTAACCTGTTGTGCGCTGTTGGTTAGCAGCATTTCTCTGTCATATGCTGCGGATGTTCCCGGCACGGCGGTACTGGCGGAGAAGCAGGAGCTGGTTCGCCATATAAAAGATGAACCCGCGACGCTGGATCCGGCAAAAGCAGTCGGGTTGCCGGAAATTCAGGTTATTCGCGACCTGTTCGAAGGACTGGTTAACCAGAACGAGAAGGGTGAAATTGTGCCTGGCGTCGCCACGCAGTGGAAAAGTAACGACAATCGGATCTGGACGTTTACGCTGCGGGATAATGCACGCTGGTCTGATGGCACGCCGGTAACCGCGCAGGATTTTGTCTATAGCTGGCAACGGCTGGTGGATCCGAAAACGCTGTCGCCTTTTGCCTGGTTTGCCGCGCTGGCAGGGGTGAATAATGCCCAGGCGATTATTGATGGCAAAGTAACGCCCGATAAGCTCGGCGTGACCGCCATTGACACCCGAACCCTGAGAGTGCAACTGGATAAACCGCTGCCGTGGTTTGCTAATCTTACCGCCAGCTTTGCGTTTTATCCGGTGCAAAAAGCCAACGTGGCAAGCGGTAAAGACTGGACCAAACCGGGCAATCTGATTGGTAACGGCGCCTATGTGTTACAGGATCGCGTAGTGAATGAAAAGCTGGTGGTGGTGCCGAATACCCATTACTGGGATAACGGAAAAACGGTACTGCAAAAAGTGACTTTCCTGCCAATCAATCAGGAGTCCTCCGCCACCAAACGTTACCTGGCGGGGGATATCGACATTACCGAGTCGTTCCCGAAAAATATGTACCAGAAGCTGTTAAAGGACATCCCCGGACAGGTTTATACGCCACCTCAATTGGGAACCTATTACTACGCCTTTAACACACAAAAAGGCCCGACTGCGGATTCCCGCGTGCGTCTGGCGCTGAGCATGACCATCGATCGCCGCATTATGGCGGAGAAGGTGTTGGGAACCGGGGAAAAACCGGCCTGGCATTTTACACCGGACGTCACCGCCGGCTTTACGCCTGAACCGTCACCTTTTGAGCAGATGAGTCAGGAAGAGCTGAACGCGCAGGCGAAAACGCTGTTGCGAGCGGCGGGATACGGTCCGCAGAAGCCGCTTAACCTGACGCTGCTGTACAACACCTCCGAGAACCACCAGAAAATCGCCATCGCGGTGGCCTCGATGTGGAAGAAAAACTTAGGTGTGGATGTGAAGCTGCAAAACCAGGAGTGGAAAACCTACATCGACAGCCGCAACACCGGGAACTTCGATGTGATTCGTGCTTCCTGGGTGGGGGATTACAATGAACCTTCTACCTTCCTGTCGCTGTTGACCTCAACACACTCCGGCAATATTTCCCGTTTTAACGATCCGGCGTATGACAAAGTCATCACCCAGGCGACGATGGAAAATACCGATAAAGCGCGTAATGCCGATTACAATGCGGCGGAAAAAATCCTTATGGAGCAAGCGCCGATCGCACCAATTTATCAGTACACCAACGGGCGCTTAATCAAACCGTGGCTGAAAGGGTATCCGATCATGAACCCGGAAGACGTGGCCTACAGCCGGACCATGTATATCATTAAGCACTAACCATCCGTCAGCAGGCGCGGGATCGCGCCTGCTGATTACACCGTGTAAATGCGAATGTCATGTTCGCGAAACGCCTCGCAGTATTCTTTGCTAATGTTCGCCTCAACCACAATGACGTCGATTTCACTGCTTCGGGCGACAACATAGCGAGCCACCGCCGGGATTTTGTCCGCCGTCAGCGCCACAATGGTTTCATTGCACTGTTGGAGCACCGCACGCTTAAATTCACAGTCGGCATAATCGAACCCGGTCAGACCGGATTCTGGCGCCATCGCACAGCCGCCGATAAAGCCCTGGTCGAATAACATACCCTGAACCTGCGCGATCGCCGATGCGCCGACGCAACCGCCGGAAGAACGCTGCAACTGGCCTCCGAGCATGATGACGTCGTACAACGGCTTTTTCAGCAGTACGGCGGCAATTTCCGGTGAGTTGGTGACCACGGTCAGAGAGAGTTCTGCCGGGAGAGCCTCCGCCATCGCCAGGTTGGTCGTGCCGGTGTCGATAAAAATACAGCTGCCTGATTTGACCAGTCGTGCGCATTTTTGCGCGATGTTGCTCTTTTGATCGGGTTTCTTCGCTTTTCGCACTGAATAGTCACCCGCCTCTGGCAGCATCATCACCGCGCCTCCATAGACTTTTTTGCAAATTCCTTCCTTACTGAGTTCGTGAAGATCGCGGCGTATGGTGTGCTCCGACACGTTCAGTCGGGAAGCGAGGTCACTGCATACCACGCGCCCATTCTCTTGCAGGATCTGCTGAATCAGGGCTTGTCGTTGTTCCGGGAAAGCTGCATAATCGAGCATAATGAATCCTGAAAACTCTATCATCGAGCAATAAAAGGCATGATCGGGCAAAACGGTGGGTACTGTCAATCTTCTGACGGATTAAGACGAGGTGAAATATGAAAATCGCACACATGGCGCTATGGACCACAGAGCTGGAGGCGCAGGCACGTTTCTGGACGGATTTTTTTGATGGTACGCGCAATGAGAAATACAGCAGCAAGAACAATCCCGGATTCGAGTCTTACTTTGTGCGCATTGGGGATGATATTGCGATTGAACTGATGACGAAACCCGCCCTGCGTGCTCTGCGTCCGGATAACCAAACGACCGGCTGGGTACATCTGGCTATCGCAGTTGGCAGCGCTAAAAAAGTCGATGCGCTGGCACAAAAGGCACGGGTGCAGGGGATTCTGGTTTCACCGCCGCGTACTACCGGGGACGGGTATTATGAAGCGGTCATTAAAGACCCGGACGGAAATTACATCGAAATCGTTGAATGAACAGATAATAACGCCTTGTTTGAATATAGTGCCTCAGGCAGATATCTCCTGAGGCAATCATGTGTAGGGCAGGGGCGTTTTGCTTTAACTCTGACTGCTATTATCGATATACAGCGTCTGGCTTGGGAAGGCGAAATCCGCGCCGTGATTCTGGACAATATCAATAATATTAAGATAAACCTGTTGCTGTACGGCCAGCCACTCTTCCCAGACCGTCGTGCGGGTAAAGCAATACACCATAATATTTAACGAGGAGTCGCCAAAGCCATTGAAATAAACCAGTAGCGTTTGTTGTTGATCGATATCGGCATGGGTTTGTAGCATCTGCCTTATTTCAGTGACAATAGCACCGATTTTGCTGGCATCTTCGTAACGTAGCCCGACGACCGTGTTGATTCGGCGGTTGCTCATGCGGCCTGGATTTTCAACGCTAATCGAAGAAAACACGGAGTTAGGGACGTATAGCGGACGATGATCGAAAGTGGTAATTTTGGTCATCCGCCAGCCAATTTCCGCCACGGTGCCTTCAATATTGCGATCCGGAGAACGGACCCAATCCCCGATACTGAACGGGCGATCAAAATAGAGCATAATACCTGAAAAGAAATTACTCAGAATATCTTTCCCGGCCATCCCGACCGCGATACCGCCAATTCCGCCAAAGGTGAGTAAACCCGACAGACTCATACCGAAGTGTTCGCCATAAAGCAAAACAATAACAATAACGAGCGTGATCTTGATAATCCGCGATAAAATACGCGCACGGGTAACATCCCGACCTTTATTAATTTGCGATTTTTCAAACTGGTTAATGAGCAGAAACAGTTTCAGGGTCAGAATCAGCGCAATGAGCGACGTACAGATAAAGTCAACAAAGCTGGATGAGATCGCGCTGATATGATAATGCGCAATGACCGTGTTAGCGACGCTACCCAATGTGCTAATGATCAGAGTGTAAATAAGGAACTGGGTGACATGCAGAATAAATCCTTTCTTCTTTTTATTGCCGTGGCGAAACAAAAAGTTCATCAGAATTAAGCTGAAGAGACTACTTAAAATAACTGTCACATTGAAAATATTTTTTACGAACAGGTCAGTAAACATAGTTATCACCGGCTCTCCGGTTCCTTTTAAATAACAGCAATATAGCCACAATCTTAATCATGATACTCAGGATAAACAGCGGCGTCATCAAAGAATCGTGGCGATAAATAGTGTTATTGGCGTTTTCATGCCAACAAGATTTCAATGTGACGTATTTGTGAGTGAAGACTTTTGCCTGTTGTCATGGTATTGTTGCGATAAAGTAACGTAAAATCAGTAACAGAAGGGCACTATGATGATGGAAAAGCTAAAGACGGCGAAGGGCAAAAAGTTTCTGCTGTGCCTGCTGGGGGTGTTTATCATTGCCGCATCGGTTGTCACGCGCGCCACGATTGGCGGGGTGATTGAACAGTATGATATTCCGCTTTCTGACTGGACGACGTCGATGTATATCATTCAATCATCAATGATTTTTGTCTATAGTCTGGTTTTCACCGTGCTGCTGGCCATCCCGTTGGGGATTTATTTTCTCGGTGGCGAGGACAAACGCTAAAAGCAAAGGCCCGTTCATTCGGGCCTTTGCTTGCTGTTACGACGCGTTAATCGTCTTCATCGTCGTCGAGTTCAACAGGCGTCTGGTACTGATCGGGTTTGATGACCAGCAGGTCACATCGCAGGTGATCGATGACCTGTTCCGCCGTGTTGCCCAGGAACGCGGCGGAAATCCCGGTCCGGCCTACCGTCCCCAGAACCACAATCCCTGCCTGCAGATGCTCCGCTAAATCGGGGATCACTTCTTCCGGCAATCCTTTTTCGACATGGGTGACTTTCTCGTCGATGCTGAATTTTTGCCGCAGCGCTTTCATTGCCAGCAGGTGCTGACCACGAATGGCATCGTTATAGACGCTGGGATCAAATTCCGGCAGCTCGATGGCGATATTGATAGGGGTGACGGGGTAGGCGCCGACCAGATGCACCTCTGTATGGTTGACCTGCTCGGCGAGTTGCAGCGTCTCTTTCACCAGCTTTTCATTCAGCGCATTGTGGTAAGGCTCTTCGCTGGCAAGGTTTACTGCCACCAGCGCTTTACCGCCTTCCGGCCAGGGTTGGTCTTTCACCATCCACACCGGGCTTGGGCATTTACGCAGCAGATGCCAGTCGGTCGGGGTGAAGATCACCGCTTCCAGCCTGTCATGCTGATGCGCCATCTTCAGCACCAGATCGTGCCCGGCGCTGATCACTTCCTGGATAATGGCTTCAAAAGGACGGTTGTGCCAGACCACTTTAATTTCAACAGGAACGCCTGCTTCGATGTAGTATTTTGCTTGTTCGCGTATCCAGGCCGTCCGTTGACTAATGACGCCCTGACGCATGGCGGTGCGCTCATCAGGCGACAGCAGGGTGGTCATTTCGTAGGAAAAGTCATAGATCGGCAAAAAGGCTTTAATTTTGCCACCAATCCGTTGATGCAAATAAACCGCACGCCGTAACGCAGGTTGATCGTCCTGATTCGGATCGATAACCACCAGCATGTTTTGATACATAGCCATACAGGGTCTCCTTACAACTGTCATCGCAGTTTGTAACTAAAAGAGTAACCCAAGAATGTGAATTGAAACAGGGAAGAACCTTCTGTCAGATCAATAAATCAGGAAAATTTAGCGATTCGACAGAAGGGTTTCAGAAGGTTGCGGAAAGATTAAGCAACGTTGCGGGTGTGTCCGGCGAGTACCGCCAGCGCATCACTGTTTTCGATAGTGATGTATTTTCCTTTCACCGCCAGCATTCCGCTCTTCTGGAAGCGACCCAACAGGCGGCTGATCGTTTCAACGGTCAGGCCAAGGTAGTTACCGATATCACCACGGGTCATGGTCAGACGGAATTCACGTGGAGAGAAACCTCGCTGCGCAAAGCGACGGGACAGATTATAGATAAATGCTGCCAGGCGCTCTTCCGCGTTTTTCTTCGACAGCAACAGAATCATATCCTGGTCGCCTTTGATCTCACCGCTCATCAGTCGCATCATCTGCTGACGCAGATTCGGCATTTTGCCGGACAGATCGTCGAGTGTCTCAAACGGGATTTCGCAGACCATTGAGGTTTCCAGTGCCTGCGCAAAACTCGGATGATGCCCGCTACCGATGGCGTCGAAACCGACCAGGTCACCCGCGAGGTGAAAGCCTGTAATCTGCTCATCGCCTTGTTCAGTAATGGTATAGCTCTTGATCGTACCGGAACGAATGGCATAGAGCGATTTCAGCTCATCACCCGCTTTAAACAGCGTCTGGCCTTTCTGGATCGGCTTTTTACGCTCGATAATATTATCAAGCTGATCAAGCTCATGCTCGTTAAGTGTGAACGGGATGCAAAGCTGGCTGATACTGCAATCCTGGCAATGGATAGCACAACCGCCAGACTGAATGCGCCGTATAATTCGCTTTTCCGGGATCATAGGTCTGCTCAAGCCGTAATTGATATTTGTCAATTTTAACATCTTTTTGGTGAGCACGTAAGTCTGAGCTAACCCCAATAGCGGATAATTCCGGCATGTGTGAGCAAATTATTTCTATCCCTTTGAAAATCCGAACGTTCCGTGTAACGTCTTTACGTAAAAGTGTGAGCAAGAAGGCACGAATTGCCTGGATATTACAGCAACAGGTAACCTTCATGGCGCAATAGCCACTCTTTCCGCTGCACGCCGCCAGCATAACCGGTCATGGTGCCGTTGCGTCCGATGACGCGGTGGCAGGGCACCACAATGCTGATTGGATTCGAACCGTTCGCCGCGCCAACCGCACGCGCTGCGCCAGGACGACCCAGCTGTTCGGCCAACTGGCCGTAATGCATCACCTGACCACAGGGAATAGTGCGTAACGTCTGCCAGACTTCCCGCTGAAAAGGGGTTCCGCCGGTAGCGGTAGGCAGCGTATCGATCGCGCTGAGGTTGCCGGCAAAGTAGTCGGCCAGTTTATCGCACAGGCCGCCCGGATTCGTCTCGCTGATGCGGGTATACCCTTCGGCACGGTAATGGATATCCAGCAGTTGCACCATACGCTCACTGTACTGTTCCCACTCGATGGCGCGCAGCCTGTACTGCTCATCGCAAATCACCCAAAGCGGACCCAGCGGGGTCGCCATTTTTTCTTCCAGTAGTGTCAGCATCGGTTGCCTCATTGGCATGCAGTCGGTGGGCGTCAACGTATCATGGTCGTTAGCAGCAGTGCTATACCTCTGATTTAGGATAAAAAAATAGAGCCTGTCGACATCCGCCAGACTCTACAGTACACACAGCAGTATATCCTTCATGTGTTCCCGTTATTATTCCGTGTGGCGGGTAATGTCTTATAGCAAGAACCGTTTACTGATGCCAGCCATCATGGGTGATTGATTTCACGAAAATCTAAGTTAAATCAAACGGATTTAAGAATCACTCAATATGAGTTAATCACGGTTAAAATTGACAGGACTTAGTGAACCATGGCTGTATGACAACCCGATGTTAACTGGAAACATCTGTAAACCGTTGTCGCCCTTATGGGGGACGGCTATGATAGTGGCTGTCTTTAAAAGCGGGAGGACACAACATGAACCTTGACGACAAATCGTTATTTCTTGACGCCATGGAGGATGTGCAGCCGCTGAAACGTTGTGCCGACGTTCACTGGCAGCCCGTGCGCAATGCGCGTACCCCGCAGCGCATTGATACCCTCCAGTTGGATAATTTTCTCACCACCGGTTTTCTGGAGGTTATCCCGTTGACGCAGCCGCTGGCGTTTCGTCGTGATGGGGTGCAACAGGGCGTGCTCGATAAACTGCGCTCAGGGAAGTACAGCCAGCAGGCGAGCCTGAATCTGTTGCGTCAACCCGTGGAAGCGTGCCGTCAACAGTTGTTCAGTTTTCTTCTCCAGTCGTTAGAGGATGGTCTGCGCAACGTGCTGATCATTCATGGTAAAGGGCGGGACGATAACTCACATGCCAACATCGTGCGCAGCTACGTGGCGCGTTGGCTGACCGAATTTGACGACGTTCAGGCTTACTGCACGGCGCTGCCGCATCATGGCGGCAGCGGGGCGTGTTACGTGGCGTTGCGCAAATCCGCGCAGGCGAAGCAGGAAAACTGGGAGCGCCACGCCAAACGCAGCCGTTAATGCAGTAAAAGTGACAACTCCTGCGCGGCTTTCTGCAACTCAGGCAGCACCCGGCTGCGCAGCTCGTCCGCCGTCACCTGACCGGCATGCACCCCCACGTTCAACGCGGCCTGTACCTGACCCTGACTGTTCATCAGCGGTACGGCAATTGAGCGCAGTCCCATCTCCAGTTCCTGATCGTTTAACGCGTAGCCTTGTTGTCGTACTTTCTTCAGTTCGGCGCGCAGGGCGGGAACGGAATCCACGGTTTGCGAGGTGTAGCGGATCATCGTGATCCGCCCGAGCATATCGTTCAGTTTATCCTCAGAAAGATGGCTGAGCAGAACGCGTCCCATCGAGGTGGACCACGCGGGCAGCCGACTGCCGATGTCCAGATCGATGGTCATAATGCGTGAACTGGAGGCGCGGGCGATATACAAAATATCGTCACCGTCGAGGGTGGCGATGGAACAGGACTCATTGAGCATTTCACTCAGATGCTTCAGCACCGGTTGAGTGGCGCGAACCAGCGGCGTGGAGGCCAGGTAAGCATGTCCCAGCGCCAGGATACGCGGGCGTAATTCAAAGTTTTTCCCATCTTCGGCATAGACAAAACCCAGTTTTCCCAGCGTATACAGACAGCGTCTGACCGCCGCGCGTGGGATCCCGGTTTTCTGGCTAATCTGCGAGATCGACATAACCCGCCGTTGTGGCGTAAACGCCTGAATCACCTCCAGCCCGCGGGCGAGTGAGGCCATGTAATTAGGGTCGCCCTTGAACGGATCGGCCTCATTGTTCAGTCGGTCATCAGGATGTTTTTCCACTGTTTTCCTCTCGTTGTTCGCCACGGATCACATTCTTCGCACAAATATAAATGATGTTCGATAATCGCACCATATTTCGATTATCGCCCTTGCCTGACTTCGTTAAGTGGGTCACATTTTGTGCGAACAACGCAAAAACGTGCGAAATACGCACCACAAGGAGCGAGCTGATGATTGATAAAAGTGTGCCTTCGCTGGAGGAGGCCATCGCCGGGATCCCGGATGGTGCCACCATCATGATTGGTGGCTTTGGTACCGCCGGACAACCCACCACGTTGATCGATGCGCTGATTGCGCAGGGGGCTCGCGACCTTACCATCATCAATAACAATGCGGGCAATGGTGAGGTCGGTCTGGCGGCGCTGTTGAAGGCCAGACGCGTGCGCAAAATGGTTTGCTCCTTTCCGCGTCAGGTGGACTCACAGATTTTTGACGCCCTGTATCGCCGTGGCGAGGTTGAGCTGGAACTGGTGCCGCAGGGCAATCTGGCGGCACGGATTCAGGCCGCCGGGGCTGGACTGGGGGCTATTTATACCCCCACGGGCTATGGCACTCCGCTGGCGGAAGGGAAAGAAACCCGCCATATCGAAGGCAAAGACTATGTGCTCGAATACCCGATCAAAGCCGATTTTGCTCTGATTAAGGCACACCAGGCCGATCGCTGGGGGAATCTGGTGTACCGCAAAGCGGCACGAAACTTTGGCCCGATCATGGCGACTGCCGCGAAAACCACCGTGGTAGAGGTGAATCAGATAGTGCCTCTCGGTGAACTTGACCCTGAGCACGTCATCACGCCGGGTATTTTTGTCCAGCGCGTGTTTTCTCTGGAAAACCTCACCCACGCAGCGCGGCGCGCGTAAGGAGTAAACGATGAAGAAATTATCTCGTGACGAAATGGCCAGACGCGTGGCACAGGATATCCCGGAAGGGGCATACGTCAATCTGGGGATCGGCTTGCCGACCCGCATCGCCAACTACCTGCCACCGGAAAAAGAGATTTTCCTGCACAGCGAAAATGGTCTGCTCGGGATGGGACCGAAACCCGCAGAAGGGGAAGAAGACCCCGAACTGATTAACGCCGGGAAAGAGTTTGTCACGCTGCTACAGGGGGGGTGCTATTTCCACCACGGCGACTCTTTCGCCATGATGCGCGGCGGGCACCTGGATATCTGTGTGTTGGGGGCGTATCAGGTTTCCGCATCCGGGGATCTCGCCAACTGGAGTACCGGGGCGCCGGATGCGATCCCGGCCGTGGGGGGCGCGATGGATCTGGCGATCGGTGCGCGCCAGGTGTTTGTGATGATGGACCACCTGACCCGCGACGGTGAGTGCAAACTGGTTGAGCACTGCACCTATCCACTGACGGGCATGGGCTGTGTCAGCCGTATTTATACCGATCTGGCGGTGATCGATATTACCGACACGGGCCCGGTAGTCCGGGAAATTTTCAACGGCCTCTCTTTTGAAGAATTGCAACGTTTGACGCCGGTAACGCTGAGCCGTGAACCGCTGGCGCAAAGCGCATAAGGAACTATGATGAATCAGGCATTTATCTGCGATGCAGTGCGGACACCTTTTGGGCGTTTCGGCGGAGCGCTGGCGAGCGTCAGGGCTGACGATCTGGCTGCTATTCCGCTTAAAGCGCTGCTTGAACGCCATCCAGGCCTCGATCCGGCGCTGATCGATGACGTGATTTACGGCTGCGCAAATCAGGCGGGGGAAGATAACCGCAACGTCGCGCGGATGGCGCTGCTGCTGGCCGGGTTGCCGGAAAGCGTTCCGGGCAGTACGGTAAACCGTTTGTGCGGTTCCAGTCTCGATGCTATTGGCATCGCCGCGAGAGCGATTAAAAGTGGCGAAACGCAGCTGATGATCGCGGGCGGAGTGGAGAGCATGTCGCGTGCGCCATTTGTGATGGGTAAAGCAGAAAACGCCTTCAGTCGTAACATGAAAATCGAAGACACCACGATTGGCTGGCGCTTTATCAACGCGCAAATGAAAACACGCTATGGTGTCGATTCTATGCCGGAAACGGCGGAAAACGTGGCGCAGGAGTTTGGCATATCGCGCGCCGATCAGGATGCCTTTGCCCTGCGCAGCCAGTTACGCACTGCTGCCGCTCAGGAGCAGGGACTGTTTGCGCAAGAATTGATTCCTGTGACAGTGTCACAGAAAAAAGGCGATCCGCTGATCTTTCGCGAGGATGAGCATCCGCGAGCAACGTCGCTGGAGGCGCTCGCCAGGCTGAAAGGGGTGGTTCGCGCTGACGGTACGGTATCGGCGGGCAACGCGTCTGGCGTCAACGACGGTGCCTGTGCGTTGCTCATCGCCAGTGAACAAGCGATGGCGCAGCAGGGGTTACAACCGCTGGCGCGCATTGTTGGTGTGGCAACCGCTGGTGTCGCCCCGCGAATTATGGGCTTTGGCCCGGCACCGGCGGTCCGCAAGGTGCTGGCGCAAACAGGCTTAACGCTCAGCCAGATGGATGTTATCGAACTTAACGAAGCGTTTGCCGCGCAGGCGCTGGCGGTGATGCGTGATCTGGGTCTGGCCGATGATGCTGCGCAGGTGAACCCTAACGGCGGCGCGATTGCGCTTGGCCACCCATTAGGGGCATCGGGCGGTCGTCTGGCGATGACCGCCGCATACCAGCTACAGCGCACCGGCGGTCGCTATGCGCTCTGTACGATGTGCATAGGCGTTGGCCAGGGGATCGCATTAATCCTTGAACGTGTGTAAGGAGCAGGAATGACCTTGCTAACCCCGTTGATGCGCGGCACCGCGCTCACGGCACAATTTTCAGACATACAGCTTCTTCAGGGGATGCTTGATTTCGAGGCCGCGCTGGCCCGCGCGCAGGCCGCCTGTGGCGTAATCCCGGCAACGGCCGTCGGGCCTATCGTCCAGGCCTGTCGCGCGGAGTTGTTTGACAGGCACGCGCTGGCGGAAGCGGCGCGGGCAGCCGGCAATCTGGCTATTCCGCTGATAAAACACGTAACCGCACGGGTAAAGAACGCGGATCCCGATGCGGCACGTTATGTTCACTGGGGCGCAACCAGTCAGGACGTGATTGATACGGGTTTCGTGCTGCAACTGCGTGCCGCGCTGAATCACACGCAACGCGCACTGGGTCAATTGACAGACACTTTTGCCCGCCAGGCATTGCGCTACCAGCACACCGTCATGCCCGGACGCACCTGGATGCAGCAGGCGCTGCCGGTGACCTGGGGGGCAAAACTGGCGAGCACGCTTGATGCGCTGCTGCGCTGGCAGGAACGCCTGCAACAGCTGCTGCCGCGCGTCCAGGTTCTGCAGTTTGGCGGTGCGGCGGGAACGCTGGCGTCACTTGGGCAGGATGCTCTACCGGTGTCCGCGCGGCTTGCTCAGGAACTGGCGCTGACGCTACCGGATACCCCCTGGCATACTCAGCGCGATCGGTTACTGGAAGTCGGGGCATGGTACGCCGGCGTCGGCGGTACGCTCGGTAAGTTTGCTCAGGACTTCGCGCTGCTGATGCAAACCGAAGTGGCGGAGGTCAGCGAACCTGTCGCCGCCGGTCGGGGCGGATCGTCGGCGATGCCGCATAAGCGAAATCCGGTGAGTTGTGCTGCGATCCTGACCTCCACGCAGCGAACGCCAGGGCTGATGGCCACACTGTTTAGTTGTCAACTGCAGCAGCATGAACGCGCGCTCGGCGGCTGGCAGGCCGAGTGGGAGGTCCTGCCGGAGATCGTTATGCTGGTTGGACATGCACTGGAGGAAACGCAACTGCTCGCCATGAATATGCAGGTCTTCCCGCAAAAAATGCGTAACAACCTGGACATCACCCACGGCCTGATGATGGCGGAAGCGGTCACTCTGGCGCTGGCGGCATTTATCGGCAAACAGGACGCGCATCATTTGATTGAAGGTCTGTGCCATCGCGCGATAGAAAACGATTGCTCCCTGCATGCGGTACTTGTCGATGACCCGCAGGTGATGGCGCATCTTAATGAATCTCAGCTGGCGGCATTACTGGACCCCAACACGGCGACCGGCAGCGCGGCACAATTTGTTCAACGTGTGCTGGCACGTTATGAGGAACGACAACATGGAACTGAATTACCAGATTGATGGCCCGGACGATGCGCCGGTGGTGGTGTTATCTAATTCCCTGGGCACCACGCTTGCCATGTGGACGCCACAACTTGCGGCGTTGAGCGCACAGTATCGGGTCTTGCGCTATGACACGCACGGACATGGGGCTACGCGTAAAACGGGGCCCACCGATCTCGCCCGGCTGGGGCAGGATGTGATTGCGTTGCTTGACCACCTGGACATTCCGACAGCGCATTTTTGCGGGATCTCGATGGGAGGGCTCACCGGGCTCTGGCTTGCCTGCCATCAGCCTCAGCGACTGCTGAGCCTGACGGTGATAAACAGCGCGGCACGCATCGGTGATGAGGCGGGCTGGCACGCTCGCGCGCAAAGCGTTCGTCAGAACGGACTGCACGATATTGCCGTCAGCGCACCTGAACGCTGGTTCAGCCCGTCTTTTTGTCAGTCTGCACCGCAAACGGTCGCTGCACTGTCTCAGCAACTCGCGGACGCATCTGCAGAAGGATACGCTGCCTGCTGTGATGCGCTGGCAACGGCGGATTTGCGTGAACAGATTAGCTGCATTACGCGACCCGTACTGCTGATCGCAGGAGAGGATGACCCGGTCACCACCGTGGCTGATGCCCGGTTTATGCATCAGCATATTGCTGGTTCTGTGCTGGCGGTGGTGAAGGCGTCCCACTTATCCACTATTGAAGCACCGGCCGCTGTGAACGCGGCGTTATTATCGTTTCTGGGAGATCACCATGCAGGATGAAGAACGCTATCAGCAGGGAATGGCCGTGCGCAGGGCGGTGCTGGGCGATGCGCATGTTGACCGCACCGTGCAAAATCTGACGCCGCTGAACGAAGAATTTCAGGACTTTATTACCCGTTATGCCTGGGGGGATATCTGGAGCCGCCCCGGGCTGGATCGGCATACACGCAGTATGATAACCATTGCGATGCTGATTGCGCTGAATCGAGAGGCGGAGTTGAAAATGCATCTCAATGCCGCGTTCAACAACGGCGTGACGCGTGAGGAACTGAAAGAGCTGATTATGCATTCGGCGCTTTACTGCGGACTGCCCGCCGCCAATGCGACGCTGCATTTGGCGCAGCAGGTTTTTGACCAGCGCGACGCCGCCGGGAAGTGAGTCCGGATTTCCCCGGCGACGGTGCGCGTCGTCGGGGAGCATCGTTTTCAGGCTGCGAGCACCCGGTTTCGCCCATCGTTTTTGGCCCGGTATAGCGCCGCATCTACCCGTTTAAACAACTCATCGATACTTTCATTTGGCTCGTGATGGGCCACCCCGATGCTTACGGTAAAGCGCGGCAGGCCGGGAAGGCCAATTTTCGCCACCGAGGCGCGAATGGATTCGGCTAACTGCAGCGCGGTTTCCAGCGGCGTGCGTGGTAACAGCAGAACAAATTCCTCGCCGCCCCAGCGGAACACCAGGTCGCCTTTGCGAGCACTGGACTCCAGGTTTCGCGCCAGTTCGCAGAGAACCTCATCCCCTTTCAGGTGGCCATACAGATCGTTAATGCTTTTAAACCGGTCAGTATCAATGAGCAGCAGGCTGTAATCCTGGGGCAGGGACAGATGTTGCATCTGTCCCTGTTCAGTCAGTTGATAGAACTGACGACGGTTGAGCAGTCCGGTCAGCGCATCGTGCAGCGCGGCGCGCTCCAGTTCTTGTTCGAGGCGTTTTTGTTCAGTGATGTCGTGAATGATGCACAGCATTAGCCTGTCGCCGTAGATTTCAATCGGTCCGGCATAGGTCTGCACATGACGGGTGGTGCCATCGGCAATTTTATGGACAAAATTTAACGGCTTATGTCCGCCGGGAAGTCGCGCAATCTCATGCATAATCGGCAGAATCTGCCGCCCCAGCATATTGATTTCCCACGTATGCTTCTGGCACATCGCTTCCAGACTGTAACCGTAGAAATTAAGGGCCGCCAGGTTAGCATCGACAATCAGGCCATCTCTGGATGGGTCGATCAGCAGCATGGGGGCGGAGTTAGTGAGAAAGAATCGGGCGTAAAATCCCTGCTTCTTACGTTGATAGGTTGCCGAGCGACTGGCCTTTAACCCCTGCGCCGCCGGGGTATCAAGGCCTTCGAAAAGAATCACTTCCCCGGAATCCGGTAGATCTTTAATCGACAACCGGCAAGTGAGAGCAGCCTGATTATTTTCACGAAGCACCGTCAGAATCTCGACAATATCCCGGTGGTTGCGAAGATCCGTAATATAGTTTGGTAAGGCAGTCTGCGCGTGAGTGGAATACACCCCCTTACGCAATTGGCTGAAGGTGTATCCCTGCATTACCTCTCTGGCGATGCGATTGGCAAAGAGTAATTCCTCGGTGTCTGGAGAGACGATCCAGACCGGGAGTGTTAATAAATCCAGTGCATTCAGGTTATGTGCAATCATCAGTAATCCTGTTATTTTTATTAATTATTTTGCGCCCAGGCGAGAATGGTTTTTATAGTGTAATAGAGCGTTGTTGCGGTAAACAGGAAACAACGTTTAGCTGCTTAATGAGACTATCCCTTTGTAATAGCGCCGGTATTTTCTGCGCGGGTAAGGGTTGAGCATATAAAAAGCCCTGCAGTACGGCACAGCCCATTTGCGTCAGGAGTCGCTCTTGTTCTGGCGTTTCGATCCCCTCCGCGACGACGCGCAAATTCATAGAATGGGCGATATCAATAATCGTCGAGACAATTTTGCTGTTCTTGTTGTTCTCATTGATATCTTTAATAAAGATACGATCAATTTTCAATTCCCGCGCCGGGAGTGATTTCAACATTAGCATATTTGAATATCCGGTACCGAAGTCATCAATTGAAACCGTGATCCCGGCTGCTGAAAAGATATTAAGGATCTCAATGCCGCGTCCAGGATTCTTCAGCGCGACACTTTCCGTTATTTCCAGCGTTAACCGGGACGGTGGGATCTGGTAGCGGGCAAGCGCGCCACAGACGATATCGACAATGTCATGCTGCTCAAACTGCGTCGCAGAGAGGTTGACCGCGAGCGACCAGTCGGGATGCCCTTGCTGGGTCCATTGAGAAAGCTGTGAACACGCCTGCTGAATCACCCATTTCCCGACCGAAAGCATGAGGCCGGTATCTTCAAGCGTGGGGAGAAATGCGCCCGGTAGCAGTAACCCTTGCTCAGGATGCCGCCAGCGCAGCAGCGCCTCAAATCCGGTAAGCGTGTGGTTGCCGGCGGTGTATTTGGGCTGATACCAAAGCTCAAATTCATTACGCGCCAGCGCCTGCGACAGATCCTGTAAAAAGGCTGGCGCGGTGGTGACAATGGCCTCCATTTCCGGTTGGTAGATGGCCCAGCCATCGCGACCCTGCTGTTTCACATGATACATGGCGACGTCCGCTTTCACGCGTAACTCATGGGTGGTTGTGCCATGTTCGGGATAGACGCTCAGTCCGGCGCTGAGTGAAACATGAATGCTATGGCCTGAGAGGGAGAAAGGCATTCGCAGGGCGGTGGTAATACGGTCCATCCGCGTGGATATAGATTCGGTATCGTTCTCGGGCATCAACAAAATAAATTCGTCGCCACCTAAACGGGCAAGCGTCATGGTGTCATCAAGACAGGCAAGGATGCGCTGGCTACTGGCGACCAGCAGCTGGTCGCCAATATGATGACCCCAGGTGTCATTGACGACTTTAAAGCGATCAAGATCGATAAAAGCAAGGACAAACCGATGCTGGTGGAGGGCCGTGTCTTCCATAAAAGCCAATAAACAGGTGTCGATTTGTGCGCGGTTCGGCAACCCTGTCAGGGCATCAAAATGACTTTGTTGCGTCAGCTTCTTATTGAGATGGGAGAGATTTTCCGCCAGTTGCGACGCCCGCACCTGTGAGTCAAGCATGGAGATCACCAGCATCATACCCAGCGTCACCAGCGTGATGCCCGTGACGCAGATGGCGAGTTCACCCTGGCTGAGCCCCGTGTGAAGTGCGTGGCTGTGATGGTTAAATGTGGCCGCGCTCATGCCGGTGTAATGCATGGCGGAGATAGCCAGGGCGACAATCAATGCCGCTGCCAGCCGGCTAAGCAACGTCTGGCGCGTATTCTGGTGCGGTGAAAAAGCCAGTCGCAGGCCGAAACCGGAAGCCACGACGGCAATGAGCACGGACAGCGCAACCAGCCCAGGATTCCAGACGATAACACCATGTCCGATGACGGCTGCCATCCCAACATAATGCATGGCGACCATTCCCATGCTCAGAACAAGAGTCGCGGCGATCAGCCTGACGCGTGAGAACGGGGGACCAGAAATTGCAATGTGCATCGCAAGCGATGCCGCGAGCAGGGCGATGGTAAAGGAGAGGAAGGTCAACGGCAGGTGATAGTTAAGGGGCATGCTCATTTTCATCGCCAGCATTCCGATGAAATGCATCGACCAGATCCCCATTCCGAGCGTAATACCGCCCGACAAGCGCCAGAATGTTGATTCCCGACGCACAGAAATAGCCACTTTACCCGCGCTATCGAGGGAGACAAATGCAGCGATGAAGGCAACAAGAAACGAGATGCCGATTAATACCGGATCCCATGATACGTGCAACATCAGGCTTTCCATCGAGAGTCTGTCGTGCAGTTAAATTTAGCAGGGATTCATCCATTCGCATGAGAAAAGAGAGGACAAAGATCGAATTTTTTACCTTCCTCATTAGCGTCCAAAGGCGATAAACGGCAGGAGTACGAATGTACTTATCAAAACATTATGATATCTAATCATTTAAGTCAGATTTAACGCCCATTACTTAGAATGTCGTAGCGCTTAATTGTTAAGTAGTGGAATAGCTTAGGGCCGGAGGAAAAAACGCGCTCATGTCATGATTAACAGTAAGCATAAGGCAAACTTAATCGATATTATCCTTCTTTAAGGTAAATTTAATGAATCTCAGCGTGAAGATTGAACGGAGAGCCGAACGAGAAGAATATATGCTTTTCTGATGCTATATAAATATGACCTGCCATATTACTCTCTAACAGGTTTAAAATGTTAAAACACATTAGCGTCAGAACATTTATTATCGTATTTCTGCTATTAACTTTTTGTCTGATTAATACCGTGCAAATAATGTACTCGGTGAAGTTGCCGGTATTCATTGCAATGAATATCATTTTTCTGTTGGCGTTATTGTCATTATGGTGCTACATGACAATATATCTTGTCACGCCCATCAATACAGTGAAAAGAAGTATTGAAGCGGTGACCGCCGGAAATCTTGCCATTCATATTCCTGAATTTGGTAATAACTGTGCCGGGAGACTCATTCCGGGCATCAACAGTTTATCCGGCAGTATCGCGACGCTGGTGCGAGAGATCCGGCTATCTTCGAAAACAGCGCTGTCGCTGTCAGAACAGTTGGCCGCTCGTAGCGCTGAATTATCAGTAAAAACAGAACAGCAGTCAGCCTCATTAATCCAGACCGCCGCCAGTATGGAACAGATGGCAGCCAGCACCCGCAACAATGCCGACCACACACGACTTGCTAACCAACAGGCCGACAGTGCGATGCAATGCGCGTACAAGGGCAGTGAATTAATGGTGCAGGTTGCCAGTAATATGCATTCGATTACGGCGTGTGCACAGCAAATGACCGAAATAATCACTCTGATTGATGATATTGCGTTCCAGACCAATATTCTGGCTCTGAACGCCGCGGTAGAAGCTGCGCGCGCAGGTGAGCACGGAAAAGGATTTTCCGTTGTGGCAACGGAGGTTCGAAATCTGGCACACAGAAGCGCAGAGGCGGCAAAAAATATCCGGGGGCTCATCGACGTCACGCATCAAAATGTGCAGCAAGGCGCAATGGTTGTGGGGGAAACAGAAAAAAACATGCAGGAAATTGTTCAGGGAGCAGGACAATTAAGCCAGCTGATGAGTGAAATATCGATCACCACGGCTGAACAGGAAAAAGGGATCGATCAGATAACCCAGGCGATGAGTGAACTGGAAAAAGTGACTCAAAGTAACGCGCTGATGGTGGATGAATTATCCGGATCGTCGGATGTTCTGAAATCACAGGTTGTCGACCTCCAGTCTAAAACACATCAATTCCGTTTAAGTGAGCCGACAGAAGAGATTTCCCCCCCTGTGCATAAGCACTTTGTTCGGGGGTATTCATGAACCCCGGCACCACATTGGGAGAATGAGTAGTTGCTTAACATACGTCGACGGCTAGACTAACCAGAAAAGCGCGAGGTATGGAGGCGAAATGGAAGCCATTAAAGGGTCGGAAGTCAGTGTGCCGGATGCGGTGTTTGCCTGGTTGCTGGACGGCAAAGGCGGGGTAAAACCGCTGGAAGATGATGATGTGATCAGCAGCGAACATCCATGCTGGCTGCACCTGAACTACACGCATCCGGACAGCGCGCAATGGCTGGCAACGACGCCGCTACTACCGAATAACGTCCGGGATGCGCTGGCCGGTGAAAGTCTCCGTCCGCGCGTCAGCCGCCTGGGCGAAGGGACGCTCATTACGCTGCGCTGTATTAATGGCAGCACCGATGAACGCCCGGACCAACTGGTGGCCATGCGTCTGTATATGAATGAACGGCTGATCGTCTCCACGCGACAGCGTAAAGTGCTGGCGCTCGACGATGTGGTCAGCGATCTCCAGCAAGGCAGCGGGCCTACCGATTGCGGCGGCTGGCTGGTGGATGTATGCGATGCGCTGACGGACCACGCCAGTGAATTTATCGAACAGTTGCACGATAAGATCATCGATCTCGAAGATAATCTGCTCGATCAACAAATCCCGCCGCGCGGATTCCTTGCGCTACTGAGAAAACAACTGATTGTGATGCGCCGTTATATGGCACCGCAGCGGGATGTGTACTCGCGTCTGGCCAGTGAGCGTCTTCCGTGGATGACGGACGATCAGCGACGCCGGATGCAGGATATTGCCGATCGACTGGGAAGAGGGCTGGATGAAATTGATGCCTGCATTGCCCGTACCGGCGTCATGGCGGATGAGATTGCTCAGGTGATGCAGGAATCTCTGGCAAGACGCACGTATACCATGTCATTGATGGCGATGGTTTTCCTTCCCAGCACGTTTCTGACCGGACTGTTCGGCGTTAATCTCGGCGGCATACCTGGCGGAGGATGGCAATTTGGTTTTTCACTCTTTTGTATTCTGTTAGTGGTTCTGATTGGTGGTGTTACTTTATGGTTGCATCGTAGTAAATGGTTGTAAAAACGGGTGTTTTAAGAGATTTCCTTGCCTAAAAACGGCTTTAAGATTGAGCGAAGTCAATAAACAGGACGCCTGTTAGGGGCAATATCACTCTTGCAGGTGAATGCAACGTCAAGCGATGGGCGTTGCGCTCCATATTGTCTTACTTCCTTTTTTGAATTACTGCATAGCACAATTGATTCGTACGACGCCGACTTAAATAAGTCGGCTTTTTTTTGTCTGCCCGTTTTCAGCAGCTACCCTATAAGGGAGTCAATGACAGACCGGAGGCAACGATGTTTCAACTGTTAACCTTGCACGCTCGGGCGATTCATTTGTCTGATTCTGTGCCAACCGACCCCATTCCTGTTCCTGATCCGATTCCCCGCCCGCAGCCGATGCCGGATCCGCCGCCGGATGAAGAACCGATTAAATTGTCGCATCGCACGCGCAGATCTGCGAGGATACGCGCCTGCTGACTGTGAGTCGTTTACCGTGAGATGAAATTGTGACTGCTTTTGCTACCCTGAATGTATTACCCGCCGCCCAGCTTGAGAATCTGAATGAGTTGGGATATCTGTCCATGACGCCTGTACAGGCAGCGGCGTTGCCGGCGATCCTTGGCGGACAGGATGTCCGGGTGCAGGCGAAAACCGGCAGCGGTAAGACGGCAGCATTTGGTCTCGGGCTGTTACAACATATTGATGTCACCCTGTTTCAGACGCAGTCGCTGGTTCTGTGTCCGACGCGCGAACTGGCGGATCAGGTCGCTGGCGAACTGCGTCGGCTGGCGCGTTTTTTACCGAATACCAAAATCCTGACCCTCTGCGGCGGACAACCTTTCGGTGCGCAGCGCGATTCTCTTCAGCATGCGCCGCATATTATCGTCGCCACGCCTGGTCGTTTGCTCGACCACCTGCAAAAGGGCACTGTTTCGCTGGAGGCGCTGACCACGCTGGTGATGGACGAAGCCGATCGGATGCTGGATATGGGATTCAGTGAGGCGATAGACGAGGTGATCCGCTTCGCACCCGAATCGCGTCAGACGCTGCTGTTTTCTGCCACCTGGCCGGAAGCGATCGCGGCAATCAGCGGTCGCGTGCAGCGAAATCCGCTCTCTATCGAAATTGATTCGGTGGATGCGCTTCCTGCTATCGAACAGCAGTTCTTTGAAACCTCCGCGCACGGCAAAATTCCGCTATTGCAAACGTTGCTTAGCCAGCATCAGCCAGCCTCCTGCGTGGTGTTCTGTAATACCAAAAAAGATTGTCAGGCGGTGTGTGATGCGCTGAATGAGGCCGGACAAAGCGCGCTTGCGCTTCACGGCGATCTGGAACAGCGCGACCGCGATCAGACGCTGGTCCGCTTTGCCAACGGCAGTGTGCGCGTGCTGGTGGCAACTGACGTTGCGGCGCGCGGACTCGATATCAAATCCCTGGAGTTGGTGGTGAATTTCGAGCTGGCGTGGGATCCGGAAGTCCATGTTCATCGCATTGGACGTACCGCGCGAGCCGGGAACAGCGGTCTGGCTATCAGCTTTTGCGCACCGGAAGAAGCACAGCGGGCGAATATTCTCTCTGAAATGCTCCAGATCCCCCTCAACTGGGTCTCCGCGCCGACTCAACGTCTGCTCACGCCGCTGGTGGCTGAAATGGCGACGCTGTGTATCGACGGAGGCAAGAAAGCCAAAATGCGTCCGGGCGATGTGCTGGGTGCCTTAACCGGAGATATTGGTCTGGATGGCGCGGATATTGGCAAGATCACCGTTCATCCGGCGCATGTCTATGTGGCGGTCCGTCAGTCGGTGGCGCATAAGGCGTGGAAACAATTGCAGAATGGAAAAATTAAAGGTAAGACCTGCCGGGTTCGGCTACTGAAATAAACCTCTGTTGGGCCGGAGACGAAAAGTGTCCGGCCCATTTCACATTACTTCACTTCAACGACGTTCAGGCGGAGTTCATCAAGCTGATTGTCGTCTTCTTCCGGTTGCCAGCCTGCAGGCTGGAGAGGGATCTCTTCACGATCAAACGCCAGATCGCCGCCATCGACAACGTCCGAACCGTGTTTAATACCTTTGAAGTCGAAAAGGTTAATATCGCTCAGGTGTGAAGGCACCACGTTCTGCATGGCGCTGAACATGGTCTCAATACGGCCTGGATAGCGTTTATCCCAGTCACGCAGCATATCGGCAATGACCTGACGTTGCAGATTCGGCTGCGAACCGCACAGATTACAAGGGATAATCGGGAAGCCTTTGGCTTCGGCAAAGCGTTCAATATCCTTTTCACGGCAGTAGGCCAGCGGGCGAATCACGATATGTTTGCCATCATCGCTCATCAGCTTAGGTGGCATACCTTTCATTTTCCCGCCGTAGAACATATTCAGGAACAGGGTTTGCAGAATATCGTCGCGATGGTGGCCCAGTGCGATTTTGGTGGCACCCAGTTCCGTCGCCGTGCGGTAGAGAATACCGCGGCGCAGGCGTGAACAAAGAGAGCAGGTGGTTTTGCCTTCCGGAATCTTATCTTTCACGATCCCATACGTGTTCTCTTCAACAATCTTGTACTCAACGCCAAGCTGCTCAAGATAGCCAGGCAGAATATGCTCAGGGAAACCGGGCTGTTTCTGGTCCAGGTTAACCGCAACCAGCGAAAAACTAATGGGGGCGCTTTGCTGCAAATTGCGCAAAATTTCCAGCATGGTGTAGCTGTCTTTACCGCCGGACAGGCAGACCATGATACGGTCGCCATCCTCAATCATATTGAAATCGGCAATCGCTTCGCCCACGTTACGACGCAGACGTTTTTGCAATTTGTTCAGGTTGTACTGTTCTTTTTTACTAATATCTTGATTTTGCGACATGTAATAGAGGCTCAATTCATTGTGTGGCATCAGAAGAGTAGGCGTCACGGTAAAAAGACCGGCAAAGCTGTCTGATTTAAAAATAGTGGCCCGTATGGTACGGATAAGCGAGAAAAATGTCAGCACATTTATAGAACGTAGCTGGTGTGATGGTAGAGGCGGGTCCAAAAAAGCCCGCAGCGGTGTGCGGGCTGAAAATGTTAGCGTACAACCAGTACGGAACACTCTGCATGGCGTACCACGGCGGCAGCGTTCGACCCTAACAGATACGTTGTAATGTCCGGGCGATGCGAGGCGATAATCACCATATCTACCGCTAATTTTTTCGCCATTTCCAGAATCTTGTCTTTTGGCGAACCTTCAGCGATATGGATCTGTACTCTGTCTGACGGGATAGTGAACTTCTTGATTATCTCTTCCAGTTGAGATTTCGCTTCGGCTTTCAGATCGTCCATGGCAGGCAACTCCGCAGAGTAGGCCAGGCCCAGTGCAGAATAGTAAGGCAGAGACGGAATGACGGTCAGAAAATGAACCTGCGCATCGTCAATTTTCGCCTCGGCTTCGACATGATTAATCACACGTTGAGTTAATTCCGAGTCTGAAATATCGATAGGTACAAGAATTGTTCTGTTCATTAAACCTCCTGTTTGAGTATCCATATAAAGTGTAACGTCTTATCGCAGATTCAGTACAATGACAGTGATCACATTTCAACATTATTTGTTTTTAATTTCCGGGTATTTACCCTTAATAACACCGTCATAAAATCGGCCTTTAGAAACCACAGAAAGGAAATTTTGGTAGATATGCGCCGGGACGCCGCGATATTGCAGAACACCAGACTGATAGAAACGGATTTCCAGCGTAGAAGATTTCTCGTCATAGCCGACGGATGCGATTCGTGATGATTTTACGGGCTGATGGTTCATGGCGGGCATCCTCGACGGCAGGTCATACAGTGAATATATCATCTAACTGAAGGGGATTTTAGTCTTCAGGATATCGCGTTTTGTTATAGCTAAAGCGGATGGGTTATAACGGCGGGAAAAGGATAACAGCCCGCTGTAAGCAGCGGGCTATGGGGCTTAGAACTGATAGACCATACCGAGTGCGACGACATCATCGGTATTAATATTATTACGAGAATAGAAGCTGTCGTCGTTATCCAACAGGTTAATTTTATAATCCACGTAGGTGGACATGTTTTTGTTGAAGTAGTAAGTCGCGCCAATATCCGCGTATTTCACCAGATCTTTGCTGTCGTCATTGCCCTGGCCGGTCAGATCTTTTCCTTTTGACATCAGGAAGGAAACCGCCGGACGCAGACCGAAATCGAACTGGTATTGCGCAGTGACTTCAACGTTTTGGGTTTTGTTTGCTACGCCGTCATCACCGTACGGGGTCATGTTACGGGTTTCAGAGTACATGGTGGCCAGATAGATATTGTTGGCGTCATATTTCAGACCCGCCGTCCAGGCATCCGCCTTATCACCACCCGCAACGCGACCGCCGGTGTTGACCTGCTCGTTGGTCCGATCGGAAGTGGTGTAGGCTGCACCGAAGCTGATTCCCATCCCGAAGTCATAGGTTGAAGAGATACCGAAACCGTCGCCGTTCGAGTTCTGAACCGCGCGATCGCCGCCATTACCGGTACCTTCCTGTTCATTGGTAATCTGATCTTCGTTGGCTCCCTGATACTGCAGGGCAACGTTCAGGCCGTTAACCAGACCGAAGAAATCAGTATTACGCCAGGTCGCGACACCGTTAGCGCGACCCGTCATAAAGTTGTCAGAACGGGTGTAGGAGTCGCCGCCAAATTCAGGCAGCATATCGGTCCAGCCTTCCACGTCATACATGACGCCGTAGTTACGACCGTAGTCGAATGAACCGTAATCGCCAAATTTCAGGCCAGCGAAAGCAAGACGAGTAAAGCTGTTGCCGTGGTCGCTTTCGGTGGTGTTGGCATTAACCTGATATTCCCACTGGCCGTAACCGGTCAGTTGGTCATTAATCTGTGTTTCACCTTTAAAACCCAGACGTACATAAGTTTGATCGCCATCACTGTTAGCATCATCAGAGAAATAATGCAGGCCATCAACTTTGCCATAGAGATCTAATTTGTTGCCGTCTTTATTATAAACTTCAGCGGCATGCACTGCGCCAGCGGCTAACAGAGCAGGGATAACAAGGGCCAGTACTTTTCTTTTCATCGAAATAATCCTTTAGTTTTTTATTTACCTGTAACTCCCTCTGTTGGGGAGTAAAAACATGCTAAAGGAGAAGTTCCGTAAAGAGATAAGTATCAATCGTTACGTCTTAAGTTAAACCTTAAATAAATAATTCTATAGAAATGATAATAATTGGCATGAATATAATTGTATGAATTATATAAAATAAAAATTATACAAAATAAAGACGATGCGATATTCTGCGCCTGTTATATGCCTTTATTGTCACATACTGCTTTTTTGTTGGTCCATTGCGAAACGTACTGATTTGCCGACAAGAAACTGACAAGCCCGAACAGATGTTCGGGCTTTTTTTTGCGTTCAGGCAATGATACCGGCAACCGGGTCAGTCGGTACTGCTCTTCTCTGCTTTACCAGCCAGTTGCGCCAGGAAGTCATAGCGTTTTTGCAGATCCGCCGTGGCGTCTTTCCATAACTGTTCGGCTACTTCCGGCTGCTGCGCGTTCAGGCGACGGAAACGTTGTTCGTTGAGCAATGTCTCCGCCAGCGCATCTGACGGCGGGCGAGAGTCCAGCGCCAGCGGCAATTTACCTTCATCCGCACGGCGCGGATCAAAGCGGTAGAGCGGCCAGAAGCCGGTCGCCGTTAACTGACGCATCTGATCGTGACTCAGCGCGAGGTCATAGCCGTGTTCTTCACACGGGCTGTAGGCGATGATCAGCGACGGCCCCGGATACGCTTCCGCTTCCTGAATCGCCTTCACGGTCTGGTTGAGTTGTGCACCGAGCGAAATCTGCGCCACATAGACATGACCATACATCATCATGCTGACACCCAGATCTTTACGCGCCTTACGCTTACCGTGCTCACCAAATTTCGTTACGGCACCGAGCGGTGTGGCTTTTGAGGCTTGACCGCCAGTGTTGGAGTAGCACTGCGTATCCAGTACCAGAATATTGACGTTTTCAGTCAGGCTAAGTACATGATCCAGACCGCCAAAGCCAATATCGTAGGCCCAGCCGTCGCCGCCAATCAGCCAGATCGATTTTTCAACCAGCGCATCAGCGTCAGTAAGCAGTTCACGCGCACCATCGACATCCTTCAGATGCTGACGCAGCGCGGCAACCTGCTCACGACGCACTTCAGGTGTGGCTTCTGCATGCAACGCCTCGTTCAGTTCGGCCGGGATCTGGTCGGCAAACTGTTCAAGCAGGCGCAGAACGCGTACCCGATGTTGATCGACCGTCAGACGGAAACCCAGACCGAACTCTGCGTTATCTTCAAACAGCGAGTTCGCCCACGCGGGGCCGCGACCATTAGCATCGGTCGTGTACGGCGTCGAAGGCAGGTTACCGCCGTAAATAGACGAACAACCCGTGGCGTTGGCGATCAGCATTCTGTCACCGTAGAGTTGTGTCAGTAACTTGATATACGGCGTTTCGCCACAGCCCGAGCAGGCGCCGGAATATTCAAACAGCGGCGTAATCAACTGTGACGTACGAATATCGATGCGCTCAAGCGTGCTGCGGTCAATTTCCGGGAGGTCGAGGAAAAAGTCATAGTTCACTTTTTCTTCCTCTACGTGTTCAAGGCGGGACATCATATTGATGGCCTTGATTTCCGGATTCTGCCGATCTTTCGCCGGACACACTTCCACGCACAGATTACAGCCGGTGCAATCTTCCGGTGCGACCTGCAGAACGTATTTCTGCCCGCGCATGTCGCGTGATTTCACATCCAGCGAATGCAGGCTTGAAGGGGCGTTTGCCATGGCTTCCGGCGAGACCACTTTGGCGCGAATCGCCGAGTGCGGGCAGGCGGCAACGCAGTGGTTACACTGGGTGCAAAGCTCTTCTTTCCAGATGGGGATCGTTTCGGCAATGTTGCGTTTTTCCCAGCGCGTGGTGCCCATAGGCCAGGTGCCGTCGGGCGGGAGCGCCGAAACGGGAAGGGCGTCGCCGAGTCCCGCGAGCATGGCGGCGGTGACCGTTTTTACAAAGTCAGGCGCGGCGTCAGACACCACCGGAGGACGGTTGGCGCTGTGCGGATCAACCGCTTGCAGCGGCACCTCAACAACGGATTCCCGCGCCAGTGCCAGCGCCTGCCAGTTGCGCTCCACCAGGTCCTGTCCTTTGCTGCTGTAGCTTTTGGCGATCGCGCCCTGAAGCTCAGCCAGCGCGCTGTCGCCAGGCAGGATTTGAGTCAGATGGAAAAACGCCATTTGCATGACGGTGTTAATACGTGCCGCCAGTCCACATTCACGGGCGATTTTCGCCGCATTGATGACGTAAAAACGCGCTTTCTTCTGATTCAGTACCGCCTGTACTTCCTGCGGTAACCGCGACCATACCTCATCGGCGGGATAAGGTGTATTCAGCAGGAAAATGCCCCCAGGTTTCAGACGCTCAGCCATCTGGTACTTGTCGATAAACTGCAGCTGGTGGCAGCCGACAAAATCGGCCTGAGAAACCAGGTAAGCGGATCGAATCGGCTGTTCACTCACGCGCAGGTGAGAAACCGTCAGACCGCCAGCCTTTTTAGAGTCATAAACGAAGTAACCCTGGGCATACCACGGCGTCGAATTGCCGATGATCTTGATATTGTTCTTGGTTGCCGAAACGCTGCCGTCACTGCCGAGGCCGTAAAACAGCGCCTCCAGTTTAGCGGTAGACGGTAAGGTGTTATCAGGTAGCGGCAACGACAGGTTGGTCACATCATCGTAAATACCAACGGTAAAGCGCGGTTTGGGTTTGGCGTGGTTCAGCTCATTAAAGACCGCCAGCACGCAGTCCGGACCAAATTCTTTTGACGAGAGGCCATAACGGCCGCCAATCACACGCGGCAACGTTTCGCGTTCGCCGCAGTTGAAGGCTTCCGCCAGCGCGGTCATCACATCGAGATACAATGGTTCGGCCTGTGCACCCGGTTCTTTGGTGCGATCGAGCACGGCAACCGCGCGGACGGAATCAGGCAAGGCCCGCAGCAGATGCGTAGCCGAGAAGGGGCGGAACAGACGGACTTTCAGTACTCCGACTTTTTCACCACGCGTCAACAGTTCATCGACCACCTCTTCGCTGGTACCAATGGCGGAGCCCATCAGAATGATGACCCGCTCGGCCTGCGGATGGCCGTAGTATTCAAACGGCTGATACTGACGACCCGTTGCCGCGGCGAAGTCATTCATCGCCTGTTGGACATGGTCATATACCGCGTCATACCACGGGTTGGTTGCCTCCCGGGACTGGAAGTAAGTATCCGGATTCGCAGAGGTACCGCGGATCACCGGGTGTTCCGGATTGAGCGCCCTGGCGCGGTGCGCCTCAATTTCAGCCTGCGGCATCAGGCCGCGAATTGTGTCATCCGCCAGCGGAATGATTTTGTTGATCTCATGCGATGTGCGGAAACCATCAAAGAAGTGAATAAAGGGAACCCGACTTTTCAGGGTGGCGATTTGTGAGATCAGCGCAAAGTCCTGCGCTTCCTGGACGCTTGCCGCGCACAGCATGGCGCAGCCGGTCTGGCGGACGGCCATAACATCAGAATGATCGCCAAAAATGGACAGCGCATGGGTTGCCACCGTTCGTGCGGCGACATGCAGTACAAAGGGGGTTAACTGGCCCGCCAGTTTGTACAGCGTGGGGATCATCAGCAGTAACCCCTGTGAAGAGGTAAAGGAGGTGGCAAGCGCGCCGGTTTGCAGCGCACCGTGAACGGTCGCAATAGCGCCACCCTCCGACTGCATTTCGACGACGCGTGGCGTATCCCCCCAGATATTTTTAAGCCCGTTGCCTGCCCAGGCATCTGCCTGTTCGGCCATCGTTGAACTGGGCGTAATGGGGTAGATGGCGATAACTTCACTGGTACGAAACGCCACCGAAGCGACTGCACCATTACCGTCAATTGTTTGCATATGACACCCTTACATTGCGCAAAAAAGAGGGACGCAGGAAACGACTTAGCGCCCTGATAGTTATTTCTTTAGTATAGGACTTTCCTGTATTCCCTTGAAGTTGTGCCGCTTTCGAGTGCACAAATTGACACAAGGATCGCAAAATGAATGGCCATGTTATTGCACGGCGATAAACCCCGTCTTGTATATTTTATTGTGATTTTATGTTACGAATTGGTTATTGCGCGTGAGGTCGGAAATGAATTTTTTATTACTCATCACGATAATATTATCGTTGACACAATAATATAAACTGCATTGTCCAGAAATGGATTTGGATTTTCTTTGAGAATTTCCTTAATGAATTTATTATCTTCGCGATTATCGTTGCAACGTACATTTCTTAATAAGGCTTTTTAAGTTCGGTATCAGTCAGTCCACGCCTATACTGAGCGCAGTTCAGGACAAGAAGCGCCAGGAAATCTTCTTGTTACTGAATATCGATAATCTCTATTTAATCGCGAATACGCGTTATAACAAAAATGACCCTTTTATTTATCACTATCGATAAATTTGTTTTCGTGCGCAAAAAGTCTGGATGTGTTCATGTAATTAATTGTTTTGATTAGGTTATGTTTAGAATATTTCTACTTGCTTTACTGGTTTCTGTTTCGTCATCGTCATTTGCCATGATGAAGAGCCAGCTTAAAAACATAAGTTTCAATGCCGTATCTCATCTGACTTATTCTGAAGGGTACTTTTCGCAAGCGCCTGTTCCGAATAAGAGAGCGCAACTGAAGCGTCGCATTATGAGTGAATTTGCGGCGTGGAGAGGAACCGATTACCGACTGGGAGGGGATAGCCGCAGGGGAATTGATTGTTCCGCGTTCACGCGCAGAATCATCGCGTCGGTGATCAACAGACGTTTACCGCGTACGGCGCTGGAGCAAAGCCATACCGGTCATCCTGTCAGTCAGCGTGAACTCAACGTCGGCGATTTGGTGTTTTTTAAAACGGAACCGAATGTGCATCATGTGGGCGTCTATATCGGCAATGACTCCTTTATTCATGCATCCAGTTCGCAAGGCGTGACGCTGTCACATCTGTCAAATCAATACTGGCAACAGCATTATCTGACCGCCCGTCGGGTTAGTGCGTAGCGGCTGAACCGGTCCGTGGGATCAAAAACTCCGTGAAAAAGCGCAATAAAATGCGGCGAGGCCGCATAAATGCGCGTTTTGGCTCTCGACGCAGCGGATTCGGATGCCTATTATTAGTGCGGCTTGTTTACGCTTACAGAATATGAGGGGAGTCAAATGCGCGCAGCGTTTTGGGTAGGATGTGCCGCGTTATTATTGTCGGCTTGCAGCAGCGACAATGAACCTGTTCAACAGGCGACAGCAGCGCATGTCGCACCGGGTTTAAAAGCGGCGATGACCAGTTCCGGTGAGGCCAATTGCGCCATGATTGGCGGTTCACTCTCCGTTGCTCGTCAACTGGATGGATCGGCAATCGGCATGTGTGCGCTTCCCAACGGCAAACGTTGCAGCGAGCAATCCCTCGCCGCGGGAAGTTGTGGTAACTACTGAGCAGCCATTACTGCACTAAATCGGCAAGTTTATAGCTTAACGTGTGTTCCGCGGTGGCCAGAGTGAGCTGGTTTGCGGTCAGGTCTACTTGTGCGCCCTGTTTCAGCATGGTGCTGAGGGTATTGTCCAGCTCGCTGAGCTGGGGATCGGCGCACATCATGCGGGTCATCACCATCTCTTTAACCTTCAATGCGCCGTCAGAGAGTGATGCCTGACCGTTGAAGCGATTACACATATTGCCTGAAATCGTCATCTTTTCGCCAAAGCTCAGCTCAAGGGGATGACCTGTTGCATTGACCGGTTTACCGTCCACACTCTCCAGAACAAAGCGGTGATGCTGTAATTGCTCACGGCTGACCGATACTTTTCCATTGCTTACACAACCTGCTACCAGCAGGCTCAGCGCGACCAGCGCGATGACCTTCTTCATGTTAACTCTCTGCATTAAAGCGTAATCGCCACCGACAGCATACCGATCTTATCGCCAGTGGCTTTGGGGAAATTCTGAAAACCCCTCCTGCGAACAGGAGGGGGTGGATCAGAACAGGGCGTTAGGGCAGGTTTCTCCGTTCGCCAACTGCTGTAAATTCTGTAGCGTAGTCTCAGAAATACTGGTCAGCGCTTCGGCGGTCAGGAAGGCCTGATGTCCGGTGAACAGGACGTTGTGACAGGCCGACAGACGACGGAAAACATCATCCTGGATAACGTCGTTCGACTTATCTTCGAAGAACAGATCGCGCTCGTTTTCGTAAACGTCCATTCCCAGCGAACCAATTTTCTGATTTTTCAGCGCTTCAATCGCCGCCTGAGAATCAATTAGCGCGCCGCGACTGGTGTTAATGACCATCACGCCGTTCTTCATCTGATCGAACGCGGCATGGTTTAGCAGGTGATAGTTTTCCGGTGTTAACGGGCAGTGCAGCGAAATCACATCGGATTCGGCGAACAGCGTCGGCAGATCAACATATTCCACGCCGAGTTCGAGCGCAGCCGCACTGGGATACGGATCAAACGCCAGCAGACGCATGCCAAAGCCTTTCAGTATACGCAGGGCGGCGATACCAATTTTCCCGGTGCCAATCACCCCCGCGGTTTTCCCGTGCATAGTGAAACCCGTTAACCCTTCAAGAGAGAAATTGGCGTCGCGGGTACGCTGGTATGCGCGGTGAATGCGGCGGTTGAGGGTCATCATCATACCAACCGCGTGTTCCGCGACCGCTTCCGGAGAATAAGCCGGAACACGAACGACCTGCAGACCCAGCTCTTTTGCCGCATCCAGATCGACGTTATTGAAACCCGCGCAGCGCAGCGCAATATACTTAACACCATGGTTTTTCAGCTCTTCGAGTACTGGCCGGCTGCCATCATCGTTCACGAAGATACAAACCGCTTCGCAGCCATGTGCGGTTTTAGCCGTTTTCTCCGTCAACAGAAAATCAAAGAATTCAAGCTCAAAGCCAAAAGCCTCGTTAACCTGTTGCAGGTACTTCTTGTCGTACTGTTTTGTACTGTAGACGGCGAGTTTCATAAGACTTTCTCCAGTGATGAGGAATCACAGTTATCTAATTCAAATTATTCTACAAAATATAAAATATCATTGAAAGTGATACGTATAATGAATAATTCTAGAGCATCTATTCTGACTGCGTTTATCATACTAAATTTCAACAACTTTCTTAAACCTATGTCTACTTTTGTGGCGTCATGAGGGGCGTGTTGTTCATCTCTGCGATCCGCCTTGATCAGCCCTCGTAAACCGTCAGCGCATCGTCATGACCGACTTCCATTTCACCGGCAAGTTTGCCGGGGGAGGACTGTGTAGGAACCCTTGCATTTCCGGCACTCTGTTCCAGAACGATGCCAGGGGCGCTGACGAGAGTAATGTGACGTCTTTCCCCAATTATTCGAAGGTGACCTGATAGTCTGGATCTATTTGACCGACACGATAAACGCCGCGGATAGTAGCGATAATTTCATTCAATTCTGAATTGTTCTTTCTTTTTCTCTGTTCCAGAGAATAAATATATTACATCAACCTTCACAAGGTACGCTTCCTGCTATAAACGTACCTGATATTCTGCATTTTTTGATGGTATTTCAGTTGTCACGACCCATTTGAATCAGATCTCCTGGCCTGGTGAGAAAAACAGTCTGTCTGTAGGCAAAGATTCGTGGACCGCATGTTCTGGTCGCAGGTGTGGATGATCTAAAGATGTGACAGAATTTTATGGATAAAACAGCTCAAGCATTTCACCTGTCTGCGATTTTTTCATCATTCACCTTGCCATTTTACCAGTGTTTAATTCTTCAATTTCACATTTATTGGTTAAACAAACTAAATATTGATGGCTTTGCGACTTTAGATACCAAAAAAGAACGGCAAAAGCGAAGCTACACCCAACTGATGCAGAACAAGGAAATGAACAAAAGAACACTTGCCAGTGAATTAATGAAACAATCCATTAACAAAGACGCTAAGATTTTTTTTAAGGCCAATATAAAATATTAATGACTTCATTGAACAATGTTTCATTTCACGAACAATACAGGTAATCAATTTCGTTTTGTAGAAATTTTTGATGGCTTACCATTCACTGTTTGGCACTTTGTTTTGATTGTGATTGTTTTTTTGGTTTTTAAATCTTCATGCGCGTTTTTAATTAGGATGGGTTTAATTAGGAAAATCGATCGTTATGATAACAAAAAGAAATGGAGTGTCAGAATATGGAGCGGTAATGGACCAGCATATGAATAAACCGTATGGATATCTTATCGATTCCACAGTTCTCTATTTGCCCTCTCAGCAGCAACTTATCAGCAACCGTGGAAATGCCTGCCAGCTGAGGCATACGATGAGCGAGCTGCTCAGTTACCTGATGCAGCATGCTGAAAAAGGTGTGATTACCGATGACGAAATAATATATAACGTTTGGGAAAGAAATAATCTTTTAGGTACCCATAGCCGCCTCTGGCAGGTTATGCAAAATTTAAAAAGAAGCTTAAATAAAGTGGGTATCGAAACCGAACTGTTTATACGTGTCAGAGGGAAAGGATACTATCTGAGGAGTGACATAATAACGCCGCTGTATACATGGACTGATAAAGTTAATCACGGGTTTAACGACGATGATAATTAAATCGATTTGCCGTGATACTGCGCAATAAGAATTCATCATGTGAAGTGCACTGTTATCTCGCCAGGAATTTCGCCATTTAACGAGGGAGTATTACTGTCGGCATAATAAAGCAATTCAGGATGATAATAAATCTGCAGGAAAACCAGCAGATATAGGTATATCAATAAAATGGAGTTTTACATATGAAAGCAAATCGTTTGTTTATTTCTGCACTGGTCTCTTCTGCACTGATGTCTGCAGGGGCGATGGCGGCGGATGGCACCATTAACTTCTCGGGCAGCATCACGGCATCCGCCTGTGAAACCATTGTTGGCGCTGTTCAGGATGGCAACAGCACCCCAAGCCTGACCGCCACGGTTAACCTGCTCAGTGCAACCAGCGATGCATTCACTGCCGTCGGCGACATTGTGAACAAAACCCCGTTCTCAATCCAGCTGTCGGGCTGCACCGCATCCACTGGCGCTGAAAACGTCAGGGCACTGTTCTCCGGCACGGCGCCCGTGGCGGGCGAGCCTAACCTGCTGGCAAACACCGGTGTGGCCACCAACGTGGGCATTGTGATCCTGAACTCCGCCGGGACCGATGAAATCAGCCTGAACCAGACGAACCCCAGCCCGGATGATACCACCATCAACCTGGATGAAGGTGCGGCAATGCCTACCACAACCGGCGACGTCACGCTCAGATACCAGGCGGGGTGAAGGGAGTGTTTTATGCGTGAGTTAAAGCCAGAGTCTTCTGCCATCAACAGCCTGCAGGTGATGGTCAGGTTGTTGTTGACAGCGGGCTTCATCAGCGCCGGCTGTGCTCTGCCTGGATATGCACTTGCCGAATCTGGTTTTGAAGAAGCTTTTCTGCTGAAGGATAAAAATGGCGTGTCACCGGAAGTATTTATCACCCGCAACGCCGTGTCTCCCGGGTTAAAGCAGGTAGATATCCGGGTTAACGATCAGCTTGCAGAAAACTGGGAAGTCCTGTTTGTGGTGAACAAAGAGCAACTGACCGTACCCTGCCTGACATATTCACAGCTGAAAATGCTGGGACTGAAGGTCAGCCTTTATGAGGGCTGGATCACCCGCGATCGGGACAGTGCGACTACCGCGTCTGACGCTGAACCACAGCAGTGTGAAGATCTCCTGCAACGGATACCGGCGTCTCTCATCCGTTACGATGATGCCAGCCAGGTTCTGCAAATTACTGTGCCTCAGGAAGCGGTCGACAGGCAGCGCTTCGCCATGATTTCTCCCCTCGAATGGGACGAAGGGGTGCCCAGTCTGCGTACGGCTTATCGGGGGTATTACTACTCTTCCAGCCTCAAGGGGCATTCAGGTAATGGGGGAAAAACGAATGACAGCACGTTCCGTAGCGCCTACATCAGCCTGAACAGCGTGGGAACGCTCGGCGCATGGCGTTTTTACAGTATCGATTCCTTCTACCGGAATCCGGGAAAGGGCTGGGATTCAAATCATGACCGAAGCTACATTGCGCGGGACATCGCAGCGCTACGCAGCCAGTTCCAGGCCGGGGAAATTTACTCCAGAACGTCAGGCTACATGACAGGAACGGTGCCGGTCAGCGGTGTTTCGCTGGCTACCAGTGAGCGCATGCTGCTGGACAACCAGTTCCGTTACGCGCCGGTGATCCGGGGCGTTGCGCGGACTAACGCCCGTCTGGTGGTCCGCCAGCGGGGGAACATCATCTACAGTAACACGCTGACCCCTGGGCCGTTTGCCATTGATGACCTGTACAGTGCGCAGGTTGGTGCGGACCTTGATGTCACCGTGGAAGAATCTGACGGTCAGTTCCAGGTGTTCCGCGTCCCCTATACGGCGCTGCCGAATATGATCCGCCCGGGGGCATTTCGCTACAGCGCCACCGCAGGGAAATACCGTAGTCAGAATGCCGGAACCGAAGAGCCACTGCTGGCCACCGGCAGTCTGGAATACGGCTTTGAGCATTTCACGCTCAACAGTTCCCTGTTGACCTCGGAAGATTATCAGTCGCTGAGTACCGGACTGGCCTGGAATATTGGCAATATCGGCGCTTTCTCCACGGAGGTTGCCTATGCACGCCACCGGGAAACCTGGAATAAGGACCAGTCCCAGGAAGGCTCGGCGGTGCGTTTTCTTTATGCCCGCTATTTTGACCTGACCGCCACCTCCCTGCAGATTCTGGGCTACCAGTACCGTTCGAAGAATTATCTCGATTTCTCCGAATTCATCTCGCGGCACAGCCATACTGACATCGACGGCTTTGAGCCGGGACAGTCGGAATGGAATCGCCGTAAGCGCAGCCGGGTGGAGATGAACGTCAACCAGAATCTGTACGATTTTGGCAACCTGTATCTGTCCCTGAGCCAGGACCGGTTTTACGGTACCGGCCGTAAAAGTACCTCGATAAGCGGTGGGACAGGAACGACCATCGGCCCGGCCAGCGTGTCACTCTCCTGGACGCATACCCGCGACAGCAGCATCAATGACAATATTCTGAGCCTGTCCGTCAGCCTGCCGCTGGGAGGCTACGATGAGCGGAGAAGTAACTACGGCTCAGTGAACTACGGACTTACCCGTGACCGGGATAACCGTTACAGCCAGTCGCTGGGGTATTCCGGCAGCGCTCTGGACAATGCCGTGAGCTATTCCGCCAACGTCCAGCGCAGCAGCCAGGGGAAATACAGCGAGTCCGGCTCGCTGGGGTATAACGGCAGTATGGCGAATCTCAGCGGCGGCGTGAGCCACAGCAGCGATTACAACCAGTATTCAGCGGGGATGAGCGGGGGCGTTACGCTGTACAGCGGAGGCGCCATTCTCTCCCCGGCGCTTGGCGATACTATCGCCATTGTGGAAACCCCCGGGGCATCAGGAATTGGGGTGTCAGGAAACAACCGCGCCCGGACCGATTATTTCGGCCATGCCGTCGTGACGTATCTCACGCCTTACCGCTACAACACCGTCAGCCTGGATACCAGCGGAACGGAGAATGTGGAGCTGAAAGAGTCCTCCCGCAAAGTGGTGCCGACCCCGGGAGCGGCAGTTCACCTTAAATTTGCGACCCGTGTAGGGCGCCGGGCGATGGTGGAAATCCGTAGTGCCAGATCGGTTCCGCTGGGTGCCATGGTGTATCTGGATGGAGAAAAAGATGAGGCCGGCATCGTGGGGAATAAGGGACTGACCTATCTCAGCGGCCTGGATGCCCGCCAGGCGCAGACGCTTCGCGTGGTCTGGGGAGAAGGACAAAACGAACACTGCACGTTTACGGTACCTGCTGCCACTGAGGAGCAGCGTAAACCGGAGAACTGGCATCATAAGATTGTGGTGGACTGCCGGTGAGGCAGCCACAGCCGTCACACGTTAAGGAGATAATATGATGAAATTCAAAAAGGGAATTTTGGCAGGTCTGCTGATGGCCGGTGTGCTGGTCAGTTATACGGTCAATGCCGGGGTGCGCCCGCAGCTAACCCGCATCGTGGCGTACGCTACTGATAAAGAAACGCCGGTGGAGGTGATTAACGACAGCAGCGAAACCTATATGCTGCAGTCGTGGCTGGAAGATCTGCAGGGCCAGGACAACAATATTCCCCTGGTGCTGACGCCTCCGGTGATGAAGATAGAGGGGAAAAAACACGGCAAGCTGCGCCTGGTGGTGATGAAAAGCGAAATCCCTCAGGACCGGGAGTCGGTGTACTGGCTGTCCCTGCAGGAAATCCCCCCGAAGGCAAAAAACGGCGCGGATAACCGTCTGGTGGTGGCTGTACGCAGTCGGCTGAAGGTATTTGTCCGCCCGGACGGTCTGAATGCGGCGGGGGCCAGGGAGGCAGCCAAACAGCTGACCTGGCGTGTGGAGCAGGAGGGTGGGAAGCGCTGGTTAACCGCCACCAATCCGTCGGCCTATTACATCAGCTTTGGCGAGCTGTCGATAAGCCAGGGGGGCGGGAATAAAGTCAGCGTGGCCGGTAAAACCCGGATGCCGCCGCCGAAGGGCAGCCAGCGCTATCCGCTGCCGGAATCGATGAAGGGCGGAAAACTGACCGTGACCTGGACGGCCACCCATGACTGGGGCGGGCAGGGGGAAACGCTGAAAGCGGAGGTCGGGTTGTGAGTATGAACAGGGTCTCCGGGGTTATCAGAAGCAGACTGTCCGTTGTCGCAATTGCTCTGCTGTCTTCAGGGATAGTGGGGTCCTCTTACGCCGGCACAAGAACCGGGATTCTTAACTGGAACGCATACGATACCATTTCTCCGGGGCAGATGGCTGTCACCTGTACGCTCACCTGGAGCGATCTGCGGCCATTTCAGGTTCCGCGTACATTGGTGGTGGACAACACGGCGCCAGCAGGAACGGTACTTCATCGTTGGGGATATGGAGAGTTTGCTGATTATCAGTACAATTGCACTGGCGGAGCGAGAGGAAGTGATGGTTATTATGTGAGCTCAGCCAGTGCGGTTATTGCCGACGTCAGGGCTCAAGGGCAGTATATAGAGGGGCCAGAAGGGGGGGGAATAGTCAGCCCGGGAGGATATGTATTTTCTACAAGCGTTCAGGGTATTGGTCTGAAAATTTATGCGACACCATACTATCATTCTGATTTTTCCTCGGAAAGTGTCAGGAGATGGGCATTAACTATCTATAATGCTCAGGGAAGCGCCCCGTATGATAGTGGTGTGGAGTATGGAACTAATACGCTGAATAATGGTGTGTTTGGTATCGGTTTTAAGACGAACTCTCCACGCGGTTCTGATTCGGTGAACAGTAACTATTATCAGTTTCAGGACACGTCAGTGAGCGTTTCGCTTCGGGCTGAGTTAATCAAAACAGGGACTATAACGGCCTCTGATTATGGTACGCCTGTTTCTCTGTCAATGCGTACCTCAAATAACGTTTTTGGTGCAACCACCTCGCAAACAGGAGATGTTTATTCAGCGCAGGAATTCAGCGGCAGTGGTATTACGCTTGCGTCGCCTGCCTGTATGCTGAATAACGAAAACTATGACGTGAATATGGGGGACTGGGTGGCTTACACCTGGGGTGGCGCGGTTCGCACAGGCAACGAAAAGCTGGTTGATATTTCTCTGAAGTGTACGGGTGCCGCAAATAACGTCTATTTTCGCTTTGAAGATGCCGGAACTGCCACAGCAAGTACAGACAAGAATATCCGGGTTTATAAAAGTGCCGGATCCGGAACCGATGTTGTTGACGGGCTGGAAATAGAGCTGCTGTACAACGGGGAACACGTTGATGTGGACGGAATAACGTTAACCGATACCGGTACGCATGGCAGTTATGTGAGCACCAACAACAGTGAAACACAACTATATTCATCGCAGAGCACGGCGCGTTTTACCGCCCGTTTTTTGCAGAATGGCCAAATAAGCTATCTGGGACCCGTCACCGGGAAAGTGAATATGTGGGTGACCTATGAATGATGTCTGCCGTGTGAATATTCCAGCGCAAGTCATTAGTCGCATTCTTATCACTATCGAATAACTCTCCAGACACGAAAGTCGTCAGGCCGGGGGAAACGTTGAAACGGGAAGTAATATTATGAATACAAATAAAATGAAAAATAAAGGGGGGCTGTTCACGCATAAATCAGCACCACTCATCTTCCCGGCAATAATCTATTTTGTGCTCATCACCAGCTGCGATGCGGGCATGAAAACAGGGGGCGTGTATTGGCCAGATACAGACAGATATGCGCCGGGACAGGTCGCAGAGACCTGCACATTCAGCTGGAGTGATACCAGACCCTTTCAACAGACACGAACCCTGATCGTTGATAATACCGCGCCTGTCGGGACGGTACTTCATCGCTGGGGGTATGGCGAGTTTGCTGATTATCAGTTCAATTGCACAGGCGGTGAGTTAGGTAGCTCCAGTAATTTCAGTTCCGGTACGGCAACAACCTATTTTTCTATCATTCCATTTTCTGACTCCGCGTCGATAGATGGCGGCGAGGACTCACCGATACCAACGAATATTAATGGGATAGGACTTAAGTTATATTATACGTTTCATACTGTCGGCGATGACTTCAGTTCAGGAACAAACGTATACACTTCTCAAATATATCCCCCTGATGCGGGTGTTGAGTATTATGCATATAGCCGGACGGCAGTCGTCTTTAAACACTGGACAAGACCTAAATCGGTATCCGGAATAGGGTCTGGCTATATTTTTAATCCGGCAAGTACAAGTTTTTCGTTCAGGGCTGAATTAGTAAAAACAGGCGATATCAGCTCTGATGACTATGGCAGAACGTTAACAGTGTCATTGAGTGATGGATCGTTGAGGGTTTTTACGTATAAACCTGAAGTAATAGAAACGGGTGATAACTTCTCTGTTGCCTCGCAATTTAGTGGCAATGGCATCACGATAACGTCTCCGGCATGTATGTTAAATAACGAAAACTACAATATTAACATGGGGGATTGGGTGGCTTACGCCTGGGGCGGCTCTGTACGCAGAGGAGACGAAAAGCTGGTTGATATTTCACTGAAATGTACAGGTGCGGCAAATAACGTCTATTTTCGCTTTGCCGATGCCGGGGGTTCCTCAGTCAGTCCTGACAAGAATATCCGGGTCTATAAAAGTGCGTCCTCCGGAACCGATGTTGTCGACGGGCTGGAAATAGAGCTGCTGTACAACGGGGAACACGTCGATGTGGACGGAACAACATTAACCAATACCGGTACGCGTGGCAGTTATGTAAGCACCAACAACGGTGAAACACAGATATATTCATCGCTGGATACGGCGCGTTTCACCGCCCGTTTTTTGCAGAACGGTCCAATAAGCTACCTTGGTCCCGTCACGGGGAAAGTGAATATGTGGGTGACGTATGAATGATCATAGTGGGCCGCTATTGCCCACTATCAGCCTTTAGATTTATCTGATAACCCACTGTTATTTATCTGACTTTCTGATTCTGATGAAGGTGAAAAATTGTGTATGTCATCCCGGAGCATCTATTCTTAATCTGGGCATGTTTCACTAAACATGACACAATAGCGGCCTAATTCGGCTTAATTTTTTGCTAAATCAGGATATTAACTGCCCATGAAGGGTAAATATAAAGCCGTTCTGGCGCTTCTGTTACTCATGATCCTCGTGCCGCTGACGCTGGTGATGACGCTGGGGCTGTGGGTTCCCACGCTGGCGGGCATCTGGCTGCCGGTCGGAACGCGTATTGCATTGAATGAGAGCCCCCGATTCACGCGCCACGGTTTACAAATTCCTGAGCTCCGCTATCTGGTGGGTGACTGCCAGTTAGCCCGTGTCAGTCAGGCCCGGTTGTCGCATCCCAGTCGCTGGCTGCTGAATATTGGTACGCTTGAACTCGACTCCGCCTGTCTGGCAAAACTGCCGCAGGCGGAACAATCTCCCGCCGCGCCACGAACGCTTGCTCAATGGCAGGCCATGTTGCCCAACACGTGGATCTCTATCGACAACGTCATTCTTTCGCCCTGGCAGGTGTGGCAGGGCAAACTGGACCTCTCGCTGAGCGCTTCGGTGCAGCAGCTTCGTTATCAGGGTGACAAGGTGAAATTTCAGGGTCAACTGCGCGGTCAGACACTGACGGTAAGTGAGCTTGATGTTATGGCGTTTGATGGACACCCCCCCGTCAAACTGGTGGGTGAATTCACAATGCCGCTGGTGCCGGATGGACTGCCGGTGAGCGGGCATACCGTCGCCACGCTCAGCCTGCCACAGGAGCCGTCGCTGGTCGATGCGGAACTGGAGTGGCGCGAGAATGCCGGCCAGTTGATCGTGATGGCGCGGGATAATGCCGATCCGCTGCTCGACCTGCCGTGGGAACTCACGCGCCAGCAGTTAACCATCAGCGACGGGCGCTGGTCGTGGCCTTATCAGGGCTTCCCCCTCAGCGGGCGTCTGGGCATGAAGGTGGATAACTGGCAGGAAGGCACAGAGAACGCGGTGATCAGCGGTCGGTTTAATGTGCTGACCCAGGGGAAAGCAGGGAAAGGGAACGCCGTGCTCACTTTTGGTCCAGGAAAACTGAGCATGGACAACAGCGCCATGCCGCTGCAACTGACCGGTGAAGCCAAGCAGGATGACTTGATTTTCTATGCCAGACTACCCGCCCAGTTGACCGGCAGCCTGACCGATCCGGAGCTGGCGTTCGAACCTGGCGCGCTGTTGCGTTCGCGTGGGCGGGTCATCGACTCGCTGGATATCGACGAAATCCGTTGGCCGCTGGCGGGCGTGAAGGTGACTCAGCGCGGAGTGGACGGACGACTGCAGGCGATTCTGCGCGCCCATGAGAATCAGATGGGGGATTTTGTCCTGCATCTGGACGGTCTGGCGAATGATTTTCTGCCCGATGCCGGGCGCTGGCAGTGGCGCTACTGGGGCGAGGGCAGTTTTACCCCGATGCACGCGAAATGGGATGTGGCCGGCAAAGGCGAGTGGCATGACAGCACCATCACGCTGACCGATTTGTCCACCGGATTTGATCAGCTCCAGTACGGTACCATGAAGGTTGAAACGCCCCGTTTGATCATGGACAAACCGGTTGAATGGGTGCGCGATGCGGCGCATCCCCGCTTTAGCGGAGCGCTCTCGTTCGATGCAGGGGAAACGCATTTCTCGGGTGGCAGCGTTTTGCCGCCCTCAACCCTCAAGTTCAGCGTGGAAGGGCGCGATCCGACTTTTTTCCTGTTCAAAGGCGATTTGCATGCCGGCGCGATCGGCCCCGTGAGGCTCAACGGCCGTTGGGATGGCCTGCGTTTACGCGGCCAGGCCTGGTGGCCGAAACAGTCGCTGGAGGTATTCCAGCCGCTGGTGCCGCCTGAATGGAAAATGAAGTTACGTGAGGGTGAACTGTATGCCCAGGTGGCGTTTTCGGCGGCCGCGGAACAGGGATTCGAGGCCGGCGGTCACGGCGTCTTAAAAGGTGGCAGCGCATGGATGCCGGATAACCAAATTAACGGCGTCGATTTCGTACTGCCGTTCCGCTTTAGCGCGGGCGCATGGCAACTTGGGACGCGCGGACCGGTTTCGCTGCGAATTGCTGAAGTGGTCAATCAGGTGACCGCCACGAATATTACCGCCGATCTGGAAGGGGCCTATCCGTGGAGTGAAACGGATCCGCTGTTGCTCACGGATGTGAGTGTGGATGTGCTGGGCGGCAAGGTTTCCATGCAACAATTACGCATGCCGCAGCACGATCCGGCACTGGTGCGGGTGCAAAACATCTCCTCGAGCGAACTTATCAGCGCGGTTAATCCGAAACAGTTTGCGATGTCCGGGCCGGTGAGCGGTGCGCTCCCTCTGTGGTTGAACAATGAAAAATGGATTATCAAAGACGGCTGGTTAACCAATCCCGGTCCGATGACGCTGCGTATCGACAAAGACACGGCAGATGCGGTGGTGAAAGATAACATGGCGGCGGGGGCGGCCATTAACTGGTTGCGATACATGGAGATTGCCCATTCATGGACCAAAATCAATTTAGACAATCTGGGCGTATTGACGATGCAGGCGCAAATTCGTGGCAACAGCCATGTCGATGGCAAGGTCGGCACGGTGAATCTCAACTATACCCACGAAGAGAATGTCTTTACGCTGTGGCGCAGTTTGCGTTTTGGCGACAATCTACAGGCATGGCTTGAACAGAACGCGGCGCTGCCAGAAAAAAACTGTCCGCAAGGCAAGGAATGTGAGGAACCCCAATGAAAACAATGACAGCCATGCTGGCGCTTCTCCCGCTTTGGTTAGTAACGGGCTGTACGCCGCGCATTGAAGTCGCGGCGCCAAAAGAGCCCATCACCATCAATATGAACGTCAAAATTGAGCATGAAATTCATATCAAAGTGGATAAGGACGTTGAAAGCCTGCTCAAATCCCGCAGCGACTTGTTCTGAGGTGATGATGAAGAAAACCTTTATCCTGGCGACGCTCATTCTGAGTTTGCTGAGTGGGAGCGCTCTGGCGCTGACGTTAAATGAGGCCAGAACCCAGGGCCGGGTCGGTGAGACGTACAATGGCTATCTGGTGGCCCTGAAACAAGACGCGCAAACGCTGACGCTGGTCAGTGAAATCAATAAAGCGCGAGCCGACAGCTATCGGCAGTTGGCTGAAAGCCACCAACTTCCCGTTGATGAAGTGGCGAAAATGGCCGGACAGAAACTGGTTGAGCGTGCGAAACCGGGAGAATATGTCCAGGGCATTAACGGCAAGTGGTTGCGCAAGTAATTAATCGTTATCTGCGAACTGCGGCTTTTCGTTTTGTTGGGTTGGGCGTAATAATTTGCAGGGTAAGTTTCTATACTCTCTTTTCTTACGCGCTATTCAGCAGAAGGGGCAGTTATGGCAAGTCACGGTAAATCTGACACGTTTTCTCTTGGTTCCCGGCAGGTCAAACGCTTAGGGTATGGGGCGATGCAACTGGCGGGGCCAGGGGTTTTTGGTCCTCCGAGGGACCGTCATGTTGCATTGACAGTGCTTCGGGAAGCGATCGCGCTGGGGGTCAATCATATTGATACCAGCGACTTTTACGGTCCACACGTCACGAATCAAATCATTCGCGAAGCGCTGCATCCTTACCCGGACGATCTGGTGATTGTCACTAAAATCGGCGCTCGTCGTGGAGACGATGCCTCCTGGTTGCCGGCGTTCTCGCCAGAAGCACTCAGACAGGCGGTTCACGATAATCTGCGCAATCTCGGTCTGGATGTGCTGGATGTTGTTAACTTACGCATTATGCTGGGCGACGGTCACGGCCCGCATGAAGGCTCTATTGAAGCGAGCTTCAGCGTGCTGGCTGAGCTTCAGCAGCAGGGACTGATCAAGCACATCGGACTGAGTAATGTGACCGCCAGCCAGGTGGCGCAAGCGCGCAGTATCGCAGACGTGGTCTGTGTACAGAATGAGTACAATGTTGCCCATCGTCAGGATGATGCGCTGATCGACTCGCTGGCAGAAGACGGCATTGCCTACGTTCCCTTTTTCCCGCTGGGCGGATTCACGCCGCTGCAATCCTCAACGCTTTCCGCCGTGGCCGAAAGCCTCAATGCAACACCGATGCAGGTCGCTCTGGCATGGCTACTGCACCGTTCGCCAAATATTTTGCTGATACCCGGCACCTCGTCGGTGACCCATTTACATGAAAATATGGCCGCAGGCGATCTGATTCTTTCAACGGACGTGCTGGCGACGCTGGATGGAATATCGAAGGAAGGACAAGTCGATGACTGAAAAAAGAGCAGCACAATGCCACTGCGGCGCCGTCAGATTTACCGTTCAGCTCAGTGACGGCTTTAATACCGTCCGGCGCTGTAATTGTTCATTTTGTCGCATGCGGGGAGCGGTGGTGGTCTCTGCGCCACTGATGGGGATAGAGATCGTCACGGGAAAAGACAAGCTCACGGAATACCGCTTCAATACCGGCACCGCCAGGCACTTCTTTTGTTCCGTATGCGGGATTTATACCTTCCATCAACGTCGATCCAGCCCGGATCAATACGGGGTTAACGTGGCATGTATTGAAAACGTGTCGCCGTTTGATTTTCCCTGTGTAGAAGTCACAGACGGAGTGAACCATCCGAGTGATGGTGTGAGTCAGGGTGTGGTGGGTTATTTATGCTATCAGAGCAAATAAAAAAACCTCCCGCACTGGCGGGAGGTCAATATGTTAGGCCGCGACGACGCTGTCAATGGCGGCTTTCGCGTCAGACTGAGCTTTAGACGCCACTTCCGGACCGTAGGCGATCCCTTCTGCGAACACGAAGTTCACGTCGGTGATGCCGATAAAGCCGAGGAAGATTTTCAGGTACGGCGCAATCAGGTCGGTCGGCGTATCTTTGTGGATACCGCCACGGCTGGAGAGGATCACCGCACGTTTGCCGGTGACCAGACCTTCCGGCCCTTTCTCGGTGTAGCGGAACGTCACGCCAGCACGAGCAATCAGGTCGAAATAGTTTTTCAACTGCGTCGGGATGTTGAAGTTGTACATCGGCGCGGCGATCACAATCACATCGTGCGCATTCAGTTCAGCAATCAGCTCATCAGACAGCGCCAGCGCGTCCTGTTGACGAGGCGTAAGCGGTGCGTCGCTCGGGCGCAGGGCTCCCACCAGTTCGCCATCCAGTACCGGAATTGGATTGGCAGCCAGGTCACGAACGGTGATTTCGTCAGCAGAGTGCTTTTCACGCCACTGTTCAACAAAATAATCAGACAACTGACCAGACTGAGAGTACCCTGCCAGAATACTGGATTTGAGAACTAAAACCTTGCTCATGGGTGTTTCCTTATAGGTGTTTGAATGGGCTGTGCCCCGTTGCTTGTTGACACTTTATTCACAATCCTGTTGCAGAGAAAGCGCAATATATCGAATCCTATGTTCGAATTTATTGAACAACACACAAAATGCGCTGATGTGGTACTCTATACCTATCATTTAGAAGAGATTTAACCAGGCAGAGCACTGCCTTTTAACGCTATGACAGAACAACAAAAACTCACCTTCCACGCGTTACAACAGCAGCTGGACACACTGATGCTGCGTGACCGGCAGCGCTTTTCACGTCGCCTGCACGGCGTGAAGAAGGTTAAAAATCCTGATGCACAACAGGCCATTTACCAGGAGATGGCGAAAGAGATTGAACAGGCGGCAGGTAAAGTTGTGCTACGCGAAGCGGCGCGACCGTTGATTACCTACCCGGAAAATTTACCTGTGAGCCAGAAGAAGCAGGCGATCCTCGAGGCCGTTCGCGACCATCAGGTGGTGATCGTCGCCGGGGAAACCGGTTCAGGTAAAACCACCCAGTTACCGAAAATCTGCATGGAACTGGGGCGTGGAGTGAAAGGGCTGATCGGCCACACTCAGCCGCGTCGTCTGGCGGCGCGTACGGTGGCTAACCGTATCGCCGAAGAGTTGCAGACGGAGCCGGGCGGGTGTATCGGCTACAAGGTGCGTTTCAGCGATCACGTCAGCGACAACACCATGGTCAAACTGATGACCGATGGGATCCTGCTGGCGGAAATTCAGCAGGATCGTCTGCTGATGCAGTACGACACGATCATTATCGATGAAGCGCACGAACGTAGCCTGAACATCGATTTCCTGCTGGGTTATCTGAAGGAACTGCTGCCTCGTCGTCCGGATCTGAAAATTATCATCACCTCCGCGACTATCGATCCGGCGCGTTTTTCGCGCCATTTCAATAATGCGCCGATCATCGAAGTGTCGGGGCGCACGTATCCGGTGGAGGTTCGTTATCGGCCGATTGTCGAAGAGGCGGATGACACCGAGCGTGACCAGTTGCAGGCCATTTTTGATGCAGTAGACGAACTCGGGCGTGAAAGTCCCGGCGACATCCTGATCTTCATGAGCGGTGAGCGAGAGATCCGCGATACTGCCGATGCGCTGAATAAACTGAATCTGCGCCATACGGAAGTGCTGCCGCTGTATGCGCGACTGTCGAATAGCGAACAAAACCGCGTCTTCCAGTCGCACAGCGGGCGGCGTATCGTGCTGGCGACTAACGTGGCGGAAACCTCGCTGACGGTGCCGGGTATCAAATATGTGATCGATCCTGGTACGGCGCGTATCAGTCGCTACAGCTATCGCACCAAAGTGCAGCGTTTGCCCATTGAACCGGTATCGCAGGCCTCCGCCAACCAGCGTAAAGGGCGTTGCGGTCGTGTATCCGAAGGCATCTGTATTCGTCTCTATTCCGAAGACGACTTCCTGTCGCGCCCGGCGTTTACCGACCCGGAAATTCTGCGCACCAACCTGGCGTCGGTCATTTTACAGATGACCGCGCTGGGGCTGGGTGATATCGCCGCGTTCCCGTTTGTCGAAGCGCCGGATAAGCGCAACATCCAGGACGGCGTGCGTCTGCTGGAAGAACTGGGCGCGATTACCACCGATGAACAGGCGACGGCCTATAAACTGACGCCGCTGGGGCGCCAGTTGAGCCAGTTGCCGGTGGATCCGCGTCTGGCGCGAATGGTGCTGGAAGCGCAAAAACACGGCTGCGTGCGTGAGGCGATGATCATCACCTCGGCGCTGTCGATTCAGGATCCGCGCGAACGCCCGATGGACAAACAGCAGGCGTCCGATGAGAAACACCGTCGCTTCCACGATAAAGAGTCCGATTTCCTCGCGTTTGTGAATCTGTGGAACTATCTCGGCGAACAGCAAAAAGCGCTGTCGTCAAACGCGTTTCGCCGCCTGTGCCGGACGGATTATCTGAACTATCTGCGCGTGCGTGAGTGGCAGGACATCTACACCCAACTGCGTCAGGTCGTGAAAGAGCTGGGGATTCCGGTGAACAGTGAACCGGCGCAGTACCGCGAGATCCATATTGCGTTGCTGACCGGGCTGTTATCGCATATCGGCATGAAGGATGCCGACAAGCAGGAATATACCGGTGCGCGTAACGCGCGCTTTTCGATTTTCCCCGGTTCCGGCTTGTTCAAAAAACCGCCGAAGTGGGCGATGGTCGCGGAACTGGTGGAAACCAGCCGCCTGTGGGGACGCATCGCGGCGCGGATCGATCCCGAGTGGGTGGAACCGGTCGCTCAGCATCTGATTAAGCGTTCCTACAGTGAACCGCACTGGGAGCGGGCGCAGGGTGCGGTTATGGCGACGGAAAAGGTGACCGTTTATGGTCTGCCGATTGTCGCCGCGCGTAAGGTGAACTACAGCCAGATCGACCCGGCGCTGTGCCGCGAACTGTTTATCCGCCATGCGCTGGTGGAAGGTGACTGGCAGACGCGCCATGCTTTCTTCCGTGAAAACCTCAAGCTGCGCGCCGAAGTAGAAGAACTGGAACACAAATCGCGCCGCCGCGACATTCTGGTGGACGACGAGACGCTGTTTGAGTTTTACGACCAGCGTATCAGCCATGACGTCATTTCCGCCCGGCACTTTGATAACTGGTGGAAAAAGGTCAGTCGCGACACACCGGATCTGCTCAACTTTGAAAAGAGTATGCTGATCAAAGAGGGCGCGGACAACATCAGCAAGCTGGACTACCCGAACTTCTGGCATCAGGGCAATCTGAAGCTGCGGTTAAGCTATCAGTTTGAACCGGGCGCGGATGCGGACGGGGTGACCGTACATATTCCGCTGCCGCTGCTCAATCAGGTCGACGAAAGTGGCTTTGAATGGCAGATCCCGGGGTTGCGCCGCGAACTGGTGATTGCGCTGATCAAATCGATGCCGAAGCCAGTGCGGCGCAATTTTGTTCCGGCACCGAACTATGCCGACGCGTTTTTAGGCCGCGTGACGCCGCTGGAACTGCCGTTGCTGGACGCCCTGGAGCGCGAGCTGCGACGGATGACGGGCGTGACGGTTGACCGCGAAGACTGGCACTGGGATCAGGTGCCCGATCATCTGAAAATCACTTTCCGGGTGGTGGATGATAAAAACAAGAAGCTGGAAGAAGGGCGCTCGTTGCAGGTGCTGAAAGACCGGCTGAAAGGGAAAGTGCAGGAGACGCTCTCGGCGGTGGCCGATGACGGTATTGAACAGAGCGGGCTGCACATCTGGAGCTTTGGACAACTGCCGGAAAGTTACGAGCAGAAACGCGGCAACTATAAAGTGAAAGCGTGGCCTGCGCTGGTAGATGAGCGCGACAGCGTGGCGATCAAGCTGTTCGACAACCCGCTGGAGCAACAGCAGGCTATGTGGTCAGGCTTGCGCCGTTTGCTGCTGTTGAACATCCCGTCGCCGATCAAATACCTGCACGAAAAGCTGCCGAACAAAGCCAAACTGGGTCTGTACTTCAACCCATACGGGAAAGTACTGGAACTGATTGATGACTGTATTTCCTGCGGCGTGGATAAGCTGATTGACGCCAACGGTGGCCCGGTCTGGACGGAAGAAGGTTTTGCCGCGCTGCATGAGAAGGTTCGCGCCGAGCTAAACGAGACGGTGGTGGAGATTGCGAAGCAGGTCGAACAGATTCTGACCGCCGTCTTTACCATCAACAAGCGGCTGAAAGGGCGCGTGGATATGACGATGGCGCTGGGGCTTTCTGATATCAAAGCGCAGATGGGCGGGCTGGTGTATCGCGGATTTGTCACCGGCAACGGCTTCCGTCGTCTTGGCGATACGCTGCGTTATCTGCAGGCGATTGACAAACGTCTCGAGAAACTGGCGATTGATCCCCACCGCGATCGCGCGCAAATGCTGAAAGTCGAAAGCGTACAACAGGCATGGCAGCAGTGGTTGAACAAACTGCCGCCGGCACGCCGCGAAGACGAGGACGTGAAAGCGATCCGCTGGATGATTGAGGAACTGCGGGTCAGCTATTTTGCCCAGCAGCTGGGGACGCCGTATCCGATTTCGGATAAACGCATCCTGCAGGCGATGGAGCAGATTAGCGGCTAATTCAAGGCCGGAATGGCGGTTTCGTTATTGGGTCTGCGAAGAGTTACCCTCCCAGGCCCGTAAGCGAAGCCGTCATCGGACGTCGGTCAGGCAGTCCACCCGCCACCCAGGGCTTTATACAAATCAATCTGCGCCAGCAGCAGGTTATTTTTCACCTGAACCACACTGGTTTGTACGGAGAACAGCGTACGCTGGGCATCCAGTACGTCGAGATACGAGGAATAACCGTTGCGATAGCGATTTTGCGCGATACGCAAGGTTTCCTGCGCGACCGCTTGCTGGGCCTGTAGCTCCAGCAACTGCTCCTGATAACGCGTGATGGCATCCAGGCTGTCGTTCACTTCTCTGAAGGCGTTGCGCACGGTTTTCTCATAGCCGTACAGCGCCTGATTACGCTGCGACTGCGACATATCCACCTGCGCGTTCAGCGCCTGGCGGTTCAGCAGCGGCGCAAGAATGCTGCCGCCGAGACTCCATAGCTGGAGGGGATTATCGAGAAGACCGGGCAGGGTGCGATCCTGTATCGATCCGCCCGCGGTGAGATTGATCGACGGCAGCAGGCTGGCGCGGGACGCTGCCAGCGAGGCATCAGCAGCAACCAACTGACGCTCGGCCTGGACAATATCCGGGCGGCGATTAAGCAAGGTTGACGGCAGTTGAGAGGGCATTTTCAGCGCTGTCAGCGCCCCGAAATCCGCGCTGCGCTCGACGCGTTGCGGGTTATCACCGAGCAAAATACTTAACGCGTTCTCCTGGCGGGCAATCTGATGTTGCAGGAGCGGGATTTGCGCTCGCGTGGAGCGCAGTTCAGAGTCGGACTGCATTAACTCCAGGCGTGAACTGTAGCCCGTTTCATACTGGCGCCTGGCCAGATTCAGCGCCTCCTCGCGGGATTTCACCGTCGCCTGGGTCACCTCCAGCTGTTCGTCAAGCGCCAGCAGCGTAACATACCCGGAGGCGACCGATGATGCGAGGGTCAAATCTGCCGCGGCGGCGGCCGCTTTTTGCGCCTCCAGCGAGGCCTGCGCCGCGCGTGCCGTACTGCGGTTAACCCCCCAGATATCGACATCATAGCTGGCGGTCAGGCTACCTTTATACAGCGTACTGTAGATGGGGAGTCCGGTTGCGGCGGACTGCGCGCGTGCGCGGGTTCCAGCGAGGCCCGCATCCAGTGAGGGAAACAAGCTGCCTTCGGCGGCATAAACCTGCGCCTGGTATTCATTGATGCGCTCGCGGGCGATCAGCACATCGCTGTTATTCTCGAGCGCCTGATCGACATACTGGTTCAGATAACGGTCATGAAAATTCCGCCACCACACCTGCTCTGCGGGACTGGCAGGGCCGCTGGTTGCTCGCCAGGCGGCGGGGATCGCCAGGGACGGTTTCGCGGGCTGAACATCGACCGACTGACAGCCGATCAGCAGCAGGGCAACTGCCACGCCAGGCAGGAAACGAAGGATCATGGCTTCGCCTCCCGGGTATCAATGTGAACCTGCACCGACATACCGGGGCGCAGTAGCGCGATATCTTCTGGCTTGCCAAGCACTGCCACCCGGACCGGGATGCGCTGGGCAATTTTCACGAAGTTGCCCGTCGCGTTATCCGGCGTGATGGCGCTAAATTCCACGCCCGTTGCCGGTGAAATGCTCTCAACGCGGCCTTCAAACTGTTTATCATTTAACGCATCGACGCTAAATTTCACCGGTTGTCCGACGCGGAGATCGGCCAGCTGTGTCTCTTTGATATTCGCGATGACCCAGTGTTGAGACGGGACCAGGGTGGTGAGATGCGTACCGGCAGTGACGTATGCACCAAGCCGTACCGAGATTTGTCCAAGCTGACCGTCGCGTGGAGCGGCGATCCGTGTGTTTTGCAAATCAATTTCCGCCAGTTCCAGCGCGGCTCTGGCGTTTTCGACATCCGCCTGCAATGCGTCGCGGTTAACAATCACGGTCTGCAAATCCTGTCGTGACATCTCCAGCGTCGCCCTGGCCTGATCGATATCCGCGCTGCCCTGCGCGGCACTGGCGAGTGCAGCATCACGTTCACGAATCGACAGTGAGCCATCAGCCGTCAAATCTTTAACTCGCTTCAGGTCGGCCTGAGTCTTAAGACTTTGCGCTTTGGCATTTTTCAGGATGGCTTCGTTGCGTTCAATAACGGCTTCCGCGCTTTTACGCTGCTGCTGGTTATTGTTGAGCGCGGCAATTTTCATCGCCAGTTGCGCCTGGGCCTGATGCACCCGCTGGCGATAGATGCGGTCATCTATCTGTAACAGCAGATCGCCTTTTTTTACCTGCTCAAAATCCTGTACATTCACCTGAGTGATGTAGCCGTTCACCTGCGGGCTGATAAACGTCGTTTGCCCGCGTACATAAGCGTTATCGGTAAACTGCGTATGGCGAGTAAACGGCGGAAGCTGCCACGCATAGAGGATCACCAGCACGCCGACGATGCCAATCGCTGCCGCGGCGAAAATGGAGACAATACGCAAATTATTGCGGGTGTGGGCCTGCTCTTTGGCGGCATCCTGCTGACTCATAACTGCTCCTGAGAGAACGCTTTTGACATCATTATTTTCCGTTATTTAGTACCTGTGGCTTTCTTCAGCGCCAGATGCGCAGTCACGCGCAGACGCAGCAGACGCCAGAAAATCCACACCAGCGTGGCGGTGGCAATGCTGGCCGTCAGCAGGTAGGTATCGTTGTATGCGAGAATATTGGCTTCAAGGGCGCTGGCGTTCTGGAGTTGTAGCGCGGCCTGGGTGTCCAGCAGCGAGTTGTCGCCAATCAGACCCTGGTACATCTGCGTATAGCGCTGTAGCCGCTCAGTTACCAGCGGATTGAGCGTGGTGAGCTGATCTGCCAGCAGACTGGAGTGGTATTTTTCGCGCCAGGTCTGAAAGGTGCCGAGGATCGCCGACCCTAACAGGCCGCCGATGTTCTGACTCATCCCAAACAGCACTGAAAAGCTGACCAGATTTCGCGGATCGGCGACAACGCCACCGATCCCGGCCAGCATCGCCGGGGCAAGGAAGAACGCGCTGCCGAAACCAAGCAGAAATTGACTTATCATCAACTGATCCGCCCGCGTCAGGCTGTTCGACTGGCTGTCCAGTAGCGAGGCGATGATCATCAGTACCAGCGAGGTCACGATGGGCCAGGCAAGCCGCGTCGGCTTAATCGTCAGACAACTGGCGACAATGCCGCATACAATCCCGGCAAAGATCGACCACGCGAGCCAGGTCATCTGCTCATTCTGCAGCCCGACGTACTGCAACCAGCCGATCACGCCGGTATTTTGCTCCGCCAGCACAATGCGGATCAGCAGCATAATCAGCCCCAGCCGTAAGATACTGCCACTCGACAACCAGCGGGTGTTGAGCAGGGGATTGCTGCGGTTATGTTCAAACGTAATGGCGGCGATGATGAGCACCGTTGCCAGCGCCAGCGACCAGCCGATCCACGGCGCTTCAAACCACCAGTCCAGGCGACCCAGCGACAGCACCGCGCAAAGTAATGCCATCCCCGGCGCCAGTAAAATAAATGTGATGAAGTCTTTCTTTTCAAACACCTTTTTACGGTCGCCCGGCGGCAGTTTCAGGGCGATGACGCAACCAAGCGAGATCAGTGCCAGACCCAATTCAAAAAAGTACAGGCCACGCCATTCATCAAGCTGTAGCAGTTCGGTCGAAAACAGGCGGGCTATCGGGATCGCCAGCGATGAGCCGGTAATGCCTATCGTCAGCGCCTTGAGGCGATGTTTCGCCGGCCACGCCTGAATCTGATAATAAATGCCCAGCGAACTGAGCGCGGCGGCGACCATGCCGTGCGCGGCACGCACCATCAGTGCAGAACTCAGGTCGTTGACAAACAGGTGGAAGAAGGTGACCAGCACGTACAGCACCAGAAACCCTTCGGTGAACGCCCGCAATCCGTACTGCTGACGAAATTTCACCAGCAACAGGTTGATGGAGACGTTTGTCATCACGTAGACCGCTGGCAGCCAGGCGATTTCTGTTGACCACGCGGCAAAGGTCCCCTGCAAATTTTGCAGATTCGCGGAAACCATCGCGTTGCCCAGCGCCCCCGTCAGGCACACCAGTAATCCAACGACGCCGTAAGCGATGCGTTTGGGGGGGCTGTGAACCGGTGTTGAGGGGGAACCTAACAGGGCTGGTTTTTCGTGTGGCTGCCAGTCGCGAGGCGCGTAGGGATCGCGTTGCGGCAGACGCATAAGGTTTTTTACCTTCATTGAATCTATTGGTTAGCAGGCTAATGGTAATGTATGTTACGTAAATTATAAATCAAGTGAATAGGAAAACGCCTGGTAAATCAAATGTTCCGTGCAGGTATTAAATCAAAGCGGCCAAAGAATCTGGCCGCGAAGGGATTACAACTCGTTGGGCTGGGCGTTAATCGCCGGACTACGTTTCACCCGGCTGGCAAAGAAAATGGCAACCAGGGAAATCGCTACGGTCGTAAGCAGGTACCACGCCACGGGTACCCAGTCGCCATCGTATTTCGCCAGCAACCCTGTGGCGATAAGAGGAGCCGTACCGCCTGCCAGCGCCGCGCCAATCTGGTAGCCAAGCGTGATGCCGGTGTAACGGACGTTGGCGCTGAAAATTTCGGAGCACAGCGTTCCCAGTACCGCCGTTACCGGCGCCCAAAGCACGCCGAACATCACGATTGTCGCCAGCATAATGCCCCAGGTGGTGCCGGTATTAAGCAGCAGGAACCACGGCACGATAAACAGGCCAAGCAGGGAGACGCTGATGGTGTACATCCGTTTACGCCCGATTTTATCCGACAGCAGCCCCATTAACGGGATCATCACGGTGGCGATCAGCGCGCCAACGGTGACCGCTTCCAGCACCTGGGATTTCTGATAGCTGAGGGTGCTCGTGGCATAGCTGACTACGAAGGTCGAGAAAATATAGAACGGTGCGGTTTCGACCACCTTCAACCCGGCGGCAATCAACACTTCACGCCAGTGATGGGTCAGCGTATCGCGCAGCGGCGCTTTGGCAACCTGGCCAGAAGCTTTCACTTTCTTAAAGTCCGGCGTTTCGTCGATATCGCGACGGATCCATAACCCTAACAGTACCAGTACGGAGCTCAGCAGGAACGGGATGCGCCAGCCCCAGGAGAGAAAATCTTCTTCGCTAAACAGCGTCATCAGCGAGACGATAAACGTCGCCATCAGCATCCCAATGGTCACGCCTGCCTGCGGAATACTGCCAAAGAAGCCTTTGCGTTTTTCCGGCGCGTACTCATAGGCCAGCAGCAGCGCGCCGCCCCATTCGCCGCCTATCCCCATTCCCTGGATGATGCGCATCAGAATAAGCAGAATGGGGGCCCAGATACCGATCATGTCATAAGTGGGCAGCAGACCGATCATCACCGTCGCGCCGCCCATCAGGGAAAGCGTCAGTACCAGCGTCTTTTTACGCCCGATGCGATCGCCAATGTGGGCGAAAATCACCCCGCCAATCGGACGGATAAAAAAGGTCAGTGAGAAGGAGAGATATGAGAGGATCAGACCAATCACCGGGTCGACCATCGGGAAGAAAATTTTGTTGAACACCAGTGCTGCTGCGGTGCCATACAGGAAGTAGTCGAACCATTCAATCGCACTGCCGGTCAGACTGGCGACGAGGACCTTCTTATTTTTCTTCAGAATAGCCGTACTATTTTCATGGGTTGTCATTAACTTAAAACCTCCGCCAGAGAACAAAGAAGGTGCCACCCTGCAGCGCGCCAGGTGCAACCTGTTACGTTAAATAGTTGTAAAATTGTTAATCAAACTAGGTGTGTTCTTAACATTTAACAAGCGGCGTCACGCGGGAATGGGCTTGAAAGAGAGTGATTTACCCGTGTTATTTTCTGTAAAAATAAAAAATACAGCGTTAATCATTTATAAAATGGCCGTCAGGCAGGATAACATGCAGGTGCAACCGCCCGATTTTTAGACGTTTTGTGTTATTTCACGCCGATGGTAAAAAAAGCGTCGAAATATCAATCATCAGCCTTTCAGAGAGATCTGCTGTTTATTCAGGGCGGGTGCGGTACTCTGCTGAAATGAGAGGAGGAGCCTAATGATGCAACCGTTCCCGAAACTTTCCGCCACCACCCTTGAGGCGATCAATACCGTGGGGCAGTGGCTGGCGCAGGACGATTTCTGCGCAGGGGCCGCTTATCCGGCAGACTGCGTGGTGCTGGCGGGGAATGCCGTCATCCCGACAATTGACGCCGCATGTCGAATTGCTCAGGAGCAATCAATTCCGCTGTTGATCGCCGGTGGGATTGGTCATTCCACAACCTTCCTGTACGCCGCCGTCGCTCAACATCCGCGCTATAACACGATTCAGACAACCGGTCGCGCCGAAGCTGCCGTTCTGGCGGATATTGCCCGGCAGTTCTGGCATATTCCCGCCGATAAAATTTGGCTGGAAGATCGGTCCACCAACTGTGGAGAAAACGCGCGTTTTAGCGCGCAGATGATTGCTCAGGCCGCAGAACCCATTAACACCGCTATCGTGGTACAGGATCCCACCATGCAGCGGCGTACGGTGGCGACATTTCGCCGGGTGACCCGTGACGATCCAGACGCGCCGCGCTGGTTGAGCTATCCGGGGTTTACACCAGTATTGTGTCAGCAGGAAGACGGTATCGCGTTCGCCAATGACCCTGACGGCCTGTGGACCGTCGATCGCTATTTAGCGCTGGTGGTGGGTGAAATCCCGCGCTTGCGCAATGATGAAACCGGCTATGGTCCTCGCGGGCGCGACTTCATTGTGCATGTGGATTTCCCGCCAGAGGTCGAGACCGCGTGGCAGCTCCTGCAACAGGATCCGGCGCTCAATGACGCGATGAACAACCGGTCGCTGCGCTAATGCCTGCCCGTTTGGGAGTCTTTTTTCCCAAACGGGCAAAACACGAATGCCTGCTGTTTCTTTCTCCCCAGCCCGATCTTCTTCTTTTATGAAGCAGTTCACAGAATCACGACGACAGTCGGGATCGTTGCGGCATGATTGATATTTATTAACAATGATTTTACTTGTTAAAAACAATTCAATCACAGGAGTAGCGCATGTCAGTACCCGTACAACATCCTATGTATATCGACGGACAGTTTGTGACCTGGCACGAAGATGCCTGGATTGATGTCGTCAATCCGGCGACCGAAGAGGTGATTTCACGTATTCCTGATGGTCGGGCTGAAGATGCGCGTAAAGCCATTGACGCCGCCGACCGCGCTCAGGCGGACTGGGAAGCGCTACCGGCTATCGCTCGCGCGGGCTGGCTGCGAAAAATCGCCGCCGGGATCCGCGAGCGTGCCGACGAAATCAGCGCCTTAATCGTCGCGGAAGGAGGCAAAATTCAGCAACTGGCGGCAGTAGAAGTCTCCTTTACCGCCGATTACCTCGACTATATGGCGGAGTGGGCTCGCCGTTATGAAGGCGAAATTCTGCAAAGCGACCGCCCCGGCGAGAATATTTTGCTGTTTAAACGCGCGCTGGGGGTCACTACCGGGATCCTGCCGTGGAATTTCCCGTTTTTCCTCATTGCCCGTAAGCTGGCTCCGGCGCTGCTTACCGGGAATACCATCGTGATTAAACCCAGCGAATTTACGCCTAATAACGCCATTGCGTTTGCCAAAATCGTCGATGAGATTGGCCTGCCGCGCGGTGTGTTTAACCTGGTGCTGGGGCGTGGCGAAACTGTCGGCCAGGAACTGGCTGGCAACCCGAAGGTGGCGATGGTCAGTATGACCGGTAGCGTTACTGCGGGTGAGAAGATTATGGCGACGGCGGCGAAGAATATTACCAAAGTGTGTCTGGAACTGGGCGGCAAGGCACCGGCCATTGTGATGGATGATGCCGATCTTGACCTAGCGGTCAAAGCGATTGTGGATTCCCGCGTCATCAATACCGGGCAAGTCTGTAACTGCGCTGAACGTGTATATGTACAAAAAGGGATTTATGACCAGTTTGTGAACCGTCTGGGCGAAGCCCTGAAAGCGGTGCAGTTTGGCAATCCTGGCGAGCGTAACGACATCGCCATGGGACCGTTGATTAATGCTGCCGCTCTGCAACGCGTGGAGCAGAAAGTGGCGCGTGCCGTTCAGGAAGGGGCGCGAGTGGCGCTCGGCGGTAAAGCCGCTGAGGGCAAAGGCTACTATTATCCACCCACGTTGCTACTGGATGTTCGTCAGGAGATGGCCATCATGCATGAGGAGACCTTTGGTCCGGTACTGCCCGTTGTGGCCTTCAACACCCTGGAAGAGGCCATCACGATGGCAAATGACAGCGACTACGGTCTGACGTCGTCTGTTTATACGCAGAATCTCAACGTGGCGATGAAAGCTATTAAAGGGCTGAAGTTTGGTGAGACCTATATTAATCGCGAGAACTTTGAGGCGATGCAGGGCTTCCACGCTGGCTGGCGCAAGTCGGGAATTGGCGGTGCTGACGGCAAACACGGGCTAAACGAGTACCTGCAAACGCAGGTAGTCTATTTGCAGTCCTGATCATCAGAAGAAGGGCGGAGGTTTCCCTCCGCCTTTACGCTTAGAGTTTAATGAACTTATCAAGGGTACGGATCAGTTGCGTCACAAAGCCGTATTCGTTGTCGTACCAGGCCACGGTTTTCACCAGTTGCAGATCGCCCACCTCGGTGATTTCAGTCTGGGTCGCATCAAACACGGAACCAAAGTGGGAACCGATGACGTCAGAGGAGACGATTTCTTCATCGGTATAGCCAAAAGACGCATTGTTATGCGTCGCTTTCTTCAGGGCGTTGTTGACCTCTTCCGCCGTCACCTTTTTAGCCAGAATCGACACCAGTTCGGTGACGGAACCGGTTTTCACCGGAACGCGCTGAGCATGACCCTTCAGCTTACCGCTGAGATCCGGGATGACAAGACCGATCGCTTTCGCCGCCCCCGTGGTATGCGGGATGATGTTTTCGGCTGCCGCACGCGAGGCGCGCAGATCCTTCCCACGCGGACCATCGACCAGCGACTGCGTGCCGGTGTAGGCGTGAATCGTGGTCATGGTGCCCACCTTAATACCAAAGTTGTCGTGCAGGGCTTTGGCCATCGGTGCCAGGCAGTTGGTGGTGCAGGAGGCCACCGAGACAATCACATCACTGGCATTTAGCGTGTCATCGTTAACATTGAAAACGATGGTCTTCATGTCGCCAGCAGGTGCCGAGATCAACACTTTCTTCGCGCCTGCATCGATGTGTGCCTGAGATTTCTCTGTGGAGGTATAGAAGCCGGTGCATTCAATGATGACTTCCGCACCTTTGGCTTTCCACGGAATATTTTTAGCGTCTTTCTCTGCATAAACCGCGATCGTCTTTCCATCAACAATCAGCGCGTCTTCCGTAAAGTCAACGCTCCAGGGGAACGGACCGTAGTTTGAGTCATGCTTAAGCAGATAGGCGAGGATCTTAGGGGAGGTGAGGTCGTTGATCGCGACCACCTCAACATCGCTTTTAACTTCCAGTAACCGACGCAGCACCAGACGACCAATACGACCAAAACCGTTAATGCCAATTTTACGCATAATGAACTCCTGTGAGGTTGTAGCGGACATTCTTTTTTCCCTTCCAGGCATAGTCCAGTATAGCGGGGGGAGCAATCGCACTTCTTGCCGTTAAGCCTAACTGACTGATAAGCGGTGAAGAAAAGTTAATGAATTTTTAATAAAAGCTCGTTATGTTGTCGCTTTATTGTTTTTACTCAGGAAGTGATATGGGCAATAAGTACTCAAGCCTGCAGATTGGCATCCACTGGCTGGTCTTTTTACTGGTAATTGTCGCCTACTGCGCGATGGAATTTCGTGGTTTTTTCCCGCGCAGCGACCGGCCCGTCATTAACATGATTCACGTTTCTTGCGGGATCTCCATCCTGGTTCTGATGGTTGCGCGTTTGCTGATCAGACTGAAGTATCCGGCCCCCGCCATCGTGCCAAAGCCTAAACCGATGATCACCGGACTGGCGCATCTGGGGCACCTGGTGATTTATCTGTTGTTCATTGCATTGCCTTTGATCGGCCTGGTGATGATGTACAACCGCGGGAATCCGTGGATGGCGTTTGGCCTGGTGATGCCGTACGCGACGGAAGGCAATTTCGATCTGGTCGATACGCTGAAATCCTGGCATGTTACGCTGGCGAATCTCGGCTATTTTGTCATTGCGCTACATGCCGCCGCTGCGCTGATGCACCATTATTTCTGGAAGGACAATACGCTACTGCGGATGATGCCGCGTAAGCGATAGGGTGATTTCCGCCGGTGTGGGGATCCCCCCACACTGAGCGGTAACTGAAGACAGATTCAAACCGTTGTCCTGACGTTTTATTTTGTCCGAGATAAAGATGACCACGAACAGGCTCCTTTTCTTTGTTGTATATAGGTAGGGATACTCTGGTAATGTTCCGTACCATCCTGAACCCAGTTGCAGGAACTATTATCGCTGCAATACCCTGTGCCACTATTTAATCCGCGATTCCGTAAAGAATAGAATGAACGTGATTTCCAGGCAGGGCTGTAATAACAGTTCATTTAATAATAGCTATGCACGGTCAGCTAATCATCACAGTAACAGTCTTCAAAAAATTCTGCTAATCTAGTTAAAATTTCTCTGTTGGCAATAAGCATGCATAACCATTTAGATATTATAGGGATGTCAGGATCTCTGTGTACCCGTGTAGACCCCTCTCATTTGAAGGTTCTTCTGAATACGCTCGAACCGTATTTAACGTACACGGTCTTTCCCGCAGGGAAACGATTCAGTTTCAACGCAACCAATCAGTCAAAGTGTTATCTTATACGCAGTGGCGTGATGTCTCTTAGCCGGCAACCCGATGATATCCTTCTGGATATTTTCGAAGGCCCAACGCTGCGCGGGATTATCCCTGTCCATAAAACATCAGAATCTCAGTTTATTCTGCGGGTGCTGGAACCCACTGAAATCGCCATTGTAGATAAAGAACAATGGTACTCCCTGCTGACGCAGCATAACTTGTGGCAAGAGTATGCCAGGTACCTTGAGTTAGTGGTGGCCGTGGGAGGTGAGGTATTGTTCAAACTCGTGACGCCAACCGTCTTTGAGAAGGTTCGTTACCAGCTTTACGAATTGATGAGTAAACCACAGACGGTCAGAGAGGGTGTTACGGCAGAAAGTTACATTCGCAGTAAGACGCGCCTTTCACGTTCTGCAATCATGAACACACTTTCAACCTTAAAAGAGGGGGGATACATTTGTATTGAGAACGGGCATCTGAAGGAGATTAAACACATTCCAGCAGAATTATGAGATCGTCGTTATCTGCGGCGCGAAAAGGTTGCCTGGTTATCTATTTGATAACTTAATTGCAATACCCTAAATTCTTAATTCTTTCCCAATAACCTCTAACCCATAAAATAACGAATCCTCCTCTCTTGAAAAATAAGCCTCAGCCGCTTCAAAAGCTGTTTTGAAGCATAATCTGCATCGGTCCAGATTCAACCAAAAGTATGTTATTGCTATTTAAATAATCAGAAATTTTACAATTGATTAAAATTACTGATAGTATACCCCCCTATAGTATCAAGGAGGGCATATGCCGCATTCACCCGAAGATAAAAAACGTATTCTGACTCGCGTCCGGCGCATTCGGGGCCAGGTGGACGCCCTGGAGCGTGCGCTGGAGTCTGGCGAGCCTTGCCTGGCTATCCTGCAACAAATTGCAGCAGTTCGCGGCGCGTCCAATGGTTTAATGGGCGAAATGGTTGAGATCCACCTGAAAGATGAACTGGTGAATGGTGAAACCACGTCCGACCAGCGCGCCGTGCGCATGGCCGAAATCGGCCACCTTCTTCGCGCTTATCTAAAATAAACCCATCACCTCGCAATAAAGGGAAGAGACAGATGAAATCACGTGCAGCAGTCGCGTTTGGCCCTGGTCAGCCGCTTAAAATTGTTGAAATTGACGTCGCACCGCCGAAAAAAGGCGAAGTTCTGGTCAAAATCACCCATACTGGTGTATGTCACACTGACGCGTTTACGCTTTCTGGCGACGATCCGGAAGGGGTATTCCCGGCGGTTCTGGGACATGAAGGTGGTGGCGTGGTGGTCGAGGTCGGTGAAGGCGTTACCAGCCTGAAACCGGGCGATCATGTCATCCCGTTGTATACCGCCGAATGCGGCGAGTGCAAATTCTGTAAATCCGGCAAGACCAACCTCTGTCAGGCCGTGCGTGCCACCCAGGGGAAAGGCGTAATGCCGGATGGGACTACCCGTTTTTCCTATAACGGCGAACCCATCTATCACTACATGGGGACCAGTACCTTCAGTGAATACACCGTGTGTGCGGAAATCTCGCTGGCGAAGGTCAATCCGCAAGCGCCTCTGGACAAGGTCTGTCTGCTTGGTTGCGGAGTGACCACGGGCATTGGTGCTGTGCATAACACCGCAAAAGTCAAAGAGGGCGATACCGTTGCTGTGTTTGGCCTCGGCGGAATTGGCCTGGCGGTGATCCAGGGGGCAGTGCAGGCGAAAGCCGGACGTATTATTGCTGTCGATACCAACCCGGAAAAATTCAAACTGGCGGCTGAAATGGGCGCAACCGACTTCATCAACCCGAAGGACTATGACAAACCGATCCAGGAGGTGATTGTTGAGCTCACCGACGGTGGCGTGGACTTTAGCTTCGAATGTATTGGTAATGTAAACGTGATGCGCGCGGCGCTGGAATGTTGCCATAAAGGGTGGGGCGAAAGCATCATCATTGGCGTTGCCGGGGCGGGCCAGGAGATCAAAACCCGTCCATTCCAGTTGGTGACGGGGCGTGTCTGGCGCGGCTCCGCATTTGGCGGCGTTAAAGGGCGTACCCAGTTGCCGGGGATGGTGGAAGACGCGATGGCCGGGAGAATCCAGTTGGATCCGTTCATTACCCACCGCCTGCCGCTGGATCAAATCAACGACGCGTTTGACCTGATGCACGAAGGTAAATCCATCCGTACCGTTATCCATTTCGGCGATAACTGATTCATCCGCCAGCGGAAATTTCCGCTGGCGCTTTCCTGTTTTTAACATAAATGTTGTCAAACTGTGACGAAATCGGCGCTTTTCCCGGTAAGTAAACTTCGCGGAATGCCGATGACTATCTAACGGGCGCGTATTACGCATTAATCCTACAAGAGAGTCGACGGTCATGGACAACACATCATCGATGCAAGCACCACATAAGCTGGGCTTTTTGCATCACATCAGGCTGGTTCCGCTGTTTTCCTCCATTCTCGGTGGCATCCTTTTACTGTTCGCGCTGAGCTCAGGTCTGGCGGGTTACTTTCTCATGCAGGCTGACCGCGATCAGCGGGATGTGACGGATGAGATCCAGGTGCGCATGGGATTATCGAACAGCTCGAACCATCTGCGTACGGCGCGAATTAACATGATCCACGCAGGCGCGGCCAGTCGGATAGCCGAAATGGATGACATGAAGGCCAACATTGCCGCAGCGGAAAAGCGGATCAAGCAGTCTGAGGACGGGTTTGCCACGTACATGGCACGCAAGGTGAAAACCCCTGCGGATGAGGCACTGGATGGCGAGCTGGAGAGCAGTTTCAAAGCCTACGTTGCCGGGATGCAACCGATGCTCAAGTACGCTAAAAACGGCATGTTCGAAGCGATCATTAACCACGAAAGCGAACACGCGAGACAACTGGATGACAGCTACAACAAAGTGCTGCTGAAAGCGATTGAACTGCGCATGGCGCGCGCTAACCAGTTAAGCGAGCAGGCGCATCAGCGCACGCAACTGGGGATGATGTTCATGATTGGCGCCTTTGGTCTGGCACTGTTACTGACGCTGATGACGTTTATTGTTCTGCGTCGTACCGTCATTCAACCTTTGCAGCATGCTGCGCAGCGTATTGAGCAAATTGCCGCCGGTGACCTCACCATGCAGGATGAGCCGACCGGGCGCAGCGAAATTGGACGTCTGAGTCGCCACCTGCAACAGATGCAGCGTTCGCTGGTGCAAACGGTGGGAGCCGTGCGTCAGGGAGCAGAAGAGATTTATCGCGGCACCAGTGAAATCTCGGCGGGCAATACCGACTTGTCCTCACGCACGGAAGAGCAGGCTGCGGCGATCGAACAGACGGCAGCCAGCATGGAGGAGTTGACCGCAACGGTGAAGCAAAACGCCGATAACGCGCACCACGCCAGCAAACTGGCGGAAGATGCGTCCGGTAAAGCCAGTCGTGGTGGACAGATGGTCTCCGGTGTGGTCCAGACGATGGGCAATATTTCGACCAGTTCGAAGAAAATCTCTGAGATCACCGCCGTCATTAACAGCATCGCCTTCCAGACCAATATTCTGGCGCTGAACGCCGCCGTAGAGGCCGCGCGTGCCGGTGAGCAAGGGCGTGGATTTGCCGTTGTTGCCAGTGAGGTCCGTACGCTGGCCAGTCGCAGCGCCCAGGCGGCGAAAGAGATTGAAGGGCTGATCAGCGAGTCTGTCCGTCTGATCGATCAGGGTTCCGGTGAAGTGGTCGCGGCGGGCAACACCATGACCGATATTGTGGAGGCGGTTAAACGCGTCACCGATATCATGCTGGAAATCGCGGCGGCGTCGGATGAACAGAGTCGAGGCATCGTACAGGTCAGCCAGGCCATCTCTGAGATGGATAAAGTGACGCAGCAGAACGCCTCGCTGGTAGAAGAGGCCTCTGCGGCGGCGGCATCGCTGGAAGAGCAGGCCGCACATCTGACGGAAGCGGTGGGGACATTTCGCTTGCACGGCGGACGGACGAGCAAACGCGTATCGACAACAAATACGCCCGTCCAGCCTTTAGCGCAGCCCGTTACCGATCGTGGGGATAACTGGGAAACGTTTTAATCGCCATTACCGGATGATGGCGCAACGGCGCCTCATCCGGCCTGTCTGACAGGTTATAACGGCATTGATTTGCGAATGGCGGAAATTAAGGTCTGCGCGCCAGAAGAGAGCGGTGAGTCCACGCGGGTCAGAATACCGATCGGCTCGCCAGCTCCCTGCGTTGGTACCGGCAGCGAAACCAGCGTCGCCTGGCGTAAATCCTCTTTTACCGCGCCCGACGGTACAAACCAGACGTAGTCATAATCGACAGTTAACTGGCGCGACAGCGACGCGGAGAGCGTTTCAATGCAGCCGGTTGGCATCTTGCAGCCCTGACTTTGCAATAAGGTCTCGGCATTCTGCCGGGGAACCGTCCCTTTTGGTGAGACAACCACGGGCCACTCCATCACGCGACTCAGCGTCACATTTTCCTGCAACAACGGGTGATTGGGGCGCACGACCAGCTTTAACGATTCGAGAAACAGCAGCTCATAATTGAGGCCGCTCATCAATTCCGGATCCGACATCCGGCCAATGCCGATGTCGATCTCGCCGGATTTCAAACCTGCCAGCAGCATGGTGTTGTTCATCGTCGCCACCTGCAGCGTGGTCTCTTTTTGTTGCTGATGAAACTGCCCGATGACCGATGGAAGAATACCCAGCGCGGCAGTCGGTAAAGCGCCTATTCTTACCACATCATTGTTAAGACCTTCTTTACGATTCAGCGCCTGTCCGGCGGTGTTGAGCGCATCAAGCACTTTCACCGCGTGCGTTAAAAACTGCTCGCCAGGTAGCGTCAGCTGTGCGCCAAGCCGTCCGCGCTCGAAGAGGCGGGTACCGGTCAGTTGCTCCAGTTCGTTAAGCGTCTTGGAAAGCGCCGGCTGGCTGAGGTTAAGGGTTTCGGCTGCGCGCCCCAGGGTTCCTTGTTGAGCGACAGCGACAAATGTATGAAGATGGCGCAATCGGATGCGCTGACTGAACAGACTATTTTTTTCCATAAGCGATGTTAAGAACAGAGCGGTGCCGGTGACAAGTAAAGTTGTTTGTTTTTGATAACTTGATTGCAAAATATTATTAACATTTAACTTATTTAAGTAACAGCACTTTCTCTTCGGAGGCGAAAATGATCCATGTCGTAGGCCATCTTAATCCGGACAGTGATGCCATTTGCACCGCGTTTATGGCAGCGCGCTGGTTGAACATGCGCGGACTTCAGGCCACCGCCTGGCGTCTGGGTGAACCCAATCGCGAAACCCGCTTTCTGTTCGGGCGTGCCGGGCTGACATTACCGCCGTTGCTGGAGATGCCGCTGACAGACCTTGACGTCTGGCTGGTGGATTTCACCGAGCCAACGCAGGGGCCGGAAACCCTGCTGGCGAGCAATATTGTCGGCATTATCGATCATCACCGTCTGGGGGGACTGGTCACGCGTTTGCCGCCTGAGGTGTGGATAAAGCCGGTGGGGAGTAGCGCTACGCTGCTGTGGCAACTGATGAGCCAGGAGAACAGGGCGCAGATAACCCCTGCGCAGGCACTGTTGTTGCTGGGGGCTATGCTGAGTGACACTGTCACGCTGCGTTCGCCCACCACCACTGCGGATGACCGTCTGGCTGTTGAAGAACTGACAACGCTTGCCGGGGTTGATCTGGCCGCGTTCAGCGCCGATCTGCTGAGCGCGAAAACCAGCGTCGAAGGATTGAGCGCCAGCGAGCTGCTGCAAAAGGATATCAAGCGTTTTACCATTAACGGTCAACAGGTGAGTGTTGCGCAGATTGAATTATACGCGCTGAGTCAGGTTGCCTGCATGATGGACGCCCTGCGTGAGGAGATGACCGATTACGCGACCGGCAGTGGGGCGGATTTGGTTGTATTGATGCTAACCGATATCAATGCCGGTAATTCACAACTCTGGTTTGCCGGCCCACGCCAGCCTGAACTGACGCAACCGGTCACGGTGGAAGGGATGTTGAGTCGTAAGAAACAGATGTTGCCGTGGCTGGAAAGTCATGTCGCGCAGACAGACTAGCTAAAACGGGCTGACAGTGTCAGCCCGCTCTCTTTTCTAGACGTCAAAAAAGACGGTTTCGTTTTCGCCCTGCAAGTGAATATCGAAGGTATAGACGGTCTCGCTACCGCGCTGCTCGCGTCGGGCAATCAGGGTCTGACGACGAACTTCCCACTCGATCAGATTGAGCACCGGATCGTGCTGATTAGCCTCTTGTTCATCAGAAAAATAAAGACGAGTATTCAGGCCAATGTTAATGCCGCGCGCGACAATCCACAGATTGACGTGCGGTGCCATTGTGCGGCCATCGCGACCCACCACGCAGCCTGGTTTGATGGTGTCGAAGCGCCACACGCCGCTGTCGAAGTCTGAACAGGTTCGTCCCCAGCCGCGAAAATCCGCGTCGATCGGCTTTTCTTCCTGACGGTCAGCCGGATGGTTATAGCGTCCGTGCGCGTTAGCCTGCCAGATCTCCAGCAGTACATCGCGTACCGGCGTGCCTGAACCGTCAATGACCCGACCTTCAATCACAATGCGCTCGCCTTCGGTGTGGCTGTTGGTCAGCGTGGAGCTGAAGTTTTTCTCAAAGATGTGAAACCCAGCGGCGTCAGGCGCAAGTCCAATATGCACATACGGCCCAGCCGTTTGCGAGGCGGTTTCCTGCAGATAGTCTTTCATCGCGAACCTCCCTGAGTACGATTTTCAAACAAGGTGGCGCGCTGCCCGCGGAGCACAAGATCGAAGCGATACGCAAGGCAGTCGAGCGGGACGGCGGCGTGCGTATCCAGTTCAGCAATCAGCGTGCGGATGGCATCATCGTTATTGATGGTTTTCACGATCGGGCACTGCCTGATGAGCGGATCGCCTTCAAAATACATTTGTGTAATCAAACGTTGGGCAAAGGCCTCACCGGAGAGTGAAAAGTGAATGTGCGAAGGGCGCCAGTCGCTGACCTGATTGCGCCAGGGATAGGGACCAGGCTTGATAGTACGGAAAAAGTAATAGCCGTTTTCATCGGTTAACACGCGCCCACAGCCGCCAAAGTTCGGGTCGATCGGCGCGAGATACTGGTCCTTTTTGTGACGATAGCGACCGCCGGCATTGGCCTGCCAGACTTCAACCAGCGTATTTTTCAACGGGCGGCCAAAGCCATCACGCACATAGCCGTGGACGATAATGCGCTCGCCAATCGGCAGGCCGTCTTTGGCGTAATTCATGATCAGGTCATTATCCAGCGGGCCAAGATCGTTGTTGCTGAACACCGGGCCGGTAATTTCAGACAAGGAGTTTTGTAAGGAGATCAGCGCGTTGCGCGGCGAACGCAGAACGCTGGTTTTATAGCCGGGGGCAAAGGCCGGCGGATGGCTGTTATAGTCGCGATGGATCACCTCGCGAGAGGTCACTTTTTCACGCATAGCGGACTCCGGTACAGGGAAGAGCATTATTGTTTTAGGGTTACCTGACGCAGTGTGTGTAAATGTATTGTTAATTAAAAGTGAATTTATGCCGTTTATTACATAACCAAAGGCTATATAAGTGCACAGGGACAGATGCAGAGCGAATTCAGGTGAGATCACACTTTGTAAATTCTTCCCCCCAGAGTGAATGGCGTTTCCTACACTCCAGGTAACATTCACTGGAGGCATGACATTATGGCGAACACCATCACGGCAGATGAGATTCGGGAACACTTTTCGCAGGCAATGTCAGCCATGTACCAGCAGGAAGTTCCGCAATACGGCACGCTGCTGGAACTGGTGGCGGATGTGAATCTGGCGGTCCTTGAAAACAATCCCTCTCTGCATGAAAAACTGGCCAATGCGGATGAACTGGCGCGCCTCAATGTGGAGCGGCACGGTGCTATTCGCGTCGGTACGGCTGAGGAATTGTCCACCCTGCGACGCATGTTTGCGATCATGGGGATGTTTCCGGTCAGCTATTACGATCTCTCTCAGGCCGGGGTGCCGGTGCATTCAACGGCGTTTCGTCCCATTGACGATGCCTCGCTGTCGCGAAATCCGTTTCGCGTTTTTACCTCGTTGCTGCGTCTTGAACTGATTGAAAACGCTACGCTGCGCCAGCGCGCGGCGGAGATCCTCGCTCAGCGCGATATTTTTACGCCACGCTGTCGTGAACTGCTCGATGTCTGGGATAGCCAGAATGGGTTTAATGCGTCACAGGCCCGCGAGTTTGTAAAAGAAGCGCTGGAGACCTTCCGCTGGCATCGCCATGCCACCGTGGATGAACAAACCTATCATGCGCTGCATAACGAACATCGGCTGATCGCCGATGTAGTCTGTTTCCCTGGTTGTCATATCAACCATCTGACGCCCAGGACACTGGATATCGATCGGGTGCAGTCGATGATGCCTGAATGCGGCATTGAACCGAAAATCCTGATCGAAGGTCCGCCGCGTCGTGACGTGCCCATTCTGTTGCGTCAAACCAGCTTCAAAGCGCTGGAGGAACCGGTGCTGTTCGCCGGGGAAATGCAGGGGACGCACACGGCTCGTTTCGGCGAGATCGAACAACGCGGCGTGGCGCTGACAATAAAAGGACGTCAGTTATACGATGAATTATTGCGCAAGGCCGGTACGGGTAAAGATAACCTGACACACCAACTGCATTTGCAGGAGGTGTTTAACGCCTTCCCGGACAGCGAGTTCCTGCTGCGCCAGCAGGGTCTGGCCTGGTTCCGCTATCGTCTGACGCCGTCAGGGGAAGCGCACCGCAAGGCGATTCATCCCGGTGACGATCCGCAACCGCACATTGAACGCGGCTGGGTACAGGCGCAGCCAATTACCTATGAAGATTTCCTGCCGGTCAGTGCGGCGGGGATTTTCCAGTCAAATCTGGGTAATGAAACCCAGGCGCGGAGTCACGGTAATGCCAGTCGCGACGCTTTTGAACAGGCGTTGGGGTGTCCGGTGTTTGATGAGTTTGTGTTGTATCAGGAAGCGGAAGAACGCAGCAAACGGCGTTGCGGCCTGCTTTAATCCAGGTATCCTGTAGGGATCTGCGATTAACGGGTAAACATGGACATGGTAAATCCCTGCATTCCACTGATTGAAACGGTACAGGGCCAGTTGATGGGTGTCGTACAGGATGACATCCATCTCTGGCGCGGTATTCCCTACGCCGCGCCGCCGACGGGTGAACGCCGCTGGCGGGCCCCTCAAGCGGTCACGCCCTGGTCCGGGATTCGTGACGCCAATACTTTCTCCAGCGCAAGCTGGCAGGACATTGAGTACTGCAAAGAGTTGGGCGGCGGCGATCCTGGCGCTTTTTCTGAGGATTGTCTCTATCTCAACGTCTGGTCTCCGGCAGAACGCGATCGGCCACTTCCGGTAATGGTCTGGTTGCATGGCGGTGGCTACACCATCGGTGCAGGCAATCTGCCGCCTTATGACGGCGTTGCGCTGGCAAAGCGTGAGGTCGTTGTCGTTACCGTTAATTATCGTCTCGGTCATCTCGGTTTTTTTGCTCACCCGGCGCTGGAAGGCGAAGAGGGCGAGGTCCTCAATAACTTTGCGCTACTCGATCAGATTGCCGCGCTGCGCTGGGTACAGGAAAACATCGCGGCGTTCGGCGGCGATCCGCAAAACGTCACGCTGTTCGGTGAATCGGCCGGGGCACGCAGCGTACTTTCGCTTTTAGCCTCGCCGCGCGGAAAAGGACTATTTCATAAAGCGATTGTGCAGAGCGGCTACACGTTGCCTGACACGCCTCGCGAGATTGCCCTGGAAAACGGCGTTGCGCTGGCCGGGTACTTTGGTTTGCAGAACGCGACGGCGGAACAACTTCGCGCCATTCCGGCTGAGGCATTCTGGCCGCTGGGTGCACCGTATAAAATTGCGCCGACGCCCATCTCCGGTGATGCAATACTGCCGGAACCGATGCTGGACGTCTTTTTTGCCGCCAGACAACACCCGATGCCCGTTATGATTGGTTCTAACAGCGATGAAGCCAGCGTGATGGCCGTCTTCGGCATCGACCTCGCCGGGCAAATCCAGAAGCTGCGTCGAGAACGCAGGCTGGGACTCGGCCTGATTAAGCTGCTGTATCCGGGGGTGAAGGGCGATGAAGAGCTGGGACGGCAGGTGTGTCGGGACATGGCGTTTACGGCGTTGGGCTATGTGGTGATGCAGGCGCAGCAGCGGGTCGGGGAACCGTGCTGGCGATACTGGTTCGATTACGTCGCGGAATCAGAACATCACACTTACGCCAACGGCGCATGGCATGGCAATGAAGTGCCCTATGTCTTTGATACGCTTATGCTCGCTGAGCCCTCGCGCAATTACGTGAACGAAAACGATCTCGCTTTTGCCACCCACGTCGCGGATTACTGGGTTAATTTCGCCCGGCATGCCAGCCGGTCCTGCGATGTACTTCATGGGCCGGTCCGCTGGCCTGCCTGTATTCGGGGGCGCGATCGGTTGTTACGCATTGGGCTGAACAAGTTCGCTGGATTTAAGGTTGAAAACCGGTTCATGCGGGCGCGACTTTCGCTCTTTAAACGGGTGATGACCCACCATGTTAGTCTCGACTAGCTTTGCATAAGCTGAAAGTTTGTGCGGGAAAATTTACGTGGGAATCAGTCTGTTCTCATCGACACGAAATATTTTCCGTTTTGTTCAGATAATCAGCGGCCAACAATTGGATTCTTAATGAATTTTGTCTAGAGTGAGCGGTCAGAATTATGCATCTTCTTGCCGCTGTCGAGCGCCAGCGCGGGACCCTTCACATGACCAGAAGGATTTACTTTCAGGTATGAATCGCAGACGATTTATTAAAGGTTCAATGGCAATGGCCGCCGTGTGCGGTACCAGCGGTATTGCTTCACTCTTCACCCGTGCTGCTTATGCGGCGGAATCCGATATTGCGGACGGACAAACCGTCCGCTTTGATTTTTCCGTACTGCAATCGATGGCGCACGATCTCGCGCAGAAACCGTGGGGCGGTGCGCCGCGCGCGTTGCCCAATACGCTGGCGAATCTGACGCCGCAGGCCTACAACAGCATTCAGTACGATGCCGCGCAATCGCTGTGGAACAACGTCGAAGGCCGCCAGTTGGATGCGCAGTTCTTCCACGTCGGGATGGGCTTTCGTCGCCGGGTGCGTATGTTCTCTGTGGACTCCAGCACCCATCAGGCGCGTGAGATCCACTTCCGTCCGGAATTGTTTAAGTACAATGATGCGGGCGTCGATACCAAACAACTGGAAGGGCAAACCGATCTCGGCTTTGCCGGCTTTCGCGTTTTCAAAGCGCCCGAACTGGCGCGTCGTGACGTCGTCTCCTTCCTCGGCGCGAGCTATTTCCGCGCGGTGGATGATACTTACCAGTACGGGCTCTCCGCGCGCGGTCTGGCGATTGACACCTACACCGACACCAAAGAAGAGTTCCCGGATTTCACCGCCTTCTGGTTCGATACGGTAAAACCCGGCGCCACCACGTTTACCGTGTACGCGCTGCTGGACAGTCCAAGTATCACCGGTGCCTATAAGTTCGTGATTCACTGCGAGAAGAGCCAGGTGATCATGGATGTCGAAAACCGTCTCTATGCCCGTAAAGACATCAAACAGTTGGGCATCGCGCCGATGACCAGTATGTTCAGCTGCGGGAATAATGAACGCCGCATGTGCGATACCATTCACCCGCAAATCCACGACTCCGATCGGCTGGCGATGTGGCGCGGTAACGGTGAGTGGATTTGCCGTCCGTTGAACAACCCGCAGAAGCTGCAATTCAACGCCTATACCGATAACAACCCGAAAGGGTTCGGCCTGCTGCAACTGGATCGCGATTTCACCCACTATCAGGACATCATGGGCTGGTATAACAAGCGTCCAGGCCTGTGGGTTGAACCGCGTAACCAATGGGGTAAGGGCACCATCGGCCTGATGGAGATCCCGACGACCGGCGAAACGTTGGATAACATCGTCTGCTTCTGGCAACCTGAAAAAGCCATCGAAGCAGGGGATGAGCTGGAATACAAATACCGTCTGTACTGGAGCGCGCAGCCGCCGGTTCGTTCGCCGCTGGCGCGCGTGATGGCAACCCGGACCGGCATGGGCGGGTTCCCGGAAGGCTGGGCACCCGGTGAGCACTATCCGGAGAAATGGGCGCGACGTTTTGCTGTTGATTTCGTGGGCGGCGATCTGAAAGCGGCTGCGCCGAAAGGCATTGAGCCGGTGATTACGTTGTCCAGCGGTGAAGCGAAACAGATTGAGATCCTCTACGTTGAGCCGTTTGACGGCTATCGCATTCAGTTCGACTGGTATCCCACGTCCGACTCGACCGACCCGGTGGATATGCGCATGTTCCTGCGCTGCCAGGGAGAGGCGATCAGTGAAACCTGGCTATATCAGTACTTCCCGCCCGCACCGGATAAACGCCGCTATGTCGACGATCGCGTGATGCGCTAATCGGCAGCAACGCCCTTCGTCATGCGAAGGGCGTCAACAGAGTTGTGCGTGAAATATCTGTACAGGAATTAAACACGATCTCGTTCGCATTTTTCCCTAAGTCAAATAGGTAAGCTGAGGATGTGTATTTCTTATACACATGGTTTATCACTAACAGGGAGAGCGTATGTTTCCAGAATACAGAGATCTGATTTCCCGACTGAAATCCGAGAATCCTCGCTTTTTGTCTCTTTTCGAAAAGCACAACAACCTTGATCATGAAATTGCCAGGCTGGAAGGTTCCGATGGTCGGGGATACAATCTCGAAGTCGTTCGTCTGAAAAAACAGAAACTTCAGCTGAAGGACGATATGCTCAAAATACTCCAGAAAGAAAGTGTTGATGCGGGATAATCCGCGTTTATGAGCCGCCAGACCTGGCGGCTTTTTTTGTGCCTGCGATTCAGTGATTCAGCGATGTGGCAAAACCAAATGGCATCCCGCGTGGGTGTAACGCTGCACAATGTCATCCGCGAGCGCACTGTCGCTGATAATTGTTTTAATACAAGAGAGCGTTGCAACCGCGTGAGGTTCGACGGCATCAAACTTTGAATGATCGGCCATCAGTACCACGTCGCGGGCGCGTTGAATAATTCGTGTTTTAACGCCGACTTCGAACATTGTGGCGTTGGTGATCCCTGTTGCCAGCGACAGCGCATCACAGGAGATGAAGGCCCGTTCCACCGAAAACGCATTGATCATCTCCAGCGCCAGGCTTTCCCCCACCGAAAAGTAACCCGGACGAATGAGCCCTCCGATGATGTAGCTCTCGACGTGCGGAAAACAGCCCAGCTCGTTAGCGATTTTAATGTCGTTGCAGATAACTTTCACCCGTGCGTTGGCCAGACATTTCGCCAGTTCCAGACAGGTGGAGCCAGAATCAAGAAAGAAACAGTCACCGTCTTTGATCATCGTGCGGGCAAGGGCGGCTATCTCTTTTTTTGCCTCCGCTTGCAGTGTCCGCTTGACGTCGAAGACATACTCTTTGTCATCCATGCTGTCGTCAAAATCCAGGCTGCCGTGGCCGCGAATCATGCCGGGATACTGGCTGGCGATATACTGAAAATCACGACGAACGGTGGCCTCCGCATAGCCAAACAGTTCCATGGCCTGCTGGGTCGAGAGATGGCGATGTTGCCACAGATAGTGCAGCATCTGTTTGATACGGTCAGGGCGCTGTTGGCTCATCGAAGCAATCTCCTCTTACAGTCCGGCAAACCGGGATAACGTGGCGTGATAATTCTCTGATGAGAACAAGGCGCGTCCCACGACAAGATGCTGCGCGCCCGCTGTCGCCAGATGTTGTGCGGCGCAAAGCGTTATGCCGCCATCGGCCCAGCACGCCGCTTCAGGAAAACACTCGCGCACGCGACGAACCTTCTCACACAGGGTGGGAATGAACTGCTGGCCGACTCCGTCGGGTTCGCTGGTCATCACCATCACCGCATCCAGGTGCGGGGCCAGATAGCAATACGCGTCAATGGCAGTAGCCGGATTAAACGCCAGCCCGGCTTTCGCGCCGATAAGCCTTATTTCTGCCAGCGTTTCAGACGGGTAGGCCAGCGCTTCAGCATGAACAAAAATCCACGCCGGTTTGAACTCCGCCAGAGCAGAAAACCAGTCCTGTGGACGGGAAATCATAAAATGAAATGAGAGGGGATGCGTGGTCTGCCGGGCGACGGCCTGCACGGTTTTAAGGCCAAAGGTAATGTTGTTAATAAAGCTGCTGTCTTCGATATCCAGATGCAGCGAGCCAATATCGGCATCGGCCAGTGCGGTCAGCGCCGTCCCGTAGTGCAGCGGATCTGCCGATGCAAGAGAAGGGTGGAGAATCATCATCGCCTCCGTTATCCGCATACCTGCGCGAACAGCGCGGCGTCGGTTTGCGCTTGTCGCACCGCCGCGAGTCGTTCGGCTGAATCAATAAACTGACTGATACGCTGAATAGTGAGGATATGCGCGTTAGCATCCGTCGCGCTGACGCACAGCAGCAGCCAGACCGGGTCGCACTCCTCATGACCAAACGCGACGGGCGTTTTGAGCGTCGTGATGCTGACCTGATTATGGTTAGCGCCTTGCTCGGGGCGCGCATGGGGCAAGGCGATGCCAGGGGCAATTAAATAATACGGCCCCCAGTTCAGCGTGTTGTCGATGATGCCAGCCACGTAGCCCGGTTGCGCAGCGCCAAAAGTAATCAGCGGGCGCGCGGCGATTTCGACGGCCTGACGCCAGTCTTTGGCCTCACGCTGCGCCTGTACCCACTTAACATCGTTTATCATCAGTCGTTGACTCCTTGCCGGTTAAGGTTACTCTGATAGCGATCCCCGTCGTGACTTTTGACGAAGGCGGCAGGGATCGCTGTTCTACCGGGGGTAAGCGCTCTGCTTATCCCCTTTTTTATTGCCGCAGGTGATGCACTTTTTCCATAAACCGACTGACCCGCGCCTGATCGACAAAGTTGGCAAACACGCCGTCCTTTTTAAAGGTGGTGGCCGTTACGCAACCGTCGGCAATGCTCAACTGTTCCTCCACGTTCTCCAGACACACGCCGGTATTTGCCAGCACCACGGTATCAGGCACGGTTTCTTTGACCCGCTTCAGCAGGGCGCTGTCGGTGCGCGCACCCGCCGTCAGGCCAGAGACGCAGAGGGCATCCGGATGGTTGTTAAAGACGGTGGATTTGGCAATGGAACAAATATCGCGATTGCCCAGATACACCGCCGCTTCAGGCACAATATTAAACAGGGTTTTGACCTCACCCGCGCCGATACGGTGCTGATGGCGAATGGTCTCGCCGACGTTGGTATCCCAGACGCCGAAGTCGCTGGCATAGGCACCGGTAAAAATCTCGCGAATGAATTTTGCGCCCGTTGCCATGGCCAGATCGAACGACGCGACGGGATCCCACAGCACATTGACGCCAAACGGGATGCGGATTTCGCTCATCAACTGCCCAATAACCCGCGCCATTGCCGCGGTCGTTTCCGGGCGAACCTTCGTGAGATAGGGAAGACTAAACTCGTTGGAAAACATCACGGCATCCACGCCGCCATTTTGTAGCGCCAGCAGATCGTCCCGGGCGCGATCGATCACCCAGTTCATTCCTTTCTGCGCATCAAAGCTCGGGTCGCCGGGCAATGCGCGCAAATGGCACATGGCAATGACGGCTTTTTCCGTACCAATAACCTCTTTCAGCCAACTCATTGAAGGTACTCCTTATTCCGATAGTTCACGTTTACGTAAGAACAGCACGACGCTGGCGACGATACCCACCGCCACGACGACGCCAATAATGCCAAGCGACATCAGCTCCGAGATTGACCAGCCAAACATGTTGCCCACGGACAGCGCCGAGATTTGCGCGTTTTCACCGGCAAAACTGAAGCCGCCCTTAAGCGCCATTTCGGTGAAGTACGGGGCAAACTGCGTGGCAATCAACAGGACGGTTACCATAACAATCACGCCGCTGATTAAGGTGCGAATCAGGTCGCCGCGATGGATTACCGTTGCCATGCAGATAAAGAACGGTGCGACGGGCAGATCGGCAAGCGGCAGCACTTTATTGCCGGGTAAGATGCTGGCCAGAATCAACATGATGGGGATCAGCAGCAGACCCACGGCAATGGTGGTGGGATGACCCAGCGTGACGGCCGTATCCAGACCGATGTACACCTCGCGCCCCTTGAAATGCTTCTGGAAAAATTTTCGTGCGCCGTCGGAGATGGGGAGTAACCCCTCAACAATCAGACGGATCATGCGCGGGAACAGCACCATAATTGCCGCAACGGTGATCATCAGGCTGGCGCAGCCTTTAAAGCCTTCACCCGCTGCGAGACCAAAGATCAGACCGAGCACCACGCCGATAATGACCGGGTCGCCGACCATGCCGTAGCGTTTCTGGATCTCCTGGGCATCAATGTTGCGTCCCTTCATAAACGGAATTTTTTCATAGATGGCATCGAGCAGAACGAACAGCGGTACTGAACTGGAACCATAACCCTGCGGAATGGAGATCCCCTCCAGACCGACGATGCTCTGCACGCGTTTAGCCGTCCAGTCAGCCATTTTCAACGACAAGGCCGCGTGGCAGATGGCACCCAGCACGCCATAAATCAGACTGCCGGTCATTAACTGGACCACCGTGCCGGTAATGGCATAGTGCCAGTAGTTATAGATATCGACGTTCATGGTTTTGGTCAGACGGGTGACCAGCATTGCGACGTTGAGCAGAAAAATGATCGGGATAATCATTGCGCCAATGGCGGTGGCGTACCCGACGCCAGAGGCCGGCCCTGCGCCGACGTCAAACACATGCAGGGTCAGGCCAAAGCGTTCAATCATCACTTTGATAGGTGGGCTGAGGCTGTCAATCGCCATGACGATCACCAGTCCCATCCCGACAAAGCCAATCCCTACCGTCACCCCGGCCTTGATCGCCTGCAGCCAGGGAATACGGAAGATCAACCCAATCACAATCATGATAATGGGTACAAAGACGGTACCACCGAGAGACAGGATGTAGTCAAACATAGTGCCTCCTTGTTATTGCGTTAACAGTGCCTTGATTTCTTGCTTCAGGGCGTCGTCGTTAATTCCCGTTAGCAGGGCTGCGCCGTTTAACGTGGGAATACCGTAATCGCTGTTGGTGCGCATGGAGGTCACAATCAGGTCCATGCCGTTACAATTCAGCGGGATCTCATTGAGACAACACTGGGCGGTGCTTGCCGCAATGCCTTGTTCGGCAAGGAACTCCTGCAACTTGTGCGCAATCATGGTTGACGTCGACATGCCGGTACCGCATGCCACAAGGATCTTTTTCATAATGGGTGTGCCTCTTGTGTAGTGCCTGAATCAGGCTCAACGGGAAAGTGCTCTGCTGGCATGCCAGCGAGGGCGGTCAATAAGCGAATGCAGTCAGTCAAATCGCGCAGACTGGCGACCTCCGCCGGAGAATGGGTATAGCGACAAGGGATAGAGAGGCTGGCGCAGGGAATACCATCCTGCTCAACCTGGATATAACCCGTTTCGGTGATAACGCCAGGCGCGACCTCACGCTGCACGGGAATGTGGTGCGCAAGGGCCGTCTGCTCGAGCATCTGGATCAGGCGCGGTGGCGTGATTAATCCAGCCAGCGTGCCACGGCCGTGATAGTTCAGACAGGTGATGCCGACGCCCTGATTAACCCGGACGTCGGAGTAGTCCTGCAGATCCGGCGTATCGCATGACGGTGTGATATCAATGCCGATGGCGAGATCCGGCTTAACGCGGCGTAAAACCGGGACAATGCCACGGATGTTGAATTCTTCCTGCACGGACGCGACCAGATAAACGGCGATATCCAGCGACGCCGCGCCGATGGCATCCGCCACGCCCAGTAGCGCGGTGCATCCCAGACGGTCGTCCAGCGCTTTACTGCACACGAGATCGTTCGCCAGCAGTTGCGGTGGGTTGTACAGCGTAACCGGTGTGCCGACCTGGATGCCCATCCGCAGGGCGTCGGCTTTATCTTTCGCACCGATATCAATCCACAGCTTATCGACGCAAGGCGATTGCGTGCGCTCATCCCCCTTTGCAAAGTGGTACGCTTTAATACCAATGCATCCCATCACCGGGCCGTTATCCCCGGCGAGCGTGACGACCGAACCGGACATGGTGACCTGTGCCGGGCCGCCCACCCGTTCGAAGCGCAAAAAACCCGATGGCTCAATTTTGCGTACCATAAAGCCGACTTCATCCATGTGAGCAAACATCATCAGCCGCAAAGCATTCGGGTTATCGCTGCCATAGCGGGCGACGACATTTCCCAACCGATCGCGCCAGACCTCTTTTGCCTGACGTTTAAATTCGCGTAGCATGACCTCAGCGACGCTGTTTTCATGTCCTGAAATGGCATTGAGATGCAAAAGCGAGAACAGCGTTTCCTGCACAGAAAATGACATAACGATCTCCGTAGAAGATAAAACAATCACTCGTTGAGCGTTTTATAGGCGCTGGCTGGGCGAATAATTGTGAGCAGCTTCACGTGGAAATAGCGAAAGCAGAGAAAATAAAAAATAATGTGAGGTAAGTGGAATAAAAACGCTCAATGCGGATGAATGTCTGAACACGGGAGGAAAAATACGGGTGAGTGAAATTATTGAGATCAATGACACGCTGCAATTACGGGCGGTAGAGGAATGTCACGTTGCCGGGCTGCATCAACTGGTACGTAAAAACAGCGCCTGGCTACAGCAGTTTCTGGACTGGCCGCAATACGTCAACACGCAAGAGGACACGTACAAAACGGTGCAGGGCAATATGATGCTGCATCAGCGGGGCTACGCCAAAATGTTCCTCATTTTTGACGGCGAGGAGATGCTGGGCGTGCTGTCGTTTAATCAGATCGAGCCGTTGAACAAAGCGGCGTATATCGGTTACTGGATCGACGAAACGCAGCAGGGGAAAGGGATCCTGTCGCGCGCGTTGCAGGCGTTTATTCACCACTATGCCGGGCGCGGTGAAATCCGCCGCTTTGTGATCAAATGTCGGGTAAAAAATCAGGCAAGCAATCAGGTTGCGCAGCGCAATGGCTTTACGCTGGAAGGCTGCCTGAAGCAGGCGGAGTTCCTGAACGGTCACTATGACGATGTTAACCTGTACGCCCGGATCGTCGATTCGTCGCTACAGTGAACCAATCAGCGGGGTGCGGGTGATGTGCTGCTCGCCGTTAAACACTTTTGGGCCGCGCAGGTGAATGGCATCGTCTGTGGCCGCCTCAACGGTGGTGTGCCCACGGATATCGATGTGATTTTCAATCAACACCTCACCGAGAATGCGCGCATCACCTTCAATCAGAATGTGATCGTCGAGTAAAATGGGACCGCCGCGCAGTACGGCGTTTCCCCCCACCAGTACGTGATGTTTAAGCACACAGTTGCCTTCCACTCGCGCCTGCTCTGCTACCTGTGAACTGTAGCGCAGGGTGGGGATCGCATCGTCCCCCGTGCCGGCAATCACCTGAGCACGACCGTAGACTTTCGCACAATCGCAAATCCAGACGTTGTTTTCGTCATTACCTTCAATCAGCGCGTCATCGAAAACTTCCGCACGATGCTCAATAAAGGCGTAACTGATGATGGCGTCGCCATAGATTTGCGCCTGGTGGACAATGCGTGAGTGACTAATTGTAGCGCGGTCATACACTTGCAGGATCCGATCGCGCTCAACGGTGAGTCCGCGTGCTGCGACGATTTCTGATTGTTGCAGGATCCGTGCGTCGCCAAAGAGGTGACAGTCGCCCCGGACCGTGGATGACTGAATTGTGACGTTGTCACTGATTCTGGCGCCGTGGCTGAGCTCTGCGCGGTCAATCCAGACGTTATCGCCAAGGCTGACGTTGTCGCGTAGAAGACAGGGCTGCGTGATGCGCGCATTGCCCGAAATCGTACAGCCGGAAAAGACCAGCGTGTTTTCGTCGTAAATCCAACAATTCCCGGTGTGGGCCAGCACGCTTTCGTCATCTATCCAGCCGCCAGCGTCACCGGCTTTCACATCACTGAAGTCAACGAGTGCGATAATCTGGCGTAGTAATACGCTCTTTTTATTGCCATTATCCAGATAACTGAACGCGCGCGGTTCGTCGCTGAGTCGGTATTTACGCATGAAAGCATTCCGTTTAGTCGCTTACTATAACCGTAGCAAATTCTGCGGCGCTGGCTAACACGGATAAAATTCCATAAAATGCATTTAAAATATACTTTATAAAATAAACAAAATGAGTAACAGCAAGAGTAACGATCGCGTCCTGAATCTTCCCGCCGGTTACTTTGGCATGGTTCTTGGGACGATTGGAATGGGGTTTGCCTGGCGCTATGCCAGCCAAATCTGGCCCGTCAGCCACTGGTTCGGCGACGGTCTGGTGATTCTGGCGATGATAATCTGGGGGCTGCTGACGCTGGCGTTTATCACGCGCCTGATCCGCTTTCCGCACAGCGTGATCGCTGAGATTCGCCATCCGGTGATGAGCAGTTTTGTCAGCCTGTTTCCCGCCACCACGATGCTGGTGGCGATTGGCTTTGTACCGTGGTGTCGTCCGCTGGCGATTGGCCTGTTTGGCATCGGGGTGGTCATTCAACTGGTTTATGCCGCGTGGCAGACCGCCGGACTGTGGCGCGGTTCGCATCCACAGGAGGCGACAACACCCGGACTCTACTTACCAACGGTCGCTAACAACTTCATCAGCGCGATGGCCTGCGGCGCATTAGGCTATACCGATGCCGGACTGGTCTTTTTAGGGGCTGGCGTTTTTTCCTGGCTGAGCCTGGAGCCGGTGATTTTGCAGCGTTTGCGCAGTGCCGGTGAATTACCTGCTGCTTTGCGGACTTCGCTTGGGATCCAACTGGCTCCCGCACTGGTGGCCTGTAGCGCCTGGTTGAGCGTCAACGGGGGCGTGGGCGACACGCTGGCGAAAATGTTATTTGGTTACGGCCTGCTGCAACTTCTGTTTATGCTCCGCCTGATGCCCTGGTATCTGTCGCAACCGTTTAACGCCTCGTTCTGGAGTTTCTCGTTCGGCGTGTCGGCGCTGGCGACCACGGGGTTGCATCTCGGCCACGCCAGCACCGCTGGCTTTTTTCACACGCTGGCGGTGCCGCTGTTCATCTTTACCAATGTTATCATCGCATTATTGCTGGTACGTACGTTCGCACTGCTGATGCAGGGAAAACTGCTCATTCGCACAGCGCGCACGGCATTACTGAAATCTGAGGATAAGAAATGACCCTTCGTGACGAAAATTACTTCACTGAAAAATACGACTTAACCCGCACGCATTCTGAAGTTCTGGAGGCGGTGAGGGTCGTCAAACCGGGAAAAACGCTGGATCTGGGCTGTGGCAATGGCCGCAACAGTCTGTATCTGGCGGCGAAGGGTTATGACGTGACCGCGTGGGATAAAAACCCGATGAGCATTGCCAACGTCGAGCGGATCAAAGCGGCTGAAGGGCTGGGCAATCTCCAGGCGAAAGTCGTGGATCTCAACGCCCTGACGTTTGAGGGTGAATATGATTTTATTCTCTCCACCGTGGTACTGATGTTCCTGGAAGCCAAAACAATTCCGGGTTTAATTGACAATATGCAGCGTTGCACAAAGCCCGGTGGTTATAACCTGATCGTTGCCGCCATGGATACCGCGGATTTTCCATGCACCGTGGGTTTCCCGTTTGCTTTTAAAGAAGGGGAACTTCGTCGTTATTACGAAGGCTGGGAATTACTGAAATATAATGAAGATGTCGGTGAGCTGCATCGTACTGATGCTAATGGCAATCGAATCAGGCTACGTTTTGCCACGCTGCTGGCACGTAAAACAGCCTAAGTAGATAGTCCGCTAACCCCCTCAGCGCCCGGCCTTTTTCGCAAAATGGGCGCTCTGAAAAAAAGTGGATGGCATCCCATTTTTTATCCAACGCAGATGATTTCCCTTTGCTACTATTTCAATTGCATAATTGCATATTCTAAGGGATCGTTTCATGCGTACTCATACTTTATTTAAAGTTGCAGTGCTTACGGGTTTACTGGCCTTATCCGGCTGTGCATCAAAAGTCACACAGCCAGATAAATATTCTGGTTTTTTAAAAGACTACTCAGGTCTTAAGGAAACAAAATCCGCTACCGGGCATCCGGTATTACGTTGGGTCGATCCCAGCTACAGCGAAACCAAATATGACAACATTGTCTGGAATCCCATAACCTATTATCCGACACCGAAACCGACCACTCAGGTCGGTCAGAAAGTGCTCGATCAACTGCTGAATTATACCAATACAAAACTGAAAACTGCCGTCGGTCAACGTAAGCCGCTGGTGACCACGCCAGGGCCGCGTAGCCTGATTTTCCGCGGGGCGATCACCGGGGTGGATACCAGTAAAGAAGGGCTGCAATTCTATGAAGTGGTGCCTGTGGCGCTGGTGGTTGCTGGTACGCAAATGGCAACCGGTCACCGTACTATGGACACCCATCTCTACTTTGAAGGCGAGCTAATCGATGCGGCGACCAATAAGCCGGTGATTAAAGTCGTTCGTCAGGGCGAAGGTAAAGACCTGAACAACCAGAGCACGCCGATGGCGTTTGAGAACCTGAAACAGGTTGTGGATGACATGGCGACGGATGCCACCATGTTTGACATAAACCGGAAATGATTTTGATGCGCCATCGTTCTGATGGCGCGTTTTTCTATGCCATCCGGCGGCGTAAAAGCGCCGGTGGGCGGGCAAACATCACCAGATTTCCTACCAGAATCAGAACCAGCCCAGCCACCGCATTCATCTGCCAGCTATAGCCTTCGTAAACCGTAGAAAATGACAGCGCCACCAGCGGAAATAGCAGCGTACTGTACGCGGCATTGCTCGGGCCAATTCTCCCCACCAGCGTAAAGTAAGCGCCGAAGGCGACAACCGATCCGAAAACGGCCAGATACAGCAGGGCGCCGAGATAGCTGAAAGTCCACTGCGGGGTGAAATCATCCCCACGCACAAGTGCAATTGTCGCAATCAACAGTGTGCCATACAGCATGGCCCAACTGTTGGTGGTCATCACTTCCAGACCTTTCTTCTGATGGCGGAGGCTGATCATATTTCCCAGTGAAAAACCAAACGTTCCCAGCGCGCTCAGACCAATCCCCAGCAGCAACGATCCGCTAAAGCCGCTGCTCATCAGATCGTGCCAGAAGAGGGTGACAATACCGGTAAGCCCCAGCGCGGCGGCGCAATAAAAGCGCAGGGGGGGTTTTTGCCCAAAGAAGAAGAAACTGTTCACCGCGTTGAACAGAACCGCCATGGAGAAAATCACCGACTCCAGTCCCGTATTGATCCAGGCCGCCGCAGTGTAAAAACACCAGAAGTTGAAACAGAAGACGCAACTCCCTTGCAGCAGGCAGAACAGATGGTCGCGTAACGATAGCGAACGCAACTTACCGCGCGCCAGCATAATGACCATCATCAATGCCGTCGCCACCGCAAAGCGCCAGAAAATCGAGACCGGCGCGGCAACGGGGCCCTGCTGCAAATAAATGGCGATCCATGTGGTACCCCAGATCACCACGACCAGACAATACAATAGTGCGTTCATCATTGTTCTCTCTTCTTTCCCGATAATTGACTGTCGCCGATCTCAGGGGCGGAGCGCTTTCATCGATTTGCGGGATACTTGCAAAATCTTGCGCTTTTTTCTGTCGGGCGGGTGGTAACTGCAGTGACCTGCGATAGACTGAACGCCTGAATAACAGCGTTTATGTGGTGGTATGACCCGGTCTTACGATGCCTTTGAAAAATTAAGTCAGCACAATGCCGTGTTACAGGAGTCGGTTGAGTTGCGCTCGGGCGTCCAGCTGGCGGCATGGTCGAATAAACGCGATACCATCACGCAGTATTGCGATCATCACACGCTCAGTCTGTATGTGGCGGACGGCTACGAAAGTTATCAGAAAACAGCCACTGGCTGGAAAAATGGCGGCGGACCGGACCGGTTTTGCCTGTTGCCAAAAGAGAGTGAATCTACCTGGGATATCCGTGACGACCTCTCGTTTGTGCATCTCTACTGTACCGACGCACATCTGCGTGAAGTGGGGGAAAAGGTCTGGGATAAAAGCCCTTACCGCTTCACGCTGGATGAACGGACGTTTGGTAACGATCCGGGTATTACGGCGGTCTACCGCCAGTTTTTGTTGGGCAACGACTGGCATCAACCCGCGAATCACCTGACGCTCAGCGCCGCGTCGTCACTCCTGATGACCCATATTATTCAGCACTACAGCAATGTGCAGTGGCGATTGCCGACGGTAACGGGCGGACTTGCGCCGGTGACGCTGCGCAATGTGCTGGCCTATATTGACGCCCACCTCGCGGAACCGTTGACGCTAGCCGATCTGGCGCATGAAGCCGCCCTGAGTGAATTTCATTTCGCCAGAATGTTCCGCCAGTCAATGAAAATGGCACCGCATCAGTATGTGATGCAGCGCCGGATGGCGGTGGCAAAGCAACTGGTCTGTCATTCACAGCGCCCGTTGACGGAGATTGCGTTGGCCTGCGGATTCAGCTCGCCGAGCCACTTCAGCAATCGCTTTAAGCAGGTGACAGGTAAGACACCGACGCAGTTACGCACCTCGGGTTAATCTTAAGACGGTGTAGCAGATCCCGCCTGCGATCAGCCCCCAGAAGGCCGAACCCACTCCCCACAGCGTCAGTCCGCTGGCGGTGACCAGAAACGTCACCACGGCGGCATCACGCTCGTTCTCATGATTCAGCGCCTGATATAAACTGCCCGAAATCGTACTCAGCAGCGCCAGTCCCGCCAGCATCTGAATACCGCTCGTCGGCAGGGCCGCCATCATACCGGTGATCGAACTGCCGAAAACGCCGGCTAACAGATAGAATATCCCGGCGGCAGCGGCGGCTAGCCAGCGTTTAGCGGCATCCGGATGGGCATCCGGACTCTGACAAATCGCCGCCGTGATCGCGGCAATACAGATGGAATAGACGCCGAAAGGGGAAAACAGCAGCGCCAGTAATCCAGTGACCACGATCAATGGCGAAACGGGGACATCGTATCCTGCGGCCTTCATGGTCGCCACACCGGGTGCATTCTGCGACGCCATCGTCACCAGAAAAAGCGGCACGGCAATGCCCAGACTGTGGGCCAGCGAAAACTGAGGGGCAATAAAGGTGGGTAACACCGGGGCCATTGCTAGCGAAGAGGTGACAATGTCACCTTCGAGTAGCGCAATGATTGCGCCGACGATCAGGGCCGCAATCACCGCGTAGCGCGGCGCAGTCCTTTTCAGAATCAACCACGCCAGCAGCATGCCGCCACAAAGCAGAAAGTGGTCACCGAGACGGGCAAATGCCTCCAGGCCAAAACGGAGCAAAATCCCGGCCAGCATGGCCGCCGCCAGCGAGTGGGGGATCACCTGCATCAGGCGGGCGAATAATCCCGTGACACCACACAATACGATTAACGCGTTAGCGATGATAAACACGCCAATCGCTTCTGGCAGCGTCAGTCCCTGGAGTCCGGTTACCAGCAGCGCCGCGCCGGGCGTTGACCACGCCGTCAGTACGGGGGCGCGATACCAGAGCGTTAAGAGCAGCGTACTGACACCCATCGCGATGCCCAGGGCGGTCATCCAGCCGGCAATTTGCGTCGTGCTGGCGCCCGCCGCCACCGCGGCCTGCCAGATGATGGCCGCAGAACTGGCATAGCCTACCAGTACGGCGACAAATCCAGAAAGCAGTGTGGGTAATGGTATGGAGAATGAACGCATACGCGCCTCTCGTGCGTTATAACGGTCGTTTAATCTAACATCTGGGCGTTATAACGTACAAGTGGTAAGCTGGCATTTTGGGAGGATATTCATGGACAACCTGACGCACTATCTGGCGAGCACCTTAAAAACATTACGCAGACAGCGTGAGTGGAGTTTATCGCGGCTGGCTGAAGCGACCGGTGTTTCAAAAGCGATGCTCGGACAAATTGAGCGCAACGAATCCAGTCCCACGGTGGCGACGTTATGGAAGATTGCCACCGGGCTGAACGTCCCGTTCTCCACCTTTATTTCACCACCGGAATCTGAGCCGCTGCCGACGTTTGATCCGCAAGAGCAGGCGATGGTCGTGACGCCGTTGTTCCCGTGGGATCCGGTGCTGTGCTTCGACCACTTTTCGATTCTGCTGGCACCCGGTGCGCTCAGTGAATCCACACCGCATGAAGCTGGCGTGATCGAACATGTGGTCGTGATTGCAGGCGAGCTGGAGATGTGTATTGACCAGCAATGGCGCGTCATCAGGGCCGGAGAAGGGATTCGTTTTGCCGGTGACAACGCCCATGCCTATCGCAACAGCAGCGAACAGACCGTGCACTTTCATTCGCTTATCCATTACCCACGCAGTTAAGCGGGAAAACTATTTCGCAACGCGGCGCTTCTGACTACAATAGCCGCCATTTTGCTGCTACTGGATAAAACAACGCCATGCGCCAGTCCCCACATCGCCTTGAATTGTTAAGCCCGGCACGTGATACCGCCATCGCCCGCGAAGCCATTTTACATGGTGCAGACGCCGTCTATATCGGCGGTCCAGGCTTTGGGGCGCGTCATAACGCCAGCAATAGCCTGAGAGATATCGCCGAACTGGTGCCGTTCGCCCATCGTTATGGCGCGAAAATCTTTGTCACGCTGAATACGATTCTTCACGACGATGAACTGGAGCCTGCGCAGCGGCTCATTACCGATCTCTACCAGACCGGCGTTGACGCGCTGATTGTGCAGGATATGGGCATTCTGGAACTCGACATTCCGCCCATCGAATTGCATGCCAGCACCCAGTGCGATATTCGCAGCGTGGAGAAGGCCAAATTCCTCTCTGACGTGGGGTTCTCGCAGATCGTGCTGGCGCGCGAACTGAGTCTTGAACAGATTCAGGCCATCCATCAGGCGACCGATGCCACCATCGAATTTTTCGTCCACGGGGCGCTGTGTGTGGCGTATTCGGGACAGTGCTATATCTCGCATGCGCAAACGGGGCGCAGCGCCAACCGTGGCGACTGCTCGCAGGCGTGTCGTTTGCCGTACACGCTGAAAGACGATCGAGGGCGGGTGGTGTCGTATGAAAAACACCTGCTGTCGATGAAAGATAACGATCAAACCGCCAACCTGGGCGCGCTGATCGACGCTGGCGTGCGCTCCTTCAAGATTGAAGGGCGTTATAAAGACATGGGCTACGTGAAGAACATCACCGCGCACTATCGCCAGATGCTGGATGCCATTATTGAGGCGCGGGGCGATCTGGCGCGCGCTTCCGCCGGGCGCACGGAACATTTCTTCACGCCGTCAACGGATAAAACATTCCATCGCGGTAGCACTGACTATTTTGTGAATGCGCGTAAAGGGGATATTGGCGCCTTTGATTCACCGAAGTTTATCGGCCTGCCGGTCGGTGACGTGCTGAAAGTGGCGAAAGATCATCTCGATGTGGAAGTCAGCGAACCGCTGGCAAACGGTGATGGTCTTAACGTCCTGATCAAACGTGATGTTGTCGGTTTCCGCGCCAATACCGTCGAAAAAACCGGAGATCATCGCTACCGCGTCTGGCCGAATGAGATGCCTGCCGAGCTGCATAAACTGCGTCCGCCTCATCCACTCAATCGCAATCTTGATCATAACTGGCAGCAGGCGTTAACCAAAACCTCAAGCGAGCGTCGGGTGGCAGTGGATATTGAACTGGGCGGCTGGCAGGAACAGCTGATCCTGACGCTGACCAGCGAAGAGGGCGTCAGTATCACCCATACGCTGGACGGACAGTTTGATGAGGCCAACAACGCTGAAAAAGCGCTGAGTGGTCTGAAGGACGGACTGGCGAAACTGGGACAGACGCTCTATTACGCCCGCGATATCGCGGTGCGCCTGCCGGGGGCGCTGTTTGTTCCGAACAGTCTGCTTAATGCATTTCGCCGGGAAGCGGTGGAGATGCTGGATGCCGCGCGCCTGGCGAGCTATCAACGCGGCGTTCGCAAACCCGTGTCTGAACCTGCGCCGGTTTACCCGCAAACGCATCTGAGTTTTCTGGCCAATGTCTACAACCATAAGGCGCGGAAATTTTACCATCGCTATGGCGTGCAGTTGATTGATGCGGCGTATGAAGCACATGAAGAAAAGGGCGAAGTGCCGGTCATGATCACTAAGCACTGCCTGCGCTTTGCTTTTAATCTGTGTCCAAAGCAGGCGAAAGGCAATATCAAAAGCTGGAAGGCGACGCCGATGCAACTGGTGAATGGCGATGAGGTGTTAACGCTGAAATTTGACTGTCGCCCGTGCGAAATGCATGTGATCGGTAAAATCAAAAATCACATTCTGAAGATGCCGCTACCCGGCAGCGTAGTGGCTTCCGTCAGCCCGGAAGAACTGATGAAAACGCTGCCGAAGCGCAAAGGTTAACGGTGGTGCCGGATAAACGCAGCGTCATCCGGCCCCCCGCTTAATGCGATTTAAAGCCCGCCGCCGTCATGATCAGGCGAAAGAACATTCCCACGGCAGCCAGTGCCAGCACGCTGCCGCCCCACAAAATCACCAGCCACATCAGGCGTTTCCAGACAGATTGTTGCATCAGTGATACCCCTCGCCATGTTGAACTTTTCCGCGGAACACGTAGTAACTCCAGAAGGTGTAAACCAGGATAATGGGGATGATCAGTAACGCGCCGACCAGCATGAATCCCTGACTCTGGGCGGGCGCAGCAGCCTGCCAGATCGTAATGGAAGGCGGAATGATATGCGGCCAGATACTGATCCCCAACCCGCTGAAACCGAGGAAAATCAGCCCGAGCGTCAATACGAAAGGCAGCGTATGGCTGTTTTGCTGGCCAAGCGCTCGCCATAGCCAGAAGCCAATCATCGCAACCAGCAGCGGAACCGGCAACAGGAACCACAGATTCGGCAGCGTAAACCAACGTTCAGCTATCGCCGGGTGTGCCAGCGGCGTCCACAGGCTGATGAGCGCGATCACCACCAGCATCGCCAGCAATAGCTTTTTCGCTACGGTACGCATCTTATCCTGCAACGGATCCTCACTTTTCATCACCAGCCAGGTCGCCCCCAGCAGCGCATAAGCGACCACCAGCCCAACGCCGCAGAAAAGGGTGAAAGGGGTGAACCAGTCAAACGGGCCGCCGCTAAAACGCCGACCGGTGACGGTAAAACCGTTAATCACCGCACCCACCACCACGCCCTGGGTGAATGTCGCCAGAATCGAACCGCAGAGAAAGGCTTTATCCCAGAACGGCCGATGGGCGGGCGTAGCTTTGAAGCGAAATTCAAAGGCGACGCCGCGAAAAATCAGTCCAATGAGCATCAGCGTCAGTGGGATCGTGAGCGCGTCAATGATCACCGCATAGGCCAGCGGAAACGCGCCAAACAGCCCGGCACCGCCGAGAACCAGCCAGGTTTCATTGCCGTCCCAGATCGGAGCGACGCTGTTAACCATCACGTCACGATCGTCAGCATCGCGGATGGCGGGAAACAAAATGCCAATACCCAAATCGAACCCATCCATCACGATGTACATCAGCGTGGCGAAGACGATGATGACGAACCAGATTACCGATAAATCAATACCCATTAGCGGTGTGCCTCACGTTGAGAGTCGAGGACGGCAGCAGACAGCGGCCGGGCTGGTGTGCCGGTGGGCGGCGTCGGAGCAATCGTCTCCTGCGGCCCTTTGCGGATGAGACGGATCATGTAGCTGTAACCCACGCCAAAGACTGAGCTGTAGACGATAAAAAACGCCAGTAGAGAAAGGCTCATGTGCAGGTCGCCATGTGCGGAGACCGCATCCGCCGTGCGTTGTAGTCCGTAAACCACCCACGGCTGGCGACCGACTTCCGTAGTGACCCAACCCGCCAGAATGGCGATCAACCCCGAGGGGCCCATCCATAAGGCAAAACGCAGGAACGGGCGCGAAGTATAGAGACGCTGTCGATAGCGTAGCCACAGGGCGCAAACGCCGAGCAGGATCATCAACATCCCCAGCCCCGCCATGATGCGAAACGACCAGAAGACCATCGTGGCGTTGGGGCGATCTTCCTTCGCAAACTCTTTTAACGCCGGGACCTGTTTATCCAGGCTGTGCGTCAGGATCAGGCTACCCAGCGCCGGGATCGCCAGCCCATAGCGGGTGCGCTCCTGTTCCATGTCCGGCCAGCCGAACAGCAACAGCGGAGTCGGTTCTCCCGGCGGATTTTCCCAATGGCCTTCAATGGCGGCGATTTTCGCGGGCTGATGCTTGAGGGTATTCAGACCGTGCATGTCACCAATCAACGCCTGCAGCGGCGCGACAATCAGCGTCATCCACAGTGCCATCGAAAACATTGCGCGAATGGCGGGTGAATGGTTACCGCGCAGCAAATGCCAGGCCGCTGAAGCCCCGACGAATAATGCGCTGCTGAGAAACGCCGCCACCGACATGTGCAGCAAGCGATAGGGAAATGACGGGTTGAAAATAACGGCAAACCAGTCTACCGGCACGACCTGACCGTTGACGATCTCATAGCCCTGCGGCGTTTGCATCCAACTGTTGGAGGCCAGGATCCAGAAGGTGGAAATAATCGTGCCCAGCGCCACCATGCAGGTGGAGAAAAAGTGTAATCCCGGGCCAACCTTGTTCCAGCCAAACAGCATCACGCCGAGGAATCCGGCCTCAAGGAAGAACGCCGTGAGCACCTCATAGGTCAGCAATGGCCCGGTGATACTGCCTGCGAACTCGGAAAAACCGCTCCAGTTGGTGCCAAACTGGTAGGCCATCACCAGACCGGACACCACACCCATACCAAAGTTAACGGCGAAAATTTTCGACCAGAACTGGTAGAGCGATCGCCAGACAGGATTTTTGCTTTTCAGCCAAAGCCCTTCCAGCACCGCAAGGTAGCTGGCAAGGCCAATAGTGATCGCCGGAAAAATTATATGGAAGGAAACCGTGAAGGCGAACTGGATCCTTGCCAGATGAAATGCATCAAGACCGAACATGCAGAGCTCCGCACTAAAAATTGATTCAGCGCAATTTTAAGTCTTTGATGATTTCAGTATCAGAAACAGTAAGGGCTTTTAAAACCATAACAGTTGCGTGAATGTTACAAATTGCGTCTGTTGATATAAATTCTGGAAGCCGCCTTCCTGAATTGCTACGAGCAACTCTACACGACGAGCATTTTTCTGTATTTTTCTTATGTCAGGCGAGAAAAGTAAGCATAAATGTTTACTTTGTGTATAGAATAGGGAACAGGGAGGCGCAGTGAAGCAGAGCGAATTCAGACGCTGGCTGGAATCTCAGGGTGTCGGGGTAACGAATGGATCGCACCATTTGAAGCTCAGATATCGCGGAAAACGCAGCGTCATGCCCAGACATCCAGGTGATGAGATCAAAGAGGCCTTGCGTAAAGCGATTTTAAAGCAATTGGGTCTGTCTCCATCATCACTGATATGAGGTTGTTCAGATGAGAGAGTTTGAAATTATGCGCTATCCCGTTCATCTCGTTCCTGCGCCAGAAGGTGGCTATGTGGTTTCGTTTCCGGATATTCCGGAAGCGCTCACCCAGGGGGAGACCCGCCAGCAAGCCATTGATACCGCACTGGAAGCGTTGATCACCGCCTTTGAATTCTATTTCGAAGATAACCAGTCCGTCCCGTTACCTACGCCGGTGAAGGAGGGCGATGATTTTGTTGAGATCCCGCTCAGCGTTGCGTCAAAAGTTCTTTTACTCAACGCATTCCTGGCATCAAAAATCAGCCAGCAGGAGTTAGCGAAACGCATAGGCAGACCGAAACAGGAAATTACCCGTCTGTTCGACTTGCGGCATGCGACAAAAATTGATGCTGTGCAGACGGCGGCGCGCGCGCTCGGCAAAGAACTGTCGCTTACGTTGTCGTAAACCATAACAGTTCTTAGGATGTTGAGTATTTTATTCGCTGATATACACTGCGTGGGTCATCTGCCACTGACCCACGAGATAATCACGATGAAAAAATACCAGCGTCTGGCTGAACAACTCTGCGAGCAGATCGCCTCTGGCGTCTGGCAACCGGGAGACCGCCTGCCGTCCCTGCGTGAACAGGTGGTCAGCAGCGGGATGAGTTTTATGACCGTTGGCCATGCCTATCAGCTGCTGGAAAGTCAGGGGCGAATTATTGCGCGCCCCCAGTCGGGTTACTATGTCGCGCCACGCCCGGTGAGCCAACCCGCAGTGCAGCCGGTTCAGGTGATGTGCGACGAAGCGGTGGATATTAACACCTATATATTTGAGATGTTACAGGCCAGTCGGGATGTGTCGGTGATGCCGTTTGCCTCTGCATTTCCCGATCCGCGTTTATTCCCTCTACAGCAACTGAACCGCTCTCTGGCGCAGGTGAGCAGAACCGCCACGGCGATGAGTGTGATTGAAAACCTGCCGCCGGGCAACGCGGAGCTGCGCCACGCCATCGCCCGTCGTTACGCCCTACAGGGTATGACGATTTCGCCCGATGAGATAGTCATAACCGCCGGTGCGCTGGAGGCGCTCAATCTTAGCCTGCAGGCGGTGACTGAACCGGGCGACTGGGTGATTGTTGAAAATCCCTGTTTCTATGGCGCGTTACAGGCGCTGGAGCGGCTGCGGCTGAAAGCGCTGTCGGTTGCCACTGACGTGAAGGAGGGGATCGACCTCGCGGCGCTTGAGCAGGCGTTGCAGGAGTATCCGGTCAAAGCCTGCTGGCTCATGACCAACAGTCAGAACCCGCTTGGTGTTACCCTCAGCCCGGAGAAAAAGGCGCGGCTGGTTGAGATACTCGATCGCCATAATGTGATGTTGATTGAAGATGACGTCTACAGCGAACTCTACTTTGGTCGGGAGAAACCGCTGCCAGCCAAAGCGTGGGATCGGGGCGACAAGGTGCTGCACTGCTCGTCATTCTCAAAATGTCTGGTGCCGGGTTTTCGCATCGGTTGGGTAGCCGCAGGCACTCATGCCCGGCAGATCCAGCGATTACAACTGATGAGCACGCTCTCCACCAGTTCGCCGATGCAACTGGCACTGGTCGATTATCTCTCTACGCGCCGGTATGACGCCCATCTGCGCCGCCTGCGCCGCCAACTGGCGGAACGCAAACAGCAGGCCTGGCAAACGCTGCTGCGACATCTCCCGGCCGAAGTGAAAATACATCATAACAACAGCGGCTATTTTCTCTGGCTTGAACTACCGGAATCACTGGACGCGGGTGAGCTGACCACACAGGCGCTGGCCCACCACATTAGCATCGCGCCGGGGAAAATGTTCTCGACCTCGGATACCTGGAAACGCTTTTTCCGCTTCAATACCGCATGGAATTGGGGAGAGCGTGAAGAAGCGGCGGTAAAACAACTGGGACAACTTATTCGCGCTCAAATGAAATAGAACAAACGCGCCATTCAATATAAAAGAATGGCGCGTTCTTATTTATAAAATATCATCAGAACCGGTACGACTTTATTTTTCGCAGAGCATCATAGGAAATATCAATAGCTTTTGTTTTTTCTCCTCGTCAGCTAACCCCTTGTCTATACTCCAGAAGATAGCCGCGTAATGGTGAAAACCAGGGCGTAATGCGCGTCATGTCACAACCTGATTAAATTTCCTCGTGCCGGGAGGTGCGCTGACGGCGCGCCGACTATTTTTAGGAAAGGACATATATTTACGGCAAGGCTGCCGCTCAATATTTTGCGACAGGAGTAAGATCTTATGAGCAAGACATTTGCCCGCAGCAGCCTGTGCGCGCTCAGTATGACGCTGATGACCGCGCACGCCGCCGAACCACCCACCTCTTTAGGCCAGGCCGAAGGCCGCCTGGATATTATTGCCTGGCCGGGTTATATCGAACGCGGTCAGACCGATAAACAATACGACTGGGTGACGCAATTCGAAAAAGAGACCGGCTGTACCGTTAACGTTAAAACCGCGGCGACATCAGATGAGATGGTCAGCCTGATGGCGAAAGGGGGCTACGATCTGGTGACGGCCTCTGGCGATGCCTCTCTGCGCCTGATCATGGGTAAACGTGTGCAGCCAATCAACACGGCGCTTATTCCTAACTGGAAAACCGTCGATCCCCGGGTGGTGAAAGGCGACTGGTTCAACGTAGCGGGCAACGTCTATGGCACCCCGTATCAGTGGGGACCGAACCTGCTGATGTACAACACCCAAACTTTCCCGACGCCGCCGGATAGCTGGAATGTGGTGTTCGTCGAACAAAACCTTCCGGACGGAAAAAGTAACAAAGGCCGCGTTCAGGCCTATGACGGACCGATTTACATCGCCGATGCGGCGCTGTTCGTGAAAGCCACCCAACCGCAACTGGGGATCTCGGATCCGTATCAACTTACCGAAGCGCAGTATCAGGCGGTGCTGAAAGTGCTGCGTGCGCAGCAGCCGTTGATCCACCGTTACTGGCACGACACTACCGTACAAATGAGCGATTTCAAAAATGAGGGCGTCGTGGCGTCCAGCGCCTGGCCGTATCAGGCGAACGCGCTGAAAGCTGAAGGGCAGCACATTGGTACGGTGTTCCCGAAAGAGGGCGTCACCGGCTGGGCGGATACCACCATGCTGCACAGCGAAGCGAAACATCCGGTTTGCGCCTACAAGTGGATGAACTGGTCGCTGACGCCCAAAGTACAGGGTGATGTGGCGGCCTGGTTTGGATCGCTGCCGGTCGTCACCGAAGGCTGTAAGGTCAGTACGCTGCTGGGCGACAAAGGCTGTGAAACCAACGGCTACAGCTATTTTGACAAAATCGCCTTCTGGAAAACGCCTGTCGCTGAAGGCGGTAAATTCGTGCCGTACAGTCGCTGGACGCAGGATTACATCGCCATCATGGGCGGTCGGTAACGTCACTGGGGTGATTTATGACGTACGCAGTGGAGTTTGACAACGTCTCGCGCCTGTACGGTGACGTGCGGGCGGTCGATGGCGTCAGTATTGCGATTAAAGACGGTGAGTTTTTCTCCATGCTGGGGCCCTCCGGCTCCGGCAAAACCACCTGCCTGCGCCTGATTGCCGGATTTGAACAGCTTTCCGGCGGGTCGATTGCCATCTTTGGCAAGCCAGCCAGCGATTTGCCGCCCTGGGAGCGGGACGTGAATACCGTGTTCCAGGACTACGCGCTGTTTCCGCACATGTCGATTCTCGATAATGTCGCCTATGGCCTGATGGTCAAAGGCGTCGATAAGAAACAACGTCAGGCCCAGGCCCGCGAGGCGCTGGAAAAGGTGGCGCTGGGGTTTACCTTCGAACGCAAACCATCACAGCTTTCCGGCGGTCAGCGCCAGCGAGTGGCCATTGCCCGGGCGTTGGTCAACGAACCGCGCGTGCTGTTGCTGGATGAACCACTCGGCGCGCTGGATCTGAAACTTCGCGAGCAGATGCAACTGGAGCTGAAAAAGCTCCAGCAGTCGCTGGGGATCACGTTTATCTTTGTGACGCACGATCAGGGCGAAGCGCTGTCGATGTCCGATCGTGTGGCGGTGTTTAACAACGGTCGCATTGAGCAGGTTGACTCGCCACGCGAGCTTTACATGCGTCCACGCACGCCGTTTGTTGCGGGCTTTGTCGGAACATCAAACGTCTTTGACCCCACGATGGCCTCAAACGTCTGCGGGATGACGGGCAGCTTCTCACTGCGCCCGGAGCATATCCGACTCAATGTACCCGGCGAAATCCAGGTGCCTGGAGTGATTCAGGCCGTGCAGTATCAGGGCGCAGCCACCCGCTTCGAGCTCAGGCTTGCTGGCGGCGAAAAGCTGCTGGTCAGTCAGGCCAATCAGACGGGAGAACCGTTTGTGACCACGCTCGCACCCGGTCAGCAGGTAATGGCGTCATGGCCGCGCGAGGTCATGGTACCGCTGGTCGAGGAGAGGTGAATGGCAATGAACGTGCTCTCTACGCCTTCACGCCCCGGCGGTCTGAGTAGACTCACCGGCTTTTTCTGGCGTCATCCCGGGCTGGGGCTGTTTTTGCTGCTGCTTGGTCCGCTGATGTGGTTTGGCATTGTCTACTTCGGCTCGCTGTTGACGCTGCTGTGGCAGGGGTTTTACACCTTCGACGACTTCACCATGTCGGTGACGCCGGATCTCACGCTTGCCAATCTTCGCGCGCTGTTTAACCCCGCCAATTACGACATCATCTTACGCACGCTGACGATGGCAATTGCGGTGACGATTGCCAGTGCGATTCTGGCGTTTCCGATGGCGTGGTACATGGCGCGCTATACCTCCGGCAAGATGAAAGCGTTTTTCTATATTGCGGTCATGCTGCCGATGTGGGCGAGTTATATCGTCAAAGCCTATGCCTGGACGTTGCTGTTGGCGAAAGATGGTGTAGCGCAGTGGTTCCTTGTCCATCTCGGCTTAGAACCGCTGTTGACAAGCCTGCTGACGTTACCGGCGATAGGGGGGAACACGCTCTCAACGTCGGGATTGGGGCGCTTTATGGTGTTTGTCTATATCTGGCTGCCGTTTATGATCCTGCCGGTGCAGGCCGCGCTGGAGCGGTTGCCGCCCTCGCTGTTACAGGCGTCCGCTGACCTGGGCGCTCGACCGCGCCAGACCTTCCGCTATGTGGTTCTGCCGCTGGCGATCCCCGCCATCGCCGCCGGTTCGATCTTCACCTTCTCACTGACGCTGGGGGATTTTATCGTGCCTCAGCTTGTGGGGCCGCCGGGCTATTTCATCGGCAACATGGTCTATTCCCAACAAGGCGCAATAGGCAACATGCCGATGGCGGCGGCGTTTACGCTGGTGCCGATTATGTTGATAGCCCTTTATCTGGCGTTTGTGAAACGCCTGGGAGCGTTCGATGCACTCTGAGCGCGCACCGTTTCTCCTCAAACTGGCGGCCTGGGGCGGGGTGGTTTTCCTGCACTTTCCGATTCTGATCATCGCAGCCTATGCGTTTAATACCGAAGACGCGGCCTTTAGCTTTCCCCCGCAGGGACTGACACTACGCTGGTTCAGCGTTGCGGCGCAGCGTAGTGATATCCTGGACGCCGTGACGTTGTCACTAAAAATCGCGGCGTTATCGACGGCGATTGCGTTGGTGCTTGGCACGCTGGCTGCGGCGGCGCTCTGGCGGCGTGATTTTTTCGGCAAAAACGCCATCTCGCTGTTGCTGCTGTTACCGATCGCCCTGCCGGGGATCGTCACCGGTCTGGCGCTACTGACCGCGTTTAAGACGGTCAATCTCGAACCGGGGTTTTTCACCATTGTCATTGGGCACGCGACGTTCTGTGTGGTGGTGGTCTTCAACAACGTGATAGCCCGTTTTCGTCGTACGTCATGGAGCCTGGTGGAGGCCTCTATGGATCTCGGGGCCAACGGCTGGCAGACCTTCCGCTATGTCGTGCTGCCGAATCTGGGCTCAGCGCTGCTGGCCGGGGGGATGCTGGCGTTTGCGCTGTCGTTCGATGAAATCATCGTCACGACGTTTACTGCTGGTCACGAACGGACGCTGCCGCTGTGGTTGCTCAATCAGTTAGGGCGACCGCGCGACGTGCCGGTGACGAACGTTGTGGCCTTGCTGGTCATGCTGGTTACAACCATTCCGATTCTGGGGGCCTGGTGGCTCACGCGTGAAGGCGACAGCGTCGCCGGAAACGGTAAATAAACAACGATATGGGAAAATGCTATGCAACATCAATTACTGATTAACGGCGAGCTGGTCAATGGTGAAGGTGAAAAGCAGCCCGTCTATAACCCCGCCACCGGCGAGGTGCTGCTGGAAATTGCAGAAGCGTCTCCCGCTCAGGTGGATGCGGCCGTTCTCGCCGCCGATCGTGCGTTTAGCGAATGGGGACAGACGACCCCGAAAGCGCGCAGTGAACTGCTGCTGAAGCTGGCAGACGTCATTGAGCAGAATGCGCAGGTTTTTGCCGAACTGGAATCGCGAAACTGCGGCAAACCGCTGCACTGCGCCCTCAATGATGAGATCCCGGCGATTGTGGATGTGTTTCGCTTTTTTGCCGGTGCCGCGCGTTGCCTGAACGGTCTGGCGGCAGGTGAATATCTGGAAGGTCATACCTCGATGATTCGTCGCGATCCGGTCGGCGTTGTCGCGTCCATCGCACCGTGGAACTATCCTCTGATGATGGCGGCGTGGAAACTGGCCCCCGCGCTGGCGGCCGGTAACTGTGTGGTGCTCAAACCGTCGGAAATCACGCCGCTTACCGCGCTGAAACTGGCGGAATATGCGAAAGATATCTTCCCGCCAGGTGTGCTCAACGTGCTGTTTGGCAGGGGCAAAACGGTCGGGGATCCGCTGACCGGGCACAAAAAAGTGCGTATGGTCTCCTTGACCGGTTCGATTGCCACCGGGGAGCACATCATCAGCCACACTGCGCCGTCGATTAAACGCACGCACATGGAGCTGGGGGGGAAAGCGCCGGTGATTGTGTTTGACGATGCTGATGTGGATGCGGTGGTGGAAGGCGTGCGTACCTTCGGTTTCTACAATGCCGGTCAGGACTGTACCGCCGCCTGTCGCATTTACGCGCAGAAGGGCGTTTACGACACGCTGGTTGAGAAGCTGGGGGCCGCAGTGGCCAGCCTGAAGACTGGCGCGCCGGAAGAGGAATCGACCGAACTGGGTCCATTGAGCTCACTGGCGCATCTGGATCGCGTCACCAAAGCTGTTGAAGATGCCAAAGCGCTGGGACATATCAACGTGGTCACCGGTGGAAACAAAGTAGAAGGACCGGGTTATTATTTTGCCCCGACGCTGCTGGCAGGCGCTAAGCAGGAGGATGCGATCGTCCAGCGAGAAGTCTTCGGCCCGGTGGTCAGCGTGACGGTCTTCGAGGATGAAGAGCAGGTGCTGGAATGGGCCAATGATTCGCAATATGGTCTCGCATCGTCGGTCTGGACGCGTGATGTCGGGCGCGCACACCGGGTCAGCGCACGTCTACAATACGGCTGTACCTGGGTTAACACCCATTTCATGCTGGTGAGTGAAATGCCGCACGGCGGGCAGAAACTGTCCGGCTATGGTAAAGACATGTCGCTGTATGGACTGGAGGATTACACCGTGATCCGTCACGTCATGGTGAAACACTGACTGGTCATATCCGGTGACAACCGCTGAGCCCCGCCACTGTGCGGGGCTTTTTCGTTCTCAATGTCCAGGGAGAAAAGATATGTTATGGTGAATGGTCATTCATAAAAAATGCATTTAAATGGAGTAACTATGATTGTCAGAACCTGGCATGGCTGTGTGCCCGTGCAGCATGGCGATGGATTTGCAGCACATCTGGAATTGACCGGCGTTAAGCATTCCCAAAGCATTCAGGGGAATGCGGGGGCATTTGTTCGCCGGGAACGGCAGGGGGAATGGGAGCACTTCTTCCTCGCCACCTACTGGCACTCTCTGGCGGCGATTAAAGCCTTTGCTGGCGAAGATTATCACGTTGCGGTGACCTATCCCGATGACGAACAGTTTGCGTTGCTTTCCGATCCGTATGTGTTTCAGTTTGAGGTCAACGAGAAGGTGCCGCTCTGAGGTCATCCTGAATGAGTAAACATTAAGGATCATTTACGCTATCGCGGGGAAGTGAGAGGATCGTCGGCTGAAGGCAGAGAGAACTTTCCTCTCTGCCTGTCTGCGCCGCAAGCACTCAAAATTTAGATAAACCAGCCAAATCTCAATGAGATAAGAGCAAAAAGACCAACAGCAGCAAAGAGATTTATCAACACCACGGTTCTACTGGAAACATTCATTTTTGCCACCCTGTGTTAGTGCCCCTTTGTGTATAGTTCGTCATCTCGCGATCCGCAATAGTACAAAATGTGGACTTAACGTAAGCGGTCATAAAAAGCGGTAAGATGTTCGACCAAAAATGATAAAACTTGATGTGTGTCAAAAAATGGAGCATATTGCGCGCGTTTTATTCTTCTGGCCGGATGCACTTAAATGTCGTTGTACCAAAAAATGTTGATGTTCTATGCGGTGATGGCCGCGATAGCCTTTTTGATCACCTGGTTTCTCTCGCATGATAAAAAACGCATCCGCTTTCTGAGTGCCTTTCTGGTCGGGGCCACCTGGCCAATGAGCTTTCCGGTCGCATTGCTGTTTTCGCTGTTTTGAGCCCACTCAGCCGGTCTCCTTCCCGGCTGGCTCCTCAGGCTGTTGTCAGTAGCGCGCTCAGCGCCTTTCGATCTGCTTGCGTCACATCCTGCGGATGCTGATATTCCTTGTTTTCCGTTGCCCGCGTGTACAGCGCAACCAGCCAGTCATAGACATAGCGACTGGCGGCATGCACCGGTTGCGCTTCCAGTTGCGTTAGTCGGGTCATTGGCTGACGCTTGACCGCGCTGAAAATTGCCGTTCCTTTAACGATCCGACTGGCGGGGCGATCTGCTTCAGCCACGTCGGCATAGCCCAACCAGGCTATAAAATTGGCGATACAGGCGTGCAACTGGGCGCCGCAGACCTCTTCACGCTGCAGTATCTGTTGCAGCTGCTGCGGTAGTTGCAGGCGGTAGCTGGCGATGACCAGAATATCAACGACCTGACGCAGCGCGGCGGGCGTCAACCCTAAACGTTGCGCCTGACTGTCATCGCGACTCCACTGGCGAATATGGTTGAGCCACATACGGTGCGCCTGGTAGCCGGTCTCTTTGTTCTCAGCCTGTTGCGGCGCGTCACGGACATCCGCGAAAAGGTCGATTGTGTCATTGAACAAACCGCTGACCTGCTCTTCGCGCGGTTGTTGGACGCGAAGCAGGGTTTCAAACTGTTGTACCGCCGGTAACAGACCATCGAGCAGGTCGCCGTGATGCGCCGCCTGCTGCTGTAACTGGCGAACCACCGCTTCCGCACTGAGCGCTTCGGCAGGTTGCGCCAGCATCAGTTCTCGAACACGCTGCTGATGCTGCTCGCTTAGCGCCTGCAGTCGCGCCTGACGCTGCGGTGCTGAAGTGGCTTGCGACAGCCATTCAATCAACCGCAGCAGACTGTGTTTGTCCAGCGCCTGTAGGGTGCCCCAGTGCTGGCCCGGTTTTCCCATCAGATGCTGGACCGCTTCGTCCAGATTCTGCTGCGTGATAAAACGCGCATCCTGGGGCGTTATGGCCCACACCACGCCAGGCATTGCGGTTTCGCGCGTCGGCTGCGTGTCGTGAACCCAGTTGAGCAACGTTCTGGCAGTTGATGGTGTTTGCGTGCGAGTGGCGGTGGCGTTGCAGACAACCAGCACATCGGGCTGAAGCTGCTGCCGGTAATGCTCCAGCAACCAGCCCAGTTTTGCCTGCCAGAGTGGCTGCGGGTGGCTGAGCGGCGCGAGCGGAATATCCAGCAGATCGACGTTATCCAGGACGGCATCTTCCACACTCAGCACCAGTTCGCGTGTCAACAGCGCCAGCGACGCCTGGGCCAGGCTGACAGCATTAAGCAATTTCTCATCCACGACGGGATGGACGACCACATCGCTTTGCGCCTCCTGCGAGGTCAGAAACTCCTGGGTGATAAAGCTTTCGGAGGGTAGGCCAAACTGATCGACCAGCAGACTCAGCGGCGCGGCGATTTCGCTGGCGTGACCGGTCTGCTGCAGGACCTGTGCCAGTTTCAGCCACTGCTGCGTAAGCTCCGGCTGTTCGCCCCACAGCAGCGACCAGGCGCTGGCGCGGGTTGAGAGATCGACCGTCGGCAGCAACTGGGCAAACTGGTGCCACAATGCGTCATCAATCTGCTGCTGTGATGCGGGAATAGAACACTGCCAGAAGCGGGCAATAGTCGCCACTTCCTGCGCCGTTACGCCCTGAACGGGATGCAACTGACGCAACGATTGCCACTTCTCGATGCGCGATTCGATGATCGCCTTTTCCACCTGCCGGTACTCTGGCTGGGCACAGGCCTGGGCGATGAATATCTGCACCAGTTCAGCTTCCGTTACCAGTCGCAGGCGCAGCGGCCACTCGTCGTCGGGCCGGTTTTCCTGTCGCGTAAAGCGAAGCACCATGTTGGTGGGGGCGTGTCCGGGGTTGAGATGGCTGAAATAGTCAAAGCTGCGGTCCGGGGTGATGACATTGACCTTACCGTTGCCACTGCTGCACAGCGCGGCAAGGAGATGCGCTTTTGCCGCCTGGGCGTAACCGTAAAGTCCAATACTGGCGCGTTCATTCCGGGCGGTATTGAGGGCGGATTCCGTGGCGGCTGCGCCATTAAGTTGCGCCAGCAGCGCATCCGCTTCATTATCCAGGGTCATCGCGTGCTGACGGGTACGGTTAACCCACGCGATCGCGGCCTGAGCCGTATTCAACATCTTGCTCATTTCAGGTACACGCTCCCGCTGTCAATCCAGTAATGGCTGCCGCTGTGTCGGCGGTCGGCCAGGGTATTCAATTTTAAGGTCAGGGCATTCGCCGCCACGGGCGTGCCGTCCTGTAGCCAGGCATCGCTCAATACAAACGACTCAGGTCCGCTCTCTTTGCTGCCGCCACGAAGTTGCAGGCGTACGTTTAATACGCCATCACCGGCAATATTCTTCGCCAGATCGGCGGAGTTAATGCTCAGCGTATACAATGGCGTCGCGGGCCAGCGACTGTTCGCCAGTTGCCGGAAACCGAGGGTAACGTTGCCGCGCAGCGGGAAGTGCACGCGGGTGTCGAGTTTCGCGCCGGGTTTATCGAGATCAATATCCTGATACCAGACGTTTTCTTCACGCAGCGTGTTCACCGTATTGTCGAGTACCCCGAGGTAGCGTACGGTTGAGTAGGCGCCAATATCGGCGGCCTTAAAGTTGAAGCGCGGCAGGCGCAGATCCAGCGCCAGGCTGCACAGCATTGCACCCACGGCGGCGGTGGATTTTGGATTGCCAATGCGCCCCTGCTGGCTGAACGGATACCACTCATGGACGCGGTAGTTGTCCATCCACACCATGCGGTTAACCGGAACCGGCTGCAGATGGCGGATTAGCGCCTGAACCGCCGGGATACAGGTTGGTCTGCCGGTCACTAACAGAACATCGCAACAATAATGCGAAATGGCTTCACAGACCGCATGCAGCGGGGAGGTCAGGGTAAACTGACCTGCCAGCATCGCCTCCTGTAACTGGCTGAACTGCACCTGCAACGGAACGCTAAAGAGATCAAAGGTCGGCGAACCCGCCGGCAGCGCGTGATCGATCGCCTGCTGAATGTAATTGAGTACGTTGCGGGTCGGACGATGGTTGAGCAGATCGCCAAAGGTGGCGTGCAGTCCGGCCAGCGGATCGTTAATGTCGCTCTTTTCCCAGGCGGAAAGCACCGCGTGACCGAGCGGCATAAAGAGCTGAAGCGCCGTCTGTTGCCGCAAAACGGCCTGGGTATCGATGCGTCCGGAATCGCCAAATAGCGTGGCGAGCAGGGCGGCGGCATCCGTCACTCCCGCCTGCTGGAGCCGGGTTTGCAGGGCCGGTAAAATGCATTTCTGGATCACGTCCAGCAGCATGTCGTCGCCCGCGACCTTAAAACCTTCGCGGAACAGCAGATGCGGCGTGATTTTCACATTGGCGCCGACGCCATCGTCCAGTTGGTAATGGACAATCGCCATATCGGTGGTGCCGCCGCCGATATCGATCGAGGCCACGCGTAGCGCCCGGCCTTTGGTCTCGCCGGGTTCCGGCAGGCGATCCGGGCGGGCAAGGGCGTTGAAGAATGCTTCGCTGCGTCCGGCATAGTGGGAAATGGCTTCGTTGTACAGCCAGACTAACTGACCGCAACTGGCTTCGTCCCACTCCATCTGAATTTCAGGGACCGGAACCTCACTTTTTTCCTGCTGCTTGCGCGTGCTGAAATCCTCGTCCTGCGGGTGCCAGCCCATCGCTTTCCAGACAATGGCTATCGCTTCGAACATGCGCAGACGGAAGATCTCACGCTCCTGTTTCGGCATCGCCGAAGGGAGTGTGAGGATCAATGAGCGTAACTGACGTGGGGACGCCGGGAAACCCAGACGCAGTCGGGTCGCGACACTGTTAATTTGTCCCAGCGCCTGGGCGAGGATCTCGCACAGCATATGAGTCATCAGCGTACTGCGGCTGTACTGAGGTGAAAACACAGGCAGACGATCGTCCTGCGGCAGCGAGTAGAGCGGCTGACCATCGTCGTTCATCAGGTTCATCAGCGGGAAGGCGGTGGCCAGCGGTTCGCGCTGCGTTTTGTTGTTCATCTGGCTGAAGCGCCAGTCATGCAACACCGGCGTTTCATCCCACAGATAGCGGCGTGGGCTGGAAATACCGCTGTTCCCGTCTGTTCCCGTCCGCTGCATTGCCAGCTTACGCGCTTCGTCACCGACCCGCACAATCGATGGCCAGATGAAGGCATCTTCGCGACCGCTTTCGACGGAGAAATGCTGTTTACCAAACCGGGCTTCTGAAAACTCAAGACGACTGGTGAACAGCGGATCGTTGAGAAACTGCGGTTCGCTCAGCGATCGAACCTGCAGTTCCGCCGTTTGACGCAGCCCGTCATTGGCGTCGCCATGATCTTCAATCAATACACCGCAGGTATGCGTGTTACCGACATCCAGAATCAAATCGACCGGGATCGCCGGGGTACTGAGAGTGTGGGTCACCAGTTTGACTTCCGGTACGGCGATCTGTTCCCCCAATAACGCCAGCAGGTTCAGCCAGTGCGCCTGATACTCAAAGTTACGCAGCGCCTGGCTGATGGCCTGTTCAGTGCGGTTTTCCTGTTGGTTGACGTGGTTGAGAAACGCTTCGCGCAGCCAGCCGTCAATCCAGGTCTGATCGAGAAAATCCGCAATCTCATCGTCGCGCCAGGCCAGAGCAAAACGGGTGCCGTTCAGCAGATCGTTTTCGCCGGGGGCAAGGGCGGCGGGCGCATTCTTGCTCAACTGGCTATCGAGCGCGAGGGTAACGCGATGGGTATTACCCGCGCCGTCGGGTTCGGCAAGTTTTCGCACCTGAACGCGCGCCCAGTTGTCAGGTCCTTCAACAAAGGTGCGCGGTGGATTAAAACGCAGGAACGGCAGCGGCAGCCAGATGCCGTCGAGGACATCCAGGGAGTAGTGCAGCGTTTGCGTACTTTCTGGTTTCACGACTTCCGGCTGCGAGCCAGGGCGCGCAGGCAGGGTATAGCGATCGTTTGCCAGATCGTAATCCAGACGTAACAGAGGGCCGTTGGCCGTTTTACGCACGAAACGACCATGGTGCGCGGATTCCTGCGGCGTCAGCCCGAAGTCGAGAAACTGAACGCCGCTGTTTGCAATGAGCGTGACGCTCTGTTTGTAATCACACAGATTCACCAGCATAAAATCAGGCACCTATCTTTTTGAACGTCAACGGGATCGCGGCTTTCGCATCAAAGCGGGCGGTACAGGCGGCGACATCATTGGCCCCGGCTTTACAGGTGATTTCTGGCATCGGATAGCGTGAACCGTCGGTGCAGCGCGCATTGCCGCGACTCTTAATCATTAATTCCCCACTCTGATGCAACCCGGAGAAGAGATCCGCGCGGCAGACGATGTTATCGCCGTGAACCACGCGCGCTGTGCCTTTATTGTTCTGGATCTGATAGCGCAGGGACGGCGTCTTGCCGGTGACGGGATCTTTCACCTCCACCATGACGCGCCAGTTTCCGTTGAGGAAGCGGGTGGTGCCAGCCTTCATCTGATTTGCATCCATCACCAGCGCGTCTTTCGGAATAGCGGCAATGACCACTGGCTCATCGGCGGGTTTGTCTTTTTTCATTGGCGCAATGACTTCCGCCTGATGCAATGGCAATGAAACGGCGAGCATTGGCAGGGGGGCCATTGCCGGCTGCGGGACATTGACCACTTCTGTCACAATGGCTGGCGTTTGTGATTTCCATAACAGCGGCGCGGCAATGGCGGCGACGATTACCGCAGCAACAGGCAGGCTCCACAGCGGCAGGCGACGCGGTGGTTTGACCGGGGCAGGCGTCACTTTTTCTTCTTCAATTACAGGAACCGGCTGCGGCACAACCACCGGTTCTGGTTCGCTGACCGGCACTATCGGCGCGGAGAGCAGCGGTTCGTCCGCCTGGGCAAATGTCACCTCAGGAACCGCCTCTTCGACAGGTTCTGGCGCAATGTGAATCTCCGGTTCAGGCGCTTCCTCGATACGCAGGCATTCCAGCACATCCTCGCGGATGTTCGCATTGAGGTTGATAAATCCCCAGAAGGTAATGACCGGTTTGCCATCGACCAGGAAGACGTGATTCTCCCCAGGAAACTGGACGGCCTTTTCCAGCAGCGAACCAAACAGTTGCAGTGAGGTTTTACCGGACTGCAGGCTTTTGCGGCTCAGCGATGCGGCGCTTTCCAGCGTAGCAGAGAGATAGCGCAGGGCGCGAAAGCGCGCCTCTTCATCGGCGGCTTTCCATGCGATGGATGTCCCTTCAACGGGGGAATACCAGTCAACCCGATCGCCGCTGTCGTTGACTTGCGGAATGGCGAGACAATCCGCCATCGCCTGCTGTTTACGCAGACGGAGCGTTTCACGAATTTGTAGTGCTGAATCAAAGACGGCCTGACCGCCGCCGCCGACGGCCTGATAATCATCCAGATTGCCGCTGCGCAAGAGTGTTTTTGCCACAATAAGGTCCCTAAGACTTTTTCACGCATCTACTTTACGGATTCATGGCCCAGGCAAACGGTGGAAGAGAGGCAAAAAGGAGTGAATTTTCAGGGCATAGAAGCGTTGACGTTTTCGAAAAGACTTAACGGAAATTCTGTGGCGAAAGATCCAACAAAAATGCGCGGATTCGCATAACCTGAGACGGATTTGTTATTTTTCAGTTGTCTTATTCTATGCTCCTATAATCCCCCTCAATAATAACGATGAAGGTTCATATCATGTCCACAGGGAAAACGCTGCTCGCACTGGCACTCAGTGCCGTGTTACCAACGGGTGCCGCATTCGCAGCCAACAACGACACCCTTGTCTATTGCTCGGAAGCCTCGCCAGAATCCTTTAACCCGCAAATTGCCAGTTCTGGCCCGTCGTTTGTCGCCAGTTCGCAGGTGCTGTACAACCGACTGATCAATTTCGACCCGGTAAAAAATACGCCGGTGCCGTCGCTGGCGACGGACTGGACGATTTCAGAGGATGGCAAAACCTACACCTTTACGCTGCGTCAGGGCGTGAAGTTCAACAGTAATAAGTTCTTCAAGCCGACCCGCGATTTCAACGCGGATGACGTCATTTTCTCCGTATTACGCCAGAAAGAGGCGACGCATCCGTACCACAATGTGTCGCAGGGCAGCTACGAATATTTTAATGACGTGGGCTTCGATAAGCTGATTAAAGAGGTGAAAAAGGTCGACGATTACCACGTGCAGTTTGTGCTCAGTGAGCCTAACGCCGCGTTCCTTGCCGACTGGGGAATGGATTTTGCCTCCATTCTTTCTGCGGAATACGCCGATGCCATGCTGAAAAAAGGGACACCGGAAAACGTCGATAACTGGCCGATCGGCACCGGTCCGTACGTCCTGCAACAGTACAAACAGGACTCACAGATTCGCTATCTGGCGAACCCGAATTACTGGGACGGTGAGGTGCCGACAAAGCATCTGATCTTCGCCATTACGCCGAACGTCCAGACGCGGATGGCGAAACTACAAACCAACGAATGTCAGATTATCCCTGCGCCATCACCGGTACAGTTTGACGAAATCAAGAAGAATAAAGACCTGACGCTGCATGCCGTTGAGGCGCTGAACGTTGGTTATCTGGCCTTCAATACTGAGAAAAAACCATTTGATAACGTGCTGGTGCGCCAGGCGCTGAACTACGCTACCGATAAGCAGGCAATTGTGAAGGCCGTCTTCCTCGGTTCGGCGAAAGTGGCAAAATCACCGATCCCGCCAAATATGATGGGGTTTAACCCGGATCTGAAGGATTACGCGTACGATCCGGAGAAAGCGAAAGCACTGTTGAAACAGGCCGGGCAGGAGAACGGGTTTGAAGTAACGCTCTGGTCGATGCCGGTGCAGCGGCCGTATAACCCCAACTCGCGACGCATTGCTGAGATGATTCAAAGCGACTGGGCAAAAGTGGGCGTGAAGGCGAAGATCGTCTCTTACGAGTGGGGCGAATACCTTTCCGGTATGCGTAAAGGCGAGCATGACAGCGCGCTGTTTGGCTGGATGTCGGATAACGGCGATCCGGACAACTTTGCTGATGTACTGCTGGGCTGCAACAGCATCAAAACCGGATCGAATGCCGCGCGCTGGTGCGATAAAGAGTATGATTCACTGGTCCAGAAAGCGAAGCTGACCAGTAAACCGGAAGCGCGCGTGAAGCTCTACCAGCAGGCGCAGGAGATCTATTATCAGCAGGCACCGTGGATTGCGCTGGCAAACGGCAAGACATTCTATGCCACGCGCAGTAACGTGACCGGTTACAGCGTCAGCCTGATGGGCAGTGATTTTTCAAAAGCAAAACTGAATTAAGGAGTTTTTATGTCGCACCTGGATGAGGTCAGCGCCCGTGTCGATGCCGCCATTGATGAGGGCGTCATTATCCATATGAATGAACTGCTGATTACCCTGAGCGAGGACGCGCAGTTAAGTCGTGAAGATCGCTACACGCAGCAGCAGCGGTTAAGAACGGCTATTGCGCATCATGGTCGTCAGCATAAGGAAGATATGGAAGCGCGCCGCGAACAACTCACGAAAGGCGGCACGATTCTTTAATTTTGGTGCAGTGTGCCGGATGACGCTGCGCTTATTTGGCATATGGCGATGAGGATGTGTAGGCCTGATAAGCGTAGCGTCATCAGGCGTTCAGAATTGGCGCCTGGCGACCAACCAGGCACCCACAACCAGCATCACGGCGCCGCAGACCGGGCCGATTAAGGCTCTGAGCGGCACGCCGTGACTACGGAAAATATCCAGCACCAGACCGCCAATGAGCTGGCTGGCGACCAGCACCGCAATGGTGGTCGCGGCGCCAACATGCTGGTAACCGCTGATGCTGGCGAAGACGAAAAACGAGCCCAACAGACCGGGGATCAGCGTCCACCAGCGCACGCTGGCAACCAGTTCACCAAATCCCGCCGCTCCCTGTTTAAACCACAACATGCTGACAAACAGCACAATCCCGACCAGCGAGTTCAGCAACATCGCGATCAGGATGGTCGATGAGGTTTGCGTAATCCGCACCATCAGGGTGTTTTGTACCACCAGACCGATGCCAGCGGCGATCAGAAAGGCGAGGGTGAGTGACTGGTTCATCCGCGAGCGTCCGGTTCACGGCGATCGTCAAGCTGTAACTGCATAAAGGTCAGATCCAACCAGCGACCAAATTTAGTGCCCACCTGCGGCATCTGCGCGGTAGTGTTAAACCCGAGCGTTTCGTGCAGGTGCAATGAGGCGTGGTTCTGCGACTCGATACCGGCAACCATCACATGTTTACCACAGCGGCGGGCTTCTTCGATTAACCGGCTCAATAACTGGCGTCCCAGACCTTTCCCCTGGTGATCCGGATGGACATAAACCGAATGTTCGACGGTATGGCGGAAGCCATCAAAGTTGCGCCAGTCACCAAACGAAGCGTAACCCGTGACAACGTCACCTTCCGTGCTTACCAGCACCGGATAGCCTAGCGCCTGCCGTGCTTCATACCATGCGATGCGGTTACTGGCATCAACCGTCTGGTCGTTCCAGATGGCTGCCGTGTGCAATACCGCATGGTTATAGATCTCTGCGATGGCGGCACAGTCCTCTTTGCTGGCGAATCGAATAGACATGTTGAACCTCAGGGATTGTTCACTATAGTATTACAATATGAATACTATTGAAGACAGCATAAATCAACGAATCAGTGCAAGAATTCGCATTGAACGAGAGTCCCGCAGTTGGTCGCTTACCGAACTGGCCGAACGGGCGGGTGTGTCGCGCGCAATGATCCATAAAATTGAACGTGGTGAAAGCAGTCCAACGGCGACGCTGCTCGGCAGACTCTCCGGCGCGTTTGGCATCAGTATGTCCACGCTGATTGCCCGTGCCGAAATGCAGGAGGGCAAACTGTCCCGTTTCGCCGACCAGCCTGTCTGGCATGACCCGCAGAGTCACTATCTGCGCCGCCATGTGTCACCGCGTAGCGATCTGCCGATCGATCTGGTGCAAATTGAATTGCCAGCGGGTAGCGATATCCCGATGCCGGCATCATCGTATGTTCATGCCCGGCAACTGATCTGGCTGCAGCAGGGTGAACTGGTGTTTGTTGAAGGGGATACGCGTCACGAGATGAAGGCGGGAGACTGCCTGGAACTGGGGCCGCCGAATGACTGTCGCTTTCTCAATGAGACGACGCAATCCTGCGTTTACCTCGTTGTGCGCTTAAACCAGGCCGGGAGTTAATGGTCGCCGCGGCCTGCTACTATTGATGGATTCATGCTAAAAGCAGAGGAGAACATCATGACTCAACAAACAGACCGTAATCGTCGCTGGGTGCTGGCATCCAGGCCGCATGGTGCACCGGTGGCGGAGAATTTCCGTCTTGAAGAGGACGACATCGCGATACCTGGTGAAGGTCAGGTTTTACTGCGTACGATTTATCTGTCGCTCGACCCGTATATGCGCGGACGCATGAGCGATGAACCGTCATACTCGCCGCCGGTCGAGATAGGTGGTGTGATGGTTGGCGGCACCGTTAGTCGTGTAGTGACGTCAAATCACCCAGATTATAAGCCGGGTGAATGGGTTCTGAGCTACAGTGGCTGGCAGGATTATGATATCTCTGACGGCACGGGGCTGGTGAAGCTCGGCGATCGTCCTGAGAACCCGTCATGGGCGCTTGGCGTGCTGGGGATGCCCGGATTCACCGCCTATATGGGGTTGCTGGACATCGGTCAGCCAAAAGAGGGTGAGACGCTGGTCGTGGCGGCCGCAACCGGTCCGGTTGGTGCAACGGTTGGGCAAATTGGCAAATTGAAAGGGTGTCGCGTCGTGGGCGTGGCTGGCGGTGCAGAAAAATGCCGTCATGCCACTGATGTGCTGGGCTTTGATGTTTGTCTGGATCACCATGCCAGCGACTTTGCGGAACAACTGGCGAAAGCCTGCCCACAAGGTATCGATGTTTACTACGAAAACGTGGGCGGGAAAGTGTTTGATGCGGTGCTGCCGTTGCTGAATACTTCGGCGCGGATCCCTCTTTGTGGTCTGGTCAGCGGTTATAACGCGACCCATTTGCCGGCGGGTCCCGACAGACTGCCGTTGCTGATGGCGACCCTGCTGAAGAAACGGATCCGTATGCAGGGGTTTATTATCGGCCAGGACTATGGTCACCGCATTCACGAATTCCAGCAGGAAATGGGACGCTGGGTGAAAGAGGGGAAAATCCACTATCGCGAGCAGATAACTGACGGACTGGAGAACGCGCCGCAAACCTTTATCGGCCTGCTGACCGGTAAAAACTTTGGCAAAGTGGTGATACGTCTGGCCGACGACGCGTAAGTCGAACCTGGCGGCGAAAGCCGCCATAAAAAAACGGGCAAAATTTTAAATTCCAGCTTTAATTATTTAGGGTATATATCACCGCGTAACCGACGAATAACCTGTCGGGGCAGTTAAAATAACGTGGGTAAATTACTTTTTTTACGTTTTACATTTTTTAAACCAGGCGATATTTATATCAATTAGGCGATTTAGCTTAATTGCGATTGGCTATATTATGAGGTGAAGAAATAGAATGCCTGGTATGGAAAAAACGCAACATTTAAGTCTGACTACACAAGTTGAAAGAGGACTAAAAGATAAATTAAGCATTGGTGCTTTACGTCCTGGCGCCAGGCTTATCACCAAAAATATCGCGCAGGAGTTGGGGATCAGTATCACCCCGGTTCGGGAAGCGTTGCTACGTCTGGTTTCTTCAAGCGCATTGGCTATCGCGCCCGCGCAGGCGTTTATGGTACCGGATATCACGATAGCGAGGTTTAGCGAGATTATCCACATCCGTTGTGAGCTGGAAGGCATGGCGGTAATGACGGCGGCGGGTGAGATCACGCCAGAACGGATGGATATTCTGCATGCGCTTCTGGCGGACTATCAGCAGGCCCACGAGAGCGGTACGATAGAAGACCGGTTGTTGGCAAACCGGGCTTTACGCTTCAAAATTTATCAGTTTGCCAATATGCCCACGCTTGTCGAAATGATTGAACAGCTTTGGGTACGCATGGGGCCGAGCCTGCATTTTCTCTATGACAGGGCGATGCCTGACGCGTATCAGCATAACGTCGGGCATTATCAGGAATTGTTGCGCGTCATGGCGGCAGGAAATAAAGACGCCAGCCGTCATTGCTTAATTGACCTTATTAATAAAAATGTAGCGATAATTAAGCAGCAATATCATCATTAAGTATGGCTTAAATATAGCGGGGATAATCCCCGCTAGTGTGACACTAATAATCCATCTTACTAAAAATGCCAGGCCAGGTTGACGCCAACCCCGTAGTTTCGTCCTGGGGCAGGTTCGTAGTAGCGGCCATTCGATTCATTCACGATGACTGAGCCGACATACTCTTTGTCGAACAGATTATCGACACGACCAAACACGTCCACCGTCAGACTGCTGAGGCTGAATTTATACCCGGTATTCAGACCGACGACGGTATAAGACGGTGCTTTGGCGGTATTCTCATCATCAGCCATGATATCACCCATATAGCGCGCATCGGCACCCGCGTACCAGCCTTCATCAGGCACGTAGCCCAGCGAAGCAAACCCCATGTTCCGCGCGATGCCGGGCATCCGGTTACCGTTGCAGTTCCGATCGCGACAGACGTTACTGCGATAAGTGGCATCCAGCCAGGTCCATGAGGCGTTTAACCGCCAGTTTCCGGCAATACGTTGATCCCAGGCGAGTTCCGCGCCCTGGCGACGCGTCTTACCGGCATTTTTATAGGTTGTGCGTCCACCGCTGCTGGAATCAACCACCAGTTCGTCATCGGTGTCGGTCTGGAAGAGGGCCGCCGTCAACAACCCGTCACCGAGCCGGGTTTTACTCCCGATTTCTACCGTATCGTTGGTCGAGGGCTTGAGGCCAAAATTCATCCCGCTTTGCCCATCAGCGCGGTAGGAAAGCTCATTGATGGTTGGCGTTTCAAAACCACGGCCTGCGGCGAGATAGACGTTCCACGCCTCGGTTAAGGCGTACTTTAACGAACCGGCAGGTAGCCACTGATGGTAGCGGGCATCACCGCTGTCATCGCCATTACCTGGCGTGACGTAATGATCGTTGGAATCGAACCACACGGAACTGTAGCGCACACCGGCATCCAGTGAGAGTTTGTCAGTCAACTGCCACTGGGTTTGCAGATAGGGATCAACGTTCCACATCAGGTTGCGTTCGTCGCGGCGCAGACTGCCTTTTTGTCCGTACGCCGGCACGCCGTTGTTCAGGCGATAGTTGTTATAGCCTTTGCGGTTTTCGCTCATGTTCTCGTAGTTAAGACCCGTCGTGAAGGTCACGGGCACGCCCAGTTCACCTCGATGCGTCCAGCGACTGTCGATGCCCTGATAATGGCGCTGCAGGGCGATCACGCCGCCGGCATGTGACGGTCGAAGCTGGGGCGTGATGGGAATGGACTGGTACTGTGTGGTTTCGCGCTCTCCGGCGTACATCATGACACTCAGATCATCGTGTGTGCTGACCTGACGCTCATAGCGCAATCCGGCCTGAGTCTGTTTGATGGTTTTGCGCGTATGGTATTGCTCAGCGCGAGGGGACTGCTGCGGATCCTCTCGCCATTCCGACTCGCTGAGACCGCCCGGATCGTCGGCTTTAATGTCGACACTGTTAAAAATCAGGCTCAGTTTACTGTCGTCATCAAGGCGTACGCCCAACTTTGCGTTCGCCAGATTTTTCTGCGCGCCGCTGCGGTCGCGATAGCCGTGGGTGGTAAAGCGGGTGGTGGACACGGTGTAATCCACATCACCTGGCTGGGTGCCATCTCCCAGTACGCCTGTGGCCTTCAGCCCATAACGCCAGCTACCGAAGCTGCCGTAATAGCTGCTCGCCTCTATGGTCGGTGGTTGCTGACCGGTTTGGGTGGTGACATTCATCACCCCACCTGAGGCATTGCCATACAGTGCGGAGAAGGGCCCGCGCAGCACTTCGACGTTCTGCACGCTGCTGAGATCAATGTTCGATGTTTGCCCCTGACCGTCCGGCATGGTGGCGGGAATGCCGTCCACATACAGGCGGATACCGCGGACCCCATAGGTGGAGCGGGAGCCGAATCCGCGCATCGAAATCTGCAAATCCTGCGCATAGTTTTGCCGGTTTTGCACCTGAAGTCCCGGCACGCGGGTCAGCGATTCTGACAGGTTGATGCGCGGCGCTGCCAGACGCATTTCATCGCCGTCAACGACGCTGACGGCTGCGGGGGTGTCCAGTTCTGATATCGCCTGCGATGAAGCGCTGACGATCATTGTCTGGGCATCGGTAGTGTCATCAGCCATCACCGGCGATGAGAACACGAGCGGGAGAAAAAGTGCGGGAACTGCGGTATGTCGTGCGGAAATAATCTTCATGAAAAAGGCCAGTTAAATTGAACGTACCCAGGGGTATGTAAGTTCTATGTTAATGGATTTGTAAAAATTTGAAAATTTTAACGGCACGATGCGTTAAGAATTAATGGAGAAATTAAGAAGATTGTAGCCAGAATGCGAATAAACGCTCCACATTCACATGAATAATGATTACCATTCCCATCTATAAAAAGGAGCAATACCAGGATGTTGCCCGTTGAAGCGATGTGAAGCAGCAAAATAGTTATTTATCAAAGGGAGTCGTCATGCATTTTCGTCATCTGTTTTCACCGCGCCTGCGGAGTTCATTGCTGTTAGGTTCACTGCTGGTTGCCTCTTCATTCAGCGCCCAGGCCGCAGAAGAAATGCTGCGTAAAGGCGTGGGCAAAGGCGCCTACGAAATGGCCTTGAGTCAGCAGGAAAACGCGCTGTGGCTGGCTACCTCGCAGAGCCGCAAATTAGACAAAGGCGGCATCGTCTATCGCCTTGACCCAGTGACGCTGGAAGTCACGCAGGTCATTCATAACGATCTCAAGCCGTTTGGCGCCACCATCAACAATACGACCCAGACGCTGTGGTTCGGCAACACGGTGAACAGTGCGGTGACGGCCATTGATGCGAAAACGAGTGAAGTAAAAGGGCGACTGGTTCTTGATGCCCGTAAGCGCTCAGAAGATGTGCGTCCGTTGCAGCCGCGTGAACTGGTTGTCGATGAAGCGACCAACACGGTTTATATCACCGGTCTTGGCAAAGAGAGCGTAATTTGGGTGGTTGATGGCGAAAAAATTGCGCTGAAAGAGACGATTCAGAATACCGGTAAGATGAGCACCGGTCTGGCAATCGACAGCCAGGCGAAACGTCTGTATACCACCAATGCCGACGGCGAATTCATTACCATTGATACCGCATCCAACAAAATCCTCAGCCGTAAAAAACTGCTGGATGACGGTAAAGAGCACTTCTTCATTAACCTGAGCCTCGATACCGCGGGTCATCGCGCATTTGTTACCGACTCAAAAGCGGCCGAAGTGCTGGTCGTTGATACCCGTAACGGCAACGTGCTGGCGAAAGTTGCCGCGCCGGAATCGCTGGCCGTTCTGTTTAACCCAACGCGCAACGAAGCATACGTCACGCACCGTCAGGCAGGTAAAGTAAGCGTGATTGACGCGAAGAGCTACAAAGTCGTGAAAACGTTTGATACGCCGACCTTCCCGAACAGCCTGGCGCTGTCAGCCGATGGCAAAACGCTGTACGTGAGCGTGAAGCAGAAATCCACTCGTGAGCAAGAAGCCACCCAGCCGGATGATGTGATTCGTATCGCCCTGTAAGGCACCATCAGGCCTGCGTCCGAGTGGTGTCGTAGGCCGGGTAAGGCGAAGCCGTCACCCGGCAGATACATGAAGGTGCAATCTGATAAGGCCTGCCCGAAAGTGCAGGCCTTTTTACTTATGGTGCGGTGCGGTGTATTTCCGCCACGCGCTTACGTACGCCATACCAGCCGGCAACCAGCAGGATGGCAATCAGTGGCAGAGAAGCAATGGTCCAGGTCCCGTTCGGATAATCGAACGCCATCAGCACCAGTACGCTCAACAGAAACAGCAACGTTAACCACGAGGTAAACGGCGCGCCTGGTAACTTAAAGCTGACGTCAGCGGCTTTCCCTTCTTTGATTGCCTGACGCAAGCGCAGCTGGCAAACCACGATGAAACCCCACGAGGCGATGATCCCCAACGACGCAAAGTTCAACACGATTTCGAACACTTGCGACGGTACCAGATAGTTGAGAAAGACCCCGACAACGTACACTGCGAGCGTCGCCAGAATCCCTGCGTAAGGTACATGTTGACGGCTCATCTTACTCATGAATTTGGGGGCTGAACCGCCCATCGCCATTGAGCGCAAAATGCGCCCGGTGCAATAGAGACCGGAGTTCAGACTGGAGAGGGCGGCAGTCAGTACGACGATGTTCATTATGCTACCAATGTAAGGAACGCCGAGCTTCGAAAAGAAGGTCACAAATGGACTTTGTCCCGCCTGATAGGCGTTCCATGGCAGCAGCAGAACCAGCAGCACCACGGATCCGACATAGAACAGGCCAATACGCCAGATCACGCTGTTGATGGCTTTTGGCACCATCGTCTGCGGATCTTTACACTCGCCAGCGGCGGTACCTACCAGTTCGATAGAAGCAAAAGCAAAGACTACCCCTTGCACCAGCACCAGCGCTGGTAACAGGCCGTGGGGGAAGAACCCGCCGTTATCGGTAATCAAATGAAAGCCGGTGGCATTACCGTCCAGCGGTTTACCCGAGCCGAGGAAAATCGTCCCGACCACCAGAAAGAGGACAATGGCCAATACTTTGACCAGCGCAAACCAGAACTCCATTTCGGCAAACCACTTCACGCCGATCATGTTCATGGTGCCAACAATGGCCAACGCGCCGAGCGCAAAAACCCATTGCGGAACGTCACCAAACGCGCCCCAGTAGTGCATATACAGCGCAACGGCGGTGATATCGACAATGCCGGTCATTGCCCAGTTGATGAAGTACATCCATCCTGCGACGTAGGCGGCTTTCTCGCCGAGAAATTCACGGGCGTATGAGACGAAACTGCCGCTGGAAGGGCGGTGTAAAACCAGTTCACCCAGCGCCCGCAAAATAAAGAAAGAGAAGATCCCGCAGACCAGATAGACCAGCGCCAGCGCCGGACCGGCCATTTGCAGGCGTGCGCCTGCCCCCAAAAATAACCCGGTACCAATAGCGCCGCCGATGGCGATCATCTGAACCTGCCGGTTACCCATCGCTTTGTGATAACCCTCTTCATGGGCATTCAACCAGCGTCGTTTCGCCGCATGCTGCTCCGACACCGTTGTCTCTTGTGTATTCATTACGTTACCTGTTTACCTGTCTGATAAGTCGAACTTTTCGTCACAACCCTCTGCTGCGACGCAGGCGATGTTTCCCGTCATTCTGGGTAGGGATAACATCACCGGCGGAGCATCCTACCCGCAAATAATAAACGGTGCAAAATAGTCCATTCGCAAAGGTCTGCTTGCGTAATAATTAACCAGAACTGAAGTGAGAACCCGCTCTGAACAGGCAGAGCGGGCAGGGGATCAGGCGGAGGTGCCGAAGACACGCACCGCCTGTTGCAGGCGAGAGGAACGCCCGGAAAGATTATCGGCGGCGTCCCTGACGCTTTCCACCATCGCGGCATTGTTATCGGTCATCGTGCCGATGCGGGAGATCGAATCGTTAATCAGTTCCAGCGCCTGCGTCTGTTCCCGCGTCGCAAGGCCAATTTCCTTAATCATGGTCGACATCTGGAACACGTCGTCGATCATCCCGGTCAGATGGGTTTCCGTCTGCTCAACCATGCTGACCCCGGCGTTGACATTGGCGACGTTCTTTTCAATCAGTGACGCAATCTCTTTGGCAGCCGACGCGGAGTGTTGTGCCAGATTCCGCACTTCAGCGGCAACAACCGCAAACCCGCGTCCGGACTCTCCGGCGCGGGCCGCTTCGACCGCCGCGTTAAGCGCGAGGATATTGGTCTGGAAAGCAATACTGTCGATCACGCCAATGATATCGACGATCTGCCCGTTATCGCGGGAAATCGACTGCATCATGCCGATCGTCTGCTTCATGAAGTCGCCCCCTTCGCTGGCATTCGCGCTGGTTCTGTCCGCCATCGTCATGGTTTGCGCGGCAGTATCTGCCGTTTGTTGCACTGCACTACCAATCTCTTCGATAGCTGCCGCGGTTTGCTGCAGGTTGGCCGAAGTCTCTTCGGAGCGCTTATGCAACGCCGCGCCTTCCTGGCTGACGCGCGTGCTGATTTCCTGAATCCCGGCAATTTGGGTACTGACATCATCTACCAGTGAATTCAGATTTAATCCGGCCTGATTAACCAGGCGCATCATCATCCCCAGTTCATCGACGCGATTTAAATGAATGTTGTTGGGTTTTCGCCCGGCGACCACTTTCTGCATCTGCGACAGGATCTGTTTAACCGGATGACAAATTTGATACTTAAGGTAAATAACCAGCAGTAAAAATAAGAGGGTAAATGCGCCTGCCTGAATAACCGGATTAATTCCTGAGAAAATAATACCCAGCACGAGGAACAGACTGGCACCGATAGCGTAATTGACTCGTTGACGGATGGATAACCATTTAAATGCCGATAAAAAGGCCAGTGCGCCACGGCGGATAATAATGCCCTTGAATAAACGATGGCCCTTGAAATTGTTATTATTTATCTTTTGATAAAGCTGCTCGCTTTGCTCAATTTCCTGACGCGCGGGAACGGTCCGTACCGAGATGTATCCGGTTAATTGTTCATTATGCCAGACGGGGGTGACGTTGGCGCGAACCCAGTAGTGGTCACCATTGTGGCGGCGGTTCTTGACCATTCCGGTCCAGCTGTCGCCCTGTTGCAGGGTAAACCACATATCAGCAAACGCGGCTGGCGGCATATCCGGATGACGAATGATATTATGCGGTTCGCCCATCAGTTGATTTTCGCCAAACCCACTGGCATCGATAAACGCTGAATTCGCATAGGTAATATGACTTTGCGTATTTGTTGTTGATAACAGCGTCGTTTTCTCGTTAAGTAAATACTCTTTCTGTGTAACTGGAATGTTACTTCTCATGAAAGACTCCTGGTGATACTGTGCGGAATAAACACAAAAATCCGTCAGCCTGAGCAGACGGATAATAGAGATTGATGTATTTAGAATGCTGCATTCTCTACTAAACATAAGAATGACGAAAGTATTTAAAATGAAATTTACATGCTTTAATTAAACTGTCATGTCATTAAAATGAAAAATAAATACAACTGCGCAACCTGAAAAGCGTAGGGTGTTTTCCTAAGTAAAATCTGACCCATAAAACTATGCCAAAAAGAAAATTGCTCTGCGCTATTACGGCTAACATCATAAGTTTTATTGACCTATTAATTTTTGTAGGGGGCGGTCGGGGAGAACGGTCAGAAAACCATGCCAGAAGTGCAGGCTACTCTACACTTAGAGTTTTAACCTGCAGGAGGCAGTATGATTAAGGTTTATGGGGCGCCGGGATGGGGGTCAGCGATCGGCGAATTAATGCTCACGCTGGCGGACATTCCGTATCGCTTTGTTGATGTCAGCGGCTTTGACCGTGAAGGGCCGCAGCGCGATCAACTGCAAAAAATCAATCCGCTGTGTCAGGTGCCAACGCTGACGCTTGAAAATGGTGAAGTGATGACCGAAACAGCGGCCATTGCGCTGATGATACTCGATCGTCGTCCCGATCTGGCGCCGCCCGTCGGGCGTACAGAGCGCCAACAGTTTCAGCGCTTGTTAATCTGGCTGGTGGCTAATATCTATCCGACATTTACTTATGCCGACTATCCGCAACGCTGGGTTCCTGATGCGCCTGCGCAGTTGAAAAAGAGCTGTATTGAATACCGTAAATCGCTCTACCTCTGGCTGAACACACAATTGAGCGCAGAACCGTATGCTTTCGGCGAGCAGTTAACGCTGCTTGATTGCTATCTGTGCGTGATGCGCACCTGGGGGCCTGGTCATGACTGGTTTCAGGACAATACGCCAAATATCAGTGCGATAGCGGACGCCGTGTGTCAGCGGGCAGAACTACGCCAGGTGCTGAAAAACAATGAGATCATTTGAGAGAAGGTGGCAATTGTCGCGGGCGAAAGCGTAATAAAAAACGCTGTTCCGGGGAGTGCAATTCCGGAACAGCGGGGCGAAGTATTCGCCATAGGGACTATCAGGCCGCAGACGGGGTTAGCGTAATGCGATCCAACGGTCCAACAATAAACAGGTAGGAAATCAGGCCAATGAGTCCCATTGAGCCGACGTACAGAATGGCGAAGTCAAACGACTGGGTATTGGCAAGGATCACGCCGATCACCAGTGGCGTGATGATACTGGCCATGTTGCCGCACATATTGAAGACGCCACCCGCAATGCCCAGCACCTCTTTCGGTGACGTATCGCTGAGGACGCACCAGCCGAGATTACCAAACCCTTTGGCGAAAAAGGCCAGGCTCATCGCAGCAATGACGACGAACTCCGAAGAGGTGTAGTTAGCAATAACAATCACGCAGGAGAGCAGCATGCCGCAAATCACTGGCAGTTTGCGCGCGATGGTGAGGCTGTAGCCGCGTTTGAGCAACCAGTCGGAGAAGACGCCGCCGAGCAAGCCACCGATAAATCCGGCAATCGCCGGGATGCTGGCGACAAAACCCACTTTCAGAATCGACATCCCCTTGGCCTGGTACAGATAGGTCGGGAACCAGGTCAGGAAGAACCAGGTGATAGAGGTGACGCAAAACTGCCCGATGTAGACACCGATCATCATCCGGTTGACGCAGACGGTTTTGATCTGGGCGAGCGAGACCTTCTGCGGCTCCTTTTTACTGCCAAGCATCGGTTCACCACCGCCCTCGCGAATATAATCAATTTCCTGTTGATTCACTTTGGGATGGTGCATCGGATCTTTGATTTTAATTAACCAGAAGACGCCGAGAATAACGCCAATGGCACCGATATAATAAAAGACAAAATGCCAGCTCAGGTTATGCAAAATAATGGTCATCAGCGGGGTAATAATCCCCAGCGAGATATACTGCGCTGCCTGATAAACCGAGGTGACAAATCCACGCTCATTATTCGGGAACCACTGTACGCTTAAGCGACTGTTTGCCGGGAAGGCTGGCGCCTCGATTGCGCCCATCAATAAGCGCAGAATAATCAGGACGATCAGTGGGCTGGCGTACAGATAGATGGTGCCCTGAAACATCGTCACCAGCGACCAGCCGATCAGCGCGCAGCCATACACCAGACGCGAGCCGTAGCGGTCTAATAACCAACCGCCGGGTAATTGCATGATCACATACGCAATACCAAAGGAAGAAAAAGCCAGTCCCATTGCTTCCGGGTCAAAGCCTAATTCCTTACTCATAATCGGCGCGACGACGGATAAGGTTGCCCGGTCGGCATAATTAAATACGGTGGCAAGAAATAAAAATATAAGAATGCTGTAACGCACTTTGGTGCGCTTTATCATTGTGCTCATTCTCTACTCCTCGGTAAGGGCAGAAAGCGTTCTGTAAGGTAAGAGGGCGGGAATGATTCCCGCCAGCGGTGATCAGGGGCGTTTGCCAAATTCGCAGCTTAGTTGAGTCCAGCGGCGTGCCTGCTCGCTCAGAGTAAAGCCCAGACCGTGACGATCGGAGATCCACATGCGACCGTCGCGCAGTTCAAGCTGTTCGTTGAACAGCGGGTTCAGCCACTCGAAATGCTCCAGCCACGGCTCCAGCGGATAGGCGGCGGACAGATGGAGGTGAACTTCCATGGCAAAGTGTGGCGCAAGTTTACGCCCGTGTTTTGCGGCCAGATCCATAATCTTCAGGAACGGTGAAATGCCGCCAACGCGCGGAGCATCAGGCTGGACGAAGTCGCTGGCGTTCCCCAGAATCAGCTGTTCATGCTCGCGGAAGCTGGTGAGCATTTCACCGGTCGCGATAGGCGTATCCAGCGCCGCGGCTAGCTGGGCGTGACCTTCAACATCGTAGGCATCCAGCGGCTCTTCAATCCAGATGAGATTGAACTGCTCCATTTTGCGCCCCATGCGGATTGCCGTTTCGCGATCCCACTGTTGGTTGGCATCCACCATTAACGGGAAGTCATCACCCAGCGCTTCGCGGACGGCGGTTAAGCGGCGGATGTCCTCGGCGCAGTTGGGTTGACCGACTTTCAGCTTGATCCCGCCGATGCCATTTTCGCGTGAAATCACGACATTTTTCAGCACCTGATCGAGCGGAGTATGCAGGAAACCACCGGAGGTGTTGTAGCACTGCACAGAATCCCGGTGCGCGCCCAGCAGTTTTGCCAGCGGCAGGCCAGCACGTTTGGCTTTCATGTCCCAGAGGGCGATATCGATAGGGGAGATGGCCTGTACCGCCATTCCGCTGCGGCCAACGGAGGCGCCAGCCCACAGCAGCTTGGTGTAGATCTTGTCGATATCATTCGGATCTTCACCCAGCAGGTTGTCGGCGATCTCTTTGGCATGAGCGTAAATCCCCTGGCCGCCGGCTCGTTTTGAATAGCTGAAACCGACACCTTCGAATCCATCGCGACTGCGGATCTCCGCGATAATGATTGCCACCTCGGTCAGCGGTTTCTGGCGACCGGTCAACACTTTGGCGTCACTTACCGGAGTTGCCAGCGGCAGAAATGCCAGTGACAGCTTCACCCACTCGATACGATCGCCGGTTTCCGCCGCCGTTCTGGCATTGGCTGCTTTGGCATAGGTTACGGCGTCAGAATTCGCGCTTAAAGACATGTCATTCTCCTGATTGATGTAAAATGATTGCGCTAACATTTCTATTCTTATGGCAGAAATTAATCCAGAGAGTTGATGCTGAATTGAACAATCGATCACATATGGCGAATAAAAAAGGGAAATTCCTGTAGCGCTGGTCACGATCCAAAACATTCTGGTAAAATGCACAACATTGAATGATGGCGCTAACATTTCATTATGCGAGGGGGAAAGTAAGCTGCTGTATTTGCGACGTTTCCTGGTCAGAAGCTGGCAATAGCCACACGCATGATGAATAATGCACAGATAAATCAGTGAATTTTGCAGGGGCATCCACAGTGAAGAGCACAAAACCACCTCGCGCGCCGACGCTGGAAGATGTTGCCCGCAGTGCTGGACTGTCGCCCATGACGGTGAGTCGGGCGCTAAATACGCCGCAGCTGGTGCGGCCTAAAACGGTCGAGAAAGTGATGCAGGCGGTGCGGACGACCGGCTATATTCCTAACGCGCTGGCGGGTGGACTTGCGTCACGGCGCAGTAAATTAATTGCCATTGTGGTGCCGCAGATCAATAACAATATGTTCGTCGATACGATCCAGTCGCTGAGCGATGAACTGGCAAGGCGTGGCTATCATATTCTCCTGTGCGTGGCGGGATATACCGAGCAGACGGAAGCGGAACTGGTGGCAACACTGCTTTCCCGGCGTCCCGACGGTGTCGTATTAACCGGCATCCACCACACCAGCGAACTGAAAAAAGTTATTCTGAATGCGGCCATTCCGGTGGTCGAAATCTGGGATCTCACACCAACCCCGCTCGATATGCTGGTCGGTTTCTCCCATGAAAAAGTCGGGCAGGCCACCGGAGAGTATTTAGTGAGTAAAGGGTATCGTCGTCCCGGTTTGCTGTGGACGGCCGATCGCCGCGCCGGTCAGCGTAAGCAGGGGCTATGCAGCGTTCTGGCTCGTCATGATATTTATGATGTGCCGCAGGTCGATGTGCCGCTCCCGGCATCGCTGTCGCTGGGACGCAGCGGACTCACGCAACTCTTCAGCGAAGGGGCATTCGACGTGATTGTCTGCAGTTCCGACACGCTGGCGCAGGGCGCGATGATGGAAGCGGAAAGCCGTGGATTACGTATTCCGCAGGATTTAGCCGTCATCGGTTTTGGCGATCTCGATTTTGCCGCCAGTAATCGCCCGTCAATCACCACCGTCAGCGTTGACCGCCGTGCCATTGGCCAGCGTGCCGCCACGCTGTTGGCGAATCGCATCGAACAGACGACAGTGGAAGAGGCCATTATCGATATCGGTTTCCACCTTATTGAGCGTGAGTCCGCATAAACTGACCCTGGCGTACATACAACTGTGCTCGTTTTTAGCTTCACACTGATAATAAGGAACCTGTAATGCCACACGTTGATATCAAATGTTTTCCGCGCGACCTGAATGATGACCAAAAATCGGCGCTGGCCTCAGAAATTACTGAGGTGATCGTTCGTCATTTAAAAAGCAAGGAGCGCTCGGTGAGCGTGGCGCTGACCGAAGTTCCGGAGGAAGAGTGGCAGGGGGTGTGGGATACCGAGATTGCCCCGCAGATGGATGTGCTGATTAAAAAACCAGGCTACAGCATGTAATAAAACGCCCGGTCGGGAAGGCTGACCGGGCGACGTCGGATTATGGCGTGACGATATTGAACCAGAATTCAAATTTATCCATATAGCCAAGCATTTCATTCAGTTTTTCTGCATTGCCGGTGATTTTTACGTCACCTTTATCTGTCGCTTCCTTCAGCGTTTCTTCTTTCAACACAATGCGGTTCAACGCATCGCGCGACAGGCTGATGGTGGCATCGGCATTGGCGTCTTCCACGTTCGCGGTGTGGTTCAGTACGCCGTTTTCCAGCTCGACTTTGTACTTACCGCCGTCGTCACCAAAATCGAAATTAAGAACCGCTTTGGCATCTGCCGCTTTTTGGCCGTTAATGTGGACGGCGAGGTAGTCGAAGAACATTTCCGGCGTCATGGCGCGCACGGTATCCCCGCTGGCGGTATTTGGCGTAGGCCCTTTCACCACACCGTTACGCAGTTCCTGCGCCCCGGTCAGGTAGAAGTTACGCCATGGGCCAGATTCCGCCTGATACCCCAGCTGTTCCAGCGCGTCCGCTTCCAGATTTCTCGCTGCCTGATTATTTGGATCGGCAAACACGACCTTGCTTACCACCTGTGCAACCCAGCGATAGTTGCCCTGATCGTAGTCCTGTTTCGCTTTCTGCAGAATGGCGTCGGCGCCGCCCATGTATTCCACAAATTTCTTCGCGCCTTCTTCCGGCGGCAGTTCGTCCAGGGTCGCCGGGTTGCCGTCAAACCAGCCGAGATACAGCACATAGGTTGCCTTCACGTCGTGGCTGACTGAACCATAGTAACCGCGGTTTGCCCAGGTGTTGGCGAGCGAGGGTGGCAAGGTAAAGTTTGCGGCGATTTCATCGCGGGTTAAGCCCTGGTTCGCCATTCGCAACGTCTGGTCGTTGATATAGCGATACAAATCTCGCTGGCTTTTCAGCAATTTGACCACATTGTCATTCCCCCAGGTCGGCCAGTGGTGCTGCGCAAGGATAATTTCGGCCTTATCGCCCCACAGGGTAAGCGCTTCATTAATGTATTTGGACCACGGGAGAGGCTGACGAATTTTGGCACCACGCAACGAATAGGTGTTGTGCAGGGTATGGGTGACGTCCTCTGCGGTTTCGATAATTTTCTTCTCTTCGATATACCACAGCATTTCGGATGGGGCTTCAGAACCCGGCGCCATCAGGAAATCATAGGTCAGTCCGTCAATGACCTCTTTTTGCCCGGTTTTGGTAATGTAATTGGTTGGCGCGATCAGCGTCACCGTACCGGCGGAGGTGGTGGTTCCCAGACCTGCGCCAACCTGACCTTTAACATCCGGTTTCAGCAGGTTGCCGTACATGTAGCTGGCGCGGCGACTCATCACGTTCCCGGCCATGATATTTTCTGATACCGCTTCTTCCATGAATCCGGCAGGGGCGTAGATTTTCACCTTACCTGCTTTTACATCGGCTTCATCGACCACGCCGCGCACGCCGCCGTAGTGGTCAACGTGGCTATGGGTATAAATCACCGCGACGACCGGTTTTTTGCTCCGATTTTTAAAGTACAACTCCATACCCACTTTTGCCGTTTCCGCAGAAACCAGCGGATCGACAACAGTAATCCCGTCTTTACCTTCGATAATTGTCATATTCGACAGGTCAAGATTACGGATCTGATAAACGCCTTCCGTCACCTCAAACAGGCCGCTGATATTAATTAACTGTGCCTGACGCCAGAGGCTGGGGTTTACTGAATCGGGAGACTTATCACCTTCTTTAATGAACGCATATTGCTGAGGATTCCAGATAACATTGCCTTGTTCGCCCTTAATGACTTCCTGGGGAATAGGGGCAATAAAGCCTTTGTGGGCATCGGTAAAGTCGGTGTTATCGGAGAAGGGCAATTGATTATAAAGTGCATTGTTCGCCTGTTGAGTGGCGGCAGTAGCCTCTTTGGGTGCTTCAGCAGCAATAAGCGGGAGAGAACAAGACGTTAACAACCCGGCAAGGAGTAAACGCCTGGCGATGGGATTGAGTTGCATCGTAAAACCTCACTTATCGAAATGGAGGACATTTTTATGTGGAAATGCAGGTATCTGTACTTTCGGCGTGGAAATTTGAGGTAATGCAACATTAACTATAGCCAGCTTCTGATAGACAGCAATGGATGTGCAGATATTCTCAGGAGCTTGATATCTGCACGATTTATCATCAGTTTTGTGGAATGTCGTCGACAGAGGTATAGATTGTCAGACCATACTGACGGGCGACCTCAATATCCATATCGGCACCTTTAGATGCCCCGGCTATCCGGTAAATCGCGTCACAACGGGTAATGAGTCGGTGGGCGACCGGGTAGAGCATCGCTTCGCTGATCTCGTCATCTAAAGATGTGGAACCCGCCGCTTTTGCCAGCGGCAAAGCGAGCCATTCGCCAATCAGAGGAATATGTCCGCGCTGGTATACAGCAAGCGCTGCCGCTTCGAGACGCTGAAGATTAGCGTCGAGCAGTGCCTGTTTCCCGTCTGTGCCGCTGCGATAAGGGCCGGCGATTAAAATCAATTGTGCTGTCATTATGTCCTCGCTACGTGTTTACACAGGGCAGAAATGCGTATTTCTGCACGTTTTTATTGCCTGTCAGGCCATGTGTTTGTAGAGTAAGTATCATAAACAGCAATTTCGTGCATGATCAAGATATATCGTGCAAAAGCAGGAAGAGACCTATGCTTACCGATCAGCGTAAAAAAATGATCCTTGAACTGCTGGCCGCCGAGGGCCAGGTGTTGTCGAAGGCGCTCAGCAACCGGTTTGCGGTTTCTGAAGACACCATCCGCCGCGATTTACGTGAGCTTGCTGCCGAAGGATTTCTACAGCGCGTACATGGCGGGGCGCTGCCATCGTCTTCGGCGGTAGCGCCGTTTATCGAACGAAAGTCATTGAAAACGGACGCAAAAAAGCGCGTGGCGCAAAAAGGGGCAACGTTGATTTCTTCCGGTCAGGTGGTAATTATTGACGGCGGAACGACAACATCAGAGCTGATCGCCTGTCTGCCGGATGATTTAAACATCACTGTGGTGACTCACAGTCCGGGCATCGCATTGGGTCTGGTCAATCATCCGCTTATTGAGATCATTCTCATCGGTGGGCGTGTCTATAAACACTCGATTGTCACGGTTGGCGCAGCGACGATAGAGGGAATGCGTAACATCCAGGCCGATCTCTTTTTCATGGGCGTGACGGGAATACACCCGGAAGCGGGATTAACCACGGGAGATTACGAAGAAGCGTGCATCAAACGTGCATTTTCCGGCAGAGCGGCGGAAACCATTGTTCTGGCTTCGCCGGAGAAAATCAGCACCGCGTCTCCCTTCGCCATTGGCGACGTGTCGCTGATTAATACGGTCGTCGTGGAGGAGAACACCGACGAGAGTTGGGTTCGCGCTATGAACGCGAAAGGGATCACGGTGGTGAAGGCGTAGCTAACCCGCCGACACCCGTTTGCCGCTGGTGACGAACGTTCCTGCGCCAAGATGATGCAGGGTATTGAGCTTATCGTCATCGAACTGCCAGCGGCCTTCGACAAACACACGTTCATCCGCGGCGGCAGAAACCACTTCGCCGAATAAGGTGTCGTATTTTTCCTGCGCGGCGGTGGCGGGGAGGAGACGACACTCCATCCATGCCAGGCATTTTTCTTCGACTACCGGCAGTCCCAACACCGGTCCTTTTATTACCGGGATGCCGTAACAGTTAAATTTGTCTTCATCTCGCCCGGAAACACTGCCGACAGCGTAAGTCCAGTTGGTCGCGGCGACGCCGGGAATGACAATACCGAACAGGCCGCTGCGCTCAATTAACTCCCGCGACCAGGCCGTTTTATCGACCACAATGGCGAGACGGGGCGGTTCAAACTCGACGGGCATAGACCACGCGGCGGCCATGATGTTGCGCCTGTTGCTGACCTCATCGCGGCTGGTGACAAGCACCGTAGGGCCATGATTGAGCAGGCGACTGGCGTGGCGTAATTCAACAGGACGGAATCGACTCACGGGATTGTCTCGCAAAGGTTTTTTCTGAGTATTAATGAAAATCGACGTTGTGCCAACCCGCTAATAACATCCGTCTCATGCTTTGAGCGCATCGTTTATACTCGGATAACGATTTAAGACCCACGACAGGAAACCTGATGACTCCCATCCTGAATGCTTATTTTGCTCGTCTGAACTGGTCAGGGCGTGCCGACGTTAATATTGAGACGCTTCGGGCGCTGCATTTGCAGCATAACTGTACAATCCCGTTTGAGAATCTCGACGTGCTGTTACCACGAGAAATGCACCTTGACGATCGATCGCTGGAAGAGAAACTCATTACCGCACGTCGCGGCGGTTATTGTTTTGAGCAAAATGGCGTGTTTGAGCGTGTCCTACGCGAACTGGGCTTTACCGTACGCAGCCTGCTGGGACGCGTGGTACTGGCAAATCCGCCGAGTTTACCCCCGCGGACTCACCGTCTGCTGCTAGTTGAGCTGGATGGCGAATCGTGGATCGCCGATGTGGGGTTTGGCGGTCAGACGCTCACTGCGCCCATTCGTCTGCAAGCGGACATCATTCAGAAGACGCCGCACGGTGAATACCGTTTACAGCAGGAGGGGGACGACTGGATCCTGCAGTTCTGTCATCATGAGCACTGGCAGTCCATGTACCGCTTCGATCGGGTGATGCAGCAGCAAAGTGACCATGTGATGGGCAACTTCTGGTCTGCACACTGGCCGCAGTCGCATTTTCGCCATCATCTGCTGATGTGTCGTCATTTGCCGGACGGTGGAAAATTAACCCTCACCAATTTTCACTTCACGCATTACGAAAATGACAGGGCGGTAGAACAGCGCAATTTGCCGGATGTCGCCTCGCTGTATGCTCTGCTACAGGAACGTTTTGGCCTTGGGGTGACGGACGCGAAGCATGGTTTTACGGAAACTGAGCTGGCGAGGGTGATGGCGGCGTTTGATACCCATCCAGAAGCCGGAAAATAAAGAAAACCCGGCAGGCGCATGCGCTTACCGGGTGTTTTTCATCAGAACGAGGCTTTAATCCCGATCATCGCTGACGTATCGCTATAGCCTTTGTCGCCAGCCTGCTGAGCGACGTTACCCCACAGGGCGACATGCTTCGTCAACTGACCTTCGACACCGGCTTTCAGTTCGCCGATATTGCGGGCCCCCTCCAGATTCACGTTTTCACTATTCATTGAGACGCCAAAGTCTTTGCTGTTATGGATCCAGTTGGCTTCCACAAACGGCTGGAAAGTACGGTGCTTATCATTGTCCCGTTGGTTATGTCCCTTGCCGAACAGACGGACGCCGACACGGGTCTGAATGTTGCCATCGCCGTTGCCTTCCACGCGGGTACCGTTCACTTCTTTGTGCTCATCCGCCTTCACGCCCATCCAGGTGACCTGTGCTTTAGGCTGGATATACAGTGAGTTACGTTCGCTTAACGTCGCCAGTTTCCAGGTATAGCCGGATTCGACAGAGGCGGTGAAGCCGCGGGAATCATACTCTTCTGACTCAACGTCACGACCAGAAACGGTGTTATCAAACCAGCTGTACTGCGCCCAGGTGTCAACGTATGCCCCTTCGTGGGTTTCGTTGTCCTGCAGCCAGGTGCCGTACAGACCAGCGCTGTAACCACTGATGCGACTGTCAGCGCGGTTACCGTTACGCTGGTTTTCCGCACGGCTCTTCTGGTTGGCGTAGCCGGCCATCAGGCCCAGATGGAAGCGATCGGTGTTGCCTGAAGTCCACTGTGCAATATCGCCGCCCAGCTGCATAACATAGCGGTTGCTCTGCATCGCCAGTTGGTCGCTGCTGTCTTTCTGACGGGTATGACCGCCAACGTTACGCAGCCACAGGCTGGTGACGGCTTCCTCGCCGGTGAGTGCATCCACGTAATGCGTTTCACCCAGACGATCCTGTAAACGGGTGTTAAACAGCGTATTCGCTGCCTGCAGGTTCATACCGTACAGACCGGCTTCCGGACGTACCGCGTGTTCACGCGGCGTCGGGGATGGCGACTGCGGATCGGTAGGATCACCAGGCGAGGCAGGATCCACCGGAGTGGCCGGAGACAGGGCGCTGCTCAGATACCAGTTCTTGTTGTTCTCACCTACGCCGCGTTGCAGAGTGTAGTCATACGCACCGGCCACGATACGACCATTTTGTCTGAACACGCCGTCAGAATTGCCGGCGACGCTAATCAGTTCTATACCCTCAGTCGTCAGGCCGCCCGCGCCACCGGCGTTGAGCACTTTTACGTTCGTGGTACCCGAAGTGTTGCCGGTAACGATCATCCGATCGGTCGGCGACGCGTCATCGCCCAGTTGGGTGTTCATCACGATGTTACCGTTCGCACCGGTATAATCGCCGTTCACCGTCAGGGTTTTGAAGCTTGTGGCCTCACGGGTCTGTCTGAGACGCTTCGCTCCGCCCGGCATGAAGGTCAGCGTGGAGTCATCCAGCGTCAGGTGAGTGAGCTGAGAACTTTTGGTCATATTCCAGGCCGAGCCCTCCGCCAGCGACAGGTTATTCACCGCGTCGTCGCTGGTTACCGTTCCGCCAACAATGCGCGACTGGTTGATTGCGCTGATGTCAACCACGGCGGCATCCCGGGCTTCGATTGTCCCGACCACCTGGACTTTTTGCGGGGTAATCGTCACGCGGGAGTCTGCATTTTCAGCCAGAATAGCGGTGGCATCCGGGTCGTTGTAGTTCACCCCCATCTGTACCTCGCCGTTCAGCGTGATTTCGCCGCCTTTGTCCGCATGGACATAGCTCCAGCTACCGCTGCGGGTGGTATCGACGACATCGATGTTCAGACGACCATTAATGTCGATTTTACCCGCTGTCAGCGCATCGTCTTTACTGGCCAGAATACCGGTGCCGGTTGTCTGTTGGTGTCCCTGGGTGTCCAGAGTGATGTTCAGGTCGTTACCGGTATATTGCGTGGACCCCATTGAGTCAACGCCATCAAGAACCGTCCCATCTGCACCGGATTTGAGCAGCAGGGTCGTCGTACCGTGGGTGGTGATAGACGAATCCAAATCGATACCGGAAAGGCCATCAGAAAGCCAGATCGCGGACGCGACGGCCCCAACGGCATTGGCAGTGACATCGACATAGGTATCGCCAAACGCTTCGATATAACCGGCGTTAGCATTAATACCATCCGCAAAATCATTGGCAACAGATTTAACGGTGGCATTTTGATACTGAATACGTGAGCGGTTAGCTGCGTTTTTCGATTCTGAAACAATCCCAACGGAGTACTCTGTACTCTTGTTATTCACAATAAGATTTTCAGCGTCGATGAAAGTCCCTTCCTTCGCATAAACGCCAAAAACATGTCCATTCGTCCCGGTTACCGTTGCATTCACCGTGGTGTCACCGGTTAAGGTAATAACGCCATTGTTTTTATCAGAATAGATACCTGAGATAGTCTTACCGTTGCGCTGGTGGCTGACGTTTATGGTTAAATCATCAGCAATAAGCGTGCCTTTCTGTGCCCGATAAGCGTCACTTGTCCCCCCCATATCCATAATGCCGACGGCGAACAGAGATTGATAATCTTCATCAAGCGCCAGGTCCGGGCGTCCGTCGACCGTACCCGGAATAAAATCCCCGGTAATTTGATTTACCGTAGAGCCGGACCCTAAATTGATTGTCCCGCTATTGGCAACAAAAACAGTGCCAGACGCGAGTGAAAAATCGCCATCTTCAAACTCGCCCCAGGCGTTAACGATTGGCGTTCCGCCAGGGTTGGTAATCGTAATCCCCCCATTATTTGCCACGGAGATTGTGTTATTTTCCCCTGAGGTACTGACAATTTTATATGAACCGCCTTCAGTCAGGACACCGCTCCCGGTGATAATCCCTTCATCTTCATTATAGATTTTTGCATAAGCGTTATTTGTCATTAACAGACTACCGATCAATAACGCCATTGTCGTTAATTTAAATTCTTTCATATTTATATTCGCATTTTTAATAGACAAATACAGCATGCAATATATTATATTGCACAGTACTGCGTTTTACGTTTTCAGTCAGAACGAGATTCGCTTGATGTTTGCTATATCTGGTGAATCCTTTTCTGCGGTTCACATCATGTGATGATGACTTATTTTCCATGCGACCTAAGAAATAACAAATGAATTGATCTTACGTAACTAAATAAATCGATTATCGATAATGTGAAATAAGAGATTGCAGATGAAGTGATTTTGATTTTTGAATTAAATCTGGTTGATATAAGAAGGGGGGGTAATAGTCTACTCTTCTGATTTTTAAAGTCTTTTATTTCTTAAGTTCAATTTAAGATCATTTAAGGTTAATTAAGGTGACTTGCTGGGGATTAAAATAGTCAACTTTGGAAAGGAAAATAAAGCAGCCCGGTAAGGAGAATCTTTACCGGGTTGCTTTCAAAAATCTATCGCCCATGGTGCGTGAAACAGGATCACCGCATTGCCGGATATCGTGACTTTCACCGGTTGGTTATCCTTAATCGTTACGTCAATATCAACAGTGCCTTCGCGGCCTAATGCCCGTCCCTGATGGCCTTTCACCTGGAGCAATTTCCCGTCATGGGGTAATAAATGGTGATGTACCAGCCAGGCACCCATTGGGCCGTTAGCATTGCCCGTCACCGGATCTTCCACAATACCGATTGCCGGAGAGAACATGCGTCCGTCGGTTTCATTTTTGCCCGGGCGGATCTGAAAAGGAAAAAAGCCATTGCAGCCAATCTGCTGACTGATAGCGCAAAGTGCAGAAAGGTCGGGCGTGAGGGCGTCGATATTCACTTCAGGCTTCAACGGGATCATCACTTTCGAATGGCCGGTCGAGGCAACCTGAATCGGCAGGCCTGGTAGGACTGCGTCTTCACTCAGGTGCAGTGCGCGAAGAATGGCGGCGCGGATGTCGCCTTCGAGTGGCGCGTCGAAGGAGGGGGCACCTTGTTCCAGCGAGATACGATAATCGTCGTTATCATGGCGGATCTCTACCCGGTGACGTCCGGCCAGCGAGGTTTGCCACACTGTGGCATTGCCCAGTCCCAGCACCGTGGAACGGACATAATGCGCCGCAACGGTGGCATGTCCGCAGATGGGTACTTCGACCGTGGGAGTAAAGTAGCGAATGCGAACATCGCTGTCGTCGCTTTGTAGCAGGAATGCGGTTTCGGAGTGGCGCAGTTCGCGGGCAATCAGTTGCATCTGCGCATCGCTGAGTCCGTCAGCATGCAGGACAACACCGGCAGAGTTGCCGCGAAAAGGGGTTCTGGTGAAGGCATCTACATGGTAAACCTGTGGTTTCATTAGCATTCTCCCTGAGTTGGAGAAGCATCATAACGTGCAGAGTGTGGGATGGCGATGCCTCAAACATGAACACGCTATTCGGCTGGAACGAACAGTCGCCCGGCAGATTACGCCACCGGGCCGAACCGTTATCGCCGGGAACGAACGATCTGATAGCGACGACTGAAGTACTCAAACGGCGCGCTCCAGACGTGAACCAGACGGGTGAACGGAAAGAGCAGGAAGATGGTCATTCCTAACACCAGATGTACGCGGAAGATAAACGCCACGCCGTCCAGGTGGGCAGAAGCTCCGCCACGGAAGGTGACGACGGACTGCGCCCATTCCACCAGCTTCAGCATTTCACTACCGTCCGGGTGCTGCGCGGAGAACGGTATCGTGCTTAAGCCCAGAATGCACTGAATCAGCAGAATGCAGAGGATCAGAATATCCGCCGTGGACGAGGTGGCCCGGATGCGGGAGTTGGTCAGACGACGCACCAGCAGCCCCGCGCCGCCGACCAGCGTCAGCACGCCGCAAATCCCGCCCGCAATCATCGCCATCTGTTGTTTCACCGCAATGGGCAGGAACCAGGCGTACATCCAGTGTGGGGTTAACATCCCGAACAGGTGGCCAAAGAAGATCCCCAGAATGCCGATGTGGAAGAGATTCGACCACAGGACCATCCCGCGCTTGTCCAGCATCTGACTGGAAGACGCGCGCCAGGTGTACTGCCCGTAGTCATAGCGTAACCAACTGCCAAGGATGAAAACCGTCCCGCACAGATAGGGGTAGATGTCGTAAAAAAAGACGTTCAGGAACTGTATCATTTCGGGCCTCCCGCGCTGACGTCAACATACTGCGGTGCGACGTCCTGGCTAAAGCGTCGTTGATATTGCTGTAATGGCGAACTGTCACAGGCCGTGGCGTTATCTTCGATAAATTTCACCTGTTCCTCTTCCCAGACGGCATCCAGCGCCTGACGGGTATCATCACGCGCTTCGGTGCCAACCTGTTTAGTGACACTGTCACTTGAAAGTGGGCTGCCAGACAGTAACAGCAGGGCATCGAACAGTTGATACCACGGCGCGTCCCGCTGCTTTAAACGTCCACCCAGCAGGGCGAGAATCGGCGCGACGTTCTGCAAGCCTTCGCGTGCTTCCGCTTCCGGCAGTACGCTCAGATATTCCAGATACAGCGGCAGATGGTCCGGCAGTTCGCGACAGTCGAGTTGTAATCCCACTTTTTCGTACTGCGCCAACAGATCCACCATCGCCTGACCGCGATCGCGGGACTCCGCGTGGACGTGCTCGAACAGCAGTAGCGAAGTGGCGCGTCCGCGGTCAAAGACTTCGCACCATTCGGCCTGTTTATCGAGCAGGGGCGCGCTGAGCAGCGTTTCGGTAAAGTCGGTGAGCATCGGCGCATCGTGACGTACCAGCGCCAGAGCGTCATCCTTACACGCCCACAGCCACTCATCCGGATACTCCATCAGCAGGCCAATCACCTTGAGGATTTGCATTATTCCCCCTCCGCTTTATCACGCACTTCGGTGATGTTGATGGCGTCAATACGACTACTGTTGAACAGGTTAAATTTGGTATCGGAACCGTGGCAGCCGTCGCCGAAGGAGAAGCCGCAACCGTTGCGTTCGGGGAAGGCGTCGCGCGCCATTTCGCGGTGGCTGGTCGGGATCACAAAGCGGTCTTCGTAGTTGGCAATCGCCAGGTAGCGATACATCTCTTCAATCTGTTCAACGCTTAAGCCCACTTCGTCAATCGCACGAGTATCGGTGACGCCTTCTACAGTTTGCGAACGCATATAGTGGCGCATTGCCATCATGCGCTTCAGCGCACGCAGCACCGGCGCGGTGTCGCCTGCGCTCAGCATATTGGCGAGGTATTGCACCGGAATGCGCAGGCTTTCGATCGCTGGCAGTACGCCGTCGCTTTTGGGCAGTCCGCCCGCATCGGCGTAGGACTGAATCGGCGACAGCGGCGGCACGTACCAGACCATTGGCAGCGTGCGGTATTCCGGATGCAGCGGCAGCGCCAGCTTCCAGTCCATCGCCATTTTGTAAACCGGCGATCGCTGCGCGGCATCGATAACGTTTTGCGGGATCCCCTGTTTCAGCGCTTCTTCTATCACCGCCGGGTCGTGCGGGTTAAGAAACACGTCGCACTGGCGCTCATAAAGATCCGTTTCATATTCGGTGCTGGCCGCTTCTTCAATGCGATCCGCATCGTAGAGCAGTACGCCGAGATAGCGGATACGCCCGACGCAGGTTTCCGAACAGACGGTCGGCTGACCGGACTCAATGCGCGGATAACAGAAAATGCATTTTTCGGATTTGCCGCTTTTCCAGTTGAAGTAGATTTTTTTGTACGGGCAGCCGCTGATGCACAAGCGCCAGCCGCGACATTTATCCTGATCGATCAGCACAATGCCGTCTTCTTCACGCTTGTAAATGGCACCGCTCGGGCAGGTGGCGACACAGCTTGGGTTCAGGCAGTGTTCGCACAGGCGCGGCAGATACATCATGAAGGTATTTTCAAACTGGCCGTACATCTCCTTCTGGATCTTGTCGAAGTTGCGGTCGCGGGCGCGTTTTTCAAATTCGCCGCCGAGCAACTCTTCCCAGTTCGGTCCCCAGATAATTTTATCCATCCGCTTGCCGTCAATCAGCGAACGGGGACGGGCAGTGGGCATATGCTTTCCTTCCGGCGCGCTGTGCAGATGCTGATAGTCGTAGGTGAACGGCTCATAGTAATCATCGATTTGCGGAATGACCGGGTTAGCGAAGATTTTAGTGATGACGCCCATTTTGCCGCCCAGGCGGGGTCTGATCTTGCCATTCACGTCGCGAACCCAACCGCCTTGCCACTCCTCCTGATCTTCCCAGTTTTTCGGATAGCCGATGCCGGGTTTTGTCTCGACGTTGTTAAACCACGCGTACTCCATTCCTTCACGCCCGGTCCAGACGTTTTTACAGGTGACGGAGCAGGTGTGGCAGCCAATGCATTTATCGAGGTTCAGTACCATGCCAACCTGTGAGCGTATCTTCATTTTTTCGCCTCCTGTACCTGATCCCGACCTTCATCGTCCAGCCAGTCAATGTTCTTCATTTTTCTAATCATGATGAATTCATCGCGGTTGGAGCCGACGGTACCGTAATAGTTAAAGCCGTAAGCAAGCTGCGCATAGCCGCCGATCATGTGCGTTGGTTTCGGACAGACGCGAGTGACGGAGTTGTGGATCCCGCCGCGCATGCCGGTCACTTCCGATCCGGGGATATTCATGATGCGTTCCTGCGCGTGGTACATCATGGTCATGCCGGGCGGCACGCGCTGGCTGACCACCGCGCGGGCGGTGAGGGCGCCGTTGGCGTTAAAAGCCTCGATCCAGTCGTTATCCTCAATACCGAGTTCTTTCGCATCCGTTTCACTGATCCAGACAATCGGCCCACCGCGTGACAGCGTCAGCATCAGCAGGTTTTCGCTGTAGGTGGAGTGAATGCCCCATTTCTGGTGCGGCGTCAGGAAGTTCAGCGCTTTCTCCGGGAAGCCGTTCGGCGGAATTTCACGCATCTCACTGACGCTGCGGGTGTCGATAGGCGGACGATAGGCCACCAGGCTTTCGCCAAACGCGCGCATCCACTGATGATCCTGATACAGTTGCTGACGACCGGAGAGCGTGCGCCACGGGATCAGCTCATGGACGTTGGTATAACCCGCGTTATAGGAGACATGCTCGCTTTCCAGACCTGACCACGTCGGGCTGGAGATGATTTTGCGCGGCTGCGCCTGGATATCGCGAAAACGAATCTTCTCGTCTTCTTTGTTGAGCGCCAGATGAGTATGTTCACGTCCGGTCATCGCACCGAGCGCTTCCCATGCCTTCACGGCGACCTGACCGTTGGTTTCCGGGGCAAGGGCGAGGATAACTTCCGACGCGTCCAGGGCGGTTTCGATCAGCGGTCGGCCTTTCGCCGGGCCTTCGCGCTTGGTGTAGTTAAGCTTGCCGAGGAAATCGACCTCCGTCCGGGTGTTCCACGAGATCCCTTTCCCGCCGTTACCCAACGTATCCATCAGCGGTCCGAGCGAGGTAAAACGCTCGTACGTCGCGGGATAGTCGCGCTCCACCACGGCGATGTTCGGCGCGGTTTTTCCGGGGATCAGATCGCATTCCCCTTTGCGCCAGTCCTGAATGTCAAACGGCTGCGAGAGTTCCGCCGGTGAATCGTGTTGTAACGGTTGCAGCACCACGTCGGTTTCTTGTCCCAGATGGCCGACACAGACCTCGGAAAAGACGTTGGCAATGCCTTTGTAAATTTCCCAGTCGCTTTTCGATTCCCACGCCGGATCCACCGCCGCCGACAGCGGATGAATAAACGGATGCATATCCGAGGTATTCATGTCGTCTTTTTCATACCAGGTGGCGGTGGGCAGAACAATATCGGAGAACAGACAGGTGCTCGACATACGGAAATCAAGCGTCACCAGCAGGTCGAGTTTTCCCTCTATCGCCGCAGACTGCCATTCCACCTCTTCCGGCTTAATGCCTTCGCGAGATCCCAGCGCTTCCCCCTGAATACCGCTCTCTGTACCAAGCAAATATTTGAGCATGTATTCATGGCCCTTGCCGGAAGAACCCAGCAGGTTAGAGCGCCAGACAAACAGGTTTCGCGGATGGTTCTTACCGCTGTCCGGCTGTTCGCAGGCAAAACGAATATCACCGGATTTCAATGCCGCAACGGTGTATTCCGCGGGCGATAAACCGGCTTTTTCGGCGCGGGCTTTGACAGTCAGCGGATTGAGATTGAGCTGTGGCGCAGAGGGCAGCCAGCCCATCCGTTCGGCGCGCACGTTGAAATCGATCAGATGACCGGTGAATTTTGAGGGATCCGCCAGCGGCGAAAGCAGCTCCTGAGCAGTCAGTTTTTCATAACGCCACTGGCTGGCATGGTTGTAGAAAAACGAGGTGCTGTTCATCTGGCGCGGCGGACGGTTCCAGTCCAGGGCAAAGGCCAGCGGCAGCCAGCCGGTTTGCGGGCGCAGTTTTTCCTGGCCAACATAGTGCGCCCAACCGCCGCCGCTCTGTCCGACACAACCGCAGAATACGAGGATGTTGATCATTCCCCGGTAGTTCATGTCCATGTGATACCAGTGGTTGACGCCGGCGCCGAGGATAATCATCGAGCGACCGTGGGTCTTATGCGCGGTATCGGCGAACTCACGGGCGATGGTTTCAATCTGAAAGCGCGGTACGCCGGTTATCTGTTCTGCCCATGCCGGGGTGTAGGCTTTCACCTCGGAATACGCAATCGCTGCGTATGCATCTTCAAGACCGCGATCGAGGCCGTAGTTCGCCAGCACCAGATCGTAGACGCTGACCACCGGGCATCGACTGCCATTGGCAAGCGTCAGTTGCTTCACCGGGAGCTGGCGCACCAGCACGGGTTCCTGCTTCACGCTGCGAAAATGCGGGTTTTCATTGCCGCCGAAATAGGGGAATGCGACGCCCAGCACCTCATCATGCTGACCGAGTAATGACAGCGACAGTTCGGTTTCTGAACCTGCTGCCAGTGTCTCAAGGTTCCATTTGCCTTTTTCGCCCCAGCGGAAACCGATCGAACCGTTAGGCACCACCAGTTCACCTGTGCCGTTGCAGGCGACCGTTTTCCACTCCGGGTTGTTACTTTCGCCCAGACCATCGACCAGATCCGAGGCGCGCATCATCCGTCCTGGCACGTAACTGCCGTCCTCGCGGACATCCAGCAATACCAGCATCGGCATATCGGTGTAGCGGCGGCAGTAGTTGAGGAAATAGTCGCTGGGGTTGTCGAGGTGGAACTCTTTTAAGATAACGTGTCCCATTGCCATCGCCAGCGCGCTGTCGGTGCCTTGTTTTGGCGCGAGCCATTGATCGCTTAGCTTGGCAACTTCGGAGAAGTCGGGGGTAATAGCAACGGTTTTAGTGCCTTTGTAGCGCACTTCGGTAAAGAAGTGGGCATCTGGCGTACGCGTTTGCGGTACGTTTGAGCCCCAGGCAATGATATAGCTGGAGTTGTACCAGTCGGCGGATTCGGGGACGTCGGTCTGTTCGCCCCAGGTCATGGGTGAGGCGGGCGGTAAGTCGCAGTACCAGTCGTAAAAACTCAGACAGGTGCCGCCGAGCAGGGAAAGATAGCGGGTACCGGCGGCGTAAGAAACCATCGACATCGCCGGGATGGGTGAGAAACCAGCAACGCGGTCCGGGCCATAGGTTTTGACGGTCCAGACGTTAGCGGCGGCAATGAGCTGGTTCAGCTCCTTCCAGTTGGAGCGGATAAACCCGCCGCGTCCGCGTACCTGCTTGTAGCTCTGGCACTTTTGCGGGTCGTTCATGATTGAATCCCACGCCAGCACCGGATCGGCATGGGCGGCCAGGGCATCACGCCACAGTTCGATCAGTCGTTTACGCACCAGCGGGTATTTCAGACGGTTGGCGCTGTACAGATACCAGGAGTAGCTGGCGCCGCGCGGACAGCCGCGCGGTTCATGGTTGGGCAGGTCCGGGCGCGTACGCGGATAGTCGGTCTGCTGGGTTTCCCAGGTTACCAGACCATTTTTAACGTAGATTTTCCAGCTACACGAGCCGGTACAATTCACCCCGTGGGTTGAACGGACAATCTTGTCAAATTGCCAGCGCTGGCGATAGCTGTCTTCCCAGTCCCGGTTGGTATGCATCACCTGACCGTGACCGTCAGCAAAGGTGTCACCCTTTTGTTTGAAGTAACGGAAGCGATCCAACAGTTTACTCATGGCATTTCTCCTGCTCCATAGGGGTCTGTAGGCCGGATAAGGCGCAAGCCGTCATCCGGCATTGCGTGATTGCCTGATGGCGACGCATGGCGTCTTATCAGGCCTACGTCAGTTGGTGTTATTTTTGTTGTGGTTTACGGCGGCCATAAACCAGCCAGGTCACCAGCACGCAGACGATGTAAAACACCAGAAAGATTTTCATGGCGCCGACGGGAGAACCGGTCATCGCCAGAGAACTGCCGAATGCTTTAGGAATGAAAAAGCCGCCGACGGCGCCAATGGCGGAAATAAAACCCAGCGCCGCGGCGGTGTCGGTTACCGCTTCACGCTGAGCCTGCTCGTCGCTGCCGCCGCGCAGTTTCACTTTGTAGATAGTGAGCTGGCGAAAGATGACGGCAATCATCTGGAAGGTCGAGCCGCTACCCAGACCTGCGGTTAAGAACAGCCCCATAAAGACCAGATAGAAGGCGATAAAACTGCCGGAACCTGAGCCGGGCAGCGTCAGGAAGAGCTGGGCCGAGAACAGCGCCATAAAGATGAAGTTAATCAGCGTCACGCGCACGCCGCCAAACTTATCGGAGATGACTCCGCCCGCAGAACGCGCCAGCGCGCCGATAAACGGGCCAAAAAAAGCCAGATTGAGGATATTCACGTCCGGGAACTGCGTCTTCGCCAGCATGGCAAAACCGGCGGAAAAGCCGATGAATGATCCGAACGTTGCCAGATAGAGCAGGCTCAACAGCCAGAGGTGAAAGCGCTTGAGCACCGGCAACTGAGAGGCGATAGAGGCTTTGGAACTGGCGATGTCATTAGTGCCAAGCCAGGCGGCTATCGTCGCAATCGTCAGCAGCGGCACCCAGATCCAGGCGGCATTTGCCAGTGAAAGCAGCGACCCGTCGGGTTGGGGGACGCCCTGGACGCCGAGGAAGGCGAATATCGGCAGGAAAATCACCAGCGGCGCTACCAGTTGCATCACGCTAACACCGAGATTACCCAGCCCTCCGTTCACCCCCAGCGCGCTACCTTGCTTCGCTTTCGGGAAAAAGAAACTGATATTGCCCATGCTGGAAGCAAAGTTTGCGCCGGCAAAACCGCACAGCAGCGCGATAATAATAAATACCTCGAAAGGAGTGGTTGTATTTTGCACCGCAAAGCCGAGCCAGACGCAAGGAATAATCAGTATCGCGGTGCTAAAAACCGTCCATCGGCGCCCGCCAAATATTGGCACCATAAAGGAGTAGGGAACGCGTAATATTGCACCAGAAAGTGAAGGTAATGCGGTTAATAAAAAGAGTTGGTCGGTGGTGAAATTAAAACCAATTTTATTGAGATTGACGGCGACGGCGCTGAACAACATCCAGACGCAGAAAGCAAGTAACAGACAAGCAACTGAGATACAAAGGTTTCTTCGCGCTATCTGTTTGCCTTTATTCTCCCAGAATGCTGGATTTTCCGGCTTCCAGTCACTCAAAAGATAACGATTATTTTTCTCATTTTGTTGCGCCATATTACCCCTCACATGCACATGCGTTCATGAAAAAAAAGAAATAGTCTGCGCAAGAGCGCTGTACGTCCTTTTAAGAATTTATTGATGCTTTTATGAATATTGTGGAAAGAATAGATAAAAATGCGCAGCCACGCGGAGTGAAGGGGAAATAACAGGGTGCTTAAGTGTTACTAAATGTAAACAAAAAACATAAGTAATTAACATTCATTCAGGAAAAGAGCTCCAGCGCAATCATGCGATCCAGATGGCGATCAAACGCCGGATCGGCCATCTCCTGGATACCGAGAACGTACATGCCATCAAGACCGCACACCAGTGCAATCAGGCGCCAGGCGATATCTGCGGGGGTGGAGGCGGTAGTGAATTCTCCGGCGGCGAGCCCGCTTTCGATAATCGCGACCGTTTCTTCATGCCACATGCGCATGGTGAGCAGATAGGCGCTTTTGATTTCCGGGTCTCTGTCCGCAAGGATCTGCGCTTCGCGCCAGAGTTTTATATAGGGTTCGAATCCGCGGTCGTCACTGCCCAGGGTGGCGTGCAGACGCGCGCGCCAGGTGGCATTTTCCGCAACCCGTTCCGCATCCAGCAGAGTACGAATAAGACGAACAAAGGCCTGCGATTTGAGTTCTCCGGCGGAGGTAAAATGGTGGTGGACTTGACCCGTCGCGACCTTCGCTTCTGTGGCGATCCGCCGGACCGTCATGGCGGAAAAGCCGTCTTCGAGCGCCACGCGCATGGCTGCCTGCAATATCACTTCGCGACGTTCGTCTTTATTCAGATAGCTCATACCACCTCCATTCTTGCGGAAGCGGCAGTGTAGCAATAAGTTGGACGGATGTTCAATTGTGACACGCTAGAGCTGAAGCGAGAGTTCCATCGCGGAACGGCGCAAAGGAGCCAGTGCTTTCTCTTTTAACGCGGCGGGAGGCATTGATGACGCCGGCACCCCGACGTTGAGGGCTGCAACGACGGTACCATTGCGGGAGAGCAGCGGAACGGCAAGGGAGCAGAGCCCGACTTCAATCTGCCTGTCGGCCAGCGCATAACCCTGAATACGCACGCGGGCGATCTCTTCCCGTAGCGCCGCCAGATCGCAGATTGTGTGCGGGGTATAGCGGAGCAACTGCACTCGTGACAACGTCACTTCTAATTGTTCCTCGGGAAGTGCGCTAAGCAGTACACGTCCCATCGAGGTGGCCCACGCGGGCAGTCGGCTGCCGCGCCCGATGTCGACGCTCAGCAGGTTGTTCACCGCCGCGCGGGCGATGTACAGCACATTGTCGCCATCAAGCGTGGCGGCAGAACAGGATTCACCGAGTGATTTTCCCAGGTTATCCAGCGCCGCCTGCGCTACTTTTGCCAGCGGCGTACCCGCGAGATACGCGTGTCCTACGGCCAGCACGCGTGGCAGCAGTTCATAGCTGCGCCCGTCAGGACTGTGCACCATTCCCAGCGCCGCCAGGGTATAGAGACAGCGACGCACCGCCGCGCGGGAAATCTGCGTTTTCTGACTAAGTTGTGAAATTGTCAGGCGCTGACGCTGAGGAGTAAACGCATTCAGGACTTCCAGACCTCGCGCCAGAGATAACATAAAGTTAGGGTCAGACTTCGCCTGGGGAGTACCTATAACTAACTGATTTTTATCGCTCATTGAGTCCTTCTCCTGTGCAATTCAAATCCTTAACCGCATCAACTATACCGCTCAGGTGAACGCGGGTCGGGGAATATCCGTATTTTTCCACCGGGATCACATTATTAACCTCAATGTAACAATTACGCCGATAATCGCACAACATTTCGATTATCGCCGTTGACCATCACCGTTGCGCGCACCTATTGTCAAAAGCACCGTCACCGTGGGTTATCACCGGTGGCACGAAAAGTGATGATATTCATGCTCAGGAAGAAACAATGACTGCGACCGTTGAACGTATTGAAAGCTGGCTGGTTGATGTCCCGACGATTCGGCCTCACAAACTCTCCATGACCACGATGGGGTGCCAGACGCTGGTGATTGTCCGGATTACGCGTTCAGACGGGATCAGCGGCATTGGCGAAGCCACTACCATTGGCGGACTCAGCTATGGGGTGGAAAGCCCGGAGGCGATTCAGTCCGCGATTACGCACTATTTCGCACCGCTACTGAAAGGCCAGTCAGCCGAGAATCTGAATGCGCTGATCTTGCGTATTAACAGTGCCATCAAAGGCAATACGTTTGCTAAATCAGCCATTGAAACCGCGCTGCTGGATGCTCAGGGGAAAGCGCTGGGGCTGCCGGTTTCCGCGCTGTTAGGTGGGGCGTTGAATACCGTAATGCCGGTCCTGTGGACGCTCGCCAGCGGGAGTACGGACAACGATATCGCCGAGGGGCAGCGACTGCTGGATGCCGGGAGGCATCAGGCGTTTAAGCTGAAAATCGGTGCCCGGGAACTGGAGACAGACCTGCGCCATACGCGCGCTATTGTTGAGGCGTTGGGGGATCGCGCCAGTATCCGCGTTGACGTCAACCAGGCGTGGGATGCCACGTCGGCAGCCAAAGGATGTCGGGAACTGGCGGCCATGGGCGTCGATCTGATTGAACAACCGGTGAGCGCCGAGGACAGCGATGCGTTGGTTCGCCTGAGTCAGCGTATCGATACGGCTGTCCTTGCGGATGAGTCCGTTGCCAGCCATTTCGACGGTTACCGTCTGGCACAGCAGGGGTTCAGCGGCGCGTATGCTCTGAAAATTGCCAAAGCTGGCGGACCGAATAGCGTGCTGAAACTGGCGCACGTTGCGCAGGCGGCGGGCATCGGTCTGTACGGCGGCACGATGCTTGAAGGCACCGTGGGCACCGTGGCGTCACTGCATGCCTGGTCAACCCTGCCGTTGCAGTGGGGCACAGAGATGTTCGGCCCGCTGCTGCTCAAAGATGACATCGTTAGCAATCCGCTCTCCTTCGCCGACGGTGGCGTGGTGCTACCGCAAACGCCGGGACTGGGAGTCGAACTGGATGAGGAAAAACTGCAGTTTTATGCCCGCAAGCATCGGGAATAACAGGAGAACCTAATTAATGTTATTTAAAGTAGAGATGACCGTGAATATTCCTTACGGAATGCCGGCTAATGAAATCGAAGAGATTAAATCACGGGAAAAAGCTTATTCCCAACAGTTACAACGAGACGGTAAATGGCGACATATCTGGCGCATTGCCGGTCTGTACGCCAATGTCAGCATATTTGATGTCGACGATGCCGAAGAATTACACCAGATATTAATGGCGCTGCCTTTATATCCATTCATGGATATTCGTATAGAAGCGCTGTGCCGCCATCCATCTTCTATTCACAGTAACGACCGATAATAGCCGTACCGCATGCCGGAATCATCCGGTATAAACCCTACAGACAATAATAAGTGAGAAGCATTATGAGCCACTCTTTTATCCAACAAGATGACGTACAGAAATTATTACGTGAAGGCGCCGGATTAAATGGTGCGGAAGGTAATGAGCGCTTTAAATCAATTATTCATCGCCTGCTCGGTGATATTTGTACGCTCATCGACGACTATAATGTCACACAAGAAGAATTCTGGCATGCGGTGAATTATCTGCATGAGCTGGGCGGACGTCAGGAAGCGGCGCTGCTCGCTGCAGGCCTTGGCCTTGAGCACTTTCTCGATCTGCGCCAGGAGGCCATCGAATCCCGTCAGTCATCAGAAACGGGCACTCCGCGCACTATCGAAGGTCCGCTGTATGTTGCCAACGCACCGCTGGCTGAGGGTTATGCCCGGATGGATGACGGCAAAGATGCGGGTGAAGTGATGTGGCTGCACGGCCAGGTCAGAGACGTCCACGGACAGCCGGTGGCCGGGGCTATAGTCGATATCTGGCATGCCAACACGCTGGGCAACTACTCTTTCTTCGATAAGAGCCAGAGCGACTACAACCTGCGTCGTCGCATTTGTACCGACGCTGAAGGGCGCTACAGCGTGCGTAGTATTCTGCCTTCGGGTTACGGTTGCCCGCCAGACGGCCCGACGCAGAAATTACTCAATCAACTGGGCCGCCACGGCAACCGTCCAGCGCACATTCACTTCTTTGTCTCTGCGCCGGGCTTTAAGCACCTGACCAGCCAGATCAACCTGAACGGCGACCAGTATCTGTGGGATGATTTCGCCTTCGCCACCCGTGATGGCCTGATTGCCGACCCGGTGAAGGTCAGCGATCCTGCGTTGATTCAGCAACGTGACCTTGCCGGTGAACATACCGAAGTCTGTTTCGACTTTACGCTGTGCGCGGCGCAGCGTGCTGAGGAAGAGCAGCGTATTACCCGACTGCGCGCTCAGGAATAATTCACGACGCCTGTCTGACTCGTACCGTTTTATTAATCCTGAATGATGCAGGAGGGATATACTCATGCAAAAAACGCTCTCGGCATTAAAAGATAAAATCACGCAGGCCCTGATTGTGGATCGTGATAACCATATTTATCGTTGCCATCGTTCGATATTTACCGATGAGCAGCTATTTAATCTGGAACTAAAACATATATTCGAAGGGAACTGGGTATTTCTGGCACATGAAAGTCAGATCCCGGAACCCGGCGATTATTTTACCCTGACGGTGGGGCGACAACCGGTCATTATCACACGCGATAAAAAGAACGAACTCCACGCGTTAATTAATAGCTGTGCGCATCGTGGCGCCATGTTATGCCGACGCAAAACGGGGAATAAGAGCTCTTTTACCTGTCCGTTTCACGGCTGGACCTTCAGTAATAACGGCAAATTACTGAAGGCGAAAGATGAAAATACCGGCGGTTACCCGGAAACATTTAAGCATGAAGGTTCACACGATCTTAAATCGCTGCCGCGTTTTGCCTCATATCGCGGATTTCTGTTCGGCAGCCTGAGTGAGGATGTGCTGCCGCTGGAAGCGTACCTCGGCGAGACCTGCAAAATTATCGACCTGATGGTCGACCAGGCTCCTGAAGGGCTGGAGGTTCTGAAAGGTTCGTCCAGCTATGTCTACGAAGGCAACTGGAAACTGGGAGCGGAAAACGGGGCCGATGGTTATCACGTCAGCGTGGTGCACTGGAACTACGCCTCCACCATGTCGCGCCGAAATTACGAGGCGGAAGGGACGCGTGCGGTGGATGCCAACGGCTGGTCTAAGAGCCTCGGCGGCGGCTACGGGTTTGAACACGGCCATATGCTGCTGTGGACGCGGGCGATGAATCCTGAAGTCCGCCCGGTGTACGATCATCGCGAACGCCTGCAGGCGGAGTTTGGTGAAAATCGCGCTGACCAGATGGTGAATGAGACGCGGAATTTGTGCCTCTATCCCAATGTGTACCTGATGGATCAGTTCTCAACGCAGATCCGCGTCATTCGTCCTCTTGCCGTCGATAAGACGGAAGTGACGATCTGGTGTTTTGCGCCTAAAGGCGAATCAGACCAGGCCCGCGCGCTGCGCATCCGCCAGTATGAGGATTTCTTTAACGTCAGCGGAATGGGAACGCCCGACGATCTTGAAGAGTTCAGCGCCTGTCAGCGGGGTTATCTGGGCGAAAATCTGGCGTGGAGCGATCTCAGTCGCGGCGCACTGCACTGGGTGGACGGACCCGATGAGCATGCGCAACATGTCGGCTTTACCCCCTTGCTGAGCGGCGTCAAATCTGAAGATGAGGCGCTCTACATCGCCCATCACCACCACTGGCAGAACGTAATGCTCGCGGCGGTGGAAAAGGAACATCAGCAATATGAACAGTCAATTACGCAACGCGTGGAGGTGGGCGGATGTTAACGCTTGAACAGGTTCGCCAGTTTCTCTACTACGAAGCGCGGTTACTGGACGATCGTCAGTGGGACGCGTGGCTCAATTGCTACAGTCCAAAGGTCGTTTTCTGGATGCCTGCCTGGGGCGATGATGATAGAACCACCGGCGATCCTCAGCGAGAGATTTCACTTATCTATTATCCCAACCGGGACGGACTGGAAGACCGGGTGTATCGCATCAAAACCGAACGTTCCGGCGCCAGCACTCCGGAGCCACGTACCACGCATATGATCAGTAATATCGAGCGGTTAGGCGAGAAAGAGGGCGGCATCGAGGTGCGCTACAACTGGGTCACCTACAGCCATCGTTATCAGCACACCGACGCCTATTTCGGCACAACGCACTGCACGCTGGTCGAACAGGACGGTCAGCCGCTCATCACGCGTAAAACGGTACGGCTCAATAACGACTATATCCGTCAGGTGATTGACGTTTACCATATTTAAGAGGTGCTTATGAGTTTTACGATTGCCCTCAACTTTGAGGACGGCATCACCCGTTTTATTCAGTGCAACGCCGGTGAAAAGGTGCTGGATGCCGCATACCGGCAGAAAGTGAACCTGCCGATGGACTGCTCCGACGGCGTCTGCGGCACCTGTAAATGCCACTGTGCCAGTGGCGATTACGCGCTGGGAGAGGACTTTCTGGAAGAGGCGTTAAGCGATGACGAAGCGACCGCACGGCAGGTGTTGACCTGCCAGATGATCCCCTCCAGCGACTGTGTGATTGACGTGCCGGTCGCCGCCGCACAGTGCAAAACCAGCATCACGACCACAGACGCAGACGTGCTGGCGATCAATGCGCTCTCTGAGACGGCAATTGAACTGGTCGTGCGTCCGCAGATCGCGCTCCATTTTCTGTCCGGGCAGTATATCAACATTCAGGTCCCGGGCACGGCGCAGCAGCGCGCCTATTCGTTTAGTTCGCTGCCTGGCAGCGAAGAAGGGCGATTTCTGATCCGCAATGTACCAGGCGGGTTGATGAGCCAGTGGCTGACCCAGCGTGGACAACCTGGCGATACCCTCACGCTCAGCGGTCCGATGGGCAGTTTCTATCTGCGTCACGGCGAACGCCCGGTGCTGATGCTCGCCGGCGGCACCGGACTGGCGCCGATGCTGTCGATGCTGGAAACGCTCAGCGTACAGCGGAGCCCGCGGCAGGTCACGCTGCTGTATGGTGTGACCTGTGACGCTGACCTGGTCAAAACCGACGCACTGGACGCTTTCCAGAACACACTCGCAGGCTTTCGCTGGTTACCTGTTGTCGCCGACGCGCAAAGCCGTTGCCCGCAGCGCGGTTTTGTCACCGATCATCTCAGTGAGGCGATGCTAAATCAGGGCGATGTGGATATTTATCTCTGCGGTCCGCCGCCGATGGTCAACGCCATTACCACGGCGTTACGCGAGCGAGGCATTACGCCAGCCGGTTTCTGGTATGAAAAATTTATTGCCAGCCAGAGTGCGGCGGCATAAGGAGCCTCTATGCGATTTAACGATAAAGTCGTGGCAATTACCGGCGCAGCGCAGGGGATTGGCCGCCAGACGGCTATTCAGGCGGCACAAGAGGGGGCGCGGTTGTTACTTATCGATCGTTCCCGTCACGTCCATGAACTGGCGGCCACGCTGGCGTCCGGCGGGTGTCAGGTGCTGGCGCTGGAGGCGGATCTGGAACAATGGGAAAGCACCGAACAGGTTTTTGCCGCCGGCGTCGCGCATTTTGGTCAACTGGACGTGCTGGTGAATAACGTCGGAGGGACCATCTGGGCCCGCCCGTTTGCTGAATATCAGCCGGATCAGATTGAGAAAGAGATCCGCCGTTCGCTGTTCCCGACGCTGTGGGGGTGTCGTGCCGCGCTGCCGTGGATGCTGAAACAAGGGCACGGCAGTATTGTGAATATCTCTTCCGTCGCCACGGGCGGGGTGAATCGCGTGCCGTACTCGGCGGCGAAGGGCGGCGTCAACGCGCTAACACGATCGATTGCGATGGAGTACAGCGGGAGCGGCATTCGTATTAACGCCGTAGCACCCGGAGGGACCGATGCCCCGGCGCGTCTCGTACCGCGTAATGAGGAAACGCCATCTGCCCAGGAGCAGGCGTGGTATCAGCAGGTGATTGATCAAACCCTCGACAGCAGTCTGATGCACCGCTACGGAACGCTGACGGAGCAGGCGAATGCGATTCTGTTTCTCGCCAGCGATGACGCCAGCTATATCACCGGCGTCACCTTACCGGTTGCCGGAGGCGATCTCGGTTGATGTTGTACTATCAGTAGGCCGACCATCGCGTTCGGCTTACTGTTTTTCCTCTCTTCACCCGCGTCAAAGTCATTCACTTACGCAAAATTCTTCTTTATTGATAATCACGGCGCTGAACAAAAAGTTGGACATACGTTCAATTTTCCGTAGGATCGACAAAGCTGGACATGTGTCCAGTTTGTTTTCGTAGGGAGTTTTATGTTTCGTCAGTGGTTAACGTTAGTGATTATTGTACTGGTCTACATTCCTGTTGCGATTGATGCAACGGTGTTGCACGTTGCCGCGCCCACGCTAAGCATGACGCTGGGTGCCAGTGGCAACGAACTGTTGTGGATCATTGATATTTACTCGCTGGTGATGGCAGGGATGGTACTGCCGATGGGCGCGCTCGGCGATCGCATTGGTTTTAAACGCCTGCTGATCCTCGGAGGGGCACTGTTCGGTCTTGCGTCACTGGCCGCCGCCTTTGCGCACACGGCCAGCTGGCTTATTGCCACCCGTGCCATTCTGGCGATTGGCGCGGCGATGATCGTGCCAGCGACGCTGGCCGGGATCCGTGCCACCTTTTCACAAGCTCGCCACCGCAACATGGCGCTTGGCGTCTGGGCAGCAGTGGGATCGGGTGGTGCGGCATTCGGCCCGCTGGTTGGCGGTATGCTGCTTGAGCACTTCTACTGGGGCTCCGTGTTCTTAATCAATGTGCCGATTGTACTTGTCGTCGTGGCACTCACCGCGCGCTATGTTCCGCGTCAGGCAGGGCGTCGCGATCAGTCGCTGAATCTGGGACACGCCATCATGCTGATTGTCGCCATTCTGCTGCTGGTCTATAGCGCGAAGACGGCGCTGAAAGGGCATATTGCTACCGGCGTTATCGCGCTGGCACTGGTGAGCGGCGCACTGCTGCTGGCGCAGTTTGTGCGCATTCAACTGGCGGCGAGCCGTCCCATGATTGATATGCGTCTGTTCACCCACCGCATCATTTTGAGCGGCGTGGTGATGGCAATGACGGCGATGATTACGCTGGTCGGTTTTGAGCTGTTAATGGCGCAGGAACTGCAGTTTGTTCATGGCTTAACGCCGTATCAGGCGGGATTATTTATGCTGCCGGTGATGCTGGCCAGTGGATTCAGCGGCCCGATTGCCGGAATGCTGGTGTCGCGGCTGGGGCTGCGGAAAGTGGCAACCGGCGGGATGGCGCTGAGCGCCCTGAGTTTCTACGGACTGGCGGCAACGGACTTCAGCACTCAGCAAATCCAGGCCTGGGTGTTAATGGCGCTGCTGGGATTCAGCGCTGCCAGTGCGCTGTTGGCCTCAACCGCGGCGATCATGGCGGCGGCACCCGCCGAGAAAGCGGCAGCGGCCGGGGCGATCGAAACGATGGCCTATGAACTGGGAGCGGGGCTGGGGATTGCCATCTTTGGTCTGTTGCTCAGCCGCAGTTTTTCTGCGTCGATTACGCTGCCTGATGGACTGAACGCCGGAGAGGTAGAGCGCGCCTCGTCTTCAATGGGTGAAGCGGTACAACTGGCGCAGACGCTTCCTTCGGCACTGTCAGATATGGTTCTGCTGGCGGCAAAACAGGCGTTTACCTGGTCGCATAGTGTGGCATTGAGCAGTGCCGGAAGCATGCTGATTCTGCTGGCGGTGGGAATGTGGTTCAGCCTGGCGAAGGTCGCTCGCGAGTAACTCAGTGGGTGAACTGGCAGCGGTTATCCAGTTCTTCCACTTCCTTGCCGCTCAGACGGGCGTACTGCCCCGTGAGCCGCCAGAATGCGGGTTGCGTCTCGGTATAAATCTCAGCAGCGAGGATCAAACGACGGCGATCGACTTCGTTAAATTCGAGCAACGTCCAGGGAATGAAGTAGCGCTCGGTGTCGGTCAGCTTGATCCACAGCGGACACCCACAGCCGGAGCAAAAATAGCGTTCGCCGCGCGGAGATGATGCAAAGTGAGCTGGTTCGGGCGCATCGGGATCTATCATCGGTTGCCCACTGGCTTCCAGATACATGGCGATACCACCGGACCATTTCTGGCATATCGTACAGTGGCAGGCATACACATCAAGGGATTCGACGTCGACAGTGAAATGGCTCTGCCCGCAGAGACAACGTCCTGTGTAGGTTTGCACGGCATTCTCCTTATGACCGGTTTAACATCGGGGAAAAAAAACCAGCCCATCGTGGGCTGGCTTTTTGTACAGCGCAATTCTAAAAATTAGAACTGATAGGTCAGGCCAACGGCAACGATATCGTCAGTGCCTACACCAGCAGCACGAGTAAAGTTGCTTTCGTCGATCAGGTTGATTTTGTAATCAACATAGGTAGACATGTTTTTGTTGAAGTAGTAGGTAGCGCCAACATCAATGTATTCAACCACATCCTGATCGCCCCACGCACCCAGGTCTTTAGCTTTGGATTTCAGGTAAGCCAGGGACGGACGCAGACCGAAGTCGAACTGGTACTGAGCAACAACTTCAAAGTTCTGAGTTTTGTTCGCGATATGATCATCACCAAACGGCGTCATGTTGCGAGTTTCAGAGTAGGTGGTCGCCAGGTAGATGTTGTTCGCATCATATTTCAGGCCAGCTGCCCACACTTCAGCGTTGTCACCAGAAGCGTTCAGGCTGTTGTTACCGTAGGCAACCTGGTCGTCGGTACGGTCAGATTTCGCATAAGCGGCGCTTGCTGCAAAGCCTTCGTACTCATAGCTGGTAGACAGACCGAAGCCGTCGCCGTTCGCTTTAACTTCGTCGCCACGGTCGTTTTTACCCTGATACTGCAGGGCAAAGTTCCAGCCTTCAACCAGACCGAAGAAGTCGGTGTTACGGTAGGTCGCAACGCCAGTGGTACGCGCGGTCATGAAGTTGTCAGTCTGGGTCCAGGTGTCGCCACCGAACTCAGGCAGAACGTCGGTCCATGCGCCAACATCGTAAGCCACACCGTAGTTACGGCCATAATCGAAAGAACCAAATTCAGCAAATTTCAGACCCGCAAACGCCAGACGAGTTTTGTTGCCTTTAGCGCCATCTGATTCAGCATTGTTGCCTTTGAATTCATATTCCCACTGGCCGAAACCGGTCAGTTGGTCATTGATCTGCGTTTCGCCTTTGAAACCCAGACGTGCATAAGTTTTGTCGCCATCATCGCCGTCATTGTCGGAGAAGTAGTGCAGAGCGGTAACTTTACCGTACAGATCCAGTTTGTTGCCGTCTTTGTTGTACACTTCTGCCGCATTCACGACGCCTGCTGCCAACAGGCTAGTCACTGCCACTGCAACTAATTTAAGTTTCATTGTTAACAATCCTTATAATTTTCTTAGAGTGTTTCCTGAACCATTGCTGAACGAATCGCTTCATCAATGGCAAACTATTTTTAAAGTACGCAGCAGTACTAATTCAATAATAAGTTTCATGGAATTGCAGATTATTTCTATTTGTGTGATCCAGATCGCCTTAAGTCAAATCTGAGTCGCGGAAATTCCTGGAAATAACTATTCATGCAATATTTCCGCAGGGGACTATATACGGCTTATTGGTTATTAAATGAGTTAGTTGCTAATGTGTATTATATACGCGTTAATAATTATAAATCAGCGCAACCATTTGATTATTTAGCGTGTTGTTAGCATAAATTTAACATAAATATAAAAGCTTAATATTTCTGATGAAAGGATATAAATAAACCTTAACTGACTCCGAAATAAAGATATGGCAGAGCGAGCGGATAAAAGTGAGTAAGAATTTTCCAATAATATTGAAATATCCTAAAAAACGATAGCTGATGAATTGTCTCGCGAAGGATGAAGTCCGGGTCAGAAAAGGGGGCGACCCGGTGAGAGCGTTATGCGCGGCGTGTGGCCCACCAGCAGAGCAGCGAGCCGACGCAAACCATGATGGCGCCCTGCCAGAAAGAGAACGACAGCGGGGCGCTCAGCAGTATGGCTGCCAGCGCAGATGACAACACCGGCGTGAAATACGACCCGACCGCCATAATGGTGACGTTTCCGTGCAAAATGCCCACGTTCCAGGCGGCATAGGCAAAGCCCAGCGTCAGGGCGGCAGAGACGAGTTTAATGACCACCGGCGTACTGAACATCATTTCGGGTTGTGGCGTCAGAAAATAGTGAACCCACAAACTGAGTGCTGTCAGCAAAACAAAAACCGTAATGCCATTAAACCCTCGCGCGTATTTATTGGTCACAGTACAGTAAGTGGCCCAGATAAAAGCCCCAAGAAAGGCGAGAAAATAGCTCAACGGACTGCTGGTAATATTATTGATAATTTCCCCTGGATTCAGACCGTTTTCGCCACCCAGCACCCAACAGATTCCAGTTATCGCAAGCAATAAGCCGGGAACGATAATCCAGGTGGTTTTTTGACCATTAAACAGAATTGCGAATAAAATTGTCAGGCTTGGCCATAAATAGTTGACCATACCGACCTCAATCGCCTGATGGCGGGTAGCTGCATAGCCCAACGATAGCGCCAGACATATTTCATAACTGACAAACAGCACGCTACCGGCGACTAAATAACCAACAGGGAAACGACGGATATTGGGAAATCCCACCGTAAATATCAGCAGCAGTCCACTTAATGAATAGATCGCCGCTGCACCACCGACTGGCCCAAGTCCTTCACTGACGCCACGAATGAGACCAACCATTGTGCTCCACAGCACAATCGCAATAAGGCCAATCAGCGTTGCTTTTTGTTTCGTCATTCTGCTTGTCGTTTCCCATACCTTGTCTAAAACGAAGCTGAAATATATAGCACTTTTTTAGCGGAATTATCCAGGCGAATACCAGAATGAGTTACCCCCTTAGTGGTATATAAAACCGACAATTGGGACTATTTAGTAGCGGAACCGTTTCGTTATTGATTTGACTCAAAAAAAATATGGGTATTGCTGTTAGCTTCCTCGGCGACATGACAACTCTGGAAAAAGAGGGAACGCAATGAACGTCAGCCGCAGAAAGTTTTTTAAAATCTGCGCGGGCGGTATGGCTGGAACAACGGTTGCTGCCCTGGGATTTACCCCCAAAACGGCGCTGGCTCAATCGCGGAATTATAAGCTGTTGCGCGCGAAAGAGATCCGAAACACCTGCACATACTGTTCCGTAGGTTGCGGGCTATTAATGTATAGCCTGGGAGATGGAGCAAAAAACGCCAAAGAAGCGCTTTATCATATCGAAGGGGATCCGGATCATCCGGTGAGTCGTGGTGCATTGTGCCCGAAGGGTGCCGGTCTGCTGGATTACATTCATAGCGAAAACCGCCTGCGCTACCCGGAATATCGCGCACCAGGCTCAGACAAATGGCAGCGCATTAGCTGGGATGAGGCACTCACCCGCATTGCAAAACTGATGAAGGCTGACCGCGATGCCAACTTTATCGAGAAAAATGAACAGGGCGTAACGGTAAACCGCTGGCTTTCCACGGGGATGCTCTGCGCCTCTGCCGCCAGTAATGAAACCGGCATGCTGACGCAAAAATTTGTGCGCTCACTCGGCATGCTGGCAGTAGACAACCAGGCGCGCGTCTGACACGGACCAACGGTAGCAAGTCTTGCTCCAACATTTGGTCGCGGTGCGATGACCAACCACTGGGTTGATATCAAAAACGCGAACGTCGTGATGGTAATGGGCGGTAACGCCGCTGAAGCCCATCCAGTGGGATTCCGCTGGGCGATGGAAGCGAAGAACAACAACGATGCCACGCTGATTGTTGTTGATCCCCGTTTCACCCGTACCGCTTCGGTTGCCGATATTTATGCGCCGATTCGCTCCGGCACAGACATTACGTTCCTGTCCGGCGTGCTGCGGTATCTGATCGAAAATAACAAAATTAACGCCGAATACGTCAGGCATTACACCAACGCCAGCTTGCTGGTGCGGGATGATTTTACCTTTGATGACGGTTTGTTCAGCGGTTATGACGCGAAAAAACGGCAGTACGATAAGTCGTCCTGGAACTACCAGTTCGATGAAAACGGCTATGCCAGACGCGATGAAACCCTGTCGCATCCGCGTTGCGTATGGAATCTGCTGAAGCAGCACGTTTCCCGCTATACGCCGGAGGTGGTAGAGAATATCTGTGGGACCCCGAAAGCCGACTTCCTGAAAGTGTGTGACGTACTGGCCTCCACCAGTGCGGCGGATCGGACTACGACATTTCTGTATGCGCTTGGCTGGACGCAGCATACGGTCGGAGCACAGAACATCCGCACGATGGCGATGATCCAACTGCTGCTCGGCAACATGGGAATGGCAGGCGGCGGTGTTAACGCCCTGCGCGGTCACTCCAACATTCAGGGTTTAACCGACTTAGGTCTGCTCTCAACCAGTCTGCCTGGCTATCTGACGCTGCCGTCAGAAAAACAGAGCGACTGGCAGACCTGGCTGAACGCCAACACGCCGAAAGCCACGCTGGCGGATCAGGTGAACTACTGGAGCAACTATCCGAAGTTTGCCGTCAGCCTGATGAAAGCGTTCTACGGCGATGATGCGCGTAAAGAGAATGACTGGGGCTTTGACTGGTTGCCGAAATGGGATCAGGCGTACGACGTTATCAAATACTTCAACATGATGGATAGCGGGAAAGTCACCGGCTATATCTGTCAGGGCTTTAACCCGGTGGCGTCCTTTCCGGACAAAAACAAAGTGGTTCGCAGCCTGAGCAAGCTGAAGTACATGGTGGTGATCGATCCGCTGGTGACCGAAACCTCAACCTTCTGGCAGAACCACGGCGAGTCGAACGATGTCGACCCGGCATCAATTCAAACCGAAGTATTCCGTCTGCCATCCACCTGTTTTGCCGAAGAAGATGGCTCCATTGCCAATTCCGGGCGCTGGTTGCAGTGGCACTGGAAAGGTCAGGACGCACCGGGCGAAGCGCGTAACGACGGCGAAATTCTGGCCGGGTTGTTCCATCGTCTGCGCGAGATGTATCGCGCAGAGGGCGGTAAGGGCGTGGAACCACTGCTGAAAATGCGCTGGGACTACAAACAGCCTGATCACCCAGAGTCAGAAGAAGTGGCGAAAGAGAACAACGGCTATGCGCTGGCCGATCTCTATGACGCCAACGGTGTTCTGATCGCGAAGAAAGGGCAACTGCTCACCAGCTTCGCACAACTGCGGGATGATGGTACGACCTCATCTTCCTGCTGGATCTACACCGGTAGCTGGACGGAGAAGGGCAACCAGATGGCTAACCGCGATAACGCCGATCCGTCAGGGCTGGGCAATACGCTGGGCTGGGCATGGGCGTGGCCGCTGAACCGTCGCGTGCTGTACAACCGCGCCTCTGCGGACATCAACGGTAAGCCGTGGGATGCAAAACGCATGCTAATCCAGTGGGACGGGGTGAAATGGACGGGTAACGATATCCCGGACTTCAACACCGCGCCTCCGGGCAGTGCAACCGGGCCGTTTATCATGCAGCCGGAAGGGCTGGGGCGTCTGTTTGCCCTTGATAAGCTGGCGGAAGGTCCGTTCCCGGAACACTACGAGCCGATGGAAACGCCACTGGGCACAAACCCGCTGCATCCGAACGTGATTTCCAGTCCGGTTGTGCGCATCTATGAAGATGACGTGCTGCGCTTAGGGAAGAAGGATGCGTTCCCGTATGTCGGAACGACCTATCGTCTGACTGAGCACTTCCATACCTGGACCAAGCACGCGCTGTTGAATGCCATCGCGCAGCCGGAACAGTTTGTGGAGATCAGCGAAACGCTGGCCGCTGCGAAGGGGATTGGCAATGGCGACTACGTGAAGGTAAGCAGCAAGCGCGGATTCATTCGTGCGGTTGCGGTGGTCACGCGTCGTCTGCGCACGCTGCACGTCAACGGTCAGCAGGTTGAAACCGTCGGGATTCCGCTGCACTGGGGCTTTGAAGGGGTGGCGCGTAAAGGCTATATCGCCAACACCCTGACGCCAAACGTCGGTGACTCAAACTCGCAAACGCCGGAGTACAAAGCGTTTTTAGTTAACATCGAGAAGGCGTAAGGGGGCGAGCATATGTCTTTGGAAACGCAGGACATCATCAAAAAGTCCGCAACAAACGCGATCACGCCGCCGCCGCAGGCGCGTGATTACAAAGCCGAGGTCGCCAAGCTCATTGACGTTTCCTCCTGTGTGGGCTGTAAAGCCTGCCAGGTGGCCTGTTCTGAGTGGAACGACATCCGCGATGAAGTGGGGCATTGTGTCGGGGTGTATGACAATCCCGCCGATCTCAGCGCCAGGTCCTGGACGGTAATGCGTTTTAGCGAAACCGAGCAGAACGGCAAACTGGAATGGCTGATTCGTAAAGATGGCTGTATGCACTGTGAAGATCCGGGCTGCCTGAAGGCCTGCCCGTCTGCCGGGGCAATCATCCAGTACGCCAACGGGATTGTTGATTTCCAGTCCGAACACTGCATTGGCTGCGGCTACTGCATCGCCGGGTGTCCGTTTAATATTCCGCGCCTCAATAAAGAGGATAACCGCGTCTATAAATGCACACTCTGCGTCGATCGCGTCAGCGTGGGTCAGGAACCGGCCTGTGTCAAAACCTGTCCAACCGGGGCGATTCATTTCGGCACCAAACAAGAGATGCTGGAAATGGGCGAGCAGCGCGTCGCGAAGCTGAAAGCGCGCGGCTACGAACATGCTGGCGTCTATAACCCGCAGGGCGTCGGCGGTACGCACGTGATGTATGTCCTGCATCACGCGAATCAGCCGGAGCTCTACCACGGTTTACCGAACGAGCCGAAGGTCGACACCTCTATCAATCTGTGGAAAGGGGCGCTGAAACCGCTGGCGGCCGCCGGATTTATCGCCACCTTTGCCGGGCTGATCTATCACTACATCGGTATAGGCCCGAATAAAGAAGTGGACGATGACGAGGAGGACCATCATGAGTAAGTCGAAAATGATTGTGCGCACGAAGTTCATCGATCGCGCCTGTCACTGGACGGTGGTGATTTGCTTCTTCCTGGTGGCGCTGTCGGGGATTTCGTTTTTCTTCCCGACGCTGCAATGGCTGACGCAAACCTTCGGCACGCCACAGATGGGACGCATTTTGCACCCGTTCTTTGGCGTTGCGATCTTTGTCGCGCTGATGTTCATGTTCGTTCGTTTCGTCCACCACAACATCCCGGATAAGAAGGACCTTCCGTGGCTGAAAAACATTGTCGAAGTGCTGAAAGGCAACGAACACAAAGTGGCGGATGTCGGCAAATATAACGCCGGACAAAAGATGATGTTCTGGTCGATCATGAGCATGATTTTTGTGCTGCTGGTGACCGGCGTGATTATCTGGCGTCCGTACTTTGCGCAATACTTCCCGATGCAGGTGGTGCGCTACAGCCTGCTGATCCACGCGGCGGCTGGGATCATTCTGATTCACGCCATCCTTATCCATATGTATATGGCATTCTGGGTGAAAGGATCGATTAAAGGGATGATTGAAGGGAAGGTGAGTCGCCGCTGGGCGAAGAAACACCATCCGCGCTGGTATCGTGACATCGAGAAGGCAGAGGCGAAAAAAGAGAGTGAAGAAGGGTTAAACTAATTCTCTTTTTTGTGGATAAAGGGCGCTACACAGGTAGTGCCTTTTTTTTGCCATAAAAACGTCATAAGACTGTTACCGGCTAGACATAACGTGTTGTCTTCACAAATAACCGAAGATGTAGCGGTTCCCGTCAGCAAAATTGATCCTACGTATGACGACATCAGGGAGCTGTCCGACCTGCCCAAAATTGAGGTTCAGCGCCTACGAAAAAACCTCAGCAATAAGCGAATCCGCCGGACGACGCGTTCGTCAGTCCGGCATGCAATTCGTTTACTGAACGGCCAGTCGGCGCAGGCGGGAAACGTCAACGCTTTTTTGCGCTTCTGCCAGACTCCAGGTATTTTGCAGATTCAGCCACATTTCCGGAGAACTGCCGATCACCACCGAGAGTTTGATCGCCATCTCTGGGGTGAGGGCCGCTTTGCCCGTGAGTAACCGACTTGCCGTTGAGGGCGCAATCTCCATTGCCCTGGCAAATTCACGCAAACTAACGTTTAGTTCGTCCAGCGCTTCCTGAATGATGTCCCCGGGGCGGGGATGATTCGCCATTTTCATCAGTGATAATCCTCGTAATCCAGAATGTACGCATCGCCATTGACGAATTCAAACGTCAAACGCCAGTTGCCTGAAACCGAAATTGCCCAGACGCCATCGCGATCGCCGCTCAGGGGATGCAGTCGGTAACCGGGCATATTGATATCGTTCACGCAGCCAGCGGCATCAATCACAGCAAGGCGGTGTCGTAAACGTCTGACGTGCTTTGCCATCACACCTGACGTTTTGCCGTGAAGAAACAGGTCACGTAATCCTTTATGTCTGAAATTCATGATCATCCAGTTCACCTTGTTCCTTCAGGAGGAACGGTATCATTATGTTCCGTATGGCGCAACAACTTTCGCCGTAATGAACGCGATTGTCTGGCGAAATGAAGAAAGAGAAAAGGAGAGGGGATGAATACTGGAAAGCGTTACGCAAATTGCCCGGTAAACATCACGTTACCGGGCATTGAGGATTAAAGACGCGCGGTGATGTCGTCTATCTCTTTACGCCATTGAGCCTGCAACTGCGGCTTCTGATGTCTGGGTTTACGGGCCAGATCCTCAGCGAGACGCAGCTCAAGCGCAACCAGCTTTTCCAGCAGGTCTTCTTCGTCACTGTGCTCCGTGATAAGCGGAGCGCCATCTTTCATATCCGCCGGAGAGGGTTCCGCCGTGCTTTGGCGGATACGATCATAGACGGCTTCCAGATCGTGCCATTCGCTCAGTTCACCCTCGTCAACAAACCAGAACCGGTTGCAGCTCTGGCTGATGAGTTGACGATCGTGACTGACCAACAGCACGCCACCCTCAAAGGTTTGCAGCGTCTGCGCCAGTGCCTCTTTCCCCTCCATATCCAGATGGTTAGTCGGCTCATCCAGCATGAGCAGGCTATAGCGCGCCAGCGACAGTCCGACGAACAGCAGGCGCGAGCGCTCGCCGCCGCTTAATGTACTGACCGATTGCGCATGGCGTATCCACGGAAATCCCGCGCTAATCAGCGCCATTTTACGGATATCCGGCTGCGGGGCGAACGCCTCAAGGGCGTCAAACAACGACGCGTCATCCGGCAGTTGATGCAGCGTCTGGTCGTAATAGCCCAGCGAAACACGAGGGTGGATAAGCAGTGAATCTGACGCCTGTTCCGCCTGATGATGTTGCCAGATCATTTTTAACAGCGACGATTTACCGCAACCGTTACGCCCGACGATCGCCACCCGGTCCCCGCTCTTCAGGCGAATACCTGCAAGGGTAAACAACGTCGGTGCGCCCGGAGCAGGCGTAACCGACAGTTGAGACAATTCCAGCAGACGGTCCGCCCGCAGCGCGTCTCCGTTCAATGTTAGTGACCACTGACTTCCTGCCGTCAGATCCGTTTGTACCTCCTTCAGACGTAATACTTGCTTTTCCATTTGCTTCGCTTTACGCGACAGATCTTCGTTGTCGTACACCCGGCCCCAGGTGGCCAGCCGTTTAGCGCTGGCGGTGACGCGATCGATCTCTTTTTGCTCCGCTTTATGGCGTAGCGCGTCGCTGGCGTCGCGCTCAACCAGCGCCTGACGGGCAGCGCTGCAGGGCAACGCGAAGGCGTGTAGGGTACGATCGCGCAGGATCCACGTGCCGTTTGTGATCGCATCCAGCAGGTGCGGATCGTGGGACACCACCACAAAACTGCCAGACCAGTTCTGTAAAAACTGTTCCAGCCACAGTAATGTCGGCAAATCCAGATGGTTACCCGGCTCGTCGAGCAGCAGAAGGTCAGGATGGCGCATCAGCGCACGAGCCAGCAGCAGACGCGTATGCTGACCGCCGCTCAGGGTTTGCGCGGTTAATTGCCGATCCTGGACACTGAAGCCCATTTGCGCGAGTAACGCCTCGACCTGCCAGAGCTGGCTGGCACGTTCATGTTCAGGAAGTTGGGCCAGAACGGCTTCCTGTAACGTCAGCGGCAGGATCTCATCAGGCAAATGTTGTTCGACACGGGCAAGATGACAGTGATTTGCCAGCGCCAGAGTCCCGCCAGTGGGGGCAATCGAACCGTCGAGAACTTTCAGCAGCGTGCTTTTGCCGCAGCCGTTGTAGCCGATCAGCCCCAGGCGATCGCCTTTTTTCAGGGTAAACGTCAGATCGTCGAAAAGCGTGCCAAACGCCGTATCAACGTGCAGGGATTGTGCGGTTAGTAATGTGCTCATTGTTGCTTACTCAAGAGTTACAGGCGTAAAAACGCCTCGTCAAACATCGCTGACGATAACCCGGTAAGCCCGAGAGAAGGGGAATTCAGAAGTTAGCTTCGCTCAAGCAGAAGTTATCGCAGCACGATACCGATAACGCTTGAGCACTGACGATCGCCAAAAGCATGTGAAGCGATGAATCGTTCACAGTACAGCATAAGTTTCCTCCTTTTATTTATCCGAATGTTAATCGATGGCCAAAGTGTAAACGCAAGTGATGAGACTGCGCAAGTCTGAAGGCCCGGCGGCGTGCGCCACCGGGCAGTCCATCAGATAGACGTACGACGATAGTCGCGATATTCTGCCTGCCAGAAGTTTTCTTCAATAGCCTGCAACAGCGCTTCAGCAGAGGTTTTCACTGCCACACCCTGTTGCTGCGCCATTTTACCAACGGCAAACGCAATGGCGCGCGAGACGGTCTGAATGTCTTTCAGTTCCGGCAACACCAGCCCTTCACCGTTGAGCACCAGCGGTGAGTACTCGGCCAGCGTTTCACTGGCGGACATCAGCATCTCATCGGTAATGCGGGAGGCGCCAGAGGCAATCACGCCCAGCCCGATGCCAGGGAAAATATAGGCGTTGTTACACTGGGCAATGGGATAGATTTTGTCTTTCCAGACCACCGGCATAAACGGGCTGCCGGTGGCGACCAGCGCGTTACCTTCCGTCCAGGCGATGATGTCCTGCGGCGTCGCTTCCACACGCGAGGTGGGATTAGACAGCGGCATCACGATCGGGCGCGGGCAATGCTTGTGCATTTCGCGGATGATCTCTTCGGTGAACAGACCGGTTTGTCCGGAAACACCGATCAGAATATCGGGTTTAACGTTACGGACGACATCAAGCAGCGACAGTACTTCGCTGTCGCTGTCCCACGATTGCAGATTTTCACGTTTCTGCACCAGTTTGGTCTGGAAGGAGAGCAGATTCGGCATCTGGTCGGTCAGCAGACCAAAGCGATCGACCATGAAGACTCTCTGGCGCGCGGCTTCTTCACTTAATCCCTCACGCTGGATCTGGGCAATGATTTGCTCGGCGATACCGCAACCGGCGGAACCCGCGCCGAGGAAGACAATTTTCTGCTCACTGAGCTGGCTGCCTGCCGCGCGACTGGCGGCGATCAGCGTGCCGACGGTCACCGCAGCGGTGCCCTGAATGTCGTCGTTGAAAGAGCAAATTTCGTCGCGGTAGCGATTAAGTAACGGCATCGCGTTCTTCTGCGCAAAGTCTTCGAACTGCAGCAGAACGTCCGGCCAGCGCTGCTTAACCGCCTGAATAAATTCATCGACAAACTCATAGTATTCGTCGTCGGTGATGCGCGGATTGCGCCAGCCCATATACAACGGATCGTTGAGCAGCTGCGGGTTATTGGTTCCCACGTCCAGCACCACGGGCAGAGTATAGGCAGGGCTGATACCGCCACATGCCGTATACAGCGACAGTTTGCCGATGGGGATCCCCATCCCGCCAATCCCCTGGTCGCCAAGGCCGAGGATACGCTCGCCGTCGGTCACCACGATCACTTTGATATTGTGGTTGGGGACGTTTTGCAGGATGTCGTCCATGTTGTGACGGTTCTGGTAGGAGATGAACACGCCGCGGGCGCGACGATAAATCTCGGAGAAGCGTTCACAGGCTGCGCCCACCGTTGGGGTATAGATCACCGGCATCATCTCATCGAGATGGTTGTGAACCAGTCGGTAGAACAGGGTTTCGTTAGTATCCTGGATGTTGCGCAGGTAGATATGTTTGTCGATTTCCGTTTTGAATCCCTGATACTGGATCCAGGCGCGTTCCGCCTGTTCTTCAATCGACTCGACCACTTCCGGCAGTAACCCCAGCAGGTTGAAGTTACGGCGCTCTTCCATACTGAACGCGCTGCCTTTATTCAGTAAGGGAAATTCCAGCAGTACCGGGCCAGCGTAAGGAATATAAAGGGAACGCATTTTTTTGCTTTTGGTTTCCATGTCACTCACTCTTTTTTTGAATATCCGACCCTGGCACTTTTTATAATATGTTGCCATTCCGCCAGGGGATCGGGCAGAGAGTATAAAGCATTGAGAATGGGTTAAGGCTTTTGTAAGCAAAAACACCATCGCGCTGGCGATGGTGTTTATTGTCATATTCGGGCTGTACGATTACTTTTTGCTGTCTGCGTGGCGTTTTCTGCCGGTAGGGTTGTTCACCACGCTGGATTTATCACCTTCAGTCACCACTTTGCGCTGATTGGAGATCTTATGGTCCAGTCCAAGAATATGACGGGCCTGACGGTTCGATTTCATTCTAACTCCTTTATCCTGTTACTGGTTTCAAGGATGAGTCCTTATGACTTCGGACGAAATATAACCCTTAAGGTCGACGGTACCGATGGATACCGACCTGATTGATAGTCGGACATTTAATCGGAAAGGTCAATGTATAAGCAGGGAATTAAGAAGTCTCCGCTAACTGCCACAAAATCTGCTGAGCGTCCTATACTTGTTATACCGACGATAAAAAGGAGAGAACGATGACAATCCATAAGAAAGGTCAGGCACACTGGGAAGGCGACATCAAGCGCGGAAAAGGCACGGTTTCGACGGAAAGCGGCGTACTGAACCAGCAGCCCTATGGCTTTAATACCCGCTTTGAAGGGGTGAAAGGCACTAACCCGGAAGAACTGATCGGTGCGGCGCATGCCGCCTGTTTCTCAATGGCGCTGTCGTTGATGCTCGGTGAAGCGGGCTTCACGCCGGATGCCATCGACACCACGGCAGACGTGTCGCTGGACAAAGTCGATGCCGGGTTTGCCATTACCAAAATTGCGCTGCACAGTGAAGTCACTGTCCCGGGAATCGACGCCGGGACTTTCGACGGCATCATCCAGAAAGCGAAGGCCGGTTGCCCGGTATCGCAGGTGCTGAAAGCTGAAATCACCCTTGATTATCAACTGAAATCGTAACGACGCTATTGCCCGGTAGCGTAATGCTGACCGGGCATAAAAGCCTTACAACATCATCCAATCCCACTTTACGCACCTGTCAGCGCCCTCAGGCGCGCCAGCAGCGTACGTCGGTTCCGGCTTCAAGTCTGCGCAGCGCCTGCCGGTTCTCACATCCGCTGCTGGCGAGTGGACACCGTTCGCGAAAGAAACACCCCACCGGCAGAACCCGATTACCGGGCAACTCCGTTTTGCGAATCATCAGTTCCTCGGCCAGCGGGGCGCCGGTCTTCGGTACGGAATCCAGCAGCAGACGAGTGTAAGGATGAGCCGGGGTGGTGAGCACCTGCGCCGTGTCGCCGAGTTCGACGATCTGTCCGAGGTACATCACCGCGACCCGGTCGCTCATATGGCGTACCACTGAGACGTTATGCGAGATCAAAATGTAGGTCAGATTGCGGCTGGTTTGCAGTGCAACCAGCAGATTCAGAATCTGCGCCTGCACGGAAATATCCAGCGCTGACGTCGGTTCGTCCAGCACGATCACATCCGGTTCTGACGACAGCGCACGGGCAATAGCGATACGTTGACGCTGTCCGCCGGAGAAGGCGTGTGGCAAACGGTCGAGATATTCCGGGCGGATCCCGACCTGACTGGCTAACGCGGCGGCCAGCATCCGACGTTCCCGCTCACTGCTACGCTTCTGGATCCAGACCGGTTCGGTGATAATCCGCCAGACAGGCAGACGCGGATCCAGCGAAGAGAGCGGATCCTGAAACACCATTTGCATCTCGGTCGACGGTGAATCCTGCTGATATTGTCCCTGGTTGGGCTTCAGCATCCCCATAAGTAACTGCGCCAGCGTGCTTTTACCACAGCCGGATTCACCCACGATCCCCAACGTTTCGCCCCGGCGGATCTGCAAATCCATCCCGTTGAGCGCGTGCACGCGTTCGGTTACCCGTCCCAGCCAGTTTTTCTTCGCCGGGAAATTAACGTGCACATCCTGTAAGGCCAGTAATGTTTCAGACATGGGAACTCTCCAGATGGGGGTACCAGCAGGCCGCGTGCTGGTCGCCAGCGCCGAGTGGGCTCAGGGTGGGTATCGTTTCGCAAAGCGGGCCAGCGGCAAAGCAGCGGTCCCGAAACGCGCAGCCATGCGGCAAACGGGTGAGATCCGGCACGGTGCCGGGGATCGCCGGTAGCGGCTGGCGAGGTTCACCCTGTTCCGGCGCGCATTTCAGCAGGCCAATCGAATAGGGATGGGTCGGATGGTGAATCACGGCATCGGTCGGGCCGCTTTCAATGACGCTTCCGGCATACATTACGTACAGCCGGTCGCACAGTTGCGACACCACCGCCATGTCATGACTGATAAACAGCACAGCCGTGCCGCTGGCGCGGGCTTTGTGCTTGAGCAACCGCAGTACCTGCAACTGGACGGTGACGTCCAGCGCGGTGGTCGGTTCATCGGCGATGATCAGTTCCGGTTCACAGGAGAAGGCAAGGGCGATCATGACCCGCTGACGCATCCCACCCGAGAGCTCAAACGGAAAACGGGTCATCACTCCGGCGGCGTCGGGGATCTGCATCTCCTCCAGGAGGGTAATCGCCTTTTCGCGAGCCTGCGCACGACTCACCGTCTGGTGGTGGCGAATCACCTCTACCATCTGCTGACCGATGCGGCGCGTCGGGTTAAGGGCCGTCATCGGCTCCTGGAAGATCATCGCCACACGGGCACCGCGCCATTGGCGCATCTGCTTTTCACTGGCGTTCAGCACATCTTCGCCCAGTAATGAGACGTGCCCCTGATGGATGCGATAGCTACCCTCCGGCAGCAGACGCATAGCGAGCATCGCCGTGACCGATTTCCCGGACCCCGATTCGCCCACCACGCCGACAATCTCGCCGCGATGAATACACAGCGACACATGGCTCAGGGCATGAACATCGGCTTTGTATCCCGGAAAGCTTAAGTGCAAATCGTCTATTTCCAGCACCGGCTGAGTCATCACTGTTTTCCTCCTGCTTTTGGATCCAGCAGATCGCGGATCCCATCACCGAACAGGTTAAAACCGACGGCAGTGATCAGAATGGCGGCACCGGGAAAGGCGCAATACCACCACTGATCGAGAACATAGTTGCGGCCAATTGCCACCATCGCTCCCCATTCCGCACTCGGTTGCTGGGCACCAAGCCCGATAAAACCCAACGTGGCGGCCATCAGGATGGCGCTGCCGATATCCAGCGACGCCTGCACAATCAGCGGCGGCAGTGAGTTACGCAAGATATGCCAACTGATCAAATGCCAACGGGAAGCGCCGTACGTGCGAGCGGCCTGGATGTAGGTAAACTGGCGCACAACCAGCGTTTGTCCGCGCGCCAGTCGTACATAAAAGGGAATACGCACGATGGCAATCGCCAGCATTGCGTTAAACAGACTCGGACCCAGAGCTGCCGCCAGCGCCATCGTCAGCACCAGTGAGGGGATCGACAGCATGATATCCATCATCCGCATGATGATGGCGTCAGCGCGACCGCCCATCACCCCGGACAGGCAACCGAGCAGCGAGCCGACGCCGCCCGCAATTCCGACCACTACCAGCCCGGCGACAATCGACTGCTGGCTGCCCACCAGCACGCGGCTGAACAGATCCCGTCCTACCTCATCTGTTCCAAACCAGTGTGCTGCCGTCGGCGGCAACAGTCGCGCGCTTAAATCAATGGCATTGGGATCGTAAGGCGTTAGCCACGGCGAGAGGACCATCATCAGCAGCATCAGGACAATGATTACCCCGCCAATTACGGTCAGCGGACTGCTTTTCATCAGCCAGAACCACCTGGCCCAGTCAATGTGTCGACGCGCAATGCGAACCGGTGTCGGGGTCTCTTCGGTTAACATCATTCAGCACCTCCGCGTCCGATACGTGGGTCCACCCACAGATAGAGTAGATCGACCACCAGGTTGACCAGTACATAAGCAAAAGAGACCACTACGGCAAAGCCCATCACGGCCGGGAAATCAAGCGCCTGAATCGACGTCACCACCCAGGCGCCCATACCGGGCCAGGCAAAGACGGTTTCGGTCAATACTGCGCCATACAGCAGATCGCCCAGCGCAAGACCGAGTACTGTGATCGACGGGATCAGCGCGTTAGGCAGGGCGTAACACAGCACGATGTACCAGCCGGGAAGACCGCTGGCTTTGGCCGTGCGGATATAATCTTCACTCAATTGTTCCAGCATCGCAGAGCGGATTTGCCGCGCCACAATCCCCAGGTGAACAAACGCCAGCGTCAGCGACGGTAAAATCAGATGTTGTAGAGCATTTAAAAAGACCTCGCCGTTGCCTTCCAGCAGGGCATCGATCAGATAAAACCCGGTCACATGCGTTGGCGGATCCAGCCAGTCGTCCAGTCGTCCGCCACCCGGTAAAATTTGCAGATGACCGTAAAACAGCACGATGACGCCCAGGCCCAACCAGAAGGCGGGCGTCGAAATACCGGTGATCGCCATCAGGCGTACCAGGTGGTCCAGCCAGCGATTGCGCCAGACGGCGGAGAGGATGCCCAAAGGAATACCGATGACCAGCGCCAGCAGCAGCGAGCAAAAAGCCAACTCCAGCGTCGCCGGGAAAAAGACGCGCAGTTCTTCCATCACCGGACGCCCGGTGCGAATCGAAATGCCTAAGTCTCCCTGAAAGACATCGCTTACGTAGCGCGCAAACTGCACGTACAGCGGTTGATTCAGCCCAAGCTGTTGGCGAATGTTCTCGACAATCTCTTCGCTGGCCCGATCGCCCGCTAACAGGCGCGCCGGATCGCCTGGTATCAGGTGCGAAATAATAAAAGTGATGACGCAAACGCCGGCCACCACAAGGATAAGTCCCCAGCAGCGCTGGCGCAAAATGCTCCAGAAAGTCATTGGCTTCCCCTGGCGGAGCCAGTGTGGCTCCGCATTAATGTGACTTATTTGCTCATGGTGCCGATATTAAAGACCTGCTCGAGCATCGGATTGAACACGAAGCCTTTGACCTCTTTGTTCATCGCCAACTGGTAGTTCTTCTGGAACAGGTAGACGTAGGCGGCCTCATCAATGACGATTTTCTGCGCCTGCTGGTAGTCTCTGGTTCTGGCCGCCTGATCGGTGGTGCTCAATGCACTGCGTAATAACTTGTCGACCCCGGCGTTCTCATAGAACGAGCGGTTACCGGGCAGGCCTTTCTTGTCCGACTCGAACCAGTAGTTCATGAACATATAGGGGTCAGCGAAGTCAGGACTCCAGTTGCCGATAGCGATGTCGTAATCGCCTTTACCCACGCGATCGCGCATGGTGGCATTCGCCAGTTTTTCCAGCTTTACGGTAATACCCAGTTTGCTGAGGCTGGCCTGGGTGGCGAGGGCAATCGGCTCCCAGTTTGGATCGTTATCGGAATAGAGGAAGCTCAGGCTGGTGGGTTTGCTGGCAACTTTCTCCCATTCGGCTTTCGCTTTGGCTTCATCAAAATGGTATTGCAGCGCAGAGGCGTCGTAACCCCACATGCCTTCCGGGATCGGCCCGCGCATCTGTTTGCCGTTACCGCTGAGGATCCCTTTTACCATGCCCTGATAGTCGGTTGACCATGAGATAGCCCGACGCAGTTCCGCCTGATTCAGCGGCGCTTTGCTGTTGTTCAGATAGAGATAGGTCACGCGCAGCGACGGATAGTCCGCCACAGCCACCTTGCCTTCCTGTTTTAACGCGCTGAGCTGATCCACTGGCAGGGCGTCAGCGATGTCGATATCGCCACGCGATAGCTGCAAACGACGTGACGCGCTCTCACCAATAATTTTCACCGACACGCGTTTAAAGTTCGGTTTTGGACCAGCGTAATGCGGGTTCGGAACCAGCACCAGCTGTTGACCTTTCTGCCAGCTTTTCAGCATAAACGGGCCGGATCCTGCGGTGTTTTGCGCCAGAAAACCGCGCGCGTCATCCGCCGCATGCGCTTTCAGCACGGCAGGGTTGATGATCGATGCGCCGTCATTCGCCAGCGTATAAAGGAACGGGGCGAACGGTTGGCTGAGCGTAAATTTTACCGTGTGTGCATCAACGGCTTCCACTTTGAGATCCTTGGGAAACGCTTCCGCGGGGCCCTGGCTGATTTTCAGCAGGCGTTCGAAGGACTGCTTCACCGCCTCGGCAGTTACGGCGGAGCCGTCGGCAAATTTGGCCCGATCGTTAAGCGTGAAGGTCCACTCTTTCTGGTCATCAGACGCTTTCCAGCCGCTTGCCAGATCGCCTTCCACTTCAGTGGAGCCTTTGTCGCCCTCGGTTTTGTACTTCACCAGCCGCTGATAGGACGGATAAGTGACCGTCCAGTCGTTATTATCGATGGTGACCGCCGGGTCAAGGGTTTGCGGGTCGGCGGCTTTGCCGATCACCAGCATGTCTTTCGGGACGGCAGCCTGTGCCGCAGGCAGAGTTATCGCCAGGGCAACAGCAATCAACGCGGGGCGAAACAACAAAGTTAATTTCATGATGAAGCTCCGGAATCAAAAGGATGTGTGTGTTGTTGTGGTAGTCACGGGAAAGCAGGCAATGCAGTCTTCCAGTAGCGGATAGCGGCTCGCGGCAGGCAACTCAAAATGCCACCACTCGCTGCTGATGCCAACGAAGCCACCGCCAAACATAATGGCGTTGAGTAACAGCCGGTTACGCTGTGCCGTGGCAGAAACAGAAGGGTGATAAGCGTGTGAACGGTCGTGCATCTCATCAAAACCCGCGCCCATATCCAGGATCCTGCCGCTCGCGTCTTTCAGGGTGACATCGATGGCCGTCCCGCGACTGTGGTTAGAGCCGATGGCGACATCAACCACGTACTGCGGATCGGGGCAGGCATCCCACAGGATCGACTGCGCCTGCTGCGGGCGATAGGCGTCATAAACCACCAGAGAAAGGCCCGCCAGTTGCGCGATACTGATGCTTTTCGCCAGCGCGGTGACGGCATCCTGATGCAGCAGGCAGCGCGATTCGCGATAAATTGGCGCGCCGGTCAGGTTATCGGCGGTCGCGTATTTCAGGTCGATATCCAGCGTCGGAAAAGTCACCGACAGATCGACCAGTTGTGGAGTTTCAGACATAGCACGTTTCCTGTTTATTGTTCGAACTGACCAAATTCTTGTTGTAACTGGCGGTTGGTCTGAAGCCGCCCGGTAAGAGAGTCGCCCAGTTGTTCCGCCACGCCGGAAAGCAGCAGGTTGAACAGACAACTCACGGGAGCCAGCGAATCCCAGAAGTGTCCGGTGTCGGTTTTCACCTGCAGTAAATCGATGGCGTAGTCCCGTGCCCAGGGGCACCAGATATCGGTTACCAGCGCCAGCGGTATCTGCCGCTCGCTGGCCACGCGACAGTATTGCCGGGCAATGGCGGAGTAGGCGCGGGTATCGGTCAGCACCACATACGGTTTCTCAAACCCGGAATTGAGGGATTCCACCCAACTACCCGAGAGCCCTTCGGAGTAGTTCACCCGGGGGCGCAGATATTCAAGGTGACTGAAAAAGGCATTTGCGATCCCCCGCGTCGACTGGATCCCCAGCACAAACACGGCCTCCGCCTGCGCCAGTTGTCGGGTAATGCGCTGAAAAGTTTCACCTTGCGCCAGTTGATAGACATGAGCGATCGCATCGATCTCCAGCGTCAGCGACTGACGCGCGCGGTCTGGCAACTGCTGCTGCTGTTGCCAGGAGTCCAGACGCTCGTTCATTCCCCAGGGCTGATAGGAGGTGCCAGGCAATTCCCGCAGGCTGGCTTTGGCATCTTCCAGATTGCGGTAGCCGATTTTGCGCAGGTAGCGTCCGACGGTAATCCCGCTGGTGCCCGTTGCTTTACCAATGCTGTCGGCGGTTTCAAACGGGATCTGCGCCACATGGGTTAACAGCCAACTGGCAACGCGTTTTTCGCTTGGCGTATGCAGGCTGAAAGTCTGTTCAATTCGGGTCAGTAACTCAGGTTTTGTTGTCATCACCGTCTCGCTGTTACCGGGCTGTCAAAGGTCGGCTCACTGTTAGCCAATTAACAATGCAGGACGCGTGCCATGTTCGGGAACGCCGCCGCTGCAGGCGTCAATTGTTAAAATGACGCCGAAATAGTTAACTTATGATCAACATTTGTGCAGCGTAGTGCAGTTTTGGTGCAACGGTGAGACGGAAGGGCGCTTATCTGCCGGATACGCAGGCGGGATCACATTCTCGCGGCGAAATAAGCAGCAAACATCAGGATCGGTACCGGGAAATATCAATAACAGCCATAACAAGTGTGCGTGTATTTATTTCTGCGAAGGGACGGGTATTATTATTTTCGTTCTACATTAACGGTTTAAAGCGCTCGTGTAGAGGTTATTTATATCATTAACGGAGCCATCATAATGAACAAATTCTCCCTTTCTACAGCAGGTATTTTAGTCGCAGCGCTGTTGACCAGTGTCAGCGTAAATGCAGCCACTACTGACGCGAAGACCGACGTCACCCCCAAAAGCATGAGCTGCCAGGAGTTCATCGATCTGAACCCGCAGACTATGGCGCCGGTTGCCTTCTGGGTATTAAACGAAGATGAAGACTTTAAAGGCGGGGACTACGTCACTTTCGATGAAACGGTGACAACTGCGGTTCCTTTAACGGTTGAAATCTGTAAAAAACATCCGCAAAGTGAGCTGACTAAAATTAAAGATGAAATCAAAAAAGAATTAAGCAAATAAGATTAAGCGCTTATTTAAACCCAGCCAGAGTGCTGGGTTTTGCTATTTGTGACAACGTCACATTATTAATTTAAGACAATGCTGGATTTTGTATAAAGCTCTAAAAACGCGTGCCGATACTGAATATAAATTAGTCTGAAAATAAAAGGATGTTTATATGGTCTGGTATCCGTCACGTATTTCGACTCGTTTGACACTCGGGGGGATCGCGTTACTTGCCGTAACGACGTTAGTGATTGTTGTTATTATGCTTTGGCGCGGGCAACCTCGCGTCGTTGAAATCAACACGGCGTTAATTGAGGAGACCGGGCATGGCCTGACGCGTCAACTCAGCAGCGTCCTGTCTCGTATTGAGGGAGAAACCGTTAGTCTGTCGCGTCTGGCCGAAGTCCTGCCAAATGATGAAGCGCTGTACCGCGCGGTTGTGCCGCGTTTACTGGGTGAAAAAAATAATTCAATCATCACCGGCGGTGGGATCTGGCCTGAGCCGGATGCGTTCACCCCCGGCGTTGCGCGACGCAGCTTTTTCTGGTCACGCAATACCGACGATAAACTGGTGTTTTCGGACGAATATAACGCCCCTGGCGGCAACGGTTATCACAGCGAAAGCTGGTATCAGGGAGCGAAAGGCCATTCGCAGGAAAACTGCGTCTGGTCTGATGTTTATCAGGATGCCATTTCCGGAATCAACATGGTGACCTGCAGCATTCCGTATCAGCTGGCGGGCAAATTCGCTGGCGTAGCCACGACAGATATTCGACTCGATAACGTTGCCAGTTTTATGCAGCAGCAGGGCGGACGCACCGGTGGATATGCCTTTGTGGTCGATAAACAGGGACAAATTCTCTATTTTCCGCAAAACGATCGGGATCATTACAAAACCGTTGGCGATCTGGTGAAGGCTTCCGCGTGGCTGAATCCGGTCGCTCAGCGTTTGCAGCAACTGCGCACCGCAACGACCGAAGTCTCCTCCATTGCGCTGGAAAACGACGGCATTCTGAACGCGCCCTCTCGTGTGATGTTGTTTCCGATGGCCGATACAGGTTGGGTTGTGGGACTGGTGACGCCGCAAGAGCGTATCGTCGGGCTGGCGAAAGTGATGATGCGCGATGTTCTTGAAGTACTGATCCCTGTGATGACGCTGTTGCTGGTGGGGTCCTGGCTGGTGGTTCGCCGGCTGATTGCTCGTCTGGACGACACGCGGCGGGCGCTGGACGATATTGCACAGGGAGAAGGCGATCTGACCCGTCGCTTAGAGGTAAGAGGTAAAGACGAGATCTCAGCGATTGCACAGGCGTTTAACCTTTTCGTGGATAAAATTTCCGCCATCCTGCTTACGGTGCGCAGCAGCAGTGAGGTGGTGGCGAACAACGCCGTCAGCCTTGCCGACAGCAATACTGAATTGTCATCACGCGTCACTCAGCAGGCGGCAGCGCTGGAAGAGAGTGCGGCCGCGATGGAACAACTTAATGCGACCGTACATCAAAATGCCAGTAATACCCAACTGGCCGATGAGCTTTCAGAAAGCACGGCGCAAACGGCCAACCGCTGCGGCGATGTCATGCATGGGGTGATTTCGACCATGGATAACGTTAGTGCGTCTTCGGGGCGAATGGTTGAGATCGTATCCGTGATTGACAGCATTGCCTTCCAGACGAACATCCTGGCGCTCAATGCCGCCGTGGAAGCGGCTCGCGCCGGGGATGCCGGGCGAGGATTTGCGGTAGTGGCATCGGAAGTCAGAACGCTGGCGCAGCGCAGCGCAACCGCCGCCCAGGAAATCAAAGCGCTCATTGATGAGTCGGTGTCCCATGTTGATAACAGCAGTCAGCAAATTCATCATGCCGGCGATCGTTTGCAGGAACTGGTGGGACATGTTCGTCAGGTGCGTCAGTTAATGGGGGAAATTCGCGTCGCGGGTGAAGAGCAGCGCAAAGGCGTGGCCGAAGTGACGCTCGCCGTCACGGAAATGGACAGCACGGTTCAGCAGAACGCTTCGCTGATTGATGATGCGGCGGCGCGCACGCAGGTTCTGAAAGCTGAAGCAGAAGAACTGGCCTTGCAGGTATCGTCGTTTAAATTGCCGTAATGTCTGAGTGACTGGATGCCCGGTAGGCGGTAGCGCTGCCGGGCTTCTCACATGACGAATCAGATTTCCAACGGTAGCGCCGTCTGCATCCAGGTGGCGATCTCATCTGCCGGAATGGGGCGAGAAAAATAATATCCCTGAATCACCGGACAATTCATCGAACGCAGCAGCTCAAATTGTTCCTTCGTCTCAACGCCTTCCGCAATCACCATCAGATTCAGGCTCTGCCCAATGCTGATAATCGCTTCCAGCAAAGACTGAATACGCTTCTCGGTCTGGCAGCGATCGACGAAGGTCTTATCAATTTTTAATTCCGTCACGGGCAGGCTGACCAGGCGGGAGAGACCGGAAAAACCGGTACCGAAATCATCGATCGACAGTCCGACCCCCATGTTGCGTAAGATCTCAATGCGTCTGAGGATCTCTTCATCCTGTTCCATCATCATGCTTTCGGTGATTTCAACCGTCAGTTGATCGCCCGGAATAGCAAATTCCACCATCGCTTCCGACACCTGGTCCGGCAGTTGATTGCTGCGAAAGTGCAGGGCGGAGAGGTTCACCGACAGCGTCGGAATAGTCAACGACATCGAGCGCCATTCTGATAACTGGCGACACGCTTCTCTGACGACCCAGCGACCAATATTCTCAATTTCGCCCGTCTCTTCGGCGAGGGGAATAAAACGGTTGGGCGGAACGTGACCGTGCACCGGGTCATTCCAGCGCGCAAGCGCTTCAAAGCCATACAGTTCACCCGTTTGGGCAAAGATCTGCGGTTGATACACCAACCGCAACTGGTTACTGGCAATGGCTTTTTTCAATGCGGCGCCCAGTTGCAAACGCTCTTTTACCGCGAGATTCATTTCCGGGTTGAAGAACTGCCAGCCGTTGCCGCCCGCTTTACGAATAAAATCCATCGCGTTGTGGGCCGTGGAAAGCAGGTAGTCACGATTTTTTCCCACTTCATAGCTAATGCCAATGCTGAAGGTCAGCGGGAAGGGCTTGTCGCCAAAAAGCGTTGCTTCACTGCCGATGTTGATCAGTTCATCCGCAAACTGGGTGATATTACTCATTTCGTTATCGTCACTGACCAGCACAAATTGGGTGCCTTCGATACGGCTTAAATACTGATTGGGTCTGAGCCGCTCGCGGATTTTATTGATGACCTGCTGCAAAACCTGATCGGCAACGGCATAGCCGAGACTGTCGATAACATCCTGGAAGTGATCGACGCTGATGAGAAACACGACCGGCGAAAACGCTTTTGCGCCGCTAATGAGATCGTCGAGATAGGCGTGCAGGTGATTACGGTTGGGCAGACCGGTAAGTGGATCAAACTGTAGGAGATGCTCGATATGCTGACGGCTTTTCTCCTGTTCAAGCGCCAGGGCCGCCATATGCTGACTGATGTCCGCCACGCGATCGATAAAGGCGCTGGTCTCTTTCCCTTTCACCGTTTTTATTAAAAGCGTACCGGCTGGCTCCCCATCTCGTTGTCGAATAGTGAGCGTCCAGACGCTTACCTCTTTCGCGTTGATCTCTTTCGATGACGCCGCCCAGAACTGACGGGTGTTATCTTTCAGGGCATACAGCGAAACATGCGTTTCCCGCAGTACCGCTTCGATATTACGGCAAATAATGTCACCCATTTCGTGAAAGGGTGGGCTGGTGCACATCGCAGCCAGAATATTGCCTTCGAGCTGGCGAATCTGCCGTTCTTCGGTGATATCGGAAAAGGTCATGACCAGGTTTTGCAGTTCATGATGCGTGCCATGAACCGGGCTGACAGACGCTTTAATCCAGATCTTATCGCCCGCACGGGTGACCATCAGAAACTCATCCTGATCGCGGGTCGTTTTCCAGAGTAGCTGTTTGAGTCTCAGGCGATTATCCGCTGGCTCTTCGGGAATATTGAGCAAATCATCCGGTTGTTGGCCCGACGCATCAGTAATGCCGTAGCCAAACATCTCGGTAAAGGCGCGGTTACACTGAACAATGCGCCGCACAGAGTTGAGGACAATCACCGGGCGGTCGAGATGATCGACCGCCAGCACCAGTAAACGTTTCTGTTCTCTTTGTTCCATCTCTGCGCTGGCATCTCGCACAAACGCCAGATAGAAAATCTTACCCGCCACGTTCACTTTTGACAGGGCAAAACGTGTCCAGACTTTGCTACCGTCTTTTCGTTCCAGCAGCAATTCCCGACTCATACCTTCTACGCGAGCCTTGCCGCCTTCACGGTTATGACGAATGTAATCCGGATGAGCCGCGCGTAAATCATGGGGAATGAGCATCGATATACCATTGCCGATCACCTCATCCCGACGATATCCCCAGAGTTTTTCCGCTGCCGGATTAAAAAAGAGGACTTCGTCATTTTCATTAATTAATACCGCCCCCATCATATTCTGCTCAAGAGCAGGAAAGAAAATGCTGTCTCCGGAGCCTTCAACGTCGGTTAGCTTCATTTTTTACCTCTGCATCCGGATATTCTCAGGAAGCTGGTTTCCAGAGTTCAACACAATTCCTGCCTCGTCTTTTTGCCGTATACAGAGCTTCATCTGCGATCTGAATTAAGCGTTCGTAATCCGGGTGACCATTAAACATGGCAGCGCCAATAGACAGTGAAAGTGGAATGATTTCGCCATTCGGCGATTTAATTTTAGTTTTCTCGATGCGGCTGCGAATGCGTTCGGCGGTGCGCAGCGTATCGGTTTGGTTCGCCTCGGTGAGAACGATAACAAATTCATCGCCCCCGTAGCGGAAAACATAATCACTGCTGCGTACGTTATCATAAAAAGCCTGAGAAACCCGGCGCAGAATATCATCGCCGGTATTGTGACCCCAGGTGTCATTGATCTCTTTAAATTTATCGACGTCGATAATTAATACTGAGAGTGGGGTGCCGGCGCGGTTCGCATGCGCTATTTCACGTTTAAAAATAGTCGGCAGGAAGCGACGATTCAGTAATTTAGTCAACACATCCATCCCCACCTCATGGCGGGAAACTTCCTCAAATAATTCACGAAGCAGGGTGATGATTTGCGATACCGTATTGCGAATTTGTAGCAAAAACTTCACCCGCAGTGCTTTATTGTTAAGTGCCTTCGCCGTGCCACTGGTGTGATGAAATACGCCATCGAAATCCTGAATCAAACGCGAAATATGTCCAACTTCAGCAATGCCGCTGAAATAATGTCGTCCTTTGTGATTAAACCACAGGCCAAAATCTGCCTGACTGAGCGGTAAGCTATTTCCTAAATCAGAATCCAGCAAAACTTTATAGATCAGATCCATTTCCCAGGTGAGAAGCGATGCGACCTGGCGTTCTTTCTCTTCTTCAGCATTTTCCAGTAGTGAAAAAATACGATAGTTTTCATCTTCTTTCGCCGCACTGCTTTCACTGAAGGAGAAGGCTCTGGACATGACTTCCATCGCCAGGTCGATACTGTTAATTGAAAAATGGTAGATCAGCAATTTATCCGTGGCTTCATGATGACCTTCAATAATGACGGGATAGAGCAGTTTCTTCAATACGCGAAATCCCATCTCAACCAGTTCGACGGGAATACCAATACGGGCATGAACTTCAGCTACTGTGTGCTGCTCTTTGATCAGTTGGTCAATATCGTCAACACTGCTGGAGAGGACACTTACCACCCATTTTTCCAGTGCTTTTTTCAGTTGTCTCTCAACCTGTTCATTACTTAAAAACTCCTCAGCGTGCGGGTCTACGAGAACAATGCGATAAAATTCAATACTCAAATCATGTGCATGCTTAATCGCAATCTCGGAGGCAAATTGTCGAATGCGAGGTTCCGTATGTTCGACCAGGCGGACCCATTCGTCTTTCATTCTTTTAAGATACATCTCCATGATGTAGATCCTTACAGTGGTTAGCGAGCGACATAGCGGCCTGCGTCATATGCACACTCTGGATAGTAAAACGGATCTGAAACACAGAACACCTGAAATGTAGCATGATTACATTAATGAAATAGTGTAATGCCTTAAGCTATATTTTCATGCTATCAGGCGAAGTAAGCCTGAAAGAATTATGGATATAGCCAAAAGTAGCAAGAAAAACCATTTTTAAGTGATTTTTAAAACTAATCAACGTCTAAAAAAGTATAGCCCATCCATTTGATCACTGAGAGGAATGATGTAACCCGCGTAAGATGACGCATTGTATCTTTTATCATCAACTTATTTTTCAATTTCATGAAATGATATGAGTGAGTTTTCGAAAGAAATCTTCATCATTATGTAATAAACCCTGTTATTTACACCGGATAATAATCTGTGTTTTCTGACGCTTATTTTCCGCCGTTATTTATTGATCATTTGCCGTAGAGTTGATCGCCAACAACCCTTCAGATCACGCGTTGCGTTCTACTCTTTCTTCAGCCACAGCATATTCGCAGCAAAATAGTGGAGGTAACGATGGGACGACAACTCGTTATTTTTCTGGATGGCACGGGCAATCGCTTCAGTCATAAACCAACGAATGTGATTCGGTTGCTGCGCGTATTGCCTAAAGACCGGGAAAACGTACTGACGTACTACGATCAGGGCGTCGGGACATTTGGTGTTAAGGAGACGCTCTTTGAATGGCAAAAGTTGCCTTCGCGGATCTGCGGACTGGCGTTTGGTTGGGGACTCAAGCGCAATGTCGAAGGGGCTTATCATTTTCTTGCTAAGAATTACCGTCAGGGAGATAACATTTATCTGTTCGGCTTTTCCCGCGGAGCCTATGCCGCCAGAGCGCTGGCGGCACTGATTCACACCGCGGGCATTGTCGAAGGCTATCAGGCGCATCTTTTTGACTATGCGTGGGCGATGTTGCTGGCCCGAACCGGGGAGGAGCACAAGCCAGACTTCAAACTACAGGCGCGTTTTAAGTCAACCTTTGGTCGGCGGGCGAACGTCCATTTTCTTGGCCTGTTCGATACGGTGAAGTCGGTGGGCTGGATTTACGATCCGGTCATCATTCCTTATACCGCGAAAAATCCCGCTGTCGACATTGTCCGGCATGCGGTGTCCATTGATGAGCGGCGCTGTTTTTTTCGCCAGCATCTCTGGCGACGCGATGACGATGTGAAAACGGATCTTAAAGAGGTGTGGTTTGCCGGAGTGCATTCTGACGTTGGCGGGGGTTATCCGCCACCGCAATCACAGCTGGCGTTGATGACGTTTCGCTGGATGCTGGGAGAAGCCTGGCGCGCAGGATTGCGGATCGATTTTTCTCGCGCTAAAAAAGAGCTGTCGATTCGCATGTCAGGATTTCCTGCGGTTCATGATTCTATGTTGTTGGGATGGAAATTTGCCGAATGGCTACCGCGTCTGGTCTGGACCGGGGAAGATCATCAGCGTGAGCTCAAAATTGGCGCAATGCCCCCGTTTGGTCAACCGGTTCCACGGCCAATGACGGGCGTCATCAGCGTTCATGAGTCGGTGGTCAATTTAATGAACGCCAATCCGGATTATCGACCGCCTAATCTTCCTCGCTATTATTCGATTGAAGGCGATGATCCGGGGATGGCGAGTTTACTCTGAAGCCACTCTATTATTGCCGCTATTTACCCTGTTCTGAATATTCCTGAACAGGGTAAATAAATTAATGCCTCAGTGTGATTTCCTCTGCCTGAATAACCTTTTTCTCTTAGAGTAACCCTGAAATTCACTGCACTATCCTGAAGGGTGTGAAACGCAAAAATACGGCAATCCCGCCTGTTCAGGAGTGAAATCATGAGCACACGTTATACCGTAGAAATTGCCGCTTCCGACGGTCATTCTGCCCGCTTAAAAATCGACATTTCTTTTCTTCCCGGACAGTCAGAATGGATGTCAGAGCAGCCGGATGTCTTTTCTATCGACAAGGGGCCGATGCTTAATGATTTCCAGTTAATGGGGCTTGGCGTCACGCCGGTGGCTTTTCTGACGGATTTCCCCGACCAAAGCAACGGAAAGGGCGGGAAGAACGATCCGGGAGGAACATTCCCACAAGGTGAACTGGACTGGGCGATCGTGTCCCAGGAATGACCGCTCGGGGATACCGCGGCGTCGTCTTCACTATTCCCTGGAGGTTGTAATGTCAGAACTCACCACCGCCTGGCAAGACTTAATGAAAAGCATCGAGGCGGGCTGGCGTTGCAGTCGACGTAGCGATCGGGTCAGCCTTTTGCCGATATTCAATGATAATAACGACCTCCAGTTAAAATTTGATGTGAATGGCGCCGTCGTCGTGACGTTTGACAGCAGCCAGAATTCTGCTTTCCGCTGGACTCAGTCGGAAAATAATCCCGATTATTCTGTACGCACCGCCACGTTGTCGTTACGAAAGAGATCGCAAAAAACGGTCTATTTTGATGGGCTGGCTTTGACGCTGGCGATGTCCGGGCATGCGGTCAACCTGCAGCTGAATAAAGACACTTTCGATATGTACTACGAACTGACGGTGCAACTGGACAGCGTCAGCCTTTCGCCGGTGCTGGCGGAATCGAATTTACATCGTTCAGCCCTGCGCAACATGACGGCAGAAGAAGCCGGGCATGAGCCACATTATTTCAGCGCCAACTGCGGTGAAGGGATTGTGATCGCCGACGCGCAGACCAAAGCCAGTCTGAAGATCGTGTGTGAAGGCAGACAACCCGGACGGGATACGACGTGGACCGTCACGCTGGAACAGGCGGAGAGAATTTTGACTCCCCGGCAAGGGAGCGCAATTCAGATTAGCCATACGCCGTTTATTGTCTCGCAGCTACAGCCGCCGACGCTGACGGAAGAGGCAGGAAATATTATTGCGCAGTGGAAAAGTGACGATCCTGACGGGGCGCAGTGGCGGTTTGGTATTGAGAGCGTTTCGCTGAATTTTCCACCGCAGGCAGTGGGCGAAGCGATGGTTCGCGGGGACCGTTTTCGGTCCGCCGGACAGGACAATCCCATTGTGACCCAGAAACCGATTCCGTTTCGCTTTTCTCGCCGCACGGAGTTGACGGTGCGTCCTTCTCGCGTAGACCGCCGCTATACCGTCCACCCTGGCGACACGCTATCCGTTCTGCGTGATGCCGAACTGACGCGGATGGTAAGCGAGATGGCGTATCCGCTGGAGTTGACCTATCAACGCACGCCGGAATTACCGCGCACGGTGATTGTTTCCGAAATCGCCCGTGCGCTGGGGCAACCCGTGATTGCTTTGCCGGTCAGTGACAAGGACTTTGCCATGAGTCCGCTGCTGGAGGCCTATTTTCGCTCTCATGCGGCAATCACAATTGACGACCTGAAAGCGCGAATTAAAACGCTGAGAACTCATCATCTCGCTGCCCGACAAAATTTCATCAACCGCCTCGCCCGGTTCACGCTGAAAGATGCGAACTACCCGCTACGCAAGCTGGATCTCACGGAGGGTCTGAGCGCCCAACTACGCAGCAAAAAGCAGGGGGCAGTTGGCGTCTGGCCGCTTCCCGAGGGGGTATCGTTGGATGATTCCCAGCGTAAAACGCTGGATGACTATGTGGACGATCCCACCCTCGCGCGGAAGCAGCCCATCGGCCTGTTGTATTCCATTGAGTTTGCCTCCGAACTGATGGCGGTGTTACGCACCCCCGTTACGAAAGAGGTGCGTCTGCTTGAACTGACGCTCTCGTCGCTTGGTGCGACCGGCGCGGTACAGGCATCCTTTGATGAGGGACGCACGCAATTTGATGCCCGCGTTGAAAACGGTCAACTATCACGACTGGTGAAAACACGCTATGGCCGTATCGCCACCGTCTGGAATAAAGCGCGTCATGTGGTGGTTTATACCCGCAGTACCGTCCCCGGCGCACAGTTTTCCGGGGAGCAGAAGTCGGAGGAATTTTTAGGGCGTCCGCTGCTGCGAAAAATGGAGGAGTACATTGAGATCCTCGAACCGTATCGTCTTTTCGACGGCGAGACGTCTGCGGCGAAAAATAAACCGGGATGCCTGCACGCCTTTCATTTCGCCACACAGCGCCTCTATGTCAATGGCGCATGGGGACACGATGTTGAAGCGGGTTACGAAATCCCGTTATTTAACGAACTGGACAGCTCCGGTTTCTACGTTAAACCCTGGGCAGGGCCGGTCGCGCGGGCCGGAGGGGATGAACTGACACAGCACTGGCACGACCAGCCACAGCATCTCTACTTTTTTACCAACACGAAAGTCGGGGCCGGGGCGGATACGGATAAATGGGAGGCGCAGTTAGCGATCGACTGTGACGCGAATTATTGCTTTGGTGGAATAACACGACCAGAGACTGACGAACTTCTCAGATATCAACAGGTCCCCAGCCGAACTCTACAGGCCCTGGCCAATCCCCGGTTTTCGATGCCATTGCGCCCGGAAGGCGTTTCTAACATTGTTCATGGCCGTGGTTCGGAAGAACTGGTCGCCAGTATTCGCACGATGCAGATTGAACGTACGCGCGCGACGCGCCGGGTGGATCTGAGCACGCTACCGGATGATAAGGATAAAAACATTGCGTCGCTGATCCAGCACGCAATATACAGCGCTGAGCTAAAAAGTCTGGACGCGACGCTTCAGTCGCTGTTTCGGGATGCCAACCAACTCTGGGCGTTGTATGAGGGTAACAACGTCACGAAGTTCAGGGAACGCCTGCAGGAACAGGTGAAAAAGGTTTTTGATGAATGCAGTGCCCGTCTGAACATTGCGGTCGTAAAAGTTGCCCCTGGCGAGAATGAAGCCGTTGATCGCGTCAAAAAGGCCCTGGGTCTGGCGCGATCGCTGTCGGTCCCGATGGTCGATGAACTCTGTGCTCAGGGACATGCGGCGATCGGCGATTTGCTGAAAAAGTTATCGGCAATCCGCGATCCGAATCTTGAGGTGGAGAGCGTAACGTCCTTGCTGGAGGAGCGTTATCTCAGCCTCCCCGTACAGTCTTTCGTCAGACGCTCCGCGGAGTCATTGAATGGCGCAAAGGTGGTGATCACGGTTCTGCACAACTTCTGCAAAGAAGTTCTCATCCGGGTTACCAGGCTGTGGCAGGCGCTCAGTGACATTATGACGCGTGCGGATAAAGAGTATCAGTCCCTGCTGAATGTGAAGGAGTCCGATGCGCTGGTCATTGCCGCGAAAGAATATCAACGCAATATGACGGACGCACTTCGTGATGGTATGAAGGGTGTCGATGATTTATCCCTCATCCTCAGCGCGTTGAAATTTCCTGCGCAATGGCAGGGTCCTCAGCATCTTCGCGATCTGCTCACACTGTCGCTGACCAATCTTAAACAGGCTGGTACCACATTTACCGCGACGCTCAACAACGCGTCAGAACAAATTGCGAAGCTCAACGAGGTGAAGGAGCAGCAGGCAAAACTAAAAGAACTGATCCCACCCGTGCTTACGTCACTGACTGCCGCGCTCAGCCTCCTGGAGGATAAAAAATGGCAGACGATACGCGAGACCACCACGAAGCTGGAATCGGTACTCGCCACCATCGACGCCCTGCAGGGGAATCTTTTGGGCAATTCAAAGCGAACGTTCTTCCCGCAGTGGCAACAGGAGTGCGTTGCATACCGGGCGCTGGCCCAAAAAATTAAAGATGAAACGCCGATTAATAATGAATTAGCTGACTTTGTCGCGGCGCTGGAGGCGTTAAACCAGACTCTGATTGTACCCACCTTCTTGAGCAGTTCACCGTTTTCAACTGCCTTTACTGACTACTGGAACCGGGAATTTATTGCCATCACGGGCGTTAGCAATATTAACAGCGCGCTTACGGAGCTCTCGACGGGCCTTGATACCGTTCACCAACAGGCAACGACGTTGCTGAGTCATAACGTCGGAGTCGTACACGCTGAACTGGCGCGGCGTAAAGATGAAGTGATAGCCCTGATTGATGGATTGTCGGAAGCCGGTCAATGGGTTGAGGTGGCAAACAAACTGCAAGAACAGGTAGCCGAGACGATCCGACAGGTCCGAGAGCAGTTTGTCGATCAGGCCGCGCGACTGTTTGATCAAAAAAGCCGCGAGTATGCCAGGGCGATCGATACAGCGTTAAAGGACGCAAATACGGTCATCGCAGGGGCGCTTCCTGAAGCCGGTCAGGCCATCAAACTGATGAAGTTGCTTTCGGATCCGCCGCAGCTTCCGCAGCTAACCATTCGCACCGACAACATTGAATATGTTTTCGACGATCTAAAAGACCAGATTGAGACATCGTCGTTTGTGGCCCGACTTCGTGAAGTGGATGCGGGGATCAAGGAGCTGGGGCTGACCATTCCGTCCTGTGAACTGAACGGTAACATTGTGCCCGCCTCGCTACAGGGCATTAATTTCGCGCAGATCGTTCGTAATACGGCGATTGATTTTGAAAACTTTTTCAAGAAATTCAAACTGCCGGATTTGCCCGATGAGGCCATTCGTATCAGCCATCATATCGATCCCAAAACGCGTAGCGCCAGTATCAAAGCGGTTATTGATCATCAGTTTACGAGCACAGAATCGCTGTTTGAAATTCCCCCGCTGAGCCTTGATGTCCGTAAACCCACGCTGGTGGCAACCAGCGATGTCGATATTTCCCCTGGTGAAGCGACCCGAACGCGCACGCAGGCGCTGTTCAGCGGCGACTGGATCCTCAATTTTTCGGGCCAACCGCTGGTGACTTTTGCCGATGCACGCATTCAGTACAGCGAGGCCAGCGGGTTTACGTTCGATCTCGACCCGAAAAATATTGAACCGCACGCCGCGCTGAAATTTATCGGCGACGTATTACGGGGCGCGATGCCAGAAGTTCCTCCGTATGTGGAAATCGTCAAAAACAAGGACGGGATCCCGACGGGGGCGTCGGTGAGCCAGAAACAGGCGTTTGGCCCACTGGAGTATGGCGGCGTCTCACTGGGTCAATCGGTTCTGGCTTCCGGTTTCCGGCTGAACATGCACGACGGGATGATGCAGATTGAAACTTACTTTGGCATTGGTGAAAAAGCGTCGCCCGTTTCCATGCAGATAGGTGTCTATGGCGGTGGTGGTTGGCTGACGACCCGGGCAGCGGCGGTGAATAAGAACGGCAAGCTCACATCGGAGTATGAGGCATCGATTGGCGTAGCATTGGTCTCGACGAAAACCTTCAACCTTGCCGGGGTCGCAGAGGGGAGTTATGCCATTCGCCTGTTTGTTGAGGCCGGTTTCTCCTCCAACGCCACGCAGAATTTTTTTGCCGCCGGCGTGCAAATGACCGGTAGCGCGAAAGTACTGGGCTATCTGACCGCATACCTGAATTTACTGGTGCAGGTCGAGCACCGAAACGGACAGATGAAAGGGCGCGGACATCTGGATATTTCTATCGAAGTTTGCTGGTGCTACACAGCCCATATTTCCCGCACAGTGGAACAGGATTTGTGAGGTGTCTATGTCATTAACAACGTTTAGCTGGATGATGCATGGCAATGATGAAGGGCTGGTGGGTGAGAGGAAAGATAAGCGCCGTATTTCGGTTAACTGGGTGATGCCGACGGGCATCTTTACCCAAGATGATGCGCCCAAAGATGGACTGACGGTGATCGACGCCGTCGGTTCTCTGCTCTGGCCCTGGCAAATGCGCATTACCGGCTGGGCGATAGTTACCGATAAACAATTTCACCTCGCCACGCCGGTCCCGACCAATGTGCTGACCGATCCGCAGAAACTACAGGGCAGGATGGAGGACGAAATCAGACAAAAGTGCAGCCGTTGTCCGTTTCCGTTTTCCACCGCCATTGCCCAGGCGCAGGCCAGCCCTGGTGAAATCAGTCTGCCGCACCTGTTTGCCCCCCTGACGCTGTTACCTGCGGGGGTTAGTCTGGATAGGCTTGGCATGACCCGAAGCTTTACCCTTGACGATGCAACACTCCCGGTTGCCTGTGCTCCGGAATTCACGATTATTCACAAGGGGCAAGAGATCGTCTTTAGCCCTGTGAGTTCCAACACATCGGATGAGATAATCACGATCGGCTACGAGGCGAAAGCGGAGAATGAGGAGACGCTCTACACGGGCTTACCGGCGTTTACTGTCGTGATGAAGAAGATCAAACCCGCCATCAACGCGATGTTGACGCCGCAACTGAAGCGCGCCGAACGAGCGGAAACCGGAATGCGAGCCTGGCTGACCGATACCATTCTGGCGCCGCTGCCCATGCTGGCTCTCGTACTCAATGCCGAAGCGGCCAATGCCAAAACAGTCAATGGCGAATGGCAGATCGAGCTTCAGAAATATCAACTGCTGAATCGTACACTCGGCCCAGGCTATCTTCGTTCTGATACAAGTAAAAAACCGATTGAGTATTTTTGGTTCTGGGATCGCCTTCAGGGCTGCAATCCAGTGGTTATTTCTCCAGATGACTGGGACCAAAACACCAACGTCTGGGAAACCCTCCAGCAGGCCATTAACAACGCCGGGGCGGGCGAACATCGATTATTGCAACCCCTTGTCGGCGATAGCAGTAAGACCATTACAGGCTTTACGCTAAACGTGGGGATGATGCTCAGTACCGCCGATGGCCGACGGATAATGATGACGTCGTGGCTGGCGGCAGTGGCGGTGAGTTTTCATCAGCCAGAAGATAAAAACCCGATACTCAACTTTGTCGAGTGGTACCAGTTGATATCGGACCATTACGCAGACCACAGCATTGCTGAATTACAGGCGCGCTGGTGGTTTCATCATCTGTCTGGATCCGCGCCCGCAGCAACAGAAACACTGCGATCCGGCATCGAGTCCTGGATTGCGGGCGATGTTTCAACTCAGGCTACCGTTCTGAGTGACAGCTATCAGGAGATGCTGGCGTTGCTGGTGGGGTGCCCAAAGCCAGCCACGCAGAATGCGTGTATCAGTAAAGCATTTCAAGCACTACAGCAGCAAATGCAGTTACCCGGCACGCAAGAAGTGATCAGTCTGGGCGAGGAGCGCGATCTGGCGGTTGAAATCTGCTCGCCAGACGGGGCCTATGACGATCGGGACATTCGTGGCTATGCCGTCGCCATGGCCATGGGGAAGGAAAGCATCGTACCCAAATTAGGCTGCGCGTGGCTGACGGACACGGCGCTGAAAGTACAGGGGGCGTGGCTGCCGGACACAGAGCGGAAAGAGCCCATGCAGCGCTTTCACGACACCGTGGGGGCGACCGTACAGAACGGTCGCAAAGTGGTGGCGTTTGCCTATTCGGGCGCACCGTTGAGCGGTGCGGTGAGCCTCAAAGACGGTGTCGACTGTCTCGATTTTGGCTGGCCTGATGATCCGCAAGAAAATTCGGATATTTATATCTCTCCCTGGCGACTCCCTCCGCTGGCCTATGGATTTCGCTATTGGGTAACCGGAACAGCAATCGGCAACGGCGGGCAGATTTTGGGGGAAAACTTTCGCAGCAGTGATGATCCCTGTGCGCTCAAAGCCGCCAGCCAACTGAATTTCTTACCTGGTGAGGGATATCTTTATTTGTGCCGGGTAGCCCCTGGCGCCGTCACCGTGCAGTCAACAGAGAAGGCTGTCGATCCCTGGCTGATGGAAGGGGAATCCCGCGCCTGGAATCTGCAAGGCTTCGCGGCAGACCGGGAGCGTCCTCCCGCTATGGACAATGAGCAACCGAACGTTGCTGACGGCAGGTGCCCCCGTGTTGTCGTCATTTGCGACGGAAAAAAAGGCTGGAACAGCAGCGCGCTCAAATGGGCCACGCTGACGTTGACCCCGCCCGATGCCACCGGGCAAGTATTAACAAGGTGGATGGAAGCCGACATCTGCCAGGAATTGCTCAAACCCGACCTCGGGGAAAGTGCGACGTTCAAAGCCCTGCGCACCACACTGCTCAATAAACTGCGTAAAACAGGCAAAAACCAGCCTGAGGACAGGGTCGATCTCCCACGCCATCCCGCCGTTAAGGCTATCGGGGTGAGAGTGAAATTTGATGATGGTCCGGAAACCGATTACATCGTTACGCCGGAGTACCTCACAAAGAGAGGTTTCTTAACGCCAGGCACACTGCGCGTAGAGGCCGGAAGCAAATCACTCGTCGTGCCACCCAAGGTGGCTGGTGCTGACACGATCGTACTCATCCTGAAACCGGGAACAATTGCCACCGTGACCCTCTGGTCTCTGGTGCCAACGAAATTTTTTGTTCCCGGGCCAGATATGCGGATGGCTGACTTTGCCATTGATAAGAACAGCGAGAAGCAACCGGTATGGAACGAGACGTCGCACCGTGGGTTTTCACCTGTGGTGCATCTTTTTGAATGTTTACCGGACATAATCACGCTGCGCGAAGGCGCAGGAAGGGCACTGAAAGAGGTTCAGCAGGCGCTCAGTTTTGTGTCACAAGCGTCAGATACCGTCGCACATCTGGCCGCGGGGAAGGGATTCGACGCGAACGGGCTGAAAGGATTTCTGGTGCAGCGGCACGAATGGCACTGGACGGGTTATCCGCTGGCGCTACCCAAACGACTGGATGGCAATACCCAACTGGAACAGTGGGCCGAAGCGTTCGCGGGCACTTCGTCATTACGTGAAACGCAAAGTCATATTTTGCAAACCAGTCGTGCGGCACGGCCGACAGACTGGCGTTTTGGTTCTCTTGCCGAGCCGGCGATACTGTGTCGTCTTCGGCTGCCAGACTATCACGGCGCGCGTTTTTTCGCCTGCGTCATGCGCCCGATCCTGCGTTATCGCAGTTGGCTGGATAGCAAAGCGGTTCAGGAACTTGAGAACACGATTGTCGCTAAGGGCACCGTTGTGCCTGCGCGTATCAACTGGCACGATCCGTCACTGCGACTGGCCCCGCCGACGGTCCAGACCACGATTCCGCTGGTCCGCACGGTCATGGCGCACGAGAAGGAAAAGCTTACCGAGATCCGTACCAGCGCAAATGGCGCGCTGATATGCCTGAACGATGCACTCTGTCGAACGGATGCGCTGACGCAGTTCAGCGGCGTCGGGGAAACCTTCGACGTTGATCTCGAAGCCACGCGTTATGCCCTGGTGAACGAAATTGGCCCCAATCCCATTTTCCACGCAGGGCCGGGTCATAGCGTGGATGGTGCGAAGAAAATCACCCTTTTTCTGCCTGAAAGTAGCTGGTTCACCGAATTGGGCGAGCCGGTCGTGCCTGAACGCGAGATGAACTGGGGAATTGAAACCGACAGTCCTTTTGGCCTGACCTTTGACACCGACAGCAATGCCAAAGTGGTGCAAACGGCCATTATCGTCCGCCCGACGGGTCACGATGTTTTTGCCTACTGGATAATGGCGAAGATCCGCATCCGCCGAATGCTTGATCCGCACGAGAAATGGACGCTGAGCGATCAATTTCCCCTCAGCGAGGATAAGCTGAGTTGGTTACTCGGCCGCCGGGAAGAGGGCGACGATCGCGTTCCGTTTGATTTCGTCATCGAACTCCCACCGGGAACCGATTTTCTCCTCTCCCTTCACCATGCAGAAGGGAAACGCATCGAGAAAGCAGGCGACGCGAACGCTTCACGCCGTCTGTTATGTAGCTGGCACAAAGGCCAGTGGGACGGAACGGCGGCAATGCTGTGGGGGCTGCAGGTGCTTGATCAGGTTATGGCCTTTGGGAATGAGCAATGGGCCACCGTCAAACGTTATTCGCCGTGGGAAACGACAGAGGTGACGACCAACCTGCCAATAAAATCGGTGCTGCCCGTTGTGCTAAAAAATGCGGAAGGTTGCAAGGCCCGTCGCCTGTTGCTCAGCGACTACGGCGAGTCGCACTGGTTGACCTTCATAGGCATGCCGTACCGCCATCTGGCCATTGCCCGGGAATCTTTGCAGATGGCCCAGTCTAAAGAACACGTCATCACGCTGACTCGCAGCAGCGTGGTACAAGCCAGTGAAAATATCTCCCGCGACTTACTGATTGACCCTCTGGAACCGATTAAGAAAACCGTTCCTGGGAAAGAGTCCGATTGTACCCGTTCAGGTGGCGGCACCTTTCATCTGTTGTTGGTGTTTGAACCCGTCAATGACGTGGCGACACCGCTGGCCAGTCAGCAGTTGGGGCGACTGACAGGCGTCTATTACCCACAGCGCGATCCCATCACGGCTGAAAGGCGCTATCCGCCATTGCGCTTCCATTCTTATATGGCGGATTCGACGATAAAGGAAAAATTAACCGATGCCTCAATCGGTTACATCTATAAGTTTCAATATACCGACTGCCTGCCGACGGACTGGACGACCCTGCAAGCCCAGTTGTTTCCCGAAAGGAACGCAGACGGCTCGGGAGAAGAAGCAAAGGTCCGTTGGCTGCCTGAAATTATTGGTCCTATTACCACAGCGGCGTTGCCTGCTCACAATGGTCACTGGCCGAAGCCCAACGTGACGCTTAAGCGAAAAGAGGGGAAAGCGGAGTCCGTTATCCTCAACGTTGATGTGGACCGGGGATGGCGCTGCCAGGAAATAAAAGTGAAGGGAGAGGAAACCAGCAAGTTCGATACGCTCAGTTGGGCTAATGACCTGCCAGGAGGACTCTGTACCGTACTGGAAGGCGATCGGCTGGCGCTGGTTGGCAGTGGAGGGCGGCTCATCGCGACGTTATCTGACTGGTCGCAGAAAACAGGGGATATGCAGACGTATGATGACAAAGGCCAGCCCCGAAGTGAGCGCTGGGGCTGGAACCTGAACCCGTAAATAGTGACGTAAAGAGAGTAAGGCGTCTCTTTTTTCGTTACAGTGTCACTTAGACCAGCGATTTCTCAGGTAACTGACGGCCTGCTGAGCCTGCGGCTGGTTAAGATTGTTCTCTCTGAACAAAATCGTGCCGCTGATTTGCGGCATTGATTCATTTAAATCGAGCTGCTTCTTCAGCTCGGGAACACCGCCGTTGACCGTCCAGTCCGGTTCATTGCGCGAGGGTTCACCGACCTTATACAACGCAACGCCAATATAGAGCCGCGTTTTCGTCGGCTTCACGACGTCCGCCCACCATTTTGCGAGCACATCATAGCGGGCCGCGTCGCGAGAGAAGGGCCAGTAAATTTGCGGTGCGATGTAATCTAACAGGCCTTGTTGAACCCAAAGCCGCGTGTCCGCATACGACTCATCATATGCCGCCGCGCCACGGGTATCGGATCCGGCGGGATCGTGCGAACGGTTACGCCAGACGCCAGCCGGACTGACGCCAAACTCCACGTCCGGATTGATCTGCCCGATCGTACGGGAAACCTGTTCAATTAACTGCTGAGTGTTATGGCGACGCCAGTCAGCTTTTGAGCTGAATCCCTGGCCGTAACGCTGAAAGGTCAGACTGTCGTTCAGTGCCGAACCGCGGGATTCGGCATAGAAATAGTCGTCAAACTGGACGCCATCCACCGGATATCGTTTCACCACTTCGGCCACGATACTGGTTATCCAGTCACGGGCCTCCGGGATCCCCGGATCAAGAACATAGCGATCGCCAGCGGTACGGATCCAGTCACGGTGGAGAACAAACACGCTGGCGGGCTGAAGCGATACGGTGCGGTTTAGCTCATTCACCGTTGAGGGTTTCACGTTGGTGGAGACGCGATAAGGGTTGAACCAGGCGTGAACGCGCATGCCACGCTTGTGAGCTTCATCGAGCATGAACTGGAGCGGATCGTAGCCCGGATTTTCACCAATCTTCCCGGTGAGCATATCCGACCACGGTAAAATGGATGACGGCCAAAGGGCGGTGCCGTCAGGTTTTACCTGAAAGAAAACGGTATTAATACCCAGTGACTGCAGGTTATCGAGTTTATCCGTTAACGCTTTTTTCTGCATGGCGATCCGCGTGGAGGCGCTACCGACATTGACGGACGCCACCGGCGGCCAGTCCAGCCGGGAAACCGTCGCCAGCCATACGCCGCGAACCGGCTCATTCAGTTTCTGCGCTTTAGACGGCGATGTCGGCGTAGACTTTGGCGGCGTTACCAGTGAAACCGGGGGTTTTGATGAACAACTCGCCAGGAAGAACGCAGCCACAACCAGGGCACTGACTTTTTTAACGCGAAACAGAGAGAAAACGCCACGAGAACAGATATCCATATAGGCCAGTCATCCGGTTAACACAAAAGAGAAATTATTTTGTTCCTAATCGACGTTAAGTCAAGCCGGAGAAGGGGTGAGGCGTACAATAAACAGGCTATCGGAGAGGAATGATTTATTCAACTGCTTAAAGATGTGTCTACGAATCACCAGAACGCATCTCACTGAGTATGAATGAAAACCAGAGCTGTCCTGAAGGCCAAAACAGCAGGGAATAGCTCAACTCCGGTATAGTGCGGTTGGTGATATCTAATTTAACATAATATACATTATGCGAACTAATATGGATTCAGGGACAATCCAGGCGTTCATGGCTGTCATTTTATTGTGGTCATTTTCTTAACACTGTGCGCATAACCGTTGAAATGTCTTGCGGCCTTTTACGGGTATGCTGTTCATTCCTCTGTTTCCCGGTTTAACCGACCATGCAGTCTAAGTACATTACTCCTGATTGCCATCGCGACGTTCTCCGGAAAATCTTTTGGTAATGCGGCAGTCACGTTCTCCAGTGCTGCGGGTATTTGCTCTGCAAACTTACACAGAATTTCTCGCATCTGCTCTTGCGGAAATTTCAGCGCCTTTGCCGTTGCCATAAAATGACGCGGATAAATTTTATCGACAGCTGTTTTTCTGCCTTTGGATGCGTTAAGCCCCATTGCCAGTTTCAAATCGCTGATGTGTATTCCCGTACCGCCAAGAACCGGAAATGCCGAAATAATGTCGTAGAATGGCGTGAGCCGATAACTGCCGCCGGCCTGAATAAAAACAGAGAAGTTTTTCGCATGGCCATCCGTTGCGCCAATCAACCACTGAAACACCTGAAACTTCATAAAATCATAGCGATCTTTCAGCGCCTCGCTCGACCCCATCAAAAACGCCATAATTTGCGCGATGCCAGGTCCTCCGTCAGATTCGTATTTGACTGATGACGGTAAACCGAATGTCTGGCACATGTCTTCCTGCGGCAAGCGGAGTAAAACTGACCGTTCAGCATTCCAGCGTCTGTCAAAGCGCTCGACCGCTAACGCGCGCACCCTTCCCGCTTTGATAATTTCGGCTCCAGGAACATCCAGGCCGAGTTGTTTCGCCAGCAGTAGACAAAAATATTCATTATCAACGCTTTGGCTAAGATCGAGCGTCGCATTGGGCTGTCTGATTTCGCCAATAGGCAACTTAATAATATGCGTAGTTGGCGTTATCCCTTTTGGGATACACCAGTGATTGCCCATTCTGAGCAGCGCGGTCTTTTCCTGCGCGCCAGCAACTGAGATGCGAAAGTCATTTTCTTCATTAATCATGCCCAGCGGAATATCTGATTTATAAGCCGACAGCACCTCTTCAAGCTTTGCTTCACTCAACTTTTCCCATACCATCACCGGATTTGTCACCGCTTCATTTTCCGATAATAATGTCACCGCTCCTACGCTATCTCGACCTACTTCTGACAATAAATCAAAAGGTTGCTTTGATTTTGCGCGATAGCGTTTAACGATCCTGTCGCGCACGATTGGGCTATCGGGCAACAAGTTATCAAAGAAGTTAAACACGGCATCAGAAGTGATTTTTCCCACCTGCAATGGCAGCGAAAGCGACAATGGCCTGGCATAACGGTTGGCTAACCAATCCGACGCATACTTAAATGTATGCGCTCCGTTGGCCTGTTTCGTCAACTCACCTACCCGCTGATTATTCATCCACGTTATGAGTTTAGGCATTACCACTCCAGACTCTGTTGGTCACTGGATTCAGGCGCAGCGTCTTTTGTTTCGCATAGCGTCATTGATAGCTCAAGTGACTGTAAAATTTTAAAAAAGGTCATCAATGTGGTGTTGTCAGGGTTATTTTCGAAATTGGAAATGGTCGCCTGCTTTATGCCGATTTTTTTCGCCAACTCGCTCTGCGTCCAGCCATTTTGCTGACGAACCAGTTTCATTGCATTCGCTAATTGCGTTGGGCTGTAGATCATCGGGAAGCTCATCATGTCATTCGTCCACAGGAAAGTTATCCGCTCAAGGGGATATTAAGGGTTTTATCCCTTCTCGAGGATAAAGTCAATCTGTAAACTTGTTTTATCCGCGATACGGGATAAATGAACAGATATCCGCGAACGCGGATAGAAATAAGGTGTCACAGGCAACGACTCCCGCGATAATATTGAGCAATGACACAGGAGGACATATGAACTCAGAGAGTACATCGAGTGAAGTGCTGTTTCTGCTTATTCCGGAATATGCAGACTGGGAGTTTGCGTTACTGGCGCCAGGATTACGCCGGGGATTCGGGATCTGGGCCCCACGGTACGAGGTCAAGATTGTGGCACCTGATGAAGGGCCAGTGATGTCCCTGGGAGGTATTCGCTGCCTTGCGGATTATACGTTTGATTCCATGCCTGCAGATTATGCCGCGTTGATCCTGGTCGGCGGCATGAACTGGTGGGGTGAAGAGGCAAAACGTGTCGTCCCTATCGTGCAACAGGCGCTGGCAAGGGATAAGGTGGTCGGTGCAATTTGCGATGCCTCTGCCTTTATGGGAGCCAACGGTTTCCTGAATGACGTCAGTCATACTTCCAATGGGCTGGCCTATCTCAAGGAACGAGCCGGTTCAGCCTATACCGGCATGGCGAGATACCAGGCGGTGCCTTCAGTTCGTGACGGTAATTTGATTACCGCCAGCGGATGCGGGTTTCTCAGCTTTACTTGCGACGTACTCGCCGCACTAAACGTCACTGATGAAAAAAATATCGAGGGGATCAGAGAGGCATTTACCTCTGGTATTTTCCCGGAAGTATGATGTTGTTCCCGCTGCGATCTCATGTCTGGCAGTACGTCACCTTAATGTCAGAGTGCGTACTGCTGACGGTTGTCACTTCGTTTCGAAGTTCTCCGTCGATTTCATTTTTTCGATGGCAATAATATTGTCTGACATCGCTTCGTTGAGAACTTCGACGGCCGTACTGGCATCGCGGTTCTTTATCGACATATAGACTTTGATGTGGGCTTCCACGCTTTCAAGGGTGATCCCCAGCGCACGGTTCAGCTCTTCAAGGTAGTAGTAATAGATATCTTTAATAGAGTACATCACGTTATAAAACACGCTGTTGTGTGATGCCCTGACAATTGCCAAATGAAACGCGTAGTCCGCTTCCGAGTATTTTTTGTAGTCGCCCTTGTTGATCAGCATATTGTTCAGCGCGTCGCCGAGTTCACGGATGTCGTCATCGGTGGCGTGTGTGACGGCGAGTTCCACGCATTTAAACTCAACGGTCTGACGGAAAACCATCATATCGTGAAACTCTTCACGACTGAGGTGCATGATTGGACGGGGATCGTTACTCAACATCTGCGGAGTGAAGTTTTCGCTAACGTAGCTGCCGCTGCCCTGACGTGTCACCACTATCCCCAGGTCGCGAAAGCGCTGAACCGCGCTGCGAACGCTGACCCGGCTGACGTTAAATGAGGCGGTCATCTCCGCTTCTGAAGGCAGACGGCTACCTGGGGCCCAGCTGCCGTCCAGCAGTTTGCCGCTTATCTGATCATAAATTTCATTTACAACATTTTGTTTTTGAATGGATTTTATGCTCAAGGTGGGTATCCGCTACGATGTCGCTTAGGTTGTTCATTGTATAACAAATCACTTTTAAGAACAAAGCGCCCGGTCGGGCGCTCCACTGCGTTAATTAAAACGAATGAGTACCTTAGCAGAGATGTTTTTGTCTGCGGCAGTAATCAGTGCATCCTCAATTTGTTGGGGTGGGAATTCAGCGCTGATGAGAGGGCGAGGATCAACACGCCCGTCTTCCAGCCAGCGAACCGCGACCCCGAATTCGTCAATGAAACGGAATGAGCCTACCCAGTTGATCTCTTTAACCAGCATGGCGGAGACCGGCCAGCTGACAGGGCTTGCCCCCATCCCTACCTGAACAATCGTTCCCGCAGGGCGAGTGAAATCCACGGTGGATGCCACGGCGAGCGGTGCGCCAGAGGCCTCAAACACGACGTCAAAATAGCCTTTTCGTTGCTGATAATGCGCCACCTGCCCTTCATCTCGTGGATCCATCGTGGCTGTCGCCCCCATTTGACGAGCCAGTTCCAGACAACGCGGACTGAGATCGGAGGCCACCAGTTCAGACGCCCCGGCACTGCGAGCTGCGGCAAGAATCAGACAACCAATGGGACCTGCGCCGATCACCAGTACACGTTTACCGGTCAACTGCCCTGCCATTTTTATCGCGTGAATAGCGACCGCCAACGGTTCTGAAAAAGCCATCACATTCGCAGGAACGCGGCTGTCATACGGAATACATTGCTCCGGTTTCACCACCACGTATTCAGAAAAACCGCCATTCACATGAGGATTGAACTGCGCACTGCCCATAAATCGCATGGATCCACACAGGTTCTGGTGTCCGGAAAGGCACATCTCACACTGATTACATGGGCTGGACGGATTCACTGCAACCGCCTGACCGACGGTCAGATTGCTTCCTGCCGGGACTTTGCTGACTACTCCGACAAATTCATGACCAATCACCATGGGATGTTTGAGAATCGACATCCCTGCCCGACCGTGCTGGTAGTAGTGAATATCAGAGCCACAAATACCGCCACAGGCTACCTTCACAACAACATCATTTTCTCCACGTTCTATTTCACGTGATTCAAAACGTACGTCTTTTTCCGCATGGGCCAGACAAGCGTTACAGGTAATTTTTTCCATTTTCATCATGACCTCATTATTTATTGGCAGTTGCCGAATTAATTGCATTCTTATCCACGGTGTCGGCATTCTTTTTTTCGGGAACGATCACTTCAATTTTTCCGACCAGGAAGATGTAGGCCAGTAAGCCCAACCCGGCAATGCCTGCGATATACCACATGGCATACTGGAAGTTTTGTGTGCGCTGGAGAATAACCCCAATAACAATGGGACTTACGATCCCCGAAAGGTTGCCGCAAATATTTAAAAATCCGCCCATGGTGCCGAGGAAATTGCGGGGGATTACATCACTCCAGACAACCCAACCCAGATTAGAGAAGGCATTAGCAAAGAACGCTATCGACAGAATCACAATTGCAATGACCGGTTGGTCCTCAAAGAAGTTGACCAGACCAATAATCATAGTGACGCACAGTCCCGCCATGACCGGTAATTTTCGGGCCAGCGTTCTGGATTTACCCTTCTTCAGCAGCATATCGCTCAAGGTCCCACCGCAGAGCACACCAAACATCGCCATAATATAGGGCAGCATGGCACCCACACCTGCTTTAGAAATTGAGAGGTGTAGCCCTTTCTCGAGATAAACAATAAACCAGGTCAGGAAAAAATAGAGTGTGGAAGAACAGGCAAATTGCGTAATGAATAATCCCCAGATGGTCTTTTTACTGAGAAAGAATTTAATATCATGCCAGCTTATTTTCTCGCTAACGCTGGACTGGTTGGCTGAACCATAGCCGCCGCCCGCTTTAATGTAGTCCAGTTCGGCCTGGTTCACGGAGGTGCTGTGCTGCGGGTCGCGATAATATAATAACCAATAGATACCAAACAGAATACCCGCGCCGCCAGACAGATAGAAAGACATCTCCCAACCGTAATTAGCTACAATAAATGAGAGCGCCGGCGTCAGCAAAGCCAGCCCGATGTATTGTGCACTGGAGTAAATAGCAGTGGCGCGTGCGCGTTCATGATCCGGGAACCAGGTGGCGATTATTTTTGTATTGGACGGGAAGGATGGCGCTTCAGCAACACCGATTAATGCACGACAGGCTAACAGCATCGCAAATGAAGCTGTCGCCGTTGCAAATAGATGGTGTGAAGCAAATCCCATCATAAAGGTAAAAATACTCCACAGAATAATCGCGCCGCCATAAAGAATACGTGAGCCAATGCGATCAAGAACATAGCCGACAGGGATTTGACTGGCAGCGTAGGCCCAGGTAAACATAGAGAAAAGCAAACCTAACTGCGTTGGTGTCAGACTGAAGTCATTCTGGATATTCGTTCCCGCAACGGCAAGATTGGCGCGATCCATATAATTAATTGCAGTCACAATAAACAGCAATGTGAGAATAAAGAGTCGTGATCTTGAAGCCTTCATAATAATACCTGTGTTATATCGGCATGCTTAACAATAAACACATGCCGTGAATTTTAAAGGCGAGTCAGTAGAATACGGTCGGCTTACAGTACGGCGAGCCAGCCACCATCAACGTAAATAATTTGTCCGTTGATGTAATCAGATGCTTTAGAGGATAAAAAGACGGCGGTACCAATTAACTCTTCCGGATGGCCCCAGCGTTGCGAAGGGTTGCTGCTTTTCACCCAACTGTCGAACTGCTTGTCTTCGATAAGCGCCGTATTCATGTCGGTCAGAATGTAACCCGGCCCGATGGCGTTGGTCTGGATATTAAACTGCGCCCATTCCGCCGCCATTGAGCAGGTAAGCATTTTGATCCCCCCTTTTGCCGCAGTGTACGGGGCAACGGTCGGACGGGCAGCCTGACTGGTGAGTGAGCCGATATTAATAATTTTGCCCCCTCTGTTACGCGCAATCATACGTTTCGCCGCCGCGCGGGAGACCAGAAAGGCGCTGGTCAGGTTGGTATCGATCACTTTCTGCCAGTTTTCCAGTTCCAGTTCTACCATCGGTTTACGGTACTGGATGCCGGCGTTATTGATAAGGATATCGACATCGATTCCCTGCGCATCCAGTTTGCTGAAGGCGGCCTCAATTGCCTGTTCATCGGTAACGTCAAAAGCTACCCCATGCGCGTCGTAGCCCTTACGTGCTAGCGAATCCACTGACTCTGCCAGCAGTGCATCGCGAATATCATTCAGGATAACCCTCGCTCCCGCAGCGGCAAGTCCTTCTGCATAGGCAAAACCCAGTCCACGCGCAGAGCCTGTCACCAGTGCCGTTTTCCCCGTTAAATCAAATAAAGCGGTCATGTTGTTTCCTCACTCAATTAACTTGTATGACGACTGTCTTATTTAAGGTTGGGTTTTCACTCGGATAAAATCAACAACTCCCCCGCACATTTGCAACAACGATCACAAATAGCTGATAACCACAATCAATGCAAAGTACTTATTATATTGATTTTTAACTATATTAATGGTTTGAGGTGCTTGAATTTTGATCATCGTCACAGAATGACACTCCCACTATTCCTCGTGAAAGGAAGCGTGATATAACAACACCAAATTGTAGGACAACTTACAAATAAGAGTCATGTCATTCTTAATGCGATGACATGCTGTAAATACGCTGAGTTGAGGAGTTAAAGTGAGTAACCTGAAGATCACCAATGTAAAAACGATTCTGACGGCGCCGGGCGGTATTGACCTGGCGGTTGTTAAGATTGAGACCAACGAACCCGGGCTGTATGGACTGGGGTGCGCGACTTTTACTCAACGTATCTTTGCGGTAAAAAGCGCGATTGATGAGTACATGGCTCCCTTCCTGATGGGGAAAGATCCGACACGTATTGAGGATATCTGGCAGTCGGGTGCGGTAAGTGGTTACTGGCGCAATGGACCTGTCATGAACAATGCATTATCCGGTGTGGATATGGCACTGTGGGATATCAAGGGTAAGCTAGCGGGCATGCCGGTTTACGATCTGTTGGGCGGAAAATGCCGCGACGGGATCCCCCTGTACTGCCACACCGATGGCGGCGATGAAGTCGAAGTGGAAGATAATATTCGCGCCAGAATGGAAGAAGGTTATCAGTATGTTCGCTGCCAGATGGGCATGTATGGCGGCGCGGGAACGGATGACCTCAAACTGATCGCCACACAGCTGGCGCGAGCGAAAAATATTCAGCCGAAGCGATCTCCGCGCAGTAAAACGGCCGGTATCTACTTTGACCCGGACGCCTACGCCAAAAGCGTTCCGCGTTTGTTCGAGCATCTGCGTAACAAACTCGGCTTTGGCATCGAATTTATCCATGATGTACATGAGCGCGTGACGCCGGTCACCGCCGTTAATCTGGCAAAAACGCTCGAACAGTATCAGTTGTTTTATCTTGAAGATCCGGTCGCGCCGGAAAATATTGACTGGCTGAAAATGCTGCGACAGCAGTCTTCAACACCGATTTCCATGGGGGAGCTGTTTGTGAATGTGAATGAGTGGAAGCCGCTCATCGATAACAAACTGATCGACTATATTCGCTGTCACGTGAGCACCATCGGGGGCATTACGCCAGCGAAGAAACTCGCCGTCTACAGCGAACTGAACGGCGTGCGCACCGCCTGGCACGGGCCAGGAGACATCTCCCCGGTTGGGGTTTGCGCTAATATGCATCTTGATTTGAGCTCGCCGAACTTTGGCATTCAGGAATACACGCCAATGAATGACGCGTTGCGCGATGTGTTCCCGGGCTGCCCGGAGATCGACCAGGGTTACGCGTACCTGAACGATAAACCGGGTCTGGGGATTGACCTTGATGAAGTCAAAGCAGCGAAATACCCGTGTGAGGGAGGGATCCCATCCTGGACAATGGCACGTACTCCGGACGGTACAGCCTCAAGACCATAAATAATGATGACCCGGTATAGGCTGCCGGGTCATTTTCTTTGGTTCCTTTATACCTTGCGGATTTATTCCTCTGATTAGAAGGTTGTTGTGACGATACTGTTGAGCATCGCCAGACATCCTCTCACCTCTCTTTCATGTATAGCGTTTAGATATACATCTGCTATAATTGTGTATACAAAAGCTACACAGAGGTATTTATGAAACCAGAAGCCAGAGAAGCGCCTATCAACATCCGGGCGAAAACATCCCAACGTGACCTGATAGATATGGCTGCAAGCCTTGTATCAAAATCACGTACCGACTTCGTACTTGAAGCTGCCTGTCGTGAAGCCCAGGATATTCTGCTTGATCAGCGTTTGTTCATCCTGGACGATAAACAGTATGACGCTTTTCTTGCGGAACTGGATGCCCCTATCACTCCTGAACGACAGGCACGGATCAACGATCTCATGAGTCGTAAATCGCCATGGGAATAAGAGCGCCTGAACCCTTAACCCCCGGACACATTGTTGCTGAATTTTGCTGCTCTGATCCGGGTCTCAATGAGTGGCTTAGAAAGAAAGCATTAAAAAACCACAGCACCGGCATTTCCCGTGTGTATGTTATTTGTGCCGAAGAGACGAACAGGGTTATTGGATACTATTGTCTTTCAACCGGCAGCGTTCAACGAAATACGGTCCCAGGCTCCTATCGCCGTAATGCCCCCGAATCACTTCCCGTAGTGGTACTCGGCAGACTTGCCGTTGACCAGTCCTGTGCAGGAAAAGGACTTGGCGTTGCTCTGCTCAGAGATGCGATTTTCCGCACGGAAAATATTGCGCTACAGGTCGGCGTGAGAGCATTAATCGTGCATGCGCTTAATGATGACGTGAAAAGTTTCTATATGAAATTTGCGTTTGCCCCCTCATCGATCAATCCACTTACCCTGCTCTACCCTATTAAAGTTTGATGAATTTTCGGAACTACTGTACCACTCACCAGGCTTCAGGTTCCCTTAGCATATGGACGATGTTGCACGGATTCATGATCCAACCGCCGTTGAAACCGTCGGGTAACTGTTCGACTGCATCACAACGTACCACGCCGCATTGTTCGACGTATTTTTCTGCGGCACTGAAATGAGGTGTGAATAACTCCAGCCAGAGTTCAGCCTGACTGAGTCCCGGCGCTTCATCAATCCAGAGCCTGTTTGGCCCGAGTTCGAATCCGATCGCTGGCGGTTTATCAGCAATTTCAGGCAACCCGATAATATTCCGGTAAAAATCAATCGTCTGTTGATATTGATGCGATGGGACCTTCATCGCGATGTCGATGCCACCTTTGATATCTGGTTTATTCATAAGGTTTTTCCTTACGGATCGCGAGCAAGACTAAACTAGTATAGTGCATTCCTTGTGCCCGCTTAGCTAACCCATAACAGGAGAATTGATGATGTCCGACTGGAATCCGGCGCTATATATGCAGTACGGTACAGAACGCTCAAGACCCGCCGCTGAGCTGCTGGCCAGAATTCAACTTGAGCATGTCTCTTCTGTGGTTGATTTGGGATGCGGACCTGGTAACAGTACGGCGCTGTTGCAACAACGCTGGCCTGGTGCGAGTATCACCGGCGTTGATACCTCCCCGGCGATGCTGGATGAGGCGCGAAAGGCCTTACCAAATTGTCATTTCGTTGAAGCGGATATTCGTCAGTTTCAGCCTGTCACTCCGCCCGATGTCATTTACGCCAATGCCTCTTTGCAGTGGATCCCCGATCATTATGATCTGTTTCCCCGGCTGGTCGCCCTGCTAAACGTTGACGGCATTCTGGCGGTGCAAATGCCGGATAACTGGCTGGAGCCTTCGCATGTGCTGATGCGTGAGGTGGCCTATGAACAGGATTATCCAAATCGTGGCCGCGACCCCCTACCCGGCGTTCACGCCTATTATGACATTCTGAGCGAGGCGGGATGCGACGTGGACATCTGGCGCACAACCTATTATCACAAGATGCGTTCCCATCAGGCGATTATTGACTGGGTCAGCGCGACAGGATTACGCCCCTGGCTGCAGGATTTGAATGAACACGAGCGGCAACAATTTCTGAATCGCTATCATCAACTGTTACAGGAGCAATACCCGCTTCAGGAAGATGACCAGATACTGCTGGCATTTCCCCGCCTGTTCCTGGTTGCGCGCCGCCAGTCCTGATCTCACTTTCTCAGTGGACAGGCCGCTTTCCAGGCGGCCCGTTTCGCTTCATTGTTCCCTTTTGGTCGTGTTAATAGCCACTGTGAGAGTTGACGATCGTCCGTTACAGTACTTTTCTTTATCTGACGAGTGACAGGTTGTGCTTTAGCAGGCGTTGACGTTCCCGTCATCCCCGGTGAAAGTATTTTGACTAATAGCTGACAATGGCCGCCCCGCACCGCCACCTTGCGAACGCTGAATTCAATGTCGCGTTTATCATGCCGGTGACAGAGATAATGCAGAATCCCGCTGGCCCGGCGCAGGTCAATATGAAATGCCTGGCTTACGTCATTACGTGAAAATTCTTTTTTGCGCTGAAATCCCCACCAGGCCACGGCCCTGAACAGTGGCATTTCCCCTAAGTGCTGGATTTCTTCGGGCATGTGAAAACGATGCTCCATGCGTTTTTTTGCGCTGGAGGACGATGGTTTAACAAACATCGCATTCCCTTGATAAATATTGGCCTGAATATCAGGTGGATTAAAAACGTTCAGTACATTTATCACGTAAATACAGTGGATTTATTTGATCTCAATACGCCTGAGATAAATCACTTTAATTACCTTGTAACGGAGGTTTCCTGCGTTATTCGTCAGGTAATAGAGTGATGCAGTCTATTAATTCACACTTTTCGTTAATAGTGCTGGAAAGTGTTGATGATAAAGACACCCCGCACATCCTGCAGGATGCGCGGGGTTAAGCGCTAAAAGAGCACTTTTAAACCAAGCACTGCCTGGGTATCGCTAAATCCATCACTTCCGATCTGCTGACCGATATTTCCCCACAGATGCATACGCCAATTTATTTTCGCCTCGACGCCCGTTCTGAGCTCTGCAATATTTTTCGCGCCATCGACCGATCCGCTGATCTCATTCATTAAGACCGTATCATTGCGCGTATTATGCAGCCAGTTCATCTCAACAAAAGGCTGAAAGAGTCGATTTTTGCCTTCATCGCGTATAGAGTAGCCCTGCATGAAGGCTTTTACCCCAAGACGACTGTGTAAATTACCCTTCCCTTTATCCCGCACCCATGTGCCGTTATCTTCAAGGTGATCGTCGGCAGAGACGCCCATCCAGATTAACTGTGCTTGCGGTTGCAGCCAGTAACTCATTTGCGGTTGTTCAACCAGTTTAACGGTATGCCCCATCTCAAGCGACGCAGTCATTCCTTTTGAGCGATAATGTTCTTCCGCCAGAGACTCCCCGCGCACCGTGTTATCAAACCAGTTGTAGAGCACCCATGCGTCGATCCAGGTACCCTCTTTCGCGGCGTTATCAGCATACCATGTTGCATACAAACCAGCGCTGTAACCCGAAATCGTGCCATCAGCACGGTAGTGGGATAATGCCGACCGGGTGTTGCTCTGGCTGTTGGCATAGCCGGTCATGACACCAAGATGCCAGCGATCCTCCAGGCCGGAACTCCACTGAGCCAGATCACCTCCAATCTGCACCACATAGCGATGATTCTGGCTGCTTAGCTGTCCGGTACGATCATGAAAACGGGTATGCCCACCGACATTACGTAACCACATGCTGGTGACGCGCGCTTCCCCGGTGATTGGATCGATATACTGTGTTTCACCCAACCGATCGTGTAGACGGGTAGCAAACAGGGTGTTTGCTGCCCTTTTGTTTGCCAGGTATGCCCCCATTTCCGGACGCATCACCACGGCAGATGACCGCTCGATGCCTGGGGTCGGCGCAGGTAATGGAGCCTGTTCATCCTCTTTCGGTTCGATAATGTGGTCAGGGTCATCCACAGGATCGGTATCGTCAACGGGTGCCCAGGTATTGACCAGATACCAGTGGTTGGAATCCACGATCCCGTCATCATTTTCACTTTCCACTCCACGTAGAAGCGCATAATCATACGCCCCGGCAACCAGACGGTTTTGGGCAGCAAATTCACCAGCAGAATCCCCGGCCACCTGGACCACTCGCGCACCGTTCAGATCGCCGAGCGTGACACTGCCTAATTCCTTCAACACGACCCGGGTTGTTCCCGCGGTGTTTCCTGAAACACTAAGCTGGTTAACCACCGGTTTTTGCTGCACTTGATCTTGCGCGGTGTTCAGGATAAGTAAGCCATTGTCACTGGTATAATCGCCCCTCACCATCAGGACATTGCTGGACATCGCCAGAATATCTCGATTGGGCAAAGGCCCGCCAAAGCTCAGTGTACCATCAAGCTGAAGTGACTGAATGGTCTGACTGTAACCGTTCAGTTCGAGCGTAGCGCCCTGTGCAACAGTGAAATCAGAGCTCGGGCTAAAGCCTGTGCCACTCCCAGCTCTGAGCGTTCCGCGACTGATGTGAGTATTTCCGTTATAACGATTATCGCCACTCAGTAGCGTAGTGCCCGGACCGCAATGGTTTACATTCCCATAGCCTTTTATTGCTGTACGCAAAGTATAATCATCACTGGTGTGGTTGAAGTTCAGCGTTGCGGTACTGTTATTCTGATTTGTGTCGCTCAGAATGATGAGTGGCGTCTCGACATCTCCCGCTTGTTGCGCGGCTTCACCGGGCTTGCCGCCTATATTGATCGTGGCGGTACTTCCGGTTCCAATGCCGAGTCTGATTTTCTCTGCGACCTTAATTTTGCCGCCGTTACTGATATTGAGTTCGCCTCTTGCATCATTTGGGCTGACGTCAAATCCACCCAAAATGAGTGAGGTACCGACTTCTAAAAGAGAATTTTCGCCATCGATATTCACGACGCCATTCCCTTTGCGATTTGCGTTTAACGTCTTTCCGACATAGCCAATATTCATGTGCCTATAAACTGAAAGTTGACCACCATTTAAAATATCCACTCGCCCTTCAGCTTGATCGCCCACAACGGCCCAACTGGAGCTGACCGCAGAATTCGCACCTTCAATCGTGGTCATTCCCTTTGCCTCGGCATAAAACTCGCCAATGCGCAGTTCGCCAATGCTGGAGATCTGACTTCCCTCTTTAACGATTAATCTTCCATCGCCGTTATTTTTTCCCACAAACAAATTCTTGCCGCTAAGATCCCATTGCGCCCCCTTGGTTAACGTCACCATACCGATGGCAGCATCACCAATTGTACCCACTGATGATTTAATAGTGCGCCCTGTTATTGTCAGTTCGCCTGTTGTCCCCTTTCCGACAGTCAGGGAGCCAAACTCACGCCAGCCCTGCTCGTCATTCTCTTCAGCAGATAAAATCACTTGGGTATTATTGTTGATAAGGACACTACTGTCAGGAGCAGTGGGCGTCCAGGTAGCCATCACGTAATTTGCCGCTTTAAGTTTTTTCTCAGTACAATATGTTGCCAATTCACTTTCGCAACGTACCGCTTCCGCCAGCAGGCTTGTCGGTGCAATAAGTCCGCTGGTAGCAAGTAACAGCCCGGGAATAACCGGCAATGGTGACAGAGACTTTATTGATGCCGGTAACGGCGGCGAATTTTTCATATCGACGCATGAAGTGTTGTTCATTCCTGATTGAATGACGTTCATAGATAATCCTCCTGATCATCGTTTAACATCCTGATATGCACTCATGGCATGCGGATGTTTTAAGAACGCCTTAAATCGCGGATCAAGGGTTATTTACGATCTTACAAAAATTATGCAGGCATTATCAGAAATTCAATTATCAGCAATAAGGTAATCCTGAAAATCATCGTTAGCGCATTGACACGCACTACCTGTCGTTCATTTACTGAAGAGTCCTTTCTTTTACGTCAACTGGTAGTGCTTATCCGGCATCAGTTTCGGCGGAATGGCTGATTCATCATTCATTTGCAGGAGGTCAATTTCGATTGCGTTGCAGATGGCATCAAGAGGTAAATCATTATTTTCCGTGCCAAACGGATCCTCCAGCTCTTCTGCCAGGGCATCCAGAGAGATAAAGGTGTAGGAGATGAGTACCGAAATAAAGGGGGTCATATAGTGCAGATCGACCACCAGAGCAAAAGGAAGCATGATGCAAAACAGATAAACCGTGCGATGAAGGATCAGCGTGTAAGCAAACGGCACCGGCGTATTGGCAATTCTTTCGCATCCGGCAAGAACGGCGGACATGTCGTTTAATCGATTGTTCAGGCTATGAAACAAGATATCCGAGAGTTGCCCATCGCGTCGACGCGTCGCCAGCCATTCTCCCATTATCAGCAAAATACGGTTTGCCGGAGAGTGAGAAGCAAACACGCGCTGCAGATCTTCCGGACTAAGATACTTCGCTAACGGCTCCGCCTGCGGTTTGCGCCGCAGCGTCATACGCAGACAGTGAGCGAAGGCGATTTGTAGCCGAACAAACTGCCCTAACTCGCGGTCATCCGGTAAAACCGTTTTGACTTCCCGCAGTAACGAGCGGGAAGCGATCATCAGTTGCCCCCAGAGTTGACGCGCCTCAACATAACGGGAGTAACAGGCGTTATTGCGAAACCCCAAAAAGATTGCGATCGCCACACCGAGAATGCTGAACGGCGCGAGGGTAAATTTGATACCCAGCATCGTATACCACGGCAGCAGGACGATCACGGCAATAGACAGCAGAAAATTGAGCAGTAAACGGGAAGAGATTTTTGCTAACACGGAGCCGTGCCAGACAAATATCAGGCGTAGCCAGTGCTGCTGGGGACGAACGATCATGACGTTTTTCGGAAAGGAGATGAATCCGGTCATTAAACGTGATATGGATCAAATTTTCAAGTCAGTTGAAAGTGACTTCGTCCTCAGATGGTCTCTGCCAGACTTCCTACAGCGCCGGGCTGAAAGATGTACTAATGAGCGAACTAAATTGTATGTTGTAACTATATAGCCGGTATAAGAAACCCGGCCTTAGCCGGGTCACTGTGTTAGCACAACGGTTTCACCGCTTCACGCATACCCTTGGTCAAAATGGCATCGAGATCGGCCGTCACCTGCTCAACCAGCCCCGCCACTTTCGTCAGGTCCTGTTCCCAGTGCGCTTCTACCGCCAGAACGTCACTCACCAGTTGCTGAGTCGTGATCTGACGATCGCTATGCTGGCTCCAGAGCTGTTGAAAACGGGTCATCCAGTGCGCATCGTCCTGAACCGGATAAGATTCCCCGTTACGTTCACCGCGATAGAAAGCGATCAGTGCAGCTAACGCGAAGGTCAGACGAGCCGGCAGTTTGCCGTTCGCCTTCTGCCCTGCCAGTAACTGCGGAAGAATACGGGTACGGAATTTGGTCATCCCGTTCAGCGCAATCGACAGTAGCTGGTGCTTGATGAACGGGTTGCGAAAGCGTCCGGTTACTGCACTGGCAAATGATTCCAGTTCATCACGCGGCAGATCGAGAACCGGGATGATCTCTTCATAAATCGCTTTATCGACAAAGGCACAAATCTCTGTGTCATTCATCGCCTCGCCAACCGTATCGAGTCCGGCCTGGAATGCCACCGGCACCAGCGCGGTGTGCGCGCCGTTAAGGATGGCGACTTTGCGCTCTTTATAGGGCTTAATATCGTCCACAATCAAAACGTTAAGCGGATATTTATCAAGACGCAGTTCTGTGGCCAGTGATTTCGGCCCCTGAATGACAAACAGGTAGAAGTGTTCGGCGGTATCAAGGAAAGCATCGTGATAGCCCAGGTCGGCTTCCAGTTGCGCCGCTTCGTCGCGCGGGTAACCCGTGACGATACGGTCCACCAGCGTGGAGCAGAAGACGTTTGCCCGATCCAGCCAGGTGATAAATGCCGCAGGCAGTGCCCACTCTTGAGCATAGCGCAGCACCAGTTCACGCAGCGCATCACCATTATAATCAATCAGTTCGCAAGGGATGATGATCCAGCCTTTATCCTGCGCACCGTTGAAATGACTGTAGCGTTCAAACAGCAGACGCGTCAGTTTCGCCGGATAACTGACCGCCGGGGCATCATCAAATTTATCGCCGGCATGATAACTGATGCCCGCTTCAGTCGTGTTAGAGAACACAAAACGCATCTCAGGATTGTGCGCCAGTTTCAGGAACGCATCGTAATCGCCGTAAACGCTAATTTCACGATTCACCGAACGAATCAAACGCGCATCGCTGACGGCTTCGCCCTGTTCATTCAGACCACGAATGATTGTCGTGTAGAGGCCATCCTGCGTACTGAGTGAAGGTGGGAATGTACTTTCAATAGGTCGAACGATGACCACACCAGAATTCAGATCGGTATGTTCATTCAGGAGATCTACTTGCCAGTCAACAAAGGCGCGAAGGAAGTTACCTTCACCAAACTGAATAATGCGTTCAGGATAGTGAGCACCGGGAAAATCGCGACGGTTAAGTGTTTTCACAATGGGTTCCCTTTCGATTAGTCATACAACCTGATTAAATTGGTAGAACAGGTTAGCAAAACTTTTCGAGAGTAAAACCCTGTTTTGATCAATTCATGACGACTATTTATAGAGATTTATAGAAAAGCGTGGTCCCTGTCAGCTTTCCATCGGGCATCAGCGCATAGTCCGGGATCTCACCGGCTTTGATCCAACCACAAGAGTGGTAGAACAACTCAGCATCGCTTCCCGTTGCGGTATCCAGCACCAGCTGCGTTTTTTGCTGCTGCCTTGCGCTCGCTTCCAGCGCCATCATGAGCTGACGGGCTAATCCCTGACGTCGGGCGCTGGAATGAACGAGTAGTTTCGCGACGTCCGCACGATGAGGTTGATTTTCCGGTTGCTGGACAATGAGTTGAACCGTACCGACAATTACGCCAGAAGCGTTGTCGATCGCAAGGACGACACGCTCTCCTCTGCCTGCACTTTGCGCGACGCCATGCCAGAACTCACGCGCTTTTGACGGTTCAAAGGGTAAAACAAAACTAACCGATGCGCCGCGTATCACGCAGTCGCTCAGGACGTCACAAAGCTCATCGATCCTTGCCTCGATGGCTTCTGCATCCAGTACATAACAGGGTTTTGATGGGGGCATGTTGTCTCCTTAAATTGAGACAACACCATGCACTTAACATTGTGATAACACAACGGGCAATGACATAGGATATTGTTATGCCAGATCGCTTTCGGTGAAGACTGCACTGCCAGTATGGCGGGCGCTGGTACGATTACGACCTTCTTTCTTCGACCGGTAGAGGCACTCATCCGCTTCAACCATCAATTTGTTGAATACGTCCGTCAGCGAATGGGCGCCAATACTGCCATTTCCAAGGCCAATGCTGACCGTCGAATAGATGTTCTGCTGGTTCCAGATGAAGGGCTGCTGTGCGACCGCTTTACGGATATTTTCCGCCAGTAGCATTCCCTCTTCGGGATGCGTCGAGGGGACCACGACGACAAACTCCTCCCCTCCCATGCGCGCCACCAGTCCCCGATCGCCGACAATCCGTTGAATGCGCTGCGCAAACACGCTGAGTACCAGATCGCCGCATTCATGGCCGAAGTTATCATTAATGCTCTTGAAAAAGTCGATATCCAGAAGCATGACGGTAATATGCTGCGAGCGCGGATATTCCTGACGCTTCAGCGCTTCATAAAGTCCGGAACGGGAATAGACCTGGGTGAGAAAATCGAAATCAGCGCGCAGGGAAACCTGCTTCATCAAGGAATTAATTGCCGCTACGCTGACCGAAACCATAATGGGGCAAATCGCCATCGTGGCGATGCCCAGTCGTGCGGAAAACATCTGCGGCGCAGACAACGGCGACGCCACCGCAATATTGATAATCGAATTTGCCACCAGCACGATTTCAACGGCACCGGTAATAAAGGTCAGCAAACAGGTGACCTGAGGGGTATAACGCACCGCACACCAGATCAGCGCCGGCAGCGGGAAGGCCAGGCTTCCTGCACCACCAATGATAACTGATGCCAGTACTGAGATAATTAACGCCGCCACCGGCATCAGCTGTTCAGGCCTGAAGCGTTTTACCGCGCCCGGAATACCCAGCGTCAACATGCAGGGCACGATCAGCACCCCTGTCGAAAATTGCTCGCTAAACCAGTCTGCAACCAGCGGCCAGAATGAAAGTCGATCGATACCCACTGACCCCACAGCGCCCAATATTGCGCAGAGCAGTGCCGCAATCAGACAGTAATTAAATAAGCGTAACGCACTGATGGGCTCATATTTATTTTTCCCCAGTCGCTTATCGCGGATCACCAGTTGGGCGACAATCACGATAAAAACCATGTTGGAGAGATTAATGACAACCGACACCCATCCCCACTCGGTGGTGATCGCATCATAACCCAGCATTGCAACGTAGCTGACAGCATAATAATGCAGTTTATTAAGCCAGACATAGCGGGCAAAAACCCCGGCGATCACGCCGTTTAACGGCCAGAACAGAGAAAGCTCATGCACCAGACGCAGTTCCGCACCAATAAAGTAGAACAGTGTCGTTAAAGCGAAAATAGCGCTGGCATTACGCAGTGGATGACCTTCCTGAAACAACCTGAAAGTCGGAATGTGAAGTGCGTGCATTAAATATCTATCCATATAATTGCCGTTGGCAATTATCTCTGGGGAATGATTATAATATTTAAGAGAATAGCATGAATTATTCTCAAAGATAGTCATCCCCCGCTGCGTTAGCCTATTATTTTGGTAAACTCCGCAGCCATTAACCACGATTACTTTATGGTTATTTCAAGTGGCGTTTGTAACCATTTAATTATTACGGTTTATTCATTTGGATGACTAACCAGTGATGGATAACGGCAACCACATACTGCTGTTGCTCCTCGCTCAGCGGCTGTCCCTGCGCAATATTATGCCACTTAGCAAGGCAACCACGACAGCAGGTCGCCGTGGCATGCTGGGCGATAAACACCGGGTGGCCGCGCATCGGTGTTTGCTTGCCATCATTGACAGGTATCGCCGGGGCAAGCCGCTTCGCCACAAAATCGGCTGCATGCCGGTCGATAACCTCCGCACCTTTATCCCAACAATACTGTCTCTCTTTTGTTCCCAGACGAAAACGGGAACGAAACGGTGAGCGCGACAGGCGAGCAAAAAGTGGATCAAACGTAGTCATTAGTAAACTGAGCGTCCTAACCGTTGGGTAAGTTGTTCCAGAACCGCAATACCCGCCAGCGAATTACCGGTCGGATCCAGTTCCGGGCTCCAGACGGCTATCGCCATCTCATGCGGCACTATCGCCACAATTCCCCCGCCAACGCCCGATTTCGCGGGTAAACCGACACGCCACGCAAATTCCCCCGCGTTCTGATACATCCCGCTGGTCGCCATCAGCGCATTGATCTGCCGCGCCTGCATCGGTGTCACTACGGGCTCATTGAGATGAAACGCGTTTCCCTGGTTAGCCAGAAAGACAAATGTCTTCGCCAGCTCCACACAGCTCATTTTCAGCGCACAGTAATGAAAATAGTTTTGCAGGACCGTCGTGACGTCATGGTGAAAATTGCCGAAGGATTTCATCAGCCAGGCGATGGCGGCATTGCGGGCGGAATGTTCGAACTCCGAACGGGCCACCACCGCATCATAAGCAATATCGGTTACGCCGCTCAGCGCGCGCACAACTTCCAGCATGCGCTGACGCGGTGCGCTGAGTCGTCCCTGCAACATATCGCAAACGACCAGCGCGCCGGCATTAATAAACGGATTGCGCGGGATGCCATGCTCCATTTCTAGCTGCACCAGCGAATTAAACGGCGAGCCGGACGGATCTTTTCCCACCCGTTGCCAGATCTCATCTTCTGAATAGTGACGCATCGCCACCACCAGACTGAGCACCTTCGAAATCGACTGAATGGAAAAGCGTTCTGTCGCATCCCCGGCATGCCAGAGCTGCCCCTCCACGGTGCAAATCGCAATACCCAGTCGGGAACCCTCAACCGAAGCAAGCGCAGGAATATAATCCGCCACCTTGCCCTGACCAATCAGCGGGCGAACCTCTGTCAGAATGGTCTCTAAAATTGAATTGTCCAGGGTGATTGCCACATCACGCTCCTTGCCTGCCGGTCTGAAAAGGGCTGCGAGTATAGCAGAGCGGAATACTCCACGTCAGGCCGGAAGTCGGAATCTCGCTACGGCGCGGATCAACTGGTGCGATTCATTATGTAACTGCTGCGAGGAGGCGGATGCCGTATCCACCAGTTGGCGGGTGTCGCGGGCAACCAGATTCAGCGCCTGCAACTGGCGCGTCATCTGATGGATCCGGGTTCCCTGATGCAGCGTCGCAGCTGAGATATCATTCAGCGAGGCACCCAGATTCTCCACCAGTCCGATCACCTGTTGCAGATTATCTTCCAGGTGTGTCACCGCACTCGACCCCTCTTCTATTCCCTCCAGTGAATGATGGATCAGCGTCTGAATGTCCTGCGTGGACTGGCTGCTCTTACGCGCCAGCAGCCCCACTTCTTTTGCTACCACCGCAAAACCGCGTCCCTGCTCACCGGCATGGGCGGCTTCAATTGCCGCGTTCAGCGCCAGGATGTTGGTCTGGAAGGCGACGTTATCAATCAGCGCAATGATCCCGCGCATTTCTGCCGAGCGCGTCACGATCGCCTGCATCGAACGGCTCACGGTATCCATCATTCTGTCGCCGCCAGCCGCAATAGCCCGGGCAGCTTCTGCTCGCTGATTCGCCAGTTGGGCAAACCCGCTGTTGTCCTCAACGTGCGTTTCCAGCACAGAAATATGGGAGGTGACGTTATTCAGCTCCTCGTTCTGTTTCTCGGACTGCTGATACAGGCGCGTATTGTTCTGCGCCAGCTTTTCGATATTCCTGGCCATCGCCGCCGTCGCCACGCTGACCTGTTGGACTAATTCTCGCAGTCCCTGCTGCATCGAGCCTATACGCGTATGGAGTTGCGACACTTCCCGGTTAGCCCCGGGCACGGCGGGAAGCGGTTGTGAAAGATCGCCTGCCGCCAGAATGTCGATGTACGCAATCAGCCGACGCAGCGGAGAAATAACCCAGCGCGACATCCCCCACCAGACCGCGACCGCAATAACCAGCGACACTACCGGGAGTACCAAAAACAGATGCTGGAGATCCAACAGGCGTTCCAGCAACTGCTGCCGTCCGCTTTCCCGCGCCTGTCCGGTAACCTTTTGCATTCTGGCATAGTTGTCATTGAAGTCAGCCTGAAATGCCTGAATGGGCACGGCGAAGAACGCGTCAATCGACTGCGTCTGGCTTAATCCTGTCACTTGTTCCTGGATGCCGCCGCTAAAGCGCTGATAGCTGTCGACCAGCCCTTCATCCGCCTGCGAGCTCATCTGACGCCACGCCTGCCACGCGGTTGTCGACTGGGTAAGAGCCTGTCGGGCTTCGTCAATCAGCGGTTGCCAGCTTCCTTCAGAGCCCGTGGCGGCGTCCTGCATAAAATAAACCCCCGCCCGGTTGAGCAGATCGCTGGCCGTCAGTAGCGCTATCCGCGCCTCTTCGACTTTTGTCTGCTGACGCAGCGCCAGCTGGTTACGCTGTTCATTTTCCCGGGCCTGGCTGACTGAAAAGGACAGCATCAGTGACGAGGTCAGTTGCAGTACGGAAAACAGCGCAATGATGCAAAAAATCCCGGTCAACAGGCCAAACTGCTGGGGTAGAAAACGTCGCGCCAGGCGACGTAAAGTTTGAGTTAAGTTCATAATATTCTTCAGTATCAACACGTTAATCGCGAGTCTACGAAGCGTAAATGACAAAACTATGGCGGAAATGTGACAAGGCGCCCCGCATGCAGAGCGCCAACGGTCAGCGTCGGTTCTTCCAGACCGTCTGTACGTTACAGAACTCATGCAGACCAAAGTGCGAGAGTTCCCGACCAAAACCGCTCTTCTTCACGCCACCAAATACCACCCGGGCATCGCTGGCGCTAAAGCCGTTGATAAACACACCACCGCATTCCAGCCGTGCGGCCATCGTCTGTGCGCGGGCTTCATCGGCGGTAAAGAGGGTTGCGGACAGACCAAAATCACTACAATTTGCCAGTTCCAGCGCATGTTCGGCACTCTTCGCCACGGCGATCGCCGCAACCGGTCCAAAGAGTTCCTCACGGAAGGCGGTCATTTCCGGGGTCACGTTCGTCAGCACGGTGGCAGGATAATAGTGCCCGCCAGTGGAAGGCTTCGTGCCGCCAAGCAATAGCTGAGCGCCTTCGGCGATCGTGGCCAATACCTGTTGATGCAATTCATCACGCAGATCGGCACGTGCCATTGGGCCGAGTTCGGTCTCCTCCGCCAGCGGATCGCCCTGCTTAAGCGCGCCCGCTGCCGCCACAAAGCGCTCGATAAAGCGCGCGGCGATCCCCTCTTCGAGGATAAAGCGTTTCGCCGCCGCGCAAACCTGTCCGGTATTCTGATAGCGTCCGGCCACTGCCGCCTTCACCGCCAGATCCAGATCGGCATCGTTAAGCACAATAAACGGATCGGAACCGCCCAGCTCCAGCACACATTTTTTTAGTGCCGCACCGGCCTGAGCGCCAATGGCAGCCCCGGCACGCACGCTGCCGGTCACCGTAACCGCTGCAATTCGCGGATCCTGAATCAGCGAACTGACGCCCTGGTTATCCGCATTCAGCCAGCCGTAGACGCCTGCGGGGATCGCCGCGTCGGCAAAGACCTGGCTTATGATTTGTGCGCAGCCGATGACGTTGGGCGCAGGCTTAAGCAGATACCCATTCCCGGCCAGTAAAATCGGCACAGCGCCACGCAGTACCTGCCACAAAGGAAAATTCCACGGCATGACCGCCAGAATGGTACCTAAGGGACGATACTCAATCACCGCCTGCTGGTTTTCCACCTGTGTCGGTTCAGCGGCCAGCATCGCCGGACCATGTTCAGCATACCAGTCACACAGCGCCGCCGATTTGGCTACCTCCGCACGCGCCTGTGTAATGGGTTTGCCCATCTCGCGGGTAATGCATTGCGCCATCTCTTCGCCACGCGCACGTAAGGCCTTGCCGATGTCGCGTAATTTCTGCGCCCGGTGTGCCACCGTTGTCTGTTTCCAGTTGCTGAATCCCGTAGCCGCAAACTGTAGCGCCTGTTCGATCTCCCGAGCCGTTGACCACGGCAGCGCCGAAAGATATTCATTATTGTACGGGTTGATGGAAATGGCATGGGTTGCCGATGAAATCGTCATACAGTCTCTCCGTCGTTCTTGATGCCATGATCATGGACGCGTTTACTCTTTCCTTAAAATGAATAATATTAACGAAACCGTTCACGAAGAGAGAATGCTATGGATCTGACCCAACTGGAGATGTTTAACGCGGTCGCCGAAACGGGCAGTATCACCCAGGCTGCGGCGAAGGTGCATCGCGTCCCATCCAATCTCACTACCCGTATTCGCCAACTGGAGGCCGATCTCGGGGTCGATCTGTTTATTCGCGAGAACCAGCGCTTACGACTTTCCCCCGCCGGACATAACTTTCTGCGCTACAGTCGGCAGATCCTCGCGCTGGTTGACGAGGCGCGCATGGTCGTCGCTGGCGATGAACCCCAGGGGCTATTCTCGCTGGGTGCGCTGGAAAGCACGGCAGCCGTGCGCATTCCGGCCACGCTTGCCCGCTACAATCAGCGCTACCCAAAGATCCAATTCTCCCTGGCGACCGGTCCTTCAGGCACCATGCTGGACGGCGTGCTGGAAGGCCATCTCAATGCCGCGTTTGTTGATGGGCCGATTACCCACCCTGGTCTTGAAGGAATGCCGGTGTACCAGGAAGAGATGATGGTGGTTACTCCGCACGGTCATGCGCCGGTGACTCGTGCCAGCGACGTCAACGGCAGTAATATTTACGCCTTTCGCGCCAACTGTTCTTATCGGCGCCATTTCGAAAGCTGGTTTCATGCCGATCGGGCGATGCCGGGAACGATCCACGAAATGGAGTCCTATCACGGCATGCTGGCCTGTGTGATTGCCGGTGCGGGTATCGCGCTGATCCCCCGCTCCATGTTGGAAAGTATGCCCGGACATCAGCAGGTTGAAGCCTGGCCGTTGACCGGGAACTGGCGCTGGCTGACCACATGGCTGGTCTGGCGACGCGGTGCGATGATGCGCCAACTGCAGGCCTTCATTGAGTTGTTAACAGAACAGAACTGAAAACGAGATCTGAATCACAAAACGGTTGTCTTTTCATCAGCAAACGTTTTAAGATCACCTTCTCTCCTTTTCGCAACGAACCGATTCATTTTTATGACAACTCAAACGGTTTCCCGCAAAGTCGCGTGGTTACGGGTCGTTACGCTGGCTATTGCTGCGTTTATTTTCAATACCACAGAATTTGTCCCTGTAGGCCTGCTTTCCGACATCGCACAGAGTTTTAATATGCAGACCGCTCAGGTTGGGATCATGCTGACGATCTACGCCTGGGTTGTCGCGCTGATGTCCCTGCCGTTTATGCTGCTCACCAGTCAGGTTGAGCGGCGTAAGCTGCTGATTTACCTGTTTGCACTGTTTATCGCCAGCCATGTGCTCTCTTTCCTGGCGTGGAACTTCACCGTGCTGGTAATAAGCCGTATCGGGATTGCCTTTGCTCATGCGATCTTCTGGTCGATTACTGCCTCACTGGCGATTCGCCTTGCCCCTGCAGGCAAACGTGCTCAGGCATTAAGTTTACTTGCCACCGGTACGGCGCTGGCGATGGTGCTGGGCTTACCGCTCGGGCGCATTGTCGGTCAGTATTTTGGCTGGCGAACCACCTTCTTCGCCATCGGGATGGGGGCGTTAATCACCCTGATTTGCCTGATCAAGCTGCTACCGAAATTGCCAAGCGAACATTCCGGCTCGCTGAAAAGTCTGCCGCTGTTGTTCCGTCGTCCGGCACTGATGAGCCTCTATCTGTTGACGGTGGTGGTGGTGACGGCGCATTACACCGCGTACAGCTATATCGAACCGTTTGTGCAGACCGTTGCCGGGCTGAGCGCGAATTTCGCCACCGTACTGTTACTGGTGCTGGGCGGTTCGGGCATTATCGGCAGCGTTATTTTTGGTAAGCTCGGCAATCGCCACGCTTCGGCGCTCATTACTGTTGCCATCGCGCTGCTGTTGGCCTGTCTGGTGCTGCTATTACCTGCTGCTGACAGCGAGCCTCACCTGGCTATCCTGAGTATCTTCTGGGGGATTGCCATTATGGTGATTGGCCTGGGGATGCAGGTAAAAGTGCTGGCGCTGGCTCCGGACGCCACAGATGTCGCGATGGCGCTGTTCTCCGGTATTTTCAATATCGGTATTGGCGCGGGTGCGCTGGTGGGGAATCAGGTGAGTCTGCACTGGTCGATGTCAGCGATTGGTTATGTCGGTGCCATTCCTGCCCTTGCCGCCCTGATCTGGTCGGTGATTATCTTTCGTAAATGGCCGGTCTCGTTAGAAGAGCAGCCACAGCATTCCTGACAGACAGCCCGGTCATCACGACCGGGCTTTTTTTCAGTAGGTTTTAATAATTTCCAGCACGCCGTTAATAATGAACTGTACTCCCATACAGACCAGCAGGAAGCCCATCAGGCGGGAAATCGCTTCAATACCGCCCTTGCCCACCAGGCGCATGATCGCCCCGGAGCTACGCAAGCATCCCCACAGGATCACCGCCACCAGCGCAAAGATGATCGGCGGCGCGATGGTAATCACCCAGCCGGGAAAATCAGTTCCGTGACGCACGGTCGAGGCGGAGCTGATAATCATCGCAATGGTTCCCGGCCCTGCTGTGCTCGGCATCGCCAGCGGCACAAAGGCAATATTGGCGGTCGGCTCGTCTTCAAGTTCTTCTGACTTACTCCGCGCCTCAGGCGACTCATGCGCTTTTTGCTGCGGAAAGAGCATGCGAAAGCCAATGAAAGCCACAATTAAGCCCCCGGCGATACGCAGGCCCGGAATAGAGATGCCAAAGGTATTCATCACCAGTTGGCCTGCATAATAAGCCACCATCATGATGGCGAACACGTAAACCGAAGCCATTAGCGACTGGTGGTTGCGTTCCGCACTGTTCATGTTCCCGGCAAGGCCGAGAAACAGTGCGACGGTGGTCAATGGATTCGCCAGAGGGAGAATCACCACCAGCCCCAGTCCTATTGCCTTAAACAAATCCATCATATTGACTGCCATTCCTGTTTCACTCATGAGTTAGCGGCAAGTATAAGTGGAAAACCATTAAGTTAGCCATTCTGGCGCTGTAAGGATTCGTTATCGGTTAGAGCTATAACCAGTAATTATCGTTAACTAAATAAAGTGTGACGTGAAGCGCGTCTTTTCCCTTTTAGCAATTCGTGTGATCGGTAAATCCATTCGTTTGACTTATAGTTGCCTGGGCAATATTATCTGCCGTAACTAAATACTTGCCAGGGCAACCATTGTGAAAAGCACCAGTGACTTATTCAATGAAATCATCCCACTGGGGCGCTTGATCCACATGGTCAATCAGAAGAAAGATCGTCTGTTGAACGACTATCTCTCACCGCTGGATATCACCGCAGCACAGTTTAAAGTGCTCTGCTCTATCCGTTGCGCGGGCTGCATTACCCCGGTTGAACTGAAAAAAGTGCTGTCTGTCGATCTCGGCGCCTTAACGCGCATGCTCAATCGTCTGGTCTGCAAAGGCTGGATCGACAGACTCCCTAACCCGAATGACAAACGCGGTGTCCTGGTGAAACTCACCGAGCACGGCGCGGCAATTTGCGAGCAATGTCATCAATTAGTAGGACAAGACCTGCACCAGGAATTAACAAAAAACTTAACGGCAGACGAAGTGGTAACGCTTGAGTATTTACTTAAGAAAGTACTGCCGTAAAAACAAGAAGAGGTATGACGATGTCCAGACGCAATACTGACGCTATCACCATTCATAGCATTTTGGACTGGATCGAAGATAACCTGGAATCGCCGCTCTCACTGGAAAAAGTGTCTGAGCGTTCAGGTTACTCCAAATGGCACCTGCAACGGATGTTCAAAAAAGAGACCGGCCACTCATTAGGTCAGTACATCCGCAGCCGTAAAATGACCGAAATAGCACAGAAATTAAAAGAGAGTAACGAGCCGATTTTATATCTGGCGGAACGTTACGGTTTCGAGTCGCAGCAGACGCTGACCCGGACATTTAAAAACTATTTCGATGTTCCGCCGCATAAATACCGTATTACCAATATGCGCGGCGAATCGCGGTATTTGCTTCCGCTGAATCATTGTAACTAACCATCGCCTGTAAACGACGTAATCGAGGAAATCATGAAACTGTTGTCTTCTGCAATGCTGGCCCTGCTGCTTGTTGTCTCAGGTCAGAGCGTTGCGGAACAATCCGAGCAGCCCACCACGACAAACAGCCGTGACACGATGATTGTCCCCACTTCTCTGGAACAGTCGCCGTTTGATTTTAACCACATGGGCGCGGGAAGTGATAAGTCCGACGAACTGGGCGTGCCCTATTACAACCGGCACCGCCTGTGATTCGTTTTCGCCCTGCAAATGCAGGGCTTTTTTTTACCCTCTCAACGGTGTCGTTTTGCGCCAGCGCAGGCCAAACACATTGATGTACAAACCCGCCATAATCAGCACCGCGCCAAACAACTGTAGCGCGCTCAGCGTTTCGTCGAGCAGCAGCGCCGCGCTTGCCAGTCCAACCACTGGCACCAGCAGAGAGAGCGGCGCGACTCGCCAGGTTTCATAGCGACCAAGCAACGTTCCCCAGATCCCGTAGCCGACAATCGTGGCGACAAAGGCCAGATAGACCAGCGAAAGGATCGTTGTCAGATCGATAGCGATAAGGCTTTGCACGATTTGCGTCGCGCCGTCGAGAAACAGCGAGGCCGCAAAGAACGGCAGTATCGGGATCAGCGCGCTCCAGACCACCAGAGACATTACCGGCGGGCACGAGGCATGCCCCATTATTTTTTTATTGAAGATATTACCGCAGGCCCAACTGAATGCCGCCGCCAGCGTCAGCATAAAGCCGAGCAGCGCCACATGTTGTCCATTGAGACTGCCTTCAATCAGCACCAGCACGCCAAAAACGGCGAGCGCAATTCCGGCAATTTGTTTGCCCTGTAAACGTTCGCCAAAGGCAAATGCCCCCAGGACGATGGTAAAGAACGCCTGAGCCTGCAACACTAAAGACGCCAGCCCTGCTGGCATACCGAATTTGATCGCACAAAACAGGAAAGCGAACTGACCGAAGCTAATTGTCAGGCCGTATCCGAGCAGCAGCGAAAGCGGAATGCGTGGACGCGCAACAAAAAATATCGCCGGAAATGCCACCAGTAAAAAGCGCAGCCCTGCCAACATCAGCGGCGGCATCGCGTGCAGTCCAACCTTAATGACGACAAAATTCAGCCCCCAAACCACCACCACCAGTAATGCCAACAGCCCGTCTTTGCGCGTCATACCACCGCTCCGCGAAGTTTAAATTTTTGTAAACAAGTTAAAGTAACGGAAATTATTAGCATGCAACAGATCATTAATTCTGGTAGGTAAGACAGGCACAATAGAACAATTTATCCGCTATACATCACAATTTTGCCGTGCTATTTCTTTACATATCTAAAAAAATCATAACGAATCGCACTGTCGGGCAGATAAATGAACAAGACTCTGAGACGATCCACCCTCGCTTTACTCGCCTCCTCACTGTTACTGACGATCGGTCGTGGCGCAACGCTGCCCTTCATGACCATTTATCTGAATCGCCAGTACGACCTGAGCGTGGATCTGATCGGCTATGCCATGACCATTGCGCTGACTATCGGCGTGGTCTTTAGCCTCGGCTTTGGCATTCTGGCAGACAAATTCGATAAGAAACGTTACATGCTGCTGGCAATTTCCGCCTTTGCTTTTGGCTTTATTGCCATTCCGCTGGTTCATAGCGTCGTACTGGTGGTGCTGCTTTTCGCTCTGATTAACTGCGCCTACTCGGTGTTTGCCACTGTACTGAAAGCCTGGTTTGCTGACCATCTTTCACCCGGCGCGAAGGCGAAAATCTTTTCGCTGAACTATACGGTGCTCAATATCGGCTGGACGGTGGGTCCACCGCTCGGCACGCTGCTGGTGATGCAGAGCATCAACTTGCCTTTCTGGCTTGCTGCAATCTGCTCCGCCTTTCCGCTGGTATTTATCCAGCTGCTGGTCAAACGCTCTGTTGCCGCTGTCGATGTCGAAAACAGCGTCGCCTGGTCGCCTTCTGTCCTGCTGCATGATAAAGCGCTGCTCTGGTTTACACTGTCGGCGTTTCTGGCCTCATTTGTGAGCGGTGCATTTGCATCCTGCCTCTCCCAGTACGTCATGGTCGTTGCCGACGGCAACTTCGCCGAGAAAGTCGTCGCGGTGGTGTTGCCCGTCAACGCTGCGGTAGTCGTGGGCTTACAGTATGCCGTGGGACGCAGGCTAACACCGGGAAACATCCGCCCTCTGATGGCGTTTGGCACGGTCTGTTTTGTCATTGGCCTCGGCGGGTTCATGGTCTCCGGCAACAGCCTTTTGCTGTGGGGCGTATCCGCTGCGATCTTTACCCTTGGCGAAGTGATCTACGCGCCGGGTGAATACATGCTGATCGATAACATCGCCCCGGCGGGCATGAAGGCCAGCTATTTCTCTGCGCAGTCGCTCGGCTGGCTGGGGGCGGCGGTTAACCCACTGGCCAGCGGCGTCATCCTGACCTCTTTTCCCGCCTGGACGCTGTTCGTTGTCCTGATGGTGGCGATTATTGCGGCATGGGCGCTGATGATTAAAGGCATGCGCGCCAGACCCTGGGGCCAGCCGGCGCTGTGCTGATCTGATGTCGTGCAGGCGCAGGCCTGCACATTTGTCAGTCAGATAGCCACTAATCCACGTACCCCTTCTGACGCCATATTTTCCCCCCGCCCGCGTTGAATAATGCTGCCGCGCGACATGAGCAGATAGTTGTCCGCCAGTTCTGCCGCAAAGTCATAAAACTGCTCTACCAGCAGAATCGCCATGTCGCCGCGACGAGCGAGTTGGCCAATCACTTGACCTATCTCTTTGATAACAGACGGCTGAATACCCTCCGTCGGCTCATCGAGGATCAATAACTGCGGACGACTCGCCAGCGCACGACCAATCGCCAGTTGCTGCTGCTGACCGCCAGAAAGATCGCCGCCGCGCCGCTGTTTCATCTCTTTCAGGACCGGGAAAAGCGTGTAGATCTCTTCCGGTACGGTTTTGGCTTCGCGAGAAGAAAAGCGCGACAGCCCCAGCAGCAGGTTCTCTTCCACCGTCATTCGCGGGAAGATTTCGCGTCCCTGTGGTACATAGGCAATGCCCGCCTGTACCCGCTGATGCGGCTTGCGATGGGTGATATTTTTCTCCTGCCAGTTCACCGTTCCGCTACGTACGGGAATAAGTCCCATCAGACACTTCAGCAAAGTGGTTTTCCCCACGCCGTTGCGCCCCAACAGACAGGTCACTTCACCTGGACTGGCGTCAAAGGTGACGCCGCGCAGAATATGGCTGCCGCCGTAGTATTGATTCAGTTCATTCACCTGCAACATCTTCTGCACTCCTTAGCGCCCAAGATAGACATCAATCACCTGCTCGTTGGCCTGAACCTCTCGCAGGCTGCCCTCCGCCAGCACTCGCCCCTGATGGAGTACGGTGACGTGATCGGCAATGGTTTCCACAAACCCCATATCGTGTTCCACCACCATCAGCGAATGCTTACCCGCCAACGTGCGGAACAACTCTGCGGTATATTCCGTTTCCGCATCCGTCATCCCGGCGGCAGGTTCGTCCAGCAGCAGCAGATGCGGCTCCTGCACCAGCAGCATGCCGATCTCGAGAAACTGCTTCTGCCCATGCGACAACATCCCGGCACCGCGCCCTCTTTCTGCTCGCAGGCGCAACAGGCCCAGCATTTCATCGATGCGGTCGCGCTGCTCGCTGTTTAGCCTTGCGCGCAGTGAGGCCCACACCGATTTGTTGTTTTTCATCGCCAGTTCGAGGTTTTCTTCCACCGTCAGCGCTTCGAACACCGTCGGTTTTTGAAACTTGCGGCCAATTCCCTGACGGGCAATGGCAATCGGATCCAGCGTGGTCAGATCGGTTGACTGGTCATACAGCGCCTTGCCGCTTTGCGGACGCGTTTTCCCGGTGATCACATCCATCAGTGTGGTTTTCCCCGCGCCGTTCGGGCCAATGACGCAGCGCAATTCGCCAACGCCAATATTCAAGGTGAGATCGGTTAACGCCTTAAAACCGTCGAAGCTCACGTTGATGTTTTCCAGTTGCAGCACCGGGTCCGTCTGTTGACGGTAGCGATCGCCGGGAACCTGGCGGGTAAAAAGTCCTTCATCGGGCTGCATTATTTTTCTCCTTTGCGGAATAAACCGATAACACCACGCGGTAAAAACAGCGTAACGCCAATGAAGATCAGCCCCAGAAACAACTGCCAGTATTCCGGCATGATGACGGTGAAGAGGCTTTTAGTACCGTTCACCACCACCGCACCAATGACCGGGCCTATCAGCGATCCTCGCCCACCAAGCGCCACCCAGATGGCGGCTTCGATAGAGTTAGTGGGCGACATTTCACTGGGGTTGATGATCCCAACCTGTGGCACGTACAGCGCCCCTGCCAGCCCACACAGCACGGCGGAGAGCGTCCAGACCAGCAGCTTGAAGCCTTTCGGGTCATAGCCACAAAACATGAGTCGGTTCTCCGCGTCGCGCACAGCGGTAAGGATCCGACCAAACTTACTGCGCGCCAGCGCAAATCCCAGCCACAGCGCCAGAACCAACAGCAACAGCGTCGCCAGAAATAATCCAATGCGGGTGGTGGTCGCAGTAATAGGCATTCCGAGGAGAGTGGTAAACCCGGTAAAGCCATTGTTGCCGCCAAAGCCCGTCTCATTTCGAAAGAACAGCAGCATGCAGGCGAAGGTTAACGCCTGAGTCATAATCGAAAAGTAGACGCCTTTAATCTTCGAGCGGAAGGCAAAATAACCAAAGAGGAGCGCCAGTCCCCCAGGAACCAGCACCACCAGCGCCATCGCCCATGCAAAATGCTGCGTCCCCCACCAGAACCACGGCAATTCACTCCAGGAGAGAAAAGACATGAACGCCGGCAGCCCGTCGCCGGAGGCCTGGCGCATCAGATACATCCCCATCGCATAGCCGCCAAGAGCAAAGAAAAGGCCGTGTCCCAGCGACAGCATCCCGGCATAGCCCCAGACGAGATCCAGCGCCACGGCCACCACCGCATAGCAGAGGATTTTCCCAATCAGCTGAAGCGTCCACACGGAAATGGCCAGCGGATGATCGGCAGGTAGCAGGGCGAGAAATGGCAGGATCGTCAGTGCCAGCAGGATAATTGCCCCCAGCGCCCGACTGACGCGAGGCGCTTTACGCGCCAGTGTTAAGGTCATTGGCATCGTCATGACTCGGTAACCCTCCCTTTCAGAGCAAACAGTCCCTGGGGTCTTTTCTGGATAAACAGAATGATCAACACCAGAATGACGATCTTCCCGAGTACCGCGCCCATCTGCGGCTCAAGGATTTTGTTGAACACGCCCAGACCAAACGCCGCCGCCACGCTGCCGGCAAGTTGACCGACGCCGCCCAGTACCACCACCAGGAAGGAGTCGATAATGTAGCCCTGGCCCAGTTCCGGGCCGACGTTACCCAATTGCGACAAGGCGACGCCACCGAGTCCGGCAATCCCCGATCCCAGGCCGAAAGCCAACATATCCACGCGTCCGGTCGGAACGCCACAGCAGGCCGCCATGCTCCGGTTCTGGGTCACGGCGCGTACCCGCATGCCCAGCCGCGTTTTGTTCAGCAGCAGCCAGGTAAAGAACAGCACCAGTAGCGCGAAACCCAGCACCACAATGCGGTTCCACGGTAATACCAGACTGGCGTAGACCTGTACGCCACCGGAAAGCCACGCCGGATTCGCCACCTCCAGGTTTTGCGCTCCAAAGGTCATTCGCACAAGCTGGATCAACATCAGGCTTATCCCCCACGTCGCCAGCAGAGTTTCCAGCGGCCGTCCGTAGAGATGGCGGATCACCCCGCGTTCCAGAATCATCCCCGCGCCAGCGGTGAACAGAAAGGCGACCGGCAAAGCAACCAGTGGATAAAAGGCCAGCCATTGCGGCATAAACTGCGCCATCGCCTGTTGCACCATCCACGTACAGTACGCTCCGAGCATCAGCATTTCGCCGTGCGCCATGTTGATCACCCCCAGCAGACCATAGGTGATCGCCAGTCCCAGCGCCGCCAGCAGCAGCACCGATCCCAACGACAGTCCCATGAACGCCTGCCCGAGCAGATCGCCGATCGCCATTCGCTGTTGAATGCGTGCCAGGCTATCACTGGCCGCCGCACGCACGCTGGCATCCGGCTCATGCGCCTTATCGGTAAAAGGTTGCAGGCGTGTCTGCATTTCCGGATCGCTGGATTCGCCCAGCAGCGCGATCGCCTCCCGGCGAATCTCAGCGGATGGGCTGGTCAGTTGCAGAGTAGCCAGCACGCGGGTCAGACGGGTTTTCACTTCCGCATCCGTTTCCTGCGCCAGGCGCTGTTGGATAACAGGCAGCATGGCCGGCTGTGCGTCGCGTTCAAGCGTACGGGTTGCCGTCAATCTTGTCGTGACACTGTCACTAATAAGTTGATGTGTCGCCAGCGCGCCAGCGACAAGAATGCGCAGCCGGTTGGTTAAGCGCAGCGGTTTTAACGCCCCCGCTGGACGGCTGGCACTCCCCAGAGCGATAACCTTCGCTCCCTCGTGGGTGAAAGCCTGTTTAGTGCTGTCGGTTTGCACGGCTTCCCGGCTCAGTGCCGTCAACAGCGGCAGCCGCTGTGTTTCCGGTGCCGCCGCCCATTGTTCGAGCAGTTGCGCCTGCCCGCTACGACTGGCGGCGACAAATGCGTCGGCATCGCTGGCCTGAGCGAAGCCAGACAGAAGCCCGAACGCCAGCAACAAACCGCGAATAAAGCCCATGGCTTTCATGTCGTGATCTCCCGAAGTCACCCTCCGCTGGAGGGATAAAAACGTTGACAAACCTTGCGACGCTTTCGCCGGATGACGGCTACGCCTTATCCGGCCTGCATCTGCTTACCCCTGCTCTGTCCAGGCCCGATAAGCTTGCGCCATCGGGCAGTACGCAGAGCAGGAGGGCTTAACGTCAGTTGCTGGCTGTTTTCACCGGCTGGTCTGATTTCTTATCGTTACCGGCAATGAACGGGCTCCACGGTTGGGCTCGAACCGGCTCTTCGGTCTGCCATACAACGTTGAATTGACCATTGCCTTCGATCTCACCAATCATCACCGGTTTATGCAGATGATGGTTGGTGGCATCCATCGTCAGGGTGAAGCCCGACGGGGCCTTAAAGGACTGTCCGGCCATCGCCGCACGGACTTTATCCATGTCCGTCGTCCCGGCTTTTTCGACGGCCTGCGCCCACATGTGCAGGCCAACGTACGTTGCTTCCATCGGATCGTTAGTCACAACGGTGTCAGCATTTGGCAGCGTATGGGCTTTGGCGTATGCACGATAATCGGCGACAAATTTCTGGTTAGTCGCGTTATCAACCGATTCGAAGTAGTTCCAGGCCGCGAGGTTACCCACCAGCGGTTTGGTATCAATCCCACGCAGTTCTTCTTCGCCAACGGAAAAAGCGACCACCGGAACGTCGGTGGCTTTCAGCCCCTGGTTTGCCAACTCTTTATAAAACGGGACGTTGGAATCGCCGTTGATCGTCGACACCACGGCCGTTTTACCCCCGGCGGAGAACTTTTTGATATTGGCGACAATCGTCTGGTAATCACTGTGACCAAACGGGGTGTAAACTTCTTCAATATCTTTATCGGCAATCCCTTTTGAATGCAGGAACGCACGCAGGATTTTGTTGGTCGTACGCGGATAAACGTAATCGGTGCCCAACAGGAAGAAGCGTTTGGCGCTCCCACCGTCCTCACTCAGCAGGTACTCAACCGCCGGGATCGCCTGCTGGTTGGGTGCCGCACCGGTGTAGAAGACGTTCGGCGACATCTCTTCCCCTTCGTACTGAACGGGGTAGAACAGCAGGCCGTTCAGCTCTTCAAAAACCGGCAACACCGACTTACGCGACACGGAGGTCCAGCAGCCAAACACCACCGCCACCTTATCCTGGCTCAGCAGTTGTCGTGCTTTCTCGGCAAACAGCGGCCAGTTTGAGGCCGGATCAACCACCACCGGTTCCAGTTTCTTGCCTAATACGCCCCCTTTGGCGTTGATCTCATCAATCGTCATCAGGGCCACATCTTTCAGTGGCGTTTCGGAGATCGCCATCGTGCCGGAAAGTGAGTGCATAATGCCCACTTTAATGGTGTCGGCGGCCTGAACGCTAAAACTGAGTCCCATCGCGGCAACCGAGGCCGAGAGTGCAAACGCTTTGAGTAAGGTACGACGCTGCATAATTTCACTCCTGAAAATAAAAATGCTGTGAGTTCTGGTGCGACCCGACAAACAACACGGCGCAAAAATGAGTTCAGGAGAAATAAAGCAAAAAAGATGCCAGAACGATTTTTCAGGATCAAAACTGTTTTATCGAGCTATTTGTCCTTATTCAAGGCTGTGTGAAAGACACAGTTACATTTGCCTCAAACTTGCCTTATTGCCACTAAAAAATAGACGTTTTAACTTGAGGTACCTATCTGAATGAGATTTAGGTTATGGATACAACAGAGGAACTTGGTAGCACCTATTTTTATCAAGGCAATGCAAATGTAACACCGCAAGAACTGTTCTGGTTAATATTCGCCGAAGGCCTGGCAAATCACTTGGGGATATCCATAGAGACAGCGGCAACGATTTTAACCGGATTGCCCCTTATACCTAAGCGTAAAGTCCTTGGAGCATCAGGCTCCCGAACCAGTTTAGCATCAAAACTCGCTCGTAAAATTTTCAAGGACGCCCGATTCCCGGATGGCATTAGAGTTGAAACCACAATAGGTATGGGTAAGAGTCGGTTCACTAATAAAATAGGATCTGCAATAGGCAGAGCCGTTCCATATGTCGGCTATGCACAAGCAGCGCTAGTATTTAGCCTTGTTGCCAGAGAAACGAGATATAAATACAACTTGATAGTAAAACCCAAAGATCGTATTGCCTGGATATATTTCTGATGCTATTACCCGATGAGCAAGAGTTCTTAAACTACGTCACCGATAACTATAGCGAGCACAAACGCCCTGTCAGCAAGGAATGGACGTTTCAGGAGTTTTTTAATCTCGTGCCTGAAGATCTGGAGGATATGCTCATTGACTTATTCACGAGATATGGCATTGAGCACACTAATTTTACACTCGATAACTACTTTGAGCCTGAACTGTTCTGGTGGCAATGGAAGCGCAAAAAAGAGTGGAAAGGTCGCCAACTGAAGCCGCTGACGCTCGAAATGATTATTGAATCAGCAAGGGCTGGATGCTGGCTGTATGACTAAGAAAATGAACCAAAATGGATCCGCGCTGCATTATTAGTGTGCAACGCGGTGTGCATTATTGAGGCAACTTACCAGACCTGTTGGGCTATTTCGGTGATAAGTTTGATTTTGTTCCACTGCTGGGCTTCCGTGAGGGTATTCCCCTCTTCCGTTGAAGCAAAACCGCACTGCGGGCTGAGGCAAATTTGCGCTTTATCAACATAATGTGCCGCTTCCTGCAGGCGCGCTTTCACGCCCTCCGGGTTTTCCAGTTCGCCATTTTTGGTGGTAACCAGTCCCAGTACCACCTGCTGGTGACCAGGGCGAATAAAACGCAGCGGCGCAAAGTCGCCGGAGCGATCGTTGTCATACTCCAGGAAGAAAGCATCGACGTTGACACTGCCGAACAGGATCTCCGCAACCGGTTCATAACCGCCTTCGGAGATCCAGGTTGAGCGGAAGTTACCGCGGCAGACGTGCAAACCCACCGTCAGGTCGGCCGGTTTATCCGCCAGCGCCCGGTTGATAACATCGGCATAAATCCGCGCCAGGGCGTCAGGGCAGTCCCCGCGCTCGCGAATTTGCTGGCGCTGGGCATCAGAGCAGAGATACGCCCATACGGTGTCATCCAGTTGCAGATAGCGACAGCCTGCGGCGTAGAAAGCGTGGATAGCATCGCGCCAGGTGGTCGCCAGATCGTCAAAATAGGCCTCAAGATCCGGATACACAGAGGCATCAATATCCTTACGCCCTCCGCGAAAATGCAGCACACTGGGGCTGGGAATAGTCATCTTAGGTTGCGCGTTACCGCTGATGCTCTTCAGATAGCGGAAATCTTCCAGCATCGGATGCTCGCCGAATGCCAGTTTGCCAGTAACCCGTACGCCGTGCGCTTTAGTCTGCACACCATTAAACTGAATACCCTGCTGTGAGTCATAACGTTCAACCCCTTGCAGACCGTCGAAGAAATCAAAATGCCACCAGGCGCGACGAAACTCACCGTCGGTGACGACGTGCAGGCCGCAGGCGCACTGCTGTTCGACCACCCGGCGAATCGCGTCGTCTTCGACCGCGCGTAACTGCGGTGCGGTTATCTCCCCGCGCGAGAACTGCTGGCGGGCAACTTTGATATCGTCGGGACGTAAAAAACTGCCAACGACTTCTGCGCGAAATGGTGCCTGTTGTCTTTGCATGTGATCTCCTTCGTCGTCAGGCAATGATTGCCTGACGTGATAGTTTCTTATTTAAACATTTAGACTTCTGGATGTCTATGCGTCCAAATTGACATGCAATAGTCGGGCAGGCAAACGAGATAAATTCATCGATGATGAGAAAAATTCATCTTCAGTCCGGGGAACCGGCAAACGCGTAGCCTTCATCTGCCCAGCCGGTGATGCCGCCAATCATGACCTTCACGGGGATGCCCAACCTCGCAAGCTTCAGTGCCGCACGGTCGGCACCGTTACAGTGAGGCCCTGCGCAGTACACCACAAACAGGGTATCCGCAGGCCACTCTTTCATACGTTCGGCGTTCATCATGGCATGTGGCAGATGAATAGCCCCCGGTATATGCCGACGAGCAAACGTCTCTGGCTTTCCCACCACGTGGAGTAAGACGAAATCCGGCTCCCCGCGATGGATACTGTCATAAACATCGGCGCAATCTGTTTCCAGACTCAAACGCGACAGGAAATGGCTGACCGCAACGGCGGATGTCGCGGCTGGAAACTCAGTAACATGACTCATTCTACTTTCTCCTCAGGGACGATTGTGTTTACAATAATTTAACCATTCCTGACCTCAGACACCGTCGTTGACCATGCCAAAAAACACCAGGATTATGCCAAAAACGCAGCGCCCGCTTGTGGTTGTGCTCGCCTATGACGGACTGTGCACTTTCGAGTTTGGCGTGGCGGTCGAAATCTTCGGTCTACAGCGCCCTGAACTGGGGGCTGACTGGTATCGTTTTGCCGTGGCGTCTGTAGATGACGGTCCGCTCCGGGCGACCGGCGGGGTGCGGATCGTGGTGGATGGTGGGCTGGAACTGTTGGCTGAGGCAGATACGATTGTCGTTCCCGGTTGGCGGGACAGCGACGCGCCGGTGCCGGAGGCCTTGTGTGCTGCACTGCGCAGCGCATGGGCGCGAGGTTGCCGTCTGCTGTCGATCTGTTCCGGCGTGTTTGTACTGGCGGCGACGGGGTTGCTGGACGGGCGCAAAGCCACCACCCACTGGCGTTACACGGAGACGCTCCAACAGCGTTTTCCGGCGATCGAGGTGCTTGATGACGTGCTTTATCATGATGCCGGGCAGTTGCTGACCTCGGCGGGTAGCGCGGCGGGTATCGACCTTTGTCTTTATCTGGTCAGAGAGGACTACGGCCTTGAGGTTGCCAACAGCGTTGCCCGACGGCTGGTGGTGCAACCCCATCGCGACGGCGCGCAACCGCAACAACTCCAGCGCCCTGTCGCCCGTCAGCGTGAAAGCCAGACGCTCGGCCAGTTGTTTGATTTCCTGCATCAAAATCTGACGTTGAATCACGACACGGCTTCGCTGGCCAGGCGCGCCGGAATGAGTTCGCGTACATTTTTACGCCGTTTTACCGACTGTACGGGCACCACGCCTGCACGCTGGATCCTCAATGAGCGGTTATTGCGGGCACGCGACTACCTGGAAAATTCACCACTCAGCGTGGAACTGATCGCAGAACAAACCGGTTTTGGCAGCGCGGCGCTATTTCGCCACCATTTTCGCCACGCTTATTGTCTGTCCCCTTCACAATACCGAAAGAAATTTACTTTTAGCGTTAAATAATCACCCAATTCAGCTTTTGTTTAGGTTAATGCTGCTATTATCTCTTTCACCAACCAAAATTAAGGTAAGCGAGGAAAAACATAACCTGTCAAAGGAGGTAACTATGCTGGGTAATATGAACGTTTTTATGGCCGTTCTGGGAATTATTTTATTTTCTGGATTTCTGGCCGCTTATTTCAGCCACAAATGGGATGACTAATGAACGGAGAAAGTCCTGAACCGATAAGGCCCCTTGTCGCATCACTGCACAAGGGGCCATTTTTATGTCTGACAGGCAAAAAAAAACCGCCGGATAACCGACGGTGAATGCTTGCATGGATAGATTTGTATTTTACTTTTTCCACCATCCCGCCAATCCCGGCAGCGACAATGGATCGCATACACTCTACCATGTCAATTCTCAATGAAGGTTAAACGGCAGGAATTAAGATTCCGGCGCGTCTCGTTTCCACTCTTTTTTACTCTGGCAACATGCAGTACGGGAAGACCACGGTTCAGCGGAACGCGTATTCTGTAAATCCTGCGATTCGGGACGGGTATTCCAGCGTTTTCTCTGTAATTTCTTGCGCATGAACAACTGCATATTACCTCCGATTCTCACTGTTTTAGTCCATTAATCAACTTGTTGAATGGAATTTAGCATATCGAATGCAGGTTAATGTCAATAAAACCGCTGTTTTGTAAAGACGGCATCGCACGACGAATTATTTAAAACAGGAAAGTCAGCAGGACGTTTAATTTACTGCCGGGCTAACTGACTGAGAATGGTATGCCCCAGATAATTACTCCAGTTAAAACTATTTTGCAGCACCACCACCGCATTCTGATTTCGCTTGTCAAAGCCAATATAACTGGAATATCCACCAATATACCCGACCTGCCAGGTTATCTGACGATCGGCTAAGGTATCGGTCACCCACGCAATATTCGCTGCCTCTTTCTGGCGATAAAAACGGATACGGGAGACATCCGCAAATGCACGGGCGAGCGAGGCGTTCTCCCCCGCTGCAAAATGAGCCCGCGCGTAGCCCGCCAGATCGCGCGCACTGCTGTATAAACTCGCCGCCCCGACCATGTTACGCTGGAACGTCCAGTCCGGCGTCAACTCGCCACGCTGGATGAGTTTCGGCTGATCTCCCGCGTGGCCTAATGCGCGATACGGATAGGCTTTGAGCGTCGTCGGCAGAAAACTGCTGCTATTCATCTGTAATGGCTCAAAGATCAGACGATTTGCCAGTGACGAGATCGATTCACCGGTTTGACGTTGCACGATGTAGCCAAGCAGAGCGTAGCCGAGATTGGAATAGTGCGGCACACGCGCCTCAGGCGCGGTGAAGTCGGAGAGATATGTCAGCACCGTGTCGCTATCCAGTTGGGTATAAAAGTTTTCACCGGTACTGAAATAACGCAGGAGATTTTCCAGCGTCAGCAGATCCATCGGCTGTCTGGGTAAACCGGAGGTATGCGTCGCCAGTTGCTGTAGGGTGATCTTTCTGGCGTCATCGCTTAGCGGCGTATTCATCGGTAGAAGTTCCGCCAGGGTGTCGTCCCACTGGAGCACGCCCTGATTCACCAGCAGGGTGGTCACTTCAGCCGTGACGCCTTTGCTCAGCGATCCCAGCGCAAACAGCGTGTCCGGGGTGATCGGATAACGATGCCGACTGTCAGTCACGCCGTAACTGTGGAACTCCACCGGCCCATTGTGCTGAATGACCGCCACCACCATCCCGGTCACTTGTTTTTCCTGCATATACTGGCGGATCATCGGATCGATGCCGCGCGCGTAGTATCCCACCACCGCCTGCGCACGCTGTTCGGCAGGCATATTCATCTGCGATAAGGTGCTGTTGCCGCAACCGGCCAGCAGCAGGACAGAGGAAAAAAGCAGTGGCGTGGCGCCTTTCATGAGCAGAAAGTCGCCTGGATATCAGCACAGAAAAGGAAGAGAACAGACATGTGCAATCGCGGACTCCGAAAAATGAAGCCCGCATTGTACATCAAGTTGTCGATATTGGGTTGTCGATCGTGTTATCCCGCTAAACCACGGTGTTTCAGCATAGGGTCGATCTGTGGTTCACTGCCTCGCCAGGCCGGGTAAAGACGCTCTAAATCTTCACTGTTGCCACGGGATAAAACCGCCTCACGAAAACGCTGACCGTTCTCACGCGTCAGACCACCCTGCTCTACAAACCACTGAAAGCCGTCATCCGCCAGCATCTGCGTCCAGAGATAGGCGTAGTAGCCTGCTGCGTAGCCACCGCCAAAAATATGGGCAAAATAGCTGCTGCGATAGCGCGGCGGTACCGCAGGAAGACAGAGTTGCTCTGCCGCCAGCAGTTGCTTTTCAAACGACTCCACGGGCTGATCCGCTTCTTCAACAGACAGCCTGTGCCACCCCATGTCCAGCAGCGCGGCGCTGAGCAGTTCGCTCATGTCATAGCCTTTATTGAACAAGCTCGCCTTACGCATCTTGTCCTGTAACGCCTCTGGCATTTTCTCGCCGGTGGCGTAATGGCGGGCGTAGCGGTCGAATACCGTCGGATGACTTGCCCAGTGCTCATTGATTTGTGACGGAAATTCAACGAAATCACGCGGCGTATTGGTTCCCGACAGCGACGCATAGCGCTGAGACGCAAACAGCCCGTGCAACGTATGACCGAACTCATGGAATAGCGTGATGACATCATCCCAGAGTAGCAGCGCGGGCTGTCCCGCCGGGGGCTTCTGATAGTTGCAGACGTTGTAGATAACCGGTTGGGTTTCGTTAAGCGTCGACTGCTCAACAAAATTCCCCATCCAGGCACCGCCGCTTTTCGAATCCCGGGCAAAGAAATCACCGTAAAAAAGCGCCAGCCCGACGCCGTTATGATCGAAGATCTCCCAGACGCGTACATCCGGATGGTAGACCGGAATATCAAAGCGTTCGATAAATTTGATGCCAAACAGTTGGTTGGCGGTCCAGAACACGCCTTCGTGCAGAACGGTATCCAGTTCGAAATACGGTTTGAGCTGGGATTCATCTAACGCATATTTCGCACGGCGCACCTGCTCAGCATAAAAAGACCAGTCCCATGCCTGCGCGCTAAACCCGCCCTGTTCATCATCAATGACTTGCTGAATATCAGCCAGTTCATTCAGCGCCCGCTGACGCGCGGCAGGAACGATCGCGCGCATGAAGGCCAGCGCGGCGTCTGGCGTTTTTGCCATCTGATCGGCGATTTTCCACGACGCGTAATCCGCAAAACCTAACAGTTGCGCCTGGCGGGCGCGCAGAGCGACCAGACGCTGAATCAGCGCTCGCGTGTCATTATCATCCCCTTTCTCCGCCCGACGCCACCCGGCGTTAAACAGATTTTCCCGCGTCTGGCGATCGCGCAGCGCGCTCAACGCTGGCTGTTGGGTGGTGTTCAGGAGCGGAATCAGCCATCCCTCGGCTAGCCCTTTTTCGCTCGCAGCCTCACGCGCGCTGGCGATCTCTTCCGCACTGAGTCCTTCCAGTTGATGGGCATAGTCCACCACCAGACCACCGGATTTATTTGCTGCCAGCAGGCGCTGGTTAAACTGGCTGGTAAGCGTCGCCGCTTCGGTATTCAGTGCCCGGAGTTGCGTTTTGTCCGCGTCGCTCAGTTGGGCGCCGGCAAGGACAAAGCGCTGATGCGTCACCTCGATCAGACGCACGGACTCGCTGTCGAGACCGAGTGCATCGCGCTGCTGCCAGAGGTGTTCGACACGGGAAAAGAGCGTGCTGTTCAGCCAGATATCATTCGCCAGTTCTGCAAGCTCGGCAGAAAACGCTTCATCGAGACGCTGAAGTTCCTCATTGGTATGGGCGGCGGTCATGGCGAAGAAGACACTGGTAACGCGGGTCAACAGCTCACCGCTTTTCTCCAGCGCGAGGACGGTATTGGCAAAATCCGGCGCATCGCTGTTGGCAATAATGGCGGCGATATCCTCGCGCTTTTGCTTCATCCCTTCGTCAAATGCGGGGCGATAGTGACTGACCTCAATCAGATCAAAACGGGGTGCCTGATAGGGTAACAGGCTGTGGCTAAAGAACGGATTCGTTAACGACATCTTTCACTCCTGAAAACGATTTGTTCAATAGAGTAGGCTTCAGGGTAAAAGACCGCAATCCTGTAAAACCAGGATTACCCGCGTGGGCGGATCGCGTGCTATGGTAGTTAAACGTAAAAAGCGTTGAGGAACAGTGAGATGATCGTTTTAGTAACCGGAGCAACAGCAGGTTTTGGTGAATGCATTACACGTCGTTTTGTTGAGAACGGGCATAAAGTCATTGCCACTGGCCGTCGCCAGGAACGCCTGCAAGAGTTAAAAGAGTCGCTGGGTGATAACGTGCTGACCGCACAACTGGATGTTCGCAACCGCGCAGCCATTGAAGAGATGCTGGCATCGTTGCCTGCCGAGTGGCGTGACATCGACCTGCTGGTCAACAACGCCGGTCTGGCGTTGGGTCTGGAACCTGCGCATAAAGCCAGCGTGGAAGACTGGGAAACCATGATCGATACCAACAATAAAGGGCTGATCTATATGACCCGCGCCGTGCTGCCGGGCATGGTCGAGCGTAACCGGGGTCATATCATCAATATTGGATCTACGGCCGGAAGTTGGCCTTATGCCGGCGGCAACGTCTATGGTGCGACCAAAGCGTTTGTACGTCAGTTCAGTCTGAATCTGCGTACCGACCTGCACGGCACAGCCGTTCGCGTCACGGATATCGAACCGGGCCTGGTGGGCGGTACAGAGTTTTCCAACGTGCGCTTCAAAGGTGATGACAACAAAGCGGGCAAAACCTATGAGAACACCACGGCGCTAACGCCGGAGGATGTGACCGAAGCGGTCTGGTGGGTTGCCACCCTGCCAGCCCATGTGAACATCAATACGGTAGAAATGATGCCCGTGACCCAGTCTTTTGCCGGACTGAGCGTTCATCGTGGCTAATTTCGCCTCCCGGCCTACGGGCCGGGTATAGCTCGCAACGAAAAAGTGGTAGAATTTGTCAGTTAACTTTTTAAAAAGTAAGAGCGAATGACCGTCGAAACGCAACTCAACCCTACACAGCCCGTAAATCAGCAGATTTATCGCATTCTTCGCCGTGACATTGTGCACTGCCTCATTGCGCCAGGTACGCCGCTGTCCGAAAAAGAGGTGTCTGTTCGCTTCGATGTCTCTCGTCAACCGGTGCGCGAAGCGTTTATTAAGCTCGCGGAAAACGGATTGATCCAGATCCGTCCGCAGCGCGGCAGCTACGTTAACAAGATCTCCCTCTCGCAGGTGCGAAACGGCTGCTTTGTTCGTCAGGCTATCGAATGTGCGGTAGCGCGCCGGGCCGCAGCCCAAATCACCGACAGCCAGTGCTATCAGCTTGAGCAGAATCTCAATCAACAGCGGATTGCCATTGAGCGCAAACAGCTGAATGATTTCTTCGAGCTGGATGACGATTTTCACCAGAAACTGGCAACCATTGCCGACTGCCAACTGGCATGGGACACCATCGAAAATATCAAGGCCACGATCGACCGCGTACGTTACATGAGCCTCGATCACGTCTCTCCGCCGGAAATGTTGCTCCGTCAACACCTCGATATTTTTGCCGCGCTGGAAAAACACGACGCCGATGCTGTCGAACAGGCTATGACCCAACATCTGCAAGAAATCGGCGAGTCGGTCCTGCTGATCCGCCAGGAAAACAGCGACTGGTTCAGCGAAGAATAAGTTTCCCGCCTCATCTTCAGAGAGATGAGGTTTCCCCATTTTCTCCTCTGCATATCCACATCAAAAAAGATGTGAGATTGATCAAAAACAAAAAAAATCCTGACTGATAAGCGTATTTATATAGCGCCCGTTACGTGGGACCTGAGCCCGCGGGCTTTGACGGTAAGTTAGAAAGGAGAAAATACCATGATGACATACGATCGTAACCGTAACGCAATCACCACAGGCAGCCGCGTGATGATCAGTGGCACCGGCCACACCGGTCGCATCAAAGCGATTGAGACCGAAGGCCTGGATGCAGCGCAAATTCGTCGTGAAAAAACAGTCGAAGTGGAAGGCTGTGAAGGCAAATTTGCCCCGGTAGAACTGATACGGCTCGGCATGAACTAATGGTGTGAGTGCCGGATAATGCCCCGATTATCCGGCAGTCCTGAGGCAGTTACTTCACTTTTGTCGCATATTTTGCCACGGTGGCTTTCGCCCCTTCCGCCAGCAACGTCTTATAGGCCTCTTTCACCGCCTGCGTGAACAGCGCCACCTGCGGCAGTTCGTTACCAAAGATCGCATCGATACCCAGCAACGCCTCAACCCGGCTTTCACCTTCCGCACTGTTTTGTACCGCCTGTTGAATAACCGGCAGCAGCGGATCGTTTACTTCAATGGCATTCCCCTGCTCGTCCACGCCGCCGACGTAGCGCATCCAGCCCGCCACACCCAGCGCCAGCAAATCGAAATGACTGTTATTCGCCAGATGCCAGCGTACAGAATCAAGCATTCGCTGAGGCAGTTTCTGGCTTCCGTCCATCGCAATCTGCCAGGTACGGTGGCGCAGCGCCGGGTTGCTGTAGCGTTCGATGAGTAAATCAGCATAACGGGCGAGATCAACCCCCTGTACTTTCAGCGTTGGCGCCTGCTCGTTAAGCATCAGCGCCCGAGCCGCGACGCGGTAATTCTCATCCGCCATGCAGTCGTTGATATGCTGGTAACCGGCAAGATAACCCAGATACGCGAGGAATGAGTGACTGCCGTTAAGCATCCGCAGTTTCATCTCTTCAAACGGGATTACGTCAGAAACCAGTTCTGCCCCTGCCTTTTCCCACTGCGGGCGACCAGCAACAAAGTTATCTTCAATCACCCACTGGCGGAACGGTTCGCAGGCTACGCCCGCCGGATCGCGCACGCCGGTCAGGTTTTCAATTTTATCCAGTGTGTCGGCAGTAACGGCCGGAACAATACGGTCAACCATCGTCGACGGGAACGTGACGTTTTGTTCGATCCACGCGGCCAGGTCGGCATCTACCGCACGTGCATAGGCGATCACCACGTTACGCATCACATGACCGTTTTCAGGCATGTTGTCGCAGGACATCACGGTAAAGGCCGCGATGCCCGCCGCCTTACGACGCGCCAGCGCTTCAACTACCACGCCCGGCGCAGATTTCGGCTGGTGAGGGTTTTGCAGATCGGCGACGATCAGGGGGTGATCGAGCATCAGTTGTCCGGTTGCCGGGGAATGGCAATACCCTTTTTCAGTAATCGTCAGTGAAACAATCGCAACCTGCGGCTCACACATCGCCGCCAGCACGCTCTCCAGTCCGTCAACCTGAGCATGCAGCGCCTTTTTCACCACGCCCACGACTCTCGCCGTCCAGGCATCGGCAGACATTTCCGCCACGGTATAGAGATTATCCTGCTGTTTGAGATCCGCGATCTGCTGCTCGCCGCCGATCAGGTTCACTTCGCAGTATCCCCAGTCGCTGTTGTGCTCTGCCGCCAGAATATCGGCGTAAACGCCCTGGTGCGCACGATGGAAAGCACCAAAACCAAGATGAACAATACGCGGGATCAGTCGGTTGCGATCGTAGTCAGGAAGCGTCGCCTTTGCCGTTAAGAGCTTGTTTTGCATTGTATGACCTACTTTGAATGAAATCAGGACGGTCCCAGAGTAACGCCTGTATGGTTGTATGTTTTGATTTGAATTAATATTTTGCTAATTGGTATAACATCATTTAGAAGTTATGTGACAGGATGCCTTTCCTGATGCTGCAATGAACGCCCTGGGTGAGATCCCTGGGCTAAGCGTTGGCTGCCTCCATGCAGCCATCCTGGACAGATCCGTCTCTTAATCGTGCTTATGCCACTCCTGATATTCACGCTTGAGGCGCCGGGGTGCAGTCTCAGGCATCATGAGCAAGCCAATAACAGAAATGATACCCAGAACAATCACATAGCTAGCTAATCCGTAGTAATGCCCACCGGTCATCTGCAAAATTTTCACCGCCACCAGGCCCAGTACGCCGCTGCCAATCAGAGAACCCAATTGCCAGATTAAGGCGATGCCACTGCAACGAATGTGCGTCGGGAACAGTTCCGGGAAGAACGACGCCTGTGGTGCATAGCACATGCTGTGACCAAAGCTAATGACGATAATCATCACCAGTTGCGTCAGCCAGAAATTGTCCTGATTAATGGCCAGGAAGAACGGGATGATCATGACGACCTGGATCAGCGCCCCCATGATATAGACCGGCTTACGACCAATTTTATCGCAGAGCGCCCCCATCATCGGTATGGCAAGGACTTCAATCACCACCGCAATAATCATGGTTTCCATTAAGATATTGGCGTCCAGATTATTGGCTTTGCCATACGCAAGGACGATCACGGTGAACATCGCGAAAGTACAGGCTTCAATCAGTTTCGCGCAGACGCCTTTTACTACAATGCCAGGAAAATCGCGGATAACTTCAATCAATGGACGGGACTCTTCCGCTTTCGTCTCACGTATCTGCGCAAACACCGGTGACTCATCGATTCTCAGGCGAATGAACAGACCGACTATCACCAACAGCAGACTGAGCAGGAATGGAATACGCCAGCCGTAATCCATCATCGCTTCAGGGGATAAAGTCGCATTGAGCAGCGCAAACAACGCCATCGGTAACAGGAAGCCAACCGGCGCACCGATTTGTACCCAACTGGCAAAGAATCCCCGGCGTTTAGGTTCGGCATATTCAGCCGTCATCAACACCGCCCCGGCCTGTTCACCGCCAACACCAAACCCCTGGAGTACACGAATGAAGATCAACAGGACAGGCGCCCAGACGCCGATTTTTTCGTATGTCGGCAACAGGCCGATGCAGAATGTCCCGAGCCCGACAATCAGTATCGTGATAACCAGCGCCTTTTTGCGGCCCACTTTATCTCCGATGTGACCAAAGACAATTCCACCCAGTGGTCTTGCAAGGAAGCCCACCGCATAAGTGGCAAATGCCGCCAGCGTACTGATTAACGGATCGTCACTGGGGAAAAACAAATGTCCAAAGAACAGCACCGCTGCGGTGCCATAGGCAAAAAAGTCATAGTATTCGGCGGCAGTACCTATCGCTGAAGCAGAGGCAACACGACGAACTACAGGTTTGCTATCAACATCATTTTTAATATCAACGGAACTAACCATAAATAATTACCTTCGTTGGCTCAGAGGTGAATAACATCCATGTCGTATAAATTTTAACTTACCAATTCCACAAGGTGCCATCTTCAAGCCGGGCAACCGGCAGATAGGCGGGGTCATAGGGATATTTCGCCGCCAGCTTTTCATCGAACTCGATACCCAGTCCCGGCTTCTCGCCAGGATGCATATAGCCGTTGTCGAAGGTCCAGTTGTGCGGGAACACTTCCAGCATCTGCTCGGAATAGCCCATGTACTCCTGAACGCCAAAGTTCGGAACCCACAGGTCAAAGTGCAGCGCCGCGGCCATACAAACCGGAGAGAGATCGGACGGTCCGTGCGATCCCGTACGGACCTGATACAGAGAAGCGAAGTCTGCGATACGACGCATGCCGGTGATCCCGCCCGCATGGGTGATAGTGGCGCGGATATAATCGATGAGCTGTTCTTCAATAAGCTGCTTGCAGTCCCAGATGCTATTAAAGACTTCACCGACGGCAATCGGGGTCACCGTATGCTGACGAATCAGTCGGAAGCACTCCTGGTTCTCGGCAGGGGTCGGATCTTCCATCCAGAAGAGGCGATAATCTTCGATGCTTTTACCAAAGCGCGCGGCTTCAATTGGCGTCAGACGATGGTGCATATCGTGTAGCAGATGTTCGTTAAAGCCGAACGTATTGCGCACCGCCTCGAACAGCTTCGGCGTGAAATCGAGATATTTTTCGGTTGACCACAGCTGTTCTTCCGGCCACTGCCCTTTGGTCGCCGGTTCATAAGCCTGCCCTTTCCCCTTCGCCATGCCGTAAGTGGTTTTCATGCCCGGCACGCCGCACTGTACGCGAATGGCTTTGAATCCCATCTCTTTGTGACGCGCATAGTCTTCCAGCACATCATCAACGGTGTGACCCGTGGTATGGCAGTAAACCATCACGCCTTCGCGCGATGCGCCGCCGAGCAACTGATACAGCGGCATGTTGGCGGCTTTGGCTTTGATATCCCACAGCGCCATGTCGACGGCGGAGATGGCAGACATGGTCACCGGTCCGCGACGCCAGTACGCCCCTTTATAAAAAAACTGCCAGATATCTTCGATGCGATGGGCATCACGACCGATCAACTGCGGGCAAAGATGATCTTTCAGGTACGACGCGACGGACAGCTCACGTCCATTCAGCGTCGCGTCTCCCAGACCGGTAATGCCGTCTTCGGTCGTAATCTTCAATGTGACAAAGTTTCGCCCCGGACAGGTGACAAAAACCTCAGCCCCTACAATCTTCATTTTCTCTTCCTGGTTCTGTGTGGTGATGGAGGGAATTTACGCAATTCGCATACTACCATACAAGTATAAATGATCTGTTTTTCCGGGCAGATCACAAAACTCGCCGTCATGTCATGGAAGGGTGAATTCAGAAAGGGTGAAAAGACGGCCCTGAAGAACAGGAGCCGTCACAATTGAATGAGGTCAGACGCGACTGACTGCCGCAGTACGCCGCTTCACGGTCATAGACTGTGTTGCGTCTTCAGGTATTCGCAAATCGCGGTCGCACACTTCTGGCATCAGGAACGCAGAGAGCAAACCAATCAGGGAGTAAACCACGATCATCACCAGAATCGGCAGCCAGTTTCCGGTTATGTTGCAGAAAATCCCTGCCAGCACCGGTCCAAACCCGACCGCCACCAGCCCCCCTGCTTCTTTGGCAATCGCCATACGGGTAAAGCGATTTCGTGAGCCAAAAATTTCTGCCATCGTAATGTTTTCCAGGGCAAACAGACCCAGTACTGCGACGTTATGAATGACGATCAGAGCCGCCATGATCACGCCCGGGTGATAAGTGTTATCTACCACGATGGATAACATCGGATACGCGAGAATAATCGCCGAGATATTCAGCACGATATAGGGTAAACGACGTCCGAATTTATCGGATAGCCAACCCAGTAGCGGAATAGTGATAAAACCAATCACTGAACTTATCATCAGCGCATCCGTCGGGATGGACTTACTGAACAGCAACGTCTGTACCAGATAGCCGGCAAGAAACGTCTGGATCAGCCCCGAGTTGCCGGCCTGACCAAAGCGCAATCCTGTTGCCAGCCAGAAAGATTTGCTGGTAAACATCGTTCCCGCTGAAATCGCCTCCTGCGGGGCTGTCGCCGGAGAATCCCCCTCATTGACCTGCTCGAAGACGGGACTTTCTTTCAGATTCAACCGCAACCAGATCGCAAAAATCATGACGACGACGCTTGCCAGGAATGGGATACGCCAGCCCCATGCCAACAATGCTTCGCGATCGAGAGCAAAGAACATCACTGCCCAAATCGCGGTGGCGCTGAGAGTGCCGCAGTTTGTTCCCATAGCGACCAGTGATGAAATAATTCCCCGCTTACCAACTGGCGCATATTCAGCGAGCATCGTTCCGGCTCCGGATATTTCTGCCCCGGCCCCGAGTCCCTGAATAATACGTAATGTCACCAACAATACGGGTGCCAAAATCCCTATCTGCGCATAAGTCGGAAGTATACCGATTAAGGTCGTGCACATTCCCATTAATGTGATAGTGATAAACAGCACCTTCTTGCGCCCAATCCTGTCCCCCATTTTACCAAAAAAGAAGGCCCCGATAATACGCGCGATATAGCCTGCGCCGTAGGTTCCCATTGCGAGAATTAATGCCATTGCCGCGGATTGTTCCGGAAAAAATACCTCATGAAAAACCAGTGCTGCTCCCAGGGAATATAACTGAAAGTCCATAAATTCTAATGCGGTTCCTAACCACCCTGAAATCGCGGCACGCACCAGATCCCGGGTACTTCTTTCATGCTTTATTGTATTCATATCGTCTGTCTCTACAGAGTAAATGCGTACCACGGAATGCCCGAATCATCAGGCGTCCCTCGCATGAATTAATCTTAAACGGAAAAAGAGAGTAATACTTTACAACATCTCTGTTGATCGGTTTCGAATAGTGTTATTGCGTCAATGACCTGGCGATAGTCAAACTGTTGGGTAATTAATTTCTCCGGGTCGATTAATTTTTTTTGCATCCACTCAATCACAACTGGAAATTTATGCGCATTCAGTCGGGATGAGAAAATCGTGAGCTCTTTTCCGGTAATCCCCTGTTGGATTATCTGGCTGGGGGCGCTGGAAAAACCCATTATCACAATACGCGCCGCAGGTGACGCCAGGTCAATGGCTTCAGTCAAGATGGCAGGATGGCAGGCCGCATCGATAATCAACGTCGGTCTGATGCCCTTCTCCGCCAGATATTGCGCTAATGGCCGTCGGGTATTATTCATCGTTTCGTCAGCCCCGCATGCTTTCGCCATTGCCAGCCGCGCATTAATCCGGTCAACAACAATGACCGTTTTAACCTGATAAACGCCTTTCAGCACCTGGACGGTGGTTAATCCCATCGGCCCGGCGCCATAAATTAAAGCAATATCATTTTTTGTCGGCGCAACCTGGCCCGTGACATTGGCGGCAATCGTAAAAGGTTCAACCATTACCGCCTGTCGGTCACTGACCGAATCCGGAATACAATAAACATTACTTTCAGGAACCGTGACATATTCACTGAAGCCGCCATCACGATGAACACCTAATACCGTTAACGAGGTACAAACATTGGGTTTGCCAACCGTACAGGGATAACAGACGCCGCAACTTATTACGGGATCCACCACAACACGTTCGCCTGGACTTTTATTTCTCACCCCGTCACCGACTGCATCGATAATGCCATAAAACTCATGACCAATGACGCGAGGATATTGTGCAAAAGGATTATGTCCGCGATATATGTGGCTATCCGACCCGCAGATGCCTGCTATTTTAACCTTAATCCTCACTTCTCCAGGTTCAGGTAAAGGTAATGGCCGCTGTTCAATCCATAAATTATTTGGCTGTTGAATCACTATACTTCCCATGCGTTTTCCTTACATCAAATTAGTGATGCAAGAAATTTATTCTCCACATAACTACCATACAAGTATAATGATCAAAAAATCACCAGGCGATCACAAAAAAGAGACGCTCAACCGCGTCCCCATCCCGCCACAATAATCAACATTCCACAGAGCGCGATCAGCGCCCCGCTCCAGTCATACAGGCTGAGTTTTACCCCATCCACTACGCGCAACCAGATAAGCGCAGTGCAAACATAAACGCCGCCATACGCCGCATACACCCGCCCACTGGCGGCGGGATGCAGCGTCAGCAGCCAGACAAACAGCGCCAGCGCAACCCCGGCGGGGAGCAGCAACCAGACGGTAGCGCCCCGCTTTAGCCAGAGCCAGGGAAGAAAGCAGCCGATAATTTCGCACAGTGCGGTAGCAAAGAAAAGCAGCGTTGTTTTGATCATCTGAATCGTTCATTTACCTGAGGTTCAGGCATGATACGCCATAATCGCCTGATCTCATCCATAACCGTCCTGTGGGTATGCCCTGTGCGAGGAATGGTGTAGAATTTGCGTGTTAATGATGCTTTTTGCGTCGCTCATAAAAGGAACTTGCCATGAACATTACGCTTCGCAAACGCCTGTGCCTGACGGCAATGATGCTGCTGGGGGCTGTCGTGTACACCGCGACCGCGCAGGCTGAGACCAGTCGACTGGTGATCGAATCCGGTGACAGCGCCCTGAGTCGTCAACAGGCAGCTATGCAAAAAGAACAATGGGATGACACCCGTAGTTTGCGTCAGAAAATTAACAAACGCGCGGAAAAAGAGTGGGATAAAGCAGATGCCGCTTTTGATAACCGCGACAGCTGCGAACAGAGTGCCAATCTGAATGCGTACTGGGAGCCAAACACCCTGCGCTGTCTGGATCGTCGCACCGGTCGCGTAGTTACCCCGTAATACAGAGAGTGAAACGAGAGGTTAAGGATTGGGTATGACAAGCGCCCTCAGTGTTAAGCTGCGCCCGCTGGAGCGTGAAGATTTACGTTTTGTCCATCAACTCGATAACAATGCCAGCGTGATGCGCTACTGGTTTGAAGAGCCTTACGAAGCGTTTGTCGAGTTGTCTGATCTTTACGACAAGCACATTCACGATCAGAGCGAACGTCGTTTTGTCGTCGAATGCGATGGAGAAAAGGCAGGTCTGGTCGAACTGGTTGAAATCAACCATGTCCATCGTCGGGCCGAATTTCAGATCATTATTTCCCCGGAGTATCAGGGAAAAGGTCTTGCCTCCCGTGCTGCCAGACTGGCGATGGACTACGGATTTACCGTACTTAACCTCTATAAGCTGTACCTCATCGTTGATAAAGAGAACGAAAAGGCGATCCATATCTACCGTAAGCTGGGCTTTATGGTCGAAGGTGAGCTGATTCATGAATTCTTTATCAACGGTGAGTACCGCAATACTATCCGGATGTGTATCTTCCAGCACCAGTACCTGGCGGAGCATCGTACGCCCGGTTCGACAATGTTAAAACCTACCGCGCAGTAATCACTGCGCGGTCATCTTAATAGTAATCGATGGTATTTTTAATCGTGTAATTGTGCTCGACCGCGGGTTTGACGCTTTCATCAACGATCACCAGCGTACAGTCGGTGGGATTGGCATGACTGTCATAGTCACAGGTTTGCTTAACATTCCCCAAAGGGTGATCGTTAAGCGAACTTACCGCTGTATAATCAAGCTTCTTACGCGGATCGTTCGAGGGTTTTGCATTGACCGATAGCGTCTTGTCCTTGCTGACCGTGGTCTTGCCGAGCGGATAACCTTCTGCATCATAGCGATACTGGACTTTCATCTCTTTTCCCGTCGCCGCGACCACAAAGCCATTATCATCGGTGTCCCAGACAACGCCGGCTGAAGGCAGTTCCGCGAGCTGGCATTTTCCCTGCAGGCGCACCTTTTTTTCCAGCGTTTCGGCATCGCGATAAAAGTTCGCATCCAGTACCAGCGCCACGCCGGTATTATTTTCAAGATCGTGCAACTCCAGCGAGTCGAAGCAACCTTCCTCAGACAGCGTGCCGTTGACGCGCTTCGCTACTTCGCCCTTCTCATTGAGCAACGTCTGGCTAAAGTCCTTTACCGGCCCGCGCAGTGGGTCAAAGTCAAATTCATTAGAGAAACTGGCCATCTCCGGCGTAAAGGACAGCGGCACCGTGCTGTTGTCGCATCCCATCAGCGCAGTACAGAGTGCAAAAAGAAATAGCTGTTTTTTCACAGGTTCCCCGAAAGAAAAGGATGATCTACAGACATAGTAGCAAAGACTGTCGTTTACACTCCAGAAAAGCGAAAAACGACAGAAGCCAACCGGGCATAGTGCCTGGCGGAAAAATTCTGAGAAAATCGCACTCAATTTTTACGTATCTCAAATGCGACATTTGATCGAAATCAAACAATTGTGTATTAGATTTTCGCAAAATTCCTAAATCATCACGCACGCCGCATTTAAGCAATGATGCCCTGACAAATGACTAGCGAATTAGTCATTCAGCCTGCAATAAAAATTACTCATCCTCTGCGCATATTATCTCCTTGTATAAGGATAATTATTTGCACTATTCCTAATATTTTAAACGTCCTTAATAAGATACGTTTCTGGCAAAAAAACATTTAAGATCTTATATAAGAAAATGAAAGCAATATTAAATAGATAAAACCTATTGGAGAACGCAATAATTAGTCGATAAAACCATTTCTCAATGCTAGATCATGCAAATAAAATATACCTCAGAGAAAATAATTTATTTTTATAAAATGTATTTCGCTCATCATATACACTAAGAGATTGTTCTTCATAACAAATATTATTTCGTATACCAGGCTCTCTCTTATGGAAGAGACAATTATGAATATTAAAAATTTGCACCACCAGAAATCACTGCTGGCAATCGCTATTGCTTTCGCAGTGCAAACAGCCGCCGCAGCGAATATGGATAATATCAATCTGTTATCCGTGACGCCGCCGACGGACATCACGAGCGATCTCATTATCGACAATAATGACTCCCTCACCCTTTCCTCAACCGAAAATACCGGCAGTAACTGGAATCAGGTTCGCGCAGTAACCGTTGGGAGTACCGGAGTCGGTACATTGATTATTGATGGTCGGGATGTCCTTGTTGCCGAAGGGGCTATCATTGGTTACGGGGGGACCGGTACCGTCACCTTGACCAATGGTGCCACCTTGAGAACGAATAACTGGTATATCCAGCTTGGACTGGGTAATGGTTCCGGTACGCTGAATGTGCTAAACGGCAGTAAAATCACCGGTCTTAATAATTTACTCATTGGCGATTCCGACATCGGCGCCAGAGGGGCTGTGACCATTGACGGCGCGAATTCCTCCATTACCAATTACCAGACCGTCGTTGGCCTCCGGGGCCACGGTCAATTAGTCATTACCAACGGCGGTAAGCTCTCCTCCGCAAATCATATGTTTATTGGTTATCTTGGCGTAGCCGACTTTGACGTCGGCGATGGTACAGGGGTTGTACGGATAGACGGGGCAAACTCAATTCTGGATGTTGCTACGGAAATTAACCTGGGTGGCATTTACACAAGCAATAACACCGCCAAAGGTTATCTCACCGTCAGCAACGGCGCGACGGTCAAATCCGGCTCGTTGATCCGCCTGGCCTATGGCAACGGCAGTACCGGGATTTTAAATATCGGCGGCGCGCAGGGCGAAGCCGAACAGGCAGCGGGTAAGATTGACACACCACGAATCTGGCTGGGTAACACCAACGGTCAAAAAACCGCGATTCTGAACTTTAACCACTTCAGTCCTGACTTCCTGCTGGCATCTCAGATTTATGGCACAGGTGAAGTCAACCACGTCGGCTCAGGGGTGACCACGCTGACCGGGGCCAATACCTACAGCGGCAACACGCTTGTCTCCAGAGGCACGCTTCGCGCCGGCGCGGAAAATACATTTAGCGCCGCGTCAGATTACATCGTCAATGACGGCGCCAGTCTGGATCTAAATGGCTATTCGCAAACCCTGAACTCGCTGGAACTGGCCGGTACGACAACGCTCTCTTCCCCACCGCGAGTGAAAGCGGCCTTTACCCCGACCACGTTAACCATCAACGGCAACTACACGGGCAACAATGGTCTGTTGGCCTTGCGTACCGTATTAGGCGATGACCTTTCGGCGACCGATAAGCTGGTTGTTCGTGGTGATACCAGTGGCACCACGCGCGTCAGCGTCACCAACGCCGGCGGTGGCGGTTCGCAGACAGTGGAAGGCATTCCGATTGTTGAAGTCGAAGGCGCATCCAACGGGACCTTTGTAAAAGAAGGTCGTATCGTCGCGGGCGCTTACGACTACAACATCATCAAAAAGAACAACCAGAACTGGCACCTGACCAGCGAGGTGATTCCGGATCCGTTACCGCCGGATGAGCCAGCACCAGCTTCACCAGAAACACCAGAACAGCCCGTTCCACAACCGCCTGTCGCCTCGGAAGTTGAGCATCAGTATCGGCCGGAATCCGGCAGCTATCTGGCGAATACCCTTGCGGCCAACACGCTGTTCAACACCCGTCTTCACGATCGTCTGGGGGAAACCCAGTACACCGACGCGTTAACCGGCGAGCAGAAGGTCACCAGTCTGTGGATGCGCCACATCGGCGGACATAACCGCTTCAAGGACGGTTCCGGGCAAATCAGCACCCAGAGCAACCGCTATGTGATGCAACTGGGCGGTGATATCGCGCAATGGAGCACCGACGGTCTCGATCGCTGGCATCTGGGTCTGATGGCCGGTTACGCCAACAGCAAGAGCCGCAGCCATTCCAGTCTGACCGGATACTCTTCTCGCGGGGAAATCAGCGGCTACAGCGCCGGTCTGTACGGCACCTGGTATGCCAACGACGCCGATAAAACCGGCGCGTATGTCGATGCATGGATGCTCTACAACTGGTTCGACAACACCGTCTCCGGACAGGGACTGGCGTCCGAGAAGTATGACTCGGACGGTATTACCGCCTCTGTTGAAACGGGTTATACCTGGAAACTGGCCGAATTCAGCGAACGTAACGCGCTGTATATTCAGCCTAAAGTCCAGGTCACCTGGATGGACGTGCAGGCCGATACCCATATTGAGAAAAATGGCACGCGGGTAGTGGATAAAACCGATGGCAATCTGCAAACCCGCCTGGGTGTGAAAGCGTACCTGCAGGGGCATAACGCGATGGATGACGGTAAAGACCGCACTTTCCAGCCGTTTGTCGAAGCCAACTGGATCCACAACACGCAGAATTACAGCGTGCAGATGGATGACATCAACAACGATGTGAAAGGCAGCCGCAACATAGCTGAACTGAAAGCTGGTGTTGAAGGTCAACTGACGAAAAACGTCACCCTGTGGGGGAACGTCGCCCAGCAGATTGGCGACAATGGCTACAGCGATACGCAAGGTATGCTGGGGCTGAAATACAGCTTCTAGTCCCTTCCCCCGTGGCGACGCGGGGGATTTCTCACAAACCCTGACCTCGTCGGGGTTTGTGTTTTTGGAAAGTAAAGGGATCTTTCAGATTCTTCAACAGGTTGAAGGCACTGACAATTGCTTACACTACCAATGCTATGCTTATTCTGTGCATCTCAACAATGGAGCTGATGATGAAATTATCCCGAGGAATACTGACAAGCGCCCTGCTGCTCGCCTCCCCGCTGGTTTTTGCCGCCCCTGATTCCTGCGAACGCGTCAGGAGTGATATTGAGCAGCGCATCATCAATAACGGCGTTCCGGAGACCAATTTCTCCCTGAGTATTGTGCCAAACGATCAGGCTGACCAACCGGACTCACAGGTTGTCGGTCACTGTGCCAACGACACGCATAAAATTCTCTATACCCGAACCAGCAGTGGTAATGCACCTGCAACTACGCCTTCTCAGGAAGGTGCCAACGCCGAGCCGCAATAATTCCGCCTGTTTTTCCCCCTCCGGTAACGGAGGGTTTCCCTCACTTTGATATGGATTAATAACCCCCACCCATTAAGGGGTAAAATTCATTCCTGTTTAGCATGTCTCTGATATCGCTATAGAAAAAAATACACAACGATCTGTTTGACGGTGTGGCATCAGCCCAATACCGCCTGCACCACACCGATCAATACAGAAAAAAAGGAATGGCTGTTCCCGAAGACAGGGACGCAACCAGGTCAGTTTTTGACATTAGCAAAGTGAGCAACCATGAAAATCACCACGCCTGAGGGCCTCATGGCGGCCAGTATCAGTCGCCGTAGTCTGGTGAAATCATCCGCCATTGGCAGCCTTGCACTTGCCAGTAGCGCTTTCACCCTTCCTTTCACACGAATCGCCCGCGCCGCAGACGGCATGACACCTGCGCCAGTCGAAGAAAAAGCGGTCTGGAGTTCCTGTACCGTTAACTGCGGAAGCCGCTGCCTGCTGCGGCTGCACGTTAAAGATGACACGGTTTACTGGGTGGAGTCTGACACCACCGGCAACGATGAGTACGGCAACCATCAGGTTCGTGCCTGCTTGCGCGGCCGCTCAATACGTCGCCGCATGAACCATCCGGACAGACTGAAATACCCGATGAAACGCGTCGGCAAACGCGGCGAAGGTAAGTTTGAGCGCATCTCCTGGGACGAAGCGCTGGATACCATCGGCGACAACCTGAAGCGGATCCTCAAAGAGTATGGCAACGAGGCGGTCCACGTGCTGTACGGCACTGGCGTCGACGGCGGAAACATTACCAACTCCAACGTTCCTTACCGTCTGATGAACGCCTGCGGCGGCTACCTTAGCCGTTACGGCAGTTACAGCACCGCGCAGATCAGCGCCGCCATGAGCTACATGTTTGGCAGCAACGATGGCAACAGCCCTGATGACATTGCCAACACGAAACTGGTGGTGATGTTTGGCAACAACCCCGCGGAAACCCGCATGAGCGGCGGTGGTGTTACGTATTACGTCGAACAGGCGCGTGAACGTTCCAATGCGCGGATGATCGTTATCGATCCACGTTATAACGACACCGCGGCCGGACGCGAAGACGAATGGCTGCCCATCCGCCCCGGCACGGACGGCGCGCTGGCGGCAGCCATCGCCTGGGTGTTGATTACTGAAGATATGGTCGATAAGCCGTTCCTCGACACGTATTGCGTCGGTTACGATGAAACCACCCTGCCTGCCGGTGCGCCGCGTAATGCGCACTACAAGGCGTACATCCTCGGCGAAGGTCCGGACGGTATAGCCAAAACGCCGGAGTGGGCTTCCCGTATCACCAGTATTCCGGCGGATAAAATCATTCAACTGGCCCGTGAAATTGGCTCGGCGAAACCGGCTTATATCTGTCAGGGCTGGGGACCCCAGCGTCACTCCAACGGCGAGCAAACCGCGCGGGCTATCGCCATGCTGTCGGTACTCACCGGCAACGTCGGCATTAACGGAGGCAACTCAGGCGTACGTGAAGGCACCTGGGATCTCGGCGTGGAGTGGTTTTCCCTGCTCGAGAATCCAGTGAAAACGCAGATCTCCGTGTTCACCTGGACCGACGCTATCGATCACGGCACTGAAATGACCGCCACACGCGACGGCGTACGTGGCAAAGAGAAACTCGATGTTCCCATCAAGTTCATGTGGTGCTACGCCAGTAATACGCTGATTAACCAGCACGGGAATATCGCCCATACCCATGACGTGCTACAGGACGACAGCAAATGCGAAATGATTGTCGGCATTGAACATTTCATGACGGCGTCGGCGAAGTACTGCGATATTCTGCTGCCGGATTTAATGCCGACAGAACAGGAAGATCTGATCTCCCACGAATCCGCCGGCAATATGGGCTATGTGATCCTTGGTCAGCCCGCAACTTCAGCGAAGTTTGAAAGAAAGCCAATCTACTGGATGCTCAGCGAGGTCGCCCGCCGACTCGGGCCTGACGTGTACCAGACCTTCACCGAAGGACGTTCGCAGCATGAATGGGTGAGATACCTGCATGCGAAGACCAAAGAGCGCAATCCGGAAATGCCGGATTACGAAGAGATGAAGCAAACCGGTATCTTCAAGAAAAAATGTCCGGAGGAGCACTACGTCGCCTTCCGCGCGTTCCGTGAAGATCCAGGCGCTAACCCGCTGAAAACACCGTCAGGGAAAATTGAAATTTACTCTGCGCGACTGGCCACTATCGCCGATACCTGGGAACTGAAGAAGGATGAGGTAATCCATCCTCTGCCTGCCTATACGCCCGGTTTTGACGGTTGGGATGACCCGATCCGCAAAACGTACCCGCTGCAGCTCACCGGGTTCCACTATAAAGCGCGCACGCACTCCAGCTATGGCAACATCGACGTCCTGCAACAGGCCTGCCCGCAGGAGATCTGGATTAACCCGATTGATGCCAACGCACGCGGGATTCAACACGGTGACACCGTCCGGGTGTTTAACAACAACGGACAAATGCTGATCCCTGCCAAAGTGACACCGCGTATTTTGCCCGGCGTCACGGCCATTGGTCAGGGAGCGTGGCTCAAAGCCGACATGTTTGGCGACCAGGTAGACCACGGCGGCTCCATCAACATCCTGACGTCGCACCGCCCTTCGCCGCTGGCGAAAGGGAATCCTTCGCACAGTAATCTCGTTCAGGTTGAAAAGGTCTAAGGAGTAACCGATGACAACCCAGTATGGATTTTTTATTGATTCCAGCCGTTGCACCGGGTGTAAAACCTGCGAACTGGCCTGTAAAGATTACAAAGATTTAACCCCGGATGTCAGCTTCCGCCGCATTTATGAATACGCGGGCGGCGACTGGCAGGAAGACAACGGCGTCTGGCACCAGAACGTTTTTGCTTACTATCTGTCCATTGCCTGCAACCACTGCGAAGACCCGGCCTGTACCAAGGTCTGTCCGAGCGGCGCGATGCACAAGCGGGAAGACGGTTTTGTGGTCGTGGATGAAGATGTCTGCATCGGCTGCCGCTACTGCCACATGGCCTGCCCATACGGCGCGCCGCAGTACAACGCGGCCAAAGGCCACATGACCAAATGCGACGGCTGTCATGACCGCGTCGCTGACGGTAAGAAACCGATCTGTGTCGAGTCCTGTCCGCTGCGCGCGCTGGATTTCGGCCCCATCGACGAACTGCGTAAGAAACACGGTGAGCTGGCGGCCGTTGCGCCACTGCCGGGCGCGCACTTCACGAAGCCGAGTATTGTGATCAAACCCAATGCCAACAGCCGTCCGACCGGGGATACCACCGGTTATCTGGCGAATCCGAAGGAGGTGTAAGATGGGAAGTGGATGGCATGAATGGCCGCTGGTGCTGTTTACGGTACTCGGTCAGTGCGTCGTGGGCGCGTTGATTGTGTGTGGACCTGGCTGGTTTGCAATGAAAGACGATGCCGCCGCCCGGCAACGCCTGGTTCGTAGTATGTTTTTCCTCTGGCTGGTAATGGGCCTGGGATTCCTCGCGTCGATCATACATCTCGGATCGCCGATGCGGGCATTCAACTCACTCAACCGCATTGGCGCATCCGGATTGAGCAATGAAATTGCCGCAGGCTCGGTCTTTTTCGCCGTGGGAGGTCTCTGGTGGCTGGTCGCCGTACTGGGTAAAATGCCGCCCGCGCTGGGAAAACTCTGGCTGTCGGTCGCCATGGTGTTGGGAATCGTCTTTGTCTGGGCAATGACCCGTGTTTACCTGATCGATACCGTACCGACCTGGTATACTGGTTATACGACGCTGGCGTTCTTCATGACGGTGTTACTCAGCGGTCCGCTGTTCGCGGCATTGCTGCTGCGGGCTTCCCGTGTCACCTTTAATGGAACCCTGTTTGCCAGTATCAGCGTGCTGGCGCTACTGATCAGCGTGGCGGTCATTGTTCTGCAAGGTATGTCGCTGGCAACAATTCACAGTTCGGTTCAGCAGGCCTCTGCGCTGGTGCCGGATTACGCCTCTCTACAGGTATGGCGCGTGGTGCTGCTTGCCGCCGGGCTGGGCTGCTGGATCTGCCCGCTGGTGCGCCGTAAAGAACCGCATGTCGCCGGGTTGTTGCTGGGGCTCCTGCTCGTGCTTGGCGGCGAAATAATAGGGCGTGGCCTGTTTTATGGCCTGCATATGTCCGTCGGTATGGCGGTAGCAGGTTAACAAATTCGTGCGGGGAAACCCGCACTTTTCAGGATGTTTCAGATGACTGATTTTACTCAACGTGATGATTTTGCGATGACGGCACGCGTGCTGGGGGCACTGTTTTACTATGCGCCCGACAGCACCGAAGCCACCCCGCTGGTGTCAGCGTTAACCTCTGACGACTGGCAGTCACAATGGCCGCTGGCAGCGGAAACACTGGCCCCGCTGGCGACAGACTTTAAACGCGCCAGCAATGAATCCCTTTCCGAAGCGTTCCAGCGCCTGTTCGTGGGGCCGTATGCATTACCGTCGCCACCCTGGGGATCGGTCTGGCTGGATCGTGAAAATGTCCTGTTTGGCGAGTCCACCCTGGCCCTGCGTCAATGGATGCGCGACAACGGAATTCACGTTGAAGCGGCGCAAAATGAACCCGAAGATCATTTCGGCTCGTTACTGCTGATGGCGGCGTGGCTGGCAGAAAGTGGCCGACACAGCGAATGCGAGCAGCTGCTGGCATGGCATCTGTTTCCCTGGTCGTCCCGCTTTCTGGACCTTTTCATTGAGAATGCCGATCATCCTTTTTATCAGGCTCTCGGTGAACTGGCCCGCCTGACCCTGGCAAAATGGCAGTCTCAGTTACTGACTCCCGTTGCGGAAAAACCGCTATACCGTTAACCCTCGAAGGCAGGTTTTTCCTGCCTTTTCTGATACCTGCGCTTTTCCTGGTTGTTACGGTGTCACTTTTTATCTCTGTTTTTAAGACAATTCTTTACATACCCTGCTTATCCTTTACGGCATAAGGCCAAATCGCTTTTAGCGATTAATCGTCTGCGAATCTAATTTGCCTTCCCGCTGGAATCCTTCCCACCCTGTTGCTATAGCTCAAAACACCCTGCCGATACATGGCATAACAACATGCGACGATTATTCGCCGCCATAACGCATGCAAACAGGGAGACACACTGCAATGCACACATCCACGTTAAAACGCGTGCTGGGGTATGGTTTTGTCATCATTCTGCTACTGGCGCTGCTGCTCTGGGGAATTGGCGTCGACACGCTGAAATCGCGTCAGGTCGATTTGCTCTATCTCGGTCAACAGCATCTGATATTAGTCTTTACCTCAATGTTCTTCGCCCTGTTGGTTGGTATTTCAGGCGGCATTCTGCTCAGTCGCCCCGCAGCCCGTGGCGTTGCCGAATATGCCATGCAGATCTTCAATATTGGCAACACGTTACCTCCGCTGGCCGTTCTCGCCCTGGCGATGGTGATTATCGGCATTGGCGACATGCCTGCTATCGTTGCTTTGTTTCTGGCGTCGCTGCTGCCGATTGTGCGTAACACGTATGCCGGACTGAGTTCTGTCCCGCCGTCACTGATTGAAGCGGCAAACGGCATCGGTATGACGAAATGGCAGCGGTTGTGTCAGGTGGAAATTCCCAATGCCTGGCCGGTGATGCTTTCCGGGATCCGTATCGCCACAGCGATTAATGTTGGCACCGCCCCACTGGCGTTTCTGATTGGCGCCAGCAGCTACGGCGAGCTGATTTTCCCTGGCATCTATCTTAACGACTTCCCGACATTGATCCTGGGGGCCACCGCCACCGCGCTTTTCGCCCTGATCCTCGACAGCCTGCTCGCCTGGCTTGGGCGTGCCCTGAGCCCACACACAGCCTGATGACAATGATAAGAACAACAAGGAGCGCTATATGAATTTCAAGAAAAAATGGCTGGGATGGCTCGCTGCGACGCTGTTCATTAGTACGCAGGCCCAGGCCGCCCCCCTTATTCTCGCCACCAAAAGCTTTACCGAGCAGCACATCCTCTCGGCCATGACCGTTCAGTATCTGCAGAAAAAGGGATTTCAGGTTCAGCCGCAGACCAACATCGCCACGGTGATCTCACGTAATGCAATGATCAATAAACAGATTGATATGACGTGGGAATACACCGGCACCTCGCTGATTATTTTCAATCACATTAATGAGCGCATGAGCCCACAGGCGTCGTATGACACGGTGAAACGCCTTGATGCCAGACTGGGACTGGTGTGGCTCAAACCCGCAGAGATGAACAATACCTACGCCTTTGCCATGCAGCGCAAGCGCGCCGAAGCGGAAAATATCAACACCATGTCGGAGATGGTGGCGAAAATCGAACATATCCGCCAGACCGATCCCGACAACAACTGGTTGCTGGGACTTGACCTGGAGTTTGCCGGTCGCAGTGACGGAATGAAGCCGTTGCAGCAGGCTTATCAGATGGATCTCGACCGACCACAGATCCGCCAGATGGACCCCGGACTGGTCTACAACGCCGTGCGCGATGGCTTTGTTGACGCCGGTCTTATCTATACCACTGACGGACGCGTGAGGGGATTCGATCTCAAAGTACTGGAGGATGATAAAGGCTTCTTCCCAAGTTACGCTGTCACGCCTGTAGTACGTAAAGACACGCTGGAGGCCAACCCGGGGCTTGCCGAGGCGCTTAATACCCTCTCGGGCCAGTTGAATAATGACGTGATCAGCTCGCTGAATGCGAAAGTTGATATCGATCACCAGTCACCTCAGCAGGTTGCTCGTGAATTTCTGCAACAAAAGAACCTGCTGTAAGGAGCGCATATGGAGACGATTCACTACATGATCGATAACGCGGGGTATCTGGCGACGCTCACGTTCCAGCATCTCTGGCTGGTGGCGCTGGCGGTTGGGCTGGCGATTGTGATTGGTGTGCCGCTGGGGATCCTGATTGTCCGCCACAAATGGCTGGCAACGCCCGTCCTGAGTGCCGCCACGCTGCTGCTGACGATTCCTTCCATTGCCCTCTTCGGCCTGATGATCCCGTTGTTTTCGCTGATCGGTCATGGAATTGGCGCATTGCCAGCCATTACCGCCGTCTTTCTCTATTCGCTGCTGCCGATCGTACGTAACACCCATACTGCGCTGGACAGCATCGCGCCGGGTTTACGGGAAGCGGGTCGTGGGATTGGTATGACCTTCTGGCAGCGTCTGCGCTGGGTTGAGATCCCAATGGCATTGCCGGTGATTTTTGGCGGTATCCGCACCGCCGTGGTCATGAATATCGGCGTGATGGCCATTGCCGCGGTGATTGGCGCAGGCGGTCTGGGATTACTGTTACTGAACGGCATCGGTGGCAGCGACATTCGCATGCTGATTGCCGGCGCAGTGATGATTTGTTTTTTAGCGATTGTGCTCGACTGGCTGTTACACCGCCTGCAAGTCGTCCTGACACCTAAGGGGATACGATAATGATAAAACTGGAAAACCTCTCCAAACAATTTTCACAGAAAAATGGTCAGCCGCTAAAGGCCGTCGATAACGTTAATCTCAACGTACCAGAAGGAGAAATGTGTGTTCTGCTGGGGCCATCGGGCTGCGGCAAGACCACGACCCTGAAGATGATTAACCGCCTGATCACGCCAGGCAGCGGCAACATCCTGATTAACGGTGAAAATACCGATGAAATGGATACCGTCACTCTGCGCCGCAACATTGGCTATGTGATCCAGCAGATTGGGCTGTTTCCTAACATGACGATTGAGGAGAACATTACGGTCGTCCCCCGCATGCTGGGCTGGGACAAAGCCCGCTGTAAAAGCCGTGCCGAAGAGTTGATGGCGATGGTGGCATTGGATGCGAAGAAGTTTCTGCATCGCTATCCAAAAGAGATGTCCGGCGGCCAGCAGCAGCGTATTGGCGTCATTCGCGCCCTGGCAGCGGATCCGCCGGTCCTGCTGATGGACGAGCCGTTTGGTGCCGTCGACCCCATCAACCGCGAAGTGATCCAGAATCAGTTTCTTGAGATGCAGCGCGCGCTGAAAAAAACCGTGATGCTGGTGAGCCATGATATTGATGAGGCGCTGAAACTCGGCGATCGTATTGCCGTATTCCGCCAGGGACGCATCGTCCAGTGCGCCAGCCCGGATGAGCTGCTGGCCAAACCGGCCAACGATTTCGTCGGTTCATTTGTCGGTCAGGACCGCACGCTTAAGCGTCTGCTGCTGGTTTCGGCGGGTGACGTGACCGATCGGCAGCCGACGCTGACCGCGCAACCGTCCACGCCGCTGAATGAAGCCTTTGGCATTATGGATGACAACGACATTCGTGCCATTACGGTGGTGGATGGTGAAGGCAAACCGCTGGGTTTTGTGAAACGTCGTGAGGCGCGTCAGGCCACCGGCACCTGCGCAGATATCCTTCATCCCTTCCGCGTTACCGGCAAGGCCGACGATAATCTACGTATTGTGCTGTCCAGACTGTATGAAAGTAATACCAGTTGGATGCCGATTGTCGACGAGGAAGGCCGCTATAATGGCGAGGTCTCACAGGATTACATCGCCGATTACCTCAGTTCCGGACGTACCCGTCGGGCGCTGAACATTCACGAAAACAGCTAAAACAGGTTTTTACGCGACAAAAAAACCGGGGAGCGCATTGGCTCCCCGGTTTCACATTATGTTTTAGGGTTGTGAATCAAGCCATGATTCTATCTACCGACAACACGCTACCCAGCATTGACAGGCGAATGTACTGTCCAAGTTCGCGCTGCTCGGCGCGCGGCAAATAAGGCAGTTCACCAATCAACGGTGCCGGCAGTTTTTTACTCAGCACATCGATAATTTCCGCGTAGTGTGCCAGGCCCGGATTGATACGATTAGCGACCCAACCGATCAGCGGTAAGCCGTCGTTGGCGATCGCCTGTGCCGTCAGCAGCGCATGGTTAATACAACCTTCCTGAATACCTACCACCATCAACACCGGTAACTGCTCCTGCACCACCCATTCGGACAACGGACGCAGATCGTTCATCAGGCTGCGCCAGCCGCCGGTACCTTCAACCACTACGTGATCAACCTTTTCGGACAGGCTAGCCAGCCCGTTAGAGAGTAAGGTGTAATTGATCGGGCCGCTGTGGGCGACGCTACTTTCATCTTCGCTCAGGGCGATGGGGTTAACGGCCTCATAGGGCAATTCCAGCGTCGACACGCTTTGCAACACCAGTGCATCCCGGTTGCGCAATCCTTCAGGCGTCTCTTTACTGCCCTTCGCGACCGGTTTATATCCCGCAACGCTTTTTCCCCCCGACGCTAACGCTTGCAGCAATGCGCGGGAAACAACCGTCTTCCCAACAGAAGTGTCTGTACCTGTAATAAAGAAACGCTTCAGCATCACCAACTCCACCGTTATGCTTCGAAAATATAAGCCAGGAAAATAATACAGTGGAGAAAGTCTAAGGTATGCCAGGCTGAATCAGCTTGAGTTAGCGCAATTTTTGGTAGAACAGTTAAAAAATGTTAACCCTGTAATAGACGAATCAACAAAGAACCGTTATACATCGCGTCTTTTACCAGCGCGGCACCCGCCATCGTCCCCTGATTAGAGAACTGTGTGCTCTCAACAACCATATTTTTGCTGTAGGCCGGCAGCGCCTGCTGGCGGATGCTGTCCGCTATCGCCGGGAATAACACATCCGCCGCTTTACTGAGTGGCGATCCAATCAGTATTTTTTGCGGATTAAACAGATTAACCATAATGGCAAGGATCCGCCCAACGTGCGTTCCCACGCCGCTGATAATGTCTTTAGCCAACAGATCCCCCTGCATCGCCGCCTGACACAGCGAATCAACCGTCAGCGGCTGGCCGTGGAGCGAGGAGCTCATGGATTGCGCCAGTCGCAGTTGCGCCAGTTCCAGTACGCTTTCGACGCTGGCAATGGTTTCCAGACAGCCGTGGTTGCCGCAGTAACAGCGTTTTCCATAAGGATCGACCTGAGTGTGGCCAATCTCCACCAGGCTGCTGCTACCCGCATGCAATAAATGACCGTCGGTAATCACCCCGGCCCCCACGTTATGATCGATGACCACCTGAATCACATCACGCGCACCGCGGGACGCGCCGAACAGCGCCTCTGCCATCGTCCAGGCGCTGATATCATGCTGAATGTAGACCGGCACACCGGTATGCTGCGCCAGCGTTTCACCGAGCGGCATCTCTTTCACATCGGCATAAAACGGCATCCGATGTACGATCCCATTCTCGGTATCAATAATGCCGGGCAACGTAATGGCGATAGAGGTCAGACGTTCGAGCTTCTGCTGATGGCGAATAAAAAATTGATCGACCAGCGTGACAATACGCGCCAACAGCGGCGTCTCGTCGTTCAGCGGCAGTTCAAGACAGTCTTCCACCACCAGCTTGCTGCTGAGATCGCGCAGGGCGAGAAAGATTTCCCCACGACTGATACGAAGGGACAGATAGTGCCAGGCTTCTGTTTCCACCACCAGTCCCACGGCAGGACGTCCGCGACTACCGGCTTCTTTAATCTCCAGTTCCTGAACCAGGTGCGCTTCCAGCATTTCGCGCACAATCTTCGTGATACTGGCGGGCGCCAGTTGTGCAAGACGCGAAAGATCGATACGCGATACCGGTCCCAGCTGATCAATCAGGCGATAAACTGCCCCCGCATTGGTCTGCTTTATTTGATCGATGTGCCCAGGCTGACTATCAGCAACCACCTCTGACTCCCTTTATTTTCGCGCTCCGAAATAATCTGTGGGCTATGGTGAAGCACTTCAATACACAACGTCAACTTTTTACTTAGCCGTGTGATTAACTGCACATTTTCAGCCGTTATTAAATTAATTTAAGCGTACCTGACGGCCTGAATTAACTGCTGACGAAAGCGTAGCGCCGCCTGACTCTGTTCATGATGTGCCGACCAGACCAGCCACATTTCCGAGACGGCATCTTCTTCAGCAATCGGCACCCAGCACATTTCATTGAGCTGAACTTTTTTAAATGAGGCCGGCAGTATCGACACACCTAAACCGGCAGCGACCAGCCCAATGATCGTCATCGCTTCACCGACCTCCTGAGTAATCACGGGCGACAACTGGTAGCGGCGCATCATGCCGAGGATGTCGTCGTAAAGACCAGTTCCGACATGGGGATCAAAGAAGACAAACGGCTCTTTCGCCAGTTCAGCCAGCGTCACGACCGGCTTTTGCGCCAGCGGGTACATCCGGGGGATCATCGCCATCAGCGGTTCATGCAAAATAACCTCATGATGTAAACTCTCCGGCAGTTGGGTATTGCGCATCAGCCCCAGATCCAATGCCCCTTCGCTCAGCGGTGCCAGTTGTTCGCGGGTATTCATCTCACGGGTCTGCAAATGCATATCCGGGTATTGCTGCCGGAACAGTGACAGGGTATCAGACACCGCGCGGATAAACGGCGCTGACGAGGTAAAGCCGATGCGCAGTTCCCCGGCCTCCCCCTGATGCAGACGCTCCGCACGGGCGGCGGCGTCATTGACCAATCCAAGGATCTGTCGACTGTCCGCGAGAAATTGCTTCCCTGCGGCGGTCAGCGCAACGCTGCGGTTAGTTCGTGCGAGCAGACGTGCGCCGACCTGTTGCTCCAGCATCTGAATTTGCTGACTCAGCGGCGGCTGCGAAATATTCAGGCGGGCCGCGGCACGCCCAAAATGCAGTTCTTCCGCCACGGCAACAAAGTAGCGAAGGTGACGAAGTTCAATATTCATATTTTTAAAGTATTATTTGAGACTATTAATATATTAGACAGAATAATAAGATTTTCCTACTCTAATCAATAAGGTTATGCCCGTCCCCTCAAAACACGGGTTTGTTGCGCAAGGATTTCCAGTGAGTCGTACTACTACAGTCAATGACGCGACGGCGAGCGATATTGACGACCAACGCATTTCTCAGCCGGTTCAGTTTATTCAACGCGGTACCTCTGCCTTTATGCGCGTCACGCTGGCGCTTTTTTCTGCCGGACTGGCGACATTCGCCCTGCTGTACTGCGTCCAGCCTATTTTGCCAGTGCTGTCTCATGAGTTTGGCGTATCGCCTGCCAGTAGCAGTATTTCACTGTCGATTTCCACAGGAATGTTAGCCGTTGGCCTGCTGTTTACCGGCCCGCTGTCGGATGCCATCGGGCGTAAGCCGGTAATGGTGACTGCCCTGCTGCTCGCCTCCTGCTGTACATTGCTCTCGACGATGATGACCAGTTGGCACGGCATTCTGGTGATGCGTGCGCTGATTGGCCTTTCGCTCAGCGGCGTAGCGGCGGTCGGAATGACCTATCTGAGCGAGGAGATCCACCCCAGTTTTGTCGCGTTCTCTATGGGACTGTACATCAGCGGTAACTCGATTGGTGGAATGAGCGGACGTCTGATTAGCGGTGTATTTACGGATTTCTTTAGCTGGCGCATTGCGCTGGCCGCCATTGGCTGCTTCGCGCTGGCATCGGCCCTGATGTTCTGGAAAATTTTGCCCGAATCGCGCCATTTCCGCCCCACATCGCTGCGCCCCAAAACGCTGTTCATTAACTTTCGACTCCACTGGCGCGACCAGGGGTTGCCGCTATTGTTTGCGGAAGGCTTTCTGCTGATGGGGTCGTTTGTCACCCTGTTTAACTATATTGGCTATCGCCTGATGCTTTCACCGTGGGAACTCAGCCAGGCCGTGGTCGGTCTGCTTTCCGTCGCCTATCTGACCGGGACCTGGAGTTCGCCGAAAGCCGGTTCGATGACGGTGCGCTATGGGCGCGGTCCGGTGATGCTCTTTTCTACCGCCGTAATGCTTGTCGGTCTGCTAATGACTTTATTCAGCTCGCTATGGCTGATTTTCGCCGGCATGCTGCTCTTCTCGGCGGGATTCTTTGGTGCCCACTCGGTCGCCAGTAGCTGGATTGGCCCGCGCGCTCGTCGGGCGAAAGGCCAGGCCTCTTCGCTGTATCTGTTCAGCTACTATCTGGGATCGAGTATCGCCGGTACGCTCGGCGGTGTGTTCTGGCATAACTATGGCTGGAATGGCGTCGGGGGGTTTATCGCGATTATGCTGGTACTGGCCATTCTGGTCGGTACCCGACTGCACCATCGTCTTCACGTCTAGTCTGAAAGAAAAGCCCGGATCTCACCGGGCTTTTCGCCTCTCGACCAACAGCGGTTACCAAATTCCTAAGATTGATGAATACCCCATCAATTCTCTGACGGCATCCAGTGCCAGAAGAGCAAAGACAACCCAGTGGAGTGGATTCATTTTGCTGTGTGTGTTTATTTTTATTGGACGGGTTTGATGTTCCCGTCAGCTACTATAAAAAAGGCTATCGATAAACATAACTACCCATTATGGTGGGGGAACTCAACCTGCCTGTTTCGTCGAAGAGGTTACATGGATAACAAAAGCTATCAACAACTTACCCGGACCTTCCTGCGGCTCTCCCGCTTCTCTCACCTTTCCGCCATCGCCAGTTGGGATATGTTCGCCATGATGCCGCCAGGCGGCAGCGCGGCGCGTGGTGAAGCGCTGGCCGAACTGAGCGTGCTGGAACATCAAATCCTGACCGAGCCGAAAGTAGCGCAATGGCTTGCCGCGGCCACTCAGGAGGACCTCAATGATGTGGAGCAGGCCAATCTGCGGGAAATGACGCGGCTGCATACCCAGGCCGCATTGTTACCGGAGTCGCTGGTGGAGGCGAAATCCCTCGCTGGAAGCCGCTGCGAGCACGCCTGGCGCAGTCAGCGCCCTGCCAATGACTGGCAAGGGTTTTCGGCGAATCTGCGAGAGGTGGTGAAACTGAGCCGCGAGGAGGCCAGACTGCGTGCGGAGGTCAAAGGTTGCTCGCCGTATGATGCGCTGCTGGATATTTATGAGCCAGAAATGACCAGTGCACAACTGGATGGACTGTTTGCCGATCTCAAATCATGGCTGCCGGACCTACTCAACCGCGTGGTGGAGCGACAGTCGCGCCAGCCGCTGCTTGCCCCTGTCGGCCCCTTCCCGACTGCCGTTCAGCGCGAACTGGGGCTGGAGACGATGTCTGCACTCGGTTTCGATTTCAATGCCGGTCGTCTGGATATCAGCGCCCATCCGTTCTGCGGCGGCGTGCCGGAAGATGTGCGTATTACAACGCGCTATGACGAAAACGAATTACTCAGCGCGCTGTTTGGCGTGATCCACGAAACCGGGCACGCCCGCTATGAGCAAAACCTGCCGCGTAACTGGCTGGGTCAACCGATCGCCCTTGCCCGTTCTACTGCGATCCACGAATCCCAGAGCCTGTTTTTTGAAATGCAGGTGGGCCGCAGCAATGCGTTCTTACAGCGGCTGCTACCCGCCGTGAAGCGTCATTTTGGCGATCAGGCCGCCTTTGAAGAGCACAACTTCATTGCCTGGAACCAGCGAGTGAAGCCTGGGTTTATCCGCGTAGATGCCGATGAAGTCAGCTATCCGGCACACGTCATTCTGCGCTATGAGATTGAACGGGCACTAATCAATGGCGACATCGAGGTCGACGATATTCCGGCGCTGTGGGACGAAAAAATGCAGGCATGGCTGGGCCTGTCAACAAAAGAGAACTATCGAGACGGCTGTATGCAGGATATCCACTGGACCGACGGCGGGTTTGGTTACTTCCCGTCGTACACGCTGGGCGCGATGTACGCCGCACAGTTGTTCAGCGCGGCGAATCGTGCGTTGCCGGGTCTACGCCAGCAGATTGCCGGCGGTGATTTCAGCGCACTGTTCGACTGGCTGCGGCAGAACATCTGGCAGCACGGCAGTCGCTTTACCACTGAGCAGTTGATCGCGCAGGCCACCGGAGAAGCGCTGAGCAGTCGCCATTTTCGCGCGCACCTGGAATCTCGCTATCTGTAAACCGCCTTGCCGGGCCGCTGCGCCCGGCATTGTACATATCGTTACACGCCGAAACCAATGACTCACGGAAGCACTTATCACCCAGCGATATAGTTATTTCAACGGCCCCGCAGTGGGGTTGAATGAAAAACCAAATCGAGGGTATGAGAATGAAAAAAGTATTAGCTCTGGTTGTTGCCGCTGCTATGGGTCTGTCATCTGCTGCGTTTGCAGCTGACACTACGACAACTGCACCGGCTGCCGCTCCTGCTGCAAAAGCGGCTCCGGCAAAAACCATGCACCACAAAAAACATCACAAAGCGACCACCCAAAAGGCGCCAGAACAAAAAGCGCAGGCCGCTAAAAAACACCCGAAAAAAGCCAAAGCCACTACTGAGCAGAAAGCTCCGGAACAAAAAGCGCAAGCTGCTAAAAAACACACCAGGAAACACACCGCGAAGCCGGCCGCTAAGCCAGCCGCTCAACCGGCAGCTTAAGTCCTGAATCTGTAAACTGGCGCGTCCCCTCGCGCCATTACTCAACGGCGCTAAACGCTTTCACGGTTTAGCGCCGCCTTTTTCGGAGGGCGACAAGGTGCGCCGTTATCGCTTTGAGTTCATCCTTATCACGCTTATTTTATGTGCGCTCATTGCCGCCCGCTTTTATCTTTCCTGATCGTAGTACTCTGATTTTGCTCTCACTTTCCTGCCGTTACGTCTATAGTAATTACTGAGGGTTCTCTTTTAATAATCATAATTACCCACACAGAGTGTGATATGCGTAAAACCGTTGCTGTATTACTGGGTTCGTTGTGCTTTTCATCGGATATTGCGCACGCGGATAAGCCTGACGCGGATACCGGGACCAGTGAAGTCAAAACGTTATTTTTTGGTCAGGACGATCGCGTGCCCGTGAGCGATCCCACACAATCGCCGTGGGATGCCATCGGACAACTGGAAACCGCCAGCGGAAATCTGTGTACTGCCACGCTGATCTCTCCGCATCTGGCGCTTACCGCCGGACACTGCTTATTAACGCCACCTAAAGGTAGACCGGATAAAGCCGTGGCTTTGCGTTTTGTCTCCAGAAAAGGTCTCTGGCGTTATGAAATTCACGGAATTGAAGGACGCGTGGATCCTGGTCTGGGAAAACGTCTGAAGCCCGATGGCGATGGCTGGATCGTGCCGCCAGCGGCCGCACCGTGGGATTTTGGCCTGATCGTTCTGCGCTATCCCCCTTCCGGCATCACACCGTTACCGCTTTTTGAGGGGGACAAAGCCGCACTGACCGCCGCCCTTAAAGATGCCGGGCGCAAGGTCACACAGTCGGGATACCCGGAAGATCATCTGGATACGCTCTATTCTCATCAGGATTGCATTGTCACCGGTTGGGCGCAAAATTCGGTGTTGTCACATCAATGTGACACTCTGCCAGGCGACAGCGGTTCGCCGCTGATGCTGAAAACAGAAGATGGCTGGCAATTAATCGGCGTTCAAAGCTCCGCCCCGGCGGCGAAAGATCGTTGGCGCGCGGATAACCGGGCTATTTCGGTGACTGGTTTTCGTGAAAAGCTGGATGCGCTGGCCGCAGAGCAATAAGGTTAATCGTGCTGCCCGCAAGGTGCGGGCAGCGGAACATCAGGCAAGCTTAATCATCACCATACCGGCCAGCAGCAGTATGACGCCGATCCAGCCCTTATGATTCAGGCGCTGACCAAACAGTATCCATCCGGCGGCTAGCGTCGCAGCGATACCAAACCCACCCCATAGCGCATAGGCCACGGACAGATCGATGCCTTTTACCGCCTGAGACAGTGCACTGAACGCGGCGAGAACCGCGACCAGCGAGAGGATGCCGTAGAATTTGCGTCGAAAGCCGTCAGAAAATTTTAAAAAGACGTTGGCGATAATTTCCAGAACGATCGATACACCCAACCACGCAGCGTGAACCCATTCAAACTGTTGCATGCGTCACCTCTTTCGCGCTCTGGCGCGACTTGCGGGTACCGGATTTGATCAACACAATCCCCAGTACCAGCGTCGCCAGACCGGCAATTTTCATGGCCGACAGCGACTCATCAAATAACAGCACGCTAAACAACGTAATAAATAAAATACCGATACCTTCCCACAGTGCGTAAGCCACACCGAGGGCGATTTTTTTAACGGCAAAAGAGAGAAAAATATACGAGGCTGCGATCATCACCAGCATTAAAATAAATCCGCTGTTGCCATCGCTCACGCTTGCCCATTTCATCGACAGTGTGCCAGTAATTTCAGCGGCAATCGCCAGGCCTAATAAAATCCAGTAAAACATGATGCTTCTCCTGCTTGAGAATATAATCCTTTGGGCTTGCCGGAAGCAGCAAACCAGAAAATAAAATCAGTTAGCTAAACGCGCGGCGTCAGCTCGAACAGAAGAAGGGACTAAAGCGCGTTGCGCCAGTGTTGCTCACCTGCAAGCAAGAAAGAGGAGGAAGTGCGAAGAAGAGTCTGGGTAGAAAAAAACGTCCTGAACATATTGTCCATAATATTACAATTATCCGCAGTGTTGCTTCTCGTCATCGCGGATGATAATTGTCCTCGGTAGTTGAACACGCCTGATTTGTATCATAGGCCAGGAATTAACTCAAAACCTTTTCACTTCTTTACCCGAATCGTTTGATTTTTACCGGGACACCTCGACACGAATCACATTATTATACGCGGCAAGTAGAAAAATACAGGACGCCCCATGGCAAAACCAATCATCACGCTGAACGGTCTCAAGATCGTCATTATGCTGGGAATGCTGGTGATCATTCTTACCGGTATCCGCTTTGCGGCGGATATTATTGTGCCATTTATTCTGGCCTTATTTATTGCCGTCGTCCTCAGCCCTCTGGTTCAGCGGATGGTGAAACTGCGCGTTCCACGCGTGCTGGCAATCTCCCTGCTGGTGATCATCATCGTTATGGCGATGGTCCTGCTATTGGCCTACCTTGGAACGTCCCTCAACGAACTGGCGCGCACCCTGCCCCAGTATCGTTCGTCACTGGTCATTCCCCTGAAAAATCTGGAACCCTGGCTGGTTCGCTTAGGCATCGGCGTCTCCGTGGATGAGATGGTGAAGTACATCGATCCCAACGCGGCCATGACGCTAATCACCAATTTACTGACGCAGTTAACCAATGCCATGTCGTCGATATTTTTACTGCTGCTGACGGTGGTCTTCATGCTGCTGGAAGTGCCGCAGCTTCCCACCAAACTCCAGCAGATCATGGTCCGCCCGGTCGAGGGGATGGCGGCCATTCAGCGCGCCATTGACAGTGTGTCACACTATCTGGTGCTGAAAACGGCAATCAGTCTTGTCACGGGCCTGGTGGTCTGGGGCATGCTGACGACGCTGGATGTGCGTTTCGCCTTTATCTGGGGGCTATTAGCCTTCGCGCTGAACTACATCCCGAACATTGGATCGGTGCTGGCAGCAATCCCGCCTATCATTCAGGTGCTGGTGTTTGGCGGTCTGTACGACGCGCTGGTGGTACTTGCTGGCTATCTGATTATCAACCTGGTATTCGGTAATATTCTTGAGCCACGCATCATGGGACGTGGTCTGGGTCTCTCTACGCTGGTGGTGTTTCTGTCGTTGATCTTCTGGGGATGGCTGCTGGGACCGGTCGGAATGCTGCTTTCGGTACCACTGACGATTATCGTCAAGATTGCACTGGAACAATCTGTTGGCGGGCAGAGTATCGCCATTTTATTGGGCGATGCAAATAAAGCGTGACCGACGTAAAAACGGCCTCCGCAGAGGCCGTTGCAGTTAAACAATCGATTACAGCGCTTTCAGAATCGCATCCACGCTGGCTTTGGCATCGCCAAACAGCATATGGGTGTTCTCTTTAAAGAACAGCGGGTTCTGCACGCCGGCGTAACCGGTATTCATCGAACGTTTGAAGACGATAACGTTCTGTGCTTTCCACACTTCCAGCACAGGCATACCGGCAATCGGACTGTTAGGATCGTCCTGCGCCGCCGGGTTCACGGTGTCATTCGCGCCAATAACCAGCACGGTGTCGGTATCGGCGAAATCATCATTGATCTCGTCCATTTCCAGCACGATGTCGTAAGGCACTTTCGCTTCCGCCAACAGGACGTTCATGTGGCCTGGCAAACGCCCGGCAACCGGGTGAATACCGAAACGCACCTTGATACCGCGTGCACGCAGCTTCTCGGTAATTTCCGCAACCGGATACTGCGCCTGCGCCACCGCCATGCCGTAACCCGGGGTGATGATCACCGTATGCGAGTTTTTCAGCATATCCGCGGTCTCTTCCGCACTGATTTCACGGTGTTCACCCACTTCTTCATCACCGCTGGACGCCGTACCATCGGTACCGAAGCCTCCCGCAATGACGCTGATGAACGAGCGGTTCATCGCCTTACACATGATGTAAGACAGAATCGCACCGGAAGAACCGACCAGCGCACCGGTCACGATCAGCAGGTCATTGCTCAGCATGAAGCCCGCTGCCGCTGCAGCCCAACCGGAATAGGAGTTCAGCATGGAAACCACAACCGGCATATCCGCCCCGCCGATGGAGGCCACCAGATGCCAGCCAAACGCCAGCGCAATGATGGTCATCACCAGCAGCGCCAGAACCTGCAGGCCAACGCTTTCGGTACGAACAAAGACCACCAGCAACAGGAAAGAGATCACCAGCGCCGCGAGGTTCATTTTATGCCGGTTTGGCAGCATCAGCGGCTTAGAAGAGATCTTACCGCGCAGTTTACCAAACGCCACCACCGAACCGGTGAAGGTCACCGCACCGATGAAGATGCCAAGGAACACTTCGGTCAGGTGAATATTGACCAGAATCGGCTCGAGACCCGCTTCGTGATACAGATAGCTGTTAAAGCCGACCAGTACCGCAGCCAGACCAACGAAGCTGTGCAGAATCGCCACCAGCTCCGGCATTTCGGTCATTTCGACTTTCTTTGCCAGACGAATACCAATCGCGCCGCCGATGATCATCGCCACCAGGATCCAGGCAACATTGCCCGTATCCGGGCCAAAAATCGTGGCAATCAGCGCAATCGCCATCCCGGCGATACCGAAGTTGTTACCCTGCTGAGACGTTTCATGCTTTGAAAGTCCCGCCAGACTGAAAATAAACAGGATCGCGGCAACAATGTATGCAGCTGTAACTAATCCTCCAGACATGTGTTACCCCTTAGTTTTTCCGGAACATTTTCAGCATGCGCTGAGTCACGGTGAAGCCACCGAAAATATTGATGCTGGCAATCAGTACCGCGATGAAGCTCAGGAAGCTCACCCAGCCACCCTGGCCAATCTGCAATAGCGCGCCAACGACGATGATCCCTGAAATGGCGTTGGTCACGGACATCAGCGGTGTATGCAGAGCATGAGAGACGTTCCAGACCACGTAGTAACCCACCACGCAGGATAATGCGAATACCGTAAAGTGTCCGAGGAACTCTTTCGGCGCGACGTCAGCCAGCCAACCAAACAGAATGATCGCCAGCGCCATCAACGCGTATTTACGCCACGGTGAGGCAGGTTTTGCTGGCTCTTTTGCTACCGGCGCGGCTTTCGCGGCGGCCTGCGGCTGTGCGGACACCTGAATCGGCGGCGCAGGCCAGGTGATTTCACCGTCCCGCACCACCGTTACACCGCGTACCACCACGTCGTCGAAATCAACGGTGATATTACCGTCTTTCTCTTTGCACAGGAGTTTGAGCAGATTAACAAGGTTGGTGCCGTACAGTTGTGAGGACTGTGTTGGCAGGCGTCCTGGCAGATCGGTATAGCCGATGACTTTGACGCCATTTGCGGTGGTTGTGACCTGATTAGCAACGGTGTATTCACAGTTGCCGCCGTTTTGCGCGGCCAGATCGACAATGACACTGCCCGCTTTCATGGAGTCAACCATCTCGCGGGTGATCAGTTTCGGTGCCGGTTTACCAGGGATCAGCGCGGTGGTGACAATAATGTCGACCTCTTTCGCCTGCGCGGCAAATAGCGCCATTTCCGCTTTGATAAACGCCTCAGACATCACTTTGGCGTAACCGTCGCCACTACCCGCTTCCTCTTTGAAATCCAGTTCGAGGAATTCAGCGCCCATACTCTGGACCTGTTCTTTTACTTCGGGACGGGTGTCAAAAGCACGCACAATCGCGCCCAGGCTGTTCGCCGCGCCAATCGCAGCCAGGCCGGCAACACCTGCGCCAATCACCATCACTTTGGCAGGTGGCACTTTGCCCGCAGCGGTGATCTGCCCGGTAAAGAAGCGTCCGAACTCGTGCGCCGCTTCAACGATCGCCCGATAACCGGCAATGTTTGCCATGGAGCTCAATGCATCCAGCGACTGCGCACGTGAAATACGCGGTACGGAATCCATCGCCATCACCGTCACATTACGCTCGGCGAGCTTTTGCATTAACTCTGGATTCTGCGCCGGCCAGATGAAGCTAACCAGCGTGGTGCCCGGATTGAGTAACGGAATTTCTTCATCTTCTGGTGCGTTAACCTTCAGAATGATCTCAGATTGCCAGACAGCGCCGCTGTCGACAATTTCCGCGCCCGCTTCTACAAAAGCCTTATCGTCAAAACTTGCCAGTCCACCCGCGCCGCTCTCTACCGCGACGGTGAAACCCAGCTTCAGCAGTTGCTCAACCGTTTTCGGCGTCGCTGCTACGCGGGTTTCATTGGTAAACCGTTCTTTTGGTATGCCAATTCGCATAATGTTCCCTTCCATCGGTATTTTTGATGATGGTTTGTCAGTGATCGTGAAATTACGCAGGTAATGTCACGCAGGAGGTACAGGTTACCCCGGAAAAATAAAACAGTAACAAACTCCATATAACGTACTGAAAATAGCGCCTGTGATCTAGCGCCAAAAAACAGTATTTGTCGGGTTATCAGCAAAACAGGAACGATTCAGCCCTCTGACCGGGATAATGACCTTCAATTCCTTGTGAAAGGCCAATAAATCGCTCAGACGAAGCGGCAAAACATGATTAAGCGCCACAGTAGATCAACTCGTTAACATTAAATTAACTTATAAAATTCAGTGCGTTCATCAGTTTTTACTGTGAAATGACCATTTTTTCGACATATCATAATTTGTTATCACCCTTGTGACGTCCTCTGCCATGTCTATTGAAAAATGACGCAGACAGTCACCGGGTTTAAATGCAATAATCAGCCACGTTTCTAGTCAATAACAATACCAGTACCTGGTTTGCGCAAGGCGAAGGATTATTTTTATGAAGCTTAAGAACACTCTCCTGGCGTCCGCACTTCTTTCTGCGACGGCTTTTTCCGTAAACGCAGCAACAGAATTGACGCCGGAGCAAGCGGCAGCACTGAAACCTTACGACCGTGTCACGGTCACAGGCCGTTTTAATGCGATTGGCGATGCGGTGAAAGCCGTTAACCGCCGCGCAGATAAAGAAGGCGCCGCCTCATTTTATGTTGTCGATACCTCTGATTTTGGTAACAGCGGTAACTGGCGTGTTGTTGCAGACCTCTACAAAGCCGACGCCGAGAAAGCGGAAGCCAGCAAAAACCGCGTGATCAATGGCGTGGTTGAATTACCGAAGTCTGAAGCCGTGATGCTGGAACCGTTTGATACCGTCACGGTACAGGGTTTCTACCGCAGTCAGCCGGAAGTAAATGACGCCATCACCAAAGCGGCAAACGAAAAAGGCGCCTACGCCTTCTACATCGTGCGTCAGATCGATGCGAACCAGGGTGGCAACCAGCGTATTACCGCTTTCATCTATAAAAAAGATGCGAAGAAACGCGTAGTACAGAGTCCTGACGCGATCCCGGCGGATTCCGATGCCGGTCGCGCAGCGTTAGCTGCCGGTGGCGAAGCGGCGAAAAAGGTCGAAATCCCAGGTGTTGCTACCACCGCGTCTCCGAGTTCTGAAGTAGGCCGCTTCTTCGAAACGCAATCCACCAAAGGCGGGCGTTACACTGTCACCCTTCCGGATGGCACTAAAGTCGAAGAACTGAACAAAGCCACGGCAGCCATGATGGTGCCGTTCGACAGCATCAAGTTCACCGGCAACTACAGCAGCATGACCGAAGTCTCTTATCAGGTCGCGAAGCGTGCAGCGAAGCAAGGGGCCAAGTATTACCACATTACTCGCCAGTGGCAGGAACGTGGTAATAACATGACTATCAGCGCCGATCTGTATAAATAACGCGCTCCGGTAGTAAAATAAGGCGGCTTTATGCCGCCTTTCGTTTTATTAGTCACAAATTTTTCTCTGATCATTGCATGCAGTCTCTTCTCTCCGTAAAATCCCGCGCCTTAGTGGCTTTCACCATTTTTATGCGTTTTGCCACAATAATTATTCTTCATCTTTCGTTTTTACCACGGGATAACCATGGAAAAGAAACTGGGACTGAGCGCACTCACCGCGCTGGTTTTAAGCTCAATGCTTGGCGCAGGTGTTTTCAGTCTGCCGCAGAACATGGCCGCTGTTGCCAGTCCGTCAGCATTACTCATCGGCTGGGCGATTACCGGAGCCGGGATAATGCTGCTGGCGTTTGCCATGTTAATTCTGACCCGCATTCGGCCCGAACTGGATGGTGGCATTTTCACCTATGCCCGTGAAGGATTCGGGGAGCTGATCGGTTTCTGTTCTGCCTGGGGTTACTGGCTATGCGCGGTGATTGCCAACGTCTCCTACCTCGTCATTGTCTTCTCTGCCCTCAGTTTCTTTACCGATACCCCAGCGTTGCGTCTGTTTGGTGACGGAAACACCTGGCAGGCGATCGTGGGCGCCTCGGTTCTGCTGTGGGTAGTACACTTTCTGGTACTGCGCGGCGTACAAACGGCGGCCAGCATCAATCTGGTGGCGACGCTGGCAAAATTGTTGCCGCTCGGTTTGTTTATCGTGCTGGCCTTTATGGCGTTTAAACTGGACATCTTCAGTCTGGATTTTACCGGCCTCGCGCTGGGTGTCCCGGTCTGGGAACAGGTTAAAAACACGATGCTCATCACACTATGGGTGTTCATCGGTGTGGAAGGCGCGGTGGTAGTCTCGGCGAGGGCGCGCAATAAGCACGATGTGGGTCGCGCCACGCTGTTAGCGGTGCTCTCCGCACTTGCCGTGTATCTGCTGGTTACCCTGCTCTCGCTTGGCGTGGTTGCCCGTCCTGAACTGGCAGAGATCCGTAACCCGTCGATGGCCGGTTTGATGGTCAAGATGATGGGACCATGGGGTGAGATTATTATCGCGGCGGGCCTGATTGTCTCTGTCTGCGGGGCGTATCTGAGCTGGACGATTATGGCGGCGGAAGTTCCGTTTCTCGCTTCAACGCATAAAGCCTTCCCGCGGATTTTCGCCCGTCAGAATGCGCAAGGTGCGCCATCGGCCTCGCTGTGGCTCACCAACCTCTGCGTCCAGATCTGCCTGGTGCTTATCTGGCTTACCGGTTCGGATTACAACACGCTGCTGACCATCGCTTCAGAGATGATTCTGGTTCCCTATTTCCTCGTCGGTGCCTTTCTGCTAAAAATTGCCACCCGTCCGCTTCACCAGGCGGTAGGTGTCGGTGCGTGCATTTATGGCTTATGGTTATTGTATGCTTCCGGGCCGATGCATCTGCTGCTCTCGGTGGTGCTTTACGCACCGGGTCTGCTGGTGTTCCTGTATGCGCGCAAAACGCATACGCATGATAACGTTCTGAATCGTCAGGAGATGGTGCTGATTGGTCTGTTGCTGGTTGCCGCCGTACCGGCGACCTGGTTGCTGGTGGGGTAATCGCATCCCATCGTTTGACGCTAATAGCCTGATTTGCAGGCGCATAAGGAGTTTTTCGATGGGAACTCAACATCCTCTGCCCATTCTCGTGACCGGTGGCGGTCGCCGCATCGGTCTCGCGATTGCCTGGCATTTTATCAACCAGAAACAGCCGGTGATCGTCAGTTATCGTACGCATTATCCGGCCATTGACGGGCTGACCCAGGCGGGCGCGCTGTGCATTCAGGCCGATTTCTCCACCGATGAAGGCATTCTGACCTTCGCCGATAAAGTGAAAGAGCAAGCCCGCGGTCTGCGCGCTATTGTGCACAACGCCAGCGCGTGGATGGCAGAGAAGCCCGGAACGCCGCTCTCTGATGTACTGGCCTGCATGATGCAAATCCACGTCAATGCGCCTTATCTGCTTAATCATGCGCTCGAAGGCATGCTGCGCGGGCACGGGCACGCCGCCAGCGACATCATCCATTTTACGGATTACGTTGTGGAGAAAGGCAGCGACAAGCATATCGCCTACGCGGCAAGCAAAGCGGCGCTGGATAATATGACCCGCTCATTCGCTCGTAAGCTCGCGCCGGAAGTAAAGGTCAACGCGATCGCCCCTTCGCTGATTCTGTTTAACGAAGGTGACGATGCCGAATACCGTCAGCAGGCGCTGAACAAATCGCTAATGAAAACGGCTCCGGGCGAAAAAGAGGTGATCGATTTAATCGATTATCTGCTGACCAGTTGCTTTGTCACCGGTCGCAGTTTCGCCGTAGACGGCGGTCGTCATCTGCGTTAGTGAAGTTTGACCCAGCAAAAGATCAGCAGCCAGGCGCTCAGGCACCAGCAGATCACCGCCCCGCCCAGCGCCACCGGCAGCTTCAGAAAGCCGGTGAAGTACCACAGTGAAACGAGATAGACAAAGTAGGGAATAATCGACCACATGCTGAACACGATGGTCGTTCTCAGCGCGTCAATTCCCCGTTCGCTGGCCACGATGTAATGTGCAATCAGCGCAAATGTCGGGAACAGTGGGATTAACCCTGCGATATAATAATTCTTCGTTTTTGCCAGCAACCCAATCAACACCACCACCAGCGCACCCAGCGCGGCTTTAATCACGAGTCCCATTACCTTGCCTTTACACATCAATAACATCGGCAACCAGCATAACGGAAGCACCCCCGTTTAGGAAAGATTAATGGAAGCCAGCGGCCCGGCGGTGTATGTTGACGTTTTCTGATCGGCAATCAAGATGATGAACACGATTGTATTTGTTGAAGACGATCCTGAAGTCGGTGCGCTCATTGCGGCCTATCTGGCAAAACACGATTTTGAGGTGGTTGTCGAGCCACGTGGCGATCTGGCAGAAGCACGGATAGTAGAGGTTCAACCGGATCTGGTACTGCTGGATATCATGCTCCCAGGCAAAGACGGTATGACCCTCTGTCGTGACCTGCAGGGGCAATGGCAAGGGCCAATCGTCCTGCTCACCTCGCTGGACAGCGACATGAACCACATCCTGGCGCTGGAAATGGGGGCCTGCGATTACATTCTGAAGACCACGCCGCCAGCGGTACTGTTGGCACGTCTGCGTCTGCATTTGCGCCAGAGCGATCAGTCTGGCCATAGTAAAGGGTTTCAGCCTGCCACCATCACGCCGCATAAAACGCTGCGCTTTGGTTCTCTGACCATCGACCCCATCAACCGTGTCGTATTGCTTAGCGGTGAGCAGATCATTCTGTCCACTGCCGATTTCGAACTGTTATGGGAGCTCGCCACCCACGCCGGACAAATTATGGACCGCGATGCGCTGCTGAAAAATCTACGTGGCGTAAGCTATGACGGTATGGATCGCAGCGTGGACGTCGCCATCTCACGTCTGCGCAAGAAACTGCTTGATAACGCGGCAGAACCCTATCGAATTAAAACGGTGCGTAACAAAGGCTATCTGTTTGCCCCGCACGCCTGGGATGATGTGCCATCACTACATTCGGGGATGTAAATGAAGAAACTGTTTGTACAGTTTTATCTCCTGCTGTTTGTCTGCTTTCTGGTGATGACTCTGCTGGTCGGGCTGGTTTATAAATTCACCGCAGAGCGCGCTGGCAGGCAGTCGCTCGATGATTTGATGAAAAGTTCGCTCTATCTGATGCGCAGCGAATTGCGCGAGATACCCCCTCGCGACTGGGGTAAAACGCTCAAAGAGATGGACCTCAATCTCTCTTTTGACCTGCGCGTTGAGCCACTGACGAAATTCACGCTGGATGCTCCGAGTATGCAGCGTCTGCGTGAAGGCGATATTATTGCGCTCGACGATGAGTACACCTTCATTCAGCGCATTCCACGCAGTCATTATGTGCTGGCCGTTGGCCCCATTCCCTATCTCTATTTTCTCCATCAGATGCGTCTTCTGGATATCGCGTTGATAGCATTTATCGCTATTTCACTGGCCTTTCCGGTGTTTATCTGGATGCGTCCCCACTGGCAGGAAATGCTGCGACTGGAAGCTGCCGCTCAGCGGTTCGGCAAAGGTCATCTCAGCGAACGACTGAATTTTGACAGCGGTTCCAGCTTTGAGCGTCTGGGCATTGCCTTTAACCAGATGGCGGACAATATCAATGCGCTGATCGCCAGTAAAAAACAGCTGATCGACGGGATTGCCCATGAACTGCGCACCCCACTGGTTCGCCTGCGTTACCGACTGGAGATGAGTGAAAACCTGACGGAGCAAGAATCTCTGGCGCTTAATCGCGATATTGGACAGCTCGAAGCCTTGATTCAGGAACTATTAACCTATGCCCGCCTCGACAGGCCGCAAAATGAGCTGCATCTGAGCGAACCGGATCTCCCGGTCTGGCTCTCGGCGCACATTGACGATGTGCAGAGCGTGAATCCTGAGCGAACGCTTCAGGTTTCGCACCTCGTCAACGGCGATTACGGTGCGCTGGATATGCGACTCATGGAACGCGTGCTGGATAATCTCCTGAACAACGCCCTGCGTTATTGCCAGTCCACCGTGCAGATAAGCCTGCAACTCAACGATCGCTTCGCCACGCTGGTCGTCGAAGATGACGGACCAGGCATTGCCCCGGAGGACTGGGAGAGCGTTTTCGAGCCTTTTGTCCGCCTGGATCCGAGTCGGGACCGCGCCACCGGCGGGTGCGGTCTCGGTCTGGCGATCGTGTATTCCATCGCTCAGGCGATGGGTGGCACGGTTAGCTGCGGGGAAAGCGAGCTTGGCGGTGCCCGCTTCAGCTTTTGTTGGCCGATCCAGCACGCACTCCCCGAATTAACCGCTGGCTAACGCCATCCGCGCCGTTGCCGCAGGCGAAATAATGTGCTATGAATTGAGTATGTTGTAACTAATGAGATGCACAATGGCCCGTTACGATCTCGTCGACAGACTGAATACCACGTTTCGCCAGATGGAACAGACTCTGGCTGAACTGACGCAAACGCTCGGAGAACATCATCTGATGATTGCCCGTGTCTTTTCGCTACCGGAAGTGACCAAAGAGGCCGAGCATTCCCCGCTGGATACAATTGCGGTGAAGCAACATCTGGGCAAAGAGGCCGAAGCGCTGGCACTGGCGCATTATCGTCACCTGTTTATTCAGCAGCAGTCCGAAACACGCAGCAGCAAAGCGGCGGTACGTCTGCCCGGCGTGCTGTGTTATCAGGTTGACAATGCCAGCCAGGCCGTGCTGGAAAATCAGGTGCAACATATCAATCAGCTAAAAACCACCTTTGAGCATATTGTCACTGTGGAATCGGGTTTGCCGTCTGCTGCGCGCTTTGAATGGGTCCATCGCCATCTGCCGGGACTGATTACGCTTAATGCGTATCGGACGCTGACGGTAATAAACGATCCGGCGACACTGCGCTTTGGCTGGGCGAACAAACATATCATCAAGAATCTGAAACGCGACGAGGTTCTGGCGCAACTGGAGAAGAGTCTGAATACCCCGCGCAGCGTGCATCCCTGGACGCGCGAGGAGTGGCAGGCAAAGCTGGAGCGCGAGTATCAGGACATCGCCGCCCTGCCGCAGCAGGCAAAACTGAAGATTAAGCGTCCGGTGAAGGTTCAGCCCATCGCCAGAGTCTGGTACAAGGGCGAGCAAAAGCAGGTACAGCATGCCTGCCCGACCCCCCTTATCGCATTGATCAATACGGAAAACGGCGCAGGCATGCCGGATATTGGCGAGCTACTGAATTACGACGCCGAAAACATACAGCATCGATTTAAACCCCAGGCACAGCCGCTGCGACTGATGATTCCGCGACTGCACCTGTATGTGGCTGATTAACGTCCCGGTTTCATGCTGCCGACCATCTGCTCTGGCCGCACCCAGCTGTCGAACTCCGCTTCGGTGAGATAGCCCAGCGCCAGAGCCGCGTCTTTCAGCGTCAGCCCCTCTTTATGCGCTTTCTTGGCGATTTCTGCCGCTTTGTCGTAGCCGATATGGGTATTCAGCGCGGTGACCAGCATCAGCGATTCATTGAGCAACTGATTGATCCGTTCGCGATTTGGCTCGATACCGACGGCGCAATGCGCATTGAAGCTCTCCATACCATCCGCCAGCAGACGCACCGACTGCAGGAAGTTGTGGATCACCATCGGACGGTAGACGTTCAGTTCAAAATTGCCTGACGCCCCGCCCAGGTTGATCGCCACATCGTTCCCCATCACCTGGCAGCACAGCATCGTCAGCGCTTCGCACTGGGTCGGGTTGACCTTGCCTGGCATGATTGAACTTCCCGGTTCATTTTCCGGAATCGCAATTTCGCCAATGCCGCAGCGCGGCCCTGATGCCAGCCAGCGCACGTCGTTGGCAATTTTCATAAGCGACGCCGCCAGTCCCTTCAGCGCGCCGTGGGCATGGACCAGCGCATCGCAGGTTGCCAAGGCTTCAAATTTGTTTGGCGCAGTGACAAAGGGGGCATGGGTGATTGCCGCCAGTTCGTCAGCAACGCGACGGGCATACTCCGGATGCGTATTCAGCCCGGTGCCGACGGCCGTACCGCCCAGCGCCAGTTCCGCCACGTGCGGAAGACTGTTTTCGATGTGTCGCAGATTATGTTCTAACATCGCCACCCAGCCAGATATCTCCTGCCCCAGCGTCAGCGGCGTGGCGTCCTGGAGATGGGTACGGCCAATTTTAACGATATCGGCGAAGGCGTGTGATTTTTCATTCAGCGTCTTCGTTAACACCTGCAACTGCGGAATAAGATGACTCCGCAGCGTCAACAGCGCTGCGACATGCATCGCCGTCGGAAAGACATCGTTCGAACTCTGGCTCTTGTTGACATCATCATTAGGATGGACTTTGCGGTCCATGCCGCGAACGCCGCCAAGCAGTTCACTGGCCCGGTTTGCCAGCACTTCGTTCATGTTCATATTGCTTTGCGTACCTGACCCGGTCTGCCAGATAGCCAGAGGAAATTCCCCCGCGTGTTTATCTGCCAGCACCTCATCGGCAGCCTGCATAATCGCGGCGGCTTTTTCGGCGGTCAGCAGCCCTAAATCGTCGTTAACCTTTGCCGCTGCGCGCTTGGTGAGCGCCAGCGCGTGGATCAGCGAGACGGGCATTTTCTCGGTGGAGATCCGAAAATGCTCAAGCGAACGCTGGGTTTGCGCTCCCCACAGTTTATCTGCCGGGACATCAATTGCGCCCATCGAATCTTTCTCGCTGCGTACCGTTACCATGACCTGCTCCTTAGAGAATGAATTGATTAGGTTATGTTCGACATTGCCCACTTGCTTGCGGTCTTATGAGTATCAACGATGACAGCACCACCGTTTGGTGGTTTGTGCGATAAAAAAAAACCGCCCCGAAGGGCGGCTGACGTTACTTAACGCAGCGTGCGCACTGCGACGTCTGAATCTGCTGGAAAAAATCGTTTCCTTTATCGTCAACGAGAATAAAGGCCGGGAAATCTTCAACTTCGATTTTCCAGATAGCTTCCATTCCCAGTTCCGGATATTCCACGCACTCCAGGCTCTTGATGCTGCCCTGCGCCAGGACGGCTGCCGGACCGCCAATACTGCCGAGGTAGAATCCGCCGTGTTTTTTACAGGCGTCGGTCACCTGCTGACTGCGGTTACCTTTCGCCAGCATGATCATACTCCCGCCCTGTGACTGAAGCTGATCGACATACGAGTCCATGCGCCCGGCAGTAGTCGGACCGAGTGAGCCGGAGGCATAACCTTCCGGCGTCTTCGCCGGGCCGGCGTAGTAAATCGGGTGATCTTTCACATACTGCGGCAGCCCTTCGCCATTATCCATCCGCTCTTTTAATTTAGCGTGCGCGATATCACGACCGACGATGATGGTGCCGTTCAGAGAAAGGCGAGTCGAAACCGGGTATTGCGACAGTTGTTCAAGGATCGCTTTCATTGGGCGGTTCAGGTCCACGCGCACTGCTTCTCCCTCGCCCGCTTTACGCAGCTCTTCAGGAATGTATTTCCCCGGGTTATGCTCCAGCTTCTCAATCCAGATGCCTTTGCGGTTGATCTTCGCTTTGATGTTGCGATCCGCCGAACAGGAGACGCCCATCCCGACCGGGCAGGACGCGCCGTGGCGCGGCAGGCGGATCACGCGGATGTCGTGGGCAAAGTATTTGCCGCCAAACTGCGCGCCTAAACCGAGGTTTTGCGCTTCCGTCAGCAGTTCTTTTTCCAGCTCGATGTCGCGGAAGGCCTGACCATGCTCATTCCCTTCGGTTGGCAGTTCGTCATAGTATTTTGCCGACGCCAGCTTCACGGTCTTCAGGTTCGCTTCCGCTGACGTCCCGCCGATCACAAAGGCGATGTGGTATGGCGGACAGGCGGCGGTTCCCAGCGTTCGCATCTTCTCAACCAGGTAGTTTTTCAGCTTGCCCGGCGTGAGCAGCGCTTTGGTTTCCTGGTACAGGTAAGTTTTGTTGGCGGAACCGCCGCCCTTCGCGATGCAAAGGAATTTGTACTCATCCCCGTCGACGCTGTAGAGGTCAATCTGCGCAGGCAGGTTGGTGCCGGTGTTCACCTCTTTATACATATCCAGCGCGGCGTTTTGCGAGTAGCGCAGGTTATCTTCAATGTAGGTGTTGTACACCCCACGCGCCAGCGCCGCCTCATCGCCCCCACCGGTCCAGACGCGCTGGCCTTTTTTGCCGACAATAATCGCCGTACCGGTATCCTGACAGGTTGGCAGAATGCCCTTCGCTGCGATATCAGAGTTGCGCAAGAACTGTAGCGCCACATATTTATCGTTTTCGCTGGCGTCCGGATCGCGCAGAATATCAGCAACCTGTTGCTGGTGCGCAGGGCGCAGCATAAATGAAGCGTCATGGAAGGCCTGGCGCGCGAGCAGCGTGAGGGCTTCCGGGTCGACTTTGAGGATCTCTTGTCCTTCAAATTCGGCGACGGAAACATATTCGCTGGTCAGCAGGGTGTATTCGGTATCATCCTTTTTAAGGGGAAAAGGATCCTGATAATGAAAGGGTTTGTTTGACATTGTTCTCTCACTTACTGCTCGGTCTGATTTTCTTAGGCTTCAGGGCAGATGTTCCATTGCCCTCGTTAAAAGCGAGTTACACTATCCTACACAATTTTTTAACAAAAACTGAGACAAGTACGACTTTTTGCGCCCGCAGGTTACTTCCTACAGGTTTCTTGCTTTAATAGTCGAATTAAGTTCCCACTGATTTCCAACTTGCAACAGGGCATTGAACATGCAAAAACTCATCAACTCCGTACAGAACTACGCCTGGGGAAGCAAAACGGCGCTGACGGAACTCTATGGTGTGGCGAATCCGCAGCAGTTGCCAATGGCAGAACTGTGGATGGGCGCGCATCCGAAGAGCAGTTCGAAGGTTGAAGATGCCAGCGGGCAGATCGTCTCGCTGCGTGACGTGATCGACAGCCAACCATCCGCCTTGCTCGGCGATGCCGTGGCGAAACGCTTCGGGGAACTGCCGTTCCTGTTTAAAGTGCTTTGCGCCGCGCAACCCCTGTCCATTCAGGTACACCCGAACAAGCGTAATTCTGAAATCGGCTTTGCTAAAGAAAACGCCGCTGGTATCCCGATGGATGCCGCAGAGCGCAACTACAAAGATCCAAACCATAAGCCGGAACTGGTTTTCGCCCTGACGCCATTCCTTGCCATGAACGCGTTCCGCGAGTTCTCTGAGATCGTTTCGCTGCTGCAACCGGTGGCTGGCGCGCATACCGCTATCGCCCACTTCCTGGAACAACCCAACGCAGAGCGTCTGAGCCAGTTGTTTGCCGGTCTGCTGAGCATGCAGGGCGAAGAGAAATCCCGCGCGCTGGCAATTCTGAAAGCGGCGCTGGAAACCCAGCAAGGCGAACCGTGGCAGACTATTCGCCTTATCGCAGCGTTTTATCCGGACGACAGCGGTCTCTTCTCACCGCTGTTGCTGAACGTGGTGAAACTGAATCCTGGCGAAGCGATGTTCCTGTTCGCCGAAACGCCGCATGCCTATCTGCAGGGCGTGGCGCTGGAAGTGATGGCGAATTCCGATAACGTACTGCGTGCGGGTCTGACGCCAAAATACATCGACATCCCGGAACTGGTTGCCAATGTTAAGTTCGACGCAAAACCGGCGAATCAGTTGCTGACCACTCCGGTGAAAAACGGCGCGGAACTCGATTTCCCTATCCCAGTGGATGATTTCGCATTCTCCCTGCACTCTCTGTCAGCCCAGGAGACCACAATTGACCAGCAAAGCGCTGCGATCCTGTTCTGCGTTGAAGGCGAAGCGGTGTTAAGCAAAGGCGAACAGCGGCTGGTGCTTAAACCGGGAGAATCGGCATTTATCAGCGCCGAAGAGTCGCCGGTGCGCGTGAGCGGCGTGGGCCGTGTGGCCCGGGTTTACAACAAACTCTAGCAACTTACTGAATTTTGTAGTAACTCTTGCTAAGCTTGTTTAGGGCTTTTGACTTTGCCAGGCGGTCTCTACCGCCTGGTTTCATTTATGGACAAACAATATGAAAAAATCGCTGGTAGCTGCAGGTGTGATCGTCGCACTCGGCGTCGTCTGGACAGGCGGTGCGTGGTACACAGGTAAAAAGCTGGAAACCCATCTTGCTGAGATGGTTAGCCAGGCCAATGCGCAGATAAAACTCACCGCGCCGGAAGCAAACGTAGAACTCGCTTATCAGAACTATCAGCGTGGCGTATTCAGTAGCCAGTTACAGTTGGTGCTTAAGCCAGTGGCGGGAAAAGAGAATCCGTGGCTGAAAGCGGGCCAGAGCGTGGTGCTTGATGAATCCGTCGATCACGGCCCCTTCCCGTTCGCCCAACTGAAAACCTTTAATCTCCTGCCGTCGATGGCCTCGGTGAAAACCACCCTGGTGAACAACGACGTCAGCAAACCGCTCTTTGAGATGGCGAAAGGTGAAACGCCTTTCGAGATCAATTCTCGAATTAGCTATAGCGGCGATACCCGTTCCGCCCTGTCGCTGAAACCGCTGAACTATGAGAAAGAGGCTGAGAAAGTCGCGTTCAGCGGCGGCGAATTTATCTTCAATGCTGATAAAGAAGGAAAAGTGGTTTCCCTTTCCGGTGAGGCGAAGAGCGGTCTGGTCGATGCGGTGAATGAATACGATCAAAAGGTCCAGCTCTCCTTTAACGACCTGAAAACGGAAGGTTCCAGCACGCTGGCCAGTTTCGGTGAGCGCGTCGGTAACCAGAAAGTGACGATTGGGAAAATGGCGCTCGCCGTTGAAGGTAAAGAGATGGCGCTGTTGGAAGGCATGGAGATCAGCGGTAAAACCGATCTCGTGGACGACGGTAAAACCATCAACAGCCAACTGGATTACGTCCTGAACAGCCTGAAAGTACAGAATCAGGATCTGGGTAGCGGCAAGCTGACGCTGAAAGTGGGCCAGATCGATGGCGCAGCCTGGCATCAGTTCAGCCAACAGTATAACGCCCAGACTCAGGCGCTGTTATCTCAACCGGGCGTGGCGGATAACCCGGAACTGTATCAGCAGAAAGTGACCGAAGCCTTCTTCGGCGCCCTGCCGCTGTTGATGAAAGGCGAACCGGTGATCACCATTGCACCGTTGAGCTGGAAAAACGCCAAAGGCGAAACCGCGCTTAATTTATCCCTGTTCCTGAAGAATCCCGCCACCGCGCAGGGCGAGCCACAGACGCTGGCTGACGAAGTCGATCGCGCTGTGAAATCGCTCGACGGTAAGCTGTCGATTCCGGTGGACATGGCCGTTGAGTTCATGACCCAGGTTGCCAGACTGGAAGGTTATCAACAGGATGAAGCCGCTAAGCTGGCTAACCAGCAGGTGAAAGGGCTGGCCGCAATGGGGCAGATGTTCCGCATTACCACTCTGGAAGACAACACCATTGGCACCAGCCTGCAGTACGCCAACGGTCAGGTGACCTTAAACGGTAAGAAGATGCCGCTGGAAGAGTTTGTCGGAATGTTCGGTATGGTATTGCCGCAGTAATCATCGCGAAAGCCCCTCCTCGAGGGGCTTATTTTTGCACTACCAGTCGCGCAGACAATGTCTGATTACGGGAGTGGCTTTCTTCGCGCGCAATGCGTTGCAGCATGCGTTCTGCCAGACTGTATCCCATTTCCCGGGCCGGTATTGTCGCCCAGACAATCGGCAGATCGTCCAGTGCGCTTTCCGTCACGTCGGCAAAAGCCCCCAGCGAGACCTGTTGTTCAAAGTAACGATCAACCCCGACTTCACCGCTCTGCCGTCCTGCCCGCATCAGACCAAACCACGCCCCCATCGCAATGGTTTCGTTGTAACATACCACGGCGCTGATGGTTGGATTGCGCCGCAGCAATGCGCCAATTGCCTCGGCCGCCTGCTTCTGGCTGGACGCGCACTCCATCACCCAGTCGCTGTGAAACGGTAAACCGTATTTCAGCAGCGTCGCACAGTAGCCGCCGACACGTTCCGCGCGCGTTAATGAAGAACTCTGCCCACCCAGCCATGCGATGCGCTGATGACCATGACGAATCAGATGCTCGGTCAACAGTTGCGAGGCCTGCATATTGTCCGGACGCACGGTATCCGCGTCATCCAGATAGCTGGCCCGTGAGGCAAAGACTACCGGGATACCCTTTTCTTCCGCCATCACGCGCAGGTCGTCGCTGCTGCCGGCAGCCCCGGCGATCACCACCCCGTCAACGCCCTGATTCAATAACATGGCAAAGCGCTGCGCCAGTTGTTCACCATCCTGACCGCCATGCAATAAAAAAACCATCCGGCCCTGTGCTTCCAGCGCTTCCGTCAGTCCCGCCGTCAGTTCCGCGTAAAACTGCGCCGACAGATCGCGAACAATCAGTCCGATTACGCCGCTCTGCCCACCGCGCAACGCCGAGGCCTGCCGATTACGCACAAAACCCAGTTGTTCTATTGCCGCATTCACCCGTTCGCCGGTGGCGGTTGAAATTCGCCCCTTACCACTGAGCACCAGCGAAACCGTACTTACGGAGACGCCCGCCGCAAGGGCAACATCGTGGATAGTGATTTTTTTGGCTATAGCCATAAAAACGCCAGACTCCTGATAATGTGACAGATAAAACGTTTTATCCATTACCTATATTTATACGCGTTATTATCCGTTGATAATGTGATTTTCACCGCACTAAAAAATGGTAAAACGTTTTATCTTCTTGCTCAAATTTTCTCATTACCCATGGATTTGTACAAGGAGTCGTTAGATGACGGCGAAGACAACACCAAAAATTACGTTGTGGGAGTTTTTCCAGCAGTTGGGGAAAACGTTTATGTTGCCCGTGGCGCTGCTCTCGTTTTGCGGGATTATGCTCGGGATCGGCAGCTCGTTAAGCAGTCACGATGTGATCACCCTGCTTCCGGCGCTGGGTAACCCGGTGCTGCAGGCCATTTTTACCTGGATGAGCAAAGTCGGCTCTTTCGCCTTTAGTTTCCTGCCGGTGATGTTTTGTATTGCTATCCCGCTTGGACTGGCGCGCGAAAACAAAGGCGTTGCGGCGTTCGCCGGTTTTGTCGGTTACGCGGTAATGAATCTCGCCGTCAACTTCTGGCTGACCGCGAAAGGTATTCTGCCAACCACCGATGCGGCAGTCCTGAAAGCCAACAACGTCCAGAATATCCTCGGTATTCAGTCAATTGACACCGGGATCCTCGGCGCAGTCATTGCCGGTATTATCGTCTGGATGCTGCACGAGCGTTTCCACAACATTCGCCTGCCGGATGCGCTGGCGTTTTTCGGCGGCACCCGCTTTGTCCCTATCGTGTCCTCGGTGGTGATGGGTCTGGTCGGTCTGGTGATCCCGCTGGTGTGGCCGGTTTTCGCGATGGGAATCAGCGGACTGGGCCATATGATTAACAGCGCGGGCGACTTTGGTCCGATGCTGTTTGGTACAGGCGAACGTCTGCTGTTACCGTTTGGATTGCATCACATTCTGGTCGCGCTGATTCGCTTTACCGACGCCGGGGGCACCCAGGAAGTGTGCGGTCATTCGGTCAGCGGCGCGCTGACCATTTTCCAGGCGCAACTGAGTTGCCCGACCACCCAGGGCTTCTCGGAAAGCGCCACCCGCTTCCTGTCACAGGGGAAAATGCCAGCGTTCCTCGGCGGCTTACCGGGTGCGGCGTTAGCGATGTACCATTGCGCACGTCCGGAGAACCGTCACAAGATCAAGGGGCTGCTGATCTCGGGGCTGATTGCCTGCGTCGTCGGCGGCACGACTGAACCGCTGGAGTTCCTGTTCCTGTTTGTCGCACCGGTGCTGTACGTCATTCACGCGTTACTGACCGGTCTGGGCTTTACCATGATGTCGGTACTGGGCGTGACTATCGGTAATACCGACGGCAATATTATCGACTTTGTGGTGTTTGGGATCCTGCACGGACTGTCTACCAAGTGGTACCTGGTACCGGTCGTGGCGGCGGTCTGGTTTGTGGTGTACTACGCTATTTTCCGCTTCGCCATCACCCGCTTTAACCTCAAAACGCCAGGGCGCGACAGCGAAATCGCCAGTACGCTCGAAAAAGCCGTTGCCGGTACGCCGGGAAAATCGGGCTATAACGTTCCAGCTATTCTGGCCGCGCTGGGCGGTGCCGATAATATCGTCAGCCTGGATAACTGCATTACTCGCCTGCGTCTTTCTGTCAAAGATATGTCGCGAGTGAACGTGCAGGCGCTGAAGGACAACCGTGCCATCGGCGTTGTTCAGTTGAATCAACATAACCTGCAGGTGGTGATTGGCCCACAGGTTCAGTCGGTTAAAGATGAAATGGCAGGCCTGATGAACACGGTTCAGGCATAAGGACACGCGCATGTTTGATTTTTCACAGGTTGTCGACCGTCACGGTACGTGGTGCACACAGTGGGATTACGTGGCTGACCGCTTCGGTACTGCCGACCTGCTGCCATTTACCATCTCTGATATGGATTTCGCGACGGCCCCCTGCATTCTGGAGGCGCTGAACCAGCGCCTCGCGCATGGTGTACTGGGCTACAGTCGCTGGAAGAATGATGAGTTTCTCAGCGCGGTCGCCCACTGGTTTGCCCGGCGTCACAACACACAAATGGATACTGAATCGCTGGTGTACGGCCCTTCTGTGATCTATATGGTGTCGCAACTCATCCGCCAGTGGTCTTCTGTCGGCGACGGCGTGGTGCTCCATACTCCGGCCTATGACGCATTTTATAAAGCCATCGAAGGCAATCAGCGCCATGTTGTGCCGGTGGCGCTGGAAGAGCGAAATGGCGGCTGGCATTGCGACATGGACAAACTGGATGCAGCCCTGGCACGCCCGGAAAGTAAAATTCTGCTGCTGTGCAGTCCGCATAATCCAACCGGTAAAGTCTGGACGCGCGAAGAACTGGAGACGATGGCGGAACGCTGTCAGCGTCACGGCGTGCGGGTAATATCTGATGAGATTCATATGGACATGGTCTGGGGCGAACAACCGCATATTCCCTGGAGCAACGTCGCATGTGGTCACTGGGCGCTGTTCACCTCCGCCTCCAAAAGCTTCAATATTCCGGCGCTAACCGGAGCCTGGGGGCTGATTGAAGACGCAGACAGTCGCAATGGGTATCTCAATGCGTTGAAAGGCCGTGATGGCCTGTCATCTCCCGCCGTACTGGCGTTGACTGCGCATATTGCAGCTTACGAACAAGGCGCGCCGTGGCTGGATGCGCTGCGGGCGTATCTGCGGGACAATCTGCGCTACGTTGCGGATACGTTGAACCATGCTTTTCCTGAGCTCAACTGGCAGATGCCGCAGTCGACCTATCTCGCGTGGATTGACCTGCGGGCGCTGAACGTTGATGACAGCGCATTACAGAATGCGCTGATTCAGCAGGAAAAAATCGCCATTATGCCCGGTTATACCTACGGTGATGAAGGACGCGGTTTTGTCCGTCTCAATGCCGGTTGCCCCCGTTCAAAACTGGAAAAAGGCGTGAACGGATTAATTAACGCAATCCGCTCGGTACGCTGACAGCCTGTTGCGCAATGGAATTAATCATTGCGCAACATAGCTTTTCCCCTGCTTTTGTTTTTATAATAGAGCGCACTTTTATATTCGAATAATGAGTGCGACCATGATTGATACTTCCCTGCCGTTAACTGACATTCATCGCCACCTTGATGGTAACATCCGGGCGCAAACCATTCTGGATCTTGGCCGCCAGTTCAATTTGTTTCTCCCCGCGCACACGCTTGAAGCGTTGATCCCTCACGTGCAGGTCACGGCGACGGAACCCGATCTGGTTAGTTTTCTGGCGAAACTGGACTGGGGTGTAAAGGTTTTAGCCTCCCTTGACGCCTGTCGCCGCGTGGCTTTTGAAAACATTGAAGACGCAGCGCGCAATGGCCTGCACTACGTTGAACTGCGGTTTTCCCCCGGCTACATGGCAATGACGCATCAATTGCCGGTCGCAGGCGTGGTTGAAGCCGTTATTGCCGGCGTGCGTGAAGGCTGCGAAGCCTTTGGCGTACAGGCGCAACTGATTGGCATCATGAGCCGAACCTTCGGCGAAGCCGCCTGCCTGCAGGAACTGGAAGCGCTGCTGGCGCACCGCGATGGGATAACTGCCCTCGACCTTGCCGGTGATGAACTGGGCTTCCCTGGCAGTCTGTTCCTGTCTCATTTCAACCGCGCGCGTGACGCCGGTTGGCATATTACGGTGCACGCCGGTGAGGCCGCCGGTCCGGAAAGCATCTGGCAGGCTATTCGCGAACTGGGGGCAGAACGTATCGGCCACGGCGTAAAAGCGGTGGAGGATCCGGCGCTAATGGATTTCCTCGCTGAACAGCGTATTGGTATCGAATCCTGCCTGACGTCAAATATCCAGACCAGCACCGTTCCCTCGCTGTCCGTCCATCCGCTGAAAACGTTCCTCGGGCATGGCATTCTCGCCAGTCTGAACACGGACGACCCGGCGGTCCAGGGTGTGGATATTATTCACGAATATACCGTTGCAGCACCCGCAGCGGGACTGAACCGGGAGCAGATCCGTCAGGCACAGATCAACGGGCTGGAAAGTGCCTTCCTGAGCGCGGCGGAAAAACAGGCGTTGCGTGAAAAAGTGGCGGCAGCATAAAGAAAAGAAGCCCGATGAATTTCATCGGGCCTTTCTGATATCAGGCAAGGCATAACGTCGAACGATGTTTGGCCGACTCTATCCCCAGTTCAATTAATTCCATGATCTGGATGGCCTGACTCGCCGGCACCGGGTTTTCGCCGTTACCATTCAGCGCGTCACGGATCCCCGCATAGTAAGCCGGATAATTCCCCGGCACGGTCAGCCAGGTCTCTTCCACCCGGGTGTCACCTTCAACGCGAGTGACGATACCATCTCGCATGTCATAGCCCCAGTCCTCCTGCGGCAGACGTTCGCCGTTTTTCAGGCGCTCTTCCTGCGGATCCAGGCCGTATTTCACGTAGCTGCCACGCGAACCATGTACGATGTAACGTGCCGATTCCGCAGCTGCCAGCATCGTTCCGTGTAAGATCACCCGACGCTGTGGGTAAGAAAGCGTGGCATGGAAGTAGTCCGTTGACTGCGCCCCCGGACGCAACTGGGCCAAATCTACCGTCATGCTGACAGGCAGACCAAACAAATTGATCGCCTGGTCCAGGAGATGCGGCGCCAGATCGTACCAGATACCGCTCCCCGGTCCCCCTTGTTCACGCCAGCGGTCGCGTACCTGTGGACGAAAGCGATCGAAATGCGATTCAAAATAGGCGACCTCGCCCAGCACGCCTTCTGCCAGCATCGCTTTCAGAGTCAAAAAGTCACTGTCCCAGCGACGGTTGTGAAAAACTGAAAGCACCCGTCCCAGACTGCGCGCCAGCGCATCCAGCTCACGCGCTTGTGACAGTGTCACGGTAAAAGGTTTATCCACTACCACATGCTTGCCAGCCTCCAGTGCCGCTTTAGCGAGCGGGAAGTGGGTATCGTTGGGCGTTGGGATAACGATCAGATCGATATTGGGGTCATTGAACAGATGCTTCGGCTCAGAGACAACGGCCACGGAAGGCCAGTCCGCCTTCACTTTCGCTGCATCACTACTGGAAACTGCCGCCAGTTCCAGTCCCGGCGTGCCGACAATCAGGGGAGCATGGAACGTTTTACTGGCGTATCCGTAGCCAATCAGTCCTACACGGATGTTGTCACTCATATCTATGCCTCTTGTTTCAGTCTGTGACCATTTCACACTATCCATGAACCACTAACAATAGTTTACTCACCCTGCCGCAAAAAGGCCGTTATTTAACTTAAGTCAAATAAATGTCACTTTCGCGCAGTTTGGCGGTATAAAGTCGCTGAAATCGTTCCCAAAACACTTGCCGGGATTAATATTGCTAAGTAACATCTGCAGCCTGTATTTAAGGATAAATCAACGCACATGTCGTCAGTCATCAATCGTCTTATTGAATTAACAGGTTGGGTGGTTCTTGCGGTCTCCGTGGTCCTCCTCGGCGTCGCTAATCATATCGATAATTATCAGCCTCCCGAACCGACCGCCGCTATTCAGCCGAAATAGTGTGCCAGGCGAAGTATGTCGCCTGGCAGGTCTTATTTCCCCATGTTGATTGCAGAAAAAGCCGTCAAATTATCTGAAAAAGCGGATTGTGCGGCTTCCAGCCTCTGCGCGTATTGCCAGTCATAACGAAGCGCGTTACCCTTCTCTCTGGTGTCGTCTGGCGCCTTAAACACCACTGAAGAAAATACTTTTTTGACATTTGCCTGGCGGTTCCTTTCGCCGGAAAGGTTTATTTACGTTCACGACTCGTAGGCTTTATTTTTATAATAGGGAACCCTGTTTATGACTGTTCAGGATTATTTATTAAAATTTCGCAAAATTAGCTCGCTTGAAAGCCTTGAAAAACTGTTTGACCATCTGCATTACACCCTTACTGACGACCGGGATATTATCAATATGTATCGCGCGGCCGATCACCGCCGTGCAGAGCTGGTCTCCGGCGGTCGCCTTTTTGATGTTGGTCAGGTGCCGAAATCAGTCTGGCGCTACGTGCAATAAGAAAGTAGCGCTTGCCGGTAAAAGCTTTATAATAACCGCCCCAAAAAGAACGGTACGTCTGGCAATTGCGGAGATTTTATGACCACAACACCGGCACAGCGCATTGGCGGTTGGTTACTCGGCCCACTGGCCTGGCTTTTAGTCGCCCTGCTGAGTGCTTCGCTGGCCTTGTTTTTGTATGCTACAGCACTCGCATCTCCCAAAACGTTTGCGATGCTGGCAGAGCAAAGTACCGGCAATCTGCTGTTGTGGGGCGTCTCTTTTATCACCGCAATCGCCATGTGGTATTACACCCTGTGGCTGACGATTGCATTCTTTAAACGCAGACGCAGTGTTCCGAAACACTATATTATCTGGCTCCTGGTCTCCGTCTTACTGGCGGTTAAAGCCTTTGCCTTTTCGCCGGTACCTGACGCCCTGGCGGTGCGCCAGTTACTATTTCCGCTGTTGGCGGCGGCACTCTTAGTGCCCTATTTCAAACGTTCAGCACGTGTGAAAACCACCTTTGTGAATCCGTAATAACCCTACAGTTAACCTGTTGTCGCCTGCTGTAGATTGTCAGATAATAGGCGGCTTTTTTATTTCAGGCCGAAAAATGACTGATTACCTGCTGCTGTTTGTCGGAACTGTACTGGTCAATAACTTTGTACTGGTTAAGTTTCTGGGTCTTTGCCCCTTTATGGGGGTTTCCAAAAAGCTGGAAACCGCAATGGGGATGGGGCTTGCGACCACGTTTGTGATGACGCTGGCCTCAATCTGCGCCTGGCTGATTGACACCTGGATCCTGATCCCGCTCGATCTCATCTATCTGCGCACGCTGGCCTTTATTCTGGTTATTGCGGTCGTAGTGCAATTTACCGAAATGGTGGTGCGCAAAACGAGTCCGGCACTCTATCGCCTGCTGGGGATATTCCTGCCGCTAATCACCACCAACTGTGCGGTTCTCGGTGTAGCGCTATTGAATATCAATCTCGGCCACAACTTTTTGCAGTCGGCGCTGTACGGTTTTTCCGCCGCCGTCGGCTTCTCACTGGTGATGGTGCTGTTTGCGGCGATTCGCGAACGTCTCGCCGTTGCGGATGTCCCTGCTCCATTTCGCGGTAATGCCATTGCGCTGATTACCGCTGGGTTAATGTCTCTGGCCTTTATGGGCTTTAGTGGTTTGGTGAAGTTGTAATGAATGCTATCTGGATTGCCGTTGCCGCCGTGAGCCTGCTGGGTCTGGTGTTCGGCGCTATCCTGGGTTATGCCTCCCGTCGTTACGCGGTTGAGGATGATCCTGTTGTTGAAAAAATTGATGAAATTCTGCCGCAGAGCCAGTGTGGGCAATGCGGCTATCCTGGCTGTCGCCCCTACGCGGAAGCGATTGGCGGCCAGGGGGAAAAAATTAACCGCTGTGCGCCCGGTGGCGAAGCGGTGATGTTGAAAATTGCGGAACTGCTGAACGTGGATCCCCAGCCAATTGATGGCGATGAACAGGACGTTGCGCCGGTTCGTATGCTGGCGGTGATTGATGAAGCCAACTGTATTGGCTGTACCAAATGTATTCAGGCCTGTCCGGTCGATGCGATTATTGGCGCAACCCGCGCCATGCACACGGTGATGAGCGATCTGTGCACGGGCTGCAATCTGTGCGTTGACCCCTGCCCGACTCACTGTATAGAACTGCGTCCGGTCGCCGAAACGCCTGACAGCTGGAAGTGGGATTTGAACACGATCCCCGTGCGTATTATCCCCGTGGAACAACATGCTTAAGTTATTCTCTGCTTTCAGAAAAGATAAGATCTGGGATTTCAACGGCGGTATCCATCCGCCTGAAATGAAAACCCAGTCAAACGGCACGCCGCTGCGCCAGGTTCCCCTTGCGCAGCGCTTCGTTATTCCCCTCAAACAGCATATCGGTGCTCAAGGGGAACTGTGCGTTGCCGAAGGACAACACGTGTTGCGTGGACAGCCGCTCACCCGTGGCTGGGGAAAAATGCTTCCGGTTCACGCCCCCACCTCCGGGACGGTGGTGGCGATCGCACCTCACTCAACGGCGCACCCTTCAGCATTAGCCGAACTGAGCGTGATCATTGATGCCGACGGCGAAGACCGCTGGATTGAGCGCGAAGGCTGGCAGGATTACCGTTCGCGGAGTCGTGAAGCGTTGATCGCCCGCATTCACCAGTACGGCGTCGCCGGACTGGGCGGCGCTGGCTTTCCAACCGGCAATAAATTGCAGGGTGGCGGCGACAAAATCGAAACGCTGATCGTCAACGCCGCGGAATGTGAACCTTATATCACCGCCGACGATCGCTTAATGCAGGATTGTGCAGCGCAGATCGTCGAAGGTATCCGCATCCTGGCCCATATTCTGCAACCGCGTGAAATCCTCATCGGTATCGAAGATAACAAACCGCAGGCGATCTCAATGCTGCGCGCGGTGTTGGCCGGCGCGCAGGATATTGCGCTGCGCGTGATCCCAACAAAATATCCTTCGGGCGGCGCAAAGCAACTGACCCAAATCCTGACCGGAAAACAGGTTCCACACGGCGGACGTTCTTCCGATATCGGCGTACTGATGCAAAACGTCGGCACGGCGTATGCGGTAAAACGCGCGATCATTGACGGCGAACCCATTACCGAGCGCGTTGTCACTCTCACTGGTGAAGCGGTCAGTCGTCCAGGCAACGTCTGGGCGAGACTTGGTACGCCAGTGCGCCATCTGCTGAATGATGCTGGCTTCTGCCCCTCTGCCGATCAGATGGTGATTATGGGAGGCCCGCTAATGGGCTTCACCCTGCCGTGGCTCGATGTACCGGTGGTTAAGATCACCAACTGTTTGCTGGCGCCGTCAGCGACGGAGATGGGCGAACCGCAGGAAGAAAAAGGCTGCATTCGCTGTAGCGCCTGTGCCGACGCCTGCCCGGCCGATCTTCTGCCCCAACAGCTTTACTGGTTCAGCAAAGGGCAGCAGCACGACAAAGCCACGGCGCATAACATTTCCGACTGTATTGAGTGTGGCGCTTGCGCCTGGGTCTGCCCAAGTAATATTCCGTTAGTGCAATATTTTCGTCAGGAAAAAGCGGAGCTTTATGCAATAAGCCAGGAAGAAAAACGAGCGGCAGAAGCTAAAGCGCGTTTCGAAGCGCGTCAGGCTCGCCTGGAGCGTGAGAAAGCGGCGCGCCTGGAACGTCATAAGAAAGCGGCCGTGCAGCCTGTGGCAAAAGATCAGGATGCCATTGCCGCCGCCCTGGCTCGCGTCAAAGAGAAACAGGCTCAGGCAACACAGCCGATAACGATTAACACTGGCGAAAAGCCGGACAATAGCGCGGCGATCGCGGCTCGCGAGGCGCGTAAAGCGCTGGCACGAGCAAAACAGGCGGAGAACGCCACCGCTGACGACACCGATCCACGCAAAGCCGCCGTCGAAGCCGCTATCGCCCGCGCAAAGGCGCGCAAACTGGAACAGCAGGCCAGCAGCAAACCCGCCGTATCGGATAAACCGGTGGATCCACGCAAAGCCGCCGTCGAAGCCGCTATCGCACGCGCAAAGGCGCGCAAACTGGAACAGCAGGCCAGCAGCGAACCCGCCGCATCGGATAAACCGGTGGATCCGCGCAAAGCCGCCGTTGAAGCCGCTATCGCCCGGGCGAAGGCGCGCAAACAGGAACAGCAGGCCAGCAGCGAACCCACCGCATCGGATAAACCGGTGGATCCGCGCAAAGCCGCCGTCGCCGCTGCAATAGCGCGCGCGAAAGCCAAAAAAGACGCTCAGCAGCAGGTTGTTAACGAGGAATAAATGGTATTCAGAATCGCAAGCTCTCCCTATACGCATAATCAGCGTCAAACCTCGCGCATTATGCTGCTGGTTTTACTTGCCGCAGTGCCGGGAATTGCCGTGCAATGGTGGTTTTTCGGCTGGGGAACGCTGTTCCAGATCGTACTCGCCTGCGCAAGTGCGCTGCTGGCTGAAGCTGCCGTGCTCAGATTACGTAAACAATCGGTAGTCACGATTTTAAAGGACAACTCCGCGCTGCTGACTGGTCTGCTGCTCGCCGTCAGTATTCCCCCGCTCGCCCCCTGGTGGATGGTGATCCTCGGGACGGTATTCGCAGTGATCATCGCCAAGCAGCTGTATGGCGGTCTGGGACAAAATCCGTTCAACCCGGCAATGATTGGTTATGTGGTGCTGCTGATCTCCTTCCCGGTGCAGATGACCAGTTGGTTGCCGCCGCAGGGTATTGCCGCCACCACGCCAGGATTGCTCGATGCCCTGCAGATTATCTTTACCGGACATACTGCCAGCGGGAGCGACATGCATACGCTGCGCATGGGGATCGACGGGATTAGCCAGGCCACACCGCTGGACACCTTTAAAACCTCCCTGCACGCCGGTCATTCTGTAGCGCAGATCATGCAATTCCCCATTTACAGTGGCATCTTTGCCGGCGCCGGCTGGCAGTGGGTCAACCTGGCCTGGCTGGCTGGCGGTGTTTTTCTGCTGCAACAAAAAGCCATTCGCTGGCATATTCCGGTTAGCTTCCTGCTCTCATTAGCCGTCTGCGCGACGCTGGGTTGGCTATTTGCACCTGAAGCGCTCGCCTCGCCGCAAATTCACCTGCTCTCCGGAGCAACGATGCTGGGTGCATTCTTCATTCTGACTGACCCGGTGACGGCGTCGACGACCAATCGCGGTCGTCTGGTGTTTGGCGCGCTGGCGGGCCTGCTGGTATGGCTGATCCGCAGTTTCGGCGGCTATCCGGATGGCGTGGCCTTTGCCGTGCTGTTGGCCAATATCACGGTCCCGCTGATTGACTACTACACGCGTCCGCGCGTGTACGGGCACCGCAAAGGATAATCCATGCTGAAAACGATTCGTAAACATGGCATCACCCTGGCGCTGTTTGCGGCAGGGTCAACCGGACTGACCGCCGCCATCAACCTGATGACTAAATCCACCATTGATGAGCAGGCTGCGATTCAACAGAAGGCGCTGTTTGATCAGGTACTGCCTGCCGATCGCTATAATAACCGTTTGCAGGATCGCTGTTTCGTTGTCAGTTCACCCGCGCTGGGGAAAGGCGAACATCGCGTCTATATTGCTGAGCAGGATGGTACGCCCGTGGCGGCCGTGCTTGAGACAACGGCACCGGATGGCTATTCTGGTGCCATTCAATTGCTGGTTGGGGCTGATTTCAGCGGCACGGTTTTGGGTACCCGCGTAACGGAACATCATGAAACGCCAGGACTGGGCGACAAAATTGAACTACGACTGTCAGACTGGATAACCGGTTTCAGCGGTAAAAAGATTCAGGGTGACAACGACAGCCACTGGGCCGTGAAAAAAGATGGCGGGGATTTCGACCAGTTTACCGGGGCGACAATTACGCCACGTGCGGTGGTCAACGCCGTCAAACGTGCGGGGCTGTATGCCCAAACGCTGCCTGCGCAACTTCCTCAACTTCCGGCCTGCGGAGAGTAAGTGATGAGCGAAATTAAAGACGTCATCGTTCAGGGATTGTGGAAAAACAACTCGGCACTGGTGCAACTACTGGGGATGTGTCCGCTACTGGCAGTCACCTCGACCGCCACTAACGCTCTCGGCCTGGGGCTTGCCACTACGCTGGTGCTGACGCTGACCAACCTGACCATCTCTACGTTGCGCCGTTGGACGCCAGCCGAAATTCGTATTCCAATCTACGTGATGATCATCGCGTCGGTGGTGAGTGCGGTACAAATGCTGATCAACGCCTATGCCTTTGGCCTTTACCAGTCACTGGGGATCTTTATCCCGCTGATCGTGACCAACTGCATTGTGGTGGGACGCGCTGAAGCTTTTGCTGCCAAAAAGGGCCCGGCGCTGTCCGCGCTGGACGGTTTCTCCATTGGAATGGGGGCTACCGGCGCCATGTTTGTGCTGGGTTCCCTGCGCGAGATCATCGGCAACGGGACCCTGTTTGACGGGGCGGATGGACTCCTCGGCAATTGGGCGAAGGTGCTGCGTGTGGAAATTTTCCACACCGACTCTCCTTTCCTGCTGGCAATGTTGCCGCCAGGCGCATTTATTGGGCTGGGCCTTATGTTGGCGGTAAAATATCTCATTGATGAGAAAATGAAAAAACGCCGCGCCAGTGCGACAGTCACGACAGAATTACCCTCTGGCGAACCAGGGAATGCCTCATGAATAAAGCAAAGCGGTTAGAAATATTAACCCGATTACGCGCGAACAATCCGCATCCGACAACCGAGCTGAATTTCAACTCTCCCTTTGAACTGTTGATCGCCGTGCTGCTGTCGGCGCAGGCGACAGATGTCAGCGTGAACAAGGCCACGGCGAAACTCTATCCGGTTGCTAATACTCCTGCCGCTATGCTGGAACTCGGCGTTGAGGGGGTTAAGACCTACATCAAAACGATTGGTCTGTTTAACAGCAAAGCCGAGAACGTGATTAAGACCTGCCGCATCCTGCTTGAGCAACACCATGGCGAGGTGCCTGAAGATCGTGCGGCGCTTGAAGCGCTGCCGGGCGTGGGCCGTAAGACGGCGAACGTGGTACTGAATACCGCCTTCGGCTGGCCAACCATCGCCGTCGACACGCATATCTTTCGCGTCTGTAATCGTACCCAGTTTGCTCCCGGCAAGAACGTTGAGCAGGTGGAAGAAAAATTACTGAAAGTGGTCCCCGCAGAATTTAAAGTCGACTGCCATCATTGGCTTATCCTGCACGGGCGTTACACCTGCATTGCCCGTAAACCGCGTTGTGGCTCCTGTATCATCGAAGATCTCTGCGAATTCAAAGAGAAGGTAGATATTTGATCGACGGGGCGGATAAATTGCCCCGACATCACTTTTTGTTATCCTCTGTTTCTTGCTCTTCAATCCGTCAATGATTCCACTTTCTCCTGCCAGGACAAATGAATAATCCTGGCTATAAGCACTTATTCAGGTAAATCCTTTTTTTAATAACGAAAATTTCTATCCAATTGTGATCCCGATCATAGTGATAACGCTATGTAAATTTTTCTGTTAATTTTAGTTAATCTGACAATCAGATGACGATGAGTCAGTTTTTATACACAAAACATTACACTGGCTATTTTTTAGATGCTGGCCTTTATCACTGCATTAAGCGACATATAGTAGAACATATCGCCATACAGGCCGTTTCCCGGAAACCTGACAGCGTAATAAACTGCCATTACTCAATTAATAAAATTTAACGCTAGATAACATTTATCCACCCCGTGTAATCCACCACGCGAGATATATGTAACAGATTATTACAAAAGACTTGTCTGAAAGTGCAAGATAGTGAACATTACTCGCCGTTTCCCCTCCCACTATAACAATTTCACGGCTACCCAAGAGGTATCACGTGACAGAACACCCCCGTTAATATGGGATGTAAAAAAAGAGGTTAAAGTGTCTACTGCAAACAAGAAACCAACGGAAAGCGTCAGTCTTAACGCTTTCAAACAGCCGAAGGCGTTCTATCTCATTTTCTCGATTGAGCTCTGGGAACGTTTCGGTTATTACGGCTTACAAGGAATCATGGCCGTTTACCTGGTTAAACAACTGGGTATGTCAGAAGCGGATTCAATCACTCTTTTCTCATCCTTTAGCGCCCTGGTTTACGGTCTGGTCGCCATTGGTGGCTGGTTAGGCGATAAAGTTCTCGGGACCAAGCGCGTCATAATGCTTGGTGCGGTGGTACTGGCTATTGGTTATGCCCTGGTGGCATGGTCCGGACACGACGCTGGTGTCGTTTATATGGGGATGGCCGCCATTGCCGTCGGTAATGGTCTGTTTAAGGCTAACCCGTCCTCTCTGCTCTCAACCTGCTACGCAAAAGATGACCCGCGTCTTGATGGTGCATTTACGATGTACTACATGTCCGTCAATATCGGTTCCTTCTTCTCTATGCTGGCAACACCGTGGCTGGCTGCGCATTACGGCTGGAGCACCGCGTTCGCGTTGAGCGTTGTCGGTATGCTGATAACCGTAGTGAACTTTGCGTTCTGCCAGCGTTGGGTGAAAAACTACGGTTCTAAACCTGACTTCGAACCGATCAACTTCCGCAACCTGCTGCTGACCATTGTCGGCGTTATCGCGCTGATCGCGATCGCGACCTGGCTGCTGCATAACCAGCAAATCGCCCGTATGGTTCTGGGTGTAATTGCGCTCGGTATCGTGATTATCTTCGGTAAAGAAGCCTTCTCTATGCAGGGTGCGGCCCGCCGTAAAATGATTGTGGCGTTCATTCTGATGCTGGAAGCGATCATTTTCTTCGTACTGTACAGCCAGATGCCGACGTCGCTGAACTTCTTCGCTATCCGTAACGTTGAGCACTCCATCCTCGGTATCGCATTTGAACCAGAACAGTATCAGGCGCTGAATCCGTTCTGGATCATCATTGGTAGCCCTATCCTCGCGGCTATCTATAACAAGATGGGTGACACTCTGCCGATGCCAACCAAGTTTGCCATTGGTATGGTGCTGTGTTCTGGCGCGTTCCTGATCCTGCCGCTGGGTGCCAAATTCGCATCCGATGCGGGCATCGTTTCCGTTAACTGGCTGATCATTTGCTACGGCCTGCAAAGTATCGGTGAGCTGATGATTTCCGGTCTGGGTCTGGCCATGGTGGCACAGCTGGTTCCACAACGTCTGATGGGCTTCATCATGGGTAGCTGGTTCCTGACTACCGCTGGTGCCAACATCATTGGCGGTTATGTCGCCAGCATGATGGCAGTTCCTGAAAACGTGACTGACCCGCTGATGTCTCTGGAAGTGTATGGTCGCGTGTTCCTGCAGATTGGCGTGGCGACCGCAGTGATCGCTGTTCTGATGCTGCTGACGGCACCGAAACTGAATCGTATGACTCAGGACGACGAACCTCGCGAGAACGCGTCTAAAACCGCTGCCGCGTAAATTTCTGGGAAACGCATAATGAAGCTGCTAACTTTGCGTTAGCGGCTTTTTTTTTGCCTGAACCCGAACCAGGAAACGTTAAACCTCAGTTGAAAGGAGTTATCGATGAAACTGTTCTACAAGCCAGGCGCCTGCTCTCTTGCTTCTCATATTACCCTACGTGAGAGCGGGAAAGACTTCACGCTGGATGGTGTGGATTTGATGAAAAAGCGTCTGGAAAATGGCGATGATTTTTTCGCGGTCAACCCGAAAGGACAGGTCCCCGCCCTGCTGCTTGATGACGGCACGCTGCTGACCGAAGGCGTGGCGATTATGCAGTACCTCGCCGATAGCGTCCCTGACCGCCAGTTGTTGGCGCCCGTGAGCAGCATTTCGCGCTATAAGACGCTTGAGTGGCTTAACTACATTGCCACTGAGCTGCATAAAGGCTTTACGCCGCTGTTTCGTCCTGATACCCCTGAAGAGTACAAACCGACCGTTCGCGCGCTGCTGGAGAAGAAAATGCAGTACGTGGATGGTTCCCTCAAAGAGGGACAGTGGATATGCGGCTCACGTTTCACTATCGCAGATGCCTACCTTTTCACCGTGCTGCGTTGGGCGTATGGGGTAAAACTCAATATGGATGGGTTAACGCATATCGCGGCGTATATGAAGCGAATGGCTGAGCGTCCGGGCGTTGCGGCGGCGCTGAAAGCTGAAGGGTTACAGTAAACGGATTGTGCCGGATGGTGGCAGTAGAGACCTCATCCGGCATGTAAGTCAGAGTTGTGTGGCGCTAAAGTAATGTTCTGGTTGGGCAATCCTGTCCTGTGCGGCAACCACCTGGAGCTCATATTCCTGCATCGCTTTGGTGGCAATCATAATTTCATACACCGCAGCAGTGACATGCTCCAGCGCCTGCTGGTTTGTCGCGCCCTGAAGCAACTTCACTAACAGCAACCCACTGGTCACATCGCCAACGCCGACAGGCTGGCGTGCGCCAAAATCCACCAGCGGACGGCTGATATGCCAGGCATCATCGACCGTGACCAATAGCATTTCAAAACGATCCTGACTGTAACCCGCGCGCGCCAGATGTTTTACCAGCACAATCTCCGGTCCCTGCGCGATGAGCTCACGGGCAGCGACAACGGCTTCGTCCACGCTGTTCACCGCATGCTCACAGAGGATTTCCAGCTCGATCAAATTCGGTGCGATGATATCGCTGGCAGGCAGCGCGTGACGAACATGAAATTCGGCGACGCCGGGAGCGACAATACACCCCTTTTCCGGATGTCCCATCACGGGATCACAGAAATATTTCGCCGCCGGGTTGACCGCTTTCACCTGACGCACGATCCCCAGAATATGCTCGCCCTGCTCAGCAGAACCCAGGTAACCACTCAGCACCGCATCGCAGCGCTTCAGCTGATCGATATCGGCAATACCCTGCACGATCTCGGTCAGATGTGATGGCGGCATGACACAGCCTGTCCATTTTCCGTATTGTGTGTGATTAGAGAATTGAACCGTATTGAGGGGCCAGACATTGGCACCGAGGCGGCGCATCGGGAATTCCGCGGCGCTATTGCCAGCATGCCCAAAAACAACGTGGGACTGGATGGCGAGAATGTTCTTCATTTTTTGCTTACCACAACCCTGAAAAAATAAAGGGGCGTGGTCTCCCACGCCCCTGCTGACTTTCGATTACTTCCAGCATACCAGACAGTAATTCTTTTTACCGCGACGCAACAGCGTGTAGCGGCCATACAAGCGATCGCCTTCGACGAAGGTGTATTCCGGATCGGACTGCTTCTCACCGTTAATGGTAATCGCGTTTGACGCAATGGTCTTACGCGCCTGACCACGAGACGGCTGCAGTTCAGAATCCACCAGCGCCTGCATCAGGTCCGCGCCTTTTTCCATCTCAACCATCGGCACACCATCCTGCGCCAACTGTTCGAAGTCCGCTTCGCTCAAATCGCTCAGCGTACCGTTGAACAGGCTCTCAGTGATGCGTTTCGCCGCGATAAGACCTTCTTCGCCGTGCACCAGACGGGTGACCTGCTCGGCCAGAACATACTGGGCACGCGGCGCCTTACCGCTGTTCTTGTCTTCTTCTTCCAGCGCATTGATCTCTTCAATGTCCATGAAAGTGAAGAACTTCAGGAAACGATACACGTCGGCGTCCGCCGTGTTGATCCAGAACTGGTAGAATTTGTACGGGCTGGTTTTCTTCGGATCCAGCCATACTGCGCCGCCTTCGGTTTTCCCGAACTTGGTGCCATCGGCTTTGGTGATCAGCGGTACGGTCAGACCGAAGACCTGATTCTGATGCAGACGACGCGTCAGGTCTATCCCGGAGGTAATGTTACCCCACTGATCGGAGCCCCCGATTTGCAGCGCCACGCCATGCAGTTTATTCAGGCAGGCAAAGTCATAACCCTGTAACAGGTTGTAAGAGAACTCGGTGAAGGAGATCCCCTGATCGTCACGGTTCAGACGCTGCTTCACCGCTTCTTTGTTGATCATCTGGTTTACAGAGAAATGCTTACCGATATCGCGCAGGAAGGTCAGCACGTTCATGTTGCCGAACCAGTCATAGTTGTTCGCCGCGATAGCGGAGTTTTCGCCGCAGTCGAAATCCAGGAACGGAGCAACCTGTTTGCGGATTTTGTCTACCCACTCCTGAACGGTGTCTTCGGTGTTCAGTTTACGCTCGGCAGCTTTAAAGCTCGGGTCGCCAATCAGACCGGTCGCGCCGCCGACCAGCGCCACAGGTTTGTGACCTGCCTGCTGGAAGCGTTTCAGGCATAACAATGGAACCAGATGCCCCAAATGCAAGCTGTCAGCGGTAGGGTCGAAGCCGCAATAGAGCGCGATCGGGCCTTGCGCCAGTCGCTCTGCTAACGCTTCCTCGTCCGTCACCTGGGCGACCAGCCCCCGCTCTTGCAATTGTTTAATCAAGTTACTGCTTGCCATCAAAATCTCCATGTATAAAACGACTGCACCTTTGCCGGTACACGACTTTTCGCCAGACGCGAAAGCTCTATAGAATAAAGCGCTGGCGCAGACAGCGCTAGCGCTTAAAACAACAATTTTCCGGGTTTATGGCGCGAGACGGTCAATTTTCCATGCGTTATTTTCACGCTGGTATAAAAAGCGGTCATGCAGTCGGTGTTCACCTCCCTGCCAGAACTCCATCTGCTCAATGCTGACGCGGAACCCGCCCCAGAAACTGGGCAGTGGCACTTCACCCTGCTGGAATTTCTGTTTCAGTTCGAGGAATTTACTTTCGAGGATCCCGCGCGCGGAAATGCGGCTGGACTGCTTCGAGACCCAGGCGCCGATCTGGCTGTCACGCGGACGACTGTGGAAGTACTTCACCACTTCCAGCGTCGATAAGCGCTCGGCTTTGCCCGTCACCATCACCTGACGTTCCAGCATATGCCAGGGAAACAGCAGGCTAATCCGCGGATTTTTTTCAATTTGATGCGCTTTACGGCTGCCGAGGTTGGTATAGAACACCAGACCCTTTTCATCGTAGTGTTTCAACAACACAATACGTTGATAAGGTTGGCCATTCTCGTCAACGGTCGCCACGACCATGGCGGTGGGATCCGCCAGTCTGGCATCACATGCCTGAGCCAGCCAGCGTTCGAAAAGGATTAATGGTTCAGCGGGAAGATCTCGGCGGCGCAAACCGCCTTTGGTATATTCACGGCGCAGATGCGCGATTTGCTGCAATTCGTCGTTATCAGACATGGTGTTCGCTACGGATTGTCAGTGGGTGGCGCTATTGTGCGCCGCCCTGCTGGAAATCTCAACGCTTCGGATTTTGTAACTGGCAGTTATTCAGTACGATACGATCGCGTTTGTAGACGGTCGCGCCGTCACCTTTCGACCAGAACACATAAATCCCGTCGGTATAACGCGCGCCTGACGCCGAGATCCCCTGTTTCAGATTGAGCAGTTTGTTGTCATAAACAAAGTTCACCTCCTGACGGGTATTGTTCAATTTCACCGTCAGCGGTTTTTCATCACACTGGTATTCCAGCGTGTCCGTTTGCAGACGTTCAACAAACTGGTTGTAGGCGCTGCAACCGGACAGCATAAGCGGGAAACAAATGAGTAGCAGTTTTTTCATAGCCGTATCCTGAAGACTTTCCTGGTCCGGGAGGGTGAATTCACCCTCCTTAATCTCCACAGTGTAACGGCAGAAGACGAAAGAAAAATTCAGTTAACTCTGAGTTCGTGGGTTGGCGGGGAAAACAGCCCCCAGCACACTCGCTTCACGGGCACCGGTGACCGATGGCAGATTGCCCGGAAGACCGGCAAGCGTACGCCACGCCAGCCACGCAAACGCCAGCGCTTCCATATCATCGCCGCTGATCCCGGCCTCATCGGTCGTGGTCACTTCAGTTCCCGGCAGCAGTCCCGCCAGGCGCGTCATCAGCAACGGGTTACGACTACCGCCGCCACAGACCATCAGACGCTCACATCCTCCGCTCAGCAGCACCTGTTCAGAGATGGTGACCGCCGTCAGTTCCGTCAACGTCGCCTGAACATCCCGCGGGCTAATCCCCGGGAACGCCGCTACCTGGCGTTCTATCCAGCCATAGTTGAAGTATTCCCGTCCGGTACTTTTCGGTGCCGGTAGCGAAAACCAGGGATCGCTGAGCATGTTTTGCAGCAGCGGAATAATCACCGTCCCACCGCAGGCCCATTGCGCATCTTTATCATAGGGTTTACCGCACTGCCGCCAGATCCATGCATCCATCAACATATTGCCCGGCCCGGTGTCGTATCCACGAACGGGTTGTCCCGGAATCAACATCGACAGATTAGCGATACCGCCAATGTTGAGCACCATTCTTCGCTCTGTCGGATGTGCGAGCAGTGCCTGATGAAATGCGGGCACCAGTGGCGCGCCCTGCCCGCCCAGCGCGATATCCCGGCGGCGGAAGTCACCGACTACCGTGATACCGGTACGCGCCACAATCTGATTGTTATCGCCGATCTGTAACGTATGCGGTGCAGCGCCACCGGGTTCATGCCACACGGTTTGCCCGTGACAGCCGATGGCGACAATGTCCTGCGGACGCAGTTTTTCCTGCGCCAGCAGCGCGTTTACCGCCTCTGCGAACAGCGAACCTAACCGGACATCAAGCTGTCCAAACTGAGAGAGCGTCAGGGATTGTCCCTGACAGATATCGAGAATCGCCTGTTTAAGGGAAACGGGCATCGGCCAGGTGAGACTCCCCTGTTGAGCCACCATCGTGTCATCAATCGTCGCCAGTACCACATCGACACCATCAAGACTGGTGCCAGACATCACGCCAATATAACGGCCCGATTTCATACATGTTCCTTTTTTAAGCATCACGTTGCGTCAACACTCCATCACAAACGCGTAGTCAATGCTACGCTTCATTCAGGTTTTTCCTCAAAACGCTTGAACAATGCGAATTAAATAAATTCGCTGAATAGTTCGTTTAAAGTTGGTTAACCTGGCTGTTATTATGATTTCTGCATCGTTAAGACAGAACATGTGACCTTAAACGCACAAATGCCATATAATTTGACCATGAGGGATGCTTGGGTAGCGTTTCATGGTGAACAGGAGATTTTTAGATGATTAAACGTGTGCTGATCGTTTCACTGGCAGGGTTGTCTCTGGTGGGTTGTGCCAATACGGATAGCCTTTCAGGCGATGTCTACACCGCTTCCGAGGCGAAGCAGGTGCAGAATGTCACCTACGGTACGATTGTGAACGTCCGTCCGGTAAAAATTCAGGCCGGCGATAACGACAACGTGATCGGTGCCATTGGTGGTGCCGTGCTCGGTGGCTTCCTGGGTAACACGGTAGGTGGCGGAACCGGGCGTTCCCTGGCAACGGCGGCAGGCGCAGTCGCTGGTGGTGTCGCCGGACAAGGCGTACAGGGTGCGATGAACAAAACGCAGGGCGTTGAACTGGAAATCCGTAAGGATGACGGCAGCACCATCATGGTTGTTCAGAAACAAGGGGACACGCGTTTCTCTGCAGGACAGCGCGTCGTGCTGGCCAGCAACGGTCGTCAGGTTACCGTCTCTCCGCGCTAAGTGAATTAACGTGTGGTCAGGACCTGACCACACGCTTTATGCCATTAATCGTGCGACTGGAGTTCAATAATATTGTGTTCAAGTCGGGCGATCAGTTTGATCAGCAGGTCAATTTCCTGCGCAGAAATCCCTTCCAGAATTTCACCACGCGTTTTATTGATAACCGCTTCCATATCGGCAATCAGCGGCTCTGCCTTTTCCGTTAGCTTTATGCGTTTAGCACGGCGATCGCTGACACAGGTTTGACGCGAAATAAGCCCTTTCTCTTCGAGCTGATCCAGCGTACGTACCAGTGACGGCTGTTCAATGCCAATCGCTTTTGCCAGTTGTATCTGTGATTGATCCGGTGGCAATTGATGAATATTATGCAGCGTTACCCAGTGTGTCTGCGTCAATTCCAGAGGCTTAAGACGGTGGTCTATCAAAGCACGCCAAATGCGCACCAACCGTGCCAGATCAGAACCTAATGGCGATTCCAATTTCATCTCCTTATAATTAGCTTGCTAAGATATTATACTGATTTTAGAATAGTGTGCAGCAATTGTATTGCTAAAACAAATGTATTGCTGCAATTGGTTACCACCAGACATATTTTTCAGATATTACGCGAATAATGCGCGCGTCTTTCAGGTTTTTGCTAAACCTGTATACACGTAGCCTGACGTAAAGGACTATTGCTTGTGACCTCCGCACTCAATACTACAGGGATGCCCTTACAAGACCTGGTGATTGGCGCATCTGTTTACTTCCCGCCGCTGTTCAAGGCCTTTGCGCTGGGCTTTCTCCTCTGGCTCTTCATCCATCGCTTACTGCGCGAACGCATCTACTCTGGCGAAATCTGGCACCCGTTATTAATGGATCTGTCGATTTTTGCTCTCTGCGTCTGTTCGGGTCTTTTTCTATTGGTTGCGTGGTAATTATGACGTTGAAAACAGTGAAGTATTTCTCCACAATCGTGATTGCTGCCCTCGCCATACTTGCGGGATGGTTCATGTGGAATTATTACATGCAATCCCCCTGGACGCGTGACGGAAAGGTGCGTGCGGAGCAGGTCAGCATTACGCCCCAGGTGTCTGGTACGATTGTCGAACTCCTGGTAAAGGATAACCAGTTTGTTAACGTCGGCGATCTGCTTTTTCGCATCGATAAAACCCCTTTTCACATCGCCGAACTCAACGCGCAGGCCCAGCTGGCTAAGGCACAATCAGAACTGGCGAAGGCTAACAATGAAGCAAACCGACGCCGTCATTTGTCGCAGAATGTTATTTCCGCAGAAGAGTTAGACACCGCCAATCTGAACGTCAAAGCGATGCAGGCAAGCGTGGACGTGGCTCAGGCAACGCTTAAACAAGCGCAGTGGCAACTGGCGCAGACGGATGTCAGAGCCCCAGTCTCCGGTTGGATAACCAATTTATCGACGCGGACCGGCAATTTTGCTACCACCGGACTACCGCTGTTTGCTCTGGTAGATAGCAACTCCTTTTATGTAATGGGATATTTTGAAGAAACAAAATTGCGGCATATCCGCGAGGGCGCGCCGGCTCAAATTACCCTTTATAGCGGCAACATAAAGTTACAGGGTCACGTATCCAGCATTGGTCGCGCGATTTACGATCAAAGCGTGGAGAGCGATTCCGGGTTAGTGCCGGATATCAAACCCAACGTGCCGTGGGTACGTCTGGCGCAGCGCGTTCCGGTACGTATCGAATTTGATCAACTCCCTCGTGACGTGACGCTGGTTTCCGGCACGACCTGTAGCGTGGCGATCGGAAAGTAAATGAGGCGTCTGCATCTGAACCTGGGCAATACCCCCTGGTTGAAAGCGACTGCCGGACAGTGGCGCTATGCATTGCGTAATACCCTCGCGATGTGTCTGGCACTGACGTTTGCCTATTATCTCAATCTGGACGAACCCTATTGGGCCATGACCTCTGCCGCAGTGGTGAGCTTTCCCACCGTCGGTGGCGTGATCAGTAAGAGCCTCGGGCGTATTGCCGGGAGTCTGCTCGGCGCGACCGCCGCGTTGATTCTCGCCGGGCATACTCTCAACGAGCCATGGCTATTTCTGCTGAGCATGTCCGCCTGGATTGGCTTTTGTACCTGGGCCTGCGCGCAGTTTACCAATAACGTGGCCTATGCCTTCCAGTTAGCGGGATACACGGCCGCAATTATTGCCTTCCCGATGGTGAACATTGTCGAAATCACCGAACTCTGGGATATCGCTCAGGCGCGCGTCTGCGAAGTGATTGTCGGGATCCTTTGCGGCGGCACGATGATGATGATCCTGCCCAGCACCTCCGACGGCACCGCTCTGCTGACCGCACTGAAGAATATGCATGCGCGCTTACTGGAACATGCCAGTCTGCTATGGCAACCCGACATTACCGACGCCATTCGCTCCGCGCACGAAGGGGTCATCGGGCAAATTTTGACGATGAATTTACTGCGCATTCAGGCGTTCTGGAGCCATTACCGCTTCCGTCGACAGAACACGTTGCTTAATGCCCTTTTGCATAATCAGTTACGTCTCACCAGCGTCATCGCAAGTCTGCGCCGGATGTTGCTGAACTGGCCCAATCCACCGCCCCATACGCGGACGATCGTTGACCAACTTCTGACGGCGCTGACCCGCTCACAAACCGACAGTTATGCCGTTGCGCGAATCATTGCGCCACTCGCGCCTACTGACGCAAGCGACTATCGTCACGTCGCCTTCTGGCAGCGGTTACGCTACTTCTGCCGTCTCTATCTGCGCACCAGTCATCAATTACGCTTAATCGAAAATGGTGGGCCGCTGAGCACGGCCAATCTACCTCATGCGCCAGCGCTGGCACGGCATACCGACCACGCTGAAGCCCTCTGGAGCGGACTGCGCACGTTTGTCACGCTGATGGTCATTGGTGCCTGGAGTATTGCTTCGCAGTGGGAGTCGGGCTCGGCAGCGCTGACGTTGGCGGCCATCAGCAGCGTGCTCTACTCCGTCGTCGCGACACCGTTTAAATCACTTTCACTACTGATGCGCACGCTGGTGTTGCTATCGCTGTTCAGCTTCGTGGTGAAGTTTGGGCTGATGGTGCAGATTAGCGACCTCTGGCAGTTCCTGCTGTTTCTGTTCCCCTTGCTGACGACGATGCAATTACTGAAGTTACAGATGCCCAAACTGGCAGGACTCTGGGGACAACTGATTGTTTTTATGGGATCGTTTATCGCTGTAACTAACCCACCGGTCTATGATTTTGCCGATTTTCTTAATGACAACACGGCGAAAATTGTCGGCGTGGCGCTATCATGGCTGGCCTTCGCGATTTTGCGGCCCGGTTCCGATAAGCGTAAAAGTCGCCGGCATATTCGGGCGCTGCGCCGGAGCTTTATCGATCAGTTAAGTCGTTATCCGACCTACAGTGAAAACGAGTACGAATCGCTGACCTATCACCATATTAGCCAGTTAAGCAACAGTCAGGATGCGCTGGCGCGGCGCTGGTTACTACGCTGGGGCGTGGTGTTACTCAACTGCTCGCACGTCGTCTGGCAACTTCGTGCCTGGGGCGCGCTTTCCGACCCGCTGTCACAGGTCAGGGACATCTGCATTGCCTTACTGCATGATGTGATGAGTGAACGTGGCGTTCAACAGCGATCGCTTGCCGCGACGCTAACTGAACTCCTGCGGATTTGCCAGACGCTGTCGCGCCATCATCAACCCGCCGCGCAAGAACTGGCGGCGATTGTCTGGCGGCTGCATTGTTCACTTTCTCAGCTGGAACAAGCGCCGCCAGAAGGAACGCTTACCTCCTGATTACTTGATCACTCCACAGGCGAAACGAGCCCCACCGCCGCCCAGGGGTTTGGGCTGATCGGACATATTATCGCCGCCAACGTGGATCATCAGCGCTTTGTCTTTGATGTCGTCGAGAGATTTCAGACGCGTTGCGGTGACGGGAATAATGGCTTTACCTTCGTTATTCACCACCAGCACGGGCAGATCGCCCAGGTGCCCTTCACCGTCCGGCCCGGCATGCTTACCGGTTTTATGCGGGTCAAAATGCCCGCCTGCGGACTCGGCGGCAGACGCTTTGCCGTCTTTAATGGCAGGCTGACAACTGCCGTTGGCATGGATATGAAAACCATGTTCTCCCGGCGGCAGCGCTTTCAGATCTGGCGTAAACTCCAGCCCTTTCTCTGTTTGCGTGATGGTCACCTCCCCGATGGATTGCCCGACACCTTGCGAGGTAACCAGATTCATCTCCACTATCTTACTGGCGGCTTGCGCGCCGGTACAGGCTAACAGGGTTAACACGGCCAGACTCAATCGCTTCATAGGACCTCCGTTCTGTATGCATGTCGGTTAAGTGTAAACCAGTGACACCATTTTGAACGGAGATCCGCGATTTTACCCTTACGGTACGTCGTAACCCAGCGCGGCTTTACGGATACGGAACCACTGCTGACGGCTCATGTTCAGCGACTCCGCTTCCACCGCCGCGCGCACACGTTCGATTTTACCGGAACCAATGATCGGCAGCGGCTGCGACGGCAGACGCAGGATCCAGGCGTAAACCACCTGCTCAATGGAAGAGGCGTTCAGTTCCTGGGCAATAACCGCCAGCTCGTTACGCAGCGGCAGGAACGCATCGTCATTGAACAGGCGCCCGCCGCCGAGACAGGACCAGGCCATCGGGCGAATACGCAGTTGCTGAAGCTGATCGAGCGTGCCGTCTAACAGCAGCGGTTGGTGAACCGGAGAGATTTCCACCTGGTTGGTCGCCAGCGTGAACGGAAGGCGTGATTGCAGCAGCGTAAACTGCGCGGGCGTGAAGTTGGAGACGCCGAAGTGGCGCACTTTTCCGCTCTGATGCAGGTGTTTGAAGGCTTCGGCGACCTCATCGGCATCCATTAGCGGGTCCGGACGGTGGATCAGCAGCAGATCCAGATGGTCGGTTGCCAGATTGGTCAACGACTGTTCCGCACTTTTCACAATATGATCGCGGTCGGTGATGTAGTGACCGAGCGCGTTTTCCGCTCGGGCCGTGGTGGCAATCCCGCATTTGGTGACAATCTGCATGCGCTCACGCAGATGAGGAGCCAGTTTCAGCGCTTCACCAAAGGCAGCCTCGCACAGATAGCCACCATAAATATCCGCATGGTCCACGGTCGTGACACCTAAATCCAGGTGCTCTTCAATAAAGCTCACCAGCTCCCGTGGGGACATATTCCAGTCCATCAGTCGCCAGTATCCCATGACAAAGCGGGAGAATTCCGGGCCTTGTGGCGCAAGAGTAATACGCTGAACCATAACTGCTTCCTCGTGAAGTAAATTACTGCGAGTATATACAATTAGTGGTTTAAAAGAGTGAAGGCTGTTGAGGTTCTTCCGGCGCGGCGGGTTTATTTGCACGTAATTTACGCAGCAGACGCTGGCGGCATAGCCGCAGCACGTCTTGTTTTTGCGCGTCGCTCATGTTTTGCCAGTTGAACCGCTCATCTCTGCTGCGCTGACATCCCCGGCAAAAACCGCGCTCATCTGACTGGCAAATTCCCCGACACGGGCTCTGCACGGGAAAAAACTCTAACTGCTCTGCCACGCCCTTTCCTCTTCATTAGGTCTTCACTCTATTGAAGACGTAAACATGCTTTCTGGCAACCTGACTTGCATTAGACCGACTGGTCTATTACACTCCCTGCCATGAACAAACAAACTGAATACGATACCCGCGAACACTTACTGGTTACCGGTGAGCATCTTTGCATGCAGCGAGGCTTTACCGGTATGGGGCTAAGCGAGTTGCTCAAAACCGCCGGTGTGCCAAAAGGATCGTTTTATCACTACTTTCGTTCCAAAGAAGCCTTTGGCGTCGCGATGCTGGAACGGCATTTTGCCGGCTATCATCAGCGGCTGGCAGCGCACTTTGACACGGGGCCGGGCAATTATCGCGATCGCATTCTGGCTTATTATCAGGAAACGCTGAACCAGTTTTGCCAGCAAGGGATCATCAGCGGCTGTCTGACGGTTAAACTTTCCGCCGAAGTGTGCGATCTGTCGGAAGATATGCGCACCGCGATGGACCAGGGAGCCGGAAAAATTATGGCGATCCTGGCGCAGGCGCTGGAAAAAGGTCGTGACCGTCATTGTTTGACGTTTGTAGGTGAACCACTACAGCAGGCGCAAATCCTTTATGCGCTGTGGCTGGGGGCGAATCTGCAAGCCAAAATTTCGCGCTGTGCCACTCCGCTGGAAAATGCGCTGGCACATGTGAAAAGCATCATTGCGACGCCTGGTACTTAACAGGCGTTTTATTTAATCTCTCACTAGACGACCGGTCTATTCATAACGGAAAACATTATGTCATCTGATAAACTGTTTACCCCACTGAAAGTGGGCGCGATCACCGCACCTAACCGTATCTTCATGGCTCCGCTGACGCGTCTGCGCAGCATTGAGCCTGGCGACATCCCCACTCCGTTAATGGCCGAGTATTATCGCCAACGCGCCAGCGCGGGTCTAATCATCAGCGAAGCAACTCAGATTTCCGCACAGGCGAAGGGTTACGCTGGCGCACCGGGTCTGCACAGCGATGAACAAATCGCTGCATGGAAGAAAATCACCGCCGGTGTCCATGCTGAAAACGGCCGTATCGCCGTTCAGTTATGGCACACTGGCCGAATTTCTCACTCCAGCCTGCAACCGGGTGGTCAACCGCCGGTTTCGGCATCGGCTATCAGTGCCGGGACCCGCACTTCTCTGCGTGATGAACAGGGTCAGGCGATCCGCGTTGACACCTCAATGCCTCGCGCGCTGGAAACTGATGAGATCCCGGGTATTGTCAATGATTTCCGTCAGGCGATCGCTAATGCGCGTGAAGCGGGTTTCGATCTGGTTGAACTGCACTCCGCGCACGGTTACCTGCTGCATCAGTTCCTTTCCCCTTCTTCTAACCATCGTAGCGATCGGTACGGCGGTAGCGTGGAAAACCGCGCACGTCTGGTGCTGGAAGTGGTCGATGCCGGTATTCAGGAATGGGGAGCGGATCGTATCGGTATTCGCGTCTCGCCTGTCGGCACCTTCCAGAACGTCGACAATGGTCCGAATGAAGAAGCTGATGCGCTGTATCTGATTGAGGAACTGGGTAAACGTGGTATCGCTTATCTGCACATGTCTGAACCAGACTGGGCGGGCGGCAAGCCCTATACCGACGCGTTCCGCGAAAAGGTCCGCGCTCGTTTCCACGGCCCGATCATCGGCGCAGGTGCCTATACGCCGGAGAAAGCAGAAACCTTAATTGAAAAAGGGCTGATTGATGCCGTCGCCTTTGGGCGTGATTACATCGCTAACCCGGATCTGGTCGCGCGTCTGCAACGCAAAGCCGAACTCAACCCGCAGCGCAGCGAAAGTTTCTACGGCGGCGGCGCGGAAGGTTATACCGATTACCCGACGCTCTGATTTCCCCATCCGCATTACGTCATTGATAGCGGCGTAAAAACGCCGCTATACTAAAACAACATTTTGAATGTATTGACCATTTTTAAGGGGACAAAACATGCGTTTACTTCATACGATGCTGCGCGTTGGCGATCTGCAACGCTCCATTGATTTTTACACTAACGTCCTGGGCATGAAATTGCTGCGTACCAGCGAAAACACCGAATATAAATACTCTCTGGCGTTTGTCGGTTACGGCGAAGAGAGTGATGAAGCGGTGATTGAACTGACCTATAACTGGGGCGTCGATAAATACGAACTGGGCACCGCTTACGGTCATATCGCCCTGAGCGTCGATAACGCCGCTGAGGCCTGTGAACGCATTCGTCAGAATGGCGGCAACGTCACCCGTGAAGCCGGTCCGGTTAAAGGCGGCACCACCGTGATCGCCTTTGTTGAAGATCCGGACGGTTACAAAATCGAACTGATCGAAGAAAAAGATGCCGGGAAAGGTCTCGGTAACTAACGTCCTGCCGGGCGCAGTTGCTCTCTGCGCCTGTAGTTTTACTGCATCACTCCGCTTTTTTTGGCATAATGCGCGCTGCAATTTTTCTGTACTAAGAGACCCTGATGTCCGATAACGCTCAACTTACCGGTCTGTGCGACCGTTTTCGTGGTTTTTATCCCGTCGTCATTGATGTTGAAACGGCCGGGTTTAACGCCAAAACCGATGCGCTGCTTGAGATCGCCGCCATCACGCTGAAAATGGATGAACAAGGCTGGCTGATGCCGGACAGCACGCTACAATTCCACGTGGAGCCGTTTGAAGGCGCGAATTTACAGCCAGAAGCGCTGGCATTTAACGGTATCGACCCGTCTAATCCCCTGCGTGGCGCGGTAAGCGAATATGACGCCCTGCACGCCATTTTTAAAATGGTCCGTAAAGGCATTAAGGACAGCGGTTGCAGTCGCGCCATCATGGTGGCCCATAATGCGACATTCGATCATAGCTTTATGATGGCTGCCGCTGAACGCGCCTCGCTCAAGCGCAACCCATTCCATCCGTTCGTGACGTTTGATACCGCCGCGCTGAGCGGACTGGCTCTGGGACAAACGGTGCTCTCAAAAGCGTGTCTTGCGGCAGGCATGGAGTTTGACGGTACTCAGGCGCATTCTGCGCTGTACGATACCGAGCGTACTGCCGTGCTGTTTTGCGAAATCGTCAACCGCTGGAAGCGTCTGGGCGGCTGGCCGTTACCGCAGCCAGAAGAAGCCTGATTTCCTGGCCTGGTAACGCTGTTTATCAGGCCGCCCCGCCCTACCTCACTACTGTATATTTGACCAGTATCAATACACCCTGCTCATTTCCCGCTATTCTGTAAAAAGGTCTTGATCCGCCAACTCCGCAAAAGGGACAGGGAACATGTCAGCAAAAAATGCGTCGCCTCCGCTGCCGGATATTTTCTCGCAGGCAACCCGCGACTGGTTTACGTCGGCATTTCAGCACCCCACGCTGGTGCAGTCGCAAACGTGGGCGGTTACCGCGGCAAATCAGCATGCGCTGGTGATTGCCCCGACCGGTTCGGGGAAAACCCTGGCGGCGTTTCTCTACGCACTGGATCGCTTATTTCGCGAAGGTGAGGATAAATACACGACGCCTCCCTCTGGCAAAGAAAAGAACGTTACCCGCATCCTCTATATTTCTCCGATAAAAGCCCTGGGCACGGATGTCCAGCACAACCTGCAAATTCCCCTTCAGGGAATAAGTGAAGAACGGAGGAAATGCGCTTCGGCAGAGATAGCCATTCGGGTGGGTATCCGCACGGGAGATACACCGCCTCAGGAGCGAGCGAAGCTTAGTCGTCATCCGCCCGATATCCTGATCACCACGCCAGAGTCGCTTTATCTGATGCTCACCTCGCGCGCCAGAGAGTCGCTGCGCGGGGTTGAAACGGTGATCGTCGATGAAGTGCATGCAGTGGCAGGCACAAAACGCGGTGCGCACCTTGCCCTCAGTCTTGAGCGACTGGATGCGCTTCTTACGAAGTCAGCGCAGCGCATTGGTCTGTCGGCAACGGTGCGCTCTGTCACTGAAGTTGCCGCTTTTCTGGGTGGCGATCGTCCGGTTACCGTCGTCAATCCTCCCGCGACCCGTCACCCGGATATCCGCATCGTCGCCCCTGCCGCCAATCTCGATGACGTCTTAGCCGATAATAGCGATAGCGGCGATGCCATTCACAAAGGCAGAGAAGGTTCGGTCTGGCCGCGTATTGAATCCGGTATTCTCGATCAAATCCTTAGCCATCGCTCCACCATTGTCTTCACCAACTCACGCGGACTGGCAGAAAAACTGACGGCCCGCCTGAACGAACTCTATCTCTCGCGGCGGCAAGCGTTCCCTGAACCGCAGGGAGAACCGGTACACTATGACTCGTCAACCGGCTCCACCGGCAATCGGGCGCAGGATACCGGAGAATACATTGCCCGCTCGCATCATGGTTCGGTGTCCAAAGAGCAGCGGGCCGTCACGGAGCATGCCCTGAAATCTGGCGAACTTCGCTGCGTGGTGGCGACGTCAAGTCTGGAACTGGGGATCGACATGGGCGCGGTTGATCTGGTGATTCAGGTGGCAACCCCCCTTTCTGTCGCCAGCGGCCTGCAGCGCATCGGACGAGCCAGTCACCAGGTTGGTGGCGTATCGAAGGGACTGTTTTATCCGAGAACCCGCCGGGATCTGGTTGATTCTGCGGTGATTGTCGAATGTATGTACGCCGGGGAACTGGAAACCCTGACGCCTCCGCGCAACCCGCTGGATATTCTGGCACAGCAAACCGTTGCCACCGTTTCCATGGATCCGGTCCATGTGGATGACTGGTATGCCCTCGTCCGTCGGGCTTCCCCATGGAAAGATCTGCCAAGAAGCGCGTTTGACGCCACGCTGGATATGCTGGCGGGACGCTATCCCTCTGGCGATTTCGCGGTATTCCGACCGCGAATTATCTGGAATCGTGAAACCGGGTTATTAACGGCTCGCCCCGGCGCGCAACTTCTGGCGGTGACCAGCGGTGGTACGATTCCGGACCGGGGCATGTTCAGCGTGCTGCTCCCGGAAGGAGATGAACAGGCGGGTTCACGACGCGTAGGCGAACTGGACGAAGAGATGGTGTATGAGTCTCGCGTCAACGACATCATTACGCTTGGTGCCAGTTCGTGGCGTATTCAACAGATCACTCGCGATCAGGTTATCGTCGTCCCGGCACCCGGACGATCGGCCAGACTCCCGTTCTGGCGAGGCGAAGGCGTCGGACGTCCGGCAGAACTGGGAGAACGTATCGGTGATTTTATCCATACGATGTCCGATGACAACGCGGAACTACGGCTCTCACCCCGACTGCGCGATGACAATGTTCTGTCGAATATCAAAGGGCTGATTGACGATCAAAAAAATGCCACAGGCGTGCTCCCCTGGAGCCGTCATCTGGTACTTGAACGCTGTCGCGATGAAATGGGTGACTGGCGGGTTATTTTGCATTCGCCTTATGGCCGCCGGGTGCACGCCCCGTGGGCACTGGCGATTGGCGGACGTCTCCATGCGCAGTGGGGAGCTGACGCGTCGATTGTCGCCAGCGATGACGGGATTGTCGCCCGCCTTCCGGACAGCGACGGAAAACTGCCGGATGCCGCTCTATTTCTGTTCGAACCGGAAAAACTATTGCGCATTGTCCGGGAAGCCGTCAGCAGCACGGCGCTGTTTGCCGCCCGCTTCAGAGAATGCGCCGCCCGCGCTTTGTTGATGCCGGGCCGCACGCCGGGGCGCCGCTCTCCGCTCTGGCAACAGCGCCTGCGCGCAAGCCAACTTCTGGAAATCGCTGCGGGCTATCCTGATTTTCCCATTATTCTGGAAACCGCCCGTGAGTGTCTCCAGGACGTCTACGATCTTGACGCGCTTGAACAGGTTATACGTCGACTGAATACTGGCGAGATCCAAATTTCTGAAGTCACCACGCCAGCCCCTTCGCCGTTCGCCACCGACCTGCTATTTGGTTATGTCGCAGAGTTTATGTACGCCACCGATGCGCCGCTGGCGGAGCGGCGAGCTTCGGTCCTGGCGTTAGACAGCGAACTGTTGGGCAACCTGTTAGGCCAGGGCGATCCGCTGGAATTACTCGATCCGGAGATCATTCGCCAGGTTGAGGATGAACTCCAGCGACGGGCTGTGGGCAGAAAGGCCCAGGGAATGGAAGGCGTTTACGATTTACTGCGCGAGCTGGGGCCGATGACCATCGAGGAGCTTGCCGTCAGACACGAGGGAACGATCGCTGACGTCAGCTCTTGGCTCGATAATCTGTCCGCTGACAAGCGTATTTTCCCGGTAGTCATCGCGGATACTGAACAGATGGCCTGCATGGATGATGCAGCCAGGCTTCGTGATGCGCTGGGTGTCCGCCTGCCTGCGAGCCTTTCGTCTGCCTGGTTACACCCGGTGAACACACCGCTGCGGGATCTCTTTATGCGCTTCAGCCGCACCCATACGCTCTTTACCGGAACTCAGATTGCGCAGGCATTCGGATTGGGTGTGGCCGTCGCCGACGATCTCCTGCGCCAGTTACGCGATGAGGGCGTCCTGATCCAACTGCGGTCGGGAGCGGCATCCATTGCCGATGACGCGCGTGCTTCAACGTGGGTGAATGAAGAGGTATTTCATCGGCTGCGCATTCGCTCGTTGCATGCCGCCAGAGAGGCAACCCGCCCGGTCCCGGCGACGAGTTATGCCCGTCTGCTGCTGGAACGTCAGGGGATCATCTCACCCGCCGACGGCAGTCCAGCCCGTCTCCCCGCTTCTTCTGGGGGAATGCTGGAAGGAAGTGACGGTGTCACGAGAGTCATTGAACAACTGGCCGGAATCGGCCTGTCAGCCTCCTTGTGGGAAAGCCAGATTTTTCCTGCCCGGGTTCGCGATTATTCACCGGATATACTCGATGAGTTGCTGGCGACGGGTGAAGTCATCTGGTCTGGGCAAAAGAAACTGGGTGATGATGACGGACAAGTGGTACTGCATTTACGGGACTATCTGGCGGAGACGCTTTCCCCGCCGTCCGGTGACAGCGAGGCGCTTTCAGACTTACAGCGCGCGATTTTAGACGTCCTTTCAGGCGGTGGCGCATGGTTTGCGCAGCAACTGAGCGCGATGATTCAGGCCCGAACGCAAAGGTCTGGCAACGATGAGTGGATAACCCCAGCCACTCTGCATGAGGCCCTGTGGGGACTGGTCTGGCAAGGGTACATCACGACCGATATCTGGGCCCCGCTACGTGGCCTTTCGCGCACGGTCTCCGCATCGCGTCAGCCGTCACGACGCTCGCCGCGTATGCGTCGGGGACGCCCGACTTATGCCTTGCCTCGCCCGACGTCTGTCGCCGTACCGGTTTCTTACACTACCCCAGCGCTGACCGGACGCTGGTCACTGCTACCGGTTGAGACGCTGAACGATACCGAGCGCATGCTGGCCTGGACGGAGAATATGCTCGATCGCTACGGCGTGATCGGCCGACAGGCCGTGATTACGGAGAATGTCCCTGGTGGATTTCCTGCCCTGCAAACACTGTGTCGAAGCATGGAGGATTCAGGGCGCATTCTGCGTGGGCGTTTCGTCGAAGGAATGGGCGGGGCGCAGTTTGCCGAACGACATACTATCGATCGCCTTCGCGATCTGACCTCGTCGAATACGGAAAATCAGGCTTTTACGGCGGTGGCGTTATCCGCGAACGACCCGGCTAATCCCTGGGGAACGCTGCTGCCCTGGCCAACGCATCCCTCATCTCTGGTCCCGGCACGGCGTAATGGCGCATTTGTCGTCATCTCTGCTGGCCAGTTGCGGCTGTATCTCGCTCAGGGTGGGAAAAAGATGATGGTCTGGAGCGAAAATGAGGAGATGCCCTCGTCGGAGATCTTCAGCGCGCTGGCGAGTGCCTTACGCCGTGAACCGCGGCTTCGCTTTACGCTGACAGAAGTCAACGATACACCGGTACGGCAAACCACGCTGTTTACTTTGTTGCGGGAGGTTGGGTTTTCCAGTTCACCACAGGGACTGGACTGGGGGTAAGAAAGGCCGGAGGCAGGCAGAAATGAAAAGGAGCTTAGCCTGACACAGGAAAGCTCCTCTTAACCGTCTACTGATTACTCAGCGTCTGATTCTTCAGATTTGTATTTTGCAGCAGTCTCTTTGATCAGTTGCTGCAGTTCGCCGCGCTGGTACATTTCAATCAAAATGTCACAGCCGCCAACCAGTTCACCGTCAACCCACAGCTGCGGGAAGGTCGGCCAGTTGGCGTATTTTGGCAGTTCAGCGCGAATATCAGGGTTTTGCAGAATATCCACATAGGCAAAACGTTCACCACAGGCGGAAAGTGCCTGCACAGCCTGAGCCGAGAACCCACAGCTTGGCAGTTTTGGAGAACCTTTCATGTACAGGAGAATCGGGTTTTCAGCGATCTGGCGCTGGATTTTTTCGATAGTGGTGCTCATTGTCTTGCTTCCTTAACTTCTTTTACGGCAGTCGTCTGACATTGTAGCGGTTCAGAACGACATCGGAAAATAACATTTTCATTACGCTTTATTATTTTATCCTCTGAACGCTTAAGTTGCATTCCCAATAATGGTTTCCCCGGTGCTTATGCCAGAAGTGCGTGCCAAATAACCAAATTTAGCTTTGGCTGCTGTTTTTTTTTGCACTCAATAGCGAAACCGCATTTTTAACAATAAAAGCTATTAACTTTATCCATTTCTATAGATTAGAATCATCAGGTTTTGTAAATCACACGCAGGTATGATTGCGACCTGCCTTAACAGAGGAATGCTCAGTGGCGCGGATAAACCGACTTTCCCTCACGCTCTGTGCTTTGCTATTTACAACGATTCCCTTTATGCCGATGGCACATGCGTCCAAGCAAGCCAGGGACGCCTCTGCTCTTGCGCATAATAAGAAAGCCAGCGACAAAAAGAAAAGTACGGCAACAGCAAAAAAAACGCATAAAACCAGTCAAAAAACCGTCAAGAAAACCACCAGCAAAACCAGTACCAAAACCGCCTCTTCTTCTAAGAAAAAACTTACTGCTCCCGCTAAAGCCAGCAAAACCGCTAATCGCAAAGGAAAATCTGTCGCGACGAAGAAGACAGCCTCTGTCACCTGGAGCGAAAAATGCACCCCGCGCAAAGGGCACAAACCGACATGTGTGAAAGTGAAGAACACAGGGCCAGGAAAGATTGCGGATGCACATAAAGTCAAAGTGCAGAAAGCGACCAGCACAGCGATGAACAAGTTAATGAGCCAGATTGGCAAACCGTACCGCTGGGGAGGCACGTCGCCGCGCACCGGTTTCGATTGCAGCGGTCTGGTCTATTACGCCTATAAAGATCTCGTGAAATTCCGTATTCCGCGCACGGCAAATGAGATGTATCACCTGCGTGATGCCGCGCCGATTGACCGTGAGGAATTGAAAAATGGCGATCTGGTGTTCTTCCGCACTCAGGGACGCGGCACCGCCGACCACGTTGGCGTTTATGTCGGCAACGGCAAATTTATCCAGTCGCCGCGCAGCGGTCAGGAAATCCAGATCACGTCGCTCAGCGAAGATTACTGGCAACGCCACTACGTTGGCGCTCGCCGGGTCATGACCCCCAAAACCATTCGTTAAAACTTTACCCTGTTGTTAACGCAACAGGGTAAGTTCATCTTTTGTCTCACCTTTCAATTTGCTACCCTATCCTTACGCACAATAAGGTTATTGCGCGAAATACTATTAATAATAAGGAGAGAAGCAATGTCGTTCGAATTACCTGCACTACCGTATGCCAAAGATGCGCTTGCGCCGCATATTTCCGCCGAGACGCTGGAATATCATTATGGCAAACACCATCAGACCTATGTCACTAACCTGAACAACCTGATCAAAGGCACCGCCTTCGAAGGGAAATCACTGGAAGAGATCGTACGCAGCTCAGAAGGTGGCGTGTTCAATAACGCCGCTCAGGTCTGGAACCACACGTTCTACTGGAACTGCCTCGCACCGAATGCGGGCGGCGAACCAACCGGCAAACTGGCTGACGCGATTGCCGCCTCTTTTGGCAGCTTTTCAGAGTTTAAAGCGCAGTTTACTGATGCGGCTATCAAAAACTTCGGTTCTGGCTGGACCTGGCTGGTAAAAGGAAAAGATGGCAAGCTGGCCATCGTTTCAACCTCCAACGCCGGTACGCCGTTGACCACCGACGCTACCCCGCTGATGACCGTCGACGTGTGGGAACATGCGTATTACATTGACTACCGCAATGCGCGTCCTGGCTATCTGGAGCATTTCTGGGCGCTGGTGAACTGGGAGTTTGTCGCGAAGAACTTCGCCGCATAAAGAAGATAACGCAGAAGAGACTCTCTTCTGCGTTTTTGCCCTGCCGTTAACCTGCGACACACACCTGTTCAGGCTGCTTTCTCGCCGAGACAAACACCAGCAACAGCGCCATACCTGCCACTATCGCCCCCATGACCGGAACAAAACTGTAGCCTAACCCGCCTGAAATGACGGCCCCACCGGCGGCGGCGCCCAGCGCATTCCCAAGGTTAAACGCACCAATGTTCACAGAAGATGAGAGGCCAGGCGCTTCATGAGCCACACGCATGACGCGCATTTGCAGCGGAGGCACTACCGCAAAAGTCGCCGCCCCCCATACCACCATACCGATCGCCGCCCCCAGTTCATTTTGTGCCAACAAGGGGATGGCCAACATAATCATCATCAGCAGCAGCAAAAAGCCCTTCAGCGTACCGTTAACCGAGCGATCGGCCAGTTTGCCACCGAGGTAGTTACCAATGGAAAAGCCCACGCCGATCAGAACCAGCATCCCGGTAACAAAGGCCGGAGTGGCATGGGTGATGCTTTGCAGGACGGGTGAAATATAGGTATACAGCGTAAACATTGCGCCCGCCCCCAACACGGTGGTCAGCAGCGCAGAAAGCACCTGAGGACGCATTAACACCGCGAGCTCTTTTTTCACTTCCGGTCGCGCCCCGGCACCGCCTTTCGGCAACGAGAAAAAGAGACTCAGCATTGAAATCACGCCCAGACCCGCGGTTGCCATGAACGACATTCGCCAGCCGATGGTTTCACCCAGCCAGGTCGCCGCCGGAACGCCGCCGATGTTGGCGATGGTCAGCCCCATAAACATCGTGGCAACGGCGCTGGCCTGTTTGTGCTTCGGCACCACGCTGGCTGCCACAACGGAACCCAGGCCGAAGAACGCGCCGTGGTTAAGGCTGGTTAAAATGCGTGACAGCATCAGTGTGGTGTAATCCGGAGAAATCGCCGAGAGCACGTTACCAAGCGTAAAGATAGCCATCAGAAAAATCAGCGCATTACGTCGCCCGCGATGTGACAGCAGCAGCGTCATCAGCGGTGCGCCGACCATCACGCCGACCGCATAGGCGCTAATCAGCATACCAGCCGCAGGAATAGACACATCGACACCACGCGCGATGACGGGTAATAGCCCCATCGGCGAGAATTCGGTCGTGCCGATGCCGAATGCGCCGATAGCCAGCGCCAGTAACGGATAATTAATTTTCATGCAGTGATGACTCCGGCTCTTCGCGACGGATCGCGATGCTTAACTAAGAGTCAAAAGCATGACATCAATCACAAAAAAAGAGAAGTTAACAAAAATACAAAAGACTTTTGCAGATTCAATAACAATATGGCAGGAGGTTCGAGGGAGCAGACACTCCCCCGAGGGGAAATCAATGCATTGCCGCTGTCAGACCGCCAGCAACGATTAAAGCCAGAACAATAAACGTGGTCACTAATGAAAATTTCAGATCGGTGCTCATCAACTTTTCTCCTTTTTATTCCCACACAAAAAGTGATATAGCGCATTTTTGCACACTTGAGTGCAAAAATCTCCCACGATTTAGAGTGATATGTGCTTTTAATACTTCCCCTTTTCGTTAAGATCAGCCAAAATTCGACGCTTACTTGATTAGCGTACCGGCCATTGACCCCTTCCTGACGCTCTGTGGCGTTTTCCCGTCATGCCGCACCCACGATGTTGCGCACAGGATGAGTAAAGGCAAACGTTTACTTGCGTATTTTAATGTTCAGGTTGGGTCTGGAGTGAGATTTAATGGCAACAATTAAAGATGTAGCGAAACGCGCAAACGTTTCCACTACAACCGTATCACACGTAATTAACAAAACGCGTTTCGTCGCTGAAGAAACACGCAATGCAGTGTGGGCGGCAATCAAAGAATTGCACTATTCCCCCAGCGCTGTTGCCCGTAGCCTGAAGGTAAACCATACCAAGTCTATCGGTTTGCTGGCGACCAGCAGCGAAGCCCCCTACTTTGCCGAAATTATTGAAGCGGTTGAGAAGAACTGCTTCCAGAAGGGCTATACCCTGATCCTTGGTAACGTCTGGAACAATCTGGAAAAACAGCGTGCCTATCTGTCCATGATGGCGCAAAAACGCGTTGATGGTCTGCTGGTGATGTGTTCCGAATATCCCGATCCCCTGCTTTCGATGCTGGAAGAGTATCGTCATATCCCGATGGTGGTTATGGACTGGGGCGAAGCCAAAGCCGACTTCACCGATACCGTAATTGATAACGCCTTTGAAGGCGGTTATATGGCTGGCCGCTACCTGGTCGAACGCGGACACCGTGAAATTGGTGTGATTCCGGGGCTGATGGAACGCAATACGGGCGCTGGCCGTCTGGCCGGTTTTATGAAAGCGATGGATGAAGCGCTGATTAAAGTGCCAGAGAACTGGATTGTACAGGGCGACTTCGAGCCTGAATCCGGCTACCGCGCCATGCAGCAAATTTTGTCGCAAGCGCATCGCCCAACGGCGGTCTTCTGTGGCGGCGATATTATGGCAATGGGTGCCCTTTGTGCCGCCGATGAGATGGGCCTTCGCGTACCGCAGGACGTATCGCTGATCGGCTATGACAATGTGCGCAACGCCCGCTTCTTTACGCCAGCATTGACCACCATCCACCAGCCTAAAGATTCCCTGGGTGAGACAGCCTTTAACATGCTGCTGGACCGTATCGTCAATAAGCGCGAAGAGTCGCAGTCCATTGAGGTCCACCCGCGCCTGGTGGAGCGTCGCTCCGTTGCGGATGGTCCTTTCCGCGACTACCGTCGCTAAACGTCTTCTGCGGGAGTCTCGTCAGGCTCCCGCAACCACTCTTTGTTCAGCGTTTCGCTGTCTCCCAGATAGTCAAGCAGCCAGATTAGCGCGGGTGACATATCATTCTGCTGCCAGGTCAGGCAACACCCCGCATCCGGGAAAGGGTTCTCCAGGTTCAATGCCACCCACTGTCTCTTATTGAGATACGGCTTGGCAAAATGCGTCGGCACCATACCGACACAAAGCCCGGCGCTGATACAGGTCGCGGAGGAATCCCAGTCCGGAACCACCACCCGCTTCTGGTTGTCCAGCAACCAGGTCACGCGTTTCGGCAGCGTGCGGGAGGTATCTTCCAGTACCAGTGACGGCCAGTTGCGCAACGTGTCATCACTGAGAGGCCCGCTCATGGCGGCCAGCGGATGTGTGCTGGCAACGACACAACACCAGCTCAGCTTGCCCATATCGCGGAAGGTGTATCGTCCTCCGACCGGGATCGCCTGGGTTGCGCCGATAGCGAGTTCAACCCTGCCATCTGACAGCGCGTCCCAGACGCCGTTGAACACCTCCTGAAAGACCAGCAACTCCACGTCATCAAAGTGGCGGTAAAAATCGACAATCAGCTGTCGCGTACGCTCCGGGCGCACGATATTGTCCACTGCGATGGGAAGTTGTCCGCGCCAGCCGTTGGCGATCTGCTGACACTGCTGGCGCGTGATCTGCATTTTTTTGATGACAGAGCGACCTTCTTTCAAAAACCAGGCTCCCGCCGGGGTCAGCACGACATCGCGGTGACGACGTTCAAAGAGCGGAACCGCCAGCCACTCTTCCAGTTGGCGGACCGTATAGCTGACCGCCGAGGGCACCCGGTGCAACTCCTGAGCGGCGGAACTGAAACTACCGTTGCGCGCTACGGCATCAACCACTTCCAGCGCATATTCTGACCACATAATCTGCCTACAAAATTTTTGAATGCAATAAACAAATATTACCGTTTCACAAGCCGAAATTCACTCCCTACACTCTGCGCCAGTGTCATTCATTAAAATTAGAGAACAACTATGCAACCAGGAAAAGGGTTTTTAGTCTGGCTGGCAGGACTCAGCGTGTTGGGTTTTCTGGCAACCGACATGTATTTGCCCGCTTTTGCCGCCATTCAATCTGACCTGCAAACACCGGCATCTGCCGTCAGCGCCAGCCTGAGTCTTTTTTTAGCGGGCTTTGCCGTCGCGCAACTGCTGTGGGGACCGCTCTCGGACCGCTATGGCCGTAAACCGATCCTGCTACTGGGTCTGTCCATCTTCGCCCTCGGTAGCCTGGGTATGCTGTGGGTCGAAAGCGCGACGGGATTGTTGGTTCTGCGCTTTATTCAGGCAGTGGGTGTCTGTGCGGCGACAGTCATCTGGCAGGCGCTGGTCACCGATTACTATCCTTCGCACAGAATTAATCGCATTTTCGCGACGATCATGCCGCTGGTCGGGCTGTCCCCTGCACTGGCGCCGTTATTAGGAAGTTGGATCCTGACCCATCTTTCCTGGCAGGCGATCTTTGCCACGCTGTTTATCATCACGCTGCTGCTGATGGTGCCTGCACTGTTTTTAAAACCGACTTCCCGGGCGCGCGACGACAGTAAAGATAAACTGACCTTCACCACACTGCTGCGCGCGAAAACGTATCGCGGCAACGTACTGATTTACGCGGCGTGTTCTGCCAGTTTCTTTGCGTGGCTGACCGGCTCGCCGTTTATTCTGAGTGAAATGGGCTACAGCCCGGCGGTGATTGGCCTGAGCTATGTGCCGCAGACCATCGCCTTTCTGATTGGCGGCTACGGTTGTCGCGCCGCGCTGCAAAAATGGCAGGGGCAACAGCTTCTGCCCTGGCTGCTGGTTATCTATGCGCTTAGCGTGGTGGCGACATGGGCCGCAAGCTTTATTCATCACATCACGCTTGCGGAGATCCTGATCCCCTTCTGCGTGATGGCGATAGCCAATGGCGCTATTTATCCGATTGTGGTCGCCCAGGCGCTGCGCCCGTTCCCACAGGCAACGGGGCGTGCCGCTGCCCTGCAAAATACCCTGCAATTGGGTCTGTGCTTCCTGGCAAGCCTGGTGGTTTCCTGGCTTATCAGCACACCGCTGCTGACCACAACCAGCGTGATGCTGTCGACGGTCGTCCTGGCCGGAGTGGGCTACAAGATGCAACTGCAGCCCTCAGACGCCAGCGAGCAGCATGAAGATCGCGGGATTGCCCATAGCGAATCTCATTGATATCACTCACATTCGCCGTTAATTAGTCGACTAACAATTTTTGGTTGTATCATCAATTTTTGAGGCCTATACTAAATTTCGGTTGTTAAAATTACGATAATTATTATGTGTTAACGGGAACCGGAGCGTTCCCGGTTCACCATGGATGGCCTTTTCGGCAAGGGGTTCTCCCTTCCTCTGTTCTACGTCGGATAATAGACTCGCGGAATGACCCCGCGAGATTTCTCATAAAGCCCAAAAAGCGTCTACGCTGTTTTAAGGTTCTGATCACCGACCAGTGATGGAGAAACTATGAGTTCATCGTGTATAGAAGAAGTCAGCGTACCGGATGACGACTGGTACCGTATCACTAACGAATTGTTAAGCCGCGCGGGCATCGCCATCAACGGCTCTTCACCAGCAGATATACGCGTCAAAAACCCCGATTTTTTCAAACGCGTTTTACAAGAGGGGTCGCTCGGCCTGGGTGAGAGTTATATGGATGGCTGGTGGGAGTGCGATCGGCTGGACCAGTTTTTTAGCAAAGTCCTGCGCGCAGGACTTGAAAACCAACTTCCGCATCATTTCAAAGATACCCTCCGCATCGCCGGCGCTCGCCTGTTTAATTTACAAAATAAAAAACGGGCGTGGATCGTGGGTAAAGAGCATTACGATCTCGGTAACGATCTGTTCAGTCGCATGCTCGATCCGTATATGCAGTATTCCTGCGCTTACTGGAAGGATGCTGACACTCTTGAAGAGGCGCAGCAGGCTAAACTGCGGTTAATCTGCGAGAAGTTGCAGCTACAACCAGGAATGCGCGTGTTGGATATTGGCTGTGGTTGGGGCGGTTTATCGCACTATATGGCGACGAAGTACGGCGTCAGCGTGGTTGGTGTGACCATTTCCGCCGAACAGCAGAAAATGGCACAAACACGCTGTGCCGGACTGGATGTGTCGATTCTGCTACAGGATTATCGCGATCTGCACGATCGGTTCGATCGCATTGTGTCAGTAGGCATGTTTGAGCACGTCGGTCCTAAAAACTACCCGACCTATTTCGAGGTGGTCGATCGCAATCTGAAACCAGAGGGACTGTTCTTGCTGCACACTATCGGTTCGAAAAAAACCGATAATAATGTCGATCCGTGGATCAATAAGTATATCTTCCCGAACGGCTGCCTTCCGTCCGTGCGTCAGATAGCCAACGCCAGCGAAGCACACTTTGTGATGGAAGACTGGCACAACTTTGGCGCGGATTACGACACAACGCTGATGGCATGGTATGAACGTTTCCTCGCCGCCTGGCCTGAAATTGCCGACAACTATACCGAGCGCTTTAAGCGGATGTTTAGCTACTACCTGAACGCCTGCGCCGGGGCGTTTCGCGCCCGTGATATTCAGCTCTGGCAAGTGGTGTTCTCGCGCGGTGTCGAAGACGGCCTGCGCGTTGCCCGCTAATCTTCAAGCCCCCGCCGGGTTGCGGGGGCAGCGCTGTTTTACATGTCGCTGGCGGTGTTGTTCACCGCGGCTTCACGCGCGGCCAGCACGCGTTCTACCGTATCCACTACGGCCTGTGTTTGCGGGTCGATTTCGATATTGACGCGCGCCCCCAGTTTTTTCTTACCCAACGTCGTTCGTTCCAGTGTTTCCGGAATAAGATGCACGCAAAACCGCGTCGCGGTCACTTCGCCGACGGTCAGGCTGATCCCATCAATACCGATAAATCCTTTATACAGGATGTATTTCATTAACGTCGGATCCTGGACTTTGAACCAGATCTGACGGTTATTCTCTGAAGTGAGGATCTTTGACACTTCCGCCGTGGTCATGATGTGACCGGACATCAAATGCCCGCCAATCTCATCGCTGAATTTTGCCGCGCGCTCGACGTTCACCTGATCGCCAATTTTCAGATCGCCCAGATTGGTAATACGCAGCGTCTCTTTCATCAGATCAAAACTGATGCGGTTGCCGTGAATTTCAGTCACGGTCAGGCAGCAGCCGTTATGCGCCACCGATGCGCCCGTTTCCAGCGCGTCCAGCATGTATTCAGGTAATTCCACTACATGGGTGCGAAAATTTGGTTTTTCATCAATCGACACCAGTTTTGCGGTGCCCTGCACAATACCTGTAAACATACCTGCAACTCCTGAATTCAGTTAAGCCATTTCTGCCTGCCACAATAGCAGTTGGAAAATCAGGTTGCCAGTGAAGCACCCACTACCCCTGTTTTTTCACTGGAGAAATATGCATTCATCGCTACAATAGACTGAAATTTCCCCTGCATCTTCTTCTTGCTGCCACTCGTGGCGGCTTTTTTAGTCTCTCAAATAAAAACAAAATGATAGGTGTACACGTGCAGAAGTATATCAGTGAAGCGCGTCAGTTATTGGCTCTGGCAATACCGGTGATTCTTGCGCAAATCGCCCAAACCGCAATGGGGTTCGTTGATACCGTGATGGCGGGCGGCTACAGCGCCACCGACATGGCGGCCGTCGCCATTGGGACGTCTATCTGGCTGCCCGCCATACTGTTCGGTCACGGGTTGCTGCTGGCGCTGACCCCGGTGATTGCTCAGCTCAACGGCTCCGGACGTCGTGAGCGCATTGCGCATCAGGTTCGCCAGGGATTCTGGCTGGCAGGCTTCGTCTCGCTGCTGATTATGGTCGTGCTGTGGAACGCCGGCTATATCATCCGCGCGATGCACAATATCGATCCGGTTCTGGCGGATAAGGCCGTCGGCTATCTGCGCGCATTATTATGGGGCGCACCCGGCTATCTGTTCTTTCAGGTCGCGCGTAATCAGTGTGAAGGCCTCGCGAAAACCAAACCCGGCATGGTGATGGGTTTTCTCGGCCTGCTGGTCAACATCCCGGTGAACTATATCTTTATCTATGGTCACTTCGGCATGCCGGAACTTGGCGGTGTCGGCTGCGGCGTGGCAACCGCAGCGGTGTATTGGGTGATGTTCTGCGCGATGCTCTGGTATGTCAAACATGCGCGTTCGATGCGCGATATTCGTAATGAACAGCGTTTCAGTAAACCGGATAACGCGGTGATGAAACGTCTGGTGCAGTTGGGCCTGCCGATTGCGCTGGCGCTGTTTTTTGAGGTCACGCTGTTCGCGGTCGTGGCACTGCTGGTTTCACCGCTGGGTATTGTCGATGTTGCGGGTCACCAGATTGCCCTGAACTTCAGTTCGCTGATGTTTGTATTGCCAATGTCGCTGGCGGCGGCGGTCACCATTCGCGTGGGCTATCGTCTGGGACAAGGCTCGACGCTGGATGCGCAAACCGCCGCGCGTACGGGTTTAGGCGTTGGCGTCTGCATGGCGTGTTTTACGGCGATCTTCACCGTGTCGCTGCGTGAGCATATTGCCCTGCTCTATAACGACAATCCTGAAGTGGTGACGTTGGCGGCGCAACTGATGCTGCTGGCAGCGGTGTATCAAATTTCGGACTCTATCCAGGTTATCGGCAGTGGGATCCTGCGTGGTTATAAAGATACGCGCTCAATTTTCTTCATCACCTTTACCGCGTACTGGGTGCTTGGACTGCCGAGCGGTTATGTCCTCGCGCTGACCGATCTGGTGGTGGATCGCATGGGGCCGGCTGGATTCTGGATGGGTTTCATCATCGGACTGACGTCGGCCGCGATTATGATGATGCTGCGGATGCGCTTCCTGCAACGCCAGCCGTCGACGGTCATTCTGCAACGCGCTGCACGATAAAACGGCAATAGCCGCCGGTTGGCGGCTATTCTCTCGACATTTTGCGCACTTCCTCCGCAATCGGGTGAAATCCGGAAGAAAATTACCATTTCCCTCTTGCCTCATCCCGGCTCTGCCGCTAATATTCGTCCCCGTTGTCACACACAACATTGCGTTCATAGCTCAGTTGGTTAGAGCACCACCTTGACATGGTGGGGGTCGTTGGTTCGAGTCCAATTGAACGCACCATCTCATCTTGATATGCGTCTGTAGCTCAGTTGGTTAGAGCACCACCTTGACATGGTGGGGGTCGATGGTTCGAGTCCATTCAGACGCACCATTTCGTTATCTTCCTGTTATTCGATAATTTTTTCATCTGCTAAGTAGCAATCCCGTTAATGACTGAACAGTAAACGGTCGTTTTTCGCCTGACTGTCCGCGATATAGAAACGGGTAAACCAGGCCGGCTGCCCCGAGATCGCAGTGGGTTTGAGCAGTTTAAGCACCTGAATGTTGACGGCATCCTGCATTCGCTGGCGAAATTGCAGATGATCAAACACCCTGATGGCTTCAATAACGTAAGCCGTCGCAATCTTTTGATCTTCAATCATGATCAGGTGGTCACCATTATCCTTCTCACCCGAGGGGGCCAGATTGCTCGAACCGGTGAACACTTTAGCGCCTGGCAGATTAAAATCCGTCACCACAAATTTATGATGAACATTGATTCCTCCACCGCCAGCCCACTCCGTGCGAAATGGCTCTGGCGCTTTTTTCGCCAGATACGCGAAATCGGCAACGGCCAGCGTGCCGTCGGGTTTAATCACCTGTAATTTACCCGCCGTGTCCACTGTCCCATAGCTGAACACGGGTCGGGTCAGCAGTTTTGAAAGCGCAACGCCCACTGGCGATTCCTGCATCAGATTAAGAAAAGCAACGGAATAGAACACTGACGAACTCGCCTGGTTAATGGCGTTCACCACCGGGTCTAGCGAAAGCGACGTTGCGAGATGGGGAGAATACGAGACGTTAACCGTCGGACCATTAGCATGTTTTATTGTCTGTATACTCTGCGATAGCGGCGAGTGACGAAACGCTTTAGGCTCGGTGAACGCCTCATCAAACATCTGGCCGAACGATGCGGCAACGCCAGAGGAATGAAAAACCAGCACGTTATTCGCCTGAATATAAAGACCGCGGAAAGAAAAATTGGTTGAACCGCACAGCACTTTAACAGCCTGATTTTGCTTATCGCGCTGGATCAGCACCTTATGATGCTGAAGATTAAAAAAGCGGGTACGTGTTACCTTTGCTCCCGCGGCAGCCAGTCGCTCTGCGGCCATGCTTTCACTGCTATTGCTTGCGCCGTGTCCTTTCAGGACGCCCTTCTCTTTCTTTGAGGAGTCGTCAATAACCGCGCGCAGACGAGGGCCGATCGCCTCCAGTTTTTTGACCAGATCGGGTAGATTCAGATCGTAGGCCATAATATCGAGCCGGAGTTCAGGATTGTCTGATACCTCCTGAATAAATGTATCAATCAGCGTTTTTGCTTCAAATCCCAGCCAGTCATAAACGGTCTCATCCCGGTTATTTTTCACATCGTCGCGCAATTTAAAATTAAGCCCATCTTCTCCCTGACCGGGAATAATGTCAGCGTTATTATTAAACTGGTCACGATATGCCTGCGACGACGCGAAGTTGCGCGTAAAACCAATATCAACAATACCGTCGTAGGTGACCGGCGAAAGTTCAATACTGTTTTCCAGAGTAATTCCTTCGCGTAGGCGCCCATCAGGATCCATATGCATTTTAGTTGCCTGATAGTGATAAATTCCTGTTACCGGTTGCCAGGGAAAATGGATCCAGCGAAATCTCTGCAACGGTGCAATATTGGTAGCAAACAGTCGATCGCCAGTCACCGTTACCGCGGAGTAATCAAAGGCAATGCGATTTTTGAGGTAGGTAAAAGCGTGACTGTTTGGCGGGCGCACCTTTATGGCAAAGCCGACAAAGTCTGGTTCCGGGTCATCAACATCAAAACCCAGCAGTACCATTCTTTCTCCACGCCACAGTTTAAAATGAAAACCATTATCCGTGGTATAGCAGGTATATCCTGACATTGTGACCTCGCTGGCTAATTGAGTATTTCTCTACAAAGGCCTGGCCCCGACAGTCGACGCTACTGCAGTCTGACGACTGAAAAATCAACAATCGCCCTTGCGGCAAAACAGTAAGGTGCCGAACTTCTGATATCAGAGATCTTATTACCGTTCACGTCATACAGTTGGTTACTGTTGAGATCGCGAATGGCGAAATAGTACAGTTTGTCCAATGCCGTGACGCGCATACCGCCGCTGGCAGGAAGACGGCCACGGGACGGAAACATTATTGCCTTTAACTGCCCCTCTCCTGGTGGCGTAAATATCGCCAGCGTCGGTGCGGTCCCCACGGGCGCAGCGTCTTCCAGCATTTCAACGCTCAGACGCCGTCCTGGCAGAACCGCCGAAATATCCAGAGAGACCCAGGCTTCATTTTGTGCCAGTGAATCCCGTTCGGCATTCGGATCCTGGCGGGGAAGCGCGGAGCGAAAGCCAAGCCCTGTCAGAATTTTGTTTACCCCTACGCTGCCTCCGCTGACGATCATCGCAGTGAGTATCTCGGTGAACACGTCCCCGGCAACCGTGAGTCCACGGTAGGCAGAAAATAATTCAGCCATCAGGTCGAGCTTAAACGAACTGACAACGAGCCAGGAGCCCACCAGCATAATCGGGGTACGCCAGGCGCGTCCCACCACAACGGCCTGAAAAAGACGCCAGTTAAACAGTAGCGCGAAGGCGCTTTCCATCAGCAGCGCCAGCACAAAGGTTGCCATCAGCACCACGAAGGCTTGCTGGAGGGAGGCTGATGAGATCTGAGTCTGTTGCTGCGGAATGATCTGTATCTGCAACGGTTTGTCCCCAGGACAAGGAACAAGGTTGGTCTCTCCGGTATCAATCGTCACCAGGAAAGGAACCTGCTGTGCCGCGGGTACGATGATACTGGCAACGTACAGCGCCCCGTCCTTTTCCACGGCTATCTTACCGACAGAAGAAGCCTCCGGCGGCCGGATGCAGGGGGCGCGGGCAATCGCTGTGGCGACGCCCGGCTGGACAGGAACAATGGCACTCGGCGCGGCCTGTAATTCAGTCGTGGGATTTAGCAATAATAATGCGCTGACAGGAAAAATAAGAAGTGCTCGCATCGTGGCCTCGTGACGAATAATGAAGGAATATCACGTGATTCAGTTGCTTTTGTGAGAATAGCGGGTTTAAACGTATCGGGGCTAAGCGTAATCCATGATATAAGCTAGGATCTTTCACCCGTTGAGGTGATCGCAAAATAATATTTCGTTCAGAAAACAGGCGCCATTGCCCTATTACTTCTGGTCAACACGTCGTGAAGCATGAATAACGCCCATTAGCTGAGCGCGCTAAATTTTAAAAACCTTACGCCAGAGAAAATGAGTCAACATTATTGTTCCCCTGAATCTGATACAATCCAGAACATAATGTCAGAGGGAAACGCCCGGGATATTTTCATCGTGCGTTATCGTTGAGTATTTTAGATGGAGAAGCACTATGCCTAAATTATTACAGCTTCATTTCGCATTTCATGGACCGTTTGGACAAGAAATGGCAGACCAGTTGGGAGAACTGGCGGCGTCAATTAATCAGGAGCCAGGTTTTTTATGGAAGGTGTGGACGGAAAGTGAGCAAAACCAGGAAGCGGGTGGGATCTATCTTTTCGAAAATGAAGAGACCGCGCTGGCCTATCTGGACAAGCATACCGCGCGTTTGAAAAATCTCGGCGTTGAGGAAGTGATTGCCAAAATTTTTGATGTGAATATCCCGCTAAGCAAAATCAATAAAGCAAAATTCGACTAACGGAGATTGATGAGGGGGCGCTTCCCCCTCAGATGACTCAACGAGATGCCAGGCAGGAGAGATATTTTGCTCCCGCACGTTGCACAATCTCATGGGCATCGCCGACCCTATTCTGCCCTTCGAACGCGCCATACAAACTGGCGAATTTCACACCTTCCAGCCGACGCGTGATGCCTGCCACGGTTTTTGCCGACAGGGGCAACATATTGGGATAGCTCCACATAAACGATACCGCGTCGGCACCAGGGGTGATCTGCAGAATATCTCCGGTGAGGATAGTCCCTTCCCCTTCATCCTGATACAGAACGGTTCCACCAGCAAAATGGCCGCCCAGTCGCAATAGCGTGACGCCAGGCAGCAACGCGTGCTCTTCCCCTTCCCACAAGCGGATCCAGGGACTGTCGCGCATAACCCAGTCACGATCAGCGGCATGAAGCCAGACGGGCGCGTCAAACGTCTTCGCCCAGTCCTGCATCGTGGTGTAGTAGTGAGGATGGGAGATCGCGATGGCGCTTAATCCGCCCAATGCCTGGATAAGCGTTCGGGTTGCCGGATCCAGGTTTGCAATGCAATCCCAGAGAACATTTCCCACCGGCGTTCTGAGCAGAAACGCCCGTTGATTTATCGCAAAAGAAGGTACGGTTGTCAGACTAAACAGTTGCGGCGTATGCTGCTGCCACTTGTTGGTATGAGTAAGAATCAGTTCATCGAAACCGATCCATGCCTGCCCGGATACCGGCACATATTGCCGCTCATCTTCACAGATTTTACAGCCTTCGACGGCTCTCTGACTGTCGTCATACGAGGTACCACAGGCTTTACACAGCGTTATCATCTTCACTCCTGCCCTGACTAAATCAACGGTAAGTATGGCAGAGCCTGACTCATCTACACTTACTGGAAGTATCAGTAGCGGAATAAGAATAATGGGACGGACAGGAATATGAAAAAAATCGCGATTATCGGGGCTGGCCCGACAGGGGTCTATACCTTTTTTTCATTGCTAAAAGAGGAGCAGCCGCTGGAGATTGCTGTCTTTGAGCGCGGGAGTAAAGCAGGAATTGGAATGCCTTACAGTCATTCTGAAAATACCCCAATGATGTTGTCAAATATTGCCAGTATCGAAGTCCCTCCTCTTTTTGACACCTGGCTTGAGTGGTTGCAAGCCCAGGAAGCACAATACCTCGCGCATTATGGCGTTAAGAAGGAAGCGCTGCACCAGCGTCAGTTTCTGCCACGCATTTTACTGGGTGATTATTTCCGCGCGCAGTTTTTGCAGGCCGTTAGCCGGGCTGAAAGTCGGGGTTTTAAGGTCATGGTGTATGAATCCTGTGAAGTCACGGATGTTGCAGCGGATCCCACGGGCGTACAACTCTGGACAGATCAGCACGCGGAACCGCTGCATGTCGACTTAGCGATCATCGCCACTGGACATGTCTGGCCGGACAATGACGAATCCACGCACGCATTTTATCCCAGCCCCTGGTCCGGCTTGATGGAGGCTGATGTACCCGCCACCCGGGTGGGTATTCTCGGAACCTCACTGAGCGGCCTGGATGCCGCAATGGCGGTGGCGATTCAGCACGGAACGTTTCACGAAACGGAGGGAAATCAGGTCCATTTCTCACTGGATAAAGCCAGTGAAGGACTGGAGATTACGCTGATGTCCCGTTCCGGCATTTTGCCGGAGGCCGATTTCTACTGCCCTATTCCCTATGAACCGCTAGCGTGCGTTACCGAGGAGGCCATTACGCGCGAAATCGATGCCGGGCCTGCTGGACTCCTTGATCGCGTTTTTTCGCTCATGCAGCAAGAACTCGCACTGGCTGACCCGAAATGGGCTGAGCAGATATCGCTCTTTTCGTTGGATGCAGATAGCTTCTCAGTGGCGTTGTTTGCTGACAGAATGCACAGCGATCCCTTCGAATGGGCAGCTGCGAATCTGAAAGAAGTCGACGCGAATAAACGTGACAAACGCACCGTTGCCTGGCGCTATACCCTGCTGCGTTTGCATGAGAGGGTGCAGGACATCGTTGCCCACCTGGATGAAAAAGATAGCAAACGGTTCAGTTCAGGACTCGCCCGCGTATTTATAGATAATTATGCGGCGATCCCGTCAGAGTCAATTCGCCGAATGCTGGCGTTGCACGCAGCCGGAATTCTGCACATCCTCGCGCTGGGACAGGATTACGAGAAGGAGATAAAAGCGGATCGTACCGAGATTACGACGCGCAATGATCGCCTGACGTTTGATGTCTTCATCGACGCGCGTGGTCAAAAACCCCTGAAGACAGCGGATTTACCGTTTCCACGATTACGCAGCCAATTACTGTCGTGTGGTGATGAAATTCCGGAGGTTGGCGATGACTATACGCTTCAGGCGTCAGAGAGTGTACGCGGACGAATAGCCTTTGGCGCATTGCCTTACCTGATGCATGATCGGCCATTTATCCAGGGGTTAGTCGCCTGCCAGGAAATTGGCACTGCGATGGCCAGGGCAGTATCGAAACCGGCGACCCGCCTGCGCAGACGTTTATCCCTTCATGACTGGTAACGCCGCACGCATTGTGGATGCATCCGGTATTGTGTTTGCTCTATACTTGCCGAATGTCAAAAATGAATTAAAAAGGGTGAACGATGGAAATTGATCTCGACAACCTGGTCTTTAACGGCCTGGAAGAAGCACAGGAACGTAATGCGGAACGTCTGGAAGAGGCAGATAAAAAAGCAGAATCGGTGATTTCCGATGATGACTGCGGTGACGCCTGCAAAATCTGATTGCATTCAACCTGCCGCGCACGCCTGCGCGGCAGGTCTCTAAGCCGTTTTTAACCCCTCAGCATTTCCGCGATAACTGCAGATTTCATTCCAGTACACCTCGCGCATCCGACGATGTTCAGCGTGTTGTTTGATCACGAAACCACTCCGGGTCAATGTTAGCAATGTCCACGCCGTACAGGCTGGCGACAGGAAGAATAGACTCCACAACGCGCTGCAGATTGAACTCCGCACCAGGTTGTCGGGTCTTGTCAGGTGCGATCGCATCGTGCGCCCAAAAACGCACTCTCCGCATTTTCATCTTCTCCATCTCCCGCTCCTCTGCTTGTCAGGTGCTTTTCATTGCAGCGCAAACGCCGCGAAAAATGAAATGCGAATTTTTTTCACCGTTATCTGTTTTTGTTCGTTAGCAACCCTTCGTTAACACACTGTTCACTAATAACTTTTTGCATATAAATAAGTCGTTTTTCTTCTTTGGTCCTGGGTTTGGGTTGTGGGAGCGTAAAAGGACAAACCAATAAATCAGGGATATCAAAGAAAATGATGGCAACGAAAATATACAGTTCGAAAAAAACGATCCTCGCTCTCGGGGTCATGCTAGCCACGAGCTTTATCAGCGCTCAGGTACAGGCCGACCAACTCGCCGATATCAAAGCCGCAGGGGTGGTCAAAGTCGCGACGTTTGACGCCAACCCGCCGTTTGGCTCCGTTGATCCAAAAACCCACCAGATTGTCGGTTACGATGTCGATTTTGCTCAGGCACTGGCGAAATCATTGGGTGTAAAACTGGAACTGGTCGCCACTAATCCCGCCAACCGTATCCCGCTGCTGCAGTCGGGAAAAGCCGATCTGATCGTCGCTGATATTACGATTACCCCGGAGCGCGCCCAGGTAATCGACTTCTCTGTACCCTACTTTGTCACCGGGCAGCAGTTCCTGGTGCCCGTCTCATCGCCCGATAAGCTGGATGAATACAGTCGCGCACGCATCGGTGCGGTGAAGGGAACCACCGGTGAACAGGCGTTGCATCAGCGGTTCCCGCAGTCCCGTGTTCTGGCCTACGACGATATCCCGCTGGCATTCACCGCCCTGCGTAACGGCAACGTGCAGGCTATCACTCAGGATTCCACTATTCTGGCGGGGTTGCTCGGCGGCGCACCGGACAAAGCACAGTTCAAAATCCTGCCCGATTTACTGAGCAAAGAGGAGATCGGCGTGGGCGTGAAGAAAGGCGAAACCGCCTTGCTGAAGGCGGTTAACGACGAATTGCTGAGGCTCGAAACCAGCGGGCAGGCAAGCAAAATTTATGATGTCTGGTTTGGCCCGGAAACGAAAAACCCGCAGCCGCGCGCCTTTAAAATTGAGGCCAGATAAGATGCTGGCCGGTTTGTTCACGCCTTCCGCAGCCCAGGCTGCGGATTTCAGCCAGTTACACCAGGCACGGGTAGTGTTACGCGATGTGGTGAAAACGTACGGCGATCACCGGGTACTCAATGGCGTCAATCTCACCGTCGAGCCTGGCGAAGTTGTGACTATTCTTGGCCCCTCAGGATCGGGAAAATCAACTCTGATTCGCCTGATCAACCAACTGGAATCCCTAAGCGGTGGCGACATTCTTATTGATGACAGGCCTGTCGGTCGGCTAAAAGGGGCCGCGCTACGACAGCTCCGCAGCCGTATAGGCTTTGTTTTCCAGCAGTTCAACCTGTATGCCCACCTGACGGCGCAGCAGAATATCACCCTCGCCCTGGAGTACGTCCACGGCTGGAATAAAACCGATGCCACACTGCGCGCCTATGCGTTGCTGGAGCAGGTCGGGCTGGAAGAGAAGGCCGGGGCTTATCCGGCACAGCTTTCCGGCGGTCAACAACAGCGGGTGGCGATCGCCCGCGCGCTGGCCTCCTCACCGCAAATCATCCTGTTTGATGAACCCACCTCCGCGCTCGATCCAGAAATGATCGGTGAGGTTTTGCAGGTGATGAAGCGCCTGGCGCACAGCGGCATTACGATGATTGTGGTAACGCACGAGATGCACTTTGCTCGCGAAATTGCCGATCGGGTCGTGTTTATCGACGGCGGCGATATTCTTGAAGTCGCGTCTCCGGAGGCCTTTTTTACCCGACCACAGCATCCGCGTACTCAGCGCTTTCTGCAAAAGGTACTGGATCCGCTGCATCAGGAGTTATCGCGATAATGCCGTCAATGGACTGGCAGGGGGTGCTCACCGGCCTTCCCCTGCAATGGATCCTCTCCGGATTTCTCACCACGCTGTGGGTCAGCGCTGCAGGCATTTTTCTCGCCACGCTGCTGGCGATTATTCTGTTGGCCCTTCGTCTTTCCGGTCATATTACGGGTCGCCGACTGGTGGCAGGCTGGGTATCGCTGTTTCGTAACACCCCACTGCTGGTACAACTGCTGTTCTGGTACTTCGCTGGCTGGAACCTGCTGCCGCGCGGTTTCGTTGATTTCGTCAACGCTGAGCATAGCTGGTCAATCTTGCCTGGCAACGTCTGGTGGTTAACGCCTGAATTTCTTTGTTCGGCATGGGGACTCGGCGTGTTTACATCGGCTTTCCTGGTTGAGGAAATCGCCTCCGGGTTACAGGCTGTCTCTGACGGACAGCGCGAAGCCGCGGTCTCACAGGGCTTCTCCCCGTGGCTGACCTTCCGCTACATCCTGTTGCCGCAGGGGTTGACCAATGCCTGGCAACCGGTAGTCGGACAGTATCTCAACCTGATGAAACTGTCGTCATTAGCCAGCGGCATTGGCTTTGCAGAACTGACCTACCAGGTTCGCCAGATTGAAAGCTATAACGCCCATGCGCTGGAAGCCTTTGCTGTCGGTACGGTGCTTTATCTGTTTACCGGCGTGGCGCTCGGCCTGCTGCTGACCCATCTGGGCCCCGCCCCCCGGCAAGAGAAAAAGCCGCGCGTTCGCCGGGTACGATTCAGGAGTCCGCAGCATGATCGCTAATATTACCGTGATAACCGACAACCTGGACTATCTCCTGTGGGGACGCCTTGCCGACGGCCAACCCGGCGGCGTACTGTTGACTCTGATGATGGCACTGGGGGCGGCGGCACTTGCCTTACCTGTCGGTATTGCGCTGGCTGCTGTCGCCTGGCGCTTTCCGGGCATCATCCGTAAAGGATTGTTCATCTGGGCGGAGTTCATTCGCGGGATCCCACTGATCTTCGTCATTTTCTGGATGTGGTATTTGTTGCCCATGCTTACCGGCAGCGATCTGCCAGGTGCGGCAACCGTGACGCTGGCGCTGGCCTGGTTTACCGCCGCGTCAGTCATGCATTCGGTGTACGCCGGGCTCAATGCGCTGCCCGACGGGCAGTATGATGCTGCCGTAGCCCAGGGATTTAGTCCTGTTCAGGCACTAAGAGGGATTCTGCTACCCCAGGTGTTACGCCATGTACTGCCTTCGCTGACCGGGATATGCATTGGTCTACTGAAGGACACATCGCTGGCGTTTATTGTCAACGTGCCGGAACTGACAACGGTGGCGGGACAGGTTAACAGCAGGGAACAAATTTATCCGGCAGCCATCTTTATTTTTACGGGGCTGGTCTACTATCTGCTTTGCTACGGCCTGGAGAAAGCGACCCGGCGACGATTTGTTCTGCGCTAACCCGTCAGCATTCAACAAACCGGTGCGCGTCGTCGAGTCGATATTTCACGCCGGCGCGTATCCCCTCTTCACCTTCGACCGCAACGGCAAAGCGCATCCGTTCACCGTCGTGATAGGCCAGCGCGGCACAGCCCCCCGGCCCCAGCACCACGGAATCAACACCCCCCGTGCTGGCAACGATTGCGTTGTCGCCGTTGCAAATGATATGTACGTTGTCACCGCTGTTGACGATTTTGGCGTCTGCGCCAAAACTCACTATCTGGCTCAGGTCGCCATTGCTGGCGACATGGCTTCTCTCACCCAGGGTGCTCACCCGAACGCGCATGCCACTGCTGGCGATCCGCGTTCCGTCACCGGCACTGCTGATGCGTGTAGAGTTTCCGGCGGCAGCCAGCCTCGCCCGATCCCCTGAACTGCTGATATGGCTGTTATAGCCAACGCTGCCAATGCGCACGCAGTAACCTGCACTGGCAATTTGCGACGCATAGCCTGCGCTGGCGATCTTCATGTTATCGCCGGCACAGCCCAGATTCGCGTTATCCCCCGCGTTTGCCACCTGCCGATCGGCCAGTGAATCATCAGGCCTCGCCAGTCGCGACATGGCGGAGATATCCTGACGGGCAAAGTTTTCCTCATCCAGCCAGAGCGACCAGGCGTATTCCACCAGACTGTTCGCCCAATCAAGATAGCCTTCGCGACTCAACGCCCGATGCACATCGTCGTAGTTACCGCCCTCGGGAAAACGGCGCAGAAACCAGCGATATATCACCGCACCAACCCGCCAACTGCGCAAATCCTCTCGCGTGATCAGCATCGGTTAATGCCGGTGATAGCCATCGACCATGCAGCGGAATGTCTCGCCAGGCGTGCGGCCTGTGGTGCACAGGTAGAGGTGACCAAAAATAAAGAACAGGCTGATGATAGCCAGCGCAAAGTGCGCCTGTAACAACCAGTAGCGCACGCCAGGGAACAGATCTCCCACGACCTGCGGATAAAGCGCCAACAATCCGCTCAGCAGCAACAGCGGCAACAGTCCGTACATCACACCGACGTAGGTCACCTGTTGTAACGGATTAAACTTCGAGCGCGGCGTGGCCGGGAACGGATGCGCTTCACCCTGCATAATACCGTAGAGATAAAAACGGGTCTGTTTCATCGCCCGCGCCATCCAGCCCTCGGGACGAATAAGGTAATGGTGTCCGTTCCCACCCAACGCATTGATCAGAACGAAACCAACCCAACACGCCAGCAGCAGAAATCCGCAGACTTCATGTACCGTCAGCAGGCTTTTGATCACCGCTGGGCTGACCAGGGAAAAGTGATTGATAAGCCCACTGGCGAGCAGGAGTATAAACAACAATGCATTCGACCAGTGCCACAGTCTTACCGCCCGGGAGTAGAGATATACCTTCTCACCATGCCCGGCAGCAGCCTTGTTGGCCGCGCGAAAACGAAGCCAGGCGTGCAGCCCCAGCACCAGCCACATTGCCACCAGCAGTAGCCCGGCAATCACCAGCCAGACAGGCCAATACTCGGGGGAAAACACCGGCACATAGTTTGCCAGTTGAGCCTGGAACTGTTCAGCATTCTGCGACGCGTTCATACATTTTCCTTTTTAATCAAATGTTGACCGAACCGACGATACAGATGGGGCTTACCCGCGCCCGGAAGTTGATACTGGTAGTAATTATTTTCCTGCAGCCAGCGCTGGATCTCCGGGCTGTCCTCGCGACCAAACAACAACGCATGCTCAGGACAGGAAGTGACACAGATAGGCGGAAAACCTTTGGCCAGCCGGGACTGGGCGCAAAAATCGCATTTGTCCGCCACTTTGGTGATCGGGTTCAGGTAGCGCACCTGGTAGGGACACGCGCCAATGCAGTAACTGCAACCAATGCAGCGTGAACTGTCGACGCGGACGATCCCGTCCTCATCGCGCCACGACGCGCCGGTTGGGCAAACCTCAATGCAAGGCGCATCGTCACAGTGCTGACAGGACTGACGGAAGTAGTGATACAGGGTCTCGTTGTCATTATCTGAAACGGGAATATGCGCGATCGACAAGCGACTCCCCTGCGCAGGAACATGATTTGTTTTGCGACAGGCGCGGGTACAGAGGTTACAGCCGTTGCATCGCGATTCATCATGAATCATGACGTAACGAACGGGGCCGCCAGCGGTTGTCTTCGCCAGCAGCGTCTGACCGGGTCCGCTGAAGAAAATGACCGTACCCATGCCAAGCACAAATTTTCGTCGAGTGAAGGACATCTTGTTATCCTCTAATACTGTGGTCGCGCTCGTCCACGCTTTCCATGAATTCAGGGATTCTGAAACTGCTCAACTTCCAGCCATTCGCACAAACCGTACGCTTTGCCGTAACTCATAAAGCGCTCGCTGAATAAGTACGGTACGTCGTTCGACGACGCGACCGGGCGAATATCGGCATAGTCGGGATGCGTTTCAATCGCAGCCAGTGCGGCTTCTATCTGCTGAGGTGCGAAACCGTAAGGCGATTGTTCCAGCATGGCGACCTTATACGGACGCGGATATGTCTGGCAGTCAAAGCGCACCGCCTGTGCGATTGCCCGACAGATATCCTTTTCCACCACCTGGACGCACATGTCGGCATAGTTGGCGGTCATGGTCTGGGTTGAGTAGTAATATTCATCCTGAGAGCCCTGCACCCAGGCGATATCCTCCCCGGCAAGCCCCTCTTTGATGGTTTCCAGGAATGGTGCGAGCTCCGCCTCTTCCACCGAGTACGGCGGTTGCAGGAACAGTTCGCGCGCGACAAGCTGACCATTCGCCGAATACTGGCGGATAAAATCCGCCATGATCTCCGCAGGGCTTTCTGCCGTCGCCTGTTCATCAGCGTCTGTTAGTTGCTCACGTCGCCCCTGCAACCACTGCCGCTTATCAAGATCCACATCTGGCGCGTCAGGTTGACTCACATCCTCTGGATGGCTCATGCGATGTTCCTTACGCCGGCAACAGATTCTGCGCGGCCAGGTCGTCAGCGACATCTTCCAGACCGAGTCGATGCAACGTCTCACGCGTCGGGCAGCCCAACTCGGGGTGCCAGCCCATCTCTTTATAAAACAGCGTCAGGGATTCACGCATGTCGTCACGGTCCATCTTGTCGGTGCCTTCGCTAAAGACCGGAATCTTTGGATCCTTATCAAACACCCACGAGCAGATCAGATCGTGTGCATTACGCATATCGTTGGTCTGCATCAACTTCACCGTATAAGCACGATGCAGAGTAAAGATGCGTTCTGCGGCTAAATCGAGACTGGCCTGAGTGGTTTCATCGCCGGTCACGGCCTGGAAGAACTTCGCCTCCAGATCCAGATCGCCACGATAGTTGCGGCTTTTCAGCGGCGAAACGGTCATCGGCCAGACCCAGTTACACAGCGTGACGGCGTTATGCAGGCACACTTTCAGTAGCGTCCATTTGGCATATTTGATTTTTGCCGCGTTAATTGGTGTGTAATTTTTGGTTTCATCGTAGGCGTCTGGCGAACCAAACAGTTCTGCAGCCACTTCCCGCTGGAGTTTTAGAGGCAAACCCGACCCGATGAAATTGATGTGGGTGTGGGTCATACAGTCGCGGTTGAACATGCAGTTGGTAATGGCCCCCACCTGCGCCGAGGCTTCGTTGGCGTGGTGAACCGGAAAACCAAACGGCGACCACAGTTTGTTTTTTTCATACGCCCAGTATTCATCGCCCAGTTGCCAGCGCTCGGCAATGGCGTAAGAGCCATCCGCCAGATGACTAAGTTCGCCGACACGATGCGCCAGACGATAGTAGAAATCCTTGATGAAATTAGGATCGCCCGCTTCCAGTTGATCCCAACGGATCTGAGCATACTCGTCTGCTGGCAGGACGCGCTTGAACACCCCTTTGCTGTAGCAATACGTAAAGTCGCGGTGTAGCTGTCCGTAGTTACACCAGATGCCATAGTCGTCAAACAGATTCAGCCCCACGAGGTTACCGATGACGCGACCATCGTCTTTGTCTTCAAAATCTTTCGGACCGTTTGGAAAAATGGTGGTATGGACAAAGTTTGCCACGCAGGTATTCCCGCCGGTGCTCGGCACGCCAAAATCTTTCACGCGGGGAATGTTCATTTGCGTCATGCAGCGAATCGGGCAGGAATGGCAGCCGCTCATTTTGACCGTGTATTTTTCTGCTGCCGGTCCTAAGTCAAAGACCGACTTATAGGTCCGGAAACCAACGGTGTTCTGGTTGCCCGGCGGGATCTCGCCGGTCTCAATCGGCCCACCTTCTGCTGCGCCCCAGAACAGTCCTTTACGGGCAGTCCAGCGCGAAGCGGGAGAGGAATATTCCGCCCATGCCTGCGGCGTGCTGGGCACAACATGGTTGTTATTCGCGCCAATCAATTCCGTCATCATGTAATCATTCAACCGCTTCATCTCTTTGCGGTCGGCAATGTTGACGCCTTTTGTCCCTTCCACGGCAATCGCTTTCAGCTTTTTAGCACCCATCACCGCGCCGGTCCCTGCGCCGCCGCTGTGGTTACGGCTGTTGAGCATACAGGAGAGCGGTACAAGGTTTTCCCCCGCCTGACCAATCGCCGCCACGCAGGTTTCCGGCGAAGTCATCCGGCAGATTTCTTCCGTTGTCGCGCGGGTACCTTTTCCCCACAGGAAATCGGCCTTTTCGATTGTGACCTTGTCGTCTTTAATATTCAGCCAGACGGGAGACGCCGACTTGCCTTCAATAATGATGGCGTCATAACCTGCGAATTTCATTTGCGCCGCAAAGAAGCCGCCCATATGCGCATCGACAACCAGATTGCCTTTTGTGAATGTGGAAAGCGACGTGATATTAACGCGAGAGCTACAGGGTGCGCCGGATCCAGTAAGCGGTCCCGTCGCAAAAACTAATTTATTGCCTTCATCAAAGGGTTTAGTGCCAGCGGGAACTTCGTCGTACATAATTTTGTAGCCGAATCCCATACCACCGACAAATTTTTTAAATTTACTGGAATCTTCAAGGGTAATATCGCCTGTTGTAAGATTGACCCGTAAAATATTACCTGTCCAACCGTTAGCCATAATGTTTTCCTTTGCAAGACTCAAACAGTAATATCTTTCCACTCAATGATTTTTAATGCCCCTGTCGGGCAGGCGCTGGCACACTCACCGCATAAAACGCATTTTGCCGATTTCTTCGTTTCCGTATTGACGGTAGCCATCATCCAGGGACATGCGGTGGTACAGGCGCTGCAACCGATACAGCGGCGGTGATCGACAGCAATGCAACCGTCTTCCTGATTCCAGGTAATCGCCCCAATGGGACAAACCTTCATGCACTGCGGATCTTTACACTGACGACAGGTATCCGGGGTGTAGTTCAGATCGCCATACAGGCCGCCACCAGAACCTATGCCCTTGTCACCAAAGAAGAAATGACGGTGAATTTTAATGCGGGAAAAGAAGGTGCCGACTGCGCCATCATTGTAATTGGTACAGGAAATTTCACAGCGATGACAACCGGTACAGCGGGCGCGTTGGGTCACTAACACCCCTTTAGGTGTGGAGATCAACCCTACGGTGCCGCTATCGATATCTTCTTGCTTGCAGCCAAAAAGTGACAGTAACGCGGGCGCGATAGTTAACCCTGCCAGGCCTTTTCCCGATATGCGCAGGAATTCCAGCCGCGTTAAGCCAGTATCTAATAATGGACGATCAACCTGGTTCATTTATTTTGCGTCCTCTTCGCAAATGCAGTGCCGACAACACGTCCCAGGCCGATGCTAATTATGCGAAAACAGCGCCTCTGATGTTGCCTCCCACAGCTGAAGTTCTGCCGTAACCGGATTGCATAAATAACGCAATTTAACGCAAATAAACTAATCCTTTAGGGTTAGGCGAATTAAATAATGGGAGTTATTGGTGGGCATAACTTTGATCGTCATCAATTAAAAATGGGAAGAGAAATATTAAAAGCGTAGTGATATTTATTATCATAAAGACAGTGAAACACTGTTCCGTCAGTTTACAAATAAATGTGAAACTGTTCCCATATATAGAGAAAAAGATTGTCGTAATATATTCGCCAACATAACGAGTTTTGCATTCATTTTATTTTTCGACAGTAATAATACCCTGCCGGACATTTTCTCGTGACGGAAAATAAGGGATGAGTTCATCCCTCGCTGTGATTAGCCGGCCAGCGCGTTGATCGCCGTTACCATCGCCTGTTTTTCAAGGTCGCTACGCTGAATACGCTGGTTTGCCAGCGCGGTTCGTAACACCCCCGCTATCACGATATGTTTGGGTTCTTGTCCCAGATCGCGCATTTCCAGCACCACTTTGCCAACCACTCTGCACATCTCACGGTACAGTTCATCGTCTTTGGTCAGGTTTCCCATTATTGTCTCTCATTGCAGGTCCAGATAAACAGCATATATCACTCTGAATGAGATGACAAAAAACAAAGAAAATCAAATAAATAACCCACGGGACTATTCAACGCGGTGCGTTTCTTTTAACCGCTGCCATTTGTTGACCAGTTCAGCCAGATTTGCCGCCTGCATTTTTTCCATCACCCTGGCGCGATGCACCTCTACCGTGCGTACCGCGATGTTCATCGCCTGCGCAATTTCGCGGTTCATCAGTCCCTTAACGACTAACCCGGCTAACTCACGTTCTTTTGCCGTGAGCGTCCGGTAGCAGGTGGCGATTTGTTGTCGGGCAACGGCCTGTTCCGATACCTCCAGCGCATGCTCCAGCGCCGTTTGCAGTGGTTTTACACTGACCGGCTTTTGCAGGAAGTCTACCGCGCCATGTTTCATCTGTTCGACGGCCATCGGTACGTCGCCATGTCCGGTGAGAAACACCACGGCCAGCGTACTGCCGCGCTGGCGCAACGCCTCATGGACGCTCTTGCCGTCCATTACCGGCATCCGCATGTCCAGCAGCAGCACGCCCGTCTGGTATAAATCGGCCTGGGTCAGAAAAACCGCCCCTTCCTCCCAGCACGTGACCGGGTAGCCCAAGCTTTCCAGTAGAAAGGCACAGGCATCGGTGACCGCCATATCATCATCCAGTAAATGAATCATCGCCATTGCCGCCCTTCTCCCCCTGTTGTGTAAAATCCAGTTCCACCGCTACGCCGGGCAGCCCGTCGGGCGCGGTCTGATTTCGCAGGCCGATCTCTCCCTGGCCGTAACGCACCAGTCGTTGGCAGATAACCAATCCCAGCCCCATGCCCTCTTTTCGGCTGGTCATAAAGGGCTGAAAGGCCTGATGCAGCAAAACATCGTCAATGCCGCCGCCGTTATCCTGCAACGTAATGCGCACGCCATGTGGCGAAGATGAAGCATCCATCCACAGCGTGGTGGCCCCCGCCTGCGCCGCATTGAGGATCAGATTGGCGAATACCTGTTCCAGCAACACCGGTGGGAGCGAAACCGTCAGCGCGCGATCGATATTGCTGTGTAAGGTTAACGTCGGGAACTGCTGCGCCATGCGCAATAGCTGCCAGACATGATGAACCGCCTCGTAAATACTGATGTTCTCCCACTCTTCTGTACGAACCGGGCTTCCCTGCGCCTGACTCACCCAGCGCCGCAGATTACGCAGCGTCTCTGCTCCACGCTGTGCCTGTTGATCAATATGCTCCAGCGCCGACAGTAAGGTATGCGTCGGATCCTGCGACTGCAGGCGAATCAGACAGCCCTGTGCGTAATGTCGGATTGCTGAAAGCGGTTGATTCAGTTCGTGCGCAAACCCGGAGGTCATTTCTCCGAGAACGCTCATTTGCCTGGCCGTTTCCAGAGCCCGTTCCTGCTGGCGCAACTGAATGCTGTTACGTTCAAGCTGTCTGCCACGGCGGCGCACCAGCAGCATGACCCAGATGTAGTTCAGGGCCAGCAGCAACAGGATAAGCGCTGTCCCGCCCATCAGCCACTGATGCTGTATCAGCCAGCTTTTCACATCCAGCCACAAACGTCGCTGCTGCGGATGCTGCTGCACGTCACGCAGAAGCGCCTCCACCTGACTGGTTGACGCCGGCGCTCCCCAATGAAACGCCGCGCTGTCTGGCGCTGCCAACAGCACACGGGTGACGCGATCGGCCAGCGCATCGCTCACCGCAGGCAACGCAGCGAATGACCAGTCGGGATAGAGCGGCGTACTGGTTAAACAGGCAATGTCTCCGGGACGGTTAATCACTGCAACATAATCGGCTTTATCAACCAGTCCCTCCTCGTCCATTTTTTCCAGCAGGCAGACCGGGACAATTACGGCCTGTACCGCTTTCTCACGGAGTAAATAGAGCAGCGCATCGGCCGGAAAGCCGGTAAAACGCAGATTGACGTCGCGATCGGGGCGCAGACCAGCATCGTTTAACGCTTTATATCCCAGCAGGTAGCCGCCGAATGCCAGGGGATCGATGGCCCCCACCGTTTTACCGATCAGATCGTGCGCGCCGGTGATGCCACTGTCGCGACGGGTAAGGATCGCACTGCCAATGACGTTACCCGTTCCCCGCCCGGAGCGCAGAGACGCCAGCCAGCGCAGCGGCGAACGACTGTTCAACTGCACAAACTGCGCCGGGTTGGTCACCACAAATTGCACGCTTCCCTTGTTCACCGCCGTCTGCATCTGATGCAGATCCAGCGGCAGAATATGAAACTGTTCTCCGGGAAGTTGCTGGTTAAGCAGTGTTTCCAGCGGCTGCCAGTGGTCGCGGGTTGAGACCTCCCCGCGCATCGCCAGAATCCCGATATTCCATGAACCCGCCAGCGCTGTCCCACTAAACATTAAAACCGACGCCAGCAGCACCAGGCTCTTCACTGTTTGACTTCTCACACCATTATCCCTGTTGATTATGTTGTTTTAGATCAACAACCCGCCAGGTATGTGGTTAACCACAATAGAGCTGCACCCGCCACGATTTTTACACTGTAAATCATCAACATTCTTTATTCATTACTCACAAACCAATGGCGTGACAAATGTTTCGTTGTTGCCTTGAAACGGGAGAATAAATGGACAGCAGTAAACGGCAGTTTCTCCAGCAACTGGGCGTCCTGACCGCAGGCGCATCGCTGGTTCCGCTGGCGCAGGCGAAGTTTCCTTTTTCACCTGAACGCCATGGCGGTTTTGCACAGCATCGTTACGCGATGCTTATCGATCTGCGTCGCTGTATCGGCTGTCAGGCCTGCACCGTCAGTTGTGCGATTGAAAATCAGACGCCGCAGGGCGAGTTCCGTACCCATGTGAATCAATATCAGGTACAGGTGGCGGATGAGGTGACCAACGTGCTGCTACCGCGTCTGTGTAACCACTGCGACAATCCACCCTGCGTGCCGGTGTGCCCGGTACAGGCCACGTTTCAACGCGAGGACGGCATCGTCGTGGTCGACAACACCCGTTGCGTCGGTTGCGCCTACTGCGTGCAGGCCTGCCCCTACGATGCGCGCTTTATCAATCATGAGACACAGACCGCCGATAAATGCACGTTTTGCGTCCACCGTCTGGAGGCCGGACTTCTCCCTGCCTGCGTAGAATCCTGCGTGGGCGGGGCGCGTATCATCGGCGATATCCGCGATCCGCAAAGCCGGATTTCACAATTGATTCGCACCCATCACGACGCCATCAAAGTGCTGAAGCCGGAAAATGACACGGCCCCCCATGTTTTCTATCTGGGACTGGACGAGGCGTTTGTCACCCCGTTGATGGGGCGCGCACAACCCGCACTCTGGCAGGAGGTCTGATGATGCAACCCTTAATCATTGAAGAAGTGCTTACCCGGCCACAGGCGGTGAGCTGGCTTCCCTGGGCGGTACAGTATTTCTTTTTCATCGGGATTGCCGCCTGTGCGGCGCTGTTTGGCTGCGTGATCCACTGGCGTAAAAAGACCCACCCGACGCTGGAAAACCTGACGCTGCTGATTGCCCTGACCTGTGCCATTACCGCACCGCTTGCGCTGACCGCCGATCTTCACCAGACGGCCCGCGTCTGGCATTTCTACGCTTACCCTACGCCCTGGTCATGGATGCCGTGGGGTGCGCTGTTTTTACCGCTGTTCACCGTGTTCCTCGGAGTGTGGTTTCTGGCGCAGGTGTATAAACAGCTTACCGGAAAAAGTTACGCTGTCACAAAATGGTTCGCCCTTGCCAGCGCGCTCGCCGCGACCGGGCTGTTGCTTTATACCGGACGCGAAGTGTCCGTGGTTCAGGCTCGCCCCGTTTGGTTCAGCTACGCCTTTGTACTGGCGATGTTCCTGAGCGCGCTGCAGACCTTTTTTGCCCTGTTAATCGTCGGGATACGTGATGATTTTCTGTCGCAAAAGCGGCTCGCCCTCGGACAACTGCTGACGTTGTTCGCCCTCGCAATCGTCATCGTTTTCTGGATCAGCGGCAATACGCTTTCCGGTACGGCAATCCGCCAGTGGCTGGCGATCTCCGCCTCGGCCCGCCATTACGCCTTTGCCTTGCTGATAGTCGGGCTGGTTTCACTCCTCTTTAGTGTTGTCGCCCTGCGACGTCCACTGTCATTACCTCTGCGCAGTCTGCTGGCGCTCAGCGCGATGGCGCTGTGCTGGCTCATGCGCTGGACGCTACTGATTCAGGGGCAAACGCTGCCGAAATTTAACGCCCAGTTTACCCCCTACACCCTGCCCGCCGGTACCGACGGTTGGCTTGCCATCCTCGGCACCTTCGGCCTGTGGGTAGCGCTGCTTATTATTGTTCGCGAAAGCGTGAACGGACTCGCAAGGAGATTGCAACATGGCTAATTTAACCCGTCGTCAGTGGCTCAAAGTCGGCCTGGCCGTCGGCGGTATGGCAACGTTCGCCCTTAGCTATCGAGATGTGGCGAAACGCGCCATTGATGGCTTGCTCAACGGCACCTCCGGTAAAATAACCCGCGACCGCATCGTGGGCAATGCGTTAATCCCGGAAGCCAGTGCGCACCCGCGCTGGCAACAGAGTGCGCAGCAAACCATCGCCATGACCCAGTGTTTCGGCTGCTGGACGCAATGCGGCGTCAGAGTGCGCGTCGACCAGCAAACAAACCGGGTGCTGCGCATTGCCGGTAACCCGTATCATCCACTTTCCCATGAACATCATATCGACGCGTCGGTACCGTTTCGCACGGCAATGGCGCAACTGGCGGGCGAGAACGGTCTTGATGCGCGTTCGACGGCCTGCGCCAGGGGCGCAACACAGCGGGAAGGACTGTACAGCCCGCTACGCATTCTTGAGCCGATGAAGCGCGTGGGCAAACGCGGCGAAGGCAAATGGCAGCGCATCAGCTTTGAGCAATTGGTCAATGAGGTGGTGGAAGGCGGCGATCTGTTTGGCGAAGGTCACGTCGACGGCCTGCGCGCCATTTACGCCCCAGCGACGCCGATTGATCCGCAGCATCCAGGATTCGGACCTAAATCTAATCAACTTCTGGTCACCAATACCAGCGACGATGGGCGAGACACCTTTTTGCGCCGCTTTGCCCTCAACAGTTTTGGCAGCAAAAATTTTGGCGCGCACGGATCCTATTGTGGACTGGCCTATCGCGCGGGTTCCGGCGCGCTGATGGGCGATCTCGATAAAAACACCCACGTGAAACCCGACTGGGATAACGTGGAATTCGCGCTGTTTATGGGGACTTCACCCGCCCAGTCCGGCAACCCGTTTAAACGCCAGGCCAGGCAGCTTTCCAGCGCACGCCTGCGCGATGATTTCAGCTATGTGGTTGTCGCTCCGGCGTTGCCCCTAACCACCGTACTGGCTGATGACCATGGTCACTGGTTACCGGTGATCCCCGGCAGCGACTCCGCGCTGGCGATGGCGATGATCCGCTGGATTATCGAAAATCAACGTTACAACGCCGATTATCTGGCGCAACCCGGCATCCAGGCGATGCAGCACGCTGACGAGAAAAGCTGGACCAACGCCACGCATCTGGTGATCGCAGACGATCTTCCCGACCTGGCCGGACAGCATCTGACGCGTGCTCATCTGGATCCCTCCGCCGCCAGCGACCCGCTGGTTGTGAATGAAAACAATGAACTGGTCCCCGCCCATGATTGCCTGCGCGCCACGCTGTTTGTCACGCGCCAGGTTACGCTCGCCGACGGGCGCAGCGTGACGGTAAAAAGCAGTTTCCAGTGTCTGAAAGAATCGGCGGAAAAAATGACGCTCGCCCAGTACAGCCAGCGGTGTGGCGTTGCTGAGAACAACATCATCGCCCTGGCGGACGCCTTTACCCGTCACGGACGTAAAGCCGCAGTCATCACCCACGGTGGGATGATGGCGGGAAATGGCTTCTATAATGCCTGGGCGGTGATGATGCTGAACGCACTGATCGGTAACCTCAGTCTGGAAGGCGGCGTCTTTGTGGGTGGCGGGAAGTTCAACGGCGCAGCGGACGGGCCGCGCTACAACATGGCGAGTTTTCCAGGCAAAATCAAACCCAAAGGACTGAGTATCGCGCGAAGTAAAACGGCGTATGAATCTTCCGAAGAGTATCGCAACAAAGTCGCCGCCGGTGTCTCCCCGTTCCCGGCCAAAGCGCCGTGGTACCCGTTTGTCGCCGGTCAGTTGACTGAGTTGCTGAGTTCTGCGCTGGAGGGCTATCCATACCCGCTCAAGGCGTGGATCTCCAACATGACCAATCCCTTATATGGCATACCCGGTCTGCGCGCCGTTGCCGAAGAAAAGCTGAAAGATCCCGCGCGGTTACCGCTGTTTATTGCCATCGACGCCTATATGAATGAGACCACTGCCCTTGCGGATTACATCGTCCCGGACACACATAACTTTGAAAGCTGGGGATTCAGTGCGCCGTGGGCCGGCGTCACCAGCAAAGCCACTACCGCACGCTGGCCGATTGTCGACTCCGCCACTGCCACCACCGCCGATGGGCAGCCAGTTTCAATGGAGTCATTCTGCATTGCAGTGGCAAAACAATTGAATCTGCCGGGATTTGGTGACAAGGCGATTTCCGACAGCGAAGGAAACCACTATCCGCTCAATTGTGCGGAAGACTATTATCTGCGCATCGCCGCCAATATCGCGTTTATGGGAAAAGCCCCCGTCGCCGAAGCCGTAGCAGACGACATTGAACTTACTGGCGTCAGCCGCATTATGCCGGCCATTCAGCGGACGCTGAAAACGGAGGAAGTCCGTCGGGTTGCATTTATCTACTCCCGTGGCGGACGTTTCGCGTCGGATAAGAGTGGTCGGAGCGAAAATCGGGTCGGCAATGCGTGGGAAAAGCCGCTGCAAATCTGGAATGCCGAAGTTGCCGCCCATCGTCATGCGATCACCGGCGAACGCTACAGCGGCTGTCCGGCGTGGTATCCGGCAAGACTGTCCGACGGGCGTTCAGTGGACGAACTTTTTCCATTAACGCAATGGCCGCTCAGGCTTATCTCGTTCAAGTCCAACACGATGGCCAGCGCATCGGCAGTGATCCCGCGTTTACATCACGTCAAGCCGGTTAACCTGGTGGCGTTGAATCCACAGGACGGGCAGCGTTTCGGGCTGTCACATGGCGACACGGCGCGGATCACCACGCCGGGTGGGCAGGTTGAAGCGCAAATCAGTTTGCTGCACGGGGTAATGCCGGGCGTCATTGCGATCGAGCACGGCTACGGACATCGGGAGATGGGCGGCGAGCAACACACACTCGACGGTGTGCCGCTACCGTTTGATGCGAAAGTGAAATCGGGGATTAACCTGAACGATCTGGGATTTGCCGATCCGACGCGAAAAGTGAGCAATACCTGGCTGGACTGGGTGTCAGGCTCCGCGGTACGTCAGGGGCTACCGGCAAGAGTTGAGCGAGTATGAGGGCGACATTCTCAAAGAGAGAACGTCCAGTGAAGAGTTCCGTTCACTTTATGCCCACCGCAACTCTCTGGTTTGCGCACTCGTGAACGGGCAAGGGAGGCTCTCCGCCGCCTCCCTTGCAACCCTGGCTCCCGGCCGGGAAAATCGCCACTTCGTGGTCCATTCGCCTTATGCCGTCTGCCTGTCGGGTCGGGGCCGAGCCTGCATCCCTGCAGGCCGTCCCCTCCGCCCGCCTCCCTGCGGGCGGCCCCGGTCAGCCGTCAACGTCTCATCGATTTTCACGCCGGACCAACAGCCTCGCTTCAACACTCATCCTTTCAGCTAAATTCTTTTCGCTTTAAGAAACGCTAAACTACTCAGATGTTCAGGTGTGGAAGAGTCCGGCTGAAAATTGCCGACGTGTTTCCGTAAGGCCGGGGGAACCCGCAGGGATGCGGGTTCAGGGCGCGGCTTTACAGGGATGTTACCTCGCGCCCGTCCCGATAGCCTGGCGGAATAAGCGGAGGGTATCGCGGAGCGACAATTTTCCCGCCGGGAGCCTGGATTGTTAAGGAGGCGGCGGAGAGCCTCCTTAACACGTTCACATGCGATAAAGTTTCATAAGCACAATGAACATAACGTGAACGGAACGATGTGCAGAAACTACATAAACGCTTTCACAAAGATCAGTTATTCACCGGGATGACCGCGCCTTTGTATTTGGTGCGGATCCAGTCCTGGATCTCTTTTGAGTGCAGGACGTCAACTAACGCGACAATGTCCTTCTTCTTCTCGTCGCCGCGATGAACGGTAATGATGTTGGCATACGGGTTGTTCTCACCGCTTTCCACGGCGATCGGATCGTGTACCGGATCCAGACCGGCGTCGATGGCGTAGTTGGCGTTAATCACCACCGCATCACCTTCATCGTTGTTGTACATCTGCGGCAGCAGCGCGGCTTCCACGTTAGGCAGGAACTTCAGCTTTTTCGGGTTTTCCACGATGTCGCTGATACGCGCAGTGACTTTATCCACGCCCGGCTTCAGTTTGATCACCCCCTCTTTCTCGAAGATCGACAGGATACGTCCCTCTTCCGACACCGCATCACGCATGATGATTTTGCCGCCTTCCGGCAGATCCTTCAGGGATTTGACCTTTTTCGAATAGATGCCGATTGGCTCAATGTGGATGGCACCCGCGCTGACGAAATCGTACGTTTTATCGCCGGCATGATCTTTCAGAACGCTGTTGAGGTAGGGAATATGCTGGAAGTAGTTGGCGTCAATTTCACGACCCGCCAGCGCGGTGTTCGGCAGAATGTAGTCCTGGAACGGTTTAATCTCCAGATCGATCCCTTGTTTCGCCAGAATCGGTTTGGCCTGCTCGAGAATTTCGGCATGCGGTACGTTGGACGCGCCCACGGTCAGCGTGTCCGCCCAGGAGGCGAAACTCAGGGCACTTAAGGTCGCTGCGGCAAGAAGTGTCAGTGATTTTTTCATGATAATGGTTTCCGTATTTTATTAGCGTTTATCTAACAGAGAAGTGATCACATCGCCGCAGAACTGGATAATGAAGACAATAACCAGAATGGTCACCGTCGCCACCAGCGTGACGTCGTTGTGGTTGCGCTGGAATCCTTCCAGATAAGCCAGATTCCCTAAACCACCTGCCCCGATCACCCCGGCCATTGCGCTGTAACTGACCAGCGCAATCAGCGTCACGGTGATACCGGACACCAGAGCGGGTGACGATTCAGGTAACAAAACCCGAAAAATTAAGGTGCTCAGACGAGCCCCCATAGAACGTGTCGCTTCAATTACGCCCTTATCCACTTCACGCAGGGCGATCTCAACCAGACGCGCATAGAATGGCGCAGCCCCGACAATCAGCGCCGGTAACGCGGCGTTGGCGCCAAGAATGGTGCCGACCAGCGCTTTGGTAAACGGGATCAGCAGGACGATCAAAATGATGAACGGGATCGAGCGGAAGATGTTCACCACCAGAGAAATGCCGCTGTACAGCGCACGATTCTGGAACAGTCCGCCGCGTGCGGTCAGGAACAGCGCCAGTCCGAGGATAATGCCGAGCACAAAGGTGGCGACGCCGGAGAGCGCAGTCATATACAGCGTCTCCTGAGTGGCCGCAAAAAGTTGATCCCATTTCAGATGGGGAAACAGTTCCTCAGCCATGTTGAATCACCTCGCCGTCAATGCCGCTCTTTTGCAGGTCGTCCAGAATGTTATTAAGTTGCTCTTGCGAAGCCACCACGTGCAGCCACAACTGACCGAACACGCCGTGTGCCGTCTGGGTCATTTTTCCGTGCAGGATATTTAACGGCAGGCCGTAGCGAAGCGTCAGCTCACCGACGATCGGCTGATGCGTATTGTGGCCCGTAAACGTCAGCTTGATCACCGTGCCGCCCAGTTCGCTCGCCAGTTGCAAGTCAAATGCCTCTTCATCGGCATACTGCCCCACCTGGCGGACAAACTGACGGGTAATCGGCTGTTGTGGATGTGTAAAAACGCTCAACACGTCGCCTTCTTCCACCACCTGGCCGTTCTCCATCACCGCCACGCGATCGCAGATTTTGCGCACCACGTGCATTTCATGGGTGATCAGCACGATCGTGAGTTGGAAGCGACGGTTGATATCAAGCAGTAGTTCAAGAATCTGGTCGGTCGTCTGGGGATCCAGCGCTGACGTGGCTTCATCGCACAGCAATACATCCGGACTGTTTGCCAGCGCACGGGCAATGCCAACGCGCTGTTTTTGCCCGCCGCTCAGTTGTGATGGATACGCGTTTTCGCGCCCCGTCAGCCCCACCAGCTCAATCAGTTCTGCCACGCGCGCCTGAATTTTCGCTTTTGGCGCGCCTGCGATTTGCATGGAAAAGGCGATATTTTCGCGCACGGTGCGCGACCACAGCAGATTGAAATGCTGAAATACCATACTGATTTTCAGTCGCGCCTGACGCAACGACTCGCCGCGGGCGGCGGAAATCTCGTGACCGTTGATAGTCACACTGCCTGCAGTCGGCTTTTCCAGCCCGTTAAGCAGACGAATCAGAGTGCTTTTCCCGGCACCACTGTAGCCAATAATCCCGTAAATCTGCCCCTGCTCCACCGTGAGATTGACATTATCAACCGCGGTAATGGATAGCCGGCCTGGCGTAAACACTTTCGAAATATTTTTCAGGACAATCATGTCGTTTGGGTATCCGCTGCTGCTTATTGTTATCCTGCCAGCGCTTTCAGCTATTTAGCAGTATGGATGTCCAAACGAGTGTAATCAGGGTAATTTAGATTTGAAATGATTTAAAAGTCATTTGTTATAACTTGAAGTAATAAGACTGGTTGCGCAACACAGCCTGGTTTTTGCGTTTGCGCAATTGGCAGACACGACTTGTTTAATAACAATTTGTTGTGTAATTGCCTGGATGTATTCTGAAACACCGTTTCCATTTTCCTTTTGTGTAAATTTCAGCGTATAATGCGTGACAATTGTCACTTGAATGGTTTCAGCACATTGACCTGTCATACTCAGAGACTACAAAACGTCCCTTTCTGTCGGGCTGAAATACGAGCACACATTCCTCTGCACGCTCTATCGATGTCACCTATCCTTAGTGCGAGGCATCACAACTTTCGTAATACAGGTTTAACTTCCGGGCAGAGCGTCCAGGAAGTCGGCTTTCCATATCCTTCTCAACTTAAAGACTAAGACTGTCATGAAAAAGACGAAAACTGTTTGCACCATCGGTCCGAAAACCGAATCTGAAGAGATGTTAACCAAAATGCTGGACGCGGGCATGAACGTCATGCGTCTGAACTTCTCTCACGGTGATTATGCAGAACACGGTCAGCGTATTCAGAACCTGCGCAACGTGATGAGCAAAACCGGCAAGAAAGCCGCAATCCTGCTCGACACGAAAGGTCCGGAAATCCGTACCATTAAACTGGAAGGCGGTAACGACGTTTCCCTGAAAGCAGGTCAGACCTTTACGTTCACCACCGACAAATCCGTCGTTGGTAACAACGAAATCGTTGCGGTCACCTACGAAGGTTTCACCTCCGATCTGTCTGTTGGTAACACCGTACTGGTCGACGATGGTCTGATCGGGATGGAAGTCACCGCGATCGAAGGCAACAAAGTGATCTGTAAAGTGCTGAACAACGGCGACCTCGGCGAAAACAAAGGCGTTAACCTGCCAGGCGTCTCTATCGCCCTGCCGGCACTGGCTGAAAAAGACAAACAGGACCTGATTTTTGGTTGCGAACAAGGCGTTGACTTTGTTGCGGCCTCCTTTATCCGTAAACGTTCTGACGTTGTTGAAATCCGTGAGCACCTGAAGGCGCACGGCGGTGAGAAGATCCAGATCATCTCCAAAATTGAAAACCAGGAAGGCCTGAACAACTTCGACGAAATTCTCGAAGCGTCTGACGGTATCATGGTTGCGCGTGGCGACCTGGGCGTTGAAATCCCGGTTGAAGAAGTGATCTTCGCGCAGAAGATGATGATCGAAAAATGTATCCGCGCGCGTAAAGTCGTTATCACGGCGACACAGATGCTCGATTCCATGATCAAAAACCCGCGTCCGACTCGTGCTGAAGCGGGCGACGTGGCGAACGCCATCCTCGATGGCACCGATGCGGTTATGCTGTCTGGCGAATCCGCTAAAGGCAAATATCCGCTGGAAGCGGTCACCATCATGGCGACCATCTGTGAACGTACCGACCGTGTGATGACCAGCCGTCTGGACTTCAACAACGACAGCCGCAAACTGCGTATCACCGAAGCGGTTTGCCGCGGTGCAGTGGAAACCGCTGAAAAACTGGAAGCGCCGCTGATCGTTGTTGCCACTCAGGGCGGCAAATCTGCTCGCGCAGTCCGTAAATACTTCCCGGATGCCACCATTCTGGCACTGACCACCAACGAAGTGACTGCTCGTCAGCTGGTACTGAGCAAAGGCGTTGTGGCACATCTGGTGAAAGAAATCGCCTCTACCGATGATTTCTACCGTCTGGGTAAAGACGTTGCGCAGCAGAGCGGTCTGGCTCAAAAAGGCGACGTTGTGGTGATGGTTTCCGGTGCGCTGGTACCGAGCGGTACCACTAACACGGCATCTGTTCACGTACTGTAATAATTCTCGTGTGAATTAATTCGATAAAAAAAGCGCCCTCGCGGCGCTTTTTTTATTTTTCCAATAGCTACTATTAATAAAAAAGCAAATCGGATTGAGCTATCTAATTACAGATTATCTAAGACGAATCCGATGGAAGCAGCCTGTTTTCACTCAGTTTTTTAGCCCTTTTTGCCCATTTCGATGCTTCTTTGAGCGAACGATCAAAAATAAGCGTCTTCTCATCAAAAAAATATTCTCAACATAAAAAAGTTTGTGTAATACTTGTAACGCTACATGGAGATTAACTCAATCTAGAGGGTATTAATAATGAATCGTACTAAACTGGTACTGGGCGCGGTAATCCTGGGTTCTACTCTGCTGGCTGGTTGCTCCAGCAACGCTAAAATCGATCAGCTGTCTTCTGACGTTCAGACTCTGAACGCTAAAGTTGACCAGCTGAGCAACGACGTGAACGCAATGCGTTCCGACGTTCAGGCTGCTAAAGACGACGCAGCTCGCGCTAACCAGCGTCTGGACAACCAGGCTACTAAATACCGTAAGTAATAGTACCTGTGTAATAGAAATGGCGCACATTGTGCGCCATTTTTTTTGCCTCTCGTTTTTCTTCCCACTACTGCGTCTGCGTTCCTTCCTGTACTGAACCGTTCTGCGCTGACTGAACGGCAGGTGTTGCCACTGCGGCAGGCGTTTGCCCGATAGACACGGCCACCGGATACCCCGCGCGGCGGTACAGCGCTTTATCCACCAGACCGTCATCCACCTCTTTCGTCGCCTTAAACTGGCTGAAGCCGGCAGGCAGTACATACGGCATTGTCTGCACGTTTTGCTCTTCTTCCGGCGACAGGGGGCGATGAACCTCAACGTAGCGCAGGCCGTTCGGCTCTACGGAATATTTCACCGGTTCGTTAATCACTTTCACCGGCGTTCCCGTTCTGACCTGAGAGAACAGCGCTTTGATGTCCGGAGCGTTCATCCGAATACACCCGGAGCTAACGCGCAGACCAACGCTGTCAGGCTGGCTGGTGCCATGAATAAGATACTCACCGTTCCCGTGCGCCAGACGTAGCGCAAAGAGCCCCAGTGGATTATTGGGTCCGGCAGGAACGACCGGCGGCAACGTAATGCCGCGCTCCAGAGAGCGCTTACGAATGCCTGCTGTTGGCGTCCAGGTGGGATTCGGGATTTTCTGCCCAACCCGGGTTTCCATCACCGGCGTTTCCAGTCCCTGCAAGCCAATACCGATCGGATACACCTGGACGATATTTTCGCCAGGCGGATAGTAGTACAGCCGCAGTTCAGCCAGATTAACGATAATACCTTCACGCGGCGCGTCGGGCAGGAGTAGCTGCGACGGGATCGTGATGAGGGTGCCCGGCTTTGGCACAGGAGCAATGGTATTATTCGCCTCCAGAATGAGCATCGCGGCAGTATCAAAACGACGGGCAATGGCCTGAAGGTTTTTATCGCCTTCTTGTACCGTGTACGTTTGATTCTGCCCAACAAGACGACTTCCTGCTGGCGGTAAGGGATAATCCACCGCCCAGGCGGCCTGTAAGGCGCTGTAAGCGCCGATAAGCATTAGAGTAATAAGAGACGCGCGTTTCATACCTAACCTCCTGTATTCACTGGCGTAGCCAGAATGCTGATAATCCTGTAAGACAGTCCGGCTGCCTTACCTAACAGGATGAAAGCTGTCTATTGAGTTTAGCTAAGAGTTGCTGCTTTGGTACGGATCGCGCGAATCATCGCCTCCAGACCCTGTGAACGAGACGGCGTGAGATGCTGTGCGAGCGCCATCTGTTCAAACCACGGTCGCACATCAAAATTCACGATATCCTGAGCCGTCATCTGATGATACAGAATGAAGACGACCGCAATCAGTCCTTTCACAATGGCAGCATCACTGTCGCCCTGCAGTTCAATAACGCCTTGCGCATTCTGGCGCATCACTATCCAGACCTGACTCTGACATCCCTGAATCGTATTTTCAGGACAGCGATCCGCGGCGGCTATCTCCGGCAGTCGCTGTCCCAGTTCAATGATGTACAGATACTTCTCTTCCCAATTAGCGCAACGCTGAAAATTACGCAACAATTTTTCTTTATCCGGCAGCGCGGCCATAGTGCCTCCCTGTTATCCCAGTAAGCGATGAATACGTTGCAAACCTGTGACCAGGCGATCCACTTCTTCATGGGTGTTATACATTGCCAGCGACGCCCGACACATCGCGGGTACCTGATAAAAAGCCATCAGCGGCATCGCGCAGTGGTGTCCGGTCCGCACGGCAATCCCGTAATTATCGAGAAAACTGCCGACGTCATAAGCGTGATGTTTCCCGAGATTAAAGGCAATCACGCCCAGCCGGTCAGTCGGCCCGTACAGCGTGAGATCCGGTACCGTCGCCAACTGCTCCAGCGCATAGTGCATCAGGTTCTGTTCGTATTCGGCAATCGCCTCCAGCCCCAGCGCTGAGACATATTCCAGCGCCGCGCCAAAACCGATAATCCCGCCGGTATTCGGCGTTCCCGCCTCGAAGCGCCACGGCGCTTTCGTCCAGGTGGTGCCCTGCGTCAGGCTGACAGTGGCGATCATCGATCCTCCCCCCTCCCACGGCGGCATCTGTTGCAACAACGCCTCTTTGACATAGAGCACGCCAATACCGGTCGGACCATACAGCTTGTGGCCCGAGAAAACGTAGAAATCGCAGTCCAGCGCCTGAACGTCTACCGGGTGGTGCATCACCGCCTGCGCACCGTCCACCAGCACCTTAGCGCCATGCTGATGCGCCAGCGCGGTCATTTCGGCGATCGGGTTTTCGCTGCCCAGCACGTTTGAGACATGGGTAATCGCCAGCAGTCGGGTTTTCTCATCAAACAAGGTGGGCAGGATCTCTTGTTGCAATGTACCGTCGGCGTTCAACGGGATCACCCGCAGCTCGGCCCCCACACGCGCGCACAGCATCTGCCACGGCACAATGTTGGCATGGTGCTCCATCTCGCTGATGATGATGTTATCGCCCGCATGGACGTTCTCTGGTCCCCAACTGTTGGCAACCAGGTTAATGCCCTCCGTCGTGCCACGCACAAACACCAGTTCTTCCGCCGAGTGCGCATTAATAAACAGCGACGCCAGCTTGCGCACATTTTCCATTTTTTCGGTCGCCTGGGCGCTGAGGGTGTGGATCCCCCGGTGCACCGCCGCATAACCGTGACGATAAAACTCGGCTTCCGCGTCAATCACCTGCGCGGGTTTTTGTGCGCTGGCGGCGCTGTCGAGATACGCCAGCGGCAGGCCGTTCACTTCACGCGTGAGGACGGGGAAATCCGCACGCACTTTATCGATGGGAAATGTCATGCTACGCCTCCCGGCAGGCGCTGACCGATCCGCGCCAGCACCTGGTGTTTCAGCGCCTCGTCGCTCAACGCTTCCGTCAGTTCCGCGGCAAAGGCATAAAGGATCATCTGCTGCGCATCCCGCTGAGCTATCCCGCGCGAGCGCAGATAGAACATTTGCTCGTCGTCAATGCGCCCTATCGTCGCTCCGTGACTGCACTTCACGTCATCAGCGTAGATTTCCAACTGCGGTTTGGTATCCACCTCCGCGAGCTTCCCGAGCAGCAGATTGTTGTTCGTCATCTGCCCGTCCGTTTTGATCGCGTGTTGGGCAACGTTAATCAGCCCGTTAAACACCGCCCGCCCTTTATCGCTGACGATAGTTTTATGCAGCTGTCGGCTGTTGCAGTAGCCCTGGTTGTGCTCAAGCCAGGTACGGGTATCGCAGACTTCATTTTTCACCGGCATCGCCAGGCTGTTGATCCTGAGCGTCGTGTTCTCCCCATTTAGCTGTGTGCTGGTGTTATGACGCAGCACCGCATCGCCGAGCAGAAAACTGTGACTGTGGGCGGAGGCATCCGCCGCCAGCAATATATCGTTATGAGCGAAGTGATGACTGAGCGGGTTTTCAAACGCCAGCTTGATGTGGCGCAGGTGCGCATTTGCCGCCACGTTCATGGTCAGGCGCGCGCCGGTGAAATGTCGGGCATCGTTCAGACTGACGTAATGTTCAATTATCGTTGCTTCCGCGCCTTCCGCCAGCTCCAGATGATGACGATAGTGCGCCGTGTTCACCTCCTCAGCGGATACGCCCTGGGTGATATGCATCAGCAGCAGCGGTTGTACCGGGCGCTGATTGCGCTTAACGCGGATATGCGTCACGCTACGCGCCAGGCTTTCTGTGAGATGCAAGAACACCTCCGGCTGTATCGCGTCCGGCAGGGTCTGGCGCTCATCGTTGATCGCCACCTCAAAACCGCTGTTCTCCCAGTTGTCGCTGAGCGCCTGGCTGAACTGGCCGTCGACAAACACCAGCCGCAGCGCCTCAACGTTGAGCGCTAACGCATCGCGCTGCGCCAGGGTGACATCGGCGTAGCGGCTGACGAACAGGCTGTTGGAGAGCCCTTCCAGCGGCGTGTACTTCCAGTTCTCATGCTTACGCGTCGGCAGCCCCAGGCGCAGAACCTGCTGGAGATGCTGCTGCGCCTGCTGTGAGCGCGTCTCGCCCTGTGCTTCAAACAGATGATGCCATTGTTGTAACGCATTACTGCTGTTCGGTAAGCCAGCCATATCCCTGCTCCTCCAGTTGTTTGACCAGCGTGAAATCGCCAGACTTCACAATCCGTCCCTGATACAGGACGTGGACAAAATCAGGTTTGATATAGTCAAGAATACGCTGATAGTGAGTGACAATAATGAATGAGCGCTTACCGTCACGCAGTGAGTTAACCCCATCGGCAACCACTTTCAAGGCATCAATATCCAGCCCGGAATCCGATTCATCAAGAATACACAGTTCCGGCTCCAGCACCGCCATTTGCAGAATGTCGTTGCGTTTCTTCTCGCCGCCGGAAAAGCCGACATTCACCGAGCGGGTTAGCAGGTCTTCCGGCATCTTCAACAGCGCGATTTTCTCTTCCATCAGGTCCTGAAAATCGAAGCGATCGAGCGATTCCTTGCCGCGATAAGTGCGCACCGCATTGAGCGCCGTTTGCAGGAAAAACTGATTGCTGACGCCGGGGATTTCCACCGGATACTGGAAGGCCATAAAGATGCCTTCGCCCGCTCGCTCTTCCGGCGCCAGATCGAGCAGGTCTTTCCCTTTAAACGTCACCGACCCGCCGGTGACTTCGTAATCTTCACGCCCTGCCAGCGTCGCAGAGAGCGTACTCTTCCCGGAGCCGTTCGGTCCCATAATGGCATGCACTTCCCCTGGACGAACCTCGAGACTCAACCCGCGCAGGATCGCTTTCTCTTCCACACTGACCTGTAAATCTTTAATCGTTAACATGTTGCTTCCTTAACCGACGCTGTGTTCAAGGCTAATGGCTAATAATTTTTGCGCTTCGACGGCAAACTCCAGCGGCAATTCAGAGAACACGTCCTTACAGAAGCCGTTGACGATCATCGAGATCGCATCCTCTTCGCTGATGCCGCGCTGCAGGCAGTAGAACAGCTGATCTTCCCCAATCCGTGAAGTGGTTGCCTCATGCTCCAACTGCGCGCTGTTGTTCCGGCATTCGACATACGGGAAGGTATGCGCCCCACAGTCGGCGCCAATCAGCATCGAGTCGCACTGGGTGAAGTTACGGGCATTGGTGGCCGTTGGCATGATTTTGACCAGACCACGATAGCTGTTCTGACTGTGTCCGGCAGAAATCCCCTTCGAGATAATGGTCGACCGGGTGTTCTTGCCGATGTGGATCATCTTGGTGCCGGTATCTGCCTGCTGATGCCCGCTGGTCAGCGCCACCGAATAAAACTCGCCGATGGAGTTGTCGCCGCGCAGAATGCAGCTTGGGTATTTCCAGGTAATGGCCGATCCGGTCTCCGACTGGGTCCACGACATTTTGCTGTTCTCACCTTCGCACAGCGCGCGTTTGGTGACGAAGTTCAGAATACCGCCGGTGTTGTTATCCCCAGGGAACCAGTTCTGAACGGTGGAGTATTTCACCTCGGCGTCTTTGTGGATGATCACTTCCACTACCGCCGCGTGCAGCTGATAGCTATCGCGCACGGGTGCTGAACAGCCTTCGATATAGCTGACATAACTGCCTTCATCTGCTATCAGGATCGTGCGCTCAAACTGTCCGGTCTTCTCGGCGTTGATGCGAAAGTAAGTGGAAAGCTCCATCGGACAGCGCACGCCTTTCGGCACATAGATAAAGGTGCCATCAGAGGCGACCGCCGCATTCAGCGCGGCGAAGAAGTTATCGTTGCCGGGTACGACGGTGCCAAGATACTGTTTCACCAGTTCGGGATGATCGTGAATCGCTTCGCCGAAAGAGCAGAATATGATCCCCTGTTCCGCCAGTTTTTCACGATAGGTGGTGGCGACGGAAACGGAGTCAAAGATGGCGTCAACTGCCACCTCACGGCCTTCACGCACCGGCACGCCGAGCTGTTCAAAGGCAGCCTCTACCTCTTTACTGAGAAAAGCGTTCGCCCCGGTTTGCTGTACCGCTCCCGGTTCCGACGCGCAGGTCTCATCACAATTCCCGCATGAAGGCGCGGAATAGTAGCTGTAGTCCTGATAATTCAGCGTCTCATAGTGCGCTTTTAACCAGTGCGGCTCCGGCATGTCGACCCAGGCTCTGTACGCATTGAGGCGAAATTCCAGCATCCACTCCGGCTCATTACGTTTGGCCGATATGGCACGAACCACCTCTTCGTTAATCCCTTTCGCCAGCTCATCCGTTTGCAGTTGGGTAAAGAAACCCTCTTTGTAATTCAGGGGGCCACCGGTCCAGGTTTTGACATCGTCAGTTGCTTCAGTATTACGAGACATAGTACCGCCTATACCCCAAAGCTTTCGCCGCACCCGCATTCGTTCTGGGCTTTCGGGTTATGAAATTTGAATAACTGGTTTAATCCTTCGCGAACGTAATCCACTTCCGTGCCGTCGATAAACGGCATCGCCTGTAGCGGGACATAGAGCTTCGCGCCCTCCGTCTCGAACAGCAGATCGTCTTTTTCCGGCTCGCTGACGGTATCCAGCACGTAGCCAAAACCGGCGCATCCCGTCTGCTTAACGCCCAGGCGCACGCCCAGCATGCCGGGCTGCTTTGCGACCAGTTCGCGAATATGCGCCGCTGCCGCAGGGCTCAATGTCAATCCGCGCCAGGCGAAATCGTCCGGATCAAATGTTCCTGAATGCAATTCCATAGGGTTACCTCGCATAATGAGCCATCAGGCTATAACACCATGTTAGTGATAACGATTCTCACTTCAACCCCTCAACAGCAGGGGCATTCCGGCGTTTCACCCTTTTTGAGCACTTTTATTAAGCATAGACCCTGCCACGCGGGTTAAGAGGAATGGATGAATTTGTTCAATGCATTGATTAATAATGACTTTAACGTTCATCATCGACCGGACTGGTCAAAACAGTAAAGATGTATAGAAAATGACTATTTCAGGAATAGGGATGACATGGGAAGGGTGAAAGCACAGAAAAACAAAACCCTTAAGGTTGTCAGTAACAGCCTTAAGGGTTCCGGCCCCATCCGGCGCTTATCTCCGGCACTCACGATGGCTTAGCTCTTGAAGGGGCGATAAGAATAATCTCATACTGCCGGAGGTCATTTTTAACACAAATTGCTATCCCGCACTTTTTTGTGTCGGATCAATTATGTGCGTTCGACATCGTTTCCTGGATTGCCTCCAGAAACAGCCGAAGCCCGACTGGCTGATGTTCACGGGAAAGATACAGACCGTATACGGCAAGGCGCCGGGGTTGCAGCATCGGCAGGAGGCGTACCAGCCGCCCCTGCGCCAGCCCTTCACGCGCTTCCTTTTCCGGCACCAGCGCGATCCCCATGCCTGCCAACGCAGATTCGCACAACAGCGACGAGATCCCGGCGCTGAGATTCCCCTTTATCGCCACTGAAACCGCCTCGCCCTGCTCGTCGAGAAAATGCCACGATTTTCCGGCAAACCCGCTGTAATACAGGCAGTTATGCTGAGCGAGATCCTCCAGCGTCTGCGGGATACCGTGCTGGTGCAAATACCCCTCTGACGCGCACAGAACCGATTCGCAGTCGCCGAGTCGACGGGCAATCACACCGGGTTCAGGATTATCGGTAATGCGAATCGCGACATCAATGCGTTCTCCGACCAGACTGACCGGCTGATTGTTTATCTCAACTTCAATGCGCAGTTCCGGATACCGCGCTAAAAAACCCGGCAGCACCGGCGCGAGAATATGCATTGCCGTAAAGTGCGCACATGCGACGCGCAGCGTTCCTGAAGGAATAACCGCCCCCGATCCCGCCCCAATCGCCTGGGAAAGTTGCGCCAGCGTTCGCGTCTTCACCAGCGCCTCTTCTCCGGCGGGTGTAATCGTCAGCTTGCGTGATGAGCGATGAATTAACCGCGCGCCAGCCCATTTCTCCATCTCGTCCAGATAGCGGCTCACCATCGGTCGGGAGAGGCCCAGCGCCCGCGCCGCTGCACTCAGGCTGCCTAAATCGCAGATATGATTGAATACCGTTGCCGCCATCACTCTGTCCATCGCTATCCCATCCGATCGTTTTATGAAACTCAGCATGTCCTGATACAGGAATTCTAACAGATCTGAATTTCCTTAAAATACAGGCCACACGTAAGACAATTTCATCTGCATAAGGTTATCCCTCATGAAAAGTAAACTGCTGGCCCTGTTGTTATCCGCTGTCGCCTCTCCACTGTTTGCCGCACCGCTGCAACTTGACGTCTATAACCCGCAGGAAAACGCCATTTTCCCTGTTTCTTCAACGCTGGTATCCGGCCCGACGGAAGCGATATTGTTTGATGCACAGTTCAGCCCTAAAGACGGGGCAAAACTGGTGGAGATGATTAAATCCCGCGGCAAAACACTGAAGGCCATCGTGATTACCTCCGGCGATCCAGATTTCTATTTCGGCCTGGAGCCGATTGTGAAGGCCTTTCCTGACGTGAAGGTGCTGGCGACACCATCGGTTGTTGAGCATATTCGCGCCACCAAAGAGGCTAAGTTGCAGTACTGGGGACCACAGATGAAAGAGGGGGCGCCAACGACGCTGATTGTTCCACAGGCAATCACGGAGACGCGTTTTAGCGTGGATGGCGAAACGCTGGAACTGCGTCATCCAAATGAATACGCAGCGTATGTCTGGGTGCCGGCTAATCGGGCGATCCTGGGCGGTACGGGCGTGGCGGCAGGCATTCACGTCTGGACGGCTGACACCCAGACACCAGAGCTACGCGCATCCTGGCGTAATACGCTGACTGAAATGCAAAATCTCAAACCAACAGAGGTCATTCCCGGCCATTACCTGGGGCAGCGCCCAGCAGGGGATCGCGCTATCCGCTTCACGCAGGATTACCTGCAATCGTTTGAACAGGCGCTGGCGTCGAAACAAGGTTCGACCTGGGTCATTAAGACGATGAAAGCCGCGTGGCCGGGACTGGCAGATGAGGGGTCGCTGGAACTGAGCGCAAAAGTGAATTCAGGCGAGATGACGTGGTAATACCCTCAGCAAGAGCCAAAAAAAACCCGACATCGTTGTCGGGTTCTCTTTACGCCAGCAATCACAGAATCAATGAACGCCAAGGCGCCAGGCAAAATAGATCTCTTCTTTCAATTCAGTAGAAGAGAGCGTCAGTAAATCGGTAAATTCGAGCTCAAGTTGTTTCAGTTTTTTAAGGTATTGGGCTGGAGAGAGCTCTGTTTTATCACGACGTAAAAACTCAATTGCCAGTTGGGCCGGGTCTAGTTGGCTAGTCATATCATCCTCGCTTATGGTCAAAACCTGCACAGTATATCACCTTTTACTGCGCAGATTATGACCAAAAGCAATAGGGATCACATTTTTCAGGTGACAACGTCACACAACGGCCGTTGTCAACCTCGAGGTACAGCAGAGGCGATGTTGCTCGTCGTAGATGTCTATCTGCCAGACCTGATGCCTGGAGCCGGTATGAATCGCTTTACAGATCCCCTTCACGCGCCCTTGTCGTGCGGAACGAACGTGGTTCGCGTTGACCTCCAGCCCCACTACCTTCTGCTCGCCCTGAGTACACAGGTAACCCGCGACAGAGCCAATGCTTTCTGCGAGTACGACGGAAGCGCCGCCATGTAGCAGGCCAAACGGCTGCTTCGTGCGCCCGTCAACGGGCATTGACGCTTCAAGCGTATCGTCGCCGATGTGCTCAAAGCGAATATCCAGCAGGCCAACCATGTTGCCTTCGCCCATGGCATTGAGGGCATCAAGGGTCACTTCACGTTTCCAGATCATCCAATAATCTCCAGTAATGCCTGCACAGGATGGCGTACGCCTGTGCCTTCGACGCGTTTCACCTGACTGCGGCAGGAATATCCCGTCGCGAGGCAACGGTTACGTGGCAGTCGCTCCATCGCCTGGTGCCACGACAACTCGTAGATACCCAGCGAACTCGTATGGTTCTTCGCCTCATGCCCGTAGGTACCGGCCATACCGCAACACCCCACGCTGACATTTTCCAGTTTCGCGCCAAAGCGGGCAAAGATCGACGCCCATTGTGCAGGCGCGCCGGGCAGCGCGGTCACTTCGGTACAGTGACCGAAGAAATACCAGGATTCGCCGCTAACGTCACGCGGTTCGTGCGAGGCCAGCGCAGTCGCCAGCCACTCATTGGCGAGTTGGACATGGAAGTCGCCGCGCTGTTCACCGAGTGCAAGTTTGTACTCATCGCGATAGCAGAGCACCAGCGCCGGATCGACGCCAACCATTGGCATACCCAGTTTCGCCACGCGGTTCAAAAAATCAGCGGTCTTTTTCGCCGTCTTCGCAAAACGCGTCAGGAAGCCTTTGATGTGCTGCGCTTTGCCGTTTGGCGAAAACGGTAGCAGAACCGGCTGCATCCCCAGTTTTTCGACCAGACGGACAAAATCCGCCACGACCTGCGCGTCGTAATAGCTGGTGAACGGATCCTGCACCACCAGCACCGTATTGGCTTTCTGCGCATCCGTCAGCGCTTCAAGCTGTTCCAGCGTCATGTTCGCCGAGCGATGGCCGACCAGTTGCTGTTGCAGGGACGGCGTCGACAGCAACGGCAGATCGACCATGCCAATATGTTTTGCCGACAGCTTGCGTACCAGCGGCTGATTAATAAAGAAGTTGAAGGTCTTCGGCGCTCGCGCCATCAGCGGCGCATAGGTTTCGACCGTCGCCACCAGATGGTCGCGCAACGGGCGCAGGTAGCGAGTATGGTAAAGCTGAAGGAAGCGCGAGCGGAATTCCGGGACGTCGATCTTGATCGGACACTGGGTCGAACAAGCCTTACAGGCCAGACAGCCGGACATCGCCTCCTTCACTTCATGCGAGAAATCGTACTCGCCCTTGTTGGCATGCCAGGTGTTACGGGTGCGTGAAATCAAAGAGCGCAGACTGGGTCGTTTGCTCGCCAGCGCATTTTCCAGTCGAACCGGGTCAACACCGCGGTCCGCCAGCAGACGCAGCCATTCACGCACCAGCGTCGCGCGCCCTTTTGGCGAGTGAATGCGGTTAAGGCTGATTTTCATCGACGGACACATCGGACTCTTCGCATCAAAGTTAAAGCACAGACCGTTACCGTTACATTCCAGCGCGCCTCGCCAGGTCTGGCGCACGGCCAGCGGGATTTGTCGGTCCCAGGTACCCCGTTTGACCGCATCAACTTTCATCATCGGCGCGTCGATACCTTCCGGCGGACAAATTTTCCCTGGATTCAGCCGGTTTTGCGGATCGAACGCCGCTTTGACCTTCCGCAGTTCCGCAAAAAGCTCATCGCCGAAAAATGCCGGACTGTACTCAGCGCGGAAGCCTTTGCCGTGTTCGCCCCACAGCAGACCGCCATATTTCGCCGTCAGCGCCACCACCTCATCGGAAATTTGCTTCATCAGCATTTCCTGCTGCGGGTCGCACATATCCAGTGCAGGCCGCACATGCAGCACCCCGGCGTCGACGTGGCCGAACATGCCGTAGCTCAGGCCGTGGCTATCAAGCAATGCGCGAAATTCTGCGATGTAGTCGGCAAGATGTTCCGGCGGCACGCAGGTGTCCTCGGCAAACGGGATCGGTTTTGCCGCCCCTTTCGCATTTCCCAGCAGCCCCACAGCCTTTTTACGCATCGCGTAGATACGCTCAACGCCCGCCAGTTCAGTACATAACTGCCAGCCAATCACGCCCGCCTCTTCACGGGCAATCAGCTCATCCAGGCGCTCGCACAGGGACGCCACCTGTCCGTCGATCGCCGCTTCATCATCACCAGCAAATTCGACAATGTTCAGGCCAAGCATCTCTTTATCCGGGACGTCGGTAATCAGTTCGCTCACTGAATGCCAGACGATGTCTTCACGCGCCAGATTCAGCACTTTTGAGTCAACCGTCTCCACCGACAGCGCGCGCGCATCCACCATGAACGGCGCATTTCGCAGCGCGGAGTCAAAAGAATCGTATTTCACGTTCACCAGTCGGCGCACTTTCGGCAGCGGCGTGATGTCCAGTTGCGCTTCCGTAATGAACGCCAGCGTCCCTTCCGAACCGGTGAGAATCCGGGTCAAGTCGAATTTGCTCATGTCATCGTTAAAAACATGACGCAAATCGTAGCCCGTCAGGAAACGGTTCAGTTTGGGGAATTTATCAATGATTAACTGACGTTTTTCGCGGCAGCGCTCAAACACGGTGCGATAAATACGGCCAATGGCGGTGTTGCTCTGACCAAGCGTCTGTGCCAGTTCGACCGGCAGCGGCTGCGTGTCGAGAATATCGCCGCCCAGCAGCACTGCCCGCACGCCCAGCACGTGATCGGATGTCTTACCATAGACCAGCGACCCCTGTCCGGAGGCGTCGGTATTAATCATTCCGCCAAGTGTCGCCCGGTTACTGGTGGACAGTTCCGGAGCAAAAAAATAGCCATACGGCTTCAAATACTGATTCAGTTGATCTTTGATCACGCCGGCTTCAACCCGCACCCAGCCCTCTTCCGGGTTGATTTCAATGATGCGGCTCATATAGCGGGACATATCAACGATGATGCCCTGGTTCAGTGCCTGGCCATTGGTGCCAGTACCGCCGCCGCGTGGGGTGAAAATCAACGACGTAAAGCGTGGCTGCGCGGCCAGGCGGGCAATCAGCGCCACATCGGCCGTTGAACGGGGGAAAACCACGGCATCCGGGAGAAGTTGATAGATACTATTATCTGTCGACATCGTCAGACGATCGGCATAACTGGTCGCCGTATCGCCGGTAAATCCTTGTTGCTCCAGCTCTTGCAAAAAATTGAGCACCAGCTGAACGACGCCGGGTGCCTGAGAAATTTGTGGAATCATTATCGTGACCCTTTCCTGCGGTCTGTGTGTTGTCGGAGTTAATCGTTTGCATATTGTTGTATCACATTTTTTTCTAATACACCCAACAGAAATACTGGCAGAATCCGCCTGTCAAAAACCGCTGAAATTGCTCATCATTATGAGAGGTGTTTCACGCGGTCACGTCGCGTCAACGTTCTGACGCACTACATAGGTGAAAGAGTTTATGGTCAATATTCATCAGCCCAGGGATATCGCACAAGTGCTGCTGTCGGTGCTGTTTTTAGCCATCATGATTGTGGCGTGTCTCTGGATTGTTCAACCTTTTATTCTGGGCTTTGCCTGGGCCGGGACTATCGTCATCGCAACCTGGCCGGTTTTACTCCGCCTGCAAAAATTGCTCTGGGGCCGCCGTTCGCTGGCGGTTCTGGTGATGACCCTTTTATTAGTACTGCTGTTTGTGATCCCGATTGCGCTACTGGTTAACAGCATCGTTGATGGCAGTGGACCGCTGATTCACGCCGTTACGAGCGGCGACATGACGTTACCGGATCTGGCCTGGCTGAACAGCATTCCACTGGTCGGCGCGAAACTGTATGCCGGCTGGCATAACCTGCTGGATATGGGGGGCACGGCGATCATGGCGAAGGTGCGGCCGTACATCGGCACCACGACCACCTGGTTTGTTGGTCAGGCCGCTCACATTGGTCGCTTTATGATGCACTGTGGCCTGATGCTGCTATTCAGCGCCCTGCTGTACTGGCGTGGTGAGACGGTGGCGCTCGGTATTCGTCATTTTGCCTATCGTCTTGCCGCAAAACGTGGCGACGCGGCAATGCTGTTGGCCGCTCAGGCTATCCGTGCGGTGGCGCTGGGCGTGGTCGTCACTGCGCTGGTGCAGGCGGTGCTGGGTGGCATTGGTCTGGCCGTTTCCGGGGTACCGTACGCCACGCTCCTCTCCGTGGTGATGATTCTCTCCTGCCTGGTACAACTGGGGCCGTTACCGGTTCTCATTCCAGCCATTATCTGGCTTTACTGGACTGGCGATACCACCTGGGGAAGCGTGCTGCTGGCGTGGAGTTGCGTGGTAGGGACGCTGGATAACGTGATTCGCCCGATGCTGATCCGCATGGGTGCAGATTTGCCGTTGATTCTGATCCTCTCCGGCGTCATTGGCGGTCTGATTGCGTTTGGCATGATTGGTTTGTTTATTGGTCCGGTACTGCTGGCCGTTTCATGGCGACTGTTTTCCGCCTGGGTAAGCGAAGCGCCAGCACCAACCAGCAAGCCAGAGGAACTCCTCGAGGAACTGAACGAAATCGAAGGCCTTAAAAAATAAAACGATATCAGGCGACTCCGGTCGCCTGATTGTTTAATTTCGTTAATCAATCGCGTACCGCAACGTATCTGTAGCTCCGCTTACCACATCATCATCCCGGATTTGTGTCGCAAATTCTTTACAGTTTTTAAACTATTGAGACGAATCTGATCGACGCTAAAACGTCTGATACCCTACTATTAGCTCACGGTTATAGATCAAGGCATTGATTTATAAGCATGGAAATCCCCTGAGTGAAACAACGAATTGCTGTGTGTAGTCTTTGCCCATCTCCCACGATGGGCTTTTTTTTTATCTGATGGCGCGGTTTTTACACCCTCCGGATAATGTCTTCTCTGTTATTTCGTCAGTGGCGTTGTCAGCACCAGGCTGTCACCTCATCCCTCCAGCAGAATGGGAAGAATCTTAGGTAAGAAAAACATTGCCAACGCCTTCTCTTCTGTCTCGCGTACCGGTCACAGAATACATTTATTTCTCATTCTGCAAGGCTACATTCCTCATGCTTAACGCCGTCAGGACGTTCCAATAAAATTGCATCGTGAATCAGCTTGAATATGCGCGTTTTACTCTTTAATGATTAAGCGTTGAAACATTTCGCGATAACAGCGCTGACCCATTCTGCCTTGATTCACCTCGATTGATGCTGGTCCGCGGGATGTTTTTTATTCTTCCACCTGACATGCCTTTTTTTGTCGGTGATACATTTTTCCCGGTTATTTTCTGCATTCACATATTTATAACAAAGAATATTGCACAAGATATTGTGACTCTCTTCATGCCGAAATCTGCTTAATAGTGTTATTTATGCTTTATTGTTTTTTAATATGGGGTCATTCAATGATGAACGCTTATGAACTACAGGCATTACGTCAAGTTTTTGCAATGACCATTGAAGAGTGCGTGTCATGGATTGCACCAGATTATAATGCCGCCATCTGGCAGCAGTGGGAAAATGGCGAATGTGAACTGCCTCCCGCAGTTGTTGAAACGCTGCTGGAAATGCGCAGAAAAAGAAAACTACGTATTAATGCCATTATAGAGAAGATAAACAATCGCATTGGCAATAATACTATGCGTTTCTTTTCTGATTTAACCGATTTCCAGTCAGTCTATCGTGATGGCAGTTTTCTTGACTGGAAAATTTATCAATCCGTTGCTGCCGAACTCTATGCCCACGACCTGGAACGATTGTGTTAGACCACGTATTCCCTGCCACTGGCGATTCATACTAAGAAACTTCAAATAAACAGACTGATTATACTTTTTAAGGCACGGGTATTTAACCCGTACCAGGGAAAATCATTAGCAATTTCGCTGAGCAGGCATCATGAAAAATCACTATTTCCCCACCGCGATGGGGCTGTATCTCAATTACCTGGTGCATGGCATGGGAGTCATCCTGATGAGTCTCAACATGGCATCCCTCGAACAACAGTGGCAGACAAATGCCGCCGGTGTGTCTGTCGTGATCTCCTCATTAGGCATCGGGCGCTTAAGCGTTCTGTTTTGCGCCGGATTGCTGTCCGATCGATTTGGCCGCAGGCCCTTTATTATCCTGGGGATGCTCTGCTATGTGGCATTCTTTTTCGGCATCCTGACGACCCATAACATTATCATCGCTTATGCGTTCGGGGTTCTCGCCGGCATGGCGAACAGTTTTCTGGACGCGGGTACCTATCCCAGCCTGATGGAGGCCTTTCCCTCTTCACCGAGCACCGCCAATATCCTGATTAAGGCCTTTGTCTCCGGCGGACAGTTTTTACTCCCTATCATTATCAGTCTGCTCGTCTGGGCGGAACTGTGGTTTGGCTGGTCATTTATCGTTGCCGCTGCGATCATGTTGATTAACGGTCTGTTTTTACTGCGCTGCACCTTTCCGCCGCATCCGGGGCGTCGCGTCAAACCGGTCGCGCCGGCGCATGAACAACGACCGGCAGAAAAACATCGCTGCGCGCTTATCGACCTGGCCAGCTATACCCTGTATGGCTATATCTCAATGGCCACGTTTTATCTCATCAGCCAGTGGCTGGCGCAATACGGCCAGTTTGTCGCCGGCATGTCGTATACCCTGTCGATAAAATTACTGAGTATTTATACCTGTGGTTCGTTGCTTTGCGTATTGATTACCGCCCCGCTGGTACGCAAAACGGTACGTTCAACCACCTTGCTGATGCTGTACACCTTCGTCTCGTTTATCGCGCTGTTGACCGTGTGCCTGCATCCGACGATGTATGTTGTCATTGTCTTTGCCTTTGTGATCGGCTTTTCGTCAGCCGGAGGAGTGGTACAGATAGGCTTGACCCTGATGGCAGCTCGCTTCCCACATGCCAAAGGGAAAGCCACCGGCATTTATTACAGTGCAGGCAGCATTGCCACCTTCACAATCCCGCTGGTGACGGCCCATCTTTCACAAAGGAGCATCGCCGATATTATGTGGTTTGATACCGGTATTGCCGCCGTGGGTTTCCTGCTGGCGTTATTTATCGGCTATCGCAGTCGTCTCGAAACAAAACGTCAATTGCTGATATCACCTTTAGCGGAATAAGGCGGAATCCGCTACATGCAATATTGTTATCGCTGACTGCAATATAGTTTGTATAACGTCAATAACATCAGCAAAACGTCGCAGGAGAAGTGGGATTTCACACTTTCGTCTGCAAAATACCTGGTAATGAAAACGTCATGTTATGTAGTTCATGTCGTTGCACAGCCGTATATTAGTGAAAAATCGCCGGAGATAAAAATACTGGCGAAAACAGAATTAAATTAACCGGCAAGGAGCTTTGAAAAAATGTCACAGAATAAGGCCTTCAGTACGCCATTTTTCCTGGCGGTCATCTGTATTTATCTCAGCTATTTTCTCCACGGCATTAGCGTCATTACGCTGGCGCAAAATATGACCTCTCTCGCCGCTAAGTTTTCTACCGATAGCGCGGGGATCGCCTATTTAATTTCTGGTATCGGCCTGGGTCGTCTGGTCAGTATTCTGTTTTTTGGCGTCCTGTCGGATAAATTTGGTCGTCGGGCGATCATTCTGCTGGGCGCGGCGTTATACATTCTCTTTTTCTTCGGCATCCCTGCCAGTCCCAATCTGATGGTGGCCTTTGTGCTCGCCGTATGCGTTGGTGTAGCTAACTCTGCACTCGACACCGGAGGCTATCCGGCACTGATGGAATGTTTCCCGAAAGCGTCTGGCTCAGCGGTGATCCTGGTCAAGGCTATGGTCTCCTTCGGACAGATGCTCTATCCGATGCTGGTCGGCTATATGCTGCTCAACAATATCTGGTACGGCTATGGCGTGATCATTCCTGGCGTGCTGTTTGTGCTGATTACCCTGATGCTACTGCGCAGTAAATTCCCCGGCCAGTTGGTGGATGCCAGCGTCGCCAAAGAGTTGCCGCAGATGAACAGCAAACCGCTGGTCTGGCTGGAAGGGGTGGCTTCTGTCATGTTTGGCGTGGCCGCATTTTCTACCTTCTATGTCATCGTGGTCTGGATGCCGAAGTACGCCATGGCGTTCGCCGGAATGGAAGAAGCGGATGCGCTGAAAACCATCACGTATTACAGCCTGGGTTCACTGGTCTGCGTCTTTATATTTGCCGCACTGCTGAAAAAAATGGTTCGCCCCATCTGGGCTAATGTCTTTAATGCCGGACTGGCGACCGTGACCGCTGCCGTCATTTATCTCTGGCCGTCACCGCTGGTATGTAACGCGGGCGCGTTTGTGATTGGCTTCTCCGCAGCGGGCGGGATTTTACAGCTGGGCGTGTCGGTGATGTCGGAATTCTTTCCGAAGAGTAAAGCCAAAGTCACCAGCGTTTATATGATGATGGGCGGACTCGCGAATTTTGTTATTCCGCTGATTACCGGTTACCTCTCCACCATCGGCCTGCAATACATCATTTTACTGGATTTCGTTTTTGCCCTGTTGGCATTCATCACCGCCATTATCGTCTTTATTCGCTATTACCGGGTCTTCAATATTCCGCAAAACGATATCCGTCTGGGCGAACGTTATTTTTCAACAAAAAGTTAAGCGACAATTTAAGGAGTTATGTTATGGATGTAACCGCGAAATATGAACTGATCGGCTTAATGGCCTACCCCATCAGACACAGTCTGTCGCCTGAAATGCAAAATAAGGCGTTAGAGAAAGCCGGATTGCCGTTTACCTATATGGCCTTTGAGGTCGACAACAGCACCTTCGCGGGCGCTATCGAGGGGCTGAAAGCGTTAAAAATGCGCGGAACCGGCGTATCGATGCCTAATAAACAACTGGCCTGTGAGTTTGTAGATGAACTCACCCCTGCGGCGAAACTGGTGGGTGCCATTAATACTATCGTCAATGATGACGGTTATCTGCGCGGTTACAATACCGACGGCACAGGTCACATTCGCGCGATTAAAGAGAGTGGCTTCGATATCAGGGGTAAAACGATGGTATTACTGGGTGCCGGTGGTGCATCTACTGCCATCGGGGCGCAGGCGGCCATTGAGGGAATCAAAGAGATTAAACTCTTTAACCGTAATGATGAGTTCTTCCAGAAAGCGCTGGATTTCGCCAGGCGAGTGAATGAAAACACGGACTGCGTAGTGACAGTGACGGACCTTGCCGACCAGCAGGCCTTTGCGGACGCGCTGGCGACGGCGGATATTCTCACCAACGGCACCAAAGTCGGTATGAAGCCGTTAGAGAATGAATCCATCGTCAGCGACGCAAGTCTGCTACGTCCGGAACTGCTGGTCACCGAATGCGTTTACAACCCACATATGACGAAGTTACTGCAACAGGCGCAACAAGCCGGTTGCAAAACAATCGATGGTTACGGCATGTTGTTGTGGCAAGGTGCTGAACAGTTCAAACTGTGGACCGGAAAAGATTTCCCGCTGGAATACGTAAAACAGGTGATGGGGTTTGCGGCCTGACGGCCAGGAACTAAGACTGATAAAAGGTATTAAATGAAAACCGTAACCGTAAAAAACCTCGTGATTGGCGAAGGGGCTCCAAAAATAATCGTCTCGCTGATGGGCAAAGATATCGCCAGCGTCCGTTCAGAAGCGCAGGCCTATCGTGACGCGGATTTCGACATTCTGGAGTGGCGCGTTGACCATTTCACCGATGTTGCCTCTGCCGATGCCGTGCTGGAGGCTATCCGCGCGATCCGTGCCGAGATGCCTGTAACTCCCCTGCTGTTTACCTTCCGCAGCGCGAATGAAGGGGGTGAACAAGCTATTTCGACTGAGGCCTATATCGCACTGAATCGCGCGGCTGTCGACAGCGGTCTGGTGGATATGATCGATCTCGAACTGTTTACCGGTGATGAGCTGGTCAAGGCGACGGTTGACTATGCGCACAGCAAAAACGTCAACGTGATCATGTCCAACCATGATTTCCACAAGACGCCAGCAGAAGAAGAGATCGTGTCACGACTGCGCAAAATGCAGGAGCTGGGAGCCGATATTCCGAAGATCGCCCTGATGCCCCAGAGCCGTAGCGATGTTCTGACGCTGCTTTCCGCCACGCTGAAAATGCAGGAGCAGTACGCTGATCGTCCGGTGATCACCATGTCGATGTCGAAAACCGGTGTGATTTCGCGCCTGGCGGGTGAAGTCTTTGGTTCTGCCGCGACCTTTGGCGCGGTTAAAAAGGCCTCTGCGCCCGGACAAATATCCGTTAGCGACCTGCGTACGGTATTAACGATTTTACATCAGGCTTAATACGTTAAATAAAGGCGGGACGGTTTTCTCCCGCCGTAGAATATAAATTTCGCCCCACAATGAATATTTCACATGAATATTCAGCGAACCCCTGCGCCTGAATGTCTCTGCGTAGGGTTTCTGCCGGGCACCCAGGAGTTAATATGAAACCTGAAAGACCACCACGCGTTAATGGTCGCGTGCCTGTGCTCTCGGCCCAGGACGCGGTGAATTATATTAAAGATGAAGATGTATTATGTATATTAGGCGCTGGCGGCGGCATTCTGGAAGCCACCACCTTAATTACCGCATTAGCCGATAAATATAAACAAACGCAAACGCCGCGTAATTTATCAATTATCAGTCCGACCGGTCTGGGCGACCGCGCCGATCGCGGCATCAGTCCTCTGGCCCAGGAAGGGCTGGTGAAATGGGCTCTGTGCGGACACTGGGGCCAGTCGCCGCGCATTTCAGATTTAGCGGAACAGAATAAAATTGCCGCCTATAACTATCCGCAGGGCGTGCTGACTCAGGCGCTGCGCGCTTCAGCCGCCCACCAGCCAGGGATCCTCAGCGATATCGGGATTGGTACGTTCGTTGACCCGCGTCAACAGGGTGGCAAGCTCAATGAGGTCACTAAAGAAGATCTCATCAAGCTGGTGGAGATTGATAACAAAGAATACCTCTACTACAAAGCGATTGCGCCCACCGTGGCGTTTATCCGCGCCACCACCTGCGACAGCGAAGGCTACGCCTCGTTTGAAGATGAGGTGATGTATCTCGACGCGCTGGTGCTCGCTCAGGCGGTACACAACCACGGCGGCATCGTCATGATGCAGGTGCAGAAGATGGTCAAGAAAGCCACGCTGCATCCCAAATCCGTGCGTATTCCCGGTTATCTGGTGGATATCGTGGTTGTCGATCCTGACCAGACGCAACTGTACGGCGGCGCGCCGGTGAACCGTTTTATCTCAGGCGATTTCACCCTCGACGACAGCACTCAACTCTCCCTGCCCCTCAACCAGCGCAAACTGGTTGCCCGCCGTGCTCTGTATGAGATGCGTAAAGGCGCAGTGGGCAACGTCGGCGTCGGCATTGCGGATGGCATTGGGCTGGTGGCCCGAGAAGAAGGCTGTGCGGATGACTTTGTGCTGACCGTCGAAACCGGCCCCGTTGGCGGTATCACCTCACAGGGGGTAGCCTTCGGTGCAAACGTCAACACCCGCGCCATTCTTGATATGACCTCGCAGTTTGACTTCTACCACGGTGGAGGACTGGACGTTTGCTATCTGAGCTTTGCGGAAGTCGACCGTCACGGCAACGTCGGGGTACATAAATTCAATGGCAAAATCATGGGCACCGGCGGCTTTATCGATATCAGCGCCACCTCGAAGAAAATTGTTTTCTGCGGCACGCTAACCGCCGGCAGTCTGAAAACAGAGGTCGCCGACGGTAAATTAACCATCGTCCAGGAAGGCCGGGTGAATAAATTCATCAGCGAATTGCCGGAAATAACCTTCAGCGGAAAGATCGCGCTCGAGCGTGGGCTGGACGTGCGTTATATCACCGAACGCGCGGTATTTACGCTAAAAGAGGACGGTCTGCATCTTATTGAAATTGCCCCTGGGGTGGATCTGGAGCGCGATATTCTGGCCAAAATGGATTTCGCTCCGGTTATTTCGCCAGACCTGAAACTGATGGATGAAAGATTATTTATCGACGCCACCATGGGTTTTGAACTGCCGGAAGCGGCTAATTAAAAGGAGTACGATGATGGACTTTTCTTTAACCGAAGAGCAAGAGCTGCTGCTTGCCAGTATTCGGGAACTGATCACCAGCAATTTTCCGGAAGAATATTTCCGTACCTGCGATCAGACGGCGACCTACCCCAGAGAATTTATGCGCGCGTTGGCCGATAACGGTATTTCCATGCTGGGCGTACCGGAAGAGTTCGGCGGTATTCCGGCAGACTACGTGACACAAATGCTGGCCCTGATGGAGGTGTCAAAATGCGGCGCTCCGGCCTTTTTGATCACCAACGGTCAGTGTATTCACAGCATGCGTCGTTTCGGCTCGCCGGAACAACTGCGGAAAACGGCGGAAAGTACGCTGGAGACCGGTGACCCGGCCTATGCGCTGGCGTTAACCGAGCCGGGGGCGGGTTCTGATAACAACAGCGCCACCACCAGCTACACGCGCAAAGACGGCAAGGTTTATCTGAACGGCCAGAAGACATTTATTACTGGCGCAAAAGAGTACCCGTATATGCTGGTGCTGGCGCGCGATCCGGAACCGAAAGATCCGAAGAAGGCCTTTACCCTCTGGTGGGTGGAGTCCAACAAGCCGGGGATCAAAATCAACCCGTTGCACAAAATCGGCTGGCACATGCTCAGCACGTGTGAAGTCTATCTCGACAACGTCGAGGTGGATGAAAGCGACATGGTGGGCGAGGAAGGCATGGGCTTTCTCAACGTGATGTACAACTTTGAGATGGAACGCCTGATCAACGCCGCGCGCAGTACCGGTTTTGCCGAATGCGCCTTTGAGGATGCCGCGCGCTATGCCAACCAGCGCATCGCGTTTGGTAAACCGATTGGACATAACCAGATGATCCAGGAAAAACTGGCGCTGATGGCAATCAAAGTCGACAATATGCGCAATATGGTGCTGAAGGTTGCATGGCAGGCCGATCAGGAACAGTCGCTGCGTACCAGTGCCGCCCTGGCGAAACTGTACTGCGCCCGTACAGCGATGGAAGTGATTGACGATGCGATCCAGATTATGGGCGGGCTGGGTTATACCGACGAAGCGCGCGTCTCCCGATTCTGGCGCGATGTACGTTGCGAACGTATTGGCGGCGGAACGGATGAGATCATGATTTATGTCGCAGGTCGGCAGATCCTGAAGGATTATCAGAACAAGTAAACGCCTGGCCGGATACGGTGCACGCACCGCTATCCGGCAATTCGTCGGCTTATGGAGAATGGAATAAAAACTCAGGCGTCAGACAACAAGCAGGCCTGCTCTGCCAGACTGTTTTTAAACTGTTTGCGATAATCGCCTGGCGAGCAGCCGACGTGACGCAGAAACAGCTTCGCGAAGTGGTCGACATTCTCGTATCCGACGCGCCAGGAAATTTCGGCCTGCGAATAATCGGTATTGGTCAGCGCAAATTTCGCTTCAGTCATTCGCCGCTGAATCACATAATTGATCGGTGAAATATGGTACTCACGGGTAAATTCGTGGCAAATATAGCTGACGCTGGCACGAAATTTCTTTGATAACTGCTCAAGCGTAATTTTCTCCCGATAGTTATTATTGAGATAGACCAAAATATCTTTAATCAGAACATCTTTTTTAATATGCCCCTGTTCTGAACGATAAGCATTTTTAAAGTTTTCGTGAAAGAGTACCGTCAACGCATAGGCAAATGCATCGCAGACGGATGACGTCAGTCCATTTTTACTTTGCGGCAACATCACGCTGAGTTCATTAAAAATACTCTTTATCACCTCTTTACCCTGACCGACGGCAACCACCGGAGTGGAATGCGATTGCAGCAATTGATTTTCTTCCCACCCCTGAAAGCGAAAGCCGTACAGTGCGCAGGTGTAGGTAGTGGCTGGCGCGTTTACATCCGATGTCACGGCATGCAGTCGTCCCCGCTCCACCACGACGATATCATCTTCGTGAGCCACATAAAGTGAAGAGTCGATAATTAATCTGACCATGCCTTTTTTAACGTAAATCAGCTCTGTCTCATTATCATGAACGTGATGACCGGACTCCCAACGAGGATCATCACTAATAACGAATCGGGAAAATCGCGGGGTCTTACCCTGGTCAAAAAGGCTTTCCATTGCATTATCAAAGCAGCGTTGATACATGACAACCTCCACAAGCAGATAGTAATCCTGAACAATATAATAGGGATAAAATAAAGCGAGTACGGCGGTTATACAACTGTATTTAGTGGGAGCAAAACAAGATTATTTCCCTCACCTGCAAGATAATATGTCTGATTTTCTCAAATGATTTTCTGCCCATTTCTTTTGCATGAGCGATCCCACTTTTTTTGCAAGATACCTGGAAACGAAAACAGATTGCTCCGTCGATAAAAAGCCACTGTCTGTCGCACACTAATTCCAGTCAATTTTCACTTTCCGCCGGGGTGGCCTGACCGTCACTGTCGGTATGCGACTCACAGGAGATGCCATGAAAATAATAACCTGCTTTAAGCTGGTGCCTGAAGAACAGGACATTGTAGTGACGCCCGAGCAAGCGCTCAGCTTTGACAATGCAGACACCAAAATCAGCCAGTTCGACCTCAACGCCATCGAGGCCGCAACACAATTGGCCAGCGACGCGGAGGATGAGATCGCTGCGCTGACCGTGGGCGGTTCATTATTGCAGAACTCAAAAGTGCGTAAGGATGTGCTTTCCCGTGGGCCGCACGCGCTGTACCTGATGCAGGATGCGCAACTGGAACACGCGCTGCCGAAAGATACCGCCCAGGCTATCGCGGCCACAGTGGAAAAAATCGGATTCGATCTGATCCTGTTTGGCGAAGGCTCTGGCGACCTTTATGCGCAGCAGGTTGGCCTGCTGGTCGGTGAGATCCTGCAGCTGCCGACGATTAACGCCGTTAGCAGCCTCCAGCGTCAGGGCGACAAGCTGGTTGTAGAACGCACGCTGGAAGAAGACGTTGAAGTGATCGAACTGTCACTTCCTGCAGTGCTTTGCGTCACATCGGATATTAACGTCCCGCGCATCCCCTCCATGAAAGCCATCCTTGGCGCCGGGAAAAAACCGGTGCACGCGTGGCAGGCAAGCGATATCAACTGGAGCCGGGGGGCGCCGCGTGCGGAACTGGTCGCTATCACCGTACCGCCACAAACGGCACGTAAGCACATCATTCTGGATAACGATTCGCCGGAAGCCATTGCCGAACTGGCTGAACATCTGAAAAAAGCCCTGAACTGAGCCCAACGGAGAACACAATCATGAGTCAATTAACCCACGTCTGGGTATTTAGCGATAACGTTGAACGCTATGCAGAACTGATGGCTGGCGCGCGTCAGTGGGGTCAGCAGGTCTACGCCATCGTTCAGGGTTCCGAACAGGCGGCACGCGTTAAGCCGCTCGGCGCTGACGGTGTCATCGTGCTTGCGAAGACGTCTGAATTGCAGCGAATTGAAAACTACGCCGAGACGCTGGCCGCGCAGATCCGCGAAAAAGGCAACGGGCTACTGCTGATGGCGGCAACCAAACGGTGCAAAGCGCTGGGCGCGCGTTTAAGTATTCAACTCGATGCAGCAATGGTGAACGATGCAACGGCGGTAAGCGTCGACGACAACGCGCTGTTTGCCGAGCACCGTATGTATGGCGGACTGGCGTTTGGCAAAGAAAAGCTGAACAGCCCGCTGGCCATTATCACCCTCGCGCCTGGCGTACTGGAGCCTGTCGCGGCAAATCCTGCACATGACTGCCCGGTGGTCACCGCTGAATGGGTTGCCCCGCAACAGGAGATCCTGTGTCAGGAACGGCGCGCCAAATCGCTCAGCAGCGTTGATCTGAGCAAAGCAAAACGCGTAGTGGGTGTGGGTCGTGGTCTGGCGGCACAGGACGACCTGAACATGGTGCGCGAACTGGCTGCGGTGCTGGGCGCCGAAGTGGGCTGTTCACGTCCAATCGCCGAAGGGGAAAACTGGATGGAGCGCGAGCGTTATATCGGCGTTTCTGGCGTGTTACTGAAGTCCGAACTGTATCTGACGCTGGGCATCTCCGGACAGATTCAGCATATGGTTGGCGGCAACGGCGCCAAAGTGATTGTCGCCGTGAACAAAGATAAGAACGCGCCAATCTTCAACTATGCCGATTACGGACTGGTGGGCGATATCTACAAAGTGGTCCCTGCCCTGATCGCGCAGTTGCGCTAACTCTCACCATTACCCACATCTCCCGCCGTGCAAACGGCGGGAAGGGAGCTTTAAGCATGTCGGATGAAAAATTTGATGCCATCGTCGTCGGTGCTGGCGTAGCGGGAACGGTGGCGGCGTACGTTATGGCAAAAGCCGGGCTCGATGTTCTGGTCATCGAGCGCGGCAACAGCGCAGGCAGTAAAAATATGACCGGGGGGCGTCTCTACGCCCACGTCATTGAGCGCATAATGCCCGGTTTTGGCCAGCAGGCCCCGGTTGAGCGTAAAGTTACCCGCGAGAAAATCTCGTTTATGACAGAAGAAAGCGCGACCACGCTGGACTACCATCGCGAACAGGCGGATGTCCCTGGTCAGGCGTCCTACACCGTGTTGCGCAACCGCCTCGATCCGTGGCTGATGGAACAAGCTGAAGCGGTTGGCGCGCAGTTTATCCCCGGCGTACGTGTGGACGCGCTAATCCGTGAAGGTAACCAGGTGACTGGCGTGCAGGCCGGTGATGACATTCTCGAAGCCAACGTGGTGATCCTCGCCGATGGCGTCAATTCGATACTGGGACGTTCACTCGGCATGGTCCCTGCTTCGTCGGCGCATCATTACGCGGTAGGCGTGAAAGAGTTGATTGGCCTTTCCCCGGAACAAATCAACGATCGCTTTAACCTGTCCGGAAACGAAGGCGCGGCCTGGCTGTTCGCCGGTTCCCCGTCAAACGGTCTGATGGGCGGAGGGTTCCTCTATACCAACCGCGATTCCGTTTCTCTCGGCCTGGTATGTGGACTGGGTGATATGGCCCATGCGCAAAAAAGCGTGCCGCAGATGCTGGAAGATTTTAAACAGCACCCCGCCGTTCGTCCGTTGATTCAGGGCGGCAAGCTGCTGGAATACTCGGCGCACATGGTGCCGGAAGGCGGGCTGGCGATGGTACCAGAGCTGGTCGGCGACGGCGTAATGATTGTCGGTGATGCCGCAGGCTTTTGCCTGAATCTCGGTTTCACAGTGCGCGGAATGGATTTAGCCATCGCCTCCGCCGAAGCGGCGGCACACGCGGCGATTGTCGCAAAAGAGCGCAACGATTTCTCTGCCCGCACGCTGGCGGAATACAAAAGCGAACTGGAAAAAGGGTGTGTCATGCGTGATATGCAGCATTTCCGCAAAATACCGGCGCTGATGGAAAACCCCCGCCTGTTCACTCAGTATCCCCGTATGGTGGCGGACATCATGAGCGACATGTTCACCATTGATGGCGGGCCGAATCAGCCGATGCGCAAAATGATCCTGTCGCATGCAAAACAGATAGGTCTGATGAATCTGCTGAAGGATGGCATTAAGGGAGTCACCGCACTATGAGTCAGGAAAATCGCGTTAACGTAGACGTCAAGCTTGGCGTCAATAAATTCCATGTTGATGAAGGCCATCCGCACATCATTCTGACGGCCAACCCGGACAGTAAAGAGTTTCAAAAATTGCTTAACGCCTGCCCCGCTGGACTCTATAAGCAGGATGAGGCGGGCACAATTCACTTTGATTCCGCAGGCTGTCTGGAGTGCGGAACCTGTCGGGTGCTATGCGGTGAAACGATCCTCGAAAAATGGGAGTACCCCGCAGGCACTTTTGGCGTGGATTTTCGCTACGGCTGATACAGCTGATGGACACCAATGCCGGAGAGTGACGCCTGGCGTCTTATCCGGCCGCCAACACCTCACTACCCACTTGATTTACCGGGAATCTCCGATGAGTGTCACATTAACGTTTGATGCCAGCCGGCGGGACGCATACCGCAAGCTTGGCTTTTGGGGCGATGCCTCGCTGGGAGACTACTGGCAGCAAACCGCGCGCAGCGTGCCGGATAAAATTGCCGTCGTGGATAGCCACGGCACGGCATTCACCTACGCCGCACTCGACCATGCAGCAAGCTGTCTGGCAAGCTGGATGCTGGCAAATGGCATCCAGCCCGGCGACCGCGTTGCTTTTCAGCTTCCAGGCTGGTGCGAATTTACCGTTATCTATCTCGCCTGCCTGAAAACCGGCGCAGTATCCGTTCCCCTTCTGCCTGCCTGGCGTGAAGCCGAACTGGTATGGGTGCTGAACAAGTGCCAGGCGAAGCTGTTTTTCGCGCCAACCGTGTTTAAACAGACGCGTCCGGTCGATTTGATCTTGCCCCTGCAAAACCAGTTACCCCATTTGCAACACATTATCGGCGTCGATAAGCTGGCTCCGGCCACCACCTCACTCGCCCTCAGCCAGATCGTGACGGACAGCGCACCGCTTGCCCGTCACATTCCGGTTCACGGTGACGAACTGGCCGCCGTGTTGTTTACCTCTGGCACCGAGGGAATGCCGAAAGGCGTCATGCTCAGCCACAACAATATTCTTGCCAGCGAGCGGGCCTATTGTGCGCGTCTGAATCTGACCTGGCTGGACGTCTTTCTGATGCCGGCGCCGCTGGGACACGCCACTGGTTTTTTACACGGCGTGACGGCACCGTTTCTGATCGGCGCACGCAGCGTGCTGCTGGATATTTTTACCCCAACGGCCTGCCTTGAACTGTTGGAGCAACAGCGCTGTACCTGTGTGTTAGGGGCTACGCCGTTTGTTTACGATCTGCTGTGTACCGTTGAACAGCAGCCTGCCGATCTCTCTTCGCTGCGATTTTTTTTGTGCGGCGGCACCACTATTCCGAAGCGCATTGCCCGTGACTGCCAGCAGCGCGGCATTAAGCTGCTCAGCGTCTACGGCTCGACGGAAAGCTCGCCGCATGCGCTGGTGAACCTTGATGACCCACTCTCCCGGATGATGAATACCGACGGCTATGCCGCGGCGGGCGTGGAGATTAAGATTGTTGATGAAGCGCGTAACCCGGTTCCGCCCGGCGTTGAAGGAGAAGAGGCGTCACGCGGGCCGAACGTGTTTATGGGCTATCTCGATGAACCAGAACTCACCGCCCGGGCGCTGGATAGCGAGGGCTGGTACTACAGCGGCGATCTCTGCCGGATGGACGAGGCGGGCTATATTAAGGTCACCGGACGCAAAAAAGATATCATCGTCCGGGGCGGTGAAAACATCAGTAGTCGCGAGGTGGAGGATATTCTGTTACAGCATCCGCGCATTCACGATGCCTGTGTGGTTGCCATGCCGGATGAGCGTTTAGGTGAACGTTCCTGCGCCTACATCGTGCTGAAAGCACCGCATCATTCACTGTCACTGGAAGAGGTTGTTGCCTTCTTTAGCCGTAAACGTGTGGCGAAGTATAAGTATCCGGAGCACATCGTGGTGGTTGAAAAGTTGCCCAGAACAGCATCCGGGAAGATCCAGAAGTTCCTGTTACGCCAGGATATTATTCAGCGTTTACACCAGGAGTATGTTGAGGCATAAAACGCCGGATGGCGGCGTACCGCCTTATCCGGCCTACAGGGGCACTGCAATGGTATCAATTGCCGGATGGCGGCGTATCGCCATCCGGCATACAGGGAAATCGCGGCAGGCCTGATAAGCGTAGCGCCATCAGGCATTACATTACTTCTTCAGTTCAGCCAGGCTCAGCCAGGTCTGGACAACGGTATCCGGGTTCAGCGACAGGCTGTCGATCCCCTCTTCCATCAGCCAGGCGGCAAAGTCTTCGTGGTCAGACGGACCCTGACCGCAAATCCCGACGTATTTCCCCTGTTTCTTCGCTGCGCGAATCGCCATCGACAGCAGCGCTTTCACCGCGTCGTTACGCTCATCAAACAGTTCAGACACCACGCCGGAGTCACGATCCAGACCCAGCGCCAGCTGCGTCATGTCGTTAGAGCCGATCGAGAAGCCGTCAAAGTATTGCAGGAACTGTTCAGCCAGCAGGGCGTTGGACGGGATCTCACACATCATGATGATCTTCAGGCCATTCTCACCGCGTTTCAGCCCCTGACGCGCCAGCTCTTCCACGACCGCTTTTGCCTGCTCGACGGTACGCACGAATGGGATCATGATTTCGACGTTAGTCAGGCCCATATCGTTACGCACGCGTTTCACCGCGTCGCATTCCAGCGCAAAGCAGTCACGGAAGCTGTCCGACACATAGCGACCCGCACCGCGGAAGCCCAGCATCGGGTTCTCTTCATCCGGCTCGTAGCGTTCACCGCCGACCAGGTTCGCGTATTCGTTAGACTTAAAGTCTGACAGACGCACAATCACCCGTTTCGGCCAGAATGCTGCACCGAGGGTGGCGATCCCTTCCGTCAGGCGACCGACATAGAATTCACGCGGAGAATCAAAGCCTTTCATCATCTCGCGGATTTCGTTCTGCAGTTTGGCATCCTGGGAGTCAAACTCCAGCAGCGCACGCGGGTGTACGCCGATCATACGGTTGATGATAAATTCCAGACGCGCCAGGCCAACGCCTTCGTTAGGCAGACAGGCAAAGTCAAATGCCCTGTCCGGGTTACCGACGTTCATCATCACCTTCAGCGGCAGATCCGGCATAGTATCGACGCTGGAGCTCTTAACGCTGAAGTCGAGCAGGTCAGCGTACACGTAGCCTGTGTCACCTTCCGCGCAGGAAACGGTGACCTTTTCGTCATCCTTCATGCGTTCAGTGGCATCGCCACAGCCGACCACCGCCGGAATACCCAACTCACGTGCGATAATGGCGGCGTGGCAGGTACGACCACCACGGTTAGTGACAATCGCGGCCGCTTTTTTCATGATCGGTTCCCAGTCCGGGTCGGTCATGTCAGTCACCAGCACGTCGCCTGGCTCAATGCGGTTCATCTCGCTGATGTCGTGAATCACTTTTACCGGACCCGCACCAATGCGGTGGCCGATGGCTCGTCCTTCCGCAATGATTTTGCCCTGCGCGTGCAGCGTATAACGCTCCATTACCTGGCCGCGGGAACGCACGGTTTCCGGACGCGCCTGTACGATGAACAGCTTGCCGGTATGACCGTCTTTCGCCCACTCGATGTCCATTGGACGACCGTAGTGTTTCTCGATCTGTACTGCCTGCTTCGCCAGTTCCTGCACTTCTTCGTTGGTCAGAGAGAAAATGTCACGGCTTTCCTGCGGCACATCTTCAATGGTGACCTGTTTGCCATGCTCCTGGGTCGGGGCATAGACCATGCGGATTTTTTTCGAACCCATCGTGCGACGCACAATAGATGGACGGTTGGCCGCCAGCGTCGGTTTGTGGACGTAGAACTCATCCGGGTTCACCGCGCCCTGCACCACCATCTCACCCAGCCCCCATGCCGAGGTGATGAACACCACTTGATCGAAGCCGGATTCGGTGTCGATGGAGAACATCACGCCGGAGGAAGCCAGATCGGAACGCACCATCCGTTGAACGCCCGCAGAGAGCGCCACGCCACGGTGATCGTAGCCCTGGTGAACACGATAGGAGATCGCGCGGTCATTAAACAGCGACGCGAAGACGTGCTTCACGGCGACCAGTACCGCGTCAAAGCCCTGGACGTTGAGGAAGGTTTCCTGCTGACCGGCAAAAGAGGCGTCCGGCATATCTTCCGCCGTTGCAGAAGAACGTACGGCGAAAGAAGCATGTTGATCGTCCGCGGAGAGTTGCGCGTAGGCATCGCGGATAGCATTTTCCAGCTCAGGCTGGAAAGGAGTGTCGATAATCCACTGGCGGATCTGCGCGCCAGCCTTCGCTAACGCGGTAACATCATCAATATCCGTTTGATCCAGCAGTTCATAGATGCGCTGGTTTACACCGCTTTGGTCCAGAAACTGATTAAACGCATCGGCGGTTGTGGCAAAACCATTCGGTACCGATACACCCATACCGGAAAGGTTAGTAATCATTTCACCCAGGGAGGCATTTTTGCCCCCAACTCTGTCTACATCATTCATGCCGAGTTGGTTATACCAAAGCACCAGCGGTGACGAGCCATTGTTGGACATCGAACAATCCTTTTGTGATAAATGAACGAGTTTAGGAAACGCTTAATTACGTATTTATCTTTGCATATTTACCCCGCTTAAAAAAACGGTGAATCGTTCAAGCAAATATATTTTTTATTTTTTCGGACAGTTTACCCATTTGCGCAAACCCGCGAGTGGCGGGCGATCCCCACAAAATGTGTCGGTATAAACATCTGTTCCAGAAAATGAAATGTACATTTCATAAAATATAAAAATGCCATTTCACTTTTAAAATAAGCGTTATTTTCTACGCTTCGGAGTAATTTTAATTTATGCTTTCAGAGAATTATGACTGACTTTCAGGGTGTGAAAAATGGATAATGCTGTAGATCGTCACGTATTTTATATTTCCGATGGAACGGCAATTACCGCTGAAGTGTTGGGCCATGCGGTGATGTCGCAATTCCCGGTCACTATCAGCAGTATCACGCTACCGTTTGTCGAAAATGAGAACCGTGCCCGTGCCGTTAAGGACCAGATCGACGCCATTTTTCAACAAACCGGTGTGCGTCCACTGGTGTTCTATTCGATTGTATTGCCGGAAATCCGTTCCATCATCCTGCAAAGTGAAGGCTTCTGCCAGGATATCGTGCAGGCGCTGATCACCCCACTGCAACACGAGATGAAGCTCTACCCCACGCCGATTGCCCACCGGACTCACGGGCTGAATCCGGGTAATCTGATCAAGTACGATGCGCGGATCGCCGCCATTGATTACACCCTTGCCCACGACGATGGCATTTCGTTGCGCAACCTCGACCAGGCGCAGGTCATTTTGTTGGGCGTCTCGCGCTGCGGCAAAACGCCCACCAGTCTCTATCTGGCGATGCAGTTTGGCATCCGCGCGGCGAACTCCCCCTTTATTGCCGATGACATGGACAATCTGGTTCTGCCCGCGTCGTTAAAACCCCTGCAACATAAGCTGTTTGGCCTGACGATTGACCCGGAACGTCTGGCTGCTATCCGCGAAGAACGCCGGGAAAACAGCCGCTACGCCTCCCTGCGCCAGTGCCGTATGGAAGTGGCCGAAGTCGAGGCGCTCTATCGTAAAAACCAGATCCCGTGGCTGAACAGTACTAACTATTCGGTTGAAGAGATTGCGACCAAAATCCTCGACATCATGGGACTGAGTCGACGCATGTACTAACAAACTAGTTCACGAGTTCTGTTTTTTTGTTATCATACCGTTCTGCCGCGAGGTGTGATCCACCTCGCACTTGAAATCAGCAGGGATTGGTTTAAGGTTGTGCCCATCACTTCCCGGTACCTCTGCCGTAGAAGCCACAAATTTCTGAGAATTGTCATGAACAGAACCGATGAACTGCGTACCGCGCGTATAGACAGTCTGGTTACGCCCGCTGAACTTGCGCAACGGCATCCTGTGTCGTCCGCCGTCGCCAGCCACGTCACCGACTCCCGACGCCGGATAGAAAGAATACTGAATGGTGAAGACCGCCGTTTGCTGGTCATTGTCGGGCCGTGCTCCATTCACGACCTCGATGCCGCCCTGGAGTACGCCACGCGTTTACAGGCGCTGCGTACTCAGCACCAGGCGCGCCTGGAAATTGTCATGCGCACCTATTTTGAAAAGCCACGCACTGTCGTCGGCTGGAAAGGTCTCATCTCCGATCCGGACCTCAATGGCAGCTATCGCGTGAACCACGGTATTGAACTGGCACGCAAACTGCTGTTGCAGGTCAATGAACTGGGTATTCCGACCGCTACGGAATTTCTCGATATGGTGACCGGGCAATTTATTGCCGATCTGATCAGTTGGGGCGCCATTGGCGCGCGAACCACCGAAAGCCAGATCCACCGAGAAATGGCCTCAGCACTTTCCTGCCCGGTCGGCTTTAAAAACGGCACCGACGGAAATACCCGTATCGCCGTGGACGCAATTCGTGCCTCCCGCGCCAGTCATATGTTCCTCTCGCCTGATAAAACCGGTCAGATGACCATTTACCAGACCAGCGGTAACCCCTATGGCCATATCATTATGCGTGGCGGCAAAAAGCCGAACTACCATGCTGAAGATATTGCGGCGGCCTGCGATACACTGCATGAATTTGATCTACCTGAACATCTGGTCGTTGATTTCAGCCACGGCAACTGTCAGAAACAACATCGTCGTCAGTTGGATGTCTGTGATGATATTTGCCAGCAGATCCGGAACGGTTCAACTGCTATCGCCGGCATTATGGCGGAAAGCTTTTTGCGCGAAGGTACGCAGAAAATCGTCAGTGGACAGCCGCTGGTCTACGGTCAATCAATCACCGATCCTTGCCTTAACTGGGAAGACACTGAACTGCTGCTGAGCAAACTGGCCTCCGCGGTTGACAGTCGTTTCTGATCGCCCGCCCATCCTTTCGGGGGTGGGCAATTCTTCTTCCCATTTCGCAAACTACCACATTTAATACTTGTTGTTGCTGAGCACATTATTGATAATAAAAATCATTGTTACATTAATTATTATTAATCAGCCGCGATACCCGTATGGATAACATTGAATCACCCCGCCTTAAGGAACAAGAAAACGCGGCTCCCCCGCCTGCCCCCATCCGCAAGATCAGCAGTCAGCAGCTGTTAGGTGATGACGGCAAGGTGATTATCGATCACGACGGTCAGGAATACCTGCTGCGTCGAACGCAGGCAGGTAAACTCTTGCTGACCAAGTAGAACATCAACTTGAACAGCTGACTTCCAGACGCTTTCCCCAGTCCGGCGGACGCTGGCTGTAGTCATCATTGCGCTCACGGAAAGGCTCCCGCAGTACGGCGTGTAAGCGATGCAGCTCGCGCATATCGCCTTTTTCCGCCGCCTCGATGGCCCGCTGCGCCAGCCAGTTACGTAACACCACGCACGGATTAGCGCTCAGCATCAACGACTGGCGCGCCGCATCATCGACTTCATCGCGTTGTAAACGCGTTCTGTAACGTGTAAACCAGTCATCAAAGGCGGCACGATCGATAAATTCATCGCGCAAGGGCGATGCACTGCTCTGCTGCTCGGTGACGCTCAGCATGCGGAAAGTACGGGTATAGTCACTGCGCTCGCGAGCCATCAGACTGAACAATTCGTTCAGCAGGTTGTTATCATCTTTTTGCTCGGTCATGAAGCCCAGTTTCTGCCGCATCCGCTGGCCATAGCGGGTCAGTAACGCCACCTGGTAACCATCGAGGGCATCATTCAGCGCTTCAACGCTGATGAAAGGCGACAGGCTTTGCGCGAGCCGCTGAAGATTCCACAGGCCTACTGCTGGTTGATTATCGAAGCTATAGCGCCCCTGGTGGTCAGAATGGTTACAAATGAATCCGGGCTCATAATCATCCAGGAAACCAAACGGACCGTAGTCCATCGTCAGCCCGAGAATCGACATGTTATCGGTGTTCATCACCCCATGTGCAAAGCCTACGGTTTGCCAGTCGGCTATCAGTGACGCGGTTCGTACAACCACATCGCGAAACCAGAGAATGTACTTATCGGCTTCATGCTGGAGATGCGGCCAGTAATGGCGAATCGCGAAATCCGCCAGCTGCTGAACGTTTTCCGGCTCGCGGCGATAATAGAAGTGCTCGAAATGACCGAAGCGCATGTGGCTTTGCGCCAGTCGCATCAGCATCGCCCCCGCTTCCACCGATTCACGGTAAACCGGCGTCTCGCTGGTGACAATCGCCAGCGCCCGGGTCGTTGGTATCCCCAGATAGTGCATCGCTTCACTGGCGAGGCTTTCACGAATAGTGGAACGCAACACTGCACGACCATCACCCATACGTGAATACGGCGTCAGACCCGCACCTTTCAGATGCCAGTCCATCGTACTGCCATCGGCAAGCAATTGCTCACCCAGTAAAATGCCACGCCCGTCGCCCAGTTGCCCCGCCCAGACGCCAAACTGATGGCCGCTGTAAACCTGCGCCAGCGGAGACATCCCCGCTAACAGCGTTTCGCCGCCCCAGACACCCGCCGGGGCATCAGGAGGAAAAAAAAGTGAATCGGGAATACCCAGGTGTTCGGCAAGCACATCATTGTGCCAAACCAGTCGTGAATTATTCAGCGGCGTTGGCGACAGTGCGGTAAATGTTGCTGGCAGTTCATCGCGCCAGCGGGTTGTAAAAGACAGGGTCATAGGGCCTCCTGTCTGTAGTGTAGACGGTTAACACCGGCATAAACACCAGCAAACAGAAAGGTTATCGATGGAGTAATTGTATTAGCTGATTTGCGGTGACAGCAGGCCACAAACCGCCCTGCATGGCACCAAAACCGAATGGCGTTACGCGGTTCAGCATCGCCTCGCTGTCGATACCGGCGATCATTAACGATTCACAATAGGGGGAAACTTGCGTGAGTATGGCGCGCATGAACGGTTCGAAGGAGAGTTGCGTGGCCCGACGGTAGACAAAATTCCGGTCCAGTATTATGCGTTTAAATAACCCATCGAATATGGCTTTGTTGGCACTTTCCCCTGCGCCAAAATTGGCCAGTACCAGCGGAAAACGTTCGGCCAGCGCATTTAGCGTATTATTCTCTTTTCCGTCAGCCAGTTCGGGAAAATTCTCATTAATCATCAGTTCCAGAAATGAAAATCGTTTAACGGCAGAAACGCGCTCACTGTTCATTAATAATAACGGCACAACTGCCGGGGTTATATAAATCCAGGCGATCAGTTTATGCTGAATAAAAAAATGCTGGCACGTTTCGAGCAAGGTCAGTTTTTCGATAAATAGCTGGCACTGCTCTTCGGGTGAGAGTCGCGGAAGCGCCAGTTCCGTTGGGATGCGAACCTTGCCATCATCACTGACAAAGTTTGCGATGATGCTTAAGCCGATAAGTTTCTGTTGTACATTCCGGGCGGGCTGAAAATAGAGTTCAGAATGATACATATTATCCAGTGAAATATTCATCACGGCAGCCCCACACACAGGGAGTGATTCGGCAACCTATTACACAGGATGTCGTCATCCATCTTTGCTAATGGCAGAGGGGAAATGTTCATGTTGTCCTTTTCACCCGGAGTTCCGGTTCCTTTGATTTCAGCTTATCCTGATTATAAACACATATCCAGTATTGTTCTTTTTACGACAATAAAAGCGAGGGACGCACTCAATCAGAAATAACGCCCTGCGACTAAATTCGTCTCGCCTGCCAAAAATTTTTCCGCCAGTAAACATTATCCAGCGACGAACGCATCACGCCACGACTGGTTGACGCATGAATAAACTGACCGTTGGTATCATAAATACCCACATGTAAACCGCTCTCCCCGGATCCTGTTTTGAAAAACACCAGATCGCCGGGCAGCAATTCATCTTTATCGATTTCCGTCCCCAGTTTTGCCTGTTGACGGGTTTCACGCGGCAATTGCAAAGAGAACTGGTCGCGCATGGTCATTAACACAAAGCCGGAACAGTCCACGCCACCGCGACTCATGCCGCCGTAACGATAAGGTGTGCCGCGCCAGGTCTGGAGTTGATCATTTAATCCGGCAATAACGGTAATGGAATCAGAGAGCCGGGCATTAGGCGGCGGCGCTCGGTGGCTACTACATCCTGCCAACAACAGTGCTGTGCAAAAAAGAAACCAGAAACGCATTCAGGCGAATCCTCTGTTTTTCTATTCTTCACCCCATATAGCGGGTATTTACGCGGTTTTTCAAGAAACCATTTCGTTTAAGTGGTTGATATAACCATTCTGTGACCTTCGATGTCAAGACACCGAAAGTGCAGTCCATAGGCTTGTGTTAAATGCGCCGGTGTTAGCACCTCATCACGCGGACCGCTGGCGAGCAGCCTTCCCTGTTTGAGCAACCATGCCCGATGCGCGTGACGCAAGGTATGATTCAGATCGTGGCTACTCATCACAATGGCAATCCCCTGTTGACACAGGCGATTCAGAATACGATCCAGCGCGTTTTGCTGCGCAACATCAAGGCTGTTCATGGGTTCGTCGAGTAGCAACAACTGCCCCTGCGGATTGGTTTCTGGTGCAATTTGCAGGATCACGGCGGCAAGGCGTACACGCTGCCATTCACCGCCCGAGAGTTCCTTCGCATTACGCCCGAGCTTGTCCGCCAGCCCCAGCGACTCGGCCACCGCAGTAAGCTGGTCCGTCCGCGTGTTGTCGGCCTGATGCAGCGTCAGAAAGTGCCATACCGGCATCGCGAAAGGCGGATTCTGCTGTTGCGCCAGATAAGCGCGATGCCGGGCCAGTTTGGCGGCGGGCCACGACGCCAGTTCCGTACCGGAGAAAGCGATCGTTCCCGCTCCGCTGGTTAGCCCAGCCATCCGCGCCAGCAGTGTACTTTTCCCGGCACCGTTCGGCCCTACCAGATGCAGGATCTCCCCTGCGCGGACCTCTCCACAAAGAGGCCCCAGCCGCGGGATATCGGCAACATCCTGTAACTGCATCAGTAATGACATTATTTAGCCAGCGCCAGTTTGATACTTTCCATGACGATGGGATCTTCCGGCGTCATATCCGGTGAAAAACGCTGAACAACCTTGCCATCGCGCCCCACAAGGAACTTCTCGAAGTTCCACAGGATATCGTCCGGCTTGAGCGGCGCACGCCCTTTGCTGGCCATGCGCTCATAGAAGCCGCTCCCTTCAGGGGCCACTGCCGTCGGTGCAGCGTCAATCAGCTTCTGGTACAGCGGATGACGCCCGTCCCCATTCACCTCAATCTTGCTGAACATCGGGAAGGTCACGCCCCAGGTGGTCGCACAGTAAGTTTTAATCTCATCCTCGCTGCCAGGTTCCTGTCCAAGAAACTGATTGCAGGGAAAGCCCAGCACGGTGAAGCCACGATCGGCCCACGCCTTCTGAATATTTTCCAGTTGCTCATACTGCGGGGTGAGACCGCATTTTGACGCCACGTTCACCACCAGCAGCACATTGCCCGCATACTTATCGAGGGTCGTGACCTCGCCATCAATCGTCGTCACTTCAGTGTTCAGAATTGAGTCTTGCATAGCCTCTCCAGGATCGTGAGTGATTCAAATACCAGCTTCTAATCATAGACCGTCTTGTTGTACCTAACGCCCAGCTTTGAGTAATAGCCAGATAAAGACCGGAGCCCCGAGCGTCGCGGTGACCACACCAATCGGCAATTCCGCAGAAGCCAGCGCAAGGCGAGCCACCACATCCGCCAGCAGCAGCGCAATGGCACCCGCCAGCGCGCAGGCTGGCAACAGGACGCGATGGTCCGTTAAGCCGCACAGGCGTAAAATATGGGGGATCACCAGACCAATAAAACCAATGGCTCCCGCCAGCGCCACGCTTACCCCAACCATCCAGCCGGTCGCTACCACCAACAGATTACGCCAGAACCACAGAGGAAGTCCCAGTTGTCGGGCAGACGTTTCCCCCAGCGACAGCATGTTCATCGCTTGCGACTGACAGCAGATCCACACCAGCACCGGAATCAGGGCCAGCATCAGCCAGGCCTGCTCCCAATTGACGCCACCGAATCCGCCCATCATCCAGTACATCAACTGGCGCAAATCAAATGAGGTTGAAAAATAGATGGCCCAGGTCATCAGGGCGCTACAGATAATCCCCAGCGCCACCCCGGCAAGCAGCAGGCGACTGGTCGAAAGATGACGGCGGGCAAAACGCAGGAGGATCAGGGTAATGACCAGCGCGCCGGCAATCGCACACAGTCCGAGCGCCCAGTGTGGAAGCACGCCCTTCCCCAACAATACTGCGGCAATCAGCCCCACGCCCGCACCGTTGGAAACACCCAACAGGCCAGGCTCGGCGAGGGGGTTTTCAAACAGTGCCTGCATCACTGCGCCGGACAGGGCCAGCGCCGCCCCCACCAGCAGAACGGCCAGCGCGCGTGGAAGGCGAATTTGCCAGACAAAAAGTTCGCCACGCGGCGTCAGCCAGTCAGCAGGCAATATCCACTGTTCTCCAGCGCACAGGCTTAACAGCAGCGTCAGTAGCATCAGTACCGACAGGCTCAGGATCCAGCGCACATGTTGTCGCTGTTGTTGACGGGCAAAAGTCAGCATGATTTCCGTTCAACTGAAAAAGATGTCATTGATTCTACGGTGCGATATCACCACAGAAAAGAAAAAAGGCCGCAAAAGCGGCCTTTTTAATTAGATCTGATTACTCATCTTTGGGCGAAGCGTTTTCGACTCGGCTCTTTAACTTCTGTCCGGGTCTGAAGGTCACCACGCGCCGTGCTGTAATGGGAATATCTTCGCCCGTTTTCGGGTTACGTCCCGGGCGTTGATTCTTATCACGCAGATCGAAGTTACCAAAACCAGAGAGTTTTACCTGCTCACCGTTTTCCAGAGCACGACGGATCTCTTCGAAAAACAGTTCGACCAGTTCTTTGGCATCCCGCTTGCTAAGCCCAAGCTTATCAAACAGATATTCTGACATTTCAGCTTTTGTAAGCGCCATAGGTTCAATCCCTCAATGATGCCTGGAATCGCTCTTTTAATGCCTCTACACATTTGGCGACGGTAGCGGCAATCTCCTCTTCTTCGAGTGTACGGCTGGTATCCTGAAGGATCAGGCTAATGGCGAGGCTCTTATACCCCTCCGCAACACCCTTACCACGGTACACGTCAAATAAGTTTACGCCAACTACCTGATTTACGCCAACTTTCTTACATTCGGATAAAATATCGGCAGCGGGAACGTTTTCTGCGACGACCACAGCGATGTCACGACGGTTCGCCGGGAAGCGTGAAATCTCGCGCGCCTGAGGCACCACGCGGTCTGCGAGCTTATTCCACTCCAGTTCGAACACCAAAGTACGACCATTGAGATCCAGCTTACGTTCCAGCTCAGGATGAACAACACCAATGAAACCAATGCGTTCACCTTTCAGATAAATCGCTGCAGACTGTCCAGGATGCAATGCCGGATTAGCCTCTGCCCTGAACTGAATGTCAGCGAGCTTACCGGTCAGATCCAGCACCGCTTCCAGATCGCCTTTCAAATCATAGAAATCAACGGTCTCTTTCGCCAGGTCCCAGTGTTCATCGTAGCGGTTACCGCAGATAACGCCAGCCAGCATTAGATCCTGACGAATGCCCAGGCTTGCCTGCGTATCCGGCACAAAACGCAGCCCGCTTTCAAAAATACGTACGCGGTTCTGCTGACGGTTCTGGTTATACACCACCGTTGCCAGCAATCCTGTCCACAGCGACAGGCGCATTGCCGACATTTCGCTGGAGATCGGGCTTGGCAGCAGTAGCGCGTCTTCACCCGGGTGGAGCAACTGCTGTACTTTCGGGTCGACGAAGCTGTAGGTAATGACTTCCTGGTAGCCTTTGTCGTTCAACAGGGTTTTCACACGTTTCAGCGATAAATCCGCTTCACGGTGCGTCCCCATGATAAGACCAGCCTGGATAGGTTCGTCAGGGATATTGTCGTAGCCATACACGCGGGCAACTTCTTCGACCAGGTCTTCTTCAATTTCCATGTCGAAACGCCAGCTTGGTGCAACGGCTTGCCATTCGCCTTCGCCTTCCGTCACCTCACAGCCCAGACGACGCAGAATGTCGCTCACCAGCTCATCGGCGATGTGATGACCAATCAGGCGATCCAGTTTGCTACGACGCAGCGTAATGGTAGCGCGCTTCGGCAGCGTCGCTTCATCCGTCACATCAATAACCGGACCGGCTTCGCCACCACAGATATCAATCAGCAGACGGGTTGCACGTTCCATCGCTTTGTATTGCACCGCAGGATCCACACCACGCTCATAGCGGTGAGAGGCATCGGTATGCAGACCATGACGGCGCGCACGACCAGTAATCGACAGCGGGCTGAAGAATGCACATTCCAGCAGCACGTTTTGTGTTTCATCGTTCACGCCTGAATGTTCGCCACCAAAGATGCCGCCCATCGCCAGCGCTTTCTGATGATCGGCAATCACCAGCGTATCTGCGTTCAGCTTCGCTTCGCTGCCATCAAGCAGCACCAGCGTTTCACCCGCTTTCGCCATGCGAACGACAATCCCGCCTTCAATGCGGTCTTTATCAAAGGCGTGCATCGGCTGGCCCAGTTCGAGCAGCACGTAGTTGGTCACGTCAACCACCGCATCAATGGAGCGAATACCGCAGCGACGCAGTTTTTCTTTCATCCACAGCGGGGTTGGCGCTTTCACATTGATGCCTTTCACCACGCGCCCCAGATAACGCGGGCAGGCGTCGGTGGCTTCTACGGTAATCGGCAGGACATCGCTGATGGTGGCTGCGACTGGCGCGATTTCCGGCTCTACAAGCGGCGCTTTGTTCAGCACAGCCACATCACGGGCCACACCGATGATCCCTAAGCAATCCGCACGGTTAGGGGTGACGCTGATCTCAATGGTGTTGTCATTAAGCTTCAGGTATTCACGAATATCGGTACCAATTGGCGCATCTGCCGGCAGTTCGATAATGCCGCTGTGATCGTCGGAAATGCCCAGTTCGGAGAAAGAGCACAACATGCCTTCAGACGGTTCGCCGCGAAGCTTAGCCGCTTTAATTTTAAAATCGCCCGGCAGAACGGCACCGATAGTCGCAACCGCTACCTTCAGTCCCTGACGGCAGTTTGGCGCGCCGCAGACGATGTCCAGCAGACGCTCACCACCGACGTTAACTTTCGTCACGCGCAGTTTGTCCGCATTCGGGTGCTGAGCGCATTCAACCACTTCACCCACCACCACGCCGTTAAATTCACCGGCGACCGCTTCAACGCCATCAACTTCCAGGCCCGCCATGGTGATTTGATTCGACAGCGCATCGCTATCGATAGCCGGGTTAACCCACTCGCGTAACCACAGTTCACTGAATTTCATTGTTTTATCCTGCCTTTATTTAAACTGTTTGAGGAAACGCAGATCGTTTTCGAAGAACGCACGCAGGTCAGTGACACCGTAACGCAACATGGTCAGACGCTCCATACCCATCCCAAATGCAAAACCCGAGTAGATTTCCGGATCGATGCCGACGTTACGCAGCACGTTCGGATGTACCATGCCGCAACCCAGAACTTCCAGCCATTTACCGTTTTTACCCATCACGTCCACCTCTGCAGACGGCTCAGTAAACGGGAAATAAGAAGGACGGAAGCGAATCTGCAAATCTTCTTCAAAGAAGTTACGCAGGAAGTCATGCAGCGTCCCTTTCAGGTTGGTAAAGCTGATGTTGGTATCCACAATCAGGCCTTCCATCTGGTGGAACATCGGGGTATGCGTCTGATCATAGTCGTTACGATACACGCGACCTGGCGCAATAATACGAATCGGCGGCTGCTTATCTTTCATGGTACGGATCTGTACGCCCGACGTCTGAGTACGCAGCAGACGCGTTGCATCAAACCAAAAGGTATCGTGATCCGCACGTGCCGGATGGTGACCAGGAATATTCAGCGCATCGAAGTTGTGATAGTCATCTTCAATTTCCGGACCGGTCGCCACGGTGAAGCCCAGCTCACCAAAGAAACTTTCAATACGATCGATGGTACGGGTTACCGGATGCAGACCGCCGTTTTCAATGCGACGACCGGGCAGAGAAACGTCGATAGTTTCCGCCGCCAGACGCGCATTCAGCGCCGCGTTTTCCAGATCGGCCTTACGCGCGTTGAGCGCCTGCTGTACCTGCTCTTTCGCTTCGTTAATCACCGCACCTGCTGCAGGACGCTCTTCGGCTGGCAGCTCGCGCAGAGTCGTCATCTGAAGGGTCAGGTGCCCTTTTTTGCCCAAATATTCGACGCGCACATTGTCTAACGCGGCAACATCTGACGCCTGGTTAATGGCCGCCTTCGCACTGGCTACCAGTTCTGCGAGATGTGACATGGTTTTCCTCATTGTGTCGGTGAAGACACCGGTTCGTTGAACGTAATCTCTCGATTTCGGGCACAAAAAAAGCCTCCATCAGGAGGCTTTTTTGCGCTGTTTTTCGTTTCTTCTTTCACGCGCCAGCCTCCCGAAGTCAGGTGCTAAAGTAAAAAAAGAAGCGGAAAATAGCAGCATTCATGCTTGCGTTACCTTGTGTGGTAAAACCGAAGAACCTTTATTGAAAAGGGTTACGGATAAATTGTCAACTCATTGACAGTACAACAAATAAAAGAGAGGGAGCCAGGCTCCCTCTTTTCACTGGCTTATGCCAGAGCTGCTTTCGCTTTTTCGACCAGAGCGGTGAACGCTACTTTGTCGAATACGGCGATGTCAGCCAGGATCTTACGGTCGATTTCAACAGAGGCTTTTTTCAGGCCGTTGATGAATTTGCTGTAAGAAATACCGTTCTGACGTGCTGCTGCGTTGATACGCGCAATCCACAGTTGACGGAACTGACGCTTACGTTGACGACGGTCACGGTAAGCATACTGACCTGCTTTGATGACGGCCTGGAAGGCAACGCGGTATACGCGAGAACGCGCACCGTAGTAACCTTTGGCTTGTTTCAAAATTTTCTTGTGACGTGCGCGTGCAATTACACCACGTTTTACGCGAGCCATATGTGCTCTCCTGTATCTATTCTGATTTGCCCCCCGCTTTCACCACGGTGAAATCGGTTGGGCATAAAAAAGTTAAAAAATAATCGTTAACGGCTTATGCGTACGGCAGGCACGCGATAACCAGGCCCAGATCGCCTTTGGAAACCATGGCTTTCGGACGCAGGTGACGTTTACGTTTAGTCGCTTTTTTGGTCAGAATGTGACGCAGGTTAGCGTGCTTGTGCTTAAAACCACCTTTACCGGTTTTTTTGAAGCGCTTAGCAGCACCGCGTACGGTCTTAATTTTTGGCATTTTAATAACTTCCACTTCGCATTGTTAATAAACGAAACCCAGGCGAACAAAACCTGTGAAGCCCAAAGGCTCCACAGGAAATGCTACTTGAAGGCCTTACTGTTTCTTCTTAGGAGCAAGCACCATAATCATCTGACGGCCTTCGATCTTCGTTGGGAAGGATTCGACCACTGCCAGTTCTTGCAAATCTTCTTTCACGCGATTAAGCACTTCCATACCGATTTGCTGGTGGGCCATCTCACGACCGCGGAAACGCAGTGTGATCTTGGCCTTATCGCCCTCTTCAAGAAAGCGAATCAGGCTGCGGAGTTTTACCTGATAGTCGCCTTCATCTGTACCAGGACGGAATTTAATTTCCTTAACCTGGATAACTTTTTGCTTTTTCTTCTGTTCCTTAGAAGACTTACTCTTTTCATAAAGGAACTTGCCGTAGTCCATGATACGACAAACTGGCGGTTCGGCGTTAGGGCTGATTTCAACTAAATCTACTCCAGCCTCTTCAGCCTTTTCGATCGCTTCTCTCAGACTCACAATTCCCAGTTGCTCACCTTCCAGACCGGTTAAGCGAACTTCCTGGGCGCGAATCTCGCCATTGATACGATTCGGACGTGCCGTTTGAACTCGTTTTCCGCCTTTAATACCTTATTCCTCCAGTTGTTGAAGACTGCGGCTGCGAATCTCTTGTTGCAGCTTCTCAATCACTTCACTTACGTCCAGGCTGCCCAGGTCTTTCCCGCGGCGAGTGCGAACGGCAACTTTGCCTGCTTCCACTTCTTTATCACCACAGACCAACATATAAGGGACACGACGTAATGTGTGCTCGCGGATTTTAAAGCCTATCTTCTCATTTCTCAAGTCTGCTTTTACACGAATGCCCGCATTTTGTAGTTTCTGCGTCAATTCGTTAACGTATTCAGACTGTGAATCGGTAATGTTCATCACCACTACCTGAACCGGCGCAAGCCAGGTCGGGAAGAAGCCAGCGAACTCTTCAGTCAGGATACCGATGAAACGTTCCATAGACCCAAGAATTGCGCGGTGAATCATTACCGGTACCTGACGCTCGTTGTTTTCACCCACATACGAGGCGCTCAGACGAGACGGCAGAGAGAAGTCCAGCTGTACAGTACCGCACTGCCATGCGCGATCGAGGCAGTCATACAGGGTAAATTCAATTTTCGGACCGTAGAACGCGCCTTCACCCAGTTGATATTCAAACGGGATATTGTTTTCTTCCAGCGCAACGGCCAGGTCCGCCTCAGCACGATCCCACATTTCATCGCTACCGATACGTTTTTCGGGACGAGTGGAAAGTTTGACGACGATTTTCTCGAAGCCAAATGTGCTGTACATATCGTAGACCATACGGATGCACGCGTTAACTTCATCGCGGATTTGCTCTTCAGTACAGAAGATATGCGCATCATCCTGGGTGAAGCCACGTACGCGCATCAAACCATGCAGCGCACCTGACGGTTCGTTACGGTGGCAACTACCAAACTCTGCCATACGCAGCGGCAGATCGCGGTAGGATTTCAGGCCCTGATTAAAGATCTGCACGTGACCCGGACAGTTCATCGGCTTGATGCAGTATTCACGGTTCTCAGAAGAGGTGGTGAACATGGCATCTTTGTAGTTGTCCCAGTGCCCGGTTTTTTCCCACAGCACACGGTCCATCATGAACGGCCCCTTCACTTCCTGATACTGATACTCTTTGAGCTTGGAGCGCACAAAGACTTCCAGTTCACGGAAGATAGTCCAGCCGTCGTTATGCCAGAACACCATACCCGGCGCTTCTTCCTGCATGTGATACAGGTCAAGCTGCTTACCGATTTTACGGTGGTCGCGTTTTGCCGCTTCTTCCAGACGTTGCAGATAAGCACTGAGAGCTTTCTTATCTGCCCATGCCGTTCCGTAGATACGCTGCAACATCTTGTTGTCGCTGTCGCCACGCCAGTACGCACCTGCAGTTTTCATCAGTTTAAAGTGATGGCAGAAGCGCATATTCGGCACGTGCGGACCACGGCACATATCGACATACTCTTCATGATGATACAAACCGGGTTTGTCATCATGGGCAATGTTTTCATCAAGAATGGAGACTTTATAAATCTCGCCACGTTTCACGAAGGTTTCACGCGCTTCGTGCCAGCTGACTTTCTTCTTAATGACGTCGTAATTTTTCTCAGCGAGCTCGTGCATCCGCTTCTCGAGCGCATCGATATCTTCCTGGGTCAACGTACGGTCAAGGTCCACATCATAGTAGAAACCGTTGTCGACAACCGGCCCGATAGCCATCTTGGTATTCGGCCAAAGTTGTTTGATCGCATGACCTAACAGGTGCGCACAGGAGTGACGAATGATCTCCAGCCCTTCTTCATCTTTTGCGGTGATGATAGAGAGCGTCGCATCATTTTCGATCAGGTCGGAAGCATCAACCAGCTCGCCATTAACGCGGCCAGCAATAGTGGCTTTCGCCAGACCAGGACCAATGTCCAGTGCAACATCCATGGGGCTTACAGCGTGGTCGTAATGGCGTTGACTGCCATCAGGAAGAGTAATAACAGGCATGTTATGTCCTTATTTGCAGTGGTGACCCATACGCAAGATCACATACAAAGAGAAAATTTGTTTGTTTACAGTAAGTTGTGAAGCCATCTAACCAACAATTGCTAAATTGGCACACAATCTGGGACACATCCGCTCCCGCTACGCGAGTGCGGTAATGTGGTCGAACGATGGTAACACTAAAAAAAGGGAGAATGCACCCTTCTGTTTTATATTGTGCTGGATCATGACGTTAGCAGGCGCTTTTCGCCTCTGAGACAGAACAATAGCTCAGCGTTTCCAGCCACATTACTGGCGGATTGGTACAATACCGTTTGCATTGTCAAACGTAAGATCCGGTTTCCGATAACGAAACAGGATAGCGTGACATGAGCGATATTTTAAAAGCTGCATTTATATTTGTTGCACCTAACGCGGTTGCTGAAACCCATAACAACTGGGTAAAAACCGAACAGGTGCAGGTTAAAACGATCGCGGTGAAAGATTACCAGCAGGCGGGTAAACTCCTGGATGCACTCTATGATGAAGGGATCCGGGCGATTGAATTGTGCGCGGGTTTCGGCCATCTTGGTGTTGCACATATGGTAAAAGCGGCAGCAGGCAGAATGCACGTAGGCGTCGTTCGCTTTGACCTTCATCCTGGACTGGAAAACCGGAGTGGCGACAGTCTGTTTGAGTAAGGTACAACATCTGAGGTAAACAGCAGCATGCAACGACGCAGCACGCCCAGTCCGGCGCTGGCTGACTGGATAGCCCATTTCTGGTGCTGGCAAATGACGGCGGGGACGCCCTTACCCACGCTCTTTCCCGGTACCGGGGGCGAACTGCTGCTCAACCTGGGCGATCCTCTGCGCATTGTGCCGATCCCCCTGGACAGCCAACAGCCCCCCAATTGTCTCATTCTCCCAAAGGGTGAGGCTGTCCTGCTTCGCCCACGTAAGTCCAGAATGACATTCACCCCCCAGGGAGAAATCGATTTACTGTCGATCCGACTGCGTTCTGCAACCTGCTTTCCTCTCCTGGGTATCGCAATGGATGAACTGGATGACGTTCCCGTGTCCTTCACCGATCTGGGTCTATGCTGTGCTATTCCGGAATTGATTAACTTACCGTATGAGATGCGCATCAGTCGGTTAGAACGCTGGCTGCTGGCTATTGTTGACCGTTGCCATCTGATGAACACCGATCTCATACAGGCGGTCAATCGGTTGTATTACGGAGATTCTTTCTCGACAATCCGTAGCCAGTTGGGGATGAGTGAGCGGACGATACTACGACGCGTTCATCAATTTACTGGCGTTGATGTGCGCTATTTCTGCCGCACAGCCCGATTTCAGAGAACGCTGCGCCAGCTACTGGCAGAAGGCGATGTTCTGAATAGCGCGCTCAACCACGGCTATTGCGATCAAGCACATTTCATCAAAACGTGTCGACTCTATACTGACCTGACGCCGACTGAACTTTTGAAACGTCAGTACCGGCAGCTCAATTACTATACCAACACGCTTGTCGGATGCGTGCCGTAACCCTCCCATTTTCCTTCCTCGTTGAACGATGCAAGATGCATATCCTTTCACTGACTGGCTGACAGTTTTGTTACACTAGGATTAACCGTCTGAAACCGACAGGAAATAAATGATGCCATCAAATCGCTTCGCCAAAAAACACTGGAAAATGGTGGTCGTTCTGATCGTCATTTGTGGTGCAATGTTATTGCTACGCTGGGCGGCAATGATTTGGGGATAGTTGCGAATCGTCATCAGACACCGCAATAAAAAAGCCAGACTGGGGAACAGTCTGGCCTCAGCTTACATCCGGTAGCCCAGAGAAACGGTTGTGCGTCTATCCGTGTGCTCCGGCGCCGTCTCCGGCGGTTCGGAGTTCCACGTCACGTTATAGGCCACTTTCAGGCCAAAGTGCTCATTGATTGCCACATTCAGCGCCGTCTCGGAGTTCAGGGTTGTATCTTCAGCACCGAACACCGACACGCCTTGCGTAAATTTGGTGTTGTCGGAGATCTGCCATGCATACGCGCCAGAGGCATAGCCCAGCGGCTGGGTTTCCGTCTTGCCATCCGTATGTTCGTCGTAACGTACGCCCGGACCGAATTCAAAACGGAAACTATGTACGGGACCGTTAAGGAACTGGCGACCATAACCGGCGGTGAACACATCGCGCTCGCGGTAGCCGTTATAGCGGTCCGTCAGCCAACTGGCCTGGCCGAAAAGGTAGTCATAATCGGTCACATTGTAACGGCTACGGCCGCCAACAGCATATTTCTCTGAAGAGCGTTCATCATTGGAAGAGGTGTTGCTCGCGTTTCCCCACAGCGACCAGGCCGTTGCTTGCCCGTACCAGGTCATGGTCGTGTCCGCGGTTAAAGAAGAACTTTTCGTGTTGCCTGACTGCGCAAGGTAACCGGCGTTGAGATTGCCTTCGAAGGGTTTCTTCGCACTTGAGGGGTCATCCATGACAGTAAAAACGGAATCATCGGCAGTTGCATACATCGACGCAAACACGCCCCCCGCCAGCAGAACGGCAGCGGGAACTGTCTTTAAAAGCTTCATTTATAAAGAGTCCGTACAACAAAAAAAGAGACCACTACGGTCCCGGAAACTTTCAGAGGGATCAATGACAAACGCCCCAGGAAAGGTAACAAATTATAAAAAGGCTCGAATAACATAGCAATGAATTCTTATTTCATTTTTTGAATAAGAGGGCTCTCAAAACAATTAAATATTTATATATCCTTACAGCAAATAAAATAAATAAACTTTAATTAATCATATTGTTAATGACTTCACTTTCGCGCTATTCGGTGCCAGACTGAACACAGCCTAACAGGAGGTAACGATGGTACGTATCTATACGTTAACGCTTGCGCCCTCGCTCGATAGCGCAACGATCACCCCGCAAATCTACCCCGAAGGGAAACTCCGCTGTACTGCCCCGGTATTTGAGCCTGGCGGCGGTGGCATTAATGTCGCTCGCGCTATTGCCCATCTGGGTGGAACGGCGACCGCCATTTTCCCCGTCGGCGGTGCAACCGGTGAGCATCTGGTCGCCCTGCTTGCCGATGAAAACGTTCCGGTAGCAACCATTGATGCAAAAGACTGGACGCGTCAGAACCTGCATGTTCATGTCGAATCCAGCGGCGAGCAATATCGCTTTGTGATGCCCGGCGCGGCACTGAATGACGATGAATTTCGCCAGATAGAAGAACAGGTGCTGGAGATCGAGTCCGGCGCTATTCTGGTGATCAGCGGTAGTTTGCCACCGGGCGTCAAAGTCGAAAAACTTAGCCAGTTGATTACCGCCGCGCAGAAACAGGGGATCCGCTGCATTATTGACAGCTCCGGCGACGCGCTGACGGCTGCATTAGCTATTGGCAATATTGAGCTGGTTAAACCTAACCAGAAAGAACTCAGCGCGCTGGTTAATCGTGAACTCACCCAGCCTGATGACGTGCGCAAAGCGGCGCAGGAAATTATCCGCAGCGGCAAAGCGCAGCGTGTTGTCGTCTCCCTGGGTCCTCAGGGCGCGCTGGGAGTGGACAGCAAAACCTGCGTGCAGGTTGTTCCGCCGCCGGTTAAAAGCCAGAGCACCGTTGGCGCAGGTGACAGCATGGTGGGGGCGATGACTCTCAAACTGGCTGAAGGCGCTTCGCTTGAGGACATGGTGCGCTTCGGTGTTGCGGCCGGTAGCGCCGCGACCATCAACCAGGGAACGCGCCTGTGCTCCCACGACGATACGCAAAAAATCTACGCTTACCTTAGCCAACCATAATGATTTCCCCCCTCTTTTGGAGGGGGAATTTCGCCCAAACCTGTCGGCATACGCGTTCACCGTCTATGCTACAAACTCATGAGATTACAAAGGGGTGTCAAATGGCCAGTGGGGAAATCACCCGGTATGTTATTACCATCAGGTTTCACGAGGACTCCTTAACGGAAATTAATGAACTGAACAACCATCTCACCCGCGCCGGTTTTCTGCTCACGCTCACGGATGATGACGGAAATGTGCACGAACTGGGTACCAATACCTTTGGACTGATTAGCGCCCAGAGCCAGGACGAGGTCAAAGCACTGGCCGCGGGGCTGGCTGAAAGCGCGTTAAATAAAGTGCCGGAGGTCAGCGTGGTGACCTGGGAAGAGTGGGAACGCAGCGGACAATAAATGCCATTACTGCGAAAACACGTCCACGGTGTGCGTTAGTTCGTGTTTTTTACCCGCATCTTTGCGCTAACCTTATGATCTGGCAGACAACATGGGGAGAGACATCATGTGGCAGGCTATCAGTCGTCTTTTAAGCGAGCAACTCGGTGAAGGCGAAATCGAACTGCGTAACGAACTGCCTGGCGGAGAAATTCATGCCGCGTGGCATTTACGCTACGCGGGACGCGATTTCTTCGTTAAATGTGATGAGCGGGAACTGCTTCCGGGCTTTACGGCAGAAGCCGATCAATTAGAACTGTTATCACGCAGCCATACGGTGACGGTCCCCAAAGTGTGGGCGGTGGGTGCGGATCGTGATTACAGCTTTCTGGTGATGGATTATCTCCCTCCCCGTCCGCTGGACGCGCATAGTGCGTTTATTCTGGGACAACAACTTGCCCACCTGCATGAATGGAGCGATCAGCCGCAGTTTGGGCTGGACTTTGATAATGCGCTTTCTACCACTCCGCAACCCAATGCCTGGCAGCGCCGCTGGTCGACCTTCTTTGCCGAACAGCGCATTGGCTGGCAACTTGAACTGGCGGCAGAAAAAGGTATCGCCTTTGGTAATATTGACGCCATTGTCGAACATGTGCAGCAGCGTCTCTCCTCTCACCAGCCGCAGCCCTCTTTGCTGCACGGCGATCTGTGGTCAGGCAACTGCGCCCTGGGTCCGGACGGTCCATACCTGTTTGATCCGGCCTGTTACTGGGGAGACAGAGAGTGCGATCTGGCAATGTTACCGTTACATACCGAACAGCCGCCGCAAATTTATGATGGTTATCAGTCGGTGTCGCCGCTGCCGTCAGATTTTCTCGACCGACAACCGGTGTACCAATTGTATACCTTGCTCAACCGGGCAAGACTGTTTGGCGGTCAACATCTGGTGATCGCGCAGAAGGCAATGGACAGACTCCTCGCGGCGTAATAATGGCTGACATTAAAAGGCCGCCGGATGGCGGCCTTTTTGTTCAGATAAACCCCAACAACGAAAAGAATACATATCCGAGAACGATGATAATCACCGGCAGGATATAGAGCGGGAAAAACTGCAGGAAAATCGTGTGATGCGGTACCACAATGCGCGACTCAATCTGCTCACGGGACAGCCCTTCGCTGCCCTTGGCTTTCTCCAGAATCAACTGGTCTTCGACGCCTTCACGTAAAAACCGCGCCTGGCGGCTCATGCGCGCGCCGGAATCCTGCATCGCCAGACCGATAAAAATCAGCACAAAAATCAGCCAGAACATAATGTTCAGGCTATTCTGAAAATCCGGCGTCGGCGAGTTGTACCAAAAGAGATTCAGAAACGGGGTATTCACTCGCATCATATCAATCATGACGTGGGTGAAATCGAGCATTACCGCGTTAATCCCTTCCTGCTTTTCGCTGTGCGCATACATAAATTTCAAGGCTGAAATCAGCGTGGAGAGGAGTGCCGGGATAAATATCACCCATCCTAAGATCCTTTTTAACACTGCTATGCGTCCAGCTTGTTGATACGTCATGAGTTCCCCTTGATGAAGACGCGTCGTTTTGGCTTAAGTCTACCTGCTGATAACCCTTTTCGCCCGATCTTTAAAAACGTTATGATAGCGGCTAACACTGAATACCCTACATTTAATGCTCAACAGGAGAGGTTGTAATGTCAACCCCGCGTCAAATTCTTGCGGCAATATTCGATATGGATGGATTACTGATTGATTCCGAGCCGCTGTGGGATCGGGCTGAACTGGACGTACTGTCCAGCATCGGCGTCGATATCACTCGTCGTCACGAACTCCCGGATACGCTGGGGCTGCGCATCGATATGGTCGTCGATCTCTGGTTTGCTCAGCAGCCATGGAATGGGCCGAGTCGCCAGGAGGTCACCGATCGCGTCATTACTCGCGCTATTGCACTGGTTGAAGAAACGCGTCCGCTGTTGCCAGGCGTAAAAGACGCTATCGCGTTGTGTAAAGCGCAGGGGTTGAAGGTGGGACTGGCGTCCGCGTCTCCTCTGCATATGCTGGAAAAAGTCCTGGCGATGTTTGACCTGCGGGAGAGCTTTGACGCTCTCGCCTCAGCGGAGAAGCTGCCCTACAGTAAACCGCATCCTCAGGTTTACATCGACTGCGCAGCAAAACTGGGCGTCGACCCGTTATGCTGTGTCGCGCTGGAAGATTCCGTCAACGGCATGGTGGCGTCTAAGGCTGCGCGGATGCGCTCCATCGTCGTACCGGACAAAGAGGTTCGACACGATCCGCGCTATATTCTCGCCGACGTCAGGCTCAATTCACTCACGGAACTGACCCTCACCGATTTGTGTGGCTAAACCAGGACCGGGCAATGGCGACATTGCCCGTGTCGACGGATAATAAATTTAAAACAACGTTTCATTTTTATTGTATTCCTTTCGTTCCTCTCCTATCCTTCTTTCAGGGCACATAACAGATAAAAACGGATAGCCGAGGTCATTATGATTCTGGATGCATTTCGTCTCACAGGCAAAGTCGCCATCGTCACTGGTTGCGATACCGGACTTGGACAAGGGATGACGGTGGCACTGGCGCAAGCCGGTTGCGATATCGTCGGCGTGAACCGCAAAATTCCTCATGACACCGCCGCCAAAGTAGAAGCGCTGGGACGCCGCTTTTTCGCCATTCAGGCCGATCTGAGCCGGCAGGAGGTAATCGCGGACGTTGTCGCCCAGGCGATTGAAAAATTCGCTCGCATCGACATTCTGGTGAACAACGCGGGAACCATTCGTCGCGAAGACGCACTCAATTTCAGTGAAAAAGACTGGGACGATGTGATGAACCTGAATCTCAAGTCGCTCTTCTTTCTCTCCCAGGCCGTGGCCCGGCAATTTCTCGCTCAGGGCCAGGGCGGCAAAATCATTAACATTGCTTCGATGCTGTCGTTTCAGGGCGGCATTCGCGTCCCGTCTTATACGGCCTCAAAAAGTGGCGTGCTGGGCATTACCCGACTGTTAGCCAACGAATGGGCGCAGCATCAGATCAACGTCAACGCCATCGCGCCCGGCTATATGGCGACCAACAATACCCAACAGCTGCGTGAAGATGCCGATCGGAATAAAGAGATTGTCGATCGTATCCCGGCGGGCCGCTGGGGAACGCCTGACGATCTGCAGGGTCCGGTCGTCTTCCTCGCATCATCGGCGTCGGATTACATTAACGGCTATACGCTGGCCGTCGATGGGGGTTGGTTAGCGCGATAAACGCGCATTATTGACAAAGAGTTACAACGTCACCACTTCCGCCCACTGTATAAAAATCCTATACTGTACGAATTCACAGTTTATCAGGTTTTATCATGACGGCGGAAGGTCACCTCCTCTTTTCCATTGCCTGCGCGGTGTTTGCTAAAAACGCGGAGTTGACGCCCGTGCTCGCACAGGGTGACTGGTGGCATATTGTACCCTCCGCTATTCTGACCTGCCTGTTACCGGACATCGATCACCCAAAGTCATTCCTCGGTCAACGCCTGAAATGGGTATCAAAACCGATCGCCCGGGCCTTTGGTCATCGCGGATTTACTCACAGTCTGCTGGCCGTCTTTGCGCTGCTGGCCACCTTCTACCTCAAAGTGCCGGAGAGTTGGGTCATCCCCGCCGATGCCTTACAGGGCATGGTGGTGGGCTATCTGAGTCATATTGCAGCAGATATGCTGACGCCAGCGGGTGTCCCCCTGCTCTGGCCCTGTCGCTGGCGCTTTCGCCTGCCGATTCTGGTCCCGCAGAAAGGTAATCAGCTGGAGCGATTTCTGTGCATGGCGCTGTTTGCCTGGGCGGTATGGATGCCGCAAACCTTGCCTCAGAACAGTGCAGTTCGCTGGTCATCCGATATGATTAACACACTGCAATGGCAGTTTAATCGCTTCATTAAGCATCAAATCGACCAGTAAAACAGCAGAAATAACGTTTTTGGCATAAACAATTCCATTTGAATATAAGACCCATGTCACAGTTCTGCTAACCTTGCGGCAACAGGATCGCTGTGACACAGCGGGACGAATAATAAAATCAGGAGAACGGGGATGAATTTTCCATTAATCGCGAACATCGTGGTGTTCGTCATTCTGCTGTTTGTGCTGGCACAAGCCCGTCATAAACAGTGGAGTCTGGCAAAGAAAGTACTGGTGGGGCTGGTCATGGGCGTGGTCTTTGGCCTTGCGCTGCACACCATCTATGGCTCTGACAGTCAGGTGCTGAAAGATTCCGTCCAGTGGTTCAACATCGTCGGTAACGGCTATGTTCAACTGCTGCAAATGATCGTTATGCCGCTGGTATTCGCCTCAATCCTGAGCGCGGTCGCCCGTCTGCATAATGCCTCTCAGTTGGGAAAAATCAGCTTACTGACTATCGGTACACTGCTGTTTACCACGCTGATTGCCGCGCTGGTCGGTGTACTGGTGACCAATCTGTTTGGTCTGACCGCTGAAGGTCTGGTACAGGGTGGCGCAGAGACGGCGCGCCTGAATGCCATTGAAACCAACTATGCTGGCAAAGTGGCCGATCTCAGCGTCCCGCAGCTGGTGCTCTCATTTGTACCGAAAAACCCGTTTGCCGATCTGACTGGCGCGAACCCGACGTCAATTATCAGCGTGGTGATTTTTGCCGCCTTCCTCGGTGTCGCGGCACTCAAATTGCTGAAAGATGACGCACCAAAAGGCGAACGCGTACTGACCGCAATCGACACCCTGCAAAGCTGGGTGATGAAACTGGTCCGCCTGGTCATGCAGTTAACGCCTTACGGTGTGCTGGCGCTGATGACCAAAGTGGTGGCCGGTTCCAACCTGCAGGACATCATTAAGCTGGGGAGTTTTGTTGTCGCTTCTTACCTCGGGCTGGGCATTATGTTCGTTATCCACGGCGTGCTGCTGGGTGTGAACGGCGTGAGTCCCCTCAAATACTTCCGCAAAGTATGGCCGGTTCTGACCTTCGCCTTCACCAGTCGCTCCAGCGCGGCCTCTATCCCACTCAACGTGGAAGCGCAAACCCGCCGCCTGGGCGTACCGGAATCTATCGCCAGCTTCGCCGCCTCCTTTGGCGCGACGATTGGTCAGAACGGCTGTGCCGGTTTGTATCCGGCCATGCTGGCGGTCATGGTTGCGCCGACGGTCGGCATTAACCCGCTGGATCCGCTCTGGATTGCAACACTGGTCGGTATTGTTACCGTCAGCTCTGCCGGGGTAGCCGGTGTCGGTGGTGGTGCCACGTTCGCTGCGCTGATTGTGCTGCCAGCAATGGGCCTGCCTGTCACGCTGGTGGCGCTGCTCATCTCCGTTGAGCCGCTGATCGACATGGGCCGTACCGCGCTGAACGTCAGCGGGTCGATGACTGCCGGTACGCTGACCAGCCAGTGGCTGAAGCAAACCGATAAATCCATTCTGGACAGTGAAGACGACGCCGAACTGGCGCATCGCTAAGCGTCCCAAAGACAGAAAACCGTCCTTCGGGGCGGTTTTTTTATACCAGAATTAATCTGCGATTTCGTTTTCCTGACGAACCTGATTTGCCCAGCGCTGGGCTGATTCCGCCTCGCTAAACGCCGGCGATCGCTGGAACGACTCCCCCATTAAGACAAACGCGACATACTTCCCGCGCAAGATCCACACGTCACGAAACGCGTCCATTTTTATCGCATGTTCGGGCGGCGAAGGTTCAACACGCGGAACATAGCTAATAACCGGGCGATTTTGTTGGCGAAGAGGTTTCATCATTAATGGCTTCACTAAGACAAATTCAAAAATCAGAAAAGAACTATCTTAGCCGATTTTCACCCCGCCCGTCCTGCTCCGGGCGTGCTCTTTCCTGTGTCTGTCGGCATGGTCTTCAACGCTCAGCCCGGCGGGATCATGCGAATGGACTATAGTTAGGGGGTTTTTGACAAAAACAACGACCCTTTCAGAAATGAAAAATGGAGACGAGTTCAATGTCGCATAATGAGAAAAATCCCCATCCGCATCAATCACCCGTGCACGATCCCCGCGAAGCAAAACCTGGCCTGGACTCTCTGGCTCCTGACGACGGATCGCATCGCCCTGTTCCTGAACCGACAGCCCCCGGCGCGCAACCCACGGCCCCTGGCAGTCTGAAAGCCCCGGATACTGGCAATAAAAAACTGAGCGATCTGGAAAGCGTTCGCACAGGCAGCGAGAATTTTGCTCTCACCACCAATCAGGGAGTACGCATTGCCGACGACCAGAATTCACTGCGTGTCGGACATCGCGGCCCTACGCTGCTTGAAGATTTTATTTTGCGTGAAAAAATCACCCATTTTGACCATGAGCGGATCCCTGAGAGGATCGTCCATGCGCGCGGCTCGGCCGCACACGGATATTTCCAGCCCTATAAAAATCTGAGCGATATCACTAAAGCCGACTTTCTCTCCGATCCGGATAAAATTACCCCAGTCTTCGTACGCTTTTCCACCGTCCAGGGCGGCGCGGGCTCGGCGGATACCGTGCGTGATATCCGGGGTTTTGCCACCAAATTTTATACCGAAGAAGGGGTTTTTGATCTGGTCGGCAACAATACCCCTATCTTTTTCATCCAGGATGCGCACAAGTTTCCTGATTTCGTTCACGCAGTGAAACCGGAACCACACTGGGCAATTCCCCAGGGACAAAGTGCGCATGACACCTTCTGGGATTATGTCTCCCTGCAGCCAGAAACCTTGCATAACGTCATCTGGGCGATGTCCGATCGCGGTATTCCACGCAGTTATCGCACGATGGAAGGATTTGGCATTCACACTTTTCGTCTGATCAACGCGGCGGGCAAAGCCACTTTTGTTCGTTTTCACTGGAAACCCCTGGCAGGAAAAGCCTCACTGGTGTGGGATGAGGCGCAGAAGCTGACCGGTCGTGACCCGGACTTCCATCGCCGGGAACTGTGGGAAGCCATTGAAGCGGGCGATTTCCCGGAATATGAACTGGGGCTGCAGCTGATTTCGGAAGAGGACGAGTTGAAATTCGATTTCGACTTACTGGATCCTACCAAGCTGATCCCTGAAGCGCTGGTCCCGGTGCAGCGCGTCGGGAAAATGGTACTAAACCGTAATCCCGATAATTTCTTTGCCGAAAACGAGCAGGTCGCCTTCCATCCGGGCCATATCGTCCCCGGCATGGATTTTACAAACGATCCGCTGTTGCAGGGGCGTCTGTTCTCCTATACCGATACGCAAATCAGTCGTCTCGGCGGACCTAATTTTCATGAAATCCCGATCAACCGTCCGACCTGCCCTTATCACAACTTCCAGCGTGATGGGATGCATCGGATGAGCATCGACACCAATCCGGCAAACTATGAGCCTAATTCCATCAATGACAATTGGCCGCGTGAAACGCCGCCGGGGCCGAAGCGCGGTGGCTTTGAGTCGTATCAGGAACGTATCGATGGGGACAAAATCCGCGAACGTAGCCCTTCATTTGGCGAATACTACGCCCATCCGCGGCTCTTCTGGTCGAGCCAGACGCCGGTTGAACAGTTGCATATTGTGGATGCCTTCAGCTTTGAGCTGAGTAAAGTCGCACGCCCTTATATCCGCGAACGGGTCGTTGACCAACTGGCGCATATCGACATCGGCCTCGCTCAGGCGGTTGGCAAAAACCTGGGTATCACGCTGACCGATGAACAGACGCAAATTGCCCCGCCGCCAGAGGTGAACGGCCTGAAAAAGGATCCCTCACTCAGTCTTTATGCCGTACCGGACGGTGAAATCAAAGGTCGGGTCGTTGGGATATTACTTAACGGGAAGGTGAAATCGTCAGATCTCCTGACGATCCTTCAGGCGTTAAAGGCGAAAGGCGTTCATGCCAAACTTCTCTATTCCCGGATGGGCGAGATTGTCGCCGATGACGGCTCGACGCTGACCGTCGCCGCCACCTTTGCCGGTGCGCCATCTCTCACCGTAGATGCGGTCATTGTACCGTGCGGGGATATCGCCGATATCGAGCACAACGGCGACGCGCGCTACTATCTGCTGGAGGCGTATAAGCATCTCAAACCCATCGCGCTCGCAGGTGAAGCGCGGCGCTTTAAAGCACTGTTGAATATAGACAGTCAGGGTGAGGAAGGCGTTGTGGAAAGCAGTGACGCGGATAACCGTTTTATGGATGAATTGTTTACGCTGATGGCAGCCCACCGCGTCTGGTCGCGAACAGCGAAAATTCCTACCGTAGCGGCCTGAGGCAAATCGCAGACAAAAAAAGCGGCGCGCCACGCGCCGCAAACTCAGGAGTCAGACATCAAGAAAACTGCCCAGACGGTAGCCGCGTTCTGCAATCGCATACTTGAGCGATGCCGAGGTCAGCACGTCCAGCTCAGTCAAACGGGGGTAACAATAGGCGCTCTGACGAATGATATTGTCGATAAACGCCGGGTGACACATCACTTCCACTGAGGATTCTCCACGCTTTGCGGATTCGTCGAGAACATGCAGAAACAGCGCTTCCGTAATCTCTTCCCCATAAAACTCACTGCTGAATCCCTGCGAGCTACGCAGCGTCGGCGGGAGATCGCTGGCCTGGAACACCGGCTGTCGATCGACACGCAATGCAATGTTGCGCTCGGCAGCAAAACGCGCGACGAGGGGGAAGATCTGCGGGAACATATGCACATGGTGATGGCTATCCAGATGCGTAGGCTCCCGCCCGAACAGGTCGATGAAACGCTGATACTGACAGGCGAGCTCACGGGCGATTTCGTCCAGTGGCAAGGTATCTTCCTCTGCCATCTGCCAGATCCATTTTCCCAGACGCCCCTCACGGGTTAATCCCGGCATCTCGGTCAGGGGTTTTCCCAGCGTCAGAACAAAGTGCATCCCTACCGCCAGCGTCGGCAGATCGCGGCTTAACGTCACCGCATGCTCAATAGCATCACCGTTCACCAGCGCTGTAGTCGAGGTCACCACGCCGTGACGACAGGCTTCCACGATGCCGTAGTTTTGCCCTTTGCTCAGACCAAAATCGTCCGCGTTTACTATCAATAAGCGTTCCATAGCCGACCTCTTTAGTGTTGTGCGTCTTTAAGCTTCGCAATGCAGTCGGCAAAGTTTGGCAACCATTTTTCGTGCGCCAGAATCAGTTCACGCGCCAGACCTTCTGCATCGTGGTCAGAATGCACCAGCGGGCTCAGGTTCAGCGCCAACAGCACATCGTTAAACTCACCGCTCAGCGCCGCGTTGCTGGCTGCTACTTCAAAGCCTTTGATGGTATAGATCAATCCCAACACTTTCTCATCAAAATGGGTGATGCGTGGCGTCGGCGTCGCCCCGTCGCGGCCCAGCGTGCAGGTCATCTCTACCGCCCAGTCTGCCGGGATGTTATCAACATGACCGTGATGCGGAATGTTGACGTAATGTTCGGTCTGCTTGTCATTGAAAATCGCATTGATGACTTCACAGGCCGCGTCAGAGTAGTACGCGCCGCCGCGCTGCTCCAGCTCCTTCGGCTTGACGTTCAGTTCCGGGTTCTTATACAGATCGAACAGCTGTTTCTCGACCTTCTGCACCACCTGTGCCCGCGCGCCGCCCTTGTAGTATTCACCCATCTCAATCGCCAGCATCTCTTTTTGCTTGAAGTAGTAAAGCAGATACGAGCATGGCAGCAGATTCAAAGAGCGAATCAACCCTTCGCTGAACGGCAGATCGAAAATATTTTTCACTGTGGACGCTTTAAGCTGGCCCGAGGCCACGCCGTCCAGCAGCTCGGCAAAGCGTGACTGACCATTAACGATCACATCTTTGATGAACACCATGTGGTTGAGGCCAAACAGGTCGATCGACAGGTCGTCACTCTCTTTCAGCGCCAGCACATCGTGGATGAACATCTTCATCCCCACCGGAATGTTGCACACGCCAATAAAGCGTTTGAAGTTCGTATGGCGATAGACCGCTTCGGTCACCATGCCGGCCGGGTTAGTAAAGTTTATCACCCAGGCATTCGGGCACAGTTCTTCCACATCTTTAATGATGTCGAAAATCACCGGGATGGTGCGCAGACCTTTGAACAGGCCACCGGCACCGTTAGTTTCCTGGCCCAGGTAGCCGTGGCTCAGCGGAATACGCTCATCCAGTTCACGTGCTTTCAACTGCCCTACACGCAGCTGTGTGGTCACGAAATCGGCATCTTTCAGCGCTTCACGGCGATCCAGGGTCTTAAATACCTTCATCGGTACGCCCGCTTTTTCAATCATGCGCTGGCAGAGCTGGTAAATAATATCCAGTTTCTCTTCGCCACCCTCGACGTCAACCAGCCACAATTCGGAAACCGGTAGTTCGTGGTAACGCTTAATAAATCCTTCCAGCAATTCCGGGGTGTAACTGCTCCCGCCACCAATGGTGACGACTTTTAATTTCTGGCTCATCGTTTCTCCCTTCAGTGCTTAACACTGGCGTGAATGATGCTCTACTCTTCTGTCAGGTATGACGCAGGCGTCCCGCGTCAATAATGGGCAAGCGTAAACCTGGTTGTTGAGTAAAATAATTACTGATTATATTGCGTGAGTTTTTTTCTGTAGCTATTAGGCGTAAATGACGTCATTTTTTTAAACGTCTTAATAAACAGACTTGGACTACTGTACCCCGCTTCATAGGCAATATCTGTTACGGAGTAGTTCGTCATCTCCAGTTGTTTCTTGGCAAAGTTGATGCGAATTTCATTAATCAATTGCATTGGCGTTTTGCTGTAATACCGCTGGGTCGCTCGCGTCAGGTATTCCTGAGATTTTGCGGACAGGGAAACCATATTCTCCAGAGCATTCTCACCAAACTGCGCTTTATTGTGCATCGTTTCCACGGTGGCTTTCAGCCACTGCGGAATATCATCAAGAACCTGTTCTTCACGATAATGACGCAGGCGGTTGATAATGTAGAAGGTGACCACTTCAACAAACTCTTCCAGTCCGGTATCGCGAAAGTTGAGCGACGCGATAACCGTCTCGACATAGGTTAAAAAAGCGCTGTTGGTGCGATAGACCTGCGATGCCACGAAACAGAACGGCATGAGCGGGCTATAGTGCTGTTCAAAAAAACGTTTACTGATGCCAACGTTGAGAATACGCGTCGCGCCGAACTCGTAGAAGCTCTGATGGTGCGAACCGAGCGGGACAAACACAAAATCACCCCGTTCAAGCAGCACGCGTTTGCCGTTGATCTCCTGGTAATAGCGCCCCGTGAGCACCAGCGTGAATTCATAGTAATCGTGCTGATGCAGTCCGCAGGCGCTCTCTGTCTTATTGTAGATAAAGACATGGAAATTCTTACCGTTAAACAACTGCTGTTCACGGGCAATGGTGATTTCCGGTGCGGTAGCCTGTAGTTGCATCATCAACTCCTTACTATTTCAGCTTCTCATGAAGCTCAATCAACTCTGTCACCAGTTCGCGTGCCAGCATTGACGTCATCAGGTGATCCTGCGCGTGAACCAGTACCAGACTGACTTTCATTTTACCTTCGCCCTGATCGCCTTCAATCAGTTTCGTCTGCACCAAATGGGCCTCATTCAGCGCCATGCGTGACTGTTCCATCATCGCTTTCGCTGCGTCGAAGTCACCCTGCTTCGCCTGTTTTAACGCCGCGTAAGCCAGGCTACGCGCCTGCCCGGAGTTGATGATAAGCCCCATCACCACTTCTTCGAGCTCTTCGGCTTCGGTCTGGGTATCGGTAATATTATCGAGATCCATCATAAATCATTCCTCTTTGACGGCCCGGCATGTGTCGTCACATGCCGGGTTAAACTTAGAATTTCAGTGCATTAGCGATATCTTCTTCGCTCTCTTCCTTGTCGATAGTGTTCTGCGCTTTGTTCGCGACCACGACGAACGGCAGGTAAATCAGCGTCGCAATCCCAAGGTTGAACAAGGCGACCAGCAGAGCAGCAACGCTGCCGTTGGTATTAAAGAAGGCCCCCAACCCGGTTGGCATGGTCCACGGCGCAATGTTGGTAATTGGCGGAATGATGCCCAGATAGTAAGCAATCAGCGTAATCGCGGCCAGAATCGGTTGTACCAGAATGAACGGGATGAACATTACCGGGTTCATGATGATCGGCAGACCAAACAGAATCGGTTCGTTAATCTGGAAGATGCCGGATGGCAGTGCCAGTTTCGCCACCTGACGATAATCCGCACGGCGGGAAGCGATAAAGATGGCAAGGATCAGACCCAGCGTTGCGCCGCTGCCGCCGAGGAAGATATAGGAGTCAAGCATCGGCTTGGCCCAGACGTGGAACGTCTTACCCGCAGCCAGGGCCGCATCGACCGAACCGTATTGCTGATAGATTGCGATGTTTTCCAGCGCCCACGGCGTCATGATGCCGCTGTCGAGCGCCGTCAGCGCCAGGGAACCGTGGATACCGAAGAACCACAGCAGCGGAACAAAAAGCACGTACGCCCAGCCAACCACACTGCCCAGCGATGCCAGCGGTGTAGAGATGGTATCCATAATAATCTGGTGGAAGTTCGTTCCCCAGGTCGTTAACGCCCAGGCGATGATCCCCATAATCGAGAGGATAATAAAGCCCGGAATCAATGCTGAGAATGAACGGGAGACGGATGCTGGTACGCTATCAGGCAATTTAATTACCCAGTTGCGATGAACAATGAAAGTAAACATTTCCGCGACGACCAGACCGATAATAATACCGGAAATGATATTCGCGCCGCCCAGCCAGTTCGCCCCGACGGCATAGGCTTCACCCACGCTGTATGGCGTGACGGTCATAAAGGCCGCAACGGATAACAGACCGGCCGCCAGGGCGTCGACTTTACGTTCTTCTGCCAGCGCCATACCGATAAAGAATGGTGCCATCAGCGACATAATACCCAGCGTACCGTTATAAACGTTTCCGCCGATGCCTTTCAGACTATTGAGATTTTCAATGGTTGATGCATCCAGCCGAATACCGAGGGAATAAAAAAACGACCCCTCCCCAAAGCTCAGGAAAACGTTATTGATTAATACAAACATGGCCCCCGCGAGGGTTAATGGCATTAAACGAATAAAGCCGTTTTTGATTGCATTAACGTGTGGCTGCTTTCCTATTTTGACAGCAAAAGGAAGGAGTACCTTTTCAAGTGAAGCAATGACGTTACTCATAGAAAAATACCCTTAAAAACCGCAATTAATTACTGCGGTATATGTAAATGAAATAACTCTTTGACGGGAAAATTTAAAATATTAATTTGCAGCGGCTTTTTTAATTGCTGCAACAGCAGCCTTAAGCACGCCTAAACCATCGACTTTGCCATACAGCAGCGAGTCAATCACTTCTACAGGTTTGTTTGGTAACAAACGCTGAATTTCGGGCAACATATAACCAATTTGTGGACCCAATAATACAACATCGGCATTCGGTCCTTTTTCTCCGGCAAGGGTTTCCGGGAATGCTTCAATAATAACCGGGACTTCATACTTTTCCGCCTGCGCGCGCATCTTTGACACTAACAAAGAGGTAGACATACCCGCAGAGCAAAACAGATAAATGTGTTTCTTTTCCATTCAGACCTTCCTCATGTGCGATTATCTGTCAACCAGACACGCCGCAAGTCTCAACCTGCATCTATGCTCTGGACAACCTGCGTAACCGAAAAACTTATTTCTGTGTCTGAAATGAGTATACGGCATCGCACCCGCGGATGGTATTTCCTTGACCAACTAAATTGTCTCTCATTGACCTGGTGTTATGACACCCCTCACACTTCGGGCAAATAATTCGCATCAATAAATAAGATCATCTCCGTTACAAAAAAACCGGCGCAATGGCCGGTTCGTTGAGTTGTTCAGGCAATAGACAGTTATTGTTACTTCGCTGCCTGCGGGTCCGTGTCGTACTCAGCGCAGCTCTGGTAGCCTGAATTGATAACATGGCCGGTATCATCCAGCGCCACGAAATAGGTTTCAGCTTTACCATCACGTTGACCCAGGATGTAGGTCTGACAGGTACCGCGAGCATGGATCATGCTCACCTCAGACGACGGTTTCCCGGCAATCTGTGCAACCTGCGCGCGGCTCATGCCTTTTTTCACATCTTTGACCACAGGCTGGACAAATTGGTCTTTAGTACGATCGTAGGCCGTACACCCTGCAAGCATTGTTAATACTGCTGCTGCACTGAAAATTCCTGCAATAGTCCTGTTCATTTTTCATCCTCTTTCTAATCAGCATGTTATATAAGCCTGGAATAGAATCTGTAATTTTTCAAGCTAACGCTTAGCACGCGAATATTTTGCCAGATTCCGTTCAGGCGGCAGGATGTCGTTTTAAGCGCCACTCAGCCTGTGTTCTCTTGTCGTTTACACAGCAAAGGGTTAGCTTAAAGACGGTCTGACTTTATTCTTTTTATATTGGGAGGGGGTAAATGACTCTGCAACAAGAGATCATCAAAGCGCTTGGCGCAAAACCGCACATTAATCCAGAAGAGGAAATTCGCCGCAGCGTGGATTTCCTGAAAGCGTATCTGCAACGCTATCCCTTCCTGAAAAGCCTGGTGCTGGGCATCAGCGGGGGACAAGACTCAACGCTGGCGGGCAAACTTTGCCAGACCGCCATCAACGAACTGCGTGCCGGGACCGGTAACGATGCGCTGCAATTTATCGCCGTTCGTCTGCCCTATGGCGTTCAGGCTGATGAGCAGGATTGTCAGGACGCCATCGACTTTATCCAGCCGGACCGCGTGTTGACCGTCAATATCAAAGGTGCAGTGCTGGCGAGCGAACAGGCTCTACGTGAGGCCGGTATTGAACTGAGCGATTTCGTTCGTGGCAACGAAAAAGCCCGTGAACGCATGAAGGCGCAGTACAGTATCGCGGGGATGACCAGCGGCGTGGTGGTTGGCACCGATCATGCGGCAGAGGCCATTACCGGTTTCTTTACCAAGTACGGCGACGGTGGTACGGATATTAACCCGCTGTTTCGCCTCAACAAGCGCCAGGGGAAACAACTGCTGGCGACATTAGGTTGCCCGGAGCACCTTTATAAGAAAGCGCCCACCGCCGATCTCGAAGACGACCGCCCTTCTCTGCCGGATGAAGCCGCGCTGGGCGTGACCTATGAAAACATTGATGACTATCTGGAAGGAAAAGCGGTGGATGCCGCCATCGCCAAAATCATTGAAGGCTGGTATCTGAAGACGGAGCATAAGCGCCGACCGCCGATCACCGTATTTGATAACTTCTGGAAACAGTAAGAATGAATCAGCCGGATGGCAACGCCATCCGGCTCCCGCGCCGCCATCGCCTGCGCCCTCTCTTTTTTAATCGTAAATGCGCTGCTATACTGGATGAATAACCAGCACCCGGAGTTTACAGTGCCACAGCGTCAATCCGTTCTTCGTTCTGAGCCTGAAGCAGCAGTCGTTTACGAATATCCCGAACATCTGCGCCCTTTCCTGGATTCGCTCCCGGCTGTGCCCGGTGTTTATCTGTTTCACAGCGAAAGCGACACCCTGCCGCTCTACATTGGTAAAAGTGTCAATATCCGCAGTCGGGTATTGTCGCATTTACGTACGGCGGATGAGGCAGCCATGCTGCGACAGTCCCGACGTATTTCCTGGATTGGTACCGCCGGTGAAATCGGCGCGCTATTACTCGAGGCGCGACTGATCAAAGAGCAACAGCCGCTTTTTAATAAACGCCTGCGGCGCAACCGCCAGCTCTGCGCGTTAACGCTCAGGGATGGGAAAGTCGATGTCGTCTATGCGCGCGACGTTGATTTCTCCCACGCGCCAGATCTGTTCGGTCTTTTTGCCAACCGCCGCGCCGCGCTTGCCACCTTGCAGTCACTCGCTGACGAACAAAAATTGTGTTACGGGCGGTTGGGCCTTGAACCCCTGAGTCGCAACCGCGCCTGTTTTCGCTCCGCGCTAAAACGCTGTGCTGGCGTGTGCTGTGGCAAAGAGAGCCCGCAGGAACACGACGCCCGTTTGCTGGCATCGCTGGATAAACTACGCGTAACCTGCTGGCCATGGAAAAGCGCCATTGCGCTCAAAGAGAGTCGTGAGCAGATGACGCAGTACCACGTCATTAACAACTGGCTGTGGCTGGGAGCAGTTGATACGCTGGAGGATGCGGCAACCCTGGTACAAACGCCGGCCGGTTTTGATCATGACGGTTACAAAATTCTCTGTAAACCGCTCGTTTCCGGAACCTGTGAGATTATTGAACTGAATCCGGGGAATGCCCATGCAGCCAGGTAATCTCGCTAAACAAGAGTTTCCCTTCCGCTTTCAGCAGCCGGAGCGTATGTTTTCCGTCGTGCCAGCAGGCGCCCTGATCGGCAGTCAGTAGCTTATCGCCCAACTGCCAGGCCCCGCTAATGACAAACACCACGCCGCCGCGCGAGCCAAACGTCGTGAAGGTGCGATCGGCCACCCGAACTTTCGCCTGGCAGGAGTCGCGTCGGGTCATGATATTAAAATCCATCGACATCTGCCCTTCCGTGAGTTTGGCTTTCACAACGCGCTCACCGGCAAAGGTAAACGGCTGATGCTGCCTGAGGGTGTGGCTGAACGCCCCCTGACTTTCCAGCGTCACTTCGCTGCCTTCCAGCAGAGTGATCACCCGTTCAATTCCGGGAAAAAGCGAAAATTCGCCATTACCGGCAATAGAAGCAATGCTGGCACGCCAGTGAAAGTCACGCGTCGCCGGAGGAAAACAGCAAATTTCACGCGTTTCACCAGCGCCGTTACGCCAGAGATTGACCGGCATCTTGCGGATATCAAAATATTCCATCATCGCTCCTGATAAACATCATGCGGCATAATAAAGCACAACGTCGTTATCGGCAGCCACGAGGATTTTCCTTAGGGTCTGAAAAGAAAAAACCGCCGATCCTGTCCATCGCCTCCATTGAGAGGATGGACAAGACCGGCGGTCTTCGAATAGATCTGCTAAGCGATTACTCAGCAGGTACAGGCATTTTACCGTCACGCGCCGGACGTTCTGTCAGACGCTTCTCAAAATTGGCATTAAACTGTTTTTTCTGTTCCGGGGTCAGAATGTTGTAGATCTTATTCTGCGTTTCCATGTGCGCCAGCATGTTGGCTTTGCGCTGCTCTTCCATCTTCGCAATCTGCGCTTCTGCCTTCGCTTTATCGAAGGTGTCGCTGGCGATAATGTCGTGCATTGCGCGGCGTTCTTCAACAGGCGGACGCTTCATCTGGTCACGCTTGTCTTTCATGATCTCGCGGATCTGCTGTTTCTGCGCATCGGTCAGATTCAGGTCTTTAAACATCATGTCATGATGTGGCCCAAACTTACCTTTATGCTGCATCATCGGTTTGGCGTCTGCCGGCGCGGCGGCGGTGGTATCCGCAGCATGAGCCAGGTTCGCAGCGCCCAGCGCCAGGCCAGAGGCAACAATCAGTGCAGTTAATTTACGCATAATCTTTATCCTTCCTTTCAGTTATTTTACGGCTATCTTGTCACCTCCGAAGAAGTGCAGTGCCGTGTTGACGAGATTAACTTTAACGACTTAATCGTCAATTAGTCAGAGCATCGGTAAAACAATGAAAGTGTAAAAAACATTTTTTCACCAATTGTGGAGAAAAAAAGAAATTATTGCGAAGAGTTGAAAGAGAAAATGACAACAGCATGATTTTGCAGGGAATATGAAAAACTATACCTGAGCGGTGATGATAAATAAAGCAGTTCACCAGGAATAATCCGGATTAATTTTCTGACGCATGAAAAAAAATAAAACCCACAGGCTCACACCTGCGGGAAATACGTTAGCTTATTTTCTCCAGCATCAGGCCTGCACGTAATCCCAACGCCACGCCGGGATTGGGAAATAGAACATATTCTACGTCATGGGTAACGACAAAACGCTCGGCGCCATCTTCCGCCAGCAGCGTCCCTGCGGTAAATGGGGTGAAGTTGAGCGTCTGGCTGTCCATGTGCAGCACAAACGCATCGCTGCGCCGGGTGATCTGCGACGCGACCTGATAGCGGACAGGTGGGGTGCCGTCGGCCTGGTCAATTTGTCCCGTCAGTAAACAGGTCAGTGCGGCAGACGTCGGGGCAAACTGGCGAAGATCGTTGTGACCGAACGGCAAGGCTTTGCCCAACTCCAGCGTGCAGGCAAGCGCGCCGAAGTGCTCAGCGCTAAAGTGGGTAAAAGTGCCCCCCGGCGTTTGATGGAACACCAGCGCTTCCAGCCCTGCGGCCCCCAGCCAGCCGAGAAATGCCTCATCCCAGGGGATGGGTCGCTGGGGCAACACGCCAAAGCGCAAATGGTGAGAGCCGCGAATAGCAGTATGCAGATCCAGATGCCAGCGAATCGACTCCGTGCCCGTCGCAAAGAAATCTTCCAGGCAGTGTTCAAGCTGACGTGCGCGCTGCGTCTCGCCGCTTTCGGCAAAAAGTTGCCAGCGCCCGCCAAACATCCGATTCAAATCGCTGTGGCAGTAGCGCTTGCCGTCTGCCAGCGCCTGCGGGTTGCCGAGGATCACCAGCAGTCGCCAGCGTAGCGTAATTTCCCCCGTCGACAGCGCCATCAGCAGCGTATTAAGCATCTCCACCGGCGCGGTTTCGTTGCCGTGGATCCCGGCAGAGATCACCAGTGCGCGATCGGTCGCAGTGACGGGCGTAAGTTCGAGAATACCGGCGCTAATCCAGCGCCAGCGAAAGCCCGCCCTGCCACCTTCCCGAACCTCCGGCACCGTGTCTGCCAGCGTGGCGGCGAGAAAATCATCCATGACCGCCTCCCGATTGCTGAAACGGATAGACAGAGCCAAGCTGCAACAGTTGTGTCAGTGTATCCAGCGCTTCGCGCCCTTCACGCAGCAGCTGCGGATCGGCAAGATCCGCGGCGGTCAGGCGGTCGCGATAGTAGCGGTCCACCCAGTCGTTGAGCGCATTAAACAGCACGTCATTCATCATCACGGCCGGATTAACCGCCTGGCGTTCTTCATCGGTTAACACCACCCGTAGTCGCAGACAGGCCGGCCCCCCGCCGTTTGACATACTTTCGCGCAGGTCAAATACCCGCATGTCACGGATCGGGTTATCGGCTTCCAGCAGGTTCGTCAGATAACGCCACACGCCCGCATGTTCACGACACTCCTGTGGCAGAACCAGCATCATCGAACCGTTATCGCGACTCAACAATTGGCTGTTAAACAGATACGTCGCGACTGCATCCGGCACCGACACTTCCGCAGTCGGCACCACAATCGGGGTGAAACCGGGCACCCGGGCACGCAGCTGATCCATGACGTCGTTCTGTTTCGCGAAGGACTGCTCATGGCAGAACAGGACTTCCCGGTTTGAGACCGCAATCACATCGTTGTGAAACACGCCGAGGTCGATAACCTCCGGGTGCTGCTGGGCAAAAACACACTGCTGCGGATTCACCTGATTCAGGCGCGCCACCGCCTCGCTGGCCTCACGGGTTTGACGCGCCGGATAGCGGGAAGGTCGCGTATTGCCGCCCTCTTCACGTCCGTAGACAAAGAGCTGCGTCCCTGGCTCGCCATACTCGCCACCGAGACGATTATGGTTAGCGGCGCCTTCGTCGCCGAGCATCGCTACCTGTGGCAACGCGGAATGCACCGCGAAATAGCGTTCATCACGAAAAATTGCCCGCAGCAGCGCTTCTGTAGTGGGTGCCTCGAGTGAACGATGAAATTTGTTATTGAGGTTGGCGACCGTCAGATGTACTTTGCCATCCAGCGTATCCGCCGACGGTGCGACCGTCGCCGCGTTTGCCACCCACATCGGCGATGCGGAGCTAACGCTGGAGAGCCAGTGCGGCGCCTGACGCGCCACTTTCTCAATCACCTGTTCATCGCTACCGCTAAACCCCAGCTGGCGCAATGCAGGAATAAAAGGCCGCTCATGCGGTGGGATCACCGCCTGCGGATACCCGGCATCCGCCAGCGCCTTCATCTTAAGCAGCCCCTGCTTCGCCGCCAGACGCGGATTCGAAACCTGAAAGCGATGACGGGTAGACGCTTCGTTGCCGAACGATAACCCGGCATAATGGTGTGTCAGCCCCACCAGTCCATCGAAGTTGACCTCGCGTGCTTTCATACGGACTCCTCACGCGAGAAATCAAGGCCAGGACTCAACGTTGCTGGCAGCGTCAACGCCGGGGATTCCAGACTCGCCATCGGCCAGGCACAATAATCGGCGGCATACCAGGCACTGGCGCGATGGTTACCGGAAGCCCCAACGCCGCCGAACGGCGCGGTGCTGGCGGCACCGGTTAACGGTTTATTCCAGTTAACGATCCCCGCACGCGCCTCCAGCAGTAGCTGGTCGAACTGCGCGCGGTCAGGCGAGACCAGTCCACAGGACAGCCCAAAGCGAGTGTTGTTGGCCATCGCGATCGCCTCGTCGAAGCGTTCATAGCGCCAGACGCCGAGCAGCGGGCCAAAGACCTCTTCATCGGGAAGATTTGCCACGCCCGTCAGTTCAATAATGCCCGGCGATAACAGCGAAGTGCCAGCCTGGAGCAGACGCGGTGCCAGCAGCGTCTGCCCGCCGAGCGACTCACGTTGTTGCCAGGCGTCAAACACATGACGCGCCGCCTGTTCGGAGATAAGCCCGCCAATAAACGGCTGCGGATCATCGTCCCAGCGGCCTGGCTGGATGCGCTGGCTGACATCCACCAGTCGCGCAAGAAACGCATCGCCCTGTGGACCTTTTTTCACCAACAGCCGACGGGCGCAGGTACAACGCTGTCCAGCCGTGATAAACGCGGACTGAATAGTCAGGTGCACCGCCGCATCAATATCCGCTGGCTCCTCAATAATCAACGGGTTGTTGCCGCCCATTTCGAGGGCAAGGATTTTTTCCGGTTGTCCGGCAAGCTGGCGATGCAGTTGATAGCCCGTATTCGCGCTGCCGGTAAACAGCAACCCGTCGAGAGCGTCCAGCGCGCTCAGCGCCTGCCCCGTTTCCCGCCCACCCTGCAACAGATTCAGCACCCCGTGCGGTAAACCAGCCTGTTCCCAGAGTCGGATCACCGCCTCCCCGGTCCACGGCGTCAGTTCGCTCGGCTTGAAGAGTAAGGTGTTACCCGCCAACAGCGCTGGCACAATGTGCCCGTTCGGCAGATGTCCCGGAAAGTTATACGGACCAAACACCGCCAGCACGCCATGCGGCCGGTGGCGAAGCGTCGCCGCGCCGTCGGGTAATTCACTCTGTTGCTCGCCGGTACGGGCATGATACGCTTTAACGGAAATGGCGATTTTGTTCATCATCGCCGTCACTTCCGTCACCGCTTCCCAGCGCGGCTTACCGGTTTCACGGGCAATAATGGCGGTCAGATCCGCTTTATTACTTTCCAGCAGCCCGGCGAATTTTTCGACGATTGCCTGGCGCTCGCTGAAAGGACGTCGGGCCCAGGCTGGAAAAGCCGCGCGCGCGGCGCGCGCCGCCTGCATCACCTGCGCGGCATCGGCATCGTGGCCTTCCCAGAGTATATCCCCCTGAACCGGATCTCTTTTCACCCGACGTTCACCCTGACCGGTCACCCAGTCGCCGTTAATCCATAAAGTCATAGCGTTTTCTCCTCTGCACAGAGACGGACAAAGCGAACCCGATCTCCCGCGCGACATTTCAGGGCATCCAGTTGTGCAGCGGTTAGCACCAGACGTTGTGTATTCGGATCGGCGCGCACCAGCATGACGCGGAAGTGATGGTAGTTTTCATTCGCCACCAGGCAAGCCGGGAAATCGCCGGTCGCGGGTTGCCCTTCGGCAACGTCAATCAGCCGACTTTTGCGGATCGCCCGCACCCGGTCGATGTCACACTCCAGCGTTGGGCCGCCGTCGAAAATGTCGATGTAATTGCGATAGCGGAACCCTTCTTTCTCCAGTACGGCTCGCGCCGGAGCGGTTTGCGGATGAACTTCGCCAATCACCGCCTGCGCTTCGTCGGAGAGAAAGTGGGTATAAATTGGATGCTTCGGCATCAGTTCAGCGATAAACGCTTTCTGCCCGGTACCGCAGAGAAAATCCGCCCGGGAGAACTCCATCGAGAAAAAGCGTTTCCCCAGGCTTTGCCAGAACGGGGAATAACCGTGTTCGTCGATCACGCCGCGCATTTCCGCGACTACCTTTTCATTAAAACGGTCGCGAAACGCCGCCATAAACATAAATCGCGATTTGGACAGCAGGTAGCCGTTGCCCTCTTTTCGCCAGTCGGGGTCGAGGAACAGCGTGCACAGTTCGCTGCAGCCAGTGTGATCGTTACTGAGGAACAGCGTCGGCAGCGCGTTATAGACGTTCAGCTCTTTTGAAGCATGCACCTGCGTCCCGACACGATAGTTGTACCAGGGATCGTTGAGCCCTACGGCGACTTCGATAGCACAAATCCCCGCCACGGTGCCCGTATCCAGATCCTCCAGCACAAAGACATAACCCTGTTCACTTTTCGGCAATTCGCCCCGCCAGGTTTTCAGGGAGCGGTCGATACGCGCCGCCAGCGTGGCTTCATTAGCCGGCAGCGAGGTCAGCCCGCCGCCGGTTTTACTGGCCAGTTGCATCAGCGCGCTAATATCTGCGTGCTCAATAGGACGGATCACCATCATGATGAACCTCCAGCTGTAATCTGTTCGCAGGCAAGCGCAAAACGGTCGAGGCCGGTAGCCACCTCTTCCTGGGTAACGTTCAGCGCCGGAGCGAAACGCACCACGTTTCCACCCGCGATCAGTACCATCACCCCCATTTTTGCCGCTTCCTGAGCAATCAGCTTCGCTTTGCCTGCAAACTTATCGTTCAGCACGCAGCCAATCAGCAGACCCAGTCCACGAATTTCACTGAACAAGCCGGTGTGCAGATTGATAGCGTTCAGACGCTCAACGAACCAGTCATGACGCTGTTTCACGCCATTCAGCATCGCGGGCGTATTGACGATATCGAGTAATTTTCCGGCGACGGCGGTTGCCAGTGGGTTACCGCCATAGGTGGTGCCGTGCGTTCCGACGGTCATGACGCTGGCGCATTTTTCACTGGCCAGCAGCGCACCGATCGGGAAGCCGCCACCCAACGCCTTGGCGGTGGTCAGTAGATCCGGCGTAACGCCGTAGTGCATATAAGCGTACAGTTCACCGGTACGGCCTACGCCGGTCTGCACTTCATCAAAAATCAGCAGCGCATTATGTCGATCGCACAGCTCGCGCAGCCCTTGCAGGAAGGCCTGAGTGGCGGGCAGCACGCCGCCTTCCCCTTGCATCGGCTCAACGATCACCGCACAGGTGGAATCGTCAATCAGCGTGCTGGCAGAGTTAATGTCGTTGTAGACGGCGTGGCGGATCTCCGGTGGCAGCGGCGCGAAATCCTGTGAATAGGCGGGCTGTCCCCCGGCACTCACGGTGAAAAGCGTACGACCATGAAAGGCATTCTTAAATGCTACGATGCCGCTTTTATTACTGCCATGGTGGTCGTGCGCATATTTGCGCGCCAGTTTCAGCGCCGCCTCGTTGGCCTCTGCACCGGAGTTGCAAAAGAAGATGCGATCGGCAAAGGTGGCGTCGATTAACTTTTTCGCCAGTCGCAGCGCCGGCTCGTTGGTATAGCCGTTGCCGGTATGCCAGAATTTGCTCGCCTGTATATTCAGTGCTTCACGTAATTCCGGATGCGCGTGTCCCAGCGCATTCACCGCAATGCCTCCCGCGAAATCGATATACTCTTTACCCTGCTGATCCCACAAGCGTGAACCTTCGCCACGAACCGGAATAAAAGGTGCTGGCGCATAGACGGGCATCATCCATTCATCAAAATTTTCACGCGTAATTGGCTGAGACATAGCGACCTCATCGGTAAATAAAAGGTTATTTATATGTTAATAAATAGTAGTGTTTGCGCTGTAAATGTAGATTGCAGTCTTCATGCCAGCCAGCGGAAAAAATGCATAAATGGTTGCCACAGACGAGAAATCAATAAGTTACAACCCATCTTTATTCACTATGCGTGCATATAAAGTGAATATGTTTGCATGAAAGAGGAGTAAATAGAGGAAAAACCGCAATATTATGCACAGGCAAAATATAATTCTGGAAATGTGATCCTATACGAAATTTACAGGAAATTTCTGCGCCATTCTGACGCACTCTGCCCTAAAACAGGGCAAACGTTGCCCCATTGTTAACACCATTCGCACTCATTGCCGGAATCTCACCATTATGGGCAGTCAGTCTGCGGAAATTCTGCTACCATCCATGCACTATTCATCCAGCAAAGTGGCAGCGACTATGAAATTTGTCTCTTTTAATATCAACGGCCTGCGCGCCAGACCTCATCAACTGGCAGCCATCGTCGAAAAACACCAACCCGATGTCATTGGCCTGCAGGAGACAAAAGTTCACGACGACATGTTCCCGCTCGAGGATGTCGCCAGACTCGGTTACAACGTGTTCTATCACGGTCAGAAAGGCCACTATGGCGTGGCGTTGCTGACCAAAGAGACGCCAATCGCTGTGCGTCGGGGTTTTCCCGATGATGGCGAAGAGGCTCAGCGCCGCATCATCATGGCGGAGATCCCCTCTCCACTGGGTAACCTGACGGTGATCAACGGCTATTTTCCACAGGGCGAAAGCCGCGACCATCCGATTAAGTTCCCGGCCAAAGCGCAGTTTTATCAGAACTTACAACACTATCTCGACAACGAACTGCAGCGCGACAACCCGGTACTGATCATGGGCGATATGAATATCAGCCCGTCCGATCGGGACATCGGCATTGGCGAAGAGAACCGCAAGCGCTGGCTGCGCACCGGCAAGTGTTCATTCCTGCCGGAAGAGCGTGAATGGATGGACCGTCTGATGGGCTGGGGTCTGGTTGACACCTTCCGCCATGCACACCCGGAAACCATCGACAAATTCTCGTGGTTTGATTATCGCTCGAAGGGGTTCGATGATAACCGTGGGCTGCGTATCGATCTGTTACTGGCAAGCAATCCGCTGGCGGAACGCTGTGTGGAAACCGGTATTGACTACGAAATTCGCAGTATGGAAAAACCGTCTGACCATGCGCCGGTGTGGGCAACGTTTAAGGTTTGATGCTCAGTCGTGAACGCCAGAAAGATAGGGCTAACAGGCGCACTGATCTTCTGTCTCGCCGGGGTACTCTGGACGTTGCCCCCCGGCCTGCTCACGCTGGAGACGCTTAAGCACAATCATTCACTGCTGGCGGACTGGCAACGCCAGTCCCCTTTTCTCAGTGCCAGTCTCTATTTTCTGCTCTATACCGCCATTGCGGCGCTGTCGATTCCTGGCGCGGCACTGCTGACGCTGCTCGGCGGCGCGCTGTTTGGTCTCTGGCAAGGTACGTTACTGGTCTCTTTTGCCTCAACGTTGGGCGCGACGCTCGCCATGCTCACCAGTCGTTACCTGCTGCGTGACTGGGTGTCGCAGCGTTTTGCCCGACATATGGCAACGGTGAATAACGGGATGGCGCGAGACGGTGCTTTTTACCTCTTTGCGCTACGCCTGATGCCACTGTTCCCGTTCGTTGTCGTCAACCTGCTGGCCGGTCTCACCGCCGTTGGCGTGCGCCGTTACTGGTGGGTCAGTCAGTTAGGGATGCTGCCTGCCACCGTGGTCTATCTGAATGCCGGACGCCAGTTAAGCCAGTTAACCTCCCTACGTGACATTGTCTCTCCCGAGATGCTGGTCGCTTTCGCCCTGTTGGGATTATTACCGCTGGCCTCCCGATGGCTGGTAACACGTTTTTTTCAGGAGTAATGATGCGCTGGGGATTACTACTTGCAGGCCTGTTGCTGACCGCTCAGAGCCACGCTGAACAGAGCTGGCAGCAGATCAAAGATGAAGCCAAAGGCCAGACCGTCTGGTTCAACGCCTGGGGCGGTGACAGCGCCATTAACCAGTACCTTGACTGGGTCAGCGGCGAGATGAAAACGCACTATGCCGTCGACCTTAAAATCGTCCGTCTCGCCGATGCAGCTGATGCCGTGAAGCGTATTCAGACGGAAGCCGCCGCGGGGCGGAAAACCGGCGGCTCTGTCGACCTGCTGTGGGTTAACGGCGAAAACTTCCGCACGTTAAAAGAGGCGGGATTGTTGCAGACCCAGTGGGCGGAAACGCTGCCCAACTGGCGCTATGTCGACACGCAAAAACCGGTACGTGAAGATTTCTCCATTCCCACTGACGGGGCTGAATCACCCTGGGGCGGCGCGCAGTTGACGTTTATCGCGGACAGCGTCGTGACGCCACAACCTCCGCAAAGTCCGCAGGCGCTGTTGGCATTTGCCCGGGCGCATCCAGGCACCGTCAGCTACCCGCGCCCGCCAGACTTTACCGGCACGGCGTTTCTGGAGCAGTTATTGATCTCGCTTACTGACGAGCCGCACGCGCTTACCGTCGCACCGGATAGCGCCACCTTCGCGCGGGTGACCGGGCCGCTGTGGCGCTACCTTGACGCGCTGCATCCAGCGCTGTGGCGTGAAGGCAGGGATTTCCCGCCATCTCCGGCACGAATGGACGCATTGCTCAACGGCGGGACGCTGCGCCTGTCGTTAACCTTTAACCCCGCCCACGCTCAGCAAAAAGTCGCCAGCGGTGAATTGCCGAAGAGCAGCTATAGCTTTGGTTTTACCGGCGGAATGATTGGCAACGTTCACTTTGTCACTATTCCTGCTAACGCCCGCGCCAGCGCCGGGGCCAAGCTGGTCGCCAACTTCCTGCTCTCTCCTGACGCGCAGTTGCGTAAGGCCGACCCGACATTCTGGGGCGACCCGTCGGTACTGGATGCGAAAAAACTGCCTGCCGCTCAACAGGCGGCGCTGGAAACACGCATTCCGGACGGCCTGCCCGCCGTCCTGCCTGAACCTCATGCGGCCTGGGTTAACGCCCTGGAGCAAGAATGGCTGCGCCGCTACGGGTCGCGCTAACGCTTCTGGCCTGGCTGTGCATGGCGGCGATTTACGCGCCAGTACTGCCTGCCAGCGCGTTGCTGATCGCCCCGTCGCTGTCGCTGGCGAACTGGCAGGCGCTTTTTGCCGATCCTCAGCTACCGCAGGCGCTGCTGGCAACCGTGGTTTCGGTGTTCGTCGCTACCGCTGGTTCGCTTTTTATTGCGCTATCCATTGTGGTGGCGCTCTGGCCCGGCCTACGCTGGCGACGACTGACTACCCGCCTGCCGTGGCTGTTAGCCATTCCTCATGTCGCATTTGCCAGCGCGGCTCTGCTGCTTTTCGCCGAAGGCGGACTGCTCTGGCGCGCGCTGCCGTATCTCTCTCCCGCGCTCGATCGCTACGGCATTGGGCTGGGCGTGACGCTGGCGGTGAAAGAGAGCGCTTTCGTGCTGTGGATTTTATCGATTCTACTGAGTGAGAAACGGCTGGCTCAGCAAGTCATCGTCCTGGATTCGCTGGGCTACAGCCGCCGACAGGCGCTCTGCTGGTTGTTATTGCCTGCCATCGCCCCCGGGCTGGGTATTGTGATGCTGGCCGTCGTGGCGTGGACGATGTCGGCGGTAGATGTTGCCATTATCCTTGGTCCCGGTAATCCGCCGACGCTGGCGGTTCTCTCCTGGCAGTGGCTCAGTCAAGGGGACAGTGAACAGCAGGTCAAAGGCGCGCTGGCAAGCCTGCTTTTACTGGCGCTACTCGCCCTTTTTACTCTCGCGGGTTACCTGCTCTGGCGCTGTTGGCAACGCACGCTTCCCGACATCAGCGGCGTACGTCAACACGCTGTCCCATCCGTGACGGGGAAAGCGCTGTCTCTGTCGCTCCCCGCAACGGGCGTGCTGTGCACGGTATTATTGCTTCTTCTCGCCCGGCAATCAGCGCTCAATCTCGGGGCGTTAATCCACAGCGTCGTGGCAGGGCTGGCCGCCAGCATGCTGGGGTTGTTCATCTTGCTGCTATGGCTGGAATGGGGACCGCAGCGCGGACATCGTTGGGTCTGGCTGCCGATCCTCCTCCCGGCGCTGCCGCTGGTAATGGGGCAATATGCACTAGCGCTACACCTTGAACAGGACGGTCAGTTTGCCACGATCGTCTGGGGGCATCTGCTGTGGGTAGTGCCGTGGATGTTGTTCGTTCTGAAACCGGCCTGGCAACGCATCGATCCCCGACTGCTGCTGATTGCCCGGACGCTGGGTTGGTCGCGGGTGAAAATCTTTTACACCGTAAAATGCCCGCAGATTTTGCGTCCTGCACTGGTGGCGCTGGCGGTGGGTTTCTCCGTCAGTATCGCGCAGTATATGCCGACACTGTGGCTGGGTGCAGGCCGTTTTCCGACGCTGACGACGGAAGCCGTCGCCCTCAGCAGCGGTGGCAGCACAGGTATTCTGGCCGCGCAGGCACTCTGGCAATTGCTGTTACCGCTGTTAGTGTTCGCGCTGATGGCCGGGCTTTCATCATGGGTCGGCCACTGCCGACGAGGGTTGCGCTAATGCTCACCGTTCGCCATCTTACTCTGTTTCTTAACCAAACCCCGTTGTTCGGCCCGCTCACCTTCGATGTCGCGAAAGGTGACATTGTCACATTGATGGGTCCCTCCGGCTGCGGCAAGTCTTCACTACTGGCGTGGATGGTGGGCGCGCTGACATCGCCACTGCACGCCAGCGGTGAACTGTGGCGGGATGAGCAACGTCTGGATACGCTCCCTACGGCCCAACGGCAGACCGGCATTTTATTTCAGGATGCCTTGCTGTTTGATCACTTTACGGTGGGACAAAATCTGCTGTTAGCGCTTCCCGCCAGTCTGAAAGGCGCTGCGCGGCATGATGCGGTTCATCACGCGCTTGAACGCGCGGGGATGGCGGGATTCTCTTCTCGCGATCCTGCCACGCTGTCCGGCGGTCAGCGCGCGCGGGTCGCACTGCTTCGCGCCCTGCTGGCGCAACCCAGAACGTTGCTGCTGGACGAACCGTTCAGCCGTCTGGATACTGACAGGCGGGCAGACTTTCGCCAGTGGGTCTTCGCCGAAGTGCGACGACTGGACATTCCTGTCGTTCAGGTGACGCATGATGCGCAGGATATTCCGCCTGGCGGCTTTGTTTTGCAGTTATCTCCCGCGGCGTGAAATTACCTACATACTGCGTTAACGCAAAGTTTTTCCGCTACAGCGAGCACAGAATGGCGCCACCTTATCTCAACGTCGGGCAATTCGATGAAACGTGTTTCTCAAATGACCGCGCTGGCACTGGCTTTAGGGCTCGCTTGCGCTTCCACCTGGGCCGCTGATATGGCGCAGGCACTCAATTTCAAACAACTGGCGCAAAAACAAGGCACGGCTATCGATACCCGCGCAAGCGCGTTCTACAATGGCTGGCCGCAATCGTTAAACGGCCCTTCCGGACATGAACCCTCCGCCCTGAACCTCTCCGCACGCTGGCTCGACAACATGAGTGACGAACAGCTCAACGCCTGGATCCAACAGCATCAACTGAAATCCGACGCCCCTGTCGCGGTGTACGGCAGCGACAGTGACGTGCAGGCGGTGAAAAGCCGTCTGCAAAAGGCGGGGCTGCAACAGGTTGCTACGCTGAGCGACGCGCTGCAGGATCCGGCCCGTCTGCAACGACTGCCGCATTTCGAACAGCTGGTTTATCCGCAGTGGCTGCATGACCTGCAACAGGGTAAAGAGGTGACCGCGAAACCTGCCGGTGACTGGAAAGTGATTGAAGCCGCCTGGGGCGCGCCGAAATTTTATCTGCTCAGCCATATTCCGGGGGCGGATTACATCGACACCAACGAAGTGGAAAGCGAACCGCTGTGGAATAAAGTCTCCGACGCCAGTCTGCAGGCGATGCTGGCGAAACACGGTATTCGTCACGACACGACGGTTATCCTGTATGGTCGCGATGTTTACGCGGCAGCTCGGGTGGCGCAAATCATGCTGTATGCCGGGGTGAAGGACGTTCGTCTGCTCGACGGTGGCTGGCAAACCTGGTCCGACGCCGGGTTGCCGGTCGAGCGTGGTACTCCTGCGAAGGTCAAACCTGAGCCCGATTTTGGCGTGACCATTCCGGCGCAGCCGCAATTGATGCTTGATATGGAACAGGCTCGTGGGTTGTTGCACCGCCAGGACGCGTCGCTGGTTAGTATTCGTTCCTGGCCGGAATTTATCGGCACCACCAGCGGATACAGCTACATCAAGCCAAAAGGTGAAATTGCCGGTGCGCGTTGGGGGCATGCCGGCAGCGACTCGACCCACATGGAAGATTTCCATAACCCGGACGGCACCATGCGCAGCGCGGAGGATATCGCCGCAATGTGGAAGCAGTGGCACATTCTGCCGGATCAGCAGGTCGCCTTTTACTGTGGCACCGGCTGGCGTGCGTCAGAGACGTTTATGTACGCCCGGGCGATGGGCTGGAAGAACGTCTCTGTTTATGACGGCGGTTGGTACGAGTGGAGCAGCGATCCGAAAAACCCGGTCTCCACAGGCGAACGCGGTCCGGACAGCAGCAAATAATCTTACCCCTTCTGACGCTGAAGTCCTTTCAGCGTCAGATAGCCACTCCAGACGCGCGTCAGGGTTGTCATCCAGCACAGTGCGCCGAAGATCCACGCCAGCACGGCAAAGTACGCCGGGAAAAGACAGCCGAGCACAAAGAGTGCGATCGTTTCCGTTCCCTCCGTCAATCCACCCAGATAGTAAAACGATTTATGCGCGTAGCCGGGGTTATCAATATTGTGCTTAGCGGCCAGCGCGGCAAAGGCGAGAAAACTGCTGCCGGTGCCGATAAACGCAAACAACAGCCAGCTCCCCGCCAGCGCGTTATGCGACGGATCGGCCAGAATGAAGCCAAACGGCACCAGCGCGTAAAACAAAAAATCGAGCGCAATATCGAGAAAGCCGCCCGCATCGGTGAGTCCCCGGCGTCGCGCCAGCGCGCCGTCAAGGCCATCCAGTAGTCGGTTCAGGACAATCGCCGCCAGCGCCGCCAGATACCAGCCCAGAGCCAGAAACGGCAACGCCAGTACGCCAAGGGCGAAACCAATGAGCGTCAGTCCGTCCGGGGAAATCCCCGGTCTGTCGAGCGCGCCTGCGCAGCGGTGAAGCAGCGGTTTAAGCCGCGGATGCAGATGCCGGTCAAGCACGCGGCGCTCCTTTGAGACTGTCGCACAGTCCCTGAGAAGGAATGTCCAGCGCGGCATTAAAACGCGCCGAAAGGTTCTGGAAAGCCAGCAGCGCGGTCATCTCACTAATGACATCATCGCTGAAATGCTGCTTCATTTGCGCTTTCAGGACATCGTCGACCTGCGGCGGCGTGGCGGTCACCGCGTCGGCATAAGCCAGCGCAACACGCTCTTGTGTCGTAAAAAGCGACGATACCTGCCAGTTCGCCACTGCCAGCACTTTTTCCATCGCACCGCAGCGCTCTGCCAGCCGCAAACTGTTGGCGTCCACGCAAAATGCACAATGGCAGACTTGCGATACGCGTGTCATCAGTAGCGCCCGCATCACCGGCGTTAAACGGGCGCGTTTGCGTTCGAGAAAACCCACAAACAGCGCCACCAGCCAGAACAAAAATGGCACTCGCCCCCACCAGCGTGTCGGATGTAATACCTCGCCGTAGTGTTTTTTTTGCGTCATCACGAGAGGTTTAAGAGCGACAGGGAGGCGGGTCAGCGGTGTTACCCACGATTGCGGATCGTTCAAGGGAGACTCCTGGGACTTCAGGTCAATCAAAGATGACGATAGTATGTCACTTTCTGCTGTTGAACATTGACGAATATGATGAAAACCCTCGACGTTGTTGCCGCAATCATTGAGCGCGATGGAAAAATTTTGCTTGCCCAGCGCCCGCCGCAGGCAGACCAGGCAGGCTTATGGGAGTTTGCCGGTGGCAAGGTGGAAGCGGGTGAAACGCAACCGCAGGCGCTGGTTCGCGAACTGCGTGAAGAGCTGGGGATTGAAGCCACGGTGGGATGCTATATTGCCAGCCATCAGCGTGAAGTCTCCGGGCGGATGATTCATCTGCATGCCTGGCATATCCCCACGTTCAGCGGAGAGGTGATGGCGCATGAGCACCAACAACTGGTGTGGTGCACTCCGCAAGCCGCGCTGGACTATCCGCTCGCCCCCGCCGACATCCCCCTGCTTAACGCTTTTATGGTTTTACGCGACGCCAGACCAGCGGATTCGTGCTGAGCGTTTTCTCATCGCGCTGGCACTGCAACAATACGCCATCAGCTTTAATCACTGCCCCTTCTGAATAATTCTGATCCTGATAAATGCAGCATTGGTTACAGGGCTGCGTGCGCTGCCCGCCGGAACTGAAAACCTCCGGCGGCACGTTCACCTGAACATCAGGGCGAATATTCTGATTCGCCAGGGTGGATAAAGAGAGTGTCATCAGCGCTGCCGCCATCGCGATAAAACGCATAGCATTTCCTTACTATTACGGGACTGTTCTCAGTATAACGGTAACCCGCGCGGGAAACTTTAATCTCTTCTGTCATCGCTTTTTGTTATGACAGCCGTTTCGTTATTAATTTGTCTGGCACCGGCATTTTTTTCTTGCTATCCGTCACATTCCTGGTGGTATAGTCAAAATCTGCAAATGCACTTAATACAAACAACATAAATACAACCACATTAAAATATAAGAGGTTTTTATATCTATGGATCAGACACGCTCTCTGGAATCATTCCTCAACCATGTCCAAAAGCGCGACCCGAATCAAACCGAGTTCGCGCAAGCCGTTCGTGAAGTCATGACCACCCTGTGGCCGTTCATTGAGCAAAACCCGCGTTATCGTGAGATGTCATTGCTGGAACGTTTGGTTGAGCCAGAGCGTGTGATTCAGTTCCGCGTCGTGTGGCTGGACGATCGTAATCAGGTCCAGGTTAACCGTGCATGGCGCGTTCAGTTCAATTCGGCGATTGGCCCGTACAAAGGCGGGATGCGCTTCCACCCTTCCGTTAACCTGTCGATCCTGAAGTTCCTCGGCTTTGAACAAACCTTCAAAAACGCGCTGACCACCCTGCCGATGGGCGGTGGTAAAGGCGGGAGCGATTTCGACCCGAAAGGCAAAAGTGAAGGCGAAGTGATGCGTTTCTGCCAGGCGCTGATGACTGAACTGTATCGTCATCTGGGCCCGGATACTGACGTTCCTGCTGGTGATATCGGTGTGGGTGGTCGTGAAGTGGGCTTTATGGCCGGGATGATGCGTAAGCTTTCCAACAACAGCAGCTGTGTGTTTACCGGTAAAGGTCTCTCCTTCGGCGGCAGCCTTATCCGCCCGGAAGCAACCGGTTACGGTCTGGTCTACTTCACCGAAGCGATGCTCAAACGGCATGGTCTGGGCTTTGAAGGGATGCGCGTGGCGGTTTCTGGCTCCGGCAACGTGGCGCAGTTTGCCATTGAAAAAGCGATGGAATTTGGCGCTCGCGTGGTGACCGCCTCCGACTCCAGCGGCACCGTCGTGGATGAAAGCGGCTTTACGAAAGAGAAGCTGGCACGTCTTTGCGAAATCAAAGCCAGCCGCGACGGTCGCGTGGCGGACTACGCCCGTGAGTTTGGTCTGACCTATCTGGAAGGCAAACAGCCGTGGTCAGTGCCGGTCGATATCGCCCTGCCGTGCGCCACGCAGAACGAACTTGATGTCGACGCCGCCCGTCAGCTTATTGCCAACGGCGTGAAGGCCGTAGCGGAAGGGGCAAACATGCCGACCACCATCGAAGCGACCGACCTGTTCCTTGAAGCCGGCGTGCTGTTTGCACCTGGCAAAGCGGCGAATGCCGGTGGCGTTGCCACTTCCGGTCTGGAAATGGCGCAGAACGCTGCGCGTCTGAGCTGGAAAGCGGAGAAAGTGGATGCCCGTCTGCACCACATCATGCTTGATATTCACCATGCCTGCGTTGAGTACGGCGGCGAGAGCAAACAAACCAACTATGTTCGTGGGGCAAACATCTCAGCCTTCGTGAAGATTGCCGACGCCATGTTTGGTCAGGGTGTGATTTAATTCACCGCCGCACTAACTACCTTATAACACGCCCGCCTCTGCTGATGGCGGGCTTTTTTTCGCCGCGCGTTTGCGGGGCGCGCTCTTTTTCTTCTCCGCGTCGCCGGGCGCCACAATGCCGCGGAAGCGGCGTACCGGCGTACTCCGCGCCTGATCGATCAGTTGATACAGTGTCCCCACCAGCGGTTGCATAAAATCCTGATAACGGCACTGCTTTTCACTGATTTGCGTCAGTATCGATTCCCAGTGGGCGGTCATATCCGGGCGGGTCGCCATCTCCGGCAGCGAGTGAAACAGCGCTTTTCCGGCATCGGTAGAGTGAATATAACGCCCTTTTTTGACAAGAAAGCCGCGCTTAAACAGCAGTTCAATGATCCCGGCACGGGTGGCTTCGGTGCCCAGCCCATCGGTTGCACGGAGGATCTTTTTCAGATCTTTATCCTGCACGAAGCGCGCGATCCCGGTCATCGCCGACAGCAGCGTGGCATCGGTAAAGTGTCGCGGCGGCTGGGTCTGGCGTTCAACAACCTCACCCTTTTCACACAGCAATTCATCGTCTTTTGCCACTACCGGCAGCGGCGTACCGTCGTTCTCTTCATCCCGCTCTTTACTGCCGAGCAGCGTCCGCCAGCCAGCTTCTGCGAGGAACCGGGCTTTGGCAACGAATTTGCCCTTCGCGATGTCCAGTTCAATCACACATTTACGGAATACCGCGTCCGGGCAGAACTGCATCAGATACTGACGGGCTACCAGGTTGTATACCTTCGCCTCATTCTCCGTCAGACTGATGCTGTTACTGCGCGCGGTAGGGATAATCGCGTGGTGCGCATCGACCTTTTTGTCATCCCAGCAGCGATTGCGGGTATCGGGATTCACCGCCGGTTGCGGCAGCAGATCCGGCGCATGCACGCCGATGGCGTTCATCACCGCATGACGTCCGGCAAAGTGCTCTTCCGGCAGATAGCGGCAATCAGAACGCGGATAGGTAATCAGTTTATGGGTTTCATACAGTTTCTGGCAGATGTCGAGCACGTTCTGCGCGCTCAGACCAAAGCGTTTTGCCGCTTCAATCTGCAAGGCAGAGAGCGAAAACGGTAACGGCGCGGATTCTGATTCCCGTTTATCGTTATAGCTGGTGACAATCGCCGGTTGTCCGTTGATACGGTTAACCACATGCTCTGCCAACGGACGGTGCAGCAGACGCCCCTCTTCGTCCTGATAAGGTTCGCACGCTTCGCTCGGCTGCCAGATGGCGGTAAACCGTTCATCCGCTGGCGTCACGATATGCGCTTTCACTTCAAAGAAATCTTTGGCAACGAAGTTTTCGATCTCTTCGTCACGGCGTACCACCAGACCAAGCACTGGCGTCTGTACGCGCCCGACGGAGAGCACCCCCTGATAACCGGCGTTACGTCCGAGGATAGTGTAGGCCCGGGTCATGTTGATGCCGTACAGCCAGTCCGCGCGGGCACGGGCCAGCGCCGACACGCACAATGGCACAAATTCACTGTTTGAACGCAGACGTTCAATGGCGCGCTCTACGGCCTGCGGGTTGAGATCGTTAATCAAACAACGCTGAACCTGATGGCGTTTTTCCGGCGCCAGTTGCAGGTAATCCAGCACCTCATCCACCAGCAGTTGCCCTTCGCGATCCGGGTCACCTGCGTGGATAACCTCACTGGCCTCGTGCAGAAAGCGCTTGATCACGTTGAGCTGTTTGGTCACGGAAGGACGCGGCTGCAATTGCCACTTTTCCGGCACGATGGGCAGGTCGGCCAGATTCCAGCGCGCATAACGACTGTCATAGACATCGGGTTGCGCCTGTTCAAGCAGGTGACCAATACACCAGGTCACCACCTGACCGTTACCGCATTCAATAAAGCCATCACCTTTGCGATGCGGTTTAGGCAGAACATCGGCAATGGCACGCGCCAGACTCGGCTTTTCGGCAATAAACAACCGCATTCTATTAACGGATCTCAACCATGGCGCGACCGCCACGGGCATCAACCAGTTCACCAATCGCCGTCAGTTCGATACCAAACTCAGCGGCTGTCGCTTTGACTTCTTCTTCGGCGTCTGGCGTCACCGCCAGCAGCAGGCCACCGGACGTTTGTGGATCGCACAGCAGAGAGCGTACCGCCTGGGGCATTTCACCCATCAGGTGTCCGTAACTGGCAAAGTTACGCTCTGTTCCACCCGGCACGGCGCCCAGACGAATGTACTCTTCCACACCCGGTAGTTTAGGGATGTCCTGATAGCGGATCTGCGCCTGCACGCCTGCGCCCTGGCACATCTCGCTGAGGTGGCCCAGCAGGCCAAATCCCGTCACATCGGTCATGGCTTTGACGCCGTCGATGTTGGCAAATGACGCCCCGGCAATGTTCATCCGACACATTACTTCCGTCGCCAGCCCCTGATGCTCAGGTTTCAACAGCGATTTTTTCTCAGCGGTGGTTAATACGCCAATGCCCAACGGTTTGGTCAGGAACAGCTTACAGCCAGCCTGAGCGGTGCTGTTTTTCTTCACCCGTTCGGTGGGAACAATGCCGGTCACGGCCAGACCGAAGATCGGTTCCGGCGCATCAATCGAGTGGCCACCCGCCAGCGCAATACCCGCCTGACGGCAGGCAAAGCGTCCGCCTTCGGTCACTTCGCGGGCGATTTCTGGTGACAGCTTGTTGATTGGCCAGCCCAGGATCGCGATCGCCATAATCGGTTTGCCGCCCATCGCGAAAATATCGCTAATGGCGTTGGTCGCCGCAATGCGGCCAAAATCAAACGGATCATCGACAATCGGCATAAAGAAGTCGGTGGTACTGATGACGCTGGTGCCGTTGCCCAGATCGTATACCGCCGCATCGTCGCGGGTTTCATTTCCCACAAGCAGGTTCGGGTCGACAAACTTCGCCTGCTCGCTGTGCAGGATAGTTTCCAGCACTTTCGGGGAAATTTTACAACCGCAACCCGCTCCGTGGCTGTACTGCGTTAAACGAATAGCTTGCTCGCTCATGGACATCTCCTGTCATTGCAATCGGGCTATGGTAGCGCTCATTCCATGATGTGATAAGAGAGAGTGTCCGAATTCCGGCGTCTTTGCTCAGAATCCAGACAGTTTTGCAGAATTAACTAAAATTTCGTCACAAACGGCGCGGTATCCGGCACGCTAATGGTGGTGGACGCTTTCAGTTGCGGCGTACCGAGGTAGAGGAAGCCGACGATCTTATCCTGCGTACGGCAGTTAAACGCGTCGCGCACTACCGGACTGTCGGTTAACGCACCGCTACGCCAGATACCACCGAAGCCCTGTGCGATGGCCGCCATTTGCATCGCCATCACCGCACAGCCAGCGGACATTTCCTGTTCCCAGACCGGGACCTTATGATTTTCGTCGCATTTCGCGACCACCGTGATGATAAGCGGCGCGCGAAACGGCGCGGTACGCGCTTTTTCGATCCCTTTTTCATCGCTCCCGGCGGCAATCGCCCCTTTTTCCAGCACCGCGCTGAAACGGTCGCGCCCGTCGCCTTCAATAACGAAGAAATGCCACGGTTGCAGAGTCTTATGGTCCGGCGCGCGCATGCCCGCACGGAGAATATTTTGCAGTTGCTCACCGGCAGGTGCAGGCTCGGCCAGGCGAGAGGCGCTGCGGCGGTTAACAAGTAATTCAAGTGCATCCATTTGGTTAACTCCTGTCAGGGTGAATATTCACAAAATTAACACGAGAGCAGATTTTGTTACAGCGCCGACAGTGATTCCTGCTGACAAGAGACGGCAGGGTCATTAGGATAGCCACATCTCATACACCTGACCCAGGTGTAGTATTTGTAACGGTAGGGAGAATACATGCGAACCCTGTGGCGATTCATTGCCGGTTTTTTTAAATGGACGTGGCGACTGCTTAATTTTGTCCGCGAGATGGTGCTTAACCTGTTCTTTATCTTCCTGGTCCTTGTCGGCGTGGGAGTCTGGATGCAGGTCAGCAACAATAATACCAGCGATAAAGTCGGTCGCGGTGCCCTGATGTTAGATATTTCCGGGGTGATCGTCGATAAACCGTCCAGTACCAGTCGTCTTGGCGTGCTCAGCCGTCAACTGCTGGGCGCCAGCTCCGATCGCCTGCAGGAAAACTCTCTGTTCGATATCGTCAATACCATTCGTCAGGCCAAAGACGATCGCAATATCACCGGTATTGTGATGGATCTGAAAAACTTCGCCGGTGCCGACCAGCCGTCAATGCAGTATATCGGCAAAGCGCTACGAGAATTCCGCGATAGCGGAAAGCCGGTCTATGCCGTTGGCGATAACTTCAGTCAGGGTCAGTATTACCTCGCCAGTTTCGCCAATAAAATCTGGCTGTCGCCGCAGGGCTCCGTAGATATTCACGGTTTTGCCACCAACGGACTCTATTACAAATCCCTGCTGGATAAGCTGAAAGTTTCCACCCACGTGTTCCGCGTTGGAACCTATAAATCTGCCGTCGAGCCGTTTATTCGTGACGACATGTCCCCGGCAGCGCGAGAAGCGGACAGCCGCTGGATTGGCGAACTGTGGCAGAACTACCTGAATACCATTGCCGCCAATCGTCAAATTCCGGCTGAGCAGGTCTTCCCTGGCGCGCAGGGCGTTCTGGATGCGCTGACGAAAGCCGATGGTGATACCGCGAAGTACGCGCTCGACAGCAAACTGGTCGACGCCCTGCTTTCCAGCGCCGAAGTGGAAAAAGCGCTGACTAAACAGTTTGGCTGGAGCAAAGCCGAGAATAACTATCGCGCCATCAGCTACTACGACTATACGCTCAATCCGCCTGCGGATACGGGCAGTTCCATCGGCGTCGTCTTTGCCAACGGTGCCATCATGGATGGTGAAGAAACGCCGGGGAACGTCGGCGGGGACACCACCGCCTCGCAAATTCGCGACGCGCGTCTGGATCCGAAAGTGAAAGCCATTGTCCTGCGCGTAAACAGCCCTGGCGGCAGCGTGACGGCCTCGGAAGTGATTCGTTCAGAACTGGCCGCCGCGCGCGCGGCCGGTAAGCCAGTCGTGGTGTCGATGGGCGGAATGGCAGCCTCTGGCGGTTACTGGATCTCCACGCCAGCCAGCTATATTGTGGCCAACCCAAGCACCCTGACCGGTTCGATTGGTATCTTCGGGGTGATCAACACCGTCGAAAACAGCCTCGATTCGATTGGCGTGCACACCGACGGCGTCGCCACTTCACCGCTGGCCGATATTTCGCTGACCAAAGCCCTGCCGCCGGAAGCGCAGCAGATGATGCAACTGAGCATTGAGAATGGCTATAAGCGCTTTATCACCCTGGTGGCGCAGGCGCGTAAATCCACGCCTGAGCAGATTGATAAAATCGCTCAGGGCCACGTCTGGACCGGTCAGGACGCCAAAGCGAACGGTCTGGTCGACAGCCTGGGTGATTTCGACGATGCGGTCGCTAAAGCGGCTGAACTGGCAAAACTTAAGGCGTGGCATATCGACTATTATCAGGATGAGCCGACCTTCTTTGATATGGTTATGGACGGCATGTCAGGCTCCGTCCGCGCCATGCTGCCGCAGGCGATTCAGGCCATGCTCCCTGCGCCGCTGGCCTCAGCGGCCAGTACGGTCAAAGCGGAAGGCGATAAGCTCGCTGCGTTCAACGATCCGCAAAACCGTTATGCGTTCTGTCTGACCTGCGCTAACGTGCGTTAATCCTCAATCCCTCTTCCTGTGAAGAGGGATTTATCCTTGAGCGACAAGATAATAGCCATGCAGAAGAAATCGATTTACGTTGCCTATACCGGCGGGACTATTGGTATGCAGCGCTCCGAACAGGGTTACATCCCGGTCTCCGGACACCTTCAGCGTCAGCTGGCGCTGATGCCCGAATTTCACCGCCCGGAAATGCCTGACTTCACCATTCATGAATATGCCCCGCTAATGGATTCGTCAGATATGACGCCGGAAGACTGGCAGCATATCGCCGACGACATCAAAACCCATTACGATCGGTACGACGGTTTTGTGATCCTTCACGGCACCGACACCATGGCGTTTACCGCCTCAGCACTCTCATTCATGTTAGAGAATCTGGGCAAGCCGGTCATTGTGACAGGGTCACAAATCCCGTTGGCGGAGCTGCGTTCTGATGGACAAATCAATCTACTCAACGCGCTGTACGTAGCGGCAAACTATCCGATCAATGAAGTCACCCTGTTCTTCAACAATCGCCTTTTTCGCGGTAACCGCACGACAAAGGCGCATGCTGATGGCTTCGATGCTTTCGCCTCCCCTAACCTCCAGCCGCTGCTGGAAGCGGGTATCCACATCCGTCGCCTGAGTACGCCGCCGGCCCCGCGAAGCGAAGGCGAACTGATTGTCCACCCGATCACGCCGCAGCCGATTGGTGTTGTCACCATTTATCCAGGGATCTCCGCCGATGTGGTGCGTAACTTCTTGCGCCAGCCGGTAAAAGCGCTGATTCTGCGCTCCTACGGTGTCGGTAACGCGCCGCAGAATAAAGCGTTCCTGAAAGAGCTTAGCGAAGCCAGCGATCGCGGTATCGTGGTAGTGAACCTCACGCAGTGCATATCGGGGAAAGTAAACATGGGCGGCTACGCCACCGGCAACGCACTGGCACATGCGGGCGTGATTGGCGGTGCGGATATGACCGTTGAAGCAACCCTGACCAAACTGCATTATCTGCTCAGCAAAGGGCTTGATACCGATGCCATTCGCAAGGCGATGACACAGAACCTGCGTGGTGAACTCACGCCGGACGACTAAGGAGAAACGAATGGCACAGCGTGCGCTGTTACTGGTCGATTTACAAAACGATTTCTGCGCCGGCGGCGCGCTGGCGGTTCCGGAGGGCGACAGCACTGTTGATATCGCTAACCGCCTGATCGCATGGTGTCAGACGCGCGGCGATGCGGTGATCGCAAGCCAGGACTGGCATCCTGCGAACCACGGTAGTTTCGCCAGTCAACATCAGGCCCAGCCATACAGCCAAGGGCAACTGGACGGTATGGCGCAAACCTTCTGGCCCGATCACTGTGTGCAGAATACCGAGGGCGCGGCGTTTCATCCCCTGCTGAACCGCAAGGCGATAGCGGCCGTTTTCCATAAGGGCGAGAACCCGTTGGTCGACAGCTACAGCGCTTTTTTTGATAATGGCCGTCGACAGAAAACCGGACTGGACGCATGGCTTCGCCAGCATGAAGTGGATGAACTGATCGTCATGGGGCTGGCGACTGACTATTGCGTCAAGTTTACGGTTATGGATGCGCTGCAACTGGGCTATACGGTGAACGTGATTACCGACGGCTGTCGCGGCGTGAACATTCAGCCGCAGGACAGTGCCCATGCCTTTATGGAAATGGCCGCCGCAGGTGCCACGCTCTATACCCTCGCCGACTGGGAAGAGACGCAGAGTTAACCTGCAGGAGGATGGCGATCCCCTCGCCATTCTCCCACGTTAGTTCAGAGTAGAAATCTCCTCGAGCGATACCATTCGCGTTTCAATACCGAAGAAAAACAGGATTAACGCGCAAACTACCAGCATAGCGCCCAGCACAATGAATACGGTGACCGAGCCGTATTGTGTCAGTAATACTGCCACGCCATACGGTGTAAATACCGCCACAATACGCCCTACAGCATTCACAAATCCTGACCCGCGCAGGCGTAAATGTGTCGGCCACAGCTCCGGAACATAGACCGCCGAGGCAAAACAGACGTACATATACAGGAAAAAAATCATCACCAGACCATAGCTCAGAATGGCCCATTCAGCCGTCTGAATTGAATAGACATATCCTAATAGCGCAATAATGACCAGTAGCAATGAGCCAAATAACCGTCGCGGATAACGGTCAATAATCAAAGCGGCGATAAAGATACCGACGGGTGCGCCAATCATAATAATGGCGGTCATAAAAATAGATTTGGTGACATCAATACCTGAGTTAACAAAAATCGTTGGGATCCACACGGTAATGGTATAGAGCGAAATATTCATCGCGATAAGTACGGTAATAGCCACCAGCGTGCGGCGCAACATCTGTCCTTTAAACAGCAGCCAGAATGATCCATGCTCCTCACTGATTGAGTGAGATTCCGGTTTATCCGCAGGCGGAGGCAAGGTGATGCTCTTCTCTTTTTCAATTTGTATCTCAACGTCACGCAGATGTTTTTCCGCAACACATTGTCGACCTTTACCCGCCAGCCAGCGGGGCGATTCAATGAAGTATTTTCCGGAAAGGTACCAGGCCAGCAGCATGCCAACCCCACCCAGGAGAAACATCACTCGCCAGCTCAACAGGGCAATAACGGCAACGCCGATGGCCGCAGACAACATCGGTGCCCAGTTACCGACAAAAGAGAGCCTTGCAGACCATTTTCCCCTGACCGTCGCCGGAATGAACTCCGTAAATGACGCATAGCCCACCATGATAAGCGCTCCCATTCCTGTCCCCATAAGACAGCGAAAGAAGATAAGCCAGTACATGTTGGGAACAAAAGAAGCCGCAGTTGCGGAAATGCCCACGATCAGCAGATTCATACGAAACGCTTTTCGACGTCCGAGATAATCGCCAATGAAGCCGCCGGTCAGAGAGCCGATGAAATAACCGAACATCAATGCCGAGGTAAACGCAGCATTGAGGAAATTATTGGACCATCCATTACTCACCAGTTTTGCCAACACCACGTTGCCGGAATAGCTAAGAAACCCCGTCAATAATAAGCTAAAACTGATAATGCCAAAGATGCGAAAATGAAACCGGGCTAAAGGCAAACGGTCCAGTCTTGCACCGATATGATCATATTGTTCCATCTGGGTACCTCAAATACTCATCATTTCCCGCTAACCCGAAATTTGCAGTACATACTCTGTATTATGCACACGGAATAAACGAGTATATTAAATTGTGACTCAGCGGCAAGCTGGACGTTGCCGCGTCATTCATCATCACTTTGTATTTAACATCCACCAGGTGTGAACTAAAATAATATCGGCTGCATAAACCTAAAACTTAAAAAACCAGCTGGATGTTATTTTTTTTGCAAAATGCAATCCATTCTTCACCGGGTGCTTTATTCGTTATGATATAATTGATATTGTTTAAATCTACTAGCTGGACAAAAGCTTTGCGATCGAATTTCGAGTGATCCACCAGCAGCGCCACTTCCGTCGCTTGCCGAATCATGGTTTTCTTGATCTCGGCTTCAGCCTCGTTAGAATCAAGGGCGCCACTTTCCCTGTCGAGTCCTTTACAGCTCATCACCATAATGTCCACGTGGTAACGACTGATAATCTCTTTGGTGATCCGTCCCTGTAAGGAAAGCGTATTTTTATTTAACTCACCACCGGTCGAGACCACATTAATTTCCGATTGTGCCAGTTCATGAAACGCTTCTGCTGAATTCGTTAATAACGTGAGATCGTTTCTTTCTTTTAATAATTTCAACAATTCCATGGCCGTACTACTGGAGTCCGCCGCCATTGTTGTCTTATTTTTAATAAACGGTAGTGCGTTACGCGCAATAATCTGCTTCTCCTCATAGAACGATTTTGCCCGCTTGTAAAAATGGATGTTGTCAGATAACGCCGTTGTATTTAATACTGCGCCACCATAGGTGCGCGTTAAAAAACCTTCATCTTCAAGTTTCTCCAGATCGCGGCGAATGGTTTCTTCAGTCACCTGAAATATCGCGCTTAAATTAGAAACCACCACTTTCTTGTCATTGGCAACCATTTGCTTAATTGCCTGAATTCTGTCTTTTGCCGCCACAGTTACACCTCTGTTTCCTTCAACGTCATGATAAGTACTTAGTATCTCATAGGCCATGTTTATTTTCAAAAGAACATGTCTGAATCACAGATTTTCATGTCTTTTAACACAGAAACAGAGGTGGTGCTTATCGCTCTTATTTATTATTTAACGCTTCCGCCATTTCCCTCATCAATAATGCGTCGTCATCTGTTAAGGTGATGGTTAGCGCTTCAACATTCTCGCGGACCTGCTCCGGTGCGGTCGCGCCACTGAGTATTGAAATTAAATCACTCTGTTTCAATATCCAGGCCAGCGCCAGCGTTGGCACAGAACAGTGATATTTGTCGCACAGTGGTCGCCACTGTTCCAGCATATCGATAACACGCAGCATATTCTCACGCTGGAACCAGACTTTATTCGCCCTGGCACCGCCTGGGATGTAGTCACGCGTTATTGTGCCTGTGAGTAGTCCCTGCTCCAGCGGGGAGTAGACTTGTACCACGATGCCATGCTCACGACAAAGCGGCAGCAATTCCGTTTCCAGCGCCCGATCCAGAATGCTGTACTTCGCTTGCACAATATCCAGCTCACCGTGTTTAAGGTATTCGCGGATATGAGAGGCATCCACATTCGCGGCCCCAATTGAACGAATCTTCCCTTCGGCCTTTAGCTCATTAAGTACAGCGACAGTATCCGCAATTGGAGTAAAAAATGGCGGTACCGACTGCCAGTGGGTCATATAAATATCGATGCAATCAATCCCCAGACGTTGCAGGCTGGAGTCAACCTCTTCCCGGATAGACTCTGGTGAGAGATTTTTATACAACTGACGATCGCCGACTTTATTGAATAAGCTTCCTTCGCGCTCCCAGACAATACCGCACTTGGTCTCAACGACGATTTCTCTACGCGGTAACTGCTTCAGCGCCTGACCGACAATCACTTCGCTATTGCCAAAGTTGTATCCTGGCGCAGTATCAATCAGGTTGATGCCACAGCGATGCGCTTCAATAATGGTATCGATGCATGTCTGTAGATCGAGATCGCCATTCCACGCTGGTCCGCCGCCGATGGCCCATGTGCCCAGCCCCATTCTGGAGAGCGTAATCTCAGTGCTGCCTAAAGGTATCATTTTCATCTGCCGCTATTATCCTTCGTATTCATCCAGGAGTTGTTCCACCAGCTTTCTGTTTTGCACACCCGTTGTTGCCCCTACGCTGAGGACCGATATCGCGGCTGTCGCGTTAGCAAACAGCGCGCATTCACGCAGCGTTTTTCCCTCAAGTAGAGCAGCGATAAATCCAGAGGCAAAATTATCACCGGCTCCGATCGTGTCGATGGCAGTAATTCCGGACACTGCAGGTACTTCCATTCTTATATCAGCACCTTTGATAAAGCAGCCTTTCTTACCGGTTTTAATCACCACCGTTTTTACACCGCACTGGAGAAAACGATCGGCAATTTCATCCAGCGTCTCTTTCCCGGTGAGCTTTTTTGCCTCATCAAAATTTGGAAACAAATAATCGACAAAACTCAACGCTTCCTGAATATCCTCCAGCATTTCATTGAGCCGGGGTTTGATCATGTCAGCGCAAATGATCAACTTCTGCGCCTTCGCCCGGACAAAAATTTCCGTTAATACTTTGCCATCCAGCAACGGGCTATTGAAAATACTTGCCAGCGAGAGCAGTTTGACCTGAGAAAAACGTTCAAAATCGATATCGTTGATATTCAATTTCCACAAGCTGCCATTGCGATTGGTGACAAATGTTCGCTCACCATCCGCAGTAACCAGCCCCACGTTAATCGAGGTATCAATTTCAGCGTCCAGTCTCAGGCTTTGAATATCAATATTCTCTTTGTAGCAGTGCTCAAGAATAAAATGACCTGCCGCATCATCCCCCACGCGACTCATCAATGCCGTACGATGCCCAAGTCGGGAAATGATGGTAGCCTCATTGATGGCATCCCCTCCCGTGGTCATGGCGATTCGTTCTAAAGGGTAAGAATCTACATCAAAGATATTTTTACTAACCGGTTGCAAGGGAATATCGACGATTGCCGCACCGATGCAAAGCACTTCGATCTCGTCCATATCTTTATTCCGCTTTGCCGTCTGAACCAAATAGACTGATTTTTTCCAGCGCTCGCTCTTTAACCGCTCTGCGCACTTCGCGCTCCAGATGCAGGAACGGTTGATCCTGATTCTCTTTTACCGCCACCATCGCCGCCTGGCACAATTCTGTATGAATATTGATCTTGGCAATACCGAGTGAAATGGCCGTTTTAATATCAGCATCGCTGATACCCGAAGCCCCGTGCAGTACCAACGGCACAGAAACGGCCTGACGTACGCGTTCAACCACTTCGAAGTTCAGCTTTGGTTCGGAGGTATAGACACCATGCTGATTACCGATGGCGACAGCCAGTGAATCACAGCCGGTCCGTTCAACAAACTCCGCCGCCTGGCTGGGATCGGTATAATGGTATCCTGCCAGCGCCTCTTCATAGACCGTTTCATTCCCCACGTGACCCAGTTCGGCTTCAACCGGAATACCTAACGGATGAAAGAAATCAACAGCTTCTTTAGTCAGGCGGATATTTTCTTCAAAGTCAAAAGCGGAGGCGTCGCGCATTAACGAATTCATCCCGTGAGTCCAGGCATTATGGATAATCTCCATACTGCGCCCGTGATCCCAGTGGGTAATCACCGGCACCGACGCTTTTTTCGCCATCGAGACCATCATATGTGAAAAGTCTTCAAATGAGGTATTCCCCACAAACCCCGTACCAAAAGAGATAATTACCGGTGACTTGGCCTCTTGTGCTGCATCAATTACGCCCATTAACATTTCCGCATTCCACACATTAAAGTGGGCTATTGCATAATGTTTATTTTGCGCGTCGTTTTCCCAATATTTAATATCTGCCAGCATTGCTATTTCTCCCGTTTAAATTAATTACGCTACTCGTCATACTTCAGGTTGCAGAGGTGTGGCTGCGTTATCTCATCCCAGCTTCGTGGTTATGTAAGCTTCCGGGATTCACTTCCTTGCCGCCTTTCTGTAACTTGAATTATTTAGGACATAACTTTAATTACACCCTTAATAATGTCTTGTTTGTTATTTACCGACTCATCAAATGCGCGCTGAACCTCTTCATAGTCATAAATATGTGTCACCATCGATTTCACATCGAAACGACCAGATGAAATGGCCTCAATGGTGACCGGATAACGATTCGCGTAGCGGAAAACCGTCTGAATTGACACTTCACGGTTAATTTTGAGGAAATTAATTGCCGAGTCCCCTGGTACAGTACCAACAATCATGATTTTCCCGCCGCGCATCACCAGATACGGCGCCTGCTTAACCGTGATAGCGGAACCTGCAGTTTCAAAAACGATGTCAGCCCCCATCTCCCCAGAAAACTGCTGACAGCATGCGACGGTATCCTCTTTTGCCCCATTGATTACGAAGGTCGCACCGAGCTGCTCAGCCATTGCCAGCCGTTTTTCCAGAACATCGACCACGGCGATGTCAGTGGCACCAAGGCATTTACAGGCCTGCAATGTCATCAGACCAATGCAACCCGCACCGAGAATGACGATTTTTTTCCCAGGCTTAACATCCGCCAACATTGCCGCATGCATTCCGACGGCAGCAGGCTCAACCAACGCGCCCTCTATTGTGTCCATATTCTCCGGAAGCTTATAAGTAAAGCTCTCGGGGTGACACAGATAGTGCGTTAAGGCACCTCGATAGTTGGGCTGGGTCGCCATAAAATCGACGTCCGGACAGATGTTGTATTTACCTTCCAGGCAATAGCGACAATGCCCGCATGGGACGCCTGGCTCAATATTCACCCGATCGCCCGGCTTAAATTTACTGACACGGTTACCTACGGCCACCACCGTCCCGGCACACTCATGACCCAGTCCAATTTCCTGATTCGGATCTTTTGGCGGAATAAACGGCCCCGATTCAAAACCGTGAACATCAGAACCGCAAATCCCGACATACTCGACCTTGATCAGCACTTCGTCATCTTTCGGCACCGGAATATCGGCGGCGATAATTTTCATCGTCCCCGGTGTTTCTAATATCGCTTTAGAGTTTTGCATTTTCATTCCTTTATTTATTAGTTACCGCATCAATACCCAGACTCTCAACCGAGACACCTTTGGTTTCTATTCCGATAGTGGCAATAGCAACTGCGACAATAATTGAGACGGCCCCCAGCAGGATGAAGACGCCTGTCACACCATAACCGTTAAGCAACACCGCAACGGCGTAAGGCGCAGCAATCCCACTGATTCGACCGACGGCATTCGCCAGGCCCGATCCTCTAAGCTTCGCTTCCGTCGGCCAGATTTCCGGTACATAAACGGCTGAAGCGTAACAGACATACATATAGACAAAGGTAATCAGGAAAAAACCAATTAAGGTAATCAACAACATGCTGGTTTGCAATGAATAGATATACCCGAGGACGGCAATCAATATTAATAACCCCACGCCCATGGTTTTGCGGGGAATTTTATCCATTACCAACATGGCGATGAAAATACCAAACGGCGCGCCGAACATACTCATCGTATTTAATACAATGGAATCTTTCAGGTTGATCCCCTGAGTCATGAATATTGTCGGCAACCAGTTAATTAACGTGTATTGCACGACGTTCATGGCGATCAGCACGCAGGAGCCCAAAACAACGCGCTTCAGCAATACGCCGGTCAGCAATGCGGAATACGGTACTGAACGCGGCAGTTTGCCATCGTCTTCGATGACGACCGGTGGCAACGGCTTGCCCGTTTGACGCATCACCCCTTCTTCAATCGCCCGCATGACCTTTTCCGCTTCCTGGTAGCGTCCGCGTGACTCCAGCCAGCGAGGAGATTCCGGGAACCAGCGCCAGGCTAGTGCAGTGGCAATAAGTGATAATGCGGCCGGGATTAACAACTGCACACGCCAGTTCCACTCTGCGCTAATCAACGGCGTGAGTCCCATCGCGATGAGTGAGCATAGTGGATACGACCAGTTACCGATAAACGAAACCCGACTCGACCAGGTGCCCCGGTTTCTTCCCGGCATATACTCCGTAAATCCGGCAAACAAAGTAACCAGCAGTGCCCCTAACCCGACGCCCATGACAAAACGGCAGGCAATAAGGAAATCCATATTTGGCGAAAATGCGCCTACCACCATGGCTATAATATGAATCGCTTCATAGAGGATAAACGCATTCCTGCGTCCGGTTTTATCACCGATAATTCCACCAACCAGTGCGCCGAGGAACATCCCCGCCGTGGTAATCGCGGAAAAAGTCGCGGTTGTGGAATTATCAGTCCAGCCTAACTCTTTTAGCTGCGCGAGGATCAATCCACCGACGGCATTGCTCCAGCAGACAAGTAACCCAAAGGCAACCATCGCAAACATTGATGCGTGCCAGCGACAATCTGGCAGGCGGTCGAGCCTGGCACCGCAGTGTGGCTTTGTTATCTGTTCCATTCGATAACGTTCCTTTAGCTGAAGGGTTATTCATCAAAGTCGTAGGTCATAATCACTTTGATCGCCGTCTTATCGACCATCGCGTCAAAGCCGTCGCGCCACTGTGACAGACCAATACGATGCGTAATCATCGGTTTGACCTGGATAGCGCCGCTGGCGAGCAAACGAATGGCATTACGCCAGGAGGTTGAATCGTAGGCCATATGCCCGATAATGCTTTTATTCCACGCCGTGATGTCGTTAATGGAGAAATCGAGCGGCTTAAACCCCATACCAACGCGCACAACTTCACCGTTAGGACGCAGCATTTCGATAGACTGCTTCAGGGCAATGTTGGCGCCGGAACACTCAATCACCAGGCCAAGATTGTCTCTACCGCAGATTTCCTGACAACGTGCGACCAAATCTTCTGTGGAGCCGTTAACGACCGCCGTCGCGCCGAGTTCTTTAGCTACAGGGAAACGTACAGGAACATCCTCTTCCAGGCCGACCATCACAATATTGACTGCGCCCATGATGCGGGCCATTTGTACGGAGAACAGACCCAACGGGCCCGTACCAATCACCACTACATCCTGACCTGGCAAGAATCTGGATTGTTGAGCAATAGATTTATAGGCGTTGCAGATGGGATCCAGTACCGCGGCCTCTTCATAATCAACGTTTTCCGGGATCTCCCACAGGGCATGGCGATGAATTTTCAGGATTTCACCCGGCACCAGGCAATATTTCGAAAATCCCCCACCCCAGGTGTTATTATCCAACCCCAGATTCACTTTTTCTGTACAACACAGAAAATCCCCCTGTTCACACGCCGGGCAAACGCCACAGACATGCCCACTGTTGTCTGAAACCACACGCTGACCAACCTTCCAGTCTTTAACCTTTTCCCCTACCTGCGTAATACAACCTGCAAACTCATGACCACGAATGGAATTAAATTGATCGGAACCGCTGTCGACGTTGTAATGCTTCATATCTGCACCGCAGATTGCCGCCGCTTTGATTTCAATCACCACATCTTCAGGGCCGCATGTAGGTTGCGGAACATCAATCATCTTGTAGCCACCAAAGGCCTTACCAAATCTTGCCAGTGCTTTCATTGCTTTTTCCTTTGTGTTTAGTTTTGCATCAATGTCCATCATACTTACCCACAAAATCTTTGAGGTCAACATTGAATCTTTAAAACACAGAATTTACTCTGCATTTCGCAACTCAGATCACAAATATGGAGAAATCCACCCAGAAGATAACCAGGTGCCGGGGACGCAGCGCCGGGAAAGATGGCGTGAACGCCTTCGCAGTTTTCCCTCTGCAAAGATGCTAATTTGTTCAGGCTGTTTTTTCGCCACGCCATTTCCGTGGCGTGTTTGCTTTGTATTTTTAATGTCAAAGAGGATCGCTATGAAACGTTTGCCCTTGTTGGCAGCATTACCCTTGCTTTGCGCGTCTGTCGCGTCCGCCAGTTCGATGATGTCCGTCGGCTACTTCAACGGTGGCGGAGATGTCACCGCCGGACCGGGCGGCAATATCAACACCCTGGATGTCCGCCAGATTACCCACCTTAACTACTCATTCGGCCTGATTTACAACGCTGAAAAAGATGAAACCAACGCCGCGCTAAAAGATCCGACCAGGCTTCATCAGATCTGGCTGTCGCCAAAAGTGGAGTCTGATCTCGCCCTGCTCCCGGTGCTGCGTAAACAGAATCCACAGCTGAAAGTCCTGTTTTCGGTCGGCGGCTGGGGGGCGCGCGGATTCTCGGGCGCAGCCGCAACGCCGGAAACCCGCGCCGTATTTATCCAGTCCGCGATGGAGATCATGCGGAAATACGACCTCGATGGTATCGATCTGGACTGGGAATACCCGGTCAACGGTGCCTGGGGACTGGTTGCCAGTCAGCCTGACGACCGCGAGAACTTCACGCTGCTGCTGAAAGAACTGCGTCAGGCGGTCGGCAGCCATAAACTGGTGACAATAGCCGTCGGGGCGAATGCGGAAAGCCCGAAAAGTTGGGTGGACGTGAAGGCGATTGCCCCTCTGCTCGACTATATCAATCTAATGACCTATGACATGGCCTACGGAACGCAGTATTTCAACGCCAACCTGTATGACTCTAAGGACTGGCCAACCGTGGCTGTCGCCGATAAGTACAGCGTCGACGGTGTGGTCAACAACTACCTTGCCGCCGGACTGAAGCCGCAGCAGATGAATCTGGGGATCGGGTTTTATGGTCGCGTTCCCAAACGTTCTGTAGAGCCGGGAATTGACTGGACGAAACCGGACGCACAAAAAAATCCGGTCACTCAGCCCTATTTTGGCGAACAGGAAATCGCGCTGTTTAAATCGCTGGGAGTCGATCTGACCAAAGATACCTACGTGAAGTACAACGACATTGTCAAAACGTTCCTCAACGATCCGCAGAAGCGTTTTACCGAACACTGGGACGCCCAGGCGATGGTGCCGTGGCTGTCCGTTCAGTCGGCTGAGGGTAAGCCGCTATTTGCTCTTTCGTACGAAAATCCCCGCTCGGTGGCAATCAAAGCGGAATACATCAAGAAACGTGGCCTGGCAGGCGCCATGTTCTGGGAGTACGGCGCGGATAACAACAATCAGCTCGCGAGACAGCTGGCGGAATCTTTAGGTATTACGCACTAAGCCGCGTCCATGACTGAAAATGCTCTGTGCGTTCGCATGGGGCATTTTTTTCGTAAGCGGTGGGATGAGGTGTGTTACGCGAAACGGGATCGGTTATGATGGTTACACGCCGTTGCGTCAGCGTTTGACGTCACGTTTCATTTTCAACTGGAGGCATGGGATTGTATGGCTTTTATCCCTAAAAATTACGCCCGTCTGGAAGTTGGCTACCGGGAAAAGGCGCTGAAACTCTTTCCGTGGGTCTGCGGCCGCTGTTCCCGCGAGTTTGTCTATTCAAATCTTCGCGAACTGACGGTACATCATATCGATCACGATCATTCCAATAACCCGGAAGACGGCAGCAACTGGGAAATGTTGTGCCTGTACTGCCACGATCATGAGCATTCCAAATACACGGAAGCCGATCAGTATGGTTCCACGGTGGTGGCGGGTGAGGATGCGCAAAAGAGCGTCGGCGAAGCCACGTACAATCCTTTTGCCGATCTGAAAGCAATGCTGAATAAAAAATAATCCGACGCGTTAGCCCGGCGGATCTACAAAATACCGGGCCTCACTGCGCGATATCAGGATTTAAACGTCACAATCGGTTCTGGCGTAATGCCGAAATCGATCTTCAGTTGCTGTTTGCTCTTCATCACCATCTGTCCGTTGGTATCGATCGTCATATGCTGAGCGTCAGTATTGTGGCGCGCCTGCCAGAGCATCACCAGTTGCAGACTGTTATCTTTTTGCTCCGGAGTGAGCGCCACGCCATCCGGCCATTTACCCAGTTCAACGGCGGTTGATAAGCGCTGATACACTTCCGGCGTCATGCTGTTAACTATCTCATCAAGATTCATGATAAGTCCCCTCCTATGGAATAATTTGCTGAATCGTTTTTTCAACCTTTAGTCTGATCGCCGTTTTCGTCGTCGGTGAAACTCAGAGACGCTGAATTGACACAGTAACGTTCGCCAGTGGGTTGCGGCCCATCCGGGAAGACATGCCCCAGATGGGCATCGCAGTTTCCACAGCGAATTTCAATACGTTGCATGCCGTGTGAGAAGTCCTTGATGTAACGGATCGACTCTTCACTCACCGGCTCGTAGAAGCTGGGCCAGCCGCAACCGGAATCGTATTTAGACTGGGAGGTAAATAGCGGCGCATCGCAGATCAAACAGTGATAGACGCCTTCACGCTTGTTATGCAGCAACTGCCCGGTAAAGGGGGGTTCTGTGCCGTGATTCTGCGTCACATAGAACTGCATTTCAGACAGGTTTTTTTTCAGATCTTCCGCAGAAGGTTTGTTCGCCATTTGCTCACATCTCACTTTTTATGACACTGACATTGCGCGATAGATTCTAACAAAACATTAACACCTCAGTGCAGACTTTTGTTCTAAACTTGATCCTTGCGAAATGGCAGCTTGTGAATCGTGATATAGGTCACATTTTTATCTCAGTTGCCCTTTAAAATTCGGGGCGCCGCCCCCATGTGGTTTCAAGCCCAATGGAAGAGTGAGGCGAGTCAGCCGCGCAAAGCTTGTGCAGAGGATTGATTTGTCGCAATGATTGACACGATTCCGCTTGACGCTGCGTAAGGTTTTTGTAATTTTACAGGCAACCTTTTATTCACTAACAAATAGCTGGTGGAATATATGACTATCAAAGTAGGTATCAACGGTTTTGGCCGTATCGGTCGCATTGTTTTCCGTGCTGCTCAGAAACGTTCTGACATCGAGATCGTTGCAATCAACGACCTGTTAGACGCTGAATACATGGCTTACATGCTGAAATATGACTCCACTCACGGCCGTTTCGACGGTACCGTTGAAGTGAAAGACGGTCATCTGATCGTTAACGGTAAAAAAATCCGTGTTACCGCTGAACGTGATCCGGCTAACCTGAAATGGGACGAAGTTGGTGTTGACGTAGTGGCTGAAGCGACCGGTATCTTCCTGACCGACGAGACTGCTCGTAAGCACATCACTGCTGGCGCGAAAAAAGTCGTACTGACTGGTCCGTCCAAAGACGATACCCCGATGTTTGTTAAAGGCGCTAACTTTGACAAGTATGCTGGCCAGGACATCGTTTCCAACGCATCCTGCACCACCAACTGCCTGGCTCCGCTGGCAAAAGTGATCAACGACAACTTCGGCATCATCGAAGGTCTGATGACCACTGTTCACGCAACCACCGCTACTCAGAAAACCGTTGATGGCCCGTCTCATAAAGACTGGCGCGGCGGCCGTGGCGCGGCTCAGAACATCATCCCATCCTCTACCGGTGCAGCTAAAGCTGTCGGTAAAGTACTGCCAGAACTGAATGGCAAACTGACAGGTATGGCGTTCCGCGTTCCGACTCCGAACGTATCCGTTGTTGACCTGACCGTTCGTCTGGAAAAAGCCGCTTCTTACGAAGACATTAAGAAAGCGATCAAAGCTGCTTCCGAAGGCCCGATGAAAGGCGTTCTGGGTTACACCGAAGACGACGTTGTTTCTACCGATTTCAACGGCGAAGTTTGCACTTCCGTGTTCGATGCTAAAGCAGGTATCGCACTGAACGACAACTTCGTGAAACTGGTTTCCTGGTACGACAACGAAACCGGTTATTCCAACAAGGTTCTGGATCTGATTGCTCACATCTCCAAATAAGTTGAGATGAGACAGTAATCTGTAAGAGCGACTTCGGTCGCTCTTTTTTTTGCCTGAAGAGAAAGGATTGCATCATGATTAATAAAATTTTTGCACTTCCGGTAATCGAACACATTACCCCTGTCCTCTCCCGCCGTCAGCTTGACGAACTGGATGTGATTGTCATCGACCACCCCCAGGTAAAAGCGTCTTTCGCATTACAGGGCGCGCACCTGCTCTCCTGGAAACCAGCAGGAGAAGAAGAAGTTCTGTGGCTGAGCAACAACACGCCGTTTAAAAATGGCGTCGCGCTGCGTGGCGGCGTGCCGATCTGCTGGCCATGGTTTGGTCCGGCGGCACAGCAAGGACTTCCCTCTCATGGCTTTGCCCGTAACCTGCCATGGACGCTGAAAGCGCATAATGAAGATGACAACGGTGTAGTGCTAACCTTTGAACTGCAAAACAGCGAAGCGACTCGCCAGTACTGGCCGCATAATTTCACCCTGCTGGCGCGCTTTAAAGTGGGTAAAACCTGTGAGATCGAACTGGAAGCGCACGGTGAATTTGAAACAACCTCCGCGCTGCATACCTATTTCAACGTTGGTGACATTGCAGCGGTGAAAGTCAGCGGTCTTGGCGATCGTTTTATCGATAAAGTGAACAATGCAAAAGAAGATGCGCTGATCGATGGCGTGCAGACCTTCCCGGATCGTACCGACCGCGTCTATCTGAACCCGGAAGCTTGCAGCGTGATTCACGATGCTGCACTAAAGCGCAACATCGACGTCGTGCATCATCACCACCTCAACGTGGTCGGCTGGAACCCCGGCCCGGCGCTGTCCGTGAGCATGGGCGATATGCCGGACGATGGCTATAAAACTTTTGTGTGCGTGGAAACGGCGTACGCCACGGCGGAACAGAAGACGACTGATGAGAAACCGTCCCGCCTGGCACAGACCATTCGCGTCGCCAGACGTTAAGCATCAGTATTCGTACGCCTGATAAGGCGTTACCCGCCATCAGGCATTGTTTGCCGGATGGCGATGCTCACGCATCTTATCCGGCCTACGAAACCTCACACCATGTCCAGCGTTGTTTTCCCTTTCGGCGCAGGATACGCCTTATCCAGTGCTGTGAGCTCCTGAGCGGAAAGCGTAATGCTCAGCGCCGCCGCATTTTGCTGCACATGTTCCACGCTTGCCGCTTTTGGAATCGCCATCACCCCCTGATGGCTGATGACCCACGCCAGCAGGATCTGTGCCGCTGACGCACTGTGCGCACGCGCAATCTCATTGACCACCGGATGATTAAGCAAGCCGCTACGCAGTCGTCCGGCCTGTGCCAGGGGGCTGTATGCCATCACGGGAAGTTGATGTTGCTGACACCACGGCAGCAGATCGTATTCAATGCCACGGGAAGCCAGATGATACAGCACCTGATTGGTCGCGCACCGCTTTCCTCCCGGGACCTGCCACAGTGCCTGCATGTCGTTGAGGTCGAGATTAGATACTCCCCAGTGACGAATTTTGCCCTGGGCAATCAGTGTTTCCATCGCGCCAACCGTCTCGGCAAAGGAGAAGTTACCCGACCAGTGCAATAAGTAGAGATCAAGATAGTCGGTTTTCAGCCGACGCAGACTGGCCTCGCAGGCGGCAATCGCTTTTTGTCCGCCCGCATTCCACGGATATACCTTCGACACCAGGAATACGCGCTCACGCAAGCCGTTCAGCGCCTCACCAACGACCTCTTCCGCTCCGCCATCGGCATACATTTCAGCGGTATCGATGAGCGTCAGCCCCAGGTCGACGCCCGCACGGAGTGCAGAGACTTCCGCCCGACGATGACCGGGATTCTCCCCCATATACCACGTCCCCTGCCCGATAGCAGGCAAAATAGCCTCACCAGCAAAGACAACCTGTTTATCTGTCATCACATCCTCCTTTACTGTGCACCACCGTAATGCAAAACAGGGCGCAAGCGCCCTGTTTTGATGCACAAATTGCACAGTAATAATGCACAATCAGAACTTGTAGGTGATCCCGGTTGAAATCAGGCCAGTCCAGGATTTGTCGATCATCGGACTGTCGGTTATTTCATCCGACAAACGGGTGTAACGTGCAGTACCGTAAACGCTCCAGTCACCGAGGAAGTTGTAATTCGCGCTCAACTCCAGATACGGGTTCCAGCTGTCGTTCGGGTTGTAGCCACGCATACCGCTCCTGGCGGACTCTTTGCGAGACACACCGTAGTAATAGTCGTTCTGATTTTCACTGTTCCACTCAACACCGATACCCGGCGTCAACGTCAGGCCGCCATTGGTATAGCGATACAGCCAGGCGAGATCCCAGACAATACCATTGCTGTTGTCCAGCGTATCCCCGGCGAGCGTGGTACGCAGGAAGCCATATTCGGTGTGATGAACGTAAGATAAGCCCGCCATCATGGTGCTCTTACGCTTATCAAGACGACGCATCTGACGATCGTCGCTGTCGCCAGGTTTGAAATACATCGGGGACCAGTAGGCCGTGATCGACAATTTGTCTGCCGTGTCGTTCCACAGATAGTACCCACCGCCCAGACCACGGAACCAGAAGTTGTCGCCTTCGTAGTTGATCACCGGAACCGGGTAAACATCCGCGTCGTAATCTTTATAAGGGTGTTCAACCACACCAACGCCAGCGCCAAGCGTCAGGTTGCTTTCAGCGTGCACCACGGTAGCAGACGATGCGATTAACACGCCAAGTGCCAGAAGTTTGAGTTTGGTCACAATCCATCTTTCCTTATTCAAATGTTCAGCGGCAAAAGTGTAACCGCCAATACGTTACAACCCAACCATTTTACAAATTAATGAAAGAATGTAACCGTCTAATTTTGCAGGCTGAGATGACGCGCTGTTTACACCAGGATGAAAACTGTGTGATCTCCTGCTGCATTATTTACATTAGCTACACACTTTTTGCGGATGAGTTATTGATATGCCATTGAAAATCATTTGTGGGTGCATGCAAGTTTTGCAAATGCCATCTACGCTTTAATTTAGAAGTTGTATCACCGGGCACGTTGGTCTCACGCTGTGCAAGCTGGCATGAGAGTTGCTGTTTTTTTGATACGAGACAGTAAATGACGTCGTTCAGTCTACCTCTTCCGGGAGCCTCTACTATTCATATGAACGGCTCTTAACCTGTGCTAAAAAACGAAAGGACGGCATATCATGAATATATTCGATCACTATCGCCAGCGTTATGAAGCTGCCAAGGACGAAGAGTTCACACTGCAGGAGTTTCTTACCACTTGTCGGCAAGATCGCAGTGCTTATGCCAACGCGGCAGAACGGCTATTGATGGCTATTGGTGAACCTGTCATGGTTGATACTGCCCAGGAACCCCGACTTTCTCGTCTCTTCTCCAACCGGGTTATCGCACGTTATCCGGCGTTTGAAGAGTTTTACGGCATGGAAGACGCGATTGAACAGATTGTCTCTTATCTGAAGCACGCGGCTCAGGGGCTGGAAGAGAAGAAACAGATTCTGTATCTGTTGGGGCCTGTAGGGGGCGGGAAATCGTCGCTTGCCGAACGACTGAAGTCGTTGATGCAGCGCGTCCCGATTTATGTACTGAGTGCCAACGGTGAGCGCAGTCCGGTGAACGATCATCCGCTGTGCCTGTTTAATCCGCAGGAAGATACTCAGATTCTGGAAAAAGAGTACGGCATTCCGCGCCGTTATCTCGGTACCATTATGTCGCCATGGGCCGCCAAACGCCTGCATGAATTCGGTGGAGATATCACCAAATTCCGCGTGGTGAAGGTCTGGCCGTCAATCCTTGCACAGATTGCAATTGCCAAAACGGAACCCGGCGATGAGAACAACCAGGATATCTCCGCGCTGGTCGGGAAAGTGGATATTCGTAAACTCGAACACCACGCCCAGAACGATCCAGATGCGTATGGCTATTCCGGTGCACTGTGCCGGGCCAACCAGGGGATTATGGAATTTGTTGAGATGTTTAAAGCACCGATTAAAGTGCTGCATCCACTGTTGACCGCCACTCAGGAAGGTAACTACAACGGCACCGAGGGAATCTCCGCCCTGCCGTTCAACGGCATTATCCTCGCCCACTCGAACGAATCGGAATGGGTGACTTTCCGCAACAATAAAAACAACGAAGCCTTCCTCGACCGTGTTTATATCGTGAAGGTGCCGTACTGCTTACGCATTTCCGAAGAGATCAAAATCTACGAGAAATTGCTTAACCACAGTGAACTGACTCACGCGCCCTGCGCGCCGGGAACCCTGGAAACGCTGGCTCGCTTCTCGATTCTTTCCCGCCTGAAAGATCCGGAAAACTCGAGTATCTACTCGAAAATGCGCGTCTATGATGGCGAAAGTTTGAAAGACACCGATCCGAAAGCGAAGTCGTATCAGGAGTACCGCGATTATTCCGGTGTCGATGAGGGAATGAACGGTTTGTCGACCCGCTTCGCGTTTAAGATCCTCTCGCGCGTCTTTAACTTTGACCATGTCGAAGTTGCCGCTAACCCGGTTCACCTGTTCTATGTCCTGGAACAACAGATTGAGCGTGAGCAGTTCCCGCAGGAGCAGGCTGAACGCTATCTCGAGTTCCTGAAAGGGTATCTGATCCCGAAATACGCCGAGTTTATTGGCAAAGAGATCCAGACCGCCTATCTCGAATCCTACTCGGAATATGGGCAGAATATTTTCGACCGTTATGTCACCTATGCCGATTTCTGGATTCAGGATCAGGAATACCGCGATCCGGATACCGGTCAGTTGTTTGACCGTGAATCGCTGAACTCTGAGCTGGAGAAAATTGAAAAACCCGCGGGGATCAGTAATCCGAAAGATTTCCGTAATGAAATCGTCAACTTTGTGCTGCGCGCGAGAGCCAACAACAGCGGACGGAATCCGAACTGGACCAGCTATGAAAAACTGCGCACAGTGATTGAGAAGAAAATGTTCTCCAATACGGAAGAGCTGCTGCCGGTCATTTCGTTCAATGCCAAAACCTCGACCGATGAGCAGAAGAAACACGACGACTTTGTCGACCGGATGATGGAAAAAGGCTATACCCGTAAACAGGTGCGTTTACTGTGCGAATGGTATCTGCGCGTACGTAAATCGTCTTAACAGCAAACAGCCCGGCGGCGCGTCGCCAGCCGGGCCCACAACAACAGCGAGCCGTAGGCCGGATACGCGGCCCTACAGGTGGCGCATAAAGTTGGCAAATGCAGTACGGGGGACATATGACCTGGTTCATTGACCGACGACTTAACGGTAAAAACAAGAGCACGGTTAACCGCCAGCGCTTTTTGCGCCGTTATAAAGCACAAATTAAACAGTCGATCTCCGAGGCCATTAACAAGCGTTCGGTGACCGATGTAGACAGCGGTGAATCTGTCTCCATTCCAACGGAAGATATTAGCGAACCGATGTTTCATCAGGGACGCGGCGGCCTGCGTCATCGCGTTCATCCGGGAAACGACCATTTCGTGCAAAATGACCGCATAGAGCGCCCACAAGGCGGAGGCGGTGGTTCAGGAAGCGGACAGGGCCAGGCCAGTCAGGACGGTGAAGGCCAGGATGAGTTCGTCTTTCAGATCTCCAAAGACGAATACCTGGATCTGCTTTTCGAAGATTTAGCGTTGCCCAACCTGAAGCAAAACCAACAGCGTCAGTTGACAGAGTATAAAACGCATCGCGCGGGCTATACCGCCAACGGCGTACCGGCCAATATCAGCGTCGTACGTTCGCTACAAAATTCTCTTGCCCGACGTACGGCCATGACGGCTGGCAAGCGACGCGAGTTGCACGCGCTTGAGCAGGACCTCGACACCATCAGCAAGAGCGAACCGGCGCAACTTCTGGAGGAGGAACGGTTACGCAAAGAGATTGCCGAACTGCGGGCCAAAATCGAGCGCGTACCGTTTATCGACACTTTCGACTTACGTTACAAAAATTACGAGAAGCGTCCCGATCCTTCCAGCCAGGCGGTAATGTTCTGTTTGATGGACGTCTCCGGCTCTATGGATCAGTCGACGAAAGACATGGCCAAACGCTTTTATATTCTGCTCTATCTGTTCCTGAGCCGAACTTATAAGAACGTGGAAGTGGTCTACATCCGTCACCACACCCAGGCGAAAGAGGTCGATGAACATGAGTTCTTCTACTCTCAGGAAACCGGGGGGACCATTGTCTCCAGCGCCCTGAAGTTGATGGATGACGTCGTGAAGGAGCGTTACGATCCTGCGCAGTGGAATATCTACGCGGCACAGGCATCGGATGGTGATAACTGGGCGGATGACTCTCCGCTGTGCCATGAAATTCTGGCGAAGAAACTGCTGCCGGTGGTTCGCTATTATAGTTACATTGAAATTACCCGCCGGGCGCATCAAACCTTATGGCGCGAATATGAGCATCTGCAGGCCACGTTTGATAATTTTGCAATGCAGCATATTCGCGATCAGGATGATATTTATCCGGTGTTCCGCGAGCTTTTTCAAAAACAAAGTGCCACCAGCACCAATTGATCGCAACCAGCCAGGGAAATAGTCTCCTGGCTGGTTCATTTCATGCCTTTTGCACTCCATATTCCCGTTGGTCAGTAGGTTGCCCCTGTGACGTGTGATAAAATAGATTATCTGACCAGGAGGGTTGTTGTTTATCATGAAATTGCCTCATAAAGCGCTCAGGCTCTTTATTTCCGCAAGCGTTGTCGTTTTGACATCCTCCTTTTTGATCTACGAACTTATTGCCAGCCATAAGGCAATGAATGGCTATATGCGCTATATCATCGAAAAAGCAGACTCCTCGTTTCTGTATGATAAATACCAAAACCAGAGCATTGCCGCCCATCTGATGCGCACGCTGGCATCGCCGAAAAAAACGGTCCCTGACGAGGTCCGCAACTCCATTTGCCAGGCGTTTGAACGTGCCAACTCGGTGTATGGCCTGAATCTGACGCAGCATAATTATCCCGCGCTCCACGGTACGTTACAGGCCTCTGCCGCTGACTGTGCGCGTATCACGAATGATGTGCTGCTGCTCCCCGCGTTTGATCGCGCCGTCAAGGTGAACCGGGAACAGGTCGATTATGGAAAAGGACTCGCCACCTCAGAAGAGAAATTTCATTATTATCTGGATTTACAGAATCAATATATTTACTTCTACGATCTGATCAATACCCATCAGTTTGCCATGCATCATTGGGCTTTTTTACAGAAAGGCTCATTAGGTATTCATCAGGCTGATATTGATGAATTGTTTTCTGGCCGGACCGTGCTGTCAAGTATCTATCAGGATGATCGTACCGAACTTAACGTAATGAGTTTTTTAACACCCGTCTATCTGAATGGTAAGTTAAAAGGCATCGTGATGGTGGATATTAATAAGCATAATTTGCAAAATATCGTTTTTACCCACGACCGCCCCCTGGTCTGGCGTTATCTCGATGCCAGCGTCACGGATACCGACTCGGATAAGACAATTATTATCCATCAAAGCGAAAATAATCTTTTTCCCTACGTTAATTACGTCAGCAATCTTCCCGGCGGTCTGCACGTCGAGCTATCGCTCGATATTTTGTATTTCATTGTCTCTTCCTGGAAACTGTTTCTGTTTTACCTGCTGGCGACTGCCCTGCTCCTCAATATGGTCAGGCTGCATTTCCGCCTTTACCACAATGTCACCCGTGAAAATATCAGCGATGCGATGACGGGCCTGTATAACCGTAAAATTTTAACCCCAACGCTTGAACAGCGATTACAACGGTTAGTCGCTGCCGGAACGTCGGTAACCTTTATTGCCATCGATCTCGACAAGCTGAAGATGATTAACGATACGCAGGGGCATCACGAGGGCGATCGCGCGATCACACTGCTGGCGAAAGCCATCGAGGCCTCGGTGCGTAAAAGCGATTACGCTATCCGCCTGGGCGGGGATGAGTTTTGCATCATCCTGATAGACGCTGAGCCAGACATGGCCCCCCGCCTGCCGGAACGCATTGCCAACCATCTGCGCACCGTTGCGCCAGAGAAGGATATTCTATTTTCATCAGGCTGTTACAACATGCAGCCGAACGATACGCTGCACGATGCCTACACCGCCTCTGACGAACAGCTCTACCTCAACAAGCACCAAAATCGTCAGCATTCGTGATAGTCTTTAGCGTGTTTTTTCGCGCGAACAGGAGTGAAAGATGAGCGAAATGGAGAAAGGCAGCGACATCCATCAGCGTTTACTCGATTTATTATCTCTGGAGGGCGCACGTTATCGCGTCGTCAGTCATGAGGCCGTGGGGAAATGCGAGGCAGTGTCAGAAATTCGGGGCACCGCTCTGGGTCAGGGAGCGAAGGCGCTGGTCTGCAAAGTCAAAGGCAATGGTGTGAATCAGCATGTACTGGCGATTTTGCCAGCCGATCAACAGGCCGATCTCGGTCAACTGGCGTCTTATCTTGGCGGCCTGCGAGCCTCTCTCGCCAGCCCGGCAGAGGTAGACGCACTCACGGGTTGCGTGTTTGGCGCGATTCCGCCCTTTAGTTTTCATCCGCAGTTAAAACTGGTTGCCGATCCGCTGTTATTCGAGCGCTATAGCGAAATTGCCTTTAACGCTGGCGTGCTCACGGCGTCTGTCATTCTCAATACTGATGATTATCTGCGCATTGCTCAACCTGAACAGGTGGCATTTCACCGCGCATCGTAAGCCTTCAGCTACCGCGTTCAAGAATTAGCACCGAAATCACGATAACGGCAGCGATGGCGAAAAAGGATGAGCTAATAATTAGCGTTTCAATAAACATGTGATCGTTCATGGCTACACCTCATAATGAGAGATACCTGCTCACCTGTTATTGATAGTCCTCGATAATGGCAATTTGATGACAACGCCTCAAAAACGGCTATTTTTTCGCCATCATGCATTTGCCTGAAAATAGCGGTCTGATTCGAAAAAAGTCTGCTCTGCGTTGCGTTTGGGCGTAGAGTAAACAGGCTTAACTTTCTTTGGCAAGGAAACAACGATGTTTGATGTCACTCTGCTGGTCCTGCTTGGGCTGGCAGCTCTGGGCTTTGTCAGCCATAACACCACTGTCGCCGTTTCAATTCTGGTGCTGATTATTGTCCGCGTTACCCCGCTCAATACCTTTTTCCCGTGGATTGAAAAACAAGGGCTGACCATCGGGATTATTATCCTGACGATTGGCGTCATGGCACCTATCGCCAGCGGGACGCTGCCGCCTTCCACATTGATCCATTCTTTCCTTAACTGGAAATCGCTGGTGGCGATTGTGGTTGGCGTGGTGGTTTCGTGGCTCGGCGGGCGCGGTGTGACGCTGATGGGCAGCCAACCGCAACTGGTCGCCGGATTACTGGTCGGCACCGTACTTGGCGTGGCCTTGTTTCGCGGTGTGCCTGTCGGGCCGCTTATCGCTGCCGGTCTGGTCTCGCTTATTGTGGGAAGGCAGTAGTCAATCCCGCCAGATAACGGCCTGGCGTCTGGCCCAGGCCTTTTTTAAACATGGTGATGAACGCCGTGGTGGAGTCGTATCCCAACAGTTGTGCCACCTGCTGCACGTTGTGCCCCCCGACGAGGGCCTGTAAAGCCAGAATAAGCTGGAGCTGATGCCGCCAGCGACGAAAGCTGAGCCCTGTCTCCCTGACGACCAGCCGGGCAAGATTGCGTTCGCTCATCGCAAATACGCCAGCCCATTGCCCCAGCGTTTGCCACTGTGCCGGTTCGCGCGCCATTGTTTCAACCATCCGACGAATTTTCGGATGCGCAGAGACTGGCAGTTGCATCTGCTCCTGCGGCTGTTGCGGGAGTTCATCGAATAGCACCTGCGTCAGGCGCAGCGTCTGCGGTTCTGCCCGCTGACCATCGCTACGTGTTGCCAGAGTGAGGATCAGCTCCCGACAAAGTGGAGATATTTTTAACGTACAACAATTTTCCGGCAGAGTGACCGCATTTGGTTCGATAAACAGGAAGCAGAGCTCCGCACCTGCCGTCACGTGGTTGCTGTGAGGGACGCCACCTGGGATCCAGACCGCATACTGCGGTGGTACCATCCACATTGCGCACTCAACATCACAGGTGATGGCCCCATGCAGCGCCATAATCAGTTGCCCTTTACGATGCTGGTGCTGTGCACTGAACAGCTCGTCAGGGCGGGCGCGAATGCGAAACGCCACGGCGGCGTCGTGGTGAAGATCGGGGTCATATCCGTCGAGTCGTAAACTGTACATCACTTTGTCCGAATTTAGCGATAAACTGTCATTTTAGCTTGATTCGCAATACAGATAAACGCGGTAAGGTACGCCCTCACCTGTTGATATGAGAGAACAATGACTTCTTCACTACCACGCGGCAACCACGGTGCCCTGCTGATTGTGGGCATCCTGATGATTGCCACCACACTGCGCGTGACATTTACGGGCGCCGCCCCTTTGTTGGATGCGATTCGCGCTGATTATGGTCTTACAACCGCCCAGACGGGATTATTAACTACGTTGCCACTGCTGGCGTTTGCGCTGGTCTCTCCCCTTGCCGCTGGCATCGCCCGTCGTATTGGCATGGAACGCAGCCTCTTCGTCGCGATGCTGCTGATTTGCGCCGGGATTGCCATGCGTTCTCTGCCCTCCGTCTCATTACTGTTTTTCGGCACCGCCGTCATCGGCTGCGGTATCGCCCTCGGCAACGTGCTGCTGCCGGGTCTGATCAAACGCGATTTTTCGCAGCACGTCGCCAGACTAACCGGCGCTTATTCCCTGACCATGGGGGCTGCCGCCGCGCTGGGATCTGCGCTGGTGGTTCCATTGGCGCTGAACGGGTTTGGCTGGCGCGGTGCGCTGTTGCTGCTGATGGTATTCCCGCTGCTGGCGTTTCTGGTCTGGCTGCCGCAGTGGCGCAATACCACTCATGCGAACGTGACCTCCTCACGCGCCCTGCACACACGCGGCATCTGGCGTTCTCCGCTGGCCTGGCAGGTAACGTTATTTCTTGGGATTAACTCACTGATCTATTATGTGATTATCGGCTGGCTACCGGCGATCTTAATCAGTCACGGCTACAGTGAAGCACAGGCCGGCTCCCTGCATGGTTTGCTCCAGTTGGCAACGGCCTCTCCCGGTTTACTCATTCCGCTGGTACTGCATCGTTTTCGCGATCAGCGCAGTATCGCCGCGCTGGTATCGCTGATGTGTGCGGTGGGCGCGGCAGGGTTCTGGTTTATGCCGGATCAGGCGGTGCTGTGGACGCTGCTGTTTGGATTCGGCTCCGGCGCGACGATGATTCTGGGGCTAACCTTTATCGGCCTGCGCGCCAGCTCTTCGCATCAGGCGGCGGCGCTTTCCGGCATGGCGCAATCTGTAGGCTACTTACTGGCCGCTTGCGGGCCACCCCTGATGGGCAGGATCCATGACGGCCAGGGAAGCTGGCAGATCCCGCTGCTGGCCGTTGCGGCGCTGGCGGTCGTGATGGCGATCTTCGGACGCTATGCCGGGCGTAATAAAGAGATCTCCGCCTGACAGGATCAGGGCAGACTATACGTCTGCCCTGCTGATTAGCCGCGCGCCGCGCGCAGCATCGCCTGGACAAGAGGCACCGGTTTACCCGCCAGCGCACCCCGTTCGTGCTGAAACAGGGTCGCGACATAGAATGGATGCGTGACCAACTCCACCGCCCGAATATCCCCGTTATCATCCCAGCCGGTCACCCGTAGATCGCCGCTTTCCAGTTCAGCTGCGAACGCCTCGGCAATGCCATAGTTGCAGTGATAGCCTTCTGAAATCACCGACTGGCCATACGCTTTGGCAATCAGAGTGTTGGGTCGCAGTTCAATATCGTCAGTTTTTTCCACCAGTGAACAGGTCAGTGGCGCAATGACCATCCGGCCTGTCGTGTCCGTTTCTGCATGGGCGGCATCTGACCAACCCAGTACGTTACGGGCGTATTCGAGAATAGCATGTTGAAAACCACCGCAGGTTCCCAGGAAGGGAATACTGTTTTCGCGGGCATACCGAATGGCAGTCAGCGCCCCTTCAATATTTTTGTATGGACTACCGGGGACCACCCAGATGGCATCATAGCCGACCAGATCTTCTGCACTGGCGATTTCGGTGCTGGCCAGCCAGTCGTAATCCGCCACCAGTTCCAGAACCGCAGCGGCGTCGTCGATGGCCAGAGGAATCGCCTGATGCGCGGTGACGCCAGCATTGTAATCACCCACCAGCGCAATCCGCAGCGTATCTTTTACAGGGGATATTTCCATGGAGAATTCCTTACGTCAGAACAATTGGGGACAACATAAGGAGCCTCAGCCTACCGATCTTTTACTGTCATCACAATACCTTAATTTAAGGATGGGCACGCGCAAAGTGATATAGTGATCGGGTGCTGTTTTTCTGCTTGTCGAGGCAAATGCGATGAAAAGTAAGGTCTTAGTGAGTGCTTGCCTGATGGGGCTGAAGGTTCGTTATAACGGCAGCGAGAAAGCCTACCCGACAACGATATTAGCTCACTTACAGGCAGAACAGCGCCTGGTGGTCCACTGCCCGGAACTGGCCGCTGGATTGCCGACCCCGCGCCCACCGGCTGAGATTGTTCAGGCCGATGGCAACGACGTCATGCAGGGGCGCGCGTTCATTGTGGAAAAGAGCGGCCATGATGTCACGGCGCACTATCAGCTTGCCGCCTGGCTGGCTCTTCGTACGGCGCAGGATAACGGCTGCGACGTTGCGCTACTCACCGACGGTAGCCCAACCTGTGGAAGTCAGTTTATTTACGATGGCAGTTTCAGCGGTCAACGACATCCCGGAATGGGGGTTGCCGCAGCGCTGTTACGCCAGCACGGGATAACGGTTTTTTCCGACCATCAGCTCGACGAATTTTGTGCCTGGATTAAGGAGAGAGACAAACATGAATATTCAGTGTAAACGCGTCTACGATCCGGCAGAGGACAGTGACGGTTATCGGGTACTGGTTGACCGACTGTGGCCGCGCGGGATCAAAAAAGCGGATCTCGCACTGGATGAGTGGGTCAAAGACCTCACCCCCTCAACAGAACTGCGCAAAGCTTTTCACGCACAAACGATCGATTTTCATCATTTTTCTGAGCTATACCGTGCGGAACTTGCCACACAGAAGAAGGAAGGCGAGCGGCTGGCACAGATTGCGCGCCAACAGAGACTGACGCTGCTGTACGCCGCCAAAAACAGTGAGCAAAATCACGCCCTTGTGCTGGCGGATTGGCTACAGGAATTGTGATTCGCGGGTATTCATCATTTCAGGCTGAGTATCCGGCTGCAGCGGCATCAGGTTTGCCGCTCTCACCCAGGCAAAACCCTGCTGCCCGCTTGCTGAGACCACCTCACCCGTCACCAGCCAGAGCGCACGCGGCGTCTCTTTCGGTAGCATCGTGGTAAACCCATTCACGGGATTAATAAATACCTCACCCGGTTGGCAGAGATGAAATAACTCAACCGACTTGCCAATGTTGCCGCGCCCGGCAGCCGTTTTCGCACCAATGATTAACGCCAGGGTACCCGGCTTTAGCTGAAACATACTTCTCTCGTTGCGCTCCTGCGGCTCTGGTTAAGATAATTCTGAGAAATGATAACCTGCCGTGAGCCCGTGTGTCACGCCCTGGTCGCTCGCAGAATAAGCGAAAAGCGCGAGGAGAAAACTCCTTTTGTCACCCATTAACCCCTGTTATCCTTGCTCCTCTTTGCATAATTCAGACAGGTGAGCGCATGAGACTGGGCATACTGTTTCCCGTCGTCATTTTCATTACGGCCGTGGTGTTTTTGGCCTGGTTTTTCATTGGTGGCTATGCCGCACCGGGGGCGTAAATGATGAAAAAAACGACGCTTATTATGATTGTTGTTGCGCTGGTTGTGGTACTGGGTACTGAACTGGGTTGGTGGTAACGCCTGGTTCAAAAATGACAAAGGCCACCCTCAGGTCGCCTTTTGTCAGTCAATTTTTGCGGGTTAACTTTTGATTTTTCTGTAGATAAACAGCACGACGATAGCGCCAATAATCGCCACCACGAAACTGCCGAAGTTAAAACCGTCCACTTTCCCAAAGCCAAGCAGAGTACTGATCCAGCCCCCCACAACGGCACCGACGATCCCCAGAATGATCGTCATAAAGAATCCACCACCATCCTTACCAGGCATAATCCACTTCGCCAGAATACCTGCAATCAAACCAAAAATAATCCATGAAATAATGCCCATTTTTTCCTCACTTATCGATTTTGCGTTAGCGGTTTACTCGCCGTTAAAAAGGATAGCACATCATCAGGAAATTGAAATTTGTGATACACATCACTCAATTTAGCTTTCTGATTTCTCCCACAAAAGATGGGGTTGCAAGTTTAGATGGTAAAGATTATCTTTCTCATTACTGAATAGTTGAGTAAACGACTCAGGTATTCAGTACGACATTGCTCACATTGCTTCCAGTATTTCTTGCCCGCCTTTGCGCGGGCTTTTTTTTGACGCCAACTCGTCATTTATGTCGAATCAACTGTCATTTTCCCTGTCGGTTCTGCCTGGACCCGCATCAACGCTGACTTTGCCACTCTGGCACGTATTGTGCTTATCCCCTGCGTCATGACGACAACCGAAGCTTTAGCGCCTTCGCGCAGGCTTCGTCACAATTCGCGCTATTTCAGCTTTTAACAGGTCTGTTATTGATGAAAAAAATCACCAGTGTCTGCCCCTACTGTGGGGCAGGGTGCAAGCTCAAGCTTGTTGTTGAAAATAACAAAATCATCCGCGCCGAAGCGGCTGAGGGGGTTACCAACCAGAATCAGCTTTGTCTGAAAGGGTACTATGGTTGGGATTTCCTCAACGACACCCGCCTTCTGACCCCCCGCCTCACCCGTCCGCTGATCCGCTACCAAAAAGGCGGTAAATTTACCCCGGTCAGTTGGGATGAAGCGATCCGCTACACTGCCCAACGTTTACTGGAAATTCGCGACAGGGAAGGCCCGCGCGCCATTATGACGACCGGTTCCTCACGCGGCACCGGCAATGAAACCAACTATGTGATGCAGAAATTCGCGCGTGCGGTCCTCAACACTAATAACGTGGACTGCTGTGCCCGCGTCTGTCACGGGCCGTCAGTGGCCGGTCTCCAGGAAACCCTGGGTAATGGCGCGATGAGTAATTCCATCAGCGACATAGAAAACTCAAAATGTTTGCTGATCTTCGGCTACAACTGCGCAGATTCACACCCGATTGTCGCGCGCCGGGTGATCAAGGCGCGGCAGAATGGCGCGAAGATTATCGTCTGCGATCCCCGCCGCATAGAAACCGCCCGCATTGCTGACCAGCACCTGCAACTGAATAACGGTTGCAATATGGCACTGGTAAACGCTTTTGGTTACGTTCTCATTGACGAACAGCTTTACGACAAAGAGTACGTACATAAGCATACACAAGGACTGGATGCCTACTGGCAGACGGTTAAGGACTATTCACCGGAAGCCGTCGAACACTTGACCGGCGTTCCGGCCTCACAGGTGCGTCAGGCGATGCGGACCTTTGCCGCAGCGCCTTCAGCAACCGTGATGTGGGGGATGGGTGTGACACAGTTTGGTCAGGCCGTGGATGTAGTACGTGGATTATCGAGCCTTGCACTGCTGACCGGTAACCTCGGTCGTCCTCACGTGGGTGTTGGCCCGGTTCGCGGGCAGAACAACGTCCAGGGAGCCTGCGACATGGGCGTATTGCCTAATCTCTTTCCGGGCTATCAGGATGTCACCGATGCGGCCGTTAGAGAAAAATTCGCCAGAGCCTGGGGGATCGACGCCAGCAGGATGGATGACAAGGTCGGAACGCGCATCACCGAAGTCCCTCACCTGGCGCTGGAAGGTAAAATTAAAGCCTACTACATCATGGGGGAAGATCCGCTGCAAACTGAAGCCGATCTGGGACTGGTGCGCGACGGCTTCGCCGCTCTGGATTTCGTCGTGGTGCAGGATATCTTTATGACCAAAACCGCCGAGATGGCGGACGTAATTTTACCCGCCACCTCCTGGGGGGAGCATGGCGGCGTATTCACCTGCGCCGATCGTGGCTTCCAGCGTTTCGACAAAGCCATCGAACCTACCGGCGACGTGAAGCGCGACTGGGAAATCATCAGCCTGCTCGCCAGTGAAATGGGCTATCCCATGCACTATGAGAACAATCAGCAAATCTGGGATGAGATGCGTGAGCTGTGCCCGCTGTTCTATGGCGTGACTTACGAAAAGATGGGCGATATGGGGCATATTCAGTGGCCCTGCCCCGACCTTGATCATCCCGGTACGCCATACCTGTATGAAAACAGCCGATTTGACACGCCAGATGGTAAAGGCAAGCTGTTTGCCGCACCGTGGCGCGCCCCGGCGGAAGTGCCTGACGAGGCGTATCCGCTGGTCCTGTGTACGGTGCGCGAAGTGGGTCATTACTCCTGTCGTTCTATGACCGGTAACTGTGCCGCCCTGCAGGCACTAGCCGATGAACCCGGCTATGTGCAAATCAGCATGCAGGACGCGCAAAAGGCGGGTATTCGTCATCGGGAACTGGTGTGGGTCAGCTCGCGTCGGGGAAAAGTGATCAGCCGGGCGGATGTCTCCGAACGCATCAATCGCGGGGCGGTGTATATGACCTATCAATGGTGGATTGGTGCGTGTAATGAACTGACGCAGGATAATCTCGACCCTATCTCAAAGACACCGGAAACCAAGTATTGTGCGGTTAAGGTCGAGAGGATTGTCGATCAGTCGTGGGCTGAACGCTATACCGCGCAGACCTATCGTGACATGAAGACACGGCTTTGCGAGGCGATCGAATAGCGCAACGACATTGCGCAGAGGACGAAATGAACGTTGACCGCCTCCCATGGAGGTGGTTTAGGGATGACGATAAAAAAGCCCCCTCGCTTTAGCAGACAGGGGGCTATCTCGAATGTGGAGTGTTGATGACAGCTAGATCAAATTAATTTTGATGTCATAGCCTTCCAGCCCAGTCATTTTCTCTCGGGCCGTAAACTGGATATCAGAAACTTCTTTACCTGTCTTTTTTTTGAGCTCAGCTATTTTTTTGGCAATGAAATCAGAAATATCCGCTTCAGTTTTACTTTTTAACTCTTCAATTTTCATTATGCACCTCTTCTGGTCTGTATCGGCATCTATGGCCCCAGCAGTTCCCATGATTCATGTGATAACTTGTACAACCCCTAATATCTATAAACGATAAGGTGGAAAGTTTCAATAATCAACAGGTTAGTGCATATTGTTTATACTGAACCAGCTCAAGAATCAAACAGCCATTCACCTTTTAGTGGCATTGACAGAGAACTTGTCGTCATTATTTAAAGAGTTTTGATGCCGCCGCAATAATTTCTTCTGAAGTCACATCCCGGTCGGAGGCAACATGAACTATTTTATGATCTCCCGTGAGAGACGGAAAACCTGCGGACATGATCTGCAGGTGCGCTTTTTCCCCATTAGGGTACTCACGTATTATCGTAGTGATACTCTTCATTACAGATACAACTACTGCCGATTCCGAATTAAAAAACACTATCACTTTTTTCATAATGGTTCCGTGATGATCCTGTTAATTAGAGCCGTTTAAAAATAAAAAAGGCTCCCAAAGGAGCCCGGATTTTATTTTCTGAAATCCAATGGTGACTGACCAGAACGAATGTACATTGCAATATTATCGAATGTTATCATTGTCGTTTTGCAAAAAATACATTTCGCGCCGAAAGGATTTCTGTCAGTGACATCAAAAGAAGACGTTCTGTACTGAGACCCATGGCAACAAGGGCATCTGAAGTGAATATTATTAGTGATAACAGTTACCTTAAAGAGCCACAACATTAACTGCTGAGGGACCTTTTGGACCTTGTTCAACACCAAACTCGACTTCCTGATTTTCATTCAGTGTCTTAAAATCGTTACTCTGGATAGCAGAGAAATGGACGAATACATCCTTGCTGCCATCTTTTGGAGTGATAAAACCAAAACCTTTTTCAGGATTGAACCATTTAACTAAACCAGTCATTTTATTAGACATCATTATTACCTTTTTGAGTAAGCCCTTAGGCAGGATGGTCCGAAAAAAATTATCAGAGAGGAAAAACCAACAAGGAAATCTCAACAGGAACAAATAAGAAAACTATTCTAGTGACTGCTTCAGATAAATTCATAACAAACCAGAACACCATTAACGCATGATTAACGTGACATAGCAAGGTATAGTTTTGTCAGTCAGCTAAACCTCTACTACCGGACAAAAAATACTATTTTCAGGAAATGCTTCCTGTCTGTTTTGAAACCGCCAGGTCTTCCGTTAGCCAGAACGTTGCGGTGCGAATGACGCCGTCCAGACTCGAGTCAACATCAGGCCCCATGCCGGTTGTGCGAGATAAGCATACCTAAGGTGACCTCCACAGGTATGCCATACAGTGCTAACGGTGTGCTGATACTATGCTTTAAGGATTTATAGAGCGACAGTAATACTACTTTTGTATTCTGTTTACGCGAACCACTGGGGGTTGCGTTTTGGTGTCCAGACTGCCGTTAATACCGATCATTTGATCGGGTTTTACCGTGCGGCCATCGAAGACTGAAAGCGGAATCAGGGTATGGATGCTGCCGGTTTTATCGCGAAAAACAAATTTATCACCACCTTGATCATCAATCAGATTCCCACGCAGGGAGATGGTAGCGCCGTCATGCATGGTTTTGGCTTGTTGAACCGTCATGGTTCGCGCATCTTCAGTACCACGGTATCCCTCATCCAGAGCGTGCGGCGGCGGCGGTGCGGTATCTTTTTTCAGTCCACCACTCTCATCAGCAAAAACTGCCGGGATTATAAAACAACATAATAATGGTGCCATGGCTAATTTCATTTTGCCCTCATCTCTTCGCCTACTTGACTTATTAAGTCTGATTGCTATTCCTTAATCTGGCAAACCAGAAGTGTCTTAAATGGTAATGTCATTATAAATCATTTAACTGACGGGAATACTAACGAAACGGTGAGGTTATAAATGCCCAGAGCAAACCTGAAAATCCCCGGTATTGATGAGAGTCAGCATTTTCTGAATTTTGAGGCAAGATTTCATAAGGTTGGGTTCGTGGTTTTACTCTGTATTATTTCCCTGGCCTTATTTGGTTTTTTTTCTGGTGGTTTCGTCAGTGACACCGTGAGTAAGAATACAACCGGGACGATGACATTACATTTTGAACGATTTGGTCGCTGGCAGACAGAATTTAACATGAAAATTTCCGCAACCGACCAGCATTCAGGGAAAAATATTTATCGGATTGCCGGAGATTTCACAACTTTTTATGAAACTGAAAATATATGGCCTCAACCTGACAGCATGTACAGCAAGGGAGATGCTCTGTACCTGGTGTATAATACAGCCGAAAATCAGCAGGATTCATCCATCTGGTTACGTGTCACCCCCGTAAAACCCGGCAACGCAATAAATGTCATCCAGTTAAACAACACGCCTGAAATTCGTTTCAGGCAGTTTATCTATCCGTAGGAGGTCAGCATGGAAATGGTACTGAGGGCCTTAGCCATTTATCTCATTTTACTGGTGGTGTTTAAAATTGCAGGACGTCGCGCATTATTGCAAATGACCAGCTTCGATCTGATTTTATTGTTGATTATCAGCGAAGCCACGCAACAAGCATTACTCGGCAACGATTTCTCGGTTACGGGGGCGATGCTTACCATTGTCACCCTGGTAGCGATCGACATGTTGTTTGGATTCATGAAAAAAAAGATGAACGGGGCGGAATCTGCGCTTGATGGTTCACCCGTTATTCTGCTGGATCACGGCGAACCGGTAATGGAAAAAATGAAAATGGTCGATGTCTCTCTCGAGGATATTTTAGCGGCAGCCCGGCAGAGTCAGGGGATTACGGAACCCTCTAAAATTAAGTATGCCATTCTGGAGCGTAATGGTCATATTTCAGTCATTCCTGATGATGATTAAGGGAAAAGATAATGAAAAAATCAGCCTATAGCGAAGCGAAAACCGCTGGCGAGTTAACGAATCAGATCGCGAATATGTTCATTGACAGGAGGCTGTCCTTAACCACGGCTGAATCCTGCACGGGTGGACATCTGGCAGCTGCGCTTTGCGCAGAGGCGGACACAGCCGATTTTTATGATATTGGCATCATTACCTTTAGTGACAGAGCAAAAAAGAAAATGCTTGGCGTGCAGGCCAGCACGCTGGAGAAATATACCGCCGTAAGCGAACAGACCGTCAGAGAAATGTCGGAAGGCGCCCGGTTACGCGCAGGAACAGATATGAGTATTGCCATTAGCGGCTATGCCGGACCCGACGGTGGAGAGGATGGTACGCCCGCTGGAACGGTCTGGTTTGCATGGAATTTCCGCGGACAGATAGTGACAAAACGAGAGTTTTTTTCCGGCGACTGTCAGGACGTCATTGCAAAGGCGGTAAGTTACAGCCTGGCAGGCTTAGTGGAAGAAACCACTGCCTGGCTCCGGCACTGACAGTGGTTCGTCAGGGCGTAGCTCTGCCCTGAGCAGAGCGTAAGGAGTTTCTTTTTGAGTCCGACGCCGTTCGCCTCATATCTTAGAAGAAACTGCACAGTCGATTGCTTTTCCAATGAAAGTGCATCCCTCATCAGTCAGGATAGTGTTCTCTACGATCATTATCCTTCTCTCGTGTCAGAGAGGTTAACGTTTCTCTGCCTTTTTATTGATATTCCCCACGGCGAGGTCTGTGAGTTTCAGATCGGTTTCTTTTTCTTCTTCCAGTGTTTCAGCCAGCAGCTTTACCGCTTTTTTATAACCCAGTTGTTCCGCAAGCGTAGCCAGAGTGCCATAACTGGCTATCTCATAATGTTCTACTTTCTGTGCCGCTGCGATTAAGGCCGCATCCCGAACGTCATTTTTTTCCGTGCTCTCGATAACCTCATTCGCCTCTTCAATCAAACCTTCCATCGCCACGCATTTCATACGTTTAATCTTAATTGCCGGTTCCTGTTCAAGGATCTGGTCTATCCGCTCAATTTGCCCCTGAGTTTCTTCCAGGTGCGCATTAAAAGCCGCACTGAGTTTTTCACTTGATGCCGCTCTGGCTAGTTTAGCCAGTCCGCGCGTTAATTGTTTTTCAGCACTGTAGGTATCTGAAAGCAGGTGAATAAATACATCTTCTATATTTTTCATATTCATAGGAACACCTTCCGGGTTATATAAATATCTGCGAGTCTAAAAAGACCCGCAGGACACTCTTTTTAATTAAAAGATGAAACTGAAGCTAATAATCAGGAATTATCAGATTTACGGCCACCGCTGTGACTGTTCTGGCCACCTTTCTTACCGGCCTCAGATGCACGCTGTGGATCGTTTTTGAAGTTTCCACCGCTGTGCTGCCCGCCTTTACGGCCCGCTTCAGACGCTTTGTCTCGGTTTTCTGCGAAATTACCGGAACCACCACGATGCTCTGCCATATATCACCTCATTTATATCGGTTATGTCAGTTTGATACAAAAACGTATTTCGTATCTGTCGTTGTTCAGTGCTTAACACTAGCGGTCATCTGAATTTAGTCAAATTTAATTGATTGTTCCATTTCGGTTGATAGTGTTAATTTTCAATACATTGACAAATCAATAAATCGCTTATTTTTCAACTCAACAAGGACTAACTCTCTGACCTGCCTGAAAATAAAACCCCACCTTTGAAACCAGGATTAATCTCATGCATGGCAATTAATAAAATACAGGACATTAATTTTGTTCTACGCTTAATGTTGCTGTCAGAAATAAAGAGAGGTGACAAATGGATAATCAAAACAATGGAAAAAAGAAACGAACAAATATATTTCCAGGAGATTAAATGACTGACGTAAATGAACGCATTGAAATCCTTGAGAAAACCATTGACGATCTGAGCCTTGATCTTAACGCATCAAAGGTTGCTATCCGCGTTTTATCCACTGTGATAAACAGCATAAGTGGTGAGCCAGGTTTACTTGAGCGATCATATGAGCAAACAAAAAGTTCAGCCCCTCTGGTGAAATTCAATCACCCTGCTCAGGAAGGCTATGAGGAAAAACTGACGGAGAGAATATTGAATTTACTCTCTGTGAGTGAACAAGGGCGAAACTAATCCAAAGCTTCACAGAGGATAAACGGGATTTCCTCTTGAGAGAAGTGTTCACAAAACGGGAACCCATCGGCTCCCGTTCTCGTTTATCCCGGAAGGTGGTTTACCTGTTTTTGATGATCGCGTCGCCAAACTCTTAACATTTCAGCTAGTTAATACCTTCCATGCCTTTGGACTGCCCCCTCAACAGTAGACGTTTCCTGTTCTCACGACGAGGCCTGTCCAAAGGCCGCCAAATGGCAGCCTCAAAGTGAATGTGATTAATATTGGCGATTCTGACGGAATTAGGCTTTTCTTGCGACAGCCAGCAGATGCGACGAAATACCCTGCAACTCAGGAAGTTCCTCAGTTAAGCGGAGATACTTCAGCAAAAGGGCCTTTTTGTCCTCTACCTGCAATATCTCATCCGTGTCAATGATGCTGGCAAACCCCTCTACAGCGAACAGTCTGATATCCTGAAAACCTGTTTGCTGAAGCTCCTGCATAATTAATGACGGGGTATGAAAAAAAGCAGTAGTGAAATAATTTGGGTTGCTTTCAGGGTTTTCATGGTTTCCCGTCAACAGATCGATTTCCACGATACGTTGAAACAATGGGTCGTTTATAAACTGGTATTTATATCCATCCACCAGCGATGCTGACCTGGATATATAGGTAAAAATAGCTACGCCGCCGGGTTTCAGAACACGAAGGCATTCCTCAATGCATTGCATCCTGTCAACGCTGTCCTGCAGGTGATACAGCGCCCCCATCAGCATCACCATGTCAAAAGTGTTACCCTCCCATGGTAGTTTTCGCGCATCGCCGCAGGTGTACGATTGCAACTTGACAGCACTTTGTTGTCCGCGCTGTCTGGCCTGCTCAATATGTTTGTTGGAAAGATCTAACAGATGTACATGATGCCCCTGCTCTGCCAGCCAGAATGAATAAAAACCATTTGCGCCGGCGATATCAGCGATAAGCATGGGGGAAGGCGTTAAAAATCGCTTAATAATCTCCTGAGAGCGGATAAATTCCAGCGGATTTACTGCGAAGCGGTTTGCCTCGTCGAAGTTACTCTCATAGAAGTCGCAGATGCTTTCATTGTTTTCCATAACTCACTGTCTCCACAGAAAAATTCTGTATTGTTCCGCTGATTGCGTTCTATCTATAATTACGCTAAATGTCTAATTAACCACTCTTAACATACCAGAGCACTTTTTACAAACACATCAGATAGCGTATTTGCCTGGTGCGCATCCCGTTTCGTGAAGATTCTGCCGCTGCGTGACCGGCGGAAACTTCACATGGGTATGTGTCAGCCCCCGGAAGGTGTCGCCCCCTCTTCGCCTGGTTTGGAGACCGCCCCGATCTATATAAATCTCATAAATGTACCTTCGAAATTGAGAAAATTGTTCCTTGCTTGTACTCCGTTTTTTCATCATTTTTTTAGTATTGGGACAAGGCTGGAGGATTTCCCGACGTGAATGGATGTCAGATTACCGGGCAGTCATCATCAATGAGCCTTCAGATAAAAGTCCGCTGTGAGCGCAGGCTATGTGAAAACTCATAGCTTCAAATAGCCAAACAATATTTCTCATCTGTGCTTTAATAATGTCGTTTAAGTTGACGAGGTAATCTGTGATTTTATTCGGGTGACTCAGAATTTTTTATTGCGGGGAAGAACCTGATATTTGTTGTTACTGGAGGATAAAATGGCTGGAACCGTTAGCCGTATTGTTCCTGCAGCTGAATTATCAATCCTTCAGTACCCCATATTGATAGCATCCTTTTCAGGTTATAAGCCAATATATGCAGACTAATTTCTGTACTGACGTTTTTAAATTTCCGCATCAAGAAGTGCGTTGCACCCATCCACATTTTTATTGTCCCAAACGGATGTTCTACCGTTTGCTTTCGCATGACTACTGCTTGAGGAAATGCCTCAAGTCTGGCATGCATTTCTTCCATTTCAGCTTCATGAACCCAGCGCCGTATACGCCTTGGATCGCGTTTTGATGTGGTACACCTGGAGCGCTGGCTGCAATCGCGACAGGCAATATTGTTAAAGTATAATTGTTGCTCCAGACCGTCCTCTATTGAGGTAAATCGATTCTGAAGCTCGTTGCCCATTGGACATACATAAACATCTTTTTCCCTGTTATATCTGAACATTGAGCGGTTATAGAGCCCTTTACGTTCAGCACCAGAGGTATCTCCCTTTGGCACCAAAGCCACGGCTCCGCTATCCAGAACTGTTTTAATATCGCTGCGACTGTAATACCCTTTATCGGCAAGTACTGTTATGTCCTTCCGGCCAACAGCTTTCTGAGCCAGTGTTGCCACTGAACCAAGTTGCCCCCGATCTGTTGTATTGGTGACTTCATGCGCAACAATCAAATGGTTCTTCGTATCCACGGCTGTCTGAACGTTGTAGCAAACTTGCCGGTTCATATTATTTGTTTTCATCAACCGAGAGTCAGGGTCGGTTAAAGAGAGTTGTTTATCTGGCTGTTGTGCGACTGCGTGTTGGATTGCCTGAAGTTCACGTAAACGCTTTTGTAGCCAGGCCAGTTTAGTGGCTGTTAACTTTGTGCTTGCATTGGGCCCGGTATTCTTGTCGGCTTCATCCAGCTTGTTTAAATAATAAGTAATACTTTGCTCAACGCGCTCAATATGGTCTTTGGCTTTCTGGGATGTAAAGTTGTTCGGTTTGCTGTTTACTGCTTTGAATTTGCTGCCGTCAATAGCAACAACAACATCAGTGAACATTTGCATTTGCCGGCACAGGCCAATAAAGGCCCGACAAGCATTCCTGATACCTTCACCGTTATCTTTCCTAAAGTCTGCAATGGTTTTAAAGTCAGGCGTTAATCGTTCAAGTAACCACATCAGTTCAACGTTCCGATGGGCCTCTTTTTCCAGTCTTCGGGAGGACTGAATTCGGTTGAGATATCCGTAAATGTACAGCTTCAGTAGGGTGGCAGGGTGATATCCGGGCCGTCCGGTTCGCTTTGCGTTAACTCTTCTGAAACCAAGAGAATCAAGCTGTAACCCATCTACAAATATATCAACTACTCTGACTGGGTTATCTTCAGTGACAAAATCATCCAGTGCATCTGGGAGCAATGTCATCTGGTGCCTGCCATGTCCTTGAATGTGATTGGTCATGTCGGTACCCGCAGTGTTCACTTGTATGTTTATAATTTTAATGGAAAAGTAAGTCCGCGGCATGGGTTTATAAAGAATGGTTGATCATATGAAACCATCGCTTAGACCAAAAAGTGCTCAGGTGTTTTCACACAGCCTGAGCGAGAAGCGGACATAGACTTATCTGGACGCCAGGGGGATTCAAATGTAACCGATACAGCTTTCTGGGATAATTACACCGTATCGACTGAATCGCCTCGAGTTTTAATCTTCGCACCACCTGGATATCCTGCACGGTTTTTCCAAACATCACATTGATGATATAAAAGATAGCATCAGATAAGGAAATTATAATGACGTGCAGCCTTCTATATATGTCATAAGTGACTTACGACTTTTACTCGCACAAATATAGTCCGCTCACTCATGGTAACGAATATTGCCTCAGGAATATCTAAATATCAGTCGCAGTGCATTTAAAAGTGATATCAATGACACTGATGACTTTCTGCCAACCAGTTTTTGAACACGTCGCTGTGTAAGGTACGCAGTAGGTCAACTGCACCACTGCATCCCATTTTTTTTATCAGCGACTGCCGTACCTGGTAGACCGTTTTTATATGCAGGTTGAGATGCTCTCCTATTTCCGCTATGCGCTTTCCCTCTTTGATCAAATTGATTAACACTCTCTCACGATGGGTCAACACTACAGGTATTTTACGTTGTAGCTGATTTTCGTTAGGGTGGCTAATTGAAATGATGAATTCCTGCAACTCTTCAATACTCGAATCCATGGAAAACTGATAAAACGCGATGCCATCAAGAAAATGGAAAAACGCACCGTCAGTCAGAAGAATAATTTTACTGCTACCTCGATCGTAGTTATGCTTCAGGACGTCAAGATATTGGTTTTCTGATAAAAACACGTACCGTATTGCAGTATTCCCAAAGGCGATGTGTTCTAAAATGCTTTCCACTCCCCATCTGAGATAATTATCTGACAACCAGAGATCGGCATGCTCTGACTGTACATAGTCTTCGCTACGCATCTTTTATTTTCCATTCCAGGAAAACCAGGAAGATAAGGTCGGCAATAATCGGCTGACCCACCGTTGAGCATTTAACTATAGCTGTTAACTGATTTATTTCCCCATTAAATACTTCAAATATCGTCCATAGTATGTCCAACAACAATTTCCAATGTTTTTCGGATCACATCGGAATGTACGATGTCATCCGTGACTTCCAACGTTTGAACCAAAGATATAATGATATTTTTGTTATTAATATGCTCACCCTTTATAAGAATATTGCGTATTGCCGCGCCCAAAACCATTGCTTCTTCAGCAAGGGCGTCGCCGGCATGACGAAAATAATCTGAAAGGACGTGATCAGGTAAAGCACTATAAATATCAGGTTGTTGTGTGATTGCTGTGATCATCATTTTTCACCATCATTAAAAGTTAAGCGTTTAGTGAATTTTCCCTTTTCCCGGCTTCAGGGTTGTCCCTGAAAGTGAGCGAACGGTGTCCATTTGACCGCTATGTCTGGATGTGGGTGTTGACGTTGATTTATCAGCCATCACCGCTTCGATGTACGCAATGATTAGCGGAAAAACTTCCCGACGACGGGCATCCATTTCAGTTTCCTGCATAACGCGGAGTTGAGTGACCAAAGCCATTGAATTCACCGCCGCTTTACGTTTCAGCAGCGTCAACACTGCCTGGCCGATCAGTTCGTCTGTGAGTTGTTCAATGTCACTTCTGTTCATCATCATTCTCTCTTCTGCCGTTTTGCCCAGGACCTGGAACACAGCATTTTGTTGATTCACGACTTTAATGCGAGGGTTCAGCGCTCAAAAAGCAAACCAATCAGCGCGTTATAATGAACCTCCTCTTCTTCACAGGTCGCTTTTTCCAGACGACCAAGGAGTTTTGTACACAGGGATTTGCGATTCAGATTGCGCCCGTCCGTGAGAATTTCCACCACAATCTGCCCCAATGTTTCCTGCTGAGTCGGCAAATTGGCCTTACTGAAATAATGTGCAATGGCGTTAGCGGTATCTGAAATGTAACCATTTTGCTGCATGGGTCTCTCCTGTGCGAATCAGTAAAAGGTTAATACTGCGTTATTCGATGTTAGAAAAATTGTACACAAAACCTGTACAAATGCATGATTACATTTTTACCAAAAAGTGCTAATTATTTATTTTCAATTAGTTACAAATTATACATAGGTATTGTTCTGATAGTTATCTGTACACTACTTTCAGGCATCATTTTTAGTGATGCCATTGCTATCCTCTGTTTCCGCTGACACTCGCCACTTTAAAGTAAAACTTTTGTTAATTTAGTGTGTTATATCTCCTCCGTTCTGTTAGGGTTAAACATCATTCCTCAATGTCGGAAAATCATGCTCACTACCATTATCTACCGCAGTCATCTCTGTGATGACGTCCCGGTGAAGGCGCTCGAAAGTATGGTCGCCGCCGCTAACCTTACAAATGGGCATGCTGATGTGACAGGCATTTTGCTGTTTAACGGCACACATTTTTTTCAGCTGCTTGAAGGCCCTGATGAAAACGTAAAGGCTATTTATCAGGCAATTTGTGAAGACAAGCGCCACTATAATGTGGTCGAACTGCTGTGCGATCACGGTCCCTCCCGCCGCTTTGGGAAAGTGGGAATGGAGCTTTTTGATTTACGGGAACATGATCGGGAGGAGGTGTTACAGACCATTCTCGATAAGGGCACATCCCGATACCAACTTACCTACAACGACCGTGCGCTGCAGTTCTTCCGCACCTTCGTGGAATCCACTGAAAAAGAGAACTATTTTGAGATCCCTCCTGCTGGCACGTGGGATTTTATCGCGACCGAATCCGCTCGCACGATTCCCCTGACGTCAGTCAGCGAGGAGGCCAATTGCAGCTTTGCTTTTCAGCCCATCATCGATCCTCTTGCTCAGAAAATTGTCTCTCTGGAAGCGCTGCTGCGTACCCGTTCGGGTGATTCGCCGCAGCACTATTTTGACAATATTAAGGGCGACGATATTTATCTGGCCGACCTGGAAAGTAAGAAAGTCGCTTTTATACTGGCGGCCTCACTGGGTCTGCGCGATCAGGTTTTGTCCGTGAATCTGTTGCCCATGACGTTGGTGAAGGTGCCGGATGCAGCCAGCTATTTGCTCAATGCCATTGCTGACAGTGGTCTTGTTCCGGAACAGATCATCGTTGAGTTCACTGAACGCGAGGTTATCTCCGAGTTTGAAGCCTTTACGGAAACGGTGAGAACCCTGAAATCCTCTGGGATCAGTATCGCCCTCGATCACTTTGGTGCCGGTTTTGGCGGTCTGCGGCTGCTGGCGCAGTTCCAACCCGATCGCATCAAAATTAATCGCGACCTCATTTGCGATGTTCACAAAAGCGGCCCTCGACAGGCCATCATCCAGGCCATGATCAAGTGCTGTGCGTCTCTGGAAATTGCGATATCAGCCGTCGGCGTTGAAAAGCCCGAAGAGTGGATGTGGCTGGAATCAGCGGGTATTTCTCAGTTCCAGGGGCATCTTTTTGCAGCGCCTTGCTTCTGTGGAATTCCATCGGTTGCATGGCCGGAGAAAAAAACACCGCTGTAAACCTCTTATTTCACCTGCTGTATTCGTGGCGGCAGGTGAACCTCGCTACACCATTAGCAGGAATTCTGTACAAGTTTCCTATCCCATCAGTCTTATTTACCTGACGTTCATCATTTTTAGCTATGCTTAAGACGAGGCTGTTGTACAATAAATAATAAATTGTACAAACGCGACTGATTCGTTAGTTTGCATGGAACGTTTCGGTTCACGTATGAGGGACACTATGGGATTTTACAGCATAGGCGATGTCGCTGAACGTTGCGGTGTCAACCCCGTTACCCTGCGCGCCTGGCAACGGCGCTATGGATTGTTAAAGCCCCAGCGCAGCGAGGGCGGTCATCGTCAGTTCGATGAAGAAGATATCCAGCGCATTGAAGAGATCAAGCGATGGATTAAAAGCGGAGTGTCAGTAAGCAAGGTCAAAGTCTTGCTGGAACAAGGCACTGTGGAAACCGATGATGACTGGACCACACTGCAGGAAGAAATGATGGGCGTGCTGCGTTTTGCCCATCCGGCCAGGCTGCGGGCCAAAATCGGCGCTCTCGCCCGTGAACATACTTCAGGCGATCTTATCGATCACGTTTTCGTTCCCGTACGCCAACGCCTCAGCCTCGACCATAATACGGCCCGCATCATGTGCAGCCTGCTTGATGGCGTACTGATTGAATTTGTGACCGCCTGTATGTCCGAAGCCCGCAAAAAAGCCGGCAAAGATGCGTTGCTGATTGGCTGGGATACCGAAGACCGCGCACGTCTATGGCTGGAAGCCTGGCGTTTGTCTCAGCAAGGCTGGCACATTGCCGTACTGGCAGAGCCGCTGGATTCTCCACGTCCGGAGCTCTTTCCTGGACAACAGCTGTTTGTCTGGACCGGCATCGAACCGACCCGCCGCCAGCAGGAATTGCTTCAGCATTGGCACGAACAGGGTTATTCGCTGGTCTTTCACCATCCCTGATTCCATCGCCGCTCGTCTACGCCCTCGCTCTGAGTGGCGGCGTGATGTCGAGGTTTTGTCACCTTTGACACTTCGCGAACAGAAATCGCCCGTCACCAGAGTGCTGAATTACGTTTAGCATCAGGCGAATCCTGCCAGGTTTCAGAAGGACCGACAGGCTGCCAGTCCGGCGAAGAGATTACTTCAGCTCCAGCGCCCTTATCACATGGGCAATATCCGCGATATCGCCTGCTGACAACGGTTGCAGAGGTCGGGGCAGGCAATCCATGTCGGTAAGCCCAGGCACACCAGCAGCAGCGGCAATAACGCGAATACTTCCGCCATGTTTACGGAACAGCGACCACAACGGCTCAAGACGGGTTGTCAGGGCAGTAACGCGTTGATGAGCGTTTGCCGCCGCTGCTTCAGTGGTTTGTTTCGCCATCCCTGAATGGTATTACTGCTGTTGTTCTTCGATGAGAGCAACTTCAAACCACAGGCCGGGCATCATTTTTTCAAGGCCATCGGTCAGCATCTTCCCGGCTTCATGAAGCATCTCCAGCGGCATCTGTGGGAGACTCTCCAGAATGAACCACATTTGTTGAGCTTCCACGCCTAAGCGGGTTCTGATCCCCTGACGCCAGTTCCAGCGGCGACAGGTTACGCCGGTATCATCACACCAGATAACCTCGCCTTGTGGAGGATATTCAACGGACGTTTCACCCTCTTTGACGGTATCAAAAGGCTCTGTTCCTTTTGCCACAGTCAGACGCGGCGAACCCTGATAGGCAGCGATATTCTCTCCGCCAACCGGAACGGCGTAGCGGAGACTAACAGCATTATAAAGATCAACGATGGGATCGAGCGCTGGCATCGTTCCGTCACGTAATACGCGCTTACGTAACGCATCAGCTGAGCAAGGGGTGCGTTTAGGTTTAGCCCCAAACTTTGGAAAAACGTCGGCCCATGCGGCCAGATGAGATTCCGCCCATTCAGGCTCGCCGGCCAGAACCGCTTCACAGGCTTCGCGCAGCGCCGTTTCTCCCGTGTCGGGATTAAGCACTGGCGCCGCTTTTACGTAGATACTGAGTGCCCGAAAACCGGGGGCAATGCGATAAATTTCAGGGGCAATTGACGGAGAGACGGTTAACACGTGATAATCCTGTAATGACCAATTTATTCTATAATAATGACCGATGACCAAAAAAGTCAATTTAATGACCGATGCAGATTCTATCGTCAGTACCGTGAATGAGGCCGTATCTCAGCGAATTAAACTGTATCGTAAGCAAAAGAAAATATCCCTCGATGAACTCTCCCGTCGGGCAGGCGTCAGCAAGGGAGCGCTGGTTGAGATAGAGGGATGCCGGGCGAATCCCAGCATTGCCCTGTTATGCCGTCTGGCTGCCGCGATGGGCGTTTCGGTGGCTGATTTTGTGGATGTCAGTTCCAAACCGACCGTACATCTCATTGCTGAGGATGAGATCCCCGAATTGTGGGAAGGTGAAAAAGGCGGCAGAGCAAGGTTGCTCGCAGGATCGGGTGGCCCTGATATGACCGAGCTCTGGATGTGGGAAATGCAGCCGGGGGAAAAGTTCGCTTCACCCGGCCACACGGAAGGAACGCTTGAACTGTTTTATGTTCAGTCGGGCACGCTCACTCTGGGCGTACAGGATCACGTGTATCTGGTAAAAACTGGCTGTTCGGCAACAGCCAGAACGGACGTCCCTCATTTCTATGAAAATCAGGGGGAGAACCCGCTGGTATTTATCATGACAGTACATGAGAAAGCATCCTGAGCATTCCCCGGTATAGAGGACAGCCCTGTGTCTCATCACAAGTAGCCCAGAAGGAGAAGTTCGGTGAATAATCAGCATCTGCGTTTTACTAAAGACAAATTTATTGTCACAACCGATCCCACCTTTTTTCAGCTGGAAGCCATTCACGATTACCTCTCGCAATCGTCCTGGGCTCATGGCATTGATGCTGAAACGGTCAGGATATCAATCCAGAACAGCCTTTGTTTTGCGCTTTTGGATGGAACAAGAAGCATGCCTCCCCTGTCTCCATGAGGGCAAATATAAATTCTAATCCAGGCAGGAAGATGTCGACTGAACTATTGCATAAAGGCATAATTAAATGAAATATTATATGGGTACTTTCCGACTCCTGACGGGATGATAATTAACCACATCAATATGCGCGAGGCACTCTGAAAAGCCTGAATAACACTTACGCTGGAATTATGTTGCAAATCCGTAAAGCGCAAGTTTCCACTGTTAAATATCTATTATAACTCACTCCCAATGGTGTTATTATTTATACACCACCTGATAACTCATGCCATATAAGATAACTCTATAGAAATAGAGGCATATCCTTTAAATATCATGCAATTGAGTCATTCCACTTTCATCTTAATCTTTAAGTCGTTTTATTTAAGGGTATATAAGACTATTTAAAATGACAACAAGTGCCAGTCGATAAAATAATATTATCACCAGGTGACAGAGTAAGTGTTTTTTAACTGTATTTCAGCTCGCCTTAAATAAACACTCTGTTGCACTGTATTTCAGTACCCCCTTAATAAACACTACTGCATGGATATGCATAAGGAACTTTATATGAACATAACAACTACGATGAAAAAAACATTGCTGACAACGGCGATATTTACTGCATTGCTCAGCGCAAATGCCAGTGCAGCTGATGGCACGATTAACTTCACCGGCAATGTGACAGCAAGTGCATGTACCACAATTGTGGGCGCAGGTCCTTCAGGTGGTTCTATGGGCAACCCGGCTACGGTGACACTGCCGAACGTGACGACCACGACGCTTAATGCCGCTGTCGGTACCTATGCCGGTCACACCCCTTTCTCTATCTCCCTGACCGGCTGTGAATCCACCGCGGCCCTGCAGAACGTGCGCGCTATCTTCACCACAGCATCGCCGGCATCCGGGGATAACTATGTCATGGGTAACACCGCAGCAGGCGGGGCCCAGAACGTTGCTGTCGCTATCCTGAGCACTGGCGGAACGCCGGTTGACCTCAACAGCGGACCGAGTACTGATGCCGGGTTGCCTCTTCCGGCGACAACTGGCCCTGTGACACTGAACTACCAGGCGGCCTATAAGTCACTGACCACAGGTGTCACCGCAGGTGCGGTTGCCGGTACAGCAGATTACATCATCTCGTACTTCTGATATCCGACCGTTTGTTGTCAGCCCTGGCATTCCTGTCCAGGGTTGACAACGCGTTCTCTGAGAGTGAGCTGAGCTGTTTACTCTCATCGTTATTCACACAGGTGAACAGGGATTATATTTATGTCTTTATTACTGTCACTGTCAGGTTTATTCATTCCGGACAGGAAGAACGGAATAAAAATTATTATTGCAGGTTTTATTCTCTGCGGTCTGACAGGCGGTAAAGTCTCTGCTGACTCCAGTTTTGAAGAGTCCTATCTGCGCCGGGATAAAAATGGTGCCTCACCGGATGTCTTTATCTATAAAAATGCGGTGACGCCCGGGATAAAAAGCGTGGATATCAGGGTGAACGACCAGTCTGCCGGGAAGATGGACGTGGAATTTATCAGTAATGGCAGGGATGAAACAACGCCGTGTCTGAGTGCTGATATGCTGAAGACGATTGGGATAAAAACTGAGTTGTATGAGGAGAAAGCAAACGGACGTTGCTACGACCTGAAAAAAACGATCCCCGCTTCTGAATTATATTACCGGGACAGCAACCAGACCTTATTTATCACCGTCCCCCAGGAGGCGGTGGACAAACAGAATTTCACCATGATCCCCCCTGAGGAGTGGGATCATGGTGTGACCAGCCTGCGTACCAGTTACAACGGTTACTACTACTCTTCACGGATCAAAACAGATCAGCACTCCGGTGGCGGGAATGATTCCGACAGCGATACCTCCCGCAGCGCGTATGTGAATCTTAACACTGTCGGCTCTTTAGGCGCATGGCGTCTCTACAGTGTGGATTCGTTCTATAAAAGCGACCAGCGCGGCTGGGAATCAAACCACGATCGCAGCTATCTGTCCCGTGATATCGCGGGCCTGCGCAGCCAGTTGCAGGTGGGGGAGATTTATACCCGCACATCAGGGTATATGGCTGGAACCGTCCCGCTGAGCGGTGTCTCGCTGACGACCAGTGAGAAAATGTCGCTGGACAACCAGTTCCGCTTTGCGCCGGTGATCCGGGGGGTGGCGCGGACAAACGCCCGTCTGACCGTACGCCAGCGGGGCAATGTGATATACAGCACCACCCTGACACCGGGACCGTTTGCCATTGACGATCTGTACAGCGCCCAGGTGGGTGCCGATCTTGAAGCCACGGTGGAAGAGTCTGACGGGCAGCGACAGGTCTTCCGGGTGCCTTACACCTCACTGCCGGACATGATCCGTCCGGGGGCGATGCGTTACAGCGTGGCCGCCGGGAAATACCGTAGTCAGGGACGGGATGTAAAAGAGCCGGTGGTATTCTCCGGCGGGCTTGAGCGGGGTTTCGAATATTTCACGCTCGGGGGCGCATTGCTGGCGTCGGATCGCTATCAGACCCTGTCGGCCGGGGTGTCCTGGAATGCCGGGAATATCGGTGCTTTCTCCGCTGAGATTGCACATGCCCGCTACAACAATCCTGAAAACAAGGACAACACCCGCGACGGTTCGGCGGTACGGGTCCAGTATGCCCGCCATTTTGAAGCATCGGATACCTCGCTGCAGATCCTCGGCTACCAGTATCGTTCAGAAGATTTTCTTGAGTTCCAGGAATATCTGATGCGTGACAGCGGGTATGTCAGTCCTGACGATGACGACGCGTACGCTTACTCAACGCGACGCAAGCGTAACCGACTGGAGATGACCATCAACCAGAACGTGACTGATATCGGCAGCCTGTACATGACGGTCAGCCAGGACCGCTATTACGGCACCAGCAATAAAAGCACCTCCGTCACCGGTGGCATCGGGACAACCATCGGCAGCAGCACGGTTTCGCTCTCGCTGACAGACACCCGCGATGAAGATCGATCAGACCGGCAGCTCAGCCTGTCGGTGAGCATTCCGCTCAGTTCCGGAAGCGACAGCCGCCGGAGCTATGGTTCGCTGAACTATGGGCTGGTGCGTGACCAGAATAAACAGTTCAGCCAGTCGCTGGGCTATTCCGGCAGTGCGCTGGATAACACGCTGACGTATTCGGCGAACGTGCTCCGCGATGTACAGGGGAAATACAGCCAGTCCGGCACCCTCGGTTACAACGGCAGCATGGCGAATATCAGTGGTGGTCTGAGCCACAGCAACAACTATAACCAGATATCGGCAGGAATGAGCGGTGGTGTGACCTTGTATGGCGGCGGTGTGGTGCTGTCGCCGGTACTGGGCGACACGGTGGCGATAGTGGATACCACAGGAGCGTCGGGTATCGGGCTGTCCGGTTCGGGGGATGTCAGAACGGACATGTTTGGCCACGCCATGGTGACCTGGCTGACGCCGTACCGCTACAACGAGATCAATCTGGATGCCTCCGGGGTGGATAACGTCGAGCTGAAAGAGACCGGGCGCAAAGTGGTACCGAGTGAAGGCGCGGCAGTGCTGCTGAAATTTGCCTCGCGGGTCGGACGGCGCGCGATGGCGGAGCTTCACGGTCCCCGGAATATCCCGCTGGGTGCGATGGTTTACACCGAAGGTGACGGGGCATCACGTGAAGAGGCCGGGATTGTCGGCAACAAGGGGCTGACTTATCTGAGCGGTCTGGATGCACGTAATGAGGAGCATCTGCTGGTGGTCTGGGGAGACGGTCCGGACGCACAGTGCCGGTTCACCCTGCCGGCGGCCACGCCGGAACAACTGAAACCGGATAACTGGTACCAGAAAATTATCGTGAACTGCCGGTAACGGCAGTCACCGTCAACAAATATGAACGGGACAGAAACAATGAAATTCAGACAGATATGTGCAGGACTGTTAATGGCAGGTTTGCTTTCCTCTGCGGCCAGCGCGGCTGTCCGTCCACAACTGACGAGAGTGATTGCCTATGCCGATGACAAAGAGACATCGATTGGGGTGATTAATGACAGTGATACCACCTACATGCTTCAGTCATGGCTGGAGGATTTACAGGGGCGTGATGACGGTCTGCCGCTGGTGCTGACGCCGCCGGTGATGAAGATGGAGGGCAAGAGTGAGGGCAAACTCCGTCTGGTGGTGATGCGGGGCGAAATTCCGCGGGACCGGGAGTCGGTGTACTGGCTGTCGCTACAGGAAATTCCGCCGAAGGCGCAGGATGTTGCCAACCGTCTGGTGCTGGCGGTCAGAAGCCGGATTAAGGTGTTTGTGCGCCCGGCGGGGCTGACCTCTGCAGGGGCGAGAGCCTCGTCCGGCGCGCTGCGCTGGAGCCTGCAGCGCGAAGGAAATCAGACGTGGCTGGTGGCGACAAATCCTACCCCTTATTACATCAGCTTCGGACAACTGACAGTGGGCTGTGACAGTTGCCGGAAGGTGACGCCGGAGGAGAAGAACACCATGGTTCCGCCGCAGGGAAGCCAGCGCTACAGTCTGCCGGCACAGACGGGAGCATCCGTGAAGGTGACCTGGAGCGCGATGAATGACTGGGGTGGCGCCGGTGAAGCGCACAGCCAGGAGGTCAGGCCATGAGCAGGTTATGGCGGCTGACAGGGTGTGCGGTCATGGCGGTGATGGCGGGGTTGACCGTCATGCCAGCATCGGCGGCGACATGGTCATACAACTATACCTGGGCCACAGGAGACCATGCCGGGCAGCCAGCGGGCTCCTGCGCCTATACCCTGCCGGACATCCGCCCGCTGCAGGTACCGCGGACGCTGGTGGTGGACAGTGCCGCTCCGGTGGGAACGGTCCTGTATTCGTGGGACTTTAACAGTTTTTTACCGGGGTTCCGCGTCCAGTGTACAGGCAGCGGTATTGATAACAGTACTAACTCCACGAATGTGAATAACGGCAGTATTAGCGGGAATCTCATTGTTGCAGATTTCCTTATCACGGGCATGACCTTAAGTACAGGGTTCAGCGGCACGAATCCGGTGTATGCCACCACGCTGCCGGGGATCGGGATCCGTTTTTCCGTCAAAGCGGATACGGATTCAGCAGTGGATGGCGCAGGCACTAACTACAGTTATACAACCCTGTACAGAGTTGATGGTCAGGCAAGTGTCAGTCAGGCTCCTAGAGATGTCGTTTATGTGTGGGGAGGACCTATTGGCCCCGCAGCGTATCTTTATACAAGGATCTATGCAACTGGCCCCAGCTCTTATAGGCATTCAATTCAGACTATTGCACAGGGAATTTCCGTTAAGGCGGAACTGATAAAAACGGCAGATACTGTCCAGTATGGTAGCCTGGGAGTGGGTGGTACCCCTTCAATATATTGGAACACAACAGCAGTACTGCATCCGTCGCTGCCAACCGATTTACTGGCGGGCAATGCCATTACAGTAGTGTCGCCATCGTGCAGACTGCGCACCACCGATTACAACATCAGCATGGGTACCTGGGCGGCCGATACGGTGAACTATACCGGGACCCCGGCGACCGGAGCGGCTGTACCCGTCGGACTGGACCTGGAGTGTTCGGGTCAGGTGGCGGATGTTCAGTTCCGGTTTGAGGATACCGGCAGTGCACCTTCAACATTTGCCGAGAAAAACGTCACCCTGTATGACGGTGGGGGAAGCAAAGTCAACGGACTCGAAATCCAGATGAAGTACAACGGCAACCGGGTTAACGTTGATGGCGTCACCCAGACCAGTACAGGGAGCCATGGTCAGGTGCGTACTGACGCAGAATCTGTACCGCTTTATACCTCAACCAGTCAGGCCATGTTCACCGCGAATTATATCCAGAACGGGCCGATCACCGTCGGCGGGAATAACTATACCGGACCGGTTTCCGGGAAGGTCAATATCTGGGTAACGTACAACTAAAAGGGAACCACCTCTCTTACGGTGAGGGTATATCAACATCATGTCGTAGCAGGGGTAAATAAGCTTTAAAATCATTAAGAGGGGACGCGCTGTTGACGCTGGATTACTGAGTCAGGGCAGAAGCCACAGGTTGGCCTCTGCTATCCACATATCGCAGGGAGCAAGAAGTATGCAGATATTTTCACATAACAACTGGTTTATCAGCGGCCTTCAGTTATTGCTGAGTCAGTCAGGGATTGAAAATACAGATAATATTGTTGTTTTTGATTCTGGTGCTGAAATTATCTACCTTACCAGCAAGGAAGAGATAGCTCGTAACCGTGGCGCTGATTCATTAAGTCTGTTTACTGAGATTCGTGGGTATTTACTGACGAAGAGTATGTCTCCAGAAGAGTACTGTTATTATGTTTTTCGTATAACTGAAGGGCGACCTCTTCCTGACAGTACGAGATTATTATCTCTGAGAGAAAAAACAGTGATGCAATATTATCTGAATGGAGTGTGGCAAAAAGAGATCGCCCGTAAAATGCAAACCAGCGAGCGTTCTGTCTGTTGCAGCCAATCAAGGGCACTGCGAAAGATGAAGATCAAAAATATCTCACAATTTCTGTCGGTAATGTGTCACTGGCGTGAACTGGAAGATACATCAGTCTATTATTGAGAGACGTGCTGATTTCATCGTTTATTATTTTTGCAGATACCCATGAACATTAAATATTATTTCTGATGGTGGTATTAAAATAGCATGATCGTTTTTCTTGTGAGCAGAAACAACCTATGAAAATTATGATGCAATTCATTCAGGAAAGTCCGAAAATGAAGACAAATCAAAATTTCGCACCATCCAATGTGGTAGAGCAAAATAATGATGTCATGAGCCACAGACATTATTCATGCCCCTGCTGTGGATTAATGATGTCTGTTGAAGCCAGTGGTCATGCAATTTGCCCGCAATGTGAATGGATGGAAGATCCTGAGCAATCAGCCGATCATGATTTATCGGAAGGAAAAAATGCCATGAGCCTCAATGAGGCAAAGGCTGCATTTAACACTTAACGTCCACCTCTGGCACAGAACAGTCCTTAAATAGTAACGAGCATCCACCGCCAATAAACATAAAAAATGAGGAATGCCTAATGGGACCTGGCAGTGGAACTACCATCTGACCGCCCTACTCCCCGCAAACTACCGGGTTTTGAAAACTAGTTTTGATAAAATTTTGATAACGGTTAGCGGACTCACAAAAACAACGGGAGCGATACGCTCCCGTTAATAGATTTAACAATTATCGCTATTACATATTTGCGATGATCGCGTCACCAAACTCTGAACATTTCAGCAGTTTAGCGCCTTCCATCAGACGTTCGAAGTCATAGGTCACGGTCTTCGCGGCAATCGCGCCTTCCATGCCTTTAACAATCAGGTCTGCGGCTTCGAACCACTGCATGTGGCGCAGCATCATCTCAGCGGAGAGAATGATAGAACCCGGGTTCACTTTGTCCTGGCCGGCGTATTTCGGTGCCGTACCGTGCGTCGCTTCGAACAGCGCACATTCGTCACCGATGTTAGCGCCTGGGGCGATACCAATACCGCCTACCTGTGCTGCCAGGGCGTCAGAGATATAGTCACCGTTCAGGTTCATACAAGCGATCACATCGTATTCAGCCGGGCGCAGCAGGATCTGTTGCAGGAACGCATCGGCGATGACATCTTTAACCACGATCTCTTTGCCGGTGTTCGGGTTCTTGATTTTCATCCACGGGCCGCCATCGATCAGTTCAGCGCCGAATTCTTCACGCGCTAACTGGTAACCCCAGTCTTTGAACGCGCCTTCGGTGAACTTCATGATGTTGCCTTTGTGAACCAGCGTCAGAGAATCACGGTCATTGGTGATCGCGTATTCGATCGCCGCACGAACCAGACGTTTGGTGCCTTCTTCAGAGCACGGCTTGATACCGATACCGCAGTGTTCAGGGAAGCGAATTTTCTTCACGCCCATTTCTTCACGCAGGAATTTAATGACTTTTTCTGCATCTGCAGAGTCCGCTTTCCACTCGATACCAGCGTAGATGTCTTCTGAGTTTTCACGGAAGATAACCATATCGGTCAGTTCCGGATGTTTAACCGGGCTTGGAGTGCCCTGATAGTAACGAACAGGACGCAGGCAGACGTACAGGTCAAGTTCCTGACGCAGCGCAACGTTCAGAGAGCGAATACCACCACCGACTGGGGTGGTCAGCGGGCCTTTAATCGCCACGCGGTAGTCACGAATCAGATCCAGGGTTTCCGCTGGCAGCCAGACATCCTGGCCGTAGACCTGAGTGGATTTCTCACCGGTGTAAATTTCCATCCAGGAGATTTTACGCTCACCTTTATAGGCTTTCTCGACAGCGGCATCGACCACTTTCAACATGGCAGGGGTTACGTCAACACCGATACCATCGCCTTCGATAAACGGGATAATCGGATTCTCAGGAACGTTGAGTTTGCCGTTTTGCAGGGTGATCTTTTTACCTTCCGCCGGAACAACTACTTTGCTTTCCATTCACCTCTCCTTCGAGCGCTTCTGGTTTGCTCGTCTGTCATCGCGCTGCATGTGCCTTTGCGTCCTGCTGCACGACTGCGTTAGAGCAATTTTTTGTTAATGTTTTGTAATGAGCATGTCAATACTACCCTAATGTTCGCTGCCATGAAAGACACTCGTTATTAGGCTATAATGCGGCAATTGATAAGATCTGAAAATACCATGCAAAAAACTTCTTTTAGAAATCACCGGGTTGAGCGATTCAGCCAACGACAAGTCACTAAGCGTCGGAAAGAAAACCAGCCAAAACGCGTGGTTTTGTTCAATAAACCTTACGATGTTTTGCCGCAATTTACTGACGAGGCTGGACGCAGCACGTTGAAGGATTTCGTTCCTGTGCAGGGCATTTACGCAGCCGGTCGTCTCGACAGAGACAGCGAAGGGTTGCTGGTGCTGACCAATGACGGCGCATTACAGGCGCGACTGACCCAGCCCGGCAAGCGTACCGGGAAGATTTATTATGTGCAGGTGGAAGGCGAACCCACGGCAGAGGCACTGGATGCGCTGCGCAAGGGTGTGACCCTGAACGATGGCCCCACCCTGCCCGCTGGCGTTGAGGTTGTCGGGGAGCCGGAGTGGCTGTGGCCGCGCAATCCGCCGATTCGCGAACGTAAAAGCATCCCCACTCGCTGGCTGAAAGTGACATTATATGAAGGCCGTAACCGCCAGGTAAGACGAATGACCGCGCACGTTGGCTTTCCCACGCTGCGTTTGATCCGCTACGCGATGGGCGATTACACCCTGGAAAACCTGGCTAACGGTGAATGGCGCGATGTCACTGAAGAAGAAAATAAAGGATAAGCCATGTTCAAACCACACGTCACGGTCGCCTGCATCGTTCATGCAGAGGATAAATTTTTAATCGTTGAAGAGACCATCAACGGTAAAGCGCTATGGAACCAGCCCGCCGGACATCTGGAAGCAGACGAAACGCTGGTGCAGGCCGCTGCGCGGGAGTTGTGGGAAGAGACCGGCATAAAAGCGCAGCCTCAACACTTCATTCGGATGCATCAGTGGATTGCACCTGACAACACGCCGTTTTTGCGTTTCCTGTTTTCTATTGAACTTGCCAATATGTGCGACACAGAACCCCATGACAGCGATATTGACTGCTGCCGTTGGGTGAGCGCCGACACCCTCCTCAACGCCCCAAACCTGCGTTCCCCGCTGGTTGCCGAAAGTGTTCGCTGCTGGCAGAGCGGAATGCGCTACCCGCTGGAGACGATCGGTGAATTTAACTGGCCGTTTACAGAGGGTGTCAAGTAAGGGGCTGCGTGCTAGAATATGCCGCCTTGAAGTTCAATGTCGTGAGTATTCCAATGTCAGAAAGCCCAAAAAAAGTGATCGTCGGCATGTCCGGCGGTGTCGATTCCTCCGTTTCCGCCTGGCTGTTGCAACAACAGGGTTATCAGGTAGAAGGCCTGTTCATGAAGAACTGGGAAGAGGACGACGGTGAGGAATACTGCACAGCGGCAGCCGATCTGGCCGATGCTCAGGCCGTCTGCGATAAGCTCGGCATTGAACTGCATACCGTAAACTTTGCGGCAGAATACTGGGATAACGTCTTTGAACTGTTCCTTGAAGAGTACAAAGCGGGCCGTACGCCAAATCCGGATATTCTGTGCAACAAAGAGATCAAATTTAAAGCCTTCCTGGAGTTCGCTGCAGAAGATCTGGGCGCAGACTATATCGCCACCGGACACTATGTCCGTCGGGCGGATGTCGATGGCAAAAGCCGCCTGCTGCGCGGATTAGATAGCAATAAAGACCAGAGCTACTTCCTTTACACACTCGGCCATGAGCAGATCGCGCAAAGCCTGTTCCCGGTTGGTGAGCTGGAAAAACCTCAGGTGCGCAAAATTGCCGAAGACCTGGGGCTGGTTACTGCGAAGAAAAAAGATTCTACCGGCATTTGCTTCATCGGCGAGCGTAAGTTCCGCGAGTTTCTTGGCCGTTATCTGCCAGCACAGCCAGGTAAAATCATTACCGTGGATGGCGAAGAGATTGGTCAGCATCAGGGGCTGATGTACCACACGCTGGGTCAGCGTAAAGGTCTGGGCATCGGCGGTACTAAAGAAGGAACGGAAGATCCGTGGTACGTCGTGGACAAAGATGTTGAGAACAACATCCTGGTGGTTGCTCAGGGTCATGAGCATCCGCGTCTGATGTCCGTTGGTCTGATTGCGCAGCATCTGCACTGGGTCGATCGCCAGCCGTTCACCGGCACGATGCGTTGCACGGTGAAAACCCGCTACCGCCAGACCGATATTCCGTGCACCGTTAAAGCACTGGATGGTGAACGCGTCGAGGTGATGTTTGACGAACCGGTGGCTGCCGTCACGCCAGGCCAGTCAGCGGTCTTTTACAACGGCGAAGTGTGCCTTGGCGGCGGTATTATCGAGCAGCGACTGCCCCTGCCGGTATAATTATTCTCTCTGGACTAAAACAAGGAAGCAGTGACCGTGGCAAAGAATTATTATGACATCACCCTCGCACTGGCTGGGATCTGCCAGTCAGCACGCCTGGTGCAACAACTTGCGCACCAGGGACATTGTGATGCCGATGCGCTCCACGTCTCACTGAACAGCGTTATCGATATGAACCCCAGCTCAACGCTGGGCGTGTTCGGCGGCAGCGAGGCCAATCTGCGCCTCGGTCTGGAAACCCTGCTCGGCGTGCTGAATGCCAGCAGCCGTCAGGGGCTGAATGCGGAATTGACGCGGTATACGCTTAGCCTGATGGTGCTCGAGCGTAAACTCACCGCCGCCAAAGGCGCGCTCGATACGTTGGGCGAGCGGATCAACGGCCTGCAACGCCAGCTCGATCACTTTGATCTGCAGTCCGAAACGCTGATGAGCGCAATGGCCGGTATCTATGTCGATGTCATCAGCCCGCTGGGTCCGCGCATTCAGGTGACCGGTTCCCCTGCCGTGTTGCAAAGCCCGCAGGTACAGGCCAAAGTTCGCGCCTCGCTTCTGGCCGGTATTCGCGCCGCCGTGCTCTGGCATCAGGTCGGCGGTGGCCGTCTGCAATTGATGTTTTCTCGTAATCGCCTGACCACTCAGGCAAAACAAATTCTTGCTCATTTAACCCCGGAGTTGTGATCTATGGAATTATCCTCACTGACCGCCGTTTCCCCTGTCGATGGACGCTACGGCGATAAAGTCAGCGCGCTGCGCGGGATTTTCAGCGAATACGGTTTGCTGAAATACCGTGTACAGGTAGAAGTACGCTGGCTGCAAAAACTGGCCGCGCACGCAGCGATCAAGGAAGTTCCTGCTTTTGCTGCCGACGCAATCGGTTTCCTCGATGCGATCGTCGCGAACTTCAATGAAGACGATGCGGCGCGTATTAAAACCATCGAGCGCACCACCAACCACGACGTCAAGGCAGTTGAGTATTTCCTGAAAGAAAAAGTGGCGAATGTCCCGGAACTGCACGCGGTGTCCGAATTCATTCACTTCGCCTGCACCTCTGAAGACATCAACAACCTGTCTCACGCGCTGATGCTGAAAACCGCCCGCGATGAAGTGGTTCTGCCTTACTGGCGTCAACTGATTGACGCGGTCAAAGATCTGTCCGTGCAGTATCGCGATATTCCCCTGCTCTCCCGCACCCACGGCCAGCCGGCTACGCCGTCAACCCTGGGCAAAGAGATGGCTAACGTGGCTTATCGTATGGAGCGTCAGTTCCGTCAGCTTAACCAGGTGGAAATCCTCGGCAAAATCAACGGTGCCGTCGGTAACTATAACGCCCACATTGCCGCCTATCCGGAAGTGGACTGGCATCAGTTCAGCGAAGAGTTCGTCACTTCGCTGGGTATTCAGTGGAACCCGTACACCACCCAGATTGAGCCGCACGACTACATTGCTGAACTGTTTGACTGCATCGCCCGCTTTAACACCATTCTGATCGACTTCGATCGCGACGTCTGGGGTTACATCGCGCTGAACCACTTCAAGCAGAAAACCATCGCCGGTGAAATTGGTTCTTCCACCATGCCGCACAAAGTGAACCCAATCGACTTCGAAAACTCTGAAGGTAACCTGGGACTGTCTAATGCGGTGTTGCAGCATCTGGCGAGCAAACTGCCGGTTTCACGCTGGCAGCGCGATCTGACGGACTCCACCGTGCTGCGTAACCTGGGCGTGGGTATCGGCTACGCGCTGATCGCCTATCAGTCCACGCTGAAAGGGGTGAGCAAACTGGAAGTGAACCGCGATCGTCTGCTCGACGAACTGGATCACAACTGGGAAGTGCTGGCTGAGCCGATCCAGACAGTGATGCGTCGTTACGGCATTGAAAAACCGTATGAGAAGCTGAAAGAGTTAACCCGTGGTAAGCGCGTCGATGCTGAAGGCATGAAGCAATTTATCGACAGCCTGCCGCTGCCGGACGACGAAAAAACCCGTCTGAAAGCCATGACCCCGGCCAACTACATTGGTCGTGCCATCACCCTGGTTGACGAGCTGTAGTCATACCCGGCCCGGTGACGCCAGGTCACTGGGCCGACTCCCCACATATTGCTCGCACCACCATTCAGCACTTCCCTTTCCCCGGTTTACGAAATGTTTATCCCCGCAACACCATAATCAGCGTTAAACTATTAATACCGTAAAGACAGAGAGAAAAGATGATGCGTGTACTGGTTGTTGAGGATAATGCGTTATTACGTCATCACCTGAAAGTTCAGCTTCAGGATGCCGGGCATCAGGTTGACGATGCCGAAGATGCCAAAGAAGCCGATTATTACCTTAACGAACACCTGCCTGACATCGCTATCGTCGATTTGGGGCTTCCGGATGAGGATGGACTGACACTGATCCGCCGCTGGCGCAGCAATGATGTTTCCCTCCCGGTCCTCGTCCTGACCGCCCGTGAAAGCTGGCAGGATAAAGTGGAAGTGCTGAGCGCGGGTGCGGATGACTATGTCACCAAACCGTTCCATATTGAAGAAGTCGCCGCGCGGATGCAGGCGCTGATGCGCCGTAACAGTGGCCACGCGTCGCAAATTATCTCTATTCCCCCATTCCAGGTTGATCTCTCTCGCCGTGAACTCTCGGTCAATGATGAAGTGATTAAACTCACTGCGTTTGAGTACACCATCATAGAAACGCTGATCCGTAATAATGGCAAAGTGGTCAGCAAGGACTCGCTGATGTTGCAGTTGTACCCGGACGCCGAGCTGCGCGAAAGCCACACCATTGACGTGCTGATGGGCCGCCTGCGTAAAAAAATACAGGCCCAGTATCCGCACGAAGTCATTACCACCGTGCGAGGTCAGGGATATCTTTTTGAACTGCGCTGATGAATAAACTGTTGCGTCATCTTTTCCCGCTGTCGCTGCGCCTGCGCTTCCTGTTGGCGACCGCGGGCGTGGTACTGGTGCTTTCTCTGGCCTATGGCATGGTCGCGCTGGTCGGCTATAGCGTGAGCTTTGATAAAACCACGTTTCGTCTGCTGCGCGGGGAAAGTAACCTCTTCTATACTCTCGCAAAGTGGGAAGATAATAAGATTCACGTCGAACTTCCCGAGCATCTCAATGTGCAAAGCCCCACGATGTCGTTGATCTATGATGAGAACGGCAAATTGCTGTGGGCCCAGCGTGACGTGCCCTGGCTTGTCAGACTGATTCAGCCTGACTGGCTGAAAAGCAACGGGTTCCATGAGATAGAAGCAGACATCAGCGCCACCAGCGCGCTGCTCAATGACGATCACTCTGTCCAGGAGCAGTTGAAAGAGGTGCAGGAGGATGATGACGACGCCGAAATGACCCATTCGGTGGCAGTGAACGTCTACCCGGCCACTGCGCGTATGCCGCAACTGACGATTGTGGTGGTGGATACCATTCCGATTGAGCTTAAACGTTCATATATGGTCTGGAGTTGGTTTATCTATGTGCTGGCAGCCAACCTGCTGCTGGTCATTCCCCTGCTCTGGGTTGCGGCCTGGTGGAGCCTACGCCCTATCGAAGCGTTGGCGCGTGAAGTGCGGGAACTGGAAGAACACCACCGCGAACAGTTGAACCCTACAACAACGCGTGAGCTGACCAGTCTGGTTCGCAACCTGAACCGCCTGCTGAAAAGTGAGCGCGAACGTTATGACAAATATCGCACCACGCTGACCGACCTCACCCACAGCCTGAAGACCCCGCTGGCCGTGATGCAAAGTACGTTGCGCTCAATGCGCAGCGAAAAGTTGAGCGTCAGTGACGCCGAGCCGGTAATGCTCGAACAGATCAGCCGGATCTCGCAGCAAATCGGCTATTATCTGCATCGCGCCAGTATGCGTGGGGGCGGCGTGCTGCTGAGTCGCGAACTGCATCCAGTCGCACCGCTGCTGGATAATCTCACGTCGGCGCTGAACAAAGTGTATCAGCGTAAAGGGGTGAACATTAGCCTCGATATCTCGCCGGAAATCAGCTTCGTCGGTGAACAAAACGACTTTGTCGAAGTGATGGGCAACGTGCTGGATAACGCCTGTAAGTACTGCCTGGAGTTTGTCGAAATTTCCGCCCGCCAGACCGACGATCATCTGTACATCGTGGTAGAAGATGACGGTCCTGGTATCCCTCATAGCAAACGCGATCTGGTATTCGACCGCGGTCAACGTGTAGATACGCTACGTCCGGGACAAGGTGTCGGATTAGCAGTAGCGCGAGAGATCACCGAACAATATGACGGCAAAATTGTTGCCAGCGACAGCCTGCTCGGCGGTGCGCACATGGAGGTCATTTTTGGTCATCAGCAGCCGGGGACAAAAGACGACTAATCCAAAATGTAATAAATATGAGCCAACTGCACGCATCTGGTTAAGCATCCGTTATAATCGGTGACAGATACCAGCCCCAGCCTGTGGAAGCTCAATATGGAATACCAATTAACACTCAACTGGCCCGAATTTCTTGAACGTCACTGGCAAAAGCGCCCGGTGGTGTTAAAACGCGGCTTTAATAACTTCATCGATCCCCTCTCTCCTGACGAACTGGCAGGGCTGGCGATGGAAAACGAAGTCGATAGCCGTCTGGTAAGCCATCAGGAGGGTAAATGGCAGGTCAGCCACGGTCCGTTCGAAAGCTATGACCATCTCGGCGAAAATAACTGGTCATTACTGGTACAGGCGGTGAACCACTGGCATGAACCGACCGCCGCGCTGATGCGCCCCTTCCGCGCCCTACCCGACTGGCGTATTGACGATCTGATGATCTCATTCTCCGTACCCGGCGGCGGCGTAGGCCCGCATCTCGATCAGTATGATGTATTTATCATTCAGGGGACGGGTCGCCGCCGCTGGCGCGTGGGTGAAAAGTTGCAGATGAAACAGCACTGCCCGCATCCGGATCTGCTGCAGGTAGATCCTTTTGACGCCATCATTGATGAAGAACTGGAACCGGGCGATATTCTCTATATTCCGCCGGGATTCCCGCATGAAGGCTATGCGCTGGAAAACGCGATGAACTATTCGGTCGGTTTCCGCGCGCCGAATACACGCGAACTGATCAGCGGTTTTGCCGATTATGTCCTGCAACGTGAGCTGGGCAGTACGTATTACAGCGACCCGGACGTACCCGCGCGTGAACATCCTGCCGACGTCCTGCCGCAGGAAATGGACAAACTGCGCGCCATGATGCTGGATCTGATTAATCAGCCGGAGCATTTCAAACAATGGTTCGGTGAGTTTATCTCTCAGTCGCGTCATGAACTGGATATTGCACCGCCGGAGCCGCCGTATCAGCCTGATGAGATCTATGATGCCCTGAAGCAGGGCGATGTACTGGTGCGTCTGGGGGGATTACGGGTACTGCGCGTGGGTGATGACGTTTATGCCAATGGCGAAAGAATTGACTCCCCGCACCGACCGGCACTGGAAGCGCTCGCCAGTCATATCGTGCTGACAGCGGAGAATTTTGGTGACGCGCTGGAAGATCCCTCATTCCTCGCCATGCTGGCAGCGCTGGTCAACAGCGGCTACTGGTTCTTCGAAGGGTAACATTGAGATTATGCCGGATGGCGACGCTGATGCGTCTTATCCGGCCTACGGTTCAAATCTCCTGTAGGCCGGATAAGCGTCGCGCCATGTGGCATCAGCCACGCTACGACTGTTTCACCGTTAACTCGGCAATCCGTACAATCACCTGCACCGCTTTCTCCATACCTTCCAGCGTCACAAACTCATGCTTGCCATGATAGTTGTAGCCACCGGTGAACAGATTCGGGCACGGCAATCCCATGAAAGAGAGTTGCGCGCCGTCGGTGCCGCCGCGGATCGGCTTCATCACTGGTTGAATGTCACAGTCACGCATCGCCTGCTGAGCGATATCCAGAACATGCGGATGCTCAACCACCTTTTCACGCATATTGTAATAACTGTCTTCAATCACCAGTTCAATGTAACAGTCCGGGTGTAACCCTTTCCCGACCTTCCTGGCTATCTCCATCATCTTACGTTTACGCGCTTCAAACTGTTTGCGGTCAAAATCGCGAATGATGTAGTGCATATCCGCGCGATCCACGGTGCCTTTCATGCTCGCAAGATGGTAGAAACCTTCATAACCTTCGGTCATTTCCGGGCTTTCATCCGCCGGAACCTCGGCATGAATACGCGCCGCAAGGGATAATGCGTTAACCATTACCCCTTTCGCCGTCCCCGGATGCACGTTGTTGCCAACGATTTTGATATTCACCGAGGCGGCATTGAAGTTCTCGAACTCCAGTTCCCCCACGCCGCCACCGTCAACGGTATAGGCCCATTTTGCGTCAAAAGCCGCAACATCAAAATGTTTCGCCCCTTTGCCAACCTCTTCATCCGGCGTAAAGGCGACGCGGATATCACCATGGGGAATATTTTTATGCTTCAGCACCGCCAGCGCGGTCATGATTTCCGCCACACCCGCTTTGTCATCCGCCCCCAGCAGCGTTTTGCCGTCGGTGGTGATCAGCGTTTGTCCGAGCAACTGATGTAGCACCGGGAACATCACCGGTGACAGCACTTCATCACCAATGCCCAGAGCAATATCCCCGCCGCGGTAGTTCTCAACAATCTGCGGATTCACGTGCTTACCGCTGAAATCCGGTGAGGTATCCACATGGGAAATGAAGCCAATAGCAGGGATATCGCCAGGGACATTCGCCGGAAGCGTTGCCATCAGCGTCCCTTTGTCACTTAATGTCACATTGACCAGCTCCATTTCTTCGAGCTGCTGTTTGAGCAAATTTAATAACTTCCACTGTCCCTCAGTACTGGGAACCTGTCTCACACCTGATTTCGATTGGGTATCCAATGAAACGTAGTGTAGAAAACGCTCAAGTAGTTTATCCATGCAGTCACCCTCACTATTTGTGACAACATTATCAGTAAGCCACAAAAGACAAATATTGCGTCAGGTCACTTTTATCCCCGCAAACGAGAATATTTCGCTTCCCGACCCCTGATGACTATAAGACTACGACAGTTATTGGCAACAAACGTTGGCGATGACAACGGTTTGCCGTAGAATTACGGCCCTCATTAAGAGTCACCAAGGTGGTCAACCACAAACCCCGCATCGGTCAGCCATCCGTTGCGTCTACATGGGACAGAGTAAAAAATTGAATAAACAACCGCGTTCGCTTTCACCGCTGGTTCTTTTGTCAGGTATCAGCAAAAGCTTCGATGGAAAAGAGGTCATTTCCGAACTGGATTTGACCATCAATAATGGCGAGTTCCTCACGCTGCTTGGCCCTTCTGGCTGCGGTAAAACAACCGTTTTGCGCCTGATTGCCGGTCTGGAAACCGTAGATTCCGGGCACATCATGCTCGATAACCAGGATATCACCCACGTACCGGCTGAAAACCGCTATGTGAATACCGTCTTTCAAAGCTATGCGTTATTCCCCCACATGACCGTTTTTGAAAATGTGGCGTTCGGATTGCGCATGCAAAAGACTCCCGCCGCCGACATCACCCCGCGCGTACTGGAAGCACTGCGAATGGTGCAACTGGAAGAGTTTGCCCAGCGTAAGCCGCATCAGCTCTCCGGAGGTCAACAGCAGCGCGTGGCGATTGCCCGTGCGGTAGTCAATAAACCGCGCCTGCTGCTGCTGGATGAATCCCTCTCGGCGCTGGACTATAAGCTGCGAAAACAGATGCAGAACGAACTGAAAGCGTTGCAGCGTAAGCTCGGCATCACGTTCGTGTTCGTGACGCACGATCAGGAAGAAGCCCTGACCATGTCCGATCGTATCGTCGTTATGCGCGATGGGCGCATTGAACAGGATGGCACACCGCGTGAAATCTACGAAGAGCCGAAAAACCTGTTCGTCGCCGGATTCATTGGCGAGATCAACATGTTTAACGCCACGGTGATCGAGCGTCTGGACGAACAGCGCGTACGCGCTAATGTCGAAGGCCGCGAATGCAATATCTACGTCAACTTTGCCGTTGAGCCGGGACAGAAACTGCACGTTCTGCTGCGACCAGAAGATCTGCGCGTAGATGAAATCAACGACGATAACCACATTGACGGCCTGATCGGCTACGTCCGCGAGCGTAACTATAAGGGTATGACGCTGGAGTCGGTGGTTGAACTGGAAAATGGCAAGATGGTGATGGTCAGCGAATTCTTCAACGAAGACGATCCGGACTTTGACCACTCTCTCGACCAGAAAATGGCCATTAACTGGGTAGAAAGCTGGGAGGTCGTACTGGCTGATGAAGAACACAAGTAAATTCCAGAATGTGGTGATTGTCACTATCGTCGGTTGGCTTGTGTTGTTTGTCTTTCTGCCCAACCTGATGATCATTGGCACCAGCTTTTTGACTCGCGACGATGCCAGCTTCGTCAAAATGGTCTTTACGCTGGACAACTACTCGCGCCTGCTCGATCCGCTCTATTTTGAAGTGCTGCTGCACTCGCTGAATATGGCGCTAATCGCCACCCTCGCCTGCCTCGTGCTCGGCTATCCTTTTGCCTGGTTTCTGGCGCGACTGCCGGAGAAGATCCGCCCGCTGCTGTTGTTTCTGCTAATTGTCCCGTTCTGGACCAACTCGCTGATCCGCATTTACGGGCTGAAAATTTTCCTCAGCACCAAAGGTTACCTGAACGAATTTCTGCTGTGGCTGGGGGTGATCGAGACGCCGATGCGCATCATGTTCACCCCGAGCGCGGTAATTATCGGTCTGGTGTATATTCTGCTGCCATTTATGGTAATGCCGCTGTACTCCAGCATTGAGAAGCTCGACAGACCGCTGCTGGAAGCGGCGAAAGACCTGGGTGCCAGCAAGTTGCAGACCTTTATCCGGATAATCATCCCGCTGACCATGCCGGGCATTATTGCCGGTTGTCTGCTGGTGATGCTGCCCGCGATGGGGCTGTTCTACGTCTCCGACCTGATGGGCGGCGCGAAGAACCTGCTGATCGGTAACGTAATTAAGGTTCAGTTCCTCAACATCCGTGACTGGCCGTTCGGCGCTGCCACCAGCATTACGCTGACGATTGTGATGGGCCTGATGCTGCTGGTTTACTGGCGCGCCTCCCGACTGCTGAACAAAAAGGGAGAACTCGAATGATCGGTAGACTGCTTCGTGGCGGTTTTATGACCGCTATCTACGCGTACCTGTACATTCCCATCATTATTTTGATTGTGAACTCCTTTAACAGCTCGCGATTTGGCATCAACTGGCAGGGTTTTACGACCAAATGGTATGGCCTGCTGATGAACAACGACAGCCTGCTGCAAGCGGCGCAACACTCGCTGACGATGGCCATTTTTTCCGCAACGTTCGCCACCGTCATCGGTTCGTTGACTGCGGTTGCGCTGTATCGCTACCGTTTTCGCGGTAAACCGTTCGTCAGCGGAATGCTGTTTGTGGTGATGATGTCGCCGGATATTGTAATGGCAATTTCGCTGCTGGTGCTGTTTATGTTGCTGGGCATCCAGTTAGGTTTCTGGTCGCTCCTGTTTTCGCATATCACTTTCTGCCTGCCTTTTGTGGTGGTGACTGTCTATTCACGGCTGAAAGGGTTTGACGTACGGATGCTGGAAGCGGCAAAAGATCTGGGTGCCAGTGAAATCACTATCCTGCGCAAAATCATTCTGCCGCTGGCAATGCCAGCCGTCGCCGCCGGCTGGCTGCTGAGCTTCACTCTGTCGATGGATGATGTGGTAGTCTCGTCATTCGTGACCGGGCCTGGCTATGAAATTCTACCGTTGAAGATCTACTCAATGGTGAAAGTCGGCGTTTCACCGGAGGTGAATGCGCTGGCGACCATTCTGTTGGTGTTATCGCTGGTTCTGGTGATCGCCAGCCAACTTATTGCTCGTGATAAAACGAAAGTTCAGGGGACGTTAAAATGATGAAATGGTCACGCCACCTGCTCGCGGCAGGCGCTCTTGCAATGGGAATGAGCGCTGTGCACGCGGACGACAGTAAAACACTCTATTTCTACAACTGGACCGAGTATGTTCCGCCAGGACTGCTGGAGCAGTTCACCAAAGAGACCGGCATCAAGGTGATTTATTCGACCTACGAGTCGAATGAAACCATGTATGCCAAGCTCAAAACCTACAAAGACGGCGCCTACGATCTGGTGGTGCCTTCCACCTATTACGTCGACAAAATGCGTAAAGAGGGCATGATTCAGAAGATCGACAAATCAACGTTAACCAACTTCAACAACCTCGATCCCGAGATGCTGAACAAGCCGTTTGACCCTAACAACGACTACTCCATTCCGTACATCTGGGGTGCGACGGCTATTGGCGTGAACAGCGACAGCATTGACCCGAAAACCGTCACCAGTTGGGCTGACCTGTGGAAGCCAGAATACAAAGGCAGCCTGCTGCTGACTGACGATGCGCGCGAAGTGTTCCAGATGGCGCTGCGTAAGCTGGGCTATTCCGGTAACACCACCGATCCAAAAGAGATTGAAGCGGCCTATAACGAGTTGAAAAAGCTGATGCCCAACGTCGCTGCGTTTAACTCCGACAACCCGGCAAATCCGTATATGGAAGGTGAAGTGAATCTGGGAATGGTGTGGAACGGCTCTGCCTTCGTCGCACGCCAGGCCGGTACGCCGCTGGAGGTTGTCTGGCCGAAAGAAGGCGGGATCTTCTGGATGGATAGCCTGTCAATTCCGGCGAACGCCAAAAACAAAGAGGGTGCGCTGAAGCTGATTAACTTCCTGCTGCGCCCGGATGTGGCGAAAGAAGTGGCAGAAACCATCGGCTACCCGACGCCAAACCTGGCGGCGCGTAAGCTGTTAAGCCCGGAAGTCGCCAATGATAAATCGCTCTACCCGGATGCAGAGACGATCGGCAAAGGCGAATGGCAAAACGATGTCGGCTCCGCCAGCGCGATTTACGAAGAGTATTATCAGAAGCTGAAAGCAGGACGCTGATTCAGCAAAAAGGCCCGGATATCCGGGCCTTTTTATTACAATCCTTTCAATAGCTTATCCACAAACTCAGGCACCACCTGACTTGCCGGACCGTAATATTTCTCCTGGAACTCGCTACCAACCTGGCTCGGTTCCAGATTCAACTCAACGGTATGCGCACCGTGCAGTTTCGCTTCATGGACAAAACCGGCCGCCGGGTAGACGTGGCCTGAGGTACCAATCGCGATGAAGATATCCGCCATGGCCAGCGCCATATAGATCTCATCCATGCCGAGCGGCATCTCACCAAACCACACCACATGCGGACGCAGCGGTGCCGGGAACTGACAACAGTGACATTTATCTTCTGGTGTCACATCACCCGTCCACTCAAGGATCTGCCCGCTCTGCGAGCAATGCACCTTCAGCAGCTCGCCATGCATGTGGATGATATTCTGATTACCCGCCCGCTCATGCAAATTATCGATATTCTGCGTCACCAGTAGAAAACGGTCACCCAGCGCCTCTTCCAGTTTTGCCAGCGCGACATGCGCCGGGTTAGGCTGGATTTCAGGCTGCTGTAATTGACGACGGCGGGCATTATAAAATGATTGCACCAACGCGGGATTACGGGCGAAGCCTTCTGGCGTCGCTACATCTTCAACCCGGTGCTCTTCCCACAGTCCGTCTGCAGCGCGGAAAGTCCGAATACCAGACTCCGCTGAGATCCCTGCCCCTGTAAGCACCAAAACTCTTGGTTTTTCCATCACTTCCGGTACCACTCTGTCTCTGAAAAAAATCCGTTGACGAAGGCGTTCGCGCAGATGGCGTTTGTTTTTCCGAAATCGACTTAACCGATGACCCCGACGCGACAGCATAGCAACCTCTTTTGATTAATCGGTAAGATGTAGGAAGGCGGCGCCACGCATCCCGCCCGCATCACCGTGTCGTGCTCGCTCAATACGCGGAACACGTGCGACGGGAAGCAGATGTCGCGGCAATCTGTCTGCCAGATGGGCGGTGATAGCCGAAAAGTTCGACAATCCTCCTCCGATGACGACCAGATCCGGATCGACGATGGTCAGGATATTTCCCAGACACACCGCCAGTAAATCCAGATAACGCTCAACGTGCGCCCGCGCCCCCTCATCCCCCTGCTCCCACAGAGAAATGATTTCAGGCGCCTCTAACGGTTGATGATAGTAATGCTGATACAACCAGGCAAATCCCCGCCCGGACAGATAATTTTCAATGCAGCCAAGTTGACCGCAGCCGCAGCGGCGCAGCGGAAAATCGAGGCCCATCAGCGTGAGCGCATCGACCGGCAGACGCATATGGCCGAACTCGCCGGTGATGTAGCTGCGCCCGGTGATCGGTTTTCCGTTGAGAATTAAACCGCCTCCCACCCCCGTGCCCAGAATCAGGCCCATCACCAGCGGATAGCGGGTGAACTCATCATCCCAGGCTTCAGACAGGGCAAAACAGTTCGCATCGTTATCGAGGCGAACGTCGCGGTCAAGCCGCGCACTGAGATCGGCACGCAGGGGTTTGCCACTAGCAGCAGGGACATTCGCGGCATACAGCGTGCCATCTTCGGTTTCCGGCATACCGGGAATGCCAATGCCCACCGAACCTTTCACGCCAAATCGCTGGTCGGCTTCCGCCACCAGTCCGCAAACGGCCTCTAAAAAAGCGTCATAGCTGTCGCGCGGAGTAGGTACACGTTTTTCCCACTGCAATTTCCGCTCATTATCAAAGACGCCCAACGCAATTTTTGTCCCACCAATATCAAACCCGTAATACATTGCCGCTCCTTGTTTTATACACTTCATCCTTCAGGCTGCCGCTGTTGAGGTCACATGAACGATTTTGTGTATCTCTCACGCAATTATGGTTACTGGCCGCTGAGTACTCTTGCAGGATCGATATTACTGGCGCGCCGCGCCGGATACCAACTCGCCAACAGACTCAGCAACAGTGCGGTGACCAGCACGTAAATCACATCCAGCCAGTGTAATTCGGATGGCAGGAAGTCGATAAAATAGATATCTCCGGAAAGGAACTGATGGCCGATCAGCTTTTCAATGCCATTAATGATCGGCGTCAACTGCAGTGAAACCACCACGCCAATGACCACCCCGATCAGGCTGCCAAACAGTCCCGCCAGCAGGCCGTACCAGACAAAAATGGCGCGAATCAGGCCATCTTTCGCGCCCAGCGTTCTTAATACCGCAATATCACCGCTCTTGTCTTTTACCGCCATCACTAATGTTGAGACAATGTTAAAACAGGCGACGCCGATCACCAGCACCATCGCCAGATACATAATGGCGCGGATCATCTGGATATCGCGGTACATATAGCCGTAGGTGCCAATCCAGCTCTTGATATAGACATAGCTGTTGGTCACTTCCCCGGCGTCACGCACCAGTTTGTTGGCGTTGAAAACGTCGTTTACCTTCAGCGCAATCCCGGAAACCGTGTTGTTCATCTCCAGATACTGCTGTGCATCGGCCATCGGGATCATCGCGAAGCTGTGGTCGAGCTGACCACTCAGTTGCAGAATGCCGGCAACGTGCAGACGTACGCGTTTTGGCTGCATCAACTTATGTTCGGCATTCGAATTGGGGATCATGATGGAGACCCAGTCCCCCTGCTTCACCTTAAGCGCGTCGGCGACACCCTTGCCGATAATAATTTGCTGTTCGCCGGCTTTAAAATCGGCCCAGGCGTTATTCGCCACAAACGAGGGCAGCGCGCTCAGACGCTGTTCCTGCTGCGGATCCACACCTTTCACCTGAATGGCGCGCAGATTTGCCCCGCTCTCCACCAGGCCGGTAAAGTTGATATACGGTGCCGCGGCGGTAATACCCGGAACCTTCTGCACCTTCTCCAGCGCTTCACGCCAGTTGGTCCACGGCTGGTTGACCGCTTCGATCTCACCGTGCGGCACCACCGCCAGAATGCGGTTATTCAGTTCGCGCTCAAAGCCGTTCATCGCGCTTAGGCCGACAATCAGAACCGCCACGCCCAGCGCGATACCGATGGTCGAGATGACTGAAATCAGCGACACCATGCCACTGCGCCGCCGTCCCCGGCTAAAGCGCAGGCCAATTAATAACGATAAAGGCGAGGCCATTACTCCGCCCCCATCAGGCTCAGTTCTGCCGTCAGACGTCCATCACGCATTTCCAGTTGGCGACTCATGCGCTTCGCCAGTTGCAGATCGTGGGTGACGACCAGAAACGCAGTACCCTGCAAACGGTTTAACTCGCCCAGAAGCTGGAAGATGCTGTCGGCGTTGCGGGCATCCAGGTTACCTGTCGGTTCATCCGCCAGCACCAGACGTGGGTTGTTGACCAGCGCACGGGCAATCGCCACGCGCTGACGCTCGCCGCCAGACAGTTCTGACGGACGATGGCTGGCACGGTGATCCAACCCTACCGCTTTCAGCATCTCACGCGCCCGGGCATTAATTTCGGCGGGTTTATGTTTGCCAATCAGCAGCGGCATCGCCACGTTTTCCAGCGCGGTGAAGTCCGGCAGCAGATGGTGAAACTGATAGATAAAACCGAGCTTCTGGTTGCGCAGTTCCGCTTTCGCCGCCGACGACAGTTTACTCATCGGTTGCCCGCTAAAAATCACGTCGCCGGAGGTCGGGGTATCCAGCCCGCCCAGCAGATGCAATAAGGTACTCTTGCCGGAGCCTGAGCTGCCGACAATCGCCATCATTTCGCCTTCACCCACGCTGAAGCTGACATCGTGCAACACGTCAGTTTGCACGGAACCTTCCTGATAGCGTTTGCACAGTTTGTCGCATTGCAACAGGGTCTTATTCATAACGTAAAGCCTCAGCGGGTTGAGTGGCGGCAGCGCGCCATGAAGGATAAAGCGTGGAAAGCAACGCGATGGCCATCGCCACCAGCGCAATCACAATGACCTGTAGCGGCTCAATCGCCACCGGCAGCGCCGCACCGTCCAGCAGGATACCGATAACCGGCATCAGAGTATTGAGCTGGCTGGCCAGGAGCGCACCCAACGCGGCACCCAGCAGCGCGCCGATAATCCCGGCGCTGGCACCCTGCACCATAAAGACCATCATGATCTGTCGCGGCGTCAGCCCCTGCGTTTGCAAAATAGCCACTTCTCCCTGCTTCTCCATCACCATCAGACCCAACGAGGTAATAATATTGAACGCGGCAACCGCCACGATCAGGCTCAACAGCAGCCCCATCATGTTCTTTTCCATCCGCACGGCCTGGAACAGCTCGCCTTTACGCTCGCGCCAGTCCTGCCACTTCGTCCCATCCGGCAGCGCCTGCTGACTGAGCGAGTCCACCTTCAGCGGCTCATTCAGCCACAAACGCCAGCCGGTGATATTCCCGGCCGGGTAGCGCATGAGGCGCGAGGCGTCCTGAATGTTGGTCAACATCTGGTAGCCATCAACTTCGCTGTTCGCTGCAAAGGTGCCGATCACCGTAAACAGGCGCTGGCTCGGCAGACGCCCCATCGGGGTGAACTGGCTGGCGGACGGCACCATCACACGGACCTGATCGCCACGATTGACGCCCAACTGGCCCGCGAGTTGCTCACCGAGGATGACATTATACTTGCCTGGCTGAAGATCGGTTTGCTTCACATTGACCAGATACGGCGTCAACGGATCTTTTTGCGCCGGATCGATACCCAGCATGACTCCAACCGCCACGCTGCGCGCACTTTGCAGCACGACATCTCCGGTTGTCAGCGGCGCAATACGATTTACACCGTCGAGTTTTACGGCGTTTTCCGGCAGTTGGTGAGGATTCAGGGAGCCTTGCTCCGCAGAAAGGATGGCCTGAGGCATCAGCCCCAGAATGTTATTTTGCAGTTCACGTTCAAAACCGTTCATCACTGACAAAACCGTGACCAGTGCCATCACCCCAAGGGTAATACCAATGGTGGAAAGCCAGGAGACAAAGCGACCGAAGCGATCTGCTGCACGCCCGCGCATGTAACGCAGGCCGATGAATAGAGCGACAGGTTGGTACATGAAATCCGTCTGGTTGCTGTTAGCAAAGTCACGAGTATATAAGCGAAAGCCGCAAGGGTAAACGCCTGAACCGTAAGTGTTCGTCAGCACACAGATGAAAGAGATCCATAACGCGACAGGCGCAGGATATCTCCCCCGCTGACCCTGATCCTTTTCTTAAAAAATCAAAAAACAGAATGTTACGCATTACAGCGCCAGTGCCACCCCGCAGGATCACAGGCTATGTTGAATAATACGAGCGCGCTCTCCTGATGAAAAAGAAAGAACTCTGGATTAACCAAATCAAAGGGTTATGTATCTGTCTGGTGGTAATCTATCACTCAGTCATCACTTTTTACCCCCACCTGACCCACTTCCAGTTGCCGCTCTCGGAACTGCTGTCCAAGTGCTGGGTTTACTTTAATCTCTATCTCGCCCCGTTTCGTATGCCGGTATTTTTCTTTATCTCTGGCTTTCTGATTCGCCGCTATATTGACAGCGTGAGCTGGAAAGAGAGCATCAACAAGCGGGTCTGGAGTATTTTCTGGGTGCTGGCGCTGTGGGGAGTGGCCCAGTGGCTGGCGCTCAGCGCACTGAACAACTGGCTGGCGCCGGAGCGCGCTCTGCATAATGCCTCCAACGCCGCTTACGCCGGTTCCGTCGGACAGTTCCTTCTCGGCATGCTGACCGCCAGCACCAGCCTGTGGTATCTGTATGCGCTCATTGTCTATTTCGTGATCTGTAAAATGTTCAGCCGCTGGGCCGTGCCGCTGTTCGCCCTGTTTGTTTTGCTGAGCGTGACGGTCAACGTTGTCGCCACCCCGTGGTGGGGAATGAACAGCGTGATCCGCAACCTGCCGTATTACAGCCTTGGCGCGTGGTTTGGCGTGCCGCTGATGGCATGGATCAAAGAGGTTCCGTTACGTCGCTATGCGCTGCCCTGTATGGCCGCCATCGTGCTGGCTATCGCGGCGTGGCTGTTTAACGTTTCATTGTTGCTGTCATTGGTCTCTATCGTGCTGATTATGAAACTGTTTTATCAGTATGAGCAGCGCTTTGGCATGCGTGAGTCCAGTCTGCTTAACGTGATCGGTTCAAATACCCTCGCGATTTATACCACGCATCGCATTTTGGTGGAGGCGTTCAGCCTGCTGCTAATCCCACAGATCAATGCCGCCGTCTGGTCTCCCGGGCTGGAACTCACCCTGTTGCTGGTCTATCCGTTTGCCAGCCTGTTGATTTGCACGTTAGTGGGTCTTGCCGTGCGCAAACTGTCGCAAGGGGTGTTTGGCGATATTCTCTTTTCCCCTCCTTCCCGCCTGCAAGCCGTTGGCTATTCCCGGTAAGTCTTTCGCCCTCATATGAGGGCGATTCAATTTGCTAATGAAGAGCGATCACGGATAATAAAGGGCATTGCTTATCAGACGAATACCTAAAAGAGATTCTGACAACCGAATGCCTGAACAACAACGTTACACGCTACCCGTGAAAGCGGGCGACCAGCGCCTGTTGGGTGAACTTACAGGAGCTGCCTGTGCCACACTGGTGGCAGAAATTGCCGAACGTCATGCTGGTCCTGTCGTGCTCGTCGCGCCCGATATGCAAAACGCGCTGCGCCTGCATGATGAAATCCGTCAGTTTACCGATCAGATGGTCATGAACCTCGCGGACTGGGAGACGCTGCCCTACGATAGTTTCTCTCCGCATCAGGAAATTATCTCCTCGCGCCTCTCTACGCTGTACCAACTGCCGTCGATGCAGCGTGGCGTGCTGATCGTGCCGGTCAACACCCTGATGCAGCGCGTCTGCCCGCACAGCTATCTGCACGGTCATGCGCTGGTGATGAAAAAGGGTCAACGTTTATCGCGCGATGCCCTGCGTTTACAGCTCGACAGCGCCGGTTACCGGCACGTTGATCAGGTCATGGAACATGGCGAATACGCCACCCGCGGCGCGTTGCTGGATCTGTACCCGATGGGCAGTGAACAGCCCTATCGGCTGGATTTCTTCGACGATGAAATTGACAGTCTGCGCCTGTTTGATGCTGACACCCAGCGCACGCTGGAAGAAGTCGACGCCATCAATCTGCTGCCCGCGCACGAATTTCCGACCGACAAAACGGCAATTGAACTGTTTCGCAGCCAGTGGCGCGATACCTTCGAAGTGAAACGAGACGCAGAGCATATCTATCAGCAGGTCAGTAAGGGCACCTTACCTGCCGGGATCGAATACTGGCAGCCGCTGTTTTTCAGCGAACCGCTGCCACCGCTGTTTAGCTATTTCCCGGCCAATACCCTGGTGGTCAATACCGGTGATTTGGAAAACAGCGCCGAACGTTTTCAGGCCGATACGCTGGCGCGTTTCGAAAACCGTGGCGTGGATCCGATGCGCCCCCTGCTGCCGCCAGAATCGCTCTGGTTACGCGTCGATGAGCTCTTTTCTGAACTCAAACGCTGGCCGCGCGTCCAGCTTAAGACCGATCATCTTCCCACCAAAGCGGCAAATACCAATTTAGGCTTCCAGCCGCTGCCGGACCTCGCGGTTCAGGCACAGCAAAAATCGCCGCTGGATGCCCTGCGCAGGTTCCTGGAGTCGTTCAACGGGCCGGTGATCTTCTCGGTTGAGAGTGAAGGTCGCCGTGAAGCCCTTGGTGAACTGCTCGCCCGCATCAAAGTCGCGCCTAAGCGCATTATGCGTCTGGATGAAGCGGCGGATATCGGACGCTACCTGATGATTGGCGCCGCCGAACATGGGTTTATCGATACGACGCGCAATCTGGCATTAATTTGTGAAAGCGATCTGCTTGGCGAGCGCGTGGCGCGTCGTCGTCAGGATTCACGCCGTACGATTAACCCGGACACGCTGATCCGCAACCTCGCGGAGTTGCATCCCGGTCAGCCAGTGGTACATCTGGAGCACGGTGTCGGACGCTATGCCGGGATGACCACGCTGGAAGCGGGCGGGATCAAAGGCGAGTACCTGATGCTCACCTACGCCAACGACGCCAAACTGTACGTCCCGGTCTCCTCTTTGCATCTGATCAGCCGTTACGCCGGCGGTGCTGAAGAGAACGCGCCGCTGCATAAACTCGGCGGCGACGCCTGGTCACGCGCCCGACAGAAAGCGGCGGAGAAAGTGCGCGATGTGGCAGCCGAACTGCTGGATATCTACGCCCAGCGTGCGGCAAAAGAGGGGTTCGCCTTCAAACACGATCGCGAGCAGTACCAATTGTTCTGCGACAGCTTCCCGTTCGAAACCACCCCCGACCAGGCGCAGGCGATTAACGCCGTGCTCAGCGATATGTGCCAGCCGCTGGCGATGGACCGTCTGGTATGCGGTGACGTCGGATTTGGCAAAACCGAAGTGGCGATGCGCGCTGCGTTCCTCGCGGTCGAAAACCACAAACAGGTAGCGGTGCTGGTGCCAACAACGTTGCTTGCTCAGCAGCACTTTGATAACTTCCGCGACCGCTTTGCTAACTGGCCGGTGCGCATCGAGATGCTTTCCCGCTTCCGTAGCGCCAAAGAGCAGGCGCAGATCCTGGAACAGGTTGCCGAAGGGAAAATTGATATTCTGATCGGCACGCACAAACTGCTGCAAAGTGATGTGAAGCTGAAAGATCTGGGACTGCTGATCGTCGATGAAGAGCACCGTTTCGGCGTGCGTCATAAAGAGCGCATTAAAGCGATGCGTGCCGATGTGGATATTCTGACGCTGACTGCCACGCCGATCCCGCGTACGCTGAATATGGCGATGAGCGGCATGCGCGATTTGTCGATCATCGCCACGCCACCGGCGCGCCGTCTGGCGGTCAAAACCTTTGTTCGTGAATACGACAATCTGGTGGTACGCGAGGCAATTCTGCGTGAAGTGCTGCGCGGCGGCCAGGTTTACTATCTCTATAACGATGTGGAAAACATCCAGAAAGCCGCCGAAAGGCTGGCGGAACTGGTGCCGGAAGCGCGGATCGCCATTGGTCATGGGCAGATGCGCGAACGCGAACTGGAACGCGTAATGAACGACTTCCACCATCAGCGTTTTAACGTTCTGGTCTGCACTACCATTATCGAAACCGGTATCGATATCCCGACCGCCAACACGATTATTATCGAGCGAGCGGACCACTTCGGTCTGGCGCAGTTACACCAGTTGCGCGGTCGCGTGGGACGTTCACACCATCAGGCGTATGCCTGGCTGCTGACACCCCATCCCAAAGCAATGACGACCGACGCGCAAAAGCGTCTGGAAGCGATTGCCTCTCTGGAAGATCTGGGCGCAGGCTTTGCGCTGGCGACTCACGATCTGGAGATCCGCGGCGCGGGTGAACTGCTCGGGGAAGAACAGAGTGGTTCGATGGAAACCATCGGCTTCTCGCTGTACATGGAGCTGCTGGAAAACGCCGTTGATGCCCTGAAGGCCGGACGCGAGCCGTCGCTGGAAGATCTCACCAGCCAGCAAACGGAAGTTGAACTGCGTATGCCGTCGCTACTGCCGGATGATTTCATCCCGGATGTGAACACCCGCCTGTCGTTCTATAAGCGTATCGCCAGCGCGAAAAGCGAGAATGAACTTGAAGAGATCAAAGTGGAACTGATCGACCGCTTCGGTCTGCTGCCCGATCCGGCGCGTACTCTTCTGGATATCGCCCGGTTGCGCCAACAGGCGCAGAAGCTGGGCATTCGCAAGCTGGAAGGCAACGAAAAAGGCGGCACCATCGAATTTGCGGAGAAGAACCATGTCAACCCAAACTGGCTGATTGGGCTGCTGCAAAAACAGCCGCAGCACTACCGTCTTGACGGACCGACCCGACTGAAGTTCATCCAGGACCTGACCGAGCGCAAAACGCGGATGGAATGGGTGCGTCAGTTTATGCAACAGCTGGAAGAAAACGCCGTGGCGTAACCCTTCTGACCGGAGGGGAGACTTATCCCTTCCGGTGCTTTGCGTGATCTTTACAACTCTTTGCATTTCCCTTGCAATTCAAGACACACCGCCCCGCCATAATTACCATTGGACTACTCTGGCATAATAACCCTTTGATTTGTGATGATAATGAATAATATGCGATTCTCTCGCTGGCTGGCCTTTTTTGCGCTCGCCGCCAGCATTACGTTTGCGCTTCCCGCGCAGGCGAATACCTGGCCTCTTCCTCCACCGGGCAGCAAAGTGGTCGGGGAAAATAAATACCACGTTGTTGAAAATAACGGGGGTTCGCTGGAAGCCATCGCGAAAAAGTACAACGTCGGTTTTCTCGCCCTGTTGCAGGCAAATCCTGGCGTGGATCCCTACGTTCCGCGCGCGGGCAGCGTGCTGACCATCCCGTTGCAGACACTGTTGCCGGACGCGCCGCGTGAAGGCATTGTCATCAATCTGGCTGAACTGCGTCTCTATTACTATCATCCGGGGAAAAACGCGGTCACGATCTACCCTATCGGCATTGGCCAACTGGGTGGTGATACTCTGACCCCAACGATGGTCACGACGGTTTCCGACAAGCGCGCTAACCCAACCTGGACGCCGACGGCAAATATCCGTGCCCGCTATAAAGCACAGGGGATCGATCTCCCCGCCGTTGTCCCCGCCGGACCGGATAACCCGATGGGACACCATGCCATTCGCTTAGCCGCTTATGGTGGCGTCTATCTGCTGCACGGCACCAACGCCGATTTCGGTATCGGCATGCGCGTTAGTTCAGGCTGTATCCGCCTGCGCGATGGCGACATCGAGACCCTGTTCAGACAGGTTACGCCTGGCACTAAAGTGAATATCATCAATACCCCAATCAAAGCTTCGGTTGAACCAGATGGTACGCGACTGGTCGAAGTCCACCAGCCGCTGTCAAAGAATATTGATGATGACCCGCAGGTTCTGCCTATCGTGCTGAACAACACCTTGCAGGCGTTTAAAGATTCTGCGCAGACAGACGCGACGGTGATGCAGCATGTGATGGATGTTCGCTCCGGGATGCCGGTCGATGTCAGACGTCATCATGAGGTGGATCAGCAGTCGATGTAACTGTTCCGGACATGAAAAAGCCCCGCTGAATGCGTTTCAGCGGGGCTTTTTTATATCGCGTTTTATGCAGTAGCTGGCATCAATGAGGGGTAATGCTTATTTATAAATTACTGCAGTACCGTGCAGGTTGTTCGGACCACTCACGGAAGTAATACGGAAAGATTTCGCTCCCATAGCATCCGCTTTTTGCGCCAGTTCATCCTGCAGTGAACTCAGGTTAGTGCCTGCGTTTGCAGAGATGGTGCCGACTTTTTGCTGACCTGTTGGCGTTGCCTGAACTTCAACAGCCGCAAAGCTTGCGAATGACAGTGAACTGAGAACAGCAGCAGCGATGAGGGTTTTTACGTTTTTCATAATAGTGACCTTTTGCAGATGATTGGGCGTCGCAAGCATTTACTTAACGATCGATAGGTAAATGATAGATGTGATCCAGGTCACACGTCAACCCATTTTTTATAACGAACGTTATAAAAAACAAAAAGCCCTTATCTTTCATAAAACTAGGCTAATAATATTTTTCTCGCGAATGCGCTGGAGCCTGGGCTGGTTTATTTTTATAATGGTTGTTCACTAACCCCATTAAGGTACAACGGCACCATGACAACTGAATCGACAAGTTGTGTAAAAAAAAGCCGTGGCCGACCAAAAGTGTTCGACAGGGAAGCCGCGCTTGATAAGGCCATGACACTCTTCTGGCAGCACGGTTATGAAGCGACATCGCTTTCTGACCTTGTTGAAGCAACGGGCGCGAAAGCGCCAACGCTGTATGCGGAATTTACCAATAAAGAGGGGTTGTTCCGCGCCGTACTGGACAGATACATCGCCCGCTTCGCGGCAAAACATGAAGCGCAGTTATTCTGCGAAGAGAAAAGCGTTGAAGCCGCTCTGGAGGATTACTTCACCGCGGTGGCAACCTGTTTCACCAGCAAGGATACCCCCGCTGGCTGCTTTATGATCAACACTTCCGCGACGCTTGCCGCCGCGTCACGTGACATTGCACATACGGTGAAATCACGTCACGCTATGCAGGAGCAGACCCTGACGCAATTTCTGCGTCAACGGCAGGAACGCGGTGAGATCCCGGCGCACTGCAATGTGCAAAATCTTGCCGAATATCTGAGTTGCATCTTGCAGGGTATGTCCATCAGCGCCCGTGAAGGTGCCAGTTTCGATAAGCTGATGCAAATCACCCGCACCACCCTGCGCCTGTGGCCTGAATTGCTCAAGGCCTGATCGTTATCTATGACCGGGAACTTCGTTTCCCGGTTCTTCCATGCCGCAATTCCCGCACAATTACTAGTGTTATCATTCAGTTAGATTCAATTTTCCGCAAAAAAATATTGATAATGGCAATTATTATCAGCAATATTCGCATTTGATTTTACATCTGTTTCACAATGTAACAACCGGCTACACCCGGTTAAATCACTTTACCTGTACAGATATTTTCAGAAAGGAATGCGAATGAATAAGCGTCTTTGGGTCCTCAACCCGATCCTGTTAGCCCTGACTCTGCCCGCTGCGGCGGCACAAACAGAAGAAGAAAACCTCATCGTCAGCGCCAACCGCAGCCAGAAAACCGTAGCCGAAATGGCGCAGACCACCTGGGTGATTGAAGGCCAGGAGATTGAGCAACAGGTTCAGGGCGGTAAAGAGTTCAAAGACGTGCTGGCCCAACTGATCCCGGGCATTGACGTCAGTAGTCAGGGGCGCACCAACTACGGTATGAACATGCGCGGTCGCGCGATTGTCGTGCTGATCGATGGCGTACGCCTTAACTCATCGCGCACCGACAGCCGTCAACTGGATGCGATCGACCCGTTTAACATCGCACACATAGAGGTCATTTCAGGCGCAACGTCGCTGTATGGCGGCGGCAGCACCGGTGGCTTAATTAACATCGTCACCAAAAAGGGCCAGGCGGATAGCCAGGTAGAACTTGAACTGGGTAGTAAATCCGGCTTTAACAATAGTAACGATCACGACGAGCGCGTTGCCGCAGCGGTCAGCGGCGGTACAGATCGCGCGTCTGGTCGGCTGTCTGTAGCTTATCAACGCTTTGGCGGCTGGTACGACGGCAACGGCGACGCTCTGATGCTCGACAACACGCAGACCGGTCTGCAGCACTCCGATCGACTGGATGTGATGGGAACCGGTACCCTCGACATCGATGAAAATCGCCAGATACAGGTGGTCACCCAGTACTACAAGAGTCAGGGCGATGAGGATTACGGACTGTACCTGGGGGAAAATATGTCCGCCGTTACCGGCGGCGGCACCGCCAGCACCCGCAGCGGCCTCAGTTCTGACCGCATTCCGGGGACTGAGCGCCATCTGATCAGCCTGCAATACTCTGACGCGGACTTTTTCGGCCAGAATCTGGTCAGCCAGATCTATTACCGCGATGAGTCGCTGAAATTCTACCCTTTCCCGACGCTCAGCAAGGGCCAGGTAACCAGCTTCTCAGCCTCGCAGCAAGATACTGATCAGTATGGTGCGAAAATCACGCTTAACAGCCAGCTGATGGATAACTGGGAGCTGACGTGGGGCGTCGATGCGGACCATGAAACCTTTGACTCCAACCAGAAATTCTTCGATCTGGCCTGGTCTGTGCCGTCTGGCGGGATGGACAACCGAACAGCCTATACGACTGGACGTTATCCCGGCTACAGCATCACCAATTTTGCCCCGTTCCTGCAAAGCAGTTATGACATTAATGACATCTTCACCCTGAGCGGCGGCGTCCGCTATCAGTGGACAGAAAACCGGGTTGATGATTTTGTGGGTTACGCCCAGCAACAGGGGATCGCCAATGGCCTGGCGAGCTCTGCCGATGTCATTCCTGGCGGCAAAACCGATTACGACAACTTCTTGTTCAATGCCGGGCTGTTGGCGAATCTCACCGAACGCCAGCAGGCGTGGTTTAACTTTTCGCAGGGCGTTGAGCTGCCGGACCCCGGAAAATACTACGGCAATGGCACTTACCAGTTAGTGGGCGATCATTACCAACTCCAGCGCAGCGTGAACGTTGCAGATTCGCGCCTGGAAGGGATTAAGGTCAACTCGTATGAGCTGGGCTGGCGCTATACCGGTGATAATCTGCGTACCCAACTGGCGGCGTACTATTCGACGTCCGATAAGTCGATTGTGATTAACCGTAGCGATATGACGATCCGCGTGGAACCTGACGATCGCCGAATTTACGGCGTGGAAGGCGCAGCAGACTACTTTATCCCTGACAGCGACTGGAGTCTGGGTGCAAACTTTAACGTGCTGAAATCTGAAGTGAAACAGAATGGGAAATGGGAAAAATGGGATGTGACGCTGGCGTCACCGTCCAAAGCCACCGCCTGGGTCGGCTGGGCACCAGAACCGTGGTCGTTACGGGTTCAGACCCAGCAATCGTTTGATCTCAGCGATGCCAGCGGCAACAAGCTGGATGGCTATAACACCGTGGACTTTATCGGCAGCTATCAGCTCCCGCTGGGTAAACTGACCTTCAGCATTGAAAACCTGCTGGATGAAGATTACACCACCCTTTGGGGACAGCGCGCGCCCTTGCTGTACAGCCCAACCTATGGCAGCCCGTCACTGTACGAGTATAAAGGCCGGGGCCGTACCTTTGGTCTGAACTATGCCTTAACCTTCTGATAAAAAAAGCCCCTCAGCCTGAGCGATTGAGGGGCTAACTTGCAGAGTACAGCTTTTTTACGCTTTGTTATTCAGAATCAACTGGCCATTGTTATCCAACGGGATTTGCGTGCCAGGATCTTTATCCATACGAATCTTGCCCTGCTGGTCACCAATTTTATAGGTGACGTCGTAACCGAGCATTTTTTCCGACTTGTCATAGACGGTTTTGCAACGTTGCTGCGTGGAAGTATAGGTGTCGTTTTCCTGCATTGAGCCCTGGATCTGGTTACCGGCGTAGCCGCCTCCCAGCGCCCCAACGACTGTCGCCACATCTTTACCCCGTCCACCACCAAACTGATGACCAAGTACGCCACCGGCAACCGCACCCAGCACCGAACCGGTGATGCGGTTCTCATCCTGGACTGGTTTACGATGCGTCACTGTCACATTGCGACATTCCTGACGCGGCGTTTTAATCGTCTCTTTGATAGGTGTTGCAGAAACCACCTGAGCATACTGCGGGCCACGATCGAACACGTTCAGACTGGCAACCGCCGCCACACCCAGCGCAGCAGCTACGCCAATCCCTATACCCGCCAACATCGATTTATTCACGGGAGATCCTCCTTCTTTGCTATTGGTTACAATTTTGCAACCAATGCAATAAGACGCCCATCAGACAGTGGATGAAAATATCGCTGAACGCCGTTAAAACAGGATGATTCAGAGAACTCTGAAGGCAGAGGCAGAACGGAGAAGGCGCTCAGCACCGCCAGCAGGCGATGCTGAGTCCGATGGGATTAATGCAGTTTCAGACGCGGACGGATCACACGGTTAATGCTGCCCACCAGCATCATCAGACCGGTTTTGAAATAGCCGTGCAGCGCAATCTGGTGCATGCGGTACAACGAGATGTAAACAAAGCGAGCGATACGTCCTTCCACCATCATCGACCCTTTTGTCAGGTTGCCCATCAGGCTGCCGACGGTCGAGAAATTGGAAAGCGAAACCAGTGAACCGTGATCTTTGTACTGATACGCTTTCAGCGGCTTGCCGTTCATTTGCGCCAGAATGTTATTCATCGCGCAGGTCGCCATCTGGTGTGCAGCCTGAGCACGCGGCGGTACAAATCCCCCTTCCGGACGCGCACAGGAGGCGCAATCGCCAATCGCGTAAACATCAGGATCGCGGGTCGTCTGTAACGTCGGTTCCACCACCAGTTGGTTAATCCGGTTGGTCTCCAGACCGCCAATCTCTTTCATAAAGTCCGGCGCTTTGATCCCCGCCGCCCAGACCATCAGATCGGCTTCGATATACTCACCGTCTTTGGTATGCAGACCGCCCGCATCCGCACTGGTCACCATCGTCTGGGTCAGGACACGAACGCCGAGTTTTGTTAACTCGTTATGTGCCGCCGCAGAAATACGCGGTGGTAGCGCCGGCAGAATGCGTTCACCGGCTTCCACCAGCGTCACGTTCAGTGCATCGTTGGTCAGCCCTTTGTAGCCGTAGCTGTGCAGCTGTTTCACGGCGTTATGCAGTTCTGCCGACAGCTCTACGCCGGTGGCGCCGCCGCCGACGATCGCAATATTCACTTTGCCGTTCGCGCCAAGATTCGCAGAATATTTCAGGAACAGGTTCAGCATTTCCTGATGGAAACGACGTGCCTGATGCGGGTTATCCAGGAAAATACAGTGATCTTTCACGCCCGGTGTGTTGAAGTCGTTGGAGGTGCTGCCCAGCGCCATTACCAGCGTGTCCCAGGCAATTTTACGCTCAGGTACCAGCAGCTCACCCTTCTCATCACGTAATTCCGCGATGGTGATGGTTTTTGCTTCGCGATCGATATTCATCACAGAACCCAACTGGAACTGGAAGCCGTGATTACGGGCATGTGCCAGATAGCTCAGCGCGTCCACGCCTTCATCCAGCGAACCGGTCGCGACTTCGTGCAGCAGAGGCTTCCACAGGTGGCTGTGGTTTCTGTCAACCAGCGTAATCTTCGCTTTTTGTTTGCGACCCAGTTTGTGTCCCAACTGCGTCGCCATTTCCAGCCCGCCAGCTCCCCCGCCGACAATCACGATCTTTTTCAATGGTGTAGTCAACGTGACCCCCTTAAAATGATTAACCAATTGTTAATTAAACGTTATAAACATAGCCTTTAATTAACAACAAGTTACGACAATGAAAATGTCCTTCGAGAGTGAGAATAACACATGCGGTGCATTGGTCATACCAAAATTGATGTGTATCAAGTTTTGCTGCTGAAAAGATAGACAACAGCGGAAAGACAGGCAAAAAAAACCAGCCCAAAGGCTGGCTTGATTCGACGATTATAGCTCACGGGCGCTTTAACCTAAGGTTTTAAACGCCTTGATTCGTTGCAGATGCGGTGAAATGTTCTTAAATTTATGCGTCTGCTCTTCGTCCCACACGATCTCATAGAAATGATGTAGCTCCTCAGAAGCACGCTGACTGTTCAGGGCTTCGTCATGACGCGAGAGAATGACCAGGCAACGATCGCGATTTTTCTCGCGGAAGTTGGTCACACACTTGGTCGCAATATCCGCATATTCTTCCGGACGGTCTATCTTGCCTTCCATGTTCTCATAGGGAAACAGGTTCGGATTAAACACCACCTGCCGAACATCACAGAGGAAACCAATGCGTTCCGCCCAGTAGCCGCCGAGGCCGACACCGCAAATCAACGGCCGCTCATCAACATTGAGCTGCAACATTTTGTCCACTTCTTTCAGCAGATGCTGCATGTCATGTTTAGGATGACGCGTGCTGTAGCTTATCAGTCTGACGTCCGGGTCGATAAACTGCAGTTGCAAGACTTTTTCGTGGTTTCCCGGACTGTTAGAGTCGAAACCGTGTAAATAGATAATCATCGCATCCTCACCAAACGTGCGTTAATGACCTGCTTTCTCTTCCTGCCAGCGTTCATGTAACTGGTTGAGCTGCGCGCTGACGGTTTTCCAGCGTGCCGAATCCATCAGTTCCTGACGCGAAAATGAACCTTTATGATACAAACGTGTAACACGCTCTGCTTTGATCGGCGACAGATTATCTAACACACTGACCGCCCCTTTACGATTATTGCAGACCAGAATCATATCACAACCCGCGTCCAGCGATGCCTGACCACGTTCGGCATAGCTCCCCATAATCGCCGCCCCTTCCATGGACAGATCATCAGAGAAAATAACGCCGTCAAAGCCTAATTCCTGGCGCAGAACCGTTTTCAGCCAGTGCGGAGAGCCGCTCGCCGGACGCGAATCGACAGCGCTGTAAATAACGTGCGCTGGCATGATGGCATCCAGCTTGTTTTCCGTAATCAGTGTGCGGAACACGGACATATCTTTTGCGCGAATTTCCGCTTCAGGTCGCGGATCGGTCGGCGTCTCTTTATGCGAATCGGCGATCACCGCGCCATGGCCCGGGAAATGCTTGCCGGTGGTTTTCATTCCTGCCGCATGCATACCGTCAATAAAACGGGTCGCCATCGCCAGCGCGTTGAGCGGATCAGCATGATAGGAACGTTCGCCAATAGCGGCGCTGATATGCCCGACATCCAGCACCGGCGCAAAGCTGATATCAATGTCCATCGCGATCATTTCACTGGCCATCAGCCAGCCAGCGTCCTCCGCCAGTTTGCCGCCCTCTTCCAGTCCGTGCAGCGCGGCAAAGGACTGCGCGGCAGGCAGTTGAGTAAATCCCTCACGAAAACGCTGAACGCGTCCACCCTCCTGATCAACGGCAACCAGCAGATGGTTGTGGGACGCCGCGCGGATCTGGCGCACCAGTTCACGTAACTGCTCCGGGTCATGATAGTTTCGCGTGAACAGAATCAGGCCGCCAACCAGCGGATGGGCCAGAATTTCACGCTCTTCCGCATCCAGTTCAAACCCTTCGACATTCAACATTACTGGACCCACACTGCTCTCCTTAATCCTTCGTTGTCAGCTGCCGCCAGGTTGCATCGGCCAGCCTGATAAATTGTTGTTCGCCGGTCTGTCGCCAGCGGTATTCAAACCAACCGGCCTTCAGCATCAGTATCCACGGATACCAGCGTCTGACCTGTTGCCATAATTTTTGCCCGTCCATGCGCGCACGAACAGCATAGGCCTGCACCAGGTGTCGGTGTTGCCGGACATCGTCCACCCACACTCCCGCCAGTTCAAGAGCAACATCACCGTCTCCTGCATATTCCCAGTCGATCAGCCGCAGTCCTGCGGGGCCATGAACAATATTCGCGGCATGGACATCCATATGCAGCGGCGCGAGGCGTAGCGGACGCGGCTCGCCCTGCTTACGCAGACGTTTCAGCCTTCTTAGCCAGTTCGGGGTTCGCCGCGCTGGATCGCTCCCCTGCCAGTATTGCTCCAGCAACGGCAACAGACGGATACACCAGCCGAAACGGGGCTGCTGATGAAGATAATACAGTAAGCCCGACAGTTCGTCGGCATCCGGCAGTCCGGATTTTATCTCGCCCGGCACATAATCCACCGCCATCCAGCCGCGGATGTACAAGTGCGGCTTTGGCGCAAGACTTTCAGGTAATCGCGACAGGACGTGATACTGACGTAAAAAATGCGCTTGCGGCGCATCGGGATCGTGATGACGGCGAAGAACCAGCCGTTGAGTCGGGCTTTCAATGATCACACTCCCGCCGCTAAGACCACTCAGGCCTTCGGCGACGGGACGATAGTGCGGAAAGTAGCGCGACAACACCGCGTCGCGCTCTGGTATGTTATTGCTGCTGAACGGCACCTTTACCAGACCAGATTATCTCGCCAGTTTGTACCAGCATTAATTGCATTTGCAACGATGGCGCGTTGACGTTGCCCGAGGCACTGGAATACAGCACATAGTGCGCGCCGACGTTACGGGCAATACCAATCGCCTTGCTGCGCGTTCCCAGGCTGTCCTGCGGTGACAGCCCTAACTGCTGTTTTGCCAGCGACAATTGCTGCGCGGAGACCAGGGTAAATTTGCCATTGTTCGCCAACGCATTGCGCAACGTTTCAGTGGCTTCACCCGCGTTCAGCGAACCGTTAGTGCGGTTATTGACGCTATCGACCAGCAGTACGCTCCCCGCCGTAACGCCATCGGCCTGTAGCATTTTGCCCACCATTGGCTGCATCGCGCTATTCCAGTCGTAATGACGTATACGCGGCGCCGGTGCCGCGGTCTGATCTTCATGTTCGATAGGTCCAGGCTGTCCTGGGATCGTGGGAACTGAAGGTACTCCCGGAGCCGGTTCTTGCGGCTGCGCGGGCTGTTCCGGCGTGGGTTTCACCTCATCAACCGGCGCAGGTTCACGTTGCACCACACAACCGGACAGGAACATCGCCAGCGCGGCTATCAATGCGTAGCGACTCATTTTTGTCTTCAAGATTCACCCCTTACAAATAAAGATAAAGTCTGACTTTGTGCGCCCCCAGGTAATTAGCGCTGCCATACAACGTGACCGACGAATGTGCCGGAATAGTTACGCTGCGCGGCGTTTCCAGAGGGTGCATCTCCAGCCCTCTGGCGTCATACCAGTAAAAGCGATAATGAACGGTAACGGGCTCTTGCCTTTCGTTATACAGCGTCGAGGATGCAGAGGGCTGAATATCAGACGTAGTCAACGTCGGCTCTTGAGCGGTGATCCCCGCCGCCAGTAGCGTGGACTCCATCACCAGCGACTGTTCATCACTTACCGGGATCTCAGGGTGAGAACGGCATCCGGCAAGTAAGAGCAGACCCAGCGAAAGCGCAATGCATCCTCTGGTCATCATTACAATCCTTTGTGCGCGAGCATAGGACCGAGCGCGCGACCGCCCAACAGATGCATATGGATGTGATATACCTCCTGGCCGCCATGACGATTGGTGTTCATGATCAAGCGGTAGCCGTCTTCGGCAATACCTTCCTGTTGAGCAATTTTTGCTGCAACGGTAATCATCCGCCCCAACGCTTGCTCATGCTCAGCGGTAACGTCATTGACCGTCGGGATCAGAACGTTGGGGATGATCAGAATGTGTGTTGGCGCCTGCGGTGAAATATCCCGGAATGCCGTCACCAGGTCATCCTGGTAGACGATATCGGAAGGGATTTCACGACGAATAATCTTGCTGAATATAGTCTCTTCTGCCACGACGTTTTCCTTTTCTAAAAATAGCCATGCGTGATGTCATGCTACGCTGAGCCACACTGCGAGTATAGAGTATGATCGACTTAAACCCGCTCTTTCAACCTTAACCCACGATTTCTTAAGCAAAAAACCACCACGGTGTCGCGCTTATAACCATTTGTCACCTCTGCCACGCCAAAAAGTAGTGAAACGAGATTTCAAAAAGCTTGTTACATCTGTTTACATGGATAATATGAATGCGTATATTTCGCATTTGCATTTTCATGCGCATTTAATGGTTAGAAAAATAAAAAGGCTCAGCGCTACCTCTTACGGCCTGGGCCAGGATTCGTTCACTATTAAGGGCTTTCTGATGTCTTTAACAACACACAACAGGGATGAACACCGTCAGGCTGTTGCAACACCATCGTTGCTGGCAGCTTGCATCGCTATGGCACTGATGCCATCCATGAGCTTCGCAGCGACCACGCCAGAAGAGACCGTCATTGTCGACGGTTCTGCGCCAGCGACACCAGCAGACAGCGACGAGCGGGATTACAGCGTCAAATCCACCGCCGCCGGAACCAAAATGATGATGACCCAACGCGATATTCCGCAATCGGTCAGCATCATCAGCGAGCAACGCATGAATGACCAGCAGTTGCAAACGCTGGGTGATGTGATGGACAGCACGCTTGGGATCAGCAAAAGCCAGGCGGACTCTGACCGCGTCAGCTACTTCTCCCGCGGTTTCCAGATTGATAACTACATGGTTGATGGTATTCCAACCTGGTTCGAATCCCGCTGGAATCTGGGTGATGCCCTCACCGATATGGCACTCTATGAGCGCGTGGAAGTGGTGCGCGGCTCAAACGGCCTGATGACCGGCACGGGCAACCCGTCGGCCTCCATTAATATGATCCGTAAACACGCGACCAGTCGTGAGTTCAAAGGCAACGTATCGGCGGAGTACGGCAGTTGGAACAAACAACGCTACGTGATGGATCTGCAAAGCCCGCTCACCGATGACGGTAATGTACGCGCGCGCATTGTGGCGGGTTATCAGGATAACGACTCCTGGCTCGATCGCTATCACAACGAGAAAAATTTCTTCTCGGGCATTATTGATGCCGATCTGGGTGAAACCACCAGCCTTGCCGTGGGTTATGAATACCAGAAAATCAAAGTGGACAGCCCGACCTGGGGTGGTCTGCCACGCTGGAATACCGACGGCAGTAAAAACAGCTACGACCGCGCCCGCAGCACCGCGCCAGACTGGGCGTATAACGATAAAGAGATCAACAAAGTCTTTGCCACACTCAAACAGCGTTTTGCCGACACCTGGCAGGCGACGATGAATGCGACCCACTCGGAAATCAAATTCGACAGTAAAACGATGTATGTCGATGCCTATGTCAATAAAGCAGATGGCATGCTGGTCGGCCCCTACAGCAATTACGGACCGGGCTATGACTACGTTGGCGGCACGGGCTGGAACAGCGGCAAGCGTAAGGTTGATGCGCTGGATCTCTTTGCCGACGGCGGTTATGACCTGTTCGGTCGCCAGCACAACCTGATGTTTGGCGGCAGCTACAGCAAACAGAACAACCGCTATTTCAGCTCCTGGGCAAACGTCTTCCCGGCTGAGATCGGCAGTTTCAATAACGTCAATGGCAACTTCCCGCAAACCGACTGGGCACCACAGTCGCTGGCCCAGGATGACACCACGCACATGAAGTCGCTGTACGCCGCGACGCGTATTTCGCTGGCTGACCCGCTGCATCTGATCCTCGGTGCGCGCTACACTAACTGGCGTATCGATACCCTGAGCTACAGCATGGAGAAAAACCACACTACGCCCTATGCCGGTCTGGTTTACGACATCAATGATAACTGGTCAACTTACGCCAGCTACACCTCCATCTTCCAGCCGCAGAACAAACGTGACAGCAGCGGGAAGTACCTCACACCGGTCACCGGCAACAACTATGAAGTGGGCCTGAAGTCTGACTGGATGAACAGTCGACTGACCACCACCCTCGCCGTGTTCCGTATTGAGCAGGATAATGTTGCCCAGTCGACGGGTGCGCCAATTCCGGGTACCAATGGCGATATCGCGTATAAAACGGCGAAAGGCACCGTCAGTAAAGGAGTTGAATTCGAAGTTAACGGGGCAATTACCGATAACTGGCAGATGACCTTTGGCGCAACGCGTTACGTCGCAGAAGACAATGAAGGTAACGCCGTCAATCCGAATCTGCCTCGTACCAGCGTCAAGCTGTTCACCAGCTACCGTCTGCCGGTAATGCCTGCGCTGACCGTAGGCGGTGGCGTGAACTGGCAGAACCGCGTGTACACCGATACCGCGACGCCGTACGGCACCTTCCGTGCAGAACAAGGGAGTTACGCGCTGGTGGATCTGTTCACCCGCTATCAGGTGACCAAAAACTTCTCCGTGCAGGGTAACGTCAACAACCTGTTTGATAAAACCTACGACACCAACGTCGAAGGGTCGATTGTTTATGGTGAGCCGCGCAACGTGAGCATCACCGCGAACTATCAGTTCTGATCAGCCTGCCGGATGATGGTGCTGGCGCCTTATCCGGTTATCAACCCGTTAAGCGCTGCGCCATCCTGCGTTCGGGGATGTAAAAAAGGCAGCCATTTGGCTGCCTTAGTTCTCCCCAACATCTTAGGTTTTAGCTGTTACGGATGTATTCATCCATCTCCGTTTTCAGGTTATCGGATTTCGTACCGAAAATCGCCTGAACACCGGAACCAGCAACCACCACACCTGCAGCACCCAGTTTCTTCAGGCCAGCCTGATCCACTTTCGCCACGTCAGCCACGCTGACACGCAGACGGGTAATGCACGCATCGAGGTTAGTGATGTTTTCTTTACCACCAAACGCTGCAATCAGCGCCGGTGCCATTTCACTGGTCGCGCCCGCTTTCGCGTCGTCGGTGTTATCTTCACGACCCGGAGTCTTCAGATCCAGCGCTTTAATCAGCACGCGGAAGATGGTGTAGTAAACAATCGCATAGCCCGCACCCACAATCGGGAACAACCACAGCTTGCTGCTGTTACCGGACAGTACGATAAAGTCGATCAGACCGTGTGAGAACGACGTACCGTCACGCATACCCAGCAGGATACAGATCGGGAACGCCAGACCAGCCAGAATCGCGTGGATAACGTACAGGATCGGCGCAACGAACATGAAGGAGAACTCGATCGGCTCGGTGATACCGGTCAGGAACGAGGTCAACGCTGCGGAGATCATGATACCGCCCACTTTGGCGCGGTTTTCTGGTTTAGCAGAGTGCCAGATAGCAATGGCAGCTGCCGGCAGACCGTACATTTTGAACAGGAAACCGCCAGACAGCATACCCGCCGTTGGGTCACCCGCCATGTAGCGTGGGATATCGCCGTGGAAGACCTGACCTGCCGCGTTGGTGTATTCACCAATCTGCATCTGGAAAGGAACGTTCCAGATATGGTGCAGACCAAACGGTACCAGGCAGCGTTCAATGAAGCCATAGATACCGAACGCCACTACCGGGTTCTGGTAAGCCGCCCACTGAGAGAACGTCTGGATAGCAGTACCGATCGGCGGCCAAATGAAGGACAGGACGACACCGGTAAAGATCGCCGCCAGACCAGAAATGATCGGCACGAATCGCTTACCAGCAAAGAAGCCCAGATACTCAGGCAGCTTGATACGGTAGAAGCGGTTAAACATGTACGCTGCAATCGCACCGGAGATAATCCCCCCGAGTACACCTGTATCTGCAAGGTGTTTTGCTGCGATTTCTTCAGCAGGTAAATGCAGAACCAGCGGTGCGACCACAGCCATGGTTTTCACCATGATGCCATAGGCAACAACCGAAGCCAGAGCCGAAACGCCATCGTTGTTGGTAAAGCCAAGCGCGACACCGATAGCGAAGATCAGCGGCATGTTTGCAAAAACAGAACCGCCGGCTTCTGCCATCACGTGCGATACAACGGCTGGCAGCCAGCTGAAGTTTGCGGAACCGACGCCCAGCAGGATACCTGCGATAGGCAATACGGATACCGGCAGCATCAGCGATTTACCGACCTTTTGCAGGTTAGCAAATGCATTCTTAAACATAATTGAGAGTGCTCCTGAGTATTTGTGCTTTCTACGTTCACACGCATTGGCGAGGGGGGAGAACCCCGCCGTGGACCAGGCATCTAAGTGCCCTTTATTTATTACACAGAGTAAAATAATTCGGTGAAATTTAGTTTGACGGCTATCACGTTTCAGCTCTGGACAGCGCGTTAAGTTGCACATTTTGCCAAAAAAGGTATCAGAATGTGTCATAACGCTCATTCACCGCCCACTTTGTGGCGGTGAACTTTACTCGCTTTAATTATTAATTACGAGCTTTAAAAAAACTCAACTACGAGGCTGACTGCAGACGGGAAGCGTTGATATGAAACAGGCGGGCAAAGTTATCGGTGGTTATCTGCGCCAGTTCTTCAACGGCTACACCTTTCAATACGGCCATGTATTCCGCCACGTCGCGGACCATCGCAGGCTGGTTCTCTTTCCCGCGATGCGGCACCGGAGCCAGATACGGAGAATCCGTCTCCACCAGCAGTCTGTCCAGCGGCACATACCGCGCGGCATCGCGTAACTGTTCAGCATTACGGAAGGTCACAATGCCGGAAAAAGAGATATAAAAACCCAGATCCAGTAGTTTACCCGCCGTTTCTCTGTCTTCTGTAAAACAGTGTAGTACGCCGCCACAATCCGTCACGTTTTCATGGCGAAGAATCGCCAGCGTATCGACGCGAGCATCGCGCGTGTGGACAATCACCGGCTTGTTCAGTTCACGCCCGATCTGGATATGATGAATAAATGACTCCTGCTGACGTACTTTCGTCTCAGGCGTGTAAAAATAGTCCAGCCCCGTCTCTCCCATCGCCACAACGCCTTCATCGGCCGCCAGATGACGCAGTTCCTCCACATCATACGGTTCGTCCTGATTTAGCGGATGCACGCCGCAGGAGAAAACGACGTTATCGCGCTGACCAACCAGCTCGCGCATGCCGCGGTATCCCGGCAGCGTCGTTGCTACCGCCAGACAGAATTTCACATCGCGCGCGGCCGCCTTCGCCAGCACGTCATCCACATCCTTATGCAGAGATTGATAATCCAGGCCATCAAGATGGCAGTGCGAGTCGACTAAAAACATAATGTCTCTCTTACAGGTGGGGAACAGGCAACACAGTGCCTGGTTGCAGATAATGCTCAATTTGCAGAAGAAGATCGGTTAACACCAGTTCACGGTTTATACCGGTCACATTAAGGAGTTGTTCGCGACAGTGGCAAATGGCGTTAAGGATTGCCTGAATACGCATCTGAGACAACTGGCCGGCAATCGTGGCGACAAGTTGCCCGGCATCCGCGTTGGTCATCGCGGTAGCTCCGTGCTGGCGTTTAAGCGCATCCATCATTAACGTCGCCAGCCAGTGCAATCTGGCAGGTGCCTGTTCATGATTCAGCACCGTCAATAATGAATACCAGTCACCCACAGGAATGCTATTTGCCAGCGCCTGACACAGCGCGTCGCGCTGGGACCAACTTTCTGAGCCCAGTAGTGCCAGCGCCGCGCCCGGAGAACCGGCACTCAGACGCAGCGCGGTCAACAATGTGTCTTGTGACGCTGTCACTTCTCGCGCAAGCCATGATACTGCGTACTGTTCAGCCGGTGGCGCGAGATGGTGTAAACGACAACGACTGCGCAGTGTCGCCAGTAACCGTGCGGGTTCACGACTGGCGAGAAAGAACCAGGTTTGCGCGGGCGGTTCTTCCAGCGTTTTGAGCAACGCATTGGCGGCGGCATCCGTCATCAGTGCCGCATCCGGGATCCAGACCACTTTGGCGCCCCCCAGCCGCGCACGCTCGTACAGCTTCTCACTCACTTCACGAACCGCATCAATACCCAGCGTGCTTTTCCCTTTTTCCGGAAACAGGGAATAGTAGTCCGGATGCGTTCCTGCCTGCATCAACTGACAGCCGCGGCAGTGGCCGCAGCTTTTATGTCCATCCGGCTGTTGGCAAAGCAGATAACGGCTTAGCGCATAGATCAATGCGTCGTCGCCCATCCCCGGCAAAGCCTGAATCAGTAGCGCATGGTGACCCCTTCCCGCCTGATAGCTCGCTACCAGTTTTTCGAAGTCAGGTCGTAACCATGGATACCATTTCATTCGCCCAGCCCCTTCGCCCACTCCGTGATAGTGGTACGGATATCGTTCATCACAATATCCAGCGGCTGCGTCGCATCAATCGTCCGGATGCTGGGATCCTGGGCCGCGAGCTCCAGATAGCGGGCACGGGTGCGATTGAAGAAATCAAACGATTCCTGTTCGATGCGGTCCAGTTCACCGCGGGCACGGGCGCGTTTCAGACCTACCTCTGGCGTGACGTCCAGGTAAAGCGTCAAATCCGGGCGGAAGTCCCCCAGCACGGCATCACGCAGCGTCGCCAGCATCTGCTGATCGACCCCGCGTCCCCCGCCCTGGTACGCCTGAGTGGACAGATCGTGACGGTCGCCAATCACCCATTTCCCCTCTTCGAGCGCAGGTTTGATCACCGTTTCAACCAGTTGTACGCGCGCAGCGTAGAACATCAACACTTCGGCTTTTACGGTAATGGTTTCGTCACCGACCGAACGGATATCCAGCACCAGGCTACGCAGTTTTTCTGCCAACTGTGTACCGCCCGGTTCGCGAGTAAAAACCATGTCGCGAATACCGAGTTGTTCAAGCGTCTCAACCACAACGTTTTTTGCGGTCGTTTTTCCGGCGCCTTCCAGCCCCTCGATGACGATATAATTACTGCGCATTTTTTTCCTTAAGCACTTTCAGGTAGTCCTGCACTGACCGGTTATGGCTGGCAAGATTCGTATTAAAAGTATGACCGCCTTTACCGTCGGCCACAAAATAGAGATACGGTGTTTTAGCCGGATGCGCCGCTGCTTTCAGCGAGGCTTCACCCGGCATCGCAATCGGTCCCGGCGGGAGTCCGGTAATTGTGTAGGTATTATAGGCCGTAGGCGTTTCCAGGTCCGCGCGCGAGATCTTGCCATTATAACGCGCCCCCATCCCGTAAATCACGGTTGGATCGGTTTGCAGGCGCATCCCGATGCGCAGGCGGTTAATAAAAACGGAGGCGACATGATCGCGCTCGCTGGCAACGGCCGTTTCTTTCTCAATGATCGAGGCCATCGTTACCAGTTGATTTTGATCTTTATACGGCAACCCTTCCGCGCGCCCTTCCCAGACGCGGTCAACCGCCTTCACCATCTTTTGATGCGCGCGCTTGAGCAAAGCAATGTCGGTGGTGTTGGCGGTATACATCCAGGTATCGGGCCAGAACCAGCCTTCCAGCCTCTCTGTATTCTCAAGGTCCAGCGCTTTTGCGACCGTTTCGTAACTGTCGTCGCTCAGGGTGTGCTTAATGTAAGGCGCGTCGCGTAGTTGTTTGAGGTAGTCGCTTAACCGCATGCCTTCCACCAGTCGCAGCGGGAACTGCGCCTCTTTACCGCTTTCCAGCAGTTGCAGCATCTCACGGACGCTCATGCCCGGCGTTAAACGATAGGTTCCCGCCTTAAAGTGGGAAAGATCCGGCTCAACCCGTAGTAACCATTGAAACACACGAGGGCGATTGATGACCCGATCCGCATACAGTTGCTCCCCCAGGGCCAGACGTCCGGTTCCCGGTTTGAGGGTAAAAATGGTCTCTTCTTTAATCAGGATTTTACTGTCCGCCAGATGGCGAACTTTCCACATTCCCGCACCTGCGGCAATACCCAGTACAACAACCAGTAAAAGGACAACACGAAACATTTTTTTCATGACTAATTCGGATGCTCACACAGTGGGGCCAGAAACTTAAATAATGCACGTGAAGACAAGGTGTTATCGCCATAAGCCCTGACGGGCACGATCGGCATCAGCGCATTACAGACCACCATTTCATCGGCATGTCGCAGCGCTTCTTCGCGGGCATTCGTTTCGACAACCTGAAAAGACGATTGTGCCAGTTTCCGGATACAGAATTGTCGCATAATACCGTTCACTCCCGCCTGATCGAGGCGCGGTGTGTAGACCACATTGTCTTTTCGCCAGAATAAATTAGCCGCACAGCATTCCGTAACCCAACCCTCGCTGTCAAGAACCAGCGCTTCATCGGCATCCGTCTGCTCAAGATGAGAGCGGATCAGCACCTGTTCCAGACGATTCAGGTGTTTGATACCGGCAAGCAGAGGGTTGCGCCCCAGGCGAACCGGGCTCAAGGCAAGCGTGATCCCCTGTTCGCGCCAGCTGTCATAATGTTGTGGATACGCAAAGACAGAGAGAATACGGCTGCTCTCATGACAGTGCCTGCCGCTGTATCCCCGTCCCCCACTGCCGCGGCTGATGATCACCTTCAGTACCGCGCGCGAATGGCCCGCAGCCAGCGTGGTCATTTCCCGCTCAAGCGCGCCCCAGTCATCAAAGGCGATCATCAATGTTGTGCAGGCCACCTGCAAACGCCGGAGATGCGCCGCCAGCAGCATAACCGTGCCATCGAGAATACGCGCAGTGGTAAAACATCCATCGCCAAACTGGATGGCGCGATCGCTTGCGGGAAGAGATTCCTGTTCACGGCCATTAATCAAGAACATGGTGGCTCCTTATGCGTGGCTCGTTAGTGTCGCAGGATGGATGGCGCAGGACAAGAATGAAGACGCAATAAAAAAGGCCCGACAAGCGGGCCTTTTAACCAGGAAGCAGAACGGCGGTCAGATCTTTTTAAAGATCAATGAACCGTTAGTTCCACCGAAACCGAAAGAGTTACACAGAGTGTACTCCATTCCACTGACCTGGCGCGCTTCGTGCGGAACGAAGTCCAGATCGCAACCTTCATCCGGGTTATCCAGGTTGATGGTCGGCGGAACAGCCTGATCGCGCAGCGCCAGGATAGAGTAGATCGACTCTACCGCGCCCGCGGCACCCAACAGGTGACCGGTCATGGACTTGGTAGAACTCACCATCACACGGTTTGCCGCCTCGCCAAAGACTGATTTAACAGCCTGTGCTTCAGCTTTATCACCTGCCGGCGTGGATGTCCCGTGGGCGTTGACGTAGCCAATCTGGCCAGGTTCAATCGCGGCATCACGCAGCGCGTTGACCATCGCCAGGGCAGCGCCTGCACCATTTTCCGGCGGCGACGTCATGTGGTAAGCGTCACTGCTCATCCCGAAGCCAACGACTTCGGCATAAATTTTTGCACCGCGCGCTTTTGCATGCTCGTACTCTTCCAGTACCACCATGCCCGCACCGTCACCGAGTACAAAGCCATCGCGCTCTTTGTCCCATGGGCGGCTGGCCGCTTGCGGGTTTTCATTACGGGTAGACAACGCACGTGCCGCGCCAAAGCCACCTACGCCCAGTGGCGTACTGGCTTTTTCAGCACCGCCCGCGACCATCGCGTCCGCATCGCCGTATGCAATAATACGTGCGGCATGACCGATGTTATGTACGCCTGAGGTGCAGGCGGTCGCGATGGAGATGCTTGGCCCACGCAGGCCATACATGATGGTCAGGTGACCTGCCACCATGTTAACAATCGTCGACGGAACGAAGAATGGGCTGATTTTACGCGGTCCACCGTTCACCAGAGAACTGTGGTTTTCTTCAATCAGTCCGAGACCGCCGATACCGGAACCGATAGCGGCGCCAATACGAGATGCGTTCTCTTCCGTTATTTCAAGGCCAGAATCCTGCATGGCCTGAACGCCAGCGACAATTCCATATTGAATGAAGGCATCCATCTTGCGCTGCTCTTTGCGCGAGATAATGTCATCACAGTTAAAATCCTTTACTAAGCCAGCAAATTTCGTTGCATAGGCGCTAGTATCGAAATGGTCGATCAGGCTGATGCCACTCTGACCGGCAAGGAGAGCTTTCCAGGTAGACTCTACGGTATTGCCGACAGGAGACAACATGCCCAGTCCGGTCACAACTACACGACGCTTAGACACGGTTGTCCTCCAGGGAGGGATAATTGATTCAAGTGGGACAAAAAGATAAAACTCAGGCGGTCGAATGACCGCCTGGAGATGTTCACTTACGCCTGGTGGCCGTTGATGTAATCAATGGCAGCCTGAACGGTGGTGATTTTCTCAGCTTCTTCGTCCGGAATCTCAGTATCAAACTCTTCTTCCAGAGCCATTACCAGCTCAACGGTGTCAAGAGAATCTGCGCCCAGGTCTTCAACGAAAGAAGCATTGTTGGTAACTTCTTCCTGCTTAACGCCCAGCTGTTCGCCGATAATTTTCTTAACGCGTTCTTCGATAGTGCTCATACTCTTAAATTTCCTATCAAAACTCGCTTTCGCGATGGTTTTCGTAGTGTATAAAATGTTGAAAAATTTGCAACTAAATCCCGGCAGGTCTTACCACGATTTTACGTTATTTTGAGGCCAAGACCTATAATAACGCAAATCTTTTTCATCGTGGTTAAACCATATACATCCCGCCGTTGACGTGCAAAGTCTCACCCGTGATGTAACCTGCTTCGTCAGAGGCTAAAAATGCAACCGCACTGGCGATCTCTTTCGGATCGCCAAGACGACCTGCAGGAACTGCCGCCAACGTACCCGCACGCTGCTCATCAGTCAGCGCACGCGTCATGTCCGTTTCAATAAAGCCCGGAGCAACAACGTTCACCGTAATACCGCGGGACGCAACTTCGCGCGCCAACGATTTACTGAAGCCGATCAGACCCGCTTTCGCCGCAGCGTAGTTAGTCTGACCCGCATTTCCCATGGTACCAACCACAGAACCGACAGTGATAATACGTCCATGACGCTTTTTCATCATAGCGCGCATTACCGCTTTTGACAGGCGGAAAACAGATGAAAGATTGGTTTCGAGAATATCGTTCCACTCATCATCTTTCATTCGCATCAGCAGGTTATCACGTGTAATACCGGCATTATTAACCAGGATATCCACTTCACCAAATTCTGCGCGAATTTTTTCCAGAACTGATTCGATAGATGCGGGATCAGTCACGTTCAACATCAGACCTTTACCCTTCGCACCTAAGTAATCGCTAATGGCCTGAGCGCCACTTTCGCTGGTCGCGGTACCGATAACGGTCGCACCACGGGCAACGAGCGTTTCTGCAATTGCGCGACCAATACCGCGACTTGCACCGGTAACCAGCGCGATTTTTCCTTCAAAACTCATGGTGTTCCTCTTTTATTGCGCAAGTGCCGCCGACATCGCCGCCGGTTCGTTCAGAGCCGAGGCTGTCAGGGTATCAACAATACGTTTCGTCAGGCCCGTGAGGACTTTACCCGGTCCCACTTCATACAGGTGTTCAACACCCTGCGACGCCATTAATTCGACGCTCTTCGTCCACTGCACCGGGCTATATAACTGGCGCACCAACGCATCGCGAATGGCGTTCGCGTCAGTTTCGCACTTCACATCTACGTTGTTGATAACCGGTACAGACGGCGCGTTAAACGGTATTTTCGCTAATTCCGCCGCCAGTTTTTCCGCCGCTGGCTTCATCAACGCACAATGAGACGGTACGCTCACCGGTAACGGCAGCGCACGTTTCGCACCGGCCGCTTTACAGGCTGCGCCAGCACGCTCAACGGCTTCTTTATGCCCGGCGATAACGACCTGACCCGGAGAGTTATAGTTCACCGGTGAGACAACCTGGCCTTCTGCCGCGTCTTCACAAGCTTTCGCAATGGAGGCATCATCGAGACCAATGATAGCAGACATGCCGCCAGTGCCTTCCGGAACCGCTTCCTGCATGAATTTACCACGCAGTTCAACCAGACGCACTGCATCAGCAAAATTAATGACACCGGCGCAAACCAGCGCAGAGTATTCACCCAGGCTATGACCCGCCATCAGCACGGGGGCTTTACCGCCCTGCTGTTGCCAGACGCGATACAGCGCAACGGACGCAGCCAATAGCGCAGGCTGCGTCTGCCAGGTCTTGTTCAGTTCTTCAGCCGGTCCCTGTTGAGTCAACGCCCACAGGTCATAACCTAGCACCGCAGAAGCTTCGGCAAAAGTCTCTTCGACGATGGGGTAGTTTGCCGCCATATCGGCTAACATCCCCACGGTCTGGGAACCCTGTCCAGGGAACACAAATGCGAATTGCGTCATGTTTAAATCCTTATACTAGAAACGAACCAGCGCGGAGCCCCAGGTGAATCCACCGCCAAAGGCTTCAAGCAACACAAGCTGACCTTCTTTGATACGTCCGTCACGCACGGCTTCATCCAGCGCGCAAGGGACAGAGGCCGCAGACGTATTGCCGTGTCTGTCCAGTGTTACCACCACGTTGTCCATCGACATGCCCAGTTTTTTGGCCGTCGCACTGATGATGCGCAGATTAGCCTGGTGCGGAACCAGCCAGTCGAGTTCTGAACGGTCAAGGTTATTGGCCTCCAGCGTCTCGTCGACGATATGCGCAAGCTCAGTAACCGCGACTTTGAATACTTCGTTGCCTGCCATTGTCAGATGAATCGAATTTTCCGGATTCACACGATCGGCATTCGGCAGCGTCAACAATTCGCCATACCGACCGTCAGCATGCAGGTGGGTAGAGATGATGCCCGGCTTGTCGGAAGTGCTCAGCACCACGGCCCCTGCACCATCGCCAAAAATAATGATGGTTCCACGATCGCCTGGATCGCAGGTGCGCGCCAGAACATCGGAACCGATCACCAGCGCGTGTTTGACCGCACCGGATTTAACGTACATATCGGCGACGCTCAACGCGTAAGTAAAGCCAGCACATGCTGCGGCGACGTCAAACGCCGGGCAGCCTTTGATGCCCAGCATGTTCTGAATCTGGCATGCTGCGCTGGGGAAGGCATGTGTCGCTGAGGTGGTCGCTACCACAATCAAGCCAATCTGTTCTTTATCAATGCCCGCCATTTCCAGCGCGCGTTGAGCCGCTTCAAAACCCATCGTTGAGACGGTTTCATTCGGCGCAGCAATATGGCGTTCACGGATACCTGTACGGGTGACAATCCACTCGTCAGACGTATCGACCATTTTTTCCAGATCGGCGTTAGTCCGCACCTGTTCAGGCAGATAGCTGCCAGTACCAATAATCTTTGTATACATGTACGCTCAGTCACTTTTTGGTTATATACCGCGCATTACAACGGCTAAGAGGCTGGGGCTCTCACGCCACACCGTGATCAGTGTGGCTGTGATGTGTCGCCATTGCCAGCGTCCAGCATTGTAAATCCAGCTGGGTATACAGATTCCAGGCGAGCGGCAATTCGCTGAGGAACTTGTCGCTGCACCGCCTGCACTGCCTGTTCAATCGCGACGGTAAAAGCTCGCTGATTGGCTGCACCATGACTTTTTATCACCGTGCCGCGCAATCCTAACAGACAGGCGCCATTATACTGGTCGGGGTTGAGGTGACTGAATCGCCTCGCCAGGCTTTTTTGTAACCAACGTTTTAATATCAGCAGCCACCACGACCGTTTTTTACCCTCACCCTGAGATTTCAGCAGTGAAAGGAACATTCTGACAACACCTTCCATCGTCTTTAATGTGACATTGCCTGTAAAACCGTCACATACCAGAACATCTGTTTTCCCCGTCAATAACTCATTGGCTTCAAGATAGCCGATGTAATTGATGGAAGGGATTGTTTTTAGCACCACTGAGGCATCCCGAATACTGTCGAGACCCTTGGTTTCTTCTTCGCCGATGTTGAGCAAGGCCACGCGAGGGTTATTGATACCGACCACTTCTTCCGCAAGCACCGAACCCATAATGGCAAATTGCACCAGCATGTTGCTGTCGCAATCGACATTTGCCCCCAAATCAAGGACCACCGTCTTTCCCTTCTGCTGGTGCGGTAAAACCGTCACCAACGCAGGACGCTCAATACCGTCCAGCGGTTTGAGCAATAATTTTGCGAGTCCCATGAGCGCACCGGTATTCCCGGCGCTGACACAGGCTTGCGCTCGCCCTTCTTTCACGAGTTCCAGCGCCACACGCATTGAACTACCGCGACTGGCGCGGATTGCCTGCGAAGGCCGGGCATCACTGGCGATAACTGACTGTGCAGGGATAATCTGCAGACGCGAACGTTGTTCAAAGTCAGCTTTAGCGAGTAATGGCGTGATTGTATCGGGATCCCCGACTAAAAGAAGTGTGAGTTGTGAATTAGAATTCAGTGCCTGCAATGCTGCAGGCACTGTCACGGAAGGGCCAAAATCTCCCCCCATGACATCTAACGCCAGGGTTAGACGTGTCAAAGTCGTTTCGCCGCCTGGTTTGGTATTTCCCCGTAGCAACGGGGAAGTTCCTCACTAAGCTTCATCACGCGGATGCGTGATTACTTAGCGATTACCTTGCGGCCACGGTAGTAACCGTCGGCAGTGATGTGGTGACGCAGGTGTTTTTCACCAGAAGTTTTGTCTACAGACAGGCTGGTGACTGCGGTCAGAGCGTCATGAGAACGACGCATGCCACGTTTGGAACGGGTTGGTTTATTCTGTTGTACGGCCATGGACCTTACTCCTCAATTACTTACGCTTTAAGCTGGCTAATACGGCAAATGGGTTTGGTTTTTGCGCTTCATCAGGCAGTTCACCAAAGACCATGTCCGCCTCGGACACTTCACAGTGTTCAGAATCATGCACCGGAACTACCGGCAAGGAGAGGATAATTTCATCTTCCACCATTGCAAGCAGATCGATTTCACCGAATTCGTTAACCTCAATCGGCTCATACGCTTCCGGGAGTGCTTCAGCCTGTTCGTCAGAACGAACCGGACTGAAACAATACGTTGTGTGAACATGATAAGGAAACGGCTTCCCGCAACGCTGACATTCGAGCGTTACCGACACCTTCGCATCGCCGGTAATGACGGCAAGACGCTGGTTATCGATAGCAAACGACATGGAGCATTCCACATCACTGTCCACACTGACTACAGAATCGGCGACGCGCTCTACCAGATCAGAAGTAAAGATACCTTCATAATCGAGGCGTTTTTGAGCCGTACGAACCGGATCAAGAGTCAGGGGTAATTTTACCTTTTGCATAGGGCGCGCATATTAACTTTGTAACGTCATATAGTCAAAGAAAAAGGCAGCCTGCGGTTGCCTTTTGCCAATAATTCGCACACATTGCGGTTTACAGACTTATTTTCGCTCAGGAGAGGCCAAAGTGGCACACCTGGAAGACGAAGAGCATAGTTTAAAATGGCTCTCATCAATACGCTATATCTGGTGGAAAAAATATGCCTAATCTCATTCTTGCCTCCACATCTCCCTGGCGCCGCGCCCTGCTGGAAAAACTGGCGATGCCCTTTGAATGCGCGGCCCCTGAGGTAGACGAAACGCCAATGCCCGCGGAGAGTCCTCGCCACTTAGTTACTCGCCTTGCGCAAGAGAAAGCGCAATCGCTGGCACACCGCTTTCCGGCGCATCTTATTATTGGTTCCGACCAGGTGTGTGTGCTGGACGGTGAAATCACCGGTAAGCCCTTAACGGAAGAGAAAGCCTGCCAGCAGCTAGCCAAAGCCAGCGGCAATATCATTACGTTCTATACCGGACTGGCGCTGTATAACTCCGCGACGGGACATTTGCAGACAGAGGTGGAGCCGTTTGATGTTCACTTCCGTCATCTCAGCGAAACGGAAATTGAAGACTATGTGCGCAAAGAGCGCCCGCTGCACTGCGCAGGGAGTTTTAAAAGCGAAGGACTGGGGATTGCGCTCTTTGAACGATTGGAAGGTCGCGACCCCAACACGCTGATTGGTTTGCCGCTGATCGCGCTGTGCCAAATGTTACGTCGGGAGGAGATGAACCCGCTCAAAGCATAACCGTGTCTTGCCTGATGGCGCTACGCTTATCAGGCCTACGCATGATTTGTAGGCCTGATAAGTTGCGTTCGCGGCAATCAGGCGGGTTTACGTAACGCCTGCAAACAGCGCTTCAACTGATCGTCCATCGGCGCTTCGATGCGCAATACCTCACCCGTGCCCGGATGGGTAAACTTCAACGCCGCCGCATGCAGGAACAGACGCGATAAGCCCGTTCCCGCCAGTTGTTTATCGAACTCACGGTCGCCGTAGCGGTCATCAAAGGCAATAGGATGTCCCGCATACTGCGTGTGGACACGAATTTGGTGCGTACGGCCTGTTACCGGGCTACAGCGAACCAGCGTGGCAAAGGCGTAGCGCTCTTCTACCTTAAAACGCGTTTCCGATGGTTTGCCTTCCTGATTCACCCGCACAATGCGTTCGCCGCTTTGCAGAATGTTCTTCAATAAAGGTGCCTGTACCGTTTTGACATGCGACTGCCACTGCCCACGGACCAGTGCGAGATAATCCTTCTGCATCCCCTTCTCACGCAGTTGCTCATGAAGAGAACGCAGCGCCGAGCGTTTTTTCGCCACTAACAGCACGCCCGACGTATCGCGGTCAAGTCGATGTACCAGCTCGAGAAAACGTGCTTCCGGTCGCAGTGCACGCAGTCCTTCAATCACGCCAAAGCTTAACCCGCTTCCCCCGTGCACCGCGGTTCCCGACGGCTTGTTTAGCACCAGAATATGGTCGTCTTCATAAAGGATGACGTCAGCCAGCGCCGCCACTTTTTGCAGATGCGGTGAAACGGCCTCTTCTTCACGCTCAGCCACGCGCACTGGCGGAATACGCACTTCATCGCCTGCTTCCAGTTTGTATTCGGGTTTGATGCGTTTTTTATTCACCCGCACTTCGCCTTTACGCAAAATGCGATAAATCATACTCTTCGGTACACCTTTAAGTTGTGTGCGCAAAAAGTTATCGATGCGTTGCCCCGCTTCGTCAGCAGTAATAGCAACAATTCTTACGGATGGAGTCTCTGTTTTCATGGGGGCCGATTCTAAATAGCCATAAGGATTAGCGCCACTCATTTTTCTATGCTTATATTTATCTTTATCCTTCCTCACTCACGCGCTTCATGACTGATTTGGTGGTTATTAAACCAATCACCGGGCAGAAGTGAAAAAACTGTGAGTAAGTGGGTGATAAATGGTAAAAGTCATCTTGCTATAACAAGGTTAGCAGTGGAATAATGTCACCGCTTCCGTGCTGAATCTTGTTAAAACAAGGAATTTTACGGAAAGACCCATTTTGTCCGAACGATCATCCACGCAGCAATGGCGTAAGACGTATTGATCTTTCAGACAGTTAGCGGGCTGCGGGTTGCAGTCCTTACCGGTAGATCGGATCTTCTCTGGAGAGTAATACCCAGGCGGTTCCCCTGATAATTGCGCTGTGTTTCCGTATGAAACACAGGCAACCGACACTCTGCGCCTCTTTGAGCTGACGATAACCGTGAGGTTGGCGACGCGAATAGACACGAGGCCATCGGTTCACACCCGGAAAGGCAATACTCTGCCCGCAGCTTAGTCGTCAATGTAAGAATAATGAGTAAGTTACGATGAAAAGAATGTTAATCAACGCAACTCAGCAGGAAGAGTTGCGTGTTGCCCTTGTAGATGGGCAGCGTCTGTACGACCTGGATATTGAAAGTCCTGGACATGAACAGAAAAAAGCGAACATCTATAAAGGCAAAATTACCCGTATTGAACCGAGTCTGGAAGCCGCTTTTGTTGATTACGGTGCTGAACGTCACGGTTTCCTCCCGTTAAAAGAAATTGCCCGCGAATATTTCCCCGCCAATTACAACGCTCATGGTCGTCCAAACATCAAAGATGTGCTGCGCGAAGGCCAGGAAGTCATTGTGCAAATTGATAAAGAAGAACGCGGCAATAAAGGCGCTGCGCTGACCACTTTTATCAGTCTGGCGGGTAGCTATCTGGTTCTGATGCCAAACAACCCGCGCGCGGGTGGCATCTCTCGTCGCATTGAAGGCGACGACCGTACAGAACTGAAAGAAGCGCTGGCAAGCCTTGAACTGCCTGACGGCATGGGGCTTATCGTGCGCACGGCGGGCGTAGGCAAATCAGCCGAAGCGCTGCAGTGGGACTTAAGCTTCCGTCTGAAACACTGGGAAGCCATCCAGAAAGCCGCTGAAAGCCGCCCTGCACCGTTCCTGATCCACCAGGAGAGCAACGTGATTGTTCGCGCCTTCCGCGACTATCTGCGTCAGGATATCGGTGAAATCCTCATCGATAACCCGAAAGTGCTCGAACTGGCGCGTCAGCATATTGCGGCGCTGGGTCGTCCGGATTTCAGCAGCAAAATCAAGCTCTACACCGGTGAAATCCCGCTGTTCAGCCACTACCAAATCGAGTCGCAGATTGAGTCCGCCTTCCAGCGTGAAGTGCGTCTGCCTTCCGGCGGCTCCATCGTTATCGACAGCACTGAAGCGTTAACCGCCATCGACATCAACTCCGCTCGCGCAACCCGCGGCGGCGATATCGAAGAAACGGCGTTTAACACCAACCTGGAAGCGGCCGATGAGATCGCTCGTCAGTTGCGCCTGCGCGACCTCGGCGGCCTGATCGTTATCGACTTCATCGACATGACCCCGGTACGCCATCAGCGTGCGGTTGAAAACCGTCTGCGTGAAGCGGTTCGTCAGGATCGTGCGCGCATCCAGATCAGCCATATTTCTCGCTTCGGCCTGCTGGAGATGTCCCGTCAGCGCCTGAGCCCATCGCTGGGCGAGTCCAGCCATCACGTCTGCCCGCGCTGTAGCGGTACCGGCACCGTGCGTGATAACGAGTCGCTGTCCCTGTCTATTCTGCGTCTGATCGAAGAAGAAGCGCTGAAGGAGAATACTCAGGAAGTTCACGCGATTGTGCCTGTGCCGATCGCCTCTTATCTGCTCAACGAAAAGCGTACGGCCGTTAATGCGATTGAAACCCGTCAGGATGGCGTGCGCTGTGTGATCGTGCCAAACGATCAGATGGAAACGCCGCACTACTCTGTGCTGCGCGTGCGTAAAGGTGAAGAGACGCCGACCCTGAGCTACATGCTGCCGAAGCTGCATGAAGAAGCGATGGCGTTACCGTCTGAAGAAGAGTTCGCCGAACGTAAACGTCCGGAACAACCTGCCCTTGCCACGTTTGCGATGCCGGAAGTTCCGCCTGCGCCAACACCTGCCGAACCGCCAGTGAAAGCCGCTGCGCCGAAGGCTGCCGTTGCGCCAGTTGCCCCTGCGGAGCCGGGTCTGTTGAGCCGTTTCATTGGCGCGCTGAAATCGCTGTTTAGCGGTAGCGAAGAAACGAAACCCGCCGAGCAACCAGCACCTGCAGTCGCTGAGAAGCCGGAACGTCAACAGGATCGCCGTAAGCGTCAAAACAACCGCCGCGACCGTAACGATCGCAGCGAACGCCGTGACAACCGCGACAATCGTGGTGACCGTTCAGAGAATGGTGAAAACCGCGACGAGAACCGCCGCAATCGCCGCAATGCGCAGCAAAATGCCGAGTCCCGCGATAACCGTCAGTCATCCACCGATGCAGCGGATAAAGCGAAGTCCGGTGACGAGCAGCAGCAACCGCGTCGCGAACGCAATCGCCGTCGTAACGAAGACAAACGTCAGGCTCAGCAGGAAGTGAAAGCACTGAACCTTGACGAGCAGCAGACCCCGGAAACGGAACAGGAAGAGCGCGTTCGCCAGGCTCAGCCGCGCCGAAAACAGCGTCAACTGAACCAGAAAGTCCGCTACAACAATGCGCCCGAAGCAGAAGCGGTAGAGACCACCACTGAAGAGAGCGTCATCACTCCGGTTGTAGAGCAGACCGCGCCGGCGCAACGTACTGAGCTGGTTAAAGTCCCGCTGCCTGTTGTAACAGAAGTTGCTTCTGAGCAGGATGACAACGGTGAAGCGCGTGATAATGCCGGTATGCCGCGTCGTTCACGCCGTTCCCCACGCCATCTGCGCGTGAGCGGTCAGCGTCGCCGTCGTTACCGTGATGAGCGCTACCCTCTGCAGTCGCCGATGCCGTTGACGGTTGCTTGCGCTTCTCCGGAAATGGCGTCTGGCAAAGTGTGGATCCGCTACCCGGTAGCGCGTCCTCAGGATGCGCAGCCAGAAGCACAGGAAATCGAACAAGTGCAGGCGCAACCGGTTGTGACCGAACCGCAAGCGGTAGTTGCTGCCGTTGAAACTGTTGCCGCAGTCGAACCGGCTGTTGAAACCGTAGTTGAAAAGGTAACTGATGCTCCGGTTCAGGCTGAAGCGGTCGTTGAAACCTCTCATCCGGAAGTGATTGCCGCACCGGTTGTTGAGCAACCGCAAATGATTACCGACGCCGATGTCCCGGTTGCTGAAGACGTTGCCGCTCAGGCAGAACCTGTTGCTGAAACGCAGGAAACGGCTTTGGTAGTTGAAGAGACGCCTGAAGTCGTCGCAGTAGAACCCGAAGCGGTGGCTGTAGCGACTGAAGTTGTTGCGCCAGAACCTGTAGCCGTTGAACCTGAAGGGGTTGCAGAGCCTGAAGTGGCTGCAGAACCGGTTGAAGCGCCGGTGGTCGTTGAAGCGCCAACAGTGCCTGCATCGGTCGTTGAGACCGCTGACGTTGAACCAGTTGCAGAAATCGCAGCGCCGGTAGCGGCAGAATCTGTTGCTGAGCACCGCCACGCAACCGCCCCGATGACCCGTGCGCCAGCGCCGGAATATGTGCCGGAAGCGTCGCGCCACAGTGACTGGCAGCGCCCAGCTTTTGTCTTTGATGGCAAAGGTGCCGCAGGCGGTCACAGCGCAACGCAACATGCGTCCGCTGGCCCGACCCGTCCTCAACCAGTCGAGTAATATCGATAGCATAAAAAGCCGACCTCAGGGTCGGCTTTTTTTATTCCACTTCTGGCCGCCGCATGCCCGCCAGTTCCGGCATTACCTTTTTCATTAATTCCAGAAACTTACGCAGGCGACCAGGATAATAACGCGCCCACGGGTAGACCAGATGCACCGGTAAAGGTGTAGCCTGCCAGTCAGGCACTAACTCGACGAGTCGCCCTTGCGCGATATCTTCGGTCACCGTCCAGCTTGACACTACCGCCACGCCTAACCCCGCCAGCGCGGCATTGCGCGCCACGTAGATACTGTCAGTACTCAGTCGCGGTGCAATCGGAAAGGTCACCGGTTCCCGGCGGTATTGATGGGTGAGCGAAACGTTATGCTGGTAGAACGTATTGATTGCAATCCAGGGCAGTGACGATAGCTGTTCTGGCACCGTGATGGCATCAAACTGTGCCAACAGCGCAGGTGTTGCAACCACGCTACGCGGAACTTCCGCTAACAGCACAGAAACCGTCGCCGGATCGACCTCCGCACCGACGCGGATCGCGCAGTCGATGTTGTCGCTGAGAAAATCGACGGTCTTATCATTGAGCATCCATTCAACCGACAGATTGGGATAGCGCGCTAAAAAACTCAGTAACGGCGTGAGGAGTTGTTGCTGACCAAAAGCATGCGGCGCCCGCACGCGCAGCATGCCGACAGGCTCATCCTCCGTCACATTGAGACCATCTTCCAGCGCCAGCCAGGCATCAATAATATGTTTGGCATGTTGATATCCACGCTCACCGTCGTCAGTCAGTTTCATGGCGTGGGTAGTACGCAATACCAGTTTCACCCCCAACATCGCCTCCAGCGACTGCAATCGTCGGCTGATCGTCGCCTGGGTGGTATTTAGCTGACGAGCAGCCGCTGACAGCGAACCAGCTTCCACGATGCGCACAAACGTCCGCATCAGTTCCACTCTGTCTATACGCTCATTCTTTTTCATTTCCAAAATGCTCATACACATTACGTATAACGGTTTTACCACTTCGCTGGCTACCAGACCACCGTCGTTCAGAGAAAAATAGCCTCACACCTGTAATTGAGGATTTTGAAATGAACACACCGTCTCGTTGGCTAATCTTTGTTCTGGCGCTGGGCGCGGGTTTTAGCGTTGCCGCCATCTACTATGCACAACCGTTACTACCGTTAATGGGGGCCGATTTAGCACTCAGCATCACCGGCATGGGTCTGGTTCCCACGTTAACGCAGGTTGGCTATGCGTTGGGGATCCTGTTTTTATTGCCGCTTGGTGACCGTTACGATCGGCGAACGCTTATTCTGGTAAAAAGCGCGGCGCTCGCCCTGCTGTTACTGGCCTGTAGCCTCTCCGGGCAATTGCATTCACTGCTGACGGTAAGTCTGTTGCTGGGGATGGCCGCCACGATGGCGCAGGATATCGTCCCGGCAGCGGCCATTCTGGCCCCCGAAGGTAAGCAGGGAAAAACAGTAGGAACGGTGATGACCGGCCTGCTGCTGGGCATTTTGCTGTCACGTACCGTAAGTGGTCTGGTCGGGGAAGCCTTTGGCTGGCGAGAAATGTATCAACTCGCGGCGCTCAGTATCGCGCTGGTCGGCGTACTGCTATGGAAAGTTCTGCCCCCGTTCGCCACCCATTCCACGTTGCGTTATCCCGCGCTGATGGTGAGTCTGGCGCAGCTATGGCGTCGCTATCCGGCACTGCGTCGTGCCGCACTGGCTCAGGGTTTTCTGTCCGTCGCGTTCAGCGCGTTCTGGTCAACGCTGGCCGTAATGCTCGCCGAACACTATCAGATGGGTAGCGCCGCCGCAGGCGCATTTGGTATCGCCGGTGCCGCCGGGGCGCTGGCAGCACCACTGGCAGGCCATCTGGCGGATAAAGTGGGGGCAGAAAAAGTGACACAGTTGGGAGCGTTGCTGGTCACCGTCTCTTTCGCGCTGATGTTCCTGCTACCCACCCTCCCCGTTTACGGTCAGTGGTTGCTCATTGCGCTCTCCGCCGTTGGGTTTGATCTGGGACTGCAATCCAGCCTGGTAGCGCACCAGAACCTGGTATATAGCCTGGAGCCACAGGCCCGGGGTCGCCTGAACGCGCTGCTGTTCAGCGTCGTTTTTATCGGTATGGCACTGGGTTCAGTGCTCGGCAGTCAACTCTACGAACTGGCGAACTGGCAAGGCGTCGTCACGCTGTCCACCCTCAGTGGCGCCATTGCGTTGGTCATCAGAGTCGCGGGAAAGCGTTCATCTGCCCATCGGCGCGTTAGCGTATAACCGGAAAAAAAATGCCCGCTCCGGGGTGAGAAGGAGCGGGCAGACAAAACATACCCAGTTTCATGATATGTTTCAAATCGGTATTAGCGGTTGAGCTGGAACAGCGACATCCCCTGCATATCGGTAAAGGCTTTATAGGATGCCTGGAGCGCCGCCTGCTGCATAACATAAGACGAAATCGCCGCATTCCAGTCCACATCCACCAGATTACTCATCTGCTGCGTTTGCCCTAATGCGCGATCGGTACCCAGCGAGTCCAGAGAACTTAGCTCACTCAGTTGAGTACCCAGTTCCGCACGTACGCTCAGTACGTTGTTGAGCGAGTTCTTCAGGCCACGGTTTGTTTTATCAATCACCGCCTTCGACTGTTCTTTCAGCGTGGCATCATCACCCACAGGGGAATTTAATGAGGCAATCGCTGAATCCAGCATTCTGAACAGGTTGGTTTCGGACGTGCCGTTGTTGGGTTCTGGCACCGCATTACTGGTGATCTTGTTGAAGATTTTGTCGCCTGTGTGGCCGATGACCATCGAGCGGGAAGTATCCACCTGCTGAGTGATATTCTCCGAACCGCCGTTGTAGGTACCGTCAGCCTGCGCAAACGGGGCCGTTTCCGTTTTAAAACCGGCAAAAATATAGCGACCGTTACCATCGGTACTGTTTGCCAGGTTCATCAACTGATCGCGGATCCCCTGTAAGTCAGTTGCCAGCGAGGCGCGGTCATCGTCGCTTAACGTCCCGTTACCGGCGCTGACGATTTTTTCCTGCGCGCTCTGTATCGCCGTCGTCACCTGGTTTAACACGTTCTCTTCCAGCGAAACCTTCTGCGTGGCAAAGGTCCGCGCCAGGGCGAACTGGCTGTTCTCCGCCTGCGCCTGTGACAACACGACGGCCTGCGACGCGGCGATGGGATCGTCAGACGGATTGATCACCCGCTTCCCCGTCGACATCTGCTCACCGTATTTCATCCATTCCGCCTGGGAATTGGTAATACCGCGCATGTTCTGCTGGTACATCATTTGGGTACTGATACGCATCGTTTCCTGCTCCCTTAGCGAATACTCAGCAGTGCATCAAACAGAGAGTTGGCGGTTTGCAACACCTGGGCGTTAGCAAGGTAATACTGCTGGAAACGTTGCAGGTTGCCGTACTCTTCGTCAAGGTTGACGCCGGAAATAGACTGTTGCTGATTACTCAACTGCGTCACCACGTTGCCCTGAGTGGTGCTGCTGGTTTTCAGCGTCGCGGTTTTGCTACCCACATCACTAACGAGCGTAGCATAGGCATCGTTAAACGATTTTGAGCCGCCCACCGTGGTGTCTTTTTTTTGCAGATCCAGCAGCGCCTGACCATTGCGGTTGTCGCTCTCACCTGCCGTTGCGCTCTCTGCCATCGCAATTTGCGATTCGTTGGTGACCTTCACGCCCATGTTAATGATGGCGTCGCTGACCGGTTTTAAGGTGAAGCTATCATTTTTAGCTGCTCCCGCCCCTATGGTCACTTCCAGTCCATCGAAGGTCAGTTTCCCGCCCACTTCTGTCGCTTCGAAGCTGGTATTATCAGCCAAACGCGTGACCTGCCATTTCGCGCCGTCGTACACCATTTTATAGTCGGTCGCCTGGACCGAAGAGGCAACCTTCACCTCCGCGCTGACAGCCGCCGTGCCGGTATTTTTGCCATTTTTAAGCACTGCCGGACTACCGATGCTAAAGAAATCGACATCGGTATTGCCATTCGCATCGTAACCTTCCCTGTGCTGCTGATTAAATGCGTCAGCAAACGCCAGTGCCAGTTGCCCCAGCGTATTGCGCGTCTGATCCAGATCCTGAGAACGGAAGGTCAGCAATCCGCCGAGTGAACCGGTCGTAATCAATTTTTCCGGAATTTCGATATTGCCCGCGATGGAATCTACATAGGCAACGGTGGTACGCGAAGGATCGGCTTGCGATGGTACGGCCGCTAACTGACGTGCATTGCTGCCCTGTACCAGCGAATAGCCGTTCGCCATGGTGATGTTATAAGTACCACCGTCCTGAATGCTGACTTCCACGCCGACAATTTTATTCAGCTCGCTGACCAACTGGTCGCGCTGATCAAGCAGGTCATTCGGCGATGCCCCGGCCCCCACGCCGGTCAGACGCGAGATCTGGTCGTTCAGACTGGCAATCTGCTTACTGTAGTTGTTGATCTGAGCCACGCTGGAGCCGATCGCGATATTGACCTGTTTATCCTGGTCGCGCAGATACTGGTCGGTCGTTTTAAACTGGTTAACCAGCCCGTTGGCCTTGCCAATCAGCGTCTGACGCGCCGCCGGGTCTTCGGCGTTACTCACCAGCGTTTGCAGGCTGGTGAAAAAGTCCTGCATTGAAGCGGAAACAGAGCTGGTTTTGCTGGCCAGCAGGTTGTCAATTTTGGACATCTGCTCATAACGGGTCGTCAGGCCGCTGCTCTGATTCTGCGCTGCACGCAGCTGATTAGTAATGAACGAATCATATTCGCGCTGTACACCCGAAACATAGACACCATTGCCCACCCAACCACCGGCACCCAGCGTGCTATTGGCTTGCGCCATAATGGTCGTCTGCCGGGTATAGCCCGCAACGTTATAGCTGGAAATGTTGTTACTGGCAGTATTCAGCGCCGCCTGAGCCGCGCTCAGCCCGCTCATGGCGTTATTAATCAAGCTGGACATGGAAGTTCCTTTTAATCCTTCAGTTACAGATCATTATCGGCAGCAGGTCACGGGACTTGAGCCATTTAGAAGAGATTGTCGAGATTCGTGTTGTAGGCATTGCTCACCTTTTCGCTCATCGACTTCAGCTGTTGGATCATGCTGGTCAATTTACGCGCATAGTTTGGATCGGTGGCATAGCCCGCGCTCTGCAACGCTTGTGCGCCCTGCTCTGCCGTGGCGGCCGTGGTCACGGCTGCGTAGCGCGGATTACGGGTCAGCAGACCGACGTAATCCGACAGTGCTTCGAGATAGGAGCTGTATACGCGGAATTTGGCCTTCACCTTCTTCGCTTCGCCGTTTTCATATTCAGTGGTGGTGATTTCCGTCACCGGCCCTTTCCAGTTGCCGGAGGCCTTCACACCAAACAGGTTGAAGCTCGGCTCGCCGTTTTCCCGGCGGATCTGCCGTTGGCCCCAACCTGATTCCAGTGCCGCTTGCGCGAGGATCAAGTGATGCGGTACGCCACTCTGTTCACTGGCCAGACGGGCAGGAAGGGACAGTTGCGCCAGGAAGTCTTTGCTGTCGCCGGAAAGTGGTTCATCATTGCTCTCCAGCGTTCTCGGGATCGCTTTACGCACCAGCTGCGTCAGCGCCTGATTCTGATAGCTGGTCACCGTTTCCAGCGGGAACTTCATCGGCACCTGCGGGGTTTCTTCCGCAGGCTGTACCTGCCCCTGCGTCATCTGTTTAACCATCATTTCCGCCAGCCCGAGTCCTTTTCCGGCGGTCATCTGCTGCGCAATCTGCTGGTCATACATGCTGGTATACAGACGCGTCTGATCGCTGCTAAAGACGCCATCTTTCGGCAGTGCTTCACGCATGCTTTTCAGCATCATCTGGACGAACATCCCTTCCACCTGACGGGCTACCGGACGGATGTTAGCCGCCGGGTCCTGACCCGCCTTCGCCTTCAGTTCGTTCAGCGATTGCGCATCCCAGGCGGCACTGGCCATCAGTTTGCTGTCGCTAATCATCAAATGATTTCCAGTTTTGCGCGCAAGCAACCGGCGCTCTGCATGGACTGCAGGATTGACATCAGATCCATCGGCGTCGCCCCCAGCGCATTCAGCGCACGAACCACGTTGTTCAGATTGGCGCTGGAGCGGACGCTTTGCAGCGAACCCCCGCTCTGGCGCAGATCGATCTGCGTTTGCGGCGTTACCACCGTCTGACCGCCGCCAAACGGCGTATCCGGCTGGCTTACGTTGGCCTGACGGTTAACGGTGACGGAAAGATTCCCCTGCGCAACGGCGCAGCTATCCAGCGTCACCTCACGGTTCATCACCACCGAACCGGTACGCGAGTTGATCACCACCTTCGCATCCTGAGGCGTCACGTTCACCTCCATATTCTGGATATCCGCCAGGAAGCGAACCTGAGAACTGTTGCCGCTCGGCACACGAACCTGAATCGTACGCGCATCCAGCGCGGTGGCGCTGCCAAAGCCTCGCGACCGGTTGATGGTGTCGGCAATCTGCTGCGCCATGGCGAAATCTTCATTATTCAGTTGTAGATTCAGCGTGTTACCCGCGCCAAACTGACTGGGCAATTCACGTTCAATTGTAGCCCCGTTGGTGATCCGACCGCCGTTAAGCTGGTTCACCTGCACGCTGCTGCCCCCTGCGGACGCCCCGGCCCCGCCAACTAAAATGTTTCCCTGCGCCAGCGCATACACCTGACTGTCGACCCCTTTCAAGGGCGTCATCAGCAACGTACCGCCGCGCAGACTTTTCGCGTTCCCCAGCGAGGAGACGACCACGTCGATAGTTTGCCCCTGACGGCCAAAGGCCGGGAAGGAGGCGGTGACCATGACCGCCGCGACGTTTTTCAACTGCATGTTCGTCCCGGTCGGCACAGTGATCCCGAGCTGCGAGAGCATGTTGTTCAGGGTTTGGGTGGTAAAGGGGGTCTGGGTGGTCTGGTCACCCGTCCCATCCAGCCCCACCACCAGACCATAGCCAATTAACGAGTTTTCACGCACGCCCTGCACGCTGGTCAAATCGCGGATGCGATCGGCATGCGCCAGCGTGGCGGCGAGGACCAGTACCAGTCCAACAACAGATTTCAACATGGGAGACCTCGCTTACATCGGCGACAGGTTAAGGAAGAAACGCTGGAGCCAGCCCATATTTTGCGCTTCGTTGATATAGCCGTTACCGACATATTCAATACGTGCATCCGCAACCTGAGTTGACGGAACGGAGTTGCTGCCGCTGATGGTGCGCGGATTCACAACCCCGGAGAAGCGGATGAACTCAGTGCCCTGGTTAATGGCGATCTGTTTTTCACCCACGACATGTAAATTGCCGTTAACCAGCACCTGATCGACGGTCACCGTCAGCGTGCCGCTAAAGGTATTGCTGGCGTTGGCCCCGCCCTTACCGTTAAAGGTGTTACCGCCGGAAGCCTCGACGTCCGCTCGCGCGTTGCCGAATAACCCCTGCAGATAGCGTGGGACGGTATCGAAACCAAAGTTAGTTTTGCCATCGCGACTGGCGTTGGCGGAGGAGCTCTTACTGGCGCTGACGTTTTCCTGGAGTACGATGGTCAACGTGTCGCCGATGTTGCGCGGACGGCGGTCTTCAAACAGAGGCTGATAGCCATAGTTGATGGGCTGCGCGGACTGAAAAATCGAACCATTTGCCACCGGCGTCGGGCCAGGAACAGGCTGCGCCGTGGTCGCGCCCTGCACGAGCGGAGTGGAAGGTATCCAGGCACATCCTGACAGTGAAACCACCAGCAGGGCCATGATCGGGTAAGCGTGCGCAGCGTTTTTTTGCATTGCCTTTATCTTCTGAATCAGGGTGCCGGTGAGACGGTAGCCTCACCGGACAACGCCTTAAAGTTGCGTCAGTTTTTGCAGCATCTGGTCGGTCGTTGAGACCGCTTTGCTGTTGATTTCGTAAGCGCGTTGAACCTGAATCATGTTGACCAGCTCTTCCGCGACATTGACGTTGGACGTCTCAACATAGCCCTGGTACAACAGACCGGCCCCGTTCAGACCCGGTGTGCTCTCGTTCGGCGCGCCGGAAGACTGGGTTTCGGTGTACAGGTTTTCGCCGATGCTCTCAAGACCGGTATCGTTCATGAAGGTCGTCAGGTTAAGCTGACCAACCTGAACGGGTGCCGCCTGTCCCTGCTGGGTCACGCTCACGACGCCATCACGACCGATCGTGATACTCAGGGCGTTAGCCGGAATGGTAATCGCCGGCTGAACCTGAAAGCCGCCAGCGGTCACCAGTTGACCGTTCTGATCAACCTGGAATGACCCATCGCGGGTATACGCTGATGTACCATCCGGCAACAGGACCTGGAAGAACCCCTGGCCTTTAATGGCAACGTCTTTACTGTTGTTGGTTTGCGACAGGTTGCCCTGGCTGTGCAGACGTTCGGTCGCGACCGGACGCACACCGGTACCGATTTGCAGACCGGACGGCAGCGTGGTTTGCTCAGAAGACTGCGCGCCAGGCTGACGAATCGTCTGGTAAAGCAGATCTTCAAACACCGCGCGCTGGCGCTTAAAACCATTGGTGCTGACGTTTGCCAGGTTGTTGGCAATCACATCCATATTGGTTTGCTGTGCGTCCAGGCCGGTTTTGGCGATCCATAATGAACTGATCATAAAATGTCCTGTATTAACTCATCGACAGCAGTTGGTTAGCGCGGCCAGCGTTGTCATCCACGCTGCTGATAACCTTCATCTGCATTTCAAAACGACGGGCGCTGGCAATCATGTCGCTCATGGCGGACACCGCGTTGACGTTGCTGCCCTCCAGTACTCCCGACATCACGCGAATGGTCGGATCGGCCTGCAACACCGGCCCCCGGGTTGCCTGTGCGGCAGCGGTCAGACGAAACATTCCGTCGTCACCACGCTGCACTTCATTACCCTCGGCCTTCACCAGCTTCAGACGACCCACCGGCGCGATGGTATTCGCCGGGTCGCCGGGATTTAGCGCAGAGATCGTGCCGTCTGCCGCGATGGTGATTTCCGAACCTTCCGGAACCGCAATCGGCCCGGCCTCGCCAATCACCGGGTGCCCCTGAATGGTCAACTGTCCGGTCGGATCAACCTGAATGCTGCCGTTACGGGTATACCCTTCGCTGCCGTTCGCGGTCTGCACCGCCAACCAGCCGTCCTGCTGTAACGCCACATCCAGCGGACGCGAGGTGTAATCCATCTGGCCCGGCGTCATATCGGCCCCCGGCGTAGACGCCGTAACCAGCGTACGCGTTGGCAACGACAGCCCTTCGACCGGCACGGCGCGCAGCGCATTGAGCTGCGCACGAAATCCCGGCGTCGAGGCATTCGCCAGATTGCTGGCCGTGACGGCCTGTTGGTTCAGCGTCTGACTGGCCGCTCCCATTGCGGTATAGATTGCGTGATCCATTACGTTATCCCGTCAGGCGCTTAGCGCAGGTTAACCAGCGTGTTGAGGATCTGGTCCTGAGTCTTGATGGTCTGCGCGTTTGACTGATAGTTACGCTGAGCGACGATCATGTTCACCAGTTCTTTACTCAGATCCACGTTCGAAGATTCCAGCGCGCCGTTGGTCAGCTTACCGAAGTTACCGGTCCCCGCCGTCCCCAGCAGTTCCACACCGGACGCCTGCGTGGCGGCCCAGACGTTATCCCCCTGGGAGGCCAGACCTTCGTTGTTGGCGAAGTTCGCCAGCACGATCTGCCCAAGCACCTGCTTCTGTTCGTTGGAATAGTTACCAACCACTGTGCCATCGTCGTTAATCTGATAGCTGACCAGATCGCCCGGTTTGTAGCCGTTTTGCGTGGTGGCAATGACAGCGTTAGTCCCGGTGTTCTGCTGCATGGAGTTCTGCAGACTAAGGGTGAAGGTCGCGGGAACCGCACCATTCACTGTCCCCGTGGTGATCTCGAATGAAGGCGTGGCATTCGCCGCCCCCAGCGTCCAGGTTGGTTCGGTAGCGGGTGGAACAGGTGCAACTTCGGTATATTCTTTTACGGTATCCAGCGAGCCGTTCTTATCAAATGTCATCTGTGCGGATTTCACCAGCGGCGAGTTGGCCACGCTGGAGTCCTGAGTCCATATATCCCAGGTGTTATCGCCGGTCTTAACGTAATACAGGTTAATATCATGCTGATTACCCTGACTGTCGAACACCGTTACGGGTGCGCGTTTGTTGTAGCTGTCAGCGTCTGTTGGTTTGAAAGGCGTATTCGCAGGCAGCTTATCCGTTGAGTTCAGGTTGATCTGCATCGCGGCGGTATCGGTGCTTTTCGCCCCCATCAGGGTATTTGGGATGGTGATCGGCCCCGGGTTCGCCCCTTGCTGAATGGTCGGCGGCGTACCGGTTGCCGGATAGCCGGTCAGTTGCATACCCTGCATGTTGACCAGATTGCGGTTTTCATCGAGCTTGAACTGACCGTTTCGGCTGTAGAAAACCGAACCGTTGCTGTCGACCAGACGAAAAAAGCCGTTCTGGCTAATGGCGACATCCAGACCCCGACCGGTGTTGGTGGTCGTGCCGTCGGTAAAGTCCTGCGTGATACCCGCGACTTTTACCCCCAGACCGACTTTCGAACCGGCAAACATATCTGCAAAGGATGCCGCACCGGATTTAAAACCATAGGTCGCGGAGTTGGCGATGTTGTTACCGATGACATCGAGGTTGGTGGCTGCGGCATTCAGGCCGCTAACCGCTTGTGAAAAAGCCATGATGACTCCTGATTAGTGTGAAGGCTTAGATTATCTGCCGTACTTCGTCGAGGGTGGTGGTTCCGTAAGTGCCCAGATCCAGGGTGTTACCGCTGCTGCTGCGAATCACCCCTTGCACCAGAGCGAACTGTAGTGGTTGCGCCACCAGCTGTGTCGCACCGTTACTGGCGGTTATCGCCACGTTATACGAGCCGTTCGCCGCCGTCGTGCCATCGGTCAGGGTGCCATCCCAGGTAAAGGTGTGGACACCGGCCTTCAGCGCGCCAATCTCAATTGTGCGTACCACTTTGCCGTCTTTGTCGGTAATGGTGGCGGTGACTTTGTCAGCCGGCTGTTGCAACTCAACGCCAAACGGCGTGGTCGTGGTGGTGGCCCCCTCTTCGGTGCCTTTGCCCGCCAGAACGGTGGTGCCCGGGATCATCACACCATGGCCAATCAGCGTACTGGCTTGCAACGACTGATTGTTGTCGATCTGCCCGGAAATCGATCCGAGCGTGGTATTGAGCTTCTCAATACCGCTGACGGTGCTAATCTGCGCGAGCTGCGTGGTCAGCTCGTTGTTCTGCATAGGGTTGGTTGGATCCTGGTTCTTCAGTTGCGCCACCAGCAACGTCAGAAAGCTGCTTTGCAGATCGGACGCGTTACTGCCCGTCAGTGAACTGCCGCTGCTGGAGCTTTTCACACCGGTGTTAGTCGGATCGTTAACGTTTACCGCAATAGACATGGCTGTCTCCTTTACTGGCCCAGTGTCAGCGTTTTAAGCATCATGCTTTTAACGGTGTTGAGGACTTCGACGTTAGCCTGATAGCTGCGGGAGGCCGACATGGTATTAACCATCTCACCGACGACATCAACGTTAGGCATCTTCACGTAGCCATTGGCATCGGCCAGCGGATTGCCTGGCTCGTAGACCAGTTTGTCCGGAGCCTGGCTCTCAATGACGTCAGAAACTTTCACACCGCCCGTTGCCGCGCCAGGCGCAGCATCTACCTGGAAGACCACCTGCTTCGCGCGATACGGTTGACCATCCGGTCCCGTAACGCTGTCGGCGTTGGCCAGGTTACTGGCGGCCACGTTCAGACGCTTGGACTGCGCCGTTAATGCCGAACCGGCAATATCAAAAATATTCAGCAGCGCCACGGATTAGTTCCCTCCCTGTAGCACGTTCATCATGCCTTTAATCTGTCCGCTCAAGGCAGTCAGGCTCATTTGGTACTTCAGGCTGTTATCTGCAAACTGCGTGCGCTCCCGGTCCATGTCGACGGTGTTGCCATCGAGCGAAGGCTGGTCGGGAATGCGGTAGAGCAGATCCGTAGACGGGGCCGTGATGGCCTGGGCAGGAATATGCTGGGCGGAGGTTAATGCCAGCGACACGCCGCTGGTTTCTTGCCGTCCACGCACCATGACTTTTTTTAACTCACTGGCAAAATCCATATCGCGCGCCTGATACCCCGGCGTATCGGCGTTAGCAATGTTGGCGGCTAACACCTCTTGCCGTTGGGCGCGCAGATTCAGCGCTTCCTGTTGAAAACGTAAAGCGGCATCGAGCTTATCGAGCATATCTCCCCCGCAGATGACAAAATTCAGCCGACAGCTTAAATCCCATTACGCGCGCGTTATCGCCGGAATAAACGCAAAATGGGTCGCTATTTGTTGCGTTGATGGTTGCGTCACACGGGTAGAATCCTGTCATTGCGAAAACGGTGGGAGGTGACAATGCAAACGTTAAAACGTGGATTAGCCATGCTGGCGCTGCTGTTCAGTCCCCTGACGCTGGCCCAGGATTTGAATGCACAACTGAACGACTGGTTCGTCCAGCGTCTGGCTGGATTCAGCGACGATGTGGTCGTTACCGTCCGGACGCCGCCCAATTTGCTGCCGCATTGTGAAACGCCGACGTTCAGCATGAGCGGGGCAAAACTGTGGGGAAACGTGAATGTGCTGGCACGTTGCGCCAATGAAAAACGTTACCTGCAGGTCAACGTGCAGGCGACGGGAAACTATGTGGTTGCCGCCGCCCCCGTTTCCCGTGGTGGAACGCTTGGCCCGGCCAGCGTTACGCTAAAACGTGGACGGCTTGACCAGCTCCCTCCCCGCACCGTGCTGGATATCAGCCAGGTCCAGGACGCGGTAAGCCTGCGCGATCTGGCGCCAGGGCAAGCCATCCAGCTCAGTATGCTGCGTCAGGCGTGGCGAATTAAGGCCGGACAGCGCGTACAGGTGGTTGCCAACGGCGATGGATTTAGCGTCAATGCGGAAGGTAAAGCCCTGAACAATGCGGCGGTAGCGCAGAACGCACGAGTGAGAATGTTATCGGGTCAGATTGTCAGCGGTATTGTCGATCCTGATGGGAATATTCTTATTAACCTATAATGAGTTAAAGATTTTATCGCGGCTGCCGATAGTGATTACACATCAGATGATAGCTGACCGCTACAGCATAACCCCTCGATGAGGATGATAAAAATGAGCATTGACCGTACCTCACCTTTGAAACCCGTTAGCACCGTCCAGGCGCGAGAAACCACGGATGCGCCGGTACTCAAAGCGCGTCAGGAAAAAACCTCGACGGCAACCAGTACCAGCGTGACGTTAAGCGATGCTCAGGCAAAACTGATGCAGCCTGGCGCGGGCGATATCAACATGGAACGCGTTGAGGCACTCAAAACCGCTATTCGTAACGGCGAGCTGAAGATGGACACGGGGAAAATTGCCGACTCGCTGATCCGCGAGACGCAGAGCTACCTCCAGAGTGAGTAACTGACCGTATGACTCGCTTGTCAGAAATACTCGATCAAATGACGGCTGTGCTGAATGACCTGAAAACGGTAATGGACGCCGAACAGCAACAACTCTCCGTGGGCCATATCAACGGTAGCCAGTTGCAGCGTATTACAGAAGAAAAAAGTTCTCTGCTGGCGACCCTGGACTATCTGGAACAACAGCGACGACTGGAACAAGATCCACAGCGTAGTGCGAACGATGATGTTGCCGAGCGCTGGAAAGCGATTACTGATAAAACGCAGCACTTACGTGATCTGAATCAGCATAACGGCTGGCTGCTGGAAGATCAGATTCAGCGCAATCAACAAGCGCTTGAGGTATTGAAGCCGTATCAGGAACCGTCGCTGTACGGTGCGAACGGTCAACCCTCTTCTGCCTCTCGTGGCGGGAAAAAATTCTCTATTTGATGATTTCCGGATGGCTTTATTTCGCCATCCGGAATGGTTCGATTACGCCGTCCGGCGCGCAAACTCTTTCACTTTAAAACCCATCACCGCCAGCGTGGCAAAGTAGGCTGCAATACCGGTAATCACCACCGCCATCAGACGAAGCAAACGCCACGGCATCGTCCCCTGCGACCACTCCGGCATGATATACAACATGCCAACCAGCGCGGCTGCCATCACCAGCACGGCGATAATCAGGCGGATCAAAAAGCGCATCCAACCGGGTTGTGGCGTGAAAATTTTCTGCTTGCGCAGTTGCCAGTACAACAGCCCCGCGTTCAGACAGGCGGCAAGACCAATCGACAGCGACAGCCCGGCGTGCTTCAGCGGGCCAATGAACGCAAGGTTCATTAATTGGGTCATGATAAGCGTGACAATGGCGATCTTAACGGGCGTTTTGATGTCCTGACGCGAATAGAAGCCCGGTGCCAGTACTTTCACCACTATCAGCCCTATCAATCCCACGGAATAAGCAATCAGTGCCCGCTGCGTCATCATCGCATCAAAGGCGGTGAATTTGCCGTACTGAAACAATGAGGTAATCAATGGCCCTGACAGAATCCCAATTGCCACCGCGCTGGGCAGCGCCAACAGGAAGCAGAGACGCAGTCCCCAGTCCATCAGGCGGTTGTATTCATCATGGTTGCCGCTGGCGAAGCTTTTCGATAACGACGGCAGCAGGATGGTTCCCAGCGCTACCCCCAGTACACCCGAGGGGAATTCCATTAAGCGGTCCGCATAGTACATCCACGAAACCGAGCCGGACGCGAGAAAGGAGGCAAAAATAGTGTTGATGATCAGTGAGATCTGGCTGACAGAGACGCCGAGGATCGCCGGCCCCATCTGCTTCACGACGCGCATCGCACCCGCATCACGGAAGTTAATCCGTGGCAGCACCAGCATGCCGATTTTTTTCAAATGCGGAAGCTGATAAACCAGTTGCAACACGCCGCCGACGGTGACTGCCCATGCCAGCGCCAGTACTGGCGGATTAAAATACGGCGCGGCGAACAGCGCGAAACCAATCATGCTGATGTTTAAAAACGTGGGAGCAAACGCCGGAATTGAGAAGCGGTTCCAGGTATTGAGGATCGCCCCAACCAGTGACGCCAGCGAAATCAGCAGGATGTACGGAAAGGTGATTTGCAGCAGTTTGGTGGTCAGCGCAAACTTATCGGCAGTATCGGCAAAACCCGGTGCCGTCACCATGATCACCCACGGTGCCGCCAGCATCCCGGCGACGGTGACCACGGCAAGCGCCAGCGTCAGCAATCCAGAAACATAAGAGACAAACACGCGGGTGGCATCTTCGCCCTGTTTGCTTTTGTATTCAGCCAGAATAGGGACAAAGGCCTGAGAAAAGGCCCCTTCCGCAAATATGCGGCGTAGCAGGTTGGGTAATTTGAATGCCACAAAAAAGGCATCGGTTGCCATCCCGGCACCAAAGATTCTGGCGACAATCGCGTCACGTGCAAAACCCAGCACACGTGAAAACATCGTCATTGAGCTGACGGCGGCCAGCGATTTTAATAGGTTCATTGCTTTTTTATTCCAGACCCTACGGCAAAACGCCTGCAGTGCAGGCGTTGGAAGAGGCGCTTAGTCTACCTGGATTACGGTGAATTACTACCGCCAGATGTTACAGGGGGTTATTCGCTCATCGCCTCGCGCCAGAGCTTTTCCACCACGCGCTGGGCCAGGATCGCCTGCTCACCGGCGGTTTCCGGAACCGTCTGATTTTGTATACATTCCACAAAATGGCGCGCGCAGCCGGCGAATCCGCGCTGTTCAAGCGTGGTTTGCCAGCCGGGAACCGGTTTGTGCACCATGCCCTGCCCGCGCTCTTCACGCCATTCGCGCATATCCGTCACGTCAATCAGCCCGCCATCGGTCACCAGTTGCACGCTCTCGCGCTGACTTCCCGCCCGGCGATGCATACTCGTCGTGATTTGCAACTGACCGGTAGCGAAATGGTGCTCTGCGTACAGCATCTCGCCCGCGTCATTGGTGAGTAGCGTCCCGCTGCTGATCTGCGCGTTACCGCCCGCCAGCCACAACGCGGTGTCAACGACATGCAGATAGTCATCCAGCAGCGTGAACCGCAGATCGTGGGGCCCCACGCTGTCGGTACGGTGTTTATCCATTCGCAGAGAGGCTACGGCCCCCATTCCAGCCTTTAGCTCACGGTACAACGGCGCAAAGCGGCGGTTAAATCCCACCATCAACGTTAACTTTTTCTTCGCCGCCAACGCCACCAGCCGCTCGGCATCAGCCAAATTTTCCGCCAGCGGCTTATCAACGCAGACATGTACGCCCGCATTGAGCAATTCACTGACCACGGCATAGTGGGTCGCCGTGCTGGAGTGGACAAACACCGCGTCGCAATCAGCAGCAAGGTCAGTCAGCGACCCGGCATACGGGATGCGCCAGGCGGCGCAGATTTTCTCTGCTTTCTCACGTGATGGCGACCAGGCGGCCTGTAACGTCCAGTCACTGGCGTTGCCAAGTACGGGTAGCCAGGCTTTCTGGGCGATCCCTCCCAGACCGACCACCCCGATACGTAATGTAGTCACGTTACTCTCCCGGATGTTCCAGCAGCGACTCGAGCCGTTGTTTCAGCGCGGCGACTTCGCTTTCCAGCGCCTCGACGCGGGCCTGTAAATCTCCCGTCGCCACCTGTGACTCATCGACCGGCGCAACCTGCTCATGCACGTCGCCGCAGAACAGATGCATATAGCGACTTTCACGCTTACCCGGTTCCCGTGCCAGACGAACGACGTAAGGGCCATCCTCCCGCGTTGCCAAATGCTCCAGCGTCGTCTCCACCTCCGCCATGTCGCTAAATTCATACATCCGCGATGCGCGACTGCGCAACTCGCCAGGGGTCTGCGCACCGCGCAGCAACAGCGTCGTGACCAGCGCCACTTCCGCCGGACTCAGTTTCAGATTACCAAATTCCGAGTTACAAAAGCGCTGCTCGTATTTGGTAACGCGACTACCAAAACCGCTGACCGTGCGCAGGAAATGGCGTTTCACCAGATTGTCGAGCTGCTCCTGTACCTCGCGCTCCGCCATATTCATCACCGGTTCGCGGTTAGTTTTCTGATTGCAGGCGGTGACCACGCCATTAACGGAGAGCGGATATTGCTCCGGTGTTGTGACCTGTTTTTCGAGCAGACAGCCAATCACGCGAGCCTCAGCGGCAGTTAATTCATATTTCATAAGGTATCCTCACCGACCTGCGGTCCATTCTGATGTCGTTAACGCCGTCAGCACGTGATCGCGCCATTGCCCGTCAATCAACAGATAATCTTTCGCGTAGCCTTCTTTTTCAAAGCCGAGTCGCGCCAGTAAATCGCCGCTGCGTTTATTGTGCGGCATGTAGTTCGCCATAATGCGGTGAATATGTTGCGTGCGCTGCATATAACGGATAGCGGCGGTCAGCGCTTCAAACATTAGCCCCTGTCCCTGCCATTTCTGTGCAATGGAATAGCCCAGGTAGCAGGCATGGAAAGATCCACGCACCACGTTAGAAAAGTTTGCCACCCCGATGATCTCTTTTTCATTAGGATCCAACAGTGCAAAGTAATACGCAGAACCTTGCTTGTGAAATTCGGCAATCATGCCGAGCCGTGCCTGCCAGCCGGACGGATAACAATGGCTTTCATCACGAATCGGTTCCCAAGGTTTTAAGAAATGACGATTTTCCGCGTAATAATCTGCCAGACGCCAGGCATCACGCTCATGCACTAAACGCACGACCAGGCGGTCGGTGGTTAAGCGCACTTTTGGCACGTTACTGCGATAGCCAAACATAGATATTCCTGCTCCTTCCCGAATCGCCGTTACACCCTGATTGACTTACTATACCTGTGCAAAACCGCCCTGTGAAAAGTGCAATTTGCCATTTTTTGAATTATTCCTCCATTTTGATGAAAACTCTCTATCAAGATGGACTTTTGATAAAAAAATATTGTCCCGGCAAGGGTGGGCAAAAAGGCAGCGAAGCCCCAGAATAGGAGATACTTCGCTTTATATACTCGAAATGTGACGAGTATTTTCCCGGGAGGGGAAATGTCGCGTGTCTCGCAGGCCAGGAACCTGGGTAAAACTTTCCTGCTCATCGATAATATGCTGGTCGTGTTGGGCTTCTTCGTTGTGTTCCCGCTGATCTCAATTCGTTTCGTCGATCAAATGGGCTGGGCTGCCGTTATGGTCGGCATTGCGCTGGGCCTGCGCCAGTTCATACAGCAGGGACTGGGGATTTTTGGCGGTGCAATCGCCGACCGCTTTGGCGCGAAACCGATGATCGTCACCGGCATGCTGATGCGCGCCGCCGGGTTTGCCACCATGGGAATCGCCCACGAACCCTGGCTTTTGTGGTTCTCCTGTTTCCTCTCCGGTCTCGGCGGTACGTTGTTCGATCCGCCGCGTTCGGCATTAGTTGTGAAACTGATTCGCCCGCATCAACGGGGTCGGTTCTTCTCAATATTGATGATGCAGGACAGCGCGGGCGCTGTTATCGGCGCGCTGTTAGGCAGTTGGCTGTTGCAGTATGACTTCCGTCTGGTTTGCGCCACCGGAGCAATATTGTTCGTGCTTTGCGCCGCCTTTAACGCCTGGCTGCTGCCTGCGTGGAAGCTCTCTACCGTTCGCATTCCGGTACGGGAAGGGATGGGTCGGGTGCTCAGTGATAAACGCTTTGTCACCTATGTACTGACGCTGGCGGGTTATTACATGCTGGCAGTACAGGTGATGCTGATGCTGCCGATTATGGTCAACGACATCGCCGGTTCGCCTTCAGCCGTGAAATGGATGTATGCCATTGAGGCCTGCCTCTCGCTGACGCTGCTGTACCCTATTGCGCGCTGGAGCGAAAAACGGTTTCGTCTTGAGCATCGTCTGATGGCCGGTCTGCTGCTGATGTCACTGAGTATGTTACCTGTCGGACTGGTGAGTGACTTACAGCAGTTGTTCACGCTGATTTGCACCTTCTATATTGGTTCGATCATTGCCGAACCTGCCCGTGAAACGCTCAGCGCCTCGCTGTCAGATGCCCGGGCGCGCGGCAGCTATATGGGCTTTAGCCGCCTGGGATTAGCCATAGGTGGTGCTATCGGGTATATCGGCGGCGGCTGGCTGTTTGATATGGGGAAACTGCTCCAGCAACCGGAGTTGCCGTGGATGATGCTGGGGATTATTGGCGTCATCACCTTCCTGGCGCTGGGCTGGCAATTCAGTCACAAGCGCACGCCGCGCGGCATGCTGGAACCCGGCGCCTGATTTGATACCTGCGCGTGTCTCCTCCATACTGAAAGGGAACTGACAGTCAAATGGAGGAGAAACGTGAAGCTTTATATTTACGATCACTGCCCTTTCTGCATCAAAGCCCGCATGATTTTTGGCCTCAAAAATATCCCTGTCGAACTGAATGTCCTGGCCAACGACGATGACGAAACCCCAACCCGAATGATTGGCCAGAAAATGGTGCCTATTCTGCAAAAAGACGACAGCCGCTATCTGCCGGAAAGCATGGACATCGTCCATTACGTCGACAAGCTGGATGGCAAACCGCTGCTCACCGGTAAGAAAAACCCGGCCATTGACGAGTGGCTGCGCAAAGTGAACAGCTACGCCAACCACCTGCTGCTACCCCGCTTCGCAAAATCTGCGTTTGATGAATTTTCCTCGCCTTCAGCGCGCAAATACTTTACTGAAAAGAAAGAGGCGATGATCGGCAGTTTTGCCGATCATCTGGCACATTCCGCTGGCCTGACCAAAAAAATCAGTGATGATTTACGCGCACTGGACAAGCTCATCGTGCAACCAAATGGCGTGAACGGTGAACTTTCCGAAGATGACATCCAGTTATTTCCTCTGCTGCGTAACCTGACGCTGGTGGCCGGTATTAACTGGCCAACACGCGTCGCAGACTATCGCGATAATATGGCGAAACAGACGCAGATCAATCTGTTATCATCCATGGCAATTTAACGTTCGCCGGCGGTGGCTGGGTTATACAGGCCACCGCTATTTTCAGTTTTTTCTACTGGCGGAGTGCGCGCTGGTGACACATGCTGCGTTATGTCAGGATTATGATGATCGCATCATGTAGAGGAACCCCATGAAGAGAATTTTTTTTGCTGCCGCATTGATAGTTGGCGGCCTGTTGACCGGCTGTAATCAGCTCACACAGTACACCGTAAGTGAACAAGAAATTAATCAGGCGCTCGAAAAGCGTAACAACTTTGCCAAAGATATCGGACTTCCGGGCGTTGCCGATGCACATATCGTACTGAACAACCTCGCCAGCCAGATCGGGCGTGAAGAGCCAAACAAAGTGACGCTGACCGGCGATGCAAACCTGGATATGAATTCGCTATTTGGTAGCCAGAAGGCAACCATCAAGCTGAAACTGAAAGCGCTGCCAGTCTTTAATAAAGAAAAAGGCGCCATCTTCCTGCAGGAAATGGAAGTGGTGGATGCCACCGTGACGCCGGAAAAAATGCAGTCGGTGCTGCAAACTCTGATGCCCTATCTGAACCAGTCGCTACGCAATTACTTTAACCAGCAACCGGCGTATGTCCTGCGCGAAGACAGCAGCAAGGGCGAAGCGCTGGCGAAGAAATATGCGAAAGGAATTGAAGTGAAACCGGGCGAAATTATCATCCCGTTCACGGATTAACCGACAAAGGCGCTGCGGCGCCTTTTTTTACGTGCAAACGAAAACGTTTCCGCATATCCTTTGTTTCCGGCAAAAATGACATCCCCCAGCCGGAGCATATTGATGACTGCACCCTCCCAGGTTTTAAAGATTCGCCGCCCAGACGACTGGCACCTTCACCTTCGCGATGGCGAAATGTTGAAAACGGTCGTGCCGTACACCAGCGACATTTATGCACGTGCGATAGTGATGCCCAACCTGGCACCACCGATCACCACGGTGGATGCGGCAATCGCCTACCGTCAGCGCATACTCGATGCGGTCCCTGCCGGACACACCTTCACCCCGCTGATGACCTGTTATTTAACGGACACGCTCGACCCCACTGAACTGGAGCGCGGTTTTCGCGAAGGCGTTTTCACCGCGGCAAAACTCTATCCGGCCAATGCCACCACCAACTCCAGCCATGGTGTCACCTCCATTGATGCAATCATGCCGGTACTTGAGCGCATGGAAAAACTGGGTATGCCGCTGCTGGTACATGGCGAAGTCACCCACGCCGATATCGACATTTTTGACCGCGAAGCGCGCTTTATTGAGACGGTGATGGAGCCCCTGCGCCAGCGCCTGCCCGCACTGAAAGTCGTCTTTGAGCACATCACCACCAAAGATGCGGCGGAGTATGTCCGTGATGGTAACGAGTTACTGGCCGCGACGATCACGCCACAGCACCTGATGTTTAACCGTAACCACATGCTGGTGGGTGGGATTCGCCCACACCTTTACTGCCTGCCGATCCTGAAACGCAATGTACACCAACAGGCACTGCGAGAACTGGTTGCCAGCGGCTTTGAACGCGCCTTCCTCGGTACCGACTCCGCCCCACACGCCCGTCATCGTAAAGAATCGAGCTGTGGCTGCGCCGGATGCTTTAACGCCCCGACGGCGCTGGCGAGTTATGCGAGCGTGTTTGAAGAGATGAATGCCCTGACGCACTTTGAAGCCTTCTGTTCACTGAACGGTCCGCGATTCTACGGTCTGCCGGTGAATGAAACCTTCATTGAGCTGGTACGTGAGGAGCAGCAGGTTCCGGAGAGCATCACGCTGACCGACGATACGCTGGTGCCGTTCCTCGGGGGCGAAACGGTACGCTGGTCAATCAAAAAGTAAAAAAAACAGCGCCGCCTGTTGTAACCTGGTCAAGTTAACTGTATAAATAACCAGTATATTCAACAGGGGGCCATTATGCGTATTGAAGTCACTATTGCTAAAACTTCACCTTTGCCTGCCGGTGCCATTGACGCCCTGGCAGGTGAACTCTCCCGCCGTATTACTCACCACTTTCCCGACAATGACGGTAACGTGACCGTTCGTTACGCTGCGGCGAATAATTTGTCCGTGATCGGCGCGACGAAAGAGGATAAAGAACGGATCAGCGAAATTCTCCAGGAAACCTGGGAGAGCGCCGACGACTGGTTCATTAAAGAATAAAAATGCTATGCCGTAGTCTTTTTTGCCGGGTCGCCCCGGCTTTTTTTATCCTGTCATTTTTATCCTGCTATCCTTCAGACAACCTCTTTACAGGCTCCATTTAAAAAACCACGCCGTCCTGACAATTGATTATATTTTCACCTGTCACGCAAAAATATTGCACAACATACTTAAAAAGAGTGAACAAGATGGTGATTAATTACTCATAAATTCTTAATTTGCAGAAATTTATGCTCCTCCCTCTTTAAAATCTCAGTGAATACCCTTATTTATTGATATACTGAAGTTGCTTCAGATAAAAACGCATTGAACCTCGAAAACCGTTGTCTTGTAACACGAATTAGGGGGCATGATGGAAAAGAATAATGAAGTCATTCAGACTCATCCGCTTGTGGGATGGGACATCAGCACCGTAGATAGCTATGACGCGCTGATGCTGCGTTTGCACTACCAGACTCCGAATCGCCCTGAACCAGATGGTACGGAAGTGGGTCAAACGCTCTGGTTAACCACCGATGTTGCCAGACAATTTATTTCGATATTAGAAGCCGGCATTGCCAAAATCGAATCCGGCGATTACCAGGTCAATGAGTACCGTCGGCATTAACGAGACGGACATTCTCACTTAAAAAGGCACCTTCGTGGTGCCTTTGCTATTTTGGGTTGTATTACGCAGTTCACTTATTTACTCTGCATCAAACGCGACAGCAGAGAGAAACCGATGAAATACGACTTAATCATTATAGGCAGCGGATCCGTTGGAGCAGCCGCCGGTTATTATGCCACTCGCGCCGGGTTAAACGTTCTGATGACCGACGCACATATGCCCCCGCATCAGCAGGGCAGCCATCACGGTGATACGCGACTGATTCGCCACGCGTATGGCGAAGGTGAAAAATATGTACCACTGGTACTGCGCGCGCAGGCGCTGTGGGAGGAACTCTCTCCCCATAATGAAGAACCGATATTTGTCCGTTCCGGCGTCATTAATCTTGGCCCTGCCGATTCGCCATTCCTGACGAACGTCGCACACAGCGCCAAACAGTGGCAATTAAACGTTGAGCAACTGGATGCTGACGCCATTATGGCGCGCTGGCCTGAAATTCGCGTCCCCGCTGACTACATCGGTCTGTTCGAAGCCGATTCCGGTTTTTTACGCAGTGAACTGGCGATAAAAACCTGGATCCGTCTCGCAGAAGAGGCCGGATGCGCACAACTCTTCAACTGTCCGGTGACGGCTATTCGTCATGATGATGACGGCGATGTCACCGTTGAAACGGCTGACGGTGAGTACAGCGCGAAGAAAGCGCTGGTAAGCGCCGGAACCTGGGTTCAGTCCTTGATCCCCGATCTGCCAATTCAGCCAGTACGAAAAGTGTTTGCCTGGTATCAGGCCGATGGGCGCTATAGCATCAAGAATAAATTCCCGGCCTTCACCGGCGAACTGCCCAATGGCGATCAATACTACGGTTTCCCGGCGGAGAACGACGAGTTGAAGATCGGTAAACACAACGGCGGACAACTTATCCATTCAGAAGCTGAACGCAAACCGTTTGCCAGCATCGCCAGCGATGGATCCGAAGCGTTCCCGTTCCTGCGCAATGTTCTTCCGGGGGTCGGTTGCTGTCTGCACGGCGCGGCCTGCACCTATGACAACTCGCCGGATGAAGACTTTATCATCGACACGCTGCCAGGACATGACAATACGCTGATCGTGACCGGGTTAAGTGGTCACGGTTTTAAATTTGCCTCAGTATTGGGTGAAATTGCCGCTGATTTTGCCCAGGAAAAACCATCGGCTTTTGACCTGACGCCATTCAGGCTCTCCCGATTTACGGCATAATCGTTATATGGCCTCGTAATGAGGCCTTTTTTATGGTGATTAAAATATGCGTCGTCTGTTTCTTTATCTGGTCAACAATATTCGCGAGCATTTTATGCTCTACGTTATTTTATGGTCGCTGCTGGCGATTCTTGATGTTATTTACATTATGTTTTATTGAGTCAGCTTCATTGACAAACATTGACAAAAACTGAAACTTCACTAAATTTTATTTAGATTTTTTGAACAATTTTCCTGTGCCTAATCCCCATCCAGCCGTCTCCAGTACGTCTTTTTTGCCGAATAGATTGAACAAAAATTCAAAATTATTGCAAAACTGTTGAACAAACTTTAAATATCCCTTTCATTGTTATTTTTTAGTTGCATTTATGTCTCTTACGCGCCATTTTCATTCAATCCTGAGCTATGAAATGGAATTTTTATGCAATTTTTAAACACTCATCAGCGGTATGGTCTTATTTCCGCCCTGCTCCACTGGCTGACCGCGTTGGTGGTCTACGGTATGTTTGCGCTTGGTCTTTGGATGGTGACGCTGAGCTATTACGATGGCTGGTATCATCAGGGGCCGGAGCTGCATAAAAGCATCGGGATCCTGCTGATGATGGGTCTGGTTGTACGAGTGATCTGGCGTCTGCTCTCTCCGCCGCCAAAGCCACTGAAAAGCTATTCGCCCCTGACCCGAGCGGGGGCGACGCTGGGACACCTCGCGTTATACCTGATGTTGTTTAGTATCGTCATCAGCGGTTACCTGATCTCAACTGCGGACGGTAAACCGATCAGCGTTTTCGGCTGGTTTGACGTCCCGGCGACCTTTGCGGATGCCGCTGTTCAGGCCGATCTCGCCGGAAGCGTGCACCTGTGGCTGGCATGGACCGTCGTTATTCTTTCTGTTCTGCATGGCCTGATGGCCTTTAAACACGATTTTATAGATAAAGACGACACCCTCAATCGCATGTTGGGTAAGTCGTCATCTGACTATGGAGCTCAAAAATGAAAAAAAGCCTGCTGGGTTTAACCCTCGCCTCTCTGCTGTTTGCTACCGGCTCCGCCGTAGCAGCGGATTATAAAATCGACAAAGAGGGACAACATGCCTTTGTTAATTTCCGCATTCAGCACCTGGGGTATAGCTGGTTATACGGAACATTTAAAGACTTCGACGGAACCTTTACTTTTGATGAGAAGGATCCTGCGGCAGATAAAGTGAACGTGACCATCAACACCAACAGCGTGGATACCAACCATGCCGAGCGTGATAAGCACCTGCGCAGCGCTGATTTCCTGAATGTGGCAAAATTCCCGCAGGCAACCTTTACCTCCACCAGCGTGAAGAAAGACGGCGACGAACTGGACATCACCGGGAACCTGACGCTTAACGGTGTGACAAAGCCGGTAACACTCGAAGCAAAAATGATCGGTCAGGGAGACGATCCGTGGGGCGGCAAACGTGCGGGTTTTGAAGCTGAAGGTAAAATTAAGCTGAAGGACTTCAACATCACTACCGATCTGGGTCCCGCTTCGCAGGAAGTGGATTTGATCATCTCAGTTGAAGGCGTGCAGCAGAAGTAAAAAAGACATGATGCCCGATAGCGTTTTGCCATCGGGCCTGATATTGCTGGCCGGATGCAGGGTTGTCCCCCCTCCGGCAACACAATTACTCGGTAGGATCCGGAATACCCAGTTTCGTATTCAGCCGTCCTCGCGACTTATTAAAAATCTTATTGCCGTTCTCGCGTCCCGCGCGAAGGCGACGCTGTTCGTCTTCCGGTAACGCGCTCTCTTTGCAGCAGATCTCGCTGCAGCAGCCGTTGTACTTCTGCGCACACGCCGGACACTGAATAAACAACAGATGGCAACCGTCATTCTTACAGTTAGTGTGGCTGTCGCACGGCGCACCGCACTGATGGCAATGGGCAATCACCTCATCTGAAATGCGCTCACCCATGCGCTCATCAAACACAAAGTTTTTGCCAATAAAACGCACCGGTAGCCCCTGTTCACGGGCCTTGCGGGCATATTCAATGATACCGCCTTCAATGTGCCACACTTTACTGAAGCCGTTGTGCTTCATCCAGGCGCTGGCTTTTTCGCAGCGAATGCCGCCGGTGCAGTACATCACAATTTTTTTATCTTTGTGCTCCTGCATCATCTCGACCGCTTTTGGCAACTGTTCACGGAAGGTGTCAGCCGGAATTTCCAGCGCATTCTCAAAATGGCCCACTTCATATTCGTAGTGGTTACGCATATCGATGAACAGTGCATCCGGGTCGTCGAGCATCGCGTTCACTTCGGCGGCCTTGAGATAATCGCCGACATCGCTGGCGTCAAAGCTCGGATCCTCAATGCCATCCGCCACAATCCGCTCACGTACTTTCATTCGCAGTACCCAGAAGGATTTCCCGTCATCTTCCAGAGCAATGTTCAGGCGCACGCCGTCAAGTGCCGGATCAAAGGCATACAGCTGCTGACGAAACGCCGCAACCTGACTTTGCGGTACGCTGATTTGGGCGTTAATACCTTCATGCGCCAGATAGATTCGACCAAAAACATTCAGCGCTGTTAACTTTTGATACAACGCATCGCGTGTGGCCTGCGGGTCTGCGATGGTAAAATATTTGTAGAACGAAATGGTGGTGCGCGGCTCAGTTTCAGCCAACATCCGGGCTCTGAGGGCATCATTGGAAATGCGGTTATGTAACACTGGCATGGTGTACGAGTCCTGCAAAATAGTGAAAATCAGAATCGGCGGCATCATATAGCAATCAGTGCCAATTTACATCCATACATTTTGCGCTACATTTCCTTCTTCAAACTAAAAACTCAACAACATTTGCTGCATTTATCGCCATCCTGAAGCCACAAATTTTTTCTGAAAGCGAAAAAATGCAACAATACAGATAATTGCCCGTTTTAAGGTACACAACAGGAAAGACATGACGAATTTACCTAAGTTCTCCGCAGCATTACTGCATCCACGGTATTGGTTAACCTGGCTCGGTATTGGCTCACTTTGGTTGGTCGTGCAGTTGCCCTACCCGATTCTCTATCGTCTTGGCCATACACTCGGCCACCTGGCGTTTCGTCTGATGAAGCGCCGGACGAAAATTGCATATCGTAATCTCGAACTCTGTTTTCCCGAGATGAGTGAGCGCGAGCGCCATGCGATGGTGGTTAAAAACTTTGAATCCGTTGGTATGGGCCTGCTGGAAACTGGAATGGCCTGGTTCTGGTCCGATCGTCGCATCGCCCGCTGGACCGAAGTGATCGGTATGGAGCATATTCGTGACGTTCAAAGCCAACAGCGTGGCATTTTGTTGGTGGGACTGCACTTTTTGACCCTGGAACTGGGCGCGCGCCAGTTCGGTTTGCAGGAACCCGGCATCGGCGTTTATCGTCCTAATGATAATCCACTGCTCGACTGGCTCCAGACCTGGGGTCGTATGCGCTCCAACAAATCTATGCTCGATCGCAAAGACCTGAAAGGAATGATCAGGTCACTGAAAAAAGGCGAAGTGGTATGGTACGCGCCGGACCACGACTATGGCCCGCGCGCCAGCGTCTTCGTCCCGCTTTTTGCCGTCGAGCAGGCCGCCACCACCTCCGGCACCTGGATGCTCGCACGGATGTCAAATGCCTGCCTGGTGCCGTTTGTGCCGCGTCGCAAGCCTGATGGCAAAGGTTACCAGTTGATTATGTTACCGCCAGAGTGCTCACCGCCGCTGGACGACGCAGAGACCACCGCCGCCTGGATGAACAAGATTGTCGAAAAGTGCATCATGATGGCACCGGAGCAGTACATGTGGCTGCATCGTCGCTTCAAAACGCGCCCTGCTGGCGTGCCTTCCCGCTATTAAATCCTGAAAAGCAGCCCTTTCGGGCTGCTTTTTCACCGCTTTTAGCGATAAAAGCTCCCCACATTGCGACCCTCCGCCGACAGGCGCATAATGAATATGCTTAATTTATATTCGTTTTTTTGCCCGATCGCGCCAACAGCGCATCACACGCGGATCGTTATGTCACCCTCTGATACCCCCATCAACTGGAAACGTAATCTCACCGTCGCCTGGCTCGGCTGTTTCTTAACCGGCGCCGCATTCAGCCTGGTGATGCCGTTTTTACCGTTATACGTCGAACAACTCGGCGTAACGGGCCACAGTGCGCTCAATATGTGGTCCGGGCTGGTTTTCAGTATTACGTTTCTTTTCTCTGCTATCGCCTCCCCCTTCTGGGGCGGACTCGCCGATCGTAAGGGCAGAAAGATCATGCTGCTGCGCTCTGCGCTGGGGATGGCGATTGTGATGCTGCTGATGGGGGTTGCACAGAACATCTGGCAATTTCTGCTGCTGCGCGCGCTGCTTGGACTGTTGGGCGGATTCATTCCCAATGCCAACGCCCTGATCGCCACCCAGGTCCCGCGTAATAAAAGCGGCTGGGCGCTGGGGACGCTCTCGACTGGCGGCGTCAGCGGTGCGCTGCTCGGTCCACTGGCTGGAGGGTTGCTCGCCGACCAGTACGGCCTGCGCCCGGTTTTCTTCATCACCGCAACGGTCCTGCTGATCTGCTTTTTACTGACGCTGTTTTTTATTCGCGAAAACTTTAAGCCAATCAGCAAGAAAGAGATGCTGCGCGTCCGGGAAGTGGTCGCCACGCTTAAAAACCCCAAACTGGTCCTGAGTCTGTTTGTTACAACGCTGATTATCCAGGTAGCGACGGGTTCCATTGCCCCCATTCTGACGCTTTACGTGCGCGAACTGGCGGGTAACGTCAGCAATATTGCGTTTATCAGCGGGATGATCGCCTCCGTACCCGGCGTCGCGGCGTTACTCAGCGCACCAAGGTTAGGCAAGCTGGGAGACCGCATCGGACCGGAAAAAATCCTCATCGTCGCGCTGATGCTTTCTGTTCTGCTGCTGATCCCGATGTCCTTTGTTCAGACTCCGTGGCAACTGGCAGTGCTGCGTTTCTTACTGGGAGCTGCCGACGGCGCGCTGCTGCCGGCGGTACAGACGCTGTTGGTCTATAACTCGACGAATCAAATCGCTGGACGCATCTTCAGTTATAACCAGTCGTTTCGCGATATCGGCAACGTGACTGGCCCATTAATGGGCGCAGCGATTTCCGCCAACTACGGCTTCCGCGCCGTCTTTCTGGTCACCGCCGGGGTGGTATTATTTAACGCCATTTACTCCTGGAACAGCCTGCGCCGTCGCGCGCTCTCGCGAACCGTGGGATGATTTTTTAGCATTCATACTTGCATAACCGGAGAATCAGCTATTCTTTCCCTGAATACCTCATCAAATCAAAGGGAGACTCAGATGACCATGTATGCAACGCTGGAAGAAGCCATTGACTCAGCCCGTGAAGAATTTATGGCGGACCATCCTGAGCTTGAGCAGGACGAAGCCAATGTACAGCAGCTTAACGTGCAAAAGTATGTGCTACAGGATGGTGACATCATGTGGCAGGTCGAGTTTTTTGCCGACGAAGGGGAAGAAGGCGAATGCCTGCCGATGCTCAGCGGTGAGGCAGCTCAAAGCGTCTTCGACGGCGATTATGATGAGATAGAGATCCGCCAGGAATGGCTGGAAGAAAATACCCTGCATGAATGGGATGAAGGCGAATTTCAGCTTGAACCCCCGCTGGACACTGAAGAGGGGCAAACCGCAGCCGATGAGTGGGATGAGCGGTAATTACTCGTAAGGGCCATGATGCATATCGAGCGGCAACAGCAGTGTATCAAACACCAGTGAGAATGGCAGATCGAGGATAGTGACATAGCGCCATGCTGAGTCCCGAACGTCCCACTGCACGCCCGGATAGTACTGGTTCCCATGGCCCTGTCCGGGAATTGTCCGGCTGATAATGCTGCCGCAGCCGCTTAACAGCATTACCATGATGCCTACCGCTACGAGTCGCATGTGATACCTCTTCATTCATTTCCTTCAGTATAAAAAAATACCGGCACTGGCCGGTATTTTTCAGATGATTTCGCCGGATGGCGCTTACTGAGTTTTCAGCGTCTGCGGATTCAGGGTGATCCCCTGATAGTAATTCACCCACGACGAATACTTCTCTGGCGAATTCCAGACGCGATAGTGCAAACGCGCCATCGTCACCGGATCGCTCAACAATACCAGACGGCGGTCACGGTTCAGTTTTTCCGGCGTTTCGTTCAGCGCTTGTTCAACGTGGCGATCGCGGGCAATCTCCAGCACCTGGCTCGCCCGGTGACGCGCTGTCGCCATCGCTGTCGCCAGCGCGTTCAGCGACGGGTTAAACACCGCGTGCATAAAGCCATCGTCAAGCGCGCGTTTACGGTTCATCACCAGATACTTATCGGTATCCACCAACACCTGCGGCGGCGAATACTCTTCCGGGATCAGGAACAGCTTCCAGCGTTTGGTGCGCAAACCAACCGTTGAACGGCTGGAGATCACCGAAACAAACGGTGACAAAATGAGCGAAAAGACAATCGGCGCCAGCCAGAACAAGAAGCGCAGATCCAGCCACGCCATGCCAACCGCCCACACCAGCCCCAGCAGCAACTGCGAACCATGACGCATAAACGCTTCGCCCCACGGCGTGGAGTCATCGTCACGCTGCGGTGAATTCCAGACCACTTCCCAACCAAGGAAGGCGCTCACTACGAAGACGGTGTGGAACAGCATGCGCACTGGTGCCAACAATACGGAGAACAACACCTCCAGCAGCAGCGACAGCGTTACGCGAATAAATCCACCGTACTCTTTGGTGCCTTTACACCAGATGAGCAGAATACTCAGCAGTTTCGGCAGGAACAGCAGCACCATCGTCGAGGCAAACAGCGCAATCGCCAGTTCAGGTCGCCACTGCGGCCAGACCGGGAACAGTTGCCGCGGTTGCAGGAAGTATTGCGGCTCAGTGAGCGCGTGTACCACTTGCAGCGCAGTCGACAGCGCGAGGAACATGAACCACATCGGCGCGGAGAGGTAAGACATCACCCCGGTCAGGAACACGGCGCGGTGAACCGGGTGCATCCCTTTCACAAGGAACAGACGGAAGTTCATCAGGTTCCCATGACACCAGCGGCGGTCACGCTTCAGTTCGTCCAGCAGGTTCGGCGGCAGCTCTTCATAAGAGCCAGGCAGATCGTAAGCAATCCACACCCCCCACCCTGCACGACGCATCAGCGCCGCTTCCACGAAGTCGTGGGACAGGATAGAACCGGCAAAAGAGCCTTCGCCCGGCAGCGGCGCCAGCGCACAGTGTTCGATGAACGGCTTCACGCGGATGATGGCGTTGTGGCCCCAGTAGTGAGATTCCCCCAACTGCCAGAAGTGCAAACCCGCAGTAAACAAGGGTCCGTATACGCGCGTCGCAAACTGCTGGCAACGGGCATACAGGGTGTCCATGCCGGATGCCTTCGGTGATGACTGAATAATCCCGGCATTCGGGTTCGCTTCCATCAAACGCACCAGACCACTCAGGCACTCACCGGTCATCACGGAGTCAGCGTCCAGTACCACCATATAGCTGTACTGGCTGCCCCAGCGACGACAGAAGTCATCAATGTTGCCGCTTTTACGCTTCACGCGACGGCGACGACGGCGATAGAAAATCTGCCCTTCGCCCTGTACTTCAGCAATCAGTTCCATCCACGCCTTTTGCTCTGCGACGCAGATATCGGGGTTGTAGCTGTCACTGAGAATATAGACATCGAAATGCTCGCCGTTGCCGGTCGCTTTTACCGATTCCCAGGTGGCGCGCAGGCCCGCAAAAACGCGATCAACGTCTTCATTACAGATCGGCATAATCAGCGCGGTACGGTGCTGCGGATTCAGCGGTTCGTCACCGACCGTTGACGCCGAAATACTGTACTTATCACGCCCAATCAGCAATTGCAGGAAGCCCATCAGCGCGGTCCAGAACCCGGCTGAAACCCAGCAAAACAGCACCGCAAAGAGGATCAAAATGCCGGTTTGTAGCATATACGGCAGCAGTTGCATGAAGGAGACCCAGAGGTCCTGGCCAACCATATCCGCCGGATTGATCAACGCCCAGCCCTGATATGGCAGAATCGTCTTCATATACCAGGTCGCAACGACCGTCTGCGCCAACGTCAGCAACAGCAGCGTATAACGACGAATCGTGCCGACAGTACGCCACTTCTGCTCGCTTTCCTGCTCTTCTTTGGTCAGACGCGCCAGATAGCGCGGCGTAACGTCACGGCCACGCAAGCGGTCCCAGAAACGCCCAACCGGGTTGGTACGCCAGGGATCGGGAAACATCGAGGACCGTTTGGCTTTTGGCATCGCCTGAAGCTGGTCGCGCCCTTCGTCATCTTTGATCAACTGCCCTTCACCCAGCGAGTCTGGCCAGGCTTGTTGCAGACGAGCCTTAACAGAACCCTGCGGCGAATCGTCTTCTCGCGAGTAACGGCGATGCTCGGCATCCAGCGCTTCATGCACCGCGCGGATGTCAGTTTTCGGCAATGCCGCTTTCTCAATGTCCGAAAGCGGCAAAGCGTCAATGTACTCAGTTGTCTTATTCATTGGCAGGTAACTGGTAGCTCCAGGTTTCACTCAACGTCTGATCGGCATTGACCAATGCAGCACGCATTTCAGTGGTTTTCTTCGCATCTTTCACTTTCACGCGCATCGTCATACGCCAACCTTTAGTGACCGGGTTGTAACGCACCGTTGTTTCCACGATCTCGCCGTTGTCGCCGATGCTGGTTTGCGCGGTAACCGGGGTATCCTGCGGAAGTTTTTTCATGTCCGTGCCGGTGAAGTCCACCACGAAAGCGATCGTGCCGTCTGGCTGGCGAATGAGATTCGACTGTTTGACATCGCCAGTGGAACGACGCGTCTGCTGCACCCAGGCGTTATCCGGTGAATGAAGTTTGTCTTCATCGCGGCTAAACGTCAGGGTGTATTTGAAGTTCATCTCTTTGCCTGGTTCAGGCAGTTGATCCGGCGTCCAGTAAGCCACGATGTTATCGTTGGTTTCATCATTGGTCGGAATTTCAACCAGTTCAATCTTACCTTTGCCCCACTCGCCTTTCGGCGTGATCCAGGCGCTTGGACGCAGATCGTAACGGTCCTCGAGATCTTCAAAACGAGAGAACTGACGGCCACGTTGCAGCAGGCCAAACCCTTGCGGGTTTTCCATCGCAAAACTGCTCACCGCGAGATGTTTCGGGTTATTCAGCGGACGCCAGATCCATTCGCCGTTGCCGGCATGAATCGACAAGCCGTTGGAGTCATGCAGTTCCGGACGGTAGTTGGTCGCAGGAGAAGGTTGGTTCGGCCCGTACAGGAACATACTGGTTAACGGTGCCACGCCGAGTTTGCCGACCTTATCGCGCAGGTAGACTTTCGATTGCACGTCGACGACGGTGTCACGCCCAGGAATTATCACAAAACGATAGGCCCCGGTCGCACGCGGAGAGTCCAGCAACGCATAAATCGTCAGGCGTTTGTCAGTCGGTTTTGGACGTTCGATCCAGAACTCACGGAAGCGGGGAAATTCTTCACCTGAGGGCAACGCGGTATCGATGGCCAGACCACGCGCAGAGAGACCATAAACCTGACCTGCGCCCAGAACGCGGAAGTAACTCGCGCCAAGCATGCTGACAATTTCATCATTCTTATCTTTGCTGTTGATCGGGTACAACACTTTGAAACCCGCAAAGCCGAGATCTTTTACCGTGTCTTTATCATGCTGCACATCGCCGAAATTAAAGTAGTCCGGGCTGTATTTGATTCTTTTGACAGCCGTTGCCGTGACTTCATTGATTTTGACCGGCGTGTCGAAGTACATACCCTGGTGGTAGAACTCGAGCTTGAATGGGGTCTTAAGATTGCTCCAGTATGCTTTATCGCGATTAAACTGGATCTGCTGATAGTCCGCATATTTCATGTCGCGGAAAACGGAGGGCAAGTTACTTTTTGGCGCCTCATAGCCTTTACCGGCTAAAGATTGAGCTTGCTTTGCAACGTCATCGATGGAGAAGGCCCAGGCCGACGACGTGTACAGCGTTAACATGACTGCCGCACCCAACCAACGCATTTTCATCATTTGTGATTTATGTTTCATAATTAGTAAGCACTTCCCCCTTTGTGTGCTTATATCGATCCGATCTATTTTAATGGATAATCAGGCATTAGGACAACTGAATCCCTGCATTGTTCAGCACGCTGGCTCATGGTTCAGGCACCTCGCCGGACCCTTTTTCACTTTGCGTGCTTATCCTGGAGACAGGTCGTTGTTCTTCGTGTAGGGTTGCCACCGACTGTAACTATTAATCGCCTTAGGGATAAGACGATTAGTCTGAGAATCTGAGAATACGAAAACCGCTATGAATCCCATACCCGCACAGCGTGAATATTTTCTTGACTCCATCCGCGCCTGGCTGATGTTGTTGGGTATTCCCTTCCATATTTCATTAATCTATTCCGGCCATAGCTGGCATGTGAACAGCGCTGAACCGTCATGGTGGCTGACGCTGTTTAACGATTTTATCCATGCCTTCCGAATGCAGGTCTTTTTCGTTATTTCAGGTTATTTTTCGTACATGTTATTCCTGCGTTACCCACTGAAACGCTGGTGGAAAGTACGCGTCGAACGCGTGGGCATTCCGATGCTCACCGCTATTCCGCTGCTGACGTTGCCGCAATTTATTATGCTGCAATATGTCAAGGGAAAAGCCGACAGCTGGCATTCGCTTTCGCTGTATGAAAAATATAATACGCTGGTCTGGGAGTTAATTTCTCACCTCTGGTTTTTACTGGTGCTGGTGGTATTAACAACCGTCAGTTTGTGGGTATTTACCCGAATGCGGAAAAACCTGGAAAGAACGGATAAACAGCGGCTGGCCGCTGTGTCGATGGGCAAACTGACGCTGATCTTTTTCTCTCTGGGTATTGGCTACGCGGTGATACGACGGACATTGTTCATTGTTTACCCGTCGATCCTGAGTGACGGTTTGTTTAATTTCGTTGTGATGCAAACGCTCTTTTATGTGCCTTTCTTTGTGCTGGGTGCGCTGGCCTTTATCTCACCCACGCTGAAAGCGCTTTTCACCACGCCTTCCCGGGGATGCACACTGGCGGCGGCTTTCGCTTTCATCGCCTATTTGTTGAATCAGCGCTACGGCAGTGGCGACGCCTGGATGTACGAAACGGAATATGTCATCACTATGGTGCTCGGACTGTGGATGGTCAATGTGGTGTTTTCCCTCGGCCACCGTTTACTCAATTTCCAGTCCGCCCGCGTCACCTATTTTGTCAATGCATCGCTGTTTATCTATCTGGTGCATCATCCGTTAACGTTGTTTTACGGAGCCTGGATTACGCCGCATATCACGTCGAATCTGATGGGCTTTCTCTGCGGGCTGATCTTTGTCGTGGGTATCGCGCTGGTATTGTACGAAATTCATTTGCGCATTCCGCTGCTCAAATTCCTCTTCTCTGGCAAGCCGCCGGTCAGACAGGAACAAAGCAAAAAAGTGACTGGCTAATGCTTCCTGCTACATTAAAGCAGCCACTCGACAGGCAATAGTGTTGCCAGTCGTACCAGAACCCGCTTCCAGAATCCTGTGGCGGGTTCTTTTTTTAACACCTGCTCCGGCTCCTGCTGCCGATCCACCCAGTTGATTCGCCCCCAGCGATCGAGCCGCAGTTGCCAGGCCGCATCGCGCTGGCTCTCGGTGAATCGTCGGTGAATCAGCGTCGCCAGCGTCTCGCTTTCAATCACAAACCCCATCTCAGTGTTCAACAGCGTGGAGCGCGGATCAAAATTGAGCGAGCCAATAAATACCTTGCGTCCATCAATGCTGAACGTCTTGGCGTGCAGGCTGGAGCCGGAATTACCGGTCAGGCCGCGGTCGTGAAGAATGACGTCGTGTTCACGCGTCGGCTTTAACTCATACAGTTCTACGCCGTAACGTAATAGCTTCTTCCGCCAGCGCGCATAACCAGCATGCACCACCGCCACATCATTGGCAGCTAATGAGTTGGTGAGGATCGCAATTTTGACGCCTTTACGGACCAGTTTCAGTAACTGCGCGACGCCTGCCCGGGTCGGAACAAAATAGGCGGAGATGATGTCAATCCGTTCGGCGGGTGAGCCCATCACGTCAAACAGTCGTTGCGGCAGTAAAGAGTGACGCTGTGCTTTCCCCTCACCTTTTGAAGGGTCGTCACTCAATAGCCGGGTCTTCGCCCAGATGAGCGGTAGCGCCCCGCGATCGAGATGGGTCATAAAGGCGCTGGTTTCCAGTTTATGCTGGTATCGACGGGTGATTGGGTCATTGTACCAGTCGTCGGGTAACTCAATGCGCCGGGTGATCTCTTGCTCCGAAAGCGCCAGCACCGATTTCAACGTCGAGACCGACGCGCAGCGCCAGTAGCGTTCAAAATCCTCCCCCACCTCCCTGACAACAGGCCCGATCGCCAACACGTCCAGGTCAGAAAATAGCGGTTCCTCGCCCGCGCCAAAATAGGCATCGCCAATGTTTCGCCCACCAACCAGGGTGACGACACCGTCTGCGGTATAGCTTTTGTTATGCATCCGCCGGTTGAGACGGGCAAAATCGGTCAGATAGCCCAGCATCCGCAACATGCGAAAAGAGAAGGGATTAAACAGGCGGACTTCAATGTTGGGATGGGCATCGAGCAGTTGCAGGGTATCATCAAGCCCTGGCGTGTTGTTGTCATCGAGCAACAGCCGCACGTGAACGCCACGTTTTGCCGCCGCCAGCAGTACGGCAAACAGCAGTCGCCCGGACATGTCGTCTTCCCAGATATAGTACTGAACATCCAGCGTATGCTCCGCCATTTCCGCCAGCCGGTAGCGGGCGGCAAAAGCGTCCAGACTGTCATCCAGCGCCAGGATGCCGCATTCTCCGGGATGATTTTCACACAGAGGAGATGTTGCGCGGGCGAGCCGGGTCAGATCATTCATCGCCTTGCTGGGTGAGTAAACGCTGGTAAAGTCGGGCTGTTTCTTCGTCATAACAGACAAAGTATATCTGCTCAGGTAACGGACGGCGGGTAATAAATTCCGAAACGGTCTTGAGCGCAATTTCTGCAGCCGCCGCGCGCGGATACCCATAGACCCCGGTGCTGATTGCCGGAAACGCGATCGAGGTATAACCATTTGCCAGCGCCAGATTCAGGCTATTGAAGTACGCATCCTGTAAAAGTTGCGCTTCGTTATGCTCACCGCCGCGCCAGACTGGACCGACAGTATGAATAACCGCTTTGGCTGGGAGGTTACCGGCAAGCGTGATCACCGCATGACCCGTTGGGCACTCCCCCTGCTGCTGCCTGACCTTCATGCAGGCTTCCAGTAATGCAGGCCCGGCGGCACGGTGGATCGCCCCATCAACGCCTCCGCCCCCCATCAGCGACGAGTTTGCGGCATTGACGATGACATCAACGGCAACGGTAGTGATATCCCCCTGGATAACATGAATACGCGATTCCATAGAACCTCCTTGCTTCACTCTATTCTGTAAGTGTACAGCAGGGGTTACCGTGAAATCGCTTTTTTCGTGAGTTTGTCTGACCAACCTGTTCAGCGGTAATCGATACTCATCACCGCCAGCGTTTTCTGTTCATCAAGATAGTGCAGGTTAACCGCGGCGATTTGTTTAAAGTGCTGTGGTGCCTTAAGCAATTGCTGCGGGGAATAATAGCGGGTCTGCATGTGCCCCTTATTATTACATGACATCGCAAGGCGCTGCTGCATCTGACTCACCTCGCAGGGCGGTTCCACAATTTGACCGGAGAAATGAATAACCCCGCCCTGTCCTCTCGTATCCGCCGCGGTAGCGACGGAATACAGGGCAAGAAGACTGAAAAGTAGAACGTTTGCTTTACGCGTGACAGATAACGGCATGATGGTTTCCTCAATGAACATTCATCCTTGAGGGGTGATGTTTTCCCTGACGGTGATTTAGCCCGGGAGTCACGCATTCCGCGTCACTCTATTCATAGTTCAGTCACCTCGCCTCTGCCACTGTAACCGCATAAATAATCAGCCAGTTATGACGGTTTCGCAGAGGGCGGCCACTGTTGCGATAAATGCAGCGATTGACCGTCAGAAACCGTAACCACGATTTTGACGGTGTCTTGTGCAGAGATATTTAAACTGAGTCTGGTCAAATCAATGGGCTGATTAGCAGGCAGAGAAAGGGTCTTTTTCTGTCGTGACTGACTTTGTCCCGCCACACCTTCGCGAAGGGCTAAAATCTGGACCTGACACACGCAGGGTTGCGTCAGGGTAACCTGCGGCGTAATGGTGTAAATGTCACCTTGCTGGGTTGTCGCAAAGGTAATCTGATTAGAGAGCGCGGCAAGGAGTAATAAGGTATTCATAATGTCCTCCCGAAAAAAAACAGGGCTTTCGCCCTGTTTATATTCAGCACATAAACTGAATTAGTACTGGTTAGCCGTGGCGTTGTTACCGAAACCAACTTGTTTAACCAGAACGCTGGAGTCAGAAGCAGTCTGGTTAACCAGCGCGGCGTTACGTCCGCCGTATTGACTCACAGTAATATCGGAGTTTTTGCCGTTCCACTGATCGATGGTGGCGTTGTTTTTGAAGCCTTTCTGAGTCAGATCAATGGTGCTGTTATCTGAACCCTGGCCGACATCAGCGCCGTTACCATAACCGTGCTGAGTGATTGTAGTGTCTGATTTACGAGCGTCACTTTGCAGCGCAAGTGCGGCGTTATTGGTCCCGAACTGATAGATACTCAGAGTCGATTCCGGGCCAGAACTGCTTCCGCCACCGCCGTGATTACCGCCGCCGCCCCACTGTGGAACGGAACCAGCCAGAGCACTGCCAGAAACCACGATTGCTGCAAATGCTGCCACTTGTAAAAGTTTCATGGTAAACCCCCATCGGATTGATTTAAGCGTCGCCAATGTATTAGCGTTGAGTTACGCGAATTGCCATTTGCGACTGTCTCTGCACTACAACTGCTGTTTTCTGCGTACCATACTGAGTAATATTTGCTTTATTTCCAGAACCCTTCTGGATAATCATCGCAGTATTACCGTAATTACTTTGCGAAATACTGGCATCGTTGGAATTACCCGACTGTGCAATATATGCAAAGTTATAAGCTCCTGATTGGTCAACTTTTGCCCGGTTATTTCCACCTTCTTGAGAAACCACCGACAAAAGCTTAGAACCGTCCTGGCGTACCTTTGCACTATTATCAGTGCCGACTTGACCAATAATGGCTGCCTGATTAAATGAAGACTTGCTTAATTCATTTACCGCAAAGTTATATTCTGAATGCGCTAAATCATAACTTGTTGCGGAAGCAATCCCAGGCGCACCCAGTACTGTTAACATCACAAATAACAATTTGTTTTTCATGTTGTCACCCTGGACCTGGTCGTACATCGAGAAAATAACTTTCTCATCAATTTCGTTGTTAACGCTAAACGTAATTTGTTAACGCCGCGTTACGATGAAGAGTATGTCTGCGGAAACATTTTAAATAACTCACCCAGCAGTTGTATTTTTATATATTCGCTCACCCCAAAGTACTAATCAGGGCACGAATGCGCTGTTATTTACGCTTATTTTATTTTCTTCCGATGTGCCGTTGATGCATTTTCATGACGCCAGCCACCAGCCTGTACAGCCGACTTTCCAGCCACTGTTGTGCTGTTGAAGAAGAGAGAGATGAGCAAGTCGTGACAAGCATCGTTTTTTTCTTCATCAAAATGCACAGCGCTAAAGGATGTTATGGGGAAGCAATTTTTTAGCAGATGAAGTGCTGGCGATATTTTCAGTTATCAGTTTAAATTCAGTAGGTTAATATAATTTGTATGATTTTTTAAATCTGTGCAATAACGGCTTAATGTACAACTTTTCTATCAAATCTAAACTTAAAATTAGCCAGAGATTAACAAATTAATATATATTTTTACATTCTGTTACATGTTTAACACTTGCTTTAAGATTTGTAATGGCTAGATTGAAATCAGTTGTAGTTCATTTGTATTAATATTTTGACCCGTTCGGGCTGACTCTTATTTTACTACACACAGCAGTGCAACATCTGTCAGTACTTCTGGTGCCTGATTTGTAAAGGCAACTGTCAGGTGTGCGACTAAAAAAGTGGGGTTTCATCATGTTTAATGAAGTCCATAGTATTCATGGTCATACATTATTGTTGATCACTAAACCATCCCTGCAAGCCACAGCATTATTGCAGCATTTAAAACAATCTCTGGCCCTCACCGGAAAACTGCATAATATTCAGCGTTCTCTGGATGATATCTCCACCAGTTGCATTGTTTTAGTCGATATGATGGAAGCGGATAAAAAGCTAATCCATTACTGGCAAGACAACTTAAGTCGGAAGAACAACAATTTAAAGACGTTATTGTTGAACACCCCCGATGATTATCCCTATCGGGATATTGAAAATTGGCCGCATATCAATGGTGTTTTTTACGTAGCGGATGACGAAGAGCGTGTCGTAAATGGTTTACAAGGGATCCTGCGGGGAGAATGCTACTTCTCACAGAAACTGGCCAGCTATCTGATCACTCACTCAGGTAATTACCGCTACAACAGCACAGAGTCGGCTCTCCTGACTCATCGCGAAAAAGAGATCCTGAATAAGCTGCGTATCGGCGCCTCTAATATCGAAATCGCGCGTTCACTTTTTATCAGTGAAAATACGGTCAAGACGCATCTTTATAATCTTTTTAAAAAGATAGCCGTTAAAAATCGTACCCAGGCGGTTTCGTGGGCAAATGATAACCTCAGGCGATAAAGCCATGAAACGCTATTTGACCTGGCTCGTAGCGGCACAGCTTCTGCTCGCTGCCAGCGCTACGCAGGCTATTGAAGTTGAAGTGCCTGGACTCTTAACTGACCACACGGTTTCGTCTATCGGCCACGATTTTTACCGGGCTTTTAGCGATAAATGGGAAAGTGACTATCCAGGCAATTTGACCATCAATGAGCGACCCAGTGCACGTTGGGGAAGTTGGATCACCATAACGGTTAATCAGGACGTTATATTCCAGACTTTTTTATTTCCAACGAAAAGAGACTTCGAAAAAACGGTTGTCTTCGCACTGGCGCAAACCGAGGACGCTTTAAACCGTCGGCAAATAGATCAAACCCTATTGAGCACCGGCGATTTAACGCATGACGAATTTTAAAGAGTGATTTTTGTCCGGAGGCTGTAATGCGTGTCAAACATGCAGTGGTTGTACTCATGCTTATTTCGCCATTAAGTTGGGCCGGAAATATGACCTTCCAGTTCCGTAATCCCAACTTTGGTGGAAACCCCAATAACGGTTCTTTTTTACTGAACAGCGCCCAGGCGCAGAACTCTTATAAAGATCCCAGTTATAACGACGATTACGGAATTGAAACTCCCTCTGCGTTGGATAACTTCACTCAGGCCATTCAGTCACAAATTCTGGGCGGGCTGTTGACCAATATTAACACGGGGAAACCCGGCAGGATGGTGACCAATGATTTCATTGTTGATATTGCCAACCGGGATGGTCAGTTGCAGCTAAATGTCACGGACAGGAAAACGGGAAAAACCTCGACAATAGAAGTGTCGGGTTTACAGTCAGATTCCACCGGTTTCTAAGCACCGCTTCGTAAGGACAATTATCATGCAGCGCTTACTTATACTCGTCGCCGTCATTTTACTGAGCGGATGCTTGACCGCCCCGCCAAAAGAAGCCGCTAAGCCGACATTAATGCCCCGTGCGCAAAGTTATAAGGACTTAACGCATTTACCGTCGCCAACGGGCAAAATTTTTGTCTCGGTGTATAACATTCAGGATGAAACTGGCCAGTTTAAACCCTACCCGGCCAGTAACTTCTCAACCGCCGTCCCGCAAAGCGCCACCGCGATGCTGGTCACGGCGCTGAAGGATTCTCGCTGGTTTGTACCGCTGGAGCGTCAGGGACTGCAAAACCTGCTGAACGAACGTAAAATCATTCGTGCTGCCCAGGAAAACGGAACCGTTGCCATCAACAATCGGGTCCCGCTACAGTCGTTGACGGCAGCAAACATCATGGTTGAAGGATCGATTATCGGCTACGAAAGTAACGTGAAATCCGGTGGCGTTGGCGCCCGTTACTTCGGTATTGGCGCAGACACGCAGTACCAGCTTGACCAGATTGCGGTGAACCTGCGCGTGGTCAACGTCAGCACCGGTGAGATCCTCTCCTCGGTCAATACCAGTAAAACCATTCTGTCTTATGAAGTGCAGGCAGGGGTGTTCCGCTTTATCGATTACCAGAGACTGCTGGAAGGTGAAATTGGCTACACCTCCAACGAGCCGGTGATGTTATGCCTGATGTCCGCCATTGAAACGGGCGTCATCTTCCTCATCAACGATGGTATCGATCGCGGGCTGTGGGATTTGCAAAATAAGGCCGATCGCCAGAACGACATTCTGGTGAAATACCGCCATATGTCGGTCCCGCCGGAATCCTGATGACTGAGTAAAAAAAAGCGTGAGGACTTCCTCACGCTTTTTTATTTTCCGCTACCGTGTGCGTATTGTGTCTTTCTCGCCGCGCCGCCAGCCACAGGCCGCTATTTTTCATGGCATAACCAAAGAGCAAACCGACCGCCAGTGAAGGCAAGACCAGTTTCCAGTCGCCCTGCCCGGCAAACGTGGCGCAGGCACCAATAAACGTACCTGGCACAAATGACAACAAAACTTGCTTTGCCTGAATACACATCAGGAAAGCCACAACGCCGGTGATCACATAGCCCACCAGTTCCAGATGTGGTGTCAATGCGCTTGCGTGTATGATGACCGACGCCCACACCACGCCGCTCAACAACGTGGAAGCCGAAATGGCCAGTCCCTTTAACCCACCCTGCGGACAAGCGAAATAGGCCGTACAGCCCAAAAACCCTGCCCAACTCAGTAAGCCAAGCGATACGGCCACCCATCCCCAGATACCGGAGAGAATGCCCGTTGTGATTGCTATGGAAAGAAGTATATTCATGCCGCGCATAATAGCAGAAAAGGGCAATATGAATGAGATCACGCACACAATTTATGCAATGATGAACTATCGTTGCATCATCAAGTGACTTGAATCACATTTATGCGTCTGTCTCTTCTTCCAGCTCGTCCCACATTGCGCCAATTGCATCGCGAGTTAATGGTGCCATCGTCCGCCAGAAAGGGGTCGTGGCGTGCGCTTCGACTTTCCCGAGGAAAGTGCCGCACCACGGAAGGATATAGTCCGCAAACAGGGTTTCCAGCGCCTCGCTTTCATCTTCCGCAGACTGATCTTCCAGCCAGGAGGCAGCCAGCAGCAGCGTACCAATATGATCGGCTGGCGTTTCGGCAAGCGGCATCCCGCGCGCGGAAAGGAACGTCCGCACTTCAGATTCTGTCGCCCCTTCCACCCACGCGCTGCGATACGGTGGCACCGAACACTCCGCACCGACAAACAGCGTATTGTAATCCGCCGCCAGTTGGGTCATATCGCAGCTTTTCTGCAAACGCGCCAACAGTTCATCCTGCTCGAGCGGCCAGCTTGCTGAGAGTTTGCCTTCGCGAATCAGGGTAAAGAGAGGAACCAGTAAAGGATCCTGCGGTTGACGGTAATACAGCGAGCCCAGTACGCGGCACAGGATAGAAAACTCGTTCATCAAAATATTCCAGCTTGTGGTAGTTAAAGTTCAGCAAATTCAGGAATCGGCGGCATTCCACGCGATTCCAGGAAATTGAGTAATCGTTTCGGCGTCACGTTTAAAATACGATCTTCCGGGAAGTTCACGTCTTCGAGAATTTTCAGGCACTCGCTAAAGTCACCCATCGTAAAGGCGGTATGAGAATCTGAACCCAGCGCCACCCAACCACCGGCATCACGTACCGCTGCCGCCACCGCGCGACAGTTCGCTTCACTGCCTTTGCGAGAATGAAGGAAGGAGGAGTTGTTAATTTCCAGCGCTACCTCATATTTCGCCGCAGCCTGAGCAATCGCTGCGATATCAACAGGATATTTCGGGTTACCGGGGTGACTAATGATATGCACGACGCCGCTCGCCATAGCGGCAATCATCGCCTGCGTATTGGTGGCTTCATCGTGAGGCGCGAAAACCGGTTCATGGAAGCCGGCAATGATCAGATCCAGTGAGGTGAGCATGGGCCCGGTACAGTCAATTTCACCGTCGATATTCTTGATATTTGCCTCAATGCCCCGCAGGATCCCTACCCCATCCACCACACGTGGCCAGATACGCATATTGATGAAATGCCAATGGTGTGGAGCATCTGCCATGTCCGGGCCGTGATCGGTAATTGCGAACAGTTTCAGTCCCTGGCGTTTAGCCTGGGCGATGTAATCACTCAGAGTGCTGTAAGCATGGGTGCTGGCGACGGTATGCATATGCAGGTCAACGGGATACATGTCTCTCTCCTGTGGTCATTTTTCGACAAGGATAGCAGGAATCGCCCGCGTTTATTAGTCGAAACCCGGCATCTGCCGGGTATACCTCAGTAGCCGCGCTGACGATCGACCTGTCCGGTCACCGCGTCACCGTTTTCCAGATGTGAAATCGTGCGGGATATATAAGCAACGGCTTCAGCGGGACGCGTGACAGCCGCAATGTGTGGCGTCATCGCCACGCGCGGATGTTTCCACAGCGGACTGTCCGCTGGCAGCGGTTCACGACTGAAGACATCCAGCATCGCCCCTTTGAGTTTTTTGCTATTCAGTGCGGCCAGTAAATCATCTTCATTAACGTGGACACCGCGCGCGAGATTCAACAGATAAGCGCCATCCTGCAGTTGTTCAAGCCGTTTTCCATTGATGATGCCCACCGTTTCTGCCGTATTGGGCAGCAGATTAATTAACACCCGAGTCTGGCTGAGGAATGCGCCCAGCTCTTCCGTTCCCGCAAAACTCTCGACGCCTGGCCAGGTTTTGCGGCTGCGACTCCAGCAGCGCAGTGGGAAGCCCCAGGCCTGCAGGCTTTCCGCTACTTTTGCCCCCAGCACGCCAGCGCCCATAATCCCCACGGTAAACGCCTCGCGGGCATATTCCGGTAGTGGTCGCCACTGGCTCTCATTTTTAAGCGCCTGGTAATCATCAAAGCGGCGGAACCAGTGCAGCACCTGGCTAACCGCATACTCCTGCATTTGCAGGCCCATGCCGGTATCTTCCAGACGAAAGAGAGGAATCGCGGGATCCAGCATCGTGGGATGGGCTTTCAGTTTACTCAGGATCGAATCCACCCCGGCACCGAGTGCAAACACCGCCTTAAGTTTACGCCCTTCCAGCATTTCTACAGGAGGGTGCCAGACCAGCGCATAATCTGCCGGATCGTTATCGCCCGACTTCCACTCCCGGACTCTGGCACCAGGAATGGCCTTTTCCAGTGCAGCGATCCACCAGGGGGTATCAAACGTAGGGTGATAGAAAATGATATCCATATTAACTCCTGCGGGTTGTTGTGCGGAATTTTGCGCACTTATTATCATCGTTTTCAACGGGATCATCAGCATAGCAAATTCGCTGGCGCTGGCAAAAAAAGCAGTTTCCGCTTAATTAAGCTACAGGTTGTTTGAAGTTTGTGTAAACGCGCTTTTTTTTGGAAAAGTTGATTGACGCAGGCGGCGTATTTCCCTAAATTAGCGCCCGTTCCCGTTGTTGAGGAACAACAATATGGTGAGGTGTCCGAGTGGCTGAAGGAGCACGCCTGGAAAGTGTGTATACGGCAACGTATCGGGGGTTCGAATCCCCCCCTCACCGCCATATTTGAAGAAGAGCTCGTACGCAAGTACGGGCTTTTTTTTCGCATATTGCACACCCCAGGGGGGATGAGAATCCCCGACCGGGGTTCGACAACGGGCGCAGCCCGTTGGACAGACCGCGAACACCGTGAGCGGGCTGCCCGTCAGGGCGAACGAAGCGAGTCAATCCCCCCCTCACCGCCATATTTGAAGAAGAGCTCGTACGCAAGTACGGGCTTTTTTTTCGCATATTGCACACCCCAGGGGGGATGAGAATCCCCAAAAAAACAAAGCCCGGTCTCCCGGGCTCTGAACACAATAGCGTTTAGCTGTACGCATTCAACGTTCGCTGGCAGAGCGCCGAGCGAACGCAATCATCTTTGTTGAAGCGGACAATTCCTATCATCTCATCTTCTTCAAAGCGGGCCAGCGCGTCACTGAGTCCTGACTGAACATGAGAGGGTAAATCGCACTGGGTAATATCCCCGTTGACGATAACCGTCACATTCTCCCCGAGGCGCGTTAAGAACATCTTCATTTGCGCAGCAGTGACATTCTGAGCCTCGTCGAGAATAACCACTGCATTTTCAAATGTACGTCCGCGCATATAGGCGAACGGCGCGATTTCCACCTTACCAATTTCAGGTCGCAGGCAATATTGCATAAAAGATGCCCCCAGTCGTTTTACCAGTACGTCGTAAACCGGCCGGAAATACGGGGCAAACTTCTCCGATACATCTCCAGGTAAGAAGCCGAGATCTTCATCAGCCTGCAGAACTGGACGGGTGACAATGATCCTGTCTACATCTTTATGTATCAGGGCCTCTGCTGCTTTTGCCGCACTGATCCAGGTTTTGCCACACCCGGCTTCGCCCGTAGCGAAAATCAGTTGTTTACTCTCGATAGCATTCAGGTAGTGCGATTGAGCCTCATTGCGTGCCATGACAGGTGTGGTGTCGCGACTGTCGCGCGCCATGCCTATCGCTTCTACGCCACTCATCTGCACAAGCGAGGTGACCGATTCTTCTTCACGCTGTTTATGGCTACGTGAGTCCCGTCTCAGCACACGTTTTGCTTCACGACGAGCTTTGATCACTGCTTTTTGTCTTCCCATGGATAGCACCTTGAGTTGTTGGTATTCATCACACGCGCCGCTGGCAGCGCGATTATGCGCACGAACATCTGAGGGTTGGCTTCCTTGTAAGCCATTGCTTGCCTTTGAAAAAGACGCCACACACGGCTACGCGCACCGAATATGGCGTCAGTAACACGAGTAAAAAAGGAAAGTGAGTGAAATTTAGCGGTGACGAGGTTGCTACCGGAGGAGAGACTTCCGCGTACGGGACTGCAATAACTGTCAGAAACGTGTCCACAAGAGGACTTTACCATTCGCGATCTCCATAGTGAATAAGCATCACAGCCGGGAACTACCGCTATTACGTATAATTACATCAGAACTTAGCAATAACGCAACAATATTTTTACCTGGCGTTAACTAAGCTCTCATTTTCTGCTGGCAACAGTCTCTTACGGAGATATTACAAAATTATTTCAAAAAACGGATCATATAAAAAAAGAATATTTTCATCAGCGATAATGACGCAGCATACCCCGCCCGCAGACGGGGTAACACTGTCAGGCTTCAAGCAAAGACTGGCCCAGATAGCGATCGGCCTGCTTAATACCCGGTAGCACGAAGAAATAGCCACCGCCAATCGGCTTAACGTACTCTTCCAGCGCTTCGCCATTCAACCGCTTCTGCACGGTCAGAAACCCTTTTTCCAGATCGTGTTGATAGCAGACAAACAGCAACCCCATATCAAGCTGTCCGGAGGGCGTCACGCCGAGGGAGTAGCTATAGCCACGGCGCATCATCAGGCTTGACTGCGTCTGCGCCGTTCGCGGGTTTGCCAGACGAATGTGGCTGTCCAGCGCAATGACGTTGCCCTCCGGATCGCTGGCGTAATCCGGCACGTCATGCTCGTGCTGCATACCCAGCGGCGCACCAGTATGCTTATCGCGGCCAAAAATGGTTTGCTGCTCTTTGAGCGGCGTGCGGTCCCAGAATTCGACGCGAAACTGAATCAGACGCACGGCCTGGTAAGATCCCCCCGTTGCCCACGCCGGTTCCCCCTGTTCCGCCGTGACCCACACCACCTCCTGCATCAATTTTGCATCACTGCTGTCGGGGTTCGCGGTGCCATCCTTAAAGCCCAGTAAATTGACCGGGGTCTCTTTACCTTTGCTCCGTGCCGCATGGTCGGATATAAATCCTTCCCGTTTCCAGCGAACGCTTAACAAATCCGGCGTATGCTTGATGATATCGCGCAGGGCGTGGATCACCGTATCCTGAGTATTGGCGCAAATCTGCAGCAACACATCCCCATGACAAAGCGAGGCATCCAGCGAGTCATTCGGGAAGCGGGTCATTTTTTGCAATGACCTGGGCATCTGTGCCTGCAGCCCAAAGCGCTCATCGAACAGCGAATGCCCCACCGACAGCGTTATCGTCAGGTTATCCGGCGCGATGAAGGCACCGAGGATCCCGGAATCCATCGGTGGCAATCGCGGATTCGGTGTTTCCGGTGCCGGTCCGCCGGTAGTCAGGAAGACGATACGTTTCGTCAGCAGGCGAAACAATCGCTCTAACTCACCTTTATCGGAAGCCAGAACGTCGAACGCCACCAGCATCATTGAGGCTTGTTGCGGCGTCAAAATACCCGCCTGATGTGGACCAAAAAAAGGCTGCGTTTCGCTGCGGGCATCCGGTGACAAGGTTCCCGGCGCGCTTTGCGGTTTTTGCGCGTGCGCGACCGGGCAACCACCGGCCAGAGCCAGCGCGCCGCCGAGCGCGCCCATTCCTTTCAACAAACGTCGGCGTGACGGTTCGCTCACGCCGTTTTTATCATCATGCTGCATGGTGCTTAATCCAGACCCAGTACGCCGCGTAATTGCGCGAGATCTTCCGCCAGCGTCGTAATCGGGCCTTTCAGCGCGTTGCGGTCCGCGTCGGTCAATTTATCGTAAGTCTCAAATCCGTCTTTAGTACGATACTTCGCGAGGATGGTGTCCACTTTTTTGAAGTTCGCATCCACTTTCGCCAGCAATTCTGCGTTGGATTTTTGCAGCTGCGGACGTAGCAGGTTTACGATCTTCTGCGCGCCGTCAACGTTAGCCTGAAAATCCCACAGGTCAGTATGGCTGTAACGATCTTCCTCACCGCTGATTTTACTGGCCGCTACTTCTTCAATCAGCCCTGCCGCTCCGCCAACCACTTTAGACGGCGGGAATGCCAGTTCACTGATGCGTGTTTGCAGATCCAGCACATCGGTATTCAACCGATCGGCGTATTTCTCCATCCCTTTGGTAGAGTTATCGCCAAACAGCGCTTTTTCCAGACGATGGAAACCGGTAAATTTCGGGTCGGCGGCTTTTTGTTCGTAATCGTCTTCACGGGCATCGATACTGCCATCGAGGTCGGAAAACAGTTCAGCAATTGGCTCTATACGTTCATAGTGCTGGCGAGTGGGCGCATACAGTGACTTCGCTTTCTGCAGATCGCCGGCTTTGATGGCATCGGTGAAGGCTTTGGTTCCCGCCACCAACTGCGCGGTCTCTTCGGTTACATAGGCTTTGTAGTCGGTGATAGCCCCACCCAGGCTCAGTAAAGCATCACTCTGCGCAGCATCTGCCGTCGTGCTGCCTTTGACAATCAGCTTCCCTTTCGGATTGGTCAGCAGGCCACAGGTCATATCATATTCACCCGGTTGCAGATTAGCCGTCATCTTCTGGCTGAATCCCGGCGCGATGTTTTCGCGCTCTTCCACCACCATCACCCCTTTCAGGATTTCCCATTCCAGTGCTTTCTGGCTGTGGTTTTGAATAATGAATTGCGTTTTGCCGGCATTAACTGTGATGCTCATCGGCTCGCATTGTTTATCGGTTACTGTCACTTTAACCTGCGGAATATCCGCAGCATGAACAGTAAAAGCAGAAGCCAACAGCGCAGCCATGCCAAGCTGCAGCGCACTACGGCGAAAGTGATTCGTCATGACCATCCCTTTAAATAAGTATGTTGTAACTAAGAAAGTGTCTGCGTCGCAAAGCGTTAAGGCGCTGCGCGGGACGCGGTTGTGCCTGTGCGCGGCGGCAATGCAAAGACCACCAGCGCCGGTATCAAGTAGATAAACCAGACCGCGACCTCACTGACGCTCGGGGCTTCCTGGTAGCCAAAAATGCCTTCCATCAGGGTGCCGAATAGAGAGTGCGTCGAAAGGATGGCGCTCATATCAAAAGCGACGTCCTGGAAGTGATTCCACAATCCTGCCTCATGGAAGGCCCGAATCGCGCCTGCTGCAAGACCTGCCGCGACAAGTAAAATGAACAGACTGGTCCACTTAAAGAAAGCGCTCAGATTCAGGCGAATGCCGCCCCAGTAGAGTAAGAAGCCAAGTACGACAGCCGTCGCCAGTCCCAGCATTGCACCAACCGGCGGCCAGATCCCGACGTCCTGTTGAAAGGCGGCCAGCAGGAAAAAGACCGATTCCAGTCCTTCGCGCGCCACGGCGAAAAAGACCATCATGATCAGCGCCCAGCCATGGTGGTTGCCGCGCTGTAAAGCGCTGTCGACCGCCTGCTCCAGTTGTACTTTGACGTTGCGCGAAACCTTGCGCATCCAGAACACCATCCAGGTGAGGATCACCACGGCAATCACTGCGACAATGCCTTCGAACAGTTCCTGCTCCTTCTGCGGAAACTCACCGGTGGTCTCGTTGATGAAGATCCCCAATCCGAGGCAAAGCGCCGCCGCCAGAAATACGCCAATCCACATCACGCCAATCCAGCGACCTCGCTGGGTGCGTTTCAGATAACTGGCAATCAGGCTGACAATCAATGCGGCTTCCAGCCCTTCACGCAACATAATTAGAAACGGAACAAACATGCCTGAGACCCTTAAACGTTATGCTTAGTCAACTGATGCAAAGAAAGGTAAATTACAGTGATAGTGATTATCATTACGGAAAGAGAAAACTCAAGCAGAATGTAATGATAATGATGTCAGAATGTAAATACTTAGCAGATTAATGGTTATTAACGGAAGCGGTCGTTGCTCGTAACAAAAAAGCCCGCACGAAGCGGGCCTGAAATTCAGTGGACAAAGGCGTTAGCTTTCCTGCAAACGCGACGGCGGTGCGGAGTGATAATGGGCATCTGCCTCAGCAAAGCGTTTGAGCATCGCCGATGATGGCGCTTTACCCAGCAGACTGAAGACGACGATACCGAGGCTACCGAAGATAAAGCCCGGAATGATTTCGTACAGATCCAGCCAGCCAAAATGTTTCCAGACGATCACCGTCAGCGCACCAATAATCATCCCCGCCAGCGCGCCGTTGCGAGTCATGCGCGACCACATCACGGAGAACAGCACCACCGGACCAAACGCGGCGCCAAAACCGGCCCATGCGTAGCTCACCAGACCCAGCACCCTATTCTCCGGGTTCGCCGCCAGGGCGATAGCCACCAGCGCGACCACCAATACCATGATACGCCCTACCCAGACCAGCTCCTGCTGGCTGGCATTTTTACGCAGGAACGCTTTGTACAGATCCTCGGTAATGGCGCTGGAGCACACCAGCAGTTGACAGCTCAGCGTTGACATCACCGCCGCGAGAATCGCAGACAGCAAGATACCGGCAATCCACGGGTTAAACAGGATCTGCGCCAGTTCAATGAACACACGCTCCGCGTTCTGATTCACCGATCCCGCCAGCGCCGGATTATTGTTGAAATAAGCAATACCAAAGAAGCCGACCGCAACCGCGCCCGCCAGGCAGAGGATCATCCAGGTCATGCTGATACGACGCGCATGAACGATGCTGTGGTGGGAGTCTGCCGCCATAAAGCGCGCCAGAATGTGCGGCTGGCCGAAGTAGCCCAGTCCCCAGCCCATCAGGGAAATGATCGCGACGAAGTTCAGCCCCTTGAGCATATCGACGTTCTCAATGCTCTTCTGCTTAATGACTTCCAGTGAATCACCAAAGCCTCCAACGCTGATGATGACGATCACCGGCGTCAGGATCAGCGCAAAAATCATCAGGCTGGCCTGGACAGTATCCGTCCAGCTTACCGCAAGGAATCCGCCAATAAAGGTATAGATGATGGTGGCTGCCGCGCCCGCCCACAGTGCGGTTTCGTAGCTCATGCCAAAGGTGCTTTCAAACAGGCGCGCGCCTGCCACAATGCCGGACGCACAGTAAATGGTGAAGAACAGCAGAATCACCAACGCAGAGATGATGCGCAGAACCCGGCTTTTATCTTCAAAGCGTCCGGTGAAATAGTCCGGCAACGTCAGGGCATTATTATTATGTTCGGTATGCACGCGAAGACGTCCGGCCACCAGCTTCCAGTTGATCCATGCCCCTAAGGTCAGGCCAATGGCAATCCAGCTTTCTGAGATCCCCGAAATGAAAATCGCGCCCGGTAAGCCCATCAACAGCCAGCCGCTCATATCCGATGCGCCTGCGGATAACGCCGTCACGAACGGCCCAAGACTGCGGCCTCCCAGAATATAATCATCAAAGTTCTTGGTTGAACGCCAGGCGATAAAACCAATCAGTATCATACCAAAAATGTAGACACAGAACGTCACCAGCATCGGTGTACTCATTGCCATAAACTCTCCAGACTCTTTTGTTTTATTGCCCTGCCGGAACGTGGCAAAGCATGTTGTATTTCCCAGGCGACCGTATCCTGCCGGAAGCGTGAGTTATTCACAATCGATTTAACACATCATTTACATCAAATTTTGCTTCCGACGAATACTAATTTCCATCAGGTTGCACTCCCTCACACTTTTTCTGGTTGCACCTTTTAAAAGTGTTAAGTGCCGCAGAGAAAAAGATACCGTTATTACATTTCCAGACGTCATAGCTATTTCTTTTATTAACATTTCATTCATTTTTAAGCTTGTCGTACAGGTCACATTTAACGTGGTTGCACAAAGTTGCAACATGGTAGATATTTCTCGATAACCATAAGCAGTACATTATCGAACAACAGGAGCAGATGGCATGGGAACCACCACGATGGGGGTTAAACTGGATGACGCGACGCGCGAGCGTATTAAGTCAGCGGCAACGCGAATTGATCGTACCCCGCACTGGTTAATTAAGCAGGCAATCTTTAATTACCTGGAAAAACTGGAAAACGACGACACGCTGCCAGAACTGCCTGTGCTGTTAGCGGGAGCCGCCAACGAAGGCGATGAGTCCGCGGCACCGCAGGAAGAGATCCATCAGCCTTTCCTGGAATTTGCCGAGCAGATCCTCCCTCAGTCGGTCTCTCGTTCCGCCATCACCGCCGCGTACCGTCGCTCAGAAACTGACGCCGTCTCAATGCTGATGGAGCAGGCCCGTCTGCCGCAACCGGTGGCCGAACAAGCTCACAAACTGGCTTACCAACTGGCGGATAAACTGCGTAATCAGAAATCGGCCAGCGGTCGCGCCGGTATGGTGCAGGGACTGTTGCAGGAGTTCTCCCTCTCCTCACAGGAAGGGGTGGCGTTGATGTGCCTGGCGGAAGCGCTGCTGCGAATTCCGGATAAAGCCACGCGTGATGCCTTAATCCGCGACAAAATCAGCAACGGCAACTGGCAGTCACACATCGGTCGCAGCCCGTCGCTGTTCGTTAACGCGGCAACCTGGGGTCTGCTGTTTACCGGTCGCCTGGTCTCCACCCATAACGAAGCCAGCCTTTCGCGCTCCCTGAATCGCATCATCGGTAAGAGCGGCGAGCCACTGATCCGTAAAGGCGTCGATATGGCGATGCGCCTGATGGGTGAGCAGTTCGTCACCGGCGAAACCATTGCCGAAGCGCTGGCGAATGCCCGCAAGCTGGAAGAAAAAGGTTTCCGTTACTCCTACGATATGCTGGGTGAAGCCGCGCTGACCGCTGCCGATGCGCAGGCCTACATGGTCTCCTATCAGCAGGCAATTCATGCAATTGGAAAAGCGTCGAACGGACGCGGGATCTATGAAGGACCGGGAATCTCTATCAAACTCTCCGCCCTGCATCCGCGTTACAGTCGCGCCCAGTACGACAGGGTGATGGAAGAGCTCTATCCGCGCCTGAAGTCGCTGACGCTGCTGGCGCGCCAGTATGATATTGGCATCAACATCGATGCCGAAGAAGCCGACCGTCTGGAGATCTCCCTCGATCTGCTGGAAAAACTGTGCTTCGAACCTGAACTGGCCGGCTGGAACGGGATTGGCTTCGTTATCCAGGCCTACCAGAAGCGCTGCCCGTTCGTCATCGATTACCTGATCGACCTGGCAACCCGTAGCCGTCGTCGCCTGATGATTCGTCTGGTTAAAGGCGCCTACTGGGATAGCGAGATCAAACGCGCCCAGATGGACGGCCTGGAAGGCTATCCGGTATACACGCGCAAGGTCTACACTGACGTCTCTTATCTCGCCTGCGCGAAAAAACTGCTCGCCGTGCCAAACCTGATCTACCCGCAGTTTGCGACCCACAACGCCCATACGCTGGCGGCCATTTACCAACTGGCCGGGCAGAACTACTATCCGGGCCAGTATGAGTTCCAGTGCCTGCACGGGATGGGTGAGCCGCTGTACGAACAGGTCACCGGTAAAGTCGCGGATGGCAAACTGAATCGCCCGTGCCGCATTTATGCCCCGGTCGGCACTCATGAAACGCTGCTGGCGTACCTGGTGCGTCGTCTGCTGGAAAATGGGGCCAACACCTCGTTTGTTAACCGTATCGCGGATACCACGCTGCCGCTGGACGAACTGGTGGCCGATCCGGTCGATGCCGTCGAGAAACTGGCGCAACAGGAAGGTCAAACCGGTCTGCCGCATCCGAAAATCCCTCTACCGCGCGATCTGTACGGCAAAGGTCGCGATAACTCGGCCGGTCTGGATCTTTCCAACGAACATCGTCTGGCCTCACTCTCCTCTGCCCTACTCAACAGTGCGCTGCAAAAATGGCGGGCGCAACCGATGCTCGAAGTCGCGGTCGCCGAGGGGGAAATGAGCCCGGTGGTCAACCCGGCAGAGCCGAAAGATATCGTGGGCTATGTACGTGAAGCCACTGAAGATGAAGTGGAACAGGCACTGCAAAGTGCGGTGAACAACGCTCCCATCTGGTTTGCGACACCGCCACAAGAGCGTGCCGCCATTCTCCATCGCGCAGCCGTGCTGATGGAAGGCCAGATGCAACAGCTGATCGGCATTCTGGTACGCGAAGCCGGTAAGAGCTTCGCCAACGCCATTGCCGAAGTGCGTGAAGCGGTAGATTTCCTGCACTATTACGCCGGTCAGGTCCGTGACGATTTTGATAATGAGACGCACCGTCCGCTCGGTCCGGTTGTCTGTATCAGCCCGTGGAACTTCCCACTGGCTATCTTCAGCGGACAGATTGCTGCCGCACTGGCCGCAGGCAACAGCGTGCTGGCTAAACCTGCGGAACAGACACCGCTTATCGCGGCCCAGGGCATTGCTATCTTGCTGGAAGCTGGCGTACCGCCGGGTGTGGTGCAATTGCTGACTGGCCGTGGTGAAACGGTTGGCGCGAAGCTGACCTCCGACAGTCGCGTGCGCGGCGTGATGTTTACTGGTTCGACAGAGGTGGCGACGCTACTGCAACGTAACATCGCAACGCGTCTGGATGCACAGGGGCGTCCGATTCCACTGATCGCTGAAACGGGCGGCATGAACGCGATGATCGTTGATTCGTCCGCCCTCACCGAACAGGTGGTGGTCGATGTGCTGTCCTCGGCGTTTGATAGCGCCGGGCAGCGCTGTTCCGCCCTGCGCGTGCTCTGTCTGCAGGATGATATCGCCGACCACACGCTAAAAATGTTGCGTGGCGCGATGGCAGAATGCCGGATGGGCAATCCCGGACGTCTGACGACCGATATCGGTCCGGTGATCGACAGTGAAGCCAAATCCAACATTGAACATCACATTCAGGCTATGCGGGCGAAAGGTCGTTCTGTGTTCCAGGCGGCGCGTGAAAACAGTGAAGATGTCCGGGAATGGCAGAGCGGCACATTCGTTGCGCCAACCCTGATCGAACTGGAAAGCTTTGACGAGTTGCAAAAAGAGGTCTTCGGTCCGGTTCTGCACGTCGTACGTTACAATCGTAACAACCTGGACGCGCTGATTGCGCAGATCAACGCCTCCGGTTACGGCCTGACGCTGGGCGTTCACACCCGTATTGATGAAACCATCGCCCAGGTCACCGGTTCGGCGCACGTGGGCAACCTGTACGTCAACCGTAATATGGTGGGAGCGGTCGTCGGTGTACAACCGTTCGGCGGCGAAGGGTTGTCGGGTACCGGTCCGAAAGCCGGTGGGCCGCTTTATCTCTATCGGTTGCTGGCAAACCGTCCGGAAAATGCGCTGTCCATCACCCTGGCGCGTCAGGATGCGGACTACCCGGTGGACGCCCAACTCAAATCCGTGCTGACCCAACCGCTGGAAGCGCTCAGCGAGTGGGCAACCGATCGTCCGGCGCTGCGCCAACTCTGCCAGCAGTTTGGTGAACTGGCACAGGCCGGTACGCAACGCCTGCTGCCGGGTCCTACCGGGGAACGTAACACCTGGACGCTGTTACCGCGTGAGCGCGTACTGTGTATCGCGGATGATGAAGAGGATGCACTGGTGCAACTTGCCGCCGTCACCTCGGTCGGTAGTCTGATTTTGTGGCCTGACGATGCCTTCCATCGTGACCTGGCGAAACGTCTGCCAGCACCGGTTTCCGCCCGCATTACGTTTGCGAAAGCCGATGGTCTGACGACACAGCCGTTTGATGCGGTGATCTTCCACGGCGATTCCGATCAGCTTCGCGCCCTGTGCGAAGCGGTTGCAGCGCGTGAAGGCGCTATTGTCTCGGTGCAAGGTTTCGCCCGTGGCGAAAGCAATATTCTGCTGGAGCGATTGTACGTCGAACGCTCGTTAAGCGTGAACACGGCCGCCGCCGGAGGGAACGCAAGCCTGATGACAATTGGCTAAGGCTGTGGTTAATTAAAGCTCCGGAAACGGAGCTTTTTTTATGGATCCAGAGGGAATGATGAAACGAATACTACTCACCTGCGCTGCGCTGTTGCTTAGTGGTCAGGTGCTGGCCGATGATTGCGCAAATGCCAGCACGCAAACGGAAATGAACACCTGTGCCGTCAACCAGTACCAGGCGGCAAACAAAGAACTGAATGAGACGTATCAGAATGCGCTGAAACGCGCAGCCCCGACGCAGCAGGCACTGCTGAAAAAGGCGCAGACCGCGTGGATCGCCATGCGCGATGCCGACTGTGCGCTCATCAGCTCCGGCACAGAGGGGGGTAGCGCTCAGACGATGATCGCCAACCAGTGTCTGGCGGATAAAACCGCCGAACGTGAAGCGTTTCTCGCCTCGCTGCTACAGTGTGAAGAAGGCGATATGAGCTGCCCACTGCCCCCGCCAATTAACGGACGCGAATCCCCTCAATAATCATACGTTGAACGTTCTCAACCGTCTGATTAAAAAAGGTTTCGTCACGCAGCGTTGCGCCCGTTACCGCTTCAATCTGAGGTGCGAAATCGGCGTAATGCTGTGTTGAAGCCCAAATCATGAAGATCAGATGGTGCGGATCGACTGGCGCCAGTTTGCCGCTCTTCACCCACCCGGCAATCAGCATAGACTTCTCATCTATCAGCGCTTTCAGATCGCCGGTCAATTCATCCATTAACAACGGCGCGCCGGCCAGCATCTCCATGCAAAAAAGGCGTGAAGCCTGCGGATAGTCGCGGGACACCTCCAGCTTTAAGCGGATGTATTCTTCAATGGCGGCCAGCGGTGCAAAATCTTCACGAAACGCTTTCAGGGGGGCCAACCAGATATGCAGAATCTGTCGCAGCACCGCCACATACAACACCTCTTTTGACGGGTAGTAATAAAGGAGATTGGTTTTGGAGACCCCTGCCTGCTCGGCAATTTGTTCAATGCGCGTGCCGTGAAAACCATATTGTGAAAACGTATTCAATGCAGCCGTCAGGATCGCCTCGCGTTTCGCGCTGACCGCCTGCGAGCGTTTACCTGTTTTTTTCTCTGCACGTTGAACCATGCGCCTCTCCTTGTCCCGTGAATCTGGCAATGGCGCATAGTCTGCGGGGCGTTTCATTTCAGTTCAACCTGACAGACAAAAAAACCGCCGGAAGATCCGGCGGCGATGACATCATCACGCAGAGATGGGATGCTTTCGTGATGAGTTTTCGGGGTAGCAGGCCTGGTCGTTACGAGTTACGATTGCCGTGGCTACTTTTGCCCCCTTTCTTACCGGCTTCAGATGCACGCTGTGGGTCATTCTTGAAATTCCCCCCGCTGTGCTGACCACCTTTACGACCTGCTTCTGATGCTCTTTCACGGTCTTCGGCAAAATTGCCGGAGCCGCCTCGATGGTTTGCCATTACTGACCTCCGTCATTGATTAGACATCGTCGTGCCCAGGTGTCGGGGAGTCTCCCCTCGCGGCGGATGGCCCTTGCCATCACGATCGCCGCGTGGAACTAAGCATAGTGAACACCGACCGTTTATGAGGAGTTTCGTAATATTCTGTAATATCTTTACCCGCGTATAACGTTATCGCGAGAGACAAACCGCATAATTGTTTCTTATGGCAAAAGAAAGCCTGAACAGAAAAAATGTATCATGATAATTCAGAATGCGCCGTCAGCAGGGAACCGCTAAATTTCATGATTAAATTTATTATAAATCAAAGAAATGTTTCTAAGGCTTGCACTCTCGTCGACACGTCTTATCTTTAAATAAGTGCAGCAATTAGCTGCTTTTGATAAACCGAGGAGTAGTGCAAATGGCAAAAGTTCTGGTGCTTTATTATTCCATGTACGGACACATCGAAACGATGGCACATGCGGTTGCAGAAGGAGCAAGCAAAGTCAATGGCGCGGAGGTCACTATCAAGCGCGTACCAGAAACGATGCAGGCGGAAATCTTCGCTAAAGCCGGCGGTAAAACACAAAATGCTCCCGTCGCAACCCCGCAGGAACTGGCTGATTACGACGCCATTATTTTTGGTACGCCGACGCGTTTTGGCAATATGTCAGGCCAGATGCGTACCTTTTTGGATCAGACAGGTGGACTGTGGGCGTCCGGCGCGCTGTATGGCAAACTCGCCAGCGTATTCAGTTCTACCGGGACTGGCGGCGGTCAGGAGCAAACTATTACGTCCACATGGACTACACTTGCCCATCATGGGATGGTGATTGTCCCTATCGGCTACGCCGCGCAGGAACTGTTTGACGTTTCGCAGGTTCGCGGTGGTACGCCCTATGGCGCAACGACCATTGCCGGTGGTGACGGTTCACGCCAGCCAAGTCAGGAAGAACTCTCTATTGCACGTTATCAGGGCGAATACGTTGCCGGTCTGGCAGTGAAGCTCAACGGCTAATCTTCAACGGGAGGATAAGAATGCCAACTCAAGAAGCGAAAGCTCATCACGTCGGTGAGTGGGCAAGTCTGCGCAATACATCGCCAGAAATAGCCGAGGCCATATTTGAAGTTGCCGGATATGACGAGAAGCTGGCAGAAAAAATTTGGGAAGAAGGCAGCGATGAAGTACTCATTAAAGCCTTTGATAAAACAGATAAAGACGCGCTCTTCTGGGGCGAACAGACCATCGAACGCAAAAACGTTTAATCAGTCAATTCCCCCGCTTGCGCGGGGGAATCTCGCTTACTTCGCGGCTGCATTCAGCAGCGTGTCAAACTTATCTATCGGACAGAAACCATTCGCATCAATCGGACAGCCTTTCAGCTCCAGCGTCACTCGCTGCGCCGGTGCTTTCAACGTCAGCACATCCGCATTACGCAGTTGGTCTGAACTCTGATACACATACTCGATTTTCATCAGATCGTGGTTGGCTTTCGTGTCATGCCAGCGCTGGAACACAATTTTGCCCCCGATCGGCGTACGTTCGTTCTGATCGTGTAGCTGATAGGGTTTGAACTCCAGTGCGGAGAGCAGCGAGGCGATGTTCGAGTCATGCCCCACCAGCACGGTAATTTTCGGGGCTTTTGCCTGTTCGGTTACCAGCGTTTTGTCGATGTATTTCACCAGCGGTTTCGCCACATTACGCGCGACTTCCGCAGAGGTAAACAGACTGTCCTGATAGCCGTTTTTCAGTTTCGACAACACCTTCCACTGCTGATCGGATTTAATTTCCCCCCAGGCCACCTGATCCATCGGGAATCCTTCGTAATATTGCAGCGTGAAGGCATCCACCAGCGAGTTACCCACTTTTAGCGGTCCGGAGACGCCCGGCTCCTGCTCATAATTCGCGCTGAAGGTGTCTTTGGCCTCAGTCAGGGAACACTGCTGTTTCTCTTTGCACGATGGTGAGTCTTTGTAGTTAATCATCTGCTCCAGCAACTTGTAGCTGTCATCAAGCTGCATCTGGCTGCGCTCTTTTTCCATCGCCTGCACGGCTTTCTCACGGAAGGCCGCCGAGTCATCAGTGATCACCGGGTTAAAGGTCGGGTCCATGGTGCCCATTTTTTCCTGGTGATGTACCGGGACATCGCAGCCAGGGAACGCGCCGGTGATAAAGAACTGGGCGGTCGCAACCGTACGTTGCAGACTGTTGGCATAGGTATAGACCGTCTCCGGTTCCGGACATTCGCCGGACTTCACCATCCCCTGCTCTGCCAGCCATTCACGCATGTAATGGCCCATATACACTTCCAGCACGCCACCTTTGGTGGTGAGCTGTCCGCCCGGCACATCCCATTCAGGCCATTTATTCGGAGTGGACTGCTCCAGCACGCTGCCATTATTCGCCAGCGGCGCACGTAAGTTGTGTCGACTCATCATCAATACTTGCTGTAGCTGATAGCCTTCCGGCGCGGTTTGCGCCTGTGCTGCAGAAGACAACATCACAACCCCTGCCACAGCGGCGGCAATTAACGATTTGTTCATCCCTACGACCTCGTGTTGTTATTCGTCATTTATAAGTGTGACAGATATATGACACTTTTCCGGGAACGAGACCGCAAAACCGGGATTCAGCTCATCATATTGATGCCAAATATCATTTGCAGCTTGCGGACCCCGGAAGGCGTGAAGGTGACCTGGCGGCTTCCCGGTACTGTTTTGATCCACCCCCGGCCGGAAAAACAGGTCAGCAGCGCCGCGCCGAGCACGCCGCCCAGATGATAACGTCGTTCACTCCAGTCCAGACAGCCGCAGCTAAATTTCCGTCGCGACGTGCCAGCCTGTACCACAACACCCAGTTCCGACAGTTTTTCCTCACCCAGAGGCGTCAGCGTTTCGCCATCCGCCGTCAGCCATTGGCGGGAAACCAGCGTATCAAACAGCATCACGGCCACTTCTCCCGCCAGATGGTCATAACAGGTCCGGGCCTGGCGTAAACTCAGCGGCGTGCTGATTTTTCGCGAAGCCGTTGATGCCCAGGCCACGCCCATCAGGCGCTCCAGCAGTTCAGCAATGTCTGCCCCTGCCAGACGAAAATAGCGATGTCTTCCCTGGGCGAGGGAAACCACAAACCGCTGTTCGCACAGACGGGCAAGATGCGCACTGGCGGTGGAGGCCGAGATATCCGCCACCGCGCTCAGCTCCGTCGCCGTCCATGCCCGACCGTCCATCAGCGCACACAGCATCCGGGAGCGCGATTTGTCAGCCATCACCGCAGCCGTCAGCGCCATTCGCGACTCCAGTTCGCCTTCCTCTTCATTCACGACTACTGACGTCATACAAACCTCTCTGCCTCGGAGATGATTTAACGATGGCACGAATTTGCCATTAAGTCACAGCGCGGATGATGTCGCCCGGAGCATCATTTCCACGCTCAGTCCCATCAGACAAAACAAAAAGCAGCGTTTAAAGACAACGGGCGAGATCCTCCGCCGGATACGGGTACCTGCCCACTGGCCGATCAACGCCGGTATGATGGCGAATGCCGACAAGCTCATCGACTGCACGGGCAGCGCGCCGTGCCACCACAGTCCAAGTGCTAACGCCAGCGTGGAAAAGGTAAAAGAGATACCGAGCGCCTGCACCAGTTCATCCCTCCCGAACCCCAGCGACTGGATCCACGGCACCGCCGGCATCACAAAAACGCCCGTTCCGCCTGTCAACAACCCCGTGGCAAAGCCGACAACCAGCGAGACTGGCTTTTCACGCTGGGGTGAAACCGCGATGCGTTTTCCCGCCAGCGTCCAGAGCGCATATATCATCAACGCCAGCCCCAGCGCAAACTGAGTACGGGAGGTATCGCCGCCCGTGATCCAGGCGCTTGCCAACAGCGTAGCGATCACCACGGTAAATAGCATCGGCCATAACCGTTTCAGCAGTGCCCGGGTATTCCCGCCACCACCAAACTGAAACAGATTACTGACCAGCGAAGGCAACAGCAGCATGGCCGCCGCCGCGACCGGTGAGATCAGCGAGCCGAGGATCCCCATCGCCACGGTGGGCAACCCCATGCCGGTGACGCCTTTCACCATTCCGGCAAGGACAAAGGTCATGGCAATCATGACTATCTGATCGAGTTCGAACGCAAAAAGAAGGGTCATACTTCATTTTTCCTGTCAGGTGAAGATGACCCATCCTGAATGCTGGCGATGACGCTTGCTTCGTCAGCCAGCGAAATATGGCTTCAGGCTATTCAGAGATAATGACCTCATGGCGGATGTTACGCGCGCAGTAGGCAGTCCCGTCTTTGAGATACAATTCCTGGTAACGGGTCTTATCCGCCACCTGCTGTTGCAACGTTCGTTCAGTATCGACAAACTCCTTTTGCACGCGGTAATGCACCGCATCCTGCGTTTCAAAAACGATAAACTCGCGGGTGGCGTAGGGCTTATGCTTCAGTTTGACATAGACGATATACTGTACCGTGCTAAACGTAAGTCCAGTCCGCGCGGCAATCTCCTTCATGGTCAGCGGTTCCGGAGATTCATACAGCGCCCGTACCTGTTGAAGTCTCTTCTGGTTATAAGCCGACACGCGCAAACTGAGTTTCAGCCGGTAAGCCATATTGCGCACCACCGTCACGTTGGTGCACAACAGCTGCGCAATGTTTTGCGTCGAGAGGACGCCCGCGTTTTCTCGCAGGAGCGCCAGGCTCTCGTCGTTCCAGATAAATGCCATCAGCGGTATCCCTCCACCGAAAACTTATTGCGCCGCGAGACGGGCGAACGTGGCGGCTAATTCCGCCGGTTTACGCATTCCCTGATGCCATTCCAGTACCCGGCCTTGCGGGTCAATCAGAACCGAGGTCGGCGTACCGATAACCTGATATCGCTCCTGGGTGATTTTCATCTGATCGCGAAGGACCGGATACGACACCTGATGCTTCGCCAGCAGCGCATCCAGGCTGACCGCTGCTGGGTCAGTATTCACCGCCACCACCACTACGCTATCGCCCCATTTCTGGCTGAGCGTTTCCAGCGAATCCATCTCCGCCAGACAGCCGCCGCAGCCCGCTGACCAGAAGTTCAGGTAGACCGATTTCCCCTGCCAGCGATCAAGCCCGGACTCATTGCCCTGTAAATCGAAGGCCGCCAGCGCCGGAGCCGTTTCTCCCACCGCCAGTTTTTCCTCTTTGCAACCACTGAGCAGCACCGCCAGTGAGAGAATGCAGACGTTAAGCCAGCGCATGATGCATCGCCTCCTCTCCCTGATACTTACCGTGTTGCAGGCGCAAAATGCGATCGGCAAATTGCCCAAGCGCCGGGTTATGCGTCACCATCACTATCGTGCGCCCCTGGCGATGTAGATCGGTAAGTAGATCCAACACCCGCTGTTCATTCTCTTCATCCAGGTTGCCCGTCGGTTCATCCGCAAAAATGACCGGCGGCTCATTCACCAGCGCTCTGGCAATACAGACACGCTGCTGTTCCCCGCCGGAAAGCTGGCTCGGTAAATGGGTCACGCGGTGCCCAAGCCCAACCTGTTCCAGCACTTTCCTGGCCGCCGCCTCGTCCACCACGCTGTGGTAATGCTGCGCCAACATGATATTTTCCAGCGCGGTTAAAAAGGGAATGAGATGGAATTGCTGAAATACCAGGCCAATCTTCTCGGCGCGAAAACGGCGACGCCCCTCTTCGTCCAGCGCGGCGGCGTCTGTGCCGTCAAGAAACACCTGACCTTCCGTAGCGGTGTCCAGACAGGTGAGAATGTTCATTAACGTCGTTTTCCCGGAACCGGAGGCCCCCATAATGGCGACAAACTCTCCTTGTGTAATCCGCAGGTTAATATCATCCAGGGCGGTAACGTCGCCGAACCGTTTATAGAGGTGACGCGTTTCGATCGCCACCTGTGGAATTTGCGTCACAGACATGGCGCTACTCTCCTTTCAGCACTTTAGCGGGTTCGACGCTGACCGCGCGTCGTACCGGAACAATCGCCGCCAGAATGGCGACCAGTAAAGACAATACCAGGGTGACAGGCAGCACCGGCAGACGTAGCGAAATAGTCGCGTTAAATACCGTCAGCCCCAACAATTGCGCCAGCAAATAACCCAGCACCCAGCCGCATACCACGGCCGCGAGAGCGATAATGCAGGTTTCCAGCAAGATTTGCCGCACGATGTCGCCATTGCTGGCACCCAGCGCTTTTTGCAGGGCGAACTCGCGGGCACGCTCGCCCACTATCGCCATCAGGGTGGTATTCACGCACAGGGAAGAGAGCGCCAGAATCACCAGCGATACCAGTCCCATTAGCCCTTTAATTTTATCTAGCACCTGACCTTCAGAGGCGGATACCTTACGCACCGGACGAATCTCCAGATCCGGATACTGGCTTTGCAGGCGACTGGCATAGCGATCGACCTGGCCGACATCGTTACTCACGCTCAACAGGCCGTGGCTGATTTTTCCCGGCTGATGTAGCCAGGCCTGCGCCACGTCGAGACTGACGATCAGCATGTTGTCCGTCGCGTCACCCGCTTCGACAATGCCTTTAATCTGTAAATTTTTTCGCTGGTTATGATCGACCAGCGTGACGCTATCGCCGGGCTGAACGTTGAGGCGCTCCGCCAGCTTGACGCCCATCATCGCGTTACGATCGTCAAAGCTGACGCCAATCCAGCTCCCCTGCACCTGCCAGTACGGCACCAGTTTTTGCAGGGACTCAAACCAGACGCCGACGATCACCACTTTTTCCAGTTCGGTACGCGCCATGCCGTACAGCCACGGACTGGCGCCGTGAACCAACCCCTGCGGCGCATCATCCAGAATCGTCTGTAGCGCCTGCTGCGGCATGCTTGCGCCATGCCCCGGTCCGATGTAGAAATTGGCGCCAAAGGTACGCAGCTCTTCACTCATTTTGGTATTGATGTCGAACCATACCGCGCTCAGCGCCGTCACGATGGTCGCCCCTACCATCAGCGCGGCAAAAACCACGCTAACCCGCTGAAAGCGCAGACGCAGCGCCCGCCACACCAGCAACCAGAGCATGGTCTGTTTAGCGGCCATACAGCACCTCCACAGGATACAGTCGCGCAATGCGCCGGGCCGGGAACCAGGTCCCTATCAGGGCAATCAGCACCGCGACCACGAGTACGCATGGCACTACAATCCAGGCGAAATCGAGCGGCGCGTCGAACAGCATCACGCCAATTGCTTTCGCCAGCCCCCATCCGGCAACGCATCCCAACGCCCCGCCAGCCAGTCCGCTGGAGGCGGCTTCCAGGTAGAACAGCAGCATAATCTGCCACTGCCGTGCGCCGAGCGCCTTCATCAGGCCAATCTCTTTCGCGCGCTCCATAATGGTGCTGGTCATCAGTGACGCAATCCCCATTGCCGACGCCGCCAGCGCGGCAATTGTCACCACCGCCATCAGCAACTGAATTTTATCGATCACCACCCCTTCAGACGCGGCGACCTGCCAGACCGGGCGCACCTCCGCTCCGGAGATCGCCTCTTCCAGTTGGTGGGCAATTGAAGAAACATAGGCAGTGCAGTACCAGAGGTCGTACTCTTCCGCATTCAGCGCATCCAGGTTTTCCCGCGCGCGACGCGAAAGCTCATTTTCCGGCACCGTCAGCGCAGAAACGCGAATAGCCTGCACCTTTCCGGGCAATCCCAGCAGCGTCTGCGCAATCGCGAGCGGCATCACCAGTTGGCTATCCTCCTCGCCGCCGCTGGAGAGGATCCCGCTGACAGTGACATGGATTGTCGTATCCGCGTTGTTTAATACCAGCGTATCCCCCACTTTCCATCCTGTTTGTCGCGCCAGGGCGTGTCCCACCAGCGTTTGTGGTTTACTGTTCTCACCCTCCTGCGGCCAGTCGCCGGTCACCTGCCAGAACGGACTGACCGTCTTCTGCCCGGTTTCATATCCCTCTTCATCAGGAATATCGACCGGTTGACTGAAGAAGGTCCCCAGAATGCGCACCGCGTTACCGTTAGCGGTGACCTCACCGCCCAGCATCGGCGCAAAACCGACAATGTTATTGCGCCAGAAAATATCTTTGATATTCGGCAATTCGGCTTCATCAAGGAAATCCTGTCCCGAGAGCGGATTGCTGCTTTCGCTGAACAATGCAGGTAATGCCGCCTGTCCGGCAGGCTCAATCAGGATGTTCGCGCCATAGGATTTGAGTTCACGGGACATTTTGTCGCCGATGTCGATAGACACCGCCAGCAGCGCCGAGATCAGGCTGGCCGCAAGAAACACGGTGACAATCGCCAGACCTTTACGCCGCAGGTTACGTCCCCAGGATTGTCGTAACATTCGCCATAGCATCGTTACTCCTCCCTCAGTTCAGCAGGAACAAACGATTCCGGCGTCTTGCGAAAGCGGTCATAGTTGGCTTCGGATGAGAAGAACCAGGTCTTACCACCGTAGCTGTATTTGAAGTCTGCCGACGTATTGGTCAGCGTTGAACCGTCAACCGGATCGGTCACCTGAATGGTCATCACCGTCGAGAAGTAGTTCACGCCAGCGGCCAGTTCTTTACCGGGGATCACCAGCTCTTTTTCATCGTTGTGCCAGTTTTCAATCGGCACCGGGTTGCAGCCGCCGGGTTTTCCAATGGAAGGGATAAAGATGTGTACCCCGCAGGCGACGCAAATCACCTGATTGCCTTCCATCACATAGCCCTGGTCGCCGCACAGTAAACAGGCGTCGAACACCACGCCAAAGCGCAGTTTGTCGGGATAACGGTTGATGATGAAAAAGCGCACCGCTTTGCCATCGTCAGCCACCCAGACAAAGCGATGCAGCTTACCGTCGCGGAGTTGTTCAACCGGCAGATGGACACTGCCGTCGCTGGCCAGCGTCACCGGGATCGCTTGCGAAAGCTGCGGCGGCTGAGAAGCGACGTTGTCCCACCACAGTTGTCCGGCAATCACCACTACGGCGCAGCCGAGGGTGACCAGCCAAAGTCGTAGCGCATTACGCCGCTGCGCCAGCGCCAGGCGATGGGGAATCGGTTCTTCTGTTGCTCGCGTCTGTCGGTGAGCGCTCAGTAGCGACGGCAGCCAGCACAGGGCCAGAAGCAGCAGTAATCCCACCGCCATCCAGTTGTAGGCCGGGGCGTTATTAGTGACTTTCGCCACAAAGCTCAGCAGCGATTTTTCCAGTGGCAGTACCTGCAGTTTCATCAGCAGCAACAGCAGATTGCCGCTTAACGGCAGCCACATCATCACCAGGAGAATGAGGGTAAACGGCCAGAACAACACGCGGATACGGCGCAGCAGCATGGCGCAAAGTACGCCAGCCAGACAGAGGATCGCGAAGGCGAGGACCACCGCCGTCAGATTCAGCAGCAGTTCAGTATTCAGGACATGTGTGCTGGTTAAGCCGCCGAGATTCGGGTCGAGCGCCCAGTGACGCGCCGCGCCAAAAACCAGAATCCCCTGCCAGAGATAGCGCACGCGGTTGCCCACCCACCAGAAGCTGAGCACAAACAGCAGCGTGACCATCACTTCCGTGCCCACCAGTAACAACTGTACCGGTTGTGAACCCCGGAGCGTCAGTCCCGCCAGCACGCCGGTCGCCAGACCGACTACCAGCGTCCAGCCCAACGGGCGCAGTGAGGGAGGATCGTTTCGACTCCAGAGAACACCGGAGAGTAGCGCGATGCAGAAAAAGACCTGTAGCGTGGTGACGAAAAAGTAACTCATGACATCGACTCGGAACAGCGGATTGACTCAGCCGGGACGAGCATTCATCCCGGCGCATCGGTTTTCTTAGTTCAGACCGACGTATTTAAATTCGTAGCTCACATCAAACGGTTTCCACCAGCGACCAACCCCGGTGTCACTGTCGGTGTGACGGTGCATACCCGCTTTTGACGGTGGTTCAATGTGGTAAGTCACTTTGTAGTTGCCCACACCCATCATCTTGACGTTCGCGCCATAGTGCGGGCCATCGCTGGCGACCATCGGCATAAACGTCCCTTCCTGTTTTTCACCGGTATCGCTGTTGACCAGGGTATAGCTGATCGTCAGATACGGGATCCACTCACCTGCGCCAAAACCGTTTTTACTGCCTTCGACCGCGTGAATATCCGCCTCAAGGTGAATATCGGCTTTCGCTGCCGGTAAGCCCATACCGCGCGGCTCCATGTCGATCGGCTGCAGGTAAACGGCGGCCAGCTCCATTTCATTCATCACGACAGGCTCGCCCGCCGGGTACTCTTTAAAGGCGAACGCTGCCGGTGCGGTGAAAATTCCGGCCATCACTGCGCTGGCAATCAGGGTTTTCTTCATGGTCATCAGACATATCCTCTCGTCTAAAATCACAACTACAGAGTGTTTTTTATTGTTTCCCCGGGAACGGTGCTTTTTCGCCGCATCACCCACAGCGCAATCAGCGCAGCGAGCAGTAATACCGCCTGCGGTAACAGCGTTTCCACATAGGGATAAATCCCCAGCCAGCTGATTTCCGGGAAGCCGTTAATCAACGTTGGCTGGAACAGTTTGCCTTCCACCAGTTCCAGCACGCCTTTGCCCGCAAACACGAAGGCCATCAGGTACATGAAACTGCCGGTAAACATAAAGAAGGGTTTCAGCGGCAGACGCACCACCGAGTAACGCATAATCAGCCATGCCGCCAGTAACACAACACAGCCAATAACAAAGCCCGCGCCGATCGCCATGTGTCCAGCGACATCGTTGGCATCACCGATCAGGGCGTAGTAGAACAGAACCGTTTCGGCGCCTTCGCGATAGACCGCGAGGAAACTGGTCAGCCACAGCCCCACCAGGGAACCTTTCGACAGTGAATGAGACAGTTTGCCTTCCAGCCAGGCCTTCCAGTGTCGGGCTTCAACTTTGGACAGCAGCCAGTAGCTCATGAAGAACAGCATCACGACCGCAATCAGCATCGTGATGCCTTCCAGCAGTTCACGGCTGGCGCCCGAGTTGGTAAACAGCAACTGGAAAATCACAGCGGTTATCACGCTGGCGACCAGTGCGACGATCACCGACTGGCGAATCAGCGGCAGCTTATCCTGATGATTGTTTTTCACCATGTAGGCGACAATCGCCGCCACGATTAGCAGGGCTTCCAGCCCTTCACGGACGATGATCATCAGGCTATAGAGCAGCAGGCTCCACTGCGTCTCTTCCCCTTCGCCGAGCATCGTCACCGCTTTTTGCAGATCCTGTTCGAGCGCACTGGCTTCTGACTGAAGTCTTTCCACCGGTTGACCGGCCTTCATCAGACTGACCAGACGGGTAAAATAGGCCTCCAGCGCGGTTTTAAACGCCGAATCACGGGAGCCGATTTTGTTCTCCATGCCGCTGGCTTCGAATCGGTCGAAATAGCTGTCCTGAACATCCAGAATGGCGTTCTGCGCTTCGCCGCGCTGATACCGCGCGATAGCCTCCTGAATACTCTGATTGATGCCATCCGCCACTTCACCCCAGTTTGCGCGGGTACTCTCCTGTGCCGTCGCCGGACCGTTGTCCGCAGTTTGCGGTGCAGCAACCTGCTGTTCGTCGCGGGTTGTCGGCAGGCCAGGCAGAATATCCTCGATATCCTGTAACAGCGTGGTGACCTGGTAGGAGACGTCGTTAAGGCGATCCGGTTGGGCGGCAAGGGCAATCAGCGCGGAAAATTGTTGGTTAATGGCGGCGGCATCTTTGGCCGAGCGATTCTGTCTGACCGACATTTCCATCTCAGAGTTTTTGAATCCCTGATAGTGCGCCTGTTGAACGTGCTGACTGGCCGTGGCGTAGTTCCCGGACTGATAGTCGTTCACCGCCTGGGCCAGTAGATCGTCGATCGTACGGAAGCTCTCCTGCCAGTGGACGGCGATATCCGTTCGGGTGAGCGCGCTGTGCTGTTCTTCCGCGACCAGTCTGTGTCCACCGTCCAGCACCGGTTCGACCTCGCGTAGCGATGCCTTCAGCCAGTCAATTCTCGACTGCACCTCTGCGATCGGTTTTTTCTCGCCAATCATCCGCCGGATTTCACCGAATGCGCTCTCCATCTCGTAACTTTTGCTGGCAGAGATGTTGATACGGATGGGACCTTCCAGGTTTTCGAACACCTCGAAGTAGGCCATTTGCACCGTGCGGCGCGCCTCATCGGTTTGTTTTTGAGAATAAAGTTCTGCTGTTTTATCAAGGCGTTGCTCAATATCCTCAATAAACGGAGCATAGTTTGTCGTGGCCCATACGCTAACGCTTACGAGCAGACTAAAGAGAGTCACCAGCAGTGAGAGGCAAAACTTACGCACGTTACGCACCAAAGAACACAAATGATAATTATTATCATTATCGATTTTTGCTGGCGCTGTACATGACCTGGATCATAAAAATGTCAACGGGTGACAAGTTATGTAAATTTATTTCACCAATATGTGATGAAGGGCGAAATCTGACGGTGGGTAATACACCGACTCACCGTCAGGAATTGAATGATGGCATTGCGTAAATCCGCAATGTATTAATGATGCTGCACCCGCTCACTTAAATAAAATTATCCGCAGGCGCAAATTACTTAGCGATTCAACATCTCTGGATCCTGTTTTAACCGCTGCAAAAATGGGCCATAGCCCTGTTCACTGACCCAATAATTAATACTCTTTTCAACGCCCGTTGACGTCAGCGTCGCGCCTGAAATGCCATCAACGGTATATGCATCATTCTTATCTGATTTTTCCTGAACTATTTTCAGTGCAGGCATTCCCTTGTCATCTGCCACTTTTTTCCCCGGCCATTGTTTACGCCAGTTCTCATCCTGCACTCTGGCTCCCAGAAATGGCGTCTCTCGCTGCTGGTAATAATACAGATTATTCACCGTACGGCCGTCCAGTCCCAGAGAGAGAAACGCGTGCATCATCGATTTCGCGCCTTTGCCGGAAACAGGAATGATAACCTGCTGAATCTTATTATACTTATCTTTTACCAGGTAAACGTCTGCCCGCGTACAGCGCTGGCGAATTTGTGCAGGGTCATGGTCCGGAGTGAGTTTTTTACATCCTTGTGCGGTCGTTTTATCCGTCGCCCACTCGCCGGAATCCAGATTCACCGAGCGCACGATAATCGAACGCTGATACAGGTTCTCTCTCGATTTTTTATCCAGAGAATCCGCTTTAAGTAAGCCCGCGGCCTGTAAAACAGCGGCATTTTTTTCTTCCGCCGTCGGTTCCGTCATTTCCCCCTGAAACAGCATAAACCAGGCAATGGCGATCAGAAAAATAAGAACACAAAGCACCATCATCGATGCAATAATAACTTTACCCTTGCGCATTTCTTTATAATTCCCGTAAGCATTAACATTGTTATATCGCCACCAGATATGCCACCACTTATACCTGTTTGCAATGATAAAAACAGAGAAAATATAATCTCACCACCATTTAGTTTTCACTTTAAATATCTGAATCATGAGTGGTTACGGCTATTTCGTGACGTAAAAAAACCGGGTTTCCCCGGTTTTATTCAACTGACTTTCGCCCACCATAGCCGCAGGAGCATCCCCCAGTAGCTGGTCCAGCCGCTGGTTGTTGAAACGACCTCCCCTTTCGACACTACGATCAGCGTGGGGGTGACGCTGATATCCCAACGACGGGAAAGTGCGCCGCTGGCATCGTTGACCACCGGGAAGGAGAACCCTTTGCGCGCCAGCCAGTGCGTGAGCGTCGGCTCATCTCCCGAGCGCAGCGCGATGGTCAGTACATTCTTCCCTTGTGCCTGCAAGCGGGCAACGTCCGGTGTGGTATAGCGGCAAACGCCGCACCAGGTGGCCCAGAAATAGATGAGGAGCGGTTCTTCCTCGCTTAATGCCGCCAGGATCACCCGTTCGCCATCCAGCGTGTAAAGCGGTGTACTGTCGAAAGCAACCGGTGCCTGCGGCGCGCGCCAGGCATCCATTAGCCACATCATGCCCGCCAGCAGGCTCAGAAGAATCAGTCCTTCGCGCAGCCAGCGCCGCAGCTTATTGACCATTCGCCACCGCCAGTTTTTCTTTGACGACCTCTTCAAGCACTTCCCAGGAAACGGCGCCGGGGATCAGCTCATCGCCAACGATCGTCGCAGGCGTGCCCTGGATGCCAATCAGTCGCGCCAGTTGGAGATTGGTACTCAACGTTTCATTGCTTTTCTCATCCAGCACGACCGGACTGGAGCCCGATTTTTCCTGTGCCTGCTTAATGCTGACGTCGGTGTGATAGCCCTTCTTTTGCATCAGCTTTTCATGCAGCGCAAGGAACTGTTGCGGATGCTCACGCCAGGTGATAAGCGCCGTCCGCGCAGACAATACCGAGCTTTCTCCTTTGAACGGCAGCGGTTTAATAACCACCGCCACGTCAGGATACTTCGTCACGATTTTCGCCAGCAACGGATCAAGCTGTTTGCAGTACGGACAGTTGTAATCTGTGAAGTTTACCAGCGTCAGTGTTGCCTGTTTTGCACCAATGCGCGGACTGTCTGGATCGTTAAACAGCGCCTCCTGAATAAGAGCTTCGATCTGTTTTTCCTGCCCGGGAGTAAACGGCGCACCTTCATTGGCGAAGCTGAACGCACTGAACAAGGAAAATAACAGGATGATCAGAGATTTCATGGTGTTTCTCCTTTCGCTGCGGTCAGCGCGTTTAACAGACCGTCGCGAGTTAATAACGTCGGCAGCGCCTGACCTTTCGGTAAGCCGGGGCCATAAATTTGGTTATACGGTACGGCAACCTGGCCGCGTGATTTCAGAAACGCCGTGATGTCATCAGACGGCAACGTCCAGTCGCCGCGCAGGGCCACCACATCCGGTTCCTGTAGCGCCACCTGTACCGCTTCGGTATTCAGTACGTTGTATTTATTGACCTTGCAGGTGATACACCAGTCGGCGGTCACATCGATGAATACGCGCTTATGCTGCGCAAGCGCATCGGCAATCGCCTGTTCGCTGAGCGGTTGCCAGTGGACGCGCTCTTTCACCGCACTTTGAGGAGTAATACCCAGATGAGGCAGGAGCAGCGTTGCCAGCCAGAGAGCCGACCCGAGCATCATCAGGCCGAGCAGGCGTCGCAATCCGTTCATCCAGCGCCCCGGCTTCGGCAGACGAAGCGCCAGACCCGGACGCAGCGCGACCAATAGCCATGGCAGACTCATCCCGACGCCGAGCGCGAAGAAAAGTCCCCACAGGACAGGCAGCGACGCCGTCAATGCTACCGCCACCGCCGTGCCGAGAAACGGCGCGCTACACGGTGTTGCCAGCAGCGTGGCGAACGCGCCCTGCCAGAAATGCCCTGCCAGATTGTTGCCGCCGTAAGTCGCCAGTCGGGTGGTCATTGATGACGGCAGGCGGAATTCAAACAGACCAAACAAACTGGCGCTGAACGCCAACATCACCAGCGCCATCCCACCGATAAACCACGGATTCTGGAACTGGATCCCCCAGCCCAGCGCCTGATTGCTCAGTCGTAGCACGGTCATCAGCAGCGCCAGCGCCATGAAGGAGAGCAGAATACCGCCCACCGAGGCGAGAAACTGGCGTCGTATTTGCCTACGGTTTTTCTCTTCGACGAGCAGAATTGAACCCAGTTTCATCCCCAGCACCGGCAGCACGCAAGGCATCAGATTGAGGATCAATCCGCCCACCAGCGCCATAAGGACCACCTGCCAGAACGGGAGTCCGGCGCGATCGGCCACCGGCTCATCGCCAACGTTAAGCTGGCTCTCCTGCGCCACGCCGTTATCCGCCAGTACTATCGTAAGCGATTTGCCGCGCAGATTCGGCGCCCCTTCTCCCCAGCTATCGTTAACCGGCACCGTCGCGCGAAGTCTGTCGCCGTCGACCCGGATAAGCGGTTTGGCGAAATCCGCATCCTCTACGCTATCAAGAAATAACGCTGGCGAGATCCAGCCGCCGCTGCGCTGCGCCTCGACGATCAGCTCACCGTTACGCGCGCTGGCACTCAACGTTTGTGTCAGACCTTGCGTCAGGGGTACGCGTCCCATCGCCTGCGCATAGTCATGCGCAAACCCGGCATCCTGTTGAGAGGGGGTGAGCGAGAACGGATAGTCGGTCAGCAGGCACACGTTGCTACAGGTGGAGAGCGTCAGCACGCCAGCGAGGCGAGCGGGTGCAGTCCCCCGAACGGTCAGCGGAAACGCAACCTGCTGGTGATAGCCCTGGGTGGTGATACCGGCGACGTCAAAACGGGTCGGCGTCGGCCAGAACCAGTCCACCGCAGGCATCTCTCCTTTCCAGGCGATTGAAGGCGCAACGCCACCTTCCCCCGGCGAGCGCCAGTACGTCTTCCAGCCGTTTTCCAGTTTGACGTCAATCAGCAGGCGGGTTTCATCCTGCGCGGACGTATCGGCTCGCAGTCGGACGCTGGCATGATCGTTCTCCGGGGAACGCAGCCAGCCGCTCTCTGCTGCCCATGACGCGGGCAGCCAGAGTAATAACAGGCAGATCAGTCCCTGCCTGAAGGCATAAATCATAATTTTTCTCCATGAATGATTAGCTAACGGTACGAAACAGCTGCTTTGTCATTCGCGGAAAACACAGAATCTGAGATGGACACGAAGTCCGGGCGGGGAGATAACGCGCTGCGGGAGGAACGGTAGGCGTATCGTCCTGAGCGGGGTTAACAAAGCGAGGAGTAAACAGAGCGCAAGAATCGCCCCCTCAAAAACAACCGGCGGCGCGGTCAGCAGCGATTTTGCGCTGAGCTCGCATGGGGTTACGGGTGACGTTTCCTCTGCCACGGAGGTCGGAGACGGCGTTGCCGTGACGACGGTTGTCTCCATCTGCAACGCATGCAGACCCGCCATGCGCTGCGCGGTACAGACTATCACCACGACACATGCCAGGCAGAGAAACCACCATCCCATCCGTTGACGTTTCGCCATTACACCCTCACTCATTGACGCGAGTTATCTTAGCGGCTCACGTGTTTTACGCAACCTCCGGGCTGTAAAGTTATGTTGTCCCGCAGGTTGGCATTCTTTCGCGACAGGATTACCCTACACTTACTGGTGACACCTTTTCAGGGATCCCTTCAGCCTGTATTGATTAACCCGAGAGAACGCTATGGAATTAAAGGATTATTACGCCATCATGGGCGTGAAACCGACGGACGATCTCAAGACTATCAAGACCGCTTACCGCCGACTGGCCCGCAAGTATCATCCCGATGTCAGCAAAGAATCCGACGCCGAAGCCCGCTTTAAAGAGGTCGCCGAAGCCTGGGAAGTGCTGAGCGATGAACAGCGACGCGCCGAATACGATCAGCTCTGGCAGCACCGCAATGACCCACAGTTCAACCGTCAGTTCCAGCAGGGCGAGAACCAGAGTTACAACGCCGAAGACTTCGACGATATCTTTTCCTCCATTTTTGGTCAGCACGCACGTCAGTCGCGCCAGCATCGTGCCAGCCGTGGACATGATATTGAAATTGAAGTCGCGGTTTTTCTTGAAGAAACGCTCGCTGAACACAGCCGTACCATCAGCTATAACCTGCCGGTCTACAATGCTTTTGGCATGGTTGAACGTGAAATCCCGAAAACCCTTAATGTGAAGATTCCGGCGGGTGTCGGCAATGGTCAACGCATTCGCCTGAAAGGCCAGGGTACGCCCGGTGAAAATGGCGGACCAAACGGCGATTTGTGGCTGGTTGTCCACATCGCGCCGCATCCCTTGTTTGATATTGTTAACCAGGATCTGGAAATTGTCGTACCGCTCGCCCCGTGGGAAGCCGCGCTGGGCGCGAAGATTGCCGTCCCCACACTGAAAGAGAGCATTCTTGTCACCATCCCCCCCGGCAGCCAGGCCGGACAACGATTACGCATCAAAGGTAAAGGTCTGGTCAGTAAAAAACAGACCGGTGATTTGTATGTCGTACTTAAGATAGTGATGCCGCCGAAACCGGATGAACGCGCAACTGCGCTGTGGCAACAACTGGCAGAGGCACAGTCAGGATTTGATCCGCGCAAAGATTGGGGGAAAGCATAATGGCTAACGTCACCATCACCTTTACGGTTACCGAATTTTGTCTGCGCACCGGCGTGACGGAGGAAGATCTGAATGAGATCGTGGGGCTGGGCGTCATCGAACCTTATGCCGAAACGGCGGATAACTGGCAGTTTGACGATCATGCGGCCACCGTGGTGCAGCGCGCCCTGCGACTACGTGAAGAACTGGCGCTTGACTGGCCGGGGATCGCCGTGGCGCTAACGCTACTGGAAGAGAACACCCGTTTGCGCCAGGAAAATCGCCTGCTGCGACAACGACTCGCGCGATTTATCACTCATCCATAAATTCAGGGCAGCGAGCGTAAGCTGCCCATTTATCAGGCGATGATATAAATCAACGCTGGCTCAAAGGGATAGCCGTAAGATAGTGGTATTAGAAATGCCACTTTATGGAAGTCAGAAGGCAATGAGCGAAAAAAGCAGAAAGCGCTGGCAACGCCGCCCTGGAACGACGGGCGGCAAATTGCCATGGAATGACTGGCGTAATGCCTCCACCTGGCGCAAAGCCACACAGTGGCTGCTGCTGGCGATCAATATTTACATTGGCGTGACGTTTTACTACTGGGTGCGTTATTACGAAACCGGTGGATCCAGTCTGTACGTTCCCCGACCTGGCGGCATTGAGGGCTGGCTACCCATCGCGGGTCTGATGAATCTGCGCTACACGCTGGAAACCGGCACTCTGCCCCCTGTTCACGCCGCCGCCATGCTCCTGCTGGTCGCGTTTATGCTGATCGGTCTGCTGCTCAAGAAATCGTTTTGCTCATGGCTGTGCCCGGTGGGTACGCTGTCCGAACTCATCGCCGATGTGGGTAAAAAATTATTTAGTCGCAACTTTTCGCTACCTCGCTGGCTGGATATCCCCCTGCGCGGCCTGAAATATTTGCTGCTGGCCTTTTTTCTCTATATTTCACTGTCGATGCCGGCCCAGGGCATTCAATATTTTCTGATGTCGGCCTACGGCATTATTATCGATGTGAAGATGCTCGATTTCTTTCGCAATATCGGTACGGTCACGCTGCTGAGCGTCGCCTTACTGGTGGTGATAAGTCTGTTCATTCGCAACGCGTGGTGTCGTTATTTGTGTCCCTATGGCGCCCTGCTCGGCCTGCTTTCCCTGCTCTCACCATTCAAAATCCGCCGCAATGCGCAAAGCTGTATCGACTGCGGGAAATGTGCCAAAAACTGCCCGTCGCGCATCCCGGTGGATAAGCTGATTCAGGTGCGAACGGTTGAATGTACCGGCTGTATGACCTGCGTGGAATCCTGCCCGGTGGCCTCAACGCTGACATTTTCCCTGCACACACCAACGGGGAAGGCAGAAACGCGCCGGGGGACGCTGTCGGGTATGGCGATGACGCTGCTGGTACTCGGCATCCTGTTCACCCTCATTGCATTCGCGATGCTGATGGGCATTTGGGACAGTCCGGTGCCGGAGCAGCTTTATTTCCGTCTGATTCCTGAGGCAAGGACAATCGGACATTAACAACCACCGGATGGGGCATCCGCCGCCATCCGGTGGTTATCGATCACTCCGGTTTCTTGTCCTCGTTGATGCCATCCTCAATAAAATCTTTATCGAGTTCTTCGGCATTCCCTGCGTGGTCACGCCCGGAAAGAATATTCCAGCAGGCAATAAACAGCGCGGCGACGAGCGGACCAATAACGAAACCATTGATGCCATAAATCTCCATTCCGCCCACCGTAGTGATCAGAATCAGGTAATCAGGCATTTTGGTATCTTTGCCGACCAGAATGGGGCGCAGAATATTATCCACCAATCCCACCACCACCACGAAGAAGCCGACGATGAAAAAGCCCTGCCACAGTTGCTGTGTCGAAAAGAGATAAATGGCCGCCGGCACCCAGATAATGGCGGAACCCACGGCGGGGATCAGTGACAGGAACGCCATCAATGCCCCCCACAGAATGCTGCCATCAATACCGACAATGTAAAACGCAATCCCGCCCAGCGTCCCCTGGACGATCGCCACCACAACCGTGCCTTTCACCGTCGCCCGGGAGACCGCTGCAAACTTCGCAAACAGATGCTGCTTAACGAAATTCGACAACGGCAGCGAGTCAAGGATTTGTCGAACCAGAAACGGTCCATCTTTGAGCAGGAAAAAGAGCAGGTAGAGCATGATGCCGAAACTGATCGCGAAACCAAAGGTGCCTTTGCCTATCAGGAAGGCGCTTCCGGCCAGATATTGCCCGCCCTTTAATGCCGCATCGGACAGTTTCTGCTGGATTTTAGCCGCGTTATCGAGATCGTGGTCGGCAAGAAACGAACGCGCCCACTCTGGCATATGCGCAAACAAACTGGCCACTACTTCCGGGAACTGAGCGTCGTTATGCTGCAGCTTGTTGTAAACCACGTTCAGTTCAACGGCAAGCGAGGAGAGGATCAGCATTAATGGGATGAACACAATCAGGCAAATGATGCCCAGCGTCAGTAGAGACGCCACCCCGTTACGCTCCCCCAATGCCGAACGCAGCTTGTTTTTCACCGGGTAGAAGATAACCGTCAGTATCGCGGCCCATAAGATGGCGGAAAAGTACGGCGACAGCACATCGAAGAAAGCCCATGTCACCATGGCGAGAAGAAAAAGGAAAAAACCTTTATTCAGTCCGTTAAAACGCATTAGAGGATCCTGTAAACAAAGAAACTCTGTGGACTATAGGACTGATTGCGGATTTTACAAAGCCGACAGGCAGAAAACCCTCTGCCGGGGCTCCACCGTCAAAGTGTGATAGTGCTCATTGTTTCGCCAAAAGGAATTGCTTTTAGCTTAAGAATAGATCAATCATAATCATATACACGAACACAGTCCGTATATACGAACAAAATGGAGAAATGATGAGCGCTTTCGATTACAGCAACCCGGTTAAGTTTTATTTTGGGGCAGGTAAATTCAATCAGTTAGGTGAGATAGCCTCGACACACGGGCGCAAAGTGTTGCTGGTCGTATCTGACAGCACTAAACACACGGGCCAACTTGAACGCGCGCAACTGGCGCTTTCTGAAGCCGATATCGCCTTTGCCATTTACGATCGCTTTATGCAGAATCCGCTTTCGACACTGGTTGAAGAAGGTGCGGCGCTGGCCAGAGACGAACGCTGCGATCTGGTCATCGGGATCGGGGGCGGTAGCGCAATGGACATGGCCAAAGGCATCGCCTTCTGCGCCTGTAATGAAGGGAGTATCTGGGACTATGTGTTTGGCAAAAAACAGGCCCAGCACGCGTTGCCGGTGATATTAATCCCTACCACTGCCGGTACCGGCAGTGAAGCGAACCGGACTGCTGTGTTCACCAACCCGCAAACGCATGACAAAAAGGGACTGGTCAATCCCCTGATTTATCCTGTCGCCGCCATTATCGATCCCGAACTGATGCTCACTCTGCCCAAACGCGTTATCGCCGGTCCGGGTGCAGACGTCCTCTTCCATGCCCTGGAATCCTATATCTCGCGCAACGCCAATCCATTCAGTGAGATGCTTTCCCTGCAGGCCATTCGTCTGCTGGCAAAAAACCTGCCACGGGTTTATGCGGACGTGAACTGTCTGGAGGCGTGGGAAAAAGTGACACTGGCCAGCACACTCGCGGGAATGGCGATTGACTGTGCGGGAACGACATTGCCGCATGCGCTGCAACATCCAATGGGCGGGTTGCTGGATGTGGTGCACGCAGAAGGGATTGCCGCCGTCTACCCGGCCTTTCTTGAATACACCTGGTCCGCCTCTCCAGAGAAGTTTGCCGCCATCGCGCACGCAATGGGCGTTAACACGCAGGGAATGACCACCGAACAGGCGGCACAAAGCAGTGTCTCCGCCGTGACCGATTTCCTGAAAGGCATCAATATGCTGCCGACGCTGAGCGAACTTGGCGTGAAGGAAGAACATTTCGACTGGATCATTAATAACGTGCTAACCACGATGAATGTGGTTTTAAACAATAACCCACGCGTGCCTGATGCGAAGACGCTTCGCGATCTTTTAACCCGTAGCCTTTAAACGATAAAGGAATAGTCATGTTCATTATTATTGACTCTGGCTCGTCGGCAACACGATTGTATCTTATTGATTCGGGCGACCTCCGCGTCATTGACAGGTCGGTTATCCAGATTGGCGTCAATTCCACCATTGATAAGGGAAGCAATGAATTTCTGAAAACAGAGATGGCTTGCGCAATAAAGGCGTTACTCGACAGGCACTCACTGTCGACTGAGGAAATTGAATTTATTATTGCCTCAGGAATGATTACTTCTAACCTGGGACTTTACGAAATACCGCACCGGGAAGCGCCTGCCAGTATTGAACAACTGGCTAAACATGCCGTACATTTCGCGAGCCATACCCTTCTGCCGGTGAATATCCCGGTGATACTGATCCCGGGGATAAAAAATAAAACGACGGCTCAGTGGGAAGATCTGAGCGGTATCGACCTCATGCGCGGGGAAGAAACGCAGGCCGCAGGCGTATTATTAGCCTGGAAACCCACATTGCCCTGCACGCTGATTGAACTTGGCTCAACGACTAAACTGATATCCATCAACGAAAAAGGCGAAATTGCTGGCAGCATTACCTCACTCAGCGGTCAGGTTTATGCCGCTATTCTGAAACAGACATTCGTTGCGTCCAGCGTAGAAAATGCCGAAGACGCTGTTTTAGATGAAACGGTTATTGATGCGGCGTACCGTTCCATTTCACAAAGCGGTTTCCTGCGCACAATATTAATGACGCGCTTCTTACAATTTTCCTTACCGACCACAGCAGCACAGAGAAAACTATTTCTTGAAAGCGCAATGGCCTGCGACGATCTAAAACTGCTGTCAGATGCCCAACGCCAGGGATTTAATCTCAACGGTGACGTCTATCTCATTGGGAATAAATCACGCTGCACCTTATATCACTATATCTTTTCACATTATGCAGAACGTAATGCGCACTTCCATATTATTTCCGATGCGGAAAGTATCGACATGCTGGCGATAACCGGAGCGAGCGCCATTGCCCGCGCGATACAAAATAACCCGCAATAAGGTGAAAACAATATGATCATTATTACCATCGATACAGGAACAACGAATACCCGCGTCTGCGCCTGGCAGGACGGCGCGTTACTCGCAGAAGCGGCGCGTGCCGCAGGCGTTCGGGACACCGCTATTACCGGCAGTACGGCCACGTTGATGCAGGGTGTCAGCGACGCCGTACTGGAGGTAAAGCAAAAAGCCGCTATCCCTTGCGACGCGAAGGTAGTTTACCTCTCCGCCGGGATGATTACCTCTAATGTGGGCTTATTTGAGATCCCCCACCTCGTCGCCCCCGCCGGATTAAAAGAACTGGCGGAAGGGATGACGCCCGCGCATCTGCCAGAGATTAGCGATGAACCCATCTGGTTTGTTCCTGGCATACGTAATCACAAAGATGACGTCTCACTCGATAACGTTGAGCAGATGGACATGATGCGTGGCGAAGAAACGGAAGCAATTGGCGTACTCAGTAGCCTTGATATCCGTGGACCTGCGCTGATCATTTTACCCGGTTCGCATTCCAAATTTGTCAAAATTGATGCGCAAAACCGCATTGAAGGTTGTGTGACCACCATGGGCGGTGAACTTCTGGAAGTGATTACCCGACATACGATCCTGGCCAGCTCTTTACAGCATCAATTTGCGACCCGCATCGACAGTCCCTCGTTATTACAAGGGGCCCGCCAGTGCCTGCAAACCGGGCTTTCCCGCACCTGTTTCTCGGTTCGCGTGCTGGACATGTTTGCTTCCTTAACACTCAACCAGAAAGCGAACGTACTGCTTGGCGCCGTTTTACAGGATGATCTTCAGGCCGTTAAAAACAGTCGGGCATTTGACTGTCCGTCGGATACGCACATCGTGGTATGCGGTAAGGAAGTTCTCAAATTCGCTTTCGCCACCTTAATCGATCATGACCCGTGGTTTAACGGAAAAATAACCGTCGCGCCGGAAAATAAATCCTTATCCGCAGAGGGATTACTGGCGCTGGCGAAACGGAAAAACATTATTTAACTCCTTTGTACCCTACAAAAAATAAAGGTTTAATTTATGAACACAACCGTAAAAGAAAGTGCCGTAGTCAAAAAAAGAGGCGGTAAAAGATGGTTTGTTGTTTTCCTCTTATTAATCGGCGGGATTATTAACTATCTGGATCGTGCAAGTTTATCCATTGCCGCGCCGGATATGATGAAAGAATTGAATCTGTCTAACACGGATATTGGGCTTCTGGGTTCGGTATTCGCGCTGATTTATGCACTGTGTCAACTCCCGGCCGGTTTTCTGGTTGATCGCTTTGGTCCTAAGAAAGTGTATGGTTGGGCCGTTGCATTATGGAGCGGTGCCACCATGCTGACAGGGGCGTGCAGCAATATGATGACCCTGATTTTCGCACGCGGCATTTTAGGGATTACCGAAGCCCCCTGTTGGCCCGGCGCGGCCAAAATCACGGCCTCATGGTTCCCTAAGAAAGAGCGCGCGCTGGCGACAGGTTTCTGGGATGCCGCGTCAAAATGGGGGCCGGCCATTGCTCCACCGATTCTGGTCGCCATCATTGTACCTTTTGGCTGGCGTTCTTTATTTTATATTGCCGGTGCGATTGGTCTGGTCTTTGTGGTGTTCTTTATTTTTGCTTACCATCAGCCGGAAAAACACCCAAGTATTACTAAAGAAGAACTGGATTACATCAAGGAAGGCGGCGGTGGCACTGCGGAAAAACTGACCGGTGATGCAGAGAAAATTAGCTGGGGTGGATTATTCAAATACCGTTGCATCTGGGGAATGATATTAGGCTGGTTTTGCTATGTGTGGATGATGAATATTTTCACGACATTCCTGCCCCTTTATTTGATGAAAACCCAGAACATTCAGCTTAAAGAGTTAGGGATCTATGCCAGTATTCCTTATTTCGGCGGTATTGTCGGCGCCATTATGGGGGGATATATCTCCAAATGGTTAATCGATAAAAATATCTTTACCGACTCACTGAAAGCAAAACGCGTCACCATCAGTATCTCGGCATTACTCGCAGGGATTGCGGTCATTGCCGTGCCGATGGTGGATGGTCTGTTTGCCACATTAACGTTGCTGGTGATTGCCATGGCGCTGCTTTCCGCGCTCTCCGCGACCGGTTGGGCGCTGCCTGGCGACGTTGCCCCCTCCTCCATGGTGGCGTCAGTAGGGAGTATCCAGAACTTCGGCGGCTATTTTGCCGGATCGCTCTCTCCCCTTGCCACCGGCTTGATCGCCGATGTCACCGGATCTTATACCCTCGCTTTCGTCAGCGGCGGGATCATCGCAGCCTGTGCTGCACTGTGTTACTGGTTCATCGTAAAAGAGCCGGTGAAAGTTGAAGAATAATACCGTCAGGGAGAAATCTCCCTGACTTTTAACCGAGGTTATCAATGATTAAACATCGCGTTATTCACGCTATAGAACAGACCGGGCTTATTGCAATCGTGCGCGGTATCGAGCCTGAATCTGTTTTGCCTTTGGCTGAAGCGTTATATGCAGGTGGCGTTGAGGTGATAGAGGTGACGTGCAATTCCACACGTTATCTGGAAAGTATCACCGCGCTAAAAATGAAAATGGGAGACAAGATGAAGGTGGGCGCAGGTACCGTCATCAATCCCGTTATGGCACAACTGGTGATCGATGCAGGCGCTGATTTCGTGTTGTCGCCCGATTTCAATCCCGACGTCGTCTCTATGGTACATGAGAAGCAACGACTGATGATCCCGGCGGTGATGACGCCATCCGAAACCCTCCAGGCCTGTCGCCTGGGCGTGGATTTACTGAAGCTTTTTCCGGCAAACAGCCTGGGCATCGATTATCTGAAAGAGATCCAGGGGCCGTTGGATAATCTCGCGCTGATTCCGGTAGGCGGCATCACGCTTGAAAATACGGCAAGCTTTGCGCAAGCAGGCGCGTTTGCTGTCGGCGTCGGAAGCGCACTGACAAACAAACAGTGGGTAAAAGACGGTGAATGGGGAAAAATCACCCGTCAGGCAGAGGCATTTATCCAGGCTTTTCACGATAACAAGCACCGATAAATGACACAGGCTTCATGCCTGCGCGTTTTTCCTTCATTGTGTTCATGAAGCCCGCCTGGCTATACTGCGGCTCATTAAAACTACAGTGAGGGAAGAACGTGTCTGAGAAGATTAACCGCTCTGTCGCGCGGGCACTGGAAATCATGGAGCTGATTGCGCAAAGCAAAGAAGATCTCACCATTTCAGAGATCAGCAAATCTCTGGCTATCCCAAAAAGTACAACTTTCGATATTCTGTATACCCTTCTGGAAAAAGGATATCTGGAGCAGACCAGCGAAAAGCAGAAAACGTTCAGACTGGGCATGAAGCTGTTCCAGACCGGCGCCCACTACCTCGACAGAACGCCTTTTCGCGATGTCGCCCATGCCACGCTGGAAAACCTGGTTGAAACCGCCGGTGAAACGGCCTTCCTCGCGATTCTGAACAAAGATGAACTGGTATATCTGGACAAGGTAGAAAGCCCCAATTCCGTCAGAACCTCGGCACGTATTGGTTCCAGTAATCCGCTTTACTGCACCGGTCTGGGTAAAGCCATTCTCGCCACCCTGCCCGATGATGAAGTGCGCGCGATATTAAAACGAACCGGTGGCCTGCGTCCCGTCACTCCCTATACCATCACTGACGAAGCACAGTTTATGTCCATCCTCGCCCAGGCCAGACAGCAGGGTTATGCGATCGATGACAGGGAACATAACAGCGAAGTCTTTTGTCTCGCCGCGCCGGTGTACAATCTCCACGGGCACGTAAGTGCGGCTATCAGCGTGGCCAGTTTATTTTCCAAAGTGAAAGACGATCGGCAAAAAATTGAGGTGCTGGGTAAAATGATCTCTGCCGCTGCGCTGGAGCTTTCACACCGAATTGGCTATCGGGGTCATTCACTTTATGTGAGTGGATAATGTCACCGTCTGTTCGTCTGATAGAAACGATCAGACGAACCAACTGGATATTTCTCTCGTCAGTATAATAGCCATTCCTTCTGCAGGATGCGCAAATCAATCACGTTAATAATAAATCACATTTCGGATTTATATTCACAGAAGATATACTCCCAACAAATTCATCATTTTTATTTTTACATTGAAGATAAATTGTACCACTACGATTCAATTCCGCCCTGGCACATAAAGCAAGCCTGATGTCGAATCAAAAAAACAATATTTCACTTTGCCGAATGAATAAAGTCACCGATAATGCGCCCGTTCGTCTCTTCAAAATGGCGGTATATTCCCTATGCTACATTTATTTGCTGGTCTGGATTTATATACCAGTTTGATGCTTTTACTTGCGCTGGTCTTTGTCCTGTTTTACGAAGCGATTAACGGATTTCACGATACCGCTAATGCGGTTGCGACCGTTATCTATACCCGTGCTATGCAACCCCAGTTGGCGGTGATAATGGCTGCGGTCTTCAACTTTTGTGGCGTTCTGCTCGGAGGCCTCAGCGTCGCGTATGCCATTGTGCACATGCTACCTACGGATTTACTGCTCAATATGGGCTCGTCGCATGGCCTCGCGATGATTTTTTCTATGTTACTGGCGGCGATAATCTGGAACCTGGGAACCTGGTATTTCGGTTTGCCCGCTTCCAGCTCCCATACCCTGATCGGCGCGATTATTGGCATTGGGTTAACCAACGCGCTGATGACCGGAGCCTCGGTAGTCGACGCGCTAAACATCCCGGCGGTGGGCAATATTTTTGCTTCGCTGCTCGTTTCTCCCGTCGTCGGAATGGTCATTGCTGGAGGTCTTATCTTCCTGCTACGCCGCTACTGGAGTGGGACGAAAAAACGCGATCGCATCCACCGTCTCCCTGAAGAGCGAAAAAAGAAGGGGGGAAAAAAGAAACCGCCTTTCTGGACGCGTATTTCCCTTATCTTCTCCGCGGCTGGCGTGGCTTTCTCTCACGGCGCGAATGATGGTCAGAAAGGGATCGGTCTGGTAATGCTGGTTCTGGTGGGGATCGCACCGGCCGGATTTGTGGTGAACATGAGCGCGTCTGGTTACGAAATCACCCGCACACGCGACGCGGTCAACAATCTTGAAGTTTACTTCATGCAGCATCCCGACTCGTTAAAACAGGTCGCCGACAAGACTCAACCGATTGCTCCCCCTCCGACAGCGGATACCACACCAGCGCCGGAATTTCATTGCCGCCCGGCGAACACAATGGAAGCGCTTGATCGCGTCAAGACATTGTTGCCAGCCAACCTTGAAAGTTACGACACATTAAGCGTGCCGCAACGCAGTCAGTTGCGACGCATCATGCTCTGCATCTCTGATACGGCAGATAAAGTGGCGAAACTGCCGGATAGCAGCCGGAGCGATGTGCATCTGCTGAAGAAACTGAAGACCGATATGCTGAGCACGATTGAGTATGCGCCTGTCTGGATAATCATCGCGGTCGCGCTGGCGCTGGGTATGGGAACCATGGTTGGCTGGCGTCGCGTGGCAACCACTATTGGTGAAAAAATTGGTAAGAAAGGCATGACCTATGCCCAGGGGATGTCGGCGCAGATCACGGCGGCAATCTCAATCGGTCTTGCCAGTTATATCGGGATGCCAGTCTCTACTACGCATGTACTCTCTTCTGCCGTTGCAGGCACGATGATTGTCGACGGTGGTGGATTGCAGCGAAAAACCGTCACCAGCATTGCGATGGCCTGGGTATTTACGTTGCCTGCGGCAATTCTGCTGTCGGGAGGTCTGTACTGGGCTTCCCTGCAATTTCTCTGAGCCAACTGACGGTTCAGGCAGAGCAGGATACGCGTGAAAATGCCCAGTTAACCAGACTGGGCATAAATGCTTACTGAGGGTATAGACCCGATACAGTTTGATGACTGGCGCGGTGATGGTAGCCACGGGTAGCCATAAACTCCGTTATTGCTTTTTCCACATCCACCAACACCTCATCCAGCGGTTGATTTGCATTGATATCGACCAGTGGCGCGCCGCCAAAGGTCAGTTGCGGTGTTATCGCTATTTTTTGTGCCAGCGCTTCTCTACGGTGATCGGGTTTACGGGCACAGGCAACATCAAGATCAACATTCAGCTTTATCACTAAATCCGGCACGTGGCTGGCCATCCAGCTAAACGCCGCGCGTTCCTGTTCGGCCAACCAGGAAACGAAGCGACTTCCGCCTGCATTAGCAGGAAATACGGTGCCATCATAGGCTCCGGGAATTTGCATTTGAGGGTATCGATCGGCTAATACAATTAACCCACGACGTCGACACGCCAGCATACGACGAAAGCGCAATAACCGACGGACCACAAAGGACATAATCACTAACGCGGGTACAGGACCAGGTAATTTTTTGGCTGTTTTGACTTTATTGCGCTCAATGGTTTTACCTAATGACTTTCCCATTAACGGTAATTTAACCACGGCACGTCCCACATTTCCTGCCTGTTTACCTAAATGCACTTTTTCTGCCGGACCATATTTCTGCAAACAGTTCAGAAGATGTTCACAGACCGTTGTTTTCCCCGAGCCATCACTGCCGATGACGGCTATTAGCGGAGGCTTTATTGACTCCATAAATATTCCTTTAATATAAAATTACCGCCGTGAATAATTTATTATCACAATATCCTCTCGGATATCTCTATTAATACTAAAACGACAATTACCCATTGTCACAACTTTGTTGAACAGATATTCTGAGTTTCCATCGGCAATATACAATCATTTATTTAAACTGGATTATTCGTGAGTCAATATACTTTTTCTTCTATTAATCCCCCTCTTACTCGGGTGATTGCTATAGTCGGCTGCGATGGTTCAGGTAAATCAACCCTTGCGGCCAGTCTGGTCTCTCTTCTGGCAACGCAACTGCCAACGAAGCGGCTTTATCTCGGACAGTCTTCTGGCCGCATTAGCGAATGGATCGAACATGTTCCCGTCATCGGAGCTTCGGTGAGCCGTTACCTGCGGACAAAAGCGGCACGTGTCCACCAGCAACCCTCGTCGCCGCCAGGAAATATCACAGCGCTGGTGATCTTCCTGCTCTCCTGCTGGAGAGCGTACAAATTCCGTAACATGCTGATCCAGAGCCAGCAAGGCACGTTGTTCATCGTTGATCGTTATCCCCAGGCGGAGGTGCCCGGGTTTCGCTTTGACGGTCCACAGCTGGCCAAAACGGCTGGCGGCAACGGGTGGGTGAGGCTTCTTAAAGCACGTGAACTCCAGTTGTACCAATGGATGGCTTCCTGGCGGCCTCTGCTGCTGATCAGGCTGGCTATCGATGAAGAGACCGCATTCTCACGTAAACCTGATCACCCCCTGTCCGTTCTTCAAGAAAAGATCGCGGTCACGCCGCATTTAACGTTCAACGGGGCGACAATTCTCGAATTGAATGGCCGGGAATCAGCGGAAAAAATCCTTAGCGAGTCATTACGCTCAATTCAGTCCTCTCTTCACGATCACCGGATCGGGTTTACTCGCCCTTTTTGAGACGCAATGACATGGAAACAGAAAACTTGAGCTCCTTGCACGCGCCATTACCTGAATATATTCCCGGGCTTATTGCCGTAGTCGGTTGCGATGGCACCGGCAAATCCACGCTGACAACGGATCTGGTTAAAAACCTGCAAAAGAGATGGGTGACCGAGCGCCGCTATTTAGGACTGGTTTCCGGAGAGGACGGCGACAAAATTAAGCGCCTGCCGCTAATCGGTACATGGCTTGAGCGACGACTGGCGGTTAAATCGTCAAAAACGCAGAGCATGAGTACCCGGGCTCCGGCGCTCTGGGCGGCGCTGATTATGTACGGGTTCTCGTTGCGCCGGATGGCTAATTTGCATAAAGCCCGACGACTGGCGCAAAGCGGCGTTCTGGTGATCAGCGATCGCTACCCTCAGGCCGAAGTTTCCGGCTTTCATTATGACGGGCCCGGCATTGGCGTTGAGCGAGCGACGGGCTGGGTGAAAACGCGTATGGCGAAACGCGAATCCCGCCTGTATCAGAAAATGGCGTTATACCGCCCCGAGCTCATCATTCGTCTTGATATCGATATTGATACCGCATTTTCCCGCAAGCCCGACCACGACTACAACGAACTGCGCGACAAAATCGACGTTATGGTGAAAATCACCTACAACGGCTCAAGAATTCTCGATCTGGATTCCAGAGCGCCCTACCGCGAGGTACTGGAAAAGGCGCTGGCTGCCGCATCCGTTACGGCACGGAATTCTCAGCGCAGAAGAGTGGTGTCATGACACTTCTGCGTCCACCGAAGTCGGGGTGCACCCAAAGCGAAAGAATGTCTGAACTCAGGCGCTGTGCAATTTGCCAGCCTGAGATTTTATGCTGGGCGGGTTTGCTCCTGCTGAGTGATGATTAACCTGCCAGACGAGTTTTCTCCCATGAAAAGGTGGTTTGCCGATGGCGCGTTTCGCACCATCATTCGTAATAGCGCCTATTTAGGCTCCAGCAATGTGGTGGGCGCCCTGCTCGGTTTACTGGCGCTCTCCTGTGCGGGTAAAGGCGTAACGCCAGCAATGTTTGGCGTGCTGGTCATCATCCAGTCGTATACCAAAGCCATCAGCGATTTTGCCAAATTCCAGACCTGGCAACTGGTCGTTCAATACGGAACCCCCGCGCTGGAAAGCAATAACCTGCCGCAGTTTCGCGATGTGATCGCTTTTTCTTTTAGCCTGGATATCGCCAGCGGCGCGGTGGCGATCCTTTGCGGAATGGGATTACTGCCGTTTCTTTCGCATTCGTTAGGTCTTGATGCAGACAGCTTCTGGCTGGCAATGCTGTACTGCACGCTGATCCCCTCCATGGCGTCATCGACCCCAACGGGGATATTACGGGCGATGAATCGCTTTGATTTGATCGCCGTCCAGCAGGCGACCAAACCCTTCCTGCGCGCACTTGGCAGCGTTATAGCCTATTTCGCCGACTTCGGATTTGCCGGCTTCGTGGTCGCCTGGTACGCCTCGAGCCTGATCGGCGGCACGATGTACTGGTGGTTCGCTGCACGAGAACTGCGCCGCCGGAATATTCACGGCGCGCTACGTCTGCGCCTGTTCGGGTCGGCACGCCGTCTAAAAGACGCATGGAATTTTGTCTGGTCAACCAATGTTGCCCACACTATCTGGTCTGCACGAAACTCGTGCAGCACGGTATTAGTAGGAGTCGTTCTTGGCCCTGCCGCCGCCGGGCTGTTCAAAATTGCGATGACCTTTTTCGATGCAACAGGCACGCCGGCGCAGTTGCTCGCCAAAAGCTTTTATCCCGAAGTGATGCGTTTAGATCCGCGTAGCAAAAAACCATGGCAGTTAGGAATGAAATCGGCACTTCTCGCGGGCGGGATCGGCATCCTCGTGGCGCTTGTCGTCGTGATTGTCGGTAAGCCTCTCATTTCGCTGGTTTTTGGCGTGAAATACCTACAGGCGTATGACCTCATCCAGATTATGCTTGGCGCAATTATTGTATCGATGCTGGGATTTCCCCAGGAATCACTGTTACTGATGTCCGGCAAACAGCGGGCTTTTTTGACTGCGCAGATCATCGCCTCCATCGCCTACGTTGTCCTGCTGCCGGGACTGTCGCATCTCTTTGGCGTGGTCGGCGCGGCCTTTGCCTACTTCGCCGGACAATGCCTGGATGTATTGCTTTCACTGATCCCGACGCTACACGCTTATCGCCATCGTCGTAGGTTACCCTTTACCGCGGCCAAAGAGAGTCACTCATGACGCACCAAAAATTCTCGCCTGACGTTCTCCAGCGCCTGTTTGTGGCGGTGGAAGAAGATGACAATGTGGATCGCCATGTCGTACTGCCGGAGCGCGTGCAGATCGACTGCAGCGGGGACAATATCCGCCGCTGTTATGATTTATGCCTCCAGTTTTGGGAGGAGGGTTTTACCCGGAAGGCGTTACTGCAGCTAGTGCTGAAACAATTACGAGGCAGTAATCTGTCAGAAGACGAGCGGATACAATACAAATACATTCGTGCGCGCTATAAGCATTTACGCTTTGCTCAGCGACTTTACCGCAAAAACCATCACTCAGGTTGGTTATTCAGCAAAACTACCGTTATTCTTGGCCATTTCCAGGACGGATTTCGTCACGGAAATAAAACGATTATTGCCACTTATGGAAAGCGATTGCGTGTTTACCTGAGCCTCCCCATCTCGTGGGTCGTCCAGCTTTCCCTGCGTCACAGCCGGTTAGAGACGGCAAGCGGATTTACGACGTATTGCCAGTCGCAGATGCGCACGCTGCGAGAACTTATTGCCAGACCGCAGCTGACGGGAAGTGAATTCCACACTATGCGAAAAATCATCAGTCAGCAGGTTTCTTATTACGACACGTTACGTTCTCTCGATCCGGACAATCACGAGGCTCGCGCTATCTCTCGCTTTCTCGCGGCAATTAACGGTCTGATGGGAGACCGGCATGATGAGATGGTGGCCGATGCGATGGAAATGAGAAAACCGTACGATGAGCCCTGCGCACTCGACAGTGATATCCGCGAACGTATAGCGCAATGGCTCGCCCGTTATCCCCTGTAGATTGCCCGGCACTGAATCCCCTATCCCGACTCAGCGAAATAAAGGATCTACGATGCTGCTACGTCGATTACTGATGACTTCACTTCTGCTCTCGCCATTGCTGGCGTCAGCGCATAACTTTATCGATGGCCAGCCGGTTAAGTCGATTTTCATTTCGGATCGCGGCGAGTTGTTACTGGATAATCACGATGCATTTAGCTACCGAAACTGGAATACCGGTGAACTGGCGGGAAAAGTGCGCATTGTTCAGTATATTGCCGGGCGAAAATCCGCAAAAAAGAAAAACTCAATGCTGATTAAAGCCGTTAAGGCCGCCAATTTCCCCCTGGACCGCTTTCAACCTACGACCATTGTGAATACCGATGATGTGATCTTTGGCTCTGGTTTTTTCGTCCTTGGCAAAATAGAAAAAAACAAACGCCGCTACCCGTGGGCACAATTTATCATCGACAGCAGCGGACTGGGCCGCAGAACCTGGCATCTCAATGAGATGAGTTCGACCATTCTGGTGCTGGATAAAGAAGGCCGCGTTCTGTGGGCAAAAGATGGCGATTTGACGCCAAAAGAGGTTCATCAGGTTATCGCGATGGTACAAAAGATGGTTAATGAATAGCCGGGCCCGCGATGAAATTAATTGAACGCTACATCATGACCGGTATTCAACGACTGGTAGCGACCCTCGTGGGTTTCCTTACCTTTATTTTCGCCAGCTATTGCGCACAGCGCTACCTGACCGAAGCGGCAAACGGTACATTAGCCCTGGGCGTCGTGCTGGACGTTGTCTTCTACAAGGTACTGATTGCGCTGGAAATGCTGCTCCCCGTCGGATTGTATGTTTCTGTCGGCGTTACCCTCGGTCAAATGTATACGGATTCCGAAATCACGGCGATATCTGCCTCTGGCGCTGCGCCTTCACGCCTTTATCGCGCAGTGATGATCCTCGCCATTCCCCTGAGTATTCTGGTGGCGTTACTGTCACTGTATGGCCGCCCCTGGGCTTATGCGCAAATTTATCAGCTACAGCAACAGTCGCAGTCTGAACTGGATGTTCGTCACCTGCAGGCGAGAAAGTTTAATACCAACAACAATGGACGGATGATCATCGCCCGGCAGGTTGATCCTCACGCAGCACATCTCAGCGATGTACTGATTTATACCTCCGCAGGCAACAGGACCAGTATCTTCAGGGCGCATAGTGTTGATGTTGTCGACCCATCGCCGTCGACCCCCTCAGTGATATTGCACACCGGTACCGCCTATGTTCTGGCCCATCAGGGCAGTGATGACAACGAGCAGTTTTTTCGCAATCTCAAGCTGAACCTGAAACCATTCGACCAGAGCAATGAGGTCAGACGCAAGGCAAAATCCTTCGCAACGCTCTCCCGCTCCGCTGACCCTGCTGATACTGCCGAGCTGCAATGGCGGGAAAGCCGCGGAATCAGCGCATTATTAATGGCGCTGTTGGCGATCCCGTTAAGCCGTGTCAGACCACGCCAGGGACGATTTTCCACGCTGCTCCCGCTCACGCTCTTATTTGTCATCATTTTTTATGGCGGCAATATTTGCCGCTCGCTGGTTGCCAACGGCGCGTTACCCGTGACTCCAGGCCTGTGGCTGATTCCACTGCTCATGCTGGCTGGCCTGTTTCTTCTGCTGATCCGTGACGGCACTCTGCAATGGAGGATTCGTCAGTGAGTATTTTCAGCCACTACTTGATACGCAATCTGTTTTTGGGATTTGCGGCGGCTGCGGGATTATTGCTTCCCCTGTTTACCACCTTCAACCTCATTAACGAACTCGATGATGTGGCCCCTGGCGGATATCGCTGGACGCAGGCCGTGATGGTCGTGTTGATGACATTACCCAGAACCCTTATCGACCTTGGCCCGTTTATCGCGCTGCTCGGCGGTATCGTCGGGCTGGGTCAGTTGTCGAAAAACGGCGAATTAACCGCAATACGCATCACCGGCTATTCGATTTTCAGAATAGCCATGGTGACGTTAAGCGCAGGACTGATGCTAACCGTGGCCCTGGGTGCCATTGATGAATGGGTTGCCTCGCCATTGCAACAGCAGGCATTGCAGATAAAAACGCGCTATACCCGTCAGGATGCGGCAGGAAACATTTTGTGGGCCCGGCGCAGCAATGAGTTTGTGACGGTAAAATCGCTGGACGAACATCACCAGCCATCAGGTATTGAGCTGTTTTACTATCGGGAAGACCGCACTCTGCAACGGTATATTTATGCGCAAACGGCGACCATTTCAGATACTGGAATCTGGCAGCTTGCGGGGGTAAACCAAAAAGAGTGGGCCAACGGTAAAGAAACAACGGAGACGAAAGAGAAGCTGGCATGGTCATCTCTCTTTGCAGACATGAGCCTGCAAGAGCTCACCCTGCCCGGCAGCAGCTTTTCAGTGAAGCAACTCATGCATTATATTTCCTATCTGAAGAACACAGGTCAACCCAGCCTCGAATTTACACTGGCGTTATGGCAAAAGTTAGGACATCCGCTTTTGATCCTGGCGATGATTTTACTGTCCATCCCTTTCACTTTTAGCGTCCCCCGCGCCCCTGGACTGGGAAGCCGCTTAGCCGTCGGCGTGGTCGTTGGATTATTGACTTACGTCTGCGATCAGATCATCGTCAACCTCGGGTTGCTGTATTCTCTTAACATGCCGATGACGACGCTCGCACCGCCGGCCTTGCTCATGACGGTAGCGTTAATCCTGGTTTTCCGATTCGATCGCCAGCCCTGATATCACATCATCAAACAGAATAATGGGTTGGACGTTCAGAAACCGCAGCGTTTATTCTCAGAGAGTAACCGCTGCGGGCAGAGCCTGTTATTTTTTGAGCTGCGCAAATGCCTGAATAATTGCATCAATTTGCTCATGGGTATGCGCAGCATTAACGCTGCAACGCAGTAGCGTGATTCCGGCAGGTGCTGCCGGTGGCAAAATAAGATTCACATAAACACCTGCGGCAATCAGTTCGCGCCAGACGCGTAACCCTTCTTCTTTCGCGCCGATAATGACTGGCACCACGGGGCTGATGTGCGAACTCAGCTCATAACCCAGTTTTTCAAGCCCTTCATATAATCGCACTGCGTTATCCCACAGCTTTTGACGCAACTCCGGTTGCGCAGCGATCGTTTTTAACGCGGAGCGAACGGTCGCAATGCTCGACGGAGAAGGCGATGCGGTAAAGATATAAGGGCGACTGGCGTAACGCAGAACCTCCATGCCCTGAGCACCCACGGCAAAACCGCCAATCGAAGCCAGGCTCTTACTAAAGGTTCCCACAATGATGTCGACGTCCTGCTCCACCCCGGTCGCTTCCGCCAGTCCTCGCCCCGTAGCCCCCATCACGCCAAAGGAGTGCGCTTCATCAACGATCAAAAAACCGCCCAGCCGTTTTTTGATATCGACAATCTCGACCAGTGGCGCTATGTCGCCCAGCATACTGTAAATGCCTTCGACAATGATGATGGCATCTTTGGCGCGTTCGCCGAGACGCACCATACGCCGCTCCAGATCTTTCGCATCGTTATGGCGAAAACGGATAATTTCTGCGCCCCCTAACGCGCAGGCATCATAAATACTGGCGTGGCTGTCAGCATCCAGTAATACCACGGCATTATGATTGGCAAGCGTGCTGATTATCCCTAAATTGGCCGTGTAGCCTGTGGAGAAAACGATCGCAGACGGTCGGCCAAAAAACTCGGCTATCTCCTGTTCTAAAGCTAAATGCGGTCCATAGCTTCCGTTCGCCATCCGCGAACCGGTCGTTCCCGTCCCCTGGTTAGCTAATGCCGCCTGCCCCTCAGCAATCGCCTGCACATTAAAGGTGAGCCCCAGGTAATTATTGGTACCCGCCAGAATAACCTTTTGGCTACCAATCCGCCCTTCCGTTGCGGAAAACACTTCATCTATACAAGTGCCAAATGGGTTAATCCCCGTCATTCGAAATTGTTCCCGCTCGCTGGCGAGGCGCGAGAATTTATCATAAAGACGCATTGAGACTCTCCAGACAGGGGATTAACGCTTCCATTAATTGAGCCGGCGTTTTTACATCCAACAAAATGTTAATAGGGATAGAAATATCGAATTTATCTTCCAACAACATTAATAGATCCATAACGTGAATTGATTCCAGTCCAAGATCATTAACCAGGTCGCTATCAGGATGAATATCCACACCGCTTTCGACCATCCCCTGTAAACAGTGAAGAGTGTAATCCATTACTTCTTTATGATTTATCATAGAAAATAACATACCTGTAATCTGAATAATCAAAATAACCCCTGGAGTAACGCATGTTCCAGGCTAACCCTGGGGGACCAATTTATTTTCTCGCACAGACATTGATTATTTGCCGACCAGTCAGAATGAATTAACTCACAAACCTTACTCCGGGTTAACATCGGCTCTTTTCCGGCAAACCGACTGATTAACGTACTCGCGTCGGCAAGCAATACGAGCAACGGCAGCGGAATGTTCACGGTCCGAACCGGCCTGTTACGCACCGCAGCCGCAATGTCCTGAAGACGTTGCCAGTTGTAGCCACCCGCAACGCCATCGCACAATTCGTAAGGATAAACTGGCGTCCGATCAGACATGAGCCATTGACTGACGGCCTGAGCCAGATCACTTACATGTAAAAATGACAATCGGGTATCAGCCGCACCAAATCGCGGAAGATAACCGCGCAGCATTGTGCGAAACAACGGGGTTAACTCTTTATCACCGGGTCCATACACCGCCGTAGGGCGAAAAATACCCAGCGTAATTCCGCCGGTCATCGCCGTAAGCCGTTGTTCAGCGACATACTTGGAATTTGCATACCAGGAGAGTTCAGGGTGACGTGCCGCAAGCGACGAGATGAACAGAAAGCGCTGACAACTGCCGCTCTCTTTTGCGGCCTGCATCAGTCGCTGGCTACCTTCAACATTACACCGGGTGAAGATCGCTTCTTTGTGTCCCCGAACCTGCCCAGCACAGTGGACGACATGCTCCGCCCCAGCGACCAGTTGCGCCAGCGTTTCGCTCTCTTCCAGTGAACCCCGGATCCAGACCAGATTATTGCGCGCGTCCTGACGAAGCGTTCGGGTTAACGCCCGAACGGAAAAACCGCGGGAAAGCAGATCCTCAATGATATGTTTCCCGATAAAACCGGTCCCTCCGGTCACCGCAATCGTCGTACTCATTGCACATAATCCGTCACGGGGCTCGATGAATTTAGCGACTCAGGAAAGATATTCAGATAACGTTTTTTCGCTTCCGCACGCGCCGGTTTCCCGGAGGATGTCCGCGGAATACTGTGCGGCGGCAATAGCTCGATACTAACAGAAACGCCAAACTCACTTTGTATCCGGGCTGTCAGACTATGAACGATCTGCGCACGGCGTTCTTCACAACTGACCCGACACTGAATCTGTAAAATAATCCGCTCCTGGGACGTCACAAACGCTATCGCATCGCCAGAGTGAATTTCCGGTTCCTGTTCCGCAATATACTCAATATCCTGGGGCCAGATATTCCGACCACGAATGATGATCAGATCTTTTATACGTCCCGTCACATACAGGCAGCCATCCAACAAATAGCCCAGATCCCCGGTATCCATCCACCCTGTTGACTGGATTTCCTTTTGTGAAACCGGATCCTGAAAGTAACCGTTCATCAAGCTCGGACCTGATATACAGATATGGCCCACTTCTCGTTCAGGAAGCGGGTTCCCGCTTTCGCCACGAATTTCAATACGGTGACCCGGAAGCGCTTTGCCGCAATTCACAAAGGTAGAAATCGCCCGGGTGTACTTCGTTGGCGCAACCGCTTTACCCTGGTATTCGAGTATGTCGCGATCGACGTCACTCACCAGGAGACCCGACGCCTCGTCGGAAAAACTCACCGCAAGCGCATTTTCAGCCAGCCCGTAACACGGCATGAAGGCTTTGCTGTCAAATCCCGCGCGCTGGAAACATTCGCCAAACTGATTGAGTTGCCCGGCAGAAATAGGTTCTGCTCCCACACCGGCCACCCGCCAGCAGGAGAGATCCAACCCGGCAAGTTCGTTATCATTGATGCGACGCAAGCATAAGTCGTAGCCGAAAGGCGGTGCCACGGAAACAGTGCATCGGTTCTTACTGATTAATTTCAGCCACTGTAGCGGGCGCATGGCGAAATCCTGCGTGCGCAGATAATCCACAGATAGCTGAGTCGCCACAGGCGTTAGCAGAAATCCCACCAGTCCCATGTCGTGATAAAAGGGCAACCAGGAAACGCAGCGGTCGCTGTCGCGTAATTTGATACCATCATGGCTAATCACACGAAGATTCGACATCACTTCACGGTGGGTAATAATGACACCGCGTGGGAAACGCGTACTGCCAGAAGTGTACTGGAGATAGGCAATATCGTCCGGAGACGGCAGTGGCAGTTCGATATCCTTTTCCGGTAACGTATTAAATTGTGCGTTGCTCAGAATATGGATTGCCGCCCCATGATCGTTGACAACATTGATCAGTGACAACCATTGGTCGCTGCTGATAATAACCGCAGGCTGACAACTGGCTAACAGGCTCAGCAACTTAGCAGAATAAGAATCGCGTTGCCCAACGCCCATCGGAATGGCCAGCGGTACGGCCACTAAGCCTGCATACTGACAGGCAAAAAAGGCTTCGACAAAACCTACGCTGGTTTCCGCAATCAGCGCGACACGATCGCCCTTATTGAGATTCAGCGAAAGCAATCGCCGCGCCCCGGCTTTTGCCCGGTCTTTTAGCTGGCGATACGTCAGTACAGCTTCAGGCTGGTTGCGTCGATCATAAAAATTCATTCCTGCATTTCCCAAAGCGGCATAGTCCAGAGCTTCCGCCAGGGTTGAAAAGTCAGCATAACGCATAGGAAGAGAATGCGTTGATATTCTATTGGACATATGCACCATGAAAATGTTTGAATGTAAAATCGCTGGATATACAAAACGAATAATCGGCAGAGGATAATATAAATTAAACAGTTATTAAACAGCACCTCTTTTTCTGAAAAACAGCCATCACCATTACAAATACTTTCCAGCATTTCAATATTGACGGAAATGATATTCTTTACACATATATTTCATCTCCTTTCCAGAATAAACAATTATTATTCTTTTCCATAATCATCACTATTTAACGTTTCATCTTCCCGCTTTATCGACAAGCGCATAAAGTGATAAAAGAGATAAACGGGGATTCAGTAGTTTATTTCGTTTTCGGATAACCATGTTACCTCATGGTAATAAATGTAATTATGTTTATTTCTGCACTTTTTATTTAGGGCTGTTTATGATTCAGATACAAAAAGTCATGAATAAACATGACCTCAACGCCTTTATCTCTTTCCCTTCTTCACTCTATTGCGCTGACGACTGTTGGATAGAACCTTTGCATTTTGAACGCGCAGAGCATCTGTCGGCAAAAAATCCAGGGTCCGAACACATCTACTGGCAGGCATGGATCGCAAAAAAAGCGGGACGGGTTGTCGGGCGAATCACCGCGCAGATTGATACCCTGCATCGAAAACGGTACGGTGACGATACCGGGCATTTTGGCACGATCGACGCCATCGACGATCCTGAGGTCTTTAGCGCGCTGTTTGCTGCCGCCGAAACCTGGTTGAAATCCGTCGGGGCGCGAAAGATCACTGGCCCTTTTAGCCTGAACATTAACCAGGAAAGTGGTCTGCTGGTTGAGGGTTTCGGGACGCCCCCCTGCGCACTCATGCCACACGGTAAGGCCTATTACGGCTCCCGGGTCGAACAACTTGGCTATACAAAAGGGATCGATCTGCTGGCCTACTGGATGCAGCGAACCGATTTATGTTTCTCGCCATCGCTGCTCAAACTGATGGATCAGGTGCGTAAAAAGGTGACTATCCGCAGCATTAATCACAAGCAGTTCAGTGAGGAAATGCAGATTCTGCGAGAAATTTTTAACTCCGGCTGGCAGCATAACTGGGGGTTTGTCCCTTTCACGGAACATGAATTCGCCACCATGGGCGAGCAACTCAAATTTCTTGTCCCGGACGATATGATTCACATTGCGGAGATAGATTCCGTCCCCTGTGCATTTATTGTTGGCCTGCCAAATATTAATGAGGCTATCACCGATCTCAACGGTCGACTGTTGCCGTTCGGTTGGGCCAGACTGCTCTGGCGACTGAAAGTGAGCGGCGTCCGTACCGCACGGGTGCCGCTGATGGGGGTGCGTCAGGAATATCAATTCAGTCGTATCGGCCCGATCATGGCTTTGCTGTTAATTGAAGCGTTACGCGAACCGTTTGCCAGACACCATATCGACGCGTTAGAGATGTCCTGGATTCTGGAATCCAATAGCGGGATGCGTGCGATCCTGGAACGCATCGGCGGGGTTGCCTACAAGCGCTATCGTCTTTACGAAAAACAAATCTGACAGCAGCAGGAGGAGAAGGCGCGCCTGTTTGGTAAGCCTCCCCCTCTCCTGTTCTGGATTGCATCGACAGCGATGTAAGCAATGACGCTTTTCCTGCCAAAAACCATATTCTGAATAATCCTCCCCTTTCTGACGGCTTCCAGCCCCATGAAATTGCGACTGATGTCGCAAAAATTTCACCCTGAAAATTCTGTCCATATAGCCGGGATTCTTGCCTATCACACATTTTCTGCCCTCTCCCTAAAGTAGGCCTTAGCCCATAACGTATGTTTTTTCAGCTAACAGGAGTCGCAGTAAATGATCGATTTTAATGACCCACGTCAGGTAGCCAAGGCCATTCAATTCACGAACGTCAATCCTGACCTGACCCGAGAAGGTCTGATCCAGCATCTGAATATCTGCATGGAATATCAGTTTGATGCAGCAATGATAGCCCCCTGCTGGGTCTCCCTTGCCAAAGACGTGCTGAAAGGAACAGGGGTTCGTGTCGCCACCACCGTAAACTTTCCGCAGGCTAACGACACTACCGCAATGAAAGTGGCCGTCGTGCGAGAACTGGCAAAAGAAGGTGCCGATGAGTTTGATTTCCCACCGAATCCAGGTTTTCTGTTGGGGGGCGAGGATGCGCTTTATCTCCAGGAACTGAAGGACGTCACCCATGTTGCCCATGACCTGGGAATGAAAGTCAAAGCCATGCTGGAATTTGGTTTCATCACCGAGGAAGCGATGAAAATCAAAGCCACCCGTTATGCCTATGAAGCCGGTATTGACTGGGTGAAACAGTCAAGCGGCTGGGGCAAAGGGGGTTGTGCCGCCACAGTAGAAGATGTTCGACTTCTCAAAGCGCATATCCAGGCGCCTTGCCGGGTCAAAGTCTCCGGTAAAGTGAATACGATTGAAAAAATGAAAGAGATGTTCGTAGCGGGTGCTGAATTAGTGGGGACCAGTTCCGGTCCTGAACTGGTCAAAGGACTGGTTGGCGACATCAACGCCTATTAACCGAAAAGTGCCGCTGGCAGCAGCGGCACGACGCCCTGCACAATTTAAGGAGTATGTGATGAGTGTATTTATTCTCGGCAGTTATGCAAAGGCGCTGGTCATGACCGCTGAACGTATCCCGCTCGCCGGAGAAACGCTGATCGGACATAACTTCCGCCAGACATGGGGAGGAAAAGGTTCCGATATGGCGGTTCAGGCCGCTCGCCTGGGAGCCGACGTCGCCTATAGCGGCGTGGTGGGAAATGACACGTTCGGCAATGAGTTTATCGAACTGATGCAGGAAGAAGGGATCAACATTGATGCGCTGACCCTGACCAGCGAACTGCCCACTGGCGCAGGCCTGATCGTTAAGGATGAAGAAGGACGCAATGTCATTGTCGTGGACATGGGTGCCAATAAGCTCTTTACCCCTGCTCTTGTCGATAACGCGCTGCAACAACTTAAAAACAGCCACGTGGTGTTAACTCAATTAGAGATCCCACTTGAAACAGCGCTCTACGGTTTGAGAAAGGCCAAAGCGCTGGGTAAAACAACCCTTCTCAACCCGGCACCTGCCAGAGATCTTCGTGGACTCGATCTGAGCGCGGTTGACTTCCTGACCCCGAATGAAACGGAGGCTCGTGTTGCGCTGGGGCTGGCTCCGGACGATCCGCTCAGTAACCGCGAAGTCGCCGACAGGCTGCTGGAAACGGGATGCCGCTATGTTGTGATGACGCTGGGTGAAGCGGGCGCGGCGGTTTTCACCGCTGACACAACGCTGGAGATACCGCCCTGTCTGGTCAAAGTCGTCGATAGCAACGGTGCCGGCGACAGTTTTAACGCCGCGCTTGCCGTAGCGCTTGACGAAGGCAAACCCGTTAACGAAGCCGTTCTGTTTGCTAACGCCACGGCGGCGCTGTGCTGCTCAGACTGGGAAACGGTTCCCTCTTATAAATATCGCAGCGATGTCGATACCTGGATGCAATTCAACCTGAGTCGAAGGAATCCATAACATGAGACCCGACAGAATTTTACACCCCGAGCTTGCCGCAGCATTAGCCACGTTAGGCCATACCGATATTGTGCTGGTCACCGATGCGGGATTCCCGATTCCTGCACAAGCGAACCGGATCGACCTCGGCTTCTGGCCCGGTCAGATTGACGTCCGGGAGATCCTGCGTGTACTGCGTAAGGAACTCTTTGTTGAAGAGGTGCATTTTGCCAGCGAAGTCCGTGATTGCCATCCGCAGTTGTATCGCGAAGTGCAAACGATCTACACCGGTTCTGGCGCGGAATTCTTCGCTGCGAGTCATGAAACGCTGTGCCACGAGATTGCCCAACAGGCCAGGCTGATTATTCGCTCTGGCTCATTCGAACCCTGGGCCAACTTCGCCCTTGTCGCCAGCACCGATCCGTTTGCCTGGTTCACTGACGCGTCAGGCGTACAGCCGCTTCCCGCCTATGTTGCACGACGCCAGCGTATTGTCGACAACATCGTACCGGAACTTAACTGACAGGACATGATGATGAAAGCAGCAGTAATCAGTCAGGCGCAGCCGGGCAAAGTGGAATTTCGCCATCAGGCAGTCCGGGCGTTAGCCTCCGGCGAAGCGTTGGTTAACGTTGAATGCTGCGGTGTCTGCCACACCGATTTACACGTTGTGCAGGGGGACTTTGGCCCGGTGCCAGGGCGTATCCCCGGACACGAAGGCATCGGGATTGTCAGCGCCATTGCCGACGACGTGACCAGCCTGAAGGTGGGCGATCGCGTCAGTATTGCCTGGTTTTACGAGGGTTGTGGCGTATGCGAATACTGTGTCAGCGGGCGGGAGACCTTCTGCCGCAACGTAAAAAATGCCGGTTACAGCGTTGATGGCGCGATGGCAGAGCAATGCATCGTCAAAGCGGACTACGCGGTGAAAGTTCCGGAAGGTCTGGATCCCCTGGTGGCCAGCAGCATTACCTGCGCGGGCGTGACAACTTACAAAGCCGCTCAGGTTTCGGGAGTCCGTCCGGGGCAGTGGCTGGCAATCTGGGGTGCAGGCGGTTTAGGCAATATGGCGATCCAGTTTGCGCGCAATGTGTTTAATGCCCGCGTGATCGCCATCGATATACAGGATGACAAACTGGCGCTGGCCAAAGAAAGCGGCGCGGAAATCACCCTGAACCCCGGTAAAGAGGATGTCCCCGCTCGTATTCATGAACTGACCGGCGGCGGCGCGCATTCGGCGATCGTTGTTGCGGTGGCGCGCTCGGCCTTTAATCAGGCGGTTAACAGTGTCAGAGCCGGGGGAAAAGTAGTTTGCGTAGCGGTTCCTGCTGGCGAGCTTTCACTGAATATTGTCAAAACGGTTCTGGATGGCATCCAGATTGTCGGCAGCCTGGTGGGAACCCGTCAGGATTTGGCGGAAGCCTTCGGACATGCGCTGGCCGGGCGCGTTCGCCCCATCGTGCAGCCTCGAAAACTGGAGGAACTCAATGCCATTTTCAGGGAGATGGACGACGGCACAATCCAGGGAAGAATGGTGATTGATTTACGTACCGTGCAGCGCACAGAGGAGTGAGGCAATGAAAATTACAGGCTGGCGTACGCTAACGACCTGGCATCACTGGGAGAGACCGATTGGTGATGTCAACGGTACCATCGAGTCCGGCGTGACCGAAGTGCCCATACTGATGCTGGAAACAGACGAGGGGATCACCGGCATTGGCCTGGGTGGACATGCCGACATCGAACGCGTCTTCCCGGCCATTGAAGGTGAAGATCCCCGTGCAGTAACCGCACTTTACGATCGCATGCTGGCCTGGGTTTTCAAGAGTGGTCACGCCGGTAGCACCTTCGGTGCCATTGGCGTTGTCGACATGGCCCTATGGGATCTGAAAGCAAAGTGTGCGGGAGAACCGCTCTGGCGGCAGCTTGGCGCAAGACGTGGATTCGTTCCCGGCTACGCTTCGGGACTGGATTACCCGCTCTCACTGGATGCGCTGGTCGCGTTGCATCAACGTTTTGCCGAACGAGGATTCAGCGCGTTCAAACTCAAAGGCGGGCTGGACGTTGAGCAGGATCGGCAGCGCTTTACGGCGGTCAGGGAGGTTTATCTGCGCAACACCCCTTCGCCAGTCATGATGCTGGACGTCAATGAATCAATGAACAGCAAACAGGCCGTCCGTTACATCAACCGCTTGCAGGAAACGCTGGATCTGAGCTGGATTGAGGAGCCAGTCCGTCGCTGGGATGCCACCGGTCACGCCGCGATCCGCCAGCAAATCTCCTGCGCGGTGGCGACGGGAGAAAACCTGACGGGCATTGAACAGTACCTGCCATTACTGAAGGAACAGGCGGTCGATGTCCTGCAGGCGGGGATGTGCTGGGGAATTACCCATTTTCTGCGCGTGGCGAATCTGGCACAGGCGTTTAATCTTCCGGTCAGCCCCGTCGGCTACAACGCGAATCCCGTCGCCCATGCCGCTGCCGCGGTCGCCAATCATCTGAGTTGTGAAGTGCAGGATCTGAATTTTCCGTTGGGTCTACAGGTAGATCAACGCATAGAAAATGGCGGCATCCTCTTGGGCGATGAGCCCGGACTGGGGATTTCCATTGATGAAACGGCGATTCAGTCGCAGCAGGATAAGGGGAGCTGGACAATTGCCCGGGGCCCTCATGTCAGACCGGAACGTGCCGGGCTAAGGCTAACGCTCCAGTCACCATTACGCGAACAATGATAAAGGACAAAAAAATGAAAACCGTATCTCTGGGTCACACAGGAATTCAGGTACCCGTTCTCGCGATGGGAGCGGCTTCGCTGGGTAGCATCTATCATCCCGTGTCCCAACAGCAAGCCAATGAAACGGTGGCAACCGCACTAAGTCATGGCGTGAACTATTTTGATGTTGCCCCCTATTACGGACTCACAAAAGCCGAAACGGCATTAGGCGCCGCGCTCAAGGGCGTTCGTCGTGAACGTTACACCCTTGCCACCAAGGTAGGACGCTACGGTGACAGCCTTTGGGACTTCTCGCGCGATGCCACCCTACGCAGTGTGGATGAGAGTCTCAGCCGTCTGGGGTGTGATTACATTGATGTCATTCAGTGCCACGACATTGAATACGGGGATATGACGCAGTTGCTGGATGAAGCGCTACCAACGCTTCGTGAGCTCCGGGACAGCGGCGTGGTGCGCCACATTGGCATCACCGGATACGATCTGCCGCTGCTCGAACGCGTCGCCTGCGAGCAGAAAGTCGATACCGTCATGGCCTATTGCACATGGACTTTACAGGACCGACGACTGGGAGCCGTAGCGCAACGGTTGAACGAAGCCGGTATTGGCGTCCTCAACGCGTCTCCTCTCTCAATGGGACTGTTGACCCGTTCAGGTGCGCCGGACTGGCATCCGGCCCACGACGATGTCCAACGCGTGTGTCGCCGCGTGTCTGAACTGTGTGATAGCTATGGCGTCAACATTGCGCAGATAGCCCTGCAGTTTGCTCTGACGACCGCGGCTGAGCACGGTATCGCCTCCACCGTCATAGGGACAGCCAGTGCCGGGAACATGCTTGATAACGTCCGCTGGTCTGAGCAACCGCTCGATCCTGAACTGCTGGACAACATTAACGCCCTGATGGCACCGGTGCTAAACATCGGCTGGGATGTATTGCCGGGTAACGGCGGGAAGGCGCAGAAATGAGAACCCTCGACAGTCATCTTCACCTCTGGGATCCGTGCTTGTTGCGCTATGACTGGCTTCGCGACCTGCCGTCATTAAACCGGACCTTTATGCCGCAGGAACTTGCCCGTCAAGTCGGCGCGCCAGAAGCGGCGATTGTAATTCAGGCCGACTGCGCCGCGGAACATGCGATTAAAGAGGTGAACTGGCTGAATCATCTGGCTGATGACAGTCCGGTCGCCGTGGCAGGTATTGTCGCCTGGGCACCTCTGGAATGCGGTAACGCCGTCATTCCTTATCTGCATCAGTTACAACAACTTCCACGTGTGGTGGGCATCCGACGTTCCCTACAGAACGAAGCGCTGGAATGGTTCTACAGCGCGGACTATCGCGCTGGTCTACTGGCCGCAGTAGAAAAAGGCTTTGTCATTGATATGTGCGTCAGAGCGGCGCAACTCCCGGCCCTGTTTGATCTGATGACATGGCTCTATGAACGGGCACCGGAAGCTCGCGTGGTTCTCGATCATATGGGCAAACCGGCCATCATCCGTAATGAATGGCAAGAATGGGCGGAGGGGATCAAGAAGTTGGCAACCTTCCCCAACCTCGTCTGCAAGATCTCTGGACTCCCGACGGAGGCCAACTGGGAAAACTGGCAACCCGAACAACTGAAGCCCTGGATACAGCAGGCCATAACCACATTTGGCGCTCAGCGCTGTTTATTTGGCGGAGACTGGCCGGTTGTTGAACTGGCCGGAGGCTACACCCGCTGGAGGAATTGCGTAACTGAAGCCATTACGTCTCTGTCGCCGGAGGAAATAAACGCAATAATGGTTGATAACGCCAGAAATATATACCTGAGCAAAGCCAAAAAAGGTTAATAAAATCGTATTCGCACTGATGTCGTTTATTTCATTTTACCCTACTGAATAAAATTTGAGGAAATAAGCATGTCTGATAATATCAATTCATTGCCATCCGGGAAGGTTGCCGATAAGCATCAAGCCGACTCTCCCGAAAGCAATATCATGGTCACCGGAAAAAAGAAAAATATATTGCTGGCCTCCCTGTTCGCCAATTTCTTTGTTCTGCTGGCCTTGTATTGCGGCGTCATTTCTGTTCTGTTGCCAAATCATGTCGCGCAAATCGATCCGGCCAATAAGGCTAACAACCTTGCCATCGTGATGACCACGGCGCTGTTGTTTACTATTTTTGCGCAACCTATTGCCGGGGCATTATCCGATCGATGCCGTTCAACATGGGGCCGCCGCTCTCCTTTTATTGTTGGTGGTGCGCTAATTGGTGGGTTGGCGATTTTCGGTATCTCGATGATGACAACTATCGCCGGCATTGCGGTTTTCTGGCTGATGGCTGCCGTCTCTCTGAACTGTATGAACGGGCCGCTCGCGACCGTCGTGGCAGACCGATTCTTACCTGAAAACAGAGGGATAGCCTCGGGTTTCGTCGGCGCGGGATCGACGGCAGGCGGAACCGTCGGCATCATTCTGGCCGGGTATCTGGCCTGGAATCTCCAGTTAGGCTATCTGGTTTTTGCCCTGGCTATTGCAGCCTGCTGTGTCGCGTTCGTATTGATTAACCGGGAACCTTCAACGCGAAATCTGCCGGTAGAACCCTTCAAATGGGGAACATTTTTCAAAAACTTCTGGGTTAGCCCACGCCAGTACCCCGATTTCGGCTGGGCATTTTTTGGTCGCTTTGCAATGTATCTGGGCTACCAGGGCGTGGTAACCTATCAGCTGTATATCCTTCAGGATTTCATTGGCTTAAGTGTTGAAGAGTCCAATTATGCCATCGGCACGATCTCGGTCATTACGCTGGTCACCCTGCTCTTTTCCGGTCTGGTATCCGGCATCATCTCCGATAAACTGCAACGACGTAAAATTTTCGTCTTTCTCTCCAGCATTCTGATGGCTGCTGGTCTCTGTATACCCCTGGTGATGCCGACCCTGACAGGTATGTATATTTATGCGGCGATTATGGGACTGGGATACGGAGCATACACTTCCATTGATATGGCACTTATGACTCAGGTATTACCTGGCGGCGGTAAACAAGCGGGTAAAGATATGGGCATTCTGACGATTGCGACAGTATTACCACAGTCGTTTAGTCCTATATTGTCGGCCTGGTTGTTAGCGACATTTAATAATGATTATTCAGCATTATTTATTGCCGCCATTATTTTTGTTTTTGCTTCATCATTCTTTGTATTACCGATTAAATCGGTTAAATAAAAAATAACAGTTTGCAGGCGAGACCACACTCGGCAACGGGTGGGTGGACCCTCGCCTGCCCGCAACAAGAGGGACGCTATAATGACGCAACGCATGATATTAAATGAAACCTCCTGGTTTGGGCGGGGTTGCCGCAGCCAGTTAATTAATGAACTTACGCGACGGGGTTTTTCCAGAGCCCTGATCGTCACCGACAACGGTCTGGTCAAATGCGGTATCGTTGAGAAAATTACCACCCTACTTGATGAAGCTGGTTTTGCCTGGTCATTATTCGACCGTGTCGTACCGAATCCGGGTATTACCGTGGTACAGGAAGGCGTGGAGAAATTTCGTGCCAGCGGTGCTGATGTCCTTATCGCTATCGGCGGCGGATCGCCCCAGGATACCTGTAAGGCTATCGGGATCATCATTAATAATCCTGAGTTTGCAGATGTCCGCAGCCTGGAGGGGTTTGCTGAGACGACCCGTCCCTGCGTGCCCATTATTGCTCTGCCCACCACGGCAGGAACCGCAGCAGAAGTCACCATTAATTATGTGATTACCGACGAAGAGAATCAGCGGAAATTTGTCTGTATCGACCCGCATGACATTCCGCAGGTCGCGCTTGTGGATGCGGATTTAATGGATGCAATGCCAGGTTCGCTAAAAGCCGCCACCGGCATTGATGCTCTTACCCACGCCATTGAAGGTTACATCACGCGCGGAGCCTGGGAATTACCGGATGCGCTCCATCTTAAAGCCATTGAAATGATTGCTAAATCGCTACGCAGCGCGGTTGCTGGCGATGCTGAAGCGATGGAAAAAATGGCGCTTGCGCAATACATCGCCGGCATGGGGTTTTCCAATGTGGGTCTCGGCCTCGTCCATGGCATGGCGCATCCGCTGGGGGCGTTATACAACACACCGCACGGTATCGCCAATGCCATCCTGCTACCTCAGATCATGGCATGGAATGCGGCCTACACCGGAGAGAAATACCGCGACATCGCGCTGGCAATGGCCATTCCCGACGCCGCCACGTTACCGCTGGAGCAGGTACGACAGGCTGCTGTCGATGCGGTCTATCAGCTCAATCACGATGTCGGGATCCCCGTATCGCTGCGTGAGATCGGGATGAATCAGGACGACATTTCGCAGCTCGCACAGGCCGCCTTTGACGATGTCTGTACCGGGGGAAATCCCCGCCCGGCCACGGTGGATGAGATCGCCGCACTCTATCTGCAGGCCTTCAACGGAGTGAACGGACAATGACACAGCCGATGCCCCAACCGCTGTTCAGCGGGGTGATTCCTCCCGTCCCTACGCTCTTTACCGCAGAGGGTGAATTCAATGAAACCGCGCAGGCCATCCTGATCGAACACCTGATCGACTCTCCCGTGGACGGGCTCTTTTTTCTCGGCAGCGCCGGAGAGTTTGCCCATATGTCCCGCGAGATGCGCCAGGATGTCGCCACATTTTGCACTCGTCTGGTTGCAGGTCGAAAGCCCGTGCTTATCGGTATTGCCAGTTGTGGAACACAGGAGACTATTGAAGCTGGTCTTCATGCGCAACGCCTCGGCGCGGATGGCGTGGTCGTCGTGAATCCCTGGTACAACCCCCTCAGCGAAAGCAACCTGTTTCAGCACTTTAAAAGGGTGGCAGAGGCGCTGTCGATTCCAGTCATTCTGTACAATTTCCCCGCGCTGACCGGGCAATCCATACCGGTACAGACTATCAAAGCCCTTGCAATCGACTGCCCGAACATCGTGGGGTTGAAAGATACGGTAGATACGCTGTCCCATATCCGGGAAACGCTGCATGCAGTCAAACCCGTGCGCCCTGATTTTGCAGTTTTTGCCGGCTACGATGAGTATCTTCTTGGCACATTAATTTTGGGAGGAGATGGCTGTATTCCCGCCAGCGCCAATTTCGCTCCCCAACTCACCTGTGGGATCCGCGATGCCTGGTATGCGCAGGATTATTCTCGTGCCGTAGAACTGCAACAGTCCCTGTCCTGGATCCCGCCTCTCTACGGACTGGACCAGCCTTTTTATAACGCGGTGAAATATGCGCTACAACTGACTGGTTTGGATATTTCTGTCCATTCATTGCCACCTGCGTCGCCACTGACCGCAGAAATGAAAATGGAAATTGAAAATATTCTTCAGCGTGCGGGTGTGATAAATAAGGAGAGTCAATAATATGAACAAAATCCGTCGTTTTGGTTGCGTGGTGAAAGTCCGGCCGGAAAAACTGGAATATTATAAGGAACTCCATGCGAATCCCTGGCCTGAAGTCAATGCCATGATAAAAGAATGTAATCTGCGTAATTTTTCCATTTATTATAAAAACGGACTGCTCTTTAGTTATCTGGAATATACCGGCGATGACTATGACGCCGACCAGCAGAAAATGGCGGAGCATCTGAAAACACAGGAGTGGTGGCAAGAAACGTCTCCCTGTCAGATGCCGCTTGAGGGCGAACCTGAAGGAACACTGTGGGTAGAAATGGAAGAAATATACCACCTCGATTAATTCAAAAAAAATAATAACACTGATTCTCTGCGCTTTCTGAAAGCGCAGAGCCCCCTGTATTTTAATAATGATAGAGACATCCGAGAATAATATGAAAATTACCTCTATGACTTGCATCGGACTCGGCGTAGTAAATCTTTTTGCTATCCCTTACGCCTTTTCTTCGCAAAATATAAATATTGAAGAACGGCTGTCGCAACTGGAATTACGTCTGCAAAAAGCAGAAAGCCGGGCCGCTCTGGCCGAACAACAAAATGCTCAACTGATCAGTCAATTAAAACAGACGGAGCAAGAATCACTGCAGGCAAAAAAATCGGTAGAAGGCCTGGAAGCCCGCACCCAACGAATTGAAAAAATAACCCCCGATGAGGATGATTATTTTGAACTGCACGGTTATGCGCGAGCCGGCATGATGACCAACCATAATGCCCGGCATACCCAGGGTGGCCCGTTTATGACTCCTGCAGGACAAACAGGCGGTGCAATCGGCCGTCTGGGTAACGAGCCGGATACGTATGTTGAAGTGTATCTGGAGAAGAAAAAGCGACTGGAGAACGGTGCCACGACCCGATTTATGACGATGATAGCCGATCAGCAGAAAAGTTATAACGACTGGACGGCGGACTCCAGCACGCTGAATGTCAGCCAGGCCTTTGCTGAAATCGCCTCACTGCCGAGTTTTACTGGCCCCTTCAAGGATACGACGCTATGGGCCGGTAAACGCGTGGATCGTGACAACTTCGAAATTCCCTGGCTGGATTCTAAATTCGTCGCGCTCAACGGCACCGGGGGCGGTATTTATGATATCCGCTGGACTGATAACATCCGCAGTAACTTTTCCTTCATCGGCCGTAGCTTTGGCGATGTGGACGTCGTGAATAATGACGTACAAAACTATGTTCTGACCGCCAACAACTATTTTGGCCCGGTGCAATTATTCATCAGCGGGATGCAGGCAAAGGACAATGAAGAGCGTGAAACCTTAAGCGGATATAAAGTCTTTAATGCGGCGAACAAAGGTTATACCGCCCTGTTAGGGTATCAGGGTGACAGTTTTTATGGTCTGACAGAAGGTGAAACGCGTAGCGTCCTCTCCTGGGGACAAGGCCTTGGCGCGGAAGTGAAAAACATTGGTACCGACCCGGCATTACTGTCCGATGCGAAAACGTTACGTTTAGCCAGTTATGGCATCGTCAATCTTTCGCCTGGTTGGGATTTTGCCCCTTCACTGCTCGCTCAGCAGAGCGCCGATCGTTACGTTAAAGGCGATGATTATCGCTGGGTTACCCTGAACGGACGGTTGATGCAGAATATCACGCAAAACTTCGCGCTGGGTTATGAAGCAACCTGGCAGTATATGGATCTTGATCCCAATGGCTATCAACAATATCAGAAGGTGAAGGGGAATTTTTATAAGCTGACCTTTGCGCCAACGTTCCGGCCTGATGATATTTCGCCCTTCTTTACCCGTCCTGAAATACGCGTTTTCGCAACGTGGATGAACTGGGATAACGATCTGGATAAATACAGTCCTAACGACACCTTTGGCCAGAAAGGTTTCACCTCGGGTGGCGAGTGGACATTCGGCATTCAAATGGAAACCTTCTTCTGATAGTGGGCGAACGGTTTTATCGCGGTAAAACCGTTCGCTTACCTGAAACGAACTGGACGCCATTTACAGTTGTTTTTCCCGTCTCCGGAATTCGCTTGGCGAGACGCCAACCGCCCGATGGAACTCGCGCGAAAAATGCAGTTGATCGTGATACCCCACCTGACTGGCAATGTTTCCTATTGTGGCATCCGTTTCAACTAACAGTCGACGAGCCTGAGACAGGCGGTAGTTTTTCAACCAACGTAGCGGACTTTGATTAAACGTCTCCTGAAAGAGACGAAAAAGCTGTGATTTACTCACCTGACAATAGTGCATGAATTTATCAATATCCCACTCATCGTTATAATGACTGTGAATTTGATAAATCAATCGGCCTAATCCGCGGTGTGTGATCACTGGTGAGCTTTCATTTTCATGACTGCGACTCTCCAGAAGGGTATAAATTAATTTCGAGCACAGCAGGTCGCAATGCGCATCTGCGACCAGAGTATGGCTTTTCATCAGTCCAAATAATTGATGGTAAATTTCGGTTATTTCAGCGGGTGATTCAAATTCAAACACCGGTCGATGAAGAACATTGAGAAAATTCATAATATTGTCCATCTTCGAACCGTCAATTCTTAACCACAATATCTCCCAGGGATCGGCGCTGTCCGGAAAGTGTTCATGCGGCAACCTGACAGGAAGCCAGACCAGGCACCCTTCTTTTACGTCATATTTTTTATTCTCCAGGCAAATAACGCCCTTTCCCTTGAGACAGAAAATAAGTTCATGTCCCACAACAGACTGGCGTTGGATATGGAAATTCGTCCCCGTTAATATATGACCAGCACGCAATACCCGATAATTTACCAGCGTTGAAAAATCTTCTGATTCCCGATACCAGTTTTCAATGACCTGTGTTCGCTGCGGCAGTGAACTCATATGCCATACTCCGAAAGAATTGGTACAATTTAGACTAATTAATTCATCGTGAGATGACAAGGGGAAATCATGAGCGGAGGTGATTTAAATCTTTGACTCAGTTCACAAGTTCAAATAACGATAAAATTAATCCGCCAACAGCCTTATGCACTATGATACCACCACTCTTCTTTTTTTAACTTCAGACCTGACTGTTCACTATTTTGCACATCAGTTTATCCCCCACAAGGCATCATCGTCAAAAATCAGATCTTATGAAATCACTCATTTGGTTTAGGATTCATTTATATTTACTTTCTTTTTGTAAATAACGTTGCAGGGCGAATTAACAAAAGTATCATTATGCTAATATTGCAACCTAACTCCGCCACTTTTTCATCTTCTTCTTTTCGCTTAAGGACGTTTACTGACAAATACCTGCGTATAATGACGTCTCCCCCCTCTGGTCTACTGTTCATTATGATGGTTTACATACGTTCATCTCCTGGTATTTCCCTCTGTCATTCGAATCGTTATAACTGACATCATCAAAGCCCCCCACTTATCATTGAAGGAGCGAAAAATGAAAGTGCTAAGCAAAAGACAAATATCACTGGTCAACCGTTTAGCTCACGAGAATGGGTGGCTGACTACGGCGCAAGCCGCGAAGATACTCAATATTTCAGTTAGTACGCTCAGACGAGACGTCGAAGCCATTAATCTTTTTTTTGCAGGGAAAGAGAGCACTATACTGACCAGACCCGGTTTGGGTCTGAAACTTGATGCGCATGACATCGTATCGCTTCCGGCAACCTCCGGGGATGAGCAGGTTGCAAACATACTAAAAAGCAAAAGACTGGTCGGCATTGCGACTGATTTGCTGACACATTCCCCCTCGCCGTTATCTATCAGTTTTTTATCAGAAAAATACTTTATCAGTCGATCCTCTATTGTGGAAGATTTAAACAAGATAGAGCGATGGGTCGCGTGTTTTGCCCTGCTGATGATAAAAAATCGCACGGGAACATTTATTGAAGGCACGGATTATGATATTCGCATGGCTCTCAAGGAGATCATTACGCATAGCGTTTTATGTAACTATCAGATGACGGACAGCAGAATCGACAGATTCTCCCGAGTGCAGCTAATCAATGAATTTGGCCAGGACAGCGTGTCCAATTGCATCAATCTCATCACCTTTATAGAGGATGAATTAGGATGTGCCATTAGCGAACCCTATTACACCAATCTTTTCTCACATTTGCTGGTCACAATCAGACGGATAGAGAAGAGAAATAGTCGTCCGGCGAATGACCCGGTACAGGTGCATAATAATAAAGAGTGGCTGATTGCTGAAAAAGCCATCATCTGGCTTGAGCAAAAATATGCCTTCACTTTCCCGGCAATTGAAGTGAACTATATCTATCAATACCTTGTTTCATCCGGCAAACATTCAGCGCATGCCGCGCCCTCTGCCAGAGGGTTGCAGGACAAAGAAGCACTGGATTATGCAATCAAGCTAACCAGCATACTTTCTCAGTCACTAAAATGTGATTTGATCTCTGATCAGACCCTACTGAACTCACTGGTAATGCATATTAAACCGATGCTGAACCGCCTTTCTTTTCGGATCATCATCCACAATCCATTACTGGATGAAATAAAGAAAGAGCTTTCCCCGGTTTTTATTGCAGTCAGAGACGCAACCCTGATGATAAATAAACGCAGTAAACACGATCCCCCTTCTGAGGATGAGGTCGCCTATTTAACCGTGTATATTCAGGCTGCCCTTGAGAAGGTCAAAGAAAATAAGAAAATTATTCTTGTCTGCTCAAGCGGCGTGGGGACATCTCAACTTCTCTACAGTCGTATTACCAAAGCCTTCCCTGACTGGGAGATTATCGATATTGTACCTGGCAGTAGACTGAAAAAAACATTATCTGAGAAAAAATGTGACTTAATCATTTCAACGATACGGATAGAAGAAATGATGATCCCTGTTGCCTATGTTTCTGCACTGTTTTCAGCCAAAGACATAATTCGAGTGACGGAAACCTTATTTACCGAGCGCCATCCCCAGGAGAAAGAGCATGTTAGATAAAATAGTCATCAGCGATTTGTTAAATAAAGCCTGCGTTATTACTGACATGCAGGCGAACAGCAAAATTGATGTGATTGAGCAATTGACCCAGTCACTTTGCGATGAAGGTATTATTACTAATAAACAAGGGTTTATCACCGACGTCCTTGCCCGTGAATCACTGGGGTCAACCGGTTTTGAAAACCAGATAGCCATTCCACATGGGAAATCCCGTTGGGTGAGTGAAACAAGAATAGCCGTTGCCAAACTGAAGGATAATATCGATTGGGAAACGATGGATAGTTCTGATGTGAAACTGGTTATTCTCTTTGCTGTAAAAGAGGCAGACAGCGGAGCAGGACATATAAAAGTTCTGGCTCGCATATCTATTGCATTAGGGGATGATGATGTTGTGGAGAAACTACTTAATGCCAATTCACAAGAGGAGCTGTATCGGTTAATTATTAATAATACCGGAGAGTAGTATCCTCACAAGGAGAATAAAATGAAAATAATTGCGATTACCGCCTGTCCAACAGGCGTTGCACATACTTACCTTGCAGAAGCTAACCTTAAAAAGAGCGCACTTAAAAAAGGCATTCCTGTACTCGTTGAAACACAGGGGGCCGTTGAAAGTGAATATATTTTTACTGACGACGACATTCGGCAAGCGGATATTGTTTTAATCGCTGCGGATAAAGTTATCGATCTTAGCCGCTTCCATAACAAAAATATTATTCGGGTCTCGGTGACGCGTGCAGCGAAAGATGCCGCAGGTTTACTGGATGAGATTATCTCCGGTGAATTACAACCAGAGCGACACCTTGAGTCCGGAACATCGCAGGAATCCCCCAAAGCGGATAATGATAAATCGTTTATTTCTCAGATTTATATTCATCTTATCACCGGCGTTAATCTGATGATCCCGTTCGTCGTCGCGGGCGGTATTCTCATCGCGCTGAGCTTTTCATTTGGCATCACCGCAGCAACGCCCGGCGATGCCAACTTTAGTCCGCTGGCAAAAATGCTGTCGGATATTGGAGGCGGTGCTGCCTTTGCGTTGATGCTCCCTGTCCTCTCGCTCGGGATCAGTAAATCGATCAGCGGAAATATGGGGATCGTGTCAGGAGCGGTCGGCGGCATGATGGCAATACAAACCGGATCAGGTTTTCTCGGCGCTCTGCTGGCGGGTTTTTTGGCCGGGTATGTCACGCTGGTTATCGTCAAATATATTAACCTCCCCAAATCCGTCGCCGGCCTGAAGCCTATTTTGATCGTGCCATTGTTGAGCGTATTTATTACCGGCGCGCTGATGGTGCTGGTGATTGGCGAACCGATTAAGTTTCTTCTCGACTCACTGACGGCATTTCTTGAAAACCTCGGCAATACCAACGCCGCCATTATGGGATTGTTAATCGGCATGATGGTGGCCTTCGACATGGGAGGGCCTTTGAATAAAACCGTCTGCATGTTTGCTATCGGATTAATGTCGACAGGTATCTATGAACCCATTGCCGCCTGTATGGCCGCCGGGATGGTCCCACCATTGGGCATTGCACTCGCTACCACGCTATTTGGTCGCAAATTTACCCGTCAGGAAAGAGATACCGGAAAAGTCACCTATGTTCTCGGCCTGTCCTTTATCACCGAAGGCGCAATCCCCTATGCCGTCGCCGATCCGCTACGCGTCATTCCTGCCATTGTCGCAGGTTCCGGTCTCGCAGGCGCGCTCTCCATGGCGTTGGGATGCGCGTCAAGAGCCCCACACGGCGGCGTTTTCGTGATGTTTATTCCCAATGTGATTACCCACGTTGTGGCCTATATCGTCGCTATCGCCGCCGGCGCATTACTGACCGCCATTATTCTTCGTTTTATTAAGAAAGATTGCCCTGAAACTATACAGGAGATGTAACCATGCTCATGAATATGAAAGATCTGCTATCCGTCGCTCAGCAACATAAATTTGGTGTCGGGGCTTTTAATATCGCGTCTGCCGAATTCGCACGAGTGGTTATCGACGCTGCAGAAAAAATGCGTTCGCCGGTTATTCTTGAAGTTCATCCGGATGAGCATGACTTCACCGGCGATGATTTTATCTACTATCTTCGGGAACTGGCCATTAAAGCAACGGTACCGGTTGTCATTCACCTTGATCATGGGCAGACCCTTGAACAGATTATGCGAGCGATACGTACCGGCTACACGTCGGTGATGATCGACGCCTCAGCCCTTCCCCTGGAAGAGAATATTGCCATCACACGCCGCGTAACCGACGTTGCTCACGCTGCCGGTATTTCCGTTGAAGCCGAACTGGGCACCATCGGTGTGGCACAGGGCAGTGGTGAAGGTGGACATGCTGAAATACTGTATACCGATCCCCAACAAGCTGAGCAATTCGTCAACGAGACAGGGGTCGATACCCTGGCGGTGGCGATTGGCACCTCACATGGTTTATATCCGGCAGGAAAGCAGCCAAAACTGGATATAGAACGGCTGAAAACCATTAAGCAACGATTAAGCATCCCGCTGGTTCTCCACGGCGGCTCGGGAAATAAGGACGCGGAAGTCGCAGAATCTATCCAGCACGGCATCGGCAAAATCAACATTTCCAGCGACATGAAGAAAGCATTCTTTGTTGCTCTGGAAGCAGAACTGAAATCGGGGAGTCACGAACCTAATGCGCTATTTATCAAGCCAATGGAATCAGCGAAAGCCATTGTGGTTCACAAGATGAATTTATTCTCATCTATCGGCAAGGCCGAACTTTACCGCTAAAAGAACAGCACGTTACGCGCGAAAAGGGAATCCATACGGATTCCCTTCCCTGTTATGTTTCAGCGTCCGCTGATCATCTCATTCATTTCTGAACCTGGCGGAAAATCCGCCACAGAAAGGACAATATTCAGGCCACGCGGCCGGAATGTTGTGGAATGAATCAGCATATACTTATACCAGCGAAAAAATAACCGCTTATCACTTACGTTGATACGTTCAAGAATACTGTACAACCTTGAGTATATCGACTTCTGGCTTAACCCCAGATACTGCGAAGCATCAGCATAGGTATCCAGACAAACAATCGCATTAAGCGTGTGTTTATCAGCCCTGTTCATCTTCGCCATAAACTGGCAGAACTCGCACGTCTGAACGCCACTGTTATCCTGCGCATCCTTAAGCTTTTCAATAATCAGATTTATCGAGTCACAAAAATTTATATGTTGCTTCAGAAACAAATTATCTTGTTTGTCTGAAATACTCACTAATGTATATTCAGCGACTATGGCGCAACAGCATCGTGTTTGTACCCACATTGCAGGAAGAAAGCGGAATGGTTTCCGATCTGACGGCCTCGCTGCCCGATTTTTTATTTCACTTAGCGCAAGAGCGATCAGTGGAGAAATTTCATCTTCGACAACCACATTATCCCTCCTTGTATCGCTATTCGCAAATATACACTTAACTTAAAAAAAACTGCCAGATGATATAACTGTTCAATCCGATACATCATGATAGGAGATAACTATCACTATTCTTATTTACATCGTCAAACCAGATCATATCATTAACAAACAAAAACAAATATCGATAAATATCAAAATGTTACAAAGCACCAAAAACGCACACAATACAACAAAAATGAAAATAAATAGAAACAATAAATTAACTTAGTCACGTATCATTTCATTAAAAAACCAGGATTATTTAATCCATACCCAGGAAAAAAAATAATTAAAGGCATCATCCTTAGGAATTATTAAAAATACAATTTAAGATTATTCTTAAATGAGAGAATAATCTCACAAAAAGAGCGGAAGGAGAATGAAGGTTATTGCTAAAAACTATTTAACCGAATTAAAAGCAGGCCAGACCACATCCCAGATCATTAAATGATTAATTATAACTGTGTCACAAAAATAATCTACGAAGACGGTTTTAACTCTTAATTCTGACCTGGCAGGCAAACGTCTTTATAATACGAAATGGAAGAAGATTTCAGGTGGGAGAATGTTTAATACGGGTCGTCGCTTTTCGCCATGACGGTTCTCATCTGCGGAAAATACGGCATAGCCTAAAGGCCATGCCGTATCACTTACTTCATCGTGCGATTAACGCAAATACGCCCCAACCGAAGTATTCCCGGGTGTACGTGACGTGTCGTTTGGGCGCAATCGTCAACTCCGCGCGAACCTCATCGGCAAAATCATCACTTGCGTTAGATTCTAACCAACGACGCATTGTCAGCCATTTCGCCGCTTCGTACCGGTCCCAACCCTCCTGGTCCGCCAGCACCATTTCCACAACGTCATAGCCAAGTTCGTCGAAAGAGGCGACAAGCGCAGGAAGAGTGAGAAAATCCGCCCTGGAGGAGACACCACAGGCCTGGGCAATTTCTTCCGTCGCGGGAACCTGACGCCACCAGGGTTCACCGATCAGTATCATTCCGCCAGGCTTGAGGCTTTTCGCCAGCAGTTCGATACTCCCGGCGACACCACCAGCAATCCAGGTTGCGCCAACACACGCCGCCACGTCGCACTTTTCGTCCGTAACGTAACCTGCCGCATCGTTATGGATAAAATGCACGCGTTCACTGACGCCGAGTTCTTCAGCTCGCTGTTTTGCCTGCGCGGTGAAGAGTGAGCTCATGTCGATACCGGTACCGTTGATGCCGTAATCGCGCGCCCAGGTGCAGAGCATCTCACCTGAACCACTCCCAAGATCGAGAATACGCTCCCCCGGCTTCATGCGTAACACGCGGCCCAGAGTGGCGTACTTTTCCGGTGTGAACGGGTTATGAATGCGGTGTTCACTTTCGCTAATTGTAAAAATACGTGGGATATCCATTAGTTAATTCCTTTCATTACGTTGCGAATGAGAGAGCGTTCAATCAGGTTGTTATTCATGCCAGTGCTCCGGTTTCATTAAGGCCTGCGCACATTGAATTTGGCCGTTACGATTAAGTGGCTGAGCAGAAAGGCATTGCACCATCCAGCAGGCCTTGTGCTCTTCCGGGATGGGATAAGGAGCGGGATAGCCTTTGTCTCCTGCGCAGGGTTCGAATCCATGTTTTGGGTAATAGGTGGCGTGGCCGAGAACAAAAACGCTCTGGCACCCCATCAACCGTAAGTGTGCTAAGCCGGTACGTATCAACAATCCCCCCACACCTCTCCCCTGGTATTCAGGTATGACCGCCAGAGGCGCGAGGATATGCATCAGGGGAGATTCCGTATCCCCTTTAAATGTCGCCCGGGTAAACAAGATATGCCCAACGGCATTACCTTCATGTTTGGCCAACAGCGATAGCGTCGGATGTGCACTTTCGTCTTTTAATAATGAAGCCACCAGATCGGCTTCTTTACTGTAGCCAAATGCACGGGTTTCGACTTCCCGGATGTCGCTCGCATCACTCTCATCGGTGATATGAAAGGTGAAGTTGCGTATTGTCATAGAACGCTCCTCAGCGGTTATCTGACTGGGCGCGAACGTTGTTCAGCCCGGTAGTATTAATACGGTAGGGTTGACCATTAACGGATTTGATCAGCTTTTTAGTTTTGAGTTTTTTGAAGACGGCGAGTGTACAGTCCGCAAGCAGCAGCCCTTCGCGACTGTAGCATTCAACGGCGGTGACGCGGCCTGACGTGTCGCGGACGTGCGCAATACGTCCACCTTTGGCGAGAACGTGTAAGGTACGTTGTTCCTGACGGGATAAATTCATACTGGAAAACCTGTTTAATCATCATGTGCAAAACGTGCAAACACACCGCGGTGTCCGCATTCGATTTCGGCGCATTGATAATCAGTCCGTCCTGAAAAGGTCGGGGAAACTGATTATCAGATGATTACATTCTCCAGCATCAAAGCCTCGGGTTGAGTTGAAAGGTATTTACGACATGAATGGTAACACGTAATTTCAGCAGGGGTATGTGCCGGTCGGAAAAATGTGATCGATGTCCAAATCGCGATCCCCTGCAGTGACTACGTCGCCACTTTGTGACGGTCTGTATCAACTACGTACGACGACTGTGTCAGGCCTACGCCCAGCGAAACTATTTTTCCGCCCGTTCGGCACAGCACAGGCGTTGGGGTGACATTGCAGGATGGGGAATCCATATCATTACTTGCATAACTGACGGCCTGCCGTTTCAGGCAGGCCAGGTCAACGGTCTTACCCCTGACGCGTTGCCGCTTTCATACCCATCACAAATGCCTTGAGTTCAGCCAGCATCGCCTCCTCATTATCAACATGTTTCTCAATGATTTTGACGATGGCAGAGCCTGAAATGGCTCCTGTTGCACCGGCTTTAATTGCGCCCGCCACCTGATCAGGCGTGGAAATACCAAATCCCTGGAGGGTTGGCGGGGCCTGATATTTGTCCAGCGTTGCAACCAGATGTTGCAGCGGCTTTGCCGCCTGGCGTTCGGTACCTGTGACCCCTGCCCGGGAGAGCAGATAAGTATAGCCCCTCCCATGGCGGGCAATCTCCTGGAGGAGTTTATCGTCGGCATTCGGGGGACAGATGAAAATGGGGGCCACGTGATGCCGCATCGCGGCCTGAAGGAACGGCGCCGACTCTTCGAACGGCACATCCGCCACCAGCACCGAATCAACCCCGATACGTGCACATTCAGCATAAAACGCGTCGATGCCACGGTTGAAGACCAGATTGGCATACACCAACAGACCCATCGGAATGGTCGGATGTTTCTGGCGAACCGCGGCCAGCATTTCAAAACACAATGTCGGCGTGACGTCGGCAGTAAAGGCCCGCAACGCGGCATTCTGAATCGTCGGACCATCGGCCAGCGGATCCGAAAAGGGGATCCCCAGTTCCAGCGCGTCCGCGCCCGCCGCAATCAGGGTATCGATGATTCTGAGCGACTGCACCGGGCCCGGATCGCCGATCATGACAAAAGGAACAAAAGCGCCTTCTCCACGGGTTTTCAGCTCAGTAAAAAGCGTGCTATAGCGTTCCATCACATTTCTCCTCGTGCGTGCAGAATATCGTGTACGGTAAAAATATCCTTGTCTCCCCGACCAGAGAGGTTCACCACCAGCAACTGCTCTTTGTCAGGATTTTCGCGCATCATTCTCAGGGCGTGAGCCAGCGCGTGAGAGGACTCCAGGGCCGGAATAATGCCCTCTTCCCGACTCAGGATCTTAAAGGCGTCCAGCGCTTCATCATCGGTAACGGAGACATAATCCGCGCGGCCAATACTGTTCAGGTACGCATGTTGTGGCCCGACGGAGGGGAAATCCAGCCCCGCAGAAATGGAGCAGGACTCAATAATTTGCCCCTCATCGGTCTGCATCATCGGCGATTTCATGCCGAAATAGATGCCCACACGACCGTGCTTCAACGGTGCGCCATGCTCGCCAGTTTCAATGCCATGACCGGCCGGCTCCACGCCGATCAACCCGACGCGCGGTTCATCGATAAAGTCAGCAAACATACCAATCGCATTCGAACCGCCGCCCACACAAGCGATCACCGCATCCGGCAGACGGCCTTCTTTTTCCTGAATCTGGACACGGGTTTCTTCCCCTATCATGCGCTGGAACTCACGAACGATGGTTGGAAATGGATGCGGGCCCGCCGCCGTGCCTAGCATGAAATGCGCCGTTTCATAGCTTCCTGACCAGTCGCGGAGCGCCTCGTTAGATGCATCTTTCAGCGTTGCAGAACCGCTGTGCACCGGGATCACCTCCGCCCCCATCAGGCGCATACGAAAGACGTTCGGCGACTGGCGCTCTATATCCTTCGCCCCCATGTAAATGCGGCACTTCAGGCCAAGCAGCGCGCTGGCGAGGGCAGATGCTACGCCGTGCTGACCGGCCCCGGTTTCAGCAATGATCTCGCTCTTGCCCATTCGCTTTGCCAGTAACGCCTGGCCCAACACCTGATTGGTTTTATGCGCCCCGCCGTGGAGTAAATCTTCGCGTTTGAGATACAGCGTCGTGCGGGTTCCTTTGGTGAGATTGCGGCACAAGGTTAGCGCCGTCGGTCGTCCGGCGTAGTTTTTCAACAGATCGGTGAACTCGGCCTGAAAGGCCGGATCGTTCTTCGCGCTAACAAAGGCCTCTTCAAGCTGAAGCAGGGCGGGCATGAGGATTTGTGGAACATACATACCGCCGAATTCGCCGAAGCGAGGGTTGAGTATTGTGCTCATTGTGGCTCCTTAATGTCTGCGCAGTCCCTGAAAAACCGGGCCTTTTCCCTGGTCTGGACTCTGCACATAAAGTGAATTCAGTGACTACGCAGCACTTGCTGGCTCCGTTCATACGGTGAGACTTTCCGCGTATGCCTTAAATTTGGGCAAAAAAAAGCCCGCTCATGGCGGGCCGGGTATCGGTGTGCAAACTGCAGACATGACGATACTGCCCGTTAACGGGAAGTGCGCCACCAGTTATGCTGAGTCATCATTGAGAATGTCATTACCTGATACCTGTATAAGTGAATATTTCGTACTAGTTAACTAGTTCATGAGAGTGAAGTCAACACTTTCCGTGAATAAAATGTGTTCACCGCGCAATACCAGCTGCTGTCGTTCAGCACGCGTTAGCATAATAGACAAACGCCAGCTTATTACCGTCAGGATCTCTGATATAGGCGCTATGAAAGCCTTGTCCATAATGCGGTCTGTGGCCCGGCGCGCCTTCATCCCTTCCCCCCAGACTGAGAGCGAGCGCGTGAAGTTGCTGAATGTGTTCAAAGGAGTGGGCATTCAGCGCCACCATCGTACCATTACCCACACCAGCAGCCTGGCCATCGAAAGGTTTACCTACGCACAGTCCGGTGGTGTGGTTTTCACTGAACGTTCCCCATGATGCGCCCTCTTCACCCCGACCGCCCTTCGGGTGCCCAAGCAATTCCATTAATGGATCGTAGAAAGCGATCGCACGTGGCAGATCGTTGGTGCCCAGCATGACGTATGAAAACATACTCCCTCCTCATTGTGATGCCACAGGGATTATCCGTTTTACATCCCCAGGCAATTATCGCCTCATCAGATAGCGTGTAGTCTAATTAACATACAGGACGACAGTGTGGCGTTAAGCGCGTCAGATCAAGAGATCAGGCCAATACCACTGTGAAGATTGATTGAACCCATATACCCGACGATCGCCGTTTTGCTAGTCTCGGTGTATCTTTTTGCTGACCAACAGGATGGTGGCACTGGAAATTTTTTCCATTACTGCATATCCCTATTTCGCTAAGTACGGCGCTGATTTTGTATGAGTTAAATAATATGGATGAAAATGCGGTTTTAACGTTGCTCAACGAGCTGAATATACCGTATCAGTATGTCTCACATCCGGAGGTGAAGACGGTTGCCGATCACAGGGCTTTTGCCGCGACCTTTCCGGCCCAGTTACTCAAAAACCTGTTACTGAAAAATAGCTCGGGCAAGCGCTTCTACCTGTACATTCTTGATGGTAATCATAAAGCAGATCTTCGCGGATTAGCGTTGCAGCTTGAAGAATCTCGTCTGTCTTTCGCGTCGCCAGCCGAGTTAATGGAAACGTTGGGCGTTGCACCTGGCTGCGTAACGCCTTTTTCTGTCGCGTGTAACAGCAAAAAAGAGCTGCAGATAATCATCGACTCCTCAGTCTCTGCCAGGCAGTCACTGGGATTTCATCCTCTGGTCAATACCGCTTCAGTCTGTATTTCCCGAGAGGATTTACTGCGCCTGCTGGCATTTTACGGTTATTTCCCGGCAGAGATTCACGCTGGCGACATGCTCCGGTTACTGGCTCGTGCTCTTTAGCGCAGGCGAACCAATAGCCGGGTCAGGATGAGCCCACCCGCAGGATCGTGATAACCGCGGTTGCCGGGCTCACACTGGCGCCCGTCCCTCCTGGAGGGCCTGGCGTAACCACACTTTACCTTGCAGATACGTTGTTGCCTGGCCGCCGATATAAACACGCTCTCCCGCGCTCTGGCAGCGTAGCTCTCCGCTGCGCCCGGCCCCCTGATGCGCCAGCATCGTTGTTTTGTCCAGTTTTTCAGCCCAGTAAGGAATAAGCATACTGTGTGCTGAACCGGTAACGGGGTCTTCCGCTACGGCTTCCCCAGGGCAGAAGAAACGGCTGACAAAGTCGTATTTCCCTTCCCCTGGTGCGGTTACGCAAACCATCTTTCCGAGGGGAAGCATGGCATTGATATCCGGACGTAACGCTTCGACCTGCTGTGGGTTATCCAGTACAACCATGTAGTCGCGCGCCACGCGCACCTCTTTACATTCCGTGATACCCAACGCGTCCAACAGTAAGGACGGCGGTGTGACGGGCTCGGTTTTCCAGGCAGGAAAATCCAGCGTCAACCATTCACCGCTGCGTTCAACGGTTAGTGGCCCGACAAACCGGGTATCAAAATGGAGGATCTCACCCGGATAATCCAGATGTTCAAAGATGACATGAGCGGCAGCCAGCGTGGCGTGCCCACACAGATTGATTTCGCCCTGAGTGGTAAACCAGCGCAATTCGAAGCCGTTTTCAGTTGGGACAAAAAAAGCCGTTTCAGACTGGTTATGCTGTTTGGACATCTTCAGTAATGTCTCATCGGGTAACCATTCGGTTAACGGACAGACTGCTGCGGCATTGCCACCAAAGGTCGTCGTACTAAAGGCATCAACCATGTAAAAATCAATTTGCTGCATAGCGCAAACCTCGAATCGTTTGTTGAGCAACTCACACTCTATCATGCCCCGGCGGTATAGCGTCTTGTCATTTCCAGTGCATCCACATTTCGCCGAATACCCGCACGATAATCCCACTATTCAAACTGAGCACAAGATCACACTTAAACACGCCATTACGGTTCAGCATGTTGAACAAGGCATATTTTCAACGCCACAATGCCGATACCATTTATTCTACCAGCAAGAGGGTTCCACAATGGTTCGCAAAGGGTGTAATTCATTAGTCCGTGCCGAAAAAATATTAACCCACATCGCATGGGTCGGCGTGGCGAGTTATATGGAATTATTAAAAAAATTTCAGTATCCCAAAAGCAGCTTGCTCAATTTATTGAATGTGATGGTGGAGTGCGGCTTTTTAATTAAAAACAAAAACGGCCATTATTCGCTGGGAATAAAAAACTACGAACTGGGTTGCCAGGCGCTGCACCGCCAAAATATCTTTGAAGTAACAAAACGGCCCATGCAGGAACTGTCGCTAAAAAGCGGCCTGGTCTGCCATCTGGGGGCAATGGAGAGCTATTCAGCCCTCTATCTCGACAAGGTTGAGAGCCCGAATTCGGTACCAACAAGCAAAAGCTGGATTGGTAAAAAACTTGAATTGCATATCACCGCGCTGGGTAAGGCGTTATTGGCCTGGAAAACGCGGGAAGAGCTGGATTACTTTTTAGATGCGCTCACGTTGACGCCGCACACGCGCAATACGTTTACCGATAAAAAATTATTTCTGGAAGAGTTGCAAAAAACGCGGCTTCGCGGATGGGCCATAGACAACGAAGAATCAACCTATGGTGCGGTATGTTTAAGTATGCCGGTATTCAATATGTATAACCGGGTTAACTATGCGATCTCGCTTTCGGGCGATCCGGTGGTTTATTCAGGAAATAAGATCGAGGGTTATCTGGAACTGCTCCGCAAATGCGCCGGACAAATATCATATGGGCTGGGATACAGAAACGAAAATGAGTATTTACGAAAAGGAAACTGAGGTAATGAAAAAATTCAGCGGTATTATTCCACCGGTATCCAGCACGTTTCATCGTGACGGAACCATTGATAAAACGGCCATGCGTCAGGTTGCCGACTTCCTGATTAATAAGGGCGTCGACGGGCTGTTTTACCTTGGCACCGGGGGGGAATTTAGCCAGATGAATACCGCCCAGCGAATGGCGTTCACCGAAGAAGCTGTCGCCGTTGTCGGCGGACGGGTTCCGGTATTAATTGGCGTCGGTTCACCTTCCACTGACGAAGCGGTCAAACTGGCGCAACATGCACAAGCCTGCGGCGCTGACGGCGTCGTCGCTATCAACCCCTACTACTGGAAAGTTGCGCCGCGAAATCTTGACGACTACTACCAGCAGATCGCCCGCAGCGTCACACTCCCGGTGATCCTGTACAACTTTCCGGATCTGACCGGTCAGGACTTAACCCCGGAGACCGTGAAACGTCTGGCACTGCAAAACGAGAACATCGTCGGCATCAAAGACACCATCGACAGCGTTGGCCATCTGCGCACGATGATCAACACCGTTAAGTCAGTTCGTCCGTCATTTTCGGTCTTCTGCGGCTACGACGACCACTTACTCAACACTCTGCTGTTGGGTGGCGATGGCGCGATATCTGCCAGCGCGAACTTTGCGCCGGAACTCTCTGTCGGTATCTACCGCGCCTGGCGCGAGGGCGATCTGGCCACCGCCGCCGCCCTGAATCAAAAGCTGCTGCAACTGCCAGCCATTTACGCCCTTGAAACGCCGTTTGTCTCACTGATCAAATACAGCATGCAGTGCGTGGGATTGCCAGTGGAGACCTATTGCTTGCCGCCGATTCTTGACGTGTCAGAAGAAGCCAAAGAAAAAGTCCATGCACTGCTGGTCGCGCAGGGCATTTTATCGGACTGAGGAGAAGATCATGTCTGTTCGCTCTATTTTTGCTGACGAGAGTCACGATATCTACACCGTCAGAACACATGCCGACGGCCCTGACGGTGAACTGCCGCTCACGGCGGAGATGCTCATCAATCGCCCGAGTGGGGATCTGTTCGGGATGACCATGAATGCCGGAATGGGCTGGTCTCCAGACGAACTGGATCGGGACGGCATTTTACTGCTCAGTACGCTCGGAGGGTTACGCGGGGCTGACGGTAAGCCCATCGCGCTGGCACTGCACCAGGGTCACTACGAGCTGGATATCCAGATGAAAGCCGCCGCGGAGGTGATCAAAGCGAACCGTGCCCTTCCCTATGCCGTGTATGTTTCCGATCCGTGCGATGGTCGGACTCAGGGGACGACGGGCATGTTTGACTCGCTGCCGTACCGTAATGACGCCGCGATGGTGATGCGCCGCCTTATCCGTTCTCTACCCGATGCGAAAGCCGTCATTGGCGTGGCGAGCTGCGACAAGGGACTTCCGGCCACCATGATGGCGCTCGCTGCACAACATGACAAAGCAACAGTGCTGGTGCCCGGTGGCGCGACGCTGCCGGCAAAAGATGGGGAAGATAACGGCAAGGTGCAGACCATCGGCGCCCGCTTCGCCAACGGCGAGTTATCGCTACAGGATGCCCGACGGGCTGGCTGTAAGGCCTGCGCCTCCTCCGGCGGCGGCTGCCAGTTTCTGGGTACCGCCGGGACATCGCAGGTCGTGGCAGAAGGATTAGGACTGGCCATTCCGCACTCTGCGCTGGCCCCTTCCGGTGAGCCGGTATGGCAGGAGATCGCCAGAGCCTCCGCGAGAGCGGCGCTGAACTTATGTAAACAAGGCATTACCACGCGGGAAATACTCACCGATAAAGCCATTGAAAATGCGATGACGGTCCATGCCGCGTTCGGCGGCTCGACAAACCTGCTGCTACACATTCCGGCAATTGCCCATCAGGCCGGTTGCCATATCCCGACCGTTGACGACTGGATCCGCATTAACAAACGGGTGCCCCGCCTGGTGAGCGTACTTCCCAATGGTCCGGTTTATCACCCGACGGTAAATGCCTTCATGGCGGGAGGGGTGCCGGAAGTGATGCTGCATCTTCGCAGTCTTGGATTGTTGCATGAAGATGTGATGACCGTCACCGGCAGCACGCTGAAGGAAAACCTTGACTGGTGGGAGCACTCCGAACGGCGGCAGCGGTTCAAACAGCTACTGCGCGAACAGGAGCAGATCGACGCCGATGAGGTGATCATGTCGCCACAGCGGGCGCAGGAACGCGGCCTGACCTCAACGATCACTTTCCCGGTGGGCAATATTGCCCCGGAAGGATCGGTGATCAAGTCCACCGCCATCGACCCCTCGGTGATTGACGATCGGGGCATCTATTACCATAAAGGGGTGGCGAAAGTTTATCTGTCCGAGAAAAGTGCGATTTACGATATCAAGCACGACAAGATTAAAGCGGGCGATATTCTGGTCATCATCGGCGTTGGTCCTTCCGGCACCGGGATGGAGGAAACCTACCAGGTCACCAGCGCCCTGAAACATCTGTCTTATGGAAAGCATGTTTCACTGATCACGGATGCGCGTTTCTCGGGCGTTTCCACTGGCGCATGCATTGGCCACGTAGGTCCGGAAGCACTGGCCGGGGGACCAATCAGTAAATTACGCACCGGGGATATTATTGAAATTAAAATTGACTGTCGCGAGCTGCAGGGCGAAGTCAATTTCCTCGGAACCCGTAACGATGAAATATTACCCTCACGGGAGGAGGCTACCGCAATATTAAACGCCAGACCCAGCCATCAGGATTTGCTTCCCGATCCTGAATTGCCAGATGATACCCGGCTTTGGGCAATGCTCCAGGCTGTGAGCGGCGGGACATGGACAGGCTGTGTCTACGATGTGAATAAAATAGGCGCTGCTCTGAGCGATTATATTAATAACAACTTAAAGCAAAAATAAAAAACATCCAGACCGCTGAATAATCCGGCTACACATTATTCATCCTGTGTGCAGCCGGACGATGAGGGGTCGCTACCCTATAATGAGAGGACGTTATGCCACTAATTATCGTTGTGGCAGGGATTGCTTTACTCCTGCTTTTAACCATTAAAATTAAACTCAATACGTTTGTTTCGTTAATTATTGTCTCGATTGCTGTTGCCATCGCCAGTGGAATGGATCTGAATAAAGTTGTCACATCGGTCGAATCCGGCCTTGGCGGTACGCTGGGTCATATTGGTCTGATATTCGGCTTCGGCGTAATGCTCGGACGCTTACTGGCCGATGCGGGAGGTGCCCAGCGAATCGCTCTGACCATGCTGAATTATTTCGGCAAAAATAAACTTGACTGGGCGGTGGTCTGTTCAGCTTTTATTGTCGGTATTGCACTTTTCTTTGAAGTTGGCTTAATTCTGCTGGTCCCTATTTTATTCGCCATTGCCCGTGAAGCCAAAATATCGCCGATGTTTATGTGTGTACCTATGCTTTCCGGTTTGCTGGTGGCACACGGATTTTTACCACCGCACCCCGGCCCGACCGTTATCGCCCGTGAATATGGCGCAGATGTAGGACTGGTACTCATCTATGGCATCATTGTTGGTATTCCTACGTTTATTCTTTGCGGGCCCGTATTGAATAAATTCTGCCAGCGTATTATTCCGGACGCGTTTAAAAAAGAAGGGAATATTGCCTCCCTTGGCGCGACACGTCGGTTTAGCGAAAGCGAAATGCCTGGCTTTGGGATCAGTTTTCTCACGGCAATGCTGCCGGTTATCCTGATGGCGGTAGTCACCATCATCCAGATGACCCATGCCAAAAGCGCTGCGGATTCAGGCTTGTTCTACAACGTGCTGCTGTTCTTAGGCAACTCGACGATTGCGATGCTGATTTCGCTGCTGTTCGCGATTTATACCATGGGTCTGGGCCGTGGAAAGACGATCCCTGACCTGATGGACTCCTGCGGAAAAGCCATTGCGGGTATTGCCGGACTGCTGTTGATTATCGGCGGTGGCGGCGCATTCAAGCAGGTGCTCATTGATTCTGGCGTGGGTCAGTACATTTCCACCCTGGTATCAGGTATGGACATTAATCCCATCCTGATGGCCTGGGGCGTTGCCGCCTTCCTGCGTATTTGTCTGGGTTCCGCCACCGTTGCGGCAATCTCTACCGCCGGGCTGGTCATCCCACTGCTGGCGGTGCATCCCAATACCAACCTGGCGCTGATCACGCTGGCTACCGGAGCGGGCTCCTGTATCTGCTCCCACGTCAACGACGCCAGTTTCTGGATGATTAAAGATTTCTTCGGCCTGACCACCAAAGAGACGCTGTTATCCTGGACGCTGATGTCAACGCTGTTATCTATCTGCGGGCTGATATTTATTCTGCTCGCCAGTATGATTATATAATCTTGCCTTCGCCAGTGGATCGTGTTGTCGATTCACTGGCCCCTGCTCCACGCATTTTGTGGGGATCAGCAAAACACCATTCCCTCATAAGGATGTTTCATACAGGTGGTAAGGCGGCTGCTTAAATCACCGCTGGTTTATTAAACAGAATTTAAGTAAAAAGCGTGCTGTCATAATCAATGGGAGCTGTTCAACTTAAGCATTTACGCTTGCTTTGTACTAAGATGCTTATCTCACCGATGCTTTAAGCTATCGTCTCAGGCTCAAGATGGATTTATCGCCATGACCAGAACAGAAAGGCTTCTCGAATTACTCCAGATATTAAGGGCACAAAGATATCCGGTCACTGCATCCACTCTCTCAGAAAGATTAGGAGTAAGTGTTCGCTCCCTTTACAGAGATATCAAAACGCTACAGCATCAAGGAGTATGCATTGAAGGTAGTGCCGGGATTGGTTATATCGTTAAGTCTGACTTTCATTTGCCCCCCTTAAACCTTTCTCATGAAGAAATCAATGCTATTATACTTGGGTTAAATTGGGTATCACATAATACGGATTATGATTTCAAAAATACAGCAAGGAATGCGCTTGCCAAAATACACGCCGTCATTCCCGCTGACTTAAAAAATCTTGTTGAAAGTCAATCCTATCTGATCGGTCCTTCAGAAAACAATGAGATATTTTTTGAAGACATTCGCAATGCTATTAAAAAGCGAAAAAGAATCAAAATAAAGTATTGTGACAAGAAAGATGCTTACTCTTCTCGAGTCATATGGCCCATTGGTTTGGTATATATGGAGTCATGCTGGCTTTTGGTTGCATGGTGTGAGATGAGAAATGATTTTCGTCATTTTAGAACTGACAAAATTGAAGAGATTGTGCAACTGGATTCCCTGTATAGCGAAAGCAGGACGGTTTTATTGAAAAAATGGAGAGTAAAAGAAGGGCTCTGCGAGGAGAAAGAGTACTGACAAAAACTGTCACAGCGCATTTGTATACTAACCCGGATGAAAAATTCAATTCTACTTCATAGGGGGAGTTATGCATTTCCAGAATAAAGTTGCGGTCATAACCGGAAGTACGACAGGTATAGGTGAGGTTGTCGCAGAGCAATTACACAAACATGGCGCTAAGGTTGTTATTGTATCCCGTTCGTCAGAACAGGCTAAACAAAAAGCGAAACGATTATCTTCGCAGGGACAACAAGCGATGGGGATCGGATGTGACGTGTCACAGCCCGATCAAGTGCGGCAAATGATAGATGAGGTTATCAGTCATTTCGGCAGACTTGATTATGCTGTAAATAATGCAGGCATAACAGGGGAACATGGTAGAAACATAACAGAACAGACAGTTGAAAACTGGGATAAGGTTATTGCCACCTCATTGAGCGGCGTTTTTTACTGCCTGAAATATGAAATACCTCGGATGATGAAGTCTGGTGGATCTATAGTTAATTTATCTGCAGTAAATGGTCTGGTTGGCATTCCTGGATTAGCACCTTACACCGTGGCTAAACATGGTATAATCGGTTTAACCCAAACCGCAGCGCTAGAGTTTGCATGTCAAGGCATTCGAATCAATGCAGTCGCTCCGGGCTATGTCCAGACTCCGCGAATGAATGAATTTCCTGAAAATATCGTACGCAGTTTCGCAAACAGCCACCCTATGAAAAGGATGGCAAAAATGCAAGAAATAGCAGACTTCATATTGTTTTTGCTGTCAGACAACGCAGCCTTCTGTACCGGAGGCGTTTATCCAATCGATGGTGGTTATTTAGCCGAGTAAAATTCCGCTAACGTTCCAGGACTAGTGATAACAATATATCCAGTTCAGGTTGACGGATAATGTATTTAACACATAAATCCATATTGTCGGTGAACCACATCCCTCTGAACATGAGGTTAAAAAAACGTCAAGCTGCACATCTTAGTTCAATTCTGTGGCCATATGCTGATTCTGGTAACCGGAGAAAATAATTATTTCTCCCTTCAGATGCTCTTCAATTATTTTGTATAACGCTATTTTTTCATCATCTGATATCGATGAGGATGCGACCTGGCGGAGTTGCTCCTCCAGCGGAACGGTCTGGCGGAAGCTGTTCGTCATGTCATAAACGATTGATTTCAGCTCACTGACGGTAATGTATTTCCCCCTTTGACCATCCAGCGTGTTCAGCCTGTCTGACAACGCCTGAAGCTGCATCATGCCGTTATGCCAGCCCGTCAATGAACTGGCCGGAAGCGTACTCCCGGCAAGACGCTGCTGCCACTTTTTCTGCATCTGTATTACTTCGGAATTTCCTGGCCACAGTTCCTGAGCCTGATTCAGCAGTGCGGAACCCTGCTGATATGCCCAGTCTGGCGGTATTGTCGCCAGCTCATCAAGCTGTGAGGAGGCCTGTTTCAGCCAGTTATCTGTCGCTAACGCCTGCCCATTATCCCGGCGCAGGGTCTGGATTTGTTCGCGGCTCAGCGCCTTCGGTAAAGCCGCGACGGAGGCATTCAGCGCCAGAGCCGCCCCGTCAACGCGATGAGCATAATGCCACCCCCACAACGCAACCGCCCCCACCACCAGCGCGGAACAGACTCCCGCCATAAACGCAGGCCAGCGCGTTGGCGACGGCAGCGTTTCATGCATCACGTCGACACTCACTTCTGGTTCCGGGCGAATCACATACACCAGGCGACTCAGTGGCGGCGCGATCTCTTCTGCAGGCCGGGAGGTCAGCGCCTGCGGCGGCAGCGTAATAGCAGCCGCAATACCGTCCTGCGGGGAACGGTTTTCCAGTCGGGTCAGCGCACTGCGCACCTGCTGCATCAGCGACGCGATCTGGCAGGCGTGTTTCAGCCCCTGACGGGACAGAATATCGTCGAGCATGGCAAGCTGCTGCTCTGCCTGCTGCAAAGGGGCTAAATCCGTGTGACTGAGTGAAAACGTGCGAAACAGTTTCTGCAGACGCTGCACCAGCCCATTGAGGATTTCTGCGCGAGCATGAACAGGCTGCGGCCAGAGCTGTGTCCACTGGTGCGACAGCAGCGCATTGAGGATTGCCAGCCCTTCGTTCATACCGTTCACTCGCGCCAGATGGCAGCGGGCGAGCGTGTACCAGGCCCCTGTCTGCAGCTCAACGCCGTTGAGTTCGAATAATGAAAGCGAGAGCGTTTCCACCTGCGCCCAGTTCACATCCGGGCGCGCCGGATGCGTGAGCTTCGCCATCTCTTCGCGCAACGCAATAAAGTCGGAAAGCTGACGCGGGTCGCTGCCGGTTTTCACCGGACGGGGTTGTACATCGTGCATAGTGGTTTCATCCCTGAGGAGAAAAAATGGCGGAGCGCAAATATCGCTCCGCGCCGGGCGTGAGGGGCAATTAATCGGGCAACAGCGGCCCGGTCATGTCAAAAAAGATGTCTTCCCTGAACGTAAAGCGCGCACAGACACACCGGGGTAAACTTTCCCCTGCAGTTTTTCAAAAATCTGGCTTTCGCTGACGTGCTTTCCCTGTCATTTTCACGGTTACATCCGGCTGTTGCTATCGAGATAATTCTGCTGTTTAAGGTGGCGGATAAGCACCCTTCCTTCCGGCATAAAATCGGTGCCGTAGCGCACGAGACCAATGCCTTTCAGCACGGCGTCGATGGCATAGCGCAGCTCGCCGGGGATTTCCTGGTCGAGCAGAATGACGGTGATGCTTTGCAGCCGTGGCTCGTATTTCAGCAGCACTTCGGAGAAAGTTTTGAGTAACTGATGTGCCGTACCCGGCATTCCCTGCAGGATTTTAGTCATGTCCGGCAGACCGTAGTCCGGCAAATGCGCCAGCGTGCCCGCCCGACAGTTGAGAATGCGTTGCATATTATCAAGCACCGACAAAATCACCTGGTTTTGCTCACTGACCTGATGCAGGTCGAGACCGCCGGTGAAGTTGCCGGTCAGCATTTCATACAGCGACGGCGTGTTGTGTTCCTGTGGCATCACTTGTCCTTCACGGGTTGCAGCGTCAGGTGATTATTGCCCGCCTCAAGAATGCGCGGTTTGTCAGGATCCAGCTCTTCGCGCTCCATCACCAGTTTCCAGGTGTTGTTCGCCATATCCGGATAACGGAACAGCCCGGCCACGGCCACGAACTTCGCATCGGCTTCCATCGGCATATCCAGGCTCGCATCGCCGCCCGGCTTTATCACTACATCGCGCGCGGCCAGCAAATCGGCTTTTAAAAGGGTGTCGCCATCCTTGAGTAACTGCTGGTACACCGTCTTGTCAAAGGTCTTGCGATCTTTAAGCTGATAGATCCGCACGACGACCGGTTCGGATAATGAATTATTCTCACGGGCATCGGTATTCAGCGCTTCTCGTGCGGTAAAATCCAGATGCAGCGTTTTAATTTTCTTGTAAAACACAGAGGTTAAAGCGGATTTAGTTCCATCCGTAATGCTCTGCGTCAGGCCACACCCGGCCAGATTGAGTGCCAGCAGACAGAGCACGATTTTAGTCAAACTTGTACGTAACACGTCGGTTTCCTTGTTGTTGTGTTGCAGGCCGCAGGCCTCTGTAATAGCCCAGTTCCGTGGTAAAGGTTTTCGGGATATCATCGGGAAGCGTCTCGCCCTCCGCACCCAGCACGCCGTTCATCCCAAGCCAGAAAGCCCCCTCGCCCAACGGAGGAACCTTCAGCAAATGTGTACCGACCGTCAGCGTGATGCGCGCTTTAAACCGCCAGCCGAGATACACCCGCAGCATCACCAGAAAATCCTGATACAGCAGGCCATCCGGTTTCCAGCCCTGCGCTTCCTGTTCGTTATCTGTCGTGAGTGCAATGAGTAACTGGCTGTTCGCATCCATCGCTTCGTCACCCAGGGGCGTATTGCCATCGAGCAGAAAATCCTCATCGCCATAAAAACCCAGCGGCTGGCTGAGGTCTACCGGACGTAAACAGTAAGGACTGGTTTTTACCGTGGTATCGGGTGCCAGCAGGCTGACCAGCGCCTGCATCCCTTCCTGGGTTTTACCGGGCTGGCGCAGCACGCCGAGTAACGCCAGAAAGCGCGACACGGGCGTGGCGATGTGGTTAGCCGTTCCGGGAATACCCAGCCCCACCAGTCCCAGCAGTGATTGAGAAATGCTGTCCGTTCCGCCCGCCTCAAAGGTGGCCGGGTAGGAGTATTTACGCCAGATGCGGTAAAACTGCGTCAGAATGCGGTGGCTAAAGATATCGAGAAAACCCTGCAGCGCCTCATGCCCTTCCCTGCGCTGGGTAATGTCATCCAGATACGCCGTCGGCAACGGCGAGTCAACGCCATACATTCCCATAAAAGTGGTGCGAATAACCGGCGGTTTACTGTCGTCCTCTTCATCGTATTCGACCGCTTTCAGTTCGCTTGCCGGAAAACCCATTCCCGGATGAGGCGCAAACCGCACCGGATCGTCTGAGGGATGCGTTGTCGAACCTATCAGTGGTTTTCCGGGCTGGCACTTTTCCAGCAACTGGCAAAAACGATAGAAGTTAATGCGGTGAAGGTCGGCTTCCAGCCGCGGGGTCAGCCGGGAATGCGGCGGTTGTGCTTCTCTTCCCATTCCAGACGTTCTCCGGTCGGTTGCAGGATGATAATCAGGCGGTTAAACAGATAGATGTCGGTGTAGAGCGCAAAGAAACGGCTCAGCATCTCACCGAACAGGCAGATGTCGCCGCGCCCGGCAAAACCATGGCTGTCGAGCGTCACTTCAATCTGCACGCCACGTACCAGATAGCCCTGCTCGAAGCGTTCCGTTTCGCTGTGTTTCACATCAATAATGGCCTCCAGGCGACGACGGTTCATTTCGCTGTCGGTCCACTCATACAGCGCAAGGGTGCCACGCAATACGTCTGCATTATCCATCATCGACAGAAATCCACTGCCGAGATGGCTCAGTACGCGCCAGTGAAAACGGTCCCGATCCGGTGGATAGCAGGGCAGCGTCGGGGCGCAGAAGTTACGCACGCCAACACTGACCGAAGTGGTTTTTATCACCGTATCGAGCACGGTACTTTGCAGCGCCCGGCGTGGCAGTTGGCCGTTGGTGCCGGTCAGCGTCAGCGACAGGCTTTCATCTTCCGGCACGGTGTGGTTGTCAAAGGCTTCGCCACCAAGAATAAGCCAGGTGTTGTGCAGGCCGGACGGTCCGCGACGCACGCGGGTGTGGTAGTAATACTCCGGTGCCTGATGACGCATCATCCCGCCTTTATGGCGGAAGCTCGAAAACGGCACATAAGTATGCTGGCTGGAAGACATCACCGAGTCCACCGCATAAATTTCAGTATGGCCATCCTGCACGCGCATCGGACGCAGCATGTATTCGGTTTGCAGGGAGTTAAGCGTCACCGGGTCAGACTCCAGCGGGAACAGGTTAATCACCGGCACACAGTTCAGGCGCAGATGTTTCTCCGTAAAGCTGAAGTCATGCTCCCAGCGTTCCGCCAGCACCACGTCGATTTCAAACCACGGCAGTTGTGCCGGAAATGCCACGCGATCCAGCCCGCACAGGCCGGTGAACATGAATTTCTCGCGGAAGGTAAAGTACTCCAGCAGCAGTTGATATCCACTGAAACTGCTGCTGCCTTTGGGCCACAGGGTATCGTCATCACCAAAACCCAGCGCGGTGAAATGCCCCTCGAACGGCCTTCCATCCACATCGCCCGGCAGACGCAGCCTCATTCGGGCAACATTCATGGTGAACGCTTCATGCATAGCGCAGGCCAGCGGTGCATCGGCGTTTAAGTACAGCGGAAGACGACTGAGATCGATCTCACTCCAGTCTGCGAGCTGGCTGCAGTTGAAGCGCAGGTTCACCACTGAACGTCCGTCGGGATCGGTCGTCAACGCCGCCTTGTCGAGCGCAAGCGGCTGAAGATTGATTTCCTGGGTCGTGGTGTAGCGACAGCGCGTGCCTTTTTCACCAATCGGCCTTGAGAGTACCTCAAAGCCTTTGGCAATGCGCATCTGCTCTTTCATTCCACGCCAGTCCGGCGTGAATTCGACCACCGACATTGACGGAATGGTGCGCAAATAATGCGGCCACAGCAGGCTGACCAGCCCTTCGGTCAGCTCTGGTAAATCATCATCCAGCTTCTCGCGAAGCCTGCCCATCAGGAAGGCAAAGCCCTCGAACAGGCGCTCCACGTACGGGTCGCGTGCACCCGCTTTATCAAGATTGAGCATCGCCGCCCGGTCCGGATGGGCACGGGCAAACTCTTCACCGGCTTCAAGCAGGTAGCGCATTTCAGCGTCGTAATAACGCAGGGTTATGTCGTCCATAATTTTTATAATCTTTAATTTGAGTATCAGCTACACAGCACTGTGGCCCGTGCAGGATCAAGTGCAATCAGCCCGGACAGTAACGAATCCATTTCAGGCTGCAGGCGGGTTTTATCAGCCTCACTACGTCCTGCCTTGCTGCGCAGCAGTTTGAGTCTGCGGGCTTTGACTTCAAACATCAGTTCGGGCGTCCATTGTTCAAGCGTGAGTTTACGGGCGCTGCCGTCAAGTTCACCCAGCAGATGCAATGCCATTTCGTTTTTGCCGTACTGCTCGCTCACCCGCGCCATCAGCAAGCGCATCAACCATCTGTCACGGGTAGAGGTATAACCCGGGCGAGCCTGTAACCAGTTGAGCGCCGCTTCAATACCTTCACTGTCAGCTTTCGCCAGCACTTCCGGCTCCAGCATCAACACATCATCGCCCGAAGAGAGAGCGGCGGTAACGGGCTCATCTTTCCAGCCAGCAACATCGTCCAGCACCTTTTCATTAATCCAGTTCAGGGTGACTTCATCCGCAAAAGGAGTACCGTCGCTGAATGCCAGCGCGTCCAGCCCCGGCAAACGGGTCAGCAGCCCTTTCAGGCCATTGCACAGGATGTCTGCCCGAACGCTGTCATTATCCATTTTTACCAGCGCCTGCCAGGTATACCACTGCACGTCCAGCCACAGGTGATTCACCCCCTGCGCCAGCAGCATGTCTGAATGATCCAGTAGTTCTGACCAGCTTTTTTGCAGATACAGACGTTTCAGATGCGCTTTGTTGTCAGGCTTCGGCGGGGCCAGCCGGGTTCGCCCGGCGGCATCCAGCGGGGGAAGCTCCGTCAGCGTGTCCCAGCGGACGCTCTTAAGCAAATGATGCCCGGCAAGCCAGCCACCGGGCCGATCGCGCAGATATTTCGCCAGCACTTTGGCCTGATCGAGTAAATCCCTTCCTGATGTAACAGCGTTCATTACGGGCGCTGAAGAGGCTGTCGCTACAGGCGCATGACTGTCTTCGCGACTGGTTTGCGGCACCAGCGTATTGGTGCCACCGCTTTGTATTAATCGGTTATCCAGCGCCTGGTATAATCCGCCAAGCTCAGGCCGGGCGCTCTCTTCAAAGGTTTGAAGTGTCTGTTCCACCAGCAGCAATGCCGCGGCGATCCGCCGCATCACCGACATATCCACTTCGGGACAAAGGGACAGACTGTCCGTCATTCGGCTGCAGCCAAGCCATTCCAGGGCTGATTTACGGCTACGATCGCGCTGCGGATGCAGACGGGTACCGAACCGCTCCAGCATTGCCGCCAGAAGCTCAACGCCCTCCACCAGCCCGGACTCACCGTCCTGATGCAGACGAGCCCAGACATAGAAAGTGATAACACGCAGATCCTTACAGGTACTGGTCAGCAGCTTTTCCGAAAGCGTGCAAATCAGGCCGGTATCAATGCCGGAGAGCTTGTTAACCTCTTCGCGAATGCGCTGAAAATCATCGTCATAACCCGGGTCTTCTCCAACGGGCTGATGACTGTCGATGGGGACCAGCCAACGCTCCCAGTCCGCTGCATGTGAGCGAGCTTCAGCCAGGAGTTGTTCTTCTCCAACGCCGCTGGCGAGGAGTAAGTTTTGTAATGTCATTATTCTTCTGTCTCCTCCATGTCAGAGGCATCCGTACGGGTGGTAAAAGCCTGGGCCGCAGCCGTCGCATCCACACTAAAAATCTGTCCAGGAAGGCTGAAATCACGCAAATCGAGAAGAGTCAGCGGGCCTTTGCCCAGCTGTGAGCGCAGCACCCACTGCAGCGTGCGGCCATCCGGTGCGGTGAAGCTCATCATCCACTGGCTGCGGTCCAGTTGTTGACGCTTGCCCTGGTCCAGCCAACGAATAAATCCCCAGGTTCCGCTGTAATCACCGAACAGACGCGCTCCCGCGCTGGTCGAGGTCCAGGTCAGCATAGTTCCCGGTTTCCAGGTATCGCCTGGCCAGCGGAAGGACTGCCAGTCGGCCATCTGGTTGAAATAGTGCAACTGCTGCCCGTCGATGGTCAGATGGGTTTCCACCACCTGCGCAGCAGGGCGAGCCTGTAGCTCAAAACTGATCCCCTGGCTGCCGTCAGTAAACAGAATATCTGACAGCTGGCTCAGTTGATTCACTGCTCTGAGGAAGGCCGGATTGAACGTCAGCCCCTGGCTGTGCGCGTTGTCCGGTACCCAGAGGCTACCTTCTTTGTGCAGCACGCCGTTGAGTTCGGTAGTCAGGAATCTGTCGATACGACCGCTGTCTTTACGCACAAACTCCGCCAGCATCGGCAAAGAGGCGTCACTTTTGCTCACCGCAAATGGGAAGCGGCCATCAAAGGCCGTGCGCCAGTTCGCCACCACAGAGCGATTCCACCTGTCGTTCAGGCTGGCGGCCGATGGCTGCAGAACCATTTCCCAGGCCTGCGTCAGCGGCTGCACAAATAATGTACGGCCAAAACCGCTCCACTCTTCACCCAGGCTCGCGGCCATCAGGCTGCCATACTGCCGGGTATCGGTCAGATCGACGCTTTTCCCCTGGAACACGGTTTGGGCCAGCGTCTGCATCATCGCCTGTGGGTCAGAGGCACTGGCCACTTGTTGCAGACGCAGGCGCACGCGGGTAATACGGGTCAGATACGTCTGCAGGCTCAACGTGCTGTCCGCAGACATCACGTTGCTGGCCTTGTTCTTGCCCATCAGCGTCAGTAGTGGCCCGAAGGTGTCATCAAGCGGTCCCTGAGGCCCGGCAGCACTCTGATCGATGGCAGGTTTGTCTTTTCTGTCGATCAGGTCTTTCGCTGATTGGATAAGAGAATCTGATATCCCTTCCATCTGCTGCCCGGTCTGGCCTTGCCAGGCCAGCGTGTTCATCAGCGCAATCACTGGCGATTGACGGACGTCGCTCATCAGCGTCAGTTGGTCAGTGACATCGGCGATGTTGCTGACCGGGTTCCAGTGCAGACTGTTGAGGAAATTAAGCCAGCTTCCGGCAAAGTCGGTGAAGTAGCGCTCTGTCAGACGCGCTTTTAGTGCTTCCGGCGACAAATCTGAGGAGACCGATTTCCGGCTGTCACTCAGCACCCAGTCAATTTCATCCCGGCGAGAGTTTGCCGCTTTTTCGATAGCCTGCTGAATGCCGCCTTCCCAGGCCTGGCGGGTGAACATGCCCGGCACCACCTCATCAGTCGCGAACAAACGACGGGCATCGGTGCCACTGGTCATGTCTTCCAGTGAAACATCAGCAAAGTTGCGACGCACGGATTTGAGCATGTTCTCATACAGCGTGCTTTCCGCGTTGCGACGGCCAATTTGCTGCAACAGGACCTGTCGGCTTTGACTGACCAGTTGCACATCCGGTGTGATTTTCCACTGCGGCTGCTTTGGCAGTTCGGTAATATAAAACGCCCACAAATCCGGCGACAGGCTCTGCCACAGCCCGGTGGATATGCCCATTCGCGTCGGCTGCACGGCTTTCAGGGTCTGCGCGTAAAACGCACCGTCGGCTTTATCCGGACGGGCCATCATCAGCCAGGCTTTCAACTGGTCATAACCGGGTTTCGCCAGTTGCATGCGCTGGTCACTGTTGGGTGCAGAATTTACCAGCGCAGAAAGCTTCTGCATCAGTGCCGCACTGGCCGGATCGCGGATCAGGCGGTTATTCGCCACGCCGTACCAGGGCAGCATCGCGTCGAGCAATTGCGGGTTATGGTCGAGGCCAAAACGCTGAAACCAGGGCGTGCCGTCCTGCATATGATGTCGCAGGCGACCGGCATCATTACGCAGGTCGTGCAGCGCCGTCAGTTGATAATCAGAAACGGAAGGATGTTCAACCAGCGTGTGCGCTTTGTTCGCCACCGAGGCAATCTGCTGCCAGTTGAGCGCAAAAGAGAGCACCATCCCGGCGCCCCAAACGCCGATCACCGCCATCACGGCCCATGCCAGCGTCTGCTCCCACGCCATGCCGACACGGCGGCCCCGTACCCGCATGCAGTCTTCTGTCACCCCCTGCCAGATGGCCGGGAAGGTGATCGCGTGCTGGTGCGCAGAAAGCGTTGTGGTTTCGGTAGTGTCTGCCAGGGGGTTTTCAGGCTTATCTGCCAGACTGAACATCAGGCCGCGCAGAGGAACACGTTGCTGCGAACTGTACAGCCACGGCGTCAGGCGCGAGGCCCAGCGCTGGCTTCCCCCCTGCTCAAACTGCTGTGCCAGGCGTAACAGAAAATCGTAGCGCGGGTTTTCCGCAATCTGCGAAAGCCCCTGTTCACGCAACTGCGCCAGCAATTTATCGAACTGAGGAGCAATATCTTCCGGCATCGCGCGCAGTGGCAACGTCACGCCGACCGTCTGAGGCTTACGCCCCGCCTGCGACCAGGCGCTGTCGCACAACTGCCACAGATAAACCGGCGCGGAGTAGTGCAACGCATCGCCTGTTTTCTCAAGCCCGCGCAGATCGTTGTCGCTTATCTGCGGCGTGAGGTTCTGACCTTCAGCTATCACGCGAACAATCCCGTCAAGCGGGCGCCCACGGCGTAGCTTGCGGAGTGCCGAGTATTTTTCAGTATCAATTTCTGATGACAGACTTCCGCCGTATATCAGTACGGTACGGTCGCCTTCCAGCCACTGGCTGGTTCGCAGTCCTGGGATCAATTGTTCGATAGCGGCTTCATCACCTGTGACGAGCAGCAGGCGGACTTTGCGACGCCAGAAGAAACCGTAGCGACGGTTTAAATGAGCTTTTATCTGGGTTAAAGCGACAACCGCGGGAGAATGTTTGTCGTTTTTTAACTTGGGAACTTTTACGCTACTACCACCAGATGATATTTTTGCTTTGCGGTAAGCCTTTTTTCCGAACAGATAAGTTGAGATAAAAAAGGCAATAATAAATAGCAGCAATCCACCAGTCAGGACCATTGAGAGAAATAGCAATCTCTCTTGCCAGACAGAATCAGTGGAAATACCTAACTGAGCGGGATCGTTTCTGAGAATAAAGCATACAAGGATTCCCAAAAATAAAAAAACAAAAAAAATAAACCACAGCTGAAAGGTTGTGCTTTTAAGTCCTTGTATAATACGTTTCACTTTTTTCTCCCGACACGAAACGACTGAACACTGATTAATCAGTGACAGTGACAATCTGCAAACTGAAGGCAGTAAGAATTATAATTTTTTCTGGGATGCCGATACTTGGGGATGAATAACTAAACAGTAGAATGATGCATTCTTGTCTGAAATGCTCATAACCAGCTGAGGGTTTGGAACAATATCCATGTTTTTAGCAGCCAGAGCCACTGCAAGCCATGGAGAAGTCACACCCGTATGACCGCTTTTCATATCAATATCGACCAAATGTTTATCGCCTTCTGCTCGTGGAAATTTTAGAGTGCTACTGGCCAAAAGAGACTGAACCTTGCTTTCAACTCCCATGCCTGCCAGCCACACAGAAGCAATATCCTCGGCCTGGGTTTTACCCCACTGTAATGCCTGTGAAACCGATGTGGAAATCTCTGCAGCATCTCTGGCAATTTCTGGTCGATGAATATAAGCAACGGCTGAATCATTATCAGAGACATCTTCAGCAACTTGAAACAGTAATGCAACTGCAGCCTCTCCCTCACCATCCGATAATTCAGGTTGTAAATTGACAGACACTAGTAGTAAATCCGCAAAGGAATCAGGGGCATCTAACCAGTGATCGATATCCTTCAGGCCAAACTGTGATGAAATGTGAATTCTGGATGTGGAAAATAGATGCAAAATAAAGCTTTGAATGTATGCAAGTTCTTCCTTACTCAGAATATTTTCATACGCTATCTGCACCACAATGGTCAAAGTTCGATTAACATTACGTTGCTGAAGCGAATTCTGAATAGCTGACTCACTAAAAAGTTTATTCATTCTTTCAATGACGCGCTCGAAAAAGATCAACCCCTCATCATTAAAACGCGCCAGAAAACTTACAGCTTGTGTATTTTTATCTACAACAGCAGGCAGAGCTAATCCCTGTGGCACAAGAAACTGCTGTGAAAGTGTTGTAGATTCCACAACATGTGGCAACTGCACACCAACACCTAGCAGCAGCAGCGATCGCTGCCCACGTCGGATTTCATTAGCAATATCCTGCTTGCGCTCATGATCCCATCCTGAAGCAGGCCATTCGACCGCGAGATATATCAACCAACGAATCCCAAGAAAAACAGCCCAAATCACAAGCGGTGCAGTAATAAAACAGTGCCAGAACAAAGCCTCACGCACAACTTTCTGAGCGGGCCACAGCGACGAGGTAAGAAAACCGCCAAGCACTAAAAAAATAAGCAGTACCATCGACCAGCGTTTTAAAGAAGGTGGCCGGTTGCGAGTTGCGGGTTCCGGAATGCGTGACAAATCAACTGGCATTATTTACTCGTTGTGACGTTAGTAAGAGACGAAATGAGAGTGCATCCGCAAGAGCATTTGTAGCCATGAAAGGCAACGGGGATACCGTTGTCTTTCATCGTAGGGTGCCCTTCAACAATTTTTGACGGGCTGTGCCCTTGAATGGGGCAGCTCACTGGGTCATTTAGTCTCGCCACACCAATACCGGCGAACTTCATTTTGGTAGAGCCTGACAGTACCTGGCCGCCACCGGTGTTTTTATCACCAATTCTGACAATGCCTTTCATTTATCTACTCGCCCTTGTTTGTTGATTTGTTTTGCTTTGTCATATTGACGTTTTTTCCACAAAACAAAAAAATAAAGGAATGACAAACGGTGCAACAAAGATCATCCGACCTGGAGCATAAATAAACTCTGGAATAAGAAGCAGCATGGCTACGCATGACAACACAAACAAAATTCCGGATGAAGACTCCTTGCCAACGGTAATGTTGTAATTAGGTGAGTTAGCAAGCTGAAGTAGGTTCTCTGCTAATGACTTCAAAGATTCTTTGTCGCAATCATATTCAGTAGGGCCCTCACGCCCCAAAAAGTTCAAACATGTAAATTTAAAGCGTCTATCATTTGTAGTTATAGAAAAGGTATATACCTTCGACAGGTCATTAACATAAATTCTCTTAACATCTTTTATGTCTAAAAAGCCATAGCGTGATGAAGATATTTCTTTTTCGCTTACCGAAACTTGATCCCAAACACATTTAGACTTTATTAGTTTTTCATTCAATACAATTAAAGGACCTGTTGCAACAAAAGTAATCCCAATAGTTAAAAATACTGTCATTCCATTAATCGGCTTTCCGTCCGACAAATGCGATATAACGCCAAACCAAGCACCAGCAGCCATTATTAGCAAGGAAGAGAAAACCAATAAAAAAGAAATAACAATGTATTTTTTAGGCAAGTACCTATATTTATAAACCATCTTCAACCTTCTCCTAAAGCCAATTTCAACTCATTCATTTCCCTACTTGGCCATATTGGTCGCCCTCTCGCCTCATACTCTAGATGCTTTCTCTGAGATTCGAGATCTTCATTTTTGTTAATTGGAATTCTTCTCCACAAGCATTGCTCTAACCATTTTTGAATATTATCTTGACTAAAGACTGCCAAAACAATAGCCATTCCAATCAAAATAAGTGTAGCAATAACAGTACCTATTACAGGAAGAGCGTATAAAAGAGAAACCGCAAGCCATAGCCCTGATGCAGCAGAGAAACCGAATGCCCATGCTAATCCTGTATGCCCTTTTTGACTTTCATCATATGAATGGTAAAAATCGACAAATGCAGTAAAAACACCTGCAATAGCACCAAGCCGCGGGCCAACCTTGCCAATCCATGTTAAAAACTTACCAGACCGTAAGACACTTAACCTCGAAGCAGGGTTAGAAAATAACTTAAACTGCTTAATACCCGTTTCAACAATTCCTAAACCAGTGCTCAATGCGGCAGCAACTCCAATCCCAAAGCGAACATAAGCTTCATTCTGATCTGCCGTCAACGTTTTCCCTTTAAAATCCACCGTCCTCCAAATCGCAACGGTCTGCAGAATGCCGGAAACCACACCTAACGTAAACGGCATCCCCTGTCCGGCTTTGTTCATACCGCGCTGGACTGCGCTTTGCCAGTTGCTGAACTGCTCAGCTTCTACGTCACCCACGGTACGTAAAAGCTTGCTTAGGGCGGCACTTCTGGCTTTTGGCGGTAGCGCTTTCAATTCCTCAACCTTGTCCAGGTCGATCATAACCAGGAATTTTTTCATTTCACTCCCTTCCATTGGCAGCCCATCAATGCGTAGACGGCGTAACTCTTTACTGACATAAGTACGCAGGCGATCGGCATTTACTTTACCTGAAAGGCCACTGTCTTTTGCGAGCCGCCCAACAACTTCCCCCACAAACTGTTTATAACTGCCTGTTTTATCGTAGGTAACAATCGCTTTATTGGAGAATGCCCCCATCGATAACAGCACATAAAACATAGTTGGCGATTCAAGCGTCTCCTGCAATCCGGAGGTCAACGGCCCCGCCATCAGTGCGAAAAAGATCCCCATGACACCAGCAGACTGATCTTTCATACGGGTAATCGTTGTATTTACTGCATCCGCAACCGATGACCACGGAAGCGAAAGCATATCTACTGACCCCTGCACACCTTCTTCCAGCTTTGCAGCCAATTTTGATTGATTAAGAGACAGCGCGCGGGCCATCATATTCGTCACATCTGACGGTTTTCCGCTTAGCTGCATCTTAAAATACTGCGCTGCGCCTAACTTATCCTGCATTCCCGCAACACAATAATTAAGTGTCTGAACATAATCGATGCCACTGCTCAATTCTTCCGTATCAAAGTTATGCTGAAAGTACCCCTGGAAAAATTGACTTTTCATACAAGAGAGATACATATCTTCTCTTGGAGTGACAACTGAAGCGTTATAAGCATCGAGAATACTTTTGAACTTCGCCTGAAACTCTGCCACTTTCACTGGATCATAGTACTGCTCATAATCAGCCCATTTTGCAGCGACAACCTTTTTCATCTTCGCGTCGTTAATATGTGTGTACATATTGTCCGGCAACGGACCTGGTGTGTTAAATCCAAAAGGGCCATAAACAGCGGCCCGCTCTTCATTCTCACTTCGATCAAGAAAGTCGCGCTCAAATTGGCGAATCAGTGAAGTTTTCAACCCCGTAATTGCCGAGGAAAGGGCCAACTCTTGCTGATAATCACCTCTTTCGTAGATTTTTTTCTGCAACTCATAATTAAGCAGTAACGATATATCTTGCGCCGCAGCTACAGGATCTTGCAGCAGGATCATCGCCCCTTTACCTGAATAGAGTTTGTCGGCTGCCTGTATCAGATTCAGACCTTCCATCGGTTTCGCGGTCTTCCATGGTGCAGGCGACCATTCCTTCACTTTGCTGGCCGCTGCTTTACTGCTGTATTCCACGACCGTAGTACCCAATGCTGAAATTGCGATGACCTGCTCTGCTTTACCGCTGTTTATCCACGCATCCATGTCATGTTCACTGTCCCCGTTGTCACTCAGACCAAGTTTATGCCTGAGAAGTCCCGAAAGACAATCATCTGACCGGTAAGATATTTACTTAGCGTATTGAACGTAACAATCTGACACTGAGAACCCGGGGTAAACGTCAGGCTCGCCGGACCATATGCTTCTCACACCCCGTTAAGCTGTATGAGAAAATCATCGGTGCCATCATTGAAAAATACATGTTCGACTCATTGGAAGCATTACCGAAAAAACAACCAAACTGGCAAGCATAACAAAAATAAACATACGAGCAAGCGGGTGTCCTTATAGTTTTAATGCTTGGTTTGTTTTATAAAGATCGTTTATGGATGAGTTTTAGCATTAAACTCATGGTTATTCCCCCGTTTTCCATTCCGGATTTATTATCAAACGACTAATATTTGCGTACTTCATGGAATGTTCTCTTTTTTGATAAATTTCCGGTGTTGTTTTTTTAATTATCTCGCTACACTTACGATGCAATTCACCACCCATATCACCCAGCATAGGTTCAACATCCACATTAGGAATATCCCCATATTCTATATTTATCTTTTCAGGATCAATTGTGTAAGTTGCAGGTGCAATCGCCAACACTCCATTGGACTCAGTAAGCTTATTCATGAACTTATCACTGAATGCTGTAGAGTGGGGATAATTGTTCCCTGTGAGTTTCATCCCAATATTTACATATCTACGCAACCCATTTTCATCTTTAATATAATCATCCAGTTGTTTTTCAGTCATCGAGGAACGGAGTGATTCAGGTATATCCTGGAATGAGATATACGGGAGTGGACTTTTAACTTCTAATCTTGGCAATGAATTGGTTAGCATTGCCTGTAGTTTACAATATGCTGCCGGATGGATCTGACTGTATAAGTCTGTCTGGCCCGTTATACTTTTTTTTCGTGTATAGACTACAACTTCAGATTTTGACCAGTCAATATTTGTCGAAATGGTTCCCTTTTGCTGCATGTTCAATTTATTAAGTAATTTAAGCAACTCATTTTCATTTGCATCTTTACCATAATTTTCATCTGTGAAGGTGATGTTAATAGCTGTATTTTTTCATATTGCAGTTGCTTAACCTTTTTCAGCGTTGCCTCAATCCATTCTTTAGAATGCTTTTTATCACCTATAGTCACAAGAAAAGTCGTCGTTCCTCCTTCATTTTCAGATTCTGATACACTGATATTTTCATCATTAATGTTAACCTTTGCATCTAAAAATAATGAACGCATCAGGCCAGCATTGAGATCATTTGTTGCACCAGTCCACTCCCCTTTAATTTCGGCTTCTTTACAACCGGTTATAGAAAGGCAAAAAGCCAATGATAATATTTGTATCTTATTCACGTTCAAAACCTTGTTGATGTCATTGGAAATGCCACAGTGTAAACACACTCACTCCAGAAAAGATGTATTTCATTCTCTGCGTTCCCTGTTGAAGAATGCTTCTGACGCTTAAAACATTTTACTCGTCAGCAGACCTGTTTTTTATCTGCGTCTGGACTTTCGCTCTCAGGCGTTCAATAGCGACTGTCTGGCGCTGATGCAGCGCGGTGTATTCTTCCAGAGACTGGTTGGCCAGCACGTAGCGCCACAGGTGTTTTGGGTTGTCTTTCGCGCTGACGTTAATCGGGTCGTCCGGCGCCACCGCACAGTCGGCTTCCACTGCATCTGACCAGCGGGGAATTTTGCTGGTCCGCATGGCGATAAAGCGAGCGACGCTGCCCGGCAGCGTCAGCGGGAGCAGCAGCAGGGTCATCGGCCATTCCATTCGCGATTCCACCCGCATCATGTACTGCATACCAAACAGATAGCTTTCTTTTTTCTCCGTCACGGGCGGGCACAGCGCAATGATGTCCGCGAGGTCCGGCAGGCAGTCTTCCACTTCCATATAGCTGCGGACAAACGCCCAGTTTTTTACCAGCTCGCGCCGGGTACTGGAGAAACCCAGGCTGAAGGTGTCCAGCACCGTTTTACCATCGTCCGCCAGAATATGACCGTCGATACTCCACTCCGCCGAACTCCCAGGCCCGGCCCGCCCACGGGTGAAAAACACCTCTTTCCACGGCACGGAGAGTATTTTCCCGCCCACTTTAAAGACATGGACCATGCCGGTTTTGCGGTTAAGGCGAACGGGGTAATGGGTCCAGGCAAACCAGGATTTGAGCAGTAATTTTAGAAAAAACCAGCTAAAAAAGGCAGATAAAAAAATAGAAAAAACTAATGCAAACAATCCAAAAAAGTCATTTACAACATACGATGGGTCAAAAAACAAACATCCTATTCCAATAGCAAGTAGAAAAGGTGCCAATGATAAAGTAAAAGCAAATACATCCGGCATTCCTCTGTCACAATAGTACTTATCAACCAGTTCCAGATAGGTTGAGTTCATTTTTATAACAACGGCATCATCTAGCGCGACAGAATCTGAAGCCCCCATTCCCGTAAAATCTTGTCGAAGCTGATATTTAATCTCTTCATTAGTCAACGGCCGATTAATTTTAAACAGACTATACAATCCAGTGTAATTCATTATCTACGCTCCCGACTGGAGGGCATTTCCCAACTGTTCCATTTCAATGCGACTCGTAGGCCAAATATCAGGGATCGTTTTCTCTCCCACAGGAATTTTTCTCCAAAGACAGCTCATTAACCAGAGCTGAATATCATTTTTAATATTCAGGGCAAGATATATTGCGGAGCCTAACATCAATGCGACAGCAACAACAATCCAGAATGGAGACAACACAATACTGAAAATAACAGCAGCAGTAAGGATAAGGCCTCCGGCGGCTGAAAATATATATGCAATTCCAATATCAATATGCCCCTTTTTAAATTCCTCGTAAGCATTGATACCATCATATATTACCCCAACCAGCCCAACAGCCCCACCAAACCATTTCACAAATCGAATACCGCGCATCATCCATCTCTGGAAGTTGCCGCCCATCGCAACCCTGATTTGTGCATTCCAGCGAATGCGCTTGAAGTTAGTGAGCAGGCGCTCTACGGAGTCCGCCACCGAACCCGCGGCCATAAAAACACTGGCAGTGAACCGTGACGTCGCTTCAACGTTAAATTCTTTCGGTAAGCCACCATGAACCAGCGCGAAAATCTGAAAAACCCCTGACAGCACGCTGCCGGCAAAAGGGATCGCCTTCACGGTTGAGGCCGAAACGGTGGCAGGCGAACTGCCTTTCAACTGCGCCAGCTTGCTGTGGAAGGTGTTCGGGAAAATCGCGGCTTTCACTTCCTCCGCTGAACGCAGGGTCTTCGCCATCGCCATCGCCCCGGCCTTTCCGGTGGTGTTACTGACCTCGTTCACCGCCTGGATATCCGCCAGCACCGCAAATCTTGTGGTCTGCTGCCCTGTCATTGTCATCCTGCTGGCTTCAAGATGGCGCACTTCAATATCGACATAGTGGCGCAACTGGTCCAGCCCGCGACGACCGCTGATGCCGAACACCCTTGCCATTTCTTCGACCACGGCGGTCACAAAATGCTTTCTGTCCGCCGTCAGGGTGATGATGTTGACCTGCTTGTTGGCCACCACCGCGAAGGAGACCAGTGCATCGACAGGCCGGGAGTTGATGGTCTTTTCAATCAGTGAGTACACCGCGCTGTTCAGTGCATTCTGGTACTTTTCCAGCACCAGCTGCGCCGCGCCAATTTTCTGGTCAAAAATATCCTTGAAGCCATCCAGAGTCCTGTCCCAGGGCACCGCTATCATATCCATCGACACATGGGTGCTGCTGTTGATTTTCTCAGCAAACAGGTCGTTATTGAAGACCGCTGCCCGGGCAAGGATGTTGTTTTTATCCAGACATGAACCGGCAAGCTTTTCCTGATACTGCTTCGAGACCAGCAGCTTATCCTGAAAACCATCAATACAGTCGGTCACTGACTGCACATAAAAAATACCACTTCCGGTATCGGTGGTATCAAAGTTATGCGCAAAATAGTCGCCCAGGATAGTTCCGTCCAGGCATGCCGTGTACATTTTCATCATCGGCACAATGACCGTGTCATCATAGTTCCTGATGGCCGCATTGAACGTATCCGTGAAGGCCTTTTCTTTGGCCTTATCGTAATATCTGCCGTATTCGCTCATCCATTTTGCCTCAATCCTTTGACTGAGAAGCTGAACGTTACGTTCGTGGGTAGCCTTTCCGAGTACAGGCGAGCCGGGAATAAACATCCCGTTATGGTCATAGTAGCCTATCTCGCTGTTCAGCTCTTCCACTTCATTATTGAAAACGATTTCACGCTCAAACTGCGCGCACACGCTCTCTTTCAGCCCCTGCACGGCAGCGGTCAGCGCCAATTCGCGGGCATAGTGCGGATTATCATAAAAACGGGTATTCAGCCGGTGGTTTGCCAGCCAGGAAATATCCTGCGCCACCGCCACCGGGTCCTGCAGCAGGATCATCGCCCCTTTACCTGAATAGAGTTTGTCGGCTGCCTGTATCAGATTCAGACCTTCCATCGGTTTCGCGGTCTTCCATGGTGCAGGCGACCATTCCTTCACTTTGCTGGCCGCTGCTTTACTGCTGTATTCCGCTACCGTGTTACTCAATGCTGAAATTGCGATGACCTGCTCTGCATTACCGCTGTTTATCCACGCATCCATGTCAAAACGCTGCATAAACTTGCTTCGGTAGCCAGCATTCTCGTGCTTTTTACGCACCGCATTCGTCCATTCCACTTCTGACCAACTAAGCCAGAACAGGCCATTTTTTATCCCGGCAGGCTTCACCGGCAATGTCACCAGTGATGCCGTGGCAAGTTCCTCCGGATGCGTTATGCACGGCTTCGTTTTACCACTCGCAATATCCGGCGGAACTTCCCCACTGGACGGCAGTGGATAATAATACCCCTCACTGGTGGCAAAGTAGCTGATCCAGCGGTTACCCGATTCTGACCAGATATACAGATAGCCTTCCCGCAATAAACGCCCCGTCCAGACCGTTTCACCCTTTGCAGTAGCCGGGGTTTTGATGCTGGACGGAAGGGTTGGTAGGTTATCTTCCAGGCCTGCCACTGCCGGGCGCACCGGCAAAACAGGCAAAACAGGCAAACCGTAGCGGAGACAGAATTTACATCCTTTTTGTGTACTCATACTTATAATTCCATAGTTAAGTGCAAATCATATCCAGCCAAACACGCTCATTCCAGCTACTGGTTTCATCAAGAAAATATTCTGGTGCTTGTCTGGCTTTCTCCAGGAAAATTTTCATTTTCGGAGCCAGCCAAAATTTATCCGGGAGATTTAATCCATGCAGCGCAAAAGCATTTTGATCTTCTCGGGTCGACAACTGACATTCAATAGCTTGCACCAGCAAAAAATCAATTTTTCGACTGATACTTTGCCGGGTACTCATATTCTCTTCGGCTGGTAATTGAGCCAGCACGTCATTAATTTGACCGCAGCGTTGAAGTTGACTCATAGGAAGTCTGGAATTACCGCCGTTTACACAAGCCGTTTGCTCACTAGCAAAGTTTAACGTCTGCCATTTCCCCTCAAGCCAAAGTGTCCAAAGTGGGATTTTTTTCACCGGAAGGTAATTAGTAATTTGGGAAGGGGTCAGCATCCATTGTAAATGGAATAATACCCGAGAATCGTAATATCGGAGTATACGTCCGGTCCCTGTTTCATCCTGATAATAAAGCGCTGACACTAAAGCGCTATGGACCTCCTGCACCGAATAAGAACTGGATAATAATAGAATACATTCGGGAGCCAAGATTCCTTTCACATCAACCGCGAGGTCTTTCATCAGTGACTGCCATTCACCTGAAGGAAGTTCATGTAAAGGTAGCAACCAAGGGTAAAGATGAGCTTGTGGCATAAGCATGGGTGATACAAGCTCGATTAGCGGCCAACTTACGGGAAGCTCAGAAACTCTTAAACGATCAATGACAGCATACTGGTGTTCGCCTAGTGACAAATGCTGAGGTAAATAATCCATTTCACATCATCCCTAACTTAAAGTGATCGTTGCTTCACCCTGACTGGCCCCTTCAGATGCGGCATTTTCACATGCTGTAAATTTTGGGTATGTAGCATTCAATTTAGCTGAGCCAGCATAATCAAAATTCGCGCTCTTAACATTGAAATTTCCGCCCGTGCCGTTTTCAATTTTTGCAGGGTCAATCGTTATATATGAGCCACCACACTGCAGGGTCAGCTTTTTCTTCGCGGAAATGATAATTTCATCTTCGGAGCTGCATATGGTTAATGTTTTATTCGCAAAAAGATCCATAGCATCTGTTTGAGCCTGAATCTCCACTTTTCCAGATGCAGCAACAAGTTTCATTCCTACACTGTGTGTAAAAGCTACAAAACCTTTTTTCGCCACCAGCGCAATACGCTTAAGGGCAGATATTTCTGTATTTGCTCCGGATGTTAAAATATGATTTTGATTAGCACTCAATTGAAGATGTTGAGGTGTGGACATTGCAATACCGCCAGGCGCACCGGCAATAATTACAGGCTGTTGTAATTTATCAACGTTTTGCTGTAAAAACTGCTGCTGATTACCATGATCAAGTGGATCAAGCTTTGCCGTTTCCATTAGATTCGACAAGGATTGTGCCAGCGATAATGCATCCGATAATTGCCGCTTAATCTCATCCATGCTGAGTTGCTGTGCCATTGCCTTAGGCTGGGCTTGCGAAGTCAACAAAAGCCCCTTCCCTCCACGGACAGACACCCAATCATCTGTGCGCAGCTCAACACCTTCCCCGCGCGGCTGCTTTTCGGCATCCACCAAATGTCCGAGGTTCAGCTGACTCTTTCCGCCATACTCCGTTGAGACCTTGATATGCTCCTTACCGCGTTCATCATCGAGGCGGATTTTGTTGTTCGCCGGCGTGCGCAGGACGTTGCGTTTGTAGTTCTGGATAGTGACGTGGTCGCCGTGCGCCGAGTCGTGCAGCACGCCGGAGATGTAGGGCCTGTCCGGGTTGCCGTCCTCAAAGCCAATCGCCACTTCGGTGCCTGCCAGCAGCGGCAGGTGCAGGCCGTAAGTGTCGCCGGCATACGGGCGGGACTGGCGCACCCACAGGCTTTCAAAACCGGTTTCCCAGTTATCACGGTCAAACAGCATGTTGACGCGGTAGCGGCCGTCTTTGTCGATATGGCCGTAGGTGTCGTTCTGGGTGGTGCTGGTGACGCGGGCCGGTAGCGTGCCGGCCATCACCGGGCGTTTGCCCGGTTCCGGGCGGAAACCAACATCACTGCTGTCCGGAATGCCGCCGAAGTGCACTTCAAAATCCCGGTCGCGACGGGCGTGGCTGGTCAGCGAGGTGATAACCACGCCCTTCGCGTAAACCTCCGCCACTTCATTGCCGCCGGTGACTTTCAGCAGCATACCCGGAGAGAGCGTCGGGCAGGAGGTCATCGCGCTGAGCCGTGTCTGACCGTTCAGATAGCGTTCGTGACGCACGCGGGCATAGAACGCCCCGGACTCCGGAGACGGGTTGCGGCCTGCGCTACCCTGCGTCAGGTAGTTATCGGCATAGTGATAGGCATCGCCGTAAGTGGTGCTGTCGCCGCCCGTGGCATCCGCCTGACTGTTCATGTCGACCGTGGCCTGGCGGTAGTTGTAGTCGCGGGTGCTGACCAGCTTCTGCACCACGCTGTGGTGGCATTCCATGCTCCAGACCGCATCCCCCCCTTCCGAGTGCTGGCCCGACGGCGGCACCGATGGCAGGGTCAGGCCTTTCTCGTATCCCTGCTGGCTGTCGTAGAACTCCACCACGTCGATGTTCAGGCGCGTGTCGGTGGTGAAGCGAAACCAGATGCCGACTTCCCCCAGCAGGCGGGTGATAAAGTGCAGGTCATTTTCACCGTACTGCATCACCTGTTCGCGGCGCGGATACTCTTTTGCAAGCGAGAACAGAAAATCCTGACCGCGCATGCCGTGGCGTTCGCGCAGGATTTTTTCCACAATCTGCGGGACCGACATGTCCTGATAAATGGCGTTCTGGTGCGAACGGTCGAGCAGCGCCAGCCGCGGCTGTAATGTCAGCGCATAACGGGTTTCATCCTTTGAGGTGCTCAGACGTTCAAAGCCGCTCACCACACCCTGAATCACCCGCACCGGCTGCTGTATTTTAATGCCAGAGCCCTGCTCCACCGGGGCCTGCAGCGTCAGGGAACCGGCCTTCATCAGCATCATCTCTTTGCTGATGGCATGGTCAGTGCTTGTGAATTCAATACGGTAGCTGAACGGCCGGCTCAGGGCTTCCTGGCCTTCAAAGGCCAGTACATCGAGTTCGGAGGGGGTGCCTTTAACCGCCAGTAAATGGTGGTTGTGGGTGAATCGAATAGCCGGGTTGGTACTCATCATCCTTCTCCTCTGGCTGCATCAAACTCAAGCGCAATTCCCTCTTCTTCACTCCATCCCAGCGTCAGCGTCGTCGGCTTCTGTTTCGCGGCCATATGGCGAAGTAACTGCTGGCTCAGTACCGGCAGGATTTGCTGATTGAGCAGGCTGTCGACGTTGCGCGCGCCGGTGTCCGGCAGCAGGCAGGCGGAAGTGAGTGCGTCGTACAGGCTCTCGTCGATCTGCGTGAGCAGGCCGTAATGGCGATGCAGGCGCTTGCTGACATGAGCAAGTTTCATTTCGACGATGGTGCGCATCGCTGTTTCCGCCAGCGGGCGGTAAATCACGGTCTGAAAACGCGCCAGCAGCGCGGGCTGGAAATGATCGCGCAGGATGGGGCGCAGCAGTTCGTGCAGTTCGCCTTCGGTGGCGTCCGGCTTTTCACCCAATAACTGCATCAGGGGGTCGCTGCCTAGGTTGGAGGTCATCAGGATCACGGTGTTGCGGAAGTCTATTTCACGCCCTTCGCCGTCGCGCATAAAGCCCCGGTCAAACACCTGATAAAACAGGTTCATCACGTCGCGGTGCGCTTTTTCCACTTCATCCAGCAGCACCACGCTGTACGGGCGTTTGCGCACCGCTTCGGTGAGGATTCCCCCCTGGCCGTAGCCGACGTAGCCCGGCGGCGAACCTTTCAGTTGGGAGACGGTGTGTGGCTCCTGGTACTCGGAGAGGTTAATGGTGATCAGGGATTTTTCGCCGCCGTACATGACATCAGCCAGCGTCAGCGCGGTTTCGGTTTTACCGGTGCCGCTCGGGCCAACCAGCAGGAACACGCCCTGCGGGCCGTTCTCGGAGGTCAGCCCGGTTTTGGCGGCACGCAGGCGCTGGGCAATGGCGGTGAGCGCCACGTCCTGGCCAACCACGCGTTTGCCGATTTCATTTTCCAGCGTCAGTAGTTCGGTCTGTTCGTCTTTCAGCAGTGAAGACAGCGGCACGCCGGTCCAGTCGGCGATGACGGTAGCAACAGTACGCACGTCCACATCCACTGCCAGCAGCGGGTTGCTGCGCTGCATGCCGTTCAGTTGCTGTTGCAGGGCCTGCGTTTCAGCCTGACGGGATATATCCTGGCGGGTTTCCAGCAGTTGTTCGGTCAGTTTCAGCTCTTCGCCATACTGGGTTTCCAGTTCGTCGAGCGCAACAATCAACGCGTTTTCTTCCTGTTCGATGGTCGCCAGGCGTTCACCGTGCGCATGGTTGCCGAAAGCAATGTCTTCCAGCAGCGCCTGTTTTTCCATTTCAAGCGCGGTGATTTGCGCGCGGATGTGGGTGAGCGACTCCGGCACGGTGTCGAGGCTCATGCGCACGCGGGCGGAAGCGGTGTCCAGCAGGTCAACGGCTTTGTCCGGCAGTTGGCGGCCTGTTAAGTAACGGCGGGAAAGGGTGACGGCGGCGCGTACCGCCGCGTCGGTGATGTGCACGTTATGATGTTCGGCATAGCGGGATTTCAGCCCTCTGAGCATCAGGCAGGCGCTGTCGTCGTCCGGCTCATCGACTTTCACCATCTGGAAGCGGCGTTCGAGTGCCGCATCACGTTCGAAATATTGTTTGTATTCCGACCAGGTGGTGGCGGCGATGGTACGCAGTTCGCCACGGGCGAGTGCGGGTTTCAGCAGGTTGGCCGCATCCGCGCCGCCCGCCTGGTTGCCCGCGCCGATGATGGTGTGCGCTTCGTCGATAAACAGCAAAACCGGCACCGGGGACTGCTGAACGGCATCAATCACATTCTTCAGACGCTGTTCAAATTCGCCCTTCACCCCCGCGCCCGCCTGCAGCAGGCCGAGGTCAAGGGTGCGCAGGATGACCGGTTTGAGGCTTTCCGGCACGTTCCCTTCGGCGATACGCAGCGCCAGGCCTTCGACCAGCGCGGTTTTACCGACGCCAGGCTCGCCGACCAGAATCGGGTTGTTTTTACGACGACGCGAGAGAATATCCACCATCTGGCGAATTTCCGTGTCACGCCCGAACACCGGGTCGATTTTGCCTTCTCTGGCTTTAGCGGTAACGTCGAGGGTGAACTTGTCCAGCACGTTCTGCAATGCCGGGCTCAGTTCGCCTTCCTTCACTTCCGCACCTGCCGGGCGACCGATGATTTCCACATCTCCGCCATGACCCTGCGCCAGCTCTTCTTCCTGCTGCACGTCCGGACGCTCGTCCGACTGTACATCCAGCAGCGGACGTAAACGTTCAAGCTGGCTCTGACCGAGAGTCAGCAGTGGCCACAGGCCGTCGCAGCGGATAAGTTTCGGGCTTTCCGTCAGGGCCATCAGCAGGTGCTGACTGCGGATTTGTTCCTCATTCTGCAATGAGGCCATCATCCATGCCTGTTTCAGCAGCGCGTTAAGCGAGTCCGCAAGCGCCGGACGGCTGCGCACCGAGCGCGGAAGTGTATCCAGCCAGCCCAGCAACGCCTGCCACATACCGTCCATATCCCATTCGTAGCGGCGGGCCAGCACCGTGAGGTCGCCTTCGCCCTGCTCCAGTAGCTTGAGCAACCAGTGCTCCGGAAGAATTTCGGCATGCGCCCGGGTCTGACACAGGGAGGCTGCCCCTTCCAGCGCGCGGGCGCAGTACGGATTAAGACGGCGTAACAGGACGGCTGAGTTTTCCATTTTCTCTCTCTTCTTTTTTCCGGGCACGCTACCGCCCGTCGCTGTTCCCTCTTCATCAGGAACCCAAAGCGCATCAGGTCAGGCGGGCAGATTGTGTGATTCTTTGCTCAGGGCCTGAGTCTTCAGGCGCTCAGCAAAAAACTGCGGACAGGAAACCTGCCCGCAAAGACTTACGCGGTGGTACGTTCGTTCCAGGAATCGGAATGAATGATGTTGCCGTCTTTGTAGGTCCAGGTGATTTTTTCGTAACGCAGCTCGATCATTTCCAGATGGTTGTGTTTTTCCATCGCAGGATCTTTGATGTCGTGCATTTTGGGGGCAACTTTCACCAGCTTCACGTTCTCCAGTTTGGTGTTGAAATATTCAACTTCCTGGCCCGCGTCATTGATTTTGTACCACTTGAATTCCGCAGACTTCAGGGTCTGGCCGGTGGTCACTGCCTTGTACAGATACGGGCTGGACGAATCGATTTCCTTGGTGAACAGGAACGGCGTATGGATACGGGTACCGGTCAGCTTGCCGGTGTTGTTATCCGTCGGGATGTACAGGGAGTGATCCTGCGCCACCACTTCGATGCTGCCTTCACGATCTTTTACGTCAACGGAACCTTTAATATCCGCGCCGCCATCGTCTTTCAGCCACAGATAAACGGGAATTGCCATGTTACTTCTCCATTTCATTTTGAATGGCGTCATCATCCTGCGATGGCGCCAGGGGTTTGCCCGGTATCTGACAGGCACTGGCCTGCGGTACCAGACTGATTTCGACACGCCGGTTCAGCGCCCGGCCTTCCAGGGTGTCATTCGTGGCAACAGGGCGGCTTGCGCCGTAGCCCTGCACTGCAAAACAGCTTTCCGGCACGTCACCGGTGTCGCGCATCCAGTTACGCACCGCTTCGGCACGTTTCTGGGCGAGCGTCTGGTTTAATTGCGGGTTGCCGGTATTATCGGTATGCCCGGCGACGACAATCAGCCAGCCCGGCCGGGCCTTAATGCCGACCAGCGAGTTCACCAGCAGTTTAGTGGAGCCGGGTTTGAGATCGGCCTTGCCGGAATCGAACAACGACATGCTGTCGAGGCGGACGATGGTCGGGACCACTTTCTCTTTCGGCTTGGGTGGCGGCGGCGGAGGCACATAAGAGCGGATCGCATTCAGCACGGGCATTCGCAGACGTTCGCCCTGATACAGCCCCAGGCTCATGCGCACAGGTTCACCATTACGCGCCCAGTCATCAAGCTGCGCCGCATCCTTATGCAGCACGTTTACCGCCTCCGCTTTCGGGACGTAATCATCCATCGAAATACGGTCATAGCGCTGGATGTCAAAGCTCAGACGATGCAAAAGTTGTCGGTTATTCCAGCCGCTACAGAGCAATGCGACGACGGCGGCCAGGGTAATAAGCGTCAGGGCGCAGCGCCAGGTTCGTTGACGCGGTGTAAGCCCCTGCCCTTCCGGCAGCAGCGGCAGCACGAAATCAGGCATCAGTGATATCACCGTGCTTTCCGTTCCCACAGGCTGCCAGCCAGCGACGTGTTGCAGCGCGGTGTGGCGTGAAAGCCAGGCGGTCCAGACGGAGGAAGCCAGACTCCCGGCGAGGATTGGCCCCATACCCCACAGTACTGCCGTAGGCGAAATTGCTGGCATATCAGGATTTTTATCCATGAATACCGATTTGACATGCTGGTGGAACCAGGTCATCAGGCTATTCATCAGCACCTGCTGCTGCATCGCCATGGCGCCGCCGGTCGTCACCCAGGCCGATATCGGGCTCGGGGCGGCAGATTCACGCCAGACGCTGATCCCTTCCCCCGGGATAGCCGCCTGCCAGAGTATGTCGTTCATCATGGCGCTGCCTGTCAGTCCGTTCAGCACCACAGGAACGGAATGCCCCGATTCCCGGCGGAGGTGACTGATTTGCCACCGCAGCGCCAGCAGACGACTGGTAAGCCGCTCAGTATCCGCATGATGCTGCGGACAGACGCTGACCATCACCGAGAGCTGACGCCCCCAGTCCGGACGCAGCCGCAACAGCTGGCGGGCAACCTGCGCCAGATCCTGGTTATCTTCCACACGGATCCAGCACCCCTGAGTCACCGTCAGAACCGGTGAATCCGCCGGCCAGGACTGTGTCAGATCGCCACAGACCAGTACGACAGGCTGGCGGTAAGTCGCTTCTGGTAGATTATCCAGACGCAGTTCGGTTTGCTGCTCTGCACCGCGGCCCGCAATGAACCAGACCACCGCAATCACGGCCCAGATCGCCAGCAGGATGAGTAACGATACCCAGCCTGTCGTCGGCAAGAAGCCCAGACACACCAGGGCACTGAGCAGTGCTGCCCACAACGCCAACAGCCGTTGCTGTGCAGCACTCATTTCACCGCTCCTGGCAGCAGGGTGACCAGCATCTGATCCAGCCAGCGGTTCAGGCCCCACCACAGGGCAATCACCACCACCACACTCACCGCAATGCGAACCGGCCAGGAAGAAAACCAGCCGCCTATTCCCTGACCGGCACGGCTCTCTGCCAGGACCGGATGCGTTTGCGGATAGCTGAACGGTTCGACATGTTGATTAAGCGCATTCACCAGCTTCTGACGGTCGGGATCATTCACTGAACGGAAGCTGCCCAGAAAGCCCAGCATCATGACGCGCTGAAAACAGGTCAGCACTGCGCTGTCCGGGGTCGGTTCTCGCAAAACGTCCCGCATCCGGTCGCACAGGGTGTCACCCGCATCCATCGTGCCCAGGAAATGCCCCTGGAGCGGAACGTCATACCACTGCACGCAGGCATCATCCTGAACACCACGGCTTTTGACGGCTTCGTCGAGCAACGCGCACTGCGCGGTGAGAATATGCTGACAGCTGGCCTCATCCATCCCGCTGGCTTTCAGTGCCTGTTGGATACGCTCCGCATCGGAGACACAGCGGTCCCATAACACGCGCCCTTCGCCCTCCTGAAACTGAGGGCCGTGACGCAGGCTGATAACCTGTAACCAGGTGTCCTGCAACAGCGCATCGATATCTATGGATGCGGTCGCGCCGCGTTTGTTGTCACTCATGTTCTCAGTACCGCATAAAGTTCAAGTTCGGGTTCACCCAGCGTGCCCGGGGTGTAGAACATACAGCTGCCGCTCTGGAGCATCTCCTGGGCCGCCGGATGAGACAGGTCGAGCGAGAAATACTGATTTTCAAGACGCAGAGGAATGGCGGCAGGAACATGGCGCAGCGCCTTCAGCGGGATCCCCTGACGGGAGGCGTTCACCAGGCTGGTCACGTAATCCGGGCTCCCCACTTTGCACTGTCGCGGGAACTGCTCCTGTAGCTGCGCCACTGGAATGTGAGAACGCACCGACAGGTAGTAATCCGCCCCTTCACGCAGACGAGGATCCTGCAAACGAGCCAGCCACTGATGCAGACGTTTGTCATGGATAAGCTCGACGGACACCACGCGTGACGGCAGGCTGGCTTCCAGCAGGTCACTCAGCAAATCAAACAGCGGCGGGAACACCGCGTTTAGTTGCTCATGCTGATACGCCGGGATAGCACTGACCTGATGCTCAAGGGAAAACGTCAGCAGGCTGCCCGCCAGGCGCGCAAGCTCCGGGTAAAGCCGTTCAACGGGGCTTTTTGGGAAGCGCTGAAACTGTCCCAGCACCGGCTCGGCGCTGTTAAGCGCGTTGAGTAACCAGAACAGGGAAACGTCGGCGACGGCAAAGTCCGCCATTCTTTCGTTGCTTTCGCGACGCATTGCCATCAGGCGCGTCAGGCGCGCGCGTAACTGGGTCATCAGGTGTTCAAGCTGGACCGTCAGCCAGCGGCTGCTCTGCACAGTCATCAACGGAGGAAGGAAGGCATCATCCAGCGCCCACATGCCCTGCGAATCCTGCTGCAGACGCGCAACCGGACAGGTCAGATAATCGCTGTTGTTCTGATGGGAGAATCGAAGCGTCAGTTCAGGCTGCATCACCGCAATCTGGCGAGTATCATCCCCAAAGGTGTTACGCACATCGTGCCAGCGCTGACGGTAACGTACCGGGCGCTCCGCAACGGCATCCGGTGCCAGACAATTGCCACCGTTGGCGCGCATCAGGGGAAGCGCCAGCATGACCAGCGTTTCACCCGATTCACCGTCCAGCAGCAATGCCGGTGGCAGCCCATCGGCATTATCGCTATCGACAAGCGTACCGTCCTGAAAACGCACATGCAGCTTGCGGGCCTGCAAACGTCCAAGCTTCAGCGCGTCCGGTTCAAACGTCGCCTCAATCACTCCCCAGGGGTGGTTGAGGCCCATCTGAGCAATACATTCCGCAGACCAGGCCGCATAAGCGGCCTGTTGCTGGAAGTGCTGGGGAGAGACCATGACGCCTCTGCCCCATAACGGTTGTTCCGTCTTCATTGGCTTCCTGCCCTGATTTACGATTTTGCCTTCGGCATCCGGGAAACCAGCGACAGGTTGACGTCCATCCCTTCCACCTGGAAGTGCGGGATAGCGTACAGCTTCACGCGGAAGAAGCCCGGGTTGTCTTCGATATCTTCCACCAGCACTTTCGCATCGCGCAGCGGGTGGGAAGCCTGCAGCTCGTCGCCCGGATCGGTCATTTCTGTGACCAGACCACGCACCCAGGTGTTCAGCTCCAGCTCCAGCAGACGGCGATCTTTGGTGGTGCCGATGTTTTCACGCTGAATCAGTTTCAGGTAGTGTGCGATACGCGACAGCAGGAAGATGTACGGCAGGCGTGCGTTGATGCGGCTGTTGGCGGTTGCATCCGCGGTGTCGTACAACGCCGGTTTCTGGGTGGAGTTCGCCGAGAAGAAGCACGCGTAGTCACGGTTTTTGTAGTATGACAGCGGAATGAAGCCGAGGTTGGCGAATTCAAATTCGCGGGTTTCCGGGATCATCACTTCAGACGGGATTTTCACCTGATTGCCGGTACCGAGATCGTACAGATGGATTGGCAGATCCTGCACCGCGCCGCCCGCCTGCGGGCCACGGATCTGTACGCACCAGCCGTTGTTGATGAAGCTTTTCACCATGTTGGCGGCAAAGGCAAACGAGGCGTTAGTCCACAGGTATTTGTCGTGATCCGGACCTTTCACTTCCTCGATGTAGTTGAAGCTGCGCACCGGCACGGTATCCGGGCCGTACGGCAGACGGCCGAGCACGCGTGGCATCACCAGACCGATGTAGCGGGAATCATCCGTTTCGCGGAAAGATTTCCACTTGATGTATTCGGCGCGGTCGAAGTAGTTGCCGATATCTTTGATGGCCGCCACTTCTTCCATGGAGTCTTTCAGGAAAAATTTCGGACCAGCGGAGCCGATAAACGGCATGTGCGCCGCCGCAGAGACTTTCGACAGGTTACGCATCAGCGCCACGTCCTGGGCCGAAGCGTCGAATTCGTAAGCGGAGATAATCGCACCAATTGGCTCCCCGCCCGGGGTGTCGTATTCCGCGATATACGTTTGCTTGTACAGGCCGCTCTGGATAATTTCCGGTGAGTCTTCGAAATCCTGACGCAATTCGTCTTTGGAGAGGTCAAGAATTTCCAGTTTTACGTTCTGGCGGAAGTCGGTTTTATCCACCAGCGATTTCAGGCCGCGCCAGACAGATTCCACTTTCTGGAACTCGTCATTGTGCATCACTTCATCGAGCTGGAGGCTGATCTGGAAGTCCAGTTCGGCGATATGATGGTCGAGCAGCGTTTTATCCAGCTTCTCAACGGTCTGTCCGGATTTTTTCAGACACTGCATAAATACCTGTACCGCGGCGGTAACACGCGCGTCGGCAGAGGTTTCAGCCATAATATTGTTGTCCTGGAAACCGTCCAGCTCACCGAGTTTTGTGACCGGTGTTAAATTGATTTTTTCGAACAGTGATGCGTAAACGCCACCCTGCGGCAGCGTTTTTTCTACCGTTGCGCCGCCAGCCTGAGTCTGGGATTCATTATTAAGAGACATAAGCATTTTACTCGTATTATTCCGTTAAAAGTTTCCCGCGATTAATTCCGGGACGGGGCGAGCGCATTGAGCTCATTACGCAGTTCATCGCTGAGGGAAGGGTCTTTCAGAATTTTTTCCAGTTCTTTGCGGAAAGTGACGTTATCAAGCAGGTTGGATTTCAGGTCACGCAGTAAATTACGCATCGCCAGCATGGCACGCAGCTGTGGGATTTGGCGGGCAACCTGCTCTGGCTCAAAATCCTTCATATCCTGGAATTGCAACTGGATATTCTCTTCCGAACCGTCGTTAGCGAGAGTGTTTTTGACGGTAAGGTTCATCTGCGGCGTCAGTTCAGCCAGCACACTGTTGAAATTGTTTTTGTTAACGTTAATTTTCTCTCGCTCTGAAAGCGGGCCTTCTGCTTTGCCGTTGCTGAAATCACCAACGGTGAGAAGTTTAAGGGGAAGTTCAACTTTTTTTTGTGCGCCGCCCGTATGTAAATCAAGCCGGATATTAACGCGCGCCTTTGGGATTTCAGACTGAAATGAATCTGCCATGATTGTTCTGTCTCCTGAATAAATATATCCATGATTGGGTCGATAAAGGGGATATAAAACGTGATTCTATTTTTTACCAGCAACCGAATTAAAGGTAAAGAAAATAAGGGGAACCATTAATATAACCAATGCTTAATGCCAGTTTAGCAGGAGTACAGAATGTTATTCTCACAGGTTTAAATAGCGTTAGACCAAAGGTATTAAGAATTATCCAGCATTACATTTTTTTCATTTTAGGAATATTTAGTGAAACCCATGAAGCATTCCCCCCTCCCGGGGAGGGAGTTTAGAGCTGGCAATAAAAAAAGAAGCCTATTCTTTATAGGCTTCAAGTCCCTCAGAGGAGTTAATATTTCTCAATTATTGTCTATTCCCCCCCGGATCTTTCAGAAGAGACATGGAGAGGTAAGTTATTACGGGCAGATCTTAGTTGACGCCATTACTTAGAAAGACCAACTAATACCCGCTGCCGCACGCCACGGTGACTCTATGTTGGCTCCGTTAGCATAGCTGGCGCTAAGATGTCCGCTAAGATCTTCTGTGAATTTAGCGCGGATACCCGTCTGATAAACCCCTCGGGTTCCGGACAGGTCGTTCACGAAGCGTCCGTCGTCGTTCACCTTGATCTTGTTGTCATCAGCATATTCTTGTCTTACTGATGCCTTCACCCACGGCTGGAGCTCAATACCGTTTTCCAGAACCACCCGGTAGGCCGTTTTCAGACCGGCTTCAGCGCGCATCATTCTGGTATTATCGACATCGGCGCGCATCCCATTGGAGAGAGCGTATTTATTGCTGTCCGTAGTAAATCCAGTAAGGGCTGCGTAAGGCGTTACGCTTAAATCACCGCTGGAGAGACGTATTCCGCTTTCGAGATGAGTACCAGCGCCATACGCGCTGTAGCTTCCATTCGCAGACCCACCACTTGTCATGCGGCCTTGCACATCATTTTCAAAACGGTTGACCTTCACAATGCCATCAACATACAGGCCATTACTGTGCTGCCAGCCCGCATATGCCCCTAATGAATAACTGTCCACATTACCTTTACCGCCACGGTCAAAATCGACGTTCGAATGTGAGTAAGTAAAAAAAGCACCTGTAGTAGCCGCACTGTTTTGCATCCGGAAAGTATGATCTGCACCAATTGTCACCCCGGTGAGCGTCTGGTCGAAACCAGCACCGGCAGAAGTCGATGCGTCATTACGTGTGTTGTAGAGAGTACTCCACACAGCTCCGTCACGATTGAGCGACACGCGGCCATCAATTCTTTCACGGATGCTGTCCAATTCTGCGTCAAACACCAGCGGCTCTACTGCGGCCATATTCAGCACCGCTGCCGTCGATGGTGTGATTCGTTTTTTAATGTTCTCAGGTTTTGGCGGCAGTGCAGGCCCAGATTCAGACGGTGTATCCGGGTTCGGCTCCGGATCAGGGGTTGGTTCCGGTTCTGGAATTTTTGTCAAATCCGGAGTGAGTGCCCAGACTCCTTGCTCTTCCTCTTTCAAAGTGTATTCCCATGCCCCCAGGTCCACGACACCACCCCTGTTCCCCAACGAAAATGTGGCATCGCCATTGGCTGCTTTTACCAACAGAAGACGGTGTTCTTCTGTCGGGCTAACACCAGTATCTTTAACAAACACCTTGTGAGATCCCGAGGCGTTGCCAGTAACATTCAAAAAGTCACCTTTTCGCGATGCTACTTCTGTGTTCATATAAAAATTACCGTTCCCTTCCAGGGTATTCACTGTCAGGATATTCCAGCCATTGCCCCCGCTACTATGTGGATTGTCGAATCTCACTGACCCGCTCTGGTTTAAACTCAGGGATTTTAAAGAATATGAGGCGTCCGAGTCGTATTTACGAAGAAGTAGTTCAGATGTCCCTTCAAGATTTACATCGGCCTGATCTGAAATAACGCCTTTCTCAAGCGTTACCTGCCCTTCCTGGCTATCAATACGCCCACGCAGTTCTCCAGACTGAGCAATTAGTTCACCTCTGTCTATATTTACGTGAGTAAGAGAACCGCCATTTAAATTTATTTTTGCCAAATCACCATGAATGTTAATATTATGCGCCTCACCTCCCTGATTGATATTCATGAACGCGGAGTCATTGAGATAAACGCTGTTAACGGTCGCTCCACTGTTAACACTCATTGAGGACTCCCCGCGCATTGTCACACTTATAATTTCACCACCATTAGCTTGTATCAAGCTCTTATCATTAGCTGTTATGAAATGCACAACGCTACCCTCATGCGTAGTGATGGTACTGTTGTCATACGTTTCAACATCATCCACATGTGTATCTGAGAAAATGTTCAAAGCACTTTTGTCATATAAATTGACAAGGTATGTATGACTCCCTTCACGAACATTCAGTGTACTGGTGCCGTATAAAGAACTATATCTTACCAAAGATCGGGTTACTTCCATTCGGGCATTGTCTTTGAGTGTCGTTCTCGCAGCGGTGGCATTCGAGTACAGCAGAGTGACCCCGTTGTTCATGATGGTCGTCTCTGAGACCCAGCCACCGCTGACCCACTGTTCTCCGCTAACTTGAGTGTCATAAGCATACGCCTCGTTTGAAGCGATATACTGTCTTCCACCCTCTTCAATTACGCTTCCACTGTCCCGGCCTTCTGTCAGGATCATAAGGCCGTCATTACGCACAGTTATATTTGAACTATCCGCACGACCAGAAACCTCTAATATTCCGCCCTTGTCAACAGCGCTTGATGTAATGCTATCCCCTGAACCTATTTTCATCAAAGAAGTAATATTCAGTCCATTATGCTCCGCTGAGAAAACAACGGGTACATAACACGCAAGAGCAGATAAAATTCGCAATGATTTTATTTTCAACAAATAAGCCCCACTTCACATGTCGTTGTGACATAAAGGATTAACAATAAAATGTAATAAGGATAGTTGCGTGTTTTACTTTAAAATCAGACACAACTTAATTCTGCTTAAGAGACTTCCCTATTCAAGTCCGCAAGAACAATACCAGTAAACACCTTTAAGTAAATGAGTTTATTTCGAAAACAATATTCAATAAAACCGAAGTCAAAGCGTTAACTTTACTCACACTAAAAATATATTTTAAAAAAACACCTCCATGCTAATCATTAGCGAAACCATTAAAAAACTTAACATCATCAAATTATAAAACAGCAATATAATGATTTCCGCTGGTATTAATAGCTCACTAATCCGCATTGCTGATTAGATTAACGTGTGTAAATGCTCAGTGCCGAGTTTGCATGCCTAAAGCTATACTTTCCAGCTCCAACTGTTTTTAATACGGTTTCGCCGGTTATAGTAAACCTCATCTCTGATGAGGGGCATGAAAAGTCTTCCCGAACAGTTTTGTTAAGGACCTGCAGGCTGCCGGTCCATTAGAGGGATTACTTCAGTTCCAGTGCGTTTATCACCTGACGTTCTGTCCGCATGAGTATTCATCAAGTTCGCGTTAGCTGTCATCCACTCAGCAAGAGAATCAAGTGTCGGGCGCAGTGATTTACCCAGCTCGGTTATTTGATACTCCACTCTCGGGGGGACTTCAGCAAACACTTTTCGGTTAACCAACCCGCGAGCCTCAAACTGTCGCAACTGACGAGTCAGTTCTTTCTGAGTGATAGGTCTCACCGCCCGTTGTAATTCACTAAAACGAACAGGTTCGCCTAATATAATCAAACGATAAAGGATGGGGATCGCCCACTTACCGGCTATCAGATTCACAAAACTGACCATCGGACATCCTGTATTACTCTCAGCTAACGGCGAAATATTATGTGTCATTGGGTCCCCGGTCTCACTTCATTGCATCCCATAAGGTTCCTTAGTATCCAAATGGTGCCTACTTTCCAAAGGATACTAAAGGATAAATAATTACTCCACGAATAATACGTGGGGGTAGGAAAATGGGCAGACTTGAGGGCAAGTACGCACTGATTACCGGTGGTACTAGCGGTATTGGTTTAGAGACGGCACGTCAGTTTCTGGCAGAAGGAGCAAAGGTTGCCATCACGGGTCGTAGTGAAAAAAAACTACTGGAGGCCAAAAAAGAGTTAATTGACGTTGTTATTTTTCGAACTGAGGCAGGTGATATCCCTCAACAAGCGCACTTAGCAACGGCGTTACAGGCGCTATGGCCGAGACTTGATATTTTATATATAAACGCAGGTGATGTTACACATAAGCCACTGGAATCCTGGGATGAGCAGGCTTACGATGCGCTGATGAATACCAATCTTAAAGGCCCATTCTTCCTGATCAAAGCACTGCTTCCAATGTTTTCTAATCCGTCCTCCGTCATTGTTTGTGGCTCAGTTAGCGCGCGTATTGGTTTTCCGCAAAGTAGTGCTTACGCTGCAAGTAAAGCGGCGATTCTCTCTCTGGCACGCACACTTTCTGCGGAGCTTCATCCGCGCGGAATCCGTGTAAATGGCTTAAGCCCCGGCCCGACTGAAACACCGGCACTGAACAACGTTGGGGGTGGAGTGGACAAAGATAAGCTCAGGGAAGATATTCGAGCGCTGGTTCCCATCGGACGTTTAGGGACCCCATATGAATTGGCTAAAGCAGTCGTTTTCCTCGCGTCTGATGAATCCTCATTCGTCGTTGGTACTGAGCTATTGGTTGATGGTGGAGTGGGTAATCTCTAGCAGAGTCGTATGCCATGGCCTGGTTGAAGGGAATCAGGCCAACAGGCGCGAGGAACGAACATTACTGGAGTTAAGCGCTTTCATCGTCATTATGTTTTTCACTCCAATATTGCCGATGAGTTATCAAATGAGTGATTAGCGGCCAGTCTTTTTTATCTTTTAGTAACTTCCAGCCCTCCTCCTGGTTATCAATCTTCGCCTTCCCGGTGGTTCTTACAGCGAAAGCCTTGCCTGAAATTAGGATTTTTCTACATAAAAAATACAGGTTATGTCTTTCAATTTATTTGAAATCAAAAAAAAGCACAAAAAAAAGGCTAATATAAAAACCTTTGTATAATTATTGTTAAGAATTATTTTCTGGGTGAAGACTTTTAATAAAACATGGAGTTGTTACAGTGTTTAAAAAATATGTAATTGTATTGAGCATGCTTCCCTGTCATGGATATACGGCTGAAGCGGTCTGTAGTTCTTCAGATGGTGTCACTGCCATCTGCAATGGAGATACAGGGCTGGTTAATGATATAGATAGTAAAATTAACGCTTATGACAATATCACCATTAATACAACAGCGAATGACAGAGGTTACGGGTTAGATTTTCGCCAACCAACGCATCATTTAGCAGCAGATAATATTACTATTTCCACTATCGGTAAATATTCAGATGGCATTATTGGCCGTATTTCCACGGCGATCATTGATAGTAATTTAACAATTAAAACCTATGGTGAAAATTCTTCCGGCATTCTGTTGCAGGAAGTGGATTACGCCAATATCACGCTTACCGGAACCACGAATATCTATGCACGATATGGAATGGGAATTGCGCTGGAACTGACCCTGGGGAGTAACAAAAATAACGTCTTAACCGCAGGAGATAATGTCTCTGTTATTACCGATGGTACCGGCAGCAACGTTTACAGAGGGGCGGGTTACGGTGTGTATGCTGGCTCCGCTTACTATCAAAACGCGTTTGGGTTTATTCCCGATCATAGTACCGCCCGTATCACGCTGGGAAATAATGTTTCTGTGCAAACAAATGGGGATGAAGCCCATGCGGTTTACGCGAATAAAACGGGAATGATACAGGTTGGCGATGTTTCAGTGGTGACCCGGGGCGATCGGGCTGCAGGCCTGAAAGCAGAGGATGGTAATAAGTATGTTCCGCCGGGAACGCGCATGCTCAGAGCCCAGACGCAAAGTTATGAAGGCGGAAAAATATTCCTGACCAGGAATGTGAATATCGATCTGGAAGGCACCGGAAGTTATGCGATGCATTCGACCGGTTTCGGTTCGTATATCGGATCCTCATACCTGGGTGGGCAGCAGTCCCGTGGAACCTATATTGTAAACGGCAATTTGTTAGCTGAAAATAAAGGGGTTATTGATCTCCGCATGACCCAGGGCTCCACGTTTACCGGTAGCGCCAATTCCACCCAGTTAAATGCTGATAAATCACTGAATACGGCAGATAACGGTTATATCTACCTCGATATGTCCAGAACAAATAGTATCTGGAATATGACAGAAGACTCCGTTGTTACCCGCCTCGATCTTCATGATGCAAATTTAACCTACACTGCACCCACCACTTTCGCGTCTTACACACCTAAATTCCTGCACGTAGTTGAGGACTATTCCGGCACGAATGGCATCCTGACACTGAATACAGTGCTCGGTGGCGATGATTCATTAACCGACAAACTGTATGTGCTGGGAGATGTGGCTGCGGGAAACACCCAGGTCAGCATTAACAATATTGGCGGCAAGGGTGCACTGACTCATCAGGGAATCGAAATTGTGAATGTTGGCGGCGAATCGATTGGTACGTTTACCAAATACGGTCGTATTGTTGCCGGCGCCTATGACTATGACGTAGTGCGTAAAGGGGAAAATTGGTATCTCGTCAGCAACACTGCAACGAACCCAGCTCCCGATCCAACTCCGACCCCCGATCCTACACCAGTGCTTCGCCCGGAAGGTGGAGAGTATGTGGCAAACATCGCAGCCGCGAACACATTGTTCCAGCATCGTTTACATGACCGTTTGGGCGAACCTCACTATGTAAACGCACTGAAGGGAGAAACGGACAACGTATCCAGCCTCTGGATGCGACACGTCGGCGGACATACGCGCTTTAAAGATAACAGCGGTCAAATCAACACTCAGGCTAACCGCTACGTTGTCCAACTAGGTGGAGATATAGCGCAGTGGAGCGGCGATGAAAAGGACCGTTATCACCTCGGCGTCATGGGCGGTTATGCTAATCAGAAAAGTAACTCACATAACAAACTGAACCGTTATTACAGTAACGGTAGTATTGATGGTTACAGCGTTGGCGTTTATGGCACCTGGTTGCAGGATAATGAAGAAAAGACGGGTGCCTATGTGGATAGCTGGTTGTTGTACAACTGGTTTGATAACACAGTCAGTGGCTACGGTCTGGCACAGGAAGATTATAAATCGAAAGGATACACCGCCTCCCTTGAATCCGGTTATACCTGGAAAATCGGTGAGAAAAATGAGCGTGAAAGCTATTATTTCCAGACCGTTGGCCAGTTAACCTGGATGGGTGTTAAAGCCAAAACACATCGTGAAGCTAATGGGACGCGAGTGACCAGTGAGGGAGACGGTAATATTCAGTCCCGCCTTGGGGCACGTGTATTTATCAAAGGTCATAGCAAAATTGATGAAGGGAAAGAGCGAATTTTCGAGCCTTTCGTCGAAGCTAACTGGATCCATAATACAAAACGCTTTGGCGCATCTATGAGTGGTGTTGACGTTGAACAGGCAGGAACACGGAACATTGCAGAGCTGAAAGCCGGTGTAGAAAGCCAGCTTAATCGTAACGTTAACCTCTGGGGCAACGTTGCCCAACAAATTGGTAATGCTGGGTACAGTGACACAAGCGCCATGCTTGGATTTAAAGTTATTTTCTAAAATAACTCTGGTCTCATTATGCTTTTTTAATGAGACCAGAGTTACCCGCACCACAGCGTGTTGTTCTGCAACAAATCTGTCGTGCAGTCATACATGATGCGCAACATGCGGATTTCAAACGGACGCGGAGGCAAATCGTCGATCACCCCGGTAGCCAGAAACAGCGTGGTTCTCTTCCCGGTCATGGTGATATCCCTCTCCATCTCCCACTGCGCATTACGGCGGAACTGGAGCGGCATCTGCACCCGGGTCAGGTTACGATCTGTATTCTTACTGAAGCTCAGCAGCGGCTGTACGCCAAACGTGAAAGTGACTCCGACGCTGGACGCGCCGCTTTTGGCAGGAAAATCGTGAAAAAATAAACCGTTTTTCGCGAGATATTCTAAGTGGATATTCTAATTGTATTCTAAGTGCCATAAAAACAAAGGGGTTACCTTTCGGTAACCCCTTGTTTAATCTGGCGGAAGCGCAGAGATTCGAACTCTGGAACCCTTTCGGGTCGCCGGTTTTCAAGACCGGTGCCTTCAACCGCTCGGCCACACTTCCGGAATGAGGCGCACTATAAACATCCCAATGCGCCGTGTAAAGCCCGAATGTGTTCGTTTGCCTGAAAAACAGTCAAAATGCTGTTAATAGCCTGAAATAACAACAGATTGACCATTTATTCAACACAACACTCATGCTTTATCAACCATTCTTCGTGATCCACGGTGAAACCTGATTTAGATCAAATGAGTAAAGATGGGTAAAAGCGCTGTGTGCGCGGCTGTGTTTTCATTATCCTCCATCATTAATTACATCTGTCATAAGAGAGTGACTCATGGATCGTATTGTTAGTTCATCACATGACCGTACATCGCTACTCAGCACGCATAAAGTGCTGCGCAATACCTATTTTCTACTGAGCCTGACGCTGGCGTTTTCGGCGATCACCGCTACCGCCAGCACCGTGCTGATGCTGCCTTCTCCAGGTCTGATTCTGACACTGGTGGGGATGTACGGACTGATGTTCCTGACCTATAAAACCGCAAACAAGCCAAGCGGCATTATTTCCGCATTCGCCTTCACCGGCTTCCTCGGTTACATCCTCGGGCCGATTCTGAACGCTTACCTGTCCGCAGGAATGGGCGACGTGATCGGTATGGCGTTGGGTGGTACTGCGCTTGTGTTCTTCTGCTGCTCCGCCTACGTGCTGACAACTCGTAAAGACATGTCCTTCCTCGGCGGTATGCTGATGGCCGGTATCGTAGTGGTACTGATTGGCATGGTGGCTAACATTTTCCTGCAACTGCCGGCACTGCATCTGGCAATCAGCGCGGTGTTTATCCTGATTTCTTCAGGCGCGATCCTGTTTGAAACCAGCAACATCATCCGTGGCGGCGAGACTAACTACATCCGTGCGACGGTTAGCCTCTACGTTTCACTGTATAACATCTTTGTCAGCCTGCTCAGCATTCTGGGCTTCGCCAGCCGCGATTAACGGCAACAAAGCATGACACCCGGCCCCGCTTATGCGGGGCTTTGTTTTTTGGTAAACTGCCGCCAGGTTGTCTAACGCAATGAAGAATATATGTTGATCTTTGAAGGTAAAGAAATCGCAACCGACCCCGACGGCTATCTGAAAGAGAGCGCGCAGTGGAGCGAACCGATGGCGGTGGTCATTGCTGAAAACGAGGGCATTACCCTTTCCCCGGAACATTGGGAAGTGGTGCGTTTTGTACGTGGCTTCTATCTGGAATTTAATACTTCGCCTGCCATTCGCATGCTGGTCAAGGCGATGGCGAATAAGTTTGGCGAGGAAAAAGGCAACAGTCGTTATCTGTATCGTCTGTTCCCGAAAGGTCCGGCGAAACAGGCCACCAAAATTGCTGGCCTGCCGAAGCCGGTGAAGTGTATTTAATAGCGAATACTAAAACCGGTAAATTCCTCACGAGGGCGGTGCGGCTCGCTCAGGACTCTGTCTACACGTGCAGAACTCGGACCACCGTCTTTGAGCCACCTCAGTAACTTGTCGACCTGCTCCGCTTCGCCACTGGCAACAACCTCCACGCTGCCATCATCCATGTTCCTCGCATAGCCGGTTAAACTCAGTCGCCGCGCTTCATGCTGCGTGGTATAACGAAATCCCACGCCCTGAACCCGACCGTAAACCCACGCGATTATGCAGACTCTCGACATTGTTATTCTCCTTCACATCCTCGGGCGCGTTGCAAATCCGGGTAAAACTCAGGACAATGGCGCCCATTTCTTTGATTCGACAGAACCGTAAATTATGAGTGTACGTTTAGTGTTAGCCAAAGGGCGCGAAAAATCATTACTTCGCCGCCATCCGTGGGTGTTTTCCGGTGCCGTAGCCCGCATGGAAGGTAAAGCCAACCTCGGCGAAACCATCGATATTGTTGACCATCAGGGCAAATGGTTAGCCCGTGGAGCCTTTTCCCCGGCCTCGCAAATCCGCGCACGCGTCTGGACCTTCGACAAGTCCGAATCTGTCGATATCGCCTTCTTCACCCGTCGTCTGCAACAGGCACAGCAATGGCGTGACTGGCTGGCGAAAAAAGATGGGCTGGACAGTTATCGGTTGATCGCCGGGGAGTCCGATGGCTTGCCGGGTGTAACCATCGATCGCTTTGGCCATTTCCTGGTGCTGCAACTGCTCAGCGCCGGGGCGGAATATCAGCGTGCCGCATTGATTAGCGCACTGCAAGCGCTCTACCCGGAATGTGCGATTTATGACCGTAGCGATGTCGCGGTGCGTAAAAAGGAGGGGATGGAGCTGACCCAGGGACCGGTCACCGGTGAGCTCCCCCCTGCTCTGCTACCTATTGAAGAGCATGGTATGAAGCTGCTGGTTGACATCCAGGGCGGTCACAAAACGGGTTATTACCTCGATCAGCGTGACAGTCGTCTGGCAACGCGCCGTTATGTGGACAACCAACGGGTGCTCAATTGCTTCTCCTACACCGGCGGTTTCGCCGTTTCTGCGCTGATGGGTGGCTGCCGTCAGGTGATTAGCGTCGATACGTCCCAGGAAGCGCTGGATATTGCAAAACAGAACGTCGAACTGAACAAACTCGATCTCAGCAAAGCTGAATTTGTCCGTGACGACGTCTTTAAACTGTTACGGACCTATCGCGATCGCGGTGAGAAATTTGATGTCATCGTGATGGATCCGCCGAAGTTTGTCGAAAACAAAAGCCAGTTGATGGGGGCGTGTCGGGGTTACAAAGATATCAACATGCTGGCGATCCAGTTGCTGAATCCCGGAGGTGTGCTGCTGACTTTCTCCTGTTCAGGCCTGATGACAACAGATTTATTTCAGAAAATCATCGCCGATGCCGCAATTGATGCAGGTCGTGATGTACAATTTATAGAGCAGTTCCGTCAGGCCGCCGATCATCCCGTGATCGCTACCTACCCGGAAGGGCTGTATCTCAAAGGGTTTGCCTGTCGCGTCATGTAACTTGAAAAGTGGAATTTTACCCTCATATCGAGAGTAATGATTTCCCGGGAGGTGACTATGATTGCCAGCAAATTCGGTATCGGCCAGCAGGTCCGCCATTCCCTGTTAGGATATCTCGGAGTGGTCGTGGATATCGACCCGGTTTATTCGCTTGCAGAGCCGTCACCTGATGAGTTGGCGGTTAACGACGAACTTCGCGCCGCTCCGTGGTATCACGTGGTGATGGAAGATGACGACGGTCGCCCAGTGCATACGTATCTTGCCGAAGCGCAGCTAAGCAGCGAAACGCAGGACGAGCATCCTGAACAGCCTTCGATGGACGAGCTTGCTCAGACCATCCGTAAACAGTTGCAGGCGCCACGCCTGCGTAACTGATCCTGGTTAAGGCCCGATGGCACATTGCTTATCGGGCCCGTTTCCTTACTTCGTCAATCCCAGTCGTGGGATTTCAATCGCCGGGCAGCGATCCATCACCACCATCAGACCCGCTTCACGCGCCAGCACCGCCGCCTGCTCATTGATCACGCCCAACTGCATCCACAGCGTTTTCGCGCCAATCGCAATGGCGTCCTGAGCGACGCCCCAGGCAGCCTCTGAATTGCGGAACACATCCACCATGTCCACTTTTTCCGGCACGTCCGCCAGCGTCGCATAGCCCTGCTGGCCCAGCAACGTCTTCCCGGCGACCTTTGGGGAAACCGGAATCACGTGATAACCCTGATCGAGTAAATACTTCATCACACGGTAGCTTGGACGGTCGGGTTTATCGCTTGCGCCAACCAATGCGATAGTACGGGTCGAGGTCAAAATGCCAGCAATATCGGTCTCTTTCATCATCATTCTCCAGGCTGTTTTGCAAAGTGTACGACAATCCTGACAACCCAACCATGCGTCCCACCCGTAAGTATGAGAGCAAAACGCCAAAATATGTCTATATGTTAGTAAACATGATTGTCGAAAAATTTTGATACATTCTTATCGGGCGGTCTTTGGACAGGAGAACCCTATGAAAACCGGTACTGTGACCCTGATGATTGCCCTCTGTTTGCCGGTCACGGTTTTCGCCACCACTCTCCGTCTTTCAACCGATATTGACCTGCTGGTGCTGGACGGCAAGAAGGTCTCCAGCTCACTTCTGCGCGGTGCCGACAGCATTGAACTCGACAACGGACCGCATCAACTTGTTTTTCGGGTTGAGAAGACCATCCGTCTCTCCAGCCATGAAGAACGGCTCTACATTTCCCCGCCGCTGGTGGTAAGTTTTGACACACAGCGCGTAGGCCAGGTCAATTTTCATCTTCCGCGTCTGGAAAGCGACCGTGAAGCCAACCATTTCGATACCGCTCCGCGTCTGGAGTTGCTGGATGGCGACGCGATGCCGATCCCGGTACAACTGGATATCCTCGCCGTTACCTCGAAATCCAAAACCGTTGATTTTGAGGCAGAAACGGAGCGCTACAATAAATCGGCAAAACGTGCCTCCTTACCCCAATTCGCCACGATGATGGCCGACGACAGCACTTTGCTTTCGGGAGTCTCAGAACTGGATACTATCCCGCCGCAATCTCAAACACTCACTGAGCAGCGCCTGAAGTACTGGTTTCGCCAGGCAGATCCACAAACCCGCAATAGTTTTCTGCAGTGGGCGGAGAAACAACCCTCTTCATGATGTCTTCGACGCACAGGGCTTTTTTTTCGTCTTTCTCTTGCAGCATCAGACACATTCAGTACTCTGTAGCAAAACCCACAATGGAACTGAATGATGGAACTGACGACTCGCACTTTGCCGGCGCGTAAGCACATTGCGCTGGTTGCACACGATCACTGCAAAAAGATGTTGATGAGCTGGGTAGAACGCCACCAGCCGTTACTGGAAAAGCATGTGCTCTACGCTACCGGGACGACCGGTAATCTCATTCAACGCGCAACGGGTATGGACGTTAACGCCATGCTGAGCGGTCCGATGGGTGGCGATCAGCAGGTGGGCGCGTTGATTTCTGAAGGGAAAATTGATGTACTGATTTTCTTCTGGGATCCGCTTAACGCCGTTCCGCACGATCCGGATGTGAAAGCATTGCTCCGTCTGGCGACCGTCTGGAATATCCCCGTCGCCACCAACGTCGCCACGGCGGATTTCATCATCCAGTCGCCACACTTCAATGATAATGTTGACGTGCTCATCCCGGACTACCCACGTTATCTGGCTGAACGTCTCAAGTAATCCCGTACAGGCGACGTACGTCGCCTGTAGCTTACGCTTTTCTCGCTACCGGAACGTCCAGGTCTTTGAGATCCTCCACAAAGCGTGACGGGTTCGCTTTGTTATACAGCAACCAGACACGATGACGGGCACGGGTCAGAGCAACGTAAAGCAATCGCCGTTCTTCTGCATCCGGGAAATCTTCCACAACCGGCAGCAACGCTTCTTCCATGATGGATTCACGCGCCGGTGCCGGAAAACCATCGCTTCCTTCCTGTAACCCGACAATGATGACGTAATCCGCCTGCTGTCCCTTGCTGGCATGGATAGTCATAAAATCAAGCTGCAACTTCGGCCAGCGAGTTGCCGCCTTTTCGAGACTGGCTGGTTTCAAATGGTGGTAACGGGCCAGCACCAGAATCCGCTCATCGGCTTTCGCGTAACCGGAAAGCTTATCCAACAGCGCATCCAGTTGCGTTTCTTCCAACAGCGTGACGGCTTTCTTATCTCCCGTCGTCAGACTATTGAGCGGCTTCTTCAGTTGATGCGGGTTCTGTTGAATAAAGCGGTTAGCAATTTCCCCGATTCGGTTGTTGAAACGATAGGTGGTATCGAGGTCACAACGATCACCGTCACCAAAGGTCTGATGGAACGCGGTCGTCAACGAAAGCTGTGCGCCGCTAAAACGGTAAATGGCTTGCCAGTCATCCCCAACGGCAAACAGCGTGGTGTGGCTGTTTTGTTTACGCAGCGCGGCCAGCAGCGCCGCGCGCTGCGGAGAGATATCCTGAAATTCATCCACCAGAATATGCTTCCATGGACTGACAAAACGCCCTTTTTCCAGAATCACGATAGCCTGATGGATCAGACCGGAAAAATCGACGGCGTTTTCCGCTTTCAGCGCACTTTTCCAGGCCTTCAGCAAAGGTGCCATCAGCTTCACCCGCTTGCTGAACAGATCCCGAATCTCTTCCGGTGCGCTGGCGATCATCTCCGCCTGGGCACCACCATGCATACGCATCAGGCTCACCCAGCGATCCAGACGTGAGGCAAGACGACGCTGAAGTTTTTCATCATCCCAGAAATTCCCTTCAGGCACCGTCCACTGCATCTCCTCTTCCAGCCACTGTCGCCAGCCTTTCGCCTGCGCTTTCTTCTCGCTGCATTGCTGACGCCAGGTGCTGATAAACAGTTTATTTCGCGCGGCGGTGTCATTTTCAAGCTTACTGATGGTCGGAACTTTTTTACTGCCCTGCTGAATGATATGCAGCGCCAGGGCATGAAACGTCCGCGCTGTTATCTCCTCGGTATGCAGTCGCTCGCGGATACGTTCGTCCATCTCCTGTGCCGCTTTACGGCCAAAAGCCAGCAGCAGGATCTGTTCTGCCGCCGCTTCGCCGCGCGCCAGCAGCCAGCCCGCACGCGCCACCAGCACCGACGTTTTGCCACTACCTGCCCCCGCCAGCACCAGCAAAGAATGTTCGCCATTGACTACCGCTCTGGCCTGAGCCGGATTAAGCGGTGACGATTCCACCTGCTGGAAGAAATCGGCGTATTCCGTCAACATCGTTTCGGTATACGCCTGATTGTGCTGCAAACGACACGCTTCGATATCTTTCAGCCACGCCTGGCACTGTCGTAGCGCATCGCGACAGTTATCAAACTCTTCCAGCCGATTAACCGGCAGCGGCAGCGCGGCAAACGCCCGTAGGATCTGCTGCTGTAATCCTGTCGTCTGCTCGCGCGTCAGCCAGGCATTCTGCCCGGTTCGGGTAGCGATTAAGTTCAGTTGCTCCTGCAGTACACTGGCCGCAACTTCACTCATTTCCTGACTCCACAGCTGCCAGCGGGTGTTCAGATGATGGTGGAAACGCTGGGTTTCAGCCCACTCGGTGCCATGCAGTCGCACCACTTTTTCATCCGGCAGTACGAATTCAAGCTCGCCCCACACCAGTCCACGCTTGCAGTGAATCGCCAGTAACTGATTGAAGGGAATGAGATACTCATGGCGATCGCCCGACACTTTAATGCCAGCATTGAGGATCACCGCCCGATCGTAAGGGTGTTGCGCCAGACGTTTTCCAATAGACGTTGCTTTCAGTTCCATGACTCAGCCGATCCAGACAAAGCGTATTTCTTCTCAGTGTAACCGCCAGAGAATACGTGCTCCAGCCCAAAAAAACGTTACAATTGCCAGAAATCATAGAAAACCAGAATCAACCGAGGGTCTATGCGTACCGTTCTGAATATTTTAAATTTTGTGCTTGGGGGATTTGCCACCACGCTGTCGTGGTTCCTGGCGACGCTGGTCAGTATTGTGCTGATCTTCACCCTGCCGCTCACCCGTTCATGCTGGGAAATCACCAAACTGTCGCTGCTGCCTTACGGAAATGAGGCGGTCCATGTCGATGAACTGGATCCGGCGGGAAAAAGCGTGCTGATGAATACAGGCGGGACGCTGTTGAATATTTTCTGGCTGATCTTCTTCGGCTGGTGGCTGTGCCTGATGCACATTGCCACAGGTATCGCGCTGTGCATCACGATCATTGGTATTCCGGTTGGCATTGCGAACTTTAAAATTGCCGCGATTGCACTCTGGCCGGTGGGACGTCGCGTCGTCTCCGTGGAAGTCGCGCGTGCGGCACGTGAAGCGAACGCCCGCCGTCGTTTTGAATAACCAGGACGCTAAGCCAGTATGTTAAGTCCCTTGCTTCGCCGCTATACCTGGAACAGCACCTGGTTGTATTACGTGCGTATTTTTATCGCCCTCTGCGGAACAACTGCCCTGCCCTGGTGGCTGGGCGATGTCAAACTGACCATCCCCCTGACGCTGGGGATGGTGGCGGCGGCGTTAACCGATCTGGACGATCGGCTCGCGGGCCGTCTGCGTAACCTGATCATCACGCTCATCTGCTTTTTTATCGCCTCCGCCTCGGTCGAGCTACTTTTCCCGTACCCGTGGCTGTTCGCCATCGGATTGACGCTCTCTACCAGCGGTTTTATCCTGCTCGGCGGTTTAGGGCAGCGTTATGCGACGATTGCTTTTGGCGCGCTGCTGATCGCGATTTACACCATGCTTGGCGCATCGTTGTACGCCCAGTGGTATCAGCAACCGCTTCTGCTGCTGGCAGGCGCTATCTGGTACAACGGGCTGACGCTTACCGGTCATCTTCTCTTCCCGATTCGTCCATTGCAGGACAATCTGGCACGCAGCTACGAACAACTGGCGCACTATCTGGAGCTGAAATCGCGTCTTTTTGACCCGGATATTGAAGACGAAAGCCAGGCACCGCTTTATGATTTAGCGCTGGCCAACGGCCAACTGATGGCGACGCTGAATCAGACGAAGGTGTCCCTGCTGACTCGCCTGCGCGGCGACCGGGGGCAGCGCGGCACGCGACGAACTCTGCATTATTACTTTGTGGCGCAGGATATTCATGAACGTGCCAGTTCCTCACATATTCAATACCAGACGCTGCGCGACCATTTTCGTCACAGCGACGTCATGTTCCGCTTTCAACGACTGATGTCGATGCAGGGACAGGCCTGCCTGCAACTGTCGCGCTCTATTTTGCTTCGCGTCCCCTATCAGCACGATCCACATTTCGAGCGCGCCTTTACGCATCTCGATGCCACGCTTGAACGGATGCGGACAAACGGCGCCCCCGCCGATCTGCTGAAAACGCTGGGATTTTTGCTGGCTAATTTGCGCGCTATCGATGCACAACTGGCAACAATTGAATCGGAACAGGCACAGGCCATGCCGCGCAACGAGTCGGAGAATCAGCTTGCCGATGACAGTCCGCACGGATTTAGCGATATCTGGCTGCGACTGAGCCGAAACTTCACCCCGGAATCTGCTCTGTTTCGCCATGCAGTCAGGATGTCTCTGGTTCTGTGCGTCGGCTATGCCATCATTCAGATAACCGGGATGCATCACGGGTACTGGATCCTGCTGACCAGTCTGTTTGTTTGCCAGCCAAACTACAACGCCACGCGGCACCGTCTGGCGCTGAGGATCATCGGGACACTGGTCGGGGTTGCGATTGGTATCCCGATTTTGTGGTTCGTTCCGTCACTGGAGGGGCAGCTCATTTTGCTGGTGATCACCGGCGTGCTGTTCTTTGCCTTTCGCAACGTCCAGTATGCCCACGCCACCATGTTTATTACGCTGCTGGTCCTGCTGTGCTTCAACTTGCTCGGCGAAGGATTTGAAGTTGCCCTTCCCCGGGTGATTGATACGCTCATCGGCTGCGCCATTGCCTGGGCGGCGGTAAGCTTTATCTGGCCTGACTGGCGTTTCCGTAATCTCCCGCGAATGATGGAAAGAGCGACCGACGCCAACTGTCGCTATCTGGACGCTATCCTGGAACAGTATCATCAGGGACGCGACAATCGACTGGCGTATCGGATTGCTCGACGCGATGCTCATAACCGCGATGCGGAACTGGCCTCCGTGGTGTCAAACATGTCCAGCGAGCCCGATGTAACCCCGCAGACGCGTGAGGCAGCGTTCCGTTTGCTCTGCCTCAACCATACCTTCACCAGTTATATTTCCGCATTAGGCGCGCATCGCGAACAACTCACCAACCCGGACGTCCTGGCATTACTGGACGATGCGGTCTGTTATGTCGATGATGCGCTACATCATCTCCCGGCCGACGAAGAGCGGGTGCAACAAGCATTGGCCGAACTGAAACAGCGCATCCAGCACCTTGAGCCGCGCCCGGACAGCAAAGAGCCACTGGTGATTCAGCAAGTTGGGCTACTGGTGGCCCTGCTGCCGGAAATGGGCCGACTACAGCGGCAAATCACTCAATCTTCTCCACAGACACCAGCGCCGGCGAAAGCGACTTAACCCACAGAGCAAGCTCCTGGCGACGTATCGCCGGGAGCGCCGCTTCATGAATGCCATAAATGGCCCCTTCAAGATTAAAAAGCACCTTGTCAGTGATGGATTTATTCATCTGTCGAAGTCGCAACCAGCACATTTTAGCCCCCAGCATACGCAGAGTGGCGACGTCGTAGATCCCCGCGTCATTCAGCAAACTCTCCAGATGAAAGGTCATATTGGGGAGATCCTTAAGACGCTGCTGAGAACAGCGAGTCAACTTCTCCTGTAACGCGGCATCCAGCGAAAACTTCGATAACTGGATCAACTGTTGTTGGTCGCGCCAAAGACTTTCATCAACCTGATAATAGTTGAGCATGACCGGACGCCCGCGTTTAAGAAATGTCAGCCATACTGGAGAATGCTGCACACAATACTGTACGCTTTGCTCACAGGCACGCAGATAAAGCTCACCATTCGCGACCATCGCAAAGACGGTATTCTTGATAGTCAGACTGTAGCTGCCGAACAGTGAACGGAAATGGATCGTCCCCAGAGAAGATAAATATTCCTGTGATTTATAGATCCTGTCATAGGAGTGTACTTTCATAAAATTCCCTGTTAAATCATAAACTAAAAGAATGATTTGTCGTCACGGATCCGTTACTGACGAAAATAGGCAACTTATTCTCACGGGGCAAGTTGTATTTCGTTTTTACCGCTACCATGAATAAAAAATGCGAGTCTGTTTCCGAAAATAAGGTTGATCTTTCACGACATCAGGGTTACTGTACATCCATACAGTAACTCACAGGGCTGGATTGATTATGTACACTTCAGGCTACGCAAATCGTTCTCCGTCATTTTCTTCCACATCGAACACGTTGGCGCGCGTCTCTTCTGAGAAAGTGTCCACTGGGCTTATCAGCGAAGTGGTCTACCGCGAAGACCAGCCCATGATGACGCAGTTACTGCTGTTACCGCTTCTTCAGCAGTTAGGTCAGCAATCGCGCTGGCAGCTCTGGCTGACGCCACAGCAAAAGCTGAGCCGTGAGTGGGTTCAGTCTGCTGGCCTGCCGCTGACCAAAGTGATGCAAATTAACCAATTGTCCCCCTGTCATACGCTGGAATCGATGATTCGTGCATTACGCACGGGCAATTACAGCGTGGTAATTGGCTGGCTGGCAGAAGAGTTAACAGAAGAAGAACATGCTGAATTGGTCAAGGCTGCGGATGAGGGAAATGCCATGGGATTTATCATGCGCCCTGTGAATGCACACACTCATGCCACGAGACAGCAAACCGGGCTAAAAATTCACTCAAATTTGTATCATTGAGTGAAATTAGGATTTATCCTGGAATTTTTTTTCCACCCAGGACCTTCGCATTGAGGACTAACGCATTTTTTCTGTGAACGCTTGGCAGACGCGGTTCCAGCGAAATCGGTGGGAAAATTTTGATGCACAAAATGTTAAATATTATGTATACAAGCTTTTTTTTTTCATATGCCTGACAGAGTTCACACTTGTAAGTTTTCAACTACGTTGTAGACTTTACATCGCCAGGGGTGCTCGGCATAAGCCGCAGATATCGGTAGAGTAACTATTGAGCAAGTCCCCCGGTGATGGATTTAACCGTGTTATCTCGTTGGAGATATTCATGGCGTATTTTGGATGATAACGAGGCGCAAAAAATGAAAAAGACAGCTATCGCGATTGCAGTGGCACTGGCTGGTTTCGCTACCGTAGCGCAGGCCGCTCCGAAAGATAACACCTGGTACACTGGTGCTAAACTGGGCTGGTCCCAGTACCATGACACTGGTTTCATCAACAACAACGGTCCGACCCACGAAAACCAACTGGGTGCTGGCGCGTTCGGTGGTTACCAGGTTAACCCGTATGTTGGCTTTGAAATGGGTTACGACTGGTTAGGTCGTATGCCGTACAAAGGTGACAACATCAACGGTGCTTACAAAGCTCAGGGCGTTCAGCTGACCGCTAAACTGGGTTACCCAATCACTGACGATCTGGACATCTACACTCGTCTGGGTGGTATGGTATGGCGTGCAGACACCAAGTCTAACGTACCGGGTGGCGCATCTACCAAAGATCACGACACTGGCGTATCCCCAGTATTCGCAGGTGGTGTTGAGTACGCAATTACTCCTGAAATCGCTACCCGTCTGGAATACCAGTGGACCAACAACATCGGTGACGCTAACACCATCGGTACTCGTCCGGACAACGGTCTGCTGAGCGTAGGTGTTTCTTACCGTTTCGGTCAGCAGGAACAAGCTGCTCCGATCGTAGCTCCGGCTCCGGCTCCGGCTCCAGAAGTACAGACCAAACACTTCACTCTGAAGTCTGACGTTCTGTTCAACTTCAACAAAGCGACTCTGAAACCAGAAGGCCAGCAGGCTCTGGATCAGATGTACAGCCAGCTGAGCAACCTGGATCCGAAAGACGGTTCCGTAGTGGTTCTGGGCTTCACTGACCGCATCGGTTCTGACGCTTACAACCAGGGTCTGTCTGAGAAACGTGCTCAGTCTGTTGTTGATTACCTGATCTCTAAAGGTATCCCGGCTGACAAAATCTCCGCACGTGGTATGGGCGAATCCAACCCGGTTACTGGCAACACCTGTGACAACGTGAAAGCTCGCGCTGCACTGATCGACTGCCTGGCCCCGGATCGTCGCGTTGAGATCGAAGTTAAAGGTGTCAAAGACGTTGTAACTCAGCCGCAGGCTTAAGTTTCCGTCTAATAAAAAACCCCGCAGAGCGGGGTTTTTTTTCGTCTGTTATCTGCACAATGGAATGGTTGTAACGTCGCGGATTACTCTTTGCCCAACAACGCCTGCAGGTCTTGCTTCAACGACGACATCTTGTTGGCATACTTCTCTTTATTTTCCGCATCTTCAATCAACTGGACCACGGTCTCTGATAACGTTTTGCCACGCCGCTGCGCCAGCCCTGCCAGTCGCTGCCAAACGATAAATTCCAGATCGATCGATTTCTTTCGCGTGTGCTGATGTTCAGCATTGAAATGGCGTTTACGCCGCGCACGTATTGTCTGCTTCATTCGGTTTTGTAGCGCGGGATTCATATGTTCATCAATCCAGATATTGACCCGCACCGGTTCATTTTCCAGCGTAAGCAACAAATCCACGGCCTCCTGGGCGGCACTGGCCTCCACGTAACGGGTAATTAATTCCCCTTCGCGGTGCTTCTTCACCAGGTACTTCCACTTCCAACCGCTTTCAAGATTCTCAAGTTGTTGATATTTCATGGCGATCTCAATGTTACCGTGTCACTCCTATCAGAATATCAGCTTTTTCAGCTTCTGAAGAAAAGAATCTTCAGGCTGTGAGCCACTCTGCACGCTCCTGTGCGTTTACCGTCGCTTTCCACGTGTGAAGCGCGGACGGTTACGCTATAATCGCGTCTTTTACAACAGACTATAAAACATCAACTTTGACCATTACGAAACTTGCATGGCGTGATCTTGTCCCTGATACCAATAGCTATCAGGAGATTTTTGCACAGCCACATGTCACTGAAGAAAACGACACATTACTGAGTGATACTCAACCACGCTTACAATTTGCCCTGGAGCAATTGTTACAACCCAGAGCCTCATCCCCTTTCATGCTGGCCAAAGCGCCAGAAGAGCTTGAGTATCTTAATCTTCTTGCCGATGCCGCACGTGCCTTACAGCACGATGCCGATCGCCTGACGGGCGGCCACTACGAGGTTTCGGGTCACACGATTCACTATCGTAGCGCTGAGCGGGCTGAAGACAATTTTGCCACCTTATCTCAGGTGGTGATTGCCGACTGGGTTGAGGCAGAGCAGCTGTTTGGCTGTCTGCGTCAATTCAATGGCGACATCACGCTGCAACCAGGACTGGTTCACCAGGCCAATGGTGGCGTGCTGGTTATCTCCCTGCGCACCCTGCTTGCGCAGCCGCTGTTGTGGATGCGTCTGAAAGCCATCGTCAGCCGCGAGCGCTTTGACTGGGTAGCCTTTGATGAGTCCCGCCCGCTGCCGGTTTCCGTGCCGTCTATGCCGCTTAAACTGAAGGTGCTGCTAGTCGGTGAGCGCGAGTCACTGGCGGATTTCCAGGAGATGGAACCTGAGCTGGCTGAACAGGCGATCTATAGCGAATTCGAAGATAATCTGCAAATTGTGGATGCAGAATCCATGACGCAGTGGTGCCAGTGGGTAACGTGGACTGCGAAACGTAATCAGTTACCGTACCCGGCGGCCGACGCCTGGGAAGTGCTGGTTCGCGAAGCGGTGCGTTATACCGGCGAACAGGATACGTTACCGCTCAATCCGCTGTGGATAATCAGACAGTTCACAGAAGTCGCGCCGCTGTGCGAAAGCGAAACTTGCACCGGTGAACAACTCGGCCTGATGCTTGCCCAGAGAGAGTGGCGTGAAGGATTCCTGGCTGAACGTATGCAGGATGAGATCCTCCAGGAACAGATTTTGATCGAAACGGAGGGGGAACGAGTCGGTCAGATCAACGCCCTGTCGGTGATTGAATTTCCGGGCCACCCACGCGCCTTCGGTGAACCTTCACGTATCAGTTGCGTCGTTCACATCGGCGATGGTGAGTTCACGGATATTGAGCGAAAAGCCGAACTTGGCGGTAATATTCATGCCAAAGGGATGATGATCATGCAGGCGTTCCTGATGTCGGAACTCCAGCTCGAGCAACAACTCCCCTTCTCGGCCTCGCTGACGTTTGAACAATCATACAGTGAAGTCGACGGCGACAGTGCTTCTATGGCAGAGCTGTGCGCACTGATAAGCGCCCTGTCTGATGTGCCAGTGAATCAGAGCATTGCCATTACCGGTTCGGTCGATCAGTTCGGACGCGCCCAACCGGTTGGCGGCTTAAATGAAAAAATTGAGGGTTTCTTCGCGATTTGCCAACAGCGCGAACTGACGGGTAAGCAAGGGGTTATCATCCCTTCTTCCAATGTCCGGCATCTTAGCCTGCAACCTGCGCTATTGCAGGCTGTTGAAGAAGAGAAATTCACTATCTGGGCGGTGGATGACGTTACCGATGCGCTGCCGCTGTTGTTAAATCTGGTGTGGGACGGTGAAGGTCAGACAACGTTGATGCAGACTATCCAGGAGCGTATCGCCCAGGCGACGCAACAGGAAGGACGTCACCGTTTTCCATGGCCGCTGCGCTGGCTGAACGGGATCCTTCCTAACTGATCGGACTTGTTCAGCGTACACGTGTTAGCTATCCTGCGTGCTTCAATAAAATAAGGCTTACAGAGAACATGGTAGATAAACGCGAATCCTATACAAAAGAAGACCTTCTTGCCTCTGGTCGCGGTGAGCTGTTTGGTGCGAAAGGCCCACAGTTGCCTGCACCGAGCATGCTGATGATGGACCGTGTCGTCAAGATGACCGAAACGGGCGGTAACTTCGACAAAGGGTATGTTGAGGCAGAGCTGGATATTAATCCGGATCTTTGGTTCTTCGGATGCCACTTCATTGGCGATCCGGTCATGCCGGGTTGTCTGGGGCTGGACGCCATGTGGCAGTTGGTTGGATTCTACCTCGGCTGGCTCGGTGGCGAAGGCAAAGGCCGCGCTCTGGGCGTAGGCGAAGTGAAGTTCACGGGTCAGGTACTGCCTTCTGCGAAGAAAGTAACCTACCGTATCCACTTCAAGCGTATCGTGAATCGCCGCCTGATTATGGGCCTGGCGGATGGTGAAGTACTGGTTGATGGTCGTCTGATTTATACCGCAAACGATCTGAAAGTCGGTCTGTTCCAGGACACCTCCGCGTTCTGATGCCTGACCCGGTGAATGGCGAGACAGTGCCGTTTATCGCAGGTTATAAAAGGCGAAACCTCCGCACTGCGGAGGTTTCTTTTTTAAAGAGACAGAATCAGGCCATTACCACCCTGTCAGCCATGGCTTCTCGCCAGCCTCCCAGCCAATACGATCTCTGATTCAGCGTCTGATAGGGACACATTTCTTTCGAACGTCCGGCAATACCGGCCTGATAACCACGTTGATGTGCCCGTTCCAGGCGATCTCGTTTTTGTCTCTTCATGCCTCGTTTCCCTCATACTTATATCTGGTGGAAAAGATAACAGTGATTACGAAGTGTGCAATCACACTAAACGAATACCGCGAATCCCCGGTGTCGTCAATGTGCAAAATTCACACGGGTGTCATATTTGTGAGCTAGCGAAAAACTCAGTTGTACAAAAAATGTGAGCCGGAACAAGTTCCTGAGTCATCCCGACGGTAAAAAAAAACCGCCCCAAACGCGCTGTCTGAGACGGTTTTATTTACAAAAATTTAAATTATGGAATGCGTTTCAGCTCCTGGGCGATCGCTGCTGCTTCCTGACGCCAGACGGTCGCCAGCACTTTCACCATCTCATCGTAGCCATCCTGGGTCTGAACGGCTTCAATGTGGAACGGGCGCTTAATAAGACGTCCCTGATGGTTAAGCAGCCATTCACCGCTGACCACCACTTTGCCATCGTAGCGACCATGGAAGCCGGTTACCGTTACGTTGAGCGTATCCTGCACGCTACCTAACGGTTGAGATGCCACCACCCAACCCGGTAGTTGTGCACTCAGATTGGCGACCAGCGTATTACGTAGCTGCTGATCCAGCGGACTGGCCCATAAATTGTTATTGGCGATCACGTACTGCACATCGCTGGTCTGATAGACCACGCCATTGCCAGCCAGGTAATCTGGCACCGAAACCTGCTCGACCCACAGCAGACGATTGCCCTGGCTTGCGGTACTTTGCACACCGCCCTGCGCAACAGGAAGCTGGTAATAACTCTTGTTGTCTCCGCTGGAGCTGCATGACGTCAGCCAGAACGCCATCGCCACTACTAGCCACTTTTTCATTGTTTCGCCCTCTTCGGCTCTGGATCTTTCTTGTCCTTCGCTTCAAACACCAGCGCATTGCTCTTATCATTCAGCGTTTTCAATACCGGCTGTAATTCGCGGAGCACCTGATCAAGACGTTGCATATCGGCCACCATCTTGTTGTAGGCGGCGGAGCCTGGCTGGAAGCCCTGCATGCTGCGGTTCAGTTCACGCAGCGTGTTCTGCATATCCGCCGGCAACTGTTGCATCGACTGACTGGAGGTAATCTTGTTCATGTTATCCAGCGTCGTTTGCAGATGCTTCATCGTGCGCTGGCTTTCACTCAACGTATTGGTAGCCTGCTCGATCATCGGGTTCAACGGCAGATTGTTGATCTTATCCAGCGCTTCCATCAGTCGCTGCTGAATTTGCGCCAGACCTCCACTCACCGTCGGAATGATCTGATAGCCATTAAACTCGCGAATACCGGTAATTGGCGGCTCTTTTGGATAGAAGTCCAGATCGACATACAGCGCCCCGGTCACCAGATTCCCGGTTTTCAGCGAGCCGCGTAAGCCCCGTTTCAACAGTTCGGCCAGATGAGCCCCCACGTCTGTATCTTCCCCCAGTTGCGCTTTCAATCGTTCGGGTTCAATACGGACCAGCACAGGAATACGGTAATCGTTGTTAAACACCTGACGCATATTCGGCGCAAAGAACGGCACTTTACTCACCGTCCCCAGACGAATACCGCGGAACTCCAGCGGTGCGCCGGGTTGCAGACCCCGGATCGAATCTTTGAAGAACATCAGGTAATCGATATGTTCAGTGAACAGCGAATCCTGAATACTTTTCTGATCGTCATACAGACTGAAGGCGGCCTTCTCGGCAACCGGCTGACCCTGTTCAAGCCCTTCCGGCACGTCAAAGCTGACGCCACCGCCAAACAACGTTGTCAGCGATCCCATCTCTACCCGCATCCCGGCGGACGTCAAATCGACTGCAATCCCGCTGTCTTTCCAGAAACGAACGTTGCTGGTGACCAGACGATCGTTTGGCGCATTAATGAACAGTTGGTAGCTGATGCTGCGTTTTTGCGGATCAAAGGTGCTGGTTTCTACCGATCCGACGCGATAGCCACGGAACAGAACCGGATCGCCCGGACTCAACTGTCCGGCTTTTTTGCTGTCGAGCACCACGCGGATCCCTTTCGCATCAGGCGGTGCCAGCGGCGGTGAATCCAACAGATCATAATTTTCCAGTCTGTTGCCTTTATTTCCTGGTTGCAGTTCGATGTAGGCACCAGAAAGCAGCGTGCCTAAGCCGCTGATCCCTTCGCGTCCAACCTGCGGCTTCACCACCCAGAATACCGAGTCTTTGTGCAGCAGTTTTTCCATACCGGCGTTCAGACGCGCTTTGATTTCAACGTGCGTCAGATCGTCGGTCAGCGTGGCGCTTTCGACCACACCCACGTCAACACTGCGGCTTTTAATGGTGGTTTTTCCACCCTCAATGCCCTCGGCATTGGTGGTGATCAGGGTCACTTCTGGCCCCTGATGGCTGTAGTGATAGAACAGAACCCATGCCCCAATGAGCGCAGTGACGATGGGAAAAATCCACACAGGAGACCAGTTTTTTACCTTCTGGATTTTGGCTTCCCCACTTTTAGATTCCATGTTGTCAGGACTCCTCATGGTCTGGTTCTGGTTCACGATCCCACGACAGACGCGGATCAAATGTCATCGCAGAAAACATTGTCATAATGACGACTAAAGCAAACATCAATGCACCCATTGCTGGATAAATATTCATCAAACCTCCCATGCGCACCAGCGCAGAGAGCACGGCGATAACAAACACATCAATCATTGACCAACGACCAACGAACTCCACCACTTCATAAATCAAATGCATGCGTTCACTGTCACGTTTGCCGTGCCCTTTGGCATCCCAGCACAGCCAGGCAATCGCGATCATTTTCAGCGTTGGCACCATGATACTGGCGATAAAGATCACCGCCGCTACCGGATAAGAGCCTTCGCTCCAGATCAAAACCACTCCCTCAAGAATGGTGGAAGGCAGTTTTGACCCCAGCAGATCGGTGATCATGATCGGCAGAATATTGGCCGGCAGATACAGCATGATAGACGTGAACAGTAATGCCAGCGTCCATTGCAGGCTGTTTCTGCGCCGCACATAACCTTTCGTTTCACAGCGCGGGCAAAGGTTTTCATCCGCCGGCAGGATTGCCGTGCAGCAGGAACAGGAGCGCAACCCCTGGCGGATGCCAGGAACGCCAGGCGTCAAAGGTTGCTTAATCACTGGCATGGGAGCGATGTCATCCCACAGCCAACGACGGTCAACGCACTGAAACGCGCGCAGTTGCAGAATGCAAAAGAAGCACCAGGGAATAAAACTGCTGCCGACGCCGATATCGCCGTACGCCATCAATTTAACGAAACTCACCAGTACGCCAGCGAGGAAAATCTCCGCCATTCCCCAGCTCTTCAACTGAAATAAAATTCGCGCCAGCTGGGCTTTGAGTCGATCGGGCATTTGTACCCGATTCACCAGCAGTAGAATGGTTAACAGGCAAAAAGCGGGAACCAGTTGCACAAAGAGTAAAAAGAAAGTGCCGAGACTGGCGTAATTTTCCGAAAAGAGAACGCCGGGGATTTCCATCAAAGTCACTTCACTGCTCACCCCTGCAACATTCATATTCACAAAGGGGAACAGATTAGATAAAAGCAGCATGAACAGCGCGGCTAACGCATAGGCGGTGGGACGCTGTCTCGGCGCGTCCCACATCACCGTTAATGTTGTGCCACATCTCGGACATGCCGCTTTCTGTCCATGCTCAAGATGGGGCAATGCCACCAGCATGTCACACTGCGAGCACAAAATGTGCTTTGCGGCATGATGATGTTCGCACATGGTGTGCTCCTTAATTATGCACCATTCTTTAACGCTTCAAGATACTCCCAGCGCTCAAAGGCCTGCTCAAGTTCCTGTTCTGCTTTTGCCAGATCGGCCAAAACCTGCTGCGTCTGCTCGTGAGGCTGACTGAAAAAGGCAGCATCGGCAACTTGCGCCTGCAACGCTTCCAGTTTCGCTTCCTGCTCTTCGAGCAACTGCGGTAACTGTTCCAGTTCGCGCTGCAGTTTATAGCTTAGTTTGCTACTGGCGCGTTTTACAATTTCTGCTTTCGGGGCAACAACTTCCTCAGTTTTTTTCGCCACCGGCTGTTTAAACGCCAGATGTTGTTCCTGTTGGCCACGCGCATCGTGATAACCACCGACATAGCGACCGATCTTCCCGTTACCTTCAAAAATCCAGCACTCGGTCACCGTATTGTCGACGAACTGACGATCGTGGCTCACCAGTAACACGGTACCCTGATAACCATCAATCAGCTCTTCCAGCAGTTCCAGCGTTTCGACGTCGAGATCGTTGGTTGGTTCATCGAGAATCAATAAATTGCTGGGTTTCAGAAAAAGACGCGCCAGCAGCAGACGATTTCGCTCACCGCCAGACAATGCGCGCACCGGGGTCATCGCCCGTTTCGGATGGAACAGGAAGTCCTGCAGATAACCGAGCACATGACGCGGTTTACCGTTAACCATCACTTCCTGTTTGCCTTCCGCGAGGTTGTCCATCACCGTCTTGTCCGGATCCAGCTCGGCACGGTGCTGATCGAAATAGGCAACTTCCAGTTTTGTTCCGACGTGGATACGACCGCTGTCCGGCTGCAATTGGCCCAGCATCAGCTTAAGCAGCGTGGTTTTACCGCAACCGTTAGGCCCGATCAGCGCAATTTTATCGCTGCGCTGTACCTGAGCAGAGAAATCTTTCACCAGTTGTTTGCCATCGACCTGGTAATCCACGTTTTCCATCTCGAAGACAATCTTACCGGAGCGGGTGGCCTCTTCGACCTGCATCTTCGCCGTGCCCATCACCTCGCGGCGTTCGCTACGTTCGCGACGCATCGCTTTCAGCGCCCGCACGCGACCTTCATTACGCGTACGACGGGCTTTAATGCCCTGGCGGATCCACACTTCCTCTTGTGCCAGCTTGCGATCGAACTCGGCATTCTGCAGCTCTTCGACACGCAGCGCCTCTTCTTTCTCGACCAGATACTGATCGTAATTCCCCGGATAGGTCACCAGCTTGCCACGATCGAGATCGACAATACGGGTAGCCATATTGCGGATAAAAGAACGGTCGTGAGAGATAAAAATGATCGTCCCATTGAACGATTTCAGGAATCCCTCTAACCAGTCAATGGTTTCAATATCAAGGTGGTTGGTCGGTTCATCCAGCAGCAGAACACGCGGATTACTGACCAGCGCGCGCCCCAGCGCCGCTTTACGCAGCCAGCCACCGGACAGCGACGAAAGCGCCGCGTTAGGATCAAGCCCTAACTGCGCCAACACTTCATTGATTCGGTTTTCCAGTTGCCACAGATTGTGGTGATCGAGCTGCTCCTGCACCTTCGCCAGCTCATTCAGATTTCTGTCGCTCGGCTCGGTCATCACCAGGCGTGAAATATCGTGGTAACGCTTGAGATATTCCGCCTGCTCTTCAATGCCTTCCGCCACAAAATCGTAAACGGAGCCTTCCACATTGCGCGGTGGATCCTGCTGCAAACGCGCAACGATCAGATCCTGCTCATAAATAATACGCCCATCGTCCAGACCCTGCTCACGATTGAGGATCTTCATCAGCGTTGATTTTCCGGCGCCGTTACGGCCCACCAGACAGACGCGTTCGTTATCTTCGATATGCAGTTCTGCATTATCGAGAAGCGGCGCGTCGCTGAACGACAGCCATGCGCCATGCATACTGATTAATGACATTCATTTATCCTTTCAGGCGGCGGTAATCAGCCAGCAGTTGTGGATTTGACGGTTACGGGCAAAGTCCTGGGAAAGCGTTTTTTGGGTAATTTCTTGTGCTTTCAGTCCCAGCGCCGCCAGGCCGTCAAGATCCATACGGAATCCGCGTTTATTGTTGGAGAACATGATCGTGCCGCCTTTACGCAGCAGACGTTTCAGATCTTTCATCAGCGCCAGATGATCGCGCTGGACGTCAAAGGCGTCCTCCATGCGTTTCGAGTTGGAGAACGTCGGGGGATCGATAAAAATCAGATCGAACTGTTCATTGGCTTCACGCAACCAGGCCAGACAGTCCGCCTGAATCAGTCGATGCGCTCTTCCGCTCAAGCCATTCAGGCGCAGGTTACGTTCTGCCCACTCAAGATAAGTACGCGACATGTCAACCGTTGTCGTGCTACGCGCACCGCCTAAACCCGCGTGCACGCTGGCGCTGCCGGTGTAGGAGAACAGGTTGAGGAAGTCTTTCCCGTTGCTCATCTGTCCCAGCATCCGTCGTGCAATACGGTGATCGAGGAACAGCCCGGTATCCAGGTAATCGGTCAGGTTCACCCACAGGCGTGCGTTGTATTCGCCAACCTCGATGAATTCCCCCTTCTCGTTCATCTTCTGATACTGGTTTTTCCCTTTCTGCCGTTCACGGGTTTTCAGCACCAGTTTGTTCGGTGCAATCTCCAGCACCGACAGGGTGGCGGCAATAATGTCAAACAGCCGCTGACGCGCTTTCTGTGCATCAATGGTTTTCGGCGGGGCGTACTCCTGAATCACCACCCAGTCGGCATAGCGATCCACGGCGACGTTGTATTCCGGTAAATCGGCATCATACAGGCGATAACATTCAATTCCTTCCTGGCGCGCCCATTTTTCCAGCTTCTTGATGTTTTTGCGCAGGCGGTTGGCGTAGTCTTCCGCCACCGTCGCAGGCTTACTGTCCGGCGTACTTTCAGCTACATGATAGTTCTTCTGCACGCAGTCCAGCGGACCGTTTTTCGCTTTGAATTGCTTGTCTGCTCGCAGTTGCAGGCTGCTCAGCAGATCCGGTGACGCGCTGAACAAAGAGAGGTTCCAGCCGCCGAACTGGTTCTTCATGGTGCGTCCCAGCAGACTGTGCAGCGCAATCAGCGCTGGCTCACTGTCCAGACGTTCACCATAAGGCGGGTTGCTGATCACTGTCCCGTAAGGGCCTTTCGGCAGCGGATTGCTCAGCTTCGCCACATCTTTCACTTCAAAGGTGATCAGCTCGCCAATACCCGCGCGGCGGGCGTTACTGCGCGCGCGTTCAATCACGCGGGCATCGCTGTCAGAACCATAAAAATGCGCAGTGTACTCAGCCAGCCCCTTACGGGCACGGGTTTGAGCTTCTGCCTTCACGTCCTGCCAGATAGCGTCATCATGTTGCGCCCAGCCGCTGAAGCCCCAACGACCACGGTGTAAACCCGGTGCGCGGTCGGTCGCCCACATGGCCGCTTCAATCAGCAGCGTGCCAGAACCACACATTGGGTCGAGCAGCGGCGTCCCCGGTTGCCAGCCGGATCGCATCACAATCGCTGCCGCCAGCGTCTCTTTGATCGGCGCCAGACCAGTGCGATCGCGGTAACCGCGCAGATGCAGGCCATCACCGCTTAAATCCAGCGCAATGCTGGCCGTGTCTTTATTCAGCCAGACGTTGACGCGAATGTCCGGCGATTCACGATCGACATTCGGGCGCGGCAGATTTTTACGCGTGAAGGCATCGACAATCGCATCTTTAACTTTCATCGCGCCGTACTGGCTGTTGCGAATGGTGTCATTCAGCCCACTGAAGTGGACCGCAAAGGTCGCTCCCGGATTAAACATCGTCGTCCAGTCAATCGCCTGCACACCAAGGTAAAGGTCTAAGTCACTGTAAACTTTGCACTCACTCAAAGGTAAAATAATGCGCGAGGCCAGGCGACTCCACATCAGGCTCTGGTAAACAAGCCGGGTGTCGCCCTGGAAATGGACCCCACCCTGAACCACCTGGCACTCCACGGCGCCGAAGCTTTCCAGTTCAGTTTTTAACAGCTCTTCCAGCCCACGGGCCGTACTGGCAAACAAAGAATTCATATCGTCACTTATACTCGAAGAAAATTGCTGCGCATTATAGCTAATATGGGCGCTATGTCATAAAGTTGAGGGCTTATTTCTTTTGAGGGGCTGTACAGTGTTGACGTTATCCAGACTTTTCATCCACCCCGTCAAATCCATGCGCGGCATTGGGCTCACCCACGCTCTGGCAGACGTCAGCGGTCTGGCTTTCGATCGTATTTTTATGATCACCGAAGCCGATGGCACCTTCATCACGGCTCGTCAGTTTCCGCAAATGGTGCGTTTTACGCCCTCTCCCCTGCATGACGGTCTGCATTTGACCGCGCCTGACGGCAGCAGCGCACGGGTACGGTTTACTGATTTCGCCGCCCAGGACGCGCCAACGGAAGTTTGGGGTAACCATTTCACCGCGCGGATCGCTCCCGATGCCATCAATCAGTGGCTAAGCGGCTTCTTTTCACGCAGCGTGCAACTCCGTTGGGTTGGGCCGCAGCTGACCCGCCGGGTCAAACGTCACGCGGGCGTACCGCTCTCCTTTGCGGACGGTTTTCCATACCTGCTGGTAAATGACGCCTCGCTGCGCGATTTACAGCAGCGCTGCCCGGCAGGTGTGCAGGTTGAACAGTTCCGCCCGAATATCGTGGTATCCGGTGCCGCCGCATGGGAAGAAGACCACTGGAAGGTGATCCGCATTGGCGAGGTGATTTTTGATGTGGCAAAGCCGTGCAGCCGCTGTATTTTTACGACAGTCAGTCCGGAAAAAGGGCAAAAACACCCCTCCGGCGAACCGCTCGCGACGCTGCAGACTTTCCGTACCGCACCGGACAACGGCGATGTCGATTTCGGGTTAAACCTGATCGCCCGTAACAGCGGAGTGATTCGCGTCGGCGATGACGTTGAAATTTTATCGACCGGCCCAGCCCGGGTGTACGGCGCGGCCGCTCAGGATGATACCATTGACGCCGTGCAACAGCCTGACAGGACCGTTACCATCGACTGGCAGGGGCAGGCGTTTCAGGGGAATAATCAACAGGTATTGCTTGAGCAACTGGAAAACCAGGGGATCCGGGTTCCCTATTCATGTCGGGCGGGAATTTGCGGCTGCTGCCGAATCAAACTGCTGGAAGGCGAAGTGAACCCACTAAAAAAATCAGCATCAGGTGATGACGGCACCATCCTCAGCTGTAGCTGTGTGCCAAAAACCGCGCTGAAACTGGCGCTCTAAACCGCCTGCTCCAGGCTGAAGCTGTGTGGTCGAAACTGCGGCTTCAGCCGGTCATTCATAACTTTAATCGCATCACCAAGCTGCATGGTTCGCCCGGCCACGACCACGCCAGGCTGCGCCAGCAAACACAATGCCGCATTCTCGCCAGGCTCTACCACTAACAGATTGATTTGTTCCTGGGTATCACTCAGCCAGACACAGGCCGCATCGCCGGTTCCAGGTGACCAGTTTTCGCCGTGCGCGACAAAGTGCCAACTTTTCGGCATCTGCGGTTTCAGGTAACGAATGGCTACCAGCGCATTAAGCACCAGTTCTGCTTTCTGTTCTTTAGAGAGTTCAAGTTCGCGACACTTTTCTTCAAAGGAGAAGTACAGCGCGGCATCATCCACGCAAAAGCCGGATGGTGAGAATGCATCCGGGGTGAGCATTTTACGGGCAAAACGCGAGCGAAATAACATGCCATTGGCTAAATCGAGCATCATTCGGTCATGCTCTTCGTCATAATACCAACGCCAGTTATCGTCAGGTTTAATTCGCATTGTTTTCTCTCCCCTCTCCATCACCCGTTGCAAAATTGTCCTTTTTTGCCGCTTCGTTTATTACCTTAATAAGCAAAGCTTAAAATGTTTAAATTAGCAACAGTGAAAGAATATAAAACAACCAGGGGAGGAAATAAACCCCTGGTTGTCTGATATTCTGATAAAGAGAAAGAAAAAATCAAATATGGGTAACGATTTCTTTAATCAGTGGCGGGCCTTTAAAAATAAAACCAGAATAAATCTGAACCAGCGACGCGCCAGCAGCCATCTTCTCGCGTGCGGCAATCACTGAGTCGATACCGCCGACGCCAATAATAGGCAACTGACCTTTTAATTCCTGAGACAGTCGACGGATAATTTCTGTACTTTTTAATTGTAACGGACGACCGCTTAAGCCACCCATTTGATCGCAATTTTTCATTCCCTGAACAAGGGAACGATCGAGTGTCGTATTGGTGGCAATGACACCATCAATATTATGCCGGACTAAACTATCGGCAACCTGGATCAGTTCTTCCTCAGAAAGATCCGGTGCGATCTTTACTGCGATCGGAACATATTTCTGATGGATCGTTTGCAGATCGTTTTGTTTATTTTTAATTGCACTCAGCAAATCATCCAGCGCATCGCCATATTGCAGCGAACGTAACCCTGGCGTATTTGGAGAGGAGATATTAATGGCAATATAACCGGCATAAGCATAGATTTTTTCCATACAAATCAGATAGTCATCTTTACCCTGCTCAACTGGGGTATCCTTATTTTTGCCGATATTAATCCCAAGCACCCCATCATAATGGGCCTTTTTAACGTTCTCCACCAGGTTATCAACGCCGTGGTTATTAAAACCCATGCGGTTGATCAAACCTTCGGCATCGACGAGACGGAACAGTCTTGGCTTATCGTTGCCAGGCTGCGGACGCGGGGTCACAGTGCCTATCTCGATCGAACCAAATCCCATCGCGCCCAGGGCATCAATACACTCCCCGTCCTTGTCCAGACCGGCAGCCAGACCGAGCGGATTTTTAAAGGTTAATCCCATACAGGTGACCGGTTTCGCCGGCACTTTCTGGCGGATCAGCGCTTCTAACGGCGTTCCCGTCACACGGCGTAATTGCTGAAATGTTAATTCATGAGCGCGCTCAGGGTCGAGCTGGAAAAGGGCTTTACGAACGAAGGGGTAGTACATGAACTCTCCTGGATTCCCGGTGTGCAAACCGGGGGCGTATTATGGGCGATGTTGGTCAAAAAGGGAATTGACCTGCGGCAATAAAAAGCAAACGTTTCCCCTGCCATCGTCTTTTTATGCAATTTTCAGATTTTCTATTCCGCATAAATCATTTCGATTCCCGATTCCCCTCTGTCAGACTGCAAAAATTGTTATTAATGTTAAATAAAAGCGAACAATTGGTTATAAGGGGAGAATGCATCTATGCGCGTTATCACTCTGGCGGGAAGCCCACGCTTTCCCTCTCGATCCAGTGCGCTACTGGAATATGCCCGGGAAAAACTGAACGGTCAGGATGTCGAGGTTTACCACTGGAATCTGCACAACTTCGAACCTGAAGATCTGCTGTATGCCCGTTTCGACAGCCCGGCGTTGAAAACACTCGTTGAGCAACTAAAAGAAGCGGACGGCCTGATTGTTGCCACCCCGGTCTATAAAGCGGCCTACTCCGGAGCGCTAAAAACGCTGCTCGACCTGCTGCCAGAGCGAGCGCTGGAAGGAAAGGTGGTTCTGCCGCTGGCGACAGGCGGCACCGTCGCTCACCTGCTCGCCGTTGATTACGCGCTGAAACCGGTGCTCAGCGCCCTGAAAGCCCAGGAGATTTTGCACGGCGTCTTTGCTGATGACTCCCAGGTAATCGATTATCAGCATAAGCCGCATTTCACCCCCAATTTACAACTGCGTCTTGATAAGGCGCTGGAAACATTCTGGCACGCCCTGCATCGCCGCGACGTCCAGGTTCCCGCCTTTGAGACCGTGCGAGGTGCAGTCCATGCGTAATCTTCTCAAACCCCGCGCGACGTGGCTGGCACTCGCTGGGCTGCTGGCCTTTTCCGGGCTGACACAGGCGGCAGAGCCCTCCCCTGATGCTCTACGCATCGGCTATCAGAAAGGCAGCATCAGTATGGTTCTGGCAAAAAGCCATCAGTTGCTGGAAACGCGTTATCCCCGGACAAAAATATCCTGGATTGAATTTCCGGCCGGGCCGCAGATGCTGGAAGCGCTGAACGTCGGCAGTATCGATCTGGGCAGCACCGGTGATATTCCCCCCATTTTTGCCCAGGCGGCTGGCGCAGATTTAGTTTACGTCGGCGTCGAACCGGCAAAACCGAAAGCGGAAGTGATTCTGGTGCCGGAAAACAGCCCGATCAAGACGGTGGCGGAACTGAAAGGTCATAAAGTGGCATTTCAGAAAGGTTCCAGTTCGCACAATCTGCTGCTGCGTGCGCTGCAACAGGCCGGACTGAAATTTACCGATATCCAGCCTACATACCTGACCCCTGCCGATGCCCGTGCAGCTTTCCAGCAGGGCAACGTTGATGCGTGGGCAATCTGGGATCCCTACTATTCCGCTGCATTATTGCAGGGCGGCGTGCGCGTACTGAAAGACGGCAGCGATCTGAAACAGACCGGATCGTTCTATCTCGCCGCACGGCCATACGCCGAGAAAAACGGTGCATTCATTCAGGGGGTACTGGATACCTTCAGTCAGGCGGATGCGTTAACCCTCAGCCAGCGTCAGGAGAGCATTGCCCTACTGGCGAAAACGATGGGTCTGCCAGAACCGGTGATTGCCTCGTATCTCGATCATCGTCCACCAACCTCCATTTCGCCGGTCAGTGACTCTGTGACCACCCTGCAACAGCAAACGGCGGATCTGTTTTACGACAACCGTCTGGTACCGAAAAAAATCGACATTCGCCAGCGCATCTGGCAGCCCACTCAACAGGAAGGAAAGCAATTATGAGCCTGAATATGTTCTGGTTTTTACCGACGCACGGTGACGGTCATTATCTGGGTACCGAAGAAGGCTCCCGGCCGGTGGATCAAGGCTATTTACAGCAGATTGCTCAGACGGCGGATCGTCTGGGGTTCACCGGCGTGTTGATCCCGACCGGACGATCCTGTGAGGACGCGTGGCTGGTCGCCGCATCGATGATCCCGGTGACTCAACGCCTCAAGTTCCTGGTGGCATTACGCCCGAGCGTCACCTCACCGACCGTTGCCGCTCGCCAGGCCGCTACGCTCGACAGACTCTCCAACGGTCGCGCGCTGTTTAACCTGGTCACCGGCAGCGATCCACAGGAACTGGCAGGCGACGGTGTGTTTCTCGATCACAGCGAACGTTACGAGGCCTCCTCGGAGTTTACCCAGGTCTGGCGTCGTTTATTGCAGGGCGAAACCGTCGACTTCAACGGCAAGCACATCCACGTTCGCGGGGCGAAGCTGTTCTTTCCGCCGATCCAACAGCCTCATCCTCCACTCTACTTCGGCGGCTCTTCCGATGTCGCCCAGGATCTGGCCGCTGAGCAGGTCGATCTTTACCTGACCTGGGGCGAACCACCTGAACTGGTGAAAGAGAAGATCGCCCAGGTACGAGCCAAAGCCGCGGCGCGCGGTCGCAACATTCGTTTTGGCATTCGCCTGCACGTTATTGTTCGCGAAACTAACGAAGAAGCATGGCGGGCCGCGGATCGCCTGATTGCCCACCTTGATGACGACACCATCGCGAAAGCGCAGGCGGCTTTCGCCCGCACGGATTCGGTCGGTCAACACCGGATGGCGGCACTGCATAACGGCAAGCGCGACCAACTGGAGGTAAGCCCTAATCTATGGGCAGGTGTGGGGCTGGTACGTGGAGGTGCCGGAACCGCGCTGGTCGGTGACGGTCCGACGGTGGCCGCGCGCATCAATGAGTATGCCGCGTTGGGCATCGACAGCTTCGTACTTTCAGGCTACCCGCATCTGGAAGAGGCGTACAAAGTCGGTGAGCTGTTGTTCCCGCACCTCGATGTCGCGATCCCGGAAGTTCCACAGCCTCAGCGCCAGTATCAACAAGGCGAAGCGGTGGCGAATGAATTTATCCCGCGCAAGGTTGCGCAGAGCTAAGGAGAAGTGCGATGGCAACGCCAATACAAAGGGGGTTATTGCGCGTTGCCCCCTGGTTCTTACCGGTGGGCATCGTCGCCGCCTGGCAACTGGCCTCCTCAATGGGCTGGCTCTCCGGGCGCATTTTGCCCTCGCCAGAAGGGGTAGTAACCGCCTTCTGGACGCTCTCCGCCAGCGGCGAACTCTGGCAGCATCTGGCTATCAGCTCCTGGCGCGCGCTGATCGGCTTCTCAATTGGCGGCTCGATTGGCCTGACGCTGGGGCTGATCAGCGGCTTATCGCGTTGGGGGGAGCGCCTGTTGGATACCTCGATCCAGATGTTGCGTAACGTTCCGCATCTGGCGCTGATTCCATTAGTGATCTTGTGGTTTGGTATCGACGAAACGGCGAAGATCTTCCTGGTGGCGCTGGGGACGCTCTTTCCCATCTACATCAACACCTGGCACGGGATCCGCAATATCGATCGCGGTCTGGTAGAGATGGCGCGCAGCTACGGGTTATCTGGCTTTTCGCTGTTCCTCCATGTGATCCTGCCTGGCGCTCTGCCTTCGATTATGGTCGGCGTGCGCTTTGCGCTGGGGCTGATGTGGTTGACGCTTATCGTCGCGGAGACCATTTCAGCCAACTCCGGGATCGGTTATCTGGCGATGAACGCAAGGGAGTTTCTGCAAACGGATATCGTGGTCGTCGCCATTATTCTCTATGCCCTGCTCGGTAAACTGGCCGATGTCAGCGCTCAGCTGCTGGAGCGCGTCTGGCTGCGCTGGAACCCGGCTTATCATGTGAAGGAGGCCACCGTATGAATACCGCCCGTCTGAACCAGGGTACGCCGCTCCTGCTGAATGCGGTGACGAAAAAGTATGCGGCGAACACCGTACTGAATCAGCTTGATCTACATATCCCGGCAGGTCAGTTTGTTGCCGTCGTCGGGCGCAGCGGCGGTGGTAAAAGTACCCTGCTACGCCTGTTGGCCGGGCTGGAATCGCCAAATGCGGGTGAACTGCTGGCCGGTACCACGCCGCTTCGCGATATTCAGGACGATACCCGCATGATGTTTCAGGACGCCCGACTTCTGCCGTGGAAATCGGTGATCGATAACGTGGGACTGGGGTTGAAGGGCAACTGGCGGGACGCTGCGCGTCAGGCGCTGGCGGCCGTTGGCCTGGAAAATCGGGCGTCAGAGTGGCCAGCCGCGCTTTCCGGCGGGCAAAAGCAGCGTGTTGCCCTTGCCCGGGCGCTGATCCACCGGCCGGGCCTGCTGTTACTCGACGAACCGCTTGGCGCGCTGGATGCGTTAACGCGGCTGGAGATGCAGGATCTCATTGTTTCGCTGTGGCAGGAACATGGTTTCACCGTGCTGTTGGTCACGCATGACGTCAGCGAAGCCGTGGCGATGGCTGACCGGGTGTTGCTTATTGAAGATGGCAAGATTGGACTGGATCTGACGGTCGACATTGCGCGACCGCGCCGCCTGGGATCGGTACGTTTAGCAGAACTGGAGGCTGACGTGTTGAGTCGGGTTATGCAGCGCGGGGTAACAGAACAGCCAGTTCGTCGACATGGATAACCATTCAGGACGTTCCAGGCCCGGCAGGCAAGCGCCACCGGGCATTTTGCCGGATGGCGGCGTTACCGCCTTATCCGGCCTACAAACAAGAGGTCAATGTCTCAGGCTAACGCTTTGGTGACCTTCTCGAACAGATCGCCGGAAAGATTATCCAGGCTTTTTAACTGCTCCAGCGCGGCACGCATTTTTTGCTGACGCTTCGCATCGTAGCGCTTCAGACGAATCAGCGGCTCGATCAAACGTGACGCCACCTGCGGATTGCGGCTGTTAAGCTCAGTCAGCATTTCCACCAGGAACTGATAACCACTACCATCTTCTGCATGGAACGCCGCCGGGTTACTGCCGGCAAACGCGCCAATCAGCGAACGAATACGGTTCGGGTTGCTCATGCTGAATGAACGGTGTTTTAACAGGCCACGCACCGTGTCCAGCACGTTATCCGCCGGACTGGTGGACTGCAGGATAAACCATTTGTCCATCACCAGACCGTCCTGATGCCACTTGTCATCATACTCCTGCATCAGCGCATCACGGCACGGCAACTGTGCAGCCACGGCCGCAGACAGCGCCGCCAGTGCGTCGGTCATGTTGTTAGCTTCACGATACTGTTTGCTCACCAGCGTATCTGCCAGTGTCGTTTCACCAAAGGCCAGGAAGCGCAGGCAGGCGTTACGCAGTGTACGTTTGCCGATGTCCGCATGCTCAACGCGGTACTCTTCCAGGCGATTGGCGTTATAGATCGCCAGGAACTCATCCGCCAGTTCAGTTGCCAGCGTACGCGTTAACGCTTCGCGAACTTCCGCAATCGCCAGCGGATCGATGATCTCAAACAATTCAGCAATTTCGTTTGCCGAAGGCAGCGTCAGTATTTCCGCCGCCAGCGCCGGATCGATCTTCTCATCCAGCAGCACCGCGCGGAATGCATCCGCCACATGAACCGGCAGAGAGAGCGGCTGTCCCTGCTGATAACGGGCCACGTTAAGCTTGATGTACGTTGCCAGCAGGCTTTGCGCGGCGTCCCAACGGGAGAAGTCGTTGCGCGCATAGCGCATCAGGAACGTCAGTTGCTGATCGCTCCATTTGTATTCCAGCTTCACCGGCGCAGAGAACTCGCACAACAGCGCCGGTACCGGCTGGAAATAAACGTTATCGAACACAAACGTCTGCTCCGCCTGCGTCACGTTCAGCACGGCGTTCACCGGATGACCGCCTTTCTGTAGCGGGATCACCTTGCCTTCGTTGTCATACAACTCAATGGCAAACGGAACATGCAGCGGCAGTTTCTCGTCCTGATCCGGCGTTGTCGGCGTGCGCTGGCTAAGGGTCAGCGTATACTGCTCAGTTTCCGGGTTATAGTCATCTTTAACAGTAACAATCGGCGTGCCTGACTGGCTGTACCAGCGGCGGAAATGAGAAAGATCGACGTTAGACGCATCTTCCATTGCCTGAACGAAGTCATCACAGGTCGCCGCGCTACCGTCGTGACGCTCAAAGTACAGTTGCATCCCTTTCTGGAAATTAGTCTCGCCCAGCAGGGTGTGGATCATGCGAATCACTTCTGCGCCCTTTTCATACACTGTCAGGGTGTAGAAGTTGTTCATTTCAATGACCTTATCCGGGCGGATCGGATGCGCCATCGGGCTGGCATCTTCAGCAAACTGCAGGCCACGCATGGTGCGCACATTGCTGATCCGGTTAACCGCACGAGAACCAAGATCCGAACTGAACTCCTGATCGCGGAAGACGGTTAGCCCCTCTTTCAGGCTCAACTGGAACCAGTCGCGACAGGTGACGCGGTTACCGGTCCAGTTATGGAAATATTCATGGCCGATCACGCGTTCAATATCGAGATAATCTTTGTCGGTGGCGGTGTCAGTTCGCGCCAGCACGTATTTGGAGTTAAAGATATTAAGACCTTTATTCTCCATCGCGCCCATATTAAAGAAGTCGACGGCGACGATCATATAGATGTCGAGATCGTACTCCAGGCCGAAACGTTCCTCGTCCCACTTCATCGAGTTCTGTAGCGACGTCATCGCCCACGGCGCACGGTCGAGATTTCCGCGATCCACGTACAGCTCTAGCGCCACTTCACGCCCGGAACGGGTGGTAAAGGTATCGCGTAGTACGTCGAAATCACCGGCAACCAGCGCAAACAGGTAACACGGTTTCGGGAACGGATCCTGCCACTGAACCCAGTGACGACCGTTTTCCAGTTCCCCCTCACCTGTGCGATTACCATTGGAGAGCAGGAACGGATATTTGCTTTTATCGGCAATAATTTTGGTGGTAAAACGCGCCAGTACGTCCGGGCGGTCGAGATACCAGGTAATGTGGCGGAAGCCTTCCGCCTCGCACTGGGTGCATAACGCATCGCCCGACTGGTACAGGCCTTCCAGTGCGGTGTTCCGGGCCGGGCTGATTTCATTAACAATACGCAGCGTAAAACGCTCGGGTAGATTGCTGATCACCAGCACGCCCGCGTCTTCTTTCCAGGCTGTCCACGGTTCATCGTTGACGTGGAGAGAAATCAGCGTCAGATCTTCTCCATCCAGTTTCAGCGGGGCATCCGATGCGCCATGACGAACAGCCTGGCTCACTGCCGTGACCACGGTTTTTTCAGCATCCAGGTCAAAGGTCAAGTCAATATCAGTAATCTGGTAATCCGGCGCACGGTAGTCGTGTCGGTATTTGGCTTGTGGCTGTTGTGTCATAAAAAACCTTTAGCATCTTTTGAAGAGTCTCGAGTTCAGTCTATTCCTGTTGCGTAAAACACGCTACGCAGAATGTTTATCTTTTCAGGCACAAACACTCTTTTTGCTACATTTTTATAACACGCGGCACGAAATGCACTCGACCCTGGCACCAGCTTATGGTGTGATCGGGGTTCAATAAATCGCTAAACAAGGTATACTCCAGCGGTTTTCTTAGTTGTTTATTGTACTAAACGCTCCCGTGAGAGGATGCTACTGCGCACCTATGACACAATTCGCTTCTCCTGTTCTGCACTCGTTGCTGGATACAGATGCTTATAAGTTGCATATGCAGCAAGCCGTATTTCACCACTACTATGATGTGCAGGTAGCGGCTGAATTTCGTTGCCGAGGCGACGACCTGCTGGGTATTTATGCCGACACCATTCGCGAGCAGGTCAATGCTATGCAGCACCTGCGCCTGGAGGATGAAGAGTATCAGTGGCTTTCCGGCCTCCCCTTCTTCAAAGCGGATTACCTCAACTGGCTGCGTGATTTTCGCTATGACCCACAGCAGGTTTCCATCAGCAACGACAACGGAAAGCTGAATATCCGTTTAACCGGTCCGTGGCGCGAAGTCATCATGTGGGAAGTCCCGCTGCTGGCGGTGATAAGCGAACTGGTTCATCGCTATCGCTCGCCAGAAATGGGCGTCGCGCAGGCCCTTGATACGCTGGAAACGAAATTAGTCGATTTCTCTGCTTTAACGTCCAGTCTCGATATGTCCCGCTTTCACCTGATGGATTTCGGCACCCGTCGCCGTTTTTCCCGTGAAGTGCAACAGGCTATCGTTAAGCGTTTGCAGCAGGAGCCGTGGTTTGTTGGCACCAGTAACTACGATCTGGCGCGCCGTCTCTCGCTGACGCCAATGGGCACGCAGGCGCACGAGTGGTTCCAGGCGCACCAGCAAATAAGTCCGGAACTGGCGACCAGCCAGCGCGCCGCCCTGGCCGCGTGGCTAAATGAATATCCGGATCAACTGGGTATCGCGCTGACCGACTGCATCACGATGGATGCATTCTTACGCGACTTTGGTAGCGAATTTGCGACCCGTTACCAGGGACTGCGCCATGATTCTGGCGATCCTGTTGAATGGGGCGAAAAAGCCATCGCCCACTACGAGAAATTAGGGATCGATCCGCACAGTAAAACACTGGTCTTTTCCGACAATCTGGATCTGAATAAAGCGGTGGACCTTTACCGCCACTTCTCCTCCCGCGTGCAGTTGAGTTTTGGTATTGGCACGCGTCTGACCTGCGATATTCCGCAGGTTAAGCCGCTGAACATTGTGATCAAACTGGTCGAGTGCAACGGTAAACCGGTTGCTAAACTGTCCGACAGCCCGGGCAAAACCATTTGTCACGACAAAGCCTTTGTTCGCGCATTGCGCAAAGCGTTTGATTTACCGCATATCAAAAAAGCCAGTTAATCCTTCCAGGGAGCCGCTTCGGCTCCCTTTTTGTACTTATTTCTGAAATCTTTCTCTTTGCCTGTGAATTCTGCTTGTCTGATTGCAGATGCCAGGTAACATAGGAAATCCCCATTCCGGGGAACATGTGTTTATATATCGGACTATTAACAGAGAGAATATTATGAGCGTTGTGCCTGTAGCCGACGTACTCCTGGGCCGCGTAGCCGTTGACAGCGAAGTCACCGTGCGCGGATGGGTACGTACCCGCCGAGATTCAAAAGCTGGCATCTCCTTCCTCGCCGTTTATGACGGTTCCTGCTTTGATCCTGTACAGGCCGTCATCAATAATTCTCTGCCCAATTACAATGAAGAAGTGCTGCGTCTGACCACCGGCTGCTCCGTTATCGTTACCGGCAAGGTTGTGACCTCTCCGGGACAAGGACAGAGTTTTGAGATCCAGGCCACTGAGGTTGAAGTCAGCGGCTGGGTTGAAGATCCTGACACCTACCCGATGGCGGCGAAACGTCACAGCATTGAGTACCTGCGTGAAGTTGCGCACCTGCGTCCGCGTACCAACATGATTGGTGCCGTCGCTCGTGTTCGCCACACGCTGGCACAGGCGCTGCACCGTTTCTTCGATGAGCAGGGCTTCTTCTGGGTTTCCACTCCGCTTATCACCGCGTCTGATACCGAAGGCGCCGGTGAGATGTTCCGCGTGTCGACGCTGGACCTGGAAAACCTGCCGCGTAACGATCAGGGCAAAGTGGATTTCGACAAAGACTTCTTTGGTAAAGAGTCCTTCCTGACCGTATCCGGCCAGTTGAACGGCGAAACTTACGCCTGCGCGTTGTCGAAGATCTATACCTTCGGTCCGACCTTCCGTGCGGAAAATTCCAACACCACCCGTCACCTGGCGGAGTTCTGGATGCTGGAACCGGAAGTGGCCTTCGCCAACCTGAGCGACATTGCCGGTCTGGCGGAAGGCATGCTGAAATATGCCTTCAAAACCGTACTGACCGAGCGAGCTGACGACATGAAGTTCTTTGCCGAGCGCGTGGATAAAGAGGCGATTAGTCGTCTGGAACGCTTCATCGAGGCGGATTTCGCCCAGGTGGATTACACTGATGCGGTCGCCATTCTGGAAGAGTGCATTAAGAAAGGCAGAAAGTTCGAAAACCCGGTTTACTGGGGTGTCGATCTCTCCTCCGAACACGAACGTTATCTGGCAGAAGAACACTTTAAAGCGCCGGTAGTGGTGAAAAACTATCCGAAAGAGATTAAAGCGTTCTATATGCGCCTGAACGAAGACGGTAAAACCGTTGCCGCGATGGACGTTCTGGCTCCGGGTATCGGTGAAATCATCGGTGGTTCTCAGCGTGAAGAGCGTCTGGATGTGCTGGATGCGCGTATGCTGGAAATGGGCCTGAACAAAGAAGACTACTGGTGGTATCGCGATCTGCGTCGCTACGGCACCGTGCCGCACTCCGGCTTCGGTCTCGGCTTCGAGCGTCTGATCGCGTACGTTACCGGCGTACAGAACGTTCGTGATGTGATCGCCTTCCCGCGCACACCGCGTAACGCGACGTTCTAAAACCGTTCGCCAAAAGGCCAGCCCCGCTGGCCTTTTTTATTGGCTGAAATGTCAGGTTTTGTGAGTAATAAGTAAGCAACTCTAATAGCAACCCCCAAAACCCCTTCTCCTGTTACCTGATGTTACGCCGTAATATTTCTGTACAAAAAATAAACCGCAATTTTCTTGCGGATTAGTATTTCCTCACTCAATAGCACATTTTATACACAACCCTACAGCATTCCAGACGTCCAGATATGGCCATAAGCAAAACTGGAAACGTCTATTTTCTGTACGCTATTTTTCTTTTATTCAAATTAAAGATAAGAAAATCATATAAATAGATATAAGTGGCGAGATCTGGAGCTGAAATCGTTTCGAAATATGATGTCGTTCACAAAGTTCCAAAAATGTAATAATTAGTTACACATTTTTTCTTTCTGAAACCAATTCTTTATCTTTGTAGCACTTTCACGGTAGCGAAACGTTAGTTTGAATGGAAAGATGCCTGTCAGACACATAAAGACACCAAACTCTCATCAATAGTTCCGTAAATTTTTATTGACGAAATTTATTGGCGGCAGTGGCAGGTGTCATAAAAAAACCATGAGGGTAATAAATAATGATGAAGCGCAATATTCTGGCAGTGGTTATCCCTGCCCTGCTGGTAGCCGGTGCAGCTAACGCTGCAGAAATCTACAACAAAGACGGCAACAAACTGGACCTGTACGGTAAAACCGTTGGTCTGCACTATTTTTCTGATAACAAAGACAACGATGGCGACGAAACTTATGCTCGCCTTGGTTTCAAAGGGGAAACTCAGATCAATGACCAACTGACCGGTTACGGCCAGTGGGAATATCAATTCCAGGGTAACCGCTCTGAAGGCGGCGATGACGCACAGAAAGGTAACAAAACCCGTCTGGCATTCGCCGGTCTGAAATTCGGTGACGCGGGCTCCTTCGACTACGGTCGTAACTACGGTATCGTTTATGATGCACTGGGTTACACCGATATGCTGCCAGAATTCGGCGGTGATACTGCGTACAGCGATAACTTCTTCGTTGGCCGTGTTGGTGGCGTTGCGACCTACCGTAACTCTAACTTCTTCGGTCTGGTTGATGGCCTGAACTTCGGTGTTCAGTACCTGGGTAAAAACGAGCGCGCAAGCAGCTACGAAGTTGACTCTACCGATCCGACCAGCAACAACTTCAGCGATGTTCGTCGTTCTAACGGTGACGGTGTCGGCGGTTCTATTAGCTACGAAATGAATGGCTTCGGCATTGTAGGTGCTTACGGTGCAGCTGACCGTACTAATGCACAGCAGGATCCGGCACTGCGCGGCAGTGGCGAAAAAGCTGAGCAGTGGGCGACCGGTCTGAAATATGATGCTAACAACATCTACCTGGCAACTAACTACGGTGAAACCCGTAACGCTACCCCGATCAGCGGTGGTTTCGCGAACAAAACTCAGGACTTCTTCGTTGTGGCTCAGTACCAGTTCGATTTCGGTCTGCGTCCGTCCATCTCCTACAACAAATCTAAAGCGAAAGACGTAGAAGGCGTAGGTAGCGAAGATCTGGTGAACTACATTGAAGTGGGCGCAACCTACTACTTCAATAAAAACATGTCCACCTATGTTGACTACCAGATCAACCAGATTGATTCTGACAACAAACTGGGCGTGAACTCTGACGACACCGTTGCTGTCGGTATCGTATACCAGTTCTAATAGCAGACCCCTTTGTTAAATGCCTAAAAAACAGGACTTCGGTCCTGTTTTTTTATGCCTGTCAGCCAAATCTTGCGACTTCAAAAAACCTGCAGGGTTTTCATCACTAACGGTTGGCATTTTGTAAATCTACCGTTAACCTGATAACGGATTTCCCTTCTGTAACCACAATGGAACCTCGTCATGTTTGAGAACATTACTGCCGCCCCTGCCGACCCCATTCTGGGTCTGGCCGATCTGTTTCGTGCTGATGACCGTCCTTCGAAAATTAACCTTGGGATCGGTGTCTATAAAGATGAAACTGGCAAAACGCCAGTGCTGACCAGCGTTAAAAAAGCCGAGCAATACCTACTCGAAAATGAAACAACGAAAAACTACCTCGGCATTGACGGTATTCCGGAATTTGGCCGTTGCACACAGGAACTGCTGTTCGGTAAAGGTAGCGCGCTGATTAACGACAAACGCGCACGTACGGCACAAACGCCGGGCGGCACTGGCGCGCTGCGCGTTGCAGCCGACTTCCTGGCAAAAAATACGGCTGTAAAACGCGTATGGGTGAGCAACCCGAGCTGGCCGAACCATAAGAGCGTGTTTAACTCCGCCGGGCTGGAAGTTCGCGAGTATGCTTATTACGATGCAGAAAACCATTCTCTGGACTTCGACGCGCTGCTGAGCAGCCTGAGCGAAGCGCAGGCAGGCGACGTGGTTCTGTTCCACGGTTGCTGCCATAACCCAACCGGTATCGATCCTACGCTTGAGCAGTGGCAAACCCTGGCTCAGCTTTCCGTCGAGAAAGGCTGGTTGCCGCTGTTTGACTTCGCGTATCAGGGCTTCGCCCGTGGTCTGGAAGAAGATGCGGAAGGCCTGCGCGCATTCGCCGCGCTGCACAAAGAGCTGATTGTCGCGAGTTCCTACTCCAAGAACTTTGGCCTGTACAACGAACGTGTCGGTGCCTGTACGCTGGTTGCAGCAGATACGGAAACCGTTGACCGCGCCTTCAGCCAGATGAAATCCGCCATTCGTGCGAACTACTCTAACCCGCCAGCTCACGGCGCGTCTGTGGTTGCCACAATCCTCAGCAACGATGCACTGCGCGCAATCTGGGAGCAGGAACTGACCGACATGCGTCAGCGCATTCAACGTATGCGTCTGCTGTTTGTGAATACCCTGCAAGAGAAAGGGGCGGAACGCGATTTCAGCTTCATCATCAAACAAAACGGCATGTTCTCTTTCAGCGGCCTGACCAAGGAGCAGGTTCTGCGTCTGCGTGAAGAGTTTGGCGTTTATGCGGTGGCCTCTGGTCGCGTCAACGTCGCCGGGATGACGCCGGATAACATGGCGCCGCTGTGCGAAGCCATTGTCGCCGTGCTGTAAGACTTCCGATAAAACAAAGCCCGCGATAAGCGGGCTTTTTAATGGGGATTACCAGACAGGCATTTCATCCTGCAGGAACGGGTTGTGCAACCGTTCATAACCCAGCGTCGACAGCGGTCCATGACCCGGAATAAACGTAACGTCATCGCCTAACGGCAGCAGCTTACGTTTGATCGAATCAATCAACTGGTTGTGATCGCCGCGCGGGAAATCACTACGCCCTACTCCGCCTTTAAAAATCACGTCGCCTGAGATGAGAAGCTGCGACCGCTCGTCAAAGAAAACCACGTGTCCAGGCGTATGGCCCGGGCAATGCAACACCTGTAAAGTCACATTCCCTACGCTGACACGATCTCCTTCGTTAAGCCAACGGTCGGGTGTCAATGGCTGACATTCACCGAGGCCAAACATGCGACTCTGAGCAGGCAACCCCTGCAGCCAGAACTCATCTTCTTTTTCCGGACCAATAACCGGTACGCCATAGTGCTGCGCCAGTTCCGCCGCGGCACCCACATGATCGAGGTGTCCGTGAGTAAGCAGGATCTGCGTCAGCGTAATGCCGCTGGCGTCCACTTCCTGTTTGATTTTCTCAGCATCGCCGCCAGGATCGACAAGCGCTGCCAGACGCGTTTGCTCACACCAGATCAATGAACAGTTCTGGGAAAACGCGGTGACCGGAATAATACGATAGTTCATACTGCTCCTGTTTCGTTAATCACCAGTGCCGCGCCGGCCCGGTGTCAATATGCACAAAGTTACTGCGTGGGTAGTATCCTACACCACCTGCGCGCATAGATAACGCGGCTTTGCGAATATTACTTAACGAAATCCCTTCAATATGAAAATCCATTGCCTGGCCTTTGGTGTGATAGCTTTGTTTGGCTACCCCACGGCTGTGCGAACGCAGTTCATTATTGGTATCCAGTGAACGATAACCGGAGATCAATTGAACGGGTTTACGCGTTCCCAGCAACCCTTGCAGGCGGAAAAGTTGATCAAAGAGTCCGGGATCGATGGACTTCACCTTATTCGCGCGATAGTCACGGAAAAAATGGTTAAGTTTGGCTAATTCATCCTGAATATAAGCTCTGCCATCAAAAAATTCCGCTTTGATTGACTCTCCGGTGTTGAGGTTACTCAGAGTCAAAATACGCGGACGCGGGGTAGAGAGTGTGGCAAACGCAGGCACAGGCAAGATGGCAGCGCCGAGGGCAGCACCACCTAACGCCAGCAGTTTGCGGCGATTAGCGTCAAATTTGTCCATGGTTTAAGGTCTACAGGTCAATGTTATCGTCTATATGCTTTAGCGCACGATAGGCACCTTAACTGGCAACAAAGCCGCCGTCAAGTTGGCCCAACCCCAGCAATGACGGGGCTTCTGGGTCGACGCCCCTGTCACTGCCAAATATTACGACAACAAACTGACGAGAACCTCTTCATTTACCTGATTAATTGTTCTACTTTTGCCACAATTTGTGCGCTGGATCGCGCCGTCAGATCATAATTGTAAATATCTGTACGATACTGAGTGCGCCCGTCAGCCCCCACAAACGCCGTCAGGTAATAAAGGTTGACTGGAATAGTCTGGCGAATATTCACATAGCGTGTATCACCTTGCTTCAGCGCATCGGAAATGCGGGTGTCGTTCCAGCCCGCATCCTGCAACAGCATGTTTGCCAGTTCTGACGCCTTGTTCACGCGCACGCAGCCAGAACTGAGCGCTCGGGTATCCTTCTGGAACAAATTGTGGTTTGGCGTATCGTGCAGATAGATCGCATCGGAACTTGGCATATTGAACTTATAGCGGCCCAGCGAGTTACGCGCGCCAGGTGCCTGCTGGAAACGAAACGGTAAATTTGACGGCGTGATGGTTGACCAGTCCACCTGCCACGGATCGATCGCCTCTCTGCTGTTCCAGCCTCGCATCACGGTATAGCCATGACGTTCAAGGTATCCCGGGTCACTCCACAGTTTAGGCAGAATGTCTTTACGCGCCAGCGTCGGCGGAACGTTCCACGGGGGATTGACCACCACGTTATTCAGCGCGCTACTCATCATCGGCGTTTTACGATCGGGACGACCAACAATCACCCGGGATGCCAGCACCTGATTGCCGTTCTGATAATAGACCAGCGAATACGCCGGAATATTCACCATAATTCCCGTCGAAAGTTCAGACGGCAGCAAACGCAGGCGCTGGATATTAAGCGCCAGTACACCCGCACGCTGCGCGGGCGTCATGTTCAGCCAGTCACGAGTGGCCGGGCCAATGGCGCCATCCGCGCCCAGCCCTTGCCAGGTCTGGAACCGTTTTACCGCATCAACCAGCTCTTTATCATACGCGGCACGGACAGCCGGTGCTGGCTTACTGCGCGGCGCGGTCTGTTTCGCGGCATCCACCTCCGACGTTTCAACGGCAACAGCAGACGGGCTGACCACCGCCTCGGATGGAGTCTCATCCCCCGGCAGCGCAATTTTCGGTCCCCCTTCCAGCATCCCGGTACGTTGCAGAATTTCCCGCAATGCCGGCACATCATTGCTCCACTGGCCCGGTCGCAGCGTTGCTTTACCGGTGAGCTGCGGCCACGGACGCGAATCGCCCACCAGCGTCAATAACGACGCGTGCATCGACGCATACTGAGGATGCTGAGGCGCCAGGCCGTCAATAAACGTCGGGAGTTGTCCATTATCCAGCGCAACCTGCCACTGGTTGATCACCGACAACGGCGGCGTCGCCAACGCATACGGCTTGCTGCTGTAGAGCCAGCGGTTACCCTTGACCGGAATATTGGCGATCAGATGCAGATATCCCATCATTGCATCAGACAGCACCAGATCGCGTGTGATGCCACTAACGCCAGGATCGGTGAGTAATGCCACCCAGTGGGTGAACTGGGGCTGGAAGCCGGCAATGGCGACCTCAGCCAGTTGTTGCTGGAACGCTTTGACGGCTTCACGATTTTCCCACATGGGTTTCATATCGCGCGCCGCATAGAGCAATTCAAGCTGATTCATATAGACAGGCGTATAGCCCGAAGGAAGTTGCGACTGCAGTTCAGTCCGCGCTTTTTCCACTGCCCCTTCAGGAAGAGGCTGCAGACCCGCCATCACTGCCGTTGCGCCAGATTGCGCCTGCGGCCGGGCGAGGTTCTGCTCACTGTCAACAACAGGGCTGTCGCCAGGAATCACTTCAGGCTCATCAGCCTGAGCACGGGACAGTGGAGCGAATGCTACGACCAGGCATAAACTTAATGCCGAGAGTCGACGACCACCAATTTTATTAAGCAACATCCCTTGCCCTCTGGTTACATTACGACATGCTCACATCTACCGGAGCTTTCCTTCATTATAGAAAGGCTGTTATGTGATTGCCTAACCTAATGTAAAGAAGTTTAAAGAAAATGCACCTGAAATCCGCGGATTAAGAAATGATAAAGACGGCTTTTCAGCCGTCTTTGGGGTTTTAGCTGGCTTCTGACGGGGCATCAGCCTCGCCGGGGAGAGGATCAGGTAACTGCGGCGCAAACCCGCGTAGCCCGACCACATGGACGTGTTCCGTATTCTGGAAGACTTTACGGACCAGCTTATAGGTGGTGCCCTTCTCCGGACTGATGTTTTCCGGAGCCGCGATGATCAACTGCATTTGCAAACGCTCGCACAGTTCGAACAGCGTTGCGATGGAGCGCGCATCCAGACGGGCTGCTTCATCGAGGAACAGCAGACGGCATGGGGAAATATCTTTCCCGCGCAGACGACGCGCCTCATCTTCCCAGCTCTGCACCACCATCACCAGGATCGACATCCCGGTCCCGATCGCTTCACCGGTCGACAGCGCACCGGACTCCGCACGCAGCCAGCCGTCGGAACCACGGTTTACTTCCACTTCCATTTCGAGATAGTTACGGTAGTCCAGCAACTCCTCACCAATGGTCTGCGGCGTACGCTGCCCCATGTCGATCTGCGGATTCAGGCGCTGATAGAGCTTCGCCAGTGCTTCCGAGAAGGTCAGTCGATTACTGTTGAACAGATCCTGATGCTGCTCATGCTGTTCAGACAATACTTCCAGCAGCGTGGCATGGGTTTCACGCACATTCACGTTCAGACGCACACTGTGAACCTGGCCGAACGACACGCTTTGCAGCCCCTGGTTGAGCTGGCGGATACGATTCTGTTCACGCTGGATAGTCTTGCGAATAATGTTCGCCACGCTGCGTGAGCTGATCGCCAGTTTCTGTTCGCGGGAGGTCAGCTCTTCGGTCAGACGACCCAGCTCAATTTCCATCTGTTCGATGGCTTCCACTGGATCATCGGTACGAATGATATCCTGACGGATACGCTCACGCAGGTGCTGATACACTGCGACAAAGAACTGGATCTTACGTTCCGGACGCTTCGGATCCTCCGACAAGCGCAGAACATCACGCAGGTGTTCGTTATCAGCGACCGCCAGACGCAGCGCACCCAGCGCTTTATCCGACATGGAACGCAGTTCATCACCCGAGAGATAGGCCAGCTCACGGCGGTGCAGGCGGCGTTCGACGCCGCTGTCTTTCACCAGCCGCATTACTGCGCACCAGCCGGCTTTCGCGGTCACGACCTGCTCACGCATTTCGTGGTAATCGCGTTCCAGTTTGCGCAGTTTGCGGGTCAGGTTATCCATCTCCGCTTCACAGAAGGTGAGCGCTTTTTCGAGCTGGTTACGCCGCGCGCGGTTATTGCTGAGCTGCGAGTGCAGTTCATCGCGACGAATGCGCGCGCGCTCTTCCGCCCCACTGTCAGCGCGAACGCCGATATCCTGCAATTCACGCTGCAGATCGTTGAGCAGCTCTTTCTTGGTATCGTAGGAGCTTTTCAGCGAGGCCAGAACCTGATTGTACTGACTCAGCTGCGCCGCATGGCCACGCAGGGCTTCACGGGCGCGGGTACGTTCGGCTTCGGCATGTTCCAGTCGCTCACGCAGTTTTTCATTCAGATCGCTGTTACCGCTGAGCATTTCCGCTGAGTCGGAATAGCCGAAGTGCGCACGACGCTGAACCACTTCAGTCAGCGCAAACGCCTGCTGACGCGCATCGCGCTGCATCTGCTGGGAATACGCGTAATCTTCTTTTAGCTGTTCAAACTGTTCCGGATCGCTCTGTAACACCGAAACCACCGGTTCCAGTTTCGCCAGTTGATTGCCGTGCTGCTGCACAAAGCGCGCGGCTTCCTGCGCTTCATCCAGACGTTCACGGATCTCGTCCACGCGATCCGCCAGACTATCGTCAGCCAGCAGATTGAGGCGCGGCAACAGGCGGTTCAGAGCGGCAACGCCCTCTTTGGCCTGCTCGTACTGCAGACGCTGCTGTTGGTTGTCACTCTCGTGGGCGGTCAGCGCTCGTTCCAGTTCAACGCGACGGCTGTTGAGCTGGCGAATTTCGGCTTCCGGATCGGATTCAAACGCCACCGAAAGATGACTGCCAATGAAACGGCTGAACGCCTGATGCAGACGCTGTGTTTTCTGTACGTCAAAGGAGAGCGTTGCAAAACGTTCGGACAACCCTTCACGCTCGGCATGCAGCGTTTCGATGCGGTTTTCCCGCGCCGCGCGGCCAAACAGCGGTACGGACGGGAAGCGCGAGTAACGCCACTGGCGATCGGCGATCTTCACCACCACGGCTTTTTCCAGTTCGTCTACGCTGAAAACGCTGTCATCAAACGACTGTGGATCCCCTTCAATCAGATACAGATCTTCCGGACAATCCGTTAAGCCTTCCAGTTGCTCGGAGATCAGCGACAGATCCGGCACCACGATGGCATGGCGTGATGGGCCATACAGCGCGGAGAAGTACGGGGCATCTTCAAGGCTGACATCGTCATAAATTTCTGACAGCAGCACGCCGCCGAAGCGCTCCGCCAGCGCGTTCAGGCGTTGATCTTCCGAACCACCAGGCTGACTTAAGCGTTCAATCTCTTCATCGACGGCATTCTTGCGCGCGCCAACTTCGTCGCGTTCCACAATCGCTTCACGTTCACGCTCGAGCAATTGCTGTAAATATTCGGTCACTTCCTGGCTGGAGGTGAACTCCTCGCCACACTGCTCGCTGAGCTGGCTCAGGCTGTTCTGCGCCGCCAACCAGACAGGCGCACGCTGCATTAAGTGCTGAATGCGGGACTGTAGCTGTTCCTGCTCCTGGCGCAGCGCCATGCGCTGTTCGTGAGCGCTGGAGACGTTGTCAGACAGCGAGGCGATACGAGCCTCCAGCTCCTGATGCAGGGCTTCCAGTTCATCAATATCGAAATTTTTGCCCTGACGCTTACAGAATTCCGCCAGCAGACGTTCGGCTTCCTGTTGCTCGCGCAGACGCTGTTCCAGTTCACTCAGTCGCATACGCAGCGGCTGCACCTGTTCTGCCAGGTGACGCTGATCAACGCCTTCACGTAACAGTTCGCGCGCCACGTCCCAGGCTTCATTTCGCGCCAGCGGGCCATTGATTGCTACCACTAACTGATACGCCTGCTCGAACTGGCTGTGCGCGGTTTGCGACACGCTGACTTTCTGCTCCAGCGAAAGCATTTTTTCGGTCGCTTCCTGCTCTTTCGCCTGGAAGGTCTCCAGCCACTGGGCGGCGCTATCTGCCGTCAGATCCGGCAAATGACACACCGCTCTGGCGCGTTCCAGCGCGGAGATCGCCTGATTGTACTGGATGGCGCGGGTCTGCTGGACGTCCAGCGCCTGCTGGTAATCCGCCAGTTGGCTTTTCAGCTCATCCACTTCCAGCTCAGCAGCCTCGGCACGCGCTTCGTTCTCTTCCTGGCGATCGGCCGCTTCCGCTACCACTTCGTTTTGTTCTTCGAGACGGATCTGCAACTCGTCGAGATCCGCTTCATAACGTTCAATTTTTTCCTGTTGACGCAGGGCGGTTTGCACCAGGTTCAGGTGATCGCTCGCCGCCTGATAATCGGCTTCGAGATCGCCTTCCGCGCCGTTGTGCTCACCCAACTCACGCGCCATGTCGACATGCTTGTACTGCTCCGCCGCCAACTGTTTGCGCGAGGTGTACAGTTCACGACGATATTCCAGCGCTTTATCGAGGTGGATCCGGCGCTCATTAGCGTGGCGCATATAGTCCGCCGCCACGTAGTTGGTGGCTTCGCTGATCAGGTGTTTAAACAGATCGCGATCGGACTGGGTGACGCGAATGGCTTCCAGCGTCAGACGGTTTTCCCGCAACGCGGCTTCCATATCCTGGAACGCTTTACGCACCCCGCTGTTTTCTGGCAGCAGATAGTCGCGCAGAGAACGGGTGATCGCACTGGAAATCCCGCCGTACAGCGACGCTTCAATCAGGCGATAGAATTTACTACGATCGGAGGCAGAGCGCAGACGGCGGGCGATAAGGCCCAGATCGAACATCAGCGAATGGTAATCGGTGATCGAGTTGAACTGCTTAAACTGCACGCCTTCCATTTCGTCGAGCTTCTCTTTCAGCTCGGTCAACGGCAGGACGCGCGCCTGACGTTCATTCAGCGTTTCCGTCACCAGTTGCGTAGGCTGCACCGACATCGGCAGTCCCTGAATGGCAAACGGTTTGATGTCGACTTTACGGTCACGTCCGGCAACCTGCTGCAAACGAACACCAACCACCACGCGCTGGTGGCGCGAGTTGATCGTGTCCAGCATTGAATAACAGACACCCGCTTTCAGCTTACCGTGCAGACCTTTGTCGCGTGAGCCGCTGGTCGCCCCAGCTTCGGTGGTGTTACGGAAGTGCAGCAGGGTTAAATCCGGGATCAACGCCGTGACGAACGCCGCCATGGTGGTGGATTTCCCCGCGCCGTTACCGCCGGAAAGCGTGGTAACCAGTTCATCCAGGTCAAAGGTGCGGGCAAAGAAACCGTTCCAGTTAATCAGCGTTAGTGAGCGAAATTTACCGCGTTCAATCATTATTCTTCTTCTCCACTGTCCGGCTGATTCTCTTCGGTCTCATCATTGAGCAGCAGGTGGTTTTCAACCGGCATCGCTTCGCCATCGCGAATCAGGCGACGCTGCGCTTCCCGCGGATCGTCGCCACTGCGCACATCTGCGCCAAAGCGGAACACCGATTCCGTGATACGGAATTTGCTGCTGTCGTGTCCCATAAACCACACCATGCCTAAACGGCGCAGGCGGTTTAACGACGAGCGCATTTTTTCCTGTAGTTTCTGGCGATCGACGTCGGAGCCGGTAGAACGGTTATTTACCAGCTTCAACAGTTTGGCTTCATCAGCCAACGTCAGCAGCTCGTCATACAACTCCTGCTGTGTGAAAATCCCTTCATTCGCCAGCCGCTCCGGGCTGAGATAGAGGTAGCAAAGAATTTTACCGACCATCATGTCCAGTTCAGACAAGACGGAACGCGGGATAATGGTCGTTGAACGCGGTCGCAGATAGAAGAATCCTTCCGGCGCGCGGATCAATTCCACGTTATAGCGGCTGTAAAACTCTTCCAGGTAGTCCTGAAAATCCATCAGAAAGGCATGATTATCCAGTTCATCCAGACCAATATGACGGCCTGAACGTAATGCGCTATCCAGCGCCGGAAATAACGGATTCGCCAACGCCTGCGCCAGCTTAACCGGCATCACTTGTTCAATATTTGTCAATGACATGCGCCTGTACCTTGGCTCCGTAATCATTAATCGGCTGCCATTTGGCTGGCAGTCCGGTGAAGTCTGCTTGCGCTACGCCAAGACGTACCGCCTGATCGATAACAATACGCGCAACGTCGAAATGACGCGCGCGCGGGTATTGCGCAAGATATTCGCGCACTACCAGGCCGAGATCCAGCGGTGTCTCTTTCGATTTATAGATAGCCAGTTGGCCTTCGATAATCGCCGCCAGCTGTTCGCGGATCTCATTAAACTCTTCGTACTCTAAGTCCGGCGGAAGTTCCCCGGTAACCTCTTCATCACGCAGCGCCATCTCTTCATCGCGCATGTCAAGCAGACGATCGGCGTTGGCATAGGTCAGCGCCCACGGCTCGTCAAAGTAGGTCTGTACCGACTGGCGCAAGCGCTGAGCAAAGACGCGGTTTTTATCCATGTCGATGGCGGTACGGATAAATTTATGAACGTGACGGTCATAGCCAATCCACAGATCGATCGACTGCTGGCCCCAACTGATAATACGATCCAGCTTGCTTTGCAGGTCAAACACCAGCCTGTCGACAAAATGCAGATCGTCGTGAGCCAGCGTCGCATCCTGAATACGCAGCAGATTAGCCTGCAATTTATCGCCCGCCGCTTCCAGCGTATCCTGCAACTCGCGCAAGGTACCGGACGTTTCCGAGAGTAACAGTTCACAGCTCGATATCGCCGCACGCCAGTCTTTATTCAACAGCTGCGCGATATCATCTTTCACCTGCTGCTGCTGTTCATCCATGATGCGCTGGGTCAGATCGATACTGTCAAAGATCTCTGCCACCGAATACTTGAGCGGCGCATAGACATTGCGGTGCCAGTGGAATTCATCACCGCCCTCATCGGCAGCATCCGCCGCGCGCTTGAGCTCGCCTGCCACGATCGATAGCTGCATCGACAAACGCAGTGTGGAAAATTCACGTTGGCGAATGTAGTAATCAGTAATGCCAATGCCGAGCGGCGTCAGGCGATAAATCGCGTTCCCTTCTGCCTGCTCACTGGTAAAGCGGTTCAGCAGACGTTGACGCACCATATCGTTGATCGCATTGTTCGCGCGCACGCCAATGGTTTCGCTGGTTTGCTCAAACGCATCACTTACATGGCGGAACGCATCCACCAGTTCGCCTTCACTCATCTCACCGTCCAGGCGCTCGCCGTTTAGCGTGGCCACCGCCAGCAGGAACGAGAGTCGGTCTACCGGCAGCGAGATAGAGAAGTCATTTTTTCTGGCCCAGGCAACCAGTTCGGGGACTGTCTGGGAAAATTCACTCATAGGTTATCCTTGCATCTGCGGTTTACGCGCGGTGACGTGAATGTAACGCCCCAGGCTGACATACGGCTCCTGGCGACAATAACGCGTTTCTAATTCAAGCAATATCTCATAACAGTCACGCTGCTGATGTTTCTCTCGCAGATAATCATGAAACACGCGTACCCCGGTTTTCCCGGTGATCTGCCAGCCAATCTGTTCCAGCCACTGGTAAACCTGTCCCGGCTCACGCGGGTAGTCTGGCGAAAGGGTACGCTTCTTACGCTTTGGCATCCCTATCTGCACGTAGTCAAAGTTCCCCGCCACCATGTTATGCATCAACAGACCGTTGGCATTGTAGAACATTAACGACAGTACGCCATCGGGACGCAATACGGACCAAAGGGTCTCTAACACGCTGACGGGATCGGCAACCCATTCCAGCACAGCGTGAAACAATATCAGATCAACGGGGCTTTCCAAATGCGAAGCAACATCCTGAGCGGCGCATTGTATAAAATGCATGTTGTGGCTCACATCTTTAGCTTCTGCCGCCAGTTGCGCACGGGCGATCATCTCACCGGACAGATCGCACAACGTCACATGATGGCCGCGTTCTGCCATTTTAATGGCCGTCTGTCCTTCACCGCCGCCAGCGTCCAGCACCCGCAGTTTCTGCGAGCCATAGTCAGCGAGGAGACGATCGAGATCCTGCCACAAGATCGCCTGTCTTAGCTGCCCTTTTGTGGTGCCGTAAATATTACGGGAAAACTTCTCAGCAATGTCATCAAAATTGCGATCCCGCATCGGACTCTCCACAGGCTGGCTTAGGTGTGTTCTGATAAAACCGCTATTTTGTCACACCCGCGCGGAGAATGAACCTCTCTGGTGTAATATCCCGATTATTCTTCTGCTATATGGTCAAAAAAGGAACCAAAAAGGATGCTTTTTACACTGAAGAAAGTGATTGGCGGCATGCTGCTGCCTCTCCCTTTTCTGCTCCTGATGATGGGTATCGGCGTGGTACTGCTGTGGTTCAGCCGTTTTCAGAAAACCGGTAAGGTTTTTATCAGCCTCAGTTGGCTGACGCTGTTCCTGCTCAGTCTGCAACCCGTTGCTGACCATCTGCTACGGCCGATAGAAAATAGCTACCCGACCTGGCAGGATACGCAGAAAGTAAAATATATCGTCGTGCTGGGCGGCGGTTATACCTGGAACCCGCAGTGGGCCCCCAGTTCTAATCTGATCAATAACAGTTTGCCGCGTCTTAATGAGGGAATACGTCTGTGGCGGGCCAACCCGGGTTCAAAATTGATTTTTACCGGCGCGAAGGCCAGAACTAACCCAGTGAGTACCGCGGAAGTCGGCGCACGGGTGGCGCAATCACTGGGCGTGCCGGGAGAGGATATTATTGTGCTGGACAGGCCTAAGGACACCGAGGAAGAAGCCGCCGCGGTGAAGCAGGCCATCGGCGACGCGCCATTCCTGCTGGTCACTTCCGCCTCTCATTTACCGCGAGCGATGATTTTCTTTCAGCAGGCCGGATTAACCCCCCTTCCAGCGCCAGCAAATCAGCTTGCCATCGACTCCCCATTGAATCCGTGGGAACGGGCGATCCCTTCTCCCGTATGGTTGATGCACAGCGATCGGGCAAGCTACGAGACACTGGGAAGAATCTGGCAGTGGCTGAAAGGAGCGTCAGGCGAGCCAGGGCAGGAGTGATTTCGCGGCAAGATCAAAATGAGATCGGTTGAAACGCCCGGTATTAACCAGTTGCGCGACTTCATCCCACAACACATATAACCAACGCCGCCAGATGAACGATTCCGCGACTGGCGCGCGTTGCAGGTAATGCCAGAGCAACCCTTCCGCCAGCGTATTATCCACCAGCCGGAACAGCTCGTATTCCCGTGGCGCCCAGAGCATGATACCAGGTCCCACCATCGCCAGAAGCTGGTCGCTTCGGGCGTCTTTCAGCATGCTGCGCAGACTGAAATTGCCATGCACCAGCACACAGTTGTCGTTAAATCCGTCAAACAGCGCCGGCAGACATTCGCGAGTACGAAACAGAATACGTTTATCCTGCATCGTCAGCCCGGTATTGTTGAACTGGTTGAGCGTGCTCCAGAGCACCTCAACACGCTGGCGGTACCAGGAGGGCCAGATATTCTCCTGTGTATTATCCACTGCGCCAACGCAGCCCCGGCTGTCCTGGCGATGCCAGGCCAGTAATCCTTCGACAATCTGATCTTTGAGCTGTTCCCAGCGCTCCGGCGTCCGGGCTGGCGCTTCAACCGGGACGCCGCGAAGACGCTCCAGCAGTAAGACATCCGGACCGGGATGCTCGTCGTGGGTCATCACCCCGTAAATGACCGGCATTCGCACGGTGCCACTTCGCGCTAACATGGTGGTTTTCCAGGCCAGTTGTTGTGCAACCCCCGGCGTGGTGAAACTTTGAGCCATCAGCGGCATCGGGTTGCCCTGACTGTCATAGAGCGCCCACAGTGCTGTGTCGACTTTTTCATTCACGCATTCAATGCGGCTCAGTTTTTCGCCCAGTAAATGACTTAATTCGGCGCGCAGCTGTTCCATTCAGATTGCCCTCATAAAAGCTACTGCTTTTATAATGAGCGCCACACCGACGGATGTCACCCGGATGAGATCAATTGTTGAAAAGAAAAAACGTGGAAAATCGTAACGGTACGACACTCCTCTCACTAAAGAGCGGAGTGTCGTAAAGAGAATTAACGCATTTCAGCGCGAACGCGCTCGAGATCTTCTGCGGTATCAACGCCGGTGCCAGGCACCTCTTTTGCCACCGCAACGTGGATTTTTTCGCCGTACCACAGCACGCGAAGTTGCTCCAGCATCTCAATATTTTCCAGCGGACTGGGCTGCCAGCTCACATAACGGCGGATAAATCCGGCACGGTAACCGTAAATGCCGAGGTGGCGCAGGAAAGTGTCGCCAACAGTCTCGCGACTTTTCGCAAAACGGTCGCGATCCCAGGGGATGGTTGCCCGCGAGAAATACAGCGCATAGCCTTCAGCATCCAGTACGACCTTCACCGCATTAGGATTGAACGCCTCTTCTGCGCCGTGAATCGGTGCTGCGAGTGTGGCCATTCCAACCTGACGCTGCGCCAGGTTTTCCGCCACCTGGCGAATGATGACCGCCGGGATCATCGGTTCATCGCCCTGCACGTTGACAATCACAGTGTCATCGCTAAAGCCACACTTCTCGACCACCTCAGCCAGACGTTCTGTCCCCGACTGATGATCGACGCGGGTCATGCACACTTCCCCACCCGCAGCTTCAACGGCACGCGCGACGTCATCATGATCGGTCGCGACGATAATGCGCTCAGCGCCAGATTCACGGGCGCGCTCCAGCACATGCACAATCATCGGCTTACCGTTGATGTCCTGCAACGGCTTACCCGGCAGACGCGTGGAGGCGTAGCGGGCAGGAATAATGACGACAAAACTCATGATTTACGCTCATCAGCCGCTAACACACGGGCCTCGGTTTCCAACAACACGGGAATGCCATCACGCAGTGGAAAAGCGAGGTTATCCAGTTTGCAGATCAGTTCTTGTTTTTCCTGGTTGTACCAGAGTTTTCCGTTACAGACCGGGCAGGCAACAATTTCAAGCAGACGATGATCCATAGTTCCTCCAGATGGACCGGGTAGTGAATGGGGAAATCTTATCATACTCGCTCATGCGACTGCGTCTATTTCCCACCCCTGCCGACATTGTGCAAATAGCCCTTCCGGACAGTGGCCCAGCGTCACGCGAACGGCATTCTGCCAACGGGCAAAATCGGTTATCGCTTGCTGTAATCCGTTTTGCAACGTCACCCCTTTCCTGACCCCCTCCTGCAGGTAGAGAGAAATCACTTCCAGCACACCGGTTTTACGGTGCATTTTGGCGTCCATCCGCCCCACCAGTTGCCCCCGGTGGAGTAAAGGCAGAACAAAATAACCGTACTGGCGTTTCGGGGCCGGCGTGTAACATTCCAGCCGATAGCTGAAATCAAACAGTTGCTCCGCGCGTTTGCGATCCCAGACCACCGGATCAAACGGCGACAGCACCGCGCTATGCGTCGCTGTCAGCTTTCCTGCCTGTGCCTGTTCAAGCAGAGGCAGCAGATCCGCATGTACCCACAGCGGCCCGAGACTTTCGACCTCTACCGGAATGATCTGCTGCTGTTCAGCCCGCACGTCGCGCCAGTTGTGTAATTCGGGACGTTTCAGACGATAATAATCTGCCAGCCACTGCTCGCGAAAAATACCCAGGCTACGCGCGCTGTTGTCCAGCATGACAGACTCCGCTTGCGCCCGTGGGAGCAGATCGCGTTCATCATCCCAGTGCGGCATGACGCGATGCGTGAGATCGTATACGCGCTGGAAATTACGCCGTTCAATCACCATCACCTTTCCTGCCGTAAATAGCCCTTCCAGATGTAGCTTGTGCGGCTTCCAGTCCCACCAGCCGCTGTTGCCTTTACGCTGATGCTCAAAGTCTGCTGAACGTACCGGCCCGTTATGCTGGATATGCTGCAACAGTTGCTCAATTTCGCCCGCATGTTCTTTCATCCACGCCGCCTGGTACTTCCAGCCCATTTTTTCAGGTGCCAGCATCCGGTGGCGTATCAATGTGAAGTCACTGCGCGGCAGGAAGCAGGCCTCATGAGCCCAGTACTCCATCAACTCGCCCTGCATCAAGGCGTCATCCAGCCACTGTATTGCGTAATCCCCCAGCCGGCTGAAAAGCACAAGATAGGGGCTACGGGCAACAATATTGATGGTATCAATTTGCAGCAGCGACATACGGGTAATTGTCGGCAGGATATCGCTCGCCAGCGCACGACGGCGTGGTTTCTTTAACAGCCCCTGGGCAGCGAGATGAAGGTTACGGGCATCCGTAATTGAGAGGTACGGCAACGACATTCATGATTCCCTCATTCGTTCGCTGCCGTCATGGTCGTGCGCTAACGTGCCAGCGAGATCAATTTTTCGAGTAATGTCTCAGGTTCGGTCCCCGACAAATGTGCATCGACAGGGAGATACCACCAGTTATCTTCTGCAAAGGCGCGGCACTTAACGGCGTCCTTCTCCGTCATGACCAGCGTTTGTGACGTATTCAGTAAGCCGTTGACATCACGTGAAGTCAACGTCTGATGATCCGCCAGCGGAACACATTTCTGCGGCTGTACGCCGCATGCCTCTAACGTGGCAAAAAAGCGCGGCGGATGACCAATACCGGCCATCGCCACGACATTTTGCAGTTGCGCGACATCGCGGCGCTCACCGGTACGCAGGTTCACGGCCAGTCCTGCCGTCAGACGCATCGGGATCTCCCCCGTCTGTGGGATGCCACCGTTAACGATAACCGCATCCACCGTCTTCAGGCGACCCGCCCGCTCACGCATCGGACCAGCCGGTAGCCACCAACCGTTGCCAAAGCGACGGACGCCATCAACTACCACAATCTCGATATCGCGGGCCAGACGGTAGTGCTGAAGGCCATCATCGGTGACGATGATCTGCACATCGTGATGCGCCAGAATCGCTTTCACCGCATCAGCCCGGTTGGGCGACACGGCAACCGGCACGCCAGTGCGCTGATAAATCAGCACCGGTTCATCCCCCGCTTCAGCAGTGGTTGTTTCGGCGTTCAGCAGCAAAGGATATGACGCTGCTTTACCACCGTAACCACGGGAAACCACACCAACGCGAAGACCGCGCTGCTGCAGTTGTTCCACCAGCCAGATCACCACCGGCGTTTTACCGTTGCCGCCCGCCGTCAGGTTACCGACCACTACCACCGGCACAGGTGCGCGCCAGGCACGCTTGATCCCGAGCGTGTAGCACAAACGAATCCCCCCACTTACCAGACCGTACAGCCAGGAGAGAGGGAGTAACAGTCGCCACAAGGGCGACTCACCGGACCAGATGCGCGCGATCATTGCCCAAATTGCATTTTGTGCAGTTGCGCATAGACACCGCGATGTTCCAGCAGCTCACTGTGCGTACCGCGTTCCACAATCAGGCCATCTTCCACGACCACAATTTCGTCGGCCTGTTCAATGGTTGAGAGACGGTGTGCAATAACCAGCGAGGTACGGTTTTTCTGCAGTTCGTCCAACGCCGCTTGTATGGCGCGCTCAGATTCGGTGTCCAGGGCTGACGTTGCTTCATCAAGGATCAAAATCGGGCTATCGCGCAGCAACGCGCGCGCAATGGCAATACGCTGACGTTGACCGCCGGACAGCAATACGCCGTTTTCGCCGATCACCGTATCAAGGCCGTCATCCATTTTATTGATAAAGTCCATGGCATAAGCCATGCGGGCCGCTTCTTCAATCTGCTCACGGCTATACTGTTCATTACGCGCGTAGGCGATGTTGTTCGCCACCGTGTCGTTGAAAAGATGCACGTTTTGCGAAACCAGCGCGACCTGATTACGCAACGATGCCAGGGTATACTCTCGCAGATCGTGACCATCCATCAGGATTTCGCCTTCATTGATGTCGTAGAAACGCGTGATCAGACTGGCAATAGTTGATTTACCGGAACCTGAACGTCCCACCAGCGCAACCGTTTTGCCTGCCGGGATTTTCAGGTTGATATTACGCAATGCTGGTACTTCGCGACCCGGATAGGTAAAGGTCACATTGCGAAATTCCAGATCGCCGGTTGCACGTTCAATAACGCGTTTACCTTCGTCTTTTTCCTGCTCGCTATCCAGGATCGCAAATAAAGTCTGACACGCGGCCATACCGCGCTGGAACTGGGCGTTGACGTTGGTCAGCGATTTCAGCGGACGCATCAGGGCAATCATTGAGGAGAAGACCACGGTGATCGTCCCTGCTGTCAGGCTGTCCATGACACTTGGGAAGCTGGCTGCGTACAATACAAACGCCAGTGCCAGCGAAGCAATCAACTGGATGATAGGATCGGAAATAGAAGAGGCGGAAACCATCTTCATCCCCTGCAAGCGCATCTTGTTACTGACTTTGTCAAAGCGCTTCGCTTCCACCCCTTGACCACCAAAAATCAGTACCTCTTTGTGGCCTTTCAGCATCTGCTCCGCGCTGGTAGTCACCTGCCCCATCGTATTCTGCATATTCTTACTGATAGCACGAAAACGTTTGGAGACCACGCGAATCGCAATCGACACAATCGGTGCCAGCACAACCAGGATGATCGACAGCTGCCAACTGTAATAGAACATCATGATGAACAGGCCGATAATTGATGCGCCTTCACGCACAACAGTAATCAGCGCGCCGGAAGACGAAGAGGCAACCTGCTCAGAATCGTAAGTGATACGAGAAAGCAGAGTCCCGGTGGACTGCTTGTCAAAGAAGGAAACCGGCATTCCCATCATATGGCCAAACAGACGACGACGCATAGTCATCACCACTTTGCCTGATACCCAGGAAATACAATAGCTGGAGATATAGCTGGTGATACCACGTAAAATCATCAGCCCAATAACCACCAGCGGCATCCACAGCAACACTGAGCGATCTGTTTTACCAAAACCATCGTCCAGTAATGGTTTGAGGAGCGATAACATGAAGGTATCGCTGGCCGCGTTGAGGATTAACGCAACACCCGCCACGATCAGACCCGATTTGAAAGGCGCAATGGTTGGCCACAGTCGGCGAAACGTCTGCCACGTAGAGAGATCTTTATCGTTATGCATTCAAGAAACCAGCATCTGTTGAAATAGCCGCATATTCTACCCGTTATCGTCTGACACGCCAAACCACTGATGATACCAACGAGGTAAAATTTGCTCCCGCAGACTGATGACCTGCCAGCCCTGTGTTGAAAAATCCAGCGAAATTTGCCCCTGATGCGGAGTATCACGCCACCGGTAACCCTGTTGCTGGTAGCGCTGCTTCACCTTCCGGGATGGCAGTCTCCAGGCGTTGTAACGTGATGCTGAGGCCAACGCCACTCTGCCATTCACACGTTGAATTAATGCCAGTGAAGAAGAGGTGTTGCTGCCATGATGCGGTACCTGCACTGCCGTCGCTGAAAGGTGCTGCCAGTAATGGCTTAACATTTTCTGTTCCGCCGGCGACTCTATATCGCCCGTCAGCAGAATACTGTGCCTGCCATCATCAATCTTTACGACACAGGAGTGATTGTTTCCCTGCGTCAGGTCTCCCTTTAACGGCCAGTGCACGCTAAAACGCAATCCCTGCCATTGCCACATCTCACCGCGATAACACGGCAAATGGCCCTGCCAGCCTAGCGGACTGCGTACCCAAAGTGTTGGCCAGGTTGTCTGCAAAGAGTGTAGTCCACCGCGATGGTCGAGATGTTCATGGCTGAGAATTATTCCCTCTGGCTGCAGGTGATGCCAGCGCAGCCATGGAATGATCATCTGTTGAGCACTGTCGCCTCCCGGCCAGGCCAACCCGGTATCGTAGAGTAACGCTTTGCCATTGCGGGTGATGACCATCGCCAACCCCTGTCCGACGTCCAGCATGTGCACCTGCCACGCATCGGTGCGTGGCGAACTCCAGAACGGCCAGCTCAATAGCACCAGCGTTACCAGACAGAGACCTGGAAAGATGCGCCATGCAACGAATCGCCAGCAAGGTAATATCAGCCAGGGAGCAAAAACCAACCATTGCCAACGGCTATCCACATTCATCCACCCCGGAGGCAAGTGCTTAAGTCCCCAGAATAACGTGGCTAATGAGCGATCGGCCAGATACCAGAGTCCGTCCTCAAGAAACAGCGGACCGGTGAGGTGGACCACCATTCCAGTGAGGATCAGCGGAACACTGACAAACGTAACCAATGGGACGGCAAACAGATTTGCCACAAAAGAGGTCAGGCTGACTCCGTGAAACAGCGCAATTTGAAGCGGCAGGAGCAACAAAGTAATACCCAGTTGCAGATGAGCCAGCTCGACAAGCAAACGCCCGGCGCGCGGTAAAGGCCAGTTGGGACAAGGAAACCATTGATACCAGAACAGCAAAGCGGCAACAGCAAAGGCAGAAAGCCACAGGCTTTGCGAGATCGCAGCGACGGGATCGACAATCAGGATGGCCGCCAGACAGCAGCACCAGACCGACCAACCGCTCCATTGCCGCCCGGTTAATTTCAGTGCGCCCCATACCAGCAACGCCACCATCGTACGTAGAGCCGGAGGTTGTAATCCGGTCAACCAGGCATAAAACGCAGCGCAAATAAGCCCACCAATCAGCGGGTGCTGCCAGCGGATCATACTAACCGGCAGCAGAAACTGCACACCGCGAAGCAGAGCAGCAACCAGTAAAGCCGCGAAAGCGATATGCAGACCAGAAATCGCCATCAAATGCGCCGTACCGGTATCACGCATGATCGCTTTGACCTCCTGCGGGACCAGCAGCCGCTCCCCCATCCCGAGTCCTGATATCACCTGCCGCCAGGGATAATTTTCCAGAGAGGTGGTCAATGAGGCGAGATAGCGAGCCCGCCAACTGCATTTGCTGTCGACAGCCTTTGCCTGCAAAAAGCGACCGCTGAGCGGCTGATGCTGTGCCAACGCATAACGCTGGCTATCAAATCCGCCGTCATTTAATTCGCCGTGAATGGCGCGGACCTTCAGCGACATCGCCCAACGTTGCCCCGCGCAGGGTGCTATTGGTAAGTATTGATCATAAAGCACAACGCCTACGGAAGGAAAAAGCCGGTGTCCATTAAGATGAGTGATCAATCCAGCATGTGTTGTCATGTTATCCGTGGCCGTAAGCTCTACGACCGCTTCCTGCGTGGCACCAGGCAATGTATTTACCGCCCACAGCGACTGCTTTGCCGCCATGACGCCCCAGAGGAAAAACAACAGGAGAAGTCCGGCACACTGCGTTACTTTCCAGCGGTTCAGACAGAGCAAGCAGGCCAGTACAAACAGAACGCTAACAACCCATGACCCCGGAAGCGCAGGCAGCAGGAATAAGGGGAAAATCCCCCCTAATGCGCACAGACTGACCGTCGTTAATTTCATACACACCCCCGTGTTGGGGGAAGTGTGCAGGTCTGAACAGAGGTTGTCAGGGGAAGAATGAGGGATTTACGGCAATGATTCAGCGATTTTCATCGCCACTCGGCAATGTGCAACGTGAAATGCGAGCGATATTCCGGAACAGGGTACAGGCAAGAAAAAAGCACCGTAAAGGTGCTTTTCTGACGTTACGTTTTGCGAAAAACTTAACCGTAAATATTGGCGCGATCGCGCAGTTCTTTACCCGGCTTAAAGTGCGGAACGTATTTCCCTTCCAGATCCACTTTATCGCCAGTCTTCGGGTTACGCCCGGTACGTGGTGCACGGTAGTGCAAAGAAAAGCTGCCGAAACCGCGGATTTCAATACGCTCGCCCTGTGCAAGAGTCGAGGCCATATGCTCCAGCATCTCTTTTACTGCATCTTCAACCGCTTTCGCGGGAATATGAGATTGCTGAGTGGCAAGTCTTTCAATCAATTCTGACTTGGTCATGATTCCTCCGGTTCCAATAAGCTGCTGCTGTTGCATTGATTAAGGGCGGCCGTAGCCGCCCTTTGTCATTGATTACAGAACGAATTCTATAATCTGTCAAGTAATCTAATCTGACTTCGGGACGAAACATCCCGAAGTATCAAAGAATTACTCGCCTTTAGCTGCTTTGAAAGCTTCAGCCATCGCGTTGTTAGAGAAGTTTGCATCTTCCTGTTTGTTAACAGTGGCGATTGCATCTTTCTCATCAGCTTCGTCTTTAGCACGAACAGACAGGCTGATTGCACGGTTCTTACGGTCAACGCCGGTGAATTTAGCTTCAACGTCGTCACCCACGCTCAGAACCAGGGTAGCATCTTCAACGCGGTCACGGGATGCTTCAGAAGCGCGCAGGTAACCTTCAACGCCGTCAGCCAGTTCTACGGTTGCGCCTTTCGCGTCAACTGCAGTCACTTTACCGTTTACGATTGCGCCTTTCTTGTTCAGTGCAACCCAGTTGTTGAACGGATCTTCTGCCAGCTGTTTAACGCCCAGAGAGATACGCTCGCGCTCTGCGTCAACCTGCAGAACAACTGCTGCGATTTCGTCGCCTTTTTTGTATTCACGAACTGCTTCTTCGCCTGCAACGTTCCAGGAGATGTCAGACAGGTGAACCAGGCCGTCGATACCGCCGTCCAGGCCGATGAAGATACCGAAGTCAGTGATAGACTTGATTTTACCTTCAACACGGTCACCCTTGTTGTGGGTTTCCGCGAACTGCTGCCATGGGTTAGATTTGCACTGCTTCAGGCCCAGGGAGATACGACGACGTTCTTCGTCGATATCCAGCACCATGACTTCCACTACGTCGCCAACGTTAACCACTTTGGACGGGTGGATGTTTTTGTTGGTCCAGTCCATTTCGGAAACGTGAACCAGGCCTTCAACGCCTTCTTCGATTTCAACGAAGCAGCCGTAGTCGGTCAGGTTGGTCACGCGACCGGTCAGTTTGGTACCTTCCGGATAACGCTTAGCGATAGCTACCCACGGATCTTCGCCCAGCTGTTTCAGGCCCAGAGATACACGGGTACGTTCGCGGTCGAATTTCAGCACTTTAACAGTGATTTCGTCGCCAACGTTTACGATTTCGCTCGGATGCTTAACGCGTTTCCATGCCATATCGGTGATGTGCAGCAGGCCGTCAACGCCACCCAGATCAACGAATGCACCGTAGTCAGTGAGGTTCTTAACGATACCTTTAACTTCCATGCCTTCCTGCAGGTTTTCCAGCAGCTGATCGCGCTCTGCGCTGTTTTCGGATTCGATCACGGCACGACGAGAAACAACAACGTTGTTGCGCTTCTGATCCAGCTTGATGACTTTGAATTCAAGCTCTTTGCCTTCCAGGTGCAGCGTATCGCGCACCGGACGAACGTCTACCAGTGAACCTGGCAGGAACGCACGAATACCGTTCAGCTCAACAGTGAAGCCGCCCTTAACTTTGCCGTTGATAACACCGGTAACAGTTTCAGCATCTTCGTAAGCTTTTTCCAGCGTGATCCATGCTTCGTGACGTTTCGCTTTTTCACGAGACAGCAGTGTTTCACCGAAGCCGTCTTCTACTGCATCCAGAGCAACGTCAACTTCGTCGCCCACCTGGATTTCCAGTTCGCCAGCTGCGTTCTTGAACTGCTCTGCAGGGATTGCAGATTCAGATTTCAAGCCTGCATCAACCAGAACAACGTCTTTGTCGATAGCAACAACAACACCACGAACGATGGAACCCGGACGGGTTTCGATTTCTTTTAAGGATTCTTCAAACAGTTGAGCAAAAGATTCAGTCATGTTTAATCTTCAGGTTTCATATTTAACGTCCACCTGGCTCCGTGCCGGATGGGGTTGTTTAACATACCCGCTGTCATTCCATTGCAACGGGGGTACTGCAAATTCGGTCGCTCTTAAGCGAGTGCCAGTTTTTGGCGCGCGTATTGTAGCGCTTTTTCAATCACTTGCTCAATGCTTAATCGTGTAGAATCTAAAACTAAAGCATCAGCAGCGGGTACCAGCGGCGCTACAGCACGGTTTCGGTCGCGATCGTCGCGTTCTTTGATCTCGGCCAAAAGGCGTTCAAAGTTAACACTAAAGCCTTTCTCCTGCAACTGTAGCATACGGCGATGCGCACGTTCTTCCGAGGAGGCGTCAAGGAAAATTTTAACCGGCGCATCGGGGAAAACCACCGTCCCCATATCACGTCCGTCGGCGATCAGTCCCGGCGCTTCACGAAAAGCGCGTTGACGACGCAGTAGCGCTTCACGGACTCGTGGGAATGCCGCAACCTGAGAGGCGGCATTGGCGACTTCCTGCGTGCGGATTTCACCGCTAACGTCTTCCCCTTCAAGAATCACTTCCAGATTTCCGTCAGTTGAGACAAAGCGAACATCAAGATGGGTTGCCAGTGGGACCAGTGCGTCTTCCGATGCGACATCAACATGATGATGTAATGCCGCCAGCGCCAGCACGCGATAGATTGCGCCAGAGTCCAACAGATGCCATTGCAATGCTTCCGCCATCGCTTTGCACAAGGTGCCTTTTCCTGCACCGCTTGGGCCATCAATGGTAATTACCGGGGCAATTGCCGTCATCTTTATCTCCTTAAACAGGCGTTCTGTTAACGTAAACGCCGCGCATTATACGCGCCAACGCCCACAATCGTTAACATTGTGTGCAAAAACCGGTTTAGTCTGTCACCAGGTGAAGAATAATTGCGCAATTATAGCGGGCTGGAGAGCAACCAGCCCGAAAGATGACAATGTTTTACTTTTATCAAGCCGGCGTGCTAATACGCGCCAGTTGTTCGAAGTAGTCAGGGAAGGTTTTGGCGGTGCATTTCGGATCCAGGATCGTGACCGGTGTGTCAGATAACGCCACCAGCGAAAAACACATCGCCATGCGGTGATCGTTGTAGGTCCCAATGTCGGCAAACTTCAGCTGTGCCGGTGGCGTGATGCGAATAAAATCATGCCCCTCCTCCACTTCCGCGCCAACTTTGCGCAGTTCGGTCGCCATCGCAAACAGACGGTCAGTCTCTTTGACACGCCAGTTATAGATGTTGCGAAGCGTCGTTGTACCGTCGGCAAACAGCGCCGTGGTGGCAATGGTCATTGCCGCATCCGGAATGTGGTTCATATCCATATCGATAGCGTTAAGCGTCCCATGAGTGCAGGCGATAAAGTCGTCACCCCAGGTCACGGTCGCGCCCATTTTCTCCAGCACATCGGCAAACCGAATATCGCCCTGCATGCTGTTGCGACCAATCCCTGTCACTTTCACTGTTCCGCCTTTTATCGCGCCTGCTGCAAGGAAATAAGAGGCTGATGAAGCATCGCCTTCGACCAGATAGTGGCCCGGAGAGCGATACTGCTGGCCGCCTTTGACCACGAAATGCTGATAGCTCTGGTTCTCTATTTCAACGCCAAAGGTTTTCATCAGGTTCAATGTGATATCAATATACGGTTTCGAGACCAGCTCACCTTTAATGCTAATCACCGTATCCTGCGGCGCCAGAGGCGCGGTCATCAGCAGCGCGGTAAGGAACTGGCTGGAGACGCTACCGTCAACGTCAACCCGTCCACCGGCAAACCCGCCACGCAGTCGAAGTGGTGGATAGTTTTCCTGTTCGAGATATTCAATGTTCGCCCCGCCCTGACGCAGTGCATCCACCAGGTGACCAATCGGACGCTCTTTCATGCGCGGTTCGCCGGTCAGCACAATATCGTTTGTCCCAAGGCACAACGAGGCGGCCAGCGGTCGCATCGCCGTTCCGGCATTCCCCAGAAACAGTTCTAACGAACCTTCAGCATGCAGAGGGCCTGCATTACCCGTAATTTCGCAGCGGGTACGATCCGCAGAAAGGGTGTAATCAATCCCCAACGCACTCAGGGCATTGAGCATATGGCGAACGTCATCGCTGTCCAGCAGGTTGGTCAGCACAGTGGTGCCATGTGCTAACGCCGCCAGTAACAACGCGCGGTTAGATACACTCTTCGAGCCTGGCAGGTTAATCGTGCCATCGACCCGAGCGATGGGTTGTAACGTCAGGGATTCCATGAAACTCAACTCTCAAAAGACAGAAATAAAAACCCCACAGACAACGCTGTGGGGATGAAAAGAGACAACAGATTAGCCGCGGCGACGCTCGAAATCGGTCATGAACTCGGCAAGCGCTTTTACTCCTTCCAACGGCATCGCGTTATAGATAGAAGCGCGCATACCGCCGACGACGCGATGGCCTTTCAGCGCATGCAGACCGGCGGCAAACGATTCTTCCAGGAAGATCTTATCCAGCGCGCTGTCAGCCAACTGGAACGGCACGTTCATACGTGAACGGTTCGCTTTCGCCACATCGTTACGATAGAAGTCGCTGTTATCAATCACGCCATACAGCAGTTCTGCCTTTTGCTGATTGATTTTATCCATCGCGGCCACGCCGCCATTGGCTTTTAGCCATTTGAACACCAGGCCAGAAAGGTACCAGGCGAAAGTCGGTGGCGTGTTGAACATGGAGTCATTGTCGTTCAGGACGGCGTAATCGAGGATCGACGGGCATGCCACATTCGCTTTACCCAGTAAATCTTCGCGTACGATGACCAGCGTCAGCCCCGCCGGGCCAATGTTCTTCTGCGCACCCGCGTAAATAATGCCGTAGCGAGAAACATCCAGCGGCCCAGAAAGAATGGTCGAGGAGAAATCGGCGGTCACCACCACATCGGCACCAAAATTGGGCGTTTCGTTAATCGCGATGCCATCAATGGTTTCGTTCGGGCAGTAATGCAGATAAGCCGCATCATCAGAAAGCTGCCACTCGCTCATCGGCTTCACGCCGCGTAGGCCATCGACCGAGACTTTGGCATCAATCACATTCGGCGTGCAGTATTTTTTCGCTTCTTTAACGGCGCTGGCAGCCCAGTAGCCGGCATCAACGTAATCAGCCGTGGTTTTGTCGCCCAGAATGTTAAGTGGAATCGCAGAAAACTGGCCGCGACCACCGCCGTGACAAAACAGCACTTTGTAGTTGGAGGGGATATTTAACAGATCGCGAAAATCCTGCTCCGCTTCTTGCGCGACCTGGATGAACTCTTTTCCGCGGTGGCTCACTTCCATGACGGACGTACCAAGACCGTTCCAGTCACAAAGATCCTTTTGAGCCAGTTTGAGTACGTCTGCCGGTAGCATTGCCGGACCTGAACTAAAATTGAAGACCTGAGCCATTTCCCCTCACCACGTTGCGTTGTTATTAACCCAACCTCTTTCATACATGAATTGAGATTGGGTATAAGTTATTCCTGTGGATATCGGTTTTATCATTCAGTGACACGCGCCGCAATGGCTAAAACGGAGCTGAGCAAAAATGAGTGTTCGCTCACACAACAGAATCTTCGGGATTGACGATGAAAGACCGACATTCTTGCTGTCAGACGACCCTTTTTGCCCGGCTGGCCTTCGACCATTCTGGATTTTTGCAACGCGGACAAAATTGGCTATCCCCGGCACTCATGCCGATCACTTCACTGCAGCGCACGCAGGCGTAATCTCCCGCTTCCGGCATGACCCTGAAACGCTGCGTACAATATTCAGGCAGAATGCTAAGCCCAGGCTTCACCTTTTCGTCTGCAAAGAAATAGACGCTGATTTGCCCATTCGTTTCGAGGATCGCCAGTCTGACCTGCCCCAGTTGCTCAACACCGTTCAGCCGCAGTTCCATGAAGAACTCAAATTCGGTCATGTTCGCGTTGCTGAGCTTTGACCAGGCTAACTCGCCGTCTTCGATAATAACGACAGGTTTACCTTCCAGGAGATCCTCCAGCGTTTCACTGCGCGCCATCAGCCACATCACCAGTCGATATAAAATCGCCAGGGTAATAAAGACCACCAGCACGGGCAGCATCGGCACATCGTCATAAAAAGCCACATCCCCTGCCGCCGACCCCAGCGTCAGAATGATCAGCACTTCGAATAACGACATCTGCCTTACGCCGCGTCGGCCCGTCAGTTTAAGAAACAGGAACACCAGAATAAAGGTATAGAGACTGCGCAGAGAGACTTCCCAGAGGAACTCCAGGGGGACTTTGTCGAGCGCCATCCGTTGTAAATCAAATGCTTTCATTTTTATGCCTTAACGCAGGTACTGGATAAAAGCATAGTCAAAAGTTTTATTTGCGCCTGGTCCGTGGCGGCGATAGCGTCAGTCACATAAAACCCGTATCATTGCGCGCTTTCCGTACGACAAAAGTGATTTTCATGACGCAAACATTTATCCCCGGCAAAGACGCCGCTCTGGAAGACTCCATCGCTCGCTTCCAGCAGAAACTGCTTGACCTCGGCTTTCATATTGAAGAGGCCTCGTGGCTGAATCCGGTGCCGAACGTCTGGTCTGTACACATTCGCGATAAAGAATGCGCACTGTGCTTTACCAACGGCAAAGGGGCGACAAAAAAAGCCGCGCTGGCTTCGGCGTTGGGCGAATATTTCGAGCGTCTGTCGACCAACTATTTTTTTGCCGATTTCTGGCTGGGTGAAACCATCGCCAATGGTCCGTTCGTGCATTATCCGAACGAGAAATGGTTCCCGCTGACCGAAAGTGACGACGTGCCAGAAGGCCTGCTGGATGCGCGCCTGCGGGCTTTCTACGATCCCGAGAACGAACTGACAGGCAGTATGTTGATCGACCTGCAGTCTGGTAACGAAGAACGCGGCGTCTGCGGTCTGCCATTCACCCGCCAGTCAGATAACCAGACCGTCTATATTCCGATGAACATTATCGGCAACCTGTACGTTTCGAACGGGATGTCTGCCGGTAACACCCGTAATGAAGCGCGCGTGCAGGGGCTTTCTGAAGTCTTTGAACGTTACGTGAAGAATCGCATTATTGCCGAAAGTATCAGTCTGCCGGAAATCCCGGCCGACGTACTGGCACGCTATCCGGCGGTCGTGGAATCTATTGCGACGCTGGAAGCAGAAGGTTTCCCGATCTTTGCCTACGACGGTTCTCTGGGCGGTCAGTATCCGGTGATCTGCGTCGTCCTGTTCAACCCGGCTAACGGCACCTGCTTTGCCTCCTTTGGAGCGCACCCTGATTTTGGTGTTGCACTTGAGCGTACGGTGACGGAGCTGTTGCAAGGCCGCGGTCTGAAAGATCTCGATGTCTTCACGCCGCCGACCTTCGACGATGAAGAAGTGGCTGAACATACCAACCTGGAAACACATTTCATTGACTCCAGCGGCCTGATCTCCTGGGATCTGTTCAAGCAGGATGCCGACTATCCGTTCGTTGACTGGAGCTTCTCTGGTACCACAGAAGAAGAGTTCGCCACCCTGATGGCGATCTTCAACGCGGAAGATAAAGAAGTGTACATCGCCGATTACGAACACCTGGGCGTTTACGCCTGCCGGATCATCGTTCCAGGGATGTCTGATATTTATCCCGCTGAAGATTTGTGGCTCGCCAATAACAGCATGGGCAGCCATCTGCGCGAGACCCTCCTCTCACTGCCGAACAGTGCCTGGGATAAAGAAGACTATCTCAACCTGATTGAACAGTTAGATGAAGAAGGGTTTGATGATTTCACCCGCGTTCGTGAACTGTTAGGTCTGGCAACCGGATCGGATAACGGCTGGTACACCCTGCGTATTGGCGAGCTGAAAGCAATGCTGGCGCTGGCAGGTGGCGATCTGGAACAGGCGCTGATCTGGACTGAATGGACGATGGAATTTAATGCGTCGATCTTTAGCGCTGAACGGGCGAATTACTACCGTTGCCTGCAAACGCTGCTGCTTTTGTCGCAAGAAGAAGAGCGTGAACCGCTGCAATATCTGAACGCGTTTGTCCGCATGTATGGCGCTGCTGCGGTCGAAGCCGCCAGCGCAGCGTTGAGCGGCGAAGCGGCCTTTTATGGTCTTCAGCCGGTAGACAGCGATCTGCATGCTTTCGCGTCACACCAGTCGCTGCTGAAGGCCTATGAGAAGTTGCAGCGCGCAAAATCTTCATTCTGGTCAAAATAAAGACAATTAACCTGCGCTATGTAGGTTTAAATAATCGTCTGAGCTATATTACGGGGCGCTTTAAGTGCCCCGTTTTACTTATTTTTGGCCATCCGAAAATAAATGTAATAACAAGGTTAAATATTGGTAGTTGATATTACGCATTTTAACAGCCAGTTGTTACTTTGCCTGCCAATTACTCCATATTAATTAACTGGCCAGCAGACCCAGGAAGGAAAATTTTCAACTCATTTGCTAAATTTTAAAATTTATTTTTATCATATAAATCAATAAATTACACCGTAATTGCATAAAAACCATGCGCATTACGGGCCTATAAGCCAGGCGAGATATGATCTACATCAATTTCTCATCTATAATGCTTTGTTAGTATCTCGTCGCCGACTTAATAAAGAGAGAGTTAGTGTGAAAGCTGACAACCCTTTTGATCTTTTACTCCCTGCAGCAATGGCCAAAGTGGCCGAAGAGGCAGGCGTCTATAAAGCAACGAAACATCCGCTTAAGACTTTCTTCCTGGCAATTACTGCCGGTGTGTTCATTTCCATCGCCTTTGTTTTCTATATCACCGCAACGACCGGTACAGGTACGATGCCCTTTGGTATGGCGAAACTGATTGGCGGTATCTGCTTCTCTCTGGGGTTGATTCTTTGCGTCATCTGCGGTGCAGATCTCTTTACGTCAACCGTGTTGATTGTCGTCGCCAAAGCCAGTGGTCGTATCACCTGGGGTCAGTTGGCGAAAAACTGGCTCAACGTCTATTTTGGTAACCTGGTTGGTTGCTTGCTCTTTGTGCTGTTGATGTGGCTTTCTGGCGAATATATGGTCGCCAACGGCCAGTGGGGAATGAACGTCCTGCAAACCGCCGACCACAAAATGCACCATACTTTTATTGAAGCCGTCAGTCTCGGTATCCTCGCAAACCTGATGGTCTGCCTGGCCGTATGGATGAGCTATTCAGGCCGTAGCCTGATGGATAAAGCGTTTATCATGGTATTACCGGTTGCGATGTTTGTTGCCAGCGGTTTTGAGCACAGTATCGCAAACATGTTTATGATCCCAATGGGTATTGTAATCCGTGATCTCGCAACACCGGAGTTCTGGAGCGCAGTTGGCTCGACGCCGGAAAATTTTTCTCACCTGACCGCGATGAACTTCATCACTGATAACCTGATTCCGGTTACGATCGGCAACATTATCGGCGGGGGTTTGTTGGTTGGGTTGACATACTGGGTCATTTATCTGCGTGATAACGATCATCATTAATCTCTGATGACCGCCACACGCAGTAAATAAAAAATCCACTTAAGAAGGTAGGTGTTACATGTCCGAGCTTAATGAAAAGTTAGCCACAGCCTGGGAAGGTTTTACCAAAGGTGACTGGCAGAATGAAGTAAACGTCCGTGACTTCATTCAGAAAAACTACACTCCGTACGAGGGTGACGAGTCCTTCCTGGCTGGCGCGACTGATGCGACCACTGCACTGTGGGACAGCGTGATGGAAGGCGTTAAACAGGAAAACCGCACTCACGCGCCTGTTGACTTTGACACCTCTGTTGCTTCCACCATCACTTCTCACGACGCTGGCTATATCAACAAAGCCCTTGAGAAGATTGTTGGTCTGCAAACTGAAGCTCCGCTGAAACGTGCGATCATCCCGTTCGGTGGTATCAAAATGGTTGAAGGTTCCTGCAAAGCGTATAACCGCGAGCTGGACCCAATGCTGAAAAAAATCTTCACTGAATATCGTAAAACCCACAACCAGGGTGTTTTCGATGTTTACACCAAAGACATTCTGAACTGCCGTAAATCCGGTGTTCTGACTGGTCTGCCAGATGCGTATGGCCGTGGTCGTATCATCGGTGACTACCGTCGCGTTGCGCTGTACGGTATCGACTTCCTGATGAAAGATAAATACGCTCAGTTCGTCTCTCTGCAGTCTGACCTGGAAAACGGCGTAAACCTGGAAGCGACTATCCGTCTGCGTGAAGAAATTGCTGAACAGCACCGTGCGCTGGGTCAGATCAAAGAGATGGCTGCTAAATATGGCTGCGATATCTCTGGTCCGGCAACCAACGCTCAGGAAGCTATTCAGTGGACTTACTTCGGCTACCTGGCCGCAGTTAAATCTCAGAACGGCGCTGCAATGTCCTTCGGTCGTGTCTCCACCTTCCTGGATGCATACATCGAACGTGACCTGAAAGCAGGTAAAATCACAGAGCAAGACGCTCAGGAAATGATTGACCACCTGGTCATGAAACTGCGTATGGTTCGCTTCCTGCGTACTCCGGAATATGATGAACTGTTCTCCGGCGACCCGATTTGGGCAACCGAATCTATCGGTGGTATGGGCGTTGATGGCCGTACTCTGGTTACCAAAAACAGCTTCCGCTTCCTGAATACCCTGTACACCATGGGTCCGTCTCCGGAGCCGAACATCACCGTTCTGTGGTCTGAAAAACTGCCTCTGAACTTCAAGAAATTCGCCGCTAAAGTGTCCATCGACACCTCTTCTCTGCAGTATGAGAACGATGACCTGATGCGTCCGGACTTCAACAACGACGACTACGCTATCGCTTGCTGCGTAAGCCCGATGATCGTTGGTAAACAAATGCAGTTCTTTGGTGCGCGTGCAAACCTGGCGAAAACCATGCTGTACGCAATCAACGGCGGCGTTGATGAAAAACTGAAAATGCAGGTTGGCCCGAAATCAGAACCGATCAAAGGCGACGTTCTGAAGTTCGACGAAGTAATGGATCGTATGGATCACTTCATGGACTGGCTGGCTAAGCAGTATGTCACCGCGCTGAACGTTATCCACTACATGCACGACAAGTACAGCTACGAAGCTTCTCTGATGGCGCTGCACGACCGTGACGTTATCCGCACCATGGCATGTGGTATCGCAGGTCTGTCCGTTGCGGCTGACTCCCTGTCTGCTATCAAATATGCGAAAGTTAAACCGATTCGTGACGAAGACGGTCTGGCTATCGACTTCGAAATCGAAGGCGAATACCCGCAGTTTGGTAACAACGATGCTCGCGTTGATGACATGGCGGTTGACCTGGTTGAACGTTTCATGAAGAAAATTCAGAAACTGAAAACCTACCGTGATGCTATCCCGACTCAGTCTGTTCTGACCATCACCTCTAACGTTGTGTATGGTAAGAAAACCGGTAACACCCCAGATGGTCGTCGTGCTGGCGCGCCGTTCGGACCAGGTGCTAACCCGATGCACGGTCGTGACCAGAAAGGTGCGGTTGCCTCTCTGACCTCCGTCGCTAAACTGCCGTTTGCTTACGCGAAAGATGGTATCTCTTATACCTTCTCTATCGTTCCGAACGCACTGGGTAAAGACGACGAAGTTCGTAAGACTAACCTTGCCGGTCTGATGGATGGTTACTTCCATCATGAAGCGTCCATCGAAGGTGGTCAGCACCTGAACGTGAACGTAATGAACCGTGAAATGCTGCTGGACGCGATGGAACATCCGGAAAAATATCCGCAGTTGACCATCCGTGTATCCGGTTACGCAGTACGTTTTAACTCCCTGACGAAAGAACAGCAGCAGGACGTTATTACTCGTACCTTCACTCAGACCATGTAATGTGTTTTGACTGAAATCACGCGTTAAAAGGCGTACAATAAAGGCTCCACGGAAGTGGGGCCTTTTTAACAGGTCGTTTCCCAAACACAGCCTGTTTTGTCAGCTATCTATACTCAATGGATAACCGCCAAAACAGACTCGACACAGCCAATGAGCTGTGCACCAACACGGCCCCGGATGGGCCACACCTGGAGAAACACCGCAATGTCAGTTATTGGTCGCATTCACTCCTTTGAATCCTGTGGTACCGTTGACGGCCCGGGCATCCGCTTTATTACTTTCTTCCAGGGCTGCCTGATGCGCTGCCTGTATTGCCATAACCGCGATACGTGGGACACGCATGGTGGTAAAGAAGTCACCGTTGACGAACTGATGAAAGAGGTCGTGACCTATCGCCACTTTATGAACGCATCCGGCGGCGGCGTAACGGCATCTGGGGGGGAAGCTATCCTGCAAGCGGAATTTGTTCGTGACTGGTTCCGTGCCTGTAAGAAAGAAGGTATCCATACCTGTCTGGATACTAACGGTTTTGTTCGCCGCTACGACCCGGTCATTGATGAACTGCTGGAGGTCACCGATCTGGTGATGCTCGACCTTAAACAGATGAATGATGAGATCCACCAGAATCTGGTCGGCGTGTCCAATCACCGTACGCTGGAGTTTGCCCGCTACCTGGCAAACAAAGATATCAACGTGTGGATCCGTTACGTCGTGGTGCCAGGCTGGTCCGACGATGATGACTCAGCGCACCGACTCGGTGAATTTACCCGCGACATGGGCAACGTTGAGAAAATTGAGCTCCTGCCCTATCACGAGCTGGGTAAACACAAATGGGTGGCGATGGGCGAAGAGTACAAACTGGATGGTGTGCATCCGCCGAAGAAAGAAACGATGGAACGCGTTAAAGGAATTCTTGAGCAGTACGGTCATAAAGTAATGTACTAAGTTTCGCCGCCAGGCCTGATAAGCGCAGCGCTATCAGGCCATAATTCACCCCAAATGCATTACGACATAAAATATTCCGACAGCTTACTTGCCACACTCTCAATTGAGAAAATACTTTTCTGATGCGCTTTACGGCACTCCGCGTAGCGCTCATCCTGCTCTTCCAGTGCCGTTAGCACCCGATCTGCCACCATCATCGCGCCAGCGATCTCAGCAAAGCCATATTCCCCTTCTCCCTTCAGCGCGACAGCTGCCTGTAAATTCCAGTCTGAAAGTCGGCTGAGCGGCGCAAACGTGCCTCGCGTCAGCGAAAGTATGCGCGTGCCCTGTTGCTTCGCGAGGGTGAGCGCCTGCATCATATCTGTGGAGGTCTGTTCGGTATGCACCACGATAATGCCTTGACTTTGCGCTTCAGCGTTCACTGAGGAGGTCGTGAGATAAAATCGATCGACAAAGCTCGCCGCTTTACCCATTTTTATCAGGTTCATCTGTAAAAAAAGCGCCACCGGTACAGCCGTTCCAACCGCGTAAATCGCAACATTACTGACCTGATTTAACCAGGCTGCCGCGGCCTGCAATTCTTGCGAATTTATGATGGCATAGCTGTCACGGATACTCGCCACCACCGCTGATATTTCTTCATTGCCCTGCGCTTCAGGTCGTGCCGCACCTTGTTCCACGGCCAGTGCCGTTCTGAAATCGGAAAAACCTTTGAAACCAAACGCCCGGCAAAAACGCGTAATACTTCCTTCGCTGGTTTCGATTGAATCAGCCAACTCTGTAATGGTGTGCCGCATCACAAAGTCGGGATTCTCTGTCACGAAGCGACTCACTTTTTCCAGGATCGGACTGAGACCGGAAGCTTCATTCCTGATATTTATCAGTAGGTTAGTATTAATCTGACTCATTTTTAGCCTTTTTGCTCAAAATGCAAACACAATCACATCTTTCTGCTCACGTAGAGATAATAATTTTTTTCACGTTACGCGCAACGGAAAATAATTATTTTTACACTTCAGGAGAAAGCAGATGAAAGGTCTGATTGTCTGTCGTACCGGCATGGGCAGTTCCTTAATGCTCAAAATCAAAGCGCAAAAAATCATCGATAAGTATGGCTGGGATATCGAACTTGAACACGATGTCTTGTCAGGGCTTGCTACCTGGCAAGGCATTGATTTTGTTCTTACCATGCGCGATCTCACCGATGAAATCGAGGCGGCTGGATTTCGGGCCATCGGTATAACCGACTTGATGAATAGCGAAGAAATGGAAACCGCGCTCACCAGCGTAATTCAGGGCAACTAACCTCTCCCGGAGGCAACATGGATCTCCTCAGGTTTATTGTATTCGACATTCTGGGTGTAACCCCACTTTTAGTTGGATTTATTGCACTCATTGGTTTGCTGATCCAACGTAAGCCAATTGAAAAAGTACTATCCGGCACCTTCAAAACCATTGTCGGCTTCCTGGTCTTCGCGGGTGGCGCCGGACTGGCGGTCACCTCGTTGGGTAATTTTCAGACCTTATTCAGCGATGGATTCGGACTAAAAGGTGTCATGCCTCTGGCGGAAGCATTAACGGGTCTGGCACAAACAAAGTTCGCCATGTGCGTTTCGTTGATCATGGTTATCGGCTTCGGCTGGAACCTGTTTTTTGCCCGGTTCACCCCTTTCAAGTACATCTTTTTGACCGGTCAACATAACCTGTATCTCTCCGCGCTGCTTACGGTAACGCTGAAAGCATTAGGTTACAGTGATGGCATTACGATTATCGTCGGTTCTGTGCTACTGGGGCTGGCCGCCTGTATCTATCCTGCCATCGCCCAACCGTGGATGCGTAAGATTACCGGTAATGACGAAATTGCTATGGGCCATTACGTCACGCTGGCTTATGCCGCTTCTGGCTGGATCGGCTCGAAAGTGGGCGATCCCAAAGAATCGACGGAGAAACTTAACCTGCCGGGATGGCTGGGGATTTTTAAAGACTACATTGTCTCGGTTTCCATCTCAGTCAGTATTTTCTATTACATCGCAGCACTGGCAGCCGGGAAAACCGCAGTCACTGCAGTGGCTGGAGGAATGCACTGGCTGGTCTATCCCCTGTTTCAGTCACTGACCTTTACCGCTTCGCTTTACATCATCATTACCGGGGTACGTTTGTTACTCTCAGAAATTGTTCCGGCCTTTCTTGGGATCTCGGAAAAATTTATCCCAAACGCTAAGCCGGCGCTCGACTGTCCGGTCGTATTCCCCTATGCGCCAACCGCCACCGTACTCGGTTTTATTTCCTCATTTGTCGGCGGACTGGTGGTGATGGGCATACTCGCCCTGATTGGTCAGACGGTGATCATCCCGGTTGCCATCCCCTATTTCTTCATTGGGGCAACGGCCGCTGTATTCGGTAACGCATCAGGTGGCTGGAAAGGCGCGGTGGTAGGGAGTTTTATTACCGGCATTCTTATCGGAGTCGGTCCTGCGCTTATCTACCCCATTATGGAATCGGTCGGACTGTCCGGCACCAGCTTCCCGGAAACTGACTTTGTTGTCCTCGGGCTCGCCGTGTATTACCTCGGCAAAATGCTGCCCTGATAAGGAGTAAAAATGAATATTGATGAACTGAAATCGCATGCGCTGTCCGCTCGCCGCGATATTGTGAGCATGATATATGAATCCGGAATCGGCCATCCAGGTGGAGCGCTCTCCGTTGTCGATATCCTGACCTGGATTTACCACCAGGAAGTCGATCTGGACTCCACTCCACGCGCCAGAGTAGTCATGAGCAAAGGTCATGCTGTTGCTGCGCAATACGCGATGCTGTACCAGAAAGGGAAAATAGACCGAAGTGAATTTAACACCTTTCGCCAGATTAATTCGCGCTTACAGGGGCACCCCAGCGTGAAATCGCTCCCGGAGGTTGATGCCACCACCGGGCTCCTGGGTCAGGGGCTCTCCGTCGCGCTGGGGATGGCGGCAGCAAAAAAGAAAGCTCAGGATCCGCACCGTGTCTTCGCCATAATTGGCGACGGCGAAATGCATGAAGGTCAGATTTGGGAGTCATTGCAGCAGGCCAGCCACATGAAGATGGATAATCTGGTGGCCGTTATCGACTACAACGGCTTTTCCTCACACGATCCCGTCAACCAGGTCATCAATCTGGAACCCTTGGCCGATAAAATCCGCAGCTTCGGCTGGCATGTGCTTGAGATACAAAATGGCAACGATATGCACCAGGTTGCCGACACATTGATGCTTTCACGTCACCTCAAAGGCAAACCCGTGGCCATTGTTGCTCATACGGTCAAAGGCAGCGGCGTTAGCTATATGGAAAACAACGGTGACTGGCATTCAAAAACCCCAAGCGCAGAGCAATATCAGCAGGCAATGGAGGAGTTACAGTCATGAGAGCACCACGTGATGAGATTGGCAATGCCCTGCTCGCCCTGAAAGAGAAAGGCTATCCGGTTGTCGTTATCGATAGCGATCTGGCAAGTTCGACTCGTACCGATCAATTTCAAAAATCCTGGCCCGATGCCTTCTTTGAAATGGGGATTGCTGAAGGTTCCGCCATGAGTTTCACCACGGGGCAAGCGCTGGAAGGGAACATCCCGTTCTATGTTAACTTCGCAATGTTTGTTACTGGCACGGCCTGGACCCAGTTGCGTCAGGCCTGCTATGCAAAAGCGAATATCAAGTTGGTGGGCAGTCATCCTGGTATGGATGATGGGCCGGACGGCGCATCCCATCACGCGCTGGAAGATCTGGCCTTAACGCGGGTTTTACCTGGGATCACGATTCTGACACCGGCCGACGCGGAGGAAATTGAAGCGGCTTTTGAACAGGCAGTCAATATTCACGGCCCGGTTTATATTCGTGTGGCACGGGAACCGATGCCTGTACGGGATAAATCCGCCGTTCCGCGCGTGACGGATATTGCCGCGGTAGAAGACGCTGGTGATGACTTTGCTATCCTCTATGAGGGAACGGTACTGGAACAAGCCAGTGCGGGATATGAACAGCTTTATTCAGCAGGTAAACGAGGCAAACTTATTCATGTCGCCACGCTAAAACCGTTTAACCGCCAGCGCTTTCTGCAATTGATTTCGGGTTGTCCGCAGATCGTAACGATTGAAAATCACACCATCACCGGTGGACTGGGTGGACAAGTCGCCGAAGTACTGGCAGAGGAAGGATTAGGGATAAGGCTGTCGCGACTTGGGACACAGGATACGTTTACCGAATCAGGAAACAGTCGTCAGTTAAAAGAGAAATATGGCATTTCAGCGTCTGGCGTCTGTAAGGCGCTGAGTAAAGACTAATGAGGTACCGGATGGCGATTCCCGGAACGCCATCCGGTAAAACAGACTACAAGGAACAACAATGGCGCTCCCCCTCTTTTCCGCCTGCCAGTTTCGAGAACAATGCCATTCCTGGCAAGACGCGGTAAAAACGGCCTGTTTGCCGCTGGAAGAACAGAAAATAATTACTACTGAGTACGCACGGGCAATTATCTATGCCACAGAACAAACCGGCCCCTGGTATATTTTAAGTCCTGAGTTTGCCCTGCCGCACGCTCGTCCTGAAGAGGGCGTTCTCAGCAGCAAGTCGCATTTGTCGCTCTTGTGTCTGAAAGAGCCAGTCGCCTTTCCCGGTCACCCGGACGTGCGGCTGGTCATTGTTCTTGCCGCCGCCAGCAGCACTCAGCATATAGAAATGATTCAACAGTTGGTGTGCTGGCTCGATGACGCAGACCATTTACAAAAACTGAGCGATATCACCACCCCGGCGCAACTACGCTCCTGGCTTGATGCCTGAAATGATCGCGCTTTTCTGCACGGTAAAAGCGTCCATTTTGAGGAAAATCCCGGTTGGACAAGCAAACGCCGTAACAGCTATTTGATAGAGTAAAAAAGAGGCGAAGCATTATGCGCGGTAATTGAGGACAGTGACATCATACATAAACAGCATGCGATATCGCATGCTGCCTGTCCGGATTAAACGTGGGCAACCGGATTCGGGGTATGCCCGGCATTGCGCAGCAGCATCAGTAAATAAATAAACGACACGCTGGCAATCATAATAAACAGAAGATTATCGGAATAATTCTGCATCAGCATGGCCGTGAAGGAAGGGCCCAACAGGCTGCCTACGGTATAACTCAGCAGTAACGCCTGGTTCATCGCCACCAGTTGGTGATGTTCTACTTTTTCACAGGCCCACGCCATGGCAACCGGGTAGAGCGTAAAACCGGCCGCCCCGAGGATAAAGAGCGCCGGGGCCATCGCCGCCTGGCTTAACATCGCGATGCTGCCGAGGATCACGACGAACACCTGCACGCGCAATACCAGCAGTCGACCAAACTTATCCGCCAGTCGCCCGATTGGCCACTGACCAAGGATCCCTGCGCTTACCAGTACCGCCATCCAGAAACCAATACTCGCGTTGCTCATTCCCTGGTGATTGAGATACAGCGGCATCAGGCCGTACAACGAGCCGAGGACAATCCCGGAAATGATACAGCCATTGACGCCCAGCCGTGCCTGACGCAGTTTCAGCATCGCAGCGATCGGTGTGTTACTGTGGTCTTCAGACTGCTGATTCAGGATGCGGGTAAACAGCAGCGGTAAAATCCCTGCCAAAATCAGTCCCGTGGCCCATGGCAGCACACTCATCAATTCCGTAGAGACTTTGCTGACCAGTAATTGCCCGAGAAACGTCCCCACATAGTAGATCATCATATAGGCGGCCAGCAGGCGACCACGGTTGCGTGATGTCCCGCTGCACATCAGCGCACTCTCGACGACAACCCAGATCATGGCGCAGCCAACACCTGCGACAAAGCGCCACGCCAGCCAACTCCAGAAACCAACCATCACACCGAGCCCCACACAACCAGCAGCAAAGATCAGCGAGGCAAGGTAGTAGCTTCGGTTAAACCCAAGTCGCTTGATTAACTGTCCTGTCAGAAGCGTCCCCACCAGATTACCGGTGAAATAGGACGAACTAACCATACCCACCTGCCATGTCGGCAGGTTTTCCTGGGCGAGCCAAAGCGGGACGAGCGTGTTCAGCACCGCGATCGCCAGGGTCAGCAGAAGTAGACCAGCCAGCAAAAGCAAGACAGGTCGAGTATAGGTGGACATGAGTATAAACCGTGAGGAAGTTCAAATTTCACGCGCATCATGCCACTAACAAAAACATTGTCAATCGGCGCAAACCGTGGCGCGACGGCCCTTTTCAACCTTCGATTGAATTTATTGATTAAGAACATGAATTATTGCTGACTCGCGCATCCCATGCTGCTGTTTTCATTGATTTAACGCAAAAGAACTCCGTTTCGCTTAGTCGAAAAATCTCATAGTTCCGGCAACAATTTTTTTCCGTTCTATGCTTTGAATGAACCCTATGCACCTGAATAAATCTGGGCGCAGAGTTGACTCAAGCAAGGAGAAGAGTATGACCAAGCCTTATGTTCGTCTCGATAAAAACGACGCAGCCGTTCTTCTGGTGGATCACCAGGCAGGACTGCTCTCACTGGTCAGGGATATTGACCCCGATAAATTTAAAAACAACGTGCTCGCGCTGGGCGATTTAGCCAAATATTTTAAGTTACCAACCATCCTCACCACCAGTTTCGAAACCGGGCCAAACGGACCGCTGGTTCCCGAACTAAAAGCCCAGTTCCCGGATGCCCCGTACATTGCACGTCCAGGTAACATCAACGCCTGGGATAACGAAGACTTCGTGAAGGCCGTCAAAGCCACAGGGAAAAAGCAGCTAATTATTGCCGGCGTCGTGACTGAAGTTTGTGTAGCATTTCCGGCACTGTCAGCGATTGAAGAGGGATTTGACGTATTTGTGGTAACCGATGCTTCAGGGACGTTTAATGAAATTACCCGCCATGCCGCGTGGGACAGGATGTCGCAGGCTGGCGCACAGTTGATGACATGGTTTGGCGTGGCGTGTGAATTGCACCGCGACTGGCGCAATGACATCGAAGGGCTGGCGACGCTGTTCTCCAACCATATTCCGGACTACCGCAACCTGATGACCAGTTACGATACGTTGACTAAGCAGAAGTAAAAGACCGGGGCGAAAGCCCCGGTCTTTTCACTTAACTGGCAACCGCCATACCGACGGTCATATGAAGGCCATAGAATACGCCACGACCGATCAGTTCTCCCACCAGCAGCAGAATAAAGGCCACTGACAGCAGCGGAACCGCAGGCTGATAACCTTTCAACTGGGGGACAATCCAGCAGCACAGCGCCACAGCCAGTACCCCAATGCGCCAGGCCATCAGCGAACCATAGTCCGGTACCAGCGCTGTAGCCTGCTGGACAGAACTGTGAATGGTCGACAGTTCCGCGCCCTGCATCACCGCCATGATGGCACTAATCACCAGTGCCAACAGCGATATCGCAGGCAACAGACGCATCGCCCAGCCGTCAACACCCGCCACACGCAGCAGCAGGTAGCCCAACAACGGTCCCCCCATCAGCAGCGTCAGGAAGAAGCCCAACGGCGTCCAGACGCTGTACCAGGTCGGTACGGTATCGATGCTGTTATAGACGCGCACCATCATCCAGACAAACAGCACGCCCAGCACCATCGTCAGCAGCAGCCACAGGTTACGCAGGGCCGGAGAGAGCTTTTTCAACACTGCCAACAGCCAGCCAATCCCGCCAACCGCAAAGAAAATCGAACCGCTGGCAATTTCATTACTCAGCGCCGACGACCCTACGCGATTAAGCGAGTTAAAGGCCCGCATTGGCGAGCCGAGATGCAGCATGGAAGCGATAAAACCAATTCCCATCAGCACCCACAGAGCGAACATGCAGGTAATCACGCGCTGTTGCGTTTCTGCCCGCAGGTCGCCTTTCATCAGCGCCAGCGCCAGAACAATAAAGCCACCAACCACACATTGTCCGAAGACCGTGAAGATCATCAGCGGCCATTCATGCCATCCACTTCCCATCTTACACCTCCTTCGGATTCGCCAGATAACCGGTGGTATCCCCGGTCGGACGGCTGTTGGCATTGGGTTTGATCACAATACTCGGCTTCGTGAAGTGCGCGCCCGGCAGTGGCGCAACGGCCGCCAGCTCACCGTGTTTCTTACGCAGTTCGTCGATGGGGCCGAAATCCAGCGCGCGCAGCGGACAGGACTCGACACAGATCGGTTTCTTACCGTCAGCGACGCGGTCATGACAGCCGTCGCATTTGGTCATGTGGCCTTTGGCCGCGTTGTACTGCGGCGCGCCGTATGGGCAGGCCATGTGGCAGTAGCGGCAGCCAATGCAGACATCTTCATCCACGACCACAAAACCGTCTTCCCGCTTGTGCATCGCGCCGCTCGGACAGACCTTGGTACAGGCCGGGTCTTCGCAGTGGTTGCAGGCAATGGACAGATAGTAAGCAAAAACGTTCTGGTGCCAGACGCCGTTGTCTTCCTGCCAGTCGCCGCCCGCGTATTCATAGATACGGCGGAAGCTGACATCCGGGGTTAAATCTTTGTAATCTTTACAGGCCAGTTCGCAGGTTTTACAACCGGTGCAACGGCTGGAATCAATAAAAAATCCATACTGGGTTGTCATCGGTTACTCCTTACACCTTCTCAACCTGAACAAGGTTCGTATGTGACGGGTTCCCCTTCGCCAGAGGAGACGGACGCTGGGTGGTCAATACGTTGATACAACCGCCCTGGTCAATGCGTTTTGTATCCGGGTCATACCAGGCCCCCTCACCTAACGCGACCACGCCGGGCATCATACGCGGCGTCACTTTTGCCTCAATATGTAGCTCTCCACGGCCGTTGAAAATACGAACTTTATCGCCGTTGTTGATACCGCGCTTTTGCGCATCGAGCGGGTTAATCCACATCTCCTGACGGCACGATGCTTTCAGAACATCCACGTTGCCATAGGTCGAGTGAACGCGAGATTTATAGTGGAAGCCCGTAAGCTGTAGCGGGTAATCTTTGGTCAACGGGTCGTTGTAGTTCTCAAAGCCCGGCGTGTAGATCGGCAATGGATCGATGACATCGCCTTCCGGCAATTCCCAGGTAGCAGCAATCTCTGCCAGCTCCTGCGAGTAGATCTCGATTTTACCCGACGGTGTCGTCAACGGGTTAGCCTGCGGATCGTCGCGGAATGCCTTATAGGCCACATGATGCCCTTGCGGATCGCGCTGCTTAAACAAACCCTGTTTGCGGAATTCCTCAAAGGTCGGCAGCTCCGGAATCGCTTTACGCGACTGTTCGTACAGATGACGCATCCACTCTTCCTGAGTGCGCCCTTCGGTAAACTGCTGCTCGACACCCAGGCGCTTCGCTAACTCACTGGTCATTTCATAGATGGTTTTGCATTCGAAACGCGGCTTAATGGCCTGATCGGCGAAAATCACGTAAGACATATTCCCGCAAGAGGCGTCCAGCGCGAAGTCCATCTGCTCAGAAGCCGTGCAGTCGGGCAGCAGGATATCGGCATACTTCGCCGACGATGTCATGTGACAGTCGATGACGACAATCATTTCGCACTTCTTGTCATCCTGCAGAATATCGTGCGTGCGGTTGATCTCTGAGTGCTGGTTGATCAGACAGTTACCGGCGTAGTTCCAGATCATCTTAATCGGCACGTCGAGTTTGTCTTTACCGCGCACCCCATCACGCAGCGCGGTCATTTCCGGACCACGTTCAATTGCATCGGTCCACATAAACATGGAGATACTGGTTTCCACCGGGTTTTCCAGCGTGGGCATCCGAACAAACGGCAGATCGTAAGAGCCTTCACGTGCGCCGCTGTTGCCACCATGAATCCCGACGTTACCGGTCAGAATTGCCAGCATAGAAATAGCCCGGGTGGCGATTTCGCCATTCGCATGACGTTGCGGTCCCCAGCCCTGACTGATATAGGCCGGTTTTGCACTGCCGATCTCACGAGCCAGTTTGATAATGCGATCTGCCGGGATGCCGGTAATTTGCGCCGCCCATTCAGGCGTTTTTGGCGTACCGTCATTCCCCTGACCGAGGATATAGGCCTTATAGTGACCATTCTTCGGCGCGCTGGCAGGCAAGGTTTTCTCGTCGTAGCCCACACAGTACTTATCGAGGAACGGCTGATCGACCATATTCTCAGTGATCAGCACGTAAGCCAGTGCATTCACCAGCGCCGCATCGGTACCCGGACGAATCGGGATCCACTCGTCTTCGCGACCAGCCCCCGTATCGGTATAGCGCGGATCGATAATGATCATCCGGGCATTCGATTTCTGTCTCGCCTGCTCCAGATAGTAGGTAACCCCACCGCCGCTCATGCGGGTTTCACCAGGGTTGTTACCGAACAGCACGACCAGCTTACTGTTTTCGATATCGGACGGGCTGTTACCATCCGCCCAGCCGCCGTAGGTGTAGTTCAGACCCGCTGCAATCTGTGCGGAGGAGTAGTCGCCATAGTGGTTCAGATAACCGCCGCAGCAGTTCATCAGGCGTGCCACCAGAGTATCTCCTGGCGGCCATGAGCGGGTCATTGTACCGCCCAGCGTACCGGTGCCGTAGTTCAGGTAGATAGACTCGTTGCCGTAATCCTTAATCAGACGCTGCATATTGCTGGTAATGATGTCGAAAGCCTCATCCCAACTAATGCGTTCGAATTTACCTTCTCCGCGTTTACCCACGCGTTTCATCGGGTATTTCAGACGATCCGGATTATAGACGCGACGGCGCATAGAGCGGCCACGCAGACAGGCACGCACCTGATGCAAACCGTCATAGTTGTCATCACCGGTATTGTCGGTTTCAACGTATTTGATTTCGCCATCCACAACATGCATGCGCAACGGGCAACGACTCCCGCAGTTCACTGTACATGCGCTCCAGATGACTTTTTCACTGACCTGTACCGGACTCAACGCTTCGGCAGCATTGGCAATTCGGGTAAATGGCAGGGTAAACGCGCTGCTGGCCATCGCCAGTCCGCCTATGGCCGTCGTTTTGACTAAACCACGACGACTCACCTCCGCTGCCATCACGGCATCAGGGATCTTAGTATTCATAAAGGCTCACTCTGCTTGCTTACAGTAAAAAAAAGAAATTAATGTTATTTTTTGTGTAGTTAAGTAGCGGTATATAGATATATATACATCGACTTTATAGGATAACAGTGCAAAATGCTGAGTTTCATTCAAAGGTAATCTTACCCCCAAGGGAGTAATGATTATTGTCCGGTGTCAAACAGGCATAAAAAAAGCGCCCAAAGGCGCTTTTTAGAAAGGGATGAAGCGGGGATTAACCGATATATTCCAGTCCGTTCATGTACGGACGCAGTACTTCAGGTACTTCGATACGGCCGTCAGCCTGCTGATAGTTTTCCATCACGGCTACCAGCGTACGACCCACTGCCAGACCAGAACCGTTCAGGGTATGAACCAGACGGGTCTTTTTGTCGGACTTGCTGCGGCAGCGTGCCTGCATACGGCGAGCCTGGAAATCCCAGACGTTAGAGCAGGAAGAGATCTCGCGGTACGTATTCTGCGCCGGTACCCACACTTCCAGATCGTAGGTTTTGCACGCGCCGAAGCCCATATCGCCAGTACAAAGAATGATTTTACGATACGGCAGACCCAGCAGCTGCAAAACTTTCTCAGCATGGCCGGTCATCTCTTCCAGCGCCGTCATTGAATCTTCCGGACGAACGATCTGTACCATTTCAACTTTATCGAACTGGTGCATACGGATCAGACCACGAGTATCACGACCGTAAGAACCCGCTTCCGAGCGGAAGCACGGCGTATGCGCCGTCATTTTGATCGGCAACTGATCTTCGTCGATGATCTCATCGCGCACCAGGTTAGTCAGCGGGACTTCCGCCGTCGGGATCAGCGCGTAGTTACTGCTGTCAGCTTCTTCTTCCAGCGGACGGGTATGGAACAGATCGCCGGCAAATTTCGGTAACTGGCCGGTACCGTACAGCGTGTCATGGTTGACCAGATACGGCACATAGTTTTCGCTGTAGCCATGCTGCTCAGTGTGCAGATCAAGCATGAACTGTGAGAGCGCACGATGCATACGGGCAATCTGCCCTTTCATCACCACGAAACGGGAGCCTGTCAGCTTGACGGCGGCAGCAAAGTCCAGACCGGCATGCATTTCGCCCAGCGTGACGTGATCGCGAATCTCAAAATCGAACTCACGCGGGGTGCCCCAACGGCTGACTTCAACGTTATCGTTCTCGTCTTTACCGACCGGGACATCGTCAGCAGGCAGGTTAGGAATGGTCAGCGCGATATCGCGGATCTCAGCCTGTAAGACATCCAGCTCTGCTTTTGCAGCATCCAGCTCTTCGCCCAGTTTGTTCACTTCCAGACGTAAAGGCTCGATATCTTCCCCGCGCGCTTTCGCCTGGCCGATGGATTTCGATCGAGAGTTACGCTCTGCCTGCAGGTTTTCGGTATTGACCTGCAAAACTTTACGACGCTCTTCAAGAGCGCGCAGCTTATCTACATCCAGCTTAAAGCCCCGGCGTGCCAGTTTTTCAGCGACTGCGTCTGGCTCATTACGCAGCAGATTGGGATCGAGCATGCTTATCCTGTGCTTATCGAATTGAAAGAGGAAAATGTGACCACAGCCTGCGGTCACAGGGATACAGTGCCAACATTACCGCAACGCCTGCGCTAACGGTAGCGTTTTATAGGGCTATTTTGATCCTGTCCGGCGAGCCAGGCGAGCTTTTCGCCAATCTTCCCCTCAAGACCTCTGTTTGTGGGATGATAATAGCGCGTTTGTGCCATCTCCTGAGGGAAATATTCCTCGCCGGCGGCATAGGCATTCGGTTCATCATGCGCGTAGCGATACTCCTGACCGTAGCCCATCTCTTTCATCAACTTCGTTGGCGCATTGCGCAGATGGACTGGCACGTCATAGTCCGGACGTTCACGGGCATCAGACATCGCCGCTTTGAATGCGGTATACACCGCATTGCTTTTCGGCGCGCAGGCCAGATAGACGATCGCCTGCGCGATAGCCCGCTCTCCTTCTGCAGGCCCCACTCGCGTGAAGCAGTCCCAGGCGGAGATCGCCACCTGCATCGCGCGCGGATCGGCATTGCCCACATCCTCGGAGGCGATTGCCAGGCAACGACGCGCAACGTACAGCGGATCGCCCCCCGCCGTAATGATGCGCGCATACCAGTAAAGTGCCGCATCCGGCGCGCTACCCCGAACCGATTTATGCAAAGCGGAAATGAGATCGTAGAAGCGGTCACCTTTGTTATCGAAACGCGCGCTACGCTCACCGGCAATTTCGGTCAACAGCGCAGGCAGGAGTACCCGCTTGCCGCTGTCATCCACTTCCGCCATGTCGGCCATCATTTCCAGCGTATTCAGTGCCCGACGCGCATCGCCGTTGACCAGCTCAGCGATGGCTCTGCGGGTATCATCGGGCAGAACGATATCCTGTCCACCGTACCCCCGCGCCTTGTCTTCCATCGCCTGACGCAGTACCTGCTCGATATCTTCCGTCGTCAGCGACTTGAGCAGATAGACGCGCGCACGCGACAACAACGCGGAATTTAGCTCAAACGATGGATTCTCGGTGGTTGCCCCGATAAAGGTGATTGTGCCGTCTTCAATGTGCGGCAGGAACGCATCCTGCTGGCTTTTGTTGAAGCGATGAACTTCGTCTACAAACAGGATGGTACGACGTCCGGCATTTCGATTCTGCCGCGCGCGTTCGATGGCTTCACGGATCTCTTTCACACCGGAGGTGACCGCTGAAATTCGCTCAACGTCGGCATCAGCGTAGCGGGCAATCACTTCAGCAAGCGTCGTTTTTCCGGTGCCTGGCGGGCCCCACAAAATCATGGAATGCAGGTGTCCGGCTTCAATCGCACGCGGCAACGGTTTACCCGCAGCCAACAGGTGCTGCTGACCAATATACTGCGCTAAATTTTCTGGCCGCATCCGCGCGGCCAGTGGCTGAAAGGTATTATCAGAAAAATCGAGCGACAGGTTGCTCACGCATGCCTCTACTTACGTTGGTCGTCTACCGTTACGCCTTGCGGTGGAGTAAAGGTGAACTTCGATGCGTCAACGGTGCCATTCTGCTGTGATTTCAGCTGATAGCTGCTGCGCTGGTCATCCTGTTCCACGGCGCTAAACTGATGAATGGTCCCGTCACGGCCCACGTTGATAGTGAACTGTTTCAGGTTGCCGTTGCTGGTTTTCGGCGTCAGGACGAAGTCGTCACCGTTCTGCTTGATGTTGTACTGCTGCCAGTCGCTGGACTGGTTACGGGCAATCAGCATAAACGGCGTATTACCGGTGGCGTCTTTCAGCCAGGTCGCGGTAGCTTGCTCAACAAACGGGTTAAAGAACCACAGCGTTTTACCATCAGAAACCAGAATGCTTTCGTCAGGCTGCGTCATGTGCCAGTTAAACAGGTTCGGACGCTTTACCCACAAATCACCCTGGCCTTCCTGAACGGCGGCCCCGCTGCCATCGGTCACTTTCTGCGTGAAGCTGGCGTGGAAGCTACTCACTTTATCCAGACGACTTTTCAGATCGCTGGCGGCATCCGCCCAAACGCTGCTTACCACGAACCCTGAGAGTAATGCACAGGTGATTGCGATTTTTTTCATTGTTATTCCTCAAAATACGTCACTCCCGATGGGGAGATCCCTCTGCTATCCATTCCAGGCCAAAAATCAGCGTGAGGAAAGAAGACAATACTGAATTACGTAACTTTGCACTTAGTCAAACGGCGGAGGAGCCAGCACTTCGCGATTGCCGTTATGGCCCTGTTCGCTGACGATCCCTTGCGCTTCCATCTGTTCGATGATGCGCGCCGCTCGGTTGTAACCAATACGGAACTGGCGCTGTACGCCGGAGATGGACGCTTTGCGTTTCTCCGTCACAAAGTTGACCGCCTGATCGAATAACGGATCCAGCTCTTCGCCACCATCAAAGCCACCGCCACCGCCTTCACTTTCGCTGTCGGAGGTGATGCCATCCACATACTGCGGACGCCCACGCGCCTTCCAGTCCTGAACCACCGCATGCACTTCCTGGTCGCGGACAAACGCGCCGTGAACACGCACCGGCATAGTGGAGTTCGGCCCGGAGTAGAGCATATCGCCCATCCCCAGCAGCGATTCTGCCCCCCCCTGATCGAGGATGGTACGCGAGTCAATCTTACTGGACACGGTGAACGCAATACGGGTTGGAATGTTGGCTTTGATCAGACCGGTAATGACGTCAACCGACGGACGCTGCGTCGCCAGCACCAGGTGGATCCCTGCCGCACGGGCTTTTTGCGCCAGTCGGGCAATCAACTCTTCCACTTTCTTACCAACGGTCATCATCAGGTCGGCAAATTCGTCCACCAGTACAACGATATACGGCAGTTTTTCCAGTACCGGATGTTGTGCATCCATACTGTCACCCGGCTTCCAGTACGGATCCGGAATCGGACGCCCCATTCGCGCGGCTTCGGCAATCTTTTCGTTGTAGCCTGCCAGATTACGCACGCCCAGAGCAGACATCAGCTTGTAACGACGCTCCATCTCGTTAACGCTCCAGCGCAGCGCATTGGCGGCGTCTTTCATATCTGTCACGACTTCTGTCAGCAGATGCGGAATACCTTCGTAAACCGACAGCTCCAGCATTTTCGGGTCGATCATGATGAAGCGAACGTCTTCCGGTTGCGCCTTGTAAAGCATGCTGAGGATCATGGCATTCACCCCAACCGATTTACCTGAACCGGTCGTACCTGCAACCAGAAGGTGCGGCATTTTCGCCAGATCGGCCACGACCGGATCGCCAGCAATATCTTTACCCAGCACCACGGTCAGTGGCGATGGGTTTTCACGGAACTTCGCGTTATCCAGCACTTCACGCAGATAAACGGTCTGCCGTTTTTTGTTCGGCAATTCCAGGCCCACGTAAGGTTTACCAGGAATCACTTCCACCACGCGCACCGCGACGGTGGAAAGCGAACGCGCCAGGTCACGGGAGAGGTTGGAAATACGGGCAGCCTTCACGCCCGGCGCCAGATTCAGCTCAAACCGCGTGATAACCGGACCCGGAGAGTAGTTCACCACATCAGCCTTGATGCGGAAGTCTGCCAGACGGGCTTCAACCAGGCGCGCCATTTGCTCCAGCGCAAAGGTATCAACCGGCTCAACTTCGCTCGGTGGCTGCGTCAGCAGATCCAACGAAGGCAACGGCGTCGTCGGTCTTTGCAGTGGACGACTGTCGCCATTGCGCATCAGCAGCGGGTGAATCAGGCTTTCCTGCGGCTGTGGAGCCACCGGCTGCTGCGGTTGCTGATACTGCGGCTGCGGAGCCACCGGTTGCTGCGGCTGCTGATACTGCGGCTGCGGAGCCACCGGTTGCTGCGGCTGCTGATACTGCGGCTGTGGGGCTACCGGCTGCTGCGGTTGTTGATACTGCGCCTGCGGAGCCATCGGTTGTTGCGGCTGCTGCGGTTGCTGATACTGCGGCGGCTGAACAGGCGCAGATTCCGGCATCACACCTGGCGTAAACAACGGCTCATGCGGACCATCATCCACCAGCGTTTTCATCGGTGAAAACTCAAAATCATCCAGCGAGAACGGATTCCCCCCCGCAGGCTGCTCACCGGCGTAACGCTGCTGCTGTGAAGAGACAAACTGTCGCGCCAGTTCAGCTTCTGCAGCAGCATCCTCATCGTCGGCCTGCGTCGCATCGTGCTGATACTCATCGCCATAGCGACTTTGCTGCGACTGAGCAAACTGGCGAGCCAGTTCATCCTGTTGCATGGCGTCGATTTCATCATCGCTATATTGTGGCTCGTGCTGCCCGGCTTCACGCGCTCTCTCCTCAGCCATACGCTGAGACGGTAATTTAATACCATATGATGCCAGTTCACGGCGCGTCGGCACACGCACGCGATTTGGTCGAGGTAACTGCGGGCCAATCCCTTCTTTTACCTGCGGACGCGGCGATCCGCCGTTCGCAAGGCTGAAGATCGGCGCTGCCGCCGCAGTCGCGCCAGCGGATAACGTCGCATCCTTCACGCCTGCGGCGATCGGCGCAATGCCCGCGACGGCGTCAACAGGCGGTATGGAAGGAGCCACAGATGGCGCGGGGGCCACCGGTTCCGGCGTGTTAACAGGCTCAGGAATCGGCTGATACCATGCCGCCAACTGCTCGCGTTCACGCGCGCGCTTCTCTTCCACTTCTTCAAAATAGTACAGAGGCGGACGCGTCGGTTTTGCCTCTTCTACCGGTGGTTCAGCCTCTGCAGCTGACCCCTGCTGAACCACCGGTTCCTGCGGTTCCAGTGGCTCTGGCTGATAAGCCGGCTGATGATAATTCGGTTGCTGAGGCTCGGGTTGATAAGCCGGCTCAGGTTGCCAGGACTGTTCTGGCGCAGCCTGCGGTTGTTGCCACGGTTGCGGCGGTACGCCTGGCTGCGGATAGCCAGCTTCAGCGTTCACAGGCGCAGTGTACTGTGGTTCAGCGTGTTGCCAGGACTCATACTGTGCATGTTGCGGTTGCGCATACTCAGTATGTGGTGAATAGCCTTCCGGCGCAGGCGCAATCACTGGCTCACCGGTTTGCGGACCCGGAACAGGCTGCCATTCAACGGCAGGTTGTACCGGAACCGTTTCCGGCATCGGCGGCATTTGCATAATGGGATCGACCGGAGCGGCCCAGGCCTGAGTCGCAGCCGTTGCTGCCGCCGCCGCTGCGATCGGTTCAGTCACCGAATGACCGTTTAACAGCGGATCGTATTCATCATACTCTGGCTGTGTCGCACGATGTCCGGAGAACAACACATCGCCAGGATCGGCTTCGACGCCGCGCGCGCTGTATGCAATCTCATCATCGTCATCCATGCGCCTGCCGGAGAACAGCGCCGCATCGGTCTGGCGACCATGCGGGTTGATAAATTTTTCAGCCAGACGTTTACGGCGCGCCAGCGCACCGCGAAGAATACGCGCCCGACGAGATTCACGTCTCCCGCCCTCCGCATCATCTTCATACTCGTCATCATCTTCGTATTCGTCGTCTTCAACCCAGGTATCATCGCGACGAGTACGGTTGCTGGCAAAGGTCAGAATATTGAGCAGCCAGCCTCCGATTTTTTCGGCAATGCTGACCCACGACCAGCCGGTAAAGAGCGTCAGCCCCGCCGCCCACACGCATAAAAGCGTAATGGTGCCGCCACTGCTGTGCAGTAGTGGTTGCAGCGTGGTGCTCAACAGACTGCCAATCACCCCACCGGACGCGAAGTACCAGATGTCATCGGCATTGATTGCGGCCAGGCCACAGGACGTGAGGATAAGCGCCAGCACGCCAATGATGCGCAGTGAGACGGCGAAATAATCGATATAGTCATCGGTCGCCTGATGACGCCAGGCAAACCAGCAGCCACCCACAATGATGACTGGAATGGTGTACGCCATCACCCCAAAGATAAAGAACAGGGTATCTGCCAACCAGGCCCCCGGCGCACCACCCAAATTATGGATAGGTTCATGCCAGGCTGTTTGTGACCAACTGGGATCAGAAGGATTAAAGCTCAGTAAGGCTGCCATCAGCCAGACGGCAAAAAGGGCAATAAGAATCAGCAACGCCTCCAGAAGTCGGCGCCCGCTGCTTAACTTTGTTAATGTGACTTCTTTGTCTTCAGTGTATTCCTGGCTCAAAAAAGGCTCTCCAGGTTTCAGGCTTTTCCTGCCCGATGCTAAAACGGACAACAGCACCGGGTCACCCCGGCACTGTTGCTGTATGGATTAACAGGAGTGTAATCAAAATACGCCGATTTTGCACCTGTTCCGTATTAGCGCGTCTTAATAACCAGACGATTACTCTGTTTGACTTCTTCCATTACCACATAGGTACGTGTGTCATTCACGCCAGGCAGACGCAGCAGGGTTTCCCCTAGCAGCTTACGGTACGCTGACATGTCCGGTACACGTGTTTTCAACAGGTAGTCAAAATCACCGGACACCAAATGACACTCTTGAATTTCTTCAAGTTTTTGTACAGCGGCGTTGAATTGTTCAAACACATCCGGAGCGCCACGATTCAGAGTAATCTCAACAAATACCAGAAGTGATGCATCCAGATAATGTGGGTTTAACAGAGCTGTATAGCCCTGAATGAAACCCTGTCTTTCCAGTCGACGCACACGCTCAAGGCAGGGCGTCGGGGAAAGTCCCACTCGTTTAGAAAGCTCGACGTTAGAAATACGCCCATCCTTTTGCAACTCATTAAGAATGTTACGATCGATACGGTCGAGATCTTTGCCAGGGCGCTTCTTGCTATCTACCATTATTATTGTCTCTCTGTATTCCTTCCCTACTCCTGCCTGACTCATCAAACATCATTGTCGAGAGTCGATGCCCATCACAATAGACCGAAACCCAGAGGATTAACGGCGCGCAATGCCTGGGTCTATAGTGAGAAGACCGTTGCCTGACGGCAGCTATCGACATCACGGATGGCGTCTGTCCACGCCATGCGTAGATTTCGCTAGCCCGGTAAACATGGTATTTATATGCATGATTATGCGGCACACACACAACACTGTTTTTTTCTTCCTCGAATGTTTTCGCAAAACGGCAGGTGATTGTCAAAGCAAAACATCGATTTTTAGTACAACATGCCAGTTATTCATTAGGCGTTAAGAAGATTCATCATTTTATCACCTTATAACTGAGCGATTTTAAGTAGAATTCATTATGGCCCTACTGCAGATTTGTTCACCCATTGCCCTCGCCTATTACACAAATTGTTAACAAAATCGCTATACTCTTTTTTTACGCCGTCAAATTCCCTACAATCCAGCCCATTGCCTGCCAACAACAATGAGGATCTCATGGGCACGACCAAACACAGTAAACTGCTTATTCTGGGTTCCGGCCCGGCGGGATATACCGCGGCTGTCTATGCTGCGCGCGCCAACCTGCAGCCGGTGTTGATTACCGGGATGGAAAAAGGCGGTCAACTGACCACCACGACGGAAGTGGAAAACTGGCCTGGCGATCCGAACGATCTGACCGGTCCTTTGCTGATGGAACGTATGCACGAGCATGCAACTAAGTTTGAAACCGAGATCATCTTCGATCACATCAATAAAGTAGACCTGCAAAACCGTCCGTTCCGTCTGATCGGTGACAGTGCAGAGTACACCTGTGATGCGCTGATTATCGCAACCGGTGCGTCCGCCCGTTATCTCGGTCTGCCGTCAGAAGAGGCATTCAAAGGCCGTGGCGTTTCGGCCTGCGCAACCTGTGACGGTTTTTTCTATCGCAACCAGAAAGTTGCAGTCATCGGTGGCGGTAACACTGCCGTCGAAGAAGCGCTGTATCTGGCGAACATTGCCTCTGAAGTTCACCTGATTCACCGCCGTGACGGTTTCCGCGCGGAAAAAATTCTGATTAAACGTCTGATGGACAAAGTGGAGAACGGCAACATCGTGCTGCACACTCATCGCACGCTGGAAGAAGTGACCGGCGATCAGATGGGCGTTACGGGTTTGCGCCTGCGCGATACGCAGAATACGGACAACATTGAGTCGCTGGAGGTCGCGGGTCTGTTCGTTGCTATCGGCCACAGTCCGAACACGGCGATTTTCGAGGGTCAGCTTGAGCTCGAAAACGGCTACATCAAAGTGCAGTCCGGAAGTCACGGCAACGCGACCCAGACCAGTATCCCGGGCGTCTTTGCCGCGGGTGACGTGATGGACCACATTTACCGTCAGGCTATCACCTCCGCGGGTACCGGTTGTATGGCTGCGCTGGATGCTGAACGTTACCTCGACGGTTTAGCCGACGCGTGCAAATAGTTTTTACAAATCAGTAACAAAAGTAAATAAGGCGACTATAAGTCGCCTTTATTTTTGCTCCGTTGTAACATTGCCCTGCCAAAAAAACTCTGATAACTCACCTGCAAAGCGCGCAATGAATAAAACTCGTCAACAAGAGCTAACCCGCTGGTTAAAACAACAAAGTATCATTTCCCCACGCTGGCTCATGATTTCCCGCCTGCTGGGGTTCGTGAGTGGTGTACTGATTGTCGCTCAGGCCTGGATCATGGCTCGCATTTTACAGCATATGATCATGGAGAATATCCCGCGCGAGGCATTGCTGTTGCCCTTTGTCGTGCTGGTGCTGATCTTTATCCTGCGTGCATGGGTGGTGTGGTTACGCGAACGCGTGGGATTCCATGCGGGACAACATATCCGGTTTGAGATCCGCCGCCAGGTCCTCAATCGCCTGCAACAGGCCGGTCCGGCGTGGATTCAGGGGCGGCCGGCAGGAAGTTGGGCCACGCTGGTGCTGGAACAAATTGACGATATGCACGATTACTACGCACGTTATCTGCCGCAGATGGCGCTGGCAGTGTGTGTGCCCATCCTGATCGTAGCGGCAATTTTTCCGTCAAACTGGGCTGCGGCATTGATCCTGCTCGGCACCGCCCCGCTGATCCCCCTGTTTATGGCGATGGTTGGTATGGGCGCTGCCGATGCTAACCGTCGGAATTTCCTGGCGCTGGCCCGTCTGAGCGGGCATTTTCTCGATCGCTTACGCGGAATGGATACCCTGCGCATTTTTGGTCGCGGTGAAGCGGAAACGGAAAGCATCCGCGCCGCGTCGCAAGATTTCCGCCAGCGCACGATGGAAGTGCTGCGCCTCGCCTTTTTATCATCGGGCGTACTGGAGTTTTTCACCTCGCTTTCCATCGCGCTGGTCGCCGTTTACTTTGGCTTTTCCTACCTCGGCGAACTTAATTTCGGCCACTACGGTACGGGCGTTACGCTGGCGGCGGGCTTCCTGGCACTTATTCTGGCCCCTGAGTTTTTCCAGCCGCTGCGCGATTTAGGCACGTTTTATCACGCCAAAGCGCAGGCGGTAGGTGCGGCTGACAGTCTGAAAACGTTCATGGAAACGCCGCTTGCCCACCCGGAACGCGGCGACGTTGAATTATCTACGCAAGAACCTGTATCCATTGACGCTGAAGATCTCATTATCACCTCCCCGGACGGTAAAACGCTGGCAGGACCGCTGAACTTCTCGCTTCCTGCCGGGCAGCGCACCGTGCTGGTCGGTCGTAGCGGTTCAGGCAAGAGTTCATTGCTGAATGCGCTTTCCGGTTTCCTTTCTTATCAGGGCTCGCTGCGCATAAACGGTGTGGAACTGCGCGATTTGTCCCCTGAGTCCTGGCGTAAGCATCTCTCCTGGGTGGGGCAAAACCCACAGTTGCCCGCAGCAACGATACGGGAGAACGTTCTGCTGGCGCGCCCGAATGCCAGTGAGCAAGAACTACGCGCAGCGCTCGACAGCAGTTGGGTCAGCGAATTCCTGCCGCTGTTGCCGCAGGGAGTGGATACCCCCGTTGGCGATCAGGCCGGACGCCTGTCCGTCGGCCAGGCTCAGCGCGTGGCGGTAGCTCGTGCGCTCCTTAATCCCTGCAAGTTACTGCTGCTGGATGAACCGGCAGCCAGCCTGGATGCCCATAGTGAACAGCGAGTCATGCAGGCGCTGAAAGCAGCCTCAAAGCGCCAGACAACGCTGATGGTCACACATCAGCTTGAAGACCTTGCCGACTGGGACACGATTTGGGTGATGCAGGACGGACAGATTATCGAACAAGGCTCCTGGGCCGAGTTGAGTAGCGCTGACGGCGCGTTTGCGATGCTGTTGGCCCATCGTCAGGAGGAGATCTAAATGCGTGCGCTTCTGCCTTATCTGACGCTCTATAAACGTCACAAATGGATGTTAACGCTGGGTATTGTGCTGGCAATCGTCACCCTGCTTGCCAGTATTGGCCTGCTGACGCTGTCCGGCTGGTTCCTCTCAGCGTCTGCCGTGGCGGGCTTTGCCGGTATTTACAGTTTTAACTATATGCTCCCTGCGGCGGGTGTGCGCGGCGCGGCTATCACCCGGACTGCCGGACGTTATTTCGAGCGGCTGGTCAGCCACGATGCGACCTTCCGCGTGCTGCAGCATTTGCGCATCCACACCTTCAGCAAGCTGTTGCCGCTCTCCCCTGCCGGACTGGCCCGTTATCGTCAGGGCGAACTGTTGAACCGCATTGTGGCGGACGTGGATACGCTGGATCACCTCTACCTGCGCGTCATATCGCCGCTGGTGGGTGCCTTTGTGGTGATTATGGTTGTGACAATCGGTCTGAGCGTGCTTGACGTCACCCTTGCCTGCACTCTCGGAGGTGTGATGCTGCTGACGCTGTTTATTATGCCGCCGGTATTTTATCGCGCCGGGAAAACCACCGGGCAAAACCTGACCCACCTGCGCGGACAGTATCGTCAGCAGCTAACCGCGTGGCTACAGGGCCAGGCTGAACTGACTATTTTTGGCGCCAGCGACCGCTATCGCGCGCAAATGGAAACCACAGAATTACAGTGGCACGAAGCACAGCGCCGCCAGTCTGAACTGACGGCACTGTCGCAGGCGCTAATGTTGCTGATCGGCGCCGTTGCCATCTTGCTGATGCTGTGGATGGCGGCAGGCGGCGTGGGTGGGAACGCCCAGCCAGGCGCGCTGATTGCCCTGTTTGTCTTTTGCGCGCTGGCGGCGTTTGAAGCACTGGCTCCGGTTACCGGTGCATTTCAGCACCTGGGCCAGGTCATCGCCTCCGCCGTGCGGATCACGGAACTGACCGAACAGAAGCCGGAAGTCACTTTCCCGACTGACGTGTCAGACGTCCCGGAACAAGTCACCCTGACGCTACATGATGTTTCATTCAGCTATCCAGAGCAGGCGCAAAAGGCGCTGGATTCGCTCTCTCTACAGGTAAATCCCGGCGAACACATCGCCATTCTTGGACGCACCGGGTGTGGGAAGTCGACATTACTGCAACTGCTCACGCGCGCGTGGGATCCGCAGCAGGGTGAGATCCTGCTTAACGACCGTCCGATAGCGGCATTGAATGAAGCGACGTTGCGCAAGACCATCAGTGTCGTGCCTCAGCGCGTGCACTTGTTCAGCGCCACCCTTCGCGACAATTTGCTGCTTGCCGCGCCTGATGCCAGTGACGAGCAGCTGGCGGACACGCTGCGCCGTGTCGGACTGGAGAAACTCCTTGACGATACCGGCCTCAACAGTTGGCTGGGAGAAGGGGGTCGTCAGTTATCCGGTGGTGAACTACGTCGTCTGGCGATCGCCCGTGCACTGCTGCACGATGCGCCGCTGATGCTGCTTGATGAACCGACGGAAGGACTGGATGCGACCACCGAAATCCAAATGCTTGAATTGCTGGCAGATGTGATGCGCGAAAAAACGTTACTGATGGTGACGCATCGCCTGCGCGGACTTGCTCGTTTTGATCAAATAATAGTGATGGACAACGGCCAAATTATTGAGCAAGGTAATCACGCAGATCTGTTAGCGCAGCAGGGTCGTTATTACCAGTTTAAGCAAGGTCTGTAAGCTATTATTGAACGATCCGACTCGCGTACTGGAGTTCTGCTGTCATGCGCCTGGTTCAGCTTTCCCGACACTCTATCGCCTTCCCTTCGCCGGAGGGTGCTTTACGAGAGCCAAACGGCCTGCTGGCGCTTGGGGGCGATCTGAGCCCTGCGCGTCTGTTGATGGCCTATCAGCGGGGTATTTTCCCGTGGTTTTCGCCTGGCGATCCTATTCTCTGGTGGTCGCCAGACCCTCGGGCCATTCTGTGGCCTGACACTTTTCATATTAGCCGCAGCATGAAGCGCTTTCATAAGCGTTCCCCGTATCGTGTCACTCTGAACTATGCGTTTGGTCAGGTCATCGAAGGGTGCGCCAACGATCGCGATGAGGGGACATGGATCACTCAGGGTGTGGTGGAAGCCTATCACCGACTGCACGAACTGGGACACGCGCATTCCATTGAGGTCTGGCGCGAAAACGAGCTGGTTGGTGGGATGTATGGCGTTTCCCAGGGTGCCCTGTTTTGCGGAGAATCGATGTTCAGTCGGCAAGAGAACGCGTCAAAAACCGCGCTGCTGGTTTTTTGCGCAGAATTTGTCCGCCACGGCGGTAAATTAATGGATTGCCAGGTGCTCAATAGTCATACCGAATCATTAGGAGCGATCGAAATTCCGCGCCGGGTGTATCTGGAACACCTCGATGCGTTGCGCCAGCAACGTTTACCCCGTGATTTTTGGGTCCCTCGTACGTTATTTTTGCCCCAGAGGTGAATGTTTTCGGCACATTTTTTGTCAGGGTGTTATAATTGCGGTCGCAGAGTTGGTTTAGCCCATTACCCCGCTGCCGTTAAGGATCCGTTCGCGTCAGGTAACGCCATCGTTTATCTCATCGCTCCCTTATACGTTGCGCTTCACGTGCGGCTTTGCCGTGTGTTTTTTAAGCAATCCGGAGTAATGCGCCAAATTTTGTTTGCTGCGTTTTAAACGTGCAAATCTTTACTTATTAAAAGAACTTCGGCATTATCTTGCCGGTTCAAATTACGGTAGTGATACCCCAGAGGATTAGATGGCCAAAGAAGACAATATTGAAATGCAGGGTACCGTTCTCGAAACGTTACCTAATACCATGTTCCGCGTAGAGTTAGAAAACGGTCACGTGGTTACTGCACACATCTCCGGTAAAATGCGTAAGAACTATATCCGCATCCTGACGGGCGACAAAGTGACTGTTGAGCTGACCCCGTACGACCTGAGCAAAGGCCGCATTGTCTTCCGTAGTCGCTGATTGTTTTCACGCCCGAATGGCGTACAGATAATAAAAGGTCGGTCTGTCCGGCCTTTTTTGTTGCGTGAAAACCGCCGCTATTCTTCCGTCATCCGCGCGTATTCGTCCATCAGGAAATCTACCAGCGCTCTGACCGACGGCAGCAATCCCCTGCGTGAAGGAAAACCGCAGGAATCACCTCGCTTCGGAGTTCCCATCCTTCCAGTAGTGCGACCAGTTCACCCGCAGCGAGCGGTTCTTTGACCATTAAGATGGGAAGTTGTACGACACTCGCGTAGTGCCAGCATATCGGTCTGCGATAAATCGCGGGTCGCTTTGGTCAAATCTGAGCGAGAGGAGGTCGTGAAGCACCGCGAAATACCGGATTCACAACGCTAAATCGCTTCCCCAATGGCTGACGTAGGGGAAGGTGTACAATGCGTAACCAAACGAGAAGCAAAGCGTAAATACTGCTTGACCGTTTTAGCGCAACTCCCTATAGTAGCGCCCCGTTGCCCCCTGGTGGTAAGGCAGCAATACAATATGGTGAGGTGTCCGAGTGGCTGAAGGAGCACGCCTGGAAAGTGTGTATACGGCAACGTATCGGGGGTTCGAATCCCCCCCTCACCGCCATATTTGAAGAAGAGCTCGTACGCAAGTACGGGCTTTTTTTTCGCATATTGCACACCCCAGGGGGGATGAGAACACCCGACAGGGGTTCGACAACGGGCGAGCGAAGTTCCCCCCCTCACCGCCATATTCACGTTTTGTCCGCTATTGAAGCCATCTGCAATTTTATCCAATACAGCGCACAACACGACTGGCATGCTGTCAGAAATGGTGCAAAAGGAGAAAATATCAATGCAGTTATGTTATGCCCCTGAAATGCATACGAGATTCGGACAACTTCGTACCGTGACGATGAGTATTAATGGGATCCACGCGAATGCCGATTCGAGTGCACACATCGCTCGGTTACTTGCGGTCGCCGATAAGCGACTGGCGACATGCCGCGAAGGTGAGTTTGCTGAAATAAAGGCCTGGCGTCGTGCGTTTTCCGAATTAGGTCTTAAGCCAACGCAGTATCGCTGTGCGTCGGAATCCCTGTTAAGGCGATATCGTAAGAGTGGTGAATTACCGACGCTACATCCGATGATTGACCTGTGCAATGCCGTTTCACTCGCCTTTGCCATACCGGTTGCCGTGTTTGATATCGACCAGATCAGTGGTGCGTTAACGGTACGCCCCGCCCGTGGGGATGAGTTCTATGAGACCTTTTCCGGAGAGACTGAGCATCCTGAACCCGGTGAAATAATCTTTGCCGATGATTCCGGACGAGCCCATGCCCGACGCTGGACCCATCGGCAAAGCGGCTGGTCGGCCGTTAAGCAAAGTACGTCCAGGGTGCTGATTGTCGCCGAAGCGTTACACGAAACCGCGCAGGATGACGTTGAACGACTCATTTATACGCTCACGGACGCCATATCTCAGATCTGGCCCACCGCCACGCAAACGGACTGACACTGAGTGCCAGTAAAAGCTTTTTACAGGTCTTGTCTTTCACGTCACGACGGTAAGTGATTAGCATGTTCTGGCTGCACATATTGTCTGAAGGAAAAGCCAGGTTGCTCAATTAGCTATATTACGCACATTCATTCAGGATTTGTGATTAAAAGGAAGCTCGGTATAAATACTTCCGTTCAAATACCTGAACATGCGCGGAAACAACTTAGGATATTTTCCACAACAGTAATTATCACACTTTCTAATGTTAGATTGGGGACTAACGACCTGGTAATGTCTAATGTATTTGACGCGCTACCTGCCCTACCACACTTTTTTAGATCTATACTATTTTCAAGCGCCTGAGGGCATCTGCCGATTCATTAGCTTAATGAAACATTCAGGCACATTGCATGAATAAAAAAGTGCCAGAATGTTATATCGGTGTAGAAGTAAATATCACATTGTGGTAGGCCAGGATTAATACCGAAGACGACCCATTATTCTGCTTTATTGGTACTCTGCGCAATCAGGCGCAGGTACTCATTGTTTTTAAAAGCAATCATAATAAGTTCAAACATGACGCGACAGCCAACCAGACTAAGCACTGTGCCAAATAATCCTGCAATGATTTGACCGTTAAATATAGAAATTACGCCACCAACGACCACTAAGACCATAAAAATCCAGTATAAAAACACCATGATTTTAGGTGTCAGAAGACTATCGAAACCCAGAATTACTTTCATTTGGCTATCCTTAATAAATAAAATTTGAAGAAAACTGCAAGGACAACATATATTATCTATTTCAAAATGTAAATACTGATTTATTAGCCTGACCACTATTCAACTTTGAAGTAATTGACGGTAAGAATTTTCCGTGAATAGCGCGATAATGATTTCAGAATCATAATATTAGCTTTGGATGATTCTTAATTAAGTGAAATAGATTCCAGAATTTATTGTTAAATAATTATTAATATCCTCGCCCTCTGCGGGTGAAGAATAATCTGAAATTAAAAAATATAGGCTCCTGGGGACGAAAACCGACGGTTGAGCTGAAGTTTGCTAACCTCATACAAAAAAGAACCGGGCACGCGGCCCGGTTCGTCAGTCAGCTAAGAGAGTGTGGAGATTAATGTGCGGCTTCCGGCTTGTGCTTCTGCGCACTCTGGAAGCCATAGGTCAGTTCATTTTTCTCTTTATCCAGTGCCACGGTCACCTGTCCGCCGTCCACCAGCGAGCCAAACAGCAGTTCGTTCGCCAATGGTTTTTTCAGGTTATCCTGAATCACACGTGCCATTGGACGTGCGCCCATTGCCCGATCGTAGCCCTTCTCAGCTAACCAGTTACGTGCTTCCTGGCTGACTTCCAGGGAGACACCTTTCTGATCCAGTTGAACCTGCAGCTCGACGATGAACTTATCGACAACCTGATGGATCACCTCAGTAGACAGGTGTTCGAACCAGATAATATTGTCGAGACGGTTACGGAACTCCGGCGTAAACACTTTCTTGATTTCACTCATCGCGTCAGTGCTGTTGTCCTGATGAATCAGGCCAATCGATTTACGTTCCGTTTCACGAACGCCGGCGTTGGTCGTCATCACCAGCACCACGTTGCGGAAATCGGCTTTACGTCCGTTATTGTCCGTAAGAGTGCCGTTGTCCATCACCTGCAACAGCAGGTTAAAGACGTCCGGGTGCGCTTTTTCGATTTCATCCAGCAGCAGTACCGCATGGGGATGCTTGATGACCGCATCCGTCAACAGACCACCCTGATCGAAGCCCACGTATCCTGGAGGCGCGCCAATCAGGCGGCTGACGGTATGACGCTCCATATACTCGGACATGTCAAAACGCAGTAGTTCGATTCCCAGCGCTTTGGAAAGCTGCACGGTCACCTCGGTTTTCCCGACACCGGTCGGTCCGGCAAACAGGAAGGAGCCTACCGGCTTATGCTCGTGTCCCAGACCCGCGCGGCTCATCTTGATGGCTTCGGTCAGCGCCTCAATGGCTTTATCCTGTCCAAAGACCAGCATTTTCAGACGGTCGCCAAGGTTTTTCAGCGTATCGCGATCGCTTTGCGACACGCTCTTTTCCGGAATACGCGCAATACGCGCCACCACAGACTCGATATCCGCCACGTTGACGGTTTTCTTGCGCTTGCTGACCGGCATCAGACGCGCACGCGCCCCGGCTTCGTCAATAACGTCAATCGCTTTATCCGGCAGATGACGATCGTTGATGTATTTCACCGCCAGCTCAACCGCCGCTCGCACCGCTTTCGCGGTATAACGCACGTCGTGGTGCGCTTCGTACTTCGGCTTCAGACCATTGATGATCTGTACGGTCTCTTCCACCGACGGTTCAGTAATATCAATTTTCTGGAAGCGACGAGCTAACGCACGGTCTTTTTCGAAAATATTGCTGAATTCCTGATAGGTCGTAGAGCCGATCACGCGGATCTTACCGCCGGAAAGCAGGGGTTTAATCAGGTTTGCGGCATCCACCTGACCGCCCGAGGCCGCCCCCGCACCAATAATGGTGTGGATCTCATCGATAAACAGGATGCTGTTGGTATCCTGTTCCAGTTGTTTCAGCAGCGCTTTGAAGCGTTTTTCAAAGTCACCGCGATATTTGGTGCCCGCGAGCAGCGAACCGATATCCAGCGAGTAGATGGTGCAATCCGCCATCACTTCCGGCACGTCACCCTGTACGATACGCCAGGCCAGGCCTTCGGCAATCGCCGTCTTCCCGACGCCGGATTCCCCCACCAACAGCGGGTTATTTTTACGCCGGCGGCACAGCACCTGAATGGCACGCTCCAGTTCTTTGTCACGACCGATCAGCGGATCAATACCGCCAACACGGGCAAGCTGGTTAAGGTTAGTCGTGAAGTTCTCCATACGTTCCTCCCCGCCAGCTTGCTCTTCGGTATTAGGCTGACTGCCGGAATCAGACGACTGACTCGGCTCATCTTTGCGCGTACCGTGAGAAATAAAGTTGACCACATCGAGACGGCTGACCTCATGCTTACGCAGCAGGTAGGCCGCCTGAGACTCCTGTTCGCTAAAGATGGCGACCAGCACGTTTGCGCCAGTCACTTCACTACGCCCGGAGGACTGAACGTGGAAAACCGCACGTTGCAGAACGCGCTGAAAGCTCAGCGTCGGCTGCGTATCGCGTTCTTCTTCGCTGGCAGGCAGTACGGGTGTGGTTTGTTCAATGAAGGCTTCGAGTTCCTGACGGAGCGCCACGAGGTCCACGGAACACGCTTCCAGCGCTTCGCGGGCCGATGGGTTACTGAGCAGCGCCAGTAACAAGTGCTCGACGGTCATAAACTCATGACGGTGCTCGCGCGCTCTGGCGAAAGCCATGTTTAAACTGAGTTCCAGTTCTTGATTGAGCATAGGCACCTCCCCCAATTTTTATGCCTGCATTCAGGCTTTTTCCAGCGTACACAGCAACGGATGCTCGTTCTCCCTCGCATACGTGTTCACCATCGCCACTTTGGTCTCGGCGACCTCTGCGGTGAAAACGCCGCAGATGGCTTTACCGTGATAGTGAACCGCAAGCATCAGTTGCGTTGCACGTTCTACATCATAAGAAAAGAATTTTTGTAACACGTCAATAACAAACTCCATCGGAGTATAATCATCATTGACTAATATCACTTTATACATAGATGGCGGTTTAAGCGCGTCACGCACTTTATCTGCCGCCAGCTGGTCAAAATCCAGCCAGTCGTTCGTCTTACCCATTGTCAGTCGTCATCTTCAGTTACGGTTACCAGCAGAGCAGTCTGCCGCTGACAAGAGCGGATGTGCACAATCAATCTACCTCAATTAATAGATAACTATCATCTATCACTGGCATCCGCGACATCTGTCACATTCCCGTCAATAGCGTTAACTGCTTCAAATTTTTGATTCATTTTTACCCACCGACCCCCGTCAGATGCTTGACGCCCCGCCTGATTTCTCTAAATTGTAATTTCGAGAGTTGGCGAGGTTTTGAACAACCCCCACTCCACCACCGGTTCATTCCATCTTACTTATATAAGATTTACGAAGGATGTCGAAGCATGGAAACGGGTACTGTTAAGTGGTTCAATAATGCCAAAGGGTTTGGTTTCATCTGCCCTGAAGGCGGCGGCGAAGATATTTTCGCTCACTATTCCACCATTCAGATGGATGGTTACAGAACGCTAAAAGCCGGACAGTCTGTCCAGTTTGATGTTCACCAGGGGCCAAAAGGCAATCACGCCAGTGTCATCGTGCCTATCGAAGCAGAAGCTGTTGCATAGCTCTTCTGTCTCATTGTGTACATCCCGCAGATAAAATGCCAGCCCGATCGGCTGGCATTTTTATTTCCAGGAACGCTACTCTCGCGCTAACGCATCCACCGGATCCAGTCGCGCCGCGTTGCGCGCCGGTAACCAGCCGAACAGGATGCCGGTAAAGGTTGAGCACAAAAATGCCGTCAGCAGCGCCACTGGCGAGAAGCCAATCTCCCAACCGGGCAAGAACAGTTGCAGCGTGAAGGCGATCAGCATCGACAGGCTGATACCCAGCGCGCCCCCCACCAGACAGACCAGCACCGCTTCAATCAAAAATTGCTGCAACACATCGCTGGCGCGCGCGCCAACCGCCATCCGGATACCGATCTCACGCGTGCGCTCCGTGACAGACACCAGCATAATGTTCATCACGCCGATCCCGCCAACCACCAGTGAAATCACCGCCACCAGCGTCAGGAACAGTTGCAGAGTACGTGTGGTCTTTTCAGCGGTTTTCAAGACGCCATCCATATTCCAGGTGAAGAAATCTTTTTTGCCATGACGCAGCGTCAGCAGTCGGGTGAGTTGCTGTTCGGCCTGCGCGCTGTCAAAACCGTCCTTCACTCGCACGGTGATTGAGTTCAGCCACGACTGGCCCATAATGCGCCCGGACATCGTGCTGTAAGGCAACCAGACGCGCAGAATTTTGCTACTGCCAAACATCGACTGCTTCTCTTCTGCCACGCCAATCACCGTCGCAGGCATGTTTCCCACGAGGATCACCTCACCCACCACGTTCGCCTTATGCGGGAACAACTGACGTCGGGTGTTACTGTCGAGTACCACCACCTGCGCGCGACCATTAAGCTGTTCGCGATTAAAGGTGGTTCCTTCGCTGAAGGTCATGCCGTAGACGTTAAAATAGTCGCCGCTTACCCCGTTCGCGCTGGCGGCGACATCAGTATTGCCGTAGCGCAAGCGCAGATTCTGCGATACGGCAGGCGTAGCGGAGGTTACCCAGGGCTGTTTCTGGATCGCTGCGAGATCGTCGTATTTCAGCGCCTGTTGGTACTGCGGATCGTCATCGCCAAAATCTTTGCCGGGATAGATATCAATGGTGTTGGTCCCGATGGCGCGGATGTCCGCCAGTACCAGCTGTTTTGCCGCATCACCGACCACCACAATCGACACCACCGACGCGATGCCGATAATGATCCCAAGCATCGTGAGCAGCGTGCGCATTTTGTTGGCCGCCATCGCCAGCCACGCCATGGTGAGTGCTTCACGGAATCCGCTAACAAACTGACTCCAGCCGGACGCCGCTTTCACCGTCGGTTCCTGAATACCCTGTCCTTGTGCGACACGCTTTGCAGGCGGATTACGCACAATTTCGCCATCATGAATCTCAATCACGCGCTCCGCCTGGGACGCAACCAGGGGGTCGTGGGTGACGATAATAACCGTGTGCCCACGATCGCGCAGCTGGTGCAGAATCGCCATCACCTCTTCACCGGAACGGCTGTCGAGCGCGCCCGTCGGTTCGTCGGCAAGGATCACCTGTCCGCCGTTCATCAGTGCGCGAGCAATACTGACGCGCTGCTGTTGACCACCGGAAAGCTGCGAGGGTTGATAATCAACACGATCGCCCAGACCAAGCCGCTGGAGCAGTTCCTGCGCGCGTACCAGACGCTGTTTCCGTTCCGTTCCGGCATACACGGCGGGTACTTCGACGTTCTGCGCCGCCGTCAGGTGAGACAGCAGATGATAGCGCTGGAAAATAAAGCCGAAATGCTCGCGACGCAGTTGCGCCAGCGCATCGCGGTCCAGCGTTGATACATCACGTCCTGCCACCCGGTAGGTGCCGCTGGTCGGTTTATCGAGGCACCCCAGAATATTCATCAGCGTGGATTTGCCCGAGCCAGACGCCCCCACGATCGCCACCATCTCGCCGGCATTGATCTGTAGCGTAATGCCTTTCAGCACCTCCACCTGTTCCTCTCCGGAGGGATAACTGCGGCGAATATTGCTCAGCTCAAGCAATGCCGTCATTGCACAGCTCCCGGTTTACCCTCACCCGTCACCACTTCATCACCGGCTTCCAGTCCTTTCACAATCTCTACGTCCGTGTCATTGCGCGCGCCAATTGACACCTCGCGTTCGCGGGTTTCGCCGTTACGCAGCAAGGTCACCTTGTAGCGATTATCCCCAACCGGATCGCCCAACGCGGAAAGCGGGATCGTCAGAACATTTTTCACGTCCGTTAGCTGAATATGGACCTGTGCGGTCATCTCCAGTCGCAGAATGCCTTTTGGATTGGGCACTTCAAAACGGGCGTAATAGAAAATGGCATCATTAACCTTTTCCGGCGTCGGCAGCACATCTTTCAGCGTCCCTTCGTAACGGGTTTGCGGATCGCCAAGCACGGTAAACCAGGCTTTTTGCCCCGGTTTTAGGTGAATCACATCGGCTTCAGAAACCTGCGCTTTCACCAGCATTGTGCTCATGTCCGCCAGTGTCAGAATGTTCGGGGCTTGCTGCGCGGCGATCACCGTCTGCCCTTGCAGGGTGGTGATCTGCGTGACTTCTCCGGCCATCGGCGCGACGATGCGGGTGTAGTCGAGGTTGGTTTTCGCGGTATCAAGAGAGGCCTGATTGCGTTTGATCTGCGCATCAATAGTGCCGATTTGCGCCTGCTTCACCGCCATCTCCGTGGCGGCGGTGTCCAGATCCTGTTGCGACACGGCCTGTGTTTTTGCCAGTTGTTGCTGGCGGGAGAGCGTCACCCGCGCCAGTTTCCACTCGGCTTCGGCCTGCTGGCGCTGAGCACGCAGTTCCATCAGCGTCGCTTCCACCTCTTTGATCTGGTTTTCCGCCTGCTCGGGGTCGATAACGCCCAGCAACTGGTCTTTCTTCACCTTATCGCCAATCGCCACTGACAGCGTTTTGAGCTGACCGCTCACCTGCGCACCCACGTCAACTTTACGCAGCGCGTCGAGTTTGCCAGTTGCCAGGACGCTTTGCTGTAGATCTCCCGGACGCACAATCAGCGTCTGATAATTTGGCAACGGCGCATTCAGCGTCCGCCAGAGAGCAAATGCCCCGAGGATAAGAATGACGATAAGCAGCAGATAGCGCTTTTTAATTTTATTTCCCTTAATACCCATAGCGATCCTGATGGTAAGTTTTCAGCTGAAATTCAACAGTATCTAAACAAACCGCAAGCGGAAAGGACAGCGCTCAGGGCATTGACGATTGGTTAAGATTCAGCGTGTTTCAATTTTCGCAATCATCGCATTGCGGATTATGATCATGTCACAGATTACTGATAATACCTTTTACACTTCAGACGTTGCGTCCCCTTTACAATTATTTATGCGCCTGACGCGTGGTCAATTACTGCCAGGTAAATTCTGGCGGAAGGCCAGCTTTCGCCGTAAGTTTTTAATTCGCTCGCTGCTGATGCCGAGAGCCACCCGTCAACTGCTGGAAAATCTGACCCAGTGGCCTGAGCTGAATACGTTACTGACACGGCAGCCCCGGTTACCTATCCGCCTGCACCGCCCGTATATGGCCGTGAATATTAAACGCGATACCGCGCTGACCGCGCTCTGTAGCCATTATGACCTGCTGCGTCAGTTATTCAGCCGCGAACAACTGGCTCGTTATTTAAGTCAGAACGGCCTCAACCTGGCAAAATTTGAGGCCAAAGACGGTGCATCATTCCAGCTGGATTTAGTCAGTCTGGTTTCGCTGGATAAAGAAGGTGAAAGTACCGTCGTGATCCGCGACGATCGAATGCGTATTCTGGCAGAGATTACCTTCACATTCTGCACGTTAAACGGAAAACGCACCCTGTTTATTGGGGGCTTGCAGGGCGCGGCGAATGATGTTCCGCATGAGGTCATTCAGCAGGCCACCAAAGCCTGTTACGGCTTGTTCCCCAAAAGAGTGGTGATGGAGGCGCTGTGTCAGTTTGCGCATATCGCCAGAGCGGAGCAGATTCTGGCGGTCAGCAACGCTGTACATGTTTATCGCAGTTGGCGCTATATGGACAAAAAAACGCAAATGCATGCTGACTACGACGCCTTCTGGACGTCCCTGGGCGGTGAAATAACGGAGGGGGAATATTTTTCTCTACCGCTCACCATTGCGCGGAAAAGCGAGGCGGATATCGCCAGTAAAAAACGGGCTGAATACCGCCGTCGCTACGCGCTGCTCGACAGCGTCGCCACACAGGTTCCCCAGCGCTTACAGGACTAATCCGCTCTGCCGCGTGCCAGCCACAGCACCCGGGAGAACATTTTTCTCAGCAGCGTCGGCACCGCATCTACACCCCGCCGCCCGGCTTCCATCGCCACTTCGATGGCTAAGTCGGGCTTCGATGAGCGATGGATCGCCTTCGAAATGATTTTACGCATATTCATCGGCACATTTTCCGGGATTTGCGCCACCCGGTGAAAGACATCAGAAAACCCCTGCCGGTACATAAAGTGTTCCATATCCAGGGCAGGCAACGCGGTCAGATGTTCACGCTCCTCCTCCCGGTCGTCATTCAGCAGACTTCGCACCGTGGCGGCGTATTTTTTCCCGGCTTCATCGCCATCCACCAGCACGTGCCACTCAATACCCATCCGTCGGGCGAATTTCACCAACGGCTTAAGACCGGACTGCGCAAATTCGATCACCTTAATCCCTTCGGCATCAAAGTGATGACCGCACTGGCGAGCCAGTTCGTTAATCACCCAGGTTTCTGTTTCTCCCTCTACCAGCAGCCAGCAGCGGGCAAATAGCGAAGAGGCGCGATTAAAGCGAATGTGAAACGCAATGCGTCGGCCATCCTCTGCGCTTAGTCCCCCCGGCCCAAGACGCCAGGCCGCCACGCGCGAAGACTCACGCACCAGACGACAGACATGTTCCACAGGGGTCAGCGAGAGCAGCTCGCCCGAGTTGGTGGTGGTGATGCGCTGAAGCGGCAGCAGATTCAGCAACTGCCACGCCACTGACAGCATGATGGGATGCAGACGCGTTTCCGGGTCTTCCACCAATAGCAACGGCCTGGCGTCTTTATGCAGTCTGACCGTCCCCTTCGCCTGCAACAGCGTGGAGAACAGCCCCAGCAGAATCACCCGATGAGTACGCCCGCCCGGTTTGTCAATCATCCGGTTGATGATATCGAGATAACGCCAGCTTCGCTGTTCGTTGGTGGATCGTCGGCGCATTAAGCGGTGGCGGGACTGCGACGTGCCCTGCTCGGTAAAATAGTGCTCCAGCAGTTGCACCATCGCCGAGAGTCCCTGGCGAATCTGTCCATCGGTGAGATTCTGTGGGCGCATCGCCAGCTCGCGGGCGAGAAAATCCAGTTGCCGGGCAGTGACCTCAACGTCGTCGACCTCCGGCACGGTACCGTTACGGATGCGGCGCATAAACCGCGCATCACGTAAGCGCAGTACCGGCATCAGGCGCACCAGATGTCGCGCCTGCTCGTTGATATCGTCCACCGCCAGCGGATGCCCATCGCCATCGAGAAAACTGCGCAGCGTCATCACGCTGCCGTCTTCCCCGCTTTCGCCTTCAAGGCGATAAAAGATGCGCTGAAAACCATCGTGGCACGGTGCCCAGCATGCCTCCAGAGACCGGTAGCGGCGAACCCGGTAGCGCCCAGGTTGCGATTCGCGAAACGTCAGCACGATATGCAGGTGATGTTCACGGCCTTTCATATCGCCAGGGGGAAACCAGAAATCGTCACGGTCAAAATGATACAGTTCTGATTCGGGTGACAACAGCAGCGTTAACGCATCCAGTAAACTTGATTTACCCCAGGCATTCTCACCAATCAGGACGTTGTTCTGCTCGAGCATCAACGACAGTCGATTGATACCGCGAAAACCCACTATCTCAACGCGTTCGAGAATCATGTTTCCTCCAGAAAATCTTCACCTTCCCTTTATGCTCCTCGCAGTATAACTGCAAAACCCGGCGCAGGACGTGATAGGGATATTATTACGCAGGCTAACTGTGCGAAGGGTGAACGATTTATTCTTTTTCTTTCATTCGTAATACACACCAGGCAAGTTTGGCAGGACGAAAATAAATCCGTTTGCGTCAACCCTCTTTCATATAACTATGCGCTACACTTTCCCCTAAGAGAAATCTATGGAAGGAATGACGCCGCATTGCCCTAAATCAAACTAACCGGTTTTATTTGACTAGAGAACGGATGACGATCGTTTTTAAAATAGCGAGCTATTTATTTTGTCGTCATTCAGGCAGACAATAAATATTGATTACCGCAATTCTTTTGTGGTTATTTTTTACATTGAGGTGGATATGTTCAGAAAATTAGCAGCCGAATGTTTTGGTACATTCTGGCTTGTTTTTGGTGGCTGCGGCAGCGCCGTACTGGCAGCAGCGTTTCCGGAATTAGGTATTGGTTTTGCGGGTGTCGCACTGGCATTCGGCCTGACCGTATTAACGATGGCCTTTGCCGTCGGTCATATTTCCGGCGGACATTTTAACCCGGCGGTGACATTAGGCTTATGGGCCGGCGGTCGTTTTCCGGCAAAAGAGGTCATTGGCTACATTATTGCTCAGGTGGTGGGCGGTATTATTGCAGCAGCGGTACTGTATCTGATTGCCAGCGGTCAAGCAGGCTTTGATGCGACGGCCAGCGGTTTCGCCTCCAACGGTTACGGCGAGCATTCACCGGGCGGTTACTCCATGCTGTCGGCGATTGTTATCGAAATCGTGCTGACTGCCGGTTTCCTGCTGGTGATCCACGGTGCCACTGACAAACACGCACCGGCAGGGTTTGCGCCAATCGCTATCGGTCTGGCATTGACTCTGATCCACCTCATCAGTATTCCGGTGACCAATACGTCGGTTAACCCGGCACGTAGCACCGCGGTCGCCATCTTCCAGGGCGGTTGGGCGTTAGAACAACTGTGGCTGTTCTGGGTGATGCCGATTATTGGCGGTATTCTTGGTGGTCTTATTTACCGTACGCTGCTCGAAAAACGCGATTAATGTCAGAAAGCCCGACGGCACATGTCCGCAGGGCTAAACACGCTTCAGCCGGATAAGGCATCGTCCCTGTCCGGCTTTTATTTTGCATCTTTACTGAACCCGCGTTATTGGGTAGTGTCATGGCGCTGTCTCGCTAATTCAAAGGACCCGGCTGTTCATGTTTTCAGGACTTCTCATCATTCTGCTCCCGCTGATAGCAGGTTATCTCATTCCGCTTCGGCACACCGCGGCATTAAAACTGATCAATCGGCTCTTAAGCTGGATGGTGTATCTGATTCTCTTTTTTATGGGGATCAGCCTGGCTTTTTTAGATAATCTGGCGAGCAACCTGCTGGCGATATTTCACTATTCTGCCGTCAGTATTACCGTTATTTTGCTGTGTAATATTGCTGCATTATTGTGGCTGGAACGCGCGTTACCCTGGCGGCATCATCACCAGCAGGAAAAACTGCCCTCTCGTATCGCGATGGCGCTTGAATCGCTGAAGCTGTGCGGCGTGGTGGTGGTCGGCTTTTTGTTAGGGCTAAGCGGCCTGCCCATTTTGCAGCACGCCACGGAAGCGAGCGAATATACGCTGATCCTGTTACTGCTGCTGGTGGGGATCCAGTTACGCAATAGCGGCATGACGTTAAAGCAGATCGTTCTGAACCGGCGAGGCATGATTGTGGCGGTTGTGGTCGTCGCGAGTTCCATGATTGGCGGCCTGATTAATGCGCTGATTCTCGACCTGCCAATGAAAACCGCGCTGGCGATGGCGTCAGGTTTTGGCTGGTACTCCCTTTCTGGTATTTTGCTGACCGAAGCCTACGGTCCGGTGATCGGCAGCGCTGCATTCTTTAACGATTTGGCGCGCGAACTGCTTGCTATCATGCTGATTCCGGGTCTGGTTCGCCGCAGTCGTTCTACCGCACTGGGGTTGTGCGGGGCGACGTCGATGGATTTCACACTACCGGTGTTACAGCGTACCGGTGGGCTGGAGATGGTTCCGGCGGCGATTGTCCACGGCTTTGTTCTCAGTTTGTTAGTGCCCATTTTGATGGCCTTTTTCTCCGCTTAACTCCCTCTTTGGCGGTAGGCTTCTGCCGCCAAAATTGCGCTAAATCAATCTCCCTGTAAATTGTATCAGAAATACCTTTTCTCCCTTTGCACACAGGCATAACCTTAAACATGCATATTAAATATAACTTTAAAAGGTGTGATCATGTTTTGTGTGCAATGTGAACAAACCATCCGTACTCCGGCAGGAAACGGCTGCTCTTACGCGCAGGGTATGTGCGGTAAAACGGCTGAAACCTCTGATTTGCAGGATCTGCTGATTGCCTCCCTACAAGGTCTGTCTGCATGGGCGGCTAAAGCGCGTGAATATGGCATTATTAATCATGACGTTGATAACTTTGCGCCGCGTGCATTCTTCTCCACGCTGACCAACGTTAACTTCGATTCCCCACGTATCGTCGGCTATGCCCGCGACGCTATCGCGATGCGTGAAGCGCTGAAAGCCCAGTGCCTGAGCATTGACGCCAATGCGCACTGCGACAACCCAATGGCTGACCTGCAACTGGTCAGCGACGATCTGGGCGACCTGCAACGTCAGGCTGCCGAATTTACCCCAAACAAAGACAAAGCCGCCATTGGCGAAAATATTCTTGGCCTACGTTTGCTGTGCCTGTACGGCCTGAAAGGTGCCGCCGCTTATATGGAACACGCGCATGTTCTCGGTCAATACGACAACGACATCTACGCGCAGTACCATAAAATTATGGCGTGGCTGGGCACCTGGCCTTCCGACATGAACGCTCTGCTGGAGTGCTCAATGGAAATCGGCCAGATGAACTTCAAAGTGATGAGCATTCTGGATGCGGGCGAAACCACCAAATACGGTCACCCGACGCCAACCCAGGTCAATGTCAAAGCGACCGAAGGTAAATGCATTCTGATCTCCGGTCACGACCTGAAAGATCTGTATAACCTGCTGGAACAAACTGAAGGCACCGGTGTTAACGTCTATACCCACGGTGAAATGTTACCGGCGCATGGCTACCCGGAACTGCGCAAGTTCAAACATCTGATTGGTAACTACGGCAGTGGCTGGCAGAACCAGCAGGTCGAATTTGCCCGCTTCCCGGGACCAATCGTGATGACCTCAAACTGCATCATCGACCCGACCGTCGGCGCATACGATGACCGTATCTGGACCCGCAGCATTGTCGGTTGGCCGGGTGTAAGCCACCTGGAAGGCGACGACTTCGGTCCGGTTATCGCCCAGGCGCAGCAAATGGCAGGCTTCCCGTACAGCGAAATTCCGCATCTGATCACCGTCGGTTTTGGCCGTCAGACCCTGCTGGGTGCAGCGGACACGCTGATCGATCTGGTGAGCCGCGAAAAACTGCGTCATATCTTCCTTGTCGGCGGCTGTGACGGCGCACGTGGCGAACGTAACTACTTCACCGATTTCGCTACCAGCGTACCGGACGACTGTCTGATCCTGACCCTTGCCTGCGGTAAATACCGCTTCAACAAGCTGGAGTTCGGCGATATCGAAGGTCTGCCGCGTCTGGTGGATGCGGGTCAGTGTAATGATGCCTACTCCGCCATCATTCTGGCGGTGACGCTGGCAGAGAAACTGGGCTGCGGCGTGAATGACCTGCCACTGTCTCTGGTGCTCTCCTGGTTCGAACAAAAAGCGATTGTCATTCTGCTGACCCTGCTCTCCCTGGGTGTGAAAAACATCGTGACCGGTCCAACCGCGCCAGGCTTCTTTACACCAGATCTGCTGGCGGTACTCAACGAGAAATTCGGTCTGCGTTCTGTGACCACCGTTGAAGAAGACATGAAGCAGTTGCTGAGCGCGTAAGGAGTTAAGACATGACAATGCCAACTAATCAGTGCCCATGGCGGATGCAGGTTCATCACATCCATCAGGAAACGCCGGATGTATGGACAATTTCGTTGCTGTGCCACGACTATTATCCGTATCGCGCCGGGCAGTATGCACTGGTGAGCGTGCGTAATTCAGCGGATACACTGCGTGCCTACACCCTCTCCTCAACGCCGGGCGTCAGTGAATACATTACGCTGACCGTTCGTCGGATTGATGACGGTGCAGGCTCACAGTGGTTAACCCGCGACGTGAAGCGCGGCGACTACCTCTGGTTGTCCGATGCGATGGGCGATTTCACCTGCGAAGATAAAGCCGATGATAAGTTCCTGATGCTGGCGGCCGGTTGTGGCGTCACACCGATCATGTCGATGCGTCGCTGGTTGGCAAAGTACCGTCCGCATGCGGATGTCCAGGTTATCTTCAACGTGCGTTCGCCGCAGGATGTCATTTTCGCTGAAGAGTGGCGTCAGTATCCGGTTACACTGGTGGCGGAAAACAACGCCACTGACGGCTTCGTGGCCGGTCGCCTGACCACCGAGCTGCTACAGCAGGTACCGGATCTGACCTCCCGCACGGTGATGACCTGTGGCCCGGCGCCATATATGGATCTGGTTGAAGAGGAAGTGAAAGCGCTGGGCGTGACGCGCTTCTTTAAAGAGAAGTTCTTCACCCCGGTGGCAGACGCGGCAACCAGCGGCCTGAAATTTACTAAACTGCAGCCGGCGAATGAATTTTACGCGCCGGTCGGTACGACGCTGCTGGATGCGCTGGAAAGCAACAAGGTACCGATCACCGTTGCCTGCCGCGCGGGCGTCTGTGGTTGCTGTAAAACCAAAGTGGTTTCCGGTGAGTATACCGTCAGCAGCACCATGACGCTGACCGATAGCGAAATCGCCGAAGGCTACGTGCTGGCCTGTTCCTGCCATCCGCAGAGTGACCTGGTTCTCGCCTGATAGTAGATTGCCGGATGACGCTGCGCTTATCCCGCCTACGAGAGCCATTGTAGGCCGGATAAGGCGTTTACGCCGCCATCCGGCAATTCCTCACCGCCACGCCGAATTACCGGCAACCGAAAACCGTCCCGCCCCTAAAAACGCCACTGCCAGCGCCCCGATAAAGAAATAGACCAGGCTTTCAATCGCCCATGCCCCGGTTTTATCCAGCGCCCAGGTTTCATTCATCCCGACCATCAGCCACGCTACAATCATGGTGAACGCCAGCACCAACGCCGCCGGACGCGTCAGGATCCCAAGAATAATCAGACAAGGCGCAATCACTTCCCCCACCAGCACACCGTATGCGATAAAGCCCGGTAGCCCTTTGGCAACCAGCATTCCGCTGATGCCATCAATGCCGGCAAACAGCTTATGCAGCCCGTGAAACAACATCAATCCCCCAACCGCCAGGCGTAATAAAAACTTGCCAAAATCCTCGTGCGTCAGCATCCGATTCACTGCATTTAACAATGTTGTAAGCATCTGAGTTTACTCCTGGTTCGCCCTGATTTTTTTCACGCTACGCGTTATCCCCCCTGAAAGAAAGCTGCTGAAAATAAGGGGGTGCCACGCAGCGTAATCAGTATCTTCATCTAAACTTGTAACCGGTATCACAATTAAGGAGATGGAAAACCATGAAACAAACGGTTGCCGCTTTTATTGCTAAAACACTGGAACAGGCGGGTGTGAAACGTATCTGGGGCGTGACGGGCGATTCGCTGAACGGTCTGAGTGACAGTCTCAATCGCATGGGAACGATTGAGTGGATGTCGACCCGTCATGAAGAGGTTGCCGCATTCGCAGCCGGTGCGGAGGCACAACTGACCGGCGAACTGGCGGTTTGTGCAGGTTCATGCGGACCCGGTAACCTGCACCTGATCAACGGCCTGTTTGACTGTCATCGTAACCACGTCCCGGTGCTGGCCATCGCCGCCCACATCCCTTCCAGCGAAATTGGCAGCGGGTATTTTCAGGAAACGCACCCGCAGGAACTGTTCCGCGAATGCAGCCACTATTGCGAGCTGGTTTCCAGCCCTGAACAGATCCCTCAGGTACTGGCGATTGCTATGCGCAAAGCGGTGCTCAATCGTGGCGTCTCGGTGGTGGTCTTACCGGGCGACGTGGCCTTAAAACCCGCACCAGAAAGCGCCAGTAGCCACTGGTATCACGCGCCGTTACCGATCGTCACGCCCGCGGAAGAAGAGTTAAGAAAGCTGGCCCAACTGCTGCGCTATTCCAGCAATATCGCCCTGATGTGCGGTAGCGGCTGTGCGGGGGCGCATAAAGAACTGGTCGAGTTCGCCGCCAAAATTAAAGCCCCTATCGTCCACGCCCTGCGTGGCAAAGAGCATGTTGAATACGACAACCCATACGACGTGGGCATGACCGGCCTTATCGGCTTTTCTTCCGGCTTCCATACCATGATGAACGCCGACACGCTGGTGCTGCTTGGAACGCAGTTCCCCTATCGCGCGTTCTATCCGACCGATGCCAAAATCATTCAGATCGATATCAACCCCGCCAGTCTCGGCGCGCACAGTAAGGTCGATATGGCACTGGTCGGCGATATCAAAGCCACTCTGAGCGCGCTCCTGCCGCTGGTGGAAGAGAAAACCGAGCGTAAATTCCTGGATAAGGCGTTAAGTGATTATCGCGATGCGCGCAAAGGCCTCGATGACCTCGCCAAACCCAGCGAAAAGGCAATTCATCCGCAGTACCTGGCGCAGCAAATCAGTCATTTCGCCGCCGATGACGCCATCTTCACCTGCGACGTGGGTACGCCGACGGTGTGGGCCGCTCGCTACCTGAAAATGAACGGCAAGCGCCGACTGCTGGGCTCGTTTAACCACGGCTCAATGGCTAACGCCATGCCGCAAGCGCTTGGCGCGCAGGCCACGGCGCCAGGACGTCAGGTGATCGCAATGTGCGGCGATGGCGGATTCAGTATGCTGATGGGAGATTTTCTGTCGGTGGTCCAGATGAAGCTCCCGGTTAAAATCGTGGTCTTTAACAACAGTGTGCTGGGTTTTGTGGCGATGGAAATGAAGGCTGGTGGTTATCTCACTGATGGTACTGAACTGCATGACACCAACTTCGCGCGCATTGCCGAGGCATGTGGCATCACCGGCATTCGGGTTGAAAAAGCCGCCGACGTCGATGAAGCGCTACAGCGCGCCTTATCCATTGACGGTCCGGTGCTGGTGGATGTGGTTGTCGCAAAAGAGGAACTGGCCATCCCGCCGCAGATCAAACTGGAGCAGGCCAAAGGCTTCAGCCTGTACATGCTACGCGCCATCATCAGCGGTCGCGGCGATGAGGTGATCGAACTGGCAAAAACCAACTGGCTCAGGTAAAACAATGCACATCGCCTTTCAAACAATAGGGATGTGCAATGATAGATCTACGCAGTGATACCGTAACCCGTCCGGGTCGCGCCATGCTTGAAGAAATGATGGCCGCCCCGGTCGGAGACGACGTGTACGGAGATGACCCTACCGTTAACGCCCTCCAGCAATACGCCGCTGACCTTTCTGGTAAAGAAGCGGCGTTATTTTTACCCACCGGCACCCAGGCAAACCTTGTGGCGCTACTCAGCCACTGCGAGCGCGGTGAAGAATATATTGCCGGTCAGGGGGCGCATAACTATCTGTATGAAGCGGGTGGCGCGGCGGTGCTTGGCAGCATTCAACCGCAGCCGATTGACGCCGCTGCCGACGGCACTTTGCCGCTGGATAAAGTCGCAGCCAAAATTAAGGCCGATGACATCCACTTTGCCCGTACCCGCCTGCTGAGCCTGGAAAATACTCACAACGGCAAAGTGCTGCCGCGCGAGTATCTGCGGGAGGCGTGGGAGTTTACCCGTGAGCGTGGTCTGGCGCTGCACGTTGACGGCGCGCGTATTTTCAACGCCGTCGTGGCCTACGGTTGTGAACTCAAAGAGATCGCTCAGTATTGCGACTCCTTTACTATCTGCCTGTCAAAAGGGCTGGGAACGCCGGTTGGCTCGCTATTGGTCGGTAGTCGCGACTATATCAAGCGTGCCACTCGCTGGCGCAAAATGACCGGCGGCGGAATGCGTCAGGCCGGTATCCTGGCGGCAGCCGGACTGTATGCCCTGAAAAATAACGTTGCGCGTCTGCAGGACGATCACGACAACGCGGCATGGTTGGCAGAACAACTGCGGGAAGCCGGGGCAGACGTGATGCGTCACGACACCAACATGCTGTTTGTCCGCGTCGGGGAAGCCAACGCGGCGGCCCTGGGTGAGCACATGAAGGCACAGGGGGTGCTGATCAACGCGTCACCGATTGTTCGTCTGGTAACCCATCTGGATGTCTCGCGGGAGCAGCTTACTGATGTCGTCGCCCACTGGCGCGCGTTCCTGAATCGTTAAGGAGAGAGATGTGCCGCAACGCATAGTGGTTCTTGGCGCCAGTGGTTACATTGGTCAGCATCTGGTGCAGGCGCTTAGCCAGCAAGGGCATCAGGTACTGGCTGCGGCACGTCGCATTGATCGACTGAAAAAGCAACAGTTGCCCAACGTCAGTTGTCATAAGGTCGACCTGAACTGGCCGACACATCTTTCTTCTCTGCTGACCAATGTCGATACCGTCTACTATCTGGTGCATGGTATGGGAGAAGGTGGCGATTTCATCGCCCATGAACGTCAGGTCGCGCTTAACGTCCGTGATGCCCTGCGTGAAACGCCGGTTGGGCAACTGATTTTTCTTAGTTCCTTACAGGCACCGGAACACGAGCAGTCCGACCATCTGCGGGCGCGGCAGATAACCGCCGATACCCTGCGCGAATCTGGTGTGCCAGTGACGGAACTGCGTGCCGGAATTATCGTCGGTGCCGGTTCTGCCGCTTTTGAAGTGATGCGCGACATGGTTTACAACCTGCCGGTGCTAACCCCGCCGCGCTGGGTTCGCTCGCGCACAACGCCCATCGCGCTGGAAAACCTGCTGTACTATCTGGTAACGCTGCTGGATCATCCTTCCCCAACGCATCGGGTCCTCGAAGCTGCCGGGCCACAGGTGCTCAGCTACCAGGAGCAGTTTGAACATTTCATGGCGGTCAGCGGCAAGCATCGCTGGCTTATCCCTATCCCCTTTCCCACCCGTTGGATTTCAGTCTGGTTCCTGAACGTCATCACCTCGGTGCCGCCGACCACTGCGAAAGCGCTGATACAGGGACTCAGACACGACCTGCTGGCCGATGACCGCGAGCTACGGGCATTGATACCCCAGAAGCTTATCGCCTTTGACGATGCCGTACGCAGCACGCTAAAGGAAGAGGAGGAACTGGTAAACTCCAGCGACTGGGGTTATGACGCGCAGGCCTTTGCCCGCTGGCGGCCTGAATATGGTTTCTTCGCCAAACAGGCCGGGTTTACCGTGAAGACGCACGCCAGTTTGCCGGCGTTGTGGCGAGTCGCGAACCGTCTCGGCGGCAAAGAGGGTTATTTCTTCGGCAATATTTTGTGGAAGATCCGCGCAGCGCTGGATCTCTTAGTCGGCCATCGGCTGGCAAAAGGGCGTCCTGAGTACGAATGGCTTCAACCGGGTGATACGGTAGACAGCTGGAAAGTGATTATCGTCGAGCCGGAAAAACAGCTCACGCTGCTGTTTGGCATGAAGGCACCGGGACTGGGAAGGCTAAGCTTTACCCTTGAAGATAAGGGTGAGCATCGCGAAATTGACGTACGCGCCTGGTGGCATCCGCACGGTATGCCTGGGCTTTTCTACTGGCTGCTGATGATCCCGGCGCACCTGTTTATTTTCCGGGGGATGGCAAAGAAAATTGCCAGACTTGCAGAACAAATCACAGATAAATCGTAAAAACTTACTGTATTGTTTCACGTTTCCCATTGCATACCGACGTAATTCACGGAAGAATGCGCACGACGTTTTATTAAACACAGTGGACTGATATGAAGGTACTGGTTACCGGCGCGACCAGCGGCTTAGGACGAAACGCGGTTGAGTTTTTGCGCAACAGAGGCATCAGCGTCAGAGCGACCGGTCGCAACGAAGCGATGGGTAAACTGCTCGAGAAAATGGGCGCGGAGTTTGTGCATGCGGATCTGACCGAGCTGGTCTCTGCGCAGGCGAAAGTCATGCTCGCCGGCGTCGATACGCTGTGGCACTGCTCAAGTTTCACCTCTCCATGGGGAACTCAGGAAGCCTTTGATCTGGCAAATGTTCGTGCGACCCGCCGTCTTGGCGAATGGGCCGTCGCATGGGGCGTGCGCAACTTTATCCATATCTCCTCCCCGTCGCTTTACTTCGATTATCACCATCATCGCGATATCAAAGAAGAATTCCGTCCGCACCGCTTTGCCAACGAGTTTGCCCGCAGCAAAGCCGCCGGAGAAGAGGTCATCAGCCTGCTGGCCCAGGCGAATCCACAGACCCGATTTACGGTGCTGCGCCCGCAAAGCCTGTTTGGTCCGCACGACAAAGTATTTATCCCCCGACTGGCGCACATGATGCACCACTATGGCAGCGTGCTGTTGCCGCACGGTGGCAGCGCGATGGTCGATATGACCTATTATGAGAACGCGATCCACGCCATGTGGCTGGCGAGTCAGGTACAGTGCGACAATCTACCTTCTGGTCGGGTGTACAACATCACCAACGGTGAGCCCAGAACCCTGCGCAGTATCGTGCAAAAACTGATTGATGAACTGAACATTCACTGTCGAATCCGTTCTGTGCCCTATCCGATGCTGGATATGATCGCCCGCAGCCTGGAACGCTTTGGTAGTAAGTCAGCCAAAGAGCCAGCGTTAACCCACTACGGGGTATCAAAGCTAAATTTCGACTTTACGCTGGATATCAGTCGCGCCCAAGAAGAACTGGGGTATAAGCCGATGGTGACGCTGGATGAGGGCATTGTGCAAACGGCCGCGTGGCTACGCGACCACGGAAAACTGCATCGCTAGACTTGCCCATACTTTTCCAGTAGTGCCTCAGCAATCGCCTGCGTTTCAGCATCGGCGACGCCGTTCCATAACGCCGGGCGGAAGTGCATCTGAAACGCCATCACCACGCGCTGTTGTTCACGCGCGGTCATATCAGGCTTCACCTCGTAGCCATAACGCGCCAGCAGATCCAGCAGTGACGTCATCTCTACAGGCGCGCGTGGTGCTCGTCCGGCAAGGTAGAAGGTTACCCGTTGCGCATCAGGCCAGGCGCCAATACCCTGTTCTGCCAGCACCTGCCAGGGAAACAGCGGGCCAGGGTCGTCTTTTCGCTGCGGGGCGATGTCCGCATGCGCAACCACGTTCTGCGGCTTGATGTCATAGCGGGCGATAATGTCTTTCGCCAGCGGAATCAGCGCCTGAATCTGCGAGGGCTCAAACGGGGCAAAATATTTTTCACCTGCCGATTTTTGCCAGCCGCGATTCTCCAGCTCAATGCCAATCGAGGTGTCGTTAATACGTGTCGCGCCGCGCCAGAAGCTGATGCCAGCATGCCACGCCAGATCCTGTTCCGGTACCAGTTGCCAGATACGCGGTTTCCCCCGATGCAAGGGCGGCACCGCCGGGATCAGATAATGCGAGCTGACGTTTTTATCCGTCAGCGTTGCCAGCGAACCATCGAAATCATCCGCCGTATAGTGGATCACCAACACTTTGATGCGGGGATACGCCGCCTGCGCCTGATGACGGGTATCGAGCTGGTAGCCTTCTCTGTCTATAATCCCTTTTTCACCCGCACACCCCGTTAACAATAGTGCCAGGGCCACCAGCCACAGCCATGTTTTCATCGGCGGGTTTTCACCGCTGTTCCACTCACGCTGACCATCAGCATGCTGCTATCCTTACCGACCGTTTCGTAATCAATATCAATACCGACCACCGCGTCGGCGCCAAGCGCTTTCGCCTGTTCACCCAGTTCCGCGAAGGCGATCTCACGCGCTTTGCGCAACTCTTTTTCATAAGCGCCCGAGCGACCGCCGACGATATCGCGGATACCGGCAAAAAAATCCCGGAAAATGTTCGCGCCCAGAATGGCTTCACCCGTGACCACACCGCAGTATTCCACGATGCTCTGTCCTTCAAGCGTGGGGGTTGTCGAAAATTGCATGATGTCTCTCCTGGTTACATTCAGCACATTATCAGCGCCATACACTATCATTGAAAGGATATAATTGATTATCGTAGATGACTGTTATCTTAGAAGACTCATGGCAGAAAGCTTATAAGGAAATCACTATGCGCTATTCGAAACTCTCCCTGCTCGTCCCTTGCGCGCTGCTGCTCAGCGCCTGCACCACCGTCACGCCAGCCTACAAAGACAACGGGCCGCGTACGGGTGCCTGTGTGGATGGCGGTCCGGACAGTGTGGCTCAACAATTCTATGACTATCGTATCCAACACCGCAGTAATGACATCACCGCCCTGCGCCCTTACCTGAGCGACAACCTGGCGAAACTGCTGTCGGATGCCAGTCGTGACAGTGCGCATCGTCAACTGATGAGTAGCGATCCGTTCTCCAGTCGCGCAACGCCGCCGGACAGCGCCAGCGTTGCCAGCGCCTCGACGATTCCGAATAGTGATGCACGCAATATTCCGCTGCGCGTTGCGCTGAAGCAAGGCGATCAAAACTGGCAGGATGAAGTGCTGATGATCCGCGAAGGTCAGTGCTGGGTTATTGATGACGTACGTTATCTCGGCGGCAGCGTGCATGCCCCGGCCGGTACGCTTCGCCAGTCGGTAGAAAACCGTTAATCCCTCCGCTTTACCGCGCTAAAAAACATAACCCCCGTAAATTGTCCGGCATTCCGCATGGAATGCCGACAATTGTTCTTACCGGGCTTTGCCCTCGCTATTTTGTGCTATGTTTAATGGGAAATGCGCGCTATATTTAACTTTTAAAGCATAAATATTGCATAACTATTCTGTCAAAGGTACTATCTGCGGCTTCAATAGCTATCAGACGGCCAGTATACGAGTATCAATGAGTATTCAATTAAACGGCATTAACTGCTTCTACGGCGCGCATCAGGCGCTGTTCGATATCACGCTGGATTGCCCACAGGGTGAAACACTGGTGTTACTGGGCCCAAGTGGGGCCGGTAAAAGCTCACTGCTGCGGGTACTCAATCTGCTAGAGATGCCGCGTTCAGGTACGCTCAGCATTGCGGGAAACCACTTCGACTTCCGCAAAACGCCGTCAGATAAAGCGATTCGCGAACTGCGTCAGAATGTCGGAATGGTCTTTCAGCAATACAATCTGTGGCCGCACCTCACCGTGCAACAGAACCTGATTGAAGCGCCCTGCCGCGTGCTGGGGTTGTCAAAAGATCAGGCGTTAGCCCGTGCAGAAAAATTGCTGGATCGCCTGCGTCTGAAACCTTACAGCGATCGTTTTCCGCTGCATCTTTCCGGCGGTCAGCAACAGCGTGTGGCCATTGCCCGTGCGCTGATGATGGAGCCACAGGTGCTGCTGTTTGATGAGCCCACCGCCGCGCTGGATCCGGAAATCACCGCGCAAATCGTCAGCATTATTCGTGAACTGGCTGAAACCAACATTACGCAAGTGATCGTGACGCACGAAGTGGAAGTGGCGCGTAAAACCGCCAGCCGTGTCGTGTATATGGAAAACGGTCATATCGTCGAGCAGGGTAATGCGAGTTGCTTTGCCGACCCGCAGACCGAAGCATTTAAAAACTATCTCTCTCACTAAGATTCGGGACAACACAATGAAAAAAGTTCTGATTGCCGCGCTTATCGCAGGCTTTAGCCTTTCTGCTACAGCAGCCCAGACCATTCGTTTTGCGACCGAAGCGTCCTATCCTCCGTTTGAATCTATGGACGCTAATAACAAGATTGTCGGCTTTGATGTCGATCTGGCTAATGCGCTGTGTAAAGAGATCGACGCGACCTGTACCTTTACCAATCAGGCGTTCGACAGCCTGATCCCTAGCCTGAAATTCCGTCGTTTCGACGCGGTGATGGCCGGGATGGATATCACGCCTGAGCGTGAAAAACAGGTGCTGTTCACCACCCCTTACTATGACAACTCCGCGCTGTTCATTGGTCAGCAGGGTAAATTCACCAGCATTGATCAGCTGAAAGGCAAGAAAGTGGGCGTGCAGAACGGCACCACTCACCAGAAATTCATCATGGATAAACACCCGGAAATCACCACCGTTCCGTATGACAGCTACCAGAATGCGAAACTGGATCTGCAAAACGGCCGCATCGACGGCGTGTTCGGTGATACGGCGGTGGTCACGGAGTGGCTGAAAGACAATCCGAAACTGGCGCCGGTGGGCGACAAAGTGACGGATAAAGATTACTTCGGCACCGGCCTTGGCATCGCCGTACGCCAGGGCAACGCGGAACTGCAGCAGAAATTCAACACTGCGCTGGAAAAAGTGAAGAAAGATGGGACTTACGAGACCATCTATAACAAATGGTTCCAGAAGTAAGCCTTGATGAACGAATTTTTCCCACTTGCAAGCGCCGCCGGGATGACCGTCGGCCTTGCCGTTTGTGCACTGATCCTCGGCCTGGCGCTGGCGATGCTGTTCGCCGTCTGGGAGTCAGTGAAATGGCGTCCTGTGGCGTGGACGGGGTCCGCGCTGGTCACCATTTTACGCGGCCTGCCGGAAATTCTGGTGGTGCTGTTTATCTATTTCGGCTCCTCTCAACTGCTGCTGATGCTCTCTGATGGCTTTACTGTCAACCTGGGCGTGGTGCAGATTCCGGTACAAATGGAGATCGAAAACTTCGACGTCAGCCCCTTCTTGTGCGGTGTGATAGCCCTTTCTTTGCTCTACGCGGCCTATGCGTCACAAACGCTGCGCGGTGCCCTGAAAGCCGTACCGCTGGGTCAGTGGGAGTCCAGCCAGGCGCTGGGGCTGTCGAAAACCGCCATTTTCTTCCGCCTGGTGATGCCGCAGATGTGGCGACACGCGCTGCCAGGACTGGGTAACCAGTGGCTGGTATTGCTGAAAGATACCGCGCTGGTGAGCCTCATCAGCGTCAACGACCTGATGCTGCAAACGAAGAGCATTGCCACGCGAACCCAGGAGCCGTTTAACTGGTACATCATCGCGGCGGCGATCTACCTGGTGATTACGCTGGTAAGTCAGTACATTCTCAAACGCATTGACCTGCGCGCGACACGTTTTGAGCGGAGACCGGGCTGATGTTTGAGTATTTACCTGAACTGCTTAAAGGGCTGCACACCAGCCTGACGCTGACGGTAGCGTCCATTGTGGTCGCCCTGATTCTGGCGCTGATTTTCACTATCGTTCTGACGCTGAAAACGCCGGTCGTGGTCTGGCTGGTTCGTGGCTATATCACGCTGTTTACCGGTACCCCGCTGCTGGTACAGATCTTCCTGATCTACTACGGACCGGGTCAGTTTCCGTCCCTGCAAGAGTATCCGGTTCTGTGGCATCTGCTGTCGGAGCCGTGGCTGTGCGCACTGATTGCGCTGTCGTTAAACAGTGCAGCCTATACCACGCAACTGTTTTATGGCGCGATCCGCGCAATTCCGGAAGGTCAGTGGCAGTCCTGCGGCGCGCTGGGGATGAGCAAGAAAGACACACTGGCTATCCTGTTGCCGTATGCCTTTAAACGCGCGCTCTCCTCGTATTCCAATGAAGTGGTACTGGTGTTCAAGAGTACCTCTCTGGCTTATACCATTACCCTGATGGAAGTAATGGGATACGGTCAGTTGCTGTACGGTCGCACCTACGATGTGATGGTGTTCGGCGCAGCAGGCGTCATCTACCTGATCGTCAACGGACTGTTGACGTTAATGATGCGTCTCATCGAGCGCAAAGCGCTGGCTTTCGAACGCCGCAACTAAGCAGCTTATTGCATAAAACGCAATTCAAAAGACGGACAAGTTTATAACCTGCACGTCTTTTTTTATTTTTAATAAAATAGTTACTCATTTTTATTGCATATAAATTCAATTACTGGCATTGTAAATCCATGCCGCAGAAACGGCGCTTCATCATAACGGGAGTCCAACCATGAAAAAGTTAGTTCTGGCCGCATTACTTGCCTCTTTTGCCGTCGGCGCCTCCGCCGCTGAAAAAATCAGCTTCGGCGTCTCTGCGACCTATCCACCGTTCGAATCTATGGATGCGAATAACCAAATCGTCGGTTTCGACCTCGATCTGGCAAAAGCCTTGTGCAAACAGATGCAGGCAGAATGTACTTTTACCAACCATGCGTTTGACAGCCTGATTCCGGCACTTAAATTCAAGAAATATGATGCGGTCATTTCGGGTATGGACATCACGCCGGAGCGGAGCAAACAGGTGGCGTTTACAACCCCCTACTATGCTAACTCGGCGCTGGTAATTTCGAAGAAAGATACCTACAAAACCTTTGCCGATCTGAAAGGCAAACGCATTGGGATGGAAAACGGCACCACCCACCAGAAGTACTTGCAGGATAAGCATCCGGAAGTGAAAACGGTAGCCTATGACAGCTATCAGAATGCGTTTATCGACCTGAAAAATGGTCGTATTGATGGCGTGTTCGGTGATACCGCTGTGGTAAACGAGTGGCTGAAAACCAACCCACAACTGGGGCCAGCAACCGAGAAAGTGACCGATCCGCAATACTTTGGTACTGGCCTTGGCATCGCGGTACGCCCGGACAACAAAGTGCTGCTGGAAAAACTCAATGCTGCACTGGCGGCCATTAAAGCCGACGGCACTTATCAAAAAATAAACGACCAGTGGTTCCCGCAATAAGTCGAGTCGCTGGCGGTAGAATGCCTGATGACGCTACGCTTATCAGGCCTACACTATCTGCACCGTTCGTAGGCCGGATAAGGCGCCAGCGCCGCCATCCGGCAAACCGTGACTAGTCCCTCAACAACAATGTCAGCACTTCATAATGCGCGGTATGCGGGAACATATCGAACAGCTGTATCCGTGCAATACGGTAGCCTGGCAACGTGGAAATATCTTTTGCCATCGTCTTCGCATTACAACTGGAATAAATAATGAACTGCGGCGCCATCTGCGTCAGGTAATCGCAGAGCGGTTTGCCGATGCCACGTCGCGGCGGATTCACCAGCACCAGTTCCGGCACCGCCCCTTGTTCCGTGGCAAATTGCGTCGAATCCAGCGCCTGAAAATGAAGATTGGTTAAACCCAGTTCCGCCGCAGACTGTCTGGCACAGGCGATGGCTTCCGGCGCGATTTCGATGCCGGTCAACTGCATGTCTGGCGTCGCGCAGTGCAGGCCAAAACCACCGACACCACAGAACAGATCCCACATGTGACTTACCGGCAGTTGTCGCACCCAGTCCCGTGCTGTTGCATACAGCTGGCTTGCCACCGCAGGATTGGTCTGGAAGAAACTTTGCGGACGGATCCACAGCGGCACGTCGTTAAACCGCTCCGCCAGCGCCTGCTGTTCGGTCAGGAAGATTTCCGTCTCCCCTTCCATAATCGCCATATGCACCGGCTGGAGATTGACGCTGATGACCTTCAGTTGCGGCAGTTGCGCCTGCAACCACGGCAGTGCCGCCCGTAATTGTGCCAGTTTATGTTCAGAACGCAGAACAAAGCGCAGCATCATCGCGCCATTAAACTGACTTTCTGTCAGCAGGAGGAATTTCAGCTCCCCACGCTTGCGCGCCACGTTATAGGGGGTTAATCCGGCGCGCGCAATGAACGGCTTCAGCGCGGCAAACACGGGTGCAAACGAGGCAGGATAGAGCGGGCAATCGCACAGATCTTCCGGCGTCCCATCGCGATGAAGCATTCCCAGCAGCGGTTTCTCTACACTCCCACTGACAACCATTTTCGCTTTATTGCGAAACGCCTTTTCCGGGCCGCTGACCGGCGCACACCACTCACCAACCGGGAAATCGGCAAGCAGATGCTGCAGATCGGCGGTTTTAGCTGAGAGTTGATCGCGGATCGGTTGTGTTATCCACTGACAAGAGCGACAGCGATCGGCGTCATAGAGTGCGCACTGCATACAAAAACCTTCAGATGATCAGGGGCGACGATTATACACATTATTGCAAACGGAAGAACCGCCGACTCGTGGCTGGCACATACAGCAACAGCAAAACCAGCATATCAGGGAGTTTTTGCATCACCAGCGTATGCAGGATCTCACGCTTTGACGATCCGGCAATACTGAACAGTTCCGGATAGCCGTATCCCAGTGAGGCCGCCCACAAATAGCCTGCGGCAATCACCTGCGTGAGGAGATACACCCACCGCGCCCAGTTACGCCCTTTCACCAGCGAAAATGCGCAGCCGATCTCAACAAACACCAGCACCAGACTACCCAGAAAAACCAGCGTCAAACTCCAGGTTTGTACACTGCGATGAATAAATTCAGCCAGTCCGCGAACACCAAGCGTGTTAAAGATCATCAGCAGGTCGAGCCCGCGGATCATAATAATGGCGAGCGCCGCCACCTGCACCAGCGCAGGTACATTCAGGCGGGCATGTGATGAGGATGATTTTTTAAAAAATCCCAACGAATCGTCTTCCATGAAAACAATGCCGCGACGAGCGCGGCATTGTGTAGCCAGGTTGGCAGATTTTAGTGCCTTCAGTCACGTCTTGCACGCTGGATATCGCGGATCCGCTGTTTTTCCGTACGTGCCATCAGATACCAGGCGATAAAACCGACAATTCCGACCACGCCGAGGATCAGCGTCGCCAGGGCGTTGATTTCCGGGTTAACGCCCATTCGCACGCTGGAGAAGACCAGCATGGGTAACGTCGTAGCGCCCGGCCCGGAGACAAAGCTGGCGATAACCAGATCGTCCAGCGACAACGTAAACGCCAGCAGCCAGCCGGAAACCACCGCCGGCATAATCATCGGCAGTGTAATCACAAAGAACACCTTAAGCGGTGTCGCCCCCAGATCCATCGCGGCTTCCTCAATGGAGCGATCCAGTTCACGCAGGCGCGATGAAATGACCACAGCCACATACGCTGTACAAAAAGTGACGTGCGCCAGCCAGATGGTCAACATTCCACGATCTGACGGCCAGCCAATCGCGTGGCCCAGCGCAACAAAGAGCAGCAGCAAAGAGAGGCCGGTGATCACATCCGGCATGACCAGCGGCGCGGTGATCATAAAAGCAAACCCGTTCGACCCGCGAAAGCGGCCAAAGCGCACCATCACTACGGCGGCAATCGTGCCGAGTATCGCCGCCATGGTCGCTGCACAGGCCGCGATCGTCAGGCTCAGCCCCACCGCGCTCATCATCGCACTATCGCGGAACAGTTCACCGTACCAGCGCGTTGACCATCCCGCCCACACCGTGACCAGCTTTGAACTGTTAAACGAGTAGATGACCAGCATCAGCATCGGCGCATACAGAAAAGTAAATCCGAGGACCAGAATCACAATGCGCCAGGGCGAACGAATTACCGGTAAGTTGTTCATCCGTGGACCCCTCCACTTTTTTGCTGATGTTTGTGGAACCACATAATCGGTACGATCAATAGCAATAGCATGACGATCGCGACCGCAGAGGCCACCGGCCAGTCGCGGTTGTTAAAGAACTCTTGCCATAGCACACGCCCAATCATGATGCTGTCTGGTCCGCCGAGCAGTTCCGGGATCACAAACTCCCCCACCGCCGGAATGAACACCAGCATGGAACCGGCAATAATGCCGCCTTTGGTCAGCGGGACAATCACGCTAAAGAAGGTTTTCAGCGGGCGCGCGCCCAGATCCAACGACGCTTCCACCAGCGAATAATCAATTCGCGTCAGGGCGGTATAAATCGGCAGCACCATAAACGGCAAATAGGCATAGACAATGCCGATATACACCGCCAGATTGGTGTGCAGAATGGTCAGCGGCTGGTCAATCACCCCCAGCCACAGGAGAAAGTTATTCAGCACGCCGTTATTTTTCAGGATCCCCATCCAGGCATACACGCGGATCAGAAACGAGGTCCACGATGGCAGGATCACCAGCAACAGCAAAATATTACGCGTTGACGGCTTGCTGTGCGCCACCGCCCACGCCAGCGGATAGCCCAACAGCAGACAGCAAAGCGTCGAAATCCCCGCCACCTGTAGCGACTGCAAATAGGCGTCAAAATAGAGCGGATCGTCCGTTAGCTGCAGGAAGTTACCGAGATTAAGGGTGATCGACAGTTGCCCATCAGCCCACGCCATCAGTTCGGTATACGGCGGGATCGCCCGCGCCATCTCCGCGAGACTGATTTTAAAGACGATCAGGAAAGGCAGCAGGAACAGCAGGATCAACCAGACGTAAGGCAGCGCAATCACCAGTTTGCGCCCGTGTTTCATCTGCACACGCGCCAGCCAGAGCGTAAAGCCGCCCGGCTTTTCCACGCGTGCCGGAGGTTCAAGTGTACTCATCTTCACTCCTTAAACCGTCAACACCACACAGCTGTCCGCATCCCAGCACAAACGCACCTCATCGCCCCAGGTCGGCAGACCTTTGCGATAACGGTGAGCATTCTGCAACTGAGCACTGATCATCTGTCCGCTTTTCAGACGAACGTGATAAATGGAGAGATCGCCAAGATAGGCAATGTGCACCACTTCGCCAACGGCGAAGTTAAATCCGTCGGCAGGTGGCTCATCACACAGCATGATCTTTTCCGGGCGCAGCGCCACGTGAACTGGCACGTTGTCCACCACCGACGCATCCGGATCGACCTTCAGCGGATGCACAAGTCCTGGGGAATACAGCACCAGACCGTCATCCTGACGCTCTTTGATAACTCCCTCAAACACGTTCACCGAGCCGATAAACTCTGCACTGTAGCGGGTGGTTGGATGCTCATAAATCTCTTCTGGCTCACCAATTTGCACGAACTTACCGCGGTTCATAATGGCAATGCGCCCGGCCATGGTCATCGCCTCTTCCTGATCGTGCGTCACCATCACGCAGGTCACGCCGACGCGCTCAAGGATATCGACCACTTCGAGCTGCATACGGTCGCGTAGCTTTTTATCCAGCGCGCCCATCGGCTCGTCGAGTAACAGGAGTTTGGGCCGTTTTGCCAGGCTTCGCGCCAGAGCCACACGCTGACGCTGGCCGCCGGAAAGCTGATGCGGCTTGCGTTTGGCGAACTCTTGCATATGCACCAGACCCAGCATCTCTTCGACCCGGCTGGTGATTTCCGCTTTCGGCAATTTGTCCTGCTTCAGGCCAAAGGCGATATTCTGTTCGACCGTCATATGGGGAAACAGCGCATAGGACTGAAACATCATGTTGATGGGCCGTAAATAAGGCGGCACCTGGGACAGGTCAACACCGTCCAACATAATTTGTCCGGTCGTGGGTTGTTCAAACCCTGCCAGCATGCGCAGTAGCGTGGATTTTCCACAGCCTGATGCGCCCAGCAGGGCAAAGATTTCGCCTTTATAAATAGTCAGACTCACATCATCGACAGCGTGCTGACCTTCGAAGGATTTGGTCAGATTGCGGATTTCGAGGAGCGGCGTCAGCGCTTTACGGGTTTTCGCCTGCGGGCGTGGGGTGGCATCATTCACGGGGTGCTCTCCGGCAGCAACAAATCATGGTGCAAACGCACTTAAAAGGTGCGTTTTGCCGGGTAACGCAGCGCGTACCCGGCTCTTCAACGGCGGATTATTTACCGCTCTTCACCTTGGTCCAGGCACGCGTACGGACGCGGTCAATCTTCGGATCCTGAACTTTCAGGGTAAACATTTTCGCGCGTACGTCTGCTGGCGGATAAATGCCTGGATTATCACGCACTTCAGGACTCACCAGCGCCGTCGCCTCTTTGTTAGCATTCGCGTAGAACACATGGTCAGAGATATGCGCAATCACGTCCGGACGCAGTAAATAGTTGAGGAACTGATAGGCCTCGTCTTTATTTTTGGCATCTGCCGGCATCGCGAAAACGTCAAAGAAGGCCATCGCCCCTTCTTTTGGAATCGAGAAGGAGATATTGACGCCATTTTTCGCCTCTTTCGCCCGGTTGGCGGCCTGCCAGACATCCCCTGCCCAACCAATCGCCACGCAGGTGTCGCCATTCGCCAGGTCGTTGATGTACTGCGAGGAGTGGAAGTAGCGGATATTCGGACGCAGCTTAAGCAGCAGATCGGTGGCCGGGCCCGTGTAATCGTCCGCTTTGGTGCTGTTCGGATCTTTACCCAGATAGTTCAGCACGGTTGCAAACACCTCTTCCGGCGCATCGAGGAAAGAGACGCCGCAGCTCTTCAGCTTTTCGAGATTTTCCGGCTTCAGCACCAGATCCCAGCTGTTGACCGGAGCATCTGCACCGAGCACCGCTTTCACTTTATCGACGTTATAGCCAATACCGGTGGTTGCCCACATATACGGCATGGCAAATTTATTGTCCGGGTCATGTTTGGCGACCAGTTTCAGCAGTTCCGGATCGAGGTTTTTCCAGCCCGGCAGCTTGCTCTTATCCAGCGGCTGAAAGACCCCTGCCGTCAACTGGCGCTCAAGGAAGCTCGCGGAAGGCACCACCAGGTCAAAACCGGTGCTGCCAGCCATCAGTTTGCCTTCCAGCACTTCGTTGGAGTCAAAAACGTCGTAGACGACTTTGATGCCGGTCTCTTTCTCAAAATTAGCAACCGTATCCGGCGCAATATAGTCAGACCAGTTATAGATATGGAGTGTTTTTTGTTCCGCAGCGAGCGTGCCGGCAGAGACGGCCATCAGAGCGCCCGCAACCAGACCCGATAGCCATTTTTTATTTAAGGCGGTCATAATCTCTTTCCTTATGAAAGTTCGTTAACAAACGAACCAAAAAAGTTGCACTCAAGGCTATGCAAGAAACGTGCATAGTTTGTCATTCGGTAAACACCAGGAAGAGTTGACGCTCCCCCAACCGTTATTGCTCGCTGTGATTAAGCTTCGCAAGAATAACTTTAGCCAGGGTTTCAGGCTATAGCCCAGATTAAAAAACGCCTTTTATCAATTTTTTATGCAATTTATGTCTATGTGATAAAGCGAAACGGCGGGAAAGGAGGTGAATAATTCTTTAAATAAAGGTTAAATGCAGAATAAAAGAACGTAAACCGCAGCCACTCTGGCAGCGACTGCGCTATACGGTCATACTTCAAGTTGAAATCAGTGAAGAAAATGGTTCTCAGCGCCGCTTTTTTGCGTCTCTTCTTCGGCCGTGAACAGCATCTGGTGCGCGCCAGCTTCCAGAATGACCATGGATATCTGCTCTTCGCTCTGGCGTACGAACCATTCAAACTGCGCGTAAGTCACCCCCTGCATAACGGATAAAGACTGGCAAACCACCAGCTTTGGCAGATTATCATCCTGCATATCCAGAAACGCTTTTACGGTGAGGGAGCTGGCATTAATGGCAGACAGATCCGCCGCCAGTGGCAGTAACGCAGAAGGCCTCACTTCCGCCATCGCGGAAAACAGCAGTGTATTATCGACGAGATCTAACTTCGCATCGTAGATGCCGTCAAAATTTTGCATGTGAGGTAAATGCAGTGCCTGGCAGGTATCACATTCAAAAAAACTCATGCCCAGGTCGTCGAGCCATTGCCGCAACGTATCCAGAGTGGGAACGACCAATTCTGTCATAATAATGTGCTACCTCTTGCGATGAAAAAATACCGGCACAGCTTACGCAAAAAGTGTTCGTCATTCCACGATCATCGGCGATATTAAGACTAGCCACCCGTTTTGAGACAAAATTCAGACGTCGCGTGGCGCTCGATCCACTGAATCATTCGTCCGGCGATATCGATGCCGGTGGTTTTTTCGATCCCTTCCAGACCCGGAGATGCATTCACCTCCATCACCAGCGGGCCGCGCTCGGCGCGTAAAATATCGACACCGGCGACATCAAGCGCCATCGTCTGCGCGGCTTTTATCGCAATCTCTCGTTCACGGGGGGTAATGTTGGCAATGCAGGCCACGCCGCCGCGATGCAGATTAGAGCGAAAGTCGCCGTCTTTCGCCCGCCGTTCGATAGCGGCGACCACCTCGTCCCCCACCACCAGGCAGCGAATATCGCGACCTTTGGCCTCTTGAATATATTCCTGCACCAGAATGTGGGCGTTAAGCCCCCGGAAGGCATCCACGACGCTCTCAGCGGCCTGACGGGTTTCGGCTAACACCACGCCAATCCCCTGAGTGCCTTCCACCAACTTCACCACCAGCGGCGCACCGCCGACCATATCGATCAGATCGCTGGTGTCATCCGGCGAGTGAGCAATGCCGGTAATCGGGAGATCGATGCCCTGACGTGCCAGCAACTGCAACGAGCGCAGCTTATCGCGCGCGCGGGTAATCGCCACGGATTCATTTAGCGGATAACTACCCAGCATTTCAAACTGGCGCAGCGCCGCCGTCCCGTAAAAGGTGATAGCCGAACCGATACGCGGGATGACAGCATCAAAATGAGGCAATTTGCGCCCTTTATAGTGAATCGATGACGCTGCCGGATTGATGTTCATATAGCAGGAAAGCGGATCGAGTATTTCGACCAGATGGCCGCGCTTCATCGCGGCTTCCCGCAGGCGCTTACATGAATAGAGCGTTCCATCCCGGGACAATATGGCAATTTTCACCCTGCACCTCTCTGCATAACCCGATCAACATCCCGTGTATCATACACAGCGGCGGAATTTTTAGCGCGTGGCCCAACCCTGTTTATGCAAATATTCCAGGATAAATGGACGATTTTCCTTAATCAGCGTGCGGCGGATATGATCGCTCCAGGTGTCACGACGGGTATTGCTGCCGCGGTTGAGATAATATTGCGCGAGCTGTTCGTCATAGTCTGCCAGCGCATCCTTGTCGAGCGGCTGATAGTGGTTCTCGTGCATCACAATCGCCGCTGGCAGGCGCGGTTTCAGATCCGGGTTATCGGCAGGCCAGCCCAGGCACAATCCAAACAGCGGCAATACGTGTTTTGGCAGTGCCAGTAATTCGGTGACAGACTCGATGTTATTGCGCAGCCCTCCGATATAGACCCCGCCCAGCCCCAGGGATTCCGCCGCCGTCAGCGCGTTTTGCGCCATCATCGCCGTATCCACCACCCCCAGCAGCAACTGCTCTGCAAGACCTAATTGCGCTTCAGGACAAATCTGCAGATGGCGATTGAAATCCGCGCAGAAAACCCAAAACTCGGCAGCCTGTGCAACATGCTGCTGACCCCCGGTTAATGGCACCAGCGCGTCACGTAGCGCGGGATCGGTAATGCGAATGATTGACGTACACTGCAAAAAGCTGGAGCTGGACGTCGCCTGAGCGGCAGCCAGAATCGCTTCTCGCTGCTCAGGCGTAATCGGTTGATCGGTGTAATGACGAATCGAACGGTGACGACGCAGAAGGTTAATGGTTGGAGTCATTCTTTTTTTCTCTGTCTGAATGGGATGAATCGGATGAGGGCTTCATCAACTGTGGCGCCAGCCGCTGCGCGACGTGCCAGACGAACACCAGCGCGGCTGGGATCATTAACAGTACGCCCAGAAAAAGCATGGCGACGACCGCAAGCGAGGTGTTAAACGGGGCGGGAAGCGTCAGATAGCGATTCAGCGACAGCAAAGCCAGCGCCAGAAGCACCATCCCCACCACTTCAAGAATCAATACACTTTTCGGTAACGCGCCAATCGTACGCACAGGAAGCCCTCTTTTGTGAGACATAGTGTAAGGCGTTCAGCGTGAATGTGTTTAACAGATATAGACTAAATGTATCAAAGTAAAAGGTGCAACCTACTGTTCAAGGCTGACGATTAGCGTCATCATAGCAGCCATTCGCCGTCAGGCTTTGAGTTCGAGGAGAGAGACTACAATGTTCACCGTTATTTTTGGCCGCCCGGGTTGCCCTTACTGTGTCCGCGCAAAAGAACTGGCAGAAAAACTGAGCAACGAGCGCGAAGATTTCAACTATCGCTACATCGACATCCACGCGGAAGGCATCACCAAAGCGGATCTGGAAAAGACCGTCGGTAAACCGGTTGAAACCGTGCCGCAGATTTTTGTCGATCAGAAACACATCGGCGGTTGCACCGATTTTGAAGCCTGGGCGAAAGAGAATCTGAACCTGTTCGCCTGAGTGCTGTGAGTGATGTAATAACGCCCTCTTCGGAGGGCGTTATTGATTTTTTCGCTGTCGCGGCCTGAACAGGCTACTGATGAACAGGAAGCACAAGGCACCCAACGCACACCAGAACACCGCGCTGAATAACCACGCCATCTCCTGCCATAGCGAGCGAGTGGGCGTAAAGAAAAGACGCGTCAGCAGCAAACAACAAGGTGCTGCAAGCATCGCACCGAGGAGCGGTTTGATCACCTCCCGACGATGAGAGCAAAAACTGGCCACCGCGCCTGGCAGCGTAAAAAACAGTAGTCCCATTTCTGGATGCCCGGCGGCCCGAAATGCCCCTTTCATGTTCATCGTCAGAAAAAGACAGACAACCACAAAGAGCACAAAGCAGCAGACCGCACCTACCCAACCATGTTTATATTTCAATCATTTCTCCTGACACTGTCTCTATCGAACACACTTTTCGCCAGTGGCGTCCAGTCAGATAAAGCCGTTCAGCATTCCGTGCCAAAATACGCCAACACGATTCTTATAGCCGTTGATACGTAATGAGATTAAACTAACCAAATATATTGTTGTGTTGCTTATATTCGGGGCGTGAATATGTAACAATCCCCTTAATTGATGGCAAAAACAGTAGCCTAAATAACCATTTCTTTCAACAGCTTACTCGTAAACAAGAAGTTAGTCTCCGTGAATATAAACGTCGCCGATTTGTTAAATGGGAATTACATCCTGTTATTATTTGTTGTACTGGCTCTCGGCCTGTGTCTCGGTAAATTGCGACTGGGTTCTGTCCAACTGGGTAATTCCATTGGCGTTTTAGTCGTCTCTCTCTTATTAGGGCAACAGCATTTCAGTATTAACACCGACGCACTGAATTTGGGCTTCATGCTGTTTATTTTTTGTGTCGGCGTCGAGGCGGGTCCTAACTTTTTTTCCATTTTTTTTCGGGATGGGAAAAATTACCTGATGCTGGCTCTGGTAATGGTCGGCAGTGCGCTGCTGATCGCCCTGGGGCTGGGTAAGCTATTCGGCTGGGACATCGGCCTGACGGCCGGTATGCTGGCAGGCTCAATGACGTCTACCCCCGTTCTGGTTGGCGCTGGCGATACGTTACGCCATTTCGGGATGGAGAGTGCGCAGCTTTCCAGGGCGCTGGATAACCTGAGTCTGGGCTACGCGCTGACTTACCTGATTGGCCTGGTCAGTCTGATCGTCGGCGCACGCTATCTGCCGAAATTACAGCATCAGGATCTACAAACCAGTGCCCAGCAGATTGCCCGTGAACGCGGCCTGGACACTGACACGAACCGGAAGGTATACCTGCCGGTCATTCGCGCTTACCGTGTCGGCCCTGAACTGGTAGCCTGGACCGATGGAAAAAACCTGCGTGAGCTCGGTATTTACCGCGCGACCGGTTGCTACATTGAACGCATCCGTCGCAACGGTATTCTGGCAAACCCGGACGGCGATGCGGTATTGCAGATGGGCGATGAGATTGCGCTTGTCGGCTATCCGGATGCTCATGCCCGTCTCGACCCCAGCTTTCGTAACGGCAAAGAGGTTTTCGACCGTGACCTGCTCGACATGCGGATCGTCACGGAAGAAATCGTAGTGAAAAACCACAACGCGGTGGGACGCCGGCTTGCTCAACTGAAGCTCACCGACCACGGCTGCTTCCTGAACCGCGTGATTCGTTCGCAGATTGAAATGCCAATTGATGACAACGTGGTACTCAACAAAGGCGACGTATTGCAGGTCAGCGGCGATGCGCGTCGCGTAAAAACAATCGCCGACCGCATCGGCTTTATCTCGATTCACAGCCAGGTTACCGATCTGCTGGCCTTCTGCGCATTCTTTATTATTGGTCTGATGATCGGCATGATCACCTTCCAGTTCAGCAACTTCAGTTTCGGCATTGGTAATGCGGCAGGGTTGCTGTTCGCCGGGATCATGCTGGGCTTCCTGCGAGCAAACCATCCCACGTTTGGTTACATCCCGCAGGGCGCACTGAATATGGTGAAAGAGTTCGGCCTAATGGTCTTCATGGCAGGCGTTGGCCTGAGCGCGGGCAGCGGCATTGGTCATGGTCTGGGAGCGATCGGTGGTCAAATGCTGATTGCCGGGCTGATCGTCAGTCTGGTGCCAGTGATCATTTGCTTCCTGTTCGGTGCTTATGTTCTGCGCATGAACCGGGCACTCCTTTTTGGTGCCATGATGGGGGCACGTACCTGTGCACCCGCGATGGAAATCATCAGCGATACCGCACGCAGCAACATCCCGGCACTCGGTTATGCTGGCACCTACGCGATAGCCAACGTGCTGCTGACACTGGCAGGGACACTCATCATCATCATCTGGCCAGGCTTAGGATAAAACTGAAGTTGCCCCTTAAGTGAAAATTTTTTGCAGATACGTAGAACTTTTCCTCAAGGCGTCAGTCATAACTAGTGCCACTGCTTTTCTTTGATGTCCCCAATTTGTGGAGCCCATCAACCCCGCCGTTTTGGTTCAAGGTTGATGGGTTTTTTGTTGCCTGAAAGTTATACCTTTAAAATCAAATCATAAGAGCACTACTTCGGTACGAGTAGCGACAACATGGCGGCTGCGCTACGACATCCAGGGCATCTCTGGTCCGGAAAGGCCGTAAAGAGAGCTACCACTGTTCCAAAACTTCCTGCCATGCTTAGGAGCATAAATGTAATTAGTGCTTATCCAGCATTTACCAGAATTTCTCAGACCATAAATATATCCTCCTGCGCCCCATAAACGGCCTGACGCTTTCGGTCCAAAGATGTCGTTGTTGCTTATCCAATACTTACCAGAACCCATTGACTATCCATTCTCGCAAATCACTGCGTTGTAAATCGCTGCATTTCTCAACAAAAGCCCTGTCACAAATTTATAAATTATACAAAGGGTTGAAGCAATGTACCCATCATGATCTATACGAACAACCTTAGTCAGGAGATAGTTGTTATTTTAGAAAGTAATAATTTAAATACAAATCTTAAATGAATTACAGGATTCAATACAAAAAGTTTTGAACTGTTGCTTTTTCAGCGTATATTCAACATTAGCAACAAGGAAAGTAAGGATATATTTATGCAGGCGTCAGATTATTTAAAGATGAAGTTTCAAAGCGATCGCCAGCTAGCTATATACGGACAGCAGGGTGTTACCAGCACATGGAAGGCGCTAAAAGGAATCGGGTCAGATCTCTACTCGGGCATTGAACGAGCAAGTTGGTATTCTTCCTGCTTGCTACCAAAATATCAGGACGTTTGTCAGGAGTTGCTCTCCGAAGAAAAACGAATGTGGATGAATATTTATTCCATCTATCGTTATCGGGATGTGATCGGCGAAATGCTCTATCTCTATTTCGAAATGGTTATAGAAGATACCAGGAATGGCAATAAGAAAAGCAGTGTTCGCAACGCGGATACAAAGATTACAAAACTCGTTGCTGGCGGTACAGTCAGTAGGGCAGTACGATCCGGTGTAACCCTTGCTTTTTCTGAAACACTTTCCTCCTCCAACCCTGTAGCACAGGCTGTTGTTGAACGTTTAGCTGCAAGAGTCCCGAACGTAGTCACGGCCTTTCAACTCTTTGGTACAGAGCAACACTGTGCCATGGCGGCTCGCAGGCTAAAGGCATTAGACTCGAAATATTACAGAATACTGTATGCGGCACAGTTGGAAATGCTTTATTACTTTGCTGAGCCAATTCTTTCGGATGTAATCAAAAACGTTCAGATGAAGGTCTATCGTGATTTTGATGCAATCTATGATGCACTAAAGAGTAAATATCATGTTTAAGAGCATTTTATCACTACTGTTTAATGAGGTGCTTCTTATCGTAAGTATTATTGCCTTTGGATTCTTTTATCTTCATTTTTTCCCAACTTACTGGTTTCTACTAACAATCATATCAACAATTATACTTATTATTATCCTGCCGAAGTTCACGGAAAGATTTGATAAATACAACAAATAATTCACAAGGAGTTTTTATGTCAAACCCTGCTTATTTATGGCTGACAGATGAAAATGGTTCGCCTATGATTGGTTCATCACTTGTGATGGGCCGCGAAGGTGCTATTGAAATGAAATCGTTCACGCATAACGTTAACATTCCAGTTGATGGTAATACGGGTAAACTGACAGGCACTCGTATTCATATGCCGATCATGTTTCAGAAGGAATTTGACCGCGTTACACCAATGCTCTACCGCGCATTAAGCACCGGAAAAGTACTGCAGTCTGCCACAATTAAAATGTACCAAATTAATGAGGCAGGCCTGGAACAAGAGTATTTCAATATTCTTCTTGAAGGTGTCAAACTAACATCAATCACGCCGGATCTATATCCGGGAGCAAACACAGGAACGCATCTCGAAACCATCCTACTGCGTTATGGACAGATAACCTGGAAGCACTGTGACGGTAACATTATCTATACCGACTCATGGAATGAATGGGCGACATACTAAAAATTTCCGACCAGGGTTCTTTCATAGCTACTGCCGCATCCCTGATCACAGACAAGATTCAACGTTGTTGACGTAGAAGACCATTTCTGCTGCCAGCAACGTTCCTGACACTAACAACCTTTCTGGCCTCGGATAGCGCCAGCGCCATGACGGCAACCATCGTGAATATGACTGCAGGCGCTACAACAGGATAACGGAGCCTTACCCGGCGATGCGTTTAACCATCAGCAGGATCTCTTCACGCGTCAATGGCGCCCGATCGGTCGCAAAATGTAGCGTCATGCCTTCAATAAAGGCATCCAGCGCACGCGCAGTATCCGGTTCGAACCACCGGGAAAGCGTTTGCTGGCTGCGCTGCATCCAGTTCTGCATCACCGTTTTTAACGCGGGTTTGCGATTGGCAAAGGCATACAGTTGATACATCAGTTCCATATTATCTGGCGTGGTGACCTGAGAACTGTAGATCATTTCGGTGATCGCGCGACATGCCCCCTCCTCGTCCGCAACATGCGTAAAAAAGTTCTGATACTGCCTGGACATCGTCTGCGTAAACAGCGTGAACGCTTCGGTCAGCAACTCTTCGATACCGGAAAAATAGTAGGTCAGCGATCCCAGTGGCACCCCGGCCATCGCGGCGATTTTTCGGTGCGTCACAGCATGAATGCCATGCACTTTCACTGCTTCCAGCGTCGCGGCGACGATTTTCTCTCGCCGCTGCGGATCGTTAGCACGTCGCACGTTTACTCCTTTCTACAGGTTTATGTACAAATGTACACAAGCTTGCTAATGTTGTCTTCTTCTCTTTATCTGCCGATCTGGAATTATGACTGCCATCTCTTCACGCAAAGCCCTGCAACGCCGAACCTGGGCGCTTTTTATGTTCTTCTTTTTGCCCGGCCTGCTTATGGCCTCCTGGGCCACGCGTACGCCTGCCATTCGTGACACGCTCTCGGTCTCGACGGCGGAAATGGGGGCGGTGCTGTTTGGCCTCTCGATAGGTTCGATGAGCGGCATCCTTTGTTCGGCCTGGCTGGTGAAACGATTTGGCACGCGAAAAGTGATTCGCACCACCATGTCCTGCGCGATTGTAGGGATGCTGGTGTTGAGTCTGGCGCTATGGTTGACCTCACCGCTGTTGTTTGCGCTGGGTTTAGGCGTATTCGGTGCCAGTTTCGGCTCTGCGGAAGTGGCGATCAATATTGAAGGAGCGGCCGTCGAACGTGAGATGAACAAAACCGTGCTGCCGATGATGCATGGATTTTACAGCTTCGGCACGCTGGCGGGCGCAGGCGTCGGGATGGCGCTGACGGCCTTTGGCGTCGCGGCAACCACCCATATAGTGCTGGCCTCGCTGGTGGCAATTGCGCCGATTTTTATTGCGATCAAAGCCATTCCCGACGGGACAGGTAAAAACGCCAGCGACGGGTCTCATCACGAAGAGAAAGGCGTCCCTTTCTGGCGTGATGTCCAGTTGCTGTTGATTGGCGTTGTGGTGCTGGCGATGGCATTTGCCGAAGGCTCCGCCAACGACTGGTTGCCGCTGCTGATGGTGGACGGCCACGGTTTTAGCCCGACCTCTGGTTCACTGATTTACGCGGGCTTCACGCTCGGGATGACCGTCGGACGCTTTACCGGCGGCTGGTTTATTGACCGCTACAGCCGCGTGGCGGTGGTGCGCGCCAGCGCCCTGATGGGGGCGCTTGGGATCGGTTTGATTATTTTCGTCGACAGCGCCTGGGTAGCGGGAGTCTCCGTGGTCCTGTGGGGTCTGGGGGCATCGCTCGGCTTCCCGTTAACGATTTCAGCGGCCAGCGATACGGGGCCGGATGCGCCCACGCGCGTCAGCGTCGTGGCAACTACCGGCTATCTGGCATTTCTCGTTGGCCCTCCGCTGCTGGGCTACCTCGGCGAACACTACGGCTTGCGCAGCGCTATGTTGGTGGTGCTGGCGCTGGTGCTGCTGGCCGCCGTTGTTGCCAGAGCCGTTGCCAAACCAAATTCAACGACACAAACTGCGATGGAGAAGGGATAAATGGGTATTAAGTTAATTGCAGTCGATATGGATGGCACCTTTCTGAGCGATCAAAAGACCTATAATCGCGAACGTTTTCTGACGCAGTATCAGCAGATGAAAACACAAGGTATTCGTTTTGCGGTCGCCAGCGGCAACCAGTATTACCAGCTCATCTCTTTCTTTCCTGAGATTGCCCATGAGATCTCCTTTGTTGCCGAAAACGGCGGTTGGGTGGTGAGCGAAGGTCAGGATATTTTCAACGGCGATCTGGCGAAGGCCGATTTTACCGCCATTGTCGACCATCTGTTGACCCGCGCCGATGTAGAGATCATCGCCTGCGGTAAGCACAGCGCGTATACCCTGAAAACGTACAACGACGAGATGAAAGCCACTGCGGGCATGTACTATCACCGCCTCGAGTTCGTGGATGACTTCGACAATATTAATGATGTGTTTTTCAAATTTGGCCTCAACATCTCTGATGACAGGATCCCGGAAGTTCAGCAAGCGCTGCACGACGCTATTGGCGATATCATGGTGCCCGTTCACACCGGGTATGGCAGCATCGATCTCATTATCCCTGGCGTTCACAAAGCGAACGGTCTGCGCCTGCTCCAGCAGCGTTGGGGGATTGATGATAAGGACGTGGTGGTGTTTGGCGACGGCGGCAACGATCTTGAAATGCTACGCCAGGCAGGCTTCAGTTTTGCGATGGAAAATGCGGCAGATGTTGTGGCGAAGGCCGCGAAATACCGCGCGGGCTCGAACAACAAGGAAGGTGTTCTGGACATTATTGATTGCGTCCTGAAGAACGAAGCGCCGTTTAATTAACGCTGCTGGCGCTTCGCCGCCCGGGCCTGCAGCGCGACATGCTGTAGGCCTGAAATCTCACTTACCCTTCCCGCGTATTCCCAATCTGCTTATCCTTCAGAAAGATCACCATCAGCAGCAGCCAGAGAATACCGTTTGCCAGGTTGAACAGACTGAACAGGCCGTTCCCTCCGCCCAGCCAGGCGTATTTACTCAGCTCAATCCCGATGGTGAAGATCAGCATTTGCAGCATCCCCATCGCTGCGGAAACCGTGCCTTTACTCATGTCGCTGGCGAACAGCGTGAGGCGCACCAGTCCGGCATTTGCTACGCCAATGCCGAAGGCGTAAACGCTCAGTCCTGCCGTCATCCACAGATAGGCGTGAGACGCGACTACCGTTGCCGCTGCGGCGATCATTAACCCGAGCATAATCGGCCAGCCGCCCATGATGATGAGCGAACGTACCGTACGTCGCGAGGTCAGGCGTGCCAGCACGAGGTTCCCGGCGATCAGCGCACCAAAAATGGGGACCTGTAGCAGTCCATATTCGTAGCTACTAAGTTGCTCGCCGCTGATAATAATAATCGGCGACTGTGCAATCCAGGCCAGCAGCGGCAGACTGACAAATCCCAGCGCCAGCGCGCCGGCGACAAAGCGACCATTTTTCAGCACAAGTTTGTAATCGCTGCCCAGCGCTTTCAGTGACAGCGGTTCGCCAAGCCGCGTTGCGGTCTCCGGCATCGCCCGTTGCAGGCCAAAGAATGCGATCGCCGCCAGCGCGGCGAACAGCACAAACATGCCTTCCCACGGCAGGACATGCACCCAGGCTGCCCCCACCAGGGGGCCCAGCAGTGGCGCTATTAGCGCGACGTTCGCCATCAGCGCCGTGATTTTGATGCACACCGCCTCTTCAAAAGACTCCTGAATTGCCGCATAGCCCACCGCGCCAATAAAGCACAGGCTGATACCCTGTAAAAAACGCAGCAGCGTAAATTGTTCAATGTTTTGCGCCAGCAGCGTCGCCAGGCAGGTCACAATAAACCACACCACGCCCGCTAACATCACCGGACGACGGCCCACTCGATCCGACAACGGCCCGAGCAGCCATTGCAGAAACATGCCCCCGGCCAGATAGGCAGTCATGGAGGTCGGCACCCAGTCGATCCCCGCCTGATATTGTTCCACCACCGCCAGCATGCCGGGTTGGATCATATCGTTACCAATGTAGGTGGAGAATTCGTAGAGCACCAGACAGAGAGGGAAAAGCAGCGCCTGACGTCCAAGACGGGCACCTTGTTGTAAACGGTTTTGCATGCAATCTCTTCGCCAATAAAAAATCGCGCAAAGTGTAATGAAAGTGCCTCACCTGAGATAGTGAATTATGCGTGGTAAAAGCAAAATGCGCACATTTTTACCCGCTCAGGAAAATCCGCCCCCCAGGTTTAAGGTTAATCTAAGTTAATGCCGTTACTCTGTGTGAAAAATCGCAAGCGGTTGCCTGAAACACCTTCAATTGACAGGCAAATAAGACAATCCCTCTTTACCCTATGGACGAACACTTTTATTCTCGGCCTGCCTGGATATTCATTAAACGTACTGAGTCTGAATGCTATGCTGGAAAATATTAACTATTCGCTGTTCTACTTAATCAATGCCACGCCGGACTCGGCATCGTGGATGATTTCCCTTGCCATTTTTATCGCTAAAGATCTGATCAATATCGTCCCGCTGTTAGCCGTTATCCTCTGGCTGTGGGGACCGCGCGAACAGGTTTGCGCGCAGCGGCAGATGATCGTCAAAATGGCGATGGCGCTGGTCGTCAGCCTGCTGGTATCCTGGGTAATGGGACACCTGTTCCCGCACGATCGTCCGTTTGCCGATCGCATTGGCTACAATTATCTCCAGCATGCGGCAGATGACTCGTTTCCCAGCGATCACGGAACCGTGATATTTACCTTCGCGCTGGCGTTTTTGTTCTGGCACCGTCTCTGGTCCGGTGTCCTGCTGATGCTGCTGGCCGTGGCCATCGCCTGGTCCCGGGTTTATCTTGGCGTGCACTGGCCGCTCGACATGCTTGGCGGCCTGCTGGCAGGGATGATCGGCTGCCTGAGCGCACAGATTTTCTGGCTAAAATTTGGCCAGACTCTCTATCGTGGTCTGCAATATAGTTACCGTATCTGTTTCGCCCTGCCGATCCGTAAAGGCTGGGTGCGTGACTAGACGAAGGAAAAAAGAGTAATATTAAGCGCTCAGTAGCGGACAGAGCGCTTAATTATTCATCCAGGGGAATTATGGAAACACGTCGCGAAGAGCGTATTGGTCAATTGCTGCAGGCACTGAAACGCAGCGATAAACTCCATCTTAAGGAAGCCGCGACCCTGCTGGGCGTCTCTGAAATGACCATTCGTCGCGACCTGAATAACAACAGCGCGCCGGTGGTGTTATTAGGTGGCTATATTGTGCTGGAACCCCGCAGCGCCAGCCACTATCTGCTCAGCGATCAAAAATCCCGTCTGGTGGAAGAAAAGCGTCGCGCGGCGCAACTGGCAGCAAGTCTGGTGCAGCCGCATCAAACGCTGTTTTTTGACTGCGGCACCACCACGCCATGGATCATCGAAGCGATCGATAATGAAATCCCGTTTACCGCCGTCTGCTATTCCCTGAATACGTTTATGGCGTTGCAGGAAAAACCGCTGTGTCGGGCGATCCTCTCTGGTGGCGAATTCCACGCCAGTAATGCGATTTTCAAACCGCTTGATGCCCGGGAAACGTTAAACACTATCTGTCCGGATATCGCCTTCTACTCGGCGGCAGGCATTCACATCAGTAAAGGGGCGACCTGTTTTAATCTGGAAGAGTTGCCCGTGAAACACTGGGCGATGTCGATGGCCCAGTACCACGTGCTGGTGGTCGATCACAGCAAATTTGGTAAGGTTCGTCCGGCCCGGATGGGAGATTTAAAGCACTTTGACACGGTGATCAGCGACTGTTGCCCGGACGATGAATTTGTCAGCTTCGCCAAAGCACAGCAGATAACGCTAATGTACTAATTGCAGCTTGCCGGACAGGCGTCAGCCCCATCCGGCAAGCCACAAATGCTTAAGAGAACCAGCCACCAAACCACTGATGGAATTTCATCAATACGAAATCCCACATCCGCCCAAAGAACCCACCTTCTTCAACCGCTTCCATTACGATCAGCGGACGCTGCTCAATCGACTTGCCATTCAACTGGAAGTCAATCGTCCCGACCACCTGGCCTTTTTTCAGCGGCGCGGTGAGCTGCGGTTCAGTTAGCGTAAAGCTGGCTTTCAGGTTTTTCAGTTGACCACGCGGAATGGTCACGGAACCGGCTTCACCCGCCCCCAGATTCACCTCACTCTTGTCACCAAACCAGACGCGCTGGGTCACAAAGGTGGCATCTGGTTTGATTGGCGTCACGGTTTCGAAGAAGCGGAAACCCCAGGTCAACAGTTTTTCCGATTCATTAAAACGGATACGGTCGGTTTTGGTGCCTAACACCACCGAAATCAGCCGCATATCTCCCTGGGTGGCTGACGCGACCAGATTGTATCCGGCTCCCGCCGTGGTGCCCGTTTTCATACCGTCAACGTTCAGGTTGGAGCTCCAGAGCAGACGGTTACGGTTGGGTTGGCGAATCTTGTTGAAGGTGAACTCTTTCTCTTTATGGATCGCATACTCTTCCGGCACATCGTGGATCAGTGCTTTACCCAGCAGCGCCATATCACGCGCGGTGCTGAACTGACCCGGCGCGTCCAGACCATGTACCGTCTGGAAGGTCGTGTTCGTCAGCCCAAGCTTTTTCGCATAGCCGTTCATCAAACCGATAAATGACTCCTGGCTGCCCGCGACATAGTCTGCAAGCGCGATACAGGCATCGTTGCCGGACTGAATGATCACCCCTTTGTTGAGATCGGAAACCGCCACCTGATCGCCAGGTTTCAGGAACATGACTGAGGAGCCGCGAAGCGCCGGGTTGCCGGTCGCCCAGGCGTCTTTGCCTACCGTCACCATGTCGGTTAGTTTAATTTTCCCCGCTTTTAGCGCCTGTCCCACCACATAGCTGGTCATGATTTTCGTCAGACTGGCGGGATCCAGTTTCTCATCGGCATTGCCTTCTGCCAGCACCTTACCGCTGGAGTAATCCATTAAAATCCACGCGCGCGCATCGACGCTCGGCGCGTCAATTGTCTGCTCCGCCGCCATCACTGTTGGCGCGAAGAGAAATAAAAGTGCTGAACCCGCTGCAAAATTACGAAGGGAAGAAACGTATTGCGTCATAAATGCCACCCGAGTATCCATTCAAAAAATATACGTCATACCACCGTATAATAAGTGCGGTGAGTAATAACGCACTAAGAAGCGTAAGGGAACCGTAAGTTGGTAAAGTTTTTAAAGTTTATGCAATAACCCCCCGCTACGCTGCAACTGTGAGGAATTTTTTGTTGGCTGTTGCGTAAATGTTGGGTTTATCTCACCATGTGGAGTGAACGCAGCCCTGAGGCTGTCCATTTTTTGAGGGGTAATTATGATTACGCTGTGGGGCAGGAATAACTCAACCAACGTCAAGAAAGTGTTGTGGACGCTCGAAGAACTGGAATTGCCGTTTAACCATATCCTGGCGGGAGGACAGTTTGGCCTGAACCACGATGCAGATTATCTGGCGATGAACCCGAACGGTCTGGTGCCTTTGCTGCGTGATGATGAAAGCGATCTTTTGTTGTGGGAATCCAACACCATCGTACGTTACCTGGCTGCGCAATATGGGCAAAAACGTCTTTGGGTAGAGGATCCGGCACGCCGGGCGGAAGGCGAAAAATGGATGGACTGGGCCAACCAGACCTTAAGCCCTGCACACCGCGTCGTGCTTTTCGGTTTAGTGAGAACACCGCCGGAACAGCGCGATAGCGCCGCCATCGATGCGGGGGCGAAGCGTTGTGACGAGTTGTTTGCGATCCTCGATGCTGCCCTGGCCAACCAGCCCTGGTTTTCAGGTAACGAGTTTGGCACCGGTGATATCGCCATCGCCCCGTTTGTCTACAACCTGTTCAACGTGGGCCTGACGTGGACGCCGCGTCAGCATCTTGAACGCTGGTACCAGCAGCTCAGCGAGCGCCCGGCGTTTCGTAAAACGGTCATGATTCCCGTTAGCTAAGTCACTCAGGTACGCGGACTGCTGCCGCGTACCGATTTCCCGTTAATAGTCATAACTTACACATATAGTTTTTTCCTTTATATTTCATACAATTATACTTCCTGATTCCCCTCTCAAATCGCGGTACTCAATTCGTGAAGCGCTTTGCAGAAAGTCGCTGCGGCCATTGCCGCGAAGCCGAAACTAATAAACATTAGCGAACAAACTATCTGCATGGAGACCAACGATGCCACAACAATGGAGTACCGCCCGGGCGCAGTCCTGGTATAAGGAACATGGATGGGCGTGTGGGTTCAATTATCTGCCACGAACTGCCGTTAACTGGAGCGAAATGTGGCAGGCCGACACCTTCGATTTACCGGTCATCGAGCAGGAACTCGCCTGGGCGGAAAGCTACGGCTATAACGCCTTGCGGACCAACCTGCCGTTTATCGTCTGGCAGCACGACAGGGAGGGGCTACTGACGCGGATTGATACGTTTCTGGAGATCGCCGCGCGTCATCATATTCAGGTGATGCTGACGCTGATGGACGACTGCGGCTTTTCCGGTGATGAACCGTGGTTCGGTCCACAAAAGCCGCCTGCACCGGGAGTGCATAACAGTCAGGCCGCTGCCAGCCCAGGCAGAGCCATCGTGATGGATCCTGACCAGTGGCCGCAGGTCGAAGCGTACGTTCGCGATATCCTCACGCATTTTTCCAGCGACACGCGCATTGCGATCTGGGATTTATACAATGAACCGGGCAACCGGGGGATTTTCCTCTCCCCGCAAGAATATGCCGAAGCGGATGTAGCGCTGGAAGAGTATGCCTTACAGATGGTGCGCGCCGTTTTTCGCTGGGCGCGAAGCGTGGGTCCATCGCAACCGTTAACCGTCTGCGCATGGCATGTGGATCATGAGCGCTGGGGGACGCTTAAGCACCCGATCGACGTTGCTGCGCTGGAGCTCTCGGATATCATCAGCTATCACGCCTACGTTCCAGCCGCTATGCAATCGGATATTTTGCACGCACTTTCTCAGTTTAACCGCCCGGTACTGTGTACTGAGTGGCTTTCACGTCATACCCACTGCGTGTTCAGCGAACAACTTCCCCTTTTTAGCGCTTTTGATACGGGTTGCTATCACTGGGGACTGGTGCAGGGCAAAACTCAGACCTGGCTCCCCTGGCCCGGTGTCAATAAATCCCATCCGGATCCGCAATCACTGTGGTTTCACGATGTACTGAAACCGGATGGCACGCCCTGCTGCAGCGACGAAATGCGTCTGGTAAAACAGCTTACGGATTATCGGCAACGGCAGCGGAACGGTTTTGCGGACTGACTTTAAGTAACTCGCCGTCGGACTCGTCGGTTAACACGTACAGATAACCGTCAGGTCCGACGCGCACATCGCGGATCCGCTGTTTCCGCTCAGCCAGAATACGTCCGTCTTCAGTCACCTTATTGCCGTCAACGCTCATCACAATCACACTCTGGTCTTTCAATGCGCCAATAAACAGTTTCTTCTGCCACTGGGGGAATGTCCCATTGTTATAAAATGCCATCCCGCTGACGGCAGGTGATTTCTGCCAGTAGAAAATGGGCTGTTCGGTACCTGCGACCTTTTCACCCTGCGCTTCCGGGATCTTAAACCCGCTGTAGTTGATCCCCCAGGTCGCCAGCGGCCAGCCATAGTTTTTCCCTTTTTCGGGGATATTGATCTCATCACCGCCGCGCGGCCCGTGTTCGTTCAGCCACAGCACATCGCTCCACGGGTTCATCGCCATCCCCTGCGGATTGCGGATCCCATAAGACCAGATTTCTGCACGCGCCCCCGGTTGATTGACAAACGGATTGTCCTGCGGGATTTCCCCTTGATCGGTCAGACGCACCACTTTCCCCTGCAATTTATCGAGATCCTGCGCGGTCGACCGCTGGTTGTTTTCTCCCAGTCCAATGAACAGATGTCCCTTACCGTCAAAAACCAGCCGCCCACCAAAATGATTGCCGGTTGACAGTTTTGGCATCTGACGGAAGACGATCCGGAAGTTTTCCAGCCGTGCGAGATCGTCGCTGAGTCGACCATAGCCCACCGCGGTTCCTGCATTGCCCTGCGTATCGGCCTGCGCGAAACTGAGCCAGACGCGCCGCGACTGGCTAAAATCTGGAGCCAACGCTACGTCCAGAAGGCCGCCCTGCCCGCTCGCCCAGACCTTAGGTACGCCAGGGATCGGATCGGAAAGCCCTTTCCCTGCCTGCCAGTGGCGCAACTGTCCGCCCTTCAGGGTTAGCAGCATACCGTTGTCGCCTGGCAGAAAAGCCAGCGCCCACGGATGGTCAAGTTTGGTTTGCAGAACCTCGACATTAACCGCAGGCGTTTCGGCCTGTGTAAACCCGGGAATCATCAGCAATAGAAGTAAAGGGATAAGCGAGCGACGCATGACGCCTCCTTGTTGACTCTGGTTAAAGCGTAGTCAGCGAGAAACGTCAGAGGGGCATTTTTACAAAAACTTAACGATGAAGGGGGAGTCGCCTCCCCCGAAAATCAGGCTTTTTCAAACGTTGAATGCGCCTGCAGACTCTGAATGCTCAGCGTTAAGGTTGTCAGGCAGGTATTGAGTTTTTCTGCATTGACGGCAATAAAAGTCGGACAGTCGTGGTGTCCGCTCATCAGGCACACCGCCGCAGCGGCGAGTGCACCTTCGGCATGGTGCAATGCATCCCATTCTTCTTGATCGAGATGCAGATTCAAGCGCAGCGATTTATCGTGCAGCTCGCGGTTCAGTTCGAAAAAGTTCTCACGTAGATGATCATTCTCGCTGACTGACATGTATCCTTTCGCCATCCTTAGCTGCAGATACGCAGCGAGGTCGATCCTGGCGTTGATGAGCTTATTCAGCAGATCGGTTCTCAGTCTGTCAACGAACATACTTCGTTCCTCCTCTTCCAGCCATGGTGCAACGTAATAGTATGGCTATTTTTTGTACAAAAGGATGCCTGGGATCAACAATTCACTCAGAATTAACATTATTTACACACTAGTTATAAACCGATGCAGGTTTTCCCTCACTGATCCGAAGAGATAGCAATACAATTTTTGTGCGGAACTCTGTAGAATCCCTGCCCTGAACATTCCAATAACTGAACACTTTTTAAGCTATGAGCAAAGTAACCCACCAGCCGAAAATCGGCTTCGTTTCCCTTGGCTGTCCGAAAAACCTCGTCGATTCGGAACGTATCCTGACTGAACTGCGTACCGAAGGCTACGATGTTGTCCCGAGCTACGACGATGCCGATATGGTGATCGTCAACACCTGCGGTTTTATCGACAGCGCAGTGCAGGAATCACTGGAGGCCATTGGCGAAGCGCTGAACGAAAACGGTAAAGTGATCGTAACCGGCTGTCTGGGCGCGAAAGAAGATCAGATCCGTGAAGTCCATCCGAAAGTGCTGGAAATCACCGGTCCGCATAGCTATGAACAGGTTCTGGAACACGTCCACCACTACGTGCCGAAACCAAAGCACAATCCGTTCCTGAGCCTGGTGCCTGAACAGGGCGTGAAGCTGACTCCACGCCATTATGCCTACCTGAAAATTTCTGAAGGCTGCAACCATCGCTGCACCTTCTGCATCATTCCATCAATGCGTGGCGATCTGGTCAGCCGTCCAATTGGTGATGTGCTGAGCGAAGCAAAGCGGCTGGTCGATGCGGGTGTCAAGGAGATCCTCGTGATTTCGCAGGATACCTCAGCCTACGGCGTGGACGTGAAGCACCGCACCGGGTTCTATAACGGTGAGCCGGTGAAAACCAGTATGGTCAGCCTGTGCGAACAGTTGTCAAAACTGGGCATCTGGACGCGTCTGCACTACGTCTATCCGTATCCGCATGTCGACGACGTTATCCCGCTGATGGCAGAAGGCAAGATCCTGCCGTACCTGGATATCCCACTTCAGCACGCCAGCCCGCGCATTCTCAAACTGATGAAGCGCCCCGGTTCGGTAGACCGCCAACTGGCGCGCATCAAACAATGGCGCGACATCTGTCCGGAACTGACCCTGCGCTCGACGTTTATTGTCGGTTTCCCGGGGGAAACGGAAGACGATTTCCAGATGCTGCTCGACTTCCTGAAAGAAGCGCGTCTCGACCGCGTAGGCTGCTTTAAATACAGCCCGGTAGACGGGGCGGGTGCCAATGAACTGCCCGATCAGGTGCCGGAAGAGGTTAAAGAAGATCGCTGGAACCGCTTTATGCAACTGCAGCAGCAAATCTCTGCTGAACGACTGCAGGAGAAAGTGGGTCGCGAAATTCTGGTGATTGTCGATGAAGTTGATGAAGAAGGCGCGATTGGCCGCAGTATGGCCGACGCACCGGAAATCGACGGCGCGGTCTATCTGAATGGTGAAACCAACGTGAAACCGGGCGACGTGATCCGCGTGAAGGTGGAAAACGCCGACGAGTACGATCTGTGGGGCACGCGGGTTTAACGCTGACGCAGGCCGGATAACGCATTTGTGCCGCCATCCGGCAATACCTGATAAGACGCAAACGCGTCTTATCAGGTCTACGATTCACCCTTTAATCTTTGGATCCAGCGCATCGCGCAGGCCATCACCAAGCAGATTAAACGCCAGTACCGAAAGGAATATCGCCACCGCGGGGAACAACGCCACGTGCGGCGCAATCACCATATCCGCCCGCGCCTCATTTAGCATCGCGCCCCACTCCGGCGTCGGCGGCTGTGCGCCCAGCCCCAGAAATGACAGGCTTGCCGCTGAGATTATCGAGGTGCCAATACGCATGGTAAAAAAGACCACAATCGACGAGACGGTTCCCGGCAGGATATGGCTGAAAATAATAGTCGCATCGCTGGCACCAATGCTGCGCGCCGATTCGATAAACGTCTGCTGCTTCAGTACCAGCGTATTGCCGCGTACCAGACGGGCGAACGCCGGGATGGAGAAAATCGCCACTGCGATAATCACGTTGGCAATGCCGCTACCCAGCACCGCCACCACGGCAATCGCCAGCAGGATCCCTGGAAACGCGAACAGCACGTCGCAGATGCGCATGATGATTCGGTCCCACCAGCCTTCATAGTAGCCTGCCAACAGTCCCAGTACGGTGCCAATGGCCGCGCCAATCAATACCGCAAAAACGCCTGCCGCCAGCGAGATTTGCGCGCCAACCAGCACGCGACTGAAGATATCTCTGCCCAGCGAATCCACGCCGAACCAGTGCATCATCGACGGCCCGTCATTCAGCCTGTCGTAATCGAAATAGTTTTCTGCATCGAATGGCGTCAGCCAACGAGCGAAGATCGCCACCAGGATCAGCAGCAGCACAAACAGGCCAGCAATCAGCGCCACATGCTGACGACGAAAACGTCGCCAGAACTCGTGCCACGGCGTGCGTACCCGTTCGGGTTTCACCCTCGGCATGGCATTTAAAATCGCCTGACGGCGCCAGTTAAGTAATCGCATCCCTACTTGTACCTGATAGCCGGGTTAATGGCGGCATACAGCACATCCACCACTAAGTTGATAAGAATAAATTCCAGTGAGAACAGGAGAACTTCCGCCTGAATCACCGGATAATCACGCATCTCTACGGAGTCTACCAGCAGACGTCCGAGACCAGGCCAGTTGAAGACCTTTTCGACCACGATAGAACCGCCGAGCAAAAAGCCGAACTGTAACCCCATCATGGTGACGACCGGGATCATCGCATTGCGCAGTCCATGTTTGAGCACCACCCACGTTTCACTCACCCCTTTCGCCCGGGCGGTGCGCATATAGTCCTCGCTGAGCACATCAACAAACGAGGCGCGGGTAAAGCGCGCCATCACCGAGGCTACCGCCGCGCCAAGAGTGACAGAGGGCAGAATATAGTGCTGCCAGCTATCAGCCCCGACGGTCGGTAACCAGCCTAACTCCACGGAGAACACCTGCATTAACAGCATCCCCAGCGCGAACGCCGGAAAGGAGATCCCGGTAACGGCCAGCGTCATGCTGAGGCGATCCGGCCAGCGATTACGCCATACCGCTGCGACAATCCCCGCCGCCATACCGAACAGAACGGCCCAGATCATACTGGTCAACGTCAGCCACAGCGTAGGCATAAAGCGGCTGGCGATCTCCTCCGAGACCGGCCGGCGAGAGACCATCGAGAGTCCAAAATCGCCCTGCAACACATTCGTCATGTAATGCCAGAACTGGACGTGCAGCGACCGGTCGAGACCGAGCTGCTGACGAACCAGTTCGATCACCTGCGCGTCGGCTTCCGGCCCGGCAATCAGCCGCGCCGGGTCACCGGGTAACAGGTGGACAAATAAAAACACCAGCACCGCAACAATGAACAGGGTCGGAATCAACCCCAGCAGGCGCTTGAGAATATAGTTAAGCATCAGGTTTCCGCTGTGGCTTATTTCAAATCTGCATCATCAAAGCTGAACCCCGTATCTGGCATGATCCAGAAACCGGTCAGTTTGTTACTGTGCGCCGAGACCAGTTTTTCCACCACCAGCGGGATCCACGGCGACTCTTTCCAGACAACATCCTGCGCCGCTTTGTACAGCCGCGCTTTCTCTTGCGGATCGGTTGTTTTCAGCGCGTCGGCCAGATCGGTATCCACCTGCGGATTACTGTAGAACGCGGTGTTAAACAGCGTTGGCGGCCAGTTTTGCGAAGCAAACAGCGGCGACAGCGCCCAGTCCGCTTCACCGGTCGAGGCCGACCACCCCGTGTAGAACATTCTGACGCCGCTCTCTTTCTGCCCTTTGCCCTCCACTTCTGACGCGCGCTGACCGGCATCCATCGCCGTCACCTGCACTTTAACCCCCACCTGTGCCAGCTGCTGCTGGGTAAACTGCAACACTTTCTGGGCGGTACTGTGATTGTGCGATGACCACAGCGTGGTGCTAAAACCGTTTGGGTAACCCGCTTCTTTCAGCAGTTCTCGTGCCTTTGCCGGATCGTAAGGCCAGGCCGTGTAGCTTTGCGCATAAGCAATCGACGGCGGCACCACGCCGGTCGCCGGGGTCGCATATCCCGCGAACGCCACTTTCACCAGCGCCTGACGGTTGATGGCGTAGTTTAACGCCTCGCGTACTTTCGGATTGTCGAACGGCTTTTGCGTCACGTTCATGCTGATGTAACGCTGCATGATCGACGGACTGGCGACCAGCTGCAGATTTTTGTTTTTCTCTAACAACGCCGCCTGCTCGTAGGGGATAGGAAATGCAAACTGTGCTTCCCCGGTTTGCAGCATCGCCGCACGGGTATTGTTATCGGTGACCGGACGCCAGGTGATGCTGTCCAGCTTCGGCAAGCCCGACTGCCAGTAGCCCGCAAATTTCTTCACCTTCACAAAATCGGTTTGATTCCAGGTATCCAGCGTGTACGGACCGGTACCAACCGGGTGGAACCCAATCTCTTTCCCGTATTTCGCCAGTGCGGCCGGTGAAATCATCGCTGTCGCCGGGTGCGCCAGGATATTGATAAACGCGGAGAACGGCTGCTTCAGAGTGATTTTTACCGTCGCAGGATCGACGGCCTCTGTTTTGGCGATGTTTTTATACAGGTTATAACGCTTGAGGCTGTTGGCAGGATCGCTGGCGCGGTCGAGGTTAATTTTCACCGCCTCGGCGTTAAAGTCGGTGCCGTCCTGGAATTTTACCCCCTGACGCAGTTTGAGGGTATACACCAGACCGTCGTCAGAGACGGTGTAACTCTCCGCCAGCACGTTCTTCAGCTTCATCTCTTTATCAAGGCCAAACAGCCCCTGATAAAACGACTTCGCGACCTGCTGGGATAAGGTGTCATTCGCATCATACGGATCGAGCGTGGTGAAGTTGGACCCCACCGCGACTACCACATCTTTTGCGGCAAACGCCGGGGACGCTGCCAGCGCGGTCGTCGCGCCTAATGCCAACAGCCAATGTCGGGCGAGCAATTTTGTCATCTTTTTTCTCCTGAACCCTGCCTGAATGTTATAAACGCGATAGCGCATTTTCTCGTTGCGGACGCGCGACATAATGTCCGGGCCCGACTAACTGCAATGAAACAGGTGCTGGCGCTTCGCCGCGCCGGTAAATGTTGCTCGGCAGATCGTCCGACAGCAGCACCCGCTGCGGCCGGGGATGCCCGGGATCGGCAACCGGAACCGCCGCCATGAGCTTACGGGTATACGGATGCTGCGGATCTTCAAACAGCGCGGCGCGCGGGCCGATCTCCACAATCTGCCCCATGTGCATCACCGCAACACGGTGGCTGATCCGCTCAACAACGGCCATGTCATGCGAAATGAACAGCCAGGCGATCCCCAGTTCCCGCTGCAAATCGAGCAGCAGGTTGATAATTTGTCCGCGAATCGACACATCCAGCGCGGAGACCGACTCATCGGCAATAATCACTTTAGGATTGAGCGCCAGCGCGCGGGCAATGCAGATCCGCTGACGCTGCCCACCGGAAAACTCATGCGGATAACGCCACGCATGTTCCGGTAGCAACCCGACACGTTCCAGCAGCCACGCCACACGATCGGCTGCCGCCTTACCCTGCAATAATCCGTGGACGCGCAGCGGTTCCATGATGGAATAACCCACGGTTTGTCGCGGATCGAGCGAGGCGTAGGGATCCTGAAAAATAAACTGAATATCGCGGCGCAACGGCTGCAATTGACTGTCGGACAGCGTATCGATCCGCTGGCCGTTAAAAATAATCTCGCCGGACTGCGATTCGACCAGGCGCAGTAGCGCGCGCCCGGTTGTGGATTTGCCACAGCCCGATTCACCAACCAGCGACAGCGTCTCGCCGGGCCAGAGATCAAAGCTGACATTTTCCACCGCGTGTACTTCCCGTGTCACCCGATTAAGAACGCCGCTGCGTAGCGGAAAACGGGTGACCAGGTTACGTACCTGCAAAATGGGGTCCCCCTCAACCACCGTATTTTGATCGACGGGTCGCTCGCGCTTTTCCGGCGCGTTCAGGGAGATCAGCGGGAAGCGGCGTGGATAAGGGAGACCTTTCATCGCGCCGAGCTGCGGTACTGCCGCTAATAATGACTGCGTATAGGGATGCTGCGGCGAGCGGAAAATCTGATCCACACGGCCGGTCTCCACCCCTTCGCCCTGGTACATCACCAGCACACGGTCAGCGACATCCGCCACCACGCCCATGTCGTGAGTGATAAAAATCACCCCCATCGACATCTCTTGTTGCAGCACTTTGATCAGTTGCAGGATCTGCGCCTGAATTGTGACGTCCAGCGCGGTTGTTGGTTCATCGGCAATCAACACCGCCGGGCGACAGGAGAGCGCCATTGCAATCATCACCCGCTGGCGCATACCGCCGGAAAGCTGATGGGGATAGCGGGAAAGTATCGCTTTCGCCTCCGGAATACGAACCTGATCGAGCATCCGCTTGGCCTCTGCCATAGCCGCTTCACGCCCTGCCCCCTGATGCAGACGGATGGACTCGGCAATTTGCTCGCCCACAGTAAACACCGGGTTAAGCGATGTCATCGGCTCCTGGAAGATCATGGCGATATCGGCCCCCCGCACTCGCTGAAGCTGCGAAGCGCTCTGTTCGCCCAGTTCAATCACCTCGCGGTTACGTCGGCGCAGCAACATTTGTTCGCACTGAACCTCACCGCCAGCCTGTTCAATCAACCGCATCAACGACAGCGCAGTGACCGATTTTCCCGAACCGGATTCACCGACAATCGCCAGCGTCTCGCCGCGCTTGAGACGAAACGACAGGTTCCGCACCGCCTCAGTACGCTGCTGGTCCTGTTGAAAGGCAATATTCAGATTGCTGACGGCCAGCACGTCGCTGACATCAAGCGCATCACTGTGTGGCAACGGTATCCCCTTTTTCCCGGTAGATCCCGGTCGTTGGTGTATCCCCGGCATAACCCCAGGCGCGATACATTCCTTCACAATTAAACGGCAAAGCCACATTCCCCTCATGATCGATGGCGATCAGTCCGCCGCTTCCACCCAGTGCCGGTAACTTTTCCATTACTACGCGCTCGCAGGCTTCCGATAAGCTCAGGCCGCCGTAGTCCATCAACGCGGCAATGTCGTAGGCGGCCAGCGCGCGGATGAACACTTCACCGGTACCGGTGCAGGAAACCGCCACGCTGGCATTATTGGCATAACAGCCCGCGCCAACGAGCGGACTGTCGCCGACGCGGCCCGGTAATTTGTTGGTCATGCCCCCTGTCGAGGTTGCGGCTGCCAGATTGCCGTGCACATCCAACGCCACCGCGCCCACGGTGCCCATCTTTTTGCCTTCATCGAGCGGCGCACCGCTGTGATCCAGCACGGTTTCGCCGCTCGAGCGCGCGGCCAGCAGCTGTTCATAACGTTCAGACGTTGAAAAGAGATCCGCAGAAACGAGCGCCATCCCCTGCCCGGCAGCAAATTTTTCTGCCCCCGCGCCAATCATCATGACATGCGGGCTGCGCTCCATAACCAGACGGGCAGCGAGAATCGGGTTACGTAAATGGCTGACCCCTGCCACCGCCCCGGCGTTTAAGGTATTGCCATCCATAATGCAGGCATCCAGTTCATGGGTCTCGTCACGGGTATACACTGCGCCGATCCCGGCATTAAACAACGGGCACTCTTCAAGCAGTCGCACAGCTTCGGTGACCACGTCCAGCGCGCTTTCTCCTGCTTCCAGCATCTTTTGCCCGACGTCGACAATGTCGGAAAGCGCCTGGATATAGCGTAACTCCTGCTCCTGGCTCATCTGCGCGCGGGTAATCGCCCCGGCACCGCCGTGAATTGCAATAACTGCTTTGCCCATGTTTGTCGTCCGTCTTCTACAAATATCAGAATTTTGTAGAGTTATTGATTCGATTTTTGACTATAGAAAGATGCGATTAGCATGTAAAGCGTTCACATCCTTTCTAAGTCCGAGGTGGCATACTGTCCCCCCGTATTTTCTGACATAATAGGCGGATTCGATTTTGCCCCGCAGGAGTGTTTTCATGGAATTTACCGCCGGACTGATGCCGCTGGAAACAGCGCTTACCGAAATGTTATCGCGTGTTACCCCGCTGACTGCCGTTGAGACGCTGCCGCTGGTGCAGTGCTTTGGCCGTATTCTGGCGACCGACGTGGTTTCGCCGCTCGACGTGCCGGGTTTCGATAACTCGGCGATGGACGGCTACGCGGTGCGGCTGGCCGACCTCGCCAGCGGACAGCCGCTGGCGGTCGCCGGTAAAGCCTTCGCCGGTCAACCGTTCCAGGGAGAATGGCCTGTAGGGAGTTGCATTCGGATTATGACCGGCGCGCCGGTACCGGCGGGATGTGATGCCGTGATAATGCAAGAGCAGACGGAACAAACTGAGGACGGCGTGCGTTTTACCGCCGATGTCCGCGCCGGGCAAAACATCCGCCATCGTGGCGAAGACATCAAACACAATGCGGTGGTTTTTCCTGCCGGCACACGCCTGACCACCGGCGAACTGCCGGTACTGGCATCGCTCGGCATTGCCGACGTTCAGGTGGTACGTAAAGTACGCGTTGCGCTGTTCTCGACCGGTGATGAACTGCAACTGCCCGGTCAACCGCTCGGCGAAGGTCAGATCTATGATACCAACCGCCTGACCGTGCATCTGATGCTGCAACAGTTGGGGTGCGAGGTGATCAATTTGGGCATCATTCGCGATGACCCGCACGCTCTGCGCACGGCGTTTATTGAAGCCGACAGTCAGGCGGATGTGGTAATCAGCTCCGGCGGCGTGTCGGTGGGTGAAGCGGATTACACCAAAACTATTCTTGAAGAGCTGGGAGAAATCGCCTTCTGGAAGCTGGCAATCAAGCCGGGTAAACCGTTCGCTTTCGGCAAGCTGAGCAACAGCTGGTTCTGCGGGCTGCCGGGTAATCCGGTGTCAGCGGCGCTGACCTTCTATCAACTGGTTCAGCCGTTACTGGCGAAACTGAGCGGCAATACCGCCTGCGGGTTACCTGCACGCCAGCGTGTACGAACTGCCTCGCGACTGAAGAAAACGCCAGGACGCCTCGATTTCCAGCGCGGCGTCCTCCAGCGCGCCGCCAACGGCGAACTGGAAGTGAGCACCACGGGCCATCAGGGTTCACATGTCTTCAGTTCCTTTAGTCAGGGGAACTGCTTCATTGTGCTGGAGCGCGATCGCGGTAACGTTGAGGCCGGTGAATGGGTTGAAGTCGAGCCCTTCAATGCGCTGTTCGGAGGCCTCTGATGGCGGAACTCAGCGATCAGGAAATGCTGCGCTACAACCGACAGATAATCCTGCGCGGCTTTGACTTTGACGGGCAGGAAGCGCTGAAGGAAGCCAACGTGCTGGTTGTCGGCCTTGGTGGGCTGGGTTGTGCGTCCTCGCAGTATCTGGCGAGCGCTGGCGTCGGCCACCTGACGCTGCTTGATTTCGATACCGTGTCGCTGTCGAATTTACAGCGCCAGACGCTACACAGCGATGCAACCCTCGGCCAGCCGAAAGTGGACTCGGCGCATGCAGCGCTAAGCCGTATTAATCCACACGTGGCTATCACCCCGGTAAATGCACTGCTGGACGAGACCGCCCTTCGGACACGCATCGCCGAACACGATCTGGTGCTCGACTGCACCGATAACGTCGCCATTCGTAACCAGCTCAATGCCGGTTGTTATGCGGCAAAAGTCCCGCTGATTTCTGGCGCGGCGATCCGCATGGAAGGCCAGGTAACCGTCTTTACCTACAAAGAGGGTGAGCCCTGCTATCGCTGTCTGAGCCGTCTGTTTGGTGAAAACGCATTAACCTGCGTGGAAGCCGGCGTGATGGCGCCGCTGATTGGCGTCATTGGGTCGCTACAGGCGATGGAGGCCATTAAGCTGCTCGCCCATTATGGTCAACCGGCTTCGGGGAAAATCGTTATGTATGACGCCATGACCTGTCAGTTCCGTGAAATGAAGCTGATGCGAAATCCAGGCTGCGACGTGTGCGGGGAAGCATCATCCTGATCAGATTCCAGGCCTGATAAGCGTAGCGCCATCAGGCAATGACGGCGCGAATTGCCGGATGACGGCGTTGCCTTATCCGGCCTGGAACAAGTCAAATAGAGGTTCGCCCAAAGGCGCTCTGCCAGTCGTGCTCAAACTTCGCCACCGCCGCATCAACAGCCGGGGAGCTAATCAACTGTTGGGCAACGTCCAGCGGTAAGGTGATGGATTCACACCCCGCCAGCAGACAATCCAGCGCCTGACGCGGCGTCTTGAAACTGGCCGCCAGCACTTTGGCATGTGGCGCGTGCATTTTCAGCAAATTCTGCAGATCGGTAACGGTCTGAATGCCATCGCCGCCCTGCGCATCCACGCGGTTCACGTAAGGCGCAACATACTCCGCCCCCGCCAGCGCCGACAGCAGGCCCTGTGCCGCACCGTATACCGCCGTTCCCAGCGTCGGAATACCTTCCTCTTTAAGCAACTTGATCGCCGCCAGGCCTTCCGCCGTGACCGGCACTTTCACCACAATATCAGGAATGATTCCACGAAGTTTACGCGCATCGCTCACCATCCCTTCCGCCGTCGTCGCCATCACCTGGGCAAACAGACGTCCCTGCCCCCCCATCGCTTCACGCAATTGCGGCAGTAAGACGTCCAGTGGTTGTTTACCCGCGGCAACAATGCTGGGGTTAGTGGTCACGCCCGCCAGCGGGAAAATTCGCGCCAGCGCTTTCACCGCGTCAACGTCGGACGTATCCAGATAGAGTTCCATAATCATTCCTCAATGACTAGTTTGCATGAAAGAAAGATACCACGGCAAAACCTCTCTATTAGTTGACGCACGTCAACATAACTTTCATTCGAAAGTTATTTAATCTTTATACGAAACAAAAGAGGCCGTTTATGATTTTCAATATTCAGCGCTATTCTACCCACGATGGCCCCGGAATTCGCACCGTGGTGTTCCTTAAAGGATGCTCTCTGGGCTGTCGCTGGTGCCAGAATCCGGAAAGCCGGGCGCGCACGCAGGATCTGCTGTTTGATGCACGTCTGTGCCTCGAAGGCTGCGAGCTTTGCACCCAGGCGGCCCCGGGCGTTATCGAACGCGCGCTGAATGGCCTCCTTATTCATCGCGAAAAAATCACTGACGTGCATCTTGCCAACCTGATCGACTGTTGCCCCACTCAGGCGCTGACCGTCTGCGGCGAAGTTAAAAGCGTGGATGAGATTATGATCACCGTCCTGCGCGATAAACCTTTTTATGACCGCAGCGGCGGCGGCATTACGCTTTCCGGCGGCGAACCGTTTATGCAGCCGGAGCTGGCCGCATCGCTGTTTAAAGCCAGCCATGAGTCGGGAATTCATACCGCGGTCGAAACCTGTCTGCATGTGCCGTGGAAATATATTGAACCGTCCCTGCCCTGGATCGATCTTTTCCTTGCCGATTTGAAACACGTCGCCGACGCGCCGTTTAAGCAATGGACAGATGGTAGCGCGTCACGCGTACTGGAAAACCTGAGAAAACTCGCCGCCTCCGGGAAAAAAATGATCATCCGCGTTCCGCTGGTTCAGGGATTTAATGCTGATGAAGAGGCCATTAAAGCAATTACCGATTTTGCCGCCGATGAACTGCACGTTGGCGAGATCCACTTTTTGCCCTACCACACGTTGGGCATCAACAAATACCACTTACTCAGCCAACCCAACAACGCGCCGGATAAGCCACTGGATGCGCCCGATCTGCTCGCCTTTGCGCAGCAGTACGCCTGCACGAAAGGTTTGACCGCGACTTTACGAGGATAATCCCATGACCCAACTGAAACTGGATACGCTCAGCGACCGCATCAAAGCGCACAAAACCGCGCTGGTGCACATCGTCAAACCGCCGGTCTGTACCGAACGTGCGCAGCATTACACCGAAATGTACCAGCAACATCTGGACAAACCGATTCCGGTACGCCGCGCGCTGGCCCTGGCGCATCATCTGGCAGAACGGACCATCTGGATCAAACACGACGAGCTGATCGTCGGCAACCAGGCAAGCGAAGTACGCGCCGCGCCAATCTTCCCGGAATACACCGTCTCGTGGATTGAAAATGAGATCGACTCCCTGGCAGACAGACCGGGTGCGGGTTTTGCGGTCAGTGAAGAGAATAAGCGCGTGTTGCATGCCGTCTGTCCGTGGTGGCGCGGTCAAACCGTTCAGGATCGCTGCTACGGCATGTTTACCGATGAGCAAAAGGGGTTGCTGGAAACCGGTATCATCAAAGCCGAAGGCAACATGACCTCCGGTGACGCGCACCTGGCGGTTAATTTCCCACTGCTGCTGGAAAAAGGCATTGACGGCCTGCGGGAAAAAGTCGCGGAGCGGCGCTCTCGCATTAACCTGACCGTCCTCGACGATCTGCATGGCGAACAATTCCTGAAAGCCATCGACATTGTGCTGATTGCCGTCAGCGACCACATCGCCCGTTTCGCCGAACTGGCGCGTAAAATGGCGAGCGAAGAGACGCGCGTCAGCCGCCGTAATGAGCTGCTGACGATAGCGGATAACTGCGATCTTATCGCCCATCAGCCGCCGCAGACATTCTGGCAAGCACTGCAGCTGTGCTACTTCATCCAGTTGATTCTGCAAATTGAATCCAACGGTCACTCGGTGTCGTTCGGACGTATGGACCAGTATCTTTATCCGTACTATCGCCGCGACGTGGAGCTGAACCAATCGCTGGACCGCGAGCACGCCATTGAGCTGCTGCACAGTTGCTGGCTGAAACTGCTGGAAGTGAACAAAATCCGCTCCGGCTCGCATTCTAAGGCTTCAGCAGGCAGCCCGCTGTATCAGAACGTCACCATTGGCGGACAAAACCTGGTCAACGGTCAGCCGATGGATGCGGTCAATCCGCTCTCCTACGCGATCCTTGAATCCTGCGGTCGTCTGCGTTCAACCCAGCCTAACCTCAGCGTGCGTTATCACGCCGGGATGAGCAATGACTTCCTCGACGCCTGCGTACAGGTGATCCGCTGTGGTTTTGGTATGCCGGCATTTAACAATGATGAAATTGTGATCCCGGAATTTATTAAGCTCGGGATTGAGCCGCAGGACGCCTACGATTACGCAGCGATTGGCTGCATCGAAACCGCCGTGGGCGGCAAGTGGGGCTACCGCTGCACCGGCATGAGCTTTATCAACTTTGCCCGCGTGATGCTGGCCGCGCTGGAAGGTGGTCGTGACGCCACCAGCGGAAAAGTCTTCCTGCCGCAGGACAAAGCGCTCTCCGCCGGTAACTTCGACAATTTCGATGAGGTGATGGCGGCGTGGGATACGCAAATTCGCTACTACACGCGCAAATCGATTGAGATCGAGTATGTGGTCGACACCATGCTGGAAGAGAACGTGCACGATATTCTCTGCTCGGCGCTGGTGGATGACTGCATCGAGCGGGCGAAAAGTATTAAACAGGGCGGAGCGAAGTATGACTGGGTATCCGGCTTGCAGGTTGGTATCGCGAACCTCGGCAACAGCCTGGCCGCGGTGAAAAAACTGGTCTTTGAACAGGGAGCAATTGGTCAGCAGCAGTTGGCGGCGGCACTGGCCGAGGATTTTGACGGCCTGACCCACGAGCAGTTGCGCCAGCGTCTAATCAACGGCGCGCCGAAGTATGGCAACGATGATGACACGGTCGACACTCTGCTGGCCCGTGCTTATCAGACCTATATTGACGAACTGAAGCAGTACCATAACCCACGTTACGGACGCGGTCCGGTCGGCGGTAATTACTACGCGGGCACCTCGTCTATCTCGGCAAACGTGCCGTTCGGCGCCGCAACGATGGCGACGCCTGATGGTCGTAAAGCCCATACTCCGCTGGCGGAAGGAGCAAGCCCGGCATCCGGTACCGATCATCTTGGTCCAACGGCGGTGATTGGCTCAGTCGGTAAACTGCCTACCGGTTCGATCCTGGGCGGCGTGCTGTTGAACCAGAAGCTGAACCCGGCAACGCTGGAGAATGAGTCTGACAAGCAGAAACTGATGATCCTGTTGCGGACCTTCTTTGAAGAACACAAAGGCTGGCACATTCAGTACAACATCATATCGCGCGAGACCCTGCTGGATGCGAAAAAGCACCCGGATCAGTATCGCGATCTGGTAGTCCGTGTAGCCGGTTATTCCGCCTTCTTCACCGCGCTTTCACCGGACGCGCAGGACGATATCATCGCCCGCACTGAACATATGCTTTAACACTCACGCCCGGTGGCGCTAACGCTTACCGGGCCTACAAGCCTCTCTCCGTAGGCCGGATAAGGTGCAGCCGCCATCCGGCGCTTTTGCTTTCATTCGAAATTAAATTTGTGCTTTAGGTCACATTGTTATTAAAATGTTTCTGGTCGCAGTTTTGAGCCAGGAGCTTTATATGACCGTTAAAGTTATCGTCACCGATATGGACGGAACTTTTCTCAATGACGCCAAAAAGTACGATCACGCACGTTTTATGGCGCAGTACCACGAGCTAAAGAAACGCAACATTGAGTTTGTCGTCGCCAGCGGCAATCAGTATTTTCAGCTCATCTCTTTCTTCCCGGAACTCAAAGACGAGATCTCTTTCGTCGCCGAAAACGGCGCGCTGGTGTTTGAGCATGGTAAACAGCTTTTTCACGGCGAACTCACCCACCGTGAGTCACGGAGCGTGATCGGCGAATTGCTCAAGGATAAACAGCTCAACTTTGTCGCCTGCGGTCTGCAAAGCGCTTACGTTAGTGAACACGCCCCGGCATCCTTTGTTGCGCTAATGGCGAAGCACTATCACCGCCTGAAGCCGGTGAAGGACTATCACGATATCGACGACGTGCTGTTTAAGTTCTCGTTGAACTTGCCGGACCAGCAGATCCCATTGGTTATCGACAAACTGCATACGGCGCTGGACGGCATTATGAAACCCGTGACCAGCGGTTTCGGCTTTATCGATCTGATCATTCCGGGACTCCATAAAGCCAATGGTATCAGCCGATTGTTGAAACGCTGGAACCTTTCACCGAAGGAGGTGGTCGCCATCGGCGACAGCGGCAATGATGCAGAAATGCTAAAAATGGCGCGCTACTCTTTTGCCATGGCGAATGCCACCGACAGTATCAAGGCGCTCTCCCGCTATCAGACGAATGACAATAATCATCAGGGCGCACTAAACGTGATTCAGGCCGTGCTGGATAACAATCCCCCCTTCAACGTGTAATGTCGAATTGCGGCAACTGGCGAAAACTTAATTCCCGGGGCCGCATTCAGATTATTACTATCAGCACCAGGATTTTTGATAATATTAATGAAAGAATTCTTTTATATCGACACATCAGAGTTAACAAAATTCTTAACCCCCCTGAGCAATGGTCGTATTATATTTATATCCCCTTTCTTATCATCACTTAGCAACAATAGATAACGTCATATTTCACACAGATACCCCATATCCACGAAAGAAAAAAATAAATCACCAACTTATTGATAAACATAAAAAACATTCGACAAAACAAAAAAGGTGTCATTTAATTGATTTTCAGACCCCATCAAATCATTTAAACTATTCATTGACAAACAGGAGTCTTTGTTTGCCCCATCTATTAAATGTTAAATTTTATAATATAATTTAATCATCATGGACAAGTTAACATGGATTACACGCGCCAATTACACCGGGTCAGGAATTTCACGTTTCTTTCGGGAAACTTTAATAAGACTTTTCTCGCTAGCGCCATTTTATTAGCAGCCCACTCCGCTTACGCCGATGACTGTAATAATCTGGCACCGCAAGCGGGAGTGAGTTGCGTACAAAACGGTAACCAACTGAATATTGATATTCATGCCGATATCGACAGCCCTACCCCTTACCCTGCCTACTCATTCGACGCTCAGAACGGGATGCAGTCTGATAAGGTGGTTATCTCTCTGGACGCGGGTAAGACGATCACGGCCGATCAGAATGGGATACTGGCTCAAGGCACTACTTTTGCTCTTGAGGAAATAGAAGTCAGCACATCAGGAAACATCTATACCGGTAAGATTACCGATAGCGATGCGGCGGATCCGCAAGCACCGATTACCGGCCCTTCTGGTGGCATCATTTTTGATAAAACCAATATCCGGGATACGCAGCACGCTGGGGTTTATCTGTCCGGGACATCAGGCGGGGTATTGGCTCTCGGCTCAGTTCTTCAGCAGTCCGGCAGCCAGATTGTGAACAACAGTGCGAGTAAAGACACCGCGGCTATCTACTCGCAGGCGCTGGAATCACGGATTACCAGCTCAGGCGTGATTCGTGCCCAGGTCGGCGATGCTATTCGCCTGGAAAGCACCCCGCCTGAATATACCTATTCCAGCGGCGGTTACATCATTGTCGATCCGCAGGGCGTATTTGATGTTCATCTGAAGGCCGACAGCGTTGTCGAGGGGGGGAGCGAAGGCGCGGGTATCAAAACCACAGGGGGAACGCAGTCCACTGTGCAAATCGATCAGGGTGCCACGTTGGGTGCCTTATCGGATGTGGCGATCGACGTGGCAGGGTTTGACGGTTTTTACTTGCGCGATCCCACCATTTCCAATTCGCCGGTAGACAGTACTCATTATAACGGAGCAGAAACACGCATCCTTAACGCAGGAACAATGACCGGCGTCATGCGCCTCTCCAGCGGTCAGGATACGGTGATTAACGACGCTACGGGTGTCTGGAACGTGCGGCAGTGGTCTGATTCAGATCGCGACGGTATCCGGGATACCGTGGCTGCGGTGGCGACCAGTGATTTTGGCGGAGGCACAACGGAACTTGTTAACCGTGGCGTAATTTCCCTCACCGCGCGCCCGGATGGGACAGCCAATCATGCGCTATTTGATAACCTGACAACATTGCGAAATCAGGGTAGCCTGCAGTTAACCAATAATGTCGCTGGCGATCGCTTTACCCTTAACGGAGATTATGTCGGAGACGGCGGCGTTATTGCGCTTGATACGGTTCTGGGTGACGACAACTCACTGACCGACCGGCTCATTATTAACGGCTCAACGTCGGGCCAAAGTGTACTGTCCATCAATAATCTCGGTGGCACCGGGGCGCAAACTCGCGAAGGCATAAAAGTCATTGAGGTCAATGGCGATTCATCGGGGGTGTTCACGCAGAGCGGGCGTATTGTCGGCGGCGCCTATGAGTATTATTTACACAAAAATAGTCTCAGTGTTCAGGACGGCGACTGGTACCTGCGCTCCGAACTGCCTTCGGTCACGCCGGATCCCCAGGCTCCTGAGCCCGTGCAACGTCCGGAAATCGGTAGCTATATGGTCAACCACATGGCCGCCAATACCCTCTTCCAGACCCGTCTTCACGACCGTCTCGGTGAGGCGCAGTATACCGATGCATTAACCGGTGAACAGACAACCAGCCTGTGGCTTCGTCAGGTCGGTGGGCATCACCGCTCTCAGGACAGTTCTGGTCAACTGAAAAGCCAGGGGAATCGCTATGTTGCGCAAATTGGCGGTGACATCGCGCAGTGGAGTTCCGATCAACGCGATCGCTGGCACCTGGGGATCATGGCGGGCTACGCCCGGCAGAGTAACAATACCGAATCCAAATATTCACGCTATCAATCTAAAGGCACAGTCAAAGGCTATAGTGCAGGTTTGTACGGAACCTGGTATGCCAATGATGAGAGGAAAACCGGTAGCTATGTCGATACCTGGGTACTCTATAACTGGTTTGATAACGAAGTGAAAGGCGATCAACTGGCGACCGAGAGGTATAAGTCACGCGGCGTCACCGCCTCTTTAGAAACCGGATATACTTTTGAATTAGGCAGCAGAGAAACAGGTGCGGTGGGATATTACATCCAGCCTAAAGCCCAGCTTATCTGGATGGGCGTCAGATCCAGTGACCATACCGAACGCCAAAGCAGCGGCGGCTCGCGCGTCTCTTTTGATGGCGACGGCAATCTGCAAAGCCGACTGGGTGTTCGCGCCTATCTGCAAGGACACAGCACGATCGACAAGGGCAAAAATCGCGAATTCCAACCGTTCATTGAAGCAAACTGGATCCATAACACCCGTGATTTTGGGGCAAGTATCAATGACCAGGGGAATGAGATTGCCGGCACCCGCAATATTGGCGAAGCCAAAATCGGGGTTGAGGGACAGCTCTCCCGCCAGCTGGATATGTGGGGTAACGTGACACAGCAAATCGGGAGTCGTGGTTACAGTGATACTCAGGCAATGATAGGGATCAAATACCGTTTCTAGCCAGTAGCAGGCCCGGGCAGACGGAGCATATTATCCGTCTGCCTCCCTGCCGATTTATACCAAACGCATTTGATAACAGGAATGGTCATGCAACCACGCGTTTTAATTGTCACTACGGAAGCTCCTGATGTTCTGTTCAGTGGCCTGGGTTTTTTCAATCAACATTTTTGGCAGGAATTAACGCGCCGTCGCTACCCTTTCAAAGTGTTATACCTGAATAATCAGAAAACCCGGGCGTCAAAACTGGCTGATTATGAGATCGCCGTAGAACCTTCATTACCCTTTGACTCCACCCTGGAATCGCTGAGTCTGAATGTGGCGTGGAGTACCGCGCAAAAAATTCAGCCCATACTCAATGAGTTCAGGCCAGATATTATCTCGGTTCACGAAAACTCGCCGCTGTTGCCGTTTTACTTTGAGTTACACCGAGTGCAATTCACGCTTCATTCCAGCTATATCGGCATGCAGCACTATCTGACCCGGACACAGAAAGGCATGCAGCATTACTGGGAACAGCGTATCGCGGTGCGTCAAAGTGGTGCCGTGGTGCTTCACAGTGACTGGGCGCACCGCTCGATTATTCAGCATGTCTCTGCCGATATTGTGACTCCTGATATCTTCCCTATCGGTGTCGATTTTGCTGATTATCCGGAAAAAAAGATCCGGCATCCGCAAGGTAAAGTGGTCATCAGCTTCTTCGGTCGATTCACCGATATTGTGAAAAACTTTCAAATTTTTCGTGAGTCGATCACTACCCTTCCGCAAGCCTGGCGTAACCGGGTTGAAGCACGGGTTTATGGGCCAGAGAAAATCCCTGATTACATGGAGAAGGAAGGCTTTAAAGGCCTGACGTTTGTTCAGGGCGAGGAAAAAAAACGGGCTTTTGCCGAAACCGACATTGTGGTTTTCCCCAGCATTCAGGAGAGTTTCGGTATTGTCGGGCTGGAAGGCTTGCTTTCAAACTGCGCGCTGATCGCCACACCAGGACTGGGCATGGATGCGTATATGCCTTCTGATTACGCCTGCGAACCCACCGTCGCCGCGCTGCAACAGCGCATCGTCCACTATCTTTCGCATGCTGAACAACTCCGACGCGATCAGGATAATCAGGTGTTTCGCCAGAGTGTGAATCATCCGGAATTAACGCTCAGTAACATGACCGAATCTTATATCGAGGTCTGGAAAAAGTTACATCGAAAGTTAGTGAACTCAGCAACGCCCACTGAGTAAGCCGTTGCCCTGCCCGTAATGGCGCCGTCGTGCGCCACAATCTCATCTATCGAGCATTTCAACGTGTCGTCCTTGCCACAGGCTGACAATGTCATTCAGCAAACATTTAAACTTGCTTTAACTTTTTTATAACTTATATTATCAACTGTAAGTTAAACTAGTTTCGAATGAAAGTTATGCGAGGTGGTTATGGCTTTTACCTTCACAAGCGACACATTACCGGTCGATCACAAAGCGGCTATCCGTCAGATGAAGCAAGAACTGCGGGCGCAGTCTGGCGACCTCCAGCAGATCTTCGGCCAGATCAGCGATACCATTGCCGCTCGCGTGGCAGAAATCAATACGCTTAAAGCACAGGGCGCGTCGGTCTGGCCTGAGCTGTCATATGCTGATATCAACGCCGGCACGATCACGGCGCAACAACGTGAACAGATTAAACGCCGCGGCTGTGCGGTTATCAAAGGTCACTTCCCACGTGAACAGGCGCTGGCCTGGGATCAGTCGATGCTCGACTATCTGGACCGCAACCGTTTTGACGAGGTGTATAAAGGCCCAGGCGACAACTTTTTTGGCACCCTCAGCGCCTCCCGTCCGGAGATCTATCCGATCTACTGGTCACAGGCACAAATGCAGGCGCGGCAAAGTGAGGAGATGGCGAAGGTGCAATCGTTCCTCAATCGCCTGTGGACCTTCGAAAGCGAGGGGAAGCAGTGGTTTAACCCGGATGTGAGCGTGATCTATCCGGACAGGATCCGTCGCCGCCCACCGGGCAGCACGTCAAAAGGACTGGGGGCGCACACCGATTCCGGCGCGCTCGAGCGCTGGTTACTGCCGGCATATCAGCGCGTATTCGCCAGTGTCTTTAACGGTAACCTGGCGAAATACGATCCGTGGCATGCCGCTCATCGCACTGAGGTAGAAGAGTATACCGTGGATAACACCACCAAATGTTCGGTGTTCCGCACTTTCCAGGGCTGGACGGCGCTGTCGGATATGCTGCCGGGTCAGGGGTTACTGCATGTCGTTCCCATCCCGGAAGCCATGGCGTATGTACTGTTACGTCCTCTGCTGGATGATGTGCCGGAAGAGGAACTGTGTGGCGTGGCGCCGGGGCGGGTACTACCGATCTCTGAACAGTGGCATCCACTGTTGATTGAGGCGCTCACCAGCATCCCGCAACTGGAAGCTGGCGATTCCGTCTGGTGGCATTGCGATGTGATTCACTCCGTGGCGCCGGTCAACAATCAGCAGGGCTGGGGAAATGTGATGTACATTCCTGCCGCTCCTTTGTGCGAGAAGAATCTGGCCTATGCGCGCAAAGTCAAAGCCGCACTTGAGAAAGGCGCATCGCCGGGCGATTTCCCGCGCGAAGATTACGAAACAAACTGGGAAGGACGCTTTACGCTGGCGGATTTGAATATCCACGGCAAGCGCGCGCTGGGGATGGAGTAACCAAAAACGTGACAGGTGTAGCCAACACACCTGTCACGTGCAAGACGACGAGAAATTAGCCGTCGATGCCTTTGCTGCGCAGATAATCTTCGTAGTTACCGCTGAAGTCCACCACGCGCTCTGGGGTAATTTCCAGTACGCGGGTCGCCAGTGAACTCACAAATTCACGGTCGTGAGAAACGAAAATCAGGGTTCCCTGATACATCTCCAGCGCCATGTTCAGCGATTCAATGGATTCCATATCAAGGTGGTTGGTCGGTTCGTCCATCACCAGAATATTGGGCTTCTGCATCATCAACTTACCGAACAGCATACGACCCTTTTCCCCCCCCGACAGCACCTTCGCTGGCTTTTTAATGTCGTCCTGGCTGAACAGCAGACGACCGAGGATGCTGCGCACAGCCTGTTCATCATCGCCTTCCTGTTTCCACTGGCTCATCCAGTCGAAAACCGTCAGATCATTTTCAAACTCATATTCGTGATCCTGCGCGTAGTAACCAATGCGCGCGTTTTCAGACCATTTCACGGTGCCGCTGTCGGCGTCCAGATCGCCCACCAGCGTTTTCAGCAGCGTCGATTTACCCACGCCGTTGGTTCCCAGTACCGCCAGTTTCTCACCCACTTCCAGCAGCAGATTGACCCCTTTGAACAACGGGCCATTATCAAAACCTTTGCTGAGCGCTTCCACTTCCAGCGCGTTACGGAACAGTTTCTTGTCCTGTTCAAAGCGGATGAACGGGTTCTGACGGCTTGACGCCTTCACTTCGTCGAGTTTGATTTTATCAATCTGACGGGCGCGAGACGTCGCCTGACGAGATTTAGACGCGTTAGCGCTAAAACGACTGACGAAGGACTGAAGATCGGCAATCTGCGCTTTTTTCTTGGCATTATCCGCCAGCAGACGTTCGCGCGCCTGCGTCGCGGCGGTCATATATTCGTCGTAGTTGCCCGGATATATACGCAGTTCGCCGTAGTCGAGATCCGCCATGTGCGTGCACACCATGTTCAGGAAGTGACGGTCGTGCGAAATGATAATCATGGTGCTGTCACGTTCGTTCAGCACCTGCTCCAGCCAACGGATGGTATCGATGTCCAGGTTGTTGGTCGGTTCGTCGAGCAGCAAAATATCCGGATTGGAAAACAGCGCCTGCGCCAGCAGCACACGCAACTTCCAGCCAGGAGCGACTTCGCTCATTGGGCCATAGTGTTGCTCCACCGGGATACCAACGCCGAGCAGCAGTTCACCGGCGCGCGCTTCAGCAGAGTAACCATCCATCTCACCGTATTTCACTTCCAGATCGGCCACTTTGTAGCCATCTTCTTCGCTCATCTCCGGCAACGCGTAGATGCGATCGCGCTCCTGCTTCACTTCCCACAATTCACCGTGGCCCATGATGACCGTGTCGAGCACCGTGAACTCTTCAAAAGCGAACTGATCCTGACGCAGCTTACCAATACGCTCGTTGGGATCGAGAGAAACGTTACCCAGCGTCGGCTCGAGGTCGCCGCCGAGAATTTTCATAAAGGTGGATTTACCGCTACCGTTAGCGCCAATCAGGCCGTAACGGTTGCCGCCGCCAAATTTGACGGAAATGTTTTCGAATAGCGGCTTACTGCCGAACTGCATGGTGACGTTGCTGGAAACTAACACGGACGCATCCTAAAGAATATGTGACAAACCTCATATTATGCCACAAGTCTTAAATAAGATCGCGCCCTGTCGCAAACGGCTACACTGGGGGAACAGGAAAAAAATGTGATTTCGTACACATCTGAATTCCCTGTTAACGGGAATGCACATATAATGCGCTCCCAACACTACAGAATTCTCAACCCAACAGCCTGCCAGGCAATGAATCTCGCATAACATGAATATGAAATTAACAACGTTTTTCGCGGCAGCACTCGCGGTAGTCGGCTTTTGCAGTACCGCATCCGCTGTCACCTATCCTCTGCCAACGGATGGTAGTCGCGTCATTGGTCAGAATCAGGTCATCACCATCCCGGAAGGTAACACGCAGCCGCTGGAGTATTTTGCTGCTGAATATCAGATGGGGCTTTCCAACATGCTGGAAGCCAACCCGGGTGTGGATACCTTCCTGCCGAAAGGCGGCACCGTGCTGAACATTCCGCAGCAGTTGATTCTGCCGGACACCGTGCATGAAGGCATCGTGATCAACAGCGCGGAAATGCGTCTGTACTACTACCCGAAAGGCACGAATACCGTGATTGTCCTGCCAATCGGTATCGGCCAGTTAGGTAAAGACACGCCAATCAACTGGACTACCAAAGTTGAACGTAAGAAAGCCGGCCCAACCTGGACACCAACCGCGAAAATGCACGCTGAATATCGTGCCGCAGGTGAACCGCTGCCCGCTGTCGTGCCTGCCGGTCCGGATAACCCGATGGGTCTGTATGCCCTGTATATTGGCCGTCTGTACGCCATTCACGGTACCAACGCGAACTTCGGTATCGGCCTGCGTGTGAGCCACGGCTGCGTGCGTCTGCGTAACGAAGACATCAAATTCCTGTTCCAGAATGTGCCTGTCGGAACGCGCGTACAGTTTATCGATGAGCCGGTAAAAGCAACGACTGAGCCAGATGGCAGCCGTTACATCGAGGTTCACAACCCGCTGTCGACCACCGAAGCGCAGTTTGAAGGCGGCGAAATCGTACCGATCACGTTGTCGAAGAGCATTCAGAACATCACGAACCAGGCCGATGTTGACCAGAATGTGGTGGAACAAGCGATTCAGAACCGTTCCGGGATGCCGGTTCGTCTGAACTGATTGTTTTGTATTCATCAAGTTAATGAAAAAGGGCTCATCCACTGAGTCCTTTTTTAATGGTAGCGCCAGGCGGTAAGAAAGGTTTGAACCGCCGAGTGCGCAAGTGGCTCCAGCACACGGCTATCCATCGGTTGCTGATCAATCAATGCGGCAGGTAATGGGTATCCCATTACCGCACCGAGAAAGGCGGTCGCCTGAAGTGTCGGATTATCAAGCTGTATTCTCCCCAGCGCCTGATATTGCTTCAGTATCTCCGCCAGCGCCTGTAATACGCGCCCTGTTGGACGCTGCTTAAGCGTGGCGTAAAGCTCTGGTTTCTGTACCAGAACCTGAATTAACAAACGCTGGAAATGGATATGCTCAGGGGCATAGAAGTGTTCTTGTACCACTTTCGCGAAACCAAGTAGTAATGCTGGCAGACAGTCCGCGTTATCCGTCATCATCTGCTGGAGCGGCGGCTGCATCCTGTCATTGAGAAAGGAAAACGCTTCAACAAGCAGAGCGTCTTTCCCCCCTGGGAAATGGCTATACAGTGTAGGCCTGGAGATCCCGGCAGTGGCGACGATGGTGTCTAACGACACATCAAGTCCCTGCTCAAGAAAAAGATCGCAAGCAGCCTGTAAAATGCGAGGGCGCGCTTTCATCGGACGCCCACGTTGATTTGCCATTAACACTGTCCTTAATGATTTATTGATGAAATCTTACTTCTTCAGATACCGTAACCCTTGTCGAATAAGGATGAAAAACAGCGGCACAAAAAGCAGCGTTAATACCGTACCTGAAAGCATTCCCCCAATGACGGCGGTACCGATCTCTATTCGGCTGGCAGCGCCCGCCCCGGTAGAGAGTACCAGAGGGATAACGCCTGCCACAAATGCCAGTGAGGTCATGATAATGGGACGCAAGCGTAGCCTTGCGCCCTCATATCCGGCTTGTGTTATATCAAGACCTTCGGCGATACGCGACTGCGCAAACTCGACAATCAAAATCGCGTTTTTTGCCGACAATCCCATGGTGGTCAATACGCCAACCTGGAAATAAATATCGTTATTGAATCCGACGAGCATTGAGGCAGTCACCGCCCCCAGAATTCCCAGTGGTATTATCAACATGACAGCCAGTGGAATTGACCAGCTTTCATACAAAGCGGCAAGACAGAGAAAAATAAAGATGAGTGACGCCATGTACATCCAGAGCGTCTGCGCGGACGACGCTTTTTCTTGATACGACAAACCACTCCACTGCAAACCCAGACCAGGCATTTCCTCTACCTTCTCTGCCATCACGTCCATCGCATGACCGGAGCTGGTGCCCGCTGCGGCATTCCCCTGAAATTGAACCGCAGGCAAACCGTTAAAACGTTGCAGCATCTGTGGACCCGTTGTCCATCTGAATGACGCGAAACTCGCGATAGAGGCCATATTGCCACTCGCGCCTTTCACAAACCAGGCGGCAAGATTCTCAGGGTTTGCCCGCCACTCGGCGTCCCCCTGCATATACACCCTTTTAACACGTCCACGATCGATAAAATCATTGATATAAACGCCCCCCAGAGCAGCGGAAAGCGTTTCATTGATATCAGCGTGAACAACGCCTTGCGCACCGGCTTTCAGTGGGTCAATTTCAACCTGTAGCAGTGCCTTTTCTTCCAGGCTGTTAATTCTGACCGCCGTGAGATGTTCACTGGCACTGGCCTTGCGTAAAAGCGCCTGCTGCGCCTGCAACAGCGCCTCATAGCCGCTGGCCGATTGATCCTGAAGCCACATTTCAAATCCGCTGGACTGTCCAAGCCCGCGGACCGTCGGTGGAGACATCGCGTTAATTGATGCCAGAGGTACCGTTTTGAAGTATTGGTTCGCACGGGAAATGATCGCTCTGGCACTATTCTGTTCCCCGCTTCGCCTGTCCCAGTGCTTTAATTCCGCAAAAGCCATTCCGACATTTTGGCCGCTACCCGCATTATTGCGCCCCGTGACCATAAAGATAACGCTGAGATTATCTTTCTCTTGCGTCAGAAAATAATCGGTAATGGAATCACCCACGCGTTGGGTCATGGACAGTGGCGATCCGGTAGGGAGCGCAAACTGAATCATCACCGCCCCCTGATCCTCATCAGGAAGAAAACCTGTCGGCAATCGTTGATATTCCCACACCATAAACAGCACCAGTAACGTCGCAATAATGCATGAACGTAGGGGGCGCGAAACTATCCGTCGCAGCGTGGCTAAATAATTCTGCTGGCTCTTTTCCACCCCTTGGTTAAAACAGATAAAAAAGGCCCCTTTCTTCGGCTGCTCTTTTTTCAGCAAATGAGCACAAAGGGTCGGCGTCAATGTTAATGCCACCAGCGCGGAGAGCATCATTGCCGCCGCGATTGTTATGGTGAACTGACGGTAAATAATACCCACGGAACCGCCAAAAAAAGCCATTGGAATGAAAACGGCAGCTAACACCAGCGCGATACCCATCAGCGCACTTGTGATTTCCCTCATTGAATACAATGTCGCTTCCTTGGGCGTCATATCTTCTTCGGCCATCACTCGCTCAACATTTTCGACAACCACGATAGCGTCATCGACTAACAGACCAATCGCCAGCACCATGGCAAAAAGAGTCAGCGTATTAATGTTGTAGCCCAGGACACTTAAAATGCCGAACGTACCGAGCAGGACGACAGGTACAGTGATCGCAGGAATAAATGTGGCGCGCCAGTTTTGCAAAAACAGATACATCACCACGATCACAAGAATGATCGCTTCAATTAACGTCCATACCACGCCTTCAATGGAAACGGTCACGAACGGCGTACTGTCACGCGGGTAAGCGCTGATCACCCCTTGCGGAAACTGTATACTGAGGCGCTCAACTTCAGCGCGAACCTTTTCCGCTGTCGCCAGGGCATTCGCCCCTGAAGCTAACTGAATGGAAATCCCGGCGGCCGGATAGCCGTTGAGAGTCGTCTGGTTCTGATAATTTTCTGCCCCCAACTCTATGCGGGCAACATCACGTAAATAGATGACAGAACCATCACCATTAATACGAACGACAATGTTTTCAAATTGTTTGACCGTTTCAAGTCGCGACTGCGCCATCACCGTTGCATTGAGATATTGCCCCTCTACTGCAGGCAGTGAGCCTATCTCGCCCCCGGTGACCTGGGCGTTCTGAGCTTCAATAGCAGCCCGAATATCAGATGGCATCAACCCATAACTGGTGAGCTTGTATGGATCCAACCAGATGCGCATCGCATATTGCGCGCCAAAAACGGTGGTTTCGCCAACGCCATCAACCCGACTGAGGGGATCCTGCAATGTGCTAATGAGAAAATCGTTAATATCCAGACTGCTTAGCTGCCGGGTTTCATCATAAAGCGCGACCACCATCAGGCTATCCCCCTGCGATTTGGTCACGGTAATTCCTTGCTGCTGCACTTCCGGCGGCAGGCGTGTTATCGCCTGGTTGACCGCGTTTTGTACCTGGACCTGTGCCATATCGGGGTTTACCCCCTGATTAAAGCTGAGACTGATTCGGGCCTGGCCAGCGGAACTGCTGCTTGATGAGAAATAGAGCAGCCCGTCAATCCCTTTAATCTGTTGTTCCAGAACCTGGGTGATGCTGTCCTCAACGGTCTGTGCAGATGCCCCAGGGTAGTTCGCTGTGATATTCACGCCCGGAGGAGCAATATCGGGATACTGCTCAACGGGTAACAGAAATAGCGCAAGCGTTCCTGCGGCCATGATTGAGATAGCCATCACTGCGGAAAAAACAGGTCGGATAACAAAAAAACGCGCCAGCATGAGCCACTTCCCCCATCAGGGTCCGCTGAACAGAGGTCGCATAAGACAAAAATCTTGTGTCCATTATCTGCTCAGCTTATTTAATCGCCATTTATTTACTTTACAGTAAAGTAAATAAATAGATCAAACAAATCCATTCAATCAGGAAATGGATTTGCTTATGTCAGAATGGAGTGGGAATCGCGACTAAAATTTAAGCAGAACAAATCCTACAACCGCAGCCCATATCAACATGGGTACCGAATAGAGATGGAAGCGCCACCAGATGCGCCGGTCGTTCGCCATCCGCAGGGCAATCAGATTCGCCAGCGACCCCGGCAACAGGCCGAATCCACCCACGTTAACCGCCCAGGCCAACAGCACGCCAGGAGGGACATAGTTCAGCAGTAAGATAGTGCTGGGAACGTTACTGATCGCTTGCGACAGGCCAATTGCCGTCAGCCACAGTCCGGGTTCAGACAACGTACCGACATGACTTAGCACCCCCTGCAACGCCGGCAGTTGGGTTAGCAAATGGACATCAATAAACATGGCCATAAACACCAGCAGCAGCGTCCAGTCAACACTCAACAGCACGCGGCGTGCCAGCAACAGGAAACCGAGGGCCACAATCGCCAGGCCAATCAACTCCAGCTTAAGCTCCAGCGCCGTCAGAAAAACGATGTACAGTCCCAGACAGCCCCACACCAGGCGGGGTAGCCACTCTGGCTGGCTGGTCCCGGTATGGTATTGCAGCGGTTTATTGGGGAAGCAAAACCAGCAGAGCACCAGCAGCGTCAACATCATTGCAACGGCCAGCGGCGCCATCTGACCGATAAATGCAACAAAGGAGAGACCAGAACGACCCCACATCAGGATATTTTGCGGATTCCCGATCGGCGTCAGCAATGACCCGGCATTCACTGCCAGCGCTTCAAAGATAATCAGCCGGTTAACCGGTATTGCACACAACTTCTTCAGAGTGATTGTCAGCGGGACGACGATAAAGAGCGCAACATCGTTCGTCAGGAACGTCGAAAGCAGCGCAGCGGCCAGCACCATAAACATCGACAGACGGCGCTCCGTCGCAAGACGCCGGGTCATTTTACGGCCCAGCACATCAAAGTAACCGCTCAGCTCGACACCTTTAGTCAGCATCATCAGACCACTAAGGGTAATAATGGTGTGCCAGTCAATCGCGCCGGGCCAGGTCTTTGGCGTAAAGGGGACCCACATACTCAATCCGACGCCCACCACAATCAACAAATGAAAAAAACGGTCGCGTTTCAGCGCCCGTAAAAAAGGCAGGCTCATTCAATAGAGTTTCCGTGCTGTTGCGTAAAAAGACGAAAGGCTTCCAGCGTCTCCTGGCTGACATGGTGCTCCATCCCTTCGGCATCGCGACGGGCAATCTCTGCGCTCACGCCCAGCACCAGCAGAAAGTTTTCCACAATTTGATGGCGTTCACGGCTTTCCTGCGCCAGCTTCTCTCCTTCCGGGGTTAAGAAAACACCGCGCCAGGGTATCATCTCGATCAATCCCACTGAGGCCAGACGTTTGAGCATCTTAGCCACCGTCGGCTGGGACACCCCGAGCCGGGCCGCCATGTCCACCTGACGCGCCTCACCGACTTCAATAATCAGGTCAGAAATCAACTCAACGTAGTCGTCGATCAATTCGCGGCGATGCGCTTCTCGCACCTGACGGAACCCTTCAACGTGTTCCTCTACGTTCACTAACTGCGTCACTTTTTTTGTTGTTGGCATACCTGCGCGACGACTCATTCTGCTTCCTCATTCCTGTGACGCGTTAACAGCATCTAATTGGAGAGCGCTCATTGTAAACCAGAGTTGCCCGGGCACAAAAAATTAACGTTTTAGCAATAGCTATATAATATAGCCTGTGCTATATCTGTATGTAATGCAGTCATCCCTCATGGACAGAGGGACCAGAAAGTCAGGAGGTCAATATGAACGAGTTCAAGAGGTGTATGCGCGTGTTTAGTCACTCTCCCTTTAAAGTCCGGTTAATGCTGCTCTCGATGCTGTGCGATATGATCAACAGCAAACCTGAGCAGGATAACCCCTCAGATAAATAACGCGGCGTCGCGGTACGCCGCTTCATCTGGTTGTCATATTCAGCCGTTACACTCCTGTTTGTGTCAAAATAGCCCTTCTTTTTGTCGGATTTGCTAACCTCTTCGCAAAACAATTTCTTTCTGCCAGTTGACCTTCACATTCACACGCTCTATCTTCTTGCAGCCCTGCCTAACTTGCGGCTCGCAGATGCGGACCTCTTCCCCTCTTCACGCACTCTCAGCAGGTAATGACCCTTGGCGCCAGGGTAAGCACATGGCGTTTTTGCGATAGTGGCATATGAATTTAACCCTCAAAGACTCGCTTCTTGCTCGCAGCCGGGCCCTTAGTCCGTGGACGGGCTTTTATGTTTTGCAGTCCCTGCTGATCAACCTCGCGCTGGGCTATCCGCTAAGTCTGCTGTATACCGTTGCTTTTACCTGCATATTGCATTTGCTCTGGCGGAGCGCGCCAAAAGCGCAAAAGATTCTGATCGGCGTTTGCTCGCTTGTCGCTGCCTTTTACTTTCCTTTCGGTCAGGCCTACGGGTCGCCAAACTTTAATACGCTGCTGGCGCTGCACTCGACCAATATGGAAGAGTCCACGGAGATCCTGACGATTTTTCCCTGGTACAATTACCTGATGGGCGTATTTATCTTTGCCCTTGGCGTGATTGCCGTACGTCGCAAGCCCAGTGAAGAGAAAAAACGCTGGAATAAATATGACAGCCTGTGCCTGCTGTTCAGCGTCATCGCTTTTTTTGTTACTCCCGTGCAGAACCTGGCCTGGGGCGGTGTGTTTAAATTGAAGGATACCGGCTACCCGGTGTTTCGCTTCGCCAAAGACGTCATCGTCAATAACAATGAGGTGATTGACGAGCAGGAACGCATGGCGAAGTTCGCCAGCATGAAAGACACCTGGACCGTCACCGCCGTAAAACCGAAGTATCATACCTACGTGGTGGTGATCGGTGAAAGCGCTCGCCGTGATGCACTGGGGGCGTTTGGCGGCCACTGGGATAACACCCCATTTGCCAGCAGCGTCAACGGTTATCTGTTCGCCGATTACGTCGCAGCCAGCGGGTCTACGCAGAAATCGCTCGGGCTGACCCTCAACCGGGTCGTCGACGATAAGCCGCAGTATCAGGATAACTTCGTCACGCTGGCGAACCGCGCTGGTTTCCAGACCTGGTGGTTCTCGAATCAGGGACAAATCGGCGAATATGACACCGCTATCGCCAGCATCGCGAAGCGGGCTGATGAAGTGCATTTTCTGAAAAACGGCGACTTCGAAGCGGACAAAAACACCCAGGATGAGGCGCTGTTAAAAATGACCGCGCAAGTGCTGGAAACCGAACGTACCCAGCCGCAACTGATTGTACTGCACCTGATGGGTTCGCATCCGCAGGCTTGCGACCGCACAAAAGGGAAGTACGACACCTTCGTCCAGTCGAAAGAGACCTCCTGCTATCTCTATACCATGACCCAGACCGATGACCTGCTGCGAAAACTGTACGATCAGCTTCGCAACAGCGGCGGCAGTTTCTCGCTGGTGTACTTCTCCGATCACGGTCTCGCATTTAAAGAACGTGGGAAGGAAGTTCAATATCTGGCGCATGACGACCAGTTCCAGCAAAACTTCCAGGTTCCGTTTATGGTGCTCTCGAGTGATGATAAAGCGCATAAGATCGTCAAAGCGCGACGTTCCGCCAACGATTTCCTCGGTTTCTTCTCTCAGTGGACAGGGATCAGCGCGAAAGAGATTAAGATGAAGTATCGTTTTATCTCTGAACAGAAGGCCGGGCCGGTGTATATCACCAACTTCAAATTGCAGAAGGTAGATTACACCCATCTGGGAACCGACATTTTTAGCACTCAGTCGCGCTAACCCGTCGTAATTAAAGCAAAAAAAATCCGCCCCTTGAGGCGGATTTTTTATATCACCGAAGTGATTAGAAGCGGTAACCGACGCCTGCGATCCAGGTGCCAACGTCAACGCTACGAATACGGCTCTGCTCGTAAGAGAAGTCCAGCGCAACGTTTTCGATCGGGTTGAACTGCAGACCTGCGCCATAAGAGAAACCATAGTCGCTGGTATCATCTTTATGCGTCGGGTAGTTGGTGTCCTGGAATTTACCGTAACCTACACCCACAACACCGTAGATGCTTGCCCAGTCGTTCAGACGGTAAGCCGGACCAGCAGTGATGCCGTAGTACTGAGATTTGTTGTAATCGCCTGCACCGTTAGTACGATCTTTTTCGGTGTAAGTGAAGGAACCGATCACGCCCAGCGGGTTATTGTCCTGCTCATAGCGATACTTCAGGTTAAAACCGTTCATTTTGTTCGCTACGCCCTGAGCATCGCTCTGAGCATAACCACCGGTAACGGTAGAAGTCGCAGCAACAGCAGAACCTGCGGAGATAGCCAGAACAGCGGCCAGTGCTGAAAGACATGCAATTTTTTTCATAACCACCTCAAATGTGCTTCAAATAAATCCTAAGTTTTAAATATATCAAAAATTGATGAGAAACTCTTTGCGATTAGTGATGTCTAACGGGCCATTTCGTGTAACAGAACATTTCCATGAGCCGCTATCTCTTTCAATTAACATCAATTTTCTGGATTATCGCCCCATTATTACGCGCATAATAAAGGACATTCATCCAGATTAATCCTAATCTGGCAGCGCATTAATCCATCAATCTGCCGCCATTTTACGGCTTCCCAGGAATTTTTTTTCAACGAAGACTCAACCGCAGAAGGTTATTTCCATTACACTGCCTCTTTTACTTTTCTATACACAAATCAGACAAGTTGCTGGATGTCGTGTATCTACAGTTATCGTCAGGAGAACGGATGCCAGGGTCGTCACGTAAAACCCCAGTTTGGTTGCCCATTTTAGTACTGCTTATCGCTATGTCCTCGATCCAGAGTGGCGCATCGCTGGCAAAATCACTGTTCCCGCTGGTTGGCGCACCCGGTGTGACCGCCCTTCGTCTGGCGCTTGGTACGCTGATCCTGATTGTCTTCTTCAAACCCTGGCGTCTTCGTTTTGCCAAAGAGCAGCGACTGCCGCTGCTTTTTTACGGCCTGTCGCTGGGAGGCATGAACTACCTCTTCTATTTGTCGATTCAGACGGTCCCGCTGGGGATCGCGGTCGCACTGGAATTTACCGGGCCGCTGGCGGTCGCCCTGTTCTCGTCGCGACGCCCCGTTGATTTTATCTGGGTGGTGCTGGCCGTTCTGGGGCTTTGGTTCCTGCTGCCGCTGGGTCAGGACGTTTCGCATGTTGACCTGTTTGGTGCCGCTATGGCGTTGGGTGCAGGTGCTTGCTGGGCTATCTATATCCTTAGCGGTCAACGCGCTGGCGCGGAACACGGCCCGGCCACCGTTGCGGTAGGCTCGCTGATTGCTGCTCTGGTTTTCGTTCCACTCGGGGTGGCGCAGGCCGGAGAAGCGCTCTGGCACTGGTCGGTGATTCCACTGGGTCTGGCGGTCGCGGTGCTGTCGACAGCGCTCCCCTATTCGCTGGAAATGATTGCCTTAACCCGTCTGCCTACTCGCACCTTTGGTACGTTGATGAGCATGGAGCCGGCACTGGCTGCGGTAGCGGGCATCCTGTTTCTGGGTGAGACGCTGACGCCAGTCCAGCTGCTGGCCCTCGGCGCGATCATTGCCGCCTCAATGGGCTCAACGCTGACTATTCGGCGAGAAAGCAAAATAAAAGAGGTTGATGTAAATTAATTTTACATTTCTGCATGGTTTGCATAACCATGCAGAATATCGACCCACTGTTTTCCCTGTATTTTCCTGATATTTCGTCCCTGCTCACCTGCCCCACCCGCCTATTTATTCTCATTCTTATGTCACCGGGAGAATATTTACCTCCCCATTCTTTATGCACGTAACTATATGAATAGCAATGCAATTAAATACAAATGTTGTTAAACGCTATTAAAGCGATAGGCAGAGCCAGAAAAGCAGAAACGATAACCGGTGCTATACTGAATCTCGTAAATTACTGGGACATAACATCAAGAGGATATGAAATTATGAGTACCGCTAAATTGGTAAAAACAAAAGCGTCCAATCTGCTTTATACCCGTAACGATGTCTCCGACAGCGATAAGAAAGCAACGGTTGAGTTGCTGAATCGTCAGGTGATCCAGTTTATCGACCTGTCGCTGATTACGAAGCAGGCTCACTGGAACATGCGCGGTGCAAACTTTATTGCCGTTCATGAGATGCTGGATGGCTTCCGTACGGCATTGACCGATCATCTTGACACCATGGCAGAGCGAGCCGTGCAGCTGGGCGGCGTAGCCCTGGGAACCACGCAAGTTATCAACAGCAAAACGCCGCTGAAAAGCTATCCATTAGACATTCATACCGTTCAGGATCACCTGAAAGAACTGGCAGACCGTTATGCTGTAGTAGCAAATGATGTCCGTAAAGCCATCAGTGAAGCAAAAGACGAAGATACCGCGGATATCTTTACTGCCGCTTCCCGCGATCTCGACAAATTCCTGTGGTTTATCGAATCCAACATCGAATAATCGATCATAAGTATTTCCTCTATAACCCTCGCGACAGCGGGGGTTTTGCACTTTAATGGTGCACCAGATCGTAATCCCCCCGCCATAAAGTAAAATATTTGTAATAATCACCTCACACAATCGTTAACGAAAGATTGTTTTATCAACGATATTTGCGCTAAATAGGCAGACCGTTCGCACCCCCTGCTGGCTGCACTAAATCAGTGCCCCACTATGGTGCAAAAAGCGAGTTTTGCTCCGTTAACTGTGCAAAAGAGTGCGGCATCCTCTTGTTAAAACAAGGAGTTGCAAAACTGGCACGATTTTTTCATTACACTTATCGTTCTCGCAGGGGATCGCCCCGTGGATAAAAAAGGAAATGCTATGAAGTCTGTATTAAAAGTTTCACTGGCAGCACTTGCCCTGGCTTTTGCGGTGTCCTCTCATGCCGCGGATAAGAAACTGGTTGTCGCCACCGACACCGCGTTCGTGCCGTTTGAATTTAAACAGGGCGACAAATACGTTGGCTTTGATGTGGACCTGTGGGCCGCCGTAGCGAAAGAACTGAAGCTGGATTACGAACTGAAACCAATGGATTTCAGCGGCATTATTCCGGCACTGCAGACCAGGAACGTTGACCTGGCACTGGCGGGTATCACCATTACTGACGAGCGCAAAAAAGCGATCGATTTCTCTGATGGTTACTACAAAAGCGGCCTGTTAGTGATGGTGAAAACCAACAACAACGACGTGAAAAGCGTAAAAGATTTGGACGGGAAAGTCGTCGCAGTGAAGAGCGGCACCGGCTCCGTTGATTACGCAAAAGCTAACATTAAAACGAAAGATCTGCGTCAATTCCCGAATATCGATAACGCGTACATGGAACTGGGCACTAACCGCGCAGATGCCGTTCTGCACGATACGCCGAACATTCTGTACTTCATCAAAACCGCGGGTAACGGCCAGTTCAAAGCGGTCGGTGAATCACTGGAAGCGCAGCAGTATGGCATCGCATTCCCGAAAGGTAGCGACGAACTGCGCGAGAAAGTGAACGGCGCGCTGAAAACGCTGCGTGATAACGGTACTTATAACGAAATCTACAAAAAATGGTTCGGTACTGAACCCAAATAATAAGACGTTTTGCCTTCAGATGTTGCCCGGGGGCGCTAAGCGTACCGGGCATTTGATTTTTTTCACCACGGTAACAGGAACAACATATGCAGTTTGACTGGAGTGCCATTTGGCCCGCCATTCCGATCCTGCTTCAGGGTGCCAAAATGACCCTGTGGATCTCCATCCTTGGTCTGGCTGGCGGGATCATCATCGGCTTGCTGGCGGGTTTAGCCCGTACCTATGGCGGCTGGATCGCCAATCACGTCTCTCTCGTCTTCATTGAAGTCATCCGCGGCACGCCGATCGTCGTCCAGGTAATGTACATCTATTTTGCCCTGCCGATGGCCTTCCCGGACTTGCGCATCGACACCTTCAGCGCCGCTGTTATCACGATCATGATTAACTCCGGTGCCTATATTGCGGAAATCACCCGTGGTTCAGTTCTGTCGATCCATAAAGGGTTCAGCGAAGCCGGTCTGGCATTGGGTCTTTCCCGTCGCGAGACCATTCTCCACGTGATCATGCCGCTCGCGCTGCGCCGTATGCTGCCTTCGCTCGGCAACCAGTTAATCATCAGTATCAAAGACACGTCGCTGTTTATTGTTATCGGCGCGGCGGAACTGACCCGCAGCGGTCAGGAGATTATTGCCGGTAACTTCCGTGCTCTGGAGATCTGGACCGCGGTGGGGGTTATCTATCTCATCATCACGCAAGTCCTGAACATTGTGCTTCGTAGTCTGGAAAGAAGGATGAAAATCCTGTGATTGAATTTAAAAACGTCTCAAAGCATTTTGGTCCGACCCAGGTGCTGCATAACATTGATCTAAACATTAAGCAGGGTGAAGTGGTGGTGATTATCGGACCATCAGGCTCCGGTAAATCCACGCTGCTACGCTGCATTAATAAACTCGAAGAAATCACCTCCGGCGATCTGTTCGTCGATGGGCTGAAGGTCAACGACCCGAAGGTGGACGAGCGCCTGATACGTCAGGAAGCCGGGATGGTGTTCCAGCAGTTCTATCTCTTCCCTCACCTGACCGCACTGGAAAACGTCATGTTCGGCCCGCTGCGCGTGCGTGGAACGAAGAAAGATGCAGCCGAAAAGCAAGCGAAAGAGTTGCTGGCGAAAGTGGGACTGGCCGAGCGCGCCCACCACTACCCTTCTGAACTTTCCGGCGGCCAACAGCAGCGTGTGGCCATCGCTCGCGCCCTGGCGGTTAAACCGAAGATGATGCTGTTTGATGAGCCCACCTCTGCGCTCGATCCAGAACTGCGTCACGAAGTCTTGAAAGTAATGCAGGATCTGGCGGAAGAAGGGATGACGATGGTCATCGTCACGCACGAAATCGGTTTTGCCGAAAAAGTCGCCTCACGTCTGATCTTCATCGACAAAGGCCGGATTGCCGAAGACGGCCATCCGCAAACCCTGATTGAAAACCCGCCCAGCCAGCGTTTGCAGGAGTTTTTGCAGCACGTTTCCTGACGGTCCACCTCCCTTCCGCCTGGAGGGGAGGTAACCCTGCGACTCTTCCCATTTCGAATCACCGCCCCTCCAGCAGCTATACTTATCTTTTTGTTCTGTTTTCTCACTGGAGGAGTCATGCGGTGGATCCTGTTCATCCTCTTTTGCCTGTTGGGCACGCCGGCCCAGGCGGTGACCGTTCCCGGCGTCACGACCGGCACAGATGCTGGTGCACAAACCACTCCTGCGCCAGAACCTGACCTCGAGCAAAAGAAAGCCGCCTACGGGGCGCTGGCCGATGTGCTGGAAAATGACACATCGCGCAAGGAGCTGATTGACCAGTTGCGTACCGTCGCCGCCACGCCGCCGCCAGACCCGGTGCCAAAAATCACGCCTCCGGTAGTCGTTGAAGAAAAAACAGTGCTGGAGAACGTCACCGAGCTCAGCCGCCATTACGGCGAAGCGCTGTCTGACCGCTTCGCCCAACTCTATCGCAATATCACCGATGCCCCTCACAAGCCGTTTAACAGCCAGACCTTTAATAATGCCCTTAGCCACTTTCTGATGCTGGCCGCCTCGGTGTTCAGCTTCTACTGGTTGATCCGTCTGTGCGCGCTGCCGTTGTATCGCAAAATGGGTAACTGGGCGCGGAAAAAGAACCGTGAGCGCAGCAACTGGCTCCAGCTACCAACAATGATTGTTGGCGCCTTTATTATTGACCTGCTTCTGCTGGCGTTGACCCTGTTTGTCGGTCAGTTACTGAGCGACAGGCTAAATGCTGGCAGCCGCACCATCGCGTTTCAGCAAGGACTGTTTCTGAACGCCTTTGCACTTATCGAATTTTTCAAAGCGATTCTGCGACTGATTTTTTGTCCGAATGTGGCAGAACTGCGGCCATTTAACATTCAGGATGCCAGCGCCCGCTACTGGAACCGGCGACTGAGTTCGCTGAGCAGCCTGATTGGCTATGGTCTGATCGTCGCGGTTCCCATTATCTCCAATCAGGTGAACGTGCAGGTCGGAGCGATGGCCAACGTGGTCATCATGCTGTGTATCACGCTGTGGGCGCTGTATCTGATCTTTCGTAACAAGAAAGAGATTACCCAGCACCTGCTGAATCTGGCGGAACGTTCACTGGCCTTTTTCAGCCTGTTTATCCGCGCCTTCGCGCTGGTCTGGCACTGGCTGGCGAGCGCCTATTTTATCGTCCTGTTTTTCTTTTCGCTGTTCGACCCTGGCAACAGCCTGAAGTTTATGATGGGGGCGACGGTGCGCAGCCTCGCGATCGTCGGCATTGCGGCCTTCGTTTCCGGGATGTTCACCCGCTGGATCGCCAAAACTATCACCCTCTCCCCACATACACAGCGTAATTACCCCGAACTGCAAAAGCGGCTTAACGGCTGGCTCTCTAGCGCATTGAACGTGGCGCGGATCCTGACGGTATGCGTCGCCATCATGTTGCTGTTAAACGCATGGGGACTGTTTGATTTCTGGAACTGGCTGCACAACGGCGCCGGTGAGAAGACGGTCGATATTCTGATCCGCATTGCGCTGATCCTGTTTTTCTCGGCGGTCGGCTGGACGCTACTTGCCAGCCTGATCGAAAACCGGCTAGCCTCTGATATTCATGGCCGTCCCCTGCCCAGTGCACGTACCCGCACGCTGTTAACGCTGTTTCGAAACGCGCTGGCGGTGATCATCAGTACGATCACCATCATGATTGTGCTCTCGGAAATTGGCGTTAACATCGCCCCCCTGTTGGCCGGGGCCGGAGCACTGGGGTTGGCGATTTCATTTGGTTCGCAAACTCTGGTGAAAGATATTATTACGGGGGTCTTTATTCAGTTCGAAAATGGTATGAACACCGGGGATCTGGTCACTATCGGGCCGTTAACCGGAACGGTAGAACGCATGTCCATTCGCTCCGTTGGCGTACGCCAGGACACCGGGGCATACCATATTATTCCGTGGTCATCTATCACCACCTTCGCCAACTTTGTCCGCGGTATTGGGTCGGTGGTCGCCAATTACGATGTGGATCGCCATGAAGATGCCGATAAAGCTAATCAGGCGCTGAAAGATGCGGTCGCTGCGGTGATGGAAACCGAAGATGTGCGAGGGCTGATTATTGGTGAGCCGTCGTTTGCCGGGATTGTCGGATTAACCAACACGGCATTTACGCTGAGGGTATCGTTCACCACGCTGCCGCTGAAACAGTGGACGGTCCGCTTCGCGCTGGACAGCCAGGTGAAAAAACATTTCGACCTGGCTGGCGTTCGCCCGCCGGTGCAAACTTATCAGGTACTGCCCGCCACGCCAACGACACCGACAGCGCCGACCGCACCGGCGCCGCTGCCGCCCGGCGAGCCGACCCTCTAGCGTTTTCGCGTGCTAAAACGGCGGCGCTGGTCGTCATCCATAAAGGTCCAGGCGATAAAGCGACTCTGCTTTTGCCCCTGGGCCATCTCTTTTTTCACCACCCTGACCGCCCCCACGTCTGTCAGCGCGCGGTAAAGTGGCGGCAGGTTTTCACCGCGAGATACCAGCGTAGTAAACCACATGACCTGACGGCCAAAGGCCTGACTTTCAGCAATCATCGTTTTGATAAATGCCACTTCGCCCCCTTCGCACCATAGCTCCTGCTGCTGACCGCCGAAGTTCAGCGCATCGTCTTTATTCTGTCCGAGGTTGCGGCGTTTGCGCTCGCTCCCTGCCCGGGCAGAGGCGGCAGAGTCATGAAACGGCGGGTTGCACAGTGTTGCATCATATTGCTCATTCTTATGAATGATACCGTTAAAGATAGCCGCAGGGGATTTCTGCCGACGCAGGCGAATCGCACGCGTTAGTCCCGGATTGGCACTGATAATCGCCTGCGCGCTGGCTAACGCCTGCTCGTGCGTCTCGCTGCCCGTAAAGCGCCAGCCATACTCATGCACGCCAATCAGCGGATAAATACAGTTTGCCCCGACGCCGACATCAAGGATCGTGGCCTGGGTTGGCACACTTCCCGAGGTCTCAGCAAGAAGATCGGCCAGATGATGAATGTAATCTGCACGCCCTGGCACAGGCGGACATAAAAAACCTTCAGGAATATCCCAGTTTGCCACCCCATAGAAATGCGCCAGCAGCGCCTTATTCAGCGCCTTTACCGCCAGCGGATTGGCAAAATCAACGCTTTGCTCGCCTGCGGGGGTCAGGACGAGATACTGTGCCAGCTCAGGCGTGCTTTTGCAGAGTGAGGCAAGATCGTAGCGACTGTGATGACGGTTACGCGGGTGTAAGCCCGGTTTCTGGGGGGACATAGCATTCTCCTTTTAACAGCGGCGTAAGATACCCGCATAACGCCACGCGGTAAACCAGGTTGATGAGAAACAACCGCGTCGTTGCGGCGCGATAAATCACGGAATGGAACAAAGCGGCGTAAATCACCCAAAAATCAGTGATATGCATGTCATTGATTTGTCAACATACGTCAACATTTATCGTTCAAATTTTAAGCAGATCATCATCAATTTTTTACGCCATTTCAGCCGCACTGACGACCTAAACTTATCTGGCACTACACGTTGTTTCACTGAGGAGAGCATCATGAAAAAATGCCTCGCATTACTCGTCGCCACCACGCTTGCCGGTGTGGCATTCGCGGCATCAGCAGCACAGCCACTCAATAGCCCCGATACCGGTCAGCTACGTGCGTCAGGTACCGTCTCTGCGACTGGCGCAACCAACCTGAGTGACCTGGAAGATAAACTGGCGGAAAAAGCGCAAGAACAAGGCGCGAAAGGCTTTGTGGTTAATTCTGCAGGCGGTAAGAACCAGATGTACGGTACTGCCACCATTTACAAGTAACCTTCCCCACGACCTGCCCGATAGCAACTTTGCTTATCGGGCAATCCCCCCTTGACTGCGCAATTTTTGACCCCATTTTGACTATAATGACCTCTTGATAAAGCGTGAGGAGAATATCGCTATGGCCTCGGGTTGGGCAAATGATGACGCTGTGAACGAACAGATCAACAGTACTATTGAAGATGCTGTCGCCCGTGCAAGAGGTGAAATTCCGCGCGGTGATAGCCTGTATGAATGTGAAGAATGTGGCGACCCCATCCCCGAAGCGCGCCGACAGGCGGTGCCCGGCGTAAGACTGTGCCTCAACTGCCAACAGGAGAAAGATTCAAAAAACTCATCCTATACGGGATATAACCGTAGAGGTTCAAAAGACAGCCAGCTACGTTGACCTATTTTTACAGAGATATAGAGAACATGCCGTTTCGCTTACGCTCACGTTAAATCGCATTCTGCGTAGCAAAACGTGCCGTTCAGCTTTCAACTGTAAAGCGAACGTCGAAGAACCGTAAATTCGTCTGGTGAATTAATTAATAATCAATAAGTTATTTGTCATTCAATTTTTTTGATGAATGACGTCAATTCTCTTCGATTTTATCTCTCGGATAAAAGCGTGATACTCATCACATCGACGGAACATCGTCTTCCTTAATAAATAACCTGCGAGAGATTAACAATGAAAACTATCAAATATGCTGTTGCCGCTGTTGCCCTGTCTACCCTGTCTTTTGGCGTTTTCGCTGCCGAACCTGTTACGGCTGCTCAGGCGCAAAGCATGAGTAAAATCGGTGTGGTTTCTGCGGAAGGCGCAACGACACTGGACGGCCTGGAAGCAAAACTGGCTGAGAAAGCCGCTGCCGCTGGCGCGAGCGGTTACAGCATCACCTCTGCCAACAACAACAACAAAATGAGCGGTACTGCTGTTATCTACAAATAAGTTTTACCCCGTCTGCTGCCAACAGACACCCTGCTCCAACCCTCATTGAACCTGAATTACCCTTATTTGCCCGTCCGCCACTGGACGGGCTTTTTTTTATCTGGCGTGCTAAAAACTGTCGTTCACCCGCGCCAGTCCTTCCTCGAGTGTTGCCACTTCTGCCGTTGCCAACAGGCAACAGGCCATCTGGATTTTCAACGATGCCGGTACCGGTTCGCTTCCCGCCAGGCAGCGTTCTATCCAGCGCGCGGTCGTCTCAGGATCCTTCGCCGCAGGCAGCGGTACGGGTTCGTCAGGCATTTCGCTTTGTCGATTCTGTAACACCCGTGAGCCGGTGCTATCAATCAGGCTGATCTGTGGACAGCGTTGCGGGTTGGCGTAAACCTCACCTTCAGTGCCGTGCATCAGCAGCCCACGCCCGCCAATATCACTGAAGAATTTCGCTACGCGCGGCACATATTCCGGGTGCGACACACTGGCCAGACGCAGTGCGGCATCCTCGGCAAACGGCGTCGCCAGTTTCGCCAGCGTATGTGCGCTGTTACGCACGCCCAGCCGCCAGCGCATTGCCAGTTGCTTTTCCAGCGGCGGACAGAGCGTACTCACTGGAATAAAGACCGGCTGATGCCCATCCAGCTTCGCCTGCGCTTGACCGGCGTGTCGCGTCGGTGCAATCCCCATCAGTTCGAAAATGGTTTCCGTAAGCACGCGGGTCGGATCTTCACTCACCCCATGCACCACCACTGGAAACCCCAGCTTGTGCAATAAAATGGCCAGTAGCGGCGTCAGGTTCGCCTGTTTACGCGCGCCGTTATAGCTGGGAATAACAATCGGCATCGGTTTGGCAACCGGCGGGGTCAGCGTAATGGAATGGTTTTGCATCGCCTCATAAAAGCCCAACATTTCGGCTTCCCCTTCCCCTTTAATACGCAACGCAATCAGCACGCTGCCAATCTCCAGTTCAGGCACGTCCCCGTTAAGCATGTGGGTATACAGACCGCGGGCGGTGTCCTGGTCCAGATCGCGGGCATGGTTTTTGCCCCGGCCAATCTCTTTAATAATTTTGCGGTAATCCATCGAAAACTCCTTGCCTCACACTCACGTTATTTACGCCGACGGCGCGCGGGTTTCGCTTTTTCTTTTGCCTTTACTATAACGTCTGGCACAGCGGGTTGCTCTATGGGAAAAACAGGTAATGCATCCAGTAAACGCTTGCCATAATTTTTGGTCAACAGACGCTTATCGTAAATCACCACTTCTCCCCAGCAGCCGTGGCTACGAATCAGACGCCCCACCTGCTGGATAAGATTAAACGAGGCAGCGGGCAGACTCTGCACTTCAAAGGGATAACGATTGAGGCTTTTGAGCCACTCGCCTTCAGTGATCACCACCGGGCTGTCGATGGGGGGGAAGGCAATTTTGTGAATATGTACCTGACTGAGCAAATCGCCTTTTAGATCCAGCCCTTCGGCGAAAGATTGCAACCCAACCAACACGCTACGCTCGCCGTTCTCTACCCGCTTACGGTGCAACTCCACCAACCGATAGCGCGGCTGGTCACCCTGGACCAGCAGCAACAAACGCAGATCGGTGACGTGTTCCAGAAATCGCTGCATTGCCCGTCCGCTGGCAAACAATACCAGCATGCCGGTATGTTTTTTACTTTCCAGCTGTTCGCGAAAATAGGCGGCCATCTCCGCGATATGCTGCTCTTCGCTGTCAATCAGCGGCTCATAGCGCATCTGCGGAATAATGATTTTGCCCTGTTTGACGTGGTTAAACGGCGAATCGAGCGCGACAAAGCGGTCTCCGGCTTTCTCTTTCAGACCGCTCATCTCCTGCAGACGCGAAAAACTGTTAAGCGAACGCAGCGTGGCGGAAGTGACAATAATATGCGGTACGCTGCGCCAGAGTAACCGCTCCAGCTGATCGCTCACGCGGATCCCCACACAGTGAAACCAGACGTGAGGCTGCCCGTCACGCATATCGCGCGTCACCCATTTCGACACCGGCGCACCGGACGACTGGGCCAGTGAGGCCAGCCGCCACAGTTTGCTTTGCGCCTCAAACATCCCCAACGCGCGATTCATCTGCAAAATAGCCCGATGCAGGCGCACAACATCATGACTGCCCGTTTTCTCGCTGAGATCGTTCAAAAATAACTCCGCCAGGCCGCGCAGCGTTTCGGTGAGTTTCGCCAGCCGTTGGCAAATTTCCATCACTTCATCCGGGAGTGTTCCCATCGCAAAGCGATGTTCCGCTTCCTGCCCGGCAGGCATAGTCAGATTGAGGATGCTGTTAAGCGAGGCGATAAGCTCATACAGCTCTTCGCAATGGGCGTTTAAACGCTCCGGATTCGCCAGCGGCGGCGTGGTTTTGGGACGAAACTGCTCCATGCAGGTCGCCACCAGTTTGCCGAACAGATCCAGTTGCAGGCGATACCAGGGGGCAGTGATTTCGGCACTCATTTCCAGCGCATCGCGGGCGACGTCCGGCAGGTGATGGCCTTCATCCAGCACCAACAGCAGATTTTTCGGGTCCGGCAACACCGCTTCGCTTTCCATTGCCGCCATTACCAGCGCATGGTTTGCCACCACCACTTCTGCTTCCTGAATCTCACGACGCGCTACAAAGAACGGGCACTCACGATAGTAATGACAGTTGCGGTTCAGACAGCTGGCTTTGTCGGTGCTCAATCGCCGCCAGAGATCGTCATCAATCGCGATATCCGTATGATCGCGCAGGCCGTCCCACTTGTAGCTGTCAAGGTCGCCTTTCAGCTTTGCGCAGCGCTTCTGTTCTTCCTTGTTGTTCGCCGTGAGTTCATCGTCAAGAAACGCGAGCAGATCCTGCTGAGTGGGTTCAGTACTGGCCAGCGCGGTCAGATTTCGCGGACACACATAGCGGCCGCGGCCAAACGCGGCGGTAAAGCGAAGATCGGGAATGATTTTGCGCAGTAGCGGCAGATCTTTACTGTAGATCTGATCCTGCAACGCCACGTTGGCGGTACTGACTACCAGCGTTTTTTGCTCTTCCCGCGCAATGGCAATGCCGGGAAGGAGATAAGACAGGGTTTTCCCCACCCCGGTGGGTGCTTCAATCGCCAGATGACGCCCTTCTTCTCCGGTCAGCGTTTTCGCGACATCGGCAATCATCTGCCGCTGCGGCGCACGGGGGATAAAGTCGGGGATCTGTTCCTGAAGCGCCTTATACCAGGCGGCGATTTGCGCTTTGAGCGCAGCAGTTAATGCCATGAGAAAACCTGAAATACTGTATAAACAGCCACTATTGTGGCACATTTCAGGCCTGGAACGTATCTTTTTTGCCGGTTCTGGAAAGCGCTTCGCAACCTGGAGGCGAAGTGCCGGATGGCGGCTTGCGCCTTATCCGGCCTGCGTTTAAGCATACTCCTGGCCGGATAAGCGCAGCGCCATCAGGCTGCTGCGCGGCGACTTAATAGTAACCCAGCAGCTTCCACCACAACATGCCAACCGCGAAGATGATGATCACATTGAACGTCACCACACACAGGTTGATTCTGTAGAACCGTGGCCGTTCGAAATAGCCTTGCGCAAAGTAGATAGGACCTGGTCCGCCGCCGTACTCGGTGTTCCCCCACATCAGGTTGCTGAAAATACCGAAACAGATAGCCACCATCATCGGCGGTGCCCCGGCCGCAATCGCCGTGGCGGCAAACGGTGCGTACAGTGCGGCAACGTGCCCCGTGGCGGTGGCAAACAGATAGTGGACGTAGATGTACAGGACGCCGAGCACGATAAAAGCTTCCATCGCGCCGAATCCCTGAATTCCACTGCCCAACTTCACTGTCATCCATTTGATGAATCCCAGATCCGCCAGGCCGGTCGCCAGGCTGATAATCACGCTGAACCAAATCACCGTGTCCCACGCCGCATGGTCATTAAGGAGGCTCTTCCAGCTTACCGCACCGGTCGCAAACAGATAGGCCGCCAGACCCAGCCCAACCGACGTCGCGGAGATACCGGTGATCAGACTGGTTCCCCAGCCCACCAGCGCCAGCACAAAGCCTACGGCCACTTTTTTCTCATTACTGCTCATACCGCCCAGTTCGCTGAGCGACTGTTTGCCCATCGCTTTGGCTTCCGGTGTGTGCTTTAGTTCCGGATCCAACAGCTTGTAGACCAGCAGCGGCATCAGGCAAAAACAAACCATCGCCGGCACCACCGCGGAAATAAACCAGCCGCCCCAGGTGATATCCAGACCCAGTGTGGATTTTGCCAGGCTTGCTACCAGCGGGTTCGCTGCCATCCCCGTCAAAAATATCGCCCCGGTGATCGGCGTAAACTGAAAGCAGACCATCGTTAAGAAATCGCCAATCCGCTTACCGGTTGCGCCGGGCGCCGAGCCGAGTACGTCGTTGATTGAGCGAGCGATGGGGAAAATAATTCCGCCAGAACGCGCCGTCACAGAAGGCATCGCCGGGGCCATAATCAGGTCTGAAACGCCAAGTGAATAGGCAATTCCCAGGCTGCTTCCGCCAAACAGCGACAGCATTTTATAGGCAATACGTTTCCCCAGCCCGGAGGTAACAAACCCCAGCGAGAGCACGTAAGCGCAGAAAATCAGCCACACGGTGCCAGAGGCAAAGCCCGACAGCGCCTTCGCCTCGGTCAACGTTTTGCTAAAGATGACCACGCAAAGCGCAATCAGCATGACCGCCCCCGAAGGGAGCGGTTGGGTCAGGATCGCCGCAATGGTGGCGGCGAAAATCGCAAACATATGCCAGGCCGCCGGCGTTAACCCGTCAGGGACGGGAATAAACCAAATGACGGCACCAATCACCAGCGGGATCAGAAATGAGATAAATTTCTTTCCCGCGACAGAATTTGTAGACATAGCAATATCCTTATTCCGTTAGCACGAGAACGTTCATTTCCGTGACTGATACCTGGACAGCACCTGATCGACCATTTCAGGTGCCATGCCCAGATAATTTGCCGGATCGGTCAGTCGGTTAATCAGTTGCGGATTCAGTCGCTGCGCCACTGTTGGCATCGCATTCAGCACGTCAGCCAGGTGACCGCCCTTCTCGTTGACGATACGACAGGCGTCATACACCACGTCGTGGGCGTCCTGGCGACCGATGTACGGGGCCAGCCCCATCATCACCGCTTCTGCCACAATCAGACCATTGGTCATTCCGAGATTACGCTTCATTGCTGCTTCATCAACTTCCAACCCTGCCAGCATAAAATTGGCCTGATGCAGCGCCCCTGCGCTCAGCACGAAACTTTCCGGGATCGCAATCCACTCCGCATGCCATGGCCCGGTAGCGCGTTCCAGATCCTGAACCATCGCATCCAGCATCAGTCCGGCCTGTTGACGAACGCCTTTCGCGCAGGCCAGCATCAGTTCGCTGGAGATAGGATTGCGTTTTTGCGGCATCGTACTGCTCGCACCGCGCCCTTTCACGAACGGTTCATACAGTTCACCAAACTCATTAGACGCCATCAGCATCACATCATAAGCAATTTTCCCTAGCGAACCGGTCATCACCGCCAGCAGGTTCACCGCTTCGGCAAAGCCATCGCGCGCCACGTGCCAGGTGGAGGTCGGCACGTTAAGACCCAACTCTTCCATCAGCGCTTTTTGTACCGCTAATCCTTTATCACCCAGCGATGCCAGCGTTCCGGCAGCCCCGGCAAATTCACCGACCAGCACGCGGGGACGCGCCTGTTGCAGACGTTCGGCGTGGCGTTCAAACATGTCCAGCCAGATCGCGGCTTTATAGCCAAAAGTCACCGGCAGCGCCTGCTGTAAGTGAGTGCGTCCGGCCATCGGCGTGTCACGATAGCGCAGCGCCAGGTCAGCCAGCGTCGCACGCAAGCGATCCATATCCGCCTCGATCAGTTCAAAGGCATCACGGATTTGCAGAACCACCGCCGTGTCCATAATGTCCTGCGTCGTCGCTCCCCAGTGTACATAGCCGCCAGACTCGCCGGCCTGCTTTGAAATCTGGTGAACAAGCGGCAGGATCGGGTAACCGACGATTTCTGTCTCATGGCGCAGCAAATCAAAATCCAGCGTATCGGCATTGCACTTTTCGGCTATCTCGTTAGCTGCCGCTTCCGGGATCACCCCGCAGCGCGCCTGTGCCCTGGCGAGTGCGACCTCAACTTCGACATATTTGCGAATGAGTTCGTAGTCATCAAACACCGCGCGCATTGCCGGTGTACCAAAAGAATCTCTAAATAAAACAGAATCCATTACATTCGAAGCCATAAATCCCCCGGTTTAATCCGATAGTGATAAGATGAGTATCTGGCCCGGTTTACACGTTAACCGGAATAAATGAAATGTCCGAACATAATATAATGTCCGTACATTTAGAATGTACGGACATTTATAATAATCATGATGTATGTAGGGAATAGTCCGTACCCATTTTTGTGACTGTGATCATTAATTATTTGATGAAACTGCGATGAAAGAATCTCTGTACAAGCGGATAGCCCGTGAACTGGCCCATCAAATCTCGACGGGAATTTATCCGCCCGGTTCGTTGTTTCCGACGGAAATGGAACTGTGTGAAACCTGGCAGGTGAGCCGTCACACCATGCGCGAAGCGTTGCGGGAATTAACGGAACAAGGGCTGATTTCGCGGCGTAAGGGTGCGGGTACGCGCGTATGTGAACCGCAGACGAGCGGGGTTAACCATCCGCTGTCGCATCTGGAAGATCTGCTGTTGTTGGCGAAAAACAACCAGCGGGTGATAAAGAAGATCGACGAGATTGTGGCGGATATTGAGCTTTCTCAGTTGATAGATTGTCCGCCCGGGTCGCGCTGGCTGCATATCGCCAGTATTCGTGAGGATGCGCAAAATCCGGACGCTCCTATTTGCTGGACGGACAGTTACGCCAGTACCGATTACTCCAGGCTGCGTACGTTTATTCGTGACGATCCACATTCGCTGATTAGCGATCTGATCGAAACGCACTACGGGATTAAAAGCCACGAAGTGCATCAGACGATCACCGCCGTTGGCGTACCGAAGAAAATTGCGAAAATACTGAATGTCGAGCCGGATTCTCCAGGGATGCGCATTGTGCGACGCTATCGGGATCGTGACGGAAAGGTGTTTGAGACCACCATTTCGATTCACCCGGCGGGAAGGTATACCTGCTCTATTGTGTTGAAATCGCAGAATTCAGGGGAATGAGGGGATTTTACATACGCATGCCACCACCGGTAATGGTTTACGTTCACCTCATGTTCGCAGCTTGTCTGGTGCACCAGCACCTGTGAACGTGTTAAGGAGGCTCGCCGCCGCCTCCTTAACAATCCAGGCTCCCGGCGGGAAAATTGTCGCTTCGCGATACCCTCCGCTTATTCCTCCAGGCTCTCGGGTCGGGCGCGACTCAGCATCCCTGCTTCGCGCCCCCTGAACCCGCATCCCTGCGGGTTCCCCCCAGCCCTACGGAAACACGTCGGCAATTTTCAGCCGGACCAATCCATACCCGACCATCACTGCGATTTGTCTTTTTAACAGCGAAAAGAATTTGTTTGTAGAGCAGAGAATCGAAGCGATGCCGTTGGTCCGGCGTGAAAATCGATGAGTCGTTGACGGCTGACCGGGTCCGCCCGCAGGGAAGCGGGCGGAGGGGACGGCCTGCAGGGATGCAGGCTCGGCCCCGACCCGAAAGGCAGACGGCATAAGGCGAATGAACCACGAAGTGGCGATTTTCCTCGCCGGGAGCCAGGGTTGCAAGGGAGGCGGCGGCGAGCCTCCCTTGCACGTTCACGTGTGCTGTGGTTTCAGAGAATCACTGAATACAAAGTGAACGTAAAATTTCTCAGAGTATCAGGTTCCCCTGACCCCTTATTGTACTGGCGTAATTCTGCGTGGACGGCGCGGCGGACGTGGCTTTTCGCCAGCCGGTTTCGCATCGCCTGTGCGGCGTGAAGGTTTAGCGCCGGCTTTTGGCGCGCCACCGTCCTGACGACGCGGCTGCTGTGCGCGCCCCGCGCCCTGCCCTTGCCCACGGCCTCGACCACCGCCACTACGCTGCTGGCGACCATTCTGGATCGGCTCAGCTTTAATCGACGGGTCCGGCTCATAGCCTGGCGTTGTAATACGCGGAATCTCTTTTTTCAGCAATTTTTCGATATCACGCAGCAGTTTGTGCTCATCAACACAAACCAGCGACAGCGCTTCACCGGTCGCCGCAGCACGCCCGGTACGGCCGATACGATGCACATAATCTTCCGGAACATTCGGCAGCTCGTAGTTGACCACGTGCGGCAGTTCTTCAATATCCAGACCACGCGCAGCAATATCCGTTGCCACCAGCACGCGAATGTCACCGGATTTAAAATCAGCCAGTGCACGGGTACGCGCTCCCTGGCTCTTGTTGCCGTGGATCGCCGCACTGCGAATGCCATCTTTGTTCAGTTGTTCCGCCAGGTGGTTGGCGCCGTGTTTAGTCCGGGTAAACACCAGCACCTGCTGCCAGTTCCCCTGGCCGATCATCTGCGATAACAGCTCGCGTTTGCGTTTCTTATCGACGAAATGCACGTGCTGCGTAACCTGCTCTGAAGCCGTGTTGCGGCGTGCCACTTCTATTTCCAGTGGGTTATGCAGCAGCTTTTCGGCCAGCGCCTTGATCTCATCAGAGAATGTCGCAGAGAACAGCAGGTTTTGACGCTTCGCCGGCAGTTTCGCTAATACACGGCGAATATCGTGAATAAAGCCCATATCCAGCATACGGTCCGCTTCATCCAGCACCAGAATCTCAATCTGATCCAGTTTCACCGCGTTCTGGTGTTCCAGATCCAGCAAGCGGCCCGGCGTTGCCACCAGCACATCGACGCCACCGCGCAGTTTCATCATCTGCGGGTTAATGCTCACGCCACCAAAAACCACCAGCGAACGGATATTCAGATACTTGCTGTAATCACGGACGTTTTCGCCAATCTGCGCCGCCAGTTCACGCGTCGGCGTCAGGATCAGCGCCCGTACCGGGCGACGTGCTTTGCCGTGCGGCTGCTTAGTAATAAGGTGCTGTAACAGCGGCAGCGTAAAGCCCGCCGTTTTACCGGTACCGGTCTGCGCACTTGCCATCAGGTCGCGACCTTCCAGCACCGCAGGGATGGCCTGCTGCTGAATTGGGGTAGGTTCACGGTAACCCTGCTCGGCAATGGCGCGCAGAATATCAGGATTTAAACCCAGGGAATCAAAAGACATAACTACTCCGAACCGCCCCGACCGTTCCCGGTGTCGTTTTCAGGGAGATACATACAATTTGGGAATGACAAAAACCACAATGTCATGAAGGGGCGGAGTGTAGCAGTTTTTGTGACACACCGCATAAATTATCCCTGTCACTGGAAAAGACAAAATAAACGACCAGACTGGACAAGGAGGATTTTCAGTCATAATCTTAATCAATCGATTGATTAAGATTTAGGTCGCGTGATGAATACTCCCACCATGACCACTAAAGGTGAACAGGCTAAAAACCAGCTGATTGCCGCTGCGCTGGCACAGTTTGGCGAATATGGTCTGCATGCCACCACTCGCGACATTGCTGCGCAGGCCGGGCAAAACATTGCCGCCATTACCTACTATTTTGGTTCAAAAGAGGATTTATACCTCGCCTGCGCCCAGTGGATTGCCGATTTCATTGGCGGTCAGTTTCGCCCGCACGCGGAAGAAGCCGAACGTTTATTCGCCCAGCCCCATCCCGACCGTGCGGCCATGCGCGAGCTGATTCTGCGCGCCTGCAAAAATATGATCATGCTGCTAACCCAGGATGACACCGTGAATCTGAGCAAATTTATCTCGCGCGAGCAACTCTCTCCAACCGCGGCATATCAACGGGTGCACGAGCAGGTTATCGAGCCGCTGCACAGCCATCTGACCCGTCTCATCGCCGCCTATACCGGCTGCGACGCCCGCGACACGCGCATGATTCTGCATACCCACGCGCTGCTTGGCGAAGTGCTGGCATTCCGTCTCGGTAAAGAAACCATTCTGTTACGTACCGGCTGGTCGCAGTTTGATGAAGAAAAAACGGTACTGATTACGCAGATCGTGACCGGTCATATCGATCTTATTCTGCAAGGTTTATCGCAAAGGAGTCTGGACTGATGAAAAAACCTGTCGTTATTGGCCTGGTGATTGCGGTGCTGCTCGCCGTGATTGCCGGTGGCACATGGTGGTATCAAAGCCGGCAGGACAACGGACTGACGCTCTACGGCAACGTGGACATCCGTACCGTTAACCTCAGCTTTCGCGTCGGTGGTCGACTCGCATCACTGGCGGTCGATGAAGGGGATGCCATTAAAACAGGACAGGTGCTGGGCGAGCTGGATCATGCTCCCTATGAGAACGCCCTGATGCAGGCAAAAGCCGGTGTTTCCGTCGCTCAGGCCCAGTACGATTTGATGCTGGCGGGCTATCGTCAGGAAGAGATTGCCCAGGCGGCGGCAGCAGTGAAACAGGCGCAGGCTGCCTATGATTACGCGCAGAACTTCTACAACCGTCAGCAGGGTTTGTGGAAAAGCCGCACCATCTCCGCGAACGATCTGGAAAATGCCCGCTCTTCCCGCGACCAGGCGTTGGCCACGTTGAAATCCGCGCAGGACAAACTGAGTCAGTACCGCTCCGGTAATCGTGAACAGGATATCGCCCAGGCGAAAGCCAGCCTTGAACAGGCGCAGGCACAACTGGCACAGGCGGAACTCGACCTCCATGACACCACGCTTGTCGCCCCGGCGAATGGCACGCTGTTAACCCGCGCGGTTGAACCCGGCAGCATGCTCAGCGCAGGCGGGACCGTGCTGACGCTTTCCCTCACCCGACCAGTCTGGGTGCGCGCCTACGTTGACGAGCGTCATCTTTCTCAGGCACAGCCGGGACGCGAAATCCTGTTATACACCGATGGACGTCCCGACAAGCCCTATCACGGTAAAATCGGCTTTGTCTCCCCGACGGCCGAATTTACCCCGAAAACGGTCGAAACGCCGGACCTGCGTACCGATCTGGTTTACCGTCTGCGTATCGTTGTCACCGACGCCGACGACGCCTTGCGCCAGGGCATGCCGGTGACGGTGAAGTTCGGCAACGAGGCTGGACATGAATGACGCCGTCATCACGCTAAGCGGGCTGACCAGGCGTTTTGCCGGACTGGAAAAACCCGCGGTCGCCCCGCTCGACTGTACGATTCACGCCGGGTACGTGACTGGACTGGTAGGGCCGGATGGCGCCGGAAAAACCACGCTGATGCGAATGCTGGCCGGCTTGTTGAAACCGGACGGCGGCAGCGCAACGGTGATTGGCTTTGATCCGATCAAAAATGACAGCGCGCTACACGCGGTGCTGGGCTATATGCCGCAAAAATTTGGCCTGTATGAGGATCTCACTGTGATGGAGAACCTCAACCTGTACGCTGATTTACGCAGCGTTACGGGCGACGTGCGGGAAAAAACCTTTGCCCGCCTGCTGGAATTCACCTCGCTCGGCCCGTTTACCGGTCGTCTGGCGGGTAAACTCTCCGGCGGGATGAAACAGAAACTGGGGCTGGCCTGTACGCTGGTCGGCGAACCCAAAGTGCTGTTACTGGATGAACCCGGCGTCGGCGTTGACCCAATCTCACGGCGCGAGCTCTGGCAGATGGTGCACGAACTGGCGGGCGACGGGATGCTGATCCTGTGGAGTACCTCGTATCTGGATGAAGCCGAGCAGTGTCGGGACGTGCTGCTGATGAATGAAGGTGAACTGCTGTATCAGGGCGACCCCACTCAACTGACACAAACCATGGCCGGGCGCAGTTTTCTGATGCATAGCCCGCAGGAAAACAACCGTAAATTGCTCCAGCGGGCGCTGAAACTGCCGCAGGTCAGCGACGGTATGATCCAGGGGAAATCGGTTCGTCTGATCCTGAAAAAAGAGGCCACGGCAGACGACATTCGCCGCGGCAACGGCATGCCTGAAATTGACATCAGCGAAACCGCGCCACGCTTCGAAGACGCATTTATCGATCTGCTGGGCGGGGCTGCCACCTCTGAATCGCCGCTGGGCGCCATTCTACATACCGTAGAAGGGACGCCGGGCGAGACGGTGATTGAAGCGAAGGCGCTGACCAAGAAATTCGGTGATTTCGCCGCCACCGATCACGTCGATTTCGCCGTCCAGCGCGGGGAGATTTTTGGCCTGCTGGGCCCTAACGGTGCGGGGAAATCCACGACCTTTAAAATGATGTGCGGCCTGCTGGTGCCAACGTCCGGAAAGGCGCTGGTGCTGGATATGGATCTGAAAGTCAGCTCCGGTAAAGCACGCCAGCATCTGGGCTACATGGCGCAAAAATTTTCGCTGTACGGCAACCTGACGGTGGAGCAAAACCTGCGCTTCTTCTCCGGCGTTTATGGCCTGCGAGGACGCGCGCAGAACGAAAAAATTGCCCGCATGAGCGAGGCTTTTGGCCTGAAAAGCATTGCCTCGCATGCCACCGATGAACTCCCTCTCGGCTTTAAGCAGCGTCTGGCGCTGGCCTGCTCGCTGATGCATGAACCCGACATACTGTTTCTCGACGAACCCACTTCTGGCGTCGATCCCCTCACCCGCCGCGAGTTCTGGCTGCATATCAACAGCATGGTGGAAAAAGGCGTGACGGTGATGGTGACGACGCACTTTATGGACGAAGCAGAATATTGCGATCGTATCGGCCTGGTCTATCGCGGAAAGCTGATTGCCAGCGGCACGCCGGACGACCTGAAAGCACAGGCAGCCGATGACGATACGCCGGACCCGACCATGGAACAGGCCTTTATCCGGCTGATTAATGACTGGGATAAGGAGCATGCCAATGCGTAACCGCCTTCTCTCCTGGCGTCGCGTGCGGGCGCTGTGCGTCAAAGAGACGCGACAGATCGTCCGCGATCCCAGTAGCTGGCTGATTGCCGTGGTCATCCCACTGTTGCTGCTGTTTATTTTTGGCTACGGCATTAACCTCGATTCCAGCAAGCTGCGGGTCGGGATTCTGCTTGAGCAGCAAAGCGAGGAGGCGCTGGATTTTACCCACGCAATGACCGGTTCGCCGTACATTGACGCCACCATCAGCGATAACCGTCAGGCGCTGATTGAGAAGATGCAGGCCGGTCGCATTCGTGGACTGGTGGTCATTCCGGTTGATTTCGCCCAGCAGATGGCACGCCCCAACGACACCGCGCCGATTCAGGTGATCACCGACGGCAGTGAACCCAATACCGCCAACTTCGTGCAGGGCTATGTGGAGGGGATCTGGCAGATCTGGCAGATGCAACGGGCGGAAGATCGCGGGGAAACGTTTGAACCGCTGATTGAGGTGCAGACCCGCTACTGGTTCAACCCGGCGGCCATCAGTCAGCATTTTATTATCCCCGGCGCGGTGACGATCATCATGACGGTGATCGGCGCGATCCTCACCTCGCTGGTCGTCGCGCGCGAATGGGAACGTGGGACGATGGAAGCGTTGCTCTCCACGGAAGTGACGCGCGCCGAGCTGCTGCTGTGCAAACTTATCCCCTACTACTTCCTCGGCATGCTGGCCATGCTGCTGTGTATGTTGGTGTCAGTGTTTATTCTCGGCGTCCCCTATCGCGGATCGTTACTGCTGCTGTTTTTCATCACCAGCCTGTTTTTACTCAGTACGCTGGGAATGGGGCTGTTGATCTCCACCATCACCCGCAATCAGTTTAATGCCGCCCAGGTGGCGCTTAACGCCGCCTTTTTGCCGTCAATTATGCTGTCAGGTTTTATTTTCCAGATAGACAGTATGCCCGCGGTGATCCGCGCGGTGACCTACATTATTCCGGCTCGTTACTTCGTCAGCACGCTGCAAAGCCTGTTTCTCGCCGGTAATATTCCGGTAGTACTGATTGTCAACGTGCTGTTTTTGGTTGCCTCCGCGGTGATGTTTATTGGTTTGACGTGGATAAAAACCAAACGTCGGCTGGATTGATGATTTGCCTGATGGCGCTGCGCTTATCAGGCCTACGAGATGCTTCATCGGGTATTAAGGGCAACACTATGTTTCATCGTTTATGGACGTTAATTCGCAAAGAGCTGCAGTCGCTGTTACGCGAACCGCAGACCCGCGCGATCCTGATTCTGCCGGTGCTGATTCAGGTGTTTCTGTTTCCCTTTGCGGCGACGCTGGAAGTGACTAACGCCACTATCGCCATCTATAACGAAGACAACGGGAAGCACTCGGTTGAGCTGACCCAGCGCTTTGCCCGCGCCAAAGCCTTTACCCACATTCTGTTGCTGAAAAGCCCGCAGGAAATCCAGCCGACGATCGATACGCAAAAAGCGCTGCTGCTGGTGCGCTTCCCGGCAGATTTTTCGCGCAACCTGGACACTTTTCAGCCTGCGCCCATGCAGTTAATTCTCGATGGCCGTAACTCGAACAGCGCGCAGATCGCTGCCAACTATCTTCAGCAAATCGTGAAGAATTATCAGCAGGAACTGATGGAGGGCAAACCGAAGCCCAACAACAGCGAGCTGGTGGTGCGTAACTGGTACAACCCCAACCTCGACTATAAGTGGTTCGTGGTACCGTCGCTGATCGCGATGATCACCACCATTGGCGTGATGATCGTCACTTCGCTGTCCGTGGCGCGCGAGCGTGAACAGGGCACGCTGGATCAACTGCTGGTCTCGCCGCTCACCACCTGGCAAATCTTTATCGGTAAAGCGGTTCCCGCGCTGATTGTCGCAACCGGACAGGCCTCTATCGTGCTGGCAATCGGTATCTGGGCGTATCAGATCCCGTTTGCCGGATCGCTGGCGCTGTTTTACTTCACGATGGTGATTTACGGGTTGTCGCTGGTGGGTTTCGGACTATTGATATCCTCGCTCTGCTCCACGCAGCAGCAGGCGTTTATCGGCGTGTTCGTCTTTATGATGCCGGCGATTTTACTGTCAGGATACGTCTCTCCGGTCGAGAATATGCCAGTCTGGTTGCAGAACCTGACGTGGATAAACCCTATCCGTCATTTCACGGATATCACCAAGCAGATCTATTTGAAAGATGCGAGTTTGCAGATTGTCTGGGGAAGCTTGTGGCCGCTACTGGTCATAGCGGCCACGACGGGCTCAGCGGCGTATGCGATGTTTAGACGCAAAATCATGTAGCTTTTTGTCTTTCGCCAGCAGCGAAACCACAGCGGGTCCGGCCAGAATGGCCAGTCCCGCCAACGCCAGCAGAACGTTATTTTGCAAAACCCGGGACAACAGCCACAGCACGATCAGCGCGGCGCCGAAATACCAGGTCGTGGTGAGTTCTTCCAGCACGTCAGCGACTTCGCGCCAACGCTGCTCATGATGACGCTGTAAGGCCAGCATCAGTAAGACGGTCACGCCATACACTACGCATAATCCCAGGCCGACGTGCACCAGTGTGCCGCTCATCCAGCCCATGACCAACAACGCCACGACCAGTAAATGCAACATAATCTGCCAGCAACTTAACCCCGTTGCGACACGAACACGTTGTTGCCACCTCATGGCTTTTCTCCTGAAGGATTTTTCTCTAATTACTCAGAGTACCGCACTTTACGGAAAATTCCGTAACACCGCACCTTTTTGTGACGACGACTACACTATTTCAATCAGAAGAGTGACGCAAACAGGAGAAAAATGACTCAGTCGACGCGAAATTTTTCATTTAACGTGCTCACCATAAATACGCATAAAGGCTTTACCGCCTTTAACAAGCGCTTCATTTTGCCGGAACTGCGCGATGCCGTTCGTACGGTTGGCGCTGATATCGTCTGTCTGCAGGAGGTGATGGGCGCGCACGAGGTCCATCCGCTGCGCGTTGAAAACTGGCCGGATACCACGCACTACGAATTTCTCGCCGACACCATGTGGAGTGACTACGCCTACGGGCGCAATGCCGTCTACCCGGAGGGGCATCATGGCAACGCGGTACTGTCACGCTATCCTATTGAATATTATGAAAATCGTGATGTATCCGTCGGGAGCAGTGAAAAACGCGGCGTACTCTATTGCCGCATTGTCCCACCGCAACTCGGGAAAGCGATTCATGTGATGTGCGTGCACCTCGGCCTGCGCGAAGCCCACCGGCAGGCGCAGCTCACTCTGTTGGCGGACTGGGTCAACGCCCTGCCCGACGGCGAACCGGTGGTGGTAGCCGGTGATTTCAACGACTGGCGGCAGAAGGCAAACCATCCCTTAAAAGCCGTTGCCGGGCTGGAAGAAATTTTTACCCGTGCCCGCGGTCGCCCGGCACGGACTTTTCCTGCCAGTCTGCCACTGCTGCGCCTCGATCGTATTTACGTGAAAAATGCCAATGCCAGTTCGCCGGCGGCACTACCGTTGCGCAACTGGCGGCATCTCTCTGACCATGCCCCCCTTAGCGCGGAGATCCATCTATGAAATGTGGCTGGCGTGAAGGTAATCAGATCCAGTTACTGGAAAACGGCGACCAGTATTATCCCGCCGTGTTTGCGGCAATTGCCGATGCACAACAGAAAATTATTCTGGAGACTTTCATCTGGTTTGAAGATGACGTGGGAAAACAGCTCCATGCGGCCCTGCTGACCGCAGCGAAGCGTGGTGTCAAAGCGGAAGTACTGCTGGACGGCTACGGCTCGCCGGACCTGAGCGACGCGTTCGTCGGCGAACTAACCTCAGCAGGCGTGGTGTTTCGCTACTACGATCCGCGTCCCCGGATCTTTGGTATGCGTACCAACGTCTTTCGCCGTATGCACCGCAAGATTGTGGTGATTGACGACCGGGTGGCGTTTGTTGGCGGGATTAACTATTCCGACGAACATATGTCTGACTACGGGCCTGAAGCCAAGCAGGATTACGCTGTGCGTGTGGAAGGCCCTGTCGTCGCCGATATTTTGCAGTTTGAGGTGGAAAACCTCCCCGGACAGAGTGCGGTGCGTCGCTGGTGGCGTCGCCATCACCGTGCTGAAGAGAACCACCAGCCCGGCGAGGCGCAGGCGCTGTTTGTCTGGCGCGACAACGACGAGCACCGCGACGATATCGAACGGCACTACCTGAAAATGCTCACCCAGGCGCGGCGGGAGGTGATTATCGCCAACGCCTACTTCTTTCCCGGCTACCGGTTGCTGCATGCCATGCGTAAGGCCGCCCGACGGGGCGTGCGTGTGAAACTGATCGTACAGGGCGAACCAGACATGCCGATTGTGAAAGTGGGTGCCCGCCTGCTGTACAACTATCTGGTGAAAGGCGATGTCCAGGTCTATGAGTACCGACGTAAACCCCTGCATGGCAAGGTGGCATTGATGGATGACCACTGGGCGACGGTTGGATCGAGCAATCTCGATCCGCTCAGCCTGTCGCTCAATCTGGAAGCCAACCTGATCGTACACGATCGCCTGTTTAACCAGACGCTGCGCGATAATCTCACCGCGATCATTGCCGAAGACTGCAAACGGGTAGATGAGTCGATGCTGCCGAAACGCACCTGGTGGAACCTGACCAAAAGCGTGCTGGCGTTCCATTTCTTACGCCACTTCCCGGCGCTGGTCGGCTGGCTTCCCGCCCATACCCCCCGTCTGGCGCAGGTTGATCCCCCCGCTCAACCCGAGATGGAAACGCAGGATCGGGTGGAAGTACAGAACACAGGAGCCAAACCCTGATGGCAAAATCACATCCGCGTTGGCGGCGAGCGAAAAAAATTCTCACCTGGCTGTTTTTTATCGCCGTGATTGTGCTGCTGGTCGTCTACGCCAGGAAAGTCAACTGGGAGGATGTGTGGACGGTTATTCGCGATTATAACCGGGTCGCATTACTGAGCGCCGTTGGGCTGGTGATCCTCAGCTATCTGCTCTATGGCTGTTATGATCTGCTGGGACGCGCCTATTGTGGTCACCGGCTGGCAAAGCGACAGGTGATGCTGGTGTCATTTATCTGCTACGCCTTTAACCTGACGCTCAGTACCTGGGTCGGTGGTATTGGCATGCGCTATCGGCTCTATTCCCGACTCGGCCTGCCGGGTGGCACGATCACCCGCATCTTCTCTCTCAGCATCACCACCAACTGGCTGGGTTACATTCTGCTTGGCGGGATCATCTTCACCTTCGGCGTTGTGCAATTGCCCGCGCACTGGTATATCGATGAAGGCACGCTGCGTATTCTGGGCGTGGCACTGCTGTTAATCATCGTCATTTATCTGTGGTTCTGCGCCTTCGCAAAACGCCGTCACATGACGATCAAAGGACAGAAACTGGTGCTGCCGTCATGGAAATTTGCGCTGGCCCAGATGGCTATCTCCAGTACCAACTGGATGGTGATGGGAGCGATCATCTGGTTGTTGCTGGGGCAGGAGGTGAACTACTTTTTCGTGCTCGGCGTGCTGCTGGTCAGCAGTATCGCGGGGGTGATTGTCCACATTCCGGCAGGGATTGGCGTACTGGAAGCGGTCTTTATCGCGTTGCTGGCGGGGGAACACACGTCGCAAGGCACCATCATTGCCGCCCTGCTTGCTTACCGCGTGCTGTATTACTTTGTCCCGCTTTTACTGGCGCTAATTAGTTATCTGCTGCTGGAGAGTCGGGCGAAGAAACTACGAGCGAAAAACGAAAAGGCGATGGCGAAGTGATGTAATGGCCGGATGGCATCAACGCCAACCGGCCCATTGGAATTAGCGGCGATTGCCTAAAATACGCAGCAGCATCAGGAACAGGTTGATAAAGTCCAGATACAACGTAAGCGCGCCGAGAATCGAATATTTCCGCAGGTTGGAACTGTCGCGGACATCGATCTGCTCACCGATATTTTTTAGCTTCTGGGTGTCATAGGCAGTCAGCCCGACGAACACCACCACGCCGATATAGGTCACTGCCCACATCAGCGCTTCACTCTTCAGCCAGAAATTCACCAGTGAGGCCAGGATGATGCCGATCAGCGCCATAAACAGCATGTTGCCCCAGCCGCTCAGATCGCGCTTCGTGGTATATCCCCACAGGCTCATCACACCAAACATCCCGCCGGTGACCACGAAGGTGCTGGCGATCGAGGAGGCGGTATAAATGATAAAAATGCTGGAAAGCGTCAGGCCGGTGAGGACGGAATAGAGCATAAACAATGTCGTCATCACGCCCGCACTGAGTCTGTTGACCAGCCCCGACAGGACAAACACCACAGCTAATTGCGCAATGACGAGACCAAAGAAAAAGATTCTGTTGGTATAAAGCAACTCCATGAACGCACTGGAATTGGCCGCATACCACGCAATAAACGCGGTAAGCAGCAACCCGACCGTCATCCAGCCGTATACCTGAGCCATATAGGTTTGCAGGCCGGAACGCGCCTGCACGATTGATTCGGATCGTGGAAATCGGTCCATGATAATCTCCTGATTGAAAGTGACCACACTGGATAAGCGTATCACAATTTCCTGCTACCAGCGTTTCGCCGCCTGACGATCGCTGTCACGAGCTTCCACCCAGCGCTCTCCTTCTGGTGTGGCTTCACGCTTCCAGAACGGCGCGCGCGTCTTCAGATAGTCCATGATGAACTGCCCGGCCTCAAACGCGCTGCTGCGATGTACACTGGTCACGCCGACAAAGACGATCTCATCGCCCGGCCACAGCTCGCCAATCCGGTGAATCACCGTGATGCGTCCCAGCGGCCAGCGCGTACGCGCCTCATCGACAATCTCCGCCAACGCTTTTTCCGTCATCCCCGGATAGTGCTCCAGCGTCAGCGCCTTCACGCTGTCGCCAAGATTATGATTACGCACTTTACCGGTAAAGGTCACCACCGCACCGTCTTCGTCGCGTTCCGCCAGCCAGGGATATTCATCCCCTACGCTAAACGGCGCAGGCCCGACAACAATTTTCGTTTCAGCCATCTCAACCTCCCGTAACCGGGGGAAAGAAAGCCACTTCATCGCCGGCTGTCAGCGGATGATCAAAGCTCACCAGCGTCTGGTTGACTGCCGCCAATAGCTTGCCGTCTTCCAGCGCCAGCGCCCAACGATTGCTGTTAGCCGCCAGATGCTGACGCAGCGCTTCTACCGTCTGGAAATCAGCCGCCACGTCCAGCGTATCGGTACCCACCAGTTCGCGAACCTGGGCGAAGAACAAAACCTTAATCATTCGAATCCGCCTTAAAATCGCCAGACTTACCGCCGCTTTTCGCCAGCAGGCGAACCGGGCCAATCACCATATCTTTCTGTACCGCTTTGCACATATCGTAAATGGTCAACGCGGCCACAGACGCCGCCGTGAGCGCTTCCATTTCCACCCCGGTTTTTCCCGTAAGGCGACATAGCGATTCAACACGCACACGGTTGTGCTCGGGCTCCGCTTGCAGTTGTACTTCCACTTTGCTCAACAGCAGCGGGTGGCACAGCGGAATCAGCTCCCAGGTACGTTTTGCCGCCTGAATCCCGGCAATGCGCGCGGTGGCGAACACGTCGCCCTTATGGTGGCTACCGTCAATAATCATGGCCAGCGTTTCGCTGCGCATGGTGATAAAAGCTTCAGCGCGCGCCTCGCGGACGGTCTCCGCTTTTGCGGACACATCCACCATATGCGCTTCACCAGCGGCGTTAATGTGAGTCAGTTGCGACATGCTTATTTCTTCAGATGTGGGTGAAAATTACAGGGATGCGTACGGGCGTCCAGTTGCGGCGCGATGATATTGTCCCAGGCCGTGCGGCAGGCTTTGCCAGAACCGGGCATCGCAAAAATCAGCGTTTTGTTGGCCATGCCCGCCACCGCGCGCGACTGCAGCGTGGCAGTGCCAATTTCTTCAAACGACAGCATGCGAAACACTTCGCCAAAACCTTCCACTTCTCTGTCAAACAGCGGCAGCAGCGCTTCCGGGGCCTGATCGCCTTCGGTCAGACCTGTGCCCCCGGTGACCAACACCACCTGTACCTTATCACTGGCTATCCACGCCGAAACCTGCGCGCGAATGGCGTAGCGGTTCTCTTTGACAATCACTTTATCAATGACCTGATGTCCCGCTTCCTGCGCGGCATCGCGCAGATAATGGCCGGAGGTGTCGTCCTCTTCGCCACGACGATTCGATACCGTCAAAATAGCAATGCGGGTCGGGATAAATTCAGCGCTTACCTGACTCATGGCAAACTCCTTGTTCAAAGCGGTGTTAACCGCCTATGTATGAGAGGTTCTGGGTAATACCCGTATTGTTCTGGTGCAGGAAATGGGTCTGCTTTTTCTCACGCAACGCCAGCGAGATACGCTCTTCCAGCGCGTCTTGCTGCGCATCGTCTTCCAGCAGATCGCGCAGACTGACGCCGCCCTCACCGAACAGGCAGAGATGAAGTTTACCCACAGAGGAGACGCGCAGTCGGTTGCAGGTGGCGCAGAAATCCTTTTCATACGGCATGATGAGGCCGATCTCACCTTCATAATCAGGGTGACAGAAGACCTGCGCCGGACCATCGCTGCGCTGGCGTAGCTGGTGGATCCAGCCACGACGCAGCAGTTCATCACGCAGCACCTGACCAGAGATATGATGTTTGCGGAACAGTTCGCTGCCCTCGCCCGTCTCCATCAGTTCAATGAAGCGCAGTTGAATGGGACGCGTCTGGATCCAGTCGAGAAACGTGTCGAGCTGATGATGGTTCACATCGCGCATCAGCACGGTGTTCACTTTGACCTTTTCAAAGCCGGCATCAAACGCGGCGTCAATACCCGCCATCACCTGCCGGAATTTATCCTGCCCGGTAATCGCATGGAATTGACGCGCATCAAGGCTATCAACGCTGACGTTAATGCCGGTCAAGCCAGCATCGCGCCAGTGGGCGGCATCACGTGCCAGACGGTAGCCGTTAGTGGTCACCGCCAGTTGGCGAATCGCGTCGTTTTCACGCACGGCGGCGATGATGTCGGTAAAGTCTCGGCGCAGGGAGGGTTCACCACCGGTCAGGCGCACTTTTTCAGTGCCCAGGTTGGCAAAGGCGCGGGTCACCCGACGAATTTCATCGACGGAGAGAAAACCTTTATTCGTGACGCCGCCGGGTTTGTAGCCATCCGGCAGACAGTATGTGCAACGAAAGTTACACACGTCGGTAATCGACAGACGCAAGTAATAAAACTTGCGTGCGAAAGCATCGGTCAGTTGTGTGGCCATGTACACCTTTCCAAATACGGGAGGCGAAGTCATTTCTTCCTGCGCCCTGGTGGCAATGCGTTTGCGTTGTCACGGCCAAAGCACCGTATCATTTGACCCAGGTGCAGAGGCTAGAGTGTTTACTGTGGTTATGCCGATACTAGCGTGTAAAGGCGCATTATGCCATTCACACTTAACGCTGTATAATCATGTATATAGCGTCATGATCGTGCTATTTCGCTACAGAATAAGCGAAAATAGCACTTTTGCATTGATGTACATCATTTCGCTGTCAGGCGCGCATCACCTTAAAGGGGTAGTGTGGCAGAATTTATTTTCTCAACTCGCCGCGGGCGAATTGCTGAAAAGCCCCTGTTTGCGCTACTGTAGCGCGGTAAATCTGACATCAGGAATTTTTATGCGCAATCGTACGCTGGCTGACCTGGATCGTGTCGTTGCTCTCGGCGGAGGGCATGGATTAGGGCGCGTTCTCTCTTCCCTCTCATCCCTGGGTTCACGCCTCACCGGTATCGTGACTACCACCGATAACGGCGGCTCGACGGGCCGTATTCGCCGTTCAGAAGGGGGGATCGCCTGGGGCGATATGCGCAACTGTCTCAATCAGTTGATTACCGAGCCGAGCGTCGCCTCCGCCATGTTTGAATACCGTTTTGCCGGGAATGGCGAACTTTCCGGTCATAACCTCGGAAATCTGATGTTAAAGGCGCTCGATCACCTGAGCGTGCGGCCTCTGGAAGCCATCAATTTAATTCGTAATCTGCTGAAAGTGGATGCACATTTAATCCCTATGTCGGAGCTGCCTGTTGACCTGATGGCGATCGACGATCAGGGGCATGAAGTGTACGGCGAGGTGAATATCGATCAGCTCACCTCACCGTTGCAGGAGCTGATGCTGTCGCCGAAGGTGCCTACCACCCGGGAAGCCGTGCAGGCGATTAACGACGCCGACCTGATTATTATCGGCCCGGGCAGCTTTTACACCAGCCTGATGCCAATCCTGCTGCTGGACGATCTTGCGCAGGCGCTGCGTCGCACACAGGCACCCATGGTTTATATCGGTAATCTGGGTCGGGAACTGAGCATCCCGGCCGCAAGCCTGACGCTTATCGATAAGCTAACCATTATGGAGCAGTACGTTGGCAAGAAAGTCGTTGATGCGGTTATCGTGGGGCCGAAGGTAGATATCTCTGCCGTCAGTGACCGGGTGGTCATTCAGGAAGTGCTGGAGGCCAGCGATATTCCCTATCGCCATGACCGCCAGTTATTACACAACGCGCTGGAGAAAGCCGTACAGGCCCTGCGGTAAACGGTGCATTGCTGCACCGCCATCCGGTAGTCTCTCACGAAGCCGCGATAAACAGTTCACGCAGCTGATGCAGTTGATCGCGAATCTGCGCGGCCTCTTCGAACTCCAGGTTCTGCGCATGCTGCATCATCTGCCCTTCCAGCTCGTGAATTTTCTGCTGCAGCGCTTTTGGCGTCATGTCCAGTTCGACCACATCCGACGCCGCCGAGGAACGCGACTTGCCTCTGCCCTTCGCCCTGGTTTTCGCAATGTTCTGCCCCAGCGCCAGAATATCGACCACTTTTTTATTCAGGCCCTGCGGGATAATGCCGTGCTCTTCGTTGTACTGCTGCTGTTTCTCGCGACGGCGTTCGGTTTCGCTAATCGCCTTCGCCATTGAGGCCGTAATTTTGTCGCCGTAGAGAATCGCTTTGCCGTTAATGTTACGCGCCGCACGACCAATGGTCTGAATCAGCGAACGTTCGGAACGCAGGAACCCTTCCTTGTCAGCATCGAGAATCGCCACCAGCGACACCTCCGGCATGTCGAGACCTTCACGCAACAGGTTGATCCCCACCAGCACATCAAACTCGCCCAGACGCAGGTCACGAATGATTTCCATACGCTCTACGGTGTCGATGTCCGAGTGCAGATAGCGCACCCGCTCGCCGTGTTCTTCCAGATACTCGGTGAGATCTTCCGCCATCCGTTTAGTCAGCGTGGTTACCAGGACACGTTCGTTGATCTGCGCACGTTTGCGGATCTCAGAGAGCAGATCGTCTACCTGCGTTGCTACCGGACGTACTTCAATCACCGGATCCAGCAACCCTGTCGGGCGCACGACCTGATCAACCACATCGCCGCCTGATTTCTCCAGCTCATAATTGCCCGGCGTCGCAGAAACATAGATCGTTTGCGGTGCAAGCGCTTCAAACTCTTCGAACTTTAACGGGCGGTTATCCAGCGCCGACGGCAGACGGAAACCATACTCCACCAGCGTCTCTTTACGCGCGCGGTCGCCACGATACATCCCGCCAATCTGCGGGATAGTCACGTGGGACTCATCCACCACCAACAAACCGTCGGCGGGCAAATAGTCAAACAACGTCGGCGGTGGCTCACCCGGCCCGCGTCCTGACAGAAAGCGCGAGTAGTTTTCAATCCCTGAGCAGTAGCCCAGCTCGTTCATCATCTCCAGATCAAACTGAGTACGTTGGCTCAGACGCTGCTCTTCCAGCAGTTTGTCATTGGCGAGCAGGACTTTGCGACGATCGGCCAGTTCGACTTTGATCTCTTCCATCGCTTGTACAATGCGTTCACGCGGGGTCACGTAGTGCGTTTTAGGGTAGATGGTGTAGCGCGAAATGGTGGATTCCACCTGCCCGGTCAGCGGATCAAACAGCGACAGACGCTCCACCTCTTCGTCAAACAGTTCAACGCGCAGTGCAATATCGTCGGATTCCGCCGGGAAGATATCGATCACCTCACCGCGCACGCGGAAAGTCCCGCGCTGGAAAGCCTGATCGTTACGGGTATATTGCAGTTCGGCCAGTCGACGCAAAATGGCGCGCTGATCGATAATCATGCCCACCGTCAAATGCAGCATCATCTTCAGATACAAATCCGGGTCGCCCAGACCATAGATAGCAGAAACGGACGCCACGACGATCACGTCACGGCGCTCCAGCAATGCTTTGGTGGCAGACAAACGCATTTGCTCAATGTGTTCGTTCACCGACGCATCCTTTTCGATGAAGGTATCAGAGCTGGGAACGTACGCTTCCGGCTGATAATAGTCGTAGTAAGAGACGAAATACTCGACGGCGTTATCCGGGAAAAACTCTTTCATTTCGCCATACAGCTGCGCCGCCAGCGTTTTGTTGGGTGCCAGCACCATCGTCGGGCGCTGTAGATCGGCAATCACATTGGCGATAGTGAACGTTTTCCCTGACCCCGTTACGCCAAGCAGCGTCTGGTGCGCCAGGCCGTCCTCCAGTCCCTCTTCCAGGCGTCGTATTGCCTCAGGCTGATCGCCGGAAGGTTTAAATGCGGAATTCAGTTTGAACGGTTTACTCATGAGCAGCTACCTGAAGGAATGGGCGGGCAGGTGTGTAATTTTACTCGCAGAAGATAATATTGCCAGTAAAATATACTGGATGAAAAAACAGTAACGCCTCATAATATTTGTGTTACGCGTGATAAAATCGGATCGGAGACGGCTAAAATTTCATCGCTGACAAGATATTATACCAGGAAGCGGGTTTATCCCCAGACCAATGACTTCGTTAACATTGTCAAGATGTGTTATGAAAGTTTTATTGCATTCAATGACCACAATATGACAGCCATTGATTTTATCTAACGAGCTGTAAAACAAAGACTATTTTGTAAAGCCGTCTTTCGCATCAATTCGGCTGGAAGCCGCGTATTCTCTCGCTTGCCCTGCGTTTTCTAACTCTAATACACAAGGTTATCCACAGGAATGGTGGATAACTGCCTGCAGGCCGTATGGTCTGCCGCCTGGCAAATTCCCGGTTCGACCCGCCAGGACGCACATAAAAAAAAATTATCGCTAAATTTTGATTTTTATCAGCTAACGGAGTGCCCCTGGCAGGCGAGATCTTGCTCGCAATTTTGCGTTTTACTCATCCAAGAGCAAAGAGAGATCCAGATATTGTCCTGTGGCCGCATTTTCAGCTCCGGCCGCCAGCCACGGGATTTCACCCAACAGCGGCGCAGGGATAACCCGCTGAAGCGTCGCCATATACTCAGGGTGGCGTTTTCCCGGCGGCGTAACGTCATTCGCCACCCATCCGGCAAGCAGGAGCCCCGCCTGTTCTACAGCCTGCGCTGTCAGCATGGCATGGTTAATACACCCCAGCTTCACGCCAACGACCAGGATCACCGGCAACCGTTCACTCTGAACCCAGTCAGCGAAGGTATAATCCTCCGCAAGCGGTGTAAACCAACCGCCTGCGCCTTCTACCAACAGCCATTCCGCCTGTGCGTCCAGCGCGCGTAGCCCGTCTGACAGCACGTCAGCACGAATCGGTTTCCCCTCATCGGCGCTAATGATATGCGGCGAAGTGGGTTCCGCGAAGGTGTAAGGATTCACCGCCGCATACTCCAGCGCCAGACCGCTGTTGCGCTGAAGCGCCAGGGCGTCACTGTTGCGTAATCCCTCTGGCGTCATTTCACTGCCGGACGCCACCGGCTTGTATCCGGCCGTCCGGTAGCCCAGACTGCGCGCCGCCTGTAATAACGCACAACTGGCGACGGTTTTACCGACTTCCGTATCGGTGCCGGTAACAAAATAACGTTTAGTCACGTTCAATCACTCCTGCAAAAAGATGGTAGGTCAGAGGATATTTCCCCTGCCGCTGGGGCCAGGCCAGCTGCAGCTGCTGCAACTGCGAGCGGGTTAAAACGCCCGACGCGCGCCCCTCGTGCAAATGGGTCGCGCCGATACCTTTCAGTGAGCGCATGGCGCTCAGGGCGTCATCAAACTCCAGCGTCAGGGAGATCGACTGATGCTCTCCCTGCCAGCCGCGCATCGCATCACACAAGGCCTCACAAGATAAAAACCGGTTGCCATGCGCCCGGTTATCCACCGCGCGCCAGGCCTGATGAAGTTCTGGCAGCGAGTCCTGGGCCAGCGTGGTGAAAGCCACACAGCCGCCAGGACGTACGACCCGGTAAAGTTCGCTTAGCGCATGATGCAGACTGTCACACCACTGCACGGCCAGATTGCTCCAGGCCAGGTCGAACGTCGCGCTGGCTAACGGCAGCGACTCGATGTCTCCGGCAAGGTAGTGATGCGCCACATTCTGACGACGCGCCTCGTCCAGCATCCGGTCAGAGAGATCCAGTGCGGTAACCTGACTGCCCCGCTCGCGCCAGTAGCAGCTCAGACGCCCCGGCCCGCAGCCGGCATCCAGCACCTGCAAAAACGGGCGATGCGGCAGTTGCGCCAGCAACGCGTCAGCGCTCAGGCGCTGCAATGTGGCATGCTGCTCATAGTGCGCTGCCGCGCGGCCAAACGCCGCCGCGACAGCCTGCTTATTCACTTGTCCCATGCAGCACCTCCAGCAAACGATCGATATCCTTAGGTTCATGCCCCTGGGTTATCGTCAGGCGCAGGCGGGCCGTGCCAACGGGCACGGTCGGTGGCCGGATAGCCGTGACCCAGCAGCCCTGATGGCGTAAGGTGTCCGCCAGCTGCAAAGCGCGTGCGTTATCGCCGACAATCAGCGGCTGGATGGCACTGTGCGACTGCGCCAGCGTGAAATCGGCATGATTGATTGCCGAACGAAAGCGCTGGATAAGCTTCGCCAGTTTCTCCCTGCGTGCGTCACCGTCCTGACTGCGAATCACCGAAAGCGAGGCCTGTAGCGCCATCGCCTGCGCAGGCGGCATGCTGGTGCTGTAAATCAGATGACGGGCGAACTGCAGCAGATAATCAGCAACGCTTTCAGAGCACAGGATCGCCGCACCGCTGACACCAAAGCCTTTACCGAACGTCACGACCAACAATTCCGGTTTTACCCGCTGCTGCCAGCAGCTTCCGCGTCCCTCTTCTCCATTCACGCCAATACCGTGGGCATCATCCACCAACAGCCAGGCCCTGTGCGCCTGTGCAGCACGCTGAATTTCCGCCAGCGGCGCGCTGTCGCCATCCATACTGAACACCCCCTCAGTCACCACCAGCTGTCGTCCCGAACAGCGGGCGTCAAGCAGGCGCGCGAGATGCGACGGGTCGTTATGGGTAAAGCGGCGAAGCGGGGCTGGACTCAGGCTGGCCGCTTCCAGCAGCGAAGCATGGCTGAGGCGGTCAGCAACAATCCGATCATCTTTTTCCATTAGCGCGGTAATCACCGCCTGGTTTGCGGCGAAACCGGAGATAAACAGCAGCGCGCGGGGATAGCCGAGCCAGTCGGCCAGTTCCTCTTCCAGCTGCTGGTGGGCGATGGAATAACCGCTGACGTGGCCCGAGCCGCCGCTGCCGACCCCAAACCGTTCCGCTCCCAGTTGCCAGGCGCGAACGATATGCGGATGGTCGCTTAGGCCCAGATAATCATTACTGGAGAAATTGAGATAACGCCGGTCATTCACCTCCAGCCAGCGACCGGCTCCCTGCGCGACCGCGTAACGTCGGCGCAAAGTATCTGCCGAACGACGCGCCGCCAGCGCATCGTCGATTTTCTGTTGCCAGGTCATACGGCAGCCGCGTTGTAGTAATCATCGGTATCCGGCGTCAGCAACGCCTGTTCGAGACGCGCACGCTGCTCGTTATCCCCCGCGAGGACCGCGGTCTGCTGTGGATTCAGCCCCAGCTTATGGAAGAGCTGCAGATCTTTGTCCTCCTCCGGGTTTGGCGTGGTGAGCAGTTTGCAACCGTAGAAAATGGAGTTGGCCCCGGCCATAAAGCACATGGCCTGCGTTTGTTCATTCATCTGCTCGCGACCGGCGGACAAACGGACGTAAGAGGTCGGCATCATGATACGCGCCACGGCAATGGTGCGAATAAAATCAAACGCATCGACGTCGTCGTTATCCGCCAGCGGCGTGCCTTTCACCTTCACCAGCATGTTGATGGGTACGCTTTCCGGCGGGGTCGGCAGGTTTGCCAGTTGCAGAAGTAGCCCGGCACGATCTGTCACCGTTTCGCCCAGACCGACGATGCCGCCGGAACAAACTTTGATCCCGGCCTCGCGCACTTTATCCAGCGTGTCGAGACGCTCCTGGTAGGAACGGGTGGTGATGATATTGCCGTAAAATTCCGGCGACGTATCGAGGTTATGGTTGTAATAGTCCAGACCCGCTTCCGCCAGGCGCTGCGCCTGAGACTCATCGAGCGTGCCGAGCGTCATGCAGGCTTCCAGCCCCATCGCTTTCACTCCCTGAACCATTTGCTGCAAATACGGCATGTCACGTTCGTGCGGGTTCTTCCACGCCGCCCCCATGCAGAAACGGGTAGAACCGGCGTTCTTTGCTTTACGCGCCGATTCCAGCACCTGTTCGACTTCCATCAGCCGCTCAGATTCGAGACCTGTTTTATAGCGCGAACTTTGTGGGCAGTATTTGCAGTCTTCCGGGCAGGCGCCGGTTTTGATCGACAACAGCGTACTGACCTGTACCTGACGAGGGTCGAAATGCTGACGGTGGATTTGCTGCGCCTCGAACAGCAGATCCAGCAGCGGTTTCTCAAATAATTCGGTGACTTGCGACAGCGTCCAGCGAGAATGAGTGGTCATAATTTTATACTTTTTGTGGTGATAAAGGTGTAGACTTGTAAACCTAAAACTTTTTAATTTGGTTTACAAGTCGATTATGACAACGGACGATATCGCTTTTGATCGGCGCCACATCTGGCACCCCTACACCTCAATGACGTCCCCGCTGCCGGTCTATCCTGTTGAACGTGCCGAGGGCTGCGAACTGATTTTATCCAGCGGTGAGCGCCTGGTTGATGGCATGTCGTCATGGTGGGCTGCGATTCACGGCTACAATCACCCACAGCTCAATGCGGCGATGAAAACGCAGATTGACGCCATGTCCCATGTGATGTTCGGCGGGATCACGCATGCCCCCGCGGTCAACCTGTGCCGAAAACTGGTTGCCATGACACCCGCGACGCTTGAGTGCGTGTTCCTCGCCGATTCCGGTTCCGTCGCGGTGGAAGTGGCGATGAAAATGGCGCTGCAATACTGGCAGGCGCGGGGTGAATCACGTCAGCGCTTCCTGACGTTTCGAAACGGCTATCACGGTGATACCTTCGGCGCGATGTCGGTCTGCGATCCGGACAACTCCATGCACAGCCTGTGGAAGGGTTATCTGCCTGAAAACCTGTTTGCCCCCGCCCCGCAAAGCCGGATGGACGGTGAGTGGGATGAGCGCGATATGGTGGCCTTCGCGCGCCTGATGGCAGCGCATCGTCATGACATCGCGGCGGTGATCCTTGAGCCGATTGTCCAGGGGGCTGGCGGTATGCGCATGTACCATCCGGAATGGCTGCGCCGTATCCGCAAAATGTGCGATCGGGAAGGCATTCTGCTGATTGCTGATGAAATCGCAACCGGATTTGGCCGCACGGGCAAACTGTTTGCCTGCGAACACGCCGGGATCGCGCCCGATATTCTGTGCCTGGGTAAAGCGCTGACCGGCGGGACGATGACCCTCTCCGCCACCCTGACCACCCGCCAGGTGGCGGAAACCATCAGCGACGGCGAAGCGGGCTGTTTCATGCACGGCCCCACGTTTATGGGCAATCCGCTGGCCTGCGCGGTGGCAACTGCCAGTCTGTCTCTGCTGGAATCCGGCGAATGGCAGGCGCAGGTATCGGCCATTGAAGCCCAACTACGCCAGGAACTCACTCCGGCGCAAACGTCGCCGTGGGTGGCAGATGTGCGCGTGCTGGGGGCGATCGGCGTGGTGGAAACAACGCATCCCGTCAACATGGCGGCTCTGCAAAAATTCTTTGTGCAACAGGGCGTGTGGATCCGTCCGTTTGGCAAGCTCATCTACCTGATGCCGCCGTATCTCATTCAGCCAGCACAACTGCGCCGACTGACGCAGGCAGTGAACGACGCTGTGCGCGAAGAAACGTTTTTTAACGCATAATACACGGTAAGCTGTGAGGTTTCTGGCGACACTTTTTAGCGAGAATGAAGGAGAGTGCATGAAATTAATCAGCAACGATCTGCGCGACGGGGAAAAGCTTCCCCAGCGCCATGTCTTCAACGGTATGGGCTATGACGGCGATAACCTTTCTCCGCATCTGACCTGGGATGAAGTGCCTGCCGGAACGAAGAGTTTCGTCGTGACCTGTTTTGACCCGGATGCGCCAACCGGTTCCGGCTGGTGGCACTGGGTAGTGGCCAATATTCCCGCTGACACCAGGGTACTGCCGCAGGGCTTTGGCTCCGGCCTGGTCGCGCTGCCCGACGGCGTTATCCAGACGCGTACCGACTTTGGTAAAGCGGGCTACGGCGGCGCAGCGCCACCAAAAGGAGAAACCCACCGCTATATCTTTACCGTTCACGCGTTGGATGTGGACAAAATTGACGTCGATGAAGGTGCCAGCGGCGCGATGGTGGGATTTAACGTCCATTTCCACTCGCTCGCCAGCGCGTCGATTACCGCGATGTTCAGTTGATCGTGTTGTGCCGGATGACGACGCTCACGCGTCTTATCCGGCCTACGGGAGGAATTCGTAGGCCGGATAAGCGTCAGCGCCATCCGGCGCTGTTCAAAGAAACGCCGGCACAAGCTGCAGCAAGGTCCCCTGCGCAAGCAATTCTGTCGCACGCTCAATATCCGGGGCGAAGAAACGGTCCTGGGTATAATGCGCAACCTGCTTACGTAACGCGATTCGCGCCTCCTCCAGGAGCGGACTTGACGTTAACCCTTCGCGTAAATCGATCCCCTGGCAGGCCGCCAGCCACTCGACGGCCAGTACGCCACGAGTATTCGCCGCCATCTCCCACAACCTGCGCCCTGCCGCCGGTGCCATCGAGACATGATCTTCCTGGTTCGCCGACGTTGGCAGGCTGTCCACGCTGTGCGGATGCGCCAGCGCTTTGTTCTCACTGGCGAGCGCTGCCGCCGTCACCTGGGCAATCATAAAGCCGGAGTTCACCCCACCGTTTTTGACGAGGAATGGCGGCAGTTGCGACATATGTTTATCCATCATCAGCGCAATACGGCGTTCGGAAAGCGCGCCGATCTCAGCAATGGCCAGCGCCAGATTATCCGCCGCCATCGCCACCGGTTCGGCATGGAAGTTACCGCCGGAGATGACGTCCCCCTGCTCAGCAAAAACCAGCGGGTTATCGGAGACCGCATTGGCTTCCGCCAGCAGTACGTCCATCACCTGGCGCATCTGCGTCAGACACGCCCCCATCACCTGCGGCTGACAGCGCAGAGAATACGGATCCTGTACCTTTTCACAATTGTGGTGCGACGCCGACAGCGCGCTGGTCTGTGTCAGTACATGACGATACAGCGCCGCCGCGTCAATCTGCCCCCGCTGTCCGCGCGCGGCGTGGATCCGCGCATCGAACGGGCGACGGGATCCCAGTACGGCTTCGGTGGTTAACGATCCGCACACGATGGCTGACGCGAACAGTTCCTGCGCTTCAAACAGTCCGCGCAGCGCAAACGCCGTCGACGCCTGCGTACCGTTAAGCAGCGCCAACCCTTCTTTTGCCGCCAGCGTAATCGGCTCCAGCCCGGCTTTTTTTAACGCTTCCGTCGCCGGCAGCCATTCCCCCTGCCAGCGCGCCTTCCCTTCCCCCAGGAGGGTAAGTGACATATGGGCCAGCGGCGCTAAATCGCCGGAGGCGCCCACAGACCCTTTTGCCGGAATGTGTGGCCAGACTTCGGCGTTAACCAGTGCAATCAGCGCTTCTATCACGCTGAGTCGAATGCCGGAGAAGCCGCGCGCAAGGCTGTTTATCTTCAGCACCATAATCAGACGCACCAGCGCGTCATCCAGTGCTTCGCCCACGCCTGCCGCATGCGACAGTACCAGCGAACGTTGCAGGTTTTGCAGATCGTCATCCGCGATGCGCGTCTGCGCCAGTAGGCCAAAACCGGTGTTAATGCCGTAGGCCGTACGTCCCTCGGCGACAATCGTGTTGACACACGCCACGCTGGCGTTAATACCATCAATGGCGCTGGGGTCGAGGCGCAGTTTAACCGGCTGCTGCCAGACCTCGCGCAGTTGTGAAAAACTCAAATGGCCCGGCGTTAAGGTCATGGTGTTCATATCAGCGTTTCCCCTGCGTTGCCGCAACCATCGGTAGATTCAGACCTTGTTCCACGGCGCACTCCACGGCGATGTCGTAACCTGCATCCGCATGACGCATCACACCAGTCGCCGGATCGTTATGCAGTACCCGGGCAATTCGCTCAGCCGCTTCATCGCTGCCGTCGCAGACAATGACCATCCCGGCGTGCTGTGAGAAGCCCATTCCTACGCCGCCGCCGTGGTGTAGAGATACCCAGGTGGCTCCGCTCGCCGTGTTGAGCAGCGCATTGAGCAGCGGCCAGTCAGACACCGCGTCAGAACCATCGCGCATCGCTTCGGTTTCGCGATTCGGGCTGGCGACAGATCCGGAATCCAGATGATCGCGACCGATCACAATCGGTGCAGACACTTCACCACTACGTACCATTTCGTTGAACGCCAGACCCAGTTTTTGCCGCCATTCAAGGCCCACCCAGCAGATACGCGCTGGCAGCCCCTGAAAATTAATCCGCTCCCGCGCCATGTCCAGCCAGCGATGGAGGTGCTCGTCATCCGCCACGATCTCTTTCACTTTGGCGTCGGTTTTATAAATATCCTGCGCATCGCCGGAAAGCGCCACCCAGCGGAAAGGCCCGATGCCACGACAGAATAGCGGGCGAATATAGGCCGGTACGAAACCTGGAAAAGCAAAGGCATTTTCCACGCCCATCTCTTTTGCCATCTGACGAATATTGTTGCCGTAATCGAACGTGGGTATGCCCATCTCATTGAACGCCAGCATGGCCTCGACGTGTTTCGCCATCGAACGTTTCGCCGCCTCTACCGTTCCCTGCGGATCGGAGAGCGCTTTCTGCTGATAGGTTTCCCAGTCCCAGCCGGAAGGCAGATAGCCATGCAGAGGATCGTGGGCGCTGGTCTGGTCGGTAACCATGTCCGGACGTACGCCGCGTTTCACCAGTTCTGGCACCACATCCGCCGCATTGGCGCAGAGGGCAATTGAGACGGCTTTGCCTTCACGGGTATATTTTTCAATACGCGCCAGCGCGTCATCAAGGGACGTCGCCTGTTCATCGACATAGCGGGTACGCAGACGGAAATCGATGCGGCTCTGCTGACATTCAATGTTCAGGGAACAGGCGCCTGCCAGCGTTGCCGCCAGCGGCTGTGCCCCTCCCATGCCGCCGAGTCCGGCGGTTAACACCCAGCGCCCGCGCAGATTGCCGTCGTAATGCTGGCGTCCCGCTTCGACAAACGTTTCATAGGTGCCCTGCACAATTCCCTGACTGCCGATATAGATCCAGCTTCCGGCCGTCATCTGGCCATACATTGCCAGCCCTTTCGCATCCAGTTCGTTGAAATGCTCCCAGGTCGCCCAGTGCGGAACGAGGTTGGAGTTGGCAATGAGCACGCGCGGGGCGTTCTGATGGGTTCTGAATACGCCAACCGGTTTGCCGGACTGGACCAGCAGCGTTTCATCTTCTTCGAGTTGAGTCAGGGCGTTGACAATCGCGTCATAACACTCCCAGTTACGGGCCGCGCGCCCTATACCGCCATATACCACCAGCTCATGGGGATTTTCGGCGACATCGGGATCCAGGTTATTCATTAACATGCGCAGCGGCGCTTCGGTCAGCCAGGATTTGGCCGTCAGCGTTGTTCCTCGCGGGGCGCGGATATCCTGCTGACGATACTTGCTATGAGACATAACAACGACTCCTCACGGACGTGCCGGATATTGCTTAGCCGGCATAATGGAATGATTGGGTGTGAGGTAAATATATACTTGTCTATACAAGCCATAACAAGGCAATGATTAACAAAAAAGATACAATTTTGTTATATTGCGTCAGCAATCACGCTTTTCAGTCCACGCCGTTCAGGAAGAGAAATGGCCCTGTAACCGGTAGCGAGATCCCGGGAAGAGCAGTCGCGCGTGGGAAACGATCTGCGTGGCGGACCAGGTGGTACGACGAATGAGCAGACAAGGATCGGTCTCGCCAATATCCAGTAAGGCACACTCTTGCGCCGTGGCGCGCACCGCTTCCACAATGTGCTCCCCTTCCGTCAGCGGAGCAATCAACGACAGATAGGCATGCGGCGTGGTCTGGCTGTAATCCTGCGCCAGATACTCCGGGACAATATCGGCATTCACACAGCGATCTTCAATCTGTACCGGCTGATCGTTTTCAAAATGCACCATCACAGAATGGAAAATCGCCGTCCCTTCACTGACCTTCAGCGTCGCCGCCTGTCGCGCATTAGCCGGTTTTTTTTCCAGAATCAGCACCTCGCAGTGATGCCGATGTCCCCGTGAGGCAATTTCGTCGGCAATACTGCGAATTTCAAACAGCGCGGACTGTCCTTTCGGCTCCGCAACAAAGGTTCCCACCCCTTGCAGGCGCACCAGCATCCCTTCGTCGGTCAGTTCGCGCAGCGCCCGGTTGATGGTCATCCGGCTAAAGCCGTACTGCGCCACCAGCTCCGCCTCCGACGGAATACGATCGTGCGGCTGCCAGATGCCGCTGGCAATCTTTTCGCTAATCTCGCGTTTAACCGTCTCATAAAACGGTGCGGGAGCAGAACGAGGGCGAGAGAGTGTCATGGGTATGTTTTACCTTATCAATCGATTACTGCCACCAGTGGGCGATTTGCCAGCCAAGCCGCGCAGCCACGCGTGCTGACCTGCCATCATTATCAAAGCGAGGATTAAATTCAACCATATCCACCGCCTGGAGCTTACCGCTGCGGCAAATAGGTTCAATTAATTTCAGCAGGGTCGCTAACGGCACGCCCAGCGCTGCCGGGGCCGACACCGCGGGCATCTGTGCAACGGGCAGGACGTCGAGATCGACAGTCAGGTAAAGTTTGTCTACCTCGCTGATAAACGCCGTCAGACGAGCGTGCGCTTCACTGCACTGCAGATCTTCAACCACCAGCACATTGCGCTTTTGCGCCTCATCCCACAGTGCCTGGGTATTGGCCGCCCGACTGACACCGATGCAGGCGTACCGGAACTCGCGCTGCTGCTGGTCGCAAAGCTGCGCCAGTTGACGAAACGGTGTGCCGGAAGTCGCCCGCGCGGCGTTACGCAGATCCAGATGTGCGTCGAGATTAATGATCCCCACCCGCTCGCCAGGGAACGCATCAAATATGCCCGCCCCGTGGCCGAATGCCGTTTCATGTCCGCCGCCAAGAACGAAGGTGCGCATTCCAGCCCTCTGACATCGGGAGACCGCATCACGCAGCGCCTGTTGCGCCCCTTCCAGATCCGCCGTCGGGGCCAGCAGGTTTCCCATATCCACCAGTCGCTCATGCCCCGCGTGACTCGCCAGGTTTGCCAGCGCACAACGCAGCGCGTCAGGCGCACCAGCGGCACCGGGACGCCCTTGATTTCGCTTAACCCCCTCATCGCAGGCAAAGCCGAGCAGCGCTATTTTGTCGCGATAATGCTCTGGCGAAAACGTCAGGCTGCGCGCGATCGTCTGAAACAGACGCAGCGCGTTTGCCGCTTCACCGCTGTCATCTCGCCCCTGCCACAGGTCAGAAGCAGCCGCTTCCCATTGCGTCATGTGATTTGTCCTCGAAATATGCGTTGATACAGCGGGTTGCGCCCAGGCTCATAGAGGATCTCCACCGGGTTTTGCGCATCCCAGACGTTAAAATCGGCAACGAAACCCGCCTTAAGTTGTCCGTGCGTTGTCTGGCGTCCCAGCGCCTGAGCGGCATGACGGGTGACGCCCGCCCACGCCTCTTCCGGTGTCAGTCCAAACTGAACGCAAGCCATGTTCATTGCCAGGTGCAGGCTGATAAAGGGACTGGTGCCGGGGTTGAAATCGGTCGCTACCGCCATTGGGATCCGGTAGCGTCGCAGCAGCTCAACGGGCGGGCGCTGCGTCTCCTTAAGGAAATAGAACGCTCCCGGTAGAAGTACGCCGACGGTGCCGCTATGACGCATTGCCGCCACGCCCGCTTCATCAAGATATTCAATGTGATCCGCAGAAAGTCCATGATAACGACTGATCAGTTGCGTCCCGCCGAGCAGAGACAATTGCTCAACATGTCCCTTAACCGGGATGCCCGCCGCCTGCGCCGCGCGCAGTACCCGTTCGCTCTGGGCCAGGGTAAACCCTACGCTCTCGCAGAAGAGGTCGACCGCTTCAAACAGTCCCTTTTCCCATAACTGCGGCAATATTGTTTCGCAGACGTGGGTGATATAGCCGTCAGGATTGCCCTGGTATTCAACCGGCACGGCATGCGCCGCCAGCAGCGTGGGGCTGATTTCGACAAGATTTTCTTCAGCCAGACGGGCAGCAACGCGCAGCATCTTTTCTTCGGTAGCCGCATTCAGACCATAGCCAGATTTCACTTCCAGCAAGGTCACGCCCTCGCGTATCAGACACGCGATCCGCGCCTGCGCAGAGGCGAAGAGCGTCTCCTCCGTGGCGGCACGCGTCGCCGACACGGTAGCGTTAATACCGCCGCCCTGCGCGCTGATCTGCTGATAAGAGACACCGTTCAGCCGCTGTTCCCACTCGCTGGCACGGTTGCCGCCAAACACCAGATGCGTATGGCAGTCAATCAATCCTGGCGTCACCAGACGCCCTTGCAGGTCATGCGTATTGCCGTGCGCTGCCGGGAGTGATGCCTCCGGCACAATCGCCAGCACGCGCCCCTCACGGACAATCAACGCATGACGTTCCAGCATGCCATAGGGCGTCGGCTGCTCCGGGTCGAGCGTCGCCAGACGGAGGTTTCGCCAGATCGTATCATCAGGTAACAGGTGTTGCATGCCCTCTCCAGCTTGTCTTAGATTGTATAGACATTTATTTGAGATCGCGGGCGGGAAGTCAATCATCCAGGGCAAAAATGTTACTTAATTGTGACGTTCGCGGTATCAGGATCCACGAGGAGTGGTTTAAAAAACAACTTTTTAGCTTTTCACCTTCCCGTTTAGCTCAACTTAGTATAAAAAAGCAGGCTTCAATGGATACTTTTATAGCCCGGAGCAACTCGTGAACACATCATCAGTTTCCCGTCTGGCGCTGGCACTGGCTTTTGGCGTGACGCTGACCGCCTGTAGCTCTACCCCGCCGGATCAAATTCCTTCCGATCAAACCGCGCCTGGAACCTCCTCGCGCCCGATTTTATCGGCGAATGAAGCGCAAAATTTTGTCGCTAAAAACTACTTTTCTTCCCTGACGCCGAACGCTGCGCCGTGGACACCCTCCTCGATTTCTCTGCCTGCACAGCCTGACTTTGTGGTCGGCCCGGCCGGTGCGCAGGGCGTGACCCACACCACCATTCAGGCGGCGGTGGATGCAGCGATCACCACCCGTACCAACAAACGTCAGTACATTGCCATTATGCCAGGTGAATATCAGGGAACCGTCTATATCCCTGCGGCACCCGGCAGTCTGACGCTGTACGGAACGGGAGAGAAACCGTTAGACGTCAAGATTGGTGCGGCGATTGACGGTGAAATGAGCACCGCTGACTGGCGTCATACGGTGAATCCAGGCGGTAAATATATGCCTGGCAAACCGGCCTGGTACATGTTTGACAACTGCCAGAGCAAACGCGGCGCGAATATTGGCATGATGTGTTCAGCCGTACTGTGGTCGCAGAACAATGGCCTGCAGTTGCAGAACCTGACCGTTGAAAACAATCTCGGCGACAGCGTGGATGCAGGTAACCATCCGGCCGTTGCGTTACGCACCGACGGTGACAAAGTTCAGATCAACAATGTGAACATTCTGGGCCGCCAGAATACCTTCTTTGTGACCAACAGCGGCGTGCAGAACCGTCTGGAAAATGACCGTCAGCCGCGTACTCTGGTCACCAATAGCTATATCGAAGGTGACGTGGATATCGTTTCCGGCCGCGGCGCTGTGGTGTTCGATAACACGGATTTCCGCGTGGTGAACTCCCGTACTCAGCAGGAAGCGTACGTCTTCGCACCGGCTACGCTGTCGAACATTTACTACGGTTTCCTCGCCACCAACAGCCGCTTCACCGCTGCGGGTGACGGTGTGGCGCAACTGGGCCGCTCACTGGATGTCGACAGTAACACCAACGGTCAGGTCGTGATCCGCGATAGCGTGATTAACGAAGGCTTTAACATGGCGCAGCCGTGGGCTGACGCGGTGATCTCGAAGCGTCCTTTCGCGGGCAATACCGGCGCGAAAGATGATAAAGGCGAAACCCAGCGTAACCTGAACGACACCAGCTTTAACCGCATGTGGGAATACAATAACCGCGGTGTGGGCAGCAAAGTGGTGGCAGCACCGAAGCAGTAAGCATGAAAAAACCGGCATCCTGCGATGCCGGTTATTCTTTTTACCGGTAGGTTAAAAATCTACCTGAATTAATATGCGTTAACCACCACCCACATCGGGCCCTGACCTACCGCATAGCGTCCCTTTTCCGTTAACAACCCCTGCTCACCGACAATCTCGTACACCGCGATATGGTGCGACTTCTGTCCGGCAGCAATCAGGTATTTCCCGCTATGGTCCACATTGAAACCGCGCGGCTGCGTTTCAGTTGGCTGGAAACCCTCTTTGGTTAGCACACTGCCATCTTCTGAAACGCTGAATACGGTAATCAGGCTGGCGGTACGATCGCAGGCATACAGATGGCGCCCATCAGGCGTAATGTGAATGTCCGCCGCCCAGCGAGTATCAGAGAAATCAGCCGGCATCATATCCAGCGTTTGCACACATTCGATATCACCGTGCGGATCTTTCAGTTCCCAGACGTCCACAGAGCTGTTGAGCTCGTTAACGCAGTAAGCATATTGCTGATTCGGATGGAACGCCATATGACGCGGACCGGCCCCTTCAACGGTGGTCACTTCCGCCGGCTCTTGCGCCACCAGTTTGCCGTCATCGCTGAGGGTAAACAGGCAGATACGGTCCTGCTTCAGCGCCGGCACCCACAGGGTGCGGTTGTCTGGAGAGATATTGGCGGAATGACAGCCATCCATCCCTTCCACCACATCGACAAGCCCGACCGGCAGGCCATCTTCCAGACGGGTCACGCTGACATTGCCCGCATTATAGGAGCCAACAAAAACGAAACGCCCATGATGATCGGTTGAAATGTGTGTTGGGCTGCCCGGAAGTGCAGATTCCGCAGCAAACGTCAGCGCACCGTCATCCGGCGCAATCCGATAGGCCAGCACGCGAAATTCAGGACGCACGCCCACATAGAGATAACGCTTATCCGGGCTGACCACCATCGGCTGAACCTGTCCGGGCACATCAACCACCTGTACCAGCTTCAACGCGCCATCATGATTCAGACTCCAGACATGGATCTGTTGACTTTCAGGGCTGGCGGTATAAACGGTTTGCTTCATGAATGCTCCTCTGCTTTAGGCAACTGGCTGCAATGATGGAATACAGCTTAACGTAGTCGCTTTTGACGGTGAATGCTGAATCTAAGTACGAAATTTTGCCTGCTCCCCGTCCCGGTGTACCATTCAGGCAGACAAAATTTTCAATGTTAATCGGGATGACGATATGACCGCTCGCGTGATTGCCCTGGATTTAGATGGAACCCTGCTGACCCCGCAAAAGACCCTGCTCCCCTCGTCGATCGAAGCGCTGTCACGCGCCAGAGCGGCTGGTTACCAACTTATCATCGTCACCGGGCGTCATCACGTTGCGATTCATCCTTTTTATCAGGCACTGGCGCTGGATACACCTGCAATTTGCTGTAATGGCACCTATTTGTATGATTATCACGCAAAAAACGTTCTTGAGGCCGATCCCCTTCCGGTTAATCAGGCGTTGCAGTTGATTACACTGCTGGAAGCACACCAGATTCATGGTCTGATGTATGTCGATGACGCCATGCTGTATGAACATCCAACCGGCCATGTCATTCGCACATCGAACTGGGCGCAGACGCTGCCGCCGGAACAGCGACCGGTCTTCACTCAGGTGCCTTCGCTGGCGCAGGCGGCGCACGATGTCAACGCGGTCTGGAAATTCGCTCTGACAGATGAAGATATCCCTAAACTGCAGCAATTTGGCAAGCATGTCGAACAGCAATTGGGTCTTGAGTGCGAATGGTCCTGGCACGATCAGGTCGATATCGCCCGTCAGGGTAACAGCAAAGGCAAGCGCCTGACCCAGTGGGTTGAAGCTCAGGGCGGGTCGATGGAAAACGTGATTGCCTTCGGGGATAACTACAACGACATCAGCATGCTGGAAGCGGCCGGTACCGGCGTGGCGATGGGCAATGCTGACGACGAGATCAAAGCACGCGCTAACGTCGTCATCGGCGATAACACCACCGACAGCATTGCGAAGTTCATCTATAGCCAGCTGCTGTAATCAGGCGGTTATGGATACGCTCTTGATCTGCGCGTACAGCCAGAGGCCAGGTTTGATCCCCAGTTCATCCCTGGCCCACGGGCTTATGCGCGCCCACAGCGTTTTTCCCCCTACCTCAAGCTGAACTTCCACCTGCCCGTTATCGTCGTAGCAGTGGGTCACCTTTGCACGCAGAATATTGCGGATGCTGGTTTGCTGCGGCGGTTGTAGCACCAGTGAGACATCCGACGCCTGAATACGAATGCGCAGCGAGGCTTGCAGCGGCTCATTGAGCTTATTGACCCACAAATGCTGGTCGCCCAGCGCCAGTGCCGTCATAGCGTAATGCGGATGATGCTCCAGCACGCTCACTTTCAGGATGCTGCTCTGCTGTTCTTTCGGCAGCCACGGATGCATCACGCTGCTGCTCCAGACCTCTTCCAGCGCACCAAACGCCTTCACCTGACCGTCCTCCAGCACCAGCACGTTATCGGCCAGATGGAGAATTTCGTCGAGCGAGTGGCTGACATACAGCATTGGAATATTGATCTCCCGCGCCAGGCGTTGCAGATAGGGCAACAGTTCGCGCTTACGCGGAATATCCAGCGAGGCGAGCGGTTCATCCAGCAGCAGGAGTTCCGGCGCGGTCAGCAGCGCCCGACCAATCGCCACACGCTGTTTTTCACCACCTGAGAGTCCTCCCGGCAGTCTGTCGAGCAAGGGTTCAATGCCTAACAGTGCCACCAGCTTATCAAACTGACCGGCCATGCTTTTTGCCATACCGTAGCGCAGATTGCCGCGCACTTTATAATGCGGAAACAGGCGCGCATCCTGAAAAACGTAGCCTATCCGGCGTTTTTCCGGCGTCAGACAGATACGGTTTTCTGTATCGTTCAGCACCCGTCCGTTGAGCACAATGCGCCCTTTCTGTGGTCGCGTCAGACCACTGATGGCATTGATCAGCGAGGTTTTTCCGGAGCCAGAAACGCCAAAAATCGCGGTGATACCGCTGGCGGGCAGCGTTTCGTTGAGCGTGACGCAATGGGTGCCCAGCGTCTGGGTGAAATTGAGTTCCAGCATGATTATCGCCCCGTTCGCTCGCGGCTGAGCCGGGCCAGCCATTCAGAAATTAACAGTGAAATCAGCGCCAGTACGATGGAGATAAGACACAGTCTCGCCGCTGCGCTTTCTCCCCCCGGCGTCTGGATCAAGGTATACATCGCCGAAGGAATGGTACGCGTTTCACCGGGAATGTTGGAGACAAAGGTAATCGTGGCGCCAAACTCACCCAGCGAGCGGGCAAACGCCAGCACCGTCCCGACAATAATGCCAGGCAGCGTCAGCGGGAGAGTAATGGTAAAGAAGACGCGCCAGCGTCCCGCCCCCAGCGTCCGGGCGGCTTGCTCCAGCTTGATGTCCACCCCTTCCAGCGCCAGCCGGATAGCGCGCACCATCAGCGGGAAAGACATCACAGCCGCCGCCAGCACCGCGCCGCGCCAGCTGAAGGCAAAAGTAATTCCAAACCAGTCGTACAGCCACTGACCGATAAATCCGCGCCGCCCCATCGAGACCAGCAGCAGATAACCGACCACCACCGGTGGTAATACCAGCGGCAGATGCAGCACGCTATCCAGTAGGGCTTTGCCTGGGAAGGTGCAGCGCACCAGCAGCCAGGCAAAGAAGATCCCAAACGGCAAACTAAACAGCACGGCCAGGGAAGACACTTTCAGGCTCAGGAGAACGGCCTGCCATTCGGGATCGGTCAATATCATTACTTGGTCGTAAATCCGTAACGTTTAAAGATTTCAGCAGCCTGCGGTCCTTTCAGGTAATCATAGAACGCGCTGACCGTGGCGTTTTTATGTCCATCAACAATCGCGATGGGGTACTCCACTTTTTTGTGCGAGTCTTCCGGGAAGGTGGCTACGACCTTAACCCCTTTGCTGGCAACTGCATCAGAGCCGTAAACGATGCCTAACGGCGCTTCATTACGCTCGACCAGCGCCAGCGCGCCGCGCACATCTTCTGCCGGAGCCAGTTTAGGTGACAACGTCTCCCAGGCCCCCAGTTTCTGTAGCGCTTCTTTCGCGTAAATCCCCGCCGGAACGTGTTCCGGATCGCCCACCGCCAGACGACCACCGTTCAGCAGCGTCGTCCAGTTGGTTTTACTGTCGATCGTAAAATCTTTCTGCTCACTGGCTTTTGGCGCAACCACCACAAGGCTGTTACCCAGCAGCGTCTGACGCGATGCCGTATCAATAGACTTCTTATCTACCGCGTAGTCCATCCATTTTTGATCGGCAGAAATAAACAGATCCGCTGGCGCACCGGCTTCTATCTGACGAGCCAGCGTCGAAGATGAAGCAAAAGAGGAGACCACGTCGACATTCTTCTCTTTTTTGTATTCTGCCGCGATATCCTGCATCGCATTGGTCAATGACGCCGCTGCAAATACCGTGATTTTCCCTTCATCCGCCAGCGCGTGTCCGGCAACCGTCAGTGATAATGTTGCCCCAGCAAACAGGCGTAACCATGTACGAGCCATCTGTAACTCCTTTCGAGTATCGTTATGTAGACGCAAATATAACGACAAAGCAACGTTTTTCCCAGAAGTTATTGATACCTATAAGAGGTTACGCAAAGAAAATATCGGCAGGAAGGAGGAGAACTTGAGAAACAATCCGATGGATTTCGGGTTGCATCGAGGCGGCAAATCGGTGAGCCGTTCGGGCGCGGCCAACACAATGCGGCCTGGAAGACGAAGGAACAAAACGCCCGACTGAGCGGGCGTTCATAATCAATGATTCTGTCTGGACTGGTCTTTCTGACCGATACCGGAGAAAATGTTGAACACTTCACCGAGACCGTAAATCAGACCCAGGATGATGGCCATCACCACAGGTACCATGATTACGGCGAATACCAGACTTTTCAATAACTCTAACATGGTCAACTCCTGATATAGTCCTTGTAGTATTCTAACCGCATCACTGAGAAAAGCACTCCCCTTTTGTGCGGTCGGCTTTGCGTCTCTGTGGTTTTCCGTCACAATAACCTTTTTGCCAGGATCTTGTTATGCAAGCCGAAATCCTTCTTACCCTGAAACTTCAGCAAAAACTGTTTGCCGATCCCCGACGCATCTCTTTGCTCAAGCATATTGCACTTTCCGGTTCCATCAGTCAGGGCGCGAAAGACGCGGGCATCAGCTATAAGAGCGCCTGGGACGCCATCAATGAAATGAACCTCCTCAGCGAGCAGACGCTGGTGGACCGCGCAACAGGCGGTAAAGGCGGCGGTGGCGCCGTATTAACCCGCTACGGTCAGCGCCTGATCCAGCTTTATGATCTGCTCGCGCAGATTCAGCAAAAAGCCTTCGATGTCTTAAGCGACGATGACGCGCTGCCGCTCAACAGTTTGTTAGCGGCTATCTCCCGCTTCTCCTTGCAAACCAGTGCGCGCAACCAGTGGTTTGGGACGATAACCGCGCGCGACCACGATCAGGTGCAGCAACATGTCGATGTACTCCTGGCAGATGGCGAGACGCGGCTCAAAGTGGCAATTACCGCCCAGAGCGGCGAGCGACTGGGGCTTGATGAAGGTAAAGAAGTCCTCGTACTGCTGAAAGCGCCGTGGGTAGGGATCACGCAGAACGATGCCATCGCCCAGGCAGCGGATAACCAACTCCAGGGCATTATCAATCATATCGAACGCGGCGCAGAACAATGTGAAGTATTGATGACGCTGCCGGACGGTCAGATACTGTGCGCCACTGTGCCGGTAGACGACGCCGCCACGCTGACGGAAGGCGCGAACGTAACGGCGTATTTCAACGCCGATAGAGTGATTATCGCGACGCTGTGCTGAGTCTCGCCGCAGCGGTATAACGGCGGGAAGTTACCCGCCGTCGCGCTAATCACATTGACATTCCTTTCTGGAACACGTATCCCTGTCATTCATCGCTGCAAAAAATGGGATACAAAATGTCATTGTTGCATATTTCGCAAGGCACGTTTCGTCTTAGCGATACAAAAACACTTCACCTGGATTCCGTAACATTAAACGCGGGTGAAAGTTGGGCGTTTGTCGGTTCGAACGGAAGCGGCAAATCGGCGTTGGCGCGCGCGCTGGCCGGTGAGTTACCGTTGCTCAAGGGCGAACGCCAGTGCGCATTTTCGCGGATTACCCGTCTCTCTTTTGAACAACTACAGAAACTGGTCAGCGATGAATGGCAGCGTAATAACACCGATATGCTCAGTCCTGGCGAAGAGGATACCGGGCGCACCACGGCGGAGATCATTCAGGACGAGGTAAAAGACCCGGCCCGTAGCGCGACGCTGGCGCAACAGTTTGGTATCACCCATCTTCTCGATCGTCGCTTTAAATATCTCTCTACCGGAGAAACGCGCAAAACATTGCTCTGTCAGGCGCTTATGTCTGAGCCAGATCTGTTGATTCTCGATGAGCCGTTTGACGGCCTGGATGTTGCCTCCCGCCAGCAGTTGGCAGCCCTGCTTGAAACGTTGCATCAGTCCGGCATCACGCTGGTATTAGTATTGAACCGCTTTGATGAAATCCCGGCGTTCATTCAGTATGCCGGCGTGCTGGTTGATTGCACCTTAACAGAAACCGGATCGAAAACTGACCTACTCCAGCAAGCGCTGATCGCTCAACTCGCCCATAGCGAGCGACTGGAAGGGGTGATGCTACCCGAAGCAGACGAACCTGCCGCTCATGCTGTTCTGACCGCCGATACGCCGCGGATCGTCCTGAAAGATGGCGTCGTGTCGTACAACGATCGCCCTATTCTCGATCGTCTGAGCTGGCGGGTGGATCCCGGTGAGCACTGGCAGATTGTCGGCCCCAACGGTGCCGGAAAATCCACGTTGCTTAGCCTGATAACCGGTGACCACCCGCAGGGATACAGCAACGATCTGACGTTGTTTGGTCGTCGTCGTGGCAGCGGTGAAACCATCTGGGATATTAAAAAACACATCGGCTATGTCAGTAGCAGCCTGCATCTCGACTACCGGGTGAGCACCACCGTGCGCAATGTGATTCTGTCAGGCTATTTCGACTCTATCGGGATCTATCAGGCCGTGTCAGACCGCCAACAGAAACTCGCGCAGCAGTGGCTGGATATTCTGGGTATCGACAAGCGTACCGCCGACGCACCGTTTCATAGTCTTTCCTGGGGGCAACAGCGACTGGCACTGATCGCCCGGGCGCTGGTTAAGCACCCGACCCTGCTGATTCTGGACGAACCGTTGCAGGGACTGGACCCGCTGAATCGCCAACTTATCCGTCGTTTTGTCGACGTGTTGATTAGCGAGGGTGACACGCAGCTGCTGTTTGTCTCCCATCACGCTGAGGATGCGCCGACCTGTATTACCCATCGTCTGGAATTTGTGCCAGACGGCGACACATATACTTACCAGCAAACCCAGTTGCGTTAATTTTCATCCATGGGCGCGAAAGCGCCCTTTTTTTTTCGGATAAAAGGCGCAATCATTCCTAAAGTTTATGATTTATAATCGAATAATTAATGACAAAGCGTGAGAAATCGCGAGTGTAAACGATTCCACTATTTTATTCCATGTCACACTTTTCGCATCTTTGTTATGCTATGGTAATTCCATACCATAAGCTTAACGGAGCGAATTATGAGAGTTCTGGTCACCGGTGGTAGCGGTTACATAGGAAGCCATACTTGTGTGCAGTTACTGAAAAACGGTCATGACGTCATCATCCTTGATAACCTCTGTAACAGTAAGCGCAGCGTACTGCCTGTCATTGAACGTCTGAGCGGCAAACATCCGACGTTTGTCGAAGGCGATATCCGCAACGAAGCGCTGATGACCGAGATCCTGCACGATCACGCGATTGACACCGTCATCCATTTCGCCGGGCTGAAGGCCGTCGGCGAATCTGTCGCGAAGCCGCTGGAATACTATGACAACAACGTCAACGGAACGCTGCGACTGATTAGCGCCATGCGTGCCGCCGGCGTCAAAAACGTCATTTTTAGCTCATCGGCAACCGTCTACGGCGACCAGCCGAAAATCCCTTATGTTGAAAGCTTCCCGACCGGCACGCCGCAAAGCCCGTACGGCAAAAGCAAGTTGATGGTCGAGCAGATCCTCACCGATCTGCAAAAAGCCCAACCGGCGTGGAGTATTGCGCTGCTGCGCTATTTCAACCCGGTCGGCGCGCATCCCTCAGGCGACATGGGCGAAGATCCGCAGGGCATCCCGAATAACCTGATGCCGTACATCGCCCAGGTTGCAGTAGGCCGTCGTGATTCCCTCGCCATTTTTGGCAACGACTACCCGACCGAAGACGGTACCGGCGTACGCGATTACATCCACGTGATGGATCTTGCTGATGGTCACGTTGCCGCAATGGAAAAACTGGCTGGCATTCAGGGTGTCCATATTTACAACCTCGGCGCGGGTGTCGGCAGCAGCGTGCTGGACGTAGTCAACGCCTTCAGCAAAGCCTGCGGTAAACCGGTTAACTATCACTTTGCTCCGCGCCGTGATGGTGACCTGCCAGCCTACTGGGCAGATGCCGGCAAAGCCGACCGCGAACTGAACTGGCGCGTGACGCGCACGCTTGATGAGATGGCGCAGGACACCTGGCGCTGGCAGTCACGTCATCCGCAGGGATACGAGGATTAAAAAACCATCATGAGTCAATTCAACCCCGTCGATCATCCGCATCGCCGCTTTAACCCGCTCACCGGCCAGTGGATTCTGGTTTCGCCGCACCGTGCTAAGCGCCCCTGGCAGGGGGCGCAAGAAATCCCCTCTAACCAGGCGCTGCCAGCACACGATCCGGACTGCTTCCTGTGTGCGGGCAATACACGCGTCACTGGCGATAAGAACCCGGATTACAGCGGAACGTTCGTCTTCACCAACGACTTCGCGGCATTGATGACAGATACACCTGACGCGCCGGACAGTCACGACCCGCTGATACGCTGCCAGAGCGCGCGCGGCACCAGTCGCGTTATTTGCTTTTCACCAGATCACAGTAAAACGCTTCCGGAACTTAGCGTTCCTGCCCTGACCGAAATTGTGAGAACCTGGCAAGAGCAAACCGCAGACCTCGGAAAACGCTATCCTTGGGTGCAAGTTTTTGAAAATAAAGGCGCGGCGATGGGCTGCTCAAATCCTCATCCCCACGGTCAGATTTGGGCCAACAGTTTCCTGCCAAACGAAGCCGAACGCGAAGATCGTTTGCAAAAAGACTATTTTGCCGAGCAGGCGTCGCCGATGCTGGTCGACTACGTGCAGCGCGAACTGGCCGACGGCAGTCGTACAGTGGTAGAAACCGATCACTGGCTGGCTGTCGTGCCTTACTGGGCAGCCTGGCCGTTCGAAACGCTATTGCTGCCGAAAGCGCACGTACTACGTATCACCGATTTGACCGACGAACAGCGCGCAGACCTTGCGCTGGCGTTGAAAAAACTGACCAGTCGTTACGACAACCTGTTCCAGTGCTCTTTCCCGTATTCGATGGGCTGGCACGGCGCGCCGTTTAACGGTGAAGAGAACGAACACTGGCAGCTACACGCGCACTTTTATCCGCCGCTGTTACGCTCCGCAACCGTGCGCAAATTTATGGTCGGTTATGAAATGCTGGCCGAAACCCAGCGCGATCTCACAGCGGAGCAAGCGGCAGAGCGTCTGCGCGCGGTCAGCGACATCCATTTTCGCGAATCCGGAGTATAAAAATGAGTCTGAAAGAAAAAACACAATCTCTGTTTGCAGAAATTTTCGGCTACCCTGCGACCCACACCATTCAGGCACCAGGCCGCGTCAATCTCATCGGTGAACACACCGATTATAACGACGGCTTTGTGTTGCCCTGCGCCATTGATTATCAAACCGTCATCAGTTGTGCTGCCCGCAACGACCGCCTGATCCGCGTCATTGCGGCCGATTACGATAATCAGACTGACAAGTTTTCCCTCGATGCCCCCATTGTGACCCACGACAGCCAACAGTGGGCTAACTACGTGCGCGGCGTAGTGAAACACTTGCTAAAACGCGACAGTAGTTTTGGCGGCGCGGATCTGGTGATCAGCGGGAATGTCCCGCAAGGCGCTGGCCTGAGTTCTTCCGCTTCGCTGGAAGTGGCGGTCGGTACCGTGTTCCAGCAGCTTTACCATCTGCCGCTGGATGGCGCGCAGATTGCGCTCAACGGTCAGGAAGCGGAAAACCAGTTTGTCGGCTGTAACTGCGGGATTATGGATCAGCTCATCTCCGCTCTGGGCAAGAAAGATCATGCCCTGCTGATTGACTGCCGCACGCTCGGCACCAAAGCGGTCTCGATGCCGGAAGGCGTAGCGATCGTCATCATCAACAGCAACTTCAAACGCACGCTGGTCGGCAGCGAATACAACACGCGCCGCCAGCAGTGCGAAACCGGCGCACGTTTCTTCCAGCAACCGGCGTTGCGTGATGTCAGCCTCGAAGCTTTTAACGCCGTGGCGAATGAACTGGACCCACTGGTTGCCAAACGCGTCCGTCATGTGTTAACTGAGAATGCGCGTACTGTTGAAGCCGCCAGCGCGCTGGAAAAAGGCGATCTGGTACGTATGGGGCAACTGATGGCGGAATCGCACGCATCCATGCGTGATGATTTCGAAATCACCGTGCCGCAGATTGATACGCTGGTTGACATCGTTAAAGCCGCAATTGGCGAAAAAGGCGGCGTACGCATGACTGGCGGTGGATTTGGCGGTTGTGTCGTTGCGCTGATCCCGGAAACGCTGGTCCCTGCCGTCCAGCAAGCTGTGGCTGAACAGTACGAAGCTAAAACCGGTATCAAAGAAACATTCTATGTGTGCAAACCATCACAAGGAGCAGGACAGTGCTGAATGAAACACCCGCACTGGCACCCGATGGTCAGCCGTACCGCCTGTTAACCCTGCGCAATAGCGCAGGGATGGTGGTTACGCTGATGGACTGGGGTGCTACGTTACTCTCGGCCCGCATTCCCCTTTCCAACGACTGCGTGCGTGAAGCGCTGCTGGGTTGCGCCAGTCCGGAGCATTATCAGGATCAGGCGGCGTTTCTGGGCGCCTCAATTGGTCGCTACGCTAACCGCATCGCCGACAGTCGCTACACGCTCAACGGGGAAACGGTGACCCTGCAACCCAGCCAGGGTGTAAACCAGTTGCACGGTGGGCCCGACGGATTTGATAAACGCCGCTGGCAAATCGTTAACCATAACGAGCGTCAGGTTCTGTTTACGCTAAGCTCAGACGATGGCGATCAGGGTTTTCCGGGCAACCTCTGCGCGACGGTGCAATATCGTCTGACCGATGACAACCGCATCTCCATTACCTATCGCGCAACGGTGGATAAGCCATGTCCGGTAAACCTGACCAACCACGTCTATTTCAACCTCGACGGCGATCAGACCGATGTGCGCAACCATAAGCTGCAGCTTCTGGCGGATGAGTATCTGCCGGTTGATGCAGATGGGATCCCACGCGAGGGTCTGAAACCGGTCGCCGGAACGTCATTTGATTTCCGCACCGCGAAGGTCATCGCCAGTGAATTTCTTGCCGATGACGACCAGCGCAAAGTGAAGGGTTACGATCACGCCTTCCTGTTGCAGGCAAAAGGCGACAGTAAAAAGCCGGTTGCCCTGCTCTCTTCAGAGGACGGGAAGTTGCAGATGGAGGTCTACACGTCGGCTCCGGCGCTACAGTTTTACTCCGGTAACTTTCTCGGTGGCACCTCATCGCGTGGACCGAAGGCCTACAGCGATTATCAGGGTCTGGCGCTGGAGAGTGAATTCTTACCTGACAGCCCGAACCACCCGGAATGGCCGCAGCCTGACTGCGTGCTTCGCCCCGGCGAAGAGTACACCAGCCTGACGGAGTATCGCTTTATTCCTTCCTGAGGGTGCAATGTCTCTGTACTGATGGCCCGATAACGCATGCGTGTCGGGCCTAAAACACGCCACCTTGCTCAAATCCCCACCACTCAAAGACAAAATCGCAACTCAGAGTTCACAAGAACCTTACACTACTGCACTATTTTCGCTATGGTTATGCGTAAGCATTGCCGCTGACCTGTCACGGCAATATAATGAGAATTATTATCATTCGATAAAGCTTGAGGAGTGAGAGTATGGCTGTAACTAAGCTGGTTCTGGTACGCCACGGCGAAAGCCAGTGGAACAATGAAAACCGCTTTACCGGTTGGTATGACGTTGACCTGTCCGAGAAAGGCGTGGGCGAAGCGAAAGCGGCAGGCAAACTGCTGAAAGCTGAAGGCTATAGCTTCGATTTTGCTTATACCTCTGTGCTGAAACGTGCCATCCACACGCTGTGGAACGTACTGGATGAGCTGGATCAGGCCTGGTTGCCGGTGGAGAAATCCTGGAAACTGAACGAACGTCACTACGGTGCGTTGCAGGGTCTGAACAAAGCGGAAACCGCTGAGAAGTACGGTGACGAGCAGGTTAAACAGTGGCGTCGTGGTTTCGCGGTAACCCCGCCGGAACTGACCAAAGATGACGAGCGCTATCCGGGCCACGATCCACGTTATGCCAAACTGACCGAGAAAGAGCTGCCGCTGACCGAAAGCCTGGCACTGACCATCGATCGCGTTATCCCCTACTGGAACGACACCATTCTGCCACGCATGAAGAGCGGCGAACGCGTCATCATCGCGGCGCACGGTAACTCCCTGCGCGCGCTGGTGAAATACCTCGACAACCTGAGCGAAGAAGAAATCCTTGAGCTGAACATCCCAACCGGCGTACCGCTGGTGTATGAGTTCGACGAAAACTTCAAGCCGCTCAAGCGCTACTATCTGGGTAATGCTGACGAGATCGCCGCGAAAGCCGCTGCCGTCGCTAACCAGGGTAAAGCGAAGTAATCTGAATGGCCCGGCGGCGAATACTGACCGGGTCATTATTCTTATACCCCAATCACCCCATCCAGCACCACCTGCGCCCTGCCCTGTGAGCAGCGCTCCACGCGAGCCTGTACGTTATACACTTCCGCCAGACTTTCTGTGGTGATGACCTTTTCCGGCTCGCCGCTGACGACCCGCTTTCCCGCTTTCAGCATCAGCACATGTTCACAATGGCGCAGCGCAATATTGATGTCATGTACCACCACCACCGTGACCATATTACGTAGCCGGGTTTCACGGCGAACGAGGTTCATCACATGAAACTGGTAGTTCAGATCCAACGCGCTCAGGGGTTCATCGAGCAACAACAACCCGGGACGGCGGATCAGCGATTGCGCCAGCCCCACAAGTTGCCGTTGTCCCCCGGAAAGCTGATCAAGAAAATGCAACGCCAGATGCGCAATCCCTAACTGTTCGAGAATTTCCAGCACCTGTTCATCATCGCGTTTACCCAGCGCCCGCTGCGCGACATGGATTGATTCCAGAACGTGTAAATGTACCCCCTGCGGCAGCGACTGGGGTAAAAACACGACGCTATTGGCCCGCTCAGCCAGCGACAGCGCCGACAGATTTTTGCCCCCAAGTATCATCTCACCCTGCGCGTTGCTCAATCCTGCCAGCGCGCGTAACAAGGTGGATTTTCCGCAACCGTTCGGCCCGAGCAGCGCGGTAATTTTACCGCGCGGCAGCTCGTCGACATTCAGATCCTCAATCACATGTCGTTTCGGATAGCCCGCAGTGACACCTCGCAGGATCAGGCCACTCACGACATACTCCCCCGATGGCGCAAAATAATGCTCAAAAAGAATGGAACCCCCACCAGCGAGGTGACAATGCCCACCGGAATAATGATACCGGGAAGGATATTTTTCGAGGCGACAGAGGCCAGAGAAAGCACCAGCCCGCCCATCAGGACGCTGCCAGGCAGATAGAAGCGGTGATCCTCACCAAACAACAGGCGTGAAATGTGCGGTGCCACCAGACCGATGAAGCCAATCGGCCCGACGAAGGCCACCGAGAGTGCAGACAGCAGGCTAATGCGCAGCAGCGACGACAGGCGTAATCGGCGCACGTTGATACCAAAACTCATCGCCCGATCCTCCCCCAGGCGCAGAGCGGTCAGTTGCCAGGCACTGCGCATTGACCCCACTCCAACGCAGATAAACGCCAACGCCAGTACGCCCAGTTTTTCCCACGACGCCCGCGCCAGACTGCCCATTGTCCAGAACACCAGCCCCTGCAACGTATCCTCATCGGCCACAAACTGCATCATCGACACCAGCGCATTAAAGGTAAACACCAGTGCAATACCAAACAGCACCACACCGGAGGTCGCCACGCGGGTCCAGCGGGTAATGCCGTCGAGTAGCAGTGCAGAGAGCAACGCAAAAATAAAGGCATTCGCCGGGATGAACCACGCGTCAGGAATACCGGGAATGCCGATCCCCAGCACAATTGCCAGCGCCGCGCCAAATGCCGCCGCCGAAGAGACCCCCAACGTAAACGGACTCGCCAGCGGGTTATTGAGGATGGTCTGCATCTCAGCCCCTGCCAACCCCAGCGCCATGCCAACGAGCAACGCCATGAGGGCGTAAGGCAGGCGGATTTCCCAGACGATAACCCGGGAGCCGCCGCTGGCGCTTGTCGGATGGATCAGCGTTTGCCATAGCTCGCCAAGCGGCAATCCTGACGGGCCGAGCGTGAAATCCAGCAACAGCGAGCCAATAATCGCCAGTACGCTTATCAGCACCAGCAGCACGCGCTTGCGAATAATCCTGCGATATTGCGCACTAATGGCATCATCAATGGGTGCCAGAGAAAGATGAGACATAGCGGATAGCGGGAGTTGGCGAATGAAGGCCGGATTATAACGCAATTGTCGCGCGTTATATAAAAAAATACATTTCGATAATTTAATGCGGACGAAGAAAGGACATAAAAAAGCCGACTCCAGGAGTCGGCTTGTCATGTTGAGGATGCGTTATCCGCGACGCGCTTTTACCGCATCCGCGAGTTGGCGCAGGATAGTGTCAGTATCTTCCCAGTTAATGCAGGCATCGGTAATGCTTTTGCCATACACGAGTGGTTCACCACTGTCCGGATTCTGATTGCCTTCAACCAGATGGCTTTCAATCATCACGCCCATAATCGCTGTCTCACCGTTGGCGATTTGTTGGCACACATCCGCCCCGACTTCCATCTGCTTTTTAAACTGCTTGCAGGAGTTGGCATGGCTGAAATCAATCATAATTTGCGCAGGCAGACCCGCTTTCGCCAGACCTTCTTTCACTGCCGTCACGTGCGCAGCGCTGTAGTTCGGTTCTTTACCGCCGCGCAGAATGATATGACAGTCGCCGTTACCACTGGTGTTCACAATGGCAGAGTGACCCCATTTGGTAACCGACAGGAAGCAGTGCGGCGCACCGGCAGCGTTGATAGCATCAATTGCCACTTTGATGGTGCCATCAGTACCGTTCTTGAAGCCAACCGGACAAGAAAGACCGGATGCCAGTTCACGGTGAACCTGTGATTCCGTGGTACGTGCGCCAATCGCGCCCCAGCTCATCATGTCCGCCAGATATTGCGGGGTAATCATATCGAGGAATTCACCTGCCGTTGGCAGGCCGCTGTCGTTGATATCCAGCAACAGCTTACGCGCAATACGCAAACCATCGTTGATCTGGAAGCTGTTATCCATATGAGGATCGTTAATCAACCCTTTCCAGCCAACGGTCGTACGCGGTTTCTCAAAGTAGACACGCATGACGATTTCCAGTTCGCCTTTCAGCGCTTCACGCAGCGCCAACAGGCGACCTGCGTACTCTTTCGCTGCGACAGGATCATGAATTGAGCACGGCCCAATCACCACCAGCAGGCGATCGTCATTCCCTTTCAAAATCTTGTGAATGGCTTTACGCGCATGGGCAACCGTGTTGGCGGCATTTTCTGTAGCGGGGAATTTTTCCAGCAGTGCGACAGGGGGTAATAACTCGTTGATCTCTTTAATACGTAAATCGTCGTTCTGATAATTCATGATTATTCCAGCGTTGCCATACTTATCTAAATGAATGCAATCCCCTCAATCTATATCCTCAGCCGAAAAGTGTAAACGGGCTTTTACACTTCGAACGGATTAATCCTGGAATTCGGCTAAAAAACGCCAGAAAGTAGCGATAAACGAGATCTAACCTACAATTTTTAACTGTAACCACTCTGTTTATGAATCTTTTCAAGATTCTCTGCTGAGCCTTTGCGCTCGTTTGGGATCTTTAACCATTGCCTGACCCTTTGACTGGCATATGCACTGTTGGAAGACGTTATCCGACATCTCAACCAAAACAGGAGCATCTTATGCAAATAACAAAACTGGCTTCACTTTTCCTGACCGCCACGCTCAGCCTCGCCAGCGGCGCTGCCCTGGCCGCCGAAACCAGCACCCAAAGCAATAATGGCCAGGCGAATGCCGCCGCCGACGCCGGCCAGGTTGCTCCGGATGCAAAAGAAAACGTCGCCCCAAATAATGTCGATAACGACAATATCAATTCAGGTGGCACGATGTTGCATCCGAATGGTTCATCCATGAATCACGAGGGAATGACCCAGGATGAGGTGCACAAAAACACGATGTGTAAGGACGGGCGCTGCCCGGACATGAACAAAAAAGTGGAAACCGGTGATGGTATGAACAACGAGGTTGATAGCAAAACCGATGGCACCACGCAGTAAAACTGAAAATCGGGCTGATAAGGGGAGAGCGCTGGCTCTCCTTTTTATATTATTCGTCCAGAAACGGTATGATGTCATACAGTTAAGATGAGAATAACTAAGGGATGACATTATGGCGCACTCACACTCTCATTCTGCCCCTCACCTGCCCGAAGATGGTAATGCCCGCCGACTGCTGCTCGCGTTTTGCATCACGGCGGGCTTCATGTTGCTGGAAGTGGTAGGCGGGATTTTATCCGGTTCGCTGGCGCTGCTCGCCGATGCCGGACATATGCTGACCGATGCCGCCGCGCTATTGTTTGCACTGATGGCCGTCCAGTTTGCCCGCCGACCGCCGACCATTCGCCACACTTTTGGCTGGCTGAGGCTTACAACGCTGGCCGCTTTCGTTAATGCGATTGCGCTGGTGGTCATTACAATTTTAATTGTCTGGGAGGCGATTGAGCGCTTCTACACGCCTCGCCCGGTTGCGGGCGGCATGATGATGATCATCGCCGTCGCTGGCTTGCTGGCAAACATCCTTGCCTTCTGGATCCTGCATCGCGGCAGCGAAGAGAAAAACCTGAACGTACGCGCCGCAGCACTGCATGTGATGGGCGATTTACTGGGTTCAGTCGGGGCTATCGTCGCGGCGGTGATTATTATCTGGACCGGCTGGACGCCAGCGGACCCCATTCTGTCCATACTGGTTTCGCTGCTGGTCCTGCGCAGCGCGTGGCGTTTATTGAAAGATAGCGTGAATGAGTTACTGGAAGGTGCCCCGGTCTCGCTGGATATCGCTGCCCTGCAACGCCACCTCAGCCGGGAGCTTCCCGAAGTGCGTAACGTGCATCACGTGCACGTGTGGATGGTGGGAGAAAAACCCGTCATGACCCTGCATGTACAGGTGATCCCGCCGCACGATCATGACGGGCTGCTGGAACGCATCCAGCACTTCCTCATTCATCATTACCAGATTGAACATGCCACCATTCAGATGGAATATCAGCCCTGTCATGGGCCGGACTGCGATCTGAACCAGAAAGTGTCCGACCATTCACATCACCATCACTAATGAGACAGCGCGTGTGAGCCTCGTTCGCGCGCGCTGTTAATCCACATCCTGCTGCCGTTGAGCGCAATGAAGGTCAGGATCAAGTACTCCAGCGACATCGCATAGACCCCTTGCAGGGCAAAGATCACGACGCTAATCACATTGATAACGACCCACAGCAGCCAGTTCTCGACGTATTTACGAGTCATCAGGATCATCGCCACAATCGACAGCACCATCATACAAGAATCCCAGAAGGGGAAGGCATCAGGCTGCAGTTGCAAAACGGTAACCTGCAAGCCCAGCATCTGCATGATTGTCACCGCAATGCGGGTCAAAAAGGCAAAAACCGGGTCGATATAGACCGTCATCAGGCCAATCGCCACCACGCAAACCGCCAGCCAGCCCAGCGCCTTAGGCAGGGGCAACCAGCGAATTTTAAGTTCCGCCTCGTTTTGTGTGGTCTGCCGCGACCAGGCGTACCAGCCATAAATGTTGGCCGCGAAGAAGAAAAGCTGCAGCAGCAGGCTGGCGTAAAGCTGGATCTGGAAAAAGATAATCGCAAACAACGTGACGTTAATCAGGCCGAAAACGTAGTTGCTGATCTTCTCCATGCTGGCAAGGCCAATACACAGCAAACCGGCAATGGTGCCCACGGCTTCGATCCATGACAGATCGTAACCTCCTGCACCGATTGGAATATGTACCAGAATGTTCTGCGTGCTAAAAAAGTCCATCTTTTCCCCCAGAGCGTTTGATTATCTACGCACGTAGTGTAGCCGCAAATTCCAGCATGCGATTTAACGGCACGAGTGCGCCTTCTCGCAGCGCCTCATCAACGTGTATCTCATGGGGCTTCCCACCCTGCTCCAGGCCTTCAGCGATCGCTTTGAGGCCGTTCATCGCCATCCACGGACAGTGCGCGCAACTGCGACAGGTGGCGCCTTCACCGGCAGTGGGTGCTTCCAGCAACTCTTTACCCGGCACCGCTTGCTGCATTTTATAGAAAATCCCGCGATCGGTGGCGACAATAAGTTGCTGATGCGGCAAGGTTTTGGCTGCATTAATGAGCTGACTGGTCGAACCAACGGCGTCGGCCATGTCCACTATCGACTGTGGTGATTCCGGATGAACCAGGATCGCCGCATCCGGATACAGCCCTTTCATACGAGTCAGCGCCTGCGTTTTGAACTCATCATGGACGATGCACGCCCCCTGCCAGCAAAGAACATCCGCACCCGTCTGTTTCTGGACATATTTCCCAAGATGACGATCCGGTGCCCAGATGATTTTTTCACCCAAACTATCCAGATGCTCAATCAGTTCAACGGCAATACTGGACGTCACCACCCAGTCGGCGCGAGCCTTAACCGCCGCAGAAGTATTCGCGTAGACCACGACGGTGCGATCCGGATGGGCATCGCAGAACGTGCTGAACGCGTCAATCGGACACCCGAGATCTAACGAGCATTCCGCCTCCAGAGTCGGCATTAAAATGGTTTTTTCCGGGCTGAGGATTTTAGCCGTCTCGCCCATAAAGCGCACCCCTGCGACAAGCAGCGTCGAGGCAGGATGATTAGCGCCAAAGCGGGCCATCTCCAGTGAATCAGAGATACAACCGCCGGTCTCTTCCGCCAGTTGCTGGATTTCAGGGTCAGTGTAATAGTGCGCGACCATCACCGCATCGCGCTCTTTCAGCAGGCGCTTGATCTTTTCGCGGTAGAACGCCTTTTCATCAACGCTCAAAGGTACAGGCTTCGGGGGAAATGGATAGATTGCGGCTTCAGGGTCAAACATCACGCTCATCATGCTTTCTCGTTTTACTGGCTTAACGAAATAACCGACTAAAGACGTGAAGCATGTCATGATCGGTCATATTTGTTTTATATGCTAAACAAGATAGCGGATTGAGCAGAAAAAGTCACAACAATTGCGCTTGCTGACACTGGATAACGCGACCTGATGCCTTATCCGGCCTACAAGGACGTAGCCATTGACCTGGCCAATCATTGTAGGCCTGATAAGCGAAGCGCCATCAGGCATGACACAGGTTCGAATCATCAAATTCTGCACATAGCAAAAAGGCGCCGCCAGCGCCCTCTTTTACACTGGTGGGTCGTGCAGGATGACTCGCTTCGCTCGCCCTTCGAGCCGTCGCCGCAAGCGGCTCCGTTGTTTCGCTGCGCTCAACACCGAACCTGCTGCAGGTTCAAATCATCAAATTCTGCACATAGCAAAAAGGCGCCTTTAGGGCGCCTTTTTACACTGGTGGGTCGTGCAGGATTCGAACCTGCGACCAATTGATTAAAAGTCAACTGCTCTACCAACTGAGCTAACGACCCCTTGCGGGATTTTCTTACTTTATCATTCAGGATGGTGGGTCGTGCAGGATTCGAACCTGCGACCAATTGATTAAAAGTCAACTGCTCTACCAACTGAGCTAACGACCCGTTCGGGTGTTACCTGAAAGATTTTACTCGGTTACCAATTTAAAATTGGTGGGTCGTGCAGGATGACTCGGCTTTGCCTCGCCCTTCGGGCCGTTGCTGACGCAACGTTATCCTTCACGTTCAACATCTGAGTGCGATGTTAAATTGGTGGGTCGTGCAGGATTCGAACCTGCGACCAATTGATTAAAAGTCAACTGCTCTACCAACTGAGCTAACGACCCGAGTGGTGGGTGATGACGGGATCGAACCGCCGACCCCCTCCTTGTAAGGGAGGTGCTCTCCCAGCTGAGCTAATCACCCGATACTACGCTGGATACTACTGACTCACTTTATGAGTGGTGGGTCGTGCAGGATGACTCGGCTTTGCCTTGCCCTACGGGCCGTTGCTGACGCAACGTTATCCTTCACGCTTTACTATCGTTTTCCACCGTAACGATTGGTGGGTCGTGCAGGATTCGAACCTGCGACCAATTGATTAAAAGTCAACTGCTCTACCAACTGAGCTAACGACCCACTTTTGCGTTGTTTTCAGGATGTTTGATATCCCGTGGCAACGGCGGCATATATTACTGATTTCAGAATTGAGCGCAACAAAAATTTCGATGCAGATCACTCAACTGCTTAGGAATCGCACGACACGACCAGAAATAATTCGATTTCTGGTCGCATGCTGTGCATTACATCGCGCCAAGACGTTTCTGCGCTTGTTTCGCGCCTTCGGTGCCTGGATATTTGCTGATAACCTGCTGATATACCGCTTTCGCTTTCGCGCTGTCACCTTTGTCCTGCATGATCACGCCGACTTTATACATCGCGTCGGACGCCTTAGGTGACTTCGGGTAGTTCTTTACCACCGAAGCAAAATAAAACGCGGCATCATCTTTTTTACCCTTGTTGTAATTCAACTGACCGAGCCAATAGTTGGCATTCGGCTGATAGGTAGAATCAGGGTACTTTTTGATGAAGTTCTGGAATGCCACAATCGCATCATCCTGGCGGGATTTATCCTGCACCAGAGCGATTGCCGCATTGTAATCGGTATTCGCGTCACCGCTTTGTACCGGCGCTCCCGACGTCGCAGCACCCGCATCAGGCGCAGGTGTCGCTGCCCCCGTTGCAGCTCCGCTCTGATCGCCGCTAGCAGGTTGCGCAGTAGCACCAGCGCTACTCAAACTGTCCATCTGCAACAGGATCTGCTTCTGACGCTCAACGACCTGATTCAGTTGATACTGACTTTCCTGAATTTGACCACGCAGGGAGTCGATATCGGCCTGATTATCAGAGAGTTGCTGCTGGAGTTGGGTTAAAAGCTGGCTGTGAGCGTTAGAAATACGCTCGAGTTGAGTGACACGGTCTTCGACCGAGCCTGAGCCGACACTACTGATTGGCGCCTGAGCAAAAGCGGCCCAGGGGGCCGCTATGCCAACCAGTAACGACAGACTCAACAGATGATGTCTGAAGTTACTGCTCATGCAATTCTCTTAGTAAACCAGTACGGCACGACGGTTTTTGGAGTAAGCCGCTTCGTCGTGACCCAGTACTGCAGGTTTTTCTTTACCGTAAGAAACGATGGAGATCTGGTCAGCAGAAACGCCTTTACCCTGCAGGTACATCTTAACAGCGTTCGCACGACGTTCACCCAGGGAGATGTTGTACTCAGGAGTACCACGTTCGTCCGCGTGACCTTCTACGGTGACTTTGTAAGACGGGTTGCTACGCAGGAAGTTAGCGTGCGCATCCAGCATTGCAGCGAAGTCAGAACGGATATCGTACTTGTCCAGATCGAAGTAAACGATGTTGTTCTGCTGCAGTTGTTGCATCTGCAGACGCGCTTGCTCTTCGGAGGACATGTTGCCGCTGCCGTTTGCATCCATACCAGTGCCGGCACCCAGCATGCCTTCGCTGCCGTCATTGCTGGCGTTCTTGTTAGAAGAACATGCCGCAATAGCCATAACAGGCAGAGCGATCATCAGCCCTTTCAGCACTTTGTTCAGTTGCATTTCAATGATTCCTTTATTAATCAATTATTTATTATCACAGATACGGCGACCAGGCAGGGAATTTAACCTGTCCATCAGTTGCCGGAAGACGCGCTTTGAAACGCCCATCTGTAGAAACCAAATTCAGCACGGATCCCATCCCCTGAGAAGAGCTGTAGATTACCATAGTGCCGTTAGGTGCCAGACTTGGCGTTTCGTCCAGGAACGTTGACGACAGAACTTGTACGCCACCCGCTACCAGATCTTGTTTGGCAATGTGCTGCTGACCATTGGCCGAACTTACCATTACCATAAATTTGCCGTCGCTGCTGACATCAGCATCCTGGTTTTGTGAACCTTCCCAGGTAATACGCTGCGGAGCACCGCCATTAACGTTAACTTTATACACTTGCGGACGACCCGCCTGATCCGACGTAAAGGCCAGGTTTTGGCTGTCCGGGAACCAGGTCGGCTCCGTATTGTTGCTGCGACCATCGGTCACCTGACGGATCTGGCCAGAGCCAACATCCATCACGTACAGGTTCAGACTCCCGGTTTTAGACAGGGCAAATGCCAGTTTGCTGCCATCCGGAGAGAACGCCGGCGCACCGTTGTGACGCGGGAATGACGCAACCTGACGAACAGCACCGTTAGACAGCGTCTGAATAACCAGTGCAGAACGACCGCTTTCGAAGGTCACATACGCCAGTTTAGAACCGTCCGGAGACCAGGCCGGAGACATCAACGGCTGTGGTGAACGGTGAACCACAAACTGGTTGTAGCCATCGTAGTCAGACACGCGCAGTTCATACGGGAACTGGCCGCCGTTAGTCTGCACAACATACGCGATACGAGTGCGGAATGCGCCTTTAATGCCGGTCAGTTTCTCAAACACTTCGTCACTGGCAGTATGACCAGCATAACGCAGCCATTGCTTGTTCACTTTGTAGGAGTTCTGAGCCAGTACAGTACCCGGTGCGCCGCCGGTGTCAACCAGTTGATAGGCGACATTGTAGGAACCGTCCGGATTAGGAGTAACCTGACCGACCACGACCGCATCAATACCCAGCGCAGACCAGGCAGCAGGTTGTACTTCCTGCGCAGTCCCCGGCTGCTGCGGCAAACGAGACCGGTCTAGCGGATTGAATTTACCGCTGTTGCGCAGGTCTGCGCCAACGATACCACCGATATCTTCAGGTGCAGCACCCGGCCCTGCCCACTGGAATGGCACAACGCCAATCGGGCGCGCCGAGTCCACCCCCTGGGTGATCTCGATACGAACTTCTGCATGCAGCACCGCTGCCCACAGCATTAAAAAACCAAATGCTACTCGTAATGCCTGCTTCATCATATCTCCCTTATCCGGGCGATCTGCCCACGATAATTTAGCAGAATGTTAACAAACTCAAATACACAAAACTACCAGAACCCAGCGACTACCGCAGATTGTTTTCCCCGTCATGACGGGGAAAGTTTAGCTTACGGTTTAAAGTCCAGAGGTGCATTTTTAAACACTTCATATACCGCCTGGCTCGGTGGTTTTGGAATCTTCGCTTGTCGGGCTGCAGCAAGCGCTGCCTGACAAAGCGCGGGATCGCCACCTTCAGACTGGATATCAAGCAACATACCGTCAGAAGCCAGTTTTATCCGCAGCGTACAGGTCTTACCTGCATAAGACGATGCGTCGTAGAACTTGCTCTCAATAGCAGATTTAATCTGCCCGGCATAGTTGCTGATGTCCGCGCCTGATGCGCCATTATTTTTAGTATTACCACTCCCCGCAGGAGAAGCGTTGTTCCCTTTTGCCCCACCGCCGGTTTTCGGCGCATTCTTACCAGAGCTGAGATCGCCAAGCAGATCGTCAACGCCGGATGCCGCAGCGGCTTTTTCCGCCGCAGCCTTTTTGGCCGCCGCGGCTTTTTCTGCAGCGGCTTTCTTATCGGCAGCGGCTTTCTCAACTGCAGCTTTTTTATCAGCGGCAGCCTTTTCCGCGGCCGCTTTTTTCTCAGCGGCGGCTTTCTCGGCCGCTGCTGCTTTGGCTGCCGCGGCTTTTTCTGCGGCTGCTTTCTTCGCAGCGTCGGCCTGAGCCTGCTTAGCAGCTTCAGCTTCGGCTTTCTTCTTCGCGTCGGCTGCAGCTTTAGCCGCTTCTGCTTCCGCTTTCTTCTTCGCATCAGCAGCAGCTTTAGCCGCTTCTGCTTCCGCTTTCTTCTGTGCATCCGCCGCGGCTTTCTTCGCGGCTTCTGCGGCTTCTTTCACCTGCGCGTCAGCTTTCGCTTTGGCATCTGCTGCGGCTTTCTGCGCCGCTTCTTCAGCCTGTTTCTGCTGTTCCTGCGCTTTCTTCGCATCAGCTTCAGCCTGCTTCTGCTGTTCCTGAGCCGCTAAACGTTCTTTCTCAATCTGCTTAAGCCGTTCCTGTTCTGCAGCCTGCTTCTCGCGAAGCTCTTCCGCCTGCTGCTGCTCCAGTTTTTCACGTTGCTCTTTGGCACGCTGCGCACTCGACTGTTGCTGCTGCTGACGTTCGTACTGCTGAACCACGGCGCCAGGATCAACCATCACGGCATCGATGGAAGAACCACCGCCGCCGCCGGCTGAAGCCTCTATATGCTCATCGAACGAACTCCAGATCAGGACTGCAAATAGAATGACATGCAGTACCGCTGAAATAATTATCGCCCGTTTGAGCTTGTCGTTTTGTTCGGTTGCCTTTGACACTCTCGGTTCCCAAAAACTGTTCGCCTGTTACACGCTCTCTTTCAAACCAGAGACGCAAATGATCAGATAGGCTGCGTCATTAAGCCAACCGACTTCACACCCGCGCTGTGCAACAAGTTCAGCGCTTTAATTATTTCATCGTAAGGCACGTCTTTCGCGCCCCCGATCAAGAAGACCGTTTTCGGATTTGACTCCAGACGACTTTTCGCTTCGGCAATCACCTGTTCCGGCGGCAGTTGATCCATTCGATCCTTCTCTACCACCACGCTGTACTGCCCTACTCCGGAAACTTCAATAATGACCGGCGGATTGTCGTTGCTGCTCACAGCCTGCGACTCGGTCGCATCCGGCAGATCGACTTCCACGCTCTGCGTAATGATCGGCGCTGTCGCCATAAAGATCAGCAGCAGCACCAGCAGGACGTCGAGCAACGGTACGATGTTGATTTCGGACTTCAGGTCGCGACGACCTCGTCCACGCGATCTGGCCATGGCTTACCCCTTGTTGCTTTCGCTAACGGTAAACGCCTGACGGTGCAGAATCGCGGTGAACTCTTCCATAAAGTTGTCGTAATTCAGTTCCAGCTTGTTAACACGCTGATTCAGGCGGTTGTAGGCCATGACCGCCGGGATTGCAGCAAACAGACCAATCGCTGTGGCAATCAATGCTTCCGCGATACCCGGTGCAACCATCTGCAACGTCGCCTGTTTTACCGCCCCGAGCGCGATAAACGCGTGCATGATCCCCCACACGGTACCGAACAGACCGATATACGGACTGATAGAACCTACGGTGCCAAGGAACGGAATATGCGTTTCCAGCGTTTCAAGTTCACGGTTCATCGAAATTCGCATCGCACGAGATGCTCCTTCCACTACGGCCTCTGGCGCATGACTGTTTGCCCGATGCAGTCGCGCAAACTCTTTGAACCCGCTATAGAAGATTTGTTCCGAACCCGCCAGATTATCACGGCGTCCCTGGCTCTCCTGATACAGACGAGACAGTTCGATTCCGGACCAGAACTTGTCTTCGAACGCTTCGGCTTCACGCGCTGCAGCGTTAAGAATACGGGTCCGCTGGATAATGATGGCCCAGGATGCGATTGAAAAACCAATCAAAATCAACATGATAAGTTTAACCAGAAGGCTTGCCTTCAGGAACAAATCAAGGATATTCATGTCAGTCACTGCTTAAACTCCGCGACAATAGACTTGGGAAGCGCACGAGGCTTCATTTTGAGTGGATCAACGCAAACAATCAGAACCTCAGCCTCATTGAGCACGGTGTTCTCTGCGTTGACAATGCGTTGCGTGAAAACCAAAGAGGTGCCACGCATTGACGTAATTTCTGTTTGGATTTCGAGCATATCGTCGAGTCGCGCAGGCGCATAGTATTCCAGCGTCATTTTTCGCACCACGAAGGCAACTCGCTCCGCCAGCAACACCTGCTGACTGAAGTGATGATGACGCAGCATCTCTGTGCGTGCTCTTTCATAAAAAGCGACGTAACTGGCATGATAAACCACACCACCGGCGTCGGTGTCTTCGTAGTAGACACGTACCGGCCATCGAAACAGCGTTGTATTCACTTTACATCCCGGTAATGCAACAAAAGTTAGTGCTTTTAAACGTTGCTACTATACGCGCGCGATTGAGGCTTGGGAATGGGGAGAGGTTAAGGGAGAGTAAAAATTTATGGGCTTATGCAAGCCCATAGATCATTAAGGATGTTTCTTATTCAAAAGAAGAAGAAAATGAGACCGACAATAAGCACGATATCGGCGAGTAGCGGAGAAAAAATCCCTTGCCAGTGTGCGGCGCGAGGCCGAAAACCCACGCCATGAATGATGCCCGCACAGACTGCCCACATCAGCAGCAGACCGTGCCAGATTTCCAGCCCGCTGGTTTTAGCCGCGAAGCGGGAGGGGTCCCAAAACATACATCCTGCTAACACTAACGCCATCACCAAAGAAAGCGCCCGTAACGGGCGCTTGTCCATCGCGTTATATTGCATCGCGATCAGGGTGGTCATCAGTGTTCTTCTTGACCGTCTTTGCTTGCCTCGACGTGCTCAAGGGCCAGCGCGGTGATGATCCCAAATGCACAGGCAAGAAGCGTTCCCAGAATCCAGGCGAAATACCACATAGTTTTGCTCCTTACTTAGTACAGAGAGTGGGTATTGCTTTCAATATGTTCTTTGGTGATGCGACCAAACATTTTCCAGTAACACCAGGTGGTGTAGATGAGAATGATCGGTACAAACACTACAGCAACCCAGGTCATCACATTCAACGTCAACTGGCTGGACGTCGCATCCCACATGGTCAGGCTTGCGTTCATCATGGTGCTTGAAGGCATCACGAACGGGAACATCGCGATACCGGCAGTCAGGATGATGCAGGCCAACGTCAGAGAAGAGAACAGGAATGCCCATGCCCCTTTCTCCATACGGGACGTCAGAATTGTCAGCAGCGGCAGCGCCACGCCCAGTGCCGGAACCAGCCACAGGATAGGTGCATTGTTGAAATTCACCATCCAGGCACCCGCTTCACGCGCCACTTCTTTGGTCAGCGGGTTAGACGCCGCATGATGGTCAACCGCAGAGGTCACCACGTAGCCGTCAATACCGTACATCACCCAGACCCCCGCCAGCGCGAAGCAGACCAGAGTGACCAGCGCCGCAATTTGCGATGTCGCACGGGCACGCAGGTGCAGTTCACCCACGGTACGCATCTGCAGATAGGTCGCGCCCTGAGTAATGATCATCCCCACGCTCACCACGCCAGCCAGCAGGCCAAACGGGTTCAGTAACTGGAAGAAGTTACCGGTATAATACAGACGCAGGTACTCATCAATATGGAAAGGTACGCCCTGCAACAGGTTGCCAAATGCCACGCCGATCACCAGCGGCGGCACGAAACTCCCCACGAAGATGCCCCAGTCCCACATGTTACGCCAGCGAGTATCTTCAATCTTAGAGCGGTAATCAAAACCGACCGGACGAAAGAACAAGGACGCCAGCACGAGGATCATCGCCACATAGAATCCGGAGAACGCAGCGGCATAGACCATCGGCCAGGCCGCAAACAGTGCGCCGCCCGCGGTGATAAGCCACACCTGGTTACCGTCCCAGTGCGGGGCGATGGAGTTAATCATAATTCGACGCTCGGTATCGTTACGACCGAGGAAACGGGTGAGCATGCCCACCCCCATGTCGAAGCCATCGGTGACCGCAAATCCAATCAGCAGAATGCCAACCAGCAGCCACCAGATAAAACGTAGTACTTCATAATCGATCATTTGACGACTCCTGTCTTAGCGTGCCGGCTGAGTAGTCGCGGTGGACTGCTCAAAGTGATAGCGACCGGTTTTCAGGCTGCTTGGGCCAAGGCGTGCGAACTTGAACATCAGGAACAGTTCAGCCACCAGGAACAGGGTATACAGGCCGCAAATCAGGATCATGGAGAACAGCAGGTCGCCGACGGTCAGCGACGAGTTCGCCACTGCGGTTGGCAACACCTCACCGATCGCCCACGGCTGACGGCCATATTCAGCGACAAACCAGCCGGCTTCTACAGCAATCCACGGCAGCGGAATACCGTACAGCGCGGCGCGCAGCAGCCATTTCTTCTCGCCAATGCGGTTACGAATCACACTCCAGAAGGAGAGCGCAATGATCGCCAGCAGCAGGAAGCCGCATGCCACCATGATACGGAAGGCAAAATACAGCGGCGCAACGCGTGGAATAGAATCTTTCGTCGCCTGCTGAATCTGAGCTTCAGTCGCATCAGAGACGTTCGGAGTATAGCGTTTCAGCAGCAGACCATAGCCGAGGTCTTTCTTCATGCTGTTGAACTGATCGCGAACCGCCTGATCGGTCGAACCTGCACGCAGTTGCTCCAGCAGTTCATACGCTTTCATCCCGTTACGGATACGCTCTTCATGCTGCACCATCAGGTCTTTCAAACCAATAACCGGCGTGTCCACAGAACGCGTGGCTATGATGCCCAATGCGTAAGGGATCTGAATCGCCAGTTTATTTTCCTGCGTTTCCTGGTCCGGAATACCGAACAAGGTAAAGGCAGCCGGAGCAGGCTGAGTCTCCCACTCTGCTTCAATTGCAGCGAGTTTGGTTTTCTGCACGTCGCCCATTTCGTAACCGGATTCATCACCCAGAACGATAACAGACAGCACGGCAGCCATACCGAAGCTGGCAGCAATAGCGAAAGAGCGTTTTGCGAAAGCGATGTCGCGGCCTTTCAGCAGGTAGTACGCACTGATGCCGAGCACGAACATCGCACCGGTCACATAGCCAGACGCCACGGTGTGAACAAATTTCACCTGAGCGACCGGGTTAAGGACCAGTTCAGAGAAGCTCACCATCTCCATACGCATGGTTTCGAAGTTGAAATCCGATGCGATAGGGTTCTGCATCCAGCCGTTTGCGACCAGGATCCACAGAGCTGACAGGTTAGAACCTAAAGCGACCAGCCAGGTTACCGCCATGTGCTGAACTTTGCCCAGACGATCCCAGCCGAAGAAGAACAGACCTACAAAGGTGGATTCGAGGAAGAAGGCCATCAGACCTTCGATCGCCAGCGGCGCACCGAAGATATCCCCCACATAGTGAGAATAATAAGACCAGTTTGTCCCGAACTGGAACTCCATAGTCAGCCCGGTTGCCACACCCAGAGCGAAGTTGATACCAAACAACTTGCCCCAGAACTTAGTCATATCTTTATAAATCTGTTTGCCGGAAAGGACGTAGACCGTTTCCATAATGGCCAGCAGGAACGCCATACCGAGCGTCAGTGGCACAAAAAGGAAGTGGTACATCGCGGTCAAGGCAAACTGTAAGCGCGACAGTTCGACTATATCTAACATCATGACTCCTTGCTCATCGCATGAAGACTCCGAGAGTGACCCCGTTAGAAAGGGTCACACGCATGCCCCAATACAAATTTATTTGTGCACTCTCACCGTTACTGTTTTCCTGGAGAAGGAAACAGAAAGGGCGAAAGGTTACAAACATGTTAATAAAAAACTCAAATTGATCCCGCAATTATATTACGCCGCAAAATCCTTACAATAAACAGGTTTTTATTGAGGAAGATTTGCATTTTTCGACAGTGATCAATTTATAGCGAATTTATCATCTTTCCACCAATTTGATCGGCGACAATTTATCGTGTTTCGCATCCTTTTTCCAACGTTTAAACATTGATTTAAATCAAAAACAGTGCTTTTTGTTAATCATGTTTAATTTTAGTATTTGTAGTGAAAAACATGTTGCCAACATGTGTCTTTGCGGGTAGGAATGGTTACCAGATGAAAATGTATATATAAAAAGACAGTGTTTAAATTAACGCGGTAGCGGCATTTTCCGTAGCCCTGGCCCGATCAATTTAGCGTAGTCAATTTTCGGCTATTTTCCAGAGGTGAAGAGTTCACACGTCATTATTCACAATTATTTTACTTTTAAGGAGAAATGAATTAACACCGCATTGTTATTATTCCGTTAACAATAAGATGACACCGTACGCAGCACCGATCTGTTTGCTGATTATTCCGCCAGATATGTCCCGGCCTGTTCAGAATGTTGGCGAAGAATCGTTCACTCCTCCCCGGTATGAACTCCCCCTTTGTCAGTCCACTCACCCCATCAATTTTATGATGATACGTTTGCGGAACACTTACCGAAAACGGTAAGAGGTGACCAGAAGGCAACACGGGTTGACTGGAATGGCGTACAGCTTAATTGAATAATACAAACGCACTCAGAACAAATTATTAGCCTTTTATTAACAGTTATTTTTATGTCTATATTAAGGGGGCAGTTAATTCCGTTATCTATCTCACATTTCTTCTTCTGAAGTTATTTAAACGCCCTTTTCGTTCAAAGACAAATAAACAGGACTCAGATCACAAACATGAAACTCCGTTTAATAGACTCCTCGTCATTAAAATATTACCCATGTAAAGATTTAATTATAACATTATGAAAGTAAAGGTTTTTTAATTTTCATTCGCAGAACAGTCGTTTTTCGAATGATATTCTGAAAATAGATCAATTGCATCATCACCCCTGCCCCACGACACTCCGTTCCTATTAAAACATTGCAAAACATTTTATTTCTTACCCTGAGTCCTGGAGAGGATTACCCATGAAAAAATCAACACTCGTTATTGGCGTCATTGGTGCTGACTGCCATGCCGTAGGCAATAAAGTTCTGGACCGCGTTTTTACTGCCCATGATTTTCGCGTAATCAATCTGGGCGTAATGGTGAGCCAGGATGAATATATCGATGCCGCGATCGAGACGGGCGCCGATGCAATTGTCGTTTCTTCCATTTATGGTCATGGCGACATTGACTGCCTGGGGCTGCGCGAGCGCTGCATCGAACGCGGTATTGGCGATATCCTTCTGTACGTCGGCGGCAATCTGGTGGTCGGGAAACATGACTTCGCGGACGTCGAAGCCAAGTTTAAAGAGATGGGCTTCCAGCGTGTCTTCGCCCCAAGCCACGATCTCGAAGATGTTTGCCAGTTGATGGCAGCGGATATCAACAAGCGCCACGGCGTTGAACAGCGTTGTCTGGAAGAGGCCATCTGATGCAAACCGTCTCTGTCGATATCGGCTCGACGTGGACCAAAGCAGCCCTCTTCGCAAAGGAGGGGGATGCGTTAACGCTGGTTAACCACGTTCTGACTCCGACGACGACCCATCATCTGGCGGATGGTTTTTTCGCCAGCCTGAACCAGGTGCTGAACGTTGCCGATGCGCGCCCACTGCTCAAGCGCGGTGAAGTGACACTGAAATACTCCTCGTCGGCAAAAGGCGGCCTTGCCGTCGCCGCAATGGGACTGGTGCCGTCGATCACCCTGGAATCGGCAAAAGTCACGGCGCATTCCGCCGGGGCAAAAATCGCCCAGTACTATTCGTACAAGCTGAATCGCCATGATATTCAGGCGCTGGAGGCCTCGCCGCCGGACATTCTGCTGTTTACCGGTGGTACCGACGGTGGCGAAGAGAGCTACGGCCTGGCCAACGCGCATGCGCTGGCGGAGTCCAGCCTCGACTGCGCCATTATCTACGCCGGAAACCGTGACATTCAGGACGATGTTCAGGCGATTCTGGGACACAAAGATCTGACCACGGTAGACAATATTCTGCCCGATCTCGATCACCCGAATCCCTTCGCCGCCCGCAAAGCGATTTGTGATGTCTTTCTGTCCCGCATCGTGAAAGGCAAAGGACTGGATGTGATTGTCGGTGAAACCGGCGAAGAACCCATGCCGACGCCCTGGACGGTGTACGAACTGGTGAAAGCCATCAGCGAAGTCGATAGCGCATGGAGAGAGTTCATGCTCATCGACATGGGCGGTGCGACCACCGACGTCTATTCCGCCAGTGCCAATACCCTCTCGCCCGACACCGTGCTTCACGGCGTCCCGGAGCCGTTCGTTAAGCGCACCGTGGAAGGCGATCTCGGCATGCGCGTCTCCGCTGTGGTGGTGGGCGAAAGCACCCAGGAACTGGTGAAGGTGGTATTCGCTCAGCAACCGGCTCGCCAGGAGGCCTTCTATGGCTACCTGCGCTATCTGGTAACGCATCCCGATTATCTGCCGCAGAGCGAGGAAGAGAAATACTTTGACTCTCTGTTAGCCGGGCTGTGCGTTGGTTACGCCGCCGAGCGTCACGCAGGCACCAAAAAGCAGGTTTGTACCTGCGTTGGCAATGTCGATTTACAGATGGGGCGCGACCTGACCACCGTACGCAAAGTGGTTGGCTCGGGTGGCTGGCTCTCCCGCGCCAGTCAGTTTGATATCCATCGCTGGCTCAAATATCGCGAACTGGACAACGACGGCAGACGCATTCTTTTACCCACTCAGTTTGAGTACTACCGCGATGCAAAGGGTCTGCTTCCGCTGCTGGCAAACGTTGCCAGACTGGATCCCCAGGCCGCTGCGCGCACCAGCATTCACTGTTTAACCCTATAAAACCTAAGGCAGCGACGAATGGAACTTCGAAATAAGAAATTGACCCATGACGAATTTATGACTGAGCGGCATCAGGTGTTGCAGACGTGGCATACCGGCAAAGACGTCGAACATTTTGAAGATGGCGTGAAGTACCAGCAGACCATTCCTGAGAAAAAACGTTTCTCTCATGCCTTATTGAAGGCGGATCAGGAAGGGAAAACCCTGAGCCAACCGCGTGCCGGCGTTGCGCTGATGGATGAGCACATCGAACTGCTGAAAACCCTACAGGTAGAGTGCGACCTGCTGCCCAGCACCATCGATGCCTACACCCGTTTGAATCGTTATGAAGAAGCCGCTATTGGGATCCAGAAATCCATCGAAGCCGGGACCTCAAAGCTCAACGGACTGCCGGTGGTTAACCACGGCGTGGCGGCCTGCCGTCGGATGACCGAAGCGCTGGAGAAACCGATTCAGGTACGCCACGGTACGCCGGATGCGCGTCTGCTGGCGGAGATCGCCATGGCCAGCGGCTTCACCAGTTACGAAGGCGGCGGTATCTCCTACAACATCCCTTACGCCAAGCGCGTCACGTTGGAAAAATCTATTCGTGACTGGCAGTACTGCGACCGTCTGATGGGGCTGTATGAAGAACATGGCATTCGCATTAACCGCGAACCGTTTGGCCCGCTGACCGGCACGCTGATCCCGCCGTTCATGTCTCACGCGGTGGCGATTATCGAAGGTCTGCTGGCACTGGAACAGGGCGTGAAGTCCATCACCGTCGGTTACGGCCAGGTGGGCAGCCTGACGCAGGACATTGCTGCGATCCAGTCACTGCGCGAACTGTCCCACGAGTATTTCCAGAATTACGGTTTCAATGATTACGAGCTGAGCACCGTCTTCCACCAGTGGATGGGCGGCTTCCCGGAAGATGAATCCAAAGCGTTCGCCATTATTTCCTGGGGTGCAGCGGTCGCCGGTATGTCCGGTGCCACCAAAGTGATCACCAAGAGCCCGCACGAAGCCTTCGGTATCCCAACCGCGGCGGCTAACGCCCAGAGACTGCGCGCATCGCGTCAGATGCTCAATATGGTCAGCGACCAGAAATTCCCACCGTGCGCAGCAGTAGAACAGGAAGTGGATCTGATTAAGAGCGAAGTTCGCGCGGTCCTCAAGAAAGTGTTTGAGCTGGGCAACGGCGATATCGCGCGCGGTACAGTACTGGCCTTTGAAGCAGGCGTCCTGGATGTGCCTTTCGCCCCGGCCTCCTGCAACGCCGGGAAAATCCTGCCGGTTCGCGACAACTCCGGCGCTATCCGCGTTCTGGAAGCCGGCTCGGTTCCGCTGCCGAAAGACATTCTCGCCCTGCACCATGACTATGTTGCCGAGCGCGCGCATTTCGAAGGACGTAAACCCTCATTCCAGATGGTTGTTGATGACATCAACGCTGTATCCCACAGTCAATTAATAGGAAGACCATAATGAAAATTAAACAGGCGCTTTTCACCGCTGGCTACTCCTCATTCTATTTTGATGACCAGCAGGCGATCAAAAATGGCGCAGGTCATGACGGGTTTATTTATACCGGCGATCCGGTCACCCCGGGCTTTACCTCTGTGCGCCAAGCCGGCGAGTGCGTTTCCGTACAGCTGATTCTGGAAAACGGTGCGGTGGCGGTGGGTGATTGCGCCGCGGTGCAGTACTCCGGTGCCGGTGGCCGCGATCCGCTGTTCCTGGCTGAACATTTTATTCCGTTCCTCAACGATCACATTAAACCGCTGCTCGAAGGTCGCGACGTGGATGCATTCCTGCCGAACGCCCGTTTCTTCGACAAACTGCGTATCGACGGTAATTTGCTGCATACCGCCGTTCGTTACGGTCTGTCACAGGCACTGCTTGATGCTACCGCGCTGGCCTCGGGCCGCCTGAAAACGGAAGTGGTGTGCGATGAATGGCAACTGCCCTGCGTACCGGAAGCCATTCCATTATTTGGTCAGAGCGGCGACGACCGCTACATCGCCGTCGACAAGATGATCCTCAAAGGTGTTGACGTCCTGCCGCACGCGCTGATCAACAACGTGGAAGAGAAGCTCGGTTTCAAAGGCGAAAAACTGCGTGAGTATGTGCGCTGGTTGTCCGACCGTATTCTCAACCTGCGCAGCAGCCCACGCTACCATCCGACGCTGCATATCGATGTGTATGGCACCATCGGACTGATCTTCGATATGGACCCGGTACGCTGCGCCGAGTACATCGCCAGCCTGGAAAAAGAGGCACAGGGTCTGCCGCTGTACATTGAAGGCCCGGTTGATGCAGGCAACAAGCCGGATCAGATCCGCATGCTGACCGCCATCACCAAAGAGCTGACCCGCCTGGGTTCCGGCGTGAAAATTGTCGCGGACGAATGGTGTAACACCTATCAGGACATCGTGGACTTCACCGATGCCGGCAGCTGCCACATGGTGCAGATCAAAACCCCGGATCTCGGTGGCATTCACAACATCGTTGACGCCGTACTGTACTGCAACAAACACGGGATGGAAGCCTACCAGGGCGGTACCTGTAACGAAACTGAAATCAGCGCCCGCACCTGCGTACATGTGGCTCTCGCCGCACGTCCGATGCGTATGCTGATCAAGCCTGGCATGGGCTTCGATGAAGGTCTCAATATCGTGTTTAACGAAATGAACCGCACCATCGCGCTGTTGCAGACTAAGGATTAAGAGATGGCACGCACATTTAAAATCTTATCGCCGACGGCAATCCTGGGTTATGGCTTCCCGGAAGAGAGCTTTCGTAAAGCCATGGAAGAGTCACCGGATCTGATCGCGGTTGACGCAGGCTCCTCCGATCCTGGCCCCCACTATCTGGGGGCGGGTAAACCCTTTACCGACAGGGCCGGAGTGAAACGCGATCTGCGTTATATGATCACGGCGGGCGTTAAGAACAACATTCCGGTGGTGATCGGCACCGCCGGCGGATCGGGTGCTGCACCGCACCTTGAGTGGTGTCGGCAGATTATCCTTGAGATTGCGCAGGAAGAAAAACTGTCCTTCTCAATGGCCCTGATCCCATCAGATGTAAATAAAGAGGTGGTTCATCAGGCGCTGGATAACGGCAAAATCACCGCACTGGACTTTGTTCCGGCACTGACCCACGAGGCGATCGAAGAGAGCACCTACATCGTGGCGCAGATGGGTATCGAACCGTTCCAGCGTGCGCTGAAAGCGGGAGCGCAGGTGGTATTGGGTGGCCGGGCTTACGATCCAGCCTGCTTCGCCGCGCTGCCGATTATGCAAGGCTTCGATGAAGGTCTGGCGCTGCACTGTGGCAAGATCCTGGAATGTGCGGCCATTGCCGCCACCCCAGGTTCCGGTTCCGACTGCGCGATGGGAATTATCGACGATAACGGCTTTACGCTGAAGACGTTCAATCCAAAGCGCAAGTTCACCGAAACGTCGGCGGCGGCGCACACCCTGTATGAGAAGTCCGATCCGTACTTCCTGCCAGGCCCGGGCGGCGTACTGAACCTGAAAGGGTGCAGCTTCAAAGCGGTAAACGATGGCGAAGTGTACGTCAGCGGTTCCCGTCATGAAGAAACGCCGTATGCGCTGAAGCTGGAAGGCGCGCGCCAGGTGGGCTTCCGCTGCCTGACCATTGCCGGTACCCGCGATCCGATCATGATTGCTGGCATCGACACCATTCTCGAAGAAGTGCAGGCCAGCGTTGCCCGCAACCTCTCACTGAATGATGACAGTATCCGCATGACGTTCCACCTGTACGGCAAAAACGGCGTGATGGGCAATCATGAACCGATGCAAACTGCCGGGCATGAGCTGGGTATTTTGCTGGACGTGGTCGCACCAACCCAGGATATCGCCAACAGCGTCTGTTCGCTGGTGCGCTCTACCCTGCTGCACTACGGCTACGAAAACCGGATCGCCACGGCAGGCAACCTCGCCTTCCCGTTCTCGCCATCCGATATTCAAAGCGGCCCGGTGTATGAGTTCTCAATCTATCACCTGATCGAAGCCAGCGACGCCCTGCGTTTTGACTTCCATATCGAACAGGTGACGCCAGAAGGAGTTCAGGCATGAAACACGCTATTTGCACCCTGGCGCAGGTGATTCGTTCCAAAAACGCCGGACCGTATGAACTGGTGTTAGATATTTTATTTAAAACGCGCGAAGACTATCAGCGGGTAAAACGTTCTGAGCAATTAACACCGCAGTTAATTGCCCGCTTATATAACGTTGAACCTGATTTTATTCATCGCATCGTCTGGTTTGATCCGGCAAATGCCGTAAAAATCGTGATGCCTCGCGATATTATTTCCGGTAACGTTGGTGACAATGATGTTTATGGTGCGCAGCAGCATGCGCCATTATTAAGTATTGAGTTTGATCTGTAATTTAAAAAATACAACAACGTCCATTGGCGTACAGGATTTCGCTGTATCACTGTATTCCAGATAATTCATGCGGTTGGTCACAACAGGCGTGCATCTGAGCTGCTGTCTACGCTCAGGCGCACGCCGCCCTACATAATTTTACCGACCAACCTTGATCCGATGGAGTAAACATGAAGAAAATAAGTCTAACCAAAATGATCATATTAGGCCTGATACTCGGCATGATTGCCGGGGTGGCTATTAATAATATGGCATCGGCAGATACAGCAAAATCGTACGCGCAAGATATTTCTATTTTTACCACCATCTTTTTACGTATGGTAAAAATGATTATCGCGCCGTTGGTTATTTCAACCCTGGTCGTTGGTATCGCGAAAATGGGCGATGCCAAAACGCTGGGGCGTATATTCTCAAAAACTTTTTTCCTGTTTATCTGCGCCTCACTGTTGTCGATCGCACTGGGTTTGGTCATCGTCAATCTGTTCCAGCCAGGCGCGGGCATTAACTTCGTCGCCCATGACGCAGGGGCCGTGGCGGCCGTGCAGTCAGAACCGTTCACGCTGAAAGTGTTTATCTCTCACGCCGTACCGACCAGCATCGTGGATGCGATGGCGCGTAACGAAATCCTGCAAATCGTGGTGTTCTCGATTTTCCTCGGTTGCAGCCTGGCCGCCATTGGCGAAAAAGCCGAGCCTATCGTGAAAGTGCTCGACTCGCTGGTTCACGTGATGCTGAAGCTGACAGGTTACGTCATGCTGTTCGCCCCGCTGACGGTGTTCGCCGCCATCTCCGGGCTGATCGCTGAACGCGGACTGGGCGTGATGGTTAGCGCCGGGATCTTCATGGGTGAGTTCTACCTGACGCTGGGCATGCTGTGGGCGATCCTGATCGGCCTGTCAACGGTGATTGTCGGTCCATGCATCAGTCGCCTGACAAAAGCGATCCTCGAACCGGCACTGCTGGCGTTCACCACTTCCAGCTCTGAAGCCGCGTTCCCTGGCACCCTGGATAAGCTGGAGAAATTCGGTGTTTCGTCCAAGATTGCCAGCTTTGTGCTGCCTATCGGCTACTCCTTTAACCTTGTCGGTTCAATGGCCTACTGCTCGTTTGCCACTGTCTTTATCGCGCAGGCGTGCAACATTGAACTGAGCATGGGCGAGCAGATCACCATGCTGCTGATCCTGATGTTGACTTCCAAAGGGATGGCGGGCGTACCGCGTGCCTCGATGGTGGTCATTGCCGCTACCCTCAACCAGTTCAACATTCCGGAAGCGGGGCTGATTCTGCTGATGGGCGTCGATCCGTTCCTCGACATGGGCCGCTCTGCGACCAACGTCATGAGTAACGCCATGGGCGCCGCCATTGTCGGTCGCTGGGAAGGTGAACACTTCGGTTCAGGCTGCCGGGGCACTGCGCCGGTCAAAACGCCGGAACAGGAGCGTCCTGCAACTGAACCGTCAGAAGTGGTGATGTCCTGATTGCATGAAGTTGCCGGATGGCGCCCGCCATCCGGCATCAGGATGACCACACCAACAGGATTGCACGATGAAAAACACTCTATTTGCCGCAAGCATCATCACCACCAGCCTGCTCTTTAGCGCTGCCACGCTGGCGCAACCCGTGCCGGATTACGCTGCGCTAATCGAACAGGCGCACCAGAAATACAAAAGTAACCACGACGGCAACGTCGCCGATTATATCCCTGCTCTTGCCGCATACAGCCCCAACAACTTCGCCATTACCCTCGCCACCGTTGACGGAAAAATTTACCAGGCTGGAGACATCAACAAAGCGTTCCCGATGGAGTCGCTGAGTAAAGTCTTTACCCTGGCGCTGGCGATGGAACAACGCGGGCCGCAGGAAGTGCTGGATAAACTTGGCGCAAATGCCACCGGCCTGCCTTTTAATTCAGGTCTCGCCGTCGAACTCACGAAAGGCGCACCGGAGAATCCGCTGGTCAATGCTGGTGCCATGAGTACCGTCAGCCTGATTGAGGCGAAAGACAAAACCGACCGCTGGAACAAAATCCTCGCCAACCTGAACGACTGGGCCGATGCCACGCTCACGGTCAATGAACCGGTGTTCAGATCGGAAATGGAGACCAATCAGCACAACCAGGCGCTGGCGCAACTGATGGCGTCGTACAACAGCTTTTATGGCAACACACAAGATGCCGTAGAGATCTACACCCGCCAGTGTTCAGTGGATATCACCGTTGAGCAACTCGCCAAAATGGGGGCCGTGTTGGCCAATAAGGGCAAATCACCATTCAACGGCAAACAGTTGCTGAATGAACGCTATGTGCCGCAGGTGCTGGCAGAAATGGCCATCGCTGGCCTCTACGACGGCAGCGGTAAATGGCTGTACACCGTCGGTATTCCGGCGAAGAGCGGCGTCGGCGGCGGGATGGTCGCGGTGGTTCCGGGACAATATGCCATCGCCGTTTATTCCCCCCCGCTGGATAGCGCCGGGAACAGCGTGCGCGCCCAGCAAACCATTGAATATGTTGCCCATGCAACGCAGGCCAATCTCTTTATGGCGCATTAAGCGGACGCCGGCGCGCGCGTGATGCGCATCCGGCCTACGAATCAGGCATTTTTGTTGGTCGGATACGGCGCGACGCCGCCCTCCGGCGATATCAACCTTAACGTGAGAAGTAACATGTCTAAACCCTTTGTCTGGCAAGAACTCTTTGTACAAAGCAAAGAGAGTACGGAATACGAATTACTGAGCAATCAGCATGTTACGGTGACAGAATTAGATGGCCAGGAGGTCATCAAAGTGGCGCCGGAAGCATTAACGCTGCTGGCTCAACAGGCATTCTATGAAGCATCGTTCTTCCTGCGCACCGGACATTTAAAGCAGATCGCCAGCATCCTGCACGATCCGCAGGCCAGCAGTAACGACAAATACGTCGCCCTACAGCTGTTACGTAATGCAGAAGTGTCGGCGAAAGGCGTGTTGCCGAACTGCCAGGACACGGGTACGGCGACGGTTGTCGCCTGCAAAGGTCAGCAGATATGGACCGGCGGCGATGATGCCGAAGCGCTCAGCAAAGGGATTTACACGACCTTTAAAGAAAATAATCTGCGCTATTCGCAAAACGCCCCGCTGGATATGTACAACGAAGTTAACACGGGTACGAACCTGCCGGCACAGATTGACATCAGCGCCACACCGGGTAACGAATACCGCTTCCTGTTCGTCAATAAGGGCGGCGGCTCAGCCAACAAAGCGGCACTGTTCCAGGAAACTAAATCTATCCTGCAACCGGAAAAACTCACCGCATTCCTGATCGAGAAGATGAAATCGCTGGGCACGGCCGCCTGCCCGCCGTATCACATTGCCTTTGTGATCGGCGGTCTCTCCGCTGACCAGTCGCTCAAGGTCGCCAAACTGGCTTCAACCAAGTATTACGACAATCTGCCCACCAGCGGTAACGAGCTGGGTCAGGCGTTTCGTGACACGGCGCTGGAATCTACGCTGCTTAACGCCAGTCGTGAATTTGGCATTGGCGCACAATTTGGCGGGAAATATTTCGCCCATGATATCCGCGTGATTCGTCTACCACGCCACGGCGGCTCCTGTCCGATCGCAATGGCCCTCTCCTGCTCCGCCGATCGCAATATCAAAGCGAAGATCAACAAGCACGGGATCTGGCTGGAAAAACTCGAGCATAATCCAGGTAAATTTATCCCGGAATCCAGTCGCGTCGAGAACAGCGCGCAGAGCGTAAACCTGGATCTGAACCGTCCGCTGCGCGAAATCCTGCATGATCTATCCGCTTTGCCCGTCGGCACACGACTTTCCCTGAATGGTCCGATTGTCGTCGCCCGCGACATCGTGCACGCCAAACTCAAAGCGCGCCTGGACAACGGCGAAGCAATGCCGGCGTACATGAAAGATCACATTGTTTACTACGCGGGCCCGGCTAAAACACCGGACCAGATGGCTTGCGGTTCGCTCGGGCCAACCACCGGCGGGCGCATGGACGGCTATGTCGATGCCTTCCAGGCCGCGGGCGGTAGCCTGGTCATGCTGTCAAAAGGCAACCGTGGTTCGCAGGTAACCGAGGCGTGCCATAAACACGGAGGATTCAACCTCGGCAGTATCGGCGGTGCCGCAGCCTTACTGGCACAGCAGTATGTGAAAAGCCTGCGCTGCCTCGAATATCCCGAACTGGGAATGGAAGCGGTCTGGATGATGGAAGTTGAAAACCTGCCTGCCTTCGTGCTGGTAGATGACAAAGGGAACAACTTCTTCAGCCAGTTTGAACAACAGCACCGTTGTGCATCCTGCCCGGCAGGACATTAAGGAGCGTTTATGCAAGCGCGAGCCAATGGCGATCGTCATCGCCAGCGTCAGCAAAAGCTGAAAGAACAGGTTGATCTCCGCGTGGCTGCCGCCACGGAACAAAAAGGGATTTTGATCGTTTTCACCGGGAATGGAAAAGGGAAATCCACGGCCGCCTTTGGCACCGCCACGCGTGCGGTGGGACACGGTAAAACCGTTGGCGTCGCGCAGTTCATCAAAGGTCAGTGGGATAATGGCGAATATAACACCCTGCACCCGCTGGGCGTTGAGTTTCACATTATGGGCACCGGGTTTACCTGGGAAACGCAAAATCGTGAGTCGGATATCGCGGCAGCGCTTGCCGTCTGGAAAGAGAGCAAGCGTATGCTGGCAGACGTTCATTACGATCTGGTGGTACTGGACGAACTCACTTATATGCTGGCGTATCACTATCTTGATACCGAAGAGGTGATCGCCGCTATCCGGGAGCGTCCGGCGCAGCAAAGTGTGATTGTAACCGGACGGGGTTGCCATGCGCAGCTACTGGAACTTGCCGATACGGTGAGTGAACTACGCCCAGTGAAGCATGCGTTTGACAGCGGTATTCAGGCTCAGGCGGGAATTGACTGGTAGTGATCTGGTTGCCGGATGGCGCATGCGCTTATCCGGCCTACCGTTCGCCCGTCATCTGGTATCAGCGTTCCTGGGGTGACACCACCGATTTTTGCAACAACCACTCGCGGAATACCTGTAAATGACGGGATTCCGCTTTTTCTTCCCGCCAGGTCATGATGAAACGATTACCGGTGCGCATAGGCACATCACAGGGGATTACCATGTCACCGTTATCCAGATCGTGTTGGATCGCAAAGCGCGGAAGCAGCGCGACCCCCAGATTAGACCGCACCGCGGCGATCAGCATCGACAGCAGATCAAAGCGCGGGCCCTTGTTAGCCAGTGGGCTACTGACATCCGACAGGGCGAACCACTCCTGCCAGCCGTTAATTCGCGTACTTTGATGCAGCAACGGAAACTCATTGAGCAACTCTTCGACCGCCAGTTTCTGGTTGGGCTGCGACAGCAGACTGCCGCTACAGACCGGTAGAATTTCCTCTTCGAACAGATACTCCACTTCTGACCACGGCGAACAGAAGTCCTCGCGCATAATCGCCGCATCGTATTCACGGTTGAGAAAATCCCCCATGTTCGCCAGCGAGTGAATATTGACGATAATATCGGGGTTAAGTTTGTTGAATTCACGCAGATTGGGGATCAGCCAGTGGGTACTGAACGTCGGGTTGACTGCCAGCTCAATGACTTCCACCGTGGGCTGCCAGGTCATAATGGTGTTGGTATCACGCTCAAGTTTATTCAATGTTTCCTTAACAATGCTCAAATAATGCTTCCCGGCCGCGTTTAAAAAAATCCGCTTTTTGGCATGATTAAATAATGCAGTATGTAGAAAATCCTCAAGTGCATTCACCTGGCGAAATACAGCACTTTGCGTTAATGCTAACTCCTCCGCCGCACGCGTATAACTTTCATGACGTGCCACCACTTCAAACGTCACCAGTAATTCAGTCTTCGGTATCTTTCCTCTCATAACGTCTTCCATATGCCGCGTACAAAAATAGTTTAACTTATAAAAAATAAATGCAACCGACTCCCGATTGGCCTGAGAGTTATATTTTATTTCCTACCTGGATGTCATTGATCCACTCCATGATTTATTCACACAGGAGGCGAACAAATAATGACCGATAATACGCAAGGATGACCATAAACACAATTTAATTAAGGTTATTTTGCGACAAATAGCGCCAATAAGTTCTTAATAATTTTTCAAGATAACTTGTTTATCGGAGAAAAAACTTTGCGGGTTTAATCAATATTATTTACTTATTATTTCAGGAGAATTCAGTTCACTTAACGATAAGCAAACGATGGCGTTTTTCCATCTGTTTTTACTCTTTTTACCGTTTTTCCCGACAATAATTAAGGACGACATATGAAAAATTCTGGAAAAGTCTGGCTGGTTGGCGCAGGTCCTGGTGATATCACCTTACTGACCCTCAAAGCCCTGCAGTGCATTCAACAGGCTGATGTCATTATTTACGATCGGTTGGTCAACCCCAAAATACTTGAGTGGTGCTCAACACACTGTACCTGTATCAACGTTGGCAAAAGTCCGGGCTATCATTGCGTCCCTCAGGAGGAGATCAATGCCCTGCTTATCCGGCATGCGCAGACGCATCGGAATATTGTCCGTCTGAAAGGCGGCGATCCTTACGTGTTTGGTCGCGGCGCCGAAGAAGTGGAGTGTCTGGTGGAGGAAGGTATTGCCTTTGAAGTGGTGCCAGGCATCAGTTCCGCCATTGGCGGACTAGCCTGTGCCGGGATCCCGGTCACCCACCGCGACCTGGCATCAGGTTTTCATGTGGTGACAGGACATACCCGCGAAGGCAATCAGCAGCAGGACTGGCGGCAGCTTGCGAAGCTCAATGGCACGCTGGTAATTGTCATGGGGATCGCGAATCTGCCGTTTATCTGCGAAGAGTTACTGATGGGCGGCAAATCGCCGGACACGCCCGCCGCTATTGTGATGTCGGCTACCCGGGAAAATCAGCGGCGCTTAACCTGTACGCTCGGTACATTGCTCACGAAAGCGCAGGAAGCGAATATTGTGCCGCCAGCGCTGATTGTGGTCGGCGACGTTGTGCGTCTGAGCGACCGACTTTCTTTTATTCCTGAGGTGATGGAACGCGACTACAGCGAAAGCTGTTCGTGACGGAATGACTGCGGAGAGGTCTGGTGAGCCGCCCGGAATACCCGACAAAAGTAGCTGGTCTGCGCATACTGAAGTTTCCGGGCGATGCTATCGATAGAGTTCGTCGGGTCGCACAGTAACTCGCTCGCCCGCTGCATTTTTTTCTGACTTACCCAGGTTTTAAAATTCACGCCCTGCCGTTTCTTAAAGAAACGGCTAAAGTAGTTAGCACTTAAACAGACATGTGCAGCGACTGACTCCAGCGTCAGTTCCTCGTATAAATGCTCATCGATATAACGCAATGCGGCGACCAGTTTCTTTTCGTGACGCGAAAGCTCCATTGCCGATAAGCGCAGGTCGCTCAGCTGCACATCGGCATTGCTCTGCGTGGTACTTTGAACCGGATTGATGTTATTAATAATAAAACTAAGCAGGTTTGCTGCTGCCACCAGATGATTATTTTCAACAATCGCCACCTGATTCCAGGCTGATTTAATTTTGGGATCCAAAACCCACTGCCGATCGTCATCAATGACAATAGTTTTATATTCCGGATATTTCGCGCGCACCTGACCACATATAATAAACCCCAGCAGATGCCCCTGGCGAATTAACGGCATAGAGAAAAAACTCAATCCCGCATGACAGCAGAGTATTCTGATTTTTTCTTCTTTCAGCCCTTCAAAAGCGCAATATTTATCACATTTCTGACAACTTTTTTGATATCGCGGATCGGTACGCAGTAATGAACAGAAAGAATTAAAATTATGACAGGCGGAGATTTCCCGACCATTAATGTCCACCACCACGGCAGCGAGCCCTGTCGCCTTAGAAAACACCTCTGCCAGTGAGTAATAAGTGTGTAAGACATCGTCCTGAATATGCTGAGGCACGTTACGCTCCGCCCGTGGTCTGGATAACGTTGCTAATATGCAAAATTTATCCGAGGGAAATAATGACCCTGACCGCAAAAAATAATCTCATTTATTCAGGTGATTATGATCAAATAGCAAGAGCGGCGCGCCCTCTCCTCAAACCCGGTACTACCGCTGTTGTGACAACATTTCCCAAAGATTAACGAATCTTCACATTCTCTTGTGAGCCCTGTTTTAATCGGGAATATCATTTTATTTATCAATTTCAATAAATTATAGAAAATTCATACGATTTTATGATGTGCTTATTTGTGAGAATCATCATGTGAATGTGAAACGCCCTCCTGAATAATAAGCTCAATGACCAGACAATCTGAACGGAGTGGATGTATGCCCGTCACGACAGGTGTTATCGCCGACGACTTTACTGGCGCAACGGATATAGCAAGTTTTATGGCTGAGCAAGGCTGGCGGGTCGCGCTGCTGCCCGGAATGCCAGACGCCGCGCAGCCGTGGAATGAGGAGGTCGACGCGATTGTCATCTCGCTTAAAAGCCGTTCTCTGCCGGCTGACCAGGCCATCGATCAATCATTACGCTGCTGGCAATGGTTACACAACGCCGCAGGTGCCCAGCAGATTTACTTTAAATATTGCTCCACCTTTGATTCTACCCCTGCCGGCAACATCGGTCCGGTCAGCGATGCGCTGATGGAAGCGATGCACATGCCGTACATCGTTCACTGCCCGGCCCTGCCGCAAAACGGGCGAACGGTGATCCACAGTCATCTGTTTGTGAATGGCGTATTGTTGAACGAATCCGGCATGGAGAAACATCCGCTCAATCCGATGACCGACGCAAACCTGATTCGCCTGCTAGCGGCGCAAACCACCAGCCCCGTCGGACGTATCGACCTCAGCACGATTCAGAAAGGTGTGGAAGCGGTCACTCACGCGCTGGAGCGCTGTCAGTCTGAAGGCATACGCCATGTGATCGTGGATACGTTCAATGAAGCCGATCTGCAGACTCTCGCTCAGGCCTTGCGTCATACGCCACTGTTGGCGGGTGGTTCCGGACTGGGCGGCGCACTGGCCGCATGCGCCACCCCGCAGCGTGGGCAGGCGGCGACACCTCCTTTCCCGACGCCTGCAAAAACGGTGGTCTTTTCCGGAAGCTGTTCCACCATGAGCAACCGCCAGGTCAATCGCTACAAAGCGCAGGCCGCGTCCCGTTTGCTCGACGTGGCACGCTGCCTGGCAGACGCCGAGGGTTACAGCGACGAGCTGTCGCTGTGGGCAATGACGCATGTCGATGACGCGCTCGCTCCGCTGATTTACGCCACCCAGCCGCCGGAAGCGCTGAAACGCATTCAACAGGAGTACGGCGAACAGCATGCCAGCCGGGCGATTGAAGATACCTTTGCCAGACTGACGGCCAAACTGCAGGCCGCAGGTGTGAACGGTTTTATCGTCGCAGGCGGCGAAACGTCCGGCACCGTCGTGGAGGCGTTACAGGTGACGCGGCTGACGGTCGGAAAGGCCATCGCCCCTGGCGTCCCCTGGGTATTTTCCGCCGAGCCGCCGCTCGCGCTGGCACTGAAGTCAGGCAACTTCGGTGACGAAGACTTCTTTTTTACCGCGCAGGAGTACGCATCATGAACCCGCTTAACGAACAGCAACTCCGCGAACAGCTGGTGCATTATGGCCGCTCTCTGTTTATGCGCGGCTTCAGCAGCGGCGGTTCAGGCAATCTGAGCGTACGGCTGCCGGACGGCGGCTATCTGGTCACGCCGACCAACTCCTGCCTGGGCGAGCTGGACGCCGCTACGCTCAGTAAACTGGATGCCAACGGCAGTCATCTGAGTGGCGATAAACCATCAAAAGAGGTGCCAATGCACCTGGCCTGGTACCGTCATCGTCCGACCTGCGGCGCGGTGGTCCATCTGCATTCGCCGTGGCTGACCGCCCTTTCCTGTCTGCCGTGCAGCACACCGGAAAACTGTCTGCCGCCGTTAACGCCGTACTACGTGATGCGCGTCGGACAGTTGCCTCTGCTGCCCTATTTCAAACCCGGTCATGAAGGCATCGCCCGTGCGCTAAGCGAGATTGCGGCCGACCATACCGCCGCGCTCCTCGCCAATCACGGCCCGGTAGTCAGTGGTCGCTCACTACGCGAAGCGGTGTTTAATGCCGAAGAGCTGGAAGATAGCGCCCGCATCTGGCTGACCTTAAAACCCCTCGGCTACGTGCCGCTGACAGCAGAAGCGGTGGCCGAACTTCAGTCATCCCGGCGAGCGTGAGGTGAATGATGATCCCTGAACAACGACGTGATTTTATCTACCGCTACGTACATGAAAAAAGCGTTGCCTCGTTTAATGAGCTGGCGGATCTGATGAGCGTATCGCACATGACCGTGCGCCGCGATATTCAGTTGCTGGAAGAAGAAGGCAAAGTCATCTCGATTAATGGCGGGGTGAAACTCAACAATCTGCTGAAATCAGAGCTACCGTGGCGGGAAAAAGCCGAACTGCATCATGAGGTAAAGCGGCGGATGGGACAGCTTGCCGCGATGCTGATCGAGCCTGGGCAAACGCTGTATCTGGATGCCGGTACCTCACTGTTTGAAGTGGCGAAAGCGGTCGCCGCCAGCCACTGCTTCAACCTGACGGTGGTGACGAACGATTTTTCCATCAGCCACTACCTGATGGACATGCCGCACATCACGCTGTATCACACCGGAGGTCTGGTGGATCAGCGCAACCGCTCCTGTCTCGGGAAAAGCGCCGCCAGTTTTCTGCGCACAATTAACATCGACGTGGCGTTTCTCAGCTCGTCCTCGTGGGATACCGAACGCGGTATGTCGACCCCCAGCGAGGGCAAGGCCTCGGTGAAAGAGGCCGTGCTTACCGTCTCCCGCCGTCGGGTACTGGTCTGCGACAGCAGTAAATTTGGCAAGTACGGGATGTTCCACATCTGTTCGCTGGATCAACTGACCGACATTATTTCGGATAACCAGTTGCCCGATGTGGCGCAGGACACCATTGCCAGCCAGGGCGTGAAACTACACCTGGTTGATTGCCGGGAAGGAACGCACCATGCTGAAGTTAGCGGCTAACCTCGACTGGCTGTTTTGTGAACACCCCATTGCCGGGCGCTTCCAGGCAGCAAAGGCGGCGGGTTTCCACGGCGTTGAAGGGCTGTTTCTCTGGCAGCATCCGCTGGACGTTCTATTGGCCGCGCAGCGGGAAACCGGCTTACCTGTAGCGCTGATGAATGCGCCTGCGGGTAACTGGCAGGCGGGTGAACGGGGGCTGGCATCCCTGCCAGACCGTGATGAGGAATTTCATCGCAGTCTGATGATTGCCCACAATTACGCTACGGCGTTGGGCTGTCGCAAGGTGCACGTCATGGCCGGACTGCGCGCGGACAACCTTTCCGCCTGCGCCCAACGCGAACGGTTGACCGACCGACTGCGTATCGCCTGTGACGTCATGGTCGAGGTCGGCATCGACGTGTTGATTGAACCATTAAACCCTGAAGATATGCCTGGTTATTTCGTCGACAGTTTTCCATTAGCCGAAAGTCTGATTAACGAAGTGGCCAGGAAAAATATCGGCTTACAATTTGATATTTATCACTGTCAAAAAATACACGGTAATGTTGCGCATCTTATTGAGCGTTACTTGCCCATAATTAAACATTTTCAGATTGCTTCCGTACCCGGCCGCCATGAACCAGGAACGGGTGAATTAAATGAAACATGGCTTTTTAATTTTATTAAACAGACAGGTTATCAGGGCTGGATGGGTTGTGAATATAAACCATCAACACCAGGGCCAGAATCGTTACGCTGGATGACACCGTACTTATAATTTTAATATCTCTGTACCGGAAAACCGGAGGAACACATGTCGGATACTGTTATTATCTCGCTGGCACCCGTTGCCGCGGATTGCCCCAGAGTTATACCCGAAGAACTGGCGCAGGAAATACTGGCCAGCGTCGAACATGGTGCGGCAATAGTACATTTACACGTTCGCGATAAGCAGGGTCGCCTGACGCCAGACACCACAGATTTTCAGGCGACGATCGACCACGTCATGCGCCATTCCGACCTGATTATTCAGGCTTCTACCGGTGGCGTCTCCTCCATGTCGATTGCCGAGCGCTGCGCGCCATTGGACTGTCCTGGCGTTGAAATGGCATCGCTGAACGTCGGCTCCGTTAACCTTGGTGATGCCGTGTACTTTAATCCCGGACCGGACGTCGAATATTGTTCCCGACAAATTACTCAGCGTTCAATTATTCCTGAATTCGAAGTCTTTGAAATAGGGATGATTAATAATATCCTCGCGCTGGAAGAAAAAATTCAGTTCAAAAAACCCATGCTATTTAATATTGTCCTCGGGCATCGCGGGAGTACACCGGCGACGGTTGATGCACTAATTGCCTTACGGAGTATGATTCCACGCGATGCCTTGTGGGGAATTACGCATTTTGGCCGCAAGAACTTCGATATTATTGCGGCTGCGGTCGGGATGGGGGCCAGTGAAGTAAGAATTGGTTTTGAAGACAGCTATTATTTAAGTGCCGAAGAGAAAGCTCAGCATAATTATCAGCAGGTTGCCAAACTCGCCACGCTTATTCGCAGTATGGATAAAAAAGTCGCCACGCCGGGTATTGCGCGGCAAATGTTAGCTATTCCACCACGGCAGTAATAACGAGAGAAAGGACATTTCATCATGACTATCACGACCGTTATTCACAAAACCGGACTGGGCGTTTGCATCGCTGGTGGCGCACTGGCGGCAATTGGCGCGCTGATGCAGTCTCCCGACCTTTGGCAGCCGGGGCTGGTGATGCTGACAGCAGGCTTCGCGGCGGGCGCGGGCTATTGGCCTGGTCTTCGCAGCTATCAGTTTACCCTGTGGATCATCGCCGGCTTTGTCGCTGCGATGACCTGGTCAACCGATCTGATCGTCTGGGGCGGATTCAACATCACCCATAAGTGGATCGTCTTTTTAGTGATCCAGGCGACCATGTTCAGTATGGGCACCAAACTCACAATTCAGGATTTTATCGACGTTGCCAAAATGCCCTGGGCGGTGTTTATCGGCACCTTCTGCCATTTCGTCATCATGCCTCTGCTCGGCCTGAGCATCACGCTGATCTTTGACTTCCCGCCAGAGGTGGCGGTGGGCATTCTGCTGATTGGTTCCTGCCCCAGCGGGCTCTCCTCGACTGTGATGGTGTATATCGCCAACGCCAACCTGGCGCTGGCGGTCTCAATCGCTGCTGTCTCGACGCTGGCGGCAACGGTGATGACGCCGCTGTGGGTGAATCTGCTGGCCGGTTCAATGATCGACATCCAGCTCACGGCGATGGTAATGGACGTGGTGAAAATCGTGCTGATCCCGATTGGCGCAGCCATTTTGCACGACTACCTGAAAACCTATGCCGGGGTACAGGGACGTCGAACTGTGCAAATTCTGGCCGGAGTCAGCGCCGTCTGGCTGCTGTATATGATTGCCGGCGGCTGGGACACCTTGTTTGGCAGCGCCAGCGCCGACGCGCAAATGTACGCGGTTGTGCTGAACTTTGTGGCGGGCGGGATTATCTGGGCGCTGTTCTACAACTGGCTGTACAGCCGCGTGGACGGCGTTAAGAAAGTCATGCCGACCATCTCGATGATGGGCATCATTTTCTTCACCACCACCGCGGCCGCCGCCGGGCGCGAAAACCTGGTGCAGGTCGGTTTCCTGCTCTGCTTCGCCATGCTGATGCACAACCTCGGTGGCTTCCTGATTGGTTATCTGATGAGCCGTTGGATCTTCCGCATGGATGTCCAGTCAGCGCGTACCGTGGCCTTCGAAGTCGGGCTGCAAAACGGCGGTATGGCGTCAGGTCTTGCTGCCGCGATGGGCAAACTGGCGACCGTCGGTCTCGCCTCTGCGGTCATGACGCCGCTTGGCAACGTCAGCGGCTCGCTGCTGGCTAACTACTGGCGCAAAAAAGATGCCCGACAAGCGCAGGCGCTGAGCGAGAACACGCCTGCTCAGCCGGTATCAGAACCTCTGTCAAAAGGATAACTAACAATGATGACCTTAACTCTGGAACAGGCGCGACGCGCGGTGGACTGTGCGATCGATCTCGCTGACACCCGTTATACGCAACGTCCGCTCAGCGTGGCTGTGTGTGACGCCAACGGTGAGTTACTGAGCTTTGCCCGTATGGATAATGCCAAACTGTTAACCATTGAGCTGACACAGCGCAAAGCCCGCACCAGCAGTCGGCTAGGCTGTACCACACAGGCGTTTTTACAGCGGCTGCAAAAAGAGTCGCTGGATATCAGCTACTTTGCTGACCCACGTTTTACCGCGCTACCTGGCGGCGTCCCGATTCTTCACAACGGTAAATGTCTGGGGGCCGTCGCGGTGGGCGGACTGTCCGCGCAGGAAGATCACGATGCGGCTATGGCCGTTGCCGAATGTTTGCTCAAGGAGATCGCAGAATGAAAAAGATCGCTATGCTTCACACCAGCTCCGCCACGCTCGCCATGATGCAGCAGCTGATCGGGGACATCATGCCAGAGGCGGAAGTGATGCACCTCGTCGAAGAGTCGATGATCAAACAGGTGATGAAAGCCGGGGGCGTTACGCCAGACATTGCGGCACGCATTGCCGACTATGTTCGCATTGCCGAAAAAGCAGACTGTGAGATTTTCATCACCGCCTGCTCGTCCATTGGCACGGCGGTTGAGCAGTGCCAGTTTATGACGCCGCTGCAACTTGCCCGTATCGACTGCGCGATGGTGGAAAAAGCCATTAGCCTGGGTGAGAACATTGCCGTCCTGGCCACCGTCGCCACGACGATGAAACCGACGCTGGAGTATGTACAGCGCAAAATACAGGCCAGCGGTAAGCTATGCTCGGTGACGCCGATATTGATGGAAGAGGCCTTCCACGCCCTGCTGGCGGGTGATATGGAAACCCACGACCGCATCGTCAGTGAAGGATTGCACAGTGCGTATAAACAGGCCGATGTCGTGATGCTGGCACAGGCGTCGATGGCGCGCGTTCTGCAACAGCTTCCTCCTCCGCCCGTCCCGGTGATGACCTCGCCGGAAAGCGGTATCCGCTGGCTGAAAACGCTGGCCGTAAGCGAGTGAGCGCCTGATGGCGATGCTGACGCATCTTATCAGGCCTACACCCGTAGGCCTGATAAGCGACAGCGCCATCCGGCAAACTTGCAGGTAAAAAAAAGGCCATCATCAGATGGCCAACCATGTCGAAAATGGACCAGCCCTTTCCTCTGCATCACGGGTAAATGCAGAGGATGGGCTGTTTTATTGCTTTTACTTAATGACGGCTTTCAGCGCTTCGCCGATATCAGCGAGGCTGCGAACGGTTTTCACACCAGCGGCTTCCAGAGCAGCGAATTTCTCATCCGCAGTCCCTTTCCCGCCCGCGATGATGGCCCCTGCGTGACCCATACGCTTGCCTTTCGGCGCGGTCACACCGGCGATGTAGCCAACAACCGGTTTAGTTACGTGATCTTTAATGTAAGCAGCCGCTTCCTCTTCCGCGCTCCCGCCGATCTCACCGATCATCACGATTGCTTCGGTCTGCGGATCTTCCTGGAACAGTTTCAGGATGTCGATAAAGTTAGAACCCGGGATCGGGTCACCGCCGATGCCCACACAAGTGGACTGGCCGAAACCGTAGTCGGTGGTCTGCTTAACCGCTTCATAGGTCAGGGTACCGGAACGGGAGACGATGCCCACTTTACCCGGCTTATGAATGTGACCCGGCATGATGCCGATTTTGCATTCGCCAGGGGTGATCACGCCCGGGCAGTTCGGCCCGATCATGCGTACGCCAGCTTCATCCAGTTTCACCTTCACGGTCAGCATATCCAGCGTCGGGATACCTTCGGTAATGGTGATGATAAGCTTAATACCTGCGTCGATCGCTTCCAGAATGGAGTCTTTGCAGAACGGTGCCGGAACGTAAATAACCGTTGCGGTCGCGCCCGTTGCTTCAACCGCTTCACGTACGGTGTTAAACACCGGCAGACCCAGGTGCGTGGTGCCGCCTTTACCAGGCGTTACGCCGCCAACCATCTGCGTACCGTAAGCAATCGCCTGTTCGGAGTGGAACGTCCCCTGGCTACCGGTAAAGCCCTGACAGATAACCTTGGTGTTTTTATCGATTAAAACAGACATTATTTCCCCTCCACTGCGGCAACAACCTGCTGAGCTGCATCCGTCAGACTTTTCGCTGCAATAATATTCAGGCCGCTGTCAGCCAGTTTCTTCGCGCCGAGTTCGGCGTTGTTGCCTTCCAGACGAACCACAACCGGTACGTTAACACCCACTTCGGCTACCGCGCCGATGATGCCGTCAGCGATCAGATCGCAACGCACAATACCGCCGAAGATGTTAACCAGAACCGCTTTAACGTTGTCGTCAGAGAGGATAATTTTGAATGCTTCGGTCACGCGCTCTTTGGTTGCGCCGCCGCCAACATCAAGGAAGTTAGCCGGTTCGCCACCGTGCAGTTTCACGATGTCCATGGTGCCCATCGCCAGACCTGCGCCGTTAACCATACAGCCGATGTTGCCATCCAGCGCGACGTAGTTCAGCTCCCACTGTGCTGCCTGTGCTTCACGCGGATCTTCCTGAGACTGGTCGCGCATTTCACGCAGATCCGGCTGGCGGAACAGCGCGTTGCCGTCAGCGCCCAGTTTGCCGTCGAGGCAGATCAGGTCGCCCTGCTTAGTGATCACCAGCGGGTTGATTTCGATCAGTGCCAGATCGCGCTCAAGGAAAATAGTCGCCAGGCCCATGAAGATTTTGGTGAATTGCTGAACCAGTTTGCCTTCCAGACCCAGTTTGAACGCCAGCTCGCGTCCCTGATACGGCATGGGGCCGGTCAGCGGATCAAGCGCAACTTTGTGGATCAGGTGCGGGGTTTCTTCCGCAACTTTTTCAATTTCGACGCCGCCTTCGGTGGAGGCCATGAAGACCACGCGACGAGAGCTACGATCAACGACCGCGCCCAGGTACAACTCTTTATCGATATCGGTCGCTGCTTCAACCAGAATCTGGTTTACCGGTTGACCGTTAGCGTCTGTTTGATAGGTCACCAGACGTTTGCCCAGCCAGTGTTCAGCAAAAGCGCGAATTTCTTCTTTGCTTTTAACGACTTTCACACCGCCCGCTTTACCGCGGCCACCTGCGTGAACCTGACATTTTACTACCCACGGACCTGCACCGATTTTCGATGCCGCTTCTTCAGCTTCACGCGGAGTAGTACAGGCATAACCCACCGGCGCCGGTAAGCCATAGCGGGCAAAAAGTTGTTTTGCCTGATATTCATGTAAGTTCATGTGTTCTGTCCATCCTTCAGGTAATCGTTATCTTTAAACCGTAGGCCTGATAAGACGCGGTAGCGTCGCCATCAGGCATCTCATCAATGCCGGATGGCGGCGTAAACGCCTTATCCGGCCTACGGGCAGGTGATACTCTTGTTTACTACACGTCCAGCAGCAGACGTGTCGGATCTTCCAGCAGCTCTTTAATCGCCACCAGGAAGCCCACGGATTCGCGACCATCGATCAGGCGGTGATCGTAGGACAGCGCCAGGTACATCATCGGCAGGATTTCCACCTTGCCATCGACCGCCATCGGGCGATCTTTAATCGCGTGCATCCCGAGGATCGCGCTCTGCGGCGGGTTGATGATCGGCGTGGACATCAGGGAACCGAACACACCACCGTTGGTGATGGTGAAGTTACCGCCCGTCAGATCTTCCACCGTCAGCTTGCCGTCACGACCTTTGATTGCCAGCGTCTTGATGTTTTTCTCGATGTCAGCCATACCCAGCGTATCAACGTCACGCAGAACCGGGGTCACCAGGCCGCGCGGCGTGGAAACCGCCATGCTCACGTCGAAGTAGTTGTGATACACCACGTCGTCGCCGTCGATTGAGGCGTTCACTTCCGGATAGCGCTTCAGCGCTTCTACCACGGCTTTCACGTAGAAGGACATGAAGCCCAGACGGATGCCGTGACGTTTTTCAAACGCTTCACCGTACTGTTTACGCAGATCCATGATCGGCTTCATGTTGACTTCGTTGAAGGTCGTCAGCATGGCGGTGGAGTTTTTCGCTTCCAGCAGACGCTCGGCAACGCGTTTGCGCAGACGGGTCATCGGTACGCGTTTTTCACTGCGCGCCCCCAGAGCCGGCTGTGCAGCCGGCGCCGCTGCCGGTGCTTTAACCTCGGCTTTCGCAGGGGCGTTCGCCAGGTGTTTATCCACATCTTCACGGGTGATGCGACCGCCTACACCGGTGCCTTTGATAGCACTGGCGTCGAGGTTGTGTTCAGCCAGCAGACGACGGATCGCCGGGCTCAACGCATCGTTGTTTTGTTCTTCCAGAGAGGCCTGCTGACGCTGCGCCGGGGTGGACGCTTTTTCTTCAGACTTCGCGCTGGTTTCTTTACCGGCACTGTTGCCTTCACGCAGGCGACCCAGGATCTGGCGCGAGGTCACGGTTGTGCCTTCGTCTTCCAGAACCGCATCCAGAATGCCGTCCGCTGATGCCGGTACTTCCAGTACCACTTTGTCAGTTTCGATTTCTACCAGCACTTCGTCACGAACCACCGCATCACCTGGTTTTTTGTGCCAGGTGGCTACAGTCGCGTCCGCTACGGACTCAGGCAGGTCGGGAACAAGAATATCTACGCTACTCATTATGTATCCTTTAATTAATCGACGTTCAGCGCGTCATTAACCAGATCTTGTTGCTGTTTCTGGTGAACGGACATATACCCTACCGCCGGAGAGGCGGAGGCCGGGCGACCTGCATAACGCAGAGCAGACCCAAATGGAATCACTTCACGGAAATGATGCTGGCTGCAGTACCATGCGCCCTGGTTGAGCGGCTCTTCCTGGCACCAGACAAAATCATGTACGTGAGCGTACTGTTTCAATACTTCCTGCATCGCCTGATGCGGGAAAGGATAGAGTTGTTCGATGCGCACAATGGCAACATCTTTCTGGTTGTTCTTGCGACGCTGTTCCAGCAGATCGTAATAAACCTTACCAGAACACATCACCACGCGCTTCACGCCTTTCGGATCGAGGTCATCAACTTCGCCGATGGCTGGCATGAAGGTGCCGTTAGCCAGTTCATCCAGGCTGGAAACTGCCAGCGGATGGCGCAGCAGCGATTTCGGCGACATGACCACCAGCGGACGACGCATCCCGCGCAGCGCCTGACGACGCAACATGTGATACACCTGTGCCGGTGTAGACGGTACGCACACCTGCATGTTTTGCTCGGCGCAAAGCTGGAGATAACGTTCCAGACGGGCGGAGGAGTGCTCCGGGCCCTGCCCTTCGTAACCGTGCGGCAGCAGCATTACCAGGCCACACATCCGGCCCCATTTCTGCTCACCAGAGGAGATGAACTGGTCGATCACCACCTGCGCGCCGTTGGCGAAATCACCGAACTGCGCTTCCCAGATGGTCAGGGTACGCGGTTCGGCTGTGGCATAGCCGTATTCGAATGCCAGTACCGCTTCTTCAGACAGCACGGAGTCCCAGACGCGGAAGGAACCCTGTCCGTTATGCACGTGCTGCAACGGCGTATAAGTTGAGCCGTTCGCCTGGTTGTGAATGACCGCGTGACGGTGGAAGAAAGTACCGCGACCTGAATCCTCACCGGACAGACGAACCGGAATACCTTCGTCAACCAGCGTGGCGTAGGCCAGATTCTCGGCGCCGCCCCAGTCGAACAGCTTCTCTCCGGCAGCCATCGCCTGACGATCGCCGTAAATCTTCGCGACGCGAGACTGCATCTCAACCGCTTCCGGCACCGTACTGATGCGTTTCGCCAACTCCTGCAGACGCTTCATCTCAACCTGATTCGGGTAGTTTTCATCCCACTCGTGGTTGAGGTACGGCGACCAGGTAAAGGAGTGCATGTTCATCGGACGCCACTCTTTCACCACGCATTCGCCCGCGTCCAGCGCGTCGCGATACAGGTTGACCATTTCAGTGGCATCTTCCAGCGTGGCGACCTTATCGGCTTCCAGTTTATCAGCGTAGATTTTGCGCGGGGTCGGATGCTTTTTGATTTTCTGATACATCAGCGGCTGGGTTGCGCTCGGCTCGTCGGCTTCGTTGTGGCCGTGACGGCGGTAGCACACCAGATCGATGAAGACATCGCGTTTAAAGGTGTTACGGAAATCCAGGGCCAGACGGGTCACAAATGCGACCGCTTCCGGATCGTCCGCGTTCACGTGGAAGATCGGCGCCTGGACCATTTTACCGATGTCGGTGCAGTACGGGGTGGAGCGCGCATCCAGCGGGTTAGAGGTGGTGAAACCCACCTGGTTGTTGATCACGATGCGAACAGTACCGCCCACTTCGTAACCCCGCGCTTTCGACATGTTCAGGGTTTCCTGAACCACGCCCTGCCCGGTAACCGCTGCGTCACCGTGAATGGTAATCGGCAGGACTTTGTTGCTGCTGGGTTCGTCAAGTCGATCCAGACGTGCACGAACGGAACCAATCACCACCGGGCTGACGATTTCCAGGTGCGACGGGTTAAACGCCAGCGCCAGGTGAACCAGACCGCCTTCGGTTTCGATATCTGACGAGAAGCCCATGTGGTACTTCACGTCGCCGGTGCCGAGATGTTCTTTATGCTTGCCCGCAAACTCGTCAAACAGATCCTGCGGTTTTTTACCCAGCACGTTGACCAGTACGTTCAGGCGCCCACGGTGCGCCATCCCCAGCACCACTTCACGGGTGCCGCTGTTGCCAGCATGACGGATCATCTCTTTGAGCATCGGGATTAATGCGTCGCCGCCTTCCAGCGAGAAGCGTTTCGCCCCCGGGAATTTCGCGCCCAGATAACGTTCCAGACCTTCTGCTGCGGTCAGTTCGCTCAGGAAGCGTTTTTTCTCTTCAGCGCTGAACGCGGCGCGACCGGATTCGATCCGTTGTTGCAGCCAGCGTTTCTCTTCGGTGCTGGTGATGTGCATGTACTCCGCGCCAATCGGGCCGCAGTACGTTTGTTTGAGCGCGGAAATCAACTCACCCAGCTTCATCGTCTCTTTGCCGCCGGCAAAAGAGCCTACGTTAAAGCTTTCCTGGAAATCGGCCTCTGTCAGATCGTGGAAGGAAGGATCCAGATCTGCCACAGTTTCCTGCTGCCACAATCCCAGCGGATCGAGATTCGCATGCTGGTGACCACGGAAGCGATAAGCGTTGATGAGCTGCAGGACTTTTACCTGCTTCACATTGGTGTCAGGGTCGGAAATCGAAGAAGAGTAACGTGAGGCATCCTTCGCCAGACGGCGGAAATAATCACGCGTTTTGGAATGGAATTGATCCGGTTTGACTCCGGTGCCAGGTAACTGCTGGAACGTCGAACGCCAGTTAGCGTCTACCGAGTCAGGATCGGTTAAGAAGTCTTCATAGAGCTGTTCTATCCAGCTCTGGTTTGCGCCAGAGAGGTAAGAAGAGTCCAACCAGGCTTTCAAAGCGCTGTTCTGCATCGTGATCCCTTAAGCATTTATATGCTTACTTCGCCGTGGATACTACCACGCATACGCCGTATGCGTGCCGGGGTTCACTTGTTACGGACTGTCGTGTCATCTGCGTCCGCTAAGGAACCTTTAAAAACTGTCAAACACAGGGGCAGTTTTTAGAGGTTTCCTGCACTGTTTCGCCTGATGGCGATCCCGTAGGCCTGATAAGCAAAGCGCCATCAGGCAAAATGTGCCGGATGGCGACGTAAACGTCTTATCCGGCCTACAGGATTGCCACCACGGGCAATGTCTACTTACGCACTGCGTTGCAACAGCATCGACTTAATATGGCCGATGGCACGCGTCGGGTTCAGTCCCTTAGGACATACACTGACGCAGTTCATGATGCTGTGACAGCGGAATACGCTGAATGCATCGCTTATCCCTTCCAGACGGCTGTCGGTTTCGGTATCGCGGCTGTCGATCAGAAAGCGATACGCGGCTAACAGACCTGCCGGACCGATAAATTTATCCGGATTCCACCAGAAGGATGGGCAAGATGTTGAGCAGCATGCGCACAGGATGCATTCATACAGCCCATCGAGTTTTTCCCGCTGCTCTGGCAGTTGTAAATGCTCGCGAGCTGGCGGATTTTGCCCATTATTCAATAAGTAAGGCTTAATCTTCTCATATTGTGCATAGAATTGCCCCATGTCTACTACCAAATCGCGGATCACCGGCAGTCCAGGCAGCGGACGGATAACAATTTTCTTACCCGGCTGAACCAGCGCTGATACCGGCGTGATGCAGGCCAGACCGTTCTTCCCGTTCATGTTCAGACCATCTGAACCGCACACGCCTTCACGGCAGGAGCGGCGGAAAGAGAGGCTTGGGTCTTTCTCTTTGAGCTGCATCAACGCGTCCAGCAGCATCATGTCACGCCCTTCTTCGCCTTCCAGGGTGTAATCCTGCATGCGCGGAGCGTCATCAACATCCGGGTTATAGCGATAAATTGAAAACTCGAGTTTCATTGTCCTGTCTCCGCATTAGTAAGTACGAATCTTCGGCGGGAATGCCGGGCGCAGTTTCGGTTCCATGTTGACTTCACGTCGGGTCATGGATTCCGTCTCTGGCAGATACAGGGAATGGCACAGCCAGTTTTCATCATCACGCTCCGGGAAGTCGAAGCGACTATGCGCGCCACGGCTTTCGGTACGGAAGTTGGCGGACACTGCGGTGGCATAGGCAGTTTCCATCAGGTTATCCAGCTCCAGACACTCTACGCGCTGGGTGTTAAATTCACTGGAGGTATCATCCAGACGGGCATTTTTCAAACGCTCGCGGATTGCTTTCAGCTCTTCCAGCCCTTTCGCCATCGCATCACCTTCACGGAAGACCGAGAAGTTATGCTGCATACATTCCTGCAGCGCTTTGCGAATCGCCACCGGATCTTCACCATCACGGTTGTTGTTCCAGCGGTTCAGACGCGCCAGGGAAGCATCGATTTCATCTTCAGTCGCGTCGAGCAGTTCACCCTGCTCGGCGATCGATTCCTGCAGATGCAGACCAGCGGCACGACCAAAGACCACCAGATCCAGCAGCGAGTTACCGCCCAGACGGTTCGCGCCGTGTACCGAAACACAGGCGATTTCACCCACGGCAAACAGCCCGGGGATCACCACGTCTTCGCCCTGCTCGTTCACCGTCAGCGCCTGACCGGTCACTTTGGTCGGAATACCGCCCATCATGTAATGACAGGTTGGGATAACCGGAATCGGCTCTTTCACCGGATCAACGTGTGCAAAGGTACGGGACAGTTCCAGGATGCCCGGCAGGCGGGATTCGAGAACATCTTTACCCAGATGATCGAGTTTCAGTTTAGCATGTGGCCCCCACGGGCCGTCGCAGCCGCGACCTTCACGAATTTCGATCATGATGGAACGCGCCACCACGTCACGACCCGCGAGGTCTTTCGCATTCGGGGCATAACGCTCCATAAAGCGCTCGCCGTGTTTGTTCAGCAGGTAACCGCCCTCACCGCGGCAGCCTTCTGTCACCAGAACGCCCGCGCCGGCAATACCCGTTGGGTGGAACTGCCACATTTCCATATCCTGAACCGGGACACCGGCACGGATTGCCATCCCCACGCCGTCACCGGTGTTGATATGTGCGTTAGTGGTGGACTGATAGATACGGCCTGCGCCGCCGGTTGCCAGCACCGTCGCGCGGGCTTTGAAGTAGACTACTTCACCGGTTTCGATGCACAGTGCAGTACAACCGACTACCGCGCCATCAGCATTTTTCACCAGATCCAGCGCATACCACTCAGAGAAAATCGTGGTGTGGTTTTTCAGGTTCTGCTGATACAGCGTGTGCAGCAGGGCGTGACCGGTACGGTCAGCTGCCGCGGCAGTACGTGCCGCCTGCTCGCCGCCGAAGTTTTTCGACTGGCCGCCGAACGGACGCTGATAAATTTTGCCATCGTCAAGACGGGAGAACGGCAGACCCATGTGTTCCAGTTCCAGAATCGCTTCCGGACCGGTTTTACACATATATTCGATTGCATCCTGGTCACCGATGTAGTCCGACCCTTTAACGGTGTCGTACATGTGCCATTCCCAGTTATCTTCATGGGTATTACCGAGCGCGACGGTGATGCCACCCTGCGCAGAAACGGTATGGGAACGGGTCGGGAACACTTTGGACAGCAGCGCACAAGTCTGGCCGCTTTGGGAAATTTGCAGCGCTGCGCGCATACCTGCGCCGCCTGCACCAATGACTACAGCATCAAATTCTCTGACTGGCAGTTTCATTACACACCCCACACCACAACGAATCCATAAATCACGTAAACCACCAGTGCAACGACGATAGCCAGCTGCAGCGGCAAACGAATTGCCAGTGGTTTAACGTAGTCGGTCAACACCTGCCACATGCCAATCCAGGCATGAATCAAGATGGAGAAAAGTGCCAGCAGGGTGAAGACTTTGGTGAAAGCCGAGGAGAAGAAACCGGTCCAGACTTCCCAGGTCAGCTCGCCGCTTGTGGCGAAGAAACCTACCATATAGATGATGTATAACGTCAGAACGATAGCGGTAGCACGAACCAGGATGAAGTCATGTACGCCATTGCGTCCTAATGCGGAGGCGTTGCTTACCATACGAGGACTCCTGCGAGAAGTGAAAGCACGACAGTGATAACAAAAGAGATTTTGGCAGAGCGTTTACCCGCTTCGAATGTTTCTTCCAGATAACCAAAATCCATCATCATGTGACGAACACCGACCACGACGTGATACGCCAGCGCAGTGAGGATGCCCCACATAATAAATTTAACAAAAAAGCTACCTATGATGGCGGATGCCTGTTGGAATCCTTCAGGGGAAGAGAGGCTGGTGCCCAGTAACCACAACAGGATCCCGACCGCCACAAAGGTGATCACCCCGGAAACGCGATGGAGAATGGACGCTATCGCCGTGATTGGGAACCGGATCGTTTGTAGATCCAGATTGACAGGTCTTTGTTTTTTCACATTTCTTATCATGAATAACGCCCACATGCTGTTCTTATTATTCCCTTTTGACTTCGGGTACAGAGAGTGAATCTCCTGTGGCCTGAAAGACGACGGGATTTCCTTCCTCCGGTCTGCGTGCGGGTCAGACAGCGTCCTTTCTATAACTGCGCGTCATGTAAAACACTGCTTCCAGATGCTAAAACGACACGTTACAACGCTGGGTGGCTCGGGATTGCAGGGGTTTCCGGAGACCTGGCGGCAGTATAGGACGTTCACAAAATCATTGCAATTAACCTACATATAGTTTGTCGGGTTTTATCCCGAACAGTGACACAGGTCACGATAACAACATTTATTTAATTTTTAATCATCTGATTTGACAATCATTAAACAAAGTTGTTACAAACAACACCAGAAAAAGCATATAATGCGTAAAAGTTATGGGGTCACTCTTTAACCTGCAAATAAGTTATGCAACAGTAGGAAGATATTGACCGATCCCTTCAGTACAGTTAATAGTGATAGACAGGTTGAATAATTCGGATTGCTAAGTTGTTGATTTGTTGCTAATTCACCATGAGTTAACTGATTTACCTGCAAGCGCCCATTGCTCTGTACCCTGGTTTCTCCTCTATCCAGAGCGGCGAGCCGAATAACAAACTGGTAACGGTTGATTGATGTATCGATGGCAAATCTCACCTGAGTAGTCTTAAGCAATAAGGCGCTAAGGAGACCGTAAATGGCTGACACAAAAGCAAAAATCACTCTTAATGGTGATACGGCTATTGAACTGGATGTGCTGAAGGGCACGCTAGGTCAAGATGTTATTGATATTCGTAGCCTGGGTTCAAAGGGGATGTTCACTTTTGACCCTGGTTTCACCTCGACTGCATCCTGCGAATCCAAAATTACGTTCATCGACGGCGATGAAGGAATTTTGTTGCATCGCGGCTTCCCGATCGATCAGTTAGCCACCGAGTCTAACTATCTGGAAGTGTGCTACATCCTGCTGAACGGTGAAAAACCGACGCAGGCCGAATACGACGCGTTCAGAACCACCGTGACCCGCCATACGATGATCCATGAGCAAATCACCCGTCTGTTCCACGCTTTCCGCCGCGATTCGCATCCCATGGCGGTGATGTGTGGGATCACGGGCGCACTCGCCGCGTTCTATCACGACTCTCTGGATGTTAACAATCCGCGCCACCGCGAAATCGCAGCATTCCGTCTGCTGTCCAAAATGCCGACGATGGCGGCCATGTGTTACAAATATTCTATCGGCCAGCCGTTTGTTTATCCGCGTAATGACCTCTCCTACGCCGGTAACTTCCTGAACATGATGTTCTCCACGCCGTGTGAAACCTATGAAGTGAACCCGGTACTGGAACGCGCAATGGACCGTATCCTGATCCTGCACGCCGACCACGAACAGAACGCGTCCACCTCGACGGTACGTACTGCCGGTTCGTCTGGCGCGAACCCGTTTGCCTGCATCGCGGCGGGTATTGCTTCCCTGTGGGGACCGGCACACGGCGGCGCGAACGAAGCGGCGCTGAAAATGCTGGAAGAAATCAGTTCGGTTAAACACATTCCGGAATTTGTTCGTCGTGCGAAAGACAAGAATGACTCTTTCCGCCTGATGGGCTTCGGTCACCGTGTTTACAAAAACTACGATCCGCGTGCGACCGTGATGCGTGAGACCTGCCATGAAGTACTGAAAGAGCTGGGTACCAAAGATGACCTGCTGGAAGTGGCGATGGAGCTGGAGCACATCGCGCTGAACGACCCGTACTTCATCGAGAAGAAACTTTACCCGAACGTCGACTTCTACTCCGGTATCATCCTGAAAGCGATGGGGATCCCGTCCTCCATGTTCACGGTTATCTTCGCGATGGCGCGTACCGTTGGCTGGATTGCGCACTGGAGCGAAATGCATACCGATGGCATGAAAATCGCTCGTCCTCGTCAGCTGTATACCGGCTACGACAAGCGCGACTTTAAATCTGACCTTAAGCATTAATCGTCTGACTGCCGGATGGTGACGCTACCGCGTCTTATCCGGCCTACGGTTGTCAATTCGTAGGCCGGATAAGTGTTAGCGCCATCCGGCAACTTCCCTGCCTTTTCTTGACCCTCGATATATTAATCTTCTCTGCCCTTCTCTATGATTTACGGATAGTTTGTTCATTTTCTTCCGGGAGCACAGGATGCCAGTTCTGCGGTGGGGCTTGTTGTTTTTGCTGTCACTTCTTTTATCCCTGCTGTTTCTCTGCATTCATCTTCCGGCGGCTTTACTGCTTGGTCCGATGATCACCGGCATTCTGTTCAGCCTGCGCGGCATCGCCCTGCAGCTTCCCCGCTGCACGTTCCTCGGTACTCAGGCTATTCTCGGCTGCATGATTGCACAAAATCTTTCCGCGTCTTTGTTAACCACCCTGGTGGCAAACTGGGCGGTAGTGCTGGCGGTTCTGCTGGTAACGTTGCTCTCCAGTACCGTCGTCGGCTGGCTGCTGGTTCGCTACAGTTCGCTACCGGGCAACACCGGCGCGTGGGGCTCGTCACCGGGCGGCGCAGCGGCAATGGTCGCGATGGCTCAGGATTACGGTGCCGACATCCGTCTGGTCGCCTTTATGCAGTATCTTCGGGTACTCTTTGTCGCCGGGGCGGCGGTGCTGGTGACGCGGTTTATCATGGGCGAAAGCGCGGAAACCGTCAGCCAACAGATTGAGTGGTTCCCCCCCCTGAGCGGCAATTTGTTCACGACACTGCTGTTAGCAGCGGTGGCCGGCGTTGTCGGACGGGTGTTACGCATTCCCTCCGGTACAATGCTGGTGCCGATGCTGGTCGGCGCGGTGCTGCACGCGAGCGGCGTGATGGTGATTGAACTACCGGAATGGCTGCTGGCGATAGCCTATATGATTATCGGCTGGCAGATTGGCCTCGGGTTCGACAAACAGGTGTTTTTTATGGCGCTGCGACCGTTGCCGCAGATCCTGGTCTCCATCTTCGCCTTACTGGCGATTTGTGCGGCGATGGCCTGGGGGCTCGCCCACTATATGCAGATTGATTTTTTAAGCGCCTATCTCGCGACCAGCCCAGGCGGGCTGGATACGGTGGCGGTGATTGCCGCCGGCAGTCACGCCGATATGTCTCTGATTATGGCGATGCAAACCCTGCGCCTGTTCAGTATTCTCCTCACCGGCCCGGCCATCGCCCGCTTTATTTCAGCAAAGGCACCGCGACAGGCGCATTAATGCTGGCAATGTGGACACCAATAGAACGGGCGCGAGGAGAGCGTGGTTTTTGCGATGATCCCGCCGCAGCGCTCGCAGGGTTCACCGTCGCGATGGAACACCTTAAAGCGAAACAGCGCGCCATGATGTTTGTTGTCATCCACCTGACCGCGCGTGGTATACGACAGGCGCGGAATATCCAGCAGCGCATTCGCTAATGCCGTCAACTGCGTATCGCTGAGATCGCGGGCTTTATGCTGACCGGTTAATCCCACCTGCCAGAGGATCTCCACCCGCAGATAGTTCCCCAGTCCGGCAAGAAAGGCTTGATCCAGTAACAGGCCGGAAAACTGACGATTGCGAAAACGCGGGGAGAGTAACCGGGTTTTCACCGTTTCAGGCGTCAGACGCAGGTCCAGCACATCCGGTCCGACCCGTTGCAGGAAAGGATGAGTGGTGAGCTGTTCCGGGGTCAACATCTCGATGTCAGACGCGCTGTAGAGCAAAATGGTTTTATCCGCCGTTTGCAGTTTTACGCGCAGAACGCGGGTGGTTTGCGGCGTCTCACCACTGTCCACCACGCGCCAGACGCCATACAGCTGGTTATGGCTGTAGAGCGTCAGCCCCCCGGAAAAATGGGTCAGCAGCGCTTTGCCACGCGTCTCCATCGCCGTGACGCTCTGCCCCACCAGCGAGGATTGATAGGGTTTTAACTGCGCAAAGGCAAACCAGACATCCGTCAAGGGTTTGCCTTTGATCGCCGCCTCCAGGTTATCCGCCGCGCGGCGGATTTCCGGGCCTTCAGGCATGGTTCTGTCCTTATCTGAGGAGATTAGTGCGTGGCACCGCCCGTCACGGCAATGTCATCATCGACTTGCAATGCGGTGGCGATCGCCACCTCCAGCGCCAGACGCACCGTTTCTGCCGCCATACTGGGTGCTCCCGGATGCGCGGCCGCCTGCTGCGGCAGATAAGGGATATGGATGAATCCCCCCTTCACCTCCGCGATGTCGCTCAGTTTGTGCAGCAATCCGTACATCACATGGTTGCAGACAAACGTTCCCGCCGTCTGCGATACCGACGCCGGCACGCCCGCTTCACGCATCGCGGCCACCATCGCTTTGATCGGCAGTGTGCTAAACCAGGCCGCAGGCCCGCCGGCAATAATCGGCTCATCCACCGGCTGCTGGCCCTTATTATCCGGGATACGAGCGTCATCGACGTTGATCGCCACGCGCTCAACGGTGATATCCGCACGTCCACCCGCCTGACCGATCGCCAAAACCAGCGACGGAGAGAGCGTATCAATAGTGGAATTCAGCACACTGAGCGACTCGCCAAACACACAAGGCAACTGGCGCGCCACCACGCGACATCCGGCGATGATAGCATTGTCGAGACGCGAGACCACTTCCCAGGACGGGTTAACCTGCTCGCCGCCGAAGGGCTCAAACCCGGTGATTAATACCGTTTTCATCCGTCCTCCTTACAGGAACATCAGGAAATACATCAGGAACACGTTGACTAACAGGAGCAGTATGCCGGTCGGCACCTGCGCTTTAATGACCGCGTTTTTATCCGGCAGTTCCAGCAGCGCGGCGGGCACAATGTTAAAGTTCGCCGCCATCGGCGTCATCAGCGTGCCGCAATAGCCGGAGAACATCCCAATGGCCGCCATCACCGCCGGATTCCCGCCGTGCTGGAGCACCAGGATCGGAATGCCAATTCCCGCAGTGACAATCGGGAAAGCGGCAAACGCATTGCCCATCACCATCGTCAGCAGGGCCATCCCAATGGTATATACCGCTACCGCAATAAAGCGGCTGTCGACGGCCAGATACTCTTGCGTGAGATACGAAATTCCGCTGCCAACGCCTGCAGCCGTGAACAACAGCCCTAACGTCGCGAGGATCTGCGGCAGAATAAATGCCCAACCGATGGAGTCCAGCAGGCGACGCGCCTCCTGGATCGGCTGATGTACCTTCTCATGAGTCATTTTGACAGCCATGCCCAGACCAATCAGCGAGCCCGCGGTCATCGAGAACAGCGTCACCAGCGTGGCGTGATTGCCCGGACCAAACACGGCGTCCTGCAATCCCGGAATATGGTTGAACATCAATACGCCAATCACGGTGACGACCGGAATGGCCAGCGCCGGATAAAACAGGCGGTTCCCCAGACGCGTGGCGCTCTCTTCACGCTGCTCGCGGGTACGCTGGTGATAACTCCCCAGTTTCACGCCGCCAAAGCCGGCAATCAGCGCCATTAACACCACCGCGACCCCCACGGCAATATTGACCGTACGTTTGTCACCCACCAGTTGATACGTCCAGTCGCCCAGCAGGAACAACAGCCCGTAAACGCCCCAGAATAACCCAGTCGTCAGCCGACGCGGATTGGCTTTGTCCTGCCAGGACATGATGGCGACAATCAGCAGAACGATTCCCGCCAGCCAGTAGAGGTAGCTTTGCTGAAAATTCATTGCGCCTCTCCTTTGCGGGTGTCGACAGAACCGGCTTTCGCCATCTCGCGTTGCAGATAATTATCCAGTCGCCACAGTCGCGTGCCGTGGATCACGAAGGCGCACAAGGCTGTCGGGATCCCCCACAGGGCAATATGCAGCGGCTCGGTCTGAATGCCGCCGGATTCCAGCATAAAGTTGTGCATGAAGATAATCGCGCCGAATGCCACGAAGATATCTTCACCAAAAAAGAGTCCCACGTTATCTGTCGCCGCCGACATTGCCCGCAGACGGTAGCGCACCGCGCCGGGCAAGGTCCCGTACGTTTTCTCCGCTGCCCCTTCCGCCATTGGCGCTAACAGGGGGCGCACCATTTGCGGGTGTCCGCCCAGGCTGGTCAGCCCCAGCGCGGCGGTAGCCTCACGAATAAACAGATAGACAATCAGCAGGCGGCCTGACGTGGCGCTTCGAATTTTGGCAATCCACGCCTGGGCACGCTCTTTCAAACCGTGACGCTCGAGCAGACCGATAACCGCCAGCGGGATCAGCAGGATAAACGGCAGGTTGCGGGTATTGAGAAAACCTTCACCCAGCTTTTCGAGGATCGTGGCGATCGGCATCTGCGCCGCCAGTCCGGTGACGATCCCGGCGACAATAACCACCAGCACCGGGTTAAAACGTAAAAGAAATCCAACCACAATGACGGCAATGCCCATCAGTGGCCAGAGCGTTATTGCATCTCCCATAATCCATTCCTGTATGTTGTGTTTTGTTGTGGTGTTTTTATATGCACAGCCCCTCTGTGGGGGCTGCGTCAATTCTTATGCGACAATCTCGATACCGCGTGATTCAAATGCCGAGCGTAAACGTCGGGCGAAGGCCAGCGCGTGTTCCCCATCGCCATGAATACAGACCGTCTGCGCCACAACGCTTGCCCATTCACCGGTGAGGCTTTTTACGCGTCCGCGCTCAACCATCTCCAGCGTTTGTGCCAGCGACTGTTCTTCGTCTTCAATCAGCGCGCCCGGTTGGCTGCGCGGCACCAGGCAGCCGTCCGCCTGATAACCGCGATCGGCGAACACCTCCTGGCGCGTGGCGAGACCGTAACGCTCACCCGCGCGGATCAGTTCGCTTCCCGCCAGGCCGACCAGAATCAGCGCCGGATCGCAGGCGTACACCGCCTTCGCAATGGCATCCGCCAGTTGCGGATCTTTCGCCGCCTGGTTGTAGAGCATGCCGTGAGGTTTCACATGACGCATGACGCCGCCCTCCGACCGGGTCATTGCGGCCAGCGCGCCGATTTGATACAGCGTTTGCGCGTAGACCGTTTCTGCAGGCAGCGTCATCGCCGTGCGCCCAAAGTTTTCCCGATCCGGAAAGCTCGGGTGCGCGCCAATGGCAACGCCTTTTTTCAGCGCCTCACGCACGCTTGCCAGCATGGTTTGCGCATCGCCAGCATGAAATCCGCAGGCAATGTTGGCCGATGAGACCAGCGTCAGCAGTTCTCCATCGCTGGCGCAACCTTCGCCGAGGTCCGCATTTAAATCAATGTTCATCGTTGAGTCGCCATGTGAGTTGTTCCAGATAGCGCTGTTGGTCCTGACGCGCTTTCAGCGCCTCCTCCAGCGAGCACTGAACAAAGTGGATAGGTTGACCGAGCGGAATTTGCGCCAGATGGTACATGTCGGCCTCGATAATGCAGGCGATGCGCGGATAGCCGCCGGTCGTCTGGGCATCGTTCATTAAGACAATCGGCTGACCGTTGTGCGGTACCTGAACCACACCGGGCAGCAGACCATGCGACACCAGTTCACGATCCGTCGTCCTCGTCAGCGGTTGCCCCTGCAAGCGGTAGCCCATCCGGTTACTCTGCGGACTGAGATGCCACGGCGATCGCCAGAATGACTCCTGCGAAACCGCGTCAAATTCGTGGTACTCCGGCCCCGGCAGCGCCCGAATGCGGTTTCCCCACAGCAGCTGTTTTACCCCCAGCGCCTCCCGGAACGCGCGTCGGGGTTTACCGATCGCCAGCCGGTCGCCATCTTTGAGCAGACGGCCTTCCAACCCGCCAATGCCCACTTTGAGATCGGTACTGCATGACCCCATCACTTCCGGCACGTCGATGCCACCTGCCAGCGCAAGATAGCTGCGCATTCCGTGCTGCGGACGCTTCAGCGCCAGGCGCTGGCCCGCTTTCACCGGCAGACGCCAGCCGGTCCAGACGGGGTGATTATCCAGTCGCGCTTCACATCCCGCACCGGTCAGGGCAAACCAGCCGTCGGTCTCAAACTCCACAACCAACTGACCGAGGGTAATTTCCAGCACTGGCGCACTGGCCTCATTGCCCACCAACAGGTTGGCGATTTGCATTGCGGGTTTATCCAGCGCGCCGCAGTGGCTAACGCCTGACTGACGAAAGCCGTGGCGACCGCCGTCCTGAACCGAGGTGTACAGCCCCGCGCGAATAATATTCAGCATACCCCCTCCTTCTGCGGGATAAAGCGCACGCTATCGCCGGGCCGCAGGAGAACCGGTTGCTCTTTTTTCGGGTCGAACAGGGGTAGCGAAGTATGACCGATCAGTTGCCAGCCGCCGGGCGTTGGCAGCGGATAAATACCCGTTTGCGGCCCGCCGATACCCACCGACCCCGCCGGAACCCTCAGTCGCGGCTCCGCCCGTCTTGGCGTGTGCAGTTGTTCCGGTAAGCTGCCGAGATACGGGAAACCGGGCTGAAAACCTAAAAACCAGACCACATACTCGACCGACGCGTGCAGTTCCACTACCTGCTTTTCAGTCAGACCGCTGTGACGGGCAACGTCTGCCAGATCGGGACCGCCAGCGCCGCCGTAGATCACCGGAATTTCGATATAGCGCGAGTCAGGCTCCAGCGCCTCACTCTCCTCCCACCAGCGTTGCAGGCGTTCAATCGCATCCAGCGCCAGCGTTTGCGGGTCGCGCAGGATCACGGTGATATTGTTCATTCCCGGAATCGCCTCAACGACGTTTGGCGTCTCAACCAAACGCTGCGCCAGCCGCCAGATACGTTTCTGGCTCGCCAGCGTCACCGGCGGCTCAAGCTCCAGCACCACCGCCGTTTCACCTAACAGATAACAACGCGCTCGTTGCACTTGCGTTCCTCTTGTTTTTATTTATGCCGGGTTTGGAATATCAATAAACGTCACATCCAAATCGGTGTTCTCTGTCAGCCATTCGCTGAGCGCGCGGATCCCGCCGCGTTCAGTGGCATGGTGTCCGGCGGCGTAAAAATGCAGCCCCTGTTCACGGGCAGAGTGGATGGTTTGTTCGGAAACTTCACCTGTGATAAAGGCGTCGACACCAGCCTGCGCGGCGCTGTCGATGAAGCTTTGTCCGCCGCCGGTGCACCAGGCGACGCGTTTGACGGTATCTGGCCCGGTATCACCGCACCACAACGGCTTGCGCCCAAGACGCGCTTCAATCCACGACGCCAGTTCCAGCCCGGAGACCGGCATCGCCAGTTCGCCCCAGGGTACCAGCGGCTCGATTTCCCCCATTACGGTGATCCCCAACAGCGCCGCCAGTTGCGCGTTGTTGCCCAGTTCGGGATGCGCATCCAGCGGGAGATGCCAGCCGTAGAGGTTAATGTCATTCGCCAGCAACGTTTTCAGACGATTGCGCTTCATCCCGCGAATCACCGGGGACTCGCCTTTCCAGAAATAACCATGATGAACGATGACCGCATCGGCTTGCAGACGCACCGCTTCATCCAGTAACGCCTGACTGGCGGTCACGCCGGTGACGATTTTCTGCACCGTCTCTTTGCCTTCAACCTGTAAACCGTTTGGCGCGTAGTCACTGATAGCGGCGCTGTTCAGTTTCTCGTTGATCAGTTGTTCCAGTTCGGTGTTTTTCATCATCGATCCCTTGTTTATTTATGCACTCCGTTAACATAGCGTCCCAGTGCCTGTTCGTCGATAGTCAATTCTTTGTCATATTAATAAACCATCGCCCCCGCGCTTAGCCATAAAAAAGGGGCGTATTTACGCACCTCTTACTGAATAGTTATGGGGGTCTGACGCATAGTCACCGTTAGCTTTTTCGCGCGGCCTCATACGCGGCAAGTGTCTCCAGGCGCGCCTGTTTGTGATCGACAATAGGCTGCGGATAGTCGAGGGAAATGCCCGCTTTTGTTGCCCATTTCCACGGCTCGTGTATCGCCTTACCCGGCACAGCGCTAAGTTCCGGGATCCACTGGCGGATAAACTCACCCTCGCTGTCGAACTTTTCACCCTGCGTCGTCGGATTAAAAATGCGGAAATACGGCGCGGCGTCGGTTCCGGTGGAGGCAGCCCACTGCCAGCCACCATTATTCGCGGCGAGATCGCCATCTATCAGTTGTGACATGAAATAGCGCTCGCCTTTACGCCAGTCGATCAGCAGATCTTTTACCAGGAAGCTGGCCGTAATCATCCGCAGACGGTTATGCATCCAGCCAGTGGCGTTCAGCTGTCGCATCGCCGCATCGACAATCGGATACCCTGTTTTTCCCTCCTGCCAGGCCTGCAAATGGGCCGCACTGTCCCGCCAGCACACACGATCGGTCCAGAGAATAAAGGGACGGTACTTGCACAGTTCAGGATGGTAGGTCATCAGATGGCGATAAAAATCGCGCCAGATAAGTTCGTTCAGCCAGACGCTGCCCGCACCGCCATCCAGCGCCTGCGGCTGTTCCGCCAGCAGGCGATGCAGACACTGGCGCGGCGACAAGCCTCCCGTTGCCAGACTGGCGGACAAACGACTGGTGCCCTCAATGGCCGGAAAGTCACGTCGTTCGTCATATTCTCCCGCGTCCTGCTGGCAGAACTGGCGTAGCCGGGCAATCGCGGCTTTCTCTTGTGCCGGGAAAAGGGCCTGGTCAAAATCCTGCTGCGGATAGTTAAGCCTAATCGGCGGTAACGATGTCGAAACGTCATGCCCCTCACGTCGTTCGGGCGCGGAAACGCATACCGGCATTCCCTCTTTCAGCCGTTTTAACCAGGCGTTTTTAAACGGCGTGAAGACTTTATACATCTCGTTATTTCCCGTCATCACCGCGCCCGGCGGCAGGATCACGCTATCATCAAACCCTTCGCAAACCACATTGGGCAGCGCACTTTCCACTGCCGCATCGCGCTCGCGCTCATTCACTTCATATTGATAGTGGTAGAACAGATGGCTGACGTTTTGCTGTTCACACACCGCCTTCACCGTTTCGATGCTGGCCGCAAAATCATTGACCTCTTCAAACAGCAGCGGAATGCCTTTTTCCGCGAGCGCCGTTTGTAAGGCCGTCAACTGGGCCTGAATAAAGGCGGCCTGCCGCGGTGACATCTCATGGTCCGCCCACTGTCCAGGCGTGGAGATAAACAACGCCACGACGCGCGCAGCCCGCTGGCGGCAGGCGGCGGCAAGGGCAAGATGGTCATGCAGACGGAGATCGCGACGAAACCAGACCAGATGGGTGGACATAACACTCCCGAAAAAAAATCAACTCCCGTAGCGCAGTCGCAGAGCTTCCGGCCAGGGATCAAAATAGCGTTGCCCGGCGAGATACGCATCCGGATATTCCGCCATATAGTGTTTGAGCAGCGTGACGGGTGCAAGCAGTGGTTGCGTGGCGCGTCGATAGCCGTCAATGAGGGAAGCCAACTCCTGCCGCTGACGGGCATTGAGCTGTTTGCGAAAATAGCCCTGAACGTGCATCAGGACATTGGTATGGTTTCGCCGGGTGGCAGGATGGGACATCAGTTTCATCAGGCGCAGACGATATTCAATGAAGAATTCATCCAGACTTTTCCATTCGTGGATGGCGGCGACAAAGCGCCCCAGTTCGCGATATTCCGGTTGAGAATGAGCCAGCAGCAACAGTTTATAGCGGCTGTGATAGTCAATCAGCGCGCCGCGCGTCAATCCTTGTTGGCGCAGCCCATGCAATTCATGCAGCGCATAAATCCGCGCGACAAAATTTTCTCGTAATTGTGGATCGTGCAGTCGCCCGTCCTCTTCAACAGGGAGCCACGGGAAGCGCGCCATCAGCACTGCGGTATAAATACCGCGCCCGGCTTTACGGTTGTTTTTTCCTTCCGCGTCATACACGCGTACACGCTCCATGCCGCAACTGGGGGATTTCGCACAGACGATGTAGCCGCAAAGGTGTTCGAAACGGCTGACACGTTCTTCACTGAACGCGGTCATCATCTGGGTTAAATCGCCCTCCCGCCGATCGCTGAAACGCAATGCAATTGCCTCTTCCGTTTTAACTAAACGCAATGCAGGACGCGGCACCGCCAGGCCGATCGCCATTTCCGGACAGACGGGTTCAAAATGCACCCACGGTGAAAGTTCTTCGACTGCAAAGGTCAGGCGCTTATGTCCACCATCAAAGCGAACCGCCTCCCCTAACAAACAGGCGCTAATGCCAACAGGGATTTTCTCGCTCATGATGTCTCCTTTTCCATTTCTGAAATAAGTGTAGACACAGAGACATAAAAAAACCGCCACATTGCTGTTGGCGGTTCTTTTGAACGCGATGATCTTAGTAGAAATCGCCGGTGGCTTTTTCAGCCTGATCCATCCACACCGGCTTATCGCTGGTTTTCGACCACACGCGGTGTAAATAGCTGTAAAAACGGGCGCGGTCTTTCCAGAACAGCATGACCGGCAATGCCAGCACCCCAGCCACAACGGCGAAAGTACGGCGTAACAATACAACATGCGCTGGATATTCTTTGTACAATTCCATCGTTTGTCTCCCCTTTATCTGGCCGGTAATCATCACCGGTAAAGTCAAATTGGTTATCTGCTGAAAATAGTACCGCTTTGCGTGTAATTTTACTACTCATCCGACCACTTATTTTTAGCTATTTACGTTCTGTTTATCTTTATTTCGTAACTAAGTTACAAAATAGTTAAATTAATACTAATCATTAGTTAAATGATGGTCTTTGCCATTTTTATACTTTTTTTACATCCCCGCCGCCGATTTTTGCAAAATCTTTGCAGCCAGATATTTACGCTCTGTTTATCACATTTATGCCACTGGAGGTGCACTGTGAGTGCAGGCGTGATAATCGGTATCGTGCTGATTTTCTTATTATTAGGTTATCTGGTGTATGCATTAATCAATGCGGAGGCGTTCTGATGGCTGCGCAAGGATTTTTACTCATCGCCAGTTTTCTGGTGATTTTATTCGTGCTCGCCAGACCGTTAGGCGCGGGCCTGGCACTACTGATCGGCAATAATTCACTGCCAGGTACAGCGGGCATTGAGCGTCTGATCTGGCGCGGGCTGGGCATTTCGTCACACGAGATGAACTGGAAACAGTACCTGCTGGCGATCCTCGGCCTGAACGTACTGGGGCTGGTGATTCTGTTTCTGATGTTAATGGGGCAACACCTTCTCCCGCTGAATCCACAGCAATTGCCTGGCCTGTCATGGCATCTGGCGCTCAACACGGCGGTCAGCTTCGTTGCTAACACCAACTGGCAGTCCTACAGCGGGGAAACCACCCTAAGCTACTTCAGTCAGATGGCCGGGCTGACGGTACAAAACTTTTTATCTGCCGCAACGGGGATCGCCGTGGTATTCGCCCTGATCCGCGCCTTTACGCGCCAGAGCATGAGCACGCTGGGCAATGCGTGGGTCGATCTGGTGCGCATTACGCTGTGGATCTTATTCCCCATCGCGCTGGTGATTGCGCTGTTCTTTATTCAGCAAGGCAGTCTGCAAAACCTGCTGCCCTATCAACCCTTCACCACCCTGGAAGGCGTACGGCAACTGCTGCCTATGGGGCCCGTGGCCTCGCAGGAAGCCATCAAAATGCTGGGGACCAACGGCGGTGGCTTCTTTAATGCCAACTCAGCGCACCCGTTCGAAAACCCAACTGCACTGACCAACATGGTGCAAATGCTGGCGATCTTTTTACTTCCAGCCGCACTCTGTTTCGCGTTTGGTGACGCGGCTGGCGATCGTCGTCAGGGACGGATGCTGCTGTGGGCCATGTCGCTCATCTTTATCGTCTGCGTTGCGGTAGTGATGTGGGCTGAGATTCAGGGCAACCCGCACCTGCTGCAGTTTGGCGCAGACGCCAGTCTCAATATGGAAGGCAAAGAGAGCCGCTTTGGCGTGCTGGTAAGCAGTCTGTTTGCCGTGGTCACGACGGCGGCCTCGTGCGGGGCGGTGATCGCCATGCACGACTCGATGACTGCGCTGGGCGGCATGGTGCCGATGTGGCTCATGCAAATCGGTGAAGTGGTATTCGGCGGCGTCGGTTCAGGTCTTTACGGCATGCTGCTGTTCGTGCTGCTGGCGGTGTTTATCGCCGGGCTGATGATTGGCCGCACCCCCGAATACCTGGGCAAGAAAATCGACGTTCGCGAGATGAAAATGACCGCGTTGGCGATTCTGGTCACCCCGGCGCTGGTGTTACTCGGCACCGCGCTCGCCATGATGACCGATGCAGGACGCAGCGCCATGCTCAACCCCGGCCCACACGGCTTCAGCGAAGTGCTGTACGCCGTCTCTTCCGCGGCCAACAACAACGGCAGCGCCTTTGCGGGTCTGAGCGCCAACACTCCGTTCTGGAACTGCCTGCTGGCGTTCTGCATGTTTGTCGGTCGCTTCGGGGTCATCATTCCGGTGATGGCCATTGCCGGCTCGCTGGTGGCGAAAAAAAGCCAACCGGCCAGCCCCGGGACGCTGGCGACGCACGGCGCGCTGTTTATCGGCTTACTGATAGGCACGGTGCTGTTAGTCGGCGCCCTGACCTTTATTCCTGCACTGGCGCTTGGCCCAGTCGCTGAACACCTTTCCTTACGCTGAGCGATGCGGAGCACAATGTTATGAGTCGCAAACAACTGGCGCTGTTCGAACCCTCTCTGGTCGCTCAGGCGCTGATGGACGCAGTGAAAAAATTAAGCCCACATACCCAGTGGCGCAACCCGGTGATGTTCATCGTCTGGATTGGTAGCCTGCTGACCACCGCGATCGCACTCGCGATGGCAACGGGACAGATGGCAGGCAGCGCACTGTTTACCGGGGCAATCAGCCTGTGGCTGTGGGTCACCGTACTGTTTGCTAACTTTGCCGAAGCGCTCGCCGAAGGACGCAGTAAAGCGCAGGCCAACAGCCTCAAAGGGGTGAAAAAAACCGCCTTTGCTCGCAAACTGCGCGAGCCGAAGTACGGTGCGAAGATGGATCACGTTCCCGCCGATGAGCTACGCAAAGGCGATATCGTGCTGGTGGAAGCAGGCGATATTATTCCCTGCGACGGCGAAGTCATTGAAGGCGGCGCCTCTGTGGATGAAAGCGCCATTACCGGCGAATCCGCGCCGGTGATTCGTGAGTCCGGCGGCGATTTCGCCTCAGTAACCGGCGGGACGCGCATTCTCTCCGACTGGCTGGTGATCGAATGTAGCGTGAACCCAGGCGAAACCTTCCTTGACCGGATGATCGCCATGGTCGAAGGCGCGCAGCGTCGCAAAACGCCCAATGAGATTGCTCTGACTATTCTGCTGATAGCCCTGACGATTGTCTTTTTACTGGCAACCGCCACGCTGTGGCCATTTTCGGCCTGGGGCGGTCACGCGGTCAGCGTCACGGTGCTGGTCGCCCTGCTGGTTTGTCTCATCCCGACGACCATCGGCGGGCTGCTCTCCGCCATTGGCGTCGCCGGGATGAGCCGTATGCTCGGTGCGAACGTCATCGCCACCAGCGGACGCGCTGTGGAAGCCGCAGGGGATGTGGACGTGCTGCTGCTGGATAAAACCGGCACCATTACACTGGGTAACCGTCAGGCATCGGACTTCCTGCCTGCACAGGGCGTGGATGAAAAAACATTGGCCGACGCCGCGCAGCTCTCTTCATTAGCCGATGAGACGCCAGAAGGCCGCAGCATTGTGATCCTCGCCAAGCAGCGGTTTAATCTGCGCGAGCGCGATGTGCAGTCGCTGCATGCCACCTTCGTGCCCTTTACCGCTCAAAGCCGCATGAGCGGCATTAACATCGACAACCGGATGATTCGTAAAGGCTCCGTCGATGCCATTCGTCGCCACATTGAGGTCAACGGCGGTCAGTTCCCGGCGGATGTTGAGCAGAAAGTGGATAGCGTCGCCCGTCAGGGTGCCACGCCGCTCGTCGTCGTGGAAGGTTCCCGTGTATTGGGCGTGATCGCGCTGAAAGATATCGTTAAAGGCGGGATAAAAGAACGCTTTGCCCAGTTGCGTAAAATGGGCATCAAAACGGTGATGATTACCGGCGATAACCGCCTGACCGCGGCAGCCATCGCCGCCGAAGCGGGCGTAGATGACTTCCTTGCTGAAGCGACGCCAGAAGCCAAACTGGCGCTCATCCGCCAGTATCAGGCGGAAGGTCGCTTAGTGGCAATGACGGGGGATGGCACCAACGACGCCCCGGCGCTGGCCCAGGCCGATGTCGCGGTGGCGATGAACTCCGGTACGCAGGCGGCGAAAGAAGCGGGCAACATGGTGGATCTCGATTCCAACCCCACCAAACTTATCGAAGTGGTGCACATCGGCAAACAGATGCTGATGACGCGCGGTTCGCTGACCACGTTTAGTATCGCCAACGACGTGGCGAAGTACTTCGCGATCATTCCGGCCGCTTTCGCCGCAACCTATCCGCAACTGAATGCGCTGAACATTATGCGTCTGCATTCACCTGATTCGGCCATTCTGAGCGCGGTTATCTTTAACGCTTTGATCATTGTCTTTCTGATCCCGCTGGCGTTGAAAGGCGTGAGCTACAAACCGCTTTCCGCATCTGCCATGCTGCGCCGCAACCTGTGGATCTACGGCCTGGGTGGTCTGGTTGTGCCGTTTATCGGCATCAAAGTCATTGATTTACTGCTGACCCTGCTGGGTCTGGTGTGAGGTATCTGATGAGTGGTTTACGTCCGTTGTTCTCAACTATGATTTTCCTGATGCTGCTGACGGGCGGCGCGTATCCGTTGCTCACCACCGCGCTGGGGCAATGGTGGTTCCCGCATCAGGCCAATGGTTCACTGATTCAGGATGATCGCGGGGTGCGCGGTTCTGCGCTGATCGGGCAAAACTTTACCTCTGAAGGCTATTTCCAGGGACGACCTTCGGCCACCGCTGAAATGCCCTATAATCCCATGGCTTCCGGCGGCAGTAATCTCGCCGTCAGTAACCCGGAACTGGATAAACAATTGCAAAACCGGATCGCCGCCCTGCGCGTCGCCAACCCGCAGGCCAGTCCCGCCGTACCGGTGGAGCTGGTCACCGCCTCCGCGAGCGGTCTGGACAATAATCTGACGCCCGCCGCGGTGGCGTGGCAAATCCCTCGCGTGGCGCAGGCCCGCCATCTCAGCATTGAACAGGTGACGCGACTGGTTGCAGAATACACGCAGAAACCGCCGGTGAGCTTTATCGGTCCGTCGGTGGTCAATATTGTGGAACTCAATTTAGCGCTGGACAGGCTCTGATGGTTGATGATGACGTTTTACGCCCCGATCCCGATCGCCTGCTGGAGCAGGCGGTTTCCCCGCACCGCGGAAAACTGAAAATATTCTTCGGTGCCTGTGCGGGCGTCGGCAAAACCTGGGCCATGCTGGCCGAGGCCCAGCGCCTGCGCGCACAGGGACTGGATATTCTGATTGGCGTGGTGGAGACACACGGACGCAAAGAGACCGCTGCCCTGCTGGACGGTCTCAGCATCCTGCCGTTGAGGCGGCAGACGCGCCATGGACGCCATATCAGCGAGTTCGATCTCGATGCGGCGCTCGCCCGCCGTCCGGCGCTGATCTTAATGGATGAACTGGCGCACAGTAATGCGCCTGGCTCACGCCATCCCAAGCGCTGGCAGGACATTGAAGAACTGCTCGACGCCGGTATTGATGTCTTTACCACCGTCAACGTGCAGCATCTTGAAAGCCTGAACGACGTGGTCAGCGGCGTGACGGGAATTCAGGTACGCGAAACCGTACCGGATCCCTTTTTTGACGCTGCCGACGAGGTGGTGCTGGTCGATCTGCCACCTGACGATCTGCGTCAGCGCCTGAAAGAAGGCAAAGTCTATATCGCCGGGCAGGCCGAACGCGCCATTGAACACTTCTTCCGCAAGGGCAATTTAATCGCGCTGCGCGAGCTGGCGCTGCGGCGTACTGCCGACCGGGTGGACGATCAGATGCGCGCATGGCGGGGCCGTCCGGGTGAAGAGAAGGTCTGGCATACCCGCGACGCCATTCTGCTCTGTATTGGTCACAACACCGGCAGTGAAAAACTGGTGCGCACCGCCGCACGTCTGGCGTCGCGCCTGGGCAGCGTCTGGCACGCCGTTTATGTCGAAACACCGGCGCTACATCGCCTGCCCGAAAAGCAGCGTCGCAATATTCTGCATGCCCTGCGATTAGCGCAAGAGCTGGGCGCGGAAACCGCCACGCTGTCCGACCCCAGCGAGGACAAAGCGGTAGTCCGCTACGCCCGCGAGCACAATCTGGGAAAAATTGTGCTGGGCCGCACGACAACGCGGCGCTGGTGGCACCGCGATTCTTTTGCCGACCGCCTGGCGAAACGCGCGCCGGAACTGGATCTGATGGTCGTCGCCCTGGACGATCCACCGGTCAGGACGCTGACATCAATGCCCGACACTCGCGCCTTTAAGGACAAATGGCGAGTGCAAATTCAGGGCGGCCTGGTCGCCGTCGCCCTCTGTGCCCTTACCACTTTTATTGCCAGTCAGTGGCTGTCTGCCTTTGATGCAGCTAACCTGGTGATGCTTTATCTGCTCGGCGTGGTGGTTATCGCCCTCTTCTATGGTCGCTGGCCGTCAGTATTCGCCACCTTTATTAGTGTGATCAGTTTTGACCTGTTCTTCATTGCGCCGCGCGGTACGCTCGCCGTCTCAGACGTGCAGTATCTCCTCACCTTTGGCGTCATGCTGACGGTGGGACTGGTCGTCGGTAACCTGACGGCGGGAGTGCGTTACCAGGCACGCGTCGCGCGCTATCGGGAACAACGCACCCGTCATCTTTATGAAATGTCGAAAGCGCTGGCGATGGGACGCAGCGCACAAGATATCGCCACGACCAGCGAACAATTTATTGCCTCCACGTTTCATGCCCGTAGCCAGATTTTGTTGCCGGATGAAGAGGGTAAACTGACCGCCCTCACTCACCAGCACGGAATGACGCCCTGGGATGATGCCATTGCCCGCTGGAGCTTTGATAAAGGACAACCGGCGGGCGCTGGCACTGATACTCTGCCCGGTGTGCCGTATCAGATCCTGCCTTTACGCAGCGCCGACAAAACGCACGGACTGGTGGTTGTCGAACCGGGCAATCTGCGCCAGTTGATGATCCCCGAGCAGCAGCGGCTGTTGGAAACGTTCACCCTGCTGGTAGCGAATGCGCTGGAACGTCTGACCTTAACGGCCAGCGAAGAACTGGCGCGGCTGGCAAGCGAACGGGAAAGCCTGCGAAACGCGCTGCTCGCCGCACTTTCTCACGATCTGCGTACGCCGCTGACCGTGCTGTTTGGCCAGACGGAAATCCTCACGCTCGACCTCGCCAGTGAAGGCTCTCCTCATGCCAGACAGGCCAGCGAGATTCGCCAGCATGTGCTCAATACCACCCGCCTGGTCAACAATCTGCTGGATATGGCGCGCATTCAGTCCGGCGGTTTCAACCTCAAAAAAGAGTGGCTGACGCTGGAAGAAGTCGTCGGTAGCGCGCTGAAAATGCTGGAACCCGGTCTGGTTCATCCGGTGAATCTCTCCCTGCCCGCGCCGCTGACCCTCATTCACGTCGATGGCCCGCTGTTCGAGCGGGTGCTGATTAACCTGCTGGAGAATGCCATCAAATATGCCGGACCGCAGGCGGAGATCGGCATCGATGCCCACGTTGAAAACGATCATCTGCAACTTGACGTCTGGGATAATGGGCCGGGCATTCCACAGGGCCAGGAGCAGCGCGTTTTCGATAAATTCGCCCGCGGGAATAAAGAGTCAGCGGTGCCGGGAGTCGGGCTGGGTCTGGCCATTTGTCGGGCGATAGTGGAAGTGCACGGCGGGGCAATTGCCGTCTATAATCGCCCTCAGGGCGGTGCCTGTTTCCGTGTTACACTGGTGCAAGAAACCCCGCCGGAACTTGAAGATTTTCATGAGGATATGTGACGAACGTTCTGATTGTTGAAGATGAGCAAGCCATTCGCCGCTTCTTGCGTACCGCGCTGGAAGCCGATGGTCTGCGCGTGTACGAAGCCGAAACCCTTCAGCGCGGCTTGCTGGAGGCGGCGACGCGCAAGCCCGATCTCATTATTCTCGATCTCGGCCTGCCGGACGGCGACGGTATTGATTTTATTCGCGACCTGCGACAGTGGAGCGCCGTCCCGGTGATCGTGCTCTCTGCCCGTAGCGAAGAGAGTGACAAAATTGCCGCCCTTGACGCGGGTGCCGATGACTATCTGAGCAAGCCTTTTGGCATTGGCGAGTTACAGGCGCGCCTGCGCGTTGCCCTGCGCCGTCATTCCGCTGTCCCCTCCCCCGAACCGGTGGTGCGCTTTTCCGATGTGGTGGTGGATCTCGCCGCGCATCTGATTCATCGCGGTGAAACGGAGATCCACCTGACGCCGATTGAGTTTCGTTTGCTGGCCGTATTGCTCAATAACGCCGGGAAAGTGCTTACCCAGCGCCAGCTGTTGAACCAGGTCTGGGGACCGAACGCCGTTGAGCACAGCCACTATTTGCGTATTTATATGGGTCACCTGCGACAGAAACTGGAGCAGGATCCCGCGCGCCCACGCCACTTCATCACCGAAACCGGCATTGGCTATCGCTTTATGCCGTGAATGGTTATTCATTTATTTTAAATAAAACAAAAATAATATTTTTATTATTTTTCGTGTCACAATACATATATTTCCTGTCACAGGTAAAATCCTAAAAAAATAATAAAATACATGTTTATAACATATAAATAACAATACGATATCTTATCGCACGATATGCATAAACCGCGACTAATTATTTTGAAAATGATCGTTTAATATTGATCCCCTTCACAGAATGATGCCATTTCCTGGATAAAATACCCTCACCTTCCACTCATCCAGTAAAGGTAAGCAAAATGGAAAATAATAGCCGTACAATGCCCCATATAAGGCGGACAACGCATATTATGATGTTTGCCCACCGTAATAGTTTTGACTTTCATTTCTTTAATGCCCGTTAGTCTTTCGACTATGGGCACTCCAGCATACAGGTCTTCCTGACTCGCTGTATCACAGGCTCACGCCTGTATTCCTCAGTGCTCACACTGCTTAAACCTTGATTCGCCTGTGACCGGACAGGTAAGGTTTTTTGCATCCTAAAAAAAGCAATTTACTGATTTATTTATCAGGGGACAAACTTTGCTTTTATTCCGGAGTTATCAGTTTCTCATTCGAGAAATTGAGGACCTGCTATTACCTGAAAATAAAGAGATGAAAATGTCTGAATTAAAAATCGCCGTGAGTCGTTCTTGCCCTGACTGTTTTTCTACGCAACGCACGATTGTCAATGTTGATGAAAGCCACTTTATTGACGTTGCTGCAGTGGTGTTATCTGTCAATGATATTGAACGTGGGAAACTCGATGAAATTGATGCGACCGGTTACGGCATTCCCGTCTTCATCGCAACCGAAGAGGAAGAGCGCGTTCCGGCAGAATATTTGCCACGCATTTCGGGCGTATTTGAATGTCACGAAGCCCGTACCGCCTTCTACGGTCGTCAATTAGAAACGGCAGCCAGTCATTACGAAACACAATTACGTCCACCGTTCTTCCGCGCGCTGGTTGACTATGTTAACCAGGGAAACAGTGCCTTTGACTGCCCGGGACACCAGGGTGGCGAGTTTTTCCGCCGCCATCCGGCAGGCAATCAGTTCGTGGAATATTTTGGCGAAGCGCTTTTCCGCTCCGACCTGTGTAATGCCGACGTGGCAATGGGCGATTTGCTGATCCACGAAGGCGCGCCGTGTATTGCTCAGCAGCATGCAGCGAAAGTATTTAATGCAGATAAGACCTATTTTGTGCTGAACGGCACCTCTTCGTCCAACAAAGTGGTCCTTAACGCGCTGCTCACTCCGGGCGATTTGGTTCTCTTCGACCGCAACAACCACAAGTCAAACCATCACGGCGCGTTATTGCAGGCAGGCGCAACACCGGTCTATCTGGAAACCGCGCGTAACCCGTACGGTTTCATCGGCGGGATCGATGCCCACTGTTTTGAAGAGAGTTACCTGCGTGAATTGGTTAGCGAAGTGGCGCCACAGCGTTCCCGCGATGCGCGCCCGTTCCGTCTTGCCGTCATCCAGTTAGGGACCTACGACGGCACGATTTATAACGCGCGTCAGGTGGTGGATAAGATTGGTCACCTTTGCGACTACATCCTGTTCGACTCCGCCTGGGTAGGCTATGAGCAGTTTATCCCGATGATGGCGGATTGCTCCCCACTGCTGTTGGAACTGAACGAAAACGATCCGGGTATTCTGGTGACTCAGTCGGTTCACAAGCAGCAAGCGGGCTTCTCCCAGACCTCACAAATCCACAAAAAAGACAGCCATATCAAAGGCCAGTCGCGTTATGTACCACATAAGCGCATGAATAACGCGTTTATGATGCACGCCTCCACCAGCCCGTTCTATCCGCTGTTTGCGGCGCTGGATATTAACGCCAAAATGCACGAAGGCGTCAGTGGTCGCAATATGTGGATGGATTGCGTGGCGAACGGTATCGACGCCCGTAAGCTGATCCTCGAAAACTGCCATCATATTCGCCCGTTCGTTCCGCAATGGATCGAGGATAAACCGTGGCAGTCTTACCCTACGGCGGAAATCGCGAACGACCTGCGCTTCTTCCACTTCGTCCCTGGTGAACGCTGGCACGCGTTTGAAGGTTACGCCGAGCATCAATACTTTGTTGATCCCTGCAAACTGCTGCTGACCACACCGGGGATCAACGCACATACCGGCGAATACGACACCTTTGGCGTCCCGGCAACCATCCTTGCCAACTTCCTGCGTGAAAACGGTGTGGTGCCGGAAAAATGCGACCTCAACTCGATCCTGTTCCTGCTGACCCCGGCGGAAGACATGGCGAAACTGCAACAGCTCGTCGCCCTGTTGGTGCGTTTCGAGCGGTTGCTGGAGTCTGATGCGCCGCTGGCTGATGTACTGCCGTCTCTCTATAAACAGCACGAAGCGCGCTATGCCGGCTACACCTTGCGCCAGCTGTGTCAGGAGATGCACGACCTGTACGCACGTCACAACGTGAAGCAACTGCAAAAAGAGATGTTCCGTAAGTCGCATTTCCCGCGTGTCAGTATGAATCCGCAAGATGCCAACTACGCGTATCTGCGCGGTGAAGTGGATCTGGTGCCTTTGCCAGAGGCCGAAGGCCGCATTGCTGCGGAAGGCGCGCTCCCTTATCCGCCAGGGGTGCTGTGCGTGGTTCCGGGGGAAATCTGGGGCGGCGCGGTATTGCGTTACTTCAGCGCACTGGAGGAAGGGATCAACCTGTTGCCCGGTTTTGCGCCGGAACTTCAGGGTGTGTATGTCAAAGAGTGCGATGGTCGCAAACAGGTGTGGTGCTACGTGATTAAACCTCGCGACACACAGTCAGACCTGTTGAAAGGAGAAGCATTATGAGTAAAGCCAAATCCAATAAAATGGGCGTGATGCAACTCACCATCCTGACTATGGTCAATATGATGGGTTCCGGCATCATCATGCTGCCGACCAAACTGGCTGAAGTCGGCACCATTTCGATTATCTCCTGGCTGGTGACAGCCGTCGGTTCCATGGCGCTGGCCTGGGCATTCGCCAAGTGCGGAATGTTCAGCCGTAAATCAGGCGGTATGGGCGGCTACGCGGAATATGCGTTTGGTAAATCCGGCAATTTTATGGCGAACTACACCTACGGGGTGTCGCTGTTGATTGCCAACGTCGCCATCGCGATCTCCGCCGTGGGTTATGGTACCGAGCTTTTTGGCGCAACCCTCACCCCTGTGCAGATCGGTCTTGCCACCATTGGCGTGCTGTGGATCTGTACGGTCGCTAACTTTGGCGGGGCGCGCATTACCGGGCAGATCAGTAGTATCACCGTCTGGGGGGTGATCATTCCGGTAGTCGGCCTGTGCATTATCGGCTGGTTCTGGTTTAGCCCAACGCTGTACGCCAACTCCTGGAACCCGCATAACGTACCGTTCTTCACGGCGGTTGGTTCGTCTATCGCGATGACGCTGTGGGCATTCCTCGGTCTGGAATCGGCTTGTGCTAACGCGGAAGTGGTGGAAAACCCTGAGAAGAACGTACCGATTGCCGTACTGGGCGGGACGCTGGGCGCGGCGGTGATCTACATCGTCTCCACCAACGTCATTGCCGGGATTGTGCCTAACATGGATCTGGCAAACTCGACCGCACCGTTTGGCCTGGCGTTTGCGCAGATGTTCACGCCGGAAGTGGGTAAAGTGATCATGGCGCTGATGATCATGTCCTGCTGCGGATCGCTGTTAGGCTGGCAGTTCACCATCGCACAGGTGTTTAAGTCCTCGGCGGACGAAGGGTATTTCCCGAAAGTGTTCTCTCGCGTGACTAAAGTCGATGCCCCCGTTCAGGGAATGCTGACGATTGTGATCATCCAGAGCGGCTTATCACTGATGACCATTAGTCCGTCGCTGAACAGCCAGTTTAACGTGCTCGTCAACCTGGCCGTGGTGACAAATATCATCCCGTACATTCTGTCGATGGCCGCGCTGGTGATCATACAGCGAGTGGCAAATGTTCCGTCGGCGAAAGCAAAACCGGCAAACTTCGTGGCGTTCGTGGGGGCGATGTATAGCTTCTATGCGCTCTACTCGTCAGGAGAGGAGGCGATGCTGTACGGTTCCATCGTGACCTTCCTCGGCTGGACGCTGTACGGTCTGGTTTCACCACGCTTTGAACTGAAAAATAAGCACGGTTAATAGCTCCTCGTAGGCCCGATAAGCGAAGCGCCATCAGGCAATAAAACAACGCCGGATGGCAGCCTACGGGAAAACGTGCGGGAATAGAAAAAGGAGCCAATTGGCTCCTTTTTAATGCAACTTTTCAACTCAGGCGTTTTTCAGCACTTCGCTGACGATTTCAACCGCTTCTTTTTCGATCTGCTTGCGATGCTCTTCGCCGAGGAAGCTCTCGCAATAGATCTTGTACGCATCTTCCGTACCCGACGGACGGGCAGCGAACCAGCCGTTGTCGGTCATCACTTTCAGACCGCCAATCGACGCACCGTTACCCGGTGCTGCCGTCAGACGCGCAGTGATTGGGTCACCTGCCAGCGTACTGGCGCTGACCATCTCCGGAGACAGTTTAGACAGCGCCGCCTTTTGTGCGGACGTTGCGCCTGCCTGTAGACGGTTGTAGCTCGGCGCACCAAAACGGGCAGCAAGCTCGTTGTAGTGCTCCTGCGGGTTCTTCCCGGTGACGGCGGTGATTTCTGCCGCCAGCAGGCACATGATGATCCCATCTTTATCGGTCGACCACGGCGTACCGTCAAAACGCAGGAAGGATGCCCCCGCGCTCTCTTCGCCGCCAAAACCGAAGCTGCCGTCAAACAGACCATCAACAAACCATTTAAAGCCCACCGGAACTTCAACCAGTTTGCGCCCCAGATCGTTGACCACGCGGTCGATCATCGCCGAAGAGACCAGCGTTTTACCGACAGCCACGTCTTTGCCCCACTGCGGACGATGCTGGAACAGATAGTTGATTGCCACCGCCAGATAGTGGTTCGGATTCATCAGTCCCGCCGGGGTAACGATACCGTGACGGTCATAATCCGGATCGTTGGCAAATGCCAGGTCGAACTTATCGCGCAGTGCCAGTAAACCAGCCATAGCACATTCAGAGGAGCAGTCCATACGGATGGCGCCATCTTTATCGAGATGCATAAAGCGGAAAGTTTGATCAACCTGATCGTTTACGATGGTCAGATTCAGTTTGTAATGTTCCGCGATACGCTTCCAGTATTCGATACCGGAACCGCCCAGCGGATCCACGCCCAACGTCAGACCGGCTCTCTGAATGGCTGCCATATCGACGATATCCGCCAGCCCTTCAACAAACGGCTGCACCAGGTCCTGCTCTTTAACATGACCAAACGCCAGCGCCGCATCCAGAGAAATACGCTTCACGCCTTTAAGGTCATCAGCCAGCAGCGCGTTCGCGCGATCTTCCACCACTTTCGTGACGTTGGTATCTGCCGGACCACCGTTAGGCGGGTTGTATTTAATACCACCATCTTCCGGCGGATTGTGGGACGGAGTAATGACGATACCGTCAGCCAGCGGGCCGCCTTTTTTGTTATGGACCAGAATGGCATTCGATACTGCTGGCGTTGGGGTAAAACCGTTGTTCTCCTGAACAATCACGTCAACCCCATTCGCTGCGAGCACTTCCAGCACGGAAATAAACGCTGGTTCAGACAGGGCGTGAGTATCTTTTCCCACATAGCACGGACCCGTAATGCCATTTTTTGCACGCTCTTCCGCGATAGCCTGCGCTATCGCCAGAATATGGGGCTCGTTAAAGCTATGACGGCCTGCACTGCCACGGTGTCCGGAGGTGCCGAACTTCACCGCGTGTTCCGCATTTCCTTTTGCGGGCTTCAGTACATAGTATTGTGACGTCAGTTGCGCGACGTTAATCAAATCACTCTGTTGCGCAGGTTTACCTGCGCGGTCGTGGATTGCCATTGCCTGGTCCTTTTCTGCATGGATTAAATTGTTCCGCAAACCTTTTCAATCAATTCCGCCGGGAATTGCATTGACTGCATGATGTGCTCAATCATGTTGCATTTACGGCCGGTGTTGGTGTTGGTGATCACCCAATACGGCGTGCCGGGCACGTGTTTTGGTTTGGTTTGGTTACCGTTTTTCAGCAGCGTCTGTTCATCAGCCGCAAAATAGACACGCGTACGCCCATGCAACGATTCCGTTGCCTCAGCAAACGCATGTTGATCCAGTGTATAGAGTGTAGTCAGCACCAGCATAAAGCGGTTAACGGCTTTCTTCTGTTCTGCATATTCATCGGACAGAAGCAGTTCACGCATAGCGCGCACTTTATCTTTGACAAGATTGACGGGTTTCGCCTCGACAACGACCGGTTGCGCGGCGCGAACCTCTTTTGTCACTGGCGTGACGGGCTGTGATGTGGCGGAAAACTTCAACATACGCCGTAAAATCTCGGATGCGCTCTCGCCGATATGCTTCGTGTGGCTGGCAATATAGCTATAGAGTTCATCATCAACTTCAATCGTTTTCATCTTAATCCAGTGCGGTGTCTTATCTGATCTGAAATACAAATCGTTGGGAGTATAGGAGCAAATCCCAACGGCGAATAGCGTCAAACCTGGCTGAACAAAAAACTCGGAGAAAACCGAAGAGGTTGCAGCCCGGTGGCAGAATGGTCAACATAATACCCTAACCCGACAGAGCGAAAAAAAGAACTTTGCCATGAAATTGAATATCCGAGCGCAATCCGCACAAAACCTGCACAATAATTCTCCCATCGTACTGGTTCACGGTTTATTTGGCAGTCTGGACAACCTGGGCGTGCTTGCACGCGACCTGGTGAACGACCATGACATCATCCAGGTCGATATGCGAAACCACGGTCTCTCTCCTCGCGATCCGGTGATGAACTACCCGGCGATGGCGCAGGATCTGTTAGATACGCTGGATATGCAACACATCGAAAAAGCCATCTTTATTGGTCATTCGATGGGCGGTAAAGCGGTGATGGCGCTCAGCGCGCTGGCTCCGGATCGCATCGAACGTTTAGTGGCAATAGACATCGCGCCGGTGGATTACCACGTTCGCCGCCACGACGAGATTTTCGCTGCTATCAACGCGGTGACGGCAGCAGAAGCAAACACCCGTCAGCAGGCAGCAGCGGTCATGCGCGAACATCTTAATGAAGAAGGCGTGATTCAATTTTTGCTGAAATCGTATGTTGACGGCGAGTGGCGTTTCAACGTACCGGTACTATGGGAACAATACCCGCACATCGTCGGATGGGAGACGATTCCGGCCTGGGATCATCCGGCACTGTTTATCCCCGGCGGCAACTCCCCTTATGTCACTGAAGCATATCGCGCCGATTTGCTGGCCCAGTTCCCACAGGCGCGTGCGCATGTGATTGCCGGGGCCGGTCATTGGGTGCATGCCGAAAAGCCGGAGGCGGTGCTGCGCGCCATCCGTCGTTATCTGAATGAAACGGCTAACTGATTAAAAACTCGGCGTCCGTGCGCGATTACTCGTACGAACGTTGGCGCGCCTCATTCGCTGATGTATGATGGCGCGCTATCCATCCGGGCAGAGGCCTGGCTGATTGTTTCCCCGAAGTCACCAAAATCATGGCCAAAGAACAAACGGACCGTACGACACTAGATCTGTTCGCGCACGAGCGTCGCCCGGGACGACCGAAAACCAATCCGCTTTCGCGCGATGAACAACTGCGCATTAACAAGCGTAACCAGCTAAAACGCGACAAAGTTCGTGGTCTTAAGCGTGTCGAGCTCAAACTCAACGCGGAAGCCGTTGACGCGCTAAATGAGCTGGCGGAATCCCGGGAGATAAGCCGCAGCGAACTGATTGAAGAGATACTGATGGCCCAACTGGCGGCGCTACGCGGTCAGAATCTCGCCTGAAATCATCCCATCCCCCACTTTCGTGTAGCATGGAGTGCACTCGTATGCGTTTGCTATTTCCGCATACCTGACTGTTCTGCTATGATTGCCGTTATCTGTGGGCAATTCGCCACCACCATTTCAATAAGTTTCAAGAGGTTACTTTACTCATGGCAATCACTGGCATCTTTTTCGGCAGCGACACCGGGAATACCGAAAATATCGCAAAAATGATTCAAAAACAGCTTGGTAAAGACGTTGCCGATGTACATGACATTGCAAAAAGCAGCAAGGAAGATCTCGAAGGCTATGACATTCTGCTGCTCGGTATCCCAACCTGGTACTACGGTGAAGCGCAGTGCGACTGGGACGACTTCTTCCCAACCCTCGAAGACATTGATTTTAACGGCAAACTGGTTGCCCTGTTTGGCTGTGGCGATCAGGAAGATTATGCCGAATACTTCTGCGACGCGTTAGGCACGATCCGCGATATCATTGAGCCGCGCGGCGCAACCATCGTGGGTCACTGGCCGACCGCAGGCTATCATTTTGAAGCGTCCAAAGGTCTGGCTGATGACGACCATTTTGTCGGTCTGGCGATTGACGAAGACCGTCAGCCGGAACTGACCGCTGAGCGCGTGGAAAAATGGGTGAAGCAGATTTCTGAAGAACTGCACCTGGACGAGATCATCAACGCCTGATGTACGGCGGCGCAGACAACGTTTGCGCCGCATCAATAGACAGAACCAATCAAAATAATTGCTACAAATTTGTAACTTTCTTGCCCATCCCTGTACAATGTGCGGGAGTTTTTAGGTGGCGCTCTCATTTCCAGGCAATACCGACTATTTATTAACATTTGCCAGAGGCTTGCAGTTTTCATTTAGACACGGCAGTCCTATAATGAAACGCATTATCTCGAGTGCAATTTCTGTCACTTCTTGTATGAAGTGAATCGTTTAGCAACAGGACAGATTCCGCATGACTGACAACAATACCGCATTAAAGAAGGCTGGCCTGAAAGTAACGCTTCCTCGTTTAAAGATTCTGGAAGTTCTTCAGGGACCGGAAAACCATCACGTCAGTGCGGAAGATTTATATAAACGACTGATCGACATGGGTGAAGAAATTGGTCTGGCGACCGTGTATCGCGTGCTGAACCAGTTTGATGACGCCGGGATCGTTACCCGCCACAATTTTGAAGGTGGTAAATCCGTTTTCGAGCTGACGCAGCAGCATCATCACGATCACCTTATTTGCCTCGATTGCGGCAAAGTGATCGAATTCAGTGATGATTCTATTGAAGCCCGCCAGCGTGAAATCGCGGCGAAGCATGGCATTCGTCTGACGAATCACAGCCTTTATCTGTACGGCCACTGCGCTGAAGGCGATTGTCGTGAAGATGAACACGCGCACGACGCGAAATAATGTGTATTATTCTGAAAAGCCAACCATCCGGTTGGCTTTTTTTATGCGTGTCATTCCCCATTCTGTGCTTTGCTTCTGACAGCATGTTGCTTTAATGTAAAATCTCACCCTGCCCTGTCCGGAGAATTGAAATGGAACTTCGCCAGCTACGTTACTTTGTCCGTATAGTGGAAACCGGCAGTATGGGCAGCGCGGCGCTCGATCTCGACATCGGCGTCTCAGCACTCAGCCAGCAGATGACGCGACTGGAAAACGAACTCGCGATTCGTCTGTTGCAGCGAACCTCGCGTGGCGTAACGCCAACCAACGCCGGTCTGGCTTTTTATTCACAGGCACAGCTGGCGCTACGTCACGCTGATGATGCGATTCTGGCGGCGCGAGATGCGCGTCTGTCCGGTCATGTCAGCGTCGGTATGGCCCCCAGCACCGCCTCCATCCTCGGAATGCCGTTTATTCATGCCATGCGGGAACATTACGCCGACGTACGCTTGCATGTGGTGGAAAGCCTCTCCGGCAACCTGGAGCGGATGATCAACACCCGTCAGATTGATCTGGCCGTCGTTTTTCAGAAAGAGAAGATCCTGCGCTGGAGCGCCAGGCCGGTTCTCGAAGAGCGGCTTTTTCTGATTGGCACGCACGAGCTGCTGGCAGATATTCCGGATGACACCATAACCCCTGCCCAACTGGCGAATATTCCGCTGATCATGCCAAGTCAGGGTCACGGACTGCGCGGCCGACTGGAGGCCATCTGTCAGGAACACGGACTAAAGGTGGATATCGCCACGGAAATTGATGGCCTGGCGTTACTGATGCGTGCCGTTCGCAGCGGACTCGGTGCCACGCTGCAACCCGGCGCTGCCATTTCGCACCTTGAGAGAGCAGCGCTAAGAGTGATCGGTGTCCACAATCCTGTACTCAGCCGCCCCAATTTTCTGGTCAGCCTGTCTGACGATGAACTCACCCCCGCCGGGCTCGCCGCCCGCGTGATGCTCACAAAAGTCATGCGTGAACTTGTAGAAACCGGCAGTTGGCCGGGGGCAACCCTTTACGCTCACTAAACAGGTCTTTAGCTTTTCCTCATAGCGCCCACACAACCCGTGCGTATACATTTCAATTACAAATTTAACAAATAGTTAAATGGTAATGGAGTATACGATGGTGGATGTACTGGTGATTGGCGGCGGTAATGCCGCGTTATGTGCCGCCTTAACCGCCCGCGAGGCAGGAGCCTCCGTGTTGCTGTTAGAGGCTGCGCCACGGGAATGGCGCGGCGGCAATTCTCAACATACGCGCAATTTACGTTGTATGCACGATGCGCCACAGGATGTATTGGTAGAGAGTTATCCCGAAGAGGAGTTCTGGCAGGATCTCTGGCGCGTCACGGAAGGCAATACCGATGAAGCGCTGGCGCGTCTGGTGATCCGTACCTCATCGCAGTGTCGTGACTGGATGCGCCAACACGGTGTTAATTTTCAGCCTCCGCTCTCTGGCGCGCTGCACGTGGCGCGTACTAATGCCTTCTTCATGGGCGGCGGGAAAGCCCTCGTGAACGCCTATTACCGCAGCGCAGAAAAGCTGGGGGTGCAGATTCGCTACAACACGCCGGTACAGGCGCTTGAATTGCATAATGGCGAATTCGTCGCCGCCCTGGCAGGTAACGAGCGCATTGAGGCCAGAGCCTGTGTCCTTGCCGCCGGCGGGTTTGAATCCAACCGGGAATGGCTGCGCGAGGCCTGGGGGGAAAACGCGCGTGGCGAATGGCCCGCCGATAACTTCCTCATTCGCGGCACCCGCTTTAATCAGGGTGTGTTGCTCAAATTTATGATCGACGCCGGGGCTGACATCATCGGCGATCCGTCCCAGTCCCACTGTGTTGCCATTGATGCCCGAGCCCCGCTGTATGACGGCGGCATTTGTACCCGCGTGGATTGCGTATCCCTGGGTGTGGTGGTCAACCGGGACGCAGAACGCTTTTACGACGAAGGCGAAGATTTCTGGCCGAAACGCTACGCCATCTGGGGGCGTCTGGTTGCCCATCAGCCCGGCCAGATTGGCTTCTCCATTATCGACAGCAAAGCGATCGGCCACTTTATGCCGCCGGTTTTCCCGGGGGCGCAAGCGAACACGCTGGGTGAACTGGCCCGCCAACTGGGGCTGGATCCCGAACGCTTTACCGATACCGTGGAGCAGTACAACCAGGCCTGTCAGCCGGGCCAGTTTGATCACACAACGTTGGATAACTGCGCAACGCAGGGCCTGACGCCACCAAAAACCCACTGGGCGCGACCTCTCGATACCCCACCCTACTACGGTTATGCCCTGCGTCCAGGGATCACCTTTACCTATCTGGGGCTGAAAGTGAATGAACATGCTGCGGTCCACTTCGCTGGCGCCCCCAGCCGTAACCTGTTCGTTGCCGGTGAAATGATGGCAGGCAACGTGCTGGGCAAGGGCTATACCGCCGGTGTCGGCATGTCCATCGGCACCACGTTTGGTCGGATCGCAGGTAAAGAAGCTGCCCTGGCAGCACGCAAGGAGGCACGTCATGAAGCAGCTTGAAAAATTGATTATCGAGGCCAAAATTCTCACCGGGCCGGAGGCTGAAGTCGAGCGGGTGATGCAGGTTTGTAACGCCTGTCGCTATTGCGAAGGGTTTTGCGCCGTATTTCCGGCAATGACTCAACGGCTGGAATTTGGCAAAGCCGACATCAACTATCTTGCCAACCTGTGCCATAACTGCGGTGCCTGCCTGCACGCCTGTCAGTACGCCCCGCCCCATGAGTTTGCGATCAATGTGCCGAAAGCGATGGCGGAAGTGCGTCTGGAAACTTATCAACATTACGCGCAACCGGCGGTCTTCGGGGCGCTGTATCGCCGGGCAGGCGTCACCGTGACGCTGGCACTAGTCTTTGGTCTGATCCTCTTTTTACTCCTCGCGATGGGGCTAAAGGGATCGCTGCTCCACCCGCCGCTGGCCGGTGATTTCTACCAAATATTCCCGCACAACCTGCTGGCATGGATGTTTGGCTCCGTTTTCGTGCTGGCGATCGGTTTACTGATGGCTGGCGTAATCCGCTTCTGGCGTGAGATATCCCCCGTTGGGCCACGTCCGGTGGAAATTGCCGAAGCTTCGCACAATGCGCTGACGCTGAAATACCTCGACGGTGGACATGGCAAGGGCTGCAACGAAACTGACGATGCCTTTACGCTGATGCGCCGTCGTTTCCATCATTTCACCTTTTACGGCTTTATGCTCTGTTTCGCCGCGACCGTAGTGGCGACCGGTTACCACTACATTGCCGGATGGGAAGCCCCTTACCCGTTCTTCAGCGTGCCGGTTATGCTTGGCACGCTCGGTGGAGTCGGCTTAGTCATCGGCCCGGCGGGCCTGCTGTGGTTAAACCTTAAGCGCTCACCACTGCATGGTGACGCGCGACAGAAACCAATGGATCGCGGATTTATTTTACTGCTGCTACTGACCAGCCTGACCGGCCTGGGTCTGCTGGCGGGGAGAGACACCTCATGGATGGGGATCCTGCTTGCCATCCATCTTGGCGTGGTCATGGCACTTTTTTTGACCATTCCGTACGGAAAATTTGCCCACGGATTTTACCGCTGCGCATCTTTACTCAAATGGGCAATTGAGAAGCGACGTGGAAAACAGGCGGGGGTCGCAGGCGACTGACCCGCAAACTCTTACCTCTATAAATATTATGATAAGACAGTGGAGCAACCTCAATGACTCAACAACCATCGCGCGCCGGCACGTTCGGCGCAATACTGCGTGTGACCAGCGGTAATTTTCTCGAACAGTTTGATTTTTTTCTGTTTGGTTTTTATGCCACTTATATCGCAAAGACGTTTTTTCCCGCCGAAAGTGAGTTCGCCAGCCTCATGCTTACCTTTGCCGTTTTTGGCTCCGGCTTTTTAATGCGCCCCATCGGGGCGGTAATACTGGGGGCATATATCGACAGGATCGGTCGGCGTAAAGGGCTGATGGTTACTCTGGCAATTATGGGCTGCGGCACGCTGTTGATAGCCCTCGTTCCGGGTTATCAGACCATCGGCCTGCTGGCCCCCGCGCTGGTGCTGCTGGGGCGCTTGCTACAGGGATTCTCTGCCGGCGTCGAACTGGGCGGCGTCTCTGTTTATCTTTCTGAAATCGCAACGCCTGGCAATAAAGGCTTTTACACCAGTTGGCAATCGGCCAGTCAACAGGTCGCGATCGTTGTCGCCGCGCTGATTGGCTACGGCCTGAATGTCACGCTGGGGCACGATGAGATCTCTGAATGGGGTTGGCGAATCCCGTTCTTTATTGGCTGCATGATTATTCCGCTGATTTTTGTTCTTCGACGTTCACTACAGGAAACTGAAGCCTTTTTACAACGTAAGCACCGCCCCGACACCCGGGAGATTTTTACCACGATTGTTAAAAACTGGCGCATCATCACCGCAGGTACCCTGCTGGTGGCGATGACAACCACGACCTTTTATTTTATTACCGTCTATACCCCCACTTACGGGAGAGCCGTTTTGAACCTCAGCGCGCGTGACAGCCTGATAGTCACCATGCTGGTGGGGATTTCTAACTTCATCTGGCTGCCGATTGGCGGTGCCATCTCTGACCGGATTGGGCGTCGCCCGGTGCTGATGGGCATCACTTTGCTGGCACTGGTCACCACCTGGCCGGTAATGAACTGGCTTACCGCCGCCCCTGATTTCACCCGTATGACGCTGGTACTGCTCTGGTTCTCGTTCTTCTTTGGTATGTACAACGGCGCGATGGTTGCCGCACTGACCGAAGTCATGCCGGTTTATGTACGAACCGTGGGGTTTTCACTGGCCTTTAGTCTCGCCACGGCGATTTTCGGCGGCCTGACGCCCGCCATTTCCACAGCGCTGGTCCAGTTGACGGGCGATAAGAGTTCACCGGGTTGGTGGCTTATGTGCGCAGCGCTGTGCGGATTCGCCGCGACGGCAATGTTATTTGTCCGTCTCAGTCGCGGTTATCAGACAGCAGAGAATAAGCTCTGAAACGCAGACGGGCGGAGATATCTCTCCGCCCGTTTTATACTATCTCTGACGCTTACTTCGCCGTGTTGTTGCTGCGAATTTCCTGCCAGATCTTATCGCAATCGGCTTTCACGGCCTGATCGTTACCAGTGCGCGTCGCCTGAATACACTGCTGGTAATCCAGCACACGAACACTTTCCTGATTCGCAAACTGCTGATGCTGTTTCTCTTTTTTCAGCACGTTCAGCACGCTCTGACAGGCTTCGATTTTCTCTGGCGATCCCTGTGCCGTGTTGATACAGGCGCTGTACGCTTCTTTCAACCGGCTGTCTTCTTTCGGAGCCATTGACGGTGCGCAGGCAACCAGTCCCGAGGCCATCACGGCGATGAGTATCAGTTTTTTCATAGCAGGGTCCTCAACGAGGCGGCAGGTGCTGGGCCTGCCGCTGTTGGCATTAGAAGATGGTGAACGGTGCAATCACAATGAACTTCACGTCGCGCTCATCCTGGAAGATGTTGCCATAACCGCCACCCCAGCTCGGGATGTTGGAATGGTTGTCATATTCGGTGAAGTGCAGTTTAAACATGGTGCCTTTCGCACGACCGTCCTGCAGCGTATAGACCGCATCCAGGCTGTAAGATGACTCTTCGATAGTACGGTTTTTGTCGTAGTATGCATCCGGGCTGCTCTGCCAGGTAGACGGTTTCGCGTCCCAGGCATACACATAAGAAGCCCCGACGGCCCAGCCCGGCAGGTTCCAGTTTTTCAGGTCATACATCGCACCGAAGAAGACCGCTTTTTCGCCGTTGGCGTTGAAGTCTGAACGGTTATCCCACCAGATATCCAGACGACCGTTGGATGACGCATAGGTCGGAGTCATACGTTGCAGGAAGAACCCTTGCTGCCCTTCGGCCTTAACCCAGGTCCCTTCCAGACGCAGGTCAACCACTTCTGCCACTTTGTAGCCGAAGGTCAACGCCTGCAGCCAGGCCGTACCGTCATAAATGTCGCTGGCGCTGCGGTCATCGACTTTGTCACGCGCCCCGTAGAACTGATAGCTGGTGGAGAACGGATTGCCACCTAAATCGAACTTGTAGCTGGCTTTGGCGAAGTACTGATCGACATAGCCTTCGGACTGACCAAATGCGGCTTCCAGCACCAGGTCATTTTTGAAATCATATTTTGCGCCGACAGAGTGGAGATAATCGACTTTGGTCTTTTTATCGCCCTGGTAGAATTTATCGACTTCAGTGTGCCACGGCGCTTTATATTCGTTGGCCCACATATAGGAGAAACTCAGCGCGCCCGCGTCGCCATAGTCAAAGTTAGCGCCCGCTTCGGCACCCTGATAGGTACCCGGCATAAAGCTCCAGTGCGGCGCTAACAGCGTCTGACCGGTAGGTTGAATATAACCGGCGCGGGCCCAGGCGGGACCAAATTTGAATTTCGCGGCGGCCTTATACAGACTGATTCCGCTCTTATCACCGGAGTAGTCTTCGTCATAGCCTTTGTTCTTTTTCGAGAAGGCGATTTCGTTTGGATGGCCGCTGTCGCCATTTTCTGCCATTTCAATTGCGGTAAACGCCGCCACATCGAGACCGAACATATCGGCTGCATAGCCGGACTGGAAATCCAGGTTGGCGTTCCAGGTCGCGTGAGAAAGGTTGGTTTTATATTTGTCGCCGTCGGTGACATCTTTACGGTCGCGCTCACGCTGCCAGTAATAAATGCCGCCCGTCAGGGTTGAATCATCGATAAAGCCTTCGGCCTGTGCCTGCGGAACAACGACCAGACCCGACAGTGCTGTGATACCGGCGATAGCCAACGCCAGCGCACTACGTTTGCCACTAAACGTACGCATATGTTAATCCTCTTTGACGTATAAATTGCTGTTGCCAAAGGCGAAACAGCGAAAAAATAAAAATTTAAAAGTAGCACTGAGAGAAACCTCACTGACTACAGTGATAGACTATTTTTCGCGACGCGAATTATCAATCTCTTTCTGTAACGAGAATGTAAGAGTATGAGCAACCGCACATATTTCATCGCTTTCTGTTACATTTCATTCATCGGTCAATAAATGACAGCAAAGATATAAATTTTCTTTGTTTTCCAGAAGGATGAAAGCTATTTCGTGTTATGGGCAACTTATTGCATAAGTTAGTGAAAACAAACGTTTGTTAATGGCTCTATTTTCTGAATGGGAATTAATTCGCTTCGCAAAGCGAGAGTGATCGGCGAAAAAAAACGCCGCAGAGTGCGGCGTTTGGCAGGTTCGTTCGACGGTTTACTCGCCGACTTTCGCCCAGGTATCACGCAGGCCAACGGTGCGGTTAAACACCAGTTTCTCTGCGCTGGCATAACGGCTGTCCAGGCAGAAGTAACCTTCGCGCTCAAACTGGAACGCTTTCCCTGCAACCGCGGCTTTCAGCGACGGTTCAGCAAAGCCCTGTTTGATCACCAGTGATTCCGGGTTCATCACGGACAGGAAATCATCCGCAGCACCAGGGTTTGGTACGCTGAACAGACGATCGTAGAGACGGATCTCTACCGGTAGCGCATGTGCGGCGCTAACCCAGTGGATCACGCCTTTCACTTTACGGCCATCAGCCGGATCCTTACTCAGCGTATCCGCGTCATAGGTGCAGAAGATAGTCGTGATATTGCCTTCATCATCTTTCTCCACGCGTTCTGCTTTCACCACGTAGGCGTTACGCAGACGCACTTCTTTGCCCATCACCAGACGCTTGTACTGCTTGTTGGCTTCTTCGCGGAAGTCAGCGCGATCGATCCAGATTTCACCGCTGAACGGAACCTCACGCGTGCCCATTTCCGGTTTGTTCGGATGATTAGGCATGGTGACCATTTCGCTTTCACCCTGCGGGTAGTTCTCGATAACCAGTTTTACCGGATCGATAACCGCCATCGCACGCGGTGCGTTTTCGTTCAGATCTTCGCGGATACAGGATTCCAGCGACGCCATTTCAATCGTATTGTCCTGCTTGGTCACACCAATACGTTTGCAGAATTCACGAATTGCCGCAGCGGTATAACCACGACGACGCAGACCGGAGATGGTCGGCATACGCGGATCGTCCCAGCCTTCTACGTGCTTGTCAGCCACCAGCAGGTTCAGCTTACGCTTGGACATCACGGTATATTCCAGATTCAGGCGCGAAAATTCATACTGACGCGGGTGAACCGGAATGGAGATGTTGTCCAGCACCCAGTCGTACAGACGACGGTTGTCCTGGAACTCAAGCGTACACAGTGAGTGCGTAATGCCTTCCAGCGCATCGCTGATGCAGTGGGTAAAGTCATACATCGGATAGATGCACCACTTGTTGCCGGTCTGATGGTGTTCAGCAAATTTAATGCGGTACAGAACCGGATCGCGCATCACGATAAACGGCGATGCCATGTCGATCTTCGCGCGCAGGCAAGCTTTACCTTCTTCAAAACCACCGGTACGCATTTTTTCGAACAACGCAAGGTTCTCTTCGATGCTGCGATCGCGGAACGGGCTGTTTTTACCCGGTGCCGTCAGCGTGCCACGATATTCGCGGATCTGCTCCGGCGTCAGTTCATCAACATATGCCAGACCTTTGTTGATCAGTTCAACCGCGTAGGCATGCAGCTGATCAAAGTAATCTGAGGAGTAACGAACGTCGCCAGCCCAGTGAAAACCTAACCACTCAACGTCGTTTTTGATCGAATCGACGTACTCGATATCTTCTTTTACCGGGTTGGTATCATCGAAACGCAGGTTGCACTGGCCCTGGTAGTCTTGCGCGATACCAAAGTTCAGGCAGATAGATTTCGCGTGGCCAATGTGCAGATAGCCATTTGGCTCCGGCGGAAAACGGGTATGGATCGTGGTGTGCTTACCACTGGCCAGATCTTCATCGATGATCTGACGAATAAAGTTACTCGGGCGGGCTTCAGCCTCACTCATCGTGGATTCCTCAAAGCGTGAACAACGTATAACGGCATATGATCTTATAAGCTGGGCGAAGAGACAACCTTTATGTCACGGAAAAGCGTTACCAATAAAAAAAAGCGGCGGAGGTTTCCCCCCGCCGCTTAAGGCTCAATGACGCTGACTCAGGAGCGATTATTTGCCTTTAATATCATACAGTGGCGTTTGACCGGCAACCACGTGACCGTCGGCTTTGATCACCAGCCCACTGAAGTCGTCGATGTTGCTGCAAACGACAGGACTGATCATGGAGCGCGCGTTCGCGTTCAGATAGTCCAGATCCATTTCCAGAATCGGCTGACCCGCACTCACTTCCGCGCCCTCTTCCACCAGACGCTTGAAGCCCTGACCGTTCAACGCGACGGTATCGATACCCATGTGGACAACGATTTCCGCGCCTTTCTCGGTTTCCAGGCAGAACGCATGGTTGGTGTTGAAGATTTTTACGATAGTGCCCGCTGCCGGAGAAACCACGGTTTTATCCGTCGGTTTTACCGCAACGCCGTCACCGACCGCTTTGCTGGCGAACGCTTCGTCAGGCACCTGCTCCAGCGCAACCACCTCACCGGTCACTGGCGACACCAGTTCAGCGATGGTTACCGCATTCGGCACGGCCTGTGGTTTTACTGTTGCCTGAGCTGCAGGCGCGGCAGAAGCTTCAGCTGCCGCAACCGGACCGGTTGTTTTCATCGCGTTGGCGATTTTCTCAGCCACGAAGCCGACGATAATCTGCACGCTGGTTTTGTTCAGACGAATGACACCAGAGGCACCCAGACGTTTCGCCAGGCTTTCATTCACCAGCGACGAGTCTTTTACGCTCAGACGCAGGCGGGTGATGCAGGCATCAATACCGGTGAGGTTGTCAGAACCGCCGATGGCCGCAATGTACTGACGTGCCAGGGCAGAAACGTCCTGTTCTTTATCGCTGCTCACGTTGAGGTCCTGACCATCCGCTTCGCTGCCAGCCACAGCCAGTTCGCGACCCGGAGTCATCAGGTTGAATTTGGTGATAACGAAACGGAACACTACGTAGTAGATGGCAAAGAACACCAGACCTTGCGGGATCAGCATCCACCACTGGGTTGCCAGCGGGTTACGGGAGGAAAGCACCATATCCACCAGACCCGCACTGAAGCCAAAGCCGGCAATCCAATGCATGCTTGCCGCGATAAATACAGAGATACCGGTCAGGACAGCGTGAATCACATACAGAACCGGCGCAACGAACATGAAAGAGAATTCCAGCGGTTCGGTGATACCCGTAAAGAACGCCGCAAATGCACCGGCCATCATGATGCCCAGTACTTTCGCCTTGTTCTCAGGACGTGCACAGTGGTAAATCGCCAGCGCCGCACCCGGCAGACCAAACATCATGATCGGGAAGAAGCCCGCCTGATAACGACCGGTAATCCCTACAACCGCTTTACCCGATTCGATTGACTGGGCGCCGCCGAGGAAGTTAGGAATGTCGTTAATCCCTGCAACGTCGAACCAGAATACGGAGTTCAGCGCGTGGTGCAGACCCACCGGAATCAACAGACGGTTGAAGAAGGCGTAGATACCGGCACCGGTTGAGCCCAGTTTTTGAATGTGCTCACCGAAGTTGACCAGACCGTCAAAAATCACCGGCCAGATGTACATCATGATGAACGCGACGATGATCATCACGAAAGAGGTGAGGATCGGTACCAGACGGCGACCGCTGAAGAAAGAGAGCGCTTTCGGCAGTTCAACGCTGCTAAAGCGGTTGTACAGCTCAGCAGAGATAATACCGACGAGGATACCCACGAACTGGTTGCTGATCTTACCGAAAGCGGCAGGAACCTGGTCAGCAGGGATCTTCTGAATCATTGAAACCGCAGCCGGAGAACAGAGTGTGGTCAACACCAGGAAGCCCACAAAACCGGTCAGCGCCGCAGCACCGTCTTTATCTTTGGACATACCGTAAGCCACACCGATAGCAAACAGCACGGACATGTTATCGATAATGGCGGAACCGGACTTAATGAAGAACGCCGCAAGTGCGTTATCTCCACCCCAACCTACCGGGTCGATCCAGTAGCCGACCCCCATCAATATTGCCGCCGCTGGCAGCGTGGCGACCGGCACCATCAGCGCGCGGCCAACCTTTTGCAGATAACCTAGAATACTCACTTTCTTCCCCCTTTGAGACCCCGTTAAGGCTCGCTTTAAGCTGTGTTTTTATTTTGTCACTAACTTATTGAAATTCAGTTGTTGCTTTACTGGCATTGTGAGTGTGTAAAAATTTAATTCGTATCGCAAATTAAAAGCGTGTTTTTTGTGATTTCAGTCACCAAATATCGTTATATTCACTCCCTTTTACTGGCTATGTGGCAAAACTTATTTTATCATTCAAAAAATCAAGACGGATTAACCCAACAGATGCATGCCAGGTTACGCTTTACCATGCACCGACGCACAATCCGTCAACGGCTTACATTTACTTTCTGAGGTGAAGAATGAGACTGATTCCCCTGACGTCCGCTGAACAGGTCGGCAAATGGGCTGCACGCCATATCGTTAATCGCATCAATGCGTTCAAACCGACAGCCGATCGTCCGTTTGTGCTGGGTCTGCCGACAGGCGGCACGCCGCTGACTGCGTATAAAGCCTTAGTCGAAATGCACAAAGCGGGCCAGGTTAGCTTCAAACATGTTGTGACGTTCAACATGGACGAATATGTCGGCCTGCCAAAAGAGCATCCGGAAAGCTACCACAGCTTCATGCATCGTAATTTCTTTGACCACGTTGATATTCCAGCAGAAAACATCAACCTGCTCAACGGCAACGCGCCAGACATCGACGCCGAGTGCCGCCAGTATGAAGAAAAAATCCGTTCCTACGGTAAAATCCACCTGTTCATGGGTGGTGTCGGTAATGACGGTCATATCGCTTTTAACGAACCGGCTTCTTCGCTGGCCTCTCGTACCCGTATCAAAACCCTGACGCATGACACCCGTGTGGCAAACTCCCGTTTCTTTGACGGCGACGTGGATCAGGTACCGAAGTACGCCCTGACCGTTGGCGTGGGTACCCTGCTGGATGCTGAAGAAGTGATGATTCTGGTGCTGGGCCATCAAAAAGCACAGGCGCTGCAGGCCGCGGTTGAAGGTAATGTTAACCACATGTGGACCATTAGCTGTCTGCAACTGCATCCGAAAGCGGTTGTAGTGTGCGATGAGCCATCCACGATGGAACTGAAAGTTAAGACGCTTAAATATTTCAACGAGTTAGAAGCAGAAAATATTAAAGGTCTGTAATGTAGCCTCCGCCCTGCCACGGTGTTCAGGGCGGCATTTTTTTGAAATCGGGGGTCGGAATGTATGCTTTAACCCAGGGTCGGATCTTTACCGGCCACGAAATTCTTGATGACCATGCGATTGTTGTCGCCAATGGCCTGATTGACCGCGTTTGCCCTGTGGCAGAACTGCCGCCAGAGATCGAACAACGTTCAGTGAACGGGGCCATTCTTTCCCCCGGCTTTATTGATGTCCAGCTTAATGGCTGCGGCGGCGTGCAGTTTAACGACACGGCAGAAGCCGTCACCGTTGAAACGCTGGAGATCATGCAGAAGGCCAACGAGAAATCGGGCTGCACCAACTATCTGCCTACGCTGATTACCACCAGCGACGATCTCATGAAGCAAGGTATTCGCGTGATGCGTGAATACCTGGCGAAACATCCGAATCAGGCGCTGGGTCTCCATCTGGAAGGCCCCTGGCTGAACCTGGTGAAAAAAGGGACGCACAATCCGAGTTTTGTCCGTCAGCCTGACGCTGCGCTGGTCGATTTCCTGTGCGATAATGCCGACGTTATCACCAAAGTGACGCTGGCACCGGAGATGGTTCCAGCGGAAGTGATTGGTAAACTGGCGAATGCCGGGATTGTGGTCTCTGCGGGTCACTCAAACGCCACGCTGAAAGAAGCGAAAGCCGGGTTCCGGGCAGGTATCACCTTCGCCACACATCTGTTCAACGCCATGCCTTATATTACCGGGCGCGAACCTGGCCTTGCCGGTGCGATTCTGGATGAAGCCGACATTTATTGCGGCGTAATTGCCGATGGCCTGCACGTCGATTATGCCAACATCCGCAACGCCAAACGGCTGAAAGGCGACAAACTGTGCCTGGTGACGGATGCGACTGCGCCGGCAGGGGCAAATATTGAACAGTTCATTTTTGCTGGTAAAACAATATACTACCGCAATGGACTTTGTGTAGATGAAAACGGAACGCTGAGCGGTTCATCATTAACCATGATTGAAGGCGTGCGTAATCTGGTTGAACATTGCGGTATTGCACTCGACGAAGTGCTGCGCATGGCAACCCTCTACCCTGCGCGTGCCATCGGTGTTGAGAAACATCTGGGTAGCATCGCAGCGGGTAAAGTGGCAAACCTGACCGCTTTCACACACGACTTTAAAATCATCAAGACCATCGTTAATGGTGACGAGGTCGTTACTGAGTAAGAGAAAGTATGACACCAGGCGGACAAGCTCAAATAGGTAATGTTGATCTCGTAAAACAGCTTAACAGCGCGGCCGTTTACCGCCTGATTGACCAGCATGGACCAATCTCGCGGATCCAGATTGCCGAGCAAAGCCAGCTTGCCCCTGCCAGCGTAACCAAAATTACGCGTCAACTGATTGAACGCGGGCTGATCAAAGAAGTCGATCAGCAGGCCTCCACCGGAGGCCGCCGCGCTATCTCTATCGTCACCGAAACCCGCAGTTTTCACGCCATTGGCGTACGTCTTGGTCGCCACGACGCGACCATTACTCTGTTTGATCTAAGCAGCAAAGTACTGGCGGAAGAACACTATCCGTTGCCTGAACGCACGCAGGAAACGCTGGAACATGCGCTGCTCAACGCCATTACCGCCTTTATCGACAGCAACCAACGCAAAATTCGCGAGCTCATCGCCATTTCCGTGATCCTGCCGGGACTTGTCGATCCGGAAAGCGGCAAGATCCACTATATGCCGCATATTCAGGTAGAGAACTGGGGACTGGTTGAAGCACTGGAAAAACGTTTTCTCGTCACCTGTTTTGTTGGCCACGATATCCGCAGTCTGGCCCTGGCGGAGCACTACTTTGGGGCAAGCCAGGACTGCGAAGACTCCATTCTGGTGCGCGTCCACCGCGGTACGGGGGCCGGGATCATCTCTAACGGTCGAATTTTTATTGGTCGTAACGGTAACGTTGGCGAAATTGGCCACATCCAGGTTGAACCGTTGGGCGAGCGCTGTCACTGCGGCAACTTTGGCTGCCTGGAAACCATCGCAGCGAACGCGGCGATTGAACAGCGCGTCCTCAATCTGCTGAAACAAGGCTACCAGAGCCGCGTTCCGCTGGAAGACTGCACGATCAAAACGATCTGCAAGGCGGCTAATAAAGGTGACAGCCTGGCCTCAGAGGTCATTGAGCACGTCGGGCGTCATCTGGGTAAGACCATTGCAATTGCCATCAACCTGTTTAATCCGCAAAAAATCGTGATTGCTGGTGAGATCACCGAAGCCGATAAAGTGCTGTTACCCGCCATTGAAAGCTGCATTAATACGCAGGCGCTAAAGGCGTTTCGCACGAACTTGCCGGTAGTGCGTTCCACGCTGGATCACCGCTCCGCCATCGGCGCCTTTGCCCTGGTAAAACGCGCCATGCTCAACGGTATTTTGCTCCAGCATTTGCTGGAAAACTGATGCGCTCTTATAGTATCGGATTATTAACACATTTCCTGGGTAGTTCATGACCATCAAGAATGTCATTTGTGATATCGACGGCGTGCTGATGCACGACAATGTCGCCGTACCAGGTGCGGCGGAGTTTTTGACGGGCGTAATGGAGAAAGGCCTACCGCTGGTGCTGCTGACCAATTACCCGTCACAGACCGGCCAGGATCTGGCAAACCGTTTCGCGACCGCTGGCGTCAATGTTCCGGACAGCGTGTTTTACACCTCAGCAATGGCGACTGCCGATTTCCTGCGTCGTCAGGAAGGAAAAAAGGCCTATGTTGTCGGCGAAGGCGCGCTGATCCACGAACTGTATAAAGCTGGTTTCACCATTACGGACGTGAACCCGGACTTTGTCATCGTCGGCGAGACCCGCTCCTACAACTGGGACATGATGCACAAAGCGGCTTACTTTGTGGCAAACGGCGCACGCTTTATCGCCACCAACCCGGACACCCACGGTCGCGGTTTTTATCCGGCCTGTGGCGCGCTCTGTGCCGGCATCGAGAAAATCTCTGGTCGTAAACCGTTCTACGTTGGTAAGCCGAGTCCGTGGATTATCCGCGCGGCGTTAAACAAAATGCAGGCGCACTCTGAAGAGACAGTGATTGTCGGCGATAACCTGCGCACCGATATTCTCGCTGGCTTCCAGGCGGGGCTCGAAACCATTCTGGTGCTCTCCGGCGTTTCCACGCTGGATGACATCGACAGTATGCCGTTCCGCCCGAGCTGGATTTATCCCTCCGTCGCCGAAATCGACGTTATTTAACACAGACCACGTCCCAGGACGTGGTTTTTCATTTTCGTCTTCCAGAAAAATAAATCCATCCAACAAAACAGGCGAAAAACTGATAATTCATCAATGAATACGCTCAATGTGTAATCTTTTTTCACTAATCAACAATCACCATTGCGTTTTTTCTTTTTCTGACCCCAAACCTCTTGCACCGCCTGTTCCTTTGCGGCATTTTCTTTAGCAAGCAAACACAAAAAGCATTACGCAACAGGTTAACGGAGAAGGTTATGTGTTCGATTTTCGGCGTATTCGATATTAAGTCAGATGCAGGTGAACTGCGTAAAAAAGCCCTTGAGCTGTCACGCCTGATGCGCCATCGCGGCCCGGACTGGTCCGGTATTTATGCCTGCGATAAGGCCATTCTGGCCCATGAACGTCTGTCGATTGTCGACGTCAATGCTGGCGCTCAGCCGCTGTATAACGACAAGAAAACTCACGTACTGGCCGTGAACGGTGAAATCTACAACCACCAGGCGCTGCGTGCAGAATATGGCGATCGCTACGCGTTCCAGACCGGTTCTGACTGCGAAGTGATCCTTGCGCTGTATCAGGAAAAAGGCGTGGAATTTCTCGACGATCTGCAAGGGATGTTTGCCTTCGCGCTGTATGACAGCGAACAGGATGCATATTTGATTGGTCGCGACCACATCGGCATCATTCCGCTGTATATGGGTTACGACGAGTTCGGCAACCTGTACGTCGCGTCGGAAATGAAAGCGCTGGTACCGGTTTGTCGTACCATTAAAGAGTTCCCTGCAGGAAGTTATCTGTGGAGCAAAGACGGTGAAATCCGTCAGTACTACCAGCGTGACTGGTTCGACTACGATGCCGTAAAAGATAACGTTACCGACAAAAACGAGCTGCGCCAGGCGCTTGAAGATTCCGTCAAAAGCCATCTGATGTCTGATGTCCCTTACGGTGTGTTGCTCTCGGGCGGTCTGGATTCTTCAGTGATCTCGGCGATCACCAAAAAATTCGCTGCCCGTCGTGTGGAAGATGACGAGCGTTCTGAAGCCTGGTGGCCGCAACTCCACTCCTTTGCCGTCGGTCTGGAAGGTTCTCCGGATCTGAAAGCCGCGCAGGAAGTGGCGAACCATCTGGGGACCGTGCATCATGAAATTCACTTTACGGTACAGGAAGGGCTGGACGCGATCCGCGACGTGATTTATCACATCGAAACCTATGATGTGACCACCATTCGCGCCTCCACGCCGATGTACTTAATGTCGCGTAAGATCAAAGCGATGGGCATCAAAATGGTGTTGTCTGGTGAAGGTTCTGATGAAGTCTTCGGCGGTTACCTCTATTTCCACAAGGCGCCAGACGCCAAAGAACTGCACGAAGAGACGGTGCGTAAACTGCAGGCGCTGCATATGTTTGACTGCGCCCGCGCTAACAAGGCCATGTCGGCCTGGGGTGTGGAAGCACGCGTCCCGTTCCTGGATAAAAAATTCCTCGACGTGGCGATGCGTATCAACCCGCAAGATAAGATGTGCGGCAACGGTAAGATGGAAAAACATATCCTCCGTGAATGTTTTGAATCCTACCTGCCGGCAAGCGTGGCCTGGCGTCAGAAAGAGCAGTTCTCCGACGGAGTGGGCTACAGTTGGATCGATACCCTGAAAGAGGTGGCCGCTAAGCAAGTTTCCGATCAGCAACTGGAAACCGCCCGCTTCCGCTTCCCGTACAACACGCCATCGTCGAAAGAAGCATATCTGTACCGCGAGATCTTCGAAGAGCTGTTCCCGGTACCGAGCGCCGCAGAATGTGTACCTGGTGGTCCCTCCGTCGCCTGCTCTTCCGCTAAAGCGATCGAATGGGACGAAGCGTTCAAAACCATGAACGATCCATCAGGTCGCGCCGTGGGTGTTCACCAGTCCGCTTATCAATAAGCTACACTGATGAAAAGGGCCTTTCGGGGCCCTTTTTTGATCCTGAAAAACAGTACAGAAAGCGATTAATAACCAATAATTGCCGAATATTGCGTCACGCTGTTCGCAACCTAACCAAACAGTCACATTCCGGCCGTTTTCGATGAAAAAGGGGTTGACGCTTCAAGGCTCAATACGCATAATGCGCCCCGCAACGCCGATAAGGTAACGCGCGAAAAAAGATGGCTACGTAGCTCAGTTGGTTAGAGCACATCACTCATAATGATGGGGTCACAGGTTCGAATCCCGTCGTAGCCACCATCTTTTTGCGGGAGTGGCGAAATTGGTAGACGCACCAGATTTAGGTTCTGGCGCCGCAAGGTGTGCGAGTTCAAGTCTCGCCTCCCGCACCATTCCCATAAAAGCGTTGCACGGATGGGGTATCGCCAAGCGGTAAGGCACCGGTTTTTGATACCGGCATTCCCTGGTTCGAATCCAGGTACCCCAGCCATATTTCTTCGAGTTTGCGGATTACCGCGACGGTCATTGGGGTATCGCCAAGCGGTAAGGCACCGGTTTTTGATACCGGCATTCCCTGGTTCGAATCCAGGTACCCCAGCCATCGAAGAAATACAGTTTCTGGCTACGTAGCTCAGTTGGTTAGAGCACATCACTCATAATGATGGGGTCACAGGTTCGAATCCCGTCGTAGCCACCATATATCAGAACCCGTTAATTCATGCTAACGAGTTCAAAAACAATTTGTTGGGGTATCGCCAAGCGGTAAGGCACCGGATTCTGATTCCGGCATTCCGAGGTTCGAATCCTCGTACCCCAGCCAAATTCGTAAGCATTCATAATGTGAATGCAGGAAGTACCTGAAATTGTAAATTGGGGTATCGCCAAGCGGTAAGGCACCGGATTCTGATTCCGGCATTCCGAGGTTCGAATCCTCGTACCCCAGCCACATTAGAAAAGCTCGCTTCGGCGGGCTTTTTGCTTTTCTGCGTTTATTGCCTGATGGCGCTACGCTTATCAGGCCTACGATCGTAGGCCTGGATTAAAATTACAACCCTAATGCGTATTTCAGCGCCTGACGCTTTAACACGCCAGCGCGTTCTGCCGCCATCAGTCCGAGGTTACGAATAATCCGTAACGGCTGCAGGTCATTGCTGAATCCGGCGTAGAACAGATCCATCCCGCTTTGCATGATGAAGTTATCCGCCATACGCCGGGTCTGATAACGCTTCAGAACCGGCTGGCTCGCCCAGGATTCGCCATAACTGCGGGCATTGACCAGTACATCGAGAAGCGCGTCCACATCGCGATAGCCCAGATTAACCCCCTGCCCGGCCAGCGGATGTATGGTATGCGCCGCATCCCCTACCAACGCCAGCCCAGGCTGAACATATTGCAAAGCATGACGACGCGTCAGCGGGAACGCGCCTGCCGCAACGGGCATCACTTGCCCCAGTCGTGCCGGGAAGTGCTTTGCGATCTCCGTCTGAAGCTGTGCCATACTCAGCCCCTGCAACTGACGGATCCGCGCCGGTGAGTCATACCACACCAGCGATGCCCAATTGTCGAACAGCGGCAGAAACGCGCGCGGGCCGTCCGGGGTAAACTGTTGCCAGGTGCTGTCGCCGGGATCGTTCTCGCACTGCACGGTAATCAGCATGCAGGATTGCGCATACTGCCAGGCGTGGATACCAATGCCGGCCATCTGCCGCACCTGGGAATTTGCCCCATCCGCGCCAATCACCAGTTTTGCCGTGACTCGTTCGCCACCAGCCAGCTCAAGCTCATGACGATCGTTGTGACGATGCAGCGCAATCAGCGAGGCAGGAACCCGCAGCGTCACTTTGGGATGTCCTTCCAGCGCCTGCCAGAGCGCCTGTTGCAGAACGTTGTTTTCGACCATATACCCGAGCAGTGGCAACTTCAGTTCGCTGGCATCAAATACCACATGCGCGTTTTCCCACTCCCAGGTTTCCAGTCGACGATACGGATGAGTGCGCATCCCCTGCACAGCATCCCAGACGCCAAGCCCTTTCAACAGAGAAACTGAGGCCGCGCTGATCGCCGAAATACGCACGTCCGGCTGGCTGTCTGCGACAAACGGCGCAGGCGCGGCATGTTCGATCACGGTAACCGTAAATCCATGCTGCGCCAGTCCCAGCGCCAGCGCGCCACCGACCATCCCCCCGCCGACAATGGCAATTTCCGTTGGTTGATTTGTCATGGTCAATCATCCTGTTACATGTATTGCGTAAGTTTACAGGATTTTTTACCCCTTGAGGCTGATAACGGTCATACTGGTCACCAGGGCAGCAAAGCATTACACTATGCGCCCTGCAATTCAGCCACTATTTCGCAAGAGCAAGTCGATGACCAAAAAACTCCATATTAAAACCTGGGGCTGTCAGATGAACGAATACGATTCATCGAAGATGGCCGATCTGCTGGATGCCACTCACGGGTATCAACTGACCGACGTGGCGGAAGAAGCGGATGTGCTGCTGCTGAATACCTGCTCAATCCGCGAGAAGGCTCAGGAAAAAGTCTTCCATCAGTTGGGGCGCTGGAAACTCTTAAAAGAGAAGAATCCCGACCTGATTATCGGCGTCGGCGGCTGTGTGGCGTCTCAGGAAGGTGATCACATTCGCCAGCGCGCGCATTATGTCGATATCATTTTTGGGCCGCAAACGTTGCATCGCCTGCCTGAAATGATTAACTCCGTTCGCGGCAACCGCAGTCCAGTTGTCGACATCAGTTTCCCGGAGATCGAGAAGTTTGACCGTCTGCCGGAACCGCGCGCGGAAGGTCCGACCGCCTTTGTCTCAATTATGGAAGGCTGCAACAAGTACTGTACTTACTGCGTGGTGCCTTACACTCGCGGTGAGGAAGTCAGCCGCCCGTCTGATGACATCCTGTTTGAGATCGCCCAGCTTGCCGCTCAGGGCGTGCGTGAAGTCAATCTGCTCGGTCAGAACGTCAACGCCTGGCGCGGACAAAACTATGATGGTACCACCGGTTCGTTCGCCGACCTGCTGCGTCTGGTTGCCGCCATTGATGGCATTGATCGTATTCGCTTCACCACCAGCCATCCGATCGAGTTCACCGACGACATCATTGAGGTCTATCGCGACACGCCGGAGCTGGTGAGCTTCCTGCACCTGCCGGTACAGAGCGGTTCGGATCGCGTACTGAACCTGATGGGGCGTACCCACACGGCGCTGGAATACAAAGCGATCATCCGTAAGCTGCGTGCGGCGCGTCCAGACATTCAGATAAGCTCTGACTTTATCGTCGGTTTCCCGGGTGAAACCACCCAGGACTTCGAGCAGACCATGAAGTTGATTGCCGACGTCAATTTCGACATGAGCTACAGCTTTATCTTCTCTGCACGTCCGGGAACGCCGGCCGCCGACATGGTGGATGACGTGCCGGAAGAAGAGAAGAAGCAGCGTCTGTATATTTTGCAGGATCGCATTAACCAGCAGGCGATGGCCTGGAGCCGTCGTATGCTCGGCACCGTTCAGCGCATTCTGGTGGAAGGAACGTCGCGCAAGAGCATCATGGAGCTGTCTGGTCGTACTGAAAATAACCGCGTGGTGAACTTCGAAGGCTCGCCGGAAATGATCGGTAAATTTGTCGATGTGGAAATCACCGATGTCTGGACCAACTCACTGCGCGGGAAAGTGGTGCGCACCGAAGAGGAAATGGGGCTGCGCATTGCCGAAACCCCGGAATCGGTGATTGCCCGTACCCGTAAAGAGAACGAGATTGGCGTCGGATTCTGGCAGCCTTAATTCTGCGAAAACGTCAAAATGCCCGATGGCGCTGCGCTTATCGGGCCTACAGAGCACGACGCTTCATAGGCCCGATAAGGCTCTTGTATTTCCTCTCTGCGCCCCCATCTTTATTCCAGTGCTTGCGCCTTTCACCCGTGGCGTGAATAATTTCCTGACAGGCCGGTGAATGTTCATCTTCCGGCTCCCTATGCATAAGAGGAACAGTTTGAACACAGACACTCGCGAAATTACCCTTGAGCCGGCAGATAACGCCCGTCTGCTGAGCCTTTGCGGCCCGTTTGATGACAACATTAAACAGCTGGAACGCCGTCTCGGCATCGAGATTAACCGCCGTGACAACCATTTTAAACTGACCGGTCGCCCGATTTGCATCACCGCTGCCGCGGATATTTTACGTAGCCTGTACGTCGATACCGCGCCAATGCGCGGCCAGACGCAGGATATCGAGCCGGAACAAATCCACCTCGCGATTAAAGAAGCACGCGTGCTTGAGCAAAGCGCCGAGAGCGTCCCTGAGTTCGGCAAAGCGGTCAATATCAAAACCAAGCGTGGCGTGATTAAACCGCGTACGCCTAACCAGGCGCAGTACATCGCCAACATTCTCGACCATGACATTACCTTTGGCGTCGGTCCTGCCGGTACGGGGAAAACCTACCTCGCCGTTGCCGCTGCCGTGGATGCGCTGGAGCGTCAGGAAATCCGTCGTATTCTGCTGACCCGTCCTGCGGTCGAAGCAGGAGAAAAACTGGGCTTCCTGCCAGGCGATCTGAGTCAGAAAGTTGACCCGTATCTGCGTCCACTGTATGACGCGTTATTTGAAATGCTCGGCTTTGAGAAGGTCGAAAAGCTGATTGAGCGCAACGTCATTGAAGTGGCCCCGCTGGCCTATATGCGCGGACGTACGCTAAACGATGCCTTTATTATTCTTGATGAGAGCCAGAACACGACCATCGAGCAGATGAAGATGTTCCTGACCCGTATCGGCTTTAACTCGAAGGCGGTGATTACTGGCGACGTCACGCAGATTGACCTGCCGCGTAACATCAAATCGGGCCTGCGCCATGCTGTTGAGGTACTGGCGGAAGTCGAAGAAATCAGCTTTAACTTCTTCCACAGTGAAGACGTTGTGCGCCACCCGGTGGTTGCCCGCATCGTTAACGCCTATGAAGCATGGGAAGAAGCCGAACAAAAACGTAAAGCCGAGCTGGCTGCAGAACGCAAGCGTGAAGCTCAGGAACAGGAACAGAAATGAGTCAGGTGACCCTTGATTTGCAACTGGCGTGTGAGAACAACAGCGGTTTGCCAGAAGAGAGCCAGTTTCAAACCTGGCTGAATGCGGTCATCCCGCAATTTCAGGAAGAATCGGAAGTGACGATTCGCCTGGTGGATGAGGCCGAAAGCCACGATCTCAATCTGACTTACCGTGGGAAAGATAAGCCGACCAACGTGCTCTCTTTCCCGTTTGAAGCCCCGCCAGGTATTGAGCTCCCGCTGCTCGGCGATTTGGTCATCTGTCGTCAGGTGGTTGAACAAGAAGCACAGGAGCAAGGTAAGCCGCTGGATGCCCACTGGGCGCACATGGTCGTCCACGGCAGCCTGCATTTGCTGGGTTACGATCATATCGAAGACGACGAGGCAGAAGAGATGGAAGCCCTCGAGACAGAGATTATGCTTGCTCTGGGCTATGAGGATCCGTACATTGCCGAGAAGGAATAAGCGACCGGGCAAATGCCCGGTGGTTTCCGGTGATGCCATGCGCTGAGTTTGCGCGCATTGGGCAAGAGATTAACTAACAAGAGAACCCACACGACGCCATGAGCGACGACAATTCACACAGTAGTGACACGTTAAGCAACAAGAAGGGATTTTTTTCCCTGTTACTGAGCCAACTTTTCCACGGTGAACCGAAAAACCGTGATGAACTGCTGGCGCTGATCCGTGATTCCGGGCAGAACGACCTTATCGATGAAGATACGCGCGACATGCTCGAAGGGGTGATGGACATTGCGGACCAGCGCGTTCGCGACATCATGATTCCCCGCTCCCAGATGATTACCCTGAAACGCAACCAGACGCTGGACGAATGCCTCGATGTCATTATCGAGTCCGCCCACTCGCGTTTTCCGGTGATCAGCGAGGATAAAGATCACATTGAAGGGATTCTGATGGCCAAGGATTTGCTGCCATTTATGCGCAGCGATGCCGATGCCTTCAGCATGGAGAAAGTGTTACGCCAGGCCGTTGTCGTCCCGGAGAGCAAACGCGTTGACCGTATGCTCAAAGAGTTTCGCTCCCAGCGTTACCATATGGCTATCGTCATCGACGAATTTGGGGGTGTCTCCGGTCTGGTGACCATTGAAGACATCCTCGAGCTTATCGTCGGTGAAATCGAAGATGAGTACGACGAAGAAGATGATATCGACTTCCGCCAGCTCAGTCGCCACACCTGGACGATTCGCGCGCTCGCGCCGATCGAAGACTTCAATGAAGCCTTCGGCACCAGCTTTAGTGACGAAGAGGTCGATACCATCGGTGGTCTGGTGATGCAGGCGTTTGGTCACTTGCCTGCGCGTGGTGAAACTATTGATATCGATGGTTACCAGTTCAAAGTGGCCATGGCCGACAGCCGTCGTATTATTCAGGTTCACGTCAGAATTCCGGATGACTCCCCCCAGCCAAAACTGGACGAATAACACCAAACGGGAAGAAGAACTTAATGGCTTTTGCCTCATTAATTGAACGCCAGCGCATTCGCCTGCTGCTGGCGTTATTATTCGGTGCCTGCGGAACGCTGGCTTTTTCGCCCTATGACATCTGGCCCGCCGCGATAGTGTCGCTGATGGGTTTGCAGGCATTAACCCTGAACCGTCGCCCGCGCCAGTCAGCCGCTATTGGCTACTTCTGGGGACTGGGACTCTTCGGGACGGGGATCAACTGGGTTTACGTCAGCATCGCGCAGTTTGGCGGCATGCCAGGCCCGGTGAACGTTTTCCTTGTCGTGCTGCTCGCGGCGTATCTTTCTCTGTATACCGGACTGTTTGCGGGCGTGCTTGCGCGTCTGTGGCCGAAAACCAACTGGCTGCGGGTTGCCATTGCCGCACCGGTGGTCTGGCAGCTAACTGAATTTCTGCGCGGCTGGGTACTGACCGGGTTTCCGTGGCTACAATTTGGCTACAGCCAGATCGACGGCCCACTGAAAGGACTGGCACCCGTAATGGGTGTCGAAGCCATCAGCTTCCTGCTGATGATGGTCAGCGGACTGCTGGTTCTCTCGCTGGCCAGCCATAACTGGCGTCCGCTGGTGGTCGCCATTGTCCTTTTCGCACTCCCCTTCCCGCTGCGTTATATCCAGTGGTACACGCTGGAGCCAGAAAGGACGACCCGGGTGTCAATGGTTCAGGGTGATATCCCGCAATCGTTGAAATGGGAAGAAGGCCATTTGCTGAATACGCTTAAGACCTATCTGGATGCGACACAACCCGAAATGGGGAAATCGCAGCTGATCATCTGGCCGGAATCCGCTATCCCGGATCTGGAAATTGACCAACAGCGTTTTCTGAGCATGATGGACGATCTGTTGCGTTCGAAAAACAGCTCGCTGATTACTGGTATTGTCGATGCGCGACTGAACAAACAGAACCGCTATGACACCTACAACACCATTATCACGCTGGGGAAAGACAATCCTTACAGCTATGACTCCACCAACCGCTACAACAAAAACCATCTGGTGCCGTTTGGTGAGTTCGTACCGCTGGAATCCATTCTGCGCCCCTTAGCACCGTTCTTTGACCTGCCGATGTCCTCGTTCAGCCGGGGTCCGTATGTTCAACCGCAGTTGCATGCGCACGGTTTAGCGCTGACCGCTGCGATTTGCTACGAGATCATTTTGGGCGAACAGGTGCGCGATAACTTCCGCCCGGATACGGACTATTTGTTAACCATCTCCAACGATGCCTGGTTTGGTAAGTCGATTGGCCCGTGGCAGCACTTCCAGATGGCGCGGATGCGTTCGCTGGAACTGGCGCGACCGCTGCTACGCAGTACCAACAACGGTATTACGGCGGTGATTGGTCCACAGGGTGAGATTCAGGCGATGATCCCGCAGTTTACGCGCCAGGTATTGACCGCTGAGGTGACGCCAACAACAGGCTTAACGCCATATGCCCGCACTGGCAACTGGCCGCTGTGGCTCATCACCGCGCTGTTCGGTTTTGTCGCCGTGCTAATGAGTTTGCGTCAGCGCCGCAGATAACACAGTGCACCATCAAATGTAGGCCGGATAAGGCGGTACGCCGCCATCCGGCGGTTGTGCCACATCATGCCTGATGGCGCTACGCTTATCAGGCCTACAAACTACCATTCTCCCTCCCTTCTTCCATTCTGGCACGCTCATTGCTTTGTTAAACAAGGCAAACCTGTTTTTGACGTTTAGCGCAACTTAGTCGCACTAAAGCAGTTCACTGGTAGCACCGAAACGGTGCAATGAGAGATTTTTGCCTCTAAACGGTGCGGCGCACTTCGCAAAAATAAACAATAACGCAGCAAAATCTTTACATTAAGCCAGACTAAATGTTAACAAACAGGTAAAACACTGCACGCCTAAGTTGCAGGTGATAACAACACAGACACTCACAATAGGTATCACTGCGTCGACGGCGCAGACGATAAGGAGTTGGATATGCAATTACGTAAGCTAGCCACAGCAATGCTGGTTATGGGACTGTCAGCCGGTCTGGTACACGCGGAAGACGCGGCGCCAGCCGCGGGCAGCACGCTCGACAAGATCGCCAAAAACGGCGTTATCGTCGTCGGTCACCGTGAATCCTCTGTGCCGTTCTCTTATTACGACAATCAGCAAAAAGTGGTGGGTTATTCTCAGGATTACTCCAACGCCATCGTTGAAGCCGTGAAGAAGAAACTGAACAAACCCGATCTGCAGGTTAAGCTGATCCCGATTACCTCTCAGAACCGTATTCCATTACTGCAAAACGGCACCTTCGACTTTGAGTGCGGTTCCACCACCAACAACCTTGAGCGCCAGAAACAGGCCGCCTTCTCTGACACCATCTTTGTCGTCGGCACGCGTCTGCTGGCGAAAAAAGGCGGCGACATTAAAGACTTCGCCGATCTGAAAGGCAAAGCGGTTGTTGTGACCTCAGGAACTACCTCTGAAATTCTGCTGCACAAGCTGAACGATGAGCAAAAAATGGACATGCGTATCATCAGCGCGAAAGACCACGGTGACTCTTTCCGTACCCTGGAAAGCGGTCGCGCCGTTGCCTTTATGATGGATGATGCCCTGCTGGCCGGTGAGCGCGCGAAGGCGAAGAAACCAGATAACTGGGAAATCGTCGGCAAACCGCAGTCACAGGAAGCCTACGGCTGCATGCTGCGTAAGAACGATCCTGAATTCAAAAAGCTGATGGATGACACTATCGCCCAGGCGCAGACCTCCGGTGAAGCCGCGAAATGGTTTGATAAGTGGTTCAAAAATCCGATCCCACCGAAAAACCTGAACATGAACTTCGAGCTGTCGAACGAAATGCAGGCGCTGTTCAAAGAACCGAATGATAAAGCACTTAACTAACTAGAACGAAATGGGGCGGGAACTCCTTGCCCTCTCGATTGCTATGCAGCACGGACAGACTATATGCCTGATGGTCGTTCCCCATCAGGCCTGAAAACCGAAGTACGCTGGATAACAATCTTCGAGGGTAGCGCTGCTACCCTTATTTTTTCGGAGTAGATGTATGTCAATAGACTGGAACTGGGGCATTTTTTTACAACAAGCCCCATTCGGCAACACCACCTATCTCGGCTGGCTCTGGAGCGGTTTCCAGGTCACCGTCGCACTATCCATCACCGCCTGGATCATTGCTTTCCTGGTTGGTTCTTTATTCGGCATTTTACGCACCGTCCCGAATCGCTTCCTTTCCGGAATCGGCACCCTTTATGTTGAACTGTTCCGTAACGTACCGCTGATCGTCCAGTTCTTCACCTGGTATCTGGTGGTGCCCGAACTGCTGCCGGAAGATCTCGGCATGTGGTTTAAGGCGGAGCTGGATCCCAACATTCAGTTCTTCCTCTCGTCCATGCTCTGCCTGGGGCTGTTCACCGCAGCGCGCGTCTGCGAACAGGTTCGCGCTGCCATTCAGTCACTGCCGCGCGGTCAAAAAAACGCGGCGCTGGCGATGGGGCTGACCTTGCCGCAGGCATATCGCTACGTGCTGTTGCCTAACGCCTATCGCGTGATCGTCCCGCCGATGACCTCTGAGATGATGAACCTGGTGAAAAACTCCGCCATCGCCTCCACCATCGGTCTGGTCGATATGGCCGCGCAGGCCGGTAAGTTGCTGGATTACTCAGCGCATGCCTGGGAATCGTTTACCGCCATTACCCTGGCGTATGTGTTGATTAATGCCTTCATCATGCTGGTGATGAGTCTGGTGGAACGTAAGATCCGCCTGCCTGGCAATCTGGGAGGCAAATAATGTACGAGTTCGACTGGAGTTCTATTGTCCCTTCCCTGCCGTATCTGCTGGACGGATTGCTTATTACGCTGAAGATTACCCTGACAGCGGTGGTCATCGGTATTGTCTGGGGAACGCTGCTTGCGGTCATGCGCCTTTCCAGCTTCGCGCCTGTCGCCTGGTTTGCTAAAGCGTACGTTAACGTCTTCCGCTCTATCCCTCTGGTGATGGTACTGCTGTGGTTCTACCTGATTGTGCCGGGATTACTGCAGGACGTACTGGGACTGTCACCGAAAACCGATATTCGCCTGATTTCGGCGATGGTCGCGTTTTCGATGTTTGAAGCCGCCTATTACTCCGAGATTATTCGTGCGGGTATCCAAAGTATTTCCCGCGGTCAGTCAAGCGCGGCGCTGGCGCTGGGGATGACCCACTGGCAGTCAATGCAGCTCATCATTTTGCCGCAGGCATTTCGCGCGATGGTGCCGCTGCTGCTGACGCAGGGCATCGTCCTGTTCCAGGATACCTCCCTGGTATACGTCTTAAGCCTCGCGGACTTCTTCCGCACCGCTTCTACTATTGGTGAGCGTGATGGTACGCAGGTCGAAATGATCCTGTTTGCCGGTGCCGTCTACTTTGTTATCAGCCTGAGCGCGTCGCTGTTGGTCAGCTATTTGAAGAAAAGGACAGTTTAATGATTACCCTGAAAAATGTTTCTAAATGGTATGGTCACTTTCAGGTGCTGACCGACTGCTCCACGGAAGTGAAAAAAGGGGAAGTGGTGGTGGTTTGCGGCCCATCAGGTTCCGGAAAGTCCACGCTTATCAAAACCGTTAACGGCCTGGAGCCGGTACAAAAAGGTGAAATCACCGTCAACGGCACGATGGTCAATGACAAAAAAACCGATCTGGCAAAGTTACGCTCACGCGTCGGGATGGTGTTCCAGCACTTTGAGCTGTTCCCGCATTTGTCGATCATCGAAAACCTGACCCTGGCACAGGTAAAAGTGCTTAAGCGTGATAAAGCCCCGGCGCGCGAAAAAGCGCAGAAGTTGCTGGAGCGCGTAGGTCTTGCCGCGCATGCCAATAAGTATCCGGCGCAGCTTTCCGGCGGCCAGCAGCAGCGTGTGGCGATAGCCCGCGCGCTGTGTATGGATCCTATCGCCATGCTGTTCGATGAGCCCACCTCCGCGCTTGATCCAGAAATGATCAACGAAGTGCTGGACGTCATGGTTGAACTGGCCAATGAAGGGATGACCATGATGGTGGTGACCCATGAAATGGGCTTTGCCCGCAAAGTGGCGAATCGTGTGATCTTTATGGACGAAGGGAAAATCGTTGAGGACTCGCCAAAAGAGGAGTTCTTCGCCAATCCGAAATCCGAACGCGCAAAAGACTTCCTCGCCAAAATCCTGCATTAACCTTTCCGGCGCGCATGTCAGAGTGCGCGCCATCTCACGCTTTCTTGTCTCGCTCCTCGAATCATTTTCATCCCAGCGTTACCCTTGCCGCAAAGTAGCATTCATAAGGAGCAACAATGGCACTGCCAATTCTATTAGATTGCGACCCGGGTCATGATGACGCTATCGCAATGGTTCTCGCCCTCGCCTCACCGGAACTTGACGTTAAAGCCATCACCTCATCCGCAGGTAACCAGACGCCCGATAAAACGCTGCGCAACGTTTTGCGGATGCTGACGTTGCTGAATCGCACGGATATTCCGGTGGCGGGCGGTGCGGTGAAACCGTTGATGCGTGAGCTAATCATTGCCGATAACGTCCACGGCGAAAGCGGACTGGATGGTCCGGCGCTGCCGGAACCCGCCTTTGCGCCTCAGGCCTGTACCGCCGTTGAGCTGATGGCGAAGACGTTACGCGAGAGCACACAGCCGGTCACCCTCGTCGCAACCGGGCCGCAAACCAACGTTGCACTGTTGCTGAACAGCCATCCTGAACTGCATGACAAAATTGCCCGTATCGTGATCATGGGCGGTGCAATGGGACTCGGCAACTGGACGCCTGCTGCTGAATTCAATATCTATGTTGACCCGCAAGCGGCTGAAATCGTCTTCCAGTCAGGTATTCCGGTGGTGATGGCTGGTCTGGACGTTACGCATAAAGCACAAATTCATGTCGAAGATACCGAACGTTTCCGCGCTATCGGCAACCCGGTTTCCACTATCGTTGCGGAGCTACTCGATTTCTTCCTTGAGTATCATAAGGACGAGAAATGGGGATTCACCGGCGCACCGCTGCATGATCCGTGCACCATCGCCTGGCTGCTGAAACCCGAACTGTTTACCACCGTCGAACGCTGGGTTGGCGTGGAAACACAGGGGAAATACACCGAGGGGATGACCGTGGTGGACTATTACTTCCTGACAGGCAATAAACCCAACGCCACGATAATGGTCGATGTGGATCGCCAGCGGTTTGTTGACCTGCTGGCGGAACGACTGAAGTTTTACGCGTGATCAATGCCGGATGGCGCTGACGCTTATCCGGCCTACGTAATAAGTCAGCGTAGGCCTGGTAAGATGCGTCAGTATCGCCATCAGGCTATATTACGGTTCAAACGGTCGGCGCTGGAACTGGTCGTGTCCGCATTTTGGGCACAACGGCAGTACATCCGGCGTATACACCGCTAAATGGAAATGGCACTTCTCGCAGACCAGATTGCCCAACCCCACCACTTCGCCGCTGTGATATACCCCGTGATGACTCAGGTCCTGAAAGACTTCGCGCCATTCAAGCTGCGTTTTGTCCGTGATATCCGCCAGTTCCTGCCACAGGCTCTCTTTAATCACCCGCATAAAAACGCTGTCGGACTCCTCTTCCTGACTCTCCTCATAACTCACGGCGAACTCTTCCAGGTCACGTCTGACGGCACGCGTCAGTTCGTCCACTTCGGTTCGCGTTAACTCCCCGGCCTGCAAAACCCGCTGCCGCGCCTGTTCCACCAGCGCATCGATATCACGCTCGCCATTGCGCAGACGTTCACTTAATGACGCCACCAGTTCACGGTAATATTGAGCAACCTTGTTCATCGTTTCGCCTCCTGGGTCGTTAACTGTCTATAATAATAGACGTTATTTGGACCGTGCTTTGCAAGACTGCCCACAGAGTGTGTAAATTCGTGCAAGGATTATCGCGGCGTGAATTCGAACCTGAATGCGCGAAAGGCTGTTTTGACGCGGGCGTTTGGGCTATGCTATGCGGATCTGAAACACCACATCGAAAGCTACGTTTGTAGCTGTATTGAAAACAGGACCACTGGCTGCCATGCAAGAGCAATACCGCCCGGAAGAGATAGAATCCAAAGTACAGCTTCACTGGGATGAGAAGCGCACATTTGAAGTTACCGAAGACGAGAGCAAAGAGAAGTATTACTGCCTGTCTATGCTTCCCTATCCTTCTGGTCGACTACACATGGGCCACGTACGTAACTACACCATCGGTGACGTGATCGCCCGTTATCAGCGCATGCTGGGCAAAAACGTGCTGCAGCCTATCGGCTGGGACGCCTTCGGTCTGCCAGCAGAAGGCGCGGCGGTGAAAAATAACACGGCGCCGGCACCGTGGACCTACGACAACATCGCCTACATGAAGAACCAGCTCAAAATGCTGGGCTTTGGCTATGACTGGAGCCGTGAACTGGCGACCTGCACCCCGGAATACTATCGCTGGGAACAGAAATTCTTCACCGAACTGTACAAAAAAGGTCTGGTCTATAAGAAGACCTCTGCGGTCAACTGGTGCCCGAACGATCAGACCGTACTGGCGAACGAGCAGGTTATCGACGGCTGCTGCTGGCGTTGCGACACCAAAGTTGAGCGTAAAGAGATCCCACAATGGTTTATTAAAATCACTGCTTACGCCGACGAACTGCTGAACGATCTGGATAAACTGGACCACTGGCCTGACACCGTGAAAACGATGCAGCGCAACTGGATTGGCCGCTCTGAAGGCGTGGAAATCACCTTCAACGTGAACGGTTATGACAACACGCTGACCGTCTACACAACCCGCCCGGACACCTTTATGGGTGCCACCTACCTGGCGGTTGCCGCAGGCCATCCGCTGGCCCAGAAAGCGGCAGAGAGCAATCCTGAACTGGCGGCCTTTATCGACGAATGCCGCAATACCAAAGTGGCCGAAGCCGACATGGCGACCATGGAGAAAAAAGGCGTCGACACCGGCTTTAAAGCAATTCATCCGCTGACCGGCGAAGCGATCCCGGTCTGGGCGGCTAACTTTGTGCTGATGGAATATGGCACTGGCGCGGTTATGGCCGTACCGGGTCACGATCAGCGCGACTACGAATTTGCGACCAAATACGGCTTAACCATTAAACCGGTCATCCTGGCAGCCGATGGTTCTGAGCCGGACCTGTCCGAACAGGCGATGACCGATAAAGGCGTCCTGTTTAACTCCGGTGAATTTGACGGTCTGGCCTTCGAAGCGGCCTTTAACGCCATTGCCGACAAGCTGGCTGCCAAAGGTGTGGGCGAGCGTAAAATCAACTACCGTCTGCGCGACTGGGGCGTTTCTCGTCAGCGTTACTGGGGGGCACCGATCCCGATGGTTACGCTGGAAGACGGCACCGTGCTGCCGACGCCGGAAGATCAACTGCCGGTGATCCTGCCGGAAGATGTCGTGATGGACGGCATTACCAGCCCGATCAAAGCCGATCCTGAGTGGGCGAAAACCACCGTTAACGGTCAGCCGGCGCTGCGTGAAACCGACACCTTCGACACCTTTATGGAGTCATCCTGGTATTATGCGCGCTACACCTGCCCGCAATATCAGGAAGGGATGCTGGATTCCAAAGCAGCTAACTACTGGCTGCCGGTTGATATTTACATTGGCGGTATCGAACACGCCATCATGCACCTGCTCTACTTCCGCTTCTTCCACAAACTGATGCGCGATGCTGGCATGGTGAACTCTGACGAACCGGCAAAACAATTGCTGTGTCAGGGGATGGTACTGGCGGATGCGTTCTACTATGTCGGCGAAAACGGCGAGCGTAACTGGGTTTCCCCGGTGGATGCGATCGTTGAGCGCGACGAGAAAGGTCGTATCGTGAAGGCGAAAGACGCGGCAGGCCATGAACTGGTGTATACCGGCATGAGCAAAATGTCCAAGTCGAAAAACAACGGTATCGACCCGCAGGTAATGGTTGAGCGTTACGGCGCGGACACCGTGCGTCTGTTTATGATGTTCGCCTCTCCGGCTGATATGACGCTGGAATGGCAGGAGTCCGGCGTGGAAGGCGCTAACCGCTTCCTGAAACGTGTCTGGAAACTGGTGTACGAACACACTTCCCGTGGCGATGTTGCGCCGCTGAACGTTGACGCGCTGACGGAAGATCAGAAAGCGCTGCGTCGCGATGTACACAAAACCATCGCCAAAGTGACCGATGATATCGGACGTCGTCAGACCTTCAACACCGCAATTGCCGCCGTGATGGAGCTGATGAATAAGCTGGCGAAAGCTCCGCAGGATAACGAGCAGGATCGCGCGCTGATGCAGGAAGCCCTGTTAGCGGTGGTGCGGATGCTTAACCCGTTCACCCCACACGTCTGCTTTACGCTGTGGCAGGCGCTGAAAGGCGAAGGCGACATCGACAACGCGCCGTGGCCGGTCGCGGACGACGCCGCAATGGTCGAAGACTCCACGCTGGTAGTGGTGCAGGTTAACGGCAAGGTGCGTGGTAAAATCACCGTTCCGGTGAATGCGACAGAAGAACAGGTTCGCGAACGTGCGGGCCAGGAACATCTGGTCGCAAAATATCTTGATGGCGTTACCGTGCGTAAAGTGATTTACGTGCCGGGTAAACTCCTCAATCTGGTCGTTGGCTAAGCGCGGGAGGAAGCGTGCGATATCTGGCAACATTGTTGTTATCTCTGGCGGTGTTAACCACCGCCGGGTGTGGCTGGCACCTGCGCAATACCACGCAGGTTCCGGACACCATGAAAACCATGATTCTGGACACGGGGGATCCGAATGGTCCGTTAAGCCGTGCGGTGCGTAACCAACTGCGTCTGAATGACATTGAGCTACTGGATAAGAGCACACTGCGTAAAGACGTGCCGTCTCTGCGTTTGGGTCGGGTCAGTATTTCACAAGATACCGCGTCTGTCTTCCAGAATGGTCAGACAGCGGAATATCAGATGATTATGACGGTCAATGCGTCAGTATTGATTCCGGGTCACGATATTTATCCTCTCAGCGTCCGGATATTCCGTTCGTTCTTCGACAACCCGCAGATGGCACTGGCGAAAGATAACGAACAGGAAATGATCATCAAAGAGATGTACGACAAAGCGGCGGAACAGCTGATTCGTAAGCTGCCGAGCGTCCATGCTGCGGATCGTCTCTCATCGCAAGAAGAGGTTGCCGTTGATGATAAAGAAGCGGCTCCCGCTTCCTCTTCAACGCGTGTCTCCAGCACGCTGGGTAACTGATGATTCGGTTGTACCCTGAACAACTCCGCGCGCAACTCTCTGAAGGGTTGCGCGCGGCGTATCTGTTACTCGGAAACGATCCGCTGCTGTTGCAGGAAAGCCAGGACGCCATCCGCCAGGTTGCAGCAACTCAAGGATTCGACGAACACCATACTTTTACGCTCGACAACAATACCGACTGGAATGCATTGTTCTCGCAATGTCAGGCAATGAGCCTGTTTGCCAGTCGTCAGACGCTGCTGTTGCTGCTACCCGAAAATGGCCCGAATGCCGCCATTAATGAACAACTGGTTACGCTGGTTCAGCTGATGCATGACGATCTGCTGCTGATCGTACGCGGAAACAAGCTCAGCAAGGCGCAGGAAAATGCCGCTTGGTTTGGCGCGCTGGCCGAGCGAAGCGTACAGGTCAGTTGTCAGACGCCGGAACAGGCACAGCTTCCCCGGTGGGTAGCAGCCCGCGCAAAGCAAAATAATTTGCAACTGGACGACGCGGCGAATCAACTATTGTGCTATTGCTATGAAGGTAACCTGCTGGCACTGGCGCAAGCACTGGAACGGTTATCCTTATTGTGGCCCGACGGTAAGCTCACCCTGCCCCGTGTCGAGCAGGCCGTTAACGATGCCGCCCACTTCACCCCTTTCCATTGGGTGGATGCGCTGGTTATGGGCAAAAGTAAGCGCGCCCTGCACATTCTTCAGCAGTTACGTCTGGAAGGCAGCGAACCGGTTATTTTGCTGCGCACCCTGCAACGTGAACTGCTACTGCTGGTCACGTTGAAACGCCAGTCGGCTCACACCCCGCTGCGCACGCTCTTTGATAAGCACCGCGTCTGGCAAAACCGCCGTGGCATGATTGGTGACGCGCTGAATCGGCTTAGCCCGGCACAGCTACGTCAGGCGGTGCAATTACTGACACGTACGGAATTAACGCTGAAGCAGGACTATGGCCAGTCGGTGTGGGCAGAGCTTGAAGGGCTCTCACTGCTGATTTGCCACAAAGCGCTGGCTGAAGTTTTTATTGATGGCTGATATGAAATCATTACAGGCTCTCTTTGGCGGCACCTTTGATCCGGTGCACTATGGTCACCTCAAGCCCGTGGAAACGCTGGCCAATCTGATTGGTCTGTCGCGGGTCATCGTGATGCCCAATAATGTTCCCCCTCATCGCCCGCAGCCGGAGGCGACCAGTGCACAGCGAAAAACCATGCTTGAGCTGGCGATTGCCGACAAGCCGCTGTTTATCCTCGATGAGCGCGAACTGCAGCACGACACCCCCTCCTATACGGCGCAAACGCTGAAAGCCTGGCGTGAAGAACAAGGCCCGGATGTCCCGCTGGCGTTTATCATTGGCCAGGACTCGTTGCTGACCTTCCCGACCTGGCATGACTACGAAACAATTCTCGACAATACCCATCTGATTGTCTGCCGCCGTCCCGGCTACCCGCTCGAAATGGCGCAGGAACAGCATCAGCATTGGCTGGATCAGCACCTGACAAATACGCCAGACGATCTGCACCAGCTACCGGCCGGGAAAATTTATCTCGCCGAGACGCCGTGGTTCAATATTTCCGCCACGATCATCCGCGAACGACTGGAAAACGGCGAGTCATGTGATGACCTGATGCCGCGCGCAGTGCTTGACTATATCAATCAGCACGGACTATATCGCTAAGCACCGCGCTTAACGCCGCCAGCAGGCGGTCGTTCTCTTCCTGACTGCGTATTGCCACACGGAAATAACGTCCATCAAGTCCTGGGTAATTGGCGCAACTGCGGATCAGAATATGCTGCGCCAGCAACGCACGCTGGAGATCGGTTTCGCAGCGCAACAGGAGATAATTCGCCTGGCCGGGATACACCGTCAGTCCCGGCAGCGCACGCAACTGCTGATAAAAGCGTCCGCCCTCTTCCCGCAGCCACTGCCATGTCGCCTGTTGATAGGCGGTATCCTCCAGAACCTGTTCCCCAGCCAGCGCGGCAAAAGCGTTGATCGACCACGGCATTTGCCGCGCCCTCATCGTCGCGACCGCCTGCTCATCGCTGTTGATGAGATACCCCAATCGCAGTCCGGGGATAGCATAGAATTTTGTCAGCGAACGCAGAACCCAGATATGCGGGTTATCCTTTAACAGCGGTATAAATCCCGCTTCGTCAGCGATAAAATCGATAAATGCTTCATCAAGAATCAGCGCAATATTCAGCGCCTGACAGCGCCTGGCAATCGCCTCGAGTAACGCCCGCTCCGGCAATAATCCGGTGGGATTGTTAGGCGTACACAAAAACAGACAGTCCAGTTCTGCCGTTAACGCATCGAGAATCGCCCCGGTCAGTTGCCAGCCATCCTCTTCACGCAGCATGAACGTATCAATGACGCATTCGCTCCACTGCAACGCGCGGCGGTATTCGGCAAATCCCGGCGCGACGATCATCGCCCGCCGCGGTTTCAAACCGTTCACCAGGGTAAAGATCGACTCGGTCTCACCGTTACCGGCGAGGATCCAACTGGCGGGCACCTGATGATGTCGGGCCAGCGCCTGGTGCAAATGGCGGTAATCGACATCTGGATAACGCTCGGCAAGGTGCAAATTGTCGACGATGGCGCGTTTTACCGTTTCAGGCATACCCAGCGGATTAATATTCGCGCTAAAATCCAGCAACTGCTCGGGCAAGATCCCAAGCAGTTCGGCAGCCTCACGGGTGTTACCGCCGTGGGCGCTTTTGAATAGAGACATTGTGCCGCTCCTGGCAAAAGAGGCTATTTTAGAGAAAATAGCGCGCGCATTCAGGGCGAATATCATGTTTTGCGCGAATACGTATCACGAGGGGAAAATGCGACTCTGGTTAGTTCGTCATGGTGAAACCGAGGCCAATGTGGCGGGATTGTACAGCGGTCATGCCCCCACGCCGTTGACCGGGCGCGGCGTGAAACAGGCGCAAACGCTGAATACGCTGCTCAGCCAGGTTCCCTTTGAACAGGTGCTGTGTAGCGAGCTGGAGCGCGCGCAGCACACGGCTCGTTTAGTGCTTCAGGGGCGTGAACTACCGCTGCAGGTGAAGCCCGAGCTCAATGAGATGTTCTTTGGCGACTGGGAGATGCGCCATCACCGGGATCTGACCCACGAAGATGCCGATAACTATGCGGCCTGGTGCAACGACTGGCAAAATGCGGTTCCCACTAATGGAGAAGGGTTTCAGGCCTTCGCCCGGCGCGTTGAGCAGGCGATAGCACTCCTTGCCGACTATCGGCACCACGATCATGTGCTGATGGTCAGCCATCAGGGGGTTCTCAGCCTGCTGATCGCCCGGTTGCTTGCCATGCCCGCCGCGGCGATGTGGCATTTTCGCGTTGAGCAAGGCTGCTGGAGCGCCATTGATTTCACTGGCGATTTTGCCACGCTTCGGGTTCTCAACAGCAGAGCGATATGGACGCCCGGCGAGTAAAAAGTCTGTTTTTTATCGCCAGAAACGCTCCGACCATTGACTCCCCCGGACAGGCTGCTATTCTCCGCTGCCAGACTTTTCCCGCCCTTCCGCGTTTTGCAGAAATTGTTTTACAAAAATGGCGATGCATTCTGTTGCATGGGGTGGGATGATAGCCCACTTTCAAAAGCCGCCCGGTGACATTTGTCCCGAAAAGACGGTGGGTTCAGGTATACTGACAGGCTTATTAACACTCATTCATGCACCCAGGGGGAAAACTTGCAGGGTAAAGCACTCCAGGATTTTGTTATCGACAAAATTGATGACCTTAAAGGTCAGGACATCATCGCCTTAGACGTTCAGGGCAAATCCAGTATCACCGACTGCATGATCATCTGTACCGGTACTTCCAGCCGTCACGTCATGTCTATTGCTGACCACGTCGTTCAGGAATCTCGCGCAGCGGGAATGCTGCCGTTGGGTGTGGAAGGTGAAAGCGTCGCTGACTGGATCGTCGTTGACCTGGGTGAAGTGATTGTCCATGTTATGCAGGAAGAGAGCCGTCGCCTGTATGAGCTGGAAAAACTCTGGAGTTAATGCGTGAAGCTTCAACTTGTCGCGGTAGGCACAAAAATGCCCGACTGGGTACAAACCGGTTTTACCGAGTACCTACGGCGTTTTCCTAAAGATATGCCTTTTGAGCTGATCGAAATTCCGGCCGGCAAACGCGGCAAGAACGCGGACATCAAGCGTATTCTCGACAAAGAGGGTGAACAGATGCTGGCGGCCGCTGGCAAAAACCGCATCGTCACCCTGGATATTCCCGGTAAGCCCTGGGACACGCCGCAACTGGCAACCGAACTGGAACGCTGGAAACTGGACGGTCGTGATGTAAGCCTGTTAATCGGCGGGCCGGAGGGATTATCCCCTGCCTGTAAAGCGGCGGCAGAACAAAGTTGGTCGCTCTCTGCGCTAACACTTCCTCATCCGCTTGTCCGGGTGCTGGTGGCAGAGAGCCTGTATCGGGCGTGGAGCATTACCACTAATCACCCTTATCACCGTGAGTGATCACTGAGCTTGAGTAGACTAAGCAGCGGATGAAATTACAGAATTCTTTTCGCGACTATACGGCTGAGTCCGCGCTATTTGTGCGTCGGGCGCTGGTCGCTTTTTTGGGTATCTTACTGCTCACCGGCGTGCTTATCGCCAACCTGTATAATCTACAGATCGTCCGTTTTACCGATTACCAGACTCGCTCGAATGAAAACCGAATCAAGCTGGTGCCCATCGCCCCCAGCCGCGGCATTATCTATGATCGTAACGGTATTCCGCTTGCCCTGAACCGCACCATTTACCAGATCGAAATGATGCCCGAAAAGGTCGATAACGTACAGCAAACGTTGGATGCCCTGCGCAGCGTCGTCGACCTGACCGATGATGATATTGCGGCATTCAAGAAAGAGCGCGCACGTTCGCACCGCTTTACCTCTATTCCCGTCAAAACTAACCTGACCGAAGTCCAGGTTGCGCGTTTTGCCGTTAACCAGTACCGCTTCCCCGGCGTTGAAGTGAAGGGCTACAAGCGCCGGTTCTACCCGTATGGTTCCGCGCTCACCCACGTCATTGGCTACGTGTCAAAGATTAACGATAAAGACGTTGAGCGACTGGATAAGGATGGCAAGCTGGCTAATTACGCAGCCACCCATGATATCGGGAAACTGGGGATTGAGCGCTACTACGAAGATGTGCTGCACGGCCAGACCGGCTACGAGGAAGTCGAAGTCAACAACCGTGGCCGCGTCATCCGTCAGCTCAAAGAAGTTCCACCGCAGGCAGGACACGACATCTACCTGACGCTGGATCTTAAACTGCAGCAGTATATCGAAACGCTGCTCGCTGGCAGTCGTGCCGCAGTGGTGGTCACCGACCCACGTACCGGCGGCGTGCTGGCGCTGGTCTCGATGCCAAGTTATGACCCGAACCTGTTCGTCGATGGCATCTCCAGCAAAGATTACTCCGGTCTGCTTAACGATCCGAACACGCCGCTGGTCAACCGCGCAACGCAAGGGGTTTATCCGCCAGCATCAACGGTGAAACCGTATGTCGCCGTGTCGGCATTAAGCGCGGGCGTCATCACCCGCAACACCAGCCTGTTTGACCCTGGCTGGTGGCAGTTGCCAGGATCAGAAAAACGCTACCGCGACTGGAAGAAATGGGGTCACGGACATCTGAATATCACGAAATCGCTGGAAGAATCTGCAGATACCTTCTTCTATCAGGTCGCTTATGACATGGGGATCGATCGGCTCTCCGAATGGATGGGCAAATTCGGTTACGGTCACTATACCGGCATCGATCTGGCGGAAGAGCGTTCCGGCAACATGCCTACCCGCGAGTGGAAACTCAAACGCTTCAAAAAGCCCTGGTATCAGGGTGATACCATCCCGGTCGGCATTGGTCAGGGCTACTGGACGGCAACGCCGATTCAGATGAGTAAAGCACTGATGATTTTGATTAACGATGGCGTAGTGAAGGTGCCTCACCTGCTGATGAGTACGGCGGAAAACGGCAAGAAAATTCCCTGGGTGCAACCGCAGGAGCCACCGGTTGGCGATATTCACTCTGGTTACTGGGAACTGGCGAAAGACGGTATGTTTGGCGTTGCCAACCGTGGTAACGGAACAGCGCACAAATATTTTGCCAGCGCACCGTATAAAATTGCCGCCAAATCCGGTACCGCGCAGGTCTTTGGTCTGAAAGCCAACGAAACCTATAACGCGCATAAAATTGCCGAGCGCCTGCGTGATCATAAACTGATGACTGCATTTGCACCGTACAACAACCCGCAGGTCGCGGTCGCCATCATCCTTGAAAACGGAGGGGCAGGCCCGGCGGTGGGTACCATTATGCGTCAGATTCTTGACCACATCATGTTGGGCGATAACAACACCGATCTGCCAGCGGAAAACCCGGCGGTTGCAGCGGCGGAGGATCAATAACCATGACGGATAATCCGAACAAAAAAACATTCTGGGATAAAATCCATATCGATCCCACCATGTTACTGATTTTGCTGGCGCTGCTGGTTTACAGCTCAATGGTTATCTGGAGCGCAAGCGGCCAGGATATTGGCATGATGGAGCGTAAAGTCGGTCAGATTGCGATGGGCCTGGTGATTATGGTGGTCATGGCGCAGATCCCGCCCCGCGTCTATGAAGGCTGGGCGCCGTATCTCTATATTTTCTGTATTATTTTGCTGGTGGCGGTCGATGCCTTCGGAGCGATCTCTAAAGGTGCGCAGCGCTGGCTGGATCTCGGCATCGTACGTTTTCAGCCTTCTGAAATCGCCAAGATCGCGGTTCCTTTAATGGTCGCGCGCTTTATTAACCGCGACGTCTGCCCACCGTCCCTGAAGAACACAGCCATCGCGTTAGTGCTGATTTTTATGCCTACGCTGCTGGTGGCGGCGCAGCCTGATCTCGGAACGTCGATTCTGGTCGCCCTTTCCGGACTGTTCGTGTTGTTCCTCTCCGGCCTGAGCTGGCGTTTGATTGGTGTCGCGGCGTTGCTGCTTGCCGCATTTATCCCAATCCTGTGGTTCTTCCTGATGCATGATTATCAGCGTCAGCGAGTGATGATGCTGCTTGACCCGGAAACCGATCCGTTGGGTGCGGGTTACCACATCATTCAGTCTAAAATTGCGATTGGTTCCGGCGGCCTGAGCGGCAAGGGCTGGTTGCACGGCACCCAGTCGCAGCTCGAATTTTTGCCCGAACGCCATACCGACTTTATCTTCGCCGTACTGGCGGAGGAACTCGGTCTGATCGGGATATTGATCCTGCTGGCGCTCTACATTCTGCTGATTATGCGTGGCCTGTGGATTGCCGCCCACGCACAAACCACCTTTGGTCGCGTGATGGCCGGTGGACTAATGTTGATTTTATTCGTTTATGTCTTCGTTAATATTGGTATGGTGAGTGGGATTTTGCCTGTTGTAGGCGTTCCGCTTCCGTTGGTCAGTTACGGAGGCTCAGCACTGATCGTGTTGATGGCCGGGTTCGGGATTGTCATGTCGATCCACACCCACAGAAAAATGTTATCGAAAAGCGTGTAAGGGGTGCGCAATGCGTAAGCAATTGCCTGGAGTCTGCGTCGCAGCAGGAATTATGCTGCTCGCGGCATGTACGAGTGATGATGGTCAGCAACAGAATACCGTCGCGCCGCAGCCAGCGGTATGTAATGGACCCGTCGTTGAAATCAGCGGGGCCGATCCGCGTTTTGAACCGCTCAACCCGACCGCTAATCAGGATTACCAGCGAGACGGTAAGAGCTACAAGATTGTGCAGGATGTCTCGCGCTTTAGTCAGGCAGGATTCGCAGCGATCTATGATGCCGAACCCGGCAGTAACCTGACCGCTTCAGGTGAAGCGTTCGATCCGATGCAGCTCACCGCAGCGCATCCGACGTTACCGATCCCAAGCTATGCGCGAATTACCAACCTCGCCAATGGACGGATGATCGTGGTACGCATTAACGATCGTGGCCCCTATGGTAACGATCGCGTGATTTCGCTGTCACGTGCTGCTGCCGACCGTCTGAACACCTCCAATAACACCAAAGTGCGTATCGATCCGATTATTGTCGCGCAGGATGGTTCACTGTCCGGGCCAGGTATGGCCTGTACCACGGTAGCTAAACAGACTTATGCCCTGCCCTCACGTCCGGATCTGAGCGGTGGTATGGGCAGTGCCTCCTCTGCACCGGAAGCCATGCAGCCACAGGGTGACGTTCGCGCCATCAGTAATTCCACGCTGCAAAGTGAAGACAACGCCGGCGCACCCGTTCAGAGTAGCGGCTTCCTCGGCGCACCAACGACCCTGGCCGCAGGCGTACTGGAAGGCAGTGAACCGACGCCAGCGCCACAGCCCGCAGCTGCAACGCCCGCTAGCGCGCCAGTCAGTGCGCCGGCAGCTCCCCCTACCGCCACGCCTGCCGCCGCTTCCGCCAGCGGCAGTTACGTCGTCCAGGTGGGTGCGGTGAGCGATCAGGGGCGCGCCCAGCAGTATCAACAGCGCTTAGGCCAGCAGTTTGGCGTGCCGGGACGCGTCACGCAGAACGGCGCCGTGTGGCGTATTCAGCTCGGGCCGTTCGCCAGCAAAGCGCAAGCCAGTGCGTTACAGCAGCGCTTACAATCTGAAGCCCAATTACAGTCCTTCATTACCGGCGCGCAGTAACGTAACAAGGGCATCTGAAGTGTCAGTTTCTGTAAATGACGTTAACTACGTTAACAAAGTCGTGCGGAAAGTCAGATGCCTGCCGGTATTGCATTTGCTATAGTAGGGCACTTTTTTTAATTCCATCACGGACGTCGTAGTTCAGACCATGAAGACCACTTTTTCCGCTCGTTTCTTGCAGCGCATGGCGCTCACCACGGCTCTTTGTACAGCCGCTATTTCAGGCGCGCATGCCGATGACCTGAATATCAAAACCATGATCCCGGGTGTTCCGCAGATCGACGCGGAGTCCTATATCCTCATTGACTATAACTCCGGTAAGGTACTGGCAGAACAAAATGCCGATACGCGTCGTGACCCAGCCAGTCTGACCAAAATGATGACCAGTTACGTTATTGGCCAGGCAATGAAAGCGGGTAAATTTAAAGAAACGGATTTGGTCACTATCGGGAATGACGCCTGGGCCACGGGGAATCCTGTCTTTAAAGGCTCATCGCTAATGTTCCTGAAGCCAGGCATGCAGGTTCCGGTGTCACAATTGATTCGCGGGATTAACCTGCAGTCCGGTAACGATGCCTGCGTTGCGATGGCGGACTTTGCTGCCGGCAGCCAGGATGCGTTTGTTGGGCTGATGAACAGTTACGTGAACGCCCTGGGTCTGAAAAACACTCACTTCCAGACGGTTCACGGTCTGGATGCCGACGGTCAGTACAGCTCTGCCCGTGATATGGCGCTGATTGGTCAGGCGCTGATCCGCGACGTTCCTAACGAGTACTCCGTCTACAAAGAAAAAGAGTTCACCTTTAACGGCATCCGTCAGATGAACCGTAACGGTCTGCTGTGGGACAACAGCCTGAAGGTGGATGGTATCAAGACGGGTCATACCGACAAAGCTGGGTACAACCTCGTGGCATCGGCGACCGAAGGTCAGATGCGTCTGATCTCAGCGGTCATGGGCGGTCGCACCTATAAAGGCCGTGAAACGGAAAGCAAGAAACTGCTGACCTGGGGCTTCCGTTTCTTCGAAACGGTTAATCCGCTGAAAGCAGGTAAAGAGTTCGCGTCTGAACCGTCCTGGTTTGGTGATACCGATCGCGCCTCTTTAGGGGTCGATAAAGATGTGTATCTGACCATTCCACGTGGTCGTATGAAAGACCTGAAGGCCAGCTATGTGCTGAACAGCACGGAGCTGCATGCCCCGTTACAGAAAAATCAGGTGGTCGGAACCATCAACTTCCAGCTTGACGGTAAAACCATTGAGCAGCGTCCTCTGGTCGTTCTGCAGGAAATTCCCGAAGGGAACTTCTTCAGCAAAATCATTGATTACATTAAGTTAATGTTCCATCACTGGTTTGGTTAAAAATCGAACACTTGAAAGTGTGATTTCCATCCCCATATACTAAGCATCAGTAAAACTCCCGCCCTCTGGCGGGAGTTGTTATTTATTTACGTTACGCCGGAGCTGACATGAAAACCAAACTTAACGAACTGCTTGAATTCCCTACTCCTTTTACTTACAAAGTTATGGGGCAGGCGTTACCTGAGCTGGTTGAACAGGTGGTTGAAGTGGTACAGCGCCATGCGCCAGGTGATTACTCCCCGACGGTAAAACCCAGCAGCAAAGGCAATTACCACTCGGTTTCGATTACCATCAACGCGACCCATATTGAGCAGGTTGAAACACTGTACGAAGAGCTCGGTAACATCGAAATCGTCCGTATGGTTCTGTAATCCAGGCTCGGGCCCCGACCTTGTTCGGGTGCCCACCTCACCACCTCTTTGCTGTGATATACTTTTCTCCTCCTTTGGTTACTTCTCTACGGAGATGCTGTTTTGTCTCAGGATAAAATACTGGTCCGCCAGCTCGGTCTTCAACCCTACGAACCCGTCTCCCAGGCCATGCACGACTTTACCAACACCCGCGATGAGCACACTGCCGATGAAATCTGGCTGGTCGAGCACTACCCTGTTTTCACTCAGGGTCAGGCTGGGAAAGCGGAACATGTTTTAATGCCCGGAGATATCCCGGTCATTCAAAGCGATCGCGGCGGCCAGGTGACTTACCATGGACCGGGCCAGCAGGTCATGTATGTTTTGTTGAACCTGAAACGGCGTAAGCTGGGCGTGCGGGAACTGGTCACACTGTTGGAACAAACCGTTGTGAATACCCTGGCTGAACTGGATATTGACGCCCATCCGCGTGCGGATGCCCCTGGCGTTTATGTCGGCGAAAAGAAAATATGCTCCCTCGGTTTGCGTATTCGTCGCGGTTGCTCATTCCATGGACTGGCATTAAACGTTAATATGGATCTTTCACCTTTCTTGCGAATTAATCCCTGTGGTTATGCAGGTATGGAAATGGCTAAAATATCTCAATGGGATAACGAGGCCACAACGGATAATATCCGACCACGATTATTAGCCAATATTTTAGCCCTGCTAAATAATCCCCATTACGAATATATCACTGCTTAACTTATTGAATGCAATGGCCCAAAAATCTGTGGGCCATTACCGCCTTCCGACTCAAATGCTTTACAATACCTCCTGGTTTCTATATTTTCTGTTTATCTTAGCTTGAATTTTTAACGACTTTACCCCGTCATAAAAACGACGTAGGATTTTTCCTTATACAAACGTTAAACCTTCAATCAATTGCCATAAAAATGGTCATCGATACCGCGAGATGAACAATAGTGGTGAATAATACATTCATACAAAAAATACAAAGCACCACTATTATTTATAATGTGAATTAAATTGGAGTTAGAACGTGAGTGAGAATAGTAAGCCAAAAGAACATTTCTACGAACATCGCCCCGAAGATAAGCAGCAAGTATTCAGAACGCTAAGAAATATCGACCTGAACCTATTGACTATTTTCGAAGCCGTTTATGTTCATAAGGGCATCGTCAATGCCGCGAAAATTCTCAATCTGACTCCCTCAGCGATCAGCCAGTCCATTCAAAAATTACGCACAATATTTCCCGACCCGCTGTTTATACGAAAAGGTCAGGGTGTCACACCCACCACCTATGCCACCCATCTGCACGAGTATATTAGCCAGGGGCTGGAGTCGATTCTCGGCGCGTTGGACCTCACCGGCAGCTACGATAAGCAACGAACGATTACTATCGGGACCACACCATCTATCGGCGCACTGGTGATGCCGACCATTTATCACGCTATCAAAACACGCCATCCACAGTTGCACCTGCGTAACATCCCCGTTCATGACGCCGAGACGCAACTCAGCCAGTTTCAGAGCGATTTGATTATTGATAACCACATCTACAGCAACCGCGCAGTAGAGAATCATGTTCTGTTTTCTGACAAAATCGAACTGGTCTGTCGTCAGAATCATCCTTTCCTGACGTCCTTCCTGACCCCTGAGGCTCTCAACGGCGCAGAACACACTCTGTTGATGATCGAAGGGCAAAGTTTCACACTCCTGCGCCAGCGTATCCAGGAGCTGTTTCCCGACCGGCAAATCAGCTTTAGCAGTTACAACATTTTCACGCTGGCGTCGCTCATTGCACACAGCGACCTGGTGGGTATTATGCCCTCTCGCTTTTTCACGCTGTTCAACCACTGCTGGCCGCTTCAGCGGATCCCTCACCCTTCCCTGAATCATGAAAAAATCGACTTTTCACTGCATTACAATAAGCTGAGTTTACGCGATCCCGTGCTGGAGAACGTCATCACGGCGATCCGCGACGCCTTCTGAAAAAGAAATGTTGCGACCTGGTCAAAACTGATGCTGGGGAAATGGCACAAAACAACAACTATTTTACATTTTGCCGCTCACTCGGGCTGCTTTAAGACCTGTTTCAATGGTATACTGCGTGTAGTTAATTCAAAAATAGTTGATAAATACAACATTACCTTGAATTGAAACGCTTTCCCTCGTTATTCGCAACTGGAACACGCACGCTATGAGTAAACCCATTGTGATGGAACGCGGTGTTAAATACCGCGATGCCGATAAGATGGCCCTTATCCCGGTTAAAAATGTGGCTACAGAGCGCGAAGCCCTGCTGCGCAAGCCGGAATGGATGAAAATTAAGCTTCCAGCGGACTCCACTCGTATCCAGGGCATCAAAGCGGCAATGCGTAAGAATGGCCTGCATTCTGTTTGTGAAGAAGCCTCTTGCCCAAACCTGGCGGAGTGTTTCAACCACGGTACTGCCACATTTATGATCCTCGGCGCCATTTGTACCCGTCGTTGCCCGTTCTGCGATGTGGCCCATGGCCGCCCCGTGGCACCGGACGCAAACGAACCGGTTAAGCTGGCACAAACGATTGCCGATATGGCCCTGCGCTATGTGGTGATCACCTCAGTTGACCGCGATGATCTACGTGACGGTGGCGCTCAGCACTTTGCCGATTGTATTACCGCTATTCGTGAGAAAAGCCCAACGATTAAGATTGAAACGCTGGTACCTGACTTCCGTGGTCGTATGGATCGCGCCCTGGAGATTCTGACCGCCACTCCGCCGGACGTTTTCAACCATAACCTTGAGAACGTACCACGCATTTATCGCCAGGTTCGCCCGGGCGCAGACTACAACTGGTCACTCAAATTACTGGAACGCTTTAAAGAAGCGCATCCGGAGATCCCGACCAAATCCGGTCTGATGGTCGGTCTTGGCGAGACGAATGCGGAAATCATCGAAGTCATGCGTGATTTACGTCGCCACGGTGTGACCATGTTGACGCTGGGCCAGTATCTGCAGCCGAGTCGTCACCACCTGCCGGTTCAACGCTATGTCAGCCCGGACGAATTCGAAGAGATGAAAGCGGAAGCGATGGCGATGGGCTTCACCCATGCTGCCTGCGGGCCGTTCGTCCGTTCGTCTTACCATGCCGACCTGCAGGCGAAAGGAATGGAAGTGAAGTAATCCTGAAATAAATACTTACATTTCACCCATAGAAAACCCGCATGATCGCGGGTTTTTTATCGTCAGAGTAAAACGGATGAGCTTTTAGCTCCGGGTATTACTCTTTATGAGAGAGTTTCTCAGCCTGAATGCTGCTGTCCGCGTCTTTTTTCGCGCCCGCATCTTCATCATTCATCGCTTTTTTGAAACCCTTAATCGCCGTGCCCAGGTCTCCACCCAGCGTACGTAACTTCTTGGTACCAAACAGCAGAACGACCAGTGCAGCCACCACCAGCAGTTTGGTAATACTAATCTCACCCATAGATACCTTCTTAACGTAAAACAGGCGGCGTAACGCGCCCTGAGTAACCTGAGAATATTAACGGTCATTTGACGCGCGCACACAATAGCAATCTGTAACAAGGTGAATCAAGCAGTGTTTAAAAAAACGTCATGATAATTGCGGTGGCACAAATCTGCGGTTACGTAATACCGGTAATTGCGCCCGCACCTGACGAATCCGCTCTGCGGAGATCTCCGCCATTACAAGCGTCGGGACGTCTGCCGCAGCCGCGATCGTCACGCCAAAGGGATCGATAATGCGACTCTGCCCGATGTTTTTGTTACCGCACTCCCCTGCGGCAATCATATAGCAGGTGGTATCGAGCGCGCGGGCAGCCAGCAGTGTTGACCAGTGGTGTTCCTTCAGCGCCCCTTTGACCCAGGCTGCCGGCAGAACCAGTACTTCCGCGCCCTGCAACGCAAGCGCCATCGATAATTCGGGAAAGCGCAGGTCGTAGCAGGTCATCAAACCGACTCTGAGCCCCTCAACGTCCAGTAGTGGCGCGATGGCGTTGCCAGCATCAACATTACGGGACTCCTGAATGGAGAACGCATCATAAAGATGTAGCTTGGCGTAGCTTGCTACGACTTTCCCACCGCGCAGTGCCACCAGCGTGTTTACCGCACGACCGGGTCGCGACGGGACATGAAGAGTGAGAATGGTGGTCATCCTGTTCGAGGCGCTTTCCTGGCGCAGTCGTTTCAGAAAATCCCCCTCTAAATGCTGGGCGGATTTCACTGACAAATCGGGATCCGAATCGTCTCGCGCCAGCAATGCCTCTGGCAAAACCAGCAGCGACGCGCCGTTTTCCGCCGCCTGCGACATGAGCGAGACACAGGTATCTGCGTTCTTTTCCCACACAGGACTGACGGCAAATTGCCCAGCAGCAACTAACATAACTCCTCCGGTCAGGTTTATCAGACTCGCCAACAATGATTATTCAGCGTTACACTTATCTTATATACCAACCAAATAGCAGGATTATGCAGTGTTACAACTTCTTTTAGCGGTTTTTATTGGCGGTGGCACAGGAAGTGTAGCGAGATGGATGCTCAGTATGCGGTTTAACCCTATGCATCAGGCGATTCCGATGGGAACCCTGACCGCAAACTTACTTGGCGCGTTCATCATTGGTATGGGTCTGGCGTGGTTTAGCCGCATGACCAACATCGACCCCATGTGGAAAGTGCTGATCACAACCGGCTTTTGTGGCGGTCTGACAACCTTCTCTACCTTTTCGGCGGAAGTGGTATTTCTGCTTCAGGATGGACGACTGGGCTGGGCGATGCTGAATGTGTTGGTCAACCTGTTGGGATCGTTTGCGATGACGGCGCTGGCGTTCTGGTTGTTTTCCGCTTCCAGTGCGCACTAGAGACCAAAAAAAACCCGCTAATAAGCGGGTTTTGAAATCTTGCTGACGTAAGCTTACAGAGCAGTTACGTTTGCAGCAGAAGGGCCTTTGGCACCGTTAGTGATTTCGAACTCTACACGCTGACCTTCAGCCAGAGTTTTAAAACCATTGGTCTGGATTGCAGAGAAGTGTACGAACACGTCTTTGCTGCCATCTTCCGGAGTAATGAAACCGAATCCTTTGGACTCATTAAACCACTTAACGTTACCTTTAATCTTAGACATCAAAATTACCTTTACATGAAAAATAGACACAAATGCTGTGTCGGGTATCAGTACACCAATTGTGGTTCACTTTGTCCAGTCGAACTTTGGCAAAAAGTGATAAAAGTCGCGTTATTTTTTGGCATAAGCTTATATCACTCTGTTTTATATAAAATTTTCTGCCACCACCAGGCTCAGAACTGAAAACGCATCCACGCAAAGTAGACGTTGCCGTTGTTATAAGTACCGGGGATATAGGTCATCTGAAACGTCGCAGGACCGTAACCGATAGAGGCCAACGGCAGCAGGACAGGGAGCGGAATGTAGTTCCAGTTATCACGTGCCGTTACGCCGGCGGTAAAACCCAACCCCAGATGAAATTTGTCATCCGGCAGCGGTCGCCAGGTACCCTCCCAGCCATAACCGCCAATCGGTTCCCATTTGTTCCATGAATCTTTAAAAGCCATAATATACAGGCCGTGCCAATTTCCCTTTTCATCCCAGCGCGACTGACCAAAACCGCCGCCCCACGGACGCTCGTTATAACGATCGGTTTTTTCCTTATCATAGGCAAAACGCGCATGCCAGGTAATGGCAGGAATATACAAATCATAATGTTCAGGCTGCTGCCAGGTTTCGGCAACATTGTCTGTAAAAGTATTAAACCACCCTTTTTCTTCTCCCGCTGCATGCGGCAGTATCGCTAACTGAATAAAAAGAAATGAAAAAAGGAAAAAAAATTTTTTAGTTGTGCTCACAACAGTTATTACCATTCTTAAGATCAGTTTTTATTGTACCAAAAATAACTTGAATGAAACCTTAACAGCAGCCGCACTGACATGAATCAGATTGTTCTAAGATTTTAAGCGCACGCATTAAACCTTATGCTTTGAAGTGTTATTTATCGCTGAAGGGTCAGTCAGATATTGTATGATTTTCATTCGGTCACGGTGAAAACACTCTTTAACCCTCGGTTATTAACAATAAGAAAACACAAACAAAACAAAAATAAAACAATCATAAAAATTTCAGAAAATATGAAAATAAACTATTTCGTCTTCATCCCCCTGACGTAAAAATAGCCGCTTGCCGACAGTTAATCGTTCTGTTTATTGATTTTAATCAGCAAGCAGCAGGCACTTATTCGGCACATTTTCACCCCAACACTTAGCATTTTCTTAATTTTACTTCTGGTGTCCACGCGACAGGGGAAACAATGTTGACTTTTATCGAACTCCTTATTGGAGTTGTAGTTATTGTGGGTGTAGCGCGCTACATCATTAAAGGGTATTCGGCAACCGGTGTGCTCTTTGTTGGTGGCCTGGTGCTGCTGATTATCAGCGCCCTGATGGGCCATAAAGTGCTGCCCTCCAGCGAAACGTCTACGGGCTATTCCGCAACGGATATCGTTGAGTACGTCAAAATCCTGCTGATGAGCCGTGGTGGCGATCTCGGTATGATGATCATGATGCTCTGCGGTTTTGCCGCCTACATGACCCACATCGGCGCGAACGATATGGTCGTAAAACTGGCTTCAAAGCCTTTGCAGTACATCAATTCACCTTATCTGCTAATGATTGCCGCCTATTTTGTCGCCTGTCTGATGTCCCTGGCCGTATCTTCCGCCACCGGACTCGGCGTGTTATTGATGGCAACGCTTTTCCCGATCATGGTCAACGTGGGAATTAGCCGAGGGGCCGCAGCGGCCATCTGTGCCTCGCCTGCGGCAATTATCCTTTCCCCCACCTCAGGTGATGTGGTGCTGGCCGCAAAAGCGGCTGAAATGCCGTTGATCGATTTTGCCTTTAAAACCACGCTGCCCATCTCCATTGCGGCGATCGTTGGGATGGCGATTGCGCACTATTTCTGGCAGCGCTATCTGGATAAAAAAGAGAATGCGACCCACGAAATGCTCGACGTGAATGAAATCACCACCACGGCACCCGCGTTTTACGCCATTCTGCCGTTTACGCCGATTATCGGGGTGCTGATTTTTGATGGTAAGTGGGGGCCACAACTGCACATCATTACGATTCTGGTGCTCTGCATGCTTATTGCTGCGGTGCTGGAATTCATCCGGGGTTTCAACACTCAGAAGGTGTATTCAGGACTGGAAGTGGCGTATCGCGGCATGGCCGACGCTTTTGCAAACGTGGTAATGCTGTTAGTCGCGGCAGGTGTTTTCGCGCAGGGTCTGAGCACAATTGGCTTCATCCAGAGTCTGATCTCCATCGCCACCTCGTTTGGGTCGGCGAGCATCATCCTTATGCTGGTACTGGTGATTCTGACTATGCTGGCAGCCATGACCACCGGCTCTGGTAACGCGCCGTTCTACGCCTTTGTTGAAATGATTCCTAAGCTTGCGCAATCATCAGGGATCAACCCCGCGTATCTGTCGATTCCAATGCTACAGGCGTCCAACCTGGGCCGTACGATCTCCCCGGTCTCCGGCGTGGTCGTGGCGGTGGCGGGAATGGCAAAAATCTCGCCGTTCGAAGTGGTAAAACGCACATCCGTACCGGTCATGGTTGGGCTGTTGATCGTTATTATCGCGACTGAAGTGATGGTTCCGGGTTCCTCTTCCGCCGTGACGGGAGGCTGATTCAGGGCCAATGCCGGATGATGGCGCGATGCGTCACATCCGGCTATACGCATTATTAACCGTGGTAAATACGCTGCGGTCTCCCCACTTTGCCGTGTACAATTTCCGCAATAATCAAATGCCGACTGGCGCAGTATTCGAGATACCGTCTGGCAGTTGTACGGCTGATGGTCAGCGCCTGCGCGACGGTTTCAGCGGTGTGCTGTACCTGCGGGTCAGCAAACAGCTTTTTAACCGCATTGAGCGTTAAGGCATCAATCCCGGTGGGCAACTCATCTTTCGGCTCGCCTCTCGCGTAGGCATTAAACATCTCATCAATTTGTCGCTGACTGGCACTGTCGTTTTCTGCCAGCATCCGTCTGCGCTGTTGGTAACGGGTGAGCGTCTGCCCCAGGCGCTCATAAGCGATAGGTTTGATCAGATAATCAAACGCTCCGCTGCGCACAGCATCCGCCACCGTCTCCATATCACTGGCGGCGGTAGTAAAGACCACCCCGCCGGGATAATGCGACGCCGTCAGCTCATGCAACAACGAGATCCCCTTCCCGTCCGGAAGGTAGTTATCCAGCAAAATGAGACCCGGTTTGAACCGTTCAATCATCATTCTTGCCTGCGCCAGATTACCGGCTAACCAGATCTGATGAAAACCAGGAATATGGCGGATGTACTCTGCATGCATCTCAGCAAGCAACATTTCATCTTCAACGATTAATAGGGTTAATGGTTCCGTCATTGTTCTTTTTCACTTTCGGAATAAAAAGAGAGAATAAGGTGCCGCAGGGATCATTATCTTCCAGAGTAATCATTCCACCACAGCGCCCCACATAACTTGCAATCAGGTACAGTCCAATGCCGTGCTCACCCGGCTCATCGGAACGGGTGCTTACACCTTGTTCAAATATTTTTTCGCGCAATGCTTCAGGGACACCGCATCCCTGGTCGGCAACTTCGATCACCACATCATCGCCTTCATCGCTCAGGTACAGTTCCACGACCTTATTCCCTTGCTCGGTCCGTAAACTGGCTTCAAACGCGTTGTCGAGAAGATTCCCGACAATCGCCGCAAACTCGGTACTGTCCAGCCCTTCCGGCAGTTGGTGAAGTTGACTTCCGGGAACGATGGTCATTTTGAGACCCAGTTCGCGCGCACGTTGAACTTTGCCAAATAGCAGGCCCGCTACCTGGCGATCGGCAAACGCCTCGCGCAAACTGTCGATCAGCTGTTGCTGCGCCTGCGATTCTCCCTGCACCATCTCCCTGACCCGATCGTATTCTTTCATTTGCAGCAGGCCGTTGAGCGTTGACATCCAGTTTAGATGCTCATGTCGTAGCGTTCTCAGACTCTCTACATATTGCTTAATCTGCGTCAGCTGCGCGTTCAGCGTGGCGATTTCGTCTTTGCTACGAAAACTGATGATCGCCCCCAACAGTTCATCGCCTGAACGGATTGCCTCCCGGTTGGCGATAACACTCAGTCCATTGAAGTTCACCATCGCGTCCACACGCCTGTCGGCAATCTGCTCGGTAAAGAAATCCGACGGATTCACCACCTCATGAATCGGTTTGCCCAACCATTGCCGACCTGGAGAACGCAGGCCGAGCATTTTTCTCGCACTGCGGTTAATAGCCGTAATATAGCCGTCCGGATCAACGGCTATCAGCCCTTCATAAACAGAGCTGAACAACGCTTCCTGCTGACGAACCACCCGGGCAATTTGCTTCGGTTCCATCCCCATCATCTGGCGACGAATATGGGTGGCAAAAAACCAGGAAAGCAGCATCAGTACCACCAGCAGCAGAACAAACACGCCGGCCATCGGCAGAATGAAATCCAGTCGCCAGCTGTCAATTTTGCTGACCAGATAACCAATGGAAACTACCCCAATCACGTTTCCGCCGTCATCAAAGATGGGCGTTTTTGCCCGCATTGCCAGACCAATTGACCCCGTTCCGGTAATGAAATAACTCTCCCCTTTCTCCAGCGCCCCCGGCTTAGTGAACTGCATCGGGTAGCCGATTTTCGCCGGATTAGGGTGATAGAGCCGGATAGAGTGGTTATCGCCGATCACCACATAATCAAAATCGGTATCGCTCTGCAGTTTACCGGCAATGGTTGCCAGCCGTTTGTAATCACGAGCCTTCACTGCCGCAATGACGCTGTCGTTGGCGGCAATAATCTTCGCCTGATTCATCGCCATGTCACGGACATGCGTACTCAAATAATCCTCAAAACTGGCGGAAAAATACTGTGCCAATGCGGCAATAATGAACACCGAGAAAACGAGAATAAGCAGAAAAATGCGTAACGGAAATGCCAGTCGGCGAAAAAAAGAAAACGGCTTTTTATTTTTTTGGACCAACATGACTGTTCCTCAATGGGCATTATTCGGTATAGATCGCCAGCAAATGTAATGAAAATGTTTTATCAGCACGCACGAAAAAATAAAAGCGATCGTTACAGATTCATCACGTTAAATCAATTAAGTCACTTAACGCCACGTCACAATCTGCGATAAGAATAATTAAAAAACTTAAAACCATTAAACCCATAAAAACCATCTAAGTCTTTGTGAAATAAATCAAAATTTATCTCATAAATACTCCTTACGATGTATGCATTCGGGAAAAAAAGAAATAGATCGTTGCAAATTCGTCTTTTTCCCGGAATGAAAACAAAACGTTATTAAATCGTATTTTCATACAACATACACACAAAACTGGCAACAACAATATATCTTCAGGACTCTTCCACTATGTTTGGTAATAATGTGTTCACGCGCGTCAAACGCTCAGAAAATATAAAGATGGCGGCGATCACGCAATTCCTGAAAGAGAATGACTTGAGCGTCGATACCACCGTTGAAGTTTTTATTACCGTTACCCGTGACGACAAACTCATCGCCTGCGGCGGTATCGCCGGAAATATCATTAAGTGCGTAGCCATTAGCGAAGCGGTACGCGGTGAAGGGTTAGCACTCACGCTGGCGACGGAACTGATCAATCTCGCCTACGAAAGACACTGCACGCATCTCTTCATTTATACCAAAACAGAGTATGAAACGTTGTTCAGGCAGTGCGGATTTTCAACGCTGACCAGCGTTCCAGGCATCATGGTGCTGATGGAAAACAGCACTACGCGTCTGAAACGCTACGCGGAGTCGTTGAGCAAACTGCATCATGACGGCAAGAAAATCGGCTGCATCGTGATGAATGCCAATCCATTCACTAATGGCCACCGCTATTTGATCCAACAGGCGGCGGCGCAGTGTGACTGGCTTCATTTGTTTCTGGTGAAAGAAGATACCTCTCGTTTCCCGTATGAGGACCGGCTCGATCTGGTGCTTAAAGGCACGTCGGATATTGCGCACCTCACCGTCCATCGTGGTTCGGAATACATCATTTCGCGTGCCACGTTCCCGTGCTATTTCATCAAAGAGCAGAGCGTCATCAACCACTGCTACACCGAAATCGATTTAAAAATTTTCCGTCAGTATCTGGCCCCCGCGTTGGGGATCACCCATCGCTTTGTTGGCACGGAACCGTTTTGCGGCGTAACCGCCCAGTATAACCACGATATGCGTTTCTGGCTGGAAACGCCGACCCTCCCCGCCCCGCCCATTGAACTGGTGGAAATAGAACGATTGTGTTTCCAGGAGACGCCGATCTCCGCCTCTCTGGTGCGCAAACTGCTCGTGAAAAAAGATCTCACGGCTATCGCGTCGCTGGTGCCTTCAGCCACTTTGCAGTACCTGCAAAACATGCCTGAACGTGCGCCCGCTCACGCGACAGTCCGCCAAAAGACCCCCGCATTAGTAACAGGTGAAAAATGAAAATAAACCAGGCTGCCGTCGCAGGCACACTTGAGTCCGGTGATGTGATGATACGCATCGCCCCTCTCGATACGCAGGATATTGACCTGCAGATCAACAGCAGCGTTGAGAAACAGTTTGGCGAGGCCATTCGCGCCACCATTCTGGATGTTCTGGCGCAGTATAACGTGCGCGGCGTGCAATTGAATGTCGATGATAAAGGCGCGCTGGACTGCATTTTACGTGCACGACTGGAAGCATTACTGGCTCGCGCCAGCGGTATCCCGGCCCTGCCCTGGGAGGATCGCCAATGATTTCCGCATCTCTTCAACAGCGCAAAGCGCGCACTCGCCGCAGCATGTTGTTTGTTCCCGGCGCCAACGCCGCAATGGTCAGCAACTCTTTCATCTATCCGGCAGATGCCCTGATGTTTGACCTGGAAGACTCCGTCGCGCTGCGTGAAAAAGACACCGCGCGTCGCCTGGTCTACCACGCGCTGCAGCATCCGCTCTATCACGACGTCGAAACCATTGTGCGCGTTAATGCACTGGATTCCGAATGGGGGATCAACGATCTGGAAGCGGTCGTTCGCGGCGGCGCTGACGTAGTTCGTCTGCCGAAAACCGATACCGCTCAAGATGTTATCGATATCGAAAGCGAAATTCTGCGTATTGAAAAAGCCTGCGGTCGCGAACCGGGCAGCACGGGTCTGCTGGCCGCTATTGAGTCACCGTTAGGCATCACCCGCGCGGTGGAAATTGCCCACGCTTCCGAGCGACTAATCGGGATCGCTCTGGGTGCGGAAGACTACGTCCGTAACCTGCGTACAGAACGCTCGCCAGAGGGCACGGAATTGCTGTTTGCCCGCTGCTCCATTTTGCAGGCCGCACGTTCCGCCGGGATTCAGGCGTTCGATACCGTCTATTCCGATGCCAATAACGAAGCGGGTTTCCTGCACGAAGCTTCCCACATCAAACAGTTGGGCTTTGACGGCAAATCGCTGATCAACCCCCGCCAGATTGAACTGCTGCACAACCTGTATGCTCCGACGCAAAAAGAAGTGACGCATGCGCGTCTGGTCGTGGAAGCCGCAGAAGCCGCCGCCCGCGAAGGTCTCGGGGTGGTCTCCCTGAACGGCAAGATGGTCGACAGCCCGGTGATTGAGCGCGCACGTCTGGTGCTCTCCCGCGCAGAACTTTCCGGCATCCGCGAAGAATAAGGCAAAAATAATGACCCAGAAAAACGAACAGTCTCAACGACAGGAACGGGTAGCGGCCTGGAGCCGCCAGGCTGAAAGCGACCTTTCCACCTATACAAGCACCGCGAAACAGGCTCTGCAGGCACAAAAACCACGTGACCAAAAACTGTGCGCAAACCTTGAAGAGGCGATTCGCCGTTCCGGCCTACAGGATGGTATGACCATCTCCTTCCACCACGCGTTCCGCGGCGGCGACCTGACTATCAATCTGGTGATGGCAACCATTGCCAGCATGGGATTTAAAAACCTGACTCTGGCCTCCAGCTCCCTGAGTGACTGCCACGCGCCGCTGGTCGACCATATTCGTCACGGCGTCGTCAGCCGCATTTATACATCCGGTCTGCGCGGACCGCTGGCAGAAGAGATTTCTCGCGGCCTGCTGGCAGAGCCCGTTCAGGTTCACTCTCACGGCGGGCGCGTACATCTGGTAGAAAGCGGCGAGCTCAGCATTGACGTGGCTTTTCTCGGCGTCCCGTCCTGCGATCCATTCGGTAACGCCAATGGCTATACCGGTAAAGCATGCTGCGGCTCACTCGGTTATGCCCGCGTTGACGCTGAAACCGCCAACCAGGTGGTGCTGCTGACGGAGCAACTGCTGCCTTATCCGCACAACCCGGCCAGCATTCCCCAGGATCAGGTCGATCTGATCGTGCAAATAGACCAGGTCGGTGATGCCGATAAAATCGGGGCTGACGCCACCCGAATGACCACTAACCCGCGTGAACTGCTGATTGCCCGCAGCGCGGCGGAAGTCATCGCCCACTCCGGCTATTTCAAAGAAGGCTTTTCACTGCAAACCGGTACTGGCGGTGCCTCACTGGCGGTCACTCGCTTCCTGGAAGACAAAATGCGCAGCCGCGATATCCGCGCGGATTTCGCTCTGGGCGGCATCACTGCCACCATCGTCGACCTGCATGAAAAAGGCTTGATTCGCAAACTGCTGGACGTACAGAGCTTCGACCGCAGTGCCGCTGAATCTCTGGCGCGCAACCCGAATCACATCGAAATCAGCGCAAACCAGTATGCCAACTGGGGATCAAAAGGGGCCTCCGTTGATCGTCTGGACGTGGTCGTGCTGAGTGCGTTGGAAGTCGACACTCAGTTTAACGTCAACGTGCTGACCGGTTCTGACGGCGTCATTCGCGGTGCGTCCGGCGGACACTGTGATACCGCCGTCGCCGCCGCACTGTCGATCATCGTCGCACCGCTGGTACGTGGTCGTATTCCAACGCTGGTAGATAACGTGCTGACCTGTGTCACACCGGGTTCCAGCGTCGATATTCTGGTTACCGATCATGGCATTGCGGTGAACCCGGCGCGCCCGGAACTGGCAGAACGCCTGAAAGAAGCGGGGATGAAAGTCGTCTCTATTGAGTGGTTACGCGAACGTGCGCAACAACTCACTGGCGAACCTCGTCCAATCGAATTCACCGATCGTGTGATTGCCGTCGTGCGCTATCGCGATGGTTCAGTGATCGACGTTGTTCATCAGGTGAAGGAATAAGCCATGCACCTGCTCCCTGAACAGGCCACCCGCCACGCGGTTTCAATTCCCGAGCTGCTTGTCAGCCGGGATGAGCGACAAGCTCGGCAACACGTCTGGCTGGCGCGCCATCCCATTCCACTGGTCTCCTTTACCGTGGTAGCGCCTGGCCCGATTAAAGATAGCGAACTCACCCGTCGTCTCTTTAATCACGGTGTGACCGCCCTGCATACGCTGGCGACCCAGGCGGACTGGCACATCAGGGAGCAGGCTGCACTGGCCTCAGCATGCGGGCCGGAAGGTATGCTCTCAATTGAGGCTCCGGCCCGTGACATCAAGCTCGCAACCATTGAGCTCGAACAAACCCATCCTCTGGGCCGTTTGTGGGACATCGATGTCCTCACTCCCGGAGGCGAAATTCTCTCCCGCCGCCATTTCGCGCTTCCCGCCCGCCGTTGCCTGCTGTGCGAACAGAGCGCTGCGGAATGCGCGCGTGGGAAAACCCATACGCTCTCCGATCTGCTCACCCACATGGAGGCGCTGCTACATGCTGCCGATTCCCAATATGGCCATTGAAACCACAGCCCTTCCCCGCACGCTGTGCGACGCGTACGGTCATCTGGCATGGCGCGCAATGCTGACGGAAGTCAACCTGTCGCCAAAACCCGGGCTGGTCGATCGTCTGAACTGCGGCGCCCATAAAGACATGTCGCTGACGGATTTTCACCGCAGCGCGCTGGCGATTCAGGCCTGGCTGCCGCGTTTTATTGAATACGGCGCATGCTGTGCACAGATGCCGGCCGACGCCGTATTAAACGGCTTACGCCCGTTAGGCATGGCCTGTGAAGCCGATATGTTTCGCGCCACGGCGGGCGTGAACACCCACAAAGGCAGCATTTTTTCTCTCGGCCTGCTGTGTGCCGCCATTGGCCGTCTACACCAGCAAAAGCAATCTGTTACACCGGAAACGATCTGCACCACCGCCGCCAGCTTTTGCCGCGGTCTGACCGAGCGCGAACTGCGCAATAACAACCAACAAATCACGGCAGGCCAGCGACTTTATCAGCAACTGGGCTTAACCGGCGCACGTGGCGAAGCCGAAGCGGGATATCCGTTGGTTATCCGCCATGCGCTTCCACACTATCGCACCCTGTTAGCCGAAGGACGCGACCCCGAGCTGGCACTCCTGGACACCTTACTCCTGCTGATTGCGCTCAACGGCGACACCAACGTTGCCTCTCGCGGCGGCGCGGCAGGATTGCGCTGGATACAGCAACAGGCAAACGCATTGTTACAACAAGGGGGCATCCGAACCCCCGCCGATCTCAATCATCTGCATCAGTTCGACAGCCACTGCATTGAACGCAATCTCAGTCCTGGCGGCAGTGCCGATCTGCTGATCGTAACGTGGTTTTTAGCCCAGATTTCTCAAGTTAAACATTTACACAATTATTGAAAAGATCCTTTCCGGAGAATCACTTATGTCTTTATCGAAAGATAGTATATGGAAGTTGTTTGCCCCCTTGATAGTGATGGGCGTCATGTTTCTTATCCCTGTCCCGGATGGCATGCCCCCTCAGGCATGGCACTACTTCGCCGTGTTCGTGGCGATGATCGTCGGCATGATTCTGGAGCCCATTCCGGCTACCGCAATCAGCTTCATCGCCGTGACCATCTGCGTCATTGGCAGCAACTATCTGCTGTTTGATGCCAAAGAGCTGGCAGATCCCACCTTTGATGCCGGTAAGCAAGCGCTTAAATGGGGTCTGGCAGGTTTCTCCAGTACCACCGTCTGGCTGGTGTTCGGTGCATTCATCTTCGCCCTTGGCTACGAAGTCACCGGCCTTGGCCGTCGCATCGCGCTGTTCCTGGTGAAATTCATGGGTAAACGTACCCTGACGCTGGGCTATGCCATTGTCATCATCGACATTCTGCTGGCACCGTTTACACCGTCTAACACCGCGCGTACCGGTGGCACTGTATTCCCGGTGATCAAAAACCTGCCGCCGCTGTTTAAATCGTTCCCGAACGATCCGTCTGCGCGTCGTATCGGCGGTTACCTGATGTGGATGATGGTCATCAGTACCAGCCTGAGTTCTTCGATGTTCGTCACGGGTGCGGCACCAAACGTGCTGGGCCTGGAGTTTGTCAGCAAAATCGCCGGTGTGCAGATCAGCTGGCTGCAGTGGTTCCTCAGCTTCCTGCCGGTCGGTATCATTTTGCTGATCGTTGCGCCGTGGCTCTCTTATGTTCTCTACAAACCAGAAGTCACACACAGCGCAGAAGTCGCCGCCTGGGCGGGTGATGAACTCAAAACGATGGGCACCCTGTCGCGCAAAGAGTGGACGCTGATCGGTCTGGTTCTGCTGAGTTTAGCTTTGTGGGTCTTCGGCGGTGAGGTGATCGACGCCACCGCCGTCGGTTTGTTAGCCGTTTCTCTGATGCTGGCGCTGCACGTGGTGCCGTGGAAAGACATTACCAAATACAATAGTGCCTGGAACACGCTGGTGAACCTTGCCACCCTTGTGGTGATGGCAAACGGGTTAACCCGTTCCGGTTTTATCGACTGGTTCGCCAGCACGATGAGCACCCATCTGGAAGGTTTCTCGCCTAACGCGACGGTGATTGTGCTGGTGCTGGTGTTCTATTTTGCTCACTACCTGTTTGCCAGTCTGTCGGCGCACACGGCGACAATGCTGCCGGTGATTCTGGCGATCGGTAAAGGTATTCCGGGTGTGCCGATGGAACACCTGTGTATCCTGCTCGTGTTGTCCATCGGGATTATGGGTTGTCTGACGCCATACGCCACAGGCCCAGGGGTGATCATCTACGGCTGTGGCTATGTAAAATCCAAAGACTACTGGCGTCTTGGCGCTATCTTCGGGGTGATCTACATTGCGATGCTGTTGCTGGTAGGCTGGCCGATTCTGGCGATGTGGAGCTAGTCCTGGCGTAAAACGCTGAATTGATCAAGGCCCGCGGGGTAAACACACCTCGCGGGCTTTTTTTATGGTTAAATAGATACTATTCAGATTTTATATAAGTTCAGAATCATCATGAAACCGACCTGGCAAAAATGGGGGTGGCTCGCCGCCTCACTCCTCCCCCTTTCTTCGGCAATCGCTAACGAATTACAGGCAACGCAGTACGGCGATTTTGACCGTTATGTGCTGGCGCTCTCCTGGCAAACGGGATTTTGCCAGAGTCAGCATGAGCGCGATCGCCGCGAGCCTGATGAGTGTCGCCTGCAAAAAGAGGTCACGGACAACGTCGATTTCCTGACCGTTCACGGTTTGTGGCCAGGGTTACCGAAATCCATCGCGTCGCGCGGGGTGGATGAACGCCGGTGGATGCGCTTTGGCTGCGCCACGCGTCCGATCCCTAATCTACCGGAGGCTCGAGCCAGTCGTAAATGTTCCGCGCCAGAAACAGGGCTTTCGCTGGAAACCGCCGCCAAACTCAGTGACGTGATGCCGGGAGCGGGCGGGCGCTCTTGCCTCGAACGCTATGAATACGCAAAACACGGCGCCTGCTTTGGCTTCGACCCGGATACGTACTTCGGGACGATGGTGCGGTTGAACAAAGAGATCAAGGCCAGCGAGTTAGGGGCATTTCTCAGTGAAAATTACGGCAAGAGTGTGAGTCGCCGCGCCTTCGATGCGACGATTGCCAGACGCTGGGGAAAAGAGGCTGTCAAAGCGGTCAAACTGAACTGTCACGGCAATCCGGCTTACCTGACGGAGATCCAGTTCTCGCTGAAAGCCAGTACCATCAACGCGCCGCTCTCCGCCGACTCGTTCGCCCCGCAACCTCATCCGGGGAACTGCGGTAAACAGTTTATCATCGACAAGGCGGGTTATTGATTCACTGTCCCGGCGCGAAATCCGCACCGGCGACAGCGTTAACGTTTCACACGTGCATCCGGGCGCACCAGATCAAAACGGTGCGACTCGCCGATCGCATAGTAGGCTGTTGGGCCGCCGGCGCGCAGTACGGGCTGCGCTTTTGCGGTCTGGTAAATGCCTTCTTCCAGTAGCGTTTCAGCAATATGAATCCCCACCACCTCACCCAGAATCAGCCAGGTTTCGATGGCTTCGCCCTGCGCGGTCGTGAGCTGAATGCTCTGCGACAGGCGACATTCAAAATTCACCGGACTTTGCGCAACGCGTGGCACTTTCACCAGACGACTTTCTGCCTTCGTCAGCCCGGCGGCATGAAATTCATCTTCACCATGCGGCAGACTGGCAGAGGTTTCATTCATCGCGCTGGCTAACTCTCGCGTGGTCAGGTTCCAGACAAACTCGCCGGTTTCCATGATGTTACGCACGCTATCTTTCCAGCCGGTGCTGGCAAAACCAATAATGGGTGGATGATAATTGAAACAGTTGAGGAAGCTGTAAGGCGCCAGATTATCACGACCTGCGGTATCCTGAGAGGCGATCCAGCCAATAGGCCGGGGACCAACAATGGCATTAAGTGGGTCGTGCGGCAGGCCGTGTCCCTGCGAAGGTTGATAGAAATACATAGTATTCTCTGATGAATTTAACGTCGGCGAAGCACGAATTGCGCTCCGCTCATCCCCCTGATGGAAGAGGATCAGCGTAGAGTAATCCGTTAAAGATTACGACTGAATAAAGTTAAGCAGATCCTGATTTATCTGCTGTTTATGGGTGGTGCAAATGCCGTGGGAACCGCCCGCGTATACCTTCAGTTGCGCGTCAGGCAGGATTTCCGCCGCCACTTTGCCACAGGTTTCAAATGGGACAATTTGATCATCATCACCGTGAATGACCAGTGTTGGGATGGTCATTTTACGCAGGTCTTCACGCAGGTCCGTTTCCGAGAACGCCTTGATGCAGTCGTACATCGCTTTTATTGAGCCCTGTAATCCCTGCTCCACAAAACTTTCCCGTACCGCTTTCGACTCCTTCGCGCCAGGGCGGTTATAACCATAGAATGCGCCGGTCAGCTCATAGAAAAAGGCGGCACGGTCATTGACAACGCCTTCACGAATGCCGTCAAAAACCTCTTTAGGTACACCGTTTGGGTTAAACTCGGTTTTCACCATAATGGGCGTCACCGCACCAATCAATACCGCTTTTGCCACCCGCTGCGTCCCGTGTCGCCCGATATAACGCGCCACTTCGCCCCCGCCAGTGGAATGGCCAACGTGCACCGCATTTTGCAGATTCAGGTGCGCGGTCAGTTCAGCCAAATCGTCGGCGTACTGGTCCATGTTGTGCCCTTCCCACGGTTGCGCTGAACGACCATGCCCGCGCCTGTCGTGGGCTACCACCCGAAATCCTTTCGAGCCCAGAAAAAGCATCTGATCCTCAAAGGCATCAGCCGTTAACGGCCAGCCGTGGCTGAAGACAATGGGCTGTCCATTGCGGTCTCCCCAGTCTTTGAAATACAGATAGCTGCCATCTTTGAGAGTAATTTTGTCGTACTGGCTCATGAGATCTCCTGTAACGTAACACTGAGAGTGTGGCGCGCCCGCGGCGCGTGCTTAAAAAGCATAATGCAAATTTGAGAACGATCACGTTTATCGAATAAAATTCATACTAGTGATGCTTTTATAGCTATTTACCCGAATGTGAACTAAATCACTTCAAACCCGGGGTAAGTCTCAGTATCATCTGGAGAGTTAAACCCTTGCCGCCAGACGGTGAGGGTTTTCTTTTGGGAATATCACCTGCGGCAAAACGCAGTACCGACGACATGGAGTAAAAATGTCCAGACCAACTATCATCATTAACGACCTTGATGCAGAACGCATCGATCGCTTACTGGAACAACCCGCGTACGCAGATTTACCTATTGCCGACGCGTTGAATGACGAGCTGGATCGTGCCCAAATGTGTTCGCCAGAAACCATGCCGCATGACGTCGTGACCATGAACAGCCGCGTTAAATTCCGCAATCTCAGTGATGGCGAAATTCGCGTGCGTACGTTGGTGTATCCTGCGGCGATGACCGACAGCAATACGCAGCTTTCAGTGATGGCACCCGTCGGTGCAGCACTGCTGGGCGTGCGTGTGGGCGATACCATTCACTGGGAACTTCCGGGCGGCGCATCCACCCACCTCGAAGTGCTGGAGCTGGAATACCAACCAGAAGCCGCCGGCGACTTCCTGCGTTAATCCCATCTGCATAAGCGACTTTCCGCTTTACCCAGAGGATGCGCTCGCATCCTCTTTCCGTCACTTCCCTAAAATCACCCGTTCTTCCTGGTTTACCTTTCACCGAACTCGTCCACACTGAATCGGTTTCATTGGCAGGTGCGGTCATGAACGAAACATTCAGTATATTACTGGGATTCTTCATTATGGCGGCGATCATCGTCGGAGCCGTGCTTTACCTGGAGAATCACTGGTAGCGAATGGACAAGGAATCGCCGCACAATGCGAAAAATCCCCTGCAGAAAGCAGACAGAATTATTATTATATGCTTGAATGATTTGAGTATTAATTAACAGGGAGAAACGGGTATGTATAAGACAATCATTATGCCGGTTGATGTTTTTGAAATGGAACTGAGCGATAAGGCAATTCGCCACGCTGAGTTTCTGGCGCAGGAGGATGGCGTCATTCATCTTTTGCATGTGCTGCCAGGATCGGCCAGCCTGAGCCTGCATCGCTTTGCCGCCGACGTGCGTCGTTTTGAAGAACATTTACAGCATGAAGCCGAAACCCGACTACAAACGATGGTCGGTCACTTCAGTATCGATCCTTCCCGCATCAAGCAACATGTCCGCTTCGGCAGCGTCCGCGACGTGGTCAATGAACTCGGCGAAGAGCTGAATGCTGACGTGGTGGTCATTGGCTCACGTAATCCGTCAATCACCACACACCTGCTGGGTTCTAACGCGTCAAGCGTGGTACGTCATGCAACCCTGCCGGTACTGGTTGTGCGCTAAATTACGCCCGGATACCGACAAGCCCTGCCAGCCGGCAGGGCTTTTTTGTCTATAAAAAAACCGCCGGTGATTAACAGGCGGTTTCGATATTGCAGGTGTAGTCTTACTTTCTTTTTATGCCGTTTTCGTACGAATCAGGTAATCAAAGGCACTCAGAGACGCTTTCGCCCCTTCGCCGGTCGCGATGATAATCTGTTTGTACGGTACGGTGGTACAGTCGCCCGCGGCAAATACGCCCTTCACGCTGGTTTCGCATTTCGCGTCGATGATGATTTCACCCATCCGGTTGCGCTCAATCGCCCCTTCCAGCCAGGTGGTGTTTGGCAGAAGGCCAATCTGAACGAAAATGCCCGCCAGTTCAATGTTGTGAACATCGCCACTCACGCGGTCACGGTATTCCAGACCGACCACTTTCGTGCCATCGCCTTTCACTTCCGTCGTCTGGGCGTTCAGGATGATATCGACGTTTTTCAGACTGCGAACTTTATCCTGCAGTACCTGATCCGCCTTCATTTCCGGGGCAAATTCCAGCAGCGTCACGTGTTCAACGATACCGGCGAGATCAATCGCCGCTTCCACGCCGGAGTTACCGCCGCCGATCACTGCCACGCGCTTACCTTTAAACAGCGGGCCGTCGCAGTGCGGGCAATAGGTAACGCCTTTGGTACGATACTGATCTTCACCGGGAACGTTCATATTGCGCCATTTCGCACCGGTGGCAATGATAATGCTGCGCGCTTTCAGTATCGCGCCAGACGCCGTTTCAATCTGATGTAAACCGCCTTCACTGGTCGCAGGCAGCAGCTTACTGGCGCTCTGGCTGTCGATCACGTCGACGTCATAATCATCGACGTGGGCCTTGAGCGCGCCGGCCAGTTTCTGCCCTTCTGTTTTCGGTACAGAAATGTAGTTTTCGATATCCACAGTATCGAGTACCTGACCGCCGAAGCGCTCGCCCATCAGACCGGTACGAATGCCTTTACGCGCGGAGTAAACCGCTGCTGCCGCGCCCGCCGGGCCGGAGCCGACAATCAGAACATCATAGGCATCACGCTGGCTCAGTTCTTCTGCCGCGCGTTTTTCTGCGCCGGTATCCACTTTCGCCACGATTTCCGTCAGCGTCATGCGACCCTGACCAAACTCTTTACCATTAACGTACACGGCCGGAACGCCCATCACGTTACGCTCGGTGATCTCGTTCTGGAACGTGCCGCCATCAATCGCCGTATGCTTAATACGTGGGTTCAGCACCGCCATCAGGTTCAGCGCCTGCACCACGTCAGGGCAGTTATGGCAGGAGAGTGAGTAATAGGTTTCAAACTCAAAATCACCATCAATATCGCGGATTTGCTCAAGCAGAGACTGTGCTTCTTTTGACGGGTGTCCACCGGTCCACAGTAGCGCCAGAACCAGCGAGGTAAACTCGTGTCCCAACGGGGAGCCTGCAAAACGCGGTCCCTGATTTGAACCCGGATTAGTGATCAGGAAAGAGGGTTTGCGTACGGCTAAGCTGTTGTCTTCTTTAAAGGTGACTTTCTCTGACAGTTCGGCGATCTCAGCCAGCAATTCCTTGATTTCTGCCGATTTAGCGCTGTCATCCAGCGTCGCAATCAGCTCAACGGGTTTCGTCAGTTTCTCAAGATAGGCCTTGAGCTGGGTTTTCATATTTGTGTCGAGCATTCTTCTTCCCTCTCTGAAAACATCATCATGCAAGCCGATTGTCTACCGCGGCATGAATGCAACTTGCGTCATGGTGCTGAATAAAACGGGCACCCAAAAGCACCCGTAAATGAAGCAAATTCCCAGTATTTCTTGTCACAGGAAGGCGGCAAGCTTATGAATCCCCGGGAGCTCACATAAGTAAGTGACCGGGTGAGTAAGCGCCGCCAACACACCTGTGGCATGAAAGACGCCGGAATTTTTAGATTTTGCCAACCAGATCTAAAGATGGAGCCAGCGTCGCTTCACCTTCTTTCCACTTAGCCGGGCACACTTCACCTGGGTGAGAAGCAACGTACTGAGCAGCTTTGATTTTACGCAGCAGGTCAGAAGCATCACGGCCGATACCTTCAGCGGTAACTTCGATCGCCTGGATGATACCCTGCGGGTCAACAACGAACGTTGCGCGGTCTGCCAGACCTTCGTCTTCACGCATGTTGTCGAAGTTACGGGTCAGGGCGCCAGTCGGGTCGCCGATCATCGCATATTTGATTTTCGCGATGGTGTCAGAGCTGCTGTGCCATGCTTTGTGGGTAAAGTGGGTATCGGTAGAGACAGAGTAAACGTCTACACCCAGTTTCTGCAGTTCTTCATAATGGTCTGCAACGTCGCCCAGTTCGGTCGGGCATACGAAAGTAAAGTCAGCCGGATAGAAGAAGAAGACGCTCCAGCGGCCTTCGGTATCTTTCTCGGTGACTTCGATGAATTCACCGTTTTTGAACGCCTGGTTTTTAAAAGGTTTAATTTTGGTATTAATCAAAGACATCTGTACTTCCTCCGTGTTTTCGTTGAGGGATAAGTTACCGAAGATTGACTGACAGGGCTAATGCGTTTCCTTTATCAAATCAATAAGCGTTAGCTAACAAACCACTCAATTCAACGTTGTGAACGTGCTACGACGCAAAGTAAAAAGGGCCACCTTTGCAGGCAGCCCCGTTACCTGAACTACCCGTGGGTAACTTCAGCGCCAGTGAAACTGGCTATGTGTTGCGCTCTACATTACCTTAACAAAGGTTGTAACAGCGAGAAGGATTACACCACCCCACTCCTGAAAGGGCAATGTTCCTGTCTGAGGTCTTACCTATGACTGTGATAGGTTTTCTCACCTCACTCGAAATCGCTATGATTTATAAGGATAAAAGATGTTAAAACGTACGCTCTTACTCTCCCTTTTCCCTCTCTTTGTCTGGGCCGAAGACCTGCCTGCACCGGTCAAAGCGATAGAAAAACAAGGGATTACCATTATCAAGTCGTTTGATGCGCCCGGCGGGATGAAAGGTTATCTCGGGAAATACCAGGATATGGGGGTCACTATCTACCTGACGCCTGATGGCAAACAGGCCATTTCAGGCTACATGTACAATGAAAAAGGCGAAAACCTGAGCAATCAGTTGATAGAGAAAGAGATCTATGCGCCCGCCGGACGAGAAATGTGGCAACGCATGGAAAAAGCCAATTGGCTACGGGATGGCAAGCAAGATGCCCCGGTGGTGATCTATGTTTTTGCTGACCCCTTCTGCCCGTACTGTAAACAGTTCTGGCAACAGGCGCGTCCGTGGGTGGAGTCGGGTAAAGTACAATTGCGTACGCTACTCGTCGGTGTCATCAAGCCAGAGAGTCCTGCCACTGCCGCCGCCATTCTGGCGTCAAAGGATCCGGCAAAAACCTGGCATGATTACGAAGCCTCTGGCGGAAAAATGACGCTCTCCGTGCCTAAAGCGATTTCTCCGGATCACATGAAAAGCCTCAATATGAACCAAAAAATCATGGATGATTTGGGCGCGAATGTCACACCCGCTATTTATTATATGAGTAAAGATAATGTCCTTCAGCAGGTGGTTGGCTTACCTGAAAAAGCGCAACTGGATGCCATGATGGCGCAACCATAAATAAAATGGGTAATTACATTAAATTTAATATAATTACCCAAAGAAATATTCATGATAACTTTAGAATCATTTCGTGATTTAAGCCTCACTACAGTGATATTTAGGTCAGAAACAATAATTTCTTTTATGTGAATCCCTTCTGTCAGAAAGGCCTGCTCAGATAGCAGACTTTTGATATCAGTTAAAATATATTCATAGATAATATATTAAATATACACTAATTAACTTATTGAATTTATTTAAACATTGCGCACTCCTAAAAAAGACTTATATTATAGAGGGATATCTATTTCAGGCGTACGACTTTAACGTTTAAGGATAAGCGATCCATGTCTGTTTATAAAATATCATTAAACCAAAATGTACTGGAAGCCGCTGAAGAACGGATCACCTGGACGCTCGAAAATCTTCCCCGCGTATGCGTCTCCTTTTCCGGTGGTAAAGATTCCGGCTTGATGTTACATCTGACGGCAAATCTTGCACGCAAGCTGAACAAAAAGATCAGCGTATTGTTCATTGACTGGGAAGCGCAATTTTCCTGCACCATTAACTATATTAGCGCCTTACGCGAAATGTATGCCGATGTCATCGACCATTTCTATTGGGTTGCCCTTCCGCTTACCACCCAAAACTCACTGTCTCAGTTTCAACCTGAATGGCAGTGCTGGGAACCCAATACCCAGTGGGTTCGCCAACCGCCGCCAGACGCAATCACCGATCCGGGCTATTTTCCCTTTTATCAACCCGGCATGACTTTCGAACAATTCGTGCGTGAATTTGCCGACTGGTTTTCGAATAAACGCCCGGCGGCCATGATGATCGGCATCCGGGCAGATGAGTCTTACAACCGCTTTGTGGCGATCGCCAGTTTACGTAAGCAGCGTTTTGCCGATGACAAACCCTGGACGACCGCCGCGCCTGGCGGACATACCTGGTATATCTATCCGCTGTATGACTGGAAAACGGCCGATATCTGGACCTGGTTCAGCCGCACGGAGCAGCCCTGTAATCCGCTCTACAATCTGATGTATCAGGCTGGTGTCCCGGCCCGTTACATGCGTATTTGTGAACCATTTGGTCCTGAACAACGTCAGGGGTTATGGCTCTATCACGTGATTGAACCCGAAAGATGGGCGGCGATGTGCGCACGTGTCAGTGGCGTCAGAAGCGGTGGGATCTACGCCGGGCAGGATAATCACTTCTATGGCCATCGAAAAATTCTCAAGCCCGAGCACCTGAGCTGGCAGGACTACGCCATGCTGTTACTGCTCAGCATGCCGATCAGCACGGCTGAGCATTACCGCAATAAAATCGCCGTCTATTTACAGTGGTACAAGAAAAACGGCCTCGGCGAGATCCCGCAAACACAGACTGGTGATATTGGCTCGAAAGATATCCCCTCCTGGCGACGTATCTGCAAAGTGTTATTGAACAATGATTACTGGTGTCGGGCGCTCTCTTTCAGTCCAACTAAACCGAAAAGTTACCAGCGTTACAGCGAACGCATGAAAGCGAAACGCAAGGAATGGGGAATATTATGCAACAACGATTGACACAGGATCTCATCAGCTTTCTCTCCGCTCTGTCTGAGGAAGAAAAAATTAAGGCTATCAATGAGTTCAGAATGGCGATTCACAGCGTCAGTCCGTTTCGTAACGAACCGGTTGACTGTGTGCTGTGGATAAAAAACAAACACATTTCACCTAACGATTACAATCCCAATAACGTCGCTCCGCCGGAGAAAAAGCTGCTGCTGAAATCTATCGAAGCGGATGGCTTTACCCAGCCCATTGTTGTTACCCAGTCCAGCCCGGAGGAATACGAGATCGTCGATGGCTTTCATCGCCATGAACTGGGGAAAGGCAAAGCTTCGCTCAGATCCCGTCTCAAAGGCTATTTGCCCATTACCTGTCTGGAGGGAGACCGCCACGACCGCATGGCGGCGACCATTCGCCACAACCGCGCCAGGGGGCGGCATCAGATCCACGCGATGTCTGAAATTGTGCGTGAACTGGCATTGCTGGGATGGGAAGATGCAAAAATCGGTAACGAACTGGGGATGGACGAGGACGAAGTCTTGCGCCTGAAACAGATCAATGGTCTTCAGGAGCTGTTTGCCAGTCGTCGGTTTTCAAAAGCCTGGACGGTGAAATAGCCTGATTGTGCCGGATGACGCACTTATATCCGGCCCGAACTTTCTCATACTCAACAGCAGCGCGCCCCGCCTTTTCCGCCATAGCGTGCATCCTGGCGCTCGCGGAAAAACTCCTCGTAGGTCATTGGCGTCTGATCCGGATGGGTCATGCGCATATGCTCAACATAGTTGTCGTAGTCCGGCACGCCAATCATCAGTTTCGCGGCCTGGCCCAGATATTTCCCGGCTTTTGAAAGCGTATCAAACATCATTACCACCTGTCAGAAAACCCCTCTCCCGGCTGGAAGAGGGGAATAATTACACGTTAATGGGCACCTTTGGCCTGCGCAACGATCTCTTCCACATTTTCCGGCATCGGCTCATACGGCGTCTCTTTCGCCGTCGGCTTATCCTCTTTAAGTGCGGCAAGCGCCGTCTTAATGGAGAACAGCGCCAGAACCACGACCACTACCATGAAGAAGATAGTCAGGCCCGCATCCAGACGGTTGTTAAACACCAGTTGCGCCAGTTGCGATTCGGTGTACTGCGGCGGGATATTGCCGCTGTCGATCATCGACTGGAACTTATTGGCGATAGCCAGGAAGCCCACTTTTGTATCCGGGCTGAAGGATTTCTGCCAGCCCGCCGTCAGAGTACAAATCAGCAGCCATGCGGTCGGCACCAGTGCCACCCACGCATAACGCTGACGTTTCATCTTGAACAGCACAACCGCGCAGAGCATCAGCGCCATACCTGCCAGCATCTGGTTGGCGATACCAAACAGCGGCCACAGGGTGTTAATGCCGCCTAACGGGTCCACCACGCCCTGATGCAGGAAGTAACCCCACGCCAGCACGCACAATGCAGTCGCCAGCAGGTTGGCAGGCAATGAGTCTGTACGTTTAAGGCCAGGAGAAACCACGCCCAGCAGGTCCTGCAGCATAAAGCGCGCCGCACGCGTACCGGCATCGACCGCCGTCAGAATAAACAGCGCTTCGAACAGAATGGCGAAGTGATACCAGAAGGCCACATCCATCATGCCGCCCAGCGCGCCATGCAGGATATAAGCCATTCCCACCGCCAGCGTCGGCGCACCGCCCGCACGGGAGATAATCGACTGCTCACCTACTTCGTTGGCAATCTGATGCAGCGTATCCGGCGTAATGGCAAAGCCCCAACTGCTGACCACCTGAGCGGCAGATGCCACCACGTCAGTGGTGCCCGCTGGAGCCAGCACAGCCATTGGGCTGTTCATAGCAAAATAGACGCCCGGATCGATGATACAGGCAGAAACCAGTGCCATGATGGCGACGAACGATTCCATCAACATCCCGCCGTAGCCGATAAAGCAGGCCTGGCCTTCGTTCGCCAGCATCTTCGGCGTCGTGCCGGAGGAGATCAGCGCGTGGAAACCCGAAACGGCGCCACAGGCGATGGTGATAAACAGGAACGGGAACAGGTTACCCGTCCACACCGGCCCGGTCCCATCGACAAATTTAGTCAATGCAGGCATCGTCAACGTCGGGCGCATGATCAAAATGCCAACCGCCAGACCCACAATCGTACCGATTTTCAGGAAAGTAGAGAGGTAGTCGCGCGGAGCCAGCAGCAGCCATACCGGCAGCACCGCCGCCACGAACCCGTAGCCCACCAGCATCCAGGTTAACTGAACGCCAGTGAAGTCAAAGTACGGTGCCCAGGTTGGACTTTCCGCGACCCAGCCGCCGGAGATGATGGCAAAAACGAGGAACACCAGGCCGATAACCGACACTTCGCCGATACGCCCCGGACGGAGGTAGCGCAGATAGATCCCCATGAAGATCGCCAGCGGGATGGTGAACGCGACGGTGTAAGTCCCCCACGGACTGTGCGTCAGGGCTTTCACCACGATCATCGCCAGCACGGCGAGGATAATCACCATGATCATGAAACAGGCCACCAGCGCAATCACCCCTGCGGTTGGGCCCATCTCTTCTTTCACCAGTTCACCCAGCGAGCGACCGTCCCGGCGAGTCGACACGAAGAGCACCATGAAATCCTGTACCGCTCCGGCTAAGACCACGCCGGCCAGCAGCCAGATCATGCCCGGCAGATAACCCATTTGCGCCGCCAGTACCGGTCCGACTAACGGCCCCGCGCCGGCAATCGCCGCAAAATGGTGACCGAACAGCACTTTTTTGTCGGTGGGCACATAGTCAAGCCCATCGTTATGGCGCACTGCAGGCGTCATTCGCGTCGGATCCACTGCCAGCACATTTTTGGCGATGTACAGACCGTAGAAACGATAGGCGATGAGATAGACACAGACCGACGCCACGACTATCCACAGCGCGTTAATCTGTTCCCCACGGTTTAGCGCAATATAGCCCAGAGCAAATGCGCCCATAACCGAGAGCACTGTCCAGATGAGGTATTTCCCTGATTTATTCATGGTTGTTATCCGTTTGCGTGTTCCAGAGAAGAGAGATGTTACATTTTGTTTCTATAACATCTTTTCTGGTTTTAACAACCTGACAACCCGATAAACCTGAAGTATCACCAACTATTTACATTGCATTGTTAACTGGATCACTTCATTCACCAGTTAACGTTGCAATCTCATGATATTACGTGCGCTCAGCCCAGCACCGCCGTTCCCAGTCGACAGGTGCAGCATCGCCGCCCTTGTTCATCGAACACCGCGATTTCCCAGCTCTGGCTTTGTCGTCCCAGATGCAGCGGCTGGCAGACTCCGCGCACCTTGCCCTGCGAAACCGCACGGTGATGGGTCGCATTCAGTTCTGTTCCGACGACGCATTGTCCGTCGCGGGTCATCAGATAACCCGCCATTGACCCTAACGTTTCAGCCAGCGCCGCCGATGCCCCGCCATGCAGTAAGCCAAACGGTTGATGCGTACGGGTATCCACCGGCATTTCGGCCTCCAGCACGTCATCACCGAGTCGGGTGTAGACAATGCCCAGATGTGCCACCATCGTGTTCTGGCTGGTGGCGTTCAGTTCGTCGAGCGTTAAATGACGTTTCCAGATCATCGTTATGCTCCCAGCGTGGAGCCGCCGTCCACCACGATATCCTGCAATGTAATGTGGCTGGCCAGATCGGAGGCGAGGAACAGAATCGTGTTGGCAATCTCCTGGGGACGGGCGATTTTACCCAACGGAATGCCGAGCTTGAACTGCTCCGCAAAGCCGCGAATACGCTGCTGTTCCGCGTCATCACTGACCCACAGCGTACGCTGCATGTCAGTATCCGTGGAGCCGGGTGACACCAGATTACAACGCACCCCGCTGTCCGCCAGCTCCAGTCCGACGGTCAGCGCCAGACTTTTCAATGCAGCCTTCGACGCGCCATAGGCGCTCATGCCGATGCGTGGCGTATGCGCGGCATCAGAAGCCACGGTCACTATCGCCCCGCCCTGCTGGCGGCGAAACTGCGCCATCGTCTGCTGGAACAAGTTAAAGGCGCCGCCGACGTTAACGGCAAACGTCTGCTGCCAGTCGCGCGGACTTAGCGCATCAGTTGCGCCCATGCGCAAAATCCCGGCGGCATTCACCAGCACATCCAGCCGTTCGGAGTGCGCGAGCACGCGCTGACAGACCTCAGCCACCTGTCCGGCATCCGCCACATCCATCACTTCAGTGGTAAACGGATAATCCTGTAAAGCGAACTCGCGATCGAACCCCGTGACCTGCGCCCCGGCCTCGACAAACGCCAGCGCCGTGGCATAACCAATGCCTTTACCCGCACCAGTGACCCACGCCGTTTTGCCACGAAAATCAAATCCGATCATTAGCGTACCTCACGGGAGAGCAGTGCCCACCAGGCATCAATGGTCGGGTTTTTCGCCAGCATCACAAAGTCGATATCGCTGTGCACTTTACGCCAGCGCGCCGCCAGGGCCATCATCCGTACAGAGTCGAGACCGTAGTCGATCAGGTTCTCGTCATCCATCGGTTCATCAGACTCATCGAGCAGCGGTAAAATCAACGCCCGCAGTTCATCTTTGCTTGACGGCACCGGTGCAGGCAGTAGCTCCTGAGTCATCACGACGCGACCTGAACGTCCCGCGACATACTTCAGCGACATGAGGTGCTCCTCACGGCTAAAATCAGCCAGCGCATCCGCCACCATAAACGGCTTGATATCGCGCATAAAGGCGTCCGTCGCCGTGGTCATGCAGCCGATGTGTGCATACACTCCGGTGATAATCAACTGGTTACGGCCGGTTTCTTTCAGCATCAGTTCCAGCGGGGAACGGTGAAATGCGCTGTAGCGCCATTTCACCAGCACATTATCGGCTTCATCCGGTGCCAGCGCGGCGACCACTTTTTGCTGCTCCGGCGAGCGCGTCAGTCCCGGCCCCCACATGTCGTTCAGCAGGGCGCGATCTTCATCACTCTGATCCTTCGGCTGCGCGGTGTAATAAACCGGAATATTGTGCGCTTTACAGTAGCTGCGCAGCGCGGCGATATTGGCGATCACCTGCTCCATCATCGGACAGTTTTCCCCCCAGAAGCTGACGAAATAGTCCTGCATATCGTGGATCAGCAGCGCCGCACGCTCCGGGTCAAACGCCCAGTTGACCTTATTGACCGGAATATCAAGCGCGGTTGGCAGCGCGTAAGCCTGCAGTTTAGGAATTGCCATTGCGTGTTCTCCTTCAGGCCGAACGTGTTGCCAGCCACTGACGTAATTGTTTTTTATCGACTTTACCGACCGGGGTCAGAGGCAGCGCCTCAACGGTTTCCACCCGGTCTGGTAACTTGAATTCAGCGATGCCCTGCTCACGCAGGAAACGGCGCACCTGCACCGCGCGTAATGGTTCTTTTACCACCAGGTACGCGCAGCTTTTCTCACCCATCAGTTCATCTTCCATACTGACCAGCGCCGCGTGAATCACCGCCTGATGACGCAGCAACAGGTTTTCAATCTCTTCTGCTGCGATCTTCTCGCCGCCACGGTTGATCTGGTCTTTCTCCCGTCCCTGAACGGTGATGTAACCATCCTCATCGATAGCGATCAGATCGCCTGAGCAGTAGAAACCGTTGGCGTCAAAGGCGCTGGCGTTATGCTGTGGACTCTTGTAGTAACCGCGGAAGGTGTACGGGCCACGCGTCATTAACCGACCCGTTTCTCCCTGCGGCAACGGGTTGCCATCGGCATCGGCTACCCACACTTCATCATCCGGACACATCGGACGCCCCTGGGTATTGATGATCCGCTCCGGGCTGTCGTCGAGACGGGTGTAGTTCACTAAACCTTCGGCCATGCCGAAAACCTGCTGTAACTGACAGCCAATTTCGGCCGGGATCCGCGCCGCCAACGATGCGGACAGGCGTGCGCCGCCAACCTGCAAGAGCTTCAGCGAAGCCAGTTGCGCGTTGCTGCCCCATTCGTTAATCGCCTGTAACCACAGGCTGACCGCAGGCGGCACCAGCGCCGTCGCATTAATCTGATGTTTTTCAATCAGTGGAAAGCACAGCGTGGCGCTGGGATCTGCAGCCAGTACCACAGTGCCACCCGCGAGAAACACGCCCAGCGAACCAGGCGAACTCATGGCGTAGTTATGTGCAGCAGGGATCGCACATAAAAAACGCGTATCGGCGGTGAAGTGACAGATTTCATTACTGCGGCGTACGCTGTAGTAATAGTCGTTGTGGGTTCTCGGGATCAGTTTCGGCGTCCCGGTCGTACCGCCAGAGAGCTGGAAGTAGGCCACTTCATCCGCGGGCGACGGCGTGGCGACAAACGCGTCTGCCGGCTGACTTATCGCCGCTTCCAGGCAGTGCTCACCGCTGTCATTGAGCAGATGCACCACCCGAATAGTCTTATGTTGAGTAATGAAGGCGTTCAGAAAATCATTGTCGGCAAACAGCGCGTGCTGACGATCGGCAATCAGCAGCGCAGGTTCGATTTGCGTCGCATACGCGGTAAGTTCAGTGCGCTGATGGCTGAACAGGGCAAGTACCGGCGCGACACCAAGCTTCAATAGCGCAAAGAACGTGATGTATAACTCCACCACGTTGCCCAGTTGCACCAGCGCGGTTTCGCCGGGTTTGAGCCCCTGACGGCGTAGCGTACAGGCGAGATTGTCAGCCGCCTGGTTAAGTTCCCGGTAGCTTAACTGGCGCTCGCCCTCGATGACCGCCGTATGGTCGTTTTCGGCATGGCGGACCAAAATGTCCGTCAGTGGCAGATCCTGCCAGTAGCCTTTTTCACGGTAACGACGGGCAAATTCGTCAGGCCACCGGGTGAAAGGAATACTCATCATCGCTCCTTAATACAATCCAAAAACGTTCAACATGGTGGAAAGTTTGACGCCGGTTTCACGCCACTCTCCCACCGGCGAAGAGGCCGGGACGATCCCTGCGCCCGCAAACAGGCGGACCTGGTTTTTACGTAACGTCGCGCAGCGGATGGTCACCACCCATTCACCGTTGCCTTCGGCGTCGCACCAACCGACGATGCCGCCAAACAGTTCGCGGTCGAACGGCTCCAGATCAGCAATCAACTGTTTCGCCGCCTGATGCGGGAAGCCGCTCAGCGCAGGCGTCGGGTGCAGCAGACAGGCCAGCGTCAGGGCGTTCTCTCCTGCCCTGGCTGTTCCTTCAAACGGTGTACCGAGGTGCCAGAGCGTTGGCGTGGTGATGAGCTGCGGCGAAGACGGCAGTTGCAGATCCTGGCAGCGTTCGCACAGCACGGTTTTCATCGCCTGCGTAACCAGCTCGTGTTCGTGCCGATCTTTCTCAGAGGCCAGCAGACGGTTTCCGGCTTCCCGGTCCAGCACGTCATCAGGCTGACGACGCGCGGAGCCCGCCAGCGGCAGTGAGCTAAAGCGCTCGCCCTCTTTGCGCAACAGCAGTTCCGGGCTCGCGCCGAGCAGAACGCCACCATCGTGCAGCGGGACATGAAAGTTGTAACTAACTGGGTTTTGCGCCACCAGACGCTCAAGCAGCGCACCGCTGTTGATCTCGACATCGGTGGTGATATCAATGAGTCGCGACAGCACCACTTTGTCAACTTCCGGCGTCGCCGTCAGCGCGGCGGCGCGCGCGACCATCTCTTCAAACGTTTCCTGCTCTGGGATCGCTTTGCGAGCCGTAACGTTCAGCGCCTGATGGTCGGTAAAGTAACACGATGATCGTTGTTTTTCCTGGCGAGAAAAGGTTTGCCAGCTTTGGGGAATAAACAGTGACGATGGTTGTCGGGTGTCGAACGGAATAGCCCCCACCATGACCGGATTGGCGATACCCTGCGCTTTGGCATCGGCGAACATTTTTTGTAATTTTTGTTGGAAGGGACTGTCTGGCGAATCGCCGTTCACGGCAGGTTCATCGAAGCGGGCGAAACATCCTGACGTCGTAAAGCTCCGATACGGCGACATAAAGAAAAAGCGATGGGGTGCAAGTGTTGCCATGGTCTGCTGAACTTCCTCGGCCAAAGACGTATCCATATCATCCTCCAAAAATGATAAAGGTTTTAATAATGATTATCATTTATATTTTCGGGCGCTAACCTAAAAGCAAACAAGCGACATGTCAACTCTTGAGGTAGCACAAAGTGCGACTAACGCTTGCATCCCTTACGCTTAATAATGAAAATGAGAAGCATTAATAACTCAGCACAGGAACTGATTTGTGAGACTGCCTTCCCTGCCCGGCCTGCTCGTTACGCTCTTCGTTTTCGGATTCTCCTCAGCCCATGCCGCGGACTGGCCGCGTCAGGTGACTGACGTTCGCGGCAGCCACACGCTGGAGCACAAACCTGAACGCATCGTCTCTACCAGCGTCACGCTCACCGGCTCATTACTGGCGATTGATGCGCCGGTGATCGCCAGCGGGGCGACGACGCCGAACAACCGCGTCGCTGACGATCAGGGATTTTTGCGTCAGTGGGGTGATGTGGCAAAAGCACGCAAGCTGACGCGTCTGTATATCGGCGAGCCGAACGCTGAAGCTGTGGCTGCGCAAATGCCCGATCTCATTCTGATTAGCGCGACCGGCGGTGACTCCGCGCTGGCCCTGTACGATCAACTCTCCCCTATCGCCCCCACGCTTATCATTAATTACGACGATAAAAGCTGGCAGTCGCTGCTGACACAACTGGGCGATATCACTGGCCAGGAGAAACAGGCCGCCGCACGCATTGCTGAATTTGATAAGCAACTGACCGCCGTTAAGCAGCAGTTGACGTTGCCGCCACAACCGGTAAGCGCGCTGGTTTACACCGCCGCCGCCCACAAAGCCAACCTGTGGACGCCAGAGTCCGCGCAGGGCAAAATGTTGGAGCAGCTTGGCTTTACTCTGGCAACGTTGCCTGGCGGGCTGCAGGCCAGCCAAAGCCAGGGGAAACGTCACGATATCATTCAGCTTGGTGGTGAAAATCTGGCGGCCGGGCTGAACGGTGAAGCGCTGTTCCTGTTTGCTGGTGACGAAAAAGACGAGCAGGCAATTTACGCTAACCCACTGCTGGCACATCTCCCGGCGGTCCAGAACAAGCGGGTTTACGCCCTGGGCACCGAATCTTTCCGCCTGGATTATTACAGTGCGATGCGAGTGCTCGACCGCCTCTCCACGCTGTTTTAAACGCCATTGCCGGATAGCGGTTAATGCCCTGTCTGGCCTGCTTCACATTATGCCGGTTCCGGCGGTGTCTGCCGGAATCGACGTAACTCACTGAGCAACAGCAGCAGTAACAGCCCCACAATCACCAGACCAAAGCCGCTGAAGCTCGCCGAGGCCACCGGCGTCATAACAGCCCCCAGACCGCCTAACAACGCCGCACCGATGGCATCTCCGGTGACGTTCTGCGCCGTCCACAGGCCGTTGATGCGACCTAACATATTTTCCGGCGTCTGCGTTTGCAGCATCGTGTACTGCAACAGCGAGCTAATCGCGCTCAGCCAGCCGAACAGCGCCAGACAGACAACGCCTAACGCCCAGACGGGCATCAGGGCAAACAGGCCAATCGCCAGAAACGCCCCTACGCTCGAAGCCAGCATGATTAATCCCGGACGCACGCTGTGCGCCAGTTGCCCGCTGGTGAGCGCGCCGACTGCCGCCCCGAGCGGAATAGCGGCGTACAACATGCCAATCTGTGCCGCCGACATCTGCCAGTTAACTGCCAGCGCCGGATAGAGCACGCGCACCGCGCTTGCCATCGTCAACAGACCGCCAAGTAGCGCAATGCCGCCGATCAGCGGGCTGGCAAGCAGGAAGCGAAACGCCGTCAGCAGCGATTTCAGCGGATGTTCACGTTGCTGCGGTGGGGGCGGCAGCGCCGGAAGGCTCAACAGCGGCAGTAAGGTGATAAAAGTGCCCGCCGCTGCCAGACCGTAGTTCCATGCCACACCGCCGGTGGCAAGCAGCAGTCCGCCCAGCATGGGCGAAATCACCGAACCCAGACGCACGGTCAGCATGGTAATCGCCCCAGCCTGCATCAGGTTTTCACGTCCCACCAGCGCGGGCGTCGCCGCCAGCAATGCCGTCACGCCCAGCGAGGCAAAAAAGCCGTCCCACAGGCCCAGCAGATAAATGGCAATAAGAGAAGGTTCTGGCAGCATAGCGTTCAGACACAGACCGATGAAGCCAATGCCGCAGGTGCCGCGCGCCAGCAGGATCACTTTTTTGCGTTCATAGCGATCGGCCAGTACGCCGCCGACCATCAGTCCGACAAACATCGCGCTGCCGGTTAGTGTCACCGAGAGCCCCACCTGCCATGTGGAATGCGTCATCATCTGGATCTGCACGGGTACCGCGACGCCAAGCAGTCCAAGCGAGACAATAGAGATAAAACGGGCCAGGAAGACAGCGCGAAATGCCGGGTGTGTCTTCAGCAAACTGAGGTTAAGCAGCCAGGATTGTCGATTCATTACAACGCCTTAATGCGATCTTTTTTTCATTATCCATTCAATGGCTGCACATGCTAACATAATCAAATAAGATCGATAACGATAATTACTATCATTATCAGGGAAGTTGATATGTCATGTTCTGTTTCCGTGACGCGTGCCATTGCCGTGCCCGGATTGTTGTTATTACTGGTTATCGCCACGGCATTAAGTCTGATCATCGGCGCAAAATCCTTGCCCGTCTCCGTGGTTGTGGAAGCACTCAGCGGTACCTGCCAAAGTGCCGATTGCACCATCGTGCTGGATGCTCGTCTGCCGCGAACGCTGGCGGGACTGCTGGCGGGAGGCGCGCTGGGACTCGCCGGTGCGCTAATGCAAACGCTCACCCGTAATCCGCTGGCCGATCCGGGTCTGCTTGGCGTTAATGCCGGAGCCAGTTTTGCCATTGTGCTGGGCGCCGCGTTGTTCGGCTTTTCCACACCGCAGGAACAATTGATGATGGCCTTTATCGGCGCACTGGTCGCATCGCTGGTTGTCGCATTTACCGGCAGTCAGGGCGGCGGTCAGTTGAGTCCGGTGCGTCTGACACTGGCGGGCGTCGCGCTCGCTGCTGTTCTGGAAGGTCTCACCAGCGGTATCTCCTTGTTAAACCCGGATGTCTACGATCAGCTTCGTTACTGGCAGGCTGGCTCACTGGATATCCGTAACCTGCAAACGCTCAAAGTGGTTATTGTGCCAGTGCTGATTGCCGGTGCCACCGCGCTGATGCTCAGCCGGGCGCTGAACAGCCTGAGTCTGGGAAGCGATACCGCCACGGCACTTGGCAGCAAAGTCGCACGCACGCAGCTCATCGGCCTGTTAGCCATCACTGTCTTATGCGGTAGCGCCACGGCGATTGTCGGACCGATTGCGTTTATCGGCCTGATGATGCCGCATATGTCGCGCTGGCTGGTCGGCGCCGATCATCGCTGGTCGCTCCCCGTGACGCTGATCGCCACCCCTGTTCTGCTGCTTTTTGCCGATATCATTGGCCGCCTGATTGTTCCCGGCGAGCTGCGCGTGTCGGTCGTGAGCGCCTTTATTGGTGCGCCAGTGCTGATCTTTCTGGTTCGTCGTCGTCCACGAGGTGCCGCATGATGTACGTGTCGCGTCGCCTGCTGATCGCATGCCTGTTACTGATGGTCGGCTGCCTGTTCTTCGCGCTCTGGGGCCTGCGTAGCGGCGCGGTGACGCTGGAAATCTCTCAAATTATTGCCGCGTTAACCGGCGATGCGCCGCGCAGTCTGACGATGGTCGTGACCGAATGGCGTTTACCGCGCGTGTTGATGGCGCTACTGATCGGCGCTGCACTCGGCGTCAGCGGGGCGATTTTTCAGTCTCTGATGCGCAACCCGCTCGGCAGCCCGGATGTGATGGGCTTTAACACCGGAGCCTGGAGCGGCGTGCTGGTCGCGATGGTGCTGTTTGGTCAGCATCTGACAGCTATCGCACTGGCGGCAATGGCTGGCGGACTCCTGACGTCGCTGGTGGTGTGGCTGCTGGCCTGGCGCAACGGTATTGAAACCTTCCGCCTGATTATTATCGGTATCGGCGTGCGCGCCATGCTGTTTGCGTTTAACACCTGGCTGTTGTTGAAGGCCTCGCTGGACACTGCGTTGACCGCCGGATTGTGGAATGCCGGATCGCTTAACGGCCTGACCTGGGCAAAAACCTGGCCTTCCGCACCCATCATTATTCTCATGCTGGCAGCTGCCGGGCTGCTGGTGCGGCGCATGCGTCTGCTGGAGATGGGTGATGACAGCGCCTGTGCGCTGGGGGTCAGCGTGGAGCGTTCACGACTCGCCATGATGCTGGTCGCCGTGGTGTTAACCGCAGCGGCCACCGCACTGGCCGGACCGATTTCCTTTATTGCGCTGGTTGCCCCACATATTGCCCGTCGCCTGAGCGGCACCGCGCGTTGGGGATTAACCCAGGCCGCACTCTGCGGCGCGCTGTTACTGCTGGCGGCCGATCTGTGCGCACAGCAACTGTTTATGCCTTATCAGCTTCCGGTGGGTGTGGTCACCGTGAGCATCGGCGGTATTTACCTTATCGCCTTGTTAATTCAGGAGTCCCGCAAAAAATGACCGAATCAGTAGCCCGTTTGCGTGGCGACCAGTTAACGCTGGGTTATGGAAAATTCACCGTTGCCGAAGACCTTAACGTCACCATCCCGGATGGTCATTTCACGGCCATCATCGGGCCAAACGGCTGCGGGAAATCGACGCTGTTGCGAACCCTCAGCCGCCTAATGACGCCAGCGAAAGGGCATATCTGGCTGGACGGCGAGCCTATCCAACGCTACCCCAGCAAAGAAGTGGCTCGACGCATTGGCCTGCTGGCGCAAAATGCCACGACGCCGGGCGACATCACCGTGCAGGAACTGGTGGCGCGCGGACGCTATCCGCATCAACCGCTTTTTACTCGCTGGCGCAAAGAAGATGAAGATGCCGTGACGCAGGCAATGCGCGCCACCGGTATTACGCATCTGGCCCGCCAAAGCGTGGATACGCTGTCCGGTGGCCAGCGCCAGCGAGCATGGATAGCGATGGTGCTGGCGCAGGAAACATCGATCATGTTACTCGATGAACCAACCACCTGGCTGGATATCAGCCATCAGATCGATCTGCTGGAATTACTGAGCGAACTGAATCGCGAGAAAGGCTATACCCTCGCCGCCGTACTGCATGACCTTAACCAGGCCTGCCGCTATGCCACCCATTTGATCGCGTTGCGGGAAGGAAAAATCGTCGCGGAGGGGGCGCCGAAGGAGATCGTCACGGCGGAATTGATTGAGAAAATCTATGGGTTACGCTGCATGATTATCGACGACCCGGTGGCGGGCACACCGTTGGTGGTGCCGCTGGGCAGCCGTTGAATAATGACCGGAAGGCGCTCCCCTTCCGGCTATTGTTCAGAGCAGTCGTTCTGTGATAGTGGTTTCATCCATTCTACGTGCTGCCATTGCATGCCTGAGGAGTACACTACCGCAGGCCACGATCCCTCCTATTGTTGCCGCCAGCACGATCACGAGCATTCTACCCGGCCCCTGTTTTTTTACAGGTAAGGATGGTTCAAGCTGGTATTTGAACGGCGAGAATTTCACATCATGGATATTGACTGACTCCAGTTGCTCAACATGGTACTGCCGGTTTTTTAATTCCGCATTCAGCTCAGCCACATCGGTTACCGATTTTTCAATTTCCAGCTTTCGCTGGATCCCATCGGCGCCCAGAGCAATAGAAAAATCAGGATCGTCTTTCACCGCCTGGCCATTACTGTAAACCGGCTTTTTAATTCCGGCTGCATTGGCAATCTCCAGTGAGTAATTGAGTCGTTGAATATTTGTATCCAGTTGATTTTTAAGTTTTACACGGTCCAGCGCCAGACGCTCTTTCTCAAAGCGCGTTTTAACCTCGAGTTGATTGCGGATATTTTCCAGCGAATCCTGCACCACAATGTCAGAAATAAACTGGATATATCCCGCCAGCACCTGCTGTGCCTCTTCTTTGGTCGGTGCCGTAAAACTCAACACCCAGGATGTATACAATGCCGTTTCATTTTTCTTTCCGACATTGCTGTCCACCGCTTTCATTTTTTCGCTCAGCGCAACAATAGCCCGATGTAATTCCAGGGCATCGATTTCTGCCCCTTTTAATTGCTCCATCACAAATGAAGATGAGCGTAAATATTGCTCCAGCAGTGACGACGACTGAAATTTCTTGATAAAAAGATTGAAGGTATGTCCACGGTCGACCTTAACATCAAGATCCAGAACATGTAATCCCGTCAGCGCTCTCTGCAGATCCTGCCACTGAATTGACTCGGCAGGCGTCACCCTCGCTTCGCTGGTCCAGCGCTGTGGTAAAAAGAACGTGGCGAATAACCCCAGACATGCAAACGCAAACGTACACGCAATAATGTGTTTTTTAGCCTGCCATAAAATATCAATCAGCTTTAATAAATCGATTTCATTACTCTGGGTATGCGGCAACGGAAAACCAGTAAATTCCGTATTTTTATCCTGCTTGACATTAAGTGACGGCATACTGTACGTCCTGTTGCAAGTTCCATGAAAGCTAATTCTTGCTAACAGCGTAACAAACCCCCTGACCATTCCGAAATGTTAATTCACGAATGAGGCCAATTTCGGAATTTGACCTCTGGCGATAATATTCTGAATGTAATAAATTAATATTATCACTTCCCCCGTGTCCATGCCCCATAGTCACGGGGGAAATAGATAACCAAAATATTAATCAGTCATGATTAATATTTATTACAGCATGCGGCGATGATCGGACCAATATTGTCAAAGGCGGAGGGAGAAATAATCTCCACATGCGCGCAGTCCTGGCGATACACTTCCAGCTCCGCGATCCACGGCGCCCAACTGCGCTCCGGGCTTACGCCGTCCGGCAGAGTCCGCTCGGCAACAAACAGCGTCGCACGTCCATCAAAGGAAACGCTGTGCGCGCTGGTGAGTAAGCGAACGGCATCAGCATAATTCCCTTCAATAGTGCTAAACAATTCGCCTGAGGCGTTCCCCTGCTGCGCGGCCAGAAATGCCTCCCGCTCGCGATCAATTTCCGCCAATACTTCCGGGTCGAGTCCATTGGCCTCTTTTTCTGACCAGTTTTGCGTTTCCGGCGGCCAGGTATCCAGCAGGCCGAGGAAGGCGACCGTTTCACCCCGCGCTCGCAGACGTGCGGCAATACCGTGCGCCAGCGTGCCACCCAGTGAATAACCCAACAGGTAATACGGACCGTGTGGCTGTTGTTCAAGGAGCGTCGCCAGATGGTGTTCGCAGACCTCGTCCAGATTGGCTGCCGTCTGCATCGGCCCCAGCGGACGCGGCGACTGGATACCCATAATCGACCATTGTGGACTGAGATAGCGCGACAGTACGCTAAATTGCCAGGCAAATCCCGACGCCGGATGGAAGCAAAACAGCGTCGGGCCGTCGCTTTTACGTAATGGCAGCAGCGTTTCAAACCCAAGACGTTGCGTCTGTACGTCATCGTCCGCATCCAGCAACGCCGCCAGCTGTCCCACCGTCGAAGCCACCATGACCTGTCCCGGCGTCACCTGACGGTCGAAAGTCCGGCTCAGTTGTGCTGCCAGCTTCATGGCCAGCAGCGAATGCCCCCCCAGCGCGAAGAAATCAGCCTCAATGTCATTGACGTCACAGCCCAGCAATTCACTGAATGCCCTGGACACTGTCGTTTCGCTACCGGGCAGCGGGGCTCTCCCTTTGGCGCGTGGCGTTAATTCCGGCATCGGCAGCGCTTTACGATCCAGCTTGCCATTGGCGCTGAGCGGCAATTGCGCCAACTGCAATAACACCACTGGCACCATATGCGGCGGGAGTGTCTCACGTAACTGCGCCTGGAGTGCCGGGATGTCGAGCGGAAGGCCTGACTGTGAGACCAGATAGCCTACCAGTTGACGGGCATCGCCCCCCGTTGCCGCCGCCTGATTAAAGACACAGGCGTGGACCACCGCCTGTTCAACGTCAGGCAACGCCTGCATGACGCGATCAATCTCGCCCAGTTCGATACGCTGACCGCGGATCTTAAGCTGATCGTCACTGCGTCCCAGATACTCCACCGCGCCGTTTTCCAGCCAGCGCGCGACGTCTCCGGTACGGTACATCCGCTCTCCTGGCGCAAACGGGTCGGCGATAAAGCGACTCGCCGTGAGATCTGGTCTGCCAAGGTAACCCTGCGCGAGCTGGATGCCGGTCAGGTAAAGATCGCCCGCCACGCCGACAGGAACCGGATGCATCATCGCATCCAGGATCCGCAGTCCGGTATTCCACACCGGAAAGCCAATCGGTACGCTACTGCCAGTGACGTTTGCCAGTTCACTCCCCCAGGCCGGGTACCAACTGACATCAACTGCCGCCTCCGTTGGACCATACAGATTATGCAGCGGGACATGCGTCAGTTGTTCCCACTCACGGCACAAATCGGCGGGTAAGGCTTCGCCGCTGCAGAAGACATGCTGTAGCGTTGCACAACTTTCACCGGCGCTTTCTGGCGTCAGCGAAGCGACGAATGCTGCCAGCATCGACGGTACAAAGTGGGTCGTTGTCACCCCGTAGTGGGCAAAGAAGCGCTGCATGGCAAGCGGATCGCGGTGCGCTTCCGGCTCAGCCATCACCAGCTTCGCCCCGGCGATGAACGGCCAGAAGAATTCCCACACCGAGACGTCAAAGCTGCAGGGCGTTTTCTGCGCCACCACATCCTTCGTCGTCAGGCCGTACTGGTTTTGCATCCACAGCAGACGGTTAACGATGGCGGTTTGCCCGACCATCACCCCTTTCGGTCTGCCCGTTGAACCAGAGGTAAAAATGATATACGCCGTGTGCTGCGGTTGCGATAACCCCAGCGGCGCGCTATCGCCTGCCGCCAGCGGTTCGTTATAGCAAAGGCTTTCCAGTCCCGGAATGTCGCTGAAGCGCGATAGCTGTTCCGCCGTGGCGATCAGCAGCTTCGGCTGTGCGTCTTCCAGCATCATCCGTAGACGATCGTCCGGATAACCGGTGTCTAACGGTAACCAGGCCGCGCCGGCTTCAACGATCCCGTGCAGCGCCAGCGTCAGAAATACGGAGCGCGGTAAGGCCACCGCGACACTGTCACCCGGTTGCACCCCGTGTTCACGCAGCACACCGGCAAGCGCCACCACCTGTTCGCGCATTTCACGGTAGCTGAACTGATAGTGGGCATCCGCCAGTGCTGGCGCGTCTGGCGTTCTGCTCGCCTGTTCCGCGACCAGCGCACTCAGCGTTGTGGAGGGGATGTCGATTGCCGTGGCGTTGATCTGCGCAATCTGTTGATATTCAGCCGGAAGCAACAGATCGGCATCACCGCAGCACAAGGCAGGGTTAGCGGCAAACTGTTCGATCAACGCCATCAGACGTGACGCATGCTGCTTGAGCGTCGCTTCATCATAACGCTGCTGGTTGGCGAGAAGCTCAATACTCAGCCCGCCCTCTTCATCCGGGAAGAGCGCCAGTTCCAGATCGTTAACCGGCCCCGTCGCCAGCGTATGGGTTTGCGCTGAAACGCCCGGCATATCCAACTGATAGTCGAAAACTTTGACGTTAAGCACCGGGCCAAACAATGGCTCTTCCCCGCCCGCCCGCCCGCTGTCGCGGACGATTTGTTCTGCATCATAACGCTGATGACGACGCATTTTCTTAAGCTGCGCGGACAGCCTTTTTGCCAGCTCTGCCAGACTTTCTGCGGCATTAATGCGCACGCCCAGCGGTAACACATTGAGTACCGGTCCGGTGGCGGTCAGCGCCGCCGATCCCATGCGGCGCATAAAGATAAAGCCTGCCGCATACTCCATCCGGCTGCACAGTCGTCCCAGCCAAAGCGCAACCAGCGCCAGCGCCAGATCGGTTCGCTGTACGTCAGGCAGTTGCGCCGCCAGGTGGCGAAACGCGCCTTGCGGCGCCTTCAGCTTCATGCGGTAAATGTCTGACGTCGCCGCCCGTCCTGGCAGCGGTGCGGGTGAAAGCGAGGCTGGTGGCGGAAGCTGTTTACGCTGCCCGGCCCAGAACATGGCGTCGCGCTGCCAGGCTTCACTCTGGCGATACTGCTGATACTCTTCCACGACCTCGGCAAACGGCGTAAAGGGCGAGTCAGGCATCGCGTCGCCCCGACGCCATGCGCTGTAAATCGCGGTGATCTGCCGGGTAATCGCCGGGAAACTGAAGCCATCAACCAATAAATGATGATAGCGCTGATACCAGTACCACTGGCGATCGCCAACCTGAATCAATTGATGATGCGCCAGCGGTTTCCCGCCATCGACGCGCAGATTTTGCTGGAGATCGGCCTGCATCAGCGCCAGCGCGGCGTCATGCGGATCCACGGCGGTGCGGAGATCGGTAATCTGCGGTTCAGCAAACGTGAAGGATTCATCCACCCATTGCCAGACGTCGCCGTTATCCTCGGTAAAACGCATCCGTAACGTGTCGGCCTGCTGCATGCCGGTGACCACCGCGCGCGCCAGCATCTGCGCATCCAGTTCACCGGTTAACGCCACGTAGTGCGCGACGCTCCAGGCGGAAGGTAATGTGGAGAGTTTTTCGGCCATCCAGATGCCAGGCTGTGCAGCGACAAGCGGTAAACGTGGGCTCATTGCGCCTCCTGAGAAACGGCATAATGGCCGGGAATTAACGTGGTCCAGTGACTCGCCAGCCAGTGCTGGCAGGCCTCCTGAGACCGCGGTTCGCACGCCACCTGCCAGCCGGCAGGTAATGCGCAGTGCTGCGGCCAGAGGCTAAACTGCTGCTGCGAATTTTGCAGAATGTAGAACTGTCCCTGCGGATTATCGAAGGGATTACTGAATTCCATACTCAACTCCTGTCGTGGAAAATCGCTCGCTCAGAGCAGCGGCTTCCAGAGGTCAATCAGCCCCTGCATCAGACCGCCGCGCCAGCAAAGCGCATCATGTCCGCCGTCAACCTGACGCCAGAAAACCGACTGCTGTGTCGTCTGTAATTGTGTATAAAGCGCCTGGTTCGCCCGGAAGATAACCGGTTCCCGAACTCCCGCTTCAAGGACAATCCGCAGTCCCTGCGCGGACAGCGTACCGTCGTTAAGCTGTTCAATAATCAGTCCGTCCTGTTGGCCACCACGATGAGGCCACCAGTAAGAACCGGACTGGCTGAGCACGCAGCCAAAACGTTCGGGCCAGTGGAGTCCGGCAAACAGCGATGACAGGCCACCAAAGCTTTGCCCTGCAACGATCGTACGTTCCGGACGATCGCTGAACGGCGCTACGCTTCGGACCTGCGGCAATAACTCATGTTGAACCGCCAGCCAGAAATCCGCATTACAGGGCAGTTCGCGACCGCGGTGCGCGGTATCGATAGCATCAATAAGCAGATAAACCGCCGGTGGAAGTTGACCACGCTGGGTAAGTGAAGTGAGCGCGGGCCAGACGGGCATACTCTGCGCCCAGAATTGCCCGTCGAGAAGAACCGCCAGGGGCCGTTCGTCTGGTTGCGCATCGCCAGTCGTAAAGACCCACACCCGACGCGTATTGCCCAGGCGCGCACTGTTCCAGTGCAGAACCACCGGCGATGACGCAGGCGTTTGTGGGGAGTCCCAGCCCGGTTGCACAGGGGCCTGCGGCATCTCAAGCGCGGAAACCGCGTGCCCTCGCCCACCTTTCCAGCTCCTCGGATTAAGCGGATCGGCAATCGCCTGGGGTAACAGCTGTCGCCAGCCTTCGCGCAGCGCCGTGCGATCCAGCGCGTTGTCCGCCTTCAGCGAGGCAAAGGTATCGTCCCGCGTAGAGGGAATAAAGCAGTAACTGCCGCGCCAGTTAGCGCTTAACACGGTCTGCCACTGCCAGACATCCGTTCCGGCGATGCGCTGCATCGTCTGAGGAAAAACATTCTGGTGATGGTCGGTGACGCCGGTGATATACACCCAGACTCGCTGAATGGCTGAGTGAAATTCGCTCCCCTGCGGATCGCGCCACCAGAAGGTCACCCGGTAGTTTCCGTCGGCTTCACGCGCCCATTGCGGACCGTTTTTTGACTGCCACCAGGCCTCACTGCCTACCGTTAACGCTGTCACCGTCATAACCCCATGTTTATTGTGAAATTTTTTATCAATAGATGAAATATATTGATAATATTATTGATAACTATTTGCATTTGCAATAGCGTATTGACGCGCTGTGGGAAGCGTGAACAGTTTTTAACCAACCGCGCTGTGGGCTTTTCTGGAATGGAGGGTTTTCGCAGAGGCGGGCGACATCGGGCCGGATACCGATCTCAGGTGTCTGGTACACGTGGCTAAAGAAAAGCAGGAAATACAATGAACAAGAAGATTCATTCCCTGGCCTTATTGGTCAACTTAGGGATTTACGGAGTAGCGCTGCCTGCAATGGCAGAAGAAACCGCAGATAGCACCGCCGTCTCTCATGAAGATACCATCGTGGTCACCGCCGCCCAGCAGAACTTGCAGGCTCCCGGCGTGTCGACTATCACTGCAGATGAGATTCGCAAAAACCCTCCCGCTCGCGACGTCGCTGAAATCATCCGTACCATGCCTGGCGTGAACCTGACCGGTAACTCAACCAGCGGCCAGCGCGGCAATAACCGTCAGATTGATATTCGCGGTATGGGGCCAGAAAACACCCTGATCCTGATCGACGGTAAACCCGTGACCAGCCGTAATTCCGTGCGCCTTGGCTGGCGCGGCGAGCGTGATACCCGTGGCGATACCTCGTGGGTACCACCCGAGATGATCGAACGCATTGAAGTCCTGCGCGGGCCTGCCGCCGCGCGTTACGGTAACGGTGCCGCGGGTGGTGTGGTGAATATCATCACCAAAAAAGGCAGCAACGAATGGCACGGCTCCTGGAACACCTATTTCAACGCGCCGGAACACAAAGAGGAAGGGGCGACCAAGCGCACTAACTTTACCCTCAACGGCCCGCTTGGCGGGGATTTCAGCTTCCGCCTGTTCGGTAACCTGGATAAAACGCAGGCCGATGCGCGTGATATCAACCAGGGCCACCAGTCTGAACGTACCGGCACCTATGCCGACACGCTGCCAGCCGGTCGTGAAGGCGTCATCAACAAAGATATTAACGGTGTGGTGCGCTGGGACTTCGCGCCAATGCAGTCAATTGAACTGGAAGCCGGTTACAGCCGTCAGGGTAACCTGTACGCCGGGGATACGCAGAACACCAACACCAACCAGTTGGTGAAAGATAACTATGGCAAAGAGACTAACCGTCTCTACCGTCAGAACTACTCTCTGACCTGGAACGGCGGCTGGGATAACGGCGTCACCACCACAAACTGGGTTCAGTACGAACACACGCGCAACTCCCGTACGCCGGAAGGCCTCGCCGGGGGAACCGAAGGGATCTTCGACCCGAAAGCGTCACAAAAATATGTTGATGCCGACCTGAACGACGTCACGCTGCACAGTGAAGTCAGCCTGCCGTTCGATCTGCTGGTCAACCAGAACCTGACGCTGGGTACCGAATGGACCCAGCAGCGCATGAAGGATATGCTCTCCAACTCGCAAACCTTTATGGGCGGTGAAATTCCGGGCTCCAGCAGCACCGACCGCAGCCCGTATTCGAAAGCGGAAATTTTCTCGCTGTTTGCAGAGAACAACATGGAGCTGACCGACAGCACCATGCTGACGCCGGGTCTGCGTTTCGATCACCACAGCATCGTGGGCAACAACTGGAGTCCGTCGCTGAACCTGTCACAGGGTCTGGGCGATGACTTCACCCTGAAGATGGGCATCGCACGGGCTTATAAAGCGCCAAGCCTGTATCAGACCAACCCAAACTACATTTTGTACAGTAAAGGCCAGGGCTGTTATGCCACGGGCGCCGCGACCGGCATCGGCTGCTACATGATGGGTAACGACGATCTGAAAGCAGAAACCAGCGTCAACAAAGAGATTGGCCTTGAGTTTAAACGTGATGGCTGGCTGGCGGGTGTAACCTGGTTCCGTAATGATTATCGCAACAAGATCGAAGCCGGTACGGTACCCATGGACCGCACGTCGATTACCAACAAAGGCAAAACCACCTACACCGATATCTATCAGTGGGAGAACGTGCCTAAAGCGGTGGTCGAAGGGCTGGAAGGGACGCTGAACGTACCGGTGAGCAGCACCGTTAACTGGACGAACAACATCACCTATATGCTGCAGAGTAAAAACAAAGAGACCGGCGAACGCTTGTCGATTATTCCGGAGTACACGCTGAACTCAACGCTGAGCTGGCAGGTACATCAGGACGTTTCTCTGCAATCCACCTTTACCTGGTACGGCAAACAGGAGCCGAAGAAATACGATTACCAGGGTAAACCGGTAACAGGGTCGGATAAACAGTCCATCAGCCCGTACAGCATCGTAGGTCTGAGCGCGACCTGGGACGTGACCAAAAATGTCAGCCTGACCGGCGGCGTGGATAACGTCTTCGACAAACGTCTATGGCGTGAAGGTAATGCCCAGACCACCGGCAGTACGACCGATGTTTCTTATATGCGTGGCGCCGGTGCGTACACCTATAACGAACCGGGCCGTACATGGTACATGAGCGTTAACACGCACTTCTGATGCCTACTCCCCTCCTCCACCCGGAGGAGGGGTTTTGGTTTTGATGACGCGATGCAGACAACTCACACCCTTCTCACTCTGGCTCACCGCACGTTGCATTGTGTGACGTTCGAACCGAACACCTTCCACGAGCACGATCTGCTGTGGCTTCCCCACCATGCGCAACTGACACATGCCGGACGCAAACGTAAAACCGAACACCTGGGTGGTCGTATTGCTGCCGTTCATGCGCTACGTGAATGGGGGCATAAAAACGTGCCGGGAATGGGTGAACAACGACAACCGCTATGGCCGGAAGGTCTGTTTGGCAGCATCAGCCACTGCGCGACTACCGCACTGGCTGTGGTTTCCCATCAGCCAATAGGGGTTGATAGAGAGGAAATATTTACGCCGCAGACAGCGGCTGAACTGGCGGACAGCATCGTCTCGGAGACAGAAAAAGCACGGCTTGCAGGGAGCGGATTAGCGTTTGAACAGGCGCTCACGCTGGCGTTTTCTGCCAAAGAGAGCGCCTTTAAGGCAACCCAGGAGCGATTACAGGCAGGCTGCGGATTCATGCACTATCACATTCTGGACATTCAACATGACCAGATGCGATTACGCGCGTTCGACCAGATCTGGTGTATACAGTGGCTCACTTGCGATAACCATGTCGTTACCGTGGCAACGCGCTAACCTTCAAAGCATTTCCCGCGCCTGGGCCGCAATCGACCCGGCATCAAAACCATGATGCTGGCGCATCCAGCCGCGATCGGCCGCTGCCGCGTATTCACCATCCGGGATCCCTAAGCGTTTCAGAACCGCACCAGTGCCTGCTTCGGCCAGAACTTCCGCCACCAGGCTTCCCAGTCCACCGTTGATATTATGCTCTTCAACGGTGATCACCGCTTTACAGCCTTTCACTGCCGCTAACAATGCTTTGGTATCACACGGACGAATGGACGGTACACTTACCACCGTCGCCTGAATACCGGAATCGGCTAACAACGCGGCCGCATCAACAATTTCGTGGACAGTAGAACCTGTTGCCACCAGCGCCAGCGAGTCGCCTTCACGTAAGGTCACGACGGCGCCCGGCACAAAATGATAGTTCTCGTCATGCAGTTCCGGGAGCGCTTTCCCGTCCATACGAATGTACACCGGCCCCTTGTAGCTAAGGGCATAGTCGATTACCTGCCGACACTCTCGCGGTGAAGAAGGGGCAAAAATCTGGATATTGCCAAACCCACGCATAATGGCGATATCATCGATCGCGTGGTGCGTGCTCGCCAGCGGACCATAGCTCGCCCCCGCATTCAGGCCAAACAGTTTCACGTTGGTATTGTTGTAGCAAACGTCAACTTTAATTTGCTCATTGGCACGGGAAATCAGGAATGGTGCCGCGTTACAGGTGACCGCAACCTTGCCGCCGAGCGCGAGTCCTGCCGCCGTACCGACCATGCTTTGCTCGGCAATCCCGACGTTGACCAGCCTGTCCGGGAACCGCTTAATAAAGGGACCAATTTTCGCGGTGGATGTTGAATCAGCCACAACCGGCACCAGATCAACGCCATTTTCTACCGCATCGATAAACGCCTGAACCATCACGTTTGCGAGGTGTTCTGCATTACTCATCTTTCAACTCCTCCAGAGCCAGTTCAATCTCTTCACCTTTTGGCACCCGGTGGTGCCACTCAGGACGCCCCTGGATAAACGAAATACCTGCGCCTTTTGTGGTATTGGCAATCACAACGTTAGGTTTCCCTTCCTGCTTCAGACCTTCCAGCGTACTGACAACCGACGCCATATCATTTCCCTGGCATTCGGTGACCTGCATGCCGAAGGCTCGCCATTTATCCGCGAGCGGATCGGTGTTCATGATTTCACGCGTGGGTCCGGCCAACTGGAGATTATTCTTGTCATTAATGATCACCAGGTTATCCAGTCCATAATGCGCTGCGGCGAGCGCGGCTTCCCAGTTGCTACCTTCGGCCAGTTCACCATCACCCGTAATTAAAAAGATGCGGCGAGCACTGTTACTTTTCTTCGCCGCCAGCGCCAGCCCCACTGCGACAGGCAAACCGTGACCCAGCGCGCCGGTGTTCAGTTCAATACCCGGCGTTTTCTGGCGCACCGGATGGCCCGGAAGATGGGAATTGGCGTGCTGGTATGTGCCCAGCCAGTCAACAGGGAAAAAACCGGCCTCGGCCAGAACACAGTAGTAGCAGCCTACCGCATGGCCTTTGGACTGAATGTAGATGTCCCGTTCCTCATCGTCGATGCGATCCGGGGCGACATTCAAAATGCGGAAATAGAGTGCGGTGAGCAGTTCAACCTGAGACAGGTCCGCACCGGTATGCCCTCCTGCAGGGCTGTAGGCGTTTAATTTGACGATGTGACGACGCACCGCTCGCGCTGTGCGTTCAAGAGTCTGGATATCGTAGTGCCAGGGATTCATTTAACACCTCTGAATTTATTTTCAATATGGAATATTTATTCCATCAGGGACTAAAAAAACCAGAAATCCCTTTGCTTCACACCACACGGCTTACGCCACGCTATCTTACTCAGGAACATTCTGCCTCCTCACCGCGACCACATTCACGTCGGGAATAATCAGTTGACCTGAAACCATCTTGAATATATATTCACAGATGATTCTTTATTCAATTATGCAACCACATTTCCGTATTTGTCCATCCCTGTTTTTGAGGATTGGTTAAAGTTAGAGCTTTATCACACTTACCTGCCTTTTGTTTTCGCGTATGATAAAAGTCTCTAAGATAATGGCTGTACGTAAATGATTTTCGGGGAAATATATGGCTAAGCAGGACGAACAACGGCTACTGGTTAAAATCGCCACCCTTTACTATCTTGAAGGACGCAAACAGTCCGATATTGCTCAACTTCTCTCGCTTTCTCAGTCGTTTATCTCCCGAGCCATCACCCGCTGTCAGAAAGAAGGGGTGGTAAAAATCAGCGTCGTGCAACCCTCAAATATCTTCCTGAATCTTGAAAAAGGGATCGAAGATCGCTACGGACTCAAACAGGCGATCGTGGTGGATACCGAAGACGATGCCACCGACCACAGTATCAAACGCGCCATCGGTTCTGCCGCCGCCCATTATCTTGAAACCCGCCTGCGACCCAAAGATCTGGTGGGCGTCTCCTCGTGGAGTTCAACCATCCGGGCGATGGTTGACGAAGTGCATACTCAGAACCTGAAAGCCGGCGGCGTGATCCAGCTACTCGGCGGTGTCGGGCCAAACGGCAATGTGCAGGCCACGATTTTAACCCAGACGCTGGCGCAACATCTTAACTGTGAGGCCTGGCTGCTCCCTTCGCAAAGTATTGAGGGGTCGGTTGAGGAGAAAAATCGTCTTATCGCCAGCAAGGATGTCGCCGAGGTGATCTCGCGTTTCGATAATGTCGATATCGCCATCGTGGGGGTGGGGATTCTGGAGCCGTCCCAGTTGCTTAAGACGTCGGGCAACTATTACCACGAAGATATGTTACAGGTACTGGCCGATCGCGGTGCCGTGGGAGATATCTGCCTGCACTACTACGATAAAAACGGCCAGCCGGTCTTACAGGATGATGAAGATCCGGTCATTGGCATGGCGCTCGATAAAGTCAAAAAATGCCCTAACGTCGTGGCATTGGCAGGTGGAACTGACAAAGTTGCTGCCATCAAAGGGGCGTTGAACGGGGGCTATATCGACGTATTGATCACCGATTATCCTACCGCGCGGATGTTAGTAACAGCCTGATCCTTCCCACATCTTCGGTCTTTGCGAAAAAAGGACTCACCGCAAAGACCGTATAAAAATCCCTATATTTCAATAAACTGAAAGGATTCACCTCCACGTAACTTTCGCGTGAACCTGATATTCTTCCCGCTGTGTAAGTGTGATTCTCAGCACAATTGATGATTTTTTCTATAGCCCAACTGAAAGATTCTGGCTAAGGTATTAAATAAATAATCAACATCGAATATATATTCAAGCGATAAAAAAGACACGATGTCACAATCAAGCCTGATTAAGTAATGACGCGACAGTGAGGGAGCCCCTCTTCCCTTCAACGCCGGGACGCAATGTGACTCAGGAGATAATCAATCTATGTGTGCAGCAAAGAAAGAGTTCATTATTGCGCTGGATGAAGGCACCACCAACGCTAAGGCGGTCGCACTGGACGCACAGGGCCAGGTGGTCGCCAAATTTTCTCAACCGCTGGCCATTCAGACTCCGCGTGAAGGCTGGGTGGAGCAATCCGGCGAGGTATTGATTGAGGCATCGCTTGATGTGATTGCGAAAGCGATAAGTCACGTCGGCGCTGACAACGTCGCGGCCCTGGCGATCAGTAATCAACGTGAAACCGCCATTGGCTGGTATCGCCAGACGGGTAAACCGCTGAATTCCGCCATCACCTGGCAATGCACACGCAGCGCGGCGTACTGTGAAGAACTGCGCCGTGAAAACAAAGAACACCTGATCAAAACCACCACCGGACTGCCAATTGCGCCGCTTTTTTCCGCCTCTAAAATGCGCTGGCTACTGGAGTCGGTAGCCGATGGCCCGCAGCTTGCAGCCCAGGGGAAAATCTGTCTTGGCACTATCGACAGCTGGTTGCTGTGGAATTTAACCGGCGGCGCGGCCTTCTGCTGCGACTACTCTAACGCGGCCCGCACCCAGTTGCTCAATCTGCACACCGGGCAGTGGGATGACACCATGCTGGAACTGTTCCACATCCCCCGCGCCGCGTTACCGGAAATAAAACCTTCCAGTGGATTATTTGGCTATACCCGCGGCCTGAGCGGCATTCCGGATGGTATCCCGGTGATGTCAATGGTCGGCGATTCGCACGCCGCGCTGTTTGGTCATGCCCTCGGCGAAATGGGCTGCGTCAAAGCCACTTACGGCACCGGCTCCTCCGTAATGGCACCGGTGACCTCGGCCCAGTGCGATATTGGCGCACTGGCGACCACCATTGCCTGGCACGACGGTGAGAACATCATTTACGGCCTGGAAGGCAATATTCCGCACACGGGCGATGCGGTGGCGTGGATGGCAGATAGTACCGGGTTGAGCGAACTTTCTGACGCCGAACTGGCTCATGAACTGAATACGCTCCCCGCCTCCGTCGAGTCAACCCTGGGTGTGTACTTCGTCCCGGCCTTAACCGGTCTCGGCGCGCCATGGTGGGATGACAGCGCGCGCGGTGTGATCTGCGGACTGAGTCGCGGCGTCAAACGCCCCCATCTGATCCGCGCCGCCCTTGAGTCGATCACCTATCAAATCGCCGATGTGGTGGTTGCCATGCAGCAACATGAGGACTTTAGCTTGTCGGCGCTGATGGTTGATGGCGGTCCGACAAAGAATGACTGGTTAATGCAGTACCAGGCAGACCTGCTGGGTTGTCCGGTAATGCGCAGCGATGTGCCTGAGTTATCGGCCATTGGCGCCGCGTTACTGGCGCGTAAAGCGCTCCATCCCGGCTCGCTCACTGATTTAAAAGCCTTTTTAACCGTACACAGCGCATTTCAGCCCGATATGGCCCGCCATCATCGCCTGCAAAAAAGATGGCAGGAATGGCGCAATGCGGTGAACAGAACACTATGGAAACCGGCCCCGTCCGCCTGACGCCTCACCAGGGAAGATGCGTGACATCCCGACTCATTAACAGAAGGAGAACTCCGGACCATTAGCCCTGTTTTACAAGAATTCATGCTTTACGTTGTTTCACCGTACCCGACAATAACAACACAGAGAGAACATTGTCATGAAATTACGTTTAACGCTGTTAACCGCTGCAACCCTGACCGCATTGTCTTTTACTGCCCATGCCGCAGAGAAAGGGACAATTATGATTATGGTGAATTCACTGGATAACCCGTATTACGCGTCAGAAGCCAAAGGCGCCAGTGAAAAAGCCCAGGAGTTAGGCTACAAAACAACCATTTTGTCGCACAGCGAAGATGTAAAAAAACAGAATGAATTGATTGATACCGCTATCGGCAAAAAAGTTCAGGGCATCGTTCTGGATAATGCGGATTCAACGGCCAGCGTTGCCGCCATTGAAAAAGCGAAAAAAGCCGGTATTCCCGTCATATTAATCAACCGCGAAATTCCCGTTGATGATGTGGCGCTGGTACAAATTACCCATAATAACTTCCAGGCAGGTTCTGAAGTTGCCAACGTTTTCGTTGAGAAAATGGGGGAAAAAGGGAAATACGCCGAGCTGACCTGTAACCTCGCCGATAATAACTGTGTTACCCGTTCGAAATCTTTCCACCAGGTTATTGACCAGTTCCCGGATATGGTCAGCGTCGCCAAACAGGATGCGAAAGGAACGCTTATCGACGGTAAGCGAATTATGGACAGTATTCTGCAAGCCCACCCGGATGTAAAAGGCGTCATCTGCGGTAACGGCCCTGTTGCGCTTGGCGCAATCGCCGCGTTGAAAGCCGCAAACCGCAATGACGTTGTGGTCGTCGGCATTGACGGCAGCAACGACGAACGCGATGCGGTGAAAGCCGGTACATTGCAAGCCACCGTCATGCTGCAGGCTCAGGCTATCGCCGCACAGGGCGTGACCGATCTGGATAACTACCTGCAAAAAGGGGTGAAACCAGAGAAACAGCGCGTCATGTTCCGCGGCATTCTCATCACCAAAGATAACGCAGATAAAGTACAGGATTTCAATATCAAGTCCTGATCTCGGGTAGTTGCGCCTCTCCGGAGGCGCAGAGGAGAAGATTATGTCTAAAAAAGCCTGGCTGGCGCTGGTCGTGTTGACCGTGGGTGGATGCCGCATCGTCTCGCAGCAGGAGCTTGCGGATCTTCAATCTCCGCCAAATCCCCATATGGCCAATATAGACCAAACGTGGCAAAACAAAATTGTGCCGCAAATTGTTGGGCAGGCCCGTCCGGTGGCAGAGTTAATGACGGCTTTACAGGCCGAGAAAGACATCGATAGTGCCTGTAAAAAGCTGGGCTATCGCGCTCAGGAAGAGAACCCCTGCATCTTTTACGTCAAAGTCGAAGGCAAAATTGGCACGATCGATACCGCCTCCCGCAGCGGAAAAATGACCGTCGCGGATAAAAGTGGCAGCAATATTATTGTTCAGATTGGTCCAACGCTACGCGGCACACAATTACGCGACGCCTGGAAAGGCGCAACTTACGGTGATTTTAACGACCAGGTGTTATTTGGCGAATTTGGTCGCGCCATTAACGACCAGGCGATAAAAATGATTCAGGCGGCCCAACTTAAAACCGGTGAATCCACACAAGTGTATGGCGTATTTTCCGCATGGGATATTCCTCAGACCATCCCTGATATTACGCCCGCCAAAATTGAACCTGCAGGAGGACAATAATATGCAACAGCAAGATATCGTCGCTCCCCAGCCCGTCGAATCAGAAGTGATTATCGAAACCCGCAGCCTGTCTCGTGTCTATCCTGGCGTGGTGGCATTAGATAACGTCAATTATCGGGTATATCGGAATAAAGTGAATGTTCTGATTGGAGAAAATGGTGCGGGTAAATCCACCATGATGAAAATGCTTGCTGGTGTCGAAACCCCATCCTCCGGTGAAATTTTTCTGGATGGTACGCCTGTTTCGATGAATTCGACGCATCAGGCCGAAAAATTGGGTATCAGTATTATTTTTCAGGAGTTGAATTTATTCCCGAATATGAATGTCATGGACAACATTTTCATGGCGAACGAGTTTTTTCAGAAAGGGAAAATTAACGAAAAATATCAGTACGCGCTGGCACAAAGTCTGCTCAAGCGACTGGAACTGGATGTTGATCCATACACGCCCTTAGAAGAACTGGGGATTGGTCACCAGCAACTGGTTGAGATTGCCCGCGCGCTCTCGAAAGATACGCGCGTCCTAATCATGGATGAACCCACCTCCGCGCTGAGCCAGTCTGAAGTCAAAATCCTGTTCAACGTGATTGAGCAACTCAAGCGACGCGGCGTCACCATTATCTATATTTCCCATCGCCTGGAAGAGCTCATGGAAATTGGTGACTACATCACCATTTTCCGGGACGGTCGCTTTATCAGCGAGCGTCCGGTCAGCGATGCCAGCATTCCGTGGATCATCGAACAGATGGTGGGCGATAAGAAAAAACACTTCGATTATCAGCCGGCGCCACAAGGCGACACAATTCTCAATGTGAAGGGACTGACCGCGCTCCATTCCAGCGGCGGCTATAAGCTCAATGACGTGTCGTTTAGCCTGAATAAAGGCGAAGTGATTGGGATCTACGGTCTGCTGGGGGCCGGACGCACTGAACTCTTCAAGGGGCTGGTGGGCCTGATGCCCTGCCAGAGCGGCAGCGTTCAACTCAACGGTGAGTGCATCGATAAAGCCCACTTCCAGTCACGACTTAAAAAAGGACTGGCGCTGGTGCCGGAAGACAGACAGGGCGAAGGCATTGTTCAGATGATGTCGATTCAGTCCAATATGACACTTTCTGACCTTAGCTTGCAGGGTTTTCGCCGGGCCTGGAAATGGCTAAATCCGCAAAAAGAGCAGGACAACGTGAAGGAGATGATTCAGCAGCTTGCCATCAAAGTGAGCGATCCCGAGCTGCCTATCACCTCACTCAGCGGTGGAAACCAGCAAAAGGTGGTGCTGGGTAAAGCATTAATGACGCAGCCGCAGGTGGTGTTCCTCGATGAGCCGACTCGCGGCATCGACGTAGGGGCGAAAACGGATGTGTATCACCTTATCGGCAAGATGGCACAACAAGGGCTGGCAGTGATGTTCTCTTCATCAGAGCTGGACGAAGTGATGGCGCTGGCGGACCGCATTCTGGTGATGGCTGATGGCCGGATCACCGCTGATGTCCCCCGCCATGCAGTCACCCGCGAGAAGTTGATCGCGGCTTCTACACCGCAAGATTAATCAGGCTGGAATCCATCATGAACCAGAAATATATGATTTACATGTACCTGCTGAAGGCCAGAACGTTTATCGCTCTGCTGCTGGTCATCGCATTCTTCAGCGTGATGGTACCGAATTTCCTGACCACATCTAACCTACTGATTATGACCCAGCACGTTGCCATTACCGGCCTGCTGGCGATTGGGATGACGCTGGTGATCCTGACCGGCGGTATTGACCTGTCGGTCGGCGCCGTTGCCGGTATCTGCGGCATGGTGGCGGGGGCGTTACTCACCAATGGGTTGCCCATCTGGGGCGGCAACATCATCTTCTTCAACGTGCCTGAAGTGATCCTCTGTGTCGCCATCTTTGGCGTTCTCGTTGGGTTCGTCAACGGCGCCGTCATCACCCGCTTTGGCGTTGCGCCTTTCATCTGTACCCTCGGTATGATGTACGTTGCCAGGGGCTCAGCCCTGCTGTTTAACGACGGCAGCACCTACCCCAACCTTAATGGTATGGAGGCGCTGGGCAATACCGGTTTTGCCACCCTGGGCTCCGGCACCTTGCTGGGCATTTACCTGCCTATCTGGCTGATGATCGCCTTTCTGGTGCTGGGCTACTGGATCACTACCAAAACCCCGCTCGGTCGCTACATCTACGCGATCGGTGGTAACGAATCCGCCGCGCGACTCGCTGGTGTACCGATCGTCAAAGCGAAAATTTTCGTGTACGCCTTCTCCGGGTTATGTGCGGCCTTCGTTGGGCTGATTGTCGCGTCCCAGTTACAAACCTCGCACCCGATGACCGGCAACATGTTTGAGATGGACGCCATCGGCGCCACCGTTCTGGGCGGAACCGCGCTCGCGGGTGGTCGCGGACGGGTATCTGGATCCATCATCGGGGCCTTCGTCATCGTTTTTCTGGCCGATGGTATGGTGATGATGGGCGTCAGCGACTTCTGGCAAATGGTCATTAAGGGCGTCGTTATCGTCACCGCCGTGGTTGTCGACCAGTTCCAGCAAAAGCTACAGAACAAAGTCATTCTGATGCGTCGTCATGAAGAAAAAGAGGCGACAGCACCTTCAGCAAATACCGTATCCAGTTAAGTAGCATCACTCCGCCGGACATTGCGTGTCCGGCTTATACAGGGGAAAGAAATATGCAACGTGATTTTCATGGTAAGACGGTCGTCATCACCGGAGCATGCCGGGGAATTGGCGCGGGTATCGCTGAACGTTTCGCCCGGGATGGCGCAAACCTGGTGATGGTCTCCAACGCTGAGCGCGTTCACGAAACAGCAGAACAACTGCGCCAGCGCTACCAGGCTGACATTTTATCACTACAGGTTGATGTCACTAACGAAGAACAGGTACAGGCATTGTATGAACAGGCGGCTGCGCGCTTTGGCTCGATTGATGTCTCTATCCAGAACGCGGGCGTGATCACCATTGATTACTTTGACCGGATGCCGAAAGCGGATTTTGAAAAAACCCTCGCCGTCAATACCACTGGCGTGTGGCTCTGCTGCCGGGAAGCGGCGAAATATATGGTCAAACAAAATCACGGCTGCCTGATTAATACCTCTTCCGGCCAGGGACGTCAGGGCTTTATCTATACCCCACACTACGCCGCCAGCAAAATGGGTGTCATTGGTATCACGCAAAGCCTGGCGCACGAACTGGCACCGTGGAACATTACCGTCAACGCCTTCTGTCCGGGGATCATCGAAAGCGAAATGTGGGATTACAACGATCGCGTCTGGGGCCAGATCCTCAGTACGGATGAAAAACGCTATGGCAAAGGTGAACTGATGGCGGAATGGGTTAAGGGCATCCCCATGAAACGCGCAGGTAAACCTGAAGATGTCGCCGGACTGGTCGCCTTCCTGGCCTCTGACGATGCGCGCTATCTTACCGGACAAACCATCAACATTGATGGTGGCCTGATTATGTCGTAATACCCGACGGGTATTTGTGAAGAGAGTTATCACTATGATCGCAAAAGATTTTGCTCAACAACTGTTTAACCTACAAGGACGCGTCGCTTTCGTCACTGGCGCCGGTAGCGGCATCGGTCAGACCATTGCCTGGGCGCTGGCCAGCGCGGGCGCACGGGTAGTCTGTTTTGATCTGCGCGAAGACAGCGGGCTGAAAGAGACCGCTGATCATATCGAAGCAATTGGCGGCCAGGCGGCACACTATACGGGAGATGTTCGTCAGCTCAGCGATCTGCGCGCCGCCGTCGCCCTGACCAAAGCGCGGTTTGGTCGTCTGGATATCGCGGTCAACGCTGCCGGTATTGCCAACGCCAACCCGGCGCTGGAAATGGAAAGTGAACAGTGGCAGCGCGTCATCGACATCAACCTTACGGGCGTATGGAACTCCTGTAAGGCCGAAGCGGAACTGATGCTGGAATCTGGCGGCGGCTCAATCATCAACATCGCCTCTATGTCCGGAATCATCGTTAACCGTGGTCTTGAACAGGCGCATTACAACAGTTCGAAAGCGGGGGTTATTCACCTCTCGAAGAGTCTGGCGATGGAATGGATTGAGAAAGGCATTCGCGTGAATTCAATCAGCCCGGGATACACCGCCACACCGATGAACACCCGCCCTGAAATGGTTCATCAGACGCGTGAATTTGAGAGCCAGACGCCGATTCAGCGAATGGCAAAAGTTGAAGAGATGGCTGGTCCGGCGCTGTTCCTCGCCAGTGATGCGGCCTCGTTTTGCACCGGCGTCGATCTCGTCGTGGATGGCGGATTTATCTGCTGGTAAACAGAAATTCGCCCGCAGCCATGGCTGACTGCGGGCGATGTGATAAAGCGGGTGCCGTCACATCCAGACCTGACAAGCGGATATGCGGGGATAACGCCCCGCATAACGGCTACTTCTTCGATTCGTAAGCGAGAACTGCCTTAAACTCAATACCACGCTCCCTGACGCTGAACTCACAGAGTGTGTCCCTCACCAGAAGCGTGAATCCCAGCACTGTAATGCAGAGTGCGATGACTGCCATTAAGGCATATTTCGTCAGCATGTATTGCCTCCATGCGAAGAAGAGACTACCATCCGAATTGTTCAGGTTTGGAATGGTAGCCTCAAGGTTGATAGAACTGTCACCTTGGGGCTTTCTTCTTTCCAGACCTCAGCAATGGCCTGAGGCTGGACAGCATCAGGCACCCGCCGTTATCGTACTCTCCTTCTCTCTTGGTACTGTATATTTAAACAGTAAAATCTTATTTTCGGAAAACGTTTAGACAGCCCTACATCCCCGGGAACAGCACGCCATTTCCCGGCGCTTCGCGATCCAGATGGATGAAGTTCAGATGACGTTCATACTGGTCGAGAATATCGGTAATCACCTGCTCTTTGCTGTAGTCCATCAGGTCATTGCCCTGACTGCCTTCCAGCAGGAAGGTCTCCAGACGGTAATAGGTCGATTTCCCGCTACGCGCACGGTAGGTAAAGCCCGGAATCGCATACTGCTGCGGCCAGATTTGGTAGATAAAGTTACGTTCATCCCCCATATGCACCCGCAAATCAAGGTGTCCCAGACTTTCCCCTTCCACAGGCGGCAGGCTTTTCAGTTCGACCTGCGCGCCACGCAGTGTTAACTCCTGCGCCACCTCTTCCATTGCCGGGAAGCACACATTCTGCATCATTTCGCGGGTATAGCGCGTACCGGGATAGTTCATCAGCCGCGACAGGCGTTTTTTCCAGCTCAACCGGTCCTGTACGCCCATCGGACGCGGCGCGGTATTCCGGTTAGCGCTCTCCCGGCGATAATCTTCCACCTTCAGCGACTTATACAGTCCCGCCATAATAAAGAAAATGACAAAGCTGAACGGCAGCCCCATGATCACCGTGGTGTTCTGCAAAGCGGAAATCCCGTTCGTCATTAACATTCCCAGCGTCAGCAAACCGATCGCCACTGACCAGAAGACACGCAGCCATGACGGGGCATCACTGTTAATATCTTTCAGCTTCGAGGTGAAATTCCCCAGCACCAGCGCGCCAGAATCCGCTGACGTGACATAAAACAGCAGGCCGGTGATGGTGGCCACCGACGCGCTAAAGGTAAACGCCGGATACTGCGCCAGCAGGCTGTAAAATCCACGTTCCGGATGTGCCATCGCCTCCTCAGCAAAACCCGCATCGCCGTGAATGATTTCATACAGCGCGCTGTTGCCGAATACCGACAGCCACAACAGGGTAAAGGTGAACGGAATAATCAGCGTCCCGAAGACAAACTGACGGATGGTACGCCCGCGTGAGATTCGCGCAAGAAATAAGCCGACAAACGGCGACCAGGCCACCCACCACGCCCAGAAGAACAGCGTCCAGTTATTCATCCATTCAACCGGTCGATCGAAAGCAAAGCTGTTCAACGTCATGCCCATAAAGCGATTCACATAGTCGCCCACGTTCAGCACCAGGGCATTAAGCAGGAACGACGTGTCGCCCATAAACAGGACGAACAGAATGAGCCCCAGCGCCAACAGGACGTTTAGCTCTGAAAGCACGCGGATACCCTTATCTACGCCGGAGGTAACCGAAATCGTGGCAATCACCACCGACAGCACAATCAGCGCCGCTTTCGCCGCCATCGAATCCGGAATATCAAACAGTACGCTCAGACCATAGTTGAGCTGAACCACACCAATTCCCAGCGTCGTGGCGATACCAAAAATGGTGCCGATGACGGCGGCAATATCAACGCTATGCCCAATCGGCCCGTTAATGCGTTTACCAAAGATCGGGTAGAGCGCGGAACGGATAGTCAGCGGCAGGTTATAGCGATAGCTGAAGTATCCCAGCGCCATGCCCATCAGGGCATACATCGACCAGCCGGTCAGGCCGTAGTGAAATAGCGTCCACACCATCGACTGACGCGCCGCTTCAATCGTCTGCCCAGCCCCTTCCGGCGGCTGCATATATTGTGTTACCGGCTCCGCCACGGAAAAGAACATCAGGTCGATACCAATCCCGGCGGCGAACAGCATGGCGGCCCAGCTAAGCAGGCTGAATTCCGGTTTCGACTGCTCCGGACCGAGCTTGACTGAGCCAAAGCGCGAGCAGGCGATGAAGACAACAAAGACGATATACAGCGTGGCCGCCAGCAAATAGTACCAGCCGAAGGTTTTTGAAACCCAGTTCAACGTCCGGCCAATCCAGACGGCCGAGAAATCGCTAAAAAAGATGGTGGTCAGGGAAAACAACAAAATCAGCCCGGCGGACGTGTAGAAAACCACCGGATTGATTTTGTCCTTTTCTCTGCGCAGTGGAAGGTCTGACATCCAGTATCCTCACATTTTTTGTAACTATTAAAAATCAAATTCGCAACAATTAAGACACATTTTATATTGAACGTCCAATCAAAAACCGCTTTAATGGTTAAACAAAACTGATGAATGGAGTCCCAAAATGCCCAAACTGGGGATGCAGCCGATACGGCAGCGGCAGCTGATTGACGCCACGCTGGAAGCGATAAATGAAGTCGGGATGCACGATGCGACCATTGCACAGATTGCCCGTCGCGCCGGGGTCTCAACCGGGATCATTAGCCATTACTTTAAGGATAAGAATGGATTGCTGGAGGCGACGATGCGCGACATCACCAGCCAGCTACGTCATGCCGTTTTGCGTCGACTCCATGCGCTACCGGGGGCGCGCGCGGAACTACGGCTGCGTGCCATCGTGGCGGGAAATTTTGATGAAACCCAGATCAGCCACGCCGCAATGAAAGCCTGGCTGGCGTTCTGGGCCAGCAGTATGCACCAGCCGATGCTGTATCGCCTGCAACAGGTCGCCAGTAAGCGTCTGCTGTCGAACATCGTTGCCGAATTTAAACGCGAGCTGCCGCGTGAACAGGCGCAACAGGCGGGCTACGGATTAGCGGCGCTGATAGACGGGCTGTGGCTCCGCGCGGCATTGAGCGGTAAGCCGTTCAACCTTAGTCTCGCCCAGGCGCTGACCACCCATTTCATCAGTCAGCACTTACAAAAAAGCCACTGACTCACCGAGGAGAATGCATGTCCCGAATGGCAGAACAACAGCTTTACATTGATGGTGGTTATACCGCCGCCACCAGCGGTCGGACTTTCGAGACGATCAACCCTGCCAATGGCGAAGTCCTTGCCACCGTACAGGCCGCTGGCCGTGAGGATGTCGACCGCGCGGTGAAAAGCGCTCAGCGTGGACAAAAAATGTGGGCGGCGATGACCGCGATGGAACGCTCGCGCATTCTGCGTCGGGCGGTGGAGATACTGCGCGAGCGCAATGACGAACTGGCGAAGCTGGAAACGCTCGACACAGGCAAACCGTTCAGCGAAACCGCCAGCGTCGATATCGTGACCGGCGCAGACGTACTGGAGTATTACGCCGGGCTGATCCCCGCGCTGGAAGGAAGCCAAATCCCCCTGCGCGAGACCGCCTTCGTTTACACCCGACGCGAGCCGTTGGGCGTGGTCGCCGGGATTGGCGCCTGGAACTACCCGATTCAAATCGCACTGTGGAAATCCGCGCCAGCGCTGGCGGCAGGCAATGCGATGATCTTCAAACCCAGCGAAGTCACCCCGCTCACCGCCCTGAAGCTGGCGGAAATCTACAGCGAAGCCGGCCTGCCGGACGGCGTCTTTAACGTCCTGTCGGGTGAAGGGGCAGAAACGGGCCACTATCTGACCGAGCATCCGGGCATCGCCAAAGTCTCCTTCACCGGCGGCGTCGCCAGCGGCAAAAAAGTGATGGCGAACTCTGCCGCTTCCTCATTAAAAGAAGTGACGATGGAGCTGGGCGGTAAATCGCCGCTGATCGTTTTCGAGGATGCCAACGTCAACCTTGCTGCCGATATCGCGATGATGGCGAATTTTTACAGCACCGGTCAGGTCTGTACCAACGGAACCCGCGTATTTATTCCGGCGCGGATGAAAAGCGCCTTCGAACAGACCATTCTGTCTCGCGTGGCGCGGATCCGCGCAGGCGATCTGTTTGACCCCGCCACCAACTTTGGCCCACTGGTCAGCTTCCCGCATCGCGAAAATGTCCTGCGTTATATCGAAAGCGGTAAAAACGAAGGCGCAACGCTGCTTTGCGGTGGCGATGTGTTGAAGGGTAGCGCATTCGACCACGGCGCCTGGGTTGCCCCTACGGTGTTCACCGACTGCCACGATGAGATGACGATTGTACGTGAAGAGATCTTCGGCCCGGTGATGGCGATCCTGACTTACGAGAGCGAGGACGAGGTCATCCGTCGCGCCAACGACACCGATTACGGTCTGGCGGCCGGTGTTGTCACCCAGGATCTTAACCGCGCACATCGCGTTATTCACCAGCTTGAAGCCGGGATCTGCTGGATCAACACCTGGGGCGAATCTCCCGCCGAAATGCCGGTTGGCGGCTATAAGCATTCCGGTATCGGGCGTGAAAACGGCGTGATGACGTTGCAAAGCTACACCCAGGTGAAATCCATCCAGCTCGAGATGGCGCCCTTCCAGTCCGTATTTTAAGCAGGAGGTTTCATTGCATTTTGACTATATCATTATTGGTGCCGGTTCTGCCGGCAACGTACTGGCAACACGACTGACAGAAGACAGCAATACTACCGTTCTGCTTTTAGAAGCGGGCGGTCCGGATTACCGCGCAGACTTCCGTACCCAGATGCCGGCAGCGCTGGCCTTCCCGTTGCAAGGAAGGCGCTATAACTGGGCGTATGAGACCGAACCTGAACCGCATATGAACTACCGTCGCATGGAGTGCGGACGCGGTAAAGGCCTGGGGGGCTCCTCGCTGATTAACGGCATGTGCTACATCCGTGGCAACGCCCTGGATCTCGATCACTGGGCAAAAGAACCTGGACTTGAGCACTGGAGCTACCTCAACTGCCTGCCCTATTACCGCAAAGCGGAAACCCGCGATGTGGGTGCCAATGACTATCACGGCGGTGACGGCCCGGTCAGCGTGACCACGTCAAAACCGGGAGTAAACCCACTGTTTGAGGCGATGATCGAGGCTGGCGTCCAGGCGGGTTACCCGCGAACCGATGACCTGAACGGCTATCAGCAGGAAGGTTTCGGCCCGATGGACCGCACCGTCACACCGCAGGGTCGTCGCGCCAGTACCGCCCGGGGCTATCTGGATCAGGCAAAAAAGCGCCCTAACCTCACTATCGTGACGCATGCCCTGACCGACCACATCATTTTTGACGGTAAAAAAGCGGTCGGCGTCGAGTGGCTCGAAGGCGACAGTACGATCCCCGTCAGCGCGACGGCCCGAAAAGAAGTGCTGTTGTGCGCGGGCGCGATCGCCTCGCCGCAGATCCTGCAACGCTCTGGCGTGGGCGACGCCGTGCTGTTAAAAGCGCATGCCATACCGCTGGTTCACCATTTGCCTGGCGTTGGTGAAAACCTGCAGGATCATCTGGAGATGTACCTGCAGTATGCGTGTAAAGAGCCGGTCTCTCTCTACCCTGCCCTGCAATGGTGGAACCAGCCAAAGATCGGTGCCGAATGGCTGTTTGGCGGGACCGGCGTCGGAGCCAGTAACCATTTTGAAGCAGGCGGATTTATTCGCAGCCGCGAAGAATTTAGCTGGCCTAACATTCAGTACCATTTCCTGCCGGTGGCGATTAACTACAACGGTTCAAACGCGGTGAAAGAGCACGGTTTTCAGTGCCACGTCGGTTCAATGCGTTCGCCAAGTCGCGGCCATGTGCAGATTAAATCGCGGGATCCGCGCGAGCATCCGGCGATTCTGTTCAACTACATGTCAACGGAGCAGGACTGGCAGGAATTTCGCGATGCGATTCGCCTTACCCGTGAAATCATCAACCAGCCGGCGCTGGATAAATTCCGTGGTCGGGAGATAAGCCCTGGTATTGACTGTCAGAGCGACGAACAATTAGATGCATTTGTGCGCAACCACGCGGAAACCGCGTTTCACCCCTGTGGCACCTGTAAAATGGGCTTTGATGAGATGGCCGTGGTCGATGGCGAAGGCAACGTGCACGGTGTGGAAAACCTGCGCGTGGTGGATGCCTCCATCATGCCGCAAATTATTACCGGCAATCTGAATGCCACGACCATTATGATTGGCGAGAAAATCGCCGATGCCATTCGCGGTCGCGCGCCGCTGGCAAAAAGCACCGCGCGCTATTACGTGGCGGGCGATGCACCGGTACGCAAACCGGCACAACGCTAAAGAAATGTCCGCTCTGACGACAGGGCGGAGTTTCGCTTACGACAACCGACACTGCGCCAGCGTTTGCCGCTGCTGGCCGTGTTCGTCAAAATTCTCCGGCGCTAACCAGCGCTGCAATGCACGGTCACACTCAGGCCATTCACCATCAATCATCGACAACCAGTCGCTGTCCCGATTGCGGCCTTTGCGGACAATTTTCTGGCGAAAGCGGCCTTCAAACACGAACCCTAACCGCTCTGCCGCCCGACGCGACGCCAGGTTCAGGGAGTCACACTTCCACTCCACGCGGCGATATCCCCGCGCAAATGCATAGCGTAACAAGAGCCAGACGGCTTCTGTTCCCAGTACGCTATTTTTCATGCGCGGCGACCAGGTGACATGGCCGATTTCAACGCTGCCATGCTCCTGTTCGATCGCCATAAAGCAGACCAACCCCACCGCACGTTCAGCGCGGGTATCCACGACGACGAAAGGCACCAGCGTGTCATCGTTCGCTTTCCCGCAAAGCCAATGGAACGTTGCCTCAACGCTGTCAGGGCGACTGCTCGCCAGCCACGTCCAGTCCCGCTCATCGTCTGCCTGCATATAGGCGTCGAACAGATCTCCGGCATGACGCGCAGGGACAAGAGGCTCGAGACGACACCAGCGACCTTCCAGCACGATTCGTTCCAGAACCGACGCGCCATGCCAGTCCGGCAGCGCATCGCCAACCGTCTGACCATATTGATTAATTTCCGGCACAGCACACTCCTTACGCAACGGTAAAATCTGGTTATAGCAGTTCCCGATTCGTCTTCAAAGCGCCACTTTCAGATTTCTTCCTCCACCGCAGTTCTTTCCATCGCTTCTATACTGAAAGCAAATCACCAGGGAAACGAACGCCATGCCACTACCCGATTTTCACGTCTCGGAACCGTATACCCTCGGCATTGAACTGGAAATGCAGGTGGTAAATCCGCCAGGTTATGACCTGAGCCAGGACTCTTCGACGCTGATTGCCGCGGTAAAAGATCGGGTCAGCGCCGGGGAGGTGAAACACGATATCACTGAAAGCATGCTGGAGATGGCCACCGACGTCTGCCACAACATCGATCAGGCCGCCGCGCAGTTTTCCGCTATGCAGCGGGTAATTCTGGAGGCGGCGGCTGACCATCACCTCGAGATTTGCGGCGGCGGTACACATCCTTTTCAGAAATGGCAGCGCCAGCAGGTATGCGATAACGAGCGCTATCAGCGCACGCTGGAAAGCTTTGGCTATCTCATCCAGCAGGCCACTGTGTTTGGCCAGCACGTCCACGTTGGCTGTCCCAACGGCGATGACGCCATTTATCTGCTGCACGGACTGTCGCACTTTGTCCCGCACTTCATTGCGCTCTCGGCGGCTTCACCCTATATGCAGGGCTCCGACACCCGCTTTGCCTCGTCACGCCTGAACATTTTCTCCGGTTTTCCCGATAACGGCCCGATGCCGTGGGTCAGCAACTGGCAGGAGTTTGAGGGGTTATTCCGTCGGCTCAGCTATACGAACATGATCGACAGCATTAAAGATCTGCACTGGGATATTCGCCCCAGCCCACATTTTGGTACTGTCGAAGTGAGGGTGATGGACACGCCACTGACCCTGTCGCATGCGGTAAATATCGCCGGGTTAATCCAGGCCACCGCCCACTGGTTGCTGACCGAGCGTCCGTTTAAGCATCAGGAGCGAGATTACCTGCTGTATAAATTCAACCGTTTTCAGGCATGTCGTTATGGGCTGGAGGGTATTCTGACCGATGTGCATACCGGCGATCGCCATCCGTTGTCAGACGATACCCTGCGTCTGCTGGAAAACGTGGCGCCATCGGCGGATAAAGTGGGTGCAACCAGCGTCATCGAAGCCTTAACCCGCCAGGTGAAAAACGGCCTCAATGAAGCGCAGACAATGCGCGAGTTTGTCAGCGAAGGCGGTTCGCTCATCGGGCTGGTGAAAAAACATTGTGAGATCTGGGCGGGATAAACGGAGCAGGTTTGCGTTAGCGGAAAAGATCCCGGACAATGGCTTTTTAACTCAAGTTTAACAATGCCATGAAACACCCGCTTGAATCCCTGATGACCGCCGCCGGTATCCTGCTGCTGGCTTTTCTCTCCTGCCTGCTGCTTCCAGCACCGTCGCTGGGGCTGGTGCTGGCGCAAAAGCTGGTTGCGACCTTTCATCTGATGGATCTCAACCAGCTCTATACGCTGCTGTTCTGTCTGTGGTTCTTAGCGCTTGGCGCTGTTGAATATTTCGTGATTCGCTACGTCTGGCGTCGTTGGTTTTCGCTGGCCCATCAGGACCGTTAAATCCCGCATCCAGAAAAGAATCAGTGCGCCCGACTGTGATTTTCTTTGCGGTAGGCACCCGGCGGCTGGTTAAACGTACGGGTAAAAATACGGGTAAAGGTCTGCTGGGAGTCAAACCCGTAGCGCAGACAAATGTCATACACTTTTGCGTCGGATTCGCGCAGATCCCGCGCCGCCAGCAGCAGTTTGCGCTCGCGAATGTAGCGCCCCAGGCTCTCCCCTTTGTATTGCAAAAACAGGCGCTGCAAGTGCCATTTGGAATAACCCGCATGGCGTGCGATGTCGTCAATACGCAGCGGCTGATTCAAATTATCATCAATCCACTCGACAATGCTGTCGATAACCTGAGCAGAAATGGTCATTCGGAACTCCTCTCCTGCAAATGTGTTGCCTGATCCCACCATGTGGAAAACCGTTGCGCTGAATCGTCCAGCTTCACCGGTTCACCCTGCATCGGGGTGAGCAGGCGGTACGCTTTATTTCGACTGGCCAGTGCCAGTCGTTTGTAAGGGTCATCCCAGCTATGCTTTGCCAGCACAAAGCGTCCGGCATGACCGGGCAAAATCGCTTTTGCCCGCAAATCCAAAGCGGCCTGCGCGGTCTCTTCCGGCATCATGTGAATGTACTTCCAGTCCTGGTCATATTGGCCGTTCTCCATGATGGCAAGATCGATGCCGCCAAACTGTTCGCCAATCGCCCTGAAATGCGGGCCATAGCCCGAGTCGCCGCTGTAATAAATCTTCTGTTCCGGTGTTTCGAACAGAAAACTGGCCCACAGCGTCTGGTTGCGCTTGATGCCGCGCCCGGAAAAATGCCGTGCGGGCAGCACGTGGATCAGCAGCGAATCATCGACTCTGACGGACTGATTCCAGTCACGCTCTTCAATAATGTCGCCATTCATTCCCCAGTAACGCAGATGCGAGCCAACGCCAAGCGGCGTAAGCACGCGCTTCACCTTCGGCATTAATGCGGTGATGGTGGCGTAATCCAGATGGTCATAGTGATCGTGCGAAACGATCAGCAGATCGATCTCCGGCATCGCCTGTGCTGTCCACGGATACTCCCCGGCGAACGCTTTGTTGAGGAACGAAAACGGTGCGGCGTAACTGCTGAAAACCGGGTCGATCAGAATACGTTTGCCGCCCAGTTGCAGGTACCACGAGGAGTGCCCCAGCCAGATCAGGGTATTCTGCTCAACCGGCAGGCTGGCAAGATCGGTGGCAACCAGGGGTAATGGCCGGGCTGGTCGCGCATTGTCGCGCTTCGCGACCAGAAACTCCCACCATGCCGCGAACATACTTTTGTTTCCGGTATAGCCCGGCGTTGGCACCTGATTATGAAATTGTCCGTCACGGTAGTTCGCAGATTGCTCTACCTGACTAAGCTCAGCACCCTGCGGTGCCTGGCCGAAGCCCGCATTGAGGACAAACGGTAACGTTGCTGCACTGGCAATGAGCATAATAACGACCACACAAACGGAGAGAGGCTTCATATCCTGACCTGTAAAACGCGCTCCGGTCCGATGGTTTGCGCGGCTGACTCTTGATTATGAGTGAGTAAGCACTCATTATAGAAATCGGAAGTTTCGCGTCAAGATGATTTTCAATCTTTGACATTCACCGTTGCGGCGCTGCAAAGGCCGTGTTTCAATCACCTTTTTAGACAATCTTAAGGGTAAAGTGTAGTGGCTCGTCCGAAGAGTGAAGACAAAAAACAGGCATTACTGGAGGCTGCAACCACAGCTATTGCGCAATCCGGGATCGCGGCATCTACCGCTGTGATAGCCCGCAACGCAGGCGTGGCGGAAGGAACGTTGTTTCGCTATTTCGCGACCAAAGACGAGTTAATCAACGAACTTTATCTTCATCTTAAGCAGAGCCTTTGTCAGTCGCTGATCGAGAACCTCGATCGTTCACTGACGGATACCAAAGTGCTGACCTTTTACATCTGGAGCAGCTATATCAGTTGGGGTCTCAACCATACGCAGGGACATCGCGCCATTCGCCAGTTAGCGGTCAGCGAAAAAATCACCAAAGAGACGGAACAGAAAGCCGACGATCTGTTTCCCGAGCTACGCGATCTCTGCCACCGTTCGGTGCTGCCGGTCTTTATGTCCGATGAGTATCGCGCCTTCGGCGATGCGCTGTTTTTAACGTTAGCGGAAACGACGATGGAATTTGCCGCTCGCGAACCGGCTCGTGCCAGCGAATTTATCTCCCTGGGCTTTGAAGCGATGTGGCGCGCCCTCACCCGTGAGGAAGCATAATGGACGAAAAAACGCTGTATGATTGCGCGCGCCGTCTGGCGCTGGCGTTTCCGTTTACTGAGCACTGCTGGCCGTTTGGTCCGGAGTACGACGTGTTTAAAGTCGGCGGCAAGATCTTTATGATCGTTACCGAATTTAACCGCCGCGCGGTGATAAATCTGAAAGCCAATCCGGAAAAATCGCTGCTAAATCAGCAAATTTACCCGAGCATTACCCCCGGTTACCATATGAACAAAAAGCACTGGATTTCTGTCGCCCCCGGCGATGACATCAGTGAGTCATTACTGGAAGAACTGGTCAATGATTCGTGGAATTTAGTGGTCGATGGCCTGGCCAAACGCGACCAAAAACGGATCCGCCCCACCTGATTGGTCGTGAAAGCCGATAACTGTTTTCGCATTTTCTCTCTTATCATCATCCAGAGAACCTTGTACCCTGCGGGTATTAAAACCAACCGGGAGTAGTTATGGATATCATTTCAGTGGCCTTAAAGCGTCACTCCACCAAGGCATTCGACCCTAGTAAAAAACTGACCGCTGAAGAAGCAGAAAAAATCAAAACGCTGCTGCAGTTCAGCCCGTCCAGCACTAACTCTCAGCCGTGGCACTTTATCGTTGCCAGCACAGAGGAAGGCAAAGCGCGCGTGGCAAAATCTGCTGCCGGTAACTATGTCTTCAACGAGCGTAAAATGCGCGATGCCTCGCATGTTGTGGTGTTTTGCGCCAAAACGGCAATGGACGATGCGTGGCTGGAGCGCGTGGTTGATCAGGAAGAGGCCGATGGTCGTTTTGCTTCTGCTGAAGCAAAAGCCGCCAACCACAAAGGTCGTACATTCTTTGCCGACATGCACCGTAAAGATCTGAAAGATGACGCGCACTGGATGGCAAAACAGGTTTATCTGAACGTCGGTAATTTCCTGTTAGGCGTAGGCGCACTGGGTCTGGATGCAGTCCCAATCGAAGGGTTCGACGCCGCCATTCTCGATGCGGAATTTGGCTTGAAAGAAAAAGGCTTCACCAGTGTGGTCGTAGTGCCTGTGGGTCATCACAGCGTCGAAGATTTCAACGCGTCGCTGCCTAAATCGCGCCTGCCGCTGGAAACCACGCTGACAGAGGTGTAATTCAGCCAGCGCCCTCCGTTTGCATAATTTCCCCTCAGCGGTCATCATTGACCGCTGTTTTATAAAGGAGAAATTATGCAGGAATTAATTACCCAGGTTGAAGATTTAGCGGGTATTGAGATGAATCACACCACCTCGCTGGTGGTGATTTTCGGTATTATTTTTCTCACCGCCGTCATTGTGCATATTATTTTGCACTGGGTGGTACTACGCACCTTCGAAAAGCGTGCCACCGCCAGTTCCCGCCTCTGGCTGCAAATTATTACCCAGAACAAGTTATTCCATCGTCTGGCGTTTACCCTACAGGGGATTATCGTCAATATTCAGGCGGCGCTATGGTTGCAAAAAGGCAGTGAAGCGGCAGAAATTCTGACCACCTGCGCGCAGCTGTGGATCATGATGTATGCTCTGCTGTCGCTGTTTTCATTACTGGATGTCATTTTAAATCTGGCGCAAAAATTACCAGCCGCCTCTCAGCTTCCGCTCAAAGGCATATTTCAGGGTATTAAACTGATTAGCGCGATTATCGTTGGTATTCTGGTGATCTCGCTGTTAATGGGTCAGTCCCCGGCAATTCTGATTAGCGGACTGGGCGCCATGGCGGCCGTGCTGATGTTAGTATTTAAAGACCCCATTCTGGGGCTGGTTGCCGGTATTCAGCTTTCAGCCAACGACATGCTGAAACTGGGTGACTGGCTGGAGATGCCGAAATACGGCGCTGACGGCGCGGTGATTGATATTGGTCTGACGACGGTGAAAGTCCGCAACTGGGACAATACCATCACCACCATTCCCACCTGGTCACTGGTCTCGGATTCCTTTAAAAACTGGAGCGGCATGTCTGCCTCCGGCGGTCGGCGTATTAAACGTAGCATCAGTATTGACGCCACCAGTATTCATTTTCTGGATGATGATGAAAAACAGCGCCTGTATAAAGCACGCCTGCTGAAGCCTTATCTGGATACACGCCATCAGGAAATCGATGAATGGAATCAACAACTGGATGCACCAGAATCGGTATTAAACCATCGCCGGATGACCAATATTGGGACTTTCCGCGCCTACCTGAACGAATATCTGCGCAACCATCCGCGCATTCGTAAAGATATGACCTTAATGGTGCGTCAACTGGCACCGGACGATCACGGTCTGCCCATGGAGATTTACGCTTTTACCAATACCGTCGTCTGGCTGGAATATGAAAGCATTCAAGCCGATATTTTCGACCATATTTTTGCGGTGGTAGAAGAATTCGGCTTACGTATTCATCAGTCGCCCACCGGCAATGATATTCGCTCGCTGGCGGGAGCCTTCACCAAATAGATCAGGTACTGGCGCGCGAAATAAAGCGCCAGTCCATCATAACCCTTTCCGTTGGCGCATCCGGATTATTAATTTTGTTTAACAGTAACGTGACCGCCTTGCGGCCAATCTCTCGTGACGGTTGTTCAATGGTGGTGAGCGACACCATCTCAGAAAGTTCGGTGCCGTCGAACCCGACCACGGCGATATCCTGCGGTACGCGGAGTCCCGCCTGCTCAATAGCGCGTAGCGCCCCAGCCGCCAGCGTATCGGAAACGGCAAACACCGCATCCGGCGGGTTGTCTTTCAGTAGCGTTTGCATCGCCGCCATCCCGGCCGCTGAGCTGAGGTCGCTGGCATATTCCACCGCCTGATAGTCCAGATCGCGCAGATGAATCACGCTCCTGTAACCACGTTCGCGCAGACGGGCATATTTGTAGCTTAAGTCGTGATTAATTAAGGCAATCCTCGTACGCCCGCTATCAACAAGCTGGCTTACCACGTACTGCGATGCATCCACATCGTTGATCCCAACGCAGGAAACCGTCCCCGCGTCGGCATACTCAGCACACTGAACCCAGGCTGCGTTACCAATTAACTCGGCAAGCTCCGGCAATCGGGAAAATGCATCCATGGTGATAATACCGTCGACGATTTTCCCCGACAGCAGGCTTAATCCCGAACGGGAACGCTCGATATCAGAACCCGAATTGCACAACAGAATACGGTAGCCGTTTTTCTCGGCTTCGGCTTCAATACCCTTAACCACCTCCGCGCAGAACGGGTTAGCGATGTTGGACACCATCACCAGAATCATATGGCTGCGCGCGGTGCGAAGTTGACGTGCCAGCAGATTGGGCTGGTAGTTGCTCTCCTTGATTGCCTGCAAAACCCGCTCACGGTTTTTCGCTTTAACGCTGTCGCTATTGTTCAACACGCGCGACACCGTCGCCACCGAAACCCCGGCCAACTGAGCGATTTTCTGAATAGACATAACGACGACACATCCTGCGGTTAGCGTTTTATGCAGGCTATCATAAATTCGTTGCCCGGCGAACCGGGCAACGCGTCATCGCTCAACGCGTACCCAGCGCTGTTGCTGATGGCTTTTCAGTATTGCATCAATGATATACATCACATTCGCGCCGTCGCGGAAGGTGGCAAACTGTGGCGTTTTTGCCATTTTGCCTGCCTGAACGGCACGGTAGAACTGCACCATCATATTTTTGAAGGCGTCGGGCCAGCCTTCACTATGCCCACCGGGGAAATGGGCGCTGTCGGCGACATCGCGGTTCATTAGGGAAGGATCATCTGTCAGGATCTGATTCGCCTGCTCGCGATGCCCCACCCACAGCTGCTGCGGCACCTCCTGATCCCACGCCACGGACTGCTCGCTACCGTTGATTTCAAACGTCAGGCCATTTTTATGCCCGGCGCTCACCTGTGAAACGCGAAAACTGCCCTTGCTGCCATCATCAAAGCGGAGCAGCACGGAGCCGAAATCTTCCGTCTTCACCGGTTTATCTTCATACCGGGCGTTCGGGTCATGAGCAAAGGTCTGGTTACCCGCGACATTCGCCTTGCGCGTCGGCCAGACGATCGCGAGGTCGGCCATCACCTCCGTGATGCGTCGTCCGGTGACAAACTGCACCGTATCGCACCAGTGGGAACCAATATCCGCCACGGCACGCGACGCCCCGCCGAGTGCCGACTCCACCCGCCAGTTGTAGTCAGTTTCCAGCAGCATCCAGTCCTGCAGATAGCTACCATGGGCGGCAAACAGTCGCCCGATGCTTCCTGCGCGCATCATGCTGGCCGCCTGACGCACCATCGCAAACTGGCGATAGACAAAGCTGACGCCGTGCACCACGCCAGCCTCTTCCGCCAGCGCCACCAGCTCGCGCGCCTCTTCTGGCGTCATGCACAGCGGCTTTTCAGAGAAGACATGCTTGCCTGCCCGCAAGATCTGCCGGTTGATCTGCGCATGCAGATGATTTGGCGTGCAGTTATGCACTACCTGCAGATTCGGATGCGCAAGCAGTTCCTCAACGCTGCCGTAGGCATACGGCACGTTCAGCGCCAGAGCTTTTTCCTGCGCCCGGGAAAGACTCCCGTCGCACAGCGCCACCACCTGCACAAAGCCGAGTCGACGCAGCGCTTCAATATGTGCAGGACCGATAAATCCGCTGCCAATAATGCCGACGTTAATCATTGGCACCTCCGGCGGCAAAATCATCAAACGCCCGTGCGGAGACCGGAATGATATGACGGCGGATAAATTCGCTGCCTTCGCTGGCCCCGGTATCACCGTCTTTCAGGCAGCACTCCCACTCCAGCACCGCCCAACCGTCAAAATCATACTGCGTCAGCTTACTGAAAATACCGTTGAAGTCGATCTGCCCGTCACCCAGCGAGCGGAAGCGACCGGCCCGGTTAATCCACGACTGATAGCCACCGTATATCCCGCTGCGCCCGTTCGCCCGGAACTCTGCATCCTTCACGTGAAACGCTTTGATACGCGAGTGATAGATATCGATAAAGGCCAGGTAATCCATCTGTTGCAACAGCATATGGCTGGGATCATAGAGAATGTTGCAGCGCGGATGGTTATCCAGAAGATGCAAGAAACGCTCGAACGTGACGCCATCATGCAAATCTTCCCCTGGATGCAGCTCAAAACAGACGTCCACCCCGTGCGCATCGAAGATATCCAGAATCGGTCGCCAGCGGTTTGCCAGTTCACTGAATGCTTCCTGAAAACGCGCTTCATTGTGTGGCGGCCACGGGTAGAAAAACGGCCAGGCCAGCGAACCGGAGAACGTCGCATGCGCGCGGAGCCCCAGCTTTGCCGATGCAGCGGCTGCCTGTTTCAGCCTCTGCGCGGCCCACGCCCGGCGTACCCTATCGTTGCCGCGTACTTCCGCTGGCGCAAAGTGGTCAAAGGCGTCGCTGTAGACCGGGCTTACCGCCATCAGTTGCCCTTCCAGATGGGTCGATAGTTCGCTGATGACCAGACCGTGCTCCGCCAGTTTACCGTTTATGTCATCGCAATAGGCCTGACTCTGCGCTGCCTTTGCCAGATCGAAAATAGGCGGCTGATGACAAGGGATCTGCACCGCTTTATAGCCCTTGTCAGCCGCCCAACCCGCCAGTCCGTCCAGCGAGTTAAACGGCGCTTGCTCCCCAATAAACTGCGTCAGAAAAATACCCGGCCCCTTAATCGTCCTCATACCACCTCCAGAAAATTACGCCTTGTCATCGTCATATTTGAACGAGAACAGGAAAATCAGTGCAATCACCGCAGCCGCCACCGCCGGGATCCACCAGAATGTCACCCACGCCTGCGGCACGGTTTGTCCGGCGACCAACCGGTTATACAGCGCGCCGGAGATCTGCGATCCCAGCAGCATCCCAATACCGTAGGTGAACATCACGATCATGCTCTGCGCCTGGCCTTTTACCTTTTCACCCGCCACGCGGTCGGTGTAGATAAAGCCGACAACAAAGAAAAAGTCATAGCACACACCGTGCAGCAGAATGCCGAGATACAGCAGGAAGCGCCCCTCTTCACTCACGCCAAGCGCAAAAAACGCATAGCGAACGAACCATGCCAGCATGCCGATCAGCAGCATGTACTTCACGCCCAGACGACGGAACAGCAGCGGGATCACCAACATGAAGAAGATTTCTGACATCTGCCCGAACGACATCGCGGTGCTAACGTCCGCAATACCGGCATCCGCCAGATAAGAGGCGGTGTAAGCGTAATAGGTGCCGAGTGGCACTGAGATCAACATCGCGCAAAGCGAAAAGATAAAGAAATGACGCGTTTTGAGCAGCGCAAACGCATCGGCACAGAACAGATCGCGCACCTGTATTGGAAGTCCTTTCGCAGGGGCTGGCGTATGCGGCAACGTCAGGCTATACACCGCCAGAACCACGGAACTAACCGCCGCTACCTGGAAGATGGTAATGCTGGACGCCACGCCGGTGACGCCAATGAAAATCCCTGCCACGATCCAACCGATCGTGCCGAACACGCGCACCACCGGGAAGGTTTTATCAACATTCGTCAGGCTGTGAAACGCAATGTTATTGGTCAGCGCCAGCGTTGGCATATAGCACAGCGTATAGCCGAACAGCAGGCTAATCAGCAGCGCCCCATTTTGAGCAATCAATGCCCCAGGCACAAACCACAAAATCACCGCCCCGGCCAGATGCATCACCGCCATCACCTTTTGTGAAGCAAAGAAGCGATCCACCAGCATACCGAGCACAAACGGCGAAAGGATGGAGGCGATCGGCCCTGCGGAAAATGCATCGCCAATCAGCAAAGACATATCGTGTTGCGTCATAACCAGGCCGAGCGTCACCGACCAACTCCCCCAGATAAAAAACTGTAAGAACATCATCAGCGACAGTCGGGGTACCAGCAGCCGGTGCTGCCCTATCGCCTTTCCACTACTTTCCGTTGTTGACACCATTTTGAGCCTCGCCTTTAAAAAGTAATCGATTACAAACTGCCATCAGATGAAAAGTAATCGATTACAAAATAAAGATCCTGTCGATCGAAACAGAATTGAGAGAAGCATCACGATAAAGGTGGAAAGAGATACTGGCAGATGGGGCGTTTTGTAAGCCCGGTAAGTAAGGCACCACCGGGCATCAACAGGGTTACTTTTTACGGGACAGCTTAAACGCTACAAACAGGAAGATGACCCACACCGGCAGCAACATGGCGGACAGACGCATGTCGTCGATAGTGCACATCAGCACGAGGATCATCCCCAGGAAGGCAATACAGATGTAGTTCCCTGCCGGGTAGAGTAACGCCTTGAACTGGGTGTCGCGCCCTTTGCGACGCATCGCGGCACGAAAACGCAGATGCGCCAGACAGATCATGATCCAGTTCAGCAGCAGCGTTGCCACCACCAGCGCCATCAGCAGGCCGAAAGCCGCTTTCGGCAGCAGGTAGTTAATCAGCACCACCAGCGAGGTGATAGCGCCAGAAAGCAGCAGCGAGTTCACCGGCACGCCACGACGGCTGACGCGGGTCAGAAACTTCGGCGCATTACCCTGCACGGACAGACCAAACAGCATACGGCTGTTGGAATAAACACCGCTGTTATAGACCGACAGGGAAGCTACAAGAATGACGAAATTGAGTGCAGAAGCCACCACGTTGCTGTTCAGATCGTGGAAAATCATTACGAACGGGCTACTGTCGGATTTGACTTCTACCCACGGATAGAGCGCCAGTAAAACCACCAGCGAACCGATGTAGAACAGCAGAATACGATACACCACCTGATTGACGGCTTTAGGAATGCTTTTATGCGGATCGCGTGCTTCCGCCGCGGTGATCCCAATAAGCTCCAGTCCGCCGAAGGAGAACATAATCACCGCCAGCGACAGGATCAGCCCCTTCCAGCCCGTCGCCAGGAAGCCACCGTGTTGCCACAGATTGTCGATGGTCGCCCGCTCGCCGCCGTGACCCGTAAACAGCAGCCACAGGCCAAAGCCGATCATGCCGATGATCGCCAGCACTTTAATGAGCGCAAACCAGAATTCGGTTTCGCCGTACAGACGAACGTTCACCAGGTTGACGGCGTTAATGATAATAAAGAAGGCAGCGGCCCAGACCCAGGTGGGAATGTCGGGTAACCAGTACTGCATATAAATGCCGGCGGCAGTCAGTTCAGCCATCCCGACCAGCACAAACATCACCCAGTAGTTCCAGCCCGACAGAAAACCCGCAAACGGTCCCCAGTATTTATAGGCAAAGTGAGCGAAAGAGCCCGATACCGGCTCTTCGACGACCATTTCGCCGAGTTGGCGCATGATCAGAAAGGCAATAATGCCGGCGATGCCGTAACCCAGCAGTACTGCCGGACCCGCCATCTGAATCGCCGGGCCGATCCCCAGAAACAATCCGGTACCAATCGCGCCGCCGAGGGCGATTAACTGAATGTGTCGATTTTGCAAACCACGTTGCAGCGTCGGACTCTGTTCCGACGACGCTTCAGAACGACCGTTGCCTGAAGCGGATGACGCGTCTTTCACGCCCTACCCCTGTCTCTTTTTTAGAAGGGGCACGTTTTAACACTTCATGCTGGAGGTAGCAAGTTAAAGGCATGGGAATGGATGGGGCATCCTTGCCCCTGATAACGAGGTGGAACTCAGAACTCGTAGCCAACGGACACTTTAACGGTGCGCGGTTCGCCCTGGGTGACGTACGTGCCAGAATCATCAACGCTGGCCCAGTAGTTTTCGTTGGTGACGTTGTCGATGCCCGCGCGAACGGTCATCTGGTTTTGGTTCTGGTTAAGCGCGAAGCGATAACGCATGCCCAGATCCAGAGTGGTGAAACTGTCGAGCTTTTTGGTATTGGCCAGGTCTGCATACTGAGAACCAGAGTGGTTCACGCGTGCAGTGGTGGTCAGCCCCTGAATCGGTTTGATGTCATACTCGGCACCCAACACGGCGTAAAAATTCGGCACGCCAATAACATCATTCCCCTGATTCAGGCCATTGTTGGTTTTGGTCATCTCCGCCTGCAGCCAGGTGGCGCTGGCGTTCAAACGCATTCCCAGCATCGGTTCACCGAAGACATTCAGCTCAACGCCGCGGTTACGCTGCTCGGCATCCAGCCCATAGTGTTTGGTTTCACTGTCAAGGATCGCCGACGGCATCTTGATCTCAAACAGCGCCAGCGAGCCGCCAACACGCCCGAAATCCGCCTTCACGCCCACTTCATTCTGTTTCGAATGGACGATACCGGTACTCTGACCATAGTTGGTTGCGGTGTTAGGCGCCGTTTTACCCGGCTGTAACGCTTCGGTGTGGTTGGCGTAGAAAGCGATCGCCTCCCACGGTTTGTAGACAACACCGTAGGTGGGCATCCAGCGGCTGCCGTCAAAGCCGTCGGCGGCGTTTTCCGCGCCAGTGACTTTGTCATAACCCCGGATGACCACTTTCTGATGGCGCGCCCCGACGGTAAACAACAGTGTGTCATCCAGCACGCCCAGCGTATCACTCAACAGCCAACCCTGAGTGCGGGTGCGTCCGCTGGTCAGCGGATCGCTGTAGTTGCCGCCCTTACCATTTGAGTTGGTACTGGCGGGCGCATCAACGCCGCTGTTATGGTAGATGTTGGTATACGGGTTATCCGCCACGTTGGACATCTTCCACGCGATTTTTTCGTTTTTGCTTTGCGCCGAGTAGCCGACGTTCACTTTGTGCGAGACAAAGCCAGTATCGAAGTTGCCGCGAATCCCCGCCATCCCGCTCACCGTGTCGCTGATGCGGTTAGTGTCAAGACGACTGGCAGTGGCTGTACCGCTCTTATCCAGCAGTTTCGGCGCGCTGTAGAGACCTTCTTCGTGCGCGTGCTGAGCGCCAAGACCGGTATAGGCGGTCCAGTTGTCGGTGATGTCGTACTCACTACGCCACATCCCGAACTCGTTTTCGATATCGCTGTACGCCCATTTCTGCGAGAAGTTACGGTCATTTTTCGGCGGCGTAGGGATGAAATCGACCGCAGAAATGTTGACGCTGGTTGGGCTGCCGTGGAACGTTTTCTTCTGATACCCCACGTCCAGCGAGGTGCGGAAGTTATCGCCTTTGTAGTCCAGACCGGTTGAGAGCAGCGTGGTACGACGGCGATCGTCCTGAATTCGGGTTTCGCCTTCACGGTGGACCAGATTCACCCGTGCGCCAAACTGGTCGTTGTCGCCAAAACGACGACCGGCATCCAGCGTGGTGCCAATCTGTGAATCTGAGGTGTAGTCCACGCCCACTTTAGCCTGCGGAATGTCGCCTGCGTGTTTTGGTTCAAGATTAATCATCCCGCCGACGGCAGAGCTGGCGGCACCGTTCATCAGAGCATTCGCTCCTTTGAAGATTTCGATACGATCCACCATCTGCGCATCCACTACCTGACGCGGTAAGATGCCGGACAAACCACCAAAGGTCATGTCATCGCCATCAAACTTCAGGCCACGGATACGAAAACTTTCCGCACTGTTGCCGTAGCCCTGGACATACTGCACGCCCGCATCGTTTGCGACGACATCGGCGATGGTTTTTGCCTGCTGATCTTCAACCAGTTTAGCGGTGTAGCTAATGACGTTGAAGGGCACATCCATCGCGCTCTGTTGACCGAGCATCCCCAGCCTGCCGCCGTTGGCAACCTGCCCGTCGAGAAACGCGGGGAGTAGCGTGTCACCCCCCGGTTTGAAATCATTACTGGAAGTCGCCTGGACCACAATGGTGTCTTCCGCTTTTTTCGCGGTGTCCGCCGACCAGGCGGTGCCAGAGATCGCGCCGATCGTCAGCGCCAGAATTGTTTTGGTGTTGTTCATGTGAATGCCATCAAAAAGGGTCAATGTGCCGGAGAGCGAGAGGCGCCCCGGCTGGTTTTTATTATTTATTCAGCTCAATACGCACAACGCTGTCCGGCGCGTCGGTGGAGTGATCTTTATTAAATTTCTGTTTCACCGTGACATACAGCGTCTGACCGTCAGCTGAGAGCAGCAGGCTGTTTGGATTCGGTGGCAGATCCCAGCTTTTCTTCACGCTGTAATCGGTCGCGTTGAGGCTAAGCAGTTTCCCGGAATCACGCTGGGTGATGTATATCTCATGGCGCCTGGCGTTGAATTTAACGGATAGCGAATCGCCCACTTCCAGTTGTTTCAGCACATTACCGGTGCGGATATCGAGTACCAGCGTGGTTTTTGCTTTGGAGTTATCGGTCACGAACAGGCGACCGGTTTGCGGATCTTCCGCCATATTCAGCAGCAGCGCCGGTTTATCGCCCAGGGGTTTCCAGCGCTTCTCGACACGCTGGTTACGCGGGTTGATGACCAGAATCTCGCCACCGCCATTCGCGGCGTAGATACGTTGCGTGGTTTCGGAGTAGTGCAGACCGGTCATCCATTTGCCGGTGTTTTTGATGCGCGTTTTCAGTTTCAGCGTTTGAGCATCGACCACCCAGATCACTGCGGGATCGGCGACCGCGCCGATATACAGCAGGCCGTTATGCAGCAGCACCTGACGTGCGCCATACGGGAAACCTTCAGGATTCCGCTCCGGGAACAGGACGCGATTTTTGACTTTACCGTCTGCAGTATTCAGCGCGCTCAGGCCACCGTCCAGCGAGTTGGTGACGTACACCGTTTTGCCGTCGGGTGAAATGACCATGCCAAAGTTTTTCAGATCCGTATGGCTGCGCCCGATAGTCTTAAGCGTTTTGGCATCCAGTTTGTAGACCACCCCGCCCTGAACATCTTTAAAACCTTCGGCACTGGCGACATACAGCGCGTCCCCGGCTGGATTTAACGCCATCTCATACAGACCATCCGCCAGAGGGCGTTTTAACGTATCGGTCGCCACTGCCGGCGTCGCCACTTTTTCAACGGCGTTTGTCGGCGTGATGGCGGGTGCAGTGGCCGCGCAACCGCTTACTGCCGCCGCGATCAGTACTGCCAGCGCGGTTATGTTTTTTTTCATTCCTGGGTTCCTTACCAAAAAAGACACGCATTAAATAATAAAGAGAATGAGAACTATACTTATTCTCTTTTTCGAAGCAAGCGTATTTCGCACAAAAAATACCCTTAATGAAACAGAGGTTCGAATTGTGAGAGCTCAAACGAAAATGATGGGTGAACGATAATTTCTGCGAATTATTCTGGACGAACAGGCCCCGCAGGCCACAGAATGCGATTTGCACTTTTTTTATATTTTTCAAACGAATGACTTAACCTAAATATCGTCATTCATGTGTCGGTCACGCCAGGCAACGGTGTCATGAATAAAATCATCAAACGACTTGAAATCATTAAAAGCGCCATCGAACTTGAGGATGAAGAAATCATCCAGCAGCAGCTTGTGCATCTGCAGCGGGAATCTGGCGATCCCGTAATAACGGCAATTGCCCAGGCGATCGAGGCGCGCCGTTTCAGTGATGCAATGCGTGAAATTGCCACCTGGCTACAAAATCAGCGCGCAATAACCCACTGGCAGGATCCGGCGATAGCGGCCAGTAAACTGGAGCTTAAGGCGCTGGAAAGTCAGTTGCGCGAGTTGATCGACACCCGCAATGCTCGTATCCAGATCCTGGATGAATTTAACGACCAGTATCATTTGCGCCTCGGGCCGTTAATGAGCCGTATTCTGGAATTGCGTAAACAACTCGCGGCTAGCGCCCAGCGCCGACAAGAAGCGGAGCGCCGACGTCGTGAGAAAGATTACCTCGCCTGCCAGCAGTACATCTCGCTGGCTGTCGATCGGTTAGCGCAGCTCAAACAGCAGTGGATGGGGATGGACTCGACCTCGCGTTCTGCGGTCGACATTCGTCAGCGCATTCAGCAGCAAACGGAATTGATTACCGATCTGCTCGCTGAGATCCGTGAGCTGGAAGAGGATTTTTCCCGTCACAACGACAGTGACACACGACAAGCACAGGAAGAGGCGGCGCATGAATATGAGGAATATCAGGAACAGCAGCAGGATGCTCAGCATCGCTTCGCACGCGATCAGCGTCTTTCACCGGACGAGCGCAATGAGATTAAGCGCCTGTGGCGTCAGGCCAGCCGCCTGTGTCATCCGGACGTTGTTGCAGATGAACTGAAAGAGAAGGCGCATCAGATGATGGTGCAGCTTAATCTGGCACGACAAAACGCCGATCTTGCGGCCATTCGTGCCCTGCTCACCCAACTACAAAGCGGTCTGGAGCCGATGATGGCCAGCGATCGGCTGAACAACCTCGACCATCTGCGGCAGAAAATCCAGCAGTTGAGGCTACAGATTGACGCGCTGCTGAAAGAGATAGCCGGGCTGGAAGCGGAAAATGCCTGGCGTCTGGCGACATCGCTTCGCGATAAAGAGGCCTACTTTTCGGAGCAGGAACGGGCCCTGGCCGAGCTACGCGATACGCTGGAGACCCAGGTCAAACACGTTGAGCAGGATCTGCTGGCGAGTTAAGGCTTTTTTGCATCAAAACACCTCCTGGAGACCGCTGGAGGCCTGCGCAGCACAAATAATCAAAATCAACATTTAAAGGTAAAAATAAATGTTATCTCAGCCATTTCCACCGAAAAAATACAAAAAACAAGATTCATAAACCATAAAATCTCACATCTTAAACATCTCTCTCCAGACGGGGCTTACCCATCGCCCTATTACCCAGGAATATTCTTAATACACGATATCCTGGCTCATCACGCATTTCCCCCTTCCCCCGATCGCGGGGCTTCCCCCCCTTTTATCTCCGTTATTCTTTAAGACAACCCCGCATATTCTTCATTATTTCCTCTCCTGATTACATCAATCAATAAGTGAAATCTATCAATCATCCTCCCGCAGGAGAAATAAACGATTTATCTTAAATTTTAACAAAGCGTAATATTTCAATTGAGAATAACCCCAATAAAAAACGTGAATTTAAATTAATTCCCGGAAAAGGAACAAACCCTTTTTTTTTTAAAATTCAAAGAGGGGCAGGATGCTATAGCTGATTCAAGGAGAAATTTATGTCAAAAGCAATTTTCTTTGGTGACAATTATTACTCCTGGGTTGGCATTAAAAATATTCTTCGCGGGACATCAATCTATTATGGTATGCAATATTACGCAACCAATTTACCCCTCTGCGCGCTTCCTGCGGTCCAGAATAATGATTACCTTATTATTCATCCCGAACCAACGAATATTCTGAACTACGCCAGCATCATTCGCCGTCTCTCCTCGCGTTCATCATTGATGATTTTCGTGCTGACGGATGCCGAAACCTTTGCGGTATTCCAGGCAATGTGCGGCATACAGATGCATCTTCTCGACCACACGTTGAACCTTGACGCCCTGCACCGTCGGGTGATGCAGCTAATTAACAGCAAGAATACAAGTGTAAGCCGGCCGCTGGACAATGCCATGAGCGTTAATGAATTTAACGTCATGCTGATGTATTCCCGTGGCTGGTCGCTGAGCACAATCGCCAATATTGCGCATAAAAGCGAAAAAACAATCGGTACTTATAAAAGCAATATTGCCAAAAAACTGGGGCACAGCAACCCCCATCTGAAATACAGACTTTTCCATTATCGTTAACCATTAATCGAGGAAATAAGACACGAACCAATGACGATTATTTAAGGCCGTTCAATCACTAAAAATTATTCCGCCCTGCGGAAGGGCCTCCTTTTTCCGAAATTTGACAACCCAGGCCGCACTCATCGTGAGTCAACCCTTGCAACGAACGCAACGCCCCAACCAACAAAAAAAACAGAAATGCAGACGAGGTTATTATGAATAAGGTTTACAACATCATATGGAATGCGGCACTCGGGCTTTGGGTTGTCGCCTCCGAATTATCAAAAGGGAAGAAAAAAAGCAGCTCACGTAAAACCGGACTCCGGATCGTATCCGGTTTATTCGCCGGGGCCACTCTGACCGCCATCGCCGCCCCTCTCGTGACCACCGGAACGCACATTATCACTGATGATTACCCGGATGTTATCTCCGCAGGTGTCCATCAGGACGTATTCAACTACGGTTTTTTATATGAAAACCACACCAGCGGCGATGTACTGACTATCACCGGAGCCATCCCCAGCATCGCCTACGGACAAACCGGCATTGTGGAATCGTCTACCATCCGGGATCTGCTGGCGGAGGGGAAAATTACGCTCACCGCCACCAACCTCGCCCACGAGCAAAAATCTATCACCACGATCGAAGAACTGGCGGAATACCTGAGCCACACGCAATCGTCCACGCCGTCACAAAGCGTCGATTTTCAGGTCATTGACCCAGCGGACCCGGAAAAAACCTCCACCCTGAAGGTGTTTGATACCGCAAGTCTGGCAAGCTTTATTAGCGTCTCGCAGATTGGTGATGCGGTGCTCAACACGTTTGATGCCAATGTGTCGCAAATCTATAAGCAGTTTGGCTTTGCCCTTGCCAAAAATGGCTCAACGGCCAATCTCAACATTGGCGATAACACCCTGACAGTCAGAGAAAATGATATCCGTCTGCTGGCAAAAGACTCTTCTCTGCTCAAAGCGCAGGAGCCGAACAGCAAGGTCAACTGGCAATCCGATAACTACATCCAGTTTGGAGCGGCGCCGGTCGTACCGACCAAAACCTATGCCGGTTCGAAACAAACCACCGTGTTTGGCGATGACATCACCTTAATGACCTACGGCTACGACGAAGAGGGCAAGGTCGTTGAAACAGGTAACCGCACCTTTTCCATCAAAAACACGGCGGACCTGGCGAATTTCAACAACTGGCTGATTGGCGCCGGCAATGAAAGCGCCAAAACACCCGACGGGGAAAATATCAGCCAGATCCAGCTGTGGCTGGATTCTGGTGCCATCAGTAAAGTTTCTGACGCACAGACGTACTACGCCAGCCTCATCAATCAACTGCTGACCTCCAGCACCAATGCCGACCTGCTAACCTGGGATTATGATGTCTGGACTGACGGGTTGGCACATACCAACAACGCCACGGCGGGAACAGGAGAACTGCATGCCATCTACGCCAACGGGCAAGATACAACCGGCACATTGGCCCAGGGCGCGATTCTGGCTGTCGATGGCAGTATCAATGGGGCAATGAAGGCCGATGGCGGTGGTTCTGTCCTCAATGAGGGTGCCCTGAATGTTCTGCGGACCTCTACCGGACAAGGGCTGGCGATTGGCATGCTGGCCAGTGACGCCAGCGCGACTAACCGTGGCACGATCAACTCCGGATTGTTTATCGATAAAGATGGTAATCAGAACGTAAACAGCTACGGTGCCTACGGTATGCAGGGGCTGGGAAACAGCACCGTAGTGAACGAAGGGACCATTAACCAGGCGATTACCACCAATAACTACGGGACGGCGGCAGCAGCCGATCCGTGGTCTACCGACAAACCCAACAGTTCGCTGACGCTCGCTATCGGTATGCAGCTGTCCGGTGAAACCAGCGGGACCAACAAAGGTGAGATTAACGTTGTGGACGGACGGCGTAACGGCGACTCTTTCGGTAAGGGGACGGCTTACGGCGTTGAAGTGTCCGGTGATGCCACTTTTACAAACACCGCTGACGGCACCATTTACCTCGGGCGTAATGCCAATAACCCCGCTGAGGATATTGCCATGGGCGGCGGTGCGAGTCCCAGCGCCGGGATCCTGACCAGAAGCACAGGCGATGTGACCAATGACGGAACGATCACCCTTGGAAAAGGCGTACGTAACGCCGCCGGGATGCTGGTTGGCAACGCCTCCGGAAACGTAATTAACACGGGTAAAATTACCCTCAATGGCGACTCGTCATCCGGCACCAGCCAGAACTTCGGTATTTCGGTACGCGACAGCGGCAGCGAAAACGGTCAGCAGATCCGTAACGACGGCGAGATTAGCGTTAACGGCCACAACAACATCGGTATCCATCTGAGCGCCAGTTCCAGGAACGCGCATGTGACGTCCAGCGATACCGGAGCGATCGCGGTCGCAGGCGACGGCGGCACGTCGAACCGTAACTATGCGATCTGGGCGGAGGGGAGCACGACTTCTCAGGCTATCGTCGACGTGCTTTCCACCATCACGCTGGAAGAAATCGGCAATATTGGCGTTCACGTCCGCGATAATGCGATAGCAAACATCAACAGCACCAGCAGTCCACTGTTCAAAAATAGCGATCAAATTGGCTACTACCTGTACGGCAACGGGGCAACGGCCAATATCGGCAAAGCCGACATGAACGATAACGGTCAGGCACGCACGACGCTGTTCCGCATTGCTAACGGCGCAAATTTTGCCGGCAATACGATCAATCCGGAGAATAATCAGTCGTCTTCACTCGAAATGGCCTTAAGCGGTGAAAAATCGATTGGTGTTTTTGCCACCGGTAAAGGCAGCACCGTGGATACCGGCGAAGCGACATTCACTGTTAGTGGCAACGGGGCCGCCGCCCTGCTGTTGGAAGGGGGCGCAGAAGGTACCATCAGCGACAAGACTCTCATCGAACTGACAGGATCAAACACCACCGCCGGGATTGTTGATGGGCAGGCGCACCAGTTAAACGGTAACAAACAGAACGGCCCGGTCGAGACCGTTCTCAACTCAAATGCCACCATTCGTTCCGCGGTGGATGGGCTGAACGTCATCGCCTATGTGGCGAAGAACCTGGGAAATATCGTTCTGCAACAGGACGCGGTTATCGATCTCGCCAGTAAAAACAGTATCGGCGTCGATGTGCAGGAAGGGGGTCGGTTGAGCAACAACTCATCCCAGATATTGCATGTCAGCAACGGGATCGGCGTTCGCGCCTCCGGTGAAGACGCCCAAATCAAAAAGCTGGGTACGATTGAGGTCGATGACGGCATTGCAGGCGTGCTGCTGACCAATGGCGCAACGCTGAATATGACCGCGGGAACCGGCGGATTAGCGGATACCATTACGACCAAGGGTACGGCGGACGGTATTCGCCTTGACGCGGGGGCCGGTTCACTAACGGCCAAAGGCGTCACCATCAGCGCATTGGGCAGCGGCGCAGGGATTCAGAACCATGCCGAAAGTTCGGATATCACGCTAAACGATGTCACGATTAACGCCAACAACGGTCCAGGGATCCGCACCAGCGTGGCGCTGAACGTGAAAGACGGCGCCAACAATGTGCTCAACGTCACCGGCTCTGGCTCAGGCTTTGCCTTCATGAAAGAGAACGGCGACGACGCCACCGGCGATTTAACTATCGGCACCGGTTACACGGTGCGAGTGCACAACGATGCCGGAAACGCCACGGGGAACGGGATCGATGCCCGTACCAACGGCAGACTGACCACCCGCGCCGATATTATCGTTCAGGACGCGACGGGGGGATCGGCCATCCTGGCAAAAGACGTTTCCGCCCTCACCAACAGCGGTAGTATCACCTCCAACAGCGTAAACGGCCCGGTGGTAGATGCCAGTGGCGACAATGGCAAAACCATCACCAACAACGGGACAATTCTCGCCGCCACCGATCGGGATGTCGCTATTCAGTCCGGTAAAGGCAACGACACCATCAACATCAGCGGCGGCAATACGCGCGGCGTTATCAATACCGGTGCCGGTAGCGATCGCTTTATCTGGAACAGTGGAACGTTCGCCGGAGAGGTGAACTTCGCAGGGACAACCAACAACAAGGCCAACATCGGTAATGTATCGCTGACGGAAACGCGTCACATCACCACGCTCGCCGGTACGGGCAACGCCCTCACCTTCACGAATACCACGGGTAATATCGGTACGCTGCTGGCGGATGATCTCAGTCTGGGAACCAACATCGGCAGCGGCTGGAATACGTTAACGCTCACCGGCGCACAGGCGGATATGCGCATCGTTGATAGCCTGACGCTAACCGACGGAACCCTTTCCGTTAATAACGGTGCGACGCTGCGCACAGGCGATCATCGGGATGTGAGTAATACCAGTGCAACCATTGGCAACTACAGCATCACCACCAGCGGTAACGCCAGCAACATCATCTTTGATACGCAGGGCAATGGTGCTGACAGCCAGATTTATCAGGGCACCATCAGCGGCAGCGGCAACTTTGTTCGCGCAACGGGCGGCACAACGGTTTTCACCACTGATAATAACTATAGCGGTTCGACCACCATCAATCAGGGCGGTGCATTACATCTGGGTCAGGGAGGCACGACGGGCGGTATCAACCCGGTTTCGCAGATCGTTGATGACGGTATCCTGACCGTTAACCGCAGTAACAGCGTTCTGCTTAACGGGGTGATTTCCGGTATCGGCGCGCTGGAACAAATCGGCAAAGGCATCACGCGTTTAACCGGGGCCAACCGCTATAAAGGGGAGACGATTGTCGATAACGGCACACTGTTGGTTAACGGTAATCAGTCAGCCGCGACGGGCATGACAACCGTGAACGGCATGGCAATACTCGGCGGCATCGGGACCCTCGGCGGCGACGTCGTGATGAATGACGCCACCACGCTCAGCGCAGGCGACGGCGGCGCGGGTACGCTGAAGATCAACGGAAGCCTGCAACTGGGCAACAAAACGACCTCCGCATTTGAACTGGGGCAGGCTTTCGTGCCTGGCGGCTCGCAAAACGATCTGGTCGATGTCGCTGGCAATCTTCTGCTCGACGGTACGCTGAACGTCAGCCAAAGCGCAGGCGGCGCGTTTGGACCGGGTGTCTACCGTCTCTATAACTACGGCGGTACGCTCAATAACCAGACGCTGGAATTGGGCGATGTCCCGGCGGGTCAGGATAAGAGCAACATTTTCGTCCAGACGGTGCTGGATAAACAGGTCAACCTGGTCAACGCTAATGGCGTCACGCTACAGTTCTGGGACGGCGCGCAGACGGGGGAAAACCACGGTAAAACCGGGATTGAAGGCAACGGTAAAATCGACGGTGGCGATGGCAAATGGATGGCGATCGGAAGCCAGGGCGATAACAACTGGACGCAGCAGGACGGCATCGGCAACGCGCCGTGGGCGCAGAAAGCCTTCGCGGTCTTTACCGGCAACGCCGGCACGGTCGAGGTCGACAGGAGCGCTGGCGACGTTCAGTTCTCCGGCGCGCAGTTTGACGCAGACGGCTATGTTATCAAAGGCGATGCGCTGAACGCGTGGGCGACCACCGCGGGCAGCGGTGAGCTGATGCTGCGCGTCGGTTCAGGCGGCGCGGGCGCAAACTTCACCGCGACGATCGAATCGGCGATCCGCGAGGGTAACAGCGCTGATAGTCTGACGCTGGTCAAGACCGATCCCGGTCGTCTGATCCTGAGCGGTGACAACGCGTATCATGGCGGCACGCGCATTGACGGCGGTACGCTGCAAATCTCGGCGGATAATAACCTGGGCCAGGCCGGGACCGGCGTCACCATCAATAACGGTTCAACATTACAGTTGGGCGCAGATTTCACCACCCAGCGCACCCTCACCCTGGGCACGTCCGGCGCGGCTGCCGTGTTCGATCTGAATTCGCATCACTTCACCCCTGTCGGCGAAATCGCCGGGGCGGGCAACCTGAAAGTCACCAGTAGTACCCATGATGCGGCCAGCATGCTGTCGCTCGATCGGGCCAACAGCTACCAGGGAACAACGCTGATTGAGGGTACCGGTGAGACTCACAACGTCACGGTGAACGCCAGCCAGACGGGCGTATTTGGCAGCAACGCCAGCAGCACGGTGAGCGTGACGAAAGGCGCGACGTTGAACGTCAGCGGCGCGGCAACCCGTCTGCAATCCCTGACGCTGAATATTGCCGACAGCCTGTTAACGCTGAAAGATACGGTCACTGCCGCAGGCGCGACGCTGAATCTGAAGGGTAAAGCAAAGGCGCTGATCGCGGATAATGCAACGGCCGGACAGTCGACCATTAACGTGTCAGAAGAGAGTACGCTGGCGCTGGAAGACAACGCCAGCGGTGGTAGCGCCACGGTGACCAACAGCGGGCTGATGTCCTTTGCCGGTCACGCGCTGGCAGAAATGACCACGGTGATAAACCAGTCCGGTGGTAGCGTGAATGTCAGCAACGTCGACAGCGCGACCGCTATCGGTTCGCTTTCCGGTGCGGGGAATGTTGAACTGGGCGATAAAACCCTCTCCCTCGGCAATCTGGCGCTGGATGACACCATCAGCGGCATCATCAGCGGTGACCACGGCAACCTGGTGAAAATCGGCGACGGGACGCTGACCTTAACGGGCGACAACACCTGGACCGGCACCACATCGGTCGATGAGGGTATCCTGCTGGTCAACGGTAATCAGGCAGCGGCGACCGGTGACGTAACGGTCAGGGCGGACGCCACGCTCGGCGGCGTCGGCAAACTGACGACCGGTTCTCTAACGCTGAATGACCTGTCGCAACTGGACTATCAGTTTGGTCAGGCGTACACCCCAGGCGGCGCCTTCAACGACCTGATTAACGTCAACGGCGATCTGGTGCTCGACGGTAAGCTCAACATTGCGACTTCACCCGGCGGCAGTTTTGATGTCGGGGTCTATCGCGTCATTAACTACTCCGGCACGCTGACCAACAACGTGATGGACATTGCCAATGCCCCGGCAGCGGCTGACAGTCTGTACGTACAGACGTCGGTGAAAAATCAGGTCAATCTGGTGAACCACGGCGGTTTGACCCTGCGCTTCTGGGATGGCACCGGCGGTGAAAACGGCGAACTGAAAAACAACGGCGTGATCAACGGCGGCGACGGTATCTGGCAATCCAGCCATGGCAACGACAACTGGACCACCGATGAATCCACGCCGGAAGGTGCGCTGAACGCCCCGTTCACCGATGCCGCTTTCGCTGTTTTCCAGGGAGATGCAGGCAACGTCACCGTGGATAACAGCCTGGGTGATGTGATTATTAGCGGTGCGCAGTTTGCCGCCGACGGCTACCGCGTGGCGGGCGATGCAATCACCACCGACACTGCCAATACGCTGATTCGCGTCGGCGATGGCACCGTCGATGGCGCAAGCTATACCGCTACCATCGACAGCCAGATCCGCGGCACCGGCGGCGTCAATAAGAGCGATCTTGGCACGCTGATCCTGACCGGTGATAACCACTACAGCGGCGGCACCACCATTACAGCAGGGACACTGCAGGTTTCTGCCGATAAAAACCTCGGCGCAGCCAATACCGGGATCACCTTTAATGGCGGCACGCTGAAATATGGCGATGCGTTTAATACCGCTCGTCAGGTGACGCTGGAATCTGGCGGCGGGACCTTCGATACCAACGGCTTTAACGTCGCGCTGTTGACCGAAGTGGATGGCAGCGGTCAGTTAACGAAAACGGGTCAGGGCACGCTGATGCTCACGCTGGACACCGCCTATACCGGCGGCACCCACGTCGTGCAGGGGACATTGCAGTTGGGTAACGGCGGTGAGATTGGCAGTGTACAGGGCGATATCATCGCTGACGGCATACTGAATGTGAAACGCTGCAACAACTACACCCTGAGCGGCAACATCAGCGGCGAAGGACAGTTCCACCAGACCGGCAGCGGCACCACGACACTCGAAGGGCAGAATAGCTACAAAGGGGCAACCCTTGTCGCCAGTGGGGTTCTGCAAGCCGGTGGCGTCAATACGCTGAGCGCCGCCTCTCACCACTATGTGGCAAGCGACACCGCGCTGAAAACGCAAGGATACGACCAGACGGTCGCAGGATTAACCAACAGCGGCAACGTGTCACTGATGGGGGCTGCGGTCGGCTCCGCGTTAACCGTGAAAGGCGATTACCATGGCAAAAGCGGTACGCTTGAGTTGGCGGCAGCGCAGAGCAACAGCGGTCAGGGCATTGCGGACCGACTGGTGATCGATGGCGGTAAGGTCAGCGGCAGCACGCTGCTGAAGGTAGATGGTTCCGGACTGGGCGCGCCGACGGTAGGTGACGGGATCGAAGTGGTGACGGCGAAGAACGGTGCCACCACCACGGCGCAATCCACACGCGACGGTTTCCATCTGGCGAGTAACCGCATGTCCGCCGGGGCGTTTGAATACCAGTTGTATGCCGGTAACGCGAAGGGCCAGGGCGAAAACTGGTATCTGCGCAGCGCATATCGTCCAGAAACCATGCTCTACTCTGGTCTCGCCAGCGTGGTGCGTCAGGGCGACCTGAGCCTGTTAGGTAACATGCACCAGCGGATGGGGGATGATGTGCGACCGGGACGGGATGAAGACAACCGCGCGTGGGCGAGAATGATTGGCTACTCCGGTAAAACCAAACTGGACGACGTCACCGGCACGCAGACCACCAGCCATACGATGGGGATTCAGGCGGGGGTTGACCTCTACGCGGATGCCAACTGGAAAGCCGGTATTTACACCAGCATTCTGGATATCGACAGCAGCGTCAAAGGCAGTAACGCCGGCAGTGCGGGTAAAGGCGGTAACATTGATGACAACGCGTTTTACCTGGGCAGTTATGCCACCTGGTTCTCCGCGGATGGCATGTACGTTGATAACGTCCTGCAATACGGAAACCATGACGCTCGCCTGTCAGCATCCGGAAACAATGGATCCCATACCGTGAAGGGGCACACGCTGACCGCCTCAACGGAAATCGGGAAAGCTTTCCGTTTAGGGGCAAGCGCATGGAGTCTGGAACCCCAGGCGCAGCTGATCTATCAGTACAGTGACTTTGATGACAGCACGCTGGGCGGCACGACGAAAACGAAAGTCAAACTCGATACCGCCGATGCTTTTACCGCCCGCGTAGGGCTGAGACTGAAGGCCGACTATGACACCCGCCACGGCAAGATCCAGCCATATGGTCGTGTCAACCTGTGGCAGGGCCTGGGGTCGAAAGACAAAACCCACTTCAGCAATGCGGTTGCTACCACGACGCTGGAATCCTCGCAGCAGTATTCCAGCACCGAAGTGGCAGCCGGTCTGAGCTGGAACATCGACCGCGACCTGCAGGTGTACGGCGAACTGGGCACGCAGTTCAACAACGGCGGGCATAAGTCGCAGGTTGAAGCGCCGATCAATGCCTCAATTGGCTTTAAAAAGTCGTTCTGATTGCGTCTGATATGAAAAATCCCTCTGTGATACGGAGGGATTTCAGATTGCCGATAACGTGTCGAACTGGGATTATGCCGGGTGACGGCTATGCCTTACCCGGCCTACAGGTTTTGGAATATCAACACGTTACTCGTGACACCTGTAGGCCTGATAAGCGAAGCGCCTTCAGGCTGATGACAAACTCAGGATAAAAAAGAAAACGGATGATTGAATTTGACGATCAGTTTATTCAGTTCAGCAGAATGGGCCAGGCCCAACTTTGCGATGATCCTCATTTTATGGGTCTGGATTGTTTTATAGCTCACACTGAGCAGATCCGATATCTCGTTTGGCGAATACCCGCTCACCAGCAAACTCAGGATCTGTTGTTCACGATCGCTCAGTCGTTTTTGCGATCGGAATAAACGGGGATTCCAGCACTCCCCCGTCAGGGTTGTCAGTCGGCCAAAATCACGCAGGGGTGATTTATCGGTCAACACAATAGCCTTCTCGACATACAACAACTCAATGCACAGCCTTGCCAGACGGCTATCGGCAATCACTACCACCGCGTTATCGTAGACTTTAAAGCGGTTCTTATTTAAATAACGCACAAAATCCGCGCAGGACTGTTCGTGGCTGATGATATTAAAAATCATCAGCCGATGGCGATAACGAGTAGAGTAATCCACCATTACCTGCCAGGGTACACTTGTCACCTCGGCATGTTTACTCTTCAAATATGTTGAGACACTGCTACCGATTAAATCTTCATTTCCACACATCAACATGAAGTTCACCTTCCCTTATAAACTTTTCAGTTTGTTATTCATTAAAAAATGAATAATGATTTTTTCGACATCTAACGCTTCGCGAGGATGTTTAAATTCGAACTTGCAGGAGATCTGCTGACAGGAATAAAGCTGATTGTTTTCATCAAATTCATTGACAGCAACGACATTGACGACCCGGAGATCGCATTGCAAATAGCCAAATTGCTCAAAATCGAGAGATGCCGCTTTGATCAGCGCATTTTTATAAAGAAAGCGGGCATTCACTTTTTGTGAAATCAACGCACAACCACCGCGAGAGATATTTTTAATCTGCAGCGAATAATTCTCACCATTTTTATAACGACCAGAACAGTAAAAGTGATACCCCTGTAAAAAGGAGAAACGTTCATGCTGACGACGCTGAACTAATAAGACCATCTCCGGGATGCGATACGCCAGCCCGCATCCCAACTTATCGGTCAATGACTGACTGAATCTGGCATTAAACCTGATAATGCCGCTGTTACTGTGCAAGATAAAAGACTGAATGGAAGAGAGTGGGATTTCGCTATTGTAGGCAATCACAAAGTAATCGAAGTCAACTTTTTCTAATTGAGTGACCAGGCTGGTTTCTTTAAATCTAAGTTCCACCTTGGTTTTTCTGAGAAGTGCTTCACGAATAATAGCCACGATCTCAAATTTATTGTTCTTTGCCATCCCAAACCCCATAGTACAATCCTTATTTTGTATTTCAGATACATCTCATTCGTGTTTAATGATAAAAGGCTAAAAATGGCTCCAACTGATGGTTTTTGATTACCATAAGGGATTACCTTTCAGATATTTCGCATGATATTAAGTTTTTAGCTATTTTTACTGATTAATTGATATGTAAAAACATTCAATGAAGTGTAAAAGTGGCCTGCATTATGCGTAAAAGAGGTTGGACTTAACGAAAATTTGATAATAAAAAGGAATGAAATGCGATGAACTGCACGATCCTGAAATATAAAAATGAGGCTGACATCATTCGCAACAAAAGGATGGCAAGCTGTGTTTTTTATGCACAAAACGCTGAGAGGTAACGACAAATTTAAATATCAGGGGGATTACTACGCAATAAATGGGGATTCAGGAAAGGAGAAACGTCATCATCAGAAAAAGCATTTTACAGTATTGCGGAATATGTCGAATAGAATAAAAAACATACCGTCAGGAGGATGTTATCCGGCCTGCTCTATTGCAGCGAACCGGATAATGAAGGCATTAATGTGATATTTTTCGGTAGCGGCGCATCCACATCAACTTATATGCCGCAGGAATAATAAACAATGACAGCAGCGGAGCCGTAATCATGCCGCCAATCATGGGCGCCGCAATCCGACTCATGACTTCCGAACCGGCCCCTGTGCCCCATAAAATAGGCAGCAGACCCGCAATAATCACCGCTACCGTCATCGCTTTGGGCCGTACCCGCAGCACCGCGCCGTGATACAACGCGTCATCCAGTTTCTCTGCGCTGAACGTCTGCGGATTGTCCAGTGAAGGGTCGGCCTCAATGGCATGGCGTAGGTACATCAGCATGACCACGCCAAATTCGGCCGCCACCCCCGCCAGGGCGATAAACCCGGTTCCTGTCGCTACCGACAGATGGAATCCCATCCAGTACAGGAACCAGATCCCCCCCACCAGCGCAAACGGGACGCTGGTGATGATCAGCAGCGCTTCTCCGACACGGCGGAACGCCAGATACAACAGAACGAAAATGATCATTAGCGTCATGGGCACCATCAGCTTCAGCTTATGGTTCGCCCGCTCAAGCAACTCAAACTGACCAGAGAACGCGACGCTGATACCAGGCTTCAACTGGACGTTATCCGCAATCGCCTTTTTCAGGTCGTTGACCACAGAGACCATATCCCGGTCACGCACGTCAATGTAAATCCAACCGGTGGGCCGCGCATTCTCGGTTTTCAACATCGAGGGTCCCGGCGCGATGCTGATTGTGGCCACATCCCCCAGCGTAATTTGCTGCTTCATCGGCGTCAGAATCGGTAGCTGGCGCAGCGCCTGCGGGCTGTCACGGTAGCTCTGCGGATAACGCAGATTGATGGGATAGCGGGCAATCCCCTCAACGGTCTCCCCCACCATCGCCCCGCCGATGGCCGAAGTAACAAATAACTGCACGTCACCCACCGTCATGCCATAGCGGGCGGCCTTCTCACGGCTAATGTCGATGTTGAGATAGCGACCACCTTGCAGACGCTCGGCCAGCGCGGACGTCACGCCAGGAACGGTTCGGGCGACCTCTTCAATCTGTTCGGCCATGGCATCAATATCGGCCAGCACATTACCTGAGACTTTAATGCCAATCGGACTCTTAATCCCGGTCGAAAGCATATCAATGCGATTACGAATAGGCGGTACCCACAGGTTTGCCAGCCCCGGCAGACGAACGGTTTTGTCCAGTTCCTCGATGATTTTGTCCATCGTCATGCCCGGACGCCACTGATCCTGCGGCTTAAGCTGAATGGTAGTCTCCACCATTTCCAGCGGAGCCGAATCCGTGGCGGTCTCCGCTTTCCCGGTTTTACCAAAGACCCTGGCGACTTCCGGTACGGTCATGATAAGCCTGTCGGTTTTCTGTAACATACTTGCCGCTTCTGCTGCCGAAATCCCCGGCAACGTGGAAGGCATGTACAGCAGATCGCCTTCGTTAATCTGCGGTAAGAACTCGCCTCCGACTTTACTCAGCGGCCAGGCAACCGTCAGGATTGAGAGCACCGCCACCAACAGCGTCGTTTTCGGCCAGTGCAGCACCTTCAGTAATAGCGGATGGTAAATACGGATCAAAAAGCGGTTGAGCGGGTTGCTGCTTTCCGCCGGAATTTTGCCGCGGATCCACAGCCCCATCAGAATCGGGATCACCACGATCGCCAGAAACGCCGCCCCCGCCATCGCCCAGGTTTTGGTAAAGGCCAGCGGCCCGAACAGACGCCCTTCCTGCCCCTCAAGGGTAAAGACAGGAATAAAAGAGAGAGTGATAATCAGTAAACTGATAAACAGCGCCGGGCCGACCTCCACGGACGCGTTGGTGATCACCTGCCAGCGCGTCTCGTTATCCAGCGTTTCGCCCGGATGCAGATGTTCCCACTCTTCCAGCCGTTTATGCGCGTTTTCGATCATCACAATGGCGGCATCCACCATCGCGCCCACCGCGATGGCGATCCCGCCGAGCGACATAATGTTGGCGTTCAGCCCCTGGAAATGCATCACGATAAAAGCGATACACAGCCCCAGCGGCAGCGAGATGATCGCCACCAGCGCGGAACGCACGTGCCAGAGAAACAGCGCGCAGACCAGCGCCACGACGATAAACTCTTCCAACAGCTTAGTGCTGAGGTTATCGATGGCACGATCAATCAACTGACTGCGATCGTAGGTGGTCACCACTTCCACGCCTTCCGGCAGGCTACTTTTCAGCGTCTCCAGTTTACTTTTGACCGCCGAAATCACTTCACGCGCGTTTTTACCGGAACGCAAGATGACCACCCCGCCAGCCACTTCGCCGTCCCCGTTGAGTTCGGCGATCCCCCGGCGCATTTCCGGGCCAGGCTGCACTCTCGCCACATCACGCAGATACACCGGCACACCGTTTTCCCCTGACTTCAGGACGATGTGATTAAAGTCATCCAACGTTTGCAGATACCCGCTGGCGCGGACCATGTATTCCGCTTCCGACAGTTCCACCGACGAGCCGCCCGCCTCCTGGTTGGAGGCATCCAGCGCGCCTTTCACCTCCGACAGGCTGATGCCGTACTGAGCGAGTTTCATCGGGTCGATCACCACCTGGTACTCTTTCACTACGCCGCCCACAGAGGCCACTTCCGATACGTTCGGGATAGTTTTCAACTCATATTTCAGAAACCAGTCCTGCAATGAACGCAGCTCCGCCAGGTCGTGCTTACCGCTGCGATCGACCAGCGCATATTCGAAGATCCAGCCCACGCCGGTGGCGTCCGGCCCCATTTCCGCACTGACGCCCGCCGGGAGCTTCCCCTGCACCTGGTTGAGATATTCCAGCACGCGTGAACGGGCCCAGTATGGATCGGTGCCATCTTCAAAAATAACGTAGACATACGAGTCGCCAAACTGCGAGAAGCCGCGCACCGTCTTTGCGCCCGGCACGGACAGCATGGTGGTGGTGAGCGGATAGGTGACCTGATTCTCAACAATCTGCGGCGCCTGCCCCGGATAGCTGGTTTTGACAATCACCTGCACATCGGACAGGTCAGGTAGTGCATCCACCGGCGTGTTGACGATGGTCCAGGTACCCCAGATGCTGAGAAAGAGCGCGCCAATAATCACCAGAAAGCGGTTGGCAACCGAGCGACGAATAATCCATTCAATCATCTGCATTCTCCTCAGTGCACATGGGCCGCATGAGCGGGTGTCGCCGACGGTTGCTGGGCGCGCATTCTATCCAACGCGCCGGAGATATTGGCTTCTGAATCAATCAGAAACAGGCCACTGGCAACGACTTTCTCGCCTTCGTCCAGCCCGGAACGGATCGCCGTCACCCCCTGCGAAGCCTGGAAGACGGAGACCAGCTTCGGAACAAAACGGCCTTCACCGTCCACTGTGATCACCCGCTGCTCACTGCCGGAATCGATCAGCGCTTTAGACGGGATCAACAACATCGGCTCACTGGCCGTTTTCAAATTGAGCCAGGCGTTCATCCCTGGTTTCAGCGCTTCATCAGGATTTTCGACTTCCAGACGCAGTTGTAGCGTTCGGGTAGTGGCATCAGCACTGGGCAGCAGCGTCCACTTGCGGACGGTGAACGACTTATCCGGACGCGCCGGAATAGTCAGCGAAAACTGTGACGTGTCTTTAATCAGCCACGCGATGGATTCAGGCACGGCGGCAGTGACCCACACCGGGTCTATTCCCTGAATTTTCGCCACCACGTTATCTTTGGCGATGTTCATGCCGGCACGTAAATCAAAGGCGGTAATGACCCCGTCAATGGGTGCCGTAAGGGTAAAACGGGTCTGAATTTTGCGCGTCGCGACCAGACGCCGAATATCCGCGTCCGGCATCCCGGCCAGACGCAGTCGCTCCAGAATGCCTTCAACCTGGGTTGCCGTACCGCCGGTCTCTTTGAGCAGCAGGTATTCGCTCTGCGCTTCCACCCAGTCAGGGATCGTCAGTTCGAGCAGCGGCGCGCCTTTTTTCACCTTATCGCCCACGGTCAGCGGCCAGACTTTATCGACAAACCCCGCGGCTCGCGCCTGCATGATGACAAACTGATACTCGTTGTAGCTGACGTTGGCCGGGAACGTTTGTGCGAACGTGAGAGGGCCACGGCGGACAACCTCAGTCTTCACGCCGAGATTTTGCGTTTGCGTCGGATCGATACGGACTCCCGGCGCAGCGGCGCTGGCAGACTCTTCATCGGCGTATTTCGGCACCAGGTCCATATCCATAAAAGGCGATTTGCCGGGTTTATCGAAGCGGGTATTCGGGTACATCGGGTCGTACCAGAACAGCACATTGCGGGCTTCTTTTTCCGCGGCAGGTGGTGTATTCGCCGATGGGTGTGCGGAGGCGAAATACATATAGCCACCCACGGCGATAATGCCGCCCGCCATCATGCTGCCAATAATCAGCGCGATATTTTTCATGAGGTCATGCTCAACGTTAAAATAAGAGAAAATTACTGGCTTTTAATATCCTGCAATAACGAAAGATTGCCCTGCTGGATAAACGTAAACGCCACGTTGTCCCCCGCTTTTATACCGTTGAGCTGCGTTTGCGGCGTGATGGTAAAACGCATGGTCATTGCCGGCCAGTTCAGCGCGGGAATGGGGCCATGTTCAATGGTGACTTTTTTGCTCTCCATATCAACGCTTTTCACCACGCCGGTGGCGCTGACCGCCGGGCTTTGTTCCGCGGCAGGCATGGCGCCCATCATATCGCCGTGATGATGCTCATTGGCCTGGACATTAATTGCCAGCGTAGAGAAAACCGCGAATACGACTGCGTTAAATACCGTGTTCATTTTGAATCTCCCATGATGTCATTTGATTTATTCCAGCCAACCGCCGCCAAGCGCGGTATAGAGCGTAATTTCGTTAACCTGCCGGGCGTAATTAAGGTCAAGCAGAGTTTGTTGCGTCGTAAATAGTGAACGTTCGGCGTCCAGCACTTCGATATAGCTCACCGCACCGTTGCGATAGAGCGCTCTGGCGCGCTGAAGGGTGATTTGTAGTGAGGAAAGGTAACGCTGCTGACCGCGAATCTGATCGGCCAGGCTCTGGCGCAGCACCAGCGCATCGGCAACCTCTTTGAAAGCGTTCTGGATCTTCTGCTCGTAATTGACCACCGACTGCTGTTGGCGGATTTCAGCCAGATCGAGGTTGGCCTGATTACGCCCGGCATTGAAGATGGGTAACTCCACCTTCGGGATGAAATTCCACATCCCGCTTGCCGCCGAAAACAGAGTTGAGAGATCGCTGCTGCTGCCGGAGAGACCGCTGGTCAGCGTAACAGAAGGGAAAAAAGCCGCACGCGCCGCGCCGATATTGGCGTTCGCCGCCATCAACGCATGTTCGGCTTCCATAATGTCCGGACGCTGCAACAGGATTTGCGATGAGAGCGATGGTGGTAACGTCACGCCGTTGAGATCGCTGACGTTCTGTCGCGTATCGTCCGGCAGCGTGCCGTAGCTCCCCAGCAACAGCTGCAACGCGTTGTTCGCCTGCGCCAGCTCTCCCTGACGTTTAGCGATGTCGCTACGCGTACTTTCGATCGCACCGCGCGCCTGTTCCAGCGCCAGCACGTTGGTACTGCCGGTGACCAGTTGTTTTTCCACCAACGCATAGGCACGCTCGTAGTTACTCAGCGTTTCTTGTGCCACCTGGAGCTGTGCAAAAGCCAGACGCCGATTGAACCAGCTCTGCGCCACGTTGGATACCAGCAGAATATGCACTGCCCGGCCCGCCTCTTCGCTGGCAAAAAAGTTCTGTCGGTCAGCTTCACTCATGTTTTTCAGTCGACCAAAGAAATCCAGATCAAAGCTCAGGTTCAGCCCGGCCTCATATTCACGGGTACTGCGGGTGTCCCCTTTGAGCTTTCCACTCCAGTTACCGCTGCTTTCTGCGTTCAGTTGCGGATAGCGATCGGCATCGGTCACCCGATATTGCGCCCTCGCCTCCTGCACTTTCAGCGCCGCCATGCGTAAATCACGGTTGCTGCGCAGCGCCTCGGCAATCAGCGTTTTCACTTGCGGATCAACGAAGAACTGCCGCCAACCGCTGTCCTGATAGCTCACCGCTGACGTCACCATCTGGTTCTGGCTCAGAGAAAACTGCTGCGGCACCGGAGGTGCCGGACGCTGATAGTCCGGTGCGAGTGAACATCCTGCCAGCAGTAGCGCCATCGAGAGTGTGAGAAACTTAAAATTACGCATGAGCCTGATTTTCATGTGGGTTGATATCAGCAACTTTACCTGGCGCTCTCTGTTCAACCCGTGACAGCAAAATGACAAAGCTGTCATTTTCCCAGAATGCGATTGCTATCCGATCCGGCTTCTCTAGAATTGAGGAACCCCACGACATTCGCGTGGTGAAGGAGGATGTGTTGAAGATTTTGATTGTCGAAGATGAGAAAAAAACCGGTGAATACCTGACTAAAGGGTTAACGGAAGCGGGCTTTGTTGTCGATCTTGCCGACAACGGTCTGAACGGTTATCACCTGGCGATGACCGGTGATTACGACCTGCTCATCCTTGACATCATGCTGCCCGACGTCAACGGCTGGGATATCGTCCGGATGCTACGCACCGCCAATAAAGGCATGCCGATTCTGCTGCTCACCGCGCTGGGAACGATTGAACATCGGGTGAAAGGGCTGGAGTTAGGCGCGGATGATTATCTGGTTAAGCCGTTTGCTTTTGCCGAACTGCTCGCGCGCGTCAGAACGCTGCTGCGCCGGGGAGCGGCGGTGATTGTCGAAAGCCAGTTTCAGGTGGCCGATCTGACAGTCGATCTGGTCAGTCGCAAAGTGAGTCGGAGCGGAACACGCATCACGCTCACCAGCAAAGAATTTACCCTGCTGGAGTTTTTCCTGCGTCATCAGGGAGAAGTATTGCCCCGCTCGCTGATTGCCTCTCAGGTGTGGGACATGAATTTCGACAGCGACACCAACGCCATTGACGTGGCCGTGAAACGTCTGCGCGGTAAGATTGATAACGACTTTGAACCTAAGCTGATTCAGACCGTGCGTGGCGTGGGATATGTGCTTGAGGTGCCGGATGGTCAGTAAGCGGTTATCCCGCCCTTTTTCGCTGGCGACGCGTCTGACCTTTTTTATCAGCCTCGCGACCATTGCCTCTTTTTTTGCCTTTACCTGGATAATGATCCAGTCGGTAAAAGTGCATTTTGCCGAACAAGACATCAACGACTTAACCGAAATCAGCGCCACGCTCGAACGGATCCTCACCCCCTCTGACGAGCCGGAATCCCGCCGTCTGGAGATCCTGAAAAACGTAGCGGCCGGTTACTCGAACGTCATCATTTCGCTGGAAGATGCCAACCAGCAGGCGCTTTTTCATTCCCCTCATGTACCGGATATCCGGCAGTTTCTTGCCCGCGCCACGCCGGATAAAACCGTTCCGGGCGGCAACGTCTATTTAATTAACGGCCCGTCAATGCAGATGGCAGGACACGGCACCCATTCCACCTGGCGCATGATCCGTCTGCCGGTCGGGCCGCTGGCAGAGGGAAAACCGGCCTATACCCTGTATCTGGCGCTATCGATCGATTTTCACCTGCATTACATTAACGACCTGAAAAACAAGCTGATCATGACCGCCTCGATCATCAGCATGTTGATCATTCTTATCGTGCTGTTTGCCGTTTATAAAGGCCACGAACCGATCCGCAGCGTCAGTCGACAGATTCAAAACATCACCTCGAAAGATCTCGACGTGCGCCTGGATCCCCAATCGGTCCCCATTGAACTGGAACGGCTGGTACTCTCGTTTAACCACATGATCGAGCGTATCGAGGACGTTTTCACCCGTCAGTCTAATTTTTCTGCCGATATTGCCCATGAGATCCGCACCCCCATTACCAACCTGGTGACGCAAACGGAAATAGTCCTCAGCCAGCCCCGCAGCCAGAAGGAACTGGAAGAGGTGCTCTATTCCAGTCTCGAAGAATTTAGTCATATGGCGAAAATGGTTAGCGATATGCTGTTTCTGGCGCAGGCTGATAACAACCAACTGATCCCGGAGAAAAAAGCGCTCAATCTGGCAGATGAAGTCAGTAAAGTGTTCGACTTTTTTGAAGCGCTGGCGGAAGACCGGGAGGTTGGACTACATTTTGAAGGGAGTCCATGCCTGGTTTCCGGCGATCCCGGCATGCTGCGTCGGGCGATAAGCAACCTCCTCTCCAACGCGATGCGCTACACGCCACCGGGCCAGAGCATTACCGTCCGGCTGAAAGAGGCGAACGACCAGGTGCACGTCATCATTGAAAACCCGGGAACGCCCATCCCTGCGGAACATCTGCCACGGTTGTTTGATCGCTTTTATCGCGTGGATCCGTCCCGCCAGCGCAAAGGCGAAGGCAGCGGCATTGGGCTGGCCATCGTGAAATCCATTGTCACGGCGCACCACGGAAACGTGTCGGTGACCTCAGATGCCCACGTTACCCGTTTTATTCTGAGTTTGCCGAAAGAGCCGGTCTGACTGACCTGCACCTGACGACGTTTCCCCCTGTTGTGTACTTACCCGAGTGGAGGTACGAACGACGGGCTATCTCGTTTTCGTCGATCGCAAGCGTCTGCGATAGCATCTTGATTATTCATATAGCGCATACCTGCCAGGCAAATGAGCACACAAGCGCAACGTAATTGCACGGTATAGTGGGAAATGATGTGACGTAAAGACTTTGACGGCGCGAAAAAAAGCTGCGTCGCCGCGCTGTGTCGGTTGCCGACAATTTGCTTCAGTTCGCCTGAGAATGTGTTCATCGCGGTTCAGATGACGCGATAGCATAGCGTTGCGGATGCTGTTTCCGCGCGGTAATGTCGTAATTTTTATATTCCCTCACAGAAATGTCCCTTTTTTACAACGAGAATTTTGGATTATATCGTATCTTTCCCCGCATCCACTGGGGAAATTTTATTATTGTGTGGTTCGTGCGTAACAATATAATCACGCTTAAACACTATGAGGTGACTATGTCCAGTATTCTGAAAGGAATTAATGTGTTATTTATCGCAGGGTTTGGCCCTGTCACGACAAACGCTGAGGAAAGTGCGTCTTTATATAAAGACATACTGCAACTGCCGCTTGAAACTATTGACGGTTATGACGGATATCTGCATTCGCAAAACATCCCCGGAGCGAAGTATTTTGCCGTCTGGCCGCTGGATAAAGTGGCCCTCTCTTGTTTTGGCACATCGGAATGGCCTGCCAGTTTACCTGTTCCTCAGGCATGGCTCGAATTTGAAGTTGACGACATGCAGTCCGCCTCCGATATTTTAAAGGAAAGTGGATGTAAGTTACTAACCTGTATGCAAGAAGAACCCTGGGAACAAACGGTCACCCGCTTTCTCAGTCCTGAGGGGATCATCATGGCAATTTCCTATACTCCGTTTTTGCGCCAGGCGTCAGAACGGGCATAATGAGCCAATGGGGGCGACATGCGTCCACATTGCTAAAACACAAAAAGACCATCCGGTTTTTCGGACGGTCTTTCATTCATTTCATGGTGATAAACGCTGAGTTCACCGCGCTAATAAAAGTCTCGCTAAAACGGAAATATCCTGACAGTGAAAGGTCTGAAAATAGATCTTGCCTGGAAAAAGGAAAACATCACCGAAATTAAAGTTGTGGTTTGTTTTTTACTGATAAAGAATAAAAACTTACGAAAACGGTGGTTAAAAGAAAGGGAAATGACGTCATGAAAACGTATCAACTACATCGCGGCAGACTTATCGACCATATCCAGCTCGTGGTTAACGACTTTGACGCCAGTAAAGCGTTTTACACCGCCGTGCTAACGACCCTGGAAATCCCGATCATAAACACAACAGACGACTATTTCTGGGCGGATGAACTGGTCGTGTCTTCGGTGGAAAGCTCAGGCGCGCTGGGAGTCCCTACAGGACGTCATCATCTTGCTTTCCAGGCCAAAGATCGTGAGATGGTAGATGCCTTTTTTCATGCCGCAATGGAGCATGGAGGACGTGACAACGGCGCCCCTGGTGAACGCCACTACCACTGCGGATACTACGCGGCATTCGTTCTTGATCCGGATGGTAATAACATTGAAGCCGTCTATCATGGTGAAGCACAGCGTAGTACACCTTCTGTGGAAATTAGCTTCAGCCTTTAAATGCCGGGTTCAGGATTGCTCAGGCCGTTTTCCCAATGGAGCTGGATGAACCTGGATTTCTTAGACGGTTTCGTGTCTCAGGTTGGCTCGATTTTTAACTATGATATCCCGAATATGTCTCGTGAAGGAAAAATGGGGATGGGAGGTAATGTCTAACTCGTTGATTCATTATGGCGCCCCCTACAGGATTCGAACCTGTGACCGACGGCTTAGAAGGCCGTTGCTCTATCCAGCTGAGCTAAGGGAGCAATGAACTGCAATGCGGACTGTTCCAAAACTGGTCGGTATTATACGTTCACAACCTTAACGGTCAATGGCTTTCCACTCAACTGCTTGAGTTGTGAGCATCCTGCTTTTCCTGTCCCTTCCCCCCCTCCAGGTGGATCGCCGCTTAAAACCACCCTGACAGAAAGCGGTAACTGACAACGGTCTTCACTTCTGACAAAATAGCGCCATCCCCTTTGACGTGAAGTAACAGATGGAATCCTCTCTCTGATGGCAGCAAAGATTATTGACGGTAAAACGATTGCGCAGCAGGTGCGCTCTGAGGTTGCTCAAAAAGTTCAGGCGCGTATTGCCGCCGGACGTCGGGCCCCGGGCCTGGCTGTTGTACTGGTAGGCAGCAACCCGGCCTCACAGATTTATGTGGCAAGCAAGCGTAAAGCCTGTGACGAGGTGGGATTCGTCTCCCGCTCGTATGACCTACCGGAAACCACCAGCGAGGCGGAACTGCTTGAGCTGATTGATACGCTCAACGCCGACAACACCATTGACGGTATCCTGGTGCAACTGCCGCTTCCGGCAGGCATCGATAATGTCAAAGTGCTGGAACGTATTGATCCGGATAAAGACGTAGACGGTTTTCATCCGTACAACGTTGGTCGCCTGTGCCAGCGCGCCCCGCGTCTGCGCCCCTGCACGCCGCGTGGGATTGTCACCCTGCTTGAGCGTTACAACATTGACCTCTACGGTCTGAATGCGGTCGTGATCGGCGCCTCAAACATTGTGGGTCGTCCCATGAGTATGGAGCTGCTGCTGGCCGGTTGCACCACCACGGTAACCCACCGCTTCACCAAAAATCTGCGTCACCACGTTGAGCATGCCGATCTGCTGATCGTTGCCGTTGGGAAACCGGGGTTTATTCCGGGTGAGTGGATCAAAGAAGGCGCTATCGTGGTTGATGTCGGCATCAACCGTCTGGAAAATGGCAAGGTTGTCGGCGACGTGGTGTTTGATGACGCAGCCGCGCGTGCCTCATATATTACGCCCGTACCGGGCGGCGTGGGGCCAATGACGGTCGCCACGCTAATCGAAAACACGCTTCAGGCGTGCGTTGAATATCACGATCCTCAGGACAACTAACATGGCGACATTTTCTTTAGGCAAGCATCCTCACGTTGAACTGTGTGATTTGCTGAAACTGGAAGGCTGGAGTGAAAGCGGCGCCCAGGCGAAGATTGCCATTGCCGAAGGGCAGGTAAAGGTTGATGGTGCGGTGGAAACCCGCAAGCGCTGCAAAATTGTGGCCGGGCAAACCGTCAGCTTTGCCGGTCAGACCATCACCGTAACGGCCTGAGTGCTCTGCTCTCCCCTCGTCCGACGTCGCCTCCGGGCGCTGTCTGACTGAGGGGAACTCCGCTTTTCCCCTACCTGCTTTTCCCTATAACCATAATGGTTAATTATCGTTCAACTTCAAAGAATCACCATTTCATTTGATGAAGCGTGAAATTTAAGTTGCGCGAAACGCGCGCCTTCATCACGATAAGTAGAACGTTCTACTATAACGTTCTACTTACAATAACAACGCTAAAAAGCGTTACTCGGGGGAAATCAGCATGAGTCTGATATCAGGGTTTGTTAAATCGTTGTCTAAATTATCGATGATTGGCCGCGCTTTAATGCTGCCAATTTCACTGCTTCCCGCTGCGGGCCTGCTGCTGGCCTTCGGGGATAAATTCCATCTACCGCTGATGATGAACGCGGGCGGCGTTATCTTTGATAACCTGCCGATGCTGTTCGCTATCGGCTCTGCCGTTGGCCTGGCCTCGGAATCCGGTATCGCAGCGCTGTCTGCGGCGGTCTCTGTATTTGTCACCAATATCACCATCAGCACGGTGTTAAGCATCACGCCGGAGATGGCTTCCCAGGGCGGTAAATACGCGATGGTGGTCGGTATCCCAACCCTGCAAATGGGCGTTTTTGGCGGCCTGATCTGCGGTATTCTCGCCGCCTGGTGCTACAACCGCTTTCACACCATGCAGTTGCCGGAATTCCTCGGATTCTTCTCTGGTAAACGTTTTGTGGCGATCGCCACCGCGTTTCTCTCCTTTGTGCTGGGACTGCTGCTGCCTTACGTCTGGCAACATATTCAGGCCGGTATTGATGCGCTGTCAGTGGTCGTCAACGGCGATAATCAGGCCCTCTCAACCTTCATCTTTGGCCTGGTTGAACGTGCGCTGATCCCACTCGGGTTACACCACATCTGGTATCCTTCCTTCTGGTACTCCTTCGGGGATTACACCACTCAGGCCGGCCAGGTGATCCACGGCGACCAGACGATCTGGTTCAAGATGCTGGAGGAAGGCGTCAAATCCTTCAGTAGCGATACCTATCAGAACGCGGGTAAATTCATGCAGGGCGAATTCCCGCTGATGCTGTTTGCCCTGCCTGCCGCGTGTCTGGCGATGTATCACGAAGCGCATACAAAGAATAAGAAAATTGCTGCCGGTATTCTGTTCTCGGCCGCGCTCACCTGCTTCCTCACAGGGATTACCGAGCCGGTTGAGTTCACCTTCATCTTCGTGGCGCCGATTTTGTACGTCTTCAACGCGATTATGGCGGGACTGGCCTATATGACCATGTACCTGCTGCATGCGCATATTGCCAAGTCGTTCTCCGCCGGTTTCATCGACTACCTGTCGTTTGGTATCCTGCCGTCCTTCAATGGCTATCAGACCAACTTCCTGAATGCCATTATCATCGGCGTGCCGATGGCGTTGATTTACTACTTTACTTTCCGCTTTGTCATTCGTCGTTTCGACATCAAAACGCCAGGCCGTACTGAAGTGACCGCCAATGCGAACGACAAAACGGATACAGAAATTGCCACTGAAATCATTGGCCTGCTGGGCGGCGCGCAGAACATCGACTCCGTAGGTTCCTGCATTACCCGTCTGCGTCTGGAAGTGGCGAAAAGCGATGAGGTCGATAAAGACGGTCTCAACGGCCTGGGTGCCCGCGGCGTGGTCTTTGTCGGGGACAACGGTATCCAGGTGATTTTCGGTGCAAGAGCACAGTTTATCGCTCAGACCATGTCCACGATGATTGGCAAATAATAGGATGCCTGAATGACACGTCTCCTGTACGCTGGGAGACGTTGTCATATCGGGCTGATAACCGGTAATTTTCAGGGAGCGATTTTGAAGAAAGTCAGCATTATTGATGTCGCAAAGCAGGCAGGTGTCTCGGTTTCGACCGTCTCTCTGGTGCTACGACAGAAAGGGAAAATCTCAGAGGCAACGATTGAGAAGGTCCATGCTGCCATCAATACGCTTGGCTATGTGCATAACATCGCCGCGGCGAATCTTCGCGCCAGCACTTCCAATCTGATCGGCCTGATCCTGCGTGATTTTAGCGATAGCTTTTCCATCAAGGTAATGGCAAGTATTGTTCAGGAGTTGGAAAAACAGGGCTTTATGGTTTTTCTGGGGCAACCGCAGGATGATCGCGCAAGCCTGGAACGCTGCTTGCTCTCTTTCAAACAGCAAGGTGTGGCTGGCGTAATTTATTTGTCGTCGGATCCCATCCGTACAGCACTACCTGAACAGGTGCGCCAGTGTCCTTTACCATTAGTTGTCGTATCGCAATCGCTGATTGAAGAAAACTGCAATCTGGTGATGCGTGATAATCGTCAGGCTGCTAGCCTTGCCACTCGCTATCTGATTGAACGCGGTCACCGCAGCATTGGCTATATTGGCGGTCGACCAGACTGTCTGATTCGCCAGCAGAGACTACAGGGTTTTCGCAATACACTGGCGCAAAATGGCATGGTTTATAAAGAAGAATCGACTCCTGCATGTGACGATGATACCTATGCTGCCAGCATTGCCACCCGCCATCTGCTGGAACAAAATAACACCATCACGGCTCTTCTGTGCCACTCACCCACGGCCATCATTGGCTGCATAAGCGGTATCCATCAGGTCGGACGAACTCTCGGTAAAGACGTATTTCTGACCCAGCAGGTGGCGCTAGTTGGTTTTGAAGATATGCTGCACGTCAATCTCACCTCCCCTTCGTTTACTTATGTCTCTTCCGCCATCGAAGAGACAGGAAGACAGGCCGCCGGATTGATTATCGGCCAGCTTAAAGAGCCAGAAAGACAGACACAACGGATCACGCTGTCAGGCCAGCTTATCACCCGGGAATCAGCGTAGGAAAGAAAAAGCCCGGCAAAACCGGGCATGTGTTGCGAGGCTCATTTACCCGCGGCAGGTTGTACATCAACAACAGTAATTTCATAGACCATGGTAGAAGATGGCGGGATCTCCGGTGGTCGTCCTTGCGCCCCGTAAGCCAGTTCAGGCGGGACTGCCATAATCAGCTTGCCCCCTTTATTCATTTTACCGATCGCTGAATTGAAAAGCGGTGGGAAATTGGCCAGCGGCAACGCCAATACCTTCCCGCTCTTCATCATGTCTTTAATAACTTTACCGCTGGAAAGGCTTTCCTTAACGGCAATCGCCACCACATCTGTTGCCGCGATTTTACCCTGCCCTTTTTGGATAATGCGGTAGTAGTAGCCCATATCTGCCCGTTTAGTTCCCGGCTTACTGCTAAAAGTACTGATGAACTTGTTACTCTGATTCGCTTTGGTACTGGCACTCTTCTGCAGTTCCATTGCCTTCTTATTCATAATATCCAGTTCAGCCAGGATCTTACTTTCCGGCACCTTAAGCTGCCCTTTGATCGAATCAGAAACTCCGCTTATCACCTGAGTCAGTTCCAGTGGGAACCCATCAGACTGTACATTCGCCATCGCCCCTCTGACTTCCTGCCCCCACAAAGTCCCCAAAGCATAAGCGCGCAGTTGTTCTTCAGAAGCTGGCGCAGGCGTCGCAGCCCCAGTCTTTGTGGCTGTTAGCGTTGAAATTTGCTTATTTTGCGCATCCAGTTTTGCCGTCACTTCCTGGAGTTTCTTCTGCGCGTCATCCTGTTGTGTCTTGTTTTCTGCCAGCGTCTTCCTGGCATCGGCCAGAGATTTATCGTTATCACTCAGGCTGGCTCGCAAATCAGTGATTTGTTTGTTCTGCACGGCTCTCTGATTCTGGCTGTCGGTCAGGGCGCTTTTCAACGCGGCTGTTTCCGTCTGGCTTTTGCCCAGCGCCTGTTTCAGTTCAGCCACGACGTTGCTGTCGCCTGTCGTGGCTTCCGCCAGCGCTTTGGCATTGGCCGTTTGGGCCGCCGTCAGTTCCGCGATCTGTTTATTCAGCGCAACGCCCTGATTCTGGCTGTCGGTCAGGGCAGTTTTCAGGGCCGCCGATTCGGACTGGCTCTTTTCCAGGGACTGCTTCAGATCAGCCATGGACTTGCTGTCGTCTGCCCTGGCTTCCGCCAGCGCTTTGGCATTGGCCGTTTGCGCCGCCGTCAGTTCCGCGATCTGCTTATTCAGCGCAACGCCCTGGTTCTGGCTGTCGGTCAGGGAAGTTTTCAGGGCCGCTGATTCAGACTGGCTCTTTTCCAGAGACAGCTTCAGATCAGCCACAGCCTTGCTGTCGTCTGCCCTGGCTTCCGCCAGCGCTTTGGCATTAGCCGCTTGGGCCGCAGTCAGTTCCGCAATCTGCTTATTCAGCGCAACGCCCTGATTCTGGCTGTCGGTCAGGGCAGTTTTCAGGGCCGCCGATTCAGACTGGCTCTTTTCCAGAGACTGCTTCAGATCAGCCATGGACTTGCTGTCGCCTGCCCTGGCTTCCGCCAGCGCTTTGGCATTGGCCGTTTGCGCCGCCGTCAGTTCCGCGATCTGTTTATTCAGCGCAACGCCCTGATTCTGGCTGTCGGTCAGGGCAGTTTTCAGGGCCGCTGATTCAGACTGGCTCTTTTCCAGAGACTGCTTCAGATCAGCCATGGACTTGCTGTCGCCTGCCCTGGCTTCCGCCAGCGCTTTGGCATTGGCCGCTTGGGCCGCCGTCAGTTCCGCAATCTGTTTATTCAGCGCAACGCTCTGATTCTGGCTGTCGGTCAGGGCAGTTTTCAGGGCCGCCGATTCAGACTGGCTCTTTTCCAGAGACTGCTTCAGATCAGCCATGGACTTGCTGTCGCCTGTCCTGGCTTCCGCCAGCGCTTTTGCATTAGCCGCTTGGGCCGCCGTCAGTTCCGCAATCTGTTTATTCAACGCAACGCTCTGATTCTGGCTCTCCGCCAATAGCTTTTTAAGTTGCATCAACGCCTGACTGTCACGCATTTTCTCCGCGGCATAATCAAGAGAATTCGCCACCTTATCAGCAAGCTGGTCAGTTATCTGTTTTTTAAGTTTATTGATTTCATCCAGGTTTTCTGCCAACTGCTTTTGTTGCACAATGGAGACGGAGTTACCTTTATCCTGTTCGCTACGTAAAGCCGCCAACTGGTTCGAACTCTCCTCAAGTTGTTGATTTGCGCTCTCCAGTTGCTGTTGCAGAGTCGCGATCTGTTTTTGCGCATCGCGTAGCGATTGCTGAAGCACAGCACTCTCCTTCTCACCGGCAGGAGCAATCTGAATACCACGCAAATCACGGTTATGCGTTTTCGACGTGTGTTTCTTAGCGGTTCGCGGCGCTGAAATAACGGGGGCAGGTAAATTTATATTTTTTTCTGTCAGCAAGGCGGGAATATCGCTAGCCTGAGAGGTGATCACATCCAACGACTGTACAGCGGCTGCATTATCTCTTGCAAAAACATCACTAACAACACCACAAATCACCAGGGGAAGAGTAAAAAAAAAAGAGGTTTTATTTTTAACGCGTTCATTTAAAACTCTCCCCTCGGTTAATCAAAGATTGACGAACGGTTTGTTCGATATCGCTGCACAGCTTCTGCGTTTTATATTTATACAGTGCATCCATGGTATCCCGCGTTTGGGAACCAATATCCTCTCGCACAGACGTGTAGACAGACGCACTATCCAGCAATTGATCAAACGCAGCTTTCTTTTTCGCATATTGATGCTGGTTCACTTTAGAAAGGGCAATAAGTTCTTTCTGGCAATGAGAAGCTGCACCTTCAGAGGTTTCTACGTTCGCAACCTCTTGAGTCGCTGGCGTTATCTGAGGTGAAGGCAATGGCGCGGATACGACGGGGGTAGAGGGATTGTTCCCTGCTGATGACTGAGATTGTGAATGACGCTGGCAACCGGCAAGAAAAACCGGCGTTATTATTAGTAATATATTTAATGCCCTTTTAAAATATTTGTTCGTTTTACTGACATATCTGTTCGATTTACGATAAGTCGTCACAATAAAGCCCCTCAAAAACGGCCGTCTGCTAGTGAAGAAAAATAAAGAATAGAGTATCTTGTGATTATGCACAGCTAAAAAAGTGCTATACAATCCTTCATTCTCAAAAAAGCAAATTTTAGGATTTCATTCAGACTTTTTACACTAATTCATAGAAACAGCATTAACCAATAACGCTATTTACATAGCAAATATATTTCATCCAATATATATTAATACATTCTCGCATTTCGGATAATTATTATGCCAACCATTATTACCCATGCCGCCGTCCCGATTTGCCTCGGACTAGGTCTGGGATTGAAAGCCATTCCTCCACGTTTACTGTTTGCCGGAATCGCGCTTGCAATGCTACCGGACGCCGATGTGCTTTCGTTTAAACTCGGCGTGTCCTATGGCAACGTGTTCGGGCATCGCGGATTTACCCATTCACTGCTGTTTGCCCTGGTGGTTCCGCTGCTCTGCGTGTGGATGGGGCGACGATGGTTTAAAGCCGGGTTAATGCGCTGCTGGTTATTTTTAACGGTTTCGCTGCTGTCACACAGCCTGCTGGATTCGGTAACCACCGGCGGCAAAGGCGTTGGCTGGCTGTGGCCGTGGTCAGATGAACGTTTCTTCGCGCCGTGGCAGGTGATCAAGGTCGCGCCGTTTGCCTTGTCGCGCTATAACACGCCATATGGACACCAGGTCATTCTTTCCGAGTTAATCTGGGTGTGGTTGCCGGGAGCGCTGCTGATGGGAATGCTGTGGTGGTATAGGAAGCATTAATGTGCCGGATGGCGGCGCGTTGCGCCTTATCCGGCCTACAAAATAGGCCGGACACGCATCAGCGCCATCCGGCAATAGACGATTACTTACGACGCCAGGTGGTTCCCTGCGGACCATCTTCCAGCACAATGCCCATCTCGTTCAGACGGTCACGCGCAGCATCCGCTGCCGCCCAGTCTTTGGCTTTGCGGGCATCCAGGCGCTGTTGAATCAACGCTTCAATTTCCGCGACTTCACCGTCGTCCGCCTGCGCACCGCTTTGCAGGAACGCTTCCGGATCCTGCTCTAACAGACCCAGCACGCCAGAAATCTTACGCAGGTGAGAAGCCATCGCGTTCGCAGCGGCCATATCCTCTCCCTTCAGACGGTTGACTTCGCGCGCCATATCAAACAGCACGGAGTAGGCTTCGGGGGTGTTGAAATCGTCGTTCATCGCCTCAACAAAACGCGCTTCAAACGCCTCGCCGCCGGCTGGCGCAACAGACTTATCCGTCCCGCGCAGCGCCGTATACAGGCGCTCCAGCGCGGAACGCGCCTGCTTCAGGTTCTCTTCACTGTAGTTCAACTGGCTACGATAGTGGCCGGACATCAGGAAATAGCGCACGGTTTCTGCGTCGTAATATTTCAGCACGTCGCGCACGGTAAAGAAGTTACCCAGCGATTTGGACATCTTCTCTCGGTCAACCATCACCATGCCAGAGTGCATCCAGTAGTTCACATACTCACCGTCATGTGCGCAGGTGGACTGGGCAATTTCGTTTTCGTGGTGCGGGAACATCAGGTCAGAACCACCGCCGTGGATATCAAAGTGATTACCCAACTGTTTGCAGTTCATCGCGGAACACTCAATGTGCCAACCAGGACGACCAGCGCCCCACGGTGACGGCCAGCTCGGCTCACCCTCTTTGGACATTTTCCACAGCACGAAGTCCATCGGGTTGTGCTTCACGTCCACCACATCCACGCGCGCACCGGCCTGAAGTTGATCCAGATCCTGGCGCGACAGTTGCCCGTAGTTCGGATCGGTCGGGACATCGAACATCACGTCGCCGTTGTCCGCCACATAGGCATGACCTTTGGCAATCAGCTGTTCAGTGATTTCGATGATTTCAGCGATATGGTGGGTCGCGCGCGGTTCCAGGTCCGGACGCAGAATATTTAGCGCATCAAAATCGTTGTGCATCTCGACGATCATACGATCCACCAGCGCGACAAAGCTTTCGCCATTTTCATTAGCGCGCTTAATGATTTTGTCGTCGATATCGGTGATGTTACGCACGTACTTCAGTTGGTAGCCCAGAAAGCGCAGATAGCGCGCAACCACGTCAAACGCCACAAACGTACGGCCATGACCAATATGACAAAGATCGTAAACGGTGATACCACACACGTACATGCCGACTTCCCCGGCATGAATGGGTTTGAATTCCTCTTTTTGGCGCGTCAGTGTATTAAAGATTTTTAACATCGAAGATTCCGTGTAAGACGTGTGTGGATAACAAAGTTTGTATAATACCCATAATTTGGACGGGAAGCAGCACACTTTGCGAGGTGATCGCAGCGTGCGGTTATGCTATAACACCCCCCTAACTCTGACCCTCAGTTGGGTTAAAGCACCACTCTATCGGAACAGGATGCAAAAATGGTTACTTTCCACACTAATCACGGCGATATCGTAATCAAAACATTTGATGATAAAGCGCCTGAAACAGTTAAAAACTTCCTGGACTACTGCCGCGAAGGTTTTTACAACAACACCATTTTCCACCGTGTGATTAACGGTTTTATGATTCAGGGCGGCGGTTTTGAACCTGGCATGAAACAGAAAGCCACCAAAGACGCTATCAAAAATGAAGCCAACAACGGTCTGAAAAATACCCGTGGTACGCTGGCGATGGCGCGTACTCAGGCACCGCACTCCGCGACGGCGCAGTTCTTCATCAACGTTGCCGACAACGACTTCCTGAACTTCTCCGCCGAAAGCATGCAGGGCTGGGGCTACTGCGTATTTGCAGAAGTGGTTGAAGGCATGGATGTTGTTGACAAAATCAAAGGCGTTTCTACCGGTCGCAGCGGCATGCACCAGGACGTACCGAAAGAAGACGTGATTATCGAAAACGTGACCGTCAGCGAGTAATTGTGACGACACTGTTTATTGCAGATCTTCATCTCTGCACGGAAGAACCGGCGATCACCGCCGGTTTTCTGCGCTTTTTAGCGGGTGAAGCCCGTCAAGCCGACGCGTTATATATCCTGGGCGATCTGTTCGAAGCCTGGATTGGCGATGACGATCCCAACCCGTTACACCGTGAAATGGCCGCTGCCATTAAAGCGCTTGTCGAATCCGGCGTTCCCTGTTTTTTCATTCACGGTAACCGTGACTTTCTGATTGGCAAACGCTTCGCCCGAGAAAGCGGCATGACGCTGCTTCCCCAGGAAAAAGTGCTCGACCTGTACGGTCGCCGGGTGCTTATCATGCACGGCGATACGCTGTGTACCGATGATGCGGGTTATCAGGCGTTTCGTGCGAAAGTCCATCAACCCTGGTTGCAAACGCTGTTTCTTGCCCTACCGCTGTTTATACGCAAGCGTGTGGCCGCCAGAATGCGAGCCGGCAGCAAAGCCGCCAACAGCAGCAAATCGCTGGAGATCATGGACGTCAACAAACATGCGGTTGTCGCCGGGATGGAAAAATACCGCGTCCAGTGGCTGATTCACGGCCATACTCATCGCCCTGATGTACACGCGTTCAATGCTAATGGCAAACCCGCTTTCCGCGTCGTATTAGGTGCCTGGCATCGCGAAGGATCGATGGTCAAAGTCACGCCAGACGATGTGGAGTTGATCGCTTTCCCGTTTTAACGTTTTGCCTGAATGACCCGTAATGTAGGGTACGCAACCGTTTTCCTTGGTTTATTTCCGTGCTATTCTCTGTGGCCTTAAAAGCAGTGTATCCCGCACCACAGGAGTTTTCAGACGCATGTCTTCCCGCAATAATCCGGCGCGTGTCGCCATCGTGATGGGGTCCAAAAGCGACTGGGCTACCATGCAGTTCGCCGCCGAAATTTTCGAAATCCTGGACGTCCCGCACCACGTTGAAGTGGTTTCTGCCCACCGTACCCCCGATAAATTGTTCAGCTTTGCCGAGAGCGCTGAAGAAAACGGCTATCAGGTGATTATTGCTGGTGCGGGTGGCGCTGCCCACCTTCCAGGTATGATTGCGGCGAAAACGCTGGTGCCGGTATTGGGTGTTCCTGTACAAAGCGCGGCGCTGAGCGGCGTCGACAGCCTGTATTCTATCGTACAGATGCCGCGCGGTATTCCGGTCGGTACGCTGGCGATTGGTAAAGCGGGTGCGGCTAACGCGGCACTACTGGCAGCGCAGATCCTGGCGATACAGGATAAAGCGCTGCATCAGCGACTGAACGACTGGCGCAACGCGCAGACGGATGAGGTGCTGGAGAATCCGGATCCGCGAGGTGCGGCATGAAACAGGTTTGCGTGCTGGGCAACGGTCAATTAGGGCGGATGTTGCGTCAGGCGGGTGAACCGCTGGGTATCGCCGTCTGGCCGGTCGGGCTGGATGCAGAACCGGCCGCCGTGCCTTTTCAGCAAAGCGTAATTACCGCAGAAATCGAGCGCTGGCCGGAAACCGCGCTAACGCGTGAACTGGCACGTCATCCAGCCTTCGTGAACCGCGACGTGTTCCCGATCATTGCTGACCGGCTGACGCAAAAACAGCTTTTCGATAAGCTCGACCTGGCGACCGCCCCGTGGCAACTGCTGGCGGACAAAAGCGAATGGCCAGCCATTTTTAACCGTTTAGGTGAACTGGCGATCGTGAAACGTCGCGTCGGCGGTTATGACGGTCGTGGTCAGTGGCGTTTACGCGCCAATGAAACCGATCAACTGCCGGATGACAACTACGGCGAATGCATTGTCGAACAGGGTATCAACTTCTCGGGTGAAGTGTCCCTCGTCGGCGCGCGTGCGCATGACGGCAGCACGGTGTTCTACCCGCTAACGCGTAACCTGCATCAGGACGGCATTCTGCGCACCAGCGTCGCCTTCCCGCGGGCTGATGCGAAACAACAGGCGCAGGCCGAAGCGATGCTTTCGGCCATCATGCAGGAGCTGGGCTATGTCGGCGTGATGGCGATGGAGTGTTTTGTCACGCCGGAAGGTCTGCTGATCAATGAGCTGGCCCCACGCGTACACAACAGCGGTCACTGGACGCAAAACGGCGCCAGCATCAGCCAGTTTGAGCTGCATCTGCGGGCGATTACCGGCCTGCCGCTACCGGCGCCGGTGGTGGACAGTCCGTCGGTGATGGTGAATCTGATTGGCAGCGACCTCAATTACGACTGGCTGAAACTGCCGTTAGTGCATCTGCACTGGTACGACAAAGAGGTGCGTCCGGGGCGTAAAGTCGGTCACCTGAATCTGACCGACAGCGACACCGCGCGCCTGAGCGCCACGCTGGAAGCGCTCTCGCCGCTGCTACCGACGGAATACGCCAGCGGTATCCTCTGGGCACAAACTCAGCTCAAATAAGCCTTATATCGCGGGGAAGTTTAACTTATGCTTCCCCGCCCTCTCCTTCAGCGCGTAAAATCCCGCCCATTGCTGTTTGTTTTTTTCAGGATTTAACATGAACGATGGAACGGACTATCGCGCGATCCTTACCGCCGGTACGCCCTTAATCGATGTCCGCGCACCGGTTGAATTTCAGCAGGGCGCAATGCCGGGCGCGATAAATTTGCCCTTAATGAATGATGACGAGCGCGCCGCCGTAGGCACCTGCTATAAACGCCAGGGGCCGGAAGCCGCGCTTGAACTCGGTCATCAACTGGTCTGCGGCGAAATTCGCCAGCAGCGTCTGGATGCCTGGCGAGAAGCCTGCCAGCAACACCCGCAGGGCTACCTCTGCTGCGCCAGGGGCGGCCAGCGTTCCCACATTGTTCAGCAATGGCTACGCGAGTCTGGCGTGGATTACCCGTTGATCGAAGGTGGCTACAAGGCGCTACGTCAGGCCGCGATTGCCGCCACAGAAGAACAGGTGCAAAAACCGATCGTGCTGATTGGAGGTTGCACCGGCAATGGCAAAACACAGCTGGTGCAACAGCAGGAAAACGGGGTGGATCTCGAGGGATTAGCCCATCATCGCGGCTCCTCTTTTGGCCGCACTCTGGAACCGCAGCTCAGTCAGGCAAGTTTCGAAAATCTACTGGCGGTGACGCTTCTCAAGAAGCAGGCTACACGCTGGATACTGGAAGATGAAGGCCGGATGATTGGCTCTAACCATCTGCCAGAGTGTCTGCGCGAGCGCATGGCGCAGGCTACTATCGCCGTAATTGACGATCCGTTCGAGCGACGTCTTGAGCGCCTGCGTGAAGAGTATTTTGTGCGAATGCATCATGATTTCACCTATGCGTATGGCAAAGAGCAGGGATGGCGGGAATACAGCGACTATCTGCATCACGGACTTTCCGCGATCAAGCGTCGTCTGGGTCTGCAGCGCTTTAACGACTTGACCGCAAAGCTGGACGTGGCGCTGGATGAGCAGCGTCGAACCGGCAGCACCGAAGCGCATTTCAGTTGGTTAGTGCCGCTGCTGGAAGAGTATTACGATCCGATGTATCGCTATCAACTGGACAAGAAAGCCGAAAAGATTGTCTTTCGCGGAACATTCGAAGAGGTGGCTCAGTGGCTGAGCCACTAAAAATTGCCGGATGGCGACGCGCACGCGTCTTATCCGGCCTACAAATCACTACCGTCCTCCAGGCCCGGTAAGCGTCAGCGTCACCGGGCACAGCATCAGACTCAGAAGTCGTAACGCAGACGCACCAGGTTCATATCACCCAGATTGTCGGTGCTGGAGGTAAAGACGTGTTCGTAATCAACACGGAAACCGTAATCCAGCTGGAAGCTGATCCCCACGCCGTTGTCGGTACGCAGGTAGTTGCGACCATTCACGTATTCAATGCGGTCACCCATGAAGTACGGCTGAATGGATTTCAGAGCATACTGGTTGATTGGGAATTTATAGCCCGCAAAGTATTCCAGACCCCACGCATCACCGGCAAAGTAATCGTTAACCGACACTTTTTTGGTGGTCATAAAGTTCTGGTACCAGCCGCCGCCCAGTGAGAAGGTCCAGTTGTCCGGCGTCCAGCTCAGTGCAGTACCTACGATGTTCTGATCGTATGTTTTGTTACCGTTACCGCGCATTTCCGCACGGGTATAGTTCCACGCCGTACCCCAGCTCAGATCGTCAGTAATGTGATAATCCGCCCCCAGTGAACCGCCACCTTTACGTTTGTAGTTCAGACCGTTGTTCGGGTTGTAGTCATCGCTGAACAGGTAAGAAGCGTAGAGATCGACATCGCCGACCGTTTTCTTATATTTCAGCATTTTGCGGGAACGGTAAGAGCCGTCGTAGTCGCCGTTAATCCCGTTACCCGGTGCCTGACCAATCATGTCGTAGTCCCAGATATCGGTTTTTGCACCGACCACATCGTAGTAGATGCTGTTCTGTTGACCGAAGGTCAGCGTACCCCAGGTATCACTCTTCAGACCGGTGTACAGCATACGGCGAGTGGTGTCGTGCGCGCCGTCTGCATAGTGGTTGTCCCAGTTGAACTGGGCCGGAATGTTGACGCCCAGCTCGTAGAAGCTGATCCAACTGATGTCATCAAACAGATAGTAATCTGCTGCGAAGCGGAAACGGGTGCCGCCGTCGAAGCCATTACGCTTGTAGCCATTTGCGCCGTCATCGCCCGTCATATTCTGGAACTGAGGACGAATACTCCCGCCAACGGTAAAGTTGAGACGGCTCAGCGGATTGCCCGCCTGCGGATCTTGTTTCAGAACGGTGATTTCCGCCTGAGAGGCGAAAGACGTCAATGCCACTGCTGCGCCGATCGATGCCGCCAGCGCTGTTGTTTTTATAGTCATTATTTTTCCTTGATAGATTTCCTGCTAACTATTCAGCAATTGAATATTAACTGGTATTAACACTGACGTGTTGGCGGTTTTTTAATGATTTGTGCCGTTAAACAGCGAAGGGTTATCAATTTATGCTACTAAAAAAGTACGCGCCAGCATAAAAACCGGCGCGTCATTATCACGTAGTTAAACAGTAAACTGGCGAAACAATGCTTTCCCTTTCAACAGGCGGACACCGAGCCAGCCCCCGCAAAGGGAAAGTAAAAGCGCGCCGCAGAGCGGCAGGACAATCCACAAGCGCCAGTCGGGTTCCCACGGGAAGTCAAACACCCGGGTTTGCAACACCGCCAGCGCGGTTTCCGCACCGATGGAGGCTACCAGTCCGGAGACCAATCCCAGCATGGCGAATTCACACCACAGCGTGGTACGCAGGAGATTCTTACCTGCGCCTAACGTACGCCAGACTACCAGTTCCTGATGGCGCTGACGCATGCCGACCTGCACCTGCGCCAGTAACAGCAGCATGCCGCAGGCGGTCACCAGCACCACCATTACCTCCAGCGCCCGACTGACCTGTTCCAGCACTTGCCCCACCTGCTTAAGGATCGCGCCGATGTCTAACAGGCTGATGGTCGGGAACTCTCGGTTAAGCTGCGTCAGCATGCCGTTGCCGTTTTCCCACCGGAAGCTGGTCAGCCAGCTCTGCGGCTGCCCATCCAGCGCGCCGGACGGGAAGATAAAGAAAAAGTTGGGCCGCAGGCTTTCCCAGTCCACCCGGCGCAAACTGGTTACCTTCGCGCTGAACTCCTGGGTGTCGCCCATAAAGGTTACGCTGTCGCCCAGAGAGATGTTCAACCGTTTTGCCAGCCCCTCTTCCATCGACACCTCGCCTTTTTCTGGCGGCCAGTTGCCGGCGGTGATCGGGTTGTGATTCGGACGAGTATCCTGCCAGGTCAGGTTCAGCTCGCGATTCAGGGACTCATCCTGCCCGCCTTCGGTCGGCGTGTCGTTTATCGCCGTCAACCGCGCCCGCACGATTGGATAGAACGCTTCCGGGATCACCTGATGCTCTGAGAGAAATGCCTTCACTTGCGGCACCTGTTCAGTGGCAATGTTGATCAGAAAATAGTTGGGACTTTCCGGCGGAAGCTGCTGCTGCCACCGATCCAGCAGATCGCCGCGTAATACCAGCAGCAGCGCCAACAGCATAAACGACAGCGAAAACGCCGACAGTTGGCTCAGCGTCGACCACGGCTGACGCAGAAGGCGACTGACCGCAAGGCGTAGCGGCAGCGCCGACAGCGTCATCCCACGCAGAACGTTCAGCAGCATCCATCCCAGCACGCCGCACAGCAGCGCCAGTACCACCGCGCCCGCCAGCACCGCCCACAGCAGCGGACTTCCGCCCATTAACCCGGCCAGTAGTAGCACGACCACTGCAGTCACGATCGGCAAATAGAATTTCAGCGGCCAGACGTTAGCCACTACGTCACGACGCAATACGCGCAGCGGCTGGGTGGCTAATAACAAGCGATAGGGACGCAAACCAACCAGCAGCGAAATCACCGTCATCGTGCCCAATGCCCAGATCCACGGCCAGAAACTGGCAGGCGGCAGCGCGGCAGGCAGCACCGGTTTGAGCAGGACCATTAACAGCTTTTCGAATAGCAGACCGATTGCCCCACCCGTCACAGCGGAAAGGGCCAATACCATCAACCACTGCCCGACGATCAGTTTACGCAGTTGCGCCCTGCCCGCACCGAGCGTTTTCAGAATCGCCACCAGATCGTAACGGCTGCGACAATAGTGATTCATCGCCACCGCTACCGCAGCAACGGCCAGCAACAGCGTTAACAGTGCCGAAAGGAGGAGAAACTGTTGCGAACGCTCAAGGGATTTACCCAGCGCGCCTTCGTCCTGTTCAAGTCCGTACCAGCGATGTTCCGGCTTCAGCTGTGGTAGCAGCCACTTTTCATAGCCATCAAGCTGTTGTGGCGTACCGCCAAATTTATAGCGCCACGTGACGCGACTGCCAGGCTGTACGGCACCAGTTTTCGCAACATCTGCCGTATTCATTAGCAGACGCGGGGCCATCTGGAAGGGGTTAAAACCGGAGTCCGGCTCCTGTACCACTTCGCCAGCAATGCGCAGCGTGGCATCGCCGACATCAATGGTGTCGCCGGTTTTCAGATTCAGCAACGCCATCAACCGTGGTGCCAACAGCACCGTTCCCGGCAGCGGTTTGAGCCCCGGAGGGTTGGTTTCCAGCTCGCCGTACATCGGGTAGATGTCATCGACCGCTTTGACATTCGCCAGCTGCGGCGTGTCGCCGGCAAAGGTCATGGTGGCAAACGTCAGTTGCTCTCCAACCTTCAGACCACGCTGACGTGCTTCGTCAATCCACGCCGGCGGCACCTCGCGCGAACTGCGCAGTGCCCGATCTCCCGCCATAAACTCACGGCTTTGCTGACTTAACCCTTTTTCCATACGATCGCTGATATTGCCCAGCGCCAGCACGCAGGCCACCGCCAGACTCAGCGCCAGCCAGACAATCAACAGTGACGGTGAACGCCATTCGCGCCAGAACCAACGTGCGATCATGCCTCCTCCTGCAACTGTCCGTTCACCAGGCGCAATCGTCGGTTGCAGCGCGCCGCAAGTTGCGGATCGTGAGTCACCAGGATAAGCGTGGTGCCATGCTCGCGGTTAAGCGAAAAGAGCAGATCGGCAATTTTCTCGCCAGTCTGCCGGTCGAGGTTGCCCGTCGGCTCATCGGCAAACAGCACGTCCGGGCGACCATTGAAAGCACGCGCCAGCGCCACGCGCTGCTGCTCACCTCCGGAAAGCTGTGCCGGAAGATGGTCCAGCCGTTTGCCCAGCCCCAGTTGCTCAAGCAGTGCCTTCGCCCCCGCTTTACTTTGTCCGCTGTTTTCGCCGCGCAGCAGTGCAGGAAGTTCAACGTTCTCCAGCGCGTTCAGTGTGGGAATCAGCATAAATGACTGAAAGACAAAACCGACATGCTGCGCGCGCAGCTGGGCCCGGGCCTCTTCATCCATCTGATGCAACGGTTTACCCACCAGATTGACTTCGCCGTCGGTACCGTCATCCAGTCCAGCGAGGATCGCCAGCAGCGTGGACTTCCCTGAACCCGACTCGCCGATCAGCGCAATGGTCTCGGCGCGTTTGACAACCAGTTCAACTCCGGTAAGGATGGAAAGCTCGTGCTCCCCCTGACCGACGGACTTCTTAAGATGATGAACTTCAACAATGTTTTCCGCTGGCATTTGCCTTTCCTGTTCCTGATCCTGTTTACCTGTCGGGCCGCTGCGGCTGACACGTTGTTAATTCTCGGCGATAGCCTGAGCGCCGGATACCGAATGTCCGCCAGCGCCGCCTGGCCTGCGTTGCTCAACGATAAATGGCAGAGCAAGACCACGGTGGTGAACGCCAGCATCAGCGGCGACACCTCCCAACAAGCGCTGGCGCGTCTGCCTGCGTTGCTCAAACAACATCAGCCACGCTGGGTTCTGGTTGAGCTGGGTGGCAACGATGGACTGCGCGGCTTTGCGCCGCAACAGACCGAGCAGACACTACGTACCATCGTGCAGGACGTTAAGGCGGCGAACGCCGAACCGCTGCTGATGCAAATTCGTCTGCCTGCGAACTATGGTCGCCGGTATAATGAAACCTTTAGTGCTCTCTATCCAAAGCTCGCCAAAGAGTTTGATATTCCTCTGTTACCCTTTTTTATGGAAGAGGTCTATCTAAAACCGCAATGGATGCAGGATGATGGTATTCATCCTAACCGCGATGCTCAGCCGTTTATCGCCGACTGGATGGCGAAGCAGTTGAGTCCTTTAGTAAAACACGAGTCTTAATTCAACGGAGATCCTGACAGGTAAAGTTATGCAAAAATCGGTCTTAATAACGGGATGTTCCAGCGGTATCGGCCTGGAAAGCGCGCTTGAGCTGAAGCGCCAGGGCTTTCAGATTCTCGCCGGCTGCCGCAAACCCGACGATGTCACGCGCATGAATAGCATGGGATTCACCGGCGTATTAATAGATCTCGACTCTCCCGAGAGCGTGGATCGCGCCGCTGACGAGGTGATCGCCCTGACCGATAACTGCTTATATGGGATCTTTAACAATGCCGGATACGGCGTCTACGGTCCACTGACCACCATCAGCCGCACACAGATGGAGCAGCAATTTTCTGCTAATTTCTTTGGCGCGCACCAACTTACAATGCGCCTGTTACCGGCCATGCTGCCACACGGCGAAGGACGGATCGTGATGACCTCCTCGGTGATGGGGCTGATCTCCACGCCCGGGCGGGGTGCCTACGCGGCCAGTAAATACGCGCTGGAAGCCTGGTCAGATGCGTTGCGCATGGAGCTGCGTCACAGCGGAATTAAAGTCAGCCTGATTGAACCCGGCCCCATCCGTACGCGTTTTACCGAAAACGTTAACCAGACCCAGAGCGACAAACCGGTGGAAAACCCCGGTATTGCCGCACGTTTTACGCTCGATCCTGAAGCCGTGGTTGCCAAAGTGCGCCATGCTTTTGTCAGCGATAAACCCAAACTCCGTTATCCGGTCACGCTGGTGACATGGGCCGTTATGCTGCTCAAACGCCTGCTGCCGGGACGCCTGATGGACAAAATTTTGCACGGATGAGTTGAAGCGTGCGCGTCAGCCCCCATGTAAAAAAGAAATCGACACAAGAGAGTGACTCCATGTCCACACAGAATATTGTCAACATTAACGAATCAAACCTGCAGCAGACCTTAGAACTGTCGATGACCACGCCGGTCCTGTTCTACTTCTGGTCTGAACGCAGCCAGCACTGCCTGCAGTTGACGCCAGTGCTGGAAAGCCTTGCAGCACAGTACAACGGTCAGTTCATTCTGGCGAAACTCGACTGCGATGCAGAGCAGATGATTGCCTCTCAGTTTGGTCTGCGCGCCATTCCGACCGTCTATCTGTTCCAGAACGGTCAGCCGGTTGACGGCTTCCAGGGACCGCAGCCGGAAGAGGCGATTCGCGCCCTGCTCGACAAAGTGTTGCCGCGTGAAGAAGAGCTGAAAGCGCAACAGGCCATGCAACTGATGCAGGAAGGCAACTACATTGAAGCGCTGCCGCTGCTGAAAGATGCCTGGCAACTGTCTAATCAGAATGGTGAAATTGGCCTGCTGCTGGCGGAAACGCAAATCGCCCTCAACCGCTCCGAAGAGGCGGAAGCCGTGCTGAAAACCATTCCGCTCCAGGATCAGGACACCCGCTATCAGGGGCTGGTTGCGCAGATTGAACTATTGAAACAGGCGGCAGATACGCCTGAGATCCAGCTATTGCAACAGCAGGTGGCGGAAAACCCGCAGGATGCCGGACTGGCAGCGCAGCTCGCGCTGCAACTGCACCAGGTCGGACGCAATGAAGAAGCGCTGGAACTGTTGTTCAGTCATCTGAAGAAAGATCTCGCCGCCGCGGACGGTCAGGCGCGTAAAACGTTCCAGGAAATTCTTGCCGCGCTGGGTACCGGTGATGCGCTGGCGTCGAAATACCGTCGTCAGCTGTATGCATTGTTGTATTAATCGCTTTTGCCCGATGGCGCTACGCTTATCGGGCCCACGGTAGGCCGGATAAGGCGCAAGCCGCCATCCGGCTGAATCCCCGCTCCGTCACGATTTCCTCAAATGCGTCAACACCAGCTGGTGGCGCGAGTTGTAAAACTTCCGATAGGTTAGATAGCAGGCAATAATGGTCGACAGACTCGCCGTTGAGAGCAGCATAAACGTCACCATGATCTGATATTTGATGGCTTTGACCGGATCGATACCGGCAAAGATCAGCCCTGACATCATCCCCGGCAAACTCACCAGTCCGACCGTTTTCGCGGAGTCGATCGTGGGGATCAGCGAGGCGCGAATGCTGTCGCGGATCAATCCGGCAGACGCCATTTTCGGCGTGGCGCCGAGGCTGAGTTTCTCCTGAATCTGCTGCTGCTCACTGCTGAAACGCTGACCGAGATTGTTGTAGCACAACCCAACGGCCACCATCGCATTCCCGGCGATCATCCCGGAAATGGGGATCACCTGCATCGGGATAAATTCGATCGAACCCGACAGTACCAGCACCGCCAGCGTTAACCCCGCCCCCGTCGTGATGGCAATAAACGAGGAAAGAAACGCTTTATCAATATACTTACTGCGTTTCTGCGCGTTATACGCGGCGTTAAAACAGATAAACAGCACCATCACTAACGTCAGGACGGCATGATTAACCGCGAAAATATATTTCAGTACGTAGCCGACAATAATAAGCTGGACGACAGCGCGCGCGACACTCCAGAGAATATCTTTCTCCAGCGCCAGTTTCTCTTTGTGGCTTATCAGCATCGCCACGACCACCAGCATCATCGCTAATGCCAGTGACTCGTTGGTAATATTATGTTCATTCATTTCGGGCTTCCTGCATTTCTCCGGCATGCGGCATCAGGGTGATGATTTCATCCGCATGATTAATTTCGTCTTTATCGTGAGTCACCCACAGTACGCCTGTCTGCTTATCGCGAGCATAGTGATGAATAATCTCATTCACATTGCGTTTATTGCTTTCATCCAGCGCGCTGGTGATTTCGTCAAGCAGTAAAACCTGCGGTAGAAACTGTAAATTACGGATCAGGGAAATGCGCTGTTTCTCTCCGCCGGAAAGTTCATTGATATTTTTCGCCAGAATCGTTTCTGGCAGTTGAAAGCGAGCCAGGTCAGCAAGAAACGCCCCGGGGTCAGGACGCTGTTGCCGGATCTGCCAGGGGAAGATCAGATTATCGTAGACGGTATCGCCAAACAGCGCAGGCGTCTGGGCGCAATACGAGACGTGCTGGCGGTAGTTTTCCGGGTTGAGCGTGGTGATGTCCTCCCCGGAAAAAAGGATCTTACCGCTCGTTGGGCTTTGCAACGACGCAATAATCTTCAGTAAGGTACTTTTTCCGCAACCGGAAGGTCCGGTTATTAATTTAAATTCACCAGGGCGTAAATCAAAACTGATGTTATTCAGAATTTTCGTTGTCCCGACCTGGTAACCCACATTGTTTACCTGCAGCAAAATGCTATTTTCACGCATTGTCTATCCTGTTTTCGCGTTTTATCGCAAAATAGTGTATCCCTCTAATTAACGGGAGGGGAACTCTCTTTAATGAATCAGGTATAATTTCAAGAGTAACGTCGTCAATCACGACATCATGGACAGTTCAACAGGAGGTTTTTCAATGCTTATCGTTATTCCTATTCTCATTTTTGTCGCGCTGGTGATCGTCGGAGCCGGCGTGAAAATTGTTCCCCAGGGGTACCAGTGGACGGTAGAGCGATTTGGCCGCTATACCAAAACGCTGCAACCAGGCTTAAGTATCGTCGTGCCGTTCATGGACCGGGTTGGCCGCAAAATCAATATGATGGAACAGGTGCTGGATATTCCCTCTCAGGAAGTGATCTCAAAAGATAACGCCAACGTTTCGATTGATGCGGTCTGCTTTATTCAGGTCATTGATGCGCCGAAAGCTGCATATGAAGTCAGTAACCTGGAGCTGGCAATCATCAATCTGACCATGACCAACATCCGTACCGTACTGGGCTCCATGGAGCTTGATGAAATGCTCTCCCAGCGCGACAACATCAATACGCGCCTGCTGCATATTGTCGATGAGGCCACCAACCCCTGGGGAATCAAAATTACCCGCATTGAAATTCGCGACGTTCGCCCCCCGGCTGAACTGATTGGCGCAATGAACGCGCAGATGAAAGCGGAGCGTACCAAACGTGCCTATATTCTTGAGGCCGAGGGGGTCCGCCAGGCGGAAATCGTTAAAGCCGAGGGTGAAAAACAGTCGAAAATTTTGATCGCCGAGGGTGACCGTCAGTCAGCATTTTTGCAAGCAGAAGCCCGCGAACGTTCCGCCGAAGCGGAAGCGCGCGCCACCAAAATGGTGTCTGAAGCGATCGCCTCCGGCGATATTCAGGCGGTGAACTACTTTGTGGCGCAGAAGTATACCGAAGCGCTACAGCAAATCGGCTCGTCCAGTAACAGTAAAGTGGTGATGATGCCACTGGATGCCAGCAGCCTGATGGGCTCCATTGCCGGGATCGCTGAACTGATCAAGGACAGCGCCAGCGAACGGAATAAATAATGATCGAGATGATTGCGGAATATCCCCATATTTTCTGGCTCAGTCTCGGCGGTCTGCTTCTGGCCGCTGAAATGCTGGGTGGCAACGGCTATCTGTTGTGGAGCGGCGTCGCGGCAGTCATTACCGGTATTCTGGTCTGGCTGTTACCCGTCGGTTGGGAATGGCAAGGCGTTATCTTTGCCGTCTTAACGCTGCTTTCCGCCTGGCTTTGGTGGAAGTGGATGGCGAAACGCGTTCGCGAACAAAAACCAGCGGACAGTCAACTCAACCAACGCGGCCAGCAACTGGTCGGCCGCCGGTTTGTGCTGGAATCCGATCTGGTTAATGGCCGAGGTCACATGCGGGTTGGCGACAGCTCGTGGCCGGTCAGCGCCATTGAAGATCTTCCCGCCGGCACCCACGTAGAAGTGATCGCCGTTGAGGGCATCACTCTCTTTATCAGCCCCCTTCCCCGATGAAACCGATAACAGGAATCGCATGATGGTCAGGAAGACACCTTTGGCATTAAGCTTTTGCGCATTACTGGCGAGCGCACCGCAGGCATTCGCCTCGTTTGATATGGCAGACTGTACATGGAGCGACGCTCGCTGCCTGCTAAAAGGCGACCCTATTCTGACGCCCGATAATGACTCCCGCGACAACCTGTTGCGCCTGCTGAGTGAGGCAAAGTCATTTGCGGTGCCTGTTCAGTTGATGCCAGCGGATATCACCCGCTCGCGCGATTTCTATTTTGCTTATCACCCCCAGTGGGATGACGTTGATATCCGGACAGACTCACCGGCGCAAACGCAGAGCGCACCGGATCCGATTGTCCAACAAATGGCGACGCTGCAGGTGGAGCCTGTCGAATTCAACCACGATGGTGAGCAGGAAAATCGTTTCGTCTCCAATAATGCCGACAGCGTCAGCCAGTTTTTTGCCGCGCTGTTGAACGATGCTGCGCTGACGGCGGAACAAAAGCAGGCGCTGGCACAGGCGCGCCTGGGACTCTATTCCGGGGCCAGCGCAGAGCAAATTGCGGGGGCCCTTACCGCGCTTCCGACGGATTCACCAGCCCTGCTGTATAAAACTTATCTGACCGGGGCGGCCCATTTTTACGCCGGCGAATACGACAGCGCGGTACAGACCTTCACAACGCTGCTAACCAGCGATCGCCCGTGGCTGGTGGAAACCGCACAATATATGCTGATGCGCACGGCGCTGAACAAAAGCAGTCAGAACAGCGTCGGCGACTATGGCGATTTTGATATCGCGCGAATAAACCGTGAAGATGCTTTACGCGCGCAAAAAGAAGCACAGATCTATCTCCAGCGCTGGCCAGAAGGCCGCTATGCGGATTCCACACGTGGCATGCTGCGCCGCATCCATTGGTATTTGCAGGACTGGACAACGCTTGCGGGCTTGTATGAGCAGGCATTCCAGCAGGCCACCGATGCGCAGGCGCTGCGGGATCGGGTTATTGAGTACGATAACGTCTATGGCATGCAGTTTTACGATCAATCCGTACAGGATGCGTTCACCGATGCCCCCCTTGTGAGCTATACCGAAATGCTGCGCGCCCTTCGCCTGAACAGCGATCGGAAGCCAACCCTGACGCAGGCCAAACTTGACGCCAGCAAACCGGTTTTTGACCAGAGCGGAAAACTGCCGCTGTGGCGCAATTTACAACTCAATTTGTGGCTGGTGACAGATAACTATGCCGCTATTCTTCAGGCGGTCACCCCAGCGCAAAAACTGCCGCCTCACGATATCCTCGCGTTCAGCGAACAGGTGCTCTACGGCGACGCGCTGATGGGACAAAAGCAGTGGTCAGCGGCGCGCGATTTCTGGTCGACGTTGCTGAAGCTCAGCCAGGATAACGAACAGCAGCAGTATGCGCAGGCAAAACTGGCGGCCACGCTGGTCTACAGCGGCAATGTGGCGGCGATCTTTGCTCCTGACAGCGCGGTCACCAGTTTGCGCTACCGCTCCCGGGTACTGAAAACCGTGGCAACACCTGAACAGTTGCGCCAGCAGGTCAGCCAGGGGCCGAATAACGAAGAGCGCACTATTGCGCTGCATACGCTGCTGGTGCGCGATCTTACTGAAAACCGCTTTAGCGACTGGCTAAAAGACCGAAAACTCGCCAGCGCCATCACGCAACCGGTTATCGGTGAGGCATTCGACGACGTCAATCTGAGTACGTTTGACTGGAACGGCGACGCCGCCGAAGTCGGTTATGTGTGCCGCAGCCTCAATGACACCGTCGGCACGCTGAGCAAAACGCCCGACGATGCCCATGCGCTGAACTGTCTGGGCGAGTTTTTCCGTACCTCGCAAACGCATGTCGACTTGTGGAAAGACAGCGCAGGCAACGGCGAGCTAGAAACCGCTATCCAGCAAAAAGATCCTGTCGGACAGTTTAACCGCCAGCATTATTATCAGCAGGTCATCGCCTCGCCGAAGGCCGAGCACGAAGACAGAAGCTATGCGCTGTATCGGGCCATCATGTGCTACGCCCCGTCCGGATCGAATGAGTGTGGCGGAGAAGAGGTGGACAAACAGCAGCGTAAAGGCTGGTTCACACAGTTGAAAACCCAGTATCCGGGCAGTCCGTGGGCGCAAAAACTCAAATACTACTGGTAATTGCGCTCCTGGCGGGACAGGCGCAGGCAGTTGAGACGGTTACCGCCCGCGAACACCCGGCCTTCTGGCTCTGGTCAGGCGTGAAAGCCAGCGATGAACTGAGAGCGGCCCGGACGGTCTATCTGCATCAGGGTGAAGTGTTGGTACGGGCAAAGGGCGTGGAGTTTCAGCGTCTGGGGCTTCCCGTAAGCCGCCTGACGTTTCCGTCTATATGGCTTACCGTGCGCTTCACCACGCTCGACGTACCGGATGCTATTCCGGCACGTATTGTGCGACTGATGCAGCGCTGGCAGGCGGCGGGAAATCAGGTTGTGGGACTGCAGGTCGATTTTGATGCTGCGACACATCAACTGGCTGACTATACTCACTTTCTGCGGGCATTGCGCCAACAGTTGCCCCCCAACTTTGCCCTTGGAGTGACAGGGCTGCTGGACTGGGCGAAAACGGGGGACATCGCAACGCTGAATACGCTGCCGGTTGATGAACTGGTGGTTCAGAGCTATCAGGGACGACGTACGGTGGTGAATTATCAGGACTACCTGCCCGCCCTCACCCGACTGCGTATTCCGTTTAAGCTTGGGCTGGTACAGCACGGAAAACGGGACAGCCAGGCGGAAGCGCAGTTACGCACATCCCCCTGGTATCGTGGCACGGTCGTCTTTATGCTCAACCCCGACGCGCGTTAAGCCTGCGCCTTGTGGTGGCAGCAGCCAGAAAGGTTTTCAATAATCGGACATTCCGCGCTGTCATCACCCGGGCACGACGCCGCCAGCGCCAGCAGTTGGGTGCGCATCGACTGTAATTCGCTGATATGGCGCTCAATTTCCGCCACTTTCTCCAGCGTCCGCTTTTTGACGTCCGCACTGTGACGCCCCGGATCGTTGAACAGATTCACCAGCTCACCACACTCTTCAAGGTTGAATCCCACCTGACGCGCCTGGCGCAGCAGCGTTAGCTCATTCAGATGCTGTTGCCCGTACGTGCGATAGCCGTTTTCACCACGCAGTGGCGGTGTAACCAGCCCTTTTTCTTCATAAAAGCGGATCGCTTTACTGGTTAAGCCGGTTTTTTTTGCTACATCGCTGATATTCACAAGTCCTCCGCACCTTACGCTGTGGCATCGTGCCATTATAACGTACTTGTTGCTGACACCACACACCCATCCCGTTGATGCCACTAACCTCTAAACATTTCATTGCTCCCGGGCTATACCGCTGTCACTTTCCCCTTTTGCCCGCAGCGCCGATCGGTCGTGCCTGATAAACAGTGAAGAACATCGAAACGGGCGCACCTTTTTCTGTAACAATTGCCTGTTATAAGTGATCGCTTTCTCAATTCTCACTCTTTCATCTTTCAATTCTACGCGGGTAGATTTATTAATCTGCGGTAAAAATATAATATCTACGCGAGTAGAACGTGAAGAGTATAAACCTGCGGCTCATGTCGACAGATAACTTCAAGGAGTTCTTATGAACACGCATTCATCCTCTGTTTCCCTGACGGATAACCAACAGGCAGCTCAGGAGCGGCTGGAAACCCCCGAGGGACGCCGCGAGTTTTGGCGAGCAACATTTTCCTGCTGGTTAGGCACCACGATGGAGTATGCCGATTTTGCCCTGTACGGCCTTGCCGCAGGCATTATCTTTGGCGATGTCTTTTTTCCGGAAGCGACACCCGTCATGGCGTTACTTTCCAGCTTTGCCGCCTATTCGGTTGGGTTTATTGCTCGCCCTATCGGTGCATTACTGTTCGGCTGGATAGGCGATAAACATGGTCGGAAGATTGTCATGGTTATCACTATTGGATTGATGGGCATGTCGACCATGCTAATAGGATTAATCCCCAGCTACGCCCAGATAGGCGTCTGGGCACCGGTATGTCTGGTTATCCTTCGATTTTCTCAGGGGCTGGGGGCTGGCGCGGAGCTTTCAGGCGGTACTGTGATGCTCGGGGAATATGCTCCCGTTAAACGCCGTGGGCTGGTTTCTTCGATTATCGCTCTGGGCTCGAACAGCGGGACATTACTGGCTTCTCTGGTTTGGCTCATCGTCCTGCAAATGGACAAAGATGCCCTACTGAGCTGGGGATGGCGTATACCTTTTCTTTGCAGCATTCTTATCGCCGCGACAGCATTATTAATTCGTCGCCATATGCGCGAAACGCCGGTCTTTGAACGTCAAAAAGCGCTCCTGCAGGCCGAGCGAGAAAAGGCGCTTCGCGAGGGAAAAGCACAGCAACAGCATGATACACGTAGCTTCTGGAAACGGACTCGTGCGTTCTGGACCATGGTCGGATTACGCATTGGCGAGAATGGCCCCTCCTACCTGGCTCAGGGATTTATCATTGGCTATGTCGCCAAGGTGCTGATGGTAGATAAATCGGTGCCGACCGTGGCGGTGTTTATCGCATCGGTTCTGGGATTCGCCATTATTCCTCTGGCGGGTTGGCTGTCCGATCGATTCGGCAGACGTATCATCTATCGTTGGTTCTGCTTGTTACTGATTCTGTATGCCTTTCCGGCATTCATGCTGCTGGATTCTCGTGAGCCGTGGATTGTTATCCCGACGATCATTACCGGCATGGGGCTCGCTTCCCTGGGGATTTTCGGTGTTCAGGCTGCATGGGGCGTTGAGCTTTTCGGTGTCACTAATCGTTATACCAAAATGGCATTTGCAAAAGAGCTCGGTTCCATTATGTCTGGCGGGACAGCGCCACTTATCGCCTCTGCGCTACTCTCGTTTTACGGACACTGGTGGCCAATCGCTATCTATTTCGCCTTTATGGCCGCAATTGGACTGGTGACCACGTTCTTTGCACCAGAGACTCGCGGGCGGGATCTCAACTTACCCGAGGATGCAATTTGAGGCCAGAGAACGTGAGATGCGCGTTCTTTACCAAAGATTTTTGGGTCATAACGCCTTATGCTGTCTGGAAAAAATCACTCTGAACGCAATCAGGTAGGTGCTTCGTGACTCAATCACATTCACAACGCGTAACACGTTCTGACGTGGCAAAAGAAGCGGGAACGTCCGTCGCTGTCGTTAGTTACGTTATTAATAATGGTCCGCGCCCCGTTGCCGAAGCGACACGACAGCGTGTACTACAGGCCATTAAGAAAACCGGTTATCGACCCAATGGCATCGCGCGCGCGCTGGCTTCAGGGAGTACGCAAACTTATGGGCTGGTCGCGCCGGACATCTCGAATCCGTTTATCGCCTCTATGGCTCATGCCCTGCAACACGAAGCCTTTGCTGATGGCAAAGTTCTTCTGCTGGGCGACGCAGGCGACAGTAGCTGCCGTGAACGTGAACTCATTAATAATATGCTGCACCGCCAGGTTGACGGGCTGCTCTACACCAGTGTTGATCGCCATCCTTATATCAATTTGATTCAGGAAAGTGGTACCCCCTGCGTCATGCTCGATCGTGTGGATCCTGGACTTAACGTCAGCGTTATCCAGGTTGATGAACAACTGGCGGCGATGCAGGTAACACAACATCTTATTGATCACGGATACCGCGATATCGGCATCATCTGCGGCCCGCGTGAAATGCTGAATACTCAGGATCGTATCCGGGGCTGGCAGCAGGCGCTGGAAGCCTCATCGTTAGTGGTTAATCCCTCATGGATTTTTTCGACCAACTATACCCGCGCCGGCGGTTACGAGGCGACAAAACGCATGCTTCAGCACCAACTGCCGCGCGCGCTGTTCGCGACGAATGAACAGCAGGCTCTCGGTTGTTTACGCGCCCTGGCAGAACACGGGTTACGCGTTCCTGAAGATGTTGCTCTGGTCTGCTTTAACGCAACACAAGAGTCGGCTTACAACGTCCCTTCTTTAACCGCCGTCCGGCAACCTGTCGATAAGATGGCCCGTGCGGCAATTGACATGCTGAAAAATTGGGATGGGGAAGTTCGCCGCGTTGAATTTGAGTTTTATTTACGAACAGGAGAGTCGTGTGGCTGCCAGGGACATGAAGTACACCCCGAAACAAAGTAATAATGAACCGATGCGCATCATTATTGATTGCGATCCGGGGAACGGCATTCCCGGCGCTAATATCGATGACGGTCTGGCGCTGGCGCTGGCCATTGCCGCGCCGCAAATCACTCTGGAGATGATCACTACGGTTGCCGGAAATACGCCGGTAGACGTGGGATATGCCGTCGCTAAAGATCTCATTACACAACTGGATATTCCTGTTGCGGTCTACCGTGGCGCCTCGCGTGCGCTCCGGGAAGATCCGCAACCCTGGCGTGAAAAACTGGATCATGGTGTCGATCAGTTTGGCCTACGGCAACTCTGGTCGAATGTTCCTGCTCCGGCAATGTGTCAAAACGCGAAATCCCATGCGCCTGAAGCAATAGGTGAACTCATCTGTCGCAATCCTGGCGAAATCACGTTGGTTGCTACCGGTCCCCTTACCAATGTGGCCATCGCCCTGCAGCTTTACCCGCAGATTGTTCACGCGGTCAAAAAAATCGTCGTGATGGGTGGCGTGTTCAATGTTCCAGGCTACCTGAAAGATACAAATTTTGGTCTGGACCCTGAGGCGGCTCATGCGGTGCTCACCAGCGGTGCGCCAGTCACGCTGGTTCCGATGGATGTGACAACGCAAACCCAAATGCTTCACGCCGATTTGGATCGTCTGGCAAAAACAGAAAACGGGCTTAGCCGTTTTCTGGTGCAAACCCTTCGCCCGTGGATCACCTACTCAATGCAAACCCGCAATCTGCCCGGGTGTTGGATCCACGATGTGTTAACCGTTGCCTGGTTACTGGATCCCTCTCTTACAACAACGGCTGAAGACTATCTGGATGTCTCTCTGGAAGGCATTACGCGCGGTATGACTTGTCGCTATGGACGTGACACATTACGCCTCAATGTCGGGATCCCTGAACCCAAAGGTGCGCAGGTAACCATTCTGCAAAGCATCGATAACCAGCGGCTTATTTCACTGATAGAGCACTATATTCTGACCTACGGCGCGTAGCGTCACGGGTCAGAAAAGGAGACCTTCGTACACAGTTCGAGGTGAGTTTTTCCGGAGGAAATATGAATACGCTATCCTTCCTCTTATTCGGTGAAGGAGAATCGCTCTTAATTACACTGGGCAAAATTTGCGTCGCGTTTATCCTGGGCGGCATCATTGGTCTTGAAAGAGAATCAAAAGGGAAGCCTGTTGGATTTAAAACGTGCGTCATTATTTCAGTCGCCAGTTGTGTTCTGACAATCGTCTCTATTCAGTCAGCAGAGTATTACGCTGAAATCTCGATGAATATACGTAGCGACCCGATGCGCCTGGCCGCCCAAATTATCAGCGGTGTAGGCTTTCTCGGTGCCGGTGTTATCCTCCACCGCCATGATGATGCCATCTCCGGGCTAACAACCGCAGCCATCGTATGGGCTTCTGCGGGTGTGGGAATTACCAGTGGAGCCGGTTTTTATATGTATGCGCTGCTTGCCACAGGTTTGTTCCTGCTGGCCATAAAGCTCAGCTATTTTGTGATCTTTTTACAAACCAAAAACCAATTACCTGGCAAAGTAAAAATTCGCGTTATTCTTGACGAAAAAGCGGGACTAGAAACGCTGGTAGAAAGTATTAATCAGCAAAAGAACATTATTGAAGCCATTACTATTCGCGATGTTAAAAAGGGGAAAATAGAGGTCAACCTTAAAGTCGTGATTAGAAAAAAAATGACGTTGCCGGAACTCTACAGCAACCTTTCTACGCTCGAACACGTTTGTGCTATCGCACTGGAGCACTAAATGCCCAGGACAAAATAAAGCCCTTGACCTTCCCCTTGATGGAAGGTTTAACCTTTATCACAGTCAGTTAATCCCTGTAATAAAGGAGTGTAGTGATGTCTCAAACTATCGACCTGACCCTGGACGGCCTGTCCTGCGGTCACTGCGTCAAACGCGTCAAAGAGAGTCTTGAGCAACGCCCGGACGTGGAACAGGCTGAGGTCACGGTGACCGAAGCGCACGTCACCGGTACCGCCAGTGCCGAAGCGCTGATCGACACCATCAAACAAGCGGGCTATGGCGCAGAGTTAAGCCACCCAAAGGCTAAACCGCTGGCGGAGTCATCAATCCCGTCGGAAGCGCTGGCAGCGGTCCCTCCTGAGCTTCCGGTAGCGACGGCTGAAGATGACAGTCAACAACTGCTGTTAAGCGGCATGAGCTGCGCCAGCTGTGTTTCCCGGGTACAAAATGCGCTGCAAAGCGTTCCCGGGGTCACGCAGGCACGGGTAAACCTCGCGGAACGTACTGCGCTGGTGATGGGCAGTGCGTCCGCAGCCGATTTAGTCCAGGCGGTGGAAAAAGCAGGCTATGGCGCAGAGGCGATTGAAGACGATCTCAAACGCCGCGAACGCCAGCAGGAAACCGCCGTCGCGACGATGAAACGCTTTCGCTGGCAGGCAACTGTCGCCCTGTTGGTGGGGGTGCCGGTGATGGTCTGGGGGATGATGGGCGATAACATGATGGTGACCGCCGACAACCGCAGCCTGTGGCTGGTGATTGGCCTGGCGACGCTCGCCGTGATGGTCTTTGCGGGCGGCCATTTTTATCGCAGTGCGTGGAAGAGCCTGATGAACGGCACCGCCACGATGGACACCCTCGTCGCCCTCGGCACCGGCGTAGCCTGGTTGTACTCGATGAGCGTCAATCTGTGGCCGCAGTGGTTCCCGATGGAAGCGCGCCATCTCTATTATGAAGCCAGTGCGATGATCATTGGTCTGATCAACCTCGGACACATGCTGGAAGCGCGGGCGCGTCAGCGCTCGTCTAAGGCGCTGGAAAAATTACTCGATCTTACGCCCCCCACCGCACGGGTGATTACGCTAGAGGGTGAGAAGAGCGTGCCGCTGGCAGACGTTCAGCCGGGTATGCTGTTACGCCTGACCACGGGTGACCGCGTGCCGGTTGACGGTGACATCACCCAGGGCGAAGCATGGCTGGATGAAGCGATGCTCACCGGCGAACCTATCCCACAGCAAAAAGGGGAAGGTGATAGCGTGCATGCCGGTACCGTCGTGCAGGATGGCAGCGTGGTGTTCCGCGCCAGTGCGGTAGGCAGCCATACCACCCTGTCGCGCATTATCCGCATGGTGCGCCAGGCGCAGAGCAGTAAACCGGAAATTGGCCAGATGGCCGATAAGATTTCCGCCGTATTTGTTCCGGTCGTGGTGCTGATCGCACTGGTAAGCGCGGGTATCTGGTACTTCTTTGGCCCGGCCCCGCAGATTGTCTATACCCTGGTGATTGCCACCACGGTACTGATCATCGCTTGTCCGTGTGCGCTGGGCCTGGCAACGCCAATGTCGATTATCTCCGGCGTAGGTCGTGCAGCGGAATTTGGCGTACTGGTGCGTGATGCCGATGCGCTGCAACGCGCCAGTACTCTGGATACGGTGGTCTTCGACAAAACCGGAACGCTGACCGAAGGTAAACCGCAGGTGGTCGCGATTAAAACCGTGGGTGACACTGACGACGCGCAGGCACTGCGGTTGGCGGCAGCGCTTGAGCAGGGTTCCAGTCACCCGCTGGCGCGGGCGATTCTCGACAAAGCCGGTGATAGCGCCCTGCCGCAGGTCAACGGGTTCCGTACTCTGCGTGGATTAGGCGTCAGCGGCGAAGCGGAAGGCCATACGCTGCTGCTGGGCAACCAGGCCCTGCTGAACGAGCAGCAGGTTGACACTCGCGAACTGGACGCCGAGATTTCTGCCCAGGCTTCTCAGGGTGCCACGCCGGTACTGCTGGCGATTGATGGCAAAGCAGTGGCGCTGCTGGCCGTGCGCGATCCGCTGCGTAGCGACAGCGTGGCAGCCCTTCAGCGACTGCACCGTGCCGGATACCGTCTGGTGATGTTAACCGGCGATAACCCGACGACGGCAAATGCTATCGCTAAAGAGGCGGGGATTGATGAGGTGATTGCCGGCGTTCTCCCGGACGGTAAGGCCGATGCCATTAAACGTCTGCAAAGTCAGGGACGTCAGGTGGCGATGGTCGGTGACGGTATCAATGACGCGCCGGCGCTGGCACAGGCCGATGTCGGGATTGCAATGGGCGGCGGCAGCGACGTGGCAATTGAAACCGCCGCGATCACATTGATGCGTCACAGTCTGATGGGCGTGGCGGATGCGCTGTCCATCTCCCGCGCCACGCTGCGCAATATGAAGCAGAACCTGCTCGGGGCGTTCATCTACAACAGCATCGGGATCCCCGTGGCGGCCGGTATCTTATGGCCGTTCACAGGAACGCTGCTGAACCCGGTAGTTGCCGGGGCGGCGATGGCGCTGTCGTCCATTACCGTGGTGAGCAACGCTAACCGACTGCTGCGCTTTACACCAAAAGAGTAAGTGATTAAATCCCCAGTCACATAGCTAACTATGTGACTGGGGTTTCAGAACGCAGCCAACAAAGAGGCTGAGTGAATGATGAAGTGTATTTGCACCTTACCAGGTCACGCGCTAGCATGGTCGTCTACTTAGGGAGGTCGCATGGATCTGTTTTACCGGGTAAAAACATTTTTCGCTGGGCTATCCGGCAATCGCTATACCTGGCCCGCCATTGACGTTTCGTTGCCCGGCAATCGCCACTTCCACCTGATTGGCAGTATTCATATGGGCAGCCGCGACATGTCTCCTCTTCCTGCCAGACTGCTCAAAAAGCTTAACAACGCCGATGCGTTAATTGTTGAGGCCGATGTCTCCGGCAATGACAGTCCCTTCGCCGATTTACCCGAGTATGCCGCACTCGAAGAACGCATCAGCGGAGATCTGTTGCGCAATTTGCATAGCGCGACCGATGAACTGGGGATCTCCCCGGCCCTGTTTTCAACGCAACCGCTGTGGCAAATCGCGATGGTACTACAGGCCACTCAGGCGCAACAGTTGGGGCTACGCCCGGAGTATGGCATTGATTATCAACTGTTGCAGGCTGCGAAAAAGGTAGAAAAACCGGTGATTGAGCTGGAAGGTGCTGCCAGCCAGATTGCGCTATTATGTGAACTGCCGGATAACGGGCTGGCGCTGTTGAATGATACATTGACGCACTGGCACACCAACGCCCGGCTACTGCAACAGATGATGAGTTGGTGGCTGCAAGCGCCGCCGCAGGACAACCACCTGACGCTGCCGAACACCTTCAGTCAGTCGTTGTACGATGTACTGATGCATCAGCGCAATATTGCCTGGCGGGATCGCCTGTCGACATTGCCCGCGGGTCGCTATGTGGTGGCCGTTGGCGCGCTGCACCTTTACGGAGAAGGAAATTTACCGGAGCTAATGCGATAAAAAAGTGGCCAATATTTCTATTGGCCCGTCAAAGAGGAATTTCATCATTATTATTATGCCGCCGCTTAACGCGTCGGTGTATGTCGATTGTCGCTCAAACTCTGCATCCTGCCAACCTAATTGCGCAAGATGGTACTATTTTTTAGACAATCATCAGAGGTACGCTTGACATGTCATTTGGTTTAGCCAGGAATAATTACTATGACACCCGCTGTTAACTTACTCGAAAAAAACAAAATTACGTACAGGATCCACACCTACGATCACGATCCCGCCGAAACCAACTTTGGTGACGAGGTGGTGCGCAAATTAGGGTTGAATGCCGATCGGGTGTACAAAACGCTGCTGGTCGCGGTGAATGGGGATATGAAACACCTGGCGGTTGCGGTTACCCCCGTGGCCGGACAGTTGGATTTGAAAAAAGTCGCCAAAGCGCTCGGCGCAAAAAAGGTCGATATGGCCGATCCGCTGGTTGCGCAACGCACTACCGGGTATCTGGTCGGCGGCATTAGTCCGCTGGGACAGAAAAAACGCCTGCCGACGCTTATTGATGCGCCAGCCCAGACGTTTGACACCATTTTTGTCTCAGGCGGCAAACGTGGACTGGACATTGAACTGGCGGCGGGCGATCTGGCCGCTATTCTGCAGGCTAAATTCGCCGATATCGCCCGCCGGGATTAAACGTGTATGGCGCCGGAGGGCGATGCAAGCGTCGTATCCGACCTACGCCGCTCTCTGTATAAGCCCGGAAGGGTAGCGCCACCGGGCACAAGAGCGGTTACTGCCAGCTCACCTCATTATTTGGCGCATAAGTACTCGCCTCCAGCGGTGAATTTTTCTGGATGTACTCCTTCAGCACTTCCGCATCGATAAACCCGGTATTGACGTAGCCTGGCTTGTTATCAATACGCGGATAACCGTCGCCCCCGGTCGCGTTAAAACTGAGCGTCGCCATACGGTAGGTTTTCGCCGGGTCAACCGGCTCTCCGTTGATTTTCAGATCGTTGAGCTTGCCGTCTTTGGCGACAAAACTGACGTTAGCAAACTGCGGATAGGCACCGGAATCCGGCTTCATCTGCGCCACGGCCGTCAGGTAGTCCGTTACGTCCTTGCCGTTCATATCGGCATACACGACAACATTGCCAAACGGTTGCACCTTTAGCACGCTTTTATAGGTGATATCTCCACCTTCGATCGAATCACGAATTCCACCGCCACTCATGACGCCGAAATCCGCCCCGGTGCGCGCCATTTGCGCAGCCAGAATCAGATGCCCCATGTTGGTCTGTACAAAGCGGACCTTGCTGCGATCGCCTTCCAGACGGTCATTCACCGCACCGATTTTCACATCCAACTGGGCTTTCCCTTTATTCTGGAACGGTGACAACAGTGAGAGCATCTGCGCATTCTCAACAATTTCAGGGGTGTAAAGTACGTGCTCACTTTTCCCGTCTTCCCAGGTCACTTTCTTCTTCAGGTTCACCGGGATTAGCTGATAGTTGACCATTTTCATCTCGCCGTTACGGAACTCAAAGTCCGCGCGACCAACGTATTTTCCCCACTCGTGAGCCTGTACAATCCAGATCCCGTTCTGCTTGTCCGGCGCGCACGGCGTACCGGGGACATAATCCACCTGTTTTTTGTTTTCTGCCGCCATGCATACCGGGTCCTGTGAGTGACCACCCACAATCATCGCCAGCGCCCCCTCTGGCAGACTGCGCGCCATTTCGACGTCGCCCGGCGCGTTCGAACCGTGGTTTCCGTTGTCATAGTGCCCCATATGGGTGGTCGCAATAATGACGTCAGGCTTTTCATTCATCTGCAATTCCTGAATCACCACCTTTGCCTCTTCCGCTGGTTTGCGAAATTCGATGTCGGTGAAGAATTCAGGGTTGCCGATCTTCGCCGTGTCATCGGTAGTCAGACCGATAACCGCGATTTTCAGATCCTGACGCTTAAAGATGGCCCAGGGTTTAAACAGGCGCTCGCCGGTACTTTTCTGGTAGATATTGGCCGAGAGAAACGGGAACTTCGCCCACTTTTCCTGCTGACGCAGGACGGTGAGCGGATTATCAAATTCATGGTTGCCGACCGCCATCGCGTCATAACCAATCAGGTTCATCCCGCGAAAGTCTGGCTCAGCATCCTGTAGATCCGATTCAGGAACGCCGGTGTTGATGTCACCACCGGACAACAGCAGAACACTTCCCCCTTCGGCAGCAACCTCCCGACGAATCCCGTCCACCAGTGTTTTTTGCGCCGACAGGCCGTATTCACCGTATTCACTGCGCCAGAAATGGCCATGATGATCGTTAGTATGCAGAATGGTGATTTTATAGGTTTTATCTTTTTCAAAAGCCTGAACAGGCTGACTTGCCAGCGCGAATGCAGCGAACAGTGCCAACGCCACACCCCGTTTCAAAAATTTCATGTTTCTCTCCCTGATTCCTTCACTCGGCTGAAATTACAATTATCTGAAATAATAGTCGAATAAGTTTTCAGAATTGAGACTTCCTTCAAACCTCGTCCGCAGGTATGTTAGTCAGGTAATAATCACAATGACGATATTCCCCTACATCGCAAATCAAACAGAAGTGACTTTCTATGGCAATGAGTGAACAAACCCAGCCAGCACCTGGTGCGTCTGCACCAGTCGCTAAAGCGCGTACGTCGTTCGGCATTTTAGGTGCAATTAGCCTTTCTCACCTGCTTAACGATATGATCCAGTCGTTGATTCTGGCGATCTATCCGCTGTTACAGTCCGAATTCTCACTGACCTTTATGCAGATAGGGATGATCACCCTGACCTTCCAGTTGGCCTCTTCGCTGCTGCAGCCGGTGGTCGGCTACTGGACCGATAAGTACCCGATGCCGTGGTCGCTGCCGATTGGCATGTGCTTCACGTTGAGCGGTCTGGTGCTGTTGGCCATGGCGGGCAGTTTTGGCACCGTTCTGCTTGCCGCCGCGCTGGTCGGAACCGGCTCTTCGGTATTCCATCCGGAATCCTCCCGCGTGGCGCGTATGGCTTCGGGCGGACGTCACGGTCTTGCCCAGTCCATCTTCCAGGTCGGCGGTAACTTCGGCAGTTCCCTTGGTCCATTGCTGGCAGCAGTGATCATCGCCCCTTACGGCAAAGGTAACGTGGCCTGGTTTGTTCTCGCCGCCCTGTTGGCGATTGTGGTACTGGCTCAGATTAGCCGCTGGTACGCCGCACAGCATCGTATGAGCAAGGGAAAACCCAAAGCGACGGTTATCAATCCACTGCCGCGTAACAAGGTGGTCCTCGCTGTCAGTGTCCTGCTGATCCTGATTTTCTCTAAATACTTCTATATGGCGAGCATCAGCAGCTATTACACCTTTTATCTGATGCAAAAATTCGGATTATCGGTACAAAACGCGCAGTTTCACCTCTTTGCCTTCCTGTTTGCGGTCGCGGCAGGAACGGTAATCGGCGGGCCTTTAGGTGATAAGATTGGCAGAAAATATGTGATTTGGGGCTCTATCCTCGGCGTTGCGCCGTTTACGCTGATTTTACCTTATGCCACTCTGCACTGGACCGGAATTTTAACGGTGATCATTGGTTTTATCCTCGCATCAGCGTTTTCTGCCATTCTGGTCTATGCCCAGGAGCTGCTGCCGGGTCGTATCGGCATGGTTTCTGGTCTGTTTTTTGGTTTTGCCTTCGGGATGGGTGGCCTGGGAGCCGCCGTGTTAGGTCTGCTCGCAGACCACACCAGCATCGAGTTAGTCTATAAAATCTGTGCTTTCCTACCACTTTTGGGGATACTGACCATATTCTTACCTGATAACCGGCATAAAGCCTGAGTTTCCTGCGGCTAAAGCTAAACTTTAGCCGCACGCTACGCCTGTTGTCATAAGCCTTTTCTCTGTTTCCTGCCCATTCGTTTTCCGATCCGTGCCTTTTTCGCCCCAAATTGCAGTTTTCTTCAAAATTCAATAATTATTCATAAACATAATAGTCAAAATTGTCATAAACTATTACCTGGAATTTTGGAAATCAGCTACCAAAGGAGACGGAATGCATCACGCCACCCCGCTTATCACCACCATTGTTGGCGGCCTTGTGCTCGCTTTTATACTCGGCATGCTTGCCAATAAACTACGTATTTCTCCTCTGGTGGGATATTTGTTAGCGGGCGTTCTGGCTGGTCCTTTTACCCCTGGCTTTGTGGCTGATACGAAACTTGCGCCGGAGCTCGCAGAGCTTGGCGTTATTCTGTTGATGTTTGGCGTCGGTTTGCACTTTTCGCTGAAGGACCTGATGGCGGTAAAGTCGATAGCCATTCCCGGCGCGATCGCTCAGATAGCCGTAGCGACGTTGTTGGGTATGGCACTTTCCGCCATGATGGGTTGGTCTCTGATGACCGGCATCGTCTTTGGTTTATGTCTTTCAACCGCCAGTACCGTGGTGCTGCTGCGCGCGCTTGAAGAACGACAGCTGGTCGACAGTCAGCGAGGGCAGATTGCCATCGGCTGGCTGATCGTTGAAGATCTGGTGATGGTGCTGACGCTGGTACTGCTGCCCGCCGTGGCCGGGATGATGGAAAAAGGCAACGTCGGTTTCGCCTCCCTGGCGGTCGACATGGGCATTACCATTGGTAAAGTTATCGCCTTTATCGCCATTATGATGCTGGTAGGTCGCCGTCTGGTGCCGTGGATTATGGCGCGCAGTGCGGCAACCGGCTCCCGTGAGCTGTTTACCCTTTCCGTGCTGGCACTGGCATTAGGTATCGCGTTCGGTGCCGTTGAACTGTTCGACGTCTCCTTCGCGTTGGGCGCATTCTTTGCCGGGATGGTACTGAATGAATCCGAACTGAGCCACCGTGCAGCCCACGATACCCTGCCGCTGCGCGACGCGTTTGCTGTCCTGTTCTTTGTTTCCGTTGGCATGCTGTTTGACCCGCTGATTCTCATCCAACAGCCGCTGGCCGTGCTGGCAACGCTTGCCATTATTATCTTTGGTAAGTCGGTCGCCGCCTTCTTCCTGGTGCGTCTGTTTGGGCACTCGCCGCGTACTGCGCTGACCATCGCCGCCAGCCTGGCGCAGATTGGTGAGTTTGCCTTTATTCTCGCCGGTCTGGGGATGGCGCTGAACCTGCTGCCACAGGAAGGGCAAAATCTGGTACTGGCGGGGGCGATTCTGTCAATTATGCTCAACCCGGTGCTGTTTGCCCTGCTGGAAAAATATCTGGCAAAAACCGAGACACTGGAAGAACAGACGCTGGAAGAGGCCATCGAGGAAGAGAAGCAAATTCCGGTGGATATCTGTAACCATGCGCTGCTGGTCGGATTTGGCCGCGTCGGCAGCCTGCTCGGTGAAAAACTGATGGCCGCAGGTATTCCGTTAGTGGTTATCGAAACCTCACGGACACGCGTGGATGAACTGCGCGAACGCGGGATCCGCGCTGTGCTGGGAAATGCGGCCAACGAAGAGATTATGACTCTGGCGCACCTGGATTGCGCCCGCTGGCTGATCCTTACTATCCCGAATGGCTATGAGGCCGGCGAAATTGTTGCCTCTGCCCGCGAGAAGTGCCCGAATATTGAGATTATCGCCCGGGCGCATTATGACGATGAAGTGGAGTACATTACCGAACGCGGCGCCAACCAGGTGGTGATGGGCGAACGCGAGATCGCCCGTACCATGCTGGAACTGTTAGAAACGCCGCCTGCAGGTGAAGTGGTGACGGGGTGACCGTCGTTGCATCGACTCGTTTGCCTGATGGAGCTTCGCCTATCAGGCCTACGTGATTACACAGATAATGGTAGCAGTAGGCCGGATAAGGCGTTTACGCCGCCATCCGGCATAATGACTTAACGATCCCAGTACGACTCTTCGAGGCTATCCTCACGCTCCGGCAGTCCACGCGTCAGACGCGGAGAGTGCTGGTTCAGTACCTGATAACTCACGCGATTAGCATATTTGCACACCTGGGCCAATGACGAATAGGTCAGCCAGGTGAACTTATGCTTGCTGGAATTCGGTACATTCGAACGATGGTAGCTGTTGGCAGTAATATCATGCAGCAGCGCCGCCAGCGCGCCGTCGCCTGCGCCGTTGGTATTCATGATCTTTTCCGGCCCGCCCATATACGGGGCGATATGCGAATAGACGCGCAGCGGATTACGACAGTCTTTATGACGCATCGCGCGGCTGAATTCATACTGGTTAAATTCGGCAATCGCCCCCGGCAGCAGCGGGTGCTGGGTTTTGCGTTTGGCTTCCTCTTCGGTAAAGCCCGCCATGTACAGCCCTACCGGTCCGGCAGTACACAGTACCAGATCGACCCAGTCCAGCGCTTTATCAGACGCCAGCAGCGGATCGTTTTCACCGGTTAGCGCTTCGGCCTCTTCTTCATTCATCGCCAGAATTGAGACATTCTCTTTGAGGAAATCCTGCCACCACTGCGGGTTATCGGCGATAACAAATTTGGTTCCAAGCGTCAGCACCACCGGCACATTGTGCTTTTTAGCGTACTCAATGGCCTTCATCGTCGCTTCCGGCATCGGTTCGCCCGGCTTGCAGCGTACAAGATAGGAGGTCAACACCAGCGCCGATGCCCCGGCAATCACCGATTCCGGAATGCTTTCCGCGCGCAGTTGGTTCATGTACCCTGGGCTGATAGCGAAGGTACGCTCGCCGGACTCGCCAATCAGGGTAAAGCAACGGCCAATCGGCCCGTCAACGCCCTGCAAATAGTTGAGGTCGGTCCGGCTGGAAGTGTTGCACAGATAGCGGTAGGCGTAACTGCCAATCTCAATGTTGCTGCACATCACCCCCAGCAACACCGAACGGTCATCGGCCAGCACGGAGTAGTTGTGCATAGTGTTGCCAATGGTACCACCAGCAAACTGATGGGTGATCAGATTGTCACGAACCAGTTCCCGGTACAACGCCTCCGCCACGTCGTCCTCAATCACCAGTGAATGCCCGGCACTCAGTCCATAACGTTGCACAAATGCATCATCCACTTTCGCTTCAATATCCACCAGCGTCTGATCGATCCCCACCACCCATGCGGCGCTGGTTTCGTTTTCAGGCTGGATTTGTTGCAGAAGCGGATCGCGTGCGTTGACGGGGAAATAATGTTTGGATTTGCGTTTACCGGGAAATTTCATGGCTGTTTTTACGGGTGACTAACTGAGCGGTGCATGGTAGCACATTCCCCCCGCAACGGCAGAGTTTCAATATCGGACGAATGGATCGCAGTTTCCACGGCGGAAGTTTTTACAATGGGCCGATTTCACAAGGAGCGTTTTATGAAACCGGAAAACAAACTTCCCGTACTGGCGCGCATTTCAGATGAGATGAAGGCGGTGCTGAATGTCCGGCAGGACGATCTGCCGCCCTGGCCGTCCGCCGATGACGTGGTGGCTATGCGCCAACACTACATTCTTGAACGCCGCTTCTGGAACGCGGATGCACCACAAATGCCAACGCGGGAATACACCATCCCCACGCGCTGGGGAGAAGTGACAACGCGCCTGTACAGCCCAACGCAAGACAGTCAGGCCACGCTGTTCTATCTGCACGGCGGCGGTTTTATTCTCGGCAATCTGGATACCCATGACCGCATCATGCGCCTGCTGGCAAGCTATACCCAGTGCACGGTGATTGGCATCGACTATTCCCTCTCGCCTGAAGCGCGTTTTCCGCAGGCCATTGAAGAGACCATTACCGCCTGTCAGTTCTTTTATCAGCAGGCAGACGACTATCAGGTGAATATGACGCGGATTGGCTTTGCCGGTGATTCCGCTGGCGCGATGCTGGCACTCGCCAGCGCGCTGTGGCTGCGCGATAAGCCTATCTCCTGCGGGAAAGTGGCAGGTGTGCTGTTGTGGTATGGCCTGTATGGCTTACAGGACTCGGTGAGTCGTCGGCTGATGGGCGGCGACTGGGATGGTCTCAGCCGCCAGGATTTGGAGATGTACGAAAATGCGTATCTGCGAAATACTGACGATCGCGAGTCGCCGTACTATTGCCTGTTCAACAACGACCTGACGCATGAGATACCGCCCTGCTTTATCGCCGGAGCAGAGTTTGACCCGCTGATCGACGACAGTCGCCTGCTCTTCCAGACGCTGGCGGCGCACCAGCAGCCCTGCGAATACAAAATGTATCCCGGCACACTGCACGCCTTTCTGCATTACTCACGCATAATGAAATCTGCCGATGACGCATTGCGCGATGGCGCGCGTTTCTTTACTCAGCAGATAAGCGCGCAGCGTTAGTTAGCGGTACGCGGCCGTCAGTTTTAGCATCATATCGATATGTTCCGGTGCTGCATTCAGCGCCGGAATATATTCATACTTTTTGCCGCCCGCTTCGAGGAAGATCTCTTTATTCTGCACCGCAATTTCTTCCAGCGTCTCCAGACAATCCGCCGCGAAGCCCGGACACATCACCTGAACATGTGCCGTCCCCTTCTCGCCTAACATTTTCAGCGTTTCGTCGGTGTAAGGCGTCAGCCACGGCTCACGACCAAAACGCGACTGGAAGGTCATCATCACCTTCTCCGGCGGCAGACCGAGCGCAGAGACCAGCTCACGAGTGGTGTCGCGACAGCGCTGCGGATAGTCGTCGCCTTCATCAGCAAAACGCTGGGGGATACCGTGATACGACAGCAGCAGTAAATCCGGTTCGCCATGTTTGGCAAACGAGGTGCGCGCGCTGTTCGCCAGCGCGTCGATATAGGCGCTGTCATCGGCATAATCACGAATAAACGAGATCCCCGGAAGACGGCGTTTCCGCGCCAGAATACGCGCCAGTTCATCCCAGACGGCGGCAACGGTGGAGCAGGAATACTGCGGGTACAGCGGCAGCACGATAATGTGATCAACATGGTTCGCCAGCAGCTCGTCCACTGCGCTTTCCAGCGACGGCGAGCCATAGCTCATACCCAGTGCAACCGGCGTATCCGGTAATCGCGCAGCAAGTGCCTGCTGCTGTTGACGGCTATAAACCATCAGCGGCGAGCCGCCTTCCATCCAGACAGACTGATAAAGCTTTGCCACGCGCGGAGCACGCAGCGGCAAAATAACACCGCGAAGTAACGGCCACCACAACACCCGAGGCGTATCGACAACGCGTTTATCGCTTAAGAATTGTCGGAGATAGCGTGTTACCGCCGCCGGAGTGGGGGCTTCGGGGGTTCCAAGATTTGCCAGCAGGATACCGGTTTTCGTTTGACGCATTACCGCCTCTTATCGATTCAAATTGTTGATAATTGTAGCGGAAAAGCGAGTAAGAAGAACTAATTGCTGTGAGAGGTAAGACGAGAATTTGCCTGATGGCGCTACGCTTATCAGGCCTACAAAGCAGGAATACAGTTGTAGGCCGGATAAGGTGCTTGCACCGCCATCCGGCAGAACGGCCTTAGCCGAGAATTTTTTCCAGAGCAGCGCGCACTTCAGCGACGGCCTGAGTCCCGTCAACTTTCGCGTATTGGGTATTGCCCGCGGCCGCTTCTTTCTGATAGTAACCAATCAGCGGCGCCGTCATCTGATGATATTCCACCAGACGTTTACGCACGGTCTCTTCCTGGTCATCTTTACGGGTGGTCAGCTCTTCGCCGGTCACATCGTCTTTCCCTTCCACTTTTGGTGGGTTGAATTTGATGTGGTAAACACGACCAGAAGCAGCATGCACGCGACGACCGACGATACGATCAACGATCAGCTCATCCGGCACGTCAAATTCGAGAACATAATCCACTACGATACCCGCGTCTTTCATGGCATCAGCCTGTGGAATCGTGCGTGGGAAACCATCTAACAGAAAACCGTTACGGCAATCTTCCTGCGCGATACGCTCTTTTACCAGCGCGATCACCAACTCATCCGTCACCAGTTTACCGGCGTCCATGATGTCTTTCGCTTGTTTACCCAGCTCGGAGCCAGATTTCACGGCGGCACGCAGCATATCACCGGTGGAGATTTGCGGAATACCATACTTCTCCATGATGAACTGAGCCTGAGTTCCTTTACCCGCGCCCGGAGCGCCAAGCAGAATGATACGCATTACGAAAATCCCCTTAAAGGTTGTCGATATTTTTAAAAAAGCGCTAAACGATACCACCATCACGCATTTGTCTCAAGGAAGCGGGGTAAGGCTGAAACGGTTAATGAGGGGAAGATGCGCGAAAAAAAAGCCGGATGGCGGTGCAAGCACCTTATCCGGCCTACAAAAACAGCTTTAACCGTAGGCCGGATAAGCGTCAGCGCCATCCGGCACTACAAGCCGTTATCAGGAAACCAGCAGTTGGTTCATACGGCGGATGAACTGGTTTGGATCTTCGAGCGTGCCGCGCTCAGCAAACAGCGCCTGATCCAGCAGCAGTTCAACCCACTCGTTGAACTTCGCGTCGTCCTGGGTCTCAGCTGTGCGTTTCACCAGCACGTGGTCCGGGTTAAGTTCAAAGATGTATTTCACTTCCGGCACGTTCTGACCCGCAGCGGCAAACAGTTTCGCCATCTGGGTGCTCATTTCGTCCGCGTCGGTAGTGACAATCGCCGGCGTATCGGTCAGACGATGCGTCAGACGCACGTCTTTTACCCGGTCGCCCAGCAGGGTTTTCACACGCTCCACGAACGGCGTCAGCGCTTTTTCCGCTTCTTTCGCGCTTTCATCAACCTCATCGGCCAGCTTGTCGATCGACTCGTCCGCTTTGGCGACGGACTGGAACGCCTTACCATCGAACTCGGTCAGGTAGTTCATCATCCACTCGTCAATGCGATCGGAAAGCAGCAGTACTTCGATGCCTTTCTTACGCAGCAGTTCCAGATGCGGGCTGCTTTTCGCCGCTGCATAGCTGTCTGCGGTGATGTAGTAGATTTTCTCCTGCCCTTCTTTCATGCGGGAGACGTAGTCTTCCAGAGAGACCGTCTGCGCAGAAGAGTCGGTATGCGTTGACGCGAAACGCATCAGTTTGGCGATGGTTTCCTGGTTAGCGTGATCTTCCGCCGGACCTTCTTTCATCACCAGACCGAACTGCTGCCAGAACGTCTGGTATTTTTCCGCGTCGTCTTTCGCCAGTTTTTCCAGCATTTGCAGAACACGTTTGGTCAACGCGCTACGCAGATTGCGAGTAACGCTGCTGTCCTGCAGGATCTCACGAGAGACGTTCAGCGGCAGATCGTTAGAGTCGATAAGCCCTCGCACGAAGCGCAGGTAGTTCGGCATGAACTGCTCGGCGTCGTCCATGATAAAGACGCGCTGAACATACAGTTTCAGACCGTGCTTGTGATCGCGGTTCCACATGTCCCACGGCGCCTGAGACGGGATATACAGCAGGCTGGTGTACTCCTGCTTCCCTTCCACACGGTTGTGGCTCCAGGTCAGCGGATCGGTAAAATCATGCGCGATATGCTTGTAAAACTCGTTGTACTCGTCGTCTTTGATTTCCGACTTGTTACGGGTCCACAGCGCCTGAGCCTTGTTGATTTTCTCCCAGGAAACGACGGTTTCGCCATCTTTCTCTTCCTGTTTTTCAATCTCAACCGGCAGTGCGATATGGTCGGAATATTTGCTGATGATGGAACGTACGCGCCAGTCATCGAGGAACTCGTCTTCCCCTTCACGCAGATGCAGCGTGATTTCCGTTCCGCGATCGTCTTTGGTGATATCACCAACGGTGTATTCACCTTCGCCAGCCGACTCCCAGAACACGCCATTCTCCGGCTTGTCGCCCGCGGCGCGCGTGCGGACCGTCACTTTATCCGCCACGATAAACGCGGAATAGAAGCCAACCCCAAACTGGCCGATCAATTGGCTGTCTTTCGCCTGATCGGAGCCCATAGATTCGAGGAAAGATTTGGTCCCGGACTTCGCAATGGTCCCCAGATGATCAATCACATCATCACGGTTCATCCCCACGCCGTTATCGGCAATGGTCAACGTACGCTTATCTTTATCGAAGGAGACGCGCACGCGCAGTTCACCGTCGCCTTCATAGAGGTCCGGGTTCGACAGCGCGCGAAAACGCAGCTTGTCTGCCGCATCGGAGGCGTTAGAGATAAGCTCACGCAGGAAGATTTCTTTATTGGAATACAGAGAATGGATCATCAGATGCAGAAGTTGTTTTACCTCTGACTGAAACCCACGAGTTTCTTGTCCTTTCATGTAGATCTACCTCAACAATGCCATTTTTAATGGTAAAAAACACGTTGTGAGGGAAATGGGGACAACCGCGGGGGATTTCAAGCGGAGGTCGCGAGCGCAACCTCCGTTTGGTCAGAATTTAATCTTGTGACGTCCTGCCAGAGAATGTGACAGCGTGGTGCCGTCCACCATCTCCAGTTCACCGCCGACCGGCACACCGTGGGCGATACGGCTGGCGTCAACGCCATACTGCGCGCAGAGCTCCGCAATGTAGTTCGCCGTGGCTTCCCCTTCAACCGTTGGGTTGGTCGCGAGAATCACTTCACTTAGCGGCTCTGAAGAGAGGCGTTGCTCGAGTCTGTCGAGACCGATATCATCCGGCCCGATGCCGTCAAGCGGCGACAAATGCCCCATCAGCACGAAGTAGCGCCCGGAAAACTGCCCGGTCTGCTCAATCGCGTAGATATCCGCCGGACTCTCGACCACGCAAATCTGGCCGTTTTCCTGGCGACGCGGATTCGAACAAATATTGCAGACATCCTGTTCAGTGAAGGTGCGGCAATCGGCACAGTGGCCGATTTCCGACATTGCCCGGGTGAGCGCTTGCGCCAGGCGCATCCCGCCGCTGCGGTCACGCTGAAGCAGCGTAAACGCCATGCGCTGCGCCGATTTCGGACCAACGCCCGGCAGACAGCGCAGTGCTTCCATAAGCTGAGTTAACAGCGGGCTGGTTTGCATCAGAACGGCATCTTAAAGCCTGGCGGCAACTGCATACCGGAGGAAACAGAGGCCATCTTCTCTTTCTGGGTCTCTTCAATGCGACGGGCAGCATCGTTGAACGCGGCAGCAACCAGATCTTCCAGCATCTCTTTGTCATCTTCGAGCAGGCTTGGGTCGATCTCCACGCGACGGCAGTTATGCGCGCCATTGATGGTCACTTTCACCAGACCTGCGCCGGATTCACCGGTCACTTCCAGCCTGGCGATTTCTTCCTGCATCTGCTGCATTTTTTCCTGCATCTGCTGGGCCTGCTTCATCAGGTTACCCAGACCGCCTTTACCAAACATAGGCTTCTCTCTCAATCACGTTAAGGGATGACAATCATAAGCGTCGCTTACGATCAAATGGGGCGGATACTCTCTTCATCCAGTTCCGCATCGAAGAATCGACGCAGGGTCTGGATGTTGTTATCCGCAACTATCGACTCGCGCGCCTGCGCAAGTTTCTCTTCATAAATCGCCTGACGCCACTCCAGCGGCGTTCGCACCGCCGGATTATCATCTTCTACGATGGTCAGTTCAACCGTTGATCCTGTCAGCGCACTCAGCGCTTCCGCCAGCTTTTGCTGCGCGCCGCTGGAATTCAGGTGACGCTGGCTGGAACGTAAATGCAGACAGATTGCACTGCCGTTCTCTTCTTTCCAGGCATTGAGCGCGACCTGCTCAACCAGTTTTGGCAGTGAAAGCTGACTCACCTGCGCCGCCCATGGGTCGCGTTCAATCGCTTCTGCCGCCAGCCTGGCTGCAAGTTCCGGCGTTTTCTCATGCTCCAGCGCTTTCTTCAGCGCCTTCGGCGTCGCCACGACCTCTTTCACTTCAGCAACCGGTGTGGTCGCCTTCCAGCGATAAGCTTCTTTCTTCGCCGGAGCTTGTTCGAGCGCAGACGGCGCAGGACGAGCCTGCACGCGTTCTGATACCGAAGCCAGTCTTTCCAGCGCAGCGTTATTCACCGGCCGCGCGCGGGATGCGGCTGCCGGTTCACTCTTTTTTGCTTTGGTTGCTCCCTGCGCACGTTGCAGTTGGTTGCGCGCCGCCAGTACCTGACTGGTGGATTCCGGCAGAGGCACCGCCGGAGCCGGGTGCGCAGGTGTAGACTGCTGCGGCGCCTGAGTCGGCGTCATCACCGCCGTTGGCGCGACAGGGGCGAAAGATTGTCGCGGAACCTCAGGTTCCGGAAGCGGCATACGGGGGTGAAACGCCAGCGCCCGCAGTAAGGTCATTTCAACGCCCATACGTCTGTCCGGCGCGTACGGCAGTTCTTTACGGCCAATCAGCAGCGTCTGGTAATAAAGCTGGACGTCAGCAGGCGGCACGATGCGCGCCAGTTCACGCATGCGCACTTCAATCGCCGCCATGTCGTTGCCCAGCGCAGCAGGAGATAGCTGGACCAGCGCGATACGATGCAGCAGTCCCAGCATTTCAACCAGCAGCGCTTCCCACTCGATACCCCGCGCAGCGGCCTCGTTGACCAGTGTCATCACCTTCTCACCGTCGGCGGCTATCACCGCTTCAACCAGCGACAGGGCCTGATCGTCATCCAGCGTGCCGAGCATCGTGCTCACCGCCTGGGTAGAAACCTGACCATCACCGCTGGCAATCGCCTGATCGGTCAAACTCAACGCATCACGCAGGCTGCCATCCGCCGCGCGGGAAAGCAGTTGCAACGCACGCGGTTCATGGGCGATCTGCTCTTCGTTAAGGATGTGTTCAAGCTGATGGCGGATCTGATCAACATCCAGCGCCTTAAGATGGAACTGCAGGCAGCGAGACAAAATGGTCACCGGCAGCTTCTGCGGATCGGTTGTCGCCAGCAGGAATTTGACGTGCGACGGCGGCTCCTCAAGCGTTTTGAGCAGCGCGTTAAAACTGTGGCGAGACAGCATGTGCACTTCGTCGATCAGATAGACTTTGAATCGACCGCGCGCCGGTGCGTACTGGACGTTATCCAGCAGGTCTCGGGTATCTTCAACTTTGGTGCGCGAGGCGGCATCGATCTCGATCAGATCGACAAACCGCCCCTGCTCGATTTCACGGCAGTTATCACACACGCCGCAGGGCGTGGCGGTAATGCCGGTTTCGCAATTCAGTCCCTTTGCCAACAGGCGGGCAATGGAGGTTTTACCGACACCCCGGGTACCGGAAAAAAGATATGCGTGGTGAATACGCCCTAACGACAAGCCGTTCGCCAGTGCGGTCAGCACATGTTCCTGGCCGACGACGTCAGCAAAGGTCTGTGGGCGCCATTTTCGGGCTAAAACCTGATAACTCATTGGCTGGCTCTGAAACGCTGGAAGGTGGATTCATAGGGGGGAATGCTAACACAACCTCGCTAATTCAGCGAGGTCATGTCTTCAGGTAATACGTCAGGTGCTGTTGAGCCGATCAGTGTCCCGGGAATGGAACGAGGCTGTAGCAATTGATGCCCTGTTGTGCCAGGCGCTGTTCGCCACCAAGGTCAAACAGATTGATGATGAACGCCGCGTCGGTCACTTCGCCGCCCAGGCGACGGATCAGCTTTACGGTCGCTTCAATCGTGCCGCCGGTCGCCAGCAGATCGTCAACCACCAGCACTTTGTCACCGGCCTGGATCGCATCAACGTGGATTTCCAGCTGATCGGTACCGTATTCCAGTTCATAGCTTTCAGCGATTGTTTCACGCGGCAGTTTACGCGGTTTACGCACTGGCACAAAGCCAACGCCCAGACCCAACGCTACCGGCGCGCCAAACAGAAAGCCGCGTGCTTCGGTACCGACAACTTTGGTAATGCTTGCATTTTTGTAACGCTCAACCAGCAATTCGATGCTGAGCGCATAAGCTTTCGGATCTTCCAGTAAGCTGGTGACATCACGGAAAAGAATGCCCGGTTTCGGGTAGTCCTGAATGCTTTTAATGCTATTTTTGAGAAACTCAAGCTGCTGTGCAGTCGCGGTCATAAGTTAGTGCCTGATTGATACGGTGTTACTTCACGGCGCAGAGAAAAACGGGACTAAAGTGACTTTAACCCAACGCGCCTGTGCTCGAAAACGGTCGAATTTACTGGCTACCGCCCACAATTGCAACCGCAATTATTACGCTTCAGTGCTTTTGTTGCTTTTCGTCAATCACCGGTATTCGCCACATAAATATCAGCAGACAGACCAGGATTACCAGTAGCAGGATCCGCACCCACCACATCGGCGTTAGCCACAGCGATACCGCGAAGGTGATGAGAATCATCACGATCGCGCGGGGCTTAACGCCCGGCGGCATGGCCTTGTATTTCTGCCAGAATCGCAAATAGCTGCCAAACCACGAGCGGTAGAGTAACCAGTCATGGAAACGCGGCGATGAGCGGGCAAAGCACCAGGCAGCCAGTAAGATAAACGGTGTCGTCGGCAATACAGGCAACACGACGCCCAGCGTTCCCAGCACAACCGCCAGCCAACCCGTGATGATTAAAAGGATTCGTTGCATAATAAAGGCATATCGCAAACCAGAACGCTACTTTAGCATAACAGTTATCATTTTCATCGGAGTGTTAAATTGAAAACCGCCATGCTACTGCAAAAGCTGGAAGATCAGCTCGCCCTTCTGCGCCAACGTTGCGCGCCGATGGCGCAGCATGCCACGCTCAGCGCTCGCTTCGATCGCCATCTTTTTCAAACCCGCAGCACTCTGCTCCAGGCCTGCCTGGAAGAAGCGGAAAACCATCTTCAGGCGCTGCGTCAGGCGGTTGAACAGCAGCAACTGCCGCAGGTCGCCTGGCTTGCGGAACATCTGGCGTCGCAACTGGAAGCGATCTCCCGTGAAACCGCCAGCTGGTCACTTCGGGAGTGGGACAGTGCTGCGCCGGGTCTGGCACGCTGGCAGCGCAGGCGCATTCAGCATCAGGAATTTGAACGACGTTTGCAGGAAATGACCGCGCAACGCAAGGCGCGGCTGGCTCAGGCCACCCGCCTGGACGAGCAACAAACGTTGCAACGTGAAGTGGAAATCTATGAAGGTCGTCTGGCGCGCTGTCGTAAGGCGCTCGACAATATTGAACGTGTTCTGACGCGGTTAACCCGCTAATCCCTGGAGTCGCTATGTCACTTGAAAATGCCCCGGATGAGGTCAAACTGGCCGTCGATTTGATTGTCCTGCTGGAAGAAAACCAGGTCGCCCCCGACACGGTGCTGAAAGCGCTGGAAATGGTTAAACGGGACTATGAAAAAAAAGTGGCTCAAACGGCTGACAAGCCTGATTGAGTTGTGCCGGATGGCGGCGCACGCGCCTTATCCGGCCTACAACGGATTAAGTTATGTCTGATGGCGCGCAAACGCCATCAGACATTCGGGAGTTTGATTAGACCGCCGGCGTCGGATCGTCGCCTTTGATCTCACGTTTCACTTCCGTCACCTCATCGCCCTTCTCATTGCGCAGATGCACTTCAAGCTGGTTAAAAGCAATATCAATGTTGTTTTCGCGACACAGGCGATCGATCGACCGGTTCAGTTCATCAACCGTATGGCTACGATCGCGCAGTTCACGCACGTACAGACGCAGCTCGTGATCGAGAGTACTGGCGCCGAAGGTCGTAAAGAACACCGCCGGCTCGGGATCGTGCATCACTTTCGGATGCTCCAACGCGGCCTGAAGCAGGACTTTCTTCACTTTATCCAGATCTGAACCGTAAGCCACGCCAATGCGGATCACCAGACGAGTGGTAGTATCGGAGAGCGACCAGTTGATCAGACGCTCGGTTACAAACGCCTTGTTCGGAATGATCACCTCTTTGCGATCGAAATCGGTAATGGTGGTCGCACGGATACGGATCTTGCTGACGGTACCGGAGAACGTGCCGATCGTCACCGTATCGCCAATCCGCACCGGCCGTTCGAACAAAATGATCAGACCCGAGACAAAGTTACCGAAAATCTCCTGCAAGCCGAACCCGAGACCGACCGATAGGGCCGCCGCCAGCCACTGCAATTTATCCCACGATACGCCGAGCGAACCGAAGACCGTCATCGCCCCGACGGCAATGATGATGTAGTTAAGAATTGTGGTGATGGCGTACGACGCCCCCTGACGCATTTTCAGACGCGACAGCACCAGCACTTCCAGCAGACCCGGCAGGTTGCGGATCAGTGCCCAGGCCACCATCGAGGCGATAATGGCAAACAGCAGACTGCCCATCGTCACACTTTTCACCACCGCAGCGCCCGCTTCGGTGCCGTTGTAATGCCAGAGCGTGATGCTGTCGAGATAGCTGAATACGGTGATCAGATCGGACCAAATCGCCCAGAACATCACCGCGAACAGTGAGACCATCAACAGCATGGTGATACGCAACGTTTGCTGGTTCACCTGCTCCAGCGCGATGGTCGGTTCCTCCTGCGGCTCCGCGCCTTCGGCCCCTTCCTTCACCAGATTCTGTCGACGCGCCAGCGCACGACGCCAGGCGATACGCCGCGCGGCGACGCTCAATCCACGCAACACCGTCTGGTAGAGCAGATTCCAGATGATGACCAGATAAACGGTCTCAATCCAGCGGCCCGACAGGCGCAGTGTGGTGTAGAAGTAGCCGGTTGCCGTCAGCACCATCAGCGCAATCGGGATGATTGACAGGATGGTGATCGTCACCAGGCGCAGGCCATGCGACTCTTTATCACGCCAGCTTTCGCGACACATCGGCCACACCAGAAAGGCGATCAACAGCAGGTTGAGGAAAATCATCGCCTGCCCCAACACATCGTCCATCAAATGCAGCGGAGAAAGTTCAGCCACCACGGACCAGAAGTGCAGCGGCAGCAGCGCCAGGCTGATGCGCACAATCTGGCGACGCCAGTGGCTGGTCAATTGCGCGGGCATACCGAAATGACGAATCGCTACCCCGTCTTTCTCGAGCACTTTCCAGCACAGGCCAAAGACCAGCCAGAAGATGGCCAGTTTTTTACTGAATGCCCACAGCAGGTCGCTGATGTTCAGTTGCATCGTCAGCAAAATCAGGCCAACGGCCAGGATCAGCAGGCATACCGGCAGCGCGCGGATCAGATCGATCAGAATCGCTTTCGGCGTGTTTAGCTGACTGTCATTGCGCAACGTTCCTACCGCGGCAGCGAGTTTCTGCTGATACGCTTTCAGCCACTTCAGACGCCAGCGAATCAGCCCGGCAATCAGCAGCAGCGGCAATCCGGCCAGGAAAGCGATAAACACCGCCGGCCACGCTTTTTCCCAGTTCACCGTGATTTTCATCGACTTGAACTGATCTTTCAGCGACTGTGGGAAGGCTTTGATCCAGTCCCAGTCCATTGGCCGGTTGCTGTTCACCCAGAAGATTTGCTGGGTCAGGATCTCTTTCAGGCTTTTCGAGACGCTCATTAACTGCTGCTGATTAATTTGCAGGTTAATGGCCATCATAAGCTGATTACCCAGCTGCTTGTTAAGCTGGTCCAGCAGTTCGCGACGCATATCAACAACCTGCAACAGCGCGTCGTGGACTTCATCATTCACTTCGTTACTGTGGCCCTCTTCCAGCCTGGCCACGAACGCATCGTTCTGGAACAGCGCGTCACGCTGTTGGTTGACTTCGAACTGCTCCAGACGCAGGTCCGCAATGCGGTTGGTCATGTCCGAGAGTTCGTCCGCCGACGGCAGCGTTTGCTGCTGTTGATAGAGAATACGCGACAGCAGCAGACTGCCTTTCAGCACCGCGATTTGTTCTTTGATATTACGTTCGGATTGCAGCGCACGGTCCAGCCAGTTTTTGACCTTAATGTTTTGCTGCATCAGCGAATTGCCATTTTCCGTCGCAGTGATCAGGCGCTGGCTGAGCTGATGGTTGATTTCCAGCTCCTGTTTCACCAGCGGATTCGCCTGGATCCGCGCGGTTTCATCCGGCGAAATGGCCTCCTGCGCCGTTTTTTCCGTTAAGGTCAAACGCTTGCTGTTGACCGCCTCCTGCAACAACTGCATCTGATGCTCGAGCCGGTTGCTGTTTGCGGTGACATAATCACGCTGCTTTTGCAGGGTGTCCTGCAACACCGTATTGCCTTCCAGGCTCTTACGTTGTTGATCGATCTGAGCATTCAGTAACGCTTGCTGCGCCTGTAACAGCACCTGCTGAGTTGGTCGCAATGCCGCTTCACCCACATTGGTGCCATCCAGTCGATTGCGGATCTGCTGAAGTTGTTGAGAGGCGTTGTACATTGCATTTTGTACACGTTCTGGCTGCGTTTGCAGAGAAACCAACTGGCTGTTATAGGTGGCGAGATCGTTTTGTGCGTTCTGTAAATCATCCAGTACCTGCGCCACGCGCAGTTCTAACTGGCGTAACGAAAGCGTACTGAGCGTCTTACGCGTTTCATCATCGTTATCCACGTCGCTGAGGGCATTCAGGGCTTCTGTCGCCTGACGCATTTTTTCCGGCGCCTGTGCGACGCGCTGACGAAGCTGAGTCGTCTCGTCTTTCACCCGCTCGATTTTTTCCAGCGTTGCGATGGTCTCGATGAGATCCTGCTGAACCAGTTTATCCTGCGCGGAAAGGTCTTTCTGCTTATTGAGCGTATCCAGTTGGCTTTGAACGTCCGCCTTCGACGGCAAATCGCTGTTTGACGCCGCACGGGCAAGCGCCAAAGACTGGCAGGACAGCATCAGGATGAAAACAGCCACCGTGATGAAAACAAGGTGCTGTGCACGTTTATAGAGCTGCAACATAGTCATGTGAATGAAGGTTTCTGAACCGAAAAGACGACCGAAAATAGTCAACGAGCAAGAATATCACGGCTCTGTCAGACAGAATAGCGGCAGAGAAACCGTCCAGGATAATTCCTGGAGTCGCGTCAGGAGGTTGCGTCGGGCCCTGCCGAGCGCAGTGTCGGACAAAATGTTAACATTTCAAGCAACACGGCAACGTAATCTCGCGCTTCTTTTTTGAGATCAAACGATTGTGGGGCGAAGAGCCAGTTTTCCATCAGGCCAGAAACCGTGGCGCGCATCATCACCGCCGCCCGGCGCGTAAGCAAATTTTCAGGCAACATTTTTGAATTAATACAATGCATTAATGTTTGCTCGATACGATCATAGCTTTCGAGACAGATGTTTCTTTGCGCCTGCTGAACTATAGTCATTTCTCCCACAAATTCACATTTGTGGAATATAATCTCCATCAATAAACGTCGCCGTTCTTCTGTCACGGTAGATTCAAGGAGATGAACGAGAATTTCTCTTAACACTGATAGTGGATCGTCGGGGAATTTTGCCTGATACTCAGTCTCAAGCTCACCAATACTGGATTCTGATAGTTCCCAGATTTCACTAAATAAATCCGACTTGTTTTTGAAATGCCAATAGATTGCACCGCGAGTGACGCCAGCGGCTTTTGCAATCTCCGCCAGCGAGGTGGAAGATACCCCTTGCTGTGAGAACAACCGTAGCGCTACATCCAGGATGTGTTGTCGTGTTTCCTGCGCTTGTTGTTTGGTTTTTCGTGCCATATGTCGGTGAATTTACAGGTGTTAGATTTACATACATTTATGGATGTATGTACCATAGCACGACGATAATATAAACGCAGCAATGGGTTTGTGGACTTTTGACCATTGATCAATTTGAAATCGGACACTCGAGGTTTACATATGAACAAAAACAGAGGGTTTACGCCTCTGGCGGTCGTTCTGATGCTCTCAGGCAGCTTAGCGCTTACAGGATGTGACGACAAACAGGCCCAACAAGGGGGCCAGCAGATGCCAGAAGTTGGGGTTGTGACGCTCAAAACCGAACCTCTACAGATCACAACTGAACTCCCGGGTCGCACCAGTGCTTTCCGTATTGCGGAAGTTCGTCCTCAGGTGAGCGGTATTATCCTGAAGCGTAATTTCGAGGAAGGTAGTGATATCGAAGCAGGAGTGTCTCTCTATCAGATTGATCCTGCGACTTATCAAGCCACTTATGAAAGCGCGAAAGGCGATCTGGCGAAAGCACAGGCCGCAGCCAGCATCGCTCAGGTAACGGTTAACCGTTATAAAAAGCTGCTGGGAACGCAGTATATCAGTCAACAAGATTACGATCAGGCGCTGGCCGATGCGCAACAGGCGAATGCCGCCGTCGTTGCCGCGAAAGCCGCGGTCGAAACAGCACGCATTAACCTGGCGTATACCAAAGTAACCTCTCCGATTAGCGGCCGTATTGGTAAATCCGCCGTGACGGAAGGGGCCCTGGTGCAGAACGGTCAGGCAACCGCGCTGGCAACCGTGCAGCAGCTCGATCCTATCTATGTTGACGTGACGCAGTCGAGCAACGACTTCCTGCGTCTGAAACAAGAACTGGCTAACGGAACGCTGAAACAGGAAAACGGCAAGGCGAAAGTCGAGCTGGTGACCAGTGACGGTATCAAGTTCCCGCAGTCCGGTACGCTTGAATTTTCAGACGTGACCGTCGATCAGACCACCGGTTCCATTACCTTACGCGCCATCTTCCCTAACCCGGATCACACCTTACTGCCGGGCATGTTTGTCCGCGCACGTCTGGAAGAAGGGACCAACCCGACTGCATTGCTGGTGCCGCAACAAGGTGTGACCCGTACGCCGCGCGGTGATGCGACAGCACTGGTTGTGGGGGCTGACGACAAAGTGGAAACCCGTCAAATCGTTGCCAGTCAGGCAATTGGCGATAAATGGGTGGTCACTGACGGACTTAAATCTGGCGATCGCGTCATTATCTCTGGTTTGCAAAAAGTTCGCCCTGGCGTGCAGGTAAAAGCGCAGGAAGTAACATCTGACAATCAACAACAAGCCGCGAACGGTGGCAAGTCAGAGCAAACAAAGTCTTAACTTAAACAGGAGCCGTTAAGACATGGCTAAGTTTTTTATCGATCGCCCTATCTTTGCATGGGTTATCGCCATCATCATCATGCTGGCAGGGGGTCTCGCGATCCTCAAATTGCCGGTGGCGCAATATCCGACGATTGCTCCACCTGCAATCACGATCTCTGCGAGCTATCCTGGTGCTGATGCGAAAACGGTTCAAGATACCGTGACGCAGGTTATCGAACAAAATATGAACGGTATCGATAACTTGCTCTATATGTCCTCAACCAGTGACTCTTCAGGTACCGTTCAGATTACGATTACCTTTGACTCCGGGACAGATGCGGATATCGCTCAGGTTCAGGTTCAGAACAAGCTGCAACTGGCAATGCCGTTACTTCCGCAGGAAGTACAGCAACAGGGCGTGAGCGTTGAGAAATCCTCCAGTAGCTTCCTGATGGTTATGGGGATGATCAGTACTGACGGCTCTATGACGCAGGAAGATATCGCAGACTATGTTGGTGCAACCGTAAAAGATCCGGTCAGCCGTACCAGCGGCGTGGGTGACGTCCAGTTGTTCGGTGCGCAATATGCTATGCGCATTTGGATGGATCCGACCGAGCTAAATAAATACCAGTTAACGCCGGTAGACGTTATTACGGCAATCAAAGCGCAGAACGCCCAGGTTGCAGCTGGTCAGCTAGGTGGCACGCCACCGGTAAAAGGTCAGCAGCTTAACGCATCCATTATTGCTCAAACGCGTCTGACCTCGACCGAAGAGTTCGGCAAAATTTTGCTGAAAGTGAATCAGGATGGTTCTCGGGTTCGCCTGAGTGATGTCGCACGTATTGAACTCGGTGGCGAGAACTATGATGTCATCGCGAAATTCAATGGGCAGCCAGCATCAGGTTTAGGGATCAAACTGGCAACAGGTGCAAACGCGCTGGATACTGCAAACGCAGTACGCGCGACAATTGCAAAACTGGAGCCTTTCTTCCCGCACGGTCTGAAGGTCGTTTACCCTTACGATACAACCCCTTTCGTTAAAATCTCGATTAACGAAGTGGTGAAGACGCTGGTTGAAGCTATCGTACTGGTATTTATTGTTATGTACCTGTTCCTGCAAAACTTCCGCGCAACGCTGATTCCTACCATCGCCGTTCCGGTCGTTCTGTTGGGCACATTTGCCATACTCGCGGCATTTGGTTTCTCAATAAATACGTTAACCATGTTTGGTATGGTTCTCGCGATAGGCCTCCTGGTCGATGATGCCATCGTTGTTGTTGAGAACGTCGAACGCGTTATGGTTGAAGAGGGATTACCGCCTAAAGAAGCAACGCGGAAATCGATGGGCCAGATTCAGGGCGCCCTGGTCGGTATCGCAATGGTATTGTCAGCGGTATTTATTCCAATGGCTTTCTTTGGCGGTTCAACCGGTGCGATTTATCGCCAGTTCTCGATTACCATCGTTTCGGCAATGGTACTTTCTGTTCTGGTGGCGATGATCCTGACCCCTGCTCTTTGTGCCACCATGCTTAAGCCTGTTGCCAAAGGCGATCATGGAGAAGGCAAAAAAGGCTTCTTCGGCTGGTTTAACCGCATGTTCGATAAGAGCACGCACCACTACACCGACAGCGTGGGCAACATCCTGCGCAGTACGGGTCGTTACTTGCTGCTGTATCTGATCATCGTGGTCGGCATGGCGTTCCTGTTCGTTCGTCTGCCAAGTTCCTTCCTGCCGGATGAAGACCAGGGGGTATTCCTGACCATGGCGCAACTTCCGGCTGGCGCAACGCAGGAACGTACGCAAAAAGTCCTTGATGAAGTAACGGACTATTATCTGAAGGACGAAAAAGCCAACGTCAATTCTGTGTTTACCGTCAACGGCTTTGGATTCTCAGGTCGTGGTCAAAACACCGGTCTTGCTTTTATTTCTCTCAAAAATTGGGAGGATCGTCCGGGTGAAGAAAACAAGGTGCCCGCCATTGCAGAACGTGCAAGTGCTCACTTTGCCGCCATTAAAGATGCAATGGTGTTTGCCTTTAACCTGCCAGCAATTGTGGAACTGGGTACTGCTACCGGTTTTGACTTCCAGTTAATTGACCAGGCTAACCTGGGTCATGACAAACTCACGCAGGCGCGTAACCAGTTGTTTGGCGAGATTGCAAAACATCCCGATCTGCTGGTTGGTGTTCGCCCTAACGGTCTGGAAGATACCCCGCAGTTCAAGATTGATATCGACCAGGAAAAAGCACAGGCTTTGGGCGTTTCCATTAGCGATATTAATACTACGCTGGGCGCCGCATGGGGCGGAAGCTACGTGAATGACTTTATCGACCGCGGTCGTGTGAAGAAAGTTTACGTGATGTCCGAAGCCAAATACCGCATGCTGCCGGACGATATTGGGAACTGGTATGTGCGCGGCAGTGATGGTCAGATGGTACCGTTCTCTGCATTTTCATCATCGCGTTGGGAGTACGGTTCACCGCGTCTGGAACGCTATAACGGTCTGCCATCGATGGAAATCTTAGGTCAGGCGGCACCAGGTAAGAGTACCGGGGAAGCCATGGCAATGATGGAAGAGTTGGCCAGTAAGCTGCCATCCGGCATCGGCTATGACTGGACGGGGATGTCCTATCAGGAACGCCTGTCCGGCAACCAGGCCCCTGCCCTGTATGCCATCTCGCTGATCGTCGTCTTCCTGTGTCTGGCGGCGCTGTATGAGAGCTGGTCTATCCCGTTCTCCGTTATGCTGGTGGTTCCGCTGGGGGTTATTGGTGCCTTGTTGGCCGCAACCTTCCGTGGGTTAACGAACGACGTTTACTTCCAGGTGGGCCTGCTCACCACCATTGGCTTGTCGGCGAAGAACGCGATATTGATCGTCGAATTCGCCAAAGATCTGATGGATAAAGAAGGTAAAGGCCTGGTAGAGGCTACACTGGAAGCGGTCCGTATGCGTTTACGTCCGATCCTGATGACCTCTCTGGCGTTCATTCTGGGCGTTATGCCGTTGGTTATCAGTTCCGGTGCGGGTTCCGGTGCGCAGAACGCCGTAGGGACTGGCGTAATGGGCGGGATGGTCACCGCGACGGTTCTGGCTATCTTCTTCGTTCCGGTCTTCTTTGTGGTGGTTCGCCGCCGCTTCAGCCGCAGAAATGAAGATATTGAGCACAGTCATTCTGTCGAACATCACTGATACTCATCAGATAAAAGGCCGCGCAAGCGGCCTTTTTTTCGAATGAAATCAGCCAAAGGGCTTATTGATACTTTGTTGACTTTTGGTTGCGAGTAATAAAGGTTATAATCCACAAGAGGATGAAGGCTATTTCTGGCCATTTGGCTTAGGGCTTATTCCCTGCTTAATAACTCATTATTAAGACAATTCCTGGGGATAAGTCTGACTCTGGTTTTGCCACAGTCAGCGATGAGGATGAAAAGAGAAGATAATCTGATGAATTTCAAAATAATCACGTAATTATCTCATTCCGGAATGGGTTGGCGACATGCTATAATGGGAAAAATGTACAAACCTTCACTTTCTTGCGTATTAAACTAATTGTAATTTTTCGTAATATAACGATGAAATCTTTTTTAGAGTAGATTATAGTTAAATCATCAGGCGTAGAAGGTAAGCTCCAGGTCAGTTTAGTTGTACCCATCCCGAAGGTGTTCGGTTAGTTCAAGCCACTAAGAAGGGGATGCGTTATGGATGAATACTCACCCAAAAGACATGATATAGCGCAGCTTAAATTTCTTTGTGAAACGCTTTATCACGACTGTCTTGCAAACCTTGAAGAAAGCAATCATGGCTGGGTTAACGACCCAACCTCGGCAATCAACCTTCAACTCAACGAACTGATAGAGCATATTGCAACCTTCGCACTTAATTATAAAATTAAGTATAATGAGGACAATAAGCTGATTGAGCAGATTGATGAATATCTGGACGACACATTTATGTTGTTCAGCAGTTATGGCATTAATGCGCAGGATCTGCAGAAATGGCGGAAATCCGGTAATCGCTTGTTCCGCTGCTTTGTGAATGCCACCAGGGCTAATCCTGTTAGTTTGTCTTGTTAAAAATTATTACAATCATAGGTAAGATTTATGTCCGATAAACCATTAACTAAAACTGATTATTTGATGCGTTTGCGACGCTGTCAGACAATTGACACGCTTGAGCGCGTGATCGAGAAAAATAAATATGAATTGTCTGACAATGAATTGGCTGTATTTTACTCAGCCGCCGATCACCGTCTTGCAGAATTGACGATGAATAAACTTTACGACAAGATTCCTTCCTCCGTCTGGAAATTCATCCGTTAATTTGATAACTGTCGCATCAGGAAATACGGACCATCTCCTGGGGAACATTTTTCATACTCGCAATAACAATAGAATGACTATTGTGACTTATGTCACAATCCAGGTCAGGGAACGTTCCCTGAACATCACTGACCCTCTACTGTGTTGCCTTACCGGTGAACAGTCAGAGAGAGCAGAATGAGTGACGAGAAACAGAAAATGATAGCGGGTGAGCGTTATCGCCCGGCAGATGAAACCCTGCGCCATGACAGGTTGCAGGCGCGTCGATTCGTTCACCGCTACAATCTCACCACCCCGGATGAAAAGGCTGAACGCCTGGCAATCCTCAGTGCCCTGTTGGGCCAGTGTGACCGACCTTACATTGAGCCGTCATTTCGCTGTGACTACGGTTACAATATCTTTCTGGGTAAAGACTTTTATGCCAATTTCGACTGCGTCATGCTTGACGTCTGTCCGATTCATATTGGTGATAACTGTATGCTGGCTCCTGGTGTTCATATCTATACCGCCACACATCCACTGGATGCGACAGAGCGCAATAGTGGGCTGGAATTCGGCAAGCCCGTCACGATTGGCAATAATGTCTGGATTGGTGGACGCGCGGTCATTAATCCCGGCGTCAACATTGGTGACAACGTGGTTGTCGCCTCCGGCGCGGTGGTGACCAAAAACGTCCCAGCTAACGTGGTGGTAGGCGGTAACCCGGCACGGATTATCAAAACCCTGTAAACAGAATTGTAACTGTTATGATAAATTGTGGTTAATCTGTTACTTTCTTCACGCTAATCGCCCACTTAAAATGGGGCGTTCCCCTGTAAGTAGCGAAAATCACGAAGGCAAAAAATGACAGAAATACAACGCCTGCTCACCGAAACCATCGACGACCTGAACGTTCGTGAGAAGCGCGATAATAAGCCCCGCTTTAGCATCAGCTTTATTCGCAAGCATCCTGGTTTGTTTATTGGGATGTACGTCGCCTGGTTTGCCACGCTGGCGGTGATGCTGCAATCAGAAACGCTGGTCGACTCCGTCTGGCTGCTGGTCGTGCTGTTTGTCATCCTCAACGGCTTTTTCTTTTTTGATGTTGCCCCGCGCTATCGCTATGAAGATATTGACGTGCTGGATTTCAGGGTGTGTTACAACGGCGAGTGGTATAACACCCGGTTTGTACCTTCCGCGTTGATTAATACCATCCTTCACTCCCCGCGCGTCGATGATGAACATAAAGCACAATTACAGAAGATGGTGACGCGTAAAGGCGAGCTTTCGTTTTACGATATCTTCACCCTTGCCCGCGCAGAAACCGCGCCATAATCCGTTTGTGTTGCCGGATAGTCATTTCCCCTATCCGGCCTCTCCTTTCTTTAACGCCGTTTTTTTCTTCCCTGTACCGCTTTAAAACGCGGATTACTCTTACAAATCACATATAAACGCCCTTTGCGCTTTACGATCTGACAGTCTGGATGGCGCTGCTTTGCACTACGTAATGAATTCAAGACCTGCATGTTATCCTCATCAACCGATAAAAAAGTGTTATAATATAACATCACTTTATCGCTGAATGTATCGCAGTTCAATCCTTTCGACCTTTACACCGGTTTTTTCGTTGTGAAAACGACAGAAATCCACGCTTTCATCAAAAACTTTGTAGATTAACGACATCATTTACAGGGCTTTTTTCGCGATCGGATATACTTTCTCTACAATGCGTTATTAAGGATATCTGCGTGAGAACACGACATCTGGTCAGTCTGGTGACAGGAGTACTTATCCTCTCCGTATTGCTTCCGGTTGGGCTAAGTATTTGGCTCGCGCATCGCCAGGTCGAAAAGAAATTCATCGAAGAGCTGAATACCTACTCAGTGCGCGTCTCGGAACGTACAGAACGAGTGGTAACTCAGGCGAAGCAGGCATTACAGCAGATTAACGCCGTGAAAAGCGCACCGTGCTCACGGGAACACTTACTGGCTATGCGGCGGATCTCCTTCAGTTATCGTTATGTCCAGGAAGTATTGTACCTGCAAAACAACATGCCCCGCTGCTCATCCCTGGAGCAGGAAAGTCATACCGCCACATTTCCTCCCCCCATGAAAATCACCAACGATGGCTACCGCGCATGGTTTACCGCGCAAAACGATCTGGGGATCGAGCGCGATATGGCAGCGCTGGGCTATGGCGACTATATCGTGATGATTGATCCCGCATCGTTTATCGACGTGGTTCCTTTTGGCGCCTGGCAGATAGATGTCGCGATTATCGGCGTAAAACGCAATACAGTCATTGCCAGCAGCAGTGCGCTTGCACCGAATATCCTGCAATTCACACAGGAAGCCACGCCTCGCCATCTGGAAAGTCATGGCATTATTTATGAGGTTCGCCCCTTCCCGGAAATGGGCATTACCATCGTCAGTTGGTCGTCTACCCTTCCACTGCAGAAAATCTGGTACAGGCAGGCGCTGATCTGGGTTCCCGCCGGCATCCTGATCGGTCTGCTGGCCGCTGCTTTTATTCTGCGTATTCTGCGCCGTCTCCAGTCGCCGCATCACCGGCTGCAGGATGCTATCAACAACAGGGACATCAAGGTTCACTACCAGCCCATCATTTCGTTATCGACCGGAAAAATAGTCGGCGCCGAAGCGCTGGCGCGCTGGCCACAAGCCGATGGCAGTAACCTGTCACCCGATATTTTCATCACTCTGGCCGAACAGACCGGTCTAACCGAACAACTTACCCGCTTAATTATCGAGACGGTGTTTGAGGATATGGGGAAATGGTTGAAGCAACATCCCGATCAGCATATTTCCATTAATATTGAGGCTGCGGATCTCACTTCTGAAAAACTCCCGACGCTACTCAGTAAATTGCTTAACCGGTATCAGCTTGCCCCCTCACAGATTGCTCTCGAACTGACGGAACGGGGATTTGCCGATCCGAAGACCAGTTCGCCATTCGTTGCCCGCTACCGCAAGGCAGGACATGCCATCTACATTGATGATTTTGGCACCGGCTATTCCAGCCTTAGCTATTTGCAGAATCTGGACGTGGACATTCTGAAAATCGACAAATCGTTTGTCGATGCGCTGGAGTACAAGAACGTGACGCCGCATATCATCGAAATGGCCAAAACGCTGAAGCTGAAAATGGTCGCGGAAGGGATTGAAACAGCAAATCAGGAAGACTGGTTGCGCCAGCACGGCGTCCATTATGGGCAGGGCTGGCTGTACAGCAAGGCGCTGCCCAAAGAGGCGTTTATTCTGTGGGCGGAAAAACATTTATAACGCAGAGATGGCTGGCGGCACGCCGCACAGCCAGTCACGCTAGTCGTCGATAATAGGTGAGAATCCGCCGTAAATCATACGTTTACCATCAAACGGCATCGACTCACCAAACTCTTTCATGCGCGGATCGGACATCATCTTCTGATTCGCCGCATCCCGCACTTCTTTCGACGGGTACTCAATCCAACTGAATACCACCTCTTCGTGCTCCTCGGCTTTCACCGCCATACGGAAATCGGTGACTTTGCCATCTGGCACATCGTCGGCCCAGCATTCCACAATGCGGAGCGCACCAAATTCCTTGAACAGCGGGGCTGCTTTTGCCGCCATCGCCTTATAAGCCTCCTTGTTTTCGGCAGGTACGGCAAGGACAAATCCGTCCACATACTTCATGAGAAAAACCTCCGAAGTCCACTGCACGGCAAGGCCATTCCAGCCGCGTCAGTCGAGAGTAAGTGTAGTCGCCCTCTCCTTTCTATGCTGTCTGAATCCGTGCCCGGGGTTTATAGCGAAACCACGGCAGACAGATCTGGATCAACGGCCCAATCGCCAGCGCATACAGCACGGTTCCAACGCCAAGCGTGCCACCGAGCAGCCAGCCGCTTAATAAAACAGAGACTTCTATCGCGGTACGGATGGTACGCACCGACCATCCTGTGCGAGCATGAATACCGGTCATCAGACCGTCTCTTGGCCCGGCACCAAAGCCTGCGCCAATGTACATGCTCGTCGCCAACGCATTCACCACAACGGCGGCCACCAAAATGATGCTGCGCACGACGAGGGAAGAAAACGCCGGCATCACTGCCAGCGCCGCATCGGCGGCGAGCCCGATCACAATCACATTACTGAGGGTTCCCAACCCTGGGCGTTGACGCAGGGGGATCCACAGCAACAGTACCAGCGCACCGACGATAATCATGACTACGCCAATCTTCATCGACAACAGATTCGCCAGCCCCAGATGAAACACGTTCCACGGATCGGCGCCTAAATCCGCACGCACAAACATCGCGGTTGATATCCCATACAGAGCCAATCCAAAGTAAAGTTGAACCAGACGACGCCCCATTTTCACCCTCCCCGTTCAGATAACATTCATCTTCTCTATAATTGGCATTATGATTAATGACCAGTTTTGAAAAAGTGGACTGCCATGTCATCACGTCGTTACGGAAGTCAATCTCTTCAGCGCCTGCTCGGACACTGGCAGGACAGCGCATCAAGAACCCCGCTCTGGCGGCAACTGGCAGAAGCGCTGCGTCTACTGATCCTTGACGGACGCCTGGCACTCGACAGCCGTTTGCCCGGAGAACGCGAACTGGCTGCGGTACTCGACGTCAGTCGCACTACTGTGGCCAGCGCGCTGGCGCAACTGCGGGAAGAGGGATATCTGGAAAGTCGGCACGGAAGTGGATCGCGCGTGATTCTGCCGGGCCATATCCGCGAAGTACCAACACGCGCCGGAACCACGATGGCATTGGATCTCTCTACCGCTGCCCTCAGCGCCGGGCCTGAAATCCATCAGGCTTATCAGCAGGCGCTGTGTGCGATGCCTCCGCATTTGCTGACATCGGGCTATCAGCCGCAGGGATTACTCTGCTTGCGAGAATCGCTCGCCCGTCATTACTGTGCGCGAGGCCTGCCGACAACGGCGGATGAAATCATGGTAGTTAACGGTGCGGTCAGCGGTCTGGCGTTGATTCTGCGCTTGCTGACCGGACCCGGCGATCGCGTGGTGGTCGATCATCCGACATATCCACTGGCCATTGCCGCCATCCAGGGAGCCTCCTGTCGACCCGTGGGTGTGTCATTGCCCGCAGAAGGTTGGGATACGGATGGACTGGCCGCGACGATCGCCCAGACCTCGCCAAGAATGGCCTATCTGATGCCAGATTTTCACAATCCCACCGGACGGTGTATGAATGAGGAAACGCGGCAGGCCATCGCGGATATCGCCGTCCGTACACGGACGACGCTGGTCATCGACGAAACGATGGTGAATCTTTGGTACGACGCTCCGCCGCCCCCGCCGTTGGCGGCTTATCATCGCGATGCTCCGGTGATTATGCTGGGTTCGGCAGGCAAGAGTTTCTGGGGAGGGCTGCGTCTGGGCTGGGTGCGTGCGCCATCACGGACTATCGCCGCACTGGTACAGACGCGGGATACGGTCGATCTGGGCTCACCGGTCATCGAACAACTGGCCACCACGTGGCTGCTGGATAATGCCGATTCTTTTTTGCCGCAGCGTAGACAACGGTTAGCCGCACGGCGCGCACTCTGTGACACGCTGATGCGTAAGCACTTTCCCGAGTGGCGCTATCAGCAACCGCAGGGGGGATTATCTTTTTGGGTGGAATTACCGGATACGCTGGCGACGATTTTTGCCACGCGAGCGGAAAGCGTCGGGATTCAACTGGGTACAGGCACCCGCTTTGGGCTCGCAGGCGCGTTTGATCGTTTCTTACGTATGCCATTCGCCTTGCCGGAAGAACCCCTGCGCTCGGCATTTAGCACCCTGGAACCGCTCTGGGAAACACTGCGTCTACAGTCCGGCAGCGGTAAGGTGCGTAAGATTATTTAATGCTGGCGGGGAACCGGAAAACCTTTAAGGGAAATAATGAAGTTATCCCCCTCTTTCTTTATTTTGGCACCGGCATCACACCAGTCTGAGGCAATGCGAAAAAATTCATCGCTGCCGACGTTCCAGCTCAGGCAAACATGCTTAACATAACCCGAGCGGAGTAGTTCACAGGCTTCGCCATAGTTACTGGCGATGGAGAGCGTTTGCTGTTTCATTTTTTCTTCTTCAGTAGTCTGCGCAAGGCTTTGATTTCTTTAGGAGTCAGTGGCTCAACAATTGACTCTTCCGTGTGCTGGCTATCGATATCGCCAACCGAGACCCCCGCCTCTGCCGCAACATCGAAGGCAATCAGCAGCAGTTTTTCTGTCGTGATACTTAAATTCTCATTATTCACTTCAGCGTAATGACGAAGTTTTTCTTTTAACGTCTCATCAATTTTGACATTCAGTACTGCAGTAGCCATCGTAAGAATCCTTGTGGACAGGCAAAACACGTCTCTGGCGACGACAGATCGCCACGGCGTGATAAGAGGATCGGGCAGCAAGATTTAACATCCCAAAAACACTCTGCCAGCATTTGATGACAAAAAAATGACAAAACCATGACAACGACAAGAAGAGAAACGAAGATGTGATGCCGGACGGCACAAATGGGTGGGGGCCCTGCCAGCTACATCCCGGCACACGCGTCATCTGCCTTGGCTGCTTCCTTCCGGACCTGACCTGGTAAACAGAGTAGCGTTGCGGGAGAACCAACAGAGCCCCCATTGAGAGCGTTGTTAACCAACGCGCAGGCGCATTATCACTGCTGCCCCCTGTAATTGCAAGCCATCAGCGGTCAGATGCTGGTTTCTTGCGCAATGGAACTTCCCGTGTCCGCCATTCCAGATTATGCTGAAGGATTACCGCAGGAAGAAACCATGGACAGACAAGACACATTCCCCCAGCGCGTCTGGCAAATTGTTGCCTCCATTCCCGAAGGCAGCGTTACCACCTATGGCGATGTCGCGATGCTCGCAGGGTCTCCGCGCGCGGCCAGGCAGGTTGGTGGCGTGCTTAAACGCTTACCCGAAGGCAGCACCCTGCCCTGGCATCGGGTTGTGAATCGACACGGCGTCATTTCGCTAACCGGTCCCGATCTGCAACGACAGCGGCAGGCATTACTGGCGGAAGGCATTATGGTTTCCGGGAGCGGACAGATCGATTTGCAGCGGTATCGCTGGAATTATTGACCCTCTCCAGGTGGAGAGGGTCAGACAGGACTTAGTACTGCGTCGGGGCAGGAACCGCAGAAGACGGATTCACTTGTGTCGGCGAGGTTGAAGGCACAGTCGTCGCTGCCCCACCGCTTGCCTGCACAGGAACTTCCGTCTGCTGGACCGGTACCAGCGTCAGATCGGCTTTCGTGCCGCCCTGGTTGATGACCGGCTGAACGGTATCGGTAATAAACACCAGTTTGTCATTCACCGTAATTGCCGCACTCAGCAGAATGCGGGCATTCGGCTGCACATCAGCCGGGTTAAACGGCAGAACGAAGCTGAATGGTGCCTGTTTCCCTTCGGTACGAACCGCTTTCTGGGACAGAACTTTCGATGGCGCATCAGCCAGCGACGCATCCGACAAGGTTACGGTCAGTACGGCGTCTGGCGGCAATGCCACTTTCTGACGGATCCATACGGTACCCGAGACATTAGGTTGTGCAATCACAGGCTGTGCGGCCGTGGCTGAAGTGTTTGGGTTCGGCGCTGGCGTCTGGATATCAGCGCTTTTATCCGCGCAGGCGGCCAGAGCAACTGCTACCGCTAAACCACTTACCATGTGCATGAGCTTCATTAAATTCTCCTTATCATCTCTGCACCAGCGGGCTTTCCTCCCGCCGGAAGAGTGGTTAACAAAAACGTAACGTAGCTAAGTGTGGCACACATCCCTTATTTTTGCCTGGAATTGGTCAGTTTTTCAGACTATTGCACCCATCGGACCACTTCTAAAATTGCGTTATACTCTGCCTATCTCGCTTCGGCGTCGTTGTTACCTGGAGAGCATGTATGAGTCAGGCACTGAACAATTTGCTGACATTATTGAATCTGGAAAAAATTGAGGAAGGACTCTTTCGGGGCCAAAGTGAAGACTTAGGGTTGCGTCAGGTTTTTGGTGGACAGGTCGTCGGCCAGGCGCTGTATGCAGCGAAAGAAACGGTACCAGAAGAAAGACTGGTCCACTCGTTTCACAGTTATTTTTTACGCCCCGGCGACAGCCAGCAACCCATTGTTTACGATGTAGAAGTTTTGCGTGACGGCAACAGCTTCAGCGCCCGTCGCGTTGCCGCCATCCAGAATGGGAAGCCCATCTTTTACATGACCGCTTCGTTCCAGGCGCCAGAAGCCGGTTTCGAACATCAAAAAACCATGCCGCACGCCCCCGCGCCGGAAGGATTAGCATCGGAAACCGACATCGCCCGGACAGTGGCACACCTGCTGCCGCCGATTTTAAAGGATAAATTTCTCTGCGATCGCCCGCTGGAAGTGCGCCCCGTTGAGTTTCATAACCCGCTAAAAGGCCATGTGGCAGAACCTACGCGCCAGGTATGGATCCGCGCGAACGGTGCGTTGCCCAACGACATCCGCGTCCATCAGTATCTGTTAGGTTACGCCTCCGATCTCAATTTCCTGCCCGTTGCCCTGCAACCTCACGGCATTGGTTTCCTGGAAAAAGGGATTCAGATTGCCACGATCGACCATTCCATGTGGTTCCACCGCCCCTTTGATTTGAACGAATGGCTGCTGTACAGCGTGGAAAGCACATCGGCCTCCAGCGCGCGCGGATTTGTTCGCGGCGAGTTCTACACGCAGGACGGAAAACTGGTAGCGTCGACCGTACAGGAAGGGGTGATGCGCAATCACAACTAAGAAAAAGCCGGATGGCGTGGGCTTCACATCCGGCGGTAGCCGATGGTTGCCCGGTTAACCTCACCGGGCATTTTTCTGTTATGCGTTGTAGGCGTTCTCGCCGTGGCTGTTCACATCCAGCCCTTCGCGCTCTTGCTCTTCCGGTACGCGCAGACCGACCGTCAAATCTGCCAGCTTGTAACCGATAAAGGCCACAACGCCCGACCAGACGATGGTGATAGCGATGCTCTCAAGCTGCACCAGCAACTGGTGCCCCATCGTTACCCCTTCAGCGAAGCCCACACCGCCCAACGCGCTGGATGCAAAGACGCCGGTCAGAATACAACCGACAATCCCGCAGACGCCGTGAACGCCGAACACATCGCATGGGTCATCAACGCGCAGCAGACGTTTGAGCATTGTCACGCCCCACAATCCGGCTACGCCCGCGACCACACCGATGATTAACGCGCCGCCGACGCCAATATAGCCGCAGGCAGGCGTGACGCCAACCAGGCCGGCAATCGCCCCCGAGCATGCGCCCAGCAGAGACGGTTTACCGCGCAGTGCCCATTCGCCGAAGATCCAGCCGAGAATCGCGGCGGCCGTGGCCACAACCGTGTTCACAAAGGCCAGTGCGGCAATCTCATTCGCCGTGCCCGCAGAACCCGCATTAAAGCCGAACCAGCCGATATAGAGGATCGCCGTACCGGTAAAGACCATCGGCAGGTTGTGCGGTTTGAACGCCTCTTTACCGAAGCCCACACGTTTGCCGATCAGGTAGGCACCCACCAGTCCGGCAATCGCGGCATTGATATGCACCACAGTACCGCCTGCAAAGTCCAGCGCACCATGCGACCCCAACAGACCGCCGCCCCACACCATATGAGCAATAGGAATGTAGGAAAGCGTCAACCAGACCACCACGAAGATAAGAACGGCAGAGAAACGGATACGCTCAGCCAGCGAACCGACGATCAGACCGACGGTAATACAGGCAAACGATCCCTGGAAAGCAACGTGAATATACTGGTAGATACTGCCCATTACGGCGGTCAGCTCAATATTTTTCAGCATCACCCAATTGAAGTTACCGAAGAAACTGTTCCCTTCACCAAACGCCAGTGAATAGCCGAACACCACCCACATGATGCACACCAGTGCGAAGGTGACGGTGACCTGCGTCAGCATCGACAGGACGTTCTTGCCGCGGATCAAACCGCCGTAGAACAGAGCGATACCCGGTATGGTCATAAACAGCACCAGCGCGGTACAAATCATCATAAAGGCGTTATCGGCTTTATCCGCCACTGCCGGAGCAGCCATCGCGAGACCTGGCAGCAGCGCCAGCGAAGCAAGGCCCGTTTTCATCGTTGCTATCTTCATTTTGTCGTTTCCCGTTACTGTGTGCCAGGCTTTACAGCGCCGCTTCGTCAGCTTCGCCGGTGCGAATACGAATGACGCGTTGCAGCTCCGCGACGAAAATTTTGCCGTCGCCAATTTTTCCGGTATAGGCCGCCTTGCTGATGACATCGATCACTTCATCCAGTTGGTCGTCGGCAATGGCCACATCAATCTTCACTTTAGGCAGGAAGTTGACGCTGTACTCTGCACCCCGATATAACTCGGCATGACCTTTCTGACGTCCGAACCCTTTTACTTCGGTGACGGTCAGCCCTTGAATACCAATAGAAGAGAGCGCTTCGCGAACGTCTTCCAGTTTGAACGGTTTGATTACCACGGTAACCAGCTTCATAGATCCCCTCCAGTCAGAATTCGGCATTTGGTGCGACTACACGACTGAGGTATTGCAAGGGGTATGCCAGAATTGAAAAAGCGGAGCCAGTCTCTGTTCTACAGGCCGTCTGGCGGGCGATTCAGAAAGGAAAATGCAGCGGGAAAAGAAAAACGCACCATGACAGTGCATGATGCGTTACATTTTTGCACCACCGCCGAAGCAACCCGGCAGCGGCGGTGCATCAGGCGGGAAGCGACTCCTCGCGAACGCTGGCCGCCAGCTCTTCGCCGGCAAGCTGGAGCTGATACATCTGCCAGTAGCGCCCCTGTGCCGCAAGCAGTTGGTGATGGGTGCCGCGCTCTACGGCCTGTCCACGATGAAGCACCAGAATGGTGTCTGCCTCCACAATGGTCGACAGCCGGTGTGCAATCACCACCAGCGTGGTGTGCTCGCGCACGGCGGCCAGCGCGTGCTGAATGGCCTGCTCGGTACCTGAATCGATACTGGCGGTCGCTTCGTCGAGGATCAGAATCTGCGGCGTTGCCACCAGCACCCGCGCCAGCGCCAGCAATTGTTTCTGTCCGACTGAGAGCGTATTCCCCTGCTCACCCAGTTGGGTATGAATACCTTCACTCATCCCACGCGCCAGTTCCGCCAGTTGCACCGTTTCCAGCGCCTGCCACACCTGCTCCTCGGAGATATCTCGCCCCAGCGTCACGTTCGCCAGGAAGGAATCCGCCATCACCACCGGATCCTGCTGCACCATCGCCACCCCCTGACGCAGCGCGCTGTGACTCAGGGAACTTAATGGACGCCCATCAAGGCGAATTTCCCCCTGACTCAGCGGGTAATAGCCCATCAGCAGGCTGGCAAGCGTACTTTTACCGCTGCCGGTATGCCCCACCAGCGCGACAAAACTGCGGGACGGCACGGAAAGGCTGACATTTTGCAGCACCAGATTATCGTCGCGATAGGCAAACGACACATCCTCGACGTCAATCTGCCCGGATGTCAGCGGACGCGAATCCTGCCCATAGCGCTGGCGCGGCCCGTCCATCAGTTCAAACACACGCTCCCCTGCGACCACCGCCTGTTGCAGCATCGACTGCTGGGTGGTCAGTTCGATCAGGGGTTCATTCAGGCGCCCCAGATAACTGATAAAGGCGTAGAGCACGCCGACTTCAATCGTCCCTGCCGAGGTAAAGCTGAACAGCATCAACAGGCCGCAGAGAATGAGCGCAGAAAACAGGCTCAGCAGAGGCCGCAGTAAAAAACCGTCCAGACGCAGCGTTTGCATGCGCGCCAGATAATGCGAGCGGCTGGCTTCTCCCATGCGTTCACCAAATCGCGCCTGCTGGCGAAACTGCTGGATCACGCTCATACCATTGATGACTTCGTTGAAGCCGTCGTTGATATCGGCGAGATAAGCCCGCACGCGGCGGACAATCGGTGTGCTGTAACGCTGATAGATAATCATCACTACCAGCACCGCCGGGAAGATCAGAATAGCCACCAGCGCCATACGCCAGTCAAGGCTGAACATCGCCACCAGCATCGCGCCAATCAACGCCGCGCTGCGCAGAACCGTCGCCACCACCGTGACATAGAGATCGCGGATCACTTCAGTATCGTTTGTGACGCGCGAAATAAGCTGCCCGACGGGCTGTGTGTCAAATTCACTCAACGGCTGGCGCAGCGCGGCATCCATCACGTCGGTCCGTAACTGCTGCACCACCCCGACCGCCGCACGGTTAAATAGCAGCGACTGGGCATAATGCAAACTGGCGGCGAGAACCTGCAGCCCTAGATAGGCGGCAATCAGTCCGATCACCATCCCCAGCGGCAGGTTATTTTTTGCCACCATGTTATCGATGAAGTAGCTGATCAGTAGCGGACCGCTGACTTCCGCTGCCGCCGCGACCCACAGCATAATCACCGCAATGCCTAAGGGTTTTCGCCACACAGAACCATAGGCCAGCAGGCGTTTGAGGGTCGGCCATAACTGCCCAAAACTACGCATTAGCCGCCTCCTCGTCGTTTTCCGGCACATCATCAAGCGCCGCTTCCAGTTGCTGATAACGGTACATATCGCGATACCAGCCCGTCTGCTGCACCAGCGCCTCATGATCGCCGCGCTGAGCGATATGCCCGTGCTGCATCACGATAATTTCACTCGCTTCGGTCAGCGCCGAGAGGCGGTGCGCGCTGATGATCACCGTTCGCCCTTCTCCCCACTGGCGCAGATTGTGCAGGATCTGGTGCTCCGTTCGCCCATCGACCGCCGAAAGCGCATCATCCAGGATCAGGATTTCGGCATTCAGCAACAGCGCCCGTGCAATGGAGATACGCTGCTTCTGGCCACCGGAGAGCATCACGCCGCGCTCGCCGACTTCGGTGTCGTAACCCTGCGGCAGGCGGAGAATATCCTCATGCACACTGGCTAAACGCGCCACATGTTCAATGTCCTGTTGCGTGGCGCTGGGGCAGCCCAACGCAATGTTATTAGCCACGGTATCCGAAAACAGGAATGGCGTCTGACTGACCACCGCCAGCCGACTGCGCCAGCTGTCCAGTTGCAGGCGCGGCAGAGGAATGTCATGAAAGCGGATCTCCCCCTGGGTGATATCGAAATGGCGCTGAATCAATGACAACACGGTGCTTTTACCCGCACCTGTTGGCCCACAGATGCCCAGCATCTGTCCGGGTTCAAGCCGGAAATTGACGTTTTCCAGCGTCGGATGGGTGGTTTGCGGGTAGCTAAACTCACGGATCGCCACCGCCAGTGTGCCACGCCCTTCCGGCACCGGTTCGCTACCATCGTTCACCACCGGCGCTTCGGCCAGCATCGCGCGAATACGACCGTAAGCCGCACTGCCGCGCTCCACGATGTTAAACATCCAGGCCAGCGCCAGCATCGGCCAAATCATCAGTCCAAGGTACATCATAAAACTGGTCAGTTGCCCCAGCGTCAACGAACCTTGTACAACCATCCAGCTACCGCCCCCGATAGCCAGCAGGTTCGCCGTCCCGATGGCGATATAAATCGTCGGATCAAAGCGGGCATCAATGCGCGCCACGCGCATGTTTTTCTTCCCGGTATCTTCCGCGTCAGCCGCAAACAGCGCGGACTGCCGATCTTCCAGACCAAACGCTTTGATCATGCGAATGCTGGTCAGGCTCTCCTGGGTACGGTCATTAAGGCTGGAAAATGCCGCCTGCGCCAGCCTGAAACGATCGTGCAGACGATCGCCGTAGCGCTTAATCATCATCGCCATCACCGGCATCGGTAGCAGTGCAAACAGCGTGAGCTGCCAGCTGATTTGCGTAGACATCACGATCAGCACCGCGCAGCCCATTACCAGCGAATCCACCAGCGTTAAAACCCCTTCCCCTGCGGCAAAGACCACGCGGTCAACGTCATTGGTCGCGCGAGCCATTAAATCACCGGTGCGGTGGCGCAAATAAAATTCAGGATGCTGGCGACTGAGCTGGCGGTAATAATCTTCGCGCAACTCCACCGCCAGTTGGTAAGAGGCACCGAACAGCAGCACGCGCCAGACGTAGCGCAGCAGATAGACCACGACGGCAATCAGAGCGATGGTGCCAATCCACATCATTATCTGTTGCGGCGTAAAGTGTTGCGTGGACACGCCATCCACGACAATACCGACCACTTTTGGCGGAATGAGTTGCAGAATAGCGATGATGATAAGCAAGGCAACGGCCCCGAGGTAGCGACGCCACTCCCGGCGAAAGTACCAGCTTAATTGAGCAAATAATCGCACGTATTATGTCCTGACCTGATTTTCCGGCAAATCGTGCCGGGAGAGTTATTCGATTGGCAGCGCAGTTGTGTATTTAATCTGTTCCATGGAAAAGCTCGACGTGACGTCCGACAGACCGGGAACGCTGTTTACCAGACGTTTGTAGAAGTCATCATAGCGCTTCATGTCGGCAACCTGAACCCGCATCAGGTAGTCGTACTCCCCAGCCATGCGCCAGAAGCCCAGCACCTCCGGCATCTCACTGACTACCGTCACGAAGCGGCAATACCAGTCACTGCTGTGATGCTGGGTTTTGATGAGCACAAAGGCCGTTAACCCCAGCCCCAGTTTTTCCGGGTCCAGCAGCGCGACTTTGCCAACCAGAATGCCATCATCTTCCAACCGTTTGAGGCGTTTCCAGCAGGGGGTGGTGGTCAGATTAACGGCATCCGCCAGCGCCTGCAAAGAGAGGGTGCAGTCCTGCTGCAACAACACGAGCAGCTTGCGGTCAATTTTATCTAGCATACCGGCACCTCAGAGAAGAATTTTCTCCTTACATTCTATTTTAAAGGCTAAATGGCAACAATTTTTTCCGTGCTTTTCGCTACTCTTGGCACAAAATGACAAATGGATATTAATGATGAACAGCACCTGGGTAAAAAATGCCATCAATGAGATTAATGCGGATTATCAGCGTTCGGCTGATACGCATCTCATCCGCCTGCCGTTACCCGCATTTCCGGGGATCCAGCTCTATCTGAAAGATGAAAGCACCCATCCAACCGGTAGCCTGAAGCACCGACTGGCGCGTTCGCTGTTCCTCTATGGGCTGTGCAACGGCTGGATTAAAGAAGGCACGACCATTATCGAATCCTCATCCGGATCAACGGCAGTATCCGAGGCCTATTTTGCCCGCCTGTTGGGACTGCCGTTTATTGCCGTCATGCCTGCCTGCACGGCAAAACGGAAAATCGAACAGATTGAATTTTACGGCGGTCGCTGCCATTTTGTGGAAAGCGCCTGCGAGATTTATGCCGCCTCTGAACAGCTGGCACACGAGTTGAATGGTCATTATATGGATCAGTTCACCTATGCCGAACGCGCCACCGACTGGCGCGGTAATAACAATATCGCCGACAGCATCTTCCGCCAGATGCAGTGCGAACCGCATCCCGTCCCGAAACACATTGTCATGAGCGCCGGAACTGGTGGAACCTCCGCGACCATTGGTCGCTACATTCGCTGCCAGGGGTACGATACACAACTGATGGTGGTGGACCCGGAAAACTCGGTTTTCCTGCCTTTCTGGCAGTCGCGTGACGCCACCCTGCGCAGCCCTGTCGGCAGTAAAATTGAGGGGATTGGTCGTCCGCGCGTTGAACCGTCATTCATTGCCGACGTAGTCGATGAAATGCTGCGCGTACCTGATGCCGCCAGCGTGGCGACCGCACACTGGCTGGAAACGCAACTGGGCCGCAAAGTGGGGGCCTCAACGGGCACCAACATGTGGGGCATGTTGCAACTGGCCGCCCGTATGCGTGAAGCCGGAGAAACCGGTTCACTGGTGACCCTGCTGTGCGACAGCGGCGAACGCTATCTGGACACTTACTATCATGCCGAATGGGTGAGCGCCCATATTGGCGATCTCACGGTGTGGAAAGCGGAGCTGGCCAGGTTGCTGAATGTGAATTAAAACAAAAAAAACCGGGCAAAAGCCCGGTGCTGGTAGGGTCTCTCATTCGGGGGAATAAGGTAGATTTGGATAGTCCAGCCAATGTGTCAAAAAGTGTGATACCGCCTGATTGCGACAATGACCAATCACCGGTAAATGGGGAAGTTCGGCAATAAGTTGCGGCATGGCATTGCCCATGATCAGTCCCCGGCCGACGCTGCCGAGCATTTCACGATCGTTCATGGCGTCGCCAAACGCCATACATTCCGCCAGCGACACGCCCAGATGTCCGCTCAGCACCGCCAGCGCAGAACCTTTGTTACAGCCCACCGGCAGCACTTCCAGGCAATCGACCGCCGAGAAGCAAAGATGGGCGCGCGCGCCTAACACCTCTTCAAGCTGAATTTTCAGCCTCACCAGATCGTCGTGATCGCCGCAGAAGCAAACTTTGGTCACCCGATCTGCCGGGAATCGCGCGACATCCACGATCTGATAGCGAAACCCGCTGTAGACGTGAGCGTGCAGCATCTCAGGGATCTCTTGCCCGGTAAACCAGCCGTTATCGTTAAAGACATGCATGCTCGCCTGCGTGTCCCAGCGCTGATGCAAGACGATCTCCGCAACCGCCGGATCCAGATCCTGACGATGCAGTACCTCACCTTCCAGCGAGTGAATGCGCGTCCCGTTACCGGTGATCAGAAAAGCATCGAGTGAAAAGGTGCCGAGAATATGGCGCATTTCCAGCACATGACGGCCGGTGGCAAACGTCAGGGTAATGTCGCGTTCGCGCAAACGCGCCAGAGTAGAGAGCGTTTCATCACCCAAAAGGTGATTTGGCATCAACAGGGTGCCATCCATATCAAATGCAGCCAGGCGCGCCATCTCTTTCTCCACTCTGCGACAGATTAACTTGTGATTGAGTATTACCTGATATATACGGAAGTAATAGTGAATAGATAAATGAAATTGTTCCGGGTTTATATGCGACTACTCAATCGTCTTAATCAATACCAGCGACTCTGGCAGCCTTCTAACGGCGAACCACAGAACGTCACCGTCGGAGAACTCGCTGAACGCTGCTTCTGTAGCGAGCGGCACGTCCGCACATTGTTACGCCAGGCGCAGGAATCGGGCTGGCTGGTTTGGGAAGCGCAGTCCGGGCGCGGAAAGCGCGGACAACTGCGTTTTCTGGTAACCCCGGAATCATTGCGCACTGCGATGATGGAGCAGGCGCTGGAAAAGGGCCAACAGCTGAGTGTACTGGAACTGGCGCAACTGGCGCCCGGCGAACTGCGGGCGATGCTGCAGCCCTTTATGGGGGGTCAATGGCAAAACGACACGCCAACGCTGCGTATTCCTTATTACCGTCAGCTTGAACCGCTACACCCCGGTTTTCTTCCCGGGCGTGCCGAGCAGCATCTGGCGGGGCAGATTTTCTCCGGTCTGACGCGTTTTGACAGCCGGACGCAGCTTCCCTGCGGGGATTTAGCCCACCATTGGGACATCTCCGCCGATGGGCTGCGCTGGGACTTCTATATTCGCTCGACGCTGTTCTGGCACAACGGCGACGCGGTAGAGACCGCACAACTTCACCAGCGACTGCTGATGTTGCGTGAACTCCCGGCGCTGAACCGGTTGTTTATTAGCGTAAAGCACATTGAGGTGACGCATCCTCAGTGTCTGACGTTTTTCCTTCACCGCCCGGATTTCTGGCTGGCGCACCGGCTGGCAAGCTATGGCAGCCTTCTGGCGCATCCAGAGCATCCCGTCATCGGAACGGGGCCTTTTCGTCTGACGCTGTTTACACCTGAACTGGTGCGTCTGGAAAGCCACGACCATTACCATCTCGCACATCCATTACTGAAAGCTATTGAGTACTGGATCACCCCTCAGCTTTTTGCCCAGGATTTGGGCACCAGCTGTCGCCATCCGGTGCAGATAACCATTGGCAAGCCCGAAGAACTCGCCACGGTAAGCCCGGTAAGTGCTGGTATCAGTCTTGGTTTTTGCTATCTCACGCTAAAAAAGAGTCCCCATCTGACGACACTACAGGCTCGTCGGCTGGTCAGCATCATTCATCGTTCTTCGCTGCTGCAAACGCTGGATGTGAGGGAAAACCTGATTACGCCCTGTAATGAACTGTTGCCTGGTTGGGCAATCCCACAATGGGAGGGGCTGGACGCGGTTGAACTGCCGAAAAAAATGACGCTGGTTTATCACCTTCCGGTGGAACTGCATACCATGGCAGAACGCCTGCGCCATACGCTGGCAACCCTGGGTTGCGAACTGACATTGATTTTTCATAACGCGAAAACCTGGGACGGCTGCCAACTGCTTGCCGAAGCGGACCTGATGATGGGCGATCGACTGATTGGCGAAGCGCCTGAGTATACTCTCGAACAGTGGTTGCGTTGCGATTCGCTCTGGCCGCACGTGCTTGATGCGCCAACGTTCTCCCATCTTCAGGCCACGCTGGATGCGTTGCAAATCAGACCTGAGGAGGAGCATCGACACGCAGCATTACAGCATGTTTTCAGCAGTTTGATGAATGACGCGACGTTGACGCCCTTATTTAACTATCACTATCGTATCAGCGCGCCGCCGGGCGTGAACGGAGTCCGTCTGACGCCACGCGGCTGGTTTGAATTTACCGAAGCCTGGCTACCGCCGCCAAGGTCGTGAAGAAGCTGGTCGCCAGGCAACTCTGGCGCTACCATAGCCACTTTAGTGATTTATCAGGATTAACCATGAAACGTGCCGTCGTAGTATTCAGTGGAGGGCAGGACTCCACCACCTGTCTGGTGCAGGCGCTGCATCAGTATGATGAAGTGCATTGCGTGACGTTTGATTATGGTCAGCGCCATCGCGCTGAGATTGATATTGCACGCGATCTGGCCCTGAAACTGGGTGCGCGCGCGCACAAAGTACTGGACGTGACGCTGCTGAGTGAACTGGCCGTCAGCAGTCTGACCCGCGACAACATCCCGGTTCCGGATTACGAACCGGATGCCGATGGTATCCCCAATACCTTTGTTCCGGGCCGCAATATTCTGTTTCTGACCCTGGCGGCTATTTATGCTTATCAGGTAAAAGCAGAAGCGGTCATTACCGGCGTGTGTGAAACCGATTTTTCCGGTTATCCTGACTGCCGTAATGATTTTGTCGAGGCGCTGAATCATGCCATCAAGCTGGGAATGGCAAAGGATATCTGCTTTGAAACGCCGCTGATGTGGATTGATAAAGCCGAAACCTGGGCGCTGGCTGACTATTGGGGCAAACTGGATCTGGTACGTGAAGAGACATTGACCTGCTACAACGGCATTAAAGGCGACGGTTGTGGCCACTGCGCGGCCTGTAATCTGCGCGCAAATGGATTGAATCATTACCTGGCGGATAAATCGTCCGTGATGGCTGCAATGAAGCAAAAGACCGGGTTGAAGTAGTTGTGGGTTTCGCCGGATAGTGGTGCTGACACCTTATCCGGCCGATTCGCTCCGCGTGATGAACGTGGAGGCCTGATAAGCGCAGCGCCATCAGGCAATAAGACGTTACTTCACCATCTGCTCCAGTTTTTCACGTAACTCCCCTTCCAACGGCAGCGCTTTTTGCGATTTCAGATCGATACAAACGAACGTAATGAGCGCATCGGCCACCACCTGCCCTTCAGGTTCCAGCGTAATCACCTGGCTCAGAATACCGCTTTTCCCGTTTAGCTGTTGCACCTGACTGGTGATGGTCAGCAGATCACTCAGAACCGCCGGGCGACGATAGTTAATATTAATGTTGACCACCACGAAAGCGATATTGTGGGCGGTCATCCACTGGAAACTATCGCTGCTCTCCAGTCCATCCCAACGCGCTTCCTCCAGAAACTCAAGGTAGCGGGCATTATTCACGTGCTGATAGACATCAAGATGATAACCACGGACTTTAATCTGTGTTTGCATAGCGCAGGAACCTTACGTTTTTGTTATAGGTAAGACATGAACAGAGAGGCCATAACTGGTATGACCTCTACTATCCTGGCAAATTTTTGCCACTGCGCAAGTTATTAAAGTGTTAAAACTGACAAATTACGCTCTACCAACGAATTTCCCATCCCTGGCACCTGCTTAAGATCCTCTACCGTTTTAAACGGACCGTATTCCTCACGGTAGCTGACTATCGCCTGCGCTTTCTTCAGGCCAACACCATTCATCGCCCGCGCCAGCTCCTCTGCCGATGCGGTATTAATGCTGACCCTGGTCCCTTCCTCGGTGCTGGCTTTCGCCGGAACGGCTGCTTTGTTTTGCCCTGCGACAGGTGCCTGCGCACTGGTCTCCACCGCAGTGCTTTTCGCTGCCGCGGCTGATGACGCCGCCAGCGCGCTTTGTGTCATACCCGCACAGGCAAATGAAAGAGTGACAAGTAGCGCTTTGATTCCATGTTTCATACTGTTTTCTCCTTGTTTGTTAACAGTGGAATCACGATAGCGAGGCAAAAACCAACGAACAAATAGCAAATCTCAGAAATGGAAAAGGCCGCGAAAGCGGCCTTCAGGTGTTACAACGGTTGCGTAATGATTTGCGAGAAGTCTCGACGATTACGGCTGCTGATCCATCGCATCGCCGATTTTAATTTTCGCGGCTTTACGCAGGTTACTCATCAGCGCCTCAAAGACGATCTGCGCATTGTTCTGGGTGATCCCCTGAACCATCGCTTTCTTCTGCTCTTCCGGCATCGAGCCTGCTTTCACATCGTCCAGCGCCAGCAGAACCACATTACCCTGCATATCATTAGCAATGCCATAGCTCGGCTGGTCCTTCGCCGGCAGGCTCAGACCAAACGCTGCCTGGCTAACGGGATCCTGGCCTGTACGACTGAGCGTTTTAGACTCGCCAAAGCTCAGACCCGCCGCTTTCATCGCTTCGGCGCCTTTACCGGCCTTCAGCTCAACCAGCAGTTTTTCCGCATCCAGTTTAGCCTGCTGCTCTGCTTTGTTGCGCTTAACCAGCGCCGTAACCTGATCTTTCACTTCAGACAGCGGCTTCACGGCTTCTGCTTTGTGCTCACTGATACGCAGGACAAACGCGCGATCGCCATCCACAGTGATGATATCGGAGTTTCTGCCCGGCGCGCCGTTTTCACCCACCAGAGCACCATCAAAAATGGCATCAGATACTGGTTTGAAATTCAGTTCTTCCGGCAGGTTATCGTGGCTGAACCAGCCAGTTTGTACCGCCTTCGCGCCAGCCGCCTGTTCAGCACCCGCCAGAGATTCCGTGTCGTTGTTCGCCGCATCGCTCACTTTCTGCTGTAAGGCAAAGTAAGCATCCAGCGCTTTTTCCTGTTTCACTTTCGCGGCGATGTCATCGCGGACTTCGCTCAGCGGCTTCACAATTGCCGGCTGAACGTCGTCCAGACGCACGACCAGGAAGCCAACAGAGGATTTAATAACGCCAGAAAGTTGACCTTTCTCTTTCAGCCCGGCATTTTTCAGCTCATCCGGGGTGGTGGCATCTTCCAGCCAGCCCATATCACCGCCTTTGCGGGCTGAGATAATATCCGCGGATTTCTCTTTCGCCAGCGCAGCAAAGTCATCGCCCTGGTTCAGCGCGTCCAGTACCGCTTTCGCTTCATCTTCCGTTTTGGTCTGGATGATGCTGTAACGGTTACGCTGCGCCTGAGTGAACTGATCCTGGTGCTGATCGTAATAAGACTGGATATCTTCATCACTGACCGGCTTTTGCATTGAGGCCGCGTCCAGCTTGATGTAGCTGACGCGGAACTGTTCCGGGGTCATGAAGTTATTTTTGTGCTGCTCATAGTAGCTGGTCACTTCCGGGTCCGTCACCGACTGCTTCGCTGCAAGTGCGTTAACGTCAATCGTGGCTTCACGGACCACACGCTGCTGAGAGACCAGCGCCGCCAGTTCATCGGTTTCGCCTTTGAGCATAAAATCGGTGCCTGCGACGCCACTGATGAGTTGTTGAGTGGTCAGTTGATTACGCAGCGCCTGCGCATACTGGTCAGCAGTCATCCCCATCTGATTCACAATCGCGTTGTAGCGGTTGTTATCAAACTTGCCGTCCACCTGGAATGCTGGCGTAGAGAAAATGGCCTGCTTCACCTGCTCGTCACTGATGCCCAGTTTGAGCTCGCGGGCATACTGGTCCAACAGCGCTTCATCAATCAGACGATTGAGCGTCTGCTGGCGCAGGGTTTTCATGTAACCTTCGTTCGCCGCGAGCTCAGAATACTGATCGCCCAACTGCTGCTGCATGCGATTACGTTCGCTGTTGAACGCATTCTCAAACTGCCCACGGCTGATTTCCTGGTCATTCACTTTAGCGGCGTAGTTATTGCCTCCGCCAATCAGGTAACCACTCACGCCGGTCAGAATGAACGACACGATAATGATTCCGAAAATAATCTTGAGCACGAGACTGTTAGCAGTCGTGCGTAAGCTGTCCATCATGGTGTAACCACACTCCGCTGTAGGTGACTATACACTGCATCATTCAGGCCGCTTCGTCTTGAACTGCCCCGATGCAACGTGAATACCTTTGTGTATATAGGCGTTACGCAGCATAACGTTTCCTGAACGCTGCGCATAAAGGTCTATTGTGACAAGAAACAGGGGCAATTGTCAGCCCACAACGTGTATAAAATCGCTGCAAAAACAAAAAAGGCACATCAATTGATGCGCCCTTGTACTGAGTCCTGTCCCCGGAGGGGGATCACGCTTAGTTTACTGCGTCTTTCAGTGCTTTACCTGCACGGAAACCAGGTACTTTGGCGGCAGCAATGGCGATCTCTTTACCTGTTTGCGGGTTGCGACCAGTACGGGCAGCACGCTCTTTAACAGCAAAAGTACCAAAACCTACCAGCGCAACGTCATCCCCTTCTTTCAGAGATTCGGTAACAGAAGCAATAATTGCGTCTAACGCACGCCCTGCCGCAGCTTTGGAGATATCAGCCCCTGCAGCAATTTTGTCGATCAGTTGAGATTTATTCACTCTTCTCTTCCTCATTATAATTTATATCGCACCAGAATCCTTCAAAGTGCGACCGCGCAGCAGTTATATCAGGCCTGCCATGCCCTTACAACACCCGATAATGATGGCAAGCCCAATCCGTCATCTAAATTAGCTATACAAAAAAAGGCTGGCAAGTACGAAATGACCTGCCAGCCCAGTTTTTATTAGTGCTCTTTGCGCAAGGTCACTATTTTGCCGTCACAACCTGCATTCCAGAGGGCTCATTTTGCAAAGCGAGAGTCAAAACCTCTTCAATGCGTTTCACCGGATGGATATCCAAATCGGCAATAACATTGTCCGGAATCTCTTCCAGGTCGCGTTTGTTTTCATCCGGAATTAAGACCGTTTTAATACCACCACGGTGTGCAGCCAGAAGTTTTTCTTTTAATCCACCGATCGGCAGAACCTGACCACGCAGGGTGATCTCACCGGTCATCGCCACATCAGCGCGTACCGGGTTACCGGTCAGGCAAGAAACCAGCGCCGTACACATCGCGATACCGGCGCTCGGGCCGTCTTTCGGCGTCGCGCCTTCCGGTACGTGAACATGGATATCGCGTTTTTCGTAAAAGTCCGGATTAATACCCAGTTTTTCCGCACGCGCGCGTACCACGGTCAGCGCAGCCTGGATGGACTCCTGCATCACTTCACCCAGCGAACCGGTATAGGTCAGCTTGCCTTTGCCCGGTACGCAGGCGGTTTCGATGGTCAGCAGATCGCCGCCCACTTCCGTCCACGCCAGACCGGTCACCTGGCCGACACGGTTTTCATTGTCCGCACGACCATAGTCAAAGCGCTGTACGCCCAGGTAGTCGTGCAAATTGTCGCCATTGATCACAATGTGTTTCAATGACTTATCCAACAGCAACTGCTTGACCGCTTTACGGCACAGTTTGGAGATTTCACGCTCCAGACTACGCACGCCAGCTTCACGGGTGTAATAACGAATAATGCCGACAATGGCGCTGTCGTCGACCGTCAGTTCACCTTTCTTCAGCGCGTTACGTTCGATCTGCTTCGGCAGCAGGTGCTGCCTGGCGATGTTCAACTTCTCGTCTTCGGTATAACCGGACAGACGGATCACTTCCATACGATCCAGCAGCGGTGCCGGAATGTTCATGGAGTTGGACGTCGCCACAAACATCACGTCGCTGAGATCGTAGTCCACTTCCAGATAGTGATCGCTGAATGCCACGTTCTGCTCAGGATCCAGCACCTCAAGCAGTGCGGATGCCGGATCGCCACGCATGTCGGAAGACATTTTGTCGATCTCATCAAGCAGGAACAGCGGGTTTTTAACGCCCACTTTGGCCATTTTCTGGATCAGTTTACCCGGCATAGAACCGATATACGTCCGACGGTGACCACGAATTTCTGCTTCATCACGCACGCCGCCCAGCGCCATACGAATGTATTTACGCCCGGTCGCTTTGGCGATGGACTGACCCAGAGAGGTTTTACCTACCCCCGGCGGTCCTACCAGGCACAGGATCGGTCCCTTGATTTTGTTTACACGGCTTTGTACCGCGAGATACTCAAGGATGCGGTCTTTCACGCGCTCCAGACCGTAATGGTCGGTATCAAGGATTTCCTGCGCCTGACGCAGGTCTTTTTTGACCTTGCTACGCGCATTCCACGGTACCTGTACCATCCAGTCGATATAACCGCGCACGACGGTCGCTTCAGCCGACATCGGAGACATCATTTTCAGCTTCTGCAGTTCAGCTTCCGCTTTTTCTTTCGCCTCTTTCGGCATTTTCGCCGCGTCGATCTTACGCTTCAGCGCTTCGTTTTCGTCCGGTGCGTCGTCCATTTCGCCGAGTTCTTTCTGAATCGCCTTCATCTGCTCATTCAGATAGTACTCGCGCTGAGATTTCTCCATCTGCTTTTTCACGCGGTTGCGAATACGCTTCTCAACCTGCAGCAGATCGATTTCAGACTCCATCATCGCCATCAGATACTCCAGACGCTCATTCACGTCTGACATCTCCAGCACGGACTGTTTGTCCGCCAGCTTCAGCGGCATATGGGCCGCGATGGTGTCCGCCAGACGCGCCGGATCGTCGATGCTATTGAGCGACGTCAGCACTTCCGGTGGGATTTTCTTGTTCAGCTTGATATAGCCTTCAAACTGGCTGATAGCCGTCCGTACCAGCACTTCCTGTTCGCGCTCATCAATAGCAGGCGAATCAAGATACTCCGCTTTCGCAGAGAAGTGCTCGCCGTTATCAGACAGCGCAGAAATACGCGCACGCTGTAACCCCTCGACCAGCACTTTGACGGTGCCGTCAGGCAGTTTCAGCATCTGCAAAATAGAGGCCACGGTCCCGACGGTGAAAAGATCGTTTACACCCGGCTCATCCGTTGATGCTTCTTTCTGGGCGACCAGCATGATTTTTTTATCATGGTCCATAGCCGCTTCCAGACAACGGATAGATTTTTCCCGCCCTACAAACAAGGGTATGACCATGTGCGGATAAACCACCACATCGCGCAACGGCAATACGGGGATTTCAATGCGTTCAGAACGCTCAGGATTCATAGAGCTCTCTCTTAGTTTAGTGTCCGCCAGGTAATCAGATGACATAGCTGTGCTTCACGCCACCTTTAACATGTATGTCAGTATATGGGGATGTTTCCCACACATTCAACGCCATGTTTACGGAAAAATAAAAGGGGAGATAAAATCCCCCCTTTCTGATTAACTGATTGTATGAATTGGCTAATTATTCACCAGATGCCTGCTGTGCTTCCGGCTTACCATAAATCAGCAATGGCTTGCTCTGACCGCCAATCACCGACTCATCAATCACCACTTTTTCAACGTCTTCCATTGAAGGCAGATCGTACATGGTATCCAGCAGCGCGGCTTCTACAATAGAACGCAGACCACGGGCGCCGGTTTTACGCGCCATCGCTTTGCGGGCGATCGCATCCAGCGCTTCGTCGCGGAATTCCAGGTCAACGCCTTCGAGGTTGAACAACGCCTGATACTGCTTGGTCAGGGCGTTTTTCGGCTCTTTCAGGATCTGGATCAGCGCTTCTTCGCTCAGTTCGCTCAGCGTCGCCACGACCGGCAGACGACCAATGAACTCAGGAATCAGACCAAACTTGATCAAATCTTCCGGTTCGACCTGCGAGAGCAGTTCGCCTTCGCTGGCTTTGTCAGACTTCGCTTTCACCGTTGCGCCAAAACCAATGCCGGAGCCGGTTTCAACACGGTTGGCGATCACTTTATCCAGGCCAGCAAATGCACCACCACAGATGAACAGGATCTTAGAGGTATCCACCTGCAAGAATTCCTGTTGCGGATGCTTACGTCCCCCCTGCGGCGGAACGGCGGCAACCGTTCCTTCGATCAGTTTCAGCAGCGCCTGCTGTACGCCTTCACCGGAAACGTCACGGGTGATCGACGGGTTGTCAGACTTACGGGAAATCTTGTCAATTTCATCGATATAGACGATACCACGCTGCGCCTTCTGCACATCGTAGTCGCACTTCTGCAACAGTTTCTGAATGATGTTCTCAACGTCTTCCCCCACGTAACCTGCTTCGGTCAGCGTGGTGGCATCCGCCATCGTGAACGGAACGTCCAGCAGGCGCGCCAGCGTTTCCGCCAACAGCGTTTTACCGGAACCGGTCGGGCCGATCAGCAGAATGTTACTTTTGCCCAATTCGACGCCATTGCTGGTGTCGCCATTGCGCAGACGTTTGTAGTGGTTGTATACCGCGACCGCCAGCACTTTCTTCGCCTGTTCCTGACCAATGACGTAATCGTCAAGGTGGTTACGAATTTCGTGTGGCGTCGGCAGCGCACTGCGCTCACGATGCGGTGCAACTTCCTTAATCTCTTCGCGAATGATGTCGTTACACAAATCGACACATTCATCGCAGATATACACGGATGGACCGGCGATGAGCTTACGCACTTCATGCTGGCTTTTGCCGCAAAAAGAGCAGTACAACAATTTGCCCGAGCCATCTTTGCGTTTATCTGTCATGAGTCAAAACCTCTTCTTTGTTCTTTGTGCCGCACACGACGACGCAAAATGCCATTCTCAGGCGCAACTCGCTTTGTCGCGTTGTGCCGCCCCTGGTAAGTATAGCGGCAGAGTTGCGCCCCGGGCATCAATTACGATGGGTCAAAATCGAGTCGACTAAGCCATACTCAACTGCCTCAGCGGCAGAGAGGAAGCGATCGCGCTCAGTATCACGCTCAATCTGCTCAAGAGATTGACCCGTATGGTGTGCCATAAGTTCGTTCATGCGCCCTTTTACTTTCAGAATTTCACGGGCGTGAATTTCAATATCTGTTGCCTGGCCCTGGTAACCGCCCAACGGCTGGTGAATCATAACGCGGGAATTCGGCAGGCAGAAACGTTTACCTTTCGCCCCGGCTGTCAGCAAGAACGCGCCCATCGAGGCCGCCTGTCCCATACAGATGGTGCTGACGTCTGGCTTAATAAACTGCATGGTGTCATAAATCGACATGCCTGCGGTGATCACACCGCCCGGAGAGTTAATGTACAGGTAGATATCTTTTTCCGGGTTTTCCGCTTCCAGGAACAGCATCTGCGCCACAATCAGGTTGGCCATATGATCTTCAACCTGGCCGGTCAGAAAAATGACACGTTCCTTAAGTAGACGAGAGTAGATATCAAAAGAGCGCTCACCACGTGAGGTCTGTTCAATGACCATCGGCACCAGCGCCATATGGGGTGCAAAGTTATCTCGTTCGCCGCTGTATGACATTTCCGTCTCCTGGATAAAAAATGAAAAAACCTGCTGTACCGATTGTAACCTTATGGACGGATTATCAGCTAGTCCCTCTGTTATGGGTACGGCATCGCCATAATTCAAGCATAACAATCTTTTGCTTTAACGCTAACACCGAAAAACGCTTTTTCGCACTCTTCCATGCAAAAGCCGTGACAAAAAAAAGACCCGCCACCAGACGGTGACGGGCCTTTGTGCGAATTTCGCGCGATTAAGCGGAATTACGCCTGCTGGTTCATCAGCTCATTGAAGGTCGTGGCTTTTTCAGTCACTTTGGCTTTCGCCAGAACCGCTTCAACAGCCTGTTCTTCCAGAGCGACGTTACGCATGTTGTCCATCAGCTCTTTATTTTTGCTGTAGAACTCGATCACTTCTTTCGGATCTTCGTAAGCAGAAGCCATCTCTTCGATCAGGCCCTTCACGCGATCTTCATCCGCTTTCAGTTCGTTGGTGCGAATCACTTCGCCCAGCAGCAGACCTACCACTACACGACGCTTAGCCTGTTCTTCGAACAGTTCACGCGGCAGTTCCAGAGCCTGTTTCTCGTTACCGCCGAAGCGCTGAGCAGCCTGACGACGCAGAACGTCGATTTCGCTGTCGATCAGAGCAGCAGGAACGTCGATGTCGTTCGCTTTCACCAGACCGTCGATCGCCTGAGATTTAATACGGTTACGCACTGCGCCTTTCAGCTCGCGTTCCATGTTTTTACGTACTTCAGTACGCAGACCGGCAACGGAACCATCTTCAACGCCGAAACGTTTGATGAATTCTTCAGTCAGTTCCGGCAGCTCACGCTCTTCCACTTTCTTCAGGTTGATGGCGAATTTCGCCGCTTTACCTTTCAGGTTTTCAGCGTGGTAGTCTTCCGGGAAAGTCACGTCGATGGTGAACTCTTCGCCAGCTTTGTGACCTTTGATACCGTCTTCAAAGCCTGGGATCATACGACCCTGGCCCATCGCCAGTACGAAATCAGACGCTTTGCCACCTTCGAATTCTTCGCCGTCTACAGAGCCGGTGAAGTCGAGAGTGACGCGGTCTTCTGCATCTGCAGCGCCGTCTTTATCTTTCCAGGTCGCCTGCTGCTTGCGCAGGGTGTCCAGCATTACGTCAACATCTGCATCGGTAACGTCAACAACCGGTTTTTCAACTTCGATTGCGTCCAGACCGGTCAGTTCAACTTCCGGATAGACTTCGAATTCAACCGCGTAGGTGAAGTCTTCACCCAGTTTGTATTCGCCCGGAACATAGTTCGGCGCGCCAGCTGGATTGATTTTTTCTTTGATGATGGCATCAACGAAGTTGCGGCTCATCAGGTCACCCAGAACGTCCTGGCGAACAGACGCGCCATAACGCTGAGCAACAACATTCATCGGTACTTTGCCTTTACGGAAGCCGTCAATACGCACTTTCTTCGCTACGTTGACCAGCTCGCTTTTAACAGCGGTCTCGATGCTGTCAGCAGCGATAGTAATCGTTACACGGCGGCCAAGGCCTTGAGTGGTTTCAACTGAAACTTGCATCTTGTTACCTCAAAAAATCACAGTGCTCGGTCAACTCTACTCCGCAAGCACAGATTATTAGCTTCGCGGAACCGGGATGTTCTCGTAATCAATCACATTCCCTGTCGTCAGAATCATCCCGAAGACATTCAAATAAGACGCGGCATTATAGCGGCATCACTTTTATGAGTCGAGAACGGTTATTGCACGTTGCTGCGGCATTTTTCACAATTCCCGGCTATTTTTGCCCTGAAAAGGGTTTGACCCGTGCAAAATTCAGACAAAACAAAACGGCCCGCAGGCCGTTTTCACATAATCATTAGCAACATACTGGAAAAACGCCAGCGGTTGCAAATGCGTTTTTAAGCGATGCTTCCCGCACCGCGACATGGCGGTGACGCAAAGATCGTATCCTGCAACCCTTCCCACTCTTTGATGGTATAAGTATGCAGAGCCAGTGCATGAACCGTGGTGGATAATTCTGCGGTTAATGTACCGTAGATCATGCGATGACGATTCAAAAAACGCTCGCCGGTAAAGCGATCGCTAACCAGAACGACTTTAAAATGGCTTTCTGAACCAGCCGGGACATTGTGACGATAACTCTCATCCACAACTTCGAGGAACACGGGTTGGAACGCTGCCCTTAATTTTTCTTCTATTTGCTCACGTATCATCATGATATATCTCCTCAAACGTCGCTGAGATGTCACCCATCCCTTTAAATATTAGCCGCTTTTACCGGTTTCATTACACCATTACAACAAAAATTTAGCCTTCGTCTGATTTTCACCATCAAAGCGATGAAGTTTACTGATTCAACCCATTGGTGGATGGCATAAACGCCGAATTTGATCCCTTTAACCTCATTATTCGGACAACATGATGAATTTACATGCGTTACCCACTTCCCCTCACCGTTGGCGATGTTATGATGGCGGGAATTATTCTCTATCCATATGATTAAGAGTTACTGAGAGCACGAACATGTTAAAAAAAATCCTCTTCCCGTTAATCGCGCTTTTCATGTTGGCAGGCTGTGCGACACCGCCAACCACGATTGACGTTTCACCTAAAATCACGCTTCCACAGCAGGATCCCAGCCTGATGGGTGTGACCGTCAGCATTAATGGTGCCGATCAACGTCCGGACCAGGCGCTGGCGAAAGTGACCCGTGACAATCAACTGGTTACCCTGACCGCGTCTCGCGATCTGCGCTTCCTGTTACAGGAAGTACTGGAAAAACAGATGACCTCCCGCGGCTATATGGTGGGCCCGAACGGTGCGGTCAACCTGCAGATTATTGTGAACCAGCTGTACGCCGATGTATCTCAGGGCAACGTTCGCTATAACATCGCGACCAAAGCGGATATCGCTATCATCGCCACCGCGGCAAATGGCAATAAAATGACCAAAAACTACCGTGCCAGCTACACGGTTGAAGGGGCTTTCCAGGCCACCAACAAGAATATCGCTAATGCGGTTAACAGCGTCCTGACGGACACTATCGCTGACATGTCTCAGGACACCAGCGTCCACGATTTCATCAAGCAAAACGCGCGTTAATTCCACTTTCTGACCCGGCGCCTCGCCGGGTCAGTTTTATATGCCCATGTCCAATCATTACTTACGCATTTTTCAGCAACCGAAATCAGCCATTTTGCTGATGCTAGGTTTTGCCTCCGGTCTGCCGCTCGCGCTGACTTCCGGTACGCTTCAGGCGTGGATGACCGTCGAGAATATCGATCTGAAAACCATCGGTTTCTTTTCGCTGGTCGGTCAGGCTTATGTCTTTAAGTTTCTCTGGTCCCCGGTCATGGACCGCTACACGCCGCCCTTTTTAGGCCGTCGGCGCGGATGGTTACTGACGACACAATGCCTCTTATTGATTTCCATCGCCGCAATGGGCTTTCTGGAACCAGGAACTCAATTACGCTGGATGGCGGCGCTGGCGGTAGTGATTGCCTTTTGCTCTGCCTCGCAGGACATCGTATTTGACGCCTGGAAAACGGACGTCTTAGCCGCAGAAGAACGAGGTGCCGGTGCGGCAATCAGCGTCCTCGGCTACCGTCTCGGAATGCTGGTGTCAGGTGGACTGGCTCTGTGGATGGCCGACCGCTGGCTCGGCTGGCAGGGCATGTACTGGCTGATGGCGGCGTTACTGATCCCCTGTATTATTTCCACGCTGCTCGCCCCCGAGCCGACCGACAGCATACCGGTGCCAAAAACGCTGGAGCAGGCGGTGGTCGCCCCGCTGCGCGATTTCTTCGGTCGCAACAACGCCTGGCTAATTTTGCTGCTCATCATCCTTTATAAGCTGGGTGATGCCTTCGCGATGACCCTGACCACAACCTTTTTGATTCGTGGCGTTGGCTTCGACGCAGGTGAAGTGGGAGTCGTCAATAAAACGCTCGGATTGATTGCTACCATTATTGGCGCGCTGTACGGCGGGCTATTGATGCAACGTTTGACGCTGTTTCGCGCATTGCTGCTTTTCGGCATTCTACAGGGCATCTCCAACGCCGGATACTGGCTCCTTTCGGTAACCGACAAGCATATGTTCAGTATGGCTGCTGCGGTGTTTTTCGAAAACCTTTGCGGGGGAATGGGCACGTCAGCGTTTGTCGCGCTGCTGATGACGCTGTGTAATAAGTCGTTTTCTGCCACCCAGTTCGCCCTGCTGTCGGCACTCTCCGCCGTGGGGCGCGTCTATGTTGGCCCGGTTGCCGGTTGGTTTGTCGAAGCTCACGGCTGGTCGACGTTTTATCTTTTCTCGGTTGTGGCTGCCGTTCCGGGTCTGCTATTGCTGTTGGTGTGCCGGCAAACGCTGGAGTACACCCGACAGCGTGAAAGTTTCTTGCCGCGTACGGAGTTCCGTTCGGCCTACAGTCTGGCGCTATGGATCCTGATGGCAGGATGCGCGTTGCTCGCCGTCTGGCTACTGCTCCTGTCGATGAACGCGCTGGACTTCACTAACTTCTCCTTCCTCGCTGGACTGCTGGAAGTGGCGGTGACTGTCGCCATTTTCGGCATCATATTTGGCGGATTGCTCGATTATCTGGCGCTGCGCAAAACGCGGCTGGTATGAATTGCTGCTCTTATTTAGCCGGTGTAATCACCCTGCGTAATTATATCGGCCAAATAATCAGCAACTAAAAAAATAATATTTGTTGTTTTGTGCGCAATAGAATCTGGAAATTATTGACGCCTTTTATAGGTTTTATTTTCCTTACTCGATTCAGCCTGAACACATTTATTTTTTGTGTTTTATTTGTCTATTTATTGATAATCAGTTGTTAAACAATTGTTTTATTTTCACATTGGTTATACCAATTGCCCTTTCGTCACCTCCCTGAAACCGCCTTTCGTTATAACGTGATGTTGCAACAGGTTCTTAATGCAGTTGCGACATATCTTGCAACATCTGTGACACGGGCGGCAGAACCCGGTAACACAGATCCAATGATGTTTACAGTAATGTAACCTTCCCGTAAAATGCCCACACACTTTAAACGCCACCCGGTCCCGTGGAATTGAGGTCGTTAAATGAGACTCAGGAAATACAATAAAAGTTTGGGATGGATGTCATTAATTGCAGGCACTGCATTACTCAGTGGCTGTAATTCGGCGCTGTTAGATCCCAAAGGACAGATTGGACTGGAGCAACGTTCACTGATACTGACGGCATTTGGCCTGATGTTGATTGTCGTTATTCCTGCAATCTTGATGGCTGTAGGTTTTGCCTGGAAGTACCGTGCAAGCAATAAAGATGCGAAGTATAGCCCGAACTGGTCACACTCCAATAAAGTGGAAGCGGTGGTCTGGACGGTACCTATCTTAATCATTATCTTCCTTGCTGTGCTGACCTGGAAAACCACTCACGCTCTTGAGCCAAGCAAGCCGCTGGCGCATGACGAGAAGCCCATTACCATCGAAGTGGTTTCCATGGACTGGAAATGGTTCTTCATCTACCCGGAACAGGGCATTGCTACCGTGAATGAAATCGCCTTCCCGGCGAACACTCCGGTTTACTTCAAAGTGACCTCCAACTCCGTGATGAACTCCTTCTTTATCCCGCGTCTGGGTAGCCAGATTTATGCCATGGCCGGTATGCAGACTCGACTGCATCTGATCGCCAATGAAGCCGGTACCTATGATGGTATCTCCGCAAGCTATAGCGGACCTGGCTTCTCGGGTATGAAATTCAAGGCTATCGCAACAGAGGACCGCGCCGCATTCGACCAATGGGTTGCTAAAGCGAAACAGTCACCGAACACCATGAGCGACATGGCTGCGTTCGAAAAAGTGGCTACACCAAGCGAATACAACCAGGTGGAATATTTCTCCAACGTGAAGCCCGATTTGTTTAAAGACGTTATTAACAAATTTATGGCTCACGGTCAGAGCATGGACATGACCCAACCAGAAGGTGAGCACAGCTCGCACGAAGGAATGGAAGGCATGGACATGAGCCACGCGGAAGCCGCCAACTCAAGGGGCTGAGGAAGAAAACGATGTTCGGAAAATTATCACTGGATGCAGTCCCGTTCCATGAACCTATCGTCATGGTTACGATCGCTGCCATTATCGTCGGGGGTCTGGCTTTATTAGCCTTGATCACTTACTTCGGTAAGTGGACCTATCTGTGGAAAGAGTGGCTCACGTCCGTTGACCACAAGCGTCTTGGCATCATGTATGTCATCGTCGCTATCGTGATGCTGCTGCGTGGCTTTGCCGACGCCATCATGATGCGTAGCCAGCAGGCGCTGGCCTCTGCGGGTGAAGCGGGCTTCCTGCCGCCTCACCACTACGACCAGATCTTCACGGCTCACGGCGTGATCATGATCTTCTTCGTAGCAATGCCATTCGTTATCGGTCTGATGAACCTGGTGGTTCCGCTGCAGATCGGTGCACGTGACGTTGCGTTCCCGTTCCTGAACAACCTGAGCTTCTGGTTCACCGTTGTCGGCGTTATCCTGGTTAACCTGTCTCTGGGCGTCGGTGAGTTCGCACAGACCGGCTGGCTGGCCTATCCGCCACTTTCGGGAATAGAGTACAGTCCCAGCGTCGGGGTCGATTACTGGATCTGGAGTCTCCAGCTATCCGGTATTGGTACGACGTTAACCGGTATCAACTTCTTCGTTACCATTCTGAAGATGCGTGCGCCGGGCATGACCATGTTCAAAATGCCCGTATTTACCTGGGCATCACTGTGCGCGAACATCCTGATTATCGCGTCGTTCCCAATCCTGACGGTTACCGTCGCGTTGCTGACCCTGGATCGCTATCTGGGTACCCATTTCTTTACCAACGATATGGGCGGCAACATGATGATGTACATCAACCTGATTTGGGCCTGGGGCCATCCGGAAGTGTACATTCTGGTTCTGCCGGTGTTCGGGGTGTTCTCCGAAATCGCGGCGACCTTCTCGCGTAAACGTCTGTTTGGTTACACCTCGCTGGTCTGGGCGACCGTGTGTATTACCGTGCTGTCGTTCATCGTCTGGCTGCACCACTTCTTCACCATGGGTGCTGGCGCGAACGTAAACGCCTTCTTCGGTATTACCACCATGATTATCGCCATCCCGACCGGGGTGAAGATCTTCAACTGGCTGTTCACCATGTATCAAGGCCGCATCGTTTTCCACTCAGCCATGCTGTGGACGATTGGCTTCATCGTGACCTTCTCAGTCGGCGGGATGACCGGCGTTCTGCTGGCGGTTCCGGGCGCGGACTTCGTGCTGCACAACAGTCTGTTCCTGATTGCGCACTTCCATAACGTCATCATCGGCGGTGTGGTCTTTGGGTGCTTCGCCGGTATGACCTACTGGTGGCCAAAAGCGTTTGGCTTCACGCTGAACGAAACCTGGGGTAAACGCGCATTCTGGTTGTGGATCATCGGCTTCTTCGTGGCATTTATGCCGCTGTACGTGCTGGGCTTCATGGGGATGACCCGCCGTCTCAGCCAGCAGATTGACCCGCAGTTCCACCCGATGCTGGTTGTTGCCGCCTGCGGCGCCGCGCTGATTGCACTGGGTATCCTGTGCCAGCTGATTCAGATCTTCGTCTCTATTCGCGACCGCGAACAGAACCGTGACCTGACCGGTGACCCGTGGGGTGGTCGTACGCTGGAGTGGGCAACCTCTTCTCCGCCGCCGTTCTACAACTTTGCCGTTGTGCCGCACGTTCACGAGCGTGATGCATTCTGGGAAATGAAAGAGAAAGGTGAAGCGTACAAACAGCCTGCGCATTATGAAGAAATTCATATGCCGAAAAACAGCGGTGCGGGCATTGTGATTGCGGCGTTCTCCACCGTCTTCGGTTTCGCCATGATCTGGCATATCTGGTGGCTGGCGATTGTAGGCTTCGCAGGCATGATCATCAGCTGGATTGTGAAAAGCTTTGACGAGGACGTGGACTACTACGTACCAGTCCCGGAAGTCGAAAAACTGGAAAACCAGCATTTCGATGAGATTTCTAAGGCAGGGCTGAAAAATGGCAACTGATACTTTAGCGCACGCGACTGCCCACGCGCACGAACACGGGCACCACGATGCAGGCCAGACCAAAATCTTCGGATTCTGGATCTACCTGATGAGCGACTGCATTCTGTTCTCTATTCTGTTCGCAACCTATGCCGTTCTGGTGAACGGCACCGCAGGTGGCCCGACAGGTAAGGACATTTTCGAGCTGCCGTTCGTTCTGGTTGAAACTTTCCTGCTGTTGTTCAGCTCCATCACCTACGGCATGGCGGCGATCGCCATGCACAAGAACAACAAAAGCCAGGTGGTTTCCTGGCTGGCGTTGACCTTCTTGTTCGGTGCCGGATTCATCGGGATGGAAATCTATGAATTCCATCACCTGATTGTGAACAGTATGGGCCCGGATCGTAGCGGTTTCCTGTCAGCGTTCTTTGCGCTGGTCGGCACTCACGGTCTGCACGTGACATCCGGTCTTATCTGGATGGCCGTACTGATGGTGCAAGTCGCCCGTCGTGGCCTGACCAGCACCAACCGTACCCGCATCATGTGCCTGAGCCTGTTCTGGCACTTCCTGGATGTGGTGTGGATCTGTGTGTTCACTGTTGTTTATCTGATGGGGGCGATGTAATGAGTCATTCTACCGATCACAGCGGCGCGTCCCATGGCAGCGTAAAAACCTACATGACAGGTTTTATCCTGTCGATCATCCTGACGGTCATTCCGTTCTGGATGGTAATGACGGGTGCTGCCTCTCCGGCCGTAATTCTGGGGACTATCCTGGCAATGGCAGTGGTGCAGATTCTGGTGCATCTGGTGTGCTTCCTGCACATGAACACCAAGTCTGATGAAGGCTGGAACATGACGGCTTTTGTCTTTACCGTGTTGATCATCGCCATCCTGGTTGTCGGTTCCATCTGGATCATGTGGAACCTCAACTACAATATGATGATGCACTAAGAGCGGCGGTTATGATGTTTAAGCAATACCTGCAAGTAACGAAACCAGGCATCATCTTTGGCAACCTGATCTCAGTGATCGGGGGATTCCTGCTGGCCTCGAAGGGCAGCATCGACTATCCCCTGTTCATCTACACGTTGGTCGGAGTGTCACTGGTTGTGGCGTCGGGTTGTGTATTTAACAACTACATCGACAGGGATATCGACAGGAAGATGGAAAGGACCAAAAACCGGGTGCTGGTTAAGGGACTGATCTCTCCTGGCGTCTCGCTGGTGTACGCCACCCTGCTGGGTATTGCTGGCTTCATGCTGCTGTGGTTTGGCGCGAATCCTCTGGCCTGCTGGCTGGGTGTGATGGGCTTTGTGGTTTATGTGGGCGTTTACAGTCTGTATATGAAACGCCACTCAGTCTACGGGACGCTGATCGGCTCTCTCTCCGGCGCCGCGCCGCCGGTGATCGGCTACTGCGCAGTAACCGGTGAGTTCGACAGCGGCGCGCTTATTCTGCTGGCGATTTTCAGCCTGTGGCAGATGCCGCACTCTTATGCCATCGCGATTTTCCGCTTTAAGGATTATCAGGCGGCTAACATCCCGGTTCTGCCGGTGGTGAAAGGCATCTCTGTCGCCAAGAACCACATCACGCTGTACATCGTGGCATTTGCTATCGCCACGCTGATGCTAACTCTGGGCGGCTATGCAGGTTATAAATACCTGATTGTTGCTGCGGCGGTGAGCGTCTGGTGGTTGGGCATGGCGCTGCGCGGTTACAAAGTGGAAGATGACAGAGTCTGGGCGCGCAAGCTGTTCGGCTTCTCCATCATCGCCATCACCGCGCTCTCTGTGATGATGTCCGTCGACTTTATGGTGCCGGATTCACACAATCTGCTGACCTACGTCTGGTAAGACCAAATTACGCGGTAAAAGGGTGCTTCGGCACCCTTTTTATTTGTGCACTGTAAAACCTGATTACGCTTCGTTTATCAGGGCAACTTGTCTGTCGTTATGCATCGTCTTTTGAATGGCTATTTCTCACTTCAAATAACCATTTCCCCGCCTCCGCTGATTCCGCAAACATCCTTACAGTTAAAGGCAAGCGTGTGGCCTCTACTTCTTCCCGCTTAGCTTTGAACCAGCGCGTCAGAAGTGGTGTGTTTTCCCAGGGGAAGTAACGAGTCCAGTTAACCTCTGATAAATCAACATCGAATGCTTTCTCGTACCGGTCTAAAGCGCAGTGAAGGTCATCACCGGGAGCATCAAACAAATCTGAGTCAAGCTCTAAAGGGATCTCTTTCCAGTCATCATCCAATTCACTCGAAATCTCATCCCTGAACATCTCTAGAACATTGTTAGTTATCGTCATTAAAAGGAGGTCCACTTTATACGATCGCCTGGTCGGACAATCATATTATATTTCTCTTGTGTACGATTTGAGATTCGATACAGGGTTGTTACGAGTGAAGCCCAACCGAGCCAGGGTGTATAACGTGCGATAACGGCTGCAAGACTCGTCGTAGTCCTTATCTTTACACCTACAGGTGTTTTTACCCTTATCCCAAAAGGCGTTTTAACATCCTTCAGAATCATACGTGCATATTTCGAAATAACGCTAGTCCCCTTAATAGCCCCATCTGGTTTCGTTCTTGTCCTTAACCATGGTTGACCTGCAAGGATCGCAGCCCCAGAGACGGAATCAATCCCCATCTCGTTACAGAATTCTTCCAGGAAAATGATGTCGAGTAACTCACCCGGCGTTAAGTTAGTCGAGCCGTGATAAAAGTACGTCCCATTTGCTTCTTCCGTCGTATCCATTCGCCGCTCCTTGCGCTATCTGACAATGCTTTCAATGTAAATGGCCGAAAAGTAATGTCAAATGAAATAATTTAAAAAAAACTAATAACAGACATTATTAACTCATAATTCCTTCTACACCGATCCGCATAATGTTGTGGTTTACCCCATTCCTTCCCCGCTTTACACTAGGCGCGAAATTGAGACAGAGGTGGGAATGAACGATTATAAAATGACGCCGGGTGAGTTGCGCGCCACCTGGGGTTTAGGGACCGTATTTTCTCTGCGCATGCTTGGCATGTTTATGGTCCTGCCAGTTCTGACCACATACGGTATGGCCCTACAGGGTGCCAGCGAAGCCTTAATTGGCCTCGCCATCGGCATCTATGGTCTGGCACAGGCCATTTTTCAGATCCCTTTTGGATTACTCTCCGATCGCATCGGTCGCAAACCGCTGATTGTCGGTGGCCTCGCCGTGTTTATTCTCGGCAGCATCATTGCCGCACTGTCGGACTCCATCTGGGGCATTATTCTTGGCCGTGCGTTACAGGGATCGGGGGCGATTGCCGCAGCGGTGATGGCGCTACTGTCAGACTTAACCCGCGAACAAAATCGCACGAAGGCGATGGCGTTTATTGGCGTAAGCTTTGGTATCACCTTCGCGATTGCGATGGTGCTCGGGCCGGTAATCACTCACGCCCTGGGGCTCAACGCCCTCTTCTGGATGATTGCAATCCTGGCGACGCTTGGGATCGTCCTGACGCTGTGGGTCGTACCCGACAGCGCCAACCACGTGCTTAATCGCGAATCGGGGATGGTTAAAGGCAGTTTTAGTAAGGTATTAGCGGAACCGAAACTCTTGAAGCTCAACTTCGGCATCATGTGTCTGCACATTCTGCTGATGTCCACTTTCGTTGCCCTTCCAGGCCAGCTTGCAGATGCCGGTCTGCCAGCGGCAGAGCACTGGAAAGTGTATCTGGTGACGATGCTGATTTCGTTTGGTTCGGTCGTCCCATTCATTATCTATGCCGAAGTAAAGCGCCGGATGAAACGGGTGTTCCTGTTCTGCGTGGCGCTGATTGTCATCGCCGAGATTGTTCTCTGGGGCGCGGGCAACCATTTCTGGGAACTGATTATCGGCGTGCAACTGTTCTTCCTCGCCTTCAACCTGATGGAAGCACTCCTTCCGTCACTGATCAGCAAAGAATCTCCGGCAGGCTACAAAGGGACGGCAATGGGGGTGTATTCCACCAGCCAGTTCCTCGGCGTCGCGTTAGGGGGATCGCTGGGCGGCTGGATTGACGGAATGTTTGACGGGCAGACCGTTTTTCTTGTCGGCGCGTTTTTAGCCGTTGTCTGGCTCGCTGTCGCCAGCACCATGAAAGAGCCGCCGTATGTCAGCAGCCTGCGGGTCGTCATTCCGCCGGAGATTGCTGCCGATGACGTGCTGAAACAACGCTTGCTGGCAACAAAAGGCGTCAGTGAAGTGTTGATTGCACAACAGGAACATTCTGCTTACGTGAAGATAGACAGCAAAGTGACCAACCGCTTTGAGGTTGAGCAGGTCATCAGCCGGGCGTAAAAAGGGAAACGGTCCGGAAAACCGGACCGTGAAAGATTAATCGCGGAAGTTTTTAAACTGGAACGGCTGCCCTAAATCGCCGCCGCGTACCAGCGCCATCACGGACTGGAGGTCATCACGGGATTTCCCGGTCACGCGAATCTCTTCCCCCTGAATCTGCGCCTGCACTTTCAGCTTGCTGTCTTTAATCAGCTTAACAATTTTCTTCTGAACCGCGCTCTCAATGCCCTGCTTCAGTTTCGCTTCCACAAACCAGGTCTTCCCGCTGTGAACGAACTCTTCCGGCACATCGAGCGACGTCCCTTCAATGCCGCGTTTAAGCAGCTTGGCACGCAGAATGTCCAGCAACTGGTTAACCTGGAAATCGGATTCGCTCAGCACTTTGATGGTTTTATTGGCATCGTTGAGCTCAAATGTTGCTTCAACGCCGCGAAAATCAAAGCGTGACTCAACTTCACGGATGGCGTTATCTACGCCGTTACGTGCTTCCTGAAGATCAACTTCAGAGACAATATCGAAAGATGGCATCTTTTCCTCTCCCTTCATTTTTGATGCGAAGCATAATACCTGCAAAGTCTCTCAACAGACAGCGCTATACTATGGTAGCAAACACCTGGTGCTGTTGCGGGTGAGGAGGAAGAATGAAAATTACCGTACTGGGATGCGGAGCCTTAGGGCAATTATGGCTTTCGGCGCTGTGCAAACAGGGACATGAGGTACAGGGTTGGCTGCGCGTTCCGCAACCCTATTGCAGCGTGAATGTAATTGAGACGGATGGGTCGCTATTTAACGAATCCCTGACGGCAAACGATCCGGAGTTTTTAGCCACCAGCGATCTGCTACTGGTGACGCTGAAAGCGTGGCAGGTTTCTGACGCGGTCAAAGCACTGGCGTCGACGCTGCCGGAAACAACACCCATTCTGTTGATCCATAACGGCATGGGAACGATCGAAGAACTGCGAAACATTCACCAACCGCTACTGATGGGGACTACCACCCACGCTGCACGGCGCGATGGCAATGTCATTATCCATGTCGCGAACGGCACCACGCGTATTGGTCCGGCGCGCGAGCAGGATGGCGATTTCAGCTATCTTGCCGATCTCTTGCAATGCGTACTGCCCGACGTCGCCTGGCATAACAACATTCGTGCCGAAATGTGGCGCAAGCTGGCGGTGAACTGCGTGATCAATCCCCTGACTGCGCTGTGGAACTGCCCGAATGGCGAACTGCGTAACCATCCTGAAGAGATCAACCTGATTTGCCAGGAAGTTGCGGCGGTTATTGAGCGCGAAGGTCACCATACATCGGTCGACGATTTACGTTATTATGTTGAGCAAGTCATTGACAGTACGGCAGAAAATATCTCATCCATGTTGCAGGATATCCGGGCCCTGCGTCATACCGAGATCGACTACATTACCGGATACCTGCTGAAACGCGCCCGTGCCCACGGGATCGCAGTGCCGGAAAACAGCCGTTTGTTTGAGTTAGTAAAGCGAAAGGAGAGTGAGTATGAGCGCATCGGCACTGGTATGCCTCGCCCCTGGTAGTGAAGAAACCGAAGCGGTGACCACTATCGATCTGCTGGTTCGTGGCGGGATTAGCGTCACCACTGCAAGCGTCGCCAGCGACGGCAGTCTGACGATTGTCTGCTCGCGCGGCGTTAAACTACTGGCGGATGCGCCGCTGGTTGCCGTGGCTGATGGCGACTACGACATCATCGTTCTGCCGGGCGGTATTAAAGGCGCTGAGTGTTTTCGCGACAGTACGCTGCTGATCGAAACCGTTAAGCAGTTTCACCGTTCCGGACGGATTGTCGCCGCCATTTGTGCGGCAGCCGCCACCGTACTCGTTCCGCATGACATTTTCCCCATCGGCAACATGACAGGCTTTCCGGCGCTGAAAGACAAAATTCCCCCTGAACAATGGCAGGATAAACGTGTGGTGTGGGACCCGCGGGTGAAGTTGCTCACCAGTCAGGCCCCGGGCACCTCAATCGATTTTGCTTTAAAGATTATTGACCTGCTGGTTGGGCGCGAGAAAGCCCATGAAGTCGCCTCACAACTGGTGATGGCGGCAGGCATTTATAATTACTACGAGTAAGATGACGCAACGCTTGTCTGTCTCCAGGCCGGATAAGATGCTTTAGCGTCGCCATCCGGCATCATCGTTGTGTTAAAGCCTGATGGCGCTACGCTTATCAGGCCTACAGTCAGCCTCCGACAAATCATTCAGAACCAGGGCGCGGTACTCATCACATTGCTGTAAAACAGCATTCTGCCAGCCAGTTCTCCCGTGATGATTAATGCCACCCATACCCAACTGCGCATCCCGTTGTTCAGGCGCGATATCCCCCACACCGCGACACACACGCTGGCGAACAGTTGCCACCAGAGCAGAGGGCTTGACGCATCGGCGCCAGGAATCTGATAGCGGATCCCCAGCGCGCTGGCGCTCAGCACAATCCCTATCACAATTCCCACATTACAGATCGTTGAGGATGGCAGATGCCAGTAAGCTCTGACGACGGCGATGCTCATAAACCCCGTCAGAAACGCCGTCCCCAGAAAAGCGACAGGCGTTGCTGCGCTGTGCCAGAGCGGGTGCAGCGGGATCTGGTAATACACCTGAGATGTCACCAGAATGGTGCCCAGCCCCACCAGCGCCGTCGCACCCCCCAGCAGTATCACCGCGCGCTGTACAGGCTTGAACCAGCACAACAGTAGCCAACAAAACATCACGCCATTGAGCACGATAAACGCGGCCACTTCCCGACTGAGCCAGGAGATCTCCAGGCCAGTAAGGGAACGGTAAGCACCTTCAGGCGATCCCAAATGCGCCAGCGACGCGCAGGAACCCAGCACAGTGATGATCCAGAATCGCAGCGCCAGCATACGGTACTGCACGGTACTGAATTTCCGCTTACGACCAGACTGGCACAAGGTAAGCGCCAGCACGCCGCCGATGCCCCACTGGGCGAAGACGGTAAAGAAGACCAATGGCAATTCATAGTGTTCCATTTCGTTCTCCTCAATCCCGCGGCGGAATAATAACAATGTTAGGCTGGCTAATCGTGTGATCGGGCAGGTTGTAGCGTTTTTCCAGCACCGTCCACTGCGTCGTATGTTCCTGACGCAATTCAGCTATCTCGCCAAAACGTAATACCCCTGCCGGACAGGATTCCACGCAGCGCGGCTGTAATCCCTCATCAAGACGTTCAGCACACAGATTACACTTACTGGTTTTCCCCTCGGCAGGATCGTACACCGGTGCGCTCCACGGACAGGCCATGATGCACATCCGGCAGCCAATGCAGCGATCGTGATCCTGAATGACAATGCCGTCTGCGCGCTTACTGTATGTCCCCGCCGGGCAGACTTTCATGCACTGCGGATCATCGCAGTGGTTGCACGACATGCTGATAAAGGCCTGTGTATTGGGTTCATCCGTATGACGTTCGCGCACCCGACGCCAGAGCACCCCCGTCGGCGTCATGTTTTCCGATTTGCAGGCCATGCTACAGGTTTTGCAGCCATAGCAATTTTGCATATCAATAAGAAATCCATACTGTTTCATAATGATTAAGCCTCCCTTCTCACATCCACCAGCGTACTGTTACAGCAGTGTCCATTCCCCAGCACCTCCACCTGATCGTTAGTAACATGGCTGCTGCTTCCTCCCTGCTGCTCCCACCAACCGTTATCCAGACTCACCACTCCGCGTTTGATATGCGGGGTCACATCGGCAATCGCCCGATGCTGCCCGCGATGATTGAATACCACGACCCACTCTCCGGGCTGAATCTGACGCTGGCGGGCATCTTCCGGGTGGATCATCACGTTCGGACGATTACGCTGAACCTCAAGGATCCATTCGTTCATGCCATGACTGGAATGCACGCTGCGCGCCAGTTTGCGCTGCACCGCCATTAACGGGTAAGTCTGCGCCAGTTCAGGCGATCCTTTGACCGACTCTTTCACCTGCTTCCAGGTCACTACTGGCAGAAACTCTTTTTTGCTCCACTCCTCGATATACAGGTGCGCTTTTCCGGTCGAAGTAAGAAACTTACCGTCTTTAAACGGGATCCAGTCATCCTCGACAGGACATACTGGCCCTTTTTTCAACATGTCACGGGTGATACCCGAGCCTTTCAGACAGGTGTCGATATAGTGCTCAATCGGCTGGTTAAAGACCTCGCCAAAACCAAAGCGCTCGGCCAGACGGGCAAAAATCCAGTAATCGGGTTTGGCTTCTCCCGGAGGTTCCACCGCTTTCTCCATCAGTTGCACATAGTGGCTGCGCACGCCCGCCATAAGGCTGACATCCTCAAAAATGGTCGTGACAGGAAGTACCAGATCGGCATACAGCGCGGACGAGCTCATCAGGTTATCGGCTACCACCACAAAGGGCACTTTCTTAAAGGCCTCTCTCACCTGATTGGTATTGGGCAGTTGGGTCATCGCGCCCAGCGTCATGTTCCACCAGAATTTAATCGCGTGCGGTTTTTCGTTAACGACCCAGTCACCGATTTTGGGAATAGGAATGGGGGGAATTTTGGCTGCATTTGGCGCGGGTGGAACGATGGGCGAGAATTTTGCCATCTGGCGAACGCCCCCCGCATCGCAGACTCCAGCCCCGGCTTTACCGATATTGCCGGTGATCAGCGCCAGATAGAACTGGCTGGCGGCAACGTAGGTGCCAAACTCGGTTCGCTGAGCCCCGGACATATTCTGCACAATCATCGCCGGTTGCGTTGAGGCATAATCTCGCGCCAGACGCAGCACCGTCTGCGCGGGTACGTCGGTCTCTTCCTCAACTTTCTGCGCTGTCCAGGGTTTCGCCTGGGCCCAGACGTTATCCAGCACGGTGGTGAACTCACTGTTGGCAGGCAACTCATCGCCGAGCAATGCTGGCATCACGCCGGGATCATCATGGCGTTTCAGGGTCTGGCTTTGGGTATCAAACACCAGGTAACTATCCACGTCCTTAGGATCGGCGCGCATCAGTTGTTGCTGTGAGTCGACCAGGTAGACCGCGCCGGTATGCGCGCGCAGGAAATCCGCGTCATAACGCTTCTCCTGCATGATGATGTTAATCATCCCTAACGCCAGGGCAATATCGGTGCCCGGTATGATAGGCACCCATTCGTCGGCTTTGGCCGCCGTTTCGTTAAACCGGGGATCGATCACCACCAGCCGGGCACCGTTTCTCTGCGCCTGCGAGTAGTTTTTAAAATAGGCATGCATGGTGACCGCCGGATTATTCCCCCAGCAGAGAATGTAGCGACTGTCCGCAATAGTGTCGCGAGTATCGGCATAGCGTAGACCCACCATTGGCATCATAGCGGCGGTCACCGCCGCACAGCATAGCGAACCGGCGGTTTTAGTGCTGCCACCGAGATAATCGAAGAAGGCTTTGCCCATATCATTCTTGATAGAATCCATGTTCCCCGAAGCGGCGGTGAGCAGTAAGCCCTTATTTCCCTCAGTGGCAATGGTTTCCCGGATGTTCTTTTCAATGAGATCCAGCGCAGCATCCCAGCTAATCGGCTGAAATTTCCCCTCGCCTTTTTCCCCTATGCGTAGCAGCGGTTTTGTCAACCGTAACGGGTGATAGACCCATTTGGTGCGGCTAATTCCCCGCAAGCAGCATTTCACATTGAAGCCTTTCGTCGCTTCAATTTTCATTAAGCGGTCTTTCCAGACATACGCCGTCAGGTTGCAGTGCAAACACTCCATTGCGCAGGTCGAGCGAAACGTCTGGTAATCCGTTTGCTTAAGACGAACCCGGGGCAACGGTGAACCGTTGGCCTGCCGCAGCGTCAGAAACGTTGGCACCAGTGACGACAACCCCACTACGCCGAGCCCTTTTAGCAGGGTTCTTCTTTTTAAATGAATATTGCTCAATGCGTCCATGTTCTTGCCTCTAAAAAAAGTTCATTATTAGTTAACCCAGGTTAACCAGTAATTAACTTGAGAGAGGTCAAGATCATCCCATTTAGGCGTAACGGCCTTTTTGAATTGCGAAGACAGTCAGGATTTCTGTCGCAATGGTATAATCGTGAAGAATTAATCAAGAGAACGCATATGGCTGAAACATCACAAGGGGTCAATTCGGTTGATATCGCCGTCAACATTCTGACGTTTATTGCCAGTCAAAACGGTCAGGCGCGGGCCATCGATATCGCCGCTGGATGCAACCTGTCCAAGAGTCGTTTACACAAGTATCTGGTTTCACTCTGTCGAACCGGTATGTTGGGGCAAAACGAAAAAGGACTCTATTGTCTTGGATCGACACTTTTTCAGATGGCGGGCAATCCAACGGCTGCACGCGATCCGGTAAGTGAACTCAATACGGCGCTGATCGCATTTCGCGATACCTTTAACCACTCTACCGGCGTGGTGGTGGCGATGGGTGACGGATTAGTGCTGAAACACTACCATCGCAGCTTCCGTAATGTGGATATCGATTTTCTGCCCAATACCCCCGTTCCGCTGCACGCCAGTTCAGCAGGTCAGGTGTTCATGAGTTATTCCGACTATCAGCCGCAGAATCAGGCACAGAAACAATTGATTGCGCAGATACAGTCTCAGGGCTATGCGGTACGCTACAATCCAACGCAGGGGATCCCTGGCGCACAGTCGATTGCCTGTCCGCTACGGAATGGGAAAGGAGATCTGGTGGCGATTGCCGTAACGATGGGATTCTTCAGTACAGATGTTATCCCGCAGATTGCCGGACAGCTAGTGAGAAGCGTCGCGGCGCTTCATCCGCAGGATTAAGTTTCCCCCGGCGCGGATGGCCGGAGGAAATCGCGGTTACGGGCGATATACCTTCACATTTTCAAAGCCCTGCTCGCGCAGATACAGCGCTTGTAATCGGCTCATCACGCCGCGCTCGCACCACAGCAGCCAGGTTTTATTCTGGTCGAGATCGCCGAATTGCGTGCTCAGCTTGTAGAACGGCAGTGAAACCACCTCCACGCCTTCCACCTTCAGCGGCTTATCATCCTGCTCGTCGATAGCGCGGATATCCAGAATCACGTCGTTCGGACCAAAACCACTGACGGTTTCGACTTCCACCACGTCCTGCTGCGTTTGCTGCGCAATTTCGCGAATATCCACATTGCTTGCTTCTTCAACCACCTTCTCGAGGATGCTGAAGTCAAAGTTCTCTTCTTCTGCTTCAATCTTCGCCTTGATGGCTTTCACCGTCGGGCTTTTTGAAATCACGCCGCAGTATTCCGGCATGGTGCGGGCAAAGTCTTCAGTCCCAATCTGGCGCGCCAGATTGATGATGTGCTCTTTATCGTAAGAAATCAGCGGACGCAGGATCAGCGTATCGGAGACGTTATCGATCAGACGCAGATTGGTCAGCGTCTGGCTGGAAACCTGGCCCAGCGCTTCGCCGGTGACCAGCGCCTGCACGCCATAACGCTCCGCCACTTTCGACGCCGCACGAACCATCATACGTTTGAGCACCACACCCATCTGACCGTCATCGACTTTCTCGAGGATCTCGCCGACCACTGGCTCAAAATTGATGGCGACAAAGCGCACGCGATGCGAGCTGCCGAAGCGGTTCCACAGATAGTGCGCCACTTGACGAACGCCGATTTCATGCGCCGCACCGCCGAGATTAAAGAAGCAGTAGTGAACGCGGCAGCCGCGACGCATCAGCATATAGCTGGAAACCCCGGAGTCGAAACCGCCGGAGATCAGCGAGAGTACATCTTCCTGAGTACCGATCGGGAAACCACCGATCCCTTCGTAACGCCCTTTAATGAGCAGCAGACGATCATCTTCCACTTCCAGATGAACAGTCACATCCGGGTTGGTCAGCTTCACGCGCGCCGATTCAATGTGCTGGTTTAAACCGCCGCCCACGTAACGTTCCACGTCGATAGAGCTAAACTCGTGTTTACCGCGACGTTTAACGCGCACGCAGAAGGTCTTACCTTCCAGCCGATCGCGGTATTGCGCCAGCGCCTTCTCGAAAATATCGTGCATGTCGGTAAACGGCACGTCTTCGACTTCGAGAATGTGGTGAATCCCTGGGATGCGGGTCAGCGCGTCGCGGATCGCCAGACGCTGGTTTTCATCTTTCGCGCGAACTTCGATGTTATCCCAGTGGCGGACAACGGCGAGGGTCTCATCATAGTGCTTTAAAACGTTACGAATGTTCCCGGTCAGCATTTTTATAAAGCGCAAACGCACAGATTGGCTTTTGATGGTAATTTCCGGGAACAATTTAATGATAAACTTCATGGCGGCAATGGTTCTTTAGCAAGCCAGTTACGGCTTGTATTGGAGAAATAGTACAGCAACCCCGTTAAGCGGCTGCATCCAGGCGCGGAAGTATACCACTATCATACGATTCCTGTGCACATTGCGCGTTATACCCTCAATAATTCGCGGGCAGCCAACGTACAGGCAGCCCGAAGTATGATGGGTAAGTTTGATAATTGCTCTGAGTCCGTTACCATATCAGGGCTGAAAATACTGAGAGTCAGACATTTATTATGGCGAAGAAAAATGAGGCGCCGGTCAGCTTTGAAACGTCGCTGAACGAGCTGGAGCAAATTGTAACGCGTCTGGAAAGTGGCGATCTGCCGCTGGAAGAGGCGCTGAATGAATTCGAACGTGGCGTGCAACTGGCACGTCAGGGTCAGGTAAAATTGCAACAGGCGGAACAGCGTGTGCAAATCCTGCTGTCTGACAATGAAGACGCATCTCCTACGCCTTTTACAGCGGATAACGAGTAAATGGATTTTTCGCAGCAGCTTCAGGCCTGCGTTGAACAGGCCAACCAGGCGCTGAGCCGTTTTATTGCCCCACTGCCCTTTCAGAACACTCCCGTGGTCGAAACCATGCAGTATGGCGCATTATTAGGCGGTAAACGTCTGCGTCCATTTCTGGTTTATGCAACCGGTCAGATGTTTGGTGTCAGCCTGAGCACGCTGGATGCCCCGGCGGCGGCCGTTGAATGCATTCATGCGTATTCGCTGATCCATGACGATCTGCCCGCAATGGACGATGACGATCTGCGTCGTGGTCTGCCGACCTGTCACATCAAGTTTGGCGAGGCCAATGCCATTCTGGCAGGCGATGCCCTGCAAACGCTGGCGTTCTCGATTATCAGCGACGCCCCGATGCCGGAAGTTGCCGACCGCGATCGGATCGCGATGATTTCCGAACTGGCGAGCGCCAGCGGAATCGCCGGAATGTGCGGCGGTCAGGCACTGGATCTCGACGCCGAAGGGAAACAGGTGCCGCTTGAGGCGCTGGAGAAAATCCATCGTCATAAGACCGGCGCACTGATTCGCGCCGCGGTTCGCCTGGGGGCGTTAACTGCCGGAGAAAACGGCAGAAATGCCCTGCCGATACTCGACAAATACGCAGAAAGTATCGGTCTGGCATTCCAGGTTCAGGATGACATTCTGGATGTGGTGGGCGATACTGCAACGTTGGGTAAACGTCAGGGCGCAGACCAGCAGCTTGGCAAAAGTACCTATCCTGCACTTCTGGGCCTTGAGCAAGCCCGGAATAAAGCCCGGGATTTAATCGCAGAGGCTCGCCAGTCGCTAAACCAACTGGCCGCACAGTCACTCGATACCTCGGCACTGGAAGCGCTAGCGGACTACATAATCCAGCGTAATAAATAAATGAACACTCTGTCTTACTTAAAGGCCTCTGATGAGTTTTGATATCGCCAAATACCCTACCCTGGCACTGGTCGACTCCACCCAGGAGTTACGATTACTGCCTAAAGAGAGTCTGCCGAAACTCTGCGACGAGCTGCGCCGCTATTTACTCGACAGCGTCAGCCGTTCCAGCGGACACTTCGCCTCCGGGCTGGGCACGGTCGAACTGACCGTGGCGCTGCACTATGTCTATAACACCCCGTTTGACCAGTTGATCTGGGACGTGGGTCATCAGGCTTATCCGCACAAGATTCTGACCGGTCGTCGCGATAAAATCGGCACCATCCGCCAGAAAGGCGGCCTGCACCCGTTCCCGTGGCGCGGTGAAAGCGAATACGACGTCCTGAGCGTGGGTCATTCCTCTACCTCTATCAGCGCCGGTATCGGTGTGGCGGTTGCCGCCCAAAAAGAGGGTAAAGATCGCCGTACCGTCTGCGTCATTGGCGACGGGGCGATTACCGCCGGAATGGCATTCGAAGCGATGAACCACGCGGGAGATATCAAACCCGACATGCTGGTCATCCTCAACGACAACGAAATGTCGATTTCCGAAAACGTCGGTGCGCTGAACAATCACCTCGCGCAGTTGCTCTCCGGTAAGCTCTACTCTTCCCTGCGCGAAGGCGGCAAGAAGGTATTCTCTGGCGTACCACCGATTAAAGAACTGCTCAAGCGCACCGAAGAACATATCAAAGGTATGGTGGTGCCCGGCACGCTGTTTGAAGAGCTGGGCTTTAACTACATCGGCCCGGTCGACGGTCACGATGTACTGGGGCTTATCACCACGCTAAAAAACATGCGTGATCTGAAAGGCCCGCAGTTCCTGCATATCATGACCAAGAAAGGTCGGGGCTACGAGCCGGCGGAAAAAGATCCGATCACCTTCCACGCCGTGCCGAAATTCGATCCGTCCAGCGGTTGTCTGCCGAAAAGCAGCGGCGGCCTGCCGAGCTATTCGAAAATCTTCGGCGACTGGCTGTGCGAAACGGCAGCCAAAGACAGCAAGCTGATGGCGATCACCCCGGCCATGCGCGAAGGGTCCGGAATGGTCGAGTTCTCGCGTAAATTTCCGGATCGCTACTTTGACGTGGCGATTGCCGAGCAGCACGCGGTGACCTTTGCCGCCGGACTGGCAATTGGCGGTTACAAACCGGTGGTGGCTATCTACTCCACCTTCCTGCAACGCGCCTACGATCAGGTGCTGCATGACGTCGCAATTCAAAAACTGCCGGTCATGTTTGCTATTGACCGCGCGGGGATCGTGGGAGCCGACGGACAAACTCACCAGGGGGCGTTCGATCTCTCCTATCTGCGCTGCATTCCGGAGATGGTCATCATGGCTCCGAGCGATGAAAACGAATGCCGCCAGATGCTGTTTACCGGCTATCACTACAGCGATGGTCCTACGGCGGTGCGCTATCCGCGCGGAAATGCCGTCGGCGTTGAGCTGACGCCGCTGGAAAAACTGCCGATCGGGAAAGGCGTGGTGAAGCGTCACGGCGAGAAGGTGGCGATCCTCAATTTCGGTACCTTAATGCCGGAAGCGGCGAAAGTCGCGGAATCCCTTAATGCTACGCTTGTCGATATGCGCTTTGTGAAACCACTGGATGAGGCACTGATCCTTGAAATGGCGGCGCGTCATGACGTGCTGGTGACGCTGGAAGAAAACGCCATTATGGGCGGTGCCGGCAGCGGCGTGAACGAAGTGCTGATGGCGCATCGCAAGCCGGTTCCGGTGCTTAACATCGGCCTGCCGGACTTCTTCATTCCGCAGGGAACGCAGGACGAAGCCCGCGCCGAGCTGGGTCTGGATGCCGCAGGCATTGAGGCCAAAATCAAGGCCTGGTTGGCATAATCCCCTCTTCGCTCCTGCTATGCTTAACCCATAACGAGCATAACAGGAGCGAAATAATGCAATACAACATCTTAGGAAAAACGGACCTTCGGGTTTCCCGCCTTTGTCTGGGCTGCATGACGTTCGGCGAACCGAATCGCGGCAACCACGCCTGGACGCTTCCGGAAGAGAGCAGTCGCCCTATCATCCAACGTGCCCTTGAAGGCGGCATCAACTTTTTCGATACCTCGAACAACTACTCAGCCGGCAGCAGCGAAGAGATCGTTGGCCGCGCACTGCGTGATTTCGCCCGCCGTGATGAAGTCGTCGTCGCCACCAAAGTGTTTAATCGGGTGGATGACCTGCCTGAAGGATTATCCCGCGCACAAATTCTGCGTTCAATTGATGACAGTCTGAGACGACTGGGAATGGATTACGTCGATATCCTGCAAATTCACCGCTGGGATTACAACACGCCGATCGAAGAGACACTGGAAGCGTTAAACGATGTGGTCAAAGCCGGTAAGGCACGTTATATCGGCGCGTCGTCAATGCATGCGTCGCAGTTTGCCCAGGCGCTGGCGCTGCAAAAACAGCACGGCTGGGCACAATTTATCAGTATGCAGGATCACTATAACCTGATCTATCGCGAGGAAGAGCGCGAAATGCTGCCGCTGTGCTATCAGGAAGGCGTGGCGGTAATCCCGTGGAGCCCATTGGCCAGAGGGCGTCTGACACGTCCGTGGGGAGAAACCACGGCACGCCTGGTCTCTGATGAAGTAGGGAAAAAGCTGTATAGCGAAAGCGACGAAAACGATGCGCAGATTGCCGCACGACTGGCAGGTGTAAGCGAAGAGCTCGGCGCGACGCGGGCCCAGGTGGCGCTGGCGTGGCTGTTGAGCAAACCTGGCATTGCCGCCCCGATTATCGGTTCATCGCGGGAAGAACAGTTGGATGAGCTGCTGAATGCCGTAGATCTCACGCTGAAACCCGAGCACATCGCCGAACTGGAAACGCCGTATAAGCCGCATCCTGTAGCCGGATATAAATAAGAAAACGTGCCGGATGACGGCGTAACCGCCTTATCCGGCCTACAAAATACGGACATCATACCGGGTAGGCCGGATAAGCGCAGCGCCATCCGGCATCGTCATCAAATAACCCCAATCGGCCAGTGGTGTCCGATGAAATAGAGGATCCCGGCGGAAATTACCCCGGCAACAATATCGTCCACCATGATCCCCATCCCGCCATGTACATTGCGATCGAACCACCGGATCGGCCATGGCTTCCACATATCGAGAATACGGAAAATCACAAACCCGGCGGCAACCCACTGCCAGTCGTTGGTCGGCAGCGCCATTAGCGTGATCCACATTCCGATAAACTCATCCCAGACAATGCTGCCGTGATCGTGCACGCCCATGTCTTTTGCCGTTTGATGACAAAGATAGACGCCGATACAGATCCCCAACATCACCACCAGCGAATAGAGCTGCCACGGCAGGAAAGTCATCAGGTACCAGAAGGGGATCGCTGCCAGCGAGCCCATCGTACCGGGAACAATCGGGCTGAGACCGCTGCCAAATCCGGTAGCCAGTAAGTGCCACGGGTTAAGCAGATTCAGACGGCTTTTGGCGACATCTTTATGGCGTGGCAAAATGGTCATATCCTTTCCAGTCAACAGTGACAGGCGTTCCGTCACGCATGAAATGAATCCCTTCGACATCTGCACTCATCTGCCCAATGCAGGTAAAGGGGACGCCAAGCTGGCCCATTGCCACCTCCAGCGCACCGCGATTTAGCTCCGGTACGGTAAAGCATAACTCGTAGTCTTCGCCGCCAGACAGCGCCCAGCGTAGCGCCTGTTCCGATTCGACGTGACGCGTCATCGCCTCTGACCAGGGCAGCGCATCGAGATTGACTCGCGCGCCGCAGGCGCTGGCGTTAACAATATGCCCAAGATCGGAAATCAGCCCGTCAGAGAGATCAATCGCCGCGCTGGCCAGATCGCGCAGCGCCTGGCCTTGCAGTATGCGCGGCGTCGGACGCAGGTGACGTTTGAGCAGATATTCCCGGTCGGCAACATCGGCCACCTGCAAGCGGTTCAGCAAAATCGCCAGGCCTGCGGCGCTGTCGCCCGGCGTGCCGGTCACGTAGATCCAGTCGCCCGGTTTTGCCCCGCCGCGTTTCAGGGCGCGTCCAGCAGGAACAAAACCGTGGATCCCCAACGTCATCGACAGCGGCCCCCGGGTGGTGTCGCCGCCAATCAGTTGCATATCGTAATAATTCAGGAGATCAAACAGACTGTCGCTGAAGGTTTCCAGCCAGCGTTCATCCACTTCAGGTAAGGTGATCGCCAGCGTCAGCCACGCCGGATCGGCGCCCATTGCTGCCAGATCGCTTAAGTTCACCGCCAGCGCTTTGTACGCCAGATCGGCAGGATCAATGTCAGCCAGGAAATGGTTACCCGCCACCAGCGTATCGGTGCTGATCGCCAGCGTCTGTTTATCGGGGATGTTCAGAAGTGCGCAGTCGTCGCCAATACCGGTTTCGACGTCAAGACGAGAGCTTCTGACACGGTCAAAATAACGGGCAATCAGGGAAAACTCGCCGCATGCCATACGTTATGCCTCAGCAGAAAAAATGAAAAAGCCGCCAGGGGAGAGGAATTGCTTCCACTTCACTGACGGCCTGGAGATTACTTTTTGTTGGGGCGAATCGCAGGCGCTGCTTTATCCAGAACGCCATTGACGAACTTGTGACTGTCTTCTGCACCGAACGTTTTCGCCAGTTCGATCGCTTCGTTGATGGCCACTTTGTATGGCACATCACTACGTTTAGACAGCTCGAACAGCGCAATACGCAGTACGGCTTTTTCCACCTGACCCAGCTCTTCCAGCAGCCGGGACAGATAGGGCTTCATCAGGCCATCCAGGTACGCGCTGTTAGTCGCCACCCCGGACAGCAGTTCACGGAAGTACATGACGTCTACATCTTTCACGTCCTGTTCTGCCAGGAACTGGTATTCAACATCAGCGATGTCGTTCTGGGACAACTGCCAGGAGTAGAGCGCCTGAACGGCACACTCACGGGCGCGGCGACGAGCAGCAGGTTTCACGGATTTCCCCTTACAAAAATCAGGCCTTAATGGCTTTCAATACATTAATCATTTCAAGCGCGGTCAGTGCAGCTTCCGCGCCTTTGTTGCCAGCTTTGGTGCCAGCACGTTCGATAGCTTGTTCAATGCTTTCGGTAGTCAGGACGCCAAAGGCGACCGGAATTTCGCTGTCCTGAGCGACATGCGCCAGACCATTGCTTGCACCGCCAGCGACATATTCGAAGTGAGCTGTGCCGCCACGGATTACCGTACCCAGCGCAATCACCGCGTCGTATTTACCGGTTTTCGCCAGCGCACCCGCCGCCAGCGGCAGTTCATAGGCACCAGGAACCCAAACAACGGTAATGTTTTCATCTTTGACCTGACCAATGCGTTTCAGGGCGTCAATCGCACCTTCCAGCAGGCTGTCATTGATAAAGTTGTTGAAACGCGCAATGGTGATGGCGACGCGAGCGTCCGGAGTAGCAACGTTAGCTTCAATAATGTTCATATTCTTCCTTCGGGTTCGATATGGCCCCGTAAGGGGGGCGGATTTTATCATAATATTCTGTGCGCTGCTTCCTCTAATTAGGAAAGCCTCACGCAGGGGTTAAATGCAGGCAAACGTCCGGGCCCACCTGACGTATCTCATTGAATTTGAAATGGGGGGCGTCTACCAGTTTCTCAAGCCCTGGCAGCACACATAATCCCCTGGCGTCACTGCCTAACAGTGTAGGCGCAAGATAAACGATAAGCTCGTCAACCACGCCAGCCTGTAAAAGCGCGCCGGCAAGCGTTGGCCCGGCTTCCACCCACAGACTGTTAATCTGCTGTTTGCCCAGCAGCATCATCAGCACCACCAGATCCAGATGACCGTTATGCTCCGGCACCATAATCGTGCGGACCGAATCCGGCCAGACGCGCGCGTCTTCTTTCGTGCGCGCAATCCAGGTTTCTCCTGGCTGCTGAACCAAACGGTGTTCCGGCGTCACGCGGTTCTGGCTGTCGACAACAATCCGCACCGGCTGGCGCAGGGCATCCTGCGGGTAAACCGCCTGCGTCGCCTCGCCCAGTTCCGACCAACGCACGGTGAGCTGCGGGTCGTCTGCCAGCACCGTCGCGCTGCTGGTTAAAATAGCGTGGCTTTGCGCCCGCAGACGCTGAACATCGCGTCGCGCCTGCGGCGACGTTATCCACTGGCTTTCGCCGCTGGCCATCGCCGTGCGACCATCCAGCGAGGCGCCGAGCTTCAGTTGCACATACGGAAACCCGGTGCGCATCCGTTTAAGAAAACCTTTATTTAAGGCTTCGACTTCGCTCATCATCAGCCCGTGGCTGACGTCGACTCCCGCCTGTTGCAGTCGATATAACCCGCGTCCCGCCACTTGCGGATTGGGGTCCTGCATCGCCGCAACCACACGGGAGACACCAGCGGCGATCAGCGCATCGCAGCACGGCGGCGTGCGACCGTGATGGCTGCACGGTTCAAGCGTGACGTACGCTGTGGCCCCTTTAGCCTTTTCGCCAGCCATGCGCAGAGCATGCACTTCCGCATGCGGTTCGCCAGCACGGTGATGATAACCTTCGCCGACAATCTCGCCATGGTTGACTATCACGCAGCCGACATTAGGGTTGGGATGGGTGGTAAACCGCCCGCGCTGCGCCAGCTTCAGCGCTCGCGCCATGTATAACTCATCCTGCATGGCTTAATCCTGTAGGCGAGCGATCTCTTCGCCAAATTCTTTGATATCTTCGAAACTGCGGTAAACCGAGGCAAAGCGGATGTAGGCGACTTTATCGAGTTTTTTCAATTGTTCCATCACCAGATTGCCAATCATTTTACTGGGGACTTCACGCTCGCCGGTGGCCCGCAACTGCGACTTAATGTGATTCAACGCCATTTCGACGTCGTCGGAACTCACCGGACGCTTTTCCAGCGCGCGTTGCATTCCACTGCGCAGTTTTTCCTCATTAAACGGTTCGCGCACGTCGTTGCTTTTTACAACGCGCGGCATCACCAGTTCTGCCACTTCAAAAGTGGTGAAACGTTCATTACAAACCAGACACTGCCGACGGCGGCGTACTGAAGAGCCCTCGCCCACAAGACGAGAGTCAATTACCTTAGTGTCTACGGCGAAACAGAATGGGCAATGCATACGGCGTCCTGACCAGGTGGTTAACAGAAATCTATTTTAACCTGAACTGACGTGACAACAAAGGCGCAACGCTTTTGAGACAATGGATCGATGTCTTTGCGCATTTTACGATCTACCATTAGGTTATCGCGACAATTCAGGAAATAAGAGAGATGACAAGACGTTACCTAAGAATTCTCCTGGTGGGAAGTCTCTTTAGTCTGAGTGCCTGTGCGCAACAAAGTGAAGTGCGCCAGATGCATCAAAGCGTTTCGACACTCAATAAAGAGATGAACCAGCTTAATCAGGAAACGGTGAAGATTACCCAGCAAAACAGTCTGAACGTCAAATCAACCAGTGGCGTTTATCTGTTACCGGGTTCCAATACGCCTGCACGTCTGAACAGTCAGATAGGCACACTGCGCATGTCGCTTATCAACATTGCGCCAAACGCCGCTGGCACGCGGGTGACGCTGCGTATTCAGGGAGAGTCAAACGATCCGCTGCCAGCGTTTAGCGGCACCGTTGAGTATGGACAAATTCAGGGAACAACTGACAATTTTCAGGAAGTGAATGTCCAGAATCAGTTGATTAACGCCCCGGCCAGCGTGCTGGCACCAAGCGATGTGGACATCCCGCTACAGTTGAATGGCATAACCCCCGATCGATTAGGATTCGTACGTATCCACGACATCCAGCCTGTTACGCAATAAACCTTCCTGCGGAACGTTTTGTGCGTTCCGCAACATCCACCGGCCATCTTTTGTTACTCCTCTGACATCAACGTCATTTTTTGTCAACGTTGGCAATCGGCATGAAAGTCAGTACAATCGCCGCGCTAAAGTACGCAAACGTGAACGCAATCGATTACGCACATGATAGAACTGTGAAACAAGACATATTTTTGTGAGCAATGATTTCTATAATAGGCTCGCAGAAACACGAAATATTCAGAAACGCTATTTGCGCCTTTTTCACTCCCGTCAGGGATTTCAAACAGTGGCATACATATGAAAAAAACATTACTTGCAGCCGGTGCCGTGCTCGCGCTCTCCTCGTCATTCACCGTCAACGCCGCGGAAAATGACAAACCGCAGTATCTGTCCGACTGGTGGCACCAGAGCGTCAACGTCGTCGGGAGCTACCACACCCGTTTCGGACCCCAGATCCGTAACGATACCTATCTGGAATATGAAGCTTTCGCGAAAAAAGACTGGTTCGACTTCTATGGCTACATGGATGCGCCGGTATTCTTCGGCGGTAACACCGACGCGAAAGGGATCTGGAACCACGGTTCTCCGTTGTTTATGGAAATCGAACCGCGTTTCTCCATCGACAAACTGACCGGCACCGATCTGAGCTTCGGTCCGTTTAAAGAGTGGTACTTCGCCAACAACTACATTTACGACATGGGTCGTAACAAAGATGGCCGTCAGAGCACCTGGTACATGGGTCTGGGTACGGATATTGATACCGGCCTGCCGATGAGTCTGTCTCTGAACGTGTACGCCAAGTACCAGTGGCAGAACTACGGCGCTGCAAACGAAAACGAATGGGATGGCTACCGTTTCAAAGTGAAATACTTTGTTCCGATTACTGAACTGTGGGGCGGTAACCTGAGCTACATCGGCTTCACCAACTTTGACTGGGGTTCCGATCTGGGCGACAACGACTTCTCCGATCTGAACGGCAACAAAGCGCGAACCAACGACTCCATCGCCTCCAGCCATATTCTGGCGCTGAACTACGACCACTGGCATTACTCGGTCGTGGCCCGTTACTGGCACAATGGTGGTCAGTGGAACGACGATGCTGAGCTGAACTTCGGTAAAGGCAACTTCAACGTTCACTCTACCGGTTGGGGTGGTTACCTGGTTGTCGGTTACAACTTCTGATAACGTCCCTTTCCCTGCAAAAGCCAGCCTGACCGCTGGCTTTTTTATGCGTGCGTTTCGTTACGGATCTTGCGTAAAAAATCGCTGAGCGAACGGTCGGCGCGCTCGCAAAATCGTCTGTCGAGCGGCGTGATGCTCAAACAGCGATCGACACGAAAACAGCGATAGTCTTCGCGCCGCTCGCACCAGGCCACCAACAGCCAGAACTTCCCTTCGAAGAAGATCCCTAACGGCTGCACATCCCGCCAGGAAAGCTGCCCCGCTTCGTCGCGATAATGCAGCGCCAGCACCTGCTGGCTGGTCACCGCCCGGTGAATCATATCGAACGCGCTGCGTGAATGCAGTTGTTCGCCAAAGTCCGGCGCGAAGATGCGCGCCTGTTCGGCTTTGCGCCGGCTTTCTTCCGGCAAAATCGCCAGCACCTTTTCCTGCGCCGACTCCAGTTCCCTGGAGAGCAAATCGCCTCCCCAGGTGTGCAACAGACGAATGGCGGCAATCAGCGCTTCAGACTCCCGATGTGTCAACATCAACGGCGGGAGATCAAACCCCGCCATCAGACGATAACCGCTCCCCGCCTCCCCCTCGACCGGCACGCCCGAGAGCGAGAGGTCACGGATATCACGATAGATCGTCCGCTCCGAAACCTCCAGCCGCTCCGCCAGCAGCGCTGCCGTTGTCAGCCGCCTGCCACGCAGGATCTGTACTATCTGGAACAAGCGGTCAGCGCGACGGGTCATAATTGCTCTCTGTGATTAAGCCGGTTGATGTAAACCCACACGGTTACCTTCGCTGTCGGTAAACAACGCTATGGTGCCGATCTCTTTACCGAGATCAAGTGGGCCAAAAACGCATTTACCGCCCGCGCTGGCAACGCGATCCAGCGTGGCGTCAAGATCCCCGGTATGCAGATAAATAATCGCCCCCTGCACTGAAGGTGCGATGCCGTCAAACTTCGCCAGCGCACCGCCGGTAGCCGGTTCGTCATACGGGAAAACCGCCAGATCGGCGAAGTCCATTTTTTCACGACGTAGCGACAGCCCCATGACCGGCTCATAAAACGCAATCGCTCGTTCCATATCCGTCACGGGAATTTCAAACCAGTTGATAATGCTCTTCATCCTTCCTCCTGCCTGTATGGGTAAGTTCAGGAAGAGAATAAAACAGGGCTCCTGACAGCATAGTGTCAGTAGGGTTTGCGGGACAAGAGAAAGACAGAAAAGAAAAATCCCGATCGAGTGACCGGGATTTTAGGCGTTAGCTGAACGTCGGTTTACGGCAGAATAGACGGCTGATCCGCCCCTTCTTTCTCAACTTTCTGCTGCAGCATATGCTCGCGCTTCATGCCAAGCTTCAGCGCCAGCGCCGATGCTACGTAAATGGATGAGGCCGTACCGATAGACACCCCGATCAGCATGGTCAGCGAGAAGCCTTCCAGCACCGGACCACCAAACAGGTACAGCATCAGGATCACCATTAACGTCGTACCGGAGGTAATCAACGTACGGTGCAGCGTCTGGGTCAGTGACACGTTAAAGATTTCGTAAGGCGTCCCGCGACGAATTTTGCGGAAGTTTTCACGAATACGGTCAGAAACCACGATGCTGTCGTTAAGCGAGTAACCGATAACAGACATCAGCGATGCCACGATAGTCAGGTCGATCTCAATGTGGAACAACGACAGGATCCCAAGCGTAATGATGACGTCGTGCGCCAGCGCGATAACTACACCCGCCGCCAGTCGCCATTCAAAACGGATACCGACGTAAACCAGGATTGAGATCAGCGCCGCCAGCAGCGCCATCGCACCGGTTTGCGCCAGATCGGCACCCACGCTCGGTCCGACGAATTCAATGCGCTTCACCGCAGCGTTCTGGTTGGTGGATTCGTTAATCACACTCAACACTTTGCTGCCCAGCACCTGACCGCCGTTTGCCCCTTCGGTTGGCGGCATACGGACCATGATGTCGTGGCTGCTGCCGAAGTTCTGTAAAAGCGGATCAACAAAGCCCGCTTTTTCCAGCGCGTCGCGCATCACGTCCATCTCAGCCGGTTTTTCCAGCGTGATTTCAATCACCGTACCACCGGTGAAATCGAGACCCCAGTTAAAGCCGCGCACGCCCATCACGATGATGGCCAACACCAGCAGAAGGCCTGAGATGCCGAAAGCCCAGTAGTCCCAGCGCATAAAGTCGATGACTTTACGGCCGTGGTTCAATTGTTCAACAGTATATTCCTGTGCCACTTCGCACTCCTCAGATTGACAGCTTTTTGACGCGCTTGCCGCCATACAACAGGTTTACGATGGCACGAGTACCGACGATCGCGGTAAACATCGACGTCGCCACACCGATACCGGTAGTAATCGCGAACCCTTTAATTGCCCCGGTGCCAACTGCGTACAGGATGATGACCTTGATCAGCGTTGTAATGTTCGCATCAAAGATGGAACTGAACGCGCCCGCGTACCCTTCGTTGATCGCCTGCTGCACCGAACGTCCGTTACTCAACTCTTCTTTGATACGTTCGTTGATCAGGACGTTCGCATCGACGGCGACGGCAAGGGTTAAGACGATCCCCGCAATCCCCGGCATACTCAGCGTAGCCCCCGGCAGCAGCGACATAATGCCGACAATCAATACCAGGTTAGCAATCAGCGCGCTGGTCGCAATCAGACCAAATTTCTTGTAGAACAGAATCATGAACAGGATGGAGATGGCCAGACCGGCCAGACACGCTTCCAGACCCTGCTTAATGTTTTGCATCCCCAGGGTTGGACCGATGGTCCGTTCTTCAACAATCTGAATCGGCGCAATCAGCGCACCCGCACGCAGCAGCAGAGAGAGCTGACGCGCTTCGTTCGGGTTGTTGATCCCGGTAATACGGAAGCTGTTGCCCAGACGAGACTGGATGTTGGCGATGTTAATCACCTCTTCCTGTTTCACCAGTACCGCACGACCGTTCGCATCTTTCTTACCGCTGTCTTTATACTCCACAAACAGGGTCGCCATCGGTTTACCGATGTTGTCCTTAGTGAAGTTAGACATGATGTTGCCACCTGCGCTATCCAGCGAGATGTTCACCTGCGGTTGGTTGTATTCGTCCTGGCTTGAAGTGGAGTCTGTGATGTGGTCACCGGTCAGGATCACGCGTTTGTACAGCACGACCGGCTGACCTTCACGCGACTGTTTCACTTCGGAATCACCCGGCACACGACCGGAAGCCGCCGCAGACTGATCAACGTTGGTGTTAACCAGACGGAACTCCAGGGTTGCCGTCGCGCCAAGAATCTCTTTCGCACGCGCCGTGTCCTGAATACCCGGCAGCTCAACCACGATACGATCCGCGCCCTGACGTTGTACCACCGGCTCGGCAACGCCCAACTGGTTAACACGATTACGCAGGATGTTGATGTTCTGTTGTACCGCGTATTCACGCGCTTCGCTCAGACGCGCGTCGGTCATCACCGCACGCAACGCATTGCTCCCCTGGCTTGTGATCACCAGATCCTGGTGACGCTTGCTAAGGTAAGCAATCGCTTTATCACGCGCGCTGGCATCACGGAAGTTAATGCTCAGGCCGTAATTGTCTTCTTTACGAACGGTGGTATACGGGATGCCTTCTGTACGCAGATCGCTGCGCAGGCTGTCGATATTTTGTTCCTGCAATTTACCCAGTGCAGTATCCATATCCACTTCCATCAGGAAGTGAACGCCGCCACGCAGGTCAAGACCGAGTTTCATCGGTTCTGCTTTGATGGCCGCCAACCAGCGCGGCGTTGCCGGAGCAAGGTTAAGCGCCACGACGTATTTATCACCCAGCACGTCCACCAGCGCTTCACGTGCGCGCAGTTGGGTATCGGTGGTGTCGAAGCGCGCAAGAATTGCGCCTTCTTCCAGTGCCACAGACTTAGCGGTAATTTTTTCTTGTTGTAACGTATTCTGGACCTGGATCAGCGTTTGCTCACTGGCGGCGACACCGCGCGCGCCAGTGATTTGAACGGCCGGATCCTCACCATACAGGTTGGGAAGCGCATACAGCAGACCGACGACAATGACGACGATCAGCATGATGTACTTCCACAAAGGATAACGGTTTAACACGGCAGTTCCCTTAGGGAAAAGTTACTATTACAGCGCCTTCATGGTGCCTTTCGGCAGAACGGCAGCTACGAAGTCACGCTTGATAACCACTTCAGTGGTATCGTTCAGTGCGATAGCGATGTAACCAGATTCTGCAACTTTGGTCACTCGACCTACCAGGCCACCGTTAGTCAGGACTTCATCACCTTTCGCGATGGAGGCCATCAGATTTTTATGCTCTTTGGTGCGCTTCTGCTGTGGACGCAGGATCATGAAATAGAAAATCAGACCAAACACTACCAGCATCAGAATCAGAGACATCGGGCTGCCCTGCGCCGGAGCACCTGTTGCCGCTACCGCATCAGAAATAAAAAAGCTCATTCAAATTCCCTCATTATTAAAATTAATCAACGTTCAAAGGTGGAACCGGTCGACCCTGACGTTGGTAAAAGTCGGTCACGAAGCTCTCTAATTTACCCTCTTCAATAGCCTTGCGTAAACCCGCCATCAAACGCTGGTAGTAACGCAGGTTATGAATCGTGTTGAGTCGCGCGCCCAATATTTCGTTGCAACGATCAAGATGATGCAAGTAAGCACGTGAATAATTGCGACAGGTGTAGCAATCACACTCCGCATCGAGTGGACTGGTGTCGCTCTTATACTTCGCATTCCGAATTTTCACCACGCCATCCGTCACGAACAGGTGACCATTACGGGCATTACGGGTTGGCATCACGCAGTCGAACATGTCGATGCCACGACGTACGCCTTCAACCAAATCTTCTGGTTTACCGACGCCCATCAGGTAACGCGGTTTATCTGCCGGAATTTGTGGGCAAACATGCTCCAGGATGCGATGCATATCTTCCTTCGGCTCACCCACAGCCAAGCCGCCGACAGCGTAGCCATCAAAGCCAATCTCTACCAGACCTTTCACAGAGATATCACGTAAATCTTCGTAAACGCTGCCCTGAATGATGCCAAAAAGCGCATTTTTATTGCCCAGGCCGTCAAAACGGTCGCGACTACGCTTCGCCCAGCGCAGTGACATCTCCATCGATCGTTTAGCATAGTCCCAGTCCGCCGGATACGGCGTGCATTCGTCAAAAATCATGACAATATCGGAACCGAGATCGTACTGAATCTCCATCGACTTTTCTGGATCAAGGAAAATCGGATCGCCGTTGATCGGGTTGCGGAAATGCACGCCCTGTTCGGTTATCTTACGAATATCCCCCAGGCTGAAGACCTGGAAACCACCGGAGTCGGTCAGGATCGGGCCTTTCCACTGCATGAAATCATGTAAATCGCCGTGCAGCTTCATGATTTCCTGACCCGGGCGCAGCCAGAGATGGAAGGTATTACCGAGGATAATTTGCGCGCCGGTCGCTTCAACTTCTTCCGGCGTCATGCCTTTAACGGTGCCGTAGGTCCCTACGGGCATAAAAGCAGGCGTTTCCACTACGCCACGATCAAACACCAGGCGGCCACGGCGGGCGCGTCCGTCGGTGGTATCCAGTTCGAATTTCATTTTTTCTCCAGTACGTCAGAAAAACAGTCCAACGTGTCAACCTGCGCCGCGGATTTATTCCCCAACGCGTTCATTCAAAGCCTGCGGATTGTACGTGATAAACATCGCGTCACCGTAGCTAAAAAAGCGATAATTTTGTTCTACCGCAGCCTTGTAGGCATTCATCGTATGCTGATAACCGGCAAACGCCGAGACCAGCATAATCAATGTCGATTCAGGCAGATGGAAGTTGGTCACCAGAGCATCAATCACGTTGTATTGATAACCTGGGTAGATGAAGATTTGTGTGTCGCCAAAGAACGGTTCAATGAGCGCGTTCTTCGCCGCCTGCGCTGCACTCTCCAGAGAACGCACTGAGGTCGTGCCCACCGCAATCACCCGGTTGCCGCGTGCTTTCGCCGCCAGCACCGCGTCCACTACCTCTTGCGGCACTTCCGCATACTCAGAGTGCATGATGTGATCTTCAATGGTATCCACACGCACCGGCTGGAACGTCCCCGCGCCGACATGTAGCGTCACAAACGCCATCTCAATGCCTTTCTCGCGCAGTTTATTCAGCAACGGTTCGTCGAAGTGCAGACCTGCGGTCGGTGCGGCAACGGCGCCGGGTTTTTCGCTATAAACCGTCTGGTAAAGCTCGCGATCGGCGTCTTCATCCGGACGGTCGATGTACGGCGGCAACGGCATATGACCGATAGCATTGAGAATGTCCAGCACCGGACGCGCGTCGTTAAATTCCACCTCAAACAGCGCACCGTGGCGGGCCGTCATCGTCGCGTTGATGTTTTCGTCATCGCCAAGCAGCAGTTCTGCTCCCGGTTTCGGCGCTTTGGAAGCGCGAATATGTGCGAGGATGCGTTTGTCATCCAGCATGCGCTCAACAAGGACTTCAATCTTGCCGCCGCTTGCTTTGCGGCCAAAAAGACGTGCCGGGATCACGCGAGTATTATTGAAGACCAGCAGATCGCCAGGGTTGAGCTTATCGAGCAGATCGGTGAAAGTACCATGCGTCAGCGCGCCCGTCGGCCCGTCCAGCGACAGCAAGCGGCAGCGACTGCGCTCCGGCTGTGGATAGTGGGCAATCAGGGATTCGGGTAATTCAAAGGAAAAATCGGTAACGCGCATGACACTGACTCAGACTAAAATAAGAGGCGGGTAGTCTAGTGCCGGGGCGCTCTCCCTGCAACCTTTACCCACTTTTGGACAGATAACAGACCATGAATTTTTTAGCTCACCTGCACCTTGCACATCTCGCTGACAGCTCACTTTCCGGCAATCTGCTGGCCGATTTTGTGCGGGGGAATCCGCAAGCGAACTTTGCGCCTGATGTGGTGGACGGTATTTTTATGCATCGTCGAATCGATGTGATGACCGACAACTTGCCGGAGGTCCGCGAGGCGCGCGAGTGGTTTCGCAGCGAAACCCGTCGCGTCGCGCCCATCACGCTCGACGTGATGTGGGATCATTTTCTCTCTCGCCACTGGACGCAACTCTCCCCGGACTTCCCATTACCGGCTTTTGTGCGTTACGCCCATGCCCAGGTCGAGATTATTCTGCCGGAATCTCCCCCGCGTTTTGTAAACCTGAATAACTACCTGTGGTCGGAAAAGTGGCTGGAGCGATACCGTGATATGGACTTCATCCAGGATGTCCTTAATGGGATGGCCAGTCGCCGCCCCCGTCTTGATGCCCTTCGCGACTCCTGGTATGACCTGGATAACCATTATGATGCGCTGGAAGAACGCTTCTGGCAGTTTTATCCGCGCATGATGACACAGGCGAAAAACAAACAACTTTAATATTTAATAGTTGTGCCGATTGATAGGTAAAAGCTCGCTGAACGATTGTCAGGGCCTCTTTGTCTTATTCGCCATCACCTTCTATACTGGCCCGCGTTGCGTTCCAAAAACCCTTAACTTTGCAGGAGAATAATATGGTACTGGTGACTCGTCAGGCTCCGGATTTCACAGCAGCTGCGGTACTCGGTAGCGGTGAGATTGTTGAAAACTTCAATTTCAAACAGCACACCAACGGTAAAGCGACCGTTCTGTTCTTCTGGCCAATGGATTTCACTTTCGTTTGCCCGTCTGAACTGATCGCGTTCGACAAACGTTACGAAGAATTCCAGAAGCGCGGCGTTGAAGTAGTTGGCGTTTCTTTTGACTCTGAATTCGTCCACAACGCATGGCGTAACACCCCTGTCGACAAAGGCGGCATCGGTGCAGTGAAATACGCAATGGTTGCTGACGTTAAGCGCGAAATTCAGAAAGCCTACGGTATTGAGCACCCGGAAGCGGGCGTTGCACTGCGTGGTTCTTTCCTGATTGACGCGAACGGCGTGGTACGCCACCAGGTCGTTAACGACCTGCCGCTGGGTCGTAACATCGACGAAATGCTGCGTATGGTTGACGCGCTGCAGTTCCACGAAGAGCACGGTGAAGTTTGCCCGGCGCAGTGGGAAAAAGGCAAAGAAGGTATGAACGCTTCTCCGGACGGCGTCGCAAAATACCTGACCGAGAACGTCTCCAGCCTGTAATTGGCATGAATTAACGAAACGGCTCGCTACGGCGAGCCTTTTTTATGTTCTGGCCGCCAGAGCTTACCCTCTCGCAACACCCTCTTAACTCATCACCATACAAATATTGATATCGTAAATGAGTTAAATCGCCCTTTGGCCTGATTTTTGCCAACTCGTTCAAACTTTGAAAAAAAAGCCCCCCATTATTTGTGATTGAAATCGCATTCCTTCATTTTAAATTCAGACATTTGACCGCTTATCTTTACTTTTCGTTTCTTCCGCGCAAAAAACAAGCAACGTAACCTATTGATATAAAACAATTTAAAAAACATGTCATCTGTCGACAAAATAATTCCAACATTCCCCTGATGTGATCGGCTTCAACATTTAAAAATCCATATGTGATCTGAGCCATCATTTTTGTTGCTATATTTGGCCATGATCACATTCAGAAATATGAACGCATTAAGGATCGGATGATGGATATTATTTTTAACCCTGGACTGATTACGCTTAAGCAGAATATTTCCAGCCCCGAGCAGGCTATTGAACTGGCTGGCTCGTTACTGGTCCGGCAAAATATTTGTCGCCCGGAATATGTCAGTGAAATGGTTAAGGTCTACCGGGATTTCGGTTCCGCCATTGTTATCGACTATGGCCTGGCGATGCCCCATGCCCGGCCAGAAAAAGGCGCATTGCTAACCGGATTTTCTTTAGTCACCAGTCAACAACCGATCGCCTTTGGCCATGAGGAGTTTGATCCGGTTAATGTCATCATCGCCATCGCGGGCGCGGATGCCGATAGTCATATAAAAATGATCCAATTGATCGCCTCGCTGATTGAGTCCGATATCGTGACCTTTCTTCAACAGGAGAAGGATATTAATTCAGTATTACATTTCATCCAAAAACAAATGGAGTAGTCATTATGTTAGTTATCAGAACGGTTTGTGGTAACGGTATTGGCAGTTCATTAATGGCTGCGAATAATGTCAAAAAAATATGTGATGAATTAGGCATCAAAGCCGACGTTGCTTCCGTTGATTTCGCAAACGCCGTAGGAGAAAAAGCCGATCTTTATGTCACGATCAAAGAGCTGGCAAACCAGTTTCCTGCCCACTGTAACGTCGCCATTATTCGTAGTTACGTGCACAAAGCGAAAATTGCTGAAGATATTACCGAAGCACTCACCAAAATTGCTGCAACTCACTCTTAATCATTATTGAGGGAACGATCATGCAGGCTATTCTTAGTTTCTTATCAGAAATATTTAGCCAACCCGCATTCCTGATGGGAATAATCGCATTTGTCGGTTTAGTGGCGCTGCGCTCTCCCGGGAATAAATTACTCACCGGTACCTTAAAGCCTATTTTAGGGTATTTAATGTTAAGCGCAGGTGCTGGTGTTATTGTTGCCAACCTGAACCCGCTTGGCGGAATTATCGAAGCCGGATTTAATATTCGCGGCGTTATCCCTAACAACGAGGCCATTGTTTCTGTCGCGCAGAAGGTTCTGGGTGTGGAAACCATGAGTATTTTTCTGTTAGGTTTTATTTTTAACCTCATCATTGCTCGCTGTACCAAGTACAAATATATCTTTCTGACCGGCCACCACTCCTTCTTTCTGGCCTGTCTGTTCTCCGCGGTACTACAGGCAGCAGAATTCCGTGGCTGGATGTTAGTGTTAATTGGCGGATTCTTGCTCGGCTCATGGTCAGCCATTTCTCCGGCAATCGGTCAGCGTTATACCAAACAGGTGACTGAAGACGGCGGCATTGCGATGGGGCACTTTGGCTCTCTGGGCTATTACATCTCAGCCTGGATCGCGACAAAAACCGGAAACCCGGCAAACTCATTCGCCGATACTGAAATATCAGAAAAGTGGGGTTTTCTGCGCGATACCACGGTCACAACCGGGATTGTGATGTTCATTATCTACTTTGTATGCAGCGCCGTTGCCGGCACTGAATATCTACGTACGATAACGGATCAGAACATGTTGATCTTCTCTATCCTTACCGGTCTGCAGTTCGCGGTTGGCGTCGCCATCGTCTACAACGGCGTGCGGCTGATCCTCGGCGATCTGGTTCCGGCATTCCAGGGGATTAGCCAGAAGCTGATTCCTGATTCGATCCCTGCCGTTGACTGCGCGGTCTTCTTCACCTTTAGCCCAACTGCAGTCGTCGTGGGCTTTATCAGCTCATTTGTTGGCGGTCTGGTCGGTATGCTCATGTTGGGTGGCCTGGGAATGGCGCTGATTATTCCAGGCATGGTACCGCACTTCTTCTGCGGCGGGACTTCCGGGGTATTCGCCGACAAGCTTGGCGGTAAGCGCGGCTGCATCATCGCCTCCTTTATTGGCGGCATATTCCTTGCGTTTCTTCCAGCCATGCTGCTCCCGGCGTTGGGTAACCTGGGGTTCGAAAACAGCACCTTCGCTGACTTTGACTTCGCGGTGTGGGGAATCATTATCGGTAACGCTTTCACCCAGTTTGGACAGATCACTATCTATCTGATTTGTCTGGCGCTTATCGTCGCGCTGCTGGTGCCATTCTGCTTCCGTTCGGTTCGCGTCGTCGGTGACACGCTCAGCTATGAGGAGCTCACTGCGGATAAGAAAAATGAATAAGCAGTTTCATTTTTCCCTGCGGGAAGGGATTTCTTCCCGCAGCTGACAAAATAATCAGGAGTTGTTATGGCTATCTTGTCCATTGGGTTTTCATGTTTTGATCAGTTTTTCTTTTTGAACGAATGGCCGCAGGAAAATACGAAAAATTTCTGCCATGACTTTATTGAAAGTGGCGGCGGTCCGGCAGCAAATGCCGCATGGCTACTGGGATTATGGGGCGAAGATGTTTATTACATCGGCCATCTCAACCAGGATCTGTACGGTCGACGAATTATCGATGAGTTTGCTGAAGCGGGCGTCGATACCAGCCAGGTCGTCTTCTCCGATGAAATGATCACGCCGCTGGCATCGGTGCTGGTGAACCGCTTAACGGGTTCGCGGACGATAATTACCCGTAAAATGCAGACGCCACCTTCGCTAACCTATGATCAGAAGCTCAGGCTTGACGATCTGGCTGAACGGTTGATTGCATCAGAAGAACCTGTAACGCTATTAATTGATGGTCATGAAGCCGAAATCAGTGAATATTTAATCAAGAAACTACCCTCGGCACGGGTAGTCATGGATGGCGGTTCATTACGTGACAGTAATATAAAGCTAGCAGCCTGGACCGATTACTTTGTGGTTAGCGAACATTTTGCCCGTGACTATATGGGATATCGTGCCCTGAGTACCGAAGCGGAAATTAAAGCAGCACTTATCGAGTTAAATAAAATTTGTCGCGGGGAAGCATTTATTACGCTCGGGGAAAAAGGTTGTGCGCTATTAAAAAATGGCATGCTGCACATTGTGCCTGCCTGGCTGTGCAATGCCGTTGATACCACCGGAGCAGGAGATGTATTCCACGGAGCCTTTACTTACGGCGTTCATTACTCATGGCATATTGATAATATTATCTTATTTGCCAGCCTGACCGCCGCGATTTCAATAGAGAAAAAAGGCGTACGCGAATCAATGCCGGATCTCGCCGTTGTTCACAATTCGTTGAATAGCTACGAAAGAAACTTAAAGCAATATTATGGCGAGTAATGGCTTTTAATTAATATCAAGAGGTGATTATGTTAGTTTCTATGAAGGACATGCTTCAGCATGCCCTACGGGACGGTTATGCCGTAGGGCAATTCAATATTAATAATCTGGAATGGGTGGGTGCCGTATTAAGCACCGGACAACAACTGCGCTCTCCGGTTATTTTAGGCGTTTCCGGCGGTACGGTTAAACATATGCTGGGGTTAAAATGTATTCATGACATCGTGGTTAATGCGATGGACTATTTAAACATTGATATTCCGGTCGCACTGCATCTGGATCATGGGACTACCCGCGAAGCTTGCGAAGCGGCTATCGAAGCCGGATTCAGTTCTATTATGTTTGATGGTTCGCACCTGCCGTTTAACGAGAATCTGGCCATCACCCGTCATCTGGTTGAGCTGGCCCACAGCAGAGGTATTTCGGTTGAGGCTGAACTCGGCACCATCGCCGGTAGCGAAGACGGTATTGTCAATTCCGAGGTTATTTACGCCGATCCCCAGGAGTGCTACACCCTGGTCAAAGAGACCCAGGTCGATTGCCTTGCAGCCGCGCTGGGTTCAACCCATGGCTTGTATAAAGGCAAAGCTAAACTGGGGTTTACGGAGATGAAAGCCATTTCAGAGCAAGTGAAAGTACCTCTGGTATTGCATGGCGGCACCGGTATTGCAGACGACGACATGCGTAAAGCCATTGCCTGCGGTACGGCAAAAATTAACGTCAATACTGAAAATATGTACGCCTGGTGCCAGGAAGTGAAAGCGATATTTGCCGCCGATACCGGTCACGACGTGAACGATCCGCGAAAAGTGATCAATCAGGGGCTGAAACCGGTACGCGAGATGATTGCGCGGCGCATCGAGCTTTTTGGCTCGCAAAACCGCTATTAGAAACGTGTTGCGTTATAGGCTTACGTCCTGTCAGGGAGAAACCCGCCGCCGGACAACGCCGGGGCGGGCGATATTATGCTGATGATGGGCTCGCCACGGCGAGCCCTGTTACGACTTACGGTGTACCATCCTTTTTGACTTCCCGCCAGATGCGCCACGCCATGAGCGCCAGAACGGCGACACCCAGTATCAACGCCCCCCACACTAGCGCCGTTTTCCACTGGCTTTGTTGCTCAGCAACCGACGTTGCCGTCAGTCGCGCCTCGCCGCCGAGAGCGACATCATTCTGAGGCGTGGCCCTCGGCAGAGAGTCAATCTCCTGCGTTTTACGCAGCGACGCCGGGATCAGCAGATCAAGACCAATATCTGCTCTTTGCGCAGCCCGGTTTCCCCAGGCCAGCATATAAGGTCCTTTTCCCTGAGTATTGAACACCAGTTGATAGCTGTCCCGCGCTCCACTTAATGCAGGCAATCTCTCCGGCAGGTGGGCGTTAATGGTCGTCATCCGAACGGCCTCAACCAGTTGACCGGAAAGACGAATATCCTCCGAACGCTTGCCGTTCAGGCGGTAAAGCACGGTTTTTGTCAGCGGTTGCCAGGGGGCTTTTTCAGCACTGCGCCAGGCCAGTTCTACCGGTAAAACCCCTTCATCATCCAGATCGATTCTGAGTGAAGTCAGCGGCTGCGGCTGCGTCCAGTGCCAGATCGCTTCGTCATTTGACACCTTCTCTTCTTGCGCGCCGATCTCGATACGTGCGGATTCTGGTTCTCTGCTTTCGGCAATGGCGCTCACGCTGTTTAACGTCAGCGCCGGGCTTTGCGAATCGAGGATGACCAGCAGATAGCGATTCCCATCGGCAGAAAGCCTCAGGCTGGCGCTAATGGTGTCCATTTTCAGTCGATCGTTATCACGCGTCAGTTCCATCAGCGGCGCCTCTTCCTGCGCGGACCGCCAGTAGCGTAAATCACGACTGACATAGACTGACGCTTTCCCTTGCCAGTTGCCCGTCGGAGTATCCCAGTTCAGACGCAGTTGCTCCAGGAAAAAGTCGTCTTTCCTCTCCTCCGGTAGCATCAGTAAATAGCTCTGTCCGACCGTTTTTACGTCATCACTTTCCAGATGAATTTCAATACCGGTCTTCGAGCGTAAGACAAAAGATTCCCCACTACGTCGCCCCTCTTCACGCAGCGGAACAGGTGACATCTCCAGCGGGAAGAGTCGCAGCGTGACCGTTTGCGGTGTTACGGGCTGGGTTTTCTGTGCCACCAGCATAAACGGCACGGTCTCTCCTGCGTGGTTAAAGACGCGTACATCGCGTAAATCTGGCCAGGCGGTTCCCTGATACACCGCCTGCGGGAGCGACACGCGATACCACGGCGATGTACCGAAGGTTTCCAGCATGACGCCCGTCGCGTAATCCGTCGGGGATTCCTTCACATCATCACTACTGACGGCGGTGCCTGTCACGCCCAACAGCACACTACATAATACCGCTTTCATCCATTTCATTTTTCTTCTCCAGCTTTGGGCGGTAACGGTGAAAAATACCCGATAATGAGCACCAGTATAGCCACACCGATAAATGCGACCGCGCGCGCCAGGCCACCGCCACCCGCGCTGTCCACCAGCATCAGTTTCACAATCACAATCCCCAGCAATACTGCCCCACACAGCCATTCGCGACGAGAGCGATAGCGGGTCGCGCGCAGCATCACCACCAGTGCCGCCAGCATCCAGAACAGGGCAAAACAGGTCTGAATTAGCCGCGAATGCCACAGCGCTTCCACGCTCCACGCCACGTCGCCATACCAGGCCAACGCGCGTAACAGCATCCCATTCAGCCACCAGAAACCGAGCGCTATCAGCGCAACCACAGGCCATGGGCGACATACCGATAGCTGCACCGGGAAAAAGCGCAGGGAAGCGCGATAAATCACTATCAATCCCAGCAGTGCAAAAGCCGCCCCCTCTTCCAGCGGATTGATCAGCGGCAGATATGTCTGACGATAGATCACGCCGTCCTGCAAATTCGTTATCACTAACAGAGCGGCCAGCGCCGCCGCGACGGGAATCAGGGCCTGACAGGCGTACAGCGCAGGCCAGACGCGAAACGGCCAGAACTGGCGACGAACGGCCATTGAGACGAGGAAAATCAACACCCCGCCTGCCGCCATTGCCACACCACTTCCCCAGGCCGCCATTCCCCACGGCAGATCGCGGGCAAACCAGAACAGTTCCGCCGCCAGCGCCAACTGAATCATCCAGAAGAACGAGAGATGCACCAGTCTGGACAGACGTGGCGGCAATGCTTCAGCATCGCGCCAGAGCAACGCCACCGCAGCCGGTAACGCCAGACACCAGGCCAGATTCTGCCAGCCGGCAGCAAAAATCTGCTGCTGAGAAATCTGATACAGCAGCGCCACCAGCATCATCGGCCACAGTAACCATTTGCATGCATCCAGCGCCTGCCACGTCAGGCGCGCGGCGGCAAATCGCCAGCCCCAGACCGACACCGCCATCAGCGCGAGCACGCCCGCCATCACCTGTGAATCGGTGGTCAGCAGCCACTGCGCTGCCCCAGCGAGCGCCACAATCCAGAAAATCACCCCGCCCGCAAGCAGTCCCATGCTGCCGCGCTGATGAATCTTACGCCACAGCCACGCCCCGGCCAGCCAGCAGATGCTAAGGACGGCAAAGATCAGCATCAGTGAAAGCGCGGTCGTGCCGTTCACCTGCGACCATAGCGCACTGCCGAGCGCCAGCACCAACAGCGCGGTACCGCTGTAACTCATGCGTCGCTGCTGCTGTTGCACACCCAGCCACAAAATCCCCAGCCCTTCCAGCGCCCAGGCCATGGACGTCCACTGGGCCGACAGCGCCAACGGGATCGCAAGAGTGGTAAACGCGCCGCCCAGCGCCAGCGCGGCCAATACCAACGGACGCCCCAGCGACGGATAGCGGCGTAATGCCAGCCATGCCAGCACCAGATAAAAACCGCCGTAGCCCAGGGCACTAAGCGCGGGTCCATATTCCCAATGGCGGGTAATAGCGTACTGCATTCCAAAGCCAATGAGCGGCGGCGCAAACAGCAGCACCCCATCAATAATCTGTTTGCCCTTCGCCTGCGATCGCAGCGACAGCGCCACACTCAGCACGCCAAAAAGCAGAATATTGGCAACCAGGAATAGCTGGCAGTTCAGGTAAAACGCCGGCTGATAGTCATTCACTCCCCAGAGACCACCCACACCGAAGGTAAAGATCAGCCCGAGCAGATTAAGCTCGCGCCAGTGTTGCCAGACGCTGATCGCCAGAATGCCGACCGACAGCAACAGATAGAAGGAGAATAGCGCCACATAGTTGCCGCTTCCCGTCGAAAGCAACAGTGGAGCAAGATAGCCGCCAAGACTCGCCAGCATCGCCAGACTGAGCGCTTTTTGCAGAATTGCCAGCCCCACGCTCGCCGCGCAAATGACCACCAACAGGACAAAAGCCAGCGTCATCGGCAGCATCTGCCAGAGGCGGAATGCACCAAAAACGGTGAGATAGAGCGCACCTGTCGCCCCGCCCTGCAAAATGAGGGCATAAACCGGCTGTTTACGCCGCAGACGCCAGCCTATCGCCAGCAGGACAATAGCAAACAGCGCCGCCGCAACCAGGCGCAGTTCAAGCGGGAACAAGGAGTGCTCGACCGTATAACGCAGCAAGAAAGAGAGGCCCAGGAAGAGAAGCAGAATACCCAGTTTTGCCAGCGGGTTGCCCTGCATAAACCAGCGCACCAGGGACGACATCACGCCGCCAAAGGCAGAGGGTTGTACGCCAGCGTCAGGGGACGCTTTTTCGATGACGGTATCGGCGATTGCCGCATTCTGCGGCGTATGCTCGCGCCAGGGATTAACCGGCGTCGGTTTGGGTTTGGGTTCAGGTTCTGTCACCACCACCGGGATCGGGGCCGGCTCAGTCTCCATAACCGTCTCTGCGGGCTGAACTGATGCCGCTGCCGTCGGTGCTACCACAGATGCAACGACGCCGCGCTGTTCCAGGTCTTCAACCCGTTGGCGTAACCGGGCAAGTTCACCGCGCATCGCCGAACTGCGATTGAAGGCGACAATCGACAGAATGGGCACCACCACCAGCGCGAAGAACAAAAAGACGCAGCCAAGGATTAAAAGGTCGTCCATGTATCCACCTTCACTGTATTAGGACAGTCCAGAATGACACAAATTGTTGCATTTGTGCCATATCTGTTAGCAGAGTGAACCCCTTTTCAGAAAAAATAGTCAGCCTCTGTATACGTACAGAGGCTGTCAGACGAGATTAAAACGCGAAGCACGAGCAGCCGAGCGCCCCCCAGAAAGCCCGGTCGTCAGACACCGGGATCCCCGACTGGCGTGCAATATCATGCTGATGACCATGCACACCGCAACTGCCGCAGCACTGGTGCATCTGCACCACCGCGCCCACTTTCGCCGCGGTCGGCGGTGCCGAGCGGTAGTGTCCCGGAACGTTCACGACCGGAGACCAGTCCGGTACGACCGGAATCGCCGGCGGCGCCAGCGGCGTGAACTGACCGGCGGCATACACCACTTTGCCATCGACAATCGTCATCACCGACTCAATGCCTTTGATCTCCTCTTCCGTCACGCTGAAGTAGTCTTTTGACAGCACCACCAGGTCGGCCAGTTGATCTTTGGCAATGCGCCCTTTTTTACCCTGCTCGCTGGAAAACCACGCGCTTCCCGCCGTCCACAGTTCTAACGCCACATCGCGCGGCAGACGGTTGTTGTCGTCATACATCGCCGTCCCGCCGACCGTCCGCCCGGAAACCAACCAGTACAGCGCCGTCCATGGGTTATAGCTGGCGACGCGGGTGGCATCCGTTCCTAGTCCCACCGGCACCTCAGCGGCCAACATTTTCGCCACCGGCGGCGTATGTTTCACCGCCTCTTTCCCGTAGCGGTCGATAAAATATTCGCCCTGGAACGCCATGCGATGCTGCACCGCTATGCCGCCGCCCAGCGCTTTCACACGATCGATATTGCGCTCGCTGATGGTTTCAGCGTGATCGAAGAACCAGTGCAGCCCATTGAACGGAATATCACGGTTCACTTTCTCGAATACATCCAGCATCCGACTAATGGACTCATCATAAGTGGCGTGCAGACGGAACGGCCAGCGGTGCTCCACCAGATGGCGCACTACACGCTCCAGCTCATCCTCCATCCCTTCCGGCAAATCCGGACGCGGTTGCAGGAAATCTTCGAAGTCCGCGGCGGAGAAGACCAGCATCTCCCCGGCCCCGTTCGCACGATAGAAATCGGTCCCCTGCCCCGGCTTAAGCATATCGGTCCAGCGCTCGAAATCGTCCAACTCCTGCTTCGGTCGCTGGGTAAACAGGTTATAGGCAATACGCACCGTCATCTGGTTGTTGGCATGCAACTGCTCGATGATCTCGTAATCTTCCGGGTAGTTCTGAAAGCCACCACCGGCATCGATGGCGCTGGTCAGCCCGAGACGATTCAGTTCGCGCATAAACTGGCGGGTGGAGTTCACCTGCATTTCCAGCGGAAGCTTCGGCCCTTTGGCCAGCGTCGAATAGAGGATCATGGCGTTCGGTTTGGCGATCAGCATCCCGGTGGGATTACCATTGCCATCGCGAACGATCTCGCCGCCCGCCGGATCGGGCGTCGCTTTGGTGTATCCCACGGCTTTCAGCGCCGCACGGTTTAATAGCGCGCGATCGTACAGATGCAGAACGAAAACGGGGGTATCCGGCGCAGCTTCATTGAGCTCTTCCAGCGTCGGCATCCGTCGTTCGGCAAACTGAAATTCGCTCCAGCCGCCGACCACGCGAACCCACTGCGGCGACGGGGTGCGGTCAGCCTGTTCTTTCAGCATACGCAGCGCATCGGCCAGAGAGGGCACCCCTTCCCAGCGCAGCTCAAGGTTGTAATTCAACCCACCACGGATCAGATGCAGGTGGGAATCATTAAGCCCCGGAATCACAGTGTGACCTTTCAGATCCACCACCTGCGTACCGTCAGCGGCAAAACGCATCACCTGATCGTGCGTTCCCGTGGCGAGAATTTTTCCATCCTTGATTGCCACGGCGTCGGCCTGCGGGCTGTGACTGTCGAGGGTATGTATTTTTCCGTGGGTCAGAATCAATGAGGCAGTTTGAGACATAACACTCTCCTGACGAACCGATCAGGCTTTTTTCAGCCAGCCGGCAAACAAACGGGTCACGATGGGCATCCACAACCAGACCACCAGCGCAACCACACAGGCATCGTTAATCAGATGCAGTAATAGCGTTCCCTTCAGCGAAGGCAATAACATGCCGGTCAGCCACGGCACCAGATTGGTGCTGGGGAAGATAACCAGCAGGGTGATCAGAAACTGTTTCCAGCGTAACGGTTGACGAACATGCGGAGCGGGAGGCGTAAACCAGAATGCCGCTTCGGTGTGGATCTCGGTTTTATCGCCTTCCGCCAACAGTGGAGCAATCTCCTCAACCAGAAGCCGCCGCGTATCCGACTGCGTCCAGTGATAAAGATGCTCGAGCGTGTCGAAGCGAATAATGATGTTCCACAGATTCTGCCCATCCGTCGGACGAATCACATTCGCTCCGAGATGACCGGGAAACGAGGCGGCAACGGGCATAATTTTTTCCAGCCAGAGCGCGTAACGCTCCGCCTGGTTGGGCTGCAGCGTATGCGTAATCACCAACGTCACATGTGTATTCTGCGCCATGACAAGTTCCTTGCTGAAGGTCAATGGCAGGTTGCCCTGCCATAAGCCAGACATTCCACGACACAACATCCTTCATGCGGTATCGGGGCGGCATAAAGGACGATGGAGTTTTATGCTTTGCGTTCCGGTGCGCCATGCACCAGGGTGTAGGCGTAATCCACACCCATGCCGTAGGCGCCGCTGTGTTCACGCACCAGATCCATTACTGCGTCATAGGTCTCTTTACGCGACCAGTCACGCTGGTACTCCAGCAGAACCTGCTGCCAGGTCACCGGTACAGCACCGGCCTGTACCATACGGTCGATGGCACGCTCATGCGCATCAACGGAGGTGCCGCCGGAGGTGTCTGTTACGACATACACTTCGTAACCGGCTTCCAGCGCCATCAGCGCCGGGAAGGTCAGGCACACTTCAGTCCATAACGCAGAGATAATCAGTTTCTTACGCCCGGTCGCCGCCACGGCTTTCACAAATGCCGCGTCTTCCCAGGAGTTCATGGAGGTACGTTCGATAGGTTTCACATCCGGGTGGACAGCCAGTAACTCAGGCCAGATGTAACCACTAAAACTTTTTGTTTCGACCGAAGTATAAATGACCGGCACATTAAATATTTTGCCTGCTTTCGCCAGTGCAACCGTATTATTTTTCAGCGTCTGGCGATCAATATTAGCTACGCCAAATGCCATTTGCGGCTGATGGTCAATAAAAATGAGCGTCGAGTTTGATGGATTAATCAGTTCCCGAATAGACATAATATACTTCCTTAATCAATGAGTTAGAAATTGACGTCTGGTATCTGCCGTCAGCCGTTAAATCCTGAATCAGAAAGCTTGTTTAGTATAGTTGGAAATTTCTAACGACTTATTAAAGAAAACTTACCGTCGAGTGAAATAAGCCTTGTTCGGACGATATATCTTTGCACCTTCAAAAAAATGCGCATCTCTCATCTAATTTCTTCACTGGTTTTGTTTCCCGTCATTCGGTACAACAGAGGGGTCAATTTTCAGGGATATTTTCAGCCTATGCGCATTAATCTGGACGTTCTGCTTATCCTGGACGCCATCGACAAATACGGTACTTTTGCCGCCGCAGCCGAATCGTTGTTTAAAACGCCCGCGGCACTCAGCTATATGATCCAGAAGCTGGAAAAAGACCTGAACATCGAACTGCTTGACCGCTCCGGGCATCGGGCCAAATTCACCGATACGGGACTGATGATGCTGGAAAAGGGGCGTTTGCTGCTCAGTGCGGCAAAAGATCTGGAAAAGCAGGCGTTGCAGTTGAGCTCCGGCTGGGAGAAAGAGCTGGTCATTGCGCTGGATGTTTCCTTTCCCTTTGAGGTGCTATTCCCCCTTATTGATGCTTTTCACGCGCTGAACAAACAGACGCGACTTAAATTTTCGTACCACACGCTGGCTGGGTCATGGGAAGAGTTAACGCATAATGGCGCGGATATCATTCTTGGCGCGATTAACGAACCACCGACCTCCGCCGCGTGGTCCTACAAAATGTTAGGCACCCTGGATAATGTTTTTGTGGTGGCGCCCGCGCATCCGCTGGCCGCAATCGCTGACAAACTGACGAATGAACAACTTTGCCTGCACCGTGCCATTGTTATCAGCGACAGCGCGCGCTTTTGTCATCCGATGCAAACTAATCTGATGGACGAACAGCCGCAGATTCATGTCGACGATTTTCATAGCAAAGTGGCGCTGCTTCGCGCCGGGATGGGCTGCGGGTTTCTTCCACGGCATATCGCCAGCCCGTGGCTTGCCACGGGCGAACTGGTCGAAAAAAGCGTCATCTCTTTTCGCGAAAAAGATGTCGCTTATATGGCATGGCGCGATGGCCGAAACGGGCTGGCGCATCGTTGGTGGCGAAAAGCGCTGCTTGAAAACCCCAACATCGCGCGACTGTATCAGTGATTCAGCCAGAGCGTGGCGGAAATTGCCGGCAGCGTCAGGATACTGTCAGACAGTTGTCCTTTACCTTCTTTGCAGCACCATTGTGTCACGTTCAGCAGCGGTGAAGCCGGGAGCACCACTTCACAGGCCTCGCCGCGGTTAATGGCCACCAGCACGCGCTGCTGTTGATGGACGCGCAAAAACACCACCACGTTATCTTCTGCATAGAGAACCTGACATCCGCCATAGCGCAGCGCCAGGATGCTATGCCTCAGCTTCGCCATCCGGTGATACAGGGCAAGCAATGCGGCATCCTGTCTTTCCGCCTGCCAGGGAAACGTCTTGCGGCAGAACGGATCGTTATCGCCATCCAGCCCTACTTCATCACCGTAATAGATACAGGGCACACCGGGCCAGCTAAATAGCCAGACCACCGCCAGCGGCAGGCGGGCGACATCTTTTCCCAATAGCGATTTGAAACGCGCGGTATCGTGGCTGTCGAGCTGATTAAACATCCGCAACTGCTGTTGATGAGAGAGGCCGGCGCGGTAGTTCTCCATCCACGCCATACAGGTCTGCGCGTCTATCTGCTGGGGATCGTAGGAGATATCGGTGTTGGCAAGAAAGCCCCAGAGCGGGAAGGTGAAGCCACGGTAGTTCATGGCGGCATCTTCTGCATCCGCCTGCAGCCACTGTCGCGCATCACCAAAGTGTTCACCAAAAACGTAGGCTTCTGGCTGCGTTTCCTTCGCCGCCCGGGTGATCCCAGCGACATGCTGAAGGTTATGACGCGCGCCACCCGCTTCTCCCAGCATATGCACAACGTCGAGCCGCCAGCCGTCCATGTTCCACGGCGCCTTCAGCCAGTGACGAACGATGCTGTCTTCACCGCGATACATTTCATTGACCAGACTTTCGGACTGATAATCCAGCTTCGGCAGACTGGAGTAGCCCAGCCAGTCCAGCGCGACGCCGTCAGGTGAAAAACTGTACCAGTCGCGCCAGGGGGAATCCGGATAGTGGCACGCGCCGCCGGAGCCGCGCTGATGGCGATCGAACCACGCGTGGGAATCGCCGCTGTGGTTAAACACGCCGTCCAGCACCAGCCGCATTCCCTGCTGCTGCGTTTTCAGCCGCAGTCGCATCAGCGCCGAATCGCCGCCAAACTGCGGATCAACGTGACGGTAATCCTCGGTATCATATTTATGCACGCTCGGAGCGGTGAATATCGGGTTCAGGTACAGCGCGGTAACGCCCAGCTTTTTCAGATACGGCAACTTTTCGCTGATGCCGTCGAGATCGCCGCCATAAAACGTGGAGCCGCCGGCCTGCGCGGTCAACGGTTCGTCCCACTCTCGCAGCACAATCTCCTGTCCGGCCGCGTGATGGTAATAAACCTTATCCTGCTGTATGTCGCGTGACGAACTACGGGCGAAACGGTCAGGAAAGATTTGGTAGAAAATCTGATCGGCCACCCACTGCGGTCCGCTGTCCGGCGCATCCACGGCAAATTGTTCCAGACGGGCGGGCGGAAAACGGCTGAACCCTTGCGGTGTAAACCACAACTGACGATCGAGCCAGAGCAGCTTGAAACTGTAGCGACGACGTGGCTGTCCGCAACGAAGATCAATCGCCGCACGCCAGGCCGTCACGCCCGGAGACGGTTGCGTGCGCAGTTTGCGCATCGCCAGCGCGGTTTCTTCGTTGTCATTTTCCGCACGTAGCGTGACGCGCTGCGGCAGATTCTCCCCCGTCAGCCAGAGCGTAATGGTCAGTTGGTCTTTGTTTTGCTTAACAAATGGGGCAACCGGTAGGTGCCAGGCATTCAACATCACGTATCCCCTTTGATGAAAATGAGCTCACCTTGCCATAGCGATTTGCAGGATAACTCCTCATCTGAAGGTTTATTGGGGGAGGAGTTCGGGGGAGGAGAAATGACCGGATGGCATTCGCGCCACCCGGTACAACATTACTGCGCTTCAGCGACCTGACGATCGTGGCGGCGCTTGAACATCCAGCCAATCATCAACAGAACAATCCAGCCACAGCCCACGTACAGCGAAATGCGGGTGTCCGGATGATAACCAATCAGTCCGATAATAAAGACAAGGAAAATCAGGCCTACAATGGTCGTTGCCACGCCGCCCGGCACTTTAAACTTCAGCGCCTTCACCTCTTCCGGCGGCAGACGACGACGGAAAGCGATTTGCGACAGCAGGATCATGATCCACACCCATACCGTCGCGAAGGTCGCCAGCGACGCAATCACCAGGAAGACGTTTTCCGGCATGATGTAGTTCAGATACACCGCGAACAGCAAGGCGATAGTCATCACCATCACGGTGACCCATGGGATCCCCCGGCGCGAGGTTTTGGCGAACACTTTTGGCGCACTGCCCTGCTCTGCCATCCCGTGCAGCATGCGACCGACGCCAAAGACGTCAGAGTTAATCGCCGACAGTGACGCGGTGAGCACCACAAAATTGAGAATGCTGGCGGCAAAAGTAATACCAAGATGCTGGAAGGTCAGCACAAACGGGCTGCCGTCAGTTCCTACCTGGTTCCACGGGTAGATAGACATGATGACGAAAAGCGTCCCCACGTAGAACACCAGAATACGCATCGGTACCGAGTTAATGGCGCGCGGAATGGATTTCTCCGGGTCCTTCGCTTCCCCGGCGGTGATGCCGATAATTTCAATACCGCCATAGGCGAACATCACCATCTGCAGTGACATCACCATCCCCAGCCAGCCGTTGCTAAAGAAGCCGCCGTTGCTCCACAGGTTATGGATCCCGGTCGGTTGCCCGCCGTTACCAATCCCCCAGATGATGATCCCGAAACCGGCCACAATCATGATAATAATGGTGGCGACTTTAAAGAAGGAGAACCAGAACTCCAGTTCGCCAAACACTTTCACGCTCATCAGGTTGATGGCGCAGATGATCAGCACCACGCTGAGCACCCAGATCCAGTGCGGTACAGTCGGAAACCAGACGCCCATGTAGATGCCAAACGCGGTCACGTCGGCAATGGCGACAATCAGTATTTCAAAGCAGTAGGTCCAGCCGGTGATGTAACCGGCGAGTGGGCCGAGGTTTTCCTGCGCATAGCGCGAAAATGAGCTGGCGGAAGGGTTGTGTACGGACATTTCCCCCAACGCGCGCATAATGATATAAGCCGCTACCCCGCCGATAATGTATGCCAGCAGCACGCTCGGTCCGGCCATTTTTATGGCATCTGCAGAGCCATAAAACAGTCCGGTGCCGATTGCTGAACCCAGGGCCATAAAGCGAATGTGTCGGGTGCTTAGCCCCCGCTTCAGCTTGTTATTACTTTCCATCGATTCCTAACCCATCAACACAATAAAAAACCACGGGGCCAGTAATAGCCCCGTGGTTAAAACAAATTTTCCGCAATCTTAGTGTGCGCTGGAGGTCACCTGCCGACCCACTGCGCGATCCCAGACAACCGCCAGGACCACCATCACGACGGTGGGCATTAACCACGCCAGGCCTTGCTCCGCCAGCGGTAAGCGCTGGGTCCAGGCCGGTAACACGTCGCCGATTGCCGATGCTTTAATACCATCAAGGATACCAAAAATCAGGCTGATAAACATTGCTGGTGCAATGACGCGGGTCGAATTATGCCACCATGAGCGGGTAAAACTTAACACAACGAGTGCGATACACGGGGGATAAATCGCTGTCAGTACCGGAATAGAGATCTGAATCAGATGGCTAAGCCCCAGATTGGAAACCACCATCGAGAATCCGCCAAGAATGAAGACCAGCGTACGGTAAGACAGCGGCACATACTGGGCGAAGAACTCCGCACAGGCGCAGGTCAGGCCGACCGCCGTCACCAGACAGGCGATAAAAATCAGCGCCGCCAAAAGCAGGCTACCCGCACCGCCAAAGGTGTGCTGGACATAAGCGTGCAGGATCGCCGCACCGTTCGCTGATTGATCGACCAGCGTTGCGCTGTCTGAACCAAGGCGGAACAGCGCCAGGTACAACAGCGTTAATCCAACGCCCGCCATCAGACCAGCCCAGACGGTATAACGGGTCAGCAGACGTGCTTCAGTGACACCGCGAGAACGTGCCGCGTTAACAATCACGATACCAAAGACCATCGCCCCCAGCGTATCCATTGTCAGATAGCCGTTCACGAAGCCATTGGAAAATGCTGCCGTCTGATAGGCTTCCATCGCATGACTGATCGGGCCGGCAGGCCAGATGATGGCGGCAACGGAAAGTACAATCAACGCCAGAATCTTCAGCGGTGCCAGGAAGTTCCCAACGGTATCCAGCAGTTTACCCGGATACAGCGACACCAGAATCACAATCGAAAAATAGACCACGCTGTAGATAAGCAGCGGCAGAGTCGAGTCGCCGGTCAGCGGGGCAATACCCACTTCAAAAGAGACCGTTGCAGTGCGCGGAGTTGCGAATAACGGTCCAACGGCCAGATAGCAGACGGTCGCCAGCAGAACGCCAGCCACTTTGCCGATAGGGGTACTCAGACTGTCAACACCACCACCGACTTTCGCCAGCGCGATAACGGTCAGCACCGGTAGCCCCACGGCCGTGATCAAAAAGCCGACAGCCGCCATCCAGACGTTTTCGCCAGCCTGCAAACCAACCATTGGAGGAAAGATGATGTTCCCTGCGCCGACGAACAGCGCAAAAGTCATAAAGCCCAGCGCAATAATATCGCGCGATTTTAACTGATGGGTCATAAAGCTTACGGCCTGTGGATGTGGTGTTGATTAAATTAACTTATTGTCTTTCCCTGCGGGAAGAAACAGCGGTTTTTTTAAGCTATTCCAGAGGGATATATCCCATAACCTGGAAAGCAAAGAATAGTTTTTCGATTTACCGCCTGAATGCAGTCAGTCTGACAGCATCTGGGGCGCAATTTAAACGCTTATAACGTTTTAAAGCAAGGAGGGATCCAAAAACCGGAAGATTATAGCGATATAAAATTAAAGGCCAGTGCAAAACACTATGTTAAAGAAAAAGTCATGGCTTATCATTCGAACAAAAAACAACCAGGCGTTGATAAATTCAGCAGACTTATCTTAGCTGCAAAGAAAATAAGCCAGCATTGGCTGGCTTATGGAAAGAAAACCTTACGATTGTACTTTAAGCACTTTTTTTGGCAATTAATCGTTCCGGCAGCACAAAACTAAAGCGTGTTCCTTTGCCCGGTTGACTCTCGATATTCAGGCGACTTTCGTGATGATTCACCGCATGTTTTACGATAGCCAGCCCCAGCCCACTGCCGCCCGTTTGTCGCGATCGCGCTTTATCAACGCGATAAAATCGCTCCGTTAACCGCGGGATATGTTCCGGTGCGATGCCCGGCCCGTTATCTTCCACGCTAAACTCCGCGCCGTGCGGCACCGTGTGCCAGCGGACGATGATATGGGTTCCTGCCGGCGTATGATTCACTGCGTTGTACACCAGGTTAGACATCGCGCTACGCAGCTGTTCTTCGTTCCCCAGCACCTTCAGCTGGTTATCCACTTCAAAGCTAAACGTGTGCTTCTGTTGGCTGAGCGTCTGCGCTTCGCGTTCGACCATGCGCAGCATCATCGGCACATCGACCTGCTCATTGAGCAAAAGCGTCGGCGCGGCTTCAATCCTCGACAGCGTGAGCAACTGTTTCACCAGTCCTTCCATGCGCGAGGTCTGTTCACGCATCGTTAAGAGCGCTTTTTCGCGCGTTGCCCCTTCCAGCGTCTGCTCATGCATCATCTCAAGATAGCCCTGCAACACCGTCAGCGGAGTGCGCAGTTCATGGCTCACGTTGGCAAAGAAATTGCGTCTCGCGCCTTCAAGCTGATGCATCTGCGTCATGTCACGCGCCACCATCAGCAGTTGCTTATCGGTATACGGCATGACGCGGATTTCCAGATGGCGACCGGTATTGAGCACCAGATTTAACGGTCGACTGAAATCCCGCAGTTTAAGGTACTGCGTAAACTCCGGGTAGCGCAGCAGGTTCAGGATATTCTGCCCGCTATCGTCCGGCCAGCGTAAGCCCAGTACCTGCTGCGCCAGACCGTTGCACCAGAAGATCCCGCCCTCTTCGGTAGTCAATACCACCGCATCGGGCAGTGATTCTGCCCCGCTGCGAAAGCGTTTAATCAAATTGCCCAGCTCGCGACGGCGCTTTTTATTGCGCAATTGCATCTGATGCAAACCATACAGCAGCGGTTCCCAACTGCCTCGTCCCGGCGGCGGCGTCATGCTTCTGTCGACCCACAGCCACCATGAGAGGCGTAATAAATTCCAGAAATGCCAGATCAGCAGTCCTGTTACCGATGCCAGTAAAAACCACGGCAGGTAACCAAAAAATGCGCTTAGGATCAAGGCCGGGATACAGCAAAGTATCAGTTCCAGCACCAGCCTTTTCCATGACAGCCGTTCCAGCACGGGTCACTCTCCCTTCAGAGCCTGGCTCTTATTCTTGTCTTTCAAAAACGGGTCGAAAAACGATACCCTGTTCCGCGAACCGTCTGTACCATCCGATCGTGGCCGCTGGTTTCCAGCGCCTTGCGCAGGCGGCGAATGTGCACATCGACCGTGCGATCCTCAACGTAGACGTTGGTGCCCCAGACGTGGTTCAGCAACTGTTCGCGGCTGTAAACCCGTTCGGGGTGGGTCATAAAGAAATGCAGCAGTTTAAATTCCGTCGGCCCCATATCGAGTGGATTTTCGCCGATCATCACGCGGTGCGATGTAGGATCCAGGCTCAGCCCCTGCATCTCAATGACTTCTTCCACCGCCATTGGTGAAATTCTGCGCATCACCGCTTTGATGCGGGCGACCAGTTCTTTCGGGGAGAACGGTTTGGTAATGTAGTCGTCCGCGCCGGTTTCCAGGCCGCGTACGCGATCCTCTTCTTCTCCTCTGGCGGTCAACATCATGACCGGAATATCCCGCGTCATCGCTTCACGCTTGAGGTGTTTAATAAACTGTAGACCAGAACCGCCGGGCAACATCCAGTCAAGAAGGATCAAATCCGGCCAGGGTTCATTAAGCTGATTCACCGCACTGTCATAATCTTCAGCTTCAACGGGCTGAAAGCCATTTTGCTCAAGCACGAAACAGACCATTTCGCGAATTGGAGCTTCATCTTCTACGACCAGAATACGTCTCGCCATGATTTGCCCTGTTATATAAGTTGCTTATCATCATCTGTCTTAATGCGGCGCCATTATGCGTCAGTTTTATGACAGATTTATGAAAATGCGTGCTGACGTTAACCTTAGGTTGTTGATTTATGACACCCGAGAAACGAGATATTACAGCCCCCGAATGGTTATAATCCCCTTTATGCTTTTTTGCCATGGAACCGTTATGCGCATTCTTCACACCTCTGACTGGCATCTGGGACAAAATTTTTACAGCAAAAGCCGTGCCGCTGAACATCAGGCCTTTCTCGACTGGCTGCTGGAAACGGCGGTCGAACAGCAGGTGGATGCGATAGTCGTTGCGGGCGATATATTCGATACCGGCTCGCCGCCAAGCTATGCTCGTGAGCTCTACAACCGTTTTGTGGTCAACCTGCAGCAAACGGGCTGCCATCTGGTGGTATTAGCAGGAAACCACGATTCCGTCGCCACGTTAAATGAATCCCGCGACATTCTGGCGTTTCTCAATACCACGGTGGTGGCCAGCGCAGGTCATGCGCCGCAAATACTGAATCGTCGCGACGGTCAGCCCGGCGCGGTGCTGTGCCCGGTGCCATTTTTACGTCCACGTGACATTATCAGCAGTCAGGCGGGGCTGTCCGGTCAGGAAAAACAGCAGCATCTTCTGGGTGCCATCACCGACTATTACCAGCAGCAATACGAGGCTGCCTGCACGTTACGCGGCGATCTCGCCTTGCCGATTATTGCCACCGGTCATCTGACCACCGTCGGCGCCAGCAAAAGTGACGCCGTTCGTGACATTTATATCGGCACGCTGGATGCGTTCCCGGCACAAAACTTCCCGACCGCCGATTATATCGCGCTGGGCCACATCCACCGGGCGCAGAAGATTGGTGGTACAGAGCATATCCGCTACTGCGGCTCTCCCATCGCGCTGAGTTTTGATGAATGCGGCAAAAATAAGTACGTGCATCGGGTGGACTTCCAGGACGGCAAGTTAGCCAGCGTTGAGGAACTCACCGTTCCGGTAACGCAACCGCTGGCGGTGTTGAAAGGCGATCTCGCCGCGATTACCGGGCAACTGGAGCAGTGGCGTGATAGCGAGCAAAGCCCACCTGTCTGGCTGGATATTGAAATCACTACCGATGAATACCTGCATGATATGCAGCGTAAAATTCAGGCGCTGACGGAAACGCTGCCTGTTGAAGTGCTGTTAGTCCGTCGCAGTCGGGAGCAACGCGAGCGCATGTTGAGTAACGAACGCCGGGAAACGCTGAGCGAACTGAGCGTAGATGAAGTATTTTCGCGCCGCCTGGCGCTGGAAGAACTTGAGCCACCTCAATGCGAACGCCTGACGTCACTTTTTCGTCGCACGTTACAGACGCTGTCCGGGGAGCATGAGGCATGAAAATTCTCAGTCTACGCCTGAAAAACCTCAACTCACTGAAAGGGGAATGGAAGGTCGATTTCACGGCCGAGCCGTTTGCCAGCAACGGTCTGTTTGCCATCACCGGACCCACCGGGGCCGGTAAAACCACGCTGCTCGACGCGATTTGCCTGGCGTTGTACCACGAGACGCCTCGCCTGAATACCGTGTCACAATCGCAAAACGATCTAATGACCCGCGATACGGCGGAATGTCTGGCGGAAGTGGAGTTTGAAGTCAAAGGCGAAGCTTATCGTGCGTTCTGGAGCCAGAACCGTGCGCGCAACCAGCCCGACGGCAATTTGCAGGTTCCGCGCGTTGAACTGGCGCGCTGCGCCGACGGGAAAATCCTTGCCGATAAAGTGAAAGACAAACTGGAGATGACGGCGGATCTGACCGGGCTGGATTACGGCCGCTTTACCCGCTCAATGCTGCTCTCACAGGGGCAATTCGCGGCTTTCCTCAACGCTAAGCCAAAGGAGCGTGCGGAACTACTGGAAGAACTGACCGGCACGGAAATTTATGGACAGATCTCCGCCCAGGTCTTTGAGCAGCACAAAACCGCGCGCACCGAACTGGAAAAATTACAGGCGCAGGCCAGCGGCGTCACACTGTTAGCGCCAGAGGCGTTGCAGACGCTGACAGAAAGTTTGCAGGCGCTCACTGACGAAGAGAAGCAGCTGGTCACCCAACAGCGGACCGGACAGCAGCACCAGAACTGGCTGACGCGACAACACGAACTGCTGGCCGACGTCAACCAGCGTCAGCAGGCGCAGCGGGTTGCACAGGAGGCGCTGGAAAACGCCCAACCACAACTGGCGACGCTCAGTCTGGCGCAGCCTGCCAGAGCATTGCGCCCACTGTGGGAGCGTATTCAGGAGCAATCGGCTACGGTCACCCGCACTCGCCAGCAGATCAACGAAGTGAATACTCGCTTACAAAGCAGATTCGCGCTTCGCGATCGTATACGCCGCCAGGCTGAGCGGCAGTCCATCGCCCTGCTCTCCACGCAACAGACGCTCAACGAGTGGCTAAACGCACACGACCGCTTTCGCTTATGGAGCAACGAGTTAGGAGGATGGCGAGCCCTTTTTGCTCAGCAGGCCAGCGATAAGATTCAGATGGCGAAATGGCAGCAACAGCAGGTAAACGATAGCCGTAAGCTGGAATTGCTGCCACCGGTGACGCTCAATCTGACGGCGGATGAGGTCGCAACGGCGCTGGCGCAGCACGCGCTGCTGCGTCCCCTGCGCCAGCAGCTGCTTTCACTCCACGGTCAGCTAGCTCCCCGACTGACACGTCTGAATCAACTTCAGGCGGCGATTGCGCATAACAAGCAGGACCAGGCCCGGCTCAATACTCTGCTCGAGGCAAAGCGTCAACAGTATAAAGATAAATATCAGCAGTATCAGGATGTTAAAACCATTTGCGAACAGGAAGCGCGGATTAAAGATCTGGAAAGCCAGCGTGCGCTGCTACAGTCCGGTCAACCCTGCCCGCTTTGCGGTTCAACCGCTCATCCCGCTGTCGCGACGTATCAGGCACTCGAGCCCGGCGTTAATCAGGCGCGACGCGATGCGCTGGAGAAAGAGGTTAAAGCGCTGGCCGACGAAGGCGCCACGCTGCGTGGACAGTCGGAGGCGCTAAATCAGCAGCTACAGCGTGACGAAAGCGAAGCGCAAACGCTGGCTAAAGAAGAGCAAGCGCTCACTCAACAGTGGCAAACCACTGTCGATGCGCTGAACGTCACGTTAGTGCCGCAGGAAGATATTCAGCCCTGGCTGACAGCGCAGGACGAGCACGAGCAACAGCTTTATCAGCTCAGCCAACGCCATGATCTACAGGCGCAAATCACCGCCCATGCGCAACAGGTGACACAGTTCCGCCAGCAAATCGACCAGCGCGAGGCAGCGCTGTCAGCGCAGTTAAGCCGCTATACGTTGTCACTTCCGCAGGAAGGCAGCGAGGAAGCGTGGTTAAACGCCCGCGCGGCAGATGCACAAACGTGGCAGCAGCGACAGACGGAGTTGACGGCGTTGCAGGCGCGCATCGCACAGCTTACCCCATTGCTCGAAACGCTGCCTGCCGTGAGTTCCGATACTGAAGATGATGAAAGCGTGGCGCTGGAAAACTGGCGTCAGGTGCACGATGAGTGTGTGTCGCTGCACAGTCAATTGCAGACGTTACAGCAACAAGAGAAGCAGGAGACTCAGCGTGCTGCCGACGCGCAGTCGCAGTTCGATGCCGGGCTTGAACACAGCCCGTTTGCCGATCGGGCGGCGTTTCTTGCCGCGCTGCTGGATGATGAGGCGGTTACGCGTCTGGAACAGCTAAAACAATCGCTGGAAAACCAGCTTCAGCAGGCGCAGACGCTCGCCGCACAGTCAGCCCAGGCGCTGGCAGCGCATCAGCAACAGCCGCCTGAGGGACTGGACCTCACGCAGTCGGTTGAACACATTCAGCAAGCCGTGGCGCAGCTAAACGATCGGGTGCGCGACAATGCCACACGTCAGGGTGAAATACGTCAACAGCTAAAACAAGATAGCGATAATCGCCAACAACAGCAGGCGTTGATGGAAAAAATCGACAACGCGATGCAGCAGGTTGAGGACTGGGGCTATCTGAATGCCCTGATCGGCTCTAAAGAGGGTGATAAATTCCGCAAATTCGCCCAGGGGCTGACCCTGGATAACCTGGTGTGGCTGGCGAACAACCAGTTGACCCGCCTGCACGGACGGTATCTGTTGCAGCGCAAAGCCAGTGAAGCACTGGAACTGGAGGTAGTCGACACCTGGCAGGCCGACGCGGTGCGCGATACCCGAACGCTTTCCGGTGGCGAGAGCTTCCTTGTCAGTCTCGCGCTGGCGCTGGCGCTCTCCGATCTGGTCAGCCACAAAACGCGCATTGACTCACTGTTCCTTGACGAAGGCTTCGGCACGCTCGACAGTGAAACGCTGGATACCGCCCTTGATGCGCTGGATGCGCTCAATGCCAGCGGAAAAACGATTGGCGTGATTAGCCATGTGGAAGCGATGAAAGAACGTATTCCGGTACAGATCAAAGTGAAGAAAATCAACGGACTGGGCTACAGCAAACTCGACAAAATGTTTGCAGTGGAATAGTTCCTGCCGGTGGGGATTACAGGCCGGATAAGGCGCACAGGCGTCGCCCTCCGGCCTTTCCTTACGTTATTCCTGCGGCCACAGCCACGCGGCGCCGCGCACGCCGCTGGAGTCACCGTGCAGGGCTTTGCGCACCGGCGTTTCGCACTCCCCGCCGAACACAAACTGTTTAATCAGCGGTGGAATCGTTTTGTACAGGCGGTCAATGTTGCTCATCCCGCCGCCGAGAACGAAAACATCCGGATCGAGAATATTCACCACATGAGCCAGCGATTTCGCCAGCCGCAGTTCATAGCGGCTAAGCGCCAGTTCGGCCAGCGCGTTTTGCGCCTCCACCAGGCGGATAATTTCATTGCCTTTAAGCGGATTGCCGCTCAGGCGATGGTAATCGGTGGCGAATCCGGTGCCGGAAATAAACGTCTCAATGCATCCCTGTTTTCCACAGTAACAGGGGACTTCTTCACGGTAGCGAAGTTCATCCTCGTCCATCCACGGTAAAGGGTTGTGTCCCCATTCGCCCGCCGTACCGTTGCCACCGATGTGTGCCCGACCATTGAGCGCGACGCCCGCGCCGCAGCCAGTACCGATGATCACCGCAAAAACCGTCTGTGCTCCGGCGGCGGCGCCATCGACCGCCTCTGAAACGGCCAGACAGTTCGCGTCATTCGCCAGACGTACGTCACGTTGCAGACGCGCGCTGAGATCTTTATCAAACGGCTGACCGTTCAGCCAGGTCGAGTTGGCATTCTTCACCACACCGGTATAGGGCGAAATGGATCCGGGGATGCCGATTCCCACCGTGCCCGTTTGCCCGGTGGCCTTCTCCGCCATCGCCACCAGCGTGGCAATGGTCTCGATGGTTTGCTGATAGTCGTTTCGCGGCGTCGGCAGACGATGGCGGAACAGCTGCTCCCCTGCCTCACTGAGCGCAATGACTTCCGTTTTGGTGCCGCCTAAATCAATACCAATACGCACACGGTGTTCCTCATTTTTTAGGGAATATCAACAGAGTAGAGCGAGGCATTGGGAATGGCAATGCAAGCCCGCCGACAATTCGTTACTATACGCGCTGGATTTAACGACAAGGCCGTGGAAATTATCATGCTGTGGTTCAAAAATTTAATGGTTTACCGTCTTAGCCGCGATATTTCATTGCGTGCCGAGGAGATGGAAAAACAGCTAGCCTCGATGACGTTTACCCCTTGCGGTAGCCAGGATATGGCAAAAACGGGCTGGGTGCCGCCAATGGGATCGCACAGCGATGCGTTGACGCATACCAACAACGGCCAGATTTTGATTTGCGCGCGTAAAGAAGAGAAGATCCTGCCCTCTCCGGTGATCAAACAGGCGCTGGAAGCGAAGATCGCCAAACTGGAAGCCGAGCAGGCGCGCAAACTGAAGAAAACCGAGAAAGACTCGCTGAAAGATGAAGTGCTGCATTCGCTGCTGCCCCGTGCCTTTAGCCGTTTTAGTCAGACCATGATGTGGATCGACACCGTGAACGGGTTGATCATGGTGGACTGCGCAAGCGCGAAAAAAGCGGAAGATACGCTGGCGCTGCTGCGTAAGAGCCTCGGCTCTCTGCCAGTGGTTCCGTTGGCGCTGGAAAACCCGATTGAGCTAACGCTAACCGAATGGGTGCGTTCCGGCACCGTCGCTCAGGGTTTCCAGTTACTTGACGAAGCCGAACTGAAAGCGATGCTGGAAGACGGCGGTGTGATCCGGGCGAAAAAACAGGATTTGGTGAGCGACGAGATCGCCGTTCACATTGAAGCCGGTAAAGTGGTGACCAAGCTGGCGCTCGACTGGCAGCAGCGAATTCAGTTTATGATCTGCGATGACGGTTCGATCAAGCGTCTGAAATTCAGCGACGAACTGCGCGATCAAAACGAAGATATCGACCGGGAAGATTTCGCCCAGCGTTTTGACGCGGACTTTATCCTGATGACCGGTGAACTGGCCGCGTTGATTCAGAATCTGGTCGAAGGGTTAGGCGGCGAAGCGCAGCGCTAAATGAATATTCCCTCTCCGTGTGGAGAGGGAAAATCATTACAGATAGCGGCAAAGATAAGAGGTCGGTTCAGCGACCTGTAAATGAAACTCGCTATGGCCCGGGACGTTGAACACCTCTCCTGCGGCATACACCTTCCATTCGGTCGTATCCGGCAGTAACACATTCAACGCGCCGCTCACCACCGTCATCTCTTCAGGCTCTGCGGTGCCGAAGGTGTATTCCCCTTCCAGCATCACGCCCACACTGGCACGGCCAGTACTGCTGCTGGTAAAGCCGATTGATTTCACTTTGCCGGAAAAGTATTCATTACTTTGAAGCATAAACGGACCCTGTCTCGTTGGTAAATTGACAACCAATATAGGGGGCAGTCCTTTGGCCTGTCACGCAAAATTAAACCAGCAGTTCTGAAGCCAGTCGCGCAATGAGTACATTAGAGAGCAGCACCGGAACATCCAGCGATTTTTGCAGAACATCGCGGTGGTGCTGATGAAAACCCAGGCAATCGAGCATAATGACATCAGCGCCTTGCTCCAGCAGCGCTTTGCCGGCATCAATCAACTGTTGCGTGCTTCCATGCACCGGATTTGCCAAAGAATAGACAGGCGGAGACTGCAAAACCTGCCATTTTTCCGTCTGGGCCGCCATCAGCTCTTCCACCGGCACAATCACCCCCACCTGATGCCCATCGACAATCGAGGCCACCAGCGGCGGAATAATGCGTAACGGCTCCAGCAGAATGCTGTTACGCGCCGTCATGCTTTTAATTGAAGCCGTACTCAGCAACAAAATGACATCGTAGCCCTGGTTATCCAGCACTTCGACGACGCTTTGCAGGTCGCGCTCCACTTTCTGGCGTGAGACATAAGCCAGTTCATTATCGTTAAGCAGAGTGAGCAGCGTTTCCTCACCGGAATCGATTGCGTACTCAGTCAGAACATCATCACGACTCATTTTTCCGAGCAGACTGTGATGGGTGATATGTTGTTCGTCGATGTACTCAGTCAGAAGCGGTAAGACTTCGCTCATGGGTACAACACCGATTGTGAGGATGGCCAACGACGCACTCATTTTTTCCACCTTCTTTTTTACTTCGTCGTTTATTCCCGGGCAAATGCGCTGCACCACTGCCGACACTTACCTTTGCAAATGCAAAAAAGCGTAGCAGGCGCAGCACAAATCGCTGTGTAAAGATTCCAGATCATTCCAGTAATAGGTTGTTATTGTTTGATGTTAGTTTTCAGGTACAACGATTCATCGGTGAAAAATGTGATACAGGTTGGGTTTTAAGTCACTCAGATTCCATTCCGAGCCGCTCAGTCGTCAGGTTTTATCAGGATCTTCGTAACGGTTTTTCGCATCCATTGCTTCCTGCGCGCTGGGATGCTCGCTGATTAATGAATCCGGCTTCGGATGATCGGCACGCAACTGGTACCAGGTAACCGTCTGTCCCGGCGTCCCTTTCTCAATGGTGACAATATACGCTTCGCGTGGATAAGGCGGTTTGGTTGGCATAGGGCTTCCTTCTGTCGAATGAAGTTTAAGTATAGACCCCGCCTTGCCTGTATAGCGCGCTCTGCGCCAGTCTGCGCTGAATTTCAGAAATCACCTGGCTGGGTGAATTTGCTGCATCAATGACGAAATGGGCTGCCTCGCGATACAAAATATCCCGCTGTTGCAGTACCTCCTGCACCTCTTCGCTTAAGGGTTTACCGGTCAGGGTGGGACGCAACGCCTCTTCAGGCGACGCCTCAAGACGATTCACCAGCGTTGAGACCGGCGCGCTTAAATAAATAACGATGCCGTTATCACGCATAAAGTGGCGGTTATAGTCAGTGAGAATGATTCCGCCACCGGTCGCGACGACCGTCGACGGCGCAGTTACCGCCTCCAGCGTAGCCGTTTCTCTGGCACGGAATCCCGGCCAGCCCTCACGCTCAACGATTTCCGCCACGGTCATTTGTACCTGCGACTGCAGCCACTGGTCGGTATCCACAAACCGACAGCCAATTGCCGTAGCCAGCGCCATGCCAACCGTTGTTTTTCCACAGCCACGTGGGCCAACAAGATAAAGCGGTTGCGTCATAGTGGGCGTTCCCCAGAAAGCCGCAAAGCGGCGGGATCAGATGTCATTAAAGGAATAATCATACCATCAAACTAGTACAGCGTTAAGTGTAAAGAATTCATTCCATTAGAAATAGAAATATCAATGGATGCCCTACTATATCAAGAAATAGCGTTGAGGAAAGTGTAAAAAATAAATTACATTCATGCTTTTCGGCGTTTAACTTCCAGCCACCACTTTTCCAGCTCAGCCGCAAAATGCTGGCGATCGCGCGCAGAAAGGCTATCCGGGCCGCCCGTCTGGATCCCGCTGGCGCGCAACGTATCCATAAAATCGCGCATCGTCAAACGTTCCCGAATGGTCGATTCGGTATAGCGTTCACCACGAGGATTGAGCGCCGACGCTCCTTTCGCCAGCACCTCTGCGGCCAGCGGAATATCAGCCGTGATGACCAGATCGCCGGCCGCGCACTGACGCACAATCTCGTTGTCCGCCACGTCAAAGCCCGCCGCAACGCGCAGCGTGCGGATATACGGTGACGGCGGCACGCGCAGGCTCTGGTTCGCCACCAAAATCAGCGACATTTGCATGCGTCCGGCGGCACGATAGAGGATCTCTTTAATTACGTTCGGACACGCATCCGCATCCACCCATATGGTCATAGTGTCTCCCGTCTCTTGTGCAATCGGCTATTGTCTCGTGCTTTTGCGCTGCGGCAAAGTGCTGTTTACCCTTCATGCGTCTTTCAATCCGCGCTAAGCTAGGCTTTATCAAACAAAACAACAACTATCACCCATAGGGAGTGACGAGATGGAGAAGAAAATCGGTTTTATCGGCTGCGGTAATATGGGGAAAGCGATCCTCGGCGGCCTGATTGCCAGCGGTCAGGTGCTTCCGGGCCAGATCTGGGTCTACACCCCTTCCCCCGATAAAGTCGCCGCACTGCGCGACCAGTACGGTATCAACGCCGCGCAGTCCGCCCAGGAAGTAGCCCAGGTGGCGGATATTGTTTTCGGTGCCGTGAAGCCGGGCATCATGATCAAAGTACTCAGCGAGGTAACCTCCAGTCTCAATAAAGAGTCGCTGGTGGTCTCTATTGCGGCAGGCGTAACCCTCGATCAACTCGCCCGTGCGCTGGGACACGACCGGAAAATCGTACGCGCAATGCCGAACACGCCGTCGTTGGTTAATGCCGGGATGACCTCGGTGACGCCAAACGCGCTGGTTACCCCGGAAGATACCGCTGACGTGTTGAATATTTTCCGCTGCTTTGGCCAGGCCGAAGTGATTGCCGAATCGATGATTCACCCGGTGGTTGGCGTTAGCGGTTCCGCCCCGGCGTATGTCTTTATGTTTATCGAAGCCATGGCCGATGCCGCTGTGCTGGGTGGAATGCCGCGTGCGCAGGCTTACAAATTTGCCGCTCAGGCGGTCATGGGCTCCGCGAAGATGGTGCTGGAAACGGGTGAACATCCTGGGGTACTGAAAGATATGGTCTGTTCGCCTGGAGGGACGACGATTGAAGCGGTTCGGGTACTGGAAGAGCGAGGATTTCGCGCGGCAGTGATTGAAGCGATGGCGAAGTGTATGGAGAAGTCAGAGAAACTCAGTAAATCCTGAGTGGATAACCGGACGTCAGGCCGCCACTTCGGTGCGATTACGTCCGGCGTTCTTTGCTTTGTAGAGCGCCAGATCGGCTGATTTCAGCCATTCCCGGTAGTGGCCAAACTGCGGGGTTAACGGTGCAACGCCGACGCTGATATGCAAAATGACCTGCGGCGCGCAGGCCAGGCGTAATCCGTGTAATCCCTCGTGAACACGCGACATCGCCGCTATGGCGCTCTCTGCAGGCGTGCCGCACATGATCACCGCAAATTCATCACCGCCAAAACGCCCAATCACATCGCTCCCGCGCAGGGTCAATCTCAACTGCCGGGTCAGCGCCAGAATGGCTTCGTCGCCAACGTCATGTCCCCAGGTGTCGTTAATACGCTTGAAGTGGTCGATATCGATAATTAGCAGCGTGGCATCCCGATGCTGGCGACGGCAATGCTCAAATTCATTGCGCAGCAATATTTCCCAGTGCCGTCGGTTGTAAACCCCCGTCATGCCATCACAGGTGCTCATCACCTGCAACCGGCGCTTGTGCTGTGCCAGTTTTGTCGCGGCCTGATAGCTTATCCAGGAGAACAACAGCGGATATATCACAATGACCGGAAGCGTCAGCACTCCTTCTAACGCCGTGCTTGTTAAGGCCAGAGAGACGCCCGTCAGTTGCAGCGTGACCAGACAAGCAACCACCATCAGGGCAAATCCGGCAACAAACAGTCGGACACCGCCTGCCCCCATCAGATTCATACAGATAATCATCAACAATGCGGTAGAAGGCAGCGCATTCCCCCCCATCAGACCGACCCACATTCCGGCGAGGACCGCATCCGTTTTTAAATTGGCGAATTCCCGGCTCAGCGGATCGGCGGCTCTGCTGGCGATCTGCCAGGCCAGGTGCGGCCAGACGAACGCCCATCCCACCAGCAACAACCACCAGACACCGGATACCGGGCTTGCGACCAGTGCGGTGGCGACAGGGAAAAACATTCCCCCCAGCGCTACTGCACGCGGCACTCTCACTCGCCGGGCGAATCGCAGTCCAGAGCGTTGATGGTCATTTTGCTGCGATGAAAAAGATGCTTCATCCAGGTCGACCGCTGTTTTGTAAAAGTTTTCGTCATTCATTATTTTTTGGGAACATTCTGAAACATTTTCCCAAATTATAGAGACGGGTCTGGCGGGGAAAGTATGATATTTCGGGTGAGCATTTTTCTTTGCTCACCCGTTAGCACTATGTCGGCGCTACGCCGCTTTCTTCAGGCAGGCACTCATAAACTTACTGCGATCGTCACCTTTCAATGATTGTTCCGTCGCCTGGACGTTGCATTCGCGCATTTTTTGCTGTTGCGGCGTCAGACTTTTTTCATCGGGAGCTGACTTACTGTTTTTAAGGCAATCGCTCATGTACGTCTTACGGGCATCTCCTTTCAACGTCTTCGCTGTCGCCTGTTGATTACAGGTGGTCATGCGCTGCTGCTGTGGCGTTAATGTTTTCTCTGCCGCACCAACGGTCGTTAAAAAGATCAAGCCAAACAATAGGGTAACCAGTAATGTTATTTTCATAGCACCATCCTTTTTTGAGTATTCACTCGACTATCTCCCGCGAGTAAACGCGGGGAGAGTCAGATAAGTCTGGCTGCTAACGATAAAAAAACCACCCGACAGCAAAAGTAATCCTGCCGGGGGCTGGATTATTTCAGGCCCAACGCGGCCTTCATGGTATAGAACAGATCGGTTTGATCGGTCAGTCCGACCACATTGGCCGCATGAGGACCGTAGGCCGCAATGCGTAACTGGCTGCCCGTATGCTCCTGAGACTCCTCTTCGGAGTTGCCGTAGCTGATCACCATCACGGCACCATCTTTGGTATTTAGCGCCTGAGTCAGGCCCGGTGCTTTTGTCTCCGGCGCGACGATCTGGCTGGCGTGGGCGTGATCGGCGGTGACAATCACCAGCGTGTTCCCGTCTTTCTTCGCAAAGGCCAGCGCGCGCTGTACGGCTTCATCCAGATCCACCGTCTCGCCAATCTGTCCGCAGGGGTTGGCGGCGTGATCCTGTTTATCGATAGAGGCGCCTTCCACCTGCAAGAAGAATCCTTTCTCATTTTTGCTGAGCAACTCAATGGCTTTGTCGGTCATTTGCGCCAGCGTTGGCACACTCTCGTCTCGTTTAGGGTTCGGCGTACAGGTCACGGCGGGCTTATCAATATTGCCATGATAAGACGCTTTGGGGCCTTCCCAGCGCACGGGCATGTTGCCATCAGAGAAAAGTCCCAGCAGCGGTTTGTCCTGATTCGCTTCACCAATTGCCGCCAGCGAGGCCGCGTCGCCGACCAGTTGGTAGCCCCGGGCCTCCGCCTGTTCACGCAGCGTTTTTCCTTGCCACTCGCCCGCCGTCGCGGTTTCGGTGAACGTTTTCGCGCCGCCGCCCAACGTCACATCTGCACGGGCATTCAGAAGTTGCTCGGTAATCGAACCTTTTCCGCCTTTTTCCAGCGCATTCGTCGGACATTTTTCGCTCGTCACGCTCGGACCATAACATTTCCGCGACGTGACGTGCGCCACCAGCGCGGCAGGCGTGGCATCCTGCAGCTCTGCGGTCGAGACGTTACCCGTCGCCAGGCCTGCCGCTTTCGCCATTTCCAACAGCGTCGTGTGATCTTTTTCGTGAATATCGACACCCAGCGCGCCATTATAGGTTTTCACGCCAGTTGTCCATGCGGTCGCCGATGCAGCAGAATCTGTCACGTAATCCGGCTTACCGGTTTTTTTATTCAGTGCATAGTGGGTGTATTGGCCGGTGAGCGGTAAGGCATCAATCCCTTTAAAATAACCACCTGCACCTTCAGCATAATTTCGCGCAGCGGTAATTTCTGAATCACCCATACCATCGCCAATCAATAAAATAATATTTTTTGCTGGTTTATCATTCAGTGATTCGCGCAATGCTTGTGTTTGATCGGCCGATAATCGGCGTGCTCCGCCAGGTGTTGTAATATCACCCTGCGCGGCGCGGTTGTCCAGAACCGACATTGATGATGTTTCAGAATGGCTGACGGGGATATACAACAGCGGTAACAATGCAAGAGCGATAGCGCTTCGTTTCACTTTATTTTCTCCATGTACTCAATACACTTAAAATAAAAACAAAGCGACTATAGGTCTCTGATATGACAGGTTTATGACAGCGTAGAAACTGAATATCACTAGTAACGAGGATGCCTCAATAACTTACGTACATACTGGCGCAGCAACTCCGTATCGTTATCCGGAACGCTCGCATCGGGCTTTACGCCGTCAAGTGCGCCCTCAACCTGGTGAATCAGCTGTTGCTGTTCGCTCTGAGCCATATTGCGCAGCATCGCTGTAACGATAATCTCTAATGCTTCTACCTGAGCAACCAGTTCTTTTGACTCTTCCTCTTTCTGGGCAAGCTTAAGCAACAACTCGGCTATTAGATTTTTCATGACCGCATTTCCTTATCTAAAGAAGGCTGACGGTATCACTATGAATCCATGCTGCCTAGAGTCTGAAAGTATTATTTTTATGAGAAAGGAAAGACTTTGCGTAAATAATCACAGAATACGGTGAGCGAAACGTTTCTCGCAGGAAAACAGCCCCTGAATAACCGCCAGGAATAAAATAGTCACCCCCGGCCATAATTTAAAGTTATGACAGAAAAATGACTAATTTTACTTAAGTCATATTTTTACCGTTTTACACCCGCTTACGGATATTTTGCCGCTGGCGCAGAACAAGGGCTAACTGACAAATGTTAATCATCACGATGACCGCAGTGGCAATAAATACCCAACGAAATCCCGCCATTGCCGATACCGTAGCCCCCATCAGTGGGCCGGCGACGTTGCCAAGATACATAAACGATTGGTTATAACCAAAAATACGCCCGGTAATCTGGTCACTGGAGTATTTGACCAACAGCGTCTGGACGGCAGGCAGCATTGCGCCATCGGCAAAGCCAAGCAGAAAACGTAATATCCCAAGCTGAAAAGGCGTCGTGACCCACGACATGGCAAAAAACAACACGACCGCACAAATCAGCGTTGCCATCAGGATCCTTTCGGTGCCGATGCGATCCCCGAGTTTACCCAGTCGGGGCGCGGAGATAAGCGCGGAGACCCCAGGCACCGAGGCAATTAATCCACTCAGAAAAGCAATATTATTACTGTCCGGGGCCATCGACTTAATAAATAGCGCCAGAATCGGGCTGATTGAACCATTGCACAACTGAATCACCAGGGTGGTGAAAAACAGGCTGATCACCAGCGCCGGATACGGCAGCGAAGCAAATACGGCTTTCCCGCTCAACCGTTCGCTCTTTTTCAGCGTCGGACGGACGCCTTCTTTAATCAAAAAGAGAGTGACCAGAAAGCTGACGACCAGCAGTATTGCAGTAATGAAAAAGACCGGGCGTAACCCCACATGATCGGCAATAAAACCGCCCATCAACGGGCCGCCAATCACGCCGCTGATTTGCGCGGTCGCCAGAGTACTGAGAGCCCATCCGCTGCGCTCACGAGGCACCTGAGACGCCACCAGCGCCATCGCGTTTGGAATATAACCGGACGTTAAGCCCATGATGCCGCGTAGCAGGAAAAGCTGCCAGACGTTGGTGGCAAAGGCTTGCAGCAAGATCGCAATCGCCATGCCGAGCGAAGCGCGCAGCAGCATCAGCTTGCGACCTTTACGGTCTGCCAGACTTCCCCACAGCGGAGAGACAATCGCAGAGATTAAGAATGTGACACTGAACGTCAGACCGGACCACATCGAGAGCGCTTCGTGGGAGGTTACCCCGAGTTGCGAAATATACAGCGGCAAAAAGGGCAGGATTTGACTGATTGCCAGACCGGTAAAAAAGCAGCCAAACCAGACGGAAATGAGATTAACTTTCCAGGATTCCATAAACGCTCATCGTGATAAATAGCAGAAAACGCCGGTTAGTTTAACAATCTCCACGTCTGTCAGGGGATCCTGAGGTGCGCTGCCGCGTAATTTGATATTTTATCTTCCCGTTCATCATTTTTGTGAAATACATCACATTAAAACCCAACAGCCAGCAGGGCTTTATGCTTAGCGGCAGAGGCCAACTCCTCGCATCCCCAGGTGAAAATGGTTGGCGTGGGCCGCGTTGTAGTCCGGTCCTAAGCCGTTGCCATAGTATTGACAGCTTACGCTGAGCAACGCCCGTAGCCATGGTGCGCTTTTCTCCTGCCTCCAGCCGCGCAGAACGGTGAAATGCCGACCGTCAGCAAGCCTAAAGCCGCTGATATCCAGAGCCTGTGCGCTGGCGTGCTCGCTACGGCGCGCGTCAGGGCGATGGTAAATATTGCGACAGGCGAAGCTGCCAAGATGCTCGATCCGGGTAAGTCGGCTCATCATCAGACGTTCCGTCAATGGCGCAGCCTGCTGCTCAACATACAGCGCAGAACTCAGTGCCAACGGACAGGAAGCAAGGAAGCTGCTGCTCAGTTTAACGGCGCCAAAATCCCGCACCCGCACCACGTTGGTTAAGGGACATTCACCGGCGCTGTCGGGCACGGGCTGCGACGTGATTAGCTTCTGCTGGTTTGCCTGCTGCAACAGCGTCTGACAATGCGCCGGCGTAAGACGTTTAAGTTTAAATTGAGTGAGCCAGTTTGGTGGGTCAGTTAACTCAAGAGGGGCGAATGGGTTGTAATAAGACGGCAGATAGCGATATCCCACGCCACACGCCACGCCCAGAGTTATCATCAACAGCCAGCCTTTTCCTTTCACGCCCCCTCCCGTGCAATTCTCCCTAACATTATGGCAGAAGCCCGCGAATCCCTCGTTTTGTCGTGGTAATGTATACGCTTTGTGTTCGAGGGAATGGGTTTAAGATGGCAAAGTTGCGGGTAGGTATCGTATTTGGTGGTAAATCAGCGGAACATGAAGTGTCATTGCAATCGGCAAAAAATATTGTCGATGCCATCGACAAGACGCGCTTTGAAGTTGTGTTGTTAGGCATTGATAAGCAAGGGCAGTGGCACGTCAGCGATGCCAACAATTACCTGCTCAATGCAAACGATCCGGCGCATATTGCGCTGCGTCCTTCTGCAACCAGCCTGGCCCAGGTTCCGGGCAGACATGCACAGCAGTTGATTGATGCGCAGAATGGTCAGCCGCTGCCGACCGTGGACGTGATTTTCCCGATTGTACACGGCACGCTGGGTGAAGATGGTTCACTACAGGGAATGCTGCGCGTGGCGAATCTGCCCTTCGTCGGTTCCGACGTGCTGGGCTCAGCGGCATGCATGGATAAAGACGTCACCAAACGTTTGTTGCGTGATGCCGGACTGCATATCGCACCGTTTATCACGCTGACGCGAGCCAACCGCAACACGATAAACTTTGCCGAGGTAGAAGCCCGTCTTGGTCTGCCGCTGTTCGTTAAGCCCGCGAATCAGGGATCGTCGGTTGGCGTCAGTAAAGTCACCAGCGAAGCGCAGTACGATCAGGCTGTCGCCCTGGCGTTCGAATTCGATCACAAAGTGGTTGTCGAGCAAGGAATCAAGGGGCGTGAGATCGAGTGCGCAGTGTTGGGCAACGATCATCCGCAGGCCAGCACCTGCGGCGAGATCGTTCTCAATAGTGATTTCTATGCCTACGACACCAAATACATTGATGATAACGGCGCGAAAGTGGTAGTCCCTGCGGCGATTGAGCCTCAGATCAACGACAAAATCCGCGACATTGCCATTCAGGCGTATCAGACGCTGGGCTGCGCCGGCATGGCGCGCGTCGATGTCTTCTTAACCGCCGACAATGAGGTAGTGATCAATGAGATCAACACCCTGCCAGGCTTCACCAACATCAGCATGTATCCGAAACTGTGGCAGGCCAGCGGTTTAGGGTACACCGATTTGATCACCCGTTTGATCGAGCTGGCGCTGGAGCGACACGCTGCGGATAATGCGCTGAAAACCACGATGTAATCTGCCCTTTCCCGGTAAGCCTGATGGCGTTTTACTGTCAGGCTTACGCCGCGTCATCCTCTGCGCGACGACGAATAATCAATCCTGCCAACCAGAAACCGATCGCCCAGGTCACGAGCCCCACGGCATAGGTTTGCCAACCTTTGGCTTCAAAGCCCAACAACCCAACAACACCGTTCAAAATGAAAATCAGCCCGATAGCAAAAGCATAGTAGTGCCAGTCACGGCGTATTTTTACAGGCAGGTTCATGGCAACTCCCGATCGAAAAAAAGTATCGTCGCATATTACGGGAAAGCGGTCTGTGTTGTGTGCGGAATTTCTTAAATGTTGCCAAATTTAATTTAAGGTAAACAATTTGTGACAAACGACAAAAATCTGCAATCCAGGATTCATCCCAGACCGAAATTACCATCATTCTGATATTGACAAACGCGATGACCTGTCAGACTCACGGTAAGTTACTGGCATGGTGTCAGAGATGCAGAATTACTCGCGGAGGTCATTTATGGCTGATTTCACTCTCTCAAAATCCTTGTTTAACGGGAAACATCGAGAAACCGCCTCGACGCCTGGCAACATCGCTTATGCCGTGTTTGTTCTGTTTTGTTTCTGGGCCGGAGCGCAGCTCCTGAACCTGCTGGTTCACGCGCCAGGGGTATATGAACACCTGATGCAGGTACAAGAGACGGGACGACCACGCGTGGAGATTGGACTGGGCGTCGGGACCATCTTTGGTCTGGTGCCGTTTCTGGTCGGCAGTCTGATTTTCGGCGTCATCGCCGCCATCCTGCGCTGGCGCTACCGCCGCCAGTAATAGCCTGCGACGATTACTGCCCCATGCACTTAGCCCGACGATCGTCGACCCGTTTTGCAAACCAGGCCGTGGTGAGACTACGGGTGATTTTCGGGCTTTCAAGCTGAATACCTGGCAGCATTTCTCGCGGCAATACCTTCCCCGTTTTTGTCTCAGCAAGCTTAAAGACCTTTTCGTAAAGTGCCGTCTCTTCAAACGCGAGACTGTCGCCTTTCTCCAGTTGCCGACGGATCGCGCTCTCGCTGAGATCCAGTTGGTCCGCCAGTTTACGCACTGCCAGCTCCGTTTTACCGGCCTCTTTACTGCCGTAGGCGATCAGGTCACCATCCAGCGCCAGTTTCACACCGCTGGCTTTACTGACCGCGTTCTGAAACGCGGCGTTACGGCTGGCATACCATCCGGCGTTAAAGTCGGCAAAGCGGAAAATCGGCGCGCTGTAGTTTGCCGGGTAATTGAGTAAATGATAGGTTCCGAACCAGAGTCCACCGCGACGGCTGAACACTTCCTGGCGCACCGTTCCCTCCATTTTCCACGGATACCCTTTGCTGTGCTGTTCGGCAAACGCAATGCTGACCTGCATCGGGCCACCGGTGTGTACCGGATTGAGAGAACCGAACAGCGTCTGCCCCATCGGCACCATATTGATAAAATCATCAAAAATGGCGCTGAGCTGTTTTTCCGTTTTTACCGTATCCAGCCGCTCGCTGTAGCTTTTCCCGTTCGGGGAGGTGATTTTCAGCGCCGTATGCACGAGGAAAACCGGGATGTGCATCCGCTCGGCACGTCGGTCTATCTCCCGCCAGGCAATTTTGCTCAATCCCGGAACGGCCGGATCGGCCTGATAGTTGGATTCCTGCTGCGCAACCGCCAGCACCGAACAGATATTTTCCACCGTGGGTGCCAGCTTCTGGCTCTCAAAAGTTTTGGCGATATCCTGCGCCCAGCTATCCCTATCCTTCACGCTGGCCGGCATTTTCTGGCGCACCACGCTCGCGACGTTTACCGGTTTCTCGCCTTTTTTCAACGGTTGCGAGGGCTGACTGCTACATCCTGCCAGCACCAGCCCGGCCAGCAATGACAATGGGAAAAGACGAGACACCGCCGACATAACGTTTCCTTTTGTTAACCAAGTGTATGGGTGACAGCCTGAATATCCCGCTCGTCCAGTTCGCGCTCAAAGCTGCGCAGACGTTTATAGATCGACATCAGTTCGACCAGCGTCGTCCACGAGTCGATCAGGTACTGGAACGCACCCCGCACCTGGCCAAAGACGTTGGTAATTTGCGTCATCAGACCCAGCGTAATCGTACCGGCAACAATCGACGGAAACAGCAGGAACAAACCGAAAACGTTATCCACCTGCAGGTAGAGAATGCGCGCGATATTAAAATACATATAGTGAAAATAGAGGCGGAAATAGTTCTGACGAACCGCACTGAACAGCTCGCGAACCGTCGGCGGCGTGGCACGGTTGGCGTCGTCTTCCCCGTACACCAGCTCTTTACGATAAGCCGCTTCCACTCGCTGATTTTTAAACTCCAGGCCAGGGAGTTTGATCCCGACCACCGCCAGCAAACCGGTCCCCATCAGTGACCAGACGATTGCCGCAATCACCAGGCCGTAAGGCACATGGCCGACAATTGGCAGTTCAGGCACGTGCGGAGACAGCGCTATCAGCACCGGCAGGAAGGCGATCAGCGTCATAATGGCCTTGATGAAACTCACCCCCATGCTTTCCAGCGTTGAAGCAAAACGCATGGTGTCTTCCTGCACACGCTGCGCCGCCCCCTCGATATGGCGCAGATGCTGCCACTGCGCCATGTAATATTCGTTCATCGCCGTACGCCAGCGGAACACATAGTGGCTGACAAAAAAGTTGTTCAGCACGCTAATCACCACGGCAATCAGCGCAATGCCAAGGAAGACCCCCAGTTCGTTATAGAACTGGCTCATGGTGACTTTATGCGGCGCGCTAAGGGCGGTCTGGATCAGATCGTAGAATGGCGCGTACCAGGCGTTGACGGCCACCCCCACTTCAACCAGAAACCAGGTGACGAAGATAATCAGCGAGGTGCCAAGAATCGACCAGTACTGCCAGCGATGCGGACTGTAGAGAAACCAGAACAACGCAAACAGCCCAACACAAAGCACGTAGTAGGCGTAAAAAATCAGGTAGCTCAGCGACCAGAAGCGGGCTGCACTAATGGGCACAGTACCCGTTGCGCCCGTCAATCGCACAACCCAGTCACCCCCACCGGCTTGCCAGAAAATAACCGCGACTAATGCCCAAATGAAAGCCGAAAGGAAAAAAGGACCCGGCTTTGGGAAAAAAGACTTAAACATGATGCTCTCCTGCTAACTTCTTATCGTTATGACAACTGCTGTGTTTTTCCGCCGCGCGGGTTGAAAAATAGACTGTCACAACAGGCGAAACCGCCCATTGTGACCAACATGGTGGCGCTTAGTTCGTTTTCCAGTCCTGAAGAATTGTTTCGACGGGTTTCACACACACCGGATTGCCCGGCACGATCAGATTGCGCCAGACATCATTATGGTGCGCAATCAGCGTCTGGGCCGGGGCGGCCGGGCGATGAGCGGTCGTATGGGCATCTTCCGCAACCGTAATACGATAACCCCGACTGGCACCGTTTCTGATGGTAGTATCGACGCAATAGTCCGTCGCGCAGCCGCAGATGACAAAGTGCGAAATCGCCTCATCACGCAGCAACTGTTCGAGCGCCGTTTTATAAAAGGAATCGCACGCGGTTTTCGTGACATATTTTGCATTCGCGGGCGTGTTCAGTTCAGGCAGCAGTGCGAACCCCGCACTCCCCTCCTCCAGTCCTCCTGACTCGGCATGCTGAATAAAAATCGTGAGATCTGCCGCCCGGGTGAGTTGATTGATGCGTTCCACGCACGCTTCCCGATGAAGACGCGGCGTGGCAAACACGCCGATTTGCATATCAACAACCATCACAACCCGTTTCTCAGACATTGTCAGCTCCATCAAGAAGTAGTAATGCAAGATTATTGCACGCCCAGGATCACAAAAGCGGACTTTCTTTCGCGGCAAAAGCGCCTCATTTACGCGCCGTTACGTTTTTCTCACTATCCTTGCTCTAATTAGCGCTTTGCAATATGCCGTTGCGTAGTATAAATACGCATACACATCAGCCTTAAGGCGGCCTCTTTGTTGGCTACGCGCGTAAACCCCGGTCACATAGTTAACTATGCTCATGGGAATTTACTCGCTTGTCGCCTCAAGGTATCCTGGCTGATCTCGTGTAATGTTTTTCACTTCATCTCATTCATGGACAATACCGTTGAAACGTAGTCTGCTTTTTTCTGCCGCGCTGTATGCGGCGTCATTGACCTCAGTCCAGGCAGCTCAGCCTGTCGCCGACCCGGTTTTTGCGTCTGATATTGTCGAGCGTTACGCCGAACATATTTTTTATGGCAGCGGGGCGACGGGAATGGCGCTCGTCGTGATCGACGGTAATCAGCGCGTTTTTCGCAGTTTCGGCGAAACCCGTCCAGGCAATAACGTACGCCCGCAACTGGATTCAGTCATTCGCATTGCGTCACTGACCAAACTGATGACCAGTGAAATGCTGGTGAAACTGCTCGATCAGGGGACGGTTAAACTGGACGATCCGCTCAGTAAATATGCCCCCGTCGGCGCACGCGTGCCATCGTATGAGGGAAAACCGATCACGCTGGTTAATCTGGCGACGCACACCAGCGCGCTGCCCCGTGAACAGCCTGGCGGCGCGGCAAAACGTCCGGTGTTTGTCTGGCCGACCCGGGAGCAACGCTGGAGTTATCTCTCTACTGCATCCCTGAAAGCCGCACCGGGGTCGCAGGCGGCCTATTCCAACCTGGCGTTCGATCTGCTGGCTGATGCACTGGCAAATGCCTCTGGCAAACCTTATACCCAGTTGTTTGAAGAGAAGATCACCCGCCCGCTGGGCATGAAAGACACTACCTATACTCCCTCTCCCGATCAGTGCAAACGTCTGATGGTGGCGGAAAAAGGGGCCAGTCCGTGTAATAACACACTGGCGGCCATCGGTAGTGGCGGCGTTTATTCAACACCGGGCGACATGATGCGCTGGATGCAGCAGTATCTGTCCTCTGATTTTTACCAGCGCAGCAATCAGGCCGACAGAATGCAGACGCTGATTTATCAGCGCACACAGTTAACGCGAGTAACGGGCATGGATGTCCCCGGTAAAGCCGATGCGTTAGGATTAGGCTGGGTTTATATGGCACCGAAGAATGGACGCCCGGGAATTATTCAAAAGACCGGCGGTGGCGGTGGGTTTATTACCTATATGGCAATGATTCCGCAAAGAAATGTGGCCGCGTTTGTCGTCGTCACTCGCTCCCCGCTCACCCGTTTTACCAATATGAGTAACGGTATTAACGATCTGGTCGTCGAACTGAGTGAAAATACTCCGCGCGTGGTTCCAGCATCTTAATCAATATTCAGAAGGCAAACGGTTGATACCCATCAGTTTGCCTTTATTCATTTCGATATAGCCGCCTTTACGTAATGCTGCCAGTACTTCTGCCACTACAGAACGCGAGATTCGCGTGCGCTGATGTATATAATTCATGACTCCAATGCGGGAGCGTAATCCGTCCTCCCATTCAATCATTGAAATCAATGTCGAACGAATTTGTTCGTAAGAGTTTTTACCGATTAACTGCCAGTCTCGTTGTTCCATTATACGGTTCTGCCATGTTAACCAGTAGAATGCTTCACGCCACAACTGACATTCTTCAATAACCGCAACGGTTTGTGAGGAAGAGAGAGAGTATCCCGAACACATCCCCTCGCTAAGGAGATCGTACTGAACATCATTTTTCATCACCCCATTAGTCAGTCCCATAATGAAAGGCGCCTGGCCAATACCAACAAGAATCTGTTCATTGCGTCTTAACGAGATAATTCCTTCCAGAATCACTACTGTCGTGTCTGGGTTCTTTTCTGTGGAATAGAGAAGATGCTTTTCATTAGCATATGAAAAACGAGTGCCATATTTAGACAACGACTTATCGAGCTGAGCAAATTCTTTTAGCGGTTTATTCAGAGATAACATCTGCGCGTTCCTTACATTAATGCCCGTCAAATCCTTGACGGGCATTTTTCAGATTAACTACGCGATATCCATTTCCGTAAGGGAATGATTACCAGGTATATTTAACACCCGCGTTAGCTGCCCAGTTCTGATCAACATCGCCGCCGCCGAGGTAATTCGCATCGGTATAGGCACTGAAGTTCTTGGTAAAGCTGAACTGCGTACCCAGGCCAACACGGACCGCTGATCCTTTGGTGCCATTGTCGATAGAATCGCCGTTTACATCAGCATCGTTACCCTGGTCGTCATACACATAAGCCAGTTTGAAGTAAGGCGTCAGCGCCTGATCTTCGCTGTAAGTGAAGGTATAGCCGGTATCCACACCCAGTTCATAACGCATGCTGTCGTAAGACTGACCATCAACCTGCATGTTGTTGCTCAGGCGATAATCATCATCAGACTGGAACAAGCCAGACACGCTGCCGTATGGAGTAACATAACCCGCATCACCCACTTTCCAGTCGTAACCCAGTTTCAGACCGAAGCCCCATGCATCCGCAGAGGTACTGCCATCAACATACTGGCCGTCGCTCATATTGGCAGACAGATCGTTGTTAAAGTGAGAGTAGCTCAGGCTGCCATCTACAAAGATGTTATTGGCAAAGCGAGCGGAGGAGTAAAGATAGGCAGACTGGCTGTCCTGATCCACCTGACCGGTATGGTCGCTCATGTCGCCTTTCGCGAAGCCCGCCGCAGCACCGACAATCCACTTCGCGTTGTTACCCTCAACTTTGGTATCCACACCCACCATGATGCCGTTGACATCCTGATCGTAGTTAATGGTGCCGTTATCGCCGTTGAAGTTGCCGCCGAAGTAACTGACCCATGCGCCGCCGTTATCCGCCAGACCATGACGAGAGTTGGTCAGACGTGTCCCAACCGTATCTTGCTCCAGGTTCCAGGTATTGGTGTTCGCAGACGGAATGCTCAACGCCATATTAGCGTAGTCGGTCAACTCCATCTGTTGCATAACAACGGTGTTGCCCTGCTGCTGAGCCTGATAGGTGTACGCACCCAAATCTGCTTTGTTCGCGGCAGAGAAGGTAGCCGTGCTGTTCTTGTCGTTAACGTAGATCAGCTCTTTGTCTTTGTAGTCCGCAATGGCACCTTCACCAGTAGCGTTGTCGATACGCACTTTGTAGTTGCCGGTTGCCGCAGCGACATTGTCGCCCGCGTTATCCACTTCAGACAGGTCAGCGCTGTAGGCATCACCATTACCGTTGATGGTCAGATGACCATCGGAATTCATGGCGATCACACCGTAACCGTAGTTAGACTTCGTGGTGTCTGCGGTACGATCGTTGGTCAGATCGGCCTGCAGCACATAGTTGTTGCTGTGAATATCAAATACACCGGCATGCACATTACCATTCGCATCGGTCGTGCTGGTCAGGTTCAAAGTATCCGTCTGCAGCGCATAGTCCGCACTGTTACCGACATCCAGAACACCGTCGTTTGTGACATTAATGGTGTTGGCATACAGTGCAGCATCACCTACACCCCAGCCCGCAGCCACATCATCAGCGATAGTAACGGTACTGTTGTTGACAGTCAGGGTATCCGTCGCCACATGGCCATCTTCGTTGATATTCAGCGCTGAACCACCGGTCAGAGCAATGGTGTCAGAAACCAGTGAAGAATCCGCAACATTCACCACAGAACCGCTGTTAATGCTCAGGGTATCAATCAGCGAAGCTTTGGTGGTATCCCACTGTGAACCGCCGTTCAGCGTTACATTGAACAGGCCGCTCTGATAGACATCGTTACCAACAACGTGACCATCTTCATCATAAGCGGTATTGCCATTGTCAATACCATAGGTGGACGATGGCCACAGGCTGTTCGCTGCAATGTCGATCAATGTAGCAGTTGCATCGGTACCGGCAGCAACGTCATCGTACACACCGTCACCATCGGTATCCACCTGATGCACAGACATCGCCGCACCGACCCATTTGCTACCGTTATTCAGGGTAACATCCATGCGGTCAGTACCATCCCAGCCGTTAGTGTCGACTGCTGAGTCGGTATCACGATAGCTGTCCGCCCCGTTCGGGAAGAAGTTTTCGTCGAAGTTGCTGGAGAACACAACATCGCCCATCAGAGTCGAATTACTGAGATTGACCGTCGTCTGCATAGCATTATCTGCATACGGATTCGCAATTGCGGAAATCGCAACGTCATCAGCTGTCAGCGTATTGCTATAGTCACTTGCGTTATTGTTATTGCCGAACCAGCCTGAAGTCCCTTCATCTGACCATGACCCTGACGTCACGGTTGAATTCGTTACTGTGATCGTGTTGTTAAACACCTCACCGCTGTTAACACCCGTGCTCACGGTGTTATCGTCAATATCTTCCCACTCATATCCCTGAGCCAGCGTAATGCCCGCCACGTGAGAGTTGTTGGTGATAGACAGGTCAACTTCCTGATCCAGGGTGATCGCGGTGCCCATGTCGTAGACATCAACAACGTGCGTATCTGCGGTGCCGTCAGTATAGGTACCGTTGTAGGTATAATGTTCGTAGTTATCGTCGATCGTGGAGTTATCAACGGTGAGTGCCAGACGATCGTAAACATAGCCCGTATCACGACCATTTGCGCATTCGCTCGTCATGCACTCAGACGTAATCATGCCGTGTACAGTGCTGTTTTTGATCGTCAGACTATTGCTATTGGTATTGGTAGAAAGGCCATCATCCAGATAGTAAGTTGAAATCACACCGTTTACGGTCGCGTTATTGATGACCGGATAGATATCTCCGTTATAAACGCTATCGGTGCCGTAGTTATTCCAGCCGACGTAACCATCGTAGTACACACCATCCGCGTAAGTGGCATCGTTATAGTGGTCAAATGTGGTGTAAGTCTTGCCAGAAATATCTGTTGAAGCATTCGCCTGAGAAGTGATTGCCAAAGTGCAGGCTAATGCTAATTGTGAGACTACAAGTTTCTTTTTCCAGGAGTGCATTTGTCATCCCTCCTCAGGGACGTAATAGTGTTGATCCATCAATTATCAATGCATAGAAAACATTTTGTTTTGCGAGGAGGATTATGCGGTGTCCACAATGAAAGGTTCAATTATTCTTTCCTTGCAGTCCGGAAACAGACAATAACAAAAACCAGGATAATATTCAATTGAAAAATACAAAAACACATATAAATCAATAATATAAATTAACACCAAAAACAGAAACCATATAGTACACCAATACTTAACATAGCGATAATTGATAATAATTAATAAATAAAAACCCAATCAATTAAAATAGCAGTTCATATAAATAAATAGATACTTTAAATAAACAAACAAAAAGCAATAAAACATCCAAATATAAATATTTAGCTATTCATATCAAAAAATTGCCAGACTATTCTATTTATTTTTCAATAAAACAAAGCCATAAGGCCAATTTTCGTAAAACACTCGCGTGCGGCTTCAGGTATACTATGGCCTTCAATTTCACAAGCATCAGGCATACCATGACAGACTTAATCCATCGCCCTCGCCGTCTGCGCAAATCTGCAGCGCTGCGCGCCATGTTTGAAGAGACAACACTCAGCTTGAACGATCTGGTGTTGCCGATCTTTGTTGAAGAAGAACTCGACGACTACAAAGCGATTGAGGCTATGCCCGGCGTCATGCGCATCCCGGAGAAACACCTGGCGCGCGAGATCGAACGCATTGCCAACGCCGGAATCCGTTCCATCATGACTTTTGGCATCTCTCACCATACCGATGACACCGGCAGCGATGCCTGGAAGGAAGACGGTCTGGTGGCGCGGATGTCGCGCATTTGCAAGCAGACCGTACCGGAAATGATCGTGATGTCTGATACCTGCTTCTGCGAATATACCTCCCACGGTCACTGCGGCGTGCTCTGCGAGCACGGCGTGGATAACGACGCAACGCTTGCAAACCTCGGTAAGCAGGCCGTTGTCGCAGCAGCAGCAGGCGCAGATTTCATCGCCCCTTCCGCCGCAATGGATGGTCAGGTGCAGGCAATTCGCCAGGCGCTGGATGCCGCAGGTTTTACCGACACGGCCATCATGTCCTACTCCACCAAATTTGCCTCTTCATTCTATGGTCCGTTCCGTGAAGCAGCAGGTACGGCGCTGAAAGGCGATCGCAAAACCTATCAAATGAACCCGATGAACCGTCGTGAAGCGATTCGTGAATCGCTGCTCGATGAAGCGCAGGGCGCGGACTGCCTGATGGTGAAACCGGCAGGTGCCTATCTGGATGTATTGCGTGATATCCGTGAACGTACGGAGCTGCCGCTCGGCGCGTATCAGGTCAGCGGCGAATATGCGATGATCAAATTTGCCGCGATGGCGGGCGCGATTGATGAAGAAAAAGTGGTGCTGGAAAGTTTAGGTGCCATCAAACGTGCTGGCGCGGATCTGATCTTCAGCTACTTCGCGCTGGATCTGGCCGAGAAGAAAATTCTGCGTTAATTTTTTCGTTCCCTTGCCGGGTGGTCTCGCCATCCGGCCCTTCCCCAAAACGTCACCCAAACGTCATACAAGCGACACTTACCGCTTCTACTGTCAGCACAGGACAGAAGGAGATGCGGCTATGTTTAGTCTCGATAACGTACTCAACGACCTTTGGCCTGCGGCGAGGACCGCGCCCTGGCAAAAGAAGGTGCTTCAACGCGTATTGTATGAAAAAGAGTTCCAGCAGTTTGCCGCCCGCCATCGTCATCTGAAAGGCGTGGATATGGTGGAACAGGTCCTGGAGCATCTGCAAATATGTTGTGAAATCCCCGAGCACCACATCGAAAACATCCCTGAAAATGGCCCGCTGGTGATCATCGCCAACCACCCCACCGGTGCGCTGGACGGACTGGCGCTCATCTATGCCCTCTCCCGCGTGCGTCGAGATATCAAAGTGGTGACCAACCGACTGCTTTCCCATCTGGAACCCCTGCGCTCGCTGTTCATCCCGGTAGACAATATTCAGGGACGGACGCCGAAATCGTCGCTGCAGCAAATGGATACTCACCTGCAGGCTGGCGGCGCGCTGGTTTTCTTCCCGGCGGGTGAAGTCTCGCGGCTGACGCTGACAGGGATCGCCGAACGCCGCTGGCATTCCGGTTTTATCCGCATGGCGGAAAAATACCGGACGCCGCTGCTGCCGGTACATATCCAGGCTTATAACAGCCCGCTGTTCTATGCCTGCGGACTGGTTTCCTCCAGCGCCACGCTGCTGCTGTTAATGCAGCAAATGTTTCGCCGCCGCGGCAGCACGCTGCCCGTACGCATCGGTCAACAGATAGCCTGGACACAGTGGTCCGTGAGCAAAAGCAATGTTCGTGAACAGGCGGAAAAGTGTCGGGAACATGTGATTGCGTTGGGCAAAGGCCGACCGGGCGTCTTTCGCACCGAGTCGACGATCGCCCCGCCGGAAAACAGAGTCCGACTGAAACGCGAACTGGCGCAGACGGCGTGTCTGGGGCAAACCGCTGATGGCAAGCAGATTTACCTCTGGCAGCGCAACGGGCAGGAGGAAGCGACGATCCTGCGCGAGTTGGGACGACTGCGTGAAATCGCCTTTCGTGCCGTCGGTGAGGGCAGCGGCAAACGCAGGGATATCGATCGCTACGATGATGACTATCTGCATCTGATCTTATGGGACGAGGAAGACCTCGAGATCGTCGGTGCTTACCGGTTCAGCCCCTGCGCGCAGCAGCTGGAAAAACAGGGGCTGGAGGGACTCTACAGCCACACGCTGTTTCATTACGATGAGCGGATGGCAGACATCATGCAGCATGGTATTGAACTGGGGCGTAGCTTTATTCAGCCACGCTACTGGGGGCGTCGCGGACTGGATTATCTTTGGTCTGGAATCGGTGCCTGGCTGGCACGTAACCCGCAGTATCGTTACCTGTTTGGGCCGGTGTCTATCTCCGGGGGATTGCCACCGGATGCGCGCGATCTGCTGGTTGCCTTCTATCGACTATGGTTCCCGCCAACGCATCCGCTGGCCGTCTCACGCCAGCCGTATCCCGCTTCGCTCCCGGATGTACTGGCACAGTTTGCAGGCAACGATTACTACGAAGATCTGACGCGACTGAAGTCGCTACTGGGAAATCTCGGCTGCGGCATTCCTCCGCTCTATAAGCAATACTCAGAGCTCTGCGAACCCGGTGGCGTGCAGTTTATCGATTTCGGCAGCGATCCGGATTTTAACCACTGTGTCGATGGTCTGGTGCTGGTGGATTTAACGTATCTGAAGGCTAACCGCTATCAGCGCTATATTGGTGAGCATTTGACATTTTTATCAGGTGGCAACGTCGCCTGATCTGGCCTACGGTTCTGTAGACCAGAGAAGCGACGCGCCATCGGCTATTCAGCCCGCGCGAAAATAAGGTTTATCCCCCAGGATTGTCGCCCGGTGCATAATGCGCCGCTGCGGCAGGTAATCGGCGTTTGCATAATGCTGTGTCACGCGGTTATCCCAAATCGCCACGTCATTTGGCTGCCAGCGCCATCGCACCTGAAACTCTGGTTTTGTAATATGCGCAAACAGGAAGCCGAGCAGCGCCTCACTCTCTTTCTCCGTCACATCGACAATGCGCGTGGTAAAACCTTCATTGACAAACAGCGCCTGCTTACCGCTCACCGGATGGGTTCGCACCACCGGATGCAGCAGCGGCGGATGCTTCGCCACCGCTTCACGCCAGCGCTGATGCTCCTCCTCTGTCTTGCGGTACTTGTATTCCTGGAAGGATTTACGGAAGTCATGTTCCGCCCGCAGACCGTTCAGCAACTGGCGAAACGGTTCTGATAGCGCCTCATACGCCGCGATACCGCTGGTCCACAACGTATCGCCGCCGGTGGACGGTAACTCCTTAGCCGCCAGAATCGCCCCGGCAGGCGGTGTCTCAATAAAGGTGACGTCGGTGTGCCAGTTGTCATTATCCGGTGGATTATCATTGTGCGTATCCAGCACGATAATCTCCTCCACGCCTTCGGCATGGGGATAAACCGGATGAATGTGCAGCTCGCCAAAGCGCTGGGCCAGCGCGCGCTGCTGCTGTGGCGTGATAGCCTGTTCGCGCAGGAACACCACCTGATGTCGCAGCACCGCATGGTAAAGCTGCTCAAACTGATTGTCGCTCAGCGGGCGGGTTAAGTCCGCCCCCGCGATCTGCGCGCCGATGTACGGCCCCAGCGGGGTAATGCTCAGACGTTCACTCATTGGACTTCTCCATGCCAGGGTGTCAGACGGCGCTGAAGCGCGCGCAGACCCAGTTCTAAAATAAAAGCGATAATCGCAATCACCGCGATCCCTGCCAGTACCACATCGGTCGCCAGAAACTCACCGGCCGACTGCACCATAAACCCTAACCCCCTCGTTGCCGCAATCAGCTCCGCCGCCACCAGCGTTGACCAGCCCACGCCGAGGCCAATGCGCAATCCGGTAAGGATCTCCGGCAGTGCGCCTGGCAGAATGACCAGCCACAACACCTGCGCCCGGCTCGCGCCCAGCGATCGAGCGGCGCGGATCCGCACCTGCTGCGCGCTCTTCACGCCGGCCAGCGCAGACATCGCGACCGGGGCAAAAATCGCCAGATAGATCAGCAGGATCTTGGACGTTTCACCAATCCCGAACCAGATCACCATCAACGGCAAATAGGCCAGCGGTGGCACCGGACGATAAAGCTCAATAATCGGATCGAGAATGCCGCGTAGCGTCGGGCTGAGCCCCATCGCGATCCCGACCGGAATGCCGAAAGCCACCGCAGCCAGCAGCGCCAACACAATGCGGGTCAGGCTGGCGGCCAGATGCTGCCACAGCGTGGCATCCATAAACCCTTGCGGACCGGCGATGGTAATAAGCTTTTGCAGCACCTGGTCCGGCGGCGGCAAAAATAAAGGGCTTATCAACTGCAGCGCCGCAACCGTCCACCACACCGCCAGAATCACCGTCAGCGTTGCAAGGCTCAGGGTTATCTGGCGCGAGAACGGCCAGCGCCACTTCAGCGGCCGTTGACGCGGTTTATCGTTGATCACCACACTCATGAGAAGGCCTCCCGTTGTTCAAAGACACGGCTCAGGACGTATTCGCGGGTCGCGATAAACTCTGGGTCGGACTTAATGCTGCGGCTTGCTTCACCGGCCACAAAACGGCGGGCAAAGGTCAGCGGCAAACGCTCCAGCACCCGGCCAGGCCCAGGGGACAGCAGCACCAGTTCGGTCGCCATAAACACGGCTTCTTCAATATCATGCGTAATCAGCAGCACCTGCTTGCCGGTCTCATGCCACAGTTTTAGCAGCAGAGTTTGCATCTGTTCGCGAGTAAAAGCGTCCAGCGCGCCAAAGGGTTCATCCAGCAGCAACAGCTGTGGATTCGCCGCCAGCGCGCGGGCAATGCCAACGCGCTGGCGCTGACCGCCGGAAAGCTGCCAGATAAAGCGTTTTCCGGCGCCCTCCAGCCCGACTTTTTTCAACATTTCCTGAGCGATGCTGACACGCTGCGCTTTCCCGATGCCGGCCAGTTGCAGACCCAACGCGACGTTATCCTGCACATTACGCCACGGCAGTAACCCTTCGTGCTGAAACACCACGCCGCGCTCCGCCCCCGGTCCATCGACGCGTTTTCCTGCCAGTTGAATGCTGCCGTGCTGATACGGCACAAATCCGGCAATCAGGTTCAACAGCGTCGTTTTGCCACATCCCGACGGCCCCAGCACCACCAGCAGTTCACCGCTGTCGAGCGTCAGATTAATATCTTCCAGCGCCGGTTTACCGCCGTAATCGGCATACAGATGAGAGAGTTGCAGCATCAGCGCCTCCTTTATTGCACGAAGCGATCGGTAACGTACTGGCTGTAATCGCTTGCTACCGCAGGCACCTTGCCCTGCTCTTTCAGAAATTGCGCGGTGTCGATAATCGCTTTGTTCACCGGGCCGGTGAGTTCAGCCGTCTGCTGCTGAGGCGTGAGATAGGTATTGCCTTTCACCAACCCCGGCACATCGGCTTCCGGCACGCCGCTCAGGCGCGACAGCTTGCTGATGTTCTCCGGCTGTTTCAGCCATTCGTCGGGATTTGCAATATAGGGCTGCTGCGCGTCGATAGCGCTTTTCGCGAAGGCTTTCACCACCTCCGGATACTTCTCGGCAAAGTCTTTGCGCACCACCCACACATCAAGCGTTGGGGCCCCCCACTCGCCGACTTTTTCCGAGTCGGTCAGCACCTTGCCGTCTTTTTCCAGTGCGTTAACAGCGGGTGCCCAGACATAAGCCCCATCAATATCTCCACGCTGCCAGGCGGCGATAATCGCCGGCGGCTGCAGGTTCACAATCTCCACCTGACCGGGTTTGATCCCCCAGTGTTTCAATGCCGCCAACAGACTGTAGTGGGTGGTAGAGATAAACGGCACCGCGATGCGTTTGCCGATCAGATCCTCGGGTTTGCTGATATCTTTCTTCACCACCAGCGCTTCGGAATTACCAAGTTTTGACGCCAGCAGGAAAACTTCAATCGGTACCTGCTGACTGGCGGCGACCGCCAGCGGGCTGGAGCCGAGATTGCCGATCTGCACATCGCCAGAGGCCAGGGCGCGAACGATGCTCGCGCCGCTGTCGAATTTGCGCCAGTCAACGGTGGCCCCGCTCGCTTTGGCGAAGGTGTTATCCGCCTGCGCCACTTTCGCCGGTTCAGCGGAGGTTTGATACGCGACGGTGACGTTCACCGCCTGCGCCTGAAAGGTGATGAATGCCAGTGCGGCAAGAAGTGTATTACGCGATGAACGTGCCATATTGTCTGCTCCCTTGTCTTGTTATGGGGGCAGTATTTCGTTGCGGCCGGATTTGATAAAGGAATTAAAAATTCTTGCTAAGAACAAAGCGTTTTTAGAAAAAAAGTGGGAATGGTTAGCGATTTTCAATATTTAGCTATGCCTTATATGTCGCTATGGAGAAGGGTTCCGTTCGCTTTATGTCCATTGCTTCTCTGGGAACAACTCACCCGCGAACGTGTTAAGGGCGTTCTCCGCCACACCCTTAACAATCCCGGCTCCCGGCGAGGAAAATCGCCACGTTGTGGTCCATTCGCCTTATGCCGTCTGCCTGTCGGGTCGGGGCCGAGCCTGCATCCCTGCAGGCCGCCCCCTCCGCCCGCTTCCCTGCGGGCGGACCCGGTCAGCCGTCAACGGCTCATCGATTTTCACGCCGGACCAACGGCATCGCTTCAATTCTCTGCCTTTCAGGTAAAGTCATTTCGCTGTAAAAAAGCAAACTGCGGAGATGGTAGGGTGTGGATTGGTCCGGCTGAAAATTGCCGACGTGTTTCCGCAGGGCCGGGGGAACCCGCAGGGATGCGGGTTCAGGGCGCGCGAAGCAGTGTCGTAGGCCGGATAAGCGTAGCGCCATCCGGCATGGGCTGTTGACATGCGTCATGCCGTTTCTGGGAAGTGTTCCGTTCGTCTTATGTTTCTTTCCGTGGGTCAGGTGAGAGGAAAAACGCATAACCTCTGCCCCCCAAATATTGCCATTTTGTTACATTCATTCCATAACTGTACCTGATTGATTGCCAGCGCAGCGGCGCCAGGCATCATAGAGTCATTATCCGGCAAGAGAGCAAAATCATGATACGTGTGGTGCTGGTGGACGACCATGTGGTGGTACGTTCTGGCTTTGCGCAATTACTCAGTCTCGAAGAAGACCTCGACGTCGCAGGGCAGTACAGCAGCGCTGCGGAAGCCTGGCCTGCTTTACTGCGCGACGACGTTAACGTTGCGGTGATGGATATCGCCATGCCGGACGAAAACGGTCTGAGCCTGTTGAAACGCCTGCGGGCAAAGAGGCCGCAGTTTCGCGCCATTATTCTCAGTATCTATGACACGCCGACCTTTGTGCAGAGCGCGCTGGATGCTGGCGCCAGCGGTTATCTGACCAAACGCTGTGGGCCGGAAGAGTTAGTGCAGGCCGTCCGTTCCGTTGGACTGGGAGGGCATTATCTCTGCGCCGACGCGCTGCGGGCGTTGCGCGGGGGTGAAACGTCATCGACGGTGCTGGAAGTACTCACCCCGCGTGAACGGGAAGTGTTTGATTTACTGGTCAAAGGTGACAGCGTTAAGGAAATCGCTTTCAAACTCGATCTCAGCCATAAAACGGTGCATGTCCATCGTGCCAACGTGCTGGGCAAACTGAACTGTCACAGCACCATCGAACTCGTCCACTTCGCCCTCGATCATCAACTGCTGGCAGGACATTAATGTCTCGCAACCTTCGCTACGTCGTCATCTCGCTGTTTATTGTGCTGGCGTGGGGCACCGGCGGGCTGATGCTGTGGACACTCGGTTTTTATCTGACCCATAACGGCCAGCAGGCGGCGCTGTTCCTGCCGCACGGTGTCTATCTGGCGCTGCTGATCCTGCTTTCGCGCCGCTACTGGCCTGCGCTGGTGCTGCCGCCAATGCTGATGCTGCTCTGGCTGCACAGTGAGCAATTGCTTAATGGCTATATTCTGCTGGCCACACCGCTCATTAGCCTGATTCCCGCCAGTCTCGCGCAGTCCTTCTGGTACCGTTTTCCTCTTTACTGGCAGCGACTGACGCTGCTGCTGGCGACAGTAACGGCGGCATCACTGCTCAATACTCTCCTGCTGTCGCCGTTTGTCAAAAGTCCGGCGATGCTGCTCGGTCTGGCGTCATTTACCGGTGGCGTGCTGCTGACGCCCTTCGTCTACTTGATCTTTGAATTTCTGCGCCAACAGCATCGCTACCACCTGCTTGGACTGGACACCAATAACCCGCCGTTGCGTACCTCGCTCATCATCTGGTGTAGTCTGTTTTTTATCATTGGCATTGGCACGCAGATGGTGCTGTCGCCAGAGATTGAACGCCTGTTGTTGATAGTAGTATTTCTGCCCAATGTCGTGATGGCGTGGAAGTTTGGCTGGCAGGGCGGCGTGCTCTCAGGATTGCTGGGCAGCATGATGATCACCATCGCCCGTCAGGTCGGAGTAGGGTTCAGCAACCTGGTTGAACTGGAAATCTTTCTCGCGACGCAGTCCCTGCTCGGCATTGGTCTGGGGATCGCTATCAGCCGTCAGCAGCATCTGGCGCAAAACCTGCACCATTACCGCCAGCGCCTGGAAGCGGAACTGGCGGCGCGACGGGCGCTGGCCGAGAAACTGGTGCATACCGAAGAGGATACGCGCAAGAGCCTGGCGCGCGAACTGCATGACGAGATTGGACAGAATATCACCGCCATTCAGATCCAGTCGCAGTTGGTGAAACGGGCACATGACCCGGCGCAAGCCCAGGCCGCTGCCAGCCAGATCAACGATCTCGCCAGGCGGATCCACCTCTCTACCCGCCAGTTATTGCGCCAGCTTCGCCCGCCCGCGCTGGACGAACTGTCGTTCAAAGAGGCGTTGCTCCATCTACTCAATGAGTTTGCCTTTACAGAGCGCGGCATTCGTTGCCAGTTTGATTATCAGCTCACCACCACGCCCGAGAATGAAACGGTGCGCTTTACGCTCTACCGACTGTTACAGGAGTTGCTCAACAACGTCTGTAAACACGCCGAAGCCAGCGAGGTACGGATTGTCCTGCGTCAGCAGGGAGATGTGCTGCATCTGGATGTCACCGACAACGGCGTGGGGATCAGCCCAGACAAAATGGCCGGTTTTGGCATTCAGGGAATGCGCGAGCGGGTCAGCGCCCTCGGCGGTGAACTGGCGCTGGAGTCACGGCACGGTACGCGGGTAAGTGTTAACTTGCCCACAAATTTGCAACAAATTGCCTTCTGACCAGGAAAAAGTCTTAGTCACTCCAGACTTTCTCTCATCCCCTTTTGGTTTCTCTTTCTTATAGTCAGCAAAACGGAGACGGCTATGCACGCAGGCGCAGCAACTGAAATCAATCAACGTTACCGCACGCTGCGTCCGCGACTGCTGATGTGCATGGTCATCGGTTACGCCGCGTTTTATCTGACGCGTAAAAGTGTGAACTACGTGTTGCCAGCGCTACAAACCGATCTCGGGTTGGATAAAAGCGACATCGGACTGTTGGGTTCCCTGTTTTATCTGACCTACGGTCTGTCGAAATTTACCGCTGGACTATGGCATGACAGCCACGGACAGCGTGGGTTTATGGGCGTTGGCCTGTTCGCTACCGGTCTGCTGAACGTGGTGTTTGCCTTTGGCGAGTCGCTGACGCTGTTGTTGGCAGTCTGGACACTCAACGGATTTTTTCAGGGCTGGGGATGGCCACCCTGCGCCCGCCTGCTGACCCACTGGTACTCGCGCAATGAGCGCGGCTTCTGGTGGGGCTGTTGGAATATGTCTATCAATATTGGCGGGGCAATTATCCCGCTGATTAGCGCCTTCGCCGCTCACTGGTGGGGCTGGCAGGCCGCGATGCTGATGCCCGGGGTAATCAGCATGGCTCTCGGGATCTGGTTAACGCTGCAACTGAAAGGCACACCTCAGGAAGAGGGGTTACCGTCCGTCGGACACTGGCGTAACGATCCGCTGGAATTGCGCCAGGAGCAGCAGAGTCCGCCGATGGGACTGTGGCAAATGCTGCGTACCACGATGCTGAAAAACCCGATGATCTGGCTGTTGGGCGTCTCGTATGTGCTGGTCTATCTGATCCGCATTGCGCTCAACGACTGGGGCAACATCTGGCTGACGGAAAGCCACGGCGTTAACCTGCTCAGCGCTAACGCCACGGTGATGCTGTTTGAAGTTGGCGGACTCCTCGGCGCGCTGTTTGCCGGCTGGGGTTCGGACCTGCTGTTTAGCGGTCAGCGGGCACCAATGATTTTGTTGTTTACGCTGGGGTTGATGGTCTCTGTCGCCGCGCTATGGCTGGCACCGGTTCACCATTACGCCCTGCTCGCAGTCTGTTTCTTTACGGTGGGCTTTTTTATCTTTGGCCCACAAATGTTGATTGGCCTGGCGGCGGTGGAATGTGGACACAAAGCGGCGGCAGGATCGATCACCGGTTTTCTCGGCCTGTTTGCCTATCTGGGGGCAGCGCTGGCGGGCTGGCCTCTGTCGCTGGTCATTGAACGCTACGGCTGGTCGGGGATGTTCAGTTTGCTCTCGGTCACCGCAGTACTTATGGGTTTACTGCTGATGCCGCTGCTGATGGCGGGCATCACCACCACTCTCAGTCAAAGGATAAAACAATGAAAATGACCCTTACCTCTACTCTGATTGCCTCCGCGGTTGCGCTGGCGACCTTATCAGGCGCCGCGCACGCCAAAGGTCGTCTGGTGGTCTATTGCAGCGCTACCAACGAAATGTGCGAAGCGGAAACCAAAGCCTTTGGCGAAAAATATGACGTGAAAACGTCGTTTATCCGCAACGGTTCCGGCAGTACGCTGGCGAAGGTCGATGCCGAGAAGAAAAACCCACAGGCTGACGTCTGGTACGGCGGCACGCTGGACCCGCAGTCTCAGGCCGGTGAAATGGATCTGCTGCAACCGTACAAATCCCCGAACCTGGAACAGGTGATGGAGAAATTCCGCGATCCGGCAAAAGTGAAGGGGAACCTTTCATCGGCGGTCTACGTGGGTATCCTCGGTTTCGGCGTTAACACCCAGCGCCTGAAAGAAAAAAATCTGCCCGTGCCGAAATGCTGGAAAGATCTGACCAAACCGGAATACAAAGGTGAAATTCAGATTGCCGATCCGCAAAGCTCCGGCACCGCCTATACCGCGCTGGCGACCTTCGCCCAGTTGTGGGGGGAAGATCAGGCTTTTGATTATCTGAAACAGCTGAACGCTAACGTCTCACAGTACACCAAATCCGGAATTGCCCCGGCGCGCAACGCCGCACGCGGTGAAACGGCCATCGGCATCGGCTTCCTGCACGACTACTCGCTGGAAAAAGAACAGGGCGCGCCGCTGGAGCTGATTTCTCCGTGTGAAGGTACTGGCTATGAGATTGGCGGCGTCAGCATCCTGAAAGGGGCGCGCAACCTCGACAACGCCAAACTGTTTGTCGACTGGGTACTGTCGAAAGAAGCGCAGGAGCTGGCGTGGAAGAAAGGCAAATCCTATCAGATCCTGACCAACACCACCGCCGAAACCTCGCCGAACTCACTGAAGCTCGATGACCTGAAGCTTATCAACTACGACATGGATAAATACGGCTCAACTGATGTCCGTAAGGCGCTGATCAATAAATGGGTCAGCGAAGTGAAGATGGGTAAATAAGCCCACACGATGACTTCCTGACGTTAAGGTTACGCAGGCCGGGTAAGGCAACGCCGCCACCCGGCAATCATCGTCACCCTGAATGCCGGATGGCGCTCACGCTTATCCGGCCTGTTCAGGATTGAACAGCGGAAAACGTATGTCACACACACTTGCACTCCATCCCGTGAAAAAGCGGGATGCGATATTCCTTTGGGTCTTACTCGGCTGGCTGGCATTCGTCCTGCTGCCGAGCTGGAGCCTGGATTACGGTCTGCTGGAATCCACGAGCGATGAAATTCTCGAGGCCTACGGCTGGTCACAGTTCAATATCAGCTGGCTATGGTATCTGCTGCCGAGCCTGCTGCTGATTCGCCCGTTCCATGAAGCCCGACGCGAACAGCGCAGCCGCCACTACCTCGACGCAGGCTGGGCGTTCTTATGCATCGCCTTTATCGTCATTAGCGCCACCGTCGAAGGGCGTGGTTTAGGCTATGCCACCATCGTGTTGTTTGTGGCGTTGGGCGCGATCATAACCCTGGCGCTGACCCGCCTCGAATGGCTGGGCGGCGACCGGTTTGTGATCGGTTCCCTGGTCACCATCGTGGCGCTCATCGGCATCTTTATCGTCTGGCCGAGCATCGCCATTTTCATTCCGATGTTCACCAACGACGCGGGGGAGTTCGCACCGCTGGCGTTTATGAATGTGCTGTCACAGGCGCATATTATTCAGGTGATCCTCAACTCCATCGCGCTGTCGATTGCCGTGGGCGTCGGCTGTACTTTCTTCGGCCTGGTGCTGGCGATTTATACCACCCGTATCGCCCAACGCAGCGCCGTTATTGGCCGTATCTTCTCAATCCTGCCGATCGTCACGCCGCCATTTGTCGTGGGGCTGGGCGTCACGCTGATGATGGGGCGTTCTGGTTACGTGACCGAATTGATGGTGGAGTGGTTCGGGCTGACCAACACCAACTGGCTGTACGGGTTTACCGGCATCTGGCTGGCGCAGGTGCTGGCGTTTACCCCAATGGCGTTTATGATCCTCGACGGCGCGATCAAAACCATTCACCCGTCGCTGGAAGAAGCGTCATACACCCTGCGCGCCAGTCGCTGGCAGACGTTTAACGGCGTATTTGTCCCGCTGCTGAAACCCGCTCTGGCAAACGCCTTCCTGATTGTCATCGTGCAGTCACTGGCCGACTTCAGTAACCCGCTGGTCCTCGGCGGCAACTTCGATGTACTGGCAACGCAAATTTACTTCTACATCACCGGTTCACAGCTCGATTACCAGGCTGCCAGTACGCTGGGCGCCTTCCTGCTGCTGTTCTCGCTGTTAGTGTTCTGCGTACAGTACATGTGGATTGGCAAACGCTCTTACGTCACCGTCTCCGGGAAATCATACCGCGGCGACGTGCAGCCGCTACCGGTCACCCTGGTCTGGAGCGTAGTGGCGATCCTGGCGATATGGATTGCCTTTAACGCCCTGCTCTATGGCAGTATTTTCTACGGCAGTTTCACCGTGAACTGGGGCGTGGACTATACCCTGACGCTGGATAACTTTATCAAGCTGTTTGGTCAGGGGATGAGCGACGGCGCATGGCCTTCGCTGCTCGATACCCTGCTGTATGCCGGAATTGCCGCACCGATCACCGCCGCCTTCGGCCTGCTGATCGCCTGGGTCGTGGTACGCCAGCAGTTCAAAGGCAAAAAGACTATCGAGTTCACCACCATGCTGTGCTTTGCCGTACCGGGCACCGTGGCGGGCGTTTCCTATATTCTCGCCTTTAACAGCGCCCCGTTATACCTCACCGGCACCGCAGCGATTGTCATTATCTCGATGGTAATGCGTAACGTGCCGGTTGGTATTCGCGCCGGGATCGCCGGACTCGGCCAGATCGATAAATCACTGGATGAAGCCTCGCTCAGTCTGCGTGCCGGGAGCTTACGCACCATTACGCACATTCTGCTGCCGCTGCTGCGCCCGGCTATTCTCTCGGCGCTGATCTACAGCTTCGTGCGCGCCATCACTACCGTCAGCGCCATTGTTTTCCTCGTCACGCCGGACACCCGCGTGGCAACGGCCTACATTCTGAACCGTGTGGAAGATGGCGAATACGGCGTGGCGATTGCCTACGGGTCGATTCTGATCGTGGTGATGCTGGCGATTATTTTCATCTTTGACTGGCTGATTGGGGAAGCACGTATCTCCCGGTCTAAAGCCAAAAACCAGGCGTAATGGAGCGCACTATGAGTCAGAAAAATTTCGTTGAACTGCGCAACGTCACCAAACGATTCGGCAGTAACACGGTCATCGACACTATCAATCTCACCATCCCGCAAGGGCAAATGGTGACGCTGCTTGGTCCGTCTGGCTGTGGCAAGACCACCATTTTGCGCCTGGTCGCTGGTCTGGAAAAACCAAGCGAAGGGCAGATTTTTATTGATGGTGAGGACGTCACCCATCGCTCGATTCAGCAGCGTGATATCTGTATGGTGTTCCAGTCGTATGCCCTGTTCCCGCATATGTCGCTGGGAGAAAACGTCGGCTACGGTCTGAAGATGCTGGGCGTGTCCCGCGCTGATGTGAAGGCGCGAGTAAAAGAGGCGCTGGCGATGGTCGATCTGGAAGGATTCGAAGATCGCTATGTGGATCAGATCTCCGGCGGTCAGCAGCAGCGCGTGGCGCTGGCGCGCGCGCTGATCCTCAAACCGAAGGTACTGCTGTTTGACGAACCGCTGAGTAACCTCGACGCCAACCTGCGCCGCAGCATGCGCGATAAGATCCGCGAGCTGCAAAAGCAGTTTGATATCACCTCGCTGTACGTTACCCACGATCAGAGCGAAGCCTTTGCGGTTTCCGACACCGTGCTGGTGATGAACAAGGGGCATATCATGCAGATCGGTTCACCGCAGGATCTCTATCGTCAGCCTGCGTCCCGCTTTATGGCCAGCTTCATGGGCGATGCAAACCTGTTCCCGGCGACCTTCAGCGAGGCATCGGTTGATATCTTTGGCTATCGCCTGCCGCGTCCGGACCATTTTGTCGCTTCTGGCTCGGGTACTGTCGGTGTGCGTCCGGAAGCCATCACCTTAAGTGACCATGGCGAAGAGAGTCAGCGCTGTGTGATTCGTCATGTGGCCTATATGGGACCGCAGTATGAGGTTACGGTGGAGTGGCACGGACAGGAAATCCTGTTACAGGTCAACGCCACTCGTCTGCAGCCGGATATTGGCGAACAGTATTTCCTCGAAATTCACCCATACGGCATGTTTGTGCTGGCGGACGCGGGGTAGGTTTTCGTTGTTTTGTAGCATCGTAGGCCGGATAAGGCATTTATGCCGCCATCCGGCAGTTGCGTCGGAAACTCAGCGATGTCATGCCTGATGGCGCTGCGCTTATCAGGCCTACAAAATCCGTAGGCCGGATAAGGCGTCAGCCGTCACCCCTGTACCAGCCGCAACTGTCCGCGTGGCGCACTTAATCGCGGGGATGGATTAACAATAAGGAAAAGAATGGGTCGCCAGCTCATAACGCCTCCCGTTCAGGACGTTATCTATACTCTGGCAATGGCAAAGCTGCCCGGCACTAAGACGAAAGTGGGAATGCTGCGCGAGTGATCATTCAACAGAATGACAGCCGGGAAGGTATTCGCAAATTTCAGCGAATATTTACCACGCAATGTGGCACTAAGCGTTAAAACATCATCCCGGCGGAGAAGCCGGGATGACAGGAAGCACATCGTGATGGCTAGAACTGGTATTTTATCCCCAATACGCCGCTCGTGTCGTGAAAGCCGTTATTCCCCATTTGTTGCGCCACGTTGCCCCAAACGCTCAGATCCCGGGTCAACCGCCCCTCGACGCCCACTTTCACCTCACCGACGTTTCGACTTCCTTGCAGGGAGGTACTCGTGTCATTCATTCTGACGCCGTACTGCTTCGTGTTGTGTATCCAGTTCGCCTCGATAAAGGGTTCAAACTCGCGTACGGTTCCTTTTTCCGTGGCGTTTTTGCCATTGACGTAAAGGCGCATACCCAGACGGGTCTGAATATTATTGTCACCCTGGCCCTGAACCCGCGTGCCGTTTTTCTCCGTATGGTCGTTAGCCTTCACCCCCATCCAGGTGGCCTGTGCCTGTGGGCGAAGATAGACGTTACCTTCCATGTCGCCAGCCGTGGTGAATGACCCCATATGGAAAGCGTATCCCGACTCCAGCGACGCCGTCAGCCCCTTGCTTTTGTAGCTCTCCTGAGCAATCTCATCACCTTTAACCGTATTGTCAAACCAGTTATAAAGCACCCAGGAATCAACATACAGGCCGGTTTTATCGACGGCGTTCTGATACCAGGTTCCGTACAAACCGGCGCTGTAGCCGCTCACCTCGCCACGAGAACCGTAGCCTGACAATCTGTTATGGATGTCGTTATCCTGCTTACCATAGCCCGCCATTGCGCCCAACTGATAGCTATCCGTACCGTTCGCGCTGCCCTGGATCAGCGAGCCGCCGACCTGCACGACAACGCGGTTAGATGAAGCGGTGTTCTGATCGTCAGGCATCCGGCTCTTATTGCGCCCGCCCGAGGTACGCAGCCACATGCTGGTCATGTGACGTTCCCCTGTGACAGGGTCGGTATACCAGGATCCTCCCTGACGGTCCTGCAATCGGGTGTTAAACAGCGTATTCGCTGCCGCCAGGTTGCTGGCGTAGCTCCCTCCCTCAGGGCGATAGATATTGACCGCGTCAGAGGAATCGCCTAGTGCTGGTCGATCGTTATCGACAACATCAGAGGAATCGTCAGGATCTGGGCTGTCCGTCAGACTGGTTAAATACCAGTTATTACTGTCACTACCGGAAGCCGTTCCCTGCTTCACGTGATATTCATAACTGCCCGCCACGATGCGACCACGTTGAACAAAGGCCTCAGCCGTAGAACTACCGGTTTCAATGATTTTAATCCCTTCATGCAGCAAGGCCCCTGAACCATTCTCGTTGCTAACCTGCACGTAGGTTGTGCCGGTTGCGTTGCCGGTAATCACCAGTTTGTCCGTCAGGCTGCTGTCGCCGCCTAGAACGGTGCCCAGCGAAAGGCTGCCGCCGTTACCCGCATAGTCGCCATCGATAGTCAGCGTATTCCCGGCGCTGGTTGCGCTGTTGTTGAGAATAATATTGCCGCTGTTCGTGACATTGCCAGTCAGCATGACGCTGAGAGGAGAAGACGGTGGCACACCATAATCATCAATCAGCAGGGTTCCACGGTTATCCAACGCGTTGACGATCTGGCTGTTGCCGTTAAGGTTAAGCGTCCCTTCCTCGCCGACGGTTACGCCAGAGGTATTGGCGAATGCATTCGGCGTCGTCGTCTTCAGCATGCCTTCGCTGACATAGGTCGACCCGGTATAAGTATTTTCCGCTGACAGTATCAGCGTACCGTCTCCCGCTTTGGTCAGACTTTTACCGTCCCAGGCCGGGTTGACGTGCGCCGTATTGTCAGCCAGAGCGACGCCAAGATCGAAGGTTCTGCCCTCATCCAGCGTGAACGTCCCGTGCGCGTCGGCGTCCAGACCGTTCCAGTACAGGGAGTATTGAATAATCCGGGAGCCTGCGTTGATATAGGCAAAGTCCGGCTGGTTCATGCCCGCGACGAGGGCATTACTGTAAGAAAACGCGCCCGTAATACCGTTGGTGGTTTCAACCAGCAGAATGTCGTGCATATCCCAGCGAGTGATACTGGCATTAAGCGATGCGTTATCACCAACCGAGAGAGACGCCGCCTTGAGGCTGACGCCTTCGCCAAGGGTGAGCGACGCCCCTTCGGCAAACGACGCGTTACCGGAAAATTCAATGGGGCGTTCCGTCAGCGTCACGCTGGCTGCCTGACCCACGGTCAGATTACCGTTGATGGCTCTGTTTGCCGCGTCATTGTTGACGATCTGCAACGTTGTCGCGCTGTCGCTCGCACCGTCTGCAAGCCTGACATCGCCGGTGATAGTTGAGCCGGTATTCAGCGTCAGCAGATTGCTGCCGCCGGTAAGACTGAGAGCCGCCCCCGCTTCGCCACCGCTCCTGTAGGGTGCACCTCCGGTGATAGCGCTGTTATTGATTATCGCCAGATTGCTGCCGGATATCGCTGCGCCACCTGCACCGTTAGCGCCGCCGTTGCTGCCGTAACTGCCTCTGCCCCCGACGACAGAACCGCTGTTGTTAATCCTCAGACTGTCACCGAATATTCCGATGCCGCCGTTGCCGCCGTCACTGGTGTTAGTATTCTCTCTGCTGCCGCTGTAATTGCCTTCTCCGCCAGTGATGGTGCCACCAGCCAGATTACTGATGGTCAGATTGCGACCGGATATAGCCGCACCGCCGTCTGCGCCGTCAGGGCTTGTCGTATCGCCGCCGGCAAACCCCCCTTCACCACCGGTAATGGAGCCGCCGTTGGTGATGGTCATATTATCGCCAAGTATTCCCGTGCCGCCTGCGGTAGGCATTCCGGCGCCACCTGCATCGTCCAGGCCGCCATAGCCGCCTTCACCGCCGATCACTGAAGCACCCGCTAAATTATGAATGGTCATATCGCTACCGGATATTCCAGCACCCGCATTGCCGGCATCTTCTCCATAGCCAAATCCCCCTTCGCCACCGACGATGGATCCGCCATTGGTTATGGTCAGAGCGGAACCTGATATAGCATCGCCCCCTAATCGTCTGGAATTGCCTCGACCACCCGTAATTGATCCACGGGCAAGATTGTCGATGACCATATTACTGCCGGTAATTCCGGCACCGGCATTGCCACCTTCAACCCCATCATAACCATATCCCCCTCCGCCGCCGAGAATAGCGCCGCTGTTGGTGATGGTCAGCGCGGAACCCGATATGGCATCGCCTCCCTTGCCACTGGAATCACCGTCACCACCGGTAATACGGTAAGTATTAATGATCGTCAGATCGGTACCTGATATGCCAGCGCCGCCAATACCGCTCGTCCCGCTGTAGTCATCATAGCCGTAACTGCCATCGCCTCCGGTAATCGCACCATCGTTGGTTATCATGAGACGGTTACCAGAGATACCCGCACCGCTAGCGGAACGTCTATCCCCTTCGCCACCGGTGATGGAGCCGGTACGAGAATTGGTTATCGACAGGTCCGTACCCGATATTCCCACACCACCTGTGCCACTGCCACTAACGCTATAGCTACCCTCTCCACCAATAATCTTTCCGCTGTTGCTGATGGTTACACTATTACCGGACATTCCGTCGCCGCCATCGCCGCCCGCGTAGCCATTACCGCCGGTTATCGTGGTGCCACTACCGACGCTTACGCTGTTATCCGCCGCGGTAGTTTCCGGGTTCGGCGATAAGACATACCCGGCTCCGGCACCTTCACTGCCGCCATTAACCCCGTGAGTCCCAGTGTTGGATTGCGCCGCATAAGGAAATGAACCATCGACATGAATCGTGGCGCTTGTTGCCGGTCCGGAGGATATGAAGATCGATGCGATCAATAACGCTATCTGGTTTCTGCGAAAATGTTGCATTAATAACTCCCTTGCTAATTTTCACAAAATTAAGTTAATTTCTCACTGTTGTTAAATTAGTAAACAAAGTAGAAAAAAACAGGAAACAAAAAATTAGCAATAAAAATTAAATTAAATTCAAAGGAAAATAAAGATTGTATTGGAAGCTATCAAATCCATATCGAAGAGTAAACGCGGTAAATTATTTAAAAAATGATCTTAAATTATTTTCTACCTAACCATTTCACAATATTAAATCAATAAAAACAACAGGATAAATTAAAACCTTACAAGAACTCATTTAATATGATCATGACTATTAAAAAAAACACCCACGTTAATTTATGACAAAAACAAGACGTTACCTCCCTTGTCAACGATATAACCCCGTCAACGTTTAAATCCTTTTATGCTTTTTTATTTCATCTTAACCCCGTTAAATAAGACAGGATATTTAGAAAAGACGTTCATATTTTTATTATCATGTTCGTAAAGGCTTCTCAATTATGCTTCTGACTGAGGATATAACATCTCCTGGCTATCGCGCGGTGAATATCGCTGCGACGCCACGGAAAAGCCGCATAGCACTTCTGTTTCACTGTTGGGGTTCACCCTGTTGGCCCAATCCCATCGTTATTCGCCCATTTGCCCATATGCAGTTTCTGGTCAACACTCCAGGATAACGCCACTGGCCCCTCACGTGGAGTATCACCATGAACATCACCCATATTCGCAACGCCACCCAGTTGATTACCTTTGGGGGGACAACCTTTCTCGTCGATCCGATGCTTGCCCCGAAAGGTGCGTACCCCGGTTTTCCCGGCACGGCGCGGGCGGGGCTCCGTAATCCAACGGTTGAACTCCCTTGCGATCTCAACACCCTGTTGCAGGCCGATGCGCTGATCGTCACCCATCTCCATGCGGACCACTGGGACGACATCGCCGCAAAGGTCGTGCCGAAAGAGAAGCCGATTTACGTACAGAACGAACAGGATGCGCAAACCCTGCGGACGCAGGGTTTTAGCCGACTCACGGTGCTGACGGACAATACCCGGCTGGGCGAGATCACGTTGCGTAAAACGGGCGGCCAGCATGGATCCGACCGGCTGTACGCCATTCCCGCCATGGCTGAGCGAATGGGTGATGCCTGCGGGATTGTGTTCCAGCACCCACAAGAAAAAACGCTGTATCTGGTCGGCGATACTATCTGGCGCGATGAGGTCGAAGCCAACATGGTCACATTCCAGCCTGATGTGGTGATACTGAACGCCGGGTTTGCGCACGTGATCGGTTTTGGTGCCATCATCATGGGGGCTGAAGATGTGCTGAAAACCCACTTCGTTCTGCCTGATGCGCAGATTGTGGCGATTCACATGGAAGCGATAAACCACTGCCTGCTGACGCGTACCGCGCTCAGGGAATACGCCCGCGATAACCAGATTGCAGAATATGTCCAGGTACCGGAAGATGGGGAAACCCTGACGTTCTAACCCCAGCCGAGGAAACGTATGCGCCCCGTCACCGTCGCGATCGTCGCCGCTGAAGATTTCAGTCCGTTTCACTTCTCGGTGCCATGCATCATGTTCAGTGAAAAAGCGGCGGCAAAAAAACGTTTTGAGGTTCAGGTTTGCGCTGAAACCCCCGGTGTTGTTACCTCCCGGGAGGGCTTTTCCGTCACCGCCCCTCAGGGACTGGCGGCGGTGACCGTTGCCGATATTGTGATTGTCCCCTGGTGGGGAACGCCCTCGCTTCGCCCGCCGCAGTCGCTGCTCGATGCGCTGGTTCAGGCCCGACAAAACGGCGCGCAGGTGGTCGGGCTGTGCCTGGGCGCGTTTGTCCTCGGTTATGCCGGACTGCTGGACGGCAGGCGCGCCGCCACCCACTGGGAGTTTGAAGCCGATTTTCAGGCGCGTTTTCCCGACGCGCACCTGGATATCAACGCCCTGTACGTCGACGATGACGGTATCATCACCTCGGCAGGCACCGCCGCCGTGCTCGACTGCTGTCTGTATCTCATCCGCCAACGATTTGGCAGCACGGTAGCGAATCAGATTGCGCGCCGGATGATTGTGCCGCCGCATCGCGAGGGCGGTCAGGCGCAGTTTATTGCTCAACCGGTGGCGAAAAATACGCAGGATCAACGGATTAACCGCCTGCTGGACTATCTGCGCCAGCATAGCCATGAACAGCACGACCTGGATTCGCTGGCGAAAAAGGTGATGATGAGTCGCCGCTCCCTGAGCCGTCACTTTATGCAAGCAACCGGCTCAGGCGTCGCCCAATGGTTGATCAATGAACGCCTGCGCCGCAGCCAGGAACTGCTGGAATGCACCTCCCTTCCCGTTGAGCGTATCGCCGGGGAGGTCGGTTTTCTGTCCCCGGTGACCTGGCGTCAACATTTTAAGTCCCGCTTCGGCGTCAGCCCGGCTGAATGGCGAAAAACCTTTCGCGGCGTTATGAACGCAAATTCTGAGTGAGTGACTTCACTCATTCCTCTTTCTCATCTTTACAGGCTTTCACTGCGCACCGTATCTTCAGCAACCTGCGAACGAACAATATGCTTAACAGGATACCGCCATGCCTCTGAATACGGACTCCCTCGCCGCCGTACTGGCTCGCCGCGACTGGGAAAATCCCGGCGTCACACAACTTAACCGTCTGGAGGCGCATCCTCCTTTTGCCAGTTGGCGCGATGCCGCAGAGGCACGTGATAACCATCCCTCATCCAGTGTTCGCAGCCTCAACGGCGCATGGAAGTTCAACTGGTTCGCTTCACCGGAAGCGGTGCCAGAAGGTTGGCGACAGCGCGATCTGGATAACGCCGATACGATCGCGGTGCCATCAAACTGGCAGATGCACGGCTATGACGCGCCCATTTATACCAACGTGACCTATCCGATCCCGGTGAATCCGCCGTATGTGCCGCATGAAAACGCGACGGGATGTTATTCGCTCACATTCACTATCAGCGACGCCGAACGTCGCGATGGGCAGACGCGAATTATCTTTGATGGCGTAAATTCCGCTTTTCATCTCTGGTGCAACGGGCGATGGGTGGGCTATGGTCAGGACAGCCGCCTGCCGTCTGAATTTGATCTCAGCGAGTTTCTGGTCAGCGGTGAGAACCGTCTGGCAGTGATGGTGCTGCGCTGGAGCGATGGCAGCTATCTGGAAGATCAGGATATGTGGCGGATGAGCGGTATCTTCCGCGATGTCTCCCTGTTAAACAAACCCGCCACCCAAATCAGCGATCTACGTATCACCACCCACCTTAACGAGGATTTCAGCCGGGCAATATTTACAGCCGACGTCAGAATGCGCGGTGAGTGGCATGACAGTCTGCGTGTGACCGTTCAACTGTGGGATGGCGACGTGCTGACGGACGAAAGCACCGCGCCTTTTGGCAGTGAAATTATTGATGAGCGCGGTGCGTACGGCGATCGCACGACTCTGCGTCTGAATGTCGACCATCCTTCACTGTGGAGCGCCGAAACGCCGTATCTTTATCGCGCGGTCGTACAGCTACATACCGCTGACGGCATACTTATTGAAGCTGAGGCCTGCGATGTCGGCTTCCGCCAGGTGGGCATTGAAAACGGACTGCTGTTGTTGAACGGTAAGCCCCTGCTGATTCGCGGCACCAACCGTCATGAACATCATCCTGAAAACGGTCAGGTGATGGATGAAGAGACGATGGTGCAGGACATCATTCTGATGAAACAGAATAACTTTAACGCCGTGCGCTGCTCCCATTATCCGAACCACCCACGCTGGTACACGCTCTGCGATCGCTATGGTCTGTATGTGGTGGATGAGGCCAACATCGAAACCCACGGCATGGTGCCGATGAATCGCCTGAGCGACGACCCGACCTGGCTGCCCGCCATGAGTCAGCGCGTGACGCGCATGGTACAGCGCGATCGCAATCATCCCAGCATTATCATCTGGTCGCTGGGGAATGAATCGGGACACGGCACTAATCATGATGCGCTGTATCGCTGGCTGAAATCAGAAGATCCTTCTCGCCCGGTGCAATATGAAGGCGGCGGCGCGGACACGGCGGCGACGGATATCATTTGCCCCATGTATGCCCGTGTCGATCAGGATCAGCCGTTCCCGGCCGTACCGAAGTGGTCAATCAAAAAATGGCTGTCGCTGCCCGGCGAACAGCGCCCGCTCATCTTGTGCGAATACGCCCACGCAATGGGTAACAGCCTCGGGGGATTCGCCAAATACTGGCAGGCGTTCCGCCAGTACCCGCGTTTGCAGGGCGGCTTCGTCTGGGATTGGGTCGATCAGTCGCTGATTAAATACGATGACAAAGGCAACCCCTGGTCGGCGTACGGCGGCGACTTCGGCGACACGCCAAACGATCGCCAGTTCTGTATGAACGGACTGGTGTTTGCCGATCGCACGCCGCATCCCTCCCTGTATGAAGCGAAACATGCACAGCAGTTTTTCCAGTTCACGCTGCTGCCTGGCGCGCAACGTCAGATTGAGATCAGCAGCGAATACCTGTTCCGCCATAGCGATAACGAGATCCTGCGCTGGACCCTCGCGCTGGAAGGTAACCCGATTGCCACCGGGGAGGTCACGCTTGATATCGCCCCACAGGGTCGTCAGCTCATCACCCTGCCGGACATTGCACAACCTGACGCGGCGGGCCAGATCTGGCTAACGGTGCGCGTGGAGCAACCGCAGGCAACCGCCTGGTCGCCCGCCGGCCATGTCAGCGCCTGGCAACAGTGGCCGCTGGAAGAAAAACTGAGCGTTATCCGCCCACCGCAAGCCCGTACTGCGCCGCAACTCAGCGTCACTGACGCAGCCTTTCACGTAGCACTTCGCTCGACGCGTTGGGAATTTTGCCGCCAACAGGGCACCTTAACGCAATACTGGATTGACGATGAAGCCCAGCTACTGTCGCCGCTGATCGATCGGTTCACCCGTGCGCCACTGGATAACGATATTGGCATCAGTGAGGCGAACCGCATCGATCCCAATGCCTGGGTCGAGCGCTGGAAAGCCGCCGGACATTATCAGCTCCAGGCGATACTGTTGCAGTGCGATGCTGACGCCCTTGCCGACGCGGTGCAGATCGCCACCGCTCACGCCTGGCAGTATCAGGGCGAAACCTTGTTTATCAGCCGTAAAACCTGGCGTATCGACGGCCACGGCGAAATGCAGATCGCCGTTGATGTCGATGTCGCCAGCGGTACGCCGCATCCGGCACGCATTGGCCTGACCTGCCAACTGGCGCAGGTTGCAGAACGGGTGAACTGGCTGGGACTTGGTCCACATGAAAACTACCCGGATCGCCTGTCCGCCGCCTGTTTTGACTGCTGGGATTTGTCACTGGATGAGATGTATACGCCGTATGTCTTCCCGAGCGAAAACGGTCTGCGCTGTGGTACGCGGGAACTGAAGTACGGGGCGCACGTCTGGCGTGGCGACTTCCAGTTCAACATCAGTCGCTACAGCCAGAAGCAGTTGATGGAAACCAGCCATCGCCATCTGCTGCAACCGGAAGCCGGCACCTGGCTGAATATTGATGGTTTCCATATGGGCGTCGGCGGTGATGACTCCTGGAGCCCTTCTGTGTCTCCAGAATATCAGTTGAGCGCCGGGCGTTATCATTACCAGGTGAAGTGGGGTTAGAGCGCAGTTTAACTGCCTGATGTCGCTACGCTTATCAGGCCTGCGGGCTGGTTTTGTAGGCCGGATAAGGCGTTTTCGCCGTCATCCGGCAACGGTGCCATAACGTTACCTGATAGCGCTATGCTTGTCTGACCCACTATGGGATCCGGGAATTACACCATAATCAACCGCTTGAACAGCAATTGCTGCACATCCTGCCGATGCGCCAGAATCGCATGGGCAGTGACGTGCATTCCGTCAATAGAATACAGAACGCGGTAACCGGCTACATGATTAAATTCGCGATACTTTGCGCAGCCAATCTTTAACAGCTCAGGACAAATCTGGCTTCCCGCAGGAAACTGACCCACAACCTTTTCAAACTGCGTAAGAATATCTGCGACCACCGGGCGAGGCTCAATCTCTGCCCGACGGAGGTGAAGAACAATATCGTTGATACAGTGTCTGACTGTCAGCGTATACTCAAAAGTAATCTTATGTTCCATTTAAGATCCTTTACTGATGGGATTCACTCTCAGTTAGCAATATCATCCAACAACTGATCTTTGGTGAATACACGCCCTTCTGTCTTGTCTTTTTCCGACAGGGTAAGCAATTTCAGCAGTGCGATGGCGTCCTCTCGTTCCTGCTGTTGGTCGTAAGACTCAATAACATAAGCCGGTACGCCATTCTGTGTCACCAGGATGGGTTCAGAGAGATCGAGCGTCGCCGCATTTTTTTTAATATAGCTAATGGTTTCGACTTTCATTGTCAGTTCGTCCTGGTCTCATAATGGTTCAAATATAGACCATATACAGACTGCCAACAAGCACCGCCTGTCTTCTGGCCCGGCAGCACAACGCGACCGGGCCGTCGGTTTACTCCTCCATTGCCTGACGGATTTGCTGTAGCGCCGCCGGATCGTCAAGGGTAGTGAGATCGCCCGGATCGCGCCCCTCGCAAATCGCCTGGATCGTGCGGCGGAGCATTTTGCCGGAGCGGGTCTTCGGCAGTTGCGAGACAAACCAGACATGGGCAGGACGACCAAAATTGCCGATCTGACTGTCCACCAGCGCCATGATCGCCTTCTCTTCCGAATGCGCCACGTCCGGATCCTCGAGGCTATCACTCTGTTTAGGAATGACAAATGCCACCGCCACCTGCCCTTTCAGCGCATCTTTCACCCCCACCACCGCCACTTCCGCCACGTTCGGATAGCTCGAGATACTCTCCTCGATTTCACGCGTGCCCAGCCGATGCCCGGCCACATTGATCACATCATCCGTTCGTCCGAGGATGAAGTAGTAGCCGTCGGCGTCGCGAATCCCCCAGTCAAACGTGGCATATACCTGACGATTGAACAGCGACCAGTAGGTATTCACAAACCGTGCGTCATCGCCCCAGATAGTCTGAATACAGCCGGGCGGCAGCGGCCCTTCGATCACCACCATCCCCTTCTCGTTGGCGCCGCAGGGTTCGCCGGTTACCTCGTTGAGCAACTGCACATTATAGCCGTACATTGGTACGCCGGGGCTGCCGAGGCGAGATGGCCGGTCATCCAGCGCCCGGGCCAGCGCCATGATTGGCCAGCCGGATTCAGTCTGCCAGTAGTTGTCGACCACCGGCACACCCAGCGTTTCGGTCACCCAACTTGCGGTCGGTTCATCCAGCGGTTCACCCGCAAGATAGAGTACCTCCAGCGAAGAGAGGTCGTGATTACGGATCTGCGCGGTCGGAAACTTCTTCAGTACGCGAATGGCGGTCGGTGCCGAGAACATCCGGTTAACCTGATATTTCTCAACGATTTTCCACCATACGCCACAGTCTGGATACGTCGGCAGCCCTTCATACACAATCGTTGCCATCCCCGCTAACAGCGGCGCATAAACGATGTAGGAGTGCCCCACAACCCAACCGATATCCGACGCGCAAAAGAACACGCCGCCCGCTTTGCCGCCAAAAATGGTGTCCATTGAGGTCGCCAGCGCCACGGCATAGCCACCGACGTCCCGCTGCACGCCTTTGGGTTTGCCGGTGGTGCCCGAGGTATAGAGAATACAGGAGGTTTCGTTGGACTCCAGCCACGTCACCGGCCCCCGGGCGCCGAGATGCTGCTGACGCAGAGTGGCAAAATCGAGATCGCGACCGGCAACGCGCGCCATTTTCGCCAGCCCGCGATCCACCAATAGCACCTGCTTCGGCTGATGCTGCGCCTGATCGATCGCATCATCGAGCAGTTTTTTGTAGGGCAGCACTTTACCGCCTCGCGCCCCCGCATCGGCGGAGACAATCAGCACCGGTTTCGCATCATCGATCCGCGCCGCCACGCTGTGCGAAGCAAAACCGCCGAACACCACCGAATGGATCGCACCAATCCGGGCGCAGGCCAGCAGCGTGATATGCGCCTCGGCAATCATCGGCATGTATACCAGTACCCGATCGCCGCGCTGCACGCCAAGCGATTGCAGCATCGACGCCACCACGTTCACTTCGTCATATAACTGACTGAAGGTAAAGGTGCGTTCCTCTTCGGTCTCGGATGAGATGGCGATCAGCGCCAGCGCATCCGGTTGTCTGTCCAGCCAGCGGTCAACAGCGTTATGACACAGATTGGTGGTACCGTCGCAAAACCAGCGGGCAAACGGCGGATTGCTGTGATCCAGCGTCCGGGTAAACGGCTGCTGCCAGTCGATGCGCCGGGCCTGCTCGGCCCAGAATGATTCGGGTTGCGTAACAGAACGCTGATAAAATTCGCTAAAAGACATAACGCTCTCCTGTTGAACTTACGCCTGATGAGGGTTCTAGATGACATAAAGGTCCATGTATTCATTGACCGGCATCTGCTCCAGGCGAGTTCTGTCCAGGGAGACATCCAGGATGCGCTGCTGTTGGCGGGTTGGGAACTGCCGCGCCAGGTTAATTTTGAATTTTTCGATAAGTTTAGGGATCCCGTCGGACCGGCGACGGGCGTGACCAATCGGGTACTCCACCGCCACCTCATCAAAACGCGAACCGTCGGTAAATTCGAGAGTAATGGCATTGGCGATAGCGCGTTTTTCCGGGTCGTGATAGTCCGCGGTAAACGCCGGATCTTCAACGCAGCGAATCTTCGCGCGCAGGGAATCGATACGTTTGTCCTGCGCCACATTGTCCTCATAGTCTGCCGCCGTTAAGCGTCCGAACAGCAGTGGGACAGCCACCATGTACTGAATACAGTGGTCGCGGTCGGCGGGGTTATTCAGCGGCCCCTGCTTGTCGATGATGCGAATGCAGGCTTCGTGCGTACGAATGGTCACCTTCTCGATATCCGCGGCGCGCTTACCTGCCGCCTGCATCTGTGCGTACAGGGCCATTGCCGCTTCGACCGCCGTCTGAGAGTGGAACTCCGCCGGGAAAGAGATTTTGAACAGCACGTTTTCCATCACGTAGGAGCCGTACGGACGCTGGAAGCGGAACGACTCTCCTTTGAACGAGACATCATAAAAGCCCCAGGTTTTCGCCGTCAGCGCCGACGGATAGCCCATCTCACCGGTTTTCGCCATCAGCGCCAGACGCACCGCGCGCGAGGTCGCATCGCCTGCCGCCCAGGATTTACGCGTTCCGGTATTCGGCGCATGGCGATAGGTGCGCAGCGACTGCCCATCGACCCACGCCAGCGAGACCGCGTTGAGGATCTCATCACGCGTCAGTCCCAGCAGTTCGGCGACCACGGCGGTGGAGGCCACTTTGACCAACAGAACGTGATCGAGACCGACGCGGTTAAACGCATTTTCCAGCGCGATACAGCCCTGAATCTCGTGGGCCTTAATCATCCCGGTCAGCACCTGTTTCATCGTCAACGGCGCTTTACCCGCCGCGACCGCATTGCGCGACAGCCAGTCAGCGGTTGCCAGGATCCCGCCGAGGTTATCGGAAGGATGGCCCCATTCCGCCGCCAGCCAGGTGTCATTGAAGTCGAGCCAACGGATCATCGCGCCGATGTTAAAAGCGGCCTGCACCGGGTCGAGCTGAAACTGGGTACCCGGCACACGCACGCCATTGGGCACAACGGTTCCCGGAACAATCGGCCCCATCAGCTTTTTACAGGCCGGATACTCCAGCGCTTCCAGACCGCAACCCAGCGTATCGAGCAGACAGTAGTGCGCAGTGTCATATGCCACCTTCGAGGCGATCTCGTAATTCATTACGTAGTCAACGATATCAACGATTTCACGATCGAATTCCGGGCGAACATTTAAAATTTGAGCAGACATAAGGTACGTTTCCTGTTTTTTATCTTTCGAGGTAATGAATTACTGGCGCCGATCAATCGGCACAAAGACACGATCTTCCGGCCCGGTGTAATTGGCAGACGGACGGATGATTTTGTTGTCCTGACGCTGCTCGATGATGTGCGCCGCCCAACCGGTGACGCGGGCGATAACAAACAGCGGAGTAAACATTTCGGTGGGAACGCCCATCATGTTGTAGGAGACCGCCGAGAACCAGTCGAGATTCGGGAACATCTTTTTCGTTTCCCACATCACCGCTTCAAGTCGGTCAGCGATGTTGTACATCTTTAGCGACCCGCCTTCTTCGGAAAGCTGCTTCGCCACCTTCTTGATCACCTGATGACGTGGATCGGCAAGGGTGTAAACCGGATGGCCGAAACCAATCACCACCTCTTTGTTTTCCACGCGTTTACGGATATCGGCCTCGGCTTCGTCCGGCGTTTCATAGCGCTGTTGAATCTCCAGAGATACTTCGTTCGCGCCGCCATGTTTCGGGCCACGTAGTGCGCCAATCGCGCCGATAATTGCCGAATAGACGTCGGAGCCAGTCCCGGCAATCACCCGGCTGGTAAAGGTGGACGCATTGAACTCGTGCTCGGCATACAGCACCAGCGAGATGTGCATCGCTTTTTCCCAGCTCTGCGACGGCTTTTCGCCGTGCAGCAGGTGCAGGAAATGGCCGCCGATAGAGTCGTCATCGGTTTCCGGCTGGATACGCTCGCCGTTGTGGCTGTAGTGATACCAGTAAAGAAGAATGGAACTGAGCGAGGCCAGTAGCTTGTCGGCGATATCGCGCGCCCCGGAAACGGTATGTCCCTCTTTTTCCGGCAGCGTACAGCCGAGCGCCGATACGCCGGTACGCATGACGTCCATCGGATGCGACGCCGCCGGCAACGCTTCCAGCACGGTACGGACATTGGCCGGCAATCCGCGCAGCGCTTTGAGTTTGATTTTGTATGCCTGAAGTTCATCGCGGGTTGGCAGCTTGCCGTGAATCAACAAATGCGCCACTTCTTCAAATTCGCACTGCTGGGCGAGATCGAGAATATCGTAGCCGCGATAGTGGAGATCGTTACCGCTTTTACCGACGGTGCACAGCGCGGTGTTACCCGCCGGGACGCCGGACAGCGCGACGGATTTCTTAGGTTTAATGACATGGGTATTATTTTGCAGGATCGTAGTGTCGCTCATGTTGTCCTCGTCATTATTATCATGTGTAGGGTATTGAGGGTTTTCGTCCAGGCCGGATAAACGCAGTGCCATCCGGCATTGCCTGATGGCCGCTACGCCTTATCAGGCCTACTTTTTGGTATACAACGCATCCAGCTTCTCTTCGTACTGGTAGTAATTGATGCTTTCGTACAGTTCGTTGCGGGTCTGCATGATGTCGATGACGCTTTTTTGCGTCCCTTCCTGGCGCAGCACGTTGTAGACCTTTTCCGCAGCCCGGTTCATGGCACGGAATGCCGAGAGCGGATAGAGCGCCATCGCCACATTAGCGCTGCGCAGTTCGTCGGTCGTGAACAGCGGCGTGGCGCCAAATTCGGTGATATTGGCGAGAACAGGAACCTGAACCGCATCGGCAAACTGGCGGTACATCGAAAGCTCCGTGATCGCTTCCGGAAACAGCATGTCGGCGCCCGCGTCGACATAGGCCTGCGCACGATCGATCGCCGCCTCTAAACCTTCCACCGCCAGGGCATCGGTACGCGCCATGATCACAAAGTTGGGATCGGTACGGGCATCCACCGCCGCACGAATGCGATCGACCATTTCTTCTTTTGAAACGATCGCTTTATTCGGACGATGTCCGCAGCGCTTGGCACCAATCTGATCTTCGATATGTAGCGCCGCCGCCCCGGCTTTGATCATCGACTTCACGGTGCGCGCGACGTTAAACGCCGAAGAGCCAAAGCCGATATCGGCATCCACCAGCAGCGGCAGCGGACACACGTCGGTGATACGGCGAATGTCTGTCAGCACATCATCCAGCGTGGAGATCCCCAGATCCGGCAGTCCCAGCGAACCGGCCGCAACGCCGCCGCCAGAGAGGTAAATCGCCTGATACCCGGCACGCTGGGCCAGCAACGCATGGTTGGCGTTGATGGTGCCGACAATTTGTAAGGGGTTTTCTTTCGTGAGGGCAGCGCGAAACGCCTGACCCGGAGAATCCAGAGACATAGTCCATCCTCGTGTTATCAACTTGTTACTTACCGTTGATTCACATAAAGCAAGGACTATGCCAAAGGCTGATGACTACAGATTATTTTAAAAAAATACTATGCATAACAATAATATAAGATAAACCCCGCCGCACGGAGCGAAAAAAAGCGTGTCAGCTAACGTTTCACGAAACGCGTACTGCTGTTTCATTGCAACAATTATGAAACAAGACTACACCCAATACTCTGTCCTTTTAATTTGGGTTGGCTATGGCGACGACAAATCTTCCCCCACGGGTGAATGATGACAAACCGGTTATCTGGACGGTCTCGGTGACGCGACTGTTCGATCTGTTTCGCGACATCAGCCTTGAGTTCGATCATCTGGCGACCATCACCCCAATCCAGCTCGGTTTTGAAAAGGCGGTCACCTATATTCGCAAAAAGCTGGCGACCGAACGCTGTGATGCGATCATCGCCGCCGGATCCAACGGCGCATATCTGAAAAGCCGTTTGTCGATTCCGGTGATCCTGATCAAACCCAGCGGTTTTGACGTCCTGCAGGCGCTGGCAAAGGCCGGAAAACTAACCGCTTCCATTGGCGTGGTGACCTACCAGGAGACACTGCCGGCGCTAATGGCCTTTCAGAAAACCTTTAGTCTGCAACTGGAACAGCGCAGCTATATCACCGAAGAAGATGCGCGTGGGCAGATCAGCGAACTGAAAGCTAACGGCGTTGAGGCGGTGGTCGGCGCGGGGCTGATCACCGATCTGGCGGAAGAGGCCGGCATGACCGGTATCTTTATCTATTCCGCCGCCACGGTACGCCAGGCCTTCAGCGATGCGCTGGACATGACTCGCCACACCCAGCGCCGTCCCGGTCATTATGCCTCCGATCAGGCGCTGCGTACCCGCTATGAACTGGGAGATATTCGCGGCGAGTCCGCGCAGATGGAACAAGTGCGCCATACCATTATGCTGTATGCCCGCTCGCCAGCCTCTGTCCTGATTCAGGGGGAAACCGGCACCGGGAAGGAGCTGGCGGCCCAGGCCATTCACCGGGAGTTTTGTACGCGTGCAGGCACGCGTGGAGACAAGTCGACCCATCCGTTCGTCGCAGTCAACTGTGGCGCGATTACTGAATCATTACTTGAAGCGGAGTTGTTCGGCTATGAGGAGGGGGCCTTCACCGGGTCACGACGCGGTGGGCGTGCCGGGCTGTTTGAAATCGCCCACGGAGGGACGCTATTTCTCGATGAGATCGGTGAAATGCCGCTGCCGCTGCAAACCCGACTACTGCGCGTACTGGAAGAAAAAGAGGTCACTCGGGTAGGTGGACATCACCCCATTCCGGTGACGGTGCGGGTGATCAGCGCCACCCACTGTAATCTGGAAGAGGAGATGAAACGGGGACTGTTTCGTCGCGATCTGTTTTATCGTCTGAGTATTTTACGTCTGTCGCTGCCGGCTCTGCGTGAACGCCCCGCGGATATCCTGTCGCTGGCGGAAGGCTTTTTAAAACAATCGCTGTCCGCGCTCAGTGTACCCTTTACCGAGTCGGTGCGCGCCGGACTGACGCAGAGCGCTTGCGTTCTGTTGCAATATCACTGGCCGGGGAATATTCGCGAGTTGCGCAATTTGATGGAACGGCTGGCGCTGTTTTTAAGCGTTGAGCCTATGCCACTGCTGGATGAGCACTTATTACAGCGGTTACTGCCGGAACTGGCGGAGATCGAAACGCCCTCATTCCCGGCATCTTCAGCCACGCCGCAGCAGGTACTGGCGCAGTTTAATGGGGATAAACGTGCCGCAGCCCGCTACCTGGGGATCAGCAGAACCACATTCTGGCGACGCCTGAAGGAATGAATTGTCGGGTGGCGATACACCGCGTCTTACCCAGCCTACAACCCAGAGCAGACCGGAACCACCCGACAATTTTACGAATTATTTCTTCTTGTAAATATTGGCGGTGCCATGAATTTTGTTGTCGGTTTGACCGGAGGTCAGCACGACCACATCAGCACCTTTTTCCTCTGCTTTTTTTAGCAGATCTTCTTTCGCGTCCTGAGTGGAAGTTTCATTGCTGGTATTGATGTTTCCAATCAGGGTGTACTGCGACTCTACCTTCTCAAACTCAGCTTTTGTTAACAGCTCCGCAGCAAACGCATTCGTCGCCACAAAAGCCAACGCAGCAATCAAGACTTTATATCCAGTTTTCATACTAAAGCTCCAGGTTATGTTAAGACGCTATCATCACCCCTGAATCCATGCCGCCATTCAAGGATGATTAATAACTAGTTCAGCTTCCAGGAAAAATCCAGAGCCCCTTCCAGGATATGTTGATTTTGTGGTTTCAGCCTGCTCAGTATGATTTTCACATTCGACGGTATAGTTAAGTCAGTCTGTTTAATATAAATAAAAAGAAAAAAGATCCACACTTTCTATTTCCAATCAATTGCAAAACACGAATCAAATTTGAATAATCTGTTCAGAACGATTTCAATTAAGATTATTGTCAAAACCTCTTTGCATTTATTGGTAATAATCCTAATGGCTTTCAGATAATTACCAATATGGAAATTGACACTCATCAAGACAATGATGATTAGCCAGTCTAAAAATCTCAAAAAAAAGTACTACCGTGCGTAACTAAACACTTCAAATAGATAATCAGATTAATATTTAATCTTTGCATTCATCCAGTCAGACTTATCGAAAATTTCGTCTATCTTGTTGTTTTTCGTTTTAAATTCGCACTATTCCTGGATAGAAAACACTAACCAATTAATATTGTTAATCAAACAATTAGCAGTCACTTGAACATTTTCAACTAATTCACGGAAGTTAATAGATTTAACCTATCAATATCCCTTGCAAATCGGTAGTAAAACGATTACGTCATTTTTACTGCCACAAATAATATTAATAATCATCAATATTCCATTCACATGCGCGCCCCGCGAATGACCGAATATTTTATGGGCCTTTCTTGCCCCTGCGTCGACGTAATATTTAACTTAAGGAAGAGTCAACATATGAAAATAAATACGATGCAATTCCCCTGCTCACTATTAGCTATTGCGATTTCTTTTGCGTTAACCTCCACTGCGATAGCCAATAATAATATTTCACCACCAAAAGGTGTGGATGATACTGTTATTATTAATAATGGCCAAAGTATTACACTTTCCGCGACGGAAAATACCGACCCCGCGTGGGATAATTTCCGCAGTCTCTGGGTAGGTGATAACTCTGACGGATCGCTGCTGATCGATGGCCGTGATATTGCCACCGCTGCCGGTATGATCGGTAATGGCGCGAACGGCAGCGTGACGCTGACCAATGGCGCAACCTGGACGCTGGGCAATCTGAATCTGGTGCTCGGGACCCATGATGGTTCAGGAACACTGCTGGTGAGTAACGGCAGTAAAATCAGCGGCATTGATGAACTGCGCATTGGGGAATATGCCGCAAACGCACAGGGAACGGTTACCATCGACGGCGCAAATTCTTCTGTCTCCTCCGCCTGGAGCGTCGTCGGCGATCAGGGACGCGGCAACCTGGTCATTACCCGCGGCGGTACCCTCTCCTTAAGTGAACACATGAACATCGGCTACGTCGGTAACACGAATAACACCAGTCGTAATGGCTATGGAGAAACCCTGGTCGACGGTGAAAACTCGCGGCTGGATGTGACAAGGGGCATTTATCTCGGTGGCTTTGACGGAAGTTTACCCAATGACGCCACCGGTATTCTCACCGTCAGCAATGGCGCAACGGTCAGCTCGGGTAGCTTTATCTGGCTGGCTGTGGGGCAAGGCAGTACCGGCATCCTGAATATCGGCGGGGCAAAAGGAGAAGCGCAACAGGCTGCGGGAACGCTGGATCTGCCGTGGATCTACCTTGGTAACACCAGTGGTATTAGCACGGCAGAACTCAACTTTAATCACAACAGCAACGACTTCGTGCTCTCAGCCAAAATCACAGGCTTCGGCGAAGTGAACCATTTCGGCTCGGGGACAACCACGCTTACCGGTGCCAACACCTACCAGGGCCCCACCCACGTCGCGAACGGCACGCTGCGCGCGGGAGTTGAGAATACCTTAAGTGCAGGATCGGATTACCGCGTGGACAGCGGCGCGCAACTGGATCTAAATGGCTATTCGCAAACCCTGAACTCGCTGGATCTGGCAGGCACGACAACGCTCTCTTCCCCGTCGCGAGTGAAAGCCCTCTTTACCCCAACCACGTTAACGATTAACGGCGATTACGCCGGTAACAACGGCCTGCTGGCCTTACGTACCGTATTGGGCGATGACCTTTCGGCGACCGATAAGCTGGTTGTGCGTGGTGATACCCGCGGCACCACGCGTGTCAGCGTCACCAACGCCGGCGGTAGCGGTGCCCCAACGATTGAAGGCATCCGTATTATCGACGTTGAAGGCGCATCTAACGGTACCTTTGTGAAAGAAGGCCGTATTGTGGCGGGCGCATATGACTACGACATTGTAAAACGGGATAACCAAAACTGGTCTCTGACCAGTGTGGCATTGCCAGGACCGGTTCCCCCTACGCCACCGGGTATCCCGAAAGAACCCGTCATACCCATGCCTCCCACACCGGAAGGCCCACATCAGTATCGCCCGGAAACCGGCAGCTATCTGGCAAACATCCTGGCCGCTAACACGCTGTTCACCACCCGCCTCCACGATCGTCTGGGTGAAACCCAGTACACCGATGCGTTAACCGGCGAGCAGAAGGTGACCAGCCTGTGGATGCGCCATATCGGCGGACATAACCGCTTCAAGGACGGTTCCGGGCAGATAAGCACCCAGAGCAACCGCTACGTGATGCAACTGGGCGGCGACATTGCGCAATGGAGCACCGATGGTCTCGATCGCTGGCATCTGGGTCTGATGGCCGGTTACGCCAACAGCAAGAGCCGCAGCCACTCCAGTCTCACCGGATACTCCTCTCGCGGGGAAATCAGCGGCTACAGCGCCGGTCTGTACGGCACCTGGTATGCCAACGACGCCGATAAAACCGGCGCGTATGTCGATGCCTGGATGCTCTACAACTGGTTCGACAACACCGTCTCCGGACAGGGACTGGCGTCCGAGAAGTATGACTCGGACGGTATTACCGCCTCTGTTGAAACGGGCTACACCTGGAAACTGGCCGAATTCAGCGAACGTAACGCGCTGTACATTCAACCCAAAGCCCAGGTCACCTGGATGGACGTGCAGGCTGATACCCATATTGAGAAAAACGGTACCCGGGTGGTGGATAAAACCGACGGCAATCTGCAAACGCGCCTGGGTGTGAAAGCGTATCTTCAGGGGCATAACGCCATGGATGACGGCAAAGACCGCACTTTCCAGCCGTTTGTCGAAGCCAACTGGATCCACAACACCAGCAGCTACAGCGTGCGGATGGATGACATCAATAACGAAGTGAAAGGCAGCCGCAATATTGGCGAACTGAAAGTGGGCGTTGAAGGCCAGCTTAGCCAGCGTCTGCAACTGTGGGGCAACGTCGCGCAGCAGATTGGCGACAACGGCTACAGCGATACTCAGGGAATGTTAGGCATCAAATATAGTTTCTGATAGCCAAAAAATAAGTCGTTAATCTCAAGGAGAGTCATAAATGACAAATATAAAATGGAAATGTCTTGTACCTGTCGTGGTGGGCAGTTCGTTTCTCGCCTCACCGTTTGTCTTATCGGCCGAGCTGGAAAATAAGACCTTCACCAGTTCAATGTCGTCTATTAGTAACGGGACCCATACTGTCAGTCTGGGTAATGTGACCTTAGACGCCAGCGGTTACACGGGCAGCGCCAATTACCAACGCGCGCTGATCAACACCCTGAACGGTGCGGTGAACATTAATATCAGCAATGGGAATACCCTGACGCTGAGAGGTTTTAATAATCACTCCACAGACGAACGTGCAACGCTGCATGCTTACAAGCGAGGGACACTCAGCGGCACAATGACATTCACCGGCGGCAATATTGTCGTCAGTAATGAAGTCACAAATAGTTATGCCGATGTTCACGGTTTATTTGCCGGACCAGGCGGTAAATTTGATTTCAAAAGCGACGGCGATAATAAAGTTAATTTGACTGTGCTAATGCCGCAAGCGGGATATGTCAGCACCCACCGCTGGGGTATTGGCTTGCATAACGGTGAACTTGCCTTTGATGGCGGAAACTTTGTCATCAATGTTGACGGCGATCCGGGCGACAACTCTATCGACCGTCGCGTGGGGATGGTGCTTGCCGCAGGAAGTAATGTGGATATCAAAGCCGATCGTATTGATATCGATGCCAATGAACTGGCACTACATTTTGCCGCAAGGGCGGGCGCTAACACGAGTAACACGGCCTATAACGTGATTAATACCGCCAAATTTGAAGCTGACTACATCACCCTGAAAGGCAGCCAGGGGATCCTGGCGGGGCTACCCTACGCCACTTATGGTACGAGAAATAGCGTCGAATTTACCGGCCTCACGCAGATTGAAGCGCTCTCACGTGGCGATGAAAATAACCTCTTTGGTGAGGCTGGAGGTGGTCGGGCAATTGACCTGATGGCAACGGATATCACCTTCAACAGCAATGCTGTCATCGTCGGCGAGAACCTGACTTACCTGGGCAACCGACCCGGTTACGAGCATGAATTTTTGGGTTGGATCGACCCGTACTGGATGCGGACCATCTCCCTGACAGACCAGTCGTCGCTTATCGCAAAAGGCGATTTTCTGCTGACCAGCAACGGTGGATATTACAACACAGGCCTTTACCTGTGGAAAAGTGAGGCGCAGTTTCAGGGAAAAACCGCCATTACCATGCAAAATGGCGTCGATACCGCACGTGCGGTTTATGCTTATGATGGCGGCAGTAACACCACAAAAGTTGAATTCCAGGATGATTTAGGCATCTCACTGTCTGATACACACGCCAACTATGTCGTGGGTATCGAAGCCGCGGCGGGTGGTATTGTCGATGTACAGAAAGGTCTGTTGATGACAGATAACAGCGATCCCACCTGGTCCCTGCTCTCCCGTGGAGCAAACAGCCTGATCAACGTGAATTCTTTAGAAACCGGCACGGTACAGGTTGTTGGCGACATTGGCGCAATTAACGATGCCACGCTCAATATGGTACTGAATAACGCAAACTCCTACCTGACGGCCACTAGCTATACCGCTACGTCTGGCTCGACCAGCAACGGTATCGTCAATCTTGATCTCTCCAGGGGGGCGGTGTGGAATATGACCGGTAGCTCTCATGTCACCGACATTTCTCTCGATGGCGGCATCGTGAATTACCTGCCGCCTGAGAGTAACGGCCTATTTAAGACGCTGACCGTGGAAGGCAATTTCTACGGTGGCGGAACGCTGAAAATGAACACGACACTGGGTGGCGACGATTCTCCTACCGATAAACTTATCGTGGAAGGCGACACGTCCGGTCATACGCTGGTTGCGGTGAACAATATTGGCGGTACAGGCTCGCAAACGGTGAACGGTATTGAGATTGTCGAAGTGTATGGCGATTCCGCAGGGACTTTTGCCAAAGCCGGACGTATTGTCGCGGGGGCTTATGACTATGATGTGGTGAAAAAGGGCAGTAACTGGTATCTGACCAACACCTTTATCACTGACCCAGTGCCGGAACCGGAACCAACGCCAGATCCCGACCCGACACCGGACCCAACGCCACAGCCGGAAGGCGAGAAAACCTATCGCCCGGAAACCGGCAGCTATCTGGCAAATATCCTTGCCGCCAACACGCTGTTCACCACCCGCCTCCACGATCGTCTGGGTGAAACCCAGTACACCGACGCGTTAACCGGCGAGCAGAAGGTGACCAGCCTGTGGATGCGCCACATCGGCGGACATAACCGTTTCAGGGACGGTTCCGGGCAGATAAGCACCCAGAGCAACCGCTACGTGATGCAACTGGGCGGCGACATCGCGCAATGGAGCACCGATGGTCTCGATCGCTGGCATCTGGGTCTGATGGCCGGTTACGCCAACAGCAAGAGCCGCAGCCACTCCAGTCTCACCGGATACTCTTCTCGCGGGGAAATCAGCGGCTACAGCGCCGGTCTGTACGGCACCTGGTATGCCAACGACGCCAATAAAACCGGTGCCTATGTCGATGCCTGGATGCTCTACAACTGGTTCGACAACACCGTCTCCGGACAGGGACTGGCGTCTGAAAAGTATGACTCAGACGGTATCACCGCCTCGGTGGAAGCCGGTTACACCTTCCGTCTCGGAGAGAGCAGCAACGGTCGGGACAGCTACTGGCTGCAGCCCAAAGCCCAGGTCACCTGGATGGACGTGCAGGCTGATACCCATATTGAGAAAAACGGCACCCGGGTGGTGGATAAAACCGACGGTAATCTGCAAACGCGCCTGGGTGTAAAAGCGTATATCCAGGGGCATAACGCCATGGATGACGGCAAAGACCGCACCTTCCAGCCGTTTGTCGAAGCCAACTGGATCCACAACACCAGCAGCTACAGCGTGCGGATGGATGACATCAGCAACGAAGTGAAAGGTAGCCGTAATATTGGCGAACTGAAAGTGGGCGTTGAAGGCCAGCTTAGCCAGCGTCTGCAACTGTGGGGCAACGTCGCGCAGCAGATTGGCGACAACGGTTATAGCGATACGCAAGGCATGTTAGGGTTGAAATACAGCTTCTGACTCTAAACCACCCGTGTTCCTGCGGGTGGTTGATTTCCTCCCCCAACTCTCCCTTTGTGATCCCATTCGCATCCCCCAGCTTTTGTGATAAATAAGATGAAGTTACTTTATCTCATTCAGGGAAATGTGGTTTATGGAACCTCTGCACGCAGTTTTCCTCACCGTCAGCCTGTTCGTCTTAACCTTCTTCAACCCAGGCGCCAATCTGTTTGTGGTCGTGCAAACCAGTCTGGCCTCCGGACGGCGCGCAGGCGTACTAACCGGTCTGGGGGTGGCGTCAGGTGATGCGATCTATTCCGGGCTCGGACTGTTTGGAATGGCGACGTTGATTACCCAGAGCGAGGCGATATTTTCGGTGATCAAAATTGGCGGCGGCGCGTATCTGCTTTGGTTTGCCTGGAACAGCATTCGCCACCAGGCCACCCCGCAGATGCCGACGCTTCAGCAACCCGTTAGCGCGCCGTGGACAGTGTTCTTTCGTCGCGGCTTATTGACCGATCTGTCAAATCCACAAACTGTCCTGTTTTTTATCAGTATCTTCTCCGTAACGCTGAGTGCCGACACGCCCATGTGGGCAAGGATGATGGCCTGGGCCGGGATCGTGCTCTCTTCGGTTATCTGGCGCGTCTTTCTGAGTCAGGCTTTTTCATTGCCAGCCGTGCGTCGGGCATACGGAAGAATACAGCGCGTCGCCAGTCGAATCATCGGGGCAATTATTGGCATGCTGGCGTTACGTTTAATCTACGAAGGAATTACCCATCGCTAACCCCTCCCCCTGAAATAAAGTAGTTTCAGGGGACAGCATTTGCCTCCACTCTTCCCTTTGCTGTAAAACATTATTATCCCGAAAAACAACCGCTCTCCCTTAAATAAATTTAACGCAGAGAGAAATGGGTTTTATTATTCATCCAAAGGCAAAATGGGAACAATCCGATGTTAAAAAATAAATCATTACTTTTATTACCGCTTATTCTCACGGGCTGTACGATGAGTGACAGCGATATGCGTAAAGCCTACAGCAACCACTACCAGCAGCCGGCAGGCTATGTAGCGATCTATAAGGAAAAAATCGCCGGGATGGACAGTGACGCGCTGGCAAAATATGCCGCAGCAGAAGAAAAGAAAAAAATGCGCGGCCAGTCCAGCGTGAAAATTGATGATTACATTACGGCGCAAAACATTCAGGCCCGGGGTCAGCGTGTGGTGTTCGATTATTCGCTTTCAGAGAAATGGTTAGCACTTCCTCCCGCGCAACAACTCGAGAAACAGAAGCGGATGGAAAAAGATTTAATTTACCGTACCTGTTCACTGGAAACGGTAAAACTGGCGCAGGAAAAAGGGCTGGAAGAAGAACATAACTATTACAGTCAATATCCCGAGACCATCGCTTTTACTCTGCGCACCAGCGGGCAGATCTGTATCAATAATGGTTTTGCACGGTAATCCCCGTCGTGCGGGTAACAGAAGTTCACGCGATGGTTGGTATTGCCCGAAGATCGCTGCGCAATGTTACCGCCCGGTTGTTGACATAAGGATTCTGGCTGGAGAGAAAAATAAAACCGGCGCATCAGTCGCCGGTTTTATCAATGAATCGCGATTATCGGTCAGGCATTTTCCGCCGGTTTATGCTCCGTTTTCACCTGCGCATTTTCCAGCATCCGACGCACCGGAACAATCAGCACAATCAACACCGCCGCACAAATCAGCAATGCAATGGAACAGCGGGCAAAGAGATCAGGCAGCATATCCAGTTGGTCAGCCTTGACGTGACCACCAATCAGACCTGCCGCCAGGTTGCCCAATGCGCTGGCGCAGAACCACAGCCCCATCATCTGGCCCCGCATTCTTTCTGGCGCTAACAGGGTCATTGTCGCCAGACCAATCGGGCTCAGACACAGCTCGCCCAGGGTCAGCATCAGAATACTTCCCACCAACCAGAATGGCGATACGCCCGCCCCACCGTTGCTCAGCACATTCTGCGCCGCCATCATCATCAGGCCAAAGCCCGCCGCCGCGCACAAAATACCGATAACAAACTTGGTGATGCTGCTCGGACGCACGTTTTTGCGCGCCAGCGCAGGCCAGGCCCAGCTGAAGACCGGTGCCAGCAGGATGATGAACAGGGCGTTAATCGACTGGAACCAGACGGCAGGAATTTCGAAATCACCGATCATGCGGTTGGTATAGTCGTTCGCGAACAGGTTGAATGAAGTCGGTTTCTGCTCAAATGCGGACCAGAAGAACGCCGCGGAAACCAGCAGAATAAAGCAGACCAGCAGTCTGGCGCGCTCTTTGCGGGTCAGACCCGCAAACATAAACAGATAGATAAAGTAGAGCGCCACAGAAGCGGCAATGACATAGACCAGCATGCTGGCAACGGCAACCGGATTAATGACGATCACCCCCTGGGCAATCAGCGTCACGATAATAGCAACACCAACCGCCAGCGCCAGCAGCCAACCACCCACGCCGTTTTTCTTCACCACCGGGCTGTTCCAGGTCGAATCGAGCCCCACTTCACTGTCGTAGCGTTTCATGGAAGGAACGGCAAACACACGGAAGATCACCAGCGCGACCAGCATCCCGAGCCCGCCGATACCAAAGCCCCAGTGCCAGCCATGGGATTTTATCAACCAGCCAGAGATCAGCGGGGCGATGAATGACCCCATGTTAATGCCCATGTAGAACAGCGAGAAACCGCCGTCGCGGCGGGCATCGCCTTTCTTGTAGAGGGTACCCACCATGACCGAAATACAGGTTTTGAACAGGCCCGAACCCAGCACGATAAACATCAGTCCGATGAAGAACAGGTTGTCACCCATCCAGGCCGACAGGGCGATAGACAAATGACCGAGCGCGATCAGGATCGAACCGTACCACACCGCGCGTTGTTGCCCGAGCCAGTTATCCGCCAGCCAGCCCCCCGGAAGCGCCGCCAGGTACATACTGCCAGCAAAAATACCGACGATAGCGGACGCATTCTCGCGCGCCAGTCCCATGCCGCCATCGTAGACGGTCGCGGCCATGAACAGAATCAGTAGCGGACGAATGCCGTAAAACGAAAACCGCTCCCACATCTCCGTGAAGAACAGTGAACCCAGCGGATAAGGATGACCGAAGAACGTTCGGCTTTCGTTTTTATTAACAGAGGAATGCATAATTTCTCCCGAAATGGTGTGTTGTCTTGCTTGTAGCCACTGAATTACCCGCCGACCATTCATATATCAGGCCAATCATTTACATCCAGTGAAATATTATTTAACCATTTGATAACCATAAGACAGTTTTGTCTAGTGCCAACATCAGGACTTTAAGATGAAAACTCGATAGATGTCTAGTTTTGTAGATTTTATGTTTGATAAGCAAGGATAAAGATTGACTTTGAAAGCCTGCAAATTATCCCTCATTAATTCATTAATAAACAATGCGTTATCTTTTAATATTATCCCCAAAAGCACAAAAATGGTCGACACCTGGCTTTCAGTCTTTTTTCACTGAGCGAGATTTATGAATGACATTCATAGCGGCTATCCCGCTGGCGACCATTATCTGCGGGTATGAAAAGGCTACACTGCGTCTCACTCTTCCTGTCCCGACGGATGATTATGATTACCGTCGCCAGCGTCATAATGGCGCGGGCCGCCAACCTGACAACCCCGGAGAAATCATGAACACGCAATTTGAAGGTAATGGCATTTTCCCGAAAGGGCCGAAAAACGAAGCATATGCGCACTATTTTCAGGGGACCAGTTACCTGAATATGTTGTCCACTCAGGGGGTCAATATTGGCAACGTGGTGTTTGAACCTGGCTGTCGCAACCACTGGCATATCCACCACAAGGGCGGGCAAATTCTGCTGGTGACCGGCGGACGCGGCTGGTATCAGGAGTGGAATAAACCGGCACAGCCTCTGGTCGCCGGAGACGTCGTGAATATTCCGCCCGGCGTGAAACACTGGCACGGCGCGGCCGCCGATAGCTGGTTTGCCCACCTTGCCATCGAGGTGCCCGCACAAGGGGCCTCAAATGAATGGCTGGAGCCGGTCAGTGAGGAAACGTACGCCCAGCTACCTTAACGCCTCAGGGGTAGCGTAATGCCTCAATCATCCGCGCAAAGGCTGGCGGATGCTGTTTGCGGCTGGGGTAGTAAAGATAGTAGCCCGGAAATTCAGGACACCATGACCGCAAAACCTGCACCAGCGCGCCGGATTTAACGTACTCTGCGACAGAATCCTCTGGCACGCAGGTGAGGCCAAACCCGGAGAGCGCGGCATCGATGCGTTCGGTAAGCAGGTTTAACGTCAACTGTCCTTCTACCCTGACGCGCAGCGGCTTGCCGTCCCGCTCAAATTCCCAGTGGTACAGACCGCCCGCAGTAGGCAGGCGCATATTGATACACCGATGGTTCTGCAATTCATGCGGTGTTTCTGGCACGGGACGCTCAGTAAAATAGTCTGGCGACCCCACCACCGCCATGCGCATATCCGGGCCGATTTTTACCGCGATCATATCTTTATCGACGCTTTCACCCAGACGCACCCCGGCGTCAAAACGGCCTTCTACGATATCCACAAAACCATTATCGACCACCAGTTCGACGCTGATTTGCGGCCAGGCCTTGAGAAAAGGTTTTAACCTCGGCCACAGCAAACTGCGCGTCGCGTGCTCCCCGGCCGATACACGGATATGGCCCGAGGTCGTCCCGTTCAGTTGAATGAGTGCTTCCAGTTCCTGTTCAAGGTCCGCGATACGGGGTTCAAGACAGGCGATAATTCTCTCGCCTGCGGCGGTAGGTGCCACGCTGCGGGTGGTTCGGGTCAAAAGCCGCAGGTTTAAACGTTCCTCCAGCGCTTTCATGGCATGGCTGAGGGCCGATTGTGAAACGCCAATCTTCGCAGCGGCTTTGGTAAAACTCCGCTCTCTGGCGACAACCAGGAAGATTTGCAGTTCGTTGAAGTTTTCTTTAAGCATGGGCGAATCCTGACAGGTAGCGGGATTCAGGCATGATAGTGAATCACTCCCCGCATTGTAAGGCTCCCGATCTAAAAGAGCCCGACAGCGTAAACCATCGGGCATCCGGTTTCTCTGGTCGCAGAACGGATAAATTGCCGTTTACGTCGTTTCGCGACGGGCCATCAGAGCATAGAGCTTCCCGGCAAAGGTATCACTAACCGGCCAGTCGTCAGCGGCAACGCGAACCGCCGTGCCAAACCCGCACTGCGCCAGCAATTGCAGATACTCCTCATCCCGCCAGGCACGCGTCTGACTGCAAAAATGCACAACGCTGGCGTCGGCCTTGAGCGCCCAGAACGTCGTGGTGCTGGTTTGCATTTCTTCATTCCAGCTATTTTCGCTCAGCAGCAGGTGTGGCTCGGCAAGAAACAGCCCCTGGGAACAACGCTGCCAGGACGGTTGTGCCGTCCCCTGCCTTTTGACTTCGTCATAAGTATGCACTTCAATCAGCAGAGAGCCTCCCGGCTTCAGCCAGGCGGCACAGCGCGCCACCAACTGTTGCGCATCCTCAATGCTGAAGACATTGATTTCACCGAAGGTCATCATGATGAAATCAAAAGTGTCGCCAGGCAGGTAGTCGCGAACGTCCTGTTCCAGGTATTCAATGCACAACCCTGCGCTCTGCGCCTGTTCCCGCGCCCACTGAACAGAGGCCGGAGAAAAGTCAACGCCAGTGCAATCAAATCCGCGCTGTGCGAGACGTTGGGTGTAAAAGCCGGGTCCACATCCCAGATCAAGTATTTTTGCGCCCACGGGAAGTTGACGGGCGATCCAGTCGACCTGCTGCTCGATGACCGAGAGTTTACGACTGGCCCAGTCGTGCTCCTGAGATAAATGGTTTTCCAGCATTCTGCGGCTGAAGTCCGGATCGTTCCATGGGATCTTGCCGCCCGTTTCATGACCGTCGTATTGCCCACTCAGAAGAGTCAGTTCAAGAAGATTCATCCGTTGATCTCATCGTAATGTGTATATTGGCTGAAATAGCATTCCAGCCTTCCTTCACAGCGAGAGCATTATGTCATGCTCTCGGTCATACATTCCCCGATCCCGGTTCAGATTTTGTCGGCAGGAAAATCGGATAAGCGGACAGGATTGATAATCCTCAGGGATTTATTTTTGTATTGGATAATCTCCTGCTGCGCAAGTTTTATCAGCGTGCGATTGAGTTGTCTGACAGAAACGCCCAACATGGCGGCGAGCGACTCCCTGTTCTCCAGTTGAATCATTACGCCTTCGCTTTGCGTTTTGAATAATAAGAATTGACGCAATTTAGATTCCACCGAAATCGCACCAACCGAATGCAGCAGTGAAGTATTAAGTAACTTATGACTTAAATTCTGACACATAAAAAGAAGAAAAGCGGGATCGCTCATCGCGTTCTCTCTTACTGCCTCAACCGGAAGGGAAAGTAACAGAGAGTCCGATAATGCCTGGACGGCACTGAGGGCTTTACTTTGTTTTGTTGAGAAAAGTTCGAGTTCGCCGATCACCGAAAAAGCGGTTTCAAAAGAATAGACCCCATGAGTCCCGTTTGGATTCTGGCGTTCGACTTGCAGCTTACCGTCAACCAGGAAAAAGAGATGTGTCAAATGCGTACTTTGCGTCGTCAGATATTCCCCGGCGTCAATTTTAATCAGACGCAATGCGGCTAACAGCGAAGCGTTGAGTACGGCAGATAACCCGTGCGCTAAAATAAATCGCTCTTTTAAGGCACTGTCGCTGATATTTTTCATCTTCCCCTCCGCCCTTTTCCTGTCTCCCTTTCATGGGATAGCACAATAAAATGAACGCGGCGATAACAAAAAGGACATATGTCCTTTTTGTTATCGCCAACTCTGCGCATTTTAACGTTACTGGACATAATCAACGGAGTAATTGCGATGAGACATTTTCTGATAGATACCGACACCGCTTCTGATGATGCGGTAGCCCTTTTGATGGCATTAAGAGCCTCTCATATTCAAGTTGAAGCGATTACCACCGTTGCCGGTAATTGCCCCTTACCCCAGTGTGTCAAAAATGCACTGATCTGCGTGGAGAAAAGCGACACATATTTTCCCCCTGTTTACGCGGGCATGACAAAACCTCTGTTCCGGGAACGTTATTACTCGCACCATATTCATGGTGAGGATGGGATGGGTGATATGGCACTCCCCGAGCCCTCTCTGAGGGTTGAAAAAATGCATGCTGTCGATGCGATCATTGAATTTGCCACCCGCTTTGATGGTCAGTTGGAAATTGTCACGCTGGGCCCTTTGACCAATCTCGCCATGGCGATTTTAAAAGAGCCAGAACTGGTGCAGAAAATAAAACATGTTTATGTGATGGGCGGTGCCGGACTCACCCCTGGCAATATCACCCCTTTAGCGGAGTTTAATTTCTACGTGGATGCCGAAGCGGTACACCTGGTGCTTGAATCGGGGCTGCCGTTAACCGTGGTGGGCTGGGAAATTGGTATGGGCGAGGCTTTTATCAATCAGAAAGATATTGTGTTTTTAAATGAGCTCAGCGAGTTAGGCCGATTTTCCGTCCGCTGCAACAAGACGCTAATGGCGTTCAATGCAAGTCGTATGAACAAAATCGGCTTTGATTTGCCCGATCCCACCACGATGGCAGTGGCGCTATACCCGGAAATTATTGATTCCTCCTTTGAGGCTCATACGTGGATCGAATACAAAAATGATAAATCCTACGGACACTTCGTTATCGATTCGACGCAACTGACCGGTCTGCCCGTCAATGCCAGAATTATCACCCGCATAAAATCGGGCATGTTCAAGCAAAAACTTTATTCCTTATTGTCGTAATGGATGCGAGGTATTCTGATGACATTCTCCCGAAAAATATTAAGAAGGTCGAACTTCATGTTCACCTGGATACCTGCCTGAGCTTGCATTATATAAAACAAGTTTGCCCAGGAATCACGCTGGAGGACTTTACCAGGATCTTTATTGCCCCGACGAAGTGTGGCGATCTTGCTCATTTCTTACGCAAGGTGGCTCCTCTGGCGGATTTCTATCGCTGTAGCGAACACGCACTGGAAGCCAGCTTTATTGACAATGAAACCCGACAACGACTGATGCGTGGTGCAGAATAGCGTTAAGACGAAGAGACGTTAAGCGTATCCACTGGCATGGCCTTATGAGCCTGATTCATGAATCCAGAAGCGCTCGGAACTCAGTTTCGCTTAAGTGTAGCCCCCCTTGAGCGGGGGAAGAAATTCAGGTCTGCGCAGCCAACACAGGAATATATTTGTCTTGCAAATAAGATGTGACGCTCATTTTTTAAGCATGGCTAGTCCTATTCTATGAACCGTTTTCAGGAGGTCAAAAATATGAAAAAGCTTCTGATATGTTGTTTGTTCGGGAATACGGCAAATTCTCTTGCCAAAAAGATGCAGGTACTGACAGATAGCAACGGCTATCCTCTCATGATAAGCGCGGTGGGACTGGATAATTTCGCCAGTGTCGCTCCCGCTTTCGACGGTTTTCTCATTGCGCCGCATATTCAATACAAGCTCTCTGAGATTTATGACATTGTCGGAAACGCGCGCCCGATCGCCATTATTGAAAGCCTGCCCTATGCGTCGCTGGACGCCGAGAAAGTTTTAAATTTTGTGAAGGAGAAAATGCCTGAGCTGGCAGCCTGACGCCTGGGGCCGCAATTCTTTTGCGGCCCCTCTTATGAATACGAACGGCTGGAACGGCAAACAAAAAGAAAACCCGATACGTTACACCGGGTTTGTCAGACGCTAATAAAGCGTTACCTTTTCAAGAACTTCAAGGGTTTTCGGCAGCGCTGCAGCCCATGGCTGGCTGCTACCCATCTTGATGTTGGGTTTGTTTTTGCCGTGGAAATCACTGCCGCTGGTGGCCAACAGCGTTTTATCCAGCGTGAACTGATAGAGTTCGCGACAAAGCGCCTCATCATGATAGCTGGAGAACACCTCCACGCCCTGCACGCCAAGCGGCAACATTTGCTCAATGACTGACAGAGGCTTTTCCTTTACGTTGGCACCGATATGCGCAATCACTGGGATGCCTCCGTTATCGATAATCATCGACACCATCTCCGCCATTGGAGGCAGTTCAACCTTCACATGGCAGGGTTTATCGCGGCCAAAAAAATCCCAGAAGAAATTAATCAACGGCATATCGCTGCGAGGATTCCCGGACCGGTACGGCACCAGCAGCTCATGATTCGCATTGCGCGCATCTTCTAAAATCAATTCCGCCATCTGCTCTTCCTGCGGAACGCGATCGCCCGCCATGGTATACAAGCGATCGACGTCAAGCTGAAAACCAAGAGCCTGAAGCTTCGCCAGTTTCAGCGGCGTCGCGAGACTTTCCAGATGGTGGAAATTCTGCTCGACGGCGTCAAAATCCCGGCAATCACGACGAAAACCGTAGCCCAGCAGATGATAGTTATTGCCCGCGAACGAGCAATCAATTTCAATCCCCGTCATCACGCTCACGCCGTTTTCATTACCATAGCGAATGGCCTCTTCAACGGATCGCGCCGAGTTGTGATCGGTTATTGCCAGCGCCGCCAGGTTCGCCGCTTTCGCCATGGTCAGCAGGTCGCTAACGGGGAAATCCGCATCGTCGCTGTATACCGAATGCATGTGCAAATCAATACGTTTCATCATCTTCTCCTTAAGCTGATAATCATGTACTGCATAGCACTATATGATTGGTCGAGAGATTAATACAGTGCGGCAAGCGCGATAATTCTGAGTTTGAAAATGAGCTTATCTTCTGTAACCCGATCACATTTCAAGTGTTCCGAGATCGGGTTTACGTTCAATCATTGTATGATTAATAAGCAGGAATAACACCGTTGGAAATTATTTAGCTCTTGACGTCGTCGCCTTATATAGATAATCAAGGTCGTGAAGAAATTATAGCGTCATGCAATCCTTTATGTGTGGATAGGGAGACAGCAAGTATTGCTCATGTTTGCTATGTAAATCGCATCCCATTTTCAGCAATTCGAACAATTAGTGACATCCCAAAGGAGAGTGGCAATGAGGTATTTGAGAAAAATTGTCAGCGTGCAGGAAAAAAATCTATCATTGTCTTAAGAAGATACTTTGACTCCATTTTTAATGATTAAACCGTAGTTTGGCCAGTTGGCCCAGTAGAATCCTGCTGGGGTGAAAGACGCAACTCTGCTTTACCCGCTCAATGAACGTCTCTACATCAGGATGGCGGGAGGCATCATTACTCTCACAGAGCAGGCCAGAATATATTGATCAATGCTATACTGACGGTCATTTCCGGGTGGGACAACAGAGAATTATCCATCTTGTTCAGACAAAAGTATATCAGTGCTATTTTTTTAATCGTGGCCTGCACCACCGTACTTTTCATTGCGCTGGTTGTCCGTGAGGTACACGAGTTAAAGAACTACCTGGGGTATGTCGCTGAAAACGGTAAATCGGCGCTTTTTCATGAAGAATCCATTAACCAGAGTATTGCCACACGACTTTCCCGTGCGTTTTACACCAGAACAGTGGGTGCGCCTGCGGCCAGTAACGAACGGACTGTAATTTGCCAGTCTCTTGAAAAAGAAGGTGGTATTTACGGATTCAATCTACTGGCACAAAAATTGACCAACCTGAGCGGCACCCTGCAAACCCGAAATCAGTCGTGTGAAAAATGGGCGGGTGATATTAGCGCGCTGTCGGTTATTCACACGGCGGAGAGCGCAGCTTTGTCGAAGTATAGTTTTTCAAATTATACGGGGTACAGGTTCAGGAACATCCGGTACTACATAGATCTTTCTTATAATTATATTTATATTAATCAACTGGTTAATACAAAAAACTACACGTTTAACAACTGGCTGGTTGGCAATAATGGCGCTATCAATATCGCGCGCAGTGCCCACACCATTTCCATTGATGACAATGCTCTGAATGATCTACTGAAGGGGGAAAGTACGCTGTCTCATATTTATCAGGATGGGTATACGCGTAATAACATCATCAGCATGCTTACGCCGGTATTTCTGGGCGATAAAGTGAAAGGCATTTTGATCACCGACATCAATATTAACGATCTTGTGATTTCTTTTAAAACGGTCGACCGTCCCTTATTATGGCAGTTCCTTTCTTTATATGTTACTGATAACGAAACCGGCGCGCGTATTCTTTTCCATAAACCGCACATTAAATCGTATGATTTAATCAGTGGCGAAGATAAACTCACGCGGTACAACACCGTCCATGTGAAGCTGGATGCTATCTATGTCATCATGACCAATTTATGGTTATTAGTGCTTTACATCCCCGGAACCTGGCTATTATGCCGCTATGCCCGTGTTCAGTTAATCAGACAGGAATTGCTTTCCAGGGATAATGTGACGGACGCGATGACCGGCTTATATAACCGAAAAGTCATTACAGCGGAACTGGAACAAAAAATTCGTTCACTTATTGACAAAAACATTCCGGTCACGGTTATCGCCATTGACAGTGATGGTCTCAAAAAAATCAATGATTCTCTTGGTCATCATATGGGTGATAAAGCGATACAAACACTGGGTCAGGCACTGGGGAATGCCATTCGTAAAAGTGACTATGGCATACGGCTTGGGGGGGATGAGTTCTGTCTGGTTCTTGTTGATTATTCTCTGAATAAATCCCGCGATGTTATTACCCGTGCCCAGGAACAATTACTCGCGATTGATCCGAATAAACTGGTCACATTTTCCTGGGGAGCCTATCAGCTACTGCCAGGAGATACACTGGAAGTGGCGATGCTGAAAGCCGATGAATTACTTTATCAGCATAAACGCAGTAAATACGAGGAACGCCGATAAGCCAGCGGACGTTTTTATTGTCCGCTTCTGGCGCACAAGGGACATTCACAGCGGCTATCAACGATAGTGCAACGGCAGTCAGTCCGGGCAGTCAGGTGTTTCTGTCCAGTAGTGCTGGCCTGTGGCATCTATCTCAGTAAGAACTGAATCAGCTGAACAAAGATATACACTGTCGCTGCCACTTGTATTGCCCGGAATCCCCATCGGAGATAGCGCCATTCATGACGTTCTCTGGCATCAGCGTCTTCGATAGCGGGGTCAGAACGTTTTTTTTCTTTGTCCTGAATTGATCTATTACCCACAAGACAAGAATAAAGATAATAATGGTTTTCTGAAGTATGGGATTATCCACAAAGAGTGACTCCAACCAGCTCGCTGAAAATAATGCAATTTCTTTTAGGCAACAGGAATTTTTATCTGTTTTTTATAAAAAATATCCAGAAAGAAATTTCTATAGCAAATTTACAAGTTAAAAAAATCTGCCACAATGACAGATTTCTTTAATATAAAATTAGAGATTTGCAACGTTATGATATACTTTCTGAACATCATCGTCATCTTCAAGGGCATCAACGAGTCCTTCAAAGATTTCCAAATCTTCTGGTGAAAGTTCAACTTCTGATTGAGCAATCATTTCCAGCTCTGTTGTTGAAAATTCAGTAATCCCGGCAGCTTTTAGAGCTGCAATGCCTTTGTGAAGATCTGTCGATTCAGTATAAATAACGATGTTTCCTTCTTCTTCGGTTACATCACGAACATCCACTTCAGCTTCAAGTAAAATTTCAAAAATATGGTCAGGATCTGAGCCTTCAAATACAATCACACCAGTATTGTCAAACATATAGCTGACCGCACCTGCCGCTCCGATATTTCCGCCTTTTTTGTTGAAAATTGTGCGGACGTTAGCAATCGTACGGTTAACATTTGAAGTTAACGTTTCAGCGATAATCATTGAACCACTTGGTCCAAAGCCTTCATAACGCCCTTGCACAAACGTTTCATCTCCGCCACCTTTGGCTTTATCAATTGCTTTATCAATAACGTGCTTAGGCACTTGTGCTTGCTTCGCACGTTCAATAACGAATTTTAAAGATGAGTTTAATTCAGGATCTGGTTCACCTTGTTTAGCAGCAGCATAGATTTCCACACCGAATTTTGCATATACTTTAGATGTTGCCCCGTCTTTAGCCGTTTTTTTAGCAACAATATTGGCCCATTTACGTCCCACTGGAATAGTCCCCTCGAAAATTTATTTACATTACTGACAGGTTAATAACCTGTCATATTGTTCCTTCACATTATATCATGATAGTTAAATTCTCGTCTACGAGAAATAAAAACATCCAAATTTTACAGAGTGTTACTTTAATTTCACCAATAATTAATATTGTGGATAAGCTATATCTGAATTTCATTCTGATTTATTTATTTTTATTCTTAATAATTGAACCACAGCAGTGATAAATAAAAAAGTTTTCGATACAACCTTCACTAAATAGTAATCGACAATGCTGGATTTGGCATTGCGCAGGCCAAATGGGATCCTGGAGGGTGCCATTTTGAATGGTATTCATACAAAGCGCCGCCTTAGCCTTTTATATAAAACGCTCACGTCTGGTTCAGGTTCTCAAAGGACGTTTAAACGTTGGTGGCTGGTCAGGACTACAGGCATACATTACCGATGCTTGCACAGTGCTTACATGACCGGCTGGTATTCAGAGGAGAGTGGAATTTTAAGGGCTAACTGCTTGATTGAAATGGTGCGATAATAGGAACATAATACATCACATATACCCATTGATAAATATAACTATTTTCTTGTTTCATCTTTATAAATGCCCCCTTTTGTGCCCCTACCTTGTTTTCCATGCGACTCGATGAGCCTTTCATCGAGTCGCTAATCTCACCAATTTCTTCACAGACCGTGCAAATCTTCTTAGCTCTTTAAGCCGCCTCTCACTGACGCGATCGGCTAAGAACAATATTACTTACGTCCTGATAAGAACAACTGTTCATTAATCCGCATGCTTTCCTGGCATGAAGGATATCTGTTACGGTCAAATATGGCGCTTGTTCCTGTGAGGTAAATCCTCTGCGATCGATACGAGCCAGTTTGTACTTATCCACCAGGAAGTTGACTGCATCGACCAGAGTGATACCGGCATCAATATGTTCCTTAATAACAGTTTCATTACTGAATGGTGTGTCGTTGAGTGTCAGGCCATAATGTTGTTCCAGCAGGCGTGCAAGCAGCATTTGCCACACTGCTACGGGCGACAGACATAGCGTCGCCGCCTGCGGAGTTGTTGCAGGTAGAGTTTTCATATTTGCTCTTGTGAAAGTAGTTAACGATGAGTGGGGTAAACGGCGATGTATACGTAGCCGCAACTGCCAAGGGTATCGGCTTCGCAGGTGAAACCATTGTGGTACAGGGTGACACAGTGGGCATGGCGAGGATTCATTTCACCAGTGGTCAGCATCGATTCCATCTGGCTGATAAAACGTGGGAATACTTCATCCAACTTCAAAGATTCTGCGTTACTGAATTCACCGGTAATGCTGGCCCGGTCAACCAGATAGTGCAGCCGGTTTCCCCCCTGTACCAGACGAGCGCCAAAGCAAGGCGTCACATTACGATTCAGCCCCCACTGGAGAAATGAATCGTTCTCTGAGTCTGTAGATTTCATTTAAGTACCCTCATATCCAGCCTCGCTCTGCAAACGACACAATGCCATCTGAACCGATAACCAGATGATCAAGCGTGTTCACATCAACCAGTGCCAGGGCTTCTTTAAGCCTGCCCGTAATGTTGCGATCGCATTGGCTGGGCTCCGGATCACCGGATGGATGGTTATGTGCCAGTACGACAGCTGCAGCATTAAAGCGAAGCGCTGACTTCACTACTTCGCGGGGATGGACCTGGACATGGTTAACTGAACCGGCAAACAGCGTTTCGCTCTCCAGTAAACGATGCTGATTATCAAGATAGAGCACCATAAACACTTCCCGCTCTTGTCCTGCCAGCTGTAACCGAAGCCAGTCACGGGCAGCAGCACTTGAGGTAAAAGATATGCCGGGCTGGCGCAGATATTTATCCAGCAGATTGATAGCCCGGCGAATGGTCCGTTGGGCATAGGGTGTCAATCCGGAAGTCGCGGGAAGCAGGCAACCATGTTGAGCCATAACCGCCAGCGGAAAGAGTTCAGGCTGTGATGACAATGGGGATAACGCGGTACTCATGCTCGGCTCTCCTCAGTCGATGAGATGCATAATGGAGTTGCACTCTGGATGGTTCAGCGCGAAGTCGCGTAAGCGATAATAGTGCTCAGTCATCGCATCACACTCGGTGCGACAGGCGTGGTGACTGTATGTCATCAGACAGGCGACTATTCCTGCTGCTTCACTGGCAAGCTCTGCGCCATTGCCGTTCATGCTGTTGAACAATGTCCACTTCTCATCGTGATCTGACTCGGGAGCCATAAAAGCGCCGCCGTTGCTGAGTGTCGAAAAGCGCCAGATACCGCCGTGGTAATCGGCACACAGCCGAACCATCCAGGCGAAAATGCGAGGTTCAAGGGTTATCCACTGCGGGATGGTGCCAAAGTGCTGCGGCCAGAAGCCGATGCGTAACTCGTCCGGGACCACTGAGGCAGTAATTGCGGTATGCTCCGCGAACTGATGATTTTGTGTATTCATTAAACTATCTCCTTATGCCGGAACGGTTGTTTAACGCCCCAAAAAATCGAGCATGTTTTCTGCCATTACCCACAGGGCGCGATTGAGCTTCACGTCACCATCAATACCGGTAACAGCACGGGTGCGGCTGCTTTTCCCCTGAGCAGTTCGCCCTGACAATCCCCCTTTCAGCAGGTTCTCCTGCACGCGCTGGTATACGGTCCACAGGTCATCGCTGTAGTCCTCCCGACGACGTGGGGTAAGCAACTGCGATACCGTGACCGGCTGGTGGTCTTCACCAAAGCGATACTTCAGCGCAGCATTCGCCAGGGCGTTACGGGCTGGTTCTGGCAGTGCCAGTGACTGCATTGCATCGCGCTTCTCCTCCACCCGGTCAAACACACCGAGCACTTCGTAAGCCCCTTCAATCACCTTCTCAACAACATTCCCTTTATGTGGTACCCGCACTTCGCCGAATGACTGACCGCAGACCAGACCATTAGTACAGACGCCTCGAAACAGCCCCGGCAACATCTGGTAGCTTGATGAGCCGTCATGGCTGTTAAGCAGAATGATTTCCGGCACCTGATGTCCAGTCAGTTGACCGGCACGACGCAGGCGAAGCATGTGTTTGGTGTGCTCCCGCTTTCTCTGGTCCCGGACCTTCGTCTGGCAGGCAAAGAACGGCTCAAAGCCTTCACGCTGCAGGCTTTCGAGGATGGTGATGGTCGGGATGTAGGTATAACGGTCTGAACGAGATTCATGTTTGCCACTCCCGAACACGCTGGGAACATGACTCATCAGTTCTTCGTGGGTCAGAGGCCGGTCACGGCGTATCTGGTTTATACGGCCAAAGCGGCTGGCTAATCGCATGGCTAACTCCTTATCTGATAATGAAATAAAAACAAAAAAGGCCATGTTCCCGAAGGAGCATGGCCTGTTGCTATCTGGTGTTGGTGCGTAGCGGGCTGGAGAGGTCTGAAGTGTGAATAATTAATCGCTGTAGTGTGTGGTCCGGCATTCACTGAGGTCAGACAGTTCTTTTTGCGTATTCTTCAGACCCGGACTGAAAGTGCCTACTTTTTTATCGCTGACATAAACATCGAAATTTGCTGCCTGCCCCAGTGCGTCAATAAATGACACCCAGGCATTGTCACCGTTTCGCCAGCCCAGGGATGACGGTAACGGATACTGGCTGTCATTCATCACCACGGTGATGTCGGTTCCGTCATCGTGAGAATTCAGCAAGGTACCGTCGGGCAGGGTCAGGTATACGCTGTGCTGCAGCACATTCTGCTCATCGGGGCTGGTAGTGCAGTTAAGATTAAAGACCACTTTCTCCGGGCTGGTAATGATGTATTCGGTCACCCCCTGGGCGAAGCCGCTGCTCCACATATTGGGGACAGCCTGTACAGCGGAGGCTGAAGCCAGCATAACTACCGCCAGGGTGATATGAGATAAACGCATAAGTGATTTCCTTTCATTAACATCAGAGGGAGAGGCATCCGTCAGAGCGCACTGAAGCGCTCCGGGAACCCGGGCGACCTTAATTCATTTCATCAACGCTCTTATCTGTCTGTCGTTTTGTCCTTCCATTTTGGCCGGTTGCTACTTGAAAAGGATTTCACCAGCGACCAGTATTCCACCGGGAATCGTTTAACCAATTCCCCGTTGAGACGGACATCGATAGTCCGGTACTGCCCGTTGTTCATGGTCCCCTGACTGAAGTAAGCATTGCTGCTGCAGGTCCCCGTGTCGTACTGGTTCCAGGCTTTTTCGGGTTTGCCCACCACGTAAAAATCCCCCAGGGCGCAGCCGTTAGTGGATTTACGATTAACGATGGCTACCCTGTTCGTTGCCGCCAACACGATGGTGCAGGAGCTTTGTTTTCCGCCACAGACATCCCATAAAACCCGACCACCAGGGTCCTTAAACGACCAGATAGTGTTCGCCGGAATATCGGCTCGTTCCCGGGCCGCGGTACTGAGACTGACGCTGAAGACCAGCGCAAGAACTGCAAACCTCATTTTCATTTTTCATTCCTTAGCCATTTCAGAAAATCCGGAGTCAGCGCCCGCAACGGCGTACCAGGCGCGCTGCAGACTGAGCAGATGCACTTATTTATCGATCGATAATAACGATCGATAAAATAGATATCGATCGTTACATTCTATTAATAAGAGCAAGGGTTGTCATCCCTTTCGGGGAAAATGTGTGACAGAACAGGGACTCAGGTATCCGGTGCCACGAAGCGGGAGCAACGGGGTGTTCTGATTAAAAGAAGTGGGTCTGTGAATGAGGCTCATGCCCACGGTTGACCGGGAGGAGTATAAAGTCTGGTTTCAGAAGAAAATCCAGTCCCAGACGGCACGGGCGACGGACACCACCACATCACGCACGGTACGAATCACCGTTTTCAGTGGTGCAGGCAGGAACGACGATGACTCAGCCGTATCGAAAACCCGTCCCACAGCGTCACCGAAACTGTCGCGGGCCTGCGACTTTACCGGCTCTGAGCAGAGTCTCCCTTGCAGTTGTGTCACCACCGGGCTGGTGGCGCGGTCAGGCAGACAACACATCATGTTTTCCACCATATCCTCAATGCCCCATCCAGTGCTGGCGGACACCACACAGACCGGATGATGCGGTTTAAACATTGCCATAATTGCAGCCTGCTTCGCTTTAAGATTTACCTGTTGTTGTGGCGAGGGCGTGCCGATCGCGCTATCCCATTCATGACAGGGTTCGATTTTGTCGGCCTGGTTAACCACGAACAGTACCTTTTGCCTGTAAGGTCGCACCACGCTGTGCCAGAACTGCTCGTCCACGGTCAGAGCCCGATCATCGGCCTTAATGACCCACAGCACCAGGTCCAGCTCCGGCAGCATACGACGGTACAGGGCCCGGTACTCATGATCCCGCTGCCCGTTTTCACCTACACCCGGTAAATCGACAATTACCAGACTGCGACTACCACTGCGCAACCGGAAGCACAGTACGTCGCGAGTACAGGCGTTCACGTCACTCACCGGCGACACCTCGCCCCGGAATAATTTGTTGCAAAGAGAGGATTTACCAGCACCACTTTTGCCCATAATGCCAATCACCGGCTCGTAGTGGGTCAGGTTCTGGATACGTTTAAGAATAAGCTGGCGAAGCGTGTGCGGAAGCGACGCGAGCGGTTGTTCAAGGGCCTGAAGGCCATCAGGTTTATTCATACAGTAGTCTCAGCGTGAAAAATTAAAAATCCCGGATCCATAAGGAAGGCGGGATTCAGTGAGATAATATCTGTCTGAAATAATTTGGAATTTTAGATTAACACGTGAAGGAACTTGTGAGGTCCAGAACTGAAAGATGTCCGCTACGTGCCAGATATAGTCATTCACACCCTGAGAGTTACACTTTTAAGTGATTCAGGGTATGCGCTTATTGGTTACGAATATTGTGCCAGAATCATGTGATTTGATGATTGCCGCTTTGCTTTCGAGCCAGTAAGTGCTCCACGTTCGCTAACGAATACTCAGGGCATGCAGAAAAACTGCTGACTATATTTCTTTCGAAGAGCGTGGAATGCATACCAATCCCCGATAAAAGGAGTTGGTGATGACTGCGAAAGATCAGTTTGCTGCTCATGTTGGTCTGGACTGGGCGGATAAAAAACATGATGTCTGCGTTCAGTTTAAAAACGGTGATCGCATATTCCATGTGATTGAACATACGCCTGAGGCGCTTGATATCTGGCTCAATGAGTTACACCAGAGGGTGAAAGGCAGGATTGCTATTGCCATTGAGCTGAAGAAAGGCCCGGTAGTGTATGCCCTCCAGAAGTACCCATTTGTCACTGTTTTTCCAATACACGCCTTGTCACTGGCCCGCTACCGACAGGCTTTCTGGCCCAGCGGTGCGAAGGATGATCCGCAGGATGCTGAGCTGGCATTAGACCTGATGCTACGTTATCCCCACAAGATAAAAGCCATTGAAGCCGACAATCCGGATATCCGATTACTCCAGCAATTAGTTGAGCAGCGCCGACTGCTGGTCGAAGACAAGCGTCGCTTTGTTAATCGGCTCATCAACACACTGAAGCAGTATTACCCCCAGCCCCTGGAATGGTTCTCTCATCGGGACAGCTCACTGTTCTGCGAGCTAATCATTCGCTGGCCGAGCCTGCAACAACTCAAACGGGCTCGCAGCGATACTGTCCGTCATTTTATGAACGCTAAAGGTGGTCCTGCTGTTGCATATACCGAACAGCGGGTTGCAAGTATTGCCAGCGCTATTCCCCTGACCACAGATAAAACTGTCATCGAGGCAAATGCATTGATGGCAACAGCACTTGCATCCCAAATCAAACTGGCAGGCGACCTAATCAGAACCTACGACGAACGTATTGAATCCTTATTCGATACGCTTCCGGATGCAGAACTGTTCAAATCACTCCCTGGAATGGGACCGTGTATGGGCCCACGGATGCTTGCCGCACTGGGTGATAACCGCGACCGCTTCAATAGCGCAGAAGAAATTCAAAACTACGCTGGCATCGCACCAGTAACCGAGCGAAGTGGTCAAAAATCCTGGGTACACTGGCGTTGGCAGTGCACAAAGTTCGTCCGACAGACATTCGTGGAATGGACTGCGAAGACGGTTAACTCATCGTACTGGGCCAGACTTTATTACCAGGGCCAGCGAGAAAAAGGGAAATCGCATCAATCAGCTATCCGGGCTCTGGCGTTTAAATGGATAAGGATCATTTACCGTTGTTGGAAGACCAAAACCCGGTACGACGAAGCGAAATACTTGCTGGCACTGGAAGCGCGAAAGTCACCCTTACTGAAGCCATAAAAAGCTTGTCGAATGTCTCAGGGCGTGAAGCGGACGTTGCTACTTCGTAAATGTCTTGATCCATATGGCTTTATTAGTAAATATCAAGGAATGCAAACCCAAGGCAAAAGTATTGGACACGTTGCAGAGGTAATATTTAGCGTAAAATCAGAGGGATAGGAGAAGAAGAACAACGAGGCTTTGACTAATCTTTAGCATTGTTTCTGCTATAATAGGGCGAATTTTTATCTGTATGATTTTGTTTGATTAACTCTGAGAAGTTGCTCTCTCGGTGAATATGGGGAAGGGATATCAATGAGTGATGACAGCTATAAATTTCAAAAGTTAACGCCGATCAGCGATGTTGAGCTGGGTATATATAAAAATGCGATAGATTTTGTTTTTGCCAATGACGATCTAAAAAATATTGCAATATCAGGGCAATATAGCGCAGGAAAAAGTAGCCTTGTCGAATCATATAAGAAAAGTCATTCGAATATAAAGTTTGTTCATATTTCACTTGCCCATTTTAGAGCGACGGAGGAAGCTGAAACTAATGAACCTAGTAAAGCCATAAGTGAAACAGCGTTAGAAGGTAAAATTCTTAACCAGTTAATTCACCAAATTAATGCTGATGACATTCCCCAGACGCATTTTAAAGTAAAGAAAAAAATAAAAACGAGCAACATTGTGATAAATACTATCTTCACGGTATTACTTATCGCAACGGTACTGCATATCACTCTATTTAATAAGTGGGATGAGTTTGTTTCACTTTTATCTGATGGCGTTTTAAAGACACTACTAACATTATCGACTAGGCACGATACGCTTTTAATTAGCGGCTTTATAGTTACTATCCTGTCTTTTATCTTTATTTATAAACTAATAAAAACCCAAAAGAATCGTAATGTCTTTAAGAAAATAAATGTACAGGGTAATGAAATAGAGATTTTTGAAGAGAGTGAAGAGTCTTATTTTGACCGGTATTTAAATGAAGTATTATACCTTTTCGAGAACGTTGATGCTGACGCTATTATTTTTGAAGATATGGACCGTTTTAATAGCAATCATATCTTTGAACGTCTTCATGAGGTGAATAGGCTGGTTAATATTCAACGGACCCTAGCAGGACACAAGAAATCGACGTTACGTTTTATTTACTTGCTTCGTGATGATATCTTTATTTCTAAGGATAGAACTAAGTTCTTTGATTATATTATCCCAGTTATTCCTGTTGTTGATAGTTCTAACTCTTACGATCAGTTTATCTCACATTTTGATGATGGTGGTATTCTCAATTTGTTCGATGAAAGATTTCTACAAGGGGTTTCGCTATATATTGATGACATGAGAATATTGAAGAATATATATAATGAATTTCAGATTTATTATAATAAGTTAAATACGACTGAGCTTGATTGTAATAAAATGTTGGCTATCATTGCCTATAAGAATATTTTTCCACGGGATTTTAGTGAGTTGCAACTTAATCAAGGTATGGTTTTTACCATATTTAGTAAAAAAGACAATCTTATTATTGAGGAATTAAAAAAAATAGAAAAAGACATTAGTGACAGGAAAAAGGAGATTGATGTAATCAATGATGAAATACTCATTTCTAGTCAGGAGGTTGATGCTATATATGATCAGGAATTATCCAGATATAATAATCATCCTCACTATTATCAGACTGAGAAAGCTGATATAGCGAAGAGAAGGGCGGCTAGAAAAGAAAATGTAGAAAACAAATTCAATGGAAAAATAGAAGAAATCAATGAGCTTATTTCAAGATCAAGAGAGAGTTTGGTTGATTCCAGGAATAAAAAACTTAAAGAAATAATAACAAGAGAAAATATTGATGAAATATTTAAACTCACCTATACCAATGAAATTGGAGAGGAAAGAGATTTTAATGAAATAAAAAGTAGTGAGTATTTTGACTTACTTAAATATCTTATTCGTGATGGCTATATTGATGAAACCTACACCGACTATATGACCTATTTTTATGAAAATAGCCTGAGTCGTATTGATAAGATGTTTTTACGCAGCATTACCGATCAAAAAGGCAAAGAGTTCACTTATCAACTCAAGAACCCAAAACTGGTCGTTGCCCGCCTTCGAGAAGTGGATTTTGAACAGGAAGAGGCGCTCAATTTTGATCTATTAGCTTATCTGCTTCAAACGCCTGCCCAAGTAAACTTAATAAAACGTTTATTCAAACAGCTAAGGAAAGAAAGAAGAGTTGAGTTTATTCGCGGTTACTTTGAAACTGAGAGGGCTCAGCCTGGCTTCATTAATCGATTAAATACGCAGTGGCCTGAGTTTTTTTCTTATGCGCTGACAGAGAGTGAATTTTCTGCTGATTGGGTTAAACTCTACTCTATAGGCACGTTTTATTATTCTGCCAATAACACCATTGAGGCCATTAACATTGATAATTGTCTGACTGAGTACCTCTCTAATTCTGCGGATTATTTAGCAATATCAGAACCGAAGGTTGACAAGTTAATTAGTGGTTTTAAGTTGCTTAACGTCTCTTTTGTCAGTATTAAATTTAAAAACGCAAATAAAGTACTCTTTGATGCGGTTTATCAGCATTCACTTTATGATATTAACTTTGCCAACCTGACCTTAATGCTGAGTAAGGTTTACACGCTTAACAGTGAAGATGATATTCGCCATAAGAACTATACACTAGTGATGTCACAGCCTGATTCTCCATTAGCTAGTTATGTTAATAACCATATTAGTGACTATCTGGATATGGTTTTATCTAGTTGTGATGGTTCAATCTTGGATGATGAAGCCATTGTTTTATCCGTTCTTAATAATGAGAAAATATCTGATGAACAAAAAGGCCAGTATATAAACTCTTTGCAAGTTTTCGTGACCTCTCTGAGTGAGGTTGAGAGCGAATCCTTATGGTCATCTTTGCTGGATAAAGATAGAGCAGTTTGCTCTGAGGAAAATATTGTCTCTTATTTTGAACATGTTGATGGACTGGATGGCTCACTTATCGAATTTATCAATAGAACTGATGCAGAGCTGAATTTTCAAAATATTAACATTGATAATGAGCTTAAAGATAAATTATTTAAGTCGATTGTTATCTGTAATGATTTATCAAATGATAAATATGAAAAGTTAATTTGTTCACTAAATCTTATTTACGAAAACTCCTTTAGTGCTAGTAATATCGCGGGTGATAAGTTCAAAATATTAGTGGATAAAAATATTATTCGTATGAGTATTGTTTCACTTAACTTCATACGAGATAACTATTCGGAGCAACTTTCCTATTATATTGATAAGAATATCAGGGTATACGTTGAATTAATGACAACTGATAGCTTTATTTTGGATGAGGCTATATCAATACTTTCTTGGCAAGTTGATGATGATTTAAAAATTAAACTACTCGAGTTTGTTAAAACACCGTTGGCTATTCATGGTAAGAATTACCCTCAGTTAGTTAATGACTATATTTTAGAGAATAATTTTGAACCAGATGAACTTCTAATCTTGACGTCATCTTATAAAACTTGGGTAACCTCTACTCAGTCGCTCATCTTGAGTCGAGCAATACAGGATATATCAGCATTGATAGCAAGCCCTAATGATGTTTCTGAACCGTTACTTAAAAACCTGTTTGTCGCAGAGGGACTGAGTATGCAGAATAAAATAGCACTGCTAATCGCTTTGTTGCCGGGTAAGGATTTGAGTAAGACGACTTGCAAAGAGTATCTTGATCTGCTTGGTTTATCGGAGTTCAGTAAAATTTTGGGGCGAGGCAAACCTAAAATTGAAGTTGATTCAACTAATCAAAGTTTATTAACAGCATTAAGAGATAACCGCTTCTTCTCTGATTTTGAGGTGGATGAAGAAAATCCCATTTACTATAAAATAACAAGGCAGCGCTCTATGTTTGACTCAGAGACATAGCATTATATATTTTTCTACAGTTTGGGTACTTTTATAGTGCCCAATTTTTACGCTGAAACTTACATAGCTAATCTGACTTTTCCCAGTGGACGAATACAGCTAGGTGTTCGTGAAGCCCTCAGTGTGTTGAGATAGATGCGAGCGTCCGCTTCTCGCTCAGAGCGGACGGCCTTCGTGGAAGTTAGTCTTGTTGTGGTGGCTCTTTCCAGCGCCATTGCAAAACATTCTCATCGCTGAGAATAAACAGTCCTGACCAAATTGCCGTCCAAAACTGGACATTCAGACACCATGGGCGTGTCATAAACCAGCGTAACGGTTTTGCTTCAAACAGATGAATACCTTTTCGCGATGGTGAATATAACGGGGGGCGTCCCACTAACGGCAGACAAAAGCCCCATTTCCAATATTCAGCAATACGCCTTCGGGCACATTCAATTGCATTACAGTTCCAGATGATACCCCAACGCCGTTTCCATGTATCATTGAGACACCAGTTTTGCATTAGCGAATATTTGGGCGAATTGTCAATAGATATACTTTCACCAGTCATCAATTTGATCGTGCAATATTTTAACTGGTACTGTTCAACCGTAAATGCGAATCCATCCTCTAGAATAAGTACATCAAGTGTAGGAATATTTGAAAGCGTTAATATTATCGGTGAGTTATTTACATCATGAATGCATAGTGTTTCTTGGTAGCGTAAGCCACTGCCAATGGCTTCAAAAACAAGTTCAACTTGTTGCAGTCGTTCCTCTTTGCTTCTGAAAGCAATACGTGAACAACGAGGTTCTTTATCTGTCAACTGAGCAAATCGTAGACTGTACTCCAAATAATTCCCTAAGGAATGCCAGCTCGCCCCTAGCCTGTGTCTGACTGCCCAGCGCTCATGTGAGAGTTGATAAGTTTTTATCAGCATTATCTGGGTAAGAGTAGACCAGCATTTCTTCACTACTGTAACGATTGCACCAAAAGGAACAGGAAGTGACATTACTAAACCCCTACAAATATCAGATAATTAGGTTTTATATCATTTCAGTCAGTGTAATCAAATGATAATCAGGATTGGGGCTAATCTTGAACGCCACTAAAGATCGGCAACAATGGGGATCCAATGTTTCGTTAGTGATTTTTCGCATTAGCAGGTACATGCTTACTTCCGCTCCTCGCTCGTAGCTGCCTATCAACGTGATCAAGTTCCCTTACCGCAGACAGGGGTATAAAAAAATACCTTAACGTACAAGATTTTTCGATATCCAAACTGCCCCTGCTCAGGGCGCTGCAACACAATCAAGGTTGAATGGATTGATGATTCCGGTGTCATCCGTTCGCAGAGTTTTACCGTTTAGTAGCCCATTTGTTGTCTGTCCTGGAGATGTCATCTATGCAGGGAATTGCACTGCCTGGCAAATCGGCGCTTTTGTCCGTTTCTGCTTTATATGCTCTTGCGTTTAACGTCGTAGCGGAAGAATCCGTTGAAATAAATTTTGATGCCTCCTTTCTTCGCCTTGGTAACGGTCAGTCCCTATTTGACGAGGTTCGCTTGGCGAAATATATCCGAGTGAATGAGCATGTATTTATACCAGCGTAAAAATAACCTTCGTTCTTTAACGTTGATACGTTTTAATATACTGTACAATCTCAAACAGTTCGACTTCTGGTTCAACCCCAGATATAGCGAAGCATCGGCAAACGTATCAAGGCATGCAATTGCATTGAGTGTAAGTTTGTCAACAAGGCGCATTTTTGTCATAAACAGGCAAAACTCGCACTTCGGAAGGTCATTATTATCCTGTACCTCCCTTAGTTTTTCAATAACTCGCGAAATGCAATCACAATAGTTGATATGATGCTTTAGATATAAATTATCATTTTTTCCAGAAATACTGACTAATGAAAAATCAGCGAGTATGTTTCAACAGCATCGTGTTTGTACCCACATAGCAGGAATAAAACGGAATGATTTCTGATCTGACGACCTCTCTGCCATTTTTTTGAGTTCACTTAAAGCAAAATCAAAGGCAATACATTATCCTCAACAATCACGTTACCCTCCTCTGCATCTGGCACTGGTGTAATATTTTATTTGTAATTCAATGTGTATATTATTCTTCCATTCGCCTCCCCAGGCTTAACTATTGGTTGAGTCTGAAGATACCTGGCAAATAACGGAATAGTAAAACTATTCATGCCAGGGGTTATAACATCAGTAGTTATCACTTGCATGCGTGCTGCCCCTTCAGGATCGTTAAAGCTAACAAATCTATCTTCCGGTGCATCACTTAACTGTATACTTACCCCGACTGCACTCCTGCCCACTGATTTTGCAATATGCATGACACCTCTGGATTTCCCCATGTAAATATAGTTGTCATCATCTTCGTTCCAGCCATACACTGGAGAGATAGAAATTGATGCTGTGTTGTTATATCTGCCTTGTGAATATATATTATTTTGCCAGCTTGACTGTTCATCGTCACGCGTGATATTTGACATCGAGTAATATCCGCCATAAAACGAGGAATCACAAACAACCGTAAAACCGGCGTCAACCCACGCAGTCCCCGTATCCGGACCGGAAAAATCATTCGGAGTATAATCACCCAAGAATACATCTTTATTCACAGCATTACAGGTTGGCGTATGCAATGTCAGTGAACCACTGAATGAGAAAGTGAAAACTTCAACCGCTGTATTATCAAATTCACCAGTAGGCGATTCGGTGACATAAAATCGCCCCGATGGCAATGAACTTCCATTAATTATACCGCCTGATGCAGGACGCCTTGCATCTGTTTTCCTTAATCTTATATCGACTGACTCGACAGAACCAACAGGAACGACTGCCGGTGATACATATGCAGGGTAGGAAAATGGAGAAAAGAAATATACCTCCACATTTTCTAGCCCTGCCGGAAATGTCCTCGGCGATAATACACCCTGAGGTATATCTGTTATTTCATAAACACGATACAATTTATTTTCACAGGAAACAGATGTATTATACCTGACAGATAAATTCAGGGCGAATATATTCTCCACTCCTGAACCATATGAATCTGGCGAGGCTATTGTTTCAAGACTTCCTTGTAAAGGTATCGTCACATGCCCCACTCCGACTTGTCCTCCGTCCAGTGAGCAAGCTCCGCTTGCGGTACCCAACGTCAGAATATACATGATCAGAACGCCAGACAGACAACTGACTAATTTATACATTATGTATCCTTATCCTTCCTGATTGCTGAGACACTCAGCGCTGAATTCATATAATTCAGATCCCTTGTTACGAATAACTTCCGGTGGCAATGTATAATTGAGAAAGCACTGTTGCTCGTCTTTATTGCCCCATAATGCCCGCAGTCGCCCGCTCGCATTTTCAACCCTGGCGTAAACCTGACCGCCCTGACCCACATAACCGACCAGAGCAGACTTTTCGTCACGCAACTCAGCACCAAACGGTAGGGGTTCACTGCGATGGGAGACGCTTATTAGCAGCGGTCTTCCAGAACGTGTCTGATAGCGCATCTTAACGACAGCTTTATCCCGGGGGGCCACCTGCTGAGACGTATTTTCCAGCTCTACACCACTTTCTGTTCCCTGCAAATCAATAGCTACGTTATTCATTTGATAGGGATTAAGATGCGGCACCACGGCATATCCCAAACGATCTACCACGACACCGTTATAGCCACTGACTTTAGCCCCGTGAGCACCCTTTGCCTCCACCAGAGCAAACGTCTCTCCCTGATAAGCGGACAGTGTCACTCCACCTTCATGTGCGATCAAGGTTCCACTGGCTCCAGCGGAGGCACTGTGATAATGTCTGCCCGAACTGTAACTGCCGGACAATGACGTGAATGAGGTTCGCCAGGAACCATTTGCCGCACCGCTGCTACCGCTTCCCTTATTCGCGCTCGTACCACTGACTCCATAGCCAAATTCGCTTTCTTCCCCCGCTGTTCCGCTCACGCCAGCCTGCCAGCTATACTGCCCACCGCTGCTGCTGACATAATTAAGACGTCCAACAGGTGAACGGAAATCACTGCCTAGAGGAATACTCATGTTAAGCATGAAACTGTCTCTGGAGGTGCCAGTTGCGCTATAGCTTCGGTTTGCACTAACACCCCAAATCAATTTTTGCCAGCGATTGTTGTAACCTATCTGATATTGCTTATCGATTCCGCCGGCATTCCAGTAGTTCTGCAGAGAAGTACTGAGATAAAACTGTCCCCAGCCTGAAGGCAATCCCTGAGACGCTGTCAGGCTATAGCGACTTTTTGTCCTCCGTAGACGTTCCACGCTTTCGCCATCACTGAGATACTCTCTTGCCTGCATCGCCGTCAGTAAATCCATATAGCCATGAGTCGAAAAGCGATAAGCCGCGAGAGAGAAATTACTGCGGGTTTCCGTAACATTTTTGTTGTAGCTGATACGATAACTTTCCCCTGTGCGAGTTACATCGTGGCCCAGTTCACTACGAGCATGCGTCACATCAAGACTAATCGCCCCCAAAGGAAGGGCAACAGAACCGCCAGCCTGTCCCGACATATAGTGCTCACTTCCCTGTGCACCGCCATATAAGCTGAGTGTATTGTTCAGCCCGTACTGCCAGCTTGCCTGTGTAAGAGGCGGTGAACGTCGCAAGTAATTGCTGCGCAGTTCACCCATGGCAAATTCATAACGAGAAACTCCGGCCCGTAATTGCTGTACTACAGAACTGTAAGGAACCTGAAAATTTTGCTCAGAACCGTCTGCTTCCCGAATAGTCACATCGAGATCTCCGCCGTAGCCTGTGGGATATAAATCATCAATCACAAATTCGCCGGGACTGACCGTGGTCTCATACAGCAAATTGCCGTTCTGCCGTATGGTTACCTGCGAACTGGTACGAGCAATACCCCGAATTTCAGGAGCATATCCACGTCTCGACTGCGGCTGCATCCGTTCATCACTCTCCAGTGTCACTCCAGACAGCGAAAGCGTGTCAAACAACCTGCCAGATGTGTTTGGCTGGCCTACATGCAATCGCCCTTTAATTTGCGCAATATCCCGCTGCAGGTAAGTATTAATACTTTGGTAGTGAGCACTATTTTGTTCGTCCCACCGCCAGGAGCCATTATGTCGTAGATACCAACTCCCCATATTGAGTCCGCCAGTTAGTCCAGCGTAGACGCTTTTCCAGGTATGGCCCGCACTGTTGCTCTGATAGCCATTCACGTTGTAACCGATCAACATTGCCGGGACACCATTGTCCCATGACGAAGGTGGAACCGTACCTCGTGCTAATCGATTAACCCAGACTTGAGGAACTTCAATATGCAAACTCTGCTCACTACTATCAAAATAGACGCGGGCATCAGGAATGAATGCCGGGATTTCCATGCATCTCTCTGATGCATCCTCAAATAGTCCATTGGGAAGTTTCGTCTGATTAAGAGGAAGAACCGAAATTAGGTCTGCCGTCAGGCATGGCCGAACCTTGCTATCTGCACTGGTGACAAATGAGACCTCCTGGATCTGGATCAACTCATTATTCAGGTAAATTCTCGTCTCCCATCGACCAGGGAAAGCTGCGCTCCCATACGAGAAACGCCCCAAATCAATGGATTCTTTTTCACCTGTCTGCAAGAAAGATTCATCAAACTCCAGTTGACGACTATCCTGCCCATACAGGCGACTCGAGTTTAAGCAAAGTGATAAGAGTGAAAATGACAAATATGTCAAAGTTCCGGGGAACGTTAGTCCTTTCATGTCAGCCTCGGATGAAACAAACCAATATCGATAGCAGGCCATATCAATTAACAATAAAACGCTTCTCACGACGTGCACCGTAGTCATCAAGCCAGACCGCCGTAACAGAGTGACCAGATGCAATGGAGGGGATTGGGACTGTCTGGCTTTCACGCGGTAGAATCATGTCGGTGCCATACTTTTTTCCATTGAAGGCGACTTCAATAAGCGAGATGTGGTACGACGACGGGTTTTGTACTTTCAGGCCTCCGTTTTCAGCCGTCCATACCATCCCTTCAGGAGCCTGCCACGCCTCCCCTGATAAAGACACTGGACGCCAGAACAATTTAATGCGAGTACGCACTGCCAGTTGCAGATAGTTATCACCCGCTTTTGCAGTATCAGGCTTTGCCGGGATTTCAAGAACGTTAAGCCAAAAGACAGACTCACGGTCCTGAGGTAAAGAAGCCCCACGAACGGTACTGATACGTAGAGACTGCGCCCTTTTCGGTTCAATACGATTAACCGGAGGTGCAAGCATAAAAGGAACAACAATCTTATCTGGCGTGGCACTTTCATCACCCTTATCCAGCCAGCTCTGGACCAGTACAGGACGCTCCCCCATGTTAGTCAGCCTTACCGTGATATCACGTTTATCGGAATGGTAAATCACTCTCGTACCATCAAGGACCACACCGGATAGCACTGGTGACGTCAACATAGCCATTACGATCCCGGTAAATACCGTTATCTTGCTGAAATTCATAGGCCCACACTCCCTGTCAAGCGAGGGAAATATCCCTCGCTTTTTGTACTGGTTTTACTGGTAAGTAATGGCGTATGTCACCTGCGATGTGACCGCTCCGGCTGTCACGCTACCCTCAGAGTGGTACCGTACGTAATAAGGGAGCTCTACCGTTCCATCGTTGCCGCTTGAAAGTGCATCAGAGATATTGACGTACCCAGCAGAATGTGTGGTTTGCGAATAGTCACCAATGTTGATCACACTGTTATCCTGTCCATCCAGAAGCTGCAATGTGACGTTTGATGCCGCATCTGTAACCGCAGTGTTCATCAAACGCCCGTCCGCCGTAACGGTACTCCCAGGCTGGAAAAAGGCTTTCGCCGCGGTGGCTTCCGGTGCCCCTCCTGCGCAGCCACTCAACTGCAGTGAAAAACGGGTATCACCATCGGTTGACCCTGGAGCAACCAGAGCAGTGGCATTCCCGGAACGTAGAGAAACATCAGCATTCTCTCCTGCGCCACCAATATTCACATTACATGTGGTACCAACAATGGAACCCGTGAAAGTGATGGTTCCGGTATCTGACGCTATTGCCGGTATGGATAACAGCGCCATACCAAAACAGGCAGATAATGAGACATATTTCATCTGCATGGATAAAACTCCATTTATAAAATTAAGACCATAAAAAAACCGTGCACACGTTAAACACCTGCGCACCCCTCTTTGAACGACATAAGGAGGAAATAGAAAATAAAAAAAACGGTAAACTTACTCTTTCAAAATAGATTTTTCACTAAAAGAAAAAGGAACCGTAGCCATACCGTCGATTTAGAATATACATGTGATTATAAAATTCCCGCAAAAAGATATAACTGATCAATTCCGCACCACATGATAGGCAACACCTATCATCGTTCGTTTTTCTATCGTTGAATCAGATCATATCGTTAACAGAAAAGATGATAATTACTTTATAATCATAATGTTAAACATATAACCAGTGAGAGCGTAGCAATACAAAAGACAAACACGAAACAACAATATAGTCACATATCACATATCTGACAGCATCGTTTAAATAAGCTCATTTATCCTTTGTTTAGATTGAAATTAATTAGAAAACCAGCTTGAACAGTCAAAAAAAGATATGATTTAGGATATTTCCCATCACAAAGAAAATCCCCAAGGCGGCTTTAACATGAAATTAAATCACTATTTATCTTGTCTATCAAAACAGGCTTCACAGGTACCTCTGCATTATTTACAAAAACCAGAGGTACCTTAACTCGTATACATTCTCATAGCTGTTCTATAAGAACATACATTATTCTATCTCTAGTACGATGCCAAATTTCCGAAAACTGTCACATCGCCAGTTCATAGAGCGCTTTAATTTCTTCTAAAGAGGCCGTTCGTGGGTTGCCGCCCGTACAAACATCGTCCAGAGCCGCCTGCGCCAGCTGAGGAATATCCTCCTTGCTTGCGCCCGCGAGGGTAAGCCCTTGAGGAATGCCTACCTCACGACACAATGCGCGCACAGCATCAACAGCCAGCCTACGGGCATCAGCAAGGTTAACGCTATGCGCATTTTCTACTCCCATCGCATGGGCTATGTCGCGATATTTCTCCCCGGTATAGTCGGCATTCCATTCCATGACATGCGGCAGCAGAATGGCGTTGGCAACACCGTGGGGCATGTTATAGAACGCCCCCAATGGATGTGCCATCCCATGAACCAGACCTAACCCCACGTTAGAAAAGCCCATCCCGGCAATATACTGCGCCAGCGCCATCCCCTCGCCTCCTTCAGATTTACCGGCCACGGAATCGACCAGGCTACGGGAAATCAACGATATCGCTTTCAGATGCAGCATATCCGTCATCTCCCATGCCCCTCGGGTCGTGAATCCCTCAATCGCATGTGTCAACGCGTCAATCCCGGTGGCGGCTTTTAAGGCTGGCGGCATGGTGGCCATCATGTCGGAATCAATGATCGAAACCAGCGGAATGTCATGCGGATCGATACAAACAAATTTCCGCCGCTTCTCTTCATCGGTGATGACATAGTTGATAGTCACTTCCGCAGCGGTACCCGCAGTGGTTGGCACAGCGATAATCGGAACACTGGGCTTCCGGGTGGCGGCAAATCCTTCCAGGCTGCGAACATCGGCAAATTCCGGGTTATTAATAATAATCCCGATGGCTTTACAGGTATCCTGTGGAGATCCGCCGCCAATGGCGACCAGGTAGTCAGCCGAAGCGCGTTTAAATACCTCAACCCCCTTCTGTACCATGGCAATAGTCGGGTTAGGCAGAACGTCGGCGAAAACGTCAAACTCCAGCCCAGCGTACGTCAGCAGAGAGGTGACTTTATCCACCGCACCACACTCCACCAGTACCCGATCCGTCACCACCAGCCCTTTTTTGTATCCTCTGCGTTTGACTTCATCAACGATATGGTTAATCGCGCCGGCGCCAAACCAGGCAGTTTCATTAAGTATCATTCTCCAGGTCATGATTCACTCCTTTTGATTTAATTCGTAAAATCCCGTTTTTCTACCAGCAGCACATGCTGCGTCGCCATCACGCACTCATCGCGTTGATTAACGACCTCGAGCTTTTCCGTCACAAAGCCATATTTTGCATTACGCGGGTGATCGCGTTTTTCGCTAATAGATATATTGACTCGCAGGGTATCGCCAATAAAAACCGGGTGCGGAAAACGTAATTTCTCATAGCCATAAGTCATGGCTTTAGAATTAATGACTCCGGCCGTCATCCCAACGGCGATGGCAAACGTTAAAGTTCCGTGGGCAATACGCTGGCCAAAAGGCTGAGTTTTACACCACTCAGCATCCATATGATGAGGATAAAAGTCACCGGTCTGCCCGGCATGAATAACAATATCGCTTTCAGTGATGGTACGCCCCGTTGTTGTCCGACACTCAGACAGGGAGAAATCTTCGAAATATTTATCGATAAACATAATTTTTACCTCGACAGTCGGTTACTCCAGGTGATAAACCTCTTCCATTGATGCCCACAGCTCTCCATCTTTTCGGCTTTCAAGGGGCGTCAGGCAGGGAATACACTCATCCCACCAACGCTGGGTAACCGGATCTGCGGCCATCTTCGCCATATCTTTTTGATAATCATCGCCGTGATATTCGTAATAGCTAAATAGCCAGCCATCCTTAAAGTAAATTGAGTAGTTAGAGATATTGCAGGCTTTAATCATGGCGTTCACTTCCGGCCACGGATTAGCATGTAGCTGTGCATAATAGGCATATTTTTCTGGTTTAACCTGAATTACACCACCGAACCGTTGGATAGTCATCATATTAACCCTCATAAATTTATTAGATAATGGCGCTTTGCTTTAGCACCTCACGAACTTTAATTTTCCGTTCTTCCGTTAATGGTCCGGTTGGGCGCAATGAATTAACCGGTACATCGAGACCTGTCAGCTGCAACGCATATTTAATGACATTATAAAACGGCACATCCAGGCCATAGAGCGGAGGGATCCAGGAAAGTCGCTGCTGCAAAGCGACGGCTTCACTCAGTTCCCCATTTCGCCAGTGCTGATAAATACCGCAGGTCAGTTCCGGGGCAAAGTTAGCGCTGGCAGGGATCGCGCCGTCGCCGCCTAAAATTAAGGTACCGAACAGATATTCATCGTAGCCGGAGAACACAGCAAAATCGGGCCGCATTGGCTTAACGGCATGAATAACCTCGCGAATATGATTTAGCGTATCAACGGTATCCTTCAGTCCTACGATATTCGGGCATGCCATAGCCAGTCGCTGGATACAGGAGACGGGTATCGCCTGACCGGTCAGCGCCGGAAAGTTATACAGTATGATGGGCAACGGCAGTTGTTCAGCAATATAGCGGAAATGCTCGAACAAGTACTCTTCAGCCAGCGGGTTGTACCATGGATTGATAACCACAACGCCATCCGTTCCCGCCTCCAGCGCTTTACGGCCAAACTCAATTGTCGCCTGTGTGCCCGGGCAAGAGATACCAACCAGCACTGGCTTACGGCCTGCGACATACTCAATACAGAACTGCATCACTTCCTGGCGCAAGCTGTCCGACATATGCGCGAATTCGCCAGCGCTACCGAGAAAGAAAAGACCGTCTACGTCGCTGGCAATCAGATGATCAATCAGCCTCGACATAGCCAGCCGATCTAACTGCTCGTGCTCATCAAACAACGTCGGAACCGGAGGGATAATGCCGCTAAATGTTGTACTCATGTGTCACTCCTGATGTTCTAAAAGATATCGGTTAAAAACACCCTCGCGTCATGCTTCCCTTAACCGATAGAGTTGTTGCGCATTGTGGCTAAAAAAACGCGTTTGCCAGGCGCTTCCCTGCGCATCAGTAATGCGTATAAGTGTGTTGACCCATGGGACGAGCCCGGTATTCAGCGAACAGACCGGAAAATTACTGGCAAAAACGACCCTGTCGGCGGAGAACATCTCAAGACACTGCTCCACAACCGGGCGGACACCATTGCAATCACTACCCGCAGGAATATTGACGCCGGAAACTTTGCACCAGACATGCCGCTGCAGCGCCAACGCTTGCAAATTTCGCCGCCAGTTCGCCGCATAGCTGGCATCTTCCGCAAGGCGAACGCTATCAACATTACCCATATGATTTAAAACCAGAGTTGTTGACGTCCGTTCGGCCAGCGCCACTGCATCCGCCAGATCTTCATTACGCAGGCATACTTCAAAACAGAGTCCCGCGTTGCCCAGCGCATTAACATTACTGATAAAGTCAGGGGTCAGGCAGGCTCCGGGCGGTTGGCTGGCAACGTGCAGTACGTGGCGTACGCCCTTCACCGCCGGGTGATATGCATCGGTATCCAGCCAGCGCGCTACCGCCCCGGACTGTTGCAGGTCGAGCGAGACAATGCCACCCTCAACAAAATTCGTCGGGTCTGCACATAGCTCGCGCAAGAACTGGCTTTCCAACCCGCGCTGCTCAGGCGCAACGTCAACTTCAACATACACCGCACGATCGATGCACCACGTATCCTGCTCGACCAGCGCGCGATAATCCTGCCAGCTAACGTCATGGTTCAGCACCGGAACCGCGCTGAGCCACGGCAGACGAAAACGCGACAGATCCCAAAGGTGAAGATGGGTATCGGTAATGTGCAACATGCCGGACCTCCCGTAATAATCAGTATTTCACCGCGGTCGCACCGCTGGCGTTTGACTGGTAGCAGGCTTCAACGACACACATGGTTTTCCACGCATCGTTGATGTCGTTAAGCCAGACATAATTCGGGTCTTCAAGTTTGCACTGCATGCCAGCCATCGGGCCAATAAAGGCATCCGGGAACCAGGTACCTTCAACAGGTAAGGTTTGCCATCCTTTACCATCATCAAGGATAAATTCGAATTTATCGTCTGCACCCTGTGGATAATTCAAAATAACCCCGATCTGAATTTTAATCGCGCCCCTGGTCCCTTCGATTTTAAAGAAACACTCCTGTTTATCCGGGGCATAATCATGGCCGTGATTCGTATGAATATTGGCGCGAATGACATCGCCGTAGTCCATGATGATCGATGAACGAGTTTGCGCCAGCTCCATCATTTTAGGATGCTTCATGGTTTTGCAATAAACGGACTCCGGGTCACCAAGGAAGAAACGAATCGCATCAATGTAATGAATGCTGTGATAATTGACCTCCATGCGCTCCTTTTCGAATAAAAATTTCCAGAGATTCCATGGTGTCTGGCAAATAACACGCATTTCGACATCATGAATATCCCCCAGCAAGCCTTCATCAATCATTTTTTTTGCTGCGATCATAAAGGGGGCACGACGCAGCTGGAAATTAATGCCAGCGGTAATATTTTTCTCATGACAACAATCAAGAATCGCTTTCGCCTGTTCGATAGATTCACCCATCGGCTTTTGAATCAGCGCACCGACATCGGAAGGTAATTTTTGCAGGATCGGCAAAATCTCAGAGGCTGGTACGGCAATATCAAATACACAGCCCTCAGATTGCGCAAGTTCGATCAGTTCATCAAGCGTCTGGCAGGCATGAGGAATATCCCACTGGCTGGCCACGCTTTGCGCTTTTTGATAATCACGGTCATACAAACCGAGAACCAGGAACCCGGCTTTACGATAAGCAGGCAAGTGTGAGTCGGTGACGATCCCGCCCGCACCAATAATGACCACAGGTTTACTGTATTGCGGCATGTCCAGTTGCGTTGTCATTTCTTTATCCTCTTTTTTAAGCTAATCCGTTGGCATATCCGACGATAACGACGGAGAGAACCAAAATTACATTACCCAGAAGCATAACTTTTTTCGGTTTTTCATAGCCTTGCCATTCACCCGTTTTCAGACCCCAGGCGTTGGAAATAATCAGCGCCCCTGACAAGAACGCTATCCAGCCGATCACCGGCCCCAGGTCACCCAGCAGCGCGGTTGACTTGGCATATAAGCCTAGCGCAGCAAACCAAATCCCCCCTGTTAACAACGCCTTAAACCATGCAAAGGAGGAACCTGACCGGGCAAAATCACTAAACGTATTGTTTTTTCTCAGCACCCACAGCGCATAACCGATATTAGAAATAAAGCCACCGGATGCAAAAACGATGACATAGGCGATCAGGCTGGCACTGACCGGATTGATACCATCCTCCACAGCCAGAGCACTGGCCCGACTGGCGTAGGTATAACCAACGTTCATTGCTGCGGTACCAAACCCGGAAGCCAGCGCCATGAGCAAGCCGCTGACGAACTTGTCATTTTTTACCCGCGACGCATCCTGTTTTGATTCTTTATCTTTAAGAATACCGGCTTTAGTAATCACCCCTACGCCAATAAGCATCACCGCCATTCCAGCCAGCAGCCAGCTTAATGAATTAGCGGGCGGAATTTTATTAAGAATAAATAGTGGAATTAATGAACCGAGAGAACATCCCACGCCGGTATTGATCCCAACAGTCAGAGACATACCGATATTATCAATACCTTTGCCATACCAGATAGCGCTTATTCCCCAAAGAAAACCGCAGGCAGCAGCGATAACTAAAATCCAGCCAGGGGTAAGCAGTATATATTTAAAAAATCCCGGAACTTCAATCCACGTCCAGACAATAGGAATTATCAATATACCAATGATGGAAAATATCACCCAAAAGGCTTCCCAGGAAAATGGTCGATAGTTTTTCATACCAAGACCAAAGCTTCCCTGGAACATACAAGCGATCATCAAGACAAAAAATCCCGCTAGCATAGAGCTTCTCCTGTTAATTAGATTATGTATTCAAGAATCATCCTTACTCCATTGTTCATATATGTGAATTAATGACCACAGATAGAAACTAACTGAAAACTAATCCTCGTTTTTTTTATGGTCAACCGAAAAAATTAATCAATTATTTTTTTTCAATGTCGATCACAATTTCACCTAATCTGACTACAAAAGTATCAGTAGCTGTGACTCAATGGTAGTGCGGTAGTACCAATTTTATGTGAAGTTCATTACAAAAAGGAGTTCTTATGGTGACGTTGAGGGGCATTACCTGGGGTCATAGCCGTGGATTTACATCCGTAGTGGCCACCGCGCAGCGGTTTAGCGAGCTGAATCCTGATGTCGAAATTGTGTGGGAAAAGCGTTCATTGCAGGCCTTTGCCGATGGAGATCTGGATGAACTGGCGCGACTTTATGACCTGCTGGTTATTGACCATCCGTGGGCGGGGTTCGTCGCGGAGAAAGCGATTCTTTTGCCTCTTCAGGACTATTTACCAAAAGCTTACCTTGACGATCAGGCAGCAAATTCAGTGGGCGGTTCTCATGAAAGCTATCTTTTTAACGGTTTTCAGAGCGCTCTGGCTATCGATGCGGCAACGCCCGTCGCCGTATATCGCCCGGATCACCTGCAACAGGGTCAATTCGCACTACCGGAAACCTGGCAAGACCTGCTCGCCCTCGCGCGGAGCGGAAAAGTCATCTACGCCGGGATCCCGATCAACTTGTTGATGGACTTCCTGATGCTCTGCGCCACCCGAGGCGGTACCTGGTTTGATGAACAGAATATCACCAGCCGCGACACCGGTATCGAAGCGCTTGAAGCGCTGCGCGAACTGGCCAGCTACTGTTCGAAAGAGATTTTCGACTACGATCCTATCGCCGTTCACGAACTTCTTTCGACCCGCGATGACTGGAGCTACTGCCCCTTCGCTTATGGTTATTCAAACTATTCCCGCGCCGGATATGCCCGTCACCTGCTGAAAGCAACAGACGTTGTCTCCTGGCACGGCGAACCGCTGAAAACCGTACTCGGTGGAACCGGCCTGGCGATTTCCGCAAAATGCCAGCATAAAGAAGCGGCTCTCGCCTATGCCAGCTATACCGCTTCAGCGGAAGTACAAAAAACACTGTTCTTTGATAATGGCGGCCAACCGGGACATCGTGGGGCCTGGCTTGATGATGAAGTGAACCGCCGCAGCCTGGATTTCTTCGCCGACACCCTTCCCACTCTTGACCGCTCGGCTAAACGTCCACGCTACAGCGGATTTTTGAACTTTCAGGATCATGCAGGCGATCTGGTACGGGAATATGTTATGAACGGTGGCAACAGCAGCGCCGTTTTCGCCAGCATGAACGCGCTTTATCAAACATCACGCGGCTTAATGGAGTAGCTATGCTTCCTTTAACAGGTTTAGTAGTACTGGATTTCAGTCAGTTTCTGGCCGGGCCTTCCGCTGCACTGCGCCTGGCGGATATGGGGGCCAGGGTCATCAAAGTGGAACGTCCCGGGGGCGGAGATGCGAGCAGAAACCTGAGTCTTAACAATCAGTGGATCAATAACGACAGCCTGCTTTTTCATACTATCAATCGTGGTAAAGAGAGTTTCATCGCCAATCTGAAGGAGCCTCGGGAGCTGGCGCACGTTAAGAAGCTGATCGCCCAGGCCGATATTCTTATCGAAAATTTTCGCCCTGGCGTGATGGACAAAATCGGTCTCGGCTATGAAGAAGCCCGTCGACTCAACCCACAACTGGTCTATGCATCTGTCACCGGATACGGTACCGAGGGTCCCTGGGTTAAAAAGCCCGGTCAGGATCTGCTGGTGCAAGCCATGTCAGGGCTCACCTGGCTAAACGGCAACAAGGACCAGCCACCGACGCCCTTTGCGCTGTCGGTTGCTGATTCGCTCGCCGGAGCACATCTGGTGGAAGGGATCCTCGCCTGCCTGATCCGCCGCGGCAAAACCCGGCTTGGTGGGCGGGTTGAAGTCAGCCTGATGGAGTCACTGCTCAGCATGCAGTTTGAAGTTCTGACCACCTGGCTTAACGATGGACACCAGCCCCCCTGCCGTAGCGCGGACAATAACGCTCATGCATACCTCGCCGCGCCCTACGGCATTTATGCAACCAGGAAAGGTTATATCGCACTCGCCATGGGCTCGGTGGTTGAGCTTGGCAAAATTTTGGGCTCCCCAGCCCTAACCAAATACCACGAACCGAACGAATGGTTCAGTCGTCGGGATGAGATTAAGCAGGTGATTGCCGGGATTCTGGTTGCGGAAAGCGCCTCTTTTTGGCTGGAAAGGCTCGAAAAAGCGGGCTACTGGTGTGCCGAAGTGAGTAACTGGTCAACGCTGACGGCAAGCGAGGGATTCCGCGCGCTGGATATGACTCAGGATGTCCGACTCGATGACGGCAAAACGATCACGATGCTGAAATCGCCGCTGCGCTTCAATGGCAAGCGCACCTCATCTTCCCGCCCTGCGCCAGTGTTAGGAGCAAATACAGCGCAGATTCAGGCCGACTTTCACTTAGCGGAGGCTGATTGATGAAACCACTTACAGGCATTAATGTGCTGGATTTCAGCCAGTTTCTTTCTGGCCCCTCGGCGGCGCTTCGACTCGCCGACTTAGGTGCTAACGTAACCAAAATTGAGAATCCGGACGGCGGTGATATCTGTCGTAAGCTCTATATTTCTGAGCTGCAGATTGATGGTGACAGCTCGCTGTTCCACGCGATTAATCGCAATAAGAAAAGCATCACCGTGAATCTCAAGGACGAGGAGCAAAAAAGTGCCCTACGGCCCCTTCTGGAGCAGGCCGACGTGGTTATCTTTAATTACCGCCCCGGCGTCTCACAGCGCCTCGGCCTGGATTATGCAGCGCTGCGGGAAATCAATCCAGGCCTGGTTTACGGTGAAATTTCCGGCTACGGTGATAGCGGTCCCTGGGTTTCGCGTCCGGGCCAGGATTTGCTGGTACAGGCGCTTTCAGGGCTGTGCTGGCTCAACGGCGATAAGGATCAGCCCCCGCTTCCATTCGGCCTTTCCGTCTGCGATATTTTCGCCGGAGAGTATCTGGTTCAGGGATTAATGGCCGGGCTGGTACAGCGGGCCAGCAGCGGTAGCGGATGCCTGGTCCAGGTGAGTTTACTGGATACCATCCTCGACCTGCAGTTTGAAGTTTTAACTACCTGGCTGAACGATGGCCAGCAGCCGCCGGTCAGAAGTGAGGTCAATAATGCCAACGCCTATATTTCCGCACCCTATGGTATCTATCCTACCGCCGATGGTTTTATCGCGCTGGCAATGGCACCTGTTCCGCTTCTGGGTAACCTGCTGGCCTGCCCGGCGCTGCTTGAGTTTAACGAACCAAAGGAGTGGTTCAACCGTCGGGACGAGATCAAACGAGTTCTGCTGGAACACTTGCGACATAAGAAAAGCGAGGAGTGGTTAAGCATTCTGGAAGCGGAGGATATCTGGTGCGCTCAGGTGATGGACTGGCAGCAATTAATTGCCAGCGAAGGCTTTCAGGCGCTGAAGATGCTGCAGGAAGTTCGGTTAAAAAGTGGAAAGACACTGCAAACCACACGCTGTCCGATAAAAATCGACGGTGAGATCTTCACAAGCGCCCTCGGCGCACCACCGCTTGGTGCTCATAATCTGGGGTGATTCGGCTACACCCTGCGCTCTTCCCCCGGGGGCGGCGCAAGCTCCTTGCCCGGGCTACGGGGACGCAGATTTCTATGTGCAGGTAGCCCGGACAGATACACAATCGCCTCCGGGGGGATTCGACGATATGCTGAAACTGTCGCTATTGCGCCAGTATGCGGCACTCTTTCATCACCGCCAGCACATCATCAAGCACCAGCGACTCCCACTCGTAGGCAAAAGCGGTCACACTAAACGCCGCGACCATTTTTCCTGCGCCAGAATAAATAGGCAGAGCAATACACGCCGCGCGTTCGTTGGCTTCTCGTTGCTCAATCGCGTATCCCTGCCGGCGCACCTCACCTAATTCAGCAAGCAATACCGGCAACGTCCCAATTGAATCAACCGTCATTTTCTCAAGCGGCGTTTCCCCATAAAGCCGCATAATCTCCTCATCACTGAATTGGCTCAGCAGCACTTTACCGACTGCGGTACAGTGCGCCGGGAGATGATTGCCGATATGTCGCATCAATGAGAGGTCGTCCTGGGCAAGCGCTTTCGCCAGATAAACCACCTGCCTGCCGTCCAGAATCGCTGCGTGGCTGGTTTTTCCCAGCCGTTTACTCAAGAATGCGGTCAGCAACCGCAAGTCGCGGACCAGATCGGTGCTTTCAATGCAGTTGGCGGCTATTTTTATCAGCGCCAGACCCGCATGATATAAGCGCGTGTCTGGCATATACAGTAGATAGTCGTTATCGATAAACTCCTGAATCAGACTATGAGCGGAGCTTCTGGGAATATCGAGGTTGGTTTGCAGCTCAGTAAAGCTTAAACCCTCCCGATGGCTGGCAATCAATTCCAGCAGACGGAAGGCTCTCTCAGCAGATTTAACCCTGGCCATTTTATTTGTCTTTATTATCCGCAATGTGATCGTAGAATTTGCGCGAAGACTGATAGAAGGACTTCAGATTTTTACGCAACTGAACTTTATCCCGCAGGATAAAAGCCTCATGAATACTTAACCTCAGCTTAAAGCTGTGCGCCATCGCCCCGTCGGCGTTAAGCAATTTACGCGAGAAGTCCTTACGCAGCATCACAATGGTTTGCATCAACTTGTCATAGATCTGGTTGCCGCACAGACGGCCCATCAAGAGATCGTATTCATCAAGCAATTGATGGTAGGCTTCCGGCTTACCGTCCCCGGCAATCAACTCCGCCATCTGGTCAATTAAGGCCTGAAAGCGAATAAGGTCATCATGACTTACTACGCTAATCGCGGTGAGATAGACCTCTTCTTCTATCAGCTTTCTTGCAGCATAGATTTCATCAAGGTTGTGAATCTCTTTATGGAAGATCCAGGTCATCGTCTCTTCGGGAAGCTGCGGTTTGTTTTCGCAGACATAGCTGCCATCGCCGGGTTTTATTTCGATAAGCCCAATCAGCGATAATGCGCGCAGCGCTTCACGCACCCGACTGCGCGTAACGTTGAACATCTCCCCCATAGCTCGCTCGTTCGGCAGGCGCTGGCCGGGCTTGAGCTTTCCGGAAGTAATTTGCGAAGCAATCTGCTCCATAATCTGCTCGGTAAGGGTAGTTTTCTTGAGTGCTGTCACATCCATGGCTTTTCCCATATGCAGACAAAGTTCACATCCTTGAATTTACGTTAGCTTTGTTTTTTGTGCAACAACTTGATGTCCATCATTACTTCGCACACAACCATCATGTATCTGACCAGAGATGAAAACATACAGAACTTACTAAGAGTTGCTAAAGCCAGGGGGTAACCTCTAACAGCGGTATAAGTTTATTTTTACAATCGCAACAATATATGCCAGCCAACCCGCCGTAACTAACAAATCAAGTAAAGATACCTATAATCACCAGGATAAGGTGAATAACCTTTACTTTTTTTTGCTTTTTTTTGGTTTTGCGAACAATTTTACGGATACTATCACATCCCTAAATAACAGGAGTATTATATTTGATCTCAGTGAGGTGACGTATGAAAACAGAGCGCCATCATGAAATAATTAAACTGATCAGCTCAGCAGGATTCGTTCGTGTTAGTGCCCTTTCTGAACACTTAAAAGTGACGAAAGAAACAATTCGATCAGATCTGAATGAGCTTTCCCAGAGAGGATTATTAAATCGCTGTCATGGTGGTGCTTATATAGATATTAGTTCTCTTGATAGCGTCACCAAAAACGAAATCATACATGTCCTTGAATCAGGTGATTCACTCGACACAATAACAAAGGGCCCTCCTGTCATGATAAATAACGTTTGTGTTTTGGGTTCGTTTAATGTTGACATTATAAATTATCTTCCGAGGCTTCCAGACACAGGTGAATCATTACTTTCTGGTAAATTAATCTTCTCTCCGGGAGGGAAAGGGTGTAACCAGGCTCTTGCAGCCAGCTATGCAGATGCTAATGTAACCTTTATCACTAAAATAGGCTCCGATCATTTTAGTGAGTACGCCAGTTCGTTTATCAATGCATCAATCATAAAAAAACCTGTCATTTATAAATCACAAGAGGTTCAGACAGGCACCGCTTCCATTCTTGTTGATGAGACAACAGGTGAAAACATAATAGCGATTTTCCCTGGAGCCAATATGACATTTTTACATGATGAAGTTTCCCTTCAGCAAGACGCTATAGCTGGATCCAATATTTTACTATTACAGCTCGAGACCAATACAGAGGCTTTAGCGAGAGCTATTGAACTAGCAAAGAAAAATAACATACCTGTCATTATAAATCCGGCACCTTATGATTCATGCATTAATCATTTCCTGGATGGTCTGGATTATCTGACGCCCAATGAAACTGAAGCTGGATTACTCACAGGCATTTCTGTAACTGATAATAAATCTGCAATGGAAGCTGCAAGAGCAATTAATAAAAAAGGGGTGAAAAATGTCGTTATTACCCTTGGCAAAAAGGGTTCCGTGGCCTATGACGGCAAAAGGTTCATTGTTTCTCCGGCTTTTCCTGCGGTGGTGAAGAACACAGCTGGTGCCGGTGATGCATTTAATGGAGCTCTTGCATCAGAGCTTGCAAGAGAGTGCTCATTAGAGAATGCATTAATCTACGCAACAGCATTTTCATCACTGGCTGTTGAAACTGCTAATGCCTCGAATATGCCGGATAACGAGGCTGTTCTGCATCGAATAAAAACAACGCAGTATCGTCAGGAAATTTATTAAATAAACCATAAAGGAACCTAACATGATCGCAGAGACTTCCTACTTAAAAATCCTGTTTATTGGTGAGTCATGGCATATCCATATGATTCACTCAAAAGGATACGACAGTTTTACATCAAGTAAATATGAAGAAGGCGCAACATTTTTACTGGAAAATTTACGCAAAAATAACGTCTCCGTAACTTATATGCCAGCTCATCAGGTGCAGATTTCCTTCCCGCAAGAGCAGGCAGAACTGGAGCAATATGATGCCATCGTCATTAGCGATATCGGCAGTAACACTTTCCTTCTGCAAAATGAAACATTTTATCAATCCAAAATCAAACCAGACGCGCTGGATATGATAAAAGAGTATGTCAAAAATGGCGGTGGATTATTAATGATAGGCGGATACCTTTCGTTTATGGGGATTGAAGCCAAAGCCAATTATAAAAATACCGTGTTAGCTGAAGTTCTTCCGGTAATTATGCCTGATGGTGATGATCGTATCGAAAAACCTGCCGGAGTGTATGCCTCTCCGGTTGAGCATGAGCATGAAACAGTCTTAGGTTTCTCCGACTGGCCCATATTTCTGGGTTATAACAAAGCAGTGGCAAAAGAAAACGCAACTGTTGCATTAACTATCAATAACGACCCTCTCCTTGTTTATGGACGTTTTGAAAACGGCAGGACAGCCTGTTTTATGAGTGACTGTTCACCGCACTGGGGTAGTCATGAGTTTCTAAACTGGAAATATTACACCCCGATGTGGTTAAACATTCTGCATTATATCGCCAGCAGTTAATAATAACGGGTCAGAAGCTTATATCTTCGGACCCATTCCTGACTGATTAATATACAGGATGGACTTATGAACAAAAGCAAATATTCTGTTCCCTTGCTGATGCTTGCAACAATTCTTGCAGGTACACTTTCTCCAATGCAGTCTGCTGTTAATGGCGAACTGGGTCACTGGCTCAACGATGGAAATGCCTGCGCAGTTATTTCTTTCGCCAGTGGTTTAGTCGTGATGTTTTTTATCATCATGGCCAAAAAAGAGACCCGTCAGCAATTTGCCTCTATTCCTTCGCTGATAAAGCAGCGGAAAATACCGCTATGGAACTGGTTTGCTGGCCTGTGTGGGGCAATGGTGGTGTTTTCTGAAGGTGCATCCGCCAGCGCGCTCGGCGTGGCAACTTTTCAAACAGCGTTAATCTCGGCACTCATTCTTTCTGGTTTACTGTGTGACCGATTTGGTATTGGGGTTAGCGAGAAAAAATACTTCACTTCTTACCGGATTATCGGAGCCATTTTCGCCGTTGTCGCTACGGTGTTTGTGGTTTCTCCTCAGTGGCGTTCCACGTCGTTTATCCTTCTGGCCATTCTGCCATTTATGGCAGGTTTACTCGCAGGATGGCAACCTGCAGGTAACGCGAAAGTCGCGGAAGCTACTGGATCGATGCTGGTATCAATCACCTGGAATTTCATCGTCGGTTTTACTGTTCTGGGTATCGCCCTTCTCGTCAGAATCTCACTTGGTCACGTCAGCTTCCAGTTGCCTGATACATGGTGGATGTACCTCGGCGGACCACTGGGGCTGATGTCCATTGGATTGATGGCGATTCTGGTTCGTGGACTGGGATTATTGATGCTGGGCGTGGCCTCCACCGCCGGACAGCTACTTGGGTCAGTGCTTATTGATGTACTGATTCCGGCACTTGGCAATACCGTCTATTTTGTCACCCTTGTAGGTACGGTATTTGCCCTTGTAGGGGCGATTGTCACCACCATCCCCGACTTCAAACATGCGCGGCTGGCGAAAGCGGAGGCACAATAATGAAAGGTTATTTGCAGACCGTTACCGGTTCAATACCTAAGGAAGAGATGGGCTTAACTTTGCCACATGAGCATCTCTTTAATGACCTGTCTTCTGTCGTTGATAAGCCTTTTTATAGCTGGTCTGAGCAGATCGTTGGCTCCTGCGTTTGCGCAGAGAAACAGTGGGCACTTAAGCACGATCCATACTGCTGCGCTGATAATATGAGTAAAAAGGAAATTGAAGATGTCATTGAGGAGATAAAAAGCTTCATGGCGTTGGGGGGTAAAACCATTGTCGATGCCACAGGCTCTGCGTCGATTGGCCGCGACCCGTTATCGCTTTATGAAGTTGCCCGCCGAACAGGTATTAACATTGTCGCCTCTTCTGGCCCGTACCTTGAAAAATTCGAAGGAGAAAAGCTTCATCAGCAAGTGGACATTCTTGCCCGGACTATTGATCGTGAACTGAACGAAGGGATTGACGGAACGGATATCCGGGCAGGAATGATTGGCGAAATCGGTGTCTCTCCAGAATTTACTGATGCGGAGAAAAACGGTCTGCGGGCAGCCTCACTGGCCTGGAAAGACAATCCGGACGTTTCAATCAATATTCACATGCCTGGATGGTTAAGGCGTGGAGATGAGGTTCTGGATATCGTTTTGAGAGAAATGGGAGTCTCCCCGAAGAAAGTTTCCCTGGCTCATTCAGATCCATCCGGAAAGGATCTTGATTATCAACGCCGTATGCTCGACAGGGGAGTCTGGTTAGAGTTTGATATGATTGGGCTCGACATTACGTTTCCGAAAGAAGGCGTGGCGCCAGGGGTACAGGAAACAGCCGATGCCGTCAGCAAGCTCATTGAACTGGGGTATGGAGATCAGCTCGTATTAAGTCACGATGTTTTCCTGAAACAAATGTGGGCAAAAAATGGAGGGAACGGATGGGGATTTGTGCCAAACGTCTTCCTGGGCTATCTGTCCAGTCGCGGGGTTGATGCGAAGTCAGTTAAAAAACTTTGTGTTGATAATCCGGCAAATCTCCTGGCCTGACAATAACCCGGCAGCCCGGACGACGTACGGGCTGCATTTCCGCCATTGATCTTAATGAAAAGAGAGTCAATACGGTTCCCGCTATACGCTTACTCTTTCACAAGTATGTGCTCTGTACGTAACGGGACAAAGAGAGAGATAGATAGAAGACCCTGGATCTACTCAGATTCATCACTATATTGAGAAATCAGACCTACAAACCACTGGGATCACAACGCTATTTAGCGGATCTCCGATAAGATTTTGATGACTGCCAGGCATGTTTCATCTTCTCAATAAACTCCAGCTTCTCTTCAGGTTGGACGTTCCACACATCTATAGCCGCAATAATCATGTCATAACGCATAGACGTGTTATATGGGCGAAGATAGCCTGCTATTCGTTCTTTTCCTTTGAGATAGTCCCAGAGATATACCAACTGAGTTTCATCATCACGTGACATCCAGTCAAAGTCTGTCAGAAAAAAATCGTATTGCTCAAGCCAGCGCTTATGTAGTTTTTTAAAATAAGAGATCTTATCTCCAAGTGAGCATGGAGCTCCATCAATGTAACTCATCACACCATTGATGAGTTCACGCTCAGTTACCGGAGTAGGGTTGTACAGATCGGTACTTGCTCCCGCGTTCAGATAAAATCGGGAGAAAACACGTTTCGGTTTTTTTGAAGCAGTTGCCTGTGGATTTTTTATCAGGTCCCAATCAATACCGTCCAGGTCGATATTCAAATTAGCGAAATCAAGATTTGTGAAGATATTATCGTCCAGTAAAAGAGAATTAAAACCACCTGAACAATCAAAGCCATCCCCCAAACCACCTAGTGCCAACCCTGCAGGTAATACTGGATATTCAAAAATATAATGGTGAGCAAACCAAAATGCTCTTGGTGTACCTTTGAAACAATCAAAATAATCTTTATCAATCAGTAGCAACTCAGCCCATTTTTTAAGAGTTTTCCGGCCAGCTTTGATCCTGTCCTGATCGCCCAGGAAATGCCGTTCAAGGATCTCAGAGATTAAACGTCGAAACTGATCCGGCGAATCATAAGTACTCCACTGTAAGGAGTAATCAGTGTTGGAAAGCGCACCAAGCATTTTTATATACATGATCTCGTAACGGATCATATCGTAATGCAACATCGTCTCTTCCCTCTGCTTCTGACTCCCAAAAACAGATTAGCATGAGTAGCTTTTTGTGTGGTGGAGTCGAGTCACAAACCTGAATAATGACTGATTTCTTACTGATATCCTGCTGATTTTGTTGTGATAATACTCTGACTTATTACTGCATTATTCCTGTGGTTTGTACTCTTCGAATCTCCTCTGTTCACCTCATTAGAATCGTTCAACAGCAAATATGAACATTTGGGTTTTTAGTATAATTAAGGGGTACTCCCTGTTTCTATACCACCCTGTTCATAGTTCCTTCCCCTAACAAGCAACCCTGCTGTATCACCCGGGATACACAGTTCCCTTTATCTGCCGTATCCCTGCTTCTCTTAAAAATTACATCTCATTCCAATCCTTTGTACTCCACCCGACAAAGGATAAATCAATGCACATACCTTACCCTTTTAATTCCAGATACACGATGAACTGGTTTCTGCTGTCTCTACTCAATGACCACTTAAATCAGCTACTGAACCGATATTCCCGAATACAGGCACTCAGACTCGACCTGTTCTATCAGAAAGGTACAGAGCGCTATAAACATTATTCATGGAACGATACCGAGCGAGAAGTACGTGTACTGATTGAACGCACCCTGCAACATACAAATTTGGCAGGACATTTCTGGGTACTTGAGAACTCTGCAGACCACGGCTGCCATGCCCATATCGTGTTCTATCTCGACAGGCACCTTAATCAGGCTACCTACCCAATAGCTGAGAGAGTAGGAACAATATGGCGGGAAATAACGCAACGAGAAGGCTATTACAACCGCTGCGAATACAAGTCCACTTATGAAGTCAGTATTGATAGGCCGGTGAACTACGGTGATACCGAAGCCATCGATAACCTGCGCTACATCATCAGCTACCTTGCCAAAGAAGAACAAAAGCACGGTCACTATTACTACGGAGCCAGTGAGGTACCGCCCCCCAGTGGACTGGGGCGTCCTCGCACGTTGTAACTTACGTTCTGCACTTTTTTACGTATCAATCCATTGATGTGGAAGGGCTGGTGGTAACGAGCGATCAACCACCAGCTCAGGATAATCCCACAATGGAAGACAGCATCATGACAGAACAAATTTCTTTGCTCGATGACCAACTGGTGGATATGCGGTTCATCACGAAGCTAACGGGGCTTACAGATAAATGGTTTTATAAGCTGATTCAAGATGGTGCCTTCCCCAAACCAGTCAAACTGGGGCGCAGTTCTCGCTGGTTAAAGAGCGAAGTAGAAAACTGGCTTCAGGAACGTATTAACCAGTCCCGTAAATAACACCACTCTGACCTAACCCCCGGCAAGAAAATAACTATCCGACTCGTTCGGAAGTTTTCTGCTGTCTGTCATTAAAGCCAGAAGGAATATGAACAATGAAAGATTACAAACCTCGTTACGAAGAACTTTATAAATATTATCAAGTCTGGTTGACTGATTTTACGAAGCTGACGGTCAGGTCGGGTATGTGCCATCAGAATATCTACCATCATCATACCCTGACGGTTGGCAGCCTTAAGTTTCCGGGAGAGGAAGAGGTTATTGCTGTTGTCCCCCAGTGCCTGCACCGGATTATTTATGGCAGAGCAGCAGCCCCACTGACTGTTAATGATGACCTGAGCGTCAGTTTATTTACCCAGGAGCATCTGCTGGCTCACCATCCCATGCTGGAGGGGATTTTGCTGTCTGAGTGCGTGCGTTTAAAACAGCGTCCTCTGGCAAACAGGCTCATTAGTTTGTTCCGCCAGTTCGGCGGTAGTGAGCTGTGTCTGAAGCTGGTCTGGCTGTGCTGGTACGATTTGATGCTGGGTAATTGCCTTGATGACTGGACCGACAACCTTAGGTTCAAAAAAGACAAGGAGATGGATATCTGGATCAATGACCGGCAGGCTGAAAACCCTGCGCTGACCAGTCTGATGGATGAATATGTCTGCTTTGCATGGCGGACGACAGCGGAACCACTGAATTAGGCTTCATCCATAGTCATGCAAGGAATTTGAGGGCCATTGGGGAGTGGAAATTAATTTAGGTTAATTAATATAATTAATAGGCACTCCCTTTTTATAACCATTCCTCAATCCATGCAGTTCCCCCAGCCATGGTCCTTCCTGAAGGCCTGATGCTTTCCACCAACTGGTCCTCGCCAGCACTAAAGAAAATCATCCTATGCAAAACAAACAACGATGGGAGACAGACTGGTTTTTACAGTCACTCCTGAACAACCATATTGACAAACTGGTAGAGCGCTATTCCTGCCTGCTGGCACTACGAACAGATCTGTTTTACCAGGATCATACCGCTAAGTTTTTCCTGCGGGATCACCGGCAACTCGAATGGGATATCCGAAAGCTGATGAACCGTATGATGCAACTCGAAGCGGTGGTCGGTTTCTTCTGGGTTATCGAATGGACAGAAGACCACCACTACCATGCTCATGTCGTGTTCTGGCTGGATGGTAGTAAAACTCAGAATACCTATCCCTGGGCGCAGCAAGCTGGTTTGTACTGGAGCGATATAACTAACCGGCAAGGCTGGTATCACCGATGTGAGTTTAAAGAGCATTACGAGGCCAATATCAACATTCCGGTACGTTACAGCGATCCAGACAGTATCACCAACATCCAGCAGGTACTGGTGTATATGACCAAAATTCAACAAAAAGAGGGGATGCCGTTGTTTGGTTGCAACGAAGTTCCACCCCGCCCACCAACAGGTCGGCCACGACGTAGTCTCTGAGAGTTTTTTACGTCACAACGCCTTAGTGTGACAACCGCCGGACAGAAACGACTGCTAACGCAGACTTACTCCCCTTCTGATACTTCTTAACTGACCCGCCATTCACACCCTGACCACGCTGCCCGTACCGGGACGGCTGACGCCTGTGTGTTGTCTGGCGGTAAGGAACAATACTATGTACGCAAAATCCTTTATCGCTTTCGACGGGAATGGTCGTCTGACCGGTGCCCGTTCTGCGCAGACCGCCCCTTACGATCGTTATACCTGCCACCTCTGCGGTAGCGTGCTGCAATACCATCCTGAATACATCACCGAACGCCCGTGCTTTGAACAGTAACCAACACACTGACAGAGGGCGGCGAAAATGCTTTATGCAAATCTTGATGCAAAGGCAGCCAGACGAATTCTTAAGTTGCGCCATTACGTGGCGGATGCTCAACCCGTGATACTCAGGACTGACTGGCACTGTAGCGACTGCGGCAACAATTACCACGGTGAACGTTATTGCGTGTCATGTGGTACTGGCGACTTGAGCCATATGCCGGAAGAGGCCTAACGATGAGAACACTGCTTATCGTTGACTTCACAAAACCTGCACTGATCTTTTCGATTAATGAATATCACTCATAGTCCCAATCCTCCTGCCTGTGATTATCAGCGAGCACAAACCCGTTAACATCCCCCCTATCTCTTCATGCTCAACGGATCACCATGCTTAATCAACAAGCACGAACTCACTCAACTACAGTAAAAAAAACTGGTCTATCATTTTTGCTCATTCTGAGCGCCCTAATGGCTGTTACCTCTTTATCAACCGACATCTATCTTCCGGCTATGCCGGTCATGGCAAAGGATTTACAGGGTAACGCAGAGCTGACAATCACAGGGTTCCTTATCGGTTTTTGCATTGCACAACTGATTTGGGGACCGATTAGTGATCGTTATGGTCGTCGACTGCCGCTGTTTATCGGCTTAGGTCTATTCATCGTCGGCTCGGTGGGCTGCGCGTTATCAACGGATATCGTGCAAATAGTCTTCTGGCGTGTTTTTCAGGCGTTAGGTGCCTGTACTGGGCCGATGTTGGCACGAGCAATGATCCGTGACCTGTTTAGCCGCACTCGCGCAGCACAAATGCTTTCGACACTGATGATCATCATGGCTATCGCGCCGATTGCCGGGCCCTTGATCGGCGGGCAGATGATTAAAGTCACCTCGTGGCATGCCATATTCTGGCTGCTGGCGATTATCGGAACATTAATGCTGATGTCTTTATTCTGGTTACCAGAAACATTACATGCCGAAAAACGCTCACAAACCTCCGTAACCAAAGCTTTCCAAAACTACTATGCCTTGCTAACTAACGCCAAATACATGCGTTTTACGTTATGCCTGACGTTCTACTACGTTGCAGCCTACGCCTTTATCACCGGCTCCCCGTTTGTGTACATCACTTACTTCGGCGTTGATCCGCAGCACTACGGTTGGCTGTTTGCAGTAAACATTGTTGGATTGATGGCGGTGAGCATGGTCAACAGACGTCTGGTTCACCGCTATCCACTGGAAGCGTTGCTTAGGAGCGCCGTATTCATCGCCACTATTGCCGCAATAGTGCTGGCGGTCACCACCGGCCTGAGTGTGGGCGGAATTACCGTGATTGTCGGTGCAGTATTCGTGTTCTTCTCAATGAATGGCATCATCGCGGCGACATCCACGGCTTGCGCTCTGGACGCAGTGCCTAATGTGGCTGGCTCCGCATCGGCGCTAATGGGGGCATTACAATACGGCAGCGGCATCATCTCTTCATTGCTTCTTGCCCTGTTCAGTGATGGCACACCCTGGACGATGGGCTGGATAATTGCGTTGTTTACAGCAGCCAGCGCCTTGATGGCTCTGACCTTTCAACTAAAAAAATGACTACCACACATCCGCCCCGCTTATGAATTTAGCTCATAGAGCCTATTCAGGCTGCGTAATTATCTTTAACCGCAACTTCGTTAATCTGGATATATCGCGTGAATATGCAATGTGAAATACAGCGGAAACTGACTACAGCGGATAGGCATACCCCAGCTTGCGCGGCTGGGGTGTCATCAGAGACTCACTAAATATTTTTATCGAAGAAGACGTCTAACTTTTGCATCGCCTGGTCAACGTATTCAGGCACCCAATATGTCTCAATGTGGGTAGCGCCGTCGATCAGGAAGAGTTCTTTGTCCTTCGTTCCGGTCGCTTTAGCGAACGCATCTTCAGTCATATAGAGCGTATCCGCTTTTGTACCGGCAATCATCAGCAATGGTTTATTGATGAGATTGATATGGTCCGTTACGTCAAAGCTCATCAAATCCAGAAGACTGCTGGTGGTGTATTTAAACGTGGAGTTCGGGTGCGCGTGGGTTTTCCAGTAGTACTCGTAGCCCTGGCGATATAAGGCAAAAGGTAACTTAGCAATCTGTTCATCAGTCAGGTTGGCATCGCCGGAGTAAAGCACTTCGCCTCCGGCTGCTTCCTGAACTCGTGCGTCAGAAGCCTGCTGAAGGCGCTGCTGGATACTATCCAGCTGTGAATTCTGAAAACCGTTGCGGCGCACAAGTCCTGAATTAAACATACTGATGGTTGCAATCGATTTGAACCGTTTGTCTGTTTCGGCAGCAACAAGTGAATAACCGCCACCACCGCAAATGCCAAGCAGACCGAGGCGGGCGGTATCGACACCAGGATACTGGCTGATGTAGTCAGCCATCCCGTGGATATCTTCGATGCGATTAGCAGGTTTATCCACGCTGCGTGGCATTCCGCCGCTGGCCCCCTGATAAGCCGCATCGGCGGTGATAGCGATGTAGCCCTGTTCGGCGAGACGCTGGGCATACAACCCGGCGACCTGTTCTTTTACGCCGCCATTGGGATGTGCAACCACCACCGCAGGGTATTTTTTGGCGGGATCGTAGTTAGCAGGGGTATAGACATTTGCGGCAATCTGAATGCCATGCAGATCGTATTTTACCGGATGAATGTTGACTTTGCCTTTGACGTTCTCGGAGATGGCACCGTCATAGGCCAGTGTGAAAGGGTTTTGTTTGTAATCAGCCGCATTGACTGAGGTCACCCCGGCCATTGCCGTGAGTAGCATTGCGCTAATAAGCGTGAATTTCATGGTCTCTCCCGATGAGTGTCGGCCTGATTATTCAGGCTCGCGGAATCAAATTTGCAGACTCAGGTTAGGCGGAGAGGGCTGTCAGCATCGTGACAGGAAAATAACATTTTTGTCAGTTAATGGGCTGGGATGGATAAGTGTTTCTGACAACGCTGTCAGGTAACTGTCAGCTTTATGTTGGCAATCAGAAGGCAGAATGGTCTCAGTAACAGGATTGTTCAGGTACTGAAGCATCATTGAAAAGTTACGAGGAAGTCCCGTTATGCGCCTGTTGTTAGTCGAAGATGAAGAAAAAACGTCAACCTATCTCAACCGTGCGTTGAACGAGTCCGGATTTACGGTAGATGTCTCTGCAGACGGAGCTGAAGGTCTTCATTACGCGCTGGAGTTCGACTACGACGCGATAATACTGGATGTGATGCTGCCGGGGATAGATGGCTACCGGGTGCTCGAGGGTGTGCGAGCAGCCAAACAGACGCCGGTGCTGATGCTCTCGGCACGGGGTTCGGTCGATGAACGCGTTAAAGGGCTTCGCCTTGGCGCGGATGATTATCTGCCCAAGCCCTTTTCGCTTATTGAGCTGGTGGCGCGTATTCAGGCCCTGGTGCGTCGTCGTTCTACGGATGGCGTGGACATCACCCAGTTGCAAATTCACGATCTGCATCTCGACCTGCTGGCTCGTCGCGTATTTCGCGCCGGAACGCGACTGGAACTGACCGCGAAAGAGTTTTCCCTGTTGAGCCTTCTGGCCCGGCATCAGGGGGAGATTCTGTCAAAGATGATGATTGCGGAGCAGATATGGGACATGAATTTTGACAGCGATGCCAACGTGGTTGAAGTGGCCATTAAACGTCTGCGAGCCAAAGTGGATGCGCCGTTCGACGTCAAACTATTACATACCGTTCGTGGCATGGGTTATGTCCTCGAAGTCCGGTCCGAATAAATGAAGGGGATATGTATGCTTAAGCGTTCCATCTCCGTTCACCTGGCGCTGATGTTTGCCTTATCCGCGCTGCTGATTGTGTCCGTCATCGGCATCCTGCTCAGAAGCTCTTTGCATGACTCTTTGCAAAAGCAGATGCACAACGAATTGTTGTTCCGCGAATCATTAATGAGCCCGTGGATCACTGCCCGAACCTCGGCTGACGGCTGGTCTACGCTGGCCAATAAATTCACCGTATTAACCAATTCTGAAGGTGAACGCGTTCGCTACTGGATAGTGAGCGATAACCCACGCTTTAGCATGGGGGGAACACCGCCTGTGGGTGTTGAGTGGCCTTCTTTACAGGAAGGCTTTAATAAAGTGCCCGGCGCATCGGAAGGTGCCTGCTCGCTGTTTCTGTTAGTGAAAACGATCCCCGCCAACGGTGAAAGGCCTGAGCTGCGCTATATCGTTGCCATCGACTCCACGCCGTATATGGGCACACTAAATGCCTTCACCCGGACGCTGTTAATCATAGCCGCGCTGGGCGTCGTGATTGTCGCCTTGCTGGGATACATCGTATCAAGGATCGGTCTTCGTCCCGTTGGAGCACTCAGTAAAGAGGCCCAGCATCTTGCACCGGGAGACCATGGACAGCGCCTGAACACCCATGCGTTGCCCGAAGAACTGCAGCAACTGGCGTCATCATTTAATGGCGTGTTAGAACGTCAGGAAATCGCCTGGCGTCAGCTCGACAGCTTTAACGCCGATGTTGCGCATGAACTCCGTACCCCGCTGACAAACCTTATTGGTCAGACACAACTGGGTCTCTCGCGCCGACGCTCGCAGGATGAACTGGAAGAGTTATTGGGTTCCAATCTGGAAGAACTCGAACGCATGACGTCGATCGTTAACGACATGCTGTTCCTGTCCCATGCCCACGCGGGTGAACATGCGTCCCAGCTGACTAAGGTGTCCCTGCGAGAAGAAACCCTGAAAACAGCGGAATATGTAGAGCCTTCTTTTGCTGAAAAACAGCTTTATCTGGATGTAGAGGGAGATGTCACCGCGCACATCGATCGGCGACTGTTCCACCGCTCACTGGCTAATTTACTGGAAAACAGCGCAAGGCATTCACCCTCCAATAGCACGGTTACGGTGCGATTAAACGATAAAGGCCATCAAGTCTGTGTTGAGGTTTCAAACCCGGGCGATCCAATAGCACCAGTGCACTTACACCGACTTTTCGAGCGGTTCTATCGCGTTGATACCTCCCGGGCGAGAAGTGATACCCACCATGGGCTGGGCCTGTCGATCGTACGCGCCGTCGCCATTATGCACCGGGGGGATGTCTTTGCCAGGAGCGAGAACGGTATCAATACCTTTGGGCTAACGTTTGCTAAACAGCCTGACCCTATCCGCACAAAGGAACCCATGTCAGAGCGTCTTCCCTCTATGCCCGCTGACAAAATTGTCAGAGAACCGTCAGTCTGATGTCAGGCTACCTGCGCCAGAATCACTGCTAAGACTCACAACGGCTGATTAAAGGAAGGAAACAGTGAGAATAAGAAAGGTATTTAGCGGGTTTCTGGCGATGATAGTTATGGGGTTTTTAGGGCAACCCGCGTTCGCCGCAGAGGATTCATCCACACCGTCCCGCACGCTGATTATCTGGTTTTCCCAGCCCGAGGAAATGAAGCCCGATGCCGTGGACGGTATTTCCGGGGCCAGCGTATTGCAAAAAAATACGCCGGAGACCGGCAGCACGCAGTTTGTTGCACAACTGATTCAGAAGCAGACTGACGGTGACCTGTTTCGTATTGAAACCGCTACCCCCTACCCTCGTCAGCATGATGCACTGTTACGCTTTGCCGAAAAGGAACAGCAAACTAGCGCCAGACCATCACTCAAAACTCCACTCCCCGATCTTAGCGATTACGACACCATTTACGTTGGCTATCCCATCTGGTGGTATACCATGCCAATGGTGATATATAGCCTCTTTGAGCAAAATGACTTTGCCGGTAAAACGGTCATTCCCTTTACCACCCATGGCGGCAGCCGGTTAGCCGACTCCCTGCGACAGATAGCCCGCATGCAGCCGCAGGCCAGATTAGTCACTCGTGCGCTAGCAATCTCGCGCAATGATGTTTCAGGCCCTGACGTACCCGCGCAGGTTGAGCAATGGGTAAAACAAGTTCAGCCACAGCGCTAATCCATCGACATGAAGAAAATTTATATTTTCCAGGTCATGCAGGATACGCTGATGACGTTACTTCTGCTGGTGCTGATGGGATTTCACCTTCACGGTGAAATCGTACATGAATGGGCGGGGATTATTTTTACGCTGCTCATCATGTTGCATTTATACCTTAACCGACATCGACTATGGTCACTGTCACCGAATATTCCGTTAACCATGCAGAGAGTTAACAGGGTCATTAACGCAGTGACGTTCGTTGTTATCCTGAGCGCTATTATCTCTGGCATGATGCTGTCCCGACATATTCTTCTGGCGCTACCGTTCCACAACCCGGCGAACTGGGTCAGAAAAGTACACATGACGTCGGTCCATTGGGGAATGCTCATTCTGGCGCTGCATATCGGGTTGCACTGGAAAATGTTGGCAACGTTTTTCTGCCGGATCCTGAGCATATCCGGCAACTCACACCTTGCAAATATCATTATGCCAGGTGTTTTTTCGCTCATCGCACTACTGGGATTGTACGGATTACTGAACACGGACTATCTCGATTATTTGCTGATAAAGGTCGATTTTTCCTTTTTCGATTACGATGAATCTGCCCTTGTTTTTTATTTCCGCTACCTGGCCATTATTGTTTTATTTGCATTAATGACGCGCCTTTTGCTTTGGTTTCTTATATTTAGAAAATGCAATGCGATGTCACCCCAATAGATGTTAACTGACAGAATTGTCAGGCTGGCGTCAGCCTGACGACATGTCCCACTGATTAGAATCATTGCAGACCCTCTCCATCATCGTAGATAAGGACGCTTTGCATGATCAGACATTTACGTCACCTCGGGCTGTTACTGCCCCTCTTCACATTTTCATCCTGGGCAGCGGAGCAAAATCCCACGGTCCATATCGCCCCCGCAGGAAGTCAGAACGCGGTATATGGGCCCGCCGAGAACTTTACCGGTCGCGTCAGGGTTGACCCTCTCTTCAAACCGGATAACGACATCCGTGTTTCCGGGGCTTATGTCACCTTTGAGCCCGGCGCTCGTTCCGCCTGGCATACGCATCCGGCAGGTCAGCGGCTGATTGTGACCTCGGGGGTTGGGCTCACCCAACAAGAAGGCCAGCCGGTGCAGGTTATCCGCGCCGGTGACGTTGTCTCTTGCCCGGCGGGCGTCAAACACTGGCACGGGGCGGCACCCGGCAGCGCGATGACGCATCTGGCGATAACCGGGATTGTGGATGGCAAAAGCGTTAACTGGAAGGAGTTAGTGACAGATGAACAATACCACGCCCATTAAAGCATTAGCGGCAGCGGTACTGCTGACCTTTGGTTTTGGTCTCGCGGCACATGCTGCGCCCGTCAGTAAAGGAGCCTCAGAAATGAACCACCAACAAACGGTTTCCGATACACTGTCAGCCCGCCAACAGGCCATCCCGTTGATTGCGGCATCGATGGCCAGCAGTCAGATGGATAAGCTGAATGCCGCCCTGAATCAGGGTCTTGACGCAGGACTCACGATAAACGAAACCAAAGAGATTCTCGTCCAGCTTTATGCCTATACGGGCTTTCCCCGTAGCCTGAATGGGCTTAGTGAACTGATGAAGGTCGTCGAAGCACGTAAACAACGAGGTATCAAAGACGTTGAGGGTAAAGAACCGGTTGCCCCGATCCCTGTCGGGGATGAGCTTCGCCGCGTTGGTACCGCAAACCAGACAAAAATCTCAGGAGCTCTCGTCCAGGGTCCGCTGTTTGATTTTGCCCCGGTCATTAACCAGTTCCTGCAAACGCACCTTTTCGGCGACATTTTCGCCCGCGATAACCTCGACTGGCAAAGCCGCGAGCTGGCAACGGTTGGCGCATTAGCGGCCACGCCGGGCGTCGAATCACAACTGTTGTCGCATACGCGAGCCAGCATGCGGGTCGGCCTGACGGCAGCGCAGCTGTGCCAGCTGGCACAGGTTCTGCGTGAACATGGCGAAAGTGATGCAGCAACGCGAGCTGAAAAGGCGCTGCAGCAGGCGCTCTCAAACAAGTAGGAGTGGGTTATGGAGCATGATCCCAACCGCAGAATGTTAATCACCGCACTTGCCGGGCTGACGCTGGCAAACGTTTCTTTGGCATCAGCGGCGACCGGAACCGCAAACGTGCAGGGTAAAAGCCGTGTTCTGGTGGCGTACTTTTCCCGCAGCGGAAATACACGGATGATTGCGGGCGTCATTCACCGCAGCCTGAATACCGATCTGTTTGAAATCGAACCGGCTACGCCTTATCCGGAAGACTATTTTCAGACCGTTGAACAGGCGAAAAAAGAGCGTGAGCGAGGCGTAAAACCGGCATTAAAAAATAGCGTTGCAGATATCTCACGCTACGAGACCGTGTATTTAGGCTTTCCGATCTGGGGGACCAGCGTGCCGCCTGTAGTGCAAACATTTCTCAGCAGCCACAACCTTGCGGGCAAGTTAATCATCCCCTTCATTACTCACGGTGGCTACGGTAAAGGAGACAGCGACGACATCCTTGCCCGTCTCGCCCCAACTGCGCGTCGGGAAAAACCGCTGGTCATTGAATGCGACCAGGAGCGAAGAACCACTGAAACGGTTACCCGTTGGTTAGAGACGATACGTAGTTAATCGTCCGCATTCATGAGTCTGCCAAATAAGGGCAATCAGGGGTGCTAAATAATTAACGCTGACTACTCAGATATGATTGAACGGCAAACATAACAGAGGATGTAATCTTGAAGACTGTCTTAAAAACGCTGGCCATCTGCATCATGGCGGGTGGCCTGGTGACTCAGTCGGTATACGCCGAGCCGCTGGTCATTCAGGAACAGGGAAGCTTTTCTGCTGGTGGTACCATCATCACTGCCCCAGGAACATTTGATGCGAAAAAGCCGCTGGACTCTGCTGGCCAAACCTACCATGGCGATCATGCGTCTGTGTTCTACCAAATCCCCGAGAATCCGCATAAATACCCTATCGTCATGCTGCACGGCGCAGGTCAGTTCTCCCGTACCTGGGAAAGTACCCCGGATGGTCGTGAAGGGTTCCAGAACATATTCCTGCGTCGTGGATTCTCAACTTATCTTGTCGACCAGCCACGCCGGGGCAGCGCCGGGCGCACAACGGTAGAAGGTACGGTTACGCCTAAACCGGATGAACAAATGTGGTTTAACCAGTTCCGCGTTGGCGTGTGGCCAGAGTATTTTAAGGGCGTTCAGTTCTCTCACGACAAAGAAGCACTGAATCAGTATTTCCGTCAGATGACCCCGAATACCGGGCCGTTTGATATCAATGTCATCTCTGATGCGATGTCCGCAGTAGTGGATAAATCCGGCCCCGCTATCCTCTTCACCCACTCTCAGGGTGGCGGGCCAGGCTGGTACACGGCGATGAAAAATGACAAGGTCAAAGCCATTGTCGCCTTCGAGCCCGGTAGCAGCTTTGTCTTCCCGGAAAAAGAGCTCCCTGCCCCTATGCCAAGCGCGTTCGACACGCTGAAGGGTGAGCCGGTGCCGATGGAGCAGTTTATGGCTCTGACCAAAATCCCGATTCTTATTATTTACGGCGATAACATACCGGATAAACCTGTCGCCATGCCCGCGCAGGACAGCTGGCGCGTACGCCTTGCAATGGCTCGGGAGTGGCGCGACGTGGTGAACAAGCATGGCGGTGATGTGACGGTGACGCATCTACCTGAAGTGGGAATCAAAGGGAATACCCACTTCCCGTTCTCTGATTTAAATAATGTGCAGATTGCCGATTTGGTGAGTAAATTTCTGAAGGAAAAAAAACTGCAGTAGTGGAATAGACCCATCAGACCAATCTACCGAGTCCTCGTGTCTGAGGACTCGGTAGAGTCATATTAGTTTTTAACCATAGCTATCTTAATGATAAAGCACATGACACATGAGCCAACAAACCTATTCAACAAGCCACATCAGAACTCTAAAAAATTACTACCCCTCAAATCGGGTAATTTCAAAACTATAGCCGTAAAATTTTAGCCAATATATCCTTAAGCTCAGTCTTTGCCTTAGCCACTACAAGATATACTTTTTGGTTTTCAGATAAAGCATTATGTTCATTTATAAGTTGCTTTGTTCTTTCGGTAAAGCCAGAGCTAACAATTAAAATACCACCCTTACCTGATTGATTCACTTTATATATAAATTCACGAGCTGTAGCCAAACCGAGTAGTTTTGAATACCTTTTCACCTCAACAATATAATTCTGTTCTTGAGTTTTAATCTCAAAGTCATAACCATCATCTTTTCCTGCTTCAACTCTTTCTGAAAGCACTCCAAGTTCATTAAGTACTTCACCAACCATACTTTCAAACTCCTTCGAGCCTGGAGTTAAATTTGGATAGACCAAGTTATTAATTACATCACCCGAAGTAATATCAGCCTCAATTTCTTTATCAATTTTTATTTTCCTGAAAATACTATATGTACCTATAGCTGCAATGAGTGCTCCTATAGCGGAAACAAACATTGATACTAGAGAATCTTCATTTATACTTTTCTTCTCAGCAACTTTTGGCTTTGAATATGTGGAGCGAATAGATTTTACTGTATCCATTAGAGACTCCCTTTTCTCTAATGGAATAAATTTGTTTCCCATAAAGCGATCTTGGATTTGTAATAAAAGTTCATCAGCTGAGTATGGGTAAGGAGTTCCTTGCTCTAACTCTTTGGCCTTAATGAATGAATTGATATCATCAATTGTTAGTTTTTTATTATAAAATAATAACTCTTGAACATCATCCACTAAGCTTTCATGCGTGATATTTACCTTTGCTGCAGTTATATCTTTTACATAACCGGGAACATATATAAGCGAAAAATAGAATGTCCCTATCACCCCAATAAAGCTAAATATATTCCAACCATTTTTCATAACCCAGTTAAGTATTGACTTCAATTAACTCTCCTTACTTGAATTGGTGTCATTTCAGGTTTTCCACCAAGGGGTGGTCATGCAATAGTGCAATTCTCTGGATTACATGTTATGTCTTTTTCCTCATTCAAACAACAAGCTACAAATACTTAGCTCTACTTACTAACGCAACATGATGTTGCTGATCATCATTTGAGATCTACTTATAACATCAGCTAAAAGCTTAATAAACTATAGGGCATGCTAACTTTGTTCTAACAACTGTGCATGCTTTTTGGTGGCAAGATAATGACACAATTAATGAGCAAAACTAATAAACCCTAGCTAATTACCCTATCTAATTGAATAAATCAGTTTGCGTTATGCTTTTCCGACACAACAGCTGAAGGATAACGTCATGCAAACTGCAAAACTGAACAACGGTATTGAAATGCCCCTGCTGGGCTTTGGTGTCTTCCAGATGACGGATGCTGCTGAATGCGAAAGAGCCGTTATTGATGCGATCGATACGGGATACCGCCTGATCGATACCGCAGCGTCTTACCAGAATGAAACCCAGGTCGGGAACGCTCTGAAACAGAGCGGTATCGCACGTAACGAACTTTTTGTAACGACCAAACTGTGGCTACAGGATACCAATTACGAAGGCGCTAAAGCCCAGTTCGAACGCTCCTTGAATCGGCTGCAACTTGATTACGTCGACCTGTATCTGATTCACCAGCCTTACGGCGATGTCCATGGAGCCTGGCGTGCCATGGAAGAACTGCTTCAGGCAGGAAAAATTCGCGCCATTGGCGTTAGCAACTTCCATCCAGACCGGCTAGCTGACCTTATCTCCTTCAACAAAGTGGCCCCTGCGGTAAACCAGATTGAAGTAAACCCCTTCAACCAGCAGCTGCATGCCGTTCCATGGAATCAAAGCCATGGCATTCAGCCGGAAGCCTGGGCACCGTTTGCTGAGGGTAAAAATGGTCTGTTCCAGCATCCCGTGTTAACGGCAATTGGTCAGAAGTACGGCAAAAGCGTGGGCCAGGTTGTGCTGCGTTGGATCTTCCAGCGAGGCATCATTTCACTGGCGAAATCGGTGCGCAAAGAACGCATGGAAGAGAACATCAATATTCTCGATTTTGAACTCAGCCCTGAAGATATGCTGCAGATTGCCGCCCTCGACACCGCAACCAGCGCCTTCTTCTCTCACCGTGACCCGGCGATGGTGGAATGGCTGACTGGCCGCAAACTTGATGTTTAAGTCGCGATAAAAGAGGTATTCATTGAATGCAAAAACGTTATCTGGGTAAATCCCGACTCGAAGTCTCCGCGCTTGGGCTCGGTTGCATGGGCTTAAGCCACGGCTATGGTCCGGCGACCGATACTCGTCAGGCTATCGAGCTCATTCGCGCAGCGGTTGAACGTGGCGTCACCTTCTTCGATACCGCTGAAGTGTATGGCCCCTTCCTCAATGAAGAAGTTGTCGGCGAAGCCTTAAAACCGTTTCGTGACCGCGTGGTCATCGCCACCAAGTTTGGTTTTACTTTTGGCGACGACAACAAGCAGCAGATTTTAAACAGCCGTCCGGAGCATATCCGTGAAGCGGTGGAAGGATCATTATGCCGTCTTAACACTGATGTCATTGACCTGCTATATCAACACCGTGTCGATCCGGACGTCCCGATTGAAGATGTTGCGGGTACGGTAAAAGACCTGATAGCTGAAGGCAAAGTTAAACATTTCGGTCTGTCCGAAGCGGGTGCGCAAACCATTCGTCGTGCGCATGCCGTACAACCGGTCACGGCCCTACAAAGCGAATACTCAATGTGGTGGCGCGAGCCTGAGCAGGAGATCCTGCCGGTACTGGAGGAACTGGGTATTGGTTTTGTGCCCTTCAGCCCATTAGGCAAAGGATTCCTGACGGGATCGATTAAGCCAGGAACCACTTTTGGCAAGGATGATTACCGCAGCACCGTGCCGCGTTTCGCCGGGCAGGCGATTGAAGCCAATGAAAAGCTGGTCTCATTGCTGGGTGAACTGGCGGCAGAGAAAGGCGTGACGTCGGCACAAATCGCGCTGGCATGGTTGCTGGCACAAAAGCCGTGGATTGTTCCTATCCCTGGTACCACGAAACTGCACCGGCTGGAGGAAAACCTGGGGGCCGCCGACATCATTCTTTCGCAGGATGACTCACGGCAGATAACCCAGGCGCTTGAGACGATTAAAGTCGTCGGCGAACGTTACTCTCCTGAGCACCAGGCCCGCGTAGGCCGTTAATACCCGGGCGGGTCCGCTGAGATTGGCGGACCCTTTATTCCTGGTAGCGAAGCGCATCGATCATCAGCGCAAATGCGGGCGGATGCTGCTTGCGGCTCGGGTAGTAGAGGTAATATCCGGGGAAAGATGGGCACCACTCCTGCAAAACCTGAATAAGTTCTCCCGACTTTATATAATCCTGCACCCTGTCTTCAGGTATACAGGCAATGCCAAAACCGGATAACGCCGCATCAATCCTTTCTGCCTGCAGATTAAAGGTTACCTGCCCTTCCACTCTGACCCGTAACGGTTTCCCATCCTTCTCAAACTCCCAGTGGTAAAGCCCACCGGCTGTCGGCAGGCGCATATTGATACACCGATGATTTTGTAGCTCGTGCGGCGTTTCAGGTGCAGGATTTGCAGCGAAATAAGACGGCGCTCCTACCACAGCCATTCTCATGTCCGGCCCAATTCTTACCGCAATCATGTCCTTATCCACGCTTTCGCCCAGACGGATCCCGGCATCAAAACGCCCCTCAACAATATCGACAAAGCCGTTATCAACGACCAGTTCAACATTGATTTCCGGGTATTCCCTGAGGAAGGGTTTTAGCTTCGGCCATACCAGACTTCGCACGGCATGCTCCCCTGCAGATAAACGGATATTGCCGGAGGCGGTGCCGTTCAGTTGAACAAGCGATTCCAGTTCCTGTTCAAGATCGGCAATGCGAGGTTCAAGGCAGGCAATAATTCTCTCACCGGCTTCCGTAGGGGCAACGCTTCGGGTCGTGCGGGTCAGAAGGCGAATATTCAGCCTTTCCTCCAGGGCCTTCATCGCGTGGCTGAGTGCAGACTGAGAAACGCCCAGTTTACCCGCTGCTTTGGTAAAACTTCGCTCCCTTGCCACCACAAGAAAGATTTGCAGTTCGTTGAAATTTTCTTTGAGCATCGGCGATTTCCTTATGGAGGCATTCCCTTCATCGCACACTCATGAAGGGTGTTCATAGACACAATCATTTTAGCCCCATTACTGACAATAATGATAATTGATATTCTGGTTGTATCGAAAATAAGTCTGAATTATCAGAAGGTTTATCATGAAAATACTCGTTGCAGGGGCGACAGGAAGCATTGGCCTTCATGTCGTGAATACCGCAATAAAAATGGGCCATCAGCCCGTCGCGCTGGTCAGAAATAAACGCAAAGTAAAATTGCTTCCTCGTGGAACAGATGTTTTTTACGGCGATGTTTCAATGCCGGAAACACTCACCGAATTGCCGAAAGATATTGATGCCATCATCTTCACGCTCGGTTCCGATGGTCAGGGTCGTATTGGTGCCAGAGCGATCGATTACGGCGGAGTACGTAATATTTTACGAATTTTCAAGAATACGCCTGTTCGTATCAGCCTGATGACCACGATTGGCGTGACTGAGCGGCTCAGCACCTGGAATCAACGCACTGAGGTTCATGACTGGAAAAGACGTGCCGAGCGTCTGGTCAGGGCCAGCGGTCACCCCTATACCATCGTCAGGCCCGGCTGGTTTGATTACAACAATGATGATGAACACAGAATCGTTATGCTTCAGGGAGATCGTCGCCATGCGGGAACACCGGAAGATGGTGTGATATCCCGGGAGCAAATCGCAGCGGTTCTGGTCAGTGCCCTGACCCACGACGAGGCAAAAAATAAAACGTTCGAGCTGGTAGCTGAGCAAGGCGAAGCACAGCAGGATCTTACCCCACTGTTTGCAGACCTACAGTCTGATGATCCACAAAAAAATGATGGGGTTCTGGACATAGACAATATGCCTCTGCGTGAAGAACCTGAGTGCATTATTAACGAACTGAACCTGTATTCAAAAAATTAACCAATCTACAACCCTGACAATTTTGTCATATAGCGGTCAGCCTCATGTCAGCTTATGTCTGTATATTTACATATACAGACGGGGATAGTTCCCCTGATACGAATCCAGTTTTAAACATAGATTTTAAAAGAGGTATTAAATATGAAAGCACTACTTATTACTACATTGGTCATGGGTTTTATATCTGTGAATGCCGCCTCTGCAGCTCAGGAAATTAACCATGCAGATGGGAAAGAAAAGATTGGTGTAGTCTCAACCAGCAATGCCTATACGCTTGATGATTTATCGAATGCGCTCTCTCGTAAGGCTGATGAGCAAGGAGCAACATCGTTCAAAATTCTGTCAACCACGGGGAATAACCGGTTGCACGGGGTTGCTGAAATCTATAAGTAAATCATTAGCATCCCGACAGGATGTGTCTCAGCCCTCTTATAGTGAGCGTCGTTCTATGTTTAGAACAGAAGACATCATCGACGAGATAACTCAATGGATTGATTCAAACTTACATAAACCGCTGAAGATAGAGGATGTTGCTGCGCGGGCAGGATACTCCAAGTGGCATCTTCAGCGTATTTTTGTACAGGTGAAAGAGGTCAGCCTTGGAAAATATATAAGAGATAAAAAACTTAAACTTGCAGCTAAAGATCTCATCGAGACTAATGAGCCAGTGATGGGTATAGCCTATAAATATGGATTCGATTCCCAGCAAACATTTACGAGAGTCTTCTCTAAAAAATACAAATTGCCACCATTGAGATATAGAAACGCCGTAAAGAGAAAAAAAATATTAACAGTTTAAAGCTATCAACCTTACGTAACATAACAAAAAAATAATTTATTCCAGAATCAAAAATTTTGGTCTAGAAGCTTCTTGTTCGGAACAAAGCTCTGCCTAGTTTTTAACATACAATGTCTAGACCATGACCTTCAGCCATTACACATCAGCCAAAATATCTACCAGAACCAGATCGATATCTCAACAATATACCCATCGTGGCAAACCATTAACTTTTAGATATCTTATTTACCCTTGCAGTCGATTCATGGCACTGAGCAGACAAACTAACAGAGCTGAAGGTCCGCTGTGAGCGAACAGCGGACCTTCAATCGAAGTGATGAATTAACAAAGTAAGCTCTCACGCTATTTCAATATCACTTTTTTTTAGAAAACAATTTGGTGCGAACATTCTTCAAAAATTCGCTATAGCGCATTCCGCTGGCTGAGATGATAATGCGCTGAGCAAGCATCAGCCCTGCCGCCATATACAAAAACGCCAGCAACCAGGTAGAGAAGTGAGTCTCCGTATTCACGGCTATATAGTGGAGGGTATAGTTATAAATAGCTATCTGAAATGGCCCGGGATTGGGCGGGAGTAATTCTCTCAAAGCGTGAAGGAGTGAAACCAGAAAATGTCGGTGTCTTTAGCGGCCGTGCTCTTGTTTCATACAGAGCACTGCTGACTGTCGCGAGCGGCTGATCGCAGGCCCCCCCGGGGTTCAATAGGAAAATCCCGCTAGCACGTTACTGCAGCTACGCAAATGAATGACCTGCCCGTAACAAATTACGCTAACACCCGCGAATGTCAGGCTCCCTTCAACAGAAGTAAAAGCGCCTCCCCCGACACTTTACGGCGGTGCACGTCATCATGGCAGACATTACAGAGCGTAATTAAGTTATCCAGCGTATTTTCACCGCCGTCAGCATGATGCTCTATATGATGCAATTCAAGGAACGTTCGGGGGTCATTTGCTGTTTTACGGGCGTGCGACCAGCCACAGTTCCGGCAGGCGTGATGATCGCGCTCAAGGACGGCTACGCGCACCGGATCAGGAATTTTCCGGTCATGTACCTCAGCCTGACGATCTTCCTCGAGCAAATAGGCCCCCACTTCAAGCTCCGGTCGGCCTGAATTCCTAGTGGCGATCGGCCAGCCCTCTTCGGTACGCAGCTCGCGTGTACGGCGGGCCCATTCCTTACTGTCGTTTGCAAGATAACGTAACTCTTCGCCCGTTACCGGACGGCCAACGTTTTTACGCAGATAGGAGAGAATTTTGTCTTTCGTCGAAAGCTTACTTCGCCGCAGAACATTGGCCTCATTCCATCGCAGGGCGGCCTCCCTGTCCTGTTCTGTTGTCATCAGCGCATAGACATCCGTTTTAAGAGCGGTCATTGTGCGGGCCTGGAGTTCCTCCAGCGTTATCTCATCCTGTTCAATCATTTCCTTCAGCGTGGTACCGCTTAATACGGACCAGCCAAACTGGACCCGGAGCTCTCTTATCCGCCGCGCATACTCACTTATCCCAGCCACCACCATCAGTTCATCCCCGTGAATGATGACGCGCGGATATTTGATGAGATAAGCCAGAATACGGTCGCGTGCCGAATTACAGCCCTCCTCATGCATCAGAGAGCTGCCGAGATCCCGCAGCAGATGGTTGGCAGGGATGAGAGAAAGAACCTGTTCCCGCAGGGAGTCCTCTGCGAGCTTGTGTTCAAAATCGGTAATTAACGCCAGGAGCTGTTTACGCAGCGTTTCCGGTTCGCTCTTCTTCGATCTTCTCGCCATGTTGAATCTGATATTCCATTAAAGTAAGCACATAGGTCGCAATTTTTTGCGCAAACACGGGCGGAACCGCGTTTCCAATCTGACGTGCGATCTCGGTTTTTGATCCAAGGAAAACAAAATCATCCGGGAAACTCATCAGGCGCGCCGCTTCCCGGTGCGTAATTGGGCGGTGTGATTCCGGATGCAGATAACGCCCTTTCTCGGGTTTGAAGAACTCGGTGCGAATCGTTACGGAAGGACGTTCCCACCACAAACGGCCAAACAAATCCGTACCACCGGACGTTTTTTTGATCCAGCAGGCAGGCGTAATATCGGGTCTGTTTTTTTGTAAGTCGAAACGGTTTCCGCCGACCGGCACAGCACGATAACGCTCCTGAGACAGTGCAGTCGGGTTTCGCCCAAAATGCAGATCTAAAGGCGGAGGCAGATCGCGCACTTCTGTACCAACCGGCTCCGGTAAATCACCGATGAATTCTCTGACCGTCAGCCAGGCAGGCAGATCTCCGGCTTTATCGGGATGCCGATGCGACGGCGCAGGTGGGAACGCAGGGATGCCCCCCCGCACAAAACGGTCTTTCTTAATGCCGATCGCAATGGCACGTTTACGCGTCTGGGGGGCACCATAGTCTGCCGTATTCAGCACAGAAGGGTTGAGAAGCAAAAAACCCATACTCTCCGCACGTTCACGGATATCCTGGAATTCATCACTGGTTAACAGACCCGGGACATTTTCCATCACAAAGACAGAAGCGCCCGATCGCTCAATGATGTCCATGTACGGTTCCCAGAGCGCGCGTCGATGGTCCCCTTCCCGGTTTTTATTGAGTAAACTGAACCCCTGACACGGCGGCCCACCGATAACAATATCCGCTTCAGGCACGGTATTTTCCGTGATCCACTCTTCTATGTTGGTGACGATGCCATGCTCGCCAAAGTTGGCGTTGTACGTTCTGATGGCCGCCTTATCATTGTCCAGAGCCAGAACGCTTTCAAAATGAGCGCCATTCTTCCCTTTCATGAAGCCGCAGGACAAGCCGCCAGCGCCACAAAACAGATCAATGATCTTTAATTTATTGGTTTTACTCATTCAGACAGTATCCCGTATCCCGCTTCAGTCTCGACAGATAAGTCTATCATAAAGTGAATCTGTATGTATGCACAGTACCACCAGTGGAAACTTGGCTCAGATGAAGTGCCAACGCGCGTATGGGCTGAATGTACGCTTCTGGCTGTGAGTTCAATGTGTTGCATCCATCGGTTGAACTCACAGCACTAAGCAGACAGTCAGACGCAAATGTAAATCAGTACAAAAAATTACTGGGGTTGAACTCCTCCAAAACGGAGGAGCTAAGCTTTAGATTTCACGCTATCTACTAATAAACGACCAATTTAACAATAGTATCATAATGCAATGATTAGTTTATATTTCCCCATATTATCAATATAATCTGCATACCACTGCATCATCTCCCTCCGCCCTTCCAGATATAACGCGTGGTTATACGTCCCGCGAATCGCATTCTTATCAACGTGAGCCAGCTGGGTTTCAATCCATGCTGTATTGAACCCTTCCTCATGCAAAATCGTACTCATCGTGTGCCTAAAACCATGTCCCGTAACCTTTCCTGTATATCCAATCCGTTTGAATACCTGATTAATGCTCGCTTCACTCATCGTCTTACGGGGATCATTACGCCCTGGGAATACCAGAGGATATTGTCCAGACATCACTTTGAGCCGCTGTATGATTTCCAGCGCTTGGGTAGAGAGGGGGACAAGGTGAGGCCGTTTCATCTTCATTCGCTCTGCAGGTATTTCCCACACCGCTTTCTCAAGATCAAACTCACTCCAGAAAGCCCCCCGAAGCTCGCCGGTACGAACTCCCGTAAGGATTAGCAAACGTGCGGCAAGAACAACTAACGGGCTACCTGTATAGCTAGAGAGAGCTTTAAAGAAGTCTGGTAACTCCTCAACGGTAAGGAAGGGATAATGCTTCGATTCATGTCCTGACATCGCGCTGGTTAGATCCGCCGCAGGATTGTATTCCGCACGGCCGGTAACGATGGCGTAACGAAAGACTTCGCTGCAGCGCTGGCGAACCTTCTTAGCCTTCTCTGTCGCGCCACGGCTTTCCATACGATGCAGCACATTAAGCAGAACCAGCGGTTTGATTTCATTCACCGGCAGTTGGCCGATATAGGGGAAAATATCTTTATTGAAAGCTTCGATAATGTCGGAGGCATAACCTTCTGACCAACGGCTCACCTTCGTTCCGTGCCACTCAAGCGCCACAGACTGGAACGTGTTGTTGAGTTGCACATCCCGAACCAGCTTTTCTTCTTTCTTTGCGAAAGACGGATCGATACCCTCGGCCAGCTTTTTCTTAGCTTCATCACGCAGTGCCCTCGCTTGTGCAAGGGACACTGCCGGATAGACCCCAAAAGCCATACGCTTCTCTTTTCCATTGAAGCGATATTTCATTCGCCAGTATCGAGAACCAGAGGGAACGACTTCAAGATACAAACCAGCACCATCTGCCAGCTTATAGGCTTTCTCTCTGGGTTTAGCAGCGTCTACCTGTCGCGCATTAAGCTTCATTGGGGGCATCTCCCTGGACCGAACACAGAATGCCCCCACTTATGCCCCCAACTGTAACTTGATTCCGGTTCAGTCCAGTTGATAACAGGAGATAAAATACGGGCTTGAAGTCGCAGTATACGGGCTTTAAGTTGATTTCGGTAGACTTGGGAAGAGTCTGAAATGGTGCCGATAATAGGAGTCGAACCTACGACCTTCGCATTACGAATGCGCTGCTCTACCAACTGAGCTATATCGGCCCTGATAAGGACATGCCCACGAGTGTGAACACGGGGTAGAAGGTTAAAACTAACCGAGTGATGCGTCAATAGCCTTGCGAATCAAGTGGCTGATTTTGCATCACCCGGCGTTAATTAGGCACGAATCGTATCATCACCAAAGCCGATCCACTTGTAGGTGGTCAGCGCTTCCAGCCCCATTGGACCGCGTGCATGTAATTTTTGCGTGCTAACGGCAACTTCCGCACCAAGACCAAACTGCCCGCCATCGGTAAAACGGGTAGAGGCATTGACGTACACCGCAGACGAGTCCACTTCATTCACAAAACGGTTCGCGTTGTACATGGTGCGTGTCAGGATGGCGTCGGAGTGCTGGGTGCCGTGCGCGCGAATATGCGCGATAGCGTCATCCAGATCGGCGACAATTTTGACATTCAGATCCAGCGACAGGAACTCGTCGTCAAATTCTTCCGCTTTTACCGCCACCACGTTCGCAGGCCCCGCGCTCAACGGGGCAAACGAGCGCTCATCTGCATGCAGCGTCACGCCACTCTCAGCCATCTGCTGACTCAGCGGGGGCAGGAAACGCGCAGCGATATCCTGATGCACCAACAGCGTCTCGACCGTGTTACAGGTACTCGGACGTTGCGTTTTCGCATTGACGATAATCTTCAGCGCCGGGGCAATCTCAGCGCTATCGTCAACAAAGATATGGCAAACACCAATCCCGCCGGTGATCACCGGAATGGTCGACTGCTCACGGCACAACTTATGTAAGCCCGCGCCACCACGAGGGATCAACATGTCGATATGCTTATCCATGCGCAGCATCTCATTCACCAACGCACGATCGGGACTTTCAATCGCCTGAACCGCCGCTTCCGGTAACCCGCAGGAGATTAACGCCTGCTGGATCACACGCACGGTGGCGGCATTCGTACGATAGGTCTCTTTTCCACCGCGCAGAATCGCCGCATTGCCCGTTTTCAGGCACAGGGAGGCAACATCGACAGTGACGTTCGGTCGCGCTTCATAAATGACGCCAATCACGCCCAGCGGCACGCGGCGACGTTCCAGACGCAGTCCGCTGTCCAGCAGTCCCCCGTCAATTACCTGACCGACCGGATCCGCCAGCTTACAGACCTGACGAACATCATCAGCAATCGCTTTCAGCCGCGTCGGCGTCAGCGCCAGGCGATCGAGCATCGCCTCGCTCAGACCGTTTGCACGCGCTTCAGCTACGTCCTGCGCATTCGCGTTCAGGATAGTTTCCGTTTGTGCTTCAAGCTCATCAGCTATTTGTTCCAGGACGCGATTTTTTTCGCGGCTGGAGAGCAGCGCCAGTTTGTACGACGCCGCTTTGGCAGCAATGCCCATTTTTTCCAGCATTTATCTGCTCCTTAACGGGTAATCATGTCATCGCGATGGACGGCGACCGGGCCATATTCATAGCCCAGAATCGCGTCGATCTGCTGGGAGTGGTGTCCGGCAATGCGGCGCAGCGCATCGCTGTTGTAGCGGCTCACGCCATGGGCGATATCGCGCCCTTCCAGATTACAGATGCGGATCACTTCACCACGTGAGAAGTTGCCTGTCACGCTTTTAATACCTTTTGGCAGCAGGGAACTACCGCGCTCCAGAATAGCTGCCGTCGCCCCTTCATCAACGGTAATTTCACCGGCCGGCGGCGCGCCGAAGATCCAGCGCTTGCGGTTCTCCAGCGGAGAAGCCTGCGCGTGGAAGCGGGTGCCGACAGAGATCCCTTCCATCACGTCGCCAATCACGCCCGGCTTACTGCCGGCGGCAATGATGGTGTCGATACCGGCGCGACAAGCGACATCCGCGGCCTGTAGCTTGGTGCCCATGCCGCCCGTTCCCAGCCCCGACACGCTGTCGCCGGCAATAGCGCGCAGCGCGTCATCAATCCCGTAGACATCTTTAATCAGCTCAGCCTGCGGATCGGTTCGTGGATCGGCGGTGAACAGCCCCTGTTGGTCGGTTAACAGCAGCAGTTTGTCTGCGCCGGCGAGGATCGCCGCCAGCGCAGAGAGATTATCGTTATCCCCCACTTTGATTTCCGCCGTGGCAACCGCATCGTTCTCATTGATAACCGGAACGATATTGTTATCCAGCAGCGCACGCAGAGTGTCACGCGCATTCAAAAAGCGCTCCCGGTCTTCCATATCCGCTCGCGTCAGCAGCATCTGCCCGACGTGAATGCCGTAAATCGAAAACAGCTGTTCCCACAGTTGAATCAACCGGCTCTGCCCGACTGCCGCAAGCAGTTGCTTGGTGGCAATAGTCGCAGGCAGTTCCGGGTACCCCAGGTGTTCACGCCCGGCAGCAATAGCGCCCGAGGTGACGATAACAATACGATGTCCTGCGGCATGCAATTGCGCGCACTGACGAACAAGTTCTACGATGTGGGCACGGTTCAGGCGGCGCGATCCGCCCGTTAGCACACTGGTGCCGAGTTTTACCACCAGCGTCTGGCTGTCACTCATGATTCTCTGCCGTTCAAAATAGGGAAAATGATAGTAAACGAACGTTTTAGCAGGACTGGCCCCGGTTGCCAACAAGCAGCGCATAAAGCATGGAATTTTATTGTGCTGGATCAGCAAGCGTAGCGGCAGTTTTTGACGTTTGTATTACCGAAACAGAAAAACATCCTTTTTTAAAATTATTCTTACTTTGTCATAAAACCTTCACCCCAGAACGATAAAAACCCTCCTGTCTTTCAACGGGGATCACACCCAGTAAATAGTAGCGCGTACTTTAAATCAGGACTGAAAATGAAAAAGAGCACTCTGGCATTAGTGGTGATGAGTATTGTGGCATCGGCATCCGTGCAGGCAGCGGAAGTGTTTAACAAAGACGGTAATAAACTGGATGTGTATGGCAAAGTCAAAGCGATGCACTATTTCAGCGATAATGATGACAAAGACGGCGACCAGACTTACGTCCGCTTTGGTTTTAAAGGCGAAACACAGATTAACGATCAGTTGACCGGCTACGGTCGCTGGGAAGCTGAATTTGCGGGCAACAAAACCGAGAGCGAATCTGGTCAGAAAACGCGTCTGGCGTTTGCCGGGGTCAAACTGAAAGATATCGGTTCTTTCGATTATGGTCGTAACCTGGGCGCACTGTATGACGTTGCCGCCTGGACAGATATGTTCCCTGAATTTGGTGGTGACGGTCTGGCACAGACCGATAACTTTATGACCAAACGCGCCAGCGGCCTGGCGACATACCGTAACACCGACTTCTTCGGCATGATCGACGGTCTGAACATGACCCTGCAATATCAGGGTAAAAACGAAAACCGTGACGTGAAGAAACAGAACGGTGACGGCTTCGGGACCTCACTGAGCTACGACTTCGGCGGCAGCGATTTCGCCGTCATTGGTGCCTACGCCAACTCTGACCGTACCAATGAGCAAAACCTGCAAACACGCGGCCATGGCCAGAATGCTGAAGGTTGGGCGACGGGTCTGAAATACGATGGCAACGACATCTATCTGGCGACCATCTATTCTGAAACCCGCAACATGGCACCGATCTCTGGTGGTTTTGCTAACAAAGCGCAAAACTTCGAAGCCGTCGCGCAATATCAGTTTGATTTTGGCCTGCGTCCGTCCATCGGTTACGTTCAGTCGAAAGGCAAAGATATTGAAGGTATCGGTGATGAAGATATCGTGAAATATATCGACGTTGGTGCGACGTATTATTTCAACAAGAATATGTCGGCTTTTGTTGATTATAAAATCAACCAGATTGATGACAATAACAAACTGGGCGTCAACAGCGATGACATCGTGGCGCTGGGCATGACGTATCAGTTCTGATTCCGTGAAGGTATCGGATGATGGCGCTCTGGCGTCTTATCCGGTCTGAAGACGGAAAAAAAAGAGGCCGGATAAATTATCCGGCCTCTTTTATTGGATTACGCCGTTAACTTCACCGGCTCATCACGAAAATCGTCAGCCGGTTCCAGCGACAAATGCAGCGTGTTTAACAGCTCACGCAACTTCTCATGAAACTCGCGCAAGGTATATTCCAGTCGCTCAACGACTTCTTTATCTTTGATCGGAACGGTCGTCCAGTCGCCCGCTTTGTCAAACAGACCAAATTTGTAGCTATAGGTGAAACGCTTTTCCTGCGCTTCAAGTTCCATCCACCAACCCCAGAATTCGCGCAGTTCAGGCGCGGGCTTCACGTTGACGCAAACAGCCAGACAATCGAAAAAGAATCGATTATCTTCGCACTTTCCTTCCCGGATATAGGGGCCAAGCGCGGTGAATTTCTTGATCAATCTGCTCTTCGGGTGTCCACTCGGTAACGTCATTGCGATCTCCTGTTGTGAAGCAACTGTTTTACCAAAACAGTAGAATTTAGCAAATTATTAACACAATCTCTTTTCAATCCAGCGGGTGATTTCCTGTAACGCATTGTCAAAATTGCGATACACCGGATTGAATGGAATCTCCAGCAACTTACCGTCAGAAGATGAAGACGTGATTAAGCGCGACTCCTCTTCCGGGCTAAACGGATCGTTCTTCCAGAAGCCCGACAGCATTGGCGTCGGGCAACGTCTGCCGAGCAGCCCCTGCACCTTCAGCGAATAGCGATTAAGCTCCACGCGCAGCGCTTCATCGGACGCATCGTGCATTCCCAGTCGACTCGCCAGAACGTCAAGATACATTTCCGGTACCGCCCCCTGACGCAGTGGATCACTCAGCAATGCATGGACAACCGGACCAAGACAGGCCACCGCTTTCAGACGCGGTGATTCAAGATAGGCCAGACGCACCGCCACGTTGGCACCGAAACGGAATCCGAACGCCGCCACTCGGGTATGATCCACCCACGGTACATTCGGCAGCGATTTCAGCACATGCTGGTGCAGCAGACTGGAGTCCTGAGAGAGCTTCCACTTTGAAGAGAAACCGACGGAAGGCATATCCAGCGTGAGCATGGCAATGCCACGCGGTGCGAAATAGCGCTCATACAGGGTGTAGTAATCGGTTTGCATCGAATCCAGGCCACCGCACATGAGCACCGTCGGGAACGGGCCGTCGCCTTTTGGCATATGCAAGAACCCGGTGACGGGGGAACCGCCGGGCACCGAAAACTCCATCTCACGTAGCGTTCCCGGCAGTCGCTGCGCGGCTTCCTCATAAGCCCGGTTAGACAATGCCTGTGCCTGTTCCGCCAGATCGTCCCCTTTCAGGTGCGGATAGGCGGCGATGTTGTATAACGTCGAGGCGTGCAGCCAGTGACGCCCACTGCGCTCAGGATCCGTTTCCTGGCAGGCTTTCTGTTGCCAGTCCATCGCCTGTTTAGCCCATTCATAAATCCAGTTGCCGCCACGGTAACCGATCACCGTATCGTAAAGCTCAGCATCGGTGCGTTCGGCGTCGCTCATCACGATACGCGCCTGGACATCAAGAATTTCTCGCGGATCCACCCCGCGCCAAATCCACATCAGGCGGTTAATCATGCGATACCAGTGGGGGATATTCTTGCCATCCAGCGCTGATTGCACGGGCGGCTGCGTCCCGGCATTAAAACGGCGGACCAGAGTCGACGTTTCGGGATGTTTAAAACGGGGTTTGAACAGGATTTCGCTAAGATTAGCCTGTGACATTGATGCAGCCTCCTGAAGTACTTACTGAGGCACATTGTAACCCGACACCGGCTAAATAGAACAACGCCCGGCAGTGCCAGGCGTTGAAAAAGTCAGAGATTAGCGGCCAGAAATCGGCGGAATAAAGGTCACACCCATATCCCACGGCTGCTCAATCCAGGTATCCTGCGGGATATCAATCACATAATCATCGACTAACGGGCGGCCCGCCGGTTTTGCAAAGATAGTGACAAAGTGCGCTTTTGGATACATTTCACGGATGGCCACAGCGGTACCGCCGGTATCCACCAGATCGTCGATGACGATAAAACCTTCACCGTCGCCTTCTGCGCGCTTGAGAATTTTCAGCTCACGCTGGTTGTCGTGATCGTAGCTGGAAATGCATACGGTATCGACATGACGAATGCCCAGTTCACGTGCCAGCAATGCGCCCGGCACCAGACCACCACGGCTAACGGCAATAATGCCTTTCCACTGTTCTGAAGGCATCAGGCGGTTTGCCAGTTTGCGTGCATGAATCTGCAGCATGTCCCAGGTGACGACGTATTTTTCGCTCATGTGAAGTGTCCCAGCCTGTTTATCTACGGCTTACAAAGTGTTCAAGGGGGAAATAGGTTGCGCGAGATTATAGAGATCTGAGCCACCAAAAACCAGTGTTTCGCGGAATCGGGCCCTCTTTTTACGTGCTTTATACTCGCAGCGGGCGCAGAAAGTGGTATTCTCAAACGCATCTCGCAAGCCTGACTTGTGGTAATAATTAACCTGCTAACCCTGTGACCTGCAAGCTTGTTTGCAGGGCACCTAAAGGAGACTTATCGTGTCAGAACTGTCTCAACTCTCGCCGCAACCGCTGTGGGATATTTTTGCAAAAATCTGCTCTATTCCTCACCCGTCCTATCACGAAGAGCAACTCGCTGAGCACATCATTGGCTGGGCAAACGAAAAAGGTTTCCACGTTGAGCGCGACCAGGTGGGCAATATCCTGATTCGCAAACCGGCCAGCGCAGGAATGGAAAACCGTAAACCGGTGGTTCTGCAAGCGCACCTGGATATGGTGCCGCAGAAAAACAACGACACCGTGCACGATTTCACGAAAGATCCGATCCAGCCTTATATCGACGGCGAATGGGTAAAAGCGCGTGGCACCACGCTGGGTGCCGATAACGGCATCGGGATGGCTTCCGCACTGGCCGTTCTGGCTGACGACAGCGTCGTTCACGGTCCGCTGGAAGTACTGCTGACGATGACGGAAGAAGCGGGGATGGACGGTGCATTTGGCCTGCAGGCCAACTGGTTGCAGGCGGACATTCTGATCAACACCGATTCTGAAGAAGAAGGTGAGATCTACATGGGTTGCGCGGGGGGGATCGACTTCACCTCTAACCTGCCCCTGACCCGTGAAGCCGTTCCGGCAGGCTTCCAGACCGTTAAGCTGACCCTGAAAGGGCTGAAAGGCGGTCACTCCGGTGGCGAAATCCACGTCGGTCTTGGCAACGCGAACAAACTGTTGGTTCGTTTCCTGGCGGGTCATGCTGAAGAGCTGGATCTGCGTCTGGTCGATTTCAACGGCGGTACGCTGCGTAACGCGATTCCGCGTGAAGCCTTTGCGACCGTCGCCGTCGCAGCGGACAAGGTTGATGCGCTGAAGGCGCAGGTCAACGCTTATCAGGACATTCTGAAAAACGAACTGGCCGAAAAAGAGAAAAACCTGGTGGTTCTGCTGGAGAGCGCTGCGAACGATAAAGCGGCACTGACGGCGCAGTCTCGTGACGGCTTTATCCGTCTGTTGAACGCGACGCCGAACGGCGTGATCCGCAATTCCGACGTCGCAAAGGGCGTGGTTGAAACCTCACTGAACGTGGGTGTCGTCACCATGACCGATGACAACGTCGAAATCCATTGTCTGATCCGTTCGCTGATCGACACGGGTAAAGATTATGTCGTTAGCATGCTGGATTCCCTGGGCAAACTGGCGGGCGCGAAAACCGAAGCTAAAGGGAGCTACCCTGGCTGGCAGCCGGATGCGAACTCCCCGGTGATGCATCTGGTGCGCGAAACCTATCAGCGTCTGTTCAACAAGACGCCGAACATCCAGATTATCCACGCGGGTCTGGAATGCGGTCTGTTTAAAAAGCCATACCCAAATATGGATATGGTCTCTATCGGGCCAACCATCACCGGCCCACACTCACCGGATGAGCAAGTGCATATCGAAAGCGTCAGTCATTACTGGCGGCTTCTGACCGAACTGCTGAAAGCGATTCCGACGAAGTAAGTCACGATCGTTATGCTTTAATCTTGCCGGATGGCGGTGCGTTGCGCCTTATCCGGCCTACGAACTGTCAACAGATTTGTAGGCCGGATAAGTGAAACGCCATCCGGCAGTTTCATACCCGTTATTCATCGCGGTTATAACCCCAGTAATAACTGCCGTTCCAGTTGCGGATCGAGCAGCGTAACGTGCAGCCCCACCAGGCGTACCCCCCGCCCTCCCCGGCGCTCGTCCCAGGTTTTACGCGCGGTAGAAATCAGATCTTCTTTATTCAGTCGCGGCCAGACGTGTTCCTGAGTGGTTTGCTGAAAATCATTAAACTTTAGCTTCACCCCCTGACGGGCGATGAGCAGATCGGGTTTCACTTTCGCCAGCCGTCGCTCAAGTTCCGGATATAACCGCTCAATAATCGCTTCACAGTCGGACCACTCATGAATGTCTTCCGCCATTGTGCGTTCGACGCCGATCGATTTTCGTAAGCGTTCATTATTGACGTCCCGATCGTCGATTCCCTGACTGCGCTCCCACAGTACCCGACCAAACTTACCGAAGCGCTTAAGTAATGTCGCCAGATCGAACTGCTGCACATCACCGCAGGTGCGTAGCCCCATGCTTTCCAGCTTTGCTGCAGACACTTTACCGACGCCGGGAATTTTACCCAGTGGTAACGTCCTGAGGAACGCCGGCACAGCATCCGGCGTAATGACATATTGCCCGTTGGGTTTATTCAGATCGGAGGCGATCTTGGCCAGAAACTTCACCGGCGCCACGCCCGCCGAGGCGGTAAGTTGCAGTTCGTTGAAGATAGTCTGGCGGATCTCCTGGGCGATGAGCGTTGCCGAACCATGACAGTGCATGCTGTCCGTGACATCCAGATACGCTTCATCCAGGGACAGTGGCTCAATTAATGCAGTGTAGCGTGAAAAGATGTCCTGAATCTGGCGGGAGGCTTCTTTATAGGCTTCGTAGCGCCCGGGTAATAGCATGAGGTGCGGGCACAGCTTCAGCGCCATCCCGGTGGGCATCGCGCTGCGCACGCCAAATTTACGGGCGGGATAGTTGGCGGTACTGATGACGCCTCTGCGTTCGCGGCTGCCGCCAATCGCAATAGGGATGTCGCGCAGCGCCGGGTTGTCACGCATCTCAACCGCTGCGAAAAAACAGTCCATATCAACATGTATGATTTTACGCATCACTCATCCCCCACAATACTGTTTAAGTATACAGTGTTATTTTAACGTGGGAAAGGATTGTACGCACCAGACAACGCCATACTGGCGGGTTCAGGCTGAGTAGAATGCCGCCGCCATGCCAGGGCACTATTCCCCCGTCCGGCACGGGGGATCAATATGCACAAATTATTGCGGTCGTACCTTGTGATGCAATGCGGCGATCTGCTGTTTTTTATCGAGTTTTTCGACCAGCGGTTGTACGACCTTTTCACCATGCTGACCAAAATACTGATACAACGTATCCGCTGCACTCTGGGTCAGGATCATAATTTCGATGCGCCGGTTGCCCGCACTTTGTGGGTTTTTACTATCCAGTAGCATCTGGTCAGCCATTGCGCTCACCTGCATCACTTTATCATCAGGCATTCCAGCTTCTTCCAGTACGCGGCGAGCTGACAACGCTCTGTCGCCTGACAGATTCCAGTTGTTATAGATATTGTTTTTATAGCCCATCGCATCGGTATGCCCGGTGATAATGATCTTATTGTCCAGTGAGTCAAATACCGGAGCCAGTTCCACCAACAGCGATCTAAAGAACGGCATGATCCTCGCGCTGCCTCGCTCAAACATATTGCGATTCTGGTCGTCTTTAATCAGCACACGTAACCCCTGCGGTACAATCTCCATTTCCAGGTTGGTTTCCATGTGGGCATTGCGGGCGACAATATTGATGCTGGTCGCGAGCTCCCCCAATTCTGAAGCTGACTTTCTCTTCAGCAACGACGTCTTTTCATTCACATCACGCACTTTCTTTTCAGTTTCATCACTCACCTGCACCACTTCTTTCGGCGAGGTCAGTTCCTCCTTGCCCGGTTGATTACGCGACTTGTTGTTATTGCTTACCGTACGCGTAATCGGTTTTTGACCAATCTTATTGAGCGGCGTCAGTCCGCCGCCGTTGAAAATCGACTGACCATGCAGCGCCGCCACGATGTTTTCACGATCGGATTTACTGACGCTGTTCACAATCAACTTTATCGTGGTTACCAAAGGTGCCGAACGTATCTCCGAAGTGTCCGCCCGTTTTACCCTCGACGCGATGCCGGGTAAACAGATGGCAATCGACGCCGATCTGAACGCGGGTCTTATTAACCAGCAGCAGGCGCAGACGCGGCGTAAGGACGTCGCCAGCGAAGCGGATTTCTACGGCGCGATGGACGGGGCCTCGAAGTTTGTCCGCGGCGATGCCATCGCCGGCATGATGATTCTGGCGATCAACCTGATCGGCGGCGTGTGCATCGGTATTTTCAAATACGATCTTAGCGCTGAAGCCGCATTCCAGCAGTACGTGCTGATGACCATTGGTGATGGACTGGTTGCACAGATCCCTTCCCTGCTGCTTTCCACCGCCGCCGCAATTATCGTGACCCGCGTCAGCGACAATGGCGATATTGCCACCGATGTCCGCGCACAGTTGCTGGCCAGTCCTTCGGTACTCTATACCGCCACCAGCATTATGTTCGTGCTGGCGGTGGTTCCAGGAATGCCGCACTTTCCCTTCCTCGTGTTCAGCGGCCTGCTGGGCTTCACCGCATGGCGGATGAGTAAACGTCCGAAAACCGCCGAAGCCGAAGAGAAAAACCTCGAAACGCTGACGAAAACCATCGTCGAAACGACCGAGCAGCAGGTCACCTGGGAAACCATCCCCCTGATTGAACCCATCAGCCTGAGCCTGGGGTATAAGCTGGTTTCACTGGTGGATAAATCAAAAGGTAATCCGCTGACCCAGCGTATTCGCGGCGTGCGTCAGGTGATTTCCGATACTAATGGCGTATTGCTGCCAGAAATTCGCATTCGTGAAAATTTCAGGTTAAAGCCCAGCCAGTACGCGATCTATATCAATGGTATTAAGGCCGATGAGGCCGATATCCCGTCCGACCGCCTGATGGCGCTGTCTTCCAGCGAAACCTACGGCGAGATTGACGGCATATTAGGCAATGACCCGGCTTACAATATGCCGGTGACCTGGATTCAGGCAGCGCAGAAAGCAAAAGCATTGAATATGGGTTATCAGGTGATTGACTGCGCCAGTGTCATTGCCACTCACGTAAATAAGGTGGTGCGCAGTTACATTCCCGATCTGTTCAACTACGACGATATTACCCAACTGCATAACCGACTCTCTTCGATGGCTCCGCGGCTGGCGGAAGATCTCAGCGCCGCGCTGAATTACAGCCAGTTGCTGAAAGTGTATCGCGCATTGCTGATTGAAGGTGTTTCACTGCGCGATATCGTCACCATCGCCACCGTGCTGGTCGCCAGCAGTAGTGTGACGAAAGACCCCATTCTGCTGGTGGCTGATATCCGTCTTGCGCTGCGTCGCAGCATTACGCACCAGTTCGTGCGTAAGCAGGAACTGGCGGTTTATACGCTGAATAACGAACTGGAAAATCTGCTTTCTAACGTGGTGAATCAGGCGCAGCAGAGCGGTAAGGTGATGCTCGACAGTGTGCCAGTGGATCCGAATATGCTAAGTCAGTTCCAGAGCAACATGCCGCAGATTAAAGAGCAGATGAAAGCCGCAGGCAAAGAGCCGGTTCTGCTGGTCGCACCGCAGTTACGCCCGCTGCTGGCGCGCTACGCCCGACTCTTCGCGCCGGGCCTGAACGTTCTGTCTTATAACGAAGTGTCAGATGAGCTGGAACTGAAAATTATGGGCGCGTTGAGTTAAATCGTAGCTCGTCGGTTTAAGTTGGCCGCTATTCTGCCGCTTTATAACGCTGACGCGACAAGGATGTTGCACTTCAACTGTCTGCTCATTTAAAAGGATTGATGGGTGATCATTGAACGGGATATCCCGAATCATTTTGAAAATGCCTTTCAGTACGATGACCCTGAGGCACGCAGGTACACATATCCGGCATTTGTGCGCCAGCAAGAGCTGAAAAAGCATAATGAAAAGCAATCAGCAGTCGCCCCGATTGCCGCACGGGTGCCGCTTATTGAACCTGTCGATCTCTTGCTGGCAGGAACGGTGACAATTGTCTCCATCGTACTGCTGCTGTTTGCCTGTTAGATGATGGTATTTTCTTTCAGGATCCGGCGCGCGCCGAGAAAGTGATCCTGCCAGAACGGGTCGGATAACTGACTCACCCGAATAGTTTCGCCGGTACGCGGTGACTGGATAAACTGCCCATCCCCCAGATAGACCCCCATATGATCGGCAATCTCCTGGCTGTGAATATGGAAAAACAGCAGATCGCCACGGCGCAGGTCGCGGTGAGAGACAATCGTTGCCCGACGATAGTGATACATTTCATTTGCCGTGCGCGGTAATTTCGCCGCCAGGATTTTGTTGTAGGCGTAGAAGACCAGCCCGCTGCAGTCAAATCCGCGATCCGGATTGATGCCTCCCCATACGTAAGGTTTCCCGAGTTGCTCTTCCAGGCGATGTATGGCCACTTCCGTGATGTTCTGCAAGTGGTCACTGCTGAGGAAATCTTTATTTTCCGCCAGCGCCTGCCAGCGATGACTGTCCGCACGCAACGGTCCCGGAAACCACTCCGGATGCTGTTCAAGCAGCACACGGTTGTGCTGGCGCAGCGCTTTTTTGCTGGCCGGCGTTCCGGAGACTATATAATGCGCCTGCCTTCTGAGTTTCGCCTGATATTTACCGAGCAGTCGTTCGCGGTTATGCATCCGCAGCTTCGCGGCATAGCTTAATGTCTGATGGGAAGATGCTGCAGACCACGGTGAATAAATGACGCACAACGATAGCAGCCCCGGCAGAATGAAGCGCGGAGCACCTGAAAAAAACATAAAAAAACATAACCTAAATAAACAGTGAGGCCACAGTTTAACCAGGCGATGAAATGACCAGGCTTAATAATCAATAATTAAAAAATTAATGGTTTATTATCAGTGAATTGCATAGCAAGGACTCCTGTTGGCGTCCCTGACATCCTTTCTTCAATAACGGACAGAGCAGGTCAGGTTCTGACTGCGCTCACGACAAACGTGCTGTATAAATTGTAAACGCATCATGAGAGACTTGCGAAAAACTGTCGTGGTGTTAATGTGAGCGCACCAAATCCAGATTAGTCCGATTTGGGGATCTTATTATTTGCCGTTCTGGCGTGTGCAATCGTTTTATCAAGGAACAAGCAGTATGCGTAAAATCGCATTATTTATTGCGATGCTTTTGATCCCGTGCGTGTCATTCGCCGGCCTGCTGAGTAGCAATAGCTCCACAACGCCGATCAGCAAAGAATATAAGCAGCAATTGATGGGATCGCCGGTCTATATACAGATCTTCAAGGAAGAGCGCGCGCTCGATCTCTATGTCAAGATGGGTGAACAGTATCAACTTCTCGACAGCTACAAGATTTGTAATTACTCCGGTGGTTTAGGTCCAAAACAGCGCCAGGGGGACTTTAAAAGTCCGGAAGGTTTTTATAACGTCCAGCGCAGTCAGCTCAAACCCGATAGCCGCTTTTATAAAGCCATCAATATTGGTTTCCCGAACGCCTATGACCGCGCGCACGGTTACGAAGGCAAATATCTGATGATTCACGGTGCCTGCGTCTCCGTCGGCTGCTACGCCATGACCGACAGCGGCATCGATGAGATTTTCCAGTTTGTCACTGGCGCGCTGGTCTTTGGGCAGTCGAGTGTTCAGGTCAGTATTTATCCCTTCCGCATGACCGATGCCAACATGCAACGCCACAAATATTCCTATTACAAAGAGTTCTGGTCGCAGTTAAAGCCGGGATACGATTACTTTGAGCAGACCCGCAAGCCGCCGACCGTTTCTGTTGTCGACGGCCGCTATGTGGTCAGCAAGCCGTTGAGTCACGAAGTGGTCCAGCCGCAGCTGGCGTCAAACTACGCGCTCCCCGAGACAAAATAATGCCCATTCGCCTGGCATAATCTTTTGCCAGGTTTCGTTTCCTGTCAGCGGTTGCGTGGCAATGACAGTGACCACATCGTTGGGTGTGGTCTCTGAGCTGAAATCAATTTCTACATCCTGATCCAGTAGCGTCGCCACACCAAACGGCGCGCGGCGGGTGATCCAGAACAGATTCGTTGAGCAGAATGCCATCACGTAGCGGCCATCTGACAACAGCATGTTAAAGACCCCTTTCTCACGCAGTACGCCTGCCAGCGTGGCGATATACCTGAACACTGCCGTCATATTGCCAGGCGTACGCGGGTAGCGCTGGGTGAGTTTGTGCAGCAGCCAGCAGAATGCCTTTTCGCTGTCGGTTTCACCGACCGGGCGAAAATTGCCGGTTTCCAGCGTTTTATAACCCGAAAGCTGCCCGTTGTGCGCGTAGGTCCAGTTGCGGCCCCACAGTTCGCGCGTAAAGGGATGGGTGTTCTCCAGCGCCACTTCGCCCCGGTTCGCCTGGCGAATATGGGCAACCACGGAGCAGGATTTGATCGGGTAGTCCTGTACCAGTTTGGCGATGGGGGAATTAAAGCTAGGTTGCGGATCTTTGAACGTCCGGCAGCCTTTGCCTTCATAGAAGGTGATGCCCCAGCCGTCTTTGTGCGGCCCGGTTCCTCCTCCTCGCTGAACCAGCCCGGTAAAACTAAAGCAGATATCGGTAGGCACATTGGCGCTCATCCCGAGCAGTTCGCACATACATCACCTCCACAACAGCGGGGGCGTAAGGCCCCCGGCGAAGACTTATTTAACCATTTCTTTTTCGATCAGCTGAATCAGGATATGAATCACTTTAATATGAATTTCCTGAATACGGTCAGCATAGCCGAAATGCGGAACGCGGATTTCGATATCGGCGGTACCGGCCATTTTGCCGCCGTCTTTACCGGTCAGGGTGATCACTTTCATCCCCTTCTCGCGCGCCGCGGCGATGGCTTTGATCACGTTACCCGAATTGCCGGACGTTGAGATGCCTAACAGCACATCGCCTTCGCGCCCTACCGCTTCCACATAACGGGAAAAGACGTAGTCGTAACCGAAATCATTGCTGACGCAGGAGATGTGGCTGACGTCGGAAATCGCAATGGCCGGATAGCCCGGACGGTTTTCGCGATAACGCCCCGTCAACTCTTCTGCAAAGTGCATGGCATCACAATGAGAGCCGCCGTTACCGCAGGACAGTACCTTACCACCCGCTTTAAAACTGTCTGCCAGCAGGACCGCCGCGCGCTGAATAGCGTGAATATTGGCGTCATCTTTTAAAAAATTAGCCAGCGTTTCCGCCGCTTCGTTCAGTTCGTTACGAATAAGATCCTGGTACATGAGGATATCCTTCAGCATGAATGTAAATGACAGGATGCAGTGTACCGGATAGCACTGGCAGCGAGAAGCATAAGCCACACCAATGGCGACGGCTTTTGATTTTTCGTGCCGCGGAAAACGGCAACAATGTGAGCTTTGTTGTAATTATTTTGTAAACACATTGATAAAAGATTTTACATCCACTACAACCATAACATCACAAGTGGTCAGACCTCCTACAAGCAAGGGAGCTTTTCGTTATGATGATTTTGAGTATTCTCGCTACGGTCGTTCTGCTCGGCGCGCTGTTCTATCACCGCGTGAGCTTATTTCTCAGCAGCCTGATTTTGCTCGTCTGGACAGCGGCGCTGGGTGTTGCCGGACTGTGGTCCGTCTGGCTGCTGGTGCCTCTGGCCATTATCCTCGTGCCATTCAACTTTACGCCGATGCGTAAGTCGATGATCTCCGCGCCGGTTTTCCGCGGCTTCCGTAAGGTTATGCCGCCGATGTCACGTACGGAGAAAGAAGCGATTGATGCCGGTACCACCTGGTGGGAAGGCGATCTGTTCCAGGGCAAACCGGACTGGAAAAAACTGCATAACTACCCGCAACCGCGTCTGACCGCCGAAGAACAGGCGTTCATCGACGGTCCGGTAGAAGAAGCGTGCCGTATGGCGAATGACTTTCAGATCACTCATGAGCTGGCCGATCTGCCGCCGGAGCTGTGGGCATTCCTGAAAGAACATCGCTTCTTCGCGATGATCATTAAGAAAGAGTACGGCGGGCTGGAGTTCTCCGCTTATGCGCAGTCTCGCGTTCTGCAAAAATTGTCCGGCGTCTCCGGGATCCTGGCGATCACCGTGGGCGTTCCGAACTCTTTAGGCCCTGGCGAACTGTTGCAGCATTACGGTACGCAAGAGCAAAAAGACCATTACCTGCCCCGCCTGGCGCGTGGTCAGGAGATCCCTTGTTTCGCATTGACCAGCCCGGAAGCGGGTTCCGATGCGGGGGCTATTCCGGATACCGGTGTCGTCTGCATGGGTGAGTGGCAGGGTCAGCAGGTGCTGGGGATGCGCCTGACCTGGAACAAGCGTTACATCACGCTTGCGCCTATCGCTACCGTCCTGGGACTGGCGTTTAAACTTTCCGACCCGGATAAACTGTTAGGCGGCGATGAAGAACTGGGGATCACCTGCGCGTTGATCCCTACCTCCACGCCAGGGGTGGAAATTGGTCGTCGTCATTTCCCGCTGAACGTCCCGTTCCAGAACGGTCCGACGCTCGGTAAAGACGTATTTGTGCCGATCGATTACATCATCGGCGGCCCGAAAATGGCCGGTCAGGGCTGGCGTATGCTGGTGGAATGTCTGTCGGTAGGTCGCGGCATTACTCTACCGTCAAACTCTACCGGCGGGGTGAAATCCGTCGCGATGGCGACCGGTGCCTACGCCCATATTCGTCGTCAATTTAAAATCTCCATCGGTAAGATGGAAGGGATCGAAGAACCACTGGCACGCATTGCCGGTAACGCCTACGTAATGGATGCAGCAGCGTCCCTCATCACCTACGGCATTATGCTGGGTGAGAAACCGGCGGTGCTGTCGGCTATTGTGAAGTATCACTGTACCCACCGCGGCCAACAGTCGATTATCGACGCGATGGATATTACCGGCGGCAAGGGCATTATGCTTGGCGAAGGTAACTTCCTCGCGCGGGCCTACCAGGGCGCGCCGATTGCTATCACTGTGGAAGGTGCCAACATCCTGACCCGTAGCATGATGATCTTTGGCCAGGGGGCGATTCGTTGCCATCCGTATGTGCTGGAAGAGATGGCGGCGGCGCAGAACAATGATGTGAATGCGTTCGATAAACTGCTGTTCAAACATATCGGCCACGTCGGCAGTAACAAGGTGCGCAGCTTCTGGCTGGGTTTGACGCGCGGCTTAACCAGCCAAACGCCCACCCGCGATGCGACGAAGCGTTATTATCAGCACCTTAACCGTCTGAGCGCTAACCTCGCGCTGCTCTCCGACGTTTCGATGGCGGTGCTGGGCGGCAGTCTGAAACGCCGCGAGCGCATCTCCGCCCGTCTGGGTGATGTGTTGAGTCAGCTATATCTGGCCTCTGCGGTACTGAAGCGTTATGACGATGAAGGCCGCCATGAAGCCGATCTGCCGCTGGTTCACTGGGGCGTTCAGGATGCACTGTATAAAGCGGAACAGGCGATCGACGATCTGCTGCAAAACTTCCCGAACCGTCTGGTTGCCGGGCTGCTGAAGGTCGTTATTTTCCCAACCGGTCGTCACTATCTGGCCCCGTCGGACAAGCTGGATCACAAAGTCGCGAAAATTTTGCAGGTTCCAAGCGCCACCCGTGACCGCATTGGTCGTGGTCAGTACCTGACGCCGAGCGAGCATAACCCGGTGGGATTACTGGAAGAGGCGCTGCTGGACGTGATGGCCGCCGACCCAATCCACCAGCGTATTTGCAAAGAAATTGGCAAAAACCTGCCGTTTACCCGTCTGGATGAACTGGCGCAAAACGCCCTGGCAAAAGGCTTAATCGACAAAGAGGAAGCGGCCATTCTGATCAAGGCGGAAGAAAGCCGTCTGCGCAGCATTAATGTGGATGATTTTGAACCAGAGGAGCTGGCGACGAAGCCGGTAAAGCTGCCAGAAAAAGTACGTAAAATCGAAGCCGCATAACGCTTATGCATAACCTTTTAGCCTCGCTTCGGCGGGGCTTTTTATCGCCCACGTTTCCTGAAAGCACGTGCTACAGTGTCAGAATGCTGTTCAACAAGGAGGCCCTACCGTGCCTGGTTTGAAAATTACGCTGCTGCAACAACCGCTGGTCTGGATGGATGGCCCGGCCAATTTGCGTCACTTCGACCGTCAACTGGAAACCGTAACCGGACGGGACCTGATCGTTTTACCGGAGATGTTCACGACCGGTTTTGCGATGGAAGCCGCCGGGCAGTCGCTTACGGAGGAGCAGCTTATCGCCTGGCTGCGCGCTAAAGCGCAACAGACCGATGCGCTGGTGGCCGGGAGTGCCGCCATCTCCGGTGAGCAGGGGGCGGTGAATCGCTTTTTTCTGGTGGAGCCGCAAGGGACAGTTCACTTTTATGACAAGCGCCACCTGTTTCGCATGGCGGACGAACATCATCATTACCAGCCAGGCAACCGCCGTGTGATCGTGGAATGGCGCGGGTGGCGCATTCTCCCGCTGGTTTGTTATGACCTGCGTTTCCCGGTGTGGTCACGCAATCTGAATGATTACGATCTGGCGCTGTATGTCGCCAACTGGCCTGCTCCCCGCTCTTTGCACTGGCAGACACTGCTGGCGGCGCGCGCTATCGAAAATCAGGCATATGTTGCCGGGTGCAACCGCGTCGGCACCGACGGTAACGGCCATCATTATCGTGGAGACAGTCGGGTTATCAATCCCCAGGGGGAAGTGATCGCCACGGCAGAAGCCCATCAGGCCACGCGCATTGATGCCGAACTGTCGCTAAGTGCGTTGAAAGAGTACCGGGAAACCTTCCCGGCCTGGCAGGATGCCGATGATTTCACACTGGGTTAATATTTAGCAAAGCTAAAACGGCGAAGTCCTGAGTCATTGCTGACTCAGGACTTCTGAATGTTGGCGGAACGGACGGGACTCGAACCCGCGACCCCCTGCGTGACAGGCAGGTATTCTAACCAACTGAACTACCGCTCCGCGTTGTTCCCCTTGGGAACGAAGCGAATATTACGGATTGCCACGCACCTCGTCAACGCTTTTTCTCGCGTTTTTAATCGTTTGCTGTAAAAATCGCCCAGGCGACGATTTTTACCTCATAAACAGACTTTCTACGCCCGCCAGAGGCAACTTCCCCCTTTCTTTTCCACCAGGTCGAGGCGCGATTCATGGGCTGCCACTTCCTCGTCAGTGGCGAAAACGACGCGTAATTTGCTGGCCTGACGCACAAGTCGCTGGATCCCCGTATTGTCCTGCCGTTGGGTTTCCCCCTCCATCGAAAACGCCATCGTCGTCTGCCCACCGGTCATCATCAGATAAACATCGGCCAGAATCTGGGCATCGAGCAATGCGCCGTGCAGCGTACGCTTGCTGTTGTCTATCTCATAACGCGAGCACAACGCATCCAGGCTGTTACGCTTGCCAGGAAACATCTTCCTCGCCAGCGCCAGGCTATCCGTGACTTTACAGAAGGTATTCGTTTTCGGGATATCACGATTGAGCTTACCGAACTCGTAGTCCATAAAGCCGATATCAAACGACGCGTTATGAATGACCAACTCCGCCCCGCGGATATAGTCGAGAAATTCATCCGCCACCTCGGCAAAGGTTGGCTTATCCAGCAGGAACTCATCCGCAATCCCGTGGACGCCGAACGCTTCCGGATCCACCAGCCGGTCTGGCTTCAGATAGACATGGAAGTTATTCCCCGTCAGACGGCGGTTTACTACCTCGACGGCACCGATCTCAATGATCTTGTGTCCTTCGTAGTGCGCGCCAATCTGGTTCATACCGGTGGTTTCGGTATCGAGGACGATCTGTCGTGTAATTGCAGTGCTCATAGCGGTCATTTATGTCAGACTTGTCGTTTTACGGTTCGATTCAATTACAGGAAGTCTACCAGAGATGCTTAAACAGGTAGAAATTTTCACCGATGGTTCGTGCCTGGGCAATCCAGGTCCGGGTGGTTACGGTGCAATTTTACGCTATCGCGGGCGCGAGAAAACCTTTAGTGAAGGCTATAACCTCACAACCAATAATCGCATGGAACTGATGGCGGCGATAGTCGCCCTGGAAGCCCTGAAAGAACAGTGCGAAGTCATTTTGAGCACCGACAGCCAGTATGTGCGCCAGGGAATCACCCAATGGATCCACAACTGGAAAAAACGCGGCTGGAAAACCGCCGACAAAAAACCGGTAAAAAATGTCGATCTCTGGAAGCGTCTTGATACCGCACTCGGGCAGCATCAGATCAAATGGGAGTGGGTAAAAGGGCATGCCGGTCATCCGGAAAACGAGCGTTGCGATGAGCTTGCCCGTGCAGCCGCAATGAGCCCCACTCAGGAAGACGTTGGCTATCAGCCCGAAGCCTAAACGTCCGGCTTACGATACTGCCTGGTCGCACCGACAGCCTGAGGTATCCGCGCTTTCGCTTTGTTCTGTTTCATTGGATTGAGCGTAAGTGGAATCGTTCTCTTGCGCGCCACAATCACCTGCATACAGCCCAGTGCAGGAAGGTGCGCACTTAACATCGTTCCCCCCTGCTTTTTCCATGGCAACACGTGAAACCGACTGTAGTGCAGCACCTCAAAATTCAGCAGCGACAGCCAGTCCAGTTGGCGCATCAGTGTAAACATACGACTATTATAAGGCGAAGATTTACGCAATACCGGCACCAGTTTGCGTAGTCCCATCAGACTTACCGGGTTGAATCCGCTCAGCACCAGCCAGCCATCATCAATGAGTACCCGATCGGCTTCACGCAGTAAGCGATGGGGATCGGCGCACCAGGGTAGCGTGTGCGCCAGCAGACAGACATCGACAGATTTGTCGGCAAAAGGCAGATGAAGCGGATCGGCCTGTACCTGGACCGGTGAACCTTTGGCAGAAACATTAACCTGATGCGAAACCGCACAGGATTCGGAATTGATTTCTGCACTTAAATTGCCCACCTTAAGCAGGTGAAAACCATACATTTTTGCAAACCATGGGTTTAGCTGTTTTTCCAGCGCCTCACGATAGTACTCTCCCCAGGGCAAATCGCCCCAGCGATCGGGTGCTACGAGTGTTTGAGGGTTCCTTGCCGGTTTCATCACAACCATCCGTTATGCATAGACATAGATAGAGAGGTAATTTATGAATCTTAACAGTATTCCGGCGTTTCAGGACAATTACATCTGGGTTCTGAGTAATGATGAAGGACGTTGCCTGATTGTGGACCCAGGTGACGCCGCGCCGGTGTTAAAAAGCATTGCTGAAAATCAGTGGCAGCCGGAGGCCATTTTACTCACCCACCATCATCACGACCATGTCGGCGGCGTGAAAGAACTGATACAGAACTTTCCTGAGCTAGTGGTTTACGGACCGGCAGAGACACAAGATAAGGGGGTCACTCATGTAGTCGAAGATGGCGATTCCGCCCTCATTTTGGGGCATGAATTTAGTATATTTGCTACTCCCGGTCACACTTTAGGACATATCTGTTACTTTAGCCACCCTTATCTTTTTTGCGGTGACACGCTGTTCTCTGGTGGTTGTGGACGCCTGTTCGAAGGTACTGCAAGCCAGATGTATCAATCGCTTAAAAGAATATCCGCACTTCCAGACGATACACTTATTTGTTGTGCTCATGAGTATACTTTAGCAAATCTAACGTTTGCACTGAGTATCCTACCGCACGATTCGTTCATAAATGATTATTATCGTAAAGTTAATGAGTTACGGGTAAAAAAACAAATGACACTACCCGTTATTCTGAAAAATGAGCGGCAAAATAATATTTTTTTAAGAACAGAAGACATTGATTTAATTAATGAAATTAACAAAGAAACAATATTGCAACACCCTGAAGAGCGATTTGCCTGGTTAAGGTCAAAGAAAGACAGCTTCTGATAATTCCTGGTTGCCTTTTCAAAACTTCGCCGTTATGATCGGTCGTCTTTTAAGCAACTATTGACACACACATGAAGGCAAAAGCGATCTTACTCGCCTCTGTCCTGCTCGTGGGTTGCCAGTCGTCTCAAAACGCTGGCAATGTCCAACAGCACGCACAGAGCCTTTCTGCAGCTGGTCAAGGGGAAGCAGGAAAGTTTACGAGTCAGGCACGATGGATGGACGATGGGACGTCCCTCGCGCCGGATCAAGACTTGTGGGCTTTCATTGGCGACGAGCTAAAGATGGGAATTCCGGAAAATGACCGGATTCGCGAACAAAAACAGAAATATTTACGCAATAAGAGCTATCTCCACGATGTAACCTTACGGGCAGAGCCGTATATGTACTGGATAGCCGGGCAAGTTAAGAAACGTAACATGCCGATGGAACTGGTACTACTACCCATAGTGGAGAGCGCTTTTGATCCTCACGCGACGTCTGGCGCCAATGCCGCAGGCATCTGGCAGATCATTCCGAGCACGGGGCGCAATTATGGTTTAAAACAGACCCGCAGTTATGACGCGCGTCGCGATGTTGTGGCTTCCACAACCGCAGCGCTCGACATGATGCAGCGTCTGAACAAAATGTTTGACGGTGACTGGCTGCTGACCGTTGCGGCTTATAATAGCGGCGAAGGTCGGGTCATGAAGGCGATCAAAACGAACAAAGCGCGTGGGAAATCCACCGATTTCTGGTCGTTGCCATTGCCTCAGGAAACGAAGCTGTACGTGCCAAAAATGCTGGCTCTGAGTGATATTCTCAAGAACAGTAAACGTTATGGCGTACGTCTGCCAACCACAGACGAAAGCCGTGCACTGGCGCGTGTTCGTTTAAGCAGTCCGGTTGAAATGGCGCAGGTTGCCGATATGGCGGGTATTCCCGTCAGCAAGCTGAAGACATTTAATGCTGGTGTGAAAGGCTCCACGCTGGGCGCAAGCGGCCCGCAATACGTGATGGTACCAAAGAAGCATGCGGAGAAGCTGCGTGAATCTCTGGCATCTGGCGAAATTGCAGCGGTACAGTCCACGCTGGTGGCAGATAACACCCCGCTGAATAGCCGTAGCTATACCGTTCGCTCTGGCGATACGCTTTCCGGCATTGCTTCACGTCTCGGCGTGAGCACGCAGGATTTGCAACAGTGGAATAGACTGCGCGGTTCAACGCTGAAAGTAGGTCAAAGTCTGACTGTGGGTGCTGGTAACAGTGCACAACAGTTGGCTAAAAACAGCGACAGCATTACCTATCGTGTACGTAAGGGCGATTCGCTTTCAAGCATTGCCAAACGTCACGGCGTTAACATCAAAGATGTCATGCGCTGGAACAACGATACGGACAATCTGAAGCCCGGCGATCAACTGACGTTGTTTGTGAAAAACAACAACACGCCAGACTCCTGATAGCTCGCAATATTAAAAGGCACCGATTCCCCCGGTGCCTTTTTTATTTATGCCGCTTTATGTGCTTCTGCCATGATGGTATCGCTGGTAAACGATCCCTCGTCCTGTAAGGCGAAGTAGTTTTTCACCTCTGCAGAGGCGCTCACCTGATAAAGACGAATGGCATCCACCAGTTCAGCAGGCGTACGCATTCTCGCCACCCATGAACTGAACTCCAGCGGCAAACGATCGGTTATCAACGAATCGACAATCAGGTTTGCGTCATTCATCAGCGCCAGCCACTCGCCGCTGGAATAGTTGCGAACGTGCGAGGTATCGCGCAATGCTTCAACCGTCTGTAACCAGACATCGCGAACCGGATGTCCTGGTGACATCACATCCATAATAATCAGCACTCCGCCCGGTTTTAATACCCGATGGACTTCACGCAGCGCTCTGCCGACATCGTGCCAGTGATGGGCCGAGTAGCGGCTGATAACGACATCAAAGAGGCCATCCTCAAACGGCAGGCTTTCAGCATAACCCTGCGTTGTGGTGATGTTGGTTAATCCCTTCTCTTTTGCCGCCTGCGCAACAACCTCAAGCATCTGCGAAGATAAATCGTAAGCCACCACCTGTTTCACATTCTGAGCGGCGATAAAGCTGGCATGCCCGGCGCCACAGCCCATGTCCAGCACACAGGCCTGTGGGAAAGCAGACAGACGTTCAGCCAGTCGCTGTAAGTCACGACCAGATGCATGTACGGTACTGGTTAAATAGGCGTTAGCCTGAGAGCCAAACTGCTTTTCGACGTTGTCGTGGTGGGAGTGTGTTGTCATTATGCTGTCCTTTGGTTGTTTGCAAGATAAAGGGCAGCACCACTACAGGTCTGCCCCAACGGCAGACCTGACACACCTTACTGCACAGGTTTGCCGGGACTGAATTCAACGAGTAGCGGATTGTGATCGGATGCACGCGTGACCAGTACAGAAGCCTCGCTAACGTTCAGACCACGATAAAAGACAAAATCCAGAGGACGACCAAACGCACGACGGCGCTGATCGTCAGTAAAACGCACCTGGCGCAGCGACATTTCGCGCGCGAAGCGATACAGCGCATTCATACGGCGTCGGCTCCAGGCATTAAAATCTCCGGCCATAATCACTGGCCCACTGTGATGCGCAATCTGGTCACCGATGGGAAGTAACTGTTTACTATACACATCGACCCCCAGGCTAAAGTTAACCGCATGGATATTAACGACCATCAACAGTCGCGTATCTGGTAATGGATAAACGGTGACCAGTGCCGATTTCGCCAGTCGCAGGATAGGCTCACGCTCGCGAAGCGGGCAACAGTATACAGGATGGGCAGATGAGAGCGTCATCACCCCTGAAGGATGCTGAGGCAGCACAAATGCCGGCACCTGATCGGCCGCCAGGTAATTCGCCGTCGCAAACCTCACCAGTTCCGGCGTCGTCTGTGCTTCCTGTAACAACACCAGATGCGCATCTTTACCAAAATTTTTCAGCACCGAAAGCCATTCCGCTCGCTGCTGCTTAAAGATATTCCACACCAGGATACGGATCCGATCCTCACTGCTTAACGGCGCCCCGGCGGGTAATGCCTGGCCGATGCTCGAAAATGACCCGGGCGGCAAAATCCGCTCAGCGGGTTGTCCGGCAACATAGCGCATGGCATAGGTGTTTTTTCGCACTTTTGACTTTCAAACCTCTGTAACGTCAACCAGCCCGGAGCCGGACTGGTTCTTCTGTTATAGGGATTTTAGCTCACACTTTCAACGACCAATTGCAGATTGTTTTGTAAGCACGCGCTTACATCAGGTACTTAGCCCAACACCGCAACGCGAGCGGGTTTATCCAGCCGACCACTAACGCCCATCAACAGGAAGGCGCCCAGGACAATCACCGCCCCAATCCACGGCGTTTGCGCCAGACCCAAATGCTCTACCGTCTGTCCTCCGACTACGGAACCAATGGCAATCCCAATGTTAAAGGCCGCGATATTAAGTCCGGATGCCACATCCACCGCGTTCGGCGTAAATTGCTCGGCTTTTTGCACCACATAGACCTGCAGACCCGGTACATTACCGAAGGCAAAGATCCCCATCACCAGAACCGTTGCCAGCGCGGCATACTGCATGGAGGCAGTAAACTGAAAGACGATCAGCAGGACAAACAGTGCGGCGAAAATGAATTTCAGAGCCGGCACTGCGCCATGTTTATCCGCCAGTTTTCCTCCCCAGATGTTGCCTACCGCCACCGATACGCCATAGCCTAATAAGATCCAACTCACCGCAGCTGGTGAGAAACCGGCCAGATTTTGCATTATCGGTGCCAGAAAGGTAAACGCAGTAAAGACGCCGCCGTAGCCCAGAGCCGTGATCGCATAGATGATCAGCAAACGTGGGTGCGTTAAGACGCTCACCTGATCGCGCAGCGTCGCCGCAGCGCGCCCCGGGATGTTCGCCGGAATGAGCCACTGACTGCCGATCAACGCAATAACGCCTAATCCTGAAACGGCAAGGAAGGTTTCGCGCCAGCCAAAATGCTGACCGATGAATGTCCCCAAAGGGACCCCAGTCACCAGAGCTACCGTCAAACCACCAAACATAATAGCGATGGCAGAAGCGGCTTTTTCTTTTGCCACCAGACTGGTGGCAATGGTAGAACCAATCGAGAAAAACACACCATGAGCCAGGCCGGTGAGCAAACGGGCCGCTACCAACGTCATATAGCCAGGAGCCTGCCACGCCAGCAAATTTCCCGCCGTGAACAGGACCATCAGTGCAATCAGCAGTTGTTTACGCGGCAGACGTCCGGTCAATGCCGTCAGTACCGGCGCCCCAATCGCCACACCCAGAGCGTAGATGGAAACCAGCATCCCCGCGGAAGGCAGAGAGATAGCCAACTGTTCGGCAATTGTTGGCACCAGACCCACAATCACAAATTCGGTTGTGCCAATAGCAAAGGCACTTATTGTCAGTGCAAATAACGCAAGAGGCATAAATCACTCCATATCATCAGTATTCGGATGACACGCAGTATGCCTGGATGGTTTAATAACAAAAATATCCAAAATCTCAATACAATTTTGCTTCGGGTGCAAAAATGAAAGCAACTTCAGAAGAACTCGCCATTTTTGTTTCAGTGGTTGAAAGTGGAAGTTTCAGCCGGGCGGCAGAGCAGTTAGGTCAGGCAAACTCAGCGGTAAGCCGGGCGGTCAAAAAGCTGGAAATGAAGCTCGGCGTAAGTTTGCTCAACCGTACGACCCGGCAGCTAAGTCTGACAGAAGAAGGCGAACGTTATTTTCGCCGCGTCCAGTCTTTGTTACAGGAGATGGCGGCAGCGGAGACGGAAATCATGGAGACACGCAATACCCCACGCGGTATGCTGCGTATCGATGCCGCCACGCCGGTGATGCTGCACTTTCTGATGCCGTTGATAAAACCTTTTCGCGAACGTTATCCAGAAATTACTCTTTCTCTTGTCTCCTCTGAAACTTTCATCAATCTGATCGAGAGGAAAGTAGATGTTGCAATCCGGGCCGGCACACTGACGGATTCCAGCCTGCGTGCCCGACCGCTCTTTAACAGCTATCGGAAGATTATCGCTTCGCCAGACTACCTTGATCGTTTTGGTAGGCCTGAAACGGTAGAAGAGTTAAAGGAGCACCTGTGCCTGGGCTTCACTGAACCCGTATCTCTCAACACCTGGCCCGTCGCCTGCAACGATGGCCAACTTCATGAGATTGCATGTGGAATTTCATCAAACAGCGGCGAAACGCTTAAACAGCTATGCCTCAGTGGAAACGGCATTGCATGCCTGTCAGACTACATGATTGATCGGGAAATCGCTCGGGGTGATCTGGTGGAGCTGATGGCAGATAAACGTCTGCCCGTGGAGATGCCGTTCAGCGCAGTCTATTATAGCGATCGTGCCGTGAGCACACGTATCCGGGCATTTATCGACTTTCTGAGTGAACATATAAAAACAGCTCCCGGAGGAGCTGTGAAAGAGGGTTAAAGGCGTTCAGGGGGTTAACGCATTAATCCCACAGTGGTGCCAGACCTTCCGGGCTAACCAGGCGATCGTTGCAATCCAGAGCAGCGATCGCTTTTTTATCTTCGGCATCTAACGTCAGATCCAACGCCAGCAGGTTGCTCGCCAGGTTTTCACGCTTAGTGGAAGAGGGAATGACTGAGTAACCTTCGCCCATCGCCCATGCCAGGATCACCTGAGCGGCGGTGGCATTGTGTTTCGCCGCGATGCGGGCAATCACTTCATCTTTCAATGCCTTACCATATGCCAGCGTCATGTAAGATGTAATGTGGATACCGTGCTCTTTCGCCCAGTCAACCACTTTACCGTTTTGCAAGTAAGGAGACAGCTCGATCTGGTTAGTCGCGATATTTTCCGCGCCCACCGCCGCAATGGCTTTTTCCATCAACGGGATAGTGAAGTTAGAGATACCGATTTCACGCGTCAGCCCCTGCTTTTTCGCTTCCAGCAGCGCCTGCATGAATTCCTCAACCGATACGGCATCGTTTGGGGATGGCCAGTGGATCAGCGTGAGATCTACATACTCAGTACGCAGTTTTTTCAGGCTCTCTTTCAAGCTTGGGATCAGTTTGTCCTTGCTCAGATTCTCAATCCAGATCTTGGTCGTAATATACAGCTCACTGCGTGGAACGCCGCTTTCAGCAATAGCCTGACCGACTGCAGCTTCATTATCATAGATTTGTGCAGTATCGACAGCGCGGTAACCGAGCTCCAGGGCTGTTTTTACGGATGCAATAACCACATCGTCCTTAAGACGGAAGGTACCTAAACCAAATGCTGGGATTGTCATAATAATTCCTCTTCTATTCATCATGTTCGTTAACTGAGAGGATTATGACGTTTTACGTTGTGCGGAAAAAGAACAGATAAAGCAGAGGATTTTTGCGTTTTTAGCAATAATTGAATTTCAGGCAAAGAAAAAGCCCTGAGTATGAACTCAGGGCTCTTAATAAGTGGCGGAACGGACGGGACTCGAACCCGCGACCCCCTGCGTGACAGGCAGGTATTCTAACCAACTGAACTACCGCTCCACCGAATTTTTCTACAACCACTGATTTTTACACCAGTTTACTGCTTAATTTGATGCCTGGCAGTTCCCTACTCTCACATGGGGAGACCCCACACTACCATCGGCGCTACGGCGTTTCACTTCTGAGTTCGGCATGGGGTCAGGTGGGACCACCGCGCTACTGCCGCCAGGCAAATTCTGTTTCATCACCCCGTTTCCACAAAGTGACATAATCTGAATCTGAGCTGAAAATTGTCTCTGTCTCTCACGCCAAAACATCTTCGGCGTTGTAAGGTTAAGCCTCACGGTTCATTAGTACCGGTTAGCTCAACGCATCGCTGCGCTTACACACCCGGCCTATCAACGTCGTCGTCTTCAACGTTCCTTCAGGACTCTCAAGGAGTCAGGGAGAACTCATCTCGGGGCAAGTTTCGTGCTTAGATGCTTTCAGCACTTATCTCTTCCGCATTTAGCTACCGGGCAGTGCCATTGGCATGACAACCCGAACACCAGTGATGCGTCCACTCCGGTCCTCTCGTACTAGGAGCAGCCCCCCTCAATTCTCCAGCGCCCACGGCAGATAGGGACCGAACTGTCTCACGACGTTCTAAACCCAGCTCGCGTACCACTTTAAATGGCGAACAGCCATACCCTTGGGACCTACTTCAGCCCCAGGATGTGATGAGCCGACATCGAGGTGCCAAACACCGCCGTCGATATGAACTCTTGGGCGGTATCAGCCTGTTATCCCCGGAGTACCTTTTATCCGTTGAGCGATGGCCCTTCCATTCAGAACCACCGGATCACTAAGACCTGCTTTCGCACCTGCTCGCGCCGTCACGCTCGCAGTCAAGCTAGCTTATGCCTTTGCACTAACCTCCTGATGTCCGACCAGGATTAGCTAACCTTCGTGCTCCTCCGTTACTCTTTAGGAGGAGACCGCCCCAGTCAAACTACCCACCAGACACTGTCCGCAACCCGGGTAACGGGCCTACGTTAGAACACCAGCCATTAAAGGGTGGTATTTCAAGGGCGGCTCCATGCAGACTGGCGTCCACACTTCAAAGCCTCCCACCTATCCTACACATCAAGGACCAGTGTTCAGTGTCAAGCTATAGTAAAGGTTCACGGGGTCTTTCCGTCTTGCCGCGGGTACACTGCATCTTCACAGCGAGTTCAATTTCACTGAGTCTCGGGTGGAGACAGCCTGGCCATCATTACGCCATTCGTGCAGGTCGGAACTTACCCGACAAGGAATTTCGCTACCTTAGGACCGTTATAGTTACGGCCGCCGTTTACCGGGGCTTCGATCAAGAGCTTCTCCTTACGGATAACCCCATCAATTAACCTTCCGGCACCGGGCAGGCGTCACACCGTATACGTCCACTTTCGTGTTTGCACAGTGCTGTGTTTTTAATAAACAGTTGCAGCCAGCTGGTATCTTCGACTGATTTCAGCTCCACGAGTAAATCGCTTCACCTACATATCAGCGTGCCTTCTCCCGAAGTTACGGCACCATTTTGCCTAGTTCCTTCACCCGAGTTCTCTCAAGCGCCTTGGTATTCTCTACCTGACCACCTGTGTCGGTTTGGGGTACGATTTGATGTTACCTGATGCTTAGAGGCTTTTCCTGGAAGCAGGGCATTTGTTACTTCAGCACCGTAGTGCCTCGTCATCACGCCTCAGTGTTAAAGTGAACCGGATTTACCTGGAACACACACCTACACGCTTAAACCGGGACAACCGTCGCCCGGCCAACATAGCCTTCTCCGTCCCCCCTTCGCAGTAACACCAAGTACAGGAATATTAACCTGTTTCCCATCGACTACGCCTTTCGGCCTCGCCTTAGGGGTCGACTCACCCTGCCCCGATTAACGTTGGACAGGAACCCTTGGTCTTCCGGCGAGCGGGCTTTTCACCCGCTTTATCGTTACTTATGTCAGCATTCGCACTTCTGATACCTCCAGCATGCCTCACAGCACACCTTCACAGGCTTACAGAACGCTCCCCTACCCAACAACACATAGTGTCGCTGCCGCAGCTTCGGTGCATGGTTTAGCCCCGTTACATCTTCCGCGCAGGCCGACTCGACCAGTGAGCTATTACGCTTTCTTTAAATGATGGCTGCTTCTAAGCCAACATCCTGGCTGTCTGAGCCTTCCCACATCGTTTCCCACTTAACCATGACTTTGGGACCTTAGCTGGCGGTCTGGGTTGTTTCCCTCTTCACGACGGACGTTAGCACCCGCCGTGTGTCTCCCGTGATAACATTCTTCGGTATTCGCAGTTTGCATCGGGTTGGTAAGTCGGGATGACCCCCTAGCCGAAACAGTGCTCTACCCCCGAAGATGAGTTCACGAGGCGCTACCTAAATAGCTTTCGGGGAGAACCAGCTATCTCCCGGTTTGATTGGCCTTTCACCCCCAGCCACAAGTCATCCGCTAATTTTTCAACATTAGTCGGTTCGGTCCTCCAGTTAGTGTTACCCAACCTTCAACCTGCCCATGGCTAGATCACCGGGTTTCGGGTCTATACCCTGCAACTTAACGCCCAGTTAAGACTCGGTTTCCCTTCGGCTCCCCTATCCGGTTAACCTTGCTACAGAATATAAGTCGCTGACCCATTATACAAAAGGTACGCAGTCACCCCATAAAAGAGGCTCCCACTGCTTGTACGTACACGGTTTCAGGTTCTTTTTCACTCCCCTCGCCGGGGTTCTTTTCGCCTTTCCCTCACGGTACTGGTTCACTATCGGTCAGTCAGGAGTATTTAGCCTTGGAGGATGGTCCCCCCATATTCAGACAGGATACCACGTGTCCCGCCCTACTCATCGAGCTCACAACACATGCAATTTTGTGTACGGGGCTGTCACCCTGTATCGCCGGCCTTTCCAGACCGTTCCACTACCACACATGCTGATTCAGGCTCTGGGCTGCTCCCCGTTCGCTCGCCGCTACTGGGGGAATCTCGGTTGATTTCTTTTCCTCGGGGTACTTAGATGTTTCAGTTCCCCCGGTTCGCCTCGTTAAGCTATGTATTCACTTAACGATAGTGCAACGGATTGCACTGGGTTTCCCCATTCGGACATCGCCGGCTATAACGGTTCATATCACCTTACCGACGCTTTTCGCAGATTAGCACGTCCTTCATCGCCTCTGACTGCCAGGGCATCCACCGTGTACGCTTAGTCGCTTAACCTCACAACCCGAAGATGTTTCACTTCTGATTGCGAAAATTTGAGAGACTCGAACACACATTGACTGTGTGTCGTTTCAATTTTCAGCTTGATCCAGATTTTTAAAGAGCAAATATCTCAAACATGACTCTGAAGTCAGTTTTGAGATACTGATTGGTTGTGTCTTTCACCCACAGCCAGCAAGTGGCGTCCCCTAGGGGATTCGAACCCCTGTTGCCGCCGTGAAAGGGCGGAGTCCTAACCGCTAGACGAAGGGGACACGATATGTCACGACTTCGTAGCCGTCTTGCTCATTACTTTTCATCAGACAATCTGTGTGGACACTACAAAGGCAGGTTCTTTAAGGTAAGGAGGTGATCCAACCGCAGGTTCCCCTACGGTTACCTTGTTACGACTTCACCCCAGTCATGAATCACAAAGTGGTAAGCGCCCTCCCGAAGGTTAAGCTACCTACTTCTTTTGCAACCCACTCCCATGGTGTGACGGGCGGTGTGTACAAGGCCCGGGAACGTATTCACCGTGGCATTCTGATCCACGATTACTAGCGATTCCGACTTCATGGAGTCGAGTTGCAGACTCCAATCCGGACTACGACATACTTTATGAGGTCCGCTTGCTCTCGCGAGGTCGCTTCTCTTTGTATATGCCATTGTAGCACGTGTGTAGCCCTGGTCGTAAGGGCCATGATGACTTGACGTCATCCCCACCTTCCTCCAGTTTATCACTGGCAGTCTCCTTTGAGTTCCCGGCCGGACCGCTGGCAACAAAGGATAAGGGTTGCGCTCGTTGCGGGACTTAACCCAACATTTCACAACACGAGCTGACGACAGCCATGCAGCACCTGTCTCACAGTTCCCGAAGGCACCAAGGCATCTCTGCCAAGTTCTGTGGATGTCAAGACCAGGTAAGGTTCTTCGCGTTGCATCGAATTAAACCACATGCTCCACCGCTTGTGCGGGCCCCCGTCAATTCATTTGAGTTTTAACCTTGCGGCCGTACTCCCCAGGCGGTCTATTTAACGCGTTAGCTCCGGAAGCCACGCCTCAAGGGCACAACCTCCAAATAGACATCGTTTACGGCGTGGACTACCAGGGTATCTAATCCTGTTTGCTCCCCACGCTTTCGCACCTGAGCGTCAGTCTTCGTCCAGGGGGCCGCCTTCGCCACCGGTATTCCTCCAGATCTCTACGCATTTCACCGCTACACCTGGAATTCTACCCCCCTCTACGAGACTCAAGCCTGCCAGTTTCGAATGCAGTTCCCAGGTTGAGCCCGGGGATTTCACATCCGACTTGACAGACCGCCTGCGTGCGCTTTACGCCCAGTAATTCCGATTAACGCTTGCACCCTCCGTATTACCGCGGCTGCTGGCACGGAGTTAGCCGGTGCTTCTTCTGCGGGTAACGTCAATGGCTAAGGTTATTAACCTTAACCCCTTCCTCCCCGCTGAAAGTACTTTACAACCCGAAGGCCTTCTTCATACACGCGGCATGGCTGCATCAGGCTTGCGCCCATTGTGCAATATTCCCCACTGCTGCCTCCCGTAGGAGTCTGGACCGTGTCTCAGTTCCAGTGTGGCTGGTCATCCTCTCAGACCAGCTAGGGATCGTCGCCTTGGTGAGCCGTTACCTCACCAACAAGCTAATCCCATCTGGGCACATCCGATGGCAAGAGGCCCGAAGGTCCCCCTCTTTGGTCTTGCGACGTTATGCGGTATTAGCTACCGTTTCCAGTAGTTATCCCCCTCCATCGGGCAGTTTCCCAGACATTACTCACCCGTCCGCCACTCGTCAGCGAAGCAGCAAGCTGCTTCCTGTTACCGTTCGACTTGCATGTGTTAGGCCTGCCGCCAGCGTTCAATCTGAGCCATGATCAAACTCTTCAATTTAAGTTTGATGCTCGTGAATTAAACTTCGTAATGAATTACGTGTTCACTCAGAGACTTGGTATTCATTTTTCGTCTTGCGACGTTAAGAATCCATGTCACTTTGAGTGCCCACACAGATTGTCTGATAAATTGTTAAAGAGCAGTTGCGACGCGCTTCAGCGCTCTGTCGCGAGGTGGCGTATATTACGCTTTCCTCTTTCAGAGTCAACCCTGATTTTCAGGATTTTTCTCTTCAACCGAACCGGCTGTTTGTGTGAAGTGATTCACATCCGCCGTGTCGATGGAGGCGCATTATAGGGGGTCGACTCAGGAAGACAAGCGGAAAAATGCAGATTTATTTCAACCGCTCACCTTTTAACCATAATGCTTATTTTTGCTGCTTTTTTATCGCTAATGGCAAGTCAGCAAGGCTATTTAATACCCAATCGGCCGCATTTTCTGCTTCCGGAGTGATGGGTTTACCGGTACGCACTAACACTTTTGTCCCAACGCCTGCCGCCGCCGCTGCCTGCATATCTTCTAGTTTGTCGCCCACCATATAAGACGCCGCCATATCAATGTGTAAGAAATCGCGGGCCGAGATCAACATACCTGGATGCGGTTTACGACAATCGCAGACCTGGCGGTACTCTTCCACGCTGCCCTGCGGGTGGTGCGGACAGTAGTAGATACCGTCGAGGTCGACATCGCGATCGGCCAGTGACCAGTCCATCCACTCTGTTAATGTCTCAAACTGCGCTTCGGTAAATTTACCGCGCGCAATTCCTGACTGGTTGGTGACAACCACCAGCGCATAGCCCAGAGTTTTAAGCTCACGCATGGCATCAATAACACCTTCGATAAATTCGAACTCGTCGATTTCATGTACGTAGCCGTGATCGACATTAATCGTGCCATCACGGTCGAGAAAAATTGCGGGTACGGACTTTGCCACCTTTTATAGCTCCTTAATAAGGCATGTAGCGCTAGTATCGCATGTTTCGACAGGCAAGAAAGTGCTCATCGTAGAAACCCTGATTGATTTAGACGTCTGGATGCCTTAACATCCATTTTGTTGACGGCTTTTGACCGCATCAGACAGACGAAAATGCCACGGTAACTTCATTACGATAATAAATAATCAATGATTAAACTTTCGAATATCACCAAAGTCTTCCTTCAGGGGACCCACACCATTCAGGCGCTAAACAACGTTAGCCTGCATGTCCCTGCCGGACAAATTTATGGCGTTATCGGTGCCTCCGGCGCCGGTAAAAGTACGCTGATCCGCTGTGTAAACCTGCTGGAGCGCCCGACTGAAGGGAGCGTTCAGGTCGGTGGACAGGAGCTGACAACACTGTCTGAATCTGAGCTGACTAAAGCACGTCGCCAGATTGGCATGATTTTCCAGCACTTTAACCTGCTGTCCTCCCGGACCGTATTTGGCAACGTCGCTCTGCCGCTGGAACTCGACAACACGCCGAAAGAAGAGATTAAGCGTCGCGTGACAGAATTGCTCGATCTCGTAGGACTGGGTGATAAGCATGACAGCTACCCTGCAAACCTGTCCGGTGGTCAGAAGCAGCGTGTCGCCATCGCCCGTGCGCTGGCAAGCCAGCCGAAAGTGCTGCTGTGCGACGAAGCGACCAGCGCGCTGGATCCTGCCACCACTCGCTCCATTCTCGAACTGCTGAAAGACATTAACCGTCGTCTTGGTCTGACCATTCTGTTGATCACGCACGAAATGGACGTGGTTAAACGAATCTGCGACTGCGTGGCCGTTATCAGCAACGGTGAACTGATTGAACAAGATACGGTCAGCGAAGTGTTTTCTCATCCGAAAACGCCTCTGGCGCAGAAGTTTATTCAGTCAACACTACACCTGGATATTCCGGAAGATTATCTGGCGCGTCTCAAAGCGGAATCGACAGCCGATAGCGTTCCGATGCTGCGCATGGAATTTACCGGTCAGTCGGTTGATGCTCCATTGCTTTCCGAAACGGCGCGCCGCTTTAACGTGAATAACAACATTATCAGCGCGCAGATGGATTACGCTGGCGGCGTGAAGTTCGGCATCATGCTGACTGAAATGCACGGCACACAAGAAGAAACGCAAGCCGCAATTGCCTGGCTGCAAGAACACCATGTAAAAGTAGAGGTACTGGGTTATGTCTGAGCCGATGATGTGGCTGCTGGTTCGTGGCGTCTGGGAAACGCTGGCGATGACCTTCGTATCGGGTTTCTTTGGTTTTGTGATCGGTCTGCCCGTTGGCGTACTGCTGTACGTGACGCGCCCCGGACAAATCATTGAGAACGCGAAACTCTACCGCACGCTGTCTGCGGTCGTGAACATCTTCCGTTCGATTCCGTTCATTATTCTGCTGGTATGGATGATTCCGTTCACTCGCGTAATTGTCGGAACGTCGATCGGTTTGCAGGCCGCGATTGTTCCACTCACCGTCGGCGCGGCGCCATTTATCGCCCGTATGGTGGAAAACGCCCTGCTGGAAATCCCGACAGGCCTGATTGAAGCCTCTCGCGCAATGGGCGCAACGCCGTTGCAGATCGTACGTAAAGTGCTGCTGCCGGAAGCCCTGCCAGGGCTGGTTAACGCGGCGACCATTACGCTGATTACCCTGGTCGGCTATTCCGCCATGGGCGGTGCTGTGGGTGCCGGCGGTCTTGGACAGATCGGCTATCAGTACGGCTATATTGGATACAATGCTACTGTTATGAATACGGTACTGGTATTACTCGTTGTTCTGGTTTATTTAATTCAGTTCGCAGGCGATCGCATCGTCCGGACTGTAACGCACAAGTAAGTTCTACAAAACACCAATATCACATTAAGGAAATAAGCATGGCGTTCAAATTCAAAACCATTGCGGCAGTAGGCGCCCTGATTGGTTCATTGGCACTCGTGGGTTGCGGTCAGGATGAAAAAGATCCGAACCACATCAAAGTTGGCGTCATTGTCGGCGCGGAACAACAGGTTGCTGAAGTCGCACAAAAAGTCGCAAAAGAAAAATACGGTCTGGACGTTGAACTGGTGACCTTCAATGACTACGTTCTGCCAAACGAAGCGCTGAGCAAAGGCGATATCGATGCCAACGCCTTCCAGCACAAACCGTATCTGGATCAGCAGATCAAAGACCGCGGGTACAAGCTGGTTGCCGCAGGCAATACCTTCGTTTATCCGATCGCTGGCTATTCCAAAAAAATCAAATCTCTGGATGAACTTCAGGATGGCGCGCAGGTAGCGGTTCCGAACGATCCGACCAACCTGGGCCGCTCCCTGCTGCTGCTGCAGAAAGTGGGCCTGATCAAACTGAAAGATGGTGTAGGCCTGCTGCCGACCTCACTGGATATCGTCGAGAACCCGAAAAATCTGAAAATCGTCGAACTGGAAGCCCCTCAACTGCCGCGTTCTCTTGATGATGCGCAGATTGCCCTGGCGGTGATCAACACAACCTACGCCAGCCAGATCAACCTGACGCCGGCGAAAGACGGTATCTTTGTTGAAGATAAAGATTCCCCGTACGTTAACCTGATCGTGACCCGCGAAGATAACAAAGATGCGGAGAACGTGAAGAAATTCGTGCAGGCCTATCAGTCTGACGAAGTTTACGAAGCAGCAAATAAAGTCTTCAACGGTGGTGCTGTTAAGGGCTGGTAATTTTTAGGCGCTTTTCACAATCTGTAATATCATTCAGGACGGGCATTTGCCCGTCTTGTCATTTATGCAAGCTCCTGATTCAATATGTGACAGTTAGATCATTCATTGAGGAAATATTATGCGTGCTTTACCGATCTGTTTATTGGCACTCATGCTGAGCGGCTGTTCTATGCTAAGCAGATCCCCTGTTGAACCCGTTCAAAGCACCGCAACCCCGCCTAAAGCGGAGCCGGAAAAACCGAAAGCGCCGCGCGCGGTCCCCGTCAGAATTTACACCAATGCTGAAGATCTGGTCGGCAAGCCGTTCCGCGATCTCGGTGAAGTGACCGGTGAATCCTGTCAGGCCTCTAACCAGGACTCTCCACCGAACATCCCAACGGCTCGTAAACGTATGCAGATCAATGCGTCGAAAATGAAAGCCAATGCCGTTTTACTGCATAGCTGTGAAGTCACCAGCGGAACGCCGGGCTGTTATCGTCAGGCTGTCTGCATTGGTTCTGCACTCAATATCTCGGCCAAATGAGTCATTTTCAGTTTGAGCAAATCGGTGTCATTCGCTCACCCTACAAAGAGAAGTTCGCCGTTCCACGCCAGCCTGGGCTGGTAAAAAGCGTCAACGGCGAACTGCATCTGCTGTCGCCCTATAATCAGGCCGATGCGGTACGCGGTCTTGAAGCATTCAGCCACTTATGGGTGATCTTTGTTTTCCATCAGACGATGGAAGGGGGATGGCGCCCAACCGTGCGCCCGCCTCGTCTTGGCGGCAACGCACGGATGGGCGTATTTGCCACGCGCTCAACGTTTCGCCCCAATCCCGTCGGCATGTCGCTGGTCGAGCTAAAAGGAATTGTCTGTCAGAAAGATCAGGTCATTCTGCAACTGGGCAGCCTGGACCTGGTCGACGGTACGCCGGTCATCGACATCAAGCCCTACCTGCCATTTGCGGAATCTCTGCCGGATGCGACAGCCAGCTATGCACAGCAGGCGCCGCAGGCTGAAATGCTGGTGAGTTTTACCGACGAGATTGACCAACAGTTTCCCGCGCTGGAAAAACGTTATCCTCTGCTGAAAACGTTTATACGTGATGTGCTGGCGCAGGATCCGCGTCCAGCCTATCGGAAAGGGGAAGAGACAGGCAAAACCTACGCCGTCTGGCTGCACGATTTCAACGTGCGCTGGCGCGTAACCGAGACGGGTTTCGAAGTCTTTGCGCTTGAACCCCGCTAATTTCACGCCCTTCTCTTTTGACATCCCTTTCTCGCTGGTAAACTGAGTTACTTTTTTTGTGTCAGGCTCACATTGAGCCTGTTCGATCGTTCAACTGGAACCGTAACAACATGCGTACTAGCCAATACCTGCTCTCCACTCTGAAGGAGACACCTGCCGACGCCGAGGTTATCAGCCACCAGCTGATGCTGCGCGCCGGGATGATCCGCAAGCTGGCCTCCGGGTTATATACCTGGCTGCCGACCGGCGTGCGCGTCCTGAAAAAAGTCGAGAACATCGTGCGTGAAGAGATGAATAACGCCGGTGCGATCGAGGTGTCTATGCCAGTCGTTCAGCCCGCTGATCTGTGGCAAGAGAGTGGTCGTTGGGAACAGTACGGTCCGGAGCTGCTGCGTTTTGTTGACCGTGGCGAGCGTCCGTTCGTACTCGGCCCAACGCACGAAGAAGTGATCACCGACCTGATTCGTAACGAGCTCAGCTCTTACAAACAGCTCCCGCTGAACTTCTATCAGATCCAGACTAAATTCCGTGACGAAGTGCGTCCGCGTTTCGGCGTGATGCGCTCCCGTGAATTCCTGATGAAAGATGCTTACTCTTTCCATACCTCTCAGGAATCGCTTCAGGAAACCTACGACGCGATGTACGCGGCTTATAGTAAGATCTTCAGCCGTATGGGGCTGGATTTCCGCGCAGTACAGGCAGACACCGGCTCTATTGGCGGCAGCGCCTCGCACGAATTCCAGGTACTGGCGCAGAGCGGTGAAGACGATGTGATCTTCTCTGATTCCTCTGACTACGCGGCCAATATAGAATTTGCAGAAGCCGTTGCGCCAAAAGAACCGCGTGCCGCTGCGACACAAGAGATGACGCTGGTTGATACACCGAACGCGAAAACCATCGCCGAATTGGTTGAACAGTTTACTCTGCCGATCGAAAAAACCGTTAAAACTCTGCTGGTAAAAGCCGTGGAAGGCAGTAAGTCTCCGCTTGTCGCGCTGCTGGTTCGTGGCGATCATGAGCTGAACGAAGTCAAAGCGGAAAAACTGCCGCAGGTTGCCAGCCCGCTGACGTTCGCGACCGAAGAAGAGATCCGTGCCCTGGTGAAAGCCGGTCCGGGTTCCCTGGGTCCGGTGAACATGCCGGTGCCGGTGATTATCGACCGTACCGTTGCTGTAATGAGTGATTTTGCGGCAGGCGCTAACGTGGATGGTAAACACTACTTCGGCATTAACTGGGATCGCGATGTCGCAACCCCAGAAATTGCTGACATCCGTAATGTTGTCGCCGGCGATCCGAGCCCGGATGGTAAGGGCACGCTGCTTATCAAACGCGGTATCGAAGTCGGTCATATCTTCCAGTTGGGCACCAAGTATTCGGAAGCGATGAAAGCCGCCGTTCAGGGTGAAGATGGCCGCAATCAGATCCTGACCATGGGCTGCTACGGTATCGGGGTTACCCGTGTGGTGGCTGCTGCCATTGAACAGAACTATGATGAGCGCGGAATCGTCTGGCCGGACGCTATCGCCCCATTCCAGGTGGCAATTCTGCCGATGAACATGCACAAGTCCTACCGCGTGCAGGAACTGGCTGAAAAACTGTATGCAGAGCTGCGTGCGCAGGGCATCGAAGTGCTGATGGACGATCGTAAAGAGCGTCCTGGCGTGATGTTCGCGGATATGGAACTGATCGGTATTCCGCACACTATCGTGCTGGGCGACCGTAACCTCGACAACGATGATATTGAATACAAATACCGTCGCAATGGCGAGAAACAGCTGATAAAAACCGGCGACATCGTCAACTATCTGGTCAAACAGATTAAAGGCTGATGTTATAAGAGGCTCTGATTTTCAGGGCCTCTTTTTTACATGGATTGTATAAAATGGCTAAACCAACGGCGCATTACCGCCTGTTCCTCCCTTGCCTTCTTTTGCTTTCGGCCTGCACCGTTGATGTCAGCCCGCCGGATAAATCCGCCGCCGCCATTGATGCGCAGTCCCAAAAATGGGCGGTTAAATTCCAGCGACAGATCTCCTTCACAAATAAAGCGCTGGTCGAAATTACCGATACCGATCTTAAGCCTGGCGATCTGTTGTTCTCCTCCAGCCTTGGGGTCACCTCATTAGGTATCCGCGCGTTCAGTAACGCTTCCGTAAGCCACGTTGCCGTCTACCTGGGAAATAATGAAGTGGCTGAAGCCACTGGGGCTGGCGTGAAAATCGTTTCGCTCGCCCAGGCGATGAAGCATAGCGATAAGCTTTTTGCCCTGAGAGTTCCGGAACTGACCCCGCTACAGGCCGCGGAGATCAAAGCCTTTGCCTACAAAATAAAAAACAGCGGCTACAACTATCGCGGCATCGTGGAATTTATTCCGTTTATGATGACCCGCCAGATGTGTTCGCTTAACCCTTTTTCCGAGGATTTCCGCCAGCAGTGCATTAGCGGACTGGCGAAAGCGCAACTCAGCGATCCCCGCGAGGGAGAAAAAACGGCGTGGTTTTGTTCCGAATTCGTAACCGATGCATATGCTAAAGCGGGACATCCGCTAACCCTGGCGCAGTCGGGGTGGATCAGCCCTGCCGACCTGATGCACATGCGGGAAGGCGACGTTGCTGCCTTTAAGCCAGAAACGCAGTTACGCTATGTCGGTCATTTGAAGTTAGGGATTTATATCAAGACGGGACGTTTTGTAGGACTGACGCGTTAAGCGCGATACGCAATAGCAAAACAGCGGATAAGACGATAACTGTCCGGTCACCCGGACAGCTTTCGTTCAGCCTATCCCTCAGTCGGTGCAGCTCTTACCTGGGATAAATTTAATCTCTTTATCGGCCATCAGCGTTTTCACCGGCTCATGAGTATCCGGATTTGCCTCCAGCGTGAAGTGCCCTTCGACGGATAACAGCACCGGTTTTTCACTGGCACCTCGGGCGGCAAGATACCCGCGTTCCAGCTCCGCGTTACTGGCAACAGAAACCTGCTTTCCGGTCGCACAGTCGGTAAAGGTCGCGGCATCCGCCATATAGAAATACATGCCCCGCATCGCCATCGGCGTTACTGGTAAGCTCGATTTCACGGGGGCAAGCGTATAGTTGAGCTGCGACTCGATCGGATTACCTTCCCGATCCAGCATCTCCAGCGCTTCTCCTTTCGCACGATAGTAAGATTTCTCACCCTGACTGTCGGTCAGCACCAGTTTATCGGCCGTACGCGCCCAGGTGCCGTAGGAGGCAAAAGAAGACGGTTCTTCACGCACGCCCTGATAGCGTTCGTTCATTACCCATGTGCCATCTTTCTCCAGAAACAGGGAGGTTTCAATTCCCTCGCAGTCGGCACAAGGTAGAATGCCTCGCCAGCTTTGCTGCATCGGTTTTAATTCTGCAACCTGAGTCGGCTGGATAACGTCAACGTCTGAACGGTTATTACAACCAATCAATGCGAAGAGCGTTAACGCCGCCATTGCTGAAAGTAGTGTTTTTTTCACCCTGACTCCCTATCAATTTTTATTCCTGCCCGTCAGTCATCGCGACGGACTTTCCCGCGAAGGGCTTTTACTGAGGATTTCTGCGCCTTCGAATTTAATCTTCGCTCTTTCGATGCCCGCGTCGGTCGGGTTGCGCGTCGGCTTTTTTGTTCTGCGGTAAGTTCTTTTATAACCGCCACCAGCCTGGCAAGCGCCGCTTCCCGGTTGAGTTCCTGGTTGCGGTACTCCTGCGCCTTAATAATCATCACGCCATCAGCCGTAATCAGATGATGACTGGCGGCCAGCAGACGTTCCTTATAATACTCTGGCAGGCTGGAGGCCCGAATGTCAAAACGCAAATGTATCGCCGTTGAGGTCTTATTGACGTGCTGTCCTCCTGCGCCCTGGGCGCGAATGGCGGTGATTTCCAGCTCATCGTCAGGGATCGAGACCGTTCGCGAAATGACGATCATGCCGGCTGATGCCACGACGTCAGATGAATTTCCAGATTATTCTGAGAATCAGACAACCAGATCGCACCGTCCTGAATCGTCGCCTGTAGCGTCATGGTTCGATTCGCAAAGGCGCTGAGTTGGGCCAGTTGTTCATCGTCCAGATACCAGACGGTGAGATTCGAAAACTGCGCGCATTTGCTCTGGTTTTGCTGCCACCAGATCTGTGCCGCCCGGCTGTTATAGGCAAACAGCGCCACGTCAGCAGACAGCGAGCACGCCTTCTTAATACGCCGTTCATCCGGTAATCCCAGCTCGATCCACAAGTCGATCCCCAGATGATCGTTACGCAACCACGCTTCCGGCTCATCCTCCGCGCTTAAGCCACGCGTAAACTGGAGACGCTCATCCGCATACTTAATCCACGCCAGCAGACGCAGCATCATGCGCTCCTGGGTTTCAGAAGGGTGACGCGCCAGCGTCAATGCCGCATCGAGAAACTGGTTACGGTCAAGGTCCGCCACGTTGATAACGGCTTTGTAAATTGTCGCTTTAAGCGCCATGGAAAAACTCCTTTCGAATCAGGCGGTCATTGTAGCGAAAATGGAGCAAAAAGGCTGTCAGAGGATCATCAATCAAGGCGCTGATATTGCGTGAATGGCTGTGGTATAGTCACCTTGCTAAACAGAGTTTATCTTCGTAGGCTTAGACTTGCATCCACGGTTAAGTCAGAATGCTGACAGGAGGGCATGTGGAAAAATATTGTGAGTTAATACGCAAGCGGTATGCGGAAATCGCCAGCGGAGACTTAGGGTATATCCCGGATGCGCTGGGTTGCGTATTGAAGGTGCTTAATGAAATAGCGGCAGACAGTGCCCTTTCAGAGTCGGTCAGGGAAAAGGCGGCGTATGCTGCGGCGAACTTACTGGTGAGCGATTATGTCAATGAATGATACATACCAACCCATCAACTGTGATGACTACGACAACCTCGAGCTCGCCTGCCAGCATCATTTATTACTGACGCTGGAACTGAAAGATGGCGAAGTTTTGCAGGCGAAAGCCAACGATCTGGTTTCACGGAAAAACGTGGAATATCTGATCACCGAGGTTGCGGGTGAAACACGCGAGCTTCGTCTCGACAAAATTGTCAGCTTCAGCCATCCGGAAATTGGTACCGTGGTGGTTAGCGAATCCTGAGTATGTGTTGCCGGATGGCGGTGCAAGCACCTTATCCGGCCTACGCGCCATGCGATACGTAGGCCTGATAAGCGCAGCGTCATCAGGCATTTCAGATGCTCGTATCCCACACCAATTTCACCCCCGATTCCCCCTCTGCAAGCCCCTCACGCGTGATAAATACCCCAGCAGCCGCAATCAGCGTTTCACCGTAAAACAGCAATGGCGTAGTATCGCGTCGCCAGGACGGCACATTCAGCTCCTGCCAGATTTTCTTTAGCTTACGCCCGCCGTTGCGGCCAACGATATGCAGCATTCCCGGTGCCTTAAAACGGATACTGACGCACTCATCCTTACGAGGCATGCGCAATTTCCCCCCTGGCTGTAGCCGAAGATGGCCCAGTCCGGCAGGCAGCGTGAGCGGCATCTGCCAGCAAGACCAGGGCAGTATGGTCTCACTCTGCCCGACAGCAGATTTAACCCACCATAGTTGCCCCTGATAACGCCGCACCTCATAGTCACCAAAGCGCAGACAGGGGGAAGCATCTTCACGCGCCAGCGCAACCTCCTGCCAGAGACGCTCCAGCCCATCGCGGGAAGGCATTGGCGCATTTTGCGCGGCCAGCCAGCGGCGAAGCAATGCTGCACGCCGGACACGGCTCATCGCCATGAGCGGCGTAAGCATGAGCGTTCCGTTTGCCGTGGTGCAACCTGACAGTTCATCGGCAAGCAGTTCATCCAGCAGACTCTCCTGCTCAGCGCACAGCGCGGCGCTACGCGCTGTGGCGTCGGCGAAATGCGGCCAGCGCTGTTGCAGTAGCGGCAGAACCTGCAAACGCAGGAAGTTGCGATCGTAGGCGTCATCCTGATTGCTTTCATCTTCAATCCAGCGAAGCTGATGTTGCCTTGCCCATTCTTCCAGCGCCGCACGGGTTTGCGTCAGCAGCGGACGGATGAGCTGCGTGCCGGCAAACGCAGAAATCTCCGCCATGGCAGACAGCCCCGCCGGACCGCTACCGCGTTTGAGCGCCAGTAAAAAGGTTTCACACTGATCGTCAAGGTGCTGAGCGGTCACCAGCACCTCACCGGGCAGCAACGCGTCGGCGAACGCCTGATAACGCGCCTGCCGGGCATGTGCTTCAATCCCCAGTCCCTCGTCCACCAACGTTACCCGTTCCACCACCAGCGGTACCTGCCATTGCGCACAGAGGGCTTCGCAATGTGCCACCCATTCATCGGCGTGAGCGCTCAGTCCATGATGGATGTGAATGGCGCGAAGTGAGAGTGTCGGTTGCTGCGCCCGCCATTGCACCAGTTGATGCAGAAGCACAGTAGAGTCGAGACCGCCGCTAAAAGCGACCAGTATCTGTCGGGAGGTGATAAGCGAGGTGTTCAGCGTGAGTGTTGTCATAGCGGTTATTTACAGTGACGTTGCCCGGCACGTTACCGGGCAATCGTCGCAATAACAAGTCTTACTGCTCATACAATTCAAGCGGCAGGCCATCCGGGTCTTTAAAAAAGGTAAAGCGCTTGTTGGTGAAGGGATCAATGCGGATGGCTTCGCAACTGACGTGATTTGCCTCCAGATGTGCAACCGATTTATCCAGATCATCCACGCTGAATGCCAGATGGCGCAAACCGCAGGCTTCCGGACGACCTGGACGCGCTGGCGGAAAAGGAAATGAAAAAAGCTCAATCACATATTGTCCGTTCAGCGCCAGATCGCCCTTCCACGAATCTCGTTCTTCGCGATAGGCTTCGCTCATCAGCGTAAACCCCAGAATATCGCAATAGAAGGACTTACTCGCGGCATAGTCTGTCGCAATGATCGCAATATGGTGAACCTGTTTTAATCCCAGCATAGTGTCTTCATCTCCTTTATTTATCATCAGCACGTTACCCGCCCAGGGGCGCTGAAGGCAAGTCGTCACGCCGTTTTTAAGACTCGTACGTGGTATACGCCATCGTCATCCTGCTTCGTCCCGTGAATATCCGTTTCAAAACCTGGATAGTGGTGACCGACAGAACAGAGCATCAACAGGAAATCGAGTACGGCGCGACTCTGCCCGGTGATCATTTCTCCCGGCATCAGCAGTGGAACACCGGGGGGATACGGCAGGATCATATTCGCCGACACACGCCCCACCAGTTGATCGAGCGTCACCGTTTCGACTTCGCCTTTGATCTGCCGCTGCCAGGCCTGATGCGGCGTCATGACCATTTCCGGCAAGGTATCAAACGCACGCAGCATCAGTCCGGAAAGATCGTGCTGGCGGATGAGCTTATGGATCCCTTGCGCCAGATCCTTGATACGCATGTTGCGATAAAAGTCAGGATCTTCTGCATACAGATCCGGCAGCATATTCTTCACGCGTAAATTGAGATCGTAAGAGCGTTTAAATTCGGTCAGGCCACGCAACAGCCCCATCGCTCGGGTTTTATCAATACCGATACTAAAGAGAAACAGCAGGTTGTACGGACCGGTTTTTTCCACCACCACACCGCGCTCATCGAGAAATTTCGCGACCAGCGCGGCGGGGATCCCTTCCTCACTCATCTTTCCCTGCTCATCCATACCAGGTGTCAGGATCGTTACTTTCACCGGGTCGAGGAACATATGATCGTCGTCGGCATCGGTAAATCCGTGCCAGTCTTCACCAGGCGCAACCGGCCAGCACTCGGCTTCATCAACGTCTTCCGGCTGCCAGATATCAAAGAACCAACCGTCAGACTCTTCACGCAGGCGCTGTACCTCTTTGCGAAAATGCAGCGCACGCTCCACTGAGCGATTGATTAATCGCCTGCCGGAATTTCCCCGCAGCATCGCCGCTGCCGTCTCAATGGAGGCAACAATGGGATAGCTCGGTGAGGTAGAGGTGTGCATCATGAAAGCTTCGTTGAAGGTCTCTTCGTCATAGTCCCCTTTAATATGGATCAGCGACGCCTGCGACAACGCCGCCAGCATTTTGTGGGTGGATTGCGTTTCAAAGAAAACCTTTCCAGGTACTCGCTCACCGCTCATCCCGCTTTTCCCCTGATAAATGGGATGAAAGTGCGTATAGGGCACCCAGGCAGAATCGAAGTGGATAGAAGGGACATCCAGCGTCTGCTTGATCCAGTTGGTGTTATACAGCAGACCGTCATAGGTTGAGTTGGTGATCACCGCGTGAACCGGCCACTGCGCCTGCGCCGTGGCGGCAACTTTGCTCGCAATACTCTCACGCGTAAATTCACGCTTAGGAATGCCACCCAAAATGCCGAGCGCATTACGCGTCGGTTTCAGCCAGATCGGGACCACGTCGCTCATCATCAACAAATGCGCCAGCGACTTATGGCAGTTGCGGTCAATCAACAGCGTACTGCCCGTCGGCGCGGCATACATGCCCACAATTTTGTTTGAAGTGGAGGTGCCGTTGGTCACCATGTAACTCTGTTCTGCGCCGAAGGTTCTGGCAATGTACTCTTCGGCCTCCAGGTGCGGTCCGGTGTGGTCGAGTAACGAGCCCAGCTCAGTGACCGATATCGACACATCCGCCTTTAAAGTATTGCCGCCGAAAAAGTCATAGAACAGGCAGCCAACCGGGCTTTTTTGATAGGCTGTTCCAGCCATGTGTCCCGGCGTGCAAAAGGTGTATTTCCCCTCTTTCACATAGGTGAACAGCGCTCTGGTGAAGGGCGGCGTGATATTGTCGAGGTATTCGTTGGTGTACTGGCGAATACGCGTTGCAATATCTTCCGCCTGCCCCAGCGCATACTCAAAAAACCATAACGCCATGCGCATGTCGTGAACGCTGACGTCCATGGTTGAGTGCGTGTTGATAAACGCATACAGCGGTAAATATTCATTGAGCTGGTTAATCTCGCTGCACAGATCGAGACTGTACTCATCCCAGTCAAAAATTACCCCGCAAATGCGCGGGTTATGTTCGATAAATTTCAGCAGGTCGACGCTGTTTTGCGGCCAGATGATCTGAAATCCCTGTGATTGCAGCGCACGCTCAAGCTCCTTGATGGGCTCATCTTTATAAAAAACCCCGTGCGGCCCCATGATGGCGATGATGTTCATGCGTTCCTCCTGGAAAAACCTAAGCTAATCATAGCGGGTTCAAAGCGCAGGTAAAAAAAAGGGCCACAATTCGTGGCCCTTTTTCGGAATGGTCAACGCTTACGCGTAGCCGTAGCTCATCAGACGCTGATAGCGACGGTTTTTCAAATCTTCAGTGCTCAGAACATCGAGATCGGCAAGATCGGCCAGCAGTTGTGCTTTCAGCGAAGCCGCCATCACTTCCGGGTTGCGATGCGCCCCACCCAGCGGTTCCGGGATGATGGAGTCAATCAGCTTCAGCTCTTTCAGTCGCGGAGCGATGATACCCATTGCTTCTGCAGCCAGCGGCGCTTTGTCCGCGCTTTTCCACAGAATGGACGCACAGCCTTCCGGGGAGATCACAGAATAGGTACTGTATTGCAGCATATTCACTTTGTCACCCACGCCAATCGCCAGCGCACCGCCGGATCCCCCTTCACCGATCACGGTGCAGATAACCGGCACGCTCAGACGTGACATTTCACGCAGGTTGCGGGCGATGGCTTCAGACTGACCGCGCTCTTCTGCACCGACGCCCGGATAGGCACCCGGCGTGTCGATAAAGGTAATGATCGGCATGTGGAAACGCTCGGCCATTTCCATCAGACGCAGCGCTTTACGATAGCCTTCCGGCGCCGGCATACCGAAGTTACGACGGATTTTTTCTTTTGTCTCGCGGCCTTTCTGGTGACCAATGATCATCACCGGACGACCATCCAGACGCGCGATGCCGCCAACGATAGCTTTATCGTCTGCATAAGCGCGATCGCCCGCCAGTTCGTCAAATTCATCAAACGCCAGGCGAACATAATCCAGGGTGTAAGGACGCTGCGGATGGCGTGCCAGTTGGGCAACCTGCCATGCGCCAAGATCGGCGAAGATTTTGCGCGTCAGCTCTACGCTCTTTTCACGCAGGCGATGCACTTCTTCATCGATGTTAATATCCAGTTTCTCGTCCTGACGGCTCACCGCAGTCAGAGAATCGATTTTTGCTTCCAGCTCTGCAATCGGCTGTTCAAAATCAAGGAAATTCAGACTCATAGTATTCCTGTATTAGTCAAACTCCAGTTCCACCTGCTCCGAACCAATGAGGCCACGGAGATCGTTTAGCAAACGATCGCTCGGAGAGACACGCCACGTCGCGCCAAAACGCAACCGCGCACGTGCATCCGCCCTCTGATAGTAGAGATGTACTGGAATTGTCCCCGAGCGGTGGGGTTCCAGAGACTGACGGAGTCGGTTTAAAAGCTGGTCATCAATTTGCCTGTCCGTCAGCGAGATAGCAAGCCCGCGAGCATATTTTTCCCGGGCTTCGTCAATATCCATCACTTCGCGGGCGGTCATTTTAAGCCCCCCGCTGAAGTCATCAAAGCTGACCTGTCCGCTGACGATAAGTATGCGGTCTTTTTCCAGCAATTGCTGGTATTTATCCAGGGCGTCGGTAAATAACATCACCTCCAGACGTCCGGAACGGTCATCCAGCGTACAGATGCCGATACGATTGCCGCGCTTGGTGACCATAACCCTTGCAGCAATCACGAGCCCCGCAGCCGTGGTCACTTTACCACGTTCTGTCGGATGCATGTCTTTCAGCCGGTAGCCTCCGACATAGCGCTCAATTTCTTTCAAATACTGATTGATAGGGTGACCCGTCAGGTATAACCCCAACGTCTCGCGTTCCCCGTCTAACACCACCTGTTCCGGCCACGGCTGGCAGTTGGCGTAGGACTGTTCTATTTGCTCCGGCTCTTCCGCCAGCACACCGAACATATCCGCCTGACCAATCGCTTCTGCTTTCGCGTGCTGGTCGGCGGCTTTCAGCGCATCGCCCAGCGAGTTCATCAGCGCAGCGCGATGCGGCCCCAGCCGGTCGAACGCCCCGGACATGATCAGTTTTTCCAGCACCCGCCGATTGAGCTTTTTGGTATCGGTGCGCGCGCAAAGATCGAACAACTCACGGAAGTAGCCGCCGTTGTTACGCGCCTCGATGATCGCCTCGATCGGACCTTCACCCACGCCTTTGATCGCGCCGATGCCATAGACAATCTCGCCATCATCGTTGACGTGGAAGTGATACAGCCCGGAGTTGATATCCGGTGGCAGGATCTTCAGCCCCATGCGCCAGCATTCGTCCACCAGTCCCACCACCTTCTCGGTGTTGTCCATATCGGCGGTCATCACCGCCGCCATAAACTCAGCAGGATAGTGCGCTTTCAACCACAGCGTCTGGTAAGAGACCAGCGCGTAAGCGGCAGAGTGCGATTTGTTAAATCCATACCCGGCGAATTTCTCCACCAGGTCGAAAATTTTCATTGCCAGTTCGCCGTCAACGCCGTTCTTTTTCGCCCCTTCTTCGAAGGTGCCGCGCTGCTTGGCCATCTCTTCCGGCTTTTTCTTACCCATCGCACGACGCAGCATGTCCGCGCCGCCAAGAGTATAGCCAGAGAGCACCTGGGCAATCTGCATGACCTGTTCCTGATACAGGATGATGCCGTAGGTCGGTTCCAGTACTGGTTTCAGGCTTTCGTGTTGCCACTGCACATCCGGATAGGAAATCTCTTCACGCCCGTGCTTACGGTCGATGAAGTTATCTACCATCCCGGACTGCAACGGCCCAGGGCGGAACAGCGCCACCAGTGCGATCATATCTTCGAAGCAGTCAGGCTGCAGACGTTTAATCAGGTCTTTCATGCCGCGGGATTCAAGCTGGAAGACCGCGGTGGTTTCCGAGCGTTGCAGCATGTCGAAGCTTTTCTTGTCGTCCAGCGGGATAGCGGCAATATCCAGCGGCGGCTCGCCGTTCTTCTCGCGGCGGGCGTTGATCATCTCCAGCGCCCAGTTGATGATAGTCAGCGTACGCAGGCCGAGGAAGTCGAACTTCACGAGGCCGGCATATTCCACGTCGTTTTTATCAAACTGAGTAACCGGGTGCAGCCCCTGTTCATCACAGTACAGCGGCGCGAAATCGGTGATTTTCGTCGGGGCGATAACCACACCACCAGCGTGTTTACCGGCGTTACGGGTCACGCCTTCCAGCTTACGCGCCATGTCGATCAGCGCTTTAACTTCTTCATCTGCCTCATAAATTTCTGGCAGTTGCGGTTCTGCTTCGAAGGCTTTCGCCAGCGTCATCCCTGGGTCAGGCGGCACCAGCTTCGAAATCCTGTCGACAAAACCGTACGGATGGCCCAGTACACGGCCAACGTCGCGGATCACCGCTTTCGCCGCCATCGTACCGAAAGTAATAATCTGCGATACCGCATCACGACCGTACATGTCCGCAACGTGTTCGATCACCTGGTCGCGTTTCTCCATACAGAAGTCAACGTCGAAGTCAGGCATGGAGACACGCTCCGGGTTAAGGAAACGTTCGAACAGCAGGTCAAACTCCAGCGGATCAAGGTCGGTGATTTTCAGCGCATAGGCCACCAACGATCCCGCACCGGAACCACGGCCCGGGCCTACCGGCACGCCGTTGTCTTTCGACCACTGGATAAATTCCATTACGATGAGGAAGTAGCCCGGGAACCCCATCTGGTTGATGACCTGTAGCTCGATATCCAGACGTTCATCGTATGGCGGACGTTTCTCTTTCCGCTCAGCTTCATCCGGGAACAGAAAGGCCAGACGCTCTTCCAGCCCCTCTTTCGACTTCTGGACCAGGAAATCTTCCGTGGTCATATCGCCGGTCGGGAACTGCGGCAGGAAGTACTCACCCAGACGCACCGTGACGTTGCAGCGTTTTGCTATTTCGACCGTGTTTTCCAGCGCTTCCGGAATATCGGAGAAGAGTTCGCACATCTCCTCTTCCGAACGCATATATTGCTGCGGCGAGTAGTTACGCGGACGTTTGGGATCGTCGAGGGTAAAGCCATCGTGAATAGCAACGCGAATTTCATGCGCGTCAAAGTCTTCACTATTGATGAAGCGCACGTCGTTGGTGGCGACCACCGGCAAACCGCGTGCTTCCGCCAGCTCAACGGCCGCGTGCAGATAATTTTCTTCATCGGGTCTGCCGGTCCGGATCAGCTCAAGGAAATAACGATCCGGGAAGTGTTCTTCATAGAAAGCGACACACTCTTCGACCAGCGCGCTGTTGCCGCGCAGAAGACTGCGCCCGACGTCACCCATGCGCCCGCCAGACAGCAGGATCAACCCTTCTTTCAGTTCGATCAGCCAGTCACGGTCGATAATCGGTCCCGCCGCGCCGTAACCACGCTGATAAGCTCTGGAGATCAGCAGGGTGAGATTTTGATAACCGGTGTTATTCGCGGCGAGCACCGTCAGATGCGTGAGTTCATCACCCATCAGCTCGCTCTGAACATGGAAATCAGCGCCAACAATGGGTTTAATCCCGGCGCCATGACCCGCTCCGTAGAACTTCACCAGACCACAGAGGTTAGTAAAATCGGTGATCGCCAGCGCAGGCATGCCCAACGCGGCCGCCTTTTTCACCAGCGGTCCGGTTTTCGCCAGCCCATCGATCATGGAGTAGTCGCTGTGCACCCGCAGGTGGACGAAACGAGGTTCAGACATCTTCAGATTCCTTCAACACAAGAATCAGGACGCGAGTCCCAGTGCGCGTTTAACGGGAGCAAAACTGCGTCGGTGATGCTCCGTTGCGCCATGTTCAGCCAGTTTTTCCAGATGGAAAGCGGTTGGATACCCTTTGTGCTGGGCAAAACCATATTGCGGGAAAACGCTATCCAGCGCGGCCATTTCGGCATCACGCGTGACTTTAGCAAGAATCGACGCGGCGCTAATTTCTGCCACCCGACTGTCGCCCTTCACCACCGCCAGGGACGGCACAGGCAATGCCGGGCAGCGATTACCGTCGATCAGCACATATTCCGGCGCAATATGTAACCCCGCCACCGCTCGCTGCATCGCCAGCATCGTGGCATGAAGAATATTCAGCTCATCGATCTCGTGCGGTTCTGCACGACCCAGGCTCCAGCTCAACGCTTTTTCTTTGATTTCGTCATACAGCGCCAGACGGCGCTTTTCAGATAATTTTTTGGAATCGTTTAGACCTACAATCGGGCGCGCCGGGTCAAGGATCACGGCAGCGGTGACGACCGCACCGACCAACGGACCGCGTCCGACTTCATCCACACCCGCCACTAAATGCGCGTGCGGATAAACAAATTCGATCATCGTGCTAACTCCAGGACCGCATCCGCCGCCTGCTCATCGGCGTTACAGCGGATCTGCTGATGCAGTTCGCGGAAAGTATCGTGCATCGCATGGCTGGTTTTACCGTTCGCCAGCAAGGGGAGAAGCGCCTCAGCCAGCTTTTGCGGCTCGCACTCTTCCTGCAATAGCTCTTTCACCAGTTCCCTTCCCGCCAGCAGGTTTGGCAGCGAGACATAATCGGTCTTCACCAGTCGCTTCGCCAGCCAGAACGTAAAGGGCTTCATGCGATATCCCACCACCATCGGGCATTTCGCCAGCATACACTCGAGCGCAGCGGTACCGGATGCCAGCAGCGCGGCATCACTGGCAACCATTGCTTCACGCCCCATCCCATCCAGCATGTGGACGGAAAGCTCCGGTGCAACCTCTGCTTTGATCTGCTCGAACTGCTCACGCCGTTTAGCGTTGACCAGCGGCACCACCACTTCAAGATCGGGGTAGCTCTGGCGCAACAGTTGGGCCGTTTTCAGGAAGTCGGCGCTGAGCATTTCTACTTCCGCACCGCGACTGCCGGGTAATAATGCCAGGCAGTGCGCATCATGGGGGATTCCCAGCACATCGCGTGCCGCATTTTTATCTGGATCCAGCGGCATCGCGTCCGCCATCGTGTGACCGATAAAACGGCACGGTACGTTGTACTTGTCGTAAAACGCTTTTTCGAAAGGCAGAAAAGCCAGAACCATGTTGGTCGATCTGCCTATTTTGAAAACACGTTTCTGTCGCCACGCCCAGACGGACGGACTGACGTAATGAATCGTTTTGATACCCTGTTTTTTCAGATTCCCTTCGAGGGTGATATTGAAATCGGGTGCATCAATGCCGACAAAGACATCGGGCTGTAACTCGGTAAATCGACGGGTCAGATCGGCGCGGATATGCAGCAGACGACGCAGGCGCCCAAGCACTTCCACAATGCCCATCACCGCCAGTTCTTCCATCTCATACCAGGCTTCACAGCCTTCGGCCTGCATGCGCGGGCCGGCAACGCCGACGAAACGCGCGTCGGGTACGCGCGCTTTCAGCGCCCGGATTAAGCCGGCACCAAGAATATCGCCGGAAGTTTCTCCGGCGACCAGGGCTATCGTTAAGGGGCGCTGTTCTGCCATTAACGAATCAGACCGCGCGTTGAGCGGGCAAAGAAATCGCTGAACGCCTGTACTTCCGGATACTGCTTCGCCAGCTCGGCGATTTCCGGTTTTACTTCTTCCAGCGTTTTGCCGCTACGGTACAACGCTTTGTAAGCATTGCGGATGGCGGTGATCGCCTCGCGGGTAAAGCCGCGACGCTTCAACCCTTCGATGTTGACGCCAAATGGCGTCGCGTGGTTGCCCTGAGCAATAACGTACGGCGGAACGTCCTGAGCAACGCCAGAACAGCCACCGACCATCACGTGTGCACCGATAATGCAGAACTGATGCACGGCGGTCATGCCGCCAATGATGACGTAATCATCCAGCGAGACGTGACCTGCAAGTGTGGCGTTATTCGCCAGAATACAGCGATCCCCTATTGTGCAATCGTGCGCCACATGGGCATTGATCATCAGTAAGTTATCGCTGCCCACCTTCGTCAATCCACCGCCTTGCACTGTGCCACGATGAATGGTAACGCTTTCGCGAATGCGGTTACGATCGCCAATTTCCACTCGGGTTGGTTCACCAGCATATTTCAGATCCTGGTTCACTTCGCCGATGGAGGCGAACTGATATATCTCGTTATCGCGGCCAATTTTAGTATGACCATTCACGACAACGTGAGACTTCAGTACGGTACCCTCACCAATTTCAACATGGGGTCCAACAAGGCAAAAAGGACCAATGTGAACGTTAGCGCCGAGTGAGGCACCCTCTTCCACAATGGCGGTTGGATGAATAAAGGCGGATTTATCAATCACGTATCAGGCCTCCCGGCTACGAGCGCACATCATCGTTGCTTCGCAAACTACTTTACCGTCAACCAGCGCAACCCCTTTAAAGCGGGTCAGGCCACGGCGCGTTTTCTCGAAAGTGACTTCCATGATCATCTGATCGCCTGGCACAACGGGACGCTTAAAGCGTGCTTCATCGATACCCGCGAAATAATAGAGTTCTCCTGGCTCCAGTTTTCCTACGCTTTTAAACGCAAGAATACCGGTAGCCTGTGCCATTGCTTCCAGAATCAGCACGCCAGGGAAAATCGGTTTACCCGGGAAATGCCCCTGGAAAAACGGCTCGTTAACGGAGACATTTTTCACTGCGCGCAGAAAACGACCTTCTTCAAAGTCCAGCACACGGTCAACCAGTAAAAACGGAAAACGGTGCGGCAGAAGTTCTAAAATCTCTTCAATATGCAGAGTATGAGTGTTAGTAGTCAAAATACTCTTCCTGTCCAAATATGCTAAAAGCCAATAATAACACGGCCTGCCGCAATCGTATGAATGCCGACAGGCCGTAAAGTATGTGTGACCGGGTGAGCGTTTAGTCTTGTTGATTAACCTTGCGCTCAATGGCTTTGAGGCGCTTGCTCATATCATCAATGTTCATCACCAGCGCGGCTGTCTTACGCCATACTTTGTTAGGTTGCAGCGGAATGCCTGAGGAATAGACGCCAGGTTCAGTGATGGGACGCATCACCATCCCCATGCCCGTCACGGTAACCTTGTCGCATATTTCCATATGCCCGTTGATTACGCTGGCACCACCGATCATGCAGTAACGGCCAATCTTCAGGCTGCCCGCCATGATGACACCCCCGGCAACTGCCGTATTGTCGCCAATCACAACGTTATGTGCAATCTGACACTGGTTATCAATGATAACCCCATTGCCGATCACAGTGTCATCCAGTGCACCACGGTCAATGGTAGTACAAGCGCCGATCTCCACGCGATCGCCAATAATGACGCGACCTAACTGCGGGATCTTCACCCAATTACCACGGTCGTTGGCATAGCCAAAACCATCAGCACCAATGACCGTACTGGACTGGATCAGGCAATTCTCACCGATCTGAATGTCGTGGTAAACCGATACATTCGCCCACAGGCGCGAACCGGCCCCAATTTTCGTATTTTTCCCGACGAAGCAGCCCGCCCCGATAACTACGTTATCGCCAAGCTCCACGCCAGATTCAATCACCGCATTCGCGCCGATCGAAACATTGCTACCCAGCGTTGCCGTCGCATCAACCACTGCACTCGGTGCAATGTTCTGTGCCGGCTGCGGCGTGGTATCTAAAATTTGCGCCATTCGCGCGTACGTCAGGTAGGGGTTCTTCACTACCAGTGCAGCACTCTTAGCAAAAGGAAGATCGTCCTGCGTCATGACAACGGCAGACGCCTGGCATAGGGCCAGGTGCTCACGGTATTTCGGATTCACCATGAACGTGATGTGACCCGTTTGCGCAGATTGCATGGACGCAACGCCGGTGATGACGAGATCGCCATCACCGTGTAATTCTGCATCCAACTGCTCTGCTAAATCAGCCAGTCGAATTGAAGGCATTACTTATTTAACCTGTTTCAGTACGTCAGCGGTGATGTCTTTTACATCGCTGCTGTTGTAAGCAACGGTGTTCGCGTCAACGACCAGATCGATGCTCTGGCTGCTGGCAACAGATTTCACAGCAGTCTGGATACGAGTAACCAGTTTGCCACGTTCTTCGTTGGAACGACGTGCACGATCCTGCTCAAAAGCCTGCGCTTTCTGAGAGAAGGTCTGGCGCTGAGCCATCACGTCTTTTTCCAGCTTAGTACGATCGCTGCCCGCTTTCATGGACTGCAGACGCTGCATTTTAGATTGCAGATCGGATTCCATACGCTGCAGTTCGCTCGCGCGGCCTTTAAACTCATTTTCCAACGTATTGGAAACACCGGTCTTCTGTGCAACCTGCTGGAACAGGCTACCCATGTTGACGATTGCAATTTTGTCAGCAGCCTGTGCAGACGTAACCATTGCTAAACCGAGACCTGCCGCTAATAACCACTTTTTCACAATAAACTCCTTACCATCCCATTTGCACCCGAAGGTACAGTTCTTTGCGTGGCCAGGCGATCCCATGCAAGATCGCCTAAAGTCATCGCTACACTACCATTACATTCCTTTGCGAAGAACAATTACCAGGTTTTACCAATGTTAAACTGGAACTGCTCTTTTTTGTCTCCATCGTAATCCTTAAACGGCTGGGCGTAGGAGAAGACCAACGGCCCCAATGGGGACATCCATTGTAATGCGATACCAGCAGACATACGGATATTGCTCGGATCACTGTAGTCCGGATAACCGGAATATGCACTTGAATCCCAGTTTGTATCCCAGACGGTACCCATATCCCAGAAGAACGAAGTACGAACCGAGTTAGCGTATTTATCACTGATGAACGGTGTTGGGGTAATGAATTCCAGGCTGGCGACAGCCATGGCGTTACCGCCCACTGCGTCATCCGATTTACACGGCGCTGACTGAGTACTCTCACATTCGTTATCGTAGTCGTTATCACCATCATGACGACTGCTGGACGGGAAATAGACCGCTTTCGGACCAATGGTGTTGGACTGGAAGCCACGCACGGTACTGGAACCACCGGCATAGAAGTTCTCATAGAACGGCATTTCTTTGCCGCCGAATCCATCACCGTAACCCCAACGGGTACGACCGAGAACCACCCACTTGTGATCGTCATCGATCGGTACGTAGGTCGCGGTATCCAGCGTCGCTTTGTAGAACTCGTTATCAGAGCCAGGAATTGTCACCTTACCATTCAGGTTGACGCGGGTCCCTTCCGTCGGAAAGAAGCCACGGTCAAGCTTGTTGTACGTCCAACCATAGTTGAAGGTGAAGTCGTTAGCGCTGTAAGAGTTGCGGTCATTCGAGTTATCCGGGTATTCACCTACGGAGTTCAAATAACGCCACATCGCGACCTGCGGCTGCATGTTGGACAGGGAGTTGTGTACATACCCTAAGCCAGCACGCAAGGTGTTGTATTCGTTGATCGGGAAGCCCAGCGTGACGTCTGTACCATAACTTTTGTTGGTATAGTCAGACAGATCCGCATCGTTCGCATCAAAGTCGTTATAGAAGACGCGGCCACCCAGGCTCACGCCATCAACGGTGAAGTACGGGTTGGTAACAGAGAGTTCGCTGTAGGTCTGGTAATCGTTCTTGGTACCGTTAATCCCCACCGCGTAGCCAGTACCCAGCCAGTTATCCTGCTGAACACCCGCCTGGAAGCTTACGCCGCTTTCCGTACCGTAACCGACACCGAAGTTGAAGCTACCTGTGTTACGCTCTTTCACCTTATAGACCACATCAACCTGGTCCGGGCTGCCCGGAACACGCTGCGTGTCGGTGTCGACCGTTTCAAAGTAACCCAGACGGTTCAGACGCTCTTTACCCTGATCAACCATATCGCTGCCCAGCCATGCCCCTTCCATCTGACGCATTTCGCGACGCAGGACGGCATCTTTGGACGTATCGTTACCTTCAAAACGGATCTTACGCACGTAGAAACGGTTACCCGCATCGACGTTTACGCGTAGCTTAACCGTTTTGTCAGTATCATTGATTTCAGGTTGCGATTGAACGCGTGGATAAGCATAGCCATAGCGACCCAGAAGCTTCTTAATATCATCTTCCATTTTGGTCACTTTGGTGCCGTTATAGAGTTCACCCGGCTCAATTTTCGTCAGGCTTTCGATCTCAGCAGAGTGCCCCGCCAGGTTGCCCGTTACCTGAACGCCAGAAAGCTTATACTGCTCGCCTTCCGTGATGTTCACAGTAATGTAGATCCCTTTCTTATCCGGGGTCAGGCTGACCTGCGTTGAGTCAATGTTGAAACGTGCGTAACCGCGATCCAGATAGTAGCTGCGCAGGGTTTCAAGGTCACCCGCCAGTTTCTGCTTCTGGTATTTGCGATCGCCAACGACGTTCCACCACGGAACTTCATCACGCAACTGGAAGTGAGAGATCAGTTCATCCGTGCTGAAGGCATGGTTACCAACGATGTTGATCTGCTGGATCTTCGCCGATACCCCTTCCTGGAACACCAGTTTAAGGTCAACACGGTTGCGCGGCAGTGGTGTGACAACCGCTTTCACACTGGCACTGTATTTACCGACGCTGTAGTAGAAGTCTTCCAGACCTTTCTCGATATCGGCAATGGTGGTGCGATCCAGAGATTCGCCAACACGCACGCCAGAAGCCTCGAGGTTTTGCTTCAGCATGTCATCTTTCACCGATTTGTTACCGGAGAAGGTGATGCTGGCAATCGTCGGACGCTCTTTTACCTGAACCAGAAGCGTATCGCCATCGCGAAGGACACGAACATCCTCAAAGTTGCCAGTGGCAAACAGTGCGCGAATGGTATTACTGATATCTTCATCATTAACCGTGTCGCCTGTGCGCACCGGCATACTGAGGAGGGCCGCACCAACGGCGACACGCTGCAGGCCTTCGAAATGAATGTCCTTCACTACGAACCCTTCAGCACCGTATACGGTCGCGCTGCTAAACAGCAGCGACGCTATGAGCAACTTTTTCATCGCCATCGTTATTATGCGTTCTTCCTAACTAACTCTCTTACAACCGAGAGAAATCATTGAAAAGTGCAAGCCCCATTAACAGCACCAGCAAAATCGAGCCAATGCGATAACTAAAGTCTTGAACCCGCTCGGATACCGGTCCGCCCTTAAGCTTTTCAATCGCCAGGAACAGCAGATGCCCCCCGTCAAGAACGGGCAACGGAAACAGGTTGATTATCCCTAAGTTCACGCTAATCAGCGCAAGGAACATCAGATAATAAATCACCCCAAACTCCGCTGACATCCCAGCCCCCTGAGCGATAGAAATCGGCCCACTGAGGTTGTTCAGTTTCACATCACCGGTTATCAATTTTCCCAGCATACTGACCGTCAGTTTCATCAACTGCCACGTTTTATCCGTGGCCTGTGCAATGGCGCTGAACGGCCCATACTGGCGTACTGTCTTGTACTCATCCGGCAGAGGAATGATTTTCGGCACAACGCCGGCAAAACCTTCTGCCTTCCCATTACCCGATTTTGAATCCGGAATTAATGTCAAAGACAAGGCACTCCCCTGCCTTTCAATCTCCAGCGCTAACGGCTGACCTGGATTATCGCGCACCAGGGTCACGAACGTCATCCATTGCGTTAGCGGTTGACCATCGACTTTAACGATCCTGTCGCCTGCTTGCAAACCCGCCTTACTTGCGGCGGATTGCGCCTGGACTTCCGACAGCACCGGTTCAATCTGCGGTCCGCGTGGTCGAATCCCTAAAGAAGATACAGGATCTTCCTTATCAGGCTCAAATGCCCACTGCCGCAAATCCAGCGTTTTTTCCTGTCGCTGGTTGCTGCCGAAAGGCGCCACGCTGATTGTCGTCTGTTCATCGCCAATTTTTGCGACCAACTGTAAACGCACTGCATCCCAATCAGGGGTTTCGATGCCATCAACGGCTTTAAGTTCCGTGCCTGGAATAATTTGCGCCTGGGCGGCAATCGAGTTGGGCATAATTTCACCAACAACCGGACGAACACCAGGAACACCGATGATAAACACCAGCCAGTAAGCAAAGATGGCAAAGAGGAAATTGGCAACCGGACCGGCTGCAATGATCGCTGCACGTTGGCCGACGGTTTTATTGTTGAAAGCGTGGTGACGCAGCTCCGGGATCACCGGTTCCGCGCGTTCATCCAGCATTTTGACATAGCCGCCCAGCGGGATCAGGGCGATGACGTATTCGGTTCCGGACCGATCGGTACGGCGCCAGAGCGCTTTACCAAATCCAATAGAAAAGCGCTCGACACGGACACCGCAGCGCCGGGCAACCCAGAAATGACCAAATTCATGCACGGTGATCAGCACACCCAGTGCGACAATGAATGCAGCCAGATTCCAGAGAATACTCAGCATAAAACCTTCCGTTAAAGCGTTTTGAATACCAGTAACAACAGGCAAGCAAAGACCGGTACTGCCGCCGTCAGGCTATCAATACGGTCCAGAATACCACCGTGTCCTGGAATCAAATGACCGCTGTCTTTAATTCCCGCTTCACGCTTAAACATGCTCTCGGTCAGATCGCCCAGCACGGAGGCCAGCGCGGCGACAATAGAGCAGATTAATAAAGTCACGGGCGCGACATCCAGGTTCGCCCACATGCCATAACCCCAGGAGATGACTGCAGCCGTGGTGAGGCCACCAAAAAAGCCTTGCCAGGTTTTCCCCGGCGACACTTTAGGTGCCAGTTTATGTTTGCCAAACAGTTTGCCAAACATATACGCCCCGGAGTCAGCGCCCCAGACCAGGATCATGACATAGAGCAGCCATATTGCGCCACTGTAATGATTCTCGTCGTAGTGCCAGGCACGCAGCGCCAACATTCCCCAGAAGAAGGGAACGATCGTGAGCACGCCAAAAATGATGCGTAATGTCTTCGAATTACGCCAAATCGTCGCAGAACCGGGGTAAAAAAACACCAGCACTAACGCAACGATCCACCAGCCCAAGGATGCCCACAGCGAGGCCTCGACCAGCGGTTGGTGAATATTATGATGATATTCCGGCAGCAGAAACAGCATCAGTGCGAGCAACAGCCCGCACAGCACCGCCAGCCAGACGCGTTGCGTGCGTGTGGCAAAACCGCTTAACTGTCCCCATTCCCACGCGGCCAGCATACAAACAACCAGCGTCACAATAGCGAACCCCACCGGCGGCAGCAAAAACAGTGCCGCGATGACCACGGGTATTAAAACAAAAGCAGAAATCAGGCGATACTTCAGCAAAAGCGACCCCCATCAGGCTTTATCATCACCGGGCTCGGTGCCGCCGAAACGACGCTCTCGATTAGCAAAGGCATGCAGCGCACCTTCAAAGTCTTGTTCATCGAAATCGGGCCAGAGAACATCTGTAAAGTAAAGTTCGGCATAGGCAATTTGCCAAAGCAAAAAGTTACTTATTCGGTGCTCTCCCCCAGTCCTAATTACTAAATCCACCGGAGCCAGCTCATGCATACAGATTTGTTGATTGAGTATGTCTTCATCAATCTGATCAGGACGCAGTAAACCTTCCTGCACCTGTTCTGCCAGTTGTCTGACTCCCTGGACAATATCCCAACGTCCGCCGTAATTCGCCGCAATATTCAGCGTCAACCCGGTATTCTGGGCGGTAAGCGCTTCAGACTTACGAATACGTTCCTGCAAACGCGCGTTAAATCGACTGGTGTCGCCAATAATACGCAGGCGGACGTTATGGCGATGCAGGCTTTTCACTTCGCTATCAAGCGCCCACACAAATAACTCCATTAACGCACTCACTTCCTGCGCCGGTCGGTTCCAGTTTTCACTACTAAAGGCATACAGCGTTAACGCATCAATACCATTGTTGGCAGCAAAAGAGACGGCTCGGCGGACGGATTTCGCTCCGGCCTTATGCCCAAATGCGCGAATCTTCCCTTGCTTTTTCGCCCAGCGACCATTGCCATCCATAATGATCGCGACATGACGACAGCCATGTGCAGGCAAATTTTCGCTTACTGGTTGAGTTGCAGACAACATAACGCGTTTATAGTCCCTGAAAGGATTTAGCGGTACTCAGGAATACTGAAGCCTTTACACAAAAAAGCCGTGTCAAACCACGGCTTACCTGACCGAAAAAAGCCAAATACCTGCGATCAGGTGGCGCAGACTATATCACTGAAGCACAACGCTAACAAATAGCACGATCTCCTGTAGGAGGATTATCCTCAGCTTGCGAGTCGCATCACTTGTTTTCTGGCGACTTCTCGCGCAATCGCATCCACCCTCAGAACGTCATCAACGCTCTGGGGTTCCTCCAGGTCCATCTGCTCCAGCACGGCTAAATTGAGATCGGCAATATCGGTAAAGCGTATTTCTTCAGCAAGAAATGCAGCAACGACAACTTCATTAGCTGCATTTAGCGCGGTTGTGGCAGCTTGCCCCTGCTCAAACGCCTCCATCGCCAGTTTCAGGCATGGATAACGTTGGTAATCCGGCGCGCTGAACGTCAACGCGCTGAGTTTGCAGAAATCGAGCGGCTTCACGCCGGAGGTTACGCGATTCGGCCAGGCCATCGTATGTGCGATAGGCGTGCGCATGTCTGGCTCACCCAGTTGCGCCAGAACGCTGCCGTCCTGATAACGCACCATCGAGTGAATCACCGACTGCGGGTGAATCAACACTTCCATCTGGCGGGCACTGGCGTTAAACAACCAACGCGCTTCAATGTATTCCAGACCTTTATTCATCATAGTGGCTGAGTCGACGGAAATCTTACGTCCCATCGACCAGTTCGGATGGCGGCATGCCTGATCGGGCGTCATCGACACCAGTTCATGCAGCGGCGTTTCCCGGAACGGACCACCAGACCCGGTAAGCAAAACAGACATCACACCATTCTGCTCAAGGTCAGCGTATCCCAGATTGTGTTGAATGGGTTGGGGCATACTCTGAAAAATAGCGTTATGTTCGCTGTCTACCGGCAAAAGTTGGGCTTTACTGCGCTTCACGGCGTCCATGAACAGGCGTCCGCAGGTCACCAGAGATTCTTTGTTTGCCAGCAGAATCGTTTTTCCTGCGCGAATAGCGGCAAGTGTCGGCAGAAGACCCGCAGCGCCCACAATAGCAGCCATGACCTGATCGACCTCATCAAGCGCCGCCATATCACAGGCTGCCTGTTGTCCACTCAGGACTTCTGTCCGGCTACCCTGCTGTTTCAGCGAGGCATTGAGGAGGCGCGCGCTGGCGTCATCGTCCATCACGGCATAACGTGGAGAGAATTCCAGGCACTGCTCCACCATACGACTGACATTTTTACCTGCCACCAGCGCAATCACGCGAAAGTGCTCAGGGTTATGGCGCACCACGTCCAGCGTGCTGCAACCGATAGAGCCGGTCGAGCCCAGAATGGTTAATTGCTTCATCAAACATCCGAAAAAGAGACAGGATAAAAAGCAAAACGCCGCCAGCCGATCCTAAACGATCTTCTGAGCGGCGTTTTAAGCGTACAGGTGAATCAGAACTGCATCAGTTCTGCTTCTTTATCTGCCAGCGCCGCATCCACTTTCTTGATAGCGGCGTCAGTCATTTTCTGTACGTCGTCCTGAGAACGGCGATCGTCATCTTCGCTGATCTCTTTGTCTTTCAGCAGTGCTTTCACTTTGTCATTCGCGTCACGACGGACGTTACGCACGGCAACACGCGCCTGTTCAGCTTCGCCACGAACGATTTTCGTCAGATCTTTACGACGTTCTTCCGTCAGCGGAGGCAGTGGAACACGAATATCGCTGCCCGCAGAGCTCGGGTTGAGACCGAGGTCAGACGCCATAATTGCTTTCTCAACGGCCGGGCTCATCGAGCGGTCAAACACGTTGATTTTCAGGGTACGGGAATCTTCTACCGTTACGCTTGCCAGCTGGCGCAGCGGCGTAGGCGTGCCGTAATATTCCACGACAATGCCATCCAGCAGGCTGGGAGAAGCACGACCCGTGCGTATTTTGCTGATTTGGTTTTTGAACGCTTCTACGCATTTTTCCATACGTACTTCAGCATCTTTTCTGATATCGCTAATCACGTTACGAATCCTTGAAAACTTGTCTCAGTCAGACCAGACAGGACACCTGCAGAGGTGTGCTTAGTATAGCCCTGATTAAAATATTGCGGGTAAGCTCGCGATATTAACGCGGAATCTTACCTCTATTTAGCCATTACGGGAATTACTCCGTAATTAATGTGCCTTCTTTTTCACCCATCACCACGCGACGCAGTGCGCCTGGCTTGTTCATGTTGAAGACACGAATTGGCAACTTGTGGTCACGCGCCAGCGTAAACGCGGCCAGATCCATCACTTTCAGTTCTTTATCCAGCACTTCGTTATAGGTCAACTGCTCATACATGGTAGCAGAAGGATCTTTCGCCGGATCGGCGGTAAAGACGCCATCGACTTTCGTCGCTTTCAGAACCACGTCCGCTTCGATTTCAATGCCACGCAGGCACGCCGCAGAGTCTGTGGTGAAGAAAGGATTACCGGTACCCGCAGAGAGGATCACGACGCGGTTATTACGCAGCAGGCTGATAGCCTCTGCCCAGCTGTAGTTGTCACATACGCCATTAAGTGGGATGGCGGACATCAGGCGGGCGTTCACATAGGCGCGGTGAAGCGCATCGCGCATTGCCAGACCGTTCATCACGGTGGCCAGCATGCCCATGTGGTCGCCCACAACGCGGTTCATACCCGCTTTCGCCAGACCAGCACCACGGAACAAGTTACCGCCACCAATCACCACACCAACCTGAATACCCAGTTCAACCAGTTCTTTGATTTCCTGAGCCATACGATCCAGTATGCTTGCGTCAATACCGAAGCCTTCCGAACCCTGCAGAGCTTCGCCACTTAACTTAAGCAGAATGCGTTTATAGACGGGTTTTGCATTGGTAGCCATGTTTCTTTCCTGAGACTGTCAACGATTAAAAATGGGGGTAAATTCTGGCGACAAATGATATGTCGCTACTCAGTACAACGAAATAAGAGCCATACTGATTTTTGCGTGACGGGTGACAAAAAGAAGCCGCCCTCAGGCGGCTCCTTTTCGACAATTAAGACTGCTTGGACATCGCAGCAACTTCTGCTGCAAAGTCAGTCTCAACTTTCTCGATGCCTTCGCCCACTTCGAAGCGGATGAAGCCAGTCACGTCAGCGTTGTGCTCTTTCAGCAACTGACCAACAGATTTGCTCGGCTCCATAACGAAAGGCTGACCCGTCAGAGAAACTTCGCCGGTGAATTTCTTCATGCGGCCTTCAACCATTTTCTCTGCGATTTCTTTCGGCTTACCAGACTGCATCGCGATGTCCAACTGAACCTGGTATTCTTTTTCTACCACTTCAGCAGACACGTCTTCCGGCTTAACGAATTCAGGCTTGCTTGCAGCAACGTGCATTGCCAGCTGTTTAACCAGCTCTTCGTCAGCGCCTTTAGCCGCAACCAGAACACCGATACGCGCACCGTGCTGATAGCTACCCAGAACGTCGCCTTCCAGGGAAGCGATACGACGGATGTTGATGTTCTCACCGATTTTCGCAACCAGCGCAACGCGTTCTTCTTCGAACTGCGCTTTCAGCACTTCAACATCAGTGATTTTGCCCGCAACAGCAGCGTCCAGGACTTTGTCAGCAAATGCCTGGAAACCACCGTCTTTAGCAACGAAGTCAGTCTGGCAGTTAACTTCCAGAATGAAAGCGATATTGCCGTCGATTTTGGTTTTGATTACGCCGTCAGCAGCAACGTTGCCTGCTTTTTTCGCTGCTTTGATAGCACCGGACTTACGCATGTTTTCGATTGCCAGCTCGATGTCGCCATTAGCTTCAGTCAGTGCTTTTTTGCAATCCATCATGCCTGCGCCAGTACGCTCACGCAGCTCTTTTACCAGGGATGCGGTAATTTCAGCCATTCTAAAATCCTCGGAAGATTTGATCTGCCCGGCATCAAACCGCACAGATTTAAAAGTGAAAAAGGGGGCCATATACAGGCCCCCTAACCAAACATGATACTACCTGGTTTATAAGGGCTCTTCCCCTTCATATTTCGAGCCGCAGGTGCGTTGTCTTCACTCGCTCATCCCGGTCACTTACTCATGTAAGCTTCCGGGAATTCTCGAGCTTGCCGCCTTCCTGCAACTCGAACTATCTCAGGGAAGTTATCAAGCCTTATTATTCAGCTTCTACGAAGCTTTCTTCCGCCTGGGAAGCCAGATCCTGAGAACGGCCTTCACGAACGGTTGCAGCTACAGCGCCCAGGTACAGGCTAACAGCACGGATTGCGTCGTCGTTACCCGGGATAACGAAGTCAACACCGTCCGGATCAGAGTTGGTATCAACGATAGCAAATACCGGAATACCCAGGTTGTTTGCTTCTTTGATAGCAATGTGCTCGTGGTCAGCATCGATTACGAACAGAGCGTCCGGCAGACCGCCCATGTCTTTGATACCGCCCAGGCTGTTTTCCAGTTTCTCAAGCTCACGAGTACGCATCAGCGCTTCTTTCTTGGTCAGCTTTTCGAAAGTACCGTCCTGAGACTGAGTTTCCAGGTCTTTCAGACGTTTGATGGACTGACGAACGGTTTTCCAGTTAGTCAGCATACCGCCCAGCCAGCGATGGTTCACGAAGAACTGGTCGCAGCTGTTAGCAGCGTCTTTCACCGCTTCGCTTGCAGCGCGTTTAGTACCAACGAAAAGGATTTTACCTTTGCGAGAAGCAATCTTGTTCAGTTCAGCCAGAGCGTCGTTGAACATCGGTACAGTTTTCTCAAGGTTGATGATGTGAACTTTGTTACGCGCACCGAAGATGAACGGCTTCATTTTCGGGTTCCAGTAACGGGTCTGGTGACCGAAGTGAACACCAGCCTTGAGCATGTCGCGCATGGAAACAGTTGCCATGATTAAAACCTCTATAGATAAAGTTGGGGTTATGCCTCCACGTATCCCATATTACCGACCCCAAAGGGCACCCCGGAATATGTGCCGATACGTGTGTGTTGTTACACAAAGTGAGATTTGTCGCTTCCGTCTATTCTGTGTATACGAAATGAGATCGGAAGTCCGGCGCGCTTTATACCACAAATACGCCGCAGACACCAATAATTGTTGGCGGTCTGTACTGAATTGAAGGATAAATTTCGTGTTACAAGAAGACAGCAGATTTTTGAATCCCAGGAGCTTACGCGTTGTAGGTGGTGGGGGTGAAAAAATGCAGCCAACGCGCTTGTGGCACGAAAGGCGAAGTTCAGAATGATTCTCAATTTGGCAGGGTATACCCCTGGCTGATACCATTGGCAGCACTTACACAATTATTGTCGAATTAACCGACACTGATGGACAGAATTCATGGCTATCTCAATCAAGACCCCTGAAGAAATCGAAAAAATGCGCGTCGCAGGCCGCCTGGCCGCGGAAGTGCTGGAGATGATCGAACCGTATATCAAACCGGGCGTCAGCACGGGTGAACTGGATCGTCTCTGTAACGACTATATCGTTAACGAGCAGCACGCGATCTCCGCTTGCCTCGGCTATCACGGTTATCCGAAATCCGTCTGCATCTCTATTAATGAAGTGGTGTGTCACGGCATTCCGGATGATGCCAAGCACCTGAAAGATGGCGATATCGTCAACATCGACGTGACTGTCATCAAAGATGAGTACCACGGCGATACCTCTAAAATGTTTATCGTTGGCAAACCGACCATTCTGGGCGAGCGCCTGTGCCGCGTCACACAGGAAAGCCTGTATCTGGCGCTGCGAATGGTGAAACCGGGCATCCGTCTGCGCACCCTCGGCGCGGCGATCCAGAAATATGCGGAAGGCGAAGGTTTCTCCGTGGTGCGTGAATACTGCGGTCACGGTATTGGTCGCGGTTTCCACGAAGAGCCGCAGGTGCTGCACTATGATGCGGACGACGGCGGTGTGGTACTGCAGCCGGGCATGACCTTTACTATCGAACCAATGCTTAACGCCGGTGATTACCGCATCCGTACCATGAAAGACGGCTGGACGGTGAAAACCAAAGACAGAAGCTTGTCTGCGCAATATGAGCATACTATTGTGGTAACCGAAAACGGCTGCGAAATTTTGACGTTACGCAAGGATGACACCATCCCGGCGGTACTCACGCACGACGTATAACTTTTTTGCCTGATGGCGCTCTCGCTTATCAGGCCTACAAATGGCACTATTCCGTAGGCCGGATAAGGCACTTTCGCCGTATCCGGCTTTTTTAATGGGTGGCGCATAATGAATACACTTCCTGAACAGCACGCAAATACCGCACTTCCCACCCTCCCCGGCCAGCCGCAAAACCCGGGGGCCTGGTCTCGCGACGAACTCACCGTCTCCGGGATCAAAACGCGCATCGACACCTTCCAACAGTGGTTGGGCGATGCCTTCGACAGCGGGATTTCCGCCGAACAGTTGATTGAAGCGCGTACCGAATTCATCGATCAGTTGCTGCAACGCCTGTGGATCGACGCCGGTTTCGGGCAGATTGCCGATCTGGCGCTGGTCGCCGTTGGCGGATACGGGCGCGGTGAGTTGCACCCGCTTTCCGATATTGACCTGCTCATCCTGAGCCGTAAAAAATTACCGGATGAACAGGCGCAAAAGGTCGGCGAACTGCTGACGCTGCTGTGGGACGTCAAACTGGAGGTCGGGCACAGCGTGCGTACGCTGGAAGAGTGCCTGCTGGAAGGGTTATCGGACCTGACCGTTGCCACCAACCTGATTGAAACCCGTCTGTTGATTGGTGATGTGGCCCTTTTTCTGGCACTACAAAAGCATATCTTCAGCGAAGGCTTCTGGCCGTCCGATAAGTTTTACGCCGCCAAAGTGGAAGAGCAGCATCAGCGCCACCAGCGCTATCACGGCACCAGCTATAATCTTGAGCCGGATATCAAAAGCAGTCCCGGCGGTCTGCGCGATATCCATACGCTGCAGTGGGTCGCCCGTCGTCATTTTGGCGCTACTTCGCTCGACGAGATGGTGGGCTTCGGCTTTTTGACCCAGGCAGAGCGCGCTGAGCTGAACGAGTGCCTGCACATTCTGTGGCGTATTCGTTTTGCTCTGCATTTAGTCGTCAGTCGTTACGATAACCGCCTGCTGTTCGATCGCCAGTTGAGCGTCGCTCAACGCCTGAACTACAGCGGCGAAGGTAACGAACCGGTTGAGCAGATGATGAAGGATTACTTCCGCGTCACCCGCCGCGTCACTGAGCTCAATCAGATGTTGTTGCAACTGTTTGACGAAGCGATCCTCGCGCTGTCTGCCGACGAGAAACCGCGTCCTATTGATGACGATTTTCAACTGCGCGGCACGCTGATCGATCTGCGTCAGGACGATCTGTTCATCCGCGAACCGGAAGCGATCCTGCGGATGTTCTACACCATGGTGCGCAACAGCGCGATCACCGGGATCTACTCCACCACCTTACGCCATCTGCGCCATGCGCGCCGCCATCTGAATCAGCCGCTGTGCTATATCCCGGAGGCGCGGTCGCTGTTTCTCAGTATGCTGCGTCACCCAGGCGCAGTCAGCCGTGGCCTGCTCCCAATGCACCGACACAGCGTGCTGTGGGCCTACATGCCTCAGTGGTCACGTATTGTCGGGCAGATGCAGTTTGACCTGTTTCACGCCTACACGGTAGACGAGCACACGATTCGCGTGATGCTGAAGCTGGAAAGTTTTGCCAAAGAAGAGACCCGCCAGCGCCATCCGCTGTGCGTGGATCTCTGGCCGCGTCTGCGACAGCCCGAGCTGATTTTTATCGCCGCGCTGTTCCATGATATTGCCAAAGGACGCGGCGGCGATCACTCGGTTCTGGGGGCGCAGGACGTGCTCAAATTCGCTGAGTTGCACGGCCTGAACTCGCGCGAAACGCAGTTAATTGCCTGGCTGGTTCGCCAGCATCTGCTGATGTCGGTGACCGCTCAACGCCGTGATATTCAGGATCCTGAAGTTATTAAGCAGTTCGCCGAAGAAGTGCAGACCGAACACCGCCTGCGCTTCCTGGTCTGCCTGACGGTGGCGGATATTTGCGCCACTAACGAAACGCTGTGGAACAGCTGGAAGCAAAGTTTGCTGCGTGAGCTGTACTTCGCCACGGAAAAACAGCTTCGTCGGGGGATGCAAAACACGCCGGACATGCGCGAGCGCGTGCGTCATCATCAACTGCAGGCACTGGCGCTGCTGCGAATGGATAATATTGATGAAGAAGCGCTGCACCATATCTGGTCGCGCTGCCGCGCCAACTACTTCGTGCGCCACAGCCCAAATCAGCTGGCCTGGCATGCGCGTCATCTGCTGCAGCACAACCTCAGCGAGCCGTTAATTCTGCTCAGCCCGCAGGCGACGCGCGGCGGAACAGAAATATTCATCTGGAGTCCGGACAGGCCGTATCTGTTTGCCGCCGTCTGCGCCGAGCTGGACCGACGTAATCTGAGTGTCCACGATGCGCAGATTTTCACGACCCGCGACGGAATGGCGATGGATACCTTTATCGTGCTGGAACCGGACGGCAGCCCGCTGTCGTCCGACAGGCATGAAGCGATCCGCTTTGGCCTGGAACAGGCGATCACCCAGCGCAGTTGGCAACCACCGCAGCCGCGTCGACAACCGGCAAAATTGCGCCACTTTACCGTCGATACCGAGGTCACGTTCCTGCCAACACACACCGATCGCAAATCGTTCCTCGAGCTTATCGCCCTTGATCAGCCAGGGCTGCTGGCACGGGTCGGGCAAATTTTTGCCGATCTCGGAATTTCGCTTCATGGCGCCCGAATTACAACCATTGGCGAGCGAGTAGAAGATTTATTCATAATCGCCACGGCGGACCGGCGTGCGCTTAATAATGAGCTGCAGCAGGAAGTGCATCAACGGTTGACAGAGGCCCTCAATCCAAACGATAAAGGGTAGTGTGTTTATTTATAGGGAAAGAGTTTAACAATGCAGCAGTTACAGAACGTTATTGAGACCGCTTTTGAGCGCCGTGCCGACATTACTCCGGCCAATGTAGATACCGTGACCCGTGAAGCGGTGAATCAGGTGATTTCTCTGCTGGATTCCGGCGTATTGCGCGTGGCAGAAAAGGTAGACGGTCAGTGGGTGACTCACCAGTGGTTGAAGAAAGCGGTTCTGCTCTCTTTCCGTATCAACGATAACCAGGTGATCGAGGGCGCGGAAAGCCGCTACTTCGATAAAGTGCCGATGAAATTCGCAAACTACGACGAAGCGCGCTTTCAGAAAGAAGGCTTCCGTGTCGTTCCGCCCGCCGCGGTGCGTCAAGGTGCATTTATCGCCCGTAACACCGTGCTGATGCCGTCTTACGTCAATATTGGCGCTTATGTTGATGAAGGGACGATGGTCGATACCTGGGCTACCGTCGGTTCCTGCGCGCAGATCGGTAAAAACGTCCACCTGTCCGGCGGCGTTGGTATCGGTGGTGTACTGGAACCATTGCAGGCGAACCCGACCATCATCGAAGACAACTGCTTCATCGGCGCGCGTTCTGAAGTGGTAGAAGGCGTGATCGTCGAAGAAGGCTCGGTGATTTCTATGGGCGTTTATATTGGTCAGAGCACCCGTATTTACGACCGGGAAACCGGCGAAGTCCATTATGGCCGCGTTCCGGCGGGCTCCGTTGTCGTTTCCGGCAACCTGCCGTCGAAAGATGGCAAGTACAGCCTGTACTGTGCGGTGATTGTGAAAAAAGTCGACGCCAAAACGCGCGGCAAGGTCGGCATCAACGAGTTGTTGCGTACCATCGACTAACGGTGATTTGAAAAAGCGGGCTTAGCCCGCTTTTTTTACATCTGCGAGTGGCAGAAACAGGGCTTTTCGTTAATTATTCAATAGTTATAGTGAGCTTAAGGGTACCGCTATGTATGACAATCTGAAAAGTCTGGGCATTACTAATCCTGAAGAAATCGATCGTTACAGCCTGCGGCAAGAAGCCAACAACGATATCCTGAAAATCTATTTCCAGAAGGATAAAGGTGAGTTCTTTGCCAAAAGCGTGAAGTTTAAATACCCCCGCCAGCGCAAAACCGTGGTCGCCGATGGTATCGGTCAGGGATACAAAGAGGTGCAGGAGATCAGCCCTAACCTGCGCTACGTGATCGACGAACTCGATCAAATTTGCCAGCGCGATCGCACTGAAGTGGATCTGAAACGCAAGATCCTTGATGACTTACGCCATCTGGAAAGCGTAGTGGCGAATAAAATCACCGAGATCGAAGCCGATCTGGAAAAACTGACGCGTAAATAAGCCGTTTGTTGCCGGATGGCGGCGTCACGCGCCTTATCCGGCCTACAGGTGCATCCTCGTAGGCCTGATAAGCGTAGCGCCATCAGGCAATCAATCAACGCTGCTCATCCAGTTTGTTGCCGGATGGCGACGTCATACGCCATATCCGGCCTGCAGGTGCATCCTCGTAGGCCTGATAAGCGTAGCGCCATCAGGCAATTAATCAACGCTGCTCATCCAGTTTGTTGCCGGATGGCGACATCATACGCCATATCCGGCCTGCAGGTACATCCTCGTAGGCCTGATAAGCGTAGCGCCATCAGGCAATTAATCAACGCTGCTCATCCAGTTGCAACGCTACGTACAGCAGCAGCCGATCGTCAAAGTTGCCTAAATCCAGCCCGGTCAATTCCGAGATTCGATTCAGTCGGTACTCCAGCGTATTACGGTGAATAAACAGCGCTTTCGAGGTTGCAAGCGGCTGCACGTTGTGACGAAACCATGCCGCCAGAGTGCGGCGCAACAAACCGTTATTGTCCATCGCCTTCAGCCGTACCAGCGGACGCGCCAGCTCATTGGCCTGCCAGCCACCGCGCAGACTGTCGAGCAACACCGGCAGCATCAAATCCTGATAAAAGTAGCTACGACTTTCTGGCATTCGCTGTTTACCCACCATCATCGTCGTACGCGCGGTACGGTACGAACGCGCAATACTGCCTGGCCCGGTAAAGTAGTTGCCCAGCGAAACGCGAAAGCGTAACTGCCCATTCTCTTTCATACGCGCAATAAGCTGTTCAACGCGCTTGCGGTGATCTTCGGCATCCCAGCGGCCAAACGAATTTAGCGCGGGTTTTAGCACCACCATCTCGGTCAGCGAAACAATCGCAATCAGGTTATTGCGCTCCGGGGTGGTCAGCGCGTTCTGTAGCTGCTGCAATTCCGCCATGGCGCTGTCAACGCCGAGTTGTCCGCTGTCCACTTCGACTACCGCCACTACGCGCGGCTGGTTGAGATCGATGCCTAAACGTTGTGCCCATTCGGTCAATGCCGGTGTGTTCTCTTCTGCCTGAATCAGGTTCATCACCAGCTCTTCACGCAGACGACTGTCCTGAGCCAGCAGGTGCATCAGGCGCGACTGCTCAAGCATCATCTCTGCCGTCATGCACACCAGTTCGCCATACTTGCGTAGATGCTCAGGCTCGCCGGTCAGGCCAATCACGCCGACGATCTCGCCTTCCAGGCGCAGCGGCAGGTTGATCCCCTGACGAACGCCGTGCAGATGGCGCGCAACGGCGTCATCGATATCCACCACGCGGCCCTGAGAGAGAACTAACAGCGCGCCTTCGTGCAATTCCCCAATACGCTCGCGATCGCCGCTGCCGATAATCCGCCCACGGGCATCCATTACGTTGATATTGGTATCAATAATGCGCATCGTGCGCGCCACGATATCCTGCGCCATTTTGGTATCAAGATGCCAGCCAGCCATAAAGCCCTCCTGTGAGCAGAGCTCCAGCATAAAGAAGATAATAAACGCTGACATTGTGCAAATGCACAAAGCAAAGGGAAGAAGTATGGAGTTGTGGGAAGTATCACAAAAAGAAACCCCTTCCTGTCACAGGAAGGGGTCTGGGAGGGATTACTGCATCAACAGGTAGATATTGCTGTCGCCACGCTGAATGTTCAGCGCCAGGACAGACGGTTTGCTGTCAAGAATTTTACGCAGTTCAGCGATGTTTTTCACCGGCTGCTGGTTCGCGCCGACAATCACATCCCCTTTCTTCAGGCCAATCTGCGCCGCCGGGGTGTTCGCTTTCACGTTGTTCACCACGACACCTTTATCCTGACCTTTATTGCTCATTTCAGCCCCTTCAATGCCGCTGAAGATGGAGCTGGAATCAACCTGAGTCTGGCTGCTCTGCTGCAGTTCCAGATTAACAGTAACCGGCTTACCGTCACGCAGCAGGCCGAGGGTAATTTTACTGCCCACCGGCATCGTGCCAACCTGGGCACGCAGTGCGGCAAAGCTGCTGATCGGCTTACCGTTCAGAGAGGTGATCACATCCCCGGCTTTAATTCCCGCCTTCGAGGCAGACGAGTTCGGCATGACCTGGCTGACAAACGCCCCGCGCTGAGCGTCGACTTTCATCGCTTTCGCCAGTTCGGAGCTCAGTTCGGTACCCATGATCCCCAGCTCACCGCGTTTCACCTGGCCGAATTCCACCATCTGAGAGGTCAGGTTTTTCACCATATTGCTTGGGATCGCAAAACCGATACCGATGTTGCCGCCGTCCGGCGCGAGGATCGCCGTGTTAATACCGATCAGCTCGCCGTTCAGGTTAACCAACGCACCGCCAGAGTTACCCCGGTTGATCGCCGCATCGGTCTGGATGAAGTTTTCATAGTTTTGCGCATTCAGGCCGCTACGACCCAGCGCTGAGACAATACCGGAGGTCACCGTCTCGCCCAGACCAAACGGGTTACCGATGGCGACAGTGTAATCTCCCACGCGCAGTGTGTCGGAGTCAGCCAGTTTAATCGCCGTCAGGTTTTTTGGATCCTGAATCTGGATCAGCGCGATATCAGAACGCGGGTCCTTACCGACGATCTTCGCATCGAATTTACGGCCATCGCTCAGTTGAACTTTAATCACCGTGGCGTTATCCACCACGTGGTTGTTGGTGACGACATAGCCTTTCGCAGCATCAATGATGACACCGGAACCCAGCGCCATAAACTTCTGCTGCTGGCCGCCACCGTTACCGCCCTGCATGCCGCCGCCCTGACAGAATGGCGAGCTCTGGAACGGTGAACCTTCCTGGCAGAACGGGGAATCATCGCCAAAGAACTGCTGGAAATTACGCGGCATACGCGGCGTATTGACGGTTGTGCTACCTTCCACGTTAATGCTGACCACCGATGGCATCACTTTTTCGAGCATCGGTGCCAGACTTGGCATCTGCTGTGCGGTCGTGGCTGATGCAGTTTCAGCTGCCGTTGCAGAAAGCGGGGATAACGCCAAACCTAAACTCAGAGCCAGTGCACTCATTGCTAATGTGGTTTTTTTCATGTGTCTCAATCTCAATTAACAGATAACGCAAAATTGCTGTGTACGTCAGATTCATTTTATAGCGCTAAGTTCCGGACGGAAGTTTATGGAAAAGGTAAAAATTTATTGTCCGTCTTTACAAAACTCGGCTTATTGTTCGACCGCCATCAGGCGACGATATTCATCCCAGGCATAGAGGTCGGTCATGCCGCTGATATAATCCTGGATCAGCCGGCAGCGGTAATAATATTCCAGCACAGGATACTCAGGTGAATCTGATGTTAATTTACCCACGGCCTCCACGTAGGCCAGTCGGTGGCGCGTTGACAGCTTCTGAAATAAACGAGATTCAATAGGAAAGCGCTGCAGGCGCTCTTTTTCCACCAGCTCACTGAAATCCGTAAGCGACAGACTTAATAAAGGACGGTAGATATCGAGTAAGCCACTGATCACCCGATAGCCCTGTAATTCGAGCTGTTCCACATCCGGATGGCTAAACACATGTTTCATCGCAACATTTTTGTAGATTTTCAGCAGGCGGCTAAAGCTGCTGCCATCTTCCAGCAATGCCTGATTAAACCTTCCTTCAAAGATTTGCTCCAGGTTATCAATAAAACGCTGTGCGGCGTAGGGCACCAGTTTATTAAGTGTATTCACCCGCAAATACATGAAAAATTGATCTTCAGTACTACGGCTCAGATAATTCGCACGCGATTTATCCCAGGCATTTTCGACAACCTGCGCAAAGAGAGAACCTTTCTCATGCTGTCCCCAGGCCTCATGTAAATGATGATAGAGTTGCTCAACGCTGAAGATTCTTTTTTCAACCGCATCTTCCAGATCCGCCACGCAATAAGAGATATCATCAGCGGCTTCCATTATCCACGTTAACGGAAAACGACTGTAAACGGCGAGATCCAGTTCTTTACGTAACCTCGCAATATACGGTTCTTCAGAAAGATAATAGCCCGGTTTTTTCATTAAATAGTTGTGCGTCGCCGGTGTCTCCCCCCGCCACCACGCCGGACGGGTATATTTTAAGATCCCACCGACCTGGGCCCATGTCAGGTTCATCCGCATCAACGTGTGTACCAACCGAATCCCTTGCGCATTCCCTTCGAACTGACACAGATCCTGGCGTACTTTACGACGGATATCGTTCAGCGACTCCTCGCCTTCGCGCAGGCGCAGCGTCGCCACAATGCAACGTTCTTCCGTTAAGGGCTGGCTTTCCGCATCCGCCGGATGTAAGCGCTGGCGAAACCAGTCATTGATTGCCGCCTCGCCAAAATGGCCAAATGGCGGGTTGCCGATGTCATGCATCAGGCAGGACATTTCGACGATACTTTCAAACGGTCCCGTCAACTCATCCAGACCGTATTGTTCCAGCAATTTCTGTTCTTTGAGGCGGCTTAAAACCTCTTTGGCGATATAACGCCCCACCTGCTGAACTTCCATCGAATGGGTAAGACGCGTACGCACGGCGGCATTACGCTCGAGGGGGAATACCTGGGTTTTTTGCTGCAAGCGACGGATCGCCGGAGAGTTAATAATGCGCCCACGGTCGCTTTCAAAAATGCGCAAGATCTCATGCTCGGTTTTTACCCCTTGCGGTGAACGAAAACGACGGTGCCAGTTTATTTTTTTCCGGAAATCAATCTGTGACATGTCCTCTCCCGCGTGAGAATGCACTTCACCTTAAGCGCATGATAGACTATGCCTTTAAATCTCACCTAGCGCGAGTAAATCTATGAAAATCGGCATCATTGGTGCAATGGAAGAAGAGGTTACGCTGCTGCGTGACAAAATTGAAAACCGTCAAACTCTCACCCTGGGCGGTTGCGAAATTTACACCGGTCAGCTTAACGGAACCGACGTTGCGCTGCTGAAATCCGGTATTGGTAAAGTCGCGGCAGCGCTGGGCGCAACGCTGCTGCTTGAACGCTGCAAGCCGGACGTCATTATTAACACCGGTTCCGCGGGCGGTCTCGCACCGACGCTGAAAGTGGGTGACATTGTGGTGTCTGATGAAGCGCGCTATCACGACGCTGACGTCACCGCATTTGGCTATGAGTTTGGTCAACTGCCAGGCTGCCCGGCCGGCTTTAAAGCCGATGAAAAACTGGTCGCCGCCGCGGAATCCTGCATTGCACAACTGAACCTCAACGCGGTGCGTGGTCTGATCGTCAGTGGTGATGCCTTTATCAACGGTTCCGTAGGACTGGCCAAAATTCAGCATAATTTCCCACAGGCGATTGCTGTTGAAATGGAAGCCACTGCGATTGCCCACGTTTGCCATAACTTCAAGGTACCGTTTGTGGTGGTCCGCGCGATCTCTGACGTCGCCGACCAGCAGTCCCATCTCAGCTTTGATGAATTCCTGGCCGTTGCCGCGAAGCAATCCACGTTGATGGTCGAATCGCTGGTACAGAAACTGGCGCATGGCTAAATCCCTCTTCAGGGCGCTTGCCGCCCTGCTGTTAGCCCTTCCGGTGTGGCTGCATGCCGCACCTCGTGTGATTTCACTCTCTCCAGCCAATACGGAACTCGCTTTTGCCGCCGGGATCACGCCCGTTGGCGTCAGCAGCTATTCTGACTATCCGTCCGAGGCACAACGCATTGAACAAGTCTCGACCTGGCAAGGTATGAATCTGGAACGGATTGTGGCGCTGAAGCCGGATCTGGTCCTCGCCTGGCGCGGCGGCAATGCCGAACGGCAGGTGAATCAACTCACCTCGCTGGGCATCAGGGTCATGTGGGTCGATGCCGTCACGATTGCGCAGATCGCCGACACGTTGCAGAAACTGGCCGCTTTTAGCCCGCATCCTGAAATGGCAAAGCGCGCCGCGCAAACCTTGCTGGACGACTATTCGCAGCTAAAATCTCAGTATGCCAGCAAAGCGAAAAAACGCGTGTTTTTGCAGTTTGGCATCAATCCTCCCTTTACCAGCGGAAAAGGGTCAATTCAAAACGAGGTTATTGAGCTCTGCGGTGGAGAAAATATCTTTGCCGGCAGCCGGGTTCCCTGGCCGCAGGTCAGTCGCGAACAGGTGCTGGCGCGCGCGCCGCAAGCGATCGTTGTCGCCGGAGATGCGGGGGAAATTCTCAAAATTAAGCAATACTGGGGTGATCAGCTACAAATTCCGGTAATTTCCCTCAACAGTGACTGGTTTGAACGCGCAAGCCCGCGTATTATCCTCGCCGCAAAACAGCTCTGTAATGCGCTTGCCCAGGTGAATTAGCGTCTGCCCCCACCAGTTTGTTGTGAGGTTTTGAGAATGCTCGTCTATTGGCTGGATATTGTAGGTACCGCGGTATTTGCCATCTCTGGCGTGTTACTGGCCGGAAAACTACGTATGGACCCGTTTGGCGTGCTGGTTTTAGGCGTGGTTACCGCCGTGGGCGGCGGGACGATCCGCGATATGGCATTAGATAACGGGCCCGTTTTCTGGGTCAAAGATCCTACCGATCTGGTGGTGGCAATGGTTACCAGCATGTTGACAATTCTGCTGGTGCGTCAGCCCCGACGCTTACCCAAATGGATGCTGCCGGTGCTGGACGCCGTCGGTCTGGCGGTGTTTGTTGGCATTGGCGTCAACAAAGCGTTTATTGCAGGGACCGGCCCCCTGGTGGCTATCTGTATGGGCGTCATTACCGGTGTGGGCGGCGGTATCATTCGCGATGTGCTGGCGCGGGAAATCCCAATGATCCTGCGTACGGAAATCTACGCGACAGCCTGTATCATCGGCGGGATTGTCCACGCAACCGCACATTACACTTTCGCGATGCCGTTAGAAGCCGCCAGTATGTTGGGGATGGTTGTCACGCTGGTGATTCGCCTCGCGGCGATCCGCTGGCATCTGAAGCTACCGACATTTGCGCTAGATGAGAATGGACGTTGACTTGATTTTGCCCGATGACGCTGCGCTTATCGGGCCTACAACAGAACAACACCGTAGGCCGGATAAGGCATTTATGCCGTCATCCGGCATGACAGACAGCACTCAGATGCTGAAGGAAGAACCACACCCGCAGGTGCTTTTCGCATTCGGGTTGGTGACTATGAAGCGGGAACCTTCCAGACCTTCGGTGTAGTCAACGGAGCCGCCGACCAGATACTGCAGGCTCATTGGGTCAACCACCAGGCCTACGCCCTGTTTCTCGATGGTCATATCGCCTTCGTTGATCTGATCATCAAAGGTAAAACCATACTGGAAACCGCTGCATCCCCCCCCGGTGATATACACACGCAGTTTCAGGTTCGGGTTTTCTTCGTCAGCGATCAGGCTTTTTACTTTATTGGCTGCTGCTTCAGTAAATTGCAGTGGCAGCGCTACGTCATCACTCATATTTTTGCTCCAAACGACATCGGCAATTGGGCAAATTCTGACCCAATATTCATGCCATTATCTAATACCCTGGTATTTCATTCAAGTATTCTCGCCAGCGGTGGTCGTCTGACTTTTTGCCGCCTGCTCCGCTTCCTGCTTCGCCAGCGTGCGGGCAAGAATAGTGGAGTATAGCGGTTTTCCACCGAGGAACTGTGCCAATAGTGTTGCGCCAAGACAGGTAATAATCATTGGCAAAATGAGCTGATAGTTATCGGTCATCTCCAGCACCAGCACAATCCCGGTCAACGGCGCACGCACCGAAGCCGCCAGCAGTGCGCCCATTCCGGCGATGGCAAAGGTCCCTGCCTCAAGCTGATAGTGCGGGAAACCGGCGGTTGCTGCCATACCAAATGCCGTCCCCAGCAGTGTACCCAACGCCAGCATCGGGGCAAAGATGCCGCCCGGCGCACCAGAAGAGAAACAGAGCAAGGTGGTCATCACCCGCGCAATAAAGATAAACAGCAGTAGCCCGACGCTAAAATTACCCGCCGCAGCAATCGGGATAAGGTTAAAACCGCCGCCCGCCGCCGCAGGTTCAATCAGCCCCAGAATGCCGCACAGACCGCCAATCGCCCCGCCCATTAGCACCCATTTAGTGGTATTACCGTGATGAAAACGCTGGAACATATCCTGGGTACCCAGCACCAGCTTATTGAAGACAGGTCCCACGCAGCCGAAAATCATCCCGAGGATCAGGTACAGCCATAGCGTATTAACCGGCGCGTTGGACAGTTTCCCCACCTCGATGATCGGCGATTCGCCATTGAAGATGCGAAAAACAATGCTCGACATGATCACGCCGGTAAAAACGGCTTTGATCGAGATAAGGTTGTAGCGAAACTGCGGGCGCATCTCCTCAATGATAAACAGTATGCCCGCCAGCGGTGCATTAAACGCGGCGGAAAGCCCAGCGGCCGCGCCGGTTGCCAGGAGGGTGTGTCGCGCTTCGGCGCTGCGCATGCGGAAGATATCCAGTACCATGCGGCCAATATTGCCGCCAATTTGCACTGTCGGGCCTTCGCGCCCCAGCACCATGCCCGCCCCCAGCGTTCCCATCCCGCCAATAAACTTGACCGGTAATACGCGCCACCAGCGAACGGGGCGAAGCTCTTCCAGCGCCCCTTCGATCTCCGGAATCCCCGACCCGCCCGCTTCCGGCGCAAATTTACGCACCAGAAAATAGCCAACCATCGCCAGTAATGCAGAGAGAATAAACGCCAGCGGCCAGAGCATAAGCGGATGATCGGCCACATTCACCAGCGCACCGATACGCAGGTTTTGCACCCAGCTCACCGCTTTTTCGAACGCCACGCCTGCCAGACCGGTGAGCGTCCCCACCACTGCCGCCATCAATAAGATCGCCAGCGGCGTTTTATCACGCTCCAGGAGCCGACGGATTTGATCCCTGCGCCGTAAGCGCACAATTTGCTGTGCTTCAAAAGAGGGAGTTTCTGTCTTCATCAGATGATCATTAATTGGTAATACAAATGCAGAGGCGGCATTGTACTCGCCTCTTCCCCGAAAATCCCCTGCAAATCGTGATGTTTCAAATGCGCAAAACTTTCATAACCTTCTCTGAATAACTAGAATAGCGGGCATTCACTTTTTCTACGAACCAGGAACCCATCCATGAGTAAGTCTGAAAACCTCTACAGCGCGGCACGCGAGCTCATCCCCGGCGGCGTTAACTCCCCTGTTCGCGCCTTTACTGGCGTGGGTGGTACTCCGCTGTTTATCGAAAAAGCAGACGGCGCCTATTTGTACGATGTCGATGGTAAAGCCTATATCGATTACGTTGGCTCCTGGGGTCCGATGGTACTGGGTCACAATCATCCGGCAATCCGTAATGCGGTTATCGAAGCCGCCGAGCGGGGCTTAAGCTTCGGTGCGCCAACCGAGATGGAAGTCAAAATGGCGGAATTAGTGACCGAACTGGTCCCGACAATGGACATGGTGCGAATGGTAAACTCCGGTACGGAAGCAACCATGAGCGCCATTCGTCTGGCGCGAGGTTTCACCGGCCGCGATAAGATCATCAAATTTGAAGGCTGCTACCACGGCCACGCGGACTGTTTGCTGGTGAAAGCGGGTTCCGGCGCGCTGACGCTGGGCCAGCCGAACTCTCCGGGCGTACCGGCAGATTTCGCGAAGCACACTCTGACCTGTACCTATAACGATCTTAATTCCGTGCGCGCCGCGTTTGAGCAGTTCCCGCAGGAGATCGCCTGTATCATCGTAGAGCCCGTGGCGGGCAATATGAACTGCATCCCACCGCAACCGGAATTCCTGCCGGGTCTGCGTGCGCTGTGCGATGAGTTTGGCGCGTTGCTGATCATCGACGAAGTGATGACCGGCTTCCGCGTGGCGCTGGCGGGCGCGCAGGATTACTATAACGTGGTGCCGGATCTGACCTGTCTGGGCAAAATCATCGGCGGCGGTATGCCTGTGGGCGCGTTTGGCGGTCGTCGCGACGTGATGGATGCGCTGGCACCCACTGGTCCGGTCTATCAGGCGGGCACCCTCTCCGGCAACCCAATTGCGATGGCAGCAGGTTTTGCCTGTCTGACCGAAGTCGCGCAACCGGGCATTCACGAAACGCTGGATGAACTGACGACGCGACTGGCGGAAGGTCTGCTGGAAGCGGCACAGGAAACCGCGATCCCGCTGGTCGTTAACCACGTCGGCGGCATGTTTGGGATTTTCTTCACCGACGCGAAAACCGTCACCTGCTATCAGGACGTGATGGCCTGCGACGTTGAGCGCTTTAAGCGCTTCTTCCACATGATGCTGGACGAAGGGATTTACCTTGCGCCATCCGCGTTTGAAGCGGGCTTTATGTCCGTGGCGCACAGCATGGAAGACATCAACAACACTATCGACGCAGCACGCCGGGTGTTTGCTAAGCTGTAACAGAGTACGTTTTAAACCGTAGGCCGGGTAAGGCGAAGCCGCCACCCGGCTTTTTTATTGCCGGATGGCGACGCGAAGCGTCTTATCCGGCTACGCGAAAACGTGCGAATCAACGACTCTGCTTACGTAACAGATAAATAAAGTACGGCGCGCCGATAAACGTCGACAGTATCCCTGCCGGAATCTGGTACGGAAACAGCACCATTCGCCCGCACCAGTCGGCGAAGATCAGTAACAAGCCTCCCGCCAGCGCCGACATCACAATATGCGGCATCGTTCGACGAAAACCCAACATCCGGGCAATATGCGGCGCCATCAGTCCGACAAAGCTCAGCGGGCCAATCGTCATTGTAGCGGTGGCCGTCAGACTGGCCGCCAGCAACAACAGCCCTACCCGCGACGGCGTCAACGCCATACCAACTGCGCGTGCGGTATCGCCGCCCAACGGTAAAATCGTCAACCAACGACGACAGAGTGGCGTGATGGCCAGCAGGATCACCATCACAATCCCGGTATGCAGCACCTGCTCGCCTGAAGCGTTATAGGTCGACCCGGAGATCCAGGTCAGTACCCCCGCCATGCGCGGATCGCCGCTCGCCTGCAGCATCATCAGCAACATGGTAAACGCGGTACTGAGCGCCATCCCGGCCAACAGCATACGGTGGGGAGAGAACCCTCCCCGTCCGGCGGCGATCATGATGATCAGCAGCGTAGCGGCAGCGCCGAGACTCCCGGCGGGCAGCAGCCAGCCAAACGCATTACCCGGCACCAGAAACAGCATCAGTACAACACCGAACGCCGCGCCGGAACTGATCCCCAGCACCTCAGGACTCGCCATCGGATTTCCGGTTAGCCGTTGAATAATGCACCCCGCAACGGCCAGCATCACCCCGGCGATCATCGCCGCCAGAATGCGCGGCCAGCGCCAGGGCATCAGCTCTTCCAGCTGCGCGCCGCTGGCCCAACTCCAGCCCTGCGCATCACGCCCCAATGACAACGCGACATACACCCCAATCAATAACAGCAAGCCGCCGATCAGCGCATAGCCCAGCACATGCTGACGTTCTGTCGCCACACGATCGCTGACGTTCATGTCCGGTGCGCTCATGCTTCGCAGGCGCGGCAATAGCCACAGTAGCAGGGGGGCGCCGATCAGCGCGGTCACAGAACCGGTGGACACTTCCATCCATACCCGGGTCAGCCAGAGAATGATCTGATCGGAAAGCCAGAGAATCAGCGCCCCGATCAGCGGAGCCAGCATCAGACGCGCCAGCAGACGACGCGCGCCCAGCATTTTCGCCAGCAACGGCGCAAACAGGCCGATAAAACCAATAATCCCCACCGCGTTGACCAGCAGCGCGCTGAGCACAATCGCCAGCGTCAGCGCCGCCAGACGCGCCAGCGACAGCGCCAGCCCCAAATTACGCGCCACGCCGTCGTCCAGCCCCATCAGGGTCAGCGGGCGTAACAGCACCAGGGCAAGCATCACACCGCCCAGCAGTTGCGGCCACAAACGCTGCACGCCGCCCCAGTCGGTTTGCGTCAGCGTTCCTGTACTCCACAGGAACATGCTTTGCAGCTGATCGTGGTGGAAGATAACCAACAACTGATTGATTGCTCCACAGTAGAGACTGACCACCAGACCGGCGAGGATCAGCGTCACGGGAGAAAGACGTTTACCCCAGGCGACGCCAAACACCAGCGCCCCGACAATACAGGCTCCCGCCAGAGCGGCGAACTGCGCGGCCATCACACCCGGGATCGCCCATAACGTCGTGACCGTCATCCCCAACTGTGCGCCGGTCGCCACGCCCAGCGTGGTCGGTTCCGCCAGCGGGTTGCGTAGTACCTGCTGAAAGAGTACGCCAACCAGGCCCAGCCCGGCCCCCACCAGCAGGGAAATCACCAGACGAGGGAGAAGGCTGTAATGGAAGATCATCTGCTCGATGAGGTCGATATTGGGTGACCACAGCGCCTGCTGCCACTGATTTCGCGGCAGCGCAATAGAGAAATTTGTCCAGGTTAAGCCCACGGCGACAATAAACAGCAGCGCCAGCAATAGCGCCGGGAAGCGCGCAATACGCTTGCTCACGCTTTGCCCCCCAGCGCATTATCCAGAATGCGCACAAAGTTCATGGTCGACAATGTGGCACCATAGAACCACACGGGGGGAACACGCTGGAAACGCCCTTCGCGCACGAACGGCATTGCCTGCCAGAGCGGTGTCGCCATCAGTGCCGCCATCTCTTTGTTATTCCCATGATCAAAACAAAGCACATCGGCATCTTTGTAGGCCGCAAGACGATCAATCCCCACCACCGTACTGCCCCAGAAGTTGGTTTCCCCTTGCCAGGCGTTGCGAATACTGTACTCATCCAGCACGTCCTGGAACAGGCAGTTCGGGCCAAAGACCAGCATATGACGGGGATCAAGCAGGGTGACCAGCAGCAGCGGACGCTCGCCGCGCTGTACAAAGCGCGGTTTTCGGCTGGCAATAAAATGGTCATATTCCGCCAGATGCCGCTCGGCTGCCGCTTCCAGATTCAGCATCTGCGCCATGTCGATCAGAGAACGACGCGCCACCGCTAAGGGTTGTTTACCATCGCTGAAGTTGAAGCCGCGTCCGGGGGAAATACGCGCCAGCGTTTCGGGAGAAGGGCCGTAGCCTGTCGACCAGAACATATATGAGGGCTTCATTTCGGTCAGCAACTCCAGATTCGGCTCGGTGCGTAATCCGACATCAATCACCGACGCCGGCAGTGGAGGATCGTTTACCCACAGGCGGTAATTGGGAATGTCCGCCACGCCGTAAGGCGTCACGCCAAGCGCCAGCAACAGCTCGACCGGCAGCCACTCCAGCGCCACGATGCGATGCGGATCGACCGAAGCCGCGCGCGCTGGTTTCATCTGCCAGAGCAGCGGAGAGAGTGCCATCGCCGTTAATAAACGACGACGCGTTATGTGGTGTAAACCGCTCATCAATACACAAAACTCACAGGTGCAGCGCCTGCCGGATGCGGCAGGATCCCCATCGGTATGCCATAAATCTGTTCCAGGTTTTCACTACGCATCAGGTCGGCGGGTGTTCCCTGGGCAATCATTTCACCGCCGCGCAGTGCGACTAAATAGTCACAGTAGCGGGCAGCCATGTTGATATCATGCAGCACGGCGATCACCGTCAGACCGCGCTCCTGGCTGAGACGATGCACCAGCGCCAGTACATCAACCTGATGGGCAATATCCAGCGCAGAAGTGGGTTCATCCAACAGCAGACAGCGGCTGTCCTGCGCCACCAGCATCGCAATCCACGCGCGCTGGCGTTCACCGCCGGAAAGGCTGTCAACCAGACGATGCGCCAGCGGCTTTAATCCCACCAGCGCGATCGCTTCTTCCACTTTTTCTCTGTCCGCGACGCCAAAACGACCCAGCGCCCCGTGCCACGGATAGCGACCGATCGCCACCAGTTCACGTACGGTCATCCCTTCCGCCTGCGGCAACTGCTGCGGCAAATACGCCACCTTACGAGCGAACGCTTTGCTGTTCCAGGTGCTCAGCGGCTGAGCGTCCAGCAGGATATCCCCTTCTGACGGCGGCTGATGGCGACCCAGCATTTTCAACAACGTGGATTTACCTGAACCGTTGTGGCCGATAAGGCCAGTCACTTTACCGACCGGAAAGGTTAACGACAGAGGATGCAGAAGCGTGCGACCGGGCACGCGAAAGGAGACATCACGCAGTGCAAACGTGGTATCGGGATGATGGGTCTGTTCCTGCATAGCGGCCAACTTGTAAAGCGGGCACGCAATGCGTGCCCAAAGAAAAATTAGAAACGGAAAGTTGCAGTAGCAACGACCTGACGTTCCGCGCCCCAGAAGCAGCCATAGGTGTTAAAGCAGCTAGCGACATATTCGCGGTCAAACAGGTTGTTGACATGCAGCGCGACGTTGGAACCCGCCATGCCAAGGCGTGCCAGGTCGTACCGAACCAGCGCATCCACCAGGGTATAGCTGCCGACTTTAAAGGAGTTCGCCGGATCGCCATAGCTTGAGCTGGTATAGCGAACGCCAGTGCCCAGGGTCAGGCCGGAGAGCGGGCCGTCAAACATCGTGTAATCACCCCACAGCGACGCCATGTGTTTTGGCACCTGCGCCGGGGTGTTGCCTTTGTAGTTGGTGTCGGTGGTGTATTCCGCATCCGTATAGGTGTAGGAGCCCACCACGTTAACGCTGGCAGACAGCGCCGCTTTCGCTTCCACTTCCACGCCGCGGGAACGAATTTCACCCCCTTCAACCGAGAAGAAGGAACCGTTAGGATCCGCCATCAGGTTGTTGGTTTTGGTCAACTGATAGACCGCACCGGTGATCACAATCGGACGATCGCTCGGAACATATTTCACGCCCGCTTCGTACTGTTTGCCTTTAGACGGTGCAAAGATGCTGCCGTTCGCGCCCACGGTAGAAGCCGGTTCGAACGATTCGCTGTAGCTGAAGTACGGGGTCACGCCGTTGTCGAACAGGTAGTTAACGCCGCCACGCCAGGTGAACTCGTTATCATTACGTGAATGCTGGATATTCTCTTCACGATCCAGAGAGTCCTGCTGCGCCCAGTCGTAACGTCCGCCCAGAGTCACCAGAACGTTATCCCATTGCATCTGATCCTGGGCGTACAGGCCGGTCTGCTTCTGTTTGTTCAGAACGCGGTAAGCGGCGCCAGGTCCAGGGTGTGAGCCAAAATCAAAGTCGCTGCGGTCAAGGTTGTAGATGTCAGATGGCGCAACCGACCCCGCCCAGCCAAACCAGGAGTTGATGTCGTTACGCATGCGCATAAAGTCAACGCCGGTCAGCAGGGTGTGATCCAAAGAGCCGGTCGCAAACTTGCTTTGCAGTTGGGTATCTACAGAGAAGTTCTGCAGTTTTTCGTTATCATCCACGTACTGACGGGTCAGCGTATGACCCCACTGTGACTGCGGCACGCTGGCGCACGGACTGCTGCCCGGATTGCTCGAATAGAGCGGATCGGAGCACATGCCGTAACCGTAGACGCTGTTCTGCGAAACTTTGTTTTCCGCGTAACGCAGGTTCTGGCGCACGGTAAAGGTATCGTTGAATTCGTGGTCGAAGCTGTAACCGACCATCTTCTCATTACGTGAGTAGGTATTGTTGTTCGCGCCTTCGTTGAAGTCGGTCGACAGACGCTTACCGTTTGGCAGCGTGCTGACGGTCCCTTCTTTCGGCAACCAGCCGTAGTAACCGGTCTCAGGTTCGTTCTGGAAGTAGGACAAGAACGTAAAGTTAGTTTTGTCATCCGGACGCCAGCTAAAGGATGGCGCGATAGCATAACGCTGTTCTTCTGCACCCTGCTGCTGCGCATTCGCCGAACGGGCCAGGCCGGTTAAGCGATAAGCGTAAACACCGTCGTCATCCAGCGCATCGCTGAAGTCAAAACCGGTCTGAAACAGGCTGTCAGTGCCCATTTTAAACTGAACTTCTTTCAGCGGTTCGGTGGTTGGACGCTTGCTGACCATGTTCAACAAACCGCCCGGGTTGCTCTTCCCGTACAGAACGGAAACCGGACCACGCATCACTTCCGCGCGTTCCAGCATATAGGGGTCGATCACCGCATCGTTGTAGAAATTCCCCTGCATCTTCAGGCCATTCAGATAGTTATTCTGACTTTGGCCGTCGGCAGCGAAACCACGAATGATCAGATAGTCATAGGTGTTAGACGCGCCACGGGTACCCACGGCAACGCCTGGAGTATAGCTGAGCGCCTCTTTTACGGATTTCGGCTGATGCAACGCCATCTCTTCGGCAGTTACCACAGAAATAGACTGCGGAACTTTTTGAATGGGGGTGTCCGTTTTGGTCGCCGTGGCAGACTGGCGTGCCGCGATCGTCGCTGCCGGCCCCCATGCACTTTCCTGCGGAGCAGGAGCCGCGGTCACGGTGATAGTGTCTTCTTTTTTCGGTTCAACCGCCGCCTGTGCATAGACAGACATGCCGCTAACCGCTGTGGCTACTACAACTGCGATTTTACGCAGCGAGTGTTTTGGCTGAGCAGTTTTTTGACGCGCCATTGGTATATCTCTGATGGAAAGTGAATGATAACGTAAACGAGAATTATTATTATGCCGGCAGAATAATATTCGAAACGCTGCCGCGATAGCAAGCAATACGCGCCCCTACTAAAACTAAGGGGTTAATAAGTATCCAGATGAAAAGAAAGGGTTAAGAAAGTGGTGTGAAATGTTTTTGTGGGGGAATTGCCGGATGGCGGCAAAAACGCCTTATCCGGCCTACAAACTCAATGCGGTATTGATCCTGTAGGCCGGATAAACGAAGTGCCATTCGGCACGACGATTAGTTACTGCCGAACATGTCTTTAATCCAACCCGCCACGCCGTCGCCGTCTTTCTTCTCTTCCTTCGGCGGCTGTTGTTGCTGTTGCTGCTGTTGCTGTTGCTGCGGCTGAGAAGATTGATCGAACGGGTTTCCGGTCGGCTGTTGCATCATTTCACCCTGTTGGCAGAGCGAATCCGGGTCTGATGTCCAGACCGGCAACGTGCGCATGCCGCCGCTGCAGACAAAGTTGCCGTCATAGTCGACACCCATCTCCGCAATATCCTCCGGCGGAGTCAGCGTCAGCGGCGTCGGCGTCTGGTTCGCCAGATAGCGCTGATAAATCGACATCGCTCCGCTCGCACCGTACAGCTTCGTTGGCTGGTTGTTATCGCGACCTACCCAGGTGATAGTCACCTGGCTGCCGTCAATACCGGCAAACCAGGTATCGACGTTGTTGTTCGTGGTCCCGGTTTTACCCGCCAGATGCAGATTCGGATACTTCGCGCCAAGCTGACGACCGGTGCCGCGCTGCACAACCTGCTGCATCGTCCACAGTGTCATATAGGCAGCCTGAGCCGGAACGGCGCGCTCCGCCTGCGGGAAGCTCTGGTACAGCACGGTGCCATCTTCGGCAATAACCGAACGCAGCGCGGAAAGCGGTGCACGGTTACCGCCGCTGGCGATCGTCTGGAACGCCTGCGCCACTTCGATTGGCGTCAGGTTCAGCGCCCCCAGCAGCATAGCCGGAACCGGATGCAGTTGCTCTTTCGGCACGCCCAGCTTCTGCCAGGTATCAGTAACGGCGGGCAGGCCAAGCGCCATCCCCAGATTGACCGTTGGTACGTTCATGGAGCGCGTCAGCGCATCCACCAGCATGACTTTTCCACTTTCGCTGTAACGACGATCGTCATTCTGCGGCGACCACACCTGACCGTTTGGCTGACGCAGTGCAATCGGCGCATCGGCAATCCAGGTATTCAGGCGATAGATTTTCGGCTGGCTCAGCGCGGTCAGATAGGTCGCCGGTTTAGCCAGAGAACCAATCGAACGACGCGCCTGCATCGCGCGGTTATAGCCAGCAAACTGCGGTTCAGCGCCACCGACCATGGCGCGGACTTCGCCACTGAAGCGGTCCACCACCACAATCGCAGTTTCCAGATCGCTCAGCTTGCGCTGTTTTTTCAGTTCCGGAATCCCGTCAACCGCCGCTTTCTCGGCTGCATCCTGGGCAACAGAATCAAAGGTAGTAAAGATCTTCACGCCGGAGAGATCTTGCACCTTGTCGCCCAGCTTCGCCTGCAACTCCTGACGCACCATCTGCATAAACGCAGGCTGTGGTGAGATCACCCCACCGCGCGGCTGCACGCCTAACGGGCGCGCGCTCAGCATGTCGTACAGTTCCTGATCGATCACCTGCTGTTGTTGCAGAAGACGCAACACCAGGTTACGACGTTCAAGCGCCAGTTTCGGGTTACGCCACGGGTTGTAGATCGACGCCCCTTTCACCATTCCCACCAGCAGCGCCTGCTGATCAAGGCTCAGTTCCTCTACCGGGCGACCAAAGTAGTACAGGCTCGCCAGTGGGAAACCGCGAATTTCGTTATCGCCGCTCTGACCGAGATACACCTCGTTCATATACAGCTCAAGAATGCGATCTTTGCTGTAGCGCGCATCCATCAGCAGCGCCATGTAGGCTTCGTTAGCCTTACGCCAGTACGAACGCTCGCTGGAGAGGAACAGGTTTTTCACCAACTGTTGGGTCAGGGTACTTGCTCCCTGAACCGTACGCCCGGCGGTCAGATTCGCCAGCACCGCGCGGCCGATAGAGTATAAGCTCACCCCGTCATGCTCATAGAAATGACGGTCTTCGGTCGCCAGCAGCGTATCCACCAGTAGATCAGGGAAGCCGCTGCGCGGAACAAACAGCCGCTGTTCGCCGTTTGGCGATGAGAGCATGGTGATCAAGCGCGGATCGAGACGGAAGAAACCGAACTGGCGGTTGTTATCCATGTTGACGATCGTGTCCAGACGGCCGCCATCGAACGACAGACGCGCACGCACCTGGCCCTCTTTACTGTCCGGAAAATCAAACGGACGGCGGATCATCTCAATGCTGTTGGCCTGCACGGTAAACTCGCCAGGACGCGTCATCTTACTGACCTGACGATACTGGGTGGCCTCCAGTAATTTGACCATCTCGTTTTTGCTGACCGACATTTCCGGCTCAAGGTTGACCATCCGGCCATACACCGCTGCCGGCAACTGCCAGACTTTGCCATCGATACGGCTACGGATTTTTTGATCCAGATAGACGCCGTAGATAGCAAGCAGTACCGCAAAAACAATCGCTATTTTTAGCAGCAGCCACAACCAGCCGCGCTTGCCACGAGGCTTACGCCCTTTGCCTTTACCTTTACGCGGCATCGGTTCTTCATCCTCATAGTCATCATCATAATCGTCGTCATACTCATCATCTCTGAGTTGGCGACGGCTCACCTTTTGTTTCACCGGACGCGTGGGTTTCCCTTTGCGTCCAATTGGCTCGCGGTCATTCCCGGCCATGCTTTTTCTCCGCAACATTCAGGCGCAAAGGCCTGATTCTCTGTTCTTCCGTCAGAAGACAGAAGAAGAAATCTCTCAATTTTACTGTTCTTTTCCCGGATGTGGCCTGAACGCCTTATTCCGGCTTACGAATACTTTTTTGTCCGCCGCGTCGGCGCCGTGTTCGCCGGATCGTCCGGCCAGACGTGTTTGGGGTAACGCCCTTTCATCTCTTTTTGCACCTCGCGATACGACCCCTGCCAGAACGCCGCCAAATCCCGGGTAATCTGCAACGGTCGTTGCGCGGGGGATAAAAGCTCCAGCACCAGCGGCACGCGCCCCTCGGCGATGGTTGGCGTACGGGCCTCGCCAAACATTTCCTGCATTCTGACCGCCAGCGCCGGCGGGTTATCTTCGTAATAACGAATGGCTATCCGGCTACCCGTCGGCACAGTGTAATGTGTGGGTAACGAACTCACCAGACGAAGCTGTAGGGAATAATCCAGTAATCCGTTCAATGCCTGGTGAACATCCAGCGATTTCAGGCCGCGCAGCGAATGGACGCCGCTCATATGCGGCAGCAGCCAGTTCTCCAGCGTGTCCAGCAATGTCCTGTCGTCCACCGCAGGCCAGTCATACTCCGGCAGCCATTTCGCCGCACAGTGCAGGCGTAACCGCAGTTGTTCTGCTGCGGGTGTCCAGTTAAGTACGTTCAGGCCTTTATCACGAATGCCGTTGAGCATCGCCAGATGCAGTTCCTCTTCGGATGGTTTTGCCAGCGGCTGGACTTTCACCGTCAACGCCCCGATCCGCAGTCTGCGCCAGGCTTTCAGCGTCCCCTGCGCCTCATCCCACTCAATGGTATCAGACTGGTGTAATAATTCAGGACAACGCTGGACAAGCGCGTCGATATCGAGCGGCAGCGCCAGCAGGATCCGCGCATCCGGCGACGCGCTCCCCTGTAATAACAGGGGCGCAATCAACCATTCGTGCCGCCCCAGCGCATCATCGGCGTCCAGCGCCACCCCCATGCCATTTGCCAGTTGATAACGCCCATCCTGGCTGCGTCGACGTGCGATGCGATCGGCAAAGGCCTGGGCCAGCAACGGAGCAATGCGCGACGCATCCACTTCGCCGTTGCGAACATTCAGACGGTTGAGAAGCTGCCGACTACGCTGCTCCCAGGCGGGCTGATGGCGGGAAAACGCCACGCCAAGATCGGTATTGCCCATCCGCGGTGGCTCCTCAAGAACCGCCGCCAGCTTTGCCGCCGTGGCCGCATCGTCGGGTGTGGAAGCACTGACTAACATCGCGGCCAGACGCGGGTCGTTACCCAACGCCGCCATTTTTTGTCCCGTCACACTGAGCTGCTCGCCGTCCAACGCCCCCAGCAGGTGCAGTAATCGTTTCGCCGCCTGTAAATTGACTACAGGCGGGAGATCCAGCCAGGTGAGTTGCGCGGGATCGCGACATCCCCACTGCAACAGTTCCATCAGCAAACCAGAGAGATCGCTGTGCAAAATTTCAGGATCCCCTTGCGCTGCTGCGCGTTCCGCCTGCTCTTTGGCAATCAGATGCAGGCAGATGCCCGGCTCCAGACGCCCGGCACGCCCGGCGCGCTGGGTCATGGAAGCATGACTGATGCGCTGCGTGATAAGCCGGGTCAACCCGGTACGCGCGTCAAACCGCGCCACCCGCTCCTGCGCGCAATCAACTACCAGGCGAATCCCCTCAATGGTCAGACTGGTCTCCGCAATATTGGTCGCCAGCACAACTTTGCGCATGCCTTGCGGGGCAGGCAAAATCGCTTTGCGCTGATCGTTGAGCGGCAGCGCACCATAGAGCGGACACAGCAGTACATCACTGCCGACTCGCGTACTTAACTGCTCTTGTACGCGCAGAATCTCCCCGACGCCAGGTAAAAAAAGCAGCAGCGAGCCAGGCTCCTTGCGCAGCAGTTCGGCGCAGGCAACCGCCACGGCTTCGTCGAAACGCAACTGCGGCGCCAGCGGCTGATAACGGCGCTCAACGGGAAAGGCACGCCCTTCAGAAACAATCGCTGGCGCATCCGGCAGGCACTGTTGCAGGCGATCGTTATCCAGCGTGGCGGACATGATCAGCAGCTTGAGGTCATCGCGCAGCCCTTGCTGTACGTCCAGCAGCAACGCCAGCGCGAGATCCGCCTGCAAACTGCGTTCGTGAAATTCATCGAGGATCACCAGCCCCACGCCGCTGAGCTCCGGATCGCGCTGGATCATCCGCGTCAGCACCCCTTCGGTGACCACCTCAAGCCGTGTTGCAGGCCCGACGCAGGATTGCGCCCGCATCCGATAACCGACCGTCTCACCGGGCTTTTCATCGAGCAGTTCGGCAAGCCTTTGTGCCACGTTACGCGCCGCCAGACGACGTGGTTCCAACAGGATAATCCGCCCTTTGATAGCCTTGTGCGCCAGAAACTGTAGCGGTAACCAGGTTGACTTACCGGCGCCCGTCGGCGCGCTCAGCAGTACCTGCGGCGCAGAGTCCAGGGCGGTAAGCAATTCAGGCAGTACAGCAGCAACCGGTAACGACGTCACAAATAGCTCCAGAGGGTTAACATTCTTCGCGCCGCATTGTAGCATCGCGTTAATTCATAACCGAGTACCTAAGATGTCTGAGCCGAAACGGCTGTTTTTTGCCATCGAACTGCCCGCCACGGTACGTGAGCAAATTATCTCGTGGCGGGCGGCTAATTTCCTCCCTGAGGCGGGGCGCCCCGTTGCAGCCGATAACCTGCATTTGACGCTGGCGTTTCTGGGTGAGGTAAGCCCTGACAAACAACAGGCGCTGATCGCCCTGGCCGGACGCATTCGTCAGCCCGGATTTACGCTCAGTCTGGATGATGCCGGGCAGTGGTTACGCTCTCGCGTGATCTGGCTGGGGACGCGTCAGTCCCCGCGTGGGCTGTTGCAACTGGCAAATATTCTGCGGGCCCAGGCGGCGCGCAGCGGGTGTTATCAAAGTCCACAGCCGTTTCATCCTCACGTGACGCTGCTGCGCGACGCCAGCCACGCCGTGGCGATCCCGCCGCCAGGCTTTTGCTGGTCATTTCCAGTGACGGAATTTGCCCTGTACGCCTCCTCTTTTTCCCGAGGACGCACGCGTTACGCCAAACTTCAGCGCTGGACGCTCACCAAATAAGAAAGGAAATGCGTGATGCAATTTACTCCCCCTCTCCAGCGTGCGACGCTGGTTCAGCGATATAAACGCTTTTTAGCCGATGTGATCACACCTGACGGGACTGAACTCACGCTACACTGCCCTAATACCGGGGCGATGACGGGGTGTGCAACGCCCGGTGATACGGTCTGGTATTCGACCTCGGCGAATATCAAACGCAAATATCCGCACACCTGGGAATTAACCCAGACCCAGACGGGCGCGTTAATTTGTGTTAATACATTATGGGCTAACAGACTGACGAAAGAGGCCATTGAACAGGGACGAGTTTCAGAACTTTCAGGCTATTCCACGCTGAAAAGCGAAGTAAAATACGGCGCCGAACGGAGCCGTATTGATTTTATGTTACAGGCAGATTCACGGCCTGACTGCTATATTGAAGTGAAATCGGTAACGTTAGCGGAAAAGGATTTTGGTTATTTTCCCGATGCCATCACTGAACGAGGTCAGAAACATCTTCGGGAACTGATGAGCGTAGCGGCTGAGGGCAAACGCGCAGTGATTTTCTTTGCCGTTCTGCACTCCGCCATTACACGGTTTTCACCCGCGCGCCATATTGACGCGAAATATGCGCAACTATTGTTCGAGGCACAGCGTAAGGGGGTAGAAATTCTGGTTTATAAAGCGGAACTTTCTGCCGATAGTATGACTCTGATAGAGCCATTAACTGTCACTTTATAGTGTTGTAAACAATTGGTTATTTAGTATTCTGGTCGCGTGCGCAAATACGCTTTTCCTCACAGGGTTGTCAAGTGTTACGTTTAGTTAATTGCTATCCGGAAAAGCATCTGCTATTTATAGCGACCTGATTTTTCCCCCGAACATGGGGATCGATAGTGCGTGTTAAGGAGAAGCAACATGCAAGAAGGGCAAAACCGTAAAACATCGTCCCTGAGTATTCTCGCCATCGCTGGGGTGGAGCCGTACCAGGAGAAACCGGGCGAAGAGTATATGAACGAAGCCCAGCTGTCGCACTTCAGGCGTATTCTTGAAGCATGGCGTAATCAACTTAGGGATGAAGTCGATCGCACCGTTACTCATATGCAGGATGAAGCTGCCAACTTCCCGGACCCGGTAGACCGTGCCGCGCAGGAAGAAGAGTTCAGCCTCGAACTGCGTAACCGTGACCGTGAGCGCAAACTGATCAAAAAGATCGAGAAAACGCTGAAGAAGGTTGAAGACGAAGATTTCGGCTACTGCGAATCCTGCGGTGTAGAAATTGGTATTCGTCGCCTGGAAGCGCGTCCAACAGCCGATCTGTGTATCGACTGCAAAACGCTGGCTGAAATTCGCGAAAAACAAATGGCCGGCTAAGGCCTGGCGTTTGAAACGTTTACAACAGGCGGGGTTTTCCCCGCCTGTTCATTTTTACGCAAAAGATGACTGACTCACACTACATTGGCCGATTCGCCCCATCACCTTCCGGCGAACTGCACTTTGGCTCCCTCATTGCAGCCCTGGGCAGCTATTTACAGGCTCGCGCCCGTCAGGGTATATGGCGAGTACGTATAGAAGATATTGATCCCCCTCGTGAAGTTCCCGGTGCCGCTGACACTATTCTGCGTCAACTGGAACATTACGGCCTCCACTGGGATGGCGACATACTATGGCAATCACAGCGCCATGATGCCTACCGCGAAGCGCTCGCCTGGTTATACGACCGGGGGTTGAGCTACTACTGCACCTGTACCCGAGCACGGATCCAGAGCGTTGGCGGGATTTATGATGGTCACTGCCGCGAGTTACATAACGGACCGGAGCAGGCGGCGGTTCGTATTAAACAGCAGCATCCCATCACCCGTTTTCACGATCGACTTCGCGGAGAGATTCAGGCTGACGAACGACTGGCGAGAGAAGATTTTATTATCCATCGTCGTGACGGACTGTTTGCCTATAACCTGGCAGTGGTGGTGGATGATCACTTTCAGGGGGTCAGCGAAATCGTGCGCGGTGCCGATTTAATCGAGCCAACGGTGCGACAAATCTCACTGTACCAGCAGTTTGGCTGGACACCTCCGGACTATATTCATCTGCCGCTGGCGCTCAATGAACAAGGCGCTAAACTTTCCAAACAGAATCATGCCCCTGCCTTGCCGCAAGGCGATCCGCGTCCCGTTCTTATGGACGCGCTGCGCTTTCTTGGCCAACAAAGTGACTTGCCGTGGCAGGAGATGCGCGTCGACGAGATCCTGGCATTCGCCGTGACAAACTGGACGCTTTCGACGATACCGGAATCGGCGATTGTAAATCCGGCATTCTCAAATACGTCGTGCTGAGCTATGATTAGCCGCTATTTTTACACAGCACATGATTTGAACTGAATTCTGAATATTGTTTGACACTACCGAGGTGCACTATTTTTACCCGAGTCGCTAATTTTTGCCGCAAGGTGCTAAGCCGCGAGGAGAGCGAGGCCGAAATTGCCGTCGCCCGTCCGCGTATGACGGTCATCCCGCGCGAACAGCACGCTATTTCACGCAAAGATATCAGTGAAAATGCCCTGAAGGTAATGTACAGGCTGAATAAAGCGGGATACGAAGCCTGGCTGGTTGGCGGTGGCGTCCGCGACCTTCTGCTCGGCAAAAAACCGAAAGATTTTGACGTCACAACCAACGCGACGCCAGACCAGGTGCGCAAACTGTTCCGCAACTGCCGCCTTGTAGGTCGCCGTTTCCGTCTGGCGCACGTCATGTTTGGCCCGGAAATTATTGAAGTCGCCACCTTTCGTGGTCATCACGAAGGCAGCGAAAGCGACCGCACTACGTCCCAGCGCGGACAAAACGGTATGCTGCTGCGCGATAACATTTTCGGCTCTATTGAAGAAGACGCCCAACGCCGCGATTTCACCATTAACAGCCTTTATTACAGCGTCGCGGATTTTACCGTTCGCGACTATGTCGGCGGCATGCAGGATCTGGAAGATGGCGTGATTCGCCTGATCGGCAATCCGGAAACCCGCTACCGCGAAGATCCGGTGCGTATGCTGCGCGCCGTGCGTTTCGCAGCGAAGCTCGACATGAAAATAAGCCCGGAAACGGCAGAGCCGATCCCGCGCCTGGCCACGCTGCTCAACGATATCCCGCCCGCGCGCCTGTTTGAAGAGGCGTTGAAGCTATTGCAGGCGGGCTACGGCTATGAAACCTATAAAAAGCTGCGCGAATACAGCCTGTTCCAGCCGCTGTTCCCGACCATCACTCGCTATTTTACCGAGAATGGCGACAGCGCAATGGAACGCATCATCGCGCAGGTGCTGAAAAATACCGATAACCGCATTCATAACGATATGCGCGTTAACCCGGCCTTCCTGTTTGCCGCGATGTTCTGGTATCCGCTGCTGGAAATGGCGCAGAAAATCGCCCAGGAAAGCGGTCTGGCTTACTACGACGCGTTCGCACTGGCGATGAATGAAGTGCTGGATGAGGCCTGCCGTTCGCTGGCGATCCCGAAACGCCTCACCTCGCTGACCCGCGACATCTGGCAATTGCAACTGCGCATGTCCCGCCGTCAGGGTAAGCGCGCGTGGAAGCTGATGGAGCATCCGAAATTCCGCGCCGCGTATGATTTACTCGCCCTGCGTGCCGAAGTGGAAAACAATGCCGAGCTACAGCGTCTGGCGCAGTGGTGGGGCGAATTCCAGGTTTCTGCACCACCAGAGCAGAAAGGTATGCTGAACGAGCTGGATGAAGATCCATCGCCGCGTCGCCGTCACCGTCGTCCGCGCAAGCGCGCGCCGCGTCGTGAAGGAACGGCATGACCCTCGTTTATATCGCGCTGGGCAGCAATCTGGCCTCTCCTCTGGAGCAGGTCAATGCTGCCGTCAACGCGATAGGTGAGATCCCTGAAAGTCGGGTCGTTGCCGTCTCTTCCTTTTATCGAACCCCACCGCTGGGTCCGCAGGATCAGCCTGATTACCTGAACGCCGCCGTGGCGCTGGAAACGGCGCTCGAGCCAGAAACATTGCTTGATCACACCCAGCGCATTGAACTTCAGCAAGGCCGGGTACGTAAAGCCGAACGCTGGGGGCCGCGCACGTTAGATCTGGATATCATGCTGTTTGGCGATCGCGTCATCAACAGCGAACGGCTGACCGTGCCGCACTACGACATGAAAAACCGCGGTTTTATGCTCTGGCCGCTGCTTGAAATTGCTCCTGATCTGCACTTCCCTGACGGCGCCTCACTGCATCAGATACTCACTCACCTTGGCGCAGAAAAACCCGCGCGCTGGTAATGGCCCTAACCTCAATTCCCGTTTATTGCTTTCGCGCAAACAGTTGCTTAAAACAATTGCCCCTCTGAATGTGACTGTTAGAATGCCGGTAAATATGACGTTCACCATCAGGAAATGTTATGAAACCGACCACCATCTCGCTGTTGCAGAAGTGCAAACAAGAGAAAAAACGCTTCGCTACCATTACTGCCTATGACTACAGCTTCGCCAGACTGTTTGCCGACGAAGGGATCAATGTGATGCTGGTCGGAGATTCCCTGGGGATGACGGTGCAAGGGCATGACTCCACTCTGCCGGTTACCGTTGAAGATATCGCTTACCACACGCGTGCGGTGCGTCGCGGCGCGCCGAATTGCCTGCTGCTCGCCGATCTGCCGTTTATGGCTTACGCGACGCCGGAACAGGCCTTTGAAAATTCGGCTGTCGTCATGCGCGCGGGCGCGAATATGGTCAAGATTGAAGGCGGTGCCTGGCTGGTGGATACCGTGAAAATGCTCACCGAACGCGCGGTGCCCGTCTGCGGACACTTAGGGTTGACGCCACAGTCGGTCAATATCTTCGGGGGCTATAAAATCCAGGGTCGTGGCGATGCCGGACAGGTTTTGCTGGACGATGCCCTGGCGCTGGAAGCCGCAGGCGCACAACTCATTGTACTGGAATGCGTCCCGGTTGAACTGGCCCGGCGCGTAACTGACGCACTCTCCATTCCGGTTATCGGCATCGGTGCCGGGAATGTCACCGACGGACAAATTTTAGTGATGCACGATGCCTTTGGCATCACCGGCGGCCATATTCCAAAATTTGCCAAAAATTTCCTTACTGAAGCAGGCGACATGCGCGCCGCGGTACGGCAGTATATTGCTGAGGTTGAGTCCGGCGTCTATCCGGGCGAAGAACACAGTTTCCATTAAGGAGTCTTGTTGTGCTGATTATTGAAACCCTGCCACTGCTGCGTCAGCATATTCGCAGAGCCCGTCAGGAAGGCAAACGCATCGCGCTGGTGCCGACGATGGGCAACCTGCATGATGGTCACATGAAGCTGGTTGATGAAGCCAAAGCCCGTGCGGACATCGTGGTGGTGAGTATTTTCGTTAACCCAATGCAGTTTGATCGTCCGGACGATCTGGTGCGTTACCCGCGCACGCTACAGGAAGACTGCGAAAAACTGAACAAACGTAAAGTGGATTTCGTCTTTGCCCCCGCGCCGGACCAAATCTATCCCCAGGGGACCGACGGGCAGACGTACGTGGATGTCCCTGGCCTCTCGACGATGCTGGAAGGCGCCAGCCGCCCGGGTCATTTTCGCGGTGTTTCAACCATCGTCAGCAAGCTATTCAACCTGGTACAACCGGACGTCGCCTGCTTTGGCGAGAAGGACTTCCAGCAACTGGCGCTGATTCGCAAAATGGTTGCCGATATGGGCTATGACATTGATATCGTCGGCGTACCGATTATTCGTGCCAAAGACGGTTTAGCCCTGAGTTCACGTAACGGTTATCTGACGGCTGAACAACGTAAAATCGCCCCAGGTTTGTACAAAGTGATGAGCCGCATTGGCGAAAAACTGCAGGCCGGCGAGCGTGAACTGGAAGAGATCATCGCCATCGCCGGGCAGGAGTTGACGGAAAAAGGCTTCCGCCCCGATGATATTCAGATCCGTGATGCCGACACGCTGCTTGAACTGACCGAAAGCAGCCAGCGTGCGGTGATTCTGGTCGCCGCATGGCTCGGCCAGGCACGCTTAATCGACAATCAGACGGTTGCATTAACCCAGTAGACAGGGGTTAAAAATCAGGCAATACTGCCTGAGGATTTTCTCAAAGCTGGCGAGATATGCCAGCTTCGTACACGATCAGAGTTTAAGGTAGACGTTATGATTCGCACTATGCTGCAGGGCAAACTCCACCGCGTGAAAGTGACTCAGGCGGACCTGCACTATGAAGGTTCCTGCGCCATCGATCAGGATTTTCTGGATGCCGCCGGGATCCTCGAAAATGAAGCCATTGATATCTGGAACGTGAGCAACGGCAAGCGTTTCTCCACCTATGCGATTGCCGCCGAACGCGGTTCCAGAATCATCTCCGTCAACGGCGCGGCGGCACACTGCGCCAGCGTGGGCGATATTGTCATCATCGCCAGCTTTGTCACTATGTCTGACGAAGAAGCGCGCCGCTGGCAGCCGAAGGTCGCTTACTTCGAAGGCGACAACGAAATGAAACGCACCGCAAAAGCGATTCCGGTTCAGGTTGCGTAAGCGAACTACCCCTGCGGCTGATTACTGATCAGCCGCGACATGGTCTCCAGCGAATCCGTTCTTAAGATGTATAAACGTTTGAGCAAGAACGGATTATCTCCCGGCTTCACCTTCCCTTTCACCGTCGTCACCGCCAGGTGGAATCCAGCCTCTTCTGCGGCTTTCACTGCCGTCGCGTTATAGCCGCCAAACGGATAGGAGAGATAAAGCACGTGAGGATTAAACGGAGCCAGCGCGCGTCGGGAGCGTGCAAAATCAAACAGAATATTGTGATGGCTGCGACTGAGCAGGATCGGGCGGCGATTGCCATCGACCCGATGTAAGAAGTGTGTATGGGACTGAAAATCAAACACATCGCGAATGCCATTGAGTTCTGAAATGCTCATAAACTGTAGCGATTTGGGATCCCATTTTTGCGGGCGAACTTTAATCCGCGATGAGATAATAAAGGCCGTGGCCTTCATCCCATACTGCTTCAACACCGGATAAGCATAGCGGCTCACCGACTTCAGACCGTCATCAAAGGTAATCACCACCGCCCGCGCAGGCAGGTTCAATGTGTTGCGTACATATCCCTCCAGTTGAGCCATCGTCAGCGTGCTGTACCCGCGATCGCGCAGCCAGGTCATCTGGTTGCTGAACGCGCGGACTGACGTGGTGGTGGAAGTATGACGAAAGCGAGTGTTCTCTTCATCACGCAGAATATGGTGATAGGTCAGCACCGGCAGTCCGCGATCTTCCTGGGCGTCGAGAGCGCTTATCCAGGCCAGTCGGTCACCAATGCGGATCTGATACCAGGTTTGATTCAGCCGGTCTTTGAGCTTACTGATGATGGGATAACGCAGGTTATCCGCCAGTACGCCAAACGGCGCGCTGCCAATATTCGGCGCATTATAGACGGGGGTAGCTTGCCAGGTGATCAGATTCTGATTGCTGAGCGGTTTGTTGAGATCGCCGAGGCTGTCCTCAACGCGTTGTTTACCCTGCACCGGTTCCAGGTGGCCCTTGTCGATAAACCCGGTGCCGAAGCCAAATTTGAATTCGTAATAATCCGCCGCGACCGGAATGACAGAAATAATCTGCCCGGCGCGAATATTCCCCACGGTCACCATGTTATCGCCAATTTGCGCCCAAATAGCCGCATCTTCAGTGGTTTGCATATAGCGCGCAGGCAATGCCGCACTCACTACTGTAGAGAGGGACAGCAGCAGGAGGAACAGATATTTCATCATTAACGATAACCGGGGCAAGAAACAACGCAACGATTGTACCAATTCACCTCATTAATAAGAATGACTAATACTCGTACAAATCGTGCAGCAGAACAAAGGGGGGATTTTTCTGTTGCTGATGCCAAAGACTGGTAACTTCTGGCCCGCCGAGGGCAACAATCTGGTTGCGAAAAACCGGACTACTCATTGATTCTCGCGATGAAATCATTTTCCCCAGCAGCGTCTCATTAATGCCGGAGATCACTTCACACTGCGGATGTTTATGGCTCATCAGCGATGCGACACGATACGGTGCCGCACCGGGATGATCGGTCAAAAAGATCACCCCATCACCGGAGTCTGTGGCATGCAAGGCGTCACACATCATGCGACTCAGCATGTTCGCGCTCATCCCGCGCCAAAAATTCACCGCCCGGCATTGCGGCAGCAGGCCGTGTTTTTTTTCCAGAAGGCTCAGTAGTTCTTCAGCCTTATCGTCATGACAGGTAATGACCCAGCCTAGCATTTCTCACCTCATTAGCAGGCAAGTAGTTTATCAGGGTGACAAATAAACAATAATGACAATGGTCAAATATCATCCTCTCCTCACACGGAAGAGAGGATGAAAACGATCAGCTACGCAATCCACGTCCGCGCTGGATTAAGGACCAGCACAGCAGATAGAACGCCACAATAAAGACCACAAGCACGCCAAACGTGGTCACCAGCGGCACGTCGTGAATGCCGAGGAAGCCGTAGCGGAAACCGCTGATCATGTAGACGATCGGGTTCAACTGCGATAAGCCCTGCCAGAACGGCGGCAGCAGCGTCAGGGAGTAGAACACCCCGCCAAGATAAGTCAGTGGCGTCAGGACAAAGGTTGGGATCAGGCTGATATCGTCAAAGGTTTTCGCGAACACCGCGTTCAGCAGACCCGCCAGCGAAAACAGAATCGCCGTCAGAACCAGCGTCAGCGCAACAAACAGCCACGAATGTACCTGGAACGGGACAAAGAACAGCGAAATCGCCGTCACCAGAACCCCGACACACAATCCACGCGCCACGCCACCGCCGACAAACCCGGCGATGATCACGTGCGTGGGCACCGGCGCAACCAGCAGTTCTTCGATGTTGCGCTGAAACTTAGCGCTAAAGAACGAGGACGCGACGTTAGCATAGGCGTTGGTGATTACCGCCATCATGATCAGACCCGGCACGATGAATTGCATGTAGCTGAAACCGTGCATCTCGCCAATGCGGGAGCCAATCAGGTTACCGAAGATAATAAAATAGAGCGTCATGGTGATGACAGGCGGCACCAGCGTCTGGACCCAGATCCGCATAAAGCGGTTGATCTCTTTCGCCCAGATGCTTTTCAGCGCGACCCAGTAAAGCTGCATCATGCGCGATCTCCTTGTTTCTCATGAACCAGTGACACAAACAGCTCTTCAAGGCGGTTCGCTTTGTTGCGCATACTCAGTACCTGGATGCCCTGCGCGCTGAGCTGGCTGAACACGCTGTTAATGCCCTGCTCACGCAGCACTTCGACTTCCAGCGTTGAGGTATCCACCAGCCGATACTGATAGCCTTCCAGCTCTGGCAACGGGCTTTTCGCCGCCAGATCGAGAATAAAGGTTTCAGATTTGAGCTTAGAGAGCAGGTTTTTCATCGAAGTGTTTTCGACCAGCTCGCCGTGCTGAATAATCCCAATATTGCGGCAGAGCATCTCCGCCTCTTCCAGGTAATGAGTGGTCAGAATGATCGTGGTGCCTTTATCGTTCAAATCCTTCAAAAAGCCCCACATTGAGCGGCGAAGTTCGATATCAACACCTGCCGTCGGTTCATCGAGAATCAGCAGCTTCGGTTCGTGCATCAGCGCCCGTGCAATCATCAGACGACGCTTCATCCCACCGGATAACATCCGCGCACGTTCGTTACGTTTTTCCCACAGATCGAGCTGTTTTAGATACTTTTCGCTGCGCTCGATCGCTTCTTTACGCTCCACGCCGTAGTAACCCGCCTGATTGACCACGATCTGCTGCACGGTCTCAAACGGATTGAAGTTAAATTCCTGCGGCACCAGCCCCAACTGTCGTTTGGCGTTGACGACATCTTTTTCGAGATCGTAGCCAAAGACGCTGACGCGCCCGGAGGATTTATTCACCAGCGAGCTGATGATGCCGATGGTAGTCGACTTTCCTGCTCCGTTCGGTCCCAGAAGCGCGTAAAAATCACCCGCCTCGACCTGTAAATCTATCCCGCGCAACGCCTGAACGCCGCCAGGATAAGTTTTTTTAAGTTGTTGAAGTTCCAGTGCAATGGTCATAAATTTTTACTTACCTTACGTTCTTACACTTTATATGTGGTTTAAATAATCCCGGAGTTGCCCTATATTAGCCCAACGCACTTATTTGGTTACAGGTCGTTAACCTCCATGAAAGACATAGATACACTCATCAGTAACAATGCACTATGGTCAAAAATGCTGGTGGAAGAGGATTCCGGATTTTTTGAGAAACTGGCGCAAGCGCAGAAACCACGCTTTCTATGGATTGGATGTTCCGACAGTCGCGTTCCCGCAGAACGTTTAACCGGTCTTGAACCGGGCGAATTATTTGTCCACCGTAATGTGGCCAACCTGGTCATCCACACCGACCTCAACTGCCTCTCCGTTGTTCAGTATGCCGTTGATGTCCTCGAAGTTGAACACATTATTATCTGTGGCCACTACGGGTGTGGCGGCGTACAGGCTGCGGTCGATAACCCGGAACTGGGACTCATCGACAACTGGCTGCTGCATATCCGTGATATCTGGTTCAAACATAGCTCATTACTTGGCGATATGCCGCAAGAGCGTCGTATGGACACACTGTGCGAACTGAACGTCATGGAGCAGGTGTATAACCTGGGTCATTCCACTATCATGCAATCAGCCTGGAAACGGGGTCAAAAAGTGACCATCCACGGCTGGGCATACGGTATTCACGATGGTCTGCTGCGCGATCTGGAAGTGACCGCGACCAGTCGCGCCACCCTGGAACAGCGTTATCGTCAGGGTGTTTCTAACCTCAGCCAGAAACACATCAACCACAAATAAAAAATCCCCGGTCATGCACCGGGGACGGATCCAGTCAAGGCCGGGATTGTCCCGGCTTTTTTACGCTTACTCGTCCAACAACACCACTTTGCCGACATACGGCAGATGGCGATAGCGTTGAGCGTAATCAATACCGTAGCCCACCACAAACTCATCCGGAATGGAGAAACCGATGAACTCGACCGGGACGTTGACTTCACGGCGGGAGGGTTTATCCAGCAGGGTGCAAATCGCCAGAGATTTCGGTTCACGCAGGCTCAGGATTTCGCGCACTTTCGACAGCGTGTTGCCGGAGTCGATAATGTCTTCCACAATCAGCACATCTTTACCGCGAATGTCTTCATCCAGGTCTTTGAGAATTTTCACATCACGGGTTGTCGACATCCCGCTGCCGTAGCTGGAAGCCGTCATAAAATCGACTTCGTGGGAGACGTGCACTTCACGGCACAGATCCGCCATAAACATAAATGAACCGCGTAGCAGACCAACCAGCACCATTTCGCTGCCGCTGTTCTGATAATGCTCAGTAATTTGACGGCCCAGTTCAGCGATACGCGCTTTGATCTCCGCTTCCGGAATCATCACTTCAACACGATGTTTCATAAAAAACACAACCAACTGTTTTAAAACATAAAAAGATAAATCAACCGGCGGTAAAGGAAACCCATTCCCCGATTGATACTCGTGAGTTCGTCTGGCCTCAAGGCCTCTCCAGTATAAGTGCAACACCTGCATTATAACAGCGCACGATCGTCACATCACCCCACAATCACGGTCTGGGCAACCCCGTATAAAAAGTAAACTCAGGTACTCAACCTCTTTTCAGGGAGTGCTCCCTCTACGCCAGGGGCTGTTGTTCATTATTATTCTTGATTGCCGCAGTGCACTCAGTTATAGAATATCAGTATATATCTGACACGAAAATTATTGAGAGGTTTGTAACAGTCAATAGCGATCAATATAATACAAAATACTTATCATATAGAGTAAAACTCACCCACTCCCAGTCATTTATTGTTCTTTTTTGAAAAAAAAAGACAACAAGGCATACAATCGTTCAATTCATTATAAATAGCCTGTAATTATAAATTCAGCAGCAGTATTACATTTGAAAAAAGTACTTACAAAAAACACAATCAAGTCAGGCAAATAAAAATTAATCACAATAAATATTTGCGTACACTTCATTTGCTTATTTTTTAATATATATAAATACCCGGATTATAACTTGATATTTATGAATTAAACATAAGCATTTTTGTTATGAATAATAAATCAATGGCTAAGGAGAGTACTTTGAAAAATAATATTTCAACACCTAACAAATACCGCAAAAATGTTCTACACGCAAAACTTGCGCCGACTTGTTTTGCAACAATGCTTGCTCTGGGAATGATTATGCCTGCCAGTGCTGCTATCACAGCAGATACTTCAGCAGCAAATCAGCCGTCGATTCACACGGGAGCCAATGGTGCCACCGTCGTCGACATCAACAAAGCCAGCGAAGGCGGTGTATCTCATAACGTCTATTCTGAATTTAATGTCGATGCTAACGGCGTGATTCTGAATAATAGCGGCAGTTCCGTTAATACACAGTTATCCGGAAATATCGCTGGCAACGCGAATATGGCCGACGGTAGTGCAACGGTCATTCTGAACGAAGTTCGTTCTTCTGATCCTAGCCAGCTCAACGGCATGATAGAAGTTGCAGGTCAGTCTGCGCAGGTTATTATTGCTAACCCGTCAGGCATCACTTGCGACGGCTGTGGTTTTATTAATACTAACCACGCATCACTGACTACCGGCACCGCAACGTTTGACGACAATAACAAACTGACTGGTCTGGATGTTAAAAAAGGACAGATTGTGATTACGGGTAAAGGGATGGATACCACTTCTTCCCAATATACCGATATTATCGCCCGTTCGGTAAAAGTGAATGCTCAGCTTAAAGCCAATGAGCTGAATATTATTACTGGCAGTAACCACATTGATACCAAAGGCGCAGCGAAAGCTATCGCAGGTACAGACAATGCGCCGACACTGGCACTGGATGTCTCCTCTCTGGGATCGATGTATGCCAATAAAATTTACATGAAAGGAACGGAATCTGGCGTAGGCGTCAATATCGATCACGCTAATATTACAGCCGCGGATACAATCAACATTGATGCTAATGGCAAAATTAACAACAATGGTGGCAATATTACTGCGCAGAATTCAGTCGCATTAAAGATGCGGAAATGACATTCTGAACAACAAGGGTAATATTACTTCAGAAGGACTCATCAACCTTTCTTCTGCAAACGGCGCTGTCGATAATAGCAACGGTAATATCGATGGTAACGATGTTTATATCTCCGCAAAACAGGCCGTTAATAACGGTGCAGGAAATATTCATGCTGTGAAAGCAGTAAGCATTACTACAGATTCATTAAACAACACTGCAGGTAATATTAATGGTGAAAACCAGGTATTTATCGGCAGCGCATCTGGCACTAAAAAACAGATCCCCGGAAGTGGCCTTATCAATGAAAATGGAAAGATTACATCCAAAGGCGATGTTAGTATCCAGGCCACTAACCTTTCCAACAAAAATGGGAGCATTGACGCCGGGAGTACTCTGGGAATTAGCGCTAATACGCTTAATAACCAGTATGGTTCCATTCGCGGAGGAAACACTTCAACATCCGGTTTAACGTCTATCTCCGTAAAAGACCTGAACAATAACGATGGTTCAATTATTGTTAAAGGTAAAAACAGTAAACTGGTCATTTCGGCAAGTAACAGTCTGACAAATCAGAACGGTACCATTTCAGGCGCAGGTGATGCGGCCTTCAGCGGCACCCTGGATAACACCTCCGGATCCGTGAGCGCTGGCAACGACCTGGTGATGTCTCTGAGCGATTATACCTCCGATAGCAAAAGTAGTATCGCCGGTAATAATATCAATATGAATATCAGTGATAATTTCCAGAACGCAGGAACTATCTCCTCTAAAGATAATATTTCACTCGTCGCCGGCAACAGCCGTAATATTGCCAAACTGGAAAACACCGGTAACATCAACGCTGCAGGTAAGCTCACCATTCAGAAACAGGGTGGGTATATGGATAATAGCGGTACTCTCTCCGCAGCCAATATTACCATGAGCGCCACCAACATTAATAACAGCGGGACGATCACCGCTCCTGGTGATATTATTGTCAATGGCGATACCTTAAACAACATCGATCACGGTAAAATTTCAGCAGGCAACAATATTAGTGCGACTGTTTATACGTTAAATACGGAGAAGGGTTCCGTCATTAGCGCTGGTAAAGATGTTACTACCTATATTCGCAAAGATTTCCATAATGCGGGTGATATTAAGGCAGGTGAAGATGTCACCATCAGCTCTTCATACAAAAATGGCGACAATGATAATTACGGCAGCATCACTGCGAACAAAGCCGTAAACATCACGATGAATGATTCTACACTTTATAACGGCGGTGAAATCAACGGTAAAAGTGGTGTAAAAATTTACAGCAAAGCGCTGAGCAATAGCGGTAATATTTCCAGTGTTGGCGATGTAAACCTGGTTGGCCGTAGCGGTATTACCAATATGGCAACCGGTACTATTACGGGTTATGAAGTATCCACAACAGGTATTCTTAATAACGCCGGTACTATTACCGAAACAGCAGCACCCGTGAAGACCCCAACCAATTCTGATACTTCAGGTAAGAAGAAGAAAAATATCTCCTTCTAATTAAGGCCTGATAATCACTGTGCAATAGGCAGTGAGATAGCTAAAGAACACCCGGTTTAAAGGGTGTTCTTTTCTTATTTACGTTAACTTTTATTACACTCAGGCCCCTTTACTCAGGAATGTTGTCAGGGTACTGAGATTATTACAGAGCAAAATGGAGCTCAAATGCGTGCTGAGAAATCAGTTTTTTTAATCACTCTTTGTTCTGTTTTTTACAGTATTTCTTTTAATGCTAGCGCTGAAAACTCAGTAAATCAACAAGTTAACAATCAACAACAGCAAGATGAAGCCAGGCGAACACAATTAGCGCCGAAAGCAAAATCGTTACTTTCCGCTGACTCCAGCAAAACTGATGAGGATTTAGCGATCCCGGATGAAACACCGTGCTATGACATCAAGAAAGTAAACTTTTTAGATAAAGAGTCGTTACCGCACTGGTTAGTCTTGCGCGACTTAACGCGGCAAGTTGAAGGGCACTGTGTTGGAATCAATGGTCTTAAGGCATTACATAAAGCGGTACAAAACCGAATTATTTCACATGGTTATATCACGACGCGCGTTTCAATACCGGAGCAAAACCTCAGTACTGGTGTACTGACGTTGCAGATCCTGCCTGGCAAAATCAGTGGCTATCGCATTGAAAGTACGGGTAGCGCCTCCGTCCATGCTTTCAATATTTTCCCTCAGGGCAAAGGCGATCTGCTTGACTTACGAGGCCTGGAGCAAGGGCTTGAAAATATTCAGCGTATTCCAGGGGCTAAAGCGGAAATTAATCTTGTCCCCGGCGCTCAACCTGGAGAAACAGAAGTCCAGGTGACCCGGAACCTGCCTAAACGCTGGCGCCTTGGCGCGTGGGCCGATAACTCAGGCAGTAAATACACCGGTCGAAATCAGGGTGGCGCGGCCCTTTATCTTGATAATCCTACAACCCTTGATGACATGTTTTACATCGCCTATGGCGGAGGGTTAAAAAATGAAGCTGGACGCCGTAGTGATAACGTCTCCACATTTTATTCTCTACCATGGGGCAACTGGCTCATGGATTTCTATGCCTCAAAATATCGCTATACGCAGACTATTCATAGCGGCGATTTCAGTTATTTATACAGTGGAATTGAGAAGCTGATTACGGCCCAATTAAGTCGGGTGATTTTCAGAAATGCCAGTCAAAAGACAACGCTGAGCCTGAAAGCCATTAAACGTAATTCGACCTACTCATTAAATGATGTGGAAATTGAGGTTCAGAAACGTGACACCAGTAGCCTGAAGCTCAATCTCGAACATCTCGCCTACTTCTCGCTCGGACAGTTGAAAACCAATCTGAGCTTTCAGCGTGCCGTGCCCTGGTTTGGCGAGCAGGCCGATGCAGAGGAAGTCGTGGGCAATGCCGACAATCAGGCACGTATTCTTACTCTGAGTGTTGATGGAACGATCCCCTTTATTTTAGCGGGTCATTCAATGAGCTATGAACCGCATTTCTTAAAACAAATGTCTCCCGACAGACTCACCCAGCCAGATAAATTCACAATCGGCAACCGCTGGACGGTACGCGGCTTTGATGGCGAAAACACGCTCTATGCGGATAAGGGCTGGTATCTGCGTAACGATATCAACCTCAATCTCCCTAAATGGGGAATGCAGCCCTATGTGGGCTTTGACTACGGTGAAGTCAGTGGCTCCAAAAATGATTACTGGAACGGTAAACATATCGCCGGAGCAGCAATCGGGGTTCGCGGCATTAAAAACAAAGTGGGATACGACTTCTTTGTAAGTATACCGGTGATGAAACCGGATGATTTGCGCACCAGCCCGGTCAACGTTGGCTTTGCGCTGCAATGGCAGTATTGATCTTCTTTTCTGGCCTGCAGAATTCTCTTCTGCGGGCCTATCCGCGATAAAAAGCTCATTTTGTGATTACGATCACACTTGTTAAATCCTATAATTAATTGCTACTAAAAAATTAACAAATTGAGATGGTGTATTTTTATGGCAGATAACAACGCACGTTCACCACGACTTCTCGTGGTGTTAACGGCCCTCTTTGCAGCGCTTAGCGGGTTGTATCTCCTGATCGGCGGAGGCTGGCTGGTCGCCATTGGCGGCTCCTGGTACTATCCGATCGCCGGTCTTGTTATGCTGGGTGTCGCCGTTATGCTCTGGCGCAGTCAGCGTTCCGCACTGTGGCTCTACGCCGCCCTGCTCCTCGCGACCCTGATCTGGGGTGTCTGGGAAGTCGGCTTTGACTTTTGGGCACTAACGCCACGCAGTGACATCCTGGTCTTCTTCGGCATCTGGCTGATTTTACCGTTTGTCTGGCATCGCCTGATTGTCCCTTCCCGGGGTGCCGTGGCGGCACTGGTGGTGGCCCTGCTGATTAGCGGAGGGATCCTGACCTGGGCGGGCTTCCATGATCCGCAGGAAATTAACGGCACCCTGAGCGCAGACGCCACTCCGGCCGAAGCCATCTCCACGATCTCCGATAACGACTGGCCGGCGTATGGCCGCAATCAGGAAGGTCAACGTTTCTCGCCGCTCAAGCAGATCAACGCCGACAACGTCCATAACCTGAAAGAAGCGTGGGTGTTCCGCACCGGTGACCTGAAGCAGCCTAACGATCCGGGTGAGATCACCAATGAAGTCACGCCGATTAAAGTCGGCGATACGCTGTACCTCTGTACCGCCCACCAGCGTCTGTTCGCGCTTGATGCGGCCTCCGGGAAAGAGAAGTGGCATTTCGATCCGCAGTTAAATACCAACACCAGCTTCCAGCACGTCACCTGCCGTGGTGTGTCGTATCATGAAGTGAAAGCCGATAATGCCTCACCGGAAGTCATTGCCGACTGTCCACGCCGCATCATCCTGCCAGTGAACGATGGTCGTCTGTTTGCGGTGAACGCGGAAACCGGAAAGCTGTGCGAAACCTTTGCCAACAAAGGTATTCTGAATCTGCAGACCAACATGCCGGACACGACGCCGGGGCTCTATGAGCCAACATCACCGCCCATCATCACCGATAAAACCATCGTGATTGCCGGTTCGGTTACCGATAACTTCTCCACCCGCGAAACCTCGGGCGTGATCCGCGGTTTTGACGTCAATAACGGCAAGCTGCTGTGGGCCTTCGATCCTGGTGCGAAAGACCCGAATGCGATCCCATCCGACGAACATGCGTTTACCTTTAACTCGCCCAACTCCTGGGCCCCGGCGGCCTACGACGCGAAGTTGGATCTGGTCTATCTGCCAATGGGCGTAACCACACCAGATATCTGGGGCGGTAACCGTACGCCTGAGCAGGAGCGCTATGCCAGTTCGATTGTGGCGCTAAACGCCACCACCGGTAAACTTGCCTGGAGCTATCAGACCGTCCACCACGACCTGTGGGATATGGACATGCCGTCCCAGCCGACGCTGGCGGATATTACCGTTAAAGGTGAGAAAATCCCGGTCATTTATGCACCAGCGAAAACGGGTAACATCTTTGTCCTCGATCGCCGTAACGGCGAACGGGTTGTTCCGGCCCCCGAAAAACCGGTTCCGCAGGGTGCCGCAAAAGGGGATTACGTCAGCAAAACGCAGCCGTTCTCTGAGCTGAGTTTCCGTCCGAAAAAAGATCTGACCGGGGCTGATATGTGGGGCGCCACCATGTTCGACCAACTGGTGTGCCGCGTGATGTTCCACCAGATGCGCTATGAGGGCATCTTTACCCCGCCGTCTGAACAGGGCACGCTGGTGTTCCCGGGCAATCTCGGGATGTTCGAATGGGGTGGTATTTCGGTCGATCCTAACCGTCAGGTGGCGATAGCTAACCCAATGGCGCTGCCGTTCGTGTCTAAGCTGATCCCACGTGGTCCGGGGAATCCGATGGAACAGCCGAAAGATGCGCAAGGCACGGGGACCGAATCCGGTATTCAGCCACAGTACGGCGTACCGTTTGGCGTCACGCTAAATCCGTTCCTGTCGCCGTTTGGTTTGCCGTGTAAACAACCGGCCTGGGGGTATATTTCCGCGCTGGATCTGAAGACCAACGAGGTCGTCTGGAAAAAACGCATTGGTACACCGCAGGACAGCATGCCGTTCCCGATGCCAGTTCCGGTTCCGTTTAATATGGGTATGCCGATGCTTGGCGGGCCTATCTCCACGGCAGGTAACGTGCTGTTTATTGCTGCCACGGCGGATAACTACCTGCGCGCTTACAACATGAGCAACGGTGAGAAACTGTGGCAGGGACGTCTGCCTGCCGGTGGGCAAGCCACGCCGATGACCTACGAGGTGAACGGTAAACAGTATGTCGTGATTTCGGCCGGGGGCCACGGCTCGTTTGGTACGAAGATGGGCGACTATATCGTGGCTTACGCGCTACCAGACGACGCGAAGTAAGACGGTCTATTTTGTCGCAGAGACAGCGTGGAATCCCCACGCTGTCTTTTTATTTCAGCGATTATCAAACGTATCATTCACGCCATTATTTTCACCCGCCGCAGAGACAATCACGTCATCAAAGCGCAAATGATTGACCGCCACAATGCGCCCAAACTCTTTCGCCTCGATCCGGCAGTGGCTAAACCAAATGTCCTCCATCGGTTTCTCCGCAAAGGCCACCAGATCAAACGCGCGCGCCGGTAAGCGATAATCCGCCGCCAGTGTGGCATCGACATGACTGATGCGGATATTACGCACTTTGGTCATCTGTAAATTTTCCGGGATCTGCCTCGCCACCGCCTGCCAGGCTTCGGGCAACTCAGCAATATTGTCGAACCGTTTGCGGTTATAGGCGTTGTGCCAGTCCATAATCCAGGAGAAAGGAAATTGCACATTACGCATCCGCAGGTTTTCCACAACCACATCTTCGATAAACCCGCCCCGCTCCTTCGAAGACTTCATGCGCAGCCCGCAGTCAGAGTTTTCGAAGATAATGTCGTGCACGTGGACGTTACGTATACCCCCGCTGACTTCACTGCCCAGCGTCACGCCATAGCCCGAGCGAATAACGCAGTGGTCAATTTCAATGTGTTCGGCAATCCGGCCAACCCGATACCCGTCCCCATCGCGACCCGACTTGATCACGATGCAATCATCGCCGCACGACACATCGCATTGCGTGACGCGGACGTGGCTTGAGGAGTCAATGTCAATGCCGTCCGTACTCGGCCCGTGGTTATCACGAATGGTTACACCGCTGACGACGACGTTATTTGCATAGGTTATCTGTAAATTCCAGAACCCGGCGCGCTCAAAGGTTAGATCGGTAATCGAGACGTTTTCTGCTTTGTAAATCAGGCAGGCGCGCGGTCGCTTAATGAGATAGTCCGCAATCCAGCGCAGCCCTTTATTGTCATAATCGACGCGCAGTCCGCTCGCCTTATCCGGGCCGTAGTAGAGATCCCACCAGTGTGCGCCTTGACCATCGATCCTGCCATGCCCCGAAATAGCAATGTGATTAACCTCAATGGCATTCACTATCGCCGCAGGCCACATCATCTCCACACCTGCCACCCGCGTCGGGATCTCCGGATAATCGGCAATATCGGTCGACCCCAGTAGCGTCGCCCCCTGGGCGAAATGGAGTTGACTGCCTTCCCTCAGGAATAACGAACCGACCAGGTAAATTCCCGGAGAAATAACGACTGGAACACCCTGTGCCGCCCCGCGGTCGATGGCGCTTTGCAGCGCCTGGGTATCTTTGATGAGGCCATCGCCCGTCGCGCCAAAATCTTTGACATCAAGTTGTACGGACATGAATTCAATCCTTCTCTCTCATGGCGTTATGGGCTAATGCCACCGAATTTATTCAGCGTCGCTTCCCTTTCCCGCGTTTATTCACGATTTAATAGAGAGAGATATATCAAATAACGGGAGGGTTCACCATTAGCGAGTGTAACGTTTTCTTATGCCGGCGAATGATAAATATGATGAATAATAAGAAGAAAGGAGAGAGTTATCAGAACTTCATATTCAGGGAGGAAACAAAACGCCCACAATAATCGCAGGCGCCTGTTGGTATTCAGCGATAATGATTAGTCAAACTTCAGCGACATTAATGACGCTTTTGCGACATCCTGATACTGGTCAACCAAATCCTTCGTCATATTAAAGGCAACCTGGACGGCTTTATTGTCTTCGCTGGTAATCAGCATCAGATTCAGAATCTCGCTATCCGCAGCCTGAGAGCGGAAAGTCAGTAACCATGCTTTATGCCCATCAACCGTAACGGCTTCCGCCTCCGGTTTGTAGTTAGCTAACATTTTCAGCAACGCATCTTTCATCATATCCAGCTGCGCGGCAGGCAATGCGCTGCGACCCGCCGTCACACCCAGTGAGGCTTTACCTCTCTCATCGCCATAAATGATCTGGGGACGATTCTCAGATGGGTACTTAATTTTCGCCATTTCAGCCGACATAGGCGCCAGTGTTTGCGGAATTTCGATGCTTAACTTTAACTCTGGAAAGTTTTTACGCTCCATGTCCATTCCGGCATGAGCAGAAATCGCCACTAACATAGCAAAAGAGGCAGCCACGATTTTACGGAAAATATCCATTTTTCACCTCAGGTTTAACAATTCGATCCCGTGAGTATATCCGGTGACATGAATAAAGATACTGCCTCCATCTATTTTCAGAGATTACAGATGGGAATGGTATTATTCTTATCCCTGATGGAGAGCGATATCCGGGAAAGCCAGAATCGCCCTCTGCGCCGCTTATACCGTAAAGCCTAACATCATTCCGGTATCTTCATGCTCCAGCAGGTGACAATGCGCCATATAGGCATGCTCTTTCGGCGCAGCGTGTTCAAATTTTACTAACACCTCACTAATGCCGCCTTCCACCCGAACCGTATCTTTCCACCCCGAACGATGGGCTGCTGGTGTCTGACCGTTCTCAGACAAAATACGGAACTGCGTGCCGTGAATATGGAACGGATGCAGCATCATATCGCCCACGCCAGAAATCACCCAGCGTTCATACGTCCCTCTGCTCGCCGCAAACAGCGGTTTGTTCATATCAAAAGCGACGCCATTGATCCTGTTGGCGTTATGGAAATCAAATTGACCGCCGTGGTTCATATGGCCCATGTCACCATGCTGCATGTTGCCCATATGTCCCTGCATCTGCCCGTGCGCCATGCCGCTCATCGCCTGATCGCCATACTTTTCCATCAGCATCTGCATGCCCATCATGTCGAGCATCGGGTCCATCGACAGTTGCAAATTACGCACCGTTAACCCGTCAATGGAGGGCAGCGCTGGCATTGCGCTGAGGGTATCCGGCAGTGTGCCAGAGGCATTTACGGCAATCGGCTGAATACGCATGACCGGCTGCGGCTTGTCAAATGGCGTAATCGCCATCCCCATCTGACTGACCGGAAGAGTCAACAGATCGAACGTTTTACCGTCGCTGACGTCCACCAGCACTTCAAAACGCTCACCCATCAGCACAGGCAGTTCGTTAACTTTGACCGGTTCCGCCAGCAGCCCGCCGTCACTGGCGATGACGTACAATGGACGTTTATCGCTGGCAGCAAAATTAAGTGAACGGGCGTTACAGCCGTTAAGCAAACGCAGGCGCAACCAGCCGCGCGGCGCGGCATGTTGAGGATAAAGGGCTCCGTTGGTCAACAGCGTGTCGCCAAACCAGCCTACGGCAGCCGTCATCACATCAAGCTGATAATCAATCTGCCCGGCAGCATTAAACCGTTTGTCCTGCACGATGACCGGCACATCGTCGATCCCCCACTGCTTCGGAAGCAACAGCTTATGAATCTCCTCATCCTCAATCAGAACCAGACCCGCCAAGCCCATTGCCACCTGACGCCCGGTTTTCCCGTGCTGATGAGGATGAAACCAGCAGGTCGCCGCCCGCTGTTCCGGCGTAAAGGTGACGGTACGCTTCCCTCCCGCCGGAATAATCCCCTGCGGCCCACCATCCACCTCGCCCGGCACTTCCAGTCCATGCCAGTGCAGCGTGGTCTCTTCATTGAGCTGGTTATGGATATCGACTGTGATCGCCTTGCCTTTTTGTAGCTTCAGCGCTGGCCCAAGCAGATTGCCGTTATAGCCCCAGGTAGTTGTCGTTTTTCCGGCAAAGGCCGACTGGCCGGATTTCGCCGTCAGCGAGATATGGTTACGCGCGTCGGCGGTAAGCAGTTCGGGAATGGGTAACGCGGGGCGTTCGGCGGCAAAGACGGCACGGCTCCAGAGCGGTAAGGCTGACGACAGCCCCAGAGCCACAGAATATTTTAAGAAATCACGACGTTGCATAATTATTTCCTTATTTTGCAGCAGGCGAAATAACGCTAATCTCTGAGCATAGACCCTCCCCTTACGGCAAGGTCAAGCCAGGGATATCACTTAAAACATAATAAAAGTCGTCGCTTCGCCTCCAGTATGCTAACGTTGACTTTCCGTGATGCAGTGGTAGATGCAATGAAGACGTTTTTCAGAACCGTGTTGTTCGGCAGCCTGATGGCCGTATGCGCAAACAGCTATGCGCTCAGTGAATCTGAAGCCGAAGATATGGCCGATTTGACGGCCGTTTTTGTCTTTCTGAAAAATGACTGCGGCTACCAGAATTTACCCAACGGGCAGATTCGTCGCGCGCTGGTCTTTTTTGCTCAGCAAAACCAGTGGGACCTCAGCAACTACGACACCTTCGATATGAAATCCCTTGGCGAAGACAGCTATCGCGATTTAAGCGGTATCGGTATTCCTGTCGCTAAAAAATGCAAAGCACTGGCGCGCGATTCCCTGAGCCTGCTGGCTTACGTCAAATAACCTCCCGTCCATATTGCTGAAATAATGACCGTGCATCAACGGTCATTGTTAGCTATGATGTTGCGCCCTTTTTTTACGGGTGTTAACAAAGGAGGCATTCCCCCATGGCCGAAAAAAAACAGTGGCACGAAACGCTACACGACCAGTTTGGGCAGTATTTTGCCGTCGATAACATTCTCTGGCATGAGAAGACCGATCATCAGGATCTCATCATCTTTGAAAACGCTGCCTTTGGTCGCGTGATGGCGCTGGACGGCGTAGTGCAGACCACCGAGCGCGATGAGTTTATCTATCATGAGATGATGACTCACGTTCCGTTGATGGCTCACGGTCACGCAAAACACGTGCTGATTATTGGCGGCGGCGACGGCGCGATGCTGCGTGAAGTCAGTCGGCATAAAAACGTCGAAACCATCACGATGGTGGAAATCGATGCGGGTGTCGTCTCGTTCTGCCGCCAGTATCTGCCCAACCACAGCGCGGGCAGTTATGACGATCCGCGCTTTACGCTGGTGATCGACGACGGCGTGCATTTCGTCAACCAGACGCAGAACACGTTTGATGTGATCATCTCCGACTGCACCGATCCAATCGGTCCCGGCGAGAGTCTGTTCACCTCGGCATTCTACGAAGGCTGCAAGCGCTGTCTGAATCCGGGTGGGATCTTTGTCGCGCAGAACGGCGTCTGCTTCCTGCAACAGGACGAAGCCCTCGACAGCCACCGCAAGCTCAGCCATTACTTCACCGATGTCGGCTTCTACCAGGCGGCGATCCCTACCTACTACGGCGGCATAATGACCTTCGCGTGGGCGACGGATAACGAAGCACTGCGCCATCTGTCGACCGAAATCATTCAGGCGCGTTTTCACTCGTCTGGCCTGAAGTGTCGCTATTACAACCCGGCCATCCACACGGCTGCGTTTGCCTTACCTCAGTATCTGCAAGACGCGCTGGCGACAGCATCGTCCTAAGGAGAAGATAAGAAATTGAAAAAACTGAAACTGCACGGCTTTAACAACCTGACCAAAAGTCTGAGTTTTTGTATTTACGATATCTGCTATGCCAAAACCGCCGAAGAGCGCGACGGATACATCGCCTATATCGACGAACTCTACAACGCCAACCGCCTGACCGAAATTCTGTCAGAAACCTGCTCCATCATCGGCGCCAATATCCTGAACATCGCCCGTCAGGATTACGAACCTCAGGGTGCCAGCGTCACCATTCTGGTGAGCGAAGAACCTGTCGATCCGCGACTTATTGATACAACCGAGCATCCCGGTCCGCTACCAGAAGCGGTGGTTGCCCATCTCGATAAGAGCCATATCTGTGTGCATACCTATCCGGAGAGCCACCCGGAAGGCGGATTGTGTACCTTCCGCGCGGATATTGAGGTCTCAACCTGCGGCGTGATTTCCCCGCTGAAGGCGCTGAATTACCTGATCCACCAGCTTGAATCCGACATCGTGACCATCGATTACCGCGTGCGCGGCTTTACCCGTGATATCAACGGGATGAAGCACTTTATCGATCATGAGATTAACTCCATCCAGAACTTTATGTCCGAAGATATGAAGTCGCTGTATGACATGGTGGATGTGAACGTGTATCAGGAAAATATCTTCCATACCAAAATGCTGCTCAAAGAGTTCGATCTTAAGCACTACATGTTCCACACCCGGCCGGAAGAGTTAACTGAGGCAGAGCGTAAAGAGATTACCGCTGCGCTATGGAAAGAGATGCGTGAGATTTACTACGCGCGCAATATTCCGGGCGTTTAAGAAAACCGTCAGGAGCGCGTCGGCGCTCCTGTTCTGGGGACTGAGACTATTCATTCCCCCATTGATTGAGGAATTCCGCGATCTCATCAATGCGTTGCGCATCAATGCCGGCTTCGCTGGCCATCTCTTGTTGCGCGTCTTCGCTGATCTCTTCGTTATTCATCAAACGCGTAATCAGTAGCTGAAAATAGTGCGCCAGGGGTTCACGTTCTGAATCCTCTACGGGTTTCGCACACTCCGTCGAATACTCATCCACAATGTCATAATATTTCAGCGGTATTTCATTACCCATCACTCATCTCCTGGGGTTATCCCAACGTTGGTTACGATGTTACTCAGGCTGTACCAGCGTCAGGGCGACGGATTGCGCCTTCAGTTCGGCCTGCACGGCTTGCGGTAAATTAACATCGGTAACGACGTCGGTAAAGCGACTGAGCGGAGCAACATTAAACAAGGAATGCGCGCCATATTTGCTGCTGTCAGCGAGTAACACCTTACGTTGGGCGTTGGCGATAATTTCCTGTTTCAGTCCCGCTTTGTCCTCTGTCGGCGTGGTCACACCCTTTTCCATACTCCAGGTATTACAGCTCATAAACGCGATATCGGGGTAGACGCTACGCAGCATTTTGCGCCCAAATTCGCCGATGCAGGATTGGCTGCTGTCATCAATCCGCCCGCCGACAATCGTCACTTCTATCTGGCGAAACTCAGATAAAAACAGGGCAATGTGCAGATCAACGGTAATGACTCTGAGAGGAAGATGAGTTAAACATTTTGCCAGCTCCAGCATGGTGGTCCCGGCATCGAGAACTACGGCATCGCCCGCATGTACCATCGAGGCGGCATAACGCGCGATCGCCCGTTTTTCGGCGGGCGAACGCAGTTGCTTCTCATTGGTCGTCGGTTGTACTGCTTCAAAGCGCCGTAACGCAACACCGCCGTGGCTGCGACTGATCACCCCTTGTTCATCCAGTTTGATCAGATCGCGTCGGATCGTTGCCGGCGATGCGTCAACGGCATCCACCAGTTGCTCCACGGTAACCAGCGTATGATTTTTCAAATACGCCACAATCTTATCCAGACGGTGTTGTCCTTTCATAACAGGAAATTACGCCAGTTGCATTGCCAGTTTAATCGATACGGCCATGCTCTCAGATTTTGCTTTTCCCGTCCAGGCGATATCAAATGCCGTCCCGTGATCGGCAGAGGTGCGGATAAACGGCAAGCCCGCGGTGATATTGACGCCATCATAAAAACCCAGCAGCTTCAGCGGAATATGGCCCTGGTCGTGATACATCGCTACCACCATGTCATATTGACCTTCATACGCCTGTAAAAACACGGTGTCTGGCGGGCACGGACCGTAAACGTCTATCCTTTTCGCCTTCATGTTCTCAATCGCCGGACCGACGATACGGATCTCCTCATCGCCAAACAATCCGTTCTCACCGGCATGCGGGTTCACCCCGGCTACTGCAATACGCGGATGCGCAAACCCCACGCGCTTCAGGAAGGTATCGGCAATACCAATGACGGTCTCCACACGCTGGCCGTTGAGGGTATCGAGGAACTTACGCAGAGCGATATGGGTGGAAACATGGATAACTTTCAGCTTGTCAGTGTAAAGCACCATCGCGTAGTCGCGGCTTTCCGTCAGCGTCGCCAGCAGCTCGGTGTGTCCCGGGAAATGGTGTCCGCCAAGATGCAGCGCTTCTTTGTTCAACGGCGCGGTAGCGATGGCATGGACGTCGCCTTTCATTGCCAGTTCCGTCGCCCGTTTTACGCAGCGATAAGCCAGATCGCCCGCCTGTGCCTGTACTTTACCCGGTTCCAACGCCTCCGGTTGTGCCAGCGGTTCATCAATGACATGAATGACGCCAGGTACGAATCGGGCATCCGCTACCTGCGTAATAGCACGGAACGTTACGCCCTCAGCCAGACCGTTGGCCTGCAAGCGCTTCAACGTTTGCAGGCATCCCACCACCACCAGCGGCGCGCCGTTGAGTTCATCTTCACTGAGCGCTTTAACAATAATTTCCGGACCGATCCCCGCAGGGTCGCCCATCGTAATCGCGACTGTTTTAGTTACCACTGTACATCTCCTCAATAAAATAAAGCGCATCACAAAGGGTACTGTCGGAGCCGAATCCTCCCGCTTTGGTGATCACCGGCAGATCGTCAATTTCGCTGTTCACGAACGTTCCACACGGAATACACGGCGCCACCTCGCTCTGAATGCGATAGCCTTCCGCCCCCAGCGCACTGGCTACGGCGGTCGCGATGTCCCCCCCGGTCAGGAACAGGCCGCCAATACGCGCCTGCTCAATAATATGCAACGTGATTGTCCCAAGACGCTGACTCAACCGTTCGCCAAGCGCCTGGCGACTCATCCCCACGCTGGCGCACAGCGTGTCGATCATCTGTCGGTCTTCCGCACTCCGACTGGTACGTAAAATCGTATGGTGTTGATGGCTCAGTAACGCACAGGCCTGCTCCACCACCGACGCTATCTCCTGCTCGAAATGGTCAGAGGCCAGCCGTGAGGCATCAATATCGACAACCTTCGCCCTGTCCTGACACAGCGCCTTGTCTATCTGACGCCGCGTAGCTTCACTCATCGAACCCGCGACGACCAACACCGGAAGCTCTTGCTTTTCCTGCATGAACATTCTGACGGGTAGCGCATTGGCGAGTCCGGCGGCACCGACCAGCAACGGCAATACGTCCTGCTCACAAATAGCATGCGCAATCAGTGACAAATCACGATCCTCAACCGCATCCACCACCACCATGCACTCACCTTCTGCCACGAAAGCGGCTAACCGCGCGCTCAGCCGTCCGCAGCGGACGTCGTCGAGCGACACTTCATGCACCGGAATGTCACTTTGCAGCGTGACCAGTTCCGCAATGCGCGAAGAGATAATCGGCGTTTTGGGATCGCTGGCAAATTCAGTCTCCAGTAACGGGGTTCCATTGACCAGGCACAGTCCGTCACGCGTCGTGCGTCCTGCCGCGGGTATCGCGGCAGCAATCACGGCCAGTTTTCGGTTGGCGGCACGCATCGCCGCCGTCACCTCGGCCCCCACGTTGCCACGAAACGTAGAATCGATTTTTTTATACACCAGCGGCGTGATTGCCCCCTCACACCAGGGAGCTAAGGCCTGTTGAACCGCCTGAGCGGCTTGCGCCGCCGGGATTGCCCGGCTCTCCGTGTTGATCACCAGCACATCGGCACGACGAGAAGGCTTCTGCGCCGGGGTGAGCATCACCTCCGTACGTGCGCCTTTTTTCGCCAGCTGCACGCCGGTATCGTTAGAGCCCGTAAAATCATCGGCGATAACGATCATTTTCATGCTTTATTCTCCTCGACAACCTGACGCGCCTGCTTTTTGGCAACCCACGAGGTGAGAATTGGGGTCAGGATCGCGGTAGTAATTACGGAGGCGGCAATCAGCGGCGCGGCAGCGGCGGCGACTTCCGCCAGCGAAGGGTCAGCCTGGGCAATCGCCAGCGGCGTTGCGACGGCATTCCCGGCGGTACTGGAGGCAGCCGCTCCGGCAATCCCGGTACCGCCCACCAGACGGTCTGCGCGGATGTTAAAGAAGCCGCCAACGAACGTGGTCAACACCCCCAGCAGGATACCCGCCAGACCGCCCTGCAACAGCATTTCGAGGTTGATGCCGGCCCCCAGCGCAAAGGCAAAGAACGGAATCAACAGCGGCCCGCCTTTGGTCAGGAAGTCACGCATGTTGTGATCAAGGTTACCGAGGATCATACCGACGACCAGCGGAACCAGTACGGCCACCAGCGCCATGATCGGAATGTTAGCCATGCCCGCGGCACCCAGCGCGATCATCGTAAAGAACGGACCGTCATTAAGAGACAGAATTGAGATTGCACCGACATCACGCTCGTTGCCGAACTCGCCGACTAACGCCGCATAAAGTCCCCCGTTCGAGTTACTCATGGCAGCAATAATCGCCAGCCCACTTAAGCCAAAGATCCCTTCGGCCCCGAACAGGTGCTCAACGCCGAGACCGATCGCAATGGCGATCAGCAGTTTGGTCAGGGTGATCGTCCCCCCCTGTAGCAAAGCCTGAGGCGCCGCTTTTACGCTGATCCCTGCGCCCATGCACAGCAGGAATGCACCGATCAGCGGCGCAGCGCCGTTTTTAAACAGCGCGGTAGTAAATCCACCGATTTCCAGCGCCTGCGGGGCAAAGGTATTGATAATGGCACCGATAACCAATGGCACAACCATCATGCCACCGGGTACACGTTCTATTGCCTTTTTGATGTTCATGGTCTTCCCGCCTGTTGTCATGTTGTGATTAAAAAAAATCATAGTGATTATATTTAATCAAGTAAAGATCACAAACGCGTCAGATCACACTTTTAAAATGATTAATAAAAATCAAACAATCATTTATCTGCAAAAAAAAGCCGGACGCAAACGCCCGGCTTCAATGAGCTTGAAATCATTCAGGATTGACGCAGAAATTCCCGGTATGCGTTTACCACCTGCAGAAAATCCTCGACGCCACACAGCGACAGACTCTCTTCATCGTAGTAGTTCATCCCCTCTTCCATTTCGTCGCCGGTAAACTCCAGTTGATTGGCGCGGATCATCACCTCTTCGCCATCCATCCAGAGCGTATATTCGTGCCCCGCCCGTTGCCAGGAACGTTCGCTGCCTTTCACCGCGTGTGCCGCCTGTTCCACTTCGTCCAGTAGAGCCAGGTTTTCTTTCACTTCTTCATTAAACCAGTGTCCCACCACTTCGTGACCCATGGACATGCGCACTTTGACCACTCCGGTAACATCACGCAGAAATTCGTAATCCATAATGTAGTCCTCTGCTCCCGGCAATGCGCCATTACCGCATTGCGCCTTGCCTTAATTATCGCAGCCTGGACGCAGAAAAAAAGCGGATCGCGTATAAGGAATGGAAATAAAAATGCCCGGAGAAGCACGCTTCACCGGGCATTGATGCCTTTTTACACGAAATGCGTTAACGCATTACACCGCTGTCTGGAAAATCACACCGTCGGCTTTCTCAGTGTACTGAGAGAGTTGGTCGAAGTTCAGATAACGATAAGTATCGACGGCTGTTTTATCCACCTGCGCCACATAGGTCTGGTACTCTTCCGGCGTCGGCAGTTTGCCGATCAGGGCCGCAACCGCCGCCAGCTCGGCAGACGCCAGATAGACGTTCGCACCGGTGCCTAAACGGTTCGGGAAGTTACGCGTGGACGTTGATACTACCGTCGCCCCGTCTGCGACACGCGCCTGGTTACCCATGCACAGTGAACAGCCCGGAATTTCAATACGCGCACCGCTCTTACCAAAGACGCTGTAGTAGCCTTCTTCGGTCAGCTGCGCCGCATCCATACGGGTTGGCGGTGCCACCCACAGACGCGTTGGCAACTGGCCTTTATGCGCATCCAGCAGTTTACCGGCGGCACGGAAGTGACCGATATTGGTCATGCAGGAACCGATGAATACTTCATCGATTTTATCGCCCTGAACCTCAGAGAGCAGACGCGCGTCGTCCGGATCGTTTGGCGCACACAGGATAGGCTCTTTGATATCGGCCAGATCGATGTCGATCACCGCGGCATATTCAGCATCCGCATCGCCTTCCAGCAGTTCAGGTTCCGCCAGCCATTTTTCCATACCCTGAATGCGACGTTCCAGCGTACGACGGTCGCCATAGCCTTCCGCGATCATCCACTTCAGCAGAACGATGTTGGAGGTCAGGTATTCAACGATCGGCTCTTTGTTCAGCTTGATGGTACACCCTGCCGCAGAACGCTCGGCAGAAGCATCGGTCAGCTCAAATGCCTGCTCGACTTTCAGATCCGGCAGACCTTCGATTTCGAGAATACGGCCAGAGAAAATATTCTTCTTACCTTTCTTCTCCACGGTCAACAGACCCTGTTTGATCGCGTACAGCGGAATAGCATGTACCAGATCGCGCAGAGTGATACCCGGCTGCATTTTGCCTTTGAAACGCACCAGTACCGATTCCGGCATGTCCAGCGGCATGACGCCGGTCGCAGCAGCAAACGCCACCAGACCCGATCCTGCCGGGAAGGAGATCCCGATCGGGAAACGGGTATGGGAGTCACCACCTGTACCAACAGTATCCGGCAGCAGCATACGGTTCAGCCAGGAGTGGATCACGCCATCACCCGGACGCAGCGAAACACCGCCGCGGTTCATAATGAAGTCCGGCAGCGTGTGGTGTGTCGTGACGTCAACCGGCTTCGGATACGCTGCGGTGTGACAGAAAGACTGCATCACCAGATCGGAAGAGAAGCCCAGGCACGCCAGGTCTTTCAGTTCGTCACGGGTCATTGGGCCGGTGGTATCCTGAGAACCCACGGAGGTCATCTTCGGTTCGCAATACGCGCCCGGACGGATACCCGCTACGCCACACGCACGGCCAACCATTTTCTGTGCCAGCGAGTAACCACGAGTGCTTTCCGCCACATCTTTCGCCTGACGGAACACGTCGCTGTGCGGCAGGCCCAGCGCTTCACGCGCTTTAGTGGTCAGACCGCGACCGATGATCAGCGGAATACGACCGCCCGCGCGAACTTCATCAACCAGCACGTCGGTTTTCAGTTCAAAACTCGCCAGCAGTTCGCCGGTTTCATGGTTACGAACTTCACCTTTGAACGGGTAAACGTCAATCACATCACCCATGTTCAGGTTCGACACATCCACTTCGATTGGCAGTGCGCCAGCATCTTCCATAGTGTTGAAGAAGATAGGGGCGATTTTACCGCCGAGGCACAGACCGCCGCCGCGTTTGTTCGGCACGTGCGGAATGTCATCGCCCATAAACCACAACACGGAGTTAGTGGCGGATTTACGTGAAGAACCGGTACCGACGACGTCACCGACGTAAGCCAACGGGTAGCCTTTACTTGCCAGAGCGTCGATCTGTTTGATCGGACCAACGACACCCGGCTGATCCGGCTCAATGCCTTCACGGGCGTTTTTCAGCATCGCTAACGCGTGCAGCGGGATATCCGGGCGAGACCAGGCATCCGGTGCCGGAGACAGGTCATCGGTGTTGGTTTCACCGGTCACTTTGAAGACGGTGACGGTCATTTTTTCAGCCAGCGGAGGACGGCTCAGGAACCATTCGGCATCTGCCCAGGACTGCATCACCTGCTTCGCAAATTCGTTACCCGCTTTGGCTTTTTCTTCTACGTCATAGAAGTTATCGAACATCAGCAGCGTATGGGAGAGCGCTTTGGCGGCAATCGGTGCCAGTTTGGCATCGTCCAGGGCGTCGATCAGCGGATGGATGTTGTAACCACCCTGCATGGTGCCGAGCAGTTCAATCGCTTTTTCAGGCGTAATCAGTGGGGAAGTCGTTTCGCCTTTAGCAATGGCAGCGAGGAAACCCGCTTTGACATAGGCGGCTTCATCGACGCCAGGGGGAACACGGTTGATCAACAGGTCTAACAGGAATTCTTCTTCGCCCGCAGGCGGTGCTTTCAGCAGCTCGACGAGCGCGGCCATTTGGGTTGCATCTAAGGGTTTGGGCACAATCCCCTCGGCGGCACGTTCTGCTACGTGCTTACGGTATTCTTCTAGCACGACGGTTCTCCTCGCTCTCATTGTCATAGTGCGGCGCTTTTTCGATGGGCGATTCTCTTCACGCTCCTGTGAGACAGCAGTTTGTAGGGTAAATGCCCGGTACCGCAATGGGCAGAATAACAGGATTTTAGTGAGGTGTTAATCTGTTTACAAAAAAGCAACATAAAAAAGTGGCTGAATCGTTAAGGATGGTCTAATGCCCTTTTCGATTTCAGAAGCGGGGAATTAATCGCTGTTACGAATCGTCACACTATTTCGCATTCTTATAATCACTCTGCTGTACCGATCCCAAGATTAGTCAAAAATTAAACTATCGTCTCTTTATACTCACGCAACACTGCACCTGCGGGTGGCAGCACTTCGACCATTGCGATTTCAAGGCAAATCGGGAGTAAGAATATGACGTTGCCCTTTAAACCCCACGTGCTTGCGCTGATCTGTAGCGCCGGGCTACTTGCTGCTTCAGGCGTGCTGTATGTCAAAAGCCGTACACCGGAAGCCCCGACGCCCGTCGCGGTGCAACCGCCCGCGTCAGCCGAAGTCCCTCCGGCTCCGGTTGCGAAAGCGAGCTTTACCACAGCGCAAATCGATCAATGGGTTGCGCCAATAGCCCTCTATCCGGATCCGCTGCTTTCTCAGGTTCTGATGGCTGCGACCTATCCGGCTAACGTCGTTCAGGCGGCGCAATGGTCGCATGATAATCCGACGCAGCAAGGCGATGCCGCCATTCAGGCCGTCGCAAACCAGCCATGGGACCCCAGCGTGAAGTCGCTGGTTGCCTTTCCGCAGCTCATGACGCTGATGGGGGAAAACCCGGAGTGGGTGCAAAACCTCGGTGATGCGTTTCTGGCACAACCGCAGGATGTCATGGATTCAGTTCAGCGCCTGCGCTTACTGGCCCAGCAAACCGGCTCGCTGAAATCCACCCCGCAGCAGACGGTGACCAGCACGCCGAAAAAGAGTGTCGCGGCCACGTCGTCGACTCCATCCACACCGTCCAGTACGGCGACTGCGCCTGCGGCAACGGTGATTAAAATTGAGCCTGCCGATCCGCAGGTGGTGTACGTCCCCAGCTATAACCCCTCCACAGTTTATGGCACCTGGCCCAACACCGCGTATCCCCCGGTGTATCTCCCACCGACGCCAGGTGAACAGTTTGTCGGAAGTTTTGTTAAAGGCTTCGGTTACAGCCTTGGCGTCGCCACCACCTATGCGCTGTTCAGCAATATCGACTGGGATGACGATGATCACCACCACGATGACGATCATCATCATGACGACGATCGTCATGGCGGTAATGGCTATCAGCACAACGGCGATAACATCAATATCAACGTCAATAACTTCAACCGCATCTCCGGGCAGAATCTGAAAACGCAGAACATGACCTGGCAGCACAACCCTGCTTTTCGAGGCGGCGTGCCGTATCAAAACGCCTCAACGGGACAGCGTTTCCATCCGACCAACGTCAGCGGCGGTCTCAGTGCCACACAGCAGCCTGCCGCGACGGCTTCCCGCGACAGCCAGCGTCAGGCGGCGATGGCACAACTGCAACAGCGTCATCCGGATGCGTCTAAAGCGCTGCCTCAGCAGCAGCCAATCGCAACGCGTGATGCCCAGCGCAAAGCCGCCTCTCAACAGTTGAATCAGGTTGCCCAGCGCAATAACTATCGCGGCTACGACGACAATGGTAACCACACACGCCGTCAGGCCGCGCAGCAGACGTTGAAACAATCGACCACCCCGGCACAACAACAGCATCGTGACGATCTCAGAGCCAAAGCACAGCAACGCCCGGTCTCACAACAGCAGCGGGAGACGGCACGTCAGCGTGTTGACTCCTCTTCACCGCAACCGCGTCAGTCGGCATTCCAGCAAAACCGCGCGAATGCCTTTAGCGGCAATGACAGTCGCTCGCCGAACTGGCAGTCGCAACAGCAGCGCGGTCAGGAAAGTCGTCGTCTGGGCAATGTACAACGTGGGACTTCGCACGAACGCCTGTCACAATCCCACGAATTTCACCGTCGTTAACCGGAGCCCATAATGAAAAAAATACTGTTAAGCACCCTGCTGCTCTCGCTACCGTTAATGAGTTACGCCCAGCAGATGTTTGCCACTCCGGACGATGCCGCAAACGCGTTTGCTAAAGCGATTGCCGGAAATAACGACGCTGAACTTACCTTCGTGCTCGGCGATGACTGGCGACAGTTTTTGCCTTCTGAGGGGGCAGACCCCGAAGCTGTCGCACGTTTTAACCGCGACTGGAAAGTCAGCCATCAGATTGTGCAACAAGGTAATATGGCCCACCTGAACGTCGGTCAGGAAAACTGGCAGTTGCCTGTCCCCATGGTGAAGACGAGCAAGGGCTGGCATTTCGATATGTCCGCGGCACAAGATGAGATCCTGACGCGCACGATTGGCCGCAACGAACTCTCGGCGATTCAGGCCATGCGCGCCTATGTCGACGCTCAGTACGACTACTGGCAGCGCAAACAGGCTTTTGCTACCCGGATTATCAGCCACACCGGTCAACAGGATGGCCTGTACTGGCCCGTAAAACCTGGCGAAACGCCCAGCCCGTTAGGACCGGCCTTCAGTCCTGACTCGCCTGGTGAAGGGTATCACGGCTACTATTTTCGCATTATTGCCAGCGACAACGAAAAAGGATTCGCGCTGCTCGCCTGGCCCGTCAGTTGGGGCGAAACAGGCGTGATGAGCTTTATGGTAAGCCAGGACGATCGCGTGTATCAGACGGATTTGGGGGAAGATAGCGGGCTGAAAGCCATCGCCATAGAAAAATTTACCCCCCACGATCCCTGGAAACCGGTGGAGTGACAGGCAACAAAAAAGCGGCATTTACGCCGCTTTTTTGTTGCCAGAAGACTGAAGATTACTTCTTCTTCTTCGCTTTCGCGTTCGGCAGGTCAGTGATGCTCCCTTCGAACACTTCTGCCGCCAGGCCAACGGACTCGTGCAGAGTCGGGTGCGCGTGGATGGTCAGCGCGATATCTTCTGCGTCACAGCCCATTTCGATAGCCAGACCGATCTCACCTAACAGCTCGCCGCCGTTAGTGCCGACAATCGCCCCACCGATCACACGGTGAGTTTCTTTGTCGAAAATCAGTTTGGTCATACCGTCTGCGCAGTCAGAAGCGATAGCACGGCCAGAAGCAGCCCACGGGAAGGTGGCAGTTTCAAAGCTAATGCCTTTCTCTTTCGCTTCTTTCTCAGTCAGACCCACCCATGCCACTTCTGGTTCAGTGTAGGCAATAGATGGGATCACTTTCGGATCGAAGTAGTGCTTCATGCCGGCGATAACTTCAGCGGCAACGTGACCTTCGTGAACACCTTTGTGCGCCAGCATCGGCTGACCGACGATATCGCCGATAGCAAAGATGTGCGGCACGTTGGTACGCAGTTGTTTGTCAACGCGGATAAAGCCACGGTCGTCCACTTCCACGCCGGCTTTGCCCGCGTCGAGGTTTTTACCGTTCGGCACACGACCGATAGCCACCAGCACGGCATCATAGCGCTGCGCTTCAGCCGGGGCTTTTTTGCCTTCCATGGAAACGTAAATACCGTCTTCTTTCGCTTCAACGGCAGTCACTTTGGTTTCCAGCATCAGGTTGAATTTCTTACCGATGCGTTTGGTGAAGACTTTAACGATGTCTTTGTCAGCCGCCGGGATAACCTGGTCGAACATTTCAACCACGTCAATCTCTGAACCCAGCGCATGGTACACGGTACCCATTTCCAGACCGATGATACCGCCACCCATGACCAGCAGACGCTTCGGTACGGATTTCAGTTCCAGGGCGTCGGTAGAGTCCCATACGCGCGGATCTTCATGCGGAATGAACGGCAACTGGATCGGACGGGAACCCGCCGCGATGATCGCGTTGTCGAAGTTGATCACGGTTTTGCCGTTCTCACCTTCCACTTCCAGGGTGTTCGCCCCGGTGAATTTACCCAGACCGGTAACCACTTTCACTTTACGGCCTTTCGCCATACCCGCCAGACCACCGGTCAGCTGAGTGATTACTTTTTCTTTCCAGGTACGAATCTTGTCGATATCGGTTTTCGGCTCGCCAAAGACGATACCGTGTTCAGCCAGCGCTTTGGCTTCTTCGATAACTTTTGCAACGTGCAGCAGCGCTTTAGAAGGGATACAGCCGACGTTCAGACAAACACCACCGAGGGTGCTGTAACGTTCTACGATTACGGTTTCCAGACCTAAATCAGCGCAACGGAAGGCTGCAGAGTAACCTGCGGGGCCTGCCCCAAGTACCACGACCTGAGTTTTGATTTCAGTACTCATCATGACCTCTTAATTTATTTCCGGCGATCCCTGGTCTTGTCGCCCATCGTCCACCGGGTCGTTCTATCCGTCCGTATTTTACAAAATTGTTAACAATTTTGAAACAACAAAACGGCAACGATTTATCTTTAGCTCCAATAACCCCAAAACCATCATGAGATTACCAGAAAAAAGCCGGCCGTCGGGCCGGCTTTTTTGCTTACATCACCAGGCGGCGAATGTCAGACAGCATATTGTTGATGATGGTAATGAAACGCGCACCATCAGCACCGTCAATCACGCGGTGGTCGAAGGACAGAGAGATCGGCATCATCAGACGCGGTACAAACTCTTTACCGTTCCACACCGGCTCCATCGCCGACTTGGACACACCGAGGATAGCCACCTCAGGCGCGTTCACAATCGGTGCGAAGTGGGTTGTCCCCAGGCCGCCGATGCTGGAGATGGTGAAGCAACCGCCCTGCATTTCGCCAGCGGTCAGCTTACCGTCACGTGCTTTCTTCGAGATCACCGTCAGTTCGCGAGACAACTCGGTAACGCTCTTCTTGTTCACGTCTTTAAAGACCGGAACCACCAGACCGTTTGGCGTATCAACCGCCACACCGATGTTGATGTATTTCTTCAGCGTCAAACGCTGGCCGTCTTCAGACAGTGAACTGTTAAAGCGAGGCATCTGCTCAAGCGCCGCAGCAACCGCTTTCATGATGAAGACCACCGGGGTGAATTTCACATCCAGTTTACGCTTCTCAGCTTCGGCGTTCTGCTGTTTACGGAACGCTTCCAGATCGGTGATATCGGTTTTGTCGAAGTGCGTAACGTGCGGGATCATCACCCAGTTACGGCTCAGGTTAGCACCAGAGATTTTCTGGATGCGGCCCAGTTCCACTTCTTCGATTTCACCAAACTTGCTGAAGTCGACTTTCGGCCACGGCAGCATGCCCGGAATACCGCCACCTGCTGCGGCTGCCGGAGCGGCTTCCGCACGCTTGATAGCGTCTTTCACGTAAGTCTGAACGTCTTCACGCAGGATACGACCTTTACGGCCTGTGCCCTTCACTTTCGCCAGGTTCACGCCGAACTCGCGCGCCAGACGGCGAATCAGCGGGGTCGCATGAACATAGGCGTCGTTTTCAGCAAACTCAGATTTGCCTTCCGCTTTCGCAGCCGGAGCGGCGGCAACGGGTGCAGCGGCCGGAGCCGGTGCTGCTGCCTGCTGTGGCGCGGCGGCGGCAGCAGGTGCTGCGCCTTCCACTTCGAAGACCATAATCAGAGAACCGGTTTTTACTTTATCGCCGGTGCTGATTTTGATTTCTTTTACGGTACCCGCGAACGGCGCCGGGACTTCCATTGACGCTTTATCGCCTTCAACGGTGATCAGTGACTGCTCAGCGGCCACTTTGTCGCCCACTTTGACCATTACTTCGGTGACTTCAACTTCGTCGCCACCGATATCCGGTACGTTAACGTCTTTCGCGCCAGTGGCAGCAGGAGCCGCAGCGGCGGCTGGAGCGGCTGCCTGTGCAGGCGCAGCAGCAGGTGCAGCCCCCGCCACTTCGAAGACCATAATCAGGGAGCCAGTGGACACTTTGTCACCGGTGTTGATTTTGATCTCTTTCACAGTGCCCGCGAACGGTGCCGGCACTTCCATCGAAGCCTTGTCGCCTTCAACGGTGATCAGTGACTGTTCAGCCGCAACGGTGTCGCCCACTTTAACCATGATTTCAGTGACTTCAACTTCGTCGCCGCCGATATCCGGTACATGTACTTCTTTCGCGGCCGCAGCTGCGGGGGCCGCTGCCGGAGCCGCTTCTTTCTTCTCTTCTGCCGGAGCAGGTGCAGCGGCTGCTGCACCGTCAGCGGAATCGAATATCATGATAAGTGCGCCGGTCTCGGTTTTGTCGCCAACAGAGACTTTGATCTCTTTAACAACGCCAGCCTGCGGAGACGGGACTTCCATAGAGGCTTTATCGCCTTCTACGGTGATCAGCGACTGTTCAGCTTCAACCTTGTCGCCCACTTTGACCAGAATCTCGGTGATTTCAACTTCATCTGCCCCGATGTCCGGTACTTTGATTTCGATAGCCATTATTCTTTTACCTCTTACGCCAGACGCGGGTTAACTTTTTCTGCATCGATGTTGAATTTGGTAATTGCATCCGCAACCACTTTCTTATCGATTTCGCCACGTTTAGCCAGTTCGCCCAGTGCCGCTACAACCACGTAGGAAGCATCCACTTCGAAGTGGTGACGCAGGTTTTCACGGCTGTCAGAGCGACCGAAACCGTCGGTACCCAGTACGCGATAATCATCAGCCGGTACATAAGTACGAACCTGTTCGGCAAACAGTTTCATATAATCCGTTGAGGCGACTGCCGGTGCGTCGTTCATCACCTGAGCGATGTACGGAACGCGCGGCGTTTCCAGCGGGTGCAGCATGTTCCAGCGCTCACAGTCCTGACCATCACGTGCCAGTTCAGTGAAGGAGGTGACGCTGTACACATCAGAGCCCACGCCGTAGTCTTTCGCCAGAATCTGTGCCGCTTCACGAACGTGACGCAGGATAGAACCGGAGCCCAGCAGCTGAACTTTACCTTTGCTACCTTCCAGGGTTTCGAGTTTGTAGATACCTTTACGGATACCTTCCTCAGCACCTTCCGGCATGGCTGGCATGTGGTAGTTTTCGTTCAGCGTGGTGATGTAGTAGTAAACGTTCTCTTGTTTCTCACCGTACATACGCTCCAGACCATCGTGCATGATGACTGCAACTTCGTACGCGTAAGACGGATCGTAAGAGATACAGTTCGGGATAGTCAGAGACTGAATGTGGCTGTGACCATCTTCGTGCTGCAAACCTTCGCCGTTCAGCGTTGTACGACCGGACGTCCCACCAATCAGGAAGCCACGCGCCTGCTGATCACCTGCTGCCCAGCACAGGTCGCCGATACGCTGGAACCCGAACATGGAGTAGTAGATGTAGAACGGAATCATCGGCAGGTCGTTGGTGCTGTAAGAGGTCGCCGCCGCCAGCCAGGAAGAACCTGCGCCCAGCTCGTTGATCCCTTCCTGCAAGATCTGACCTTTCTCGTCTTCTTTATAGTAAGCAACCTGCTCACGGTCCTGCGGGGTGTACTGCTGGCCGTTCGGGCTGTAAATACCGATCTGACGGAACAGACCTTCCATACCGAACGTACGCGCTTCGTCGGCAATGATCGGAACCAGACGATCTTTGATCGATTTGTTCTTCAGCATCACGTTCAGGGCACGAACGAAAGCGATAGTGGTGGAGATTTCTTTGTTCTGCTCTTCCAGCAGCGCGCCGAAGTCTTCCAGGGTTGGCAGTTCCAGCTTCTCAGTGAAGTTCGGCTGGCGGCTCGGCAGGTAGCCGTGCAGTTTCTGACGCTGCGCGTGCAGATAGGTGTGCTCTTCAGAACCTTCCGGGAAGGTAATGTAGGACAGTTTTTCAACCTGCTCGTCAGTGACTGGAACATTGAAACGGTCGCGGATATGACGCACGCCGTCCATGTTCATTTTCTTAACCTGGTGCGCGATGTTTTTACCTTCGGCGGTGTCACCCATGCCATAACCTTTGATGGTATGGGCAAGGATTACCGTTGCTTTGCCTTTGGTGTCCTGCGCTTTTTTCAGTGCCGCATAAACTTTCTTCGGATCGTGACCACCACGGTTCAGCGCCCAGATCTGCTCATCAGTCCAGTCAGCAACCAGTGCTGCGGTTTCCGGGTATTTGCCGAAGAAGTGCTCACGAACGTACGCACCATCTTTGGATTTGAAGGTCTGGTAGTCGCCGTCAACGGTTTCGTTCATCAGTTGGATCAGTTTACCGCTGGTATCTTTACGCAGCAGCTCATCCCAACGACCACCCCACATCACTTTAATCACGTTCCAGCCAGCGCCCTCGAAGATGCCTTCCAGTTCGTTAACGATTTTGCCGTTACCGGTGACCGGGCCATCCAGACGCTGCAGGTTACAGTTGATGACGAAGACCAGGTTGTCCAGCTTCTCACGGGTCGCGATGGTGATCGCCCCTTTGGATTCCGGCTCGTCCATTTCACCGTCGCCCAGGAAGGCATAAACGGTCTGTTTGGAGGTATCTTTCAGGCCGCGGTGTTCCAGATATTTCAGGAATTTAGCCTGGTAGATCGCACCGATTGGGCCCAGACCCATAGAAACGGTCGGGAACTGCCAGAATTCCGGCATCAGTTTCGGGTGCGGATAGGAAGACAGGCCATTGCCATGAACTTCCTGACGGAAGTTGTCCATCTGCTCTTCAGTCAGACGGCCTTCCAGGAAAGCACGGGCGTAAATGCCCGGGGAGATGTGACCCTGGAAGTAAACCAGGTCGCCGCCATCCTGCTCATTGCGGGCGCGGAAGAAGTGGTTGAAACAAACATCGTACACCGTCGCAGAAGACTGGAAGGATGCCATGTGGCCGCCCAGCTCGAGGTCTTTTTTAGACGCACGCAGTACGGTCATGATGGCGTTCCAACGGATAGCAGAACGAATACGACGCTCCAGCTCCAGATTGCCCGGGTATTCCGGCTCATCTTCAACGGCAATAGTGTTGATGTAATTGCTTGCCCCTGTACCTGCCGCTACTTTCACGCCGCCTTTGCGGGCTTCAGAAAGAAGCTGGTCGATCAGATACTGAGCGCGCTCAACACCTTCTTCACGGATGACCGATTCGATCGCCTGTAGCCAGTCGCGAGTTTCGATCGGATCCACGTCATTTGGGAAACGTTCTGACATGGGGGTATTCCTTATCTATCTAATACGTTGAGTTATCTGGAACCTGTCCCATTGAGTTCTCGCCAAAGAACGCAATAAGACAGGTTCTGCGTTTAGTTGCCGCGCTTTAGAGTAGCGCTCGATTTACAACATCTTCTGGCTAACAAACCACCAGAAAAATCACTAATTCTTTCGCTGCTCCAGACGACGTAAGGCGCGTTCACGACGGCTTTCCTCACGGCTGCGGTCAAGCAGAATTTCTTCGATAAACGCCAGGTGGCGATGTGATGCTTCACGCGCCTCTTCTGGCTTACCGGCAATAATCGCTTCGAAAATACGGGTGCGGTGACTACTCACCAGCGGAAGCATCTCGCGACGCGAATAGAGCAACTCGAAGTTCTGACGAACGTTCTGGGCCAGCATAGGTTCCATACACCTTAGCAGATGAAGTAAAACCACATTGTGTGCCGCTTCGGTGACAGCAATTTGATACTGAAGGACCGCATCGGACTCAGCATCGCGATCGCCCGACGCTTGCGCCAGTTCAATGGCATGGTGCAGTTCACGAATGCGTGTTTTGTCTTCATCCGTGCTGCGCAGCGCAGCGTAATATGCAGCGATGCCTTCCAGCGCATGGCGCGTCTCAAGCAGGTCAAATTGGGATTCAGGATGGTCGGAGAGCAGTTCTACCAGTGGATCGCTGAAGCTCTGCCACAGGCTGCTCTGAACAAAAGTGCCGCCGCCCTGGCGACGAAGCAGCAATCCCTTCGCTTCGAGACGTTGAATCGCCTCGCGCAAGGAGGGACGGGAGACGTCGAACTGTTTCGCCAGTTCGCGTTCCGGTGGGAGTTTTTCGCCCGGGCGCAGTGTGCCCTCGAGGATCAAAAACTCCAGCTGTTGCTCAATCACATCGGATAATTTTGGTTGGCGGATTTTGCTGTAGGCCATGATGTCCTGTCTTAAGCCATTTGCCCGAAGTCAATTGGTCTTACCAATTTCATATCTGTGACGCTAAAGTAACAAAGTATTCACCTTATGTCCATACAGGTTTTGATTGAAATCAGGAAACCAGGCACATTTTAACAACATCACAGAATTAACGTTTCAAACATGTAACTATGCACAAATGTTAAATTTACCACTCGCGAGGTAGTTTTAACCTTATTGAAACGAAGAAAAATCCTGGTTGAACCGATTCAGATGCATCATTACCCGAATTTAAAGCATAAAAAATCACTTTATACCTAACAGTGATGTTACCAGGGGATAAGTGGAGGGGCGGACAACTGCTCTCTTTTTATTCAACTCGTCATCATCCATTCACAAAGCAGGTGCATTCCCTGCCGCATACCATTATTCTGTTCCGGACAAAAGAGTTTCGGCGACATTTTAAAAATCACAACTGTAAACATAATAATACAACAGACGGAATTGCAAACTTACACGCATCACTGCGTAGTACAAATAATAATTACTCAAATAGTTCGGGTCGTCTTTGGCGGCAGCCTGAAATCTGAAGAGTAAACCACACACGAGGTTTCATGATGGACAGTCAGCAGCACGGCGAGCAGCTAAAGCGCGGCCTTAAGAACCGCCATATCCAGCTTATCGCGCTGGGCGGCGCGATAGGAACAGGTCTGTTCCTGGGAAGCGCCTCCGTTATCCAGTCCGCAGGCCCCGGTATTATTCTGGGTTATGCGATAGCGGGTTTTATTGCCTTCCTTATTATGCGTCAGTTGGGTGAGATGGTGGTTGAGGAGCCGGTTGCCGGCTCGTTCAGTCACTTTGCCTACAAGTACTGGGGGAGTTTTGCAGGTTTTGCGTCGGGCTGGAACTATTGGGTGCTATACGTGCTGGTCGCGATGGCGGAACTGACCGCCGTCGGCAAGTACATTCAGTTCTGGTGGCCAGAGATCCCCACCTGGGTTTCAGCAGCCGTCTTCTTCATCGCGATCAACGCCATCAACCTGACCAACGTAAAAGTGTTCGGTGAGATGGAGTTCTGGTTTGCCATCATCAAAGTCATCGCCGTGGTAGCGATGATCATCTTCGGCGGCTGGCTGCTGTTCAGCGGCAACGGTGGCCCGCAGGCGACCGTTCGTAACCTGTGGGAACAGGGCGGGTTCCTGCCTCACGGTATGACCGGGCTGGTGATGATGATGGCGATTATCATGTTCTCTTTCGGCGGGCTTGAGCTGGTCGGTATCACCGCCGCTGAAGCCGATAACCCGGAACAGAGCATTCCCAAAGCCACTAATCAGGTTATCTACCGTATTTTGATCTTCTATGTGGGTTCACTGGCCGTTCTGCTTTCCCTGCTGCCGTGGACGCGCGTTACTGCCGACACCAGCCCGTTTGTTCTGATCTTCCACGAACTGGGCGATACTTTCGTCGCAAATGCGCTGAATATCGTGGTTCTGACGGCGGCGCTGTCGGTATACAACAGTTGCGTTTACTGTAACAGCCGCATGCTGTTTGGTCTGGCGCAACAGGGTAACGCCCCAAAAATCCTGCTCACTGTCGACAAACGCGGTGTGCCGGTGAATACCATCATCGTCTCGGCGCTGGTGACAGCACTGTGCGTGTTGATCAACTACATGGCGCCGGAATCCGCCTTCGGTCTGCTGATGGCGCTGGTGGTCTCCGCACTGGTGATCAACTGGGCGATGATCAGTCTTGCACACATCAAATTCCGCCGCGCCAAGCAGCAACAGGGAGTGAAGACTCGCTTCCCGGCGCTGTTCTACCCGTTGGGTAACTGGGTTTGCCTGCTCTTCATGGCGGCCGTGCTGGTGATTATGCTAATGACCCCGGGTATGGCGATTTCGGTCTACCTCATCCCGGTATGGCTGGTTGTCCTGGGCATCGGTTATCTGTGTAAACAGAAAACCGCGAAGACGGCGAAAGCACATTAATTCCTCAAACCCTCACCCGTTCTGGGTGAGGGTCTCATCCTGAGTAACCTTCTGCGCCAGCATTGCTTTCACGTTTAAATCAACGTGCCATAAATCGTCAGCACGGCAATCACCACCACTAAGGCAAACGACGTTTTTTTCGCCATAGAAACAGCCGCTTTCGGCGTTTCAACCTTATCAGTATGCGGCTCACGTGCCAGCGAGAACTGCGCAAGGCGCGTTAACACCTGATACTGCGAAGTGTGCAAATCCGCCAGCGAGGCAAACCACGCGGGCAGCGCTTTTTCGCCGTGCCCGATCAGGGCATACACCACGCCCGCCAGACGCACCGGGATCCAGTCCAGAATATGAAGAATGCCATCGATACCTGACTGTAAACGCTCATGCGGCGTCTGATAACGCGCCAGCCAGGACTGCCACGAGCGCAGGAAAGCGTAACCCACCAGCAGTACCGGTCCCCACGGACCGCCAACGATCAGCCAGAATAACGGGGCGATATAGAAACGGAAGTTAATCCACAGCAGTGCATTTTGCAGTTCACGCAAAAACTCACGCTCATTGCAATCCGGCGGAACGCCATGAATCATCGTCAGTTCGCTGGCCATCGCCGTTCGGGCATGCGCATCATCGCGCGCCGCCGCGTTAAGATAGGCGTGATAGTGCATCCGCACTTTACCCGCGCCAATACACAACAGCCCGATCAGAATCCACACCACGATCGTCGGCACATTAAACAACAGATCTTCAAGCGCGCGCAGCAACAGAAACGTGACCACCATTGCGATGATCATCATCCCCAGCGTACGCGCCACCGAGAAGCGTTTGACTCGACGGAAAAAAGCTTCTAACCGGTGATCTAACTGCCAGTGTTCGCCCAGCTTAAACAAGCGCTCGACGAGCAGCACCAGTAATGTCGTAAACAGCGTCATGTCATCTCCTTATCTGACGAGGCGGTGACCAGGGCGCGAAACCTTGCCCAGTCAAAAGCAGGACCGGGATCGGTCTTACGCTCAGGCGCAATATCGCAGTGCCCGGTTATGTTTTCGGCAATGGCCGGGTAAATCTTTATCAATGCACGCGTGACGGCAGCCAGTTGCTGGTACTGAGCATCGGCGTAGGCCAGCGTATCGGTTCCTTCCAGCTCAATGCCAATCGAAAAATCATTGCAGCGTTCACGCCCATGATAGCTCGACACACCGGCATGCCATGCACGTTTATCGAAGGGAACATACTGAACGATTTCGCCATCGCGGCGAATCAGACAATGGGCGGAAACGCGAAGATGCGCAATGTCGGCAAAAAAAGGATGGGCGGTGGGATCAATCGTTCCGGTGAATAGTGCGTCAATCCACGGACCGCCAAACTCGCCGGGCGGCAGGCTGATATTGTGCACCACCAGCAAAGAAGGGACTTCATCATCCGGGCGGCAATCGTAATGCGGAGAAGGAACGCGTCGCGCTTCTGCCAGCCAGCCCTCGTCTAACAACATGCTGAATCTCCTTTTGAGTGGTGCTTATAGCCGCTTCAGAGTAGCATGTTTCTACCTTATGATTCGTTAGCAATTTGGAGTTTTCTCATGCCGCCTCGCCGCTATAACCCTGACTACCGACGTGACGCGCTGTTGGAACGTATTAACCTGGATATCCCAAACGTTGTCGCCCAGGCGCTGCGTGAAGATTTAGGCGGTGAAGTGGATGCCAGCAACGATATTACGGCTCAACTGTTACCGGAGAACGCCCGTTCTCATGCCACGGTCATCACCCGTGAAGACGGCGTTTTTTGTGGCAAACGCTGGGTCGAAGAGGTCTTTATTCAACTGGCTGGCGACGATGTCAGCATCAGTTGGCATGTGGATGACGGCGACAACATCAAGGCGAATCAACCGCTGTTTGAGCTGGACGGCCCCTCTCGCGTGTTACTGACCGGCGAGCGCACCGCGTTGAACTTTGTGCAAACCCTGTCAGGCGTCGCCAGCGAAGTGCGTAAGTACGTCGATATCCTGGCGGGCACAAAAACCCAACTGCTGGACACGCGTAAAACGCTGCCGGGACTGCGTACCGCACTCAAATACGCCGTGCTCTGCGGCGGCGGCGCGAATCATCGTCTGGGGCTTTCGGATGCATTCCTGATCAAAGAGAACCATATTATTGCTTCTGGTTCCGTGCGTCAGGCGGTGGAGAAAGCCTTCTGGTTACACCCGGATGTCCCTGTGGAAGTCGAAGTTGAAAATCTGGATGAACTGGACGACGCGCTGAAAGCCGGTGCCGACATTATCATGCTGGACAACTTTGAAACGGCGCAGATGCGTGAAGCCGTTAAACGGACCAACGGCCAGGCGCAGCTGGAAGTTTCAGGCAACGTAACAGACGAAACGCTGCGTGAATTTGCCGAAACCGGCGTCGACTTTATCTCAGTGGGTGCACTCACCAAACATCTCCGGGCGCTCGACCTGTCCATGCGCTTCGCTAACGTTTAATCATTATACGGCCCGATCTCGCACTGCTTATCGGGCCTGTTTGCCCCTTCCAGGCACAAAATCCTCGTAATGCCTCGCAACCCCCTTGCTCACGACTGCAAACCGATAATATTCCTCTGAACCCACCTTCCCGATTCATTTTTTGCTGCTCGCCCACCGCACTCGCATTTGCCAAAGTGACCTCCACTCACTCAAGGAGCGAAAAATGGACAAACAACGCGGATTTACCCTTATTGAACTGATGGTCGTGATCGGCATTATCGCTATCCTCAGCGCCATCGGCATTCCAGCCTATCAAAACTATCTGCGCAAAGCGGCGCTGACCGACATGCTACAAACTTTTGTCCCCTACCGAACCGCCGTTGAACTCTGCGCCCTGGAGCATGGGGGCACGGATACCTGCGACGCAGGAGTTAATGGCATTCCATCGGCTACAACGACACGCTACGTCTCAGAAATGAGCATTGAGAATGGGGTGGTTTCTCTTACCGGCCAGGAAAGTCTGAACGGGCTTAGCGTCATCATGACGCCAGTGTGGGACAAAGCTGAGGGCATTACGGGCTGGACGCGTAACTGCGACATCCAGAATGACAGCGCGTTAAAACAGGCCTGCGAAGACGTCTTTCGCTTTGATAGCCACTAAGGATGCACAATGAACACGACGCAACTCAGCGCGCTATGCCTACGCTACCAGGGGATACTCCTTGAAGCCAATAACGATGTGGTACACATTGCCGTCGAAGATGCCCCTTCTCAAGAACTACTGGACGCCCTGCATTTCGCCACGACTCGCCGCATTGAGATTGCCTGCTGGACGCGCCAGCAGATGGAGCACCACCAGCATCAGTCCTCACCCACGCTACCATCCGTGGTTCCTGAAAGCGGTGCCAGTGCTGCGGTTTTGCTGGATAAAACATTACAGATCGCGCTGGCGAAGCGGGCCTCAGACATCCACATAGAACCTGCAGAACATCACGTTCGTCTTCGGTTACGGGTGGATGGCGTGCTGCATAGCTTACCCGATATCGCCAAAGAGACCGGCATCGCTCTGACAGCACGTCTGAAAGTATTAAGCCATCTGGACATTGCGGAGCGCCGCCTACCGCAGGACGGGCAATTTACCGTTGAGCTGAATGGCGCAGCCGTCTCGTTTCGTATCGCCACCCTTCCCTGCCGTTATGGCGAAAAGGTGGTGCTGCGGTTGCTGCATCAGGTGAATCAGGCACTGGAAGTCTCCGCATTGGGTATGCACGACACGCAGCTATCTGCCTTCATCCACGCCTTACAACAGCCACAGGGGCTGATCCTCGTCACCGGCCCCACGGGTAGCGGTAAAACGGTAACCCTTTATAGCGCATTGCAAACGCGAAACGCCCCGGAGGTGAACCTGTGTAGCGTTGAAGATCCCGTGGAAATTCCCCTCGACGGTATCAATCAGACGCAGATCCATCCGCGTGCCGGGCTGACCTTTCAGGGCGTATTGCGTGCGCTGTTGCGTCAGGATCCAGATGTCATCATGGTGGGCGAGATCCGTGACGGTGAAACCGCAGAAATTGCCATTAAAGCCGCACAGACCGGACATCTGGTGCTTTCCACGCTGCATACCAACTCAACCTGCGAAGCACTGGTGCGTTTGCAGCAAATGGGCGTAGCGCGCTGGATGCTCTCTTGCGCGTTAACCCTGGTCGTGGCACAACGGTTGGTCAGAAAACTGTGTCCACACTGTCGGCGACTTATCGACGATCCGATCCGCTTGCCGCCCGCATGGTACCCAACGCCACTGCCCCGCTGGCAGGCTGTTGGCTGCGAACACTGCTATCACGGATTCTATGGCCGTGCGGCGTTGTTTGAAGTGCTTACAATCACCGCTGAACTGCGTCATCAGATTGCCAACGACGCCTCGGCCGCCGCGTTGGAAACCTATGCGAAACAGGCGGGAATGAGCACGCTCTTTGAAAGCGGATGTCGCTGTGTCGATCAAGGACTGACAACCTTTGAGGAACTGGTGCGTATTCTGGGCATGCCAAATGACCACTAAACAACTGTGGTACTGGCAGGGGATGAATCGCGATGGCCTGCCCGGAGAGGGAACCTGGTGGGCAGAAAATCGGCTCCTGCTCATGCAGGAACTGGAACAGCGTCAGATAACGCTGCTGCGCGTAAAATCTCTACGCGTGAAGCGTACGCTCTGGCGCAGTGACAAATGTACGGAAGTGATCCACCAACTCGCGACGCTGCTGAAGGCGGGTTTAACACTCTCCGAAGGGCTGGAGCTGCTGGCCGGACAGCAACCCAGCAAGCAGTGGCAAGCCCTGCTAGGGAACCTTGCGCATGAACTGGAACACGGTACGCCACTCTCCAGCGCGCTGGCACAATGGCCTGACGTTTTCCCGCCTTTGTATCAGGCGATGATACGCACCGGTGAACTGACCGGGAAACTGGATGAGTGCTGCTTTGAACTCGCCCGACAGCAGAAGGCGCAAAGGCAGCTAACCGATAAGGTCAAAAAAGCGCTGCGTTACCCCATCATCATATTAACGATGGCGGTTTTGGTCGTGCTGGCGATGCTCCACTTTGTTCTGCCTGAATTTGCTGCCATTTACCGAACCTTTGACACGCCGCTGCCTGCACTCACCCAGGGGATCATCGCGTTTGCCGACTGGAGCCAACGCTGGGGTGGGCTGATTACCCTGATAATCGTCATGCTGATTGCAGCCAACCGTCTGCTGAGCCGAAAACCCGCCTGGCAAATTCTGCGCCAGCGAGCCTTACTCCACATACCTGTGATGGGACAGTTGATCAGAGGCCAGAAGCTCACGCAAATCTTTACCATCCTCGCGCTGACGCAAACAGCGGGGATTGCATTTTTACCCGCGCTTGAGAGCGTAAAAGAGACGATTCAGTGCCCCTATTGGGCACGGCGCCTGGCGCAGGTACAGCACGATATCAGTACGGGCATTCCCGTCTGGCAGGCACTCAAAAATGCAGAAGAATTTAGCCCGCTGTGCCTGCAACTGGTCAGGACAGGGGAAGCCTCCGGCTCGCTGGATACCATGTTGCACAACCTTGCCCGGCATCATGATGAACATACTCAGGCAATGGCTGACAACCTGGCGGCATTACTGGAACCGGCGTTGCTGGTGATTACCGGGCTTATCATCGGCACACTGGTCGTGGCGATGTATTTACCGATTTTCCATCTGGGCGATGCGATGAGTGGCGTGGGATAACAAAGGGAAGTCGACAGCAGAACTGGCGCGGAATATAGCGCCAGTTCCTGGTGAGGGTTACAGGCTATTGAAAACGCGGTTTTCTTGTTCCTGAACCCGGATAAACGTTGTACGTTTGGTCAGCTCTTTCAGACGAGAGGCACCGACGTAAGTACAGGCAGAACGCAAGCCGCCAAGAATATCACGCGCGGTATTCTCCACCGGGCCACGCAGCGGCAGCTTGACGGTTTTACCTTCCGCTGCACGATACTGCGCGACGCCGCCGACATGACGGGTCATGGCGGATTCGGAACTCATGCCATAGAACAACATGAATTTTTCGCCGTTTTCTTCAATGACTTTACCGCCGCTTTCTTCATGACCTGCCAGCATACCGCCAAGCATCACGAAATCCGCGCCGCCGCCGAAGGCTTTCGCCACATCACCAGGCATGGTGCAACCACCATCGCTGACAATCATCCCACCCAGGCCATGCGCCGCATCAGCACATTCGATCACTGCAGACAATTGCGGATAACCGACGCCGGTTTTCACACGGGTGGTGCAGACGGAACCCGGACCAATCCCGACTTTAACGATATCCGCGCCAGACAGAACCAGTTCTTCACACATTTCACCCGTCACCACGTTTCCGGCGCAAATGGTTTTGGTCGGCCAGGCCTCACGCGCCTTCGACACGAACTGGACGAAATGTTCAGAGTAGCCGTTAGCGACATCGATGCAGACAAAGTTCAGCGCCGGATTCAGCGCCAGAATCTGTTTGGTCTTTTCGAAATCCGCATCAGAGGTACCGGTAGAGACCATGACGTGCTTGAGCACATTGGCTGACGCTGCGCCAACAAAGGCCGCCCAGTCTTCGACAGTGTAATGCTTATGAACGGCGGTCAGCACATCGAAAGAGGCGAGAGCCGTTGCCATCTCGAATGTCCCGACGGTATCCATGTTTGCAGCAATAACAGGAACACCGGACCAGGTCTGACCTGAGTGTTTAAAGGTGAATTGACGCTCCAGCTCAACATCGGAACGACTTTTAAGGGTAGAACGCTTAGGGCGGATAAGAACGTCTTTAAAACCTAACTTCAGATCTTCTTCAATACGCATGTGCGGATTCCTGGGGTTAAGGGCTATTAGTATGAGAGCGCAACTCCAGTGACGCTATCATACGCACTAATCAATGCCGCGCAAGACTGCGAAATTCTCTTTTTTTACGCTACAATCCCATAAATTTACCTGGTGAACGGCGGGCACGCCCGGAATCATCATCGCCAGTGTACGTTTAACTTTCAACCAATTGATTACCATAATGAATTCCCGGGAACTGAGCTTATGAGGTATACAGTAGCCTTAACTGGCGGCATTGGCAGTGGTAAAAGCACTGTTGCGAATGCCTTTGCTGACCTCGGAATTCAGATAGTTGACGCAGATATTATTGCCCGCCAGGTCGTCGAACCGGGCAAGCCTGCGCTGGATGCGATTGCAGAACATTTTGGCCCGGAGCTGATTTCCGCGGACGGCACGCTTCACCGTCGTCTGCTTCGCGAGCGGATCTTTGCCCATCCGCAAGAGAAAGCCTGGCTCAATGCCTTGCTTCATCCGCTCATCCAGCAGGAGACCCAGCGTCAGTTTCAGCAGGCGACGTCTGCATATGTACTCTGGGTTGTGCCATTACTGGTTGAAAACGGCCTTTATCGCCAGGCAAATCGCGTGCTCGTGGTCGATGTCACCCCCGAGACGCAGCTTTCCCGGACTATGCAGCGCGACGACGTTACGCGCGCGCATGTTGAACAGATTCTCGCTGCCCAGGCGTCGCGTGAAGCGCGCCTTGCTGTGGCAGACGATGTTATTGATAATAATGGCGCACCAGACTCCATCATGTCGGATGTCGCCCGCCTGCACGCACGTTATCTCCAGCTTGCGTCGCAGTTTGTCTCACAGGAAAAACCGTAATGCACACCCAGGTCCTTTTTGAACACCCTCTCAATGAGAAGATGCGCACGTGGTTGCGCATTGAATTTTTGATTCAACAACTCTCTGCCCGCTTACCGATCGCAGATCACTCTGATGCCCTGCACTTCTTTCGTAATGCCGGAGATTTGTTGGACGTATTCGAACGTGGTGAAGTGCGTACAGAATTACTGAAAGAGCTTGAGCGGCAACAGCGTAAACTTCAGGCATGGATTGAAGTGCCAGGCGTAGACCAAAGCCGTATTGATGCACTGCGCCAGCAGCTAAAAACGGCCGGCAGTATTTTAATTTCCGCGCCCCGCATGGGACAATTTTTGCGTGAGGACCGGCTGATTGCCCTGGTTCGCCAGCGTCTGAGCATTCCCGGCGGCTGCTGTAGCTTTGATTTACCGACGCTGCATATCTGGCTGCATATGCCACAGGCGCAGCGCGATGCTCAGGTCGATAGCTGGCTTGCCAGTCTGAACCCGCTGAACCAGGCGCTGACACTGATCCTTGATTTAATTCGCAATTCGGCACCGTTTCGTAAACAGACCAGTCTGAACGGGTTTTATCAGGATAACGGGGAAGATGCGGATTTACTGCGCCTGCAATTGCCGCTGGGTTTACAGCTTTATCCGCAAATTTCCGGCCACAAAAGCCGTTTTGCGATCCGTTTTATGCCGCTCGATAGCGACAATGGCGTGGTGCCTGAACGCCTCGATTTCGAACTGGCCTGCTGTTAAGGAGTGAAAATGTCAGAGACGATCACCGTAAACTGCCCAACCTGCGGCAAGACGGTTGTATGGGGTGAAGTCAGTCCATTCCGCCCGTTTTGTTCCAAACGTTGTCAGTTGATCGATTTAGGCGAATGGGCCGCTGAAGAGAAACGCATTGCCAGCAGTGGCGATCTATCCGATAGCGACGACTGGAGCGAAACGAAAGAGTAAGCAGAGGCGGTGTGGGGGACAAAATACGCCCACACCGTGACTTGCCGGATCGCGGAGTCGTCTTATCAGGTCCGGGCGGTTTGAACTAATTTCATAATGATCGGTTCATTCGCCGGAGGGAAATCCTCCGCCTGCAACGCCCCGGCGGCAATCCATTTTCCAGGCTGACCCTCTTTCCCCCATGGCTCGCCTTTCCAGCTTTCGACCAGCCAGAACCACAGCGTGATATGCCTGTCGGGAAACTGATATTCCAGTTTCTCAAAAAGCGTGGCGCCTACCGGCGTAATTCCCACCTCTTCCTGTAGTTCGCGACTCAGTGCCTGCTCCGGCGTCTCTCCGGCTTCAATCTTGCCGCCAGGAAACTCCAGTTTGTTCGCCATGTGCGCATCGGCCGCACGCTGGGTGATAAAGATTTCGTTATACGGATTACGGATAATCCCGACGGCGATGTTCAGTTTTTTCATATTGTCGTATCCATAAAAAAGGCGCAGTTTCCTGCGCCTCATTGTTATTATTCAGAATTTTAGCTCAGACGACCGTGGCACTGTTTGTATTTTTTACCGGAACCACACGGACACGGATCGTTACGACCCACTTTACGCTCGCCCGTTTGCGCCGCCAGATCGGCCGCTGCGGCGCTGTCATCGTCCTGATGGCTCAGTTGCTGCATCTGCGCTAAGCGTTCCGCTTCTTCACGACGCTGTTGCTCCATCGCCTCGACTTCTTCCGGCATGCGTACCTGAACTTTGCTCAGCGTGCTGATCACTTCGTACTTCAGTGTTTCCAGCATGGAGGCAAACATCGAGAAGGACTCACGCTTATATTCCTGCTTCGGATCTTTCTGCGCATAGCCGCGCAGGTGGATCCCCTGACGCAGGTAATCCATCGCCGCCAGGTGCTCTTTCCACAAGGAGTCAAGCGTTTGCAGCATGACGCCTTTTTCAAAGTGACGCATCATCTCTGCGCCAACCACCTCTTCTTTGCGCTGATACACTTCGATGGCCTGCGCCAGAATACGCTCACGCAGCGTCTCTTCATGCAGTTCCGGCTCTTTATCCAGCCATTCAGCAATGGGCATATCCAGATCGAAGTCATTTTTCAGGCGTTCCTGTAGACCCGGGATATCCCACATTTCTTCCAGAGACTGCGGCGGAATGTAAGCATCAATAGTGGCTTTGAACACGTCTTCACGAATGCTGTTGATGGTTTCGCTAACATCGCTCACGTCCAGCAGTTCGTTACGCTGGCTATAGATCGCACGACGCTGATCGTTGGCAACATCATCGTATTCCAGCAATTGCTTACGAATATCGAAGTTGCGGCTTTCCACTTTACGCTGTGCGTTGGCAATCGCTTTGGTGACCCACGGGTGCTCAATGGCCTCGCCCGGTTTCATCCCCAGTTTACGCATCATGCCGGACACGCGGTCAGAGGCAAAAATACGCATCAGCGCATCTTCCATCGACAGGTAGAAACGTGAAGAACCCGCATCACCCTGACGACCGGAACGACCGCGTAGCTGGTTATCGATACGACGAGACTCATGACGCTCAGTACCGATGATATGCAGACCACCGGACGCCAGCACAGCTTCATGACGAACCTGCCAGTCAGCTTTAATCTGTGCGATCTGCTCTGGCGTTGGGTTTTCCAGCGCAGCCACTTCTGCCTGCCAGCTACCACCCAGCACGATATCCGTACCACGACCGGCCATGTTGGTGGCGATAGTTACTGCCGCCGGATAGCCCGCTTGCGCGACGATAGCCGCTTCGTTGGCGTGGAATTTGGCGTTCAGAACGTTATGCTTGATACCGGCTTTGGTCAGTTCGTTAGAAACCACTTCGGATTTCTCGATGGAGATAGTCCCCACCAGCACCGGCTGACCATTGGCGGTGCGTTCTTTAATATCTTCAATGATGGCCTGAATTTTTTCCGCTTCGGTCATGTAGACCAGATCCGGCATGTCCTTACGGATCATCGGACGGTTGGTCGGCACCACCACGGTATCCAGTTTATAGATAGAGCTGAACTCGAACGCTTCAGTATCCGCAGTACCGGTCATACCGGCCAGTTTTTCATACAGACGGAAGTAGTTCTGGAAGGTGATCGAGGCCAGCGTCTGGTTCTCGTTCTGAATTTCCACACCCTCTTTCGCTTCAACCGCCTGGTGCAGACCATCAGACCAGCGACGTCCCTGCATGGTACGACCGGTATGTTCGTCAACGATGATGACTTCACCGTCTTTCACAATGTAGTCTACGTCGCGAGTGAACAGCGCATGCGCGCGCAGTGCAGCGGTCACGTGATGCATCAGCATAATGTTGCCCGGAGAGTACAGTGACTCACCCTCATCCATAATGCCTTCTTTCACCAGCAGTTCTTCAATCAGCACCAGGCCACGTTCAGTCAGGTTCACCTGACGCGCTTTTTCATCCACAGAGAAGTGACCTTCCCCCTGGAAGTTGTCGGAGTCTTCTTTCTCCTGACGAACCAGATAGGGGATGATTTTGTTCACTTTCTTGTACATTTCCGAGCTGTCTTCAGCCGGGCCGGAAATGATCAGCGGCGTACGTGCTTCGTCGATCAGGATGGAGTCGACCTCATCCACCAGCGCATAGTGCAGTTTACGCTGTACGCGCTCTTCAGGGCTGAACGCCATGTTGTCACGCAGGTAGTCAAAGCCATATTCGTTGTTGGTGCCGTAAGTAATGTCTGCGGCATAAGCTTCGCGCTTGGCTGGCGCAGGCATACCCGGCAGGTTGATACCGACGGTCATACCAAGGAATTCGAACAGTGGACGGTTGTTTTCGGCGTCACGCTGGGCCAGATAGTCGTTCACGGTAACCACGTGAACGCCTTTGCCGCTCAGCGCGTTCAGGTAAGCGGGCAGGGTTGCGGTCAGAGTTTTACCTTCACCGGTACGCATTTCCGCGATGCAACGCTCGTTAAGGACCATCCCTCCGAGCAACTGCACGTCAAAGTGACGCATGCCGAATACGCGCTTACTGGCTTCACGTACGACGGCAAATGCTTCCGGGATCAGGCTTTCCACGCTTTGGCCTTTTTCCAGACGCGCACGGAATTCACCGGTTTTTGCCTTAAGTTCGTCATCGGAGAGTTTTTCCATCTCCGGTTCCATGGCATTGATCACTGCAACCGCTTTACGCATACGACGCAACGTACGATCGTTACGGCTACCGAATACTTTCGTTAATAATTTGATTAGCATATTAAAATCTCAAACGCCCCGCGATGTGGGGTCATAATAATTAGTTGAAGTTTGTTGGTTTTTGTTAGCTGAGGCGTTGAGGGCCGGCGCGGATCCCCTGCGCCTGACTTATCCAGGCGGGAACAGTGAATACGGCCTGAGGCGTAAAATGGGCATACGTTACGCGCGGCGCACTTGCCGAAAGCGTACCTTCCTGGGTCAGCATCGCGCTGAGCGTGTTCAGTAAGGCTAAATGGTGCGCCTGAAGCGGTAACGGCTCTTCAGCAACGGGCAGCGCCTGCGGGGCCATTGCGAAGGAAAGATGACGAATGACCGTGCGAATAGCATGTTGATGCCAGTAGTCGACGGTGAAATTGGGGCGGCGGTTGCTCGTTTCCAGCAGCGCCAGCTGGCTGAAATTGACTTTAACGCGTTGCTCGTGACTGCTGGCTGCTGCCTTTGCAGGCGTTGTCGGCTCAACGGTATTTCCGAGCGCAGGCAAGCCAAAACTCGCCGCGACCATCCCTAATAAGAGATGCGGCCAGAAGTAGCGTCTACCTAACTGTCGCCAGCGCGTCAGTATTCCACTCACGTTATTGCCATCCCAATCGTGTTATTCAAAACGTTTTTTGCGCACAAATCTTATCATTAATGTGCAGGCACTACAGCAGTATTGATAAGAAGTTGCAGGTAAAAATGCTTAAGAAAGCAGCGTTCGCACGGCATTGCGGTTCAGTACGCTAAAGAACGATACCAAATAACGGCTTTGCCTACAGACAGGGCAGAAAAAAGCCAAAAAAAACGACTGGCTTACCTGGCCGGAGAGAGTGCCAGATTAACCAGTCGAATTTATGCGACAACCTGTGTCGTTATGCCAGTACGGTCGAAGGCGCTTTGAAAGCCAGCGGCAGTTCTGCGTCGTCCTGGAAGGTCACAAATTCCCAGGCTTCCTGTTTTGCCAGGACAGCCTGAAGCAGTTTGTTATTCAGTGCATGACCGGATTTGTACGCGGTAAATGCACCAATAATGTTGTGACCGCACATGAACAAGTCGCCAATTGCGTCGAGCATTTTGTGACGAACGAATTCATCTTCAAAACGCAGGCCATCTTCGTTCAGTACGCGATAATCGTCAACAACGATGGCACAATCGAAGCTGCCGCCCAGGCACAGGCCACGAGACTGCAGATATTCGATATCACGCATGAAACCAAAAGTACGCGCACGGCTAATCTGGCGCATGAACGCATCAGCAGAGAAATTCATCGCATAGCGCTGAGTGCTGGAGTCGATCGCCGGATGGTTAAAGTCGATGGTGAAATCCAACGTAAAACCATTGTACGGTCTGAACTCGGCCCACTTGTCACCATCTTCGACCCGAACGGTCTCTTTGATGCGAACAAATTTCTTGGCACTGCTTAGTTCTTCAATACCGGCGTCAAGCAACAGGTAGACAAACGGAGCAGCACTGCCATCCATGATCGGGATTTCCGGAGCATCGACTTCGATAACAATGTTATCGATACCCAACCCCGCCAGAGCAGCATTAAGGTGCTCTACGGTTGAAATCCGTACATCATGCTCGTTAACCAGACACGTACAGAGCATGGTATCACGCACAGATTTGGCATCGGCCGGGAAATCTACCGGTGGATTCAAGTCGGTGCGACGATAGATGACCCCGGTGTTGGCCGGCGCAGGGCGTAATGTCAGGGTGACTTTCTTGCCGGTATGCAAACCGACGCCAGTCGCCTGAACGATACGTTTAAGTGTCCTTTGTTTGATCATCGTATAATCTCGCCAAATTACCTATCCAACCGAAGTGTACTATACATTCGGTGGGCCAGTTTAGCACAAAGAGCCTCGAATCCCAAATTCCAGCCGATTCTTAATCGGCTTGCTTACGCAGGAATGCAGGGATATCCAGATAATCCGGCTCTTTCGCGGTTTGCGGCGTATTGTCGTTCACCACTTTTGCGACCGGTTTCTGCTCTTGCGTCAACGGTGCCATACCGTGCTGCTGGTAACGATCCATCACCGGCTGCTGCACCTGTTTGTTGGTGACCAGCGTGATTTCAGGACGCTTGTCCATACCAATACCGGTTGCCACCACGGTGACACGCAGTTCGTCATTCATATCCGGATCCAGGGAGGTACCGATCACCACGGTCGCGTTATCCGATGCAAAGGCACGGATAGTGTTACCGACAGTTTCGAACTCATCCAGACGCAGGTCGAAGCCCGCCGTGATGTTGACGAGCACACCACGCGCCCCAGACAGATCGATATCTTCCAGCAGCGGAGAGGAGATCGCCATTTCAGCAGCTTCTTCCGCACGGTCTTCACCGCTCGCGACGCCAGAACCCATCATCGCGTAGCCCATTTCGGACATCACGGTGCGCACGTCAGCAAAGTCGACGTTCATCAGACCCGGACGGGTAATCAGTTCGGCGATCCCCTGCACCGCGCCTTTCAGCACATCGTTCGCCGCGCCAAACGCGTCGAGCAGAGAGATACCGCGACCCAGTACTTTCAGCAGCTTGTCGTTCGGGATAGTGATCAGCGAGTCCACATGCTTGGACAGTTCAGTGATCCCCTGCTCCGCGAAAGCCATACGCTTTTTGCCTTCAAAATTGAAAGGCTTGGTCACAACCGCAACGGTCAGGATCCCTAAATCTTTAGCCACTTCAGCAACCACTGGTGCTGCACCGGTACCGGTGCCGCCGCCCATGCCTGCTGCGATAAACACCATGTCTGCACCGTCAAGCGCTGCACGCAGAGCTTCACGATCTTCATCTGCTGCATTGCGACCGACTTCCGGGTTCGCACCCGCACCCAGACCTTTGGTAATACCGCTACCGATCTGGATAGTCTGGCCAACCGCAGTCTTTCGCAACGCCTGAGCGTCGGTATTTACCGCGAAGAATTCAACACCCTCAATGCGCTCGCGCACCATGTGTTCAACGGCATTACCGCCGCCGCCACCGACGCCGATGACTTTAATCACCGCGTCGTTGGTCAGTTCCATAGGTTCAAACATAGTTTCTCTCTCCGTTGTGCCTGTCGCCTGAGGCCGTAATTTCGCCAGCCTCATAAAAATTAAAACTCTTTTCGCAGCCAGCTGTTAAGACGTTTAATCCAAGAGCCAACTGAAGCCGTAACACGCTTCTCTACTTCAGCTTCACCACTTAAATGGGACTCTTTCCCGTAGTGAAGCAGCCCCACCGCCGTTGAGTAATACGGCTCCTGAGCGTAATCCGTCAGACCAGTAATATTCAGCGGCGCACCGATACGCACCTGCGTATGGAACACGCGCTGGGCACAGGCAGCAAGACCTTCGATTTGCGCCGCACCACCGGTCAGTACAATCCCCGCCGCCAGATGATGTTTCACACCCTGCTGGCGAAGCTGTTCCTGTAATTGCAATATCTCTTCGTTGACCAGATTGAGCAGCTCGGTATAACGCGGCTCAATCACCTCTGCCAGCGTCTGTCGTTGCAGACTGCGCGGCGGACGCCCACCCACGCTTGGCACTTCAACGCTTTCATCTTTCCCGACAATGGATCCCAGCGCGCAGCCGTGGCGAACTTTAATCGCTTCGGCGTCACTCGGTGGCGTGCCGAAGGCATACGCGATGTCGCTGGTGACCACATTGCCTGCATAAGGGATCACTTTGGTATGGCGCAAAGCCCCGCCAGTATAAACGGCGATGTCCATTGTACCACCACCAATATCAACGACGCAGACGCCCAGTTCACGTTCATCTTCCGTCAGGACAGAATAACTGGCCGCCAGTCCGGCAAATATCAGTTGGTCAACTTTCAGACCACAACGTTCCACGGCTTTAACAATATTCTTTGCCATATCGTTGTGGCAGGTGATCAAATGTACTTTTGCCTGCATACGAACGCCGGAAAGACCGACCGGGTTTTTAATCCCTTCCTGGTAGTCAATCGCATATTCCTGCGGGATCACGTGCAGAACACGGTGCTCATCGCGAACGCGTACTGATTTCGCGGTATGCACGACGTTTTCCACGTCTTCCTGCGTCACTTCTTCTTCCGAAATCGGCACCATGCCGATTTCATTCTGACAGCTAATATGTTTGCCCGAAAGCGCCAAATAGACCGAGGAGATTTGGCAATCCGCCATCAGTTCTGCCTGGTCAATGGCGCGCTGCACGCATTTCACCACGGATTCAAGGTCATTAACGCCGCCTTTATCCATCCCGCGTGACGGGCAACTGCCCACGCCAATGATATTGACCATACCGTCGGGCAGAACTTCCCCTACTAAAGCGGCGACCTTCGCGGTGCCAATCTCCAGTCCAACTACCAGTTTTCTGTCCGTCGCCTTGATCATTGTTGTTCTGCCTGTGCCTGATTCTGTTGCTGATTAGATTCCTCCGGAGGCAAGGGAACCCACCCTACTGCCGCTCCTGAGTCATAACGCAAATCAACGTAGCTAATCCGTTTGCCATCGGTTTGCGCCTGCTGCTGTAAAACCGGGTAAAGTTCTACAAAGCGAGCCAAACGTTTCATCGTGTCACCCCTGCCGAGATTGAGCTTAATATCGTTATTAAGCGTCAACTGCCAGGAACGACGAGCGGTCATTGCCGCTTCCTTTAAGGTAAACCGGTCCTTCGCCAACACCTGTGACATGTCACGATATCCCTGCAACACTTCACTCGCGCTGCCTTCCGGGCCTGATAACATGGGTAAAACCTGTTTGCTGGTGCGATCGGCCGGCACGCTGAAGGCATTTCCCTCGGCGTCTACCATATGCTGATCATTCCAACGCGCAATCGGCACATATTCAACCAGATGAATCTTCAATTCATCAGGCCATTGCTTTCTGACACTGGCCTGCTTAATCCACGGCAAGCGTTCAATCTGACTCTGGATGATATTCACATCCTGGGTCATAAAGGTGCCAGGCGCGCCCAGCGCCAGAATCGACTGGCGAATATCATCATTCTTCGTGTAATGGCGCTCACCGGTTAACACCAGTTTTGACAGCGGCAAACGCTGCGCATCTTCCATCCACCCTAACACCACCCAGCCGCTGACCAGCACGGTACACAGCACCGTCAGCAGGAAGAAAATACCTGCAAGACGCGTTCCATTATTGCGACGTGAGGAGGAAGCCTCTTCATCACTGTTTCGCGTGTTCAGCGCAGCCTGCGACATATCAGTCCGCCAACTTCAGAATTCGTACCACCAACTGCGAGAAACTCATCCCCGCCTTACGCGCCGCCATCGGCACCAGGCTGTGGCTGGTCATACCCGGTGAGGTATTCGCCTCCAGCAGATAAAACTGACCATCGCTATCCTGCATAACATCAATACGCCCCCAGCCTTTACAGCCCAGGGTTGTCCACGCTTTCAGCACTAATGCCTGCAAAATAGACTCTTCTTCGCTTTCCAGACCAGCAGGGCAGAAATACTGTGTCTCATCAGACAGATACTTCGCCTCATAATCATAGAAGGTTCCTGCGGGTTGGATACGAATTGCGGGTAAAATTTCTTCACCCAGTATCGCTACCGTAAATTCCGGACCGCTGAGCCATTTCTCGATTAGAACTTCTTCATCATGCTGAAAAGCCAACGTTAATGCATCCTGTAAAGCGTCATATTCTGACACTTTTGACATTCCCACGCTGGATCCTTCACGGCTGGGCTTCACAATCAGCGGTAAACCCAGCGCGGAAATTTCCGTAACCAGCTCTTTGTTAATGCCTTTTTCAAACTGCGACCGGGTCAGCGCGACCCACGGTGCAACGGGTAACCCCGCCCCCTGCCACAGTAACTTGCTGCGCAGTTTATCCATGGAGATCGCCGATGCCATCACACCGCTGCCGGTATAAGGCAAGCCAACCAGTTCCAGTAACCCCTGTAAGGTTCCATCTTCCCCGCCACGACCATGCAGGGCGATAAAGACTTTCTGAAAGCCCATCGATTTCAGCAATGTAACATCGACCTCTTTCGGATCGACCGGATGCGCATCCACGCCGCCTTCACGTAATCCGGCCAGCACAGCCGCACCGGAATTCAGTGACACATCACGTTCAGCAGAGGTACCGCCCAGCAGGACCGCGATTTTATCAGCCATGTTGTTCGTCCTCCTGATTTTGCGGCTTCAATTTGATTTCAGCTAAGGAACGTGCGATTTTGCCGATATTTCCCGCACCCTGCACCAGAATCAAATCATTGCCGGTTAATACCGGCGCCAGCATCTGCGCAACCTGCGCCGGATCGGAAACCAGAATCGGGTCAATTTTACCGCGACCACGAATAGTGCGACACAGCGAACGGCTGTCCGCTCCCGGAATCGGCGCTTCGCCCGCCGCGTACACATCCAGCATCAGTAGCGTATCAACCTGAGTCAGCACATTGGCAAAGTCGTCATACAGGTCACGCGTACGCGTGAAACGATGCGGCTGAAACAGCATCACCAGATTTTTGTCCGGCCAGCCTGCCCGTGCGGCTTTAATTGTCGCGTCCACTTCTGTCGGGTGATGGCCGTAATCATCCACCAGCATTGCCGTACCGGCTTTGCCGTTAACCGGCTCAAGCGGATATTCACCGAGGAAGTCGAAACGACGACCGGTGCCCTGGAAGCTTTCCAGCGCGCGCAGGATCGCGTCGTCTGCAATACCCTCTTCCGTCGCAACCGCCACAGCCGCCGCCGCGTTCAGGGCGTTATGGCGGCCTGGCGCATTCAGCGTTACGTGCAGGTCTGACATCCCCTGACGCAGCAGGGTGAAGTGCCCCTGTGGCCCCACCTGCTGATAATCTTCGACGCGTACATCCGCATCATCGCTGAAACCGTATGTCGTGGTCTGACGGCCCACACGCGGCAGTAGCTCGCGGATCACTGGATCGTCAACGCACATCACCGCACGACCATAAAACGGCAGGTTATGCAGGAAATTAATAAACGTCTGCTTTAAATTCTCGAAGTCACCATGGTAGGTATCCATGTGATCGGCTTCGATGTTGGTGACAATCGCCACCATCGGTTGTAGATGCAGGAACGACGCGTCGCTCTCATCCGCTTCCGCAATTAAGTAACGGCTATGCCCCAGACGCGCATGCACACCTGCCGCTTTCACCAGACCGCCGTTAACGAAGGTCGGATCCAGTCCTGCTTCAGCGTAAATACTGGAGACCATCGCCGTGGTGGTCGTTTTACCGTGCGTCCCGGCAATCGCGATGCCGTGACGAAAACGCATCAACTCCGCCAGCATCTCCGCGCGACGAATCACCGGGATGCGCGCGTCGTGCGCCGCCACAATTTCCGGGTTATCGGCAGAGATGGCGCTGGAGACCACAACCACGCTCGCATCACGCACGTTTTCCGGGCGATGGTTGAAATAAATCGTTGCGCCCAGGTTCATCAGCTGCTGTGTCACCGGGTTTGGCGCTAAATCGGAACCACTGATCTGATACCCTTCATTGGCCAGAACTTCGGCAATACCGCCCATACCGGCACCACCGATGCCGACAAAGTGAATGTGCCGAACGCGACGCATTTCGGGCACGATGGAACGCAGTTTTGCCAATTGTTGTGTATTCATTCTTTACGCCATTAACTTCAAAAAATTTTGCGGAGCAAAAGGCACCGCTACAATTACACCCGGGCAGCCCGGATCACTTCAGTTGCAACACGCTCGGTGGCATCCGGAATAGATGCAGCGCGGGCACGTTCTGCCATGGTTAACAAATTTTCTCGCGACCACCCGGCCAGGGTGTTAGCGACGGCATCCACAGTAAACTGCGGTTGCTCGAGAATTTTGGCTGCGCCCGCTTTCTCCAGCGGCAGCGCATTCCAGTACTGCTGTCGGTCTTTATGTTGAAATGGCACAAACAGCGCAGGTAACCCGGCGGCAGCAATTTCACTCACCGTTAATGCGCCAGAACGACAGACCACCACATCGGCCCACGCATAGGCAGCCGCCATGTCATCAATAAATTCCGTCACCTTATGCTGCGGTTGTCCCGCGTCGGCATAGGCTTGTTCTACGGTCTGCTGCGCGCCTTTCCCGCTCTGATGCCAGATAGTCACCGCATCGCCCAGCCTGGCAGCAACCTGCGGCAGTGTCTGATTCAGTACGCGAGCACCCTGCGATCCCCCGACCACCAACACGCGAATCGGTCCTTCACGTCCGGCCTGCCGCTCGCGCGGTAGCGGCAGAGCCAGCACGTCTGTGCGCACCGGATTACCGACCACTTCCGCATTAGGGAATGCGCCTGGAAACGCCTGCATAACCTTGGTGGCGATTTTCGCCAGCCACTTATTGGTTAACCCGGCGATACCGTTTTGCTCGTGCAGTACAACGGGAATCCCCAGAGACCACGCGGCCAGACCGCCGGGACCGGAAACATAACCGCCCATCCCCAGCACGACGTCGGGTTTAAAACTTTTCATGATTGCGCGCGCCTGACGCCATGCGTTGAAAATACGCAAAGGGGCGGCCAACAGCGCTTTCACACCTTTTCCGCGCAATCCTGAGATACGGATGAAGTCAATGTCGATGCCATGCTTAGGGACTAAATCCGCTTCCATACGGTCTGCGGTGCCCAGCCAACGAACTTCCCAGCCCTGAGCCATTAAATGGTGCGCGACCGCCAGTCCCGGGAACACGTGTCCACCGGTACCGCCCGCCATCACCATTAACCGCTTCGCTTGACCACTCATCGTGAACCTCGTGTAAACGCCTGCGCTTTTTCCAGACGCGTTTCATAATCAATTCGCAACAAAAACATGATGGCCGTCGACATAATCAGCAAACTCGACCCACCATAACTGATGAGCGGCAGCGTCAAACCTTTGGTTGGCAACATGCCTGCCGCCGCGCCGACGTTCACCAGTGCCTGAAAACTAAACCAAATACCGATGGAACAGGCCAAAAATCCGGAAAAACGGTGGTCGATCTGCAGCGCTTTACGGCCAATCGACATCGCGCGAAAAGCGACGAAGAATACCATTAAAAGCGCCAATACCACACCGATATAACCCAGTTCTTCCCCAATGATGGCGAAGATGAAGTCCGTATGTGCTTCCGGCAGATACTCCAGTTTCTGTACCGAGTTGCCCAGTCCCTGTCCCCACATTTCACCGCGACCGAATGCCATCAGTGACTGGGTGAGCTGGTATCCGCTACCAAACGGATCTTCCCATGGATTCCAGAACGAGGTCACACGGCGAATACGATAAGGCTCGGCGAGGATCAGCAGCACAACCGCTGAAATTCCCATGCCGATAATGGCAATGAACTGCCATAACTTCGCCCCGGCCAGAAATAGCATCGCCAGCGTGGTCACGAACAGCACCACTACCGTACCGAGGTCAGGCTGCGCCAGCAGCAGGATCGCCAGTACCAGAATCACGCCCATCGGCTTCAGAAAGCCACGCAGGTTATTACGAACTTCATCAACCTTGCGCACCAGATAGTTCGCGAGATAGCAGAACAGCGACAGCTTGGTAAATTCCGCAGGCTGAATACGCAGAGGACCTAATGCGATCCAACGCGATGCCCCGTTCACCGAACTCCCCACCACCAGAACGATCAGCAGCATAATGATCGACGCGATCAGCATCGTGGTGCTGTACTTCTGCCAGAACTCCATGGGCAGACGTAATGTGATCATCGCCAGACAAAATGCCAGAAAAATATAGAGCGCATCGCGCTTGGCAAACAGGAACGGATCGCCAGCCAGACGTTGCCCTACCGGCATGGATGCCGACGTCACCATCACAAAACCGATCGCCGCGAGGCCCAACGTCAGCCACAGCAGTACACGATCGTACATGATCAGACTGTCGGAATCTTTGTCACGCGAGCCCATCACCCAGCCTTTAAGCGCCGCAAAGATCCATCCCAAGATGCCAAATCCCGGCAGACGCGGCAGTCTCAGGCGAGGGAGAGATAAACGCATCAACCCAACTCCTTCGCCAGGCGGGTAAAGACATCGCCCCGTTGCTCAAAATTCTTAAACTGATCGAGGCTGGCGCAGGCCGGAGACAGCAGTACCATATCGCCTGACTGCAGACGCGGCGTCAGCAGGCGCATTGCCTCTTCCATTGTTTCGGTTTGTTCCGCAATATCAGGGCGTAACGCCGCCAGTTGCGCACCATCGCGACCGAAGCAGTACAAACGCACACGATCGCCTTCCAGATAGCGGCTCAGCGAAGAGAAATCCGCCGATTTACCATCGCCGCCCAGCAGCAGATGCAGCGTACCGTCAACGTGCAGGCCGTTCAGCGCCGCTTCAGTGCTGCCGACGTTGGTCGCTTTCGAGTCGTTAATCCAGCGCACACCGTTATGCTCCAGCGCTAACTGAAAACGATGCGCCAGACCGGTGAACGTCGTCAGCGCTTTCAGGCTGCTGGCACGCGGTAAACCCACCGCATCCGCCAGCGCCAGCGCCGCCAGGGCGTTGGTGTAGTTATGCTGACCAGAAAGCTTCATCTCTTTCACGTTCAGCACTTTCTCACCCTTCACCCGCAGCCAGGTTTCGCCCTGCTGGCGGTTAAGGTGATAATCCCCCATGTTGACGCCAAAACTCACGCAGCGCTCATCGGCACCACGAATCGGCATCGTCAACGCATCATCGGCATTGACCACGCAGACTTTCGCATTCTCGTAAACACGCAGTTTTGCCGCGCGATACTGCTGTAAACCAAATGGATACCTGTCCATATGATCTTCGGTGACGTTCAGAATGGTGGCAGCCGCCGCCTGCAGGCTGTACGTGGTCTCGAGCTGGAAGCTGGAGAGCTCAAGAACATACAGTTCGCGTTCCACATCCAGCAACATCAGCGCAGGCAGACCAATGTTGCCGCCAACGCCGACGTTCACGCCTGCCGCTTTCGCCATTTCACCCACCAGCGTGGTGACGGTGCTTTTCCCGTTCGAACCGGTGATCGCGACAATCGGTGCCTGTGCTTCACGGCAAAACAGTTCGATATCACCCACGATCTCGACGCCCGCATCAGCCGCTGCGCTCAGTGACGGATGCGCCAGGGCGATACCAGGGCTTGCCACAATCAGATCCGCCGCCAATAACCAGTCGTCGTTCAGACTGCCTACATGGCGCTCTACCGCTTCTGGTAACTTATCCAGCCCCGGCGGTGTCGCCCGGGTATCCATCACACGAGGGGTTACGCCACGGGCGAGGAAAAAGTCCACGCAAGAGAGTCCGGTTAACCCCAGACCGATAATGACGACGTTTTTACCCTGGTAATCAGCCATGATTAACGTACCTTCAGCGTTGCCAGGCCAATCAGGACCAGCATCAGCGAAATAATCCAGAAACGCACAATCACGCGCGGTTCCGGCCAGCCTTTCAGTTCATAGTGATGATGAATCGGTGCCATGCGGAAAATGCGCTGACCGCGCAGCTTGAAGGAGCCGACCTGCAATATGACTGACAGAGTCTCCACCACAAACACCCCGCCCATAATCACCAGCAGGAACTCCTGACGCAGCAGCACGGCGATAATGCCAAGCGCGCCGCCCAGCGCCAGCGATCCGACGTCGCCCATAAAGACCTGCGCCGGATAGGTGTTAAACCACAGAAAGCCTAAGCCCGCGCCGACAATCGCCGTACAGACGATCACCAGTTCACCCGCATGGCGTAAGTATGGAATATGCAGATAGCTGGCAAAATTCATGTTCCCGGTCGCCCACGCCACCAACGCGAAGCCTCCCGCGACAAAAACGGTTGGCATAATCGCCAGACCATCCAGACCGTCGGTCAGGTTCACCGCGTTGCCGGTGCCGACAATCACAAAGTACGCCAGCAGAACGTAGAACAGTCCCAGTTGTGGCATGACGTCTTTGAAGAACGGCACTACCAGTTCCGTCGCCGGCGTGTCTTTCCCGGCGAGGTACAGTGCGAAGGCGACGCCAAGCGCAATGACCGACATCCAGAAGTATTTCCAGCGCGCGATCAGGCCCTTAGTGTCTTTGCGAACCACTTTGCGATAATCATCGACAAAACCGATGATGCCGTAGCCAATCAACACCACCAGCACGCACCAGACGTACGGGTTTGACGGATACGCCCACAGCAGAACAGAAATGACGATCGCAGTGAGGATCATGATCCCGCCCATCGTCGGCGTGCCGCGTTTGCTGAAGTGAGACTCTGGACCGTCGTTACGCACGACCTGGCCGAAGGAGAGCTTTTGCAGACGGGCGATCATACGCGGGCCCATCCACAATGAGATGAACAGCGCGGTCAGCAGGCTGACAATGGCGCGAAACGTCAGATAAGAAAAGACGTTAAAGCCGGAATAATATTTGACCAAATGTTCGGCCAGCCAAACTAACATGATCCTTTCTCCTGTAATGCGCGTACAACCTCTTCCATGGCGGCACTACGTGAACCCTTCACTAAAATTGTTATGATCTGTTGCTCTGCAATCAGCGTCTGTAGACGTGCGATCAGCGCGGGTTTATCCGCAAAATGTTCGCCGACGCCGCTCGCGTCGCTGATAGCCTTGCTCAGTTTCCCTGAACTCAAGACGCAGTCGATATCTGCTGCTTTCGCCGCCTCTCCGACCTGCACATGACAGGCTTCGCTTTCTGCACCCAGTTCGGCCATATCGCCGACAACCAGCACACGGTAACCCGGCATTTCGGACAGCACCTGTACCGCGGCGGTCATTGACCCGACGTTGGCGTTATACGAGTCATCGAGCAGCAGCTGATTTTCCGCTAACTGGACAGGGAACAGACGTCCCGGTACCGCTTTTAAATTCGCCAGACCGGTTTTAATCGCACCCAACGTTGCGCCAACGGCCATCGACAGCGCCGCCGCAGCCAGTGCATTGGCGATATTGTGACGCCCCGGCAACGGCAGCAGCACATCAATGCTCCCGCCAGGCGTTTGCAGTAAAAATTCAGTGCCATGTGACGTCACATGCACATTGGTCGCCGTGAAATCGCTGTTGGCGGCATTGGGTGAAAAACGCCAGACTTTACGATCGCCGATAATGCTCTGCCAGTTCAGCCAGTCATTATTATCGGCATTCATAATGGCAATGCCGTTTTCAGGCAGACCGGTAAAGATTTCACCTTTCGCTTTCGCCACTCCCGCCAGAGAGCCGAAGCCTTCCAGATGCGCCGCCGCCAGATTGTTAACCAGCGCCGCTTCCGGACGCGTCAGACTGACGGTCCAGGCGATTTCGCCCTGGTGGTTGGCACCTAATTCAATCACGGCGTAGTCATGATCCTGGGTTAAGCGCAGCAGCGTCATCGGTACGCCGATGTCGTTATTCAGGTTGCCGGCGGTATAGAGCGTGTTGCCACACTGGCTAAGGATCGCCGCCGTCATCTCTTTCACCGAGGTTTTACCGGATGAACCGGTTAATGCCACCACGCGCGTCGGAACCTGCGTGCGCACCCATGCGGCCAGTTCGCCAAAGGCCAGACGAGTGTCTTTCACAATCACCTGCGGTAAATCAATTGCCAGCGGACGGCTGACCAGCAGCGCACCCGCCCCTCCCTCTTTTGCCTGTTCGGCAAAATCATGGGCATCAAAACGTTCGCCTTTGAGCGCCACAAACAGGCAGCCTGGCGTGAGCTTACGCGTATCGGTGGTGACGGCATCGAGGGACAAATCGTCCCCTTTCAGTTCGCCGTCGAGAATAGCGGCAAGTTGGCTGAGCGTTACGCGAATCATGCGATAACTCCCAGCAGACGCGCCGCAGTCACGCGATCGGAATAGTCGAGGCGCTGAGTTCCGACAATCTGGTAATCTTCGTGGCCTTTGCCCGCCACCAGCACCACATCGTTGTCTTTCGCCTGCATAATGGCGTTGGTCACCGCTTCTGCGCGGCCTTCCATCACTTTTGCCCGACCAGCGTCCAGCATGCCCGCCAGAATGTCATCGATAATGGCGCGCGGTTCTTCAGTGCGCGGGTTGTCGTCTGTGACCACCACTACGTCAGCGAACTCTTCGGCAATCGCTCCCATCAGCGGGCGCTTTCCTTTGTCACGATCGCCGCCGCAACCAAAGACACACCAGAGTTGCCCGGTGCAGTGCAGACGCGCCGCCTGCAACGCTTTTTCCAGCGCATCAGGGGTATGGGCGTAGTCGACAACGACGGTGGTTTTACCCGGTGCGCTAAAGACTTCCATGCGCCCACAAACCGGCTGCAGATGTGCAGCCGTTTTCAGCAGGTCAGCGAGTGGATAGCCCAGCGCCAGCAGCGTGGCCAGCGCCAACAGCAGATTGCTGACGTTAAACGCCCCCATCAGGTGGCTTTCAATCTCCCCTTCGCCCCAGCTTGAGGCAAAGCGGATGGTCGCGCCGCTGTCGTGATAATTCACCTCAACCGCCTTCAGCCAGCGGCCGTGGCAGTTAGGGTTGATATGGTCTTCCATCGAAACGGCCACGGCATCCGGCAGATTTGCCAACCAGCGGCGACCAACTTCATCATCCGCGTTGATAATCGCCTGCCCGCAATGGTGCGTAGAGAAGAGCAGCCATTTCGCGGCTTCGTAATGCTCCATATCGCCGTGATAATCCAGATGGTCGCGGCTTAAATTGGTAAACACCGAGGCGGCGAATTTCAGCGCCGCGACACGATGCTGGACCAGACCGTGGGAAGAGACTTCCATCGCGCATAAGGTAGCGCCCTGTTCGACCAGTCCTGCCAGCGCCTGCTGGACGTCAACAGCCGAGCCGGTGGTATTTTCCGTTGGGATCACTTTACCGAGCAGACCGTTACCGACCGTACCCATCACTGCGCTGGTTTCGCCGAGCAGTTGGCTCCACTGCGCCAGTAATTGCGTCGTGGTGGTTTTACCGTTAGTACCGGTTACGCCAACCAGACGCATATTTTCAGATGGCTCGTGATAAAAGCGGCCCGCCAGTGCAGATAAACGCTCGTTAAGCTGGCTGAGATAAATAACCGGTACGCCGTGCATTTCACGCACTTCACCGTCGGTTGCCTCATCTTTCGCCTCTGCAATAATGGCAGCCACACCTTGCGCTATCGCCTGCGGGATATATCGACGCCCGTCCGCCTGATGACCTACCACTGCCACAAAGAGATCGCCCGACGCAGCCACACGGCTGTCGAGTGTCATCTCTCGCAGTTCTCGCGCAGGTAAACCTGATACCCACGGAGCAAGAAGGTCGCGCAAATTACGATCTGCCACCTGTTCCCTCGCCTTGATTAATTACGAATTCACTTTTTTCGCCCGTTGCCAGCGCATCCGGTTCGATGTTCATGGTGCGCAGAACGCCGCCCATGATGGCACCAAATACCGGCGCGGAAACGGCGCCACCGTAGTATTTACCCGCCTGCGGATCGTTGATCACAACAACCAGCGCGAAGCGCGGCTGACTCGCAGGCGCAACGCCTGCGGTATAAGCAATGTATTTATTGATGTAGCGGCCATCAGGGCCGACTTTTTTCGCCGTACCGGTTTTAATGGCAATGCGATAGCCTTTAATCGCCGCCTTCACACCGCCGCCGCCCGGCAACGCCACGCTTTCCATCATGTGCACAACGGTACGTACGGTCGATTCCGGGAAAATACGCTCACCGGGAACCGGGGGATCAACTTTGGTGATCGACAGCGGACGATAAACGCCGTAACTGCCAATCGTTGCGTAGACTCGCGCTAACTGTAACGGCGTTACCATTAGCCCGTAGCCGAAAGAGAAGGTGGCCCTCTCTATGTCAGACCACCGTTGTTTTTGAGGATATAAGCCACTGCGTTCTCCGACCAACCCCAAATTGGTCGCCTTTCCTAGCCCAAAACGTGAGTAAGTATCTACTAACGCTGAGGACGGCATCGCTAACGCCAGCTTAGAAACACCGACGTTACTCGACTTCTGTAAAACCCCGGTCAGGGTCAATTCGCTGTAGCGCGCCACGTCTTTGATTTCGTGGCCGTTAATTCGATAGGGAACAGTATTGAGCACGCTGTTTTCCCGTACTACCCCACGCTGGAGCGCGGTCATCACTACCATCGGTTTGACGGTTGAGCCCGGCTCGAAAACGTCGGTAATGGTACGGTTACGCATCGCATCTTTCGGCGTGCCGCTCAGGTTGTTTGGGTTGTAGGAGGGGCTGTTCGCCATTGCCAGCACTTCACCGGTACTCACATCCACCAGTACCGCGCTCCCGGACTCCGCCTTGTTAAACGCCACTGCATTGTTCAGTTCGCGATAAACCAGCGCCTGCAGACGTTCGTCAATGCTCAGCGCGAGGTTATGCGCGGCCTGGCTGTCGGTGGAAGAGATATCTTCGATGACGCGACCATAGCGGTCTTTACGCACAATACGCTCACCCGGTTGACCTGTAAGCCATTTGTCAAAACTCTTCTCAACGCCTTCAATCCCCTGGCTGTCCACGTTGGTAAAACCAATGAGGTGAGCGGTCACTTCGCCGGAGGGATAGTAACGACGGGATTCTTCGCGCAGATAAATGCCCGGCAACTTCAGCTTTTTGATGTAATCCGCCATATCCGGGTTGAGCTGACGCGCCAGATAAATAAAGCGCCCTTTCGGGTTGGCGTTGATACGGGCAGCCAGTTGATCAAGAGGGATATTCAGAGCGGTAGAGAGCGCTCTCCAGCGATCGCCAACGCTAACGCCACCAGCGGCATGGACTTCTTTCGGATCGGCCCAGATAGCCTTCACCGGTACGCTGACGGCCAGCGGGCGACCCGAACGGTCGGTGATCATGCCGCGCGAGGTCGCCACTTCCTGTACGCGCAGCGAGCGCATGTCGCCCTGACGCACCAGCATGTCCGGCGCGATAATCTGCAGCCAGGCAACACGCCCCAGCAGGAAACCCAGCGCCAGTAAAATGCAGCCGCACAACAACGCAAAACGCCAACTGATAAAGTTGGCCTGTTCTTCCTGACGTTTTGGTTTTAGCGTTTTTGCCGCTGCTTTCATGCGTCGCGTTTTTCCTTATTTTTGCACTACGATATTTTCTTGTGAGGGATCAACATGCTGCATTTGCAGCTTTTCCGTTGCGATCCGTTCCACCCGGCTATGATCGCCGAGCGCGTTCTCCTCAAGGATCAGGTTGCGCCACTCGATGTCCAGCGCATCACGTTCCAGAACCAGTTGTTCACGTTGCGCGGTCAGCAACCGCGTGTGGTGAGCGGTCGTGACCACCGTCACCGCCGTAACAATGATGCAAATGAACAAGCAGAGTGGCAGCTTCCCAAATCGCAGAAGATCGTCACCGATCACGCCAGGCAAGGCATGGCGCTCGTTGCTTCCAATCGATCCCTTAACTTTGCTGAGGGCTTCTGTCACTCTGCTGATCATGCGTTCGTCCTCTCTGCAATGCGCAGAACTGAACTACGGGCACGAGGATTCTCTGCAACCTCTTCTTCACCCGGCATCAACTTGCCTAATGCTCTTAACTCACGACCGCCCAGTTTTTTGAGCTGCTCTTCCGTCATCGGTAACCCGGCCGGAACCTGCGGACCGCGGCTTTGCTCACGCATAAAGCGCTTCACAATGCGGTCTTCCAGCGAATGGAAACTGATGACAGAAAGCCGCCCACCCGGGGCCAGTACGCTGAGCGAGCTTTTTAGCGCCTGCTCTATCTCCTCCAGTTCACTGTTCACCCAAATGCGCACCGCCTGGAAGGTACGGGTCGCGGGATGTTTGAATTTGTCTTTCACCGGCGTTGCCGCCGCGACCACTTCCGCCAGTTCTTTGGTGCGGGTCATGGGTTGTTCACGGTTGCGCTCAACGATGGCGCGGGCAATACGCTTCGCAAAACGCTCTTCGCCAAAAGTCTTCAGTACCCAGGCAATATCGGCTTCTTCTGCGGTTTGCAGCCACTCGGCAGCCGACTGACCGCGAGTGGGATCCATACGCATATCCAGCGGGCCATCACGCATGAAAGAGAAGCCACGCTCAGCGTCGTCGAGCTGTGGTGAAGAGACGCCAAGATCGAGAAGAATCCCGTCGATCTTACCGGTCAGTTTGCGCTCGCCGACATAATCAGCCAGCGCAGAAAAAGGTCCATGAATGATGGAGAAGCGAGGATCATTGATGGTCTGGGCAACAGCGATCGCCTGCGGATCGCGATCGATTGCCAGCAGTCGTCCCTCTTCGCCAAGCTGCGAGAGAATAAGACGCGAGTGACCGCCGCGACCAAATGTCCCATCAATGTAGATGCCATCAGGGCGAATATTCAGGCCGTTTACGGCCTCGTCCAGCAGCACCGTGGTGTGTTTAAAATTTTCCATCATCTTATAGAGACAAGTCCTGCAGGCGCTCCGACAACGTCCCGGTCGCACTCTGCTCTGCGTCGATATCATCCTTGACCTGTTGATACCAGGTCGTTTCATCCCACAGTTCAAACTTGTTGAACTGCCCAACCAGCATCACTTCTTTTGTCAGCCCGGCATGTTGCCGAAGGACGGGCGCGACCAACAATCGCCCGGCGCTGTCCATCTGACATTCGCTGGCATGCCCCAACAGTAAACGCTGCACGCGGCGCTCTACCGGGTTCATGCTCGACAGACGCGATAATTTTTGCTCGATAATTTCCCATTCAGGCAGGGGGTAAAGCAGCAGGCACGGGTGATGGATGTCAATGGTACAAACCATTTGACCGGCAGCGCTCTCGATCAGTTGATCCCGGTAACGGGTAGGCACAGATAAGCGCCCTTTACTGTCGAGATTGACTAACGTTGCTCCCCGGAACATGCCAGCCTCCCCCCTCATTACCACTTTGCCCCACAAATTCCCACTCAAAGGAGTTTACGGAGCGGAGGAAAAGCTTGTCAAGCAAGTCACAACGCTTACCCAGGTAAAAAACCCAATGTTTACGGCTAATATCAGCGTTGATTAAATTCTGTCCAACGAACGAAGCAAATTAACGTCATGAATATTTGTAAGAAAAAATCCCACAACTCATCACCGTTTTAAAACGAACAATTATTCTCAGGAGGGAATATAAAGTGTCAGTTTGCGACGCGAGCGGCATTTTAAGACATATTGCATCATGAATACAGTCCCTGTTTCGCGCAGCCTACCCCCGCGCCAACAAGCCCGCCGAGTCTTTCGCGTAGCTGCGGTATGAAGTGTTTGTTAATTCGGCAATTCGCCGCAGGCATGTAACAAAATAATACAAAATTAACCCACACTACGCCGCAATATCCCTCCGTCGAACCGTTCCGTTTAAAAAGTGTTTATTTTTCTTAAATTGAGATAATTCTAAGGAATAATCTGGATTATGCTGTGGGTATTGTTGGCAGAGGATTATTTTTTGCCGCGCCAGAAGGAGGATTTCTGGCGCAACAATTCAGATAAAGACTAACTGCGGCTCAAGACGCCCCGGCGATAGAGGTTGCGTTTGATACGCGTTAACCCCGGTTTTGGTTTGCGCGGCTCATCCAGACTCGCCAGTACGATTTCCAGCACGCGCTCAGCGACATCACGATGGCGCTGCGCCACGGCCAGGACCGGGCACTGCAGGAAATCCAGCAGTTCGTTGTCGCCAAAGGTCGCAATCGCCAGATCGGAAGGCAGTTTACCGTCGCGACGCAGCGTCACATCCATCACTCCCTGCAACAGGGCAAATGAGGTGGTGAACAGCGCCTGAGGCATCGGATGCGTTTCCAGCCATTTTTCAAATAGCTGTGCCGCCGCTTCGCGCTCATAGCTGTTGGCATAGAGGAAATTCACTTCGCGCGGATCGTCTTTCCAGGCGGCCCGGAAGCCCTGCTCACGGAGGAAGCTGACAGACAACTCCGGTAACGCCCCCAAATAGAGCACAGTATCAGCCGGAAACTTACGCAATTCTCCGGCCAGCATTTCAGCATCGTCCTGATCGGCACCCACGACGCTGGTAAAATGCTCCCGATCTAATGCGCGATCCAGTGCCACAATTGGGAAGGAGCCATTGGCCCAGCGCTGATAGAACGGGTGTTCCGGCGGTAACGAGGTGGAGACGATGATCGCATCAACCTGACGCTGTAAAAGATGTTCAATGCAGCGCATTTCGTTATCGGGCTGATCTTCCGAACAGGCAATGAGCAGTTGATAACCACGCTGGCGCGCCTGGCGCTCAAGATAATTTGCAATGCGGGTATAGCTCGTGTTCTCCAGATCCGGGATCACCAGACCGATAGAACGTGTGCGTCCAGCACGTAGCCCGGCAGCCACAGCATTCGGGTGGTAATTATGCTCACGCACCACCGCCATGACTTTTTCGACAGTCTTGTCGCTCACGCGGTATTGCTTTGCTTTTCCGTTAATTACGTAGCTTGCAGTCGTTCGCGATACACCGGCCAGCCGAGCGATTTCATCCAGTTTCACAATTGCCCCTTGCGTAAAATGTACAAACCATAACCATTGTAACGGCATGGGTTAAAATCGGTAACATCTAAGCGCAGAATAGTCACTGCGGCAACCGCTTTTATTCCGGGTTACCACGGATTTCGCAAAAAAATGCCCAACGGAAGACGTTGGGCATATGAATTAACGAAAAGAGAATGATTAGCGCATTATTTTGTCGCCGCGCGATAGTCCCACTACACCGGAACGGGCGACCTCAACGATTTTCGCCACTTCGCGCAACGTCGCCAGAAAAGCGTCCAGCTTATCGCTGGTTCCTGCCAGTTGAACGGTATAGAGACTTGGCGTGACATCAATAATCTGCCCACGAAAGATCTCCGTGTTACGTTTCACCTCTTCCCGACCATAGCCGCTGGCCTGAATCTTCACCAGCATGATTTCACGTTCGACGTGCGCACCGTGCCCGAGTTCGCTGACCCTTAACACATCCACCAGTTTATGCAGTTGCTTTTCAATCTGCTCCAGCACTTTCTCGTCGCCCACCGTCTGGATAGTCATGCGGGAGAGCGTCGGATCGTCCGTCGGCGCGACGGTCAGGCTCTCAATGTTGTAACCCCGCTGAGCAAAAAGACCGATCACGCGTGACAGCGCACCGGATTCGTTCTCCAGCAGTACTGATAATATCCGGCGCATAATCAGGTCCTCTCCGTTTTACTTAACCACATTTCATCCATCCCACCGCCGCGAATCTGCATCGGGTAGACGTGTTCGCTGCCATCGACAGTGACATCGACAAACACCAGACGACCGTTTTTCACTTGCGCCAACGCGTCACTTAGTTGGCTTTCCAGCGCATCAGGGCGAGAAATCTGAATGCCGACATGTCCGTAGGCCTCCGCCAGGCGAACAAAATCAGGCAGCGACTGCATATAGGATTGAGAGTGACGCCCCGAGTAGATCATGTCCTGCCACTGCTTAACCATTCCCAGATAGCGGTTGTTCAGGTTCAGTACCAGCACCGGCAGTTTATACTGCAGCGCAGTCGACAACTCCTGAATGTTCATCTGAATACTGCCGTCGCCTGTCACACAGACCACCGTTTCCTCAGGCAGCGCCATTTTCACCCCCAGGGCCGCAGGCAGGCCGAAACCCATCGTGCCGAGACCGCCTGAGTTGATCCAACGGCGCGGTTTATCGAAGGGGTAATAAAGCGCGGCAAACATCTGATGCTGTCCCACATCCGAGGTGACATACGCATCGCCGTTGGTCAGACGCCAAATCGCCTCGATGACCGCCTGCGGTTTGATACTCTCACTGTGCGTGTCATATTTCAGGCACTGACGAGCACGCCAGCTTTCTATTTGTTGCCACCAGTCACGAATGTCATCCAGCGGTTGCTGGGCGGATTCCTGCGGCAATAACTCCAGCAACTGCTCCAGCACCTGACGCGCATCACCGACAATAGGGATATCCGCCGTCACCGTTTTGGAGATTGAAGTCGGGTCGATATCAATGTGCAGCACTGTCGCATTCGGGCAATATTTAGCCAGATTGTTCGTCGTGCGATCGTCGAAACGAACCCCGACAGCAAAAATCACGTCAGCGTTATGCATCGTCATGTTGGCTTCGTATGTGCCATGCATGCCCAGCATCCCGAGCGACTGACGGTGCGTAGCGGGAAATGCCCCCAGTCCCATCAGCGAAGAGACCACCGGTAGGTTGAGCGTTTCGATGGTCTGACGCAATTGTTCATGGCAACCCGCCGTCACTGCCCCGCCGCCAACATAGACAACCGGTTTTTTTGCCGTAACCAGCGTTTGCAGGGCGCGCTTAATCTGCCCTTTATGGCCCGCAGTGGTCGGGTTATACGACCGCATACTGACCGACTCAGGCCAGGAATAAGGCAGTTTTTTACCGGGATTGAGAATATCCTTCGGCAAATCCACCACCACAGGTCCCGGACGACCGCTCGCCGCCAGCCAGAAAGCCTTTTTCAGCACTTGCGGAATATCTTCTGTCTGCTTAACCAGAAAACTGTGTTTCACGACAGGGCGGGAGATCCCCACCATGTCGCACTCCTGAAAGGCGTCATAGCCAATCAGCGAGGTCGCGACCTGACCGGAAAGAATCACTAACGGAATAGAATCCATATACGCCGTCGCGATTCCGGTAATCGCATTCGTGGCTCCAGGACCAGAAGTCACCAGTACCACACCCACTTCCCCCGTTGCCCGGGCCAGACCATCGGCCATATGCACGGCCGCCTGTTCATGACGGACAAGCACGTGATCGATCCCGCCAACCGTATGCAACGCATCATAAATATCGAGGACTGCGCCCCCGGGATAACCGAATACCTGCTTAACGCCCTGATCAATAAGCGATCGGACGACCATTTCGGCTCCAGACAACATCTCCATGGCTTGCCTCACTGAATGACGATTAACGATGTGTAAACCACCTTAACCGCTCCCCAGGATGCAGGCAATTCTGGGAAAGAGACAAAGACACAGAAAAATAAGCATAAATGAAAGAAAAATGGCGGAGAAACGGCGAATAAAACTAAATTTCACGCAGGTATTGATAATTAATCGGCTGAAAATGCACACATTCAGCGAATCATCAATTTTTTTGCGGATAGAAAAAAGAACGAACGTTCAAATTCAGTACAAAATGCCAGAAAATGAATAATAAGCAGGATAAACCGGATGGTCACACCCGGTTTATCTTATTCGAACCTAACGCTTGCAGACGGAAGCTAACAATTCTTCCATCCATTGATGTCCTTTGTCCCGACCAGCAGCTTCATGCCATGAAAGATAACAGGTTCTACTATTCAGTTTTAAAGGCAACGGTAATATTTGGAGATCCAGGGAGGTGGTGAACTCTTCCGCTAACCAGCGTGGGGCAATAGCCACCAGATGCGTTTGTGAAACAACATTAAGAACGCTGATTAATGCCATCCCCTGATAAGCCACACACGCTTGTGCGTCAACGGTGTCATACCAGGGTTGACTAAACGAGTCAAAACGATCGAGTGAAACAACAGCATGTTGTTCATTATAGATGTCGCTTTCCAGCAGTGGTCCGTTAATGCGTGGATGCTTGCGACTGGCGACCAGCACCATTTCGTCGTTAAATAACGGAATACTTGTAAATTCAGGGCGACGGAATTCTTCATAACTAATAACGAATTCAGTTTCCTGATAACGTAATTGGTGTTCTGTGTCCTTATTTAAGGATGACTTAAATTGCACATGAATATTAGGGGCGACTTTTTCAACCCGATTATAAATTAAAGAGGTCAGGATATTATCCAACGGACTGCAAACGCAAAGATGAAAAACGCGCTCACTGCTGCCGGGCTCAAAACCGGAACCGGGCAATTCATTCTGCACTAATTGCAGAGCCTGGCGGACGGAACCGAAAAGCTGGAAAGCCCGCGCGGTAGGTTGGATCCCACGACCATAGCGCACAAAAAGCTCATCATTGAACATCACTTTAAGACGCGCCACGGCGTTACTTACCGCTGGCTGCGACATCCCGAGCGCATGCGCGGCACGGGTGATATTCTGCTCCTGCATTACCGCATCAAATACAGTCAATAAATTAAGATCAACCATACGAAGTTGCGGTTTATCCATCTCAAAATGATGGGGATCGGGTTTATCAACGGTTACTTCTGGCATACTTAACTCCACTGTCACGCTTAACTCCCTTTTTCTTGCCGGAATGCAGAGAAATAATCTCAGAAAATATGATTTACCATGCATATAAAATAAGAAAAAGGGTAGAAATGATATTTCAGAAAACATAAAGGTGCGGAAAGAACATCGTAAAAACTCCGCATTAGTACGGTGCAAAATCCTTCACAGCGTAGCAAATCATAATTTTTAATAACGAAAGCAATATAACCATAAGCAACACCAATAAACAATCATCCAATTCATGAATGATATGTTCGCATTCAATCAAATGCTTATATTACTTACGCGTTAATTCTTAACATTAGCTTATCAATCATCATATTCTCAACAATTATTAATTTATTATTAATTGTCATAAAACATTCAAAATCATATGGATAACTCATTTATTACGATCCTGGCTTGCCAGGATACCGTAACGTCATTTGAAAAAAAGCATGCTTAAATATGTCAAACGGTGAAAAGTGTAAACACCTTCCCGTTTTTTCATCGGCAATAATAGAAAATATTCAGCACAATTAGCTAAATAAGGACTGCCATTTCCTTCTGCCTGCACCGATGTTTTCGCGGGTGGGGTTGACATCAGTCATCGTATCCAGTACCACTAAAAGCATATCGCATTCGCCTGGAGTTGATTTAATGATTCGTATCGCTCGCTTTAACGGTCTACTACTACTAAACGCATCTTCGTTGCGCGGTAGACTGGTGAGCGGCATTCAGCATTAAGTCGTATCCAGTAAGATAAAAAACCCGCGCCGTTGCGCGGGTTTTTTTATGCTCGAAGCAAGGCGCCCTAAAGACCAAGGACCTAAAACATGAGCCAGCAAGTCATTATTTTCGATACCACTTTACGTGACGGTGAACAGGCGTTACAGGCAAGCCTGAGTGTAAAAGAGAAGCTGCAGATTGCGCTGGCCCTTGAGCGTATGGGTGTTGACGTAATGGAAGTCGGTTTCCCGGTCTCTTCTCCCGGCGACTTCGAATCCGTACAAACCATCGCCCGCCAGGTCAAGAATAGCCGGGTTTGTGCGTTAGCCCGCTGCGTGGAAAAAGATATCGACGTCGCCGCGGAGTCGCTGAAGGTCGCCGAAGCCTTCCGTATTCATACCTTTATCGCCACCTCACCAATGCATATCGCCACCAAACTGCGCAGCACGCTGGACGATGTGATTGAGCGTGCTGTCTATATGGTGAAGCGCGCGCGTAATTATACTGATGACGTTGAGTTCTCGTGTGAGGATGCAGGCCGTACGCCTATCGCCGATCTGGCCCGCGTCGTTGAAGCCGCTATTAATGCTGGCGCAAAAACTATCAATATTCCTGACACCGTCGGCTACACCATGCCCTTCGAGTTCGCTGGCATTATCTCTGGTCTGTATGAGCGCGTGCCAAACATCGATAAAGCGATCATTTCCGTCCATACCCATGACGACTTAGGTCTGGGCGTTGGCAACGCGCTGGCTGCGGTCCACGCGGGCGCGCGCCAGGTGGAAGGCGCCATGAACGGGATTGGTGAGCGTGCGGGTAACTGCTCGCTGGAAGAGGTGATCATGGCGATAAAAGTTCGTCAGGACATCCTGAACGTCAACACCCGCATTAACCATCAGGAGATCTGGCGTACCAGCCAGTTAGTCAGCCAGATCTGCAACATGCCGATCCCGGCGAACAAAGCGATTGTCGGCAGCGGCGCGTTTGCTCACTCCTCCGGGATCCACCAGGACGGCGTGCTGAAAAACCGTGAAAACTACGAAATCATGACGCCGGAATCCATCGGTCTGAATCAGGTGCAACTGAACCTGACCTCCCGCTCCGGGCGCGCCGCGGTGAAACACCGTATGGATGAGATGGGCTATAAAGAGAGTGAATACAGCCTGGACAATCTGTACGACGCCTTCCTGAAGCTGGCCGACAAGAAAGGCCAGGTGTTCGATTACGATCTGGAAGCCCTGGCGTTTATTGGCAAGCAACAGGAAGAACCCGAGCACTTCCGCCTGGATTATTTCAGCGTCCAGTCCGGTTCTAATGATATTGCCACCGCTTCCGTCAAACTGGCCTGCGGCAATGACGTGAAAGCCGAAGCGGCTAACGGTAACGGCCCGGTCGATGCCATTTACCAGGCAATCAACCGCATTACCGATTACGACATTGAGCTGGTGAAATACAGCCTGTCCGCCAAAGGGCACGGTAAAGACGCTCTGGGCCAGGTGGATATCGTCGCAAACTATAACGGACGTCGTTTCCATGGCGTCGGTCTGGCGACAGACATTGTTGAATCTTCCGCGAAAGCGATGGTGCACGTGCTGAACAACATCTGGCGTGCGGCAGAAGTCGAAAAAGAGTTGCAACGTAAAGCTCAGAACAACGAGAACAACAAGGAAACCGTGTGATGTCGAAGAATTACCATATTGCTGTTTTGCCGGGCGACGGTATTGGTCCGGAAGTGATGGCGCAAGCCCTGAAAGTCCTGGACGCTGTTCGCCATCGATTTGAGATGCGTATTACCACCAGTCGTTATGACGTCGGCGGTGCGGCAATCGACAACCACGGGCAACCGCTGCCGAAGGCGACAGTGGAAGGCTGCGAACAGGCAGACGCCGTTCTGTTTGGCTCCGTAGGCGGCCCGAAATGGGAACATCTGCCGCCTGACAGCCAGCCGGAACGTGGCGCGCTGTTGCCGCTGCGTAAGCATTTCAAACTGTTCAGCAACTTGCGTCCGGCAAAACTGTATCAGGGGCTGGAAGCCTTCTGCCCACTGCGCGCCGACATAGCCGCTAATGGCTTCGACATTCTGTGCGTCCGTGAACTGACCGGTGGGATCTACTTCGGTCAGCCAAAAGGTCGCGAAGGCAGCGGCCAGCATGAAAAAGCATTCGATACCGAGGTGTATCACCGCTTTGAAATAGAACGTATCGCGCGCATCGCATTTGAATCCGCGCGTAAGCGCCGCCGTAAGGTAACCTCCATCGACAAAGCAAACGTTCTGCAAACTTCCATTTTGTGGCGCGAAATCGTCAATGAAATCGCCAAAGAGTATACGGACGTTGAGCTGGCGCATATGTATATCGACAACGCCACCATGCAGTTGATTAAAGACCCGTCCCAGTTCGATGTGCTGCTGTGCTCCAACCTGTTTGGCGATATTTTGTCTGACGAATGCGCAATGATCACTGGCTCGATGGGCATGTTGCCTTCTGCCAGCCTGAACGAGCAGGGTTTTGGTCTGTATGAACCGGCTGGCGGCTCCGCGCCGGATATTGCCGGCAAGAATATCGCCAACCCGATTGCGCAGATTTTGTCGCTGGCGCTGCTGCTGCGCTATAGCCTGGATGCCGATGATGCGGCATCTGCCATTGAACGAGCGGTTAATCGCGCATTAGAAGAAGGTATCCGCACCGGCGATCTGGCCCGTGGCGAAGCCGCCGTCGGTACTGATGAGATGGGCGACATCATTGCTCGCTACGTCGCACAAGGGGTGTAATCATGGCTAAAACGTTATATGAAAAATTATTTGATGCGCACGTCGTTTATGAAGCACAAAACGAAACCCCGCTGCTGTATATCGACCGGCATCTGGTGCATGAAGTGACCTCTCCGCAGGCGTTCGACGGCTTGCGTGCGCACGGACGTTCGGTTCGTCAACCGGGAAAAACCTTTGCCACGATGGATCACAATGTCTCCACGCAGACCAAAGATATCAATGCGTCCGGCGAGATGGCGCGTATCCAGATGCAGGAGTTGATTAAGAACTGCAGCGAGTTTGGCGTTGAGCTGTACGATCTGAACCACCCGTATCAGGGTATCGTTCACGTGATGGGGCCGGAACAAGGCGTCACCCTGCCAGGAATGACTATCGTCTGTGGTGACTCGCATACCGCAACCCACGGCGCCTTCGGTGCATTGGCATTCGGTATTGGCACCTCCGAAGTAGAGCACGTGCTGGCAACCCAGACCCTGAAACAGGGTCGCGCCAAAACCATGAAGATTGAAGTCAACGGCACCGCCGCGCCGGGGATCACCGCGAAAGATATCGTGCTGGCGATTATCGGTAAAACCGGTAGCGCAGGCGGCACCGGCCACGTCGTTGAGTTTTGCGGCGATGCCATCCGTGCCCTGAGCATGGAAGGCCGCATGACCTTATGCAATATGGCGATCGAAATGGGTGCCAAAGCCGGATTAGTTGCCCCGGATGAAACCACCTTTAATTACGTCAAAGGTCGTCTGCACGCACCAAAAGGCAAAGATTTTGATGACGCAGTCGCGTACTGGAAAACGCTGCAAACCGACGCCGACGCAAGTTTTGATACCGTTGTGACCTTACAGGCTGAAGAGATCGCCCCGCAGGTGACCTGGGGAACCAACCCGGGCCAGGTGATCGCCGTTACGGACAACATTCCCGATCCGGCATCGTTTACCGATCCGGTTGAACGTGCCAGCGCCGAAAAAGCGCTGGCCTATATGGGTCTGAAACCGGGTGTGCCGTTAACGGAAGTGGCGATTGATAAAGTGTTCATCGGCTCATGCACCAACTCGCGTATTGAAGATTTGCGTGCCGCCGCTGACGTCGCTAAAGGCCGTAAAGTCGCGCCGGGCGTTCAGGCGCTGGTGGTTCCTGGCTCTGGTCCGGTGAAAGCGCAGGCGGAAGCGGAAGGGCTGGATAAGATCTTTATCGAAGCCGGCTTCGAGTGGCGTCTGCCGGGCTGCTCCATGTGTCTGGCCATGAACAACGACCGTCTGAATCCAGGCGAACGCTGCGCGTCGACCAGCAACCGTAACTTCGAAGGGCGTCAGGGTCGCGGTGGGCGTACCCATCTGGTCAGCCCGGCGATGGCCGCCGCCGCTGCCGTTACCGGCCATTTTGCCGACATTCGCCGCATCAAATAAGGAGACTCCCATGGCAGAAAAATTTACCCAACATAAAGGCCTGGTTGTCCCACTGGATGCCGCCAACGTCGATACCGACGCCATCATTCCTAAGCAGTTTTTGCAGAAGGTCACCCGCACCGGTTTTGGCGCGCACCTGTTCAATGACTGGCGCTTTCTGGATGAAAAAGGCCAGCAGCCGAATCCGGAGTTCGTTCTGAACTTCCCTGAATATCAGGGAGCCTCGATTCTGCTGGCGCGTGAAAACTTCGGCTGCGGTTCTTCCCGTGAGCACGCGCCGTGGGCGCTGACGGACTATGGCTTCAAAGTGGTGATTGCGCCGAGCTTCGCGGATATCTTCTATGGCAACAGCTTTAACAACCAGCTGTTGCCGGTGAAGCTGAGCGATAACGAGGTGGATGAACTGTTTAAACTGGTGCAGGCGAATCCGGGTATTCACTTCGAGGTGGATCTGGAAGCGCAGGTCGTAAAAGCAGGCGAGAAAACCTATGGTTTTAACATCGATGCATTTCGCCGCCACTGCATGCTGAACGGTCTGGACAGTATTGGGTTGACGCTGCAACACGAAGACGCAATCGCCAGCTACGAAGAGAAACAACCGGCCTTCATGCGCTGAGAAAATAAGGTGTCCGGTTTCGACCGGACACCGCACATTACACGTCTTTCACCCGCCCGGTCATCGCCAGCGTCACCAGAGAAATCGCCGCAATCACCCAGTATACCGCGAAGTGACCATAGCTCTGCGCGACGGCCCCCTGGATCACCCCCGCCAGAATGACGCCCGTCGAAATGCTGTTGGTAAATAGTGTCGTCGCCGATCCGGCTCTTCCCGGCATCAGGTCCTGAAACCAGAGCATTCCAATACCGGCAATAATCCCGATAAACACCGCATTAAACAGCTGCAGGATAAGCAGCGCCTGACGGCTATGGAAGAAAATCAGCCCGAGATAAAACAGCACGCCCGCCGCCACAGCGGTAACCATCATTCGTCGCTTGCCAAAACGTTTGACATAGAAGCCTGCAAGGATCATCGCCGGGATTTCCAGTCCCGCGGCGGTGCCCATCAGGATCCCGGCAAGCTTATCCGGTAGCCCAAGCTCTGCGCTAATCCATAGCGGCATATCGATGATGTACATGGTGTTGCAGGTCCACATCAGCGTGGAGGCAATAAACAGCATACGGACGTTTTTATCCTGCCAACCGCCTGACTGGCTGACCGGCACATCCGCGGGTTGTTCAACGCGGGCGACGGACGGCAGCATAAAGGCAATCAGGATGAAACTGAGCGCAAAAATCGTGGCGGCAATCGAAAACATCACCGTGAAACCATAATTCAGCGCGAGCATAAACGCCAGCGGCGGGCCAATCACCCACGCCAGTGAGAGCTGGGCACGCATTACCGAACTGAACATCACCACTTCACGCGCCGAGCTGTCGGCATATTCCCGCGCCAGAGCGAACAGTTGCGGCATCGCGGTATTTGCCAGCGACGCCAGCAGGACGCCGCAGGTGATCAGTGTCAGGTAGTGACGATTAAAGGCAAACAACAGCGCATTACCAACGGCCATCAGGCAGCAAAACAGAATCAGCTTGCGGCGGTCTCCCTGGCTGTCGGAACGTTTTGCCAGCGCAAGGCTCACGCCAATCCCGGCAATGGCGTTAACGGTGTAGAATAGCCCCACCCAGAACGGCTGCGCCCCAACCTCGCGACTGAGAAACAGGCTTAGCGTCGGGGCCTGTAGCGCCCCCGCCACGCCCATCATGAATGCGACCAGCATAAACGCCGCGTACACACCGTTGAGACGTCGTCCCATCGTCATTAACCAGAGCATCTGAAATCCTTTCGCGAAAGAATAAAAAAGCCAGCAGATAATACCTGCTGGCGCGGTGATTAACACCAATACTCAGTCACACATGATGTCTGCTACTCCGGGGTCAGGCTGTCACCTCCCACTGCATCAGTTCTTCCAGCATCTTTAAGCGCTGCGGCGCGCTCAGGCAAGCCAACCAGGACAACCCTTCTGTCGCGGCAAAGTACTTCTGATAGAACTGGCGCATAGATGACCCCTTCATAATGCTTCATCGGAATGTATTATTGGCCTAATATAGGGATAATAAAATTGCTGAGTTTTCCGCAGGAGTTCCCCTTTTATGTCTTCTGGCCGTCTGCAACAACAGTTCATCCGCTTGTGGCAATGCTGCGACGGCAAAACGCAGGACACCACGCTTAACGAACTGGCGGATCTCCTGAGCTGCTCCCGTCGTCATATGCGTACGCTGCTCAATACCATGCAGGAGCGCGGTTGGCTGACGTGGGAGGCAGAGGTTGGACGCGGAAAACGCTCACGCTTAACCTTCCTGTATACCGGACTGGCGCTCCAGCAGCAGCGCGCGGAAGATCTGCTGGAGCAGGATCGCATCGATCAACTGGTGCAGCTGGTTGGTGACAAAACGGCCGTGCGACAAATGCTGGTTTCCCATCTGGGCCGCAGTTTCCGCCAGGGCCGTCACATTCTGCGTGTACTTTACTACCGCCCGATGCAAAATCTGCTGCCGGGCAGCGCGCTGCGGCGTTCAGAAACCCATATTGCTCGCCAAATCTTCAGCGCCCTGACTCGCGTAAATGAGGAAAATGGGGAACTGGAAGCGGATATTGCCCACCACTGGCAGCAAATTTCTCCCTTGCACTGGCGCTTTTTTCTGCGTCCGGGGATCCATTTTCACCACGGTCGTGAACTGGAAATGGACGATGTGGTGTCGTCACTGACGCGCATTAACGCCTTACCGCTCTATTCCCATATCAGCGAGATCGTCTCGCCAACGCCCTGGACGCTGGACATTCACCTTTCGCAGCCCGATCGCTGGCTGCCGTGGTTGCTGGGCCAGGTCCCGGCGATGATCCTGCCACGCGAATGGGAAACCCTGAGCAATTTCTCCAGCCATCCCATTGGCACCGGCCCTTACGCAGTGATACGAAATACACGTAATCAGCTGAAAATCCACGCCTTTGACGATTTCTTCGGTTTTCGGGCGCTGATAGATGAAGTGAACGTCTGGGTACTGCCGGATATCGGCGATGAGCCGAACGGCGGCCTGACGCTGAAAGGTCCCACGGAGGATGAGAAGGCTATCGAAAGCCGCCTGGAAGAGGGGTGCTATTACCTGCTGTTCGATGCCCGTACCCATCGCGGCGCCAATCAGGAGGTCAGAGAGTGGGTTAGTCGCGTACTGTCGCCGAGCAACCTGCTTTACTACGCCGATGAGCAGTATCAGCGCCACTGGTTCCCGGCCTACGGTTTGCTGCCCCGCTGGCATCACGCACGACCGGGCCACGGCGAAAAACCCGCCGGTCTGGAGACGCTTACGCTGACCTATTATCACGAACACATCGAACACCAGGTGATTGCGCAGATCATGAGTCAGCTCCTGGCTGAACATCAGGTAAAGCTGGAAATTCAGGAGATCGACTACGATCAATGGCATGCCGGGGAAATTGAGAGCGACATCTGGCTTAACAGCGCCAACTTCACCCTGCCGCTGGACTTCTCTTTGTTCGCGCATCTGTGCGAAGTCCCGCTGTTGCAGCACTGCATTCCGCTGGACTGGGAAGCCGACGCCGCGCGCTGGCGCACCGGCGAGATGAATCTGGCCGCGTGGTGCCAGCAGTTGCTCGCCAGCAAAGCGATTGTGCCGCTGATTCACCACTGGCTGATTATTCAGGGGCAGCGCAGTATGCGCGGCTTGCGCATGAATACTCTCGGCTGGTTCGACTTTAAATCCGCGTGGTTTGCCCCGCCAGATCCTTAATCCTTTAGATCTCTTCACGTAATCATTACAATGTGCCGTTCTCAACGGGGTGCTGCGCCAGAGGCGTGGGCTGAGAAAATACCCGTCGAACCTGATCCGGATAACGCCGGCGAAGGGATTTGAGGCTACCGCTCAAAATCCTTTGCCACTCTTCTATTGAGGTGCAAAGTGTTAAAAAAATGTCTTCCTTTACTGGTGCTGTGCGCAGCGCCTGCCTTCGCTAAACCGGTCCTGACCGTCTATACCTACGATTCGTTCGCCGCTGACTGGGGTCCTGGCCCGGCGGTGAAAAAAGCTTTTGAAGCCGACTGTAACTGCGAGCTGAAACTGGTGGCGCTGGAGGATGGCGTTTCGCTACTCAACCGTCTGCGGATGGAAGGGAAAAACAGCAAGGCCGACGTAGTGCTCGGGCTGGATAACAACCTGCTGGAAGCGGCGACGCAAACCCAGTTGTTCGCGAAAAGCGGCGTCGCCAGCGAGGCGGTCAATGTCCCTGGCGGCTGGAAGAATGACACCTTCGTTCCGTTTGATTACGGCTACTTCGCTTTCGTGTATGACAAAAGCAAACTCAAAAACCCGCCGAAGAGCCTGAAAGAACTGGTCGAGAGCGACCAGAAATGGCGAGTGATTTATCAGGATCCGCGCACCAGTACGCCAGGACTTGGGCTGATGCTGTGGATGCAGAAAGTCTATGGCGATAAAACGCCGCAGGCATGGCAGAAACTGGCGGCAAAAACCGTCACCGTCACCAAAGGCTGGAGCGAAGCCTATGGCCTGTTCCTGAAAGGTGAAAGCGATCTGGTGCTGAGCTATACCACCTCTCCGGCGTATCACATCATCGAAGAGAAAAAAGAGAACTACACGGCGGCCAACTTTAGCGAAGGCCATTACCTGCAGGTGGAAGTCGCCGCGCGTACCGCGGCCAGTAAGCAACCTGAACTGGCGGAAAAGTTCCTCAACTTCATGGTGTCACCCGCGTTTCAGAATGCTATCCCGACCGGCAACTGGATGTATCCGGTGGCGAATGTCACTCTGCCCGCCGGGTTCGAACAACTGACTAAACCCGCGACGACGCTGGAATTCACACCAGCGGAAGTAGCGGCCCAACGTCAGACATGGATTAGCGAATGGCAACGCGCCGTCAGCCGTTAATTGCCGGCTGGCTGATCCCCGGCCTTTCCGCCGCCACGCTGATGGTGGCGGTGGCGCTGGCCGCCTTTCTGGCACTGTGGTTCAACGCGCCGCAGGCGGCGTGGTCCTCGCTCTGGCAGGACAGCTACCTGTGGCACGTGGTGCGCTTTTCCTTCTGGCAGGCTTTCCTGTCGGCGGTGCTTTCTGTTGTTCCGGCCATCTTCCTTGCCCGTGCGCTGTACCGACGCCGCTTTCCCGGTCGTCTGGCCCTGCTGCGCCTGTGCGCCATGACGCTAATCCTCCCGGTGCTGGTCGCGGTGTTTGGTATTCTCAGCGTCTACGGACGCCAGGGGTGGCTAGCCGCAATCTGCCACACGCTCGGGTTGGAGTGGACCTTCTCGCCTTACGGCCTGCAGGGCATTCTGCTGGCCCACATCTTTTTTAATATGCCAATGGCAAGTCGCCTGCTGTTGCAGTCGCTGGAAAATATCCCCGGCGAGCAGCGTCAGCTGGCCGCACAACTGGGTATTCGCGGCTGGCAATTCTTCCGCTTTGTCGAGTGGCCATGGCTTCGCCGTCAAATACCGCCGGTCGCCGCGTTGATTTTTATGCTCTGTTTTGCCAGCTTCGCTACCGTACTGTCGCTGGGCGGCGGGCCGCAGGCGACGACTATCGAACTGGCGATTTATCAGGCGCTGAATTTTGACTACGATCCGGCCCGTGCCGCCATGCTGGCGCTGATCCAGATGGTGTGCTGTCTGGGGCTGGTGCTCCTCAGTCAGCGATTGAGTAAAGCTATCGCGCCAGGCACCACGCTGGTTCAGGGGTGGCGCGATCCGGACGATCGACTGTACAGCCGTTTAACCGATGCCCTGCTGATCGTCCTCGCACTGCTGCTGTTGATCCCACCGCTGCTGGCAGTGGTGGTCGACGGGGTGAATCGCCATCTGCTGGACGTACTCGCGCAGCCTGTTTTGTGGCAGGCGGTGTGGACCTCGCTACGTATTGCGCTGGCGGCGGGTCTACTGTGCGTGATCCTGACGATGATGCTGCTGTGGAGCAGTCGCGAACTGCGCGCCCGTCAGCAGTTACTGGCAGGACAAGCGCTGGAGCTGAGCGGGATGCTGATTCTGGCGATGCCAGGCATCGTGCTGGCCACCGGCTTCTTCCTGTTACTCAACAACAGCATCGGCCTGCCGGAGTCCGCCGACGGCATCGTGATTTTCACCAATGCGCTGATGGCCATTCCCTACGCGCTAAAAGTGCTGGAAAACCCGATGCGCGATATTTCCGCCCGCTACACGATGCTGTGTCAGTCGCTGGGAATGGAAGGCTGGCAGCGACTAAAAGTAGTAGAACTGCGGGCATTGAGACGCCCGCTGGCGCAGGCGCTGGCCTTTGCCTGCGTACTGTCTATCGGCGATTTTGGCGTGGTGGCGTTGTTCGGCAACGATGATTTCCGCACCCTGCCGTTTTATCTTTATCAGCAAATTGGCTCTTATCGCAGTCAGGACGGTGCCGTCACTGCGCTCTTACTGCTGATCCTGTGCTTTATTTTATTTACCGTTATTGAGACGTTACCGGGGCGAAATGTTAAAACTGACTGATATCACCTGGCTTTATCACCATCTGCCCATGCGCTTTACGCTGTCCGTGGCACGTGGTGAACAGGTGGCGATTTTGGGGCCAAGCGGCGCAGGAAAAAGTACGTTGCTGAATCTGATCGCTGGTTTTCTCACACCTGCCCGCGGCACCCTGCTGATCGAAGGGGAAGACCACACCACCACGCCGCCGTCACGCCGTCCGGTTTCGATGCTGTTTCAGGAAAACAATTTGTTCAGCCATTTAAACGTTGAGCAAAACATTGGGCTGGGGCTGGATCCTGGACTGAAATTAAGCGCCGAACAGAAAGAGAAACGCTGGCATATCGCGCAACAAATGGGGATCGAGACATTGATGGCTCGCCTGCCGGGTGAGCTTTCCGGCGGCCAGCGCCAGCGTGTGGCGCTGGCACGTTGTCTGGTGCGCGAACAACCGGTCCTGCTGCTGGACGAACCGTTTTCTGCTCTCGACCCCGCTCTGCGCCAGGAGATGCTGACCCTGGTAAGCGATATCTGCCGCGCCCGCCAACTGACGCTGTTGATGGTTTCGCACAGCGTCGAGGATGCGGCGCGCATCGCCTCGCGCTCTGTCGTCGTTGCCGACGGACGCATTGCCTGGCAAGGCAAAACGGATGAATTGCTGAGTGGCAGAGCCAGCGCCTCAGCGCTGTTGGGCATCAGGAATCAATAACCCACCACTTTTTGCAGAATATCGATATACACCGGCATCAGCGGGTGGCGGAGCAGCGTCACCAGCGCAACAATCCCAATCCCCAGCACCATTGGTGCCAGCCAGAGCAAACGACCTTTTGGCAGATAGCGCGTTAAGCGGTCCGTCGCGGCTTTACCGCTGCGCCACAAGCGCCAGCACAGCCAGCCGCCAAGCCACAGCAGGACGGCAGTCGCCAGCAGGAGCCACTTAAACTCGCCGCTTTGCATCCCCGCCGGAATATCAATTGCCGCACCGGCCAGAATCCCGGGCAGAAAATAAAACGGCGGCCAGAGCAGGCAACCAATAATATTTGGCGTGATGAATTTCGCCACCGGCAGGTCCAGCATTCCGGCGACCATCGGCACCAGTGGGCGCGTCGGTCCGACAAAACGTCCCACAAGAATCGTGAACATACTGTGCTGATGCAGTGCGTGCTCGGTTTTATCCAACAGCGCCTTGTTCTTTTTCATGAACGACCAGCGATGCAGCGGCTTTTTGAAGCGCCAGCCCAGCCAAAACGAGATCCAGTCGCCAAGCAGACAGCCGATAATCCCCGCCAGCCAGGCATGCCAGAAGTTGAGTTCCCCACTACCAATCAGCGCGCCAAGCCCGGCCATCAGGACCGTTCCCGGTAGAATCAATCCCACCAGCGCCAGCGATTCCAGGAAAGCGACCAGCGCCACGGCAATCAACGCGTACATGGCGGACTGGAGAATGAAGTGTTCCAGAAATGCTTGCATAAGGCGTCCGTCAGATTTACGAAACAGGGATTCTGCTAACCCATCCCGGCTTCGTCAAGGCATCAATTGACTGAATAGTTACAGGTTATGACATCTTCACAGGCACATCATTCACTTTTTCTTCACAACCGGCGCGGAACTCGCTCGGGCTGGCACCGGTACATTTTTTAAAAACACGGGAGAAATAGAGTTGATCGTCGAACCCAACATTGCGTCCGACGGTGGCAATCGGCATGCGTGTTGTACTGAGCAGTAGTTTCGCCTGACTGATTCGCTGATCCTCACGCCAGCTCAATACGCTGATACCCAACTGTTGCCGGAACAGGTGAGACAGGCGCGATGGCGACAGGCAGACGTGCTGGGCAACGCTGGCAATATCAAAATGGCTGTCGGCCAGATGATCGCTGATGTACTGACAGGCATCGCGCACGCGGTTATCCATCGGCGGATGCAGCGACGCATTGACCGCTTCCATACGCCGCAGCAGTAACTGTTCCAGCAGGTTGATCGCCAGCAACTCACAGTAGCGACCTTCTCCCTGCCCGGCGCTTATGATCTGGCCGAACAGTTCATTAAAATGTGGCTGGTGCGCCTCGTCCGGACGAAAAAAACCGGTCTGTGCAAAGATCGACGGCCAGGTCAGCCACTCCTGCCAGTAAGCGCGGGGACGAAAGTAAACCCACTGGTGATACCATTCGCTGGCATCCGGGTGGCGTCCATAGTGATGAATTTCACCTGGCGGAAACAGCAAAATATCGCCCGGTCGGCACACAAACTCCCTGCCGTGATTTTTGATCACCCCTTCACCCCGGATCGTGAGGTTAAGGATATAGCCTTTCATCCCCAATGGTCTGTCGATAAAAAAATCCAGATATCCGTTGGCGTCTATCGGCGTTAAACCGGCAACCAGATGCGCGTTAAAGGAGTACCCCGGCAGGAGAGGGTCATTTTGTGGTTCAGCCATAATTTCACGACTCCCGAGGTTCAGTGAGGAAACAAATTGTCCATATTACGCGAGGCGACGTTATCTTCGCCCCGTCTCGCCGCCGCAATGCCATTGGTAGACCATCAACCCCGCTTGTGAAAAGCATTATGTAACAACTCCGAGCGATGACTGCGACAAAAACGGCTAACAAAAGTGTCTATAACTGGAGCAGAAATGTCCACATTGATTATTTGCACAGCGTCACACTTTGCGATGCCATAGCATTTTAATCCATAAGATTAGCGAATCCTGCCTGACGGTTTTTATCCCCACTCACTACTGTTTCTCCATACCCGTATTTCTGGATGGAGTAAGAGGATGGCAATTGCAATTGGCCTCGATTTTGGCAGTGATTCTGTACGCGCGCTGGCTGTGGAATGCGCCACCGGCGAAGAGATCGCCACCAGCGTAGAGTGGTACCCACGCTGGCAGGAAGGGCGTTATTGCGACGCACCGAACAACCGTTTCCGCCATCATCCGCGCGACTACATAGAATCAATGGAAGCCGCGCTGAAAAGCGTGCTGGCTGAACTGGGCGCGACGCAACGTGCAGAGGTCGTTGGGATTGGCGTCGACAGTACGGGCTCAACGCCTGCGCCAATTGACGCCGATGGAAACGTGCTGGCGCTCCGGGAAGAGTTCGCGGAAAACCCCAATGCGATGTTCGTCCTGTGGAAGGATCACACGTCAGTAGAAGAGGCCGAAGCGATTACCCGTCTGTGCCATACGCCGGGTAAGATCGATTACTCCCGCTACATCGGCGGTATTTACTCCAGTGAATGGTTCTGGGCAAAGATCCTTCATGTTACCCGCGAAGACAGCGCGGTTGCCCAGGCCGCCGTCTCCTGGATTGAACTGTGCGACTGGGTGCCTGCTCTGCTTTCTGGCACCACGCGTCCGCAGGATATCCGTCGGGGTCGCTGTAGCGCCGGGCATAAATCGCTGTGGCATGAAAGCTGGGGCGGTCTGCCACCCGCCAATTTCTTCGACGAACTCGATCCGCTGATTAACCAGCATTTGCAATATCCCCTGTTCACAGACACTTTCACCGCCGATTTGCCGGTTGGGACACTGTGCGCCGAGTGGGCACAGCGCCTCGGTCTGCCGGAAAACGTCGTCATCTCGGGTGGCGCGTTCGACTGCCACATGGGTGCCGTCGGCGCAGGTGCGCAGCCCAATGCGCTGGTGAAAGTGATTGGAACCTCAACCTGCGACATCCTGATAGCCGATAAACAGAGCGTCGGTGAGCGCGCCGTGAAAGGCATTTGCGGACAAGTCGATGGTAGCGTGGTGCCCGATTTTATCGGCCTGGAGGCGGGTCAGTCTGCCTTTGGCGATATCTACGCGTGGTTTGGACGCATTCTCGGCTGGCCGCTGGAGCAACTCGCCGCGCAGCACCCGGAACTGAAAGCGCAAATAAACGCCAGCCAGAAGCAACTGCTGCCGGCATTGACCGAAGCCTGGGCGAAGAACCCGTCGCTGGATCACCTGCCGGTGGTACTTGACTGGTTTAACGGTCGTCGTACGCCAAACGCAAACCAGCGTCTGAAAGGGGTGATGACCGATCTGAATCTTGCCACCGACGCCCCGGCGATGTTTGGCGGGCTGATCGCTGCGACCGCCTTTGGCGCACGGGCGATCATGGAATGCTTTACTGAACAAGGCATTGCGGTCAACAACGTGATGGCGTTGGGCGGCATCGCCCGGAAAAATAAGGTCATCATGCAGGCCTGCTGCGATGTGCTGAACCGTCCGCTACAAATCGTCGCCTCCGATCAGTGTTGCGCCCTCGGTGCAGCCATCTTCGCGGCCGTAGCGGCTAACGTGCATACCGATATTCCTGCGGCCCAGCGGAAAATGGCCAGCGCAGTGGAAAACACGCTGCAACCTCGCCCCGAACAGGCGCAACGTTTCGAACAGCTTTATCGCCGCTATCAGCAATGGTCGCTAAGCGCTGAGCAACATTATCTTCCGACTGCCACCCCGGTAAATACCGCGCCGGCTGACCAGGCAACCCTGACTCACTAAGGACACGACAATGACTATTTTTGATAACTATGAAGTGTGGTTTGTAATTGGCAGCCAGCATTTGTACGGCCCTGAAACGCTGCGTCAGGTGACTCAGCATGCTGAGCACGTCGTCAAGGCGCTGAATACCGAAGCCAAACTGCCCTGCAAGCTGGTGTTAAAACCGCTGGGGACCACACCCGATGAGATCACTGCCATTTGCCGTGACGCAAACTATGACGAACGCTGTGCGGGTCTGGTGGTCTGGCTGCATACCTTCTCTCCGGCCAAAATGTGGATCAACGGCCTGACGACGCTCAACAAACCCCTGCTGCAATTCCACACTCAGTTCAATGCCGCCCTGCCGTGGGACAGCATTGATATGGACTTTATGAACCTGAACCAGACCGCGCACGGCGGTCGTGAGTTCGGTTTCATTGGCGCACGTATGCGCCAACAGCACGCGGTAGTGACCGGTCACTGGCAGGACCCACAGGCGCAGCAGCGTATCGGCTCCTGGATACGCCATGCAGTATCGAAACAGGATACCCGTCATCTGAAAGTGTGCCGTTTTGGCGATAATATGCGTGAAGTGGCGGTCACCGATGGCGATAAAGTCGCTGCGCAGATCAAGTTCGGTTTCTCAGTCAACACCTGGGCAGTCGGCGATCTCGTGCAGGTGGTCAATTCCATCAGCGACGGTGACATTAACGCCCTGATTGATGAATACGAAAGCAGCTATACCCTGACCGCCGCCACGCAGGTTCACGGCGATAAACGCCAGAACGTGCTGGAAGCGGCGCGTATCGAGTTGGGCATGAAGCGCTTTCTGGAACAGGGCGGCTTCCATGCCTTCACCACCACCTTTGAAGATTTACACGGTCTGAAACAGCTTCCGGGTCTGGCCGTACAGCGCCTGATGCAGCAGGGCTATGGCTTTGCCGGCGAAGGCGACTGGAAAACCGCCGCTCTGCTTCGCATCATGAAAGTGATGTCAACCGGTCTGCAGGGCGGCACCTCTTTTATGGAGGATTACACTTATCACTTCGAAAAAGGCAACGATCTGGTACTCGGCTCCCATATGCTGGAAGTCTGCCCGACCATCGCCGTGGAAGACAAACCAATCCTTGACGTCCAGCATCTCGGTATTGGCGGTAAAGACGCCCCTGCCCGCCTGATTTTCAACACCCAAACGGGTCCGGCGATCGTTGCCAGCCTGATCGACCTCGGCGATCGCTATCGTCTACTGGTCAACTGCATCGACACCGTGAAAACCCCGCACTCGCTACCGAAACTGCCCGTCGCGAACGCGCTGTGGAAAGCGCAGCCGGATCTGCCGACCGCGTCTGAAGCGTGGATCCTCGCCGGCGGCGCGCATCATACCGTCTTCAGTCATGCGTTAGATCTGAACGACATGCGTCAATTCGCCGAAATGCACGATATCGAAATCACCGTGATTGATAACGATACGCGCCTGCCCGCCTTCAAGGACGCACTGCGCTGGAACGAAGTGTATTACGGCTTTAAACGTTAAGCGAATGGTTGCCTGATGGCGTTTTGCTTATCAGGCCTACATCTCTGCGTAGGCCTGATAAGGCGTTTACGCCCTCATCAGGCAGGGAGAAAAACATGCTAGAAGATCTCAAACGTCAGGTGCTGGAAGCGAATCTGGCACTGCCAACGCACAACCTGGTCACCCTCACCTGGGGGAACGTCAGCGCGGTCGATCGCGAGCGCGGCGTCTTTGTGATTAAACCTTCCGGCGTCGATTACAGCGTGATGACCGCAGAAGATATGGTGGTTGTCAGCATCGCGACGGGTGAAGTGGTTGAAGGTAAGAAAAAGCCGTCGTCCGATACGCCGACGCACCGTCTGCTGTACCAGGCTTTTTCCACTATTGGCGGTATCGTGCATACCCATTCGCGCCACGCAACCATCTGGGCGCAGGCCGGGCAGTCTATTCCGGCAACGGGGACGACGCACGCCGACTATTTCTATGGCGCCATTCCCTGCACCCGCAAAATGACTGACAGCGAAATCAACGGCGAGTATGAATGGGAAACCGGCAACGTGATTGTCGAAACGTTTGCAAAACAGGGCATCGACGCCGCACAGATGCCAGGGGTGCTGGTGCATTCACACGGTCCCTTCGCATGGGGGAAAAACGCCGAAGACGCTGTGCATAACGCCATCGTCTTAGAAGAGGTCGCCTATATGGGCATATTCTGCCGCCAGCTCGCGCCGCAATTACCGGATATGCAGCAGACGCTGCTGGATAAACATTACCTGCGCAAGCACGGGGCGAAAGCCTATTACGGGCAGTAGCTGCGTTAATAACTGTATAAAACCCCAGCAAAACACGTTGAACCAGGCTATAATCATGCCTGGTTTTTTTGATGGATAAACAGCGTGGCGCAGGCAGGTTTTATCTTAACCCGGCACTGGCGGGATACATCGCAGGGAACAGAAGTCGCCTTCTGGCTGGCAACAGACAGCGGGCCTTTGCAGGTCACGCTTGCGCCGCAGGAATCCGTTGCGTTTATCCCCACCGCGCTTACCGCTCGCGTCACGTCGCTATTAAGCAGTGAAAATGGCTACCGCCTGACGCCGCTCAACCTCAAGGATTTTCATCGTCAGCCGGTTTCTGGTCTTTACTGCCGTTCGCATCGCCAGCTAATGCGTCTGGAAAAGCTGTTGCGTGAGAACGGCGTGACGGTTTATGAGGGCGATGTGCGCCCGCCAGAGCGCTACCTGATGGAACGCTTTATCACCTCGCCAGTGTGGGTTGAAGGTGAGAGCCGCAACGGGGCGATCGTTAACGCGCGATTAAAACCCCATCCCGACTATCGTCCGCCGCTCAAGTGGCTTTCTCTGGACATTGAGACCACCCGCCACGGAGAATTGTACTGCATTGGGCTTGAAGGCTGCGGGCAGCGCGTTGTCTATATGCTCGGCCCCGAAAATGGCGAAGCGTCAACGCTCGACTTCCAGCTTGAGTACGTCAACAGTCGCCCACAACTGCTGGAAAAGCTGAACGAATGGATTGCCCGCCACGATCCCGACCTCATCATCGGCTGGAATCTGGTGCAGTTCGACCTGCGCGTGTTGCAAAAACATGCTGAGCGCTACCGTATCCCGCTGCGTTTTGGCCGCGATAACAGCGAACTCGAGTGGCGTGAGCACGGTTTTAAAAACGGCGTTTTTTTCGCCCAGGCCAGGGGTCGGCTGATTATTGACGGTATTGAAGCGCTGAAATCTGCCTTCTGGAATTTCTCGTCGTTTTCGCTGGAGACCGTTTCGCAGGAACTCCTCGGAGAAGGCAAATCGATCGATAATCCATGGGATCGCATGGATGAGATCGACAGGCGTTTTGCCGAGGATAAACCCGCACTCGCCACGTATAATCTGAAAGATTGTGAGCTGGTGACGCGGATCTTTCATAAAACCGAGATCGTGCCGTTCCTGTTAGAGCGTTCCACGGTCAATGGATTACCTGTCGATCGTCACGGCGGTTCGGTCGCCGCCTTCGGTCATCTCTATTTTCCGCGCATGCACCGCGCCGGGTACGTCGCGCCAAACCTCGGTGAAGTCCCGCCTCATGCCAGCCCCGGCGGTTATGTGATGGATTCGCGTCCAGGATTATATGATTCCGTGCTGGTACTGGATTACAAAAGCCTGTACCCCTCGATCATTCGCACTTTTTTGATCGACCCTGTCGGTCTGGTGGAAGGGATGGCACACCCGGATCCCGAACACAGTACCGAAGGATTCCTCGACGCCTGGTTCTCACGGGAAAAACACTGCCTGCCGGAGATCGTGACGAACATCTGGCACGGTCGCGACGACGCCAAACGACACGGCAACAAACCACTTTCACAGGCGTTGAAGATCATCATGAATGCCTTTTACGGCGTGCTCGGCACAACGGCCTGCCGTTTCTTTGATCCACGTCTGGCCTCGTCGATCACCATGCGCGGTCACGCGATCATGCGCCAGACCAAAGCGCTCATTGAAGCCCAGGGGTATGACGTGATTTATGGCGACACTGACTCCACCTTCGTCTGGCTAAAACGCGCTCATACGGAAGAGGAAGCCGCGAAAATTGGCCGGTCATTAGTGGAGCACGTCAACACCTGGTGGGCACAGTCGCTCCAGGAGAAGAACCTCACCAGCGCACTGGAGCTGGAGTATGAAACGCATTTCTGCCGTTTTCTGATGCCCACCATCCGTGGCGCGGATACCGGCAGTAAAAAACGCTACGCGGGCCTGATTCAGGAAGGAGAGCGCCAGCGGATGGTGTTTAAAGGTCTGGAAACCGTGCGTACCGACTGGACGCCGCTGGCGCAACAGTTTCAGCAGGAGTTGTACCTGCGCATTTTTCGTCACGAGCCGTATCAGGATTACGTACGCGACACCATTGCCCGGCTGATGGCAGGTGAACTGGACGATCGTCTGGTCTATCGCAAGCGTCTGCGTCGACCATTGAGCGAGTACCAGCGCAACGTGCCGCCGCACGTGCGTGCCGCCAGGCTAGCCGACGAAGAAAACCTGAAACGGGGACGTGCGGCGCAGTACCAGAACCGCGGCACCATCCACTATGTCTGGACCCTGAACGGCCCGGAGCCGAGGGATTATCAACACTCGCCGCTGGATTATGAACACTACCTGACGCGTCAGCTTCAGCCCGTCGCGGAAGGAATTCTTCCCTTCATTGATGATAACTTTGCTACACTACTGACAGGCCAATTAGGGTTATTTTGACGCGTGACGAATCCATCGCCATCCATTACCATAGCGCCCTTTCCATTCCTGGACCCAATAATACTTGCTGCCATCTTTTTTCCTGGCAGAGGGTGATTATTGCCTGAATTAAAGAAATAGAGCCGAACAAATATGCCTTTTACACTTGGTCAACGCTGGATCAGCGATACAGAAAGCGAACTGGGACTTGGAACCGTTGTCGCCATGGATGCGCGCACCGTCACTTTGCTTTTCCCCTCCACCGGTGAAAACCGTCTGTATGCACGCAGTGACTCCCCCGTGACCCGCGTGATGTTCAACCCTGGCGACACCATTACCAGTCATGAAGGCTGGCAGCTGCAAATCGATGAAGTAAAAGAAGAAAACGGTTTGCTTGCCTACATTGGTACCCGTCTTGATACCGAAGAAGCTGGCGTAACGCTGCGTGAAGTTCTGCTCGACAGTAAGCTGGCTTTCAGTAAACCGCAGGATCGTCTCTTTGCCGGTCAGATTGACCGTATGGACCGGTTTGCGCTGCGCTATCGCGCACGTAAATTTCAGAGCGAACAGTACCGTATGCCGTGGAGCGGTCTGCGCGGGCAGCGCACCAGTCTGATCCCTCACCAGTTGAACATTGCCCATGACGTGGGTCGTCGCCATGCGCCGCGCGTACTGCTGGCAGATGAAGTGGGTCTGGGGAAAACCATTGAAGCCGGGATGATCCTGCATCAGCAACTGCTTTCCGGCGCGGCTGAACGCGTGCTGATCATTGTGCCGGAAACCTTGCAGCATCAGTGGCTGGTCGAAATGCTGCGCCGTTTTAACCTGCGTTTCGCCCTGTTTGACGACGAACGCTACGCAGAAGCGCAGCACGATGCGCTGAACCCGTTTGACACCGAGCAACTGGTTATCTGTTCACTGGATTTCGCCCGCCGCAACAAACAGCGCCTGGAACATCTGTGTGATGCCGAGTGGGATCTGCTCGTTGTCGATGAAGCCCATCACCTTGTGTGGAGCGAAGAAACGCCAAGCCGCGAGTACCTGGCGATTGAACAACTGGCAGAACGTGTGCCAGGCGTACTGTTGCTGACCGCTACCCCGGAACAACTGGGTATGGAAAGCCACTTTGCGCGTCTGCGCCTGCTGGATCCCAATCGCTTCCACGATTTCGCACAATTTGTCGAAGAGCAGAAAAACTACCGTCCGGTTGCCGACGCCGTCGCCATGCTGCTGGCGGGAAACAAACTCAGCAATGAAGAGCTCAACATGCTGGGGGAACTGATCGGCGAACAAGATATAGAGCCGCTGCTGCAAACCGCGAACAGTGACCGCGACGGTGCGCAGAACGCGCGTCAGGAACTGGTCTCCATGCTGATGGACCGTCACGGCACCAGTCGCGTGCTGTTCCGTAACACCCGTAACGGCGTAAAAGGTTTCCCGAAACGCGAACTGCACACCATTAAGCTGCCGCTGCCGACGCAGTATCAGACTGCCATTAAAGTGTCCGGCATCATGGGTGCCCGCAAAAACGCCGAAGACAGAGCGCGCGATATGCTCTATCCGGAACAGATTTATCAGGAATTTGAAGGTGATACCGGCACCTGGTGGAACTTCGACCCGCGCGTTGAATGGCTGATGGGCTACCTGACCAGCCATCGCTCGCAGAAAGTGCTGGTGATCTGCGCGAAAGCGACAACCGCCCTGCAACTGGAGCAAGTGCTGCGCGAACGTGAAGGTATCCGCGCCGCCGTTTTCCATGAAGGCATGTCGATTATCGAGCGCGACCGTGCCGCCGCCTGGTTTGGTGAAGAGGACAGCGGCGCACAGGTGCTGTTGTGTTCAGAAATCGGTTCGGAAGGACGTAACTTCCAGTTTGCCAGCAACCTGGTGATGTTCGACCTGCCGTTTAACCCGGATCTGCTGGAACAGCGTATTGGCCGTCTCGACCGTATCGGTCAGGCGCACGATATCCAAATCCACGTCCCCTATTTAGAGAAAACGGCCCAGTCGGTGCTGGTTCGCTGGTATCACGAAGGTCTGGATGCGTTCGAACATACCTGCCCGACCGGTCGCGCCATCTATGACACGGTCTACAGCAACCTGATCAACTATCTGGCGGCACCCGAAGAGACCGATGGCTTTGATGAGCTGATCAAAACCTGTCGCGAACAGCATGAAGCTCTGAAGGCTCAACTGGAACAGGGCCGCGACCGTCTGCTGGAGATCCACTCCAACGGCGGTGAAAAAGCGCAACAACTGGCTGAAAGTATCGAAGAGCAGGACGACGACACAAGCCTTATCGCCTTTGCCATGAACCTGTTTGATATCGTGGGAATTAACCAGGACGATCGCGGCGAAAATCTGATTGTGCTGACCCCATCCGATCACATGCTGGTTCCGGATTTCCCGGGCCTGCCGGAAGACGGCTGCACCATTACCTTTGAGCGTGACGTGGCGCTGTCGCGTGAAGATGCCCAGTTTATTACCTGGGAACACCCGCTGATTCGTAACGGTCTGGACCTTATCCTCTCTGGCGATACCGGCAGCAGCACCATATCGTTGCTGAAAAACAAAGCCTTACCGGTTGGAACGCTGCTGCTGGAACTGGTGTATGTTGTTGAAGCGCAGGCGCCGAAACAGCTTCAGCTCAACCGCTTCCTGCCGCCGACTCCGGTTCGTATGCTGCTGGATAAAAACGGTAATAACCTCGCCGCGCAGGTGGAGTTTGAAACCTTTAACCGCCAGTTGAGCGCCGTTAACCGTCACACCGGCAGCAAGCTGGTTAACGCGGTGCAGCAGGATGTTCATGCGATCCTGCAGCTGGGTGAGGCGCAGGTTGAAAAGTCAGCCCGTGCCCTGATTGACGCTGCGCGTAATGAAGCGGATGAAAAACTGTCTGCCGAACTGTCACGCCTGGAAGCGCTGCGCGCCGTCAATCCTAACATTCGTGATGACGAACTCGCGGCGATTGAGAGCAACCGTCAGCAGGTGTTGGAAAGCCTGAATCAGGCGGGATGGCGTCTGGATGCGCTGCGTCTTATCGTCGTCACACATCAGTAACGGAGTCGAATATGGGGATGGAAAACTACAATCCGCCGCAGGATCCCTGGCTGGTGATCCTGTATCAGGATGAGCACATTATGGTGGTCAACAAGCCGAGTGGCCTGTTGTCTGTGCCGGGGCGTCTTGAAGAACATAAAGACAGCGTGATGACGCGTATTCAACGCGACTATCCTCTGGCGGAATCTGTGCATCGTCTGGATATGGCGACCAGCGGCGTGATTGTAGTGGCCCTCACCAAAGCGGCAGAACGGGAGTTGAAGCGTCAGTTTCGCGAGCGCGAGCCGAAAAAACAGTATGTGGCGCGGGTATGGGGACATCCCGCGCCCGCAGAAGGACTGGTGGATTTACCGCTGATCTGCGACTGGCCGAATCGCCCGAAACAAAAAGTGTGTTATGAAACCGGCAAAGCGGCGCAGACTGAATATGAAGTGGTAGAGTTTGCGGCAGATAACACCGCGCGGGTGGTGTTGAAGCCCGTCACCGGGCGTTCACATCAACTGCGCGTCCATATGCTGGCGTTAGGTCACCCGATCCTCGGCGACCGTTTTTATGCGCCGCCCGACGCGCTGGCAATGGCCCCCCGACTTCAGTTGCATGCCGAAATGCTGACCATCACCCATCCCGCCTATGGCAACAGCATGACGTTTAAAGCGCCGGCGGATTTCTAACAATAATGCCTGATGGCGCTACGCTTATCAGGCCTACGTTCGGGCATTGTAAGCCGGATAAGACGCGTTGCGTCGCCATCCGGCAAAACCATTATTTAAAGCCTTTCTGTTCTTTGATCAGCTCGTAAGCCTTCTGAATTTCCTGCGCTTTTTGCTTCGCCATCTCCATCATTTCGGGTGGCAGACCTTTCGCCACCAGCTTATCCGGATGATGCTCGCTCATCTGCTTACGGTAAGCGCGCTTAATGGTCGTCGCATCGTCGGTGGGTTTAACCCCCAGTACGTTGCAGGCATCCTCCAGCGTCGGGCCGCGCTGCGCCTGCTGCCAGCCGCTGCCGCCGGACTGCTGCTGATAACCACCACCAAACTGCGCGCCCCCCTGCATCATACGCAGGAACTGATCGAACTGAGTACGGGAAATGCCCAGTTCTTCGGCAATCACATACAGCACTTCACGCTCGTTGGGATGTAGTGAACCGTCAGCAAACGCCGCCTGAATCTGAATTTCGAGAAACATGCGGATAAGATCGAAACGACCAAAACAGACGCTACGAAACTGGCGCATTTTTTCACGTAACGGGTAATTATCTGATTTTCCGATGCGGAACGCATTTTGCGCAGCCGATCGTGATTCACCGTGTAAATTCATCCTGTCCATCAGCACATTAGCGACATGGATATCCGCTTCGGTGACGCGCCCTTTCGATTTGGTTAAGTGCCCCATCACCTCAAAGGTGGTGGCAAAAAACAGCGCCTGACGCTCACGCTGGTTGGCAAACCACGCCATTTTCCGGCTGCGGGCCTTATCGAACATGTGGCCGATCAACAGCCCCAGAACCACGCCCCAAAAGCCGCCGCCCATGAGCAGTGCCATGGCCACGCCAATTATTTTTCCCCAGTACTGCATAGACTCCCCAATTTGTCTCACTCCCGGTGAGGCCAGGTCCCACAAAATAAGCGGCTTTTTACGATCTTCCCGCTACGGTCAATTGTGGGACATCGCCTATAATTTGCATTATCATACCTGTCATTCACAGCCGTGACTAACACCACAGACGCTATAGCGGCAGGATTAACACTAGCGCTAAGAACATGAGTAAGTTAGGCTGTGGCGGTTTGTCACGCGCGACGCTACTGATGATGGAACAATAAAATACAACGTATGAAAAAACGTATTCCCACCCTCCTGGCCACCATGATTGCCACAGCCCTTTACAGTCAACAGGGTCTGGCAGCCAGTCTCGCCTCACAATGTATGTTAGGCGTGCCAAGCTATGACCGTCCTCTGGTGCAGGGCGAGACAAATGAACTCCCCGTCACGATTAATGCCGATCACGCGAAAGGGAATTACCCCGATGATGCGGTGTTTACCGGCAATGTGGACATCATGCAGGGCAACAGTCGCCTACAGGCCGATGAGGTTCAGCTTCATCAGAAAGAGGCGCAGGGTCAGCCTGAGCCCGTGCGCACCGTCGACGCGCTCGGCAACGTTCATTACGATGACAACCAGGTTATCCTGAAAGGGCCGAAGGGTTGGGCGAACCTAAACACCAAAGATACCAACGTCTGGGAAGGTGACTACCAGATGGTGGGCCGTCAGGGGCGTGGTAAAGCCGACTTAATGAAACAGCGCGGTGAGAACCGCTATACCATTCTTGAGAACGGGACCTTCACCTCCTGTCTGCCGGGTTCTGATACCTGGAGCGTCGTCGGTAGCGAAGTAATTCACGACCGCGAAGAGCAGGTCGCAGAAATCTGGAACGCCCGCTTTAAGCTGGGTCCGGTTCCTGTTTTTTACAGTCCGTATTTGCAGTTGCCGGTGGGGGATAAACGCCGCTCCGGTTTCTTGATCCCGAACGCCAAATATACGTCGAAGAACTATTTTGAGTTCTATCTGCCATATTACTGGAACATCGCGCCAAACATGGATGCGACCCTGACGCCGCACTATATGCACCGTCGTGGCGGGGTGATGTGGGAGAACGAATTCCGTTACCTGAGTCAGGCGGGTGCCGGCATAATGGAGTTCGACTATCTCAATTCCGATCGCGTCTACAGCGATGAACATCCGAAAGACGACAACTCACGCCGCTGGTTGTTTTACTGGCAACATTCAGGCGTGATGGACCAGGTGTGGCGCTTCAACGTCGACTACACCAAGGTCAGCGACTCCACATACTTTAATGATTTCGATAACAAGTACGGTTCCAGTACCGACGGTTATGCCACACAGAAATTCAGCGTTGGCTACGCGGTACAGAACTTTGACGCGACGGTTTCAACCAAGCAGTTCCAGGTGTTCGATACGGCAAACAGCAACAGCTATTCTGCGCAGCCGCAGTTAGACGTCAACTTCTATCAGAACGATCTGGGTCCTTTCGATACCCGTATTTACGGTCAGGCCGTGCATTTTGTGAATACCAATGACAACATGCCGGAAGCAACGCGTCTGCACCTGGAGCCGACCATCAACCTGCCGCTGTCGAATCAGTGGGGCAGCGTCAACACCGAAGCAAAGCTGCTGGCGACCCACTATCAGCAGACCAATCTGAAATGGTATAACGCCAACTATGCGACAGATCTTGATGATTCCGCCAACCGCGTAATGCCGCAGTTTAAAGTCGACGGCAAGATGGTGTTTGAACGTGATATGAATATGCTCGCGCCGGGTTACACCCAGACGCTGGAGCCGCGCGCGCAGTATCTGTATGTGCCGTATCGCGACCAGAGCAGCATTTACAACTACGACTCTTCCCTGCTGCAATCTGACTATACCGGCCTGTTCCGCGATCGTAGCTATGGCGGCCTGGACCGTATTGCTTCCGCTAACCAGGTCACGACTGGCGTCACATCTCGCGTATATGATGACGCGGCGGTTGAACGTTTTAACGTTTCTGTTGGTCAAATCTACTATTTCACGGAGTCTCGCACTGGCGATGACAATATCCAATGGGAGAAAGATGACCAAACGGGTTCACTGGTATGGGCAGGAGATACCTACTGGCGTATTTCGGAACGCTGGGGTCTGCGCGGCGGTATTCAGTACGACACCCGTCTGGATAGCGTCGCCACCAGTAGCTCCAGTATTGAATACCGTCGTGATGAAGATCGTCTGGTGCAGTTGAACTATCGTTACGCCAGCCCGGAGTATATTCAGGCGACGTTGCCAGCAAGATATTCTACAGCAGAACAGTACAAGAACGGGATCAACCAGGTCGGTACCGTTGCCAGTTGGCCGATCGCTGACCGCTGGTCCATTGTTGGTGCTTACTACTACGATACCAACGTGAACAAAGCTGCCGACCAGATGTTAGGCGTGCAGTACAACTCCTGCTGTTATGCCATTCGCGTCGGTTACGAGCGTAAGCTGAACGGTTGGGATAGCAATAAAGAACACGCGGTATATGACAACGTGATTGGCTTTAACATCGAACTTCGTGGCCTGAGCTCCAACTATGGCCTCGGCACGAAAGAGATGTTGCGTTCCAACATTTTGCCGTATCAAAACTCTTTGTGATCTGATTGATTTACCACGTAATCCGCAGTGCGGTTAATTGAAATGGAAAAAGTATGAAGAACTGGAAAACGCTGCTTCTCGGTATCGCCATGATCGCGAATACCAGTTTCGCTGCCCCGCAGGTAGTCGATAAAGTCGCAGCCGTCGTAAATAACGGTGTCGTACTGGAAAGCGATGTTGATGGCCTGATGCAGTCTGTCAAACTGAACGCCAACCAGGCAGGTCAACAACTCCCGGACGATGCTACGTTGCGTCATCAGATCCTGGAACGTCTGATCATGGATCAGATTGTCCTGCAGATGGGTCAGAAGATGGGCGTAAAAATCTCTGACGAACAGCTTGATCAGGCAATTGCCAATATCGCAAAACAGAACAACATGACGTTGGATCAGATGCGCAGCCGTCTGGCTTACGATGGTCTGAGCTACTCAACCTATCGTAATCAGATCCGTAAAGAGATGATCATCTCTGAAGTGCGCAATAACGAAGTGCGCCGCCGCGTGACGATCCTGCCGCAGGAAGTCGACGCGCTGGCGCAGCAGGTTGGCAATCAAAATGATGCCAGTACTGAGCTGAACCTGAGCCACATCCTGATCCCACTGCCAGAAAACCCAACGTCTGACCAGGTGAACGAAGCGGAATCCCAGGCGCGTTCCATTGTTGATCAAGCCCGTAACGGCAACGACTTCGGAAAACTGGCGATCACCTATTCTGCCGATCAGCAGGCGCTGAAAGGCGGCCAGATGGGCTGGGGCCGTATTCAGGAACTGCCGGGCATTTTTGCCCAGGCGCTGAGCACCGCGAAGAAAGGTGACATTGTTGGCCCGATTCGTTCCGGTGTCGGTTTCCATATCCTGAAAGTGAACGATATGCGCGGCCAGAGCCAGAGCATCTCCGTGACCGAAGTGCATGCTCGTCATATTCTGCTCAAGCCGTCGCCGATCATGACCGATCAGCAGGCGCGTCTGAAGCTTGAACAGATCGCAGCAGATATTAAGAGCGGTAAAACCACCTTTGCTGCGGCAGCGAAAGAGTTCTCTCAGGATCCAGGCTCAGCTAACCAGGGCGGCGATCTGGGCTGGGCTGCTGCGGATATTTTCGATCCGGCATTCCGCGATGCGTTAACCCGCATGAGCAAAGGCCAGATGAGCGCACCGGTGCACTCCTCTTTCGGCTGGCACCTGATCGAACTGCTGGATACGCGTAACGTCGATAAAACCGACGCCGCGCAGAAAGATCGTGCTTACCGTATGCTGATGAACCGGAAGTTCTCAGAAGAAGCCGCAACCTGGATGCAGGAACAGCGCGCCAGCGCTTACGTTAAAATCCTGAGCAATTAATGACGGTTGCTCAACGCGTAGCGATCACTCCCGGCGAGCCCGCCGGGATTGGTCCGGATCTCGTCGTTCAACTTGCCCAGCGCGACTGGCCAGTTGAACTGGTGGTCTGTGCCGACGCCGCGGTACTGGCCGACCGGGCGGCAATGCTTGGTCTTCCCCTCACGCTACTCCCTTACACCCCGCAAAGCCCTGCTAAACCGCAGACTGCCGGCACGCTTACGCTGTTACCGGTCGCGCTTCATGCGCCTGTCGTTCCTGGGCAGCTGGCCGTGGAGAATGGCGAGTATGTGGTGCAGACGCTGGCCCGCGCCTGTGACGGTTGTTTGCAGGGCGAATTTGCCGCGCTGATTACGGGTCCCGTTCATAAAGGCGTTATCAACGACGCGGGCGTGCCTTTCACCGGTCACACCGAGTTTTTTGAAGAGCGCTCCCAGGCAAAAAAAGTAGTGATGATGCTGGCGACCGAAGAGTTACGCGTCGCGCTGGCGACCACCCATCTGCCACTGCGCGACGTCGCTGACGCCATTACGCCAGCGCTGCTGCATGAGGTGATTGGCATCCTGCATCACGATCTGCGCACCAAATTCGGTGTGGACGATCCGCGCGTGCTGGTTTGTGGTCTGAACCCACATGCCGGTGAAGGGGGGCATATGGGCAGCGAAGAGATCGACACGATCGTTCCGGTGCTCGACACATTACGCGCGCAGGGGATGAAGTTAGTCGGCCCACTGCCGGCGGACACGCTGTTTCAGGCGAAATATCTGCAACATGCCGATGCTGTGCTGGCAATGTACCACGATCAGGGCCTCCCCGTGCTAAAATACCAGGGATTTGGTCGCGGCGTGAATATCACGCTGGGCCTGCCCTTTATTCGTACCTCGGTTGACCACGGCACCGCGCTTGAACTGGCGGGTCGGGGTGAAGCTGATGTCGGCAGTTTTATTACGGCGCTTAATCTCGCCATCAAAATGATTGTTAATACCCAATGAATAATCGAGTCCATCAGGGCCATTTAGCCCGTAAACGTTTCGGGCAAAACTTCCTCAACGATCAGTTTGTGATCGACAGTATTGTCTCCGCCATTAACCCACAAAAGGGTCAGGCGATGGTCGAAATCGGCCCCGGTCTGGCGGCGCTGACGGAGCCGGTAGGCGAACGTCTGGATGCGCTGACGGTCATTGAACTTGACCGCGATCTGGCCGCACGCCTGCAAACGCACCCCTTCCTGGGCCCCAAACTGACAATCTATCAGCAAGACGCCATGACCATGAATTTTGGCGAATTATCTGAAAAGATGGGGCAACCGCTACGCGTGTTCGGCAACCTGCCCTATAACATCTCTACCCCGCTGATGTTCCACCTGTTTAGCTATACTGATGCCATTGCTGATATGCACTTTATGTTGCAGAAAGAGGTGGTCAATCGACTGGTTGCAGGACCAAACAGTAAGGCGTATGGTCGCTTAAGCGTGATGGCGCAGTATTATTGCAACATAATTCCAGTGCTTGAAGTTCCGCCATCCGCCTTCACACCGCCGCCAAAAGTGGATTCCGCCGTGGTGCGCCTGGTGCCGCATACTACGATGCCCTACCCGGTAAAAGATATTCGCCTGTTGAGCCGCATCACCACAGAAGCGTTCAACCAGCGCCGTAAAACGATTCGTAATAGCCTCGGCAATCTGTTCAGCGTTGAGGTCTTAACGGAACTGGGTATTGACCCGGCAATGCGAGCGGAAAATATCTCTGTCGCGCAGTACTGCCAGATGGCGAACTATCTGTCAGAAAACGCGCCATCGAAGGAGAGTTAAGCATGATCAATTCGCCCCGAGTGTGTGTTCAGGTACAAAGCGTCTATATTGAAGCGCAATCCTCACCTGATGATGAACGTTACGTTTTTGCCTACACCGTAACCATCCGCAATTTGGGGCGAGCGCCCGTGCAGCTACTGGGACGCTATTGGTTGATAACTAATGGTCATGGCCGAGAAACCGAAGTCCAGGGGGAAGGTGTGGTTGGCGTTCAGCCGCACATTGAGCCTGGCGAAGAGTACCAGTATACCAGCGGTGCCGTTATCGAAACACCGCTGGGCACGATGCAGGGTCATTACGAAATGATCGATGAGAATGGCGTCGCCTTTACCATCGACATTCCGGTTTTCCGACTCGCTGTTTCCACTCTCATTCATTAAAACAATAACTATGGCAACATACCTTATTGGCGACGTTCACGGTTGCTACGATGAACTGATCGCATTGCTGCAACAAGTCAATTTTACCCCTGAAAGCGATACCCTCTGGCTGACGGGCGACCTGGTCGCTCGTGGCCCCGGCTCACTGGACGTGCTGCGTTATGTGAAATCGCTCGGCGACTGCGTGCGCCTGGTGCTGGGCAATCACGATCTGCATCTGCTGGCGGTTTTCGCAGGTATTAGTCGCAATAAACCGAAAGATCGACTGAGCCCGCTACTGGAAGCGCCGGACGCGGACGAACTGCTCAACTGGCTGCGCCGTCAGCCGCTGCTGCAGATTGATGAAGAGAAGAAGCTGGTGATGGCCCATGCGGGTATCACGCCGCAGTGGGATTTACAGACCGCCAAAGAGTGCGCGCGCGATGTCGAAGCGGTACTGTCGAGCGACTCTTACCCCTTCTTCCTTGATGCCATGTATGGCGACATGCCGAATAACTGGACGCCAGAACTGACCGGACTGGCACGCCTGCGCTTTATCACCAATGCCTTTACCCGGATGCGTTACTGCTTCCCGAACGGGCAACTGGATATGTACAGCAAAGAGTCCCCGGAGGATGCCCCGGCACCGTTGAAACCGTGGTTTGCCATTCCAGGCCCCGTCAGCGAGGCCTACAGCATCGCATTTGGTCACTGGGCTTCTCTGGAAGGTAAAGGGACGCCGGACGGGATCTATGCGCTGGACACCGGTTGCTGCTGGGGAGGGAATTTAACCTGCCTGCGCTGGGAAGATAAGCAATACTTTGTGCAGCCGTCAAACCAGCAAATGGATCGGGATGAAGGCGCGGCGGTCAACGCCTGATCTGTTTCGCCTGATGGCGCTGCGCTTATCAGGCCTACGAGCGGGTTTGTAGGCCGGATAAGACGCTAAGCGTCGCCATCCGGCACTCATAACTTAGCGACGTTCCAGAATTTCGAAGCAATAGCTGTGCGAATTCTGCCCGTCAGCGTCGTGAAACTCGCTGAACACCGATTCCCAGTCGTCCGGTTCGTAGTCCGGGAAATGCGTATCCCCTTCCACTTCCGCGTCGATGTGCGTCAGATACAGTTTCTGCGCTTTTGGCAGGAACTGCTCGTAGACGCGACCACCACCAATCACCATAATTTCTGGCGCATCGCCACAGGCCGCAATCGCTTCATCAACCGATTTCACCCACTGCACGCGATCGTCAGTACCCGGTTGGCTGCTGATAACGATGTTCTTACGCCCCGGCAACGGTCTGCCGATGGATTCCCAGGTATGGCGTCCCATAACGACAGGTTTATTTAACGTATTACGTTTAAACCAGGCGAGATCCGCAGGTAGATTCCACGGCATGGCGTTTTCCATGCCAATAACGCGATCTACCGCTAACGCAGCAATCAGACTGATCATTGAATATTTCCCGGAAGCAAAAAAAATTGTCGCCACTATACGGAAAGAGCAATCTTTCGTCGACTAACGAACAGAAGAAGAGCACGAAAATTTTCCGATCTGCTGGCGAGTCCACGACTTCACAGTGGACTCCCGGCATTACAGTAGTTCAAAAACAAACGGTTAACAGTAAAGTTTGCAGTACATCACATTTTTTACTCAGGTTGACGGTTTAACTTCCGGCTCATCGGCAACGTCTCCAGTGTGCTTACCTTCCTCGGTTCCCTGCCAACCATGACGCTGAATTAACGACAGATGTTCGCGATCCTCAGTGATAATTTCACTCAGCATCGCGCTGGTCCGTTTATAGACCGCTGCCCGGGAGGTCGCGTCGTCCTCGCCCTTCGCCATTTCTTCCACCATTTGCGTATTAAAGCGGCGGAACAGGTCAGCGCGTTCACGCGCTTCATAACGGCCAAGCCCAAGGCTTTCCAGCGCCAGACGCCCGGTTTTGAGTGCGCCTTCAAACGTTTCACGCTCCGGTTGCTCCACGCCCGCCTGACGCAGACGAATGTAATGATCGACATCGCGCGCCCGCGCAATAATTTGCAGGTTTGGAAAATGGTCTTTTACCATCTCCGTCAACTCCAGACTGGTTTGCGGATCGTCAATAGCGTTGATCAGTACTTCCGCTTTCGCCGCCCCGGCGGATTCCAGCAGATCCATCCGCGTTGCGTCACCGTAGAATACCTTCATACCAAATTTACGTAGCGTCTCGATGTGGTCCGGATCGTGATCGAGGACGACCATCTTCACGCCGCTGGAGAGCAGCAAACGGCCGGTGATCTGCCCGAAGCGCCCAAATCCGGCAATAATCACCCGAGGCTGCTCTTCATCAATTTCATCGGCCTCCCGCTCTTCACCCGTGGCGGATTTCTCCATGCGTGTGAGGATGACTAAGAATATCGGCGTCGCCGCCATCGACAGCGCTACCGCCAGCGTCAGTGCTTTCGCCCATTGCGGATCGAGCACGTTTGCCATTTGCGCCGCACCAAAAACCACAAATGCAAACTCGCTGCCCTGCCCGAGCAGTACCGCAAACCAGCGACGCTGTTTATTCGGTACCTGTAAAGGACGAGCAATCAGCCATAACATCCCGGTTTTGATCACCAGAAAGCCAACCAGCAGAATGATGATACGTAGGGGATTATCGATAAGCGTCCCGAAATCGATAGACATGCCGACACCAATGAAAAACAGCCCCAGCAGCAGCCCCTTAAACGGCTCGATGTCGCTCTCCAGCGCATGGCGATACTCTGAACTTGCCAGCAATACGCCAGCCAGGAATGCCCCCATCGCCATCGACAGCCCCACTTCTTCAAGCAACAGCCCGAAACCAAAAACCAGAAACAGCGCCACGGCGCTGAACACTTCGCGCAGGCCTGAACGCGCAACGAAACGCAGTGCCGGACGGGTCACATAGCGCCCCAACAGCACCACCAGCACCAGCGCGCCAGCGACTTTCAGGGCCGACAGCGCGAACGCCCCGAGCGTAGTCGACGCCCCGCTAGTCGCCAGGAGTGGGATCATCGCCACCAGGGGAATCGCCGCGATATCCTGGAACAGCAGCACGGCAAAGGCGCTACGCCCCATCTGCGAAACGGTCAGGTTGCGCTCATTCATCGCCTGCATGGCAATCGCCGTGGAGGAGAGCGCCAGCGTCATCCCAATCAGTTCCGCCACCTGCCAGCGCAGGCCGAGGAACATGCAAAACAGACCAATCAGGCCACCACAGACCACCATCTGTAGCGCGCCGCCGCCAAACACCGAGGCGCGCAGTTTCCATAACCGCTGGGGATCGAGCTCCAGGCCAATGACGAACAGCATCAACACCACGCCGATTTCGGCAAAGTGCAGAATAGATTCGGCATCTGTCACCAGACGTAACCCCCAGGGACCGATGATGCAACCCGCAATGAGATAGCCCAGCACCGATCCTAAGCCCAGCCGGACGGCAATCGGCACGATCAGCGCCGCTGACCCAAGATAAATCAGCGCCTGTATGAGCGTATGACTATCCATTGTGCGCCTCCTGCCATTCCATCAGTCGTTGCTTGTAATGACGCGCCTGCGCCTGCAACGTTTCATCGTCGCAAATAAACGTACAGTGCATCGCAAACGGCGCAAGCCAGTTGAGTCCGCAGTAGATTGCCGTCGCCTGGAGCGGCTGTGAGAGCACATCAAAGCCTGGGTGCGAACCAATTTCGAAGTGATTATCGCCGCCGCCGGTGGTCACCGCCCACATCACCTGTTTACCGCGCAACGCTGTCCCGCCGTGACCATAGGCCCAGCCGTGAGAAAGCACTTTATCCATCCACAGTTTGAGTAAGGGGGGGACGCTGTACCATTGCATGGGATGTTGCCAGACGATCAGATCAGCGCGAGAAAGCGCCTCTTGTTCCGCAGCGACATCGATATTAAAGTCAGGATAGAGCTGATAGAGCGAACGAACCTCGACGCCTTCCAGCGTCCTTGCCTGCTCAAGCATCCGTTTATTCGCATGAGAATGCTGCGGATAGGGATGCGCATAAATGATGAGAATCATGATAAGCCTGTTATTTTACCACTCTGTTTTATAAGAGAGTGTAGTCAGTAATCCAACAGGCTAATAGTGAATATTATTGAGCAGATAAATGGGGAAAACTGAACTAGTTATCCAGCTCGCTCATATTTTTCACCTGATCGCGGTTAATTTGTTCTGTCTGACCGGTTTCCGCGTTTTTGTAGGAGACCAGGCCCGTGTCATCGTCCACCTGCGGTTTACCGTCGGTGACAATGGTTCGGCCATCGGTCGTACGTACAGCCTGGTTCGAGGAGCAGCCGGCGACGGTAAAGACAGTTGCTGCGGCAAAAATGGAAGCGATCAACAGTTTCTTTTGCATGGTGTTCTCCCTGCTTTTCAGTCATTTTCAGTGATATACCCATTAACTGTAGACACACTGTCTGACTCTGAGGGCAAATACAGAACACTCTGAAGCGTCAGCTTAGCTCAACGGTTTCCTGCGAATCGTCATCGTACTGGTCTGGGCAAGCGTCAGGCCACGCGTTTCTGGCGCAAAGGCAATGGAGACCAGTAACCCTATCAACGAGATCCCTGCCCCCATCAGCATCACCTGATTAATGCCATATTTAGTGATGAAAATCGGCAGCGCCCAGGTGGAGAGAATGGTGCCGATACGGCTCAACGACATGATCACCCCCACGGCGGAAGCGCGAATATCGGTCGGAAACAGCTCATTTGGATAGAGCCACTGTAGATTCCCTGGTCCACCGGAGAAAAAGGCATACACCGCGAATGCCGTCACCACCAGCCAGATACCCATTTCCGGGATCAGACCCAGTACCGCCAGCGCCAGCGTCATCATCACAAAGCTGCCAATCAGCAGCGGCCTCCGCCCCGCGCTGTTGAGCCAGAACATCGGCGGGATACAGCCCAACATAAAGAACAGGCTGATCACCACATTTCCCAGCGCCGCGCTCTTCCCGGCACCTAATCCCAACAGACCGACAATCTGCGGACCAAAGGTGTAAATGGCAAACATGGGGATCACCTGACAGGTCCAGATCGCGGCGACAAACAGCACAAACGGAAAGTGGCGACGATTGAACAGCTGCAAAAAGCGCGTCTCCTGCGCCGTGTCTTCATCGAACGCCACCGGCTCGCCGAACAGTTTGATCATCATTGCTTCGCACTCTTTGACCCGCCCTTTGCGCAACAGCCAGCGCGGGGATTCGGGAAGATCAAAGCGACCGATCAGGATCAGGAGACAGGGGATCGCCGCGCTCCCCAGCATCCAGCGCCAGCCGCCTTCGACGTCATACAACCAGTAGCCAACCAGATCGGCGCAGGTCGCGCCGACGTACCACATCGCCGCAATAAAACTGATCGAGAAAGCGCGTTGCCGCGTGCTGGAAAACTCCGTGATCATTGAGGTGGCAATGGGATAATCCGCACCAATCACGATGCCAATCAGCACCCGCATCACCAACAACTCTACTGGAGACGAGACAAACATAGTGGCGACCGATATCACCCCGATGGCGACGATATCGATGAGAAACATTTTGCGCCGTCCCACTTTATCCGAGATATAACCGAACAAAGAGGTACCGACAAACAGTCCGGCCAGCGTTCCCGCCCCCAGCAAACCAATCCAGTCGGCATCCAGCTTCAGCGCTGGCGTGAGCTGTTCCAGCGCAACGCCAATCATCACCAGCACATAACCGTCCAGAAACGGGCCGCCGCTTCCCCACAGCATGATCCTGCGGTGAATAGAGGAGAACTGAATATCATCAAAGTTCCTGGGCTGTTGCATGGTGATGTCCTGTTTGCCGACATTCGGCATTAGTGCTTAACTGCCTGATGACGCTGCGCTTATCAGGCCTACTTATCCCCCGTTGGCCGGATAAGGCGAAGCCGCCATCCGGCACCCGGTTTAACCGTAACGGAACTCCACGCCGAAGGTACCGCGTGGGTACTCCCATTTCTCCAGCGCCGTATCGAGCCCCAGGATCCGACAGGTGCCGCACTCCAGACATCCGGCGTAATCAAAGCGTACGCTGCCGTCATCCTGCTTTTTGTATAACCCGGCAGGACAGGCCTTGATCAACACCTCCAGCACCTGTTTATCCGGTACCGCCTTCATGATGATGTGCGGATTCTCTTCATCCACATTGAATTTGTTGACGCCCAGCTTGACGTCCACATTGACGGGAGAAGTCATAATACGGTCACTCCTTTAATGCCATCCTTCATCAGGTTGATGAAGCCCACCTTCTTCGCATGGCGCAGAATCTTCTTACGCATCGGCACCGGCGCGCTGCCGTCGACGGTAAAGAGGTCGCGTGCAATACCGACGGCCATTTCCGGATAACGGGTAAACATGCGCGGGTTATCAAGGAACGCGGGCAGCCGCTGGTACATACGCATATCGCGCATCGGACCGTCATCAAGATGCTGGCGATATTCCGCCAGCCCCTGCCGGCTAAAGTCGTTGCGCTGCATGGCAGAGAGCACCGTCTTCGCCGCCGCTTCACCCGCGGCTACCGCGAGATCCATCCCGCGAATGGTAAAGCCGAGGTTCATACACATGCCAGCCGCATCGCCAGCAATCAGCACGCCATCGCCCACCAGTTCAGGCTGCATGTTCATCCCTGCTTCCGGCACCACGTGCGCCGCGTACTCCACCAGTTTGCCGCCGGCGATCAGTGGCGCAACGGCCGGATGCTGTTTGAAATCTTCCAGCATTTGCGGGACTGATTTTTTCGCCTCTTTCAGGTGATGAAGACCACACACCAGCCCCAGTGACAGAGTGTTTTCGTTGGTGTAAAGGAAGCCACCGCCCATCAGGCCATCCGTGGGGGAGCCGGCAAACAAACAGGCCGCGCCTTCGTTACCCTGCAACTGGAAGCGATCTTCAATCACTGACTTCGGCAGTTCGATCAGCTCTTTCACGCCGACCGCCACGTGTGCTGCCTCAACGCGTTTCGCCATTCCCAGTTTTTCCGCCAGCAGGGAGTTGACGCCATCGGCGAGGATCACCACTCTCGATTCGATGATGTCGCCATCCGCTTCCACGCCAACCACTTTACCGTCACGCTGCACGACGTTATCCACGCGGATCCCGGTGATCAACTGTGCGCCAGCCTCTTCCGCCTGCTCCATCAGCCAGGCGTCAAATTTACTGCGCAACACCGAGTAAGAGACCTGCGACGGGCCCGCCTTTTCACCGTTGAGATAGTCCACGGTCATCGCCCCGTTATCGGTCATAAAGGCGAGTTTTTCGTGGGTGATGACCCGCTCAACAGGGGCCTGCTCAGCAAAGCCAGGAATAATGCACTCCAGACTGTGGGCGTAAATGCGCCCACCGGTGACGTTCTTCGCACCAGCGGAATTTCCGCGCTCGATAACCAACACCTGGGCTCCTTCACGGGCGAGCACCAGAGCCGCGACGGAACCGGCAAGCCCTGCGCCCACGATGATGGCATCAAAGATATCTTCGGACATACGTACTCCCTGCCTGAATGGATTAGCGAGCCAGTGCGGTCGTCAGCGCGGGCAGGATCTTCAGCGCATCGCCGACAATGCCGTAATCCGCATACTGAAAGATCGGCGCATTTTTATCTTTGTTAATGGCAAAAATAGTCTGCGCGCCGTTCGCCCCCACCATGTGCTGGATCTGCCCGGAGATCCCCACCGCCAGGTACAGTTCCGGCTTGAGCATCAGGTTCGAGATCCCGACATAGCGCTCATGCTCCATCCACTTCTCGTTTTCGGCGACCGGACGCGAACAGGCCAGTTCTGCCCCAATGGCCTGACATAGCGCTTGCGCCAGTGAAATATTCTCTTTGCTGCCGATGCCGCGTCCGACGCTAACCACCAGCCGGGCTTTGTCGAGATCGACGCTGTTACTCTGCCGTGGTTGGGTAGCGGTGCGGGTGACGGTGATTTCCGGTGCCTGCCATGCGACGCTGTGCGTCTCGCCGCTGCGTGCTGCATCCGGCTGTTGCGCCTCAAAGGTGCCGCTGCTGAGCGTCAGTACGGCAAACGGCGTGGAGAGCGTTTCTTCGCCCATCGCCAGACCGCCATACACCATATGTTTGATCGTCGCCCGACCATCCTGCTGCGTCACCGCGCTGGCATCATTAGAGACCGCTGCCGCAAGGCGATAGCCCAGTTTTGCCGCTAACAGCTTGCCGCGACGCGTGTTAGGCAACAGCACCAGGCCAGAATCGCCCTGCTGACGAATGGTCTGTGCTATCACGTCCGCATAATCTTCCACCATGCGATCGTCCGGTTTACCGTCCAGTTGCCAGACGTGATGCGCGCCCAACTGAATGGCTGTGGTAGCCTCATCGGCGTTTTGCACAAATGCGTTAACCTGTTCACCTAAAACCTGCGCGCCGCTCATCAGTTCCGGCAGACGAGACGAGGTATCGCTAAATACCCAGACGCTGGAAAACTTGCTCATAACATCCCCTTCTTAATTAATGATTTTGCGCAGACTATCGGCAAACGCAGCAATCTGATCTTCACCATCGCCTTCAATCACAATACGCTGGCGCTCACGTTGTTTTGGCGCGGCCACCGTTTGTGTTGACCAGGCGTCCCCGGCGCTGAAACCAATGTCAGCCGCCGACCAGACCTGCACCGGTTTTTTCGCTGCGCCCAGAATGGCTTTCATAGACGGAATTTGTGGGGAGTTAATGTCGGTGGAGACGGCCACGACCGCCGGAAGAGGAACGCTCAGCGTTTCAATTTCATCTTCCAGTTCACGTTCAACGGTCAGTGTGCTTTCCGTCAGGGAGAGAATTTTGCTTACGCCGTTGATGGCGGGAATGTTCAGCGTTTCCCCCACCAGCAGGCTGACCTGCTGTGCGTAGAGATCGGAAGAGCCATCGCCACAGATCATCAGGTCAAATCCCAACTTCTGTGCGGCGGCGGCCAGCGCCGAGGCGGTCTGCTGCGGCAGCGTCTGTTCGAACTGGTCGTCGATGACCACCACCAGTTCATCCGGACCGCGAGAGAGGACATCCTTACGCCCTTTCGCGTTGGTTAACGCTTTCCCTCCCACGCTCAGGGCGATCACCTGCGCATCGCTGGCCTGCTGTTTCAACTGACAGGCCGCTTCAATCGCATTCAGGTCGTACTGGCTGATTTTGCCATCTGCTTTGCTGAAATCTAATGAACCATCGGCGTGATTGACGACAATATCCTGTTCATCAGGTACACACTTGTAGCAAGTAATTATCTTCATTGCATCTCCAGATATCATGAAGGAAACGTATTTATATCGGCGGTGTTAAATACAGATATCACGCTCTTTAATTCGGAAATAAAACCATAATCACCAATATTGAAAATGTCACACACTGATATTCGCAACTTTCAATATTGTTAAGCGCCTCACCAATATTGAAATCCAGCGTCAAAAAGGAATATTTTCAATATTGCCTGGCAGATCACCAATATTGAACGCCAAACGGTGTAAAACCGAACAACTTCAAATACAACACCATGATTTATATTGATTTTAAAGAAATATTAGCACCAAAGTGCCCCAGGCCAAAAGTGTGACGAATGTTACAGAATGCCGCAAAATGAATACCCATTATGAGTTACTCGTCAACGCGTCCTGAGGTTAAACGGGTATCAACAAATATTTAATAAAAATAAACAAAAATAAAACAAACGGGAACGCCAAATAAATTTCGTTTTCAACCTGGAATTCACTCATGAAAAATGAAAAGAGAAAGTCTGGAATTGAACCAAAGGTTTTTTTCCCGCCGCTAATAATAGTCGGAATACTTTGCTGGCTAACGGTACGCGATCTCGATGCCGCCAACGTCGTTATTAATGCCGTTTTCAGTTATGTCACCAATGTCTGGGGATGGGCGTTTGAGTGGTATATGGTCATTATGCTCATCGGCTGGTTCTGGCTGGTGTTTGGTCCCTACGCGAAAAAGAAATTAGGTGACGAGAAACCGGAGTTCAGCACTGCCAGTTGGATCTTCATGATGTTCGCCTCCTGTACCTCTGCCGCCGTGTTGTTCTGGGGATCGATAGAGATTTACTACTACATCTCCACGCCGCCGTTTGCGCTGACGCCTGGCTCTACGCCGGCGAAAGAGATAGGTCTGGCCTACAGCCTGTTCCACTGGGGGCCGCTGCCGTGGGCAACTTACAGCTTCCTTTCCGTGGCCTTCGCCTACTTCTTCTTTGTACGCAAAATGGACGTTATTCGCCCAAGTTCAACATTGGTTCCACTGGTTGGCGAAAAACATGCGAAAGGGTTACTCGGCACTATCGTGGATAACTTCTACCTGGTGGCGCTGATCTTCGCGATGGGCACCAGCCTCGGGCTGGCGACGCCGCTGGTGACCGAGTGCATGCAGTGGCTGTTTGGTATTCCGCATACCCTGCAACTTGACGCTATCATCATCACCTGCTGGATTATTTTGAACGCCATTTGCGTAGCCTGCGGCCTGCAAAAAGGGGTCAGGATCGCCAGCGATGTGCGCAGCTATTTAAGCTTCCTGATGCTCGGCTGGGTGTTCATCGTCAGCGGCGCCAGCTTCATCATGAACTACTTCACCGACTCCGTCGGGATGCTGCTGATGTACCTGCCACGCATGCTGTTCTATACCGATGCCATCGGCAAAGGCGGCTTCCCGCAGGGATGGACGGTCTTCTACTGGGCGTGGTGGGTAATTTACGCCATCCAGATGAGTATCTTCCTGGCGCGTATCTCTCGCGGTCGTACCGTACGTGAACTGTGTTTCGGCATGGTGTTGGGCCTCACCGCATCAACCTGGATCCTGTGGACGGTGCTGGGCAGTAACACGCTTCTGTTGATGGATAAAAACATCATCAACATTCCACAACTGATCGCCGATCACGGCGTACCGCGCGCGATTATCGAAACCTGGGCCGCCCTGCCGCTCAGCACCGCCACGATGTGGGGGTTCTTTATCCTCTGCTTTATTGCCACCGTCACGTTGATTAACGCCTGTTCTTACACCCTGGCGATGTCGACCTGTCGTGAAGTTCGTGATGGCGAAGAGCCACCGCTGCTGGTGCGTATCGGTTGGTCCGTGCTGGTTGGCGTGATTGGTATCGTGCTGCTGGCGCTTGGCGGCCTGAAGCCAATACAAACCGCAATTATCGCCGGGGGCTGCCCCCTGTTCTTCGTCAACATTATGGTGACGCTCTCCTTTATCAAAGACGCCAAAGTGCACTGGAAAGATAAATAAACCTAATTACCCCATGACATAGAGGTTAGAAGATGGATTTCAATTTCAATGATGAGCAGGAACTGTTTGTCGCCGGTATTCGTGAACTGATGGCCAGTGAGAACTGGGAAGCCTATTTTGCCGAGTGCGATCGCGACAGCGTGTATCCGGAACGTTTCGTGAAAGCGCTTGCGGATATGGGTATCGATAGCCTGCTGATCCCGGAAGAACATGGCGGCCTGGAAGCCGGATTCGTCACCGTGGCTGCCGTCTGGATGGAGTTGGGACGCCTCGGTGCGCCCACCTACGTGCTCTATCAGTTGCCGGGCGGTTTTAATACCTTCCTGCGCGAAGGCACCCAGGAGCAGATCGATAAAATCATGGCGTTCCAGGGGACGGGGAAACAAATGTGGAACTCCGCCATCACCGAACCGGGAGCGGGATCGGATGTTGGTAGTTTGAAAACCACTTATACCCGCAAAAATGGTAAGGTTTATCTTAATGGTAGTAAGTGTTTTATCACCAGTAGCGCCTACACCCCCTATATCGTGGTCATGGCAAGAGACGGCGCTTCCCCGGATAAACCCATCTATACCGAATGGTTTGTCGACATGAGTAAACCCGGCATCAAGGTCAACAAACTTGAGAAGTTGGGTCTGCGCATGGACAGCTGCTGTGAAATCAACTTTGACGATGTCGAGCTGGACGAAAAAGACATGTTCGGTCGGGAAGGTAACGGCTTTAACCGCGTGAAAGAAGAGTTCGACCACGAACGTTTCCTGGTAGCCCTCACCAACTACGGTACGGCAATGTGTGCCTTTGAAGATGCCGCACGCTACGCCAACCAGCGCGTACAGTTTGGCGAAACGATTGGGCGTTTCCAACTGATCCAGGAGAAATTCGCCCATATGGCGATCAAATTAAACTCCATGAAAAACATGCTGCTGGAAGCGGCGTGGAAAGCTGACAACGGCACCATCACCTCGGGTGATGCGGCGATGTGTAAATACTTCTGCGCCAATGCAGCGTTTGAAGTGGTGGACACCTCCATGCAGGTCCTCGGCGGCGTGGGGATAGCGGGCAATCACCGCATCACCCGCTTCTGGCGCGATCTGCGCGTTGACCGCGTATCCGGCGGCTCTGACGAAATGCAGATCCTGACGCTCGGTCGCGCCGTGTTGAAGCAATACCGTTAAGACGGCGACAGGCCGGATATCAGCTTAATGTCGGATGGCGGCTACGCCTTATCCGACCTACACCGGACTTAGGTTTTGTAGGCCTGATAAGACGCATCTGCGTCGCCATCAGGCATAGCCGGATGACGGCGTAACCGCCTTATCAGGCCTACAAATTTATCAGGAGTATTTTATGGATCGTCTACCAATGCCTGCTTTTGGGCCACTTGCCGGACTACGGGTTGTCTTCTCCGGGATCGAGATCGCCGGGCCGTTCGCCGGGCAGATGTTTGCCGAATGGGGCGCTGAAGTTATCTGGATTGAAAACGTTGCCTGGGCCGATACCATCCGCGTTCAACCGAACTATCCGCAATTGTCGCGGCGTAATCTGCACGCGCTCTCGCTGAATATTTTTAAAGATGAGGGTCGGGAAGCGTTTCTGAAGCTGATGGAAACCACCGATATCTTCATTGAAGCCAGTAAAGGTCCGGCGTTTGCCCGTCGGGGAATTACCGATGAGGTCCTGTGGCAGCATAACCCGAAACTGGTTATTGCCCACCTCTCCGGCTTCGGCCAGTACGGCACCGAGGAGTACACCAACCTTCCGGCCTATAACACCATTGCTCAGGCCTTCAGCGGCTATCTGATCCAAAACGGCGACGTCGATCAGCCCATGCCCGCGTTTCCCTACACCGCGGATTACTTCTCCGGCATGACGGCCACCACTGCCGCGCTGGCGGCATTGCATAAGGTGCGGGAAACCGGCAAAGGCGAAAGTATCGATGTCGCCATGTACGAAGTGATGCTGCGCATGGGCCAGTACTTCATGATGGATTACTTCAACGGCGGCGAAATATGCCCCCGCATGACTAAAGGTAAAGACCCTTACTACGCCGGTTGCGGGCTGTATAAATGCGCCGACGGCTACATCGTCATGGAACTGGTCGGGATTACCCAGGTCACCGAATGTTTCAAAGACATCGGCCTGGCCCACATTCTCGGTACGCCGGAAGTGCCGGAAGGAACACAGCTGATTCACCGCGTCGAGTGCCCGTACGGACCGCTGGTTGAAGAGAAACTGGATGCGTGGCTGGCCGCACACACCATAGCGGAAGTTCAGGCGCGTTTCGCTGAACTCAATATTGCCTGCGCCAAAGTGTTGACCATTCCTGAACTGGAAGGCAACCCGCAGTACGTTGCTCGCGAATCCATTACCCAGTGGCAAACGATGGATGGCCGCACCTGCAAAGGGCCAAACATCATGCCGAAATTCAAAAACAACCCAGGGAAAATCTGGCGTGGCATGCCGTCGCATGGCATGGATACAGCCGCCATTCTGAAAAATATCGGTTACAACGACGCAGACATTAAGGAACTGGTCAGTAAAGGTCTGGCCAAGGTTGAGAACTAAACGCGACGCGCTGACCGGGCTGTCTGGTTAGCGCATCGCCAGTGAAGATGGACAGGAGTGCAATGGATATCGTTGGCGGACAACACTTACGTCAGATGTGGGACGACCTGACCGGGTTATATGGCAATAAAACGGCGCTAATTTGCGAATCCAGCGAAGGAGTCGTGCGCCAGTACAGCTATACCTCGCTTAACGAGGAAATCAATCGGACGGCAAACCTTTTCCATACGTTGGGGATCCGCAAAGGCGATAAGGTCGCCCTGCATCTGGATAACTGCCCGGAATTTTTCTTTTGCTGGTTCGGGCTGGCAAAAATGGGTGCGGTCATGGTGCCGATCAATGCCCGTCTGCTGCGCGACGAAAGCGCGTGGATCCTGCAAAACAGCGAAGTTCAACTGCTGGTGACCAGCGCCGCTTTTTATCCGATGTATCGCCAGATCCAACAGGAAAATACGACGCTGCTTAACCATATCTGCCTGATTGGCGAAGCGTTACCTGTCGCTGACGGCGTGAGCCATTTTACGTCGTTGAAGGACCAACAGCCGACGACATTGTGTTATACCCCATCGTTGTCCACGGACGACATGGCCGAAATCCTGTTTACCTCCGGCACCACCTCCCGGCCCAAAGGGGTGGTGATCACCCACTACAACCTGCGTTTTGCCGGCTACTACTCGTCATGGCAATGCGCTCTGCGAGATGACGATGTTTACCTGACAGTGATGCCTGCGTTTCACATCGACTGCCAGTGCACTGCCGCCATGGCCGCGTTCTCGGCAGGAGCAACCTTTGTGCTGATTGAGAAGTACAGCGCTCGCGCCTTTTGGGGACAGATACGTAAATACCGCGCGACCGTCACGGAATGTATTCCGATGATGATCAGAACGTTGATGGTTCAACCCGTCTCGCCGTTGGACAGAGAGCACTGCCTACGGGAGGTGATGTACTACCTCAACCTGTCAGTGCAGGAAAAAGACGCGTTTCTTGAACGCTTTGGTGTGCGTCTGCTGACCTCCTACGGCATGACGGAAACCATCGTCGGCATTATCGGCGATCGCCCCGGCGATAAACGACGCTGGCCCTCTATTGGACGTCCCGGTTTTTGTTACGAAGCGGAGATTCGCGATGAGCAGAACCGCGCGCTGCCCGCGGGTGAAATTGGAGAAATCTGCATCAAGGGCGTGCCGGGTAAAACGATTTTCAAAGAGTACTACCGCAGACCAGACGCCACGGCCAAAGCGCTCGAGCCGACCGGCTGGCTGCATACCGGTGATTCCGGCTACCGCGATGAGGACGGTTTTTTCTATTTTGTCGACCGCCGCTGCAACATGATTAAGCGCGGAGGAGAAAACGTCTCTTGCGTGGAGCTGGAAAATATTATTTCGGCGCACCCTAAAATTCAGGACATCGTCGTCATTGGAATTAAAGACTCCATTCGTGACGAGGCGATAAAAGCCTTTGTGGTACTCAACGAAGGTGAAACGCTCAGTGAAGAGGAGTTTTTCAGTTTTTGTGAAAAAAATATGGCGAAATTCAAAGTCCCTTCAATTATGGAGATTCGAACCGACCTGCCGCGAAATTGTTCAGGAAAAATAATCAAAAAAAATCTGAAATAATCCTACAGGCAGGAATACCCCCTGCCAGACATCCTATTTTTGGAGATGAACCATGAGTGAATCTTTACATTTAACCCGCAACGGGGCGATTCTGGAAATTATGCTGGATCGGCCAAAAGCAAATGCGATTGATGCCAAAACCAGTTTTCAAATGGGCGAGGCTTTTCTTAATTTCCGTGACGATCCCGAACTGCGCGTAGCAATCGTCACCGGCGCGGGTGAAAAATTCTTTTCCGCCGGCTGGGATTTAAAAGCGGCCGCGGAAGGTGAAGCGCCGGACGCCGATTTCGGCCCTGGCGGATTCGCCGGTCTGACCGAAATATTCAATCTCGACAAACCGGTGATCGCCGCCGTCAATGGCTATGCCTTCGGCGGGGGCTTCGAACTGGCCCTGGCGGCAGACTTTATTGTTTGTGCCGACAACGCCAGTTTTGCGCTACCTGAAGCCAAACTCGGCATCGTACCGGACAGCGGTGGTGTCCTGCGCCTGCCGAAAATACTGCCCCCGGCAATCGTCAATGAAATGGTCATGACCGGCAGACGCATGAATGCGGAAGAAGCGCTGCGCTGGGGGATCGTCAATCGTGTGGTCAGCCAGCAAGAACTGATGGCCAGCGCGCGTGAACTGGCGCAACAGCTGGTGAACAGTGCACCGCTGGCGATCGCCGCACTGAAAGAGATTTATCGCACGACCAGTGAAATGCCGGTGGAGGAAGCTTACCGCTTTATCCGCAGCGGTGTGCTGAAGCACTATCCGTCCGTGCTGCACTCCGAAGATGCGTTAGAAGGGCCGCAGGCGTTTGCTGAAAAGCGCGATCCGGTCTGGAAAGGACGCTGATTGATCATGCGCTGCTACGCCTTTGAAGGCCTGATTCCCGTGGTACATCCCGAGGCGTTTGTGCATCCCAGCGCGGTACTGATTGGTGATGTGATCGTGGGGGCTGGCGTATACGTCGGCCCGCTCGCATCGCTGCGCGGTGACTATGGCCGCCTGATCCTCGAAGCGGGCTCCAACCTCCAGGACGGTTGCATTATGCATGGCTACTGCGATACGGACACGGTGGTACGCGAGAACGGACACATCGGGCACGGGGCTATCCTGCACGGCTGCGTGATTGGCCGGGACGCGCTGGTGGGGATGAACAGCGTGATCATGGATGGCGCAGTCATTGGCGATGAAAGCATTGTCGCCGCCATGAGCTTTGTCAAAGCCGGATTTACTGGCGCTGCGCGGCAGTTGCTGGTCGGCACGCCTGCCCGCGTCGTGCGTGACGTCACCGAACAGGAACTGCACTGGAAACGACTTAATACAAAGGAATATCAGGATCTTGCCGTACGTTGTCGGGCATCATTGTGGGAAACATTCCCGCTGTCGGAAGTTGAAGCAAACCGACCGCGCCTGAAAGGCACAACCGAGGTGAAGCCCAAATCGGCAATGTAATCATACCGGATGGCGCAGTGCCATCCGGCAAACAAAAGATTACCGACGCATACTTTTTGACAGCATCATCTGCCATTTCTGCTCGCGGTTCAGCTCTGACGGCGGCACTGCTGACATCCGTGGCGATTTGCTGACCATCTTCTCCTGAGCACTATGCCCCAGACGGGCATACAGTTGCGGATCAATATGTGTCACTCTGACCAGTCGCTGACACTGACATCCGCGACCTGCCAGTTGATTAGGGATCGTCTTAGTCTCGCAATTAATGTCCCCGACCTCAGCGAGAATATAAGAGACGGTATTGATCGCTTTGCAGTGATCCATATTAAAGTGCTTCGCAATCTCTTTCGCACTCACCCAACGCTTTTCTGCCATTACCCAATCGGCGATCAACAGGTAAAGCGGCTTTTCAACATATTCTTCACACATAAGCACACCATTTCACAAATTAAAAATCTTGTTATGCCCTGTCTGTAAAATACAAAAACAAGACCATATTGAAATTGTGGGATTAAATAATAGTAAGCAACTTAACGACGCATTATTGTGAGCCAAATCTTGCTTGTTACATTGAATGCTGTCCTTGTGCGCAATATATCCCCAGAAATAAACGGATTGCATAAAAAAACGGCTCCGTTTCCGGAACCGTTTTTAAAACAGTGGTTAATGATGCTGCCGTTTATTTTTTGATTTGCGCGTGCATTTCCTGAACGGAGGTCACTTTCTCCGTCGCATCGGCATTCAGCGCCATCGCGGTAGCAAAACCCCCGTTCAGCGTGGTGTCATAGTGCACTTTGTACTGCAGCGCGCTACGGCGAATCACCCTGGAGTCTTCGATGGCGCGACGGCCTGCGGTGGTGTTGATGATGTAGGTATATTCGCCATTCTTGATGCGGTCCTGAATGTGCGGACGCCCCTCATGCACCTTGTTCACCAGACGCGGATTGATCCCGGCTTCACCCAGCACAATCGCAGTACCGTGGGTGGCATCCAGTTCAAAACCCTGTTTCAGCAGTTTCGCGGCCAGGTCCACCACGCGCTCTTTATCGCCTTCACGCACAGAGAGCAGCGCCCGGCCCTGTTTCTTCATGGTGGAGTTGCTGCCCAGTTGCGCCTTGGCGAATGCTTCCGCAAAGGTACGGCCCACGCCCATTACTTCCCCGGTGGAGCGCATTTCCGGCCCTAACAGCGGGTCGACGCCCGGGAACTTGTTGAACGGCAGCACCACTTCTTTCACCGAGTAGTACGGCGGGATAATTTCTTTGGTCACACCCTGCTCGGTCAGCGATTTGCCCGCCATCACGCGTGCCGCCACTTTCGCCAGCGGTACGCCGGTCGCTTTGGAGACGAATGGCACAGTACGCGCCGCACGTGGGTTCACTTCAATCAGGTACACTTCGTTGTCTTTCACTGCGAACTGAACGTTCATCAGACCACGAACCTGCAGTTCGAAAGCCAGTTTCTGCACCTGCTGGCGCATCACATCCTGAATTTCCTGGCTCAGGGTGTAAGCGGGCAGAGAACAGGCGGAGTCACCGGAGTGGACGCCCGCTTGTTCAATGTGTTCCATGATGCCGCCAATCAGCACCATTTCGCCGTCACAGATCGCGTCCACATCCACTTCAATCGCGTCATCGAGGAAGCGGTCGAGCAGAACCGGCGCGTCGTTGGAAACGCTGACTGCGGTCTGGAAGTAGCGGCGCAGGTCAGCTTCGTCGTAGACGATTTCCATCGCGCGTCCGCCCAGCACGTAGGACGGGCGCACCACCAGCGGGTAGCCAATCTCTTTCGCTTTTTCGACGGCCTGTTCGATAGCCGTCACGGTGGCGTTAGCCGGTTGTTTCAGCTTCAGACGGTCAACCGCATGCTGGAAACGCTCACGGTCTTCTGCACGGTCAATCGCATCCGGACTGGTACCGATAACCGGCACGCCCGCCGCTTCCAGCGCACGCGCCAGCTTCAACGGAGTCTGGCCACCGTACTGCACGATCACGCCCTTCGGCTTCTCAATGCGCACGATTTCCAGGACATCCTCCAGCGTTACCGGCTCAAAGTAGAGGCGGTCGGAGGTGTCATAGTCGGTGGAGACGGTTTCCGGGTTACAGTTGACCATGATGGTCTCAAAACCGTCTTCGCGCAGCGCCAGAGAGGCGTGTACGCAGCAGTAGTCAAATTCGATCCCCTGGCCGATACGGTTTGGACCGCCGCCGAGCACCATGATTTTGTCGCGGTCAACGGACGGGTTCGCCTCACACTCATCTTCATAAGTAGAGTACATGTAGGCGGTATCGGTGGCGAATTCTGCCGCACAGGTGTCCACACGTTTGTAGACCGGGTGCAGGTTGTACTGGTCACGCAGTTTGCGCACTTCCGCTTCACGCACGCCGGCCAGTTTAGCCAGACGCGCATCGGCAAAGCCTTTGCGTTTCAACTGGCGCAGGAAGTCAGGGGTCAGGCCGTTGATGCCCAGCTCCGCCACTTTTTCTTCCAGACGTACCAGCTCTTCAATTTGTACCAGGAACCAGCGATCGATGTTGGTCAGGTTGAATACACCGTCAACAGACAGGCCCGCACGGAACGCATCGGCGATATACCAGATACGCTCAGCGCCCGCGTCTTTCAACTCACGGCGGATTTTGGTCAGCGCTTCCGGGTCATCCAGGCTCACTTTCGGGTCAAAGCCGGTGGCGCCCACTTCCAGACCGCGCAGCGCTTTTTGCAGAGATTCCTGCTGGGTGCGGCCAATTGCCATTACCTCACCGACAGATTTCATCTGGGTGGTCAGACGGTCGTTAGCACCAACGAATTTTTCGAAGTTGAAGCGAGGGATTTTCGTGACCACATAGTCGATGGACGGTTCGAACGATGCCGGGGTACGACCGCCAGTGATGTCGTTCATCAGTTCATCGAGGGTGTAACCTACCGCCAGTTTCGCCGCGACTTTCGCAATCGGGAAGCCGGTGGCTTTCGACGCCAGCGCTGAGGAGCGGGATACGCGCGGGTTCATTTCGATCACAATCAGGCGACCGTTTTTCGGGTTCACCGCGAACTGAACGTTCGAACCGCCGGTTTCAACACCGATTTCACGCAGTACCGCCATCGAAGCGTTACGCATGATTTGATATTCTTTGTCGGTCAGCGTCTGGGCAGGTGCAACGGTGATGGAGTCACCGGTGTGGATACCCATCGCATCGAAGTTCTCGATGGAGCAGACGATGATGCAGTTGTCGTTTTTATCACGCACGACTTCCATCTCGTACTCTTTCCAGCCAATAAGCGATTCATCAATCAGCAATTCATTGGTTGGGGAAAGATCCAGACCGCGGGTACAAATCTCTTCAAACTCTTCACGGTTGTAGGCGATACCGCCGCCGGTGCCGCCCATGGTAAAGGACGGACGGATGATACACGGATAACCGACGTCAGCCGCAACCGCCAGCGCTTCTTCCAGAGTATGAGCAATCCCCGAGCGAGCGGTGTCGAGACCGATTTTTTTCATTGCGATGTCGAAGCGACGACGGTCTTCTGCTTTATCAATCGCGTCGGCCGTCGCACCAATCATGGTCACGCCAAACTCGGCCAGCACCCCCTGGCGCTCCAGTTCCAGCGCGCAGTTCAGCGCCGTCTGACCGCCCATGGTCGGCAGCACCGCGTCCGGACGCTCTTTCTCAATAATCTTGCGGACCACTTCCCAGTGAATCGGCTCAATGTAGGTCGCATCGGCCATTTCCGGATCGGTCATGATGGTAGCCGGGTTGGAGTTCACGAGGATGACGCGGTAACCCTCTTCACGCAGCGCTTTACACGCCTGCGCACCGGAGTAGTCAAACTCACACGCCTGACCGATAACAATCGGACCCGCGCCCAGAATCAGGATACTTTTTATGTCTGTACGTTTTGGCATGGTTCTCTTAACTCCTGATTATTTCGCGGACTGACGGTAGAACTCAATTAACTCGATAAAGTGGTCGAACAACGGCGCGGCATCGTGGGGACCCGGGCTCGCTTCCGGGTGACCCTGGAAGCTGAATGCCGGTTTGTCGGTGCGATGAATCCCCTGCAGGGTGCCATCGAACAGCGACTTGTGGGTGACGCGCAGATTTGCCGGCATGGATGCTTCATCCACCGCAAAGCCGTGGTTCTGGGCCGTGATCATCACGGTATTGTTGTCGATATCTTTGACAGGATGGTTACCGCCGTGGTGGCCGAATTTCATCTTCACGGTTTTCGCCCCGCTCGCCAGTGCCAATAGCTGATGGCCTAAGCAGATACCAAATACCGGAATATCGGTTTTGAGGAATTTCTGAATCGCGTCGATAGCGTAATCACACGGCGCCGGGTCACCAGGACCGTTCGACAGGAAGATCCCGTCCGGATTCATCTTCAGCACCTCTTCTGCTGGCGTTTTTGCCGGAACAACCGTCAGACGGCAGCCGCGGTCCACCAGCATGCGCAGGATGTTGCGCTTGGCACCAAAGTCGTAGGCGACAACGTGGAACGGCAGTTCGCCTTCTTTCTTCGCTTCCGGCAGGTCATCGGCCAGCGTCCAGCTCCCCTGCGTCCAGCTGTAAGATTCCGTGGTGGTCACTTCTTTCGCCAGATCCATTCCATTCAGGCCCGGGAACGCTTTCGCTTTTTCCAGCGCAAGCTGAGCATCCAGGTTATCGCCCGCGATGATGCAACCGTTCTGTGCCCCTTTCTCACGCAGCAGACGCGTCAGCTTACGGGTATCGATATCGGCAATCGCCACGATGTTATGGCGTTTCAGGTAAGAAGAGAGGTCTTCGGTATTGCGAAAGTTGCTGGCAATCAGCGGCAGGTCACGAATGACGAGGCCTTGCGCATGGACCTGGGAGGATTCTTCATCGGCGGCATTGGTGCCGACATTACCGATATGGGGATAAGTAAGAGTAACGATTTGGCGGGAATAGGAAGGATCAGTGAGGATTTCTTGATAACCGGTCATTGAAGTATTGAAAACGACTTCCCCAACCGCCGAACCTGTTGCCCCTATGGCCCGACCGTGAAACTGGGTTCCGTCTTCCAGAACCAATAGCGCTGACTTAATCAAAACACCCTCCAGAGAATATTCACTCACTTTATTTGCATATTAATGCATTAACATAGCATGAATCAATGCAAATTTGCTTACCCGCGGATTTCTGGCAAACGGCGGCATTCTGGAGATAAGACGGGTAAAAGTCAACTTAAAGGCGGTATTTTTTATATTCTTTTGCGACTCAGGATGAATTGATCGGATTTAACAGGCAAAAAGATCACCTAACCCTGGCAGGAAAACGCTTGCGTGCGCAATTATGCGTAAAAAACAATCTTACCCTTCAAAAAAGTGGACCAAATGGTCAAAATTTACATTCAGGCAACGTAAAATGAAGAGAAAAGGTTAATTTATTCGCGGTTCATTTAAAAAGTGCTTTAAATGAGAAAAATAAAAGGGCAATAAAAATATTGCCCTATGTAATCAATGCATTGAGATTACAATAACCACATCACGAAAGGTAATAATTGACTATAAAATGTTGAGATCAAGCACATCTCGCATATCAAAAAGTCCATTTGACTTCGAACTCACCCAAAGAGCCGATCTGACTGCGCCATTGGCAAAAGTCATGCGACTGGACGCTTTGTGGGTGATTTCGATGCGCTCACCGATATCCGCAAACATGGCGGTATGTTCACCCACAATGTCTCCCGCGCGCACGGTGGCAAAACCAATCGTTCCCGGTACACGTTCGCCGGTATAGCCTTCACGGCTGTATACGGCGCACGCTTTCAGATCTTTATCCAGCGCGTGGGCAATCGCCTCCCCCATCGCCAGCGCGGTGCCTGACGGCGCATCGACTTTATGGCGATGGTGCGCTTCAATGATTTCGATGTCGGTGTAGTCACCCATCACTTTCGCCGCCTTTTCCAGCAGCTTGAGCATCACGTTAACACCAACGCTGAAGTTCGCCGCGAAGACAATGCCTATCTCCTGGGCAGCATCGCGAATCGCCTGTTTTCCCGCATCGTCAAAACCGGTGGTGCCAATGACCATCCCTTTGCCATGCTGACGACAAAACGCCAGATGATTCAGCGTGCCTTCCGGACGGGTAAAATCGATGAACACATCGAAATCCCCTTTTACTGCCTCAAGGCTACTTTGCACGGTAACGCCGGTCTTCCCGACGCCCGCTAATTCTCCGGCATCGCTGCCCAGCAATGACGATCCCTCGCGCTCAAGCGCCGCACCAAGCGCAACGCCTTCCATCTGTAGCGCTGCCTGAATTAACTGGCGGCCCATACGGCCACCCGCGCCCGCTATCGCGACACGGACCTGTGCATCATGCATAGTTATTCTCTTACGTTAAAATGATGTAAATCGTTTTCAGATTAACCAGCACGTCGTCATGCCGCTAGCCAAAAACGTCGATAATTAGAATTTAATGATAAACAGAGAGAGATATCAGTAAAAGGCATGACGATCAGCGAAAACCGCATGATTCCCTGATCACCAGCGCCGGCGGCAGAATAATTCGTTTCGCCGGCTCATCGTTTCCCTGAATACGACTGTAAAGTAACTCCCCCGCCTTACGACCAATCTCTTTCGCCGCCACCGATACGGTAGTGAGCGCAGGCTGAACCAATGCCGCTTCGGTAATATCATCGAACCCGACTAAAGCAAAGTCACGCCCGGGTTCACGCCCCATTTTTCGTAGCGCCTGCATCACCCCCAGCGCCACAATATCCTGATAACACACGGCTGCGGTAATGTGCGGATGATGCACAAGCAGAGATTCCGCCGCGTTCGCGCCATCAATCTGGCTGGCCTGAGCGGCAACGATCCACTGTGGATTCGGTGAGATGCCATGTTCCAGTAGCGTGCTGGTAAATCCGCCAATGCGCTGCGCCCGGCTTCCTGAATTCGGACTGCCGCCAATAAAGGCGATATTTTTATGCCCCATTCTGACTAAATGGGTCGTTGCCATTTGTGTCCCGAGAAAGTTATCGGTTCCAACAAAATCAAAATCCGGATCGCTGAGTGGGCGAACGACCATGATAGCGGGAATATTGCGCCGTTTTAGCGCTTCGAAGAACGAGGTCGGTGTTTCTCGCGCCGCGCAGAGCACCATGCCACAGGCATTGTTGCGCATCAGTGAATCAACAAACTTTTGCTGGCGCTCACCTGACTCTTCGCTGTTCGCCAGAAACAGCAGCAGGTCGTGCCGCTCCATCTCATGGCTGAGCCCCGCCGTCATCTCACCATAAAATGGGTTGGTAATATCATGCAACAAGAGCCCAACCTGATTGCTGCTGCGATTACGCAAATTCGCTGCGGTCTGGTTATAGACATAGCCAGACTCATCCAGCGCTTTTAGCACGCGCTCGCGCGTTGCCTGTGAAATACGCCCCCGATTACGCAGCACCATCGACACGGTCGCCGTGGAGACGCCTGCGCGCTTCGCAACCTGCGCCAGGGTAATGGTTGTCATGACTTCTCCTGTTTATCCCTAAGGTTAATCGAATAACCTCAATATTGTCCCGATACGTGTGATTCTCATCACGCTGGCGAGCTTTTCACCGCCCTGGTTTCTGATTATGGCGGGTTAATCGCGTTAACCACCCTATGAAAATAAGGTTAATCGATTAATCTTTAATTAGCCAATACGGAGACGGAAAATGCGTACAACCTATAATAAATTCCCTGAGGTTAATGTTCAGGGCTATGACGACGAGGCCTGGCAAGGTTGGGCGTCGGTCCATTCGGTGCTTAACGCCCGGGTTTCTGGATCATCTAAAACCATACTGATTATCGATTGCTATCCTGGCGTACGACTGGATGAACTGGAACAACAACTCCTCACGACGTTTAACGCCGCCTTAGTGGTCAATATCGAATCCGCGCGCCGTGATGAACAGGCACTGCATGATTTGCTGGCGCGTAATCTGACCGATGACCGCGTATTTGGCGTTCTCTCCTGTCACCACCTTGACGAGTTTTTTGATACCGACAAGCTCAACCTGTTACGCCAACAGATTGATGCTACCCCCAACGGTCTCGTGATTGTATACGGGTCAGGCGCGGCCCTGGCGCATCCCGGCGATGTGCTGGTGTATGCCGATCTCCCGCGCTGGGAGATCCAACAGCGAATGCGCCATGATGGTCTGGGGAACTGGGGGGCGGATAACGAAGATGAAGATATTCTTCGTCGCTATAAACGCGCCTTTTTTATTGAATGGCGGGTCTTTGACCGGCACAAAACGCCGCTGCTTAAACGCGCTGATTATTTGCTTGATACCACGGTTGCAGGCGCGCCGGTGATGGTCAGCGGCGAAGCGCTACGTGCCGGATTGCAGCAAACCACCACACAACCGTTTCGCGTCGCCCCCTTCTTTGATCCGGGCGTCTGGGGCGGACAGTGGATGAAACACCAGTTCGATCTCGATCCCTCAGCGCCCAATTACGCGTGGTGTTTTGATTGCGTGCCCGAGGAAAACAGCCTGTTACTGCGTTTTGGTCATGTGCGGATCGAGATCCCCTCTCAGGACCTGGTGCTGACTTATCCCCGCGCCCTGCTTGGCGAGAAAGTTCATGCTCGCTTTGGCGCGGAATTCCCAATTCGTTTTGACTTCCTCGACACCATTGGCGGTCAGAACCTGAGCTTTCAGGTTCACCCGGTTACCGAATACATCCAGCAGCAGTTTGGTATGCACTATACCCAGGATGAGAGTTATTACATCCTCGAAGCAGAACCCAATGCGGTGGTCTATCTGGGCACGAAAACCGGGATCGTACCTGAGGAGATGCTGGATGATTTGCGGGCGGCGGGACGAGGCGAGAAAACCTTTGATGACGAACGCTTTGTCAATCAGGTCCCCGCGCGTAAGCACGATCACTTTCTCATCCCCGCCGGAACCGTGCACTGCTCGGGGGCCGGGACGATGGTTCTGGAGATCAGCGCCACCCCCTATATTTTCACCTTCAAACTATGGGACTGGGGGCGTCTTGGTCTGGACGGATTGCCGCGTCCCGTCCATCTGGATCATGGGCAACAGGTCATTGACTGGCAGCGCGATACGCAATGGGTTCACAACAACCTGATCAACCGCATTGAGCCCATTGCTGAAGGAGACGGATGGCGGGAAGAAAGAACCGGGATGCACGAACGTGAGTTTATCGAAACCCGCCGCCACTGGTTTACGACGCCGGTGACACACCATACACACGGCGGTGTTAACGTTCTGAATCTGGTCGAAGGCGCTCAAGCGGTGGTTGACAGCCCGAGCGGCGCGTTTGCCCCATTTGTCGTGCATTATGCAGAGACCTTTATCATCCCCGCCGCCGTTGGGGAATACCGAATTTCACCCTCAGGCGACAGCGTTGGCCAACCGCTGGCGACGATCAAAGCCTGGGTAAGAGGATAAGCCGATGATCCACATTATTGTCGCCAGCCACGGCCCTCTGGCGGAAGCACTTCTCACTAGCGGACGGATGGTTTACGGCGAATTACCGCATGTTTACGCCGTGACGCTAAGCGAACAGGCCGGTATCGAAGGGTTCAAAGCGCGCTTTTGCGAGGTGTTGACGGATGCCGGGCAACACGCTGACGGCGTACTGGTACTCTGCGACATGCAAAGTGGCACGCCGTGGAATGTCGCCAGCCAGCACGCCTTTTCGCCACAAACGGTTCCGCCCGTCGCCGTCGTGGCCGGGGTGAATCTCCCGATGCTGCTGTTATGCGAGGAGATAGCACCATTCACGGACGTTCATGCCGCAGCCGAAACGCTGCTGGCGTTAACCGCCCCCACGCTGACGAAAGCCGCTCCGGTTTTTTCCGTGCAGTCAGATGATTTTTAAAGGAAACCATGATGAGTATTTCTTTTGTCCGTATCGATGACCGCGTTATTCATGGGCAGCTCGTCACACGTTGGGCCAAAGAGCTGCCCTGCGACGGCATTGTCGCCATTGATGACGCCGTCGCGGCCGATCCTCTGCTCTCCTCGGTGATGAAGGGCGCTGTACAGGATACCAAAGTCTGGTTGTTTGATACCGCCACCGCGATTGAGAAACTGCCCAAAGTGATCGCCAGCGAGAAACGCTATTTTGTGATTGGCAAATCGCCGGTGACGCTGATGCGCATCGAAGAAGCGGGTATCAGCCTGCGCAACGCCAACGGCAAAATCAACGTTGGCCCGATGAGCGCGCGCGCCGATACCACAACAATTGGCCCTAATCAGTCAGTCAATGCGCATGAAATTGCCGCCTTTGACTGGTTGACGCAGCACGGGCATCAGGTTGAATTCCGGCTGGTGCCGGATGCCAGTTGCTATAGCTGGCAGGATGCGCGCCAGAAGCTGAAATAAGGAGCGGACGATGATTATCGAAGCGATGTTGATTGGCATTCTGTGTTATCTCGGCGCCCTCAGCAGTCCCTGGCTTCTTGGGCTGACGGGCGGCTGGTATCTGATCACCCGACCGCTGATTTCCGGCACGCTGGTCGGGATTATTCTCGGTGATATGAAAACCGGGATCATGATTGGCGTTGCGGTTCAGGCGGTATATATCGCTATGGTGACGCCCGGCGGCTCAATGCCCGCCGACCTCAACTTTGTAGCTTACCCGGCTATTGCGCTGGGGATCCTCTCAGGCAAAGGTCCGGAAGTGGCGGTCGCATTAGCCGCAACTATCGGAATTGCCGGAACCATTTTGTTTAATGCGATGATGGTACTGAACTCATTCTGGAACCATCGCGCCGACACGGCGCTGGAACGGGGCGATGAGCGAGGCATTTACCTGAACAGCGCTATCTGGCCGCAGGTAACGAACTTTGTCTTGCGCTTTGTGCCCACCTTTATTGCGGTGTACTTCGGTGCCCAGTATATCAGTGGCTTTATGGACAGCCTGCCGAAGATCGTTCTGTCAACGATGAACGTGCTGGGCGGCATTCTGCCGGCCGTCGGGATTGCGATTTTGCTCAAGCAGATCATCAAAAATTACACCATGTTGATCTACTTCCTCGTCGGTTTCGTCTGCATCGTCTTTTTAAAACTCAACATGGTCGCGCTGGTGATCGTCGGTTCACTGTTGGCGTTGATTCACTATAACTACAAGCCGGAACCGCTGCAGGCGACAAACACGACGTCGGTTACTCGCGATGATGAGGATGAATTCTGATGGAAGAACGTACGCTTACCCGTAAAGATCTTCGCCGCTGCTGGCGAGCCTGGATGATGCATAACTTATCGTCAATGAGTTTTGAACGTCTGGAGTCTTTTGGCTTTTGTCTGAGTATGCTGCCGGTTGCGAAAAAGCTCTATCCCGATGCCGCACAGCGGACCGAAATGTTGCGTCGGCACGCATCGTTCTACAATACCGAACCCCAGATTGGCGCCATTGTGAACGGGATGGCGCTGGGACTGGAAGAGAAAAAAGCAAACGGCGAACCGATTGACGGGGAGACGATCAACACCCTGAAGGTGGGCCTGATGGGCCCTATTGCCGGGATCGGCGATTCCATGATTCCAGGGATGCTGATCCCAATCCTGCTCAGTATCGGCATGGCGCTGGCGGCAGGCGGTAATATTCTGGGTCCCCTGTTTTATACCGTCGCCTGGCTCGCCATCATCATTCCCGGCTCATGGTTCTTGTTTCTGAAAGGCTACAAGATGGGCTCTGGTTCAGTGGAAATGCTGGTGAGCAGTAAGTCTACCCGTCTGCGAGAGGCCTTATCACTGCTGGGCGTTTTCGTCATGGGCGGCGTCGCGGCAAGCTACGTGAAGCTTGGAACCGGTATGGAGTTTATTACCAAAGATGGCGTAAATATCCATGTTCAGCAGATGCTGGATGGTATCTTCCCGCAACTGCTGCCGCTGGTGGTCGTTCTCGGCACCTGGTATCTGATGGCGAAACGCGGCGTCTCACCGGTGAAAGCGATGGTCTTACTGCTGATACTGGCCGCGCTGGGCGTCGCGACGGGCCTGTTTGCAGGTTAATGTCGAAAAGAGTGAACAACCGGGGCTATGCCCCGGCTTTCATGGATGGAAGTTCTGCCACAGCCCTGCATACTTATCCGGACGGGAGATAAACTGAAAGCGTCCAGGGTCGGTAATAAATTGCTGATAGATTGGTACAGAAGTGAGTGAAAATTCCGTATAGTGGCGGGGCGTAACGGCCTGCAATCGTCCCGGAATGTAGCACGGATTATGCTGCCAGATGACGTGGTTACCCTGTAGTAACGGATACCATGCCAGTCCTTTATGCGCCCGTACGGCCTCATACTCAAAACCATATTCCCGATCGCACCACGCGCCAAAGGTTAATGGCTCATTCGGATCGGCGGATATCGTCGCATGTCCCCAACCGGGCGGTACCAGTACTTTTTCTCCTGGGCCGGCAATCACCGCAAAGCAACGACCGGGATCGTCCCCGACATATTCCTGCATGTAGATGATCGCTTTTCCCTGCCAGATCTCATATAACTCTGGCGGGGACCAGCCGCTGTGTTGACTGACGCGATGCACATGCCCCTGACTGCGAATCGGTTCCTCACCCAACCGCCCCGCCGCATAGGTCACCACGCCAAACAGCAGCATCCGTTTTTTTAGCTCCTCACGATCCTGCATTCGCGCCACGTCCATCGCGATGGCGTACACCTCTTCCGGTCCTTCACACTGCGGATCGCGCAGCGAAGCACGAATCTGATCGAGTCGGCGAATTTCCGGCATCGGCCCGGTCACATCCTCCCCATAGCTGAAGCCAAGCGGATGACGATGCACGGTCATATCCAGACCGTAAAGATGCACAGAATCAGTCATTCTGCACCTCCCTCACCTGAATCTGCTGGTTTTCCTCAAAAACCCTGAGAGTGAACCCCTTCGCCAGCGCTGCATAATCATGCCCGGCCACACCTGGCCAGACGGCAAGCGCAGAGAGCACTTCACTGCTGGTGTTGATCAACCGGTGTGCGGTGAAACCTGGAATGATATGAATTGACCCGGCACAAACGCTTTCCAGTCGCGCTTGCCCCTGCTCATTTTGCAGCAGCAAAAGCCCACTGCCGCGCAGGCCAAAATAGACTTCGCCCTGTTCACGGCGCGCATGGAAATGCCCGCGAGTCATGAAATATTCACCGCCGACGCGTCCGGGGTAAAGATGAGTCACGCCCGTATAGAGTTCGCCTTCCGCCGGAGAGGTCGCAAGGATCTCAACGTCATACACCACATGTTCACCCGCCAGTCGCTGCCGGGCGGATTCATCGGCAAAAACGCCGGTGAGATCCCGAATACGGGTTGATTTACGCAACAGCGGCCCTTTTGCCAAAGCGCCGCTTGCCCATTCCACCTGCGGTGGCTGGATAAATGGAAGATTCATATGTGTCTCCGGCCCGAGGAGAACAACAGAATCAGAGTAGCAGATTAATCGATTAACCTGGCAGTTCCGTCAACAGAGTGCGGTGCGTATCACACTCCTTATGGTGTCAGCGCCAGAACCTCCGCCACCCATTGCTGGAAACCAGAAACATTAATATCCAGAGCGACCTGCACGTTCGCCGGTCTGTTCATTCGTCCCTCAATATCCACCACGGTTGTCCCGGCGGTATAGTCGCCCTGAGTTTCTACCGCGACGAAGCACGGCTTCACGGTAAACAGATCCGGTCGCACCAGCCAGGCGATAGCGCAGAGATCGTGCATCCGCACGCCGGTGCGCATGGTCCCGCTGCGATAGTGGCTGAACAGTGCATGTAACATCTTCCCGGTGCGATTGAGGGTGGGAAGCGTTGCCAGATAGTCCGGCGTCAGCATGGCCTGATTCGTGACGTCCAGGCCGCACATGACAATCTCAATGCCGCTCTGAAATACGCGAGCGGCCGCTTCCGGATCGACGGCGATATTAAATTCGGCGTTAGGGGTGAAATTCCCCCGCCCGGCAGAACCGCCCATGATCACCAGACGACGGATATTGAAGGTACATTCCGGATAGTGCATCAGCAGCAGCGCAATGTTTGTCAGCGGACCGATCGCAACCAGCGTGATCGGCTCCGGGGCGCTCATCAGCGCGTCGCGAAGAGCAATAAACGCCGGTTTCGCCAGCGGTTGTCGCTTATGCTCGACAAAATCGTAGCCTTCCATGCCAGATTCACCATGAACATAAGCCGCGTCGCGTAGCGAACGCAGCAGCGGCGTTGCGGCCCCCTGCGCAAGAGGGACATCAGCATTCCAGAAATGCAGCAGTTGCAGAGCGTTGCGGGTGGTTTTCTCCACGGAGACGTTACCGGCGACCGTGGTCATCAGTTGCAGGTCGAGCTGCGGGGCAAACAGCGCGGCGGCAATCGCCGCAGCATCATCAATGCCCGGGTCGGTGTCGAGAATAATGGGCAGACGCATGATTTCTCCATAAAAAAATGCCGGGTGTCAGACCGGCATCTTCGCATAGATTAGCGTCAACTAAATCATTCTACTTCACGAACATCCACACGCAGCTCTTTCGGCACTTCGAAAACGATGTTCTCTTCACGCCCTTCCAGTGGAATCGCATCGCCACCGCCCAGTTCCTGCAAGCGTGCGATGACGTTTTGCACCAGAATATCCGGCGCCGACGCGCCAGCGGTGACGCCCACACATTGCGCCTCTTTCACCCAGGCTTCCTGGATATCGGTCGCATCGTCAATCAAAAACGCCGCTTTCCCCATCCGCTGGGCCAGTTCGGCCAGACGGTTGGAGTTAGACGAGTTCTTTGAACCCACCACCAGCACAACATCCGCCTGCTCCGCCAGCGCACGCACCGCTTCCTGACGGTTGGTGGTGGCGTAGCAAATGTCATCTTTACGCGGGCCGACGATTTTCGGGAAGCGGCTTCGCAGCGCGTCAATCACGTCTGAAGTATCGTCCACGGAGAGCGTAGTCTGGGTCATAAAGGAAAGCTTGCCTTCGTTTTTCACAGTAAGCGAAAAAACATCTTCCGGCGATTCAACCAGGTACATGCCGCCTTCCGGATTGCTGTACTGACCCATCGTGCCTTCGACTTCCGGATGCCCGGCGTGACCAATCAGGATCGACTCTTCGCCACGACGACTGGCGCGCGCCACTTCCATATGTACTTTGGTCACCAGGGGGCAGGTCGCGTCAAAGACGGTGAGATCGCGGCCTTTCGCTTCGTTTCGCACCGCCTGAGAAACACCGTGAGCGGAGAAAATCAGGATCGCGCCGTCTGGCACTTCACTGATTTGTTCGATGAAAATCGCCCCACGTTCGCGCAAGCTATCGACCACATAGCGGTTATGCACCACTTCGTGACGAACGTAAATCGGTGCGCCGTAGATGGCCAGCGCGTTTTCAACAATGCTGATAGCGCGGTCTACACCGGCGCAAAAGCCGCGCGGGTTGGCCAACAGGATCTGCATTTTACGCCTCCAGTGCCGGATCGACTTCCAGCACTTCAATATCAAAATGAACGGTATGCCCGGCCAGCGGATGGTTGAAATCAACGGTGATGGAGTCACCATTGATTTCACGGATCACACCAGGCATCTCACTGCCGTCCATTGCGGTAAAAAGCATAATCGCCCCGATTTCAGGTTCGCCTGCTTCCATAAATTCGCGGCGCGAGAAATACTGAATCAGGTCAGGGGTCGTGATGCCAAACGCAGCATCCGGCTCCAGGGAAAAAGTGGTTTTATCGCTGTCTTTCAGTCCGAGAAGATGTTGCTCCAGTCCTTCAGACAGAGAGCCATCCCCCAGGCGGAAAAGCGCGGGCTTGCCGTTATTACGGGTTGACTCTGCGGTGGAGCCATCGTCGAGTTTTAAAGTGAAGTGCACCAGCACCGCACTGTTACTCTGTACTGATTTAGACATGCAGGTTGCTCACTTGTTTCGCCGCCTGTTTGCCCGGAGGCGTTACGCTTACCGGGCCTACAAGGTTCGCGCTATTTTGTAGGCCGGATAAGGCGTTTACGCCGCCATCCGGCACAGGTTTGCCTGATGGCGCTACGCTTATCAGGCCTACAACATCTGATAAGCGCCACCCGGCAATTTTTATGCGGCTTTTTTCTCTCTCGAGGGCAAAAAACCTTCCAGCACAATCAACGCCGCACCGACACAAATTGCTGTATCGGCCAGGTTGAAGGTCGCGAAATGCCAGTCCCCGACGTAAAAATCGATCATGTCGACAACGAAGCCATGCCACAGGCGATCGAACAGGTTCCCCAGCGCACCGCCAATGATTAACGCATAGGCGATGTTATTGAGCTTCTGGGTCGCTCTGGAGCGGTACATCATCACCGCCAGAATGACACAGATACCGATCGCAATACCGGCAAAGAACCAGCGCTGCCAGCCGCCGCTATCGGCGAGGAAGCTAAACGCCGCGCCATAGTTACGCGCATAGTGCAGATTAAGCGACGGAAATAGCGACACCGTATCCCCCAGAGCAAAATTCTGGAGGATCAGGTATTTGCTGCCCAAATCGATAATCAGCACGACTACCACCAGCCACAGCCAGCGTAGCCCTGTTGAACAAAGAGGCTTACTCATCAGGCAAACTTACGTTTTTCGCCATCACCGGCGATGTTGCTAACACAGCGACCGCAGATTTCTGCATGTTCCGCTACCTTGCCGACATCCGTCGTGTAATGCCAGCAACGCGGGCATTTATCACCTTCGGCTTTGCTCAGAGCGATCTTCAGCCCTTTAAGCACTTCGCTCTGCTGTGCGTCAGCAGAAGCCCCGGCATAGTCAGCGACTTTCGCCCCGGAGGTCAACAGGACAAATCGCAATTCATCGCCCAGCGCGGTCAGTTTGGCAGCCAGTTCAGGTTCCGCGTACAGGGTCACTGCCGCTTCGAGAGAACCGCCCACTTTCTTATCCGCACGCGCTTGCTCGATAACTTTGTTCACTTCGCCACGTACTTTCAGCAGCTCGTCCCAGAAGTCATCGTTCATCGCTTCGCTGTCCGCCAGACCGAACAGACCTTCGTACCACTCGCCGGTGAAGACATACTTCTCACGAGAGCCAGGCAGATAGCCCCAGATCTCATCCGCGGTGAAGGACATGATCGGTGCCATCCAGCGGACCAGCGCTTCCGCGATATGATACAGCGCGCTCTGGCAGCTGCGACGCGCCCGGCTTTCCGCTTTCGCGGTGTACTGGCGGTCTTTGATGATGTCGAGATAGAACGAGCCCATTTCAACTGAGCAGAAGCGCATCAGGCGCTGCACCACTTCGTGGAAATCATAGGATTCGTACGCTTTCAGGATATCTTCCTGCGCCGCTTTCGCGCAGCCGACTGCCCATCTGTCCAGGACCACCATCTCTTCCGGTTTCACCATGTCTTTAACCGGATCAAACCCGTTCAGGTTCGCCAGCAGGAAGCGCGCGGTGTTACGGATACGACGATAGCTGTCAGCAGCACGTTTGAGGATCTCATCCGAAACGGCCATTTCACCAGTGTAGTCGGTTGATGCCACCCACAGACGCAGAATGTCTGCGCCCAGTTTGTTCATCACATCCTGCGGCGAAACGGTGTTACCGATGGACTTGGACATTTTGCGGCCCTGGCCATCAACGGTAAAGCCGTGCGTCAGTACCTGGCGATACGGCGCTTTGCCTTTCATCGCGGTGGAGATCATCAGAGAAGACATGAACCAGCCACGGTGCTGGTCGGAGCCTTCCAGATACATATCTGCGGCATGACCGGCGAATTCCGGACGCACGTCCACGACGGAGGCGTGAGTTGATCCTGAGTCAAACCAGACGTCCAGCGTATCCGGCACTTTCACGTACCGATCGGCTTCATCACCCAAGATATCTTTCGGGTCGAGATCCCACCAGGCCTGGATACCGTCAACCTCAACGCGCTTCGCCACTTCTTCCATCAGTTCGATCGCACGCGGGTGCAGCTCTTCAGTGTCTTTGTGAACGAACAGAGACATCGGCACGCCCCAGGTACGCTGACGGGAGATACACCAGTCAGGGCGGTTCGCAACCATAGATTCGATACGTGCCTGGCCCCAGTCCGGGATCCACTGCACGCCTTTGATCTCTTTCAGAGACTGTTCACGCAGACCTTTCTGATCCATGCTGACGAACCACTGCGGGGTCGCACGGAAGATAATCGGCGACTTGTGACGCCAGCAGCACGGATAGCTGTGCTGCATTTTCTCAACGTGCAGCAGCGCGCCTTTTTCACGCAACAGTTCAACGATAAGATCGTTGGCTTTAAAGACGTTCACACCGTCCAGCGTCGGCCAGGTGCCTGGCAGATACGCACCGTCCGGTCCTACCGGGTTAGCGACTTCCAGACCGTATTTCTGGCCGATGACATAGTCATCCGGACCATGACCCGGCGCGGTATGTACTGCACCAGTACCGGCATCCAGCGTCACGTGATCGCCGAGGATCGCCGGTACGTCGAAGCCCATAAACGGATGCGTAAAGCGCAGCAACTCAAGCTCCGCGCCTTTTACGCTGGCGAGAACGGTGTAGTCTGTCGCGCCAATGCGTTGCATCACGCTTTCAACCAGATCTTTCGCCAGGATCACCGCCTGACCGTCGATCTGTACCAGCGCATAATCAAAGTCAGGTGCAATGGAGATCGCGCGGTTTGCCGGCAGCGTCCACGGCGTGGTGGTCCAGATCACCAGCGAGATTGCGCCATTGACGTTCGTCACGCCGAATTTCGCCTTCACCGCATCCTGATCCGCAGCAACGAAAGCCACGTCGATAGACGGAGAGGTTTTGTCGTAGTATTCCACTTCCGCTTCTGCCAGCGCAGAACGGCAATCAACACACCAGTGCACTGGCTTCGCGCCTTTATGCAGGTGACCATTGCCAATGATTTTGCCCAGCGCACGGATGATGTTGGCTTCCGTTTTGAAGTCCATCGTCAGATACGGATGAGACCAGTCGCCGAGTACACCCAGACGGATAAAGTCTTTACGCTGGCCGTCAACCTGGGTTGCGGCGTATTCACGACACTTCGCACGGAACTCCGCCGCAGTAAATTTTTCGCCCGGCTTACCGAATTCCTGCTCCACTTTCAGCTCGATCGGCAGACCGTGACAGTCCCAACCCGGCACGTAAGGCGAGTCATATCCCGCGAGTCCTTTGGACTTCACGATAATGTCTTTCAGAATCTTGTTAACCGAGTGACCAATATGAATGCTGCCATTCGCATAAGGAGGGCCATCATGCAGAATGAAGGTTTTTTTGCCTTTTTTGGCCGCACGAATGATGCCGTACAGGTCATCATCAGTCCAACGCGCCAGCATTCCCGGTTCGCGCCTGGCGAGATCGCCGCGCATCGGGAACCCTGTTTCCGGCAAATTCAGGGTTGATTTAAAGTCACTCATCAGATTCTCGGTTCCGTATTGATTACCCAGGCATTTAAGCCGGTTTTGTTAGCCCAAAAAAATCACGGGCAGTTAATTCATCTCGCGCAATCTGCGCTTTGAGTTCATCCAGCGAGGCAAATCGCTGTTCATTGCGTATTTTTTTACGCAGTACAACATCTATATGGCGACCATAGAGGTCCATTGCAACATCCAGCAGATGTACTTCCAGTTGCTGACGCACGCCTGAAACCGTCGGGCGGGTCCCGATGTTCGCCACGCCGGGCAATGGCTTCTCGCCAAGCCCCATCACTTCTACCGCATAGACCCCTTTTACCGGGGAAACCTGACGACGCAGCGGTAAATTTGCCGTCGGGAAACCAATGGTGCGTCCGAGTTCATCACCGTGCACTACGCGGCCAGAGATGGTAAACGGATGGCCCAGCAGACTTTCGGCGAGGGCCAGGTTGTCCTGCGCCAACGCCTGGCGCACAGCAGTGCTGCTGATACGAACGCCACCTTCACAGAAGGTTTGGGTGCTGGTGATATCGAAACCATATTCCACACCAGCCTTCTGTAATAACAAGAAATCGCCTTCGCGACCAGCGCCAAAGCGGAAATCATCCCCCACAGCGAGAAATTGCACCCCCAGACGATTCACCAGCAATTCACTGATAAAGGTCTGCGCCGTGAGGGCAGCAAAACGGCGATCGAATCGCACACACAGCACGTAATCGACGCCACATTGCGCGAGATAACGCAATTTTTCACGCAGGCGGGTCAGCCGCGCAGGGGCTTTGTCTGTCGCAAACAGTTCCAGCGGCTGGGGTTCAAAAATCATCACCATCACCGGTAAGCCACGCCTGCGCCCTTCTTCCTGCAAACCTTGCAGCAGCGCACGATGACCACGATGCACGCCGTCAAAATTACCAATAGTCAGCACACACCCATGCGGGGCCTGGCTGAGATTATGTATGCCGCGTATCAGCTTCATGTCTGGCTCAAAACAGTGAAAATCGCCAAAGTATACCTTGTACAGCGGTCAAGGTTAACCGGCGATTGATGTGGCGAAACAGAAAGCAGATGGATTTCATTACCCTGAGGCAAATACCGACCGCAAACTGACAAAGCAATTCAATTTTTATCGCTGAAAAGCTGTATTCACAGCCAGCAAGCTGGTAGAATCCTGCGCCATCACTACGTAACGAGTGCCGCTAGATTAACGGCGCTTATTTGCACAAATCCATTGACAAAAGAAGGCTAAAAGGGCATATTCCTCGGCCTTTGAATTGTCCATATAGAACACATTTGGGAGTTGGACCTTGGCTAATATCAAATCAGCTAAGAAGCGCGCCGTTCAGTCTGAAAAGGCTCGTAAGCACAACGCAAGCCGTCGCTCTATGATGCGTACTTTCATCAAGAAAGTATACGCAGCTATCGAAGCTGGCGACAAAGCTACTGCACTGAAAGCATTTAACGAAATGCAACCAATCGTGGACCGTCAGGCTGCTAAAGGTCTGATCCACAAAAACAAAGCTGCACGTCATAAAGCTAACCTGACTGCACAGATCAACAAACTGGCTTAATCGCCTGTTGTCTGTTGCTTTGTAAAAAAACCCGCGCAAGCGGGTTTTTTTATGTCCGGACTATTTGTTCTGGGCGGTAAATAACGCCGAATAGTTCGTATTGCAGATACGCTGTACCGCCGGATGCTGGATCATCCTCTCGGCAAAGATGGCATGGTATTCCTCCATCACATTTTCTACGCGACCAATTTCTACCACCGAATCGTCGGCATAAAAGTCATGCGCGTAGAGCGTGGGAGCCACAAAAATCGCATTATGCGTCGCGCCGAAGGCTTTCATCAATGCGGCGTCGTCAAACTCCCCCAGAATTTCAATCTTCAGCCCCTGGGAATTAATCCAGTTCAGCAACTTGCGTCCTAACATCGAGCGCCGTCCGGGGATCAGCAAACGTCGTTCTTCCAGACAGGCCGGGAAGGATTTTTCCGGTAACGGCTGGGTACACCAGAAGCTAACGCTACATTCGCCAATCTTCACCGAAAACAGTCCTTCCTGCTGCGTTGAGTCAATCGGGCAGTCCGAGATAATCATGTCCAGCTTATGCTGGCTGAGTTGCTCCAGCAGCATCTCGTGGGTCGATTCAAAACAGCGCAGGTGGATCTGTTCACCTTCAACGACGGCGGCATCCAGTACGTTACTGACCAGTCGTTTCGACAGCGCATCCGCCACGCCCACATCAAATAACAGATTGGACTCTTTGCGGTAGTTAACGATATCCAGCATCTCCTGGCTTAGGGTAAACATTTTATCCGCATAGCGAAAAACCAGTTCGCCAAGTTCACTGGGCTCCAGACCACGCCCCTTACGCTTGAAGAGCTTACCCTGCAGGCGTTCCTCAAGCGCTTTAATCTGCCCGGTAATGGTTTGCGGCGTTAAATAGAGCGCCTCCGCTGCACCGACCACGGAGCCCTCTTTATAGACGTGCCAGAAGTAATAGAGATGGTTGTAATTAATGTGGGACATACACTCTCTCTGATAAATGTCACAAAGGGGGAGCCGGACGAGGCCCCCCTGCTAACTCGCCCAATCAGACTGACGGGCGTAAACGTGCGCGCAGCAAGCTGTAGCCAATCAACGCCGACAGCAAAGAACCGATCAGGATCCCCAGCTTCGCCCAGTTGATTAGCTCTGGATCCACGCTGCCAAAGGCCAGACTGGCGATAAAGATCGACATCGTAAAACCAATGCCGCACAGGATGCCGACCGCCATAATTTGCGGGAATGAGGTTCCCTCCGGCAGTTGTGCCAGCTTCAGACGTAGCGCCAGCCAGCAGAACAGAGTGATCCCCAGCGGCTTACCCACCAGCAGGCCCGCAATGATGCCCAGCGGCAGGATGGAGGTCAGTCCGTCCATCGTCACGCCCTGTAAAGAAACGCCCGCATTGGCGAAGGCAAACAGCGGCAGGATCAGATAAGCCACCCACGGATGCAGAACATGTTCCAGACGCTTCGCCGGAGAACGCCCGTACTTCTCTTTCAGCGGAATGAAGAAGCCGACGATGACCCCCGCCAGCGTCGCATGGACACCCGATTTCAGTACGGCGGTCCACAGCACCACCCCAACGAGGATATAAACCCCCGTGCGCCGGACGCCGCACAGATTCAGGAGCGCCAGAATCGCAATCGCGAATGCCGCCACGCCCAATGACACCATCGACAGATCGTGGGTGTAGAAGACGGCGATAATAATGATCGCCCCCAGGTCATCAATAATCGCCAGCGCCATCAGGAAAATTTTCAACGCCAGCGGCACCCGGCTACCGAGCAGTGCCAGCACGCCCAGGGCAAAAGCGATATCCGTGGCGGCCGGGATTGCCCAGCCTTCTCGGGTGATCGGATCGGCATAGTTGAATGCCAGATACAGCAATGCCGGGACAATCATTCCGCCGATGGCGGCAATCACCGGGAAAGCCGCCTGACGCAGACTCGCCAGCGATCCCTGCATCAGCTCGCGTTTAACCTCAAGGCCAATCAACAGGAAAAACACCGCCATCAGAGCGTCGTTGATCCACAGTAGCATGTTTTTATTGATCTCAAGCGCGCCAACGCGCAGTTGGACAGGCGTCTCGAGAAAGGTGCGATACCATCCACTGGTCACACCCATATTGGCCAGCAGCATGGCCAGCACAGCGGCAATGATAAGAATGATGCCTCCAGAGGCATCACTGCTAAAGAAACGATGCAGGTGTTTCACTTTTTATTCTCTCTATAGGGTGAATACTTCGTAATTACTATCATACTCCGCATGAATCATCGTTAAAATTAGATTATTCATGTTGAAAAGCTCGATTTTATCGAGTTATAGAGACATAAAAAAAGCCTGAGATCTTGCAATCCCAGGCTTTTTGGTCGATATGGCAGAAGTGATTAACGGGTCAAATCATCAAAGAACTTTTTCACGCCGTCAAAGAAACTCTTTGAGCGCGGGCTGTTCTTTTCACCGGTTGGGCCGCCAAAGCTTTCCTGCAGATCTTTCAGCAGCTGTTTCTGCTTCTCGTTCAGACCGACGGGCGTTTCGACCACAACACGGCACAGCAAATCGCCCTGCGCGCCGCCACGAACCGACTTCACGCCTTTGCCACGCATGCGGAACAGTTTTCCGGTCTGCGTTTCGCTGGGTACTTTCAGCTTCACGCGGCCATCCAGCGTCGGAACTTCAATCTCGCCGCCGAGCGCTGCCATCGCAAAGTTGATTGGTACTTCACAGTACAGGTTGTTGCCTTCACGTTCGAAGATCGGGTGCTGTTTCACCTGAACCTGAACGTACAGATCCCCTGCCGGTGCGCCGTGCTCGCCAGCCTCGCCTTCGCCAGAGAGACGAATGCGGTCACCGGTATCTACGCCTGCCGGTATTTTAACCGACAGCGTTTTGCTCTTCTCGACGCGACCATGACCGTGACACTTATTGCACGGATCTTTGATCAACGTACCGCGGCCCTGACAGTGCGGACAGGTTTGCTGAACAGCGAAGAACCCCTGGCGCATCTGCACCTGACCGGAACCATGACAGGTCGGACAGGTTTGTGGCTGAGTTCCCGCTTTCGCGCCACTGCCGTGGCAAACATCACACTCTTCCAGCGTCGGAATGCGGATCTCTTTGGTCACGCCACGTACGGCTTCTTCCAGGGTAAGATCCATGTTGTAACGTAAATCGGCCCCACGCGCAGCACGTTGACGACCCCGACCACCGCCAAAGATATCGCCAAAAACGTCACCAAAGATATCGCTGAAGTCAGCGCCGCCGCCAAAACCGCCGCCGCCGCCCATCCCGCCTTGCTCAAACGCGGCGTGACCGTACTGGTCGTAAGCGGCGCGTTTCTGCGGGTCGGTCAGAACTTCATACGCTTCTTTGATCTCTTTAAACTTGGCTTCGGCCTCTTTATCACCCTGGTTACGGTCCGGGTGAAATTTCATGGCCAGGCGCTTGTAGGCCTTTTTGATTTCACGCTCTTCCGCTGATTTGGAAACGCCTAAAATCTCGTAATAGTCTTGCTTAGCCATCTCTTTTTTCTGCCCTTAACATGCGTGCACGGGCGGAGAGGAAACCTCTTCGCCCGTGCCAGTAATTACCCGTTCAAAGGGCGATTATTTTTTGTCTTTCACTTCTTCAAACTCAGCGTCGACAACATCATCATCTTTCGCGTTGTTTGCGGAAGCGTCAGCGGAGCCCGCCTGCTGCTGAGCATGCTGCTGCTGAGCGATTTCCATCAGTTTCTGGGAAACCTGCGCCAGCTCCTGCATCTTCGCTTCAATGGCCGCTTTGTCTTCACCTTTCAGCGCCGTTTCCAGTGCGGTCAGTGCAGACTCGATAGCGGTTTTGTCGTCAGCTGGCAGTTGTTCGCCTGCTTCCTCAACCTGTTTGCGAGTGCTGTGCAGCAGATGGTCGCCCTGGTTGCGGGTCTGAACCAGCTCTTCAAACTTACGGTCAGACTCAGCGTTCGCTTCAGCTTCGCGAACCATTTTCTGAATTTCTTCTTCATTCAGGCCAGAAGACGCCTTGATGGTGATCTTCTGCTCTTTACCGCTGTTTTTGTCTTTCGCAGAAACGTGCAGGATACCGTCAGCATCAATATCGAAGGTCACTTCGATCTGCGGCATACCGCGCGGTGCCGGGTTGATCCCATCCAGGTTGAACTGACCCAGAGATTTGTTATCAGACGCACGTTTACGTTCACCCTGCAGCACATGGATGGTCACCGCAGACTGGTTATCTTCAGCGGTAGAGAACACCTGGCTGTGCTTGGTCGGGATAGTGGTGTTTTTGTTGATCAGTGCAGTCATCACACCGCCCATGGTTTCGATACCCAGAGACAGCGGGGTAACGTCCAGCAGCAGTACGTCTTTCACATCACCGGTCAATACACCACCCTGAACGGCAGCACCGATCGCCACGGCTTCATCCGGGTTCACGTCTTTACGCGGTTCTTTACCAAAGAACTCAGCTACTTTCTTCTGCACCATTGGCATACGCGTCTGACCACCAACGAGGATAACGTCGTTGATATCAGATACGGACAGGCCAGCGTCCTGCAGTGCGACTTTCAGCGGCTCGATAGAACGGTTCACCAGATCTTCGACCAGGCTTTCCAGTTTCGCGCGAGTCACTTTGATGTTCATGTGTTTCGGACCGGTGGCATCTGCGGTGATGTACGGCAGGTTCACGTCGGTCTGCTGTGCAGAAGAAAGCTCAATTTTCGCTTTTTCTGCTGCTTCTTTCAGGCGCTGCATGGCCAGCGGGTCGTTACGCAGGTCAATGCCCTGATCTTTCTTAAATTCTTCAACCAGATAGTTGATCATACGGCTGTCGAAGTCTTCACCACCCAGGTGGGTATCACCGTTGGTTGCCAGAACTTCAAAGGTTTTTTCGCCGTCAACTTCGTCGATTTCGATAATAGAGATATCGAAAGTACCACCACCAAGGTCGTAAACCGCGATAGTACGGTTACCGACTTCTTTATCCAGACCGTACGCCAGCGCAGCCGCCGTCGGTTCGTTGATGATACGTTTCACTTCCAGACCTGCAATACGGCCGGCGTCTTTGGTTGCCTGACGCTGAGCATCGTTAAAGTAAGCAGGTACGGTGATAACTGCTTCAGTTACTGGTTCACCCAGGTAATCTTCAGCCGTTTTCTTCATTTTCTTCAGCACTTCAGCCGAAATTTGCGGCGGTGCCATTTTCTGACCTTTCACATCCAGCCATGCGTCGCCGTTGTCAGCGCCAATGATTTTGTATGGCATGATGGAAACATCACGTTGAACTTCTTCGTCCTGGAAGCGGCGGCCAATCAGGCGTTTAATCGCAAACAGGGTGTTTTGCGGGTTCGTCACTGCCTGACGTTTAGCCGGCTGACCAACCAGAGTTTCACCATCCTGGGTATAAGCAATGATAGAAGGCGTGGTGCGATCGCCCTCGGCATTCTCCAGCACACGTGCAGTGGTGCCATCCATAATCGCTACACAAGAGTTGGTCGTACCCAGGTCGATACCAATAATTTTACCCATCTAAACGTCTCCACTAAAAATTCGGTCAACATGTGGTTGTGAGTCTGTAATAAGGGCGAAACGTGCGGTTTCAACTACCCTGATTCGTTTTTTTTCAGACTCACCACTGCGGTTGACTACTAAGTGGGGTCGTAACCCACTTCATCAAAGGGGGGAATGAAAAAATTTTTGCTTTTGTTGAAATAAAACACCTGGACGGTGTGTGAGGTCGATCACGGCAAAAATTCATCCTTTTCCCCCGATGAGATCATAGACAGCCCCTTCTCTCCTGATTATTATGCCGCGCCCCGAACGGTGTCATGTTTTAGCGGGGATAACTATTTCACCATTCAATTAATGATGATTTTGAGGATTTATGGGCAACACTAAGTTGGCTAACCCGGCACCGCTGGGCCTGATGGGCTTCGGCATGACCACCATTCTGCTTAACCTGCATAACGCGGGTTTCTTCGCCCTTGACGGTATTATTCTCGCGATGGGAATTTTCTACGGCGGTATCGCGCAAATTTTTGCCGGCCTGCTGGAATACAAAAAAGGGAACACCTTCGGTTTGACCGCATTCACGTCTTACGGCTCGTTCTGGCTGACGTTAGTTGCGATCCTGCTGATGCCGAAAATGGGTCTGACAGAAGCGCCGAATGCGCAGTTCCTCGGTGCCTACCTGGGTCTGTGGGGCGTATTCACGCTGTTTATGTTCTTCGGCACGCTGACAGGTGCACGCGCATTGCAGTTCGTGTTCCTGAGTCTGACGGTTCTGTTCGCCCTGTTGGCCGTGGGTAACATCGTGGGTAACGAATCGGTGATCCATTTTGCCGGCTGGATTGGCTTAATCTGTGGTGCCAGCGCCATTTACCTGGCAATGGGTGAAGTGCTGAACGAACAGTTCGGCCGTACCATTCTGCCGATTGGTGATACGCACTAATCATCAGTATCCCCCCGTTAAGGGGGGATTCTTGTTACGGCTGTTGTAGCTCAGCCTGCATTTCCGTATCGCGATAATACATATCCTGTCGCAGCCAAACACCCAGTCCCAACCCCACCAGCGACAACGCCAGCACATACCAGGCCGGCGCCATCGGCGAAACGCTCATCAACAGCGTCACGGCAATCGGCGTCAGCCCACCGAAAATGGCGTAAGAGACGTTGTAGGAAAATGAAATACCGGTAAAGCGGACTTCCGCAGGAAACGCGCGCACCATCACGTATGGCACAGCGCCTACCACACCCACACATAGCCCCACCAGCCCATAGAGCAGGAATAAGTATTGCGAATGTGCGCCCGCCAGGTGATAGAACAACCCGCTCGAACAAGCCAACAAGATGCTGCCAATAATAAAGGTTTTGCTGGCGCCAACACGATCGACGATAAAGCCCGCCAACAGACACCCCAGACAAAGCATAATGGTCGCCACGCTGTTTGCCTGTAACGTCAGCGCCGGGGCCAGACCGTACTGCTTTTGCAGCCAAACCGGTGACATTAAAATCACCACCACAATCCCTGCAGAAAGCAGCCAGGTCAGAAGCATGGAGATCACCACCGCTTTCTGGTGTTTCACCACCACCGACTTCACCGGCAGCTCCTGCGCCAGCTTCTTGCGCTGTTGCATCTCCAGAAAGATCGGCGTCTCCTGTAACCAGCGGCGTAAATACATCGCCACCAGCCCAAAAACGCCCCCCAGCAGGAACGGAATTCGCCAGCCATAGTCATGCACGGCCTGCTGCGTCAGGTGCGTGTTAATTTGCGTCGCCACCACCGAACCTAACAGGATCCCCACCGTCAAACCTGCCGTCAGCGTACCGCAAGCCATTCCAATTCGACGTTCAGGGACGTGCTCGGCGACGAACACCCATGCGCCCGGCACTTCACCGCCAATCGCAGCGCCCTGCAGAATGCGCATCAACAGCAACAATAACGGCGCGACAATCCCAATCGATGCATAGGTTGGCAACAACCCCATCGCCAGCGTCGGCACGGCCATCAGCAGAATGCTCAAGGTGAACATCTTTTTGCGCCCGACCAAATCGCCAAAATGCGCCATGATGATGCCGCCTAACGGACGTGCCAGATACCCGGCAGCGAAGATGCCAAATGTTTGTACCTGACGAAGCCATTCGGGAATATCAGCGGGGAAAAACAACTCCCCCACCACGGCAGCGAAAAAGACGAAGATAATGAAGTCGTAAAATTCAAGCGCACCGCCAAGAGCGGCCAGCGTCAGCGTTTTGTAATCCTGGCGATTCAGGGGGCGTGTATGTTGTGACATAGTGAACCATGAGTCAGTGGAGCATTAGAGTTATGAACGACACTTGTAAAGTAAAACTTACTATATCGTAAACAAATCAATACTCCACTTTCACCGTCACTTATCTTTCGAAAAGACTAACTTTAGGCGTTTGTGTCGCGCCTGGCACTTTTCGGGCGAAAAGATGCTACGATTTCCGGCACAGTTTCCACATACGGCCCCTCAAGGAGCTGTATACAATACGGTACACTTGCAAAGATACCCGCCACGACGACATTCCCCTCTGCATCCTTCACGCCTTCCAGGGTCTCCTGGATGGATTTCGGCTGGCCCGGTAAATTGAGGATTAACGCCTGCTTGCGGATCACGCCGACCTGACGTGACAGGATCGCCGTCGGCACAAAGTGCAGACTAATCTGCCGCATCTGTTCGCCAAAACCAGGCATCTGGCGATCGGCAACCGCGAGGGTAGCATCCGGCGTCACATCGCGACGCGCAGGACCGGTGCCGCCAGTGGTCAGCACCAGATGGCAACTCATCTCATCCACCAGCTCACACAGCGTTTGTTCGATGATGGCCTGTTCATCAGGAATCAAGCGCGTCTGCACCTCAAAGGGAGTGGTCAGCGCCGTCGATAACCACGCTTCCAGCGCCGGAATGCCTTTGTCCTGATAGACACCGCTGGAGGCGCGGTCAGAAATGGAAACTAAGCCAATACGTAAGGTGTTCATGATTATTCCGTTTAAACAGTCTCGTTAAACAGAATGATACACTGCGAAGGGAAGGACAGACAGGGTTCAGAAGAAGTAGCGTGACCGGCGTACCGACCACGCTATAGTGGGTAGAAAGGATTACAGCAGGTCGCCGATCATTTTCTCCAGTTTTTCCTGGTCGACAGCAAACTTACGGATACCGTCCGCCAGTTTGTCTACCGCCATCGGATCCTGGTTGTGCTGCCACAGGAACTCAGACTCGGTGATGCGTTCCGGACGCGCTTTCACTTCACCAGAGAAAGACAGTTTACGCTCGATGGCGCCTTCGCTTTCCGCCAGCTCTTTCAGCAGCGCCGGTGCGATAGTCAGGCGATCACAGCCTGCCAGCTCAAGGATTTCGCCGATGTTACGGAAGCTTGCACCCATCACAACCGTCTCGTAGCCGTGCTGTTTGTAGTATTCGTAGATCTCCGTAACGGAAACCACGCCCGGATCTTCAGCCGGGGCATACTCTTTCTTGTCGGTATTGGATTTATACCAGTCAAGAATACGACCCACGAACGGAGAGATCAGGAACACGCCAGCTTCAGCACAGGCACGTGCCTGCGCGAAGGAGAACAGCAGCGTCAGGTTACAGTTGATGCCTTCTTTTTCCAGCTGCTCTGCAGCGCGGATGCCCTGCCAGGTTGAAGCCAGTTTGATCAGAATGCGATCGTTGCTGATGCCTGCATCGTTATACAGCTTGATGATACGTTTCGCTTTGGCGATAGACGCGTCGGTGTCATAGGACAGGCGAGCATCCACTTCCGTAGAGATACGACCCGGGACCAGTTTCAGGATCTCCAGACCGATGTTCACTGCCAGTTTGTCGGTTGCGTCAACGACCTGCTGCGCACGGTCGCTGCTCTGCTGCTTAGCCCAGGCAACAGCGTCATCAATCAGCTTACGGTATTCCGGGATCTGCGCTGCGTTAAGAATGAGAGAAGGGTTGGTTGTGGCATCCTGCGGCTGATACAGCTTCATTGCCGCGATGTCTCCGGTGTCGGCCACCACGGTGGTGAACTGACGAAGGGAGGTCAATTTGTCCGTCATGATAGTGTTTCTCTTTAAACAGCTTGTTAGGGGGATGTAACCGGTCTGCCCTGATGATAACACGACGTTGTGACAGCGCAACCGCAGACGATGCGCTTATCCCCTTGAAGGCATCAGCGGATAATTTCTGATCCGGCCTTGATGTGACGCGCCATTCAGGCGCTCAACCTCATGTATACTACGCGGCCGCTATCAATTGTCCGGCAGCGTATATACTATTCGACAATTGGTAACGCTTACACAGGGTTGTTACAGCGTACCGGCAGCAACAAGAGGGATGTTAATGCCTGATTTTTTCACGTTTATTAATGATGTGCTCTGGGGATCGGTGATGATCTACCTGCTCTTCGGAGCAGGGTGTTGGTTTACCTGGCGCACAGGCTTCGTACAATTTCGCTATATCCGTCAGGTTGGCAAAAGTCTAAAAAACAGCATTAGCCCGCAACCGGGGGGATTAACCTCGTTTCAGTCGCTCTGTACCAGCCTTGCCGCTCGTATCGGTAGTGGCAACATGGCGGGCGTGGCTCTGGCCATTACCGCAGGCGGGCCTGGCGCCGTGTTCTGGATGTGGGTCGCCGCCATCATTGGTATGGCGACGTCATTTGCCGAATGCGCCCTCGCACAGCTCTACAAAGAGCGCGATCGTCACGGTCAGTTTCGCGGAGGCCCCGCCTGGTATATGGCCCGTGGGTTAGGCATGCGCTGGATGGGGGTGTTATTCGCCATCTTTTTGCTGATTGCCTACGGACTGGTATTTAACAGCGTGCAGGCTAACTCTGTGTCCCGCGCCCTCAAATTCGCATTTGATTTCCCGCCGATCGCCACCGGTATTGTCATGGCGATTGCTGCCCTGCTGGTTATTGTCCGGGGGATCAAAGGTGTGGCACAGATGATGCAGTGGTTCGTCCCTGTGATGGCGCTGATGTGGGTGGTCACCAGCCTGGTGGTTTGTCTGATCAACATCGACCAACTGCCTGACATCCTCATTTCTATCATCAAAAGCGCGTTTGGCTGGCAAGAAGCCGCAGGCGGTGTGGCGGGATATACGCTGAGCCAGGCGATCACCAGCGGTTTTCAACGCAGCATGTTTTCCAATGAAGCCGGGATGGGCTCAACGCCTAACGCCGCTGCGGCCGCCGCATCCTGGCCGCCGCACCCTGCGGCGCAAGGGATTGTGCAGATGATCGGTATTTTTATCGATACGCTGGTCGTCTGTAGCGCCACGGCAATGCTGGTTTTACTGGCTGGCAACGGCACGACCTATGCGCCGATGGAAGGGATCCAACTGGTGCAGAAAGCAATGACGGTGCTGGTCGGTGACTGGGGGGCGGCGTTCGTGGCGGTCATCGTGATTCTCTTTGCCTTCAGCTCCATTGTGGTCAACTACATCTACGCGGAAAACAACCTGTACTTTCTGAACCTGGATAACAAGCGCACTATCTGGATTTTACGTATTGCCACCTGCTCTACGGTGGTGGTCGGAACGCTGCTCAGCTTCCCACTGCTCTGGCAACTGGCGGATATCATCATGGCCTGCATGGCGATCACTAACCTGACGGCAATATTGTTGCTCTCTCCGGTGGTACATACCTTAGCCAGCGATTACTTGCGTCAGCGAAAACTGGGCATTCGTCCGGTCTTTGATCCGCTGCGCTACCCGGATATCGAACAGCAACTGGCGCCAGATGCCTGGGACGACATACCACGAGACTAATCACAACTATCGATCAACTCAGCCCTATTTTTTGCTACAGTCGCAGTAAATTTCCTGCAAGGACTGGATATGCTGATTCTGATTTCACCAGCAAAAACGCTCGACTACCAGAGCCCGCTGGCAACAACGCGCCATACGTTGCCTGAGCTGCTGGACCACTCCCAGCAACTGATTCATGTGGCGCGCAAACTCTCGGCCCCGCAAATCGGTAAACTGATGGGGATCAGCGATAAGCTCGCTGATCTGAACGCCACCCGTTTTCACGACTGGCAGCCGAACTTCACGCCGGAAAACGCGCGCCAGGCTATTTTGGCCTTTAAAGGTGATGTCTATACCGGATTACAGGCCGAAACCTTCAGCGAAGCCGATTTCGATTTTGCCCAGCAGCATTTGCGTATGCTCTCAGGCCTGTACGGTGTGCTACGTCCGCTGGATCTGATGCAGCCCTATCGTCTGGAAATGGGCATTCGTCTGGAGAACGCCAAAGGGAAGGATCTGTATCAGTTTTGGGGCGATATCATCACGGATAAGCTCAATGAAGCGCTCGCCGCACAGGGCGACCAGGTGGTGATTAATCTTGCCTCGGATGAATACTTCCGTTCCGTGAAGCCGAAGAAACTGAACGCAGAGCTGATTAAACCCGTCTTCCTCGACGAGAAAAACGGCAAGTTCAAAGTCATCAGTTTCTACGCCAAAAAGGCGCGAGGCCTGATGAGCCGCTACATCATTGAAAATCGTCTGACAAAGCCTGAACAGCTCGCCGACTTCAACAGCGAAGGTTACTTCTTTGATGAAGCGGCTTCCGGGAATGGCGAACTGGTGTTTAAGCGTCACCAGCAGTAATCATTAACTGCAGCTGGATCCAGGTTTATCCGGCCTACAAATTGCGTTAACCCGCGTTGTAAGCCGGATAAGGTGGTACACCACCATCCGGCATTCAGATAAAAATGGCAATTATCCGCGCGTCATCATCAGCTTACGCAGGGCGGCAAAATCTGCCGGCAGATGTTGCGAAAGCAGCGGCAGATCCGCGCGTTCCGCCAGCTCTTTCGGCAGATCCAGCGTTTCATTGAGGATCGCTTCCACACTCTCTTTAAACTTCGCCGGGTGTGCGGTGCCGAGGAACAGGCCGTACTCGCCCGGATTGAGCTGGTCACGCAAGGCACGGTACGCTACCGCCGCATGTGGCTCAGAGGTATACCCCTTCGCTTTTAGCTCACGCATCGTTTCCTGCGTAACTTCATCATTCACAGCAGCGTAACCGAGCTCATTCAGACGCCAGATTTTACGGCGGAACAGTTCTTCGACGCGCGGCCAGTTGTTCGGCTGACTCACGTCCATCGCGTTAGACAACGTCGCCTGGGTCGCTTTTGGCGCCCACTGTCCGTCCTGCAGGAAGCGTGGCACCGTGTCGTTAACGTTGGTGGCGGCGATAAAACGCTTCACCGGCAGGCCGAGGGATTTCGCCAGCAGGCCCGCCGTCAAATCGCCAAAGTTGCCGCTCGGTACAGAAACAACCAGTTGATTTCGCGCGTCCTGCGGCAATTGCGCAACGGCTTCAAAGTAGTAACAAATCTGCGCCAGCAGGCGGCTGATATTAATGGAGTTAGCCGAGTTCAGCCCCAGCGCCACTTTCAGCTCTTCATCATCAAACGCCTGTTTGACCAGCGCCTGGCAGGCATCAAAATCGCCGTCGATCGCAACGGTTTCAATGTTGCCGCCCAGCGTGCAGAACAGTTTTTCCTGCAACGGACTGATTTTGCCGTTCGGATAGAGGATCACCACTCGCACGTTCGGCAGACCATAAAACGCATGTGCCACAGCCGCGCCGGTATCACCGGAGGTTGCCGTCAGAATGGTCACCGGCTTGTCACCGCTGATGTGGGTCAGCATCTGCGCCATAAAACGTCCGCCGAAATCTTTAAACGCCAGCGTCGGGCCGTGGAACAGTTCCAGACAGCCGACATCGCCCTCCACCTGGGCAACCGGTGCCGGGAAAGCAAAGGCGGCACGCACGCGTTCTTCGAGGACCTCCTGCGGGATTTCATCGCCGATAAACGCGGAAAGGATCTTTGTGCTACGGCTGACAAAGTCCTGGTTCAACATCTCATCAACTTCTGTCAGGTCAAATTCCGGCAGATCGTGCGGAAAAAATAGCCCCTGATTTTTGCCCAGCCCCTGCGTGACGGCCTGCGCAAAACTAACCTGTTCGTTGTGATCTTTAAGATTGTAGAGTTTCATCAATTATCCCAGTACTCGTGCGCCCGCCGTGTCCAGCCGGCAAATATGAACAAAGCCTTCCTGATTTTGCAGATAGTGATTTCCCAGCCAGTCTGCGACACGCTGCGCGGTCTCCGGTTTATCGCAGAGCGCAAACAGTGTCGGCCCTGAACCGGAAATACCGCTCGCCAGCGCGCCGATTTCCGCGACGGCCTGACGCGCCTGTGCAAAACCAGGCAGCAGACGTTCGCGATACGGTTCGGCAATCACATCCTTCATCAGTTTCGCCGCAAGCCCAGGCTGACGGGAATAGCAGGCGTGAATAAACCCGGCCAGGTGCCGCCCGTGGGCAATGCAATCCTGGCGACGATATTGCGCAGGTAAAATGGCCCGCGCTTCCGCTGTGGAGACCTTAATGCCTGGATAGGCGAGCACCCACAGCCACTCATCAAAGCCTGGCACCTGCTGACTGATAATGCCGTTTTCTTCGATCATCAACTGCATACCACCCAGGAAACACGGCGCGACATTATCGTAATGAATGCTGCCGGAGATACGCCCTTCGAGCTCCCCCATGATCGCCAGCAGACGCGTGTCATTAAGCGGTTTGCCGCAGTGCTCATTCATCGCCACCAGTGCCGCCACCACCGAGCAGGCGCTGGAACCCAGCCCGGAGCCGATCGGCATATTTTTTTCCAGTGTCATCGTCACCGGAATTGGCTTACCCAACTCCTGACAAAAACGCTCCCAGCACTGGTAAACAATATTTTCACGCGGTTCTGATGGCAATTTGTCGGCAAAGCGGCCCAGATTGTTCAGACGAAAACTGTCCGCCGCCTCAACCGTTACCACGTCGCCCAACAGTGAACCATCAACGGGGGTCACCGCCGCCCCGAGCACATCAAATCCAACGCTCATATTGGCACTGGAAGCCGGGGCATAAACTTTAACCATGTTAAACTCCTAGCTTCCATGAGAGGGTGCGTAGCAGGTCAGCAAACACCCCTGCCGCCGTGACGTCATTACCCGCGCCATAACCGCGCAGAACCAACGGCAGCGGCTGATAGTAGTGGCTGTAGAAAGCCAGCGCATTTTCGCCGTTTTTCACTTTGTACAACGGATCGTTACCGTCCACTTCCGAAATTTTCACCCGGCAGACGCCGTCTTCTTCGATGTTGCCAACATAGCGCAATACTTTGCCCTCATCACGGGCTTTTGCCACACGGGCGGCGAAGGCGTCGTCAAGCTGCGACAGATTAGCCATAAACGCGTCTACGTCGCCTGCGTCATCAAACGTTTCCGGCAACACCGGCTCAATGACAATATCAGACAGTTCCAGCTCACGTCCGGTTTCACGGGCGAGGATCAGCAGCTTCCGCGCCACGTCCATCCCGGAAAGATCGTCACGTGGGTCTGGCTCGGTATAGCCCATTTCACGCGCGATGCGGGTCGCTTCAGAGAGGCTCATGCCCTCGTCAAGCTTACCGAAAATAAACGACAACGAACCAGACAGAATACCGGAGAACTTCAGTAACTCATCGCCCGCGTTCAACAGGTTTTGCAGGTTTTCTATTACCGGCAGACCGGCCCCCACGTTGGTGTCATAGAGGAATTTACGCCGTGATTTCGCGGCAGCGAAACGCAACTGATGGTAGTAATCCATCGACGAGGTATTCGCCTTTTTGTTCGGTGTGACCACATGGAAACCTTCGCGCAGGAAGTCAGCGTATTGATCGGCTACCGCCTGACTGGAGGTACAGTCCACAATCACCGGATTCAGCAGGTGATATTCCTTCACCAGGCGAATTAAGCGACCGAGATTAAACGGCTCTTTCGCTTCAGCCAGTTCAGACTGCCAGTTCTCGAGGTTCAGGCCATGCACATGGGTCAGCAGCGCTCTGGAGTTCGCCACGCCGCAAACTCGCAGGTCGATATGTTTTTTCTTCAGCCAGGCTTGCTGACGCTTAAGTTGTTCCAGTAGCGCGCCACCAACGCCACCAACGCCGATAACAAACACTTCAATCACCTGGTCGGTGTTGAACAGCATCTGATGGGTAACGCGTACGCCAGTCGTGGCATCGTCATTGTTGACCACTACCGAAATGGACCGCTCGGAGGAGCCCTGGGCAATAGCCACGATATTAATATTGGCGCGCGCCAGTGCGGCAAAGAATTTTGCTGAAATGCCGCGCAGCGTCCGCATACCATCCCCGACGACGGAGATAATCGCCAGCCGCTCAGTGACCGCCAGAGGTTCCAGAACGCCCTCTTTCAGCTCGAGATAGAACTCATCCTGCAAAGCGCGCTGCGCCCGGGCGCAGTCCGCCTGCGGCACACAAAAACTGATGCTGTATTCAGAAGAGGACTGGGTGATCAATACGACGGAAATTCCCGCACGGGACATTACCGCAAACACGCGCGCCGCCATCCCCACCATCCCTTTCATACCAGGACCGGAGACGTTAAACATCGCCATATTGTTGAGGTTGGAAATCCCCTTCACCGGCAGATCGTCTTCATCGCGGCTGGCGCCAATCAGCGTGCCTGCCGCCTGCGGGTTACCGGTATTTTTGATAAGACAAGGGATCTGGAACTGCGCGATGGGGGTAATGGTACGAGGGTGAAGGACTTTCGCGCCGAAATAGGAGAGCTCCATCGCTTCCTGATAAGACATCGACTTCAACAACCTGGCGTCAGGCACCTGGCGCGGGTCGCAGGTGTAAACACCGTCGACGTCCGTCCAGATTTCGCAACAGTCGGCACGTAAGCAGGCCGCCAGAACCGCAGCAGAGTAATCTGAGCCGTTACGTCCCAGTACTACCAGTTCACCTTTCTCATTACCAGCGGTGAAACCCGCCATCAGCACCATGTGGTCGGCGGGAATACGCCCGGCGGCGATACGGCGAGTCGATTCAGCAATATCGACAGTGGATTCAAGGTAGTGGCCCACTGCCAGCAGTTTTTCGACCGGGTCAATCACGGTAACACGGTGACCACGCGCTTCCAGTAACCCCGCCATAATGGCAATCGACATCTTTTCGCCACGGCAGATGAGCGCGGCGTTAATGCTGTCCGGACACTGTCCGAGCAGGCTGATACCATGCAGCACATGCTTGATTTGGGCAAATTCCTGCTCAACAAACACTTTCAACTGCGCCAGCGGAAAACCTGGCTGAGCGTCGGCGAGTCCGGTCAGCAGTTCGGCGAAAATACGTTCGGCATCGCTGATATTGGGCAATGCGTCCTGACCTCCGATGGTTTTTTTCAATCATCGCCACCAGATGGTTGGTAATTTTAGCGGGGGCAGAAAGAACGGTCGCTACCTGCCCCTGCCTGGCATTGCTTTCCAGAATATCGGCAACCCGCAGAAAACGTTCTGCATTTGCCACTGATGTACCGCCGAACTTCAACACTCGCATGGTTGTTACCTCGTTACCTTTGGTCGAAAAAAAAGCCCGCACTGTTCGGTGCGGGCTTTTTTCTGTGTTTCCTGTACGCGTCAGCCCGCACCGTTACCTGTGGTAATGGTGATGGTTGTGGTAATGGTGGTGCTGATGCGTTTCATGGATGTTGTGTACTCTGTAATTTTTATCTGTCTGTGCTGTATGTCTATATTGGTTAAAGTATCTGGTGACCTAAGTCAATAAATATTTGATTTACTCACCTGACGAAACTTGTTCATGTGCTGCTGGCGAAGGGTTTATTTTCAACCAATACAGCAGGAACAGCCCTCTTGAAATCAGTATCTACCACCAAAAAAAAGAGAAAAGGCAAATTATTATTTTGTGATAATTTTTTCGATATCATGGACTAGCCGGTGCAACATTGCCGTGTCTCGCTGCCCCAATTGGCCAAGACGCTGTTGCAGCCAGTCGACCAGTTTGACGTCATCCGCCACCTCCAGAGAGGTCAGCAGTGTCATTATGCGTGATCGTAACGCCTGTAACTGAAATTCATCAGATGAATCGACTTCTTTAGCAGGTTGTTGCATTAAATTTGCTAATTGATAGCAGTAGACCATTACTGCCTGACCCAGATTCAATGAAGGATAATCTGCAACCATCGGGACACCGGTCAGGATATCCGCCAGCGCCAGTTCATCGTTGGTCAGTCCGGAATCTTCACGACCAAACACCAACGCGGTATGTTTCATCCAGGCTGATTTTTCTTCCAGGAGCGGAACCAGTTCCGCTGGTGTCGCGTAGTAATGAAATTTAGCCCGGCTGCGCGCTGTGGTGGCGACGGTAAAATCAACATCGATAAGCGCATCCGCAAGGGTCGGAAAAACGGCAATATTATCAATAATATCGCCGGAGCCATGCGCCACCCAGCGTGTAGCGGGCTCAAGATGAGCCTCACTGTCGACGATACGCAACTGAGTAAACCCCATAGTCTTCATGGCGCGCGCTGCCGCACCGATGTTTTCTGCTCTGGCGGGAGCGACGAGGATAATAGTTATACGCATTTTTCTTCTCTTTATGCCTGTCCGCAGATAATTGTGTGACCAGTGTCAAGATATTACGCGGAGCGAATTTACAAAATTTTAACTAAAATCTCTGGAAAAGCGTTTCACATTCAGTAAAAAGCGCTAAACTATTTCCTTACTTTACTAATGTTTTTTATGTTAACAGAAACAGTATATCCTTCTGTTTATCAGAGACAATTTGATTTAAAATGAATCTTATCCATAGGATTCGCCGTGTTAATTAGTTATCCCGTGCAACTAGTTGGATTATTGCAATTTTGTGATGAAAGCTAGCATTTGGATACGATGATTTCATCAAACTGTTAACGTGCTACAATTGAACTTGATATATGTCAACGAAGCGTAGTTTTATTGGGTGTCCGGTACGTCTTAGCCTGTTATGTTGCTGTTAAAATGGTTAGGATGACAGCCGTTTTTGACACTGTCGGGTCCAGAGGGGAACTACCCACGACCAAGCTAATGATGTTGTTGACGTTGATGGAAAGTGCATCAAGAACGCAATTACGTACTTTAGTCATGTTACGCCGATCATGTTAATTTGCGACATGCATCAGGCAGGTCAGGGACTTTTGTACTTCCTGTTTCGATTTAGTTGGCAATTTAGGTAGCAAACATGCAGACCCCGCACATTCTTATCGTTGAAGACGAGTTGGTAACACGCAACACGTTAAAAAGTATTTTCGAAGCGGAAGGCTATGATGTATTCGAAGCGACAGATGGCGCGGAAATGCATCAAATCCTCTCTGAATATGACATCAACCTGGTGATCATGGATATCAACCTGCCAGGCAAAAACGGTCTTTTGCTGGCGCGTGAACTGCGCGAGCAGGCTAACGTTGCGCTGATGTTCCTGACGGGCCGCGATAACGAAGTCGATAAAATTCTCGGCCTCGAGATCGGTGCAGACGACTACATCACCAAGCCGTTTAACCCGCGCGAACTGACTATCCGTGCTCGCAACCTTCTGTCTCGTACCATGAACCTGGGTACCGTCAGTGAAGAGCGTCGTAGCGTTGAAAGTTACAAGTTCAACGGTTGGGAACTGGATATCAACAGCCGTTCTCTGATCGGGCCTGATGGCGAACAGTACAAACTGCCGCGCAGCGAGTTCCGCGCCATGCTTCACTTCTGCGAGAACCCGGGCAAGATCCAGTCTCGTGCTGAGCTGCTGAAGAAAATGACCGGCCGTGAGCTGAAACCGCATGACCGCACCGTTGACGTCACTATCCGTCGTATTCGTAAGCATTTTGAATCGACGCCAGACACGCCGGAAATTATCGCGACTATTCACGGTGAAGGTTACCGTTTCTGTGGCGATCTGCAGGATTAATCGGGTTACTACCGTCAAAAAAACGGCGCTCAATGCGCCGTTTTTCTTATCTGCTGTCAGTTGATTTCACTTCCATACGCGAAGCGCATCGTCCTCCGGTGTAATCGGTTTCGGCGCAGTCGGCGTTGTTGTCGGTTTGGTACGCGAGAACGCGTACCAGTCCAGATGCCGCGTCAGGAACATCACGCTCCCCAGCGCCAGCAACAGTACGCTCGTTCCCAACAGCAGCGCGCTGTCTTCCGAGCGCAGCAGAACCCACATCACACCATCCAGCGCCAGCAATGCCAGGGTGAAAACCACGCTACTACGCCAGCCCTGTAACACCGCCTGAAGATAAACCCCGTTCATCAGCGCCCCCACCAGGCTTGCGACAATCCACGCCAGGGTGAAACCGATGTGTTCTGAAAGCGCCAGTAGCAGCAGATAAAACATCACCAACGACAGCCCCACGAGCAGATACTGCATTGGGTGTAACCTTTTTCCCGTCAAAGTTTCAAACACAAAGAAGGCCATAAAGGTCAGTGTAATCAGTAGAATGGCATACTTCATCGCCCGATCGGTTAGTTGATACTGATCGGCAGGCGTGGCAACCGCGACGCTAAACGACGGCAGGTTATACCATCCATCTTTTTGCGCATCCGCAAACCGATCGCCCAGGTTATTGGCAAACCAACTGCTTTGCCACTGCGCCTGAAACCCTGATTTACTGATTTCGCGCTTATCAGGCAAAAAATCACCGAGGAAGTTGGGATGCGGCCAGTTGCTGGTGAGAGTCATTTGACTGCTGCGTCCCACCGGAACCACTGAGAAAGATCCGGTTCCGCTTAAATTGAGTGACATCACCAGGTTCACATCGCGCATCGCCCATTGCTCATCCGGCAGCGGGATATGGAGCCCCTCCCCGCGCCCCGTTAATCCAGTCCCCGGCTCAACGGCAAACGCCGTCCCATTTGCCTTCGGCGCTTTCACTACGCCAATGCCCCGAGCATCGCCCACGCCAACCACAATAAACGGTTTTCCGAGGGTCACGTTGGGCCTGTTGAGTTCACTCAGCCGCGCGACATCAAACTCCGCTTTTAACGTGACATCGGTATGCCAGACCTGTCCCTCGTAGATGCCCACTTTTCGCGGCTCGACATTCTGGTTACCTTCCACCATGAGCGACTCCGGCAACCAGAAGTGGATAAAACTGCGCCTGTGCTGCACCTCTTTCTCGTTTTCCAGCACGGTGTATAGCTCGGTCACGGGCACGGCAATCAACGGACCGACCACTTTTTGCGATCCGCTGGTACTCTGCCGAATGGCATCCTCTACCGCATCGCGATAATCAGCGCGTTCCACAATAATCTGCCGGACCATCATCAGTGGGATCAGCAGCAATACAATCGCGCCACCTAAGGTGACAATTTTCCAGAACAGGGGGGATTTCAACATAGCGTTCTCCTTATGCAATGCCGGCAGAATACGCACGCTATGTGGGGGGAATTTGAAGTTATGTGAAGTGACGGTGAAGTGTGAACATGGCCTCGACGCCGCCTTCCGGCCGGTTACGCAACGCCGCACTCCCCTTCAGCAGTCGCGCCACTTCGCTGACGAACGCCAGTCCCAGACCGCTGCTTTTAAGGCCATTCTCACGCGGCAGTGAGTAAAAGCGATCGAATATCCGCGGCAAGGCAAAATCGGGAATACCACTGCCCGTGTCGGCCACGATCAGCGTCACCTTCTCTGAATGCGCCTGCGCGCTGAGGGTGATCGTTCCGCCTGCCGGGGTGAAATCAATGGCATTGTCCAGCAGATTTCCCAACGCCTGTTCCAGCAACGCCGGTTCCGCAGAGACGCTTAACGCCGAGGGGACAATTTCCAGCGATATCGCCTTCGTCGACAGTTGAATGGCGCGCGCGTCACTGACTTGCGCAAACAGCTCATCAACCGCAACCACAGAGAGCGCAATATCCTGACGGTTCTCCAGTCGCGCCTGGCGCAGCAGCGTTTCAACCAGCACCTGCATTCGTGCATTTTGGCTGAGAATATTGTCGGTAAAGCGCGCAACAATGTCCGGAGGCGGATTTTCCCGCAGGATTTCCGCCGCGCCGCGAATGGCCGCCAACGGACTCTTCAACTCGTGGGTAAGCGCGTACACGTACTGTTCAATGTAATTCTTACCTTCCAGCTTCAGACGCATGCTCTCCAGCGCCTGGGCCAACTTGCGCAACTCGCTGCTGCCCAGTTCAGGCAGCGGCATCGGCTCGTTTTCAGTCACTGAATCCGCATAGCGCGTCAGACGAGCGATCGAGCGGTTAATCCACCAGACCATCCCGACACCAATCACCAGGGCAATGCCGAGCAGAATCGCGCTGGCCCAGAGGATCCGCCGCTCGCTGCGTTTAATCACCGGCGCCATTGCGGCATTGGGTTTCCCCACACTGAGCACACCGACGATCTTTCCATTGTCGACTATCGGTGCGGCAACGTACATGACCGAGCTTTCCGGGTCAGCGGGATCCTGTGGCGTACTGCGTGCGCCATACTGTCCACGCAGCGTTAGCCAGACATCGTTCCAGCGGGAGTAATCCTGTCCAACCGCTTTATTAACGGAATCAAACACCACTTTGCCCTGCGCGTCCGTCATGTAGACATGGTACTCGTTGCGGACTTTATTGATTCCGCTGATATTGGCGCGAAAGGGACGGTTATGCAGTTGCGAAAACGCCTGCGCCAGTTGACCATGCTCCGGGTTACCGGACAGGAGATCGTCGCGGGCCAACGCCGCCAGCAGCGTGGCGGTATCGATCAGCGTCCCTTCCGTTGCACGCCGTACACCGGGTTTAATCTCCTGCACAAAAATAGAGAGAACAAACCACGCGGCAACGGCGACAATCAGGAAATAGCCCAACAGCAAACGCATGCCAATGCGCATCAGAGGCTCCTCAGGCTATAGCCCATCCCACGATGCGTGTTGATAGGCGAGACCGTCGGATTGATAGCGCGCAGTTTGGCGCGTAGCGTTTTAATGTGCGTGTCGACCGTCCGGTCGAAAGTATCCTGCGCATCCGCCCAGACAATATCCATCAGTTGCTGGCGCGAATAGACGCGGCCTGGAGATAACAGTAGCGTTTTCAGTAACAAAAACTCATAGCGCGTGAGCGACAGAGGCGTGCCGAACCAGGCCACTTCGGCAGCGGGCTCGTTCAGCTCAAAATGACCGGTTTTGACAATGGGCGACGGCGTGGAAAACTTCTTTACCCGGCGTAACAGCGTACGTACCCTGGCGCACACCTCTCTCGGCGAAAACGGTTTAGCAACGTAATCGTCAGCGCCAATTTCCAGCCCCAACAGGCGGTCCACCTCGTCACTGCGCGCCGTCAGAAAGAGAATGGGTAACGCCGGATGGTGCTCCAGCAATCGTCGGCACAGTTCAAAGCCGCTGATATCCGGCAAGCCGACATCGAGAATCGCCACATCCGGGCACTGAAGACGCGCTTTATCCAGCGCGGGCAGTCCGCGCTCAAAGGCCTCCACACTGAACCCTTCCTGCTGGAGCATATAAATCAGGGTATCCGCGATACCCTGCTCATCTTCCACCAGCCAGACTGATACCTGCTGCATAATGCTTCCCTGTTATTCGCGCCACGGCATGATGGGTACCGCGCTAATGGCGTTTTTTGGCGACCCGTCGACAACCTTGTCAGAATAGGCAAGATAGGCCAGCGCGTTGCGTTTAGCATCATAAAAACGCACGACCTGTAAGGATTTGAAGACCAGTGAGGTACGTTTCTTAAAGACCACTTCTCCCTGCGCTTTACCGTTCTTGATTCTGTCGCTCAGTTCTACCGGTCCAACCTGCTGACAAGAGATGGCGGCATCAGAGGTGTCTTCGGCCAGCCCCAGCCCGCCTTTGATACCCCCGGTCTTGGCGCGACTGACGTAGCAGGTCACGTTTTTGACATCGGGATCGTCAAACGCCTCTACGACAATTTTATGGTCCGGCCCAAAGATTTTGAACACCGTATCGACGGAACCAATCTGTTCGGCAGACGCCAGAGGTGCCAACATAAACAACAGGGTGGAAATAACTAAACTCTTGTATTTCATATTGTTACCATTCTTTAAAATGACACTGCGTAATTATTCGACATTGTAAAAGAAACTGTTTACAGATCACAGGATTACAATAATCACGTTTTATTTGATCCAAAAAAAGCATTAATGCGCAAAAAAAACACTGAATGCTAAAACAGCAAAAAATGCTATTATCCAATAATCTGATGTCAGGTGTTTGTAGTTGAAAGGATGAGGATATTTTATGGATCAGGCCGGCATTATTCGCGACCTTTTAATCTGGCTGGAAGGTCATCTGGATCAGCCCCTGTCGCTTGACAATGTGGCGGCAAAAGCGGGTTATTCCAAGTGGCATCTGCAGAGAATGTTCAAGGACGTGACGGGCCACGCGATTGGCGCGTATATTCGCGCGCGCCGCTTATCGAAATCCGCTGTTGCGCTTCGCCTGACGGCTCGCCCGATTCTGGATATTGCCCTCCAGTACCGCTTTGACTCTCAACAAACGTTCACCCGCGCTTTTAAGAAACAGTTTACTCAAACGCCTGCGCTGTATCGTCGTTCTCCGGAATGGAGCGCATTCGGTATTCGTCCCCCTTTGCGTCTGGGCGAGTTTGCCATACCTGAGCATAAGTTTGTCACTCTGGAAGATACGCCGCTGCTTGGTGTCACCCAGAGCTACTCATGTTCGCTGGAGCAAATATCCGATTTCCGCCACGAAATGCGCGTACAGTTCTGGCACAATTTCCTCGCGCACGCCCCTGCAATCCCGCCTGTGCTGTATGGCCTGAACGAAACGCGTCCAAGTCTTGAGAAAGATGACGAGCAGGAAGTGTTCTACATCACCGCGCTGCCTCAGGAGCAAGCCAACGGCTACGTGCAGTCAGCGCAACCGGTGTTGTTGCAGGGTGGCGAATATGTCATGTTTACCTACGAGGGTCTGGGAACAGGTGTCCAGGAATTCATCCTGACAGTCTATGGAACCTGCATGCCCATGCTGAACCTGACGCGTCGCAAAGGGCAGGATATTGAACGGTACTACCCGGCTGAAGATGCCAAAGCCGGTGACCGCCCGATTAACCTGCGCTGTGAATTCCTGATACCGATTCGCCGTTAACGCTGTAGCTCATCCAGCGCAGGGGCGTCCAGATGCGAGATATCCCCTGCCGTTTCCACTACCCACCCCGGCGCCAGCCACAGGCTTTCCTGATAATCCACCCGAGAAATCGAGCAGTTACGCAGGCGTAAGCGGCGTTCAGCATAGGCAGGAAGGCCCAGAATCGTACTGACCAGACAGCCCAGCGCGATGCCGTGGCTGACCAACAGCGGACGACTCCCCTGCGGCAAATCCAGGCACGCGGCGAGCGCGCCATGTACGCGATCGTTCAACTCCTGCATCGACTCCCCTTCGGGAATGCGCCCGTCGACGGTACCGTTGACTAACTGGCGGCGCCAGTTTTCTTCTTCTTCGGTCAGGGTATCAATGTGACGTTTTTCCAGCACACCCATATGCAGCTCGCGCAGGCGGGCATCTAAGGTGATATCACAGCCACAAGCCTGGGCGATGATTTCAGCGGTACGGCGGGTACGTCCCAGATCGCTACTGATGACATGGGTGATGCCGAGGTCTTTCGCGCGTTCACCTACCTGCATTGCTTGTTGCTCACCTTTAGCGGTCAGCGGACTGTCGGACTGGCCTTGAATACGTCGCTCGGCGTTCCACTGCGTTTCACCGTGGCGAACAAGGTATACCTGTAACATGCTATTTTTCCGTATACTGCAAAGCGTTTTTATAAAATCGAGATTAATTATGCACTATGTTGTCTCAGCAACCACCAATCCCGCCAAAATTCAGGCAATTCTGCAGGCATTTAACGAGATTTTCGGTGAAGGATCCTGCCATATAGAGTCTGTTGACGTCGATAGCGGCGTGCCGGAACAACCCTTCGGAAGTCCTGAAACGCGTGCTGGCGCACGGAATCGGGTCGAAAATGCCCGTCGTGCGCAACCAGATGCCGACTTCTGGGTGGCCATCGAGGCGGGTATTGATGAAGACGCGACCTTCAGTTGGGTGGTTGTCGAGAATGCAACCCAGCGCGGCGAAGCGCGTTCCGCGACGCTGCCACTGCCTGCGGTGATCCTCGAAAAAGTGCGCGCGGGCGAAGCGCTTGGTCCGGTGATGTCACACTACACGGGCATTGATAAGATTGGCCGAAAAGAAGGAGCGATTGGCGTATTTACCGCCGGAAAACTGACGCGCGCCAGCGTCTACCACCAGGCGGTGATTCTGGCGCTTAGCCCGTTTCATAACGCGATTTATCAGTGAGATTGTAGGCCGGATAAGACGAAGTCGTCATCCGGCGATGGTGCGATTGCTAGCCTGATGGCGCTACGCTTATCAGGCCAACGAAAACCCTTCTCAGGCGTTTTTCAACAATACGGCTTCAAGCCACTGACGCAGTTCGACAGGGGCAGATTTCAGGCTGTTAGAGCCGCGGGTAATCGTAGCAATCCCCGCCCCCAACTCGTTTTTAAGCTCGCGCTGGCTCATTTCGCCACGTAATAACTCTTCGATAATGCGTACACGCGTTCCCAACGCTTCGCGCTCATCCGGAGTCAGCATCAACTGCAACAGCGGTAAGTGCAGATCCTCTGCGTAAGACTGGCGGAGCAACTCCACAAAACGAAGCCACTCCTGATTACGTTGTTCGGCCACCGCCGATGAATAAGGGGAATGCTGGGTCATGTTATGCCGCCCTGTTGTACTCATGCACGAGTACAAATCATAACATAACCCATCAGATTAATAACGTCTCTGCCACTCAGAATCGCTCATCAGGGTGTCTTTCTGTCCCATGAAATAGCGATAATAGGCATCGTAGGCCAGCACGTTCTTCACGTAACCGCGAGTTTCCGAGAAGGGAATACTCTCGACAAACGCCACGGCATCAATCCGTCCCGCACTGTTGCCAAGCCACGTACGCACGCGCCCCGGTCCGGCGTTGTAGGCTGCAGATGAGAAGATCCGGTTGTTGCCAAACTGTTGATAGACGTACTGCAGGTAGCTGGTACCGATGTTAATATTGGTCTCCGGATCCAGTAACTGATTCTGGCTGCTGTAACCCGGAATAGAGAACATCTTCACCGTGTGTGTCGCGGTGCCTGGCATAATCTGCATCAGCCCGCTGGCCCCGACCGGCGATTTCACCTTCGGGTTCCAGGCGCTTTCCTGACGCGCTATCGCCATCGCGTAGCTTTGCGGGATATCTTTGCCGCGGGTATAGCGGGTGAAGAGATCCTGATACGCCAGTGGAAAACGTTCTTCCAGATGATCCCAGAGTTTACCGGCGATCGTCGCCTGCACGCTCAGATCCCACCACTGATTATTGAAGGCATAACGCGCCAACTGCGCTTGTTCCGTCTTCGTGCGGCTGGTGACCAGGTTCGCCCATTCGCTGCGGGCGGTGTTATCCAGATTCCAGTACATCAGTTCGCGAACGCGGGCCATTTCCGGCCCCTGAGTCAGGGCGTTATCCACATTGCCCGGCGCTTTATCAATTTTCAGGACATACTCTTCCCCCAGACGCTGCGCCGCCGCCATCGGGTAGAAACCGCGCTGCTGCATCAGGGCATGCAGGATCTCTTTTGCTTCGTTTTCCCGTCCCCGCTCCAGCAGCAAATCGGCCTGCCAGTAGCGCCATTCGTCTTTCTCTTTCGCTTCCATCGGCAGGCGCGCCAGCCAGGTGTTCAGACCACGACGATCGCCGGTCCCGAGCGCCATCCGCACCCGACGCTCCACAAGCGTGGTGGATTGCGAGCGCATAATCGCGTCATCGCGCCATTTCGCCTGCTCGTCGGTTACGTCGTTACCCATTAATCGCCAGGCGACAATATCGCGCAACTCCTGGGTTTGATCCTCATTTAGTTGCTGCGCCTGCACCAGTGACGGGATCATCAGTCGCGCATTTTCCGCATCCTGACGAGCGACGCTGGCAAAGGCCACGGCGGCCATCTGACGGGTAAAATCGGTAGCACCGGTGGTACGCGCAAAGGTCATGACGCTGTTCGGATCGTTCGCCAGGGAGATAATCGCTGATGCGATAGTCTGGTATTCCGCGGGCATCTGCCCGGCCAGCACCGTCACCAGCCCGGTATTTCCCGCTTTCATCGCCAGGCGGATACGTTCCAGATAAGAGAGCGGATCCTGAGTGCCTGAGGCGCGCCAGACGCTGAACAGCTTGTCACAGGCATTGGGCTGACTTTTACCGGTCAGCCACAGCGCTTTCGCCCCCTGCCAGGCCTCTTCCGCTTGTCCGGTGTTCCACTTCGCGTAGTAGTAATTGCACTGTGCCTCGGTGGTTCTCGGTTTCTCCGGACTAAACGCTAATAACCCGCGCCAGTCTTCACGCCGGGCCAGCTCATTCACAAAACGCGATTCCAGCGTGCGTGCTGGCGGCAGGGTTGGGTTGGCACGGACAAAATTGGTCACCGTGACAGTCGGCTGATTCATCAGGTCATCGGTGATTTGTCGATATTCCAGGTAGGGATACAGGGGGTAATTCTTCAGGCCCGGCATCATCTGTTCCACGACATCCATCTGTCGATTATCCCAGGCCTGCTTAATTTGCGCGTAACGGTTACGCTGTTCATCCAGTGAATCGGCTCGCGCAGCCTGACTCAGCGTCAGCAGGCACACACCGGCGGCAATAAGACGCCAGGTAAATCGTTGGGCTTTGTCCACAAGCTCTTCCTCTAAAAATGATACGTCGTTGCAGCCTCATGCCGCCTAATGATTTCATGCTAACCAGTCATTGGCATTTACGCCATGTCGAGGACACTTTTTTACTTTTACGGCGAGTGAGATCTGCTGGCTGGGATTGAGAGGGGAAAAAGGCTACACTTCGCCTTTGAAAACATTTAATCATCACGATAAATACAGAGGCGAGTCCAACGTGGCCCAATTCGTTTATACCATGCATCGTGTCGGCAAAGTCGTTCCGCCGAAACGTCATATTCTTAAAAACATCTCTCTGAGCTTCTTCCCTGGCGCAAAAATCGGCGTACTGGGCCTTAACGGCGCCGGTAAGTCTACCCTGCTGCGCATCATGGCGGGTATTGATAAAGATATTGAAGGCGAAGCCCGTCCGCAGCCAGGCATCAAAATTGGTTACTTACCGCAGGAACCTCAGCTTAATCCGGAGCACACCGTTCGCGAATCTGTCGAAGAAGCGGTGGCGGAAGTCGTCAACGCGCTGAAAGGTCTGGATGAGGTTTACGCAAAGTATGCCGAGCCGGATGCCGATTTCGATAAACTGGCCGCGCAACAGGGCAAGTTTGAGGAGATCATTCAGGCGCACGACGGTCATAACCTGAATGTGCAACTGGAACGCGCGGCCGACGCCCTGCGTCTGCCGGACTGGGACGCTAAGATCGCGACGCTCTCCGGGGGGGAACGTCGCCGTGTCGCACTGTGCCGTCTGCTGTTAGAAAAACCTGACATGCTGCTGCTCGACGAACCGACCAACCACCTGGATGCCGAATCCGTGGCCTGGCTGGAACGCTTCCTGCATGACTTCGAAGGCACCGTGGTGGCGATTACCCACGACCGTTACTTCCTCGACAACGTTGCGGGCTGGATCCTCGAACTGGACCGCGGCGAAGGTATTCCGTGGGAAGGTAACTATTCCTCCTGGCTGGAGCAGAAAGATCAGCGTCTGGCGCAGGAAGCCTCTCAGGAAGCGGCGCGCCGTAAATCTATCGAGAAAGAGCTGGAGTGGGTTCGTCAGGGCGCGAAAGGCCGTCAGTCTAAGGGCAAGGCCCGTCTGGCACGCTTTGAAGAACTGAACAGCACCGAGTACCAGAAACGTAACGAAACCAACGAACTGTTTATTCCACCTGGACCGCGTCTGGGCGATAAAGTCGTTGAGGTCAGCCACCTGCGCAAATCCTACGGCGACCGCGTGCTGATTGACGATCTGAGCTTCTCCGTACCGAAAGGCGCGATCGTCGGTATCATCGGCCCGAACGGCGCGGGTAAATCGACGCTGTTCCGCATGATGTCCGGTCAGGAACAGCCTGACAGCGGCACTATCACGCTGGGTGAAACCGTCAAGCTGGCCTCTGTCGATCAGTTCCGTGACGCCATGGATAACAGTAAAACCGTGTGGGAAGAAGTGTCCGGCGGGCTGGATATCATGAAGATCGGCAACACCGAAATGCCAAGCCGCGCCTACGTTGGCCGCTTTAACTTCAAAGGTGTTGACCAGGGCAAGCGCGTTGGTGAACTGTCCGGCGGTGAGCGTGGTCGTCTGCATCTGGCGAAACTGTTACAGGTTGGCGGCAACATGCTGCTGCTTGATGAACCGACCAACGATCTGGATATCGAAACCCTGCGCGCGCTGGAAAACGCCCTGCTGGAGTTCCCGGGGTGCGCGATGGTTATCTCGCACGACCGTTGGTTCCTCGACCGTATCGCGACTCACATTCTGGACTACCAGGATGAAGGCAAAGTGGAGTTCTTTGAAGGTAACTTTACCGAGTACGAAGAGTACAAGAAACGCACGCTGGGCGCAGACGCGCTGGAGCCGAAGCGTATCAAGTACAAACGTATTGCGAAGTAATTGTTAGTCATGTCGGATGGCGGCGAAAACGCCTTATCCGGCCTACAGGACGCGTATCTGTAGGCCGGATAAGCGCAGCGCCATCCGGCATTTCGATTATTGCGCTTTCGTTGCCGTTGCCGGTTGTTGGCCCGCCGCAGGTTCCAGTTGGAACACCACATCGACCTGATCATCAAACTGAATCGCCGCCTGCTCGTAAGTCTCCTGAGCAGATACCGGTGCCGCATCCGCTTTCATCATCCGCACCATCGGGCTTGGCTGATAGTTCGAGACATGGTAACGCACGCTATAAACCGGACCCAGCTTGCTGTTAAACCCTGCCGCCAGCTCCTGCGCCTGATGTATCGCATCATCAATCGCCGCTTTACGCGCTTTGTCTTTGTAAGCATCCGGTTGCGCCACGCCCAACGATACAGAGCGAATTTCGTTCAGTCCCGCCTTCAACGCACCGTCCAGCAGCGGATTGAGTTTATCGAGCTGACGCAGCGTCACTTCGACAGTCCGCACCGCACGATACCCTTTCAGAATGCTTTTCCCGTTCTGGTAGTCGTAATCCGGCTGTGTGCGCAGATTCGCCGAACTGATGTCTTTTTTCGCGACCTGATTTTGCTCAAGGAAGGAAAGGTATTGCGCAACGCGCTCATCAGCCTGTTTCTTCGCTGTCGCCGCGTCTTTCGCCGCAACATTAACCTCAATTGCCAGCGTGGCAATATCAGGAGCAGCATCCACGCTTGCCGTCCCGGAAGTCACGATGTGCGGTCCATCAGGCAATTCGCCTGCCTGCACCGACATTGCACTGAATCCCACTAATGCCGCCAGGGCCATCACTTTGAACTTCACTGTCGCTCCTCCATGTTACGTGAGTTGCCCCAAATTTCAGGGCGCATGCAGGCAAGCTTAGCGCGAAATAGTGTGTTGTCCATCAGACAACGCTTAGTTGAACAAACCGTGAACATGCGCAACGCCTTCTTTTGCCAGTTGAAAAGCGATAAACCACATCACCAGGCCGACCAGCATATTGATGATCCGCTGCGCTTTTGCGGTTCGCAGTCGCGGTGCGAGCCACGCCGCCAGCAGTGCCAGCCCGAAGAACCACAGAAAGGAGGCGCTGACGGTGCCGAGCGCAAACCAGCGTCGGGGTTCCACATCCAGTTGTCCGCCCAAACTGCCCAACACCACAAATGTATCCAGATAGACGTGTGGATTCAGCCATGTCACCGCCAGCATAGTGGCGATAATCTTCCAGCGCCCCTGCTTCATCACTTCTGCGCTGGCCAGTTCCAGGTTGCTGCTCATCGCCGTCTTTAACGCGCCAAAGCCGTACCACAGTAAAAAAGCCACCCCACCCCATGTGACCAGCGCCAGCAACCAGGGCGATTGCATCAATAATGCGCTACCGCCAAAAATTCCGGCGCAAATCAGTAACAAGTCGCTGACGGCGCACAGCAGCGCAATCATGATGTGATACTGGCGACGTATCCCCTGATTCATCACAAAAGCATTCTGCGGGCCGAGCGGAAGTATCATGGCGGCGCCGAGCGCAATACCTTGAAAATAATACGATATCACGATAATCATCCTGAGCGTTGTCTTTATAGCGCAGACTATAGCGCGGGATAATTATTAGCGGAAATGGATAATATTAATCGCATATTAGGGAAATTAATATCGAAGGGATTTGCCGGATGGCGCAATGCGCATCCGGCACACCATTACTCTGCCGCGCTGTCTTTCACGCGTTTGAAATTGACGTCCATTTGCGGATACGGGAAGCTAATACCGGCGGCATCAAACTCACGCTTGATTCGCTCCAGCACGTCCCAGTACACGTTTTGCAGATCGCCGCTGTTGCTCCAGACACGCACCACAAAGTTGAGCGATGACGCACCCAGCTCATTCAGACGCACCGTCATTTCGCGATCTTTCAGAATGCGGTCTTCCGACTCGATAATACCCGTGAGGATCTGCTTCACCTTATCGATATCAGAGTCGTAGGCGACGCTGATAGTGAACTCATTACGGCGTACCGGCTCGCGGGAAAAGTTGATGATATTGCCGGCAATGATTTTGCCATTCGGGATCACGACAATTTTACCGTCCACGGTGCGCATGGTGGTGGAGAAAATCTGTACATTCAGCACCGTCCCGGCGACGCCGCCCAGATCAACATACTCCCCGGCACGGAAAGGACGGAACATGACCAGCAGAACGCCTGCGGCCAGGTTGGACAACGATCCCTGCAACGCCAGACCGACTGCCAAACCGGCGGCACCGAGCACCGCAATCACCGATGCCGTCTGTACCCCAACCCGACCCAGCGCGGCAATCAGCGTAAAGGCAATAATCCCGTAGCGCACCAGCGCGGAGAGAAAGTCTGCCACGGTGGCATCAATATGACGCGCCACCATCAGACGGTTAACCGTGTTCGATACCAGACGCGCCACAATCATCCCGACAATAATAATGGCAATTGCCGCCACGATATTGACGGCATAGCTCAACAGCAATTCCTGGTTGCGGACCAGCCAGCTCCCCGCACCGTTGATGCTGTCGACAACATTCAAATCTTCCATTACATGTTCCTTGGTCATAACAAATCAGAGCAAATGAGATCAATCTCACGAAAATACCCTGTTAAAGGTAAACAATAATGGGGGAATATGCCATTTCCCTTATGTTCCAATTCTGGATTACACGACTATTGCCGCTCTGCGGGACGATCCACCATCCGCAAAAATCCTCCCACCAGCGCATTTTTCTGTTTAAAAATATCGGCAATTTCGCTAACCACTTTTCCACTTCCGGCATTCTTCCAGGCGATAGAGAGCGGTGATGGCTGGCGAGGATTCACTACCGAACGAGCCACCAGCGCGCCCGACTCTACATAAGGACGACACAGACGCTCCGGTAAAAAACCGACGCCCAGACCGCTTAAGTGACAGGCCAGCTTGGTGCTGAGGTCCGGAACTTTAATCTCCTTTTGTCCGCTCAACAGCCAGGCCACACGACGGGTGAGCGTGCGTGACGTATCTTCAATGTTGATGGCGGGGTAACGACGCAGCATGTCATCGGATAACACCGTTGCCGGATGGCTGGCCAACGGGTGATTCTGCGCCACCACAAACTGCCAGCTAATGTCCCCCAGCGGCAGCAACGATATGTTGTTTGACAGGGATTCGGAACCGGTCACGCCAATCGCCAACTGATAGTCGTCATACAGCAGCGAATCCCACACGCCCATATAAACCTGGCGGGAGATCTGGAAGCGGGTGAAGGGAAATTGTTGATGCAGCCACGTCAGTAAATCGGCGGTCGTCTGCGGCTGATACAGCAAATTGTTGATGACGATATTGACCTGACGTTCGACACCCGCGTTGATCTGCTGCAACTCATCGGGCATGGCGTCCAGCCAGTTGAGCCACTGGCGACAATGTTCGAGCAGATGCTGACCGGCCAGCGTCAGGCTGACGGAACGCGTGGTGCGTAAAAAAAGCTGCGTTCCCACCTGTTCTTCCAGCGTTTTTATGCGGTAGCTGATTGCCGCGGGCGTTTTATGCAGCGAGCTGGCGGCACGGGAAAAACTCTCGGTCTCAGCCACCCGAATAAATGTGCGTATTGTTTCCTGATCGAGCATGCATTCCCCTTGAGTCAGCTGTCTGTAGCCAGCGTTGCGCCAGCGCAATCCCCAACACGGTGTCAGCGCCGGAGGTGTGCCCCACCGTGAGCAGGCGGTGAAGCGCACGGCCTGCGTCACGCCCGGCTTGCAAGCTACGTATCACGCCCAACACTGGCGTCGAAAACTCGCCCACTCTGGCACTATTAAGGTAGCTACAGCTTACCGAAGTTGTCAGCAGTGCGAGTTGATCCGCCGGGGGTAAAAAAAGGTGAACCGGTATCCCGGCAGCAATAAAGACCGCCAGCATCCCTGTCAGCATATCATCACCGCTGGGCGTGAGTCCGGGACCTCGCCCGATAAGCCAACGCCAGTCAGGCACTGCGCCACTCCCCCAGCATTCCAGCCCGGCGATAATCTCCGGGTAACACGTCAATGTATTGAGTGGCTGGTTGAGTGTGCCCCCCAGGCCGGTTTGCTGAACGCAAGAAGAGAGGTCGAGAGGAGCGATGACACCGGGTTCCAGTTGCAATCTGAGCTGGCGTTGAGGGCAAAGGATTACCCCCTGCCCGCTCAGCAGCTCCCCGGTTTTGTACAGGTGCGAAACCGCCGTCAGGCGGGAAAACTGAGCACGGCTCAACAGCATGCCTGCCGGCCCCATACCTTTACCGTAGCGGTATAACGTCAGTAAATCGCCGTTTGCATGACTAAAATTGATCGCCTGCGAGAAGCGACTGTGTAGCGTCCATTTACCATCAGGTAGTCGATAAAGCCCGGCGCAGGCCAGAGTATTGAGTGTATTCATCGGTCCACTCCGGGGCGGCACTGCCGCCCCTTTAACACGTCACTTATGCCGTGATGTGATGCTCTTCCGCCAGCGCTTCCAGCGCTTTCTCAAAGCAGAGCAGCGGTGCGCGAACCGTTCCCGCACCAACCTGGCCAATCCCGGCTTCGCGATGAGCGATCCCGGTGTTGATCAGTGGCGTAATCCCCGTTTCGACAACGCGACGGATATCCAGCCCCAGACACGCCCCCTTGAAATCCCAGGACGGGATTTGGAACAACGGGTTGTTAGCCAGATAGATTTCCGCCATCTCTTCGGAGGTTTCCAGCGCGGCGCCCATACCGCCGGCACCAACGAAACGCGTCACGCCGGGTGCCGCAATCATTGCCGCGCCACCGATACCCAACGTCTCAGTAATTGCGCTATCACCGATATCCGGGTTGGCGTCAGCCTGGCTGTAGCCAGTAAAGAACAGGCCCTGCGGCGTATTCACGGGTGCAGTAAACCAACGATCTCCGGTGCCGCTGACGCGGATCCCAAACTCACGACCGTTGCGCGTCATTGCTGTCACCACCGAACCGGCTTTAATCTCTGCCGCCGCGTCCATCACCGCTTTGCTGTAGGCCATCGCCAGATTAAGGAAGAACTGATCGGTCACGCTCAGGAATTGCAGTACTTCAATGATTTCGGCTTTCGGTCGGTCCAGATCCGCAATCACAGGAGACAATGTGCGCAGCAGCAGCGACGAGGCCGCGATATTGCGCTGATGGAATTCGTCACCCATCGTAATCGCCTGAGCCATCATCGCCGTCAGATCCACGCCGTTCTCCATGCGCGATAAAGCCTCCTGCAGCACCGGTGCCAGCGTATCGCGCATCCAGCGCAGACGCGTCTGCACATCCTCACCGTAGGCACCGAAGCGCATGACCTTGCCGATCCCTTCGTTCAGGTTGCAGCAGGACTGATTGCCGTGCACCACGTCTCGCACCACCAGCACTGGCATGTTCGCAGAAGTGATTCCGCCCATCGGGCCGACGGCGCCAACATGATGGCACGGGATAAACTCCACCTCGCCCTGGTTCAGGAGAGCCAGAGCCTCTTCTTCACTGGCCGCCCAGCCCTCAAACAGCGATGCGCCGATACAGGCACCGCGCATTGGCCCCGTCATCTCTTCCCAGGCAATCGGTGGACCGGCGTGCAGTAATTTACGTCCGCAAGACAATTCAACCACCGCCTCTTTCGCAGGACGGACAGCAACCCAGTGCGGGCGCGCGGCTTTAATGCGTTCAATAATGGCGTCGTTAGCCTGTGCAATTGATGAATACATATCGGTACCTCTGAATTAATGTAACTGCTTGAGTAAACTGGCGAGACGCGCATTGCCACCGGCAATCGGCGCCCACTGATAATGCACAACCGGCGTGCCGCTGCTTTGCAGATCCAGCGCGAAACTGCGCAATCCGGCATTGATAACCTGTACGCCATCCAGCAACGTGTCAGGTTCGGCGGAAGGACGGGCGTCCTGATGATGTGTCAGGCTGATAGCAAGCAGCACCGCCTCCTCCAGGGTTTCCACCACGGCGATGCCTGCGTCACGCAGGATATCAATTTGTCCGCTACGCCCCTGCGGGTCGGCATCGGTTCCGGTCATGGTGGCGATAGTTACCAGCGGCGCGCTCCGCGTCGCACGAACCCGTTCGATTGCCTCAACAACCGCGCCCGCCGGGTCGGCGCAGGCGCCATAGCCCAGTACCACATCCAGCAGCAGTACACCCACGTCCGGCATCGCTGCCAGCTTTTCGATTTCAATACTGCGGGTTGTCGGGTCGATCATCGGATGCGGTCTGCCTAACGTGTAGCTGTCATCCCCCAGATCAACAATGCGATGGCCCTGCGCGTCGAGCATGACGCCAGCAGCGTGGCTTTCGCTTACCGGTACACCCAGCCCGGCCGAAAGCAGCATCGCCGCCTCCGCCGCGAGGGTTCCACCGGCATACAGACCATAAATACCTTTCCCTGCGACCTCGGGTTGAATCAGGCGCTGCTCCGCCACACGCATTAGCAACACGGCCAGTTGGGCGGCATCCGAGAGTGAATCCGCCAGCCAGACGTTCCCCTCACGACGCTGTTCCGGTTTATTGCCGAGAAAGAGCGCAACCACCGGTTTCCCCACCTTCTGCATTGCATTAATAATACGGGTTCTGACCTGCGGTGACGGCGGTTTGGAGACAAACGCGATCACTCGCGTGGCATCATCGGCAGCCAGCATCTCCAGCGCCGTTAATGCACTGATGCCGCCCACTTCCGCGCTCAGATCGCGCCCTCCCAGGCCGATGGCATGACTGACGCCCTGTTGATGCAGCGCGATCTGCGAGGTAACCTCCTGAATGCCGGTCCCGGATGCCCCTATCACGCCAATCCCACCTTCTGGTAACACGTTAGCGAAAGCCAGGGGACTACCGGCAATCATCGCCGTCCCGCAGTCCGGTCCCATCACGATTAGCCCCTTTTCGCGAGCCAGCGTTTTCAGCTCGACTTCCTGCTCCAGCGGCACGTTATCGGAGAACATCATCACGTTCTTACCCGCCAGCAGCCCCTCTTTCGCCACCGAGGCCGCATACTCCCCGGCAACCGAAACCAGCAGCAGATTAGCCTGCGGCAATTTCTGGCACGCGCTCTCCCAGCGGCGCGCCTTCAGCAGTTGTTGTGAACTACCCGAGGCACTGGCAATCGCACTCAACTCTTTTTCCAGCTGGTCGCGAATTAATTCGAGGATCTCGGGTTGCTCATCATGCGTTCGTACCGCCACACAAATATCGTTCGGTGTGGCTTCAGCAAAATCGTCATGCCAGAAGCCCGTGGAATCCAGCATCGCTTTATTCGCTGGCGTTCCCATCATGACGGAAACCTGGTCGACTTCCGGGCGCTCACTTAATTTCCGGGAAATAATCATCAGGCTGACGGAGTCCTGAAAGCTTCCCTTTTTAATAAAGGCGTAAATCATTACCGCTACCTCTTATGTACGTTTTTCTTTCAAAAACAGCATGGCAACCAATCCAACAACTAGCAGAATGGCTGACACATAAAAACTGGATGCCAGGCTGCCCGTTATATCGCGCGCCGCACCGGCAATAATGGGAGCAAGAATGGAGGAACTCATGCCGATAAAATTAAATAAGCCAAACGCGGTGCTGTAATTATTTTCATCGACGCTATCAGCAACCAGCGCAACCAGCACAGGATCCAGCGCCAGTTTGCCGACGAGGCCGTAAACACACAGCGCGACAATCACACCGGTCATATTTGGCATCCAGACAATAGACAGCATGCTGAGGATCGCCACCGGGACGAGGAACATAATTAACGGTTTGCGCTTACCTAATTTGTCAGAGAGGCTGGAGAATAACAGCGCGCCGGGAATTGAAATCCAGGCCACCAGCGAAGAGATAAACCCGGTTTCGCTACCGGCAATACCGCGCTCATTTTGCAGATAATAGGGAAGCCAGGTCAGAATAACGAAGAAACCAAACAGGCTACAGAACACCATAATATAGGTCAGAACGAGGTTGCGGTTTTTCAGGAGATCGCTGAATTTGCCTTTTTTCACCGGCTGACCGTCGGTATCTACGGTACGTTTCTTTTCTTTTACAAACAACCAGATCGCAATCCCCACCAGCACCGAAGGAACCGCCATCGCGTAAAATGGCATCCGCCATGAATGGCCCTGATCGTACACCAGCCAGCTTGAGGTCATCAGCCCCAGCGCGATACCAAAAGCCATACCGCTATTGATAATTGCGCTACCCAGCGAGCGGTACTTTTTAGGGATTTGCTCTGAAGAAAGGCCGTACTGAGGACCGTAGTAGGTCCCTTCTCCCGCGCCGGTTACCACACGAGCAAACAGCAGCATGTACCAGCTTTTTGCCCAGCCGGTAACTGCAGTGAACACGCCAAAGAGAATAAACCCTGGCACCAGCACTTTTTTCTTACCGATTTTGTCACCGAGGATTCCGGCCGGAACCTGTAATAACGCATAAGAAAAATAAAACACAGAATTAAGAATGCCTAATTGCGTTCCACTTAAACCAAACTCTTTCTCCAGTTCACCCATCACCGGGTTCAATACCGTCCGATCGGCGTACATGAAAATCCATCCCAGCCAGAACAGGAAAATGGTAACCCACCAGGCCGGTATTCCTTTTTTCTTCGTGACCTCAGTCGCTTCACATGATTCAGACATAAATAATCTCCCGGTAATATTTACCGCTGAACACCTCAGGTTATCTGACGATTGATGAGGCTTGATGTTTTAACTGTGCTCACCATATCGGGCCATGACGCCATTTCGTTTGAGCAAAATCACACAAAATCCATTGTTATAAATTCCTGGGAACTGACCACAGCATTATTAAAAAAAGTCTAACAATCACTTTTTAAATATTTTAAACAAACCAATTAAAAATAATCCGAATTAACACGTTATTTTTATCAGTCAATAAGCTGTCGAATAAGTCACATTATAAAAAGTCAGTAACGTTATTTTGACCACGGGATATTTTTCACATTGAGATCATAATGAAAAAGAAACTGGTTATTGCGCTGGGTGGAAATGCATTATTACAGCGCGGAGAGATACTGAGCGCGGAAAACCAGCAGCGCAGCATTCAGGTTTTTGCGCAAAGGGTAGCGACGCTGGCCCGCGATTATCAACTGGTGATTGTTCACGGTAACGGGCCTCAGGTAGGGTTACTGGCGTTGCAGAACGCGGCATATACAGAATCTCCCGCCTGGCCACTTGATATACTGGTGGCCGAAAGCCAGGGAATGATTGGGGCTGCTATCGCCCAGGCGCTGACGCAAAACGTGGGCGGCACGCCGGTGACCACACTGATGACTCGGGTAGAGGTAGACCCCAAGGATGAGGCGTTTGCTACGCCGGGTAAATACATTGGGCCGGTGTATCAACCCGATCAACAGGCTGAACTGGAGCAACGCTACGGCTGGACGATGAAGGCCGATGGGCAGTACATCCGTCGGGTCGTTCCCTCACCAATGCCGCAAAACATCCTCGACAGCGATGCCATCCAGATGCTGATGGAAGCGGGACATACGGTGATTTGCTGTGGCGGCGGCGGCGTTCCGGTGGTGACTCAGGGCGATGGATACCAGGGAACCGAAGCGGTGATCGATAAAGATCTGACGGCGGCGGTGCTGGCGAATGCCATCAACGCCGATCACCTGCTGATCCTGACCGATGCCGATGCCGTCTATGAACACTGGGGGACGCCGCAGGCGCGCGCATTACGACACGTGACAACAGAAGAGTTAGCACCTTTTGCGGCTCCGGATGGCGCAATGGGACCAAAAGCGGCAGCAGTGATCCATTTTGTTAAGCAAACCGGAAGTTCGGCGTTTATCGGCGCCCTCAAAGATGCACCGCAGATATTAACGGGCGAGAAAGGCACCTGCGTGACACAGTAAACGCCCTGCCGTTTGTTATTGCCGGATAGCAACGCCAACATGTCTTATCCGGCTTACAACATCCTCCGGCAGCAAAGCAAAAAAAAGGCTTCCCGAAGGAAGCCATTTTGACAATCAGCTGACGACATTACAGAACGTCGATCGCATTCAGTTCTTTGAAAGCCTGTTCCAGACGCGTGATCATGGAAGTCTGGCCAGCACGCAGCCATACGCGCGGATCGTAGTATTTCTTGTTCGGCTGATCTTCGCCTTTCGGGTTGCCCAACTGACCCTGCAGGTAAGCTTCGTTTGCTTTGTAATAGTTCAGAACACCTTCCCAGGTCGCCCATTGGGTATCGGTATCGATGTTCATTTTGATTACACCGTAGCTTACGGAGTCTTTGATTTCCTGAGCAGTAGAACCGGAACCACCGTGGAAGACGAAGTTCAGGCTGTTGTGCGGCAGGTTGTGTTTCTTAGAAACATAGTCCTGAGAGTCGCGCAGGATGGTTGGGGTCAGAACCACGTTACCCGGCTTGTAAACGCCGTGTACGTTACCGAAGGACGCAGCGATGGTGAAACGCGGGCTGATTTTGCTCAGCTCGGTATACGCGTAATCAACGTCTTCCGGCTGGGTGTACAGGGCGGAAGCGTCCATGTGGCTGTTGTCCACACCATCTTCTTCACCACCGGTGCAACCCAGTTCGATTTCCAGGGTCATGCCCATTTTGGACATACGCGCCAGGTATTTGGAGCAGATTTCGATGTTCTCTTCCAGTGACTCTTCAGACAGGTCGATCATGTGAGAAGAGAACAGAGGTTTACCGGTGGCCGCGAAGTGTTTTTCACCCGCATCCAGCAGACCGTCGATCCACGGCAGCAGTTTCTTCGCGCAGTGGTCAGTGTGCAGGATAACCGGAACACCGTAGTGCTCAGCCATCTGATGTACGTGGTGCGCACCAGAGATCGCGCCCATGATTGCCGCACCCTGAGGAACGTCAGTTTTCACGCCTTTACCCGCGATGAACGCAGCGCCGCCGTTGGAGAACTGTACGATAACCGGCGCTTTAACTTTTGCTGCGGTTTCCAGTACGGCGTTGATAGAGTCGGTACCCACGCAGTTAACTGCTGGCAGAGCGAAGTTGTTTTCTTTTGCTACCTGGAAAACTTTCTGTACGTCATCACCGGTGATAACGCCAGGTTTTACGAAATCAAAAATTTTAGACATGTTACGAGTCCTGTATCTTCGGCCTTGGAAAGGGGTGCGTGCTACTAAAGCGCGCTGAAAATTGGGCAGGTTTCCCTGCCCATGAGTGTCTTACTTCTTAGCGCGCTCTTCGAGCATCGCTACTGCAGGCAGAACTTTACCTTCCACGAATTCGAGGAATGCGCCGCCGCCAGTGGAGATGTAGGAGATTTTGTCAGCAATACCGAACAGGTCGATAGCAGCCAGAGTGTCGCCACCACCGGCGATAGAAAACGCGTCGCTGTCTGCAATCGCGTTAGCCACGATTTCAGTCCCTTTACGGAAGTTCGGGAATTCAAACACGCCAACCGGACCGTTCCACAGAATGGTTTTCGCATTCTTCAGGATTTCAGCCAACTGCTGTGCAGAAGCGTCGCCGATATCCAGGATCTGCTCGTCTTCTTTCACGTCGTTTACAGATTTCAGCGTAGCTGCAGCGCTTTCAGAGAACTCGGTCGCAACGCGAACATCAGTCGGAACCGGGATATCACAAGTGGTCAGCAGACGTTTGGCTTCATCAACCAGATCGGCTTCGTACAGGGATTTACCCACATTGTGGCCCTGAGCAGCAACGAAGGTGTTCGCGATGCCGCCGCCAACGATCAGTTGGTCAGCGATTTTGGACAGTGAGTCCAGAACGGTCAGTTTGGTAGAAACTTTAGAACCACCCACGATAGCAACCATCGGACGAGCCGGTTCTTTCAGCGCTTTACCCAGCGCATCCAGTTCTGCTGCCAGCAACGGACCGGCACACGCGACGTCAGCAAATTTGCCGATACCGTGAGTGGAAGCCTGCGCACGGTGAGCCGTACCAAAGGCGTCCATCACGAACACGTCGCACAGTGCGGCGTATTTTTTAGACAGCGCTTCGTCGTCTTTCTTCTCGCCTTTGTTAAAGCGAACGTTTTCCAGAACCACCAGTTCACCCGCAGCCACTTCAACGCCGTCGAGGTAATCTTTTACCAGGCGAACCGGGTTAGACAGTTTGTCTTTCAGGTAATTAACAACCGGCAGCAGAGAGAATTCTTCGTTGTACTCGCCTTCGGTAGGACGACCCAGGTGGGAAGTTACCATGACTTTAGCACCCTGTTTCAGGGCCAGTTCGATGGTCGGCAGAGAAGCACGGATACGCGCATCGCTGGTCACTTTCCCTTCTTTAACTGGTACGTTCAGATCCGCACGGATAAAAACACGTTTACCAGCAAGATCCAAATCGGTCATCTTGATTACAGACATGGTGAATCCTCTCGTTGATTCTTGATAAAGTTTTGCAGGCGCCTTCGCGCCCTACCTGAAACCTTTTGCAGCCATCGCTAACGTGGTGTCGAGCATTCTGTTAGCAAAGCCCCATTCATTGTCACACCAGACCAGTGTCTTAATAAGGTGCGCGCCACTGACCCGCGTTTGCGTACCATCGACAATGGCGCTATGCGGGTCATGATTAAAATCGACTGAGACCAACGGTAATTCCGTATAGTCAACTATATCATGAAATGCACCTTGTGCCGCTTTTTGCAGCAACTGGTTGACTTCATTAGCTTTTACTGGCTTCTTCACCGTCACGCTTAAGTCGATTGCCGTGACGTTTATCGTCGGTACCCGCACCGCAATCGCTTCGAAACGATCGTTAAACTGCGGGAAAATACGGGTGATGCCAGCCGCCAGTTTGGTATCCACCGGAATGATCGACTGACTCGCCGCCCGCGTACGACGCAGGTCAGGATGGTATGCATCAATAACCTGCTGATCGTGCATCGCGGAGTGAATGGTAGTCACCGTACCGGATTCTATGCCATAGGCATCATCCAATAATTTGATAATGGGAATAATACAATTCGTGGTGCAGGAAGCATTGGAGACGATGCGGTGTTCCTCGCGCAGTTGATCCTGATTGACGCCAAATACCACGGTGGCGTCGAGATCGTTGCTGCCAGGATGTGAAAAGAGCACTTTCTTCGCGCCGGCGGCGATATGCGCCTCGCCGTGTTCGCGGTTCCCGTAGACGCCCGTACAATCCAGCACAATATCAACGCCCAGTTCGCGCCAGGGCAGCGCGTCAAGCGAGGGCTCATGCAGAATGCGAATCGCGTCGTCGCCAACCATGAGCTGCTCGCGCTCCTGGCGAACGTCCCATGCAAAACGTCCATGACTGGTGTCATATTTCAATAAATGCGCCATGCCCGAGGCATCCGCCAGTTCATTGATTGCCACCACGGTGATTTCCGCCCGACGTCCGGATTCATATAAAGCACGAACCACATTACGTCCGATGCGACCGAAGCCATTAATCGCTACGCGTACGGTCATAGATCTCCTGCAAGGCTATCCCGATTCAGATGTGGCTGACAGAGTAATCCAGCGCATCGTTCAGGGAAACCTTACCTGTCGCAAACTGCGACTGATTGATTATTTGTCGAACATTTAATCGACTGAAACGCTTCAGCTAGAATAAGCGAAACGGGGAATAAAAGGAATGATTGTCCAGTTGGAGAAGACAGTTATCTGACCTACATCACATTTCCGCCCCCACTATCACGGAATTTATTCCAGAATCGCGAATAAGCGTAGCAAGATCTTTTCGTTGCCGTGGCGAAAATCCTGATTTATATCAGAGAGCACATTCGTCAGCGTCTATATGATTGACGCTACGTCCGAGTCTCGGAGACCAGCAAATGATGACCACATCAATTCCCCCTGCATCAGAAGCCCGCTTTTACGCCCTTCGCCTGCAACCAGGCCTGGAAGTTTTTTCCCAACTCCATGAATTTATTCAACAGCACTCGCTACGCGCCGGCTGGATCGCCGGTTGCACCGGCAGCCTGACGAATGTCGCTCTGCGCTATGCCGGACAAGAAACAACAACATTGCTGACGGGAACATGGGAGGTCATTGCACTGAATGGCACGCTGGAGTTGACCGGCGAGCATCTGCACCTGAGTGTCTCAGATCCGCAAGGCGCGATGCTCGGCGGACATATGATGCCTGGTTGTACCGTGCGCACAACGCTTGAACTGGTGATTGGCGAACTCACAGCACTGGAGTTTAGCCGTCAGCCCTGCCTCCTTTCCGGCTATGACGAACTGCATATCTCACCCCGTGTATCAACGACTCAGTAAGAGGTTACTTATGGCGCGTCGCCCGTTTTCCAGCCAGTCTTTAGTGCTAATTGTCATTGCCATCGCGATTAATATGGTAGGTGGTCAGCTTATTAGCATGCTTAAACTTCCCATTTTTCTCGACTCTATTGGTACGTTGATCAGCGCCGTTCTGCTGGGGCCAGTCATCGGCATGTTGACTGGCCTGCTGACAAATTTACTTTGGGGTCTGTTAACCGATCCGATCGCCGCGGCCTTTGCGCCAGTGGCGATGGTTATCGGTCTCGTCGCCGGGTGGCTGGCACGGGCCGGTTGGTTTCGCACATTGCCAAAAGTGATCGCCAGTGGAGTCGTCATTACCCTGGCCGTTACGCTGGTCGCAGTGCCATTACGCACCACATTATTTGGCGGCGTAACCGGCAGCGGCGCCGATTTATTTGTCGCCTGGATGCACTCTGTTGGTCAGAATCTGGTGGAGTCTGTTGCCATTACCGTACTGGGGGCAAATTTAGTCGATAAAATTCTGACCGCGATTATCGTCTGGACCCTTTTGCGCCAGTTGCCGTTACGTACGACACGCCACTTTCCAACAATGTCAGCCGTGCGTTAAATGCACCCGTTTACCTCATTGACATTGTGGGCGCTGGCGGCCAGTTCCACCTTGCTTCTTCCCGCGCAGACCGTTCTGCCGGTATACAGCGCGGTAACCTTTCTCAGTCTGTTGGCGGGGAAGTCAACGCGACGACGGGCAAAATACGTGGCCTGGCTAATGTTCTCCTTGGGGGTCGGACTGTGGCTGGTGCATGGTGGCTGGCTGACGGAATGGATCAGCGGTCGCCCACGGGATCCCCAGCGCTGGGCGGACGCTATCACGCTGTGGCTACGAATTATGGCCATTGTTTCGACGTCTCAACTGTGGATGCAATACGTGCCGGTTCAACGCTTTATCCGGGCGCTGTTCGCATCACGTCTGCCACCGGGCATCGCGTATCTGCTCGCCGGTCCGTTGCTGGTCGTTGAACAGCTCAAACGGCAACTGGCGATTATTCATGAGGCACAGCGGGCTCGCGGCGTACCGCTGGATGAAGCGTGGCATCAACGTTTACGTACAATGCCTGCCTTGATCGTGCCACTCACCCATAATGCGCTCAACGATTTAGCGGTACGCGGCGCGGCGCTGGATATGCGGGGATTTCGCCTGCATCGCGCGCGGACAACGCTATGGGCGCCGAAAGATAGCACCTTCCAGCGTCTGGCACGTTACGCCATGTTGGTATTGATAGTGGCAGAGACAGGAGTCTGGATATGGTTACACTAGAACAGTTTCGCTATCTTCCTCTCCATGCCACACGTCCAGCGTCGTGCTTTACATTCCACCATTCAGCGCCCGGAATGGTGGCAATATTAGGGGATAACGGTAGCGGGAAAAGCACGCTGGCGCAGCTTATGGCGGGCTGGTATCCGGATTTCCTGCCAGGTGAAATTCAGGGCAAAGGAACGCTGTTGGGTAATCCTGTCGGTAAATTGCCGCTTGTCGAGCAGGCGGCCACTATCCAGCTTGTGCAACAATCGCCTTATCTGCAGCTTTCCGGCTGTACTTTCAGCGTTGAAGAAGAGGTTGCGTTTGGCCCGGAAAACCTCTGTCTGGATGAAGCGGAGATTATGCGCCGGATTGATGCGGCGCTTACTCTGACAGCGTGTGAGCCGCTGCGCCATCGCCATCCCGGGACACTCTCCGGCGGAGAAACGCAGCGCGTAGTGATTGCCAGCGCGCTCGCGATGATGCCGAAATTACTCATACTGGATGAAGCGTTCAGCCGCCTGACATTGCAGGCCACCGACATGCTACTGGCGCGGTTGCAACAATGGGCGCTGGCACAACATTCTCTCATCGTGCTTTTCGAACGTCATCATTTCCCCTTTCTTACTCGCTGCCACCAGGCATGGCAACTGCGTGACGGAGCGCTAATACCCCTATGTTGACGTTACATCAGATAAATTATCGCTGGCCGAACGCAGCAGATGACTGCTTACGTGACATTTCACTGGAACTCAGAGAGGGAGAATGGCTGGCGTTAACGGGCGATAATGGCGCAGGAAAATCCACGCTTTTGAGAATTATGGCCGGATTGCTTTCCCCTTGTTCCGGCTCGGTCATCTTCCAGCAAACGCCGCTTGCGCAGCTCAAAAATCGTCAGCGCGCCAGACATTTTGGGGTCTTGTTTCAGGAAGCGGAAAATCAGATCTTTCACAGTAACGTTGCCGATGAAGTGGCTTTTGGTTTAAAGCTACAGCAGTTGCCAGCCGACGACATTAACCGCCGCACGCAGGCCGCGTTACGGCTGTGCCATTTGCAGGACGTGGCTGACGCGCATCCGCTGGATCTCCATACCGCGCAACGACGCATGGTTGCCGTCGCCAGTCTGGAAGCCATGCGACCCACAGTACTGCTTCTGGATGAACCCAACCGGGATTTCGACCAGCACTGGCAAGCCGTGTTTGAAAACTGGCTTGCCGTCTGCCGTGAACGGGGAACCCGCGTTGTCGCCATAAGCCATGACGCTACGTTTATCCAGCGTCACTTCTCGCGGGTTGTTCGACTCCATAATAAAACGCTCACTGAATCCGATACGCTCCTGACACCGCCATCTCCAGAGTAAGGTCGGCTGGCCGACTGTTCTCCAGAACCCGACGCACATTCGGCCCATCTGTACGCAGATAAAACGCCTCGGCATCGGCTGGCGATAATCCGCCAGCCAGTTTGCGCTCCACCAGCCGTGCATGCAGGGCTTCCGCTGGCGCGCGAATAAACAGGGAAAAATCGCAAAACCTCGCCAACGCCCGCCATCTTTCATCATCCCGTAGCAGCCAGTTGCCTTCCACAATGACAATCGGCGCGCTCACCGCAATCGCGTCTTCTACCGGATCGTGCTTTTGCCGATCATACTGTGGCCAGGTCCCTTCGCCTTCCCTTATCTGCCGCAAATTCTGCGCCAGTTTATCAACGTCAAACGTCTCTGGTGCCCCTTTGTATGCGCGTAAATTATGGGTATCCAGCCAGTCATTGTAGTGATGGAAACCATCCATCGGCAGCGTCTGGATCTCCGGCAGAGAGGGCGCCTGACGAGAGAGAAATTCCCAGAACGTGGTCAGTGTGGATTTCCCGGTACCGGGCGGCGCACTCAGAAAAACAATCGTGCGTCGCCTGGCATTCGCGCAATGGAGCCTGGCCAGTCGTTGTAATAACGGTTTGTGAACGTTCTCTATCTCATCATCATCATAATGGGCTTCAACCCGCAACCCGTTGACCATCAGTCCGATTTTCACGGTGTTAATTCCTTCAAAATTGTCGTCACCGCCAGCGTCATTGCCGTCTTGACCATTCCGGAAAAACGCACCTCAGACCACGCCGCAAAGTCGGCAAATTTCATCGACTCCAGCGCGCTGTATAAGGTCGTATTACGGGTGATACTGTTGACGTTGCTGATAAAATCCCAGGTGATGTCATCGGCAAATCCTGGGCTCTCATCCCGTTCGCTGACATACTGATAAAACTGAGAAAAATGCGTAATGTCGGCATAAAGCCATTTATCCATTTTTCCCAGCGCATAAATCAGGCGTAGCGCAACGTCAATATCATCAAGCGGCCCACTCTGGGCAAGTAACGGCTTTACTGCATATTCCACAATCTCTTCATCGTTATCGACAAATAGCGACGGCAGAAAGCGCTTAACGCCTTGCAGCAAAATGTTATGTGCCGTCGTCATAAACGAAAGTAAGTTATGTTGAGCATCCAGTTGCTCCAGCACATCGTCTTCTGTCAGCGTCGTCATTCGTTTCCCGATCAATCACCATGAATGCAGAGAGTCTATTATATTACACGTTCGATCCGCGCCGCCGATCAGTAAAGTTTGCGTGCGCACCCCTTTCGCGACCTGCTGGATCCCATTCACAAGATCGCCGCCGGTCACTCCAGTCGCGCTAAAGAGGACATTATTTCCCGCCACCAGCTCATCAAGCGCATAGACCCGATTAACCTCGACGCCCATTTCCGCACAGCGCTGGCGCTCCCGGGCGGCAATCAGACGATGTTCTGCGGTGTCTCCTTTCGCTTCACAAAAATCAATCAGCTCGGCCTGCATATCGCCCCCCAACGCTTTCACCGCGCAGGCGGAAATCACGCCTTCTGGCGCACCGCCAATCGTGTACATCAGGTCATAAGGGTTATCCTGCAAACAGGCCAGAACACTGGCCGCCACATCGCCATCAGGCAGGGCAAAGACTTTCACCCCCAACTGCGTGGCTTCGGCAATCGCCGGCTGAAGGCGCGGTTTATCAAGCGTAGCCATGCGCAGTCGCTCCAGGGGTTTGCCCAGCGCTTTCGCCACATGACGCAAATTGTCCGCCAGGGGATGCGCCAGATTAATCACCCCTTTCGCCTGCCGATTAACAACCAGTTTTTTCATGTACATATCAGGGGCATGTAACAGACTTCCCCGTGGCGCAAATGCCATTACCGCCAGCGCATTGCTCTGCCCCATTGCGACCATCCGGGTACCTTCGATGGGGTCGACGGCGATATCAACCTCCGGTCCGCTGCCGCTGCCTACCTCTTCGCCAATCCACAACATCGGTGCGTGATCGATCTCGCCCTCGCCAATGACAATGCGCCCGCGAATGGCAATATCATTCAGGGCTGAGCGCATCGCGCTAACCGCCAGACCATCGATTTTGTTCTTATCGCCGCAGCCGGTTTGCGGCCAGGCCGCCAGCGCAGCCTGTTCCGTGATGCGAAATAACGGCCATGCCAGAGACTTCATGCCGCCGCCTCGCCAATATCCACGCCAAACTGCGCCAGCAGGTATCTCTCTGCCTTTTCGTTCCAGATACCGTGCGTCGGTGCAACTAACCGCGCCAGTTCCCTGAACAACGGATCGGTTTTACCTTTCTCGGCGAAATCAGCAATGGCCGTCAGCGGCATCGTCACACCGTTATAGATAAGCTTCTTGCCGCCCGGAATATCCGGCAAGTTCAGCACGGTATCTGGCACCGCATCAAGACCGCCAATATGGGTCACCATAAACGACGGCTGAAGCTGGCCCGTTGCGCTCAGCGCAATCGCCTCTTTCATATCATCAGTAGAACCGCCTGAGGTTCCGACCACGTGTGTACTGTTGTAATGCACGTTGTAAAAATTAAAGGGGACTTTAAAGCGACTCTCCGTTGGGCCTGCAAAGAAGTTCAGGCAACCGTCTTCGGCCAGTATATCGTCAGCCATCTCCACGACGGCCGGCACGGCGGCATAGACAAAAACGTCATCAAACCCGGCTCCGCCGGTTAATTCACGCAGTTGCGTCGCAGGGTTAGCCATACCAGACGAATTCACATAGATGAGCTCGATTCCCTTGCTCGCCGCCCGTTCGACCGGGAGCAGCTTTTTAGCCTGCTCCAGACGTGCTTCATCGATATCCACAACCACCACGCGCGACGGTTGGATCCCACCGTTAATGGCATAATCAATTGCACCAATCCCCATTGGCCCGGCGCAGGCTAAAAGGGCGATATTGCCGCCGGGTTTAATTCCCATTCGATGCTCATAAACATAAGGCGTTGTATGATAATTCGCTTTATAAGCACCAATAATGCAGCACATCGGTTCCGCCAGCGACGCGGCCGCAAAATAAGAACCGTGGTACGGCAATACGCACCCCAGATTTACCGCGACTTCAGGGATAATCATATACGTGGCATTACCACCGAAATATTCGTAGCTGTATCCTGCAGAATAACCGCTTGGCAATCCCATTGCAGGTTGTAAAACAAAACGCTGCCCTTTCTTATATTTTTCGGTCAGGTTTTTTCCGACGTCGACAATAATCCCTGCACATTCATGGCCGGTAATCACCGGGTGATTCTCCAGATCGTCAGGAACACGCTTATGTTCACTGGCTAATGTCGCGGCCTTCCAGGTGGATAAGCATACACTGTCAGAAATCACGCTGACTAACAGTTCATTTTCCGTAATTTCAGGTAATTCAAACTCACGGATACGGACATCCTGTTTGCCATATATTGCAGCAACTTTCGTTTTCATATTTACTCCAGGAACCAGAAATGCTAATTCGACGTTAAGTGATTAAATAAATCGTCAAGGAGCGGATCGCCAATATAGTTTTTTATCAACACCAAGGGCTTATGACTCACTCGCTTAACGCGTCCCTCAAGACTGGCGTGAGTTACAATAATATCGGCATCATCAGGGACATTTTCGATGGCGTAATGTTTGACATCGATAGACAACCCGGCTTTTTCCAGACGCTTACGAAACGTCGTTGCCCCCATCGCACTGGACCCCATGCCCGCATCGCATACAAAGGCGATACGTTTGACATTGCGCCAGGAAAAATTGCCTTCCTGCTTCATCGTTTTGACGGCGGTAGCGGAATCGCTGAAGGTATCTTTGTTTTCGACTTCGCTATTTTTCTCCATTTTCAGGATGAAGGAAGTAATGACAAAGGTCACCAGCGTTCCCGCCGTGACGCCCGCAATCGTGGCAAGGAAAGCACCTTTTGGCGTTAATGCCAGGTAAGCGAAAATCGATCCCGGACTGGGCCCCGCGACCAGACCACCCCCTAGCAGATTAAAGACCCATGTTCCGCTCATTCCCCCGGCAATCATGCCGATCAGGGTCAGTGGCTTCATCAGCACATACGGGAAGTAGAGTTCGTGGATACCGCCGAGAAAATGGATAATCATGGCGCCAGGTGCAGATTTCTTCGCCATCCCTTTCCCAAAGAAAGCAAACGCCAGCAGTAAACCTAAACCGGGGCCAGGGTTTGAGGCAACCATGAAGAAGATGGATTTTCCCGTCTCCGAGGCCTGCTGCATGCCCAGCGGATAATAAACGCCCTGGTCGATCGCATTATTCAGAAAAAGGATTTTCGCAGGTTCATTAATCAATGAAAGCAGTGGCAGATAACCCGCATGTACCAGTGATTCAATACACTCTTTCACAAAGTTATTGGCAATGAGTACCGCCGGGCCAATGACTTCAAACCCCAGCAGGCACAATAACATCCCGGCGATGCCTAAAGAGAAGTTATTAATCACCATTTCAAAACCCGCGGGAATACGCTGGTCCAGCAGGCGATCGATGTATTTAATCACCAGACCACCCAGAGGCCCCATGATCATTGAGCCGAGGAACATTGGGATATCCGCGCCAATAATCACGCCGATCGTACCGATTCCCCCCATGACCGCCCCACGCTTTCCGCCCACCAGATGTCCGCCGGTGGAACCAATCATCACGGGTAGCAAATAGGTAATCATCGGGCCGACTATTTTGGCGAAATGCTCATTGGGCATCCACCCGGTCGGAATAAATAATGCAGTAATAAAACCCCAGGCAATAAAAGCACCGATATTAGGGATGACCATTGCAGTCAAAAATCCCCCAAAAGCCTGGACCTTTGCACGAGCAGACTTGTGTTCCATGATAATATCCTGTCGAGGAGAAAATGATTATGCGCGGGCGATAATATCCGCCAGCTGTTTTTCTGATTTAGCAGCAAGTAATGCTGCCAGGTTTTCCTCTTCACATAATAGTTCGCTTAAAGCCTGGATAGCGCCGATATGTGAATCGGCATTCGCCGCTGATAACCCAATAAGTAATTTTACGGGTTCATCATCGTCGGCAAACTGCACTTCCTGTTTAAGTAGGGTTAATGACATACCTGTTTTTAACGCACCACATTCCGGGCGAGCATGAGGCATAGCCACACCAGGAGCCAGAATATAATAAGGACCATTGTTGATCGTCGAATCTTTTATAGCCTGGATATAATTGGCATTCACATAATTATTTAACAGCAATGATGACATGGAAAAATCAATGGCTTCCTGCCAGTTCTTTGCCATCGTTTTTATTGAAATAGAGGCTTCAGGAAAATAGTCAATCAACCGCATAAATTATCCTTATTTTATTTTTAGGGTACAACTTATCGCTAAAAACAAAATACGCGCGCGGCAAAATGAAATCAATCGAGGGAAAAACAGAGCCAGGTAAAAGGGGTAATAATACAATTCATTAAAAAACAGTGAGTTGCATTTAAAATAAAAAATAGCAAGAGTAATTATGTGATAGACATTGCAAATATGAAAACCCACTAAATATCAACTTTGTGAACCACATCAACAATAAGCGATTGCCTAATCAAAAATAATTACCTTTCCAGATGATAACGGGTCGCCGAAGCGACCCGTTAAAGACTGTTGTAAGGATGATTACAGCAGCGCTTTTGCTTTCGCGACAACGTTGTCGACGGTGAAGCCAAACTCTTCGAACAGCAGCTCTGCCGGAGCAGATTCACCGAAGGTGGTCATGCCAACGATCGCGCCATTCAGGCCCACGTATTTGAACCAGTAGTCAGCGATTCCGGCTTCCACTGCCACACGAGCGGTAACCGCTTTCGGCAGCACGGATTCACGGTACGCGGCATCCTGTTTGTCGAACGCGTCGGTAGACGGCATGGAAACCACGCGCGCTTTTACGCCTTCTGCGGTCAGTTTGTCCCATGCAGCCACCGCCAGTTCAACTTCAGAACCGGTCGCGATGAAGATAAGCTCAGGCTGGCCTGCGCAATCTTTCAGTACGTAGCCACCGCGAGCGATGTTTGCCAGTTGCTCCGCAGTACGCTCCTGCTGTGCCAGGTTCTGACGGGAGAGGATCAGCGCGGTCGGACCGTCCTGACGCTCAACGCCGTACTTCCACGCCACCGCAGATTCCACCTGGTCACACGGACGCCATGTGGACATATTCGGAGTCACACGCAGAGAAGCCACCTGCTCAACCGGCTGGTGAGTCGGGCCATCTTCGCCCAGACCGATAGAGTCGTGGGTGTAGACCATCACCTGACGCTGTTTCATCAGCGCAGCCATACGCACCGCATTACGGGCATATTCCACGAACATCAGGAAGGTAGAGGTGTACGGCAGGAAACCGCCGTGCAGGGAGATACCATTGGCAATCGCGGTCATACCGAATTCACGAACACCGTAATGGATATAGTTACCGGCGGTATCTTCGTTAATGGCTTTCGAACCAGACCACAGGGTCAGGTTAGACGGCGCCAGGTCGGCGGAGCCGCCGAGGAACTCAGGCAACAGCGGGCCGAAGGCTTCGATTGCATTCTGAGACGCTTTACGGCTGGCAATTTTCGCCGGGTTGGCCTGGAGTTTAGCAATGAATTCTTTCGCTTTCGCATCGAAGTCAGACGGCATTTCGCCTTTCATACGACGAGTGAATTCAGCGGCTTCCTGCGGGAACGCTTTCGCGTAAGCGGCGAATTTTTCATTCCATGCAGATTCTTTTGCCTGGCCTGCTTCTTTCGCATCCCACTGAGCATAGATTTCAGACGGGATTTCGAACGGCGCGTATTTCCAGCCCAGTTGTTCGCGGGTCAGCGCGATTTCGGCATCACCCAGCGGCGCACCGTGAGAGTCATGAGTACCGGCTTTGTTCGGGGAACCGAAACCGATGATCGTTTTGCACATCAGCAGGGACGGCTTATCGGTTACGGCGCGAGCTTCTTCAACTGCGCGTTTGATAGCATCAGCATCATGACCGTCAACGCCGCGCACAACGTGCCAGCCGTAGGCTTCGAAACGTTTAGCGGTATCGTCGGTGAACCAGCCTTCAACGTGACCATCGATAGAGATGCCATTGTCATCGTAGAATGCAACCAGTTTACCCAGCTTCAGCGTACCGGCCAGAGAGCATACCTCATGAGAGATACCTTCCATCATGCAGCCGTCGCCCATGAACGCATAGGTGTAATGGTCAACGATGTCATGACCCGGACGGTTGAACTGTGCCGCCAGTGTTTTTTCAGCGATAGCCATACCGACCGCGTTCGCAATCCCCTGACCCAGCGGACCAGTGGTGGTTTCAACACCCGCGGTATAACCCACTTCCGGGTGACCCGGGGTTTTGGAATGCAGCTGACGGAAGTTCTGCAGCTCAGACATCGGCAGATCGTAACCGGTGAGGTGCAGCAGACTGTAAATCAACATGGAGCCGTGACCGTTAGACAGCACAAAACGGTCACGATCGGCCCAGGACGGGTTGCCTGGATTGTGGTTCAGGAAATCACGCCACAGGACTTCGGCAATGTCAGCCATACCCATCGGGGCACCCGGGTGACCGGATTTGGCTTTCTGTACTGCGTCCATGCTCAGCGCACGAATAGCATTGGCAAGCTCTTTACGTGAGGACATTTTGACTCCAGATCGGATGATGAAGGCCATACCCGCAACGACTTGACGACAGCGCGTTTTGGGCTACGCCGGAAAAAAGTGCGAACAATGTAACCCAAGCCGCCGGTCATGTACATGGAGCATCCTTTTGCCGCTTCAGAAATCTCTGGATCACACTCGCATGTTGCGCAATCTGCTCGCCCGCTTGTTGTTCTTTTCTTTATACTTAGCGTCAGCGCTGATTCATCTGCAAATGGCGCACTTTTTGAACAATCCTCATTTCGTGTGGAAGAAAAAACATGAAGATTCGCGCGTTACTGCTTGCTATGGGTATGGCGACGGTGCTGACCGGTTGCCAGAATATGAACTCCAATGGACTGCTCTCCTCGGGTGCCGAGGCTTTTCAGGCCTACAGCCTCAGCGACGCGCAGGTCATCGCATTAAGCAATCAGGCCTGTACGGAAATGGATGGTAAAGCAACCATCGCGCCTGCCAGCAGCGAGTACGCGAAGCGCCTGAGTAAAATCGCCGCGGCGCTCGGCGATAACATCAACGGACAAGCGGTAAACTATAAGGTCTACATGGCGAAAGACGTGAACGCCTTCGCGATGGCGAACGGCTGTATTCGCGTATATAGCGGCCTGATGGACATGATGACGGATAACGAAGTCGAAGCGGTGATTGGCCATGAAATGGGCCACGTTGCGCTCGGACACGTGAAGAAAGGTATGCAGGTAGCGCTGGGTACCAACGCCGTTCGCGCCGCTGCGGCCTCTGCAGGCGGGATTGTCGGCAGCCTGTCGCAGTCACAGCTCGGCGATCTGGGGGAAAAACTGGTGAACTCGCAGTTCTCCCAGCGGCAGGAATCAGAAGCAGACGACTACTCGTACGATCTGTTGCGCAAGCGCGGCATCAACCCGGCGGGTCTTGCCACCAGCTTCGAAAAACTGGCGAAACTGGAAGAGGGTCGTCAGAGTTCCATGTTTGACGATCACCCGGCCTCCGCAGAACGTGCGCAACATATTCGCGATCGCATGAAAGCGGACGGGATTAAGTAACCATTGAGCAGTGCCGGATGGCGGCGTAAACGCCTTATCCGGCCTACAGAACAACAAATTCAGTGTGCTAGGCCGGATAAGATGCGTTAGCATCGCCATCCGGCACTTAGCCCGTTACTCGCCTTTCTTCGCCGCCTGGATGTACAGCATCTCCAGCGCCAGCGTTGCCGCCGCCAGGGCGGTGATTTCGGACTGATCGTAAGCCGGCGCCACTTCCACCACGTCCATCCCTACGATGTTCAGATCTTTCAGACCGCGTACCAGTTTGATAGCACGATCGGAGGTCAGGCCGCCAATCACCGGCGTACCGGTCCCCGGCGCGAAAGCCGGATCCAGGCAGTCGATATCAAAGGTCAGATAGACCGGCAGGTCACCGACAATCTGCTTCACCTGAGCGATGATGTCATCAACGCCGCGATCGTTCACCTGACAGGCATCCAGCACGGTAAAGCCGTTGTCCTTATCAAATTCCGTACGAATACCGATCTGCACAGAGTGATTCGGGTCGATAAGACCTTCGTTCGGCGCGGTATAGAACATAGTGCCATGGTCAAACTCACAGCCGTTCGCATAGGTATCGGTATGGGCATCAAAATGTACCAGCGCCATTTTGCCAAAGTGTTTTGCGTGCGCGCGCAGCAGCGGCAGCGTCACAAAGTGGTCACCGCCAAAAGAGAGCATACGTTTACCGGCTGCCAGCAATTTCTCTGCGTGCGCCTGCAGTCTTTCGCTCATTTCACGCGCGTCGCCAAAGGCGTAAACCAGATCGCCGCAGTCCACAACGTTCAGACGCTCACGCATATCGAAGTTCCACGGGAAGCGGTTGTGTTCCCAGGCCAGATTCGTTGACACCTGACGGATTGCCGCCGGACCGTGACGTCCACCCGCGCGACCGGACGTCGCCATGTCAAACGGCACGCCAGTGATCACCCAGTCCGCATCGCTGTCATACGGCTGGAAATTCAGCGGCAGACGCAGGAAACCAAAGGCGTTAGAAACCAGGGAGTTATCGTACTGATGACCTAAGGTGCTCATGGCAAAAACCTCATATTCGTCGATATAAAAAAACCCTCCCGCGTCGTTAGGCCCGACGAGAAAGGGTTTGATTCGTAAACACAGTAATTCGCTAAATTATCGCTGCTTAATTGCCCAGGTTCAAGTCACCCGGGCATCAGCCATTATTCGTCTTCGAGATACGTGTAGCCGTACAGACCCGCCTCGAACTCTTCGAGGAACTGCTGCTGCAGCGCGTCATCCAGATCGGTTTGTTTCACCTGATCGCGGAAATGCGTCAGCAACGTTTTCGGATCCAACTGTACGTATTGCAGCATGTCCGCCACGGTGTCCCCTTCATCCGACAGCTCAACTTCCACGCTGCCGTCCGGGAAGACAAACACGTCAACCGCTTCGGTGTCACCGAACAGGTTGTGCATATTGCCGAGGATCTCCTGATACGCACCGACCATGAAGAAACCGAGCATCGGCGGGTTATCCGGATCGTACTCCGGCATCGGCATGGTTGTCGCAATGCCGTCGCCGTCGATGTAGTGATCGATAGCACCGTCAGAATCACAGGTGATGTCCAGCAGCACCGCACGGCGTTCCGGCACCTGATCCAGTCCTTCCAGCGGCAAGACCGGGAACAGCTGATCGATACCCCACGCATCCGGCATCGACTGGAACAGCGAGAAGTTGACGTACATTTTGTCCGCCATACGCTCCTGCAGTTCGTCGATGATCGGACGGTGCGCGCGGTTTTGCGGATCAAGCTGTTTCTGCACTTCGTGACACATGCTTAAGTAAAGCTGTTCCGCCCACGCACGTTCCTGCAGGCTGAAGGTGCCAGAAGAATAACCGATGTGAATATCGTGCAGATCCATCTGGCTGTCGTGCAGCCATTCGCGCAGCGAGCGACGGGTGCCCGGCTCGTGCATCTCCTGCCAGGTTTCCCACATGCTTTGCAGCGCGCGCGGCGCGTCGTCAGCCGGGGCGACAGGCACGGTATATTCGTTACGCTCAACGCCGATGATGTTGGACACCAGCACCGTGTGGTGCGCGGTAACCGCACGACCAGACTCGGTGATCACCGTTGGATGCGGCAGGTTATTTTCCTCACAGGCATCACCAATCGCCCAGATGATGTTGTTGGCGTACTCATTCAGGCCGTAGTTCACCGAGCAGTCAGACTGCGAGCGAGTACCTTCGTAGTCCACGCCCAGACCACCGCCCACGTCGAAGCACTGGATGTTAACGCCCAGCTTATGGAGCTCAACATAGAAACGGGCGGACTCACGTACGCCGGTGGCGATGTCGCGAATATTCGCCATCTGCGAACCGAGGTGGAAATGCAACAGTTGCAGGCTATCGAGACGCCCGGCTTCACGCAGGGTTTCCACCAGTTGCAGGACCTGCGTTGCCGCGAGACCGAATTTGGATTTTTCGCCACCGGAGGACTGCCATTTACCGGACCCCTGCGATGCCAGACGCGCACGCACGCCCAGACGCGGAATGACGTTCAGACGTTCGGCTTCATCCAGCACAATCGCGATTTCAGACATCTTCTCGATGACCAGATAGACCTTGTGGCCCATCTTCTCACCGATCAACGCCAGACGAATGTATTCACGGTCTTTATAGCCGTTACACACGATCACGGAACGGGTCATCCCGGCATGCGCCAGAACCGCCATCAGTTCCGCTTTAGAGCCGGCTTCCAGCCCCAGCGGTTCGCCAGAGTGGATTAGGGATTCGATCACACGGCGATGCTGGTTAACCTTGATCGGGTAGACCAGGAAGTAGTCACCGTTGTAGCCGTACGACTCGCGCGCGCGTTTGAACGCGGCGTTAATAGAGCGCAGTCGGTGTTGCAGGATCTGCGGGAAGCAGAACAGCGCAGGCAGGCGTTGCCCCTGCGCTTCACGCGCTTTCACCAGCTTAGCGAGATCGACGCGCGCTTCCGGTACGTCCGGGTCCGGGCACACGCTAATGTGACCCAACTCATTGACGTCGTAGTAGTTATTGCCCCACCAGGCAATATTGTAAGTACGCAGCATCTTGCTGGCTTCCTGGGAGCTCATTGCAACCTCCTGCATGGAGCGTAGTACACCCTGTTCGCCTGCTGACGAAGGCGAACCCAAAGACATGTCGTCAGACATAGCGAACCTCAAATTTTAGTAACAAGTGTAAAACAGTTGACTACTATCGCAATCCGAAGAGGCGATAACAACCCATAAACAGTCGGATTTTCCAGCAGAAAGTGCTGGTACTCCGCCTGCGCGACCGGTTTCTTTTTCATATCATTGTAAAACACGTAACCGAACTTACGTATGACGGTTCGGCGAAACCACGAGAAAACTCTTGTTTGTACAAGAGCGCCCTTGTTCAGTCCTTAGTGCCTGTTACCGGCTCTGGAGTCCTGAGAAGCGCCGAGATGGGTATAACATCGGCAGGTATGCAAAGCAGAGATGCAGATTGCAGGAGACATGCGCACACCAGAACGGTGCGACAGATTCAGCAGAAAACAACGGTTCATTATCTCTTATCACCTCCATGGTCGCTCCATCAGGAACGAACCCACAAGCCAAAGCTAACGTTTTAACCCGGCTGGAAGTGGCGACACGAAGAAAACGTCGTGTGCTTTTTGTTAGAGCCGCGCGCCGCGTTTTATACCGGGATGAACGCCAAAAAGCAAAACATAAATGCGCACATTGCCAGCAGTATCTGTAAAAATTTCCACCAGGGTTTTCAACACAGTGAGACCTGATTCAAAAAATAGTGGAAATCAGGTGAAGAAGTGACCTAAAATAGCCATCCAGATGTTAATCCATCCATACTGATTAACACTCAGACTGCCAGTGTCACTAACCTGCAGGCCTTGGTAGAATCTTCTGCTTTGGCTTTTCCGCACAACAGTTTGAGCTAACCAAATTCTCCTTAGGTGAAACAAAAAATGGCAAAACACCTTTTTACGTCCGAGTCCGTATCAGAAGGGCATCCTGACAAAATCGCTGACCAAATCTCTGATGCCGTGCTGGATGCTATCCTGGAACAGGATCCGAAAGCCCGCGTCGCGTGTGAAACCTACGTAAAAACCGGCATGGTTTTAGTTGGCGGTGAAATCACCACCAGCGCATGGGTCGATATCGAAGAGATCACGCGTAACACCGTGCGCGAAATTGGCTATGTGCATTCCGACATGGGCTTTGATGCCAACTCGTGTGCCGTCCTGAGCGCCATTGGTAAACAGTCTCCGGATATCAACCAGGGCGTTGACCGTGCCGATCCGCTGGAACAGGGCGCTGGCGATCAGGGCCTGATGTTTGGCTATGCCACCAACGAAACCGACGTGCTGATGCCCGCGCCGATCACCTACGCACACCGTCTGGTGCAGCGTCAGGCCGAAGTGCGTAAAAACGGCACTCTGCCGTGGCTGCGCCCGGATGCGAAAAGCCAGGTGACCTTCCAGTACGACGATGGCAAAATTGTCGGCATTGATGCAGTAGTGCTCTCCACCCAGCATGCGGAAAATATCGATCAGGCGACGCTGAAAGAAGCGGTGATGGAAGAGATCATCAAGCCGGTTCTGCCGACCGAATGGTTGAACTCTGCCACCAAATTCTTCATCAACCCGACCGGTCGTTTTGTTATCGGCGGCCCAATGGGCGACTGTGGTCTGACTGGTCGTAAGATCATCGTTGATACCTACGGCGGCATGGCGCGTCACGGTGGCGGCGCATTCTCCGGTAAAGATCCATCGAAAGTGGACCGTTCTGCGGCTTACGCGGGGCGTTATGTCGCGAAAAACATCGTTGCTGCGGGTCTGGCTGACCGTTGCGAAATTCAGGTTTCCTACGCCATCGGCGTGGCTGAGCCCACGTCCATCATGGTGGAAACTTTCGGTACCGAGAAAGTGCCTGCAGAGCAACTGACGTTGCTGGTTCGCGAATTCTTCGACCTGCGCCCATACGGTCTGATTCAAATGCTGGATCTGCTGCATCCGATCTACAAAGAGACCGCAGCGTACGGTCACTTTGGTCGCGAACATTTCCCGTGGGAAAAAACCGACAAAGCGCAGGTACTGCGCGAGGCTGCCGGTCTGAAATAAGCGACTGATAGCGGTATTCGAAGGCCAGCCTCGTGCTGGCCTTTTTTGTTTGCTCTCCCCACCTGAAGTAGCGCCGCACGCCATCAATTGAAACCGCTTACACCTGATGATAAGAGCACCATTTTCAGAACAATCACTTTGCATGTTCTGACTTTACCTGCTGTTACATTCCATTTCAGTTAAGTCTGAAATCCAGGCAAATGCGATAAATATCAATTTAATTAATCTATAATTTTCAATTTGTTAATTAATACATTGATAACACCGTAGTGTAAGCGATTACACTTACGTGATAACAATCACATATTTTTGTGATGTACTCACCTACCCTAATCATCAACAAAACTGATAACCCAACCGGAGGGCATAATGCCTGACAATAAAAAACAGGGGCGTTCCAATAAGGCGATGACTTTTTTTGTCTGCTTCCTTGCAGCCCTGGCAGGATTACTTTTTGGCCTGGATATCGGCGTTATCGCTGGCGCATTGCCGTTTATTACGGATGAATTCCAGATCTCCGCGCACACCCAGGAATGGGTGGTCAGCTCTATGATGTTCGGTGCAGCGGTCGGGGCCGTCGGCAGCGGCTGGCTCTCTTTCAAACTCGGGCGTAAGAAAAGCCTGATGATCGGCGCGATTCTGTTTGTTGCCGGTTCCCTGTTCTCCGCTGCGGCGCCGAACGTTGAAGTGCTGATCCTCTCCCGCGTACTGCTGGGGCTGGCCGTTGGCGTAGCCTCTTACACCGCTCCGCTATACCTGTCAGAGATCGCACCGGAAAAAATTCGCGGCAGCATGATCTCCATGTACCAGTTGATGATCACTATCGGGATCCTCGGCGCCTATCTGTCGGATACCGCCTTCAGCTACAGCGGCGCATGGCGCTGGATGCTGGGCGTGATTATCATCCCGGCGATTCTGCTGCTGATCGGCGTCTTCTTCCTGCCGGACAGCCCGCGCTGGTTCGCCGCGAAACGGCGCTTTGTCGATGCAGAACGCGTACTGCTGCGTCTGCGTGATACCAGCGCGGAAGCCAAACGCGAGTTAGATGAGATCCGGGAAAGTCTACAAGTGAAACAGAGTGGTTGGGCGCTGTTCAAAGAGAACAGCAACTTCCGCCGCGCGGTGTTCCTTGGCGTGCTGTTGCAAGTGATGCAGCAGTTCACCGGGATGAACGTCATCATGTATTACGCGCCTAAAATTTTTGAAATGGCAGGCTACACCAACACCTCTGAGCAGATGTGGGGCACCGTGATTGTCGGTCTGACCAACGTGCTGGCTACCTTTATCGCAATCGGCCTGGTTGACCGCTGGGGCCGCAAACCAACGCTGACGCTGGGCTTCCTGGTGATGGCGGCCGGAATGGGGATCCTCGGGACGATGATGCATGTCGGCATCCACTCACCGTCCGCGCAGTACTTCGCTATCGCGATGCTGCTGATGTTCATCATTGGTTTCGCCATGAGCGCCGGTCCGCTGATTTGGGTGTTATGTTCTGAAATCCAGCCGCTGAAAGGCCGTGATTTCGGTATCACCTGCTCCACCGCCACCAACTGGATTGCCAATATGATTGTCGGCGCAACGTTCCTGACCATGCTGCAAAACCTTGGTAACGCGAATACCTTCTGGGTCTACGCGGGTCTGAATGTGCTGTTTATCCTGCTGACGCTGTGGCTGGTTCCGGAAACCAAACACGTCTCGCTGGAACACATCGAACGTAATCTGATGAAAGGTCGTAAGCTGCGCGAAATCGGCGCACACGATTAATCCATCCTTTGCGTCCTCCCCCATGGGAGGGCGCTTCCCCTTGCAGTCCCGTTCCTGTCGCACTATTCTCTGCCGTTATGAAAACCACCCGTCTCCCTATTGCCATCCAGCAAGCCGTCATGCGTAGCCTGCGGGAAAACCTCGCGCAGGCTAACCTGAAGCTCGGACGCAGCTATCCTGAACCGAAGTTGGTCTATCAGCAGCGCGGCACCTCTGCCGGCACCGCCTGGCTGGAGAGTTACGAAATTCGCCTTAACCCGGTGCTGCTGATGGAAAACGTCGAGGCGTTTATCAACGAAGTGGTGCCGCACGAACTGGCGCATTTACTGGTGTGGAAGCGGTTTGGCCGGGTCGCGCCGCACGGTAAAGAGTGGAAGTGGATGATGGAAAGCGTGCTCGGCGTCCCCGCACGTCGTACGCACCAGTTCGAATTACAATCGGTGCGCCGCAACACTTTCCCTTACCGCTGCCAGTGTCAGGAGCATCAGTTGACCATCCGCCGCCATAATCGCGTCGTGCGCGGCGAAGCCACCTACCGCTGCGTTCACTGCGGCGAACCCTTAGTGCCGCTTGAATAATCAGAACTATCAGGAACTTTCCTGATCCGGCTGATTGCATCGCACATCAACTTTCGTTACGTTGCGGGCTCGTTTTGATACGGAGTTCATGATGTACCGTTATCTTTCTTTGGCAACCGCTCTTTTTACGGTAGCCCTTTCAGGCCAGACGTTGGCCGCAGGTATTAACAGTTTTTCACAGGCAAAAACCGCTGGCGTCAAAGTTAACGCCGATGTCCCTGGCGACTTCTATTGCGGATGCAAAATCAACTGGCAGGGTAAAAAAGGGGTTGTCGACCTCGACTCCTGTGGCTACAAAGTGCGAAAGAACGAGAATCGCGCCAGCCGAATCGAATGGGAACATGTGGTTCCTGCATGGCAGTTTGGCCATCAGCGTCAGTGCTGGCAGGACGGCGGACGTAAAAACTGCGCTAAAGATCCGGTTTATCGCAAAATGGAAAGCGACATGCACAACCTGCAACCCGCCGTGGGTGAGGTGAATGGCGATCGCGGTAACTTCATGTACAGCCAGTGGAACGGCGGCGAAGGTCAGTACGGACAGTGCGCCATGAAGGTCGATTTCAAAGAAAAGATCGCCGAGCCGCCAGCCCGCGCGCGCGGCGCGATTGCACGGACCTACTTTTATATGCGCGACCAGTACAACCTGACGCTTTCCCGCCAGCAAACCCAGCTTTTCAACGCCTGGAATAAGATGTATCCGGTCACCGACTGGGAATGTGAGCGCGACGAACGGATCGCGAAGATTCAGGGAAACCACAACCCTTACGTCCAACGCGCTTGCCAGGCGCAAAAGAGCTAACCTACACTAGCGGGATGATTGATTAACCCCTTACCCCGCGCGGCGAGGCTGCGTGGGGAGATGACGCGGATTTTTAACTATGCGCATTCCCCGCATTTATCACCCTGAGCCCATCACCGCCGGTAGCCAGATTTCCCTGTGCGAAGATGCCGCTAACCATATCGGACGCGTCCTGCGGATGGGGCCAGGTCAGGAGCTGCAATTGTTTGATGGTAGCAATCAGGTTTTTGCTGCCGAAATCACCCACGCCAGCAAGAAAAGCGTGGACGTGAACGTGCTGAGTAGCGAGATTGACGATCGTGAATCGCCGCTGCACATCCATCTTGGTCAGGTCATGTCGCGCGGCGAGAAGATGGAGTTCACTATCCAGAAATCGATTGAACTGGGTGTAAGCCTCATTACGCCACTTTTTTCTGAGCGCTGCGGCGTTAAACTGGACAGTGAACGTCTGAACAAGAAGCTCCAGCAATGGCAGAAAATCGCCATTGCCGCCTGCGAACAGTGTGGGCGCAACCGGGTGCCAGAAATTCGCCCGGCCATGGATCTGGAAGCCTGGTGTGCCGAACAGGACGAGGGGCTGAAGCTGAACCTCCATCCTCGCGCCAGCAACAGCATTAACACATTGCCGCTGCCGGTTGAACGTGTTCGTCTGTTGATTGGCCCGGAAGGCGGACTATCGGCAGAGGAAATTGCCATGACCGCACGCTATCAGTTTACTGATATCCTGTTAGGACCTCGCGTTCTGCGTACTGAGACAACTGCGCTCACCGCCATTACCGCGCTTCAGGTGCGATTTGGCGATCTGGGCTAACGGAGAAGAATAATGATCAAGCTCGGCATCGTGATGGACCCCATCGCAAGCATCAATATCAAGAAAGACTCCAGCTTCGCTATGCTGCTGGAAGCGCAACGTCGTGGTTACGAACTTCATTATATGGAGATGGCCGATCTTTATCTGATTAACGGTGAAGCCCGCGCCCGCACGCGCACGCTGAGCGTTGAGCAGAACTACGACAAATGGTATGAGTTTACCGGTGAGCAGGATCTGTCGCTGGACTCCCTTGACGTCATTCTGATGCGTAAAGATCCGCCGTTTGATACCGAGTTTATCTACGCCACCTATATTCTGGAGCGCGCGGAAGAGAAAGGAACGCTTATTGTCAACAAGCCGCAGAGCCTGCGCGACTGTAACGAGAAACTGTTCACCGCCTGGTTCTCTGACCTGACGCCAGAAACGCTGGTCACCCGCAACAAAGCGCAGTTGAAGGCGTTCTGGCAGAAGCACAACGATATTATTCTCAAGCCGCTGGACGGTATGGGTGGCGCGTCGATCTTCCGCGTTAAAGAAGGCGACCCGAACCTCGGCGTGATTACAGAAACCCTGACCGAGCATGGCACCCGCTACTGCATGGCGCAGAACTATCTGCCGGCAATTAAAGATGGCGACAAGCGCGTGCTGGTCGTTGATGGCGAACCGGTTCCTTACTGCCTGGCGCGTATTCCACAGGGTGGTGAAACCCGTGGCAACCTGGCCGCCGGTGGTCGCGGCGAACCGCGTCCGTTAACCGACAGCGACTGGGAAATTGCGCGCCGTATCGGTCCAACGCTGAAAGCCAAAGGACTGATTTTTGTCGGTCTGGATATCATTGGCGATCGTCTGACTGAGATTAACGTCACCAGCCCGACCTGCATCCGCGAGATTGAAGCCGAATTCCCGATCTCCATCACCGGGATGCTGATGGACGCTATCGAAGCACGTTTGCAGAAATAAGCCGTTTGCTGGATGACGACATCCGGCATGCCGCTGTAGGCCTGATAAGCGCAGCGCCATCAGGCATTAAGACACCGATGCCGGATGGCGACGCGAACGTCTTATCCGGCCTACGGTAGTGACATCTGTGCGCTTTACCCACATACTGACCCCTGTTGCTTTTTTGAACCAGGAAACAGAACCTCTGACAATGAATTTACAGCATCACTTTCTTATTGCCATGCCTGCTCTCCAGGATCCGATTTTCCGCCGTTCTGTGGTGTACATTTGCGAACATAACGAAGATGGCGCAATGGGGATTATTGTGAATAAGCCTCTGGAAAATCTTCAGATTGAAGGGATTCTGGAAAAACTGAAAATCGCGCCGGAACCGCGCGATCCGGGGATTCGTCTGGATAAAGCAGTGATGCTTGGCGGCCCGTTAGCGGAAGATCGCGGGTTTATCCTGCACACACCGCCGTCGAGTTTTGCCTCCAGTATCCGCATCTCGGATAATACCGTGATCACCACATCGCGCGACGTGCTCGAAACCTTAGGCACGAGCGAACAGCCTGGCGACGTGCTGGTCGCACTCGGCTACTCCTCCTGGGAGAAAGGCCAGCTTGAACAAGAACTGCTGGACAACGCCTGGCTGACCGCCCCGGCCGATCTCAATATTCTGTTCAAAACGCCGATTGCCGATCGCTGGCGTGAAGCAGCCCGACTCATTGGCATCGATATCCTGACAATGCCCGGCGTGGCAGGACATGCCTAATGAGCGGAACATTCCTGGCCTTTGATTTTGGCACCAAAAGCATTGGTGTGGCGATTGGACAGCGGGTAACCGGCACGGCGCGCGCGCTGCCCGCCATTAAAGCGCAGGACGGTACGCCGGACTGGAATCTGATCGAACGGCTGCTCAAAGAGTGGCAACCGGATGAGATCATCGTTGGACTGCCACTGAATATGGACGGCACCGAGCAACCGCTCACCGCCCGCGCACGCAAATTCGCCAACCGCATTCACGGGCGTTTCGGCGTCACGGTCACTTTGCACGATGAAAGACTCAGCACCGTGGAGGCGCGCTCTGGCCTGTTCGAGCAGGGCGGTTATCGCGCGTTGAACAAAGGTAAGATCGATTCCGCCTCCGCCGTCATTATTCTCGAAAGTTACTTCGAGCAAGGCGACTGAAGACTCGCGTTTCTTAAAGCTTTCCCTGCGCCTGTCGCTGTTGCAGGCTCTGGGCAAACGTCATCATCCCCACCTGCTGCCCGGTCTGAATGATATGGGGCAACTGGTGGGACTTTCCTTCCCGAATTAAATTCCCCGCAGCCGGGGTGTTAATCAAAAGTTCAAACAGCGCAACGCGTCCCTCCTGCTTGTCAGCTTCCAGCTTTTGCGACAGCACGGCACGCAGACTGCCAGCCAGTTGGCTGCGCACCGGGTCTTTTTCCTGCGCCGGGAAAGAATCAACCAACCGCTCGATCGCCTGCGCAGCGCCACGCGTATGCAGCGTCGCCAGCACCAGATGCCCCGTTTCCGCCGCCGTTAGCGCCAGACGAATGGTCTCGCTGTCACGAAGCTCCCCCAGCAGAATCACATCCGGATCTTCACGCAGCGCCGCGCGTAACCCTGCGGCAAACGAAGCGCAGTGTAATCCCACCTCACGCTGTTGAATCAGACAACGCTGGCTGGCGTAGACATATTCGATGGGATCTTCGAGCGTCAGAATGTGCCCATCAACATGCTGATTCAGCCACGTCACCATCGCCGCCAGGGTAGTCGATTTTCCACTGCCCGTGGCGCCCGTCACCAGAATTAAGCCGTTCTCGCTGCTGAGCAGTTCAGGCAGCACGGAGGGTGTCCCCAGTGTTTCCAGCGTCGGGCACTTCGTCGGCAGCAGTCGCAGTGCCAGCGACGTTCCCTGTCGCTGGTGAAATGCGCTGGCCCGCAACCGCAGGTTTCCCACAAGCGAAACGGCGAAGTCCAGTTGTCCATTTTGCTGTAACGCCGCCTGCTGCCCTTCATCCAGCCAATCCGCGAGCAGTCCGGTAATGTCGGCTGCGGTGAAAGGGGCGCATTCCATACGCCCCCGTTTTCGCCAGCGCGCAGGCCACGCATTGCTTAGGTGTAGATCCGAGACGTTATGCTTTACACTAAGGGCCACAATTTCTTCCATATTCATACACAGATCCTCGGAAAATGAACGATATCGCGCATAACCTGGCACAGGTCCGGGACAAAATCTCAGCCGCCGCATCGCGTTGCGGGCGCGCTTCAGAGGAAGTTACGTTACTTGCAGTGAGCAAAACCAAACCTGCGAGCGCCATCGAAGAAGCCATCGCTGCCGGTCAGCAGGCCTTTGGTGAGAATTATGTACAGGAAGGGGTAGAGAAAATTCGCCACTTTCGCGAAAAAGGAATCGCAGGCCTGCAATGGCACTTTATTGGCCCATTACAGTCCAACAAAAGCCGTCTGGTCGCTGAGCACTTTGACTGGTGCCATACCCTCGATCGCCTGCGCATTGCTACCCGACTGAATGAACAGCGTCCGACTGAGCTGGCGCCGCTGAACGTGCTGATTCAAATCAACATCAGCGATGAGAACAGCAAGTCCGGCATTCCGCTGGAGGAACTGGATGCGCTTGCCGCAGAGGTCGCTGAATTACCAAATCTGCGTCTGCGTGGTTTGATGGCGATCCCCGCCCCTGAGTCAGATTATGTAAGGCAGTTTGAAGTTGCACGCCAAATGGCTGTAGCATTTGCCGGGCTGAAAACGCGCTATCCTGACGTCGATACCCTGTCGCTGGGTATGTCGGATGATATGGAAGCCGCGATTGCGGCAGGTAGCACGATGGTACGTATCGGCACCGCCATTTTTGGTGCACGTGATTACACAAAAAATTAAGGAAATCTGAGGAACGCCATGAATACGTTGACCTTCTTGCTCTCAACGGTAATTGAGCTGTACACCATGGTGCTGTTATTGCGCGTGTGGATGCAATGGGCTCGCTGTGACTTTTACAATCCTTTCTCCCAGTTTGTGGTGAAAGTGACGCAACCCATTATTGGGCCGCTGCGCCGTATTATTCCCCCGATGGGACCGATCGACAGCGCGTCGCTGTTGGTCGCGTTTATTCTCAGCTTTATCAAGGCGATAGTGCTGTTTAAAGTGGTGACTTTCCTGCCGATCGTCTGGATCGCCGCCGTGCTGATCGTGCTCAAAACCATTGGCCTGCTGATCTTCTGGGTGCTATTGGTGATGGCCATCATGAGCTGGGTAAGCCAGGGTCGTAGCCCGATTGAGTATGTGCTGATTCAACTGGCCGATCCGCTGCTGCGCCCGATTCGTCGTATTCTCCCGGGTATGGGCGGCATCGATTTCTCGCCAATGGTTCTCGTCCTGCTGTTGTACGTCGTCAACATGGGGATTGGTGAGGTTCTGCAGGCAACCGGTAACATGTTGCTGCCGGGGCTGTGGATGGCGCTATGAGTGCGGTGACACGCTGTGATGAGGGACTGGTTTTACGGCTCTATATTCAGCCGAAAGCCAGCCGCGACAGCATTGTCGGTTTACATGGCGACGAACTGAAAGTCGCCATTACCGCCCCGCCGGTGGACGGCCAGGCGAACAGTCATCTGGTGAAGTTTCTCGGTAAGCAGTTCCGCGTGGCAAAGAGCCAGGTCGTTATTGAAAAGGGCGAACTTGGCCGCCATAAACAGGTTAAAATCATTCATCCGCAACAGATCCCGCCAGAAGTCGCGGCGTTAACTGATTAGGTATCCTATGCAAAAAGTTGTCCTCGCAACCGGCAATGCCGGTAAAGTGCGTGAGCTCGCGTCGCTGCTCAGCGATTTCGGGCTTGATGTGGTGGCGCAAACCGATCTTGGCGTTGATTCTGCCGAAGAGACCGGGCTGACCTTTATTGAAAATGCGATCCTGAAAGCACGTCATGCCGCGCAAATCACCGGGTTACCCGCCATTGCCGATGACTCTGGTCTGGCCGTTGAGGCGCTGGGCGGCGCACCAGGCATTTATTCCGCGCGCTATGCTGGCGAAGACGCAACCGACCAACAGAACCTGGAAAAGCTGTTGCTGACCCTGAAAGATGTACCGGACGATCGCCGTCAGGCACGTTTTCACTGCGTGCTGGTCTATCTGCGTCATGCAGACGATCCCACGCCACTGGTATGCCACGGCAGTTGGCCGGGCACTATCACCCGTACGGCAGCAGGCAACGGCGGCTTTGGCTATGACCCAATCTTCTTCGTGCCTTCGGAAGGCAAAACTGCCGCCGAACTGACGCGTGAGGAGAAAAGCGCAATCTCTCACCGTGGGCAGGCGCTGAAGCTGCTGCTGGAAGCCTTACGTAATGGTTAAGTTGCCACCGCTAAGTCTCTACATTCACATCCCGTGGTGCGTGCAAAAATGCCCGTACTGCGATTTCAATTCGCATGCGTTAAAAGGTGAAGTCCCGCACGATGATTACGTCCGGCATCTGCTGAACGATCTCGACGCGGACGTTGCGTATGCGCAGGGCCGTGAAGTGAAGACCATTTTTATCGGTGGCGGTACGCCGAGCCTGCTTTCCGGCCCGGCGATGCAAACGCTGCTGGATGGCGTGCGTGCGCGCCTGAATCTGGCAGTGGATGCAGAAATTACGATGGAAGCGAATCCGGGCACGGTCGAAGCCGATCGCTTTGTCGATTATCAGCATGCCGGGGTGAACCGAATCTCCATCGGCGTGCAGAGCTTTAGTGAACCGAAACTGAAGCGTCTGGGACGTATTCACGGTCCACAGGAAGCCTGTCGCGCGGCACATCTCGCCAGCGGGTTAGGCCTGCGCAGCTTCAACCTCGATCTGATGCACGGCCTGCCGGATCAGTCGCTGGACGACGCGCTGGATGACCTGCGCCAGGCGATTGCGCTGAATCCGCCACATCTCTCGTGGTATCAGTTGACGATTGAACCTAACACGCTGTTTGGTTCTCGCCCGCCGGTGTTACCCGATGATGATGCGCTGTGGGACATCTTCGAGCAGGGTCACCAGTTATTAACCGCTGCAGGTTATCAGCAGTATGAAACCTCAGCCTATGCCAGACCGGGCTACCAGTGCCAGCACAACCTGAACTATTGGCGTTTTGGTGATTATCTGGGCATTGGTTGTGGTGCGCACGGTAAAGTCACGTTCCCCGATGGCCGCATTTTGCGCACCACCAAAACGCGCCATCCACGCGGTTATATGCAGGGGCTTTATCTCGAAAGCCAACGTGACGTGGAGCAGGTCGATAAGCCGTTTGAATTCTTTATGAACCGATTCCGTTTGCTGGAAGCCGCGCCGCGCGCTGAGTTTACGCAGTATACGGGGTTGTCTGAAGCGGTGATTCGTCAGCCGCTTGATGAGGCCATCGCCCAGGGATATCTGACGGAGTGCGCAACATACTGGCAGATCACCCAGCACGGCAAGCTGTTCTTAAACTCGCTGCTTGAGCTGTTTCTCGCCGAGTGAGGCAAAAAATCAGGCCGGGCGATGACCCGGCCTGTGAGATTAATACTGATTAAACATCGTCTGGATCTGTTTCGGATCTTTGGTCTGGGTCAACGCCAACTGAAGCAGTACGCGTGCCTTCTGCGGGTTCAGAGAACCAGAGGCAACGAAACCGTACTTCGCATCATCGATTTCAGCATCCTGAGTGGTTGAACCGGTCGGTACGCGGGAAGAACGTACCACAACGGTCCCTTTATGCGCAGCGGTCGCCAGCGTATCAAAGACGGTTTTGTACAGGTTGCCGTTACCCACACCGGCGCTCACAATCCCATCATAGCCCGCATCCACCAGCGCTTTTGCCGGAAGATCTGACGCATTCGCGTAGTTATAGACGATCCCCACCTTCGGTAGCGCGTTCAGCTTAGAAACATCGAATGGCGTGGAGGTGGTGTGCTTACGCGCAGGCGTACGCTGGTAGTCGATTTTGCCGTTATGAATGTAGCCCAGCGGTCCATAGTTTACGGATTTGAAGGTTGCCACATCCGTCGTGTTGGTCTTGGTCACGTCACGACCGTCAAGCACGGTGTCGTTCATCACCACCAGCACACCACGATTAGCAGAAGCTTTATCCGCCGCCGTCACCACCGCGTTATAGAGGTTAAACGGACCGTCCGCACTCATTCCGGTAGACGGACGCATTGCGCCAACCAGCACTACCGGCTTGTTGCATTTAACGGTCAGGTCGAGGAAATAAGCCGTCTCTTCCATCGTGTCAGTACCGTGAGTAATCACGAAACCGTCGGTGCTGTCACACTCGGTGTTGATCTTCTTCGCCAGGGTTAACCAGACATCGTCATTCATATCCTGTGAACCAATATTGACGACCTGCTCGCCTTTGACGTTAGCGATATCCTTAAGCTGAGGCACGGCTCTGACCAGATTCTCTACACCGACCTTACCCGCCGTATAGTTAGATTTCGTTGCGGAGTCACCGCCCCCGGCAATGGTCCCGCCAGTTGCTAAAATTGTGACGTTCGGTAAGGCGAGCGCAGCACCGCTGAAGCCCATCACCAGTGCAGCCAGTGCCGTTTTCCTGAAAAACTCCATGTTATTTCTCCAGTTACGTGAATTTGCCGCATTATCCCAATGCCAGAGACGAATAATGTGATTTCATCCAATTAACCAGATAAATGTATCTGCCAGATTGTTAAATTTAGAGGTGGATATCAAAATGAAGCAGGAAGGCAAAAGAAAATGGCACAGAGGCGATCTGTACCATTGTTTTATATGAAAAAATTATTTAAGGGTGCTGACCAGCGCCTTGCGGTTATCTTCCAGAGTGACCACGCGGCTGCACACGTCTTTGCCGAACTGCTGGAAATCTTTTTCCTGATTCTTCCATTCGTCCTGAATTGCCGTTTGTAGTCCGCCGAGGCTACCAAGCACGCCCTGCAACGGATTACCGCCGCCTTTCAGGACGGCTTTCGCTCCCATTTCGTTGATGCTGTCCTGCAAAATACCGCCCATCGCCTGGTTCACCAACTGTTGACCGTCAGCACGAACCTGATCGATAGCCTTGTAGTGGAAGGTCAGACCGTCGGTACGATGCTCGATAATCCGGTTCATCTGCGCTTTCAACTGGGCATCCAGTTTCGTCAGACGCCCCCGCATGTTACTGCTCTCGCCGACTTCTTTAGCGATAATTTTATCCAGCGCCACGCGCCCTTTTTCGACACGGCTTCTGGCGCCTTCATCAATCCACGGCAGGGCGCTGCGCAGTTCGGCCTGGTAATCTTTCGCCTGCTCGCGCTGTGCGGCGGTCAGCGTGTATTGCTTACCGTTGAACATCACATTGCCGTCCGGCGTGATCACCAGGTTGCCGTTTTCACCCTTCACCTGCACCGTCTGCGGGCTCAGAATCACATCGTCACGCGGCGTGACGCTGCACTGGTAGTCTGCATGAGCGGCCATCGCGGTGACAGAAAGGGCTGCCGCCAGCAGCATTTTGTGCATCATAACTTTCCCTCAAGACAAATCGGGCCAGCAAATGCTGGCCCCGTATGCGTTGTTAGTCCCACCAAACGTCGAAAAGTTCGCTGGTACGCACTTCTTCCAGTTTGTGCTCTTCCAGCCACTTACGCACAATCGCCTGATGCTCTTCAGTGCATTTGCCGATTTCCTGCATGCAGATCAGACCTTCCCACGCCAGATAACCGCTGCCGTCAAAGGCCAGTTTGTTCGGTTCAATAACGTCATTGATAAAATCATCAACGATTTGATCAACCTGCTCTTCAGATGTGCCTTCCGGAAAACGCCATGCAACCGAAAATCCTAATTCCTGGAATTCGTCGATGTGCATTTTTTTACGCAGACGACGGCTACGGTTCTTTGCCATTATTTCACCCTCTCGAACATTAAGTCCCATACGCCGTGACCAAGACGATGGCCACGTTGTTCAAATTTGGTTACCGGGCGCGATGGTGGGCGCGGTACATAATCGTTGCTCTCTGACAGGTTTTTATACCCGTCAATGGAGGACATCACGTCAAGCATGTGCACCGCATAGGCTTCCCAGTCGGTCGCCATGTGAAACACGCCGCCCAGCTTCAGTTTGCTTTTGACCAGTTCGGCAAACGGCACCTGAACGATACGGCGTTTATTATGACGTGCTTTGTGCCACGGGTCAGGGAAAAAGAGCTGAACCATCGTTAAAGAATTGTCAGGAATCATTTTATGCAGCACTTCGACTGCGTCATGGCACATCACACGCAGGTTCTCAACGCCCTCTTCATGGGCCGACGCCAGACACGCGCCCACGCCCGGGGAGTGAACCTCAATGCCGAGGAAATTCTGCTCCGGACGCGCTTTCGCCATCGCAACCAGCGAGGCTCCCATACCAAAGCCAATCTCAAGCGTGACTGGCGCTTCACGGCCAAACAACGTCGCGAAATCCACCGGCTCTTCGCTGAACTCAACGCCCATCACCGGCCAGTAGTTTTCCAGCGCGTGTTCCTGCCCTTTGGTCAGCCGCCCCTGGCGACGAACAAAACTACGAATCCGGCGCAGTGGACGGCCGTTTTCATCAAATTCCGGTGAGATGACGTCGTTTTTCATAAAAGTTAAGTCTGCTTGTGATTAAAGTCTGAAAACGGGCATTATCCAAAGTTAGTTGCCGGATGCAAGTAAAGGAAGCGGTCACGCTGCGGAAAGTTCCGGTTTACACCCTGTTGCCACTGTGCTGCAATCTTGCCCCCAACAATAATGAATTTGGTGACCATGCAAGCGTCTCAATTTTCAGCCCAGGTTCTGGACTGGTACGACAAATACGGGCGAAAAACCCTGCCCTGGCAAATTGATAAGACGCCTTACAAAGTATGGCTCTCAGAAGTGATGCTGCAACAGACTCAGGTGACGACGGTTATCCCCTATTTTGAGCGGTTTATGGCCCATTTCCCGACGGTAACCGATCTCGCCGACGCGCCGCTGGACGAAGTGCTCCACCTGTGGACGGGGCTCGGCTACTACGCCCGGGCCCGCAACCTGCACAAGGCAGCGCAACAGATTGCCACACTGCATAAGGGGATTTTCCCGGAAACCTTTGAAGCGGTGGCGGCGCTCCCCGGCGTCGGACGTTCAACCGCGGGCGCCGTGCTGTCACTCTCGCTGGGTAAACCTTTTCCTATTCTTGACGGCAACGTTAAACGCGTGCTGGCGCGCTGCTATGCTGTTAGCGACTGGCCAGGTAAAAAAGAGGTCGAGAAAACGCTCTGGGATCTGAGCGAACAGGTTACGCCTGTGAAGGGCGTGGAGCGCTTTAACCAGGCAATGATGGACTTAGGCGCGATGGTGTGCACGCGCTCAAAACCGAAATGTTCGCTGTGCCCGTTACAGAACGGTTGTATCGCTTTTGCGAACGACAGCTGGTCGCTCTACCCCGGTAAGAAGCCAAAGCAGACGCTGCCAGAGCGGACAGGTTATTTTCTGCTGCTGCAACATCAGGATGAAGTCCTGGTGGCACAGCGCCCGCCAAGCGGATTATGGGGCGGCTTGTTCTGTTTCCCGCAGTTTGCCAGTGAAGAGGAATTACGAGAATGGTTGGCGCAACGACAGGTTAACGCTGATAATTTGACCCAACTTAACGCGTTTCGTCATACCTTCAGCCATTTCCATCTGGATATTGTGCCTATGTGGCTTACTGTGTCCTCATGCGGTTCATGCATGGATGAAGGCAACGCTCTCTGGTATAACTTAGCGCAACCGCCATCCGTTGGCCTGGCGGCTCCGGTGGAGCGTTTATTACAGCAGTTACGTACCGGTGCCCCCGTTTAACGCACCGGACGATAAAGAGGATGAGTTATGAGCAGAACGATTTTTTGCACTTTCCTGCAGCGTGAAGCAGAAGGACAGGATTTCCAGCTGTACCCGGGCGAACTGGGGAAACGCATTTATAACGAGATTTCAAAAGAAGCGTGGGCGCAGTGGCAGCATAAGCAGACCATGTTGATCAACGAAAAGAAACTCAACATGATGAACGTCGATCACCGCAAACTACTGGAACAGGAGATGATCAACTTCCTGTTTGAAGGTAAAGACGTGCATATCGAAGGTTATACACCGGAAGATAAAAAATAAGCGCGTTGCCGGATGGCTCTGCGCTATCCGGCGACAACGCATAATGACAAACACAACACGCACTCCCGGAATGATGAAAAAATTTCTCGCGCTTGCTGTTATTGCGCCGTTGCTCATCTCTTGTTCCAGCTCGACCAAAAAAGGCGATTCTTATAACGAAGCCTGGGTCAAGGATACCAACGGTTTTGACATTCTCATGGGGCAGTTTGCCCATAACATTGAAAATCTCTGGGGTTATCAGGAAGTGCTGATCGCCGGTCCGAAGGACTACGTGAAGTACACCGATCAGTATCAGACCCGCAGCCATATCAACTTTGACGACGGGACCATTACCGTTGAGACCATTGCCGGGACAGAGCCAGCGGCGCATTTACGTCGCGCCATCATTAAAACGTTGTTGATGGGTGACGATCCCACCTCCGTCGACCTTTACTCTGACGTCGATGACATTCAGATCTCCAGAGAACCCTTTCTGTACGGTCAGGTGCTCGATCACACGGGACAACCCATCCGCTGGGAAGGCCGGGCCACGAACTTCGCCGATTACCTGCTACAAACGCGGATGAAAAGCCGCAGCAACGGGATCCGCATGATTTTCAGCGTGACGATTAACCTGGTGCCGAATCACCTGGATAAACGTGCGCATAAGTACCTCGGCATGGTGCGCAAGGCGTCCCATAAATATGGCATTGATGAGTCGCTGATTCTGGCGATCATGCAGACGGAGTCGTCCTTCAACCCCTACGCCGTGAGCCGTTCCGATGCGCTGGGTCTGATGCAGGTGGTTCAGCATACCGCCGGGAAAGATGTTTATCGTTCACAGGGGCGCTCCGGTACGCCAAGCCGCAGTGAACTGTTCGATCCGGCCAGCAATATTGATACCGGCACTGCGTATCTGGCGATGCTCAATAATGTCTATCTGGGCGGAATCAATAATCCCACCTCGCGGCGCTATGCGGTAATCACCGCCTACAACGGCGGCGCAGGCAGCGTGCTGCGCGTCTTCTCCAGTGATAAAGTGCAGGCCGCGAATATCATCAACAGTATGACGCCAGGGGATGTATACCAGACGTTAACCACGCGTCACCCCTCATCTGAATCGCGTCGCTACCTGTATAAAGTCAACTCCGCGCAAAAAACCTACCGCCGGAACTGATACGTCTCTTCCCCGCCCCCGGTAAAACGGTGGGCGGGCGACGCTAATAATCGTGACAAACATCACTCTTTAGCATTGCAAAAGGGAATTGTTTTGCAATTATTTGTCACAGGTAACAAAAAAACACCCACAGCCATTGATAGAATCACATCATACAGCAACGGCATTTGTGCCAATCGAAACATCCGTTCGCCTTTCGGTGTGAGGAAATTAACATGAATCTTAAGCTGCAGCTGAAAATACTCTCCTTTCTGCAGTTCTGCCTGTGGGGAAGTTGGCTGACGACCCTCGGGTCCTATATGTTTGTCACCCTCAAATTTGATGGTGCTTCTATTGGTGCAGTCTACAGTTCACTGGGGATCGCGGCGGTTCTGATGCCGACGCTGTTGGGAATTGTGGCGGACAAATGGCTCAGTGCAAAATGGGTCTACGCCATCTGTCACGTGGTGGGCGCGGTGACGCTGTTCATCGCCGCCGAAGTTACCACGCCGGGCGCGATGTTCTTCGTGATCCTGCTTAACTCGCTGGCATATATGCCAACGCTTGGGCTTATTAACACCATTTCCTATTATCGCTTGCAGAACGCAGGCATGGACATTGTTACTGACTTCCCGCCAATTCGTATCTGGGGCACCATCGGCTTCATCGTCGCCATGTGGGCGGTGAGCTTCTCCGGTTTCGAACTGAGCCATATGCAGCTGTATATTGGCGCGGCGCTCTCTGTGGTACTGGTACTGTTTACGTTGACCCTGCCGCACATCCCGGTGGCAAATCAGCAGAAAAATCAAAGCTGGACCTCTATGCTGGGTCTGGATGCCTTCGCGCTGTTTAAGAACAAGCGCATGGCGATCTTCTTCATCTTCTCGATGATGCTCGGCGCTGAACTGCAAATCACGAACATGTTCGGGAACACCTTCCTGCATAGCTTCGATAACAACCCGCTGTTCTCTGGAAGCTTTATTGTTGAGCACGCGTCGGTGATGATGTCGATCTCGCAGATCTCCGAAACGCTGTTCATCCTGACCATTCCGTTCTTCCTGAGCCGTTACGGTATCAAGAATGTGATGCTGATCAGTATCATCGCGTGGATGTTGCGCTTTGGCCTGTTCGCCTACGGTGACCCGAGCCCGTTTGGTACCGTCCTGCTGGTTCTGTCGATGATTGTTTACGGCTGCGCCTTCGACTTCTTCAACATCTCCGGTTCGGTGTTCGTTGAGAAAGAAGTTCGCCCGGAAATTCGCGCCAGCGCACAGGGTATGTTCCTGATGATGACCAACGGCTTCGGCTGTATCCTCGGCGGCGTGGTGAGTGGGAAAGTGGTGGAACATTACACCCTGAACGGCATTACCGACTGGCAGACCGTGTGGCTGATTTTTGCCGGCTATTCACTGGTTCTGGCCTTCGCCTTCGTGGCGCTGTTCAAGTACAAACACGTTCGCGTACCGGCTGGCACACAGACCGTCGCACATTAATCTCTCTGCCGGATGGCGACGCTTTCGCGTCTTATCCGGCCTACACCGAACACCTGGCCGGATAAGCGCAAGCGCCATCCGGCATTCTTCTTCGATTACTTCAAAACATACCCGTACAACCGCTTAATTCCATCGGCATCGGTTTCACTGTAAACGCCCTGCAACTCCGGTGAGAATCCCGGCAGCAGGTTGACCCCTTCTTCCAGCGCCAGGAAATAACGTTGTACCGCGCCGCCCCACACTTCGCCCGGCACCACGCACAGTACGCCAGGAGGATACGGCAGCGCCCCTTCCGCCGCGATACGGCCTTCGGCATCACGAATGCGCACCAGTTCAACATCACCACGGATAAAGGCGCTGTGGGCATCCTGCGGGTTCATCGCTACCGTCGGGAAACTCTCCTGGCGGAACATCGCTTTTTGCAGGTCCTTTACGTCAAAGCTGACGTACAGATCGTGCATCTCCTGGCACAATTCGCGCAGGGTATAGTCGCGATAGCGCACCGGATATTTATTGAAGAGGGTCGGAAGTACCTCTGCAAGCGGGGAGTCGTCTTCGATATGCTGCTCGAACTGCGCCAGCATCGCCGCCAGATGCGCCATTTTTTCCGGATTCTCGGCGGGCGTCAGCAGGAACAGAATCGAGTTGAGGTCGCATTTCTCCGGCACGATGCCGTTTTCGCGCAGGTAGTGGGCCAGAATGGTCGCCGGGATACCAAAATCGGTATAACGCCCTGTCTGCGCATCAATACCCGGCGTGGTGAGAAGCAACTTGCACGGATCGACAAAATACTGGTCGTCGGCATACCCTTCAAAGCCGTGCCATTTTGCGCCCGGCGCAAAGCTGAAGAAACGTCGCTCGCGGGCAATCACCTCTGTGGGATACGACTGCCACGCCTGACCATCAACCACCGGCGGAATGAACGGCTGAAGCAGCTTACAACGGTTAAGAATCGCCTTACGCGCCTCAATCCCCAATGTCACACATTCTGCCCACAGGCGCCGTCCACTTTCCCCTTCGTGGATTTTGGCATTGACGTCCAGCGCGGCAAACAGCGGGTAGAACGGACTGGTTGAGGCGTGCAGCATAAACGCATTATTCAGCCGTTTATGTGGGCAGAAACGCGCCTGACCGCGAATGTGATTATCTTTCTTGTGGATCTGCGAAGTCTGTGAGAACCCGGCCTGCTGCTTATGCACCGACTGGGTGACGAAGATACCCGGATCGTTTTCGTTCAATTCCAGCAGCAGCGGCGAACCGTCGGCCATCATCGGGATAAACTGCTCATAGCCAACCCAGGCAGAGTCAAACAGAATGTAGTCACAGAGATGACCAATTTTGTCGATCACCTGACGGGCGTTGTAGATCGTTCCGTCGTAGGTTCCCAACTGGATAATTGCCAGTCTGAAGGGGCGCGGTAGCGCCGCCTTTTCCGCAGCCACATCGCGGATCTGTTCGCGCAGATACGCTTCATCAAAGCAGTGTTCATCGATCCCGCCGATAAAACCAAACGGGTTACGGGCAGCCTCCAGATACACCGGGGTCGCCCCCGCCTGAATCAGCGCGCCGTGATGATTCGACTTGTGGTTGTTGCGATCGAACAGCACCAGATCGCCACGCGTCAGCAGTGCATTGGTGACCACTTTATTCGCGGCCGACGTGCCGTTCAGAACGAAATAGGTTTTATCGGCGTGAAAGACCTTTGCGGCAAACTTCTGCGCATGTTTGGCCGAACCTTCGTGAATCAGCAGATCGCCGAGCTTCACGTCGGCATTGCACATATCTGCACGAAAGACATTTTCGCCAAAGAAGTCATAGAAGTGACGTCCGGCAGGGTGCTTTTTAAAGAATGCGCCATGCTGATGCCCCGGACAGGCGAACGTGCTGTTCTTCATCTCCACATACTGCGTCAGCGTGTCGTAAAATGGCGGCAGAAGGTCTTCCTCATACAGAAGAGCAGCTGACTCCAGCTCCAGCCACTCCTGCGCATTTCCGCTAATGAGCGCCGTCGCGCCTGCGGGCAGCTCCATTTTCTCTTCAGTGAGAATAAAGACCGGCAGATGAAAACCGGTGCGTTTGAGCAGCGCAAGGATGCCGCTACGGCTATCGGCAACGGTCATGACGACCGCGGCGACATCGGTAAAGTCGGTACTGTCCAGCGCCACAACGCCACGATGAGTAGATAAATGAGAGACCAGCTCACTACTGGCGGCAATGTTCATTGATTTCATAAGCGCAAAAAACCCGTTTCGGGAGAATAAGAGTCCCGGACAAGGCTCTATGCCCTGCCCCACGAGATGTTTGGGTCAAACTGGTCACCAGCTCCGACCGCCAGACATCAGTAAAAGCAGACCGCTTCTGATTTTACTGTTGTCCTGCAGTGAGCATACGTTGCCCTCACCGCATGGTGAGTAAAAGGGAAGGAATAACGTGAAAGGGCAGCCATCGCGCTAAGCGGCGATGCGAAAGGCGATGTGAAGGTGTAGCGTTCATCCCATGCGGCCCCAAACAGACTGGAGAAAATTCGCGCAATCATGGCACCTTTAACCAGGAGGGGCAACATTTAATTCTTATGCACACTTGTTGCGGTTAAACAACACTGTAAATGAGAATCAGGTCATAATAATGCAATCTGACAAAATAATTAGCAGGAGCTAACGTGGTAATCGGACCTTTTATTAACGCCGGCGCCGTTTTGGCAGGCGGCGTTATCGGCGCCCTTCTTAGCCAACGTTTACCGGAACGGATTCGTGTCTCAATGACCTCCATTTTCGGTCTCGCGTCACTTGGCATTGGTATTTTACTGGTGGTCAAATGCGCTAATCTTCCGGTTATGGTGCTGGCAACGCTGGTCGGTGCGCTAATTGGTGAGTTTTGCTATCTGGAAAAAGGGATCAACACCGCTGTTGCGAAAGCGCAGACGCTCTTTATGCGACAGGGTAAAAAGCAGCCCCATGAATCGTTTATCCAGAACTATGTCGCCATCATCGTTCTTTTCTGCGCCAGCGGCACGGGGATTTTTGGGGCGATGCGCGAAGGAATGACCGGCGATCCGAGTATCCTGATTGCTAAATCCTTCCTCGATTTCTTTACCGCCATGATTTTCGCCTGTTCGCTCGGTATTGCCGTTTCGGCTATCTCGGCCCCGATGCTGCTCATCCAGCTTTCACTGGCGACCTGCGCGGCGCTAATATTGCCGCTCACCACCCCCGCGATGATGGCCGATTTCAGCGCGGTGGGGGGATTACTGCTGGTCGCCACCGGTTTACGCATCTGCGGTATCAAAATGTTTGCCGTAGTCAATATGCTCCCGGCGCTAATCCTCGCCATGCCGCTTTCCGCCGCCTGGACCGCGTATTTCGCTTGAGAATGCGTGCAATAACAGCAAAGTGGTGATAGATTGTGCAGTCTGCATTGAATTGAAGAAATTTCGTTGACGAAACGAGGCGGATCGGTTTTAATGCGCCCCGTTGCCCGGATAGCTCAGTCGGTAGAGCAGGGGATTGAAAATCCCCGTGTCCTTGGTTCGATTCCGAGTCCGGGCACCACTATTCAAAGAACCCAGCTTTATAGCTGGGTTTTTGCTTTTTAGCCCCGCGACAATCAATTCCCCCAACCCGTTCAGCTTAGCGATGCTCAATCAGACGTCACTCATACCACCTCTCTGGCACTGACAGAATTCATGATCAGAAGAGTACGAGTGGGCTCACCCTAAAAGTCTTGCAGACAGAAGCGGTTATTAAAGAGATAAGCAGTAACGCAAACATCCTCATCCTGGTGTTGAGGATTTACCTGGTTTTTTTTAAACTAGCCGATTACAACTTACCCCTTAACCTTCCTTTATCGACACTTTATTTCCTTATATAAAATTAACCATTAAAAATTTTATACTCCATATAAAAAGAACAATTAAATAAACAAGTTATCCATATAAACAACATATCATATGCACCTGTACCTGAAATGCTGTCACGCCATAAAACCACCACTAACACACTGATAAATAACAACATTACAACCAACAAAAATCACTTCCCAATAAGATTCTTGGTTACATCCCCTCTTAATAAATAAAAAGTCTAAAATTGGACTGTATTTTTTTGACTCAATTTAATATTTTTATTAACCTGCCGCCCAGAACAATCAATATTATTGATGCCAGACCCATGCAAATATGCCGGTTCAGGGAATACCACTGACAGACTGGCGGGTGAAAGCTGTTCATCAATTATAATTTTATTAATTGAATATAATATTCAATATTAAGAATTGATTTCAGCATCTATCTATTCGGCCGTGGTGAAACTGCGGATGGCAAACTTCTTATTTAGTGAACGACACATGATGACTTTACACTCCACGCTAAAAACGGCCCTCGGCGCCCTGACGCTTATCCTTCTGGCGCAACAGGCGCAGGCCGCGATCGCACTCGATCGCACCCGGGTGGTCTTTAACGGCAGCCAGCGCTCAACAACGCTCACCATAAGCAATCAGAACACCACGCTCCCTTATCTTGCTCAGGCATGGATTGAAGATGCGAAGGGGACAAAAGTGGAGTCGCCATTGAGCACGCTTCCGCCGGTGCAGCGTGTTGAACCCGGTGCCAAAGGGCAGATTAAAGTTCAGCCAACGGGCAACCTGTCTTCGCTGCCGCAGGATCGCGAAACTCTCTTTTATTTCAACGTTCGTGAAATTCCGCCCAAAAGCGACAAACCTAACACGCTGCAACTGGCTCTCCAGACGCGGATAAAAATGTTTTACCGTCCGCAGGCTATTGAGCTGCACAGAGGCGAAGAAAGCGAGGCGCAGAAAAAAATAACGCTGACCCGCCAGGGCGACGGTTATCAGCTGAATAACCCGACACCGTATTACGTGACGATTGTCACCGCCGCCGCATCGCAAAAAGGCGCAGAGATCGCCAGTTTCAAACCCGTAATGGTTGAACCCAAAGGCAGCATATCACTGGGTATCAGCGCATCCGCACTGGGGAGCCAGCCCGTTCTGGCCTTTATCAACGATTTTGGCGGCCGCCCGAAACTCGTTTTTAGCTGCAGCAACAGCACCTGCTCGGTAAGCAGCGTGATCGCAGGCTGATAAAGCAGCGGCAACCTTTGAAATGGCCTGTCCATAAGGCAAGAGGATACGTAGTCTATGAGTACCACTTTAATTCAGTATGGTAAGAGAATTAACCCCAGGGGGATATTATTCACTCTGATGCTATCAGCGTTTATCTGGTCATGCCTGCCCGTTTCTGCATTAGCGGATGCGGTGGTACGCCACGGAAATGGCTTAGCACGTAATTCTAGTCGCCTCACCGACCCCACTTGCCCGTCTGGTGGCGACTGGATTTCTGCAGGTGATGGTGCAGCGATTGTTGGTAATGGTTGTAATATTTTGTTCGGCGATGTTTATATTCCAAAAGCTGGAATGTATTTTATCCGGTTTTATGTGGGGTTACGGAGTAACCACTCGGTTCGTGAGTATGCGGATAGTACAAAATTCTATCTGGATATAACGAAAACGATATCCGACCAGGCTGGTAGCATATCGATAACCACATACACTAAAAATTTAAGCTCGCAATTGGTTCACCATGATGTCGCTTTTTGTGATGTGCTGGTTGATGAGCAAGGGGAGGAATATTCACTAATTCCCGGAGATGCTTGTGCGAGTGCGATACCACTTCCTCCCGATCCGCCGGCGCCAGAGACGTCCTGCAATATTAATAACGGCAGCGGCCTGAGCGTTCATTTTGATACGATTGATCGCGCGGATTTATCCACCGAACCTGGCGTTGGCAATACGGCAATAAAAAACCTTCAGATCCCGGTTACCTGTACGGGGGGCGTTGATGTTTCCGTTAAGATGCAGCTGACGCAGTATACCCCTCTTACAATTAACAGCACGGAGGTTATAAAAACCACCGCCAACGGAGTGGGAGTGGCCGTACTTTATAACGACCAGCCATTGACCTCCGCAGCGAATATTCCCGTTACGCTGATAAGCGGTTCGAATACGCTGAATCTGGATTTTCAGGCGGTGCGCAATCCGGCGGTTGCTGCAGGCGATGTGCCTCCCGGGTATTTTACCGCAAGTGCTGTTCTGGTGATGACGCAGCAATAAAAAAACCCAGCCGATGGCTGGGTTTTTACTGACAGCGAGTTTTTCTCTTTAGAACAGGCTACTGTTCACTGTCATATTGTTATTACTTGATTTAAATGAATAGGTCGTACTCCCTACTCTACATGAAAAAGTGAGTAGGTCGCCGCCACCCAACATTCCCACTCCTACCACTGGATAGCTTATTTGCCCTGAAGCAGCTAATACGACACTAAAAGTATTCCCTGCTCCGCCGTTTTGGTATACAGATGTCCTCTTGCTAAATGAATAAGTCTTTGTATTAGCATTAAAAGTAGAACTATCATTACTCCAGTAAGACGCTGCAAAGGTATGGCGATTTGCCATAGTCGTATTCGCATTTGCTGCAAAACCCGTCCCACCGTTCCCGACCACAGTTACGCTATCACATTGCATTGGCGTCCCTGCGGAGGTCAGAAAACGAACCGCTGAGCTAAACTCCCTGTAAGTACTGCCGTTACTTCCCCCCTGATAAGACCACCAGGCATTTATTTGCGCTGTTGCCGGAGGTGGAGTGGTCAGCGTCACTGTCACACCGTTATCCGCACTCGAAATAGTGCCTGCTGGAAGCCCATACGAAACCCAGAACCTCACGCTTCCTGCCGTTGTTCCGGCTTTCACTGTCTTGTAGTACACCCCATCCGTGGTACTGGCCAGAGCATATTCGGTTCCCGTCACAATCAGCGTGCCGTCAGTGTTTTTCAACAACGAATCCGTGCCTGCCTTTATCCTGAGACCCGTCAGATTTTTAACCGGGTTCCCGTTCGCATCTTTAACGGTGACAACCACTTTTGTTTCGTTAGAACCGTTGGCAACCAGCGACGTGCTTGTCACCAGAGCAGTACCATCCGTTCTGGATGACAGTCTTATCGATGTGTTGGCACTGGATGGAGTGTCCGCGACCAGATTAACCGTCACACCATTATCCGCATCCGAAATAGTGCCTCCAGGAAGGCCATACGAAACCCAGAACTTCACGCTTCCTGCCTTTGTTCCTGCTTTCACTGTCTTGTAGTACACCCCATCCGTAGTACTGGCCAGAGCATATTCGGTTCCCTCCGCTATCAGAGTGCCGTCAGTGTTTTTCAACAACGAACCCGTACCTGCCTTTATCCTGAGATCAGTCAGATCCTTAACCGGGTTCCCGTTCGCATCTTTAACGGTGACAACCACTCTTGTTTCGTTAGAACCATTGGCAACCATCGACGTGCTTGTCACCAGAGCAGTACCATCCGTTCTGGATGACAGTCTTATCGATGTGTTGGCACTGGATGGAGAACCTGCCGTCAGGTTAACCGTGACATTATTACTGCCTGCAGGGATCAAGCCTTCATCCACTCCGCCCGTCACACTGAACTTGACGGTACCGGCTGTTTTTCTGGACCAAACGTTCCGGTAATACACCCCGTCAACACCTGAGGCTATCATGTCAAAATCAGTCCCTTGCGTCATCGAGACGCCACCTGAAGTCAGCAGACCGCCTCCCGACTGCGCCGCTATCTTCAGGCGCAGATCGTTAACACCGTTTCCATTCGCATCCTTCACCGTGACGACAACCCTGGTATAGCTGCTGCCATCAGCCACTATCGATTTCGTGCCCGTAAGCGCAGTACCATTCGTTTCGGATGACAGGTATATCCCGGCAACGGACGGGTCGCCTGCCGTCAGGTTAACCGTGACATTATTCCGGCCAGTAGGAATCACGCCTGGATTGAGTCCTCTCGTCACGCTGAAGGTGACGGTGCCGCTTGTGTTTCCGGACCAAACGTTCAGGTAATACACCCCCTCAACATCTGAGGCTATCATGTCAAAATCGGTCCCTTGCGTCATTGAGACGCCGCCTGAAGTCAGCAGACCGCCTCCCGACTGTGCCGCGATCTTCAGTCCTTCCAAACCCTTGACACCGTTTCCGTTCGCATCCTTCACCGTGACAACAACCCTTGTAAAGTTGCTGTTAGCAACAGCCACTAACGATTTCGTTGACTCAAGCGCGGTACCATCCGCTTCGGATGACAGGTATATCCCGGCAACGGACGGAGCGCCCGCAGTCAGATTAACCGTCACATTATTACTGCCTGCGGGGAGCACGCCTGGATTCAGCCCATCTGTCACGCTGAACGTGACCGTGCCCGTTCTTGTTCCGGCCCACACGCTCAGGTAATACACCCCGTCCTCCGTTCCGGCCACCATGTCAAAATCGGTCCCTTGCGTCATCGATACGTTGTTTGCATTTCTCAGCAAACCGCCGCCCGACTGTGCCGCGATCTTCAGGCGCAGACCGGTAACACCGTTTCCGTTCGCATCCTCCACCTTGACAACAACTCTCGTATAGCTGCTGCCATTAGCCACTAACGATTTCGTCGCCTCAAGCCCGGTACCATCCGTTTCGGATGACAGGTATATCCCGGCTACGGACTGCTCGCCTGCCGTCAGGTTAACCGTCACATTATTTTGGCCTGCGGGGATCACACCGGGGTTAAGTCCACCCGTCACGCTGAACTTCACGGTACCGCTTGTTGTTTGGGCCCAGACGCTCAGGTAATACACCCCGTCCTCCGTTCCGCGCGCCATCGTAAAATCGGTCCCTTCCGTTATCGATACGCCGTTTGCATTTTTCAGCAAACCGCCGCCCGACTGCGCCGCGATCGTCAGGGGCAGACCATTAATACCGTGCCCGTTCGCATCTCTCACCGTGACGACAACCCTGGTATACGAAGAGCTGTTGCCATCAGCCACTAACGATTTTGTCGCCTCAAGCCCGGTGCCATCCCTTTCGGATGACAGGTATATCCCGGCAACGGACTGCTCACCTGCCGCCAGGTTAATCGTGACATTATTAGTGCCAGGGGTGATAAGGTCTTGCGGCAGCCCATTAGTGACGTTGAACACGACGGTGCCGAGCGTTGTTCCGGCTTTCAGCGTCAGGTAATACACCCCATCAGCTGTACCAGGCTCAAATCCTCCATACTCCGTTCCCCCGGCTATTTCTGTACCCGAAACGGTACTCAGTAGTCCACCTGTGCTTGTTAGTACCCTGAGCCCATCCTCCAGCCCCGTCACACCGTGTCCGTTCGCATCCTTCACTACGATCACAATATTTTTCCGATCGGTACCATTGGCTGCCAGGGTTGTGGTTCTCGACGCAATATCGGTACCATCCGTTTCGGATGACAGGTAAACACCCGCACTGGCTGGTTCGCCGGCAGTCAGGTTGACCGTCACACTATTACTGGTAATAGCGATATCATTTTCTGTTAATCCTGAAGTGACGCTGAATCTCACCGATCCCGTATCCGTACCTGCCACGACGGTTTTGTAATACACGCCATCCGTCGTACTGGGAACCAGGTCATATTCAGTTCCCGCCGTCATCACGCTACCTGCAATTTCCTTCATCAGAGACTGATTTGCTTTTATCTTCAGACCCGTCAGGCCAACAGCTGGTCTCTGATCCTGATCCTTAATAACGACAACCACTCGCGTCTGATCCGTGCCGTTTGCAGCTATCGAGATGTCACTGCTGAGATCGGTCCCGTCCGTCTCAGGTGAGAGGGAAATTGTTGCGGTGTATATCTCATACCTTACAAACGTCAAATCCGCACTGACCGGCGTATCACTTCCCAGGCTGGCGTTCACCGTAAAGGTCCCCACCACCGTACTGGTCAGCGGCACCTCCAGTTCACCATTATTGTTAGTAGTGGTACTCAGAGTGGCTGCGTTATTGCTGAACAAAGGGCCATCTGCCGGGACACTCAGCGTTACAGTATGGGTACCCGCCAGCGCGTTATTTTGCGCATCCACGACCTTCAGCGTTACTGGGTGCGGATCCGCTCCGGTCGCGGTTTTCGTGTCAGCAGAGGTTTCGATGATCAGTCGTGCCGTGCTGAGATCCGCCGCAAATGTCACCTGTGTACTGACCGCTGTACCACTCCCCAGACGGGCACTCACCGTAAAGGTTCCCGCCACCATACTGGTCAGCGGCACCTCCAGTTCACCGTTGTCGTCAGTGTTGGCACTCAGACTCACGCCGTCATTACTGAAGAGTGGACCTGCTGTCGGCACTTCCAGCCTCACGGCACGGACGCCAGCCAGTGCGTTACCCTGCGCATCCTCGACCTTCAGCGTGACCGGATGCGAATCCGTTCCGTTCGCGGTTGTCGCGTCTGAAGATGTTTCAATAACCAGTCGTGCCGTGCTGGCATCCGCCGCAAACCTCACCTGCGCACTGACCGGTGTATTACTTCCCAGACGGGCGCTCACCGTAAAGGTTCCCGCCACCGCACTGGTCAGCGACACCTCCAGCTCACCGTTACTGTCAGTACTGGTACTCAGAGTAGCTGCGTTATTGCTGCTGAACAGAGGACCATCTGCCGGGACACTCAGCGTCACGTTATGGACGCTGGTCAGCGGGTTACCCCGCGCATCTTCGACTTTCAGCGTGACCGGATGCCTGTCCGTTCCATTCGCGATGGTCGCATCTGAAGACGTTTCGATAACCAGTTGTGCCGTGCTGGCATCCGCGATAAACGCGACTTCCGCGCTGCCGTTCAGCGACAGACTTGCCGCTGCGGCGGACACCGTAAAGGTTCCCGCCACGATGCTGGTCAGCGTCACCGTTACCGTGCCGTTATCATCGGTGGTACCGCTGGCTTCGCCGCTAAACGCCGGTCCGCCATTGACGGTAAAGCTCACCGGCTGGCTCTGCAGTGGGTTGCCGCCCGCATCCGTCAGCGTCGCCGTCACCGTCCGGGTGGCCGTGCCGTTTGCCGCTGCGGTTTCCTCGCTGTCAGCGGCCACGGTCAGGCGTGCCGTGCTGATATCTGCCGCGAACCTCACCTGCGCACTGACCGGTGTATTACTTCCCAGACGGGCGCTCACCGCAAAGGTTCCCGCCACCGCACTGGTCAGCGACACCTCCAGCTCACCGTTACTGTTAGTAGTGGTACTCAGAGTAGCTGCGTTATTGCTGCTGAACAGAGGACCATCTGCCGGGACACTCAGCGTCACGTTATGGACGCTGGTCAGCGGGTTACCCCGCGCATCTTCAACTTTTAGCGTGACCGGATGCGTATCCGTTCCGTTCGCCGTTTTCGTGTCAGAAGACGTTTCGATAATCAGCCGAGCCGTGCTGGCATCTGCCATAAATGCCACCTCCGCACTGCCGCTCAGCGACAGATCTGTCGCCACACCGGACACCGTAAAGGTTCCCGCCACGATACTGGTCAGCGTCACCGTCACTGTGCCGTTATCATCGGTGGTACCGCTGGCTTCGCCGCTAAACGCCGGTCCGCCGTTGACGGTAAAGATCACCGGCTGGCTCTGCAGCGGGTTGTCGCCCGCATCCGTCAGCGTCGCCGTCACCGTCCGGGTGGCCGTGCCGTTCGCCGCTGCGGTTTCCTCGCTGTCAGCGGCCACGGTCAGGCGTGCCGTGCTGATATCTGCCGCGAACCTCACCTGCGCACTGACCGGTGTATTACTTCCCAGACGGGCGCTCACCGCAAAGGTTCCCGCCACCGCACTGGTCAGCGACACCTCCAGCTCACCGTTACTGTTAGTACTGGTACCCAGAGTAGCTGTGTTATTGCTGCTGAACAGAGGACCATCTGCCGGGACACTCAGCGTCACGTTATGGACGCTGGTCAGCGGGTTACCCTGCTCATCTTCGACTTTCAGCGTGACCGGATGCGTATCCGTTCCGTTCGCCGTTTTCGTGTCAGAAGACGTTTCGATAATCAGTCGTGCCGTGCTGGCATCTGCCGTAAATGCCACCTCCGCGCTGCCGCTCAGCGACAGATCTGTCGCCGTACCGGACACTGTAAAGGTCCCTGCCGTGATGCTAGTCAGCGCCACCGTTACCGTGCCGTTATCATCGGTGGTACCGCTGGCCTCTCCGCTAAACGCCGGTCCACTGTCTGCGGTAAAGCTCACCGGCTGGTTCTGCAGCGGGTTGCCGCCCGCATCCGTCAGCGTCGCCGTCACCGTCCGGGTGGCCGTGCCGTTTGCCGCTGCGGCTTCCCCGGTGTCTGCAGTCACGGTCAGTTGTGCCGTGTTGGTATCTGCCACAAACGCCACGTTCACGCTCCGGCTGCTGCCGTTGATCGACGCCGTCACGGTCACATCACCTGCCACCAGGCTGGTCAGCGACATAGTTATAGTACCGGCACCATTGGTCGTACCGCTGGCCGCAATCGTCGCCCCGTTATCGGCGCTGAAGTTCACGACCTGGTCAGGCAAAGGGGTCCCTCGCGCATCCGTTACCGTCGCCTTCACCCGGTTGGTCGTCTCCCCGTCAGCCCACGCCCCTGTATCCACGACCTCCAGTGCCCCGGCGGCAATCTGTGCCGTACCGGTGTCGGCCACAAACGCCACTTCCACGCTTTCACTGCTGTTGTTGATCGACGCCGTTACCGTCGAATCACCCACTACCGGACTGGTCAGCGTCATGGTCACCGTGCCGTCATCACCGGTTGTACCGCTGGCCGCAATTGTCGCCCCGTTATCGGCGCTGAAGTTCACGACCTGGCCGGCCAGGAGGTTCCCGTTCGCATCCGTCACCGTCGCCTTCACGCTGTTTGGCGTCTCACCGTCCGCCAGCGCCCCGTTGATCACCCGCACCAGCGCGCCGTCGGCGAGCCGCGCCGTACTGGCGTCAGCGATAAACGCCACGCTCACGCTCCGGCTGCTGTTATTGATTGACGCCGTCACCGTGGCGTCACCCGCCACCGTGCTGGTCAGCGTCATGGTCACCGTGCCGTCATCACCGGTCGTGCCGCTGGCCGCAATCGTCGCCCCGTTATTCACGCTGAAGTTCACGATCTGTCCGGCCAGGAGGTTCCCCTGCGCGTCCGTCACCGTCGCCTTCACGCTGTTGGGCGTCGACCCGTCCGCCAGCGCCCCGTTGGTCACCCGCACCAGGGCACCGTCGGCGATCTGCGCCGTACTGGCATCTGCCGTAAACGTCACGCTCACGCTCCGGCTGCTGCCGTTGATCGATGCCGTCACGGTGGCGTCACCCGCCACCGGGCTGGTCAGCGTCATGGTCACCGTGCCATCGGCACCGGTCGTACCGCTGGCCGCAATCGTCGCCCCGTTATCGGCACTGAAGTTCACGACCTGACCGGTCAGGAGGTTCCCCTGCGCGTCTGTCACCGTCGCCTTCACGCTGTTGGTCGCGATATTGTTCGCCAGCGCATCGTTGATCACCCGCTCCAGGGCACCGTCGGCAATCTGTGCCGTACCGGTGTCGGCCACAAACGTCACGTTCACGCTCCGGCTGCTGCCGTTGATCGATGCCGTCACCGTGGCGTCACCCGCCACCGGGCTGGTCAGCGTCATGGTCACCGTGCCGTCATCACCGGTCGTGCCGCTGGCCGCAATCGTCGCCCCGTTATTGGCGCTGAAGTTCACGACCTGACCAGAGAGAGGGTTCCCCTGTGCGTCCGTCACCGTCGCCTTCACGCTGTTGGGCGTCTCCCCGTCCGCCAGCGCCCCGTTGATCACCCGCTCCAGCGCGCCGTCGGCGAGCTGCGCCGTTCCGGCGTCAGCCGTGAACGTCACGCTCACGCTCCGGCTGCTGTTATTGATTGACGCCGTCACCGTGGCGTCACCCGCCACCAGGCTGGTCAGCGTCATGGTCACCGTACCGTCGGCACCGGTCGTGCCGCTGGCCGCAATCGTCGCCCCGTTATCGGCGCTGAAGTTCACCACCTGGCCGGCCAGGAGGTTCCCCTGCGCGTCCGTCACCGTCGCCTTCACGCTGTTGGTCGACGTTCCGTCCGCCAGCGCCCCGTTGATCACCCGCTCCAGGGCACCGTCAGCAATCTGTGCCGTACCGGTGTCGGCCACAAACGTCACGCTCACGCTCCGGCTGCTGCCGTTGATCGATGCCGTCACCGTGGCGTCACCCGCCACCGGGCTGATCAGCGTCATGGTCACGCTGCCGTCGCTGCCGGTCGTGCCGCTGCCGGCAATCGTCGCCCCGTTATCGGCGCTGAAGTTCACGACCTGACCGGCCAGGAGGTTCCCCTGCGCATCCGTCACCGTCGCCTTCACGCTGTTGGTCGCGATATTGTTCGCCAGCGCCCCGTTGATCACCCGCTCCAGCGCGCCGTCGGCGATCTGCCCCGTGCTGGCATCTGCCGTAAACGTCACGTCCACGCTCCGGCTGCTGCCGTTGATCGATGCCGTTACCGTGGCATCGCCTGCCACCAGGCTGGTCAGCGTCATGGTCACGCTGCCGTCGGCACCGGTCGTGCCGCTGGCCGCAATCGTCGCCCCGTTATCGGCGCTGAAGTTCACGATCTGGCCAGAGAGAGGGTTCCCCTGCGCGTCCGTCACCGTCGCCTTCACGCTGTTGGGCGCCGAGCCGTTCGCCACGGCATCGTTGATCACCCTTTCCAGCGCGCCATCGGCGATCTGCGCCGATCCGGCGTCGGCCGTAAAGGTCACCCTTACGCTCTCGCTGCTGCCGTTGATCGACGCCGTTACCGTCGCCTCTCCCGCCACCGTGCTGGTCAACGTCATGATAACGCTGCCATCAGGACCGGTCGTGCCGCTGGCCGCAATACTCGCCCCGTTATCGGCGCTGAAGCTCACGACCTTGTCAGCCAGAGGGTTCCCCTCTGCGTCAGTCAGCGTCACCTTCACGCTGTTCGGTAAAACACCATCCGCAATGGCGTTATCCGTGACCACACTGAAATCCATAGCAACAACGGAAGCAACAAAGGTCACCGGTTTACGCAGAGAAGACAGGGCTGAACCATTCACCACTGGCGCCATCCAGGCTTCGCCAGCAATATTGCCGGATACGGTGGCGACATAAACCCCGGCGCTGACTTCACGAACGCTGCTGATCGTCAGTCCACCAAGGGAGGATTCGTGTTGCAGGATCTCCGGATTCAGCGACGAGATCGGCAGACTCTGTTCGTCCATCGCGCGGAAAGTCATCGTGGCCGTCGTGACGCCATCGGCTTCAATGATGGCAACACGGGCATTCGGATCGTCCGTAGGGACAATCTCAAAGCTTGAATTTTCAGCATGAACGGCTGACTGTTCCACAAAGATGTATGTGGAAGCCTGTGGAGAGTGGTTACCCGCTTTATCATGGGCAACCGCACTAATCACATACGTGTTAGCGTCGATTCCGCCGGTTTTCCAGAGAGGCAGGGTAACCACGCACTGCGTATTGGCTGTACAGGTCACTTCCCCGCCAGCGGCACGGAGTGCGCTGTCATCCCATACAATACGCTCAAGCCCGTGTCGGGCATTGACCACCACATCCAGGGAAAGACGATCGCCCTGATAGCCACGTAAAGCGTCGGCCATTTTCAACGTCAGGTTATTTTTCTCCCGGTACTCCAGGACAATATTGTTGTTACGATCGACCAGATGATAACGACTGCCCGCCAGGGTTCGCATCTGTCCCACGGCGTCAGTATCAAGAAGTTTGTGCAGAGGAGTATCAAACTGCCAGGAAAATTCCACGCCCAGACGGGTGTCATTTTCACCGCCTTCACCCATGCGATGATCGGCGCTGAGCGTCATCAACGGGAACGGGGTGTAGCTCAGTCCTGCTGTCACTGCCCGCGGATCCTGCTGGCGATTATCCCGGCCAAAGAGGCCGACCTCGTTACCGTAGTACTGCTCATAAACAAGTTTTCCACCCAATTGTGGATAAACCGGCAGATACCCTTCGCCGCGAATGTCCCAGCCGTTAGCCGGACGCGCTTCGTAATCGGCCAGATCGGACGCATCTTTCCATCCTGACAGGCGAAAATAACCATTCGCCGCCAGTTTCAGATAATCCCGACCGTATTCCAGCCCCATCCCCATACGGGAGTGTTCACCTGAAAAATCATAGTCATAGAATGCGTTAACACCGGCCATCCAGTCCGGTGTGTAATAGCGATATCCGGCCCCCAGGTTTCCCTGGGTCCGGTCATCGGTGCGGTGCAAACTGTGCTGAGAAAAAAGTAACGTATCTGGACTGTCATACCAGGGGATCAGTAAATCAACGGAAGAATTTTTCAGAGAGAATTCTTCGTCAACCTGCACTTTAACCCGCGCCGTCCCCACACGGTTAAGCCACTGTTCTATTTCAGCACTGGCTTTCCCGGTCGCCATCTGTCGGGCTATACCTGCCGCCGCATCGCCGCTGGCATTATTCAGAAACTGCCCTGTCTTGCTTGCCAGCTGTGCCGCCTGGGTTTCCGTCGCCTTCTCGCTTTCATCCCCGCTCTTCTCATCACCAGCAGGACTTCCCCCCAGAGTGGGGAGCTCGCTGGCTGAAGCAGAAAGCGCCTGTTGCTCTGAAGGGGTTTGATACCATTTGACCTGCGCGGCGCGCACTGCTGGCGTGAACGCCAGCATCAGTGGCAGGAAAAATTGCAGGGCGATGTTAACCCATACCCAGAAACGAAACTGCCGGGAAAAGGAAATACCTTTCCGGGGTTCGGACTGAGTAACCCGGTGAATTTCAGAAGAATGGGGACGTGGCGACATGTGTTTTATCCTTATAACTTTTCTACTTAATCCTGGTAACCTGTTTTACAGATGCGATTTGTCAAAAAAACTAATTTCCCAGTTGCATCAGGCTGTTACTAATTTTCTGTACGTATATATACGTGGCGTTGTTTTGTCATTAATCAGAAAGAACCCTTTATCTTTGGCGTGTATAAATAGTTCATTCCTGAAAGAAAATTTATAAAACCTTCTTTCTATATTTTATATATCCTGCCTCGGGCAGTAACAGAAAATACAGAACGGCGAAATCGATAAGAAACCAAATTATTTACCTAAATTTCTTTAAGCATTATAAGTCTCAATAGTGTTGTTTAAATCCGGGTTATTGAATAAGCATTACAGAAGTAAAACAAACTGCCAAATCAAATAAACACAGGATAAAACACCACAAAATAAGTAATAAATAGATTATAAATTCAAAATGGCAATAAATATGATGTCAACCGTTCAGAAATAAGGACTTATTCCCATGAAGATATAAACGTTTTTATCTACATAAATTTAAATAATAATTTCATTGTTACTGGAGCGTTAAAATAATTAACAGCGAATGTTATTTACTTTTTTCATACTCTATTTACGTTGAATTTCTCCGTCACCTTTTGAAAACTATCGCCACAAAATGTGTTTGCCTGTAGCAAAATAGAGCCCGGACATTCCTCACACATATTCAAATTCCGAAAATAATCGCGACGCGCCTTTGCCGGTTCGTGGAACGCAGCAAACAAAAAGTGCACTAAAATACCGGTTGTTTCCCAGGGTAAATACCAACTGCTACTGCGCATAAACGGGTATATCTGGACGCGTCAGACACTTGTTATCATTTCATTGCCGCCCTGACTCGGCAGAAAGCGTCCGGGAACCAGTATCTCAAAACGACAGCATAGCAATGCCACACCGCCAAAACAAAAGATAAATCAAATAAAACAATTGTATTCCTCTGAAACAATATTATGACTGCCACTCTACTTTCCCCTCCGCCAGACGTTACCTGAACAATCCGCACCCCTCTCTTAAAATCAATAAAAACACCTTTATTACAATAAGTTAAATAAAAAAACGATCCTGGGACTCATGAAGAATCGGCAATCTCATGCAAGATAGCTCGAATTATCTCCGGTTCAAAAAATCTACATGCATCACAAACATGCTTACATTTGATAATGTATAGTTTTCATATGACAAGCAATGACTATTCTTGTGTACAAGGAGAACTGTTATGACGGATTCAATTCCATCAGGTTACAAACCGCTGACATGTGACACCCTGCCTGGCTATCTCTCATCCAGACTGACCCCTGCATGCGAACCTGGAGGGTTGCCTGAAGAGTGGAAAGTTTCAGAAGTGGGGGACGGAAACCTGAACATGGTGTTTATTGTTGAGGGGGCGAATAAAACGATCATTGTAAAACAGGCTCTGCCCTGGCTTCGCGCAGGGGGAGAAGGATGGCCTTTATCTCTGAGCCGTGCAGGTTTTGAGTACAATGTCTTATGTCAGGAAGCCAAGTACGCGGGCCATACACTGATACCACAGGTCTATTTTTACGACCCGGATATGGCACTGTTTGCCATGGAGTACCTGACGCCACACGTCATTCTTCGTAAGGAGCTGATCAACGGTAAAAAATTTCCAAAACTTGCTGAAGATATCGGAACATTTTTAGCCCAAACCCTCTTCCACACTTCCGACATTGGCATGCCGGCCGATCGGAAAAAAGCGCTTACCGCAGAATTCGCCTTGAATCATGAGCTGTGCAAAATAACGGAAGACCTGATCTTCAGTGAGCCCTATTACAACGCTGAACGGAATGACTGGACCTCTCCTGAACTGGACGATGCCGTCCATAACGCCTGGGCTGATACAGAGATGCTCCAGGTCGCCATGCGTTATAAGTACAAATTTATGACGGAAGCGCAGGCATTGTTACATGGCGATCTTCATTCAGGTTCAATCATGGTGACCGACACGGATACCAAAGTGATTGATCCAGAATTCGGTTTCATGGGGCCAATGGCGTTTGATATCGGCAACTATATCGGGAATCTTCTGTTAGCTTTCTTCTCACGTCCTGGATGGGATGCGAATGAGCAAAGCCGCACCGCTTATCAGGAATGGCTACTTCAGCAGATTGTAGAGACCTGGTCTGTTTTCACCCGGGAGTTCCGCCAATTGTGGAACAACAAAACACAGGGCGAAGCATGGCCAACAGAAATATATCAACAGAACAAGGCCGCACTGAAGGACGCGCAGGATCAGTTTTTTGCAACGCTGCTTGAAGATTCTCTGGTAAACGCCGGCATGGAAATGAATCGCCGGATTATCGGTTTTGCTGGCGTTGCCGAGCTAAAACTGATTGAAAATACAGCGCTTCGCGCAGAATGTGAACGACGTGCATTGACCATGGCACGCGATCTTATCGTCAATGCCCGCCAGTTTAAAAATATGGATTCCGTCATCCAGTCTGCGAAGGTTAAGTAAGAGGTCATTATGAATATTAAAGGTAAACACTACCGTACGGTCTGGGTTTCCGGGGATGGAAAAGCGGTAGAAATCATCGATCAGACCAGGTTGCCTTTTAAGTTTGAGGTGGTGGCGCTTACCTCTGCGGAGATGGCCGCAACGGCTATTCAGGAAATGTGGGTTCGCGGCGCCCCGCTTATTGGTGTCGTTGCAGCATACGGTATCGCGTTGGGTATGAATCACGACGCCAGTGATAAGGGTCTGCAGTGTTACTATGACCTTCTCATCAAGACTCGTCCGACGGCAATTAACCTTAAATGGGCTCTCGACAGGGTGGTCGCTACACTGAAAGATCTTTCCGTACCCGATCGTAAGGATGCAGCCTGGGCGCTCGCGGCAGAAATTGCCGAGGAAGATGTCGCGTTATGTGAACAAATTGGATTACATGGTGCAGAGGTCATCCGCGAAATAGCCCAGAAAAAACCGGCCGGGAGTGTGGTCAATATCCTGACGCACTGTAACGCAGGCTGGTTAGCAACTGTAGACTGGGGAACAGCGCTTTCTCCCATTTATAAAGCACATGAAAACGGAATTCCCGTTCATGTCTGGGTGGATGAAACGCGGCCGCGCAATCAGGGTGGGCTCACGGCATTTGAACTGGGCTCACATGGTATTCCTCATACCTTGATTGCCGATAATGCGGGTGGTCACTTGATGCAGCATGGTGACATTGATCTCTGCATTGTGGGTACCGACCGAACGACAGCCAGAGGGGATGTCTGTAATAAAATAGGCACCTATCTTAAGGCACTGGCAGCCCATGATAACCATGTCCCCTTTTACGTCGCTTTACCTTCACCCACCATTGACTGGACCATCGAAGACGGAAAAACCATTCCGATTGAGCAACGTGACGGAAAAGAACAGTCGCATGTCTACGGGATAAACCCTCAGGGAGAGTTGAGCTGGGTTAATACTGCCCCCGAAGGAACCCGTTGTGGAAACTACGCTTTCGACGTCACGCCTGCCAGATATATTACTGGCCTCATTACTGAACGGGGAGTCTGTGCTGCGAATGAGTCAGCCCTGGCGGGTATGTTTGCTGACCTGAAGAGTAAAGCGCGCTAGCGGCATTGAAGCGATTTTCACTGCTGTTAAGGAGCAGGAATGGAAAGGAAAAAGTTAGCAGAAAATATCATTTCCACTTGTCGGGAAATGAATGCTTCAGGTCTTAATCAAGGAACCTCTGGTAATGTGAGTGCCAGATATGCCGGTGGCATGTTGATTACACCGAGTGGGATCGCCTATTCAAAGATGACGCCGGACATGATTGTCTTTGTAGACGATAAGGGAATACCAGAAGCGGGTAAAATACCGTCAAGTGAATGGTTATTTCATCTGGCGTGTTATCAAGCCAGGCCAGAACTGAATGCCGTCATACACACGCATGCGGTCAATTCCACGGCGGTGGCAATACTGAATCATTCAATTCCGGCAATTCATTATATGATGGCGGTAACGGGTACGGATCATATTCCCTGTATTCCCTATCATACCTTTGGTAGTTCTGAACTGGCCGATAGCGTAGCGAAGGGGATAAGAGAAAGTAAATCCTTGCTTATGCAGCACCACGGTATGCTGGCCATGGAGGTCTCACTGGAAAAAACGCTGTGGCTGGCGGGTGAAACCGAGACGCTGGCGGATTTATACATCAAGTGTGGCGGATTACATCACGATGTTCCCGTATTGTCTGAAGCCGAAATGACCGTCGTCCTTGAAAAATTTAAAACGTATGGTTTGAAAGCGTAATCACAGTTTTATTTTAATTAAACAACATGACAGCCATTCGCAGAATGGCTGCTATCTCCCCTGTCCACAACGATTGATTATAACTACCACAAGGAGTTATTTATGTTTATCGTGGAATCGTATTCTGTCGCCATAATAATGTGTTTTATCACCATGATTTGCTGGGGTTCATGGGCTAATACCACCAAACTGGTAAGCAATAAAAAATGGGAGTTTCCGCTTTTCTATTGGGATTATTCAATTGGATTATTACTGTGTTCCTTGTTATTTGCCTTCACTCTGGGTTCTTTAGGTGAAGCCGGGCGCAGCTTTATACCTGATATTCAGCAGGCGAGCAGCAGTAGTCTGCTGTCGGCAATACTGGCAGGGATTATCTTCAATATCTCCAATATTCTTCTGGTGGCTTCTATTAATCTTGCCGGTATGGCGGTGGCCTTCCCTGTGGGTGTGGGGCTGGCACTGGCTCTGGGGGTTATCACCACCTATATCGGCAATCCGCAGGGCGATCCGCTCATTCTGTTCCTCGGTGTCGCCTGCGTCGTGGTCGCCATTATTTTCACCGCGGTGGCTTATGGTCGGGTCACCCAGGAGTCTGACAAATCCCGTCGTAACAAAGGTCTCATCACCGCCATTCTGGCGGGTATCATCATGGGATGGTTTTTCCGCTTCCTGGCGGACTCCATGTCTGACAATTTCAGCCAGCCCGCAAGCGGTCTGATGACGCCATACTCCGCGCTTGTCCTGTTTGCTTTGGGGCTGTTTCTGTCAAACTTTGTCCTTAACACGCTGGTCATGAAAAAACCGATTTCAGGAGAACCGGTTAACGGGAAAATGTATTTCTCCGGTAGTTTACGGGACCATGTTTGCGGTTGGCTGGGCGGTATGATTTGGTGTGTTGGTCTGGCATTTAGTCTGATTGCGTCTGGTCAGGCGGGGTATGCTATTTCTTACGGCCTGGGACAGGGTGCGACAATGATTGCCGTGATCTGGGGAGTATTCATCTGGAGAGAATTTGCCAGCGCGCCAGCCGGCACCAATAAACTGCTGCTGACCATGTTTATTTCATACATTGTGGGCATTGTTCTTATTATCGCCGCTAATCAGTAAAACGCTGCCCCATATCCACATGGGGCAGTTGTTCATTCTTTTACTGCGGTAACTGACACGCCAGTAAAAATTCTGCTGTGCCTTCATCAACAATCAGATCCGTGACATACCCCCCCAGCAGGGCACCCAGCGTCGCGTCATAGCCTCTTTCCCCACCAGCAAGAAAGATCTTCCGTTCAATCTGCCTTAACTGAGCCAGACTGATCCCCAGAATACGCTGGTCAACATCCGCCACGACGGGCATCCCTTTCTTGTCATAGAAGCGACCACAAATGACCCCCACCGCGCCTAAATCCCGATATGTCTGCATCTCCTTCTTACTCAGCACACCCACCCGAATAAGGGGATTTTCATCAAGAGCGTTACCCACGACGAAAAAGGCTTTTGTACAACGCGTCAGAACGTCAAAATTCGATCGAATAATAGGCTCTGCCTGTAGCTCCATTGCCAGTCTGGCACTGGATACCACGGCGGGAACATGAAGAGAAGCGACACGACCAGAAAGCTTGTAGGCGATTTGCGATGAGGATTCAATAATCGTAAGGTCCGGTTGAGATGGCATGGAACCGAGCATCTGAATAACGGTGACATTCTTACATGACTTCGGCGTCATGGTTTTGCTCATCTGATGGATTGTTCTTCCCCAGGCAACCCCCAGCACATCACCATTTTCAATAACCTGATTCAGATACATTCCTCCGGCACGCGAAAGACGAGTCCGCATCAGCTTTGTATCATCACGTTTCCCGGCATGTTCGCCATCAGGCACGATAAGCACTCTCTGGAGATTGAATTTGTCGCGAATCTGCAAAGCGGCATCTATCGATCCAAAAACATTCACATCCAGGTTGATATGAACCAGGCCATTTTCGCGGGCTGTCTGCAAGTATTTGACAACCGTGACACGGGATACCCCCATGATGGCCGCAACTTCAGTCTGGCTTTTGCCTTCCTGATAGTACAGCCATGTTGCATGAAGTACGGGATCGTCATTGAACAGGCTGCTGTTGGTTTGTTCTCTATCCACTTTTGTATCCCTGTATTAGGCCGGGGAAATGCTCATCTTGACCCGGAGAGTTAATGCAGATTACCAGTTGTATGATTTTATATAGATATTTTATGCTTTTACATTAAATAAACCAGCATACCAAATGAATGATCGACTCCGCTCCCCCAGTCTGAAAAAGCCGGAGATACGCCCCGGCTTATTCAGTTCCTTACGCGAGATGACTCACTCCTTCAGTACTATCAGCGGTTCGATATCGCTCTCTTTTTTGATAACCAGTGATTCATCGCCGCGCAGACAGGTGCCGCCGTAGTTTCCACCGACGGTAAAGGTGCACACCTGAATATACTTACCGGCAACGTTTGGCAGGCACCACAGCTGCTGATAAATGTTCTTCTGCTCAGCAAATTTTCCGCTGGTTTTATCCAGCAACTCTTCCTGATGGCTGACCAGATCGATATTGCTCCCACAGCGTCCGGCAATCGGTTTCACCGCATACCCGGTTTGCGCCAGTTCCTCGTTGACGATGAAATCGGTATCCAGCAGGTAGCGGTGATGCGGGAAAAGTTGCCAGAGGATCGGCAGAATCGCTTTGTTACCCGGGATCACCGTCCACAGCGGCTCGAAGACCAGCACTTCCGGGCGCAGCAGCACATCAATCAGCCGTACATCCTGATCGGTATGCCCGGTTCGAATCGGCACAGCGGCATACTCGGTTTCGCTGACTTCGCGCACCTGCTCAATCGCCGTTTCCCACGCCCAGGTTTTCCAGACGCAGTTCACCAGGCGTCCGTCGCCATCAATCAACTGACCGGCATCATCCCAACGCAACTCATCCAGCCCACGCAGGATCTTACTTTCAAACCCCGCCTGATGCAGCGCCTGCTGCATAAACTGTGCGTGGTAGTTCTCCTCGATATCCTTATCCTGCATGATGTGCACAAAAGGTCGCGCGTGACTGTGTTTCCAGGCGCCTGCCAGCTCGTTAATCAGCCCTTCAGCCGGGTTATGCCCCAACCCTTTATAACCCTGCTCCGCCCAGCGCTCGAGAATTAGCCCCGCCTCGGTATGACACGATGCGGAATCGGCGTTGTATTCGTACACCTTCAGCCCACGCTCATCCATACAGAAATCCATACGACCGGTGATCATATGGTGGCGGCGACGCTGCCAGGAGAGTCGCAAACGCGGCCAGAGAATTTTGGGAATGTCGAACAGCGCCAGCAGGTTATCATCTTTCAACACCTTGTCTGTGGCGTGCAGATACATCAGATGCAGCTCGTTGGTCGCTTTGATCAACTCCTGCTCGGCACTCTCTGTAATTGTGAAATACTGGTACGGATCCTGATTGATCACGTGACCGTTCGCCATCACATAGGCTTTTTGCAGCGGATCCTGTTCGTCCAGCCACTTACCGTCGAACAGCCCCTTTTCTTCCAGTCTTGCCGCACCAATCTTCAGCGAATCATTGGCGATCTCCGGCTGCGCCAGGCTGTGTTCGGTATCGTCGGTCTGGATCATCCAGCCAAGAATGGTGGTGTCGTCGAAAGTGTCTTTCAGGGTATAGCGGCCATTTTCCACCACCATCTCCAGCTCACGCGTCCACTGCTGTCCGGGAGGAAGCGGGGTGTGAATGACGTTCTGCTCGGCAATGCGGATTTTGTTGTCCAGCAGTTGAGTGATAATCGCGACGTGGCCGGTGTCTTTAAACTCACCGCCTTTCTGCCAGATGAGCAACGCCCCGGCGACCGGCGCGCGGGGCGACCCGTTAGGAAACGCCTGCAATGGCAGAATGTTGTCGTTCACCACTTCGCGCAGAAAACGCAGCGAAAAGATCTCCCACGCCATGCCGACGTCGGTGAACACCGCACCATAATTCAGGAAGAGGAAACGGCGCGCGAATTCGACGCACTGCCATTTGTGACCCATATATTCATTGTCGATATAGCTGCGAAATGCAGCATCATCGTCATAGTCCCGTGGGTCGAGGGAGCTGTAATCTGAAGAGTAGATCGCTACACCACCGGGGGCATAGCCCAATAATGTCCCGAACGGGGCATCCTGACTGGTCGTTCCTTTGCTCATGCACCTTACCTCAAAACTATACAGCGGAGCAGCTTCTGCTTGCCTGCTCTACACCGCCGACCATCATACACCTCAACGCAGCGGGAGCGCGCGCAACAACAAAAAATAGCCAGGTGTAAATGTGCCAATCTGTTAAATGCGCGGGTGGCGACCTGCTACACTGCTTCAACACAACCACTCAGAAGGCAGGTCAACATGTCAGATAACACTTATCAGCCCGCGAAAGTCTGGACGTGGGAAAAATCCAGCGGCGGTGCGTTCGCCAACATCAACCGTCCGATCTCCGGTCCAACTCACGACAAAACGCTGCCCGTCGGTAAGCATCCGCTTCAGCTCTATTCGCTGGGCACGCCGAACGGCCAGAAGGTCACCATCATGCTGGAAGAGCTGCTGGCGCAGGGAGTGAGCGGCGCAGAGTACGATGCGTGGCTGATTCGCATTGGCGAAGGCGATCAGTTCTCCAGCGGCTTTGTAGAGGTTAACCCGAATTCGAAGATCCCGGCATTGCGCGATCATTCGCAGAACCCGCCGGTGCGCGTGTTTGAATCGGGATCGATCCTGCTGTATCTGGCGGAAAAGTTCGGCTATTTCCTGCCGCAGGATCGGGCAAAACGTACAGAAACCCTGAACTGGCTGTTCTGGCTCCAGGGTGCAGCGCCCTTCCTCGGCGGCGGCTTTGGCCACTTCTATCACTACGCGCCGGTGAAGATTGAGTACGCGATCAACCGCTTTACGATGGAAGCCAAACGCCTGTTGGACGTGCTGGATAAACAGCTGGCGGATAACGCTTTTGTGGCGGGCGATGAGTACACCATTGCCGATATGGCCATCTGGCCGTGGTTTGGCAACGTCGTGCTGGGCAATGTGTACGATGCAGCGGAATTCCTTGACGCAGGCAGCTACAAAAATGTGCTGCGCTGGGCAAAAGAGGTCGCTGAACGTCCGGCCGTTAAACGCGGACGGATTGTGAATCGTACCAATGGGCCACTGAATGAGCAGCTTCATGAGCGTCATGACGCCGGTGATTTTGAAACCCAGACAGAAGATAAGCGTCAGGGTTAACGATGAAAAATGCCGGATAGAAAATATCCGGCATTTTCTCTCAGGCGCTGGTCACGTCGTACTCCATACGGCGTAGCGCATCCAGCGTGGCTTTGGCTTCTTCTTCATCAATGATGCTCATCGCAAAACCCACATGCACTAACACCCACTGCCCGACCAGTTGTGCAGGACTGTCTTCACAGATCAGCGCAATATTCACATCACGCTTGATGCCGCACACTTCCACCTGCGCCAGCTGGTGAATATCTTCACCGACGGCCAGTACCTGACCCGGAACGCCTATACACATATCTGACTCCGCCCCATGTCACAGCATGGGTTATTCAACTTCAATACTTTTCACTTTCAGCGAATCGCCAGTATCAACACGCAGACGGTCGCCATGACAACGCGGACATTGCGCATCGTGCTGAGTGATTTCAACCGCCTGGCTGCAATCCCAGCACCATGCCTGCGCCGGTTTGTAGTCAATGTGCAGTTCACAGCCTTGCGCCACCGTCCCCTGGCAGACAATGTCAAAACTAAAACGTACCGCGCTCTCTTCGACACAGGACAGCGCGCCAATCTCCAGCCACACGCCGGTGACGCGCTTTACGCCGTGCTGTTCAGCCTGCTGTTGAATAATTTCAACCGCACTCTGACAAAGAGACAGCTCATGCATTCTGCAAGCCCCGACGCCCGAACAGCAGCGCGCGACGTCCCGCCTGCTGCGGTGCGTCCGGATCGCTGACCGGCAGCGACAGCAGCATCCGCGCGCAGTCATCGGCCAGACGTATGCCCTCTTCCGTCGACAGGCTGTGGTTGAGCGGCGACATCAGGGAACAGGAGAGGTATTGCGATACGCCATCCAGTTCGCCCACGGTGAACGTCATCGTGCCATACGGTAGATGCAGTCCAATCTTTTCACTCACTTTGCGCACCGGCCAGAGCTGGTCTGGCCCGGGGAAAATCAGCGCACTCAGCATCCACGGCGTAATCACGCATCCGGTCCACTGCCCTTCAAACAGCGTAAAATCAGAGACATACACCGGCATTTCAGGATGCAGGAAGGACAGATCGTGCATCGAACGCTGCGCAATTGCTTCAAACGCGGCCTGAACCTGCGCCTTCGGGGCAGTCTGGAACCCGGAAATCTCCTCAGACACGAGCCACCTCCCGTGGGATCGCTTCAACGCCCGACTCACGCAACGCAGCCAGAACCTGCGCAAGCGCAGGTTCAATCATCGCTTCAACCGTTGGCGTTAAGCCAATGTTCGGTTCCAGCGATTCCGGAATGACGCCAATCAACGTCAATTTTTTCGGAAACTCGCCGGTGAAGCGAAGGGCCGACAGAACGTCGGCCAGGCCCAGCTGATGCGGGGAGATCTTGTTGGTAAACAGCGCCGGCACCTCATCATCCCGCAGGATCATCAGCGTACCCGGGGCGTTTTTTCTCGAGACAATGGCATCCGCAATGATCAGATGATCCCGGTTTGCCATGTCGCCGAGCAACTCCATGCCCGCCGTACCGCCATCAAGGATTTCCACGAAATCCGGCAATTCATATCGCTGCTCTAAGGCTTCAACGATACGAACGCCGATGGCTTCATCGGTCAGCAAAATATTGCCGACCCCTAAAACTAAAATCCGCATTACAGAACCTTCACAGAGACAACTTCGTTTCCGTCAGCATCAACAACGTGCACCGCGCACGCCATGCAAGGATCGAAAGAGTGAATAGTACGTACCACTTCCAGCGGTTTTTCCGGATCGGCAATCGGCGTACCTACCAGAGACTGTTCGTACGGGCCGACGTCATCGTTGAAGTTACGCGGACCGGAGTTCCAGGTTGACGGTACCACCGCCTGGTAGTTACTGATAATGCCGTCTTTAATCACCATCCAGTGAGAGAGCATCCCGCGCGGCGCTTCGAGGAAACCGACACCTTTAAATTCGCCCGTCGCCGGAATATTCGGTTTCACGAACGTGGTGTGGTCACCTTTACCGATATTGGCAATCAGCGCACTGTACTGGCTCTGCAGGATACCCTGCAGTTCACAGCAGTGAACAGTACGACCAATAATGCGACCCAACGTGGAGTGCAGCTGTGCCACTTCCAACGTTTTACCGGTCAGCGCCTGATAAATCGCAACGATTTCATTCAGTTTCGCCTTCGTGGACTCACGTCCGGCGGCCAGTTTAACCAGCATATTCGCCAGCGGCCCCACTTCGACGGTTTTACCGTAGAACGTCGGGGATTTCACCCACGAGTATTTGCCGTCATCTGACCAACCGTTATATTCCGGAATGGTGGTCCCTTCCCACGGTGCCTGCGGGGCTTCGTCTTTATACCAGGCGTGTTTGGCACTCTCCTGAATCCCTTTGATCAGGTACTCGTCGGAGTGGGAGGAGATCGGGCGATAGCTCGACAGATCCGCATTTTCGATATAGCCGCCCGGGAACAGGAAGCTGCCGTTCTTACCGTCGGTCGGGAATTCCGGCGCAGCCAGATAGTTGACCGCCCCTTTACCATGCTCCAGCCAGTCCGGATAGAACGCGGCAATCACCGCCGTATCCACCTTGTAGACCTGTTCAACAAAGTCGCTCAGTTTATCGATGAAAGACTTGATGTACATCAGGCGTTCCAGGTTCAGTACGCCCAGGCCGTCGAGGTTGATCGGGTTGGCAACGCCACCCACCGCCAGGTTCTGGATGTGCGGTGTTTTACCGCCCAGCAACGCCACCACGCGGTTAGCATCACGCTGACATTCCAGCGCCTGCAGGTAGTGAGCAACAGCAATCAGGTTCACTTCCGGCGGCAGTTTCATCGCCGGATGTCCCCAGTAACCGTTGGCGAAAATCCCCAACTGGCCGCTGGCAACCAGGTCCTTGATCTTATTCTGAACCTTCGTGAACTCTTCCGCGCTGTTCAGGTGCCATGTCGACACGCCGTTCAGCATCGCTGACGCTTTTGCCGGATCGGCTTTCAGTGCCGAGGTGATGTCCACCCAGTCCAGCGCCGAGAGCTGATAGAAGTGCACAATGTGGTCATGGGTGGTATGCGCCGACAAAATGATGTTACGGATATACTGGGCGTTAACCGGAACGTCGATGTTCAGCGCGCTTTCTGCCGCACGAACGGAGGCAATCGCGTGCGTTGTCGTACAAACGCCGCAAATACGCTGCACAATCATCCACGCGTCACGCGGATCGCGATTCTTCACGATCTCTTCCATACCGCGCCACATGGTGCCGGAAGCCCATGCTTTTGAAACAACGCCATTTTCGATTTCGCAATCGATACGTAAGTGCCCCTCAATACGGGTTACAGGATCAATAGTAATTCTCTGGCTCATGCTTTGCTCGCCTCATGACGATTGTGATCGTTTTGTTTTAAAGGAGGAAGTATCGGCAGTAGACGAATGAGTACGATGTAAGCGCAAATCTCAATAGCCACAAAACCAATAGAAATCAACAGTTCTTCCCAGGTCGGGAAGTAGTGGTAGCCACCGCCTGGATTAAATGCCACCAGCGAATAGGACAGACGCCATGCAGCACAACCCAGAAGCGCACTGAGCGCAGACAGGTACAGCATACGAGAGTCATTGCGCAACTTCGCAACGCGCAGCACCACTATCGGGAAGACCATCAGCACGACTTCAAGCCAGAACATTGCTGAATAGAAATCGCCGGCAAAGGCATACGACAGCTTGTCCCGGTAAATCAGTTCACCAAAGCGAAGAACGACAAAGATCGCCAACATTACGCTGATGGTGTTCGTCAGCTTAATGAACAGGTTTTTCTCATCCGGACCGTTTCCTTTCAGACCAGCCTGAACCAGCGAGCCTTCAAAGATGACGATCGAGAAGCCCATAATAAAGGCCGTCAACACCGAGAACAGCGGCAACATTTCATAGCTTTGCCACAGCGGATGCACCTTGTAGCCTGCCGAGATCATCAAAGACCCCATTGAAGACTGGTGCATAGTTGGCAGCAGCGCACCGAGGGCGATGATGAAGAACATCAGCTTGTTCAGACGCTTCAGCGACACCTTCCAGCCCAGACGTTCAAACAACGCTGGGGCAAATTCCAGTGCCATCACCCCAATGTAGATGGTCATACAGACCGCCGTCTCGAACAGAACCGAGTTCACGTTGAAGTGACCTGGAATGTAGAAGTACGGCAGGTTCCAGTAACGCCCTACGTCAATGGTGATTGACAGGCCACCCAGAGAATAACCAAACAGGCTCGCCAGCAGCGCCGGACGTACCAGCGGATGGTATTGCCCCCGGTTGAAGACATATACCGCCCACGCCAGCGCCCAACCGCCACAGGCAAAGCCGGTGCCGATTAACAGGTCAAAGGCTATCCAGACCCCCCACGGGAAACCGCCGTTCAGATCGGAGACAGACCCCAATCCAAATACCAGACGCTTCACGATCAGGAGCATACAGAGGATGATTAACGGCCCGAAGATGATGACCGGTTTGCTGATAATTTTGCCGCCCAGCGGTTTAGGATCATGACTCATGATCGTCTCCTCCGTCGTGATGGTCGTTTTTGGTATTACGACGAACCAGCACGGTCAAGCCCGCCAGCACGGCCAGTGGTAGCATCATGCCTTTATACAGGGTGTGTTGAACATGTTCGGAACGCGCGCCGGTTGAAATCTCATCCAGCTTTGGCAGATCCAGATTCTCGTAAGGCACCCCGGTCAGTACCAACACCTGAGTTCCGCCGCCCTCTTTCTCACCGTAAAGATGCGGATAGTATTTCGGCACGGTATGCACGTAGGTATCGCCCGTTTTCACGGTTTGACGCGGATAGTGGTATTCGCTGCCGGGTTTCAGCGCCAGGCGTTTTTGCGCCTCGGCCATCAACTCTTCGCGGGTACCAAAAATGACTGCACCGGCAGGACAAACCTCGACACAGCCCGGCAAGCCGCCCTTATCGAGACGTTCAACGCCTTTCTGGTTGCACAGTTCACATTTGTGGAGCGCACCAAACGGGTTGTTGTAGTCATACTTCGGCACGTTGTACGGACAGGCAACCATGCAGTAACGGCAGCCGGTACAGACGTCTTTGTTATAATGGACGATGCCGGTTTTCGGATCTTTTTTCAGTGCGGAAACCGGACAGACGGAAACGCAGTTGGGATCGACGCAGTGCATACACTGTTTCTTGATGTATGCATAGCCATTCTCTTCCTGATCTTTATTCACGCCTGTACCGCTACGCCACACCTGAATGATGTTATTGGTATACGGCGACAGTTTGTCGTTATTCGACCAGGTCTGCTCCCCTTCCGGGTTACGCATCGGGAAGTTGATATCCTGACACTTGGTCACACAGGCCTGACAGCCCACGCACAGCGTTGAGTCATACAACATGCCCAGAGAACCGGGGATGGGCGGGCGATTTTCTGCAGCCGCGTGGCTGATAGACGGCGCAGCGCCTAACAGCAACGCCCCGCCGGAGGCTGCTTTGATAAAGTTACGTCTGTTCACGGTTATTCTCCCCGTGAGTCAGCGTTATCTTTCTTTTGCTGACGCCCCAGTTCACGTACCGCCATCACGCTGACGCCGGCCACCAGACCGACAACGCCGCCAAGCAACCCGATCGCGCCAGCAGAGATGTTGCCGCCCTCTTTCATGTTCACATCAGGTTTTTCGGAGCGTGGTGTCTGATTTTCCACATGAGCAAGTTGGTGAATACCCTTATGGAAACCAATGCCCTCTTCATTACAGCCGTAGCAAGGGTGACCAATCGCCACTGGCCATACGCCACCAACGTCGCAGAATTGCAGCGTCGAGCAGTTACCCCAGGTTTCTGGTCCTTTACAACCAAGATGGTAGAGGCACCAGCCTTCGCGGTGACCTTCATCGCCGAACTCTTTCGCAAAGCGACCGGCATCGAAGTGCGGGCGTCGTTCGCAGTGTTCGTGAATCAGGCGGCCATAGGCAAAGGTTGGACGGTTTTTCGCATCCAGCTTCGGCGGCTTGCCCCAGGTGATGATATGGGCAACTGTCGCCAGGAAGTTATGCGGGTTCGGCGGGCAGCCTGGAATATTGATGATGGTTTTACCTGGCAGAACCTCCTGCAGGCCAACCGCACCGGTCGGGTTCACGCCAGCAGCGGCGACACCGCCCCACGCTGCACAGGAACCGATAGCGATAATCGCTGCTGCGCCTTCTGCCGCTTTGCGGATATGGTCCACAATCGGCTCACCGGCAACCATACAGTAAATACCGTTATCTTTTAGTGGGATAGAACCATCAACGACCAACACATACTGCCCTTTATACTTCTCAAGCGCATTGTGTTTGTTCTCTTCAACCTGGTGGCCGAAGGCGGCGGAAAGTACCTCATGATATTCCAGAGAGATGGTCTCCAGAACGAGGGTTTCTACCGTGGGGTGGGTCGCACGAAGGAGGGATTCGGTACACCCTGTGCACTCCTGAGCACCAATCCAGACAACCGGCGGGCGCTGCGGACGGGATACCGATTCAGCCATTTCGGCGGCGGCTTTGCTACTGAGCCCCATCGTGGCGGCGAGTGCTGCACAAAGCTTCATGAAATCACGACGGTTTACGCCATGGGAATTAATGAGAGTGTTATCTCCAGTCATTTTATAGTTATTCCGTTACGAAGACCTGGCTCTTATTTTGCATCAATCGCAAAACCGTAACTGCGATCGGTGCGCCATTTACCACACTTTTGTTATGGTTATGTAGCCTATAATACTGCGCGGGAATAATAAAACGAAGGGAGTAGCGGCTAGTGTAAGTAATTAAAGCAAGATAATACCCCCTTTGGATCAACCTTCGAGTCGATAACCGGCCATGAAAAAGCGAATTGTGGTGCTGGATTGATTTTCCCGAAAGAAATCCATCACCATCTCTTTATCCAGGCCGTAGCGGCGCGTCAGGATCCCCGCTTCCCAGGCACTGAGTTGCCTGTCACCGGTTTTTTCAAACATACGATGTGAGAATCCTAATACGAAGCCGCGTTTATAATCCGAACAAAAATCCGCCACATTGCGGGCGCTGTCAGCCTGCGTGGCGCTTAATCCGGCCATCAGGCCCTTGCCAAAATGATTGTTCATGTCCCCTCCTTAATCGCTATATATCAAATTATATAGCGATCTTTTAAGCAAAGGCCAGAGGGGTCATCGACTTTTTTACTGTTCCTTAGAATGCCACCCACTCATCGCCTGGCGTAGCGGCTGCCGGGCGTCTTTGACCGGCGGGAGCTGCACTTTTGGCGGGGAGATTAGGCGTGTCATTTTGCGATAAGCGGAACTGCTGAACAGAACGCTGTAGATCTTCTGTTTGTCTCTCCAGCGCAGCGGCGGCGGCGGAGACTTGTTCCACCAGCGCCGCGTTTTGCTGCGTGACGCCATCCATCTGAGTAATCGCGACACCCACCTGAGAAATCCCTTTGCTCTGCTCTTCAGACGCCGAGGCAATTTGTTTCATGATGGTATTGACCTCCGTCACGCCGCTCAGGATCGCTTCCATCGTCGAACCGGTATCCTTCACCAGCACTGCACCATGGTCGACGCGGCGAGCAGATTCAGCAATCAACGTTTCAATCTCTTTTGCTGCGTTGGCGCTACGACTCGCCAGATTACGCACCTCGCCAGCAACGACGGCAAACCCACGCCCTTGCTCACCCGCACGTGCCGCTTCGACCGCAGCGTTCAATGCAAGAATGTTGGTCTGGAAGGCAATACTATTGATGACGGTCGTAATTTCAGCAATCTGCTTCGAGCTGGCGGAAATGCCGTCCATTGTCTCGACCACTTCAGACACCAGCGCCCCCCCTTTCCCTGCCGTCCGTGATGCAGCCTCAGCCAGAAGGCTAGCCTGGCGCGCGTTATCCGCATTCAGCTTCACCGTGGCGGTAAGCTGTTCCATGCTCGCGGCAGTCTCTTCCAGCGCAGCGGCCTGCTCTTCCGTTCGTGATGAAAGATCGTTGTTGCCGCTGGAGATTTCCGTGGCACCGCGCCAGATATTGTCGCTGCCTGAACGGATCGTGTGTACCGCATCGCGCAGGCTGTCCTGCATCCCGCGCAATAAAGGCACCAGTTGACCGACACAGTTGCGGCCAATGTCGTCAATCGGCTGGCTGAGATCGCCCTGAGCTATCTGGCGAAACTGTTGACGGATCCGCGCCAGCGGTTTCACCAGCATGGTCACCAGATAGCGATCGGTGAAGAAGAGGATCGCGATGCCCAGGATCGCCGCGCCGACGATCAGCGTACGGATGATCGACGTTTTACTATCCACCATCACGCGGGTTTGATCGAGAATAACGCCTGCGGCTTTATTAAAGCGCTCCGCACTGGCACCAAACGCCCGGCTCAATGCCGGCGTCACGTTGTTTGCCTGTTCGCTCCAGGCGCTCTGAGTCCCCTGTTGCGCCAGTTGCATTTGCGGCGTGACGCCTTTGTCGAGCAGATCCTGCCAGCTCGCCAGCACGGCGGCGGAGACGTCGGGATCCATTGGGCCTGGCGAAAGGGTTTTCATCTCTTGCAGTTTTTTGCTCATATTATCCAACGCCTGTTGCACGGGAGCGAAATCCGGCGTACCGCCGCTGGCTTTCAACTCCATCGCGCGACTGAGTCGGGTAACAAAGCGGAAATACTGATCGTTGCCCTGGCTGAGCACCGTCATCTGACGAACAAGATGGCGATCGACTTCGTTGCCATCAGCGACACGAGAAAGAGACCAGGTGCTGTACAAACCCACACCCACCCACATTAAACAGAAAATACCAAGGATCGTCAGCATGACTACCCGGATGGTGAAATTACGCAGTATGTGCATATATGTTCCTTGCCGTTAGGGAAAAGTCGCCCAGAGGCGAGTCTTAATCTCGTTATCGGCAAAGAACGAAGAATATATACTGCCTTTTGGTTTTTTTACTTTCATGGACAATATCCCCGTTGCTTATATTCCTATAATTAACAATGAAAAACAGCGGGAATATTATCTGGCGAATGATTATCCTGTTATTTATGACAGATATTTGTCAAACCATGCCAGCGTTCTTTGCCAGGCCAGGTCAGCAGCGGCCTGGTCATATCGCGGCGTAGAGTCATTATGAAAACCATGATTCACGCCGGGATAAATATAAGCCTCATAAACTTTATTATTCTCTTTCAGTGCGGCTTCATACGCTGGCCAGCCCTCATTGATATTTTTATCCAGCTCCGCATAGTGCAGCAGTATTGGCGCTTTTATCTTCGGTACATCCGCCGCCGCAGGCTGGCGACCATAAAACGGCACTGCGCACTCCAGTTCCGGATAGGCTACGGCCGCCGCATTTGAGACTCCGCCACCGTAGCAAAATCCAGTGATCCCCACTTTCCCGCTGGCGTCAGGGTGTTTTTTCATAAACTCGACGGCGGCAAAAAAGTCATTCATCAACTTCCTTGGATCCACTTTCTGCTGTAAGACTTTCCCTTCTTCGTCGTTTCCAGGATAGCCGCCCACCGAGCTTAAACCATCGGGTGCCAGCGCAATATAGCCTGCTTTCGCGACCCGCCTTGCAACATCTTCAATGTAGGGATTCAGGCCCCGGTTTTCATGCACCACGACCACGGCAGGCACATTGCCCGTGGCTTTGGCCGGTTTCACTAAATAGCCGCGCACGTTGCCATGACCGTTTGGCGACGGATAGTGAATATACTCAGGCAAAATATCGGGATCGGTGAATTTCACCTGTTCCGCCAGCGCGTAGTTTGGCTTGAGCATATTGAACAGCGCCAGCGCCGTCACCCCGCCAACGGCGTACTTTGCTGCGAGGTTGAGGAACTCCCGTTTCGAGATTTTCCCGTGCGCGTAGAAGTCGTAATAATCGAGCAATGCTTGCGGAAAATCTTTGGCTGTCAGACGCGTCATCGCATATCTCCGGAATTTGTGATTTGATAAGCATAGAATGAAAACGCTGTTTCGAAAATTCATCACAAGAAAGGAGACATCATGTCCTGGAACGCCTCCCCTGATCGCTATGAGAACATGCAGTACCGTTACTGCGGAAAAAGCGGCCTCCGACTGCCTGCGCTATCGCTCGGCCTGTGGCACAGCTTCGGTCACGTTCAAGCCCTCGACTCACAGCGCGCGCTGCTGCGAAAAGCCTTTGACTTAGGCATCACCCACTTTGACTTAGCCAACAACTACGGGCCCCCTCCGGGCAGTGCGGAGGAAAACTTTGGTCGTCTGCTGCGTGAAGACTTTGCCGCCTGGCGCGATGAACTGATCATCTCAACCAAAGCCGGTTACGACATGTGGCCAGGGCCCTATGGTTCCGGCGGCTCGCGTAAATATCTGCTCGCCAGTCTCGATCAGAGCCTGAAGCGCATGGGACTGGATTACGTCGATATTTTCTATTCTCACCGCGTTGATGAGAACACGCCGATGGAAGAGACGGCGTCCGCGCTGGCTCACGCCGTGCAAAGCGGTAAAGCGCTGTATGTCGGCATTTCGTCTTACTCGCCGGAGCGGACCCAAAAAATGGCTGAGCTTTTGCGCGAATGGAAGATCCCGCTGCTGATCCACCAACCGTCTTACAATCTGCTGAACCGCTGGGTGGATAAAAGCGGTTTGCTGGATACGTTAAAAGCCAACGGTGTGGGCTGTATCGCCTTTACGCCACTGGCTCAGGGATTGCTCACCGGGAAGTATTTGAACGGCATCCCGGACGGCTCACGTATGCAGCGCGAAGGGAAGAAAGTACGAGGCCTGACAGAGAATATGCTGACGGACGCTAACCTCAGCAGTTTACGTCTGCTCAATGAGATGGCGCAGCAGCGCGGTCAGTCAATGGCGCAAATGGCGCTCAGTTGGCTGTTAAAAGACGATCGCGTCACTTCCGTGCTGATTGGCGCAAGCCGTCCGGAGCAGTTGGAAGAAAACGTTCAGGCGTTGAAGAATCTGTCGTTCACCGCAGAAGAGCTGGCACAGATTGATAAGCATGTCGCTGACGGCCAACTGAACCTCTGGCAGGCATCGTCCGATAAATAACATTCAGCGCCGGGTAGCGACTGCGGCTGCCCGGCCTGTGCTGTCAGTGCTTATGGCGGGTTAACCTGTCGAGATAGCCCATCACAAACGCCGACAAGACGAAGGTGAGATGGATAATGACGTACCACATCAGTTTGTTATCCGGCACGTTCTTCGCGTCCATAAATACACGCAGCAGATGAATGGAAGAGATAGCAACAATCGAAGCCGCGACTTTATTTTTCAGCGACGTCGCATCCATCTTCCCCAGCCAGTTCAGCTTTTCCCGTCCCTCAGAAATATCCAGTTGTGAGACGAAATTCTCATAACCGGAAAACATCACCATCACCAGCAGTCCCCCGACCAGGGTCATATCCACCAGCGACAGCAGCACCAGAATCAGGTCAGCTTCTGCCATCGAAAAGATATTGGGCAGAACATGAAAAATCTCCTGAAAGAATTTCAGCGCCAGCGCAACCAGCGCCAGTGACAAACCAAAGTAGACCGGGGCCAGCAGCCAGCGAGACGCGTACATGGCGTTTTCGAGAAAGCGTTCCATAAATTCCTGTGATGTAGCAAAAACCGGGCGACAGTATATCCCAACTGTGCAACATCAGATCAACATCTCCCTCAAACTTCGTCGGGATTGATCCACGGGCGCTGATACTCAGGCCACACCAACGCCACCAGGGATGGATACGCCTCGACGCTAAACTCCCGGAAACACTGGCGTAAGTTCAGCACATCGAGATCGGAATGGGGGACTTCTTCACCGTTGAGACAGCGTTTTTTTATCGTGTCGTAGTATTTATACACCGCAGAATTGAGATCGCTACAACGCCGTTGGGCGTCAAACAATCCTGGGATGTCATTCAATTGGGTCATCGTCATGCGTTTTATCGTTGCGTGAAGAAAATCAATATATTCGTGATTGACGCGCCAGTACCATACCGGTGTAATAGCATTCATCAACGTGGAAAAATGATCCTCTCCCTCTTCTTTGGTCAGAGGTATTGATTGCGTCGCAGAGGCCTGCTCTTCAGCATTGCGCGGTTTATTAAACTCACGCATTAATAAAAGTACGCCGCCGGTCAGCAATAACAGGGTAATGACAGAATAAAAAATACTGTTCATAGAATGACTCCATTTTTTTTGATTCTAAAATTACACCATGTTATTGTCAACGCGACCCACCAAATAAAAACAAATATCGTTTTGATATTAAAGGATATTATATCATGCTTCCTGAGCATCTTGTGCCACCGCGTTTTCATCTGTCACCCGTAGTTCAGGCGGAAGAAACAGCAGAAAACGATGTTAATTTCACTCAGGGCAAAACAACCCTCAGCGATTATGAAGCCGATATCTTAATTAGCACAACAGCCACCGGGCAATCTAAAAATATCCTGCTCGAAGAACGCGATCGTCATTTTAAAGAACGCCTTGAGCGGGTGGCTAAAATTGAGGCTTTCGCCCGGGTTATTAATGCGTTACAGGCTGAAGGCGATATCGATGCCCAGGCCTTAAGTAAAATAATCGCTGAAATGACGGCGCATATAAATGAAAATGGCAATGAAATTTGGCTTAATTTAATTACCCGGGAGAAAGACTCGCCCCTTTTCTATTCTCTGGATGACGAACAATGATTAAAGATGTTGAAGATAACAATGTCTATTTGGCTTTGGATGATAATAAAAGCGATCAATTTATCTTAAAGCAGAATCTTGCCGCGCTTATCGCCAATAAAAATGCAGTCCTCGAAAGTGTGGCGCAAGAAGTGACCTCCATTCCGGCGGCGCTGGTTCGTCTGAAATGGCAAAACCGGCGGGAAATTTACGCGCTTCAGATAAAGGAGGAGATTTATGGCGCGGCGATCAACGCCATTATCAAACAGAACCCGGCGCTGCGTGACAAAATCATGGCGCGGCTGGAAAGCACCTGGCAGCATTTTCTGGCTCGTGAGACGGCCACGCTGCGCCTGATACGCAAACTTGCCGAAGGGAACTACCGCACAATCACGATCACCACCGTCGCGCTCAATGAACGTCTGGTACAGGCCCGGAGCGACAGGCAATAAAAAAGCCGGGTAGCAATCACGCCTTACCCGACCTTTCCTCTCATCGTACCCGAGGCGACAACGATTATTTTGCTTTCGCGACCTCTTCGCCAACCAGACCAATCTTCAGATAACCCGCTTGATGCAGCGTGTCCATCACCTTCATCAGCGTTTCATAGTCGACGGTTTTATCCGCACGGAAGAAGATCGTGGTGTCTTTCTTCCCTTCAGTCAGTGCGTTCAGTTCTGCCACCATGGTCTCGTCCGTCACCGGATCGTTACCAATAAACATGCTGTTGTCTGCTTTGACCGACAGATAAACGGGTTTTTCCGGGCGCGGTTGCGGCGTACTCGAGGAGGCGGGCAGGTTTACCTTCACATCCACTGTCGCCAGCGGCGCAGCCACCATAAAGATGATCAGCAGTACCAGCATGACGTCGATAAACGGCGTCACGTTGATCTCATGCATTTCACCGTTATCGTCCAGATTTTCATTAAGACGCATTGCCATGAAACATTACCCTACACGTAATTTCTGCGCGGTACGTACCGGATGGGCAGATGCGCTTGCATCCAGATCCAGGTCGCGGCTTTGTAGTAACAACACCTGTGCTGCCACATCGCCCAGCATCGCTTTAAGACCGCCAATCTGACGGGCAAAGATGTTATAAATCACCACGGCAGGGATAGCGGCAACCAGACCGATGGCCGTCGCTAACAGAGCTTCCGCGATACCCGGCGCGACTACGGCAAGGTTAGTGGTCTGCGTTTGTGCAATCCCGATGAAGCTGTTCATGATGCCCCAGACCGTGCCGAACAAACCAACAAACGGTGAAATCGCCCCGATGGTTGCCAGATAGCCATTTCCGCGCCCCATATGACGTCCCGCCGCCGCAACGCGACGCTCCAGACGAAAACCGGTACGCTCTTTAATCCCTTCGTTGTCCTCACTGCCCTGAGACAGTTCCAGTTCGTTCTGCGCTTCATTAAGTAATTGGGTGCTTAAGCTTTTGGCACCAAAATTTGCTGCGATATCGCTTGCCTGATCCAGAGAGCGGGCTTCCGCCAACAACTGCTGTTCGCGCTTAAGCCGACGCTTCTGGGAGAAGAACTCAACGCTCTTACTGAAGAAGATAGCCCAGGTGACCACTGACGCCAGAATCAGACCAATCATCACGCACTTAACCACGATATCGGCGTGCTGATACATACCCCAGACGGAAAGATCCGTCTGCATCAAATTATTACCCACTCTGTATCTCCAGGACGCAAATCACAAATTCTGAGCGTAATAATATCAAAACGACGTCGAATTGATAGTCGTTCTCATTACTATTTACATAGTGCCGCACCTTTGGTTTCTTTTCCTTGCGCTTACGCAGTAAAACGTCACGGGAAGCGATTTTGATAAAATATTGTGCTTTATCCTGTTCCCCGGGATGCGCATTTTGTCATTCGTGGTAGTTTAGACATCCAGACGTATAAAAACAGGAAACCCAACATGGCAGATAAACAACTGGACACCAGACTGGTCAGCGCAGGGCGCAGTAAAAAATACACGCTGGGCTCGGTGAATAGTGTGATTCAGCGCGCTTCTTCGCTGGTTTTTGAAACCGTAGAAGCCAAAAAGCACGCCACCCGCAACCGCGCTAAAGGTGAACTCTTTTACGGCCGTCGCGGCACGTTGACCCATTTCTCGCTGCAGGAAGCAATGTGCGAGCTTGAAGGCGGCGCTGGCTGCGCGCTCTTCCCCTGCGGTGCCGCAGCCGTCGCCAACACTATTCTGGCCTTTGTCGAGCAGGGCGACCACGTGCTGATGACTAACACAGCCTATGAGCCGAGCCAGGATTTCTGCACCAAAATCCTCGGCAAACTGGGGGTGACCACCGGCTGGTTCGATCCGCTGATCGGCGCCGATATCGTTAAGCATCTTCAACCCAACACCAAAGTCGTTTTCCTCGAATCTCCGGGTTCCGTGACCATGGAAGTTCACGATGTACCAGCAATTGTCGCCGCCGTCAGACGCGTTGCGCCGGACGCCATCATTATGATCGATAATACCTGGGCGGCAGGCATCCTGTTTAAAGCCCTCGATTTCGGTATTGATATCTCGATTCAGGCCGGAACCAAGTACCTGATTGGTCACTCCGATGCGATGGTCGGCACCGCCGTTTCAAACGCCCGCTGCTGGGATCAACTGCGGGAGAATGCCTATCTGATGGGGCAAATGGTCGATGCTGATACGGCCTATATGACCAGCCGCGGGCTGCGCACGCTGGGCGTTCGTCTGCGCCAGCATCATGAAAGCAGTCTGAAGATTGCCGAATGGCTTGCAGCCCATCCGCAGGTCGCACGGGTTAACCATCCGGCGTTACCGGGCAGTAAGGGACACGAATTCTGGAAACGAGACTTTACGGGCAGCAGCGGTCTGTTCTCGTTTGTGCTGAATAAAAAGCTGAATAATGACGAGCTGTCCGCTTATCTGGATCACTTCAGTCTCTTCAGCATGGCCTATTCGTGGGGTGGGTTTGAGTCGCTGATTCTGGCCAATCAGCCTGAACAGATTGCAGAAATTCGCCCGGAAGGGGGAGTGGATTTCAGCGGCACACTGATCCGTCTTCACATTGGTTTAGAAAATGTTGACGATCTGATTGCGGATTTAGCCGCCGGATTTTCCCGCCTCGTGTAAGATTGACGCTAATGGACAGCTATGCAGACACGTCGAGAGAAATTGTCTGCATTTGTTGCGCCCGGGATCAAGTCATTCGGGCCTGTTCAGGAGTACAATAAGTTCATTAAGGCGTAAACGCTGTTCCACAGGAAAGTCCATGGCTGTCATTCAAGATATTATCGCTGCGCTCTGGCAACATGATTTTGCCGCGCTGGCGGACCCACATGTTGTTAGCGTCGTCTACTTTGTGATGTTCGCCACGCTGTTTTTAGAGAATGGCCTGTTACCGGCCTCATTTTTACCCGGTGATAGCCTGTTGCTATTAGCGGGCGCATTAGTCGCGCAGGGCGTCATGAGCTTTATCCCTACCCTGGTGATCCTGACGACAGCAGCCAGCCTGGGTTGTTGGCTTAGCTATATTCAGGGACGCTGGCTGGGTAATACGCGAACGGTAAAAGGCTGGCTGGCGCAACTTCCAGCGAAATATCACCAGCGCGCGACCTGCATGTTTGACCGACATGGTCTGCTGGCGCTGCTGGCAGGACGTTTTCTGGCGTTCGTGCGGACCCTGCTGCCAACCATGGCGGGGATTTCCGGACTCTCTAACCGTCGCTTCCAGTTTTTCAACTGGCTGAGCGGCCTGCTGTGGGTCGGCGTGGTCACCAGTTTTGGCTATGCGCTTAGCATGATCCCGTTTGTAAAGCGCCATGAAGATCAGGTGATGACTTTCCTGATGATCCTGCCACTCTTCCTGCTGGCTGCGGGTTTAATCGGCACGGTAGTGGTGGTTCTCAAGAAGAAATACTGTAGCGCCTGATCTGCATTTAGCCGGATGACGCGTCGCTCATCCGGCTGACTCGCAATAACGTTAACTCCCCTGCATGGTGCGGATCCGCGCCGCATCTTCTCCCGGCGTCACGCCGAAATAGCGCTTAAATTCGCGACTGAACTGCGACGCGCTTTCATACCCCACCCGCATTGCCGCCGCGCTGGCCTTCATGCCGTCGTGAATCATCATCATCCGCGCTTTATGTAACCGATAGGTTTTCAGGTACTGCAACGGCGAGGTGCTGGTGACTGACTTAAAATTATGGTGGAACGCAGAGACACTCATGTTGGCTTCGGCTGCCAGCTGCTCGACATTGAGGTTTTCGGTGTACTTATTTTCAATGCGTTTGAGCACGCGGCTAATCAGGCTGAAGTGCGTTTGACGGCTCACCAGTGCCAGCAGCGCACCGCCGCGTGGCCCGGTCAGAACGTGATAAAGGATCTCGCGGATGATCTGTTTACCGAGAATGCGCGCGTCCAGTGGCCGCTCCATGACGTCGAGCAGACGTTCTGCCGCGCAGAGGATCTCCTCGGAGAGCGTCGCGGAGTTGATCCCGCTTGCCGCCATCGACGGCTGAAAGCGCTCGTCCTCGCCAATGTCCATCAGCAGTTCCTGCAACTGCAGAATATCGACATTGATGCGAAATCCGGCGAGCGGCACGTCCGGTGTCGCATAGGTTTCACATTCGAAGGGTAATGGTACTGTCAGCAGCAGGTATTCATTGGCGTCGTAACGGAAAACCCGCTCATTGATGTAACCGATTTTATGGCCTGAAAAGAGAAATATGATGCCGGGGTCGTACATGACGGGAGTACGTAAACCCGGTTCAGTACCATACAGCAGACGGATGTCTGGCAGCAGTTCACCGAGCTTATGTTCATTGTTTTTCAACTGCTTAACTTTATCAGTCAGCAGTAAACAGATCTCTTCGCGGTTCATGACAGGTTATTTTCTCAACGGATGACGACGCCTTGATTGTGCGCAAATTTATCGTTTTTCTCCAGCACTCTGGAGAAATGGGCAAGACATTGGCAGAAATGAGCATTGAGAGGATAGCCGCGCACGACCACAATATTCTCCATCCGGCAGACCCCGCCTGCCCTCTTTTTTTTACCCACATAAGGGAACGAGCAATGAATAACTTTAATCTGCATACCCCGACTCGCATTCTGTTTGGTAAAGGTGCGATTGCTGAACTGCGCGCACAAATCCCTCAGGACGCACGCGTGCTGATCACTTATGGCGGCGGCAGCGTGAAAAAGACCGGCGTGCTGGCGCAGGTACAGGACGCACTGAAAGGTCTGGATGTCCGTGAATTTGGCGGCATCGAACCTAACCCGTCGTATGAAACCCTGATGAACGCGGTAAAAATCGCCCGCGAAGAAAACATTACCTTCCTGTTGGCCGTTGGCGGGGGGTCTGTTCTTGATGGCACCAAATTCATCGCCGCTGCCGCTCATTATGCGGATGGCGTTGACCCGTGGCACATCCTGCAGACCAGCGGTAGCGACATCAAAAGCGCGATCCCGATGGGTTCCGTGCTAACGCTGCCGGCGACGGGTTCTGAATCCAACAAAGGTGCGGTCATCTCGCGTAAAACCACCGGTGACAAGCAGGCCTTCCACTCAGCACATGTGCAGCCGGTCTTTGCGGTACTGGATCCGGTTTACACTTACACCCTGCCGCCACGTCAGGTGGCCAACGGCGTGGTTGATGCATTTGTGCATACCGTTGAGCAGTACGTCACGTATCCGGTTGATGCAAAAATTCAGGATCGCTTCGCGGAAGGCATTCTGCTGACGCTGGTAGAAGATGGCCCGAAAGCGCTGAAAGATCCGGAAAATTACGATGTTCGCGCAAACGTAATGTGGGCGGCTACCCAGGCGCTGAATGGTCTGATTGGCGCGGGTGTGCCGCAGGACTGGGCAACGCATATGCTGGGCCACGAACTGACGGCGATGCACGGTCTGGATCACGCCCAGACGCTGGCGGTGGTTCTGCCTGCACTGTGGAATGAAAAACGCGATACCAAACGTGGCAAACTGCTGCAATATGCCGAGCGCGTATGGAACATCACCGACGGGTCTGAAGATGAGCGTATCGATGCCGCGATCGCGGCCACCCGTAATTTCTTCGAACAACTGGGCGTTCCGACTCGCCTGTCAGGCTATGGCCTTGATGGCAGTTCAATCCCGGCCCTGCTGGCGAAACTGGAAGAGCACGGCATGACGCAACTGGGTGAACATAAAGATATTACCCTAGATGTCAGCCGTCGTATTTACGAGGCAGCCCGCTAAGCTTTTTTCACCTCTGGCTTTCGTTTTTGGGCATTTCGTCCAGACTTAAGTCACCCTACATCACCGGAGTCCCCCTCCGGTGATGAGCACATGAAGGAGGAAAAATGGCAAACCAAACCGTAATTAAGCTTCAGGATGGCAACGTAATGCCCCAACTGGGGTTAGGCGTATGGAAAGCCGGTAACGACGAGGTCGTCTCCGCCATTCATAAAGCACTGGAAGTCGGCTATCGGTCTATAGATACCGCCGCCGCATACAAAAATGAAGACGGCGTCGGCAAAGCGTTAGCCAGCGCAGGTCTCCCCCGCGACGAGTTGTTCATCACCACCAAGCTGTGGAATGACGATCAGAAGCGCCCCCGCGAAGCGTTAATGGAGAGCCTGGAAAAACTCCAGCTCGATTATCTCGATCTGTATCTGATGCACTGGCCGGTTCCGGCAATCGATCACTATGTTGCTGCCTGGCAAGGCATGATTGAGCTGCAAAAAGAGGGACTGATTAAGAGCATCGGCGTGTGTAACTTCCAGGTCAACCATCTCCAGAGACTGATTGACGAAACGGGCGTCACACCGGTGATTAACCAGATCGAGCTGCATCCGCTGATGCAGCAGCGTCAGCTCCACGCATGGAATGCGACGCATAAAATCCAGACCGAGTCCTGGAGCCCGCTGGCGCAGGGCGGTGAAGGCGTTTTCGATCAAAAAATAATTCGCTCCCTGGCGGATAAATACGGTAAAACCCCGGCGCAGATTGTCATCCGCTGGCATCTGGATAACGGTCTGGTGGTGATTCCGAAATCCGTCACGCCGTCGCGTATCGCCGAGAACTTCGACGTCTGGGATTTTCGTCTCGACAAAGATGAGCTGGGCGAGATCGCAAAACTCGATCAGGGCAAACGCCTGGGGCCTGACCCGGATCAGTTCGGCGGCTAATTCCCTTCTTTCAAGCCCGGCTTAACGTCGGGCTTTTACTGTCTTCACTCCTGGCATGACACCTCCCCAGGTTTGTCCGGCAACGCACACGTCATGTTGAATTCCCTACCCTCAAGCGCGTGCGGCCCACCAAAAGCACCGCCCAGATCGGTTTCATAGTCCTTGCCATTCACACTCACGTGTAGCACAGAGTGAAAATACCAGTCCCCTGGCCCTATTGGCAAAAAGAAGGTCCATTTATAGGCAGCCGGAAAAGCAAAACGACCATCGCCATCAGAGTGTGTCTGAGCGGACTTCTCACTGCTGCTCACCAGGATCAGTTGCGCACCTTGTACTGGTTCACCGGAACTATCGACAAGCCGTCCTGCCACCTCAGGCTGTATCTGCTGATGCACCACGCAACCGCTTTGCAGTAGTGCGATCGCTATCGCCCCAACCATCATCCCTGCTTTCATCTCTGCTCCCGATATTCTTTTGCTTGCTATGGACGAAAAAATGGCTGCAACAGCAGCCAAATTTATCACGCGATATAAACGACCCGGTACGTTTGACATTACCGGGCTACCGATTTATCGTCCGGCGACTTTTGCCCGCTTTTTATTGGCGGCAGGCGTCTGACGCTGATGCGCCACCGGTGTGTGCTTGGTCAACGCCGGACGGGTGTTGCGGTTCTGACGACGCGCCTCGCGCATCTCTTCCAGCGTTGGCGCAGGCACCAGACACTCGCGGCGCCCGCCAATCAGGTGCTTTTTACCCATCTCTTCCAGCGCCTGACGGATCATCGGCCAGTTTGCCGGATCGTGGTAACGCAGTAGCGCTTTATGCAGACGACGCTGCTTATCGCCTTTCGGCACCACCACATCTTCACTCTTATAGCCAATTTTACCCAACGGGTTTTTGCCGGTGTAATACATGGTGGTCGAGTTTGCCAGCGGCGACGGATAGAAGTTCTGCACCTGATCGAGACGGAAGCGATGTTTCTTCAGCCACAGCGCCAGATTCACCATATCCTCGTCACGTGTCCCTGGGTGTGCGGAGATGAAATACGGGATCAGATACTGCTCTTTGCCAGCCTGCTTCGAGTAGAGATCGAACAGTTCCTTGAAACGGTCATAGCTGCCCATGCCCGGTTTCATCATCTTCGACAGCGGCCCTTCTTCGGTATGCTCCGGCGCTATCTTCAGATAACCGCCGACGTGGTGGCTCGCCAGTTCTTTAATATAGCGCGGGTCTTCAACCGCGATATCGTAACGCACGCCGGAGGCGATGAGGATCTTTTTGATGCCTTTCAGGTCGCGGGCACGACGATAAAGGTTGATCGTCGGCTCGTGGTTGGTATCCATATGCGGACAGATGTCCGGATAGACGCACGACAGACGACGGCAGGTCTGTTCCGCACGCGGTGACTTGCAGCGCAGCATGTACATGTTGGCCGTCGGGCCACCGAGATCGGAGATCACGCCGGTGAAGCCCGGGACGGTATCGCGGATCGCTTCGATCTCATTAATGATCGAATCTTCAGAGCGGCTCTGGATAATGCGCCCTTCATGCTCGGTGATCGAACAGAACGAGCAGCCGCCAAAGCAGCCGCGCATAATGTTGATTGAGAAACGAATCATCTCATAGGCCGGAATGCGGCTGTTGCCATACGCCGGGTGCGGCACGCGCTTATACGGCAGGGCGAAGACGCTGTCCATCTCTTCGGTTGACAGCGGGATCGCCGGCGGGTTGATCCAGATGTAGCGATCGCCATGCTTTTGCATCAACGCACGCGCACAACCAGGGTTAGTTTCATGGTGCAGGATCCGCGAGGCGTGCGCATACAGCACTTTGTCGCCCTTCACTTTTTCAAAGGACGGCAGCAGAACGTAGGTCTTTTCCCACGGCTTCGGACGCGCTGGCTGCACGGTGATGGCTTTGGCCTCCTGCTTTTTCGGCGCGACGGGTTTGTTGTCGGCACACGGCAAATCTTCGCCATACGGATGCGGGATCGGGTCAATTTTCCCCGGCGTATCCAGACGCGTAGAATCGACGCCGCTCCAGCCAGGCAGCGCTTCTTTCACCATAATCGCGGTGTTACGCACATCGCGGATCTGGCTGATGGTTTCCCCCATCGCCAGACGGTGTGCCACTTCTACCAGCGGACGTTCGCCGTTACCAAACATCAGCATGTCGGCCTTGGAATCCACCAGCACGGAACGGCGCACGGTATCGGACCAGTAATCATAATGCGCGGTACGGCGCAGGCTCGCTTCAATGCCGCCAAGGATCACCGGCACGTCTTTCCACGCCTCTTTGCAGCGCTGGGTATAGACCAGCGTGGCGCGATCCGGGCGCTTGCCCGCCACGTTATCCGGGGTATAGGCATCATCATGGCGCAGGCGACGATCGGCGGTATAGCGGTTGATCATCGAGTCCATGTTGCCAGCGGTTACGCCAAAGAACAGGTTCGGTTTGCCCAGACGCATGAAATCGTCTTTGCTGTTCCAGTCCGGCTGCGCAATGATGCCGACACGGAAGCCCTGCGCTTCCAGCATTCGGCCGCAAATCGCCATACCGAAACTCGGGTGATCGACATAGGCGTCACCGGTAACCAAAATAATGTCGCAGCTATCCCAGCCAAGTTGATCCATTTCGTCGCGTGACATCGGCAAAAAAGGAGCGGGACCAAAACAGGCCGCCCAGTACTGAGGCCAGGAGAAGAGATCTCTGTCTGGCTGGATCAGGGATATTGCGCTCATAGTGCTTCCAAAAATGGTAAAAAAATAATCAAAGGCCGGCGATTATATGCCGGAACGAAAGAGAAATCGAAGGATAATCTCTCTCGCACATCAGCGAGAGAGAGGAGGATTACGCCGCCGGATTGACCAGAATCTGCCCGATAGAACCACGGTCCGCCATTTCCAGCGTCTGGCTGTTAAAGTAGAACGGGAAATGCGCCCAGGAAGGCTGTCCGTACCAGACCAGCAGTTCCACCTGCCCATCCACCCAGACGGTATCTTTCCAGCCACGATCTTCCGGGAACGGCATCGCGCCATTAACGTTACGCACGAGGAACGATACCCCTTCGATGTGGAACGACTGCGGCATATCGGCACGCACCGTCCAGCGCTCCCAGGAGCCCTGCTGCGCGGTGATATCAATGCGGTTGACGTCCCATAGCTGGCCGTTGATGCCCGGATCGTCGCCCAAACTGATATCGCGACTGCGAATCGGCGTACCGCTCATGATCTCAGTCGGCAGCAGACGCATCGGCAGGCTGTCGGTCACCAATGGCAGCAGGCCGGTTGGGCGCAGCGTTAACACCAGCGTGGAAACCAGAATGCTCGACGGTTCAAAGAAACCACGGATCCTGTCGACAATGCTCGCCGCCTCGCCACAGGTAATCGACACTTCATCGCCATTGGTCATATCGACCAGAATTTCTCGGCGCTCGCCGGGTGCCAGCGACAGTTGCTTGACTGACACCGGCGCGGGCAAAAAGCCCTGATCGCCGGAGATGACATGCAGCGCGCGTCCGTCACTCATCTGCAACTGATAACGACGGGAGTTAGAGGCGTTCAGCAGGCGCAAACGCACCCAGCCACGGGAGACTTCCACGTAAGGACTTTGCACCCCGTTGACCAACAGCGTATCGCCGACAAAGCCGCCGCTGCCAGGCTCGCTGTATTCCGGCGTGCCAAAGTTATCCAGTCGCTTATCCTGAATAATGACGGGGAAGTCATCGACGCCATAATGGTTTGGGATCGGCAGCGATTTACTCACCTCATCTTCAACCAACCACATCCCCGCCAGACCGTTGTATACCTGCTGGGCGGTACGGTTCGGCGTATTGGCGTGATACCACAGCGTGGCGGCATTCTGACGAATAGGCAGCACGGGCGCCCAGTCCGCGTTTGGCGACATCATGCGCGCCGGACCGCCCATCAGCGGACCTGGCACCTGTAGACCGGCGATAGTCATAGAGACATTTTCCGCCAGACGGTTACTGTAGATCAGTTTAACGTCATCCCCTTTCCAGACGCGGATCGTCGGACCGAGGTAACGCCCGTTAATCCCCCAGACTGGCGCCCGCGTGCCCTGGGTAAAGGACCAGTGCGAACGCTGTAGCGTCATAAACAGCGGCTGGCCCCGGCGTGACTCCAGTAGCGGCGGAACGGGCAGCGGCTGTTGCTGACCGGCAGCATTGGCCCTCAGCGGAACAGCACCGGCACACAGCGCGATCCCCGATGCCTGAATGAACTGACGCCGACTGAATGACATATAAGCTCCATGTAAAACTGGCTAAATTACGGGCAGGAACTCGTTTCCTGCAAAAACTCGTCATACTCCACGCTGCATGTACATTGGCTTGCAGCGTGAATGAGTAAGCATTTGTCGCTGAATCAAACTTTCCCGGCAGCTTCTCGCTCGGCGACTTCTTGATCAAGTTCAGCAATCTTTTGTTCCATCAGCGAGCGGCAGTGCGCGGCCAGTTCACGAACCTGATCTTTACCATACTGACTGGTATCCACCGGCGGCAGCATCTCCACAATCACCAGACCATTTTTCAGGCGATTCAGGTTAATTTTATTCGAGGTATTGGAAACGCACACCGGAATAATTGGGACGCCAGCAGCAATCGCGGCATGAAAAGCCCCGGTTTTAAACGGCAGCAGGCCACGCCCCCGGCTACGAGTGCCTTCCGGGAACATCCAGATGGAGATGCGACGCTTTTTAAAATGGTTCACTACTTCGGCAATCGTACCGTGCGCTTTTGCACGGTTATTACGGTCAATCAGCAGATTTCCCGTCAGCCAGTACAGTTGACCAAAAAACGGGATCCACAGCAGGCTTTTCTTCCCAACGGTCACGGTTGGCGGCTGCACGATATTCGCGGCGGTCACCATATCGTAATTATTCTGATGGTTAGCGATGTAGATAGCGTTGCCGTAGCTTTCCGCATCCGCGGGTTTACGGCACTCAACTTTCAGGCCGAACACCGGCGACAGACGACCAAACATGTGCCCGAAGGTCGCGACGTGTTTTGGGTTACGCGGGCTGAGTAAGCAGTAAAGAGAACCGAAAACACAAACCAGAATGGAATAGATAACGGTAATAATAAGTCGAAAAATAAATAGCATAACAACCTCTGAAGGCCTAAGAGCCCGGGATTCTACGTCACCTGCTATCCAGGTTAGGGTATTGTTAATATGGCTCTCTGGAAAACTGTATTGTTAATCGCTACTCACGAATAAACAACGGTTTTACGGGAAATTTTACTGTAATTCGGCAGGAGCGAATGGCTCGCCCCTTGCGGCGGATACCGCCGTAAGCCCTGATCCGGTCCACAAGAGGCATCTGCGTAAGCCGGATGAGGCAAAGCCCCATCCGGCATTTCACGCAAATTACTCTTCGCTGTCACCGCTGCCAGCACGACGCGGCGAATCAATGTCGATGCGATCGATGCGCTGCAAACCGCGCATCAACGTCCCGCGACGACCTCGTTCGCCGGTCACTTTCTGCAACTCTTCAGGACGCAGCTTAATTTTGCGTTTCCCGACGTGAATAGTCAGCGTGCTCTGCGGCGGCAGAACATAGAGCAGCGCCAGCGCGTCGTCACCACGCGCCGCTTCTGCGGACGGAATGTTGATGATCTTATTCCCTTTCCCTTTCGATAGCTGCGGCAGATCGCTGACCGGGAACATCAGCATACGTCCGGCCTGCGTAATCGCCAGCAGCATATCCGTTTCATCTTCAATCACCACCGGCGGCATAACGCGAGCATTTTCCGGAAGCGTAATGAGCGTCTTACCGGCACGGTTACGCGCCACCAGATCGTTGAACGTACAGACAAAACCGTAACCCGCATTCGATGCCATCAGCAGTTTCTGCTCATCGCCTTCCATCAGCATATGCTCAACGGTAGCGCCTGGCGGTAGCGTCAGTTTACCGGTCAACGGCTCGCCCTGACCGCGCGCCGACGGCAGCGTGATCGGGTCAATGGCGTAACTGCGCCCGGTGGTATCGATAAACACCACCGGCTGGTTACTCTTACCTTTCACCGCCGACTTAAAGCTATCGCCCGCTTTGTAGTTCAGTCCCTGCGCGTCGATGTCGTGACCTTTGGCGCTACGCACCCAGCCCATCTGAGACAGTACGATCGTCACCGGCTCAGACGGCAGCATGTCGTGTTCGCTCATCGCTTTCGCTTCTTCGCGCTCGCGCAGCGGTGAACGACGATCGTCACCATAGGCGTCGGCATCCGCCTGCAACTCTTTCTTCAGCAGGGTATTCATTTTGCGTTCAGAGGCGAGAATCGCCTGCAGCTGATCGCGCTCTTTCGCCAGCTCATCCTGCTCACCGCGAATCTTCATCTCTTCCAGTTTGGCGAGATGACGCAATTTCAGTTCGAGGATTGCTTCGGCCTGCGTTTCGGTAATACCAAAACGCGACATCAGCGCTGGCTTGGGCTCATCTTCAGTACGGATGATCTCAATGACTTCGTCGATATTGAGAAACGCCACCAGCAAACCTTCCAGGATATGCAGGCGTTTGAGGACTTTCTCCAGACGATAGTTCAGGCGGCGACGCACGGTATCACGACGGAACGCCAGCCATTCGGTGAGGATCTCCAGCAGGTTTTTCACCGCCGGACGCCCGTCAAGACCGATCATATTGAGGTTAATGCGATAGCTCTTTTCCAGATCGGTGGTCGCAAACAGGTGGTTCATTACCTGCTCCATGTCCACACGATTGGAACGCGGCACCACCACCAGACGAGTCGGGTTTTCGTGATCTGACTCATCGCGCAGATCGTCGACCATTGGCAGCTTTTTATTGCGCATCTGGGCCGCGATTTGCTCCAGTACGCGCGCGCCGGAGACCTGATGCGGCAGTGCAGTAATTACCACCGCGCCGTCTTCTTTCTTCCACACCGCACGCATGCGCACGGAGCCGCGTCCATTTTCATAAATCTTACGAATTTCGGCGCGCGGGGTAATGATTTCCGCTTCGGTCGGGTAGTCCGGGCCGTGAACAATATCCAGCAGCTCGTCCAGCGTCGTTTTCGGCTGTTCAATCAGGGTAATCGCGGCTTTTGCCACTTCGCGCAGGTTGTGCGGCGGGATATCCGTCGCCATGCCGACCGCGATACCGGTTGTGCCGTTAAGCAGGATATTCGGCAGACGCGCGGGCAGCATTTTCGGCTCCTGCATCGTCCCGTCGAAGTTGGGCACCCAGTCTGCGGTTCCCTGTCCCAGTTCGCTCAGCAACAGTTCAGCGTATTTTGACAGGCGGGATTCGGTATAACGCATCGCCGCGAAGGATTTCGGATCGTCTGGCGCCCCCCAGTTCCCCTGGCCATCAACCAGCGGATAACGGTAAGAGAACGGCTGCGCCATCAGCACCATGGCCTCATAGCAGGCGCTGTCCCCGTGCGGGTGGTATTTACCCAACACGTCGCCGACGGTACGGGCGGATTTTTTAAATTTGGCGCTGGCGTTCAGCCCCAGCTCTGACATCGCATAGACGATGCGGCGCTGAACGGGTTTCAGACCATCACCAATAAACGGCAACGCCCTGTCCATGATGACGTACATGGAGTAATTCAGATAGGCGTTTTCCGTGAATTCATGCAGCGCAAGGCGCTCTGCCATATCGCTCATTAATCGTGATTCCTCAACTGTAAGCCCGCCAGATACCCGGTATCTTTTCAGGCAATATTGCCGCAGATACTACCTTATCTGACGCGTTGAGTCACAAAGAAAAGGGCCGCGAACGCGGCCCTGACAGGGATTATTTGCTGACTTTACTGATTTGCTTCACGTCAATTTCAACGGAATTCCAGTCTTTGTCCACTTCCCCCTGAATTTCAACGGTATCCTGCGGGGTGACCGTCACGCCGTTCCAGCGTTTGTGGTCGATATCGACATTGATGGTCCCTGTCGCATCTTTAAACAGATAAAGGTCATCGGAAATGCGTTCAACGATGTTGCCGCGCAGCGTCACCCAGGTGTCATCACGCAGGGATTTCGCACTTTCTACCGTCGTGCTACTGCCGTTAGGCCCCTGGAAGCCGCCGCTCTGCGTTTGCGTCGCGGACGGGCCAGAAAAACCACCCTGCTGCGCCGCCAGAACCGGTGCGGAGCAGAGCGCCATAACGGCAACAATTGCAGCCAATTTTTTCATGATCATTTCTCCCTTTGATGTCATTTCGCATCCATTAAATACCGTAATTCTTAACGAGTTCTTAAGGCAAAAAAAAGTCTCATTTTTGCTGTACATCACGTGTGACATCGGGGTTTACTTGCCTCTGTCACAGCGGGCGCAGGGATGAAACGATGCGAATTTTACTGATTGAAGATGATGCGATGATTGGCGATGGCATTAAAACCGGGTTAAGCAAAATGGGCTTTAGCGTCGACTGGTTTACCGAAGGTCGTCAGGGAAAAGAAGCGCTCTACAGCGCGCCTTATGATGCGGTGATCCTCGACCTTACGCTGCCAGGAATGGACGGACGCGATATTCTGCGCGACTGGCGTGAACAGGGAAAGCGCGAACCGGTGCTGATCCTCACCGCGCGTGATGCCCTGGCCGAGCGCGTGGAAGGACTTCGCCTCGGGGCGGATGATTATCTGTGTAAGCCATTCGCGCTGATTGAAGTCGCCGCCAGGCTGGAAGCGCTGATGCGTCGCGCCAGCGGTCAGGCCAGCAGCGAACTGCGCCACGGGCAGGTCACCTTAAATCCCGGCGATCGGGTCGCGACGCTGGCGGGAGAACCGTTGATACTCAAGCCAAAGGAGTTCGCCCTGCTGGAATTATTGATGCGCAATGCCGGGCGCGTATTGCCACGCAAACTCATCGAAGAGAAGTTGTATACCTGGGACGAAGAGGTCACCAGCAATGCCGTTGAAGTACATGTTCACCATTTGCGGCGCAAACTGGGCAGCAATTTTATTCGCACCGTTCACGGCATTGGCTATACGCTTGGCGAGGCATCATCGTGACCCGGCAACTCAGCCTGCGCGTCAGGCTTACCCTCATCTTTCTAATTCTGGCAGCCATTACCTGGGCGGCATCGAGCTTTGTCGCCTGGAAGAAGACTACCGATAATGTCGATGAGCTGTTTGATACGCAGTTGATGCTCTTCGCCAAACGCCTGATCACGCTTGATATCAATGAATTGCATGCGACTGAGCGGATGGCGCATACGCCCAAAAAATTTAAGCACGGTCATGTCGATGATGACGCGCTGACCTTTGCCGTCTATACCACGGACGGCAAGATGATCCTGCACGATGGCGACAATGGTCAGAACATCCCCTATAGCTATCGTCGGGAAGGGTTTGATGACGGCCAGCTCAACGGTGATGACGACAAATGGCGTTTTATCTGGCTGACCTCCCCCGATGGTAAGTACCGCATCGTGGTCGGCCAGGAGTGGGAATATCGTGAAGATATGGCGCTGGAGATTGTGACGGCGCAACTGGTCCCCTGGCTTATCGCGCTGCCGCTGATGCTGCTGTTAATGATTATGCTACTGCATCGGGAACTCATGCCGCTGAAAAAACTGGCGCAGGCGTTGCGCCTGCGCGATCCGGAATCCAGCGAGCCGCTCAGTTCACACGGCGTCCCGAGTGAGGTGCGTCCGCTGGTCGAATCGCTCAACCAGCTTTTTACCCGCACCCATAATATGATGGTGCGCGAACGACGCTTTACCTCAGACGCCGCTCATGAACTGCGCAGTCCGCTAACGGCGCTAAAAGTCCAGACGGAGGTGGCGCAGCTTTCTGATGATGATCCGCTGGCGCGGGAGAAAGCCCTGACGCAACTCCACACGGGCATCGATCGCGCCACGCGTCTGGTCGACCAACTCCTGACGCTTTCCCGTCTCGACTCGCTGGATAACCTGCAGGACGTCGCCATGCTCTCTCTTGAAGAGCTCCTTCAGTCTGCGGTGATGGACATCTGGCAGCCCGCGCAGCAGGCGCAAATTGATGTGCGTTTGCAGATCAATGCCCACAATGTGATGCGTACCGGTCAACCGCTGCTGCTCAGTCTGCTGGTGCGCAATCTACTGGATAACGCCATCCGCTACAGTCCGAAAGGCAGCGTGGTTGATGTCACGCTTGACGCCAGGCAGTTTACCGTCAGAGATAACGGCCCCGGCGTCACAGCGGAAGTCCTCCCCCACATTGGTGAGCGTTTTTATCGCCCGCCGGGCCAACACGTTACCGGTAGCGGACTGGGCCTGTCGATTGTCCGCCGCATTGCCGCTCTGCACGCAATGACGGTGTCATTTGGCAATGCGCCAGATGGTGGTTTTATCGCAACGGTGCAGTGGTAACTGTCGATTATTGCGCCATACACAAAAGACTTTGCACATTTTGCTAATTTCACCGTATGGCCTGTTGACGTAAAATTAGCCTCAAACGCATTCCTGAGAGGATAAAAAATGAGCAACGTCCTGATTATCAACGGCGCAAAAAAATTTGCACACTCCAACGGTCAACTGAATGACACGCTGACGGAAGTCGCTGACGGCACCCTGCGTGACCTCGGCCATAGCGTCAAAATCGTCCGGGCTGACGGTGATTACGACGTGAAAGAAGAAGTGCAGAACTTCGTCTGGGCTGACGTGGTTATCTGGCAGATGCCTGGTTGGTGGATGGGTGCACCGTGGACCGTGAAAAAATACATTGATGACGTGTTCACCGAAGGTCACGGCACACTGTATGCCAGCGATGGTCGTACCCGCTCAGATGCCTCGAAAAAATACGGTTCCGGCGGCCTGATTCAGGGGAAAAAATACATGCTCTCCCTGACCTGGAACGCGCCGATGGAAGCCTTCACCGATAAAGATCAGTTCTTCCACGGTGTGGGTGTCGATGGCGTTTATCTGCCATTCCATAAGGCGAATCAATTCCTTGGAATGGAAGCGCTGCCGACCTTTATTACCAATGACGTCATTAAAATGCCGGATGTACCACGTTATGTTGCAGAATATCGCGAGCATCTGCAGGCGATTTTTGGTTAACTAGTAATCTGGAATTAGAAGGAGTTAACCATGCTTACAGTTATTGCTGAAATCCGCACCCGTCCGGGACAACATCACCGTCAGGCCGTCCTGGATCAGTTTGCGAAAATCGTTCCTGTCGTACTGAAGGAAGAGGGCTGCCACGGCTACGCGCCGATGGTAGATCATGCGGCAAACGTGAGTTTCCAGACCACGGCGCCAGATTCAATCGTCATGATTGAGCAGTGGGAAAGCATCGCGCATCTTGAAGCGCATCTGCAGACCCCGCATATGAAAGCCTACAGCGAAGCCGTTAAAGGCGACGTGCTGGATATGAATATTCGTATTCTGGAATCCGGTATTTAAACATACCGCGTTGCGCCGGGTCAGCCATCAATGCCAGACCCGGCAAAAGCGACCTCAGGGCAACGCCTTTTTCAGTCTTCGCACCGCTTCTTCCAGTTCATCCGCCGTTGGTGTGGCAAAAGACATGCGCAGCGTACGTTTATCCGGATTACTGCAGAAGAAAAACTCGCCCGGTACGAACACCACTTTTTCCTGCAAGGTGCGGGAAAGCCAGGCCGTAGCATCGAAATCGTAACGGAATGTCCCCCACAGGAACATCCCCCCCTGCGGCATATGGAATGAGATATGCTCATCCAGTTCACTGCGAATCGCCTCCGCCAGCACATAACACTTCTCACGATATGACTGACGAATAACCTGGATTTGATCTTCCAGACGCCCTAACGTCAAATAGCTGGCCGCCATCGCCTGCGAATGCGCACTGGTATGCAGATCGGTCGCCTGCTTAACAATGGTCGCTTTTTGTCTGATCCATTCCGGCAGCACCACCCAACCCACGCGCAGGCCAGGGGCCAGAATCTTGGAAAAGGTCGAGGTATAAATCACCTGCTCAGAGCATCCGCTCTCGCGGGCATGCTGGAACAGCGTTTTATAGGTCTCATTGGTGAAATTGATCTCGCCGTAGGGATCATCCTCAATGATGGCAAAGTCATGCTGTTTCGCCAGTTGAACCAACTTCTGCCGACGGGAATCACTCAGAACCACGCCGCCAGGGTTACCAAACGTCGGCACGATATACACGAACTTGATCGTGTTGCTCTGGAGCAACACTTCCAGATCGTCCACGATCATGCCGTCTTTATCAGTGCCAACAGACAGAATATCCGCCTGGGACAGTTGCAGAACCTGCAATGCGGCAAGATACGTCGGGCGTTCGACCACCACTTTATCGCCCGGATTGATCAACGTTCTCACCAGAATATCCAGCGACTGCTGTGACCCATTGGTCACCAGGATCGCGTCAGAGGCAGCCTGAATGCCGCGTTTCTGGCATAACTGACTAATCGCTTCACGCAGAGGTGGAAAACCTTCGCTCAGACCGTACTGGAACGCATTCAGAAATTGGCTTTCCATCATGTTGCGTGTGGCCATTTTCAGCCCTGTTTTATCAAACAGTTCCGGGCTGGGAATGCCGCCGCCCAGCGAAATTACGCCAGGCATTTTGCTATGTTTGAGTAATTCCCTGATAGCGGAGGGTTTAAGGGCGTCGACGCTCTTAGACAGATGTGTGTTGTTCATCCTGTTTCCTTATTATGTATTTTGGCGTCCGTCCCCGGTCATTGCCTTATCGTAAATCCGCGTTCTCGCCTCGATTGAGACTAATAGACCTCTCTGGCAAGATCAATCAGATATCATAATGGCAAAAGGGTAAGCTCCCGAGGCTTACCCTTTTGATCAACCGTGAAATTCACACTTACCAGTAGAGCTTCCAGCACTGAGTAAATCGCACCAGCGCCTCCACGTAGAAGTAATCTCCCCAACTGGCACACTCATCCACCCCTTTATTACTCGAGAGGTGATAAACCGAGTGTTTCAACAGGCCGTTACCCTTTTCCTCTTTCGCCATCAAATAGTGCCTGGTCAGCGACGACATGATCGCCATTGCCCACTGCTGGTAACGTTCGCGATCCGGATCGGTAACGGGCAAATGTTTAATTAATTCCAGCAAACCGCAAACCGCGATGGCCGCGGAGGAGGAGTCACGTAGCGCATCGGTTCCGACCAGCGCCAGATCCCAATGGCAGACGGCATCTTCCGGCAGGCGATTCAGGAAGTAATTGGCCAGTTTTTTCGACAGCGCCACCTTCTGCGTATCGCCGGTGTAGATATAGCTCAACAGGAAACCATAAATGCCCCACGCCTGGCCGCGCGACCAGCACGAGTCATCGGCATAGCCCTGCTGTGTGTTCCCGTAGCGCGGCGCACCGCTGTGCACATCCATGTAATAGGTATGGAAAGTGGATGCATCTTCACGAATTAAATACTTCGCCGCCTGGGCAACGTGCGCCTTCGCGGCGTCCGCAAAACGCGGATCGCCGGTCTGCTCGCTCGCCCAGTACAGCAGGGGTAAATTCATATTGCAGTCGATGATCATCCGTCCGGCCTGTTCCGGGTCGCTCAGATCGCCCCACGCCTGAATGATCTGCGCTTTCTCGTGAAAACGCTCCAGCAGCGCTTCTGCTGCCAACAGTGAAAACCCGCGTGCATCGCGATTTCCCGTCAACCGCCAGGCCGCTACGCAGGAAAGGGTATACAGAAAGCCCAGGTCGTGGGTATTGGTGTCGTGACGTCCGGCAATTCGCAGACCAAAAGAGCGAACGTGCTTTTCCGCCATGTCACGGAATACCGCGTCGCCACTCATCTCCCAGGCCAGCCATAGCTGCCCGGTCCAGAAACTGGTTGTCCACTCGATATTATCCGTTAACGGGTAATACCCTTTCACACAGGTTTCGGCTGGAAAGTGTTCACCGAATTCCGTTAAATGACGACGAATCAGTTCAAGGACATGCTCACGCGCGCTGCGCATCTCATCCTGAAATGCCCCTGCATCGATCGGCTGTCCAGGAAAAGCGCGCAGGCGTTCCTCAACGATGTGATTTAACATATTTCGGTTCCTTATGACGTAAATTATTTTGTCGCGTTATTTTCAGCGATATCAAGAGCAGTATTATTATTTCGTTTACTCTGGCATGCCGATAAGGTAAATGCCGAAATAAGCGTAAAGACCAGGGCGATAATCCCCATGATGATGTAGGTTTTCTCAAAACCAATACGGTCATACATTAATCCGGCAGGTGAAGAGACCACCACATTCCCGACATACAGCATCGCCTGATATCCCAGTAAATACATGGTTGCATTGACACGTTTATCAAAATGCTCTGCGATATATTTAAATACCGAGACCAGCAGTAAACAGATCTCCAGACCATATAACGGTTTGAGCACAGAAATTAACAGGTGAGAATCGCAGAGACCAGAAATCACCAGTCGCGCCCCGACCAGTACGCCGACAATCAACAGTCCGCGTTTAGCACCGATAGCATTAACAAATAAGGGGATCACCATATACATGACAAATTCCATACCTGACTGTACGGTGCCCAGATAACCAAAGACCGCATTGCCTTCGTGGATGTCAGAGAAGAAAGTCACAAAGTAGCGGGAGAACTGCTGCTCGGCGATAAACATCATCCATGCGACACCCGCCACATACAGACAGAATGCCCAGAACTTACGGTTTCGCAGCAGGGCGTAGACATCTGCCGGGACGATTTTCTCTTTGGTCAGCACCTCAGCGGCATTAGCGGCGTTGACGTTCACCTTCAGACTCAGCAGAACCATCAGCATCACGACCGACGTCACGCTGCCCATGATGAAGTTATAGGCCGGAGAAAGGTTAAACAGCAGTCCCGAGAACGATGATGCCACCGCCCAACCGAGTGACCCCCACATCCGAATCTGACCAAACTCCATACCGTTAAGACGACTGTAGCGATCGGAATACGATTCACAGGCCGCCACGCCGGCATACCACGCAAAACTCAGGTAAATTGCGCCAACAATAATCCCCAACAGGGTCTGAGAGAGTAATAATGGCTGGTAAATATAAATAAAGAAGGGTGCCATTAATGCCGACATCCCTACGACAAAATAAAGCAGATATTTACTCATACCAATTTTATCGAGAATATAGCCGTAAATAGGTTTCAGGATAACCGAGAAAATACCATTCACGGCAAAAACCGTTCCTATAACCGTACCGCTAAGCTGTGCTTTCTGCCCCAGCCAGATTGCCAACAAACCGATGCTGGCCGACCACGTAAAGAAATAGAGAAAAATAAAACTACTGATTTTATAGTATTCCGTTCTGTAATCCGGTGAACGTATATTCATACCACCCTCGCTATAAAGAGAACGCCAACAGGCGCGCAGATTCAGGTTCGCGAATAACGACCTGATGAGCATCAATGTGCAACCGGGGAATGGCGGTGCAGGCCTTGTGTTGCCCGGATGCACTGACCGCGCAACAAAGCCAACTTTCCCCAGCCGTAATCTCTGTTGAGAGCACGGGGATCGCGGCACATTCGGCAAACATAATGCTGCTGTTTGGCGGCGTGATAATGCTGTCCGGACTGCGCGAAATCACCGGTGACAGGTCCACAATCATGCTGCTGCCGTTGCTGGCGGCAACCACGCACCCGCGTCCGTGCACCTGGTGCTCCGCTTTCATGACTGCAAAGCCTCCTTCCACCGTTTGCAGTACCCGCGCGCTGTGGATGCGGTGCAAACGGATATGCCATTCACCGAACGGCATCAGCCAGGTCTCAATGGCAACGTCATGCCACGGCGACCAGCGCGAGAAAATGAAGCTTTCATCTACGCGGACCTCGTCGCAGTCGCGCCGCCCGCGAAAATAGGCATCACCGTCAGCTAACAGCAGCATGGAATCACACGCCGCATGCTTGATGCCAAAACGCCCGCGTTCAATGGTGAAACCAAAACGGCTGGAATAGGCAAACTTGGTATATTTCGCCTCGGTATTAACGTAGTTATTCAGCTCCAGTTGGCCGGATGTCAGCATTGTGACAAGCCCGGAATGTTCGCTGTGTTGAAGAATTTGCCCGGCATGGGGGATCGCGCGCGCTTCCGCCAGTCGTGGCAGGGGCTGCTCTTCAGCCAGCCAGAACGGGTGATTTTCCGGCAGCGCGAGGATCAGAAAAACCTTCAGCGCCCAGTAAGGAGAACCTGGCGAATTGTAGTCCTCGCACATCGCCAGATTCGGATAAGCGAAGCCTAACGTCAGGATCCCATCACGATCAAAAATGGGCTGCTGCTGCCACCAGCGCAAATGTCGCAGGATCACCCCTTTAATGATGCCCGGCGTAAGCACATCCAGCTCAGCAAACGCCACCGCGCTCCAGAACGCGACCATCGCAAATCGATAGGTCAGGCTGCGACCGAACGGCACCGAAGCCCCGTCGGCAGCCGACATAAAGATAAAGTCTTCGGCAAACCGCCGGGCACGTTCGCGTAACGTTGCGGCGCGAGTGGCGTCTTCCGGATTCAGCGTGGCATACAGCACGCCATAGAAATGGAAGGCCATTGAGATGTAGTAATCCTGAGGTCGTCCGGGGCCATCGGAATACCAGCCGTCGCCCAGATAGTAGGCCTCCATCAGCGCAAAGCGACGATCGATAGCCGCCTGATCGAACGGTAGTCCGGCACGTTTAAAACCGAGCTGAACGAGGATGGCAAAGTAGTTCCAGTTGCTGTCCGGCATCTGCGCATCGGTTATCTGATTCAGCCAGCGATGCAGGTTTTTTTGTTCCGACGGGCTGAACGCCGCCGTTAACTGACGCGGTAGTAGCGCCAGCCCCATCCCATACGCAGCCATTTCCACCAGACGCTGATCGTAAGGCCCGGTATCGCCCCAGTAATGTGGACTCTGCGGATCGGTCCCCAGCCTGATCGCCTGAATGTACTTGTCGGCAAACGGAACCTCAGCACCTCCGGCCATCAGCGGGAAAAGCCCCCACAGCGCTCTCGAAAGCCCTTCCATACAGGCAATATCCACACTGTAATGCGCACAGGTATCACCCAGTGAAAACCGGGCCTGCCCTGCGGGAAACTGCTTATCCAGTGCCCCCAGAATGGCGTTAACGGCACGCGTAACATCTTCACGGGATGACAATGGATTTGATTTTTCTTCAGTTGCCGACCACATACTCTGCCCCTCTGAATAAAGTGGCTAAAGCATAGTGAATCGCGCATTGGCAGAAATGTTACCTCAATCACACCCGACACATTCTTTTAAAACAGGGATTGAGAAAATTTAAAAATAGAGTTTATAAACGTAATCAGTCTGGTAAAAATTTAATTCTATTGCACTATGAACGCACCGCTTTGTTCAGAACGTCTGGAACTGATCACCCTCAACGACGCGATTGCGTCGTTTAGTCGTCTGTTTGCCAACACGGTCCGCTACCACCACTGGCATCAATGTCTGGAAATGCTGTATGTGGAAGAAGGTTTCGGCGTGGTCACGGTCGATCATAAGCAGTACACCATGCGGCCAGGCCGGATGTTCTTTTTCCCGCCGTTTACCCTGCACAAAATCATGGTGGATGAGCAGGCGCAGAATAGCTACCGGCGTACCATTATTCATCTCGACCCACATGCGATACTGAAGGTTCTGCGTGATTTCCCGCTCAATCAGGCTCGCCTGCAAAACCTGGCTGTGCGCGGCGGTGAAGCCTGGGTGATCGACGCCAGTGAGATCCATACACACATCGATTTCCTCTTTAGCCGTTACGAGAAAATGGCGACGCTGAAGCCGCTCAACACCGAGCACATTGCCTGCCTGGTATTAAGTTTATTCAGCCTGTTACCCGAAGATAAGAGCAGTATGCAGGGCATCGCCACCGGCATCGCCAGTCAGGTGATGTTCTGGCTCGACGAAAATTACACGCACAAATTCAGCCTGAGCGTGCTGGCAAATGAACTGGGAAAATCGAAAAGCTATGTGTCGCGGCGGTTCCATATTGAGACCGGAGAAAGCATTCTCGACTATCTCAATACGTTACGTCTGAGAAAAGCCTGTGAAGCGCTACTTCACAGCGAAGCAAGCGTGCGGGAGATTGCTAACATGGTGGGATTTTCAGACGTGACGTACTTTATCAGCGCGTTTGGCAAGGGAATCGGCGAAACGCCGTTGCAGTACCGTAAACGACATAAATGAGGGTGCCGGAGGACGCGCTAATGACGCCACCCGGCACAACAACACTATTACCCGTCGATATCCGCGAGATCGCCTTTTTCCTGCAACCAGTTACGGCGGTCTTCGGAGCGTTTCTTCGCCAGCAGCATATCCATCATGGCGTTGGTGCGCTGATCGTCTTCATCATCAATGATAAGCTGGACCAGGCGACGCGTGTTGGGATCCAGCGTAGTTTCACGCAGCTGCATCGGGTTCATTTCACCCAGCCCTTTAAAGCGCTGTACGTTCGGTTTACCTTTCTTGCGCTTCAACTGTTCCAGTACACCCGCTTTCTCTTCTTCCGTCAGCGCGTAATAAACCTCTTTGCCAAGGTCAATACGGTACAACGGCGGCAGCGCGACATAGACGTGCCCGTGTTTCACCAGCGTGCGGAAATGACGTACAAACAGCGCGCAAAGCAACGTGGCGATGTGCAGCCCATCGGAGTCCGCATCCGCCAGAATACAGATCTTGCCGTAACGTAACTGGCTCAGATCGTCGCTGTCCGGATCGATGCCGATCGCGACAGAAATATCGTGTACTTCCTGTGAGGCCAGCACTTCATCAGAAGAGACTTCCCAGGTGTTCAGGATCTTACCCTTAAGCGGCATGATCGCCTGATATTCACGATCGCGTGCCTGTTTGGCTGAACCGCCCGCCGAGTCCCCTTCCACCAGGAACAGTTCGGTACGATTCAGATCCTGCGCGGTACAGTCGGCCAGTTTCCCCGGCAGTGCCGGACCGCTGGTCAGCTTTTTACGCACCACTTTCTTCGCCGCACGCAGTCGACGCTGGGCGCTGGAAATAACCATCTCCGCCAGCAGTTCGGCTGACTGAACGTTCTGGTTCAGCCACAGGCTGAAGGCATCTTTCACTACGCCAGAAACAAATGCCGCACACTGACGCGACGAGAGACGCTCTTTGGTCTGTCCGGCAAACTGTGGATCCTGCATTTTCACCGACAGCACGTAGGCGCAGCGATCCCAGATATCTTCCGCCGAAAGCTTCACGCCGCGCGGCAAAATGTTGCGATATTCGCAGAACTCACGCATTGCATCGAGCAACCCCTGACGCAGACCGTTCACGTGCGTCCCGCCCTGCATGGTCGGGATCAGGTTCACGTAGCTTTCGGTCAGCAGTTCGCCCCCTTCCGGCAGCCACAGCAATGCCCAGTCGACCGTTTCCGTGTCACCGGAGAAATTGCCGATGAAGGGTTTTTCCGGCAGCGTTGGCAGGCCGTTCACCGCTTCGCCCAGATAGTCGTTCAGACCATCCTGATAACACCAGCGCTGTTCGCTGTTATTGACTTCATCTTTAAAGGTGATTTCAACGCCAGGGCACAGCACGGCTTTGGCTTTCAGCACGTGTGTTAAGCGAGAGACGGAAAAGCGCGGACTGTCGAAAAAGGTTTCGTCAGGCCAGAAGTGGACGCTGGTGCCGGTATTGCGCTTACCGCAGGTACCTACGACCTGCAAATCCTGAACCTTATCACCATTCTCAAACGCAATGTTATACACCTGCCCATCACGACGCACGTTCACTTCCACGCGTTTCGACAGGGCGTTAACCACGGAGATCCCTACGCCATGCAGGCCGCCGGAAAACTGATAATTCTTGTTCGAGAACTTGCCGCCCGCATGCAGCCGACAAAGGATCAGTTCAACCGCCGGAACGCCCTCTTCCGGGTGAATGTCCACAGGCATGCCGCGACCGTCATCAATAACTTCCAGAGATTGATCGGCATGTAAAATCACATCCACGCGTTTCGCGTGGCCCGCCAGTGCTTCATCCACACTGTTATCAATCACTTCCTGCCCAAGATGGTTGGGGCGGGTCGTATCGGTATACATCCCTGGGCGACGGCGTACCGGCTCAAGCCCAGTGAGTACCTCAATGGCATCAGCGTTATAAGTTTGCGTCATGGTTTTAATAGCAATTCGAAATGATTGTCAGCAACTGTGCAGTCCAAGGAAATCGACAATCGGGTTGAAATAATCTTCGAAGCCCGTGAATGCATGGTTTCCACCTTCAATAACAGTCTGGCGGCAAGAGGCGTAATACGCCACTGCCTGGCGGTAGTCCAGCACTTCATCCCCCGTCTGTTGTAGCAGCCAGATTAAATCCGACGCTTCCAGCGGGTCGATCTGCATGACTTTAAGATCGTAAATATGGCGTGACTCTAGCACATATTGCTGCCCCGTGTAGGGGTTCTCGTTCTGACCGAGGTAGTCGATCAACAGTTCAAATGGCCGAACCGCCGGGTTGACGACAACCGCAGGCAGCATAAAGCACTGTGACAACCAGGTGGCGTAATAGCCGCCTAAGGAAGATCCCACCACGCCCAATGCCTCACCGCCGTGCTCCAGCACGATAGACTCCAGCATCTCTGCGGCATCGGCCGGATACGGTGGCAACTGAGGCACAATCATCTCGACATGGGGATACTGTTCGCGCAGCCAGTTTTTCAGCAGGCAGGCCTTCGCGGACCGGGGCGAGCTATTGAAGCCGTGCAGATAAAGAAGCGTAGACATCAGTAGCCTTCAGAAGCAGTATCAGGTCGGAATTCAGTACCCTGCAAACGACAGACGTCCGTTTTTAACGTACCGTCAGCAAACAGCTCCAGCGTACGCCAGCCAGGACCGATGCTATCAAGGGTAAAGTTCGCGCAATGGGGTTTAAACTGGACGCAGGTAGAGGGGGTCGCCAGCAGACGGCGGCCATTCCAGTCAAGATCCAGTTCCTGATGAATATGCCCACAAAGCAGATACTTCACGCGCGGGTAATTCACCAGCACGTTGTCCAGTTCTGCCGCGTTACGCAGGCTGTGTTGATCCAGCCAACTGCAACCCGCAGGCAATGGGTGATGATGCAGAAGCAGCAGAGTGTGCCGCTCAGGCGCCTCAGAGAGTTTGCGCTCCAGCCACTCAAGCTGAAATTCACTCAGTTCACCGTGAGGCACGCCGAAAACCTGGCTATCCAGCAGCAGGATTTGCCACTGCTCACCAACCATGACGCACTTTGCCGGGGAGATCCCGGCCTCTTGTAACGCGCTGTACATCGCGGGCTGAAAGTCATGGTTACCGGGTAACCAAACGCAAGGCGCGCGAAAACTTGCGATACCTTCAGCAAAATGCTGATAGGCCGCAGCGGTTTGATCCTGAGCTAAATCACCTGTCGCCACAATCAGATCGTATTCCTGCCTGTCGGCATGAATGGCATCCAACACGGCCTGGTAGCTTTCCCAGGTGTTTACGCCCAACAGCGTTTCGTGCTTTTCGGCAAACAGGTGAGTATCAGTAATTTGTAAGATCCTGACCCTGGCCTCACCAGCCAGAGAAAGGTTTAACAGGCTTTCCAAATGGTGTCCTTAGGTTTCACGACGCTAGTAAACCGGAATCGCCATCGCTCCATGTGCTAAACAGTATCGCAGCCAGTCGGCCAGAAACTGATTAATTTGATGCTTTTCGTCGCGTTGATGCAACTTTTTATTTGGATAATCATACCGTGCTTTGAAGCGAAAGATCTGCTGACTTGAACACACTTCGGCGACCATAGCGTCATGGTAGAGCCGCACTGTCAGTGACGGCAGGCTCCAGTAGGTGATGGTCGGCGCCGTTTGCTCGATGGTCACCAGCGTTGTGTATCGGGTCGATTCAACGATCGTTAACCGATATTGTGCGTTGCCCACCTGGTAACTTACCGTTTCGCCAGGCGCATCATTGCGCGGCAGCAAGCGTCGCAACTGCGAAAAGTTCGTTTCGCAAAGACGCATCATTTCAGGGAAGTCAGGTGTATAGCGCTTCATTTTTTCCACTCGTTTATTAACTCTTTATAGTGCAGTTGCAGCCATTGCAGGGCAATGACCGCCGCCGCGTTATCAATTTTCCCCTCTTCAACCCAACGGTATGCCTGTTCCCGGCTTACCACATGAACCCGAATATCTTCGTTTTCATCAGCCAGACCGTGAATCCCGCTTGCGGTCGTGGCGTCCACTTCACCCACTATAATTGACGAGCGCTCACTGGTGCCACCAGGGCTTGCCAGAAAACTGAGTACCGGTTTCGTCCGTTGTACCTTGATTCCGGCCTCTTCCATTGCTTCACGGCGGGCCACATCCTCAACGCTTTCGCCCTCTTCGATCATCCCTGCCACCATTTCCAGTAGCCACGGCGTTTCACTGGTGTCATACGCCGCAATGCGCACCTGTTCGACCAGCACCACTTCATCCCGCTCAGGGTCAAAGGGTAGCAAGACTGCCGCATGACCGCGCTCAAAAATTTCTCTACGCACTTCCTGGCTCATTTCACCGTTGAACAAACGATGGCGGAAGCGATAAAGATCCAGCGAAAAAAAACCGCGATATAGCGTTTCTCGTGCAATAATTTCTACATCGTTTTTGGAGAAAGTTACTGGCGAGTTGTCTGATTTACGCATTGTGTCGTCCTGTACCAATAATGATTTAAATGTGAATATCATAGGCGTTTGACTGCCGTTTCATCGACCTTGTGGTAAATTGGTGCAAATTAACGCCTGATGGCACAGAACGCCAACTTTTTGCAGTGGCGGATTCTGCTAGAATCAGCAATTATTTTTTGAAATTTGATCAGCGCTAAATACTGCTTCACAACAAGGAATGCAAATGAAGAAATTGCTCCCCATCCTTATCGGCCTGAGCCTGTCGGGGTTCAGCACACTGAGCCAGGCAGAGAACCTGATGCAAGTTTATCAGCAAGCACGCCTGAGCAACCCGGAATTGCGTAAATCCGCCGCCGATCGCGATGCTGCATTCGAAAAAATCAACGAAGCACGTAGTCCTTTACTGCCTCAACTGGGCTTAGGTGCCGATTACACCTACAGCAACGGCTACCGCGATGCTAACGGCGTGAACTCGAACGCCACCAGCGCCTCCCTGCAATTAACGCAGACTCTTTTCGATATGTCGAAATGGCGTGCGCTGACCCTGCAGGAAAAATCAGCGGGTATTCAGGACGTGACTTTCCAGACGGACCAGCAGACGCTGATCCTCAACACCGCAAGCGCCTATTTTAAAGTGCTGAACGCCATTGACGTTCTCTCTTACACCCAGGCGCAGAAAGAGGCGATCTATCGTCAGTTGGATCAAACCACCCAGCGTTTCAACGTGGGCCTGGTCGCCATCACTGACGTGCAAAACGCCCGTTCCCAATACGATACCGTGCTGGCGAACGAAGTGACTGCCCGTAACGATCTCGACAATGCGGTTGAAGAACTGCGTCAGGTTACCGGCAACTACTACCCGGAACTGGCGTCGCTGAACGTTGACAGCTTCAAGACCGACAAACCGCAGGCGGTGAACGCCCTGCTGAAAGAAGCCGAAAACCGCAACCTGACGCTGTTGCAGGCCCGTCTGAGCCAGGATCTGGCACGCGAGCAGATTCGCCAGGCGCAGGACGGACATCTGCCAACGCTGGATTTAACTGCCTCGACCGGCGTGTCTGACACCTCGTACAGCGGCTCTAAAACACGTGGCGCGACAGGTTCCCAGTATGACGACAGCAACATGGGCCAGAACAAAATCGGCCTGAGTTTCTCCCTGCCAATCTATCAGGGTGGAATGGTTAACTCGCAGGTGAAACAGGCGCAATACAACTTTGTTGGTGCCAGCGAGCAACTGGAAAGCGCCCACCGCAGCGTGGTGCAGACCGTACGTTCATCCTTCAACAACATCAATGCGTCAATCAGCAGCATTAACGCCTACAAACAAGCGGTTGTTTCCGCCCAGAGCTCATTAGATGCGATGGAAGCGGGCTATTCCGTGGGTACACGTACTATCGTTGATGTGTTGGATGCGACGACCACGCTGTACAACGCCAAGCAGCAACTGGCGAATGCGCGTTATAACTACCTGATCAACCAGCTGAATATCAAGTCAGCGCTGGGTACGTTGAACGAGCAGGATCTGGTGGCGCTGAACAACACGCTGGGCAAACCGATTTCCACCTCGCCGGAACACGTCGCGCCGGAAACCCCGCAGATGGACGCTAACGCCGACGGCTATGCCGCCAACGCGGCAGCCCCCGCCGCGCAACCTGCGTCAGCACGTTCTTCCAGCAGCAACGGTAACAATCCGTTCCGCAATTAAACACGATGACGGGGCTTCGGCCCCGTCTGAACGTAAGGCAACGTAAAGATCTCGCCATTGGGCCGCATTCCAGCCTCTTCTCGCTTCATTTTCAACCACTCATCCTCTATCCTGAGCAGTATTAACCACTGGGTCCAGGAAAGACGAAAATGAAACGGACAAAATCCATCCATCACGCCTCGTTCCGCAAAAGCTGGAGCGCGCGCCATCTGACACCTGTCGCATTCGCCGTTACCGCTGTGTTTATGCTGGCGGGTTGTGAGAAAAGCGATGAAACTGTGTCGTTGTATCAGAATGCAGATGACTGTTCGGCAGCCAATCCGGGCAAAAGCGCGGAATGTACTACAGCGTTCAATAACGCGCTGAAAGAAGCGGAACGTACCGCGCCAAAATATGCCACTCGCGAAGACTGTGTCGCTGAGTTCGGTGAAGGCCAGTGCCAACAAGCCCCGGCTCAGGCAGGCATGGCACCAGAAGCACAGGCCCAGCAGTCCAGCGGCAGTTTCTGGATGCCGCTGATGGCGGGTTATATGATGGGCCGCATGATGGGCGGCGGCGCGGGCTTTGCCCAGCAACCGCTGTTCAGCTCGAAAAACCCGGCCAGCCCGGCATACGGCAAATACACCGATGCGGGCGGTAAAAACTATGGCGCAGCGCAGCCTGGCCGTACGATGACGGTTCCTAAAACCGCCATGGCGCCGAAACCTGCAACCACCTCTACCGTAACGCGCGGCGGCTTCGGTGAATCTGTTGCCAAACAGAGCGCCATGCAGCGTAGCGCAAGCGGCACCTCCACGCGTTCAATGGGTGGCTGATACGCATGGAAAGAGTCAGTATTACCGAGCGTCCGGACTGGCGCGATAAAGCCACTGAATACGGTTTCAATTTTCACACGATGTACGGCGAGCCGTACTGGTGTGAAGACGCCTATTACAAGCTAACGCTGGCCCAGGTTGAAAAGCTGGAAGATGTGACCGCCGAGTTGCACCAGATGTGCCTCAAGGTAGTTGAGAAGGTGATCGCCAGTGACGAGCTGATGACCAAATTCCGTATTCCTAAGCACACCTGGGGCTTTGTTCGCCAGTCCTGGCAAACGCATCAACCGTCGCTCTATTCGCGTCTTGATCTGGCGTGGGATGGCACCGGTGAACCGAAGCTGCTGGAGAACAACGCCGATACCCCGACCTCGCTATATGAAGCGGCGTTTTTCCAGTGGATCTGGCTTGAAGATCAGATCAATGCAGGCAATCTGCCGGAAGGCAGCGATCAGTTTAACAGTCTGCAGGAAAAACTCATCGAGCGTTTTGCCGAGCTGCGTGAGCAGTACGGCTTCCAGCTTCTCCATTTAACCTGCTGTCGCGACACCGTTGAAGATCGCGGAACCATTCAGTATCTACAGGATTGCGCCGCAGAGGCGGAGATCGCTACCGAATTTCTCTATATCGAAGATGTTGGTCTGGGTGAAAAAGGTCAGTTCACGGATCTACAGGATCAGGTGATTGCCAACCTGTTCAAGCTCTATCCGTGGGAGTTTATGCTGCGCGAGATGTTCTCCACTAAGCTGGAAGACGCTGGCGTGCGCTGGCTGGAACCGGCGTGGAAGAGCATTATCTCCAATAAAGCGCTGTTGCCGCTGCTGTGGGAGATGTTCCCAAACCATCCGAACCTGCTTCCTGCCTATTTCGCCGAAGACGACTATCCGCAGATGGAAAAATTCGTCGTGAAACCGATCTTCTCGCGTGAAGGCGCAAACGTCTCCATTGTCGAGAACGGTAAAACGATCGAGGCGGTGGAAGGACCGTATGGTGAAGAAGGCATGATCGTGCAGCAGTTCCATCAACTGCCCAAGTTTGGCGACAGCTATATGCTGATCGGCAGCTGGCTGATCAACGACCAGCCTGCCGGGATCGGCATCCGCGAAGACAGGGCGCTGATCACCCAGGATCTGTCCCGCTTCTACCCGCATATTTTTGTTGAGTAATCGCTGAGGCCCGGTCGTTACCGGGCCTGCATTGCTATCCTATCTGTACCGACAGCATACTCAGGCTGCCCATCTCAATGCCATCAACCGGGATCGTCACCGACTCTTTGCCATCCCACGCACCTAACACGTAGAGCAGTGGTAGATAGTGATCCGGCGTCGGGTTCGACAGGGAAGCCCCCTCGTGATCGAGATAATTTACCAGCGGATGCTGCTCAACCGGTCCCTGCCAGGTCAGGTTCGCTTTGACAAAATCATTGAACGAAGTTGCCCACGGATACGGCGTATTATCGCCGTGCCAGCGTGCCGTACGCAGGTTATGCACCACGTTACCGCTGGCCACCAGCATGATGCCTTCATCACGTAGCGTCGCCAGTTTGCGTCCAATCTCAAAATGCCAGGCCGCCGGTTTGGTGCTGTCGATGCTCAACTGCACCATCGGAATATCGGCATCTGGATACATTTTGATCAGCACGCCCCAGGAACCATGATCAAACCCCCAGGCCTCTTTGTCGAGTGCGACCGGCACCGGTGAAAGCAAATCAACTAACTGCTGCGCCAGTTCAGGAGAGCCAGGCGCCGGGTAATGCGTATCGTACAACGCCTGCGGGAAACCGCCAAAATCATGAATGGTCTTTGGCGCGTCCATTGCAGTGACGCCGGTACCTCGGGTGTACCAGTGTGCAGACACCACCACAATCGCTTTTGGACGCGGTAATGTCTCCCCAAGCCGCTGCCAGGCACGGGTATACAGGTTATCTTCCAGAACGTTCATCGGGCTGCCGTGTCCCAAAAACAATGCTGGCATACGAATTGAAGACATGATGATATCCTTACTCAGGGAGTCATTTTGATGGTCTTACAATACCCTCTTTCGGTGAATGAAGAACTCTGATAACCATGATGATCATCATCAGTTATTTTGAAGGTCAGTGAGATGTATAAGGAGTCATTGATGTCAGTACCTTTAATTCTCACCTTACTGGCGGGGGCCGCCACGTTTATTGGCGCCTTTCTTGGCGTACTGGGGCAAAAACCCTCCAATCGCCTGCTGGCGTTTTCGCTGGGATTTGCCGCCGGGATCATGTTGCTGATCTCCTTAATGGAGATGCTGCCCGCCGCGCTGGGCACAAAGGGAATGCCGCCAGTTCTGGGCTATGGCATGTTTATCATCGGCTTACTGGGTTACTTTGGCCTGGATCGTCTTCTTCCGCACGCTCACCCGCAGGATCTGGTGCAAAAAAGGACACAGCCCATCCCCGGCTCGATCAAACGCACTGCTATTCTGCTCACGCTGGGGATCAGTTTGCACAACTTCCCGGAAGGAATTGCCACCTGGGTGACCGCCAGCAGCAACCTGGAGTTGGGATTCGGCATCGCAGTGGCGGTTGCCCTGCATAATATTCCGGAAGGTCTGGCGGTCGCCGGGCCAGTCTACGCGGCCACCGGTTCTAAACGCACGGCTATTTTCTGGGCAGGCATTTCCGGGATGGCGGAAATACTGGGCGGCGTGCTGGCATGGCTGATTCTTGGCAACCTGGTATCACCCGTCGTCATGGCAGCAATTATGGCCGCTGTCGCCGGCATTATGGTTGCGTTGTCGGTGGATGAACTGATGCCGCTGGCAAAAGAGATTGATCCCAATAACAACCCCAGCTATGGCGTTCTGTGTGGAATGTCAGTGATGGGGCTGAGTCTGGTCGTACTTCAGGCGATGGGGATCGGGTAACGGAGAGGGCAGGAAGCGGTTATTCCTGCTCTTTAGTCATGTCGCGTTCTTCGTCATCACGACGAAGTAATTTATTGCGGATTTCCAGTAGCGCATCACGATCCTGCCGAAACGCCTTACAGTAACGTTTCATATGGCAAAAATATCCCACGACCACCAAAACAATTAAGACAATCCAGTACCAGGCAATAAACATCCTTTTACCCTTTAAATTTAACATTAACAGATATTTATCGTTAAAATTTAACATACCTATTAGTAGGTACGATTATATACTGGCACAGTATGAATTCGAAAAGATGATTTCGATCATAGAGAAAAAGATTGGATGTTTATTAACCGACAGGATGTTTGAAAAAGCGAAATTTGCCGGATAAGGTGCTTGCACCGCTATCCGGCAAGGCTGGATTAGCTGGCTTTACGTTCGTGTGCCTGACTGTAAGCCACCAGGTCTTCGATCGTCACCACAGCCATATTGTGTTTGCCCGCAAATTCGATGCACTCCGGCGCGCGCGCCATGCTGCCATCATCATTGGTCAGTTCACACAGTACACCTGCGGGTTTATACCCGGCCAGCGTCACCAGATCAATGGTCGCTTCGGTGTGGCCACCGCGAGTCAATACGCCGCCCGGCTGAGCACGCAGCGGGAAAACGTGTCCCGGACGGTTCAGGTCGGAAGGTTTTGCGCCATCGGCAATTGCCGCGCGAACGGTGGTCACGCGATCGGCCGCCGAAACGCCGGTTGTGACACCTGTCGCCGCTTCAATGGTCACGGTAAAACCGGTGCCATAAGCGCTGGTGTTATTTTCCACCATCATCGGCAGATCGAGTTGTTTACGACGATCTTCGGTGATGCACAGGCATACAATACCGCTACCGTGACGGATGGTCAGCGCCATCTGCTCAACGGTCATGGTCTCTGCCGGGAAAATCATATCGCCTTCGTTTTCACGATCTTCGTCATCCAGCACCATCACACCGCGGCCTTCGCGCAGCGCAGACAGAGCGTGTTCGACACGTTCAAAAGGCGTACCAAAAGAGGAAAGTAGCGTCTGATTCATGGTAAAAAAACCTCACTAAAATTATGGTTACCAGAATCAGGGCAGTCTTAGGAGTACCGACGAGCGGCAATAAAATAACGTGAGCGGGTCCATGCCCGACTGGATCGTTACTCTCTCCCATCCGGACTCTAACCGTCGGCCCCGGAATTACACCGGATCTGCTGACCTTTGAGTTTGCACCCAAAGCGCTCGCGGGCTTTCAACCTGAGTTGATTTACCGCCGGTGGGGAATTTCGCCCTGCCCTGAGAATAAGCGGGTTAACTATAACGCTATTGATTACCTTCATCAACGCCTTTACCCGCATTAACATCACACAATTCTGGTTTATGCCTCACGCAGATCGCACTACAATGGGCGATAACACTTACCAGTTCAGGGAAACCACTATGATTGACCCGAAGAAAATTGAGCAGATCGCTCGCCAGGTTCACGAATCGATGCCGAAAGGGATCCGGGAGTTCGGGGAAGATGTCGAGAAGAAGATCCGTCAGACGCTGCAATCTCAGCTGACGCGTCTCGATCTGGTGAGCCGCGAAGAGTTTGATGTTCAGACCCAGGTGCTACTGCGCACCCGTGAAAAGCTGGCGCTGCTGGAGCAACGTTTAAGTGAGCTGGAAGCACGTCAGGCGACTGAAGAAGTTAAACCTGCGCCCGCCATTCCACCGGTAGAACCGCAGGCGTAAAAACAGCAACGGGCCGCAAGGCCCGTTGATATATCAGTGTTCTACTTCTAGCTTTCTGGCGTTCATTGCCTGCTGGCAGTAGTGCGCGTAGCGTTTGCAAAACCAGCTGCGGTGCTCCTCGTCCATATTGCCGGTAACGGCCTGGATATCAACAGGGCGACCTTCAGCCTGCATTCTGGCAAAACTCCGCGCCAGGAAATCGAAATTGCTCATCGAATAAACACTGTTGTTCATCAGCATATCCTCCAGTAGGTGAATCTCTGTTAAGGTCATATGCTTTTTTCTGATTCCAGTATTTACCGGGAAGCGTAGCAGGTTTGTACATATTGTGCGCAAATCAGTTGCCTGAGTTCACACTTTAGGAACACAGGTGATGCCCGGTTTCCAGGCATCACCTTCAGCCATTATTTATCGCTGTCTTTCTGGATTTTTTTGATGATATTGGTGGTGGAGCAACCGTCTTCAAAGTTGAGCACCAGCACTTCACCGCCGTTGGCCCACACCTCTTCACTACCCGCAATTTCTTCCGGCTTATAATCACCGCCCTTCACCAGCAGATCCGGCAATACGCCTGCGATCAGGCGCTGCGGCGTGTCCTCTTCAAAAGAGACGACCCAGTCAACGGCTTCCAGCGCCCCCAGCACGATCATGCGCTGTTCGAGCGGATTCACCGGACGCGTTTCCCCTTTCAGACGTTTCGTCGACGCATCGCTGTTGACCGCGACGATTAACCGATCGCCCAGCTTACGGGCGTTTGCGAGATAGGAAACGTGGCCCGCGTGCAGAATGTCAAACACTCCGTTAGTCATCACGACTTTCTCACCGCGCTTACGCGCGCTGGCAACGGCCTGTTTCAGTTCGTCTTCAGTCATCACGCCAAAGCCGGTTTCCGCACGACCACGTACCGCATTTTCCAGTTCGATAGGCGAAACGGTGGAAGTCCCCAGTTTGCCGACGACCACACCCGCCGCCGCATTGGCAAAGAAGCAGGCTTCCTCCAGCGAATTGCCGGCTGCCAGCGTCGCTGCCAGCACACCAATGACCGTGTCACCCGCACCGGTTACGTCATACACTTCCTGCGCCTGCGTCGGCATATGCAGTGGGGCTTTCCCCGGTTGCAGTAGCGTCATCCCCTGCTCGGAACGAGTGACCAACAGAGCGGAAAGTTCGAAATCGGCAATCAGCTTCATGCCGCGTTCAACAATCTCTTCTTCGCTTTTGCATTTACCCGCAACCGCCTCAAATTCAGACAAGTTCGGCGTCAGCAGCGTCGCACCGCGATAGCGTGCAAAATCGGTCCCTTTCGGGTCGATCAGCACCGGCACACCGGCTTTACGCGCCAGAGCAATCATCTGCTGGACGCTGGCCAGTGCGCCTTTCGCGTAGTCAGACAGCACCAGCGCCCCAATCGAGCTCAGCGCCTGGTTGATACGCTCATGCAGCGGCTGAGGATCCACGCCTTCGAAGCCTTCTTCAAAATCCAGACGAATCAGTTGCTGGTTACGTGAAAGCACACGCAGTTTAGTGATGGTCGGATGGGTCGGCACAGAAACGAAGTCGCATTTCACGTTCACGTCCGCCAGCGTTTTGCTAAGCGCGCGCGCGGCGTCGTCAATACCGGTCAGTCCGACCAGACGCGAATTCGCTCCCAGAGAGGCAATGTTCATCGCCACGTTCGCCGCACCGCCCGGACGTTCTTCGATGGTATCGACTTTCACCACCGGTACCGGCGCTTCGGGCGAAATACGGCTGGTGGGTCCGTACCAGTAGCGATCCAGCATCACATCACCGACAACCAAGACTCCTGCACGTTCAAACTCTGGCAGCGTTACTTTCATTCCTGTCTCCTGAGAGATTCAAAATTTGCGCGCGATAATAGCACACTTCATCAGGCAACCAGCCACTTCTGCCAGCTTGCCCCGACCTGCGTACGTTCCGCCTCAAAACAGGTTTGTGCCACATGACCCGGTTGTTCCTGCAAAGCCAGGTGATGCAGTTCATCGCGCAGCGTGGTATAGGCGTGGGTCAATGCCATCGCCTCCTGCTCGTCCATAATGTCGTTTTGCGCTAACAGTTCCAGAATACGCACATTATCCGACCAGCGGGTCAGTTTGGGTTTGTCATGGGCATAACGTAGAACCAGATATTGCGTGATAAATTCGATATCCGTAATACCGCCTTCATCGGCTTTAATATCAAAGCGATCGCGATGCTTATTGCCCAGATGCGCACGCATTTTTTCGCGCATCTCACGCACCTCGGTCTGTAACGTTTTACCGTCGCGAGGCAGCGTCATGATATCGCGGCGCACTGTATCAAACTGCGAGGTCAGCTGCGGGTCGCCGTAAACAACGCGTGCGCGCACCAGCGCCTGATGCTCCCACGTCCAGGCCTCGTTTTTCTGGTAATCCGCAAAAGATTCAGCGGAGGTCACCAGCATCCCCGCCGCCCCTGACGGCCGCAGTCGGGCATCGACTTCATACAAAATGCCTGAGGAGGTGCGGGTACTGAACAGGTGCATAATGCGCTGCGCCAGCCGCAGGTAGAACTGCCGCCCGTCAATTTCACGATCGCCGTCGGTCATTACGTCAACGGGGCAGTCATGCAGGAAGATCAAATCGAGATCGGAGCTGTAACCCAGCTCCCAGCCGCCCAGTTTGCCGTAGCCGACCACCGCAAAGCCACGCCCGATCCGATCGGCAAGATGCGTCGGTTGCCCATAGCGCGCCACCATTTGCAGCCACGCCTGCTGCACAACGGCATCAATCATCGCTTCCGCCAGCCAGGTCAGATGATCGCTGACTTTCATCACCGGCAGCGTGCCGGCGATATCCGCAGCGGCAATACGCAGCAGTTGCGTTTGTTTGAACTGACGCAACGCCTCCAGCTGTTGCTCTTCATCATCTTCCGGAACGCGCAGTAAATACTGACGTAGCTCATCACGATAAGCGTCGGTTGCCGTTGGCTGATAGAGCGTATTCGGATCGAGCAGTTCATCGAGTAGCAGCGGATAACGCGCAAGCTGACTGGCAACCATCGGCGACGCCGCGCAGAGCGAAATCAGATGCTTCAGCGCGCCGGGGAATTCGCTCAGCAACTCGAGATAGGTGGTGCGGGTAACAATGCCCACCAGCAGCGGCGTAATGCGCGACAGCGGGAGGAAAGCATCCTGGCGCGTGCAGACATCGCTGAGCAAATGCGGCATCAGGTGGTCGAGCACCTGACGCCCACGCGGGCCAATGGTGCGCTTATCCAGCTCTTTACGGAAGTCAGCAATCAACGCCAGCACACGCATACGATCGTCATCTGTGAGATGCGCCAGCACCGGCGGTGTATCATCCTCCTGCAAAGCGTCCTGCCATAGCTCACGCCACTGTTCCGAGAGCGCGTCTTCCTGCGTTTCGGTTTCGTCATCACCGATCAGCTCGTTAAACACGCGGCGGACGTTCGCCATGTGTTCCTCAAGCGTTTCAGTCAGTTGCAGCCAGTCATCAACGTTCATTCCCCAGGCCAGCCGCGCCCGGTTAAGTTCATCGCCTGGCAGCGTCTGGGTTTGTTCATCGTTAATGCTTTGCAGCAGGTTTTCCAGACGACGCAGAAAGAGATAGGCCTGTCGCAGTTGCTCGGCATCGCTCTCCTGCAGCAGATGCAGTGCGGCAATCGCGCGTAAAGTCGGCAACAGTGAACGGGATTGCAGCGACGGCTCGCGTCCGCCGCGAATCAGTTGAAACACCTGCACGATAAATTCGATTTCGCGAATGCCGCCCGCGCCGAGCTTGATGTTATCTTTCAACCCCCGGCGCCGGACTTCACGCGCAATCATTCCCTTCATATTGCGCAGCGACTGAATCACGCTGAAGTCGATGTAGCGACGGAAGACGAACGGGCGCAGCATGGCGCGCAGTTCTTCGACATAGCGACCGTCGGTATCGCCCATGATCCGCGCCTTGACCATCGCATAGCGCTCCCAGTCGCGCCCCTGCTCCTGGTAATAATCCTCCAGTGCGGCAAAGCTCAACACCAGCGGGCCACTGTCGCCAAACGGACGCAACCGCATGTCCACCCGATAGACAAAGCCATCCTGGGTGGGCTGATCCAGCACCTTGATCAGCCGCTGCCCCATGCGGGTAAAAAACTGCGCGTTATCAAGTTCGCGGCGCCCTCCCTGAGTGGAACCGTGCTCCGGCCAGGCAAAGATCAGATCGATATCCGAGGAAAAATTCAGTTCGCCGCCGCCCAGTTTCCCCATGCCTAAAATCAGCAGCGGTTGCGGAATGCCTTCCTGACTGCACGGCGTTCCCCATTCGCGACAGCAAGCGTTGTACAGCCAGTCACGCGCACTGACAATCAGCGTTTCGGCCAAATGGCTTAACTGTTGCAGAATGTCGGTATCCTCCACCAGCGACAGCGCCTGTGCCCAGGCAATGCGTACCATCACCCGGCGGCGAAACAGACGTAGTTCATGCATCAACGCCGCTTCATCGTTCACCGTTGCCAGCGCCGCCTGTAACCATTCGCCGTACTGCTGCCATTCATCGGCCTGCGGCGGGACGCTTTCCAGCTCCGCCAGCCAGTGTGGATGCGCAATCACACCGTCCTGCACAAAATCACTCAATGTAAGTACTGACTTCGCCTGAGCGCTAAGCTCAGTCTCAGGTAAGGAGGCTGGCAGCCGCTCTACAACGGTCGGCCAGTACTGCTGTAACGGGGAAGAAAGCGGCTTCATTTAAGGGGTATCCTTTGAATGATGCCGGAAACAGGCATCTCGCCTTATCCGGCCTACAGGTCGTGCTGGCGTCAGGCCTGCCAGGCGCTGCGCCATCAACATTCCATCTTTATCGTTTTCCGCTGTGCAGCCAGAACGGTTCCTGGTTGTTCGCTTCGTTGCGGAAATGTTCAATTTCAATATGTTGGCCGGTGGTAATAGCGTGAAGCAGACCTTGCCAGTTCTCCAGCCATGCCTGCACCACCACCGCATCGTAAGACCCCGCCAGTAACAAAACGGTGTCGATATCACGGCGTAAACGCGGCAGTTGATCGCGATACTGGTCGCCCAGCGGCCGTCCAAATACGCTTTTCAGTTCAGCGGCGGTACGCGAAAGGTGGATGTCAGCGAAGCGCTTAAAAGAATCCGCCATTTTGGCCTGCGCCCTGGCATCCAGAAACGGCTGCCAGGCTTTGGTCACCAGCCACTCGGTCAGCGCCAGTTTCGCCGTTGCCGTCTGGGTGGTGTAAACCGCCGTCTCGGCAGAGACCGCTGACGCGATAGTCGCTTCCGACTGGGTTAACAAATCACGTAAGTGAGCGCTCGCTTTACGTGGAACAATACCGCCAAACAGCATCAGGGTGTGACGTACCAGGCCCATCGCGGCCAACACGTCGGCCTTTGCTGCCTTATGGCCGCGAACCCAAAGTTCTTCATGGTACTGCCATTGTGCCAGCGCCAGCTCCAGCGACGCTTCCAGCCCGTGTCCCACGCTGGCTTTCGCGGGGACTTTCAGTACGGCTGTCGGTTTACTCTCGCGCGGGGGATTCCCCTGCGCCAGATGATAACCGCGCGCCGCTTTACTCAGGCTACCCTGACGTAGACTCGCCTGATTCACCAACTGATTTGCCAGCTTCAGCACCGCCCGGGTATCCCCGCTTAGCAGTTCAAGCTCCAGCTCACAAATCGGCTCAGCCAGCTCACCCGCTTTCACTTCGCCTAAATCGAGGGCGATCTCAATCTGGCTGCCGTCCACCGTCAGCAGCCATTTTTCACGTTCAAAATCGGTGCTGAACAGCGGCTGCACGCGGGAGATAAGATCGACCGGCACCTCACCGTTTGGCCACACTTCCGACGGAAATTGCGTTAAATCCAGCGCAGGCTCATTCAGGGAGACATTGTATTCCGGCCGCTGGTGTAAACCGCCGATCACTCGCCCGGCAATTTTCATGGTCATCTCGTAGCGCCCCTTCTCACCACGAATACGCAGTCCCATATCGTGACTGCGCAGCCACTGGTCCTCGGTTTCGTAGTAAATATTCAACAACGGGCTGGGCGCACGATGCTCGCCTCCGAGCGTATTCAGATGGTCACGCAGCGCGTTCACCGCCTCGTGATTAACGATAAATTTTAATTCAATTTCCTGAGCCATGGCCTTGTACTTACCGGTTATGTCACATAAGAGAGAATCACGACGAACTTACGGTGATCTTTTTTGTCAGTAGATAGTATTTTGCGCCAAATTGCCATGCAACGGACAATTTGACGGGCGTAAAAGTTTTGAAGTAGCGGTAAAACGGACACAGATGATTCCGATTGATGTCGAATGCTTTGCGTAGAGACACTGATACCACTACTATCGTTCCACTTTCTATGACAATAACGACAGCCTGATGCCAAAATTACGCCTGATTGGATTTATGTTACTCGCACTTAGCGCTACTGCCGTGTCACACGCCGAAGAAAAGCGCTATGTCTCTGATGAACTGAACACCTGGGTCCGCAGTGGTCCGGGGGATAATTATCGCCTCGTCGGCACGGTTAACGCGGGCGAAGAAGTCACGTTATTACAAACTGACGCCAATACGAACTACGCGCAGGTCAAAGACAGTACGGGGCGGACAGCCTGGATCCCGATGAAAGAGCTGAACACTACGCCAAGCCTGCGCACCCGCGTGCCGGATCTGGAAAATCAGGTCAAAACGCTGACCGATAAGCTCAACAATATCGACACCACCTGGAATCAACGCACGGCTGACATGCAGCAGAAGGTGTCGCAGAGCGACAGCGTGATCAACGGGCTGAAAGAAGAGAACCAGAAGCTGAAGAACGAGCTGATTGTGGCGCAGAAGAAGGTCAGCGCCGCAAATCTGCAGCTTGATGATAAGCAACGCACCATCATCATGCAGTGGTTTATGTATGGCGGCGGCGTGCTGGGACTCGGCCTGCTTCTTGGTTTGATTCTGCCACATATGATCCCAAGCCGGAAACGCAAAGACCGCTGGATGAACTAAATCGCCTTCTCCGCCGCACTGTCATATGATTAAGGGATTGTATTTCCCTGGAGAGGTGGTGTGGCGTGAAGATTTATCTGGTCGGTGGTGCGGTTCGGGATACGCTGTTAGGGCTACCGGTTAAAGATAAAGATTGGGTGGTGGTTGGCGCGACACCGCAACAAATGCTCGACGCGGGCTACCAACAGGTAGGTCGCGATTTTCCTGTTTTTCTCCATCCGCAAACCCACGAAGAGTATGCCCTTGCGCGTACCGAGCGGAAGTCCGGCTCGGGGTATACCGGATTCACCTGCTATGCCGCGCCGGACGTCACTCTGGAAGACGATCTCCAGCGCCGTGATCTGACCATTAACGCCCTGGCGCAAGATGATGACGGCCAGATCGTCGATCCCTACTACGGACGTCACGATCTGGATAAACGTCTGTTGCGCCATGTCTCACCCGCCTTTAGTGAAGATCCGCTGCGCGTACTGCGCGTAGCGCGCTTTGCCGCTCGCTATGCGCATCTGAGTTTCCGTATTGCTGACGAAACCATGGCGCTGATGCGCGAAATGACGCACGCTGGTGAGCTGGAGCATCTGACGGCAGAACGCGTCTGGAAAGAAACCGAGAACGCGTTAACCACGCGCAACCCGCAGGTCTATTTCCAGGTCTTACGCGACTGCGGCGCGCTGCGCGTGTTGTTTCCGGAAGTCGATGCGCTGTTTGGCGTTCCGGCCCCGGCGAAGTGGCATCCGGAAATCGATACCGGGATTCATACTCTGATGACGCTGTCGATGGCGGCGCTGCTCAGCCCGGCGGTTGACGTGCGTTTCGCCACGCTGTGTCACGACCTCGGCAAAGGTCTGACGCCGCCGGAGCTCTGGCCGCGCCACCACGGGCACGGCCCGGCGGGAGTCAGGCTGGTAGAGCAGTTGTGCCAGCGGCTGCGCGTACCAAATGAAATTCGTGATTTAGCCAAACTGGTGGCGGAGTTCCACGATCTCATCCACACCTTCCCGATACTGCAACCTAAAACCATCGTGAAATTGTTTGATTCGATCGACGCCTGGCGCAAACCGCAGCGCGTGGAGCAGATTGCGCTCACCAGTGAAGCCGACGTACGCGGACGGACGGGGTTTGAAGCCGCGGATTATCCACAGGGACGTTTACTGCGCGAAGCGTGGGAAGTTGCCCAGTCTGTCCCCACCAAAGACGTTGTCGAGGCCGGATTTAAAGGCATTGAGATTCGTGAAGAGCTGACCCGACGCCGGATTGCGGCGCTGGCCCACTGGAAAGAGCGCCGTTTCCCGAAGGCGGTCAGTTAAGGTGTGAATGCCGGATGGCGCTGCGCTTATCCGGCCTATGGTATCGCATCTCAACGCGTAGGCCGGATAAGGCGTTTACGCCGTCATCCGGCATGAAAGATCGGTCAGAAAAACACCACATAAACCGCCGCGGCGACGATGAAGCGATAGATCGCAAACGGAATGAACGAGATCCGCTTAATCAACTGCAGGAAGGTTTTGATGGCAACCAATGCAACCACGAAGGCGGTGACAAAACCCACGGCAAACATTGGAATATCGGCTACCGTCAGGAACGACCAGCTTTTGTAGAGATCCAATGCGGTGGCACCCATCATCATCGGTACCGCCAGCAGGAATGAAAACTCAGACGCGGCGTAACGGCTCACGCCCATCAGCATCCCGCCGGAAATGGTTGCTCCGGAACGAGAGAAACCCGGCCACAACGCCAGACACTGGAAGCAGCCAATCATGAATGCCTGGCGGTAAGTCATATCATCCAGACCCGGCGCGCGCGGTTCTTTCGGCTTCAGACACTCTGCGGCGATCAGCAGTAAACCGCCCACCACCAGCGCATACATCACATTCACCGGGTTAAACAACGATTTGATCGTATCGTGGAAAACCAGCCCCAGCACCACGGCCGGGATCATACCCAACAGAATGTGGATCAGCGTTAAACGGCCTTTACTTTCCCCTTCACGCTGTAGCGGACGACCGAAGTGAATGCCGATCAGACCAAACAGACGCCGCCAGAACATCACCACTACGGCAAGAATAGATCCCAACTGGATCACCACCTCAAACGTCTTTGCCGTATCCCCCTCAAAACCCAACAGATGACCTACGATGATCATGTGCCCGGTACTGGAAACTGGCAAAAATTCCGTCAATCCTTCGACCACACCCAAAATTGCCGCAATCAGCAGCGAGTGCATATCGCTCATCAATAAACCCCTAAATAAAAAATCTACAGTGCAGTCAACGCACATGCAACTTGAAGTATGCCGGGTATAGGACTCTTTTATATCCGTTTGGTTTAACAAATATGAAGATAATTATTTTTCTTTCAGATTATTGCTACGCTCAATGATTACGCCCACATTGGCTGCGCGCGCCACCGCGCCGGGCTTACTGAGCTTGATGCGCACCCACGGCGAGTTAAAGCGCGTGAGCAGCAGTTCAGCAACCTCTTCGGCAACACGTTCAACCAGTGCAAAACGCCCACCTTCAACATGACTAACGATCGTCTCAGCGATATCCGCATAGCTCAGACAGTCGGCGACATCGTCGCTTTTTGCTGATTTTCGGTTATCCCACGCCATTTCGATATCGAACACCAGCTTCTGTTCAATCGTCTGTTCCCAGTCGTAAACACCGATAGTGGTGATTACCGAAAGTTGCTCTATAAATACAATATCCATCACGACCTGCCTGCTTTTTGGCTAACCCGGATACCACTTCCGGCGAAATATGCGTATTATCCACAGAAGTAGCGTTTTACACGACATTTTCAAAACGGAACAGCTTATGAGTGCAATCGCGCCTGGAATGATCCTCTTCGCGTACCTCTGCGGCTCCATTTCCAGTGCCATTCTGGTCTGCCGCATTGCTGGCTTACCCGACCCGCGTAGCAGCGGCTCTGGTAATCCTGGCGCGACCAACGTGTTACGAATCGGTGGCAAAGGAGCAGCCGTAGCGGTCCTGATTTTCGACGTCCTGAAAGGGATGTTGCCCGTCTGGGGCGCGTATGCGCTGGGCGTCAGCCCGTTCTGGCTGGGTCTTATCGCCATCGCCGCCTGTCTGGGTCATATCTGGCCAGTATTCTTCGGTTTCAAAGGTGGGAAAGGTGTGGCGACGGCCTTTGGCGCTATCGCCCCTATCGGCTGGGATCTCACCGGCGTGATGGCGGGTACCTGGTTGCTCACCGTCCTGTTGAGCGGCTACTCATCGCTGGGCGCGATTGTCAGCGCGTTGATTGCACCATTCTATGTCTGGTGGTTCAAACCGCAGTTCACCTTCCCGGTCTCCATGCTCTCATGCCTGATTTTGCTGCGTCATCATGACAACATCCAGCGCCTGTGGCGCCGCCAGGAGACAAAAATCTGGACCAAACTGCGCAAAAGACGCGAGAAAGATCCCGAGTAAGATTGGCCGGAAAATGGCGTTGTCCGCCCCGGCCTACAGCACCTGATAGCCTTCGTCCGGCCTGCCTAATCGCTGCTGACACCATGCCGCCAGAAATTCTACGCAGACTCTGAGCTTCACGCTGCGATATAGCGGCTCCTGATAAACCGCCCAGATGTTGGCGCTTTGCGCGTACTCCGGCAACACCCGCACCAGTTTGCCGCTCGCCAGAAACGGTTGCACATCCCACTCTGAACGCAGCATGATGCCTTTACCTTCCAGCGCCCATTGCAGGACGACTTCACCGCTGTTGGAAGAGAGATGTCCGCTCACTTTGACCGATTTTTTCGTCGTGCCATTTCCCAGTTCCCATATTCCGTGAGTCATGTCACGCTCTTTTGTCACCAGACAATCGTGGTGACTTAATTCCTGCAAGGTTTTGGGTTCAGGATATTTTTGCAAATATCCGGGGGAGGCACACAATATCCTTTTATTCTTTGTTAACAAATGCGCAATATAATAATCCGGGATGTCATCGTTAATACGAATATCAAGATCGATATTATCCTGAACCAAATCAATTTGCCGATCAAAGAGTTCAAAATGGACCTGTAACTCAGGATAATTGCGCATCAGTTCGGTAATAGCGGGCGCAATGTGACTGCGGCCAAACCCGAAGCTACACCCAATACGAATCATCCCTTCCGGGCGCGTTTTGATTTGCGTCACGTCATCTATCAGGCGCTGATATTGGGTGAGGATCGTCAGCGCCTGTTCATAACAGCGTTGACCACTTTCCGTCAGCGCCACACCGCGTGCCGAGCGGTTAAGCAGCGTGGTGGCGAGCGTAGTTTCCAGGATCTGGATGCGTTTCGTCACAAAGGCAGGCGTTTGTCCGAGCGCGCATGCCGCTGCGCTAAAACTGCCCGTATGGACAATTTCAACCAGCACCTGGAGGTCTTTGGCTAAGGGCCAGTTTTTGAGCATTTTTTGGGTTATCCATGAACTTGATACCTGAAGTGTAATTCGCAATCTAAGGTTAATCTCTGCCTTTGCTCAATTTTCATCATCTTTCTTCGGCATCATTCACGAACTGTTAATTGCATATACACAGTGGCAAATAATATAAAACCACACATTTAATGGTAGTTTGTGAGGGAGAATTTATTTCCAGACAAATAAAAGAACTGGAGTTAACATGATGAGCAATCAAAATAATCAAAATGCGGTTAATACGCTGACGGAAATAGTCGCCAACTTTACCGCCATGATATCCACCCGTATGCCCGACGATGTGGTGGACAAATTAAAACAGCTGCGGGACGCCGAAACATCAAAGATGGGGCAAATCATCTACCACACGATGTTCGACAACATGCAAAAGGCTATCGATCTTAACCGTCCGGCCTGCCAGGACACCGGTGAGATCATGTTCTTCGTGAAGGTCGGTTCCCGCTTCCCGCTGTTGGGTGAGTTGCAAAGCATTCTCAAGCAAGCGGTGGAAGACGCCACGGTGAAGGCACCGCTGCGCCATAACGCAGTAGAAATTTTTGACGAAGTGAATACCGGTAAAAACACCGGTAGCGGCGTACCGTGGGTAACCTGGGATATTGTGCCCGACGGCGATGACGCGGAAATTGAAGTCTACATGGCCGGTGGTGGCTGCACGCTGCCGGGGCGTTCCAAAGTACTGATGCCTTCCGAAGGCTACGAAGGCGTCGTGAAATTCGTCTTTGAGAACATCTCGACGCTGGCCGTCAACGCCTGTCCGCCAGTACTGGTCGGCGTGGGGATTGCCACCTCCGTTGAAACCGCCGCCGTATTGTCGCGCAAAGCGGTACTGCGCCCGATCGGCTCCCGCCATCCGAATCCCAAAGCGGCGGAACTTGAGTTGCGTCTGGAAGAGGGGCTGAACCGGCTGGGTATTGGTCCTCAAGGGCTCACCGGCAACAGTTCCGTGATGGGCGTACATATCGAATCCGCCGCGCGTCACCCGTCCACCATTGGCGTCGCCGTCTCCACCGGCTGCTGGGCGCACCGTCGCGGTACGCTGCTGGTCCATTCTGACCTCTCCTTCGAAAACCTGTCTCACACCCGGAGCGCGTTATGAAAAAGATCCTCACAACCCCGATCAAAGCCGAAGACCTGGAAGACATCCGCGTTGGCGATGTGATCTATCTGACCGGTACGCTGGTGACCTGCCGCGACGTTTGCCATCGCCGACTGATCGAACTGAAGCGCCCGATCCCCTACGACCTCAACGGCAAAGCGATTTTCCATGCCGGCCCCATCGTGCGTAAAAACGGTGAAAAATGGGAGATGGTTTCCGTCGGCCCGACCACCAGTATGCGTATGGAAGCCTTTGAAAAAGAGTTCATTGAGCAAACAGGCGTCAAACTGGTGGTGGGTAAAGGCGGCATGGGGCCGCTGACGGAAGAAGGCTGCCAGAAATTCAAGGCGCTGCACGTGATCTTCCCGGCAGGCTGTGCGGTGCTGGCCGCCACCCAGGTGGAAGAGATCGAAGAGGTGCACTGGATGGAGCTCGGCATGCCGGAATCGCTGTGGGTTTGCCGGGTGAAAGAGTTCGGTCCACTGATTGTCTCTATCGACACCCACGGCAACAACCTGATCGCCGAAAACAAAAAACAGTTCGCCGAGCGTCGCGGCCCCATCGTCGACGAAATCTGCGAACACGTGCATTACATCAAATAACCCTTCCGGAGAGGCCTGCGCCTCTCCCTCTTTCGCAGGGATACGACAATGGCACCTTTATCTGGTTGGTGGCGATATCTGGCTCCGCTGATGGTCATCGCCATTATTGCTGTTTTGCCCGTCCCCACCGGTCTTGAGAGCCACACCTGGCTCTACTTTGCGGTCTTTACCGGCGTCATCGTGGGGCTCATTCTGGAACCTGTACCCGGCGCAGTCGTGGCGATGATTGGGATATCGATTATCGCGGTCCTCTCACCGTGGCTGCTGTTCAGCCCGGAACAGCTCGCCCAGGACGGTTTCAAATTTACCTCCAAAGCGCTGTCGTGGGCGGTTTCAGGTTTTTCCAACTCGGTGATCTGGCTGATTTTCGCCGCCTTTATGTTTGGTACCGGGTATGAAAAAACCGGTCTCGGTCGGCGTATCGCACTGATGCTGGTGAAAAAAATGGGGCATCGCACGCTGTTTCTCGGTTACGCGGTGATGTTCTCCGAGCTAATCCTCGCTCCTGTTACCCCCTCTAACTCCGCACGCGGCGCAGGGATCATCTACCCGATTATCCGCAACCTGCCGCCGCTCTATAACTCACAACCCAACGATCCCAGCGCCCGTTCCATTGGTTCTTACATTATGTGGATGGGGATCACCGCCGACTGTGTGACCAGCGCCATTTTTCTGACGGCGATGGCACCGAACCTGCTGCTAATTGGCCTGATGAAGACCGCCTCCCATACGGCGCTCAGTTGGGGCGACTGGTTCTTAGGCATGTTGCCACTGAGCATTTTGCTGGTTCTGCTGGTGCCGTGGCTCGCCTATGTGCTGTATCCGCCCGTGCTGAAGTCGGGCGATCAGGTGCCGCGCTGGGCGGAATCGGAACTGAAGGAGATGGGGCCGCTCTGCTCGCGTGAGAAAAAGATGCTGGTGCTGATGGTCGGCGCGCTGGTGCTGTGGATCTTCGGTGGAGACTATATCGACGCAGCCATGGTCGGTTACAGCGTCGTCGCTCTGATGCTGGTGCTACGTATCATCTCCTGGGATGACATCATCAGTAATAAATCGGCGTGGAACGTCTTCTTCTGGCTGGCCTCGCTCATCACCCTCGCAACCGGACTAAACAACACCGGCTTTATCACCTGGTTTGGCAAGCTACTGGCCAGCGGGTTAAGCGGCTACTCACCGGTGATGGTGATGATCGCGCTGATCGTGGTGTTCTGGCTGCTGCGTTACTTTTTTGCCAGTGCAACAGCCTACACTTCCGCGCTGGCCCCCATGATGATCGCTGCCGCGCTGGCGATGCCGGAAATTCCCTTACCGGTATTCTGCCTGATGGTTGGTGCGGCTATTGGTCTGGGCAGCATTCTCACCCCGTATGCGACCGGTCCAAGCCCTATCTACTATGGTAGCGGTTATCTTCCGACGGTTGATTACTGGCGGCTGGGGGCAATTTTCGGCCTGATTTTCCTGGTGCTGCTGCTGGCGACCGGGCTTATCTGGATGCCTCTCGTTTTGCTTTAACCTCGTTGGGGCGGCAGGGCTGTCGCCCCCTTTTTCCATAAGCGTCTCATATGACCGTTTTCCCGCCGGGCTGAGGCATACTTTTTGCTATGCAAACACCCTCACGCTAAGAAGGGAAACGCTCTGGATACCGTTGCGCACAAGACACCGACTCGGGGCTGGCAGGCCGAACTCGACCTGCGGTTTAGCCATACCGCGCACAAAACGGTGCTCACCCGCGCACGCCACGTTGGCCCCCTGACGGTTCAACGACCGTTTTATCCGCAAGACGATGTTTGCCACCTCTATTTACTCCACCCACCCGGCGGGATTGTCGGCGGTGATGAGCTACAGATTTCCGTCACGCTGGACGAAAACAGCCATGTATTAATCACCATGCCCGGTGCGAGCAAATTTTATCGCAGCGCGGGCCCGCAGGCACAACTGCACCAGACGTTTACGCTGGCCCCGAACGCGACGCTGGAATGGCTGCCGCAGGATACGATCCTGTTCCCCGGTGCCAACGCCAATCTCCGTTCCGTATTTCATCTCTCCGCCGAAAGCCGCCTGCTCGGTTGGGATCTGCTCTGCTTCGGGCGACCGGTCATGCATGAGACGTTCAGCCACGGCGCGCTACATAACCGTCTGGAGATTTGGCGTGATGGGCACCCGCTGCTCATTGAACGCCTGGCGCTGAGAGATGGGGATCTCTCGGCCATCGCCAGTCAACCGTGGTGCGGCACCCTGCTCTGTTATCCGGCCACGGAACAGATGCAGGACGGTGTGCGCGAACGTCTGGCTCCGCTCGGCGATTACGCCGGCGCAACGCTCGTCGACTCGCTGCTGACGGTCCGTTTTCTGGCAGAGGACAACCTGATTGTTCAGCGCGTCATGCGCGAAATCTGGCAGTTTTTGCGCCCGCTGTTAACCCAAAAGCCACCGCACCTGCCGCGTATCTGGCAAACCTAAGAGACTCCCTATGGAACTGACTCCCAGAGAAAAAGACAAGCTGTTGCTCTTTACCGCCGCGCTGGTCGCGGAGCGCCGGCTTGCGCGCGGGCTGAAGCTGAATTACCCGGAATCGGTGGCGCTCATCAGCGCATTCATCATGGAAGGGGCGCGCGACGGCAAAAGCGTCGCCACACTGATGGAGGATGGCCGCCACGTCCTGAACCGTGAGCAGGTGATGGAAGGCGTTCCGGAGATGATCCCGGACATCCAGGTTGAAGCGACCTTTCCGGACGGTTCGAAGCTGGTCACCGTCCACAGTCCGATCGTCTAAGGAGAAACCATGATTCCAGGTGAATACCGGATCGCGGCAGGCAATATCGCGATCAATGCAGGGCGCGATACGCGCACGATCGTGGTGGAGAACCATGGCGATCGCCCTGTCCAGGTGGGATCGCACTACCACTTTTACGAGGTCAACCCGGCGCTCCGCTTTGCCCGCGAATCTGCGCTGGGCTTTCGTCTGAATATTCCGGCGGGGACAGCGGTACGTTTTGAGCCGGGGCAAAAGCGGGAGGTCGAACTGGTACGCGTGGCGGGCGCACAGCGTATTTTTGGCTTTCGCGGCGACGTCATGGGTGAACTGGAGGTGAAGCATGGCTGAAATTTCCCGGCAGGCTTACGCCGACATGTTCGGGCCAACCATCGGCGATAAAGTGCGTCTGGCGGACACGGATCTGTGGATCGAAGTGGAAAATGACTTAACCACCTATGGTGAAGAGGTGAAATTCGGTGGCGGTAAAGTGATCCGCGACGGCATGGGCCAGGGGCAAATGCCGTCTCAGGAATGCGTGGATCTGGTGATCACCAATGCGCTGATTGTCGATCACTGGGGGATCGTCAAAGCGGATATTGGCATTAAAGACGGCAGGATCTTTGCGATTGGCAAAGCCGGGAATCCGGATATTCAGCCTGACGTGACGATCCCCATCGGCGTCGCCACCGAAGCGATCGCCGGCGAAGGCAAGATCGTGACGGCGGGCGGCGTGGATACCCATATTCACTGGATCTGTCCGCAACAGGCGGAAGAGGCGCTGGTCTCCGGCGTGACGACAATGATTGGCGGCGGCACCGGACCGGCTGCTGGCACCAACGCCACCACCTGCACGCCAGGGCCGTGGTATATCGCCCGGATGCTACAGGCGGCGGACACGTTACCCGTTAATATCGGCCTGCTGGGCAAAGGCAATGGCTCCCATCCCGATGCGCTGCGCGAGCAGATTGCCGCCGGTGCTATCGGCCTGAAAATCCACGAAGACTGGGGCGCGACGCCTGCGGCTATCGACTGCGCGTTGACCGTAGCCGATGAGATGGACATTCAGGTAGCGCTGCACAGCGATACCCTGAACGAATCGGGCTTTGTCGAAGATACGCTGGCAGCGATTGGCGATCGCACCATTCACACCTTTCACACCGAAGGGGCCGGCGGCGGGCATGCTCCCGATATCATCACCGCCTGCGCGCATGCCAATATTCTTCCCTCCTCCACCAACCCGACGCTGCCCTATACCGTCAACACCATTGATGAGCATCTCGACATGCTGATGGTCTGCCACCACCTGGATCCCGATATCGCCGAGGATGTTGCCTTTGCCGAATCACGGATCCGTCGGGAGACCATCGCCGCCGAAGACGTGTTGCATGACATTGGCGCGTTTTCGCTTACCTCGTCAGACTCACAAGCAATGGGACGCGTGGGGGAAGTGATCCTGCGCACCTGGCAAGTGGCGCACCGGATGAAGGTGCAACGCGGCCCGTTAGCGGAAGAAACGGGTGATAACGATAATCTGCGCGTGAAGCGTTATATCGCCAAGTACACCATTAACCCGGCGCTGACCCACGGTATCGCGCACGAAGTGGGTTCCATTGAGGCCGGGAAACTGGCGGACCTGGTGCTCTGGTCTCCCGCCTTTTTCGGCGTGAAGCCAGCCACAATCGTTAAGGGCGGTATGATCGCCTGCGCGCCGATGGGTGACATCAATGCCTCCATCCCCACGCCGCAGCCGGTGCATTATCGCCTGATGTTTGGGGCGCTCGGCGCGGCGCGTCATCACTCCCGACTGACTTTTCTTTCGCAGGCGTCTGTGGAAAACGGCGTCGCGCAACGACTCAATTTGCAAAGCCAAACCGCCGTGGTGAAAGGCTGCCGGACGGTGAAAAAAGCCGACATGATCCACAACAGCCTGCAACCCAATATCACCGTGGATGCCCAGACCTATGAGGTCCGTATCGACGGCGAACTCATCACCAGCGAACCCGCTGACGTTCTGCCGATGGCGCAGCGTTACTTTTTATTTTGAGGAGCTGAGATGCTGTTATTGACACAACGCGTTGACACCCCAGCGCAGATCACCGCCACGCTGACGCTGCCGATTGACATCCGCGTGAAGAGTCGGGCGAAAGTACAACTCAATGACGGGCGCGAAGCGGGGCTGATGCTGCCCCGTGGCCTGCTACTGCGCGGCGGCGATTGCCTTAGCACGGAGGACGGTGCTGAAGTGGTGGAAATTATCGCCGCCAGCGAGGCGGTGTCGGTGGTGCGCTGTGCCGATCCGTTCCTGCTCGCGAAAGCCTGTTATCACCTCGGCAACCGCCACGTTCCGCTGCAAATTCTGCCGGACGAACTGCGCTATCACCACGATCATGTGCTGGACACGATGCTGCGCCAGTTCAGTCTGCAGGTGACGTTTGCGCATCTGCCGTTTGAACCCGAGGCCGGGGCGTATGCCAGTGAATCCCACGGCCATCACCACAGCCATGCGCACTGATGCGTAATGCACAGCAGCAGTTGCGTCTACTACAACTCGCCAGCAGCAGCCTGCCGGTGGGCTCCTTTACCTGGTCCCAGGGGCTCGAGTGGGCGGTAGAAACCGGCTGGGTGAACAGCGTGGACGCGTTTGCGCACTGGCAGTCCCGGCAGATGGAGAATAACGTTTTCACCGTCGACCTGCCGCTGTTCGCCCGGCTGTACCACGCTTGCGAGCAGGATGATATTAACGCCGCGCGACGCTGGACGGCGTATCTGCTGGCCTGTCGGGAAACCCGCGAGCTGCGGGAAGAAGAGCGCAGCCGGGGGGCGGCGTTCACCCGACTGGTTGTGGACTGGCATCCAGAGTGCCCGCAGACATGGCGCACGCTCTTTGCCGACAGTCAGCTCTGCGGTATGGCCTGGCTGGGCGTGCAGTGGCGCATTCCGCTGCCCGACCTGGCCTTAACGTTCGGATACAGTTGGATTGAGAGTGCGGTGATGGCCGGTGTCAAACTGGTGCCATTTGGCCAGCAGGCGGCCCAGCGGCTGATTATTACGCTTTGCTCGCAGTATGCTGAGGGCATGGCGCAGGCGCTGGCGTGCCCGGACGACCGGCTGGGCTCCGCGACGCCGCTGGCAGCCATCGCCTCTGCTCGCCATGAAACCCAATATTGCCGTTTATTTCGCTCCTGAGGAGAAACAATGAGTGAGTACAAACATCCCCTGCGCGTTGGCGTAGGCGGCCCGGTCGGTTCCGGTAAAACCGCCCTACTGGAAGCGTTATGCAAAGCGATGCGCGACCGCTGGCAACTGGCGGTAGTCACCAACGATATCTACACCAAAGAGGATCAGCGCATTCTCACCGAAGCTGGCGCGCTGGCACCGGAACGCATTGTCGGCGTAGAAACCGGCGGCTGTCCGCACACCGCCATTCGCGAAGATGCCTCGATGAATCTGGCCGCGGTGGAAGCGTTAAGCGAAAAATTCGGCAATCTGGATCTGATTTTTGTCGAAAGCGGCGGCGACAACCTGAGCGCCACCTTCAGCCCGGAACTGGCGGATCTGACGATCTACGTGATCGACGTGGCCGAAGGGGAAAAGATCCCGCGCAAAGGCGGACCGGGGATCACCAAATCGGATTTCCTGGTCATCAACAAAACCGATCTCGCCCCCTATGTGGGCGCGTCGCTGGAGGTCATGGAACGCGACACGCTGCGCATGCGTGGCGAGCGCCCGTGGACGTTTACCAATTTAAAATCGGGTGACGGTCTGGCGACAATTATTGCGTTTCTGGAAGACAGAGGAATGTTGCGGGTGTAATGCGGTGTCTTGCCGGGTCTACGGTTTTGTCGGCCCGGAAAGCGCAGCGCCACCGGGCCGGAAAGAAAGCGCTTATGCCGCAGGCAGCTCCGCCAACGGCCAGCGCGGACGTACGGTCACGCCGAGATCCGCCGTGGCACCCGCTTTAAAGCGCACCATACCGGCATAGGCAATCATCGCCCCGTTATCGGTACAAAACTCAGGGCGGGCATAGAACACGTCGCCACGACGTTTTTGCATCATCTCCGCCAGCTTCGCCCGCAGCGTGCGGTTGGCGCTGACGCCGCCCGCCATCACCAGACGCGTAAAACCGGTCTGATCCAGCGCACGTTTGCACTTGATCATTAGCGTATCCACCACCGCGTCCTCAAATGCCCGGGCGATATCGGCACGAGTTTGATCATCGTCGCCGTTATTGCGAATCGTATTCGCCGCGAAGGTTTTCAACCCGGAGAAGCTGAAATCCAGCCCCGGACGATCGGTCATCGGCCGCGGAAAGACAAAACGCCCGGCGGTGCCCTGCGATGCCATTTTCGACAACATCGGACCGCCTGGATAGTCGAGCCCCAGCAGCTTGGCAGTTTTATCGAATGCTTCACCGGCTGCGTCGTCAATCGATTCACCGAGCAACGCATACTGCCCAACGCCCGTCACGCTGATAAGCTGGGTATGCCCTCCCGAGACCAACAGCGCCACAAAGGGGAATTCTGGCGGGTTATCTTCCAGCATGGGTGCCAGCAGATGTCCTTCCATATGGTGTACAGGGATGGCGGGCACATTCCATGCAAACGCCAGCGAACGTCCAACGGTTGCGCCGACGAGCAGCGCGCCGACCAGCCCCGGTCCTGCGGTATACGCCACCGCATCAATCTCTTTCGCACTCAGCCCCGCCTCTTTCAGCGCCGCCTGGATCAGCGGCACCGTTTTGCGGACATGATCGCGGGAGGCCAGTTCAGGTACGACCCCGCCGTAGTCAGCGTGTAATTTCACCTGACTATACAATTGGTTGGCTAACAGACCTTTTTCGTCGTCGTAAATGGCGATGCCGGTTTCATCGCAGGATGTTTCAATTCCCAGTACACGCATGACTTGTTTCTACCTCACGTTATTACCGCGCAGTGTAGGTCGAATGCGGGTAGATGTATACCCTCGCGCCCGATTTCGTGTATACTCTCCCCCCTTATAAAAGTCCCTTTCAAAATCGCATCGGTGCTTTACAAAGCAGCAGCAATTGCAGTAAAATTCCGCACCATTTTGAAATAAGCTGGCGCTGATGCCAGCGGCAAACCGAATTTATCAAAGGTGAGAGTTACATGCCGGTAATTAAAGTACGTGAAAACGAGCCGTTCGACGTAGCACTGCGTCGCTTCAAGCGTTCCTGCGAGAAAGCAGGCGTTCTGGCGGAAGTTCGTCGTCGTGAGTTCTATGAAAAACCGACTACCGAACGCAAACGCGCTAAAGCTTCTGCTGTGAAACGTCACGCGAAGAAACTGGCTCGCGAAAACGCACGCCGCACTCGTCTGTACTAATCTCTGTCGGGGGCTGAGGCTCTCGATTCAGACCGAGTTGTAGTTGTAAGGCCGTGCTTCCGAAAGGAATGCGCGGCTTATTTTCGTTTATAGTCATCAGAAAAAACAGGGGCTTATGGCTGGACGAATACCTCGCGTATTTATCAATGACCTGCTGGCAAGAACCGACATCGTCGATCTCATCGACGCGCGGGTAAAGCTGAAAAAGCAGGGCAAGAATTATCACGCGTGCTGTCCGTTCCATAACGAAAAGACCCCTTCTTTCACCGTGAACGGTGAGAAACAGTTTTATCACTGCTTTGGATGCGGTGCGCACGGCAACGCTATCGACTTCCTGATGAACTACGACAAGCTCGAGTTCGTGGAAACCGTCGAAGAACTGGCGGCTATGCATAACCTTGATGTCCCGTTTGAAGCAGGTACAGGCCCCACTCAGATTGAGCGCCATCAACGGCAAAGCCTTTATCAATTGATGGATGGCCTGAACACGTTTTATCAGCAATCTCTGATACAACCCGCCGCTACCCCTGCGCGCCAGTATCTGGAAAAGCGAGGACTCAGTAGTGAAGTGATCGCGCGTTTTGCTATTGGCTTTGCGCCCCCCGGTTGGGACAACGTCCTGAAACGGTTTGGCGGCAATAGCGAAAATCGCCAGTCACTGGTGGATGCAGGCATGTTGGTCACCAACGATCAGGGACGCAGTTACGATCGCTTCCGCGAACGGGTGATGTTTCCCATTCGCGACAAGCGTGGTCGGGTGATAGGTTTTGGCGGTCGTGTGCTGGGCGATGCGTTGCCAAAGTACCTCAACTCCCCGGAAACCGATATTTTTCATAAAGGCCGCCAGTTATATGGCCTTTATGAAGCGCAACAGGATAACGCCAATCCGCCACGTCTGTTAGTGGTGGAAGGTTATATGGATGTGGTGGCGCTGGCGCAATATGGCATTAACTATGCTGTGGCTTCGCTGGGCACCTCAACGACGGCCGATCACATCCAGCTCCTGTTCCGCGCCACGAACAACGTCATTTGCTGTTATGACGGTGACCGTGCAGGACGAGATGCTGCCTGGCGCGCACTGGAAACCGCACTGCCGTACATGACGGATGGTCGTCAGTTACGCTTTATGTTTTTACCTGATGGCGAAGACCCCGACACGCTGGTGCGTAAAGAGGGGAAAGAGGCATTCGAAGCCCGGATGGAGCAGGCCCTGCCACTCTCCGCGTTTTTGTTTAATAGCCTGCTGCCACAGGTGGACCTGAGCACTCCGGACGGGCGCGCGCAGTTGAGTACGCTGGCGCTGCCGCTCATCACGCAGGTTCCGGGTGAAACATTACGCATTTATCTGCGGCAGGAGTTAGGCAACAAGCTCGGCATTCTGGATGACAGCCAGCTTGAACGATTAATGCCAAAATTGTCCGAAAGTGGGGCTTCCCGACCCGCTCCGCAGCTAAAACGCACGACCATGCGTATACTGATAGGACTGCTGGTGCAAAATCCGGAACTGGCGCCGCTGGTGCCACCGTTAAGCGGTCTGGACCAGAACAGGCTGCCTGGGCTTGGCTTATTCACAGAACTGGTCAACACTTGTTTGTCCCAGCCAGGACTAACCACCGGACAGCTTTTAGAACACTATCGTGGCACAAATGATGCGGCCACCCTTGAAAAATTGTCGATGTGGGACGATATAGCAGATAAGGATATTGCTGAAAAAACCTTCACCGACTCACTCAACCATATGTTTGATTCGATGCTTGAGCTGCGCCAGGAAGAGCTAATCGCTCGCGAGCGCACACACGGTTTAAGCAGCGAAGAACGCCGGGAGCTCTGGACGCTGAACCAGGAACTGGCGAAGAAATGAATTGAAACAGACAAAAGTATTTAACGGCTTAAGTGCCGAATAGCGATCGGGAAGCCCCCGACAGCCGCACTGAGAGGCAGCGGCACAAATATAAGTACGCCCTCGCTTTAAATGTTGGCAGCAACGGCTTGCTGACTCTAATCAAACGAATTAAGTGTGGATACCGTCTTATGGAGCAAAACCCGCAGTCACAGCTGAAGCTTCTTGTCACCCGTGGTAAGGAGCAAGGCTATCTGACCTATGCCGAGGTCAATGACCATCTGCCGGAAGATATCGTCGATTCAGATCAGATCGAAGATATCATCCAAATGATCAACGACATGGGTATTCAGGTGATGGAAGAAGCGCCGGATGCCGATGATCTGCTGCTTGCCGAAAACACCACCAGTACCGACGAAGACGCGGAAGAAGCGGCTGCGCAAGTTCTGTCCAGCGTAGAGTCTGAAATCGGTCGTACCACCGACCCGGTTCGCATGTACATGCGTGAAATGGGTACCGTTGAACTGTTGACCCGCGAAGGCGAAATCGATATTGCGAAACGCATTGAGGACGGGATCAACCAGGTTCAGTGCTCCGTTGCTGAATATCCTGAAGCCATTACCTATCTGCTTGAGCAATACGATCGCGTTGAAGCTGAAGAAGCCCGTCTGTCCGATTTGATCACCGGTTTTGTCGATCCGAACGCGGAAGAAGATTTGGCCCCTACCGCCACTCACGTTGGCTCTGAGTTATCTCAGGAAGACATGGATGACGATGAGGACGAAGACGAAGAAGACAGCGACGACGACAGCAGCGATGACGACAACAGCATCGATCCTGAGCTGGCGCGCGAGAAGTTCGGCGAACTGCGTACACAGTACGAAGTCACGCGTGACACTATTAAAGCGAAAGGTCGTAGCCACGCCGATGCCCAGGCTGAGATCCTGAAGCTGTCTGAAGTGTTCAAGCAGTTCCGTCTGGTACCGAAGCAGTTTGACTACCTCGTGAACAGTATGCGCGTCATGATGGACAGGGTTCGTACCCAGGAACGTCTGATCATGAAGCTCTGCGTTGAGCAGTGCAAAATGCCGAAGAAAAACTTCATCACCCTGTTCACCGGCAATGAAACCAGCGAAACCTGGTTCAACGCGGCTATCGCGATGAACAAGCCATGGTCCGAAAAACTGCACGATGTGGCGGATGACGTTCACCGTGGCCTGCAGAAACTGCGTCAGATTGAAGAAGAAACCGGCCTGACTATCGAGCAGGTAAAAGATATCAACCGTCGCATGTCCATCGGCGAAGCGAAAGCGCGTCGTGCGAAGAAAGAGATGGTTGAAGCAAACTTACGTCTGGTTATCTCTATCGCCAAAAAATACACCAACCGTGGTTTGCAGTTCCTGGATCTGATCCAGGAAGGCAACATTGGTCTGATGAAAGCGGTCGATAAGTTTGAATACCGTCGTGGTTACAAGTTCTCCACCTATGCAACCTGGTGGATCCGTCAGGCGATCACCCGCTCTATCGCGGATCAGGCGCGCACCATCCGTATTCCGGTGCATATGATTGAGACGATCAACAAGCTCAACCGTATCTCCCGCCAGATGCTGCAAGAGATGGGTCGCGAGCCGACGCCAGAAGAACTGGCTGAACGCATGCTGATGCCGGAAGACAAGATCCGTAAAGTGCTGAAGATCGCCAAAGAGCCGATCTCCATGGAAACCCCGATCGGTGACGATGAAGATTCGCATCTGGGTGATTTCATCGAGGATACCACCCTCGAGCTGCCGCTGGATTCTGCCACAACGGAAAGCCTGCGTGCGGCAACGCATGACGTGTTGGCAGGCCTGACCGCCCGTGAAGCGAAAGTCCTGCGTATGCGTTTCGGTATCGATATGAACACCGACCACACGCTGGAAGAAGTGGGTAAACAATTTGACGTTACCCGCGAACGTATTCGTCAGATCGAAGCGAAGGCGCTGCGTAAACTGCGCCATCCTAGCCGCTCTGAAGTGCTGCGTAGCTTCCTGGACGACTAATCAGTCCTCGATAATAAAGCTCCCTCCGGGGAGCTTTTTTTTTGGAATTTTCCGCAAAGTACGAAAATTGGTAGGGTAAATCGCCCGCACACCCAATTGCAAATGATATTTATTTTCATTATCATTTTTTCTTTTCGTAAACTACTGTAAAGAAAAATTACATGACTATTAAAATATTAATGCAAAAATCCCTCTGCGCGCTCGCGATATCTCTGGCATTTTACACAGTCTCAGCCTTCGCAAAGGACTTCTCTGAAGATCAGTTCCCTTCCCAACCGCTTGGACACGGCGTTTACGAGCTGGCCTATGACGCTGGCAAAAACGCGGTTTATGCTGCTTCCGCCCCCTCTTTCGATAAGGACAAAACAGCCGGGGTCGTTTTTCAGCTCGCAGCCGACTCCCTGAAAATTAACACGCGGATCGCCACCCAGCGCCGCCCCTTTGCCGTCGCCCTGGATGAGCAAAATCATATTCTCTGGTTGGGTAATGCGCTGGATGGCTCAGTGACCCTGCTGGACACTCGTACTCACAAAGAAGTGAAAACCCTTCAGCTTGCCGATTCAGAGAATCAGGCTCATGTCCGTGAAGTGGTCCTCGATAAGAAACATCAGCGGCTCTATGTTTCTGGTATTGGTAGTGAAGGCAAAGGCACACTGTGGGTTGTCGACACGCAAAACCAGACGCTTGCACAAACCCTGAAAGGAATGGATCCGGTCGGCTTTGCCGTTGACGAAGCAGGCGACAAGGTTTACGCCGTGACCGGGAAAGGCGAGCTGATCACCCTGGATGGCAAAACGTCGCAGGTTATTTCCCGCGTGCAGGTTGACCCGTCTGAAGCAAAACATTACTTCCTGAATATCGCCCTGAACACCTCCAAAGGCGTAGGTTTTATCGCTGATACCAACACCGCTGACGTGCTGGTTGTTCAGCTCGATGCCGGTAAGTTAGTTCATCGCGTTCCAACACCAAACTCCATTGCCGCCGTCTACAACCCGGCGCGTAACGAAGTGTACGTCACCCATCGCAATGCCCGTCAGATAAGCGTTATCGATGCCAGCACATACAACCTGAAGCACACCATCAAAACGGCCGCTATGCCAAACAGTATGGTGCTTTCTCCTGACAACAAAACGCTCTATGTCAGCGTGAAGCTGGATGAAAAAGTCCCCCAGGCTGACTATGTACTCAAACTCGATTTAACCCAATTCTGAGGATTGCGTTGTGATTAACCAGACACGTACGGCGCTGGCGATTTCGCTTGCCTTCACCAGCCTTCCTGCGGCCGTTTTCGCCGAGGAGACAACCCCTGCTAATGAAGATCAGCTTGTGGTCACCGCCACCGGTTTCGCCCAGGAGCGTCGCGAGGCGCCTGCAACCATTTCCGTTATCGGCGAGAAAGAGCTGAATACCCGTTCTAACCAGAACGTGACTGAAGCGCTTCGTGAGATGCCCGGTGTATTAGTGGGGAATGGTAACGGGAGCCTTGCCACAGGTGATGTGCAGATGCGCGGCATGGACTCAACGTATACCTCCTACATGGTCAACGGCATCAAACAAGGGACCCGCGAGTCCCGCCCTTACGGCCACCATATCGGCACCGAAGCGGCTTTCCTGCCGCCGCTTGCTGCTATCGAGCGCATCGAGGTGATCCGTGGGCCGATGTCCTCCCTGTATGGTTCCGATTCCATTGGCGGCGTAGTTAACGTCATCACTAAGAAAGGCTACAACCTGGATAAATGGACCGGGGTGCTGGAGGATAACTACTTCCTTCAGGAAAAAAGTGAGTACGGTAATACCAACCAGACCAATGTCTTTTTGATGGGACCGCTCATTCCAGGCAAAGTTGGCGTGAGCGTGGCAGCAGATTACCTTGATCGCCGTGACGACGACAGCAAGAACGATGAGCGCTTTGTTAAGCACCAGGCTGGCAACCTGGACGCCACTATTAATATGGCGCCGACCGACACTCAGCTGTGGGATTTGAACGTCGTCAAAGGACATCAGGTAAAATCACACAACGATAAAGCCTGGCAATGGGACTTTGACAGGGACGCCGCATCTCTATCCCAGCACGCGTGGTACGGCGATGACCTATTGGAAGTGAAGAACTTCATCAGCTACGAAAACGCCAAAACCGAATACCGCGTTCCGGGCATGAGTTCGCAGTTTATCAAGCAGCGAAACTATGAGGCCAACAGCGCGAACACCTTTACCCTTGGCGATCATAAGCTGACGCTTGGGATCAACTTCACCCGCAATGAGCTGGATGATACGTTCGGTATCGCAGACAAAGAGGTCCCGGGGATCACCCCGGTCAGCGAAATCAACCGCAACGGCTGGGCCGTGTTCGCCGAAGACGCGTGGATGATGGTACCGGACTTCACTCTAACCACTTCGGCACGCCTCGACCACGATAGCTACTTTGGCTACCACGTGACACCGAAGCTCTACGGGAACTGGACGATTGATGAAAGCTGGGCGCTGAAAGGCGGTGTATCGGCGGGCTATAAAAAGCCAGACCTGCGTGAGAACAACGAAGGCTTCACCAGCGTCTATGGCTCCTATCCTTATTCCTATATAGGGATCGGTAACGATGACCTGAAGCCAGAACAGAGCGTTAACACCGAGCTGGGCGTCTACTGGCAACAGGATGCGCTGGCACTGGATGCCACCGTGTTCTTCACCAAATTTAAAGACAAGATCAGCGACTACACCATCTGTACCGCAACTGCCACGCAGAAGTGTATTTACAACGGTTATGAAGCTGAAGAGGTTTCCCAGTATTTCAACGTCAGCGATGCGGAAATCTATGGTCTGGAGTTGAACGGCGACTGGCAGGTCACACCAGCACTGAAGGCTAACGCAAACTATACGTACACCCATAGCGAGCAAAAAAGCGGTCAGTATAAGGGAGAGGCGCTGAACGAATTCCCGAGCAGTATGGCCAACCTGTCACTGACGTGGAATGCGCTCAATGACCTGGAGCTGTGGACCACAACCAGCTGGCGCAGCAATACGCCAAACACCGGTAAATCGACCTCAACCGAGGCCTATGCGCTGGTCGATTTAGGCGCTCGTTATCATCTCAATAAGAGCATCACGCTGATGGCGGGGGTTTATAACCTGTTCGATGTAAACCCGATTTACAAAACGTCCTATAACCAGTCTTCAATTCTGGAAGGACGCCGCTACAACATGGGGGCTCGATTCGAGTTTTAAGGGTTATGCCGGAGCGTCACGCTCCGGCAGTTACAATCCGCGGACGATCAGCGCCTCATCGAGTTCACGATACGCTTCAACCAGCTTGTCCAGCGTCGCTCTGTTCAATCCACTCGGATTCGGCAACACCCACACCTGCGTAACGCCAATCATGATGCTCTGCTTGCCCCACTTCGTTCCACGCTGACTGAACGCCTGCTCGTAGGCCTGCTTACCAAGGATTGCCAGAGCAGCCGGCTGATAATCGTCTATTTTCTTGATCAACTCCCGCCCGCCGCTACGCAGTTCATGCAGATTTACCTCCGTTGCCTGCACCGTCGGACGCTCGACCAACATAGTGATCCCGCAGCGCGTATCCAGAAGGTGTTGCTCTTCTTCGGGCTTCAGCAACCTGTCAGTAAACCCCGCCTGATGGATAATCTTCCAGAAGCGATTTCCCGGATGGGCAAAGTGAAAACCGGTGTGTGCCGAGGACTTCCCCGGATTAATTCCGCAAAACACCACCCGCAGACCAGGGGCCAAAATATCGTTGATCATGTTTACTCCGATCGATCCAACTTCCGGGAAGTATAACGGATTGATTATGCGTTGTTTATAAAAACAGCAGGCAGGTGTGAATGGCTGGATCGCTACGGGGAGTTACTTTATAATTCACCGCCACGGCCCCTTAGCTCAGTGGTTAGAGCAGGCGACTCATAATCGCTTGGTCGCTGGTTCAAGTCCAGCAGGGGCCACCAAACTTTAGTTTTAAAATCATATAATTAAGCCACTCAAAAGAGTGGCTTTTTTGTCACCTCATTTTTGAGTGGCGATAGAATGGCGGTGAATTTTTTACCGTCACTTTGCTGAAGGCATAAAAAAACCCGCACGCGGCGGGCATTTAGCGAAAATTTATCAGAGCCACAATGGCCGCTGACCACCGACAGCCGGGTGCGGCGGTGCCGGGTCGATGGATCCCGGAGTAACAATAAAGCGCTCTATCGTTTCCATTGTCATAAATGTACAACTACAGTTGATGTTCTGGCACTGGTGGTAGCGCTCTTTCGTATTTTCAGTTAGATAGCGGCTTGTTCGCGCATGTGCAGCATGATGGCACTTCGGACAATGAAACATAACCCACCCCTTATTCTCAATTCGTGAATCAATGATAATCACCAATTCACTTTTTGTGAATATATTTTATTCATCATTTGATTCTGCACTGTACTCCACATCAGATAGCTTAACCTCAAGCTCTAAGCCCGTCGTGAAGCCGCTATTATTTAGATTGTGAGTTACCTTACTGATTAACCATGATTGCTCGTCTATGACACGCTTAAAGCCCGACACGCGCACCGGTGTTTCAGGGAATAAATCAGCCCTACCAAGCGCCAGCGTAATTGAAAACTCCGCAACGCCTCGCTGCAGCTTATCCCACTTTGCCTGAGCTGCGCGCATCGCCTGCGCCTTGGAAGCGTAGACCGTCGTCAGCGCCAGCACGTTATCGGCCTCACCGGCCATATACTCGCCCTCGCGCGCCTCCGGCTCTTTTTTGGCCTTTGTCTTTTTGCTAACCGGCTTTGCTTTCGGGTGCTCCAGTGCGCGCAGGTGCTTCTCTTTTGGCTTACGTTTCAGCGTTACTTTCTGCTTTTGCAGCTTCGGGTCTTTGGTGTGCAACCATTTTGCTGTTACGCCGGTGTAAGCCCCACGGTCAGCAATGGCAAACTGATGACGGTCGCCATCGCTGCGGGTCAGGGTCATTTGCGGGACGGGTTTGCCGCTGGCCGTCATTGCACTACCGGCTTTCAGAAACAGGAGTTTACCCGCTTTCACTGACACCGCCGCCCCATTGCGGTCAGCCAGCCGGGTCAGAAATACGGCGTCGGACTCCTGCGATTGGTCGATATGCGGTACCGGTATTTTTTTCAGTGAATCCGCGACACTGGCCGTCAGTTTATTGCGCTTTGCAATGGTGCTGACCAGCTCACCGAGGGTGGTGTCGTGCCACGATTCTTCACGCCGTGAATTGAGCGTTCCGCGAAAGTCTGCACTACGCGCGCGAATGGTCAGGGTATCAGGCGCACCCCGATGCTCAATCTCATCGACCGTGAAATCGCCCTTATTCAGAAGCGCCGAATCCTGCCAGCCAAGCCACAGCGTCAGCACCGCCCCGCGCATGGGTAGCTCGACTTTTCCATCGGTGTCGTCGAGCTCAATGTCGAGCTGGTCAGCCTCAAAACCCCGGTTGTCGGTCATGGTGAGAGAAATCAGCCGGTCACTAAAATTACTGGTAATGTCCTGGCTGTTCAGTGTCAGCATAAACGCCGGTGAAAGGCTGGTACCGGCATCAATAGTCATACCCGTTATCATGCTGTCAGCCCCCCGAGCGCACCCTGCAGCTTATCAGTGAGATTACCGGCAGAGCCTAGAAGCTCGCTTGCCTGCTTATTCAGGTCGCCAAACATTGCCGTCAGTGATTCGTCGACCCGTTTCAGCGAAAGGGTGAAATCAATCTTTCTGGCCGCGCCGTCGCTGAAAAACTCGGTATGCGTAGTCGACAACTTATCGACGATATACATCCCGAAGATATTGCCGGTTCCCTCAATCAGCGGCCACGCTCTGCCCTCGTCGGCCATCAACTCAACAGCCAGCAGTGATATACGACCGCCGGTAATAGCAGGGTAAAGCGTACCGGCAAGCTGGATCGCGTTTTCGCCCTCGCCGAGAAACTGATACGCAGGCGGTTTACCTACCCGGTCATTGGACGCCCAGCGGTAATCCTTCGAGTGTTGCATCGACTGATAAGGCATGGTGCGGCGTTCAAACACGAACATTCCAAGCGCAAGCATCATCGTTTTATTCCTCCTCAGTAGTCGTGGGTCATACTGGCACGCTGACGGGCGCGTTTATCACGCTCAACCTGTTCGAGCGTGTCACGTAACTGTCGGTCGAGTTGATGCCCCGGCGAAACGCCACCCGGCAGATTGATGTTGTATTCGCTTTTACTCTGGTCGATATAAGAGCGTCCCGCCGGTGCGGTAACGGGCTGGTAAGCCTGATAACCGCCATAGGTGCTGGTAGCCGGAATGTAGGAATTACCCTGCGTGGCGGCGTTGGTTTTGGCGGCGGTCTGGTCGAGACTGTCCGACTCTTTGTTGATGATGCCGAGCTTTTCGAGAAGCCAGTTGACACCGCTGCGCAGCTTGTTAAAAACATTGAGCGGAGCCATCAAGGCCGAGGCCAGTGCCTGACCAAAAATAACGCCGACATTTTTGCAGCTATCAAGCGTCTCCTGCGTGGCCTTGACCGGTGCAATCAGGTCTTTAAACCATTGCCAGACTCCGCGCAGCTTCTCACCGATGCCGTCAAAAATAGGTGCCAGTGGAGCGAACATTTCCCCGACAGGTGCAAAGGCACTCATGATGCCCTCAATCAACCCTGAGAAAAATGCGCTAATGGGTTCCCAGTATTTGCGGATGAGTAGCGCCCCGGCCACAATCGCCGCACCGACGGCCAGAATCGGCCAGGTAATCGCGCCCAGTGCCGTCACAATGGCACCACCTGTGACAGTAAAGACCGTCCCCAACAAGCCAGCAGCGGCAATAATGGCATTAATACCCATAACAACCGGCCACGCAACGAGGCCAATGCCGCCGATGACACCAATCAGTGCCAGCGCGCCACCGGCAATAATGCCGATAGTTGTCGCCAGACCTTTGTTTTTCTGGATCCAGCCGTCGAGCTTTAACACGTATTGTGTGGCGGTTTGGGTGAGTTTACGCAGCGAGCCCTCTTGCTGGTCAAAAAGGTCGGTACCGACAGCCTCATAAGCCGATTGGAACTCTTTAAAGTCGCCGCCGAGGTTATCCTGCATAACCTTAACCAGTTCCCCGGTTTTACCGTCTGACGCTTTCAGCGCGGCGGTTAGCTGGTCGAGCTTGCCGCTGGCCGCAGCCGCCATCAGCACATTAGCCGATGAGCTGGCTTCCTCGCCGAATATCGTTTTCATGTATTCGGCCTGCTGCCCGGTGCCGAGATTGTTGCGCTTAAAGCTGGCCTGCATTTCTTTCAAGATGGTAAATATCGGACGCGTATTGCCTTTGCTGTCTGAGGTTTTGACGCCCAACTCTTTGAGGGCATCCCATGCCTTGCCAGTCGGAGCCTGCAGGCGACTTAATACTGCACGGCTCCCGGTACCGGCCATCGAGCCTGTGATTTTTGCATCATGCAGAGCGCCCACCATTGCGGCAGTTTCTTCAATGCTGACACCGGCATTTTTTGCCACCGGTGCGGCATAGGTCATCGCATCACTGAGGCCGTCAAAGTCGGCAGCGGTTTTATTCATCACCGTAGACAGCACGTCGCCAATATGCGCAACCTTGTCATTGGATAGCTGAAACGCGGAGCGCATCCCCATCAGTAACGCGGCGTTTTCTTCCATTGTGCGACGGTTAGCAAGCGCCATATTCAGCGTGACTGGCGTTGTTGCCTGAATAGCGGCGGCATCACCACCACCTTTTGCGATAATAATCTGCGCACTGGCAGCATCGTCGGCAGAGGCGGCAGTGTTGTCGCCGAGCTGGCGCGCCTGTTTGCGTAACGCCTGCATTTCTGGCGACTGCTTATCGACCCCGAGCACAGCCTGCAGCTCGGAATTTTTCTGCGCAAAGTCGTAACCGGGCATCAGTAATTTAGCCCCGGCCATCGTTCCCGCCGTCGCGATACCGACCCCGGCAGCACCTGCTGCTGCCATGTTACCGGCAAGCTCCTTGCCTGACTGGTATCGGGCTTTCACCCGGCTTAATTTCGCCTGCTGCGCACTGACGCGTGCCAGTGCCTCACGCTGACGGTTAAGCTGCGCCGTCGTTTCACTGATGGAGGTTTTGAGCCGACGCTCATCGGCAGAGAGGGTACGGGTATTGATACCGGCCTGCATCAGCTCAGAGCGCTGACGCTGTACCGACGTTCTCAGGCCGTTGTATTTCGTCTGCAGCTCAGAGGCGGCACGCTTTGCCGCATCGAGTGCCTGCGCCTGCGCGCGGGTCGGACTGGTGGTGTTTTTAAACTGCACGGCCAGCTCACCGGCCTCGCGTTTCGCTTTCTCAAGCGACTGACTGGTCACGGCCAGTTGCGCGCTTGCCTTACGAAAGCCGTCGATTTTTGACGCCTGACCATTCAGGTCACGCAGCCCTTTTTGTGTGTCGCGAATATCACCCGACAGGGATTTACTCGCGGTCTGGATAGATTTAAGCGGTCTGGTCGCCTGGTCGACCGCTTTCAGCAAAACCTCAAGCCTCAGGTTATTACTCATTGTGGTTTCCGCTACGCTGCAGCGCCTTTTCGCGCCATGTGATGAGCTCTGTCAGGCTCAGGGAATAGAGCTCTGATGGCGACCAGTGGAATATCACTGCGATATCCGCCATCAGGTCATCGGTCGACAGGTCAGTCGGAAAGTCTATTCCGCCGAAGCCGGTGACAAAAAACCAATCACCTTAGCGGCCAGCGACAGCATATCGGGCAGGTTCATCGCGGTTAGTTCCTGTGCCGTTAGCGCGGGATAAGTCATGCGGGGCAGCACTTTAATCAGCGCATCGACTTCGGACTGCGCAACCGCCGCCAGACTGACGCCTCGCAGGGTACCGGCGTTCGGCTCAATCAGGGTGACTTTATCAATCGTCTGACCGGCGCGCTTAATCGGCTTGTCGAGGGTCACGACGTTCGGGTTTACGGTGTCAATTTCATTGCCAGCCGTATCAACAAATTCAGCGGTTTTGCGTGGTGCTTTTGCCATGATGTTTTTCTCTGCTCTGAAAGGGAGTTAATAACCGGACAGCAATGCTGACCGGTCAGGGAATTACAGCCCGATTGCGCGGCGGTGCTGTTCCAGACGGTCGACGCCGTTCACCTTCTCGACCATGTTGACGGTGTCGATTTCGATGATGTCGCTACCATCAATCGTGAGGCGGTAATAGGTGCAAATGGTCGACAGTTTGGTCGAGGTGTTTTCACCCTGCTTATTCTCGCCGCCGTCGATTTCTTTATGACGGCCACGCATGACCACCTCGACCGCCACGATTTCGCCGGTGTCGTCGCGCTGGTAAGAGCCAGCAAAGCGCAGCGGCACGGCATCAGCACCCGGCGCGGCGTACTGAGCCCACAGCGCCACATCAGGCAGACCACCGACAGCCCACTCGACGGTGAGTGCATCGTCGTCGAGGCCGAGGTCAATCGGTGCCGCGCCATTCATGCCGCCACCGCGATAGTTTTCGAGCTTGCGGGTCAGCTTCGGCAGCGTCACGGATTCAACAACGCCCATGTAGCTGAGGCCATCATTGAACATGTTCAGATATTTGAGTTTGCGGGGTAGTGCCATGTTGTCTCAGGCTCCTTAGCTGTTGACCGATTCGGCCAGATTCACCAGATATTTATCGGTGATACGCTGGCGCAGGGTCAGGCTTTCCAGTGGGGGAACCGGCGTATAGTCGTAGTCGATATACAGTTTTCCGGCCTTGAGGGTTTCCTTATCGTTCGATTCCTCGTCGAACCAGCATTCACCGTCCACGATGTAGCCATTTGATTTCAGCTCGCGGAATTTGGCGTTAATACCGTCGACAATGTCACGGATAAGCGATGCGGTGATGGGTTTATCGACCGCCCACATGTGCGCCTCAGCCATTGTGTCGGCCAGCACCTGCGCGGTACGGGTGTAGTTCTCAAACAGAAAAAGCGGGTCATCAGAGCAGGTGCGGTTACCCCAGAAGCGGAAACCATCCTTACGCACCAGAGTCGTGACCCCTGCCTCGTTGAGCAGGTCAGCATCGGTGCCGGATGCCTGCAAATCCCAGAAGACTGACGCACTGATGCCGGTGACACCCTGCACGCCGACGTTAGACAGCGTTTTGTGCCAGCCGATAGTCTGGTCGATGTAGGCACGCAGACCGAGTGCGCGAGCGGTGGCGTATGCCGTCGCGGTGGCGTTCGCGGTGGTATCCCATGCGAGGAAGTCAGGCCAGATGACCATCAGTTCGCGCTGGCTGAAATTCTCGCGATAGGCCATCGCCTCGGAAATGGTTTTACAGCCCCACGCACTGACATAACAAAATGCGCGTAGTTTGATAGCGGCTGACGCAAGTGCGACCGCCACCTCTTGCGTATCGAGACCCGGCACACCGAGAATGCGCGGCTTAACACCGGTGACCGCTTCGGCAGTCAACAGCGCCTTAATGCCAGTGTATTTACCATTCTCATCAGTGCCGCCGATGACGTTGGAAATAGTCTGCGCTTCCGCGTCCTCTCCGGTACCTTCGGCAACGCGTACGACTACAGTGACGGGTTTTGACTGGTCGGCGATAGCCTGCAGGGAAGCAGACAGCGTGCCTTTTTTACCGGCTTTCGCAATGGCGCTCTGCACATTGGTAATCAGTACCGGCTCATTGAGGGGAAATGTCGCGGCATCCGCATCGCTGGCCGTACAAACCATGCCGACAATTGCGGTTGCAACAGTGGAAATGACGCGGGTGCCGTCGTTAATTTCGAGCACCTGCACGCCGTGGTGAAAATCACTCATCCGGTTAACTCCGTGGTTAGTGGGCGAGTGTTATTGTCCCGTCAGGTCTGATAATGGGCTATTTGTCATCGTTCGCTAAGGGTTGGCACAACGACAGTCAGTTCGTCGACGCGGGAAATTTCTTGTACAGCGTAGATACTCCAACATCAAAAATCAGTGCTACACGTTTGCGTGATTCTCCGGCAGCAATCAACCGACCAGCCTGAGCCCACTCATCCATCGTTAACTTTGGTCGTCTTCCTCCAATTCGCCCCTGAGCGCGAGCTGCAGCCAGCCCGGCGCGAGTCCTCTCGACAATCAGTTCGCGTTCCATTTCTGCGAGAGCCCCCATGATATGAAAGAAAAAACGCCCCATCGGTGTCGAAGTGTCAATACTGTCGGTAAGGCTTCGAAAATTAACACCTCGCTGGCGAAGCTCCTCAGTCATTGAAACAAGGTGCCGCATGCTACGTCCAAGCCTGTCGAGCTTCCACACAACGAGTGTGTCGCCCTGATTAAGTCGCCTGAGCGCCCGGTTCAATCCTGGTCTGTTTGTTGATTTTCCGCTGATTTTATCTTCAAAAATAAGCTCACATCCTGAGCGCTCAAGCGCATCACGTTGCAAAGCCGTGTTCTGGTCATTTGTTGATACGCGCACATACCCAATAAGCATGGTTTTTCATTCCGTTAAAATGAGAAATCATGCCATCAGACTGATAAATATGCATTTTCAAAAACGTTCAATTGGGAGAAGCGGCAAGACGGGATGTCGGAACCGGCGCAAATCAGATCCCGGACATGGATAGTTTTTTGTGTAGTCTTGCGAGTAATGGGTATATGAAGTTCCCCGGCGGGTTAATTGTACAGTGGGCTAACGCCGGGCCATTGATGGGTAATAGTTCCGCTCTTTTGTCATTCCCGATCCCTTTTCCTAACCAGTTGTTGGTGGCGGTGCCCTACACCGGCTCAACCGTTGCCGCTCAAAATCTCGGAGTGTCAGTTAAATACGAGACAAGGCAATCAGTAACTTTATTCGCGTCCACGACCTCAACATCAACTTCATGCGGAGCAATCTCAATTGGATACTAAATTTTTTTATAGCTCGTCGGAGAACAGTTTTTATCCTGCTGATTTGCTGGAGAACTATGAAGCGGCAGGAACGTTACCCGATGACCTGATCGGTGTTGATGAGGATATTTTTTTGAAATTTACTCAGACGCCACCGGAAGGGAAAATACGTATTTGCGGAGAGAATGGACAACCCGCATGGGGGGATGTTCCTCCCCCAACAAATGAGGATATAGTGGCGGTCGTAGAAGCCAGAAAATTAAGCTTAAAGGCTCAAGCGGACTCTGAAATCGCCTGGCGACAGGATGCGGTTGATGCCGGTATCGCGACGGATGAGGAAACCGCCGCGCTTTCTGAATGGAAAAAATACCGGGTCTTGCTGATGCGTGTCGATACGGCAAAACCCGTATGGCCTACACCTCCGGGGGAACAGGCCAGCTAACATGCTCAGGGTCGGTTGTCACATCAACCGATTTCACATCGTTTTTATATGCCAGCCACGCCGACAATGTTGCTTTGTTGGCGTCGCTGATTTCTCCCAGCATTAATTCTGTACGCCAGTCGAGCATGGTTATATCAGCATGAGCCAGCAATTGCTGGCGAACTTGCTCAGCAGCAGCAATCCGTTCTTCACGTGTCAGAGGTGAAATATCTACCCATGCTGGGTGACCGTTTTTGCACCCCAATTGCTTTCCTTCTGGAGCACCGAAATTATATTTATCTCTGACAGAATCAGAGACCTCGATAACATCCGCTGGTAAATTTCCGTATCTCTGGTATTCATCCTTCATTTCTGATGGATAAAACCCTAATGTCGTAGGCGAAAATAAGTACATTTTATTTTCCTATGGCGATGAAGAAAGAACGGTTAGCGCTGCCGATATTGTATTTCGCATAAAATCGGGTCAGGCTGATATTGTCGTAAGATATTCCTGCAAACTGCCCAACGGTTGCCGCCGTGGTCGATATCATCACTCCTGGCACTACCGCGATAACTTCTTTTAAAAAGGGAACAGGGAAATTCACATATGCGCCATTTGAGTCAAAATTTGCATTAAATGCCTGAACGATATGCCCCGATGGGAGTTTCAGCCAATTATTACCGAAAGCGAAATTGCTCATATCAGGTATCTCGTTTTCACCGATTCCCACATCCCGTTTTGCCGCTTCTCCCAATTGAAGGTTTTTGAGAACCTCGGCCACCAATCCGGCATCGGCCATTTCTTTTAGTGCATTCTCAATCAGCGGGTATTGCGTATGCGGATTATCAACATTGACATGCTTTTTCATCAGGTCATCAGCATAGGTTTTCACCTCGATAACCTTATCGTCGACATACTTACGAGTTGCCAGCACAACCGACGGGTCGATTTTCAGGGTGATTGACGATGTGCTCGACACAATCAGAATCATGCGAATGGTTTGCGTGCGGCCGCTCCCCTCCTGCAGTTGCGGCTTGTAGGTCTCCGGGCAGTTCGCCACGGCAATCAGGATGCCGTCGTCATCGTAGAGACCAATCTCGCGGATCCAGAAACCTCCCTCATTCTCGGGAATAATCTGTTCTGCGATAATCTGGCTGGTATTGTCCGGGTCAACGGTCAGCAGGTTCAGCGGCGCGATGCGCTTCTGGTTGATGAGCTTCGTCTGCGCCGGGTCAGGGGTCGGCAACGTACCATTCGCGTCACCGACCGCCATCTGCGTCAGGTTCAGCTTAGTACCGAGTGCCGCCGCGTTCGCCAGCCGCGCCGCGCCCTGATTGGTCAGAATGGCAAAATATTTTGCGGTCATGCGTTCACTCTCAGGTTATCAATCAAATGGATGGCCGAGGCCGGGTAATATTCACCGCCGACGACAATTTCCTCGGGGGTGTAGGGGTAAACAGTCAGCGCGTCGCCGTCGTAACATCCCGCGCCGACATACAGCTCGCCGGTTGAGTTCAGGCTGATAGCCAGCCCGGTCAGGTGACGACTTGCTGGTTTGGCATCTTCAATCAGGCGCTCAAGCTCCTGATACATTTCGTCAGTGATGCCACTGTCGAGCACGCCGACAACAAGGCGGAATGTGCCTGGCTCCTCGTCGAGCTGCCACCACTCGCGCACCTCAATCAGAAAACCGAGCGGCTCAACCACCCGACGCAATGCGCTGATGGTGCCTTTGTGCTGATGGACGAAAAACGAGGACGCACAGACGCTGCGTTTTGTCGCCTCCGGCCACTTCTCATCCCACCGGTCGACCGACAGCGCCCACGCCAGATACGGCAGCAGGTTTACCGGACAGGTGCGCCAGTTCCAGAGGGTGCGCAGCAGTATCGGCACGCGCTGAATCTCAGAGAGCGCGGCAGCGGCAGCAACCTCCAGCGGTGATGAGCCAACGGGTAACAGCCGGTCACTCATCCGAACCCCCGATAGTTATCTGGTACTCGGTGCAGTTCGACGCCTGCGACTTACTCAGCACAATATCGGCCTGCGGCGATGCCAGCTCGACGCGCTGCACCCCTTCAACATGCAGCGCCGCATAAATGGCTGACAGGCGAATATCTCGCCCGAGTCGGTGCTGCGCACTGATGTAGCTCTGCAGCTTCTGCTCTGATGCCTGCCTGATGGGCTCAGACTCGGGGCCTGGGTAAACATAGAGTGTTGCGTCAATCTGGTACGGCACAATCTCGGCTGACTGGACGGTCACCCGGTCGGCCACCGGACGCACATCTTCGGCATTCAGCGCTTTATCAACAATCGCCAGTAAATCAGGGCTGGCGGTTCCGTCACCCTCTCGGGATAACACCGTAATCGTCACGCAGGCTGGCGACGGGCTTGCGACCGAAACGTCAGCGACCCTCCCGTCGGCGCTGCGACCGTGATACTCATATGCTCCGACCGGCCCCGCCACGCTCAAGCCCTCAAATGCCTGTTGCGTGCGCAGACGCAGGTCGGTATCTGATTCCATAACGGCAGGCGTCGGCGGGATGGTGGTGTCATCCGCCGGGGTGATGGTCAGGCGCTCGGTATTGTTGTTCCCGGCCACGACGTCGAGGTCGTTACCGGCGGAATAGGCCAGCGTTACCGCCTGCGCGGCTTCGTTCACCCGTTGACGCCAGATAACTTCACGGTAGGCATTTTCCTGCAGCAGCTTAACAATCGGCTCTGACTCAAGCGTCAGCGTCCGGGCAACGGCCTCCTGCTGGTCTTCGGGATAGAGCGAAATCAGCGTCGCAATGCGTTCCGCAAGGATGTTTTCATAGTCCAGTTCCTCAACCACATCGGGAACGGGTAACTGACTCAAGTCAACGGTTGCCATAGTGATTTAACTCAGTGAAACAGTGGTTGAAACTGACGCACCTGTATCGGTACGCATCCCGATAATATCGACATACATTTCGCCAGCGTCGCCGGTCTCAAAGCTAATGGCGGTAAGCCTGATGCGCGGTTCCCATTTCTGGATAGCCGAATAGCACGCCACCATAATTTGCAGCCTGAGCGCCGGGTTTTGCGGCATATCAATCAGCGCCGACAAGAGTGAGCCATATTCACGACGCATCACTCGCGAGCCGACCGGCGTCAGCAGAATGTCGCGCATGCTCTGGCTGATATGTTCGGTGTCGCTGATACCGAGGCCGGTATTGCGGTTCATACCCTGATAGCGCGCTGTCATTGAATCCCCCTTGTCCAGCTTCCACCGCTCTGCACATTGCCGTGGTCGTGGTCATCCACCTGCACGCCGTTCGAGATAAATTTCCCGCCGGTGTGCTCGATGTTCCCCGACATCTTCCCGCCTTTTTTAACTTCGAGCGTGCCGGTGGTCAGCTTGTTGGTACACACCACCTCGGGTGTATCGAGGGTTATGCGGGTTTCAGCCCTGACCAGCACCACCGGCACGGTGGCGGTAATAGAGTCTGACGCAGTGACGTCAGCGGTTTTGATACCGGATACAGTGAGCGCCCCGTTTTCTGGCTCGTACTCGATAATCGCCCCGTCAGGAAAGGCTACGTGAAAGGCATCAGGCGAGGCCGACGGCGCAGGATGGTCATCAGAGAAAATGCCAGGCAGCACAAAGGCGGTGTCCAGCTCGCCACCAATGGCAAGAATGAGCACCTGCTCACCAACGGAAGGTGCCCACCACACCCGCGAGCGACCGGCACGACAGGTCAGCCAGTTAAGCCAGGTGGTTTGCATCCCGCCGGTCTGGACGCGACAAAGCCCCTCAACGGATTCGACGTCGGTCACAATGCCTGTGCGGATAAGGTTGCGGATCGCCCGAGCGATTTCCTGCAGAGAAGTTAAATTGTTCATGGGGAAAGGATGCCGCTGGGCAAAGCCAGCGGCAATCGAGCGGGGTTTGGTGGACGATGAAACAACGATCATGCCCTGAATTTTAATCAACCACTTTTGCAAACAAAGTTCGACAAAAGTGGTAACTAACGTTGTATGTTGAGCTTAAGTTTCTAAAATTGCGTACACTATTGATTCAAGCCTCAACTGAACTTACATTAAAGTCATCTGAGCAGGAAATAAAGAACAAGAAGCCGAATGGGAAGGCATTCCTTTAAAAAAACACTTGCAGCACCATTCAATAACCCAAAAACTTCAGTTTTTAAAACAAGGATTACTCATGAACTCTACTGATTTTGATTCGTACATAAGTAATTTAATGGCTGAGTCAGGAGTCAAAAGTACACTAGAAATATTGACTATGAAGTCTCTTTTCATCGAGATGTTCTTTGATGAGCAGAAACTTAGCTCGGGAACAGCTTTTTTAGCGGCAAATGATACAACTTCTCACTGCGCCTTGATAACAAACAGGCATAACGTTACTGGGAGAAATCAAGATACAGATGAATGTCTTAGCAAGTTGTGCGCAACCCCAAACTACATTGTTATACATTTCCACAAAGGTGATTCACTTGGAGAGTGGCACAAAGTTAAATTACCATTATATAGAGATGACGGCACACCATATTGGATTGAGGACCCACTTCTCGGCGCTAAAGCAGATGTAATTGCTTTAAACCTAAAATGGGGAAGAGATGTTAACAAATTTGCATACTACATGAAAAATACCTTAGACCGAGACAACTTATATGTTGGGCCGTCAGATACAGTTAGTGTGATAGGATTTCCATTTGGGATAAGTAGCTCTGGAAAATATCCTGTATGGGCTACTGGTTTTATGGCTCAAGAATTACTTTTGATTACAAAGGAAAATCCAGTCTTTTTAATTGACTGCAGGGCAAGGCAAGGTCAGTCAGGTTCACCAGTAGTTGCTTACCGCGCAGGTGGATATAGAAAAATCGATGAAAACAAAATTAGCTCAGTTCTATCCGGCACACCGAAATGGGAGTTTTTAGGAATTTATAGCGGACGCATTAATAATGAATCAGATTTAGGAAGGGTATGGCATGCTTCTGTCATTGAGAGGATTTTAAATGCGGCAGAGAAAGACTATCAAGATAGACTTGCAAAATAAAAAGAGAAAAAGCCGGATTGATTTTACTTAAAGCACGAATGGAAGCCTTTATCACAATACATGATTAAGGCTTCCATTCCAGCAATTATTTCAACCATCAAAAAAAACAACATAAAAATCATTAATGATTTCACAATGGCATTGCAAACACTATTTCTCGACCAAAGCATTAATAGCAAACCCATTATACCAACAGTGTTATTTACCATATTAAATTACTCATTTAATATATTCGATAATAATCCCTTCAATTAGCTGCTTATCGCTTTGACCAATTCCAAGCAATTGCCGCTCCGCATACTCCACGTCTTGGCTGTTTGGGTTTGGCCGGTCTTTGAGCCCGTACTGATGCACCCGCGCCATGCGCTGCACCTTGCCAGTAAACTCCACCACCGCCGCACTGTCGCTGCCTTTGGCTTTCATAAAGCGATTAGTGCGCAGTCTGGCAAACATTTCGCGCTTAATGCGGCCTTTCTTGCTCCGCACCGGCTGGCGTTTTCGCGCGGCATACGGTGTGCCGTCGGGTGCCTGCTGGCGCCTGATGCGCTGTTGCTGACTGGTGCGCAGCTTTTTCGCAATATTCGCCGCCATTTGCCGACGCGCTGCCGGTGACAGGCTGGCAATCAGACCGGCAAGGCGTTCCTGCAGCACGGTTAACTCACTCATCCCACTGACTCACTAACTCACCGTTTGCATACATAGCAACCGGGCGCGTCACCAGCTCAGGCAGCGGCGGCTCTGGCGCATAACTGACATGCAGCGCACCGTCAACCTCTTTGACGAGCGTGCGCTCGGTGAGCCTCAGGCTGATACTGATATCGAGCGAATCGTCGTTATTGATATCAATAATCCAGGTGAATCCTTTTTCCCGCCCGTCGTCGGTGGTCATAATGTCCGGCTGATGTTCGCGCAGCCACGCCTGCACTGGCACGAATATCAAATCGAGGTCGCCGGTAAAGTCGGTCACCACCACGTTAAGCACGTACACCTTTTCAAACGACAGCGAGCTCGCCAGTCGGGAATCGGTATGGCCGTTGTCGGCAAACAGGCGCAGCATATCGGGGTTATTTCGAAGCTGCGGCACGGCGTTAATCAGCGCTTTGCGCAGGCTTTTGTGCTTCTGCATCGAGCTCATCCTGACAGTGTTTGACGGTTTTGACCTGTAGCGCGCAGGCGGTCAGCGCACCCTCAAGACGGCGGAGATCCGCGCTCAGGTCACCATTGGTTTTCGGGTCACTTCCCGGCATCGGGCAAAGGCTCACCCTCGGGCATCCACTGACCACAATCACCGGCGCTGGCGCAGGCGGTGCGGGTGTGCAACCGACGCACAACATCAGGCAGAGCAGCATTATGCCAGCGGCGAAAGGCTTCATTTTCATTAAGTAACCTCGTTATCGTCTGCTCACGGCGGCTGGCCCCTGCGCTTGCCTTTGCGAGCTGTTCGCGCAGTGCCACCTGCGCGGATTCATTACGTCGGGCAAGCTGACCGGAAACACTGAGCTGATTTTTCAGCATGCCAATCGTCGTCCTTTGTTCGCTCGCGACGCGGTTTGCCGTCTCAAAGGAGCGGGATAAATTGCCGTTCTCATGGCGCAACCACAGCAGCCCGAGCACGGCCAACACTAACAGCACGGCTAACACTTTCATCTCACCCCCTTCAGGCAATAAGCACGCTCGCGCTGACGTCGATTTTCAAGACCGGTGCTACGCTCCCCGTTGACGTACACCCAGCGGGTGAGCTGGTCGCATGCCTGCCGCCACTGATGACGCTTGATGTAAGAAACCAGCGTCGAGCGACAGGCCGCGCCGGTGCCGACGTTAAAAGAGAAACTGACCAGCGCGTCGTAAACCGGCTGCGGCATGGTGACCGGCACGCAGACTGCGAGACGGCGCTCGGTGTTCAGCACGTCAGCGACCAGATTTGCCGCCGCTTCGCGCTCGGTGATATCGCTTTTCGGCACCACCCCGGCAGTGTGGCCGATGCCTGACGTCCACACGCCCGCGCTGCACTGGTAAGGTGTCAGGCGACACCCTTCGAGGTCGGCAATCAGTGCCAGACCATCAGGCGAGGTATTCAGCAGACGAAAATCAGGCATCAGTGCTGCCAGCGCCAGCACTACGGCCACACTGCAACGTTTAACGATTGAGCTCACGGGTCACCCCTTTGTCGATTCCCATTTCGGTCAGATAGCGAAAGGTTTTACGCCGGTACCAGAAATTCACCGCCGCCGTGAAAATGGCGCACAGACTACCCACATACAGCGCCAGTTTTTCGGGCGACATAGCCCCGAAATACGCCAGCCCCACAGCCAGCCAGTAGGCGATAAACGTGGTAATTTTTTCCATACTCAGTCCCATAGGTTCAGGGTCTCCGCCGTGGGTGATGTTTCAACGTCTGGCAGGTCAATCGCCGTGCCATGCGGCAGAATGACACCCAGCTCAGACAGACCGGGATTAGCCTGCAGCACCGTCTCGACCACGCCCTCAGTGCGCCCGTAATACCGGGCGCAAAGCGCGTCGAGGGTGTCGCCCTGCATCGCGTAGACTTTCATCAGAGCTGACCCACGATACAGCGCGGCTTATCCTGCAGGCGCGAGACCGACCAGCGCATATCCCGCCACAGGTCATCAATGGTGGTTTCGACGCTGTCGGCTTTTTTGTCACCCTTGCCGGTGGCCTCAACCCCGCGATAACGCTCATACAGGGTGGCGGTCGCCATCGCCGTCACGGCGCTGAGGTAGTGGAAAACGCGCACATTCTCGCCGTCGATTTCCTCGGCGTCAGGCACGTCGGCTAGTTGCTTAAACCCGGCGGCAATCTGGCGCAGCCGGTAGTCGTAAAGCTCCGCATTGGTTTCCGCCATGCCGATTTTGATGGCGTTGCGCAGACGCGCATCGGAAACCGTCTGCTCAAGGCGCATCAGCTCGCGCACCCGCTTCGGATCCACATCAGGGAAAAAGAACGTGTTTTTAATCACTGCGTCGCCCTTCTCCGGTGCGGGAATCACCACGCCCGGTACGTCCTGCGGTTCGTCGGGCTGATTCAGTATTACTGTCGTCATGACAACCTCATTAGGTTGGGCGGTGGACGCCGGTCGCCGTCAGGGTCAAAACCCGCTTTGACCGGCGTGCCGCCCGGCTCGGGGAGCGTTCAGTTAACCGGCGATTTTTACCGCCTTTGGTGGACGTCCGCGCTGAGCCGCCGGTTTGGAGGCAGGTTTGCGCGTGCGCGGTTTAGTCGTTTTGCGGGTTACCGCCTCTGGCTTTGGCTTCAATGCGCGCTCCAGCCGCTCAATCTCTTTGCGTACACCGGCATTGCGGTCGAGCTGCATCGCACGCTGAAACTGCGCCAGCGCTTCGGCGTTCTGACCGACATCGCGCAGGGTCAGGCCGGTCACCTTATGCAGACGGGCGCGCACCATATCGGGAACGTCAGCGCCGTCGGTCAGGCTGAGGGTGGTCAGCAGTAATGCGAGGTCGACAGGCTCACCGGCATCGCGCAGGCGCAGTGCGGCAAGCGCCACCTCCTCAACCAGCATGTAAGGCGTGGTGCGGCGATGGTCTGAGGTGAGGCCGTATTTCAGCGCGTAGGGAGCAATCTCCAGCGCGCCAGCAACGTCACCGGCATCGAGACGCCACAGCATGACGGTCATCAGAATGTCATCCTGCGCACCACGGCCATCAGCCAGCACACCGGCAACCCACGGCGCATAGAACGGCAACAGCTCACGCTTTTTCGCGGCTTTCAGTTCGTTTGAACGAATGGTTTTTAACGTGCGGCGGTCATCGGCCAGCTTTACCAGCATCTGCTCGTAGGCGGTTGCGTGGCGCAGCGGGGCTTGTTCCCGCTGCGCGGCTTGAGAGGCCGAGACCCGCATCATGTGACGCTGTGCGGGGCTCGTCATGGGCTTACTCTCCGCTTTCCGGTGCTGCAGGTGCGGTGAAATCGCCCAGGGTGATGTTTTCCAGCAGACACCCGGCGGCATACGCCTCGACCACATAGTCGATGTTCATCGACTCGTAGTTTTCCACGCGGTCTTTTTTCGGGTTCTCATCAATGCTGCGGCGGTGGCTCTCATCCATGAAGTAGATAGAGAGGTTTTCCAGCGTGGTCACGAATACCGCATTCGCCGGGAAGTACGGCACGCGCACGGCTGGCAGGTTGCCGATGCGCTTCTGGCTGATGATGATATCCGCCGCGAGCGACTCAGTGTTTTCCTGCTGTTTGTTGACCAGTGGGAAATATTTGTCGGCCAGCAGCTTACGGCCAACGATGGCAACGAGTTTCGGGTCATCCTGATAAATCTCGTCAATCAGGGTGTTGGTACCGTCCATCACCAGCGCGTCGAGGTTCTCATAGTCGCCGTTCTTACCGACGCGAATCACGTCAGAAATAACGCTACCGTCCTCAGCGGTGATTTTGCTCATCACGCGCGCCGGTGCTTCGTTGCGGTACTTCTGCAGCCAGCCGACGGCCACATCCTGCAGCATCGGGTTTTTGCTGCGGTCTGAGGTATCAGCGCGGGTGATACCGTTGAACCCGGCCATGATGAAATCCAGTGCCTGACGCTGGACAATGGCGTCGCGGATGCGGCGCTGGAAGTCCTGAAAACGCGCCCACAGGTCGAGGCGTTTATAGGTCAGGTGGAAGTCAAAGTTAATCTGATTGCACTCGTACTTGTTGGACTCAAGCGCGGTGAAATCTGCGGTCTGGCGCTCGTTGTCGCCCGAGGTGTCGGTCGTGCTGGCGATGGTGCCGGTCACACCGACGCCGATTTTCTCGCCCTTCATTTCTGCGACCGGCAGAATGTTAATCGTCTGCAAGAATGCGGATGACGCCTGCACGGTGTTCATCAGCGTTTGCGTAACGGACGGCTCGACGGTGAATTTCTTGCTGACGTCATCAACGCTGATGCCGTTCAGTTTGGCGAGCTGGGTCAGATAGGCATTGAACTTAAAACGGGTTTCCTGACGCATAGTATTTCCTGTTTGAATTAATCGGTTAGTCACAGCATCGGGCGGGGTTGCCGCCCGGTTTCGGCTGCGGTATATCAGCAGTCGGTCAGCAGCTCATCGCCGCCACCGCCGCTGGCTTTTGTGCGTCGCGGCTGGCTGAAACTTTCGGTTTTGTCGAGGGTGGTTTTCAGGGCGGAAAATGCCTGGCTGGTTTCTTCAACCTTGCCGGTCAGTTCCTGTTTGAAAGTGGCAAACGCGGTTTCCATATCGGAAATGCGCTTATCCTGCGCGGTCAGATTAGTTTGCACATGCTCGCTGACGGTGGTCACCGCTTCATGCACATCATTCAGGCGCGCATCGTCGCTGACCTGCTTACGGCTGAAAATGGCTTTCACCTTATCGGCCAGGCTGTTGAGCACCGTGTCTGGAACGTCTTCAAATTCCAGCTCGGCCAGCGTGGCAACGGAAAAGACGTTTTCAGGGTTGGCCTTAAAGCGCTGCAGCGGGTTGTGCTTCGCGTTGCGACAAAATTCGAGGTATTCAGTGCCGAGGCTCGCCGGGTCATCGGTGACAGCAAGGCCGACGAGGTAGCATTTGCCTGTATTGGCAAAATTCGGCTGAATCTCCATTGAGGTGTAGACCTTCTGCAATTTTTTATTCATCGCAATCAGGTCGTCGGTCGGGGTGATTCTGGCGAACAACGCCCATTTGCCGTTAAGCGCAGAATCGTCGTCAATCTTCTCGGCTTTCAGTTCGACCACATCGCCTAAGCGTTTGAAGTCGCCATCGGGAAAGAGGCCGCGAATGTGCTCAAGGTTAATGCGGCAACCGTAGACGCGAGGGTCAAACGATTCGGCAATTTCATGAATATCATTACCGCTGATAATGCGACCGTCGCAGGTGTCACCCTCGACGCCGATGCGAAAGAATTTTGAGACTTTTTTTGCCATTGTCAGGAGTCCTGAGGTTGGGGTTACTGGTCAACGCCAGTTTCCAGACTCAGGACACACCAGACCACCAATGACGACTGGACAACCGCCCACACAACAGCACCTTAGCGAATCACCGACGGCCATTAAGTAGCCTTGCCCTGAATCCACTACGGCGAGGCATCAATGACCATTTCCACCGATACAACCTTGTTGCATGACCCGCGACGGCAGGCATCGCTGCTTTATTGGCAGGGTTTTTCCGTGCCACAGATTGCCGAAATGCTGCAGGTCAAGCGCCCGACCGTGCAGAGCTGGAAGCAGCGCGACGGCTGGGACGGCATCGCACCGATTTCCCGCGTCGAAAGCAGCCTTGAGGCCAGGCTGATTCAGCTCATCGCCAAGCCGCAAAAGTCAGGCGGCGACTTCAAAGAGATTGACCTGCTCGGGCGACAGATTGAGCGACTGGCGCGCGTTAACCGCTACAGCCAGACCGGCAACGAGGTCGACCTAAACCCCAATGTCGCCAACCGCAACAAGGGTGAGCGTAAGAAGCCGAAAAAGAACTTTTTCAGCGACGAGGCTATCGAAAAACTGGAGGCGCTATTTTTCGACCAGTCTTTCGAGTACCAGTTGCAGTGGTACCGCGCAGGGCTGGCGCACCGTATTCGCGATATTCTCAAATCCCGCCAGATTGGCGCGACGTTCTATTTCTCCCGCGAGGCGTTGCTGCGCGCGCTCAAGACCGGCCACAACCAGATATTTCTGTCGGCCAGTAAAACGCAGGCTTACGTGTTCCGCGAATACATCATCCAGTTTGCGCGACTGGTCGACGTTGACCTGACCGGTGACCCGATTGTCATCGGCAACAACGGCGCAAAGCTGATTTTTCTCGGTACCAATTCCAACACCGCGCAGAGCCATAACGGCGACCTGTATGTCGATGAAATATTCTGGATCCCGAATTTTCAGAAGCTGCGCAAAGTCGCGTCGGGCATGGCCTCGCAAAAGCACCTGCGCTCAACCTACTTTTCGACACCTTCCACGCTGGCGCACGGCGCTTACCCCTTCTGGTCTGGCGAGCTGTTCAACAAGGGGCGCAGCCGTATTGCCGACCGCATCGAAATCGACATCAGTCACAGCGCGCTCGCCGGTGGCCAGCTCTGCGATGATGGACAATGGCGGCAGATTGTCACCATTGAGGACGCCCTTGCGGGTGGCTGCACCCTGTTCGACCTCGACCAGCTCAAACGCGAAAACAGTGATGAGGACTTTAAGAACCTGTTTATGTGCGAGTTTGTCGACGATAAAGCGTCGGTATTCCCGTTCGAGGAGTTGCAGCGCTGCATGGTCGATGTGATGGAGGAATGGGAGGACTTTGCCCCGTTCGCCGACCATCCGTTCGGCTCTCGTCCTGTCTGGATTGGCTACGACCCGTCACACACCGGCGACAGTGCCGGGTGCGTCGTGCTCGCGCCGCCGGTGGTCTCCGGTGGCAAATTCCGCATGCTGGAGCGCCACCAGTGGAAAGGCATGGATTTTGCCGCGCAGGCCGAGGGCATCCGCAAACTGACCGAGAAATACAACGTCGAATACATCGGCATTGACGCAACCGGCCTCGGTCTCGGTGTGTTCCAGTTGGTGCGCTCATTTTACCCGGCGGCACGCGGCATCCGTTACACGCCTGAAATGAAAACCGCAATGGTGCTCAAGGCAAAAGACACTATTCGCCGTGGCTGTCTGGAGTACGACGCCGGGGCGACCGATGTCACGCAGTCGTTTATGTCCATCCGCAAAACCATGACCAGCAGTGGGCGCAGCGCCACCTATGAGGCCAGCCGCACCGAGGAAGCCAGTCACGCCGATATCGCATGGGCGACCATGCACGCTCTGTTAAATGAGCCGCTATCCGCCGGGAGCGGCATGCAGCCTAAATCTATTCTGGAGTTCAATTAATGGGTAAGCAAAAATCCCGCAAAGCCGCTACGCAGAAGGCCAGCAAGCCACAACAACTGACCGCCGGCGCACCGCCAAAAACAACAGCTTTCACCTTCGGCGAGCCAGTGCCGGTGCTCGATAAGCGCGACATTCTGGATTATGTCGAGTGCATCAGTAACGGTAAATGGTACGAGCCGCCGGTCAGCTTCTCCGGGCTGGCAAAGAGCCTGCGCTCTGCCGTGCATCACAGTTCACCGATTTACGTTAAGCGCAACGTGCTCGCGAGCACCTACATTCCGCACCCGTTGTTATCCCGTCAGGATTTCAGCCGCTTTGCGCTCGACTATCTGGTATTCGGCAACGCCTTTCTTGAGCAGCGCCACAGCGTCACCGGCCAGCTAATCAAGCTACTGGCCTCACCTGCCAAATACACCCGACGCGGGGTCGATGATTCGATATTCTGGTTTGTGGAAAACTTCACGCTTCCGCATGAGTTCGCGCCTGATACCGTGTTTCACCTACTGGAGCCCGACATTAATCAGGAAATTTACGGCCTGCCCGAATATCTCAGCGCGCTTAATTCCGCCTGGCTGAATGAATCCGCGACACTGTTCCGCCGCAAGTATTACCAGAACGGCGCGCACGCTGGTTACATCATGTATGTGACCGACCCGGCGCAGAGCGCGACCGACGTCGAATCGCTGCGCGAGGCGATGCGCAACTCGAAAGGGCTTGGCAACTTTAAGAACCTGTTTTTCTACGCCCCCGGTGGAAAACCGGACGGCATAAAAATCGTGCCACTGAGCGAGGTCGCCACAAAGGATGACTTTTTCAACATCAAGAAAGCCAGTGCCGCCGACCTGATGGACGCGCACCGCGTACCGTTCCAGCTTATGGGAGGCAAGCCCGAGAATATCGGCTCACTCGGTGACGTTGAGAAGGTGGCAAAGGTATTTGTGCGCAATGAGCTGTCACCGCTTCAGGACAGGTTCAGGGAGGTAAACGACTGGCTTGGCATGGAGGTCATCAGATTTAAAGAGTACAGCCTCGACAACCCGGAATAATCACCCCTCTAGCCGCCAGCATGGCGGCTTTTTCATACCCTGCCACCATCACGCCTCAGACACTCCACGCGCACACGACCACGCCAGACCACCAACGAGCCGACAGCGACCACGACAGCGCCATCACGACGCGCACAGACGGTTATTTTTAATATTACGCACCACCGCTGGCGCGCAATGCTTTCCCCGCCACGCCTGCCCGCTTTATAGGTCGGTTTTCATGCAACTGCATGAACAGGTCAGAGGCGCACCAGCGCTGGTGCGGATAGCCTCAGAAATAATTCAGAACTGCATGCAAATACATGCAGGTAATGCATGCACACCTTGCACGGCGGGAATGCTAAGCAGCCTTACCCAAATTAACGCTAGGGATTATTAATGAGTCAGAAAAAATCATCACTTCCTCACCGACCCTCTTGCTTTGTGCCGTATAACTCAACGAATATTCTGATTGCCTGAAAGCATCATAAATTTTCTTTATCTCTTCAGCGTTATCATATGATACAAGCCAATTTTTTATACCTGACTTACATAAGGCATTTCTCACGTTAACGTGGTCCTCATGTTCATAATAGTTTCTATATAAATCCTGCCCTTTGACATAATAAGGAGGGTCCAAATAAACTAGTAGATTATCGCTTCCAGACGTAAAATCTTTTATATTGGATAGTAATTTCGCCGCATCTAAATTGGTGGGTTTAATTCTATTCTTATAATTAGATATTGCTACTATCCTAGATATTAAATCTTCTTTATTGAATCGAACATCCATCTTCCAATCGCCTAACTGCTCCTTTCCGCCAATTACACCAGCTTTAAGAATACCAGAACGATTAGTTCTATTTAAAAAGAAAGCAGCAAATCCTAACTCCAATGGTGATTTAGCATTAGAGGAATTAATGATGTCCTTTTGCTGATACCATGTATCCATTGTAACCGAGCAAGTTTCAATCATTGAACAAAGAGCATCAGTATCATTAATAACCGAATGCCAAAAACTATACACAGCCGGATCCGCATCATTAATGATGACATTTCGCACGTATTCATTCATAACTAAATCAATAGCTATTGCAGCACCGCCAGCATATGGTTCGACATAATAACCATCTGTGATTGAATTTTCATCAAGCAAAGATTTCACATAGTAAGATAGCTTACCCTTACCTCCTGGATATCTGAGCGGTGTATAAAACCTCATATTTTACAATTCCTTAACAATAAAGAAAAATTTAAAGTCATTCTAGCACAATCCATGTGCTTTTTCCATTCAGTAACAATGAGTTACAAGGAAACAACCTTCCATATTGATTCAACCAATGGCTGGAAGTTATCCCACTCAGTATTCACAAACTCTTTTGAAGGTATCAGATTAGCATTGTGAACATATTGCTGTAACGAAGAACCTGCATTTGTCATTTGCTTAGAATAACTCAAAATAGCGGATTTTTGTGCGCCACTCATTACTTTCTTTTCAAATAAATCATTTGAAACCAATACAACCTTATCATGTAATCCTGGTGTTCTTTTAGGGTTTTTATTGTCTACAAAAACCAATTTATTAGTATCAAAATAGGTATTGAGGGATAGTTCAATAAAAACTCTCAGCATTACCGCAAGCGAGTTCTGATGCTCACTATGGGTCATCTTTTTCAACTCAGTAAAAATTCGATGACACCTTTTATGTTCGGTACCAAATTTTAATGATACCCCCATTGGGATCATATGATTACGGTTAATACCTGCAGGGTTTGTTTTTTTATTATCCTTTCCTTTTCCTGAGCCATCTGAGCCATCTGAGCCATCTGAGCCATCTGAGCCATCTGAGCCATCTGAGCCATCTGAGCCATCTGAGCCATCTGAGCCATTAGCATGGTGATCATTATATTTACTACCAAATTTGTTATCTCCAGAGCCATTAACATCTTTGGAACCTTCGGACCCATTATTATTTTTTTGTTCATCAGAATTATCAATGTCAGATAATTTAGGTGGTTCCAATAGACGCCATTCTTTTTCTAGTTGAGGTGAGTAAGATGTAAGTTGTAGCTCAGATATCAGATTTGCACGATCTTCTTTAAATCGAATCCTATTAACTGTGAATTCTGTTTTACCACTATCATCAGTTAAAATCATTACATTTAAAACTTTCTTCAGCTCACTAATAAAGCGAATTAAAGGCTGTGAACAAAAAAGAACGCCATCAACCCCATTAATATTCAAACTTTTTCTAAAGCTTGGATCTCCGATCAATCGATCAAGGTTAGTTATTTTAATTCTATTCTTTTCCTTAATTATCTTCTCGAAATGCTCTGGGAACAAATCAATAAAAGAATAAAGTTGATTAGCAAAAGACTCTTTACCGTTTCTTGCCATAAACCTTAGCTGTTCCGGAGTTGTCCAACCAACCCTTCCCGCACCCTCATTCTGGCCGGTATGCTTTAAATTTATCCAATGATTGTATTCTTCATTATCAAAAACGACACAATCAACATCTACTACCTTGGTTTTTCTAGATTTTTTTATTTTTTCAAATGTTGACTCATAGGTTTTATTTTGAGCTAGAGAAGGGTTTTCTATTAATTTCAATGCAGTAACTCTGCGATTACCTTCTTTTACAATAAAGCCTTTTTCAAGATCATCATTTTCAATGACAATCATACGTTCAGAGGGATCTACTCCTTTCTCAGCAATATCTCTCGCTAGCTTAATTAACTTTTGGCCTTGACTCTCAACCATAACCTTAATAGCCTCACGCTGTCCATCTGCGTTCTCACTAAATCGAGAGTTTTGTACATCAAGCATTAGATCATTTATTTTGATATTCTTGTACTGATACATTTCAGCATCCTCCATGCGATGAAAAGCTAAAGTAAAAAACTATATTACCATCAAACATAAAAATAGCGCCATTAGACCAGTCTACGCAGATTCTTAGCAGTAACAACTACCAATGTTGATTTTTTTAAACAAGGCAACTAGCTATCATTTCAGGAAGAGTACTAAAAGATCAATCATATGTGCCATAGGTATCGCTAAAGAATATTGTTTGAACCCAATGCCGCCGCAGGCTTCCGTGCGCTGGAAAAACACCCACCCACCCGACCCCCATCGCTCAAGAGACTAGCTACGATAAACAACCTAGAAATTCTGGTATTTTCCGCCCATTTCTAACGCCTCGTGATGCTCGTTGTTCAACCCCGGCAGCGCTGAAAGCAAGTTTCACCACTGCCGAGGTTTACGTTTGTAATACGGGGTCGTGCTTTGCACTGGCATCAATTTTTGGCGGGAATCACTGCGAACGCAACCGCGTAAGAACTATCGCTAATCAGATTCCCTCTCGCCATCTCCGCAATCAGAGCAAGGGCGATTTCCCGATCTCTTTCTCGGCAAGCCCCTTCCGTCGCCAAGCGTGCAATCATCTCCACCCGCTCCATTGTCACCTGCTCTTTTAGATCCTCGATCACAAGCCCACCCCGCAAATACTGTATATATAAACAGTATAATGAATTGATGAGTTATGGAAAGAAAAAAATTCACCCCATCATCCTTATGTCAATGAATTTACTAACTAAACGAAACTTATTGCTCTCTTATAGCGTTGAACCGCTGCAAGATTTCACGCGCCCTCTCTTGAGCCCTCCAGCCCTTAGGCGGGGCCACAGCAAACACCTCTCCAGAAGAAGAACCCTTACACCATTTACCGTTGTAGCATCCAACCCCACCGGTAATAAGGTGCAGAGCCTCCCCTCGGCTTATATCGATCCCCCGCATTAGCTTTATTTCCGTCATAGTATTTCTGATGGCCCTATCCTGGACCGCACTCCCATGTACAAACTTTGCTCTAGATTGGGGTTTTTCACGCCTGATCCGCTGCGTTAACTTTCTTTTTTCATTCCTGCTTAGAGGTTTTGATAAATCGAGCTCCGGCGGATCGTCTTCGGCTTCCGTACAGTTATTGACAGAACTCCGAGAGGGCGCAGAAGCGCCCTTAACGTCAACGGCCAAATCAACGGCACGCTTCGGAACAATTTTCCACTGGGTGAGCCGGGTTAAAATCGGGGTGCCTGCGCCGACGGTAGAATCGTACACGCCACGGATACAGACGGTTTCCTCACCATACTGATTAAACTCGGTGCGAGGCTCATACAACGTGCGCACCTGTAAATCATCGCGACGGACAAACGGACCACCCTGCGCATTAACATAACCAGCCCAGTCACCCGCGTCGGCGGCATCATGGACGACGGCAAACTCAACGCTCAGGCCGTGCGCAGTCTCGGTATCTGTGAGACGACGCAACTCACGGTAAACAGTCACCGGCGCACCTCCGATAAACTGAAACTGACGGATGTGCCATCGTGCCGCCCATGCTGAAACAGCGGGAGCTGTTTCTTTTAGTAGCTCACCGCTTTCGTCATCGGTTTCACCATTGAGAGCATAGCCGTCGATATTTTTGGAAATGTATTTAGCGACATAGCCCGTAGCGCTGCCCTTCTCCGGGTCAATGGCCTCGGCATGAAAGCGCGCTTTTTTGGCTTTATCGCTTCTCAGTTCGTGGTGGTCTTCCTCCCACGCATAATCACGGATGATGAGACGCACGCGCTCGACGTCTTCTGGCAACATGAACATAAGCATGTGCCAATGCGGCGTTCCGTCGTGATGGGGCTCGGCAACACGTATACCGAAAATGCGGATTTCTTCCCGGTGCAGCTTGGCGCGTATGCGTGCCCAAAGGCCGGTTAGATAGCTCTGCGTGTCCGACGGGCTGGCACCGTTCCATTTGCTGTTACGGTAGCCCGCTTTAGTTGTGGCGTGATATTTAGACGGTGCGGTTAGGGTGTAAAACTCCCCAACATAACCGAGCTCATTGCAGATATTTTCAAACCCACGGATGCGGGTCATCAACTCACAGCGGCGTATCGCAGGATTAGCGACAGAGCCGTCGAATTTATCGATAAGACTGATGCGGTTGCCATCTTCGTCTTCGAGATCCAAACCCTTGAGAAACTCACGCGTGCGACGCTTCTGCTCTCGCCAGTCGGTCACGCAATTTTTACTTGCGTAGGCGTGTCGTTTCTTGCTGACATTTCCGACGGCAATTTGCAGATGTTCGCGCCATACAGCCGCAATGCGACGCAGACGACCACGCCACCACGCATCGTTAAACATGCGAGCGATAGCCGGGGCGATTTCATCTTCACCAACATATTTTTTTGTCACCCGCTCCCAATGCGGCGGGGTAACGTTGAATTGCAGGGAAATAAAACCAGCGCGCATGTACCAGGTGTACAGCGTTTTGAGCTCACTAAATCCGGTGTCATCAATGTCGGCCAGTTCAGCACGAATGAAATTAGCGATATCAGCGGCCAGCAGGTCAATATCGGCTCGCGACATATCAGGGAGGCGGTTATATCTGGCAACCATATTGACCATGCGTGACGCCAGATATTGCATAAGCTCAGTATCAAAATGACCGCCAAAAACAGTGGCTGATACGTTGCTATTGATACCTGCACACTCGTATTTTTTTGCGACTAGTTCAAGACGTGGCAATGCCTTTTTGCAGAAGCTAATTAAAAAGGCATTGGCTCGTTGACTACCCTGATTTTGCTCCAGCACCGCAGCGGTACGATAAACACCAAAGCGTACACACTCGGGCTGGAGAGAAAGCACCTTTCTCGCATGCAGCAAAGCCGCGAACATACGGTCGCGGCGATGCTGTTGCTCATAGGTGAGATATGGGCTGGCTATTGCCGACCGTGGAGCACTCCACGGAAAAGCGAATTGAACAGCCAATTTATACCCCCCGATAGTGTTTTAATTTAAGCTCGGCGATTTGCTGGCAGGTCACGCAAAAAGCCACGCCCGGAATCGCAATACGGCGAGCTTCCGGGATTGGTGCGTCACATTCCTCACAGAGAAAACGGGATGGCGCAGCGATACGGCTGCGCGCGTTGTTGATGAGGCGTTCGCGGTCTTCCTGCTCGCGCAGTTGTGCCAAATCCATTGCGTCGGCCATTAGTGGATCTCCATAGCCTGATGGCGGTAAATTTCACTTTCCTGCAACAACAGTTCCAGCGCCTCGTTAATGTCGAGCTGGTTGGTTTTAATGTGGTTAGCCAGGTTAACCATGCGGCTTGCCATCACTTCCGCACGCGCGCGGCGCTCTTGCATCCGCGCATCCGTCAGCAACTGGTTAAGGCCTGACTTATCTACTGTGGTTTTAGTGGTACGAGTTGCGGTATTACACATAATTGACTCTCCTGATTTCGGGCAATAAGAAGCCCGGCGGGTTTACGCCATTAAATTTCTGTTTGGATTAATTCGGCATGGTTAGCCGTTTGGGAAATAAGCTCACTACTGCACGAAAATGATTCATCGCTGTAATAAGCGCCTTTTTCTCGTCAGTAGTCAGCTCACTTAATTCGAGCTCATGACGAGCCGCCGGTATTTTTGCCAGAAAGAAAATAGCGGCCAGCGCCCGATTATTTTCTTCAAATTGTGGGTCACGTTTATCGCGCATATCATCGACAAAACGCTCAACCTCTTTCCAGCTATCGCCCCAATATCTCGCGCGCAATTCAGCCACATGATTGAGACCGGCCAGACGTTCACCCGCTTTTAGCGGAACAGTCGCGGAAACAGCTTCGATAGCCATGATTCCCCCTGCTTTTGAGTAGAGAGGCCAGCCAGTAAATCAGCCTGTGAGCGGCTCGGGTGCCAGCGCTTACCGCCCTTACCTGCGATCCAACCGTGGCCGTAGTGCATACCGGGGCTTTGCTTAACGAGCAGAGACGCGAATGACGGTTCACTTTTCAGCATACGCACCTCAAATCAACCCGAATGATGCGCCAATACCGCTCATGGTATCGACCACGCTCGACATAGCTGGATTAGTCTGTAAGCGCGCATGCAGCGCCAATGCCGACAAAGACAACATTCGAATACCTGAGTTAACGCTTTCAATCATGTTGTGCTTACGGGCAGAGGTCAGGCGCTCATCAGAGGCCGCACCGCTCGCCAGCTCGCCGAGTTCACTCATTGCACGCATGACATAAGACTCCAATTTGTCTTTAGCCAGTTCATTAACCGGCACGCATGGCAGGCAATGAATTTGCGCCAGAAAACCATCAATGAGGGTTGAGTCTTCTGTCAGGTCAGTCAGCAGCCACAATTCAGGCGGCGTGAACAGGTGAGGCTGTTCCGGGTTGAGCTTGTTACGTAACGTTTGAACGTTCATACCCGCACGCTTGGCCAACTTCGCCATGTTGTGACGCTGCGCAAAAGCCCGGCATGCTTCGTCATAGTGGGGATGTTTGGAAATCTGAAAATCAAACATGTTGCATCCTTACAATTCACTTAAAGTGAATATGGATTCTCAATAATGAGCTGAAAACGAGCGTGCCCTAAAGCCTTACGCAGTTGTTCTTCTTTCCAGCGAGCGTAATAAATTCGGATAGGGCCGCCAGCTTTCTTACAACCTTTTCGGATGACACGTTTTTCGATTGGTACACGAGGTGTGTCGCCTGTCGTCCAACGGTAGGCAGTACGTTCGGAAACCCCCTCAAGTTCCGCGAATTGTTGAAGAGTAACTACAGGAGACGGGATTTTGATGATTGCGATTTCAGAAGCCATGTTGCATGATTCCCATTTTGACAATGTTTGCAATCAATGGCCTCTGTTTGCCAACTTCTGCCACTGGTTGCCCGAATTAGCAACGATACTAATACTCGTTTGAATATTAGTAAATACCCAAAGGAATAAATTTTGATACTTGATACTCATGTGAATAATGACGAGTTACTGGATAGAATTTGTCAAGTCTATGGTTTTACTCAAAAAATCCAGCTAGCTCGGCACTTTAATATTGCCGCCAGTTCCCTACAAAACCGTTACACGCGAGGCACTGTTTCTTATGATTTCGCCGTGCAGTGCGCACTAGAAACTGGAGCAAGCCTGCTATGGCTTCTTACGGGGCAAGGCTCTCAATATGATGGCAAACCGTCCCCAACGGATCCGAAAACGATAGACTCCTTCACTCTGAGTGATGGAAAACTCGAAGAAAATTCACCATTGAGTATTGACGCCGGTTTTTTTAGCAAGCAAATGTCAAAAGGTATTGCTGTTCGCGCCGATGGAAAGCTGCACTTCATAGAACAAGATGCCTCACTTTCTGATGGCCTTTGGTTGGTTGATATTGAGGGGGCTACCAGCATCAGAGAATTAACGCTCCTACCCGGCAAAAAGTTACACGTTGCGGGCGGAAAAGTACCGTTTGAGTGCGGGATAGATGAGATAAAAACGATTGGCCGTGTAGTGGGTGTATATAGTGAAATAAATTAAAAATAATAACTTATTGAAATAACCTAAGGAACGAGGTTGATTAATGGACATTATAATTACTATTTTATTTCTATGTCTGGCTATTTTCTCTGCAGTTGTTTACTTCAGGTCGCAGGGAAATTCGGTAATAAAATTTATCAAAGGTATCTTTGCATTTAGCATCATCTTTAGAGCTATTGATGTTTATAAAAATGAAGACCAAATAGCTGCATTTATTATGGTTGCGGTTGTTTTCTGTCTTTCTTATCGTCGATTTCAGCTTAATAAAGATGCTAACTCCCCTCTATCAGTAATAAAAACGAAAATCAACAATAATGATAAAGCGTTTAACCATGAAGAAATAAAGGTAATTTCATCAAAAAAGAAACTCATAAGCTCTGAAAAAATGAGCTTAAAAATATATCTTTTGGATATACCGATTCAAGCAACAACTCTACTTATAGAGAGGTTGACGTTAAAAATGTTGACGCAGACTACATTACTGGTTTCTGTCACTCACGCAGGCAGCTAAGGACTTTCCGCATAGACAGAATTGAAAATAGTGAAATTGTAGTTCGCAATACTGGCGAATTAATCAATGTTTATGACTGGATTGTCCAGCTATATGAGGAATGAGGTTAACTAATGACCGTGCGTAAAAATCCTGCTGGCGGTTGGATTTGTGAGCTCTACCCAAACGGTGCAAAAGGCAAACGTATCAGAAAGAAATTCGCTACTAAAGGCGAGGCACTGGCATTTGAACAGTACACCATTCAAAACCCGTGGCAGGAAGAAAAGGAGGACAGGCGCACGTTAAAAGAGCTGGTTGATTCATGGTATAGCGCTCATGGCATTACGCTGAAAGACGGCTTGAAACGTCAGTTAGCCATGCACCATGCTTTTGATTGTATGGGCGAACCACTCGCACGCGATTTCGATGCGCAGATGTTTTCCCGCTACCGGGAAAAACGGTTAAAAGGTGAGTATGCTCGTTCAAACCGAGTAAAAGAGGTATCGCCTCGCACGCTTAATCTTGAGCTGGCCTACTTCCGGGCAGTGTTCAATGAGCTAAACCGCCTCGGAGAATGGAAGGGTGAAAACCCACTGAAAAATATGCGCCCATTCCGCACAGAAGAAATGGAAATGGCCTGGCTAACTCACGACCAAATTTCGCAACTGCTCGGAGAGTGCAAACGACATGACCACCCTGATTTAGAAACCGTGGTAAAAATCTGTCTCGCCACTGGCGCACGATGGTCTGAGGCCGAGAGTCTGAGAAAAAGCCAGCTAGCGAAATACAAAATCACATACACCAACACGAAAGGCAGAAAAAACCGCACCGTCCCAATCAGCAAAGAGCTCTATGAGTCTCTGCCTGATAATAAAAAAGGCCGGTTGTTTAGTGATTGTTATGGCGCATTTCGATCTGCTCTGGAAAGAACAGGCATCGAATTACCCGCAGGACAACTTACACACGTCTTGCGCCACACCTTCGCCAGTCACTTTATGATGAATGGTGGCAATATTCTTGTCTTGCAACGCGTGCTTGGCCATACCGACATCAAAATGACGATGCGATATGCGCACTTCGCCCCTGATCATTTAGAAGATGCAGTTAGATTTAATCCTTTAAATGATATACATATCAACAGCCCAAAAAAAGCCAATTTTTAGTAAAAGGATAAGTGAATGTCCACATTAACAATTATAAATTGCAATACAGCAAAAGAATTCCTCAACCAATTAACACCTTGGAGCACCCCCTATGATTTAAATAATTACGTTTATCGAGGGCATTCTGACGAAGAATATTTACTACACCCAAACATCATGAGAAAAACAAATAATCTAGCTCTCATAAAAATCGCAAAGATGTATATTGTTAGCGGTGAGTATAAGGAAATAATTAATAAAGTAGGTGTTACTAATATTTCTCTTTTTCACAACACGATTGAATTGACTATATTGAGGCGATTTTATAGGTCTGCTAATGAAAATGGCCTATACGTTCCCATCTCTGACATCATGAGTAAGCAAATGGAGATTGATGGCTATATTGGTTTTGATGAACTAATGAAAGAATATGGCCACGACAAATGGCTTAATAAAGATTCATTCGAGATAGCAGCATTAGCACAACACTACGGACTACCAACAAGACTTATCGACTGGTCCTTTAATCAATATGTAGCATCATTTTTCGCAACTAATTTCACCTCTAAGCCTGATAACTCAAAAAAAATATCATTATGGATGTTAAACTATAATAAGCTCTCTAAACTGTTTGCATCTCCACACTCAGACGTTAGAATATTCAGCCCCCACTATCAATGGAATGAGAATGCAAAATCTCAAAAAGGGCTTTTTACCTACATTGAATCCACACTAAAAGAAAATGAGTTCAGTATGGTTTGTGATTATTTAAATGCTTGCAAAGAAACGGATTCCTTAATCAGTGATCATACATTCGACTCACTGCGTACAGACTACCGAACATTAGACATCGCATTGGATAATGCAATATCTAACTATAACAAAAACGATGGGAAAATAGACACAAAAGATATTCTTATAAAGTTAACATTACCTTGTAGCGAAGCAATCAAAGTAAATAAATATTTGAGAGAAATAAAAATTAGTGAGGCAACCATTTTTCCTGGCTATAGTGGTGTGGTTGAAGATTTAAAATCTGTACTGCGATTCTAACAAAAAAAGATCCTAGTGGCGATAAAGTGGCGGTAGAAATGGCGAACAATGGGTAATTACAGGCAAATAGTGGCAATCTATGTCAATGATAAACAAAGCAACCCATTGATTTCCGGTTGTTCCGGTAGGAACTCATAATCGCTTGGTCGCTGGTTCAAGTCCAGCAGGGGCCACCAGACACCGCAAGGGCTGGCGCTAAATGCGCTGGCACTTTGTTTTTCCGGGGATCTAACCTTCTGCATAAAACGTTCGCGCCGGCTGCATCCCCAGCGATCACCCGCTCCAGTTCGCGGCACAGGTAAGGTGTGAGTTCTTCGTTGTCCCTTTCGATAAGCGCGGCCACAATGATGGCTTTTTGCCTGGCTGAAATGCTCATGATTGTTCTTTGCCTCCACTCTGCAGTAATGCCCTACGCAAACAGGATCGCATCTCGCTCCGGATACGTAAAAAACCTTAGTATTTCTTAGTATGGAAAACTGCGAATTCGCAGTTTATGAAAACGCACAAAGCCAGTCACAGCAATGTGCTCAGGAGGGATTTGCAGTGAATTGCGAATTCGCAGGGGTGAAAGGCCCATAAACGGGCCTTGTTTTGTCATCTTCCGCGTCAGTTTAAACCGATCGCTTGCGTAATCTTTTCATTGCCAGAAACGCCACCAGCCACACCAGCAGGAAGGTTATTGCGGCACTGCCAAGTATTATCACGTTGCTGTAAATGTTATCCCACTCAGCACCGGGAACCGGGCCGGCGATGTTTTCGTATAGAGCAAATAGACCACCAGCAGGAACAAGCGCATACATCAGGATAAGCACCACAGCGTATACAGCGAAAGATAGCAGCCACATCAGGGCAATATGAATAGCTTTCATCAGTAAACCTGTACCGTGCCGTATCCGGCCAACGTTGCGCTTACCTGCATCGTAGGGGTTCTCAAAAGCGCCTCCCGCAGTACAGCAAAATGCGCCGTGCCAGGCAGCGTTATACAGCCTTCGCTAACGCCTTTATAGCCTGCCGGGTGTAACCGGAAATGGCCGCGCTCCACCTTGTCTATAAACGTCCAGTCATCAATTTTTCCATCCTCCCGATACAGCGCAAACCAGACCGATCGATCTGAACCGGTGTACTGCGTAGCTGCCCAATCCTGAATCATCGTTCTGAGGCCTCCAGACGGGCGGCTGACAATATAGTATTTGCCAGGCGGTAACGGGCCTGCATTCGGAACATTCACGGAGGCAGGGTTATTTCTGTGAGTACCCTCATAGCCTGAATACGCGGGAAAGAAACCAATACCGGGACAACTGAGGTTTGATAAACCGTTTCCGTTCAGCCTGAACGTACACTGGATCATCGTTCGTTCCATGAGTCAGAGAAAATGATATTCCCGTCGCAATGCTTCCAGGTGATTTTGTCGTAGCGGAGGGCGATCCCCTCGAGGTGATTGTGTTTCTCAGTGCTTTCGTTTTTGCAGTTGTGCATCAGCGGGCATACAGAAACAATTTTGACGCCTTCCAGCAGCATATTAAAGTATTCCACCTCCTGGCCTGCATCGTTAATTTTGTACCACTTAAATTCGGCGCTTTTGAGCGTCTGGCCGGTGGCAACGGCCTTGTAAAGATAGGGGCTGGAGTAATCAAACTCCTTTTCAAAATTGAGCGCGCTATGTACCCGCGTGCCGGTGATCTTGCCCGTATTATTGTCTGTAGGCAGGAACAAACCGTGACCGAACCCGAGCACCTCTATGCTTCCCTCGCGACCCCTTACATCAACACCGCCTTTAATATCCGCGCCGCCGTCGTCTTTAAGCCATAAATAAGCCGGTATAGCCATTTTATTAATTCCATTTAATTGAAAAATCAACCAAACCTTACAGCTACTGAATTTTAAAAAATGTAATTTTTTATAAGCACAGAAACCTCGATAAATTATTACTATGAATAATTCATATAAATAATTGCACTCAATCTATTAAGGGGCATGGAATCGCCAGGCATGCCTGCATAGCAGACGGCCCACCTCATCAAATTTTCACACCCGCGAAATTAAAAAAAGTAGGCTGACTCGATGGGCTGGCGGCGCGTCGGATGATGAGCAAAAAATAAACAACCCTCCATCATTGAAAATTCGCCACATTAAATAACAATAAGTTAAGCCGATGATGATGATGCCAATGAAATGCAAAAAACCAGTCGTTTTCCGCGCGAACGTCGCCTCGTGGATGGGCGATGCCCCGGAGTACATTTAGTAATTTAGTGGCTCAACTTGAGCCGCTATTATCGTACCGGTGCGGTAAAAGAGCATGTTACTAAGTGGCAAAACCGGCAGTTGGATGCGCTGTATGCCATTGTTTATATGGACTGCATTGTTGTAAAAGTTCGTCATGATGGGAAAGTTGCTTGAGGTTTAACTGCTTGTTTTTCCACACAAGATAGAAATAGTGATTTATCTTACCTAAACCACCTTGTCGCTGGTTCAAGTCCAGCAGGGGCCAGCAAATTCAATGAGTTACAACAGCGCGGAAATAAGAGAAAGGGATGCTCTTCCCTGGCTGGCAAGAGCATCAAGGCAAGTTGTTGGCTTCACGCGCGCTCAACTTCGACCAGCTCCTGAAGCTGCTCACGCATATACAATGAAAAATATTCAGGGTCTCTAATCAAAACCCGTTCACCGGCTTCAAACTTCTCAGCCCACTTAACCAGTTTTTGCGTAAACCCAGGGTTCCATCCCTCCCGCTCTCCTCGGGCAGTAATATCTGCAACACTCGCCGGACACCCTAATTCTTTCAAATACTTCAAAATTCCTTTCGCCGTGCTTTCATCCATAGGTTCAGGTGAAGAAGCCGAGGTGTTCATACCGTTAATGAAATCTAATGCTTTATCAATGACTGCAGGCATACTTTTATCCTTAAAATTTACCATGTAAAACACAAGACTACCCTATGACCTTAAACCGATTTCAGCAGCAAAGAAATCATTAAATTTCATTGTCCCGACGGCGCTCACTTTACTTGTTGTGCCAGTAAGCCGCCGCACGGACTAACTGCTGATCGAACGGTTCCTGCTCAAAGCGCTGGCTGAGGTTTTTCACCACTTTTCCTTCTCCGGTGATCCAGATGAAGTAATCTTCTTCCGGCACCTCAATCTGCGCCAGTCGCGAAGTAACCGCCTGCTCATCGTGTCCCAGCCATTCAATGGCAAACTCATCCAGATGCGCGAGGTAATCCTGATATGCTGGATCGGCAACACTCACCAGCGCGGTCACCGTCGGTTTTACCGGTAAGCGGCTCAGCGCCTCAAGACGACGCCGCAACGCTGGCATACCGGACTCATCACAAACATAGAGCTGGTAAGCGTAGTCTTCCGGCACCACCAGCGAACCACGTGGCCCGCCGATCGTCAGCGTATCGCCTGCGCGCGCTTTCATAGCCCAACCACTTGCCACACCGCCGTCGTGAATAAAGAAATCCAGCGCCAGCTCATGACGGGCTTCGTCGTACAGCGGCGTATAGTCACGAGACGCCGGACGTACGCCCTCCCCCCAGACAATGCCTTCCTCCGTCACTGTTGGCGGAACAAAATGGCTGCCAGGCTGCGGGAAAAACACCTTACTGTGATCGTCAAAACCACGCGAGCTAAAGCCTTCCAGCGCATCGCCGCCAAGAACAATGCGCTGGAAGCCCGTGCCAATACGTTCTACGCGCAGAACGGTAAGTTCGCGAAAGCGCAGTTCATTGCGTACGCGCTGAGGGTAACGTGAAGTTTTATCCATCATCTTTTGGCCTTTATGTGATAATCAGATATATCGAAATTAATTTTCAAATGATAATGATTGTTAATCACCGGGATTGCAAGTCATTTTTTGATAGCGCCTGAAAAGTGGCACCTGAAAATATTTAGTGTTTAAATTCATTAAGTTAAAAAACAAACCAATATTGAACTTGTCAAAATTCATGGTTTAGATATAAATTAGATATATCTAAAACACATCAGGAGAGTAACATGCGACATCATCAGGAAGGTTGCTGTAAAGGCGAAGGGCATCATCACGGCGGTTGCGAACATCGTCACGGCAGAGGCGGCGGACGGCGTCAGCGCTTTTTTGGTCATGGGGAGCTGCGTCTGGTGATTCTGGACATTCTTTCTCGCGAGGCCAGCCACGGCTATGAGCTGATCAAAGCCATCGAGAATCTGACGCAGGGCAACTATACGCCGAGTCCTGGCGTGATCTATCCAACCCTGGATTTCCTCCAGGATCAGGCCTTTATTACGATAAGCGAAGAGGATGGCGGACGTAAAAAAATCACTATTACCGACGGCGGCGCACAGTGGCTGGAGGAGAATCGTGAACATCTCGGTCACATCCAGGAACGCGTTAACGCACGCAATGTTGGATTTGAGTTGCGTAAGAACCCGCAGATGAAGCGAGCGCTGGAAAACTTCAAAGCGGTGTTGGATCTGAGGGTCAACCAGGGTGACATCAGCGACGCGCAGCTTAAAAAGATCATTGGCGTGATCGACCGCGCGGCGCTGGAAATCACTCAGCTTGATTAAGCAGGCAAGGCGTCACCTTCGCGAACGCGGAACACTTTCACCATCTCTTTTAAGTGTAACGCCTGCTCGTTCAGTGACGCCGCGGCCGCAACGGACTCCTCGACCAGACAGGAGTTCTGTTGCGTGGTGGCGTCAATCAGGCCAATCGCGCTGTTGATCTGCGAGATGCCATCCGTCTGCTCACGACTGGCCTGGCCAATTTCCCGCAGGATAACATCCATCTCCTCAACATTGTTTACCATACCGTTAATCAGGGCGTTAGCCTTCTCGACCAGTTGCATCCCTTCCTGAGTCTGACCGGTGGAATCCTCAATCAGATGACGGATCTCACTGGCAGAAGACGCGCTTTTCTGCGCCAGTTGGCGAACTTCTCCCGCCACCACGGCAAATCCACGGCCATGCTCACCGGCTCGCGCAGCCTCGACCGCCGCATTGAGCGCCAGAATATTGGTCTGGAAGGCAATAGAGTCAATCAGGTTGATGATGTCTGACATCCGGTTAGACGTTTCATTAATCACACGCATTTTCTGCGTCACCTGATTCATCATCTCACCATTGTTTTTTACGACGGTCGCCGCCCCCGCAGAGAGTTTCGTCGCTTCTCCGGTATGTTCGGCTGTGTTTTTAACCGTGGCGGTGATCTGCTCCATCGACGCGGCGGTCTGCTCGACGGAGCTCGCCTGTTCTTCGGTACGTGCAGCCAGATCCTGGTTTCCGGCGACAATCTGCGCCGCCGCGCTGGAAATATTCTCCGAGCCGTTCTGAACTTCCTGGACGATCTCCAGCAGACGAGTTTTCATTACCATCAGCGCGTGTAGCAGTTCGCCGGTCTCATCTTTCTGGGTGGTAATGATATTGCGGGTCAGGTCCCCCTCGGCGATTGCTTCGGCAAACTGCACTGCTTCATTCAGTGGCCGGGTGATGGAGCGCACGATATACCAGCCCATGATACAGCCCGCAGCAATACCGATGAGCGCCAGGGCGCTAAGCAGCGCCCGGTTCGTGTTAAAGTCGCTTTCCACCTGTGCGCCGGCGCGCAGCATCTGCCTGTCTTCAATGGCGATCAATGCCTGAACTTTAGCTTTATAGGCCTGCTGTACATTAACCGTTGTGGTCATCATCTCCTGCATCGCCGCCTGTCGGTTATGGTTTTGCAGTTCCTGCAGAATACGAAATCGGGAGGCGAGATACTGCTCACGCACGTCGCGGATCCCGGCAATGACATTTTTCGATTCGGCGTTTAGCGGCGCGGCGTTCAGTTCATCCAGCAACACCGTAATTTGCTGGCTGATGGTGTCGAGTTTTTTCTGTGACGTCTGGGCCCACTGTCCCTCTTCGTCCATCAGCATCAGTTGCTGCGTACTGACAAAATCCTGGAAATGATCGATGAGCTTGTTGGCTTTTACCGTGATGGGATAATCATTGGTAATGATGTTTTGCATACCGCTGTTGGCGCGGTCCAGGCTAAATAATGAAAGGCCCGAACTCACCATCATCAGTACAATAAACAATCCAAACGCGATAAATAATTTTGAGCGAATTTTCATGTTACGCAAAAACATATATTCTCCCTGGAGATAGTTTTCTTCAGACAGATTCCTTTATCGGTAACAATCTCACTAACTTTATGATATTGATCGCTTTTTATTATCAATAATTGCTGGTAAATAGTTTTTGACGATGGATAGAGGCAGACCGATCGTTATATAAACGATTTTTTATAATGCCTAAATAGCCAGAAGAGAGAAATTGAAAGAAGTTAATAAAATAGAGAAATAACCCGTAGGTAGTAATATTTAATATATCATTAACATTATTATTACAATAACGCTTACCGTTACAGGTAAGCGTTGATGAGGATAAAGGAAAGGGTTAGTGCAGCACCGTCACGGCATCTTCCAGACGGCTGGCGCGGTGTTTAACCATAGCGGACACCTGGGCGCTCTCTTCAACCAGTTCGGCGTTCTTTTGTGTAATGTGGTTAAGTTCATCCACCGCACGCGTCAGGCTGGTCAAGCCATCGGACTGTTCCAGCGTAGAATGGCTGATCTGCGCAATCAACTGGGTGACGTTCTGGACCTGAGAGACAATATCATCCATCGTGCGCCCCGCCGCATGGACCTGCTGGGCGCCAGACTGCACTTTATCCGCGCTGGCATCGATCAGCTTACGAATATCGTTCGCCGCACTGGCACTGCGGCTGGCCAGGTGGCGTACCTCACCCGCCACAACGGCAAACCCTTTCCCCTGCTCACCCGCCCTGGCCGCTTCAACCGCGGCGTTCAGCGCAAGGATATTCGTCTGGAAAGCGATATCGTTGATAAGCGTAGTGATGGTGCCGATGCGCTGCGTGCTGTTGGCGATGTCATCCATGGTTTTAATCACGGTGTCCATCGCTTCACCGCCCTGCGTCGCCGCGTTACTGGCCGCAATCGACAGCTTATCGGCGGCGGACGCGGTTTCTGAGTTTTGCTTAACCGACGCCGCCATTTGATTCATGGTGGTCACCGTCTGCTGCACATTATCGACCGTCTGGCGGGTATGCTTATTCAGATCGTCATTACCTTTCGCCAGCGTTTCGCTGCCGTTTCTGACGCTCGACACCTGGCTTGAAACATCATTGATTAGCCAGCGACACATCAGACCAAGCTGCCCGATGGCGCGCAGCGTCAGCCCCAGTTCGTCACTGCGATTAAGATGCGCCACGCTGTTCCGCTCTCCGGTCGCGACCTTCAGCGCTTGTTTTGCCACATTCTCAATCGGACGGACAATCTGCCACTCAAAAGTTGCCGTACCCAGCAGCATCACCAGCGCACACATCAACTGTGCGAACCCTAACGCGCCGGACAGATGCAGCGTCGCCGCCAGCACGCCATAAATGAGCACCATCACGCTGCGAACCCGCCAACGCACCGGCATTGCCGGCAGTTTCCCGAGCCATCCTTTACGCACCACCAGCCCCTTGTGGATCCGGCGCGAACAACGGCCTTCATTGAGTGCCTGATATAAAGGCTCAACGGCGGCGATCTCCGCGTCCGTCGCGCGGGTACGGATCGACATGTATCCCATCACGTTTCCCTCGCGTACCATCGGTACCGCGTTCGCCCGAACCCAGTAATGATCGCCATTTTTACGGCGGTTCTTGACGATGCCACTCCACGGCTCGCCCTGCTGCAGGGTGTACCACATGTCGGCAAAGGCCGCTTTCGGCATATCCGGATGACGCACCAGGTTATGAGGCTGCGCCAGCAATTCATTGAGTGAGTAACCGCTGATATTGACGAACGTATCGTTGGCGTGCGTGATATTGCTGTGAAGATCGGTAGTCGACATGAGGGTCGTATCGTCATCCAGCGGTGTATTTTGCTGGGTAACGTAGCGCTGAGAAGACATAGTCGCGTCCTGTGCTAGTTATCTGGTTGTTAACTTTTTGTCAGATGTTATTTCGGCGCTAACAGATTTATCTTTAGATGTTAAATTTGATTTAGATCGCAATTTGCGATTAAACCTCACGATTTGTACGAATTCTAATTGATTGATTTAAAATACTTTCATAATGAAACTATAAAATCACCCTGAGTGATACGCACTGTAATTGCACAATTTTCGCACTATTTCGGCGCAGTCGCCCCTTCTGAAGCCACTCTCGTGCGATCTTTGCCCTGCACAAAAACGCATCAACTGTTAACAAATAAGATTAAATGTTGCACAACAACTATTCTCCCTGGTGTTTATCCCGATTTTCATTAGCGCCGCCGGGATGGCGCAATCCCTGCAATACTTAAATCGGTATCATGTGATACGCGAGCCCCGGGAGCATATTTTGAACAGGTTACCTTCCAGCGCATCGGCTTTGGCCTGTAGCGCACACGCACTGAATCTCATTGAGAAGCGAACGCTTGATCATGAGGAGATGAAAGCACTTAACCGAGAGGTGATTGATTACTTCAAAGAGCATGTTAATCCGGGGTTTTTAGAGTATCGCAAATCTGTTACCGCCGGCGGGGATTACGGAGCCGTAGAGTGGCAAGCGGGAGGTCTGAATACGCTTGTCGACACCCAGGGACAGGAGTTTGTCGACTGCCTGGGAGGTTTTGGCATTTTCAACGTGGGGCACCGTAATCCAGTTGTGGTTTCCGCCGTACAGAATCAACTCGCGAAACAACCTTTGCATAGTCAGGAACTGCTTGACCCATTGCGGGCCATGCTGGCAAAAACCCTTGCCGCCCTGGCCCCCGGAAAACTGAAATACAGCTTCTTTTGCAACAGTGGTACGGAATCGGTCGAAGCGGCGCTAAAACTGGCGAAGGCCTACCAGTCACCGCGCGGCAAATTTACCTTTATCGCTACCAGTGGCGCGTTCCACGGTAAGTCGCTGGGCGCGCTGTCCGCCACCGCTAAATCCACTTTCCGCAAGCCGTTTATGCCGCTGCTCCCGGGCTTCCGTCACGTTCCGTTCGGGAATATTGAGGCCATGCGTACCGCGCTCAGCGAATGCAAAAAAACGGGAGATGATGTGGCGGCGGTGATCCTGGAACCCATCCAGGGTGAAGGTGGCGTGATCCTGCCGCCGCAGGGCTATCTTACCGCCGTGCGTAAACTCTGCGACGAGTTTGGCGCGCTGATGATCCTCGATGAGGTCCAGACCGGTATGGGGCGAACCGGCAAAATGTTTGCCTGCGAACATGAGAACGTGCAGCCTGACATTCTCTGCCTGGCAAAAGCGCTGGGAGGCGGCGTGATGCCGATTGGCGCAACGATCGCCACCGAAGAGGTCTTTTCTGTACTGTTCGATAACCCGTTCCTGCACACCACCACCTTTGGCGGTAACCCGCTGGCCTGTGCGGCCGCGCTGGCGACCATCAATGTGTTGCTGGAGCAGAACCTGCCAGCGCAGGCGGAACAGAAAGGCGATATCCTGTTGGACGGTTTTCGTCAGCTGGCGCGGGAGTACCCCGATCTGGTGCAGGACGCGCGCGGGAAAGGGATGCTGATGGCAATCGAGTTTGTCGACAACGAAACGGGCTACCGTTTCGCCAGCGAGATGTTCCGCCAGCGGGTGCTGGTTGCCGGGACGCTCAATAACTCGAAAACGATCCGCATCGAACCGCCGCTCACCCTTACCATCGAGCAGTGCGAACTGGTGCTGAAGTCGGCGCGTAAAGCCCTGGCGGCACTGCGGGTGAGTGTGGAAGAGATGTAAACAAAATGCCGGGTGACGCTTTGCTTACCCGGCATTATTTTGCCTATACGATCCGTACCCCCGCAGGCATTAAACGCTCCGGCGTGAGCAGAACACTTTCGTCCCCGTCATCCGTCTCTGCGCAAAGCAGCATGCACTCCGACGTTTCACCTCGCATTTTGGCCTTCTGGAGATTGCACAGCACGGCCACCGTTTTTCCCCGCAGTTCATCCCTTTGCCCTTATTCGCTATCGCCCGCCTCAACGTCGTCGCACACTACGCCAGCCCAAGATGCTGCCAGAGCGCGTCCATCGGCATGGTCGCCAGCGCGGTACATTCGTCCGCCGCGCCGTACCAGACGTGCAGCGTGTTATTACGAATCAACGCCCCGCAGGTAAAAACCACATTGCCGAAAAAGCCTTCCCGCTCATAAATTGCCGTCGGCTCCAACAACGGCACCGGCGATTTGGCGAGAATCTTCGTAGGATCGTCGAGATCGAGTAGCAACGCCCCCAGACAGTACCGCTGTCCGGCATCCACCCCGTGATAAATCTCCAGCCAGCCGCGATCGGTTTTGATCAGCGGCGCGCCGCCGCCGGACTTACGTGAATCCCATTCGTCCCCGGAACGCCCCAGCAGATGTCGGTGATTGCCCCAGTGCAGCATATCTGGCGACTCACAGATCCAGATCTCCGGATGTCCAAAGTGACACGGTGCGGGACGCGTCAGCGCCATGTAGTGTCCGCCGATCTTTTCCGGAAAGAAACAAACGTCGCGGTTATCCGGACAAAGAATTAGCCCCCGTTTTTCCACGGTGATGAAATCACGGGTGGTCGCCAGCGCGGTGGTGATCCCCAGTGAAGAAACCGCCGAATAGTTGATATACCAAAGGCCATCTATCCGAGTAATACGCGCGTCCTCGCAACCAAACTCCTCGTAGCGACTGTCGGCAATAATAAATGGCTGCGAATCAATGGCGTAATGCACGCCGTCGACGCTGCGAGCCAGGCGCAAATGGGACATTGAGGTTAACCAGACCTGCGCCGGATCGCTTTTGAGCACGATGGTGCGCGGGTCGCAAAAATCGAAGCGATCGTCGCTGCGCTCGAAAGTTTTGGTGGATTGCCGCCAACCTTCAGCCTGCTGCTCCAGCAGCGGAACCACAATCTGCTGCGGATTATCGTTGATCACGCTTTCCGCGACGCGCAGCAGCAGAATAATTTCGCCGTTACATTCGGTGACGCCGGTATTAAAGACACATTCAACTTTGCGCCCCGGCAAGGAAGGCACCACATCTTTCGGGGTAATAAGCGGATTACCGCTGTGTCTGTTCATGAACGCTCCTTTTCATCACAATTTGATTTTTGTCCAGCCACTGGCCGTCAATGCCGTACAGCACTCCGGCAGGAATATCCCACCAGGGATTCCGTACCGGCGCGCCAAAATTGATTGCTACCCACACGGACTCCTGCACTGTTTCGCGGGTGAACCACACGCAACTCTCCGTCAACCCAAGTTCACTGGACGCCCCTTCGCAGAGGGCCGGAGTGGCTGCCCGCAGCGCGATGAGCGCCTGATATTGTCGCCATAAGGACGTTGGCGCTTGCCGCTGACGTTCAGCGTTGATGAGTGGATAGTCCTCGCAAACGGGCATCCACGGGGCAACGGTAGAAAAGCCGGCAAAGGGCGCGTCGGACCACAGCAGTGGCGCACGCGAACCGTCGCGAGAATGTTCCACCGCCTGCGCCAGCGCCTGAACCTCATTCGCGCCTTGCTGTAACGCGGTTTGGTAATGAGTTTTGGCCTGAATATCGAAGAGTTGTTCTACGGTAAGTGGAGAATAATTCGGCATACCCAGCTCTTCGCCCTGATAAATAAACGGCACCCCACGTGCGGTAAGCTGTAATACCAACACCGCCAATGCGCGCGCGGTATCACGCGAACCTTCGCCAAAGCGACCGATCATGCGCGGCATATCATGGCTGGAGAAAAACAGGGTAGGCAGCCCGGACTGCTGCGCCTGCGTGGCGTTAATCGCTTCGCACAATCGAGCAATATCAAAGGTTTTTTGGCTGCCGATATTGAAGTTAAACACCACGTCCATCAGCTCGGGGCTTTGATAACGCGCCAGAACATCCAGTGCCTCGCTGCCAATTTCACCAATTAAAAAGTTCTCCCCCTGCTGGCGCACATAGCGACATAACCGACGTAACGTCTCGAGAATGCCCGGCTGGTTGATATCGAAATTGTGCTGCTGCTCGCCATTTACCTGCGGGTTATCCGGGCCGATGCCGTCGGTGGTCAGGAAGTTGATAACGTCAAAGCGGAAACCGTCGACGCCTTGCGCTTTCCAGAAATCAACAACCCGGTAGATCTCCCGCTCCACGTCAGGGTTCGCCCAGTTGAGATCGACCTGCTCGGGGGCAAACTTGTGATAGTAAAACTCCCCGGTATCCGGCTCGGCGGTCCAGGCGCTGCCGGAGAAAAATGACTGCCAGTTATTCGGCTGCTTGCTGAACAGGAAGTAGTCGCGATAGCGGCTCGCCGGATTGTTCCACGCGTCACGAAACCACGGATGTGCCGACGAAACGTGGTTAATCACCAGATCGATAATCACGCGAATTCCGCAGGCATGGCAACGCGCCACCACCTTACGAAAATCCTCAAGCGTGCCAAAACGCGCGTCAACCGCGCAGTAATCGCTAATGTCGTAACCGTTGTCCACCAGCGGCGAAGGATAAAACGGTGTGATCCAGATGGCGCCGACGCCCAGTTCGTGAAGGTAATCCACCTTCGACAGCAGGCCAGGAAAATCGCCCATGCCGTCACCGTTACCATCGCAAAACGAGGGTAGATAGATTTGGTAGCAGGTACACGCCTGCCACCAGGGTTGCTTGTTCACCGGTTCATTCCTTATTTCAGTGATAACGACATGCCCTGCAGGAAGTATTTGCGAAAGAGGATAAATAGCACCACCACCGGCAGCATCTGCACCACTGCCCCAGCCATTACCGGACCAGGATAGATGCCGTAAGATTTGCTGAAAGTTGCCAGTAGCACCGAGAACGGCATCTTTTCGACGTCGCGCATAACGATCAGCGGCCAGAGGAAGTTGTCCCACGAGCTGGAGAAGGTAAACAGTGCGACGATCGCCAGAATGGATTTGTTCAACGGCATCATCACGTGGCGCAAAATGCCCCACAATCCAGCGTGGTCGAGGCGCGCGGCATACAGATAGTCGTTTGGCGTACCTTTAAAGCTCTGCGATACCATAAAGATCCCCCATGCGCTCATGGCATACGGCAGGATCATCGCGCTGTAGTTATTCACCATACCCAGTTCGCGCATCAGCACAAATTGCGGAATGATAAACATAAAGACCGGAAAAACCATTTGAACGATCAGTAGGTTACGAAACGCATTTTTGCCGCGGAACTCGGTTTTCGCCAGCGCGTAGCCCACCAGCATGGAGGTGACAGTGACGCAGAAGGTTATGGCGAAAGAGACATACAGCGAGTTAAACAGCGTACGTAAGAAAGGCTTGTCGGCACGGTTGCTGTTATCAAACAGGAAGATGTAGTTTTCCAGCGTCAGATGACCGGAGAACAGACCGGTAGTGTAGATCTCCGCCGTCGGTTTCAACGACGAAACAGTCATCCAGATAAAAGGATAGAGCCAGCTTAACGCCAGAATAAACATTACCGCGTGAATCACCAGGCTCAGGAGAGTGAGTTTTTTCATTCACACAATCTCGATATTTTTTTCAAACAGTTTACGGAACAGCCAAATCGCCACGAAACTGCAACCCGCAACAATAATGGACATGGTGGCAGCCCATGTTGGTTTCATATTCTGGAAAGCGGCTTCATACATCACTACCATCGGACTGGTGGTGCTATTCAGGGGGCCACCGCCGGTAATTAAATAGGGCTCGGTGAAGATGCTGAAAGCCACGGTAATCGCCAGCACCATAACCATGACAATTTGCGGATTCATCATCGGCAGCGTTATTGCCCAGCCCTGTTTAAAACGCCCTGTTTTATCGAGTATCGCCGCGCTGTAAATATCGCTAGGAATCGCCTGCATCCCTGAATAAAGAATGAGTCCATAATAGCCGACAAATTTCCAGGTCACGATCAACGCAATGGAAAGCATCGCGCAATCCGGGTTAGTAAACCACGGGACGGAAATACCAAAATGTGCACGTAAAAACTGGTTCACTGGACCATATTCGCTAAACAATTTAGAAAAGACGATGGAATACGCCACCCCGGAAGAAATATTGGCGAGTAAAAAACTCAGCGCAATAAATCCCTTGCCATATTTAATGCGTCGTAATCCCGCTGCAAATAAAAGTGAAGCAGCAAAAACAATTGGGATGTACCACATCAAAAAGCGACAAATATTCCACATCGACGTCCAGAATAGTTTATCGTTCACTACACCAGTCAGGTTTTGCAGCCCCGAGAACCGGGGTGTTCCAATAAATTGCCACTGAGTCACGCTCAGCACCGCCAGCCAGGCCAGCGGATAAAACCAGAACAGCAATGAATAACCGATCCAGGTGGAGGCCAGCAGACCTCCGGTACGGGAATCATATCCAGCCATCACGCCCCCTTATTGCGCCATCAGAGCGTTAACTTCCTGCTGTGACTGGTCCAGCGCTTTTGCCGGGGCTTCGTTGTTGAAAATCACCCGTTCAAGCATTTGCGTCATACTGCGCTGAATTTCTGTAGTTTGCGTGGTCGCCACCGGCGGCAGGGCCACATCGACGTAAGAAGCAATATCTTTTTCCAGAGGATTTTTCACAAAATACTCAGTAAACAGCGGATTACTCATCAAGTCGGCACGTGCGGGCGGCATACCAGTCAGTTCAAGCCAGGTGCGGTCATGCCCGGCGTTACCAAAGACCCATTGCATAAACGCCCAAGCCTCAGCTTTGTGCTTGCTGGAGCTGAACATCACCATGCCCTTGCTGTCGCCGAAGGTGTGTGGATGGGCAGTGCCGTTTTCAGTCAGCATCGGGCCAATCTGAATGGTTTTTAGCACCTCCGGATACTGTTTCCGGTAACGGGCAAGATCCCACGGTCCGCGGGCAGAGGCCAGAACCTGACCGGTCGCCAGCGGATCGTCAGCGGAGGTGAAGTCGTAGCTGCTCCACTTGCCGTTAAACACTCTCCCCATAAATATCAGCACCGACTGACCGTCCGGGTTATTAAAAGCTGCTTTTTTATCAGCAATATAAGTTTTACCACCGCTTTGCGCGTAGTACAGGGGAATAAAGTCGAACCAGCGTTCCCACCAGTTCTTACCGGCGGTGAGCTGCATCACGTAACCGTGGTTATCAGCCGCCCGACGCTCCGCCAGTTGATAAAGCTCGTCATAGCGGGTCGGTGCATGGTCGAAACCGTACTTTTTCAGCAGGTCGCTGCGCCACCACCAGACGATAGGATTAACGTATATCGGCAGGACGTTCTGCTGACCGTTGAGCTTCCAGGCGGGGAGAAGCGACGTCATCTGGCGCGTTTTCACCAGGTCATCAAAGCCGGGCATTTTGGAAAGATCCTCAATTTGCCCGACATCCACCAGTTGACTTGCGAAGCCAATAAAAATATTGCTGGAAATATCCGGTTCGGTTCCAGAAGCCAACGCGTTCATAATCGCTTCCTCCGAACTGTTGGCGGCAGGTATAGGGGTAAATTGCACGGGAGTATGGGCGGGGTCTTTATTCCACTCCGTTATCATTTTATTCCAGAAGGCTTCTTCATTTTCGTTAGGTGCCACCCACATTTTTATCGGTGTTTTCCCCCCAACCTGTCCATCTTTTTTCTCATCAGGCCCACAGCCAGAAATATATAGGCTAAGTAATATTGATACTGTCAATTTAGCAACCGCTGCAACTTTCACGATATATCTCCCTAACTCTCAATAAGTGTTATTGGCTTACCGCTACCCTGCTTTTGAATGTTGCGTACGCTAACACCCCTTATTTATGTTTAACGTTAAACAAATCACAAAACTATTTTTGTTTAACGATAAACTCAGCCACCAACATCAGGAAAGAATAAATATAAATATCATGAATATTAAAAACAAAAATATACCGCCAGATAAATATAATAAAAGGCAAACCGCAAAAATAACCATTAAATCATTAGCCAAGGAAATGGGAATATCCCATACTACAATCTCAAACGCATGGAATAACCCAGAGAAACTCTCCGTCGAATTGCGTGAACGCATTTTATGTTATGCCCGGGAAATGGGTTTTCAGGGGCCGGACCGGCTGGCCCGCGCGCTACGCACCGGCAAGTCAGACACCATTGGCGTTATCTTCAACGATTCGATGAGTTACGTGTTTATCGACCCGCACGACATAAAACTGATGCGCGGCATCGCCGTTCGCTGTGAAGAGCAGAATATTAATCTCGTGCTAATCCCCCTGCAAAAAGGAGCCGCTAACGCAACGCCATCGCTGACCACGCTGGTCGATGGTTATATTCTGAATGCAACCCATAATAGCGCCGCCATTATTCAGCAGACGCTGGCTCGCCATCTTCCGGTGGTCACGCTTGATTTTGAATTGCCGGAATACAGCAGCGTGTCGATTGATAACGCCAGCGCGATGCAGGATATCACCCGCTATTTGCTCGATAAAGGTCACCGTCATTTCGGCATTATCGCCTTCTCCTCGCGCCCCGGCGCGCAGGGGATGCGTCATCTGGTACGCGCGGTCACTGGCGATAACACACTGATGCTGACGCGCGTCAACGCCTGTCGCTCCGTCTTCCGTGAACAGGGTATTCCGCTTTCTACCTGCTGGCTGTATGAAACGCAGCATGATGAACAGCACGGTGAACTGGCCGCCGAGGCGCTGCTGAGTACCCATCCCGAGATCAGCGCGCTCATTTGCTTATCCGATCGCTTCGCTCTGGGCGCCGTTAACTACTGCCAGCGCCAGCATCTCGCTATTCCACAGCAGGTGGCCATCAGCGGTTTCGACAACATCATTCCCGATGCCAACGGTATTGGCCTCACCACCATTGCCCAGAACGCGGAACGCAAAGGCGAAATCGCCGTGGAATTACTCCTCAATAACGGGCCCGTAATCCATCACGTGCTGGAATACCAGTTGATCGTGCGGGAAACGGCCTGAGCGTATCTTACTTAATCGAGGGTGGGATTATGGATGAACTGACCTGTTTTAAAGCTTATGACATACGTGGTGAAGTGGGCGTCGATCTCACGCCGGAGATCACCTTTCGTATTGGCTGCGCCTATGCCACGTGGCTGCATCCGAGACGCGTGGTGATCGGCGGCGATATCCGCCTGAGCTCCGAAACGTTGAAAGCGGCGCTGGCCGAAGGGCTGACCGCCAGCGGCGTCGACGTTATCGACATTGGGCTGTCGGGTACTGAGGAGATCTACTTCGCCACCCGCGAGCTACGGGCTGACGGCGGTATCCAGGTCACCGCCAGTCATAACCCCGCACAATACAACGGAATGAAGCTGGTGCGCGAAGAAGCGCGCCCTGTCAGTAATGACAACGGGTTGCTGGCAATCAAAGCGTTGGCTGAACACAATATTTTTCCTCCTGCGGCGCATCGCGGCGTGGTGATCCCTTACGACAATCGTCCGGCTTGGGTTCACTGCCTGACGCGCTTTCTTCATCGTCCTCCGGCTCGCCCGCTGCGGATCGTGACCAATGCCGGGCACGGCACCGCTGGCCCGGCATTGGATGCGCTGGCGGAAAGCCTGGCGCAGGCAGGCGTGCAGGCAGATTTTATTCGTCTGTACCATAAGCCGGACGGCCATTTCCCGGCTGGTGTGCCGAACCCGATGCTGCCGGAAAATCGGCAGGCGACGCGCCAGGCGGTAATTGCGCATCAGGCCGATTTCGGGATCGCCTGGGACGGTGATTTCGACCGCTGTTTTTTCTTTGATGAACAGGGGGCATTTATCGAAAGCTACTATCTGGTCGGGCTGTTCGCACACCACTTCCTGCAACGTTTTCCCTCCAGCACGGTGATTCTCGACCCGCGGCTGACCTGGAACACGCTGGAAATAGTGACCCGCTGCGGCGGTCATCCCATCATCAGTAAAACCGGCCATGCCTTTATCAAAGCGCGTATGCGTGAAGAGGACGCCATCTACGGCGGAGAAATGAGCGGGCACCACTACTTCCGCGATTTTGGTTACTGCGATAGCGGGATGATCCCGCTGGTGCTGATGCTGCAAATTATTGGTAACAGCAATCGACCGCTATCCTGCTGGATTGCCGACGCCCGGGCGCGCTTCCCGGTCTCAGGCGAGATCAACCTGACCGTTGACGATCCAGCGGCGATCCAGAAAGCGGTCATTACACACTATCAATCCGCCTCGCCTGAACGCGACGACTGCGATGGTATAAGCCTGGCCTTCACCGACTGGCGCTTCAATTTACGCGCCTCTAATACCGAGCCCCTGCTGCGGCTCAACGTAGAGACACGGGGCGATGCCGCCCTGCTTACGCAAAAAACCGATGAAGTATTGACGTTGATTACCGCTCAATCCGGCGCTAAGGAGACGCTATGACCACCCTTTCCCTCAGGAATATTCATAAAAAATATGACAAGACCACCATCATTGAAAATCTCTCGCTGGAGATCGCCTTCGGGGAATTTATCGTTCTGGTCGGCCCGTCGGGCTGCGGTAAATCCACGCTGCTGCGCATGATTGCTGGGCTGGAAACCCCTGACGGCGGCACACTGATGATGGGTGATATCGACGTCACCCACCTGGCGGCAGGTAAACGCAACCTCTCAATGGTGTTTCAGTCCTATGCCCTCTATCCGCATATGACGGTGCGGGAAAATCTCTCTTTTGGCCTGCGAAATATCCGCACACCGGCGGCTGAAATTGCCCGACGGATAGAGCATGCCGCCGCGATGCTCAAGCTAGACGAGATGCTGGATCGGCTTCCGCAAAATCTCTCCGGCGGCCAGCGCCAGCGCGTGGCGATTGGGCGCTCCATCGTTCAGCAGCCGGAGCTTTTTCTGTTCGACGAACCGCTGTCGAACCTGGACGCCGCGCTGCGCGTGGAGATGCGCCAGGAGATCCTGCAGCTCCATCACACGCTGAAAAACACCATGATCTACGTCACCCACGATCAGGTGGAGGCAATGACGCTCGCAGACCGCATCGTGGTGCTCTATAAGGGAAAAATTGAACAGGTAGGGACGCCGCTCGAACTGTATAACACGCCGGCGAATCTCTTTGTCGCCGAATTTATCGGCACACCTAAAATCAATATCCTGCCCGCCGTCTGGCGGCAGGGCATGCTGCATCTTGCCGATGATCTTCGCTTTCCGCTTTCACGCCAGCCGATAGGCGCACGTGACGGCGACAAGATGTTCGTGGCGATCCGTCCGGAACATATGCAATACCAACAACCAGGCGACTTTAGCCTGAACGGACGAACCCGTCTTTGCGAACTACAGGGTGACTCTACGCTGGTATGGCTGGAGGTGGCAGGGCAATCGCTATGTCTGAAATCCTTCCAGCAGTTGAGTTTCCCGGCGCAAAGCGCATTAACTCTGACCGTGCAGGAGCAACATCTTCATCTGTTTGATTCGATAGGAAAACGTGTGACTTTCGCCTGATCCGCGCCCCCGGCAACGGGGGCTTTTTTTGAATCCCATCACAATCATCGCATTCCCCTTTTCCCTTTTACCTGCCGACAGCTAAATTAGTAACTCATCCGACCACATAACAATAATTTTACATACTGGACAATCTTATGAGCTATCCGTCGCTGTTCGCCCCGCTTGATCTCGGCTTTACCCAGCTTAAAAACCGCGTGCTGATGGGTTCAATGCACACCGGGCTGGAAGAGTATCCTGACGGCGCTGAACGCCTGGCCGCCTTCTATGCTGAGCGCGCCCGGCATGGCGTTGCGCTGATTGTCACTGGCGGTATTGCACCCGCCCAGTCGGGTGTGGGGATGGAAGGTGGTGCCACGCTCAATGATGCCCGCCAGGTGGCACATCATCGCGTCATTACCGATGCTGTTCACAACGAAGGCGGGAAAATAGCGCTACAGATCCTGCACACCGGGCGTTACAGCTATCAGCCACAACTGGTAGCCCCTTCAGCGATTCAGGCACCCATCAACCGGTTTACCCCGCACGCCCTGAATCACGAAGAAATTCTGCAACTGATTGAGGACTTCGCCCGCTGCGCCCAACTGGCGCGGGAAGCTGGCTACGACGGCGTCGAAATCATGGGTTCAGAAGGCTATTTGATTAACGAGTTTCTTGCCCTGCGCACCAATCAGCGCGACGACGACTGGGGGGGCGATTACGCCAACCGCATGCGCTTTGCGGTCGAGGTAGTACGCGCAGTCCGCCAGCGGGTGGGGAACGACTTTATTATTATCTACCGCCTGTCGATGCTCGATCTGGTGGAAAACGGCGGCACCTTTGCAGAAACCGTGCAACTGGCGCAGGCCATTGAAGCCGCAGGCGCAACTCTCATCAACACCGGAATTGGCTGGCACGAAGCGCGCATTCCCACCATTGCCACGCCGGTGCCGCGCGGTGCCTTTAGTTGGGTCACGCGTAAACTGAAAGGCCACGTTTCGCTGCCGCTGGTCACCACCAATCGCATTAACGATCCGCAGGTGGCCGATGAGATTCTGGCGCGCGGCGATGCTGATATGGTGTCAATGGCGCGTCCGTTCCTCGCGGATGCCGAGCTATTATCGAAAGCACAGTCAGGGCGTGCCGATGAAATTAACACCTGCATCGGCTGTAATCAGGCGTGCCTGGATCAAATCTTCGTCGGCAAAGTGACCTCATGCCTGGTCAATCCTCGCGCCTGTCATGAAACCAAAATGCCTGTTGTTCCGGCTTCCACAATAAAAAATCTGGCTGTCGTCGGCGCGGGTCCGGCGGGCCTTGCCTTTGCCATCAATGCGGCGGCACGCGGTCATCATATCACCCTCTTTGATGCGCAGGGCGAGATCGGCGGGCAGTTTAATATTGCCAAACAGATCCCCGGTAAAGAGGAGTTTTATGAAACGCTCCGCTATTACCGTCGGATGATCGATGTCACTGGCGTCACCCTGAAACTCAATCATTATGTCGCAGCAGACGATCTGCTGGCATTCGATGAGGTGATCCTCGCCAGCGGGATCGAGCCGCGCACGCCGCCGATCGACGGCATCGATCATCCGAAGGTTTTAACCTATCTCGATGTCCTGCGCGACAAAACCCCGGTGGGAAACCGCGTGGCGATCGTTGGCTGCGGCGGGATCGGCTTTGATACCGCGATGTACCTGAGTCAGCCCGGCGAACCCACCAGCCAGAGCATTGCCGATTTTTGTGTGGAATGGGGTATCGATACCAGCCTGCAACAGGCGGGTGGGTTACGTCCGGAAGGCCCGCATCTGGCTCGCAGCCCACGCCAGATAGTGATGCTCCAGCGTAAGGCCAGCAAACCCGGCGAGGGACTGGGAAAAACCACCGGCTGGATCCATCGCACCACATTGCTTTCACGCGGTGTGAAGATGATCCCGGCAGTCAGCTATCAGAAGATCGACGATATCGGCCTGCACGTCTTGATCGGGGGCGAAGCGCGAACGCTGGAGGTCGATAACGTCATTATTTGTGCGGGTCAAGAGCCACGTCGTGAGCTGGCCGAACCGCTGCATGCGGCGGGAAAAACCGTGCACGTTATTGGCGGCTGTGATGTGGCGATGGAACTGGATGCTCGCCGGGCCATTGCCCAGGGCACCCGTCTGGCGCTGGCGATTTAACGCGTTGCCCGGCCACGCTGTGCGTGCCGGGCGGCAAATCGTAAGAAGCAGAGGCTTCAATCAATAAACAGCGCGGGTGATATACCAAACCGCGCGGCTAATTTCTTCGCATGTTCCAGTGTTAGCTTTCTCTGCCCATTTAACACGCGCGATACCATCGACTTGCTGCCTATCTCCGGAAGGTCTGTCATGTTCAATCCGTGTTGATCCATCAAAACACGGATGATCGATACTCCGGCAGGCATTGTTTCCAGTAACGCATTAAACTCCGCAAATTCCGGCGCTGATTTTTCCCAGGCAGTGATTTTGGCGCAAACGAGATCCAGCAATGGGTTATCAGGATCGTTAAGCAACAGATGATCGATAAAAAGCATCGCATCTGCGTACTGTTCTTCGTTATGGATCCCCGCTAAAAAAGGCGCAACAGCCGTCAGCTTTTCACCTGCTTTCAGGATTTCTGAAATCACCATCATTTTTTCCCCTTGGTACGATGCATTGCGGTGAAAGCGTCATATTCTTTATGTGTAAACACATGTCGTATATAGCATTTTTGCGAGGTGAAAAAGAGTAAGACCACCACACGTAACGCATTTCGGCCAATGTTGATCACATAGTGTTTATCAAGATATTTAAAATTATCCAGAGAAGGAAAAACCGCTTTCAAAGCCGCAGGGGTTCTAAAGCAACCCTTAGAGAGGACATTCCCCAGCGCGATCAACTCCGGTGTATGCTGCGGATATTTTTCAGCAGCATCTCGCAATGCTTTCAGTGTTATCAGGTGCATTCTTCATCACATCCATTGACAAATTGGCGGTATCATAACACGGGTTGCCACAATGGCAACTCGCAGTATTAAACGAATCTGCCTGACGTTACACCAGAAATAGTTGAAAGCCTTTTAACACAGTATTCAGAGGAAGGAGGAATGTTGCGTTTGCGGGCACCGTTCCAGAAAAAAGCCCGGCCACGCTGTGGGTACCGGGCATGGGGGATATTCTTTTAGCGACGGCGGCCGACTTTCACCGCTTTGAGCACCACAAACTTATTGTTGGTGGCGACGGTAGCGCAGTTGCCGAAGATCTTCTTCAGCTTGTGGAAGTAGTCGAGATGACGGTTGGCGACAATATACAGTTCACCGTTGATCTTCAGGCAGCGACGGGCGTGGTGGAACATTTCCCAGGCAATGTTATCCGTCAGCGCATGCTTCTGATGGAACGGCGGGTTGCACAGTACGGCATTAAAGCGGAAAGGCTCAACCCCGGACAGGGCGTTGTTAATCATAAATTCGCAGCGATCGATAGCCTCAGGCAGGTTAGTTTCTACATTCAGGCGACTGGAAGCGACCGCCATCGGAGATTCATCCACAAAGACTACATTAGCCTGCGGATTTTTTTCCAACAGCGTCAGGCCAATCACCCCGTTGCCACAGCCGAGATCGACAATTTCCCCTTCCAGATTCTCAGGCAGGTGCTGCATAAAAAAGCGCGCGCCAATATCCAGCCCGGTGCGGGAGAAGACGTTGGCATGGTTGTGGATGGTCCAGTCGGTACCTTCCAGTTTCCAGCTTAGTGTCTCCGGTGCTTCGGCCAGAGCCGGTTCACTGAAAGTGCAATTGATGAGACGCGCCTTTTTCCACGCCAGCGTGGTGGTCGTTGGACCGAGCACTTTCTCAAACAATTCCAGCGTGGAGTTATGGATATCACGCGCTTTCGCGCCAGCAATAATACGAGTTTGTGGGGTCACCACTTTTCGCAGCGCGCGCAGCTGTTGCTCAAGCAGAGCCAGCGTTTTTGGCACTTTGATGAGCACCACGCCCGGCGCCTGCGGATACTCCGCAGTGCTGTCGAGAAACTTGACGCTGGACTCCGCGATATCGTTATGGCGCAGGTTTTCCCGCGTTGCCAGCTCGCTTAAATAAGAATCGCCAATGCTGTACGGCGACTGCTCCGCCAGCGCGCAGCTCAGCGCACCGAAGGTATCATTCAGGATCAGCACCGGGCCGCGAATTTCCGTATCGTCCAACTGTTGCAGCAGATAGTCATCTGCCGCTTCCCACGCCAGCAGCGGGTTAACGTCGTCCGTTTCCGGGAAACGTTTTAGTGTCAGTGAACGGAAACCGTTGTCTGTGTGGCTCATCGGCCCTCCTGAATGGTAAAATTTCGGTGTATCCCGTAAAAGGGTGCGTGAGTATACCTTAATTTTGTTGATTGGCGTGGACAGAGATGAATGAACTGAACTACCTCCAGGGCTACCCGGAGAACCTGCTTTCACAGGTACGCACGCTGATTGCCGAGCAGCGGCTGGGTGCGGTACTGGAAAAACGCTATCCAGGAACGCATGATTTCGCGACGGATAAAGCGCTGTGGCAATACACCCAGGATCTGAAAAGCCAGTTTCTGCGTAATGCCCCGCCTATCAACAAAGTGATGTACGACAATAAGATCCACGTACTGAAAAATGCACTCGGCCTGCACACGGCGGTTTCTCGCGTGCAGGGCGGCAAGCTAAAAGCGAAAGCCGAGATCCGCGTTGCCACCGTGTTTCGCAACGCGCCGGAACCCTTTTTACGGATGATCGTTGTACACGAACTGGCACATCTGAAGGAAAAAGAGCACAACAAAGCGTTTTATCAACTTTGCTGCCACATGGAACCGCACTATCACCAACTGGAATTTGATACGCGCCTCTGGTTGACGCAGTTGTCGTTAAAGGAAACTGCGCAGTAGCGCACTGGCTTTGTCATAAAGGCGTGCTAAATTGACGAAAGAATCCCTTTATGGAGCCTGAAGGCATTTATGATACGTTTCGCAGTGATTGGCACAAACTGGATCACCCGTCAGTTTGTGGATGCCGCCCATGAGACCGGCAAATATAAGTTAACCGCAGTCTATTCCCGCAGCCTCGAACAAGCGCAAACCTTCGCCAATGATTACCTCGTCGAGCATTTGTTTACCTCGCTGGACGCAATGGCGCAAAGCGATGCGATTGATGCGGTGTACATTGCCAGCCCGAACGCGTTGCACTTTCCCCAGACCCAACTGTTTCTGAGCCATAAAAAGCACGTGATCTGCGAGAAACCGCTGGCGTCGAATCTGGCCGAAGTGGAAGCCGCCATCGCCTGCGCGCGAGAGAATCAGGTGGTGCTCTATGAAGCCTTTAAAACGGCCAGTCTGCCTAACTTCCTGCTGCTACAGCAGTCGCTGCCGAAAGTCGGTAAGGTGCGCAAAGCATTCCTCAATTACTGCCAGTACTCGTCGCGCTATCAGCGCTATCTTGATGGCGAAAACCCAAACACGTTTAATCCGGCTTTCTCCAACGGCTCGATCATGGACATCGGTTTCTACTGCCTGGCTTCTGCCGTGGCGCTGTGGGGAGAACCGCACAGCGTACGGGCCTCTGCCAGTCTGTTGGAGAGCGGCGTCGATGCCCACGGCGTGGTGGTGATGGACTACGGTGATTTCAGCGTCACCCTCCAGCATTCTAAAGTGAGCGACTCCGTTATCGACAGCGAAATCCAGGGCGAATCCGGATCGCTGGTGATCGAAAAAATCTCCGAATGCCAGAAGGTCTGCTTCGTTCCACGCGGCGGGAAAACCCAGGACCTCACCCAACCACAGCACATTAATACTATGCTGTATGAGGCACAGGCGTTTGCAGAACTGGTGGACGCCAATGAAGTGAATCACCCCGGATTGTCCAACAGTCGCATTACGGCAAAACTGCTGACCGAGATTCGTCGCCAGACCGGCGTCATTTTCCCGGCAGACGATGTCAGCCGTGCAGCCACTGCGTAAAACATTGTAAAACAGATGTTACAGGCCATTGACGGAAGGCGTGGCCTGTCATATTTTGTTACCTGCAAAGGGGAGTAACTTCATTGTCGGTCGATCGTCATTACGATGTGTGAGAAACCACATCCGGTCACCGGGCAACGAAAAAGGAATGCGTTAACGCATTCTTTTTTTGTTGTAAGTGAGACCTTGCCGGAAGGCGAGGTCTATGCATAAAAAAGCAGCGGCTGACGTCTTCCGACGTTGGCCTTTTTTTATGCGTAAGGAATATTTATGAATACTGTCGGCACACCGTTGTTATGGGGCGGATTCGCTGTTGTTGTGGTGATTATGCTGGCTATCGACCTCTTTTTGCAGGGGCGTCGTGGCGTACATACGATGACCATGAAGCAAGCGGCGGCCTGGTCTCTGGTCTGGGTCACGCTCTCGTTGTTGTTTAACGCTGCGTTCTGGTGGTACCTGGTACAAACCGAAGGCCGCGCCGTCGCCGACCCGCAGGCGCTGGCGTTCCTCACCGGTTATCTGATCGAAAAATCCCTCGCCGTCGATAACGTCTTTGTCTGGCTGATGCTGTTCAGCTACTTCTCTGTGCCGCCAGCCCTGCAGCGTCGGGTACTGGTGTACGGCGTGTTGGGTGCAATCATCCTGCGTACGGTCATGATTTTTGCTGGCACCTGGCTTATCACCCAGTTCGACTGGATCCTGTACCTGTTTGGCGCGTTCCTCCTGTTTACCGGGGTGAAAATGGCGCTGGCGAAAGAAGACGATTCCGGAATCGGCGACAGACCGCTGGTGCGCTGGTTGCGTGGACATCTGCGCATGACCGATACCATCGAAAACGAACATTTCTTTGTGCGTAAAAATGGACTGTTGTATGTCACGCCGTTGATGCTGGTGCTGATTCTGGTGGAACTGAGCGACGTTATTTTCGCGGTCGACAGTATCCCGGCTATTTTTGCCGTCACCACCGACCCGTTCATCGTACTGACCTCAAACTTGTTCGCGATCCTGGGTCTGCGTGCGATGTACTTCCTGCTGTCAGGGGTTGCAGAGCGGTTCTCAATGCTGAAATACGGTCTGGCGGTGATCCTGGTATTTATCGGCATTAAGATGCTGATCGTCGACTTCTACCATATCCCGATTGCGATTTCGCTGGGCGTGGTGTTTGGCATCCTGGTCGTGACGCTACTGATCAATGCCTGGGTCAACTATCAGCATGATAAGAAACAGCAGGCGTAATTCTGTCGAGCCGGGCGGCGCTAGCGCGTCCCCGGCCAATAGATAATCCGGCGTCTGCTTTTTGTAGAACATGTCACATCATTGTTAATGTTAAGTTGCAAAACATGACCACAGCATAAAATCCAGCATATTTCACTTCCCGAAGCGTTATCTTTCCTTATACTCAACCAGGCAAACACTTTGTTACATCCGGAAAGAGACGTCCACAGAACGTCCAAAGGATGCGCAATAACACAATGAAAGGATGAAGAAATGACTACGCAACGTTCTCCGGGGCTGATGCAGCGTTTGGCCCAGGGAAGCCTGGTAAAACAAATTTTGGTGGGTCTCGTACTGGGGATCATACTGGCATCGATTTCAAAACCGGCGGCTATTGCCGTGGGTTTGCTCGGCACACTGTTCGTCGGCGCGTTAAAAGCCGTTGCCCCTGTGCTGGTTCTGATGCTGGTGATGGCGTCGATCGCTAACCATCAACACGGGCAAAAAACCAGCATTCGCCCGATTCTGTTTCTCTATCTGTTGGGGACATTTTCTGCCGCGCTCGCCGCGGTGGTCTTCAGTTTCGCTTTCCCTTCAACGCTGCATCTGACCACCAGCGCAAATGATATCGTGCCGCCGTCAGGCATCGTGGAAGTCCTGCGCGGTCTGCTGATGAGCATGGTTTCCAACCCCATTGATGCACTGCTGAATGCCAACTATATCGGCATCCTGGTATGGGCGGTCGGCCTTGGTTTTGCTCTGCGTCACGGCAACGACACCACCAAAAATCTGATCAATGACATGTCGAACGCCGTCACCTTTATGGTGAAACTGGTGATTCGATTTGCCCCGATCGGTATTTTTGGTCTGGTCTCTTCCACGCTGGCGACCACCGGGTTCGCGACGCTGTGGGGCTACGCGCAACTGCTGGTCGTGCTGGTCGGCTGTATGGCGCTGGTCGCGCTGGTTATCAACCCGCTGCTGGTGTTCTGGAAAATTCGTCGCAACCCATATCCGCTGGTCTTTGCCTGCCTGCGTGAAAGCGGCGTCTACGCCTTCTTCACCCGCAGTTCTGCGGCGAATATTCCGGTGAATATGGCGCTGTGTGAAAAGCTGAATCTGGATCGCGATACCTATTCCGTTTCTATCCCGCTGGGTGCCACCATCAATATGGCAGGCGCGGCGATCACCATTACGGTGTTAACGCTGGCTGCGGTGAATACGTTGGGGATCCCGGTGGATCTGCCCACCGCGCTGCTGCTGAGCGTCGTCGCTTCTCTGTGTGCCTGTGGCGCATCGGGTGTGGCGGGCGGCTCGCTGCTGCTGATCCCGCTGGCCTGTAATATGTTTGGTATCCCTAACGATATCGCCATGCAGGTGGTTGCCGTTGGCTTTATCATCGGCGTGTTGCAGGATTCCTGTGAAACCGCGCTGAATTCGTCAACTGACGTCCTGTTTACCGCTGCGGCCTGTCAGGCTGAAGACGAACGTCTGGCGAATAACCCTCTGCGCAACTAAGCGCCTGCCCCTTCCGTCATCTGGCGGAAGGGTTCTCTTCCTGCACGCTTTTCTCAATTTTGAACGGATCGATTCCCCGGCGTTTCATCCGCCAGAAACGGATAATGTTCAGCCCGTTCATCACCAGAAAACTGCCTTCAATCAGCGTACCGCCGATCGATCCCAGCCAGAAGTTATGCACCACCCAGCAGGCTGTCGCACACCACATCACACAGCGTACCGTTAATCCTTTACAGCGGAACAGCGCCCAGGTGCTGGCGAGCGTGCCGATGACAGGCAGAATTTCCATCGCGTGCTGTAGCTTCGACAGCCCAAGCACCAGCGTGAGGATAATAAACAGTGCCATTACCCACAGTTTACGGGTGCGCATGGAAACCAGAGTGCGCACGGTATTGAGTTCTGCGCTCATCCCGGCGGGCCAGGCGCCCATCAGAAAGAAGTGTACGCCTATCGTGGCGCTATAAACGGCAAGCTGGAGTCGGAAGCGGCGCTCATCGCGGTTGAAAAACGTGGTAATGCCAATCAGAAACGCGAGAACACCGACGCCCTGAGCCAGCCAATACGCGGTCATGGGAGATCCTTGTCAGGAAATACAAAAACAAACGACGCTTCATCATATGAAACGTCGTTTTTAAAATCCAGACTCACGCGATTACCCGAAAGATTCCGTATCACAGCAAGGTGACCCGTTTCGTCATCCCCGCGGGAACGCGAAAGATAATGGGTAATTACAATGTGACGCCACTTTTGAAGATAGCCAGTTCGCGGAAATCATTGCGTTCGTTGCAGGTCTGCTTGCCATTAGCAAAATCAACGATGGTATCCACGAACTCATCCAGCAGTTGTGGCATCGCTTTGCCGTGGATCAACTGACCAGCATCAAAGTCGATCCAGTGCTTTTTCTTCGCGGCCAGTTCGCTGTTAGTGGCGATTTTCACCGTCGGCACAAACCCGCCGTATGGGGTACCGCGACCGGTGCTGAATAACACCATATGACAACCCGCGCCTGCCAGCGCACTGGTGGCAACCGCATCATTACCCGGCGCGCTCAGCAGATTCAGCCCGTGGGTTTTCAGACGCTCGCCGTAGCGCAACACGTCAACCACCTGGCTGGAGCCCGCCTTCTGCGTGCAGCCCAGCGACTTATCTTCCAGCGTGGTGATCCCACCGGCTTTGTTACCCGGCGAGGGGTTCTCGTAAATCGGCTGGTTATGGGCAATAAAGTACTGCTTGAAGTCATTGACCATGGCGACCAGTTTGCCGAACGTCTCTTCGTCGCGACAGTGGCTCATTAACAGTTGCTCGGCACCGAACATCTCCGGCACTTCAGTCAGAACGGTGGTACCGCCGTTGGCAATCATATAGTCAGAGAAGCGGCCAAGCATCGGGTTTGCGGTGATCCCGGAGAGCCCGTCAGAACCGCCACACTCCAGACCAAACTTCAGCTCGCTCAGTTTCCCCGGCTCGCGCTTGTCGTGACGCATCACATCGTAAAGCTGATGGAGGTGCTCAAGCCCGGCCTCCACTTCATCGTCCTGATGCTGACAAATCATAAAGTGCACACGTTCAGGATCGAAATCGCCCAGCGTTTCGCGGAAGGCATCCACCTGATTATTTTCACATCCCAGGCCAATCACCAGCACGGCACCCGCATTCGGATGACGGACCATGTTTTGCAGCATAGTACGGGTATTGATGTGATCATCACCCAGTTGCGAGCAGCCGTAGGTGTGGCTGAACAGGAAGACACCGTCGGTGCCCTCCGCATCGTTAGTCTCTTTCAGGAAACGGTTCTGGATCTGGCGCGCAATCCCGTTGACGCAGCCCACGGTAGGCAGGATCCAGAGTTCGTTTCGTACCCCGACTTCCCCACTGGCGCGACGATAAATCTGCACGTCGCGATCCGCTGGTTGGGCAGGAAGATCCTGAAAATCAGGTTGATAGCTATACTCATCCAAATCGCTCAGATTGGTGCGAGTATTGTGGGCGTGAATATGTTCACCCGCCGCAATGTCCGCCAGCGCATGGCCGATAGGCTGGCCATACTTAATCACGTACGTTCCCTTCCTGATGTCACTTAAGGCAAATTTGTGTCCGCGAGTGACATCCTGGCGAAGCGTTACGGTGTGGTTATCCACTGTGACTTCCGTTCCCTGCGCCAAATCAGCCAGCGCGACCGCAACGTTATCCTGTACATGGATTTTGATGTATTGCATATCAACCCCGGACCTTAGTTCAGTTCAATGGCGAAGTAGTCACGCGCATTGTTAAAGCAAATATTTTTCACCATCTCACCCAGCAGTTGAATATCCGCCGGGGCTTCACCGGCCTGCACCCAGCGACCAATCATCTGGCACAGAATGCGGCGGAAGTACTCATGACGGGTGTACGAGAGGAAGCTGCGACTGTCGGTGAGCATGCCGACAAAACGGCTCAACAGGCCCAGTTGCGCCAGTTGGGTCATCTGACGTTCCATGCCATCTTTCTGATCGTTGAACCACCAGCCGGAACCGAACTGCATTTTGCCCGGCATTCCTTCCCCCTGGAAGTTGCCGATCATCGTCCCCAGCACTTCGTTATCGCGCGGGTTCAGGCAGTAGAGGATGGTTTTCGGCAACAGGTTCTCTTCATTCTGCTTGCTGAGCAGTTTTGACAGCTCTTCAGCCATCGGACGGTCATTGATGGAGTCAAAACCCACATCCGGCCCCAGCAGCTTGAACTGACGCAGGTTGTTATTGCGCAGCGCGCCAATGTGGTACTGCTGTACCCAACCACGACGCGCATATTCCGCGCCCAGGAACACCAGTACCGCAGTTTTGAACTGCGCCACTTCATGTTCGTTCAGCGTCTCACCCGCCAGGCGGCGTGCCAGAATGGTATCCAGTTCGGCCTCGCTGGCCTCAGCAAACAGCACCACGTCCAGCGCGTGGTCAGACACTTTGCAGCCATGCGCCGCGAAGTGATCCAGACGTTTAGTCAGCGCGCTTTGCAGATCGGTAAAGCGACGAATGTCGGTGTCAGACACTTCACCCAGTTTTGCCATGTAATCGTTAAAGGTCGCCTGCTCGATATTGAAGGCTTTATCCGGACGCCAGCTCGGCAAAACTTTCACGGAGAAGCTGCTGTCTTTCGCGACCGTTGCGTGATGCTCCAGCGTATCGATCGGATCGTCAGTCGTGCCGACCATTTTCACGTTCATCTGCTGCATGATGCCGCGCGCGGAAAATTTATCCTGCGCCAGCAACTCGTTGCACTGATTCCAGATCTCGTCCGCCGTTGACGGAGAAAGCAGCTTGCCCGTCACGCCAAACGGACGACGCAGTTCAAGGTGTGTCCAGTGGTATAACGGGTTGCCGATAGTATGCGGAACGGTCGCCGCCCACGCGTCAAACTTCTCGCGGTCAGAAGCGTCGCCGGTACACAGGCGCTCGGCAACACCGTTGGTGCGCATCGCACGCCATTTGTAATGGTCACCTTTCAGCCAGATGTCATACAGGTTATTGAATCGGTAGTCTTCGGCGATTTGCTGCGGCGGCAGATGGCAATGGTAATCGAAGATAGGCTGGTCTTTGGCGTAATCATGATACAGACGGCGGGCAAATTCAGTATCAAGTAGAAAATCTTCTGTCATAAACGGGGTCATTTTCGTCTTCCTCTCAACGAGTGCGTCTGATTGCTTATGTAGCGATGCTGACAAAGTTATCACACCAATTTCCACAGGCTGTAGATATTTTCGTGAGATAGATCAATAAATGCTGACAAATTATTTACCCTCAAAGAGGTAAACATCGCTCCAGACCGCGCCAGCCCTGGCGTCGCCAAATCGAAATAATGACCATGCTAAGATTCACACTTTTGTGATGGCACTCACCTTTTAAAGTTGTATGACAAGTTATCTTTCTGCCGTCGCGATACATAAGCAGACGGAATGCAAAATTACCGATGATTCATCATCGGATTAACCGGTACGGAAACCGAATTAGCAAAATTTATTTATGGCAACGTTCGGGCGAACCGGCTTTTAGTGGTTACCCCGTCGTAAACAGCATCCTCTGCCCCAGGCAGGAAGATGACCGCGATCCTTGCGGAAATAACAAAACGATGAGGTTTTACATGCGTAAAATTAAAGGGTTACGTTGGTACATGATTGCACTGGTGACGCTTGGCACCGTGCTGGGTTACCTGACGCGTAACACTGTGGCGGCAGCTGCGCCAACTCTGATGGAAGAGTTGCACATCTCCACCCAACAGTACTCCTATATCATCGCAGCCTATTCTGCTGCTTACACTGTCATGCAACCTGTTGCCGGCTATGTGCTGGACATACTCGGTACCAAAATAGGCTACGCAATGTTTGCCGTGCTATGGGCCGTTTTCTGTGGCGCGACCGCGCTGGCAGGAAGCTGGGGTGGCCTGGCGCTGGCTCGTGGCGCGGTCGGTGCGGCAGAAGCCGCGATGATCCCGGCGGGTCTGAAAGCCAGTTCCGAATGGTTCCCGGCGAAAGAGCGCTCCATTGCGGTCGGCTACTTTAACGTCGGTTCCTCTATCGGTGCGATGATTGCCCCGCCGCTGGTTGTCTGGGCGATCGTGATGCACAGTTGGCAGATGGCCTTCATCATCTCTGGCGTCCTGAGCTTCGTCTGGGCAATGTCCTGGCTTGTCTTCTATAAGCACCCGCGTGACCAGAAAAAACTGACGGACGAAGAACGCGACTACATTATTAATGGTCAGGAAGCACAGCACAAAAACAGCACCAAAAAGAAAATGTCACTCGTACAGATCCTGCGTAACCGCCAGTTCTGGGGTATCGCTCTGCCACGCTTCCTTGCAGAGCCAGCCTGGGGGACATTTAACGCCTGGATCCCGCTGTTCATGTTCAAAGTCTATGGCTTTAACCTGAAAGAAATTGCAATGTTCGCCTGGATGCCGATGCTGTTTGCCGACCTGGGTTGCATCGTGGGCGGTTACCTGCCTCCGCTGTTCCAGCGCTGGTTCGGCGTCAACCTGATTGTCTCACGTAAAATGGTCGTCACACTGGGTGCCGTACTGATGATTGGCCCAGGGATGATCGGTCTGTTCACCAGCCCGTACATCGCCATTATGCTGCTGTGTATTGGTGGTTTTGCTCACCAGGCGCTGTCCGGTGCGCTGATTACCCTCTCTTCTGACGTCTTTGGTCGTAACGAAGTGGCAACGGCGAACGGGCTGACCGGGATGTCCGCCTGGCTGGCAAGCACCTTGTTTGCCCTGGTGGTTGGTGCGCTGGCAGACACCATTGGCTTCAGCCCGCTGTTTGCAGTACTGGCCGTGTTCGACCTGTTGGGGGCGCTGGTTATCTGGACCGTGCTGCAAAACAAACCGGCCAGTGACGTCGACTCCGGCCCGCAGTTCGATAAACCGGCGGCGCAAAGTTAGCCTGCCGACGGATATCGCCTAAGCAAACCAGGCCGCCTGCAGGCACTCGCAGGCGGCTTTTTCGTTTCTGCGTGTAGAGCCAACCTCGTGAAAGTGGTATAACAAATACAGTCTGCCGTATCATGCCTGGAGTGCATATGGAAATCACTGAACCACGACGTTTATATCAACAACTTGCTGCTGATCTAAAAGAGCGCATCGAACAGGGCGTTTACCTGGTGGGCGACAAATTGCCTGCAGAGCGTTTTATTGCCGATGAAAAAAATGTCAGCCGTACCGTGGTTCGTGAAGCCATCATCATGCTGGAAGTCGAAGGATTTGTTGAGGTCCGTAAAGGTTCCGGCATTCATGTGATTTCCAATCAGCCGCGCCACCAGCAGGCTACTGACGAGTCGCTGGAATTTGCCAACTACGGGCCTTTTGAATTGCTCCAGGCGCGCCAGCTTATCGAAAGCAATATTGCGGAATTTGCCGCCACCCAGGTCACCAAACAGGACATCATGAAACTGATGGAGATCCAGGAACAGGCGCGCAATGAAAAATGTTTCCGTGATTCCGAATGGGATCTGCAATTCCACATTCAGGTGGCGTTAGCCACGCAGAACTCCGCGCTGGCCGCTATCGTGGAAAAAATGTGGACTCAGCGCAGTCACAACCCGTACTGGAAGAAACTGCACGAACACATTGATTCGCGCACCGTGGATAACTGGTGTGACGATCACGATCAAATCCTTAAAGCGCTGATCCGCAAAGACCCGCATGCGGCAAAACTGGCGATGTGGCAGCATCTCGAGAATACAAAAATCATGCTGTTCAATGAAACCAGCGACGATTTTGAATTTAATGCTGACCGTTACCTGTTTGCCGAAAATCCGGTGGTTCATCTCGATACGGCGGCTAACGCAACAAAATAAAATTTATTGATTCGACAGGCGCGCCGCTGCGCCTGTCAGTAAGCGAAAGGTATAAAGTGTCAGCCTGTGTAAATCCTCTCGCCACCCTCTCCTGCGATCAGCAAAATCACACTTCACGGACGTGTAATTTCTATAACGGACTACGTTGACCTTTGTTACAATTAGATGCAATTCGAATTTATGTTTGTTAGTGCTTGCTTACTTTATAACTTTTAACAGGGAATAGTTCAGGCCGCGGCTTTGCGCCGTCCGCACACCATGCAAAACATTAACAATGATGCGGCGTAGCAAACTTCTGAACCCGGCGTGACGTTAACCAATTCGACCTGGAATACTGAATGGAACTTTTGACTCAATTACTGCATGCCCTGTGGGCGCAGGATTTTGAAACACTGGCCAATCCTTCCATGATTGGCATGCTGTATTTTGTTTTATTTATGATTCTGTTTCTGGAGAACGGGTTGCTGCCAGCCGCCTTTTTGCCTGGTGACAGCTTGCTGGTTTTAGTGGGGGTGCTGATTGCTAAAGGCGCAATGGGCTTTCCGCAAACCATTCTGTTACTGACCGTGGCGGCAAGCCTCGGTTGCTGGTTGAGTTATATTCAGGGTCGATGGCTGGGCAATACCCGCATCGTACAAAACTGGTTATCGCACCTGCCCGCCCACTATCACCAACGCGCCCACCATTTGTTCCATAAACATGGCCTTTCCGCCCTGCTTATTGGCCGTTTTATCGCGTTTGTTCGTACCTTGCTGCCGACTATCGCTGGCTTATCCGGCCTGAATAATGCCCGCTTCCAATTTTTCAACTGGATGAGCGGGTTGCTGTGGGTGCTGATTTTGACCAGCCTGGGTTATTTGTTGGGGAAAACGCCGGTATTTCTGAAGTATGAAGATCAGTTGATGTCTTGCCTGATGCTGTTACCCGTTGTGCTGCTGGTGTTTGGCCTGGGCGGTTCACTGGTCGTCCTGTGGAAAAAGAAATACGGGAATCGAGGGTAAGGAATGCTGAAACCGCGCATAACGCTTAAACAACTGGCCTGGAGTACCGCCTTTCTGCTGGCGCTAAGCGCCATGCTGTTAGCCTGGTCAGCGGTTCGTCAGCAGGAATCGACGCTGGCGATCCGAGCCATCCACCAGGGGGCAAGCATGCCGGACGGTTTCTCGATCTGGCATCACCTCGACGCTAACGGTATTCGTTTTAAAAGCATTACTCCGAAGAATGACACTCTGCTCATCACTTTCGATTCCAGCGCCCAAAGTGCCGCAGCCAAAGCGGTACTCGACAAAACGCTGCCGCACGGTTACATCATTGCCCAACAGGATGATAACAATCAGGCCGTCCAGTGGTTGTCACGTTTACGTGATACTTCACATCGGGTAGGGTAATCTCCAGGAATCCGAATCATATCACCCACTTTGGTGATTTCAGCGATTAATGTCTATGATTAATGAGTCGATGGGTTAACCCTGTCGCTTTATCACTGGATCATCGTTCCTGAATTCATGGGAACGAGTCACAATGGAAGGTTCAAGAATGAAATACCGCATCGCTTTCGCAGTTTCCCTTTTCGCTCTCAGTGCCGGCAGCTATGCCAACACCCTCTGTCAGGAGAAAGAGCAGGATATTCAACGGGAAATCAGCTACGCCGAAAAGCACAATAACCAAAACCGTATCAATGGGTTGAAAAAAGCGCTCAGCGAAGTCAGGGCCCACTGTACTGACAGCAAGCTGCGTGCCGATCATCAGGAAAAAATTGCTGAACAGAAAGAAGAGATCGCCGAGCGTCAGCGCGATCTCGCTGAAGCGAAGCAAAAAGGCGATGCGGACAAAATTGCCAAACGCGAGCGCAAGCTGGCTGAAGCCCGGGCTGAACTGAAAGAGCTTGAGGCTCGCGACTACTAAGCATCAGTACCACTTACTCACCTGGAGAAAACTATGTCGAAAGAAAACACATCGGAACATCTGCGCGCTGAGTTGAAATCCCTGGCCGATACGCTGGAAGAGGTGCTGAACTCCTCTGGTGATAAATCGAAGGAAGAGTTGAGTAAGATCCGCAGCAAAGCCGAGCGTGCGCTGAAAGAGAGCCGCTATCGCCTCGGTGAAACGGGCGATGCCATTGCTAAGCAGACACGTGAAGCCGCTGCGCGTGCTGACGACTATGTGCGCGAAAATCCGTGGACCGGCGTCGGGATTGGTGCAGCGGTAGGCGTTGTGCTGGGCGTCCTGCTGTCGCGTCGTTAATGATGGCGGATCCTCATCACGCACAAGGGCCCGGGAAAAGCGTTCTGGGAATCGGGCAGCGGATTGTCACTATCCTCGTTGAGATGGTGGAAACCCGGTTGCGTCTGGCCGTGGTCGAGCTGGAAGAAGAAAAGGCGAACCTTTTTCAGCTTCTGCTGATGCTGGGACTCACCATGCTCTTTGCTGCATTTGGTTTGATGAGCCTGATGGTGTTAATCATCTGGGCCGTTGACCCGCAGTATCGGCTCAATGCGATGATCGCTACCACGGTCGTTTTGCTGGCTCTGGCACTTATTGGCGGGATATGGACGCTGCGCAAAGCGCGGCGCTCCACATTGTTACGTCATACCCGCCATGAACTGGCAAATGACCGGCAATTGCTCGAGGAGGAGAGTCGTGAGCGGTAAAGTCGAACGTGCACAACGTAAGGCCCGACTGCTTCGTGAGATCCAACAGCAACGGCTGGATCTTTCAGCCAGTCGTCGTGACTGGCTGGAAGCCACGGGCGCTTACGATCGTGGCTGGAACACGCTGCTCAGCTTGCGCTCATGGGCGCTGGTCGGCAGCAGCGTGATGGCGGTCTGGACAATTCGCCACCCTAACCTGCTCGTGCGCTGGGCAAGGCGTGGGGTCGGCCTCTGGAGCGCGTGGCGGCTGATCAAAAAGACGTTGCGCTCGCCTGTCGCCTGATGGCGCTTCGCTTATCAGGCCTACGCACTCGACCTCCTCCTACTTCGCCTGATGGCGCTTCTCTTATCCGACTCTCGCACTCAATATGTAGGCCGGATAAGGCGTAGCCGCCATCCGGCAACTGCAATATCGCGCCACTACAAAATCAAAATTTTTGAAAAATATTGACAGTTTTCCTTGCTAACAATTCTCATTCTGCACGCTTATGATTCTCTCCATCGACAGCAATGACGCGGAACCTCGCGAAATTGCGCTAAAAAACAAAATCAGTAGTCTGTGTGGTTTCCTGGAGAGAAGAATGAAAAAATTAGAAGATGTTGGTGTACTGGTAGCGCGTATTCTGATGCCAATCCTGTTTATTACCGCAGGTTGGGGAAAAATCACTGGTTACGCAGGCACCCAACAGTATATGGAAGCGATGGGCGTTCCGGGATTCCTGCTGCCACTGACCATTTTGCTTGAGTTTGGCGGCGGTCTGGCGATTCTGTTCGGTTTCCTGACCCGTACCACCGCGCTGTTTACCGCAGGCTTCACGCTGCTGACCGCGTTTATCTTCCACAGTAACTTTGCTGAAGGTGTTAACTCACTGATGTTCATGAAAAACCTGACCATTGCTGGCGGCTTCCTGCTGCTGGGTATCACCGGTCCGGGCGCATTCAGCATCGACCGCGTACTGAACAAAAAGTGGTAAGCACTCTATAATGAATGAAAAGAACGAGGGGATTTTCTCCTCGTTTTTGCTATCTGAGGGAAAGAAATCATGGGACAACTGATCGACGGCGTCTGGCATGACACCTGGTATGACACCAAATCTACCGGGGGAAAATTTCAACGTTCTGTATCGGCATTCCGTAACTGGCTCACTGCGGATGGCACACCCGGCCCTTCTGGTGAGGGGGGTTTTGCGGCAGAAAAAGACCGCTATCACCTGTATGTTTCACTCGCCTGTCCGTGGGCGCATCGGACGTTAATTCTGCGTAAGCTCAAGGGACTGGAGCCGTTTATCTCCGTCTCGGTTGTGCATCCATTGATGCTGGAAAATGGCTGGACCTTTGACGATGATTTCCCGGCGGCCACGGGTGATACCTTATATCAGCACGACTTTCTGTATCAGCTTTACCTGCACGCCGATCCCCATTACAGCGGTCGCGTCACCGTTCCAGTCTTGTGGGATAAAAAGAACCATACGATTGTCAGCAATGAATCCGCTGAAATCATCCGCATGTTCAATACGGCGTTTGATGCGCTGGGTGCAAAAGCCGGGGACTACTATCCCCCTGAGCTACGCAATAAGATCGACGAACTGAACAGCTGGATTTATGACAACGTTAACAATGGCGTTTATAAAGCAGGCTTTGCCACCAGTCAGCAAGCCTATGATGATGCCGTAGAAAACGTCTTTACCGCGCTGGCGCGACTGGAGCAGATCCTCGGTCAGCATCGCTATCTGACGGGCAACCGCCTGACCGAGGCGGATATTCGTTTATGGACAACGCTCGTCCGCTTTGATCCGGTGTATGTCACACATTTCAAATGCGACAAGCATCGCATCAGCGACTATCTCAACCTGTATGGTTTCCTGCGTGATATTTATCAGCTGCCGGGCATCGCGGAAACGGTCAACTTTGAGCATATTCGCAACCACTATTTCCGCAGCCATAAGACCATTAATCCGACGGGCATTATTTCCATTGGTCCGTGGCAGGATCTCGACGAACCCCACGGGCGTGACAGCCGTTTCGCTGAATGAATCCAGGCACCCTTCAGGGTGCCTTATTAATTCCCCATTCAAATATTTACCACCTAATCATTCGCAACTATTCTTATTTTGATTGCTTCTAAAACAAGTGATTGTCATAAGGTTGAGACGAAAATGGACTGGTATATAAACGTTTTATGCAATTACGTCGGCTTCGGCGGTCGGGCCCGCCGCAAAGAGTTCTGGATGTTTATGCTGGTCAACATCATCTTCGCGTTCGTACTGGGCGTTCTGGATAAGATGCTTGGCTGGCAGCGTGCCGGAGGAGAAGGGGTACTGACGACGATTTACGCGATCCTCGTCTTTTTACCCAACTGGGCCGTTCAGTTCCGACGACTGCACGATACCAATCGAACCGCGTGGTGGCTGGTATTATTATTGATTCCCGTCATCGGCTGGCTGGTGATCATCCTCTTTAGCTGTCAGGACGGCACGCCCGGCGAAAACCGTTTCGGACCCGACCCTAAACAAAATGAAAGGCGTTGAGCGGCTTCGGGGCAATCAGTTTGCCCCGAATATGATAATCCGGAAGAAAATCGACGCTTACTTCCTGGCAAACAGTTTTGGAATTTCACGCAGACACCAGGCTTTGGCTTCGCCCATACTGTCTCGCCGCCAGGCCATAATGATGTCAATCTCGCTGGTCGATTCCGGACTGACCACGCGCAGTCGCCCTTCGGCAATATCCTGTTCCACCAGCGGATAAGGCATCGTCGCTACCCCTAATCCTGCCAGTAGCGCCTGACGCTTATCTTCGATGGTGCTGACGGTGAGCCGCGCTTGTTTATCCAGCAGTTGTACGGTTAATACCGGACGTTCACGCGCAGTATCCGCGACCGCGACGCCGCGATACTTCACACGCGTCACTTCCGAGAGCGGTTCTGGCTCCTGATGAATCGGGTGATCCGGCGCAGCAACATAGACGTTCATCAGGGTATACAGCTTGCGGGAGTTAATTTCAGACGACGAGCGAAAGTGCATGTCCGGAGCAACCACGATATCCGCCCTGCCCTGTTCCAGCCGCTCCCATGCCCCGGCCAGCACCTCGGTTATCACCGAAAGCTGCGTATTGGCTTTGAGGGCCAGTTTATCGATAAGCGGGAAAAAGGCCGGGGTTGGCACCAGCGCCTCGGTCACAATCGTCAGATGCGTCTCCCACCCTCGCGCCAGCGCCTCGGCGTCCGTGGTGAGCTTATCAGCCGCCTCCAGCAAGACGCGTCCTCTTTCCAGCAGCATGCGCCCAACGTTAGTAAATTTTGTACGATGCCCGGAGCGGTCAAACAGCACCACATCCAACTCTTCTTCCAGCTTCTGCATGGTGTAGCTGAGTGCAGACGGCACGCGTCCCAGTTCATCTGCTGCCGCAGCAAAACTACCGCGGCGATCTATCGCGTCCATTACGCGTAATGCCTCAAGCGTTAATGCCCTTTCTTTGGCCATATCGTTCTCATTCAGGAAATTTGAACATACCGGGCAGAATATCTGGCTAACAATGCAGCGTCCAGCCCCTTAACATAAAAGGAAGTAAAGAGAGGTCAAGAACTATGATTACTACCCGAACAGCCAAACAATGCGGACAAGCAGACTACGGATGGCTGCAGGCCCGTTATACCTTCTCCTTTGGACACTACTTCGACCCGAAACTGCTGGGCTACGCGTCGCTGCGCGTGCTCAATCAGGAAGTGCTGGCGCCCGGCGCGTCCTTCCAGCCGCGCACCTGGCCAAAGGTGGACGTGCTCAACCTGATTCTTGAGGGCGTTGCTGAGTATCGTGACAGTGAAGGCAACCATGTGCAGGCCCAGGCGGGTGAAGCATTGCTGCTCGCGGCCCAGCCGGGTATCAGCTACAGCGAGCACAATGTCAGCAAAGACAAACCGCTTACGCGTATGCAGCTGTGGCTCGACGCCTGTCCTGAGCGCGAGAATGCCCTGGTGCAAAAGACGAAACTGACAAAGGCTAAACAGCAGTTGATCGCTTCACCCGACGGCGAGAACGGCAGCCTGCAACTGCGCCAGCAGGCGTGGGTACACCAGATCGAGCTGAATCAAGGCGAGTCGCTGAGTTTTCAGCTCCACGGTCCGCGTGCCTATTTGCAGTCGATTCACGGCACCTTTCACGCGGTGACCCACGATGAAACACGTGAATCGCTAACCTGCGGCGACGGCGCTTTTATTCGTGACGAAGCTAACATAACGCTCGTTGCCGATACGCCATTGCGTGCTTTGCTGATAGATTTGCCGGTGTAATGGGTAATGGAGTTGCATATGAGCAAGAAAGCGAAAAAACAGGCCCCGACCGTCAAATCCGACGTTGCACAGACGCCTCCCGCCCCTCGTGCTTTTGGCTACGAGGAGATGTTGACTGAGCTGGAAGCGATTGTTTCCGATGCCGAAGTTCGGTTAGCCGAAGAGGACGAAATCGCCTGAGGCCCGTTGCCGGATGACAGCGCAATCGCCTTATCCGGCCTACAAACGTGTTTTACCGTAGGCCCGATTAGCGAAGCGCCATCGGGCACTCAGACATCCGCTTAATGCGCTTTACGGGCCATGATCTCGATGATCTGTTTGTCCGTTTGCTGCATTGAATGACATGCCAGCGCGCACAGGTTGGCAATAGACTGCTCCACATTGTGCGCCACAATCCCCTCGTTACCCGTGACCGACGTATCGTCCAGCGCCATCAACACCGCCTTCCACGCCGCAGAGGCACTGGTGGACACTTTCATCGCGCAACTGTTGGATGCCCCATCACAAATCATTCCACTTACATCACCAATCATGCTGCTGATCGCCATCGAAATCGTGCTATAGCGCCCTTCGTCTACCAGCCAGGCCATCCCTGCTGCTGCGCCCATCGCAGCCGTCGTTGCCGCGCACAGCGCCGACAGACGCGGAAGCTGATGGTGTATATAGATAGCACTCAGATGAGAAAGCATCAGCGCACGCGCCAGTTTCTCTTCGTCCGCGCCAAAGTGCTCGGCGACAACCATCACCGGCACCGTGGCGGTGATCCCCTGATTACCGGAACCGGAGTTACTCATGGCAGGCAGCGTCGCGCCGCCCATGCGCGCATCCGACGCCGCGCTGGTCCGGATGAGGATCGCCGTCGAGAGATCGTTCGCCAGCAGACCGCGAGCACACTGCTTTTCCATCGTCGCGCCGATGTGCAGCCCCCAGTTTCCCCGCAGCCCTTCCTGTGACAATGCGCCGTTGAGTCGGGCGGCGTCGAGAATAAAACGGATGGCGTTAAACGGCACCGTATTCACAAACGCCAGAATCTCTTCCAGCGAGGTCTCAGAAAGCACCGCCAGCGGCGATTCCTGCGTCTCACCGCTGGCGCTCGCTTGCTGAGAAAACTTCACGCCGTTATGGGTTTCGATACGCACAATATGGGTATGACCGCCGACAATGGTGACGCACGCCCAGCCGTCATGGCTATAGACCTTCGCCCGGGAAAACAGGATGTCGTCACACGGTTGCTGCAACATCACTGATACCTTACCGGCTTTCAGCATCGCCTTCGCATCGGCAATCGCCTGTGCGGAGGCATCTTTCAACACCTCCAGTCCGGCACCGGGGTCTCCACCCAGCGCCCCCAACGCAGCGGCGATAGGCAACCCGACCATGCCGGTTCCCGGCACCGTCACCCCCAATCCGTTTTTCATCAGATTGGGCGAGACCCAGGCATCGATTCGCTCCACCGACCCCTTCAGTTCAGAGGCCGCCACCGCCGCAGCCAGCGCAAGGGAAACGGGTTCCGTACAGCCCAGCGCCGGTTTCACCTCCTCCTGTACTGCGCGGATGAAACGTGACCACAACGGATTTTTTATCGTCTCAGACATAACAACAACCTTCAGGATAAATCAGGAAAAAGCCAGGAACGGAGATACGCACAGCAGCAAACCGGTGACGATAATCAGATACAGCGACGCCCCTTTGTATTTGTGCAGTGCAGGAACTTTGTAGACCAGCCAGGCGGGGATCAAACATCCCACCATGCCGAAAATAGGGCTACAAATCGATGTAAAACTCAGAACCGGCGCGTTGAGCACAATAGCGCTCCAGGCCAGTAAAATGGCAAACAGCATGATGCCGCGCTGCACCAGCGTTTCATTGATCTTCTCAGCAGGCAGCTTGCGGCGCAGGATGTTCATCGCAATCCCCTGCGTCGCTTCGCGGAAACCTAAGTAGACGCCAAAGAACGCAGTCATCACGGCGAAAATGTTCAGGATGACACTCACGACTTTCACCCAACCGGCACCTGCGCCGCTGATGAACTGCGCGGCAATCGCCAGGGCGGAAATATTCTGCTCATAGGCTTTAACCGCTTCATCGTGTCCCATGGCCAGCGTAAAGGAGACGGCGTAGAAGAAGACGGTGACAAACAAAATGCCGAAGGCAATGTTCATGGCGCGTAGCGCTTTGTGACGTGCAACCTCGACGGATTTCTCACGGGAGCGGTAGGAGATCACCATCGGGCTCAGCGTCTGGATAAACAGGATCGAGGTCAGGGTAAACGGCAACGTGATAATCGCGTTCTTCACCAGCAACGCCATCGGCGGTAATGCACCAATATTGTACAGATGCCACATGCCAACCATCGACACACCCAGTGCCGCCACGACCAGCAGTTTAGTCAGCACCATACCGGTAGAGATTTTGAACAGCAGTTTCTCACCGCGCGAGGAGATAGCAACGAGGATGCAGATCAGCACCAGGCCATAGAAGGGATTATCGGACAGGAGTCCCTCTGTCACGCCAAAGGTATGCAGATAGGAGGCGCTGTCGTTGGTGATGGCCGTGGAATAGACGAACATCCAGATGACCAGCATCACGAAGTACAGCGCACCTAACAGAATGCCCCAGTTTTTCCCCAGATATCCGCTGATAACGCTGGGATAGTCTTTACATTCCGGGGATTCCGCCAGCGTATTGATAAACAAACGCTGAAACAGATACATGGCGGGATAACCAATAATCGATGAGAGCAAGAAGACCCACAGTCCCATCAAACCAACCTGAACCGGGAGAAAAACAATCCCCGCGCCAATCGCCATTCCAATACTCATAATGACCCAACCGGTGTCGGTACTGTCGAATTTAATCGCTTCCCGCCACTCACTCTCTGTCATGCCAGCCCGGCGCGCCGGGGCGCTGGCGTCGAGAATGACACTACTGTTCGTTGCCGTTTCCATAAAATTCTCGCTCATTATGTAGGGTACGTTTTTATTTTTTGTCGTGCCGCATCAAGGCGATACGCGGTACGGGATATGCAGGCGAGTCATTAGAATGGAAAAAAGCATACGCTCAGGTTCAGAGAAAAACGTCACAAAATAACCCTGACATTTTCTAAAAGTTAAGAAATTTTTTCTATCAAAAAATGATATTGTGTTATTTATTTCTAAATTTGAAAGAGATCACAACAAAAAAGAACACCAACGTGTGCTTTTAGATGACTGACAATGGATGAAATACCCGATGGCGCAAGCTGATCGGGCCTACAAACGGTGAACGTGTAGGCCGGATAAGGCGACAGCCGTCATCCGGCAAGCTTTCTGGCGTTAGCTAACTGCACACCACTTTGATCGCCAGGCCGCCGCGCGATGTTTCGCGATACTTATCATTCATGTCCTTACCCGTCTCGTACATGGTCTCGATGACCTTATCCAGCGAGACGCGCGGTTCGGAGGTACGGCGTAGTGCCATGCGTGCGGCGTTAACGGCTTTAACCGCGTTGATCGCATTGCGTTCAATACAGGGAATCTGCACCTGCCCGGCCACCGGGTCACAGGTCAGGCCAAGGTTATGCTCCATCGCGATTTCCGCCGCGATACAAACCTGTGCCGGACTGCCGCCCAGCAGTTCAGTCAACCCCGCTGCGGCCATTGAACTGGCCACGCCGATTTCGCCCTGACAACCGACTTCCGCCCCGGAAATTGACGCATTCATTTTGTACAGCGCTCCAATGGCTCCGGCCGCCAGCAGGTAGCGGGCAATGGAATTAGCATTCAACGGGCGACGGAATTTATCGTAATAGGCCAGCACTGCCGGAATAATGCCGCATGCACCGTTGGTTGGCGCAGTGACCACACGACCGCCTGCCGCATTCTCCTCACTCACGGCGAGCGCAAACATGTTGATCCAGTCGATGACGTTCATCGGATCGCTGGAGAGACTGTCACTGGAGACCAACAGACGGCGTAACGCCACCGCGCGACGCGGCACATTCAGCGGACCGGGTAAAACCCCTTCGGTATTCATCCCGCGCTCAATACCCCCCTGCATTACCTCCCAGATCTGCGCGAACCCGGCATCAATCTCCGCCTTACTGCGCAGCGCCAGTTCGTTTTGCATCATCAGTCCGGAGACCGAAAGACCGTTGTGCTCGCACAGTTTCAGCAATTCTCTGGCGGAATGAAAATCATAAGGGACCGGCGTTTCCACGTCGTGCGCCTGACCAAAGCGTTCTTCCTCAACGATAAACCCGCCGCCAATCGAGTAGTAGGTTTTACTCAGTAGCCTCTCCTGGTTTTCCCAGGCGGTGATCCGCATTCCGTTCTCATGCCGTGGCAGCGTCTCTTCATGAAAAACAATGCTGTCGGCAACCGGGAAATCAACGACATGCGTACCTTCAGCGACCGGCAAGCGGCCAGTACGGGCAACCTCGCCAATAAACGCGGGGATGGCGTCAATGTTGACGCTTTGCGGACTGTTTCCGGCCAGCCCCATCATAATGGCGGTATCGGTCGCATGGCCTTTTCCCGTCAGCGACAGTGAACCATACAGATCAACCGACATGCGCGTCGTGCGCGATAAGCGTCCACTGCTGACCAGTTGATCGATAAAGCGTTTTCCTGCGTTCATCGGCCCTACGGTATGGGAGCTGGAAGGACCAATGCCAGGTTTGAAAATATCGAATGCGCTAATCATTTTTACACCCTCGGACTCGTTCAGTGGAGACCAGGTCTTCATACGCATAATGAATCGGGGCGATCCGCAGACCGCCCCGATAACGTTACATCGCCTGGGTGAAAGTACGCGAAATGACGTCCTGCTGCTGCTCACGGGTGAGCGCGTTGAAGCGCACAGCGTAGCCGGAGACACGGATCGTCAGATTCGGATAGTTTTCCGGATGTTCAATGGCATCCAGTAACATTTCCTTGTTCATTACGTTAACGTTCAGGTGCTGCCCACCTTCCACGTGTGCTTCATGGTGGAAGTAACCATCCAGCAACCCGACAAGGTTGGTTTTCCGCACCGGATCCTCTTTCCCAAGTGCCGCAGGCACAATCGAGAAGGTGTACGAAATCCCGTCTTTCGCGTAGGTGAACGGTAGTTTCGCTACAGAGGTCAGCGAGGCGACAGCCCCTTTGCGGTCACGCCCGTGCATCGGGTTAGCACCCGGCGCGAATGGCGTTCCGGCGCGACGTCCGTCCGGGGTATTGCCGGTTTTCTGCCCGTACACCACGTTGGAGGTGATAGTCAGAATCGACTGTGTCGGTACCGCGTTCCGGTAGGTCGGTAACACTTTAATTTTCTTCATAAAGCGTTCGACCAGATCGCAGGCGATGCTGTCCACGCGCTCGTCGTTATTGCCGTATTGCGGATATTCCCCTTCAATCACAAAATCGACCGCCAGCCCGTTGTGGTCGCGCACCGGTTTCACCGTCGCGTACTTGATTGCCGAGAGCGAATCCGCCGCTACCGACAGCCCGGCAATCCCGCACGCCATCGTGCGATAGACGTCGCGATCGTGCAGCGCCATCAGCGATGCTTCGTAGCTGTACTTGTCGTGCATGTAGTGGATGATGTTCAGTGCGCTGATGTACTGCACCGCCAGCCAGTCCATAAAGTGGTCCAGACTGTCCATCACGGTGTCGTAATCCAGCACGTCGTCCAGCAGCGGCGCGGTTTTCGGCCCCACCTGGATTTTCAGCTTCTCATCCACACCACCGTTGATCGCATAAAGCAGCGTTTTGGCGAGGTTGGCGCGCGCACCAAAGAACTGCATCTGCTTCCCGATCACCATCGGGCTCACACAGCAGGCAATCGCGTAGTCATCGCTGTTGAAGTCGGTACGCATCAGATCGTCGTTTTCATATTGCAGCGACGAGGTGACGATGGAGACCTGCGCGGCATACTTTTTAAACGCAATCGGCAACGCTTCTGACCACAGTACGGTGAGGTTTGGTTCCGGAGCCGGTCCCATCGTGTGCAGCGTGTGCAGGTAACGGAAAGCGTTTTTGGTCACCAGCGTACGACCATCCAACCCCATCCCGCCGATCACTTCCGTCGCCCAGATCGGGTCGCCGGAGAACAGCGTGTCAAATTCCGGCGTACGCAGGAAACGCACCATGCGGATCTTCATGATGAAGTGGTCGATCAGCTCCTGCGCCTGTTGCTCTGTCAGGATCCCGGCGTTGAAGTCGCGCTCAATGTAGATATCAAGGAACGATGCAGTGCGGCCCAGCGACATCGCGCCGCCGTTTTGTGATTTCACTGCCGCCAGATAGGCAAAGTAGACCCACTGTACCGCCTCCTGCGCGTTACGCGCTGGACGAGAGATATCACAGCCATATTTCGCCGCCATCTCCTGCATTTGCAGCAGTGCGCGACGGTGCTCAGCCAGCTCTTCACGCAGGCGAATCGTGGCTTCCAGACTCTGTCCCCATTCCAGATTCGACTGGAGATCGGCAAACTGCAGTTCACGTTCACGCACCAGATAGCGGATACCGTACAGTGCCACGCGACGGTAGTCACCGATGATACGTCCACGACCATAGCCGTCCGGCAAACCAGTCAACACGCCGGATTTACGGCAGCGCAGCATGTCCGGGGAATAGGCGTCAAAAACGCCCTGGTTGTGCGTTTTACGCAGTTCAGTGAACAGGTACTCGAAGTTCGGGTCCATTTCACGACCATACGCATCGAACGAGCTTTTGATCATGTTGACGCCGCCAAACGGGTGCAGCGCGCGCTTCAGCGGTTTATCCGTTTGCAGACCGACGATCTTCTCCAGTTCTTGTTCAATGTAACCCGCATCGTGTGCGGTAATGGTGGTGGCAATATTGGTGTCGAAATCGACTGGCGCATGCGTCGCGTTTTCGATACGAATGCCCGCCATTACTTTTTCCCACAATGCGGTGGTTGCAGGCGTTGCATCAGCAAGGAAGGATTCATCCCCTTCATAAGGCGTATAGTTGTGCTGAATAAAATCACGGACATTAATTTCTTCTTTCCAGTCCGTACCCTTAAAACCACGCCATGCTTCGGCATACAGCATATCGCTGGTATCGATATCTACCTTCATGAAAAATAATCTCTCTACAGAACAACAAATAAATTAGGCGTATTCCACGGCTGCGTTAATGCGGCCTAATTGAATCGCATCGAGCGCAATCATTTTTTCTTCGTTCGTTGGGATCACGGCGCAAATAACCCGGCTGTCCTGGGTTGAAATAATGCGCTCGCCATGAGAATTCGACAGGTTATTTCGATCGCTGTCGATACTTACACCCAGCACCGCCAGATGTTCAACCACCAGACGACGAATTAATACCGAGTTCTCGCCAATACCACCGGTGAAAATAATGCCGTCCAGACGGTGTAACGAAGCTGCATGTCCGGCAATATGACGGGCAATTCGGTGTACAAACGTTTTAATCGCCAGCTGTGCGCGCTCATGCCCTTCATGCCAGGCTTTTTCCAGCACCCGCAGGTCAGACGACAGGCCAGAAATCCCAAGCAAACCGGACTCTTTATTCACTACCCGCTCCAGATCGCTCAGAGTCTGATGGGTTTCACTGGCTACCCACGCCATCGCGCCGAAGTCCACATCGCCGCTGCGCGTGCCCATCATCAGTCCTTCCAGCGGCGTCATCCCCATGGAGGTGTCGACACTGTGACCATTACGGACAGCGCAAATTGACGCACCGTTGCCGAGATGGGCAATCACCAGGCCGGAGTCCTGTTCGGACAGCGCTAACAGCTCATGTGCACGTTGAGAAACATAGCGGTGCGACGTGCCGTGAAAACCGTAGCGCCGCACGCCCAGTTCTTCAAAGTACTTCCACGGCAGACCATACAGGTAAGCCTCAGGCGCCATGGTCTGGTGGAAACTGGTATCAAATACCGCCACTTGTGTAACGCCAGGGAAAAGATGCTGTGCGGATTCAATCCCGCTCAGGTTCGCGTAATTATGTAACGGTGCCAGGGGTGAAACACGGCGAATATTATCAATAACCTCATCGGTAATAATCGCTGACTCCGTAAAGATATTTCCACCGTGAGCAATACGGTGGCCAATTAAGGCCACGCTGTCATTTAAATTACGTTTTTCCAGTTCAAAAGCAATCGCCTTTAATGCGCCTTCGTAGCTGTGGTGAGCCAGTGTGACTGGCTCACCTCCATTTACAGATAAGAACGCATTTTCCGAGTTAATACCATCCGCAATACCTGCCATTAATACGTCGCAGTTATTTGCATCCAGTACTGAAAACTTAATTGAAGACGAACCACAATTAATCACCAGAACTATCGGAAATTCATTCATTTCACTACTCCGCTCATCCTGAGCATAAGGATTAAAACAGTTTGTACACGATGTTCAGAATGGTCAGCAGACCGATGACGGTGACAAACACGTTATCCAGACGACCACGGTATTTTGCCAGCGACGGAGCCTTACGGATGGCGTACATCGGCAGCAGGCACAGCAGCGAGGCAATAATCGGTGCACCCATTGCTTCAATCAGGTCCAGAATGTTCGGGTTGGCGTAGGCCACAACCCAGGTGGAGCCCATGATGAAGATCATGCTGATGGTGTTGAGCTTACCCATGGAGACTTTGGTCTTATCGCCCTTATAACCAAACTTCAGCACCAGACCGTTCAGCCCTTCCAGCGTTCCCAGGTAGTGGCCGAAGAAGGATTTGAAAATGGCAACCAGCGCAATAATAGAGGCACCATATTCCAGCACGGTGGCAAACGTCGATTTCGTACCGGACAGGGAAGCGAAATGGTTTGCCAGATAAGACAGTACCGGAATGTTCTGCGCTTTCGCATCTGCCATGTTTGCCGGAGAGAGCGTGAACAGGCAGCTAAAGGCAAAGAACATGACCACAGCCACCATCAGCATGCTGGCGCGAGAGATGATCTGAGAACATTTCTGCTCGGTGTATTCACGACCAAAATCTTTCTCGTATTCTTCACGTTTTGAGACCACGAAAGACGAGACGATCGGCGAGAAGTTGAACGAGAACACCATGATGGAGATCCCCAGCCACACGGTGACCAGAATGCCATCATGACCGGTAAGCGCGATATTACTGAGATCAACCTGATCGATCACCGCAGAGTTCCAGTAAGGGATCAGCGACAGCGAGATCAGCACCAGGCTGGCAATGAACGGCCATACCAGGTAGCTCATCACTTTAACCATCAGGTCCTTACCAAACCAGATAACGAACGCCATCAGCAGCAGCAGGAACAGGGCCACAAAGCCGCGGTTCAGCGCCGGCATCTGCAGCTGGTTTTCCCAGAACGTCATGAACGTGTTGGTAATAGTAACGCCATAGATCCACAGCAGCGGACAAATCGCGAAGAAATAGAGGAACGTGATAACCACGCCACCCGTCTTACCAAAGTGCTCTTCTACCGTTTCAGTGATGTTGCCGGACGGGTTTGACCCGGACAGACACAAACGCGCCAGCGCGCGGTGGCAATAAAAGGCGATGGGGTACGCCAGTACCAACATCAAAAGAATGGGGATTAAGCCGCCAAACCCTGCGCGGATGGGGAAGAACAACACCCCGGCGCCGATGGCAGTACCAAATAAACCCAGTGTCCAGGTGGTGTCTGATTTACGCCAGGACGACTGTTTTGTCTGGCTGGATACAATGCTGTCAGTAGTACTCATATCCTATCCTCAACGAAGAGATTAATAGCCGGATTTACGCGTCAGCTAAACCCGTAATTTGCGATACACGAGAAAGATCGATATTTCCGCCAGAAATAATGCTGACCGTTTTTCTGTTCTGGATATAGCCGTCTAATTTCCCGCTTAATAAAGCAGCACATGCCAGTGCACCTGCACCTTCTGTCACCACTTTATTGCGTTGAATTAAAGCAATCATGCTGTTGCGAATTTCGTCTTCGCTGACGAGAACAATGTCATCCACTAATTCACGCACAATTTCGTAGGTTAATTTACCCGGGCGGGAAACGTCACAACCGTCCGCCAGGGTGCCGGTCGTTCGGTGCGTGGTTATTTCTCCAGCCTGGTAAGACGCCGCCATGCCGTGCACGTTTTCAGACTGCACGCCAATCACTTTAATAGTCGGGTTAATTGATTTAATGGCGATAGCAATACCTGCAATTAAACCGCCACCGCCGATAGGAACAATCACGTTATCGACGTCATACAGATCTTCCATAATTTCCAGACCGATGGTGCCCTGGCCGGCAATCACTTTCGGATCGTCATATGGCGGAATAAAAATACGCCCTTCCATTTCGACAATCTCACTGACCTTGGCAATAGTGTCGTTAAAATTGTCACCGTGCAGTACCACTTCCGCTGAGTAGTCGCAGGTGGCGGCCACTTTCGACTTCGGTGCGCCCTTCGGCATCACCACTTTGCCATCAATACCCAACATCGCGCAGGAGAGGGAAACCCCTTGTGCGTGGTTACCCGCTGAACAGGCCACAACGCCTTTGCGTTTTTCTGCATCCGTCAATGAGCTGAGCTTGTTAAATGCGCCACGAATTTTAAATGAACCCGTACGCTGCATGTTTTCAAATTTAAGGAATATTTCCCCTTTGCACCGCTCACTAAAATAGTTGGAGCGAGGCATGCCTGTTTTATATATTTTCCCCGCCAGTCTTTTTTTTGCTTCGAGGATATCTTCAATGGCAACCGGGAGATCGTAAGTAATGTGCATTGTAACCTCTTACCTGATAGTAAAGTAATAGATAGCCGTAACCAACGTCTGATATAAAGAACGATGGTATGAATTAAGGATTAAATTAAATTTAATCGGTTAGTTGATTTCAATTAATTGCTTTCGTCTGCAACCTTTATAAGATGAATACTCTTTGGCTAATTCAACCAAAACAGATGCGGCTTTTTTAATACGATAGTTTTTTGACCATATTGCGGCATAGCGCGCAATGGGTAACGATTCTTCTACAGGGAGAGTAATAAACTGGTTTGAACCAAATGGTGCGGCCATATCGCACGGAATCACTGTCAGAAAATCAGCATTGAGAACAAGATTATAAATGGTCACAACCGAGTCGGTTTTAACGATGTTTTCGATGCTGATGCCATTTCTTTGCAGGGTGGTGAGGAGTTCGCTGTAGTAGCCCATATTCGTTTGTGGCAACACCCACTGTTCGTTCTGCAACGATTCCAGCGTGGTGGTGCCGGTGCATGTTCGGGACTTATTCGCCACCAGCACGAACTCCGACTCAAAGAGCGGCTCGACGTGCAGATCCTGCAATTTCATTTCGTCGCTGAGCGTACCAATCGCGAAGTCCAGTCGCCCGTCGCGGATCGCCGGCAGAAATGAGGAGAGTTGCGCCTCATACATGGAGACCTGCGATTTTGGGTAGACCTCTTTAAACTTCTGGATCATATCGGACATAAAGGTAAAACCAATCAGCGAAGGAAACCCGAATGAGATATCAACCACCGTGTTGTCGGTCATGCTGTTCATCTCATTCACCATGTTCTTCATCTCACGGGTGATGGATTCGGACCAGGAGAGTAAAACCTGTCCGGCATGGGTTAAGGTGACACCGGTATTTTTGCGAACCACCAACTCAACACCGAAATAAGCTTCAATATCGTTAATAATTTTACTAACAGCCGGTTGAGTTAACCCTAATTCTTTTGCCGCAGAACCGATAGAACCGCTTCTGATTACTTCCTGAAAGACCACCAACTGCTGTGTTTTAGGGAGAGCGAACGTATTCATATCGACCTGCGTTAATAACTTTGTTGACGGCGTGAAGTGTAACAAATTACGTGAAGCAGGATATGTGCGACTACTCACAAATTGCCTTCACCTATATTTCAAGTGGTTATTATAAAATAAATAAACCACTTAAATTCAATTAGTTACATAAATACCATGTCACTTTAGTCTGATTTTTGTCAAAAAAAGAGGGGGGGATAACAATATTTTATGGCGATAACACAGGTTATTTTTACATCACGTTTAAAAATGAGGAATGACGATATTTCAAGCAATTATCGAGCAGTTAATGGTCAAGTTTTTCATTAAATTTAATAAGTAATTTATCAAATATAATTATATTTGGCACGTAAGTTGGGTTAAATAACGTTATACATCACGTTTTTTTGCCTTATTTGTTTATAAAGAAACATTGAATTTATCATTAATTAAATATATACACACAAATAATTATCATTAACAACAATATATTAACACTGGCATTTTTCGTTTTTTCAGAGTGTAATTTTACCTAAGAGAACGTTTGCTTTTCATTTCTCCCGACAAACAAACCAATGGCAGCGTTTTGTGTTGCCGCTCACAGAACCAGAAATCTCTTATTTGCGAGCAGCTCAAAACCATGCCGGATGGCGATGCTATCGCATCTTATCCGGCCTACAGGAGCGGAGACAACGTTCGCAGGCCTGATAAGCGAAGCGCCGTCAGGCAACAGCGCTGTAGCAGCCTGTAAAAGCAAAAACCCGCCGAAGCGGGTTTTTACATTAGAAGGTGAAGCTGACCGATAAGCCGGGTTCTGTCGTGGACAGTCATTCATCTAGGCCAGCAATCGCTCACTGGCTCAAGCAGCCTACCCGGGTTCAGTACGGGCCGTACCTTATGAACCCCTATTTGGCCTTGCTCCGGGTGGAGTTTACCGTGCCACGGACTGTTACCAGCCGCGCGGTGCGCTCTTACCGCACCCTTTCACCCTTACCTGATCCCACTTGCGTGGGCCATCGGCGGTTTGCTCTCTGTTGCACTGGTCGTGGGTTTCCCCCCCAGGCGTTACCTGGCACCCTGCCCTATGGAGCCCGGACTTTCCTCCCCTCCGCCTGTCTCCCCCGAAAGGGACGACGACGAAGCGGCGACTGTCTGGTCAGCTTCGGCGCGCAGTATAGTGGGTTTGCACGTCCTTGTCACCCTACGCTGCGCATTCCCACCGCCAGCGTCGCCGCAATGTTTCGCGATGCCCGGTAAATATTGTCAAATGCGCCGCGAAAAGCCTCTTCCAGAGTCCCAATACTGGTCAATACGCTGAAGACAGCATCGATTCCATATTGATGCACCACGCCGACATCCCGCGTCAGACTGCCGGCAATACCAATCACCGGTTTGTGATACTTCTTCGCTACGTTCGCCACGCCAATCGGCACTTTGCCGTGAATGCTCTGGCTGTCGATACGTCCTTCACCGGTAACAACCAGCGTACAGTCGTGAATATGTTCTTCCAGATTGAGCGCCTGGGTGACGATCTCAATCCCGCTTTTCAACTCCGCGCCGAGGAATGCCATCAGCGCCGCTCCCATGCCGCCCGCCGCGCCTGCGCCAGGCACATTCTGCACATCCACACCCAGCGATTTTTTAATGATGCCCGCGTAGTGAGCCAGATTGCGGTCCAGTTCGAGAATCAGCGCCTCCGTCGCCCCCTTTTGCGGCCCAAAGATCCGCGAGGCGCCCAGTTCACCCACCAGCGGATTAGTCACATCACAGGCGACGCGGATAGCACAGTTTTTTATGCGCGGATCGAGACCAGACACATCGATGGTATTGAGACTGTTCAGGCTGCCACCGCCGTAGCCAATTTCAGTTCCGTTGGCATCACACAGCTTCGCCCCCAGCGCCTGAACCATCCCGGCTCCGCCGTCATTGGTCGCACTCCCGCCAATGCCGATAATAATATTGCTCGCCCCACTGTCCAGCGCCTGCAAAATAAGCTCCCCGGTGCCGCGAGAAGTGGTAATCAGTGGATTACGTTTTTCAGGAGGTACCAGCGCCAGTCCGCTGGCTGCCGCCATTTCAATAAACGCGGTCCTTCCATCGCCTGACATGCCCCAGTTGGCATTCACTTTTTCACCCAGCGGTCCGGTCACCAGAGCGGAATGTGCAGAACCGTGCGTGGCGGCAATCATGGCTTCAACCGTTCCCTCACCACCATCGGCGACCGGAACAGAAACATACTTCGCATCGGGGAAAATTTCCCGAAATCCTTTTTCTATCGCCTGAGCTACCTCAGTAGCAGAAAGGCTTTCTTTATAAGAGTCTGGGGCAATTACGATTTTCATGATGATCGCCTGTTACTGCACAACGCCGGATGGCGTTTTACTTATCCGGCCTACAATCCAGGCCCGGATCGCGACGCGTCATCCGGGCACAAGGTCATTAGCGAGTGACTTCCACTTTCGCCAGTTTTTCGTAATAGCATGCCAGCGCACTGTGGTCAGCGGTTCCCAGGCCGTCAGCACGCAGCGCCTGCATCATCTCCATGACCGCCGCGGTCAGCGGAAGCTGAGCACCAACACCGTGAGACGTATCCAGCGCATTAGCCAGATCTTTAATATGCAAATCGATACGGAAACCCGGCTTGAAGTTACGGTCCATTACCATCGGTGCTTTCGCATCCAGTACGGTACTGCCTGCCAGGCCACCACGGATCGCCTGATAGACCAGATCCGGGTTGACGCCGGCTTTCGTCGCCAGCGTCAATGCTTCAGACATCGCCGCAATGTTCAGCGCGACAATCACCTGGTTTGCCAGCTTGGTGACATTACCCGCGCCGATATCACCGGTATGAACAACGGAACCCGCCATTGCCTTCAGTAAATCGTAGTACTTATCGAAAATCGCTTTGTCGCCGCCAACCATTACCGATAACGTGCCGTCAATCGCCTTCGGCTCACCGCCACTCACCGGCGCGTCCAGCATATCGATGCCTTTGGCTTTCAGCGCATCGCTGATCTCACGGCTCGCCAGCGGTGCGATGGAGCTCATATCGATCAACACCGTCCCCGGTTTCGCCCCTTCAATAATGCCGCCTTCGCCCAGCGCAACCTCTTTCACATGCGGAGAGTTCGGCAGCATGGTGATGATGACATCACACTGCTCAGCAATCGCTTTGGCGTTAGAAGCGGTTTCTGCACCTGCCGCGATAACATCAGCGATCGCTTCAGGATTACGGTCAGAAACCACCAGCGAGTAACCTGCTTTCAGGAGGTTTTTACTCATTGGTTTACCCATGATACCCAGGCCAATAAAACCAACTTTCATCGTCATATCATTTATCTCTCTTGTTTCGGTGGTGGTTATTTCTTAAAGGCGTCAGCCAGTTTCTGCGTGGCAGAACGGAACACGCCCAGGTCGCTGCCGACGGCAACAAACGTGGCGCCCCATTCCAGATAGCGACGCGCGTCAGCATCAACCGGAGCCAGAATGCCGCTCGGTTTGCCGTGCGCTTTCGCGCGGGCAAAGATGTGCTGAATGGCTTTCTGAACCTCAGGATGAGACGCATTGCCGAGATGGCCTAACGCCGCAGCCAGATCGCTTGGGCCAACGAAAATGCCGTCGACGCCTGCGGTAGCAGCGATAGCATCGACGTTATCCACGCCCTGCTGGCTCTCAATCTGCACAATGATGGTGATGTTCTTGTTGGACTGCGCGAAGTAATCCGGGACGGTGCCAAACATGTTGGCGCGATGCGATACGGACACTCCGCGGATCCCTTCCGGCGGATAGCGCGTCGACGCGACAGCATTCACTGCCTCTTCTTCCGTTTCAACAAACGGGATCAGGAAGTTGTAAAACCCAATATCCAGCAGACGCTTGATAATGACCGGCTCATTGGTTGGTACACGCACAACCGGCGCGCTGGCACTGCCTTTCAGCGCCATTAACTGCGGAATAAAGGTGGAGACATCGTTTGGCGCATGTTCGCCATCCAGCACCAGCCAGTCGAAGCCCGCCAACCCTAAAACTTCAGTGCTGATTGGGCTTGCCAACGCTGACCAACAGCCAATCTGAATCTGATGTGCAGCCAGCGCTGCTTTGAATTTGTTCGGGAAGATGTCGTTATTCATCGCTTTTACCTTGTCACTTAACCGTTAATTATTTCTGCAGTTCCATACGTTTAATGTCACCGACAATAAACAGGTAGCACACCATTGCCATCAGCGCGGAACAGCCAACGAATACCAGCGCAGCGTTGAAGGAGTGCAGTTCACTTACCAGGTAACCGATAACCAGTGGCGTTACGATGGATGCCACATTGCCAAAGACGTTAAATACCCCGCCACACAGACCAACAATCTCCTTCGGTGCGGTATCCGAGATTACAGGCCAGCCCAGTGCGCCAAATCCTTTACCAAAGAAGGCCAGCGCCATCAGCGTCACCACCAGCGCGGTGTTGTCGGTGTAGTTGCACAGAATGATGGTAGAAGCCAGCAGCATTCCCAGCACAATCGGCAGCTTACGTGCAACGGTGATAGAAAAACCGCGCTTAATCAGATAATCCGAGAACACACCGCCCAGTACGCCACCGGCGAAACCACACAGTGCCGGAATCGAAGCCACCAGACCCACCTTCAGGATCGACATCCCTTTTTCCTGCACCAGGTAAATCGGGAACCAGGTCAGGAAGAACCAGGTGATAGTGTTGATGAAATACTGGCCGAAGAACACGCCGAGCATCATGCGGTTGGTCAATAACTGCTTGATGTAATGTAGTTTCGGACCACTGGCCACTGCGGTGCCAGGTTTTTTGTGGTCCATATCCACGACCGCACCGTTTTCAGAGATGAACTTCAACTCTTCTGCGGACATCCGCGGGTGATCGGTGGGGTTATGAATCAGTTTGACCCACAGCGCCGTCAGGACAAACCCGATTACGCCCATCACAGTAAAGACGTGCTCCCAGCCCCAGGCAAAGGTCAACCAACCAAGCAACGGTGAGAACAGAGCCAGTGAAAAATACTGGGCTGAGTTAAAGATTGCCGACGCGGTTCCACGTTCTTTGGTCGGGAACCAGGCCGCGACGATACGGGCGTTTGCCGGGAACGAAGGCGCTTCCGAGAAACCCAGCATAAAGCGCATAAAAAACATGGAGACCCCCGCCCAGGCCAGCGGGAACATATCCACGAAGCCTTGCAGGAAGGTGAACAGCGACCAGAAGAACAGGCTGTATGTATAAACTTTTTTCGAACCAAACTTATCGAGCAGCCAGCCGCCGGGGATTTGCATCAGCAGGTAGGCCCAGCCAAATGCAGAGAAGATGTAACCCATCGACACGGCACTCAACTGCAACTCTTTGGCGACTTCGGTTCCGGCAATAGACAGCGTCGCCCGATCCGCGTAGTTAACCGCAGTGACAATAAAAATTATCAGCAGAATTAAATAGCGGGTATGCGTACCTTTCTTTTTTTCTTCAACTGTATCCAGGATCATTTTATTTACCTCAGAAACTTAAGCAGACGTATTTATTATTATTTATTGATGACAGGTACTATCGCTTATTAATTAATGCAGATACGCATTTCGTGATTCAGTATAATCAGGCGGGAAGTATTAAGCATTGTGCAGATGCTCACTAAGAATGCTTATTTCAAATAATATCTTGAGCATATGCACATAACGCTGGGCGCTGATGCACATATTTACGCTTTACTGCCCCTGATAGCAGGGCTTTCACCATAACGAGTGATCTGGATCACATTCTTAATTTTGAACTCCTGACATCCTTATTTCACGACAGGACATTCTTATTTTAATAATCGGATTCGTTGAACCCTCTATATTAATATCACCCCGGCTGGAGAATACTGGACAATGGCCAACATCGAAATCAGACAAGAATCGCCGAGCGCATTTTATATAAAGGTCCACGAGACAGATAATGTGGCGATCATTGTTAATGACAATGGTTTAAAAGCCGGGACGCGATTCCCGGATGGACTGGAGCTTATTGAGCATATTCCACAGGGACATAAAGTCGCGCTGGTGGATATTCCGGTTCATGGTGAAATCGTACGTTATGGTGAAGTGATCGGCTACGCCGTGCGCGACATTCCACGTGGAAGCTGGATTGATGAATCCATGGTTGAGCTGCCGAAAGCCCCACCGTTGAACACCCTACCGCTGGCGACCAAAGTACCGGAACCACTGCCGCCGCTGGAAGGCTATACCTTTGAAGGCTACCGCAACGCCGATGGTAGCGTCGGCACCAAGAATCTGCTCGGCATTACTACCAGCGTACACTGCGTGGCGGGCGTGGTTGATTACGTCGTTAAAATCATTGAGCGCGATCTGCTGCCCAAATACCCGAACGTTGATGGCGTGGTCGGACTTAATCACCTCTACGGTTGCGGCGTGGCCATTAACGCCCCGGCAGCCGTGGTGCCAATCCGCACCATTCATAACATCTCACTGAACCCAAACTTTGGCGGCGAAGTGATGGTCATTGGTCTGGGTTGCGAAAAACTGCAGCCGGAACGTTTACTGGAAGGCACTGACGATGTGCAAAGTATTCCGGTCGATAGCGCCAGCATCGTCAGCCTTCAGGACGAAAAGCACGTGGGCTTTCGTTCCATGGTCGATGATATCCTCCAGGTCGCTGAACGCCATCTGGCTAAGCTGAACCTGCGCCAGCGCGAAACCTGTCCGGCCTCTGAGCTGGTCGTCGGCATGCAGTGCGGCGGCAGCGATGCGTTTTCCGGCGTGACGGCGAACCCGGCGGTGGGCTATGCCTCTGACCTGCTGGTACGCTGCGGTGCCACGGTGATGTTCTCTGAAGTCACCGAAGTGCGTGATGCGATTCATCTGCTGACCCCGCGCACTATCAACGAAGAGGTGGGTAAACGTCTGCTGGAAGAGATGGCCTGGTACGACAACTATCTCGATATGGGGAAAACTGACCGCAGCGCTAACCCCTCTCCGGGTAACAAAAAGGGCGGTCTGGCGAACGTGGTGGAAAAAGCGCTGGGCTCAATTGCCAAATCCGGCAAAAGCGCGATTGTCGAAGTGCTCTCGCCGGGCCAGCGCCCGACCAAACGCGGTCTGATTTATGCCGCGACGCCAGCCAGCGATTTTGTTTGCGGCACACAACAGGTGGCTTCCGGGATCACCGTCCAGGTATTCACTACGGGTCGAGGTACCCCGTATGGCCTGATGGCCGTGCCGGTGATCAAGATGGCGACGCGTACCGAACTGGCAAACCGCTGGTACGACTTAATGGATATCAATGCGGGCACCATCGCCACAGGCGAAGAGACGATTGAGGAAGTCGGTCAGAAACTGTTCGAATTTATTCTCGATGTCGCCAGCGGCCGTAAGAAAACGTTCTCCGATCAATGGGGACTCCACAACCAACTGGCAGTGTTTAACCCGGCCCCCGTGACCTGATATTTTCGAAACGAAAGCAACTGAGAAAACGGGGAATACTCCCCGTTTTTTTCCCATCCCCCGAAACATAAAGTGATAATGCTCGCAGTTTTGAAGGTTAATTTTTCACTCACCTTTTTTCGATTTCCGCCGGTAGAAAAATCCTAAGCCGTTGAAAGGAAGAGCAACACCTGATGTCTCCCTTTTCCCCCTCTTTTCGTTTTGATAAAAGAGAAACCTACCGAAAGCGCCTGCGGTTTTAATGCGATAAATCCCTCATTTTTCCCCCTTTGACTTTCCTCCTTGTTAAACAGAATATTCAATGGCTTCTGTAATTTACCTCACCGACATTCTGACCCGAATAAAGAGGGAAGTTATGTATACCTTAAATAAGAATAATGTCGCCCTGGCATGCCTTTTTTCCTGTTTACTGGCGGCACCGGCTATCGCCAGTGCTGAAGGCCAGACGACAGATAACCCCGTTAAATTACGCTACACGCTGTGGGATAGAAATCAACTCCCCGGCGAGCAGCAGCTGGTTAATGAGTTTGAAAAAAATAACCCCGGCGTGAAAGTTGAAATCGAGTTAACGCCTTATGATCAATATTTCATAAAGCTCAGTTCAGCGGTCGGCGGAAATGTGGCGCCGGATGTTTTCTGGATGAATATGCCGAATTTCCAGCAGTACGTTAAGAACAGTATGTTGGAACCTCTGACCCCTTATTTAAAAGATAAATCATCGCCGCACCTTGATGACTTTGTGAAAAGTTCCGTCGATGCTTATCAGTATCAGTCAGAACAATATGCCATTCCCCGTGATATTGACGCCATTGCGGTCTGGTATAACAAAAAAATGTTTGATCAGGCGGGCGTAGCTTATCCTGATAAAAACTGGACGTGGGACGATTTAAAACAAAAATCGGAACAGTTACGTAAAAATCTGGATCAACATTCTTATCCGCTCGCGATGGACCTCGGCAGCGGTCAGGACAGCTACTTTAACCTGCTGCTCCAGGCCGACACGCAGATTGTCCTGCCGGAGGGAAAAACCGATGTCGCCAGTGATAATGCGATCGCGATGTATCGCGACGTTCAGGGGATGCTGAAGGCAGGATTGCTCCAGCCGCCCGGCGAAATGAAAGCCGCCGATGTCTTCCAGTCCAACCGGGTCGCAATGATCTACGCGGGCTCGTGGTGGGCGCTGCCGTTCTCGCAAAACGAACTGATTAACGATCATGTCGGCGTGGTCCCGATGCCCAAAATGGCAGAGCAAGCTGGCGTCTCGCATAGTCTGGCATTCGCCATGTCGGCCAAAAGCCAACACAAAGAAGCGGCCTGGAAATTCATTGAGTTTATGAGTTCTGAGCATGCCCAGCAAACGCTGGCCGCGGGCAAAGTGGTAATTCCGGCCAATCAGAAAGTCGCCAAAGCGTGGGCTGAAGGCTTTAAGAATGTCGATGTTTCCGCCTATATCGATTCACTGGCGTTTTCTCATAAATATCCCACTGCCGGTTCCAATACCGCGAAATGGAATAGCATTCTCAACGATGGACTGAAGAAAGTCTGGATGGGGAATGATCCAGAACAAGTGATGCCTGGTGTTGCAAAACGCGTTGAGCGTGAAATGCAGAAATAATATTGAGGGAGCCCAACTCCCTCTCGCCTCTCCTGCGTTAACCCATTTATTGTTTGTAAAGTGAGCATCCCGGAGTCTGCATGAGCTATTCAGATGAAGCGACATCTCCGCCGTTATCGGCCAGGGAACCCAATAAAAAATCCCTGACCCGACTGGAAAAAGAAGAACGTTTCTGGGGGTGGATAATGATTCTGCCTCTACTGGCGGGATTAGTTATTTTTTACTTTACGCCGTTCTTCCAGAACGTATTTTACAGTTTTACCGATCTGGGTGAATTTCAGATCTGGACGACAATCAGTCTGGATAATTACATTAATTTATTCAGCGATGATGAATTTCGCTCAGCCATATTTAATACGCTGGCCTACGTCTTTATTTGTGTACCGGTGATCACGGTACTGTCTTTGCTGCTGGCCATTGGTTTAAATCAGGCGATTCGCGGTCAATGGTTGTTCCGTACGCTGTTATTTCTTCCCGCCGTCACGATGCCTGCCGCCATTGCGATGGTCTGGCAATGGTTGATGAACCGTAATTTCGGTTTGCTCAATCAGATCCTGGCCTATTTCGATATCCCCGCCATCGGCTGGCTGTCAGACCCGGATATTGTCCGCCTGAGCGCTTCACTGGTCATTATCTGGTCCGCAATCGCCCTGAAGATGATCATTCTGCTCGCCGGGTTGCAGGGGATCCCGAAGCAGATTTATGAAGCCATGTCTCTGGATGGCATCAGTAAACTGCGCGGCTTCTGGTCGATTACCCTGCCGCTAATGATCCCCACGCTGTTCTTTGTTCTGGTGATCTCGTTTATCGAAACGCTGCAAATCTTCGATGTGGTGTATCTGCTGTTTGGCAGTGCTTCCATGGTGGACGAGCAGACCATGACCATCGCTTATCTCTTTTATAAATATGCCTTTATCTACCATGAAAAAGGGTACGCCTCAGCGATTGCCGTGGTGATTTTCGTTATCACGATGGTACTGACCCTGCTGCAAATATGGATAGGCAAACGGCTTAAAGCACAGTAAGGCAATCACTATGTTCATGACAAAACGTGATAAATGGCTGATTTACGGCCTGATGATCCTGGCGACGCTGGTCACGGTGGTTCCCTTTCTCTGGATGATCATCACCTCGTTTAAAACCCAGGCGGAAAGTATTGCCTTTCCGCCGATCCTGCTGCCCGCCAGGCCAGGGTTCCAGGCATACGATAAGATCTTACATGAGATGCCCTTTGGCAGCTTTTACTTTAACTCGATCGTCTCCACGCTGGTTATCGTCATCTTACAGACGCTGATTGCCGCGATGGCGGCATATGGCTTCTCCCGCCTGCGTTTTAAAGGGCGCGATATCCTCTTTATGCTCTGTATTTCGATTCTGATGGTCCCCGGACAGATCTTTCTGATCCCGCAATTTTTAACGATCGAAAAAATTGGCCTGCTGAACTCAATCCCAGGCCTGGTGCTGCCTGGGTTATTTAGTATTTATAGCGCCTTTTTATTGCGTCAGTTTTTTCTGTCCGTCCCGAAAGAACTGGAAGAGGCGGCAATTATGGATGGCTATAACCATTTAACGATCTTTTTCAAAATCATGCTGCCACTGATTAAACCCGGGCTTATCGCCTGCGTCATTATTAACGGGTTGTGGAGCTGGAATAATTTAATGTGGCCGCTCATCGTCAATACCTCGATGGACAAAATGACGCTGCCAGTAGGGCTGGCCTCGCTTTCCGGCCGTTCAGGGGTGGAGTACCCCATGCTCATGGCGGGGGCGTTACTCGCGATTATCCCCATGTTGTTACTTTATATTTTCTTCCAGCGCTATTTCATTCGTGGCATCGCCGGTGCCGGAATTAAAGGATAAGGGGCATTGTTATGTCAGGCATTCAATTACAGTCAGTAGGCAAAATCTATCCGAATGGCTTTCAGGCGATTCATGGTGTTGACCTTGAAATTCACGATGGCGAATTTATGGTTTTTGTCGGGCCATCCGGTTGCGCAAAATCAACGCTACTGCGCATGATCGCCGGACTGGAAGATATTACTCATGGTCATATTTCAATTGGCGAACGATGCGTCAACGATCTACTGCCAAAAGAACGTGGCGTGGCAATGGTCTTTCAAAATTACGCCCTCTATCCCCACATGACGATCTACAAAAATATGGCGTTCAGCCTGCAAGGCAAAATGAACAAGCAGGAGATTGATGTGCGCGTACGGGATGCCGCGCGCAAACTGGAAATCGAAACGCTACTCGACAAAAAGCCCGGTCAACTTTCAGGAGGTCAGTGCCAGCGCGTTGCCGTTGGCAGGGCCATTGTTCGTAAGCCGGAAGTGTTTTTGTTTGATGAGCCGTTGTCCAATCTCGATGCCAAACTGCGCGTGTCGATGCGCGTACGCCTGACGGAGCTTCATCGCCAGTTGCGTCAAGAAGGAGTGAACGCAACGATGGTGTATGTCACCCACGATCAGATTGAAGCGATGACCATGGGGGACCGCATTTGTGTGCTCAATGGCGGACGGATCATGCAGGTCGACACGCCGGGCAATATCTACCATCAGCCAAAAAATAAATTCGTGGCGGGTTTCATTGGCAATCCAGCAATGAATATTCATCTTCTGGCCCTCGATCCCGATACCCACGGACTCCGTCTGGATGACGCGCTGACCTTGCCTTTAACCGCACGACTCGTCTCCCAACTGGCGAATTATCCGCATGACAGCGTCTGGTTTGGCATCCGGCCAGAGGCGATTCAGTTGGCGCAGCACAACGATCCCGCGGCGTTCGACGCCAGGATCACCAACGTGGAAAGAATGGGCAATGAAGATCTCCTGCATTTCGATATCGGCGCACAGCAAATGATCCTGCGAGTCAATTCGTCACCGGACTGGAGCCCACTTCCCGGCGAATCGATCAAGGTGAAATTCAACCTGGAAGCCGCCTTTTTATTCGATAAGCAGGATGAAGAAAATTTAGCCCGCTCCTGATGTCACGAACATCGGCAGGCGCAAAAAATATCAGTTTATTTTTTATATGCCCCACCGTGCAGAACAACGCGTATTCAGGCGAGGGCAAAATGAGAGGTTTATATGTGTGCAAAGAAAGTGACCGTATTAGTGGTTGGCGCTGGCGCGCGCGGCGAAATATATTCTCGCTACGCGCTTGAACATCCGGATCGCATGCAGGTTGTCGGTGTGGCCGAACCCAGAGAGGCGTACCGCCAACAATTTGTCGCTCAGCATAAGATTGACCAGGAAAACATCTTTAGTGACTGGAAAGAGGCAGCGGCCCGCCCGCGAATGGCAGACGTCGTGCTGATCTGCACTCAGGATACGATGCACAAAGCGCCCGCCGTCGCGTTTGCCGACCTCGGCTATCATATCTTACTGGAAAAGCCGATCGCCCCCACGCCGGAAGATTGTCGCACCATCATTGCGGCGGTGAAGCGCAACAACGTTTTATTAGGTGTCGCTCACGTTCTGCGTTACACCCGCTACACGCAAAAACTCAAATCCCTGCTCGACAGTAGGGTGATTGGCGATATCGTCAGCATGCAGCATCTCGAGCCCGTAGGTTACTGGCACCAGGCGCACTCCTTCGTTCGCGGTAACTGGCGTAATGAAGAGGAATCTTCGTTTATGCTGTTACAAAAATCCTGCCACGATATGGACTGGATCCGCTACATCATGGGCGACCACTGCCAGGACGTGACCTCATTTGGCAGCCTGAGCCATTTCGTAAAGGAGAACCAACCGGCAGGCGCCGCCGACCGCTGCCTGGATTGTCAGGTTGAGGCGACCTGTCCCTGGTCAGCCTGCAAAATTTATCTCGGCGAGGATCACAAATGCACGCCGCATTTCCGTCGCGTGCTGACGGCGGATCCCACAGAGGAAAACGTCCGCCAGGCGCTGCGCGAGGGCCCGTATGGTCGCTGCGTTTATCGCTGTGATAATGACGTGGTGGATCATCAGGTAGTGAACTTACGCTTCGCCCATCAGCAAACGGTCACCTTCACCATGACCGCCTTTACCCGTATGGAAGATCGAAAGACGCGGCTTTTCGGAACGAAAGGTTATCTCGAGGGCAATGGCGAGCAGATCCGGGTGTTTGATTTTCTGACGGATAACGAGACGGTCTACGAAATCGATGAGATTGCCGCAGGCACGCAGACCCAGATGGGAGGTCATGGCGGAGGTGACTACTATCTGATGGATCGCTTTATACACGCCGTGATGGCGGGCGATCAAAATATGATTCTCTCCGGCCCGGATGAATCCCTGGAGAGTCACTTAATGGTCTTTGCCGCAGAGCGCGCTCGCAAGGAAAACTGTCTGGTTACACTGTGAAGTTCGAGGAGATGTGGCATGTTTTACGGTGTTGATATTGGCGGCACAAAAACTGAAATTGTCGCCTTTGATAAGGAAATGCAGGTCTGCTGGCGTAAGCGCGTGGCCACGCCGGTTCAGGATTACGAACTCTTTCTCTCGACCTTTACGTCGCTTATCGATACAGCCGACTGGGCTACAGGCATGCAAGGCAAAATCGGCATTGGCATGCCCGGATTGATGGACAGGCAGACCGGAAAACTGCTGTCGTCAAACGTCCCCTGCCTGACCGGACGTCAGGTGATGAACGATCTGGCGCATCGACTCAACCGCTCGGTGGCGCTGGATAATGACTGCTGCTGCTTCGCGCTGTCGGAAGCGCATACTCATCAGGCTCGTCAGTTCTCACGAATTTATGGTGCGATCATCGGCACCGGCATGGGGGGTGGACTGGTGATTGACGGGCAGTTGTATCGTGGGCGCAACCGGATGGCCAGCGAGTTTGGCCATCTACCGCTACCCGCCACCTTTATGCGTCGCTATAACCTGCCAGAGATCAAGTGCGGCTGCGGCCTGCAGGGCTGTCTGGAGCGCTACCAGTCCGGGCCAGGTTTACTCTGGCTGCATAAGCACTTCAGCGGTGAGCAGCTAAAAATGGAGACGTTGCTGGAAAACTACCGTCATGGCAATGCCAGCGCCGTCGCCACCGTTGAGGCGTGGATTGATATGCTGGGCTGTACGCTGGCGCAACTGCAGCTCATTCTGGACGTCGACGCCTTTGTTCTGGGCGGCGGCGTCTCCAACATTGAGGAAATTTACACCTTACTGCCGGGTGCGATGTCGCGCTACCTGTTCCCCGGACTGGCACCCGCGAACGTCTTCCCTGCCGTACATGGCGCCTCAAGCGGTGTACGCGGTGCCGCGCTGTTGTTGGTCGAACAAGATGCGCTGATGCACTAAGACATCGCCGGCAAAACGCGCTTTTGCCGGCGATAGCACTTATTCATCCACGATAACGACATCCACTCCCATCTGGCTGAGCGCCTGATGGTAATGCTCCGGGATACCGCTGTCGGTAATCACCCGATCAATGCCGTTGATTTCACTGATCATGCAAAAACTCTTGCGGCCAAACTTACTGGAATCCGCCACCACCGTAACCTCCTGTGCCACCTGGCACATCACCTGATTAAGATGCGCTTCTCCCGGGTGTGGCGTGGTGATCCCGGCTTCCAGACAAAATCCATCGACGCCCAAAAAGAGCTTATCAAACCGATACTGTCTGAGCTGATGTTCCGCTGAAGGGCCATACAACGAGTAAACGCTCTGCCTGACATTTCCCCCCAGGATCATGACATCCACCCGTTCAAAATTGGCGAGTTCCCAGGCAATGTTAAGCGCATTGGTCATCACCACCAGATCGCGGCGATTTTTCAGCAGGGGAGGAATAAGCGTGGTGGTCGAGCCGGAGTCGAGAATCAACGTGTCACCATCTTTTACAAAGCTGGCCGCTTTTTCTGCAATGCGCGATTTCACATCGCGATTCAGTCGATCTTTGTCCTGTAAGGGACGATCGAGGGCAAAATGCTGATTTAACACGGCTCCGCCATAGGAGCGCATAACGCAGCCTTTCTGCTCGAGATAACGTAAGTCATTGCGGATGGTGACGCTTGAGACACCGAAATGCACGCTTAGTGGTTCGACACGAACGCTGCCTTGATCGCATAACAGGTCAATTATTTGCTCGCGACGTCTTAAGTTATCCAGCATTGCTTTTGCTCCATTGCATATTGTTATGTTTTAGCGATTCATCGCTTTCGTTTTCTTTTTAATATATTAAATCAGAAGACTTAAAGCGAATTTGTGAACACCTCCGCAGCGCTGATTTTGCAAAAAAAGCCCCTTTTTCTTTCGTTTTATCTAAATCGAAAATGAAAAATACGAAAGATCGAAAAGCGTGCAGGAAAGGAGAGCGGGAGAAAGAACGAAAAGTCAGTGAAAAAACGAAAGCGGGTTCGGCGAAAACCCGCTGACGTTTTTCTTTTTGCTTAATTGAAGGACATCACATTTTTGAATTTTAACGACGCGGCCTAAACGATAATGACCTCAACGCCGCTACGATGAAACTCAGCCAGGCTCTCTTGCGGGATGCCTTCATCGACGATGATGGTATGAATACGCTGGGTATCAATAATTTTATGCAGGCTTGAGCGGTTAAATTTACTGGAGTCGGTGACCACGATAATCCGTTCCGCCACTTCACACATCCGGCGATTCAATCGGGCTTCGTCTTCGTTATGGGTGCTGACGCCCCGCTCTAAATCAATGGCATCAACGCCCAGAAACAGCATATCGAAGTGATAATTCTGCAACGATTGCTCGGCCTGGTCGCCGTAAAACGACTGCGACTGACGACGCAGATGGCCACCGGTCATCAACAATTCCACACCATCCGCTTCCAGTAAGGCATTGGCAACGTTCATCCCGTTGGTCATCGCAATCACATCAGTATGCTGACGCATCAGGCGCGCGATCTCATACGTCGTGGTGCCAGAGTCCAGGATCACACGGTGGCCCGGTTTGATAAGCTCCACCGCCGCTTTGGCGATGCTGCGTTTCACTGCCGTATTCAGCGAGCTTTTATCTTCGACGGAAGGCTCCGCGCCCGGCGTATTGCTGTCGCAAATCAGCGCACCACCATAGGCGCGAACGGCGATCCCCTGCTTTTCCAGGAACGCCAGATCGTTGCGGATCGTCACCGTGGAAACGCCAAACAATCCCGAAAGATCGCTCACCTGCACGCTTCCTAGCTGCCGCAACCGCTGGATAATCTGCTCACGCCTTTCGCTGGTGCCTGACACCCGCTTGTCTCCAGAAGCATCGGTATTGCTCATAAGAAATCCTTTGGCTAATTCTTTCGTTTCATTTCGTTTCGCCTATTAACGCCTTTCTTTTGTCGGAATGCAAGCCGAAAAAAGCCGCTCAGAAGGGCGAAAACGGTGGCTGAATGCTTTCATTATGTTTCTTTTGTGAAACAGATCGGAAAACTATTATCTTTCGTTTTATTTTTATAGGACCATGATGCAGTATCAACTGAAACAAAACGAAAGATTGCAAGTCGCAGTTACCTGACCTGGAGAGGAAAGTGAAACATCTGACTGATATGGTGGAGCAGCATAAACGAGGTAAGGCAAACGGAATTTACGCCGTTTGTTCCGCGCATCCGCTGGTGCTGGAATCCGCAATACGTTACGCACAGGCAAATCAGTCGCCGCTGCTGATTGAAGCAACCTCGAATCAGGTTGACCAGTTTGGCGGCTACACAGGCATGACCCCAGCCGATTTTCGCCATTTTGTCTGCCAACTGGCCGACTCGCTTGATTTCCCTCAGGAGCAACTGATTCTGGGGGGAGACCACCTCGGTCCGAACCGTTGGCAAAATCTGGCCGCAGAACCGGCAATGGCCAATGCCGACGAACTGATCAGGAGCTATGTCGCCGCCGGATTCAAAAAAATCCACCTTGATTGCAGCATGTCCTGCCAGGGCGATCCCGTGCCTTTGACCGATGCCATTGTCGCGGAACGTGCCGCGCGTCTGGCGAAGATTGCTGAAGAGACCTGCATTGCCCATTTTGGCGAGTCGGATCTGGTGTATGTGATTGGCACTGAAGTGCCGGTACCGGGCGGTGCCCATGAGACGTTGACCGAACTGGCGGTGACCACGCCCGACGCGGCACGCGCAACGCTGGAAGCCCATCGCCACGCCTTTGAAAAACAGGGGCTCAATGCCATCTGGCCGCGCATTATCGCGCTGGTGGTGCAACCCGGTGTTGAGTTCGACCATACCCACATCATTGATTACCAACCGCAAAAAGCCATCGCGTTAAGCAAGATGGTGGAAGCGTATGACACGCTGGTTTTTGAGGCACACTCCACGGACTACCAAACACCGCAGTCGCTGCGCCAGTTAGTGAAAGATCACTTTGCCATCCTGAAAGTCGGTCCGGCCCTGACCTTCGCCCTGCGCGAAGCGCTGTTTTCGCTGGCCGCCATTGAAGAAGAGTTGCTCCCGGCAAAAGCCTGTTCCGACCTGCGTCATGTCCTTGAGAGCGTCATGCTCGATCGCCCGGAATATTGGCAGAGCCACTACCATGGCGATGGCAACACCCGTCGCCTGGCGCGCGGCTACAGCTATTCCGATCGTGTTCGTTACTACTGGCCGGACAGCCAGATTGATGACGCGTTTGAACGACTGGTGCGCAATCTGGCGGATGAGCCGATTCCCCTGCCGCTCATTAGCCAGTACATGCCGTTACAGTACGTAAAAGTGCGCGAGGGAGATCTCACTGCCACACCGCGAGAACTCATCATCAACCACATTCAGGACATACTGCAGCAGTACCATGCCGCCTGCCAGGGCGTAACGTCCCAGAACGGATAACAAAAAAGAGGAATACGCTATGCCAAATATTGTACTCAGCCGTATCGACGAAAGGCTCATTCATGGCCAGGTCGGGGTGCAGTGGGTCGGATTTGCGGGGGCAAATCTGGTACTGGTCGCCAACGATGAGGTGGCCGAAGACACCGTGCAACAGAACCTGATGGAGATGGTGCTGGCGGAAGGGATCGCCGTGCGTTTCTGGTCACTACAAAAAGTGATCGACAACATTCACCGCGCCGCTGACCGGCAGAAAATTTTGCTGGTCTGCAAGTCTCCCACCGATTTCCTCAGGCTGGTCGAAGGTGGGGTGCCGGTTACACGCATCAACGTAGGAAATATGCACTACGCCAATGGCAAGCAGCAGGTTGCCAAAACGGTCTCTGTCGACTCGACCGATATTGCGGCGTTTAACGGCCTGAAAGCCGCCGGGGTGGAATGTTTCGTTCAGGGCGTTCCAACAGAACCCGCGCAGGATCTCTTTAAACTCATCTGAGGCCTTCACCATGGAAATTAGTCTGTTACAGGCTTTTGCATTAGGTATCCTCGCCTTTATTGCTGGCCTGGATATGTTCAACGGATTAACACATATGCACCGCCCGGTGGTGCTTGGGCCGCTGGTCGGTCTGATTCTGGGCGATCTGCATACCGGTATTTTAACCGGCGGTACGCTGGAACTGGTGTGGATGGGACTCGCACCGCTGGCAGGCGCACAACCGCCAAACGTCATTATCGGTACCATCGTGGGCACGACATTCGCCATTACAACAGGGGTGAAACCGGATGTCGCCGTGGGCGTTGCCGTGCCGTTTGCCGTGGCAGTACAGATGGGGATTACGTTCCTGTTCTCCGTAATGTCTGGGGTGATGTCCCGCTGCGATCGCATGGCGGCAAATGCCGACACCGCCGGCATTGAACGGGTCAACTATCTGGCGCTGCTGGCGCTCGGCATTTTCTATTTCCTGTGTACGTTCCTGCCGATTTACTTCGGCGCGGAACACGCGAAAACCGCGATTGATGTCCTGCCGGAACGTCTGATTGACGGTCTCGGCGTCGCGGGCGGTATCATGCCAGCCATCGGCTTTGCCGTACTGCTGAAAATCATGATGAAAAACGTCTATATCCCTTACTTTATCATCGGTTTCGTGGGGGCCGCCTGGCTCAAGCTGCCGGTGCTGGCTATTGCCGCTGCGGCGTTGGCCATGGCGCTGATCGACCTGTTGCGTAAATCTCCAGAACCGACCCAACCTGCGGCCCAGAAAGAGGAATTCGAAGATGGCATCTAATCAACAAACTCTTCCGTCTGTTTCCGACAGCGAAGAAACGCTGCTTTCCGGCGTGAACGAAAACATCTATGAAGATCAGAGTATTGGCGCAGAGCTAACCAAAAAAGATATCAACCGGGTAGCCTGGCGTTCCATGCTGTTGCAGGCGTCGTTTAACTACGAACGTATGCAGGCTTCCGGTTGGCTGTACGGTCTGCTGCCTGCGCTGAAAAAGATCCATACGAATAAACGCGACCTGGCGCGCGCCATGAAGGGCCACATGGGTTTCTTCAATACCCACCCCTTCCTGGTGACGTTTGTCATCGGCATTATCCTGGCGATGGAGCGCTCAAAGCAGGACGTTAACAGTATTCAGAGCACCAAAATCGCCGTTGGTGCTCCGCTCGGCGGGATTGGCGATGCGATGTTCTGGCTGACGCTGTTGCCGATTTGCGGCGGTATCGGGGCCAGTCTGGCCTTGCAGGGTTCCATCCTCGGTGCGGTAGTCTTTATTGTGCTGTTTAACGTGGTCCATCTGGGTCTGCGTTTTGGTCTGGCGCACTATGCTTACCGTATGGGGGTCGCCGCCATTCCACTCATCAAGGCCAATACGAAGAAAGTGGGCCATGCGGCGTCTATCGTCGGGATGACGGTGATTGGCGCGCTCGTCGCGACGTATGTGCGTCTGAACACTACGCTCGAAATCAAGGCGGGTGATGCCGTCGTCAAGCTCCAGGCTGACGTTATCGACAAGCTGATGCCCGCCTTTTTACCGTTGGTCTATACCCTGACGATGTTCTGGTTAGTCCGCCGCGGCTGGAGTCCACTACGTCTCATCGGTATCACCGTGGTGCTGGGTGTCGTCGGTAAATTCTGTCACTTCCTGTAAAGCAAAGAGGTCTTCGATGTTAGGTATTATTTTGACGGGGCACGGTGGGTTTGCCAGCGGTATGGAAAAAGCGATGAAACAGATCCTCGGCGAGCAGTCGCAGTTTATCGCCATCGACTTTCCGGAAACCTCCACTACCGCGCTGCTCACCTCACAGCTTGAGCAGGCGATTGAGCAACTGGACGGTGAGGAAGATATCGTTTTCCTGACCGACCTGCTCGGCGGCACACCGTTTCGCGTCGCCTCAACGCTTGCGATGCTAAAACCAGGCCGGGAAGTGATCACCGGCACTAACCTGCAACTGCTGCTGGAAATGGTGCTGGATCGCGAAGGACTCAGCAGTGAAGCATTTCGTGTGCAGGCGCTGGAATGCGGGCATCGCGGCCTGACCAGTCTGGTGGATGAGCTGGGCCGTTGCCGCGAGGAGCACCCCATCGAGGAAGGAATATGACGCAGGTTTTGCGTGCCAGACGTCTGCTCACCGAACAGGGGTGGCTGGACGATCACCAGTTGCGCGTTGAAGAAGGGCTCATCACGGCAATCGAGCCGATTCCGGCGGGCATCACCGCGCGCGATGCCGAGCTACTGTGTCCCGCCTACATCGACACCCACGTCCACGGTGGCGCGGGGGTCGACGTGATGGACGATGAACCAGATGCGCTCGACAAGTTGGCGATGCACAAAGCACGGGAAGGGGTTGCCAGTTGGCTCCCCACCACCGTCACCGCGCCGCTAAAGACGATTCACCGCGCGCTGGAGCGCATTGCTCAACGCTATCATTCCGGTGGGCCTGGAGCACAGGTGCTGGGAAGTTATCTGGAAGGACCGTACTTCACGCCGCAGAATAAGGGTGCCCATCCCCCGGAACTGTTTCGGGAGCTGGACCTCGCGGAGCTGGATGAGCTGATTGCCATTTCTCGACAGACTCTGCGCGTGGTTGCGCTGGCTCCGGAAAAACCGGGAGCATTGCAGGCGATTAGCCATCTCAGACAGCAGGGTGTGCGGGTAATGTTGGGGCATAGCGCGGCAAGCTGGGCACAAACCCGGGCCGCCTTTGACGCCGGCGCAGACGGACTCGTGCACTGCTACAACGGCATGACCGGACTTCATCACCGGGAGCCCGGGATGGTCGGCGCAGGACTCACTGACCCGCGCGCGTGGCTGGAACTTATCGCCGATGGGCACCATGTCCATCCGGCAGCCATGAAACTCTGTTGCTGCTGTGCAAAAGAGAGGCTGGTGCTGATAACCGATGCGATGCAGGCTGCCGGTATGCCAGACGGAAACTACACGTTGTGCGGTGAAAAGGTCGAAATGCACGGAGGAATCGTGCGCACCGCATCCGGTAGCCTGGCGGGCAGCACGTTGTCGGTTGATGCGGCAGTGCGCAATATGGTCGAACTGACCGGGATCGCCCCTGAGGATGCGATCCATATGGCGTCGCTTCATCCAGCGCGTCTGCTGGGGATCGAGAGCCACTCAGGATCGTTAGCCCCAGGCAAACGCGCCAGCACGATCGCCCTCGATAGCGGACTTCATTTACAACAGATTTGGATTCAGGGTCAGCACCTCCCCCTTTGACCTTTTTTCTCCCAGGCCTTCGTTCATCAATCGCAAGGCCTTTCTTTTCCTTTCGATTAAGAAAACCCTCACGCCTGGATGATGGCTGAGAATCATTACAGATCAATAAGATAAAAAACCTCTCTGAACAATCGATCACACTTTTCGTTTTATTTCATTTTGCATCATTGAACTTTCGATTTCTTTCCTATAAATTTTAATCAATCGATCATGTGAACAAGTGAAACGAAACGAAAGATAGCGACATTTTGCCAGCGTCTGATGTGGAATTCACAAGACTAAGGACTTACGTTATGCCTGAAACCTATACCCCTGCTGCTGCAACAACCGGAACCTGGACCGAAGAAGAGATCCGCCAGCAGCCTGCCAGTTGGATCCGCTCGCTAACGAACATCGACGCGATGCGAACCGCGATCGACAACTTTCTTGCCCCCCTGCTTCGTAAAGACGATCTGCGGATCGTCCTGACCGGAGCGGGTACCTCGGCATTCATTGGCGAGATCATCGCCCCCTGGCTTGCCAGCCACACCGGACAAAACATCAGCGCAATACCGACCACCGATCTGGTCACCAATCCGATGGATTATCTGAATCCGGCGCATCCGCTGCTGCTGGTCTCGTTTGCCCGTTCCGGCAACAGCCCGGAAAGCGTTGCCGCAGTGGAACTGGCAAACCAGTTCGTTCCTGAGTGCTATCACCTTTCGATCACCTGCAATGAAGCAGGTAGCCTGTACCAGACCGCCGTTGCAAGCGATAACGCCTTTGCCCTGCTGATGCCGGCAGAAACGCACGATCGCGGTTTTGCGATGACCAGCAGTATTACCACCATGATGGCCAGTTGCCTGGCGGTGTTCGCACCGAAAATCTTCAACAGCCAAACCTTCCGCGATGTCGCGGATCGCTGCCAGACGATCCTGTCATCACTGGGTGATTTCAGCCACGGCGTATTTGGCAACGGTGCCTGGAAACGGATCGTCTATCTCGGAAGCGGTGGATTACAGGGGGCTGCGCGTGAATCAGCTCTGAAAGTACTCGAGCTGACCGCCGGTAAGCTGGCGGCATTTTACGACTCGCCAACGGGCTTCCGCCACGGCCCGAAATCCCTGGTGGATAACGAAACGCTGATCGTGGTGTATATCTCCAGCCATCCTTACACACGGCAGTACGATCTCGATCTGCTGGCGGAGTTGCGTCGCGACGATCAAGCAATGCGCGTTGTCGCTGTTGCGGCCGAAAGCGATTCCATCATTGAAGCTGGTCCGCACATCCTGTTGCCACCTGCACGTCATTTTATCGATAGTGAGCTGGCATTCTGCTACCTGATGTATGCCCAGGTCTTTGCGCTCACTCAGTCCATCCATGTCGGTAATACGCCGGATACTCCCTCCCGCAGCGGTACAGTCAACCGCGTCGTGCAGGGCGTCGTTATTCATCCGTGGCAGGCTTAAGAGGATCCGATCATGAGTATCATTTCCACGAAGTATCTCCTGCAAGATGCCCAGGCAAAAGGCTACGCCGTACCGGCCTTCAACATCCATAATGCCGAGACGATCCAGGCGATCCTCGAAGTGTGTAGCGAAATGCAATCACCGGTGATCCTCGCCGGTACACCAGGCACCTTCAAGCATATCGCGCTGGAGGAGCTTTACGCGCTGTGCACCGCCTACTCCACCACCTACGGCATGCCGCTGGCGCTGCATCTCGATCATCATGAATCGCTGGACGACATTCGCCATAAAGTAAACGCCGGGGTACGCAGTGCCATGATCGACGGTAGCCACTTCCCGTTTGAGGAAAACGTGAAGCTGGTGAAATCGGTGGTGGATTTTTGCCACGCCCGCGATTGCAGCGTAGAAGCAGAGTTAGGACGACTGGGTGGCGTTGAAGACGACATGAGCGTTGATGCAGAAAGCGCCTTTCTGACCGATCCGCAGGAGGCCAAACGCTTTGTTGAGCTGACCGGCGTCGACAGCCTCGCCGTCGCCATCGGCACCGCACACGGCCTTTACACCAAAAAACCGAAAATCGACTTCCAGCGTCTGGCTGAAATCCGTGAAGTGGTAGATATTCCGCTGGTGCTGCACGGCGCAAGCGATGTGCCTGATGACTATGTGCGCCGCACGATAGAGCTGGGCGTCTGTAAGGTTAACGTCGCCACCGAACTGAAAATTGCCTTCGCCGATGCCGTGAAAGCGTGGTTTGCTGATAACCCACAGGGAAACGATCCACGTTACTACATGCGTGTCGGTATGGATGCGATGAAAGAAGTGGTGAGAAGTAAAATCACGGTTTGCGGATCGGCTAACAAATTAGTGGCTGATTCCGATTTAATTTAAAGTCGTCCTGTTTCAACATCATATTCAGAAGCGTTATCTGATTTATATCAGGTAGCGCTTTCTGACCAAATAGCGGAGGAAAATAACGCCAACACATCACGCTGAATAAATTTATGAATGCGATACGGTAAAAATAATATATTTCAACAAGTTCTGTCATTCAATTATTTTATGGTGAGGATTTAAGTATGAGCAGTCCAAATATCCTGTTAACGCGTATTGATAACCGACTGGTACATGGTCAGGTGGGCGTCACCTGGACATCGACAATCGGTGCCAATCTGCTGGTCGTCGTGGATGATGATGTCGCTCAGGATGAGATTCAGCAGAAATTAATGGGCATCACCGCAGAAACCTACGGTTTCGGTATCCGTTTCTTTTCTATAGAAAAAACGATCAACGTCATCGGTAAGGCCGCGCCACACCAGAAGATATTCCTGATTTGCCGCACGCCACAAACGGTCAGAAAGCTGCTCGAAGGCGGTATTACGCTTAACGACGTGAACGTGGGCAACATGCACTTCTCGGAAGGCAAAAAGCAGATCAGCAGTAAAGTTTATGTCAATGAACAGGATCTTCAGGACCTGCAGTTCATTAAGAAACACGGCGTAAACATTTTTATTCAGGATGTCCCTGGCGATCAAAAAGAAACGATCCCGGAGTAAATAACAAGCCAATGTTTTCATATTAAAGGGACTTATTTACATGAGGTGTTTAAAATGCATGAAATAACGCTTTTACAAGGGATATCCCTCGCTGCATTAGTCTTCTTTCTGGGAATCGATTTTTGGCTGGAAGCCTTGTTTTTATTCAGACCAATTATTGTGTGTACGCTCACTGGCGCCATTCTTGGCGACATTCATATTGGTTTGATTACGGGCGGTTTGACCGAGCTGGCTTTTGCCGGCTTGACGCCCGCCGGCGGCGTCCAGCCGCCAAACCCCATTATGGCGGGGCTAATGACCACGGTGATCGCCTGGTCTACCGGCGTGGATGCCAAAACCGCCATCGGTCTCGGCTTGCCGTTCAGCCTGCTGATGCAATACGTGATTCTGTTTTTCTATTCCGCCTTCTCTCTGTTTATGTCCCGGGCCGACAATTGCGCTAAAGAAGCTAATACCAGCGCATTTGCACGTCTGAACTGGCTGACAACGCTGATTGTCGCCTGCTCATACGCCATTATCGCGTTTCTGTGTACCTATCTGGCGCAAGGTGCCATGCAGGCGCTGGTGAAAGCCATGCCGGCCTGGCTGACTCATGGTTTCGAAGTTGCGGGCGGTATTCTGCCTGCCGTCGGTTTTGGTTTGCTACTGCGTGTGATGTTCAAAGCGCAGTACATTCCTTACCTGATTGCTGGCTTCCTCTTTGTCTGCTACATCCAGGTCAACAACTTACTCCCGGTCGCGGTCCTCGGCGCGGGCTTCGCCGTGTACGAATTTTTCAATGCCAAAGCCAAACAGCAGGCACAACCCCAGCCTGTCGCCCGTAAAAATGATGATGAAGAGGATTACAGCAATGGGATCTGAAATCAGTAAAAAAGACATTACCCGTCTTGGCTTCCGCTCTTCCCTTCTTCAGGCGAGCTTTAACTATGAAAGGATGCAGGCGGGCGGCTTTACCTGGGCGATGCTGCCGATTCTGAAAAAAATCTATAAAGATGATAAGCCGGGTCTGAGTGCGGCCATGAAAGATCATCTGGAATTTATCAATACTCATCCGAACCTCGTCGGTTTCCTGATGGGCTTACTGATCTCAATGGAAGAGAAAGGAGAAAACCGCGACACCATTAAAGGTCTGAAAGTGGCGCTGTTTGGTCCCATCGCCGGGATTGGCGATGCCATTTTCTGGTTCACCTTACTGCCGATTATGGCGGGGATCTGCTCCTCTTTCGCCAGCCAGGGCAATTTACTGGGCCCGATTCTGTTCTTCGCCGTCTATTTAATGATCTTTTTCCTGCGCGTCGGCTGGACTCACGTCGGCTATTCGGTCGGGGTAAAAGCCATTGATAAGGTGAGGGAAAATTCGCAGATGATCGCCCGTTCGGCGACGATCCTTGGGATCACGGTGATTGGCGGTCTGATCGCCTCCTACGTCCATATCGATGTCGTGACCTCTTTTGCCATCGACAGTACGCACAACGTGGCCCTGCAAAAGGATTTCTTTGATAAGGTCTTCCCGAACATTTTACCGATGGGCTACACGCTGCTGATGTACTACCTGTTGCGGGTGAAAAAAGCGCATCCGGTATTGCTAATCGGTGTCACCTTTGTGCTTTCTATCGTCTCTTCCGCACTCGGTATTTTGTAAACCGCACGGGGCGCGACTTTGCGTGCGCCCCTCGCCAAAAGGATGGCTGACAAATGCAATGCATACAGTACTGCGACCATTATGACGCACTCAGCGATCGTGCCAGCGAACGGTTAATTCAGGTAATACAAGACAAACCTGACGCGACGATCTGCCTGGCGACGGGTGCGACGCCTGAACTGACCTATCGTTTCCTGGTCGAGAAAATACAGCAACGTCACGTTGATATCCGCAACGTGACCTTTGTGAAGCTCGATGAGTGGGTGGGAATCCCCTTACACACGCCGGGCACCTGCGAATCATTCCTGCAACAGCATATCATGCAACCACTTGGCCTGCGCCCGGAACAGCTGATTGGTTTTCAGTCAGAAAATATCGACGAAGCGGAGTGTGAGCGCGTGACGGATTTGATTGCCAGCCGGGGCGGTCTCGATTTATGCGTATTGGGCATCGGCAAGAATGGTCATCTGGGGCTGAACGAACCGGGAAGCGCGCTGGAACCGTTTTGCCATATCAGCAGGCTTGATGAGCAAACGCGTCACCACGACATGCTTAAATCGGCCGGTCGTCCCGTAACGCACGGCATCACGCTGGGACTGAAGGAGATCCTCAATGCAAAGGAAATTCTGCTGCTGATTGCCGGAGAAGGAAAACAGGACGCTGTTGATAAATACCTGACCACGGCCGTGACGACCGCGATTCCGGCCTCGTTTCTGTGGCTGCATGACAATACGACATGTTTACTGGATGGCTCGCGTTACTCTGATCGGTAACATCCCATCTCATTCTGACACGCTGCAGTATTTCTGCAGCGTGTTTCCCGGATTACCCTTGCTGCTCCAGCGCATATTTGTACAGCGCGTTCTTTTTCACGCCGTGGATTTCCGCCGCCAGCGCCGCGGCTTTCTTTAGCGGCAACTCGGCCTGTAACAACGCGAGGGTGCGCAGGGCATCGGCGGGCAGTTCATCTTCCTGCGCTTTGTGCCCTTCCACAATCAGCACCATCTCGCCTTTACGCCGGTTTTCGTCCTCTTTAACCCACGCCAGCAGTTCCCCCACCGGTGCGCCATGAATCGTCTCCCAGGTTTTGGTCAGCTCACGCGCCAGCACCACATAGCGGGATCCGCCCCACACCGCGACCATATCTTCCAGGCTGTCCAGCAGGCGATGAGTGGATTCATAGAAAATCAACGTGCGCGGTTCGGTTTCGATCGCTTTCAGCGCGTCGCGACGTCCTTTTGATTTGGCGGGTAAAAAGCCTTCATAGCAGAAGCGATCGGACGGCAACCCCGCCGCACTTAATGCAGCAATCGCCGCACAGGGCCCCGGCAACGGTACGACACGGATGCCCTGCTCACGACAGGTACGCACCAGGTGGTAACCCGGATCGTTAATCAGCGGCGTCCCGGCATCAGAAACCAGCGCGATGTTCTGGCCTTCTTTCAACTTCGCCACCAGCGTTTCTGCTTTTTGCTGCTCATTATGATCGTGCAGGGCGAACAACCGGGCATTTATCGCGAAATGCTGCAATAATAATCCGGTATGACGAGTATCTTCAGCGGCAATTAAATCAACAGCTTGTAACACTTCGAGCGCACGCTGGGTAATATCAGACAAATTCCCGATAGGTGTAGGTACAATAAAGAGTTGGCCGCGAGAATTATCCGCCGATTCGTGTTGTGTCATTGTGTCGTCCGTATTGCCGATTTAATATTGAGCATTGCGTATAAAAAATATCACTGGATACAGTATGGTACCCTTAACATTCTCTTGTTTAAAAGCCGCGCGCTGTCTGCCTGTCGTTCTGGCAGCCCTTATTTTCGCCGGCTGCGGCACCCAGTCCCCCGATCAGAGCACTGCCCATATGCAGGGCACAGCACAAGCTGATTCCGGCTTTTATCTGCAACAGATGCAGCAAAGCGCAAATGATAGCAAGACCAACTGGCAATTACTCGCCATTCGTGCACTGCTGAAAGAAGGCAAAAGCCAGCAGGCTATCGACCTGTTTAACCAACTGCCGCAGGATCTGAATGATACCCAGCGCCGGGAACAGTCGCTGCTGGCCGTGGAAAGTAAACTGGCCCAGAAAGATTTCGCCGGAGCACAGGCCCTGCTGGAAAAGCTTACCCCATCTGATTTTGAGAAAAATCAGCAGGCCCGCTACTGGCAGGCGCAGATTGACGCCAGCCAGGGCCGCCCGTCACTCTCGCTGCTGCGCGCCCTGATTGCGCAGGAACCCCTGCTTGGCGAGAAGGATAAGCAGAAAAATATGGACGCCACCTGGCAAGCGTTGTCTGCAATGACGCAGGAGCAGGCACAGGCGCTGGTGATCAATGCGGATGAAAACGTACTGCAGGGCTGGCTGGATCTACAACGCGTCTGGTTTGATAATCGCAGCGATCCGGACATGATGAAAGCAGGCATTGCCGACTGGCAAAAACGCTACCCGCAAAATCCGGGTGCGAAACTGCTGCCAACCCAACTGGTCAACGTGCAGAGCTTTAAACCCGCCTCGACCAGTAAAATCGCCCTGCTGCTGCCGCTGAACGGTCAGGCGGCCGTATTTGGTCGCACCATTCAACAGGGCTTTGAAGCAGCCAAAAATCTTGGTACGCAACCTGTCGACGCGCAGCCCGCCGCACAACCGGCAAACGTCGCCGCTCCAACGCCAACAGACCCGCAGCCGCAGACGACTGATGGCGTCGCCAGTCCTTCCCAGGCATCAGTGAGCGATTTAACCCACGACGAGCAGGCCGAACAGCCAGCCGCCGTCAGCACGTCGCAGGCAACGCCTGTGCAACCAGCCGCAACCAGCGCGGCGGCAAATCCTTCCGCGGAGCTGAAAATTTATGATACCAGCGCCCAACCGCTCGATCAGATCCTGACGCAGGTTCAGCAGGACGGCGCGAGTATCGTGGTCGGTCCGCTGCTGAAAAACAACGTCGACGAACTGGTCAAAAGCAACACTCCGCTGAACGTACTGGCGCTTAACCAGCCGGAATCGGTGCAGAGCCGGGCAAACATCTGTTACTTCGCCCTCTCACCGGAAGATGAAGCGCGTGATGCGGCGCGCCATATCCGTGAACAGGGTAAACAGTCGCCGCTGCTGCTGATCCCACGTAGCGCGCTGGGCGATCGTGTTGCTAACGCCTTTGCCCAGGAGTGGCAAAAACTGGGTGGCAGTACAGTGCTGCAACAGAAATTTGGCTCGACGGCGGAACTGCGTATGGGCGTCAACGGCGGTTCCGGGATAGCGTTAACCGGTAGCCCTATTGCTGCCAGCACACCGTCTCAACCCGGCGTTACCATTGGCAATTTAACCATTCCGGCACCGCCAACGGATGCCCAGATTAGCGGCAACGGTGGTCGCGTGGATGCCGTGTATATTCTGGCAACACCGAATGAGATCGCCTTCATCAAGCCGATGATCGCCATGCGCAACGGTAGCCAGAGTGGTGCAACGCTGTACGCGAGTTCGCGTAGCGCGCAGGGGAATGCTGGCCCGGACTTCCGTCTGGAAATGGATGGCCTGCAGTACAGCGAGATCCCTATGCTGGCAGGCGCGAATCCGTCGCTGATGCAACAGGCGCTGGCTGCAGTGCATAACGACTACTCGCTGGCGCGCATGTACGCAATGGGCGTGGACGCCTGGTCGCTGGCGAACCATTTCTCCCAGATGCGTCAGGTGCAGGGCTTCGAAATTAATGGGAATACCGGCGCGCTGACCGCCAGTCAGGACTGTGTGATTAACAGGAAGTTATCATGGCTCCAGTACCAACAAGGGCAGATTGTCCCCGCCAGTTAACGAGCAAACAGGCCGGTGACGCGTGGGAAACCACCGCACGTCGCTGGCTGGAGCGCAAGGGACTGCATTTTATCGCCGCCAACGTGCATGAACGCGGCGGCGAGATCGATCTGATCATGCGTGATGGCAAGTCGACCGTCTTCATTGAGGTCCGCTACCGACGCTCTGCAACGTTTGGTAGTGCCGCTGCCAGTGTGACACGCAGCAAGCAGCGTAAATTATTACAGGCTGCCCGCTTGTGGCTCGCGCGCCACAATGGGAGTTTTGATACTGTGGATTGCCGGTTCGATGTGTTAGCCTTCACCGGAAATGATGTTGAGTGGTTCAGGAACGCTTTTACCGACTGCTCATAATTGAAGATTTAAGGATTAGCGTGTTAGACAGAATTAAAGTCTGCTTTACCGAAAGCATTCAAACTCAAATTGCAGCGGCAGAAGCCCTCCCGGATGCTATCTCTCGCGCCGCCGTGACGCTGGTTCATTCACTGCTCAATGGCAACAAAATTCTCTGTTGTGGTAATGGGACATCCGCCGCCAACGCACAGCATTTTGCTGCCAGCATGATCAACCGCTTTGAAACAGAACGCCCCAGTTTACCTGCGATTGCACTAAATACGGATAATGTGGTCTTAACAGCGATTGCTAACGACCGTCTGCATGATGAAGTGTATGCAAAACAGGTTCGGGCGTTAGGTCATGCGGGCGATGTCTTACTGGCCATCTCGACGCGCGGCAACAGCCGCGATATTGTTAAGGCCGTGGAAGCCGCCGTCACGCGAGATATGACGATTGTGGCATTGACCGGGTATGACGGGGGGGAACTGGCTGGACTATTAGGGCCACAGGATGTTGAGATCCGTATCCCTTCGCATCATAGCGCGCGCATTCAGGAAATGCATATGCTGACGGTAAACTGCCTGTGCGATCTGATCGATAACACGCTTTTCCCTCACCAGGATGATTAAGGAGTACACATGAAGGCTTTATCGCCAATCGCAGTCCTTATTTCTGCTCTGCTGTTGCAAGGTTGTGTGGCCGCTGCTGTTGTGGGTACCGCCGCCGTTGGCACCAAAGCAGCAACAGACCCACGTAGCGTAGGCACTCAGGTAGACGATGGAACCCTGGAAGTGCGCGTCAACAGCGCGCTGTCGAAAGATGCACAGATCAAGAAAGAAACACGCATTAACGTGACGGCTTATCAGGGTAAAGTGTTACTGGTCGGTCAGTCGCCGAATAGTGAGCTCTCCTCACGGGCTAAACAAATTGCAATGGGTGTCGATGGCGCCACCGAGGTCTATAACGAGATCCGTCAGGGTCAGCCGATTGGCATGGGCACCGCGTCAAATGACACCTGGATCACCACCAAAGTGCGCTCTCAGCTACTGACCAGCGACCAGGTTAAATCATCAAACGTGAAAGTGACGACCGAAAACGGCGAAGTGTTCCTGTTAGGTCTGGTGACCGAACGTGAAGCGAAAGCGGCTGCGGATATCGCCAGCCGGGTCAGCGGCGTGAAGCGCGTGACCACGGCGTTTACCTTCATCAAGTAATCCCCCAAGGCCTGATTAGGCGCTTTAGCGTCGACATCAGGCCATATGTGCCGGATGGCGGCGTGACCGCCTTATCCGGCCTACAGAGTGTATTATTGTAGGCCGGGCAAGCGAAGCGCCCCCGGCATTCCTTTTTATACCAGCGCAATACTTCCTACTATCACGCCAGAGACCACCACCAGCACTGCCGTTAACCACAATGCTTTTGCCGGGAACGCTTTACGCAGCATAATGAGCGACGGCAGGCTAACCGCGGGTAAGGTCATCAGCAGTGCAAGCGCAGGCGCAGTGCCCATCCCTGCCAGCATCATTGTCTGCACAATCGGGATTTCTGCCGCCGTCGGGATCACAAACAAACAACCCGCTACCGCCAGCGCAATCACCCACAGCAGGCTATTATCGATCGCACCATCCGCATGCGGAAACAGCCAGACGCGCGCAGCGCCCAGTACCAGCACCGCCAGGATGTAGACCGGAATAGTACTCCAGAACAGCGTCCACAGCGCACGCCCCCAGCGGACAAAGAACCCGTCCTGCGCATCTGGTTGCGTGATTTCTACCGGCAACTCAGTTTGTGGAGGCTCTTTCACCCATTTTTGCACCAGCGTCGCCACCACCAGCACCATTGCCAGTCCGGCAACCAGACGAATCGCCGCGAAATGCCAGCCGAGGACAAAGCCCATAAATACCAGCGTCGCCGGGTTTAACAGGGGATTCCCCATCCAGAATGCCAGCGCCCCACCCATCGAAACCTGCTGGCGACGCATCCCCGCCGCCACCGGTGCGGCGCAGCAGGTACACATCATGCCGGGCAGAGAGAAAAGCGTGCCAAATAACGTGCCGCGAAAACGCGCTTGCCCGAGCGTACGTAACAGCCAGTCGCGCGGGATCAGAACCTGAATCAGCGAGCCAAGGATCACCCCCAATACTGCGGCCTTCCAGACTGCAATGAAATAGACCATCGCATAGTCCCAGGCCGCCTGCCACGGGTTCGCATCGGCCTGCGCCAGAATGGATTTACCGATACTGTGAGTATCTGCGGCAATGAAGGCTTTCCCGTAATAAGGCTGCCATTTCACGTACCAGAGACCGACGATGACAACAAGAAAGAAAAGAGCGGGCTTCCACCATTGAAACGGTGTTGCCGCCTGAGATGAAGACTGACCAGCCATAGCATTCCCCAGGGAGTGTAAGAGTAATAAGCCGGAGAATACTACGCCTTTGGGAAATGTTTGGAAATGCTATATTGACGCCGCCTTCTCCCGCAGCTGAGACGAGGTCAGGATCGTCACACCTTCATGTTCAGGTGACAGCGCATCAGCCAGCATTGCGCGCGCTACGTCCCGCGCGTCAATCGACTTCCAGTTGCCTGGCAACAACCGGAAAAACGGCGCAAAAAGAGTTTCAGTGAACCGATGTCTGTTGCGGTCACCAAGCAGCATCGACGGACGCGCAATCGTCAACTTCGGCCACGCTTGCGCGATCAGCGCCTCTTCCATTTCCCCTTTTACACGATTGTAGAAAAACGGCGAACGGGCGTTGGCCCCCATCGAACTCACCACCAGCATATGCTGAGCGCCCAGACGGCGGCCGGTCAAGGCGGTGTCGACCACCAGCGTATAGTCGGCATGAATAAATGCCTCTTTGCTGCCAGCTTCGCGCCGGGTCGTACCCAGACAGCAAAAAACGATATCGACAGGATCGGTAACCTGCGCCAGCGCATCGCTCAATTGCGGATCGTAGGGATTATAGACGCCAGGCATGTCCGCCAGCGGACGTCGCGTCGGGGCTGCAATTGAATGGATCTTCGGTTCATTAAGCAGCATCCGCAGCAAATGCCCGCCAACCAACCCGGTCGCCCCGGTAATCAGTACCTGATTCATCCTCACTCCTTTCCAGAATAGTCCGCCTTGCGCCCTCAGTCTCATCGACCAGGCTTATTAGTTCACAGTGTAATTATCCATCATCATGGAAAAATTGCCTTATCCAATGCCACTATCGCGGAGGACGTATGAGTAAGAAGATTGCCGTTTTGATCACTGACGAGTTTGAGGATTCAGAATTCACCTCACCTGCAGCAGAATTTCGCCAGGCCGGGCATGAGGTCATTACGATTGAAAAACAGGCAGGTAAAACGGTGAAAGGCAAAAAAGGCGAGGCCAGCGTCACCATAGATAAAGCGATTGATGAGGTCCGGCCTGCTGATTTTGATGCCCTGCTGTTACCGGGAGGTCATTCACCGGATTACCTGCGCGGTGACGATCGCTTCGTCACCTTTACACGCGACTTCGTGAATACGGGTAAACCCGTCTTCGCCATCTGCCACGGGCCACAGTTGCTGATCAGTGCCGATGTTATTCGCGGTCGTAAACTCACAGCGGTGAAACCGATCATTATCGATGTGAAAAATGCGGGTGCGGAATTTTACGATCAGGAGGTGGTGGTTGATAAAGACCAACTGGTTACCAGTCGTACCCCCGACGATCTGCCAGCGTTCAATCGGGAAGCATTACGTATCCTTGGTGCCTGACTGACGTAGCCACACCAGCTTTTTGCCAAAGCCCAGGGTATTGTCGGTGAACTTGAGTTCATCCAGGCGGATTTCCCATACCGGCGCGGACAGCATCCTGGCGACTGGAAAGCGGCGAAGATAGGCCTGTCGCGCCGCGTCGCTTTCTTCGCCTGCCAGTTGACGGATCTCGCCTGTAAACTGCACACCGCGAATCAATGCGACCGTTTTTGGTTGGCCGTTTACTGTTCCGGCAACGGGCGCTCGCGGGCCTGACATCTGCGCATGACGCGTTTTCTCTTCCGTCAGCAGATAAAAAACCACCTTTTTGGCGTCGAAGAGATAAAACGCATTTGCACACCACAGTTCGCCTTCACGGTGCACGCACCAGGTCACAACATGTTGTTTCGCCAGCCAACGACTGATTGCAGTGAGTGTTTCCATCTCGGTTCTCTTTTATACTGGATGCCAGAAACGTAACACGCCGAAGGCCATGATGACACCCTGGTATCTTTATCTGATCCGCACCGCCGATAACGCCCTGTATACCGGGATCACGACCGACGTGGCGCGCCGCTACCAACAGCATCAAAGTGGTAAAGGCGCGAAGGCGCTACGGGGAAAAGGGGAGTTGACGCTGGCGTTTTCCGCACCGGTTGGCGATCGTTCACTGGCGCTACGCGCTGAATACCGGGTTAAAAGACTCACCAAGCGGCAGAAAGAACGGCTTGTCGCAGAAGGCGAAGGGTTTGCAGCGTTACTGAACGACCTGCAAACCACGGCGCTTAAAAACGATTAAAGTGATCGTGATACTCGACCAGTCCCGTGACGCCGTTTAGCGCGTCTTCCGCTAAACGATGTACCTGGAACGCACTTTCGGTGCCCGGCCAGCGGCAATGCAGATCGTAATGGGCGGCCAGCTCGAAACCAAAGCGGCTGTACAGTGCCGGATCGCCCAGGGTGACCACGGCGGCATAGCCAAATTCGTTGAGTGAATCCAGTCCTTCGTAGACCAACTGGCGCGCCAGGCCTTGCCCACGGTAGTTTTCATCAACTGCCAGCGGTGCCATGCCGACCCACTGCAAATCTTCACCCTGCACGTCAACAGGACTGAATGCCACGTAGCCCACCACCTGACCTTCATCGTCGGTGGCGACCAGACCGAGCGTCAGAAAACCATCTTCACGCAGGGAGTGTACCAGTTCCGCTTCCGCATCGCTTTCGAATGAACGACGCAGCAGGGCATCAATACCGGGTGCATCAATGGGAATTTCTACTCGAATCAGCATGGTTCACCTACCGATGTCTGTTTGGTTTCTGGCGAGTATTTCATGCCCGCCTCAACAAAATCCGCCAGTTGCAGCAGCATAACGCGCAACGCTTTGGGCATCTGCTCCAGCTCAATGGCATCCATCAGGTTCTTCACATACAACCCTAACTCCGTATCCCCTTCAATCACCAGGCGGCGCTGGAAGAAGAGCGTATCCGGATCCTGCTTACGCGCGGCGATCATCAGCAGATCGCTGGCGTCGGCGCTAAAACTCACGTCGGCTTGCGCGTCCTCGCTGACGATCAGTTTGTCATTCTCAACCGAGGTATACCACTTCAGGCCGATATCACGAACCGTAATGCTTAACCAACGGCCTTCAAGGAACTCCAGCTCCCCGTCAGCGAGGGCCTGGCGAAATTGCCAGCTCAGAACCTGTTCCAGAACCTGGCGTTGCAGTGCAAAGGGCGTCAATTTAACTGGCACACTCATCAGAGAAGGACCGAAATGTACTAAGCGTGAACGCAGCTTATCTAACACGAGCTTTACTCCCTGTTTCAATTATCCTGCTATTTTGCCATATCAGATAAACGACATAGCGGCGTAAATCAACAATTACGTGCGAAATCCCTACCTCTTTATTACTGATATCAATACGACTTTAACTGCCTTAAATCAAAAATTGTCGCAGCAAGGTTAACTAAAATCCTTGTTCGTTAACAATTATGCGTCCCAGGCGGCGCAATCTTCAGGATAAATTATGGAGCTGCTCTGCCCTGCCGGAAATCTCCCGGCGCTTAAGGCGGCCATCGAAAACGGCGCTGATGCCGTTTATATCGGGCTTAAAGATGATACTAACGCCCGCCACTTCGCCGGCCTTAACTTTACCGAGAAGAAATTGCAGGAAGCGGTGAGTTTTGTCCATCAACACCGCCGTAAATTACACATCGCAATTAACACATTTGCGCATCCGGATGGTTATGCCCGCTGGCAGCGTGCGGTGGATATGGCTGCGCAACTGGGAGCGGATGCGCTGATCCTCGCCGATCTCGCCATGCTTGAGTATGCCGCAGTTCGTTACCCGCATATTGAGCGCCATGTCTCTGTTCAGGCTTCGGCTACCAATGAAGAAGCGATCAACTTTTATCACCGCAATTTCGATGTTGCTCGCGTCGTCCTGCCGCGCGTGCTCTCGATCCATCAGGTGAAACAGCTTGCCCGCGCAACGCCGGTGCCGCTGGAGGTTTTTGCTTTCGGCAGTCTGTGCATTATGGCCGAAGGCCGCTGTTACCTCTCGTCCTGGCTGACCGGTGAATCCCCCAATACGGTAGGGGCCTGTTCCCCTGCCCGCTTTGTGCGCTGGCAACAGACGCCGCAGGGACTGGAATCACGCCTCAATGAAGTACTGATCGACCGCTATCAGGACGGGGAAAACGCGGGCTATCCGACGCTGTGTAAAGGTCGCTATCTGGTCGACGGCGAGCGTTATCACGTGCTGGAAGAACCCACCAGCCTGAACACGCTGGAACTCCTGCCGGAACTGCTGGCGGCGAATATTGCCTCGGTGAAAATCGAAGGCCGTCAACGCAGCCCAGCCTATGTCAGCCAGGTCGCAAAAGTGTGGCGTCAGGCGATCGACCGCTGTATGGCCGACCCGCAGAACTATGCGCCGCAGGCCGCCTGGATGGAGACGCTCGGCGCGATGTCCGAAGGCACTCAGACGACGCTTGGCGCGTATCACCGTAAATGGCAGTGAGAAAAGCAATGAAATACTCCTTAGGGCCGGTGCTTTACTACTGGCCGAAAGAAACGCTGGAAGACTTTTATCAGCAGGCTGCCACCAGCAGCGCTGATGTCATCTATCTCGGCGAAGCGGTATGTAGCAAACGCCGCGCCACCAAAGTCGGCGACTGGCTGGATATGGCTAAATCGCTCGCCGGTAGCGGTAAGCAGGTGGTGCTTTCGACGCTGGCGCTGGTGCAAGCCTCTTCTGAGCTGAACGAACTGAAGCGCTATGTCGAAAACGGAGACTTTCTGCTGGAGGCCAGCGATCTTGGCGTGGTGAATATGTGCGCCGACCGCAAGCTACCGTTCGTCGCCGGACACGCGCTGAACTGCTACAACGCAGTCACGCTGCGCCTGCTGCTCAAGCAGGGGATGGTGCGCTGGTGCATGCCGGTGGAGCTTTCCCGCGACTGGCTGGCGAACCTGCTCAATCAGTGTGATGAACTGGGGATTCGTCAGCAGTTTGAAGTGGAAGTCCTGAGCTATGGGCACCTGCCGCTGGCTTACTCCGCACGCTGCTTTACCGCCCGCTCGGAAGATCGTCCGAAAGATGAGTGCGAAACCTGCTGCATCAAGTACCCTAATGGCCGCGACGTGCTCTCCCAGGAAAATCAACAGGTGTTCGTCCTCAATGGCATTCAGACCATGAGCGGCTATATCTACAACCTCGGCAATGAACTGACGTCAATGCAGGGGCTGGTGGATATCGTGCGCCTGTCACCGCTGGGAACGGAGACATTCGCGATGCTCGACGCCTTCCGCGCCAATGAAACGGGATGCGCCCCACTGCCACTCACCGCGCACAGCGACTGCAATGGCTACTGGAAACGCCTGGCCGGACTCGAGCTGCAGTTCTGATAAATAGCTCACTTTGTTAACAACATTAACTAATCTTTAATGCAGTATGAAAAGATTAACTGGTAACAAAGTGAGCCGTTATGACTGACAAAACCATTCCTTTCTCGGTGCTGGATCTGGCACCGATTCCTGACGGATCCTCAGCTAAAGAGGCGTTCACGCACTCGCTGGATCTCGCGCGCCTCGCGGAAAAACGAGGCTATCACCGCTACTGGCTGGCGGAACATCACAACATGACCGGTATCGCCAGCGCGGCCACCTCAGTGCTGATTGGCTATCTCGCCGCGAACACCCGGACTTTACATCTCGGTTCCGGCGGCGTCATGCTCCCCAACCACTCACCGCTGGTGATCGCCGAACAGTTCGGTACGCTGAATACGCTCTATCCCGGACGTATCGATCTCGGCTTAGGACGCGCGCCGGGCAGCGACCAGCCGACGATGCGGGCGCTGCGCCGCCATATGGGCAGCGATATCGATAACTTCCCTCGCGACGTCGCTGAACTGGTGGACTGGTTTGATGCGCGCGATCCCAATCCGCAGGTACGCCCGGTGCCTGGCTACGGCGAGAAGATCCCGGTCTGGCTGTTAGGCTCCAGCCTCTATAGCGCGCAGTTAGCCGCACAGCTTGGCCTGCCGTTCGCTTTTGCCTCCCACTTCGCGCCGGATATGCTGTTCCAGGCGCTACATCTGTACCGCACTCAGTTCAGGCCGTCAACGCGGCTGGAAAAACCGTACGCAATGGTGTGTATCAATATCATTGCCGCCGACAGTAACCGTGATGCGGAGTATCTGTTCACCTCGATGCAGCAAGCGTTCGTGAAGTTGCGGCGTGGCGAAACAGGCCAACTCCCGGCGCCGATTCAAAATATAGAGCAGTTCTGGTCGCCGTCAGAACAGTACGGCGTACAACAGGCACTCAGTATGTCGTTGGTCGGGGATAAAGCGAAAGTACGCCACGGGCTGGAGTCTATTCTGCGTGAAACCCAGGCCGACGAGATCATGGTTAACGGGCAGATTTTTGACCATCAGGCGCGTTTGCATTCGTTTGAACTGGCGATGCAGGTGAAAGAAGAGTTGGTGGGGTAGCCTTTTTGCCGGATGGCGGCTTCGCCTTATCCGGCCTACGCGATCCCTGTAGGCCCGGTAAGCGTAGCGCCACCGGGCCACAAGGTTACTGGTATACAGGCAGCAAATTAAAACTCGACAGGATGTGTACCAGCGCGTTACCCACACCGAAAACCAGAATCAGGACAATCATCGGCTTACCACCCCAGACACGGAATTTCGGGCTACCGAAGCGCTGGCGTGATTTGCGTGCCAACAGCGCCGGTACAATCGCGGCCCAGATAGTCGCCGCCAGTCCTGCGTAGCCAATGGCATACAGGAATCCGTTCGGCCACAACAGCCCCCCGACGATCGGCGGAGCAAAGGTGAGCAGCGCGGTTTTGAAGCGTCCCTGCGCCGAATCGTCAAAACTAAACAGATCCGCCAGATAGTCAAACAGTCCCAGCGTGACGCCAAGGAACGAACTCGCCACCGCGAAGTTAGAGAACACCACCAGCAGTAGATCCAGACTACGGCTGTTCAGCACACCGCTCAGCGCCTGTACCAGCACATCAATATTGCCGCCCTTCTGCGCAATGCCGATAAACGCCGGACGTGGAATGTTCCCCATCGTCCCCAGCAACCAGACGGTGTAAAGCACTAGCGCCAGCAGCGTCCCGTAAACCAGGCACTTCACAATAGTACGAGGGTCTTTACCGTAGTATTTCATCAGGCTCGGGACGTTACCGTGATAGCCAAATGACGCCAGACAGAACGGCAGTGTCATCAGCAGGTACGGCGTATAAGAGGCGTTACTTTCCGCGACGTTAAACAGCGTTGTCGGCGCAACGTGTCCAAGCAGACTGCCAAAGGTCAGGAAGAAAGTAATCACCTTCGCACCCAGCACGATCGCCGTCATACGGCTCACCGCTTTGGTACTCAGCCACACCACAAACGCCACCAACAGCGCAAAACCAAAACCGGCCGCACGGGCAGGCACGTTCAGCGACATCTCGCTGAACGTATGGTGCAGAATCGAACCGCTCGCCGAAATATAGGCGTAGGTCAGGATATAGAGCACAAAGGCAATAGAGATACCGTTGACCACGTTCCAGCCTTTGCCCAGCAGGTCTTTGGTGATGGTGTCGAAGCTTGAGCCAATCCGGTAGTTAAGGTTTGCTTCAAGAATCATCAAACCGGAATGCAGCATGCAGAACCAGGTAAAGACCAGCGCCGCCATTGACCAGAAAAACCAGCTACCTGCCATAACCACCGGCAGAGAGAACATCCCTGCGCCAATAATGGTGCCGCCGATAATCACCACGCCGCCGAGCAGCGAAGGTGATGTCTGGGTGGTGGTTAGTGTTGCCATTTAGCGATTTCTCCAGCGAATAATATTGTGACCGCATTTTAGTGTGTTGCACTGTACCAGTACAATAGTACAAATGAAATAAAAAAAGCCCCGATGATTTTATCGGGGCTGTATCTATTACTTTACGTCAGTAAACGAAAGGTTTACGCGTCACGACGACGGCTGGTACCGTCTTCACGACGTGGCGCACGGCTACCTTCACGACGTTCACCGCTGAAACGACGACCATCACCACGGCCACCTTCACGACGCTCACCGCCGAAACCGCGACCACCTTCACGACGCTCACCGCCGAAGCTACGACCACCGCCACGACGTTCAGTGTGCGGCTGTGCATCGCCCACCAACTGCATATTCATCGGTTTGTTGAGGATGCGGGTACGCGTAAAGTGCTGCAATACTTCACCCGGCATACCTTTCGGCAGTTCGATGGTGGAGTGCGAAGCGAACAGCTTGATGTTACCAATGTAACGGCTGCTGATGTCGCCTTCGTTGGCGATCGCGCCAACGATATGACGAACTTCAACACCGTCATCGCGGCCCACTTCAATGCGATACAGCTGCATATCGCCAACATCGCGACGTTCACGACGCGGACGGTCTTCACGGTCGCCACGCGGAGCGCGATCGTTGCGGTCACGAGGACCACGATCGTCACGATCGCGGAATTCACGCTTCGGACGCATCGGCGCATCTGGCGGCAGAATCAGCGGACGTTCGCCCTGGGCCATCTTCAGCAGAGCGGCAGCCAGGGTTTCGATATCCAGCTCTTCGTCTTCCGCAGTCGGCTGCAGTTTAGCCAGCAGCGCACGGTACTGATCCAGATCGCTGCTTTCCAACTGCTGCTGTACTTTGGCCGCAAATTTTTCCAGACGGCGTTTGCCCAGCAGTTCTGCGTTCGGCAGTTCAACTTCCGGAATGGTCAGCTTCATGGTGCGTTCGATGTTACGCAGCAGACGACGCTCGCGGTTCTCAACGAACAGCAGCGCACGGCCTGCACGACCCGCACGACCGGTACGACCGATACGGTGAACGTAAGACTCTGAATCCATCGGGATATCGTAGTTTACTACCAGGCTGATACGCTCAACGTCCAGGCCACGGGCCGCAACGTCGGTGGCAATCAGGATATCCAGACGACCATCTTTCAGACGCTCCAGGGTCTGCTCACGCAGCGCCTGGTTCATGTCGCCGTTCAGCGCGGCACTGTTATAGCCGCTACGCTCCAGCGCTTCAGCCACTTCCAGCGTCGCGTTTTTGGTACGAACGAAGATAATCGCCGCATCAAAATCTTCCGCTTCCAGGAAACGCACCAGCGCTTCATTCTTACGCATGCCCCAGACAGTCCAGTAGCTCTGGCTGATGTCCGGACGGGTAGTGACGCTGGACTGAATGCGCACTTCCTGCGGTTCTTTCATGAAACGACGGGTAATGCGACGAATCGCTTCCGGCATGGTGGCAGAGAACAGAGCGGTCTGATGACCCTCCGGGATCTGCGCCATGATGGTTTCAACGTCTTCGATGAAGCCCATACGCAGCATTTCATCGGCTTCGTCCAGTACCAGACCGCTCAGGCGAGACAGGTCCAGGGTACCGCGTTTTAAGTGATCAAGCAGACGACCCGGCGTACCGACGACGATCTGCGGCCCTTGACGCAGGGCGCGTAACTGCACGTCATAACGCTGGCCGCCGTAAAGGGCAACCACGTTCACGCCGCGCATGTGTTTAGAGAAATCCGTCATGGCTTCGGCTACCTGAACCGCCAGTTCGCGGGTCGGTGCCAGCACCAGAATCTGAGGTGCCTTCAGCTCAGGATCAAGATTGTTGAGCAGCGGTAAAGAGAACGCTGCGGTTTTGCCGCTACCGGTCTGGGCCATACCCAGAACATCGCGACCGCCCAGCAGATGCGGAATGCACTCTGCCTGGATTGGAGATGGTTTTTCGTAACCCAGATCGTTAAGGGCTTCAAGGATAGGAGCCTTCAGGCCCAGATCTGCAAAAGTGGTTTCGAATTCAGCCATGTAGTACGTGTGCCTCAAAATTAATGGCGGCCAGTCTACATAACTCATCATGAAATTGATCTGCAATTTTCATTGAAAAGTGTGAACCGGCTCAAAGTAGGTGTATTAACGAACAACAACGCCCTCACCCGTGAAGGTGATGGCAATCAAAAAAGATTACGGGCTGATGTGTACGTCAGCTATTGCTGGTCCGATTCTGCCAGGTCATCTTGGTCCTGGCCCAGGAGCGATAATTCCAACAATGCATATCGGTGCTCAACAAAGTTATGAACGTTGTTAGCCACCGCCAGTTTGAACAATGCCGTAGCGTTGTCCAAATCCCCCAGACTTAGGTAGTACTTACCTAAATAGAAGTTGGTTTCACTGAGATGCTCAGCGAGCGAGGTGTTATCCGTTGCGTCCGCCTTGAGCTTTTCCATTAGCGTTGCTTCGCTAATGTTGCCCAGGTAGAACTCGACAATGTTCCATCCCCATTGTTCTTTATCCGATTTCTCGAAGCGCTGTTTCAGCGCAACTTTCGCCTGCTTCTCATCGAGCTTCTGCTCAGCGAGATAAAGCCACAGGCTGCGGAAAGGATCATTGGGATCGTCTTGATAAAACGCCAGCAGATCATCTTGCGCTAACTTGTCGCGACCGCCGTAATACAATGCGATACCGCGATTTAAGTGCGCGTAGTTGTAAGTTGGATCAAGCTCAAGTACAGAATCAAACGCTTCATAGGCAGCATCAAAATTGCCTGCCTGCGTTAAATAAATGCCTAAGTAATTGAATACTTCAGGCATATCAGGTCGGATTGCCAACGCTTGTGAAAAATCATTTCGCGCTAATGCCCTCAGACCGAGACTATCATACAACACTCCGCGCTCATATAAAAGCTGTGCGCGTTCGTCATCGGTTAAAGCCCGACTGGCAAGAATTTGTTCCATGCGTGCCAGAATCACTTCCTGCTGCAAAGTCGGTTGCAATGGTACTGCGAGGACTTCACTCTTACGCCAGGCGGAATTACTGCATCCAGCCAGCGTGAGTGCTGTTGCCACGAAACACCAGCGCAAAAAAGGCTTCATTTCCCACTCCCGAAGACAACGATTAATTGAACGTCCTGTTCCCCGGTTGCTAACAAGGCGTCCTGCCAGGTTAAAAGCCCTCCGCAACGCGGAGGGCAAATGGCAACCTTACTCGCCCTGCTGGCTAGCCGGAGCTTCCGGTGCAGCCGCTGGCTGAGATTGTTCAGTTGCTTCTTTAATGCTCAGACGTACGCGGCCCTGGCGATCAACTTCCAGAACTTTAACCGGTACTTCCTGGCCCATCTGCAGGTAATCGGTCACTTTCTCTACGCGCTTATCCGCGATCTGCGAGATGTGAACCAGACCTTCTTTACCGCCGCCGATGGCAACAAATGCGCCAAAGTCAACGATACGGGTCACTTTACCATTGTAGATACGACCAACTTCGATTTCTGCCGTGATCTCTTCGATACGACGGATAGCGTGTTTCGCTTTCTCACCGTCGGTCGCCGCGATCTTCACAGTACCGTCATCTTCGATTTCGATGGTGGTGCCGGTTTCTTCGGTCAACGCACGGATCACAGAACCACCCTTGCCGATCACGTCTTTGATCTTGTCCGGGTTGATCTTGATGGTGTGGATACGCGGAGCAAACTGAGAAATGTCGCCGCGCGGCGCGTTGATCGCCTGTTCCATCACGCCCAGGATGTGCAGACGCGCACCTTTAGCCTGGTTCAGTGCAACCTGCATGATCTCTTTGGTGATACCTTCAATTTTGATATCCATCTGCAGAGCAGAGATACCGTCGCGGGAACCCGCCACTTTGAAGTCCATATCGCCGAGGTGGTCTTCGTCGCCCAAGATGTCAGACAGTACGACAAAGTTGTCGCCTTCTTTCACCAGACCCATTGCGATACCCGCAACGGCGGCTTTGATCGGCACACCTGCGTCCATCAGCGCCAGAGAAGCGCCACAGACGGAAGCCATGGAAGAAGAACCGTTAGATTCGGTGATTTCAGACACCACACGTACGGTGTACGGGAATTTGTCCATTTCTGGCATAACAGCCAGAACGCCGCGCTTCGCCAGACGACCGTGACCAATTTCACGACGCTTCGGAGAACCGACCATGCCGGTTTCGCCAACGGAGTACGGAGGGAAGTTGTAGTGGAACAGGAAGCTGTCAGTACGCTCGCCCATCAGTTCATCAAGAACCTGTGCGTCACGTGCAGTTCCCAGCGTTGCAGTAACCAGCGCCTGAGTTTCACCACGGGTGAACAGTGCAGAACCGTGAGTACGCGGCAGTACGCCAGTGCGCACGTCCAGACCACGGATCATGTCTTTTTCACGGCCATCGATGCGCGGCTCGCCAGCCAGTACACGGCTACGAACAACGTTTTTCTCGATTGCGTGCAGGATTTCACCCAGTTCATTAGCGTCCAGGGTTTCGTCTTCAGCAACCAGCGTCGCGATGGTTTCAGATTTGATCACGTCAACCTGAGCATAACGCTCTTGTTTATCGGTGATACGGTAAGCATCGCTCAGGCGAGATTCAGCAAGCGCAGCAACGCGCGCGTTCAGCGCTTCGTTTACAGCTTCCGGCTGCCAGTCCCAACGCGGTTTACCGGCTTCTTTCACCAGATCGTTGATCGCCTGGATAACCACCTGCTGCTGATCGTGACCGAACACCACGGCGCCCAGCATTTGATCTTCACTCAGCAGTTCCGCTTCGGATTCAACCATCAGTACGGCAGCTTCGGTACCAGCTACCACCAGATCCAGCTTGCTCTCTTTCAGCTCGTCCTGAGTCGGGTTCAGTACGTACTGGTCATTGATATAACCAACACGTGCCGCACCGATTGGGCCGTTGAACGGAATACCAGACAGAGACAGTGCAGCAGAGGCACCGATCATCGCCACGATATCCGGGTTAACCTGTGGGTTAACGGAAACGACGGTTGCGATAACCTGAACTTCGTTCACGAAACCTTCCGGAAACAGCGGACGAACCGGGCGGTCAATCAGACGCGCGATCAGGGTTTCGCCTTCGCTTGGACGGCCTTCACGACGGAAGAAGCTACCTGGGATACGGCCAGCAGCGTAGGTACGCTCCTGATAGTTAACGGTCAGCGGGAAGAAGTCCTGACCCGGCTTCGCTTTTTTCTGGCCAACAACGGTAACGAATACCGCGGTGTCGTCCATGCTAACCATAACAGCGGCAGTAGCCTGACGGGCCATCATGCCGGTTTCCAGCGTGACGGTATGCTGACCGTACTGGAATTTACGAACGATCGGATTAAGCAAAATAATATCCTTTCAAATTTTTGGCGACACAGACTGAATCGCCGTTAATACCCGATCTTCTGCGCATCCTCGCGACTAATGACAACCCTAACCCATACGATATTGGGTAAAGCCTCTCATTAGCCGCGCGAACCTCTGCAACGGAAGATCATTCATAGCAACAATACAATAGTTTCCAGTGAATTGCTGCCATCTGCTTGAAAAAAGGGGCCATGAAGGCCCCCTTTTACGAAACTCGCAAGAATTAGCGACGCAGACCCAGACGCTCAATCAGCGCGGTGTAGCGTGCAACATCTTTACGTTTCAGGTAGTCGAGCAGTTTACGACGCTGAGAAACCATGCGCAGCAGACCACGACGGCTGTGGTGATCTTTTTTGTGCTCTGCAAAGTGGCCCTGCAGGTGGTTAATCTGTGCAGTCAACAGAGCAACCTGAACATCGGTAGAACCGGTGTCGTTTGCATCACGACCGAACTCAGAAACGATTTTAGCTGTAGCTTCAGTACTTAGAGACATTTTAAAACTCCAAAGTATTAAGTATGAAAGGACGCCGATCTCTAATTCAGCGTTCCCAGTGTACGCCGTGCGAACTGTTAAAAAATTCACGCAACGTTAAGCGGCAGTATTCTACTCGTAGCGCCTTCTTATCGCAAGACGAACCCGCGCTACGCCGGATACTCCACCACTAATCGGCGAGGCGCTACGCGACCTTCGTCGTCGATCTCGCCCATACCGATAAATTTACCATCATCACCTTCCGTAACACGAACCAGTCCCTCCAGCGGTGCGCCGTTCGTGCGAACTGGGTTACCGTTTTTGAAGTAAACTGAAGAGGTTAACGGCAAATTAACAATGGGATAGTCCGAAGCCGGACTGTCCATTGGCATCAGCAGCGGATCAAGCAACTGTGCTGCTGGTATCCCCTGTTGTTCCGCCTGTTCGACCAATTCACGCAGATGTTCCAGCGTGACCATACGATCCACCGGATATTTGCTAACCGTCAGACGACGAAGGAAGATCACATGGGCGCCACATCCCAGCTTCTCACCTAAATCGTCAATAATGGTGCGAATATAAGTGCCTTTCGAGCAGTGAACTTCCAGCTCCAGCTCATCTCCTTCATGGCGGATGAACAGCAGCTCGTAAACGGTAATTGGTCGGGCTTCGCGCGGCACGTCAATGCCCTGACGCGCGTATTCGTACAGTTTTTTACCCTGATACTTTAGCGCCGAATACATCGACGGCACCTGCTCAATATCGCCGCGGAAAGTATCCAGCGCGGCAGCCAACTGTTCAGGGGTGAAGGTGACCGGGCGCTCCTGCACGATTTGCCCATCGGCATCGGAGGTGTCTGTACGCTGCCCCAGACGGGCAATCACCCGATAACGCTTATCGGAATCCAACAGATACTGCGAAAACTTGGTCGCTTCCCCGAGGCAGATCGGCAGCATACCCGTCGCTAACGGATCCAGCGCCCCGGTATGCCCGGCGCGGTTGGCGTTATAGATGCGTTTCACTTTTTGCAGTACGTCATTGCTGGACATGCCCTGCGGCTTATCCAGCAGCAGGACACCGTGAATGTCGCGACCACGACGACGAGGACGACTCATTAGTCCTCCTTGCTGTCGTCCGGGTTTACACGACGTTCTTCATCATGTTTAACCACGTTGGTCACCAGGTTGGACATGCGCATCCCTTCCACCAGCGAGTTATCGTAGAAGAAGGTCAGTTCCGGCACGATACGCAGACGCATCGCTTTACCCAGCAGGCTTCGGATGAAGCCAGACGCTTCCTGTAACGCTTTGATGCCCGCTTTGATCGCGTTTTCATCTTTGTCATTCAGGAAGGTGACATACACTTTGGCATACGCCAGATCGCGTGACATTTCGACACCCGAAACGGTGGTCATCATGCCCAGACGCGGGTCTTTAATTTCGCGCTGCAGGATGATTGCGATCTCTTTTTGCATCTCCTGTCCCACGCGCTGCGGGCGACCAAATTCTTTCGCCATAATAAATTCTCCAGACAAAAAAGGGGCCCTAAGCCCCTTTTAAAAATTATTGCCGGGTGGCGCTTTGAAGCCTGATGACGCTTCGCTTATCAGACCTACAACCCGGACGTAGGCCCGGTAAACGCAGTGCCACCGGGCATACGAAGATTATGCGATGGTACGCTGAATCTCGATGATCTCGAACACTTCGATCATATCGCCAACGCGAACGTCGTTGTAGTTCTTCACGCCGATACCACATTCCATACCGTTACGGACTTCGTTAACGTCATCTTTGAAGCGGCGCAGGGATTCCAGCTCGCCTTCATAGATAACCACGTTGTCACGCAGTACGCGGATTGGGTTGTGACGCTTAATCGTCCCTTCGGTAACCATACAGCCCGCGATGGCACCAAATTTCGGCGATTTAAACACATCACGTACTTCAGCCAGACCGATGATCTGCTGTTTCAGTTCCGGAGACAGCATACCGCTCATCGCCGCTTTCACTTCGTCGATCAGGTTATAGATGACGGAGTAGTAACGCAGATCCAGGCTTTCAGATTCAATCACTTTACGTGCAGAGGCATCCGCACGAACGTTGAAGCCAACCAGAATTGCGTTGGACGCCGCAGCCAGGGTCGCGTCGGTTTCGGTGATACCACCGACACCAGAACCGATGATCTTCACTTTCACTTCGTCAGTAGACAGTTTCAGCAAGGAGTCGGAGATCGCTTCCACAGAACCCTGAACGTCGGCCTTCAGCACGATGTTCACTTCGTGAACTTCGCCTTCGGTCATGTTGGCGAACATGTTCTCGAGTTTAGATTTCTGCTGACGTGCCAGTTTCACTTCACGGAATTTGCCCTGACGATACAGTGCAACTTCACGTGCTTTCTTCTCGTCACGTACCACGGTCACTTCGTCACCGGCTGCCGGAACACCGGACAGACCCAGGATTTCCACCGGAATGGACGGACCCGCTTCCAGCACTTCCTGACCCAGTTCGTTACGCATCGCACGAACGCGACCGTATTCGAAGCCGCACAGTACGATGTCGCCTTTATGCAGCGTGCCTTCACGCACCAGTACGGTGGCAACCGGGCCACGACCTTTATCCAGGAAGGATTCGATGACCGCACCGCTTGCCATCCCTTTACGTACGGCTTTCAGTTCCAGAACTTCGGCCTGCAGCAGGATTGCATCCAGCAGGTCGTCGATACCGGTACCTGCTTTTGCAGACACGTGCACGAACTGGCTCTCACCGCCCCACTCTTCCGGCAGGATGCCGTACTGGGACAGCTCGTTTTTAACGCGATCCGGATCGGCTTCCGGCTTATCGATTTTGTTCACTGCAACCACAACCGGCACACCCGCCGCTTTCGCGTGCTGGATAGCTTCGATGGTCTGCGGCATCACGCCGTCGTCTGCTGCAACAACCAGAACCACGATATCCGTTGCCTGCGCACCACGAGCACGCATAGAGGTAAACGCGGCGTGACCCGGGGTGTCCAGGAAGGTGATCATACCGTTGTCGGTTTCAACATGGTAAGCACCGATGTGCTGGGTAATGCCGCCCGCTTCACCAGAGGCCACTTTCGTTGAACGAATGTAGTCCAGCAGAGACGTTTTACCGTGGTCAACGTGACCCATGATGGTCACGACCGGTGCGCGCGGTTCAGCCGCAGCACCTGTGTCACGGTCGCTCATTACCGCTTCTTCCAGCTCGTTCTCACGACGCAGGATGACTTTGTGGCCCATCTCTTCGGCAACCAGTTGTGCGGTTTCCTGGTCGATCACCTGGTTGATGGTCGCCATTGCGCCCAGCTTCATCATCGCTTTGATGACCTGAGAGCCTTTAACCGCCATCTTGTTCGCCAGATCGCCAACGGTGATGGTTTCGCCAATCACAACGTCACGGTTAACCGCCTGCGCTGGCTTCTGGAAGCCCTGCTGTAGTGCGGAACCTTTACGCTGTTTGCCACCTTTACCACCGCGAACCGCAGCACGTGCTTCTTCACGGTCGGCTTTAGATTCAGCGTGCTTGTTGCCTTTCTTCGCCGGACGCGCCGCTTTCGTGTTGCGGCCACGGCCACGGCCGCCTTCCACTTCACGATCGTTTTCGTCTTCGGCCTGGCGAGCGTGCTGAGAAGTGGTGACGTGATAATCGCTCTTATCTTCTTCCACTTTTTCCTGCTCGGCCCACACGCCTGCGTTCTCTTCCGCCATACGGCGAGCTTCTTCCGCAACGCGGCGCGCTTCTTCTTCAAGCTTGCGACGTGCTTCTTCTTCCGCTTTACGCTTCAGCTCTGCAGCTTCATTCTCACGGCGGGCTTTCTCGGCCTGGGCGGTTTTGGTCATATCGTCAGTCTGTTGATTGCTCACTTTGTCTTTTTCCGCAGCTTCACGTTTCGCTTTATCAGCGGCGTCACGCTTAGCTTGTTCTGCGGCCTCACGGTCAGCTTTTTGTTGCGCCTCGCGTTTGGCCATTTCTTCTGCCTCACGACGGGCTTGCTCTTCCGCTTCACGCTGCGCTTGCTCTTCCGCAGCAAGGCGTTCGGCCTCTTGCGGATCACGTTTCACAAAGGTGCGCTTCTTGCGGACTTCGATTTGTACCGATTTGCTTTTTCCACCGGTACCTGGAATGTTCAGGGTGCTACGCGTTTTACGCTGCAGCGTCAGCTTATCCGGGCCAGAACCATTTTCACGGTTCAGGTGCGCCAGTAAAGTCTGTTTTTCTTGCGCGGACACAGAGTCATCAGCAGACTTCGGGATACCGGCATCAGCAAATTGCTGTACCAGGCGATCCACGGAGGTCTGTATCTCTGCGGCCAGCGTTTTTACGGTTACATCTGTCATGCTGTTCCTTCCTGCTACAGTTTATTACGCTTCGTCGCCGAACCAGCAAATATTACGGGCAGCCATAATCAGCTCACCGGCTTTTTCGTCGGTCAACCCTTCGATATCAGCCAGATCATCAATGCCCTGTTCGGCGAGATCTTCCAGCGTACAAACACCACGGGCAGCCAGTTTGAATGCCATATCGCGATCTAATCCTTCCAGATTCAGCAGATCGTCAGCCGGTTTGTTATCACCGAGGCTTTCTTCCTGGGCCAGTGCCAGAGTGGTCAGTGCGTTTTTAGCACGCTCGCGCAGTGCTTCAACGGTTGGCTCATCAAGGCCGTCGATTTCCAGCAGCTCTTTCATTGGCACATAGGCCAGTTCTTCCAGGGTTGCGAACCCTTCTTCAACCAGAACTGTGGCGAACTCTTCATCAATATCGAGATATTTGGTGAAGGTATCGATCGCGGCATGGGCTTCAGCCTGATGTTTAGCCTGGAGGTCATCAACGGTCATCACGTTGAGTTCCCAGCCGCTTAATTGCGAAGCCAGGCGGACGTTCTGACCATTACGTCCAATTGCTTGCGCCAGGTTACCGGCTTCAACGGCGATATCCATGGTGTGCTTATCTTCATCCACCACGATAGACGCAACGTCAGCAGGCGCCATAGCGTTAATCACGAACTGCGCCGGGTTGTCATCCCACAGGACGATATCGATGCGCTCACCGCCCAGTTCGGTCGAGACCGCCTGCACGCGCGCGCCGCGCATACCAACACACGCACCGACCGGGTCGATTCGCTTGTCGTTGGTTTTCACCGCGATTTTCGCACGAGAACCAGGATCACGAGCAGCGGCTTTAATTTCAATGACTTCTTCGCCAATTTCCGGCACTTCAATGCGGAACAGTTCGATCAGCATTTCCGGTTTAGAACGGGTGACGAACAGTTGCGCACCGCGCGCTTCCGGACGAACAGAGTAGAGAACGCCACGGATACGGTCACCAGGGCGGAAGTTTTCACGCGGCAGCATATCTTCACGCAGGATCACAGCTTCAGCATTGCTGCCCAGATCCAGAGAGATGTTGTCGCGATTCACTTTCTTCACCACGCCAGTGATGATTTCACCTTCGTGTTCACGGAACTGATCGACAACCATCGCGCGTTCAGCTTCACGAACCTTCTGCACGATAACCTGTTTTGCCGTCTGGGTAGTGATACGGTCAAAGGTCACAGATTCAATCTGATCTTCAACGTAATCGCCCAGGTTCAGGCTTTCATCTTCAAAACGTGCGGCTTCCAGCGTGATTTCTTTCGTCGGCTGGGTCACTTCTTCAACGATCACCCAGCGACGGAAGGTGTCAAAATCACCGCTTTTACGATCGATTTCTACGCGAACGTCAATCTCTTGTTCATATTTTTTCTTTGTCGCTGTAGCCAGCGCACTTTCCAACGCTTCAAAAATTTTCTCGCGTGGCAGCGCTTTCTCATTGGATACGGCTTCAACAACAGCCAAAATTTCTTTGTTCATCGCGGGCTTTTCACCTCATCCAGACTGTTAAAAGTGGGGAACCAGGTTCGCCTTCTGGATATTACTCAGCGCGAACACTTCATCTTTTCCTTCGACTGTGACAGTGATCATTTCACCATCTACCGCTTTGATAACGCCCTGCCATTTACGGCGGTTCTGTACCGCCATGCGGAGTACCAGCGAAACTTCTTCACCCAGGAAACGCACATAGTGTTCAGCAGTGAACATTGGGCGGTCGAGACCCGGTGAGGAGACTTCCAGGTTGTAAGCCACAGTAATAGGATCTTCGACGTCCAGTACTGCGCTCACCTGATGGCTCACATCAGCACAATCATCAACATTGATGCCATCTTCACTATCAATATAGATGCGCAGTGTGGATGTGCGACCGCGAATAAATTCGATGCCGACCAGCTCATAACCTAAGGCTTCAACTGGTGCTGTAATCATCTCTGTTAATTTTTGCTCTAATGTGGACAAGCCCACCCCCAAGACATAAAAAAAGGGCCTAAAGCCCAGTTATTCTGTAGTCAGATAACAAAAAACCCCGATAAATCGGGGCTTTAGATAACTGAACCCTATAACCGCAACTGCGGTCTGGAGAACCTTCCGAAAGAATTTTTTTCAAATCCAGCTACGAAGGCCATAGTCTTCACAGTATATTTGAAAAAGAACTCTAAGGGAAAGTGGTTGCGGGGGCCGGATTTGAACCGACGACCTTCGGGTTATGAGCCCGACGAGCTACCAGGCTGCTCCACCCCGCGCCTGAAACGTGGCAAATTTTACTCGTTTTGGGTAAAAGATGCAAATACTGTTGGGATTTGGTACCGAGGACGGGACGTAAAATCTGCGCGTATTATATTGATTAACTCCCCATTGTGTCAACCTTGTTAACAACATAACCTGATGCGTCGTCATCTGCGTTATTTGTGGAAAAAAACACGAAACTCTTCCTGTCTCCGTAAAAAGATGATTAAATGAAAACTCATTTATTTTGCATAAACATGCATTGAAAGAAGAAAGCCGATCTCACCATCAGTCTATCAAGCAGGGTTTTATTTTATGACGACGATTCTCAAGCATCTCCCGGTAGGTCAACGTATTGGTATCGCTTTTTCCGGCGGTTTGGACACCAGCGCGGCGCTGCTGTGGATGCGACAAAAAGGGGCTGTCCCATATGCATATACTGCGAACCTGGGTCAACCAGACGAGGAGGACTATGATGAGATCCCCCGTCGCGCAATGGAATACGGTGCAGAGAACGCTCGCCTGATCGACTGCCGTAAACAGCTTGTTACTGAAGGCATCGCCGCGATTCAGTGCGGTGCATTCCATAACACGACTGGCGGGCTCACCTATTTCAATACCACGCCGCTGGGCCGTGCGGTCACCGGCACTATGCTGGTTGCGGCGATGAAAGAAGACGGCGTCAATATCTGGGGTGACGGCAGCACCTATAAAGGAAACGACATCGAGCGTTTCTATCGCTATGGTTTGCTGACCAACGCCGAACTACAGATTTACAAACCATGGCTGGATACCGACTTTATTGATGAACTGGGCGGTCGCCACGAGATGTCCGAGTTTATGATCGCCTGTGGATTCGACTACAAAATGTCCGTCGAAAAAGCCTACTCCACGGACTCCAACATGCTCGGCGCAACGCACGAAGCTAAAGACCTCGAATTCCTGAACTCCAGCGTCAAAATAGTCAATCCGATCATGGGCGTGAAGTTCTGGGATGAGAATGTGAAGATCGCGGCGGAAGAAGTCACCGTTCGTTTCGAACAGGGCCACCCGGTCGCGCTGAATGGTAAAACGTTCAGTGACGATGTGGAAATGATGCTGGAAGCGAACCGTATCGGCGGACGTCACGGTCTGGGGATGAGTGACCAGATTGAAAACCGTATCATTGAAGCCAAAAGCCGTGGCATTTACGAAGCCCCGGGAATGGCGTTGCTGCATATCGCCTATGAGCGTCTGCTGACGGGTATTCACAACGAAGATACCATTGAGCAGTATCACGCTCACGGTCGCCAACTGGGTCGCCTGCTGTATCAGGGCCGTTGGTTCGACTCTCAGGCACTGATGCTGCGTGATGGGCTGCAGCGTTGGGTCGCCAGCCAGATTACCGGTGAAGTGACTCTTGAGTTACGCCGCGGCAACGACTACTCGATCCTGAATACCGTGTCCGACAACCTGACCTATAAGCCAGAACGTCTGACCATGGAAAAAGGTGACTCCGTGTTCTCACCAGACGATCGTATTGGGCAATTGACCATGCGTAACCTGGATATCACCGATACCCGCGAGAAGCTGTTTGGTTATGCGCAGTCTGGCCTGCTTTCAGCCTCTTCGACAACAGGCTTGCCCCAGGTCGAAAACCTGGAAAACAAAGCGAAGTAATGGGTTGAAAATCTAAAAAGGCCGCGAAAGCGGCCTTTTTTTGGGTCGTGTCACCGACATCAGAATGTATATTGCAACCCTAAGCGATATCGACTTTCGCGATCGTCTCGTAGCGGAGATACCGAAACATTTCCCACCTCGACATAAGGCGTCCATTGCGCAGAGGCTTTCCATGCAATCCGCCCATTATATTCATAATCCTCTTTCTTATTATCATACTTGATTGCGTCGCTGTGCTTATAGACGTAATTGGTTTCAAAGGTGAGCGTGTTCCACCGATATCCCAGCCAGATATCACCACGGTTAATATGTTCATCATCTTTGCCCGCGCTGGTATCCCGCGCATACTCATAACGATAACGTGCGGAAAGATATAACCCCGAATCAAAGTTATACCAGCCACGTAAGTACGGTTTATAGATTGTTTTAGATGATGTCGTTTCGAATTCTACCCCAGGCTGTAAATCGATCACCGGGGTCAATTTGTACGTGTAGTTGAGCGAATATTCACTACCGTTATCGACAATATCTGAGAACGGTTTATCCGTTGAATCTCCACCCGATTTAAATTTCCCTTCAACAAAGAATCCCACACCATTCGCAAACCGATGCGAAACCTGAATCCTGTCGCGGTGAACTTTATTGTCGTCGAGATACTCATGCCTGAAATCAAGCATGAGCGCAGTTGAAGAAAATGCTGTCGAGAATAAAAAGAGGCTTAATACAATATTCCTTTTCATAATATTACCCTGTGATATTTATTTTAAAAAATCCCAATTTCTGAATTGGTTGCAGGGGAAATACGCAGCCGTAATGAAACCGTTGCCAGATAACATCAATAACGCTATTGACTCACGTTCTTAAACGAGCAGACGTATTAATCTTTATTCTATAAGGAGACGTTTCCTTTACAGCAATAACCACTAATGCCAGATATCTTCAATAATTTCACATTGCTTATTGGCAAGCTCCCTATCCACCCAACTGCGGTCAGCATTACCCGCTCGGGTTGCCAGCAGTTTTTTACTGTCAAACAACTGATATTTTTCAGCTTCTGCCAGAAGTGCTTGCGCATCCTGTCGGGCAATGACAATAACGCCATCACCATCGCCAACAATGACATCTCCCGGCATGACTGACATACCGCCGCAGGATATCGGCACATTAATCTCCCCCGGTCCGTCCTTAAAGGGTCCCGCAGGTGTACTTCCCGTCGCGTAAACCGGAAATTCCATCGCCTGAATACTGTACAAATCACGGACAGGGCCATCCAGAACGATCCCGCAAGCCTTGCGCGTGTGGGCATACGTAATCATGATTTCCCCCATCAATGCCTGGCTATTACCGCCATCATTGGAGACGACCAGCACATCGCCAGGTGTAAGGATATTTAATGCCTTATGAATCATTAAGTTATCACCAGCACGGACTTTCACTGTCAATGCCACGCCAACCATGTTGTCTTTACATGGCAAAGACAGTCGACGGATAGTACTGTTCATTGCGCTGAGTCTTCCCATGCAGTCGGCAATATTCGCTGTCGGGATGGCTTTAAATGCAGCAATCAGCTCCGGGTCCGGAAGACGACGCTGAGTAAAGACTCTGAATCCATTGCTCATACTATTTCCTCCTTTTATTTGAGTGTCTCAGAGCGATATTCCACCGCTGTATTTTTTGACTGTGTAGTAAGCGTCTGACGCATTTGTTCTTTATCAAGAACGCCGTCCCATGCAGACACCACGATGGCGGCAATACCGTTGCCGATCAGGTTGACAATCGCCAGTCCGGTTCCGACAAAACGATGGATACCCAGAATAAGAACCATCCCCGCGACAGGCACGACGGGCAAAACAATCAGGGTACTGGTTAACATGACAAATGCCGCTCCCGTTACGCCTGCTGCGCCTTTCGAGGTCAACATCGCGACAAGGATCAAGATCATCTGGCTGGAGAAGGAAAGCTCCGTATTCGTCGCCTGCGCGATAAACAGGATGGCCATCGTCATATACAGGTTGGTACCATTAAGATTGAACGAATATCCTGACGGTACGACCAGCGCCACCACCGGTTTTGGGCATCCCATTCGCTCTACTTTTTCCATCAGGTGAGGCAAGACGACCGATGAAGAGCCCGTCCCCAGAATGATCAACAGTTCTTCTTTGATATACCGGAGATAAGCAAACAGGCTGAAACGGCAGACGCTGGCGACAGCACCATAAATGACTATCACAAAAATAATCAGCAGCAGATAGAAGCCGAAGACCATTTTGACCAGCGGAATCAATGACGCAAGTCCATAGGCGCCGATGGTATACGCAATGGCACCAAATGCTCCAATTGACGACAGTTTGGAGATCAGATGCACATTATGGAAAAAGACGCGGGACGCACTTTCAACAAACTGAAATACCGGACGCCCTTTATCACCGATGGCTGACAAAGAATAACCAAACAGAATAGATACCATCAGAATTGCCAGCACATTACCCGTAGAGAAGGCGCTAACAAAGGTTGATGGGATAATATTCATCACGAAAGTCACCACGTTCACATTTTTGGCGCTCTCGGTATATTTGTTTATCGCTGAGGTATCCAGAGTGGAAAGCTCAACATTAAATCCGGCGCCAGGCTGGATAATATGACCGCCAATCAGACCGATAATTAAGGCGACAATCGACATGACCGCAAAATAGATCAATGCCTTACCACCCACCCGGCCCAGCTCTTTCATATCGCGCATCCCGGCAATGCCGGTGACGACGGTACAAAAAATGATCGGGCCAATGATCATTGCTATCAACTTAATAAAACCATCACCTAATGGCTTCATTTCCACTGCCAGATCCGGAAAGAAATAGCCAAGAGACACACCAATCACAATCCCTACTATTACCTGAAAATAAAGTTCTTTATAAAATGGTTTACTAGTCATTTTATTCACCTCCACATTTCGATGTGGCTTCAGTAACCTCTGAACACTCAATCCGTATAAAAAGTCAAAGGCCTCAGGTCGAGCTTATGCTTCCACAGGCGCAAATCCATAGAGACGGACGGGGTTTTCGACAAGCAGTTTGCGGCGCATGTGCTCATCCTCACAGAAATCCAGCATCAGATTGACCAGTTCACCGTCGTTAGGCATGTCGTTACTGATATTGGGATGGGGCCAGTCGGTTCCCCATAGCACCCGATCCGGAGCGGTTTCAATCAATGCGCGGGCAAAAGGAATGGCATCATTGAACGGTCGCACACCGGCAGATATACGCTCCGAGCCGCTGACTTTCACCCATGCAAACGGATTGTCTCGCATGAGATGCAGTAACTGCTGGAAGGGCTTTTGCTCAAGACCTGATGCGGTTTTTGCGCGCCCCATGTGATCGATAATGAACGGGATATCAATTTTGCTAATCACGTCGGAATAGGTAACGATATCCTGCGCGTCCAGATGCAGCACGACATGCCAGCCCAGGTCTTTAACACGGTGCAGAACCGAGAAAAAACGAGGGAGATCGGGGGCCCCACCAAGGTGCTGAACGAAGTTAAAACGAACCCCTCGCACCCCACCAGTATGGAGCCGCTCCAGTTCGGCATCACTTTCATCGCCATTGACCATGGCAACGCCGAGATAACGTCCTTCACTTCGGGCGATAGCATCCAGCATCGCGCGGTTATCAGTACCATGGCAACTGGCCTGGACAATCACGGCCCGGCTGATACCCAGCCAGTCATGCAGCGCCATCAGCTTTTCGAACGGCGCATCTTCCGGGGTGTATTTTCGGTTCGGCCCGTAAGGGAAGATGCTACCAGGACCAAAAACATGGCAATGTGCATCACACGCACCGGGCGGTAATATCTCCCGCGGTTTAATCGGATTGGGATCGGGTGATTTGCAGCTTTTCATGGGGCCTCCTTGGGCATTATTTTTCATCAAGAAAACTGAGCGGTAACCTGCGGGAAAATGCGCTGATAACCTTCGGCGTATTTGATTTTCAAATCTGAATTTCTTGACGCCTGCACGCCGCGCTGCAACGCGACTCGGGTGTAGTACTCCCAGAGGTGTTCCTGCGCTGCCATGGACTCCATCGCTTCACGCTTGGTTTGCCATACTTCGCTGATATCCAACAGCACTTCTGGCTTCCATTCACATTGCTCCGGTTGATGGGGCTCAAACAGAAAGACGGGCGGTGCGCCAATCACGGGCTTTTCAGGATCGTGGCCGTGCGCCTGGGCGACAATTCGGGCTTCCTGAGCGATATGCGTCGCCATTGGGTGGTCGAAGTTGTAGGGATCTTTCAACGAATGTGTCAGCACAAACTCAGGTTTGAGTTCACGATACAGATCAGCGAGGGCGAACAGAACGTCATCACTGACCCGCATGGGATAGTCACCGACGTCCATAAAATGAATTGTTCTGGCCCCCAGGATTTCGGCAGCCTTACGCGCTTCCTTCTCCCTTTCCTGTTTTACGGTGGTCATCTCCATGCCAGGCTGACGCCAGAGTTTGGCGGATTCACCGCGTTCGCCAAACGACAGACACACAATGTGCATGTCCCAGCCACGAGCGGCATATAGTGCAATGGCACCGCCAGCACGCCAGACAAAATCAGCGGAGTGAGCACTGACGATCAACGCCGTTTTAGGTTGCGTATTCATATTTCTTCCTTCTGTGAGAGCTAACGAATCAAGGAACCAGCACGTCGCCACGCATGATCAACCGCGCCGTTCGCATCAATGCGGCCTGCGCCACAGAGCCATCCTCATTCAGGCGCAGATACACCGTTAATTCACCTGAAGGATGCTCGATAGACAGGCGTTGTTCTGTGCCACCGGAAAGTTGCGATACCGCGTGAGCGACGGAACCCGGCATAACTGCAGCGGTAGCAACGGTGACGGCACCGAGGACACCAATGGCGGCATGGCAGGTATGAGGGATGAATGTTCTGGTGCAGAGCGCACCGCCAGATTGCGATCTGGCAACCATACTGATTTTAGGCACCGACTTATTGGCGACATCAGAGATCCCCATCAGCTTGCCGGCTTTTAAGCGCAGGTTTTCAATACGTGTCGCCAGCGCGTTATTCGCATTAAGCTGATCTTTCGTTTCATAGCCCGTTATTCCCATATCGCTGGCAGCCACAATAATGACCGGCATGCCGTTATCGATGCAGGTCACCCGGATGCCGTCAATGACATCACACAGTTTGCCCGTGGGGAGTAAGGCACCGCAGACCGAACCTTCCGTATCAAGGAAATTCTGCAATACCGGAGCGGAGGTTCCTGGTACGCCGTCAATACTGACATCCCCTTCGTAACAGGGATGTCCACCGGGAGTTTGTAGCGTCACTTCAGCGATCATGTTGGTATTGAGTGTACGGATGCGCAGCACCGTTTGATCGCCCTGCGCGGTAATCAGACCCGCCTCCAGCGCTGCCGGACCAGCCGCGGCCAACATGTTCCCGCAATTGGGCGTGGTATCCACATGTTGTTCGTTGATGGAGACCTGAGCAAACAAAAAGTTGATATCGGCCTCAGCATCGGGGGCCAGCGAGATAATGCCGACTTTACTCGTCAGCGTCGTGGCGCCGCCAAGACCATCAATTTGTCTTTCATCAGGGGAGCCCATCACTGACAGAATTAAACGATCGCGTTCGGCAATCTCTTCCGGCAGATCTTTCGCCAGGAAAAACGGTCCTCTTGATGTGCCACCGCGCATAAACCAGCAGGGTAATGTCTTCATGATCTTCTCGCTTCGTCATAACCATCAGGTCTGTGAGAACTAAGCTAACAACGAAGATGACTATGAAAAAGATGCAAACGGTCATAGCTGAATTGCATTTTTTGCATAGCAGCAGGAAGAGTGACTTAGTGATACCCGTGCATATCTGGCAAGATAAGATTCAGGACAGACGCTGACTGATAATCCGTTGCTGCAGGAGCAGTTCCATCGTCCGCTGGGCGAGAGAAGAGAAATGATGCTGGTTTGATGTGGCCAGGATGACCCGGTTCAGAATAGGAGGGGTAATGGGGACGGCAGTCAATCCTTCGGGACGGTAATCGACTTCCAGGGAATTCGCGGGTAATACCGCATAGCCAAATCCTCTGGACACCAGTCCCAGCATAGAGGGAACCGTATCGATTTCAAGGACGACATTCAGACTGACATCATGACGGGCGCATTCTATTTCGACCAGATTGCGCAACATTTGCTGTCGGTTAGGGATAATGAGGGGATAGGTGCTGAGTTCACGCAGCGGAATATTCATGTTGCTGGCAACAGGTGAATGACTCGGCGCGATAAGACATAATTTTTCAGTCCAGAGATGCTGATATTTCAGGCTACGTTCAGGAGAGGGGTTATAAAGTATCGCAATATCCAGTTCCCCCAAAATTAAACGTTTTTGCAGCCAGTACGTCAGGTTCTCGGTAATCGCCAGGGAACAGTCAGGAAATTCAGCAAGAAAATCGGTGACCAGCCCCACGGTTAAGAGTTTCCCCAATGTAGGAGGCATACCAACCGTCACTTTGCCCTGGTATATGCCGTCACCGGTACTTAATGCCTGCTCGGCGATTTCAACCTGTCGCAGAATACCTTTACCATGCTCCAGCAGTTGTCGACCTGCTGCGGTCAGCGTCACGCCGCGACCGTTACGTTTAAGCAATGTTTTCCCCAGTTCCAGTTCTAACTGGCGTACCTGTCGGCTGACCATCGACTGAGACTGGTCAAGAGTCTGAGCTGCCTGGCTGAAACTGCTTTGCTCCGCTACCCGGATAAAGCTGCGTAATTTCTTTAAATCCACACATCCCTCCTGGCCGGTATGTCATGTCATTCTGAACAAGAAGATAAAGACTTAAAGCTAAAAATAAAAACAATAAAATAGAATAATAGAGAGTGCGGGGATAAACAGTCACTACGCGGGTTTTAGATACAAAAATGGACGTCTGTTGACGTCCATTTTCTAAATATTGGTACCGAGGACGGGACTTGAACCCGTAAGCCCTATTGGGCACTACCACCTCAAGGTAGCGTGTCTACCAATTCCACCACCTCGGCACTGAGATCTTATTGCGGGATATCGCTGGTCGGCTTAGCCGGAGCAGCTGGCTGAGGCTGTTCGGTTTTCGCCGGCGCACTCAGATTTTCCCACTCACTTCCTTTATTGGTTTTGTTACTGTTGATATTGCCCAGCACCAGGCTGATGATAAAGAACAACGTCGCCAGCACAGCCGTCATACGGGTCATGAAGTTACCGGAACCACTTGAACCAAACAACGTCGCGGAAGCGCCTGCTCCGAAGGAGGCTCCCATATCAGCGCCTTTACCTTGCTGCAGCATGATCAGACCCACAAGGCCAATTGCCACAATAAGGAAAACTACCAAAAGAGCTTCGTACATAATCAACCTGTTCCTTGCGGAGTTGCCGCATACCAATGCTTCTAACCAATAAAGCGGGATTTTTACTGTTTCCCACTGAAGCGGGTGTGAATACTAACCAAAGCGAATGACCTTCGCAAGGGCAATTTTAGTGCATTGTATCAACTGCGGAAAAAAACAGCAAAAGCCGGGTTTCCCTTTACTAAAAAGGCAGCAAATGCCGCCTTTTTATGCAGTTAAGTCTGCCTTACACCGCTTTGACCGCATCCGCGATGCGATGGGCAAACTCGGTCACCTGCGCTTCATCTTCGCCTTCAACCATCACGCGAATTAACGGCTCGGTGCCCGATTTGCGCAACAATACGCGCCCACGATTCCCCAGCGATGACTCCACTTCCGCAGTCACCGCTTTCACCGTATCATTTTCCAGCGGGTCGCCGCTGCCTGCGGTGTACCGCACATTCACCAGAATCTGCGGGAACATTTTCATGCCGCTGCACAGATCGTGAAGGCTCATGTGGTTACGTACCATCGCGGCCAACACTTGCAGACCAGCAACAATGCCATCACCGGTAGTGGTTTTATCCAGCAGAATGACGTGACCGGAGTTTTCCGCCCCGATACGCCAGCCTTTTTCCTGCATTTTTTCCAGCACATAGCGATCACCGACTTTCGCGCGGGTAAACGGAATGCCGAGTTGCTTCAGTGCCAGTTCCAGACCCATGTTGCTCATCAGCGTCCCGACAGCACCACCGCGCAGTTGTCCCTGACGCAGGGCTTCACGGGCGATGATATACATGATCTGATCGCCATCGACTTTATTACCGTCATGATCAACCATGATCACACGGTCACCGTCGCCATCCAGCGCGATACCCAGATCGGCTTTTTCCGCGACCACGAGAGCCTGCAAGGCACGCACATCGGTGGCGCCGACCTCTTCGTTAATGTTCACACCATTTGGCTCACAGCCAATAGTAATCACCTTCGCACCCAGTTCGCGCAGCACGTTCGGCGCAATATGGTAGGTTGCGCCATTGGCGCAATCCACCACGATCTTCAATTCGTTCAGGCTCAATTCGTTCGGGAATGTACCTTTGCAAAATTCAATATAGCGCCCTGCCGCATCGACTATACGGCTGGCTTTACCGAGTTCAGCGGAATCCACACAGGTGATCTCTTTTTCCATCTCGGCCTCAATGGCCTCTTCGACGGCATCGGGCAGTTTGGTCCCGTCGATGGAAAAGAATTTGATACCGTTGTCATAGAACGGGTTATGCGATGCGGAGATCACAATCCCGGCTTCGGCGCGGAAGGTGCGCGTCAGATAAGCGACCGCAGGCGTTGGCATCGGCCCCGTAAACGACGCGGACAACCCTGCTGCCGCCAGACCAGCTTCAAGTGCTGACTCCAGCATGTAACCGGAAATACGGGTGTCTTTGCCGATGATGATTTTACGCGAGCCGTGGCGAGCCAGGACCTTACCGGCCGCCCAACCCAGCTTCAGCACAAAATCAGGCGTAATCGGCGCATCGCCCACGCGTCCACGGATCCCATCGGTTCCAAAATATTTACGGTTACTCATAGCGTTTGTTTTCCTTTGCGGACAATGTGGCTTCTACCACACGCATCGCTTCTACGGTTTCTTTGACGTCATGCACACGAATGATCTGCGCCCCCTGCATAGCAGCAATGACCGCACAGGCAAGGCTACCGCTCAGACGCTCTGATGGCCCCACATTGAGCAGTTGGCCCACCATCGATTTACGTGACATTCCCACCAGCACCGGCAGGTTAAAATGGTGAAACTCAGCCAGTCGCGCCAGTAATGTATAGTTGTGGGAGAGATTTTTACCGAAACCGAATCCCGGGTCGAGCAACAATTTCTCTTTTGCGATGCCGGCCCTTTCACAACGTGCTATTTGCTCAATAAAGTAGCGATTTACATCCGCAAACACGTCTTCATATTTTGGCGACTCCTGCATGGTCTTCGGCTGCCCCTGCATATGCATCAGACATACCGGCAAACCGGTTTCCGCCGCCGCCTCCAGCGCACCTGGTTCAGAGAGCGAGCGAATGTCGTTAATGATGTGAGCGCCCACTCTTGCTGACTCGCGGATCACCTCAGGCTTTGAGGTATCGACAGAAATCCAGACTTCAAAACGTTGGGCTATCGCCTCAACTACCGGGATAACACGCGCCAGTTCCTCTTCCACACTCACATCCGCCGCACCGGGGCGAGTAGACTCACCGCCGACATCAATGATGGTCGCTCCAGCATTAATCATCAGATTGGCATGTTTCACCGCTTCAATCAGCGTGTTATGCGCTCCACCATCTGAGAAGGAGTCCGGCGTGACGTTAAGGATCCCCATCACATGAGGATGGCTGAGATCCAGTGAGGTGCCCTGGGCATAGAGTTTCATGATGTTATCCCTGGTATGAATTGATAAGAAAAAACCCTGGAGCAAGCCCCAGGGTTTTCAATAAAACGCAGTCATCTACAACAGTAACTTATTTGTCGCCTAACTGCTCTGACATGGTATTACCTGGGTTCGGCGTGCGCGGTTCATCCACCGGGCGCGGCGCACGAGGTGTGCCATTGTTGTCAGAATTGTTAGAGCCCGGTTCTTCCCAGCCAGCTGGCGGGCGAACATCGCGGCGAGCCATCAGGTCATCAATCTGCGGCGCATCAATGGTCTCATATTTCATGAGCGCATCTTTCATCGCGTGCAGGATGTCCATGTTGTCATTCAGGAGCTGACGCGCACGATTGTAGTTACGCTCAATCAGTGCTTTCACTTCCTGGTCGATGATACGCGCGGTTTCATCGGACATATGTTTCGCTTTTGCCACGCTACGACCGAGGAATACTTCACCCTCTTCTTCCGCGTACAACAGCGGACCGAGTTTGTCGGAGAAGCCCCACTGGGTCACCATGTTACGTGCCAGGTTGGTTGCAACCTTAATGTCGTTCGACGCACCGGTAGAAACATGTTCAACACCGTAGATGATCTCTTCTGCCAGGCGGCCACCGTACAGCGTGGAGATCTGGCTTTCCAGTTTCTGACGGCTGGCGCTGATCGCGTCGCCTTCAGGCAGGAAGAAGGTCACACCCAACGCACGTCCGCGCGGGATAATCGTTACTTTATGTACCGGATCGTGTTCCGGCACCAGGCGACCGATAATCGCGTGGCCAGCTTCGTGGTAAGCGGTCGATTCTTTCTGCGCTTCCGTCATCACCATAGAGCGACGTTCCGCACCCATCATGATTTTGTCTTTCGCTTTTTCGAACTCAACCATCGACACGACACGCTTGTTGCCACGAGCAGCGAACAACGCGGCTTCGTTCACCAGGTTTGCCAGATCTGCACCGGAGAAACCCGGCGTACCACGAGCAATGATTGCCGCGTCAATATCCGGCGCCAACGGTACACGACGCATATGCACTTTCAGGATCTGTTCACGACCACGCACATCCGGCAAGCCGACCACAACCTGACGGTCGAAACGGCCTGGACGCAACAGCGCAGGGTCAAGAACGTCCGGACGGTTGGTTGCCGCGATAACGATGATACCTTCGTTACCTTCGAAACCATCCATCTCAACCAGCATCTGGTTCAGGGTCTGTTCACGTTCATCGTGACCGCCACCCAAACCTGCACCACGTTGGCGACCTACGGCATCGATTTCATCGATGAAGATAATGCATGGTGCTGCTTTCTTGGCCTGTTCGAACATGTCACGCACACGAGATGCACCGACACCGACAAACATTTCCACAAAGTCAGAACCAGAAATCGTAAAGAATGGAACCTTCGCTTCACCTGCAATGGCTTTCGCCAGCAAGGTTTTACCGGTACCCGGAGGACCGACCATCAGGACGCCTTTCGGGATTTTACCGCCCAGCTTCTGGAAGCGGCTCGGCTCGCGCAGGTATTCAACCAGTTCCGCCACCTCTTCTTTCGCTTCGTCACAGCCTGCGACGTCGGCGAAAGTGGTTTTGATCTGATCTTCCGTCAGCATGCGCGCTTTGCTCTTACCGAACGACATAGCGCCTTTGCCACCGCCGCCCTGCATCTGACGCATAAAGAAGATCCAGACACCGATCAACAGCAGCATCGGGAACCAGGAAATGAAGATAGAAGCCAGCAGGCTCGGTTCTTCTGGTGGTTCACCAACAACCTTGACGTTCTTAGTCAGCAGGTTATCAAGCAGCTTCGGATCGTTTACCGGAATGTAAGTCGTGTAACGGTTACTATCTTTCTTGGTAACGTTGATCTCACGTCCGTTGATACGTGCTTCACGAACCTGGTCGTTGTTGACCTCTTGCAGGAAGGTAGAGTAATCCACCTTACGGCCATTAGACTCGCTGGGCCCAAAGCTCTGGAATACTGACATCAGCACAACGGCAATGACCAGCCAGAGTATTAGGTTTTTCGCCATGTCACTCAAGGGATTAACCTCTTATTACAACTGTGTTAAAAACAGCGTCAGGATACTCTATATCCAGCGTCTTTCAAACTTTCGTCTGAAATCGACCAGTTATGGTTTACGCCCGGTCGCTACAATATACACTTCACGCGAACGTGCGCGAGAAGAGTCCGGTTTACGAACTTTCACCTTCGTAAACAGGGAGCGAATTTCCCTTAGATACTCATCGAAACCTTCGCCCTGGAACACCTTCACAACAAAACTGCCACCCGGCGCTAGCACATCACGACACATTTCTAACGCCAGTTCCACCAGATACATGGCACGGGGGATGTCCACCGCCGGTGTTCCGCTCATGTTTGGTGCCATATCTGACATGACAACCTGGACTTTACTATCACCCACGCGTTCCAGCAGCGCCTTCATGACAAGTTCATCACGAAAATCGCCCTGAAGAAAGTCCACACCAACGATAGGATCCATAGGTAAAAGATCGCAAGCGATGATACGGCCTTTGCCGCCAATCTGCGAGACCACATACTGTGACCAGCCTCCTGGCGCGGCACCGAGATCGACTACCGTCATCCCCGGCTTAAAAAGTTTGTCACTTTGCTGTATTTCATCAAGTTTAAACCAGGCACGGGAACGCAACCCCTTTTTCTGTGCCTCTTGAACATATTTATCGCTAAAGTGTTCCTGAAGCCAGCGACTTGAGCTGGCAGAACGCTTCTTACCTGTCATTTAACTTTCCCATCGGGGCAGAACATCGTTGCCATATGGCGTAAATTTCCACGCACTATTTGGCGATATATGGGAGATGGCGGTAGAATGACCCGTTTTCAATCCCAACGTAAGCAAAAATATACGATGAATCTGAGTACTAAACAAAAACAGCACCTGAAAGGTCTGGCACATCCGCTCAAGCCGGTCGTTATGCTTGGCAATAATGGTTTGACCGAAGGGGTACTGGCCGAGATTGAACAAGCGTTAGAGCACCATGAACTTATCAAGGTGAAAGTCGCGTCTGAAGATCGCGATACAAAAACCTTGATCGTGGACGCTATCGTGCGCGAAACCGGCGCCTGTAATGTACAGGTCATCGGTAAAATGCTGGTGCTTTATCGCCCGAGTAAAGAACGCAAAATCTCGCTGCCACGCTAAGAATATCCTAAAGTCGAACACAAAACCTGTGTAAAACGAGGGATTTCCTACGAGCAGGAGAGCAAAATGCCACGCTCTCTTCGTTGATAAAAGGCCGCTATGCGGCCTTTTTCCTTTCTTTACAATACATCAACATCTTGAGCACTTACAGGTATTCTACCTTAGTGACCTCATATTCCACTTCGCCACCCGGGGTTTTGATCACCACGACGTCGTCCTGTTCTTTGCCAATCAGGCCACGTGCAATCGGCGAGTTAACGGAAATCAGGTTCTGTTTGAAGTCCGCTTCATCATCACCCACAATGCGCCAGGTCTGCTCTTCGTCGTTATCGAGATTCAAAACGGTGACCGTCGCGCCAAAGACAACGCGACCGTTATTCGGCATTTTGGTGACATCGATGACCTGCGCATTCGACAGCTTCGCTTCGATGTCTTTGATACGACCTTCGCAGAAACCCTGCTGTTCACGCGCCGCGTGATATTCCGCATTCTCTTTCAGATCGCCATGCTCACGCGCTTCGGCGATAGAGGCGATAATTTCAGGGCGGCGCACAGATTTCAGAAAATCCAGCTCTTCGCGTAATTTTTCTGCACCACGTAAGGTCATCGGAATCGCTTGCATTTGTTATACCTCTTGAACATTCCTGTAGGGGGCGATCGCTCCGCCCCGGCTGTTAAGCCTGCCCCGATATGGTGTCATACCCGGACCAGAAGCAAAAAAATACCGACCCGGACGCAAGGTCCAGGTCAGCTACAATTCTTAATTTGATACTCATTTTACCCTGGAGTTCCCTATGGGTCATCGTTTACTTTCCAGGGCATTGCGCCGTAGTATGACGGCTTGTTTCCAGGTTGTTAGCGCGAGATTATGCGATTTTCCAGATTTATCATCGGATTGACCACCAGTGTAGCGTTCAGCGTCCAGGCCGCGAACGTTGACGAGTACATCAACCAGCTCCCTGCCGGAGCTAACCTTGCCCTCATGGTTCAGAAGGTCGGCACCCCGACTCCCGCGATTGATTATCATAGTCAGCAAATGGCCCTTCCTGCCAGTACGCAGAAAGTGATTACCGCGCTGGCGGCATTAATTCAACTAGGCCCGGACTTCCGCTTTACCACGACGCTGGAGACCAAAGGCAGCGTTGATGCGGGTGTTCTGAAAGGTGACTTAGTTGCACGATTTGGTGCCGATCCGACGCTAAAACGCCAGGATATTCGGAATATGGTGGCGAACCTGAAAAAATCAGGCGTCACTAAAATTAGCGGAAACGTCCTTATTGATACCTCTGTTTTTGCCAGCCACGACAAAGCGCCAGGGTGGCCCTGGAACGACATGACCCAGTGCTTCAGCGCGCCGCCTGCCGCTGCGATTGTCGACAGGAACTGCTTCTCAATTTCGCTCTACAGTGCGCAAAAAGCGAACGATTTAGCCTATATTCGCGTGGCGTCTTACTACCCTGTCACCATGTTCAGCCAGGTTCGCACCCTCGCACGCGGCTCGGCAGAGGCGCAATATTGTGAGCTGGACGTGGTTCCGGGCGATTTAAACCGCTTCACGCTGACCGGCTGTCTGCCGCAGCGCGCTGACCCTCTTCCGCTGGCATTTGCCATTCAGGACGGTGCAAGTTATGCCGGCGCGATCCTGAAAGATGAGTTAAAACAAGCTGGTATCACCTACAGTGGGACATTATTGCGCCAGACGCAGGTCAATGAGCCAGGTACCGTTGTGGCTAGCAAACAGTCTGCACCGCTGCACGACCTGCTTAAGATTATGCTGAAAAAGTCGGATAACATGATTGCCGATACCGTCTTCCGGATGATTGGCCATGCGCGGTTCAATGTGCCGGGAACGTGGCGTGCTGGATCTGATGCCGTACGGCAAATCCTGCGCCAGCAAGCGGGAGTAGATATTGGCAACACGATTATTGCCGACGGCTCCGGCCTGTCGCGCCATAACCTGATATCCCCTGCCACGATGATGCAGGTACTGCAATACATCGCGCAGCACGACAACGAACTGAACTTCATCTCAATGCTGCCGCTGGCAGGCTATGACGGCTCTCTGCAGTACCGTGCGGGTCTGCATCAGGCGGGCGTCGACGGTAAGGTCTCGGCGAAAACAGGGTCATTGCAGGGTGTATACAACCTGGCGGGCTTTATTACTACCGCAAGCGGGCAGCGGATGGCGTTTGTGCAGTATCTGTCGGGTTATGCGGTAGAACCTGCCGATCAACGTAACCGTCGCATTCCGCTGGTTCGCTTTGAAAGCCGGTTGTACAAAGATATTTATCAGAATAACTAGGTGGGTATTTTGCCGAGTGGCGCTGGCGCTTACCCGGCCTACAGATGATGTATGCCCGGTAAGCGCTAGTGCCACCGGGCATTGAAACGGAAATTAACGCTTATAGATGAACTCGACGCCTTCTTCGTCGTCTTCGTCCCAGTCGTCATCCCAGTCGTCTTCGGCTTCTTCTTCCACTTCCGCGATTTGCTGGCGATGATAATCATCCCACATGAACTCGACTTTCTCTGGCTGCTTCGCTTCTTCCGCCTGAGTAATCGGGTTCTCGATGATAAAGGTCATCACATCCCAGCAGAGATCTTTCACGCCCAACTGGCTGGCGGCAGAGATCAGATAATATTTATCTTCCCAGCCCAGCGCCTGCGCGATAGCTTTGGCTTTCTCTTCCGCTTCGGCTTTATCCAGCAAATCGATCTTGTTAAACACTAACCAGCGCGGTTTGGCAGCCAGATCCTGACTGTATTTTTCCAGCTCGCCAATGATGATCCGCGCATTCTCAACCGGATCGGAACCGTCGATCGGATCGATATCGATAAGGTGCAGCAGTACGCGGCAGCGTTCCAGATGTTTCAGGAAGCGGATCCCCAGACCGGCACCTTCCGCAGCGCCTTCAATCAGCCCCGGGATGTCCGCGACCACAAAGCTCTTTTCGTTATCCATACGGACAACGCCGAGACTCGGCACCAGCGTAGTAAACGGATAATCCGCAACTTTAGGCTTCGCCGCAGAGACCGCGCGGATAAAGGTAGATTTACCGGCATTTGGCATCCCCAGCATGCCCACATCCGCCAGCAGCATCAATTCCAGCAACAGGTCACGCTTGTCACCCGGCGTTCCCATCGTTTTCTGACGCGGCGTGCGGTTGACTGAAGATTTAAAACGGGTGTTACCCAGACCGTGCCAGCCGCCTTTTGCGACCATCAGACGCTGACCGTGTTTGGTCATGTCACCCATGGTTTCGCCCGTGCCCTGGTCTATCACACGCGTACCTACCGGTACTTTTATAGTGACATCTTTCCCACGTTTACCGGTACAATCACGGCTGGCGCCATTCTGACCACGCTCTGCGCGGAAAGATTTCTCAAAACGGTAGTCGATCAGGGTGTTCAGGTTTTCGTCGGCTTCCATCCAGACGTCACCCCCATCACCACCGTCGCCGCCGTCCGGGCCGCCTTTCGGGATATATTTCTCACGGCGGAAGCTTACGCAACCATTACCGCCATCGCCTGCAACGACCAGAATCGTTGCTTCATCAACAAACTTCATTTTACTCTCCGTAAATCATTCGCCTGAGCGGGGCTGCGATACCACCGATTCATGCTTACGTAATCCGCCCCAAATACGATGACCAATGGCGGAGTACATCGCGCCCGCAACCACGACAAACGCACCGAGATAACCCAGAAGGTTTAACATCGGTCTGGCGAAGAAATCGGGCCAGGCCATAGATAAAAGATCTGAAAATAACAGCGTAAACAGCGGCGTGAGCGTGATTAACGCACTCACCTGAGCTGCCTGCCAACGCGCCATCGCTTCCGCCAGGGCGCCATATCCTACCAGCGTATTCAGCCCACAGAAAATCAAACAGGCAAGCTGCCAGTGACTGAGCTGAGCTATCACGCCGGGCTTCGCCAGCGGCAATAGCGCTATCGTACATAAAGTGTACAGTAAAAACAGGATCTGCGGTGATGCCAGACGCCGCAATAACACCTTTTGCGCGACGCCATAACTCACCCAGACCATCGCCGCACCGACGCCAAAAATGACGCCCCAGGTGTAATCAGTCAGTTTGGTAAAAATTTCGATCAGACTGGTGTTGAAGAACATCACCAGCCCGCTCAACAGCATTATCGCGCCAACAATCTGCGTACCGCGCATTTTCTCTTTAAGGATAAATACGCTCGCGACCATCATACCTACTGGTGACAGTTGGCCGATCACCTGCGAAGCCGTTGGGCTTAAATACTGCAGGGAAGAGCTGAACAGGATGAAGTTCCCAAAGAGTCCAGCGGTGGCAATCGCCAACAGGATCAGCCAGCGCGACTTACGAAAAATTCGCAGCGGCGGAAGCTTGCGCTTCGCGGCCAGAATCGCCCCGAGGCCAACACTGGCGATTAAAAAACGGTAAAACACGATGGTAGGAGGTTCCATCACCTCCAGCACCTGCTTCATAGCGATTGGCAAAGCCCCCCAACACACCGCGGTTGTGAGCGCCAAAAGAATACCAATGCCAGCCTGCTGCTTCATGCCCGTTTTCCCTGCAAGAGCTCGTTATCCGCTGCAAAGCGGTTTCACGAGCATATTTACCGGTCGTCGAATGTAAAAAGCCCCGCAACAGGGTGCGGGGCTTTTATCCGTTACCGGACCACGAAAAACTTACTCAGCAACGATGCTGATGTATTTACGGTTGTTCGGGCCTTTAACTTCAAATTTCACTTTACCGTCTGCTTTAGCAAACAGAGTGTGGTCACGACCGCAACCTACGTTAGTACCAGCGTGGAACTTGGTGCCACGTTGACGAACGATGATGCTACCCGCCAGAACGGATTCGCCACCGAAACGCTTAACGCCCAGGCGTTTAGCTTCTGAATCGCGACCGTTACGAGTTGAGCCGCCAGCCTTTTTATGTGCCATTTAAATCTCTCCTCAGGTCTTAGGCGCTGATGCCAGTAATTTTCACATCAGTGAACCACTGACGATGGCCCTGCTGCTTACGATAGTGTTTACGACGACGAAACTTAACGATTTTAACTTTCTCGCCACGACCGTGAGCAACAACTTCAGCTTTGATAACGCCGCCATCAACGAAAGGAACGCCGATTTTGACTTCTTCACCGTTTGCGATCATCAGAACTTCAGCGAATTCGATAGATTCGCCAGTTGCGATGTCCAGCTTTTCCAGGCGAACGGTCTGACCTTCGCTTACTCGGTGTTGTTTACCACCACTTTGGAAAACCGCGTACATAAAAAACTCCGCTTCCGCGCACACCTTTTCAATGATTCAGAGTGCGCTATAAATATTCACAATAGGGCGCGAATATTACGCAAAACGTGAGCCTTTGACAAGTGCTACAGTCAATACATGAAGAAAAAAAACACAACGTGTATGGTAACGTTTATCTGTGGCGTTTTTTCAGTACAATCAGCATATATTTCTAACCCTAAACCCTAAGTTACCTTGCCACATGATGAGGTAAACGGGGCGAAAAGCCCGGCTTTTGCGATGAATTTAGAAAAAATCAATGAGTTAACCGCGCAAGATATGGCGGGTGTCAATGCGACAATCCTTGAACAGCTTAATTCCGACGTTCAACTGATCAATCAGTTAGGCTATTACATAGTGAGTGGGGGCGGTAAACGCATTCGCCCGATGATTGCCGTACTCGCGGCGCGCGCCGTTGGCTATCAGGGAAATGCCCATGTCACGATCGCGGCATTGATCGAATTTATCCACACCGCCACTCTGCTTCATGACGATGTCGTGGATGAATCTGATATGCGTCGGGGCAAAGCCACGGCGAACGCCGCGTTTGGCAATGCTGCCAGCGTGCTGGTTGGCGATTTTATCTATACCCGAGCTTTCCAGATGATGACCAGCCTCGGTTCGCTGAAGGTGCTGGAAGTGATGTCTGAAGCCGTGAACGTTATTGCTGAAGGAGAAGTCCTGCAGTTAATGAACGTTAACGACCCGGACATTACGGAAGAAAGCTATATGCGCGTAATCTACAGTAAGACGGCACGACTGTTTGAAGCGGCAGCGCAGTGTTCCGGTCTTCTCGCAGGTTGTAGTGAAGCCGAGGAAAAAGGGTTGCAGGACTACGGTCGTTATCTGGGAACGGCTTTCCAGTTGATTGACGATCTGTTGGATTACAACGCCGACGGCGAACAGCTTGGTAAAAATGTCGGTGATGACCTGAACGAAGGTAAACCTACGTTACCGCTGCTGCATGCGATGCGTAATGGCACACCTGAGCAGGCGAAAATGATTCGTCACGCCATTGAACAAGGAAACGGTCGACACCTCCTGGAGCCAGTACTGGAAGCGATGAACGCCTGTGGTTCACTGGAATGGACACGCCAGCGCGCAGAAGAAGAGGCTGACAAAGCCATCGCTGCACTGCAGGTACTTCCTGATTCCCTATGGCGCGATGCGCTGACAGGCCTGGCGCATATTGCCGTACAGCGTGACCGCTAATGACGACACAATCATCCCGCCATACCGCGCGGGATGATTCATAAAAATTCCAATAAAACCCACACGACCTCTCTATCTCATTGCAATTCATGCAATAAATCTTAATAAATTCCGAATATTTAAACTACTTACACGAACATATTAGAACACTAATTCTCTGAGCGTATAGTGTCTTCTGCAAGTTGATTGTGCAAATCAACGATGAATGACCATGAGCGAGGGGATAAATGGAGAGCAAACTCATTGACTGGCATCCAGCCGATATCATTGCTGGATTACGTAAAAAAGGAACATCAATGGCTGCCGAATCGCGCAGACATGGATTAAGTTCCTCCACACTGGCAAACGCCTTAACCCGGCCATGGCCAAAAGGCGAGCTGATCATAGCGAAAGCGCTCGGAACGGACCCCTGGGTGATCTGGCCGTCACGCTACCATGATGCGAAAACACATGAATTTATCGACAGGACGCGTCTGATGCGGGCGGCGCGGCGGGAAAAGCAGGATGTAAAGTAACTCGCGAAGCAGTGGCCCCGACATAACGCATCGGGGCTACTCAATGGCGCACAATTATTCGGCTTTCACGCGCTCGATGTTAGCGCCCAGCGCGCGCAATTTATCTTCGATGCGTTCATAACCGCGATCGATATGATATATACGATCAACGACCGTCGTCCCTTCCGCAATACATCCCGCCAGTACCAGGCTGGCAGAAGCACGCAGATCCGTCGCCATCACCTGCGCGCCGGAGAGCTTATCGACACCGTGACAAATGACGGTATTGCTTTCGATTTCCGCATGAGCCCCCATACGGCTCAGTTCAGGCACGTGCATAAAACGGTTTTCAAACACGGTTTCCGTGATGAATCCAGTCCCTTCCGCCACCAGGTTCAACAGCGTGAACTGGGCCTGCATGTCCGTCGGGAATGCCGGATGTGGGGCGGTACGCACATTGACCGCTTTCGGACGTTTGCCATGCATATCGAGGCTGATCCAGTCTTCACCCACTTCAATATCTGCACCGGCATCGCGCAGTTTCGCCAGTACCGCGTCCAGTGTATCCGGCTGCGCGTTACGGCAGATAATTTTGCCGCGAGAAATCGCCGCGGCCACCAGGAAAGTCCCGGTTTCGATACGGTCAGGCAACACGCGATAGACACCGCCACCCAGGCGTTCTACACCTTCGATAGTGATACGATCGGTACCCTGACCGGTAATTTTCGCCCCCAGCGCAATCAGGAAGTTGGCGGTATCAACAATTTCCGGTTCACGTGCGGCGTTTTCAATGATGGTGGTACCTTCCGCCAGCGTCGCGGCACACATGATTGTCACCGTTGCGCCAACGCTGACTTTATCCATGACGATATGCGCGCCCTTCAGACGACCATCAACGGAAGCTTTCACATAGCCTTCTTCCAGCGTGATCGTCGCACCCAGTTGCTCCAGGCCGGTGATATGCAGGTCAACCGGACGCGCGCCAATCGTGCAACCACCAGGCAGAGAAACCTGCCCCTGACCAAAACGGGCAACCAACGGCCCCAGCGCCCAAATCGAAGCACGCATGGTTTTCACCAGGTCATACGGTGCGCAGAAGACATTAACTTCACGGGCGTCAATGTGTACGGAGCCATTGCGTTCCACTTTCGCACCAAGCTGGCTCAGCAGCTTCATCGAGGTATCAACGTCCTTCAGCTTCGGGACGTTCTGGATCTCTACCGGCTCTTCCGCCAGCAACGCCGCAAAAAGGATCGGCAGAGCGGCGTTTTTCGCGCCAGAAATTGTGACTTCGCCCTGGAGCCGGGTAGGCCCCTGTACACGAAATTTATCCATGATGTTGTTCTCAGTTAAAATTCATCGTCGTTACCGGTGTGTCACCCGTAACTCAAAAACCGTTTAGTTTACGATCGCGCGCCCACTCGGCGGGGGTATACGCTTTGATCGACAGGGCATGAATGCGGTTATCCGCAATGTATTCCATCAGCGGCGCATAAACCGACTGCTGCTTCTTCACCCGGCTCATGCCGTCAAACATCTCACCCACGGCAATAACCTGAAAGTGACTGCCATCGCCAGAGACGTGGACTTCCTGGAGTGAGAGTGCGTTCATCAGCACGCTCTGAATTTCATTATTTTCCATGGGCTCTTCATTCGTCAGATTGTGAAAACAGCCCAACATCTTAGAGCAAAGTTGCGCTGTCATAAATAAGCAAAAAGCCTCGCGGGTAAATCCGGCGAGGCTGTAGATAATAACGTACTGATATTACTGACGCGGGAGCACGTCAGCAGGCAAGTTATAGAGTTCCGCCAGAGTAAAGACTTTGTCATCCACTCCCTTCAGAGACACGTTGTTGCCCTGTTTTTTCGCCAGACTAATGAGATGGACCAGCAGCGCCAGTCCCCCCGTATCCACTCGGGAAACCTGACTAAGATCGATACAGGTCACGCCAGTCATCGCTTCAACGCGAGCATCCCATAAAGGATTCAGCACGTCCTGGTCCAGTTCGCCAACGAGAGCCAGCCTGTCACCGTCACGAGTCCAGTTAAGTGACTGAGTCATTACTTCTTCTCTTCCAGCGTGATTTTCTGCTGTGCGATAGATTTCAGTTGCGCCGTCAGGCCATCGATCCCTTTAGTACGCAGCAGATCGCTCCACTCGTTCTGTTTAGTGGTGATCATGCTGACGCCTTCGGCGATCATGTCATAGGCCTGCCAGTGACCCGTCTGGGTATTTTTACGCCACTGGAAGTCCAGACGTACCGGAGGACGGCCGTTTGGATCGAGAATCGTCACGCGGATCGGAACGATGGTCGCGTCGCCCAACGGTTGTTCCGGAGCAATCTGGTAGGTCTGACCGTGATACATCGCCAGCGCCTGGCCGTAGGCCTGTTTCAGATACTCACGAAACGCGGCGAAATAGGCTTCACGCTGAGCCGGAGTGGCCTCTTTGTAGTAACGCCCCAATACCAGTGCGCCAGCGTATTTCACCTGGACGTACGGCAGCAGCTCCTGGTCAACCACATCACGCAGATAGTCCGGATTCGAACGGATTTTTGGCTGTTCGTTTTTCAGGCGGTCGAAGGTTTTCTGCGCCGCTTCATCCATCAACTTGTAAGGGTTGGTTTGATCGGCTGCAATGGCGGTGCTCAGCGGTGCAATCACCAGCAGAGCCACCATCATTAAACGCTTAAGCATAATTCGATTCTCCTGAGATTAATTCGTTGTGCCCGCAGGCCCAGTCGCTTCATTATGGCCTTCGGTCGGCGCCGACGCATCGCCAGAATTCTTATTGTCATCGCCTTTACTGTTGCTGTTGTAAAGGAACTGACCAATCATATCTTCCAGCACCATCGCGGATTTGGTGTCCTGGATTGTGCCGCCATCTTTGAGGATAGACGTTCCCAGCTCAGGATCTTCAAAACCGACGTTCAGCGCCAGATACTGTTCCCCCAGCAGACCAGACGTCCGGATGCTCAGCGAACTGGTATCCGGGATGTGGTTATAGCGCTCTTCGATGTCCAGCGTCACGCGCGGTAAATAGGTCTTCGGATCCAGGGAGATATCCGCCACGCGCCCCACCACGACACCACCGATGCGCACTGGCGAACGCACTTTCAGGCCGCCGATATTATCGAAAGTCGCGTAAATCGTGTAGGTCGGTTCCGTGCGCATAGAGGTTACGTTGGCCGCCTTCAGGCAGACGAACAGCGCGGCCAGCAACGCAGCTAACAAGAAGATCCCCACCCAAATTTCATTTTTTTTCGTTTGCATGAACTCAATTCCCAAACATCAATGCGGTCAGTACAAAGTCCAGACCCAGAACGGCCAGCGACGAATGCACAACAGTGCGTGTGGTTGCCCGGCTAATTCCCGCCGACGTCGGAATCGCATCATACCCATTGAACAATGCAATCCAGGTTACCGTAATGGCGAACACCACGCTTTTAATCAAACAGTTGACCAGATCCAGACGCCAGTCGACGGCATTTTGCATCGCGGACCAAAAGAAGCCAGCATCAATCCCCTTCCAGCTTACGCCGACCAGAGAACCGCCCCAGATCCCAACGGCTACAAACAAAATCGTCAACAGCGGCAGCGAAATCACGCCAGCCCAGAAACGCGGGGAGATCACTCGACGCAGTGGGTCGACGGCCATCATTTCCATACTGGAAAGCTGCTCCGTCGCGCGCATCAGGCCAATTTCAGCGGTTAGTGCGGAGCCCGCACGTCCGGCAAACAGCAACGCGGCGACGACCGGACCGAGTTCACGCAGCAGCGACAACGCCACTAACATCCCCAGACTGGTTTCCGCACTATAGGTGGTGAGTACCAGATAACCCTGCAACCCCAGCACCATGCCGATAAACACGCCAGAAACAATAATGATCAGCATCGACAGGACGCCCACATTATAAAGCTGGCGCACCAGCAGCGGCGCGTGTTTACGAAATTCCGGTTTGCCGACCAGCGCATTGAACAACATTAACCCAGCGCGCCCGAACGTTCTGAGGGTTTTAATCCCCTTATGTCCCAGCGTCGCCAGTGCATTTAACAGCATGAGTGGCTTAACTCCCTGTTCCGAGTAAATCAGAGTGATAATCGCCCGCAGGATAGCGGAACGGGACTGGCCCGTCTGCAATGCCATCCAGGAACTGACGTACGCGCGGGTCGTCATTCTCTTGCAGCGCCTGTGCGCTGCCGTGGGCCACAATCTTTTTGTCCGCCATAATATAGGCGTGATCGGCAATACTCAGAACCTCCGGCACATCGTGAGAGACCACGACGCAGGTCACGCCCAGCGCGCTGTTTAATTCTGAAATCAGTTTGACCAGCACACCCATGGTGATCGGATCCTGACCGACAAACGGTTCATCAAACATAATGAGATCCGGTTCCAGCGCAATGGCGCGCGCTAACGCCGCGCGGCGAGCCATCCCTCCGGACAGTTCTGAAGGCATGAGTTTTGCTGCCCCGCGCAGACCGACGGCCTCCAGTTTCATCATCACCGTACTTTTCAATAACGACGGAGGCAGCGTGGTATGTTCGCGTAGCGGATAGGCCACGTTATCAAATACGTTCATGTCAGTGAACAGCGCCCCTGACTGAAACAGCATACTCATCCGTTTACGTACCGTGTAGAGGCGCGAACGAGACATGTCAGGAATGTTCTCACCATCAAACAGGATCTCTCCCTTGTCTGGTTGAATTTGTCCGCCAATCAGGCGCAACAGCGTCGTTTTACCGATCCCCGATGGTCCCATGATCGCGGTGATCCTGCCACGCGGTACGGTCAGAGAGATGTTATCGAAAATGCAGCGATCGCCGCGCGTAAAGCTGACATCGCGCATATCGACTAAATTCGCCACAGACTGACCCATTGATTCATCCTTCGTGTTGCTTGTTGATCTCAGCATGGCGTGGAATTTAGCCATGAACCCAACATATTTACAGAATATTACCCGCGCTGGTTAGCGAAAGCTGGCATTTGTTTTACTTTTTAGCCGCATAAAGTCAAAATTAAGACTTCGTTACGGTTTCCAGACATCCCGGTGGACCGGCGAGTATACCTGAAGAAAGGACTTTAGATGCTTTTAGCAACGGCGCTGTTAATTATTGGTTTATTATTGGTCGTCTACGGCGCCGACCGCCTGGTATTTGCCGCGTCAATCCTCTGCCGAACCTTCGGGATCCCGCCGCTGATTATTGGTATGACGGTAGTCAGTATAGGCACATCTCTGCCAGAAATTATTGTTTCTGTCGCTGCCTCCCTGCACGGGCAGTTAGATTTAGCCGTCGGCACCGCGCTCGGCTCCAACATTACCAACATTCTGTTGATCCTCGGACTTGCCGCGCTGATCCACCCTTTTACCGTGCATTCCGATATTCTGCGTCGCGAATTACCGTTAATGTTACTGGTTAGCGTCGTAGCCGGATCCGTACTGTATGACGGACAACTCAGCCGCAGCGATGGTATCTTTCTTTTACTGTTAGCCGTGTTATGGCTGCTTTTCATTGTTAAAATCGCTCGTCTCGCCGAGCGCCAGGGCAATGACAGCCTCACCCGGGAACAGGTTGCTGAATTGCCGCGCGAAGGCGGACTGCCGGTGGCGTTTTTATGGCTGGGCATTGCGCTGATTATCATGCCAATGGCCACCCGAATGGTGGTGGATAACGCCACCGTGATTGCCAATTACTTCGCGATGAGCGAACTGACGATTGGCCTGACGGTGATCGCGATTGGCACCAGTCTGCCTGAACTGGCAACCGCTATCGCTGGCGTGCGTAAAGGTGAGAACGATATCGCGGTGGGCAACATCATCGGCGCGAACATTTTTAACCTCACCATAGTCCTCGGCCTCCCCGCCCTGATTACGCCGGGTGATGTGAACCCGTTGGCGTTCAGCCGTGACTATAGCGTGATGCTGCTGGTGAGCATCATCTTTGCATTACTCTGCTGGCGGCGTCCCCGCCAGTCCGGTCGCGGCGCGGGCATGCTGTTGACCGGCGGTTTTATCGTATGGCTGGCGATGTTGTATTGGCTATCGCCGCTTCTCGTTGGATAACTGGAAACAGACATATGTCGCACTTAGCGTTACAACCGGGTTTTGACTTTCAGCAAGCCGGCAAAGAGGTTCTGGCGATTGAACGTGAAGGCCTGGCGGAGCTCGATCAGTACATCAACCAGGATTTCACTCTCGCCTGTGAAAAAATGTTCAACTGCACCGGCAAAGTGGTGGTGATGGGCATGGGGAAATCGGGGCATATTGGCCGAAAAATGGCCGCGACCTTTGCCAGCACCGGTACCTCTTCGTTCTTCGTTCATCCGGGCGAAGCCGCTCACGGCGATCTGGGGATGGTGACTTCGCAGGATGTGGTGATAGCCATCTCCAACTCCGGAGAATCCAGCGAGATCGCGGCTCTTATTCCGGTCCTTAAGCGACTGCAGGTTCAGCTTATTTGCATCACCGGTCGACCAGAAAGCAGCATGGCACGTGCTGCGGATGTCCATCTGTGTGTTAAAGTACCGCAAGAAGCCTGTCCGCTTGGGCTGGCACCGACAAGCAGCACCACCGCCACATTAGTGATGGGCGATGCGCTGGCGGTGGCGTTATTAAAGGCACGCGGCTTTACCGCAGAGGATTTTGCCCTGTCGCATCCGGGCGGTGCGCTGGGACGTAAACTGCTGTTGCGCGTTAACGATATTATGCATACGGGCGATGAAATCCCGCATGTCACCAAAGATGCCAGCCTGCGCGATGCGCTGCTGGAAATCACCCGCAAGAACCTCGGGATGACCGTGATTTGCGATGATGCGATGAAGATCGACGGTATCTTCACCGACGGTGATTTACGTCGCGTCTTTGATATGGGCGTTGACGTACGCCAACTCGGCATTGCCGACGTGATGACGCCTGGGGGAATTCGTGTGCGTCCAGGAATTCTGGCGGTTGATGCCCTGAACTTAATGCAGTCCCGCCACATCACCTCCGTGATGGTTGCCGATGGCGACCAGTTACTCGGTGTGTTACATATGCATGATCTCCTGCGTGCAGGCGTTGTGTAGAAATTCAAGGATAAAGAGAAATGAGCAAAGCAGGTGCGTCGCTTGCGACCTGTTATGGACCCGTCAGCGCGGACGTCATCGCCAAAGCAGAGAATATCCGTCTGCTGATTCTGGATGTCGATGGCGTACTGTCGGATGGCCTGATTTATATGGGCAACAACGGTGAAGAACTGAAGGCTTTCAACGTCCGTGACGGTTACGGGATTCGTTGTGCGCTAACGTCTGACATCGACGTCGCCATCATTACCGGACGAAAGGCTAAACTAGTAGAAGATAGGTGTGCCACGCTGGGGATCACGCATCTGTATCAGGGGCAGTCGGACAAGCTGGTTGCCTTTCACGATCTGCTGGCAAAACTGGCGATTGCGCCAGAAAACGTGGCCTACGTCGGTGACGATCTGATTGACTGGCCGGTAATGGAAAAAATTGGCCTGAGCATTGCCGTTGCGGATGCGCATCCGTTACTGCTGCCGCGCGCGGATTACGTCACGACAATCGCGGGCGGACGCGGTGCGGTACGAGAAGTCTGTGATTTATTATTACTGGCGCAGGGTAAGCTTGATGAGGCCAAAGGGCAATCGATATGAGTAAAGCCAGACGTTGGGTTATCATTCTACTGTCGTTGGCCGTGCTGGTGCTGATTGGTATTAACCTGGCCGATAAAGACGACACGGCTCAGGTGGTAGTGAATACGAGCGATCCGACTTATAAAAGCGAGCACACGGACACCGTTGTCTATAGCCCGGAAGGCGCACTGAGCTATCGCTTGATCGCTCAACATGTTGAATATTATTCCGATCAGGCCGTTTCGTGGTTCACGCAACCCGTGTTAACGACGTTTGATAAGGACAAAATCCCGACGTGGTCAATCAAAGCTGATAAAGCCAAGCTGACTGAGGATCGGATGCTGTATCTTTATGGTCACGTTGAAGTCAACGCGCTGGTGCCTGACGCTCAACTTCGCAGAATTACCACCGATAACGCGCAGATCAATCTGGTGACGCAGGATGTTACCTCTGAAGACCTCGTCACGTTATACGGAACAACATTTAACTCCAGCGGACTGAAAATGCGCGGCAACTTACGCAGCAAGAACGCCGAGCTGATTGAAAAGGTTAGAACCTCCTATGAAATTCAAAACAAACAAACTCAGCCTTAATCTTGTGCTTGCCAGCTCACTTCTGGCCGCCAGTATTCCGGCATTCGCCGTCACCGGTGATACCGAACAGCCGATCCACATTGAATCGGACCAGCAGTCTCTGGATATGCAGGGGAACGTCGTGACCTTCACCGGCAATGTCATTGTGACCCAGGGCACGATCAAAATTAACGCCGATAAAGTGGTCGTTACCCGTCCTGGCGGTGAGGAGGGCAAAGAGGTCATTGACGGCTTCGGCAACCCGGCCACCTTCTATCAAATGCAGGACAATGGTAAGCCGGTGAAAGGCCACGCGTCGAAAATGCATTATGAGCTGGCGAAAGACTTTGTCGTGCTCACCGGTAATGCGTACCTGGAACAGCTCGACAGCAACATCACCGGGGACAAAATTACCTATCTGGTGAAAGAGCAGAAAATGCAGGCCTTCAGTGAGAAAGGCAAGCGTGTGACGACCGTTCTGGTCCCGTCGCAACTGCAGGACAAAAACAAAAACCAGGCCCCGGCTCAGAAGAAGAGTAACTAATTCGCTATGGCAACATTAACTGCAAAGAATCTGGCGAAGGCCTACAAAGGCCGCCGCGTCGTGGAAGATGTCAGCCTGACCGTCAACTCGGGCGAGATTGTCGGTCTGCTTGGGCCGAACGGTGCGGGTAAAACCACCACCTTCTACATGGTCGTCGGTATTGTGCCGCGTGATGCCGGTAACATCATCATTGATGATGAAGACATTAGCCTGTTACCGCTGCACGCCCGCGCGCGCCGTGGGATTGGCTATCTGCCGCAGGAGGCGTCGATTTTCCGCCGTCTGAGCGTATTCGATAACCTGATGGCCGTGCTGCAAATCCGTGACGATCTCTCTAGCGAACAGCGTGAAGACCGTGCAAACGAGCTGATGGAAGAGTTCCACATCGAGCATCTGCGCGACAACATGGGTCAGTCGCTCTCCGGGGGGGAACGTCGTCGTGTGGAAATCGCCCGCGCGCTGGCGGCCAATCCGAAGTTTATCCTGCTGGATGAACCGTTTGCTGGTGTTGACCCCATTTCCGTTATCGATATCAAGCGCATTATTGAGCATCTGCGTGACAGCGGTCTCGGCGTGTTGATTACCGATCATAACGTCCGCGAAACGCTGGCCGTGTGTGAGCGGGCCTACATCGTGAGCCAGGGACACCTGATCGCGCACGGTACGCCAACAGAAATCCTGCAGGACGAACACGTTAAGCGCGTATACCTTGGGGAAGACTTCAGACTCTGATAGGGTAGAAGTTTGCGACGTCATAGCGGGAGAAAACGACTCTGAACATGAAGCAAGGTTTGCAACTCAGGCTGAGCCAACAACTGGCGATGACGCCGCAACTACAACAGGCGATCCGTCTGTTGCAGTTGTCCACGCTGGAACTGCAGCAGGAACTCCAGCAGGCGCTGGAAAGTAATCCGCTGCTGGAGCAAACCGATCTTCACGACGAAGTTGATACCCACGAAACGCAGGACAGTGAATCGCTGGATACCGCCGACGCCCTCGAACAAAAAGAGATGCCGGAAGAGTTACCGCTCGACGCCAGCTGGGATGAAATCTACACCGCCGGGACGCCGTCGGGCACCAGCGGTGATTACATCGACGATGAGCTGCCTGTTTATCAGGGTGAAACCACGCAGACCCTACAGGATTACCTGATGTGGCAGGTGGAACTCACCCCTTTTTCTGATACCGACCGCGCGATCGCTACCTCTATTGTTGATGCCGTTGATGATACCGGCTATCTCACCGTTTCGCTGGATGACATCCTCGAAAGCATGGGCAATGAAGACGTGGGGCTTGATGAGGTCGAAGCCGTTCTCAAACGTATTCAGCGGTTTGATCCCGTTGGTGTGGCGGCAAAAGATCTGCGTGATTGTCTGCTAATCCAGCTCTCGCAGTTCGACAAAGCGACGCCTTTCCTTGAAGAAGCCCGGCAGATCATCAGCGATCATCTCGATCTGCTGGCGAACCACGACTTCCGCACCCTGATGCGCGTCACTCGCCTCAAAGAAGAGGTGCTCAAAGAGGCGGTCAATCTGATTCAGTCGCTCGATCCTCGCCCCGGCCAGTCGATCCAGACCGGTGAACCAGAATACGTGATCCCGGATGTGCTGGTACGTAAGCATAACGGGCACTGGACGGTCGAGCTCAACGGCGACAGCGTTCCACGCCTGCAGATCAATCAACACTATGCCGCAATGTGCAACGGTGGGCGCAATGACGCCGACAGCCAGTACATCCGCAGTAATTTGCAGGACGCGAAATGGCTGATTAAGAGTCTGGAGAGCCGCAACGATACCCTGCTGCGCGTCAGCCGTTGTATCGTTGAGCAGCAACAAGCCTTCTTTGAGCAAGGCGAAGAGTTTATGAAACCGATGGTACTGGCGGATATCGCCCAGGCCGTCGAGATGCATGAGTCGACCATTTCTCGTGTGACCACGCAGAAGTATCTGCACAGTCCGCGCGGCATTTTTGAACTGAAGTATTTTTTCTCCAGCCATGTGAATACCGAGGGGGGTGGCGAAGCTTCCTCCACGGCGATCCGCGCACTGGTGAAGAAGTTGATTGCGGCGGAAAACCCCGCGAAGCCCCTGAGCGACAGCAAGCTAACATCGATGCTGTCGGAACAAGGCATCATGGTGGCACGCCGCACCGTTGCGAAGTACCGAGAGTCTTTATCCATTCCGCCGTCAAACCAGCGCAAACAACTGGTGTGACCCAACCGATAAGGAAGACACTATGCAGCTCAACATCACTGGAAACAACGTCGAGATCACAGAAGCCCTGCGTGACTTTTTGAATACCAAGTTCGCCAAACTCGAACAGTATTTTGACAGGATTAATCAGGTCTATATTGTGTTAAAAGTGGAGAAAGTCACCCACATCTCGGATGCAACACTGCATGTAAACGGTGGCGAAATTCACGCCAGCGCGGAAGGTCAGGATATGTACGCGGCCATTGATGGCCTGATTGATAAGCTGGCAAGACAACTCACTAAGCACAAAGATAAATTGAAACAACACTAATTGTCCGGGCAGTTAGCGGGTGCAGGACGGCCTGTTGTGCAGAACAACAGGCCATTTGTACAGTTAGCGCTCCGAACTTGTCCCGCCGCTGCGGGGCAGGTTCTTAGGTGAAATTATGATAAATAACGATACGACTCTACAACTGAGCAGTGTACTTAACCAGGAATGTACGCGCAGTGCCGTTCACTGCCAGAGTAAAAAACGCGCGCTGGAAATCATCAGTGAACTGGCGGCAAAACAGCTCAGTTTACCGCCGCAGGTTGTTTTTGAAGCGATCCTGACGCGCGAAAAAATGGGCAGTACCGGCATCGGCAATGGGATCGCTATTCCGCACGGTAAGCTGGAAGAAGATACCTTGCGCGCCGTCGGCGTGTTTGTGCAACTGGAAACGCCAATCGCCTTCGACGCGATTGATAATCAACCCGTTGATCTGCTTTTTGCCCTGCTGGTGCCTGCGGATCAAACCAAAACGCATCTGCATACGTTATCGCTGGTGGCTAAGCGTCTGGCGGATAAAACTATCTGCCGTCGACTACGCGCCGCACAGAGCGATGAAGAATTGTATCAAATCATCACTGACACTGAAGGCGGTCAGGATGAAGCGTAACTCCCCTTTTGCCGTGGTGAGGAGAAACAGTACATGGTACTGATGATCGTCAGCGGTCGTTCAGGGTCAGGTAAATCTGTCGCCCTGCGCGCGCTGGAAGATATGGGCTTTTACTGCGTGGATAACCTCCCCGTCGTGCTGTTACCCGATCTGGCTCGCACGCTTGCCGAGCGCCAGATTTCGGCAGCCGTCAGCATTGACGTACGCAACATGCCAGAGTCGCCAGAAATTTTTGAACAGGCAATGAACAACCTGCCCGATGCGTTCTCGCCGCAACTGCTGTTTCTTGATGCCGATCGCAACACGTTGATTCGTCGCTATAGCGATACGCGTCGTTTGCACCCTCTTTCCAGCAAGAACCTGTCGCTGGAAAGCGCTATCGATCAGGAGAGCGACCTGCTGGAACCGTTGCGTTCTCGCGCCGACCTGATTGTCGACACCTCTGAAATGTCGGTGCATGAACTGGCAGAAATGCTGCGAACTCGCCTGTTGGGTAAACGCGAGCGTGAACTGACCATGGTGTTTGAATCCTTCGGCTTTAAGCACGGGATCCCTATCGATGCCGATTACGTCTTCGACGTACGATTCCTGCCGAACCCGCACTGGGACCCGAAATTACGCCCGATGACGGGTCTCGATAAACCCGTTGCCGCCTTTCTCGACAGACACACAGAAGTACACAATTTTATCTACCAGACTCGCAGCTATCTTGAGCTATGGTTACCCATGCTGGAAACCAACAACCGTAGCTATCTGACCGTTGCTATCGGTTGTACCGGCGGGAAACACCGTTCGGTGTATATTGCAGAACAGCTGGCAGACTACTTCCGCTCGCGCGGTAAAAACGTACAGTCACGCCATCGTACGCTGGAAAAACGCAAAACATGACCGTGAAGCAAACTGTTGAAATCACGAACAAGCTGGGCATGCATGCCCGGCCAGCAATGAAGCTCTTTGAATTAATGCAGGGATTTGATGCGGAAGTCCTGCTACGAAATGATGAAGGCACCGAAGCGGAAGCCAACAGCGTCATCGCATTGCTGATGCTCGACTCCGCCAAAGGCCGACAAATTGAGATCGAAGCCTCGGGTCCACAAGAGGTTGAAGCGCTGGCCGCCGTCATCGCCCTTTTCAATTCAGGATTCGACGAAGACTAAGCGTTCACGTCTGACGAGTATCTTCACAGAAAACGCCATCCGGCGTTTTTTTTATTTTTGCCCCCTTAACTGTACAATTCGTGCGCTTTTTCACTTAAGTGTTACCTTAAGAAAACCTTAAGACAAGTCGTTTAGGTTTCATTTAACTTGCGTGTTCATACTGGATTATTGTCAGTAAATATTTCCAGGATATCACTCATGATTCGTTTATCAGCAGAGACTCCCCTGGGCACCGGACGACATCGTAAGTGTTATGCGCATCCGGATGATGCTCAGCGTTGTATTAAGATTGTTTACAACAGTGGCCAGGGTGGCGATAAAGAGACACAGCGCGAACTGAAGTACTATGCGCACCTCTCTCGCTACCTGAAAGACTGGAGTGGTATTCCGCGCTATTACGGCACGGTAGAGACCGACTGCGGAACGGGTTACGTTTACGATGTGATTGCCGATTACGATGGCAAGCCGTCCATCACTCTCACCGAATTTGCCAAACAATGTCGCTATGAAGATGACTTTACCGTGCTACGTCAGCTGCTGAAGACGCTAAAACGCTACCTGCGTGACAACCATATCGTCACCATGACGCTGAAACCGCAGAACGTACTCTGTCACCGTATCAGCGAATCGGAAGTGGTGCCGGTGGTTTGCGATAACATTGGCGAAGGGACGTTAATCCCGCTGGCGACCTGGTCAAAATGGTTCTGCCGTCGTAAGCAGGAAAGATTGTGGCAGCGTTTTATCGCCCAACCGGTACTCGCCGTCGCGCTGGAAAAAGATGCCCAACCGAAAGAACACGGCGGGTTGTCGCTCTCTTCACGCGAGGCGTAATGCCGACTTAATGCAGGTGGTGGCGAGTCATAAACGACTCCCCACCCAACTGCCGCATTTGACGCAGTATCCACGCCTGACGGCTACGCACATAGCCCGAGGGTGCAGCGGCCTTAAAACGCAGAGGATTAGGCAACACGGCAGCAAGCAGGGCCGCTTCTGACTGGGTTAATCGGCTGGCCGGTTTGCCAAAATAGCGCTGTGCGGCGGCTTCGACGCCAAATACACCCTCACCAAATTCCGCGATGTTCAGGTAAACCGTCAGGATCCGCTTCTTGCTCCAGACAGTCTCGACACCAACGGTAAGTCCGGCTTCCAGCCCTTTTCGCAGCCAGCTACGCCCCTCCCAGAGAAAGAGGTTCTTAACGGTTTGCTGTGACAATGTCGACGCGCCGCGAATGCGGTTTTCATTACGTTCGTTATGTGACAGCGCCTTCTCAATAGCGGCGACGTCAAAACCCCAGTGATCCGGGAAGGTCTGGTCTTCAGCGGCAATCACCGCGAGCCCCATCCACGGTGAGATCTCATCCATACTCACCCAGTCGGAATGCGCAACATAGCCAAAATCGCCCTGTAGCCAGGCACCGATCTGCCGCTCCACCATCACCGCCGAAAAGGGAACGGGCACCACGCTGAACAGCGCAATGCCGCCTCCCCAGAACACGGCGAGGATGATGACAACACGCAACATCACCCGCCGCAGAAAGGCGAAAACCCCTTTTTTCATTCCGCCAGAACCAGCACTCGTGATACCAGTTTTTCGATACCCATTGCAGCCTGAGCGATATCCTGCGCCAGCATATAGGCAGGCGTCGTGACGATTTTATTGTCTTCATCAACGACGATATCGTCGACCGGGCACGGCACATGCTCCGCCCCCATCTCTTCCAGCACTTCTGCCGTATCAATATCGGTCCCGATCGTCAAACGCAGCGGGAAGTCGAAGATTTTCGGTAACATGGCCGGGGCGATACACATAAAACCCAGCGGCTTGCCAGACTGGTGCATCGCTAACGCGAGACCCGCTAAATCAGGATCAACCCGGCATTCACTGCCCTGACTGGCAAAGTTGCTTAAATTTTTAGCCGCACCAAAACCCCCGGGAACAATCAGCGCATCCAGATCTGCTGAGACAGCCTGAGAAAGCGGACGAATATTGCCGCGCGTAATGCGAGCCGCTTCAATCAGTACATTGCGGGATTCCGCCATCGGCTCGCCTGTCAGATGATTAATCACATCGGCCTGCGCTTTGTCGGGCGCGAAGCAGACGGCCTGCGCGCCGCTACGCGCAATGGCCAGCAGTGTCAGTACGGCTTCATGAATTTCAGCACCGTCATACACACCGCATCCACTAAGAACAACGCCAATTTTTTTCATTCAAATGTCCTTTTCACCACTGTATGCAGCACATTAATAATTGTGATTAAAATGCTACGCTTCACACATTTAACTGATTCATGTAACAAAGCATTTAAGATTTGCTATCTTAACTGCGTGCGGCCCGAATTTGAGCGCTGCGCCTTTTCAATGACAATTATAACTTACGGCGCAGCCACGATTTCCCTGGTGTTGGCGCAGTATTCGCGCACCCCGGTCAAACCGGGGTCATTTTTTTCCAGCGTTTGCCACCCAGGCTTTCAACACCGCAACGTCGTGTTGCCACTCCTGCTTCATCTCTTCAATCCATTCGCCAACGTTATCTTCCCATGCAGGAAGATCGGGTGACTGGATCTGCTGCCCCAGTTGTTGCAGATGACGAAGGCCAACAGAGCCGGCAGCCCCTTTAATTTTGTGCCCTTCTTCAACCACACCTTTCTTATCACGCGCGGTCAGATTGGATTCCAGAACGCTTAAATAGCCAGGCATCATCTTCTCGAACACTGCCAGCCCATCGGTAATCAGTTTCGGCCCCACCAGCTCTATGTACTGTTCCAGCATCGGAATATCTAATAGCGCTTGCGATTTACTGCTCTCTTCAGATTTCACCGTGCACTCCTCTTCGTCTTGGGTATCCCAGTACTTCTTAATCATGGCGGTTAACGCCGGTACCGACAGCGGCTTGCTCAGCACGTCATCCATACCCGCATCCAGATACTCTTTTTTATCTTTCAGAACGTTCGCCGTGAGCGCCACCAGCGGCGGCAGATCTTCACGCGCATAGCGCTGGGTGAGTTCGCGCGAAATATCGAGGCCGGTCATATCCGGCAACTGAATATCCAATAACACCAGATCATATTCACCCGGAGTGAACATCTCGAGCGCCGCTTTCCCGGTCATGGCAACATCCACGCTATTGCCGAGTTTTTCCAGCACCGAGCGTGCCACAATGACGTTCAGTTCGATATCTTCCACCAACAGGACGTTCAACGCCGGTAGTGGCAAATCATCATCTTCAAATGCATCTTCAACTTCTTCCGCCACCGCGGGTGCATTGACGGTCAGGGTAAAGATCGAGCCTTTGCCGGGCTGACTTGCCACGGTGATATCCCCGCCCATATTTTTCGCCAGACGACGCGAGACCGCCAGACCGATCCCCGTACCGGTCGCCGGTTTTCCGCCGTGGCTGTCTTTCACCTGATAATACATAGCGAAGATTTTGTCCTGCTCGTCCTGCGGAATGCCGATGCCGGAGTCTTCCACTTCAAAGTGCAGAATGCTGCCTGCGTCATAACGTACGCGCACGGTTACCTGACCCTGCTGGGTAAATTTCACCGCGTTGCTAATCAGGTTCCACAGGATCTGCCGCAGGCGCGTTCCGTCAGTCACGACTTTATGCGGTAGCGGCAAGGTCGGGTCGAGTACAAAACGCAACCCTTTCTGCTGCGCCTGCAGGCCGGAGAGGTTCTCCAGATCGGCCATAAAGCTGGTGAAATCCACCGGCTGATTATCCAGTTGAACCTTACGCCGTTCCATCTTATCCATGTCAATGATATCGTTAAAGATATTCCCCAGCGTCACCGCGGAAACATGAATAGTTTTCAGGTATTTTTCCTGCTCGGTCGTCAGGTCAGTGTCCAGCAGAATGCGGCTCAGGCCGACGATTCCGTTCAGTGGCGTACGCAGTTCGTGGCTGATGGTGGAAATAAAGGTGGTTTTATCGCGACTGGCGCGTTCAAGCGCATCCTGATAGCGCTTGCGCTCGGTAATATCACGACCAAACCCCATCAGGCCATGACGTTTCCCCACGCGATCGTAATAAGGCACTTTGCGGATTTCAAAACAGGCTTTGCGTCCGTCCGGATAATCGAGCCATTGCTCATAGGTCAGCGACACGTTATGGCGGAAAACTTTTTCGTCAGTCTCAATGACCTTTTCGGCCGCTTCCGGCGAGTACACATCGGCAGGCTTTAAATGCACCAGTTGTTTTTCGCTTTTGCCGGTGAGCAATTCCATTGCCCGGTTGCAGCCGGAAAACTCTTTATCTTCATTGCGATAAAAAACCAGATCCGGTGAGGCATCCAGAAAGGAACGTAAGAAGGAGGATTGCTGTTCAAGCTGAATCTGCGCCTCTTCGCGCTCTTTGATCTCAACTTTAAGCTGCTCAAACGTTGACTGGCGTTCCGCCTCCGCCTTTTCGCGGTCGGCAATCTCCTGATTCAGCTGCGAAATATTATCTTTCAGTTGGACATTAAGCTTGAGGTCGCGCTCGCGCATCTCCTCCAGCTTTTGCACCAGTCGGGATAACCGCTGACGGGACTCTTCCAGTTGCTCCACCACCACCGACAAAAAATAGACCGCCCAGGGAGTGATTAACAAACCAAAGAAAATGGAGCGAATGACATCGATCTGTTCGACCCGACCATGCAGCACCATGGTGACCGCCATTTGCACCACTATTGCCAGCACAACGAGCGCTAACGCCAGCAACAGCGAAAAGCGCACCAGACCCAACTTCATCATCAGGTCCACATAGTACTGCGCCAGCATACGAATTTGCTTCATCAGGGATTTCCTTTACGACAACCTGGCACAATAATACTCAATTCTGCGCAAGACGTTTGAGAATGTGCAAGAAATCCATAGGCCCGTCATAGTTCAGGCGTCAGGCGGAACCCATGGCCGTCCGAGCGCAGAGCCCTGTACGCCATGTGCATTCAGATAACGATCCAGTTCGACCATCCCGGTCCAGCGGTTTTCACACCACAGCGGGGCCAGTAGCGTAGGGCGGCGTGCGCTGGCGGAAATACGATGATAAATCACCTCCGGCGGGGTATGGCGGATCATCTCGCCTGCAGTTTGCGTGTAGTCCTCCAGTTCAATCCCGTTCAGACGCCCTGCTTCCCAGGCCCTTGCCATAATGCTGCCCTTCACGATGTGCAACGGGTGCAGTTTGATGCCATCCACTCCCGTTGCGACCACCCGTTCAAGCGTTTGCAGGCATTCCGTCTGCCCTTCTCCTGGCAGACCGACAATAAGGTGCGAGCAGACTTTCAGGCCGCGCTCACGTGCAAGGCGAGTTGTGCGCTGATAGCAGGCAAAATCGTGTCCACGATTGATACGATGCAGGGTTTTATCATGTGCGGTTTGCAATCCCAGCTCCAGCCACACTTCATAGCCCTGATCTTTATACTCACAGAGCAGGTCGAGAACCGCATCCGGTACACAGTCGGGGCGCGTTCCGACACACAAACCTACGATGCTGGCCTGACTGACGGCCTGCTGATACATCGAGCGCAGCACCTGCACTTCAGCAAAGGTACTGGTATAAGCCTGGAAGTAGGCCAGATAACGTTTCGCCCGATTAACCAGATGGGCCTGATGCGCGAGCTGTTCGGCGATCGAATGATGCTGCTGCGCTTCATCCGCAAAAGAGGCAACATTACAGAAGGTGCAGCCGCCGCGCCCGATGGTGCCATCGCGATTTGGGCAGCTAAATCCGCCGTGGAGCGTCAGTTTATGAACTTTTTGCCCATAACGACGAGAAAGATCCCCACCAAACATATTGACTAATTTCTGTAACTGCATAATCTGATAGACCGCGCCTTGAAAAGAGGCCAAAGCCTGCCATTTTTAGCCCTTGTCGGCGATGACCTGGATCAATCGCCCCGGCAGGCTTTTATCAATTGCATACCCAGTCAAAATAAACGATATTTCATTCACAACTCAGCCAATTACTTTTCCTTATCTCCGGTCATTTTTTTTATCTTCTGACGTCGATTGCACAAAAACAGTATCATGAAACGTCATACCGCAACAAACCAGCATGAAACACTGCATATAACAATGAATAAAGTGGAGACATGCGCTAACTGGCGGTTATGACAGTGAGACAGATCACACTCCCCGCTTCGTTTCCAGTACGTTAATTCAATGTCAAAATGATATTATTTTTAATATTTTCATCAAGATATATGCTCTGTAGCACATTATCAGAGAAATAAGATTGCCATTTGACCTGTGTGTGGATTCCCGATAACGTGGAAATCCGCTGGAAGCTTTCTGGATGAGCGGTGTGCTCATCATATTTATGCAGTAATTGAGATTCCCTCTGACAGCAAGTCCTCAAACTTGTTTGACCTAAGCGAAATGGATAAAGAGGGCGAATGCGAGGTAAGCGTATAACACGCAAACCCCGTCGCCATGCTCTTGGTGTGCCCGTGCGCAAACGGTATCGGAAGGGTGTCTCGCAGAGCCTGGGGAGGTTCACTGATATGTTGTACGATAAATCCCTTGAGAAGGATAACTGTGGTTTCGGCCTGATCGCCCACATAGAAGGCGAACCTAGCCACAAGGTAGTGCGTACCGCCATACACGCACTGGCCCGAATGCAGCACCGTGGCGCAATCCTCGCAGATGGTAAAACGGGCGATGGTTGTGGTCTGCTGTTGCAAAAACCTGACCGCTTTTTCCGCATCGTTGCCGAAGAGCGCGGCTGGCGTTTAGCCAAAAACTACGCGGTCGGTATGATCTTCCTGAACAAAGATCCTGAACTGGCCGCGGCGTCTCGCCGTATTGTCGAAGAAGAGCTTCAGCAGGAAACCCTGTCAATTGTTGGCTGGCGCGATGTACCAACCAACGAAGGTGTACTGGGTGAAATCGCCCTCTCCTCCCTGCCACGTATTGAACAAATTTTCGTGAATGCCCCTGCGGGCTGGCGTCCGCGCGATATGGAACGTCGTCTGTTCATCGCCCGTCGCCGTATTGAAAAACGACTGCAGGAAGACAAAGACTTCTACGTCTGTAGCCTGTCAAACCTGGTCAACATCTATAAAGGTCTGTGTATGCCGGCGGATCTGCCGCGCTTCTACCTGGACCTCGCGGACCTGCGCCTGGAATCAGCCATCTGTCTGTTCCACCAGCGCTTCTCTACCAACACCGTGCCGCGCTGGCCGCTGGCTCAGCCGTTCCGCTACCTGGCGCACAACGGTGAGATCAACACCATTACTGGTAACCGCCAGTGGGCTCGCGCCCGTACCTATAAATTTCAAACCCCACTGATCCCGGATCTGCACGACGCCGCGCCGTTTGTCAACGAAACCGGCTCCGATTCCAGTTCTATGGATAACATGCTGGAACTGCTGTTGGCGGGCGGGATGGACATCATCCGCGCCATGCGCCTGCTGGTGCCGCCAGCCTGGCAGAACAACCCGGACATGGATCCGGATCTGCGCGCCTTCTTTGACTTTAACTCCATGCACATGGAGCCGTGGGACGGCCCGGCGGGTATCGTGATGTCCGACGGGCGTTTTGCCGCCTGTAACCTCGACCGTAACGGTCTGCGTCCGGCGCGTTATGTCATCACTAAAGACAAGCTGATCACCTGCGCGTCTGAAGTGGGGATCTGGGATTACCAACCTGACGAAGTCGTCGAAAAGGGCCGTGTCGGCCCCGGCGAACTGATGGTTATCGACACCCGCGGCGGCTGCATTCTGCATTCTGCCGAAACGGACGACGACCTGAAAAGCCGCCATCCGTATAAAGAATGGATGGAAAAAAACGTCCGCCGTCTGGTGCCGTTTGAAGATCTGGCTGACGATCAGGTTGGCCAGCGAGAACTGGACGATGATACGCTCGCCAGCTACCAGAAACAGTTTAACTACAGCGCAGAAGAGCTGGACTCCGTTCTCCGCGTACTCGGTGAAAACGGTCAGGAAGCGGTCGGTTCAATGGGTGATGATACCCCGTTTGCCGTACTTTCCAGCCAACCGCGCATTATTTACGACTACTTCCGCCAGCAGTTTGCCCAGGTGACTAACCCACCTATCGATCCGCTGCGTGAAGCGCACGTCATGTCGCTGGCGACCAGCATCGGTCGCGAAATGAACGTCTTCTGCGAAGCGGAAGGCCAGGCGCACCGTCTGAGTTTTAAATCGCCGATTCTGCTGTACTCCGATTTCCAACAGCTCACCACAATGAAAGAAGAGCACTATCGCGCCGACCGGCTCGATATCACCTTCGATGCGACGCAAACCACGCTGGAAGAAACGGTTAAAGCGCTGTGCGATACCGCCGAGCAGATGGTACGCAGCGGCACCGTTCTGCTGGTGCTAACGGACCGTAATATCGGCAAGAATCGTCTGCCGGTACCGGCCCCGATGGCGGTCGGCGCAGTACAGACAAGACTGGTAGAACAGAACCTGCGCTGCGACGCCAACATCATTGTCGAAACCGCAAGTGCCCGTGACCCGCATCATTTCGCCGTGCTGCTGGGCTTTGGCGCGACGGCCATCTATCCGTACCTCGCGTACGAGACGCTGGGCCGTCTGATCGATACCCAGGCGATTGCTAAAAACTACCGTACCGTGATGCTGAACTACCGTAACGGCATCAATAAAGGGCTGTACAAAATCATGTCCAAAATGGGCATCTCGACCATTGCCTCCTACCGCTGCTCCAAACTGTTTGAAGCGGTGGGTCTGCACGATGATGTCGTTGCGCTGTGCTTCCAGGGCGTGGTCAGTCGTATCGGTGGCGCGGGCTTTGCCGACTTCCAGCAGGATCTGCTGAACCTGTCCAAACGTGCCTGGCTGGCGCGTAAACCGATTACGCAAGGTGGCCTGCTGAAGTATGTCCACGGCGGCGAATACCATGCCTACAACCCTGATGTAGTACGTACTCTGCAACAGGCAGTTCAGAGTGGTGAATACAGCGACTATCAGGAATACGCAAAACTGGTTAACGAACGTCCCGCGACGACGCTGCGCGATCTGCTGGCAATTAATCCCGGCGACAACGCGGTCAGCATCGAGGAAGTCGAACCGGCGAGCGAACTGTTCAAACGTTTTGATACCGCGGCAATGTCGATCGGCGCACTGAGCCCGGAAGCGCATGAAGCGCTGGCCGAAGCGATGAACAGCATCGGCGGTAATTCTAACTCCGGCGAAGGCGGCGAAGACCCGGCGCGCTACGGCACCAATAAAGTGTCACGCATCAAACAGGTGGCATCCGGTCGTTTCGGCGTTACGCCGGCGTACCTGGTTAACGCCGACGTCATTCAGATTAAAGTCGCTCAGGGCGCGAAACCGGGCGAAGGCGGTCAGCTACCGGGTGATAAAGTGACTCCGTACATCGCCAAACTGCGCTACTCGGTACCGGGCGTGACGCTGATCTCCCCGCCACCGCACCACGATATCTACTCTATCGAGGATTTAGCACAGCTGATTTTCGACCTGAAGCAGGTTAACCCGAAAGCGATGATCTCCGTGAAGCTGGTGTCTGAACCCGGTGTCGGCACCATCGCCACCGGCGTAGCAAAAGCTTATGCGGATCTCATCACCATCGCCGGTTATGACGGCGGCACCGGTGCGAGTCCGCTCTCCTCGGTAAAATACGCGGGCTGTCCGTGGGAACTGGGCCTGGTGGAAACCCAGCAGGCGCTGGTCGCCAACGGCTTGCGTCACAAGATCCGTTTGCAGGTCGATGGCGGTCTGAAAACCGGCGTGGATATCATCAAGGCGGCGATCCTCGGTGCAGAAAGCTTCGGCTTCGGAACCGGTCCGATGGTCGCGCTGGGCTGTAAATACCTGCGTATTTGTCATCTGAACAACTGCGCAACCGGCGTGGCAACCCAGGATGACAAACTGCGTAAGAACCACTATCACGGTCTGCCGTTCAAAGTAACCAACTACTTTGAGTTCATCGCTCGCGAAACGCGCGAACTGATGGCGCAGCTTGGCGTGACGCGTCTGGTGGATCTGATTGGCCGTACCGACCTGCTGAAAGAACTGGATGGTTTTACTGCCAAACAGCAGAAGCTGGCGCTGTCCCGGCTGCTGGAAACCGCGGAGCCTAAGGCTGGCAAAGCGCTGTACTGCACCGAAAACAACCCGCCGTTTGATAATGGCGTGCTGAACGCGCAGTTGCTGCAACAGGCGAAGCCGTATGTCGACGATCGCCAGAGCAAAACCTTCTGGTTCGATATTCGCAATACCGATCGGTCCGTTGGCGCGTCGCTCTCGGGGTATATCGCTCAGACCCACGGCGATCAGGGGCTGGCCTCTGACCCGATTAAAGCGTACTTCAGCGGCACGGCAGGTCAGAGCTTCGGCGTCTGGAACGCGGGCGGCGTGGAACTGTATCTGACCGGCGATGCCAACGACTATGTCGGCAAAGGCATGGCAGGCGGCTTGCTGGCAGTACGTCCTCCGGTTGGTTCCGCTTTCCGCAGTCATGAGGCGAGCATCATCGGTAACACCTGCCTGTACGGTGCAACCGGTGGTCGTCTGTATGCCGCAGGACGTGCGGGTGAACGTTTCGGGGTGCGTAACTCCGGCGCAATCACCGTGGTGGAAGGAATTGGCGACAACGGGTGTGAATACATGACCGGCGGGATCGTCTGTATCCTCGGCAAAACGGGGGTGAACTTCGGCGCAGGCATGACGGGCGGGTTCGCCTACGTGCTGGACGAAGACGGCGAGTTCCGTAAACGTGTGAACCCGGAACTGGTCGAAGTGCTGGGCGTTGATGAACTGGCTATCCACGAAGAACATCTGCGTGGCCTGATCACCGAACACGTGCAGCATACCGGTTCACAGCGCGGAGAAGAGATTCTGGCCAACTGGTCAGCCTTCGCCAACAAATTCGCGCTGGTTAAACCGAAGTCCAGTGATGTGAAAGCACTGTTGGGTCACCGTAGTCGTAGCGCAGCAGAGCTGCGTGTGCAGGCGCAGTAAGGGGTAGCAGCAATGAGTCAGAACGTATACCAATTTATCGACCTGCAGCGCGTTGATCCGCCGAAAAAGCCGCTGAAGATCCGCAAAATCGAGTTTATTGAAATCTACGAGCCGTTTTCAGAAGGTCAGGCAAAAGCGCAGGCGGACCGCTGTCTCTCCTGCGGCAACCCGTACTGTGAGTGGAAATGCCCGGTTCATAATTACATTCCAAACTGGCTGAAGCTTGCCAATGAAGGACGAATCTTTGAAGCGGCGGAACTGTCTCACCAGACCAATACGCTGCCCGAAGTGTGCGGACGCGTGTGTCCACAGGACAGACTTTGTGAAGGTTCCTGTACGCTGAATGATGAGTTTGGTGCCGTCACCATCGGCAACATCGAACGTTATATCAATGATAAAGCGTTTGAAATGGGCTGGCGTCCGGATATGACCGGCGTTCGCCAGACCGACAAGCGGGTGGCGATCATCGGTGCCGGCCCGGCCGGACTGGCCTGTGCCGACGTGTTGACCCGCAACGGTGTAAAGGCCGTGGTGTTTGACAGGCATCCGGAGATCGGCGGCCTGCTGACCTTTGGCATTCCGGCCTTTAAGCTGGAAAAAGAGGTGATGACCCGCCGCCGTGAAATTTTCACCGGTATGGGAATCGAGTTCAAACTGAACGTGGAAGTGGGCCGTGACGTACAGCTCGACGACCTGCTGCAAGAGTACGATGCGGTATTCCTCGGCGTCGGCACCTATCAGTCCATGCGCGGCGGGCTGGAAAACGAAGATGCCGATGGCGTATTCGATGCCCTGCCGTTCCTGATCGCCAATACGAAGCAGATCATGGGCTTTGGTGAAACCACCGACGAGCCGTACGTCAATATGGAAGGTAAACGCGTGGTGGTGCTGGGCGGTGGCGATACCGCCATGGACTGCGTACGAACCTCCGTTCGTCAGGGCGCAACGCACGTCACCTGTGCCTATCGTCGCGACGAAGAGAACATGCCGGGCTCCCGCCGCGAAGTGAAAAACGCGCGCGAGGAAGGCGTGGAGTTCCAGTTCAACGTGCAGCCGTTGGGTGTGGAAGTTAATGCCAATGGCAAGGTCTGTGGCGTGAAAATGGCACGTACCGAAATGGGTGCGCCAGATGCGAAAGGCCGTCGCCGTGCGGAGATCGTACCGGGTTCCGAGCACATCGTACCGGCAGATGCCGTGGTCATGGCGTTCGGTTTCCGTCCCCACAGTATGGAATGGCTGGCAAAACACAGCGTCGAACTGGATTCTCAGGGACGTATCATCGCCCCGGAAGGTAGTGACAACGCCTTCCAGACCAGTAACCCGAAAATCTTCGCCGGTGGTGACATTGTGCGCGGTTCAGATCTGGTGGTGACCGCCATTGCCGAAGGTCGCAAAGCCGCTGATGGCATCATGAACTGGCTGGAAGTGTAGTAAACCTTTCTGACTCCCCTGCCCCGAGAAATCGCTCAGGGATGGGGAGTCACCCTTGTTCTTCACAATATCCCCCTCCATTCTTCGAAAGCGGCTCGCAAATTTCGCCGTAAGTGGATGTAATGGGCAGAGAAGAATTGACCGCATATCCCCTTAAGTATACTGATAGCGATATATTTTCAATCTGTGACTATCACGTCAGGGATAATATGATGGCAACAACATCAGCACAACACGCAGGCGAGTATCAGCAAATCCACGACGGCATTATCCATCTGTTGGATACCGCCAGGACGGAGACCGTCCGCAACATCAATGCGATCATGACGGCGACATACTGGGAAATAGGCCGGCGCATTGTCGAGTTTGAGCAGGGCGGTGAAGCGCGGGCAGCTTATGGTACTCAACTGATTGAGCAACTGTCCGTTGATTTAACCCGGCACTATAAACGAGGTTTCTCAACCGGAAACCTGCGTCAAATTAGAGCTTTTTATCTTTACTTTCAGCATATTGAAATTCACCAGACGGTGTCTGGTGAATCTATAAATCTCATACAACTCGCCAGGATATTCCCGCTGCCCTGGTCAGCTTATGTCCGGCTCCTGTCGGTTAAAAACGCCGATGCCCGCATCTTTTACGAGAAAGAGACATTACGCAACGGTTGGTCGGTACGACAACTCGATCGGCAAATCGCTTCTCAGTTTTATGAACGGGCACTGTTGTCTCATGACAAACCCGCGTTGCTGCAACAGGCAGAACCCACCGCGCCCGACGTCTTACCAGAACACGCAATACGCGATCCCTTTATTCTCGAATTCCTCGATCTAAAGGATGTGTATTCGGAATCCGATCTGGAAGAAGCACTGATAAATCATCTGATGGAGTTTATGCTTGAGCTCGGTGACGATTTCGCTTTTGTCAGCCGTCAGCGCCGATTACGCATTGACGATAGCTGGTTTCGCGTCGACCTGCTTTTCTTCCATCGCCGCCTGCGCTGTCTGTTAGTTGTTGACCTGAAAGTGGGCAAATTCAGCTATGCCGACGCAGGACAAATGAACATGTACCTGAACTACGCCAAAGAGCACTGGACAATGCCTGGGGAAAATCCGCCAGTCGGGTTAATCCTGTGTGCGGGGAAAGGGGCTGGAGAAGCCCACTACGCGCTGAACGGTTTACCGAATACTGTGATGGCAAGCGAGTACAAAGTGCAATTACCTGACGAAAAATTACTGGCAGATGAACTCATCCGTTCGCAAATAGCACTGACAGCGCAGAAAATTGAATCCTCAGAAACGTCTTTGATGGAATGATGAACGGACGGAATATAAAAACGTAAAACCGGATGGTGAAAACCATCCGGCTTTATCAGGCCGCTAACAGGCTGGCGCGAACCTTGACCACGACTTTCTTAATCTCTTTCGGCTCACCCACATTGCATCCCGGCTTGTGTGGTTCTCCTGGCATAAACACCGCGAACATACCCGGTTGCAGAGTAATGGTCTGGCAATCAGCAATCTCACGGCAAAGCTGATAATCCTCCTCGACATGCACCTCTTCACACTGGCGCGCGGAATCCACCACGCCGAACTGAATGCGCTCCTCCTCTGTCAGCAACAACTGGATATCAATGTACTGCGCGTGCAGTTCTGCTTTTTTTGCTGTGGGCGATTGCGTGGCAAACTGCATCACATTCATAAAGATATCGTCCCCGCGTAGCTCAACGCGCCCCGTGTCTTGCTCCTGCGGTCTGGCGGTCAACGCCAGCGTCAGCGCCTCTTCCAGCACGGGATGCAGACCGACAGCAGATAATGTACGAACGTCACCCAATATCATCCTTTCTCTCCTTGCGCTAACAACGCCGCGCCCAGTAGTCCCGCATCATGACGGTAATGTGCCGCGCTTAATTCAACGTGATAAACCGGGGGCATCTGTTCGAGACAGGCTCGGACCTGCGTCAGATACCCTTGCGCCAGTCCAACGCTGCCACCGACAACCACCCGTTGGCAATCGGTAACCGCTTTCGTATCGGCAATCAGTCGCGCCAGCACCTGCGCTGAGTATGCGACCAGACGGCTGGCTTGTTCATCGCCTTCTGCCGCGCGGGAGAAAATAGCTTTCGCATCACATCCGGCAAGCGTCCCTTGCGCTGCTGCTGCGATCCCGCGTCCCGACGCGATAGCCTCGACGCACCCCACCCGCCCACAGCCGCACACCGGCCCATTGGGATCCGCGAGGGTATGTCCCAGATGTCCGGCCAGACCGCCAGTGCCGGTGACTAACTGACCGCCGCTAACCACACCGCCACCGACCCCGGTTGAAACGGTGACAAACACCATATCGCGCGTATCATCAGCCATGGCGCAATACTCCGCCCATGCGGCGGCCTGTGCATCGTTGACCGCCAGCGTCGGCAAACGGGTGAGGGCCTCTAACGTCTGCACCAGCGGAAAGTGAAGCAACCCGCCCAGATTTCTCGGGTTAATTGCCAGCAGGTTACCTTCACGAATAATGCCCGTCGAAGCAATTGCCACCCGATGCGCTTGTGACTGTAACGGTTGCACCAGCGCTTTAAGCGCATCACGCAGTGCCTGAGACGTCTTACTGGCGGGGGTAGGCAGTTCTCGACGTTCGCGAATCTGCAAATTATCCTCTACCAGCGCGGCGGCGAGTTTCGTGCCGCCAATATCAATTGCCAGCGTCGTCATAGCACCGCCTTTTTCAGCGCCGCGTTATACCACTCGCAGATATGTTCCAGCCGGGTAATCGCAGATCCAACCGTTACCGCCCAGGCACCGTGCCGCATCGCTTCACCGGCCTGTGCCGGGGTGTTGTAGCGGCCTTCGGCAATCACCCGACAACCCGCTTCGCTCAGCGCTTTCACCAGCGCCAAATCGGGTGCTTCAGGCGTTTCTGCCGTAGTGTAACCAGAAAGCGTGGTGCCAATAATTTCAGCGCCAAGCGCCTGACAGGCCAGACCGTCCTTCAGCGAGGAGCAATCGGTCATTGCCAGCAACTGGTGATGATGAATACGGGCCAGCAATGCCTCAACCGGAACCGGACGCACACGGTCAGTCCCGTCAATAGCAATAATATCCGCACCGGCCTGGGCCAGCGCATCCACATCCTCCAGAAAAGCGGTGATGCGCACAGGAGAATCAGCAAGGTCGCGCTTGAGAATGCCAATTATCGGCACGGAAACTACGGCTCGCGTCGCCTTCAGATTCTCAACGCCTTCAATACGCAACGCGACGGCACCCGCCTGCTCTGCTGCCAGCGCCATTGCCGCCACAATCTCAGGCTTATCCAGTGGGCTGCAAGGAACCGGCTGGCAGGAGACTATCAGACCACCCTGCGCGACAATGTTTTTATCCAGTTGTGTAAGTAACGACATACTTCTTCCCTTACGAATGCTGCCCGGCACAAGACCGGGCAAGTGGATTAACTTTTGCTTTTGATTAAGGGGCTTTTATCACCACCGAACGGGATGGCACCGCTAAACGGTTTACCGTCGATAGCATCATGGGTACGCAGCGCCTCGGGTCGCAGCCAGCGCTGGACGCGAGACGGCATGTCCAGACCAATCAGCAGGATCACCACAAAGGTCAGGCTGAAAGAGAGCGATCCCAGTGCGGTGCCCAGATCCAGACGCTGAGCAATCAACGCCCCCAGGATCGGTGCCAACGCCCCGCCGAGTGCGCCGACGTTATAAGTGAAGCCCAGACCGGCCGCCCGCTGATCGGTATCGAAATAACCGCCAATCAATTTTGGCAAGATCCCGGAGATCCCTTGTCCCAGCATCTGCTGGAAAAACAGCAGAAAACCGAGAACCCAGACGTTAGTACCGCCTATCGCAAACACCGGAATGATCAGCACCTGTGAAGCCAGCAGACTGCACACATAAGCTTTACGGGTCCCCAGCCAGTCACCGAGGAAACCACCTACGCAGCAACCGACCGCGGCGCCAAAGCCGCTAAAGAAGAGCACGCGGGCCACGGTGGAAGGATCGTAAGCCAGCTCCGTTTTCAGATAAGTGGGCAACAACGCCTGAATCGGCCACGAGTAGAGGAAAGCAAACAGGACGACGACCATGAGCATAACGCCCGTCGGCCAGCGCTTGCCGCTGCTTTGCACCATGAAGCTGATAAAGATCACCGCACACAGCACACCCAGTACCGCGACAATCGCCGCATTTTGCAGGTCACCGGCAAAGCAGAACCACAGTGCCGTCGCCGCCGCTATCGTCATCAGCATATTGACGACGCGATGCTCACCCCGATAGAGAATATCAACCATCGTGCGTACCGGCGCTTTACCTGCATGCTTCTCTTTCCAGTCCTCCGCTTCCGGTATGTTTTTCCGCAGCCAGAGCGCGAAAATAATCGGCAGGATGCCAATGAAGAACAGCGCGCGCCATCCCCAGACGGGCACGACCAGACTGTAGACCTGAGCCGCAATCACGGCGCCAACAGAGAAGCCCGAGATCAGAAAACCACTGGCCTTATTACGCAGATGTTTTGGCCAGCTTTCAATTACATAGGTTGCACTGGAGCCATATTCACCCGCCATCCCCATGCCAATCACCAGTCGGGCGATAAACATGGTGGTGTAACCCGGCGCAAAACCGCAGGCCAGTGTCCCCATTGAGAACAGAATAATACTGGTGACCATTGCCAGACGGCGCCCATAACGGTCACCCATTGCGCCCAGCATTAACCCGCCAAACCAGCGGGAAATAAAAGCTGCCGAAATCAGACTCGCCGCCTGAACCGTCGTCAGCCCAAATTCGCCTTGCACTTCCGTCAGCACAAGGGCAATCAACACAAAATCAAAACCATCCAACAAATATCCCAGCCATGCGGCGGAAAATGCTCGCCATTGCGCCCGGTTGAGATGGCGATACCACGGGATGCTTTGGGTAGAAGTACTCATTTTACTCTCCCGACGATTTTTTTACTGTATTGCCGGATGGCGGCTTCGCCTTATCCGGCCTACATATCGTGTTGTGTTTTGTAGGCCGGATAAGCATCAGCGCCATCCGGCACCCCATCAGGAACGTTCCGCCATCAATTGTTCCGCCAGCGCTTTCAGTTCCGGCAGATATTTTTCATCTACAGGGGCAAACGGCTTGCGACACAGTGGTACAGAAATCACATCCATATAGTGCAGAACCGTTTTCAACCCGCGGAACACGCCAGCCTTAATCAGTAGATCGATAACCTTATTGCACTCTGTTTGCAGCTTTTGCGCCGTCCGGATGTCACCTTCTTTGAGTGCTTTTACCATTCCCAGATACCGCCAGCCCATGATGTTGTAAGTGCTGCCAATACCACCGTCCGCTCCGGCCAGCAGGCCAGAAGCGAAAATTTCGTCATAACCGTTATAGAGCACCAGATCCGGATGCGCGCGGCGGATCTGTTCCATCTGAAACAGATCGCCTGACGTTTGTTTCAGTGCGCCAACGCCTGGCAACGTCACCAGCGTGTTGATCTGATCCAGCGTTAACTTCACGCCACTCAACGCCGGAATGTTATAGACCACCATCGGCAGGCCATCTGCCGAATCAATGATGGCCCGGTAATGATCGCAGTGTTCCTCGAAGCTGAACGGATAGTAGAACGGCGTTACCGCAGAGACGGCATCAAAGCCGTAACGATGTGCTGCGCGAGCGAGCTGCTGGCTCTCGTGGGTGCTGACCGTTCCAACGTGAGCGATAAGCATCACTTTGCCCTTCGCCTCTTCCGCAACCACTTCCAGTACCTGCTCCCTTTCCGCACAACTCTGCACAAAGGCTTCGCCGGTAGAACCACCTACATACAACCCATCAATACCCTGAGCGATGTTGAAACGCACCAGTCGGCGCAGGCTCTCAATATCCAGTTTTTGCTGGTTATCGAAGGGGGTTAACAATGCTGGCATTACGCCTCGTAAATCTTTTGCCATAACGACCTCTGTCATGATTAGTGTTATCTGACTGCATACCTTTATACCTGTTATACCAGATCAAATAAGCAGCAGCACAATACAGAACGCTTATAGTGCGATCTGCTTCACTAAACGATCGTCAGGATCGCGATCACTTACGTGTTTTTGAATTTTTACCGAGAGCGTGCCAGGTGGCGGAAACGCTGTTGAGATGAGATTGCAAAGCGCGATCGGCTTCATCCGGGTCGCGCTGGCGGATGGCCTCCACGATGGCAATATGCTGCTGATAACTCACATTATTATGCTCGTAAAGCTCACGATCCGGCACGGTCGGGCGAGCGGCGATCAGCCAGTCCAGCAGCGCAACGTGGATCGCCATAAAGATCGGATTGCCGGGGATCTCCGCCAACACGCGATGAAAATCGACATCTGAACGAATGAACAGCGCATTGTCATCCAGCGACCGGCTGTTGATCTCCAGTGCTTTTGCCAGCAGATCGATTTGTTCGTCTGTCGCATTCTCAGCGGCATAACGCACGAGGCTGGACTCAAAGAACAGGCGCAACTGCTCGAAGTGGGCAATACCGTCTGGATGCGCGAGGAAATCTTTCGCCATTCCGGACAGTTCACCAATGATGGTATCCGCCGAAGGACGCGAAACGCGGGCGCGTTCGCCGTTGTTAATTTGCACCAGACCTTTACGCTTCAGCGCCGCCAGTGCCTCACGTACTGAAGGACGACCAACGTTGAAAAAGGCCATCAGTTCCCGCTCGGACGGCAACTGTTCCCCCTCGCCAAATTCACGGCGACGGATCATCTGCTCTAACTCTTCTTCGACCATTTCCGACAGCTTTTTACGCGCCAGCGGACGACGGCGAAGGCTACGCCCAATGGTAGCGGGAGAATCTTCTGCTTGCGAATCGAATGCGTTCATAAGACCTATTTGCGAGTCACGGTGACAAACAACAGCAGGCTCATCGTAACACAGGATTGGAAGGAGGGTGAAACCGTGGTCGGCACGATCAAAAACAGGCCTCACTGGGCCTGTTTTCATCTATTTAACAACACGTAATGCCGGTCGACCACCTCGCGGCGGCGGCGGATCGTCATCCGGGCTGTTGTCATCGTCATGATCCGGCTTGTCACCGTCAATGACTGACATAACGGTTTCGCTCTCTGTGCCAGATGTCACATCATCGTCATTAAGACTGGCAACATCCTCGTCATAGGCCGCTTCCGGTTCAAACATCGTTCCGGCACCGTTTTCACGCGCATAAATAGCCAGCACTGCTGCTAACGGCACAGAAACCTGACGCGGAACACCGCCAAAACGCGCATTAAAACGCACTTCGTCGTTAGCCAGCTCCAGATTCCCCACCGCACGCGGTGCAATGTTCAGGACAATCTGCCCGTCGCGTGCATATTCCATTGGAACATGCACACCAGGCAACGTCACATCCACCACCAGGTGCGGCGTGAGTTGGTTGTCCAGCAACCACTCATAGAAAGCACGCAGCAGATACGGACGACGTGGTGTTAGCTGTGACAAATCCATCAGTATTAACCCCGGCCAAGACGCATTTCGCGTTCAGCTTCGGTTAAAGACGCCAGGAAAGAATCACGCTCGAAGACGCGGGTCATGTAACCTTTCAACTCCTTCGCGCCCGCACCACTGAATTCAATGCCCAGTTGCGGCAGACGCCACAGCAGCGGTGCCAGGTAGCAATCCACCAGGCTGAATTCATCGCTCAGAAAATACGGTTTCTGACCGAATACCGGCGCAATCGCCTGCAGTTCTTCACGCAGTTGTTTGCGGGCAACGTCAGCTTCTGAAGCAGACCCGCTAACGATGACGTTCATCAGCGTATACCAGTCTTTTTCGATACGGTGCATGTACAGGCGGCTTTCACCACGTGCCACCGGGTAAACCGGCATCAATGGCGGATGAGGGAAACGCTCATCCAGGTATTCCATAATGATGCGAGATTCCCACAGGGTCAGCTCACGATCCACCAGTGTCGGGACGCTCTGATTCGGGTTGAGGTCAATCAGATCCTGCGGAGGATTGTCCTTTTCCACGTGCTCGATCTCGAAACTTACACCTTTCTCCGCCAACACAATGCGGACCTGATGGCTATAGATGTCAGTAGGACCAGAAAACAGCGTCATTACCGAACGTTTGTTGGCAGCGACAGCCATGAAAACCTCCAGGTATATTCAGAATTTTTACTGCTACCGGCCATCGCATGGCCAGTCAGAAGTGATGTCACCCACTTCGGAAAAGTCATCATCGTTCAAAAAGCAAACAAAAAATGAGCAATACCCGATATTTGGGCAGAAAATTGGATGATAGTTTACCAGATTTTGTGACCTTTGTGGTGAGTCGATTCTGGAAATGGGGAAAAAGAGGGTATTGTCAGCGGTTTACGCCAGATTTATTCATAAAAAAACCCGCCGAAGCGGGTTTTTTCGCCAACCGTAATCTGCCAGAGGCAGAAAACAATTAACGTTTGGAGAACTGCGGACGACGACGTGCTTTACGCAGGCCGACTTTCTTACGTTCAACCTGACGAGCATCACGAGTTACGAAGCCAGCTTTACGCAGTTCGGAACGCAGGGACTCATCGTACTCCATCAGAGCGCGGGTGATACCGTGACGGATCGCACCAGCCTGACCAGAGATACCACCACCTTTAACAGTGATGTACAGATCCAGTTTCTCAACCATGTCGACCAGTTCCAGCGGCTGACGAACTACCATGCGGGCAGTTTCACGACCGAAGTACTGTTCCAGAGAACGTTGGTTGATAACGATTTTGCCGTTGCCCGGTTTGATGAAAACGCGAGCTGCGGAACTTTTGCGGCGACCAGTGCCGTAGTATTGATTTTCAGCCATTGCCTATAATCCCGATTAGATGTCAAGAACTTGCGGTTGCTGTGCCGCGTGGTTGTGCTCGTTGCCAGCGTAAACTTTCAGTTTACGGAACATAGCACGACCCAGCGGGCCTTTTGGCAGCATGCCTTTAACCGCGATTTCAATCACACGCTCAGGACGGCGAGCAATCATCTCTTCAAAGGTCGCTTCTTTGATACCACCGATGTGGCCGGTGTGGTGATAGTACACTTTGTCAGTACGCTTGTTGCCGGTTACAGCAACTTTGTCAGCGTTCAGAACGATGATGTAATCACCGGTATCTACGTGCGGAGTGTATTCCGCTTTATGCTTACCGCGCAGGCGACGAGCCAGTTCAGTAGCCAGACGGCCCAGAGTTTTACCGGTCGCGTCAACAACGTACCAGTCGCGTTTTACGGTTTCTGGTTTAGCTGTAAAAGTTTTCATTAAAAGCTTACCCAATAAATAAGTTACACGTTGGTGAACACCCAAACGTTATGTCAGTTGAGGTTCACACGACAAAGTCCGGCAAACCTACCCCTTCGAATAGCCAATGCCAGCACACAAAAAGTTTTGGGAAAAAAACTTTCTTGTAACGTGGGGTCGCAAGATTATAGAGAAGTCGGGGTCAAAGATCGACCCCTAAATGTGATTTGCTCAACAGTTTGTTGGCAGCCATCAGGGCATGTGCTCTCGCTTCAGATACTCTTCGCTCTGCATCTCCTGCAAACGCGACAGACAGCGCTGAAATTCGAACTTCAGTCGCTCGCCCTGATACACCTCATAGAGAGGCACGGCGGCGCTCACCACCAGCTTGACGTGGCGCTCGTAAAATTCATCCACCAGCGCAATAAAACGGCGCGCTTCGCTTTCCATCAGCGGCGTCATCACCGGCACATCAAACAGCATTACCGTATGATATAACCGTGACAGCGCAATATAGTCGTGCTGGCTACGGGCATCGACACACAGGGTGTGAAATGATACCGCCAGCGTCTGGTTTTCTATGCCCATCGTCGGTAATGGACGGTGATTGATCTCCAGAACCGGTCCTTGCTGTTCACGTTTGACACCCGCCAACGCCAGCCAGAGGTTGTCCATCTGCTGCTGCGTTTCATTGTTCAGCGGGGAGAGCCACAAATGCGCCTGGGTCAATGTCCGCAGACGATAATCCACGCCGGCATCAACGTTCATGATGTCACAATGTTGTTTAATCGCATCGATCGCGGGAAGAAAACGCGTACGCTGTAACCCATTACGGTAGAGCTCATCAGGCGGAATGTTCGATGTCGCCACCAGCGTAATACCGCGCGCAAACAGCGCCTTCATCAGACCGCCGAGCAGCATGGCGTCGGTGATGTCAGAGACAAAAAACTCATCAAAGCACAGCACATCCGTCTCGGCCTTAAAACGGTCGGCCAGGATTTCAAGCGGATCGGTTTGCCCCTGGAGAGCAGTTAACTCCTCATGCACGCGCAGCATAAAGCGATGAAAATGCAGGCGCTGCTTACGCACGCCTGGCAGGCTATGGTAGAACAGGTCCATTAGCCAGGTTTTCCCTCGCCCTACGCCCCCCCACATGTATAAGCCTCGCACCGGAGCGTTGCGTGACTCTTCTTTTTTCCCCAGCAGCTTACCGACGCGAGCCATAAACCCTTTTGTTTCCGGGACAGCGGTTTTGTTCGAGGTCAACGCCTGGTAAATGATCTCCAGACGATTGACCGCTTCTTTTTGCACGTCGTCGGGCTGGTGAGTACCATCGTTAATGGCTTTTAGGTAACGCGATGTGGGGGTAAAGCTCTGCATGATGTTATTGTTATTCCTTGAAAATCGGTGTGCCGTCGTTCACGGTTGACGAAAAAAAGGCCGTTCTACACTACGCGATATAAAGACGGGATTCCACTTCTGCGGGATTAGCGGTTATAGTGGCAGTATCAGGCGCAGGCATGGAGCCTAAAGCCAACACCCTACGGAAACAAAAGACAACGGGAGATGTTCATGACCTGGGAATACGCGCTAATTGGGTTAGTCGTCGGCATCATCGTCGGTGCTGTAGCCATGCGTTTTGGCAACCGGAAACTACGTCAGCAACAAGCGTTGCAGTACGAACTGGAAAAGAATAAAGCCGAGCTGGAAGAGTATCGCGAAGAGTTGGTCAGCCATTTTGCCCGCAGCGCCGAGTTGCTGGACACCATGGCCCACGATTATCGCCAGCTGTATCAGCACATGGCGAAAAGCTCCAGCAGCCTGCTGCCGGAACTGTCAGCGGAATCTAACCCGTTCCGTAACCGTCTGGCCGAGTCTGAAGCCAGCAATGACCAGGCACCGGTACAAATGCCGCGTGACTATTCCGAAGGTGCATCCGGCCTGCTGCGTAGTGGTGCAAAGCGCGACTAATCGCACATCGTTAATATTTTTCCCGGGCGCAGCGATTGCGCCCACCTCTTATCTCCCGTCCCGACTATCATTTAATCATTATCCGCATTGTTAGCAGATTGAAAATTCAATAACATCAAACTGTTTTGAATCGTCTTTCCCTTTACTCAAGGTACGAGAGCAGGATCAATGAAAATACAAACCCAGCTGTTGAGTGCATTAGCGTTAAGTGTCGGGTTAACTCTCTCGGCGCCATTTCAGGCCATTGCGTCGATTCCAGGTCAGGTTCCCGGCCAGCCCGCGCTTCCCAGTCTCGCCCCGATGCTCGAAAAGGTGCTGCCTGCCGTCGTCAGCGTGAAGGTTGAAGGAACCGCGACCCAAACGCAGAAAGTCCCTGAAGAGTTTAAAAAATTCTTTGGTGATGACCTGCCAGAGCAGCAGGCGCAGCCGTTTGAAGGGCTAGGTTCCGGGGTTATTATCGACGCCGCGAAAGGCTATGTTCTGACCAATAATCACGTCATTAATCAGGCGCAGAAGATCAGCGTGCAGTTGAATGATGGGCGTGAATTCGAGGCTAAACTGATTGGCAGCGACGATCAAAGCGATATCGCCCTGCTGCAAATTCAAAACGCCAGCAAGTTGACGCAAATCGCTATCGCCGACTCGGATAAACTGCGCGTCGGTGATTTCGCCGTGGCAGTCGGTAACCCGTTTGGCCTCGGGCAAACCGCTACCTCCGGTATCGTTTCGGCGCTGGGGCGCAGCGGGTTGAATCTGGAAGGTCTGGAAAACTTTATTCAAACCGACGCCTCTATTAACCGTGGGAACTCAGGTGGCGCGCTGCTTAACCTGAACGGTGAGCTGATCGGTATTAACACGGCCATCCTTGCGCCTGGCGGCGGCAGCGTTGGAATCGGTTTTGCCATCCCCAGTAATATGGCCCAAATACTCGCGCAGCAACTGATTCAGTTTGGTGAAATCAAACGCGGTCTTCTGGGCATTAAAGGGACCGAAATGACTGCCGACATCGCCAAAGCGTTCAAGATGGACGTGCAGCGCGGAGCCTTTGTCAGCGAAGTGCTGCCGAACTCCGGCTCCGCCAAAGCGGGCATTAAGTCCGGCGATGTGATTACCAGCCTCAACGGTAAACCACTCAACAGTTTTGCCGAGCTGCGTTCCCGGATTGCCACCACAGAACCCGGCACCAAAGTGAAGCTTGGCCTGTTGCGTAACGGCAAGCCGCTGGAGGTGGAAGTAACGCTCGATACCAGCACCTCATCGTCTGCCAGCGCGGAGATGATCGCCCCGGCATTGCAGGGCGCGACACTAAGCGACGGTCAGCTCAAAGACGGCAGTAAAGGCATCAAAATTGACAGCGTTGAAAAGAGCAGTCCCGCCGCACAGGCTGGTCTACAGAAGGATGATGTGATCATCGGAGTCAACCGTGACCGGGTAAACTCTATCGCCGAAATGCGCAAAGTGCTGGAAGCCAAACCGTCCATTATCGCGCTACAGATCGTCCGCGGAAACGAAAGCATTTATCTGCTCCTGCGCTAAATCCAGTTAACCGGACATCAGCCTCGCGTGTGATGTCCGGTTAACTCGTGATATGCTGCTGCCGTTCCTTTTATTAATGACGCCTCCATCATGTTAGTGAAGCTCTTACGTTCGGTCGCAATTGGTTTGATTGTTGGCGCCATTCTTTTGGTCGCCATGCCTTCGCTTCGCAAAATCAACACACTTTCTGCGCCGCAATATGACAGTGCCGACGAGACGCCCGCCAGTTATAACTCAGCAGTACGTCGCGCGGCCCCCGCTGTGGTCAACGTCTATAACCGCAGTATGAACAGCACCGCGCATAATCAACTGGAAATCCGCACCCTGGGTTCCGGTGTGATTATGGATCAGCGCGGCTACATTATTACCAATAAGCATGTGATCAACGATGCCGATCAGATTATCGTCGCCTTACAGGATGGGCGAGTGTTTGAGGCGTTGCTGGTCGGCTCTGATACGTTGACCGATCTGGCGGTACTGAAAATCAACGCCACAGGCGGTCTGCCGACGATTCCGATCAATGCTGGACGTTCACCGCATATCGGCGACGTGGTACTGGCGATCGGTAACCCCTATAACCTTGGACAGACCATCACTCAGGGCATTATCAGCGCCACGGGGCGTATCGGCCTGAATCCAACCGGACGGCAGAACTTCCTGCAAACGGATGCCTCTATCAACCACGGTAACTCTGGCGGAGCACTGGTGAACTCGCTGGGCGAACTCATGGGCATAAACACCCTGTCGTTTGATAAAAGCAATGACGGCGAAACGCCGGAAGGGATCGGCTTTGCCATTCCGTTCCAGTTAGCGACCAAGATTATGGATAAGCTGATCCGCGATGGTCGTGTTATCCGTGGCTACATTGGGATTGGCGGTCGTGAAATCGCTCCACTGCACACCCAGGGCGGCGGTATGGATCAGATTCAGGGGATCGTCGTGAACGAAGTCGCGCCTGATGGTCCAGCGGCGCAAGCCGGTATTCAGGTTAACGATCTGATTATTTCCGTGAACAGCAGACCCGCGGTCTCCGCACTGGAAACCATGGACCAGGTGGCAGAGATTCGCCCTGGATCGGTGATTCCGGTGATTGTCATGCGTGATGATAAGCAACTGACGCTGCAGGTCACCATTCAGGAATACCCGGCAACCAATTGATTATTGGTCATCAGACAATAAAAAACCGGAGACATCGCTCCGGTTTTTTTATGGCTTCACGATTCGCTTACTTATTAACGAACTCTTCGCCCAGCTGAATATCTTTCTTCAGGGTATCCAGCATGCCTTCCAGCGCGCTCTGCTCGAATGCGCTCAGTTTGCCGATAGACTGACGCTCTTCCACGCCGTTTTTACCCAGCAGCAGCGGCTGAGAGAAGAAGCGCGCGTACTGGCCATCGCCTTCGACGTAAGCACATTCTACAACGCCTTTTTCGCCCTGCAGTGCGCGAACCAGTGAAAGACCGAAACGAGCAGCCGCCTGGCCCATAGACAGGGTTGCTGAGCCGCCACCCGCCTTCGCTTCAACCACTTCAGTACCTGCGTTCTGAATGCGCTTGGTCAGGTCAGCCACTTCCTGGTCAGTGAAACTCACGCCCGGGATCTGCGACAACAGCGGCAGAATGGTCACACCAGAGTGTCCGCCGATAACCGGAACTTCAACTTCAGTCGGCAGCTTACCTTTCAGTTCCGCTACAAAGGTGTTGGAGCGGATAATGTCCAGCGTGGTCACGCCAAACAGTTTATTTTTGTCGTAAACGCCCGCTTTTTTCAGTACTTCTGCGGCAATGGCGACGGTAGTGTTCACCGGGTTGGTGATGATACCGATGCAGGCTTTCGGACAGGTCGTCGCGATCTGCTGTACCAGGTTTTTCACGATGCCCGCATTGACGTTAAACAGGTCGGAACGGTCCATACCTGGTTTACGCGCCACACCTGCGGAGATCAGCACCACATCAGCACCGTGCAGTGCCGGGGTCGCGTCTTCACCGGAGAAGCCTTTGATTTTCACAGCAGTTGGGATATGGCTCAGGTCTACAGCCACACCGGGAGTCACTGGAGCGATGTCGTACAGGGAGAGTTCTGAACCTGAAGGCAGTTGGGTTTTTAACAGTAGTGCAAGCGCCTGGCCGATACCGCCAGCAGCGCCGAGGACTGCGACTTTCATCCTAAACTCCTTATTATATTGATAAACTAAGTGTTTGTTGCTCCGCGGCGGCGACGTTAAACCACAATTTCGATGAATACAATCACCCGTATTCAATTCTGTGTAGTCACGCGAATTTAGCTTTTATGCATTTAATTGACGTAATCCGAAGATGTCTGTGCAGTAGAGCAACTTTCCAACAGGTGGTGACAATATACCCTACTGCCAGCCCAAAACAACATCAATTTGATAACAATTAATTTACTTTTAAGCTTATTTGCGAGGCGTGACACAGGCATGTTTCTTGATAACGAAATTTGATAAAATTCCGCTCTTTCATAACATTATTTCAGCCTCCATTCGGGCAGACCGTTTGCATAAAAATTCATCTGTATGCATAATAATGTTGTTTCCACTCTCATACTACGGGTGACTTATGCGAAGCTCAGCTAAGCAAGAAGAATTAGTTAAAGCGTTCAAAGCGCTACTCAAAGAAGAAAAATTCAGCTCTCAGGGCGAAATTGTCCTCGCATTGCAGGATCAGGGCTTTGATAACATCAACCAGTCCAAAGTTTCACGCATGCTGACAAAGTTTGGGGCTGTTCGTACCCGCAACGCAAAAATGGAGATGGTGTACTGCCTCCCGGCTGAACTGGGCGTACCAACCACTTCCAGCCCGCTGAAAAACCTGGTTCTTGATATCGATTTTAACGATGCGGTGGTGGTCATCCACACAAGCCCTGGGGCGGCGCAGTTGATTGCCCGTCTGCTGGACTCTCTGGGCAAAGCAGAAGGTATTCTCGGTACCATCGCCGGGGATGACACCATTTTTACGACTCCGGCCAATGGCTTTACGGTGAAAGATCTCTACGAAGCCATTCTGGAGCTGTTCGAACAAGAGCTCTGACCCTCTTCCCCGTCGCCTATGGCGGCGGGGTAAAACCCTGCTTTAACGTCCACTTCCCGTTAATTTATCTGCCTGTTATTTAGCAAATAGTGCGTTTATCTGTCCAAAATCATTCATGTAGTGAATGTGCAAACGAAAAACCGCACAAATCGCAAAATTTCATATCCATATGATTTTATTAGATATAAATAAAACACCCTCACTTTTTAATTCCAGATAAGCATAAAAAATGAAATTTTTATTACTTATGCACCGGTGAAACAATTAGCGTGGTATTAATTTATCGCGTGATTAGTGTATACTTGATTTTGTGATGAGGGTCACGAAACGAAGACCCCCAATAATAAATTCGACGAGGTACTTATCATGAAAATCAAAACAACTGTTGCTGCGTTAAGCGTTCTCTCTGTTCTTTCTTTCGGCGCATTCGCCGCAGATTCTATCAGCGCAGAACAAGCACAAAATCGCGAAGCGATTGGCTCTGTCTCCGTAAGTGCAATCGGCTCTAGCCCAATGGACATGCATGAAATGCTGAACAAAAAAGCCCAGGAAAAAGGCGCATCAGCGTATCAGATCACCGAAGCCCGTAGCGGTGACACCTGGCATGCCACTGCCGAATTGTACAAATAAACCCTCGTCGTCTAGTCCGACGACCTTGCCCCCGACTGTCGGGGGCTTTTTTATCTCTCAATGACGGACATTAAAACGCAGTTGACCTTCCAGCTCTTCTTCCGCTTCATCAAACAACAAAATCAATGCGCCATAACGCCGACGTGACTTCTCGGGTAGGTGCACAAACTCGATCTCCAGCGGTAACGGCAGCGCTTCACTCATGATGATGTCCCACAGAGAGTCGAGGTCACTCACTTTTTCTTTGGCCAGGCCAAACATCCGCGCAAACTCACGGTAAAAATCGTCCTGATCCTCAATTTCATCAAAATCAAATGTATAGATATTCATCTATCGCCACCTTCCCGACATCGGTCTGACTACAGGCCGCCAATATGCAGGGTTTTCACTTCCAGAAATTCGTCTAACCCCAGCACCGATCCTTCACGTCCCAGCCCGGACTCTTTCACTCCGCCAAACGGTCCCAGCTCGGTGGACACCGCACATTCGTTTATCCCGATCATGCCGCTTTCAATGGCCTGGGAGACACGGAATACCCGCTGCAGGTTTTGCGTATAGAAGTAAGCGGCAAGGCCAAACGGCGTATTGTTCGCGCGCTGAATCACCTCTTCTTCATGAGTAAAGCGGAAGCAGGCGGCAACCGGACCGAATGTCTCTTCACTCGCCAGTTTCATGCCGTCGCTGCACTCGCCCAACACGGTAGGCTGCCAAAAGTTACCGCCGAGCGCGTGCGCTTTCCCGCCCGCCAGCACTTTCGCCCCTTTCGCGACGGCATCTTCAACGTGCTCACGCACTTTATCGACCGCAGAGGATTCGATCAGCGGCCCCACCATCACATCATCATCGAGACCATTACCCACCTTCAACGCCTGAACCGCATCGGCCAGTTTGCGGGTGAATTCATCGTAGACGCGCTCCTGGATATAAAAGCGGTTCACGCTGACGCACACCTGCCCGGCATTACGGAACTTATTGGCGATAGCGCCTTTCACCGCCGCATCGATGTCCGCGTCGTCAAACACGATATAAGGGGCATTGCCACCCAGTTCCATCGATACTTTTTTCATGGTCTCTGCGGCATTACGCACCAACGTTTTACCGACTGCCGTTGAGCCAGTGAACGAAATTTTGCGCACCTCATGGCTTGCCATGATGGCATCGCTGATCTCCGGCGTATTGCCCGCGACGGCGTTGAGCACGCCATCAGGCACCCCTGCTTTCTTCGCCAGCGTAAGCAGCGCAAAGGCACTCAGCGGCGTGTTATTGGCCGGTTTTATCACCCCGGTACAGCCCGCCGCCAGTGCCGGGCCGAGCTTACGGGTCAACATCGCCATCGGGAAATTCCACGGCGTGATTGCCGCCACCACGCCAATCGGTTCGCGGGTCGCCAGAATACGGGAGCCGGGTTTAATCGGCGGGATGATTTCGCCGTTGGCGCGCTTCGCCTGCTCGGCAAACCACTGAATAAAACTGGCAGCGTACTCAACCTCACCTTCGGCTTCTTTCAACGGTTTACCCTGTTCGGTGGTCATCAGCCGTCCCAGCCAGATTTTGTTTTCAATGATCAATTCATACCAGCGGTACAGAATCGCCGAGCGCTCTTTTGCCGTTTTTGCCCGCCAGGCTGGAAATGCCTTACTGGCCGCCGCAATGGCCTCCTCGGTCTGCTGTTTCCCCGCTTTCGCCACCTTTGCGATCGTCTCGCCAGTTGCCGGATTCAGCACATCAAAGGTGGTATCAAGCGTTTTCCATAGCCCATCAACCAGATATCCCGTCTGAAAAAGTTCGTTGTCCTGAAGCATTTGCATGGTGTTTTCTCCTTCTGATGTCCTGAGTTGCGCACATCGAATAAGTATAGCCATAAAAAAACCGACGCTTTTAGCGTCGGTTTTGAGGGTTAGCTGTCGGTTAACGCATGCTGGTACTTGTGCAACATGCCGGTCAACCGTTTCACTGGTTCGGTGACCTGCGGCGGCGCTTCCCAGACCCGCAGTTTTTCCTGATATACATCCAGTTCGTCTAATAGCTGACCAAAATAGCGTCGACGCTTATCATCATTCACGGCAGAAATGACGTGATCCGCCGTACGACGTAACTGTTTGTGGAACGCGGAGAGATCGTCGTTGACTGGAATCGGCGCATCCCGCAGGCGCTGATGCGCAATAATCATGGTCAACGCCAGGCGGAATTTCGGTAAATCCCCGGGGAATTTGTTCATCAACAGAAACAGTTGCTGATAGAGCGCCGGAAGATGATTCTCTTTGCGCCGCACCACGTTGGTGGTCATCGCCGACACCGCCGCAGAGACGAACTGGTTGAGCAGCACACGGCCCGTACGGTCGCGAGAGTTATCGCGCACAATCACAATCACCAGAAAAGCCAGTACGCAACCCACAATCTGCCCTAGCGCACTGTCCAGGAACTGGCTGAAGTGGAAGGTCATCGGGTTATCCAGCACGATGATGTTAATGGTACTGGCCAGCGCCCCCATAGAGCCCAACCGCCGCTTCTGTACTTCGATTCCCAGAAAGAACCCCAGCACCGCGAGGCTCAGGCAGAGCAACAGCATGCTTTGCTGGGTGTTGGGGAGGATCACCAGAAAATAGAGCGCCCCCAGCGGTAATGCGGCAAGCGTACCGTAAATAAAGTCAATGGCGACCATGCGCGGATTCGGCAGACGCATCGCCAGCGAGGTGACCACCGCAATCATCACCATCGCGCCGTTACCGGAGGTCCAGCCGGTCCACAGCCAGAACAGCGTCCCCAGCACGCAAGAAATCGTGGTGCGCCAGAAGTTCACCATTGCGTGATGACGCTCAGCAGATTCGACCTTCACCACCGGTTCATCCTGCAGCACTTCCTCTTCCGTGGCGCTGATTTTAGTATTGCTGATCACGCCACGCTTGAGCAGCAGATAACGCGTTGCCGCTCCGGCCCAGGTATACAGCGTAACGGGCGTTTCGCGCTCACCGGTCCATGCAATCACCCGACGCAGACGCTTAAGCTGTTTATGTACATCCTGCGCGGTTTCAACCGGCATAGCGAAGAACTCACGGAAGGTATCGGTGATCAGCTCAGGACGCGTATTCTGGATCAGATAGGTTTCACAGGACTGCGTAATCATGGTCAGCGACAGCGTATTGATCGCCTTCAGGCGGCGATTCGCCCGTGCCCAGCGGGAGGATTCCATGTTCAGGTTGCTACGCATTCCTTCCAGCGCGGTTGCCCGACGCACCAGCGAGCCCCAGGCCTTATCCACTTCTTCGCTGTCACCATGTTTAATACACAACTGCATCAGCTGGTACTGCGCCACCAGCAGGCTATCCAGCTCACGATCCACCTCTTGTTTGATCGATCGCGGAGAAAAAAGCAGATCCGCCATAATGGCGCAGACAATCCCAATCACAATCTCGCTACAGCGTTCTACGGCAAACTGCGGCGTCAGTAGCGGTTCGGTTTGAATAGTGATAACAATGATCAGCGCAGTGTAGCCCGATAGCCCCCAGGCATAGGAGTTCTCGACGCGTACCAGCGAGGAGATCCAGGTGCAAAAACCCGCCCAGATACAGCAGACCAGAATCATCAGTAGCGGTGCGCGGATCATCGCAATGATGATCGCCAGCGCCGCAATAGAACCGATAAACGTCCCGACGATGCGCAACATCCCTCGATAGCGAATCGCGCCGGAATACGGTTCGCCGCCGGCGGCAAAGGCCGGACCCGCCGCGACAATCGCGGCCGTCAGCACCGCCCAGCGCGGCGTTTCAAGCTGGAAATGAAAGCCAACAAATAGCGCGAGAACAATCGCGCAGGCCAGTTTGACCGCAAAGCGAATGTGCTGGTTGGCGATGGAAAAAATGCCCATCGCGATTAACCAAATTCGCGCAGACGGTGCGCCATTTTACGGAAGAACGAGTCATTATTTTCGTCACGATCCTGCTTGCCGGTGATCACAACCGTCGCGGTGGTGCCGGCTGGCCACAGGTTTTCCTGCTGATCGTCAAGCTGGATACGTACCGGAACGCGCTGTGCAAGGCGGACCCATTCCAGATTCGAATCGATGGTCGCCATGCCTTTGTCGTCGCGCGTGCTGCTGGCATTGGTGACCCCTGCCGCAATGCTATCGACTCTCCCTTTTAAAACCTTGTTGCTGCCCAGCGGGGTAATTTCTGCACGATAGCCAGGGCGGACGCCTTCCAGTTTGGTCTCTTCCATATAGGCCAGCACATAGAAGGAGTTCTGTTTCACCAGCGCCACGGCGGTAGAACCCCGGGTGATAAACTCACCGGTATAGACGTTCAGGTTGGTCACCCAACCATCCGCAGGGGCACGAATGACGGTACGTTCAAGATCTAACTTTGCGAGATCGCGGGTCGCCTGCGCTTTGGCAAGCTGATGTAATACGGTTTGCAAAACGTTGTTGGCCTGATCGATCTCTTCCCGAGACATCGCCTGGACGCCAAGACGATTACGACGACTGGCTTCCTGACGTTTCTCTTGCGCCAGCACCTGGTAATAGGCAACGTCGGCTTCAGCCTCTTCCAGCGCCTTTTGGTAGCGCGGTTGATCGATGGTGAACAGCACCTGATCTTTCTTCACCAGATCGTTATCGTGGACATTAACATGCGTGATAAGTCCGGCAACGTCCGGCGCGATGGCAACCACATCTGCGCTGAAGCGGGCGTCACGCGTCCAGGGTGATTCGGTGTAATAGACCCAGGTGCGGAAAATAGCGATGAACGCCAGGATGACCAGAACGAGGGTAATGGCCGTACGGGAGATTTTTCTTGTTAGTGTTTTCACTTCAACCTCAAACGAACAGGCGCGATATCAAGTAAAAGAGACAGCAATACAGCGCAGTATTAAACAGCGCCGGATGCCAGACAAAATCATAGATGCCCGTGGGCACCAGCACCCGGCGCACCAGCCAGAAAATCGCCAGTGACAGAAGCAATTCAAAGAATATCGGGGGGAAGGAAAGACCAAACACCACGATAACGGGAAACAGACTCATGTTGACCTTGATATTTTAGAGAGTGCAGGCGATGCAGTTTTCAGCTGATGTCGACGGAGAAGGGCAAGGAAAGCCAGGCGAGAGCGACACAGCCTTTATTTGGAATAATAATATATTACCGTAACTGTTATGCTGTTATCTATAATATGTGATCTAAATCACTTTTAAGCCAGAGTGAATAATGGAACGATTAAAACGCATGTCGGTGTTCGCCAAAGTGGTGGAATTTGGTTCCTTCACCGCCGCTGCCAGACGGTTACAAATGAGTGTTTCGTCGATCAGCCAGACGGTATCAAAACTGGAAGATGAACTGCAGGTCAAGCTACTGAACCGCAGCACGCGCAGCATTGGGCTTACCGAAGCGGGCAAAATTTATTATCAGGGCTGTCGACGTATGCTGCATGAAGTGCAGGATGTTCACGAGCAGCTTTACGCCTTTAACAACACGCCGATTGGTACGCTGCGCATTGGCTGTTCTTCAACCATGGCACAGAATGTCCTCGCAGGCATCACCGCTAAAATGCTCAAAGAGCATCCCGGCCTGACGGTCAATCTGGTCACCGGCATTCCTGCCCCCGATCTGATTGCCGACGGACTGGATGTCGTCATCCGCGTGGGCGCCCTGCAGGATTCCAGTCTGTTTTCACGCCGCCTGGGCGCGATGCCGATGGTGTTATGCGCAGCGAAAAGCTATCTCGCTCAATATGGCATACCGGAAAAACCGGCCGACCTCACCAACCACTCCTGGCTGGAATACAGCGTGCGCCCCGATAATGAGTTCGAGCTGATCGCTCCTGAAGGGATCTCCACGCGACTGATCCCACAGGGGCGATTCGTTACTAACGATCCGATGACCCTCAACCGCTGGCTGACCGCCGGCGCGGGGGTCGCCTATGTCCCGCTAATGTGGGTGATCAACGAGATCAATCGGGGCGAGCTTGAGATCTTACTGCCGCGCTATCAGTCCGATCCACGCCCGGTCTATGCGCTGTATACCGAAAAAGACAAACTGCCTCTGAAGGTGCAGGTGGTGATTAACTACCTGACTGAATATTTCGTCGACGTGGCGCAGATTTTTCAGGGAATGTACGGTCGGGGAAAAGAGAAAGCATGAGGAAGACATCCTCCCCCATGACGGGAGAGGATAGAGAGAATTACGCGGTACCGCCGACGGTCAGGTTGTCCACCTTCAGCGTTGGCTGACCCACGCCAACCGGCAGGCTCTGACCTTCTTTGCCGCAAACGCCAACACCGTTGTCCAGCTTCAGGTCGTTCCCGACCATCGAAATCTGCTGCATCGCTTCAATACCTGAACCAATCAGCGTGGCCCCTTTCACCGGCTTCGTCACTTTACCGTTTTCAATCAGATAGGCCTCTGAGGTAGAGAAGACAAATTTACCGGAGGTGATATCCACCTGACCACCGCCAAAGTTCGGCGCATAGATCCCGTACTCTACGGACCCTATGATCTCCTGCGGTGTGGATTTGCCCGGCAGCATATAGGTGTTGGTCATACGCGGCATCGGCAGATGTGCGTAAGACTCGCGGCGACCGTTTCCGGTCGGCGCAACGCCCATCAGGCGCGCGTTCAGTTTGTCCTGCATGTAACCTTTCAGAATGCCGTTTTCGATCAGGACGTTGTACTGACCAGGCGTACCTTCATCGTCAATGGCCACAGAACCCCGGCGATCCGCCATCGTGCCGTCATCGACAACGGTACACAGCTCAGAAGCCACCAGTTCACCCATATGGCCGCTAAAAACGGATGTACCGCGACGGTTAAAGTCCCCTTCCAGGCCATGGCCCACCGCTTCATGCAGCAACACGCCTGGCCAGCCAGCGCCCAATACGACGGGCAGCGTCCCGGCTGGTGCCGCGACTGCAGACAGGTTCACCAGCGCCATACGCACGGCCTCTTTCGCCCATACGTCAGCGCGGACGTCGCCATCCAGGTCCGCGAGGAAATAATCATAACCAAAACGCCCGCCGCCACCGCTGGCGCCGCGCTCACGTTTACCGTCTTCTTCCACCTGCACACTGACTGACAGACGCACCAGTGGACGCACATCGGCGGCCAGCGTCCCATCGGTGGCGGCAACGAGGATCAGTTCATACACGCCGGTCAGACTGGCCGACACTTCCTGTACGCGTTTATCCGCTTCGCGGGCAACTTTATCAACGCGGCGCAGGATATCGAGTTTCTCTTCACGGCTCATGCCTTGCAGCGGATCGACAGAGGTGTACAGCGCCGAATGCTCCACAGCACCGAGGGTCTTCACTTTCCCGTCACCATTGTCACGCACGATGGTACGCGCGGCACGCGCGCTCTGTTCCAGCGCCTGCAGGCTGATCTGATCGGCATAGGCAAACCCGGTTTTTTCACCGCTCACAGCGCGAACGCCAACGCCCTGATCGATATTGTAAGAACCATCTTTAATGATGCGATCTTCTAAAACCCAGGATTCGTGATAGCTCGACTGAAAATAGAGATCGCCGTAATCAAGACGGCGTTCGGCCAGTTGGCCCAGAATGGCAAACAGATCCTGATGTTTCAGGCCGTTCGCCGCTAGCAATTGTTCACTTACCAGGTTCAGACTCATCGTTATTGCTACTCGTTAGTGACTGCGATAGAGGTTCTATGTACTGAGAGTGGGGCAATTCCTTGCCCCCGTCAAATCATTGCGAATTTTCTTTCCGCGGCTGACGCAGGACTTCGTTGATCTGTGGTTTGTCGAGCGGACCGGTGATCCGATAGCGCAGAATCGAGACTTTACTCCACAGCGGTCCCAGCACTTTACTGGCGGCAAAGACCGCCGCGCCAACGATCGGGTTCACCGCAAACGCGGCAGCCACACCCACCGTGGCAGAGATTTCCGGTGCCACCACCGCTTCAACATCCAGCTCGCGACGCACCAGGTTGACCGAGCCTTTCATGGCGATATCCGCCTCCAGTCCATCCACCAGCGTATCGTCCGTATGCAATATGCCGTCTTTGATCCAGGCGGTGCTGCGAATGGAGTCGAAGTAAAATCCTTCGTTGAAGGTATCGCTAAAATCAAAGCGCAGTTTGCGCAGCAGTGCGTCAAAGCTCAGCAGGCGCAGCAACTGTCCCGCGTGCCCGGTGCTTAACTCAGTGATCTCCCCTTTGCCCAGCCGGGTGCGGATGATGCCGTTTAGCGAGGCTTCCTCCGGCTTCCACGGCGGGTTGCGCCAGTGTAGATCGTAATCAACGTTAAAAGACGCGTTACGAATGGGGGTGGATACGCCAAAGAACCCTGCCGCCGCATCAATCTTGTTACCCCGCAGCTTCCCTTTCAAAGAGGTGCGCTCGCTGCCAGGCGTGTTTACCCACTGTCCGTCCGCCGTCAGTCGGGTGAAGCCGGTATCCAGCAGACCGTTACTCAGGTTCAGGGTATCGCCCTGAATGGCCACATCCGCATCGATGCGTCCGTATTTCTGTCCCCACATCCAGCACTCTTCACAGCGCAACTGTACGTCAGGCCAGCCACGGAAACTAACGCGATCTACGGATGCAAATGGTGAAGCTGACGCGTCGCTGTTATCCGTTTTGACGGTGGCGGGGTTGTAGTAGAGGTATTTGATAAACGCCTGCCACGGCGCGTGATTGCGCATTGCCAGCGTCGCGTTGATCTCCCGTCCCTGCGCCTCGACGTTTGTACCCTTCGGCGTCGGTTCGGAAACGATACTCAGGTTGTTCCACTGTTGCCCTCCCAGCGTTAACGCCGGCGTGCGCAGCGTAACATGTTGCGGGAAGTTCGCGTTGGCCCCGACGTTGTCCGCCGCGCCTTTCTGGAACAGAGCCAACCATTGCGCACCATCCATCGCTGGCAGATTCAGCTCAATGCCTTCTCGCTCAGGCAAAGGCGGTGTCGTATGGCTTTCCGCCGTCCAGATTGCACGGTCCAGCGTCAGTTTCTGATTCAGCAACCAGCGGCTATTAAAGTGGTTATCCTGCCCGGCGCTACCGGTGAGTGTAAAGCTGCGCAGGTCGCCGGTTGCTTTGATTTTAACGGGTAACGCCGCGCCAGCCTCTTTATCCAGCGGAGAAGGTAAGTGACTGCTTACATTCCGGAGATCGCTGTTCAGCTCAATATTGTACGTCGTACCAGAATGATACGGCAGGTCGATTCCTACTTTGCCGCTCCACGCCATGCTGCCGTTGAGCGCGTCATTGACCTGGGAAGGTAACACACCGGTGCGAGCGGGCTGCCAGTTGCCGTTGAGATTCACCGCGACCTGATAGGCTTTCGCGCCCTCTGTGGTAGTAAAATCAACGTTCAGCGGCTGATTGAACCAGTTCGCCGTCATCGGCTCACTTTTCAGGTTGCCATTGGTAAAACTGAATTTGCCGCTGAGGTTTTTCAGAGTACTGTCGAGCGGTTTGATAAACAGGCTGTTATCGCGCAGCGACACATCGCCTTTTGCGGTAACCCGTTCGCCGTCCAGCGGGATATCCAGATGTAAGCGAGCATTCACATCGCCGTCGATCTGCAACTGCTCAAGCGTGGCACCCAGCGATGTTTTCAACGGTGTGTCATCAAAATATGGTCCCACCGCCTTGCCCGGCCCCTGAATATCGGCGTCAATCAGCAACTTTTCTTTCGCGTAGTCCGGGATAATAGCCGTCAGATTCGTGGCCTTCACGCCGCCTAAATTAACGCCATCGGTTTTCATCCACAGGCCGTCGTTAAGGAAATCCAGCTCAATATTCAGATCGGTCAGCGCCGGCCAGTCCGGTTGAAAAGCAAATTTTGCATTGCGCAGCGGGACCAGCACTTCAAACTGACCTTCGTTGTGCTTGTACGGGAACAAATGCGGATTGCCGCCGTACACCAGCGTCGCATTATCCGCTTCTCCACCCTGAATCGCGCCGCTGAGATAATCCACCAGCGCCTTGCCCATCAGGTTCTCCGGGAAGTAACGCCAGGCCTGAGAACCGTCGTCGGTGCTGATACCCGCCAGAATCCCCAGCCAGGGGTCATCGCCTGTCGGTTGCAGATAGCGGAAACCACCGCGCGCGTGGACCGCTTTCGCTTTCACGTCGATGTTACGTCCGTCCAGTTGAAAGCCTTTGTCATTTTTCAGCCAGTTCAGCGTGGCAACACCGTCTTCAATTTCTAATGGCGCACGAAAGACCGTTTCGTAGGGCATTTTTGCCTGTTTCATCGACGCGGTCAGCGCGCCATTTTCCACGCTCCCGGAGAGCGTTCCGGAGAAGTGTTCCGCACCCGGCAACAGTTTCCACTGCTTCCACGCCAGATCGCGCCATGACGCCTGAAAACGGGTCTTTTCTGTGGCCTGAAGCGGAATATCCAGCGCCAGGGTGTCAATATTTCCGCTCGGTTGGGTGGCAAGCCAGATATCCCCCAGAGCAGGCGAGAGCTTCGACACCATCGGGCGCAGTCCCTCAAGCCCGGACAACTCCAGATGGCTGGCGCGGATGCGCAGTTCGTCACTGCGTTTACTGTCTGCACCGCCGACTTCCTGCTCAGGGATCCAGGCAAGTTGTAACGCACCGCGCGGCCAGGCCTTGCCGTCCATCGTGATACGGGTATCAGGAATAGAAAACTGCCAGCCGGGCTGCTCACGGCTGATATGCGCCGTCAGGTTGTCGACAGAGAGCGTATGCGTGTTATTGTCGCCTTTCCAGCTTGCCCCGCCCTGTTTTAGCCAGACATCGCCACCGGCGATTTCACCTTTGCTGATGGTCATCCAGCCTTCGAGGCTAAAGCGCGCGGTTTCCAGCGCCACGTTATCCTGCATCCATTTGCCCAGCCACGGCTTCACGTCGATGTCGTCAGCCTGCAGCCAGACCCGACCATTATTCAACAGACCTTCATCATCACGCAGATCCATACGCACCTGCATAACGCCGTGCTGCCCGGTCAGACTGGAGAGACTGACTTGTCCTTCCGCGCGATGGCGGTTTTTACCGTTCACCCAGGTGAGTTGCGGAATCGCCAGTTCAGCACGCTGGCCGGACAGCGTCAGAAAGCTGATTTGGCTGTCGCGTAGATCAAAGTGATCGAACTGGCGCAGGAAAAGATCGTTGATTCGGCTGGCTTCCAGTCCGTCACCGCCTTCGCTACGTTCAATGGGCGTGTTGGTACGGAAGTTCAGCTGCCAGAAGGTGAGATCGCGAAACTGCCAGCGCATGTGTAGCAAACTCTGCCAGACATCCAGCGCCAGGGTAACGCGTTTTACCGAAAATTCACCGCCGTCTTTCAGCTCCGCGTGGATATCACGCGCTTCGAGGGTGGGACCAAAATTTTGCCAGTTGGCAGAGATCTGGCTGGCCTGGACCGGCAGTCCCGTTGCACACTCAATTTTGCTGAGGATCGTCGGACGCCAACTGTCGAGATGCGGTAATGCCAGGCGCAAACCACTGACCAGCAGCGCTACGACAACGACGAGCGCGGCTCCAGTGAGCAATAATATCCCCGGCAATCGCCTCACGCGTCTCTCCTTGTCTGCCTAAAAATGTGTCGCCCGTCATGCGGCACAGCATCGGTTTACATCATGACGACGTCAAACTGCTCCTGGTTATAGAGCGGTTCAATTTGTACTTTGACCTGTTTGCCGACAAAAATCTCTACTTCCGCCAGCGCGTGCGACTCTTCCCCTTTCAGGGTCTCCGCGACTGCTGGGGAAGCATAGACCAGAAAGCGGTCAGAGTCGTAGGCGTGGTGCACGCGAACGATTTCACGCATGATCTCATAGCAGACGGTTTCCACTGTCTTCACCGTGCCGCGGCCATGACAGGTCGGACACTCGTTGCACAGCACATGCTCCACGCTCTCTCGCGTACGCTTACGCGTCATTTCCACCAGACCCAACTGGGAAAAACCATTAATGCTGGTTTTCACCCGATCTTTACTCAGCGCCTGCTCAAGCGAATGCAGCACCCGGCGACGGTGATCTTCATTATTCATGTCGATAAAATCGATAATAATGATGCCGCCAAGATTACGCAGTCGCAACTGACGGGCAATCGCCTGGGTCGCTTCAATATTTGTGTTAAAGATAGTGTCATCGAGATTACGATGGCCAACAAACGCGCCAGTATTGATATCGACGGTGGTCATCGCTTCAGTCTGATCGATAATCAGGTAGCCGCCGGATTTCAGTTCAACTTTGCGTTCCAACGCACGTTGGATCTCATTTTCAACGTCAAAGAGATCGAAAATCGGCTGGCGTCCGCTGTAATGCTCCAGCTTGCTGGTCATTTCCGGGATATATTCCGCAGTAAATTCCAGCAGCGCTTCATAGGTCAGACGGGAATCCACGCGAATGCGGTCTAACTGTGCATCGGCAAAATCACGCAGCACACGCTGCGCCAGCGCCAGTTCGCCATACATCTGATAACGCGTCTGCGGGCGCTTTTTGCGCTCCATCACTTTGGTCCAGACGCGCTTAAGGTACGCGGCATCTGACGCCAGATCCTCTTCACAGACCCCTTCCGCCGCGGTGCGGATGATAAATCCGCCCTGCTCGTCGCAGTATTCGGCGACCACTTTTTTCAGGCGTTCACGCTCGGCTTCGCTTTCGATACGTTGAGAAACGCCAACGTGCGAGGCACCAGGCATAAAGACCAGATAGCGAGACGGCAAGGTAATGTCGGTTGTCAGGCGCGCGCCTTTGGTGCCCAGCGGATCTTTTACCACCTGCACCATCAGGTCTTGCCCCTGACGCACCAGCTCTGAAATATCGCGAACCGTGAACTGTTTCTGCTCTTCACCCGCCACGCATTCAGTGTGGGGCATAATGTCAGAAGCGTGAAGAAACGCAGCTTTATCCAGCCCAATATCTACAAAAGCCGCCTGCATACCCGGAAGTACGCGACTGACCCGACCTTTGTAGATATTGCCTACGATCCCACGTCGCGCTTCGCGCTCAATATGAATTTCCTGCAGAATACCGCCATCAATGTACGCCACGCGTGTTTCCGATGGCGTTACGTTTACCAACAATTCAGCCGTCATGTTTATCCCTTTTCTCACGCAGTGAGTTAAAATTGCTCAGCAACTCATACGTTTCAACCAGCGGTAAGCCGACCACGGCGTGATAACTGCCATTTATCTTCCTGACAAAACAGCCACCCTGCCCCTGAATACCGTATGCACCTGCTTTATCCATCGGTTCACCGCTGGCGATATAGTCAGCGATGTCCGCATCCGTCAGCGCTCTGAACGTCACCTCGGTCATCACCAGGCAATCGAGCACATATTGACTATCCGCCAACGCAACGGCTGTCATCACCTGATGCGTTTGCCCGGACAATTTGCGCAACATCAGCGCCGCATGGTGTACGTCACGCGGCTTCTCTAACACTTCACCGTTGAGGGTAACGATGGTATCTGCTCCCAGCACGGGAAGATCGCGTGGCGTCAGCGCCACACCTGCCAGGGCTTTTTCCCGCGCCAGACGTGACACATATTGCTGTGCGCTTTCTCCCTCGCCACGCGTTTCTTCGATTCCCGTGACAATACGTTCAAAAGAAACGCCCAACTGCGTAAGCAGTTCCTGGCGGCGCGGCGAACCGGAAGCTAAGTATAGAGACGTCATAGAAACCTTTATTGCACTGCAAATTGCTGGCGGACTTTACGCATCAACAAGAAAAGCCACGGCCAAAGCACACCATTAACTACACTACTCCAGAATACTTCAGGCCTGAAAGAAACGTTGATCACTAAAAACTCTGACCAGAAAACAATAATATCCACCACCAGTGAAAGCAACATCACCACCAGCGCCTGCTGCCAGAGTGCCAGATTGCGAAAGAGCTGGAATTTCAGCGCCACCAGATAGGCGATGATACTCATTGACAACGCCCTCACGCCAAGTGTGGAACCGCTAATGAGATCCAGTATGGCACCCATCACGAAACCTGTGCCCACATTAACGCGGTGCGGCAGGGCGAGGATCCAGTAGAGTAAAATGAGCAGCACCCAGTTTGGCCGAAAGACAATGATCTCTTCCGGCCAGGGCATCACTTGCAGTAACAGTGCGATAAAGAACGAGAGCCAGATAACCCAGCGCCCCTGGCTACGATAGCTTGCCACTACTGGCCTCCCGGCGCACGCGGTGGAGGCTGCGTCGTACCCGTTGGCGAAGCGGCAGGTGACGAAGAGATACCCGTCGCCGGTGCAGGCACAGGCGGTGGCGGCCCCATCATATCCGGAGACGGCAGCACTTGTGGCATCATCTGCATCAGGCGTTCATTTGCCACACGATGCACATCTTCCGGCGTCATCGGGTTGGCACCGTTACGGTCGGCCCCCCACAACAGCAGCAGATACCGCAGACGCTGCAAGCCTGCGGTAGGGCGCGCCTGAATCACAGTGTAAGCACGTTGGGTATCCAGCTTGACGGAAGAAACCACCGCAACCGGATAACCTTCAGGGAAACGTCCGCCCAGACCCGATGTGACCAGCACGTCGCCAACGCGAATATCGGTATTGGCTGGCAGGTGTTCGAGTTGCAGATCGTCGGTACAGCCGTTACCGGCCGCAATCACCCGGATGTCGTTGCGCAACACCTGAATGGGCAAGGCATGAGTGGCATCGCAAATTAACAGAACACGGCTGGTCAGTTTCGCTACCGCGACGACCTGGCCGACCACACCTTTATCGCTGATTACCGGCTGGCCTTCGTAAACGCCGTTCACGCTGCCTTTGTCGATAACCACCTGGTCGCTGTAAGGATCGTTAACCGTAGAGATGACCTGCGTCACCATCTTTTGTTCATCCTGGCGCAGCGGTGAACCCAGCAGCTCACGCAGGCGCGCGTTCTCCTGTTTGTACTGCCCCAGCATCAACAGTTCACTGTTTTTTAACAGCAGTTCCTGGCGCAGCGCCCGGTTTTCAAGCTCAAGCTGGTCGCGTGACGCGAGCGTTTGGGAGACGCCGTCAAGCAATTCACGGGGACCATTGGAAATAAAGTAGAAAGGACTGACGGCGGTATCCATGTACGTACGGATCTGACTGAACGTACCCAGGCGGCTATCGGCAATAATAACGCCGAGCGCCACCAACACCGCCAGAATAAGGCGAATCTGTAGCGACGGGCCACGGCTAAAAATTGGCTTCATAAGTTTGCGTATTCTCGTATCAGAGTCGGCAGGACAGCGTGACGCTCTCCTGCCGGCATCCGATTACTCTTCGCTGAACAGGTCGCCGCCGTGCATATCGATCATTTCCAGCGCTTTACCACCGCCACGCGCCACACAGGTCAGCGGGTCTTCAGCAACAACAACTGGAATACCGGTTTCTTCCATTAACAGACGATCAAGGTTACGCAACAGCGCGCCACCACCAGTGAGCACCATTCCGCGCTCGGAGATATCAGACGCCAGTTCCGGCGGGCACTGTTCCAGTGCAACCATCACCGCGCTAACGATACCGGTCAGCGGCTCCTGCAGAGCTTCCAGAATCTCGTTAGAGTTCAGGGTGAAGCCGCGAGGAACACCTTCAGCCAGGTTACGGCCGCGCACTTCAATTTCACGCACTTCGTCGCCCGGATAGGCAGAACCGATTTCATGCTTGATACGTTCTGCGGTGGCTTCACCGATAAGAGATCCGTAGTTACGGCGCACATAATTAATGATGGCTTCATCGAAGCGATCGCCGCCGATACGTACAGAAGAAGAATAGACCACGCCGTTCAGAGAGATAACAGCGACTTCCGTCGTACCGCCACCGATGTCCACAACCATGGAACCGGTTGCCTCAGAAACCGGCAGGCCAGCGCCAATTGCCGCAGCCATCGGCTCTTCAATCAGGAAGACTTCGCGGGCGCCAGCGCCCTGTGCGGATTCACGAATAGCACGACGCTCAACCTGAGTGGCACCAACCGGTACACACACCAGCACACGCGGGCTTGGACGCATAAAGCTGTTGCTATGCACTTGCTTGATGAAGTGCTGGAGCATTTTTTCAGTCACGAAGAAGTCAGCGATAACGCCGTCTTTCATTGGGCGAATAGCAGCAATATTGCCCGGCGTACGGCCCAGCATCTGCTTCGCATCATGACCTACTGCAGCCACGCTTTTCGGTGAACCGGCACGATCCTGACGAATGGCCACAACGGAAGGCTCATTCAATACGATGCCTTGTCCTTTTACATAAATGAGGGTATTCGCGGTACCCAGGTCAATGGACAAGTCATTGGAAAACATGCCACGAAATTTTTTCAACATACTAAGGGATAATCCTGAAAGCTGGGGCGGAAAACAAAATCCGCTTACTTTACCAACCACACGCAGCAGCGACAAGGCGCAAAAATCATCTGCTACGGTGAAAATTAGTGCAGTTCGTTTCCTCTGTTACAAATCTCTACCTGAGTCCCTCAGGGCTGAGCACTTCAGCAGCAATCCTCGCCCTCATTTGCAACCGGTTTAAGGTCATTCACCTGCATATGTGCTGTTACAAAATGGCGAGCAGACAAGCACACCCCCATGAAGGCACAGCGCGCGTTATTCTACGTGAAAACTGAACAAACGGCAGGTTAAACCGAGTATCTTTGAGAATATTTTTTCACATTGGTATCCAGCGGCTGGGAGGCAGCAAAAAAATCCCCCTGTCCACCGGAAACACCACGCGCTGTCAGCGTCTGCCACTCACCGCGCGAACGTACGCCCGTTGCATAAACCTGGGTGCTGGTACCCGAGCACGCTTCCACCAGGCTTTGAACCAGCAACTGGTTTTCCGTTCGCTTCTCAATGTTCCTGACCAGACTCGGGTGGAGCTTGATCAATTCCACATTGAGCTCTTTAATCCAGCTGGTACTCACCAGCGTTAAACCCGCCTGTGTGACGGCAACCCGAACACCCAATGCATTCACTAAGCGGATGACGGGTTGCAATCGGCTGATGTGTTGACCTACATCCGCCTCTGCAAGTTCAATAATTATGCGTTTTCGTTGCGATTTTTCACACTGCATCAAGGTATCGCGTAACCAACGCTGAAAACGCGGACGAATCAGCGACTCTACCGTCACCTGCATTGCCAGGTTCTCTTCTGGCCAGTAGTTCAACAGTGGGATGACACGACTGATTTGTAAGCGGTCATACTCTTCTGATAAACCAAACTGTAAAACCATCGGCATGTATTCCGCCGAACTGACCTCTTCATTACCATCGAAGATCCGGCACATCAGTTCCCGATGATGAACGTGCCCGTCCCGGGTGACGGCCGGTTTCTGATAGATTCGCGGGCCGCCTCGACTCAGCATCTGCTCAATCAGCGTCCGCCAGCGCACGTTGCCACGCCCTTTTTCCGGCAGTGAATCGTCATACACCGCCCAACTGTTCCCGCCCTGCAGCACGGCGTTACGGGTCGCCGCTTCGGCATGTTCCATCACCTGTTCGGTCGACTGTCCGCTACGCCAGGCGCATATACCGATATGTACCATATCGTCACGATCGAGCATTTTATTAGTCGGAAGTGCATCAACCGCTTTTAATAGTTGTCCGGCTACGCTTTCCGCCTCTTTCAGGGTGCGGTGTGGCAGGAGAACGGCAAAGTCACTGCGATGGTAACGCGCCAACAGTGACCCCGGATAACGCATCATAAAGGTGGATAATAAATTGATCAGGCTGAACAGTTCTTCTTCAGCAAGGTTACGCCCCCAACTGTCGCGCAGCAGGTTAAAGTCCGGCAGGCGAATCATCATCACCACACCATGCGCGCCGACTTTTTCCTGATCGTCCAGCAGCGTTGCCAGTTGGTTGTCAAAGAAGAGCCGATTACTGAGACCGGTTTTGGTGTCCTGCGCGGCGTAAGAGCGAATCAGCGTATCGAGACGGCTGCGCTGCTCCTGAGCGCTCTGGATTTCAGCCAGTAGCATATCCAGTGCGCTGCTGGTGCGCGTCGGCCATTCATAGACAGTACCCCGTACGCTGGCACCGCGCTCTCCATTCAAAATTCGCGTCGAGCGTATCTCCAACAGTTCCTGCCCGGAAAGTTGACGCTGAAGCCAACGCACCGACAGAAACAGCATTAGCACAATAAAGCCAATAGCCAGCGTGAGCGGCGCAGTGGTTATCAGTGAATGAAAATAGTTGCCCATCGGATCCTGGTAGACCAGATCCATCGTCATTCCCGGGTGTTTCATCAGCGGAACCGAAAGCTCGCGAAAGAGATTACTGGTGCCAACCGGGCGATAGCTGCTGTTGCGGGTTTGGCTATAAATGACCTTATCGCCCTGCAACAGATCGACGCGCACAATGTCCGCTGACACCATCAGTTCATCGATCAGCGAGGTTAACTGGTTGAAATCGCGCGAAACCAGATGCGTATCAATCGCTGTCGCCACCGACTGGACACGATGGCTCATCTTGTACTGGATGGCGTTGTAAAAACTCAGCGAGCAGCCGATCAGGGTCACAAAGATGGTTAACCCGGTGAGTAGCGTGACAAAAGCTGAGAATTTCGTCGTTAATCGCATCCTTGAGTTAACTCCGACGGTTGAATTGTGACATGAAACTGCTTAACTGAACGCGAAATTCGTCCGGTTGCGCAAAGAGTGAGTGCATACTACCAAATCAGGTGTATCTGGCAATTTATTGCGTTGCATCGGCTTCACGTTTCAATTAGCGAGTATAGTCTTCAGACGTCATTTTCCAATCCACCATGCAAAATTGAGGACAGGTTATGCAGGCTTTGATCTTAGAACAGCAGGACGGTAAAACCCGTGCATCCGTGCAGACTCTCGAAGAAAGTCGGCTGCCAGAAGGCGATGTCACAGTGGATGTCCACTGGTCCAGTCTGAACTATAAAGATGCGCTCGCCATCACCGGAAAAGGAAAAATCATCCGCAACTTTCCGATGATTCCTGGCATTGATTTCGCCGGTACCGTTCGGGCCAGCGAAGATCCTCGTTTTCATGCGGGCCAGGAGGTATTGCTGACCGGTTGGGGCGTTGGCGAAAACCATTGGGGCGGTCTGGCAGAACAGGCACGAGTGAAAGCGGACTGGCTGGTTGCATTGCCAAAGGGGCTGGACAGCCGTAAAGCGATGGTGATCGGCACCGCCGGGTTTACTGCCATGCTGTGCGTGATGGCCCTTGAAGAGGCAGGCATTCGTCCGCAAGACGGTGAAGTCGTGGTGACGGGCGCCAGTGGCGGCGTCGGCAGTACCGCGGTCGCGCTGTTGCATAAGCTGGGCTATCAGGTTGTTGCGGTATCCGGACGCGAAAGTACGCATGATTATCTCCGGCAGTTAGGCGCAAGCCGTATCCTGGGCCGTGATGAGTTCGCGGAATCTCGTCCGCTGGAAAAACAACTGTGGGCTGGAGCGATTGATACCGTGGGCGATAAAGTACTGGCGAAAGTGCTGGCGCAGATGAACTACGGCGGCTGTGTTGCTGCCTGTGGTCTGGCGGGCGGTTTTGTCCTGCCGACGACGGTGATGCCATTTATTTTGCGCAACGTCCGCCTGCAAGGGGTTGATTCCGTAATGACACCGCCGGCGCGGCGCGCACAGGCCTGGCAACGTCTGGTAAATGATTTACCAGAATCATTCTATGCACAGGCCGCGACGGAAATTTCGCTGGCCGACGCGCCGAAGTTCGCTAATGCCATCATTAATAACCAGGTGCAAGGCCGTACGCTGGTTAAAGTGAAGTAAACACAAACGCCGCAGAAATTTACACTTAATTAACTAAATTTCGCTGCGTACTGACAGACTCCCTGCCATAGTAACTACGCATTATGCGTACGCCGGGAGCCTGTTATGAAAAAATCACGTCCACTTACAGAAGCCGATGTCACCGCCGAATCGGCTTTCTTTATGCATCGCCGCCAGGTGCTGAAAGCGCTGGGGATCGGGGCTGCCACGCTGTCGCTGCCGATAAGCGCCCGGGCCGATCTACTAAGCTGGTTCAAAGGGAACGATCGCCCGCCCGCGCCCTCCGGCAAACCGCTGGATTTCAGCAAACCCGCCGCATGGCAAAACACGCTGCCGTTAACGCCAGAAGATAAAGTCACAGGCTACAACAATTTCTACGAGTTTGGTCTGGATAAAGCCGATCCAGCCGCCAATGCTGGCAGCATGAAAACCGATCCCTGGACGCTGAAAATCAGCGGCGAAGTGGCCAAACCGTTAACCCTGGATCACGATGCGCTGACAACACGCTTTCCCTTAGAGGAACGAATTTACCGGATGCGCTGCGTCGAAGCCTGGTCGATGGTGGTGCCGTGGATTGGTTTTCCATTACATAAACTGCTGGCGCTAGTCGAACCCACCAGCAATGCAAAATATGTGGCGTTCGAGACGCTTTACGCGCCGGACGATATGCCGGGACAAAAAGATCGTTTCATTGGCGGCGGATTGAAATATCCCTATGTCGAAGGACTGCGCCTGGACGAGGCAATGCATCCGCTGACGCTGCTGACCGTTGGCGTTTACGGTAAAGCGCTGCCGCCGCAAAACGGCGCCCCCATTCGCCTGACGGTGCCCTGGAAATATGGCTTTAAAGGCATTAAATCGATTGTCAGCATCAAACTGACTCGCGAACGGCCACCAACCACCTGGAATCTTGCCGCTGCCAATGAGTACGGTTTTTACGCCAATGTGAACCCGCATGTCGATCATCCGCGCTGGTCGCAGGCAACAGAACGGTTTATTGGCGCGGGCGGGATTCTGGATGTGCAACGACAGCCCACCCTACTGTTTAATGGCTATGCCGATGAAGTGGCCACACTGTATCGTGGCCTGGATTTGCGGGAGAATTTCTAAGTGCGGCTGAATGCAAAACAAATAACCTGGCTGAAAGTCGCTCTTCATCTGGCGGGATTGCTGCCGTTTCTTTGGCTGTTCTGGGCGATTAACAGCGGCGGACTCAGCGCCGATCCCGTGAAGGATATCCAGCATTTTACCGGTAGGATGGCTCTGAAATTTCTGCTCGCCGCCTTGCTGGTTACGCCGCTCGCGCGCTACGCTAAACAGCCATTATTGATACGCACGCGTCGTCTGCTGGGGTTATGGTGTTTCGCCTGGGCCACGCTGCATCTGACAAGTTATACGCTGTTGGAGCTGGGGATCCATAATCTCGGCTTGTTGGGACGAGAGCTGATTACGCGTCCGTATTTAACGCTTGGGATCACCAGTTGGCTCATCCTGTTCGCGCTGACGCTAACGTCAACGCAGGCGGCGCAACGAAAACTGGGCAAACGCTGGCAACTTTTACACAATTTCGTCTATCTTGTGGCGATCCTCGCCCCGATACATTATCTGTGGTCGGTGAAGATTTTATCGCCTCAACCCATCATTTATGCCCTGCTGGCACTGCTGCTTTTGGCCTGCCGTTACAAGAAGTTCCGCCAGTGGTGGCGCTAGTTCAGCGAACTGTGCAGTCGGTTACAAAATGCAGAGACCTGGATGTTATTTGTGTGTTAGCGGTTGATTATCTTCCCTGATAAGACCAGTATTTAGCTGCCAATTGCTACGAAATCATTATAATGTGCGACCTTGGCTCCCTGGACGGCGTTTTTAGACCGCTGAAAAGGTGACAATCGAGCATTGAAGGTATATTTTGTTTTTTGCCGGTGGATTGCAGCAAATCGCCGCATGTTAACCGACAAGTCTCACATGAATCGTTGAGGCGGAATATACCGGCGTCCAGGCAGGCAAAAGCCGTTTTGCCGTCGGGACTCACGCTTTACAGACAGCGCTCAACGCCTGTCACAATCACACTAAACAAAGAGTACGGAACCCACTCATGGATATTCGTAAGATTAAAAAACTGATCGAGCTGGTTGAAGAATCAGGCATCTCCGAACTGGAAATCTCTGAAGGCGAAGAGTCTGTACGCATCAGCCGCGCAGCGCCAGTAGGTAGCTTCCCGGTGATGCAACAAGCCTACGCTGCACCAATGATGCAGCAGCAACCTGCTCTGTCTAACGCAGTTGCTCCGGCAGCAGAAGCGCCGGCAGCCGCCGCAGCAGAAATCAGTGGTCACATCGTACGTTCCCCAATGGTTGGTACTTTCTACCGCACCCCGAGCCCGGACGCAAAAGCGTTCATCGAAGTGGGTCAGAAAGTCAACGTAGGCGATACCCTGTGCATCGTTGAAGCCATGAAAATGATGAACCAGATCGAAGCGGACAAATCAGGTACCGTGAAAGCCATCCTGGTCGAAAGTGGTCAACCGGTAGAATTTGACGAGCCGCTGGTCGTCATCGAGTAACGAGGCGAACATGCTGGATAAAATTGTTATCGCCAACCGCGGCGAGATTGCATTGCGAATTCTTCGTGCCTGTAAAGAACTGGGCATCAAGACTGTCGCTGTGCACTCAAGCGCGGATCGCGATTTAAAGCACGTATTACTGGCGGATGAGACGGTTTGTATTGGCCCGGCCCCGTCCGTAAAAAGTTATCTGAACATCCCCGCTATCATCAGCGCCGCTGAAATCACTGGCGCGGTGGCAATTCACCCGGGTTATGGCTTCCTCTCTGAGAACGCCAATTTTGCTGAACAAGTTGAACGCTCTGGCTTCATCTTCATCGGCCCGAAAGCTGACACCATCCGTCTGATGGGTGACAAAGTGTCGGCCATCACCGCGATGAAGAAAGCTGGCGTCCCGACCGTACCAGGTTCTGACGGCCCTCTGACCGACGATATGGATGCTAACCGCGCCCATGCTAAACGCATCGGCTATCCGGTTATCATCAAGGCGTCCGGCGGCGGCGGCGGTCGCGGTATGCGCGTAGTACGCGGTGACGCGGAACTGGCGCAATCCATCTCCATGACCAAAGCGGAAGCGAAAGCGGCTTTCAGCAACGACATGGTTTACATGGAGAAATACCTTGAGAACCCACGCCACATCGAAATTCAGGTGCTGGCAGACGGTCAGGGTAACGCGATCTATCTGGCTGAACGTGACTGCTCTATGCAGCGTCGTCACCAGAAAGTCGTCGAAGAAGCACCCGCACCGGGCATTACCCCGGAACTGCGTCGCTACATCGGTGAGCGTTGCGCGAAAGCGTGTGTGGATATCGGCTATCGTGGCGCAGGCACCTTTGAGTTCTTGTTCGAAAACGGCGAGTTCTATTTCATTGAAATGAACACCCGTATTCAGGTTGAACATCCGGTGACCGAAATGATCACTGGTGTTGACCTGATCAAAGAACAACTGCGCATCGCTGCGGGTCAACCGCTGTCGATCAAGCAAGAAGAAGTGCAGGTGAAAGGCCATGCGGTGGAATGCCGTATCAACGCCGAAGATCCGAACACCTTCCTGCCGAGTCCGGGTAAAATCACCCGCTTCCACGCGCCAGGTGGTTTTGGCGTGCGTTGGGAATCGCATATTTATGCCGGTTACACCGTACCGCCGTACTATGACTCAATGATCGGCAAGCTGATCTGCTACGGCGAAACCCGTGATGTAGCAATTGCCCGCATGAAGAACGCGCTACAGGAACTGATCATCGACGGCATCAAAACCAACGTTGATTTGCAGACCCGCATCATGAACGACGAGCACTTCCAGCATGGTGGTACCAACATCCACTATCTGGAGAAGAAACTCGGTCTTCAGGAAAAATAACATTAGACCGATCGCCTATCGGTAATGATGTCTGCGCGTTAAACGCCGGGTTTTCGATGAAAATCCGGCGTTTTTTATGGCGTTAGCGATAACTGCCTATTTCCATTTTCAACGCCTCTATCGCCGCCTCGTTTTCCACAATACCGAGCTCAAAGTCGTAATTCACTGTTTCACCGGGCTGAATAAACGCCAGACGCCCCTGGGCACGCTCTTTCGCTCGGCCATCAGGAAAACTGTTGCTTACTTCCAGCCCCATCACATATTCTCCCGCGCCTAAATTTTTCCACTGGATAAAATTAGGTAACTGCCGGGTATTGAATTTCTCATAGATCCCCCAGCCCAGTTGATGGTTGAACAAAGCAACTTTACTCATTCCTTCCTCATCGCTATTGAGCGCCATGTAGTAAACCTGCTCTGCAAAACCCGGCTGTGGCGGGCTAATAGTTAAATGATCCGCTAGCCCCTCCTCAGCTCTCGGCGTACGCGGCACAACACGTCTTGCCGACAGAATAATTTCCGCCTCCGGGGAAAGCAGCGGCCAGCCGTAGTTGAAGTGATAGAGTATTTGTAACGGCTGTGGAGTGAACCCGTTATTCGTCACCTTATCCGTAATGTGCAGAACATTCCCACCATACGTACAACGAATCGTTCTCTCCAGGGTCAGATTCTCACCAAACAGGCGCGTTTCCCGTACCTTGCCGTTAATAATAAATTCAATCCCCTTTTCGCTACGCTCAGTACGATAGCCCACCTCTTCGGCCGGGATCGAGGCCAGCCGCCCGTGCAACCCCAATGTTTCGCCGTCATCTTCGCAGGGTGTACCGATATAGCTCAGGCCACAGGTCGTCAGTAGCCCAGCATAGAAACTGCGTAAAAAGCCGTTACCCTGAGGTTCAAAGAACGTGGGGGCAACCATCCCACCTGGCGCGATAAAAGAGAGTGAGGTCTCTTTGTAGCTGGCCCAGGCGATATCCAGCGCCCGATCTTTCACCACGGTGAAGGAAAGCCCACCACCGGTTCGAACATCGAATGCTTCTGTTCCTTTCGCTCTGCCGCTACATAACTCATAGTGTTTAATGCCAGCGACCTGAGAGAGATCGCCAATCCACGGCCAGATTTCATTTTTCATAGGGTCGCGTCCTGAACAGACTGGGCATGACGCTGAATAAACGCATCGACGTCCTCAAGTCGGGAAGTACCTTCCATTGGGCCACGCTGCGTGACTGCCATCGCGCCGCAAACATTAGCGTATTGCAAGGCTTTATGCGCATCAAAACCGAGCAGACGAGAGGCCACGTATGCGCCACCGAAGCAATCCCCAGCCCCGGTGGGATCCACCTCATCAACCAGGTAACTATCTACATGAAATTGTTCCTGTGCAGAGTAATAGCTCGCGCCCTTGCTACCTCGTTTTACAATCACTTCTTTGACGCCTTCAGCAAGGAAGCCAGCAATTGCACGATCCGGCGTAGAGTGCGGCGAAAGCAACAGGACTTCACCTTCACTGGGCATATAAATGTCGGTTAATTCGAGAACAAAGTGCAGTGCATCGCGCATTTCTGGAATATCAAGCATCTCTTTGCGAATATTAGGATCAAAAGAGATCATGCCACCATTTGCTTTTACTATGGTTACCGCTTTTTTAACGGCATCAACCATATGGAATGAAAACAATGATGAACCCATTATGTGAAAATGCGTGCAATCTTTCAGAATGTGCTCATCGACATGTTGTGCCGATAATTTTCCACAAGCGGCATTCTTGATATTAAAAATAAAATCACGATCGCCAGAGTGGTGGTAAGTGACAAATGCGCTGCCCGTCGCCTCCAGTGGCAGTCTGGATATTCCCCTAATATCAACCCCATCAGTAGCAAGTCGGTGAATATTAATATCACCAAAACCATCATTGCCGACGCAGCTAATAATACCGCAAGATACTCCAAATCGCGTAACCTGATCGATAAAGATAGCCGGAGCACCGCTAGGGTATGGACCGTTCCACACGCCTGGTTGATCAAACGGTTGCCCGATTCGGCTTGCCATAATTTCAACCAGAATTTCCCCAATCGTGAAAACCTTACTCATATGATTAATCCCCTGAAATAATCAGCTGCGTTTTCTTTTATTTCTGACATCAACATATACCGCAACCAGAATGACCAGTCCTTTAACCACCATCTGGTAAAAGTAAGGAACATTCATTAAATTCATACCATTATTTATGACACCAATGGTTAATGCGCCAATCATGGTACCGATTACCGTCCCATAGCCCCCATTAAGGCTGGTTCCCCCCAATACGGCGGCAGCGATAGCATCCAGCTCATAGCTGATTGCAGAGTTGGGTTGCCCGGAATAAAGGCGGGAAGCGAGGATCATACCGCTGATCCCGGCCAGTACGGCTGTTATCATAAAGACCTTAATCTTCAGACTGACAACGTTAATGCCAGAATAAACTGCAGCCTCTTTATTTCCACCAGTAATATAAATCTTGCGGCCAAATGCCGTTTTCGTGAGAATAAAATGGTTAACCAATAACAACACCAGCAGAATCCAGATGGGAATCGGCACCGATAAAAATTCACCGTTACCCAGAGCAAGGAAAGCATCGTTCTTGATCATTACCGGTGTGCCATCTGTCACAATATAGGCAATGCCGCGGAATATACCCATCGTAGCGACTGTCACAATAAAAGAGGGAATACCTGCCAGTGCCGTTAAACCACCATTAATCAGGCCCAACACCAATGCGGCAACAATCGACAGTGGCACCAGTAAAATAAATGGAATACCCCATGAAGCACCAAGTGCCGCAAACGTCCCAATCAATGCAATGGTAGAACCGACTGACAGATCAATATCACCGAGAAGTAATACATAAGTCATACCGTAAGCGGTAATAGCAATAATGGAAACCTGAAGGGTAATATTGATAATGTTATTGGTTGTAAAAAAACTGTCATTCATAAAGCTAAACAGAATAATCAATACCAGCATGCCACTCAAAATTCCGCCATATTGTTTAAATAGCTGCCTGACCCCATTCACACCAGGTGTAACCGGACTTTTCGACACCGGCAAACTCTTCTCACTCATTTAACATACTCCTGTAGCCGCAGCCATTACCTGCGTCTGAGTTAAATTTTCACAAGAATAAATATCAGCAACCATTTTATTGCGCATTACCACCAGACGATCGCTTAATGCCATGACCTCCGGCAGTTCAGAGGAAACCAGAATAATTGCCGTCCCAGCCGCAGCCAACTGGCGTATCACGTTATAAATTTCAAACTTAGCCCCAACATCCACACCGCGCGTCGGTTCATCAAGCAGCAGAATTCGCGGAGTCCTCTCCAGCCATTTCGACAACACGATTTTTTGCTGATTACCCCCACTTAATGCCCCAACCGACTGATGAATGGAGCTAACTTTAGTGTTCATCCTGGTGACTGCCGCTAGCGTTCGCTGCTCCTCTTCCCGATGATTAATCAGACCCAGCCCTGATGCGTTATATTGAAAGGCAACATGGTGAGTATTCATATTCACGTCATGCATCAGCACCAGCCCTTCTTCCTTGCGGTTTTCTGTGACAAATGCAATACCCTGATCGATAGCCTGTTTTGGGCTCGAAATCATGACCGCTTTACCATCAATCAGCAGGGTTCCCTGATAAGAGATCAGACCAAAGAGTGCTTTCATCACATCTGAACGCCCGGCACCGACCAGACCAAAAAACCCCAGCACTTCGCCTGGACGAACAGAGAAACTCACCTCCCGGAAGAGGTGCGGATGAGTAAGATCCCGAACCTCAAGTTTTGCCGGCACGCTTTCATCCGGCCTGTCTCCAATACGTGGCGGCCAGATATTCTTCATTTCCCGTCCGACCATTTGTGCAATCAGATGCTTAATATCGCTCTCTTTTTTCTCATGTGTGGCAATATATTCCCCATCACGAATAACCGAGATATCATCAGAAATCCGCATGATTTCATCCATTCGATGGGAGATATAAATGACAGCACAACCACGCTGCTTTAATTTCGCGATGATGTTGAAAAGTATTTCTGCTTCGTTATCGCTGAGCGAAGATGTCGGCTCATCCATAATGACGACATCTGCTGGATAACTTAACGCCTTAGCAATTTCAACCAATTGCCGATGCGCCATTGACATATTGCCAACGAATGTCTGCGGATCAAGTGGAATACCCAGATCGGTCAATAATTGCTGACAATCAGCAAGCATCTTTTTATCGTTAATGACCCCAAAACGCCGCGGCTCATTGTTGGCATAAATATTCTCTGCCACGGTCATATTATTACTCAGACTGAGCTCCTGAAAAATAATGGAAATACCAAGCTGGCGCGAGTGCTGCGGATTGTTGATAGTGATGATTTCACCGCGTAACTTTATTTCACCTGATGTTGGCGGGTATACACCAGCCAGAATTTTCATGAGTGTCGACTTTCCCGCACCGTTTTCGCCCAGTAATGTATGCACGCGTCCCCGGCGAAGAGTCAGCGTAATATCCTTCAGCGCCTGTACGTGGCCAAACGTCTTTGCAATATGCGAAACATCAAGAATAATATCCGTCATAGTGGCCTCTGTATCACAACAAAACGCACGGGCGTTTTGTTGTGAGGTGACGAGTGGACTTATTTTCCGGTATATACACCCGGTTGCACAGGGATCAGTTTTTCTACCGGCTTGCCGTTAAGATGATCAACGGCGGCGTCCACCGCTTTGGCACCCATCTGATCCGGGTACTGGCGGATAACCGCTACGAAAGTTTTTCCGCTATCAACCGCATCCCGCGCTTCTTTCATCCCATCAAAACCAATGATTTTAATGTTATCGTTACGGGCAGATTTCGCCGCAATGACGGCCGCCAGCGCCGCATCGTCGCCGAAGCCAAACAACCCGCTCAGATTTGGGTTTGCCTGCATAATATTCTGTGCCGTGGTCAATGCTTCAGCACGAGTAATACCGGGTTGCTCTGCAACAATCTTGATATCTGGCGTCTCGCTTAATCCTTTTTTAAACCCATCAACTCGCGCCACCACCGATTGCAAAGCCGGATAAGAGATAATGGCCACCGTGCCTTTACCCTCTAAAAGTTTACCCATTAATTTCCCAGCTTCGACACCACCTGCATAGTTATCAGTGGCAACGTGCGCAACCACGGGCACACCATCGGCAGCCACATCTACAGTAATCACCGGAATGCCTGCTTTATCAGCTTTAATAATAGCGGCCTGCACACCTTTGGAGTCAACCGGGGAAATAATAATGGCATCAACTTTTTTAGTAATAAAGTCTTCAACATCAGAAAGTTGTTTATTTAAGTCCTGATTAGCGATAGAGATACTTAAATCGACATTATCTTTTTTTGCCTCATCCTTCATCGCATTAGCCAGATCGATATAAAAAGGGTGCTGCTGTGTTAATAACGAGGCACCGATTTTATACTCTTTGGCCCAGGTACTTTGTGATAACAAAGCCAGACTAATTAATATAGTCGAGCTGAGTAATTTAATTTTTTTCATAAACACTCCTGATTATTTTTGTAGGGTATAATAATTTTAAATTTTTCCTTCACTGCCACAGACGCCAATAATCCGGGTCACCACCTCTGTCATCGCCGCTTTGGCGGGTTGCATATAGTGCCGAGGGTCGTTTGCGGCAGGGTTATCATGAAAATAACCTTTCAATGCATCGGCAAAGGCGATTTTCAATTCCGTTGCAACATTCACTTTGCAAATTCCGAGATGAATGCACTTCTTCACATCCTGTTCTGATAAACCGGAGGCACCGTGCAAAACAAGTGGAACGTCAACACACCGGCGGATTTGCTCCAGACGCGCAAAATCCAGTCGGGGCTCCCGGGTATAGAGTCCATGCGCCGTACCAATTGCCACCGCCAGTGAATCGATCTGCGTGCGCTGCACAAACTCTGCCGCTGCTTCCGGTGAGGTGTAAGCGGAATCTTCAACATTCACCACCAGATCATCTTCCTGTCCACCGAGGCGACCCAGTTCCGCTTCCACGCTCACATCGAAACGGTGGCAAAACGTAGTGACCTCTTTGACGCGGGCAATATTCTCTTCAAACGGCAGATGCGAGCCATCAATCATGACGGAGCGGATCCCGGCGCGTACTTTCTCCGTAATGTCATCGTATCGTTCATGATGATCGAGATGCAGCACAAGCGGCTGTTGATATTCATGAGCCAGCGCTTTCACCAGTGACACCAGATTTTCAACACCGCCGTAGCGATAAGTCCCCGGAGTCCCGGCAAGCATGACCGGAGAACGGTGTTGTGCTGCCGTTTCCACAACCACCTGCAAGGTTTCAAGGTTATGAATATTGAATGCTGGAACGGCATAGCCCTCGACTTGTGCTTTCTGCAGCATGTTCTTGCTTGAAATGATGTACATCGCATCTCCTGATTTTCGCTTTACCTTACAAAACGAAGAAATAAAAATTTAACTTTCATTTTGTAAGAAAACTATCACAGGGAATACGTATAAAAGCGTGACGAATCTCAAAACATCACAACTAAACTTACAAAACAAAAATAAAAATATTTGCTAACTTTGAAAGTGTAAGTTTAGAAAACCTCGCCAATAAATTATTTTTTTATTAAATATCATATAATTAAGGTAATCTTATGCAGAAAGCCAGGCTGTCGATATTCATTTCAAAACGTAGATAGTGATGAAGGATAACTTTCAAAGAAAAAAACATGGGACTATAGTGTACGCAATTCAGGCTAATGATGAGTGTTAACGTGCCCAGGAAATCATCTAATCTTTTGAAACGCAGGCTAAAGATTGCTGAAATCGTCGCCACCCAGGGGGAGATAAAAGTTGATGACCTGTCTGCCCAGCTTGGTGTCTCCGGCGTCACTATTCGCGGCGATTTGAGTTATCTGGAGCAGCAGGGATATCTAAAACGCTCATTTGGTGGCGCTATCGCTACTCCAGCGCCACCAGGCGAACCCGAGCAATTTCAACCATCCACTACGCTTTCCCTGGCGCAACAGATGGAGAGTGCACGACACTGCGTCAGACTTATTCGCGACCGAGATACGCTGTTTCTCGGTCACGGTTCGCTTTGTCGAAAAATAATTCCCTTGTTAAGCGAAGTGAAAAAGCTGCGCCTGGTAACCAACGATCCAGAACATGCGATCCTGGCCAATCAATTCATTGACGGAGAGATCATTCTGGTCGGGAATGAAATGCTGCGTCCGGATACCGTGCTGGCGGGAAAATCGCTGGAGCAGGCACTGCAGCATTACACGATCACCCACAGTATTCTCGAAATTAGTCATCTTGACACTGATGGCACACTAAATACGGATATGGCCAAACTGGCTCCGGCCTGGCAGCTTTGCTTCGATCATGCGCAGAATAAAACCGTTATTATTACCGCAAACGCGGTATCGCCAGTGGCAATTGGCAATCTCGATCAGGCGGAATATGTGATCGTCTGCCGCAGCATCAACGAGCAATATCAGCGACAATTACAGGATGCTGATTTTGTTATCCTCTACACCAGCAATGAGTGCTTTACCTGGTCTAACCGTGAAAGGCTTAAGGAATGAGAGGACGTTTGTGACACTAACCATCTGTACTATGGGCGAATTACTGGTCGAATTTTTATCCCGTAGCCCGCAGCAAAAATTCACGCAACCTGGCGAGTTTATCGGGCCGTTCCCCAGCGGAGCGCCTGCCATTTTCGCCGCACAGACAGCAAAACTCTCTCACAGAGCGATTATTTTCGGCTGTGTCGGAAATGATGAGTTTGGCCGTCTGAATATTGAGAGGCTGCGGCATGAAGGGGTGATCACCGATGGTATCCATATCATGGAAAACGCAGTAACTGGCACAGCCTTCGTCAGCTATCGTAGCCAGCAGGAACGCGATTTTGTTTTTAATATTCCCCACAGCGCCTGCGGTTTGTTTACTGCCGAGCACATTGAACCGGGACTGTTGCAACAGTGCAGCCATATTCACATCATGGGATCATCACTGTTCTCATTCCGAATGATCGACGCGATGCGCAAAGCGATTTCGGTGATCAAAGCCGCTGGCGGTACCGTCTCTTTCGATCCCAATATCCGCAAAGAGATGCTAACTATCCCCGAGATGGCGCAAGCACTCGATTATATCATTGAATATACAGATATCTTTTTACCCAGCGAAAGTGAGCTTCCCTTCTTTGCACGCCATAAAAATCTGTCCGAAAAACAAATTATCAGTGACCTCCTTCACAGCGGCGTGAAGCATATCGCCGTGAAGCGCGGGCAGCGAGGCGCCAGCTATTATCAGCAGGAAAACGGGACTATGCAGGAGTTGCACTTTGACGGGCACAAGCCCAAAACTATCGATCCTACAGGCGCTGGCGACTGCTTTGGTGCCACCTTTGTTACGCTGTTTCTTTCTGGTTTTCCGGCACAGAAAGCACTGCAATATGCTAACGCCAGCGGAGCGCTCGCCGTCATGCAGCAGGGACCAATGGAAGGGATTTCATCGCTGGGCGACATCGAAAACTTTCTTTCCCACCACCCCTGAATGTCAATTTTTCTGTCAGATTATTTTCTCTGTCTGAAGAGTTGCCGTAGAATTGCCCGTTTCTCGCCTCCTCATGATAAGGAAACCTTCCGTGGACAACCGTTTTGTTCAGGCCCACAAAGAGGCGCGCTGGGCGCTGTGGCTGACCCTTCTCTATCTTGCTGCGTGGTTAGTAGCTGCTTACTTACCTGATTCGGCGATCGGCATTACTGGCCTGCCGCACTGGTTTGAACTGGCCTGTCTGCTGACGCCGCTGATCTTCATTTTACTGTGCTGGGCCATGGTGAAATTTATCTACCGAGACATTCCTCTGGAGGATGATGATGCAGCTTGAAGTCATTCTGCCGCTGGTTGCTTATCTTATTGTGGTGTTTGGTCTCTCAGTCTACGCCATGCGTAAACGGCAAACCGGCACCTTCCTGAATGAATATTTCCTCGGCAGCCGCTCAATGGGCGGGATCGTGCTGGCGATGACGCTGACCGCGACCTACATCAGCGCCAGTTCGTTTATCGGTGGACCTGGTGCTGCCTACAAATACGGGCTGGGCTGGGTATTACTGGCCATGATTCAGCTCCCCGCCGTCTGGCTGTCGCTGGGAATACTCGGTAAGAAATTTGCCATTCTTGCCCGTCGCTATAATGCCGTCACCCTCAACGACATGCTGTTTGCCCGCTATCAAAGTCGGCTGCTGGTGTGGCTGGCGAGCCTCAGTCTGTTAGTGGCCTTTGTCGGTGCCATGACCGTGCAGTTCATTGGTGGCGCGCGCCTGCTGGAGACCGCTGCAGGAATACCCTATGAAACAGGCCTGCTGATTTTCGGCGTCAGCATTGCGCTGTATACCGCGTTCGGCGGCTTTCGTGCCAGCGTGCTTAACGACACCATGCAAGGGCTGGTGATGCTGATTGGCACCATCGTGCTGCTGGTCGGCGTCGTGCACGCCGCTGGCGGCCTGAGCCATGCCGTAGAGACCTTAAACGCCATCGACCCGAAACTGGTTTCGCCGCAGGGTGCAGATGACATTCTGTCTCCGACCTTTATGACCTCATTCTGGGTGCTGGTGTGCTTTGGTGTGATCGGTCTGCCGCATACGGCAGTACGCTGCATCTCCTATAAAGACAGCAAAGCCGTACATCGGGGAATTATCATCGGCACCATCGTGGTGGCGATCCTGATGTTCGGCATGCATCTTGCCGGCGCGCTGGGGCGAGCCGTGATCCCCGACCTGACGGTGCCGGATCTGGTTATTCCAACGCTGATGGTGAAAGTACTGCCGCCTTTTGCCGCCGGGATCTTCCTTGCCGCGCCGATGGCGGCCATTATGTCGACGATCAACGCCCAATTGCTGCAAAGTTCCGCTACGATCATTAAAGATCTCTACCTCAACATCCGCCCGGAGCAGTTGCAGAATGAGACACGACTGAAGCGAATGTCGGCAATGATCACCCTGATCTTAGGCGCGCTGTTATTGCTTGCGGCCTGGAAACCGCCAGAGATGATTATCTGGCTGAACCTGCTGGCGTTTGGCGGTCTGGAAGCGGTGTTCTTATGGCCGCTGGTGCTTGGCCTTTACTGGGAGCGCGCAAACGCAACCGGTGCGCTGAGTGCGATGATTGTCGGCGGCGTGCTGTATGCGATTCTCGCCACCTTTAACGTTCAGTACCTGGGCTTCCACCCGATTGTGCCCTCGCTACTGCTAAGTTTGCTGGCTTTCCTGGTTGGAAACCGCTTCGGCTCTCCTGCCCCGCAAGCCGCTGTTTTGACTACTGATAAATAAAGAGTTTTACCATGCCATGGATCCAATTAAAACTGAATACGACGGGCGCTAACGCGGAAGAGTTGAGCGATGCCCTGATGGAAGCGGGTTCCGTTTCCATCACCTTTCAGGACACGCACGACACGCCGGTTTTTGAGCCATTGCCGGGCGAAACCCGCCTGTGGGGCGACACCGATGTCATTGGTCTGTTTGATGCAGAAACTGACATGAAAGAGGTTGTCGCCATCCTGGAACACCATCCGCTGTTGGGTGTCGGTTTCGCGCATAAAATCGAACAACTGGAAGATAAGGACTGGGAACGCGAGTGGATGGACAACTTCCACCCGATGCGTTTTGGCGACCGCCTGTGGATCTGCCCAAGCTGGCGCGATGTACCGGATGAGAATGCCGTCAACGTGATGCTTGACCCCGGTCTGGCGTTTGGTACCGGGACTCATCCCACCACCTCACTGTGCCTGCAGTGGCTCGACAGCCTCGATTTAACCGGCAAGACCGTCATCGACTTTGGCTGCGGTTCTGGCATCCTGGCGATTGCTGCATTGAAACTGGGCGCCGCAAAAGCAATTGGCATCGATATTGACCCACAGGCGATTCAGGCCAGTCGCGATAACGCGCAGCGTAACGGCGTGTCCGAACGTCTGGAACTCTATCTGCCGCAGGATCAGCCAGAGGCTATGAAAGCCGACGTGGTGGTCGCCAATATTCTGGCTGGCCCATTGCGCGAACTGGCACCATTAATCAGCGTCCTGCCCGTTACAGGCGGTCTGCTGGGCCTTTCCGGTATCCTTGCCAGTCAGGCCGACAGCGTGTGTGAAGCCTACACCGATCTCTTCACCCTCGATCCGGTCGTTGAGAAAGAAGAATGGTGTCGTATCACCGGTCGTAAACAGTAATCTTCTCTCATGCACGTGGCCGTATAACCGGCCACGCTTTTCAGCATTTCGTACGCTTCTTTCCCCTCTTTCCTGCGGTAAAATAGTCGCGTAACTCATTGAAGTTACAAATATAAAAATCTATTTAATTTAATGGAAGAATGTTATGAAGCCGTTTTTGAGCAAGGCAGCACTCCTGGCGTTAAGCATTATGCCGTTCACCGCGATGGCGTCGCACTGGAGCTACGAAGGTGAAGGCTCTCCGGAACATTGGGGCTCCCTCAATGAAGAATATAAAACCTGCCAGGCCGGAATGAACCAGTCCCCAATTAATATTGATACCACGCTAAAAGCCCATATTTCCCCACTCAGTATTCACTACTCCGATGGTCCGATAACGCTTCTCAATAATGGGCATACGATTCAGGCCGGACTAAAAAACACCACTGCGGATACAGTATCTATTGATGGTGTCCCCTTCACGTTGCAACAGTTCCACTTTCACTCCCCGAGCGAAAACACCATACATGGGAAACATTACGCGATGGAGATGCACCTTGTGCACAAAGATGCGAAAGGGGCGGTGGCGGTCGTCGCAGTCATGTTCGATAAAGGAGCAGCCAACTCAGAACTGGAAAAGCTCTGGGCAACGATGCCTGAAAAAGCGGAGCAAGACGTGAAAATCACCGTGCAGATGGACCTCAACGCTTTGCTGCCTAAGAGTAAAACCTACTGGCGTTTCAGTGGCTCGCTCACGACACCGCCCTGTTCTGAGGGCGTGACCTGGATTGTCCTTAAACATCCTCTGACGCTTTCCACTGCGCAACTGGAGAAATTTACTCACACCATGCATCACGATAACAGTCGCCCAACACAACCGCTCAACGGTCGGGTAGTGGTTGAATAATCCCTTCACGACGCAATCATCTGCTGAAATGAGAGCATAGTCACATTAAGTCACGATAATCTGCTGATTAATTCAGCAGATTATCTTGTCAGCCCCCATTGTCGCGAAGAAAAAATGAGAAGTTACGCAAAATTATATGCGTACAGATTTTCGCCACATTTTTGTAATGCAATGATTTGTATGGCTAATTATTTAATGGTGTTTACTTTAACGGCGATTCTTTGATCCACCTCAGAGGATTGGTTAAAGTTTGGCCTTTCATCTCGTGCAAAAAATGCGTAATATACGCCGCCTTGCAGTCACAGTATGGTCATTTCTTAACTCATGCGCATCGGACAATACCAGCTTAGAAATCGCCTGATCGCAGCGCCCATGGCTGGCATCACTGACAGACCTTTTCGGACGCTGTGTTATGAGATGGGAGCCGGATTGACCGTATCCGAGATGATGTCGTCTAACCCGCAAGTTTGGGAAAGCGATAAGTCCCGTTTACGGATGGTGCACGTTGATGAGCCAGGAATTCGCACGGTGCAAATTGCCGGTAGCGACCCTGTTGAGATGGCCGATGCCGCACGGATTAACGTGGAAAGCGGTGCCCAAATTATTGATATCAATATGGGGTGCCCGGCTAAAAAAGTGAATCGTAAGCTCGCAGGCTCAGCCCTTTTGCAGTACCCGGATATAGTGAAGTCGATACTAACCGGGGTGGTTAATGCAGTGGATGTTCCTGTTACCCTGAAGATTCGCACCGGCTGGGCTCCGGAACACCGTAACTGCGTAGAGATTGCCCAACTGGCTGAAGACTGTGGCATTCAGGCTCTGACCATTCATGGACGCACCCGCGCCTGTTTGTTCAATGGAGACGCTGAGTACGACAGTATTCGGGCAGTTAAGCAGAAAGTTTCCATTCCGATTATCGCGAATGGTGACATTACTGACCCGCTTAAAGCCAGAGCTGTGCTTGACTATACGGGGGCTGATGCCCTGATGATAGGCCGCGCAGCTCAGGGAAGACCCTGGATCTTTCGGGAAATCCAGCATTATCTGGACACTGGGGAGTTGCTATCCCCCCTGCCTCTGGCAGAGGTTAAGCGCTTGCTTTGTGCGCATGTTCGGGAACTGCATGACTTTTATGGCCAGGCAAAAGGGTACCGAATCGCGCGTAAACACGTCTCCTGGTATCTCCAGGAGCACGCTCCAAATGACCAGTTTCGGCGCACATTCAACGCCATTGAGGATGCCAGCGAACAGCTGGAGGCGTTGGAGGCATACTTCGAAAATTTTGCGTAAACAGAAATAAAGAGCTGACAGAACTATGTTCGAACAACGCGTAAATTCTGACGTACTGACCGTTTCTACCGTTAACTCTCAGGATCAGGTAACCCAAAAACCCCTGCGTGACTCGGTTAAACAGGCACTGAAGAACTATTTTGCTCAACTGAACGGTCAGGATGTTAATGACCTCTATGAGCTGGTACTGGCTGAAGTAGAACAGCCCCTGTTGGACATGGTGATGCAATACACCCGTGGTAACCAGACCCGCGCTGCTCTGATGATGGGCATCAACCGTGGTACGCTGCGTAAAAAATTGAAAAAATACGGCATGAACTAATCTCGATTAGCTAATTGCTTGTTTAAAAAGGCGCTACTCGGCATGGGGAAGCGCCTTTTTTATACGCATCTTTTGTGGAGCAGGTATGAACTCACGATTTGAACCACAGTACTTTGGTGATGATTCCGCGTCGATCATCCATGGAGATGCACTAACAGAGCTCAAAAAGCTCCCCGCGGAAAGCGTCGATTTAATCTTTGCCGACCCACCTTACAATATCGGAAAGGATTTTGACGGAATGGTGGAGTCCTGGGACGAAAGCGTCTTCCTGGACTGGCTGTACGCGTGCATAGAAGAGTGCCATCGGGTACTGAAAAAACAGGGCACGATGTACATCATGAACAGCACCGAAAACATGCCACATATCGATCTCAAATGCAGAACGCTGTTTACCATCAAAAGCCGGATCGTCTGGTCTTATGACAGTTCGGGCGTGCAGGCGAAGAAATTTTTTGGCTCAATGTATGAACCCATTCTGATGATGGTCAAAGATGCCAGACAGTACACCTTCAACAGTAACGCCATTCTGGTCGAGACCAAAACCGGCGCGAAAAGAGCGCTGATCGACTATCGTAAAAACCCGCCGCAGCCATACAATACGCAAAAAGTTCCGGGTAACGTCTGGGAATTCTCCCGCGTACGATATTTGATGGATGAATATGAAAACCATCCGACGCAAAAACCCGTCGCCCTGCTAAAGCGGATCATTCTGGCCTCCTCAAATCCCGGCGATACCGTGCTGGATCCCTTCGCGGGTAGCTTTACGACAGGCGCTGTGGCCGTGGAATCCGCGCGGAAATTTATCGGTATTGAAGTCAATAATGAGTATGTGAAGATGGGGCTCAGGCGACTGAACGTCAGTTCACACTACTCCGCGGAAGACCTGACAAAAGTCAAAAAGAGAAAGACTAAAAACCTGTCGAAAAAGAGTCGAACGGCATCGGATGTGGTGAAGATCACAGCAAAGTAAAAGCATTGTAAGCCTGCTTTTCAGAAGGCGTTTTTCGTGTATATTTCCTGCACGCATGGGCATGAATACACAGGATTTAGCAATGATTCGTAAGTATTGGTGGCTGGTTGTGTTTGCCGTCTCCGTTTTCCTTTTTGATGCATTACTGATTCAGTGGATTGAGCTGATCACCACAGAAGTCGATAAATGCCGCAATATGGATTCTGTTAATCCGCTCAAACTGGTCAACTGCACCGATCTGCAATAGCGTTTGATTGATAAACAAGAGAAATAATTATATTTTTCTGTCACCTTTATTCCGGTGTTAATTGCAACACGTTTCCATCAGGCACTAACATCCTTAATACATTATCCACCAGCGCTGGAGCCTGCTGATAGAGATCGTAGCGGGTGGAACTCATCAACCAGTTTTTCACAATGCCGCTAAAACTACCATGAATAATAATTAAGACGACGTCTAAATCCAGGGTTCTGGAAATCAACCCTTCCGTCATACTCGCCTGCAATGCGTCGCGTAGTCCCTTCTGGCTAAACCCAATTTTCTCTCGTATTTCTTGCTCTGATATCATGCCTTCATGAAATTCACATTTATGATATAAAATTTGCAGCAACGCCTGTTGCCGGGGAATTTCTGCGATATATTGCAACCCGACAATTAACTTTTCACGCAACTGCTGTAAGGGATTATCGCTAATATGCAAAGTTAACCGATCCTGAATAAGATCCCGTAATGGGGGCTGCTGCTGCCAGAGTTCATTGAAGAGCTGCGTTTTGTTGTCAAAATGCCAGTAGATAGCGCCCCGTGTAACCTGGGCCGCGTCCGCAATATCGTTAAGCGTCGTATTGGCAACACCTCGCGTAGCAAACTGGATGATTGCTGTCTCAATCAAAAGTTGTCGCGTTTTCAACGCTTCGGCTTTTGTTTTCTTAGCCATAGGTTATAGTATCAGGGAAGAATAAAAAACAAGAATAAGACGACTCATAGTCATCGATGAAAAGGCACTGTATCATTTCATCCGTTCAGAGATGAAATAAAAGCGAACCATCTCAGCACAGAATACTAAAATAAACACCATGAATGAAATATGAAAAACACATTCACGCCACAGATACATTTCAAAATAAATTAAGACACAACAAAGCATAACAAAATAGATCAAAAAGATAAGGACCTCTTTTTTTGTTTTTACGTGCCGTAACCCAGAGCATAAAATAAGTATTGCTTACATCGCTCGCTAATAATTTGTAGGATAGCCAACAATTATTTCTTCGTGCACGTTATCGCCTTACCATTTTCCGGTAAATAACGAGCGATTGGTTTTTAAGGAACAGTAATGACGAAACATGCCAGGTTTTCACTCCTGCCCTCATTTATCCTCATCTCTGCTGCGTTACTTGTCGGTTGTGACGATCAGGGAGATAAACAAGCTCAGACAACTGAACCACAGGTGACCGTTCACGTGGTCACTACCGCACCATTAGCGGTAACGACCGAACTGCCCGGACGCACCTCTGCATTCCGCATTGCAGAAGTACGTCCGCAGGTCAGTGGTATTGTTCTTAAAAGGAATTTCACCGAGGGCAGCGATGTCGAGGCCGGGCAGTCACTGTATCAAATCGATCCTGCCACCTGGCAGGCAGAATACAACAGCGCGAAAGGAGAACTGGCGAAAAGCGAAGCCGCTGCCGCCATCGCTCATCTGACGGTTAAGCGCTATGTCCCGCTGGTAGGGACAAAATATATTAGTCAACAGGAATACGACCAGGCAGTGGCCGAGGCACGTCAGGCTGATGCGACGGTTATCGCAGCGCAAGCTGCCGTTGAAAGCGCACGCATCAATCTTGCTTACACCAAAGTCACCTCGCCGATCGGTGGCCGTATTGGCAAATCCAGCGTGACTGAAGGCGCGCTGGTGACCAACGGTCAGGCGACAGCCCTGGCCACCGTACAGCAACTCGATCCTATCTATGTCGATGTCACACAGTCCAGCAGCGACTTCATGCATCTTAAACAGTCCATTGAACAAGGCAGCCTGCACAAGGACAACTCCAGTAGCAATGTCCAACTGGTGATGGAAAACGGTACGGCGTATCCCCTGAAAGGGACATTACAGTTCTCTGATGTCACGGTGGATGAAAGCACGGGCTCTATCACCCTTCGCGCCGTCTTCCCTAACCCGCAGCATACTCTGCTGCCGGGGATGTTTGTTCGCGCACGCATTGACGAAGGCATTCAGCCAAACGCCATTCTGATCCCTCAACAGGGTGTAACGCGTACGCCCCGAGGTGATGCGACAGTGCTGGTCGTCAATAACCAAAGCCAGGTTGAACCCCGCTCTGTTATCGCCTCACAGGCCATTGGTGACAAATGGCTGATTAGCGAAGGCTTACAACCCGGCGACCAGGTGATTGTCAGCGGAATACAAAAAGCCCATCCAGGCGTGAAGGTGAAAGCCACCACGGATGCCAATACCCCTGCGGCGAAAGCGGCGCAATAAGGTCACCGGATATGGCAAATTTTTTCATTAGACGTCCGATCTTTGCCTGGGTACTGGCCATCATTCTGATGCTGGCGGGAGCCCTGGCGATTATGCAACTGCCTGTTGCGCAATACCCAACTATCGCACCGCCTGCGGTCGCGATTTCCGCGACCTACCCTGGGGCCGATGCGCAAACGGTGCAGGATACCGTGACTCAGGTTATCGAACAGAATATGAACGGTATTGATAACCTGATGTATATGTCATCCACCAGCGACTCTGCGGGTAGTGTGACCATCACGTTAACCTTTCAGTCCGGGACCGATCCGGATATCGCCCAGGTTCAGGTGCAGAACAAGCTGCAATTGGCGACGCCGTTGCTGCCTCAGGAAGTACAACAGCAAGGGATTAGCGTAGAAAAATCGAGCAGCAGCTTCTTGTTAGTCGCAGGCTTTGTTTCTGACAATCCGCAAACGACTCAGGACGATATTTCCGACTACGTTGCCTCAAACGTGAAAGATACGATCAGCCGCCAGGGCGGTGTAGGTGATGTCCAACTCTTTGGCGCGCAGTACGCAATGCGTATCTGGCTGGATGCCAATTTGCTGAACAAATACCAGCTCACGCCGGTTGAAGTCATCAATCAGTTGAAAGTGCAGAACGACCAGATCGCAGCCGGTCAGTTGGGCGGAACGCCTGCGCTGCCGGGTCAACAGTTGAACGCCTCCATCATTGCGCAGACGCGCCTGAAAGATCCCGAGGAATTCGGCAAAGTCACATTACGGGTAAACAGTGACGGTTCCACCGTTCGCCTTAAAGATGTTGCGCGTATTGAACTTGGGGGGGAAAGCTATAACGTTGTCGCCCGAATTAACGGTAAACCGGCAGCGGGCCTGGGAATCAAGCTGGCGACCGGAGCCAATGCTCTGGATACCGCAAAGGCGATCAAAGACAAACTCGTCGAGCTACAACCTTTCTTCCCACAAGGGATGAAAGTCGTTTATCCCTACGACACGACACCGTTTGTAAAGATCTCCATTCACGAAGTGGTGAAAACGCTGTTCGAAGCGATTGTCCTGGTCTTCCTCGTGATGTATCTGTTTTTGCAGAACATCCGCGCAACGCTCATTCCGACCATTGCGGTTCCCGTCGTGCTGCTGGGTACGTTTGCGATCCTCTCGGCGTTTGGCTACTCGATCAACACCCTGACGATGTTCGGGATGGTACTGGCGATCGGCCTTCTGGTCGATGACGCCATCGTGGTGGTGGAAAACGTTGAACGCGTAATGATGGAGGACAAGTTGTCGCCCAAGGAGGCAACGGAAAAATCCATGTCCCAGATCCAGGGGGCGCTGGTTGGAATCGCGATGGTGCTGTCCGCTGTCTTCATCCCGATGGCTTTCTTCGGTGGCTCCACCGGGGCTATTTACCGCCAGTTTTCTATCACCATCGTATCCGCAATGGCACTCTCCGTTCTGGTGGCATTGATCCTGACCCCAGCACTTTGCGCAACGCTGCTTAAACCGTTGTCAACTGAGCACCACGAGCAGAAAGGGGGATTCTTCGGCTGGTTTAATGCCAAATTTGACCTCAGCGTCAACCACTACACCAGCAGCGTCAGCGGTATTGTACGCAACACCGGACGCTACCTGATTATCTACGTCCTGATTTTCGTCGGGATGGCGGTATTGTTTCTACGTCTGCCGACCTCCTTCCTCCCTGAAGAAGATCAGGGGGTATTCATGACAATGATCCAGCTGCCTGCCGGGGCAACCCAGGAACGAACCCAAAAAGTGCTGGATCAGGTTACGCATTACTACCTGAGTAACGAAAAAGCGAACGTTGAAAGTGTATTTACGGTCAATGGCTTCAGCTTTAGCGGTCAGGCGCAGAACGCAGGCCTGGCTTTCATCAGCCTAAAACCCTGGGACGAGCGTAGTGGCAAGGAAAACAGCGTCGAAGCGGTGATTGCGCGCGCGACTCACGCCTTCAGTCAGATCCCGGATGGGCTGGTCTTTCCCTTCAACATGCCGGCGATTATTGAACTGGGCACCGCGACCGGCTTCGACTTTGAGCTCATTGACCAGGGGGGACTGGGTCATGCCGGACTAACCTCCGCGCGTAATCAGCTATTGGGCATGGTGGCTAAGCACTCTGATCTGCTGGTCCGTGTTCGCCCTAACGGTCTGGAGGATACTCCACAGTTCAAGCTGGATGTTGACCAGGAAAAAGCGCAGGCGCTTGGCGTTGCCTTGTCAGACATTAACGAAACGATCTCTGCATCACTCGGTGGCTCCTATGTTAACGACTTTATTGACCGGGGACGTGTGAAGAAAGTCTATGTTCAGGCGGATGCGAAATTCCGTATGTTGCCAGAGGACATCAACAATCTGTACGTTCGAAGCGCCAACGGCAAGATGGTCCCCTTCTCTGCCTTTAGTACCGCCCGCTGGGTGTATGGTTCTCCACGTCTGGAACGCTACAACGGCATGCCATCGATGGAGATACTGGGGGAAGCGGCACCAGGACGTAGCACCGGAGAGGCGATGGCGTTGATGGAAGATCTCGCATCAAAACTGCCAAATGGCATCGGCCATGACTGGACGGGAATGTCATATCAGGAACGGCTGTCCGGCAATCAGGCACCGGCCCTGTATGCCATCTCGCTGATCGTCGTGTTCCTCTGTCTTGCCGCACTGTATGAAAGCTGGTCCATTCCGTTCTCAGTAATGCTGGTTGTCCCGCTCGGTGTTGTAGGCGCGCTTCTGGCCGCCTCCCTGCGCGGGCTGAATAACGACGTCTATTTCCAGGTCGGGCTATTAACCACGATTGGACTTTCCGCGAAAAACGCCATTCTGATCGTGGAATTTGCCAAGGATCTGATGGAAAAGGAAGGTCGTGGCCTGATCGAGGCAACGCTTGAGGCTGCACGTATGCGTCTACGCCCTATTCTGATGACCTCACTCGCGTTCATCCTCGGCGTAATGCCGCTGGTCATCAGTCGGGGAGCGGGAAGCGGCGCCCAGAATGCGGTCGGAACCGGTGTGATGGGAGGGATGCTGACGGCAACGCTGCTGGCCATCTTCTTTGTTCCGGTCTTCTTTGTCGTCGTCAGAGGCCGATTTAACAAATCTCAGGGGTAATATGTAAATAAAGGCGTCGACGGACGCCTTTTTCCTTCTGGTCTCTTTCTTTATTTATTAAACAGATAGTCATTTGCTCTGCATAATACGAAATTCACTCCTCCATTATTTTTACAATCCACATGAATTGAGATTATTCCATATGCCAATCTTTTTTTTAGCGGTGGTAAAATTCGTTTCGTATACGCAAAGCAGCATTCACTGTTGCTGTTTTTGCGGAACGCTTATTTTTTGAGGTAACACCATGAAAAGATTAATTCCAGTGGCACTGCTCACGGCATTGCTGGCGGGTTGTGCCCACGATTCCCCCTGCGTTCCGGTTTATGATGATCAGGGGCGCCTCGTTCATACCAATACCTGTATGAAAGGGACAACTCAGGATAACTGGGAAACCGCGGGCGCTATTGCTGGCGGGGCCGCAGCGGTTGCGGGTCTGACGATGGGGATCATCGCGCTGTCGAAATAACACTCTCAGAGCGCGGTACTTGCCGCGCTTTTAGCTTAAGTTCATCGTTTTTCATATCATACAAAGTATTGAAAAATAATGGCACCATTACATTTTAATTATCAATAAGTCCCATACTCTCCGTTTTCTCATTTATCTTTCAATACTCACCCCCTCGATATTCACGCCCGAAATTGTTATTTGACTTCGCGAGCATTGTTTTAAATATTTTGCTCCAAAATGTGGCTTACGTTTCAATTTCGCACCATTTCAGGGCGCTGAGTTTATTTTTTCCTGTCTACACTCTGCTTATTGCGTCGGATATTCGTGCGCAAAACCTGGCACTACCTTTGCTTAAAAGAGTATGGCCAATGCCACAGACAGGTTAAAGACGTTGAAGAACGTCTCTCTATAACAATAATTTCTTTGCCACACAGGATGCATTATGAAAAAGATGATGATAGCCACACTGGCTGCGGCCGGCGTGCTGCTTGCGGTTGCCAATCAGGCACATGCCGGGACCACGCTGGATGCTGTAAAAAAGAAAGGGTTCGTGCAATGCGGTATCAGTGACGGTCTTCCCGGTTTTTCTTACGCTGATGCAAACGGGAAATTCTCCGGGATAGATGTGGATGTTTGCCGTGGCGTTGCCGCCGCCGTCCTGGGTGATGATACAAAAGTAAAATATACCCCACTCACCGCAAAAGAACGCTTCACCGCATTACAGTCGGGCGAAGTCGATCTTCTTTCCCGTAATACCACCTGGACCTCTTCGCGTGATGCCGGAATGGGTATGTCATTCACCGGCGTCACCTATTACGATGGCATCGGCTTCCTGACCCATAACAAAGCGGGTCTGAAAAGTGCGAAAGAGTTAGATGGCGCCACCGTCTGTATCCAGGCGGGAACGGATACCGAACTGAACGTGGCCGATTATTTCAAAGCCAATAATATGAAATACACCCCGGTCACCTTTGACCGCTCAGATGAGTCAGCAAAAGCACTGGAATCAGGACGTTGTGATACCCTCGCCTCTGACCAGTCCCAGCTGTATGCCTTACGCATTAAACTCAGCAACCCGGCAGAATGGCTGGTGTTACCAGAGGTGATTTCGAAAGAACCGTTGGGCCCGGTCGTTCGTCGCGGCGATGATGAGTGGTTCTCTATTGTGCGCTGGACATTGTTCGCTATGTTGAATGCCGAAGAGATGGGCGTGACATCGAAAAATGTCGATGAGAAAGCGGCGAATCCTGCAACGCCAGACATGGCGCATCTGCTGGGCAAAGAAGGCGACTACGGCAAAGATCTGAAGCTCGACAATAAATGGGCTTACAACATCATCAAGCAGGTAGGTAACTATGCGGAGATCTTTGAACGCAACGTGGGATCGGAAAGCCCACTGAAGATCAAACGTGGACAGAACAATCTCTGGAATAACGGCGGCATTCAATACGCACCGCCAGTGCGTTGAGTCGTTGTGATGTAACGGGCGTCGCACGTGCGGCGCTCAGTTCAGAGTCATGGTTACCGAGGCTTTCTTATGTTCCATCGCCGCTCAAATGTAAAAGGGTCACTCTCCTTTTCAAACCCTGCGGTCCGCGCCTGGCTGTTCCAGATCCTCGCCATTCTTGCGGTCGTGGCAGTTGCTATCTATCTCATTCACAACACAATTAATAATCTAAGCAGTCGCGGCATTACCTCGGGCTTTGCCTTTCTCGACCGTAGCGCAGGATTTGGCATTGTCCAGCACCTGATCGACTATCAACAGGGTGACACCTACGGACGCGTTTTTCTGGTGGGGTTGCTTAATACGCTACTGGTTTCCGCACTGTGTATCGTGTTTGCGTCATTTATCGGCTTCTTTCTGGGGCTGGCGCGCCTGTCAGACAACTGGTTACTGCGTAAACTCTCAACGATTTATATCGAGACGTTCCGTAATATCCCGCCGCTACTGCAAATCTTTTTCTGGTACTTCGCGGTCCTACGCAATTTACCCGGCCCTCGCCAGGCCGCCAGTGCGCTGGAGATGGTCTTTTTGAGTAATCGGGGACTTTATATCCCGTCGCCGCAGTTTGGGGAAGGTGTGCTCGCTTTCGTGCTCTCAGCGGCGATTGCTATTGCGCTGTCCGTGGGTCTGTTCCGCTTCAATAAAATGCATCAGATGAAAACGGGGCAGCTACGCAGAACCTGGCCCACGGCATTAGGCCTGATAGTGCTGTTGCCGCTCATCGCTCACTGGCTTTTTGGCGCGGCGCTGCATTGGGATATTCCGCAGCTACATGGCTTCAACTTTCGTGGCGGAATGGTGCTCATTCCTGAGCTGGCGGCCCTGACGCTGGCGTTGTCGGTATACACCTCGGCATTTATTGCTGAAATCATCCGCGCAGGCATTCAGGCCGTTCCCCACGGTCAGCATGAAGCAGCCCGCTCTCTGGGGTTGCCCAATACCGTGACCCTTCGCCAGGTCATCATTCCTCAGGCGCTACGTGTCATTATTCCGCCGCTGACCAGTCAATATTTGAATATTGTGAAAAACTCATCGCTGGCCGCCGCCATTGGCTATCCCGACATGGTATCACTGTTCGCTGGCACGGTGCTAAACCAGACAGGACAGGCCATTGAAACCATCGCCATCACGATGTCGGTGTACCTGATCATTAGCCTGAGCATCTCGCTGCTGATGAACATCTATAACCGGCGAATCGCCCTCATTGAGCGCTAAGGAACCATGATGACAAAAGCACTGCTGTCTCATCCCATGCGCCCGGCCAGTAACGGTCCTGGTCGTTCGATCTTATGGGTACGAAAAAATCTCTTTTCCAGTTGGTCAAACAGCCTGCTGACACTGTTCTGTCTGTGGTTGATGTGGGAGTTGATCCCCCCTTTGCTGAACTGGGCGTTTCTGCAGGCCAACTGGGTGGGTTCCACCCGTGCAGACTGTACCAAAGCCGGTGCCTGCTGGGTGTTCATTCACGAACGTTTTGGACAGTTCATGTATGGGCTGTACCCGCACGACCAGCGCTGGCGTATCAACCTGGCGTTGATCATCGGGTTGGCTTCTATTGTTCCAATGTTCTGGAAAGCGCTGCCGCGTCGCGGGCGATACATCGCCGCCTGGGCCATCATTTACCCGATCATTGTCTGGTTCCTGCTATATGGCGGCTTTCTTGGGCTGGATCGCGTTGAAACGCGCCAATGGGGCGGGCTGACGCTGACCTTAATCATCGCATCTGTCGGGATCGCGGGGGCTCTGCCCTTAGGGATTTTGCTGGCGCTGGGACGTCGCTCTCATATGCCCGTCGTGCGGATCTTATCCGTTATTTTTATCGAGTTCTGGCGTGGCGTACCGCTGATCACCGTCCTGTTTATGTCTTCGGTAATGCTGCCGCTGTTTATGTCAGAAGGAACCAGCATTGACAAGCTTATTCGGGCGCTGGTAGGCGTGATCCTCTTTCAGTCGGCCTATGTCGCGGAAGTCGTACGTGGGGGACTACAGGCATTACCGAAAGGGCAATACGAAGCGGCAGAATCTCTGGCATTAGGCTACTGGAAAACCCAGGGATTGGTCATTCTTCCTCAGGCCCTAAAGCTGGTCATTCCTGGGCTGGTCAACACGATTATTGCCCTGTTTAAAGATACCAGTCTGGTCATCATCATCGGCTTGTTCGATCTTTTCAGCAGCGTGCAGCAAGCGACGGTGGACCCGGCCTGGCTGGGGATGTCGACGGAAGGCTATGTTTTCGCTGCTCTAATCTACTGGATTTTTTGTTTCAGCATGTCGCGCTACAGCCAGCATCTGGAAAAGCGCTTTAACACCGGGCGTACACCGCACTGAGGATTCTATGAGCCAACTATTAATACAACCTGCCGACGCGATGATTACGCTGGAAAACGTCAACAAGTGGTACGGACAATTTCACGTTCTGAAGGACATCAACCTGCGCGTTAAGCAAGGGGAACGCATTGTATTATGCGGGCCTTCGGGTTCAGGGAAATCAACCACCATCCGCTGTATCAACCATCTGGAAGAACATCAGCAGGGAAGAATCATTGTTGATGGGATTGAGCTAAATGAGGACATCCGCAATATTGAGCGCGTCCGACAGGAAGTCGGCATGGTGTTCCAGCACTTTAATCTCTTTCCTCATCTGACAGTTCTACAAAACTGTACGTTGGCGCCAATTTGGGTGCGTAAGATGCCGGTAAAAGAAGCCGAAGCGCTAGGGATGCACTACCTGGAGCGTGTGCGCATTGCAGAACACGCGCATAAATTTCCGGGGCAGATTTCCGGCGGGCAGCAACAGCGTGTAGCCATTGCCCGCTCGCTATGTATGAAACCCAAAATTATGCTGTTTGATGAGCCCACGTCAGCGCTGGATCCCGAGATGGTAAAAGAGGTTCTGGATACGATGATTGGCCTGGCGCAGTCAGGAATGACAATGCTTTGCGTAACACATGAGATGGGATTTGCCAGAACAGTGGCAGACAGGGTGATCTTTATGGATCGCGGAGAAATTGTTGAACAGGCACCGCCGGATGAGTTTTTTGCTCATCCTAAATCAGAACGTACACGTGCGTTTCTATCACAGGTTATACATTAATCAGAATGTAAAAAGGCCACCCTGATGGATGGCCTTTGGCTTTTCTGTGCCTAACTCCGCCTGATGATGGCGCTAGTCAGGCTTTCAGCACAGGAAAAACAAAAGGCCCAGTCTTCCGACTGGGCCTTTTGTTTGATTTGATGTCTGGCAGTTCCCTACTCTCGCATGGGGAGGCCCCACACTACCATCGGCGCTACGGCGTTTCACTTCTGAGTTCGGCATGGGGTCAGGTGGGACCACCGCGCTACAGCCGCCAGACAAATTCTTTTCTACTGTGCCGAACTTTAACCTAATTAAGTGGTGCTGATACCCAGAGTCGAACTGGGGACCTCACCCTTACCAAGGGTGCGCTCTACCAACTGAGCCATATCAGCACGCTAAATTTGATGCCTGGCAGTTCCCTACTCTCACATGGGGAGACCCCACACTACCATCGGCGCTACGGCGTTTCACTTCTGAGTTCGGCATGGGGTCAGGTGGGACCACCGCGCTACTGCCGCCAGGCAAATTCTGTTTCATCACCCCGTTTCCACGAAGTGACATAATCTGTTATCAAGCTGATATTGATGTCTCTCACGCCAAAACATCTTCGGCGTTGTAAGGTTAAGCCTCACGGTTCATTAGTACCGGTTAGCTCAACGCATCGCTGCGCTTACACACCCGGCCTATCAACGTCGTCGTCTTCAACGTTCCTTCAGGACCCTTTAAGGGTCAGGGAGAACTCATCTCGGGGCAAGTTTCGTGCTTAGATGCTTTCAGCACTTATCTCTTCCGCATTTAGCTACCGGGCAGTGCCATTGGCATGACAACCCGAACACCAGTGATGCGTCCACTCCGGTCCTCTCGTACTAGGAGCAGCCCCCCTCAATTCTCCAGCGCCCACGGCAGATAGGGACCGAACTGTCTCACGACGTTCTAAACCCAGCTCGCGTACCACTTTAAATGGCGAACAGCCATACCCTTGGGACCTACTTCAGCCCCAGGATGTGATGAGCCGACATCGAGGTGCCAAACACCGCCGTCGATATGAACTCTTGGGCGGTATCAGCCTGTTATCCCCGGAGTACCTTTTATCCGTTGAGCGATGGCCCTTCCATTCAGAACCACCGGATCACTAAGACCTGCTTTCGCACCTGCTCGCGCCGTCACGCTCGCAGTCAAGCTAGCTTATGCCTTTGCACTAACCTCCTGATGTCCGACCAGGATTAGCTAACCTTCGTGCTCCTCCGTTACTCTTTAGGAGGAGACCGCCCCAGTCAAACTACCCACCAGACACTGTCCGCAACCCGGGTAACGGGCCCACGTTAGAACACCAGCCATTAAAGGGTGGTATTTCAAGGGCGGCTCCATGCAGACTGGCGTCCACACTTCAAAGCCTCCCACCTATCCTACACATCAAGGACCAGTGTTCAGTGTCAAGCTATAGTAAAGGTTCACGGGGTCTTTCCGTCTTGCCGCGGGTACACTGCATCTTCACAGCGAGTTCAATTTCACTGAGTCTCGGGTGGAGACAGCCTGGCCATCATTACGCCATTCGTGCAGGTCGGAACTTACCCGACAAGGAATTTCGCTACCTTAGGACCGTTATAGTTACGGCCGCCGTTTACCGGGGCTTCGATCAAGAGCTTCTCCTTACGGATAACCCCATCAATTAACCTTCCGGCACCGGGCAGGCGTCACACCGTATACGTCCACTTTCGTGTTTGCACAGTGCTGTGTTTTTAATAAACAGTTGCAGCCAGCTGGTATCTTCGACTGATTTCAGCTCCACGAGTAAATCGCTTCACCTACGTATCAGCGTGCCTTCTCCCGAAGTTACGGCACCATTTTGCCTAGTTCCTTCACCCGAGTTCTCTCAAGCGCCTTGGTATTCTCTACCTGACCACCTGTGTCGGTTTGGGGTACGATTTGATGTTACCTGATGCTTAGAGGCTTTTCCTGGAAGCAGGGCATTTGTTACTTCAGCACCGTAGTGCCTCGTCATCACGCCTCAGTGTTAAAGTGAACCGGATTTACCTGGAACACACACCTACACGCTTAAACCGGGACAACCGTCGCCCGGCCAACATAGCCTTCTCCGTCCCCCCTTCGCAGTAACACCAAGTACAGGAATATTAACCTGTTTCCCATCGACTACGCCTTTCGGCCTCGCCTTAGGGGTCGACTCACCCTGCCCCGATTAACGTTGGACAGGAACCCTTGGTCTTCCGGCGAGCGGGCTTTTCACCCGCTTTATCGTTACTTATGTCAGCATTCGCACTTCTGATACCTCCAGCATGCCTCACAGCACACCTTCGCAGGCTTACAGAACGCTCCCCTACCCAACAACACATAGTGTCGCTGCCGCAGCTTCGGTGCATGGTTTAGCCCCGTTACATCTTCCGCGCAGGCCGACTCGACCAGTGAGCTATTACGCTTTCTTTAAATGATGGCTGCTTCTAAGCCAACATCCTGGCTGTCTGAGCCTTCCCACATCGTTTCCCACTTAACCATGACTTTGGGACCTTAGCTGGCGGTCTGGGTTGTTTCCCTCTTCACGACGGACGTTAGCACCCGCCGTGTGTCTCCCGTGATAACATTCTTCGGTATTCGCAGTTTGCATCGGGTTGGTAAGTCGGGATGACCCCCTAGCCGAAACAGTGCTCTACCCCCGAAGATGAGTTCACGAGGCGCTACCTAAATAGCTTTCGGGGAGAACCAGCTATCTCCCGGTTTGATTGGCCTTTCACCCCCAGCCACAAGTCATCCGCTAATTTTTCAACATTAGTCGGTTCGGTCCTCCAGTTAGTGTTACCCAACCTTCAACCTGCCCATGGCTAGATCACCGGGTTTCGGGTCTATACCCTGCAACTTAACGCCCAGTTAAGACTCGGTTTCCCTTCGGCTCCCCTATTCGGTTAACCTTGCTACAGAATATAAGTCGCTGACCCATTATACAAAAGGTACGCAGTCACCCCATAAAAGAGGCTCCCACTGCTTGTACGTACACGGTTTCAGGTTCTTTTTCACTCCCCTCGCCGGGGTTCTTTTCGCCTTTCCCTCACGGTACTGGTTCACTATCGGTCAGTCAGGAGTATTTAGCCTTGGAGGATGGTCCCCCCATATTCAGACAGGATACCACGTGTCCCGCCCTACTCATCGAGCTCACAGCACGTGCAATTTTGTGTACGGGGCTGTCACCCTGTATCGCCGGCCTTTCCAGACCGTTCCACTACCACACATGCTGATTCAGGCTCTGGGCTGCTCCCCGTTCGCTCGCCGCTACTGGGGGAATCTCGGTTGATTTCTTTTCCTCGGGGTACTTAGATGTTTCAGTTCCCCCGGTTCGCCTCGTTAAGCTATGTATTCACTTAACGATAGTGCAACGGATTGCACTGGGTTTCCCCATTCGGACATCGCCGGCTATAACGGTTCATATCACCTTACCGACGCTTTTCGCAGATTAGCACGTCCTTCATCGCCTCTGACTGCCAGGGCATCCACCGTGTACGCTTAGTCGCTTAACCTCACAACCCGAAGATGTTTCACTTCATGATTGCGAAAATTTGAGAGACTCGAACACACCATTAAAGATGTGTCGTTTCAATTTTCAGCTTGATCCAGATTTTTAAAGAGCAAAACTTCGCAGTGAACCCTTTCAGGTACACTCTGAAGTTTTCTTGATTACGTTCTACAGTATGGTGGAGCTATGCGGGATCGAACCGCAGACCTCCTGCGTGCAAAGCAGGCGCTCTCCCAGCTGAGCTATAGCCCCATACAGTGTAGTTAAAACCTCGTCCCTAATTCGTTTCCGGGCGCGGCGTGGTGAGGCGAAGCATACTGAAGTATGCGAGCATTGCCACAACAAAGCACGGGAGCGAATTTGGTAGGCCTGAGTGGACTTGAACCACCGACCTCACCCTTATCAGGGGTGCGCTCTAACCACCTGAGCTACAAGCCTGTAGAGGTTTTACTGCTCGTTTTTCATCAGACAATCTGTGTGGACACTACAAAGGCAGGTTCTTTAAGGTAAGGAGGTGATCCAACCGCAGGTTCCCCTACGGTTACCTTGTTACGACTTCACCCCAGTCATGAATCACAAAGTGGTAAGCGCCCTCCCGAAGGTTAAGCTACCTACTTCTTTTGCAACCCACTCCCATGGTGTGACGGGCGGTGTGTACAAGGCCCGGGAACGTATTCACCGTGGCATTCTGATCCACGATTACTAGCGATTCCGACTTCATGGAGTCGAGTTGCAGACTCCAATCCGGACTACGACATACTTTATGAGGTCCGCTTGCTCTCGCGAGGTCGCTTCTCTTTGTATATGCCATTGTAGCACGTGTGTAGCCCTGGTCGTAAGGGCCATGATGACTTGACGTCATCCCCACCTTCCTCCAGTTTATCACTGGCAGTCTCCTTTGAGTTCCCGGCCGGACCGCTGGCAACAAAGGATAAGGGTTGCGCTCGTTGCGGGACTTAACCCAACATTTCACAACACGAGCTGACGACAGCCATGCAGCACCTGTCTCACAGTTCCCGAAGGCACCAAGGCATCTCTGCCAAGTTCTGTGGATGTCAAGACCAGGTAAGGTTCTTCGCGTTGCATCGAATTAAACCACATGCTCCACCGCTTGTGCGGGCCCCCGTCAATTCATTTGAGTTTTAACCTTGCGGCCGTACTCCCCAGGCGGTCTATTTAACGCGTTAGCTCCGGAAGCCACGCCTCAAGGGCACAACCTCCAAATAGACATCGTTTACGGCGTGGACTACCAGGGTATCTAATCCTGTTTGCTCCCCACGCTTTCGCACCTGAGCGTCAGTCTTCGTCCAGGGGGCCGCCTTCGCCACCGGTATTCCTCCAGATCTCTACGCATTTCACCGCTACACCTGGAATTCTACCCCCCTCTACGAGACTCAAGCCTGCCAGTTTCGAATGCAGTTCCCAGGTTGAGCCCGGGGATTTCACATCCGACTTGACAGACCGCCTGCGTGCGCTTTACGCCCAGTAATTCCGATTAACGCTTGCACCCTCCGTATTACCGCGGCTGCTGGCACGGAGTTAGCCGGTGCTTCTTCTGCGGGTAACGTCAATGGCTAAGGTTATTAACCTTAACCCCTTCCTCCCCGCTGAAAGTACTTTACAACCCGAAGGCCTTCTTCATACACGCGGCATGGCTGCATCAGGCTTGCGCCCATTGTGCAATATTCCCCACTGCTGCCTCCCGTAGGAGTCTGGACCGTGTCTCAGTTCCAGTGTGGCTGGTCATCCTCTCAGACCAGCTAGGGATCGTCGCCTTGGTGAGCCGTTACCTCACCAACAAGCTAATCCCATCTGGGCACATCCGATGGCAAGAGGCCCGAAGGTCCCCCTCTTTGGTCTTGCGACGTTATGCGGTATTAGCTACCGTTTCCAGTAGTTATCCCCCTCCATCGGGCAGTTTCCCAGACATTACTCACCCGTCCGCCACTCGTCAGCGAAGCAGCAAGCTGCTTCCTGTTACCGTTCGACTTGCATGTGTTAGGCCTGCCGCCAGCGTTCAATCTGAGCCATGATCAAACTCTTCAATTTAAGTTTGATGCTCGTGAATTAAACTTCGTAATGAATTACGTGTTCACTCAGAGACTTGGTATTCATTTTTCGTCTTGCGACGTTAAGAATCCATGTCACTTTGAGTGCCCACACAGATTGTCTGATAAATTGTTAAAGAGCAGTTGCGACGCGCTTCAGCGCTCTGTCGCGAGGTGGCGTATATTACGCTTTCCTCTTTCAGAGTCAACCCTGATTTTCAGGATTTTTCTCTTCGCTGTGACGACCATCTTGTGAAGCGTTTCACTTTGTCGTCTCAACGGAGGCGCATTATAGGGATCCCAATTTTTTGCACAAGACTTTTTTGGATCTTTTTTTTCGTTTGCTGCTTTTTCATCCCCTTCGCTCCCTTCATGCGCAATTTGGCGGATTTTTGATAGATAAAGCACTTGCGCAAGGCCAGAAATGCAACCAAAGTCATCATTACTGTTCTCTTTCCTTGAGGTAGACATGTCTGACGTATTACGTCCTTATAAGGATCTTTTCCCACAGATCGGCCAACGAGTGATGCTCGACGGCAGCAGTGTGATCATTGGTGACGTTCGCCTGGCGGACGATGTGGGGATCTGGCCGCTTGTCGCGATCCGTGGCGATGTGAATTACGTTGCGATCGGGGCGCGGACGAATATTCAGGATGGCAGCGTGCTGCACGTCACGCACAAATCCACTTCCAACCCGGATGGCAATCCGCTCATTGTGGGGGAAGATGTGACGGTCGGACATAAAGTGATGTTGCATGGCTGCATCATCGGCAACCGCGTCCTGGTCGGTATGGGATCGATTCTACTGGATGGCGCGGTGATAGAAGATGAGGTAATGATTGGGGCGGGAAGTCTGGTGCCGCAAAACAAACGCCTGGAGAGCGGCTATCTCTATTTAGGGAGTCCGGTCAAGCAGATCCGGCCACTCACCGAGGAAGAGAAAGCCGGACTGCAATACTCCGCCAGAAATTATGTGAAATGGAAAGACGAGTATCTCGCTCAGGGTAACCAGACCCAACCGTGAACGTCTTCTTGCTGGGACTGGATCAGCGCTTCCGCTTCTTCTTCCAGATCCCAGCGATATTCGCAAAAGTGGGCTAACCATTGCTCCACCGTTTCACCACCAAAGCGATTCGCCAGCGTTTCTGCCTTAATTGCGCACATTAACTGCATGCCATTAACCAACGCGGGAAAGCAGACCGCTTTTTTCTGCGCATCCCACTCTTCCCTGTCTGGAAACTGGATAGCCTGATTCATGCGGACAACTCCTGCTTGAGGCGCGCAATCACCGGTTCAATTTCCGGCAACACGCCGTGCCAGAGCAGTACGGCGTGAGCCGCTTGCCCCACCAGCATCCCCAGGCCATCGGCATAACGTTTAGCGCCCTGGCGTTCACACCAGGAAAGAAACGGCGTATTGCCCTTTTGGTAGAACATGTCGTAACAACATACAGACGGACGAATGAGCGATGTCGGGATCGCGGGGATCTCACCGCTGATGCCGCTGGAAGTGGCATTGATGATCAGATCAAACTCATGTCCTTCCAGCTCATCCATACCCAGCGCCTGCACGCTTCCCGTATGCGCAAAAACCTGTGCCAGTTCTTCCGCACGGGATGCTGTACGGTTGACGATAGTTACCCCGCAATCCATAGAAAGCAATGGTAACAGTACGCCACGCGAAGCCCCTCCCGCGCCAATTAGCAGGATACGCTGCCCCGGTTGAATAAATGACAGGCGTTCGAGATCGCTTAGCAGACCTATGCCGTCCGTATTATCGCCAAGCAAACGTCCATCTTCGAGCCGCTTGATTGTATTCACCGCGCCAGCCAGCGCAGCACGCTCCGTGAGTTCATCTGCACGGGCAAACGCCTCTTCTTTAAACGGCACCGTTATGTTCACCCCTTTACCCCCATCGGCAAAGAACGCATTTAGGGTATTAATGAAATCATTAACGGGTGCCAGCACGCGGCCATACGGATGCGCAATACGCAGTTGCTGTGCAAATTGCTGATGAATAAACGGCGATTTGCTGTGTGCGATTGGATTACCAAAAACAGCATAGGTTTCCATCATCTTACCCCTGTCGAAACAGCTCACCCGTCAGGGCATCACGTATTTCCGAAGGATTCAAGCGCCCCCCGGTTTCCCCTGACACCACCGGGAAGTCTGTACCAAACTGCGCCTGGACTTCTTCTACCGTACGGCAAGGAGGTAATCCACTCAGGTTGGCGCTGGTTGAAACCAACGGTTTACCATAAGCCTGGCACAAAGCGACCACCAGCGGATGATCCGTTACGCGCACGGCCAGTGAATCAAAGCGCCCCGTCAACCAGCGAGGCGTTGTCGTCGGCGCGGGGAAAACAAAAGTCACCGGACCTGGCCAACGCGCAAACACGGCATCACGCTGGGCATCGGTAAGCATACTATCGTCAATATACGGTTTGAGCTGCTCAAAGCTGGCGGCAATCAAAATTAACCCTTTATCGACCGGGCGCTGTTTTAAGGCCAACAGGCGATTAACGGCCACTTCGCTATCGGGATCGCACCCGACACCAAAAACGGCTTCTGTTGGATAGGCGATGACATTTTCTTTATTCAGTACCTCTATCGCGTCAGCGATGGGGTCTGTTGGCAGGTTATTATTCACTTGTTTGTTCCGCCGAAACCGGCTTTCCACATTGTTTACTGGCGCAAAAGTGCTTCACACCCTGCGCGGTTTTCTTTTCGATGAGTAGCGGATAGTGACACTCTGGGCACTCTCCGGCTATCGGTTTGAAGTTAATGACAAACTGGCACTCCGGATAGCGATCGCAGGAGTGGAAGGTTTTGCCATAACGAGAACGCCGCTGGACCAGGTGACCTGTCTGGCATTGAGGACAAGTAATTGCGGTTTCATCGGGCTTATCAATGAGCTCGGTATGCTCACATTCAGGATAGTTGCTGCAGCCGATAAACATGCCAAAACGCCCCTGGCGCAACACCAGTTCACCGCCGCAGTCAGGACAATGTTTCCCCTCCAGAACTTTGACGATATGTCCGTCCGCTGAGGATTTCAACGGACGGATATAGTCACATTCCGGATAGTGCGAGCAACCAAGAAACGGACCATGTTTCCCGGAGCGAATTACCAGTTCAGCCCCGCACTGTGGGCAGGGCTCATTTTTACGCACCGAAAACAGTGCTGATTTAGTCATAACAACTCATGCTGAATTAAGGTTGATTAATGCAGCATACCTTCATTCACTTCAAAGAGTAATTCTTCCATTTGCTGATATGCATTTTCACAACCCGGAATGTTGAACAAAACCATCAGGATAACCCACTTCAGGTCTTCCAGGTCGAATTCTGCGGTATCCAGCGCGAGCACACGTTCAATCACCATTTCTCGCGTTTCGAGGTTTAGCACCTGGATCTGCTCAAGGAATAACAGAAATCCCCGGCAACTGGCATCCAGTCGGTCACACTCTTCTGGTGTATAGATGCGCAGAGAGAGGGGATCGGAAGCGAGTTGCATCGGCTCGGCAAGACCTTCCTGATAGTCAGCAAGCTTTTCCAGCCACAGGAGCGCATTGTAGATGTCTTCACGATCAAAACCAGCGTCGGTAAGATCCCGTTCAAGTTTGTCCTGATCCACTCGTAATTCAGCTTCATTGTGGATATATGTCTCAAACAAATACATTAGTACGTCGAACATGGCATGCCCTCCTCAATCGGACATAGCCGCCGGGTACAGCTGCGATCCATCCTGCTAACTCCAGTTCGAGTAGCTGAGCCACTACCTCTGGTACAGGTTGGCCGGCACGTTCAGCGACGACGTCAACAGGTGTTACCTCATCTCCTACGTTAGCCAGGAGCTCGGGAAATGGCAATGCTGCGTCCTCCTGATCTGCTGAATAAAGTGATTTTTCAGGCCCATCTGGCAGCCAATGCAAGCCGCACTGCAAGTTTTCCATGATTTCCTCCGGAACCGTCACAAGTGTGGCGCCCTGCTGCACCAGCCAGTGTGGTCCTTCACTTCCGGGATTGCCGAGAGGTCCGGGCACGGCGAACACCTCTCGACCCTGCTCCAACGCACAGCGTGCGGTGACCAGCGAGCCGCTGCGTAATGCCGCTTCAACCACCAGTACTCCTTTGCTCAGGCCGCTGATAATACGGTTTCGGCGGGGGAAATTGCGTGGTAAAGGAGGCATCAGCAACGAAAATTCGGACACCAGAGCACCTCCCGTTTCCAGCAAAGCCTCTGCCATCCCGACATGTCGGCGGGGATAAACGGCCTGCAGACCGTTTCCTAATACAGCAATGCTTCTCCCCTTCGACTGAATCGCCGCCCGGTGGGCAATACCATCAATACCATGCGCCAGGCCGCTGGTAATGGTGATTTCCCAGCCCGCAAGTTTCTCACAGAATAACCGTCCCCACCGTTCGCCATACCATGACGGTGTTCGGCTTCCCACTACGGCGAGTTGAAAATCATGGAGGCATTGCGGGGAGCCTGAGACCAAAAGCGCGCCAGGGTAATCTTCAATAGCACGAAGTTGTGCAGGATAATCTTCACAGTCTGCCAGTAATAAGTGATGGTGCGGTAGCTCAAGCCAGCGAAAGGTCTTTTCCAGCTCGTCTTCCGAAAAGGTAATAAAGCGTGTTGCCTGGGAAGGAGAAAGGCCCGCGCGCCGCAGCACCGCGGTATCAATATGCGGTTGTGCTATCAACTCCTGAGCGACTCGCACCATCTCATCGCCGAACAACTCGTTCACGCCCATCAAACGTAGCCAAATTTCGGTACGGGTCATCCTTTCCCCCCTGCCACAAGCAGTGTTAGCAATCTTTGCGATTGGTCACTGATGCTGTCAATCAGAGGGGGATTTGTCTAGAATAGAGGTAATAATCTTTCCAACTCCTGAACACAACTCTGGATAACTATGTCAGTTTTGCAAGTGTTACATATTCCGGACGAGCGCCTTCGCAAAGTCGCAAAACCGGTAGAAGAAGTGAATGCAGAAATTCAGCGTATCGTCGATGATATGTTCGAGACGATGTACGCAGAAGAAGGTATTGGCCTCGCGGCAACGCAGGTTGATATTCATCAGCGAATTATCGTCATTGACGTGTCAGAAAACCGCGACGAACGCCTGGTGTTAATTAACCCGGAACTGCTGGAAAAAGAAGGTGAAACTGGTATTGAAGAAGGTTGCCTGTCTATTCCGGAGCAACGTGCTTTAGTGCCACGTGCCGAGAAAGTGAAAGTTCGCGCACTCGATCGCGAGGGTAAACCGTTTGAGCTGGAAGCCGACGGCCTGCTGGCTATCTGTATTCAGCACGAAATGGATCACCTGGTCGGTAAACTATTTATCGATTATTTGTCGCCGCTGAAACAACAACGTATTCGTCAGAAAGTTGAGAAACTCGACCGCCTGAACGCACGAGCTTAAGGACAAGAATCAACGTGTCAGACTCACTACGTATTATTTTTGCGGGTACACCTGACTTTGCAGCGCGTCATCTGGACGCGCTGTTGTCTTCCGGACATGACGTCGTCGGCGTGTTTACGCAACCAGACCGTCCGGCAGGGCGGGGCAAAAAACTGATGCCGAGCCCGGTAAAAGTCCTGGCGGAAGAAAAAGGCATTCCGGTTTTCCAACCTGTCTCCTTGCGTCCACAGGAAAACCAGCATCTGGTTTCTGACCTGAACGCAGACGTTATGGTCGTCGTAGCGTATGGCCTGATTCTACCGAAAGCTGTGCTGGAAATGCCGCGTCTCGGCTGCATTAACGTGCATGGTTCCCTGCTCCCGCGCTGGCGTGGTGCGGCCCCCATTCAACGTTCGCTCTGGGCGGGCGATGCTGAAACGGGTGTCACCATCATGCAGATGGACGTAGGTCTGGATACCGGCGATATGCTCTACAAACTCGCCTGCCCCATCACCGCGCAGGACACCAGCGGTACGCTGTACGACAAGCTAGCAGATCTTGGCCCGCAGGGTCTGATTGAAACGCTGAAGCAGTTAGCGGAAGGTCGTACTAATCCTGAAGTACAGAACGAAGCGCAGGTCACCCATGCTGAGAAACTCAGCAAAGAAGAAGCACGCATCGACTGGTCACTTTCTGCGGCGCAACTGGAACGCTGCATTCGCGCATTTAATCCCTGGCCAATGAGCTGGCTGGAAATTGATGGCCAGCCGGTAAAAGTCTGGCAGGCATCCGTGATAGACTCGCCGACGAAGGCAGAGCCCGGTACTATCCTTGAAGCCACAAAACAAGGCATTCAGGTCGCGACTGGCAACGGAATTCTGAACTTGCTCTCACTGCAACCCGCCGGGAAAAAAGCGATGAGCGCCCAGGACCTTCTAAATTCACGTCGGGAATGGTTCATTCCTGGCAACCGTCTGGCCTGACGGTCACTTCTGATTACGCCCGGTGTTGCCGGGCCTTTTTATTTTTGCGGTTATGAATAAGAAACTTAACTTACGCAGTATGGCGGCCCAGGCCGTTGAACAGGTCGTCGAGCAGGGGCATTCACTGAGCAATGTCCTGCCGCCGCTACAACAAAAAGTCTCCGATAAAGACAAAGCACTATTACAAGAACTCTGTTTTGGCGTTCTGCGCACGCTGTCGCAACTTGACTGGCTGATCAACAAATTGATGTCCCGTCCGATGACGGGGAAACAGCGCACCGTGCACTACCTGATAATGGTGGGATTCTATCAATTACTGCATACCCGTATTCCTCCTCATGCTGCGCTGGCGGAAACGGTCGAAGGTGCAGTGGCGATAAAGCGCCCGCAGCTTAAAGGGTTGATAAACGGCGTCCTGCGACAGTTCCAGCGCCAGCAGGAAGAACTGCTGGCAGAATTCGACAACAGCGAAGCGCGTTTTCTCCATCCTTCCTGGCTGCTGAAGCGCCTGCAAAAAGCGTATCCCACTCAATGGGAAACCATTGTCGACGCCAACAATCAGCGGCCACCGATGTGGTTACGCGTGAATCGCACACATCACTCGCGCGACAGTTGGCTTGCACTGCTCGAAGACGCCGGGATGAAAGGTTTCCCCCATCCAGACTACCCAGATGCCGTGCGGCTGGAATCGCCAGCGCCAGTCCATGCGCTACCGGGATTCGATGAAGGATGGATCACCGTACAGGACGCCTCCGCGCAGGGATGCATAGCCTTTCTTACTCCGCAAAACGGCGAACACATTTTAGATCTTTGCGCTGCACCAGGCGGTAAAACGACCCACATTCTCGAAGCTGCTCCTGAAGCAGACGTGATGGCAGTTGATGTGGATGAACAACGACTCTCTCGTGTTTATGACAATCTGAAACGCCTCGGGATGAAAGCGACAGTCAAACATGGTGACGGGCGTTATCCTTCTCAGTGGTGCGGCGAGCAGCAGTTTGATCGCATCCTTTTAGATGCGCCCTGCTCCGCAACCGGGGTTATCCGTCGCCATCCGGATATCAAATGGCTACGCCGGGATCGTGATATTGCAGAGCTGGCAAAGCTGCAGGCTGAAATTCTTGATGCCGTCTGGCCGCATTTAAAATCTGGCGGCACGCTGGTGTATGCCACCTGTTCAGTGTTGCCGGAAGAGAACAGCCTGCAGATTCAAGCCTTCTTGCAGCGCACAGCGGATGCCACGCTTAGCGAAACAGGAACGCCTGAAGCACCGGGCCTGCAAAATCTGCCGGATGCAGAAGGCGGTGATGGCTTCTTTTACGCTAAGCTAATCAAAAAGTGATGGGATAACGGGTCACGACTGATGAAAATAATCATTCTGGGCGCAGGACAAGTGGGAGGAACGCTGGCTGAGAATCTGGTCGGCGAGAACAACGACATCACCGTGGTCGATACCAACGGCGAACGTCTGCGCAGCCTGCAGGATAAGTTCGATCTGCGTGTCGTTCAGGGGCATGGTTCACACCCACGCGTGTTGCGCGAAGCCGGTGCGGATGATGCGGATATGCTGGTTGCTGTGACCAGCTCCGATGAAACGAATATGGTTGCCTGCCAGGTAGCCTATTCGCTGTTCAACACACCGAACCGAATTGCCCGTATCCGCTCTCCTGATTATGTTCGTGATGCGGACAAACTGTTCCACTCAGAAGCCGTACCTATCGATCACCTGATCGCGCCCGAGCAGCTCGTCATCGACAGTATTTATCGATTGATTGAGTATCCTGGCGCGTTACAGGTCGTCAACTTTGCGGAAGGTAAAGTGAGTCTGGCAGTGGTAAAAGCCTATTACGGCGGCCCGCTGATCGGGAACGCACTTTCAACAATGCGGGAGCATATGCCGCATATTGATACGCGCGTGGCGGCGATTTTCCGTCATGACAGACCGATTCGCCCACAGGGTTCCACTATCGTGGAAGCGGGTGACGAAGTCTTCTTTATTGCAGCCTCCCAGCACATCCGCGCGGTGATGAGCGAGTTGCAACGCCTCGAAAAACCTTACAAGCGCATCATGCTGGTTGGCGGCGGTAACATCGGAGCCGGTCTGGCACGTCGTCTTGAGAAAGATTACAGCGTGAAATTGATCGAACGCGATCAACAACGCGCTGCTGAGCTGGCCGAAAAACTACAGAATACAATCGTCTTCTTCGGTGACGCCTCTGATCAGGAGTTGCTGGCTGAAGAACATATCGATCAGGTCGATCTGTTCATCGCCGTCACCAACGATGACGAAGCCAATATCATGTCCGCGATGCTGGCTAAGCGCATGGGCGCGAAAAAGGTCATGGTGTTAATTCAGCGTCGTGCTTATGTGGATCTGGTGCAGGGCAGCGTCATTGATATTGCCATTTCACCTCAGCAGGCTACTATCTCCGCGCTGCTCAGCCATGTGCGAAAAGCAGATATCGTTGGCGTCTCTTCATTGCGTCGTGGCGTCGCGGAAGCGATTGAAGCCGTCGCTCACGGCGATGAAAGTACTTCGCGCGTTGTCGGGCGGGTCATTGACGAGATCAAACTGCCACCGGGCACGATTATTGGTGCCGTAGTGCGTGGTAACGATGTGATGATTGCCAATGACAACTTACGCATCGAACAAGGCGATCACGTCATTATGTTTCTGACAGATAAAAAGTTTATTACCGACGTCGAGCGCTTATTCCAGCCTAGCCCTTTCTTCCTTTAACATTGAAGGGTGCATTATTCGCACCCTTTTAATTCCCCTGATTTATCAAGGATTAATTCGTACTATTAATCTAAATACTTAAATGGAAAATATCTTAACATTTGTTAAACTTATTAACGTCAGCTGCATAGGGAGAATATAATGAGCATTATTAAAGAGTTTCGCGAATTCGCGATGCGCGGGAACGTTGTCGATTTGGCAGTGGGTGTCATTATCGGTGCGGCATTCGGTAAAATTGTATCGTCACTGGTTGCCGATATCATTATGCCGCCGCTCGGTTTGCTAATTGGTGGTATCGATTTTAAACAGTTTGCCGTCACGCTGCGCGATGCACAGGGAGATATCCCTGCCGTTGTGATGCACTATGGGGTGTTTATTCAGAACATCTTCGACTTTGTGATTGTGGCATTTGCTATTTTCATGGCAATTAAGCTCATCAATAAACTCAATCGTAAGAAAGAAGAGCCGGCTGCTGCACCTGCGCCGACGAAAGAAGAAGTCTTGCTCACTGAGATCCGTGACCTGCTTAAAGAACAGAACAATCGTTCTTAATAGACCGCTGAAAACAGAAGGCCAGTGGTAAAAAAGTGATTCACTTTCTTGCCACTGGCCTCCCAGTTACCCCGATTACCATGTTTCCCTTTACGTAAATAACTTCCCTTACCTTTCTTATTCTTTTCAATACGCTGTCTGAAGAGTGGATCATGTAATAATGCCTCAATGGCATTGTCCTTTATCTGCCCTTTTGTATGCTGATAACGACTCATAATAGCTCCTGTTTGTGGTTTAACGGCGGGAGTGTAGTCCCACCAGTTTGATAAATCAACAACCTAACTTCACTCCACTGGCTCCCTGTTCCAGGGCTTCCAGGATTGAGCAGTACACGCTGCTATGCGCAGTACCACAGCAGGCATCGTTCAGACGCTGCAATGAACGCTGCATGCTTTGCAGTTCGGCAATGCGCGCTTCGACTTCTTTCAGTCGCTCCTGCACGATCCCTTTTGATTCCTGACAGGTATGATGTTCGGGATCGATGCGGATCGACAACAACTCACGGATCGACTCGAGGGTAAACCCGAGCTGTCGGGCATAGCGGATGAATTTTAGCCGCTGAAGATCCTTTTCCGTATACAACCGGAATCCCCCTTCCGTGCGGACTTCATGTTCCATCATCTGTTGCTTTTCATAGTAGCGGATCGTATCAGGAGTTACGTCCGCGAGCTTTGCTAACTCACCAATGCGATACATATCCACGCCTTAATTGTCATTAATTTTAAGCAGCAACTTATCCGCGTACTCACCACGTAGAAATTCAGTGCTTAGACCAGCCTGCCGCAACTTCAGTTCCAGGAGTGACAAACGCCGGCTCACTTCATGATACTGAGGATCATCCTGCCTCAGGCCTTTCAGCAGATCCAGTAACTGGATGGCTTCTTTTCGCTGCTCCAGCTCAGGCGGAAGGCAGCCTGCATTTTTTAATAAACGATAACCGGCCCGTAACTCAACAGGTACATGCGAATCATCATCCAGAACCAGCCGCTCGCCAGCACCATGAAGATTCTCAAACTCACCGTTTTTCTGCGCATCAGTGATATGGCGCTCTGCCCACTGGTCCAGTAACCACATAGACGACTCCAGGGGATGAACAAAAAGAGTACAGATATTGTAGATAAGTGGGGGTACTGAGGATATAAAAAAACCCGCCGGGGCGGGTTTTTTTACGTTACTACAGATTACTCTGCAGCAGCTTCTGCTTTCGATTCAGAGCGATCAACCAGCTCGATGTATGCCATCGGCGCGTTGTCACCTGCACGGAAGCCACACTTCAGAATGCGAGTGTAACCACCGGCGCGGCTCGCGAAACGCGGGCCCAGCTCGTTAAACAGTTTTGCCACGATCTCGTTATCACGAGTGCGGGCGAATGCCAGACGACGATTAGCTACGCTATCAGTCTTGGCAAGAGTAATCAGCGGCTCAACTACGCGACGCAGCTCTTTCGCTTTAGGCAGGGTCGTCTTGATGATTTCATGACGAACCAGTGAACCTGCCATGTTGCGGAACATAGCCTGGCGATGGCTGCTGTTGCGGTTCAGTTGACGACCACTCTTACGATGGCGCATGACCTTATCCTTCTCAGTAAAACCTTAACCTGTGATCCGGTTACTCGTCAGCGATGCTTGCCGGTGGCCAGTTTTCCAGGCGCATGCCCAGAGACAGTCCACGGGAAGCCAGCACGTCTTTAATCTCAGTAAGAGATTTTTTACCAAGGTTAGGCGTCTTAAGAAGCTCAACCTCAGTACGCTGTACCAGATCACCGATATAGTGGATAGCTTCTGCTTTAAGGCAGTTAGCAGAGCGGACAGTCAATTCCAGATCGTCAACAGGGCGCAGCAGGATCGGATCGAATTCTGGTTTCTCTTCTTTCACTTCCGGCTGACGTACATCACGTAAGTCAACGAAAGCTTCCAGTTGTTCAGCCAGAATGGTCGCCGCACGACGAATCGCCTCTTCAGGATCGATTGTGCCGTTGGTTTCCATTTCGATGACCAGCTTGTCCAGGTCGGTACGCTGTTCTACACGCGCTGCTTCAACATTGTAGGCAATACGCTCTACAGGGCTGTAACATGCGTCGACCAGCAGACGGCCGATTGGGCGCTCATCTTCTTCCGAATGAATTCGGGTAGAAGCCGGCACATAACCACGACCGCGCTGAACTTTGATACGCATGCTAATAGACGCGTTCTCATCGGTCAGGTGGCAGATCACGTGCTGCGGCTTGACGATTTCGACATCCCCATCATGGGTAATGTCGGCTGCAGTCACAGGGCCAATGCCAGATTTATTCAAGGTAAGAATAACTTCATCTTTACCCTGAACTCTCACCGCCAGCCCTTTCAGGTTGAGCAGGATTTCCAGGATATCTTCCTGAACGCCTTCTTTGGTGCTGTACTCATGTAGTACACCATCAATCTCAACCTCGGTCACCGCGCAACCCGGCATCGATGAGAGCAGAATACGGCGCAGTGCGTTACCCAGAGTATGGCCAAAGCCACGCTCTAAAGGCTCAAGGGTCACCTTGGCGTGCGTCGAACTCACTTGCTCGATATCTACCAGGCGCGGTTTTAGAAACTCTGTCACAGAACCCTGCATTGTGTCCTCTCTTTGGTACTAAGCTTTACTTGGAGTAAAGCTCGACGATCAGGTGTTCGTTAATGTCCGCAGACAGATCAGAACGCTCAGGCTTACGCTTGTACGTACCTTCCATCTTGCCAGCATCAACTTCCAGCCAGGTTGGCTTTTCACGCTGCTCAGCCAGCTCCAGAGCGGCTTTCACGCGAGACTGCTTCTTCGCTTTCTCACGAATGCTAACAACGTCATTCGGACTAACCTGATAAGAAGCGATGTTAACAACACGACCGTTTACCATAATTGCTTTATGGCTAACCAGCTGACGTGCTTCTGCACGAGTGGCACCGAAGCCCATACGGTATACAACGTTGTCCAGACGACCTTCCAGCAGAGCCAACAGGTTTTCACCAGTGTTGCCTTTCAGACGTGCTGCTTCTTTGTAGTAGTTACGGAACTGACGCTCCAGCACACCGTAGATACGGCGAACTTTTTGCTTTTCACGCAACTGCACACCATAGTCAGACAGACGCGGTTTACGCGCACCGTGCTGGCCAGGAGCTTGTTCAATTTTACACTTGGTATCGATCGCGCGAACGCCAGACTTAAGGAATAAGTCGGTGCCCTCACGACGGCTCAGCTTGAGCTTAGGACCCAAATATCTTGCCATTTTCTTTCTCCAACAAACCTGGAAAACGAGGCGTTATACGCGACGTTTTTTCGGCGGACGACAACCGTTATGAGGGATCGGAGTCACATCAGTAATATTAGTGATGCGGAAACCAGCGGCGTTCAGAGCACGAATAGTAGATTCGCGGCCTGGACCCGGACCTTTAACCATAACTTCCAGATTCTTGATACCGTATTCTTTTACGGCGTCAGCGCAACGCTCTGCTGCAACCTGAGCTGCGAACGGAGTAGATTTGCGAGAACCACGGAAACCGGAACCACCGGCTGTTGCCCAACCCAGCGCGTTACCCTGACGATCAGTGATAGTCACGATGGTGTTGTTGAAAGAAGCATGGATATGAGCCACGCCGTCAGAGACTTGTTTTCTTACACGTTTACGTGCACGAATTGGTGCCTTTGCCATTATTCAATCACCCCGATTATTTCTTGATCGGTTTGCGCGGACCCTTACGGGTACGTGCGTTGGTCTTAGTACGCTGACCGCGCACTGGCAGACCACGACGATGACGCAAACCGCGATAGCAACCAAGATCCATCAGGCGCTTGATGCTCATGCTGATTTCACGGCGCAGATCACCTTCAACGACAAATTTGGCAACTTCGTCACGCAGCGTGTCGATTTGTCCTTCAGACAGCTCACTGATCTTAACATTTTCAGCGATACCCGCTGCAGCCAGAATAGCTTTAGAACGGGTCTTACCGATGCCGTAGATCGACGTTAATGCGATCACAGCATGTTTTTGATCAGGAATGTTAATGCCTGCTATACGGGCCACTATGCACTCCTACTATTTAATATGTACGCACCATGCTGAAAAGCCCGTTTTCAGGATACTCAAATGGAAACGTACAGACATACAAAAGATTGGCTGGCTAATCTAGCCAGCTCAACCCAACTTTGCAAGAAAAATATGCGAATAAATCAGCCTTGGCGCTGTTTATGCTTCGGCTCGGCACTGCAAATCACACGGATGACACCATCACGCTTAACGATTTTGCAGTTACGGCATAATTTCTTGACGGAAGCACGAACTTTCATTTTTACTCTCCGTAACTTCTCGGGCGACCAATTATCGGCCGTAGCCTTTCAGGTTCGCCTTCTTCAATGCAGACTCGTACTGACTAGACATCATCAGAGTTTGCACTTGAGCCATAAAGTCCATAATCACGACAACAACGATAAGCAGTGAGGTCCCACCAAAGTAGAACGGTACTTTCATTGCATCACGCATGAACTCCGGGATCAGGCAGATAAAGGTAATGTAGAGCGCACCAACTAAAGTCAGGCGGGTCATTACTTTATCAATATACTTCGCCGTTTGCTCTCCCGGACGAATTCCTGGTACAAATGCACCGGACTTCTTCAGGTTATCTGCTGTTTCACGCGGGTTGAAAACCAACGCCGTGTAGAAGAAACAGAAGAAGATGATTGCAGACGCATAGAGTAACACATAAAGCGGTTGCCCAGGCTGCAAATACAGCGAAATTGTTGTCAGCCAGTTCCAACCAGTCCCGCCCCCGAACCATGACGCGATGGTTGCCGGGAACAGAATAATACTGGAAGCGAAGATTGCCGGGATTACCCCCGCCATATTCACTTTCAGCGGTAAATGTGTGCTCTGTGCAGCATAGACACGACGACCCTGCTGACGTTTCGCGTAGTTTACCACAATGCGGCGTTGACCACGCTCAACAAATACAACAAAGAACGTCACTGCAAATACTAATACTGCAACCAACAGCAACACGAGGAAGTGCAGGTCGCCTTGACGCGCTTGCTCGATAGTATGGGCAATGGCTGGCGGGAGTCCCGCGACAATACCGGCGAAGATAATGATCGAGATACCGTTACCGATACCACGTTCAGTAATCTGTTCGCCCAACCACATCAGGAACATTGTCCCTGTGACCAGACTGACAACAGCGGTGAAATAGAATGCAAAGCCCGGGTTCATAACCAGGCCTTGCATACCAGGCATATTCGGCAGACCGGTAGCAATACCGATCGACTGGAATATTGCCAGCACCAGAGTACCGTAGCGGGTGTACTGGCTGATCTTACGACGACCAGACTCCCCTTCTTTCTTAATTTCCGCCAACGTTGGATGAACCACTGTCAGCAGCTGGATAATAATTGATGCCGAAATGTACGGCATAATACCCAGGGCAAAGATAGAAGCACGGCTGAGAGCACCACCAGAGAACATGTTAAACATTTCAATGATGGTGCCTCGCTGTTGCTCAAGCAGTTTGGCAAGTACAGCGGCATCAATACCAGGGATCGGAATGAAAGAGCCAATACGGAACACGATAAGCGCACCGATAACAAACAGCAGTCTGCGTTTCAGCTCGCCTAAGCCACCTTTGGCACTTTGAAAATCTAATCCCGGTTGTTTAGCCATCTGCTACTTATTCCTCGATTTTACCGCCAGCAGCTTCGATAGCAGCACGAGCGCCTTTAGTAACACGCAGACCACGAACAGTTACCGGAGTAGTGACTTCACCAGCCAGGATCACTTTCGCGAACTCGATCTGGATACCGATAATGTTAGCCGCTTTCAGCGTGTTCAGGTCTACAACACCGCCTTCTACTTTAGCCAGGTCAGACAGACGAACTTCGGCTGTAATCGCTGCTTTACGAGAAGTGAAGCCGAATTTCGGCAGACGACGATACAGAGGCATCTGGCCGCCCTCGAAACCGCGACGTACGCCACCGCCAGAACGAGACTTCTGACCTTTGTGACCACGACCACCGGTTTTACCGAGGCCAGAACCGATACCACGACCCAGGCGTTTACCCGCCTTTTTGGAGCCTTCGGCCGGAGACAGAGTATTTAAACGCATCTCTTACTCCTCAACTTTAACCATGAAGGAAACCGCGTTGACCATACCACGAACAGCAGGAGTATCCTCGCGCTCTACGGTGTGACCAATACGACGCAGACCCAGGCCAAGCAGCGTTGCCTTATGTTTCGGCAGACGACCGATTGCACTGCGGGTTTGAGTAATTTTAATAGTCTTTGCCATGGTTTATTTCCCCAGAATTTCTTCAACGGATTTACCACGCTTGGCAGCGACCATTTCTGGAGAATTCATATTTTCCAGGCCATCAATAGTTGCACGAACCACGTTAATCGGGTTGGTGGAACCATATGCTTTAGCCAGAACGTTATGAACCCCAGCAACTTCCAGAACGGCGCGCATTGCACCACCGGCGATGATACCGGTACCTTCGGAAGCTGGCTGCATGAATACACGAGAACCCGTGTGAACACCTTTAACCGGGTGTTGCAGGGTGCCGTTGTTCAGCGCGACGTTAATCATATTGCGACGGGCTTTTTCCATCGCTTTCTGGATCGCTGCTGGAACTTCACGCGCTTTACCGTAACCAAAACCAACGCGACCGTTACCATCGCCAACAACAGTCAGAGCTGTGAAGGAGAAAATACGACCACCTTTTACGGTTTTAGATACGCGGTTTACCGCGATCAGCTTTTCCTGCAGTTCGCCAGCTTGTTTTTCGATGTGAGCCATCTTACACCTCTACCTTAGAACTGAAGGCCAGCTTCACGGGCAGCATCTGCCAGTGCCTGGACACGACCATGATATTGGAACCCGGAACGGTCAAAGGACACATCTTTGATGCCTTTTTCCAGAGCGCGTTCAGCGACAGCTTTACCCACAGCTGCAGCCGCGTCTTTGTTACCGGTGTACTTCAGTTGTTCAGCGATAGCTTTTTCTACAGTAGAAGCAGCTACCAGAACTTCAGAACCGTTCGGTGCAATTACCTGTGCGTAAATATGACGCGGGGTACGATGTACCACCAGGCGAGTTGCGCCCAGCTCTTTGAGCTTGCGGCGTGCGCGGGTCGCACGACGGATACGAGCAGATTTCTTATCCATAGTGTTACCTTACTTCTTCTTAGCCTCTTTGGTACGCACGACTTCGTCGGCGTAACGAACACCCTTGCCTTTGTAAGGCTCAGGACGACGGTAGGCACGCAGATCTGCTGCAACCTGGCCGATCACCTGCTTATCAGCGCCTTTCAGCACGATTTCAGTTTGAGTCGGACATTCTGCAGTAATCCCTGCCGGCAGTTGATGGTCAACAGGGTGTGAGAAACCTAAAGACAGGTTTACTACGTTCCCTTTAACCGCTGCACGATAACCTACACCAACCAGCTGCAGCTTCTTAGTGAAGCCTTCGGTAACACCGATAACCATTGAGTTCAGCAGGGCACGCGCGGTACCAGCCTGAGCCCAACCGTCTACGTAACCATCACGCGGACCGAAGGTCAGAGCATTATCTGCATGTTTAACTTCAACAGCATCGTTGAGAGTACGAGTCAGCTCGCCGTTTTTACCTTTGATCGTAATAACCTGACCGTTGATTTTTACATCAACGCCGGCAGGAACAACGACCGGTGCTTTAGCAACACGAGACATTTTTTCCTCCGATTAGGCTACGTAGCAGATAATTTCGCCACCAAGACCAGCCTGGCGCGCTGCACGATCAGTCATAACACCTTTAGAGGTAGAAACAACCGCGATACCCAGACCCGCCATAACTTTCGGCAGCTCATCTTTACGTTTGTAGATGCGCAGACCTGGGCGACTGACACGCTGAATGCTTTCTACAACAGCTTTACCCTGGAAATACTTAAGAGTCAGTTCCAGTTCCGGCTTGGTGTCGCCTTCAACTTTAAAATCTTCAATAAAACCTTCTTCCTTCAGCACGTTGGCAATTGCCACTTTCAGCTTGGAGGAAGGCATGGTGACCGCAGCTTTGTTCGCGGCCTGACCGTTACGGATACGGGTCAGCATATCCGCGATCGGATCTTGCATGCTCATCTGTCTTTACTCCCGTGATTCAATTGGTGACAATTACCAGCTAGCCTTTTTCAAGCCTGGTACTTCACCGCGCATAGCGGCTTCACGTAGCTTGATACGGCTCAACCCGAACTTGCCCACATAACCATGTGGACGACCTGTTTGACGGCAGCGGTTACGCTGACGAGACGGGCTGGAATCACGCGGCAGAGACTGCAGCTTAAGAACAGCGTTCCAACGATCTTCGTCGGAAGCGTTCACATCAGAGATGATCGCTTTCAGTTCAGCGCGTTTCGCGAAGTATTTATCAGCTAAAGCTACGCGTTTTACTTCGCGTGCTTTCATTGATTGCTTAGCCATTCAGTAACCCTACCTTACTTGCGGAACGGGAAGTCAAAGGCAGCCAGCAGAGCACGGCCTTCTTCGTCAGATTTCGCAGTAGTGGTAATGGTAATATCCAAACCACGAACGCGGTCGACTTTATCGTAGTCGATTTCTGGGAAGATGATCTGCTCACGGACACCCATGCTGTAGTTACCACGACCATCGAATGACTTAGCGGACAAGCCACGGAAGTCACGGATACGCGGTACAGCAATAGTGATCAGGCGCTCAAAGAACTCCCACATGCGTTCGCCACGCAGAGTTACTTTACAGCCGATCGGATAGCCCTGACGGATTTTGAAGCCTGCAACAGATTTGCGTGCTTTGGTGATCAGCGGTTTTTGACCGGAGATTGCTGTCAGGTCAGCTGCTGCGTTATCCAGCAGTTTCTTGTCAGCGATCGCTTCACCAACACCCATGTTCAGGGTGATCTTCTCGACCCGAGGGACTTGCATGACAGAATTGTAGTTAAACTCAGTCATGAGTTTATTAACTACTTCGTCTTTGTAGTAATCATGCAGTTTCGCCATCGTACTACTCCAAATTACTTGATAGTTTCGCTGTTAGACTTGAAGAAACGGACTTTTTTGCCGTCTTCGAATCTAAAGCCTACACGGTCAGCCTTACCGGTTGCCGCATTGAAGAGTGCAATGTTAGAGATCTGAATAGCTGCTTCTTTCTCTACAATGCCGCCTGGTTGGTTCAGAGCCGGAACCGGCTTCTGGTGTTTCTTAACCAGGTTGATACCTTCAACGATGACCTTGCCGGAAGACAGGACATTCTTAACTTTACCGCGTTTACCTTTATCTTTACCGGTTAACACGATAACTTCGTCATCACGACGGATTTTCGCTGCCATGATTCGCTCCTTAGAGTACTTCTGGTGCCAGAGAGATAATTTTCATGAACTTCTCGTTACGAAGCTCACGAGTTACCGGCCCAAAAATACGCGTACCGATAGGCTGCTCGCTGTTATTGTTTAAAATAACGCATGCATTACCATCGAAGCGAATGACAGAACCGTCCGGGCGACGAACACCCTTCTTGGTGCGCACCACTACCGCCTTCAGCACATCACCTTTTTTGACCTTACCACGCGGAATTGCTTCTTTGATGGTGATCTTGATGATGTCGCCTACGCCTGCGTAGCGACGGTGCGAGCCACCCAGAACCTTGATACACATTACGCGACGTGCACCGGAGTTGTCGGCGACGTTCAGCATAGTCTGTTCTTGGATCATTTTAGTGCTCCGCTAATGTCAACTACTACTGAGACCCGAAATCAGGTCGTTAAAAAAGCCCCATATCGAGGGCGCGGCATTATAACACCGCTCTCAGGATATGGGTAGAAAAAATAAACGGCCCATCGCTGAGCCGTTTATTCGTTGAGAACGCGTACTGTATTACAGAACCGCTTTCTCTACAACGCGAACCAGCGTCCAGGACTTAGTCTTGGACAGCGGACGGCATTCACGGATTTCAACCTTGTCACCGATACCGCATTCGTTGTTCTCGTCATGTACGTGCAGTTTGGTCGTACGCTTAATGAATTTACCGTAGATCGGGTGTTTCACAAAACGTTCGATAGCAACAACAATGGATTTCTCCATTTTGTCGCTAACAACGCGACCTTGCAGAGTACGGATTTTATCGGTCATTACGCACCCGCCTTCTCAGTCAGTAAAGTCTTAACGCGTGCGACATCACGACGCACTTGCTTCAACAGGTGAGACTGTTGCAGCTGGCCACTTGCAGCCTGCATACGCAGGTTGAACTGCTCACGCAGCAGATTCAGCAGCTCGGTGTTCAGCTCTTCAACACTCTTCTCACGCAGCTCTTTTGCTTTCATTACATCACCGTCTTAGTTACAAAGGTGGTTTTAATCGGCAGTTTCGCTGCTGCCAGCTTGAATGCTTCACGGGCCAGCTCTTCCGGTACGCCGTCCATTTCATACAGGACTTTACCCGGCTGAATCAAGGCAACCCAATACTCCACGTTACCTTTACCTTTACCCATACGCACTGCCAGCGGCTTTTCAGTGATCGGTTTGTCCGGGAATACACGGATCCAGATCTTACCTTGACGCTTAACTGCACGGGTCATAGCACGACGTGCTGCTTCGATCTGACGGGCAGTCAGACGACCACGGCCAACAGCTTTCAGACCGAAGCTGCCGAAGCTAACATCCGCGCCAGCAGCCAGACCGCGGTTACGGCCTTTGTGCATTTTACGGAATTTTGTACGCTTTGGTTGTAACATCAGCGACGCTCCTTATTTACGGCCTTTACGCTGCTGCTTTTTAGGTTGAGCAGCCGGTTTTTCCGGTTGTTCAACAGCAGCCATACCACCCAGGATCTCGCCTTTGAAGATCCATACCTTAACGCCGATTACACCGTAAGTGGTGTGCGCTTCAGAGGTGTTGTAGTCAATGTCAGCACGCAGAGTGTGCAGCGGTACGCGACCTTCGCGGTACCATTCGGTACGTGCGATTTCCGCGCCGCCCAGACGGCCGCTAACTTCAACTTTAATCCCTTTAGCGCCCAGACGCATGGCGTTCTGTACAGCACGCTTCATCGCACGACGGAACATAACACGACGTTCCAGCTGTGAAGTGATGCTGTCAGCAACCAGTTTTGCGTCCAGTTCAGGCTTACGAACTTCGGCGATATTGATCTGTGCAGGAACGCCAGCGATATCCGCCACGACCTTACGCAGTTTTTCTACGTCTTCACCTTTCTTACCGATAACGATACCCGGGCGAGCAGTGTGAATAGTCACACGGATGCTCTTAGCCGGACGCTCGATAACGATACGAGATACGGACGCTTTAGCCAGTTCCTTAGTCAGGTACTGACGTACTTTAAAATCGCTGTCCAGGTTGTCAGCGAATTCTTTGGTGTTCGCAAACCAGGTAGAGTTCCATGGTTTTACAATACCCAGGCGAATACCATTAGGATGTACTTTCTGACCCATTGCTAGTCTCCAGAGTCTCAGCGATCGGACACAACCACAGTGATGTGGCTGGTGCGCTTCAGGATGCGATCTGCACGACCTTTTGCACGCGGCATAATGCGCTTCATGCTCGGGCCTTCGTCTACGAAAATTTTCGTAACTTTCAGATCGTCAATGTCAGCGCCATCGTTGTGTTCAGCGTTAGCAATGGCAGATTCCAGTACCTTCTTGACCAGTACAGCCGCTTTCTTATTGGTGTAGGTCAGAATATCCAGAGCCTGCGACACTTTCTTACCGCGAATCAGGTCAGCAACAAGGCGAACCTTCTGAGCAGAAGAACGAGCATGGCGATGTTTAGCGATAGTTTCCATCTCTTCCTCCTACCTTATTTCTTCTTCGCTTTTTTATCAGCAGCGTGGCCGCGATAAGTACGAGTCGGTGCGAATTCACCCAGTTTGTGACCGACCATTTCATCGGTTACGAATACTGGAACGTGCTGACGACCATTATGGACAGCGATGGTCAAACCGATCATGTTAGGAAAGATCGTTGAACGACGGGACCAAGTGCGCAGGGGCTTCTTGTCTCCGCTTTCCACCGCTTTCTCTACCTTCTTCAGCAAGTGCAGGTCAATAAAAGGACCTTTCTTGAGAGAACGTGGCATGGCTTATCCTCTAAAATTATTTGCTACGGCGACGTACGATGAATTTATCAGTACGCTTGTTGCTGCGGGTCTTTTTACCTTTGGTTTGAACGCCCCACGGAGTTACCGGGTGCTTACCAAAGTTACGACCTTCACCACCACCATGTGGGTGATCGACTGGGTTCATCGCGGTACCGCGAACGGTCGGACGAACACCACGCCAGCGTGCAGCACCTGCTTTACCCAGAACGCGCAGCATATGCTCAGCATTGCCAACTTCGCCCAGAGTTGCACGGCAGTCTGCTTCGACTTTACGCATTTCACCAGAACGCAGACGCAGGGTGACATAAGCACCATCACGCGCAACGATCTGAACGTAAGTACCAGCGGAACGTGCCAGCTGACCGCCTTTACCTGGTTTCATTTCTACGTTATGAACGGTAGAACCAACCGGGATATTGCGCATCGGCAGGGTGTTGCCTGGTTTGATTGCAGCATCAACGCCAGATTGGATCTGGTCGCCAGCTTTCAGGCCTTTAGGGGCCAGGATGTAACGGCGCTCACCGTCTTTGTACAGAACCAGCGCGATGTTCGCGGAACGGTTCGGATCGTACTCAAGACGTTCAACAACTGCCGGAATACCATCTTTGTTGCGTTTGAAATCAACAATACGGTACGCCTGCTTGTGGCCACCACCGATATGACGAGTGGTGATACGGCCATTGTTGTTACGACCACCGGATTTGCTGTTTTTTTCCAGCAACGGAGCAAAAGGTTTGCCCTTGTGCAGCTCAGGGTTAACCACTTTAACGACGTGGCGACGACCCGGAGATGTCGGTTTACATTTAACAACTGCCATTGTATTACTCCTCCGACTTACTCAGCGCCGCCAACGAAGTCCAGATTCTGGCCTTCTTTCAGGGTGACGTAAGCTTTTTTCCAGTCGCTACGACGACCGATACGCTGTCCGTGACGTTTAACTTTCCCTTTAACAACCAGGGTGTTAACGACTTCGACTTCGACTTCAAACAGTTTCTGCACAGCAGCTTTGATCTCTGCTTTGGTCGCGTCTTTAGCAACTTTGAGAACGATGGTGTTAGTTTTTTCCATCGCAGTAGACGCTTTTTCAGAAACGTGCGGTGCACGCAGCACCTTCAGCAGACGTTCTTCACGAATCATGCCAGCATCTCCTCAACTTGCTTAACAGCATCAGCAGTCATTACGACTTTGTCGAAGGCGATCAGGCTAACCGGGTCGATACCAGTTGCATCGCGTACGTCAACCTTATGCAGGTTGCGCGCAGCCAGGAACAGGTTTTCGTCCAGCTCACCGGTGATGATCAGCACATCTTCCAGAGCCATGTCTTTCAGTTTCTGTGCCAGCAGCTTAGTTTTCGGCGCTTCAACAGAGAACTTCTCGACAACGATCAGACGATCCTGACGTACCAGTTCGGACAGAATGCTTTTCAGCGCGCCGCGGTACATCTTCTTGTTAACTTTTTGACTGTGGTCCTGCGGGCGAGCAGCGAAGGTCACGCCACCGGAACGCCAGATCGGGCTCTTGATAGAACCTGAACGCGCACGGCCGGTACCTTTCTGGCGCCACGGCTTTTTGCCGGAACCAGTTACTTCAGCACGAGTCTTCTGAGCACGAGTACCCTGACGAGCACCAGCTGCATAAGCAACAACAACCTGGTGAACCAGCGCTTCGTTGAAATCACGACCGAAGGTAGTTTCGGAAACAGTCAGCGCGCTCTGCGCGTCTTTCAATACTAATTCCATTGCTATCCCCTTACGCCTTCACAGCTGGTTTAACGATCAGGTCGCTGCCGGTTGCACCCGGGACAGCACCTTTAACCAGCAGCAGGTTGCGCTCAGCGTCAACACGTACTACGTCCAGGCTCTGAACGGTTACACGTTCGTTACCCAGCTGACCTGCCATCTTCTTGCCTTTGAACACTTTGCCCGGAGTCTGGTTCTGACCGATAGAACCCGGAACACGGTGAGACAAGGAGTTACCGTGGGTCGCGTCCTGGGTACGGAAGTTCCAGCGCTTAACGGTACCAGCGAAACCTTTACCTTTAGAGGTGCCGGTTACGTCAACTTTTTTAACTTCAGCAAACAGTTCTACGCTAATGCTCTGACCAACGGTGAATTCTTCACCTTCAGCCAGACGGAACTCCCACAGGCCGCGGCCAGCTTCAACGCCAGCTTTAGCGAAATGGCCAGCTTCCGGCTTAGTTACACGGTTAGCTTTTTTAGCACCAGTGGTAACCTGAACAGCACGATAGCCATCGTTAGCCAGGTCTTTAACCTGAGTAACACGGTTTGCTTCAACTTCGATTACGGTTACTGGGATAGATACGCCATCTTCAGTGAAGATGCGGGTCATACCCACTTTTTTACCGACTAAACCAATCATTGTATCAACCTCTCAATCGCTCGATGACCTGATTAACCCAGGCTGATCTGCACGTCTACACCGGCAGCCAGGTCCAGACGCATCAGAGCATCAACGGTTTTCTCGGTTGGCTCAACGATGTCAACCAGACGCTTGTGAGTGCGGATTTCGTACTGATCGCGCGCGTCTTTGTTAACGTGCGGAGAGATCAGAACAGTGAAGCGCTCTTTGCGGGTCGGCAGCGGGATCGGACCGCGAACCTGCGCACCAGTGCGCTTGGCAGTCTCGACGATTTCCGCGGTTGATTGATCGATCAGACGATGATCAAACGCTTTAAGGCGGATACGGATTCTTTGGTTCTGCATGAGACCAGAGCTCCAATTATTTTATAAACGAAAATGATTACTCCTCAGACCCATTACGATTGATGGGAGAGTGTAACCGTTCTTACGTAGCCCCCCGATTGGGAGCATTGTTAGATAGCCAAATCGGCTATCCGAGGTTCAAATCGAACCTGCCGTCGATTAAGACAAGCCCGCGCATTATACGCAAATATCAGACTGAAGCAAGTGTCGCGTAGATATTAATCACTTCGTCCGGAATGCGAACAGGGTTCCAGGATTTAATGCAGCGAATGAAACGCGGCAATTGCGCAGGAAAGTCGCTCGCAAGACTCATAACGGCAGCTTGCTCCATTTTCAGCCTTCTTTAAAGTGGCGACATGATTAATGGAGGATAGATGATGGCCATCGCCCTGCCCTTTCTGCTGCTGTACACCACATTGTCTTTGTTTCTTAGCTTCTGCGATGTGCGTCGCGGACAACTTCCGGACCGGTTTACCTGTCCGTTGCTGTGGGGCGGATTCCTCTTTCACTTGTGTATCATCCCGACGCAACTTGCAGATGCCGTATGGGGTGCCATCGCTGGGTATGCCAGTTTTGCCTTTATCTACTGGAGCTATTGGCTTGTCCGCAGAAGAGAAGGGCTCGGCTATGGTGATGTGAAATTCCTTGCTGCGCTGGGAGCCTGGCATGGGTGGATGTCTTTACCCTTTTTAGTTTGTTGGGCTGCACTACTGGCGTGTTCTGGTATCGCGGCATTGGGGATTGTTTATGGAAAGTCGGCATTAAAAAACCCGCTGCCTTTTGGGCCATTTCTGGCGGCTGCGGGTTTCATCACCGGATGTTACCGTTTCACTTCTGAAGCGATTAACTGGTCACTTTAATTTGCGACTGCAGGTAATTCTGCAGGCCTATTTTCGAAATGAGATCCAGTTCTGTCTCCAGCCAGTCGATATGGCCTTCTTCATCCGCGAGGATTTCGATCATCATATCCCGACTGACATAATCATGGACGGTGTCAGCATAGGCGATCGCTTCACGTAAGTTTTTCGCCCCTTCAAGTTCTAATCGGAGATCGGACTGCAGCATCTCTTCAACGTCTTCGCCAATCCCCAACTTACCGAGATCCTGTAGGTTCGGAATCCCTTCCAGGAACAAAATACGCTCAATATATTTATCAGCGTGTTTCATTTCATCGATGGATTCATGGTATTCGACGTCATTGAGGCGCGTCAGCCCCCAATTTTTGAACATACGTGCATGGAGAAAATACTGGTTGATCGCGACAAGCTCATTTCCCAATAGTTTATTGAGATAATTTATGATTTTAACATCACCTTTCATTTTATAGTCCCTCCGCTTCCACTCTCCAGAGCATAGATGGGGCTACAGGGATGTCAAAAAAAAGAGTGTGACTCAGGCGATCTCTTTAAATTCTGGCATTTGCATTAACTCATCCTGCATCACTTCGCGTGCTGCCCGAACGCATTTACCGCATTGATTTCCCACAGGAATAAACTTGCGTAACTGTTGAAAGGATTGAGGATGAAACTGACGTACTGCCTGGCGAATTTTTTTATCACTCACACCATTACACAAACAAACGTACATGATCGCTCCCGTTCAATTTCTGCGCAAAGTGTAAATGAGAATAGTTATGATTACAATAGCACAATTCTCTCTACGTAACGGGAACCGGGTAAAAATTGCGAATAAATGTGACAGCCGAATCACAGGTAGCAAAAAGGGCGCCGAAGCGCCCTTTTTAAGTGCAAAACTAATGAGTAATAATTAGCTCATTACTTTAGCAACAACGCCCGCACCAACAGTACGGCCGCCTTCACGGATTGCGAAACGCAGACCGTCGTCCATCGCGATCGGGTGGATCAGGGTAACAACCATTTTGATGTTGTCGCCCGGCATAACCATCTCAACACCTTCCGGCAGTTCGATGGTGCCAGTCACGTCAGTTGTACGGAAGTAGAACTGCGGACGGTAGCCTTTGAAGAACGGAGTATGACGGCCGCCTTCGTCTTTGGACAGAATGTACACTTCAGATTCGAACTTGGTGTGCGGCTTGATGGAACCCGGCTTAGCCAGTACCTGACCACGTTCGATTTCTTCACGTTTGATACCACGCAGCAGAACACCTACGTTCTCACCAGCACGGCCTTCGTCCAGCAGTTTGCGGAACATTTCAACGCCAGTACAGGTAGACTTGGCAGTCTCTTTGATACCAACGATTTCAACTTCTTCGCCCACTTTGATGATACCGCGCTCTACACGACCGGTAACAACGGTACCACGACCAGAGATGGAGAATACGTCTTCGATCGGCAGCAGGAACGGCTTGTCAATCGCACGCTCTGGTTCCGGGATGTAAGAATCCAGGAAGCCTGCCAGTTCGATGATTTTCGCTTCCCACTCTGCTTCGCCTTCCAGCGCTTTCAGAGCAGAACCACGAACGATCGGCGTGTCGTCGCCCGGGAAATCGTACTGAGACAGCAGTTCACGAACTTCCATCTCTACCAGTTCCAGCAGCTCTTCGTCATCAACCATGTCGCATTTGTTCAGGAACACGATGATGTACGGAACGCCTACCTGACGACCCAGCAGGATGTGCTCACGAGTCTGCGGCATCGGGCCGTCAGTCGCAGCAACAACCAGGATCGCGCCGTCCATCTGCGCAGCACCGGTGATCATGTTTTTAACATAGTCGGCGTGGCCCGGGCAGTCTACGTGCGCGTAGTGGCGAGTCGGGGTGTCATATTCAACGTGAGAAGTGTTGATGGTGATACCACGAGCTTTTTCTTCCGGCGCGTTATCGATCTGATCGAATGCGCGAGCAGCACCGCCGTAGGTTTTAGCCAGTACGGTAGTGATGGCAGCAGTCAGGGTAGTTTTACCGTGGTCAACGTGGCCGATGGTGCCGACGTTAACGTGCGGTTTTGTACGTTCAAATTTTTCTTTAGACACGGCTATATTCCTTACTATAGCGCTCTCCCCTTATGGAGAGAGCACGGGACTTAGGTTTTAATCCTGTGGATTATTTACCACGGGCTTCGATTACGGCCTGAGCAACGTTGTTCGGTGCATCATCATACTTCAGGAATTCCATAGTATACGATGCGCGACCTTTGGTCAGAGAACGCAGCTGAGTTGCATATCCGAACATTTCAGACAGCGGAACTTCAGCGTGGATCTTAACGCCAGTGACTTCGGATTCCTGACCGCGCAGCATACCGCGACGACGGCTCAAGTCACCGATAACATCACCGGTATTTTCTTCCGGCGTTTCTACCTCAACCTTCATGATTGGCTCAAGCAGAACTGGTTTAGCTTTCTTAAAGCCTTCTTTAAAGGCAATAGACGCAGCCAGTTTAAACGCCAGTTCAGAGGAGTCAACGTCATGGTAAGAACCGAAGTGCAGACGAACACCCATATCAACAACCGGGTAACCTGCCAGCGGACCGGCTTTCAGCTGCTCCTGGATACCTTTATCAACGGCCGGGATGTATTCGCCAGGGATTACACCACCTTTAATGTCGTTGATGAACTCGTAGCCTTTCGGGTTAGAACCCGGCTCCAGCGGGTACATGTCGATAACAACATGACCATACTGACCGCGACCACCAGACTGTTTGGCGTGTTTACCTTCGATATCGGTAACTTTCGCACGAATCGCTTCGCGGTAAGCAACCTGAGGTTTACCCACATTCGCTTCAACGTTGAATTCACGCTTCATACGGTCAACGATGATATCGAGGTGCAGTTCACCCATACCGGCGATAATGGTCTGGTTAGATTCTTCGTCAGTCCATACGCGGAATGACGGGTCTTCTTTAGCCAGACGGCCCAGAGCCAGACCCATTTTTTCCTGGTCAGCTTTGGTTTTCGGTTCTACGGCGATAGAGATTACCGGCTCAGGGAACTCCATACGCTCCAGAATGATCGGCGCATCCGGGTCACACAATGTGTCACCAGTGGTTACGTCTTTCAGACCGATTGCAGCAGCGATGTCGCCCGCGCGAACTTCTTTGATCTCTTCACGCTTGTTAGCGTGCATCTGAACGATACGACCGAAACGCTCACGTGCAGCTTTCACGGAGTTCAGTACAGTATCACCAGAATTAACCACACCGGAATACACACGGAAGAAGGTCAGGTTACCTACGAACGGGTCGGTAGCGATTTTGAATGCCAGTGCAGAGAAAGGCTCTTCGTCGCTAGCGTGACGCTCAGCAGGTGTATCCTTACCGTCGTCCAGGATACCGTTGATCGCAGGTACGTCAACCGGGGATGGCAGGTAATCAATTACCGCATCCAGCATCGCCTGAACACCTTTGTTCTTAAATGCAGAACCACAGGTTACCAGGATGATTTCGTTGTTCAGAACACGCTGACGCAGAGCTTTTTTGATCTCTTCTTCAGTCAGTTCTTCACCACCCAGGTATTTCTCCATCAGCTCTTCAGAAGCTTCCGCAGCGGACTCGATCAGGTTCTGGTGCCATTCTTCAGCCAGTTCCTGCATGTCAGCCGGGATATCTTCGTAAGTGAAGGTAACGCCTGCATCTGCTTCGTTCCAGTTGATGGCTTTCATTTTCACCAGGTCAACAACACCGGTGAACGCTTCTTCAGCGCCAATTGCCAGCTGCAGCGGAACAGGGTTCGCGCCCAGACGGGTTTTGATCTGACCAACAACTTTCAGGAAGTTCGCACCCATACGGTCCATTTTGTTAACGAACGCAATGCGCGGAACTTTATATTTGTTTGCCTGACGCCATACGGTTTCAGACTGCGGCTGAACACCACCAACTGCGCAGTAAACCATTACCGCACCATCAAGAACACGCATGGAACGTTCTACTTCGATTGTGAAGTCAACGTGCCCCGGGGTGTCGATGATATTTACGCGATGCGGTTCATACTGCTTAGCCATACCAGACCAGAATGCAGTAGTCGCTGCGGAAGTGATAGTAATACCACGTTCCTGCTCCTGCTCCATCCAGTCCATGGTGGCCGCGCCGTCATGAACTTCACCGATTTTATGGTTTACACCGGTGTAGAACAGAATACGTTCGGTAGTAGTGGTTTTACCGGCGTCGATGTGCGCACTGATACCGATGTTACGGTAGCGTGCGATGGGTGTTGTACGAGCCATTTGATTCCTCGTTTATCTTTTAGGCGTTCAATTTAAGTAGCCCAAAGCGGGCTGCTTACTGGAAGCGCCCGCCTGGTGACTAAAACTCCGAAGGGATTACCAACGGTAGTGTGCGAACGCCTTGTTGGCTTCTGCCATACGGTGAACGTCTTCACGTTTCTTAACTGCAGTACCTTTGTTGTCTGCAGCATCAGAAAGTTCGTTCGCCAGGCGCAGAGCCATGGATTTATCACCGCGTTTACGAGCAGCTTCAACGATCCAACGCATTGCCAGGGCATTACGACGAACCGGACGGACTTCAACTGGTACCTGATAAGTAGAACCACCAACGCGGCGAGACTTAACTTCAACAGTCGGGCGCACGTTTTCGAGAGCTACTTCGAAAGCTTCCAGTTCAGATTTACCAGAACGCTGAGCCAGGGTCTCCAGCGCGCTGTATACGATTGTTTCGGCAGTAGATTTTTTACCATCTACCATCAGGATATTTACAAATTTAGCCAGCAGTTCTGATCCGAACTTCGGATCCGGCAGAATTTTACGCTGACCAATGACGCGACGACGTGGCATGGAAATACTCCGTTGTTAATTCAGGATTGTCCAAAACTCTACGAGTTTAGTTTGACATTTAAGTTAAAACGTTTGGCCTTACTTAACGGAGAACCATTAAGCCTTAGGACGCTTCACGCCATACTTGGAGCGAGCTTGCTTACGGTCTTTAACGCCGGAGCAGTCAAGCGCACCGCGTACGGTGTGGTAACGAACACCCGGGAGGTCTTTAACACGACCGCCACGGATCAGGATCACGGAGTGCTCCTGCAGGTTGTGACCTTCACCACCGATGTAGGAAGTCACTTCGAAACCGTTAGTCAGACGAACACGGCATACTTTACGCAGTGCGGAGTTCGGTTTTTTAGGAGTGGTAGTATATACACGAGTACATACACCACGTTTTTGCGGGCATGCTTCCAGCGCAGGCACGTTGCTTTTTGCAACTTTGCGAGCGCGTGGTTTGCGTACCAGCTGGTTAACTGTTGCCATTAAATAGCTCCTGGTTTTAGCTTTTGCTTCGTAAACACGTAATAAAACGACCTCATACAATATGAGGACGCCGAATTTTAGGGCGGTGTCGAAAAGGTGTCAAGAAATATACAACGATCACACAATCACCAGGCCATCTGGCTGGTGTGCTTAACCGTAAGTCTGACGAAGTCAGTATAGTCAACCCTGACGACACTGTCTGAAATTTGACCACCCAAACCGCGAGCTTCAATGTCTTCTTTCAGTGCGTATACCGTTATGGGGGCGTTTTGCAGGCTTTCAAGGAAGCGACTGCCTTCTACTGCGGCGGTGACGCCGTCCTGGAGCAATAAAAGTTCATCGCCTTCTGCGAGCAGACGCAAGATAGCAGAGAAATCAGAGCACCACGCGGAGCGGTGTAAAGTATGCAGCATGAGAACCTCAGAACCTCAGGATGACATCGTAGTTGCCCAATTCACGACGCAGCGCGTCAGGCTCCAGCGGTGTCGCATCAACGACAAAACTAACGCCCTCCCCGAGTCCCCGTTCGCGCAGAGAAGCGGCGCATAACCAGCATTGTTCGATATCGTACAACCCCAGTAATTTGAAGGTCGCAATATAGTCACGCGCCAGAATGATATTCGGCTGTTGTCCCTGCAGGATCTGAAAGACACCATCACTAATAAAGAAGACGCCAGGGTCTTCGGTTAACGCCGAGGTAGCCAGCAATGCGTCCAGCCCTTCACGGCCAGATGCGCTACCGTGCGGCATTGTGGAAAAGACAAAAGCAATACGTTTCATCAGAACTGCACCACGCGATCGCAGGTCAGTGAGGCTTGCGCAAGCGCGCCCAGTCCGCTGAGAGTAAAACCCGATTGCAGATTAGCCGACGCCAGCCCAAGTCTACCCGCCTCAGTTTCATCAACCACGCCGCGACGCAGTGCCGCCGCCACACAGATGTTCAGCTCAACGCCATGCTGTGTATTCATTTGTTGCCAGGCCCGGACCAGATCAAATTCATCACTGGCCGGAGAGGTCAGTTGGTTGGCGTTATATACCCCTTCTCGATAGAAAAAGACGCTACTTAACGTATGGCCTTCTTCAATCAGCGCCTGAGCAAACTGCAATGCACTGCTCGCCTGCTGGGTACCATACGCTGGACCGGTAACCACAATGGCAAAACGCATTACTTATCCTGCCCCTGGAAGTCACCACTTTTGAACTGGCGAATATAAAGGTACACGGTGTGCTTGGAAATATTCAGACGATCGGCAACCTGGTTGATCGCATCCTTAATATCGAAGATGCCTTTCTCATACAGATTCAGAACGATCTGGCGGTTTTTGGCATTGTTGGAGACATTACGATCGGCGTTCACCTCTTCAATGGTGAACTCCAGCGTCTGCGTCACAAGGTCTTCGACAGAAGAGGCAAAGTTAACAGACGATCCCACTTCCGGGGTCTCCGGGGGAATAAAGGTATTCATGATCTGCGAGAACGGGACATCAAGGTTCATGTTGATGCACAGCAGACCAATCACGCGATGCTCGCGATTGCGAATGGCAATCGTCACTGACTTCATCAGAACGCCGCTTTTCGCACGGGTAAAATAGCATTTGGAAACGCTGCTATCTGCACCAGTCATATCATGCAGCATCCGCAACGCAAGGTCAGTAATCGGCGAACCGATTTTACGCCCCGTATGTTCACCATTGGCAATGCGAATGGCGGAACACTTCAAATCCTGCAAAGAGTGCAATACGATTTCACAGTGAGAACCAATGAGCATCGCTAACCCGTCCACCACCGCTTCGTAGGATTTCAGAATATCAAAGTCGGTTTGATCGAAAGGACGTTGATCCAGTAAGTCGAGCTCACTGGTTTCGTTGGTTAAAAGCGACCTGGACATGAAAAAAAACACTCCTTTTCAGGAGCCTGTCGTTATGTTTTCAGGGCAGGCTCATTAATTTCGTGGATGGTTAAATTAATACAGAGGGGCTTCCACTTTCCACTATTAATTATACACGTCATCCTTCAGGCTGCCTCTGCGTTGGTTGCGCTCGTTCACCCCAGTCACGTACTTATGTACGCTCCAGAGGATTCACACCCTTACCGCCTTGATGCAACTTGAATGATTATTGTGTATGTATCTGGCTGGCATAAAAAAACCGCCGCTCTGTTCGGCGGCGGTTCTCAGTTTTTATTTTTTAGCTGCATCAGCAGCTTTTGCATCAGCTTCTGCTGCTTCCGGCTTGTCATCAGCCTTCGGTGCTGGCTTGATATCCAACAGCTCTACGTCGAATACCAGCGTGGAGTTAGCCGGGATCCCCGGAACGCCGGTTTTACCGTAAGCCAGCTCTGGTGGGATGACCATCTTGATCTTCCCGCCTTTCTTAATGTTCTTCAGACCTTCAGTCCAGCCAGGGATCACACCGTCCAGACGGAAAGAGAGCGGTTCGCCACGGGTATAGGAGTTATCAAACTCTTTACCATCGATCAGCGTCCCTTTGTAGTTCACCACTACCGTGTCGCTGTCTTTCGGTGCTTCGCCCGTACCGGCTTTCTCAACTTTGTAGAGCAGGCCAGTTGAAGAGGTCTTCACATCTTTCTCTTTCGCAAACGCGGTGCGGAACGCTTTGCCTTTGGTTTCGTTGTCAGCCGCGTCTTTTTCCATCTTCGCCTGAGCGGAGGCTTTTACGCGTGCTTCAAATGCTTGCAGAGTCTGCTCAATTTCCTGGTCAGACAGTTTGCTCTTATCAGCAAATGCATCCTGAACACCGGCGATCAGCTGATCTTTGTCCAGTTTGATGCCCAGCTTTTCCTGCTCTTTCAGGGAGTTTTCCATATAGCGACCCAGCGATGCGCCCAGTGCATAAGCCGATTTCTGGTCGTCATTTTTGAACGCGGCTTTGCTGTCAGCAGCGGCGGCCGGTTTTGCGGCTTCAGCTGCGAAGGTGATCGGGGCGTGCAGAGCAACGGCCATCGTGGTCGCCAGCAGAGTGACTTTAAACAGTGATTTCATCCATATCTCCAGGGCCGGGGCATCTCACCCCATGGTTAACTTTTCTATGAGAAGCGTACTATAAAGCGTTGTCGAACAAATCAACATACAGACATACCTGATAATCGCTTCTTTTGAGACTCTTTTTGTTTAAATTAGTTTCGATGAGAAGGAATCAGGGCTGTGCATTCGGATAAAGTTAAGTAGAATCCGCCGCGACCAGAGACAATCGATGAGGTGAATCATGCAGGATACAACGATGGAAACCCGACTTGCCGAGCTGGAAAGTCGGCTGGCTTTTCAGGAAATCACCATTGAAGAGCTCAACGTAACGGTAACCGCACACGAGATGGAAATGGCCAAATTGCGCGATCATCTGCGACTTCTGACGGAGAAACTCAAGGCGAGCCAGCCTTCCAACATCGCCTCCCAGGCCGAAGAGACACCACCACCTCATTATTGAGACGTAAAAAAAGCGGGATTCACCCGCTTTTTTGTGGCTCATTGCCGGATGGCGGCGCAAGCGCCTTATCCGGCCTACACATCCCAATGAACCCGTAGGCCTGATAAGCGTAGCGCCATCAGGCATTATGACCAATTAGTGGCAACCGCAACCGCCGTTGCCTTTACCGCCACCACCACAGCAGCCTTCGCCACCGTGCTCATGACCGTGGTCATGGCCGTGACCGCCGCAGCAGCCGTCATGATCGTGGTCATGGTCGTGACCGTGCGCGCCATGAACGTGGCCATGAGCCAGTTCTTCTTCGGTCGCTTCGCGGATCGCCACAACTTCAACGTTGAACTTCAGATTCTGACCCGCCAGCATGTGGTTGCCATCAACCACAACGTGGTCGTCTTCCACTTCGGTAATTTCTACCGGTACCGGACCCTGGTCAGTTTCAGCCAGGAAACGCATGCCAACCTGCAGTTCATCAACGCCCATGAAGACGTCTTTAGGAACGCGCTGTACCAGGTTTTCGTCGTACTGACCGTAAGCGTCATTCGCGCCTACAGCAACATCAAATTTATCGCCAACATCGTGACCTTCCAGCGCTGTTTCCAGGCCAGAGATCAGGGAACCGTGACCATGCAGGTAGTCCAGCGGCGCACTCACCGGAGACTCATCAACCAACACACCGTCTTCTGTACGTACCTGATAGGCCAGGCTGACCACCAGGTCTTTTGCTACTTTCATGATATCTCCTGAGCGTGGGAAAATTGCTGGCGCAGATTGTAGCGGAAATCTGCACCTGTGTACCCCTTAGCTTAAAAAATCTCGGGCCATATCGCTAGTCTGGATGAAAGATCCCGATAACTTGCTCTTCTTTGCGCACGTGATCGCGGGCTTCTTTATCTGCTTCACGCATCTGATGCCCGCACTTAACACATTCAACAATATCGATATTATTCTCGCGCCACATCGCCAGAGAATCCTGTGCCTGGCAGGAAGGGCATTTCGCCCCTGCAATAAAACGTTTACGGATTGCCATACCTATCCTCTATTCGAATTCATCCCAGCCATCCAGTTGGCGTCGCTCTTGTTGCATCTCGCGCTGGAAAATCTCCTCCAGCTCGCGTCTGGCTTCTCTGGCGCGAGAGATCTGCACCGTGTCGGCATGCATCGGAATGAGTTCCCTCAGCATCCGCATATCCAGTCGGCGGAAATGCAGTTGCGCCCGCTGTGCCTGATGAGGATGCATCCCCAACGACACCAGCGTTTTACGCCCCAGCTCCAGCGCACTGGAGAAGGTCTCACGGGAAAATTGCACGACCCCCGCCTGTAATAACTCATGTGCCTCGACGCGTCCGCGCGCTCGCGCAAGAATATGCAAATGCGGAAAATGCTGTTGGCAGATCTCCACCAGCTTCATCGTGTCTTCCGGTTCATTACAGGTAATAACGATAGATTCTGCCGCCTCAGCGCCGGCAGAACGCAGAAGATCCACCTGCGTCGCATCGCCGTAATAGACTTTATAGCCATACTTACGCATCAGATTCACCGCACTGATGTCCCGCTCCAACACGGTAATACGCATCTTATTCGCCATTAGTAAACGACCGATGACCTGACCAAAACGGCCAAAGCCGACCACAATGACCTGCGGCTTGTCATCTTCAACCCACGGCATTTCATCTTCTTCATCCGGGCCGTTAAGCTGGTGAGAGAGCCATTTATCGATAAGCTTCATCAGCATCGGCGTGGTCATCATCGACAACGTCACGGTCACCAGCAGAAGCGCCATCTGATCGCCCTGAAACAACCGCTGCGACGACGCGGTCGAAAACAGTACAAAGGCGAACTCTCCGCCCTGACTCAACACGCCAGCAAACTGCATTCTTTCAGAACTGCGCAGACCGTACAGTCGCGCCAGCAGATAAAGTACCAGCGTTTTGACCGCCACCAGCACGGCTACGCTTGCCACGACCCACAGCAGATGGGTGTACAGCACGCCCAGATTGAGCGACATCCCGACCGAAATAAAGAAGAGGCCCAGCAGGAGTCCTTTGAACGGATCGATTGCGGTTTCCAGCTCATGTCGATATTCGCTTTCCGCTAACAATACCCCGGCGATAAATGTACCAAGCGCCATCGACAGCCCTAGCGCATCCATAAACAGTGCCGATCCCAGCACCAGCAGTAACGTGGCGGCGGTAAACACCTCGCGCACGCCGGACGCTGCAATAAACCGGAACACCGGGCGCAGCAGATAGCGTCCGCCAATCAGCATGCCGGCAAACGCCAGTACCTTCATGCCGATCGTCATCCAGTCAAAGTTTTCATCGGCCGAGCCGGCTAATAGGGGAACCAGCGCTAATGCCGGGATCACCGCCAGATCCTGGAACAGTAAAACCGAAAAGCCCAACTGCCCTGATTCGCTGCGGTTCATCCCTTTTTCACGCATCAGTTGCAGCGCCATGGCGGTAGAGGACATCGCGAGGCCTATCCCACCGACAACCGCCGCCTGCCATGAGAAATCAGTCAACATCAACAACCCGGCCAACAACGCCGCGCTAAGCAGAACCTGCGCCGCCCCGACGCCAAAGATAGAACGCCGGAGCTGCCAGAGTTTCGACGGATTCAGCTCCAGTCCGATGATAAACATCAGAAACACGACGCCCAGCTCAGAAAAGTGGAGGATTTCATCCACATCACTGATAAACCCCAGTCCCCACGGGCCAATGGCAATCCCCGCAAGCAAATAGCCCAGCACCGCTCCAATACCCAGCCGCGATGCCAGAGGCACCGCAGCCACCGCCGCGAAGAGAAACAACACTCCTGCCAATAATAAATCGGAACCTTCCATCAGCGGCCTCCCACAGGAACAGGATGGGCAAGCCAGTCGCCATACGCTTTTGCATGGCTTTCCAGCTCCTGCGCGCTTTGCCGTCTGGCCCAATAGATAATAATGGGACTCAGCCAGTGCATCCGGCACATCCCTGCCGTCAGTTCGAATGGCCGCAGCACATCGCTCATTGGATAGCGATTCAGCGCGTCATAGCGATAAGCACTCTCCGGTTCACCGGTGGTGATCACGCTCCGCCAGTACTTTCCTGCCAGCTGATTTCCCCCGGGGCCGCTGGCAAAGCCACGGCTCAACACGCGATCCAGCCACTCTTTCAGCAGCGCCGGACAGCTATAGGTGTACAGCGGATGCTGAAACACGATCACGTCATGCTCACGCAGTAACGCCTGCTCATGCGGGATATCGATAAAAAAATCAGGATAGTGCGCGTAAAGATCGTGCACCGTAACGTTGCTGAGCTGCGTGGCCGGCTTAAGCAGTACCCGGTTTGCCACCGAGTCCTGAGATTCCGGATGGGCATACAGCAGCAAGACCTTTGCTGGCTGAGACATCATCCCCCTCCCGGTTTTGTTTCTGTTTTTGTGTATAGTCGTCGTTTTGGGCTACCATTGCGGCCCGGTGCGGAAAATGGCCCACACCTTACATTATCATAATGATAAATTAACATAGTCTGAACATACGGCGCCTTATGATTGTTTTCTCCTCGTTACAAATTCGTCGCGGCGTGCGCGTCTTACTGGACAATGCCACTGCCACCATTAATCCGGGCCAGAAAGTCGGTCTGGTGGGTAAGAACGGCTGCGGGAAATCTACCCTGCTGGCATTGCTGAAAAATGAAATCAGCGCAGATGCTGGCGGTTTTACCTTCCCGGGTAGCTGGCAACTGGCGTGGGTAAATCAGGAAACCCCTGCTTTGCCCCAACCTGCGCTGGAATATGTCATTGACGGCGACCGCGAATATCGTCAACTGGAAGCCCAGTTGCACGACGCCAACGAACGTAACGATGGACACGCCATTGCCACCGTCCACGGCAAGCTGGATGCCATCGACGCCTGGACCGTGCGCTCTCGCGCCGCCAGCCTGTTGCATGGTCTCGGTTTCTCCAATGAACAACTGCAACGTCCGGTTAGCGACTTTTCCGGCGGCTGGCGTATGCGTCTCAACCTTGCCCAGGCGTTGATCTGTCGCTCCGATCTCCTCCTGCTCGATGAACCGACCAACCACCTCGATCTGGATGCGGTTATCTGGCTGGAAAAATGGTTGAAGAGCTATCAGGGCACTCTGATTCTGATCTCCCACGACCGTGATTTCCTCGATCCGGTGGTGGATAAAATCATTCATATCGAACAGCAAACCATGTTCGAGTACACCGGCAACTACAGCGCGTTCGAAATTCAACGAGCCACGCGTCTGGCCCAGCAGCAGGCAATGTACGAAAGCCAACAGGAGCGCGTGGCGCATCTGCAAAGCTACATTGATCGCTTCCGCGCCAAAGCTACGAAAGCAAAACAGGCGCAGAGCCGTATTAAGATGCTGGAACGCATGGAGCTGATTGCCCCGGCGCATGTCGACAACCCGTTCCATTTTAGCTTTCGCGCGCCGGAGAGCCTGCCGAACCCGCTGCTAAAGATGGAGAAAGTGAGCGCCGGTTATGGCGACCGCATCATCCTGGACTCCATCAAACTGAACCTGGTGCCGGGTTCGCGCATTGGCCTGCTGGGACGTAACGGCGCGGGTAAATCCACGCTTATCAAACTGTTGGCGGGTGAACTGACGCCCGTCAGCGGTGAAATCGGACTGGCAAAAGGCATTAAGCTCGGTTACTTCGCCCAGCACCAGCTTGAGTATTTGCGGGCGGATGAGTCGCCGTTGCAGCATCTGGTGCGACTGGCGCCACAGGAACTCGAACAAAAGCTGCGCGACTATCTGGGCGGTTTCGGCTTCCAGGGTGATAAAGTCAGCGAAGAGACACGCCGTTTCTCCGGCGGCGAAAAAGCACGACTGGTGCTGGCGCTGATCGTCTGGCAGCGTCCGAACCTGCTGCTGCTCGATGAGCCAACCAACCACCTTGATCTCGATATGCGTCAGGCGTTGACCGAAGCGTTGATTGAGTTTGAAGGCGCACTGGTGGTGGTCTCGCACGACCGCCATTTGCTGCGCTCCACGACCGACGATCTGTATCTGGTGCATGACCGCAAGGTCGAGCCGTTCGATGGCGATCTGGAAGATTATCAGCAGTGGTTGAGCGATGTGCAGAAGCAGGAAAACCAACCTGACGATGCACCAAAAGAGAACGTCAACAGCGCACAGGCGCGTAAAGACCAGAAGCGCCGGGAAGCCGAACTGCGCACACAAACCCAGCCGCTGCGTAAAGAGATCGCCCGTCTGGAAAAAGAGATGGAGAAACTGAACGCGCAGCTGGCGCTGGCGGAAGAGAAGCTGGGCGACAGCGAACTTTACGACCAGAGCCGCAAAGCCGAGCTGACGGAGTGTCTGCAACAGCAGGCCAGCGCCAAAGCCGGACTGGAAGCGTGCGAAATGGCCTGGCTGGATGCCCAGGAGCAGCTCGAGCAGATGCTGAGCGAGTAACAGCGATGACACACATAATCCTTCACGATCCTGAAATGCCGAATGGCAGCAGTGACGAATTTCGCCCGATGCGCGGTATCAGTAACTGCCATCTGCAGACCATGCTGCCGCGTTTGATCCGGCGAAAAGTGAATTTCGACGCCCACTGGCAGCGTCTGGAATTACCCGATGGCGACTTTGTCGATCTGGCATGGAGTGAAGATCCACATCAGGCGAAGCACAAGCCGCGCCTGGTGGTTTTTCATGGTCTGGAAGGCAGTCTGAACAGCCCATACGCGCATGGTCTGATTGAAGCGGCAAAGAATCGTGGCTGGCTTGGCGTGGTGATGCACTTTCGCGGCTGCAGCGGTGAACCGAATCGACTGAATCGCATTTATCACTCGGGTGAAACCGAAGACGGGAGCTGGTTCTTAGGCTGGTTACAGCGGGAATTTGGCAAGGTGCCAACGGCCGCCGTGGGCTATTCGCTCGGAGGAAATGTGCTGGCATGTCTGCTGGCAAAAGAGGGGAAAAACATCCCGCTCGACGCGGCTGTCATGGTCTCAGCGCCCTTTGTACTGGAAGCCTGCAGCTATCATATGGATAAAGGCTTTTCCCGTGTTTATCAGCGCTATCTGCTCAACCTGCTGAAGGCAAACGCGTCACGCAAGCTGGCGGCCTATCCCGGCTCACTGCCGGTGAGTCTGGCGCAATTGAAATCCCTGCGCCGCATCCGCGAGTTTGACGATCTCATCACCGCCAAAATTCACGGTTTCGCCGATGCTATCGACTACTATCGTCAGTGTAGCGCCATGCCCTTGCTCAGCGACATCGCCATTCCGACACTGATCATTCATGCGAAAGACGACCCGTTTATGGATCATCATGTGATCCCCAAAGCGGAAGATTTACCGCCGCACGTGGAATATCAGTTAACTGAACACGGTGGTCACGTTGGGTTTATCGGCGGGACATTGCGTCGGCCAGAAATGTGGCTTGAGTCGCGCATTCCTGACTGGCTGACCCCGTATCTGGAGGCATAATTATGCAGATCCCCTGGCAGGACCTTTCCCCTGAGACGCTGGACAATCTGATCGAAAGCTTTGTATTGCGCGAAGGCACCGATTATGGTGAACATGAACGAACCCTTGAGCAAAAAGTCGCCGACGTTAAACGCCAGTTACAGTGTGGAGAAGCGATACTGGTGTGGTCTGAGTTGCACGAAACCGTCAACATCATGCCGCGCAAACAATTTCGCGAATAACCCGCACGCTATCGGCCGACTATAATAAAAAATCAATTTATTGATGGAGTTAACATGTCTGCCAAACATCCGGTGATCGCGGTAACAGGATCCAGCGGCGCGGGGACTACCACCACCAGCCTCGCGTTTCGTAAAATTTTTGCGCAGCTCAACCTGCGCGCCGCCGAGGTGGAAGGCGACAGTTTTCATCGTTATACCCGTCCGGAGATGGATATGGCGATCCGCAAGGCGCGCGACGCCGGACGCCACATCAGCTATTTTGGCCCCGAAGCCAATGACTTCGGTCTGCTGGAACAGACATTTATTGAGTATGGTCAGACGGGCAAAGGCCAGTCGCGCAAATATCTGCATACCTACGATGAGGCCGTCCCGTGGAACCAGGTGCCAGGGACTTTCACCCCATGGCAAGCCCTGCCGGAACCTACTGACGTGCTGTTCTATGAAGGGCTGCACGGCGGCGTCGTGACGCCGCAGCATGAAGTTGCAAGCCATGTTGACCTGTTGGTCGGCGTGGTTCCCATCGTGAACCTGGAGTGGATCCAGAAACTGATCCGTGATACCAGCGAGCGAGGCCATTCTCGTGAGGCGGTGATGGATTCAGTGGTGCGTTCGATGGACGACTATATCAACTACATCACGCCGCAGTTCTCCCGCACCCACATTAACTTTCAGCGTGTACCCACCGTTGACACCTCAAACCCGTTCGCTGCCAAGGGCATTCCATCACTGGATGAGAGCTTTGTGGTGATTCATTTTCGCAATCTGGAAGGGATCGATTTCCCCTGGCTGCTGGCGATGTTGCAGGGTTCATTTATTTCCCACATCAATACACTGGTGGTACCTGGCGGCAAAATGGGGCTGGCCATGGAGCTCATTATGTTGCCGCTGGTGCAGCGACTGATGGAAGGAAAGAAAATCGAGTAAGGTGAGATATTGCCGGACAGCGACGTGGCGTTATCCGGCCATGATCATCAGGCAGCAATCACTTCATACGAATGGGTAATATTGACCGCTTTTCCCAGCATCAGCGCCACGGAGCAATATTTCTCCGCCGACAGATCGACCGCACGCGAAACGGCGGCATCCTTCAGGTCGCGACCCGTAACGATAAAGTGCAGATTGATGTGGGTGAACAGGCGTGGCGCCTCTTCGCGACGTTCTGACGTCAGTTTCACTTCGCAGTTCGTCACATCCTGACGGCCTTTTTGCAGGATAGAAACCACGTCAATCGCGCTGCAACCGCCTGCCGCCATCAACACCATTTCCATCGGGCTCGGCGCTTTATCACCAGAGTTACCGTCCATCAAAATCTGGTGACCGGAAGCCGACTCACCCAGGAAGGTTAACCCCTCAACCCATTTAACACGCGCTTGCATATTTTTTAACTCCAGTGCGTCAATTTTCCTGACAGATTACGCGTACATAACAATTCTCGCAACGGAAGGCGACCTCCGTCATGCTGAAGCGAGACACCAGGAGACACACGGCTAAAGCTATGCTAAAACAGTCAGGATGCTACAGTAATACATTGATGTACTGCATGTATGCAGAGGACTTCACATTAAAGGCTGCAGTTCGTTTTTGACAGCCTCTTCCCAGGACGCGGGAAGCACATTTTTGCAACCCCAGAGACAGCGGATTTTTTTGGCTCTGGAGACAGCTTATAACAGAGGATAATCGCGCATGGTGCTTGGCAAACCGCAAACAGACCCGACACTTGAATGGTTCTTGTCTCATTGCCACATTCATAAGTACCCGTCCAAGAGCACGCTGATTCACCAGGGTGAAAAAGCAGAAACGTTGTACTACATCGTTAAGGGCTCAGTGGCAGTGTTGATTAAGGATGAGGAAGGAAAAGAAATGATCCTTTCTTATCTGAATCAGGGTGATTTCATTGGCGAACTGGGCCTGTTTGAAGAAGGCCAGGAACGTAGCGCATGGGTTCGAGCGAAAACAGCGTGTGAAGTGGCTGAAATTTCCTATAAGAAATTCCGCCAGTTGATCCAGGTGAACCCGGATATTCTGATGCGCCTGTCTTCCCAAATGGCTCGCCGCCTGCAAGTTACTTCGGAGAAAGTCGGTAACCTGGCCTTCCTCGACGTGACCGGTCGTATCGCCCAGACGCTGCTGAATCTGGCGAAACAGCCTGATGCGATGACTCACCCGGACGGTATGCAGATCAAAATCACTCGCCAGGAGATTGGCCAGATCGTTGGCTGCTCTCGCGAAACCGTTGGTCGTATTCTGAAGATGCTGGAAGATCAGAACCTGATCTCCGCTCACGGTAAAACGATCGTCGTTTACGGCACTCGTTAATCTCATCGGAAATGACGCGCTACCGGGTAGCGCGTCATTTTTGTTTTGCCAATGTGGCGCAGACTGATTTATCACCCAGAAATCAACTATGCACTACGTCAAACGCTGGTGCTCTGTTTGCCCGTGGCCGTTGGCCTGCTCATCGGGCAGTTACATCTGGGCCTGCTTTTCTCTCTCGTTCCCGCCTGCTGCAACATTGCCGGGCTTGATACTCCGCACAAACGCTTTTTCAAACGCCTGATCATCGGTGCATCGCTGTTCGCTGGCTGTAGCCTAATCATGCAACTTATGCTGGCGCAGGCGGTACCGTTGCCACTGATCCTGACCGGTCTGACACTCACGCTCGGCGTCACCGCAGAATTGAGCTCTCTTCACGCCCGCCTGCTCCCGGCCTCACTGATTGCTGCGATTTTCACACTGAGCCTGGCAGGGAACATGCCGGTTTGGGAGCCTCTGCTGATCTACGCGCTGGGCACGCTATGGTACGGGCTGTTTAACTGGTTCTGGTTTTGGCTCTGGCGTGAGCAGCCGCTTCGCGAATCACTAAGCCTGTTATACCGGGAACTGGCGGATTACTGCGAAGCCAAATACAGCATGCTGACCCAACACACTGACCCGGAAAAAGCCCTGCCGCCGCTTCTGGTTCGCCAGCAGAAAGCCGTCGACCTCATCACCCAGTGCTATCAGCAGATGCACATGCTATCGGCGCACCGCAACAACGACTACAAACGGATGCTGCGCGCCTTTCAGGAAGCGCTGGATTTGCAGGAACATATCTCCGTCAGCCTGCATCAGCCGGAAGAAGTGCAAAAGCTGGTCGAGCGCAGTCACGCGGAGCAGGTCATTCGCTGGAATGCACAAACGGTCGCCGCTCGCCTGCGCGTACTGGGAGATGACATTCTCTATCACCGACTACCGACGCGGTTCACCATGCAAAAGCAGATTGGTGCACTGGGAAAAATTGCTCATCAGCATCCGGATAACCCCGTCGGACAGTTCTGCTACTGGCACTTCAGTCGCATCGCCCGCGTGCTTCGCACCCAGCGTCCGCTTTACGCCCGCGATCTGATGGCCGATAAACAGCGTCGGTTACCCTTGCTTCCGGCACTGAAAAACTACCTCTCGTTGAAATCTCCGGCGCTGCGTAACGCCGGGCGAATCAGCGTCATGCTCAGCATAGCCAGCCTCATGGGAACGGCGTTACATCTGCCGAAACCTTACTGGATCCTGATGACGGTGCTGTTTGTGACGCAAAACGGTTACGGTGCCACCCGCGTGCGTATTTTGCACCGCTCGGCGGGAACGCTGGTAGGGCTGATTATCGCAGGCGTGACGCTGCACTTTCATATTCCCGAGGGATATACGCTGGCCCTGATGCTGGCGATCACCCTGGTCAGCTATCTGACCATCCGCAAAAACTACGGCTGGGCGACGGTTGGATTTACCGTCACGGCGGTATATACCCTGCAACTGCTGACGCTGGATGGAGAACAGTTCATCATCCCGCGATTTATCGATACGGTCATCGGCTGCCTGATTGCGTTTGGCGGCACCGTCTGGCTGTGGCCGCAATGGCAGAGCGGTCTGTTGCGGAAAAACGCCCATGACGCACTGGAAGCCGATCAGGAGGCCATTCGCCTGATTCTGAGCAACGATCCGCAACCCACGCCGCTCGCCTGGCAACGTATGCGGGTCAACCAGGCGCACAACACCCTGTTTAACTCGCTCAATCAGGCAATGCAGGAACCCGGCTTTAATACCCATTATCTGGAAGACATGAAACTGTGGGTGACACACAGCCAGTTTATCGTCGAACACATCAATGCCATGACCACGCTGGCGCGTGAGCATACGATGTTGACGCCGGACCTGGCGCAGCGATATCTGCAATCGTGTGAAATTGCTCTTCAGCGCTGCCAGCAGCGACTGGAGTACGATGGACCTGGTGGCTCAGGGGATGTGAATATCCTGGAAGCGCCAGAGATGCTTTCCCACGGACCGTTAAGCACCCTGGAACAGCATCTGCAACGCGTTATCGGTCACCTGAACACCATGCACACCATCTCTTCTATGGCATGGCGTCAGCGGCCGCACCACGGCATCTGGCTCAGTCGCCGGTTGCGGGATATGCGGGGTTAACACTGATTGCCGGATGGCGGCGTAACGCCTTATCCGGCCTACAGACGTTTGTAGGCCTGATAAGCGCAGCGCCATCAGGCAACAACCTTCGCAACAGCGTCAGCAAAACGCAGCATCCCTTCGTCGATATCCGCCTCTTCCACCACCAGCGACGGCGCAAAGCGCATCACGTCCGGGCCGGCATTTAACACCATCACGCCAGCATCCGCTGCCGCGTAGAGGAAATCGCGCGCGCGTCCTTTGTACTGCGGTTGCAATTCGGCGCCAATCAACAGGCCCATACCGCGAATGTCGCTGAACACGTGGTACTGCTCATCAATCTGCTGCAGATGTTGAACAAATTTCTGCCGTTTCGCCACCACGCCGCCCAGCACATCCTGATTGTTGATGATGTCAAACGCCGCCTCCGCCACCGCGCAGGCCAGCGGGTTACCGCCATAGGTTGATCCATGAGAGCCGACGTGAAACGCTGAGGCGATCTCCTGCGTCGTCAATACCGCGCTCACCGGGAAGCCGCCCCCCAGGGCTTTCGCACTGGTGAGAATATCCGGCGTCACGCCATAGTGCATGTAGGCAAACAGGTCGCCGGTACGCCCCATCCCGCATTGCACTTCATCAAACACCAGCAGGGCCTGATGCCGATCGCAGAGATCACGCAGACCTTGCAGGAACTCCGGCGTCGCAGCCAGAACGCCGCCCTCACCCTGTACCGGTTCAACCACGACAGCGCAGGTATGGTCATCCATCACCGCGTTCACCGCATGGAGATCGTTAAACGGAACATGGACGATATCCGCCGGTTTTGGCCCGAAGCCATCGGAATACTTTGGCTGTCCACCCACGGTAACGGTAAACAGCGAGCGGCCGTGGAACGCATTATGAAAGGCAATGATTTTGGTTTTGAATGGGCTATGACGCACACAGGCATAATGACGCGCCAGCTTGAACGCCGTTTCGTTAGCTTCTGTCCCGGAGTTCATGAACAGCACGCGCTCGGCAAAGGTGGCATCGATAATTTTTCGCCCCAGACGCAGTGCGGGTTCGTTGGTGAAAACGTTACTGGTATGCCAGAGCGTTTCGCCCTGGGTTTTCAGGGCCTCTACCAGTGCCGGATGACAATGCCCCAGCGCAGTCACCGCAATCCCGCCCGCGAAATCAACATAGTCCTTGCCCTGTTGATCCCAGACCCGGCTGCCTTTCCCTTTTACCGGAATAAACTCCGCCGGTGCATAAATTGGCAGAATGACTTCATCGAAAGTTGCCCGGGTTACTGCCTTTTGTTCAGTTGCCATCTCATGACCATCCAGTTATGCCAAAATGAATGTGAAAATATAATCACAAAATATGCATAAAAAATCATCCGATAGCAACCACAAATCACCGATTGAGGAAATTTGCCAGCAGTTGATGACCCTGTTCGCTGAGAATACTTTCCGGATGAAACTGCACCCCCTCCAGATCCCATGTTGTATGGCGGATCCCCATGATCTCCTGCGTTTCGCTCCAGGCCGTCACCTCAAAGCAGTCGGGGAGTGTGGCGGGATCGATGAGAAGCGAATGATAGCGGGTGACGGTAAGTGGATTCGTTAACCCCTGAAACACGCCCTGTCCCGTGTGGCGGATGAGCGATGTTTTTCCGTGCATCACTTTTGCAGCGCGCACGATGCTCGCGCCAAATGCCTGCGCCATCGCCTGATGCCCCAGACAAACACCTAATATCGGCAAACGCCCTGCATAGCAGCGAATCACTTCCAGCGAAATTCCGGCGTCATCCGGGGTGCAGGGGCCGGGCGAGATAACGATTCTTTGCGGCTTCAACCTCTCGATCTGCGACAGCGTCAACGCGTCATTGCGTTTAACCTGCACATCAGCGCCCAGTTCACAAAAATACTGGTAGAGGTTCCAGGTGAAAGAATCGTAGTTATCGATAAGCAGGATCATAGCGGCTCCGGTCCAGGAAAACCGCGCTATTCTACTCAGTTTCCTCGGCTTCGCTTACCCCTTTCCGCAATATCGTCTGTAAAGCACTCAGGTCACCCATCGCCCCCTCCTGATTCGCTCGATTCCACTCCGCCACCGGGACATCCCCCCAGCGAAGAAGGTAACCGGCATGAATAGCCAGCTGTTCGAAGAAAATCCGTTGCGCCATACCGCTACCAAGACGAAACGGATGCAGTACGTTGATCTCACAGTAATAATGGGCAAGGCGATTGACGAACTTCTCTTTCGGCAGGCCCATCAGGTAGCCCTCTTCTTCCAGATCCTGCATTAGGGCATTGCCCTCTTTTTCGATATAAGCGAAATGGCAGAAACGGGTATCCCCCTGATAGATATCCACTTCACGCAGGTGACCTGCCCAGTCAAAAACGTCCTGGTAAAGCTGACGATGAATGGCGCACAGGTGAGGCAATCCACGCTTCGACGGTCCCAGTTCGATGGTCGCCGCACGCAGCGCGGTAAGTTCGTAAGCGGCTTGCTCCAGACGCTCGAGCTGGCGGATCCCCAGACGGTTACGCATCACATTCAGTCCGGGATAGAGGTAGGGATCGCGGTCGTCGCCGATTTTAGCGCTCATAGTGCCTCCGGAGTTCTTCCAGACGCGTCAGCGCCTCCGCGGCGTTAAGCGTAACTAGCGGATGTTCGACGCCCTCAAGGCGGCGGCTGGCCTGAAAATTCACGTTTCGCTGCTGTTCCCAGAGCCTGGATTTTTGCCTGTCGGTGAGTTTTTTCACTTTACGCCTCCCTGATTGATCCGTGTTTGCCACAAGTATAAGCAGCAAAACACGGTTACGCAGGGAGGATAAAACGACGCGGGTCTGCAATACCCGCGCGGGAATGGATTACGGCAGGACTTTTGCGGAAAGGATAACAACCGGTTTTGACGGCACATTCTGGTAAGGACCGACATCATGGGTCGGAACCTGGGAGATCTTGTCGGCCACGTCCATCCCTTTCACAACTTTACCAAATACGGCATAGCCAAAATCACGCTGGCCGTGATCGAGGAAAGCATTATCCGCCACGTTGATAAAGAACTGGCTGGTCGCGCTGTCTTTATCGGCAGTACGCGCCATCGCAATGGTGCCGCGCGTGTTACGCAGACCGTTGTCAGCTTCATTTTTGATCGGTGGGTTGGGTTTCTTCTGCTGCATCTGCTCAGTGAAGCCGCCGCCCTGGACCATGAACCCCGGAATCACGCGGTGAAACGTGGTGTTGTTATAGAAACCGTTGTTCACATAATCGACAAAGTTTTGCACTGAAACAGGCGCTTTCTGGCTATTCAGTTCCAGTTCAATATTACCTGCAGAGGTTGTCAGCAAAACATGCGGATCCCCTTTTGCTGCCAACGCTGCGGGAGAGAGAGCAGAAAGGGCGAAAACAGCTGCAACAGCCGCCAGGGTCGATTTGAGCATGAGATTTCCTTTAGGAGAGCGGTAACAAAAGCCAGTGGGTTGATTCTAAAGAGCCTTCAGGAACAAGGCCATCCCTTTACCTAATTTTACGTACCTGAAACATATGTAACTTCATCAGCGCGTTAATTATTGTGATTCACATCACTTTTAAAAATGTAACAGAACCAGAAATTACCAATAAAAGTTTAAATACATCACTAAAACGCCTAAAATCCGCCCGTTCCCGGCGCCGTCAATGCGCTTTACTTCCATTTACAGGCCAGTCATGACTAACAGCAATCGTATCAAGCTCACATGGATTAGCTTTCTTTCCTACGCCCTTACCGGTGCGTTGGTTATTGTCACCGGGATGGTGATGGGAAACATTGCAGACTATTTCCATCTGCCGGTTTCCAGTATGAGTAACACCTTCACCTTCCTGAACGCTGGTATTTTGATCTCCATTTTCCTTAATGCCTGGCTGATGGAAATTATCCCGTTGAAAACGCAACTGCGTTTCGGCTTTATCCTGATGGTGCTGGCCGTGGCGGGATTGATGTTCAGCCATAGCCTGGCCCTGTTCTCCGCTGCGATGTTTGTGCTGGGGCTGGTCAGCGGGATCACGATGTCGATTGGGACGTTCCTGGTTACACAGATGTATGAAGGCCGTCAGCGCGGTTCTCGTCTGCTGTTTACCGACTCCTTTTTCAGTATGGCTGGGATGATCTTCCCGATGGTCGCCGCGTTCCTGCTGGCACGCAGCATCGAATGGTACTGGGTGTACGCCTGCATCGGACTGGTCTATGTGGTTATTTTTCTTCTGACCTTCGGCTGTGAATTCCCGCCTCTGGGCAAACACGCGCCGCAGAGTGACACGCCGGCCGTGAAAGAGAAATGGGGCATTGGCGTCCTGTTCCTGTCTGTCGCCGCGCTGTGTTACATCCTCGGTCAGTTGGGCTTCATCTCCTGGGTACCTGAGTACGCGAAAGGACTGGGGATGAGCCTGAACGACGCCGGTACGCTGGTCAGCAACTTCTGGATGTCGTACATGTTCGGGATGTGGGCCTTCAGCTTCATTCTGCGCTTCTTCGATTTGCAGCGCATTCTGACCGTGCTGGCCGCACTGGCTACTGTGCTGATGTACCTGTTCATCACCGGTACGCCTGAACATATGCCGTGGTTTATTCTGGCACTGGGTTTCTTCTCCAGCGCCATCTATACCACCATCATTACCCTGGGCTCACAGCAAACCCGAGTGGCCTCGCCAAAACTGGTTAACTTCGTACTGACCTGCGGGACCATCGGCACCATGCTGACGTTTGTCGTTACCGGTCCTATTGTGGCGCACAGCGGCCCTCAGGCCGCGCTGCTCACCGCGAATGGCCTGTACGCCATCGTCTTCGTCATGTGTTTCATCCTTGGCTTTGTGACCCGCCATCGCCAACACGGTTCAGCAACACAATAATCTGAAAGCCGGGTACGCTTCAGATACCCGGCCTGTTTATCAGACGCTATTGCAGGCCGGATAAGACGCTTTAGCGCCCTGTCCGGCAACCGGCTTTTCCCCTCCTCCAGACGAGGTAGACCTGCCCGTCTAAAAACCCTTTAATTTGTATGTTATTCGTACAATATCGAAAAGTCTGATATTTCCTCAACTTAAGAAAATACTGTCAAATCAGCAATATACCCATTAAGGAGTATATAAAGGTGAATTTGATTTGCATCAATAAGCGGGGTTGCTGAATCGTTAAGGTAGGCAGTAATAGAAAAGAAATCGAGGCAAAAATGAGCAAAGTCAGACTCGCTATCATCGGTAATGGTATGGTCGGCCATCGCTTTATTGAGGACCTTCTTGATAAATCCGACGCCAGCCTGTTCGATATTACTGTTTTCTGCGAAGAACCCCGCAAGGCATACGACCGTGTGCACCTGTCATCCTACTTCTCACATCACACCGCCGAAGAACTGTCTCTGGTCCGGGAAGGATTTTACGAGAAGCACGGCGTTAAAGTGCTGGTCGGCGAACGTGCGATTACCATTAACCGCCAGGAAAAAGTGATTCACTCCAGTGCGGGCCGTACGGTTTACTACGACAAGCTGATTATGGCGACCGGTTCTTATCCGTGGATCCCACCGATTAAAGGTTCCGAAACCCAGGACTGCTTCGTTTATCGCACCATTGAAGACCTCAACGCGATTGAATCCTGCGCTCGTCGAAGCCGTCGTGGTGCGGTCGTCGGCGGCGGTCTGTTAGGTCTGGAAGCGGCAGGCGCGCTGAAAAACCTCGGCGTAGAAACCCACGTGATTGAATTCGCCCCAATGCTGATGGCTGAACAGCTTGACCATATGGGCGGCGAGCAGTTGCGTCGCAAGATTGAAAGCATGGGCGTGCGTGTGCACACCAGCAAAAACACCCAGGAAATTGTTCAGCAAGGTACAGAAGCGCGTAAAACCATGCGTTTTGCCGACGGTAGTGAGCTGGAAGTGGATTTCATCGTCTTCTCCACCGGTATTCGCCCACGCGACAAGCTGGCGACGCAGTGTGGTCTTGAGGTCGCACCACGCGGCGGGATCGTGATCAACGATGCCTGCCAGACGTCTGACCCGGATATCTACGCCATCGGTGAATGTGCGAGCTGGAATAACCGGGTGTACGGTCTGGTCGCACCAGGCTACAAAATGGCGCAGGTCGCCGTTGACCATATCCTCGAAAACGAAAATGCCTTCGAAGGCGCAGATCTGAGCGCCAAGCTGAAACTGCTGGGCGTTGATGTCGGTGGTATCGGCGACGCGCATGGTCGCACGCCCGGTGCCCGTAGCTACGTTTACCTCGACGAAAGCAAAGAGGTCTACAAACGCCTTATCGTAAGCGCTGATAACAAAACGCTGCTCGGCGCCGTGCTGGTGGGTGATACCAGCGATTATGGCAACCTGCTGCAACTGGTGCTTAATGCCATCGAACTGCCAGAAAACCCGGACTCGCTGATCCTGCCCGCCCATGCAGGCAGCGGTAAACCGTCTATCGGCGTGGATAAACTGCCGGACAGCGCACAAATTTGCTCCTGCTTCGACGTCACTAAAGGCATGCTGGTCGCCGCCATCAACAAAGGTTGCCACACCGTTGCCGCGCTGAAAGCCGAAACCAAAGCCGGTACTGGCTGCGGTGGTTGTATCCCGCTGGTCACCCAGGTACTGAACGCCGAGCTGGCGAAACAGGGTATCGAAGTGAATAACAACCTGTGTGAGCACTTTGCGTACTCGCGTCAGGAACTGTTCCACCTGATTCGCGTGGAAGGCATCAAAACCTTCGAAGAATTGCTGGCGAAACACGGTAAAGGTTACGGCTGCGAAGTGTGTAAACCGACCGTAGGTTCTCTGCTGGCCTCCTGCTGGAATGAGTACATCCTGAAACCGCAGCACACGCCGTTGCAGGATACCAACGACAACTTCCTGGCGAATATTCAGAAAGACGGGACCTACTCCGTGATCCCTCGTTCTGCCGGTGGTGAAATCACCCCGGAAGGCCTGGTCGCCGTGGGCCGTATCGCCCGCGAATTTAACCTGTACACCAAAATCACTGGGTCTCAGCGTATCGGCCTGTTCGGCGCGCAGAAAGATGACCTACCGGAAATCTGGCGTCAACTGATTGAAGCCGGCTTCGAAACCGGTCATGCCTATGCCAAAGCGCTGCGAATGGCAAAAACCTGCGTGGGTAGCACCTGGTGCCGTTACGGCGTGGGCGACAGCGTAGGCTTTGGCGTTGAGCTGGAAAACCGTTACAAAGGCATTCGCACCCCGCACAAGATGAAGTTCGGCGTTTCCGGCTGTACCCGTGAATGTGCGGAAGCCCAGGGCAAAGACGTCGGTATCATCGCGACCGAGAAAGGCTGGAACCTGTACGTCTGTGGTAACGGCGGGATGAAACCTCGTCATGCGGATCTGCTGGCAGCGGATATCGACCGTGAAACCCTGCTCAAATACCTCGACCGCTTCATGATGTTCTACATCCGTACGGCGGACAAACTGACCCGTACCGCACCCTGGTTAGACAATCTGGAAGGCGGTATCGAGTATCTGAGATCCGTCATCATCGACGACAAGCTGGGTCTGAATGCCCATCTGGAAGAAGAGATGGCCCGTCTGCGCGAAGCCGTGGTCTGCGAGTGGACGGAAACCGTTAACACGCCGTCAGCCCAGACGCGTTTCAGACACTTCATCAACAGCGACAAACGCGATCCAAACGTTCAGGTGGTGCCTGAACGTGAACAGCATCGTCCGGCCACGCCGTACGAACGCATCCCGGTCACTCTGGTGGAGGAAAACGCATGAGCCAGTGGAAAAACATCTGCCACATTGATGACATCCTGCCAGCAACCGGCGTCTGCGCGTTGTTAGGCGAGGAACAGGTCGCCATCTTCCGTCCGTATCACAGCGACCAGGTGTTTGCGATCAGCAACATCGACCCGTTCTTTGAGTCCAGCGTGCTGTCCCGCGGGCTGATTGCGGAACATCAGGGTGAACTGTGGGTCGCCAGCCCGTTGAAAAAACAACGCTTCCGTCTGAGCGACGGCCTGTGCATGGAGGATGAAAGTCATTCCGTGGCACATTACGAGGCGCGGGTGAAAGACGGCATTGTGCAACTGCGCAGTTGATGAATTTTAGGGAGGCACTACGCCTCCCTTTTTTAACATTTATTATTTTTGGGGATAATCAATTATGTTCACAGATACGATTAACAAATGTGCAGCGAACGCTGCGCGTATCGCCCGCCTGTCGGCAAATAACCCGCTCGGCTTCTGGGTCAGTTCTGCAATGGCAGGCGCTTACGTTGGCCTCGGCATCATTCTGATTTTCACCCTCGGTAACTTACTCGACCCGTCCGTACGTCCGCTGGTGATGGGCGCAACTTTTGGGATCGCCTTAACGCTGGTGATTATTGCCGGTTCCGAACTGTTCACCGGTCACACGATGTTCCTGACGCTTGGCGTCAAAGCGGGCACCATCAGTCAGGGGCAGATGTGGGCAATTTTACCGCAAACCTGGTTGGGTAACCTGGTCGGTTCCGTGTTCGTCGCCCTGTTGTACAGTTGGGGTGGCGGCAGCCTGCTGCCGGTCGATACCAGCATTGTGCACTCCGTTGCGCTGGCAAAAACCACGGCACCTGCAATGGCCCTGTTCTTCAAAGGTGCACTGTGTAACTGGCTGGTTTGTCTGGCAATCTGGATGGCAATTCGCACCGAGGGTGCCGCGAAATTTATCGCTATCTGGTGGTGTCTGCTGGCGTTTATCGCGTCCGGCTATGAACACTCGGTGGCCAACATGACGCTGTTTGCCCTCTCCTGGTTTGGTCACCACAGTGAAGCCTATACCCTGGCAGGGATTGGTCATAACCTGTTGTGGGTAACACTCGGCAATACTTTGTCCGGTGTCGTGTTCATGGGATTAGGTTATTGGTATGCTACGCCAAAATCGGAGCGACCTGCTCCGGCAAAAATCAACCAAACTGAGGCTGCTGCCAATAATTAAGGGGTAATGTCGTGGATCATTTGCCTATATTTTGTCAACTACGTGACCGCGACTGTCTTATTGTCGGCGGTGGTGATGTCGCAGAACGCAAAGCGCGGTTACTGCTGGAAGCAGGCGCCCGTTTAACGGTTAATGCGCTGGCGTTTATTCCGCAGTTCACCGTATGGGCAAATGAAAACATGTTAACGCTGGTGGAAGGGCCGTTTGATGAAGCCCTTCTCGACCCGTGCTGGCTGGCGATTGCCGCGACCGATGACGACGCTGTGAATCAGCGCGTCAGCGATGCCGCTGAATCTCGTCGTATCTTCTGTAACGTCGTGGATGCCCCAAAGGCTGCCAGTTTCATCATGCCATCGATTATTGACCGTTCGCCGCTGATGGTAGCGGTCTCCTCCGGCGGCACCTCACCGGTGTTGGCCCGTCTGCTGCGTGAAAAGCTGGAATCCGTATTACCTCAACATTTGGGCCAGGTCGCGCAGTACGCCGGGCAACTTCGTTCCCGGGTGAAACAACAGTTTGCCACGATGGGTGAACGTCGCCGCTTCTGGGAAAAGCTGTTTGTTAACGACAGACTGGCGCAGTCGCTGGCTAATGCCGACCACAAAGCGGTAGAAGAAACCACTGAGCAGATACTCAGCGAGCCGCTGGATCATCGCGGTGAAGTGGTGCTGGTGGGCGCAGGTCCTGGTGATGCTGGTCTTCTGACGCTGAAAGGACTGCAACAGATACAGCAGGCCGATGTGGTGGTTTATGACCGTCTGGTTTCTGACGATATCATGAACCTTGTGCGTCGCGACGCCGACCGTGTGTTTGTGGGTAAACGTGCGGGTTACCACTGTGTTCCGCAGGAAGAAATTAACCAAATTCTGCTGCGGGAAGCGCAACAGGGCAAACGCGTTGTTCGTCTTAAAGGCGGTGATCCCTTTATCTTTGGTCGTGGTGGTGAAGAGCTGGAAACGCTGTGTCACGCTGGCATTCCATTCTCCGTGGTACCAGGGATTACGGCGGCTTCAGGTTGTTCCGCCTACTCCGGTATTCCGCTGACCCACCGTGACTACGCTCAGAGTGTACGTCTGGTTACCGGGCACCTGAAAACAGGCGGCGAACTGGACTGGGAAAACCTGGCGGCAGAGAAACAGACACTGGTGTTCTACATGGGGCTGAATCAGGCTGCCACCATCCAGCAAAAACTGATCGAATTTGGTATGCAGGCAGATATGCCGGTTGCCCTGGTTGAGAACGGCACTTCAGTGAAACAGCGGGTCGTGAACGGCGAACTGTCGCAATTGGGTGAACTGGCAACGCAGGTGGCAAGTCCGGCATTGATCATTGTTGGGCGGGTCGTCGGACTGCGCGACAAGCTGAACTGGTATTCAAACCATTAAAGCAAACTATCTGAGTATTAAGGCCGGATATTTCCGGCCTTTTTTATTTCCCTTCGGGAAACGATCCAAATATGGACTATTAATTATCCATGTAATTACAATAAATTAAGCTTATTGTATCTTTTCCTATTAACGTAGTTACTGACGCCAAAATAATATTGCTATATCGTTTTAGATGAACAGAAGAATTATATTCACTTCTTCAATCAGTAACTTTTATATATTTAACACATAGGGAATGTAAATGAGTAAATTCATTAAAATGGCACTGGTAGGTGCTGCCCTGGCAACGCTGACAGCCTGTACAGGTCATATTGAAAACCGTGATAAGAACTGCTCTTATGATTATCTGTTGCACCCTGCCATTTCTATTTCAAAAATAATCGGCGGTTGCGGCCCGGCAGCACAGTAATTGTATTCAATCTCGATTGCGTAGAGATAAAGAATCCACCTGCATAGCAGGTGGCTTTGATATTACCCCCTGAAAAGGGGGATTAAACCCAACCCTTCCAGCCCGGGTTGAATTTGTCTTTTTTCTTTGGCTACGTTGTCCTTATACCGTAAATATCGTCGGATTATTTCTTCGTTTGCTCCTGCCTGTTCTTCAAAATCCCCTTTTACTTACTCCTTGATTTGCTGGTAACAAGCCAGGGCAGTATTTAGCATGGGCATTCTACGGTCAAAACCCCACATGAACGATCACCACCTCAGTCGGTGGCGGTTTCAGATTGATCATCAAAGGATCGCTCTGTCGGTATTTTTTACCCATAAATACAATTAGTTAATCTAAACCATCTCATCCATGCCACGTACGATGGCTATTTTGTGATCTTTATCCACAATACAATTCATCATACGTTGTTATATTGGTTATGAGTCATCATGTAGCAATAACTTCATATGCTGTAGATGCTCGCAGGCGACCCTTTTTGACCCTACAACATTCTAAAAAAGGTATTGATATGGAAAGCCAGGAACTTCAACGCAAGCTAGGCTTCTGGGCCGTGCTCGCTATCGCCGTTGGGACAACCGTCGGCTCCGGTATTTTCGTTTCAGTAGGTGAAGTAGCGAAAGCGGCAGGCACGCCATGGTTGACCGTGCTCGCCTTTGTTATCGGTGGTTTGATTGTCATTCCACAAATGTGCGTCTATGCGGAACTATCGACAGCTTACCCGGAAAACGGCGCAGATTATGTTTATCTTAAAAATGCGGGAAGCCGCCCTCTGGCATTCCTTTCCGGCTGGGCAAGCTTCTGGGCCAATGATGCCCCTTCACTCTCGATCATGGCGCTTGCAGTCGTCAGTAATCTCGGGTTCCTGATACCGATTGATCCACTGATCGGCAAGTTTATCGCGTCGGCGCTGATCGTCATGTTCATGCTGCTGCACCTGCGCTCTGTGGAAGGAGGCGCCGCATTCCAGACGTTGATTACTATCGCCAAGATCATTCCGTTCACTATCGTTATTGGCCTTGGGATCTTCTGGTTTAAGACCGATAATTTTTCAGCTCCAGACACCGCTGTCGTCAGCGCAACAGGCGGGTTTATGGCGCTTCTTGCCGGTATTTCAGCGACCAGTTGGTCATACACCGGCATGGCCTCGATCTGCTATATGACAGGCGAGATTAAAAACCCTGGCAAAACGATGCCACGCGCACTGATTGGTTCCTGCTTGCTTGTTCTGGTGCTCTACACCCTGTTGGCACTGGTGATTTCAGGCCTGATGCCGTTCGAAAAACTCGCGGCCTCAGGAACGCCGATCTCTGATGCGCTGACATGGATCCCTGCGCTGGGCAGTACCGCCGGTATTTTCGTGGCGATCACCGCGATGATCGTGATCCTCGGCTCGCTCTCAAGCTGTGTGATGTATCAACCCCGCCTTGAGTATGCGATGGCAAAAGATAAGCTGTTTTTCAAATGCTTTGCTCATGTTCATCCGAAATATAACACCCCGGATGTCTCTATCGTGCTGCAAGCCGCGCTGGGTATCTTCTTCATCTTTGTCTCCGATCTGACCAGCCTTCTGGGCTACTTCACCCTGGTAATGTGCTTCAAAAATACGCTCACCTTTGGCTCGATCATCTGGTGCCGTAAACGGGAAGACTACAAGCCCCTGTGGCGTACTCCGGCATTCGGTCTGATGACCTTTCTTGCCATCGCGTCAAGCCTGATCCTGGTCGCATCTACCTTTGTTTGGGCCCCGATTCCAGGGCTTATCTGCGCCGTTATTGTTATTGCTACTGGCCTCCCCGCTTATGCCTTCTGGGAAAAGCGCAACCGCCAGCTCGCTACCTTGCCGTAATATTATCTGGAGATTATTGAAATGTTGGATATTGATAAAAGCACCGTGGACTTCCTGGTTACCGAAAATATGGTACAAGAGGTGGAAAAAATCCTGTCTCAGGATGTCCCACGTGTTCATGCCATTGTGGGCGAAATGGTTCGTCGCAATATTGATCGCATTTACTTTGTGGCCTGCGGCTCGCCGCTGAATGCCGCGCAAACCGCAAAACTCCTTGCGGATCGTTTTTCCGATCTTCAGGTGTACGCCATCTCCGGCTGGGAATTCTGTGACAACACACCTTACCGTCTCGACAATCGTTGCGCCGTCATCGGCGTTTCCGACTACGGTAAAACAGATGAAGTCATTAAAGCGCTCGAACTGGGTCGCGCCTGCGGTGCGCTCACTGCGGCATTCACGAAACGTCCGGACAGCCCAATCACGGCGGCAGCCGAGTTTGTCGTTGATTATCAGGCCGACTGCATCTGGGAAATTCATCTCCTGCTGTGCTACAGCGTAGTGCTGGAAATGATTACCCTTCTTTCCCCCGCACCTGAGATCGGCAAAATTAAAAACGATCTACGCAAATTACCTGAGGCACTGGGCTATCTGGTGCGTAACTGGGAAGAAAAAGGGCGCCAGTTGGGTGAGCAGGCCAGCCAGTGGCCGATGATTTACACTGTTTCTGCGGGTCCTTTGCGCCCGTTAGGTTACAAAGAAGGTATCGTCACGCTGATGGAGTTTACCTGGACGCATGGTTCAGTTATCGAAAGCGGCGAATTTCGTCACGGCCCGCTGGAGATTGTCGAACCCGGTATCCCCTTCCTGTTTCTGCTGGGTAACGACGAAAGCCGTCACACTACCGAGCGGGCAATCAGCTTTGTGAAGCAGCGTACTGATAACGTCATCGTGATTGATTACGCCGATATCGCTCAAGGCTTACATCCCTGGCTCGCACCGTTCCTGATGTTCGTACCGATGGAATGGCTCTGCTACTACCTCTCTATTTACAAAGATCACAACCCGGATGAACGCCGCTACTACGGCGGCATTGTGGAATATTAATCCCTTAACCTGGCCCGGCCAAAAGCCGGGTTTCCCAAGGAGCAATATGATGAAAACAGGTATGTTTACCTGCGGCCACCAGCGGCTGCCCGTTGAGCACGCATTTCGGGATGCACGCGAACTTGGTTACGATGGCATTGAACTGTGGGGAGGTCGTCCTCATGCCTTTGCACCCGATCTAAAAGCTGGCGGTATTCGCCAAATCAAAGCGCTCGCCGAAACATATCAACTGCCCATCATCGGCTATACGCCAGAAACCAACGGTTACCCATATAACATGATGATTGGCGACGAGCGCATGCGCCGGGAAAGCCTGGACATGATTAAACTGGCAATGGACATGGCAAAGGAGATGAACGCGGGCTATACGCTTATCTCTGCGGCGCATGCAGGCTACCTCGCTACGCCGAACGACATCTGGGCGCGTCTTGCTGAAAATCTGAGTGAGCTTTGTGAGTACGCCGAAAACATCGGGATGGATTTAATTCTGGAGCCTCTTACCCCATATGAATCGAACGTGGTCTGTAATGCCAATGATGTTCTGCGAACGCTGGCACTGGTTCCCTCACCGCGGCTGTTCAGTATGATCGACATCTGTGCGCCTTACGTTCAGGCCGAACCGGTGATGAGCTATTTCGACAAACTGGGCGAGAAATTGCGTCATCTGCACATTGTCGACAGTGACGGAGCGAGTGATACCCACTACATTCCCGGCGATGGCAAGATGCCGTTGCGTGAGCTGATGCGAGATATCATCGACAGGGGCTATGACGGTTATTGCACCATTGAGCTGGTGACCATGTACATGAACGAGCCACGGCTTTATGCACGCCAGGCGCTGGAGCGCTTTCGAGCATTGTTACCGGAGGACGTATAATGAAAAAACTGGCGACCATTGGGGATAACTGTGTAGATATTTACCCGCAGTTGAATAAGGCTTTCTCTGGCGGCAACGCAGTCAATGTCGCCGTTTACGCCACGCGCTACGGCATGCAACCCGGCTGCGTCACCTGGGTTGGCGAAGACGACTACGGTCATACGCTCAGGCACGATCTGGCCCGCAAGGGAATCGATATTAGCCATGTACACACAAAGCCAGGCCTGACCGCGCAAACGCAGGTCACACTGAACGGGAGCGATCGGGTGTTTGGTGACTACACCGAAGGGGTAATGGCCAACTTTGCGCTCAGCGAAGAGGATTATCGCTGGCTTGGCGATTACGACATCATCCACTCGGCTATCTGGGGGCATGCTGAAGACGCATTTCCTCGCCTGTATGCCGACGGGAAGATAACGGCATTCGACTTTTCCGACAAGTGGGATAGCCCCCTATGGCAAACGCTCCCACCGCATCTCGACTTTGTTTTTGCCTCCGCTCTGGTTGAGGATGACGCACTTTGCCTGCGTATGAAAACAATTGTGGGGCAAGGCGCTGGTGCGGTGATCGTTACGCTCGGGGAAAACGGCAGTATCGCCTGGGATGGCAGGCAGTTCTGGCGCCAAATGCCGGACCCGGTCACGGTTGTCGATACGATGGGCGCTGGCGACTCTTTTATCGCCGGTTTTCTCTGCGCCCAGGCATCAGGCAAGTCATTACCTGAAGCGATGAAGCAAGGTACAGCCTGCGCGGCTCAAACAATCCAGTATCACGGAGCCTGGTAGCCACGGCGTTGGCGTGAGTCTCTTCACGCCAACACCCTGTTACTTACAAAGAAACGACTCTATAATCCGCCTATTACTCTCTTTTTCAGGGTCGATTATGCCAGCTACGGATCGCTACTCACATCAGCTCCTCTACGCAACAGTACGCCAGCAACTGCTGGACAATATTGCGCAGGGAATCTATCAGCCGGGCCAACAGATACCTACGGAAAGCGAGCTCTGTACGCAATACAACGTCAGCCGCATCACTATCCGAAAAGCCATCAGCGATCTGGTCGCCGACGGCGTATTGATCCGCTGGCAGGGGAAAGGCACGTTTGTGCAGAGTCAGAAAGTCGAAAACGCGCTGCTCACCGTCAGTGGGTTTACAGATTTTGGCGTTTCACAAGGCAAACCGACCAAAGAGAAAGTTATCGAACAAGAGCGGATTAACGCGTCGCCATTTTGTGAGAAGCTCAATATTCCAGGTAATAGCGATGTCTTCCATCTGAGCCGCGTTATGTATCTCGATAAAGAACCACTCTTTATTGATAGCTCCTGGATCCCGCTCTCACGTTATCCTGATTTTGATACGCTTTATACGGAAGGGGCCTCTACTTATCAGTTATTTCAGGAGCGTTTCGATACGCGAGTGGTGAATGATAAAAAAACGATCGATATCTTTGCCGCCACACGAGCTCAGGCGAAATGGCTCAGGTGTGAACTGGGCGAACCGCTTTTTCGTATCAGTAAGATAGCCTTTGATCAAAATGACAAACCTGTTCATGCCTCTGAGCTTTTTTGCCGTGCCAATCGCGTGACACTGACGATTGATAATCAGCGCCATTAATACGCAATAAAAAAGAGGACCGTGGCCCTCTTTTTTGTTTCTACCCTAACTTACGGCTTAGCAACAAAACCAATCGCTTCGTAGACTGCTTTCAGCGTAGCCGATGCACGCGCACTGGCTTTTTCCGCACCGTCTTTCATCACCTGCTGCAGGAAGGCTTCGTCGTTACGGAAACGGTGATAACGCTCCTGCAGCTCGGTCAGCATGCCGGAAACCGCGTCGGCAACTTCGCCTTTCAGATGACCGTACATTTTGCCTTCGAAGCTCTGTTCCAGCTCAGGAATGCTCTTGCCGGTCACAGCAGAGAGAATATCCAGCAGGTTGGACACACCGGGTTTCTCTTTAACGTCATAACGCACAACCGGCGGCTCTTCCGAGTCAGTCATGGCTCGTTTAAGTTTTTTCACCACCGATTTCGGATCTTCCAGCAGACCAATCACGTTATTGCGATTGTCGTCCGACTTGGACATCTTTTTCGTCGGCTCCAGCAGAGACATCACGCGGGCACCTGATTTAGGAATAAACGGTTCAGGAACTTTAAAGATCTCACCATACAGCGCGTTGAAACGCTGGGCGATATCGCGGCTGAGTTCCAGATGTTGTTTCTGGTCTTCACCCACCGGCACCAGGTTGGTCTGATACAGCAGAATATCTGCCGCCATCAGTACCGGATAATCAAACAGGCCGGCGTTAATGTTCTCAGCGTAACGCGCTGACTTATCTTTGAACTGAGTCATACGGCTCAGTTCACCAAAGTAGGTGTAGCAGTTCAGCGCCCAACTCAGTTGCGCATGTTCAGGCACGTGGGACTGAACGAAAATGGTGCTTTTTTCAGGATCGATACCGCACGCAAGGTAGAGCGCCAGCGTATCCAGCGTCGCTTTACGCAGTTGCTGGGCATCCTGACGAACGGTGATGGCATGCTGGTCAACGATGCAATAGATGCAATGGTAGTCATCCTGCATGTTCACCCACTGACGCAGTGCACCCATATAGTTGCCAATGGTCAATTCACCTGAGGGCTGTGCGCCACTAAAAACGATGGGCTTAGTCATTTTTCGATTCCTGATTTTCGCTATGCGGAAGCCCGAGAGCGGGCAGTAGTTCACTAATGCGGTCGTAGATGACGTCTGGCTGGCTCAGCGCGATCGGTTCACCGTAGTTGTAGCCATAGGTGAGGCCAACGGACGGGCAGCCAGCGGCTTTTGCCGCCTGAATATCATTACGCGAATCCCCAACGAAGAGCAATTGCTCTGGCGCAATGCCGAGCTTACTTGCCACCAGCAGCAGCGGATCCGGATGGGGTTTTTTGTTCTGGACATCGTCACCGCCAATGACCACGCTGAAGTATTTACTGATATCCAGCGCGTCGAGCAATGGCGCAACAAACGGCGTCGGCTTGTTGGTCACCAGGCCGAGCGGCAGCCCTTTGGCGTGCAGCGCGCCCAGCGTATCGGCGACATCAGGGAACAGGAACGTCCCCTCTTCAGCGACATCCCCATAGTAACGGTTAAACAGCTTACGCAGAATACGCACCTGCTCCTCGGCGGGAATATCCTCATCGACCGGTGATTTGCCCATCGTCTTACGCAATGTGGCGCGTTCCTGACGAGACCAGGTTAACGCACGCTCCATCAATACATCAGCACCGTTGCCAATCCAGGTAATAACGCGCTCTTCACCGGCAACCGGCAGTTCCAGCGCGTACAGCGCCATGTCCACTGCGGTACTCAATCCCGGCGCGCTGTCCACCAGCGTACCGTCGAGGTCAAAGGCGACGCCTCGAATATCCTGCAATTTATCCATGACTTACCTTTGCCAGTTCGCTGCGCATCTCATCAATGACTTTCTTGTAGTCTGGCTGATCGAAAACGGCGGAACCGGCGACAAACATGTCAGCCCCTGCGGCGGCGATTTCAGCAATATTGCTCGCCTTCACACCACCATCCACTTCGAGGCGAATGTCATGGCCCGACTCGTCAATGCGACGACGGACTTCCCGCAGTTTGTCCAGCGTTTGCGGAATGAAGGACTGGCCGCCAAAGCCCGGGTTAACGGACATCAGCAGGATCACATCCAGCTTGTCCATCACATAGTCCAGATAGCTCAGCGGTGTCGCCGGGTTGAAGACCAGTCCAGCTTTACAGCCATGCTCTTTGATCAGTTGTAGCGAGCGGTCAACATGTTCGGAGGCTTCCGGGTGAAAGGTAATGATGCTGGCGCCTGCGGCAGCGAAATCCGGGATGATTCGGTCCACCGGTTTCACCATCAGATGCACATCGATGGGGGCCGTAATACCGTATTTACGCAGGGATTTCAGTACCATCGGACCCATGGTCAGATTCGGTACATAGTGGTTGTCCATGACGTCAAAATGCACGACGTCACCACCGGCAGCCAGAGCTTTCGCGGTGTCCTCACCCAGGCGAGCAAAATCAGCCGACAGGATTGAGGGGGCAATCAAATACTGTTTCATCCGCTTCTCCTTGAGAATTATTTATTCACAGGCGTTGCGACTCCTGGTTTGTACAGAGCCAGCAGTTCGTCCACCTTTTTACGTGTGCCGCCGTTGCTGCTTATACTGCGCCGCACTTTGACCTGAAAATGTTCCGCCGCTTTGTACCATTCGCGGGTATCGGGCGTGTCATGATTCGAAATTAACACCGGGATCTGCTTACTGACCAGCTTTTCGGCCATCTTCGCCAGATGGGCCTGCTCTTTCGGGCTGAAGCTGTTGGTATGATATGCGGTGAAATTCGCCGTCGCTGACAGCGGGGCGTAGGGCGGATCGCAATAGACAACCGAGTTCGCATCCGCTTGCTCCATGCACTCATCATATGAGAGGCAGTGGAATTCCGCATTCTGCGCTTTTTCCGCAAAGTGATACAACTCAGCTTCCGGGAAGTAAGGCTTTTTGTAACGTCCAAACGGCACGTTAAACTCGCCGCGCAGATTATACCGGCACAGGCCGTTGTAACCATATCGGTTCAGATACAGGAACAGGACCGCACGACGGAAAGGCTCCTGGCTGGCATTGAACTCTTCACGGAACTGGTAGTAAACCTCAGCCTGATTGGTCTCTGGGCTAAACAGTTCACGGGAAGCCTTCACGTATTCATCGGTACGGGTCTTCACGATCTTATAGAGACTGATGAGATCGCTGTTGATATCGGCAAGAATATAACGAGAAAAGTCGGTGTTAAGAAACACCGACCCTGCACCCACAAAGGGTTCAACCAGGCATTCACCCTGCGGTAAATGCCGTTTGATGTCGTCGAGCAGGGGATATTTTCCCCCTGCCCACTTCAGAAAAGCGCGATTTTTTTTCATGCTGACTAACTAATTACACCTTCTCCGGCTGTGGAGAAAGCTCCGACAGCATCCTGCGCTTTAACATTATTTCAGATCGGCCTGTACCTGATGCAGCGGTTTGGCCCACGGATTTTTTGCCTGCACATCGGCTGGCAGCGTGGAAACCGCGCGTTTCGCATCTTCTTTCGAGGCGTACACGCCAGACACCAGAACATACCACGGTTGACCGTTACGCGTCGTCTGATACACCACATAGTTTTTCAGATTCTCTTTCTTCGCCCAACCGTTCAGATTGTCGTAGTTAGAAGAGCTGCTGAGCTGCAGGGTGTAATGGCTGGACGGTGCGGACTTCAGCGACCCGACGTTACCGGTGCTTTTGCCAGCCGCTGCGCTACTTACCGCTGGCGCTGTCTGAGCAGGTGCTGCCGTTTGTGCTGGCGCTGCCGTCTGTACCGGTGCGGCGTTGGTCGTCGTCTTCGGCGCTGCGGTGGCTACGGGTTCAGTGCGTTTAGGCTGGGCCGTCGGCTTTGACTCCGCTGGCGTCGCTTTCGCGGTTGTCTGCGGTTTCTTCGGCTCAATCACAACCTGCTTACGTTCCGGACGCGTGGTGGTCGGGCGCTCGCTGCCAGGTGCAGCAGCCGTCTGGCTCGACGTATTACCATTACGCACGGGTGCAACGGTCGCCGGTTCTGTCGGCAGCGTGGAGTTCGCCACCACATTGCTCACCTGTTCCTGGCCCTGCGGTTGCGTCAACGCATTATTCAGATCGCCCTGCACTTCTACACGCTGCTGACCTTCTGCGGTCGCTGGCGTTTGTCCCTGCGTCGGCGTGGAGGAAATTGGTGGCAGAGAAACATCCTGCGGCGTGTTGCCCGCTGTCTGTTCAGCAGAGGTACTTCCCGGAGCCGGTTGGGCACCGTTTGCCTGGTCAGCAGCATTACCGGAGAGATCGATACTCTTCTCGCCAGACGCCGTTTGCGCGTCTGAAGACGGGGTGGAAGGCGCTTTCAGCGCAGAGCCAATACCGATGATCAGCAGCAGCAGAACCAGCACGCCCACGCCCATCATCATGTACTGACGGGAAGCAGGTTTACCGGCGGCTTTTTTACGCTTGCGCGGACGACGCTCTACGCGTTCTTCATCCACGAGCTCTTCATCATTGGAATCGTAATCCTCTTCCCTCTCTTGCTCATCAAGGCGTTCTTTACGCCCGCGCGCAGGACGGCGATCGTCAGCATCCAGATCAACATCATCAAAGTTGATCTGCGGTTCGCCGCGTTCTGAAGATTGACGAGAACGACCAGTACGACGATCGCTGGGATCGGGTTTCAGCTCGTCTTCTGGTTTGAATTCATCCATTTAACACCCCACTCAAAGGCTAATGCTTACGACGTTGCAACTAACCTGAATCTAAATGGCCGATACGTAAGCCGTATCAGTCCGACCTTTCTTGTTGTTACGCCTGCTGGCAATCAGCGATAGCGTTAAGAACTACCTCGTGCGACACTCCGCCGCGTACTTCACTTTTCCCTATTGCCAGCGGAAGGACTAAGCGCATTTCTCCCGCCAACACTTTTTTATCACGCAACATGTGCGGCAGGTAAGCCTGCGCTGACATCTCGCGCGGTCCATGAACCGGCAAGCCGGCACGTTTGAGTAACGTGATGATGCGCTGCGTATCGTCTGGCGCAAACTGCCCCAGACGTTCCGACGTGCGCGCAGCCATTACCATACCCGCTGCGACCGCTTCACCATGTAACCAATTGCCATATCCCATTTCAGCTTCAATGGCATGACCGTACGTATGCCCAAGATTCAGTAAAGCACGTAAGCCGGTTTCGCGCTCGTCTGCGGCAACAACTTCGGCTTTCAGCTCACAACAACGACGAATACACCAGGCCATTGCCGTCCCGTCCAGACGCAACAGCGCATCCAGATTCTCTTCCAGCCAGCTAAAGAATTCGCCATCAAGAATAATGCCGTACTTGATCACTTCTGCCAGACCGGACGCCAGTTCGCGAGCAGGCAGCGTTTTCAGACAGTCAAGATCCACCACCACGGAGGCCGGCTGGTAAAACGCACCGATCATGTTTTTGCCGAGGGGATGGTTTACAGCGGTTTTACCGCCAACGGAGGAGTCAACCTGCGACAGAAGCGTCGTCGGGACCTGGATGAAGCGAACACCGCGCTGATAGCTGGCCGCGGCAAAACCGGTCAGATCGCCAATGACACCGCCGCCAAGTGCGACCAGGGTCGTATCGCGACCATGCGGTTTTTGCAACAAAGCGGTGAACACCGTATCCAGTACCGTCAGGCTCTTGTACTGCTCGCCGTCAGGCAGGATGACGCTATCAACGTTCACACCCGCTTGTTCAAGTACGCTGCGAATCTTATCAAGATAAAGGGGGGCCAGGGTTTCGTTGGTGACCAACATAACCTGATCGCCCGATTTCAGCGGTAAGAATGAAGCTGGTTCGTTAAACAAACCAGCCGCGATGGTGATAGGGTAACTACGTTCCCCGAGAGTGACGGTAATCCTCTCCATGACGCGACATCCACCTTAATGACTTATACCCGCTTACCGAGTGTGTATTAAGCCAGAATCAGTTGCTTTCCAGCATATGAATAATCTGGTTTGCAACGACTTTGGCGCTCTGATCATCGGTACGAATGGTTACGTCAGCAATCTCTTCATACAGCGGATTGCGTTCGTCGGCCAACGCCTCCAGAACTTCACGAGGCGGCGCTTCTACCTGCAACAGCGGACGTTTTTTATCGCGCTGCGTACGCGCAAGTTGTTTTTCGATGGTCGTTTCGAGATATACCACGACGCCACGCGCGGAAAGACGATTACGGGTTTCACGCGATTTTACAGAGCCACCGCCGGTAGCCAGCACAATACCCTGTTTTTCCGTCAATTCGTTGATGACTTTCTCTTCACGATCGCGGAAGCCGTCTTCACCTTCTACGTCGAAGACCCAGCCCACATCAGCTCCGGTTCGTTTCTCAATCTCTTGATCAGAATCGTAAAATTCCATATTGAGTTGTTGAGCTAACTGGCGCCCAATAGTGCTTTTTCCGGCACCCATAGGCCCAACCAGAAAGATATTGCGTTTCTCTGCCATTTTTTCGGTACTACTAAGACTATTCGTTAATGATAAACCCGCGTCGCAGACACTGAGCGCAGCAGGACATGAACTGAAACCTCATAAGATATTGCGAGAGTCAGACTGAAAATTATCTCAATACTCAAGCAGGTTTGGCAACTGAATAAATCATCAAACCAGATTGTAGACAACCCGAGTCGGCATTGCCGGACGGCGATGAGAAGTACCGACTCTCAAATCGGTACTCCTTGTATGCTAAATAGCTGCGTACGTCAAACCCCTGAAACGAGTTAAGTGCAAAAACAACGGTGTTTCATGCATAAATCATTCTGTCGAGACCAATCTGGGCGTAATAAATACCACCAGCTCGCGACGCTCATTTTCTTTCCCGTCATGGCGAAAAAGTTGTCCAAACCAGGGGATATCACCTAACAGCGGAATACCGTCTTTACCGGTTTTATTCTTGTTTGAAAAAATGCCGCCCAGCGCCAGCGTCTCTCCGCTTTTCACCTCGACCTGCGTTTCAATTTCCTGCTTATCGATGGCCAGCACCTCACCATCTGCCTGTTGCAGAACCTGCCCCGGCATGTTCTGGCTGATGCGCAACTTCAGGCGAATCCGCCCTTTCGGTAAGACCGTGGGTGTTACCTCCATCCCAAGCACGGCCTCTTTAAATTCAACCGACGTCGCCCCACTTTCGCCGCTCGAAACCTGATAGGGGATCTCACTCCCCTGCTTGATACTGGCAGGCTGCAGATGGGAAGCCAGCAGACGCGGACTCGCAATAATGTCGAGCTGCTGCTGTTGTTCCAGCGCGGACAGTTCCAGATCCAGCAGTCGACCACTAATCCGACCAATATTAAACCCGATGCGGGTGGTGGCATTTGCAACCGAGAGATCGCTGGCTATCGTCGTCACTTGCCCCACCGCCCCCGCCTTCTCTGCCTCAGCCAGAGTCCATTTCACCCCCAGCTCACGCAGGCTTTTTTCATTAATAGTCACGATATGCGCCGCCAGCTCAACCTGTTCTATCGGGAGGTCCATTTGCGCCACCCACTGCTCCACCAGCGCCAGCGTCGGAGGGTTGTCCCTGACCAGCAGCCGGTTAGTACGCTTATCTACTGTGAGACTGCCTTTGGCGCTCAACAGTTTGTCCCCCGCTTTCACCAGCTCAGCGGCATCAGCGTAATGCAGGGCAATGTGCCGGCTCTCCAGCGGTAAATTCGCCTGGCGTCGTGCAATTTCCGCCTCCTGCCGAGCCGCCTCTTCTCTCTGCCAGCTCTCGGAATGTACATGCAAAATCGCCCCTTCCTGACGTAACACCAGTCCGGCACTCTTCACCACCGTCTGGAGCGCCAGTTTCCACGGAACATTCGTCAGATGAAGCGACACCACGCCGCTGACGTCCGGCGCTACCACAAGATTTTTCCGTTCCTGTTCAGCCAGCGCCTGAAGTACCTGCGTGACGGGAACGTCATCCACTACCAGCGTCACGTTCTGGGTTTTTCCGGCCTGAACCGGCTGCAGGACGGCTACCAACACCACCAGAATCCATTGCTTCATTAACCTCTCCTTGTCTTTGCCACTGCCACTGATGCGGCTCACACTCTTTACCAGTACGCACGGTTAGCGTCAGGGCTGTGAGTTGCACAATCGTCCAGCCGTTATCCAGAACCTCATGTTGTTCGACACGCCGCCATCGGTGCTGCCCGTCCTGCAACAAGCCAATATTTCGCTCACCCCGGCTCACCATCCCCTGATACCGCCATTGGGCCAGTTCTGCACCATGACAACGATCTTCTGGCTGGCGGAATGGATCGCGCATGCCGGTCAGTATCAGCAATGAAAAAGCCACCAGCAGCCCGTCTCTACCCTTCATGAAGAGGCTCCAGAGTGAGCGTCAGCACCCGCTCGTCGTTTTCCGCTTCCAGCGAGAATCCGCTCACCGCCATCCCCCGCGTCGCCAGATAACCAAATAACGACACCATCGCCTCCCACGGGGCCTTCACCGCGAGTTCTCCTCCCTGCGCCAACGGTTGCCAGTGCAGCAACTGCACATTTGGCACCTGAATTGAGAGCGGAGAAAACGGCGGCGTTTGCGATGTCAATGAAACCTGCGACTCTGTCAGTGCGCCAGAGAGGTGATACAACGTTGGCTTAATCTGGCGGTTCGCCGCCCGTTGCAGGTGAAGCGCTTCACCGCTCCCTATTCCTGAAAAGAGCAGAAAAAACGTTGCGAACACGCTTAGGGTTGCTACCCAACTTACCCAGCAGACAACGCGGGTGCGCGACGAAAAGGCACACCAGATGTCAAAGAAGACGATCATGCGCTTCTCTCCATTTCAGCCGGTACTGAAACTGCCAGTATCCCTGCGCATCCCGCATGGTGGCGCCGGTATGGTTTATCTCAAACAGCGGCGAGTCGCGCAGGGCGGTTTCCAGTGCGCTGAGCGCAGAAAAGGTGAGCGTTTTTCCGTTGAGTTCAAGCGTGCTCTGCTGGTAGTTCATACTGGTCAGCCAGGCCTGCGCGGGTAATCTTAATGCAAGGTTTTCCAGTGCCGCCTGCCAGCGGCGGGTCTGCTCCCGTGATCTTTCTCGTTGAATGGCCTGCTGCGCCTGACGTTGGCGCGCCTCAAGCCGGGGCTTTTCTGTCGCCAGTGCCGCTGCGAGTTGTTGCTCCGCGCGCAGCAAAACCCCATTCACCCGCCCGCTCATGCTGTCGACAGCGTATCCGCTCAGCGTTAACGCCAGCACAATCACTGCTGATGCGCTGAACATCCCACTCCAGAAACGCACACACGCGTTACGCCGCTGCTGTCGCCAGGGCAAAAAATTAACAGGGAATTGCATCAGCACATTCCCCCCAGCGCCAGTCCCAGCGCAACGGCGAAAGCATGACCTTCTACAGGCATGGGCGGCTGACGGATTGAAACCGCCTGCCAGGGATCAAAACCCTCTTTTGCACAGAACGCCAGCTCTTCGGTTCCGAGGGAAAGCGCAGCGGCCAGGTCATGAATATGGGTTATTTCTGTCAGCGATTTTCGTCCCCAGGCATTGCGCGTTGCCCACAACCACTGCGTGTCATCGCGCCACGCCAGGCAGACCTGCTCCGGCGAAAGAAAAGGCAGCAGGCGCTGCAATGCGCAAGCATCCGGCGTGATTGCCGTGACGTTCACGCCGAGTGTTTTCGCCAGCGTTAACAGACCTGAAATCTCTTTGTCCTGAGCGGCGGTGACCGTATAGGCCGGGGCGAGCGCATCTTCACTATAATCAAATCGCAGCGCAGCCGATTCCATGTCCAGTTCACGCGCCATCGCCCCTGTCAGCCAGGCGGTTTGTTCGCGCTCGCGAAGTGACATTGAGGGACGGGGAAAGCGTTTTTGCCGCGTCCGACTCGCGGGAAAAGAGAGGTGAATATGGTGGCGCTGCGGCAGCTCTCGGCTCCACGGTTGTAACACCGCCACAAGCGGTTCGGTGTCGTGGAAATGTCCGTCATTGATTGTGTGTTGCACCAGCGGCAAACGCCACCAGCGCTGTAGATACCAGCCCGACGCGCCGCGAACGACGGCAACCGCCAGGGCTTCATGTGGTTGAATATGCAGGCCGACTTGCCAGAATCTGAAAGCCATTGCTGATGATCTCCTTATCACCCGTCACTCTCACGGGTATATCAATGCGTCTGGCTTGCCTTTATACTACCGCGCGGTTGTTTATAAACTGCCCAAATGAAACTAAATGGGAAATCTCCGGTGAAGTTCGTAAAGTATTTATTGATCCTTGCAGTATGTTGCATCCTGCTGGGAGCAGGCTCGATTTATGGCCTCTATCGCTATATTGAGCCACAGTTACCTGACGTCGCGACGCTTAAAGATGTGCGTTTGCAGATCCCGATGCAGGTTTACAGCGCAGATGGCGAGCTCATCGCGCAATATGGTGAGAAACGTCGTATTCCTGTCACGCTCAACCAGATCCCGCCGGAAATGGTCAAAGCCTTTATTGCTACAGAAGACAGTCGCTTCTACGAGCACCACGGCGTTGACCCGGTGGGGATCTTCCGTGCGGCCAGCGTTGCGCTGTTCTCTGGTCACGCCTCTCAAGGGGCGAGCACCATCACGCAGCAGCTTGCGAGAAACTTCTTCCTCAGCCCCGAACGCACGCTGATGCGTAAGATTAAGGAAGTGTTCCTGGCGATCCGCATTGAGCAACTGCTGAGCAAAGATGAGATCCTCGAGCTCTATCTGAATAAGATCTATCTCGGTTACCGCGCCTATGGCGTCGGCGCGGCGGCCCAGGTCTATTTCGGTAAGTCCGTCGACCAGCTTGATCTTGGTGAGATCGCGGTGATTGCCGGTCTGCCGAAAGCGCCCTCCACCTTCAACCCGCTCTATTCAATGGACCGCGCGACCGCACGCCGCAACGTGGTGCTTTCGCGTATGCTGAGCGAAGGGTACATCACCCAGGCGCAGTACGATCAGGCGCGTAATGAGCCTATCGACGCCAACTATCATGCGCCTGAAATCGCCTTCTCCGCCCCGTATCTGTCAGAAATGGTGCGTCAGGAGATGTACAGCCGTTACGGCGAAAACGCCTATGAAGACGGTTATCGCATTTACACCACCATTACCCGCAAGGTACAGCAGGCCGCGCAACAGGCGGTACGCAATAACGTGCTGGACTATGACATGCGCCATGGCTATCGCGGCCCGGCCAACGTGTTGTGGAAAGTGGGTGAAACCGCGTGGGACAGTAAGAAAATCACCGATACGCTGAAAGCGCTGCCCACTTATGGGCCGCTGTTGCCAGCGGTGATCACCAGCGCAAACCCGCAGGAAGCGACGGCGCTTCTGGCCGATGGCACCTCGGTTTCTCTGCGAATGGATGGTATTCGTTGGGCGCGTCCCTATCGTTCGGATACTCAACAAGGCCCGACGCCGCGTAAAGTGACTGACACAGTGCAGACCGGTCAGCAGATCTGGGTGCGGAAGATGGGCGAAGCCTGGTGGCTGGCGCAGGTCCCGGATGTGAACTCCGCGCTGGTCTCTATCAATCCGAAAAACGGGGCCGTGCTGGCGCTGGTTGGTGGCTTTGACTTTAACCAGAGCAAGTTCAACCGTGCCACCCAGGCACTGCGTCAGGTCGGTTCTAACATCAAGCCGTTCCTCTACACCGCCGCGATGGATAAAGGTCTGACGCTGGCGAGTATGCTGAACGATGTGCCAATTTCCCGCTGGGATGCCGGTGCCGGTTCTGACTGGCGTCCGAAGAATTCCCCCCCACAGTACGCAGGGCCGATTCGCTTACGTCAGGGGCTGGGTGAATCGAAAAATGTGGTGATGGTACGCGCCATGCGAGCAATGGGCGTGGACTACGCGGCGGAATATCTGCAACGTTTCGGTTTCCCGGCACAAAACATTGTGCATACCGAATCCCTGGCGCTGGGCTCCGCCTCCTTTACCCCGCTGCAGGTGGCGCGCGGTTATGCGGTGATGTCGAACGGTGGCTTCCTGGTCGATCCGTATTTCATCAGTAAGATTGAAACGGACCAGAACGGCGTGATTTTCGAAGCGAAGCCGAAGATTGCCTGTCCGGAATGTGATATCCCGGTGATTTACGGTGATACACAGAAATCCAACGTGCTAGAAAACAGCAACGTGGAAGATGTCGCCATCTCTGGTGAACAGCAAAACGCCGCCGTGCCAATGCCCAAACTGGAGCAGGCAAATCAGGCGTTAGTGGCGCAGACCGGAGCGCAAGAGTATGCGCCGCATGTCATCAACACGCCGTTGGCCTTCCTGATTAAGAGTGCGTTGAACACCAACATCTTTGGCGAACCCGGTTGGATGGGCACCGGTTGGCGCGCGGGCCGCGATCTGAATCGGCACGATATCGGCGGTAAAACCGGGACGACCAACAGCTCGAAAGACGCCTGGTTCTCCGGCTACGGTCCGGGTGTGGTCACTTCCGTGTGGATTGGGTTTGACGACCACCGTCGTGACCTGGGACGCACCACCGCCTCTGGAGCGATCAAGGATCAGATCTCCGGCTACGAAGGCGGCGCGAAGAGTGCGCAACCCGCGTGGGATGCCTACATGAAAGCGGTACTGGAAGGGGTTCCAGAAGAACCGTTGACACCGCCGCCGGGTATTGTCACGGTCAATATCGATCGCAGCACCGGGCAATTGGCGAACGGCGGTAACAGCCGTGCAGAATATTTCATCGAAGGCACACAGCCGACACAGCAGGCGGTGCATGAGGTGGGGACGACTATCATTGACGGTGGTGAGACTCACGAGCTGTTCTAAATAAAAAAGGCGCTGCGGCGCCTTTTTTACTGCTGGTATTATCGCCGGATGGCGGCTACGCCTTATCCGGCCTACGCCGCTATTTGCCCTACAACCGCCCCTGCCCTTTCAACCACTCGCGCACAAGGAACAATGCGCTCACGTTTCGCGCTTCGGTGAAATCGGGATCTTCCAGCAGATCCATCAGATGCGCCAGCGGCCAGCGCACCTGCGGCAGTGGCTCTGGTTCATCACCTTCCAGCGACTCAGGATAAAGGTCTTCCGCCACCACAATGTTCATCTTGCTGGAAAAGTAAGACGGCGCCATGCTGAGTTTTTTCAAAAAGGTCAGATCGTTCGCCCCAAAGCCGACCTCCTCTTTCAGTTCCCGGTTCGCCGCTTCAAATACGCTTTCGCCAGCGTCGATCAACCCTTTAGAAAAACCCAACTCATAGGACTCTGTCCCCACTGCGTATTCACGAATCAGAATCAGATGATCGTCTACGATTGGGACAATCATTACCGCTTCACGGGTTGAGGGACGCATCCGTTCGTAGACGCGGCGCACGCCGTTGCTGAATTCGAGATCCACGCTTTCAACGCTAAATAGCCGCGACTGTGCGACAGTTTCGACGTTCAGAATGGTGGGTTTTTGTAATGATTTGCTCATCGTGAGAATCTATGCCGTGAAATCTGTTGTTATTGTGCGATACGCCACACGGTTTCGGCAATGTGAATCGCCAGTTATTTACATTTATGTAACCTAATAAAAATATAATTCCTGTTTCAAATTAAAAGTCAATAGGTTGAAATAGGTCCAGGAATTTGCTGATATTCCGTTTTTGCAGATTTTGCTATCATCAGCACTCACTGGGATGCGCTCGAAAATGCTCAAGTTCAACTCCATGCTTGCCGATAGCCAACCACGGAATCACGTTTATTGTGACAGGGTGCGACTGACCACGCCTGACAGATTAAGTAAGATGGGGAAAGCATGAGCACCATTCTGATTTTTTTAGCGGCGTTGCTGGCCTGCTCATTGCTGGTCTGGTGGCGACTTAACGTCCGGGCCAGGCGGCGTAAACTGCCGTGGACGAACGCGTTCTCAGAAGCGGCGACGCGTAAGCTCACGCCTGAAGAACGCAGCGCCGTCGAAAATTATCTTGATAGCCTGAGCCAAATCCAGCAGGTACCCGGTCCGACGGGTGCCAGCGCGGCCCCTGTTTCCCTGACGCTGAATGCTGAAAGCAATAGCGTCATTATTCTGACCCACTCGATCACCCGCTACGGTATCACCACCGACGATCCGAATAAGTGGCGCTACTACCTCGATTCCGTTGAAGTGCATCTGCCGCCCTTCTGGGAACAGTACATTAACGATGAAAACAGCGTTGAACTCATTCACACCGACACGCTGCCGCTGGTGATCTCGCTGAATGGCCACTCCCTGCAAGAATATATGCAGGAGGCGCGCGGCTATGCGCTGCAACCCCCTACGTCCACACAGGCATCGATTCGCGGTGAAGAGAGCGAGCAGATTGAACTGCTGAATATTCGTCAGGAGACGCATGAAGAGTATGCGCTCAGCCGCCCGGCCGGTTTTCGCGAAGCGTTGCTGATAGTCGCCGCCTTCCTGTTGTTCTTTTTCTGTCTGGTGACGCCGGACGTTTTTGTACCGTGGATGGTGGGCGGGGCCGTACTGTTACTGGTAGCAGGATTGTGGGGGTTATTCGCTCCACCATCAAAAACGGCGCTGCGTGAGATTCACTGCCTGCGTGGAACGCCACGCCGCTGGGGATTGTTTGGCGAAAACGACCAGGAGCAGATAAACAATATCTCGCTGGGGATTATCGACCTGGTGTATCCCACACACTGGCAACCTTACATTGCGCAGGATCTCGGTCAGCAAACGGATATTGATATTTATCTCGATCGCCACGTCGTGCGTCAGGGGCGGTTTTTATCCCTGCATGACGAGGTGAAAAACTTCCCGCTACAACACTGGGTGCGCAGCTCGATTATCGCTGGTGGTTCACTGCTGGTACTGATCATGTTGCTGGTCTGGATCCCACTCGATATGCCGATTAAGTTCACGTTGTCGTGGATGAAGGGCGCGCAAACCATCGAAGCAACCAGCGTAAAACAGCTCGAGCAATCAGGCGTGCGCGTCGGCGACACGCTGAACCTTCGCGGCACTGGTATGTGTAATATTCATGCGCAGGGCACCTGGAACGCGCAAGCCAGCTCACCGTTTATGCCGTTTGACTGCTCGCAAATCATCTGGAATGACGCCCCTGCGCTGCCGTTGCCGGAGTCCGACCTGGTGAACAAAGCCACCGCGCTCTCGCAGGCCGTTAACCGTCAGTTGCATCCAAAGGCGGAAGATGACTCCCGCGTCAGCGCCGCCTTGCGCTCCGCCATTCAGAAGTCTGGCATGGTGTTGTTAGATGACTTTGGCGATATTGTTCTGAAAACTGCTGATTTGTGTGCGGCTGAAGATGAATGCGTGCGCCTCAAAAATGCGCTGGTCAACCTGGGGAACAGCAAAGACTGGAGCGCGTTGGTGAAACGTGCCAACGCAGGCAAACTGGACGGCGTTAACGTTCTGCTGCGCCCTGTCAGCGCAGAATCACTCGACAATTTGGTCACCACGTCTACCGCGCCCTTTATTACCCGAGAAACGGCTCGCGCCGCCCAGTCGTTGAACAGCCCCGCCCCTGGCGGATTCCTGATTGTCAGCGATGAGGGCAGCGATCTTGTCGATCAACCCTGGCCGTCCGTATCGTTGTATGACTATCCAGCGCATGAGCAGTGGAGTGCCTTCCAGCGACTGGCGCAAATGCTGATGAACACGCCGTTTAGCGCCGAAGGGATTGTCACCAATATTTATACGGACGCCAATGGCACGCAGCATATTGGTCTGCATCGCATTCCCGATCGTTCCGGTTTGTGGCGTTATCTCGGTACTACGCTGTTGATGCTGACGATGCTGGCCTGCACACTCTATAATGGCGTACAGGCATTCCGCCGCTATCAGCGCCATCGCACCCGTCTGATGGAGATTCAGCAGTATTATGAAAGCTGCCTGAATCCGAAGCTCATCAGCTCTCCGGAAAGCCTCATCTGATAACATGTCTGCGGTACCGGGTATGCTACCCTGTGCCGCATCGCGTTTTATTCTGGAGAGTTCCCATGCATATTGATATTGCCTGGCAGAATGTGGATACCGTTCTGTTAGACATGGACGGCACGCTGCTCGACCTGGCGTTTGATAACTACTTCTGGCAAAAACTGGTGCCTGAAACCTATGGGGCACAGAATGGGATCACGCCGCAGGAAGCGCAGGAGCGCATCCGTCAGGAATATCATGCCGTGCAGCATACGCTAAACTGGTACTGTCTTGATTACTGGAGCGACCGTCTGGGCCTGGATATCTGCGCAATGACTACTGCAATGGGGCCTCGTGCCGTGTTGCGTGATGATACGGTTCCCTTTTTAAATGCGCTAAAGGCCTGCGGTAAACGGCGGATTTTGCTGACTAACGCGCATCCACATAATCTGGCCGTGAAGCTGGAGCATACCGGACTGGCCTCACACCTTGATTTATTACTTTCTACCCACACATTTGGATATCCCAAAGAGGATCAGCGGTTATGGCGCGCCGTGGCGGAAGAGACGGGAATGAGTGCAGAGAAAACGCTGTTTATCGACGATAGCGAACCCATTCTCGATGCTGCCGCGAAGTTTGGTATTCGCTATTGCCTCGGCGTGACTAACCCCGACTCTGGCGTTGCGGAAAAACAGTATGCGCGCCATCCGTCACTGAATGACTACCGCCGACTGATCCCCTCACTGATGTGAAGGAGACGCCATGAAAGAGAAGCCCTCTGTTGAGGTCAGGCTGGATAAATGGCTGTGGGCCGCGCGGTTTTATAAAACCCGCGCACTGGCTCGCGAAATGGTGGACGGCGGGAAAGTTCACTACAACGGACAGCGCAGTAAGCCGAGCAAGATCGTTGAACTGAACGCTACGCTAACGCTGCGTCAGGGCAATGACGAGCGAACGGTGGTGATCAAAGCAATCACCGAGCAGCGTCGCCCGGCCAGCGAAGCCGTCACTCTGTATGAAGAGACGGTGGAAAGCGTAGCAAAACGCGAAAAAATGGCGCTGGCACGTAAGCTGAATGCCCTGACCATGCCGCACCCGGACAGGCGACCGGACAAAAAAGAACGCCGCGACCTGTTACGATTTAAACACGGCGACAGTGAGTAACTGTCGCCCGCAAGAGAGATGATTATGCCGCAACATGACCAATTACACCGCTATCTGTTTGAAAACTTTGCCGTGCGCGGCGAACTGGTAACCGTATCGGAAACCCTGCAACAGATCCTCGAAAACCATACGTATCCGCAGCCGGTAAAAACGGTGCTGGCTGAGTTGCTGGTCGCCACAAGCCTGCTTACCGCGACGCTGAAGTTCGCCGGTGACATTACCGTTCAGCTCCAGGGCGATGGTCCGTTGAGCCTCGCGGTGATCAACGGCAACAACAATCAGCAGATGCGCGGCGTGGCGCGCGTCCAGGGCGAGATCCCGGATAATGCAGACCTGAAAACCCTGGTCGGTAACGGCTATCTGGTGATTACCATTACGCCGGAAGAAGGCGAGCGTTATCAGGGCGTTGTCGGGCTGGAAGGCGATACGCTGGCGGCATGTCTGGAAGATTACTTCCTGCGTTCTGAGCAGTTGCCGACCCGTCTGTTCATTCGAACGGGCGACGTCGACGGGAAGGCCGCAGCGGGTGGGATGCTGCTACAGGTGATGCCGGCACAGGATGCGCAGGCGGATGACTTTGATCATCTGGCCGCGCTGACCGAAACCATCAAAGCAGAAGAGTTACTGACTCTGCCGGCCAATGATGTGCTGTGGCGTCTGTACCATGAAGAAGAGGTCACTCTCTACGATCCACAGGACGTTGAGTTCAAATGTACCTGCTCGCGCGAGCGCTGTGCCGGTGCACTGAAAACACTGCCGGACGAAGAGGTAGACAGCATTCTGGCGGAAGAAGGCGAAATTGATATGCATTGCGACTACTGCGGGAGTCACTACCTGTTCAACGCTATGGATATTGCCGAGATCCGCAATAACGCCTCCCCTGCCGATCCGCAGGTCCACTGATCGATCTCCTGAACCGGTCGGACGACGCGATGCGTCTCCGACCGCTCGCCATTTATTCCGCACTTTTTGCTAAAATTTTCTTTCGTGGTGAATCGATATTTTGTATGTAAGCGTTTTGTTAATTTTCTACATGAATGCGATTACACTCACAACATCTCCGTGATAAATACTAATTTTTAACCTTTTAAGAACATTTTCCACAACTAAAAAGTCATTCCTGCCATAATAAGCCCCGCTTCGTGACTGGAGTCACAGCGTTTTCAGTCAATCGTGATTTTGTCCAGATAAGTAAATCTATGAGCCTTGTCGCGGTTAACACCCCAACAAAAACCTTATTATTTCAGGTAATACATATTGGCTAAGGAGCAGTGATATGCGCGTGAAACGATTAACCCCGCAAGATCTCAAGGCTTATGGTATCAGCGACGTTCAGGATATCGTTTACAACCCAAGCTATGAAACCCTTTACCAGGAAGAGCTAGACCCAAGCCTGGAAGGTTACGAGCGCGGAGTATTAACGAACCTGGGTGCCGTTGCAGTTGATACCGGTATTTTCACCGGACGTTCGCCGAAGGATAAGTACATTGTTCGTGATGACACCACGCGTGACACGCTGTGGTGGTCCGACAAAGGAAAAGGCAAGAACGACAACAAACCGCTGTCCCAGGAAACCTGGCAGCACCTGAAAGGGCTAGTGACCAAACAACTTTCCGGCAAACGTCTGTTTATCGTTGATGCTTTCTGCGGCGCAAACGCCGACACCCGCCTTTCTGTCCGCTTCATTACTGAAGTGGCGTGGCAGGCTCATTTCGTGAAGAACATGTTTATTCGCCCAAGCGATGACGAACTGGAAGGTTTTGAACCTGACTTATCGTGATGAACGGCGCGAAGTGCACGAACCCACAGTGGAAAGAGCAGGGGCTGAATTCCGAGAACTTTGTCGCTTTCAACCTGACCGAACGTATCCAGCTGATTGGCGGTACCTGGTACGGCGGCGAAATGAAGAAAGGCATGTTCTCGGTGATGAACTATCTGCTGCCGTTGAAAGGCATTGCATCAATGCACTGTTCTGCCAACGTAGGCGAGAAAGGCGACGTTGCCGTGTTCTTCGGTCTTTCCGGCACCGGGAAAACCACGCTCTCCACCGACCCGAAACGTCGTCTGATCGGCGATGACGAGCATGGCTGGGACGATGACGGCGTGTTCAACTTCGAAGGCGGCTGCTACGCAAAAACGATCAAGCTGTCAAAAGAAGCGGAACCGGAAATCTATAACGCCATCCGCCGTGATGCGCTGTTAGAAAACGTCACCGTTCGCGACGATGGGACTATCGATTTTGACGACGGTTCGAAAACCGAGAACACTCGCGTTTCCTATCCGATCTATCACATTGACAACATCGTTAAACCGGTTTCCAAAGCCGGTCATGCCACGAAGGTGATTTTCCTGACCGCTGACGCCTTTGGCGTGCTGCCGCCGGTTTCTCGCCTGACAGCCAACCAGACGCAGTACCACTTCCTGTCTGGCTTCACGGCCAAACTGGCCGGTACTGAGCGCGGTGTCACCGAGCCGACGCCAACCTTCTCCGCCTGCTTCGGCGCGGCATTCCTGTCGCTGCACCCGACGCAGTATGCTGAAGTCCTGGTGAAACGCATGCAGGCCGCAGGCGCGCAGGCTTACCTGGTCAATACCGGCTGGAACGGTACGGGCAAACGTATCTCCATCAAAGATACCCGCGCCATCATCGACGCCATTCTGAACGGTTCTCTGGACGATGCGGAAACCTTCAACCTGCCGATGTTTGATCTGGCGATCCCGACCGAGTTGCCGGGCGTGGACACCCGAATTCTCGACCCGCGCAACACCTATGGGTCTCCGGAACAGTGGCAGGAAAAAGCTACCGCGCTGGCAAAACTGTTCATTGAGAACTTCGAGAAATACACGGATACGCCGGCTGGCGAAGCGCTGGTCAGCGCCGGACCGAAGCTGTAAGCAACCAGGCCGGACGATCGTTTCTGCTTTATCCGGCCAACAGAAAGAACAAGGGAGGCATTGTGCCTCCCTTTTTTATGCCTCTTTTGTCGTCCCCTGGACACGGACCACAGGAACCGGTAGCCAGGCGCGGATGGAGAGCCCGCCCCGCTCACTGGTCCCAATTTCCAGCATACCGTTATGGTTATCGATAATACGCTGCACAATTGCCAGCCCTAACCCGGTACCGCTGGTGCTGCGCGCACTGTCGCCACGCACAAACGGCTGGAACAGGTGTTTGCGCTGTTCAGGTTTAATGCCGGGGCCGTCATCCTCCACCTGGAACCAGGCTCGATGAGGTTCTGTCCCGCTGCTGACTTTGATCCATCCGTTGCCATAGCGCGCAGCGTTAACCACCATGTTGGCCACCGCACGCTTAATAGACAGCGGATGCATTTTCACCTGAATGCTGCCCGGCTGTAGCGCCGTATCAATTTCACGCTCATAGCCGCTTTCTGCTGCCACCACCTCGCCCAGCACGGCGTTAAGATCGGCCATCTCCATCGGCATTTCCTGTCCGGTACGCAGATAGTCGATGAACTGCTCAATGATCGCGTTGCACTCTTCGATATCTTTGTTGATGGACTCCGCCAGATAGCCATCCTGCTCACCCATCATTTCCGTCGCGAGACGAATACGCGTCAGCGGCGTGCGAAGATCGTGACTGACCCCCGCCATCAGCAGCGTTCGGTCATCCGCTAACTGCTTCACCCCGGCCGCCATATGGTTGAAGGCACGGGTCACTGAGCGTACCTCAGACGCGCCGTACTCACGCAGCGGCGGTGGAATAATGCCTTTCCCAACCTGCAACGCGGCATGCTCGAGATCCACCAGGGGGCGATTTTGTATACGGATAAACAGCCACGCTCCCCCTATCGCCAGAAGCATGATGGCCAGCGTATAGCGGAACAGCGGGGAGAAGTCGCCCTGATGAATTTCCGTTAACGGCACGCGTACCCAGATATTGGGCGACAGCCAGGTTTTCAGCCAGACGACTGGCGAGCTTTTGTTGACCTCAACACGCACCTCCGTCGGGCCGCCCAACTGCTGCGCCATCTGATGGCTTAAGAATTCATAGTGTTGGGCCCAGCGCAGTCCGGCCTCTTCGGCGGCTTCGTTGGAATAGAGAGAAATCCCCAGCTCGCGGTAAATTTCCCGGCGAAAAGCGGGAGGCACCACCAGTTGCGTGCCGTCCTCCAGTTGCAGTTTATCGGTCATCAGCATACGCACTTCGTAGGCCAGGACCTTATTAAACTGCTGGAGACTCGGCAAAATCGCAAAGTTCAGCACCACCAGATAAGTCGTCACCAGGCTGACAAACAGCAGAGTGACGATGAGCAGCAGCGTGCGGGCAAATGAACTTCGTGGCGAGAAGCGCATTCGCCTCATGCTTTAGAACCGTCCGGTACAAAGACATAGCCCAGACCCCATACGGTCTGAATGTAACGCGGATGCGCGGGATCTTCTTCGACCATACGACGCAGACGGGAAATCTGTACGTCGATGGAACGTTCCATCGCGGAATACTCGCGGCCACGCGCCAGGTTCATCAGTTTGTCACGGGACAACGGCTCACGCGGGTGGCTTACCAGCGCCTTCAGCACGGCAAATTCACCGCTGGTGAGCGGCATCGGCTCGTCTTCGCGGAACATTTCACGCGTTCCCAGATTCAGTTTGAACTTACCAAAAGCAATGACGGCCTCTTCCTGAGAAGGTGCGCCTGGCAGTTCGTTCGCCTGACGACGTAACACCGCGCGAATACGTGCCAGCAGCTCGCGTGGGTTAAACGGTTTCGGGATATAGTCATCGGCGCCGATTTCCAGGCCGACAATGCGGTCAACTTCTTCACCTTTCGCCGTGACCATAATGATCGGCATCGGGTTACTCTGGCTGCGCAGACGGCGGCAAATAGACAGGCCATCTTCACCCGGCAGCATCAGATCCAGTACCATAAGGTGAAAAGATTCGCGGGTTAGCAGACGATCCATTTGCTCGGCGTTAGCGACGCTTCGAACCTGGAAGCCCTGCTCAGTCAGATAACGCTCCAGCAGCGCACGCAGGCGCATGTCGTCATCGACCACCAGAATTTTATAGTTCTCTTGCATTGTTTGTACTCCCAAAGGTTCGCAACAATTGAAGGTATGTATTCTTAAAAAAGCTTACGTTCGCCACCAGCGAATTCTGGTATGAATTCCAGGCTAAATTGTTACAAAGCATATTTAACAGCAGCTTAAGTATACAATGAAACGCGCCGCACATTATTTATTCTGTTAGCAGGGTGACGTAATACGAATTGTGCGCATCGTCACAGACTTAAAGGTAATCAATAAGATGAAAACGCCTCTGATCACCCGGGAAGGGTACGAAAAACTCAAAAGCGAGCTCAATTACCTCTGGCGTGAAGAACGCCCGGAAGTCACTAAGAAGGTGACCTGGGCGGCGAGTCTGGGTGACCGCAGCGAGAATGCCGACTACCAGTATAATAAAAAGCGACTACGTGAAATCGACAGGCGCGTCCGCTATCTGACCAAATGCCTGGAGAATTTGAAGATTGTCGATTACTCCCCGCAGCAGGAAGGCAAAGTGTTTTTCGGCGCATGGGTCGAGATCGAGAATGACGATGGCGACATCCGCCGTTTTCGGATTGTCGGCTACGATGAAATTTTCGGTCGCAAAGATTACATCTCCATTGACTCGCCTATGGCGCGCGCGCTACTGAAAAAGGAGGTCGGCGATCTCGCTGTGGTCAACACACCTGGCGGGGAAGCGAGCTGGTATGTGAATGCGATTGAATACGTAAAATGAGCAGGAACAATCCGAAGCCCCGCTCTATGGCTGGCGTTTTTGCCCGCCAATCCGTATAACTGTTCCCTGATTTTTTACTCAGTAGATGAAGCTAATCCATGATGAATGATTCTTTCTGCCGCATTATTGCGGGTGAAATTCAGGCCCGGGCCGACCAGGTCACCGCAGCCGTTCGCCTGCTTGACGAAGGGAACACCGTGCCGTTTATCGCACGTTACCGTAAGGAAATCACCGGCGGCCTGGATGATACGCAACTGCGTAATCTGGAGACCCGACTGGGCTATTTGCGTGAACTGGAAGAGCGCCGTCAGGCCATTCTCAAGTCCATTTCCGAACAAGGCAAACTGACCGATGAGTTGGCCAACGCCATCAACGGCACGTTAAGTAAGACCGAGCTCGAAGATCTGTATCTCCCGTATAAACCGAAACGCCGCACCCGTGGCCAGATAGCAATTGAAGCCGGTCTGGAACCGCTGGCCGACCTGCTGTGGAACAACCCATCGCACGATCCGGAAACCGAAGCGGCGAAGTATATTGATGCCGAAAAAGGTATCGCCGACAGCAAAGCCGCGCTTGATGGCGCGCGCTATATCCTGATGGAACGCTTTGCCGAAGACGCTGCACTGCTGGCAAAGGTGCGTGACTACCTGTGGAAAAATGCCCATCTGGTTGCCAGCGTGATCGGCGGCAAGGAAGAAGAAGGCGCGAAATTCCGCGACTACTTCGATCATCACGAGCCAATTGCATCCGTACCTTCTCACCGCGCGCTGGCCATGTTCCGCGGTCGTAATGAAGGTGTGTTGCAGCTTTCGCTGAACGCCGACCCGCAATTCGATGAGCCGCCGAAAGAGAGCCACTGCGAACAGATCATCATGGATCACCTCGGTCTGCGTCTGAACAACGCGCCGGCTGATAGTTGGCGTAAAGGCGTGGTGAGCTGGACGTGGCGCATCAAGGTGTTGATGCATCTCGAAACGGAGCTGATGGGAACCGTTCGCGAACGTGCAGAAGACGAAGCGATTAACGTATTTGCCCGCAACCTGCACGACCTGCTGATGGCGGCACCGGCAGGTCTGCGCGCCACCATGGGTCTCGATCCGGGTCTGCGAACCGGGGTAAAAGTCGCGGTAGTGGATGGCACCGGTAAACTGGTCGCCACCGATACCATCTATCCTCACACCGGTCAGGCGGCGAAAGCGGCCGTGGTGGTAGCGGCATTATGCGAAAAGTACAACGTGGAACTGGTGGCAATTGGTAACGGCACCGCCTCACGCGAAACCGAGCGCTTCTTCCTCGACGTACAGAAACAGTTCCCGAAAGTGACGGCGCAGAAAGTGATCGTCAGCGAAGCCGGCGCGTCAGTCTATTCCGCGTCAGAACTGGCGGCCCAGGAGTTCCCGGATCTCGACGTCTCGCTGCGTGGCGCGGTATCTATTGCGCGTCGTCTGCAGGATCCCCTCGCTGAGCTGGTGAAAATCGATCCGAAATCGATCGGGGTTGGTCAATATCAGCATGATGTCAGCCAGACGCAGTTAGCCCGCAAGCTGGATGCAGTGGTGGAAGACTGTGTAAACGCCGTCGGCGTCGACCTGAACACGGCATCGGTTCCGCTGTTAACCCGCGTGGCCGGTCTGACCCGCATGATGGCGCAGAATATCGTGACCTGGCGCGATGAGAACGGCCAGTTCCAGAATCGTCAGCAACTGTTGAAAGTCAGTCGTCTGGGACCGAAGGCCTTCGAGCAGTGCGCAGGTTTCTTGCGTATTAACCATGGGGATAACCCGCTCGATGCTTCCACGGTTCACCCGGAAGCGTATCCGGTCGTGGAGCGCATTCTGGCGGCAACTCAACAGGCCCTGAAAGACCTGATGGGTAACAGCAGCGAACTGCGCAATCTGAAAGCCGTCGATTTCACCGACGACAAGTTTGGTGTCCCAACCGTCAGCGACATCATTAAAGAACTGGAGAAACCAGGGCGCGATCCGCGTCCGGAGTTCAAAACCGCGCAGTTTGCCGATGGTGTGGAGACCATGAACGATCTGCAGCCGGGGATGATTCTCGAAGGCGCGGTCACCAACGTCACCAACTTTGGCGCGTTTGTGGATATCGGCGTTCACCAGGATGGCCTGGTCCATATCTCATCGCTATCGAACAAGTTCGTCGAAGATCCGCATACCGTGGTGAAAGCTGGCGATATCGTGAAGGTGAAAGTGCTGGAAGTTGACCTGCAGCGTAAGCGTATTGCCCTGACGATGCGCCTGGACGAACAGCCGGGTGAAACCAATTCCCGTCGTGGCGGCGGCGGAAACGACCGTCCGGCAGCAAAAGTGGCAAAACCGCGTAGCCGTGAAGCGCAGCCCGCTGGCAACAGCGCGATGATGGATGCGCTGGCGGCAGCAATGGGTAAAAAACGTTAAGTTTGGATTATGTGCCGGATAGCGATGGAAACATCGTATCCGGCATATTGTCACTGTTCTCTCTCACCATCCCCACTGTATTTTTCACCTCGTTAACAGATGAAACCTTAATTAAACATTAACAACGTTAATTTATTAAAAATTCAAATCATTTCACCTGGCGGTTATTATTTTTGAGCCATATCAAAAATGGCGCAGATTATTATTCAAACCAACATTCCGTCACATTTAATCGGTTGAAGATAAAAACCATTCTCATTATCATTGTATTGTAGAATATTTAGTCTTTCCTTCGTTGGCTAATCATCTGGTCTCATGCCGCGCCACTTTGCCCCATGAGGTAAACATCCAGTGAGTGAGAAACAAGTAGGCTCTTATGCAATTTGCTCCAGATACTGCGTGGAAAATTACCGGCTTTGCCCGTGAAATAAGCCCTGCATACCGTCAGAAACTGCTCTCCCTCGGCATGCTTCCGGGGTCCTCATTTAACGTAGTGCGCGTCGCCCCCTTAGGCGATCCTGTTCATATTGAAACACGCCGCGTTAGCCTGGTATTGCGTAAAAAAGACCTGGCATTATTAGAACTGGAAGCGGTTTCCTGTTAATACAGTGAGTCTATAACGATGAAAAAATTAACCATTGGCTTAATTGGTAATCCAAATTCCGGCAAGACGACGCTGTTTAACCAACTGACCGGCGCCCGACAACGCGTAGGCAACTGGGCCGGGGTCACGGTGGAACGTAAAGAGGGGCAATTTTCAACCACGGATCATCAGGTCACGCTGGTCGATCTGCCCGGCACGTATTCGCTCACCACCATCTCTTCACAAACCTCTCTGGATGAACAGATTGCCTGCCACTATATTCTGAGCGGCGACGCCGACCTGTTAATTAACGTGGTGGATGCCTCAAACCTTGAACGTAATCTCTATCTGACGCTACAACTGCTTGAGCTGGGCATTCCCTGCATTGTCGCACTCAACATGCTCGACATTGCGGAAAAACAGCAAATCCGGATTGATATCGATGCCCTTTCAGCCCGTCTTGGCTGCCCGGTTGTCCCGCTGGTTTCCACTCGCGGACGCGGTATTGAAGCGCTGAAGCTGGCGATTGACCGCCACAGCGAAAATGAAAACGTCGAACTGGTGCATTACGCCCAGCCGTTGCTGCGTGAGGCCGATAGACTGGCGAACGCAATGGCAAAAGAGATGCCAGCACAACAGCGTCGCTGGCTCGGCCTGCAAATGCTGGAAGGGGATATCTATAGCCGGGCATACGCTGGTGACGCCGCGGCGCAGTTGGAGATTTCTCTGGCGCATCTGAGTGATGAGATGGACGATCCGGCGCTACATATCGCCGATGCGCGTTACCAGTGCATTGCGGCGATCTGCGACGTGGTAAGCAACACCCTGACGGCAGAGCCCAGCCGCTTTACGACGGCAGTGGACAAAATCATCCTCAACCGTTTTCTGGGTCTGCCTATTTTCCTGTTTGTGATGTACCTGATGTTCCTGCTCGCCATAAACATTGGCGGCGCGTTGGCCCCGATTTTTGATGCCGGCTCTGTGGCGATCTTTATTCATGGGATTCAGTGGATCGGCTATACCCTTCACTTCCCGGACTGGCTGACCATCTTCCTCGCGCAAGGGCTGGGCGGCGGGATTAACACTGTTCTGCCGCTGGTCCCGCAGATCGGCATGATGTACCTGTTCCTCTCGTTCCTCGAAGACTCCGGTTACATGGCGCGGGCGGCGTTTGTGATGGACCGTTTGATGCAGGCGCTGGGACTGCCGGGTAAATCGTTCGTCCCACTGATTGTCGGCTTTGGCTGCAACGTACCGTCGGTGATGGGAGCCCGTACCCTGGATGCGCCACGCGAGCGTCTGATGACAATCATGATGGCTCCGTTCATGTCCTGTGGTGCGCGACTGGCGATTTTCGCCGTGTTTGCCGCGGCCTTCTTCGGGCAAAATGGCGCACTGGCGGTATTCTCGCTGTACGTGTTGGGCATTGTGATGGCGGTGCTCACCGGCCTGATGCTCAAACACACCATTATGCGTGGCGAAGCCTCCCCGTTTGTCATGGAGCTTCCGGTTTATCACGTTCCGCATATCAAGAGTCTGATCATCCAGACCTGGCAGCGCCTGAAAGGATTTGTGCTGCGTGCCGGGAAAGTGATCGTCATTGTCAGCATCTTCCTGAGCGCGTTTAACAGCTTCTCGCTGAGCGGCAAAATTGTCGATAACATCAACGATTCAGCGCTGGCCTCCGTCAGCCGTGCCATCACCCCCATCTTCAAGCCGATTGGCGTTCACGAAGACAACTGGCAGGCAACGGTCGGACTGTTCACAGGAGCGATGGCAAAAGAAGTGGTGGTCGGGACGCTCAACACGCTCTATACCGCGGAAAATATTCAGGATGAGGAATTTAATCCGGCTGAATTTAATCTTGGGGATGAACTACTGAGCGCGCTGGATGAAACCTGGCAGAGCCTGAAAGATACCTTTAGCCTGAGCGTGCTGGCAAACCCTATCGAAGCCAGCAAAGGCGACGGTGAAATGGCGACCGGCGCAATGGGCGTAATGGATGCGAAATTTGGCAGCGCCGCAGCGGCCTATAGCTACCTGATTTTCGTCCTGCTGTACGTTCCGTGCATCTCGGTAATGGGGGCAATTGCCCGTGAATCCAGCCGCGGCTGGATGGGGTTCTCCATTTTGTGGGGTCTGAACATCGCCTACTCGCTGTCAACCGTGTTCTACCAGGTTGCCAGCTACAGTGAGCACCCGCGCTACAGTCTGGTCTGCATCCTGGCTGTGATTCTGTTTAACGTTGTGGTTCTGGAACTGCTGCGTCGGGCGCGGAGCCGGGTGAATGTCAATCTGCTGGCAACGCGGAAAAACGCCAGCGACTGCTGTACCCGCGCCACCACCGGCGATTGCCACTAAGGTGTCACAATGGCTTCGCTAATTCAGGTTCGCGATTTACTGGCCTTGCAAGGACGCATGGAGGCAGAGCAAATCAGCCGTACATTGCATACGCCGCAGCCGATGATCGACGCCATGCTCAATCAACTGGAGACAATGGGTAAAGCCACACGGATTCAGGAGGAGCCTGACGGCTGTCTCTCCGGAAGTTGCAAGAGTTGCCCGGAAGGCAAAGCCTGTCTGCGTGAATGGTGGATGCTGCGTTAGATTTACGCCGGATGGCGCAGTGAACGTCGCCATCCGGTATTTTGCGCACCAGGTTCCATAAAACTAAATCACTTTCAGTAAGCCAACGATTTCCTCCCACCTTCTTCGCATTGTTAACAACAGGAAGATGCTTTCCTCCCCTCCAGCCAGATAGAGTCACGCCATCTTTTATTCCGGTGAGGGATCGCCATGAATACGGCTTCCAGTACGACACCGCACGATGCGATTTTCAAAACATTTTTGAGCCACCCGGCGACCGCGCAGGATTTTCTTCAACTCCACCTTCCTGCCTCATTGCGTTCGCTTTGCGACCTACAGACGCTGAAACTGGAATCGACGAGTTTTATTGAAGAAGCGCTGCGCGCCTACTATTGCGATGTGCTGTGGTCACTCAAAACCCGCGAAGGAGAGGGATATATCTACGTCGTCATTGAACATCAGAGCACCGCAGATCCGCACATGGCATTTCGTCTCATGCGCTACGCCATTGCGGCAATGCAACGACATCTGGATGCCGGCCACCAGACGCTTCCCCTGGTGATACCCATGCTGTTTTATCACGGTACGGTCAGTCCCTATCCTTTTTCGCTCTGCTGGTTGGACGAATTTGATAACCCGGACGCCGCACGACGACTGTATGGCGCATCTTTACCACTGGTGGATATTACCGTCGTTCCTGATGATGAGATTATGCAGCATCGTCGTGTAGCACTACTGGAACTGGTGCAAAAACACATCCGCAAGCGGGATTTAATGGGCTTAGTGGAAAAACTGGCGACTCTGCTTATTACGGGGCACGCTAATGACAACCAATTGAAAGCTCTGTTTAATTATCTGTTGCGGGCAGGCGACACCAATCGCTTTCGCGATTTTATACATGGCATGGCCGAACGATTACCCGAACACAAGGAGAGCTTGATGACTATCGCCGAAAGATTACGCCAGGAAGGACATCGCAATGGTCTTCAGGAGGGCCATATCAATGGATTACAGGAAGGGCTGGAAAAGGGTCTGGAAAAGGGCTTGAAGCAGGGTAAACGCGAGGAAGCACTGCGCATCGCCGCCACCATGCTGACTGATGGCATCGACCGTCCCACCATTCTCAGAATCACCGGGCTTACCGCCGATGACTTAATCACGCAGAACCATTAATCGCACAGGCCCGGTAAAGGAATACACTTTCCGGGCGCTTTTCCTGGTGTTATAGCCTTTGCTTCAGCGCCACCAGCGCCTGACAAAACGCATCAGGATGCGAAATAAATGGGGCATGCGCCGCCTTCGCAAAGATCAGCGACTCGCTTTCTGGCCACAGTGCATCAAGCAGTGGTACCACTTTGCGGGGAACGAGCCCGTCCAGATAGCCGTATAAACGCAGGAACGGCACCGTTAACGCTGTTAGCGGTTCACGCAAATCAACCGTCTTGAGGATCTCCAGCCCGCCGTTAAGCACTTCAACTGACGGCATCGGCAGCGCCAGTACCGTTTTCTTTAGCGCGCGGGCATCCTGACGCGCCGTTTCCGTCCCCATCGTCTGCAATGCCAGAAAACGCTCCACTGTTCGCTGGAAGTCTTCGCTGAGTTGCTGCTGGAATCCCGCCAGGACATCGGGTTTGATCCCCGGCCACCCGTCACGCGCGCTGAAACAGGGTGATGACGCCACGGTCACCAGCGCCAGAACGCGTTCTGGATGGGCTAATGCCACCTGGCTTGCCACCAATCCCCCAAGACTCCAGCCAAGCCAGATAGCTTTCTCTGGCGCCTGCTCCAACACACGCTCCGCCATCTCCCCAAGCGTCATGGCCCCAAAACCCTGGCTGCGGCCAAAGCCTGGCAAATCGACCAAATGCAGCGTGAAATGCGAGCTCAGTTCCTCGTTAATGCAATGCCATACTTCGGCGTTAAGTCCCCATCCGTGCAGCAGCACAAGATGACAATTTCCCTCACCAAGGGTCTGCCACCAGATGTCATTCATCAGTTACTGTTCTCTTTTCGCCAACAAGGATGAACCTATGCTAACAGTACCGGGATTATGCTGGCTATGCCGAATGCCGCTGGCGCTCAGTCGCTGGGGGATCTGTTCCGTCTGTGAACGCACGGTGCGTCGGCATGAGCCGCTCTGCCCACGATGCGGACTCCCCTCTGTGCACCCCACGCTTCCCTGCGGTTGCTGTCTGCAAAAACCGCCGCCCTGGCAGCGACTGATTACCGTCAGCGACTACGCCCCGCCGCTCAGCACACTTATCCATCAGCTTAAGTTTTCCCGACGCAGTGAGATCGCTCCAGCGCTGTCACGCGTTTTGTTGCTGGAGGTATTACTGGCGCGCCGTCAGACCGGCCTGCGCCTGCCGGACAGGCTGATCAGCGTCCCTCTCTGGCAGCGCCGCCACTGGCGCAGAGGATTTAATCAAAGCGATTTGTTATGCCAGTCGCTGTCTCGTTGGCTGCGCTGTCCCTGGGATAGTCGGAGCGTCACGCGCATTCGTCCCACCGCCACTCAGCACCATCTCAGCGCCAGATTACGCAGGCGTAACCTGAAAAATGCCTTTCGCCTTGAATTGCCGGTGAAGGGACTCCATATGGTTGTTGTGGATGATGTCATCACGACCGGGAGCACCGTCGCGGAGGTAGCGCAACTGCTTTTACGCAACGGCGCGGCGACTGTCCAGGTATGGTGCCTGTGTCGAACCTTGTAGAGCCTCGATGATGGGCGTATTATAACCAACTAAAATAGTCAACTATTAGGCCATTACTATGATCCGTATTTCCGATGCTGCACAAGCGCACTTTGCCAAACTGCTGGCAAATCAGGAAGAAGGGACGCAAATCCGTGTATTTGTGATTAATCCCGGTACGCCTAACGCTGAATGTGGTGTTTCTTATTGTCCGCCGGACGCCGTGGAAGCAACCGACACCGCCCTGAAATTTGACCTGCTGACCGCTTATGTTGATGAACTGAGTGCGCCCTATCTGGAAGACGCTGAGATCGATTTTGTGACCGATCAGTTGGGCTCTCAACTGACGCTGAAAGCGCCGAATGCGAAAATGCGTAAAGTGGCTGATGATGCGCCATTGATGGAGCGCGTGGAGTATATGCTGCAATCGCAGATTAACCCGCAGCTTGCCAGTCACGGCGGTCGTGTTTCTCTGATGGAAATCACCGACGAAGGCTACGCGATTCTGCAGTTTGGCGGCGGCTGTAACGGCTGTTCCATGGTCGACGTGACCCTGAAAGAAGGGATCGAAAAGCAGTTGCTGAACGAATTCCCTGAGCTGAAAGGCGTTCGCGACCTGACCGAACACCAGCGCGGCGAACACTCTTACTACTAAGTTCTCTGCCCGCGTATTACCCGATTATGCTTGCGCTTATCGGGCAATACGCGATCGGGCTGCGCCCTCTCAACATATTCTGCAACATCCTCTCCGATAATTTGACCTGCCTCGCATAATTTAAATTTTGCCTGCCGGGGTGATTCTCAATCACCCTATGTTACCCGTATCATTCCTGTGGGCACCAAACACACACTTAACATCCGACTAAACTAGACAGTTTTAAGGGTAATCCGTCGAGGTGCTGTTACGTCTCTGTTCCCGGTTGGGACAAACGTAGTTTGTCGTCAAAACATTGACGTTACCCATAACAAATCGAAAGGCCAGGTAAATCATGCCATTAGTCATCGTTGCTATCGGTGTAATCTTGTTATTACTCCTGATGATCCGCTTCAAAATGAACGGTTTCATCGCTCTCGTCCTGGTGGCGCTTGCGGTTGGATTGATGCAAGGAATGCCGCTGGATAAAGTCATTGGCTCCATCAAAGCCGGCGTCGGCGGTACTCTGGGGAGTCTTGCCCTGATTATGGGGTTTGGCGCCATGCTGGGCAAAATGCTGGCGGACTGCGGAGGTGCGCAACGTATCGCCACTACGCTGATTGCAAAATTTGGTAAGAAACACATTCAGTGGGCCGTAGTATTAACAGGCTTCACCGTTGGTTTTGCACTGTTCTATGAAGTGGGCTTCGTGTTGATGCTGCCGCTGGTCTTTACCATTGCGGCCGCCGCCAACATTCCGCTGCTGTATGTCGGTGTTCCGATGGCCGCCGCGCTCTCCGTAACGCACGGCTTCCTGCCGCCGCACCCGGGCCCGACCGCTATCGCCACCATATTCCATGCTGATATGGGTAAAACTCTGCTGTTCGGTACGATTCTGGCAATCCCGACCGTGATTCTGGCAGGTCCAGTCTTTGCCCGCTGCCTGAAAGGCATTGATAAGCCTATTCCGGAAGGTCTGTACAGCGCGAAAACCTTCACTGAAGAAGAGATGCCGAGCTTTGGCGTCAGTGTCTGGACTTCACTGGTTCCGGTTGTGCTGATGGCGATGCGTGCCATTGCAGAAATGATCCTGCCGAAAGGCCACGCCTTCCTGCCTGTTGCCGAGTTCTTTGGTGACCCGGTGATGGCAACCCTGATTGCGGTGCTGATCGCTATGTTCACCTTCGGTCTGAACCGTGGTCGTTCGATGGATCAGATTAACGATACGCTGATCTCTTCCATCAAAATTATCGCGATGATGCTGTTGATCATCGGTGGTGGCGGTGCGTTCAAGCAGGTACTGGTCGACAGCGGCGTGGACAAATACATTGCATCCATGATGCATGAAACCAACATTTCTCCGCTGCTAATGGCGTGGTCTATCGCCGCCGTTCTGCGTATCGCGTTGGGTTCCGCTACCGTTGCCGCCATTACCGCGGGTGGGATTGTTGCACCGCTGATCGCCACCACCGGCGTCAGCCCTGAGTTGATGGTGATTGCCGTCGGTTCCGGTAGCGTCATCTTCTCTCACGTGAACGATCCAGGCTTCTGGCTGTTCAAAGAGTACTTTAACCTGACGATCGGCGAGACCATCAAGTCCTGGTCGATGCTGGAAACCATTATCTCTGTTTGCGGCCTGATTGGGTGTCTGCTGCTGGGAACCGTGGTTTAACGCTAAAAAAGACCCCGCCTACTGGCGGGTTCTTTATTTTCACTTCTTCTTCGCTGCCGCTTTTCGCCGCTTATCCAGATCCTTAATCAGCTTGTTCACCCGTTCATCGGCAAACATCGCTTCAAGCGTGGTGGAAAGCTTACGACGCCAGTTTTTGTACTGCGAACTGGTACCCGGAATGTTGACCGGCTCCGCCATATTCAGCCAGTCTTCCGGCTGCAACCCTAATAACGCGCTGTTACTGTCGGCAATATAACGCTGCATCCCCCGATTGAGCATCGGCGTCATCGCCATCAGCGAGGCCTTATGTCCGACCCGTTTTGGCAGACAGCCGTACTTATGCAGCGCATCTAATAGCCCCTGTTTCGCACGCTCACGGTCCTGATACAGTCCGCGCAGCACCGCTTCATCAGGGTACAGTCCCAGCGCTTTGCCGAGCGTCAGGTCACCGCTGTCCCAATAGCCCTTGAGCGTAGGAAGATCATGCGTCGTCGCGACAGCCATTGATTGTTCCGGATACGCTTTCGGCGCACGGTAGTTCTTCTCATGGTCGTTCTCAAAATAGAGCACTTTGTAAGAGTACACGCCGCTGGTTCGCAACTTGCCAACAATCTCCACCGGAACGGTCCCCAGATCTTCACCAATCACCATGCAGTGATGACGCTGACTTTCCAGCGCCAGAATCGACAGCAGGTCGTCTACCGGATAGTGAACATAGGCCCCCTGGTCGGCGGTTTCACCGTAGGGGATCCACCACAAACGCAGCATCGACATCACGTGATCGATGCGCAGCGCGCCGCAGTTTTGCATATTCGCCCGCAGGAGTTCGATAAACGGCTCGTAGGCGCGCGCCGTGATGATATGCGGATCCATCGGCGGCAGCCCCCAGTTCTGACCGAGAGGGCCGAGGATATCCGGCGGCGCGCCAACGGAGGCTTTCAGGCAATACAGCTCGCGATCGCACCAGGTTTCCGCCCCACCTTCCGCCACGCCTACCGCCAGATCGCGATACAGGCCAATCGGCATCGTAAAGCCCTGACTGGTCTCCCAGCAGGCGGCAAACTGGGTGTATGCCAGCCATTGCAGCCAGAGCCAGAAATCCACCTCATCATGATGCTCGAGACAGAATTTTTTCACCTCCGGCGAATCAATCGACTGATAAGCCTTCGGCCAGACCGGCCAGCCCCAGCGCAATGCGTCCTCTTTCACCTGATGGGCATGCAGCGCATCAAACGCCGCCTGCCAGTACAGACTATCGCCTTCCTGAGCAACGAACGCCCGGAACGCCGCCATTTGCTCATCGTCGCGCGCGGCAAACCCTTTCCACGCCATGCGCAGCGCCGTCATTTTCAGCGCGGTGACGGTGGAATAATCAACCCATTCAGCGTCCCGTGCCTGTTGCAGCGCCTTCTGGGTGGCGGGCTTCTGCCACCAGGCCTGCGCCTCTTTACTCAGGCGAAAATCGTCTACGGCGTTCACGTCGATGTAAATGACGTTCAGCCAGCGGCGCGAGGACGGGCTGTACGGGCTGGCGCTCTCCGGGTTTGCCGGATAGAGCGCGTGGATCGGGTTGAGGCCGATAAACGCGCCCCCACGCTTCGCCACATCCGCCAGCATCGACTTCAGATCGCCAAAGTCGCCAATCCCCCAGTTGCGCTCTGAACGCAGCGTATACAGCTGAACACAGGCCCCCCAGAGTTTCTGGCCGTTCAGCAGCGCCTGCGGCTCATAGCAGCGTTTTGGCGCCACAATGACACGACAATGGTGGCGCTGCTCATCCTGCGTCAGGGTCAGCGTGTGATAGCCCAGCGGCAGCTTTGTCGGCAGATTAAAAGACTTCCCGCCAGTGGCATGCCCCTTAAACTGCTCCCCCTCTTCGGTGGTCAACAGCCAGTTAAATTCACCGTGTCCTTCCACCGCCAGCGGCATCTTTTTGCCTGCGGTGTAGACCATCACATTCGGCACCGGCGTCACCGCCACTTTTGTGGCGGCGGCGGTACGGTGCATCGCATCCAACAAACGTCGCTTGGTTTCGGCACCAATTGACTGCGGTTTGCCGTGGGCATTGATATAATTGGGACTGATCCCCGCCGCCAGCGCGGCATTATCCAGACGTTTGTGATCCATCGCGCTTCCTTAGCGTTTCGCCTGCCAGATTCGGGTCTGATAATCGCGAATGGAGCGATCCGAGCTGAACATACCGCAGCGTGCGGAGTTCAGGATCGCCGCACGCGTCCAGGCCTCCTGGTCACGATACAACACATCCACCTGTTTCTGCGCCTCAACATAGGCCGCAAAGTCCGCCATGACCAGATACGGATCGCCACCCTGTTTGCCCAGACTGTGCAGCATCTGGTCAAAGGCGTGCTTATCACCGCCGCTGAACTTCCCGCTTTCCAGTTCTTTCAGCACGGCATCGAGCACTTTATCCTTCTTGCGCCATTTCAGCGGATCGTAGCCTTTAGCTTTCAGCGCCTTCGCCTCTTCCACGGTATGACCAAAGATAAAGATATTCTCGTCACCCACTTTCTCGGCGATTTCCACGTTCGCGCCGTCCAGCGTACCGACCGTCAGCGCGCCGTTGAGCGCCAGCTTCATATTGCCAGTACCGGAAGCCTCTTTCCCTGCGGTGGAGATCTGCTCGGAGATATCCGCCGCCGGAATCAGCATTTCTGCCGCTGACACACAGTAATCCGGCAGGAATACCACTTTCAGTTTATCGCCGACTTTCGGGTCGTTGTTGATGGTTTCCGCCACCTTGTTAATGGCAAAAATGATGTTTTTCGCCAGGTAATAACCCGGTGCCGCCTTCGCGCCAAACAGGAATACGCGCGGCACGCGGTCTGCCTGCGGGTTCTCACGAATCTCTTTATACAGCGCAAGGATATGCAGCAGGTTCAGGTGCTGACGCTTGTACTCGTGCAGGCGTTTAATTTGAATGTCGAAAATCGCCTGCGGATTGATCTCAACCCCCGTGCGGGCCTTCACAAACGCAGCCAGACGCACCTTATTCGCCTGCTTGATATCACGCCAGGTCTTGCGGAATTTAGCATCGTCGGCGTACTTCTCAAGGTTGATCAATTGGTCGAGATCGTTCGCCCACTCTTTCTTCAGCGTTTTATCAAACAATGCGGCCAGTGCCGGGTTGCACTGCTTGATCCAGCGACGCGGCGTGATGCCGTTGGTCACGTTATGGAATTTGTTCGGCCACAGCTGGTGATATTCCGGGAACAGATCTTTCACCACCAGATCGGAGTGCAGCGCCGCAACGCCATTGACCGCAAAGCCGCTGACTACGCACATGTTCGCCATGCGCACCTGTTTGTCGTGGACCACTGCCAGCTTCGCCCAAACCTGTTTGTCGCCGGGCCAGGTTTTATCGACCTGTTTCTTAAAGCGATCGTTAATCTCTTTGATGATCTGCATGTGACGCGGTAGCAGCGCTTTCACCAGCTTCTCATCCCAGCACTCCAGCGCTTCTGGCATCAGGGTATGGTTGGTATAGGCGAAGGTTTTGCTGGTGATTGCCCAGGCGTCGTCCCAGTTCATCTGGTGTTCGTCAAGCAGCACACGCAGCAGTTCCGGAATCGCAATCGTCGGGTGGGTATCGTTCAGTTGAATGACTTCGTAATCCGCCAGTTCATGCAGTTTGCGACCCGCCAGATGATGGCGACGCAGAATATCGGCTACCGAACAGGCGCACTGGAAGTATTGCTGCATCAGACGCAGCTTCTTACCTGCGGTGTGATTGTCGTTCGGATAAAGCACTTTGGTCAGTTTATCGGCGTCGATCCCCTGCTGTTCAGCGCGCAGAAAATCGCCGTCGTTAAATTTGGTCAGGTTAAACGGATGCGCATGAGTGGCCTGCCACAGGCGCAGCGGTTGCGCCACGCCGTTACGGTAACCCAGCACCGGCAGATCCCACGCCTGCCCGGTAATCACAAAACCGGGTTCCCAATGACCCTCTTTTGTCACCTTGCCGCCAATACCGACCTGCACATCAAGCTGCTCGTTATGACGGAACCACGGATAGCTGCCGCGATGCCAGTCATCCGGCGCTTCCATTTGCTGACCATCGGCAAACGACTGACGGAACAGACCATACTGGTAGTTCAGACCATAACCGGTGGCAGATTGACCCACGGTCGCCATCGAATCCAGGAAGCAGGCAGCAAGACGACCTAATCCCCCGTTGCCTAACGCCGGGTCGATCTCCTCTTCCAGCAGATCGGTCAGGTTGACGTCATGCGTTTTTAGCGCGTCGCTCACCGCCTGATACCAGCCCAGGTTAAGCAGGTTATTCCCCGTCAGACGACCAATCAGGAACTCCATTGAGATGTAGTTCACATGGCGCTGGTTTTTCGCCGGTTTCGCCACAGGTTGTGCACTGAGGAGTTCCGCCAGCGCGCCGCTGACGGCGTGCCACCATTGACGGGACGTCATCTCGTGAGCTGACAGTAAACCGAAATGCTGCCACTGACGCGTCAGGGCAGCCTGAAATTGCTCTTGATTGAAGGTAGGCTGTGACATAGGAATTCCGGGTCCTTTGGTAAAAAAACAACGTTATCGCTAGTTTGCCAGGCTCAATGTTGACCTTCCTCATCCCACTCTGGATTAGGCGGGGAGGAGTAGTGGGGATGAGCGAAAAAGTGTGATCGCCGCCACTTAAAGGTAGCGTACTGAATGAGGATAGGTGACAAATTCGCCGCACTGAAGACAAGGTTAGCACCCGGTGATTGCAAATTTCAGAAAGCACTCGTCAGGTATATGTTAATGGAGAAATAGTTTCTAACCTGAAATATCAAAAGGCTGTTGGAATAATCGTACTGATATTAAATTCTCGTCACGTTATAGAGCCCCTTTCGCTAATAAAAGCAAAGACCATAGGGATAAAATGATCCTATTTCACCCCGTAGAATCTCCCCTCCAACCCAGACGGTTTGCGCCTTGCACGCGATTGAAAGCGGTTTCTGTCATTGTTATAAAGATTTGTGACAGAGTGCAAATTCAGAAACACAAAAAGACCTCTTAACTTGCATTAAGGTGCTTTCTGGCCGACCTTATATCTATTAATTACGAAGCGCAAAAAAAATCGCAGTCCCCCATTTTCCACAGTGAAGTGCTAACTATGTTGATTCCGTCTAAACTCAGTCGTCCGGTTCGACTCGACCATACGGTGGTTCGTGAGCGCCTGTTGGCTAAACTTTCCGGCGCGAACAATTTCAGGCTGGCCCTGATCACAAGTCCAGCAGGTTATGGGAAGACCACGCTCATTTCGCAATGGGCCGCCGGGAAAAGTGAGCTCGGTTGGTACTCGCTGGATGAGGGAGACAACCAGCAAGAGCGTTTTGCCAGCTATCTGATTGCCGCGGTACAGCAGGCCACCAACGGCCATTGCACCACCAGCGAAGTGATGGTGCAAAAACGTCAGTATGTCAGTCTGACCTCGCTTTTCGCACAGCTCTTTATTGAACTGGCGGAGTGGCATCGCCCGCTGTATCTGGTCATCGATGATTACCATCTGATCACGAATCCTGTGATTCATGAATCCATGCGCTTCTTCCTGCGTCATCAGCCTGAAAATCTTACGCTGGTGGTGCTGTCGCGTAACTTACCGCAGTTGGGAATTGCCAACCTGCGCGTGCGCGATCAGCTTCTGGAGATAGGCAGCCAGCAGTTGGCCTTTAATCATCAGGAAGCAAAACAGTTTTTTGACCGTCGCTTGTCCTCCCCAATCGAAGCCGCCGAAAGCAGCCGGATGTGTGACGATGTGGCGGGCTGGGCAACCGCATTACAGCTCATCGCCCTCTCCGCACGGCAGAACAACCACTCTGCGCACCAGTCGGCACGTCGTCTGGCAGGCATTAACGCCAGCCATCTCTCGGATTATCTGGTGGATGAAGTGCTGGACAGCGTTGATGTCAGCACCCGTCTCTTCCTGTTGAAAAGCGCGGTGTTACGTTCAATGAACGACGCGCTGATCGTTCGTGTGACCGGTGAAGAGAACGGTCAGATGCGGCTGGAAGAGATCGAGCGTCAGGGACTTTTCCTGCAACGGATGGATGACACCGGCGAATGGTTCAGCTACCACCCGCTGTTTGGCAGTTTCCTGCGTCAGCGCTGCCAGTGGGAACTGGCAACAGAGTTACCCGATATCCATCGCGCCGCCGCTGAGAGTTGGATGGCGCAGGGTTTCCCCAGTGAGGCCATCCACCACGCGCTGGCGGCAGGCGATGCACATATGCTGCGCGATATCTTGCTTAACCATGCCTGGGGATTGTTCAACCACAGCGAACTGGCGCTGCTGGAAGAGTCGTTAAGAGCGCTACCGTGGGAAAGCCTGCTGGAGAATCCGCGTCTGGTATTGCTACAGGCCTGGCTGATGCAGAGCCAGCACCGCTATAGCGAAGTGAACACCCTGCTGGCCCGTGCTGAACAAGAGATTCAGGGCGTAATGGACAGCACGCTGCACGCCGAGTTTAACGCGCTCCGCGCGCAGGTGGCGATCAACGACGGTAATCCCGATGAGGCTGAACATCTGGCAAAACAGGCGCTGGATGAGTTGCCCATCGCCTTGTACTACAGCCGTATTGTTGCGACCTCGGTACACGGTGAAGTGCTGCACTGTAAGGGCGACCTCTCTCGCTCTTTGACGTTAATGCAGCAGACCGAACAGATGGCGCGTCATCATGATGTCTGGCACTACGCACTCTGGAGCCTGATCCAGCAGAGTGAAATTCTCTTTGCCCAGGGATTCTTGCAGGCCGCCTGGGAAACCCAGGAGAAAGCGTTCCAGTTGATTAAAGATCAGCATCTGGAGCAGTTGCCCATGCACGAGTTCCTGGTGCGCATTCGTGCCCAACTGCTATGGGCGTGGGCGCGACTGGACGAAGCCGAAGCCTCCGCGCGCAGCGGCATCGAAGTGCTCTCCGCCTTTCAGCCGCAGCAGCAACTACAGTGCCTGGCGCTGCTGGTTCAGTGTTCGCTGGCCCGTGGCGATCTGGACAATGCCCGCAGCCATCTTAACCGTCTGGAGAATCTGCTTGGCAACGGTCACTACCACAGTGACTGGATCTCAAACGCTGATAAGGTTCGGGTGATCTACTGGCAAATGACCGGCGATAAAAAGTCGGCCGCCAACTGGCTGCGCCAGACGCCGAAACCAGAGTTCGCCAACAACCACTTCCTGCAAGGCCAGTGGCGCAATATCGCCAGAGCGCAAATTCTGCTGGGCGAATTTGAACCCGCAGAGATCGTACTGGAAGAGCTGAATGAAAACGCGCGCAGCCTTCGCCTGATGAGCGATCTGAACCGTAACCTGCTGCTGCTTAACCAGTTGTACTGGCAGGCCGGACGCAAAAATGACGCTCAACGCGTGCTGCTTGATGCCCTGCAATTAGCCAATCGTACCGGATTCATCAGCCATTTTGTGATTGAAGGCGAATCAATGGCGCAACAGTTACGCCAGCTGATTCAACTGAATACACTACCGGAACTGGATCAGCACCGCGCGCAGCGCATTCTGCGTGAAATCAACCAGCATCACCGCCACAAGTACGCCCACTTTGACGAAGGCTTTGTTGAGCGCCTGCTGAACCATCCGGAAGTACCGGAACTGATCCGCACCAGTCCGCTGACGCAGCGTGAATGGCAGGTGCTGGGGCTGATTTATTCTGGCTACAGCAACGAGCAGATCGCTGGCGAACTGGCGGTAGCAGCGACGACGATCAAAACGCATATCCGTAATCTGTATCAGAAACTGGGCGTAGCGCACCGTCAGGATGCGGTACAACACGCGCAGCGACTGCTGAAAATGATGGGTTATGGGGTGTAGCGCCACCGGGTTTTACTGGGGCTAACATCACATATGTTCTGACGCGAACTGATGCGCCTGGCAGGTAATGAACTCCGCAAACGCCGTGACGCCAGGTGCAGGATGCCGTCCCTTCGGGGTCACCAGGTAGATTGCCCGTTCCAGCGCCAGATCTTCAAACGGCAAAATCACGATATCTTTATGGTTGAACTGGAACAGGGTCAATCCGGTCGTAATACTGATCCCGTAATTGGCAGCAATCAGGCCCATCATCGTAGTGAGCTGTCGTACTTCCAGTTGATAATCAAAACTCATGGCCAGATTTTCACAGAGCTTATCGGTGTACTGCCGAATGCTGGTCCCAACGCTGAAAGCAATAAAGGGATAATCGCAGACCTGACTGAGTGATACCGAAGATTGTTTCGCCAGAGGATGTTCGCGATGGCAGAGCAGATAAAATTTATCCGAAAACAATAGCGTCGAATCGAACGTGGTCAGCGAGGGTTGTCCGGCGGTTAACGCCATGTCCGCCTGACCATCCAGCAACGCCTTCAGACAGCGATCCCACTGGGTGTCGATCAATTTCACATTACTTTGTGGCACCTTCTTACTGTATTTCACCAGGATTTCAGGTAGCCACTCCACCGCCAGCGAAGGCAACACCGCGAGGGTGATATTGTTGCTGTTTCCTGCCACCCGGTCTTTGATTTCACCCACGGCATCGTCGTGGCTCTGAACAATATTGCGCGCCAGATCGAGAAAATGAATGCCATCCGCATTCAACAACACTCGCCGCGTATCTCTGTCGAATAGCCGGTAGCCAATTTCCTCTTCCAGTGATGCAATCAAGGTACTAAACGCGGGCTGAGAAAGGTTAAACCGCCGGGCGGCCTGAGTAAAACTATCAGCCTCACTTAATATTAAAAATGCCCTGAGTTGCTTAATCGAAAGATTCATTTCACACTCCTGCCATCGGAATCATTAATTATTTTATCGGTTTTTAAAATGAATAAAAGGCGGTTAATTTCTTTTTATGACTCACCCCACATTAACCACATTTTAATTTCGATGAGTGAGTTCATCCCCACTAAAGGCGTTTAAGCATAACAAACCCAACAGCCTAAATAACCCCCTGTTTATAAGGTATATTTTATACCCAAACAAAATTGCTATAACGTTATTTTTATTTCAAATAATAGCATTAAGCTTTGCGTCAAATGACTCCATCGGATTTACAAATTAGTACCACCTTGCACACTGTGATAAAAATTAATGCACTGATAAAACATATAATCCTCTGCACATAGTTAACATTGTATTTACTTTCATACATTCCGACGCAGATAAATTTATAAAAATATTAAGGAGAAACACATGCTGGCGCTAATAGGTGTGCTTACTATAGCCACCTTATTATTTTTTATCATGTCTAAAAGGATGTCACCTCTGGTTGCCCTGATCGTCATTCCGGTAATTGGCGCACTGGCTGCAGGCTGCGGAACGGATACGGCAAAATATGTGGTCGAAGGCATCACAAAACTGGCCCCGATGGCGGCGATGTTTGTCTTTGCGATCGCATTTTTTGGCGTCGTGACGGATGCCGGGATGTTTGACCCTATCGTGCGCGGCATTTTGCGCTTTGTAGGGACCAACCCGGTTAAAATCATCATCGGAACGGGTCTTCTGGCGCTTATCGCCCACCTTGACGGCAATGGCGCAGTAACGTTTTTAATTACGGTCCCCACCATGCTGCCGCTGTTCAACCGCCTCGGCATGGACAAACGGATCCTGCTTGGTATTGTTGCGCTCAGCGCCGGGGTCAACTTTTTACCCTGGACCGGCCCGATGATTCGCGCCTCTGCCGCGTTAAACGTCACCACCCATGATCTCTTCATCCCGCTAATTCCGGCGCAGCTCGCAGGCCTGACCTTTATGGTCCTGATGGGCTGGTACTGGGGAAAACGTGAAGAAAAGCGCCTTGGCGCAGCTCACTTTGCCGCTGCCGCAGGCGATTTCTCGCATCATAAGGAACTGACCGAGCAGGAAAAAGTCCTGCGTCGTCCGCACCTTTTCTGGGTCAACATCGCGCTGGTCATTGCCGTGATCGGCACGATGGTCTTCACCCGAATCTCCCCCACCGTCGCCTTCATGATCGCCCTGACGCTGGCGCTGATGATCAACTACCCGAATGTTGAAATGCAGAAAGAACGGATCAACGCCCACGCAAAAGCCGCGCTGATGATGGCCAGTATCCTGTTCGCGGCGGGGGCTTTTACCGGGATCATGGGCGGCGCAGGCATGCTCAAAGCCATGTCTCACGCGGCGGTAGAGTTTATGCCTGCGGCACTGGCGTCCCATATTCCGTTCATCGTCGGTCTAATCTCGATGCCGCTGTCGCTGATTTTCGATCCCGACTCTTACTACTTCGGCATTATGCCTGTCGTCGCACATACCGTGGACATCATGGGTATCCCCGCCATTCAGGTCGCTCAGGCATCGGTGCTGGGTCAGATGACCACCGGCTTCCCGGTCAGCCCGCTGACCCCCGCGACCTTCCTGTTGGTCAGTCTTGCCGGTGTCGACCTCGCGGATCACCAAAAATTCTCTATCCCGGTCCTGTGGGCAGCCAGCGTCATTATGACCTTTGCCGCCGCCCTCACCGGCGTCTTCCCGATTTGACAGCACATTTTTGTGACGAATAAAGGAAATAAAATGAAAACAATTCGAATTGGTTCCGGAGCAGGCTACGCAGGCGATCGCATTGAACCTGCGGTTGAACTAGCCGAAAAAGGGGAACTGGATTATCTGGTGTTTGAATGTCTGGCAGAACGCACCATCGCCATTGGACAAAAACAGAAGCAACAGGATCCGAACAAAGGCTATAACGAACTGCTCGAAGTGCGGATGCGTGCGGTGTTACCGACCTGTCACGCTAAAAGCGTACGGATCATCTCTAACATGGGTTCCGCCAACCCGGTCGCCGCCGGAAAAGCGGTACTAAAGATTGCCCAGGAACTGGGTCTGCACGGCCTTAAAGTCGCGGTGGTCACTGGCGATGAGGTGTTGTCACTCATTCAGTCTATGGACCTGACGCTGGATGAAGCCGGCGTCCCCGTCTCTCGCTTTGAAAAAACCTTACTTTCCGCAAACGCGTATTTAGGTGCGGCGGGGCTACTGGAAGCGCTTGATTCCGATGCGGATGTGGTGATTGCCGGACGCGTCGCGGATCCTTCTCTTTTCCTTGCCCCGATGATGCATGAGTTCAACTGGGCCGCTGATGACTGGCAGCATCTGGGCATGGGGACCTGTATCGGTCATCTTCTGGAATGCGCCGGACAAATTACCGGCGGATATTATGCCGATCCGGGGGTGAAGGATGTCCCTAATCTGGCACATCTCGGTTTTCCGCTGGCTGAAGTCAGTGAAGATGGCAACGCCACCATTACCAAAGTGGCCGGTTCCGGCGGACGGGTCACCGAAGACACCTGCAAAGAGCAACTGCTGTACGAAATACACCGACCGGATCGTTATCTCACCCCTGACGTGGTCGCTGACTTTAGCCATGTGCGTTTCAGCCAGTGTGGTCCGGATGCCGTGCGGGTTACTGGTGCGACGGGTGCGCCGCGAACCGAAACGCTGAAGGTTTCCGTCGGTTATCAGGATGGCTTTATCGGAGAAGGTGAGATTTCTTACGCCGGTCCGGGCGCGGCAAATCGCGGCCGTCTCGCACTCGACATCGTGCGTGAGCGTTTCGCCATTTGTCATGTTAACGCAGAAGAAACACGTTATGACCTCATTGGCGTCAATGCGCTGCATGGTGAAACGCGCGGTCAGTACAGCGATCCCTATGAAGTGCGCGCCCGCGTTGCTGCTCGCTGCGCCACCCGCGCGCAGGCGGTTACCGTCGGTAATGAAGTGGAAACGCTCTATACCAATGGTCCTGCGGGCGGCGGCGGCGTCATGAAATCGGTAAAAGAAATCCTGGCCATGGATTCCACGCTTATTCCGCGTCAATGCGTTCAACACCACGTTACCGTCCTGGAGAATAAATAATGAAATTACGTGAAATTGCTCATTCCCGTACCGGAGATAAAGGAAATATTTCCAATATTTCATTAATTGCCTGGCACCCGGAAGATTATGCCATGCTGGCAGAACAGGTCACCGCCGAAAAAGTCAAAGCCTGGTTTGGCGATATTGTACAGGGCGAAGTGATTCGTTATGAATTACCGGAACTCGGCGCGCTGAATTTCGTGATGCATAAAGCGCTGGGAGGTGGCGTCACTCGCTCACTGGCGCTGGATATGCACGGCAAAGGACTGAGTTCCGCGTTGCTGGATATGCCCATTTAATTTATTTCGGACACGAACATCCTCAATCTTCGGTGGGGTTTTATTACCCCGCCAGGGGCCCCCTGTTCTCAAAACGGCAAGTACACCATTATGCAAAACAAAAGAATAACGGCGGATAAATTCCGCGAATTATTACATGACGGCATGAGCATTATGTTTGGCGGCTTCATGGGCGTCGGGACGCCGGAATATCTGGTGGCAGAAATTATGCGCTCCGGTGTAAAAGCGTTAACCCTCATCGGTAATGACACCGCTTTTGTCGATAAAGGTATTGGCCCTCTGATTTCTAACGGCCAGGTCAAAAAAGTGATCGCCTCACATATTGGCACCAACCCGGAAACCGGTAAGAAAATGATTTCCGGTGAACTTGATGTTCAGTTAGTACCGCAAGGGACGCTCGCCGAACAGATCCGCGCAGGCGGCGCCGGACTGGGGGGATTCCTCACACAAACCGGGCTGGGCACGGTAGTGGAAGAAAATAAACAAACGCTGCTGGTCAATGGTGAGAAATGGCTGCTGGAGCAACCTCTGCGCGCCGATCTCGCCATTCTTCTCGCCAGCGATGCCGATGAGGCTGGCAATCTCACCTATGACCTCACCGCCCGCAACTTCAATCCGGTGATGGCCCTGGCCGCCGATGTGGTCGTAGCCGAAACCCGCAACATCGGTGTGTTGGGAAGTATTTCTCCTGTGCACGTCATCACCCCCGGTGCGCTGGTGGATCATCTGTTCATGGAGGCCCACGGATGAACGCAAAAGAACGTATTGCCCGCCGCGTGGCGCAAGAGTTACATGACGGCGACGTCGTTAATCTGGGCATTGGCCTGCCGACGCAGGTCGCGAACTACCTGGCCGAGGATATTCAGGTTACGTTGCAATCAGAAAATGGTTTTCTTGGCCTCGGCCCTCTGGATGAGGTGAATGCCTGTCTCGTCAATGCAGGCGGTCAGCCCTGCGGCATGATCCCCGGCGCGGCCATGTTCGACAGTTGCTTCTCTTTCGCCCTTATTCGCGGGGGACATGTGGATGTCTGTGTGCTCGGCGGTTTGCAGGTCGATGAGCACGGAAATCTCGCCAACTGGATGGTGCCCGGAAAAATGGTGCCAGGTATGGGTGGAGCGATGGACCTCGTCGCAGGGGCAAAGAAAGTCATTATTGCGATGGAGCACTGCGCTAAAAATGGCGAGCCGAAGCTGCTGCACCGCTGCAGTTACCCCTTAACGGCGGTTGGCAAAGTCAGCAAAGTCATCACCGAACTCGCCGTATTCAGCTTTGTGAACGGCGAAATGATCCTCGACGAAATCAGCGACACCATCACGCTTGATGAACTTCGTGAACGCACGGAAGCACATTTCCGTCCTTGTGCACACCTGAAAATACGACAACCTGCGGAGACACTGGCATGAGCGACTCCATTGTCATTGTGAGTGCGAAACGCACCCCTATCGGTAAATTTGCCGGCAGCCTGGAAGGCATCCCGGCGGTGATGCTGGGCGCGACCAGCGTGCGGGCGAATCTGCTGGACCTTCCGTCAGATATCAAGATTGACGAGGTGATCCTCGGCAACGTGTTACAGGCCGGATTAGGGCAAAACCCAGCCCACCAGGTGACGCATCATGCGGGCTTAGCGGAGAGCGTTCCGTCATTCACGGTAAATAAAGTCTGCGGCTCCGGCCTGAAAACCATCGTGCTGGGCGCACAGTCCATTTTGAGTGGTGATAATCAGACCTGTATTGTCGGCGGGATGGAAAACATGAGCGCCGCCCCCTACCTGATGGCCCACGCGCGCCAGGGGTATCGTATGGGCAACGGTGAACTGACGGATGTGATGATCCACGACGGGCTCTGGTGCGCCTTCAATGATTACCACATGGGGATCACGGCAGAAAACATTGCCAAACGCTATCACTTAAGCCGCGAGGAGCAGGACCGGGTCGCGCTGGCATCGCAGCAAAAAGCGATAACCGCGATCAACGCCGGCTATTTCAGGCAGGAAATCGTACCGGTAACCGTGAAGCGTAAAAAAGAGGTATGTCTGTTTGATACCGATGAGTTTCCACGCCCGGAAACCGATGCCGGTTCGCTGGCGAAACTACGTCCGGCCTTTCAAAGCACAGGAACAGTCACCGCGGGCAATGCCTCCGGCATCAATGACGCGGCGGCGACGCTGGTCCTGATGTCCGAACGCGCTGCGCGTGCGCGTGGGATTACACCGTTAGCGCGCCTGAAGAGTTGGGCTTCGGCCGGGGTTGACGCCAGTATGATGGGACTCGGCCCAATACCGGCGACAAAACGGGCGCTGGAAAAAGCCAAAATGACGGTTAGCGATCTGGATTTAATCGAAGCCAACGAAGCCTTTGCCGCGCAGTATCTGGCAGTTGCCCGCGAACTCGAATTCCCTGAAGAGAAAGTGAACGTCAACGGCGGCGCGATCGCGCTGGGACATCCTATTGGCGCAAGCGGCGCACGAATTCTGGTGACGCTGGTTCACGCGTTGCAGCAGCGCAATAAATCCACCGGGCTGGCAACGCTGTGCATCGGAGGGGGTCAGGGGATCGCCGTGATTGTTGAGCGTCTGTAAGCACGCCGTCTGCACGTCCCCGGTACGCCGGGGACGGTCTCACCCAGCCCGTTTAGCACAGTTCCAGTTGAATATGGTTCTCGGTAATCACCTGAAGCACGCCCGCCGGCGGCAGAATGTCGGTATACACTGCATCCACCAGGTTGATGCTGCCCATGTTCACCATCGCATTGCGGCCAAACTTCGAATGATCCACCACCAACATAACGTGGCGCGAATTCTCGATAATCGCACGCTTGGTGCGCACCTCATGATAGTCGAACTCCAGCAGCGAGCCGTCGCTGTCGATGCCGCTTATCCCCAGAATGCCGAAATCCAGGCGGAACTGGGATATAAAGTCGAGCGTCGCTTCGCCAATAATGCCGCCGTCACGACTGCGAAGTTCGCCGCCCGCAAGAATAATGCGAAAATCCTCTTTTACCATCAGCGTGTTCGCGACGTTGAGGTTATTGGTCACAATACGCAAATTGCTGTGATTGAGCAGCGCGTGTGCCACGGCCTCTGGCGTGGTCCCGATATCAATAAACAGCGTTGAACCATTGGGGATCTGCGTGGCGACTTTACGCGCAATGCGCTCTTTTTCCGCCGTCTGCGTGGCTTTACGATCGTGCCACGGCGTGTTGACTGAACTGGACGGCAGCGCCGCCCCGCCGTGATGGCGCAAAATCATGTTTTGATCGGCCAGGTCATTGAGATCCCGACGAATGGTTTGCGGGCTGACAGAGAAATGCTCCACCAACTCTTCCGTACTGACGTATCCCTGTTTTTTTACCAGTTCAATGATTGCATCGTGTCGTTGTGTTTGTTTCATTGTTATTCCCTGGAACTATGTTCGTTTTCGCGCATTTAACGTATCCGCGAACGCCATTGCCAACCCAACTGCCAGCCCGGCGATATGTGCGCCATTGGCCATCGACATCCCAAACAAATCAAACCATCCGGCGACGATCCAAATCAACGCAAAAATAATCAACCCGCGCTGTAGGTAGATCCCGCTTTGCGGGTCGCGTTCGCCACGCAACCAGACGTAACCCATCAGCGCGTAGACGACACCGGAAAGCCCGCCGAACCACGGGCCGCTAAACTTGTGCTGCACATATCCACTCAGCAGAGCGCTGATGACCGTAATCACAATCAGTTTGCCGCTGCCTAAACGTTTTTCAACCGCGCCGCCAAGATACCACCACCACAGCAGGTTGAAGAGAATGTGCATCAGTGAAAAGTGCATGAAGGCGTGAGTAAAGTAGCGCCAGACATCAAACTGTAATGACGGGTCGAACGGCCAGGCCAGCCACATCATCACGGTTTGATCGCCAACGATATTCATGACGATAAACACCAGAATGCAGGCCGCCATAATCAGCCAGGTGACCGGGCCAGCCCGCTCACGCAGAGTGGCCAAAAACGGGAAGCGGCGGTATTGAAGCCCACTGCCGGTATGACCTGACTGCCAACTGGCGGCAAGATAACGCGGATCGCCGGGATTCTCCAGAAAACGCGCCAGCTCCACCTGCACGCGTTCGGCCTGCGTTTCATCCGCCAGCCAGACATCGCTTTGGTGATGTTGTTGAATGGTCAGGATAACGCCCTGCGTCGCCATGTAATCAACAAAGGCCTGCGCCACGCGGGGGTTAGCAAAAGAGGTAATCATCAACATTGTTGCTGTCGCTTAATCCTTACAAAAGAGGACAGTATAAAGGCTTACGAGCCGTATGCCACCTCTGCAGGGAAATGACGGTGCCAGGCATCAAATCCGCCGTCTACGCTGTAGACCGCGTCATAGCCCTGCTGGAGTAAATATTGCGCCGCACCTTTGCTGCTATTGCCGTGGTAGCACATGACCATGACCACCGTATCGAAATCATGATCGCGCATAAACGAGCCCAGCGTGTCGTTCGTCAGGTGAAATGCCTGGGGAGTATGGCCCATCGCGTAACTTTGCGGATCGCGGATATCTACCAGTACCGCCGCGCCCTGATGCAGTTTCTGGTGCGCTTCTTCAACATTAATACATTCAAAATGTTCCATACTTTCTCTTCTTTATCGTGCAGGTGATGCGTTTTCGGCATGTTACTCCCTAGTTTACGTCTCTACGGGAGTGAAACGCCATAATGTTATATGTATCACTGTAAATTGTTTATTCGATGTTACCAACGGCGCGTTTTTTTGCTATTATGCTCGATAACGAACATTTATGAGCCATAACGAAAGTGCACGAGGGCAGCATGGAAACCAAAGATCTGATTGTGATAGGAGGAGGCATCAACGGTGCCGGTATCGCGGCAGATGCCGCTGGACGCGGTTTATCCGTGCTGATGCTGGAAGCGCAGGATCTTGCGTGCGCGACCTCCTCTGCCAGTTCTAAACTCATTCACGGTGGCCTGCGCTACCTGGAACATTACGAATTTCGGCTGGTGAGCGAAGCGCTGGCTGAGCGCGAGGTGCTGCTGAAAATGGCGCCGCACATTGCCTTCCCGATGCGGTTCCGTCTACCGCATCGTCCGCACCTGCGTCCGGCATGGATGATTCGCATTGGTCTGTTTATGTACGATCATCTGGGCAAACGCACCAGCTTGCCGGGTTCTGTCGGTTTGCGTTTTGGCGCAGAATCCGTACTGAAGCCAGAAATCGTGCGCGGTTTCGAATATTCTGACTGCTGGGTAGACGATGCGCGTCTGGTACTGGCCAATGCCCAGATGGTGGTGCGTAAAGGTGGGGAAGTGTTAACCCGCACTCGTGCAACTTCTGCGCGTCGCGAAAACGGTCTGTGGGTCGTCGAAGCCGAAGATATCGATACCGGTAAGAAATTCACCTGGCAGGCACGGGGCCTGGTCAATGCCACCGGTCCGTGGGTGAAAGAGTTTTTCGACGAAGGCATGCATCTGCCTTCACCGTACGGTATTCGCCTGATCAAAGGCAGCCACATTGTGGTGCCGCGCGTCCACACCCAGAAACAGGCTTATATCCTGCAAAACGAAGATAAGCGCATTGTGTTTGTCATTCCGTGGATGGATGAATTCTCGATCATCGGCACCACCGACGTCGAGTACAAAGGCAATCCGAAAGCGGTAAAAATCGACGAAAGCGAAATCAATTACCTGCTGAAAGTGTACAACGCGCACTTTAAGAAACAGCTCGGCCGCGATGATATCGTCTGGACCTATTCCGGCGTGCGTCCGCTGTGCGACGACGAGTCGGATTCGCCGCAGGCCATCACCCGTGACTACACGCTGGATATTCACGATGAAGATGGCAAAGCACCGCTACTTTCTGTCTTCGGCGGGAAGCTGACCACCTACCGTAAGCTCGCTGAGCATGCGATGGAGAAGCTGTCGTCATATTATCAGGGCATTGGCCCGGCATGGACCAAAGACTGTGTACTGCCAGGCGGTGAAATCGGTGGCGATCGCGAAGACTACGCAGCAAAACTGCGCCGTCGTTATCCGTTCCTGACGGAGTCGCTGGCGCGCCACTACTCGCGTACTTACGGCAGCAACACGGAGTGGATTGTCGGTGAAGCGGCGACGATCGCTGACCTGGGCGAAGACTTCGGCCATGAATTCTACGAAGCGGAGCTGAAATATCTGGTAGACCACGAGTGGGTTCGCCGCGCGGACGATGCGCTGTGGCGTCGTACGAAAGAAGGCATGTGGCTCAACGCGGAACAGCAGTCCCGCATGACCCAGTGGCTGGCGGAGTACATTGAGAAACATCAGCTTTCACTGGCGTCTTAAATGACATTACGCCCGATAGAAACACGCTACCGGGCGTTTTATTATTCTCAGAGTGATTTCATTTTCCGCTTCCGCGCCTGACCAAGTGCATCTGCAGTTCGTAAGGCAGCAAGTACCGCTTCGGGCGTAATTTCGCAGGGTTCATTGTGCATCGTTTCCCCCACCTGACAGGCTGCCTGCGCGACGGCCAGTAGCTCTTTATCGCTGACGTCAGCCAGACCAATATCTGCCAGCGTTACCGGCAGCCCCACGTCCTCACAGAACTGATAGACCTCTTCGATAAGCTCAGGAGCTCTGTCGGTTAACACCAGCATTGCCAGCGTACCAAAGGCCACTTTTTCACCGTGCCAGTACGGATGTGTTGCGGGGAGTACGGTTAAACCATTATGAATAGCATGCGCTGCCGCCAGTCCTCCACTTTCAAAACCGAGCCCGGATAACAGCGTATTGGCTTCAATCACATGTTCCAGCGCTGGCGTAACCTGGTGCTGCTCACAGGCCAGCTTTGCCAACCGACCGTAGCGAATCAACGTGTTGTAACAGAAACGGGCCAGCTCAAAAGCCGTCATAGGGCCTGGACGGGATGTCATATTCCCGGCCCCTTTTATCCGACAATCCTCGGCTTCAAACCAGGTCGCCAACGCATCCCCCATTCCGGAGATTAAGAAACGTACCGGCGCTGCGGCAATAATGGCGCTGTCCACCAACACCAATGTGGGATTACGGGGGATCATCAGATAGCGTTTGAATTGGCCCTCCTGTGTATAGATGACGACTAATGAGCTGCAGGGGGCATCCGTTGAGGCAAGCGTGGGAACGACGGCAATAGGAAGTCGCAAACTTGCCCCTGTCGCTTTGGCGGTATCTAATGTTTTTCCACCGCCCATACCCACAATAACATCCGCCCCGACTTGCTGCGCACGTGCAGAAATTCTGGCGATCTCCTCATCGCTGCATTCGCTATTGAAAACCTCAATTTCAAAATCAACCACGCCGTGAAGTGCCGACGCGAGCGTATCCTGATATCTCTCATACACCACAGGGTCTTGTAAAATAAGCGCTTTATGCCCTAAAGATGCAAGCTCCTGAGGCAGGTGCGTTGTCAATGCGCCCTTTCCCTGCACATAGCGAGACGGAAATATTGCCGTTGTGACCATTCAAATTCTCCTTTCCATTAAAGTTCAATATACAGAACACATATTCTTTATATGGAATTTATTGCAAGTTCGCCGACGCACACAACCCACAAATCAGGAGAAAGCTTCATCCTGTGAAGAGTGACACAGTTTTGATCCTTTACCGGAAAACTGGCCTGCTTTTAGCAAGGGAACGCTTTTCTGTGGGTTTTGCAGCAGGATATGAAGCAAATCACAAAACATAACCTTGCTGACAATATGGAATTGACGCTCAAAATTTATCCCCTCATAGTATTCATATACAGAACAATAGTTCTATATACAGAACAAATACCTCTACTATTAAGGGATGCGCTAATGAGCATTGAACTCGATAAACCGACAACGCGAGGACGCTGGCTGCATATCATTCCAGCCACCATCCTCGTTTATATCGTGGCTTACATGGACAGGACGAACATCGCGATTGGAATTGCGGGAGGAATGGAAGAAGACCTGGGGATGACCGCCTCGTTTGCCGGTCTGGTCGCCGGCATTTTCTTTATTGGTTATATCTTTTTGCAAATTCCTGGCGGTCAAATCGCGGAACGATTAAGCGCCAAGAAATTAATCGCCTGGACCATCGTCGCATGGGGTGGCTTCGCGCTGCTGACCGGCTTCGTCCAGACCCCTACCCAGTTGCTGATTATCCGTTTTATCCTTGGCGTCGCTGAGGGTGCGGTCTACCCCGCCATCCTGGCGTTGATTGGTCACTGGTTCCCCAATGAAGAACGTGCAAGGGCGATTGCCTATTTCCAGATGAACCTTGCCGTGGCCTCGATCATCACCGGGCCGCTTTCCGGTTGGCTGATCGAAACCTATGGCTGGCGAGAAATGTTCATCATCGAGGGGTTACTTTCACTCGGCCTGCTGTTCGTCTGGCTACCTTTGGTCTCTGATCATCCTCACCAGGCCAAATGGCTGGATCCTAAAGAGCGCGCCTGGATCGAACAGAAATTGCAGGCCGATCGCGCGCTGACGATCGGAGGCGAGACAAGCAGCATCCGCAATGTCCTGAGCAGCATTAACTTATGGAAGCTGATCGGTATCTATTTCTTCGTGCAGGTCGGTTTCTACGGCTTCGCCCTCTGGATGCCAAACCTGATTAAACACCTGACCGGCAGCGGAATGACTATCGTCGGCTTGCTGACGGCGGCACCGTACATTTTGTGCATCGTCGGTCAGTACTATATTGCCAAATGGTGCGACAAAACCATGAATCGCCGCCTCTACACGGCAATTCCATTGCTGGGTTTTGCCGCCTGCCTCGCGCTCTCCCTGCTGTTGAAAGATAACGTCTGGCTGGCGTACGGCATGATGGTCATCTGCGGCTTCTTCCTGCAGGCCTATGCGGGACCGTTCTGGACATTACCGCCATTGCTCTTCGCTCCCAACGTGCTGGGCGGCGTACGCGGCACTATCAACGCATTAGGCAACATCGGCGGCTTTATTGGCCCTTATCTGGTGGGCTTGTTAACCGTTACGTTCTCACAAACAGCGGGGATGACCGTGCTGGTGGCCGCACTGCTCATCGCCGTTGCGCTGCTGTTCAGCTTACCGTCGGTTACCGCCCGTCCTGCAGGCAGTAGCACCCCTCATCATGCATCGGCGCCTGAGACGTCGCTCAAACAAGAAGGAATCGCCAAATGAGTCAGAAATGCCAACACGCCCGTGACCTGTGGTCACAACTGGACGCCCTGCGTCTGGGGATGAATTACACCAAAGAAGATGTCAATAAGCTGCAGGTTCTGGTGGATGACTGCTATGGCGAAAGTCATCCCGGTAGTTTTCATCTTAATCATCTGGGCGATGAAGCCGTCCTGGGCATTCACGAAAGCGGCGGTCGTGCCGTTCGTCATCATGTGACCGATATTTGCGATGGCTGGGGTCAGGGCCATGACGGGATGAACTATATCTTAGCCTCCCGCGAGGCTATTGCGAACATGGTCGAAATCCATGCTTCTGTCGTACCTTATGATGCCGGCATCTTGATCTCGAGTTGTGATAAATCGATCCCGGCGCATTTGATCGCTGCTGCGCGCCTGAATCTACCGATGCTGCATATTCCCGGTGGCTCAATGCGTCCGGCGCCGAATATGAGTACTTCGGATCTCGGGGGGATTACCGCCAAACTCAAGAAAGGCGAGATAGGCATTCAGCAGGTGGAGGCCATGCAGCAGTGTGGTTGCCCAACGGCAGGCGCTTGCCAGTTTATGGGTACCGCCAGCACGATGCAGTGCATGTCTGAAGCGCTGGGACTTGCCTTGCCGGGAAGTGCATTACTCCCCTCCACGCTGGCGGAAATTCGTCGCATTGCGCGAAGCGCCGGTCATCAGGCGTTATACCTGGCGGAGAAAAATATCACGACGCATAAGATCCTCACTCCTGCCGCCTTTGAAAACGCCATTAAGGTCCATGCCGCCATTGGCGGCAGTACCAACGCCATGATCCATCTCCCGGCAATCGCCCATGAACTGGGTTGGGAACTGAAACCTGAACTGTTTGACCAGATAAACAATGAGATCCCTTACCTCACCAATATTCAACCCAGCGGCCAGTACGTTACAGAAATGATGTGGTTCGCGGGCGGTGTGCCAATGGTGCAATGGTATCTTCGCGACTATCTGGATCTGGATGTCCTGACGGTGACAGGCCGGACGCTGGGTGAAAACCTGGAGATGCTCCATCAGTCCGGTTTCTTTACCCGCAACCACGGTTATCTGAGTAATTATCGGGTCAGCCCGGAAGAGGTGATTCGTAAGCCGGAAAACGCGACCAAGAAAGGGTCGATTGCCGTGCTAAAAGGCAATATCGCGCCAGAAGGCGCGGTTATCAAATACGCCGCCTGCGCACCAGATATGCATCACCATATCGGCCCTGCGCGCGTCTTCAATTCGGAAGAGGATGCCCAACAAGCCATTATTCATAACCACATCGAACCGGGTGATGTCATTTTTATCCGTTATGAAGGAGCGAAAGGGTCGGGAGCACCGGAAATGCTCATGACCACAGACGCGATTGTTTACGACAAACGTCTTGATGGCAAAGTCGCCCTGATTACCGATGGTCGTTTCTCCGGCGCGACCAGCGGTCCTTGCGTCGGCCATGTATCTCCGGAAGCGGCCGATGGCGGTCCCATTGCACTTGTCGAAGACGGCGACCTTATCGAAATGGACGTCAAAGGCCGCAAGCTCAACATTGTTGGTATTCACGGGGAGCATAAAACGGAAGAAGAAATACAGCGCTGTCTTGAACGTCGTCGGACAAACTGGACGAAACCGGATTATTCAAACCGACGCGGTGTCTTTAAGCAATTTACGACCAATGCAACCTCATTAATGGCGGGAGCCTGGATTAAATAACGTCCCTGGTGGGCGGCATGACTGTCAGCCCACCTGCTTTTAAGGATAAACTCATTATGCAAACAGAAAAATTCCACGGTGTCTTTCCGCCAGTTCCCACCATTGTTAATGCGCAGGGAGAGTTAGATAAAAAAGGGATGGCGACCTTACTCGACCATCTTATTGCGAACCAGGTGAACGGCGTATTATTGCTCGGCAGCGGCGGTGAGTTCTGCCACATGACAAAAGAGCAGCGTCTGGAAGCCGCCGAGTTCTGTGTTCAACATATCAATCATCGGATTCCTGTGCTGTTAGGGATTAGCAGTACCTGCACGCAAGACGTCATTCACTACGGTCTGCATGCCGATCGTCTGGAAGTGGATGCCGTCCTGGTCCTCAATCCTTATTACGCCAGGCTGACCGATGATTATATTTATCATCATTTCAAAACCGTCGCAGAAAGCATCAAAACGCCGGTTATTCTTTATAACTTCCCTGCGCTCACCGGCCAGGATCTCAGTATTGATTTAATTACCCGACTGGCACATGACATTCCCAATATCATTGGCATAAAAGATACGGTGGATAACATTAGTCATATTCGCGAAATCATCAATACCGTACGACCGGTTCGCCCTGACTTTGTTATTTTCTCTGGTTACGATGAATATATGATGGACACGTTGATCATGGGGGGAAATGGCGGGATCCCTGCAACGGCTAATTTTGCTCCGCAGTTAACCTGTGGAATTTATCGCGCCTGGTGCGAAAAAGAGTATGAGACTCTGTTTCGCCTACAACGCAGACTCTCCGCGCTATCGACCATTTACAGCCTCGATACCCCTTTCTTCGGGATTATCAAAAAAGCCATCCAGCTCAGCGGCATTGATATCCCGGTAGAGGTCATGCCTCCGGTACAACCGGCAAATGAAGCACATATCGCCAGCCTGAAAAAGGTTTTACAGCGCGCCGGATTATAACGCTCATCAGCGGGCTTAACGCCCGCCTTTTCTTTCCCTGTCCCGGCGAAAAAACTAGCGCAACATTGACGACAGGCGACGACTGGCATCCATCATCTGTGTGGCAAGCGCTTCTCGTTTATCATCCGGGATCTGGAACGCGACGCCCGACACGCTCAATGCGGCTACCACCTTCCCTTCGGCATTAAATACGGGCACGGCGATGCAACGTACGCCCAAAGAATCTTCTTCGTTATCATAGCCCCAGCCACGCTGACGGATCCCGGCTAATTCCTGCTTCAGGATATTCACATCGGTAATCGTCGTTTCAGTATAACGGGTCAGCACCTGATCGGGCGGCAGCAGCTCATCCAGGTCTTCCGAATTAAGCCAGGCAATCAGCACTTTCCCCAGGCCCGAACTATGCAGCGAAAGGCGCTTACCTTCCCAACTGCGTATCACAATCGCTTGTGGGCTTTCGAGCTTGAGAAGATAAATGGGGGAATCGCCTTCAAGCACGCCAAGATGACAGGTTAACCCTGTCGCATCACGAATTTCTTCCAGTACCGGCAACGCTATTTTTTTAATATCGTACTGTTCAGCGGCTTTATTCCCTAATTCGTAGAGACGTAACCCCAGGTAATATTTGTCTTTTTCCTGACGCAATAAGCCATGCGCAACCATCCCCGTCAGTAAAGAGGAGGTACTACTTTTTGCGATCCCAGAATTCTGATGGATCTGCGTGAATGTCGCGCCATCGCATTCCATCAGATAAGCGAAAACGCGCATAATTTTGTCGAGGGCGGGAATCGATGTTGTGATTTTTTTCATAAGTTTATCAATTAATTATAATTAATTCCTCGGACACTATACACCAGCAGACGGTTATTATTCCATATCCATGCGCAATCACCGCGCACAAAAAAGGAGCCCGTAGGCTCCTTTTTTAACCTGACAACTTACAACCGCACCGGATCAATATGCCAGATGTGGTCAGCATACTCCTTGATGGTCCTGTCAGAGGAAAAATAACCCATGTTGGCGATATTGAGCATCGCTTTGGCGGTCCACTCTTCCGGACGACCATACAGCTCATCCACCTTGTCCTGACAATCAACATAACTGCGATAGTCCGCCAGCACCTGATAGTGGTCGCCAAAGTTGATCAGTGAATCCACCAAATCACGATAGCGCCCTGGCTCTTCCGGGCTGAACATGCCGCTGCCGATTTGCGTCAACACCTGATGCAGTTCCTCATCTTTATCGTAATATTCACGCGGTTTATAGCCCTGCCTGCGCAGTTCTTCGACTTCTTCCGCCGTGTTACCAAAGATAAAGATGTTCTCTTCGCCAACGTGTTCCAGCATCTCCACGTTCGCACCGTCCAACGTACCGATAGTCAATGCGCCGTTCAGTGCAAACTTCATGTTGCTGGTTCCGGAAGCTTCTGTCCCCGCCAGCGAAATCTGCTCGGAAAGATCTGCCGCCGGAATGATCAACTGCGCCAGGCTCACGCTGTAGTTGGGGATAAACACGATCTTCAGCTTATCGCCAATCTGTGGATCGTTATTGATGACCTTCGCTACGTCATTAATCAGGTGAATAATATGCTTCGCCATGTAATAGGCCGACGCGGCCTTACCGGCAAAAATATTCACCCGTGGTACCCACTGCGCATCAGGATTGGCCTTGATGCGGTTATAGCGCGTAATAACGTGTAGCACATTCATTAACTGACGCTTGTACTCATGAATGCGCTTGATCTGGACATCAAACAGCGATTTCGGATTCACCACCACGTTGAGTTGCTGTGCAATATAGTTTGCCAGCCGCTTTTTGTTTTCCAGCTTCGCCTGACGTACCGCATGATTGACCAGCGGGAAATCGCAATGCTGTTCGAGTTCATGCAGTTGGCTCAGATCGGTACGCCAGGTACGGCCAATATTCTCGTCCAGCACCCCGGAAAGCGACGGGTTCGCCAGCGCCAGCCAACGGCGCGGCGTCACACCATTCGTCACGTTGCAGAAACGGGTCGGGAAGATGGTCGCAAAATCCGCGAACAACGACTGAACCATCAGGTTTGAGTGCAGTTCAGAAACACCATTCACCTTATGACTCACCACGACCGCCAGCCACGCCATACGCACGCGACGACCATTAGACTCGTCAATGATCGACGCGCGTCCCAGCAGACCAGTATCGTTCGGATACTGCTCCTGCAACGTTTTCAGGAAGTAGTCGTTAATTTCAAAGATGATCTGCAGGTGGCGCGGCAGGATTTTACCCAGCATATCTACAGGCCAGGTTTCCAGCGCTTCGCTCATCAGCGTGTGGTTGGTGTAGGAGAAGACCTGACAGCACACTTCAAACGCATCGTCCCAGGTGAACTGATGCTCATCGATCAGCAGTCGCATCAGTTCCGGGATCGACAGCACCGGGTGCGTGTCATTCAGGTGAATGGCAATCTTATCTGCAAGATTGTCGTAGGTTTTGTGCAACTGATAATGACGACTCAGGATATCCTGCACCGTGGAGGAGACCAGGAAATACTCCTGACGTAGACGCAGCTCGCGCCCGGAGTAGGTGGAGTCATCTGGATACAGAACACGTGACACGTTCTCAGAGTGGTTTTTATCTTCTACTGCGGCGAAGTAATCCCCCTGGTTGAATTTACCGAGGTTGATTTCGCTACTGGCCTGCGCATTCCACAGACGTAACGTGTTGGTGGCGTCAGTATCATAACCGGGGATAATCTGATCGTACGCGACCGCGAGGATCTCTTCGGTTTCAAGCCAGCGCGTTTTCTTGCCTTCCTGCTGAATACGCCCGCCAAAGCGGACTTTATACCGCGTGTTATGGCGTTTAAATTCCCACGGGTTGCCGTATTCCAGCCAGTAATCGGGAGACTCTTTCTGTCGCCCATCGACAATGTTCTGCTTGAACATCCCGTAGTCATAGCGGATGCCGTAGCCGCGCCCCGGCAACCCTAAGGTTGCCAGTGAATCCAGGAAGCAGGCTGCCAGTCGCCCGAGGCCACCGTTACCGAGTCCCGGGTCATTTTCTTCGTCGATGAGCTCTTCAAGATCTAACCCCATCGCTTCCAGCGCGCCCTGAACATCGTCATAAATTCCCAGTGATAACAGCGCATTGGAAAGGGTACGTCCAATCAGGAACTCCATCGACAGGTAATAAACCTGACGCGTTTCCTGTGACAGTTGGGCTCGGTTAGAACGCAGCCAGCGCTCCACAAGACGATCGCGCACCGCAAACAGCGTCGCGTTCAGCCATTCATGCTTATTGGCAATAACCGGGTCTTTACCAATCGTGAACATCAGCTTGTAAGCAATAGAGTGCTTAAGCGCTTCTACGCTCAGAGTCGGCGATGCATAGGTAAATGGAGCATTCATAATGATGATTCCTGAATATCTATTTCAAGCGATAGTAAAGCTCGCGGTATGACTTCGCCGCGACTTGCCAGCTAAAATCCATCGCCATCGCTTGCCGTTGTACAAACCGCCAGAGCGAAGGTCGAGACCACAGCACGAAAGCGCGGCGGATGGCCCGCAGCAGAGACCAGGCGTTGCTGTCCTCAAACACAAACCCACTGGCGATGCCATCGGCAAGGTTTTCCAGCGAACTGTCGGACACCGTATCAGCCAGCCCACCGGTACGCCGTACCAGCGGCAACGTGCCGTACTTCAGCCCGTAGAGTTGCGTTAAACCGCACGGCTCAAAGCGGCTGGGTACCAGAATAACGTCCGCGCCGCCCATAATGCGGTGCGAAAACGCTTCGTGATAGCCAATCTGTACACCGACCTGGCCGGGATATTCTGCGGCGGCGGCAAGGAAACCTTCCTGCAACACCGGATCGCCCGCCCCCAGCAGCGCCAGTTGCCCGCCCTGCTCCAGCAAACCCGGCAGCGCCTCCAGCACCAAATCCAACCCTTTCTGACTGGTCAGACGGCTGACGACGGCAAACAGGGGAACCTTGTCATTCACCTTCAATCCCATCGCGATCTGCAGCTGGCGTTTGTTTTCCGCCTTCTCTTCCAGTGAATCACGCGTATAGCGAGACGCCAGCAAGAGATCCGTCTCCGGACTCCAGATTTTCTCATCCACCCCGTTCAGAACGCCGGAAAGACGCCCTTCACGGTGGCGCTGTTGCAGCAGTCCTTCCATACCGTAGGCAAACTGCGGCTCAGTGATCTCCCGGGCGTAGGTCGGGCTGACCGCCGTGATATGGTCGGCGTAGTACAGGCCGGCCTTCAGGAATGAAATCTGACCGTTAAACTCCAGACCATGCATGTTAAAGAACGACCATGGCAGTTGGATGTCATTCATATGCTGCGCATAAAACATGCCCTGATACGCCAGGTTGTGCACGGTAAATACCGATTTCGCCGGACGTCCACGCGCGGCCAGATACGCAGGCGCCAGGCCTGCATGCCAGTCGTGCGCATGCACCACATCCGGGCGCCAGAATGGATCAAGCCCGCAGGCCATTTCACATCCGACCCATCCCAACAGCGCAAAACGCAGCACGTTATCGGTGTAGGCAAACAGGTTCGTATCGTGATACGGACTCCCCGGACGATCGTAGAGATGCGGGGCATCAATCAGGTAAATGCCCACGCCGTTGTAATGACCAAACAGCAGGCTGATCCTGCCCGCGAAGGTGTCGCGGCGGCTGACCACTTGCGCATCCGTGATACCTCGACGAATGTCGGGAAACGCGGGTAGCAGAACGCGGGCATCCACACCATCCGCGATTTGCGCTGCCGGCAACGCACCAATCACATCTGCCAGACCACCTGTTTTCAACAGGGGAAACATCTCCGAACATACATGTAAAACCTGCATTCTCACTCCTGTTTGACCTGCAGTTTGCGCAGCATTTCACGCGTCACCAGCACAATGCCTTCCTCAGAACGGTAGAAGCGACGGGCATCTTCTTCCGCATTTTCACCGATCACCATGCCTTCAGGGATAACGCAGGCGCGATCGATAATGCAGCGACGCAGGCGGCATGAGCGTCCTACCCAGACTTCAGGCAACAACACTGCCGAATCAATATTACAGAATGAATTCACCCGCACGCGCGGGAACAGAACGGATTGCACGACCACTGAGCCGGAAATAATACAGCCGCCGGAAACCAGCGAGTTCAGCGTCATCCCATGACTGCCCGAGCGGTCCTGCACAAATTTCGCCGGCGGTAGCGATTCCATGTGGGTACGAATCGGCCAGTTCTGATCGTACATATCCAGTTCTGGGGTTACGGATGCCAGATCGAGGTTCGCTTTCCAGTATGCTTCCAGCGTCCCGACGTCACGCCAGTACGGCTCGGACTCAGGATCCGACTGGACACAGGACAACGGGAAAGGATGTGCATAAGCCATGCCAGCTTTGGTGACGGTCGGAATGATATCTTTGCCAAAGTCATGGCTTGAGCTGTCGTCACCGTCATCTTTTTCCAGCAACTCATAGAGGTAATCAGCATCAAAAATGTAGATCCCCATGCTGGCAAGGGATTTCGTGGCATCGCCTGGCATCGCGGGCGGGTTGGCCGGTTTTTCCACGAACTCAATGATCTTCTCGTTTTCATCGACGGCCATTACGCCGAACGCGCTGGCCTCTTCGATCGGCACCGGCATACAGGCCACGGTGCAGCGCGCGCCTTTCTCTACGTGGTCGATCAGCATGCGCGAATAGTCTTGCTTATAGATATGGTCACCCGCCAGGATCACCACATATTCCGCCTTATAACGACGGATGATATCAAGGTTCTGCGTCACCGCATCTGCCGTGCCGCGATACCAGTTTTCGCCCTGCATTCTTTGCTGGGCAGGGAGTAAATCGACGAATTCATTCATCTCCTCACTGAAGAACGACCAACCACGCTGAATATGCTGTACCAGAGTATGAGACTGATATTGCGTGATGACGCCAATACGGCGGATCCCGGAGTTAAGACAGTTGGATAAAGCAAAGTCGATAATACGAAACTTACCACCAAAGTGAACGGCCGGTTTTGCACGCTTGTTGGTTAAATCCTTCAGACGGGTGCCACGTCCTCCTGCCAGAATCAGGGCAACTGATTTCAACGGCAACTGGCGCGCCAACATTAAACGGTCATTCTTCTCTAAACTCACCATGACTAACTCCTTTTTGATCATCTCTGGAACACACACAGTCCGTGCGCAGGTCCCGGCCAGACAGCCGTAATTACCGGATTATCCACTCCGGCAAAGGGGGGAACAGCACGCCATTCCCCTTCAGGTAAAACAATTTCAGCAGCATCAAGCGCGGCATTGATGGCAATAAGAAAACGGTCCGACAGCAGGATTTGCATCTGCATTGGCCCGTGTTGCCACTCATCCGCACTCAATGGTTGTGCATGACGATTAAGCCAGCGCACGTTGCCATCTCCCTCTTCCCACCAATGGTCTCCCACCAGCGCCGGGATTTGCTGGCGCAGTTTTATCAATGCAGCGGTAAAATCGATTAATCCCCCGCTCGCCTGCGACCAGTCCAGCCAGGTCAACGCATTGTCCTGGCAGTAGGCGTTGTTGTTGCCATGCTGACTGTGTCCGTGTTCATCACCGGCCAGTAACATGGGCGTTCCCTGAGAAAGTAAAAGCGTCGTCAGCAACGCATGAATGCTGTCGCGGCGACGTTCGACGACCTCCAGAGTGCCACCTAATCCTTCTTTACCATGATTATTGCTATAGTTATTGTCGGTTCCGTCCCGATTTTCTTCTCCGTTCGCCTCATTGTGTTTCTGATTGAAACAAACGCAGTCTCTGAGCGTGAAACCGTCATGCGCGGTGACCAGATTGACGGAAGCAGAGGGTTTACGCCCATCGCGCTTAAACACGTCACTGGAGGCTGCAAAGCGCCCGGCAAACTCACCGAGCGACAGGTTGCGCTGTAGCCAGAAGCGGCGTGACGCATCGCGAAAATGATCGTTCCACTCCGCGAACAGCGCGGGAAAATTACCCACCTGGTATCCGCCAGCCCCGATATCCCACGGTTCAGCGATAAGCTTAACGGCGGAAAGCACAGGGCAACTTTTGATGGCGGTGAACAACGGCGCGTCCTGGCGAAACGCTGGCGTGCGCCCCATCACCGATGCCAGGTCAAAACGAAAACCATCAACGTGGCAGATTTCTACCCAGTAACGCAGGCATTCAAGGGCATACTCCATCACGCCAGGATGGCTGAGATTGAGCGTGTTACCGCAACCGGTCCAGTTGTGATAATCGCCATCCTCTCTGATCCAATAATAGCTACGGTTGTCGATTCCGCGCAGGGAGATGAACGGTCCGTCCAGATCCAGTTCAGCACTGTGGTTGAGCACAATATCAAGAATGACCTCAATACCCGCTTTGTGCAGCGCTTTAACGGCATCGCGGAACTCATCCAGCGCCGTCTCGGGTGAGCAGGCATAGGCCGGATGCAGCGCAAACAGCGCGACGGGGTTGTAGCCCCAGTAGTTCGATAACCCCAGGCGTTGTAAACGCGGTTCACTGGTGAAATGCGCCACGGGCAGCAATTCCAGCGCGGTGATCCCCAAATGCTTCAGATAGTTGATCATCACCGGATGGCCGAGCGCTTTATACGTACCGCGAATCTCCGGCGGGATCTGCGGATGCAGGTACGTTAAGCCTTTGACATGCGCTTCATAGATGACAGTATTGCCCCACGGCGTGCGCGGCGGGACATCGTCCTCCCAGTCATAGCGATCGGCTGTCACCACACACTTTGGCGCAATGGCGACGTTATCGCGATGATCCGGCTGGTCATAACCCGCATGCATCAGCGGGTCATCTTTCAGGTCACCCTCTACGCGACGCGCACAGGGATCAATGAGTAGCTTCGCCGGATTAAACCAGTGCCCCTGCGCTGGCTGCCACGGTCCATGAACGCGGTAGCCATAGCGCAAACCGGGACGGGCATCGGCCAGATAGCCGTGCCAGACATCTCCGGTGCGCGCTGGCAGATCGTAGCGCTGCTCATTGCCCGATGCGTCAAACACACACAGCTCAACGCGCTCAGCATGCGCGGAAAAGAGCGTGAAATTCACGCCATGTCCGTCATACGTTGCGCCATGCGGTGTGGCGTTGCCGGCAACCAGTTGTGTCATTCCGCCTCCCGCACCAGCCAGATTGTCGACAGCGGCGGCAGGGTCAGATTCAGTGATTGCGGGCGTCCGTGGCTGGAAATCTCATCGGTATGTACCGCCCCGCCGTTCCCGACATTGCTGCCGTGGTAGTGCATCGAATCCGTATTGAGAATCTCGCGCCATTTACCCGGCTGGTTGACGCCAAAGCGGTAACCGTGACGCGGCACCGGCGTGAAGTTACTGACAACGATAATTTCATTCCCGACCTTATCGCGACGGACAAATACCAGTACCGAACGTTCGTTGTCATCCACCACCAGCCATTCGAAGCCGTAGGAATCAAAGTCGAGTTCATGCAACGCTTTGTGGTGACGATAGGTCAGGTTGAGGTCGCGTACCAGGCGTTGTACGCCGTGATGCCAGTTGTCACCGCCCTCAAGCAGGTGCCAGTCGAGGCTGGCGTCATGGTTCCACTCGCGCCCCTGAGCGAATTCGTTGCCCATGAACAGCAGTTTTTTACCCGGGAAGGCCCACATCCAACCGTAATAGGCGCGCAGGTTGGCAAATTTTTGCCACGCGTCGCCCGGCATACGGTCAAGAATCGATTTCTTACCGTGCACCACTTCGTCATGCGACAACGGCAGAACAAAGTTTTCGGTGTAGTTGTAGAGCATGCCGAAAGTCAGCTTATCCTGGTGATGCTTACGATAAACGGGATCCAGCTTCATGTAATCGAGGGTGTCGTGCATCCAGCCGAGGTTCCACTTGTACCAGAAGCCAAGACCGCCCATGTCCTGGGGACGAGAGACGCCAGCAAAATCCGTCGACTCTTCCGCCATGCTCACCGCTCCCGGCACCTGCTCACCGAGAATGCGGTTGGTGTTACGTAAAAATTCAATCGCCTCCAGGTTTTCGCGGCCGCCGAATTCGTTCGGGATCCACTCGCCCTCTTTGCGACTGTAATCGCGATAGATCATCGACGCCACGGCATCCACGCGCAGGGCATCAATACCAAAGCGCTCAATCCAGTACAGCGCGTTACCCACCAGATAATTACTGACCTCACGACGACCGTAGTTGTAGATCAGCGTATTCCAGTCCTGGTGATACCCTTCGCGCGGGTCGCTGTGTTCGTACAGTTTGGTGCCATCAAATTCAGCCAGCGCAAAATCATCTGACGGGAAGTGGCCCGGCACCCAGTCAAGGATCACGTTCAGACCCGCCTGATGCGCAGCGTTCACGAAATAACGGAAATCATCGCGCGTGCCGAAACGACGCGTTGGCGCATAAAGACCGGTAGGCTGGTAGCCCCAACTGCCGTCAAACGGGTGCTCGTTCACCGGCATCAGTTCGATGTGGGTGAACCCCATCCATTTCACGTACGGGATGAGCTGATCGGCGAGTTCCCGGTAGCTCAGCCAGAAATTGTTGTCGGTATGACGACGCCACGACCCCAAATGCACTTCATAGATGGAGATTGGCGCATCGAACTGGTTGGCTTTTTTACGCGCCTCGGTTTGTTCCACTTTTTCGGGCAGACCGCAAATGAGCGAGGCCGTTTCCGGACGCATCTGCGCCTCAAAGGCGTATGGGTCGGCTTTAACCCGCAGGTTGCCGTTGGCGTCGATCATCTCATATTTATAGAGCTGACCATGCTGTGCGCCCGGGATGAACAGTTCCCAGATTCCGCTCTCTTTGCGCAGACGCATCGGGTGACGGCGACCATCCCAGAAGTTAAATTGTCCGACCACAGAAACGCGACGTGCGTTCGGTGCCCAGACGGAGAAACGAGTCCCCGTGACGCCATCCATCGTGTCAGCATGGGCGCCCAGGGTTTCATACGGACGCAAATGGGTGCCTTCAGACAGCAACCAGGCATCCATATCCTGAATCAGGGGACCAAAACGGTAGGGATCATCAATCAGATTTTGCTGGCCATGCCAGACTACAGCGAGTTGGTAGCGAAAAGGATTTTTACGACGAGGTAATACACCGCTGAAAAAACCGCGTGAGTCGAGGCAGTCCAGTTTGCCGACTTTGCGCCCGGTTTTAGGTTCGATCACCCACACTTCAGTGGCGTCAGGTAAAAGCGCGCGAACTTCAAGTCCGGCAGGGGTCTGGTGCATACCGAGTACGGAAAAAGGATCCGCAAAATGGCCTGCAATTAGCGCATTAATCACGTCTCTATCGATTCGATCGGACATGGTTTTCATCCTGTTTTTTGGTGTCACTCTTCCAACTGATTTTTGACATCAGTTAGCGACACTTTTTTTTGACCTGAACGGCGCAGCACAATTGTGCATCCTCTCTGCCCCGTCCTACCTTCAGGTAAAGCCCTGATACAGCGATCAGGACACCCTTAAAGAATAGCCAACACTTTCATTAACTCCTGCATAAAGATTATACATCTGCGTTTACTCCTTTTTTTACGCATAAAAAGGGGTGACTCAGCACCCCTTGAAAATAACAAACACGTTTACGCCAGATGCCGCAACATACGGCGTAGCGGCTCTGCCGCCCCCCAGAGTAGTTGGTCGCCCACCGTAAAGGCTGACAGGAACTCCGGCCCCATATTCAGCTTACGCAGACGGCCAACTGGCGTGGTCAACGTACCGGTAACGGCCGCTGGGGTTAACTCACGCATAGTAATATCCCGATCGTTTGGCACCACTTTCGCCCACGGATTGTGAGCCGCCAGCAGTTCTTCCACGGTCGGAATGGAAACGTCTTTTTTCAGTTTAATGGTGAACGCCTGGCTGTGGCAGCGCAGCGCCCCGACGCGTACGCACAGGCCATCTACCGGGATGACAGACGCCGTGTCGAGGATCTTGTTGGTCTCCGCCTGACCTTTCCACTCTTCGCGGCTCTGGCCGTTATCGAGCTGTTTGTCGATCCACGGGATCAGGCTACCCGCCAGCGGGACGCCAAAGTTATCCACCGGCAGTTCGCCGCTACGGGTCAGTTGAGTGACTTTGCGTTCGATATCAAGGATGGCGGAAGAAGGGGTGGCCAGTTCATCAGCCACATAGTTATGCAATTGGCCCATCTGGTTGAGCAGTTCGCGCATATGGCGCGCGCCGCCGCCGGAGGCCGCCTGGTAGGTCGCGACCGATACCCACTCCACCAGGTCATGGGCAAACAGACCGCCCAGTGACATCAGCATCAGGCTGACGGTACAGTTACCGCCGACAAAGGTTTTAATCCCGTTGTTCAGGCCGTTGGTGATGACATCCTGGTTAACCGGGTCGAGAATGATGATCGCGTCATCTTTCATGCGCAGCGAAGAGGCCGCGTCAATCCAGTACCCCTGCCATCCGCTTTCACGGAGCTTTGGATAGATTTCGTTGGTATAATCGCCGCCCTGACAGGTCACGATGATATCGAGCGCTTTCAGCGCATCCAGATCGAAAGCGTCCTGAAGTGTGCCGGTCGAGGTGCCGCCGAACGTTGGCGCTGCCTGCCCAAGCTGGGAAGTTGAAAAGAAAACAGGGCGAATGGCGTCGAAGTCGCGCTCTTCAACCATGCGTTGCATGAGAACGGAGCCGACCATACCGCGCCAGCCGATAAAACCAACATTTTTCATAGCGTTTTTTTCCTGCAAAGATGTGTGCTGTGTATGCTGACCAGTGTCCTACTGGCTCATCCTTCACCATACAAAAAGCAGCCAAAGTCGCAAGTGAATTTAATCAATGATAGCGATGCCATCAGTAATGCGACTTATCCCGCTGCTTAAGCGAGCAGAAAGTCCAGGGCAATTATCAGGGAATTTGAGTTATGAATGAAATCATTTCTGCAGCAGTTTTATTGATCCTGATTATGGATCCGCTCGGTAACTTGCCCATTTTCATGTCCGTACTGAAACATACCGAGCCGAAACGGCGTCGGGCGATAATGGTGCGCGAGCTTTTCATTGCGCTGCTGCTGATGCTGATCTTTCTTTTTGCGGGCGAGAAAATTCTCGCATTTCTTAATTTACGAGCCGAAACGGTTTCAATATCCGGTGGCATTATCCTGTTCCTGATCGCCATCAAAATGATTTTCCCCAGCGCCACCGGAAACAGCGCCGGACTTCCGGCGGGTGAAGAGCCCTTTATTGTCCCGTTGGCGATCCCGTTGGTTGCCGGTCCAACAATTCTGGCCACGCTAATGCTGTTATCGCATCAGTACCCGAATCAGATGGGACATCTGGTGATTGCTCTGCTGCTGGCCTGGGGCGGCACCTTTGCGATCCTGCTGCAGTCGTCGCTGTTTCTGCGTCTGCTGGGCGAGAAAGGGGTGAATGCGCTGGAGCGCCTGATGGGATTGATTCTGGTGATGATGGCGACCCAGATGTTCCTGGACGGCATTCGGATGTGGATGAAGGGATAATTAAAAGCCAGGTGGCGGCTGCGCCACCCGGCAAACATCAGCTCAACAGCTGGAACGCAATCATCCCGATTATCGCACCCACGGTGCCGAGGATCGTTTCCATCATGGTCCAGGTCTTCAGCGTTTGTGCTTCTGTCGCACCGGTGAATTTCCCAAACAGCCAGAAACCGGCGTCGTTCACGTGGCTGACCACGATCGAACCGCCCGCGATGCAAATAGACAGCGCCGCCATCTGCGCACCGGAAAAGTTCAGCTGTTCAATCACCGGCATCACCAGCCCCACCGCCGTTAAGCAGGCCACGGTCGCGGAGCCTTGAATGATACGCACGGCTGCCGCCAGCACGAAGCAGGTAATGGCAATCGGTAAGCCCATCCCGGTCAGCGCTTCACCCAGTGCCGGGCCCACGCCGGAATCCACCAGCACCTGTTTGAAGACGCCGCCAGCACCAATCACTAACAGGATGATCCCAGCAGGTTGCAGCGCGTGACCGCAGATTTCCATCACCTTATCTTTTGGCATCCCCTGACGCATCGCCAGGCCATAAATCGCCACCAGACAAGCCACCAGAATCGCGGTGAACGGGTGGCCGATAAATTCAAACCACTGGTAAGCCGTAGAACCGACCGGCACAAAGCGTGCGGCGATGGTTTTCAGCCCCACCAGCACCAGCGGCAGCAGGATCAGCGACAGGCTGAAGCCGAAGGACGGCATTTTGCCCTCGCCCAGGTGCGGTTCGGTAATATCGTCAGGAATACTCAGTTCAACGTAGCGGCTGATAAAGTTGCCCCACAGCGGCCCGGCGATGATCATCCCAGGAATCGCGGCACACAGACCAATCAGAATCATCCAACCGAAGTCGGCGTGCATCTGAGAGGCGAGCAGCATCGGCGCAGGCCCCGGCAGCAGAAATGCGGCGGCAGCCGCCACGCCAGCAAACAGCGGAATCACCAGCTTCACCAGGTTCGTACCGGTATGACGCGCCATCGAGAACGCGACGCTAATCAACAGTACAATTGCCACTTCAAAGAACAGCGGCAGCGCGCAAATCAGCCCTGCCAGCCCAATCGCATAGTGTGCGCGGCTGTGACCGAAGGATTTCAACATCTTGACCGCAATCTGATCGACCGCGCCCGTTTCATGCAAAATCTTGCCGAACATTGCCCCCAGAGCAACCACAATCGCCAGGAAGCCAAGCGTACCGCCCATCCCTTTTTCCATTGTCGCTGCGATTTTATCGAGCGGCATACCGGAAAAGAGACCTGCACCAATAGACACCACCATCAAAGCAACGAAGGCGTGCATACGCGCCTTCATCACTAAAAACAACAGCAGCAGAACGGAGCCTACTGCTGTTAAAACAAGCGTTAATGTACTCAAAACTTACTGCCTTTTATTGATAACCTCGATGGTGCTGGCAACAACACCTTCCAGTGGCTGATCGATATCCACCACCAGTACGTCGTTTTCGTCAGCCCCCGGCTCTTGCAGCGTTTCAAACTGCGTCACCAGCATCTGGGTTTTGAAGAAATGGCCTTTACGCGCCTTCAGACGGCTTTCGATCACATCGAAATCGCCTTTCAGGTAGATGAAAGAGAGGTTTGGGTTACCGTCACGCAGCAGGTCACGGTAGTGTTTTTTCAGCGCGGAACAGACGATCAGCGAAACCTTATTGGTACGCTGCATCGCAAACGCGGCGTCATTCAGCGCCTGCAACCACGGCTTACGATCGTCATCATTGAGTGGCTCACCGGACGCCATTTTCTCAATGTTGCGACGCGGATGGAGAAAATCGCCATCAAGAAACGCGGCATGCAGTTGATGCGCCACTTCGCTGGCGACAGCGGATTTGCCGCTGCCCGATACGCCCATCAGAACGTAAATGTGGTGATCATGGTTAGTCGTGCTCAAAGTGGTGCCCCCACAGTACAAGAATCAGGAATTGTTACGGGTAACTGTTATCGGTAACATTGTCCAGCTTGACTAAAACAGAAGCAATATCCAAACGTGCGAGAAGTGAATAAGTGTGAGCTACTTCAAATTTGTTGGCTTAAATAGATCCACCCGGTGACAAGGTGAAACCTAAATCTAACATTTTTGGCGTGACGCTCTCCCCACGGATTCGCGCTAACAGACGCTCTGCGCCAATGCTGCCCATTCGCTCGCGCGGCGTCAGCACACTGGCCAGACGTGGCTCCATCACCTGGCCGATATCATGACCGTGGAAACCCGCAATTGCCATGTCATCCGGGATCTTCAGTCCTAAGCGCTGGCATTCAAAGGCTGCGCCCACCGCCAGGTCATCGTTGGTACAGAAGATGCCGTCCAGTTGCGGATACTCGCGACGCGCCTGACGAATAAGCTCAATACCCGAGGAGTAAGAAGAAGATTGCTCCACCATCACACTGTAGGGCACCAGACCCGCATCCAGCATCGCCTGCTCATAACCCTTCTGTTTGATGATAGTACGTTCGTCGAGACGTGCCCCCAGATAGGCGATATGACGATGCCCGCGTGCAATAATCGCTGCAGTCATCTGACGCGCAGCGTCAAAGTTGTCAAAACCAACAGCGATATCAAGGCAAGGCGACTGACTGTCCATCAGTTCAACCACCGGAATCCCCGCCACTTCGATCATTTTCAATGTGCGCGGCGTATGGGTACGTTCAGTCAGGATCAGTCCATCGATGTTCCACGAAAGCATCGATTCCAGACGCTCCTGTTCCATCTCTGGCTTATAACCGTAGTGCGCCAGCATGGTTTGATAGCCATGCGCATCCGTCACGGCCTCAATACCGCGTAAAACTTCGGCAAAGACCTGGTTAGTTAACGAGGGTAGCAACACGCCAATGGCCCGGCTGGTGGCGTTGGAGAGAATATCAGGCGCGCGATTGGGAATGTAACCCAGTTCATCAAGTGCAGCAGCGATCTTGCCCCGCAGGGCGACGGAAACTTGCTCCGGATTACGCAAAAAGCGGCTGACCGTCATTTTGGTCACGCCAACGCGGTCGGCTACATCCTGAAGTACGGGTCTTTTCTTCTTCATCGTCCTGAGAAATCATAAGTGAGAGATTTGCTCAGTTTATCACGGACAAAGCGCAACCTTCCCCGTTTAAAGGGAAGGTTGCGTAATTATTTATACAGGAGGCAGATCAAACAGCAGGATTTCGCTATCGCTGTCAGCATGAATTGACAGAGCCTGCTCATCCCAAATCGCCAGACCGTCGCTGGTAGTGGCTTTGGTGCCGTTAATGCTCACCTCACCTTTTACCACCTGGATCCAGACGCGACGTTCCGCGGCAATCTGATGTACTGACTGCTCGTCTTTCACCAGCGCCCAGCGATACAGCTCCATATCCTGGTACACTTTCAACGAACCGTCGCGAGCATCCGGCGACAGCACCAGCTGTTTACCCTGTGCGGCGTCAAAACGGCGCTGCTCATAACGCGGCGTGATGCCGGTTTTTTCCGGAATGATCCAGATCTGATACAGACGCAGACGATCCGTTTTGCTCGGGTTGTATTCGGAGTGACGGATCCCGGTCCCCGCGCTCATAATCTGGAATTCACCCGCCGGTACCTGCTCTTTATTACCCATGCTGTCCTGGTGTTCTACTGCGCCTTCCAGCACGTAGGTCAGGATTTCCATGTCTTTATGCGGATGGGTACCGAAACCCTGGCCAGCGTCAATCACGTCGTCGTTAATCACGCGCAGTGCCGAGAAGCCCATAAAGTTTGGATCGTAGTAATCCGCAAAAGAGAAGGTATGCCAGGAATCCAGCCAGCCATGATTCGCGTGGCCACGGTCGTTTGCTTTGCGTAAGTAGATCATTGTGTTCACCCCCAGATGTTTTCGATGGAGACAGTGTGGACCGAATCCCTCATCAATCATAGAGGGTGAAAATTGACTCCTCTGTTCAAAAATTATGAACAATTCAGGAGGAGCCAATCCGGCTTATCGGGCGAGACTGATGGTGGCAGGAGAGACCTGTTCGAATGCCCGTTCGAGGATTTCAAGATTGGTCAGAACTTCAGATTCCTTGACGTAATTTGGCGCGCCGGTGGTGAGAGTGTCATACAGCGCGTCATAGACACGACCGTAGTCGCCCGTTTCCGGTTTGATCTCTTCTTTCACCGTCACACCTTCATCGTTGACATACTCCAGCACGCCAACAGAATCATCCGCCGCAAAGCCCGGTTCACCAGGCATGATGTTGGCCTTCAGGCTGGTTTCCTGTTGGTCAATACCATATTTGATAAACGAACCTTTGGTGCCGTGAACGATAAACTTCGGATAGTCGATTTTCACCAGATGGCTGGTTTTGACGATAGCCTTTACATCGCCGTAAAACAGTTGTGCTTCAAAGGTGTCATCCGGATTGGCCTTATTGCGCAGGCTGCGGATGTCGTATGCCACATGGTCCGGGCGACCGAACAATGAGATTATCTGATCCATGGTGTGTACGCCCAGACCATAGAAGGCACCGTCCTGCGGCAAACCGGGGTGAGTTTCCGCAACCGGACGGTAGTAATCGAAGTGGCTTTCCACTTCCACAATCTTGCCGAGCTTGCCGCTTTCAATCGCCTTTTTGGCGGTCAGGAAGCAGGAATCAAAGCGACGGTTCTGATACGGCGTGACGGTCAGCCCTTTGCTTTGCGCCAGTTCAAACAGCACTTTCGCTTCAATCATCGTTGGGGTGAATGGCTTCTCTACCAGTACGTTCTTTCCTGCTTCCAGCGCCCGTTTCGCGTAGTCAAAATGGCTGTCTGCGTGGGTACAGATGACGACCAGTTTCACCTCAGGGTCGTTAAACACGTCATCAAGATCGCTGGTGAAATGGATGTGCGAGTAGATCGGTGCCTGCTCTTCCGGCTTCGCGTGACGACGAAAAATATGCGCCACATGCCAGGTGTCTTTACGGTTGAGAACGTACGGCAGGTGGTAGCGGGTCGCGCTCTTGCCGAACCCAATAAATGCGCAATGTAAGGTCATGATGCTGTCCTTTCAGAAGGTGATGACCTACACCATAGCGCAAAGCGGAGGGAGACTAAATGCGGGAAGTCCCTGAGGGCGCGCTGGCGCACCTGGAAACGGATTGCTCGCGCCTCGGGCGTGAGTGGCGCAGGCAGATTATTCACGGCCTGCGCACAGCAACCGGAGCGTACTTGATGTATGTGAGGAGCTCGAGCACTTCCCGGGGACAAAATGACAAGTAAGCCAGGCTGAAAAAAAACCAAAAAAAAAGCCAGCACCCGGCTGGCTAAAATAATACTGGAAGCAATGTGAGCAATGTCGTGCTTTCAGGTTCTCCGCGAGGGTCTCCCTGAACGCAGAGCAATAATAATCATTCTCATTCGCAGTTGTCCAGTAATTTTTACAAAAAAATGCGGTTGACGACATTTTTAATCTCAGCGACTGTAAAGGCACAATTAACCCTGAAGGAGATCGGGAATGAGTGAGATCGTGATACGCCACGCTGAGACCAAAGATTACGACGCAATTCGTCAGATCCATGCCCAGCCGGAGGTGTATTACAACACGCTACAGGTTCCTCATCCTTCCAGCGAGATGTGGCAGGCGCGACTGGCCGAGCAGCCAGGCATCAAACAACTTGTCGCCTGCATTGATGACCGCGTTGTCGGACACCTGTGTATTGCCGTCGCACAGCGCCCACGCCGGAGCCACGTCGCCGATTTTGGTATTTGTGTCGATACGCAATGGCAAAACCGCGGCGTCGCCAGCGCATTAATGCGTACCATGATCGACATGTGCGACAACTGGTTGCGCATCGAACGCATCGAATTAACGGTGTTTGTCGATAACGCGCCCGCCGTGGCGGTGTATAAAAAATATGGTTTCGAAATTGAAGGCACCGGCAAAAAGTACGGGCTGCGAAACGGCGAGTATGTCGATGCATATTTTATGGCACGGATGAAATAAGCGGTCGGCCCTCCCGAACGCGAGGGCCGCTGAAATCAATATCCCGCCGTTAAGTCATCCACGGTGCGTGGGTCAGATGCGCCGTACAGCGCGCCGTCCGGCCCGACCATAATACTCTGCGTGCTGCCCATCGCCTCTTTCAGCGCGACCTTCTGCCCTTTTTGCTCAAGCAGTTTAAGGGTATCCGGGCTAAAGCCTTTCTCCACACGCAACTCATCCGGCAACCATTGATGATGGAAACGCGGCGCGTTGGTGGCTTCCGCTACGTTCATCCCAAAATCGATGCTGTTGACCACCATTTGCAGCACGGTCGTGATAATACGACTCCCGCCAGGGCTGCCGGTAACCAGCCAGGTTTTACCGTCTTTCACCACGATGGTGGGCGACATCGACGACAGCGGACGCTTCTTCGGCCCGACCGCGTTAGCATCGCCCCCCACCAGACCATAGACGTTGGGTACGCCCGGTTTAGCCGAAAAATCATCCATCTCGTTATTCATCAGAATACCGGTGTTACCCGCCACAATGCCGGTCCCGAAGGTGGTGTTGAGGGTATAGGTGACCGCCACTGCATTCCCGTCTTTATCCACTACCGAGAAGTGAGTCGTCTGGTTACTCTCGTAAGGCGCAAGCTTACCAGGGCGAATCTCGCTGGAGGGTTTCGCCTTGTTGATATCAATCCGCTCCGCAATCGATTTGGCGTAATCTTTGTTGGTCAGCGCTTGCCACGGCACCTTCACAAAGTCCGGGTCACCCAGGTATTCCGAACGATCGGCGTAGGCCTGTTTCTCTGCTTCTGCCATCACCTGCATGGCGTCCGCACTACCGAAGCCGTATGACTTCATGTCGAAATTTTCAAGGATATTCAGGATCTGCACGATGTGGATCCCGCCAGAGGACGGAGGCGGCATTGAGAAGACCTGATACCCGCGATAGTCGCCGGCGATCGGCGTGCGCTCTACCGCCTGGTAGCCCGCTAAATCCTGTTTGGTCATCAGCCCGCCGTTTTTCTGCATCTCCTGCTCAATCTGGTCGGCAATCGCCCCTTTATAGAAGGCATCCGGGCCATTTTCCGCAATCAGCTCCAGACTTTTCGCCAGGTTTTTCTGCACCAGCCTGTCGCCCTTTTTCAGCGGTTCGCCATCCTTCCAGAAGATGGCTTTGCTGTTCTCGTGATTCGGCAACACTTCACTGCCGTAGGTTTTCAGATCGTCCGCCAGCGCATCGTTAACCACAAAGCCCTCTTCAGCCAGCTTGATTGCCGGACGCACCACTTTGTTGAGCGGCAAGGTGCCATATTTTTCCAGCGCCAGTGAGAACCCGGCCACGGTGCCCGGCGTACCGGAGGCCAGATGAGAGGTCAGCGATTTTTTACTGTCCGGATTACCCTGATCGTCAAGGAACATATCGCGCGTGGCGTTAGCCGGTGCCATTTCGCGAAAGTCGATCGCCGTGGTTTTACCGTCTTTGGTCCGCAGCAGCATAAAGCCACCTCCGCCCAGATTTCCGGCCTGTGGATGTGTCACCGCCAGCGCATATCCCACGGCGACCGCGGCATCCACGGCGTTCCCCCCCTGTTTGAGAATATCCACGCCAACCTTCGTTGCCATCGCATCAACCGAGGCCACCATTCCCTGCTTCGCGCGTACGGGATGGAATACATCTTCCTCCACACCATATGACACTGGAGGCGGTGGAGGGGGGGCAGCGAGCACACTGAAACAGCTTCCTGATAGCAGAGCAGCAAGGGCTACCCGGCGTAAAAACGTCGGTTTCGTCATCGTTATTCTCCAAAGATGTGGGGTCAGCCCCCCACTAAGCCTGGTGCATAACTCTGAAATGATCATCGTTTCGCCGGGAAAGGCGTAAACTTAAGAGAGACCTCAGAGGAGGAAAAATGATGAAACGATGCTTAATTTTGGCAGCGCTACTGCCGTTTGCCTGTCTCGCACAGCCGATTAACACCCTGAACAATCCGAACCAGCCTGGCTATCAGATCCCCAGCCAGCAACGGATGCAAACGCAGATGCAGACGCAGCAGATCCAGCAGAAAGGGATGTTGAATCAACAGTTAAAATCGCAGACGCAGCTCCAGCAGCAAAACCTGCAAACGCAGATGAACAACAATAGGCAGCGGATCCAACAGGGTCAGGTACGCGAACAGCCGTTACCCAATACTAACGGCGGAATGTTGAGTGGCGGTACGCGCCAGGAGAGCGGCCAGCAGCACATGCTACCGCCGCGTCAGAATGGCGATATGCTTAACCCGCAGCAGTAAAGTCCGGGCCAATCACATCAATCGCATCGGTACAGATGCAGTCCACGCCCCAGCGCAGCAGCTCCGCCGCACGCTGGGGTTTGTTGACGGTATACACCAGAATATGTAACCCCGCCGCTTTTAGCTGCTTAACCCGCGTTTCATCCAGCAGGGAGTGATTCAGGTGAATCGACACGCAGGCCAGGCGAGCGGTCAGTTCACGCCAGTCATCACGCCACTCGTCAAGCAGCAAACCTCGGGGTAGCTCCGGCACGGCCGCCTGCGCCGCTTCCAGCGCATCAATATCAAATGACGACAGCAACGGTGCGGTCATCCCCTGCCATAGCTCACGCGCGGCAAGGGCTATCGCCTTCCCTGTTAGCCCCCCGGTTCCGGTGGTCGGTTTAATTTCGATATTGGCCATCAAGCCATGCTGGCGACAGCGCTCTGCCACCTGCGAAAGTAGTGGGAGCGGTTCGCCTTTAAACTCACCGCTGTACCAGCCACCGGCATCCACCCGCAGCAAATCCTGCCAATTGAGTTCCCCCGCCACACCCCAGCCGTTGCTGGTGCGTTCAAGGTTGTCATCGTGCAGCAGAAAAATTTCCCCATCCTTCGACAGCTTCGCGTCGAACTCGATCATGGTATGCCCGTAGTGCGCGCCAACGTCGATCGCCGCCAGCGTGTTTTCCGGTGCCAGTTTACCGCCGCCGCGATGGGCGACGATGCGGGGATACGGCCAGTTACTCATACACGTTGTCCTGTTTCACCGTCAAAAAGGTGCAAATGATTTTCCGGCAGATGCAGCCACAGCATGCTGCCCGCCTTTGGGCGTTCCTGATGTGCCAGACGCACCACCAGTTTCTGCTCTCCCCAGCGACCGTGCGCCAGATTATCGGCACCCAGCATCTCCAGTGTGTCCATCACCAGCGGCACGCCGCCTTCCGACCGGGAGCTTAGCGCAATATGTTCCGGGCGGATACCCAGCGTCATTTTACGTCCGGCATAACCGCGATAGTCCCCGTTGATGGGCAGCGCCATGCCGCTCTCCAGCTCGAAGTGCGTACCCGCATTACTGATCCGCCCTTCCAGCAGGTTCATCGCCGGGCTGCCAATAAAACTCGCGACAAAGCGGCTAGCGGGTTTTTCATAGACCTCCACCGGCGTGCCAATCTGCTCGGCAATACCTTTGTTCATCACCATCACGCGCTGGGCAAGCGTCATCGCTTCAACCTGATCGTGAGTCACGTACAGCGACGTGGTTTTCAGGCGACGATGTAAATGCTGGAGCTCCAGGCGCATTTGCACGCGCAGTTTGGCATCCAGGTTCGACAGCGGCTCATCAAACAGGAACACCGCGGGATCGCGCACAATGGCGCGCCCCATCGCCACGCGCTGGCGTTGACCGCCGGACAGTTCGCGCGGACGACGTTTGAGCAGGCCGTCCAGTTCAAGAATACGCGCCGCCTCTTTTACTCGCTGCTCAATATGGCTCTTGCCCATCCCACGGATTTTCAGCCCCCACGCCATGTTCTCTTCCACACTCATATGCGGGTAGAGCGCATAGTTCTGGAAGACCATCGCGATCCCACGATCTTTTGGCTCCATTTCGGTCACGCGTTGACGGTCGATCCAGATATCGCCGCTGCTAACACGCTCCAGCCCGGCCACCATCCGCAGAAGCGTGGATTTCCCGCAGCCGGACGGGCCGACCATCACAATGAATTCACCGTCCGCCACGTCCAGCGTCAACGGTTGAATCACCTGGGTTTTACCATCCCAGCTTTTGGTTACTGCCTGTAATTTTAAACCTGCCATCGCGATATCCTACTTCTCACTGTCCACTAAACCACGCACAAATGCCCGCTGCATGGCTAAAACGATAACGACCGGAGGGATGAGGGTTAGCAACATTGCCGCCATCACCTGATTCCACAAGGTGGTGCCTTCGCCGGTGGCAATCATTCCTTTTATCCCCGCCACGGCAGTCCCCAGATTGACATCGGTGATAATCAGCAACGGCCACAGATACTGGTTCCAGCCGTAGATAAAGGTGATGACGAACAACGCCGCCAGATTGGTTTTCGACAGAGGCAACACGATATCGCGGAAAAAACGCATCGGCGAAGCGCCGTCAATACGCGCCGCTTCGATAAGCTCATCCGGCAGGGTCATAAAGAACTGGCGAAACAGAAAGGTGGCCGTTGCCGATGCCATCAGCGGTAGCGTCAGTCCTGCGTAGCTGTCGAGCATTTTCAGGTTGGCGATCACTTCCACCGTCGGGAAGATACGCACTTCAACCGGCAGCATCAGGGTGATAAAAATCATCCAGAAGAACAGGTTACGCAGTGGAAAACGAAACCAGACGATGGCAAAGGCAGAGAGCATCGAGACCGCAATTTTCCCCACCGTAATGCCAAACGCCATGATGAAGCTGTTGAGCATCATCAGCCAGAACGGTGCGCTGTTCGCACCGACGCCGTTGACCCAGATATTTTTCATGTTTTCCAGCAGATGCGTGCCGGGGATAAGCGTCATCGGCGTTTCAAACACCGCGCTGTTGTCCAGCGTCGCCGCAACAAACGCGACATACAACGGGAACAAAATCACCGCAATCCCCAGTATCAGCATGGTGTGGCTGAATATCGTCAGCCCGCGACGGTTCTCGATCATTGGTAACGCACCTTACTTTCCACGTAGCGGAACTGCACCACCGTCAGAATAATGACGAGGAACATCAGCACCACCGACTGCGCGGCGGACGCAGAGAGATCCAGCCCGGCAAACCCTTCGCGGTAAATCTTATAAATCAGCGTGGTGGTGGCCTGCACCGGACCGCCTGCGGTCGCGGCATCAATAACCGGAAACGTATCGAAGAAGGCGTAGACCAGATTGACCACCAACAGGAAGAAACTCACCGGCGCGATCAGCGGTAACGCCAGTTTGAAAAAACGACGGACCGGCCCAGCGCCATCGATCGCGGCGGCTTCAACCAGCGAGCGCGGGATCGATTGCAGCGCGGCAAAGAAGAAAAGGAAGTTGTAACTAATCTGCTTCCAGACGGAGGCGAAAACCACCAGGAACATCGCCTGTCCGCTGTTCTGCGCGTGGTTCCAGTCATAGCCAAACTGCTCAAGGAAATGGGTAATTAGCCCGCGTCCTGGGTTAAACAGAAAGATCCACAGTACGGCTGCCACCGCAGGTGCCACAGCATAGGGCAGCAGCATCAGTGTCTGATAAAGACGACTGCCGCGCACCACGTAATCCACCAGCGCGGCGAAAAATAACGATACCAACAGGCCGCTAAACGTCACCAGCGCACTGAATTTGATCGTCGTCCAAAAAGAGTCGAGATAGTAGCTGTCATGAAACAGCGTGACGAAATTATCCAGCCCGACAAACTGGCTGGAAAGCCCAAACGGATCGACGCTTTGTAGTGAGTACCACAGCGCTTCGCCCGCAGGCCAGATAAAGAAAATGACGGTGATCGCTAGTTGTGGCGCGACCAGCACATAAGGTAGCCAACGCGAACGGAACACCGGACGGGATGAGGACATAGCGGGTTGATTCCTGAACAGTGCCGGGCTGACGGTATCGCCTGCCCGGCATTTCACACATTACGATTTGGTCGACTGCTCAAAGCGGCGCAGCAGTTGATTACCACGCTCGACGGCGGCATCCAGCGCCTGCTGCGGGGTTTTCTTACCGGTCCACACGCCTTCCAGCTCTTCATCAACGATGGTGCGGATCTGCGGCATATTGCCCAACCGCAGTCCTTTGGTGAACGGTAATGGCGGCTTGTTCAGCATCTGGCGCGTCGCAATATCTGCACCGGGATTTTTGTCATAAAAACCCTGCTCGCGGGTCAGATCGTAAGCGGCTGTGGTGATCGGCAGATAGCCGGTCTTTTGATGCCATTCGGCCGCATTTTCCGGTTTTGCCAGGAAGTCGAGGAACCCGGCAACGCCTTTGTAGGTGTCGTTGTCTTTGCCCTGCATCACCCACAGGCTCGCGCCGCCGATGATGGCGTTCTGCGGCGCGCCTTTGACGTCCGCATCATAAGGCATCATGCCGACGCCATAGTTGAATTTGGCGTAATGGCGGATATCAGCAAGCGATCCGGAAGAGGCGGTGGTAATAGCGCAGTCGCCGTTATAGAACTTCTCGGTGGACTCGTCTTTACGTCCGAAGTAGCTGAAATCGCCCTTCTTGTTCAGTGTTTCCAACAGCGCGATGTGTTTCACCTGCTCCGGTTTATTGAACTCCAGCACCGCATCCGTGCCGTCAAAACCGTTGTTTTTTGTCGCCACCGGCAGACCGTGCCAGGCGCTGAAGTTTTCAATCTGGATCCAGCCCTGCCAGCCGCTGGCGTAGCCACACTTCATCCCGGCGGCTTTCAGCTTCGCGGTGTAGTCAGCCAGATCCTGCCAGGTTTTCGGCGGCTGCTCCGGATCTAAACCGGCTTTCCTGAAAGCGTCTTTGTTGTAGTACAGCACCGGGGTGGAACTGTTAAACGGCTGAGACAGCAGATGCCCGGTTTTCGAATCGGTGTAGTAACCCGAAACGGTCGGTACAAACTGCGATTCGTCGAAGTTAATCCCTGCGTCCTTGAACACTTCGTAAACTGGCTTGATGGCTTTCGAGGCCATCATCGTCGCGGTGCCGACTTCATAAACCTGTAGCAGCGCTGGCGCATTTCCGGTACGGAACGCGGCGATGCCGGCGCTCAGGCTCTGCTCGTAGTTGCCTTTGTACACCGGCACAATCTTGTAATCCGGGTGGGTGTCGTTGAAACGTTGCGCCAGGGAGTCAACTTCTTTACCCAACTCCCCTTCCATGGAATGCCAGAACGGAATGGTGGTAACGGCCATTGCGTTCGTCGCAAAAGCCAGACCCACCGCCAGCCCCAAAGCTGTGTGTCGTAACGATGTCATTGTCATCATCTCTCTTATTGTGCCGGATGCGCGAAATCACGCGTTTTATGCTCGCGAGGTAACATGACATGCGCGAATGACAGAAAAATAACTCTTTAATTACAGAATGATGACAATCAGGAGGCGGAGGAGTGATGAGGAGATGATAAAAAGGTGAAGGTTATATGTAAGCCCGGTACGCATCGCGCCACCGGGCAACAGAGAGATTAACCGCCCAGATAGGCGCTGCGTACCGCTTCGTTGGCGAGAAGCGCGTCACCCGTATCCTCGAGAACGACATGACCGTTCTCCAGCACGTAGCCGCGATCGGCGAGCTTCAGCGCCTGGTTGGCGTTCTGCTCAACGAGGAAGATGGTCATTCCCTGCTCGCGCAGTTGTTCGATAGTGTCGAAGATCTGCTGGATGATAATCGGCGCCAGCCCCAGAGAAGGTTCGTCAAGCAGCAGCAGGCGCGGCTCGCTCATTAGAGCGCGACCGATCGCCAGCATCTGCTGCTCACCGCCGGACATCGTACCCGCACGCTGAATGCGACGTTCATGCAGACGCGGGAACAGTTCGTATACCCACTTGATACGTTCCTGGAACTGGTCGCGCTCGGCAAAGAAGCCGCCCATCGCCAGATTTTCCTCCACCGTCATGCGGGAAAACACGCGACGACCTTCCGGAACAATCGCCACCGCCTCACGCATGATTTTCGCCGTTTGCCAGTCGGTAATGTCTTTGTCATCAAAGACAATCCGACCGCTGGTCGCGCGCGGATCGCCGCACAGGGTACCGAGCAGCGTCGTTTTCCCCGCACCGTTGGCGCCAATCAGGGTCACAATCTCACCCTGACTGATGTGCAGGCTCACCTCATGCAGTGCCTGAATTTTGCCGTAGTGGGCACTGACTTTGTCAAAGGACAACATGACTTTTTCCATCTTATGCCTCACCAAGGTATGCGCGGATCACGTCCGGGTTATTACGAATCTGTTCCGGCGTCCCGTTCGCCAGCGGCGTGCCCTGGTTCACCACGTAAATACGATCGGAAATCCCCATCACCAGCTTCATATCGTGTTCAATCAGCAGGATTGTGGTGTTGTGGTGGTTGCGCAGTTCGGCGATCAATTCGTCCAGCTCTTTGGTCTCTTTCGGGTTCAGACCCGCAGCCGGTTCATCCAGCATCAGAATCTCTGGCTGCGTCACCATGCAGCGGGCGATCTCCAGACGGCGTTGGTCGCCATAGGCCAGGTTGCTGGCCTGACGGTTCGCGTGTTCCAGCAGGCCGATACGTTCAAGCCAGGTCGCCGCGCGATCCAACGCTTCGCTCTGCGCCCGACGAAACGCCGGCGTTTTCAGCAGACCGGAGAACACGCCGCTTTTCAGCTGCTGATGCTGTGCCACCAGCAGGTTTTCAATTACCGTCATTTCGCGAAACAGACGTACGTGCTGGAAGGTTCGCACCACGCCCATACGGGCAATTTGTTGTCCCGGCAGCCCTTCAAGGTGCTGATCGCGAAGTTTAATGGTGCCGCCCGTCGGCTTATAAAAACCGGTCAGGCAGTTAAACACCGTGGTCTTACCGGCACCATTCGGCCCAATCAGCGACACAATTTCCTGCGGATGCAGTTCCAGTTCAACGTTGTTCACCGCCAGCAGACCGCCGAAGCGCATCATCAGGCCGTTAACCGATAATAATGGCTGACTCATGCCTGCTCTCCTTTCGCTTCCCCGTTTTTCAGTTTCAACTGCGGACGGGTCATCGGCAGCAAGCCCTGCGGACGCCAAATCATCATCAGTACCATCAAACCACCCAGCATCAGCATGCTGTATTCATTGAAGTCACGCATCAGCTCGCGCGACACCACCAGCAGGATAGCCGCAAGGATCACCGCAAACTGTGAGCCCATCCCGCCGAGCACCACAATCGCCAGCACAAACGCCGACTCGGCAAAGGTGAACGACTCGGGGCTGACAAACCCCTGACGCGCCGCGAACAGCGTGCCAGCGAAACCAGCAAACGCGGCGCTGATGGTAAAGGCGGTCAGCTTGATGCGCGTTGGGTTTAAGCCTAACGAGCGGCAGGCGATCTCATCTTCACGCAGCGCTTCCCACGCCCGTCCCAGCGGCATGCGCAACAGACGATTAATCACAAACAGACTCAGCACGACCAGCAACAGCGCGACCAGATAGAGGAAAATCACGCGGTCAGAGGGATCGTACTTCACGTTAAAGAAGTTGCTGACGGTATCCCAACCGCCTTCACGCGCAGTTCGGCTGAACTCGAGACCGAACAGCGTCGGTTTCGGGATCTGGCTGATGCCGTTCGGGCCACCGGTGATTTCAGTATTGTTGAGCAGCAGAATACGGACGATCTCACCAAAGCCCAGAGTCACAATGGCCAGATAATCGCCGCGCAGGCGCAGTACCGGGAAGCCCAGCAGAAAGCCTGCCGCCGCCGAAACCAGCCCTGCCAACGGCAGGCAGGTCCAGAAGCCGAGACCGTAATAGTGGTTCAGCAGCGCGAAGGTGTACGCGCCAATGGCGTAGAAGCCGCCGTAGCCCAGTACCAGCAGGCCGGAGAGTCCCACGACGACGTTCAGCCCCAGACCGAGAATGATGTAAATCATGGTCAGCGTGGCGATATCCACCGTGCCGCGTGACACCATAAACGGCCACACCACGGCAATCACCAGCAGCGCAATCAGGAATAACTTCTGCTTAACGGTTGAGCCATCAATCGCGGGCAGAATAAACTTCGGCCCGGAGACGCTCTTCAGGCTTTTCTGGAAGATCGGACGCAGCATCTGGAAGAAAAAGACCACGGCCGTTCCGATAAACACCCACTGCCAGCGGATGTCGGCAGCGGTATCCACCACCAGTTTAGTGCCATCCAGTTGCAGTTGAACGCCCATAAAGACGCCTGCCAGGACAAAGAACATCGCGGCAGAAAGCAACGCCATCGCAAAATGCATCGGTTTCATACTTTCTCTACCTCCGGACGACCCAGAATCCCGGTCGGCATCACCAGCAGTACCAGAATCAACAGGGCGAACGACACCACGTCTTTGTATTCCGTACTCAGATAAGCAGAAGAAAGCGCTTCCGCGACGCCCAGAATCAGGCCGCCGATCATTGCGCCCGGGATGCTGCCGATCCCGCCGAGAACCGCGGCGGTGAAGGCTTTCATCCCGGCCATAAAGCCAATATAGGGGTTGATCACCCCGTAGAATTGTCCGAGCAGCACACCGGCTACCGCCGCCATCGCCGCGCCAATCACAAAGGTCAGTGCAATCACGCGGTCAGTGTTAATCCCGAGCAGGCTGGCCATTTTCAGGTCTTCCGCGCAGGCGCGACAGGCGCGTCCCATGCGGGAGTAACGGATAAAAATGGTCAACGCCAGCATCGCCAGGAAGGTCACAATCCAGATAACCAGTTGCATGGTCGTGATCGAAGCGGAGAAGTTTTCGCTGGCACCCACCACCCATTGCCCGTTGAACAGGCTGGGCAGCGCCACGTCGCGAGAACCTTCCGTCAGGCTGACGTAGTTTTGCAGAAAGATGGACATCCCAATCGCGGAGATAAGCGCAATCAAACGTTTGGAACTGCGGACGGGCCGATAGGCCACCCGCTCGATGCTCCAGCCGTAGGCGCTGGCAATGATAATCGCCCCAATGAATCCGGCTGCCACCAGTAACCAACTGGTATCAATCCCCATCATCATCAGTGCCGCGATAATCATAAAAGAGACATAGCTACTGATCATATACACTTCGCCGTGGGCGAAGTTGATCATGCCGATAATGCCGTACACCATGGTGTAGCCGATAGCGATCAGCGCGTAGGTGCTTCCCAGCGTGACGCCGTTAAACATCTGCTGCAAGAAATAAAGGAACTGCTCGGACATAAAATAACCTTTCTAATAACCGCCCGGCAGGCTCGGGCGGTGGGATCTTATTATTTGGCGGCGGTGGACGAGCCGTCCGCATGCCACTGGAAGACACCAAATTCAAATCCCTTCAGATCGCCTTTTTCATCCCATTTCAGCGGCCCAATCACGGTATCAGCACCGTTTGCTTTCAAATCTTTCACCAGATCCAACGGCGCTTTGCTGTCGGAACGATCCATTGCCGTTGCCAGTGACTGCACGGCGGCGTAGGTGATCCACACATATGGACCGGTCGGATCTTTTTTATCGGCTTTCAACGCATCAACAATCGCTTTGTTGGCCGGATCCTGGTCATAGCGTTTTGGCATGGTGACCAGCATGCCTTCAGCCGCTTCACCGGCAATATTAGACAGCGACGCATTGCCCACGCCTTCCGGTCCCATGAAGGTGGTTTTCAGCCCGACGGATCGCGCCTGGCGCAGCATCTGTCCCATTTCCGGGTAGTAGCCGCCGTAGTACACAAAGTCGATGTTCTCTTTTTTCAGGCGCGCGAGCAGCGCAGAAAAATCTTTCTCACCGGCGGTGATACCATCAAAGAAGACAATATTGGCGTTTGCCGCTTTCAGCGTGTCCTGAACGGAGCGCGCCAGCCCTTCACCGTACTGCTGTTTGTCGTGAATGATGGCGATACGCTGCGGTTTCACCTGCTCAAGAATGTACTTAGCTGCGGTCGGTCCCTGAGCGGAGTCCAGCCCGGCGGTACGCATGATGTGCGCGTAGCCGCGCTGCGTCAGTTCCGGGTTAGTCGCACCAGGCGAGATCATCAGAATGCCTTCGTCTTCGTAGATATCCGACGCTGGCTGAGTAGAAGAAGAGCAGAGGTGACCAATCACATACTGGATACCGTCGTTGACGATTTTGTTCGCCACTGCCACGGCCTGTTTGGGATCGCAGGCATCGTCATATTCCACGCCCACCAGTTTGTCGCCTTTGATGCCGCCTTTCGCATTAATGTCTTTAATGGCCTGACGTGCGCCGTTAAATTCCATATCGCCCCACTGGGCCACCGGACCTGACATCGCGCCGACAACGGCAACTTTAATCTCCTCAGCCATCGCCGCCTGCGACATCGCCAGTGCAATCACCCCTGCGATGATCGTTTTCGCATTCCGTTTCATTTACTGAATCCCCATTCGTGATGTACTTATTTTGTATTTATATGGTTAAAAAGCAGACTGTGCTTTATTTGTACTACACTATTTTTACTAGTCTGATTAATGGTTTAGCACAGTATTTTCCGCAAATACAGATTAAAATCTCTATTTTTCAGTCTATTAAGAACAGATAATATTCTGCTTTTCACCATAGATAAACAAAAAAAAGCACGATTGTCAGCATAAAATAACGGGACAATGAGCCGAATAAAACACTGCCTTCCAGGGTATTATTCTGCCTGTTTTTCATTCTCTGATGTTTCGAACTAAGGTTCTGACCGTCACAAAATTAATCACCTGCCAAATGATTTAAAAAAGAGAAAGCGTCCGGATGAATTATTTCGGTACACTGCATTATCTTTTGTGATTTGGACATGCTGTCGATGAAGCTGACCATCATTCGTTTAGAACACTTTAGCGATCAGGACCTGATCGACCTGGGCAAAATCTGGCCGGAGTATTCCGCCGCCTCTTTAAGCGTAGATGAAACACACCGGATCTACGCAGCGCGATTTAATGAGCGGTTGTTAGGTGCCGTAAGGGTCACCCTGAGCGGCACTCAGGGCGCGCTGGATTCGCTGCGCATCCGTGATGTCACGCGGCGTCGGGGAGTGGGGAAATATCTGGTGGAAGAGGTGATCCAGGATAATCCGGACGTCTCATCCTGGTGGATGGCGGATGTCGGCGTGGAAGACCGGGCCGTCATGGCGGCGTTTATGCAGGTACTGGGCTTTACGGCTCAGACGGATGGCTGGGAAAAGCGCTAGCGACACGCGTCCTCATTTTCCCCCGCAAGAAAGCCCTTTGATGGGCTTTCTTCGTTTAAAGTGGATTCAGACAATCTCATCAGGTTACGACTTACCCCTCCCTGATGGATGAGGTAAGATTCACCCTGTCTAACATTGCGCAGAGAGTAATCGAATTGACTCTCTCATCAACAACTGCCATGGAATTAGCATATGGAAATGTACATCGGGCTGGCCGTCGTCGCCATCGTGATCCTCTGGGCTATCGTCACCTACAACCGCTTTATCTCGCTGCGTCGTTTTAAAGACGAAGCGTGGAGCGGCATTGCCGTGCAACTCAAGCGCCGTCACGATCTCGCTCCCAATCTGCTCAGCGTAGTCAAACGTTATGCCCAGCACGAAAAAGAGCTACTGGAAGAGATCGCCCGACAACGCAGTGTTCTGATCGGTAACCCTCAACAGATCGCAGAGAGTGAGCAACAGTATTCGGCAACGTTGAGCCGTATCTTCGCGCTGGCGGAAGCCTATCCTGAACTTAAAGCCAGCGAAAACTTCCTCTCTTTGCAGCAATCACTGAGTGAAATAGAAGAACAGCTTCAGATGGCTCGACGCTATTTCAACGGCACGGTACGAGATTTTAATATCCTGGTCGAATCTTTCCCCAGCCTGCTGCTGGCCCGCCTGTTTAATTTCAGAACGGAAGCCTTCTTTGAACTGGACTCTCCTGAAGAAGCCCAGTTGCCACGGATGGAATAACCGCATGCCAACGTTTTCCGCCCGGATTTTGCGCGGTTTCAGCCTGTTGTGTCTGCTACTGACAGGCTTTGGTTCAGTCGCAAACGACGATTTTATCATTACCGATGCCTCGCAGATTCCTGCCAACGCGCGACGGATTCCCGCATACGAACATATTCTCTCTTTCGATTCCCGGGCGAGTTTTAATCCGGATGGCAGCATGGAGATGCAGGAAAACATCAAAGTGCTCTCTCTGGGGAACGAAATCAGGCGGGGAATTTTTCGCACACTGCCACTGACCTGGAACCGGCAGGACGGCAAAATTTTCAGCGTGGAGTATGCCATCAAATCAGTCTCGCGCGATGGGATAGCGGAATCTTACAGTCTCGATCGTGCAACCAAAACGCTGACGGTTCGGATTGGCAGCGCCGATCGGATCCTTAAACCCGGGATTTATCAGTATGAGATCCGCTACCGGGTCAGTAACCATTTCAGCCGCTTTCCTGACTGGGATGAACTTTACTGGAATGTGACGGGCAACGACTGGAACTGGCCGATTCGTAGAGCCAGTTTTCATCTGGAACTGCCGGACGTCGCAGATCATTTGAACGCTGAAGGTAAAGATACCCGACTCCGTAGCATCGACGTTTACACCGGTCGCCCGGGGGCAAAAGAAAACAATGCGGTAATTCTGCCCGATGGCAGCATACAAACCTCGCATCCTCTCGCCACGGGCGAAGGGTTAACCGTTGTCTATACCTGGCCCCGGGCGGTTCTGGCAAATGCCGCTGCACCAGAAGCGGTCTTGCCATTCATTCATTTACTGGTGCCGACGCTTACAACCAGTGTTGTCTGGATCCCCCTGCTGCTGCTTATCGGCTACTACGGGCTTTGGTGGCGTAAAAACGTTATTGCGAAAGGATTAAAAATGCCGCCGGTCGTGCCGCAATTCTCGCTACCCGCAGCGATGTCGCCAGGCTATTTGCGTTTCATCACCCGGCGTAAGTATGACGATGTGGCATTTAGCAGCGACCTGTTGGGCCTGGTTGCCAAACGTGCCGTGACGTTGACGAAAAAGAAGACGACAGCCAAAAGTGTATGGCTCTCATCCCCCGTGGATGAACAGTGGCTGTCCCGTTCGCCAGACGAGAGAAATACGCAGTTAAATGCCGCGGACAAACAGTTGTTGAGCACACTTTTCACCGGTAAACGTAAGAATATCAACCTCAGTACACCGCATCAGCAGATGATGATCAATGCCCGCAAATGGCTGGAAAAGCGTTGCGAGGAGCAGAAGCCACAGTTATTCCAGCGCTGGGGGAAACCGTTCCGTCGTTGCATTTACATTGCCCTGCTTGTGCCGATCGTTTGCGGTGTCTGCTTTAATCCAGTCGCGGCGATCCTCACTATCCCGAGCCTGCTGTTTACGACGGTGGGCATCTCACTGGTACTCTTTTTCCTGAACTTTTTACGCCACCCGATAGAAACAATGCGCCGTTGGGGACCGGTTCCCATTCTAATGACGCTCGTATTTGGCCCCTTAGCCCTCACGGCTGGAAGTGTATTCCTGTTGAGCATGGTCCCCATCACCCAACTTCCAGCCGGATACATTGGCGCATTGCTGACCGCCATTGTGCTGTGCGCGATCGTTGGCTGGAAAACGCCTCGTTATACGCAGAATGGGCTGGACGATTTAGCCATCGCCAAAGGACTAAAGCTCTATATCAAAACGGCTGAAGAGCCACGCTATCAGGCGCTTTATCCGCCCAATCAGCGGGTTGCGCACTTTGAAAGCCTGTTGCCCGTTGCGCTGGCGCTCGGTGTAGGGAAAACGTGGGCAAATACTTTTGCCCGGTATTTAGAGAGTACGGGCGCGATGTCAGAGGTTTTTGAAAAGGCAGACTGGGAGAATGTGAATCACTTTTGTCGGGGCTGTCATTCTGCGGCCAGCGCGAAACCCGATCGTAGCTCCACAAGCTCTTCAGGTTCTGGCTACAGTGGTTCCGGTTCCTCTGGCAGAGGATCGTCAGGCGGGGGATCCGGCGGGGGTGGCGGCGGCGGCTGGTAAGAAAAGGCCGGATAATCGTTATCCGGCCAACAAACCTGCGCCGCAAAGGTGCAGGGAAAAAATTACTTCGCGTCGGTCGCTGTACCGTTGGCATGCCAGTCGAAGACGCCGAATTCAAAGCCCTTCAGATCGCCCTTCTCATCCCACGACAGCGGCCCCATCACCGTTTCCACAGAGTTCGCTTTCAGCCAGGTGGCGATTTCAGCCGGATCGGCTGACTGGTTCAGGCCCGCCTGCAAAGATTGCAGCGCGGCGTAGGTGGTCCACACGAACGCACCGCTCGGATCCTGTTTCTTCGCCTTGATCGCATCGACGACAGGTTTGTTCGCTGGCACCTGGTCGTAGTTCTTCGGTTTAGTCACCAGCAGACCTTCAGCCGATTCACCGGCGATGTTAGACAGGGAAACGTTAGCAACCCCTTCCGGACCCATGAACTGCGTTTTCAGGCCAGCAGCACGAGCCTGACGCAGGATCTGGCCCATTTCCGGGTGATAACCGCCGTAGTAGACGAAGTCGATATTCTCTTTCTTCAGACGCGCCACCAGCGTGGAGAAATCTTTCTCCCCGGCGGTGATACCGTCAAAGAACACCACGTTGGCGTTGCCCTTTTTCAGACCATCCTGCACGGCACGTGCCAGACCTTCACCGTACTGCTGTTTGTCGTGAACGATCGCGATGCGCTGCGGCTTCACTTTTTCCAGAATGTATTTCGCGGCGGTGGGGCCCTGGTCTGAGTCCAGGCCCGTGGTGCGCAGTACCAGTTTATAGCCACGCGCGGTCAGTTCCGGTGCCGTTGCCGCCGGGGTGATCATCAGAATACCTTCGTCTTCATAGATATCAGACGCAGGTTGAGTGGAAGAGGAGCACAAGTGGCCGATAACGTATTTGATGCCGTCATTGATCACTTTGTTTGCTACTGCGACCGCTTGTTTCGGGTCACAGGCATCATCATATTTCACGATCTGCAGTTTTTCGCCTTTGATTCCACCTTTGGCATTAATGTCTGCAACCGCTTGTTCCGCGCCAGTAAACTCCTGGTCACCGTACTGGGCTACCGGACCGGACATCGCACCCACAACAGCGACTTTAATATCGGCCTGAGCCATTGTGCTGAATGCCAACGCGATACATCCTGCCAGTAACGCTTTACCCTTCATATTCATCCTGACCTTCCCCATTCTTATGGTTATTACGACTATTGTGATGTTGTTGTGTAGCGCTTTATTTCATTTATAGGTGTGCCACTCGCGCATTTTCAGCACACTCTGCTAAAACATACCCCATTTTTATAGTTTTGGAATAGCTAATTTCATATTCAAATAATAAGTGAACGACATAACGTCGTGCCGCCCGGTGACGGACGGCACAGGTTTATCGTGTCAGCGAGTGGGTGATAATGCCGAGCGCCTGACGAAATTGCGCCTCAGGGATGGTAAGCGGATAGAGAAAACGTATGACGTTGCCATACACGCCGCAACTCAACAACAGAAGCCCTTCCTGCAAGGCGCGATCCTGCACCTGGCGAGTGAATTCCGGGGAGGGCTTCCCGGTGTGTGGATCGTTAAATTCCACCGCCACCATCGACCCCTGAGCACGGATATCGGCAATAAACGGACAGTCCGCTTTCGCCTGATTCAACGCGTCGACCAAGGCCGCGCCTAATGCGGCAGCGCGGGCGCAGAGCTGTTCTTCATCAATGACATCCAGCACCGCGTGTGCCGCCGCAACGGCCAGGGGATTCCCGGCATACGTCCCTCCCAGGCCACCAGGCGCAGGCGCATCCATCACCCCGGCACGGCCAGCCACCGCAGAAAGCGGCATACCGCCCGCCAGACTTTTCGCCATTGTGATCAGATCGGGCTGTACGCCATGATGCTCCATAGCAAACAGCTTGCCGGTACGGGCAAAGCCGGTCTGTACCTCATCGGCGATCAACAAAATACCGTGGGTATCGCACAACGCCCGCAGGGCCTGCATGAAATCCGTTGGCGCAATATTGAATCCCCCTTCGCCCTGAACCGGTTCAAGGATGATGGCGGCGACCTGCTCCGGTGCGATATCCGCTTTGAAAATGCGCTCCAGACTTTGCAGCGCATCGGCGGTACTCACGCCGTGTAACGCATTAGGGTACTGAGCGTGATAAACCGAACCAGGAAACGGTCCAAAACCCATTTTGTAGGGCGCAACCTTACCGGTCAGCGCCATCGTCATGAAAGTCCGACCATGAAATGCGCCGCCGAAGGTAATGAGTCCCGGTCGGTTGGTATACGCGCGGGCAATCTTCACCGCATTTTCCACCGCTTCTGCACCGGTGGAGAAGAACGCCGTTTTCACTGGCCCCTGAATGGGGACCCGTTTATTGATGCGTTCCGCAAGCCGGACATAGCTTTCGTAAGGAACAATCTGGTAAGCGGTATGGGTAAAGGACTGGAGCTGTTTTTCGATAGCCGCGATCACGTTGGGGTGCCGATGCCCGGTATTCAGCACCGCAATACCGGCGGCAAAATCGATCACCTCACGGCCCTCCACATCCCACAACGTTGCGTTTTCCGCTCTCTCGGCGTAAAAGCCACACATCACGCCGATCCCGCGCGGCGTCGCCTGCAAACGCCGTTCATTCAGTTCGTTATTTTTCATTTTCATCCCCTAAGATGCGCACAACCCATCGGTAAGTGTTTGCCAGGGGGGAGAAATTCGCCAGAGCAGGCGCTAAAAAAACAAAAACCCCCGAATTTGCATTCGAGGGTTTATCGGGGACTTCGCAGGAGTTACGCTTCGATAGCGGCGCGAAGTTTTTTCATGGCGTTCTTTTCAAGTTGACGCACACGTTCTGCGGAAACGCCGTAGCGATCGGCCAGTTCCTGCAACGTGGACTTGTTATCTTCGTCCAGCCAGCGGGCGCGGATAATATCCTGGCTACGCTCGTCGAGACCTTCCATCGCGTGGGTCAATTTGTTGGCGGCCTGATCTTCCCAGTTATCCTCTTCAATACCGTCGGCAAAGTTAGAGGTTTTATCCTGCAGATACAGCACCGGTGCCATCGGCTGGCTGTCGGACTCGTCGTCCGTGGACATATCAAAGGTCATGTCCTGCGCCGCCATACGAGATTCCATCTCGCGGACGTCTTTACTGGAAACACCCAGCTCACGCGCAACCATTTCCACTTCATCCTGGTTAAACCAGCCCAGACGCTGCTTGGTTTTACGCAGGTTGAAGAACAGCTTACGCTGTGCTTTAGTGGTCGCCACTTTCACGATACGCCAGTTACGCAGAACGTATTCGTGGATCTCAGCTTTGATCCAGTGCACGGCGAAGGAAACCAGGCGCACACCCACTTCCGGGTTAAAACGGCGCACGGCTTTCATCAGGCCGATATTACCTTCCTGAATCAGATCCGCCTGCGGCAGGCCATAGCCCGCATAGTTACGAGCAACATGAACAACAAAGCGCAGGTGAGACAGGATCAGCGTCTTAGCTGCTTCCAGATCGCCCTGGTAATGCAGCTTTTCAGCCAGTGCCCGTTCCTCGTCAGCCGACAACATCGGCCACGCGTTCGCAGCCCGGATGTAAGACTCCAGGTTACCAACAGGGGCTAAAGCTAAATTTTGCATTTCTTTGGTCATTCAAATCCTCTCAAGTTTTATCGTCTGGCACAACACAGCGATAGACGTCAGCAACAACCGTGCCAGCGTTAATGAGCAACGAGATTAGCATTCACTCTTTTATCAGACCGTGATTTTATCCACAAGTTCAATGCAACGTTGTGTATAAATTACGCACAAATTGTGACATGAAGATGAAAAGCGGGGAAGAGACAACAGGAACTCTTTCCCTGCGAACGGAAACCCATTGCAGGGAAAGATTATACCACGGTTTTATTAATCGGGAGTAAAGTGACGTAAATGTTGAACCGTCGCAAGCCACGCTGCGACCCAACCGATCATCGAGCAAACCAGCAGCAGCAACAGGCACTCATCAAATGATAAGCCATTGAGATCAAACTTAGTTCCGAAAACCTGCGCCACTTCAGTGACCGCCGACGACAGTCGTAACACCAAAATTTCTGACAAAATCAGTGAAAGAAATGCACCAGAAAAACCGAGCAATGCACCGCCGTACAGGAACGGACGCAGGATAAATCCATCCGTTGCACCAATCAGTTTTTGCACGTTAATGGTATCACGACGGGCAAAAATGCTCAGCCGCACGCTGTTACCAATGACGAGGAAGACGGCGGCAACCATCAGTACGCCAATCATTGCCGACACACGCCCAACCAGCCCGGTCAGCGCCGCCAGACGGGCAAACCAGCTGTCGTCCATCCGCACTTCATCAATCCCGTTGATGCGGGAGACCCGGTCCCGCAGCGTGTTCAGCGAATCGGTGCTCTGGAAGTCGAGTTTCGGGATCACCACCGCCACCGCGGGCAATGGGTTCTCTTCCAGCATATCCAGCGCGCCGCCGAAACCGGACCAGTTACGAAATTCACCGAGGGCATCTTCACGGGAAAGATAGTTCACCTTTTCCACGCCCTGCTCGGCCTGCAGTTGGGCAACAACGCCAGCCGCCGCATCATCATCCAGCGTTTTTTGCAGATATACGGTTATCTGCGGGGACGGGTAATACTGCGTCGCTGCCTGGTTAACGTTTTTGTAGACCATGTAGCAGACGCTCGGCAGGGTCAGGGAGATGGCAATCACCATCACCGTCAAAAACGTCGCCAGCGGTTTGCTTTTTAGATCCTGTAGTGCGCCCTGGAACGCATAGCGCACCTGCTCGTTAAAAACGTTGGTTTTACGCGAGTTCGGCTTTGGTGACGGTTTCGACCGCTTCGGCGCATTACGACCACCGTCCCCGGAGGAGCCACCGGAACGACGAAAACGGTCCAGTCGTCCACCGAACTGTTTGATTTGGTTGATAGCGTCGCGCTTATTCACGAACTTCGCCTCCATGCAAATGACCATCGCTCAGGGTGAGCATGCGGTACGAACGACGAGAAATAAGCCCGATGTCGTGCGTTGCCATCAGCACCGTCACCCCAACGCGGTTAAACTCTTCAAACAGACGCAGGATCCCTTCTGACAGCGCGTCGTCCAGGTTACCGGTCGGTTCATCCGCCAGCAGTACCGCCGGCTTGTTCACGACCGCACGGGCGATACCAACACGCTGCTGTTCACCACCGGAGAGTTGAATCGGGAAGTTCTTCGCTTTGTCCAGCAGTCCAACCTTATCCAGCGCGGCCGACACGCGACGACGAATATCATCCCCGCTGGCACCGGCGATAATCAGTGGGATCGCCACGTTATCGAATACCGTTCTGTCCATCAACAGGTGGTGATCCTGGAAAATCATGCCGATCTGACGACGCAAAAACGGTACTTCACGGTTTTTCAGACGCGTGATGTCATGCCCACTGAAGAGGATTTTCCCGGCGCTGGGCCGCTCAATCCCACAGATAAGCTTCAGCAGGGTACTTTTCCCTGCGCCAGAATGGCCGGTCAGAAACGCCATCTCGCCTGGCTGCATATGGAATGTCACCCCCTGCAGCGCTTGTCTCCCACCGAGATAGGCCTTGCTGACATGTTCAAAGCGAATCATTGTTAATCCTCTCGGGCAAAAAGTGCCTCTATAAAATCGTCCGCCTTAAACGGACGTAAATCCTCGATACGTTCGCCCACACCAATATAGCGGATAGGGATGCCAAACTGATCGGCCACCGAGAAGATAACCCCACCTTTCGCCGTACCGTCCAGCTTGGTCAGGGTAATACCGGTCAGACCCACCGCTTCATGGAACAGTTTGGCCTGGCTTATCGCATTCTGCCCGGTGCTGGCGTCAAGCGTCAGCATAACTTCATGCGGTGCGTCTTCGTCCAGTTTCTTCATCACACGAACGATTTTTTTCAGCTCTTCCATCAGATGCGATTTGTTTTGCAGGCGGCCTGCAGTATCTGCAATCAGTACATCGATGTGGCGCGCCTTCGCCGCCTGGATGGCATCAAAGATAACGGAAGCGGAGTCCGCACCCGTGTGCTGGGCGATCACCGGAATATTGTTACGCTGGCCCCAGACCTGCAACTGCTCGACTGCCGCAGCGCGGAACGTATCGCCCGCGGCCAGCATCACCGATTTCCCCTGCTGTTCAAACTGACGCGCCAGCTTACCGATGGTGGTGGTTTTCCCCACCCCATTCACGCCAACCATCAGAATAACAAACGGCGTTTTGCCTTTAACGTTCAGCGGTTCATCGACTTTCGCCAGGATCTCGCCCATCTCGTCTTTCAGCAGACCGTACAGCGCCTCGGCATCTTTAAGCTGTTTGCGGCTGGCACCTTCTGTCAGATTGGTGATGATTTTACGCGTGGTTTCCACGCCCACATCAGCAATCAGCAGTTGTTCTTCCAGTTCTTCAAACAGATCATCGTCGATTTTTTTACCCCGGAACAGACTGATAAATCCGGAACCGAGGTTTTCTTTCGTTTTCAGTAAGCTGCGTTTCAGGCGCGCGAAAAAGCCTTCTTTGGTCGGTTTTTCCTGTTCCTGAGCGATCTCTTCGACCGGTGCGTCTTCTTCCGCCACCGGCACGACCATCTGCGCTTCTTCCGCCGCCTCCGCTGCCAGCGCCTGTGCTTCCAGCTCTTCGTCGGTCAGCTCTGGTTCGTTTTGCGCCTCTTCTTCCACCGCTTCAACAATCTCAACGGTTTCCGCTTCTGCCTGCCACTCTTCCGCTGTGGTTTCGTCTTCGGCTTTCACCTCTTCCGGCAGCGGCAGTTCTTCGTGCTCAACGTGCGCTTCGGGACGCGCTTCAGCAACAGCGGGCCCGGACTCAACAGACGGGAACGTTTCGATTTCCTGAACCTGTTCAGTCACCTCAACCATTTCTTCAGCAAAGGCTTCTGCCTCTTCTTTGCTGTGAACCGGTGCCTGTGCTTCTCCATCAGCCGTCGTTTCAACGGGCGCGTCGGACGGCAATTGCGCTTCAACACCCTGCTGCTCTTCGGTTTTTTGTTCTTGTTCCTGCTCTTTTTCACCAAAGCCCAGCCAGGAAAAGAAGCCACGTTTTTTTTGTTTTGCCATTTGCGATTACACCCCTCGCGGCCCTATATACATGGAAGCTAAAAAAATGATGAAATAGTCTATCACTTTACTTAATCCACATCACCGCCTGGAATCATCTGCAAGCGGCGGTTTGAGCAACAGAAATGAAAAAACCGAATCACTCTGGCAGCGGCCAAATCCGCATTATTGGCGGACAATGGCGCGGCCGCAAACTCCCGGTCCCTGACAGTCCCGGTCTACGCCCGACAACTGACCGCGTACGTGAAACGCTGTTTAACTGGCTGGCGCCGGTGATGGTAGAGGCCCAGTGTCTGGACTGTTTCGCCGGAAGCGGCGCGCTGGGGCTGGAAGCGTTGTCACGCTATGCCGCGGGTGCCACGCTGCTGGAGATGGATCGCGCGGTCTCTCAGCAGTTACAAAAGAACCTGGCTACGCTGAAAGCAGGGAATGCAAAAGTCGTTAACACCAATACCCTGACATTCCTGACGCAGCCGGGCACGCCGCACAACGTGGTGTTTGTCGATCCGCCGTTTCGTAAAGGGCTACTGGAAGAGACCTTAAGCCTGCTGGAAACTTACGGCTGGCTGGCGAATGAAGCCTGGATTTACGTGGAAAGCGAAGTGGAAAACGGTCTGCCGCCCGTGCCGACGAACTGGTCGCTGTACCGGGAAAAAATCGCCGGGCAGGTCGCGTACCGTTTGTATCAACGCGAAGCACAAGGAGAAAGCAATGCTGATTAATCTTGGTCGACTACTGATGCTCGGCGTGTGGGCATTCTTATTGTTAAACCTGGTGCAACCCTTCCCGCGTCCGCTCAACATCTTTGTTAACGTCGCCCTCGTGTTCATGGTGCTGATGCACGGCATGCAACTGGCGCTGCTGAAATCCACCCTGCCCAAAGACGGGCCGCAAATGACCAGCGGCGAGAAAGTGCGTATTTTCCTGTTTGGCGTGTTCGAACTGCTGGTCTGGCAGAAGAAGTTTAACGTCAAAAAGTAATTCTACGGCTGAGCGACAAAATCGACGAAGCGCGATCCTTTGTAGCTCAGCGTTCCTTTATCCCCTACCGTCAGCGCATGGTACTGCGTCGCGTCAAGACGGAATGTCTTTTCCAGCCCACCGTGCTGCGGCTTAAAGCTGACCTCATAGCGCATGCTGGTTCCCGCCGGCGTGACCTGTTGCTGTCGGGAACGTCGGTCGTTGATGGGTTTTTCACGCTTATTGCTGACCACCATCTGCGCCTGCCGAAGCGGTGCCGCATCGTTATCGGCTTTTTCCCGCCGCTGCTGCATAAAGCGAAACGAGGCAGCGATGATAATCAACACAATGATAATAATGATGAAAAGTGGCGGCTTACTCATATTGATAACTCATCAGAAAATGCGGAAATAAGCATACCCTGCCCGTTATAGTGTTGTCATCAGGTGGTCGCGGCCTCTACACTGAACATCAGGGTTGTGAGCATACCGCTTACGAAAAAATAACGAATTCAAGGAACTAAGATGCTTTGGTCGTTTATCGCTGTCTGCCTTTCCGCATGGTTATTTGTGGATGCCTCCTACCGTGGACCCGCCTGGCAACGCTGGGTCTTTAAACCCGTCACCTTATTACTCCTGCTGTTACTGGCCTGGCAGGCGCCGATGTTCAACGCCGTGAGCTATCTGGTACTGGCCGGTCTTTGCGCCTCTCTGGTTGGCGATGCGTTGACATTATTGCCGCGTCAGCGACTGCTCTATGCGATTGGCGCGTTCTTCCTCTCGCACCTGCTGTATACCATCTATTTTGCCAGCCAGATGACGCTCTCTTTCTTCTGGCCGTTGCCGCTGGTGCTGATGGTGCTGGGTGCTCTGCTGATTGCGGTGATCTGGACACGCCTCGAAGAGCTGCGTTGGCCGGTCTGCACCTTTATCGCCATGACGCTGGTCATGGTCTGGCTGGCCGGTGAACTGTGGTTCTTCCGTCCCACCGGGCCTGCGCTGTCGGCATTTTTGGGCGCGTCGCTGCTGTTCATCGGCAACATTGTCTGGCTGGGCAGTCACTACCGCTGTCGTTTCCGCGCGGACAACGCCATCGCCGCCGCCTGCTACTTTGCCGGGCACTTCCTGATCGTCCGTTCACTTTACCTCTAATAACGCTTGACTCTGGAGTCGACTCCAGAGTGTATCCTCCGGTTAATGAGAAAATTATCATCAACCGGAGGATGCCATGTCGATACCTGCTCACGATGGCAAAAAAGCCCCACAATTTTCATCTTTCAAGCCTGCTCCAGCGCCCCAGAAGACCGGTGACTGTTGCTGCGAAGGCGCATGCGCAACTCCTGAACCCGTTGTCGATACGGTAAAAGGCACCCGCTACAGCTGGAAAGTGTCCGGGATGGACTGCGCCGCCTGCGCCCGCAAAGTGGAAAACGCAGTGCGCCAGGTCAGCGGCGTCAACCAGGTCCAGGTGCTGTTTGCCACCGAGAAACTGGTCGTCGACAGTAACGGCGATCTCCGCCAGCAAATCGAGAACGCGGTGCAAAAAGCGGGTTACACCCTGCGCGATGAACAGACAAAGGAAGACGTCCCCGAATCCCGCTTTAAAGAGAATCTGCCGCTGCTGACCCTTACCGTCATGATGGCGCTCAGTTGGGGACTGGAGCAGTTCAACCACCCGTTCGGTCAACTCGCGTTTATTGCCACGACGCTGGTCGGCCTGTTCCCGATTGCCCGCCAGGCGCTGCGTCTGATTAAAACCGGCAGTTGGTTTGCCATTGAAACGCTGATGAGCGTCGCGGCTATCGGGGCGCTGTTCATCGGCGCCACGGCAGAAGCGGCAATGGTATTGCTGTTGTTCCTGATTGGCGAACGACTCGAAGGATGGGCCGCCAGCCGTGCACGCAAAGGGGTCAGCGCGCTGATGGCACTGAAGCCAGAAACCGCGACGCGCCTGCGCGACGGCGTGCGGGAAGAGGTGGCGATCAACACCCTGCAACCGGGTGACATCATTGAAGTTGCCGCCGGGGGACGCCTGCCTGCTGACGGTAAACTGGTCTCTGGTTTTGCCAGTTTTGATGAAAGTGCGCTGACGGGCGAATCAATCCCGGTAGAACGCGCCACCGGCGAAAAAGTGCCGGCGGGAGCGACCAGCGTGGACCGTCTTGTCACGCTGGAAGTGCTCTCCGAGCCAGGTGCCAGCGCGATTGACCGCATTCTGAAGTTAATCGAAGAAGCCGAGGAGCGCCGTGCACCAATCGAGCGTTTTATCGACCGCTTCAGCCGGATTTATACGCCAGCGATTATGGTCGTCGCCCTGCTGGTGACGATCGTCCCGCCACTGTTATTCACCGGCGCCTGGCAGGAGTGGATTTATAAAGGGTTAACGCTGCTGCTGATCGGTTGTCCGTGTGCGCTGGTGATCTCCACGCCAGCGGCCATCACATCCGGACTGGCGGCGGCAGCCCGTCGCGGAGCATTGATTAAAGGCGGCGCGGCGCTGGAACAGTTAGGTCGTATCACCCAGGTCGCCTTTGATAAGACCGGGACACTGACCATCGGTAAACCGCGCGTCACGGCGATTCACCCAGCCAGCGGCGTCAGCGAATCTGAACTGCTGGCGCTGGCGGCGGCCGTCGAACAGGGCGCAACGCACCCGTTAGCGCAGGCCATTGTTCGCGAAGCGCAAACGACAGGGCTGACAATCCCAGCCGCTGAGGGGCAACGGGCGCTGGTGGGGTCAGGTATTGAAGCACAGGTGAATGGTGAAAGCGTTCTGATTTGCGCCGCCGGGAAACGTCCTGCCGACGCCTTTGCCGGAGAGATTAATCAACTCGAAAGCGCCGGGCAGACCGTCGTTCTGGTTCTGCGCAACGAGAGCGTGATCGGCGTAATCGCCCTGCAGGATACGCTGCGCGACGATGCCCACACCGCCATCAGCGAACTCAACGCGTTGGGCGTGAAGGGCGTGATCCTGACCGGCGATAACCCGCGCGCGGCGGCAGCCATTGCCGGAGAGTTGGGCCTGGCGTTTAACGCAGGATTGCTGCCGGAAGATAAAGTGAAGGCGGTCACCACGCTGAATCAACAGTCACCGCTGGCGATGGTGGGTGACGGCATTAACGATGCGCCGGCGATGAAGGCCGCCGCCATTGGTATCGCGATGGGTAGCGGCACCGACGTGGCGCTGGAAACGGCGGATGCCGCACTGACGCATAACCGCCTCACGGGGCTGGTGCAGATGATCCAACTGGCCCGGGCCACCCACGCCAATATTCGTCAGAACATCACCATTGCGCTGGGGCTGAAAGGGATATTTCTCGTCACCACGCTGCTCGGAATAACCGGCCTGTGGCTGGCGGTGCTGGCGGATACCGGAGCAACGGTGTTGGTCACCGCCAACGCCCTTAGATTGTTACGTAAAGGATAACGTGTTTTTGCCGGATGGCGGCGTTGCCTTATCCGGCCTACGAGCCGTGTGCAGTGTATTATCTTTGTAGGCCGGATAAGCGTTAGCGCCATCCGGCCTAAGAGCCGTGTGCGGTGCATTATCCTTTGTAGGCCGGATAAGCGTTAGCGCCATCCGGCGTCGCTTACTGGCCTTTACGCACCAGATAGCGATACGGCAGAGAGTCGGTCTCTTTTGCCACCAGTTCGTGTTCCATAAAGGTACAAAAGCCGGGAATGTCACGGGTGGTTGCCGGATCGTCCGCCACAATCAGCAGCGTTTCGCCGGTCTGCATGTTGCGTACGGTTTTACGCACCATCATCACCGGCTCCGGGCAGCGGAGTCCCTGGGCATCAAGGGTATGGTCGGGAGAGGAAAACAGATCGCTCATCGTGGTCTCATTCACTAAAAAAACGGCTGTAGTTTACGCTCAGTTCCGGAGTAAGCCAATCAGGTTAACGATTGCGTGAAAAATAGCCATTGCATTGCAGCCGCAAAGCAGTATTATGCGGCGGCTCGAATTGGGTTCCCTCACCCCAATAACCATCAAAAAGGTACAATATGAATGCATTTACACACTCACAGCGCGTAAAAGCGTTGTTCTGGCTATCGCTATTCCATTTGCTGGTGATTACCTCCAGCAACTATCTGGTTCAGCTTCCGGTCTCCATTTTTGGTTTCCACACCACCTGGGGCGCGTTTAGCTTTCCGTTTATTTTCCTCGCAACCGACCTGACCGTGCGAATTTTTGGCGCGCCGCTGGCCCGTCGAATTATCTTTGCGGTGATGATGCCAGCGCTGCTGATCTCCTATGTAATTTCATCGCTGTTCTATATGGGTTCCTGGCAGGGATTTGGTGCTCTCATGCACTTCAATTTGTTTGTCGCCCGTATCGCGGTCGCCAGTTTTATGGCCTATGCGCTGGGACAGATTCTCGATGTACACGTCTTTAACCGCCTGCGTCAAAACCGCCGCTGGTGGCTGGCACCGACGGCCTCTACGCTGTTTGGCAACGTCAGCGACACCCTCGCCTTCTTCTTTATTGCGTTCTGGCGCAGCCCGGATGCCTTTATGGCCGAGCACTGGATGGAAATCGCCATCGTCGATTACTGTTTCAAGGTGCTGATCAGCATCCTTTTCTTCCTGCCGATGTATGGTGTATTGCTGAATATGTTGCTGAAAAAACTGGCAGATAAATCTGAAATCCCGGCGATGCAGACAAGTTGAGCTAAAGGTTCATTTTCTGAGTTGTGATAAGATGAACGAATGCGCCGTTATGGCCGTTTATCGAAAGGAAGAAGTCAATGCGTAATCTGGTTAAATATGTCGGTATTGGCCTGCTGGTTATGGGGCTCGCGGCCTGTGATAATAGTGATACGAAAGCGCCGGCAGAAGGCACGGCGGCAGAAAGCAACGCAACCGGTCTGCCGGTTTCTCTGCTGGATGGCAAACTGAGTTTCTCACTGCCGGCAGATATGACTGACCAGAGCGGTAAGCTGGGTACGCAGGCCAACAATATGCACGTTTACTCTGACGCAACCGGCCAGAAAGCCGTCATTGTCATCGTTGGTGATAACACTAACGAAGAGCTGTCCGTGCTGGCAAAACGTCTGGAAGATCAGCAACGCAGCCGCGACCCGCAGTTGCAGGTGGTGACCAACAAATCCATTGAGCTGAAAGGCCACACGCTGCAACAGTTAGACAGCATTATCTCGGCGAAAGGCCAGACCGCTTACTCTTCCGTCGTGCTGGGTAAAGTCGATAACCAACTGCTGACTCTGCAAATTACTTTGCCAGCGGACGACCAGCAGAAAGCGCAAACAGCCGCTGAAAATATCATCAACACGCTGGTTATTCAGTAACCGTCAGGATGATGAAACGGCCTCTGGCGATTCCTGCAGAGGCCGTTTTTTTAACCGCCAGGTTAACAGTAGCGCAATCGCCACCAGACCCGCCGCCGCCAGGTAAATCACCGGCACGCCAGCCCAACTCATCACCAGACCGGCCAACGGCCCCGTAACCCCCAGCGACAGATCCATAAACACCGTATAGGTCGCCAGCGCCGCCCCCTGATTCTGCTGGGGCACCGCCTTTACCGCCACCACGCCAAGCGCCGGGAAGACCAGCGAGAACCCCATTCCTGTCAACAGTACACCGATTTTTGCCATCCACGGCATCATCGCCACGCCCACCAGCAGCAGTCCGACAATCTCGACGCTAAAACAGATCATCGCCACATTCAGACCGCCCAGGCGGTTGATGCCATTAGGAAACAGCAGACGTGTACCGATAAAAGCACAGCTAAACAGGGTGAGTGCAAATGCCGCACCGTCCCAGCCTTTGGCGTCATAGAACAGAGTGATAAAGGTGGCGATCACCCCGAAACCCGCCGAGGCCAACGCCAGCGCCATCCCGTATAGCCAGACCCGACCAAGCACCGCGCGAAACGGCAGAGGCTTCCCTTTGCTCGCTTTCACCGCAGGGCGCGGAATCGCTAACAAAATTGCCACCAGCGCGATCCCCATGATAATCAGCGCTAATCCCTGTAGTCCGCCCCAGGTGTAAAACAGCACGCCGAGCGGCGCACCGACCGCCATCGCCCCGTAGGTCACAATGCCGTTCCAGGAGATTACCCGCCCGATATGTAACGAGCCCACCACGCCAACACCCCATAGCGTCGAGCCGGTCCCGGCGAAGCTCTGTCCAATCCCCAGAATCACACGCCCCAGACAGAGCAACAGCAAACTCACAGCCGGCAGGCTGCTGGCGCTTCCCGCCAGAAAATAGCCCGCACCGCTGAGAAAACAGCCACACAGACCAAAAACCACAATCTTTTTCGGACCGAGTAAATCCGCATAGCGTCCGGCATGAGGGCGACTGAGTAAGGTCGCGAAGTATTGCAGGCTGATAACCAGCCCCGCCCAGAAAGCGCTAAAGCCCATCACATCATGGACATAGCCAGGCAGCACCGCGAGCGGCAGGCCGATGGTCAGGTAGCTGGCGCAGTTAAACATCACAACAGAAACAATGCGCAGATTGAGGCGCAATCCATTAAGCGCCGGTTCAGCGACGGGTTCGGGCATGGGGACCACCACGTTTTTACAACAATGTTTCATTTCTATCATGCCACGCCGGGAAAATCAGCAGTCAGATTAGGAATATCGGCAGCAGGCGAGCCGCTACACTTAATGAAAATCAATAACAGGATGCCACCATGACAACCCACCAGCCCGATAAAGCGGGTTTACATATTTTGCTCAAACTGGCCGCGCTGGTCGTTATTCTCGCCGGGATCCACGCCGCCGCAGATATCATTGTGCAGCTCTTGCTGGCGCTCTTTTTCGCCATTGTTCTCAATCCACTGGTCACCTGGTTTATCCGTCGGGGAGTGAAACGCCCGCTGGCGATCGCAATTGTGGTGGTCGTGATGCTGTTCGTGCTCACCGCGCTGATTGGCGTGCTGGCCGCCTCGGTTAACGAATTTATTGCCATGCTGCCGAAGTACAACAAAGAGCTGACGCGCAAGGTCTTGTATGTGCAGGAGATGATGCCGTTTTTAAATCTACACATGTCCCCGGAACGGATGCTGCAACGAATCGACTCCGACAAAATTGTCACCTTCACCACCACGTTGATGACCGGGCTGTCGGGCGCGATGGCCAGCGTTGTTTTGTTGGTAATGACCGTCGTTTTTATGCTGTTTGAGGTCCGCCATGTCCCATACAAAATGCGTTTTGCGCTGCATAACCCGCAAATTCACATTGCCGGATTGCACCGGGCGCTGAAAGGGGTCTCTCACTATCTGGCATTAAAAACGCTGCTCAGTCTGTGGACCGGCGTCATTGTCTGGCTGGGACTGGAATTGATGAATATTCAGTTTGCCCTGATGTGGGGGGTACTGGCGTTCCTGCTGAACTATGTACCGAATATTGGTTCGGTGATTTCCGCCGTTCCGCCGATGGTTCAGGCGCTGCTTTTCAACGGCATTTATGAGTGCGTGCTGGTGGGAGCGCTGTTCCTGGTGGTCCATATGGTATTAGGCAACATGGTTGAACCGCGCATGATGGGCCATCGCCTGGGCATGTCGACGCTGGTGGTATTCCTCTCCTTACTGGTCTGGGGTTGGCTGCTTGGCCCGGTCGGGATGTTACTCTCCGTCCCCCTGACCAGCGTCTGTAAAATCTGGATGGAGACCACAACAGGCGGCAGCAAACTGGCAATATTACTGGGGCCAGGGCGACCGAAAAATCGATTACCGGGATAAACCAGCCCTACCAACCAGGGTAGTTTTATTCACTTACAGATGAAAGTATTATAAAGCGCGCTTTTGTTACCTGAATGTTTCAATAAGCGCGTGGTTTCCTTCACGAAATGGAATATAGGTTCTTCCGCAGTGCATTTACACCATATTAAATGATATCGGCAGTTTAATTTAAGTAAAAGTTAACCAGCTAACACCATGATAAAGCGAAAGTTAAATTATCTTCCGCGTTGATTAATTAATGGCAATAATGCCGTGACGGTTGTCAGAGTTAACATTAAAAATAGTCGATATTATCGTAACTAAAACTAAATTCAGAAATGCATTCAACGTTAATATAAATAGTGATTTTGATAGGGAGTTTTCATGAAACAATACATTAAGTGGTTTGCGGCGATTGCGGTTGTCGGTGCGCTGGCAGGTTGTGCGCGTACTGCCCCCATCGATCAGGTTCACTCTTCGGTTACCGCAGGCCACACCCAGGATCAGGTGAAAAACGCGATCCTGAAAGCAGGTATTCAGCGTAAATGGATCATGACTGAAGCAGGCCCGGGGGTGATCAAAGCACGTCAGCAGTCTCGCGACCACGTAGCGGAAGTGCGCATTACCTACACCGCCTCCAGCTACGATATCAAGTACGACAGCAGCCTCAATCTGCAGGCTTCTGGCGGTAAAATTCATAAAAACTACAACCGCTGGGTACGTAACCTGGATAAAGACATTCAGTTGAATCTGTCAGCAGGTGCAAATCTGTAATGACGCCTGAAGTCGGGCCGCGTGCGGCCCGATAATCTTTTTGTTTTCTTAACAGGTTGTACTCGCCATGTACGAACAGGACTCCCTCAGCGCACTGGATGCGATCACTGAAGCGCAGCGTATCGCCTTCGCCCCCATGCTGTTTCAAACCGCGCTTTGCCTGCGAAATGCTGACGTGCTGGCTTATCTTGACCGCCAGGGTAAACAGGGTGCAACGCTGGAAGAGATCACCGAAAACAGCCACGTCAACGAATATGCGGTCAGCGTTCTGCTGGATATGGGATTAAGCGGACGCATCATCACCCATAAAGCCGGGCGTTATTATCTGGCAAAAATCGGACATTTCCTTTTGCATGACACCATGACTCGCGTGAATATGGATTTCACCCACGACGTCTGTTACCAGGGATTGTTCTTTTTAGAAAATGCCCTGAAAGAAGGAAAACCGTCCGGGTTAAAAGTGTTTGGTGACTGGCCAACCATTTATCCGGCATTGTCGCAATTACCACCGTCCGCGCGTGAAAGTTGGTTCGCCTTCGATCATTACTATTCTGACGGTGCATTTGATGCAGCATTACCGTATGTATTCGCCAGTTGTCCTGCAACCCTGTACGATGTAGGCGGAAATACGGGGAAATGGGCAATACGCTGTAGTCAGTTCGACGAAAATATCGCGGTGACGTTATTAGATTTGCCACAACAAATTGCACTTGCCCGCGAAAATATCGAAAATGCAGGATTATCTGAACGCATCGATTTTCATGCGGTGGATATGCTTGGCGATGCGCCTTTACCCACAGAGGCCGATATCTGGTGGATGAGTCAATTTCTTGACTGTTTTTCACCAGAACAAATTGTCGCCATGCTCAGCAAGGTTGCCCGTGTGATGAAGCCCGGCGCAAGGCTGTGCATTATGGAGCTATTCTGGGATGCGCAGCGTTTTGAAGCCGCCTCATTCAGTCTGAATGCGTCTTCGCTTTACTTTACCTGCATGGCGAACGGCAACAGCCGTTTCTACAGCGCAGAGAAATTTTATGGCTATCTGGACAAGGCAGGGTTCCAGGTGGAAGAACGCCACGATAATTTAGGCGTAGGACATACTTTATTGATATGTCAGAAGAAAAAATAACAAAGTAGCATCAGAACGCTACTGGAATCACCGGTATACCGCGGACGCGCGTTGATGAAATTCTCACTAAATATTACCGACTGGCGGGCGATGGCGCCAGGTCTGAGCGAATCGATACAGTGGTTGCAATGGTCACGGCATCCGCACGCCATCGATCCGGCGGCAGCACAGGGCAAGTTGCGTGAACTACCGATGATGACCGCCCGTCGCCTTAGCTCCGGCAGTAAACTGGCCGTCGAGTGCGGTCTGGCAATGCTGCGTCGCCACGATATCGATGCGGTGCTGTACACCAGTCGGCATGGTGAACTTGAACGTAACTACCGCATTCTGCATGCGCTGGCGACCGAACAGGCGCTCTCACCGACCGATTTCGCCCTGTCGGTTCACAATTCAGCGGTGGGCAACCTGACCATCGCGGCTAAACACCCGATTGTCTCGTCATCGCTTTCCGCCGGGCGCGATAGCTTCCAGCAGGGGTTATGTGAAGTCATCTGCCTGCTCCAGGCGGGTTATCAACGTGTGTTGATAGTCGACTTCGACGGTTTTCTTCCCGAGTTCTACCACTCGCGGCTCCCGGAAAATATGCCCACCTGGCCGTACGCCACCGCGCTGGTCTGTGAAGCAGGTAATGACTGGGTGTGTCAGAGCGAACCGATTCAGGCTGGTGCGGAAACCGCGCTCCCGCAAAGCCTGCTGTTTTTACAGCACTATTTACTGAATGCCGAGGCGTTCACCCTCCCCGGCGAGCGCGTGCAGTGGCACTGGAGTCGGGCATGAAAGGGGCCATCTCCACACTGAACCGACTCTGGCGGATCGCCATGACCGGTTTCTGTTTCGCCCTCTTTGGACTCGGCGGACTGCTGCTTTCGGTCGTCTGGTTTAACGTTTTGTTAGTTTTCGTATGGGACAATCCCCGGCGTCGCCGCATTGCCCGGCGCAGTATTGCCGCCAGCTTCCGCCTCTTTTTAACGGTTACTCGCGTGCTGGGCGTGCTGGATTATCAAATGAAAGGGGTGGATATTTTGCGTCAGGAACGCGGATGTCTGGTGGTCGCGAATCACCCTACCCTGATCGATTATGTCCTGCTGGCGTCGGTGATGCCCGAAACAGACTGTCTGGTGAAAAGCGCGCTGCTGAAAAACCCCTTCCTCAGTGGCGTGGTGCGTGCAGCAGATTACCTGGTGAACAGCCAGGCGGATGCGCTGTTACCGGCCAGTCAGCAACGACTGGCGCAGGGCGATACGATTTTGATTTTCCCCGAAGGCACCCGCACTCGTCCCGGCGAGACCATGACGCTGCAACGTGGCGCGGCGAATATCGCCGTGCGCTGCGGGAGCGATATTCGCGTGGTGACCATCCATTGCAGCCAGCGCATGCTGGATAAAGAAAGCAAATGGTATCAGGTGCCACCCACTAAACCGCTGTTTACCGTCGAGGTACGCGAGCGGGTGAAGATCGACCACTTTTACGACGCAAATTTACAAGAACCGGCGCTGGCGGCAAGACAGTTAAACCGGCATCTTTTGCTTCAATTACAACCAGGTACGTTACCTCTCTCAGGAATTAATGATGCAAGCGCTTTATCTTGAAATTAAAAATCTCATCATAACGACATTGAATCTGGATGAACTGTCGACAGACGACATTGAAACCGAGGCGGCGCTGTTTGGCGACGGCCTGGGGCTGGACTCAATTGATGCCCTGGAATTGGGACTGGCGGTAAAAAATCAGTACGGTGTGGTGCTTTCTGCGGAAAGCGAAGAGATGCGTCAGCACTTCTTCTCCGTCGCCACGCTGGCATCGTTCATTAATGCGCAACGTGCCTAAGGAGAGTCCGTTATGACCGATCAACACGCCATCTATGACGAAGTCTCTGCGCTGCTGGTTAAGCTGTTTGAGATAGATCCACAGGACATTAAACCTGAGGCGCGTCTGTACGAAGATCTGGAACTGGACAGCATCGATGCCGTCGACATGATCGTCCATCTGCAAAAGAAGACCGGTAAGAAGATCAAGCCGGAAGAGTTCAAAGCCGTACGCACCGTGCAGGATGTCGTTGACGCGGTAGAACGCCTGCTTAAAGAAGCCTGATTCGCCGTGTCGGGCGTTCGCACATTGCCTGTGCTGACAGGCGTGCTGTTACTTGCCTGGCCTTTCCTGATTTGGTTTGGCCTGGCATATCACAGCCTGCAGTGGTTACTGCCGCTGATGGCGCTACTGCTGTTCTTACGCTTTCGCCAGACCCGGCGACAGGCGGGGCCGCTACGCGTGGTCACCCAGGTGGTGGCGGCTGTGGGTATCACGCTGTGCATCGCCAGTTACCTGCTTAAAACCCATCAGCTTCTGCTGTTTTATCCGGTGGTCGTGAACACCGTCATGCTTGTCGTTTTTGGCGGTTCGCTCTGCTCTTCCATGCCCATCGTAGAACGACTGGCACGACTGCGCGACCCTCAACTCCCGGATGCGGCGGTGCATTACACCCGCCGGGTGACGCAGATCTGGTGCGCCTTTTTTATCTTCAATGGCGGCGTGGCGCTGTTTACCGCTCTCCACGGCGATATGGCGATGTGGACCGCGTGGAATGGCATGATTGCCTACCTGCTGATGGGCTTACTCATGGGCAGCGAATGGTTGATACGCCGTCGGATGATTAATCGAGATTCGCAATGAAGCAGACCCTGGCACTTGCCGAATGGCTCACGTCCCCTCGCCCGGCGAACACACCCATCGCCTGGCTGGACGAACGCCACTGGACGCTCGGTCACTTGCGCCACGACGTCGCACGGTTGATGACACACCTGCAACAGCAGGAGGGCAATCGCTGGGCGCTCTGTTTTGAAAACAGTTATCTGTTCATCGTCGCGCTGCTGGCCACCCTGCATGCGGGAAAAACGCCCGTGATTCCGGGCCATAATCGGGTCTCTTTGCTGGACGAGCAGCGAACATGGTTTGATGGTGTACTGAGCGATAAAACGCTCGGCTGGCAGGGTCCGCTGTGGGTTGTCAGCTCAGCTATGACGCTCAGCGACGAGGCGTTCATCTTCCCGCCCCTGCGCCACGATGCGTTTATCGAGCTGTTTACCTCGGGCTCGACCGGACAGCCGAAGCGTATTGTCAAACCCGTTGACCGTCTGGACCATGAAGCCGAACTGCTGGCGGTGCGCTTTGGCCACCGCCTGGCAGGCTGCCGGGTGGTGGCGTCGGTTGTGCCACAGCATCTGTACGGTCTGACGTTCCGTATTTTCCTGCCGATGGCGCTGGGCCTGCCGCTGCATGCGGCCATGCTCTACTACGCGGAGCAACTGGCTGCGCTGAGCCACGAACATCGCTACGTGTTTATCAGCAGTCCGGCGTTTTTAAAACGCCTCGACCACCGGCTTCCCGCACCACCGGTGGAAATGATCCTCTCGGCAGGCGGCATGTTGCCGTGGCAGGACGTGACGCAAACCGCTGCCTGGCTGAACGTCTGGCCGGATGAAATCTATGGCAGTACCGAGACCGGCATTCTGGCCTGGCGCTATCGTCAGCAAGAGAACGTCACCTGGCTGCCCTTCCCCGGCGTATTATTTACCGCAGAAAATGAAGCATTTCGCGTCTTCTCTCCGCTGATCGCCGATACGAACGGCCTGCTGCTCGACGATATCCTGCAGTTTGAGCCAAACGGCCAGTTCCGTCTGATGGGGCGCCGTGGGCGGGTGGTCAAAATTGAAGAGAAACGCATTTCGCTCAGCGAAGTTGAGCAACGCCTGCTGGAACTGAAGGGCATCCGCGACGTCGCTGCCCTGCCGATCGCGCGAGGCGGTCGCCAGGGAGTGGGCGTACTGCTGGTACTGGATGACGAAGCGCGTCAGCGCTGGCAGAACAGCGGCGGAAAAACCCAGGAGCTGATGTGGCGACGGGCGCTACTGCCGTGGCTGGAGCCGGTCGCCGTACCGCGTTACTGGCGAGTCATCGACGAAATCCCGGTCAACAGCATGAATAAGCGTGTCTATGCGCAATTACAGGAGTTGTTTCATGATACCCCATGAAATTGAGCGCCATCAGGCACACCCCCAACAGATTGAGGTCATCCTGCATCTCGATCCCTCCCTTTTCTGGTTCAGCGGCCATTTTGCCGTGCAGCCGCTGCTGCCGGGCGTCGCGCAGATGGACTGGGTGATGCACTATGCCACCACCCTGCTTGCTCCCGGCTGGCGTTTTCACAGTATTCAGAACGTGAAGTTCCAGGCACCACTGCTGCCGGAAAACACCGTCACACTGACCCTGAGCTGGCAGGAAGCGCGTCAGCTCCTGACGTTCAGCTATCAACGCCATGATGGCGACGCACGCCATACCGCCAGCAGCGGGAAGATCCGACTATGTCGTTGACCTTTACCCCTTGCGTGCTGATCCCCTGCTACAACCACGGCGCGATGATGTCGCGCGTGCTGGCGCGCCTGCAGCCGTTTAATCTGCCGTGCATTGTGGTGGACGACGGCAGTGACGTGACCACGCAACAGGAGCTGGACAGGCTCGCCGCAGACACCGCGAATCTGACCCTGATTCGTCTGGCGGAAAACGCCGGAAAGGGTGCGGCGGTGATCCGCGGATTAGAGGCGGCGGCAGAGGCCGGATTTACCCATGCCGTCCAGGTCGACGCCGACGGTCAACATGCGATTGAAGATATTCCAAAACTGCTGGAACTGGCGCAGGCCCACCCCGCCGCGCTGATCTCCGGACAGCCGATTTACGATGACTCCATCCCCCGCTCTCGCCTGTACGGACGCTGGGTAACCCACGTCTGGGTGTGGATTGAAACCCTTTCGCTACAACTGAAAGACAGCATGTGCGGCTTTCGCGTCTACCCTGTTGCCCCCACATGCCAACTGGCGCAACGGGTCACCCTCGGCAAGCGGATGGATTTCGATACCGAAGTGATGGTGCGTCTCTGGTGGCAAGGCACCCCCAGCTATTTTGTCCCGACCCGCGTGACCTATCCGCCGGACGGGCTGTCGCATTTCGATGCCTTCAAAGATAACTGCCGCATTTCACTGATGCACACGCGCCTGTTCTTCGGCATGTTGCCGCGCATCCCATCGCTGCTGTTACGGCGAACGTCACCGCACTGGGCGCGGCAGCAGGAAGTGAAAGGGCTGTGGGGAATGCGCCTGATGCTGCTGGTATGGCGTCTGCTGGGGCGTAAGGCGTTCACGCTGCTGCTCTGGCCTGTTGTCGGCGTGTACTGGCTGACTGCAACCCCTGCGCGCCGCGCTTCGCAAAACTGGATCGCTCGCGTGCGTACACAGTTGACCGCGCGCCAGAGGCCGGTGCCGGCTAACCTCACCAGCTATCAACACTTCCTGCGCTTTGGCAACGCGATGCTCGATAAAATCGCCAGTTGGCGCGGTGAACTGCATTTTGGCCGCGACGTGGTGTTTGCGCCAGGGGCAGAAGAGGCGCTGAACGTCAGCGATCCTCGCGGCAAACTGCTACTGGCTTCGCACCTGGGCGATGTTGAAGCCTGCCGCGCGCTGGCGCAGTTGCAGGGCAGCAAAACTATCAACGCGCTGGTATTCAGCGATAACGCCCGGCGTTTTAAGCAGATTATGGAAGAGATGGCGCCGCAGGCCGGACTCAATCTGATGCCGGTGACCGACATCGGTCCGGATACCGCCATTGCGCTCAAAGAGAAGCTGGAGCGCGGAGAATGGATTGCCATTGTCGGCGACCGCATCGCGGTGAATCCGCAGCGCGGCGGAGAATGGCGCGTCTGCTGGAGTCGTTTTATGGGGCAAGCCGCTCCGTTCCCACAGGGGCCGTTTATCCTCGCTTCGATTTTACGCTGTCCGGTGGACCTCCTCTTTGCCCTCCGCCAGCAGGAGAAGCTGTGCATTCACTGCGAGCCGTTCGCCGACCCGCTGGTATTGCCACGCGCCGAACGCCAACAGGCGTTGCAGCAGACCATCGACCGCTATGCCGAACGCCTTGAGCACTATGCGCTACAGTCGCCGCTCGACTGGTTTAACTTTTTCGATTTCTGGCAATTGCCGGAACCCAAAAACAAGGAGTAAAGGGTGCTGAACGATCCCCGCTTTACGGCTGAAGTCGAGCTGACCATTCCGTTTCACGACGTCGACATGATGGGCGTGGCGTGGCACGGCAACTATTTCCGTTACTTCGAGATCGCCCGCGAAGCGCTGCTTAACCAGTTCGACTACGGCTATCGCCAGATGAAAGCTTCCGGCTACCTGTGGCCGGTGGTGGATACCCGCGTCAAATACCGCAATCCGCTGACCTTTGAGCAGCGCATTCGCGTGCGTGCGCGTCTGGAAGAGTTCGAAAACCGCCTGCGCATAGGTTATGAAATTTTCGATGCTGAAAGCGGAAAACGCGCAACCACGGGGTACACGATTCAGGTGGCGGTGGACGAGAAAAGCCGCGAAATGTGCTTCGTCTGCCCGGACATTCTGTTTGAACGCATGGGGGTGACGCCATGAGGTTTCTGCCACTGCTGGCGCTACTCATTAGCCCGTTCGTTAGTGCCCTGACGCTTGACGAGTTGCAACAGCGCTTTACCGAACAGCCGGTGATCCGCGCGCATTTCGATCAAACCCGGACGATTAAAGATCTGCCGCAACCGTTGCGATCTGCTGGAACGATGTTGATCGCCCGCGACCAGGGGCTTTTGTGGGATCAAACCCGGCCGTTCCCGATGCAACTGCTGCTGGACGATACGCGAATGGTGCAGGCCATCAACGGCCAGCCGCCGCAAACCATCACTGCCGACAACAATCCGCAGATGTTCCAGTTTAACCACCTGCTGCGCGGGCTGTTTCAGGCCGACCGCAAGGTACTGGAGCAAAACTTCCGCGTTGAATTTTCAGATCGCGGAGAAGGCCGCTGGACCCTGCGCCTGACGCCGATCACCACGCCGCTGGATAAGATCTTTGCCACGATAGATTTGGCCGGGAAAACGTATCTGGAACGTATTGAGCTGAACGATAAACAGGGCGACCGCACGGATATCGCGCTTTCTCAACACCAACTGACACCTGCACAACTGACCGATGACGAACGTCAACGCTTTGCCGCCCAGTAAACGCCCCGCGCTGCTATGGGGAGCCGCCTGCATCATCATGCTGGGCGTCTTGCTGATGCTACTGCCTCAGGCGCGGCTCAACAGCAGTGTACTGGCGATGCTGCCAAAACAGGCGCTGGGCGCGATTCCGCCGAACCTGAATGACGGTTTTATGCAACGACTTGACCGTCAACTGGTCTGGCTGGTCAGTCCCGGTAAAAAGGCCGATCCGACGATCGCCCGTGACTGGCTGGCGATGCTGCAACAGTCACAGGCATTGGCAGAGGTGAAAGGTCCAATGGACGCCAACAGCCAACAGGCGTGGGGCGCGTTCTTCTGGCAGCATCGCAACGGCCTGATCGACCCGCAAACCCGTGCCCGTTTGCAAAACGGCGGCGAGGCGCAGGCGCAATGGATCCTTTCTCAACTCTATTCCGCGTTTTCCGGCGTCAGCGGCAAAGAACTCCAAAACGACCCGCTGATGCTCATGCGCGGCTCACAGTTGGCGATGGCCGAAAACGGTCAGCGTCTGCGGCTGATGGACGGCTGGTTGGTGGCGCAGGACAGCCAGGGAAACTACTGGTATCTGCTGCATGGCGAACTGGCCGGTTCATCGTTCGATATGCAACAGACGCATCGCCTGGTGACCACGCTCGACGCGCTTGAATGGCAGTTGAAAGCGCGCTATCCGCAGGCACAGCTGCTGTCGCGTGGAACGGTATTCTACAGCGATTACGCCAGCCAGCAGGCAAAGCAGGATGTCTCCACGCTCGGCGTGGCGACGGTACTGGGCGTGCTGCTGCTGATTGTGACGGTATTCCGTTCGCTGCGTCCGCTGCTGCTGTGTCTGTTGTCGATTGCCGTGGGCGCGCTGGCGGGAACCGTTGTCACACTGCTTATCTTCGGCGAACTGCATCTGATGACGCTGGTGATGAGCATGAGCATCATTGGTATCTCCGCCGACTACACGTTGTATTACCTGACCGAACGGATGGTACACGGCGCTGAGAGCTCACCCTGGCAAAGCCTGGCGAAAGTGCGTAACGCCCTGCTGTTGGCGCTACTGACCACCGTCGCGGCGTACCTGATTATGATGCTTGCCCCCTTCCCTGGCATTCGCCAGATGGCGGTATTTGCAGCCGTAGGGCTGAGCGCCTCCTGCCTGACAGTGATTTTCTGGCACCCGTGGCTGTGTCGTGGGCTACCGGTGCGCCCGGTTCCGGCAATGGTGCTGATGCTGCGCTGGCTTGCCGCCTGGCGACGCAACAAAAAGCTCTCAGTAGGCCTGCCCGTCGCGCTGGCACTTTTCTCGCTGGCCGGGCTGGCGACCCTGCGGGTGGACGACGATATTTCACAGTTGCAGGCGCTGCCACAGCACATTCTGGCACAGGAAAAAACCATTACCGCACTGACCGGACAGAGCGTCGATCAGAAGTGGTTTGTGGTCTACGGCGACTCCGCGCAGCAGACGCTGGAGCGGCTGGAGAACGTTGTTCCCGCGCTGGAGCAGGCGAAAAAAGAGGGGCTGCTCAGCGGCTATCGCACGATCCCGCTGAATTCACTGGCCCGTCAGCAGCGGGATCTCGCCTTGCTGAAAAACGCCGCGCCCGCCGTCACTCACGCCCTGAATGACGCCGGCCTTACAACGGTTAATCCCGATCTCACCCCGATGCCCGTCACCGTCGAAGCCTGGCTTACCAGCCCGGCCAGCGAAGGCTGGCGACTGCTGTGGCTGAGCCTGGATGACGGTGAAAGCGGTGTACTGGTACCGGTGGACGGCGTCAAACAAAGTGCCGCGCTCAACGCGCTCAGTGAGAAGTTTAGCGGCGTCGCGTGGGTGGATCGCAAAAGTACCTTTGACAATCTGTTTGCGCTGTATCGCAACGTGTTGACCGGGCTGCTGTTTGTCGCGCTGGCCGTAATTGCCTGCGGCGCGATCGCCCGGCTGGGCTGGCGCAGAGGGTGGGTCAGCCTCGTGCCGTCGGTGCTGTCTTTAGGCTGTGGCCTGGCGGTACTGGCGTTGAGCGGTCATGCCGTCAATCTGTTCTCGCTACTGGCGCTGGTACTGGTGCTTGGAATCGGCATTAACTACACGCTGTTTTTCAGTAATCCACGCGGAACGCCGCTGACTTCCCTGTTGGCCATCACGCTGGCAATGATGACCACCCTGCTAACGCTCGGCATGCTGGTCTTTAGCGCCACCCAGGCGATCAGCAGTTTTGGCATTGTGCTGGTCAGCGGCATTTTCACCGCTTTCCTGCTTTCCCCTCTGGCGATGCCGACGAAAAAAGAGAAAAAACGAAAATGATGAAACGTATTTTTGCCGGATGGCGGCTGCGCCTTATCCGGCCTACCTGGTCAACAAGTTGGCGTAGGCCCGATAAGCGTAGCGCCATCGGGCAATTAGCACTGTGCCTCTTCGCGCTGATCCTCACCGGCTGTAGCCACTCGCAGAAAGCGCAAGAAGGCCGTCCGCAGGCATGGCTGGAGCCGGGGACGCGGGTGACGCTGCCTGCGCCGGGCATTTCTCCGGCAGTGAACGCTCAGCAATTGCTCACCGGCCGCTTTAACGGCAAAACGCAGTCGCTGCTGGTAATGCTGAATGCTGATGACAAAAAGATCACCCTGGCGGGGCTCTCGTCGGTCGGCATTCGTCTGTTCCTTGTAACCTACGATGACAAAGGTCTGCACACCGAGCAGTCCATCGTGGTTCCACAACTGCCGCCCGCCAGTCAGGTGCTGGCAGACGTCATGCTCAGCCACTGGCCCATTAGCGCCTGGCAGCCACAGCTGCCGAAAGGCTGGACGCTGACGGATAACGGCAACACGCGTGAATTACGTAATGCCCGCGGCAAGCTGGTGACGGAAATCAGCTACCTGAACCGTAAAGGCAAACGCGAGCCGATCGGCATCGAACAGCATGTCTTTAAATACCACATCACCATTCAATACCTGGGTGACTGATATGATTTACATTTCTGCGGTAGGCATAATTAACGCGCTTGGCCACGATACCGATGAAATCGCCGCTAACCTGTCACGCGGCGCGGCGCCCGGTATGCGCCCACGCGCCGGTTGGTTGCAGGGATATCCGCATGCGGTACTCGCTGGTGTCGACGGCGAACTGCCCGCCATTCCCGACGATTTTAGCGCCCACCGTTCACGCAACAATCAGCTCTTGCTGGCAGCGCTCAGGCAGATCCAACCTCAGGTTGATGAGGCCATTGCGTGCTATGGTCGCGATCGGATTGCAGTGGTGCTCGGCACCAGCACGTCCGGTCTGGACGAAGGCGACAGGCACGTTAGTCTGACGCTGAACGGTGAAGAGAGTCATTACTGGCAGTATCCGCAACAGGAGCTGGGCGACCCGTCGCGCTTTCTCAGCCACTGGCTGAGGCTGGACGGTCCGGCATTCACCCTCTCCACCGCCTGCTCCTCCAGCGCCCGCGCGATTATCAGCGGACGCCGCCTGATTGAGTCGGGTCTGGCGGACGTCGCCATCGTCGGCGGCGCAGATACCCTGAGTCGGATGCCGATCAACGGATTCCATAGTCTGGAATCGCTCTCGCCCACGCGCTGTCTGCCGTTTGGCCGCGATCGCAGCGGTATTACCATTGGCGAAGGCGCGGCGCTGATGCTGCTGACCCGCGAGCCGCAGCCCATCGCGCTGCTCGGCGTGGGTGAATCCAGCGACGCACACCATATTTCGGCACCGCATCCGGAAGGCGTTGGCGCCATTCGCGCCATCCGGCAGGCGCTGGACGATGCGGGGATCACACCTGAACAGGTGGGATACATCAATCTGCATGGCACCGCCACCCCGCTCAACGACCAGATTGAATCAAAGGTGGTCAACGCGCTGTTTGGTGAACGCGTCCCGTGTAGCTCAACCAAGCACCTGACCGGTCACACGCTGGGCGCGGCAGGAATTACCGAAGCGGCGCTCAGTATGCTGATCTTGCAGCATGATTTACCGCTGCCGGCGCAGGACTTTAGCCTGTCGCCGCGCGATCCAACGCTGCCGCCCTGCGGCATTATCGAGCAACCGCAACCGCTTGAACGCCCGTTTATCTTGTCAAATTCGTTCGCCTTTGGCGGCAATAACGCCAGTATTCTGCTCGGGAGAATGTCATGAGCCACTATTTATCACCCGGCGAATACCTGCCGCACGACGCGCCCATGCTGCTGCTGGACGACGTTGTCAGCGTGCGCGAAGACACTGCCGTCTGTCGCGTCACTGTGACGAGCGGCGGCGTTCTGGGGCCATTTCTTGACCCGCAGGGGAATTTACCCGGCTGGTTCGCACTGGAGCTGATGGCGCAGACCGTCGGCGTCTGGTCAGGCTGGCACCGCCACCAGCAGGGTCAGGGGGCGATTTCGCTCGGGATGGTGCTCGGTGCGCGAGAACTGATTTGCGCGGCAGGCGTTTTGCCCGCAGGAAAAACATTATCGATTACCGTCAAGTTGCTGATGCAGGACGAACGTTTCGGCAGCTTTGAATGCGCAATTACCGCCGACGAGGAGACGCTGGCGACAGGCCGCGTCAATACCTTCCAGCCGTCGGCAGAAGAACTTCACTCTCTATTTCAACAAGGAGCGTCCGCATGAGTCGTTCAGTTTTGGTTACCGGTGCCAGCAAGGGAATCGGTCGCGCTATTGCCCACCAGTTGGCTGCGGACGGCTTTGTGGTCGGCGTCCACTATCACCGTGATGCGCAGGGCGCGCAGGAGACGCTGGATGCCATTCTCGCCGTCGGCGGCGCAGGGCGTTTGCTCAGTTTCGACGTGGCGAACCGCGAGCAGTGTCGCGAAGTACTGGAGCAGGACATGGAAGAACATGGCGCGTGGTATGGCGTGGTCAGCAATGCAGGCGTTGCCCGCGATGCCGCCTTCCCGGCGCTTAGCGACAGCGACTGGGACACGGTGATCCACACCAACCTCGACAGTTTTTATAACGTCATTCAGCCGTGCATCATGCCGATGATCGGCGCGCGCCAGGGTGGTCGGATCATCACCCTGTCGTCGGTGTCCGGCGTGATGGGCAATCGTGGGCAGGTGAACTACAGCGCCGCCAAAGCCGGGATTATCGGTGCCACTAAAGCGCTGGCGATTGAACTCGCGAAACGCAAAATTACCGTCAACTGCATCGCGCCGGGGATTATCGACACCGGCATGATCGAAATGGAAGAGGCCGCGCTGAAAGAGGCGATGGCGATGATCCCGATGAAACGCATGGGCCAGGCGGACGAAGTCGCCGGGCTTGCCAGTTATTTGATGTCGGACGTGGCGGGCTACATCACCCGTCAGGTGATTTCCATCAATGGAGGGATGTTATGACACGTCGCGTCGTCATTACGGGCATGGGTGGCGTCACCGCCTTTGGGGAAAACTGGCAGGACGTTTCTGCCAGACTGCGGACCTATGAAAACGCCGTACGCAAAATGCCGGAATGGCAGGTTTATGATGGGCTGCATACCCTGTTGGGTGCGCCGATCGATGACTTCTCGCTGCCGGAGCATTACACCCGTAAGCGCATCCGCGCGATGGGTCGCGTGTCGTTGATGTCCACGCGAGCCACCGAGCTGGCGCTCGAACAGGCAGGGCTGACCGGCGACGACGTGCTTACCAACGGGCAGACCGGTATCGCGTATGGTTCATCCACCGGCAGCACCGGTCCGGTGAGCGAATTTGCCACCATGCTGACCGAAAAACACACCAATAACATCACCGGCACCACCTATGTGCAGATGATGCCGCACACCACCGCCGTCAATACTGGACTGTTTTTCGGCCTGCGCGGACGCGTGATCCCCACCTCCAGCGCCTGTACGTCCGGCAGCCAGGCGATTGGCTACGCATGGGAAGCGATTCGCCACGGTTATCAAACCGTGATGGTGGCAGGCGGCGCGGAAGAGCTGTGTCCGTCAGAAGCCGCTGTCTTTGATACCCTGTTCGCCACCAGCCAGCGTAACGATCAACCCAAAACCACGCCGTCACCGTTCGATGAACAACGCGATGGGCTGGTGATTGGCGAAGGCGCCGGGACGCTGATCCTTGAAGAACTCGAGCACGCCAAAGCGCGCGGCGCGACAATTTACGGCGAAATCATCGGTTTTGCCACCAACTGCGACGCCGCGCATATCACCCAACCACAGCGGGAAACCATGCAGATTTGCATGGAGCAGTCGCTAAAAATGGCGGGGTTAAACGCGCTGGATATTGGCTATATTTCCGCACACGGCACGGCGACGGATCGTGGCGATATTGCGGAAAGTCAGGCGACAGCCGCAATTTATGGCGATAATGTGCCAATCTCCTCGCTGAAAAGTTATTTTGGGCATACCCTTGGTGCCTGTGGCGCGCTGGAAGCCTGGATGAGTTTACAAATGATGCGTGAAGGCTGGTTTGCGCCTACGCTAAACTTAAAACAGCCCGACGCCAACTGCGGCGCACTGGATTACATCATGGGTGAAGCCCGTAAGATTGATTGCGAATTCTTACAGAGCAACAATTTTGCGTTTGGCGGCATCAATACGTCCATCATCATTAAACGTTGGTCCTGACATGTATCGGATCGTACTGGGAAAAGTCTCGACACTCAGCGCAGGCGTCTTGCCGTCCGCGTTATCCGACCTGGCGCCGAAGGGGCCGCGACGCGCGCGCTGGCTGGCGGGTCGCGTTTTGCTTTCCCATGCCCTCTCGCCGCTGCCTGAGATCGTTTACGGCGAACAGGGGAAACCGGCGTTTTCACCGGAGACGTCGCTATGGTTCAATCTGAGCCACAGCGGTGATGATATCGCCCTGTTGCTGAGCGACGAGGGCGAAGTGGGTTGCGATCTCGAAGTGATCCGCCCGCGCGCCAACTGGCGCTCGCTGGCAAATGCGGTCTTCAGCCTCGGGGAACACGCCGAAGTGGAAGCGGAACATCCGGATCGGCAACTCGCCGCGTTCTGGCGTATCTGGACGCAAAAAGAGGCGATCGTGAAACAGCGCGGCGGCAGCGCGTGGCAAATCGTCAGCGTCGACAGCACCTTCGACTCCGGGCTTTCGCTAAGCCATTGCCAGTTCGACAACCTGAGCCTGGCGGTCTGCACCCCCACGCCCTTTACGTTGACCGCAGACGCGGTGCAATGGCTGGAAACCGTCTGATATCGCAAACATACGATTTTCGTATAATTCACGCGTTTGACCGCCCTTCTCTTGATCCAGAACACGTCAAAAGTATGATGATTCCTTAGAATCGTCATACTCATTAAGTCGTACCCCTACATCATTCGGGATCACCATTTTGTCCAGACTACGCCGCACACTTTTTGCGCTGCTGGCCTGTGCGTCATTCCTCACGCACGCCGCTGCCACTGATGAAATCACTACCGCCTGGCCGGTCAACGTTGGGCCGCTTAACCCTCATCTGTATACCCCTAACCAGATGTTTGCCCAAAGTATGGTCTATGAACCACTGGTGAAGTATCAGGCGGACGGTTCGGTCATTCCGTGGCTGGCGAAAAGCTGGACCCACTCGGCAGATGGCAAAACCTGGACCTTCACCCTGCGTGATGATGTGACCTTCTCGAACGGCGAAGCGTTCGACGCCCATGCCGCGGCGGAAAATTTCCGCGTGGTGCTCGACAACCGTCAGCGTCATGCCTGGCTGGAACTGGTTAATCAGATCGTCGACGTCAACGCACTCGACAAAAACCAGCTACAAATCACCCTGAAAAGCGCCTATTACCCATTTTTGCAGGAACTGGCGCTGCCGCGCCCGTTCCGTTTTATCGCGCCGTCGCAATTTAAAGACAACGAAACGATGCGCGGCATTAAAGCACCGATTGGCACCGGTCCGTGGGTGCTGAAAACGTCGAAGCTCAATCAGTACGATGTACTGGTACGCAACGATCGCTATTGGGGTGAAAAGCCGCAGATTCAAAAGATTACCGTCAAAGTGATCCCGGACCCCACTACCCGCGCCGTGGCGTTTGAAACCGGTGATATCGACCTGCTGTACGGTAACGAGGGGCTGTTGCCGCTGGATACCTTCGCCCGTTTTAGTCAGAACCCGAACTACCGCACCCAGCTTTCTCAGCCGATCGAAACGGTAATGCTGGCGCTCAACTCAGCCAAAGCGCCGACCAATGAGCTGGCGGTGCGTGAAGCGCTTAACTATGCCGTGAACAAGAAATCGTTGATCGACAACGCGCTGTACGGCACACAGCAGGTCGCCGATACGCTGTTCGCCCCGACGGTCCCTTATGCCAACGTTGGCCTGAAACCGCGTCAGTACGACCCGCAACAGGCAAAAAATCTGCTGGAAAAAGCCGGCTGGCGGCTACCCGCAGGCAAAGACATCCGTGAGAAAAACGGCCAGCCGCTGCGCATTGAACTGTCATTTATCGGCACCGATGCGCTGAGTAAGTCGATGGCGGAAATTATCCAGGCCGATATGCGCCAGGTTGGTGTCGATGTCGCGCTTATTGGTGAAGAAGAGAGCAGTATTTACGCCCGCCAGCGGGACGGTCGCTTCGGCATGATCTTCAACCGCACCTGGGGCGCGCCGTATGACCCACATGCCTTTATGAGTTCGATGCGCGTACCGTCCCATGCGGATTACCAGGCGCAGCAGGGGTTAACCGACAAACCGCTGATTGATAAAGAGATTAGTGAAGTGCTGGAAACCACTGACGAAACGCAGCGTCAGGCGTTGTATAAAGACATCCTGACCCGCCTGCACAACGACGCGGTCTATCTGCCTATCAGCTATGTCTCGATGATGGTGGTCGCCAGACCTGAACTGGGCACAATTCCGTACGCGCCTATCGCCTCTGAAATTCCGTTTGAACAGATTAAACCGGTGAAACCCTGATGTTGCGTTATGTACTGCGGCGTATTCTGCTGCTGATTCCGATGATTTTCGCCGCCTCGGTGATCATCTTCCTGATGTTGCGCCTGGGCACCGGCGATCCGGCGCTCGACTATCTGCGCCTGTCGAATCTGCCGCCCACGCCGGAAATGGTGGCCTCTACCCGCGTGATGCTGGGGCTGGATCAGCCGCTGGTCGTGCAGTACGGCACCTGGTTGTGGAAAGCGCTGCATCTGGACTTTGGCATCTCGTTCGCCACCCAGCGCCCGGTGCTGGATGACATGATGAATTTCCTGCCCGCAACGCTGGAACTGGCGGGTGCGGCACTGGTGTTGATCCTGCTGACCTCCGTACCGCTCGGCATCTGGGCGGCGCGTCATCGCGATCGCCTGCCCGATTTCGTCGTGCGACTGATAGCCTTTCTCGGCGTGTCGATGCCTAACTTCTGGCTCGCCTTCCTGCTGGTGATGTTCTTCTCCGTTTACCTGCAATGGTTACCTGCGATGGGCTACGGCGGCTGGCAGCATCTGATTTTACCGGCGGTATCAATAGCCTTCATGTCTCTGGCGATTAACGCGCGACTATTGCGCGCCAGCATGCTGGAAGTCTCCGGGCAGCGCCACGTCACCTGGGCGCGCCTGCGCGGGCTGAACGATAAACAAACCGAGCGCCGCCACATTCTGCGTAACGCCTCGCTGCCGGTGGTGACCGCCGTCGGGATGCACATCGGCGAACTGATTGGCGGGACGATGATTATCGAGAACATCTTTGCCTGGCCGGGTGTGGGTCGCTATGCCGTCTCGGCCATATTTAACCGCGACTACCCGGTGATTCAGTGCTTTACACTGATGATGGTGGTGGTTTTCGTGGTCTGTAACCTGATTGTTGATCTGCTGAACGCCGCGCTGGACCCGCGCATTCGTCGTCATGAAGGAGCGCACTCGTGAACTTTTTCTTCTCTTCACGCTGGTCGGTTCGCCTGGCCATGGTCGTCATCGCCCTGCTGACGGTGATTGCGCTAACCAGCCAGTGGTGGCTGCCGTATGATCCGCAGGCGATCGATTTACCGTCGCGCCTGCTGGCTCCGGACAGCCAGCACTGGCTGGGAACCGACCATCTTGGACGCGATATTTTCTCTCGCCTGCTGGCCGCCACCCGCGTGTCGCTTGGTTCGGTGATGGCCTGTCTGCTGCTGGTGCTGGCGCTGGGGCTTATCGTCGGCGGTAGCGCCGGACTGCTGGGAGGACGCGTCGATCAGGCCACCATGCGCGTCGCCGATATGTTTATGACTTTCCCGACCTCCATCCTGTCGTTCTTTATGGTCGGCGTATTGGGTACGGGACTCACCAACGTAATTATCGCCATCGCCCTGTCACACTGGGCGTGGTATGCGCGGATGGTGCGCAGCCTGGTTATCTCCCTGCGCCAGCGCGAGTTTGTTCTCGCCTCACGCCTTTCCGGCGCGGGTCATATCCGGGTGTTTATCGATCATCTGGCCGGGGCGGTGATCCCGTCGCTGCTGGTTCTTGCCACGCTGGATATTGGTCACATGATGCTGCACGTAGCCGGGATGTCATTTCTCGGCCTTGGCGTGACAGCACCCACGGCGGAATGGGGGGTGATGATTAACGACGCCCGCCAGTATATCTGGACCCAGCCGCTGCAAATGTTCTGGCCGGGGCTGGCGCTGTTTATCACCGTGATGGCCTTTAACATGGTGGGTGACGCCCTGCGCGATCACCTGGATCCTCACCTGGTCACGGAGCACGCCCACTGATGCCACAGCAAATTGAACTGCAAAACATCGCATTACAGGCCGATCGCCCGCTAGTGCACGACGTGTCGTTATCGCTCAAACGCGGACGCGTGCTGGCGCTGGTGGGCGGCAGCGGCAGTGGAAAATCGCTGACCTGCGCGGCGGCGCTCGGGATTTTACCCGCCGGCGTACGCCAGACCGGCGGAACGCTTCTTGCTGACGGCAAGCCGGTATCCCCTTGCTCCCTGCGCGGGTTCAAAATCGCCACCATTATGCAAAACCCGCGTAGCGCGTTTAATCCACTGCATACCATGGCGACCCACGCGCGCGAAACCTGCCAGGCGCTGGGTAAACCGGCAGACGACACCACGCTTCTCCGTGCGCTGGAAGCCGTAGGCCTGGAGCACGCCGATCGCGTACTGAAGCTCTATCCGTTCGAGATGAGCGGCGGCATGCTACAACGCATGATGATCGCGATGGCGGTCCTGTCCGATGCGCCGTTTATTATCGCCGACGAGCCGACTACCGATCTGGATGTGGTGGCACAGGCGCGTATCCTCGATCTGCTGGAGAGCATTATGCAGAGCCGGGCTCCAGGCATGCTGCTCGTGACTCACGACATGGGCGTGGTCGCGCGACTGGCCGACGACGTGGCGGTGATGGATAACGGAAACATCGTTGAACAGGGCGAGGTGGAAACCCTGTTCAGGGCCCCCAAACACGCCATCACACGCGGTCTGGTGTCGGCGCATCTCGCCCTGTACGGTATGGAGTTAGCCTCATGACTTTACTCAGCGTCACTGACCTCTCTCATCACTATGCCCACGCCAGTCTGGGGGGAAAACATCAGCATCAGTCGGTGCTGAAAAAGGTCTCCCTGAACCTGAAAAGTGGCGAAACGGTAGCCCTGTTGGGACGCAGCGGCTGCGGAAAAAGTACGCTGGCACGGCTGTTGGTCGGGCTGGAATCGCCCAGCCAGGGAAGCGTGAACTGGCGCGGTGAACCGCTGGCAAAACTGAACCGGTCGAGACAAAAAGCGTTTCGCCGCGATATTCAGATGGTCTTTCAGGATTCCATCAGCGCGGTGAATCCGCGTAAAACCGTCTGTGAGATCCTGCGTGAGCCGATGCGTCATTTACTCTCGCTGTCCAAGGCCGGGCAGTTAACGCGGGTGCGTGAGATGCTTCACGCGGTGGATCTGGATGAAAACCTGCTGGATAAACGTCCTCCCCAGCTCAGCGGCGGTCAGCTCCAGCGCGTCTGTCTGGCTCGCGCGCTGGTGGTGGAGCCGAAACTGTTGATTCTCGATGAAGCGGTGTCGAATCTCGATCTGGTATTGCAGGCGGGCGTCATCCGTCTGCTCAAGAAACTACAGCAGCAGTTTGGCACCGCCTGTCTGTTTATTACCCACGATCTGCGACTGGTAGAGCGTTTTTGCCATCGCGTGATGGTAATGGAGGACGGGCAAATCGTTGAAACCAGAATCGTAGGTGAGGCATTAACCTTTTCCACCGAGGCCGGTCGTGTGCTACAAAAGGCAGTACTTCCCGCATTCCCCGTGCGCCGTCGCGCCAATTCGTAAGGTTGATATCTGATGCAACGAGTCACCATCACGCTTGATGACGATTTACTGGAAACACTGGACAGCCTGAGCCAGCGTCGTGGTTACAACAACCGCTCCGAAGCGATTCGCGACATTCTGCGCGGCGCACTGGCGCAGGAAACCACTCAGGAGCACGGCACCCAGGGCTTTGCGGTGCTCTCCTATGTGTATGAACATGAGAAGCGTGACTTAGCCAGCCGCATTGTATCGACCCAGCACCATCACCATGATTTGTCGGTTGCCACACTGCATGTCCATATCAATCATGACGACTGTCTGGAGATTGCCGTCCTGAAAGGCGATATGGGCGATGTTCAGCATTTTGCCGATGATGTCATCGCCCAGCGCGGCGTGCGCCACGGCCATTTGCAGTGTTTGCCGAAGGAAGAGTAATCGTCAACGAGGCTGCCGGGGGCGCTTCGCTTGCCCGGCCTGGATTTGCGCTCCCGCAGCCGCCATCCGGCGTGATTGCAGGACATTCGTCTTCTATGCCTGTTTCAGGCGTTCACTCAGCGTGTCAATAATCCAGGTATTCACGGATACCTGCTCTTGCGCCGCTGCAAAACTCAGACGTTCTCCGAAGGACTCCGGATAGCGTAAGGTAAATGTTTTAAGCTTTTCCTGCTGAGCGTAGGGTTCAATGCCCGCTTCACGACAGTCGTCAAGATATTCGCGCAACGAGAGTTCCCCCTCTTTTTGCAGCCCTTGAATACTGTCTGACACAAAATCACAATAGCCTGACAACCCCAGGAACTTACCGCGAAACGCATTAAGCTCAGGAACGTAATTGATTACGGCCGGTTGTCCGGCGATCTCCATTGCGTTTGGCATTTTAAGTTTGATCATGGTTTAACCCCTATACTGACTAACCATTCACGTACGCTCTCTACTGCGCCTTTATCTGTATCCGGTGAAGGATGAGGCCGATGAAAACACGCAATGCTCTTGTTTAACAAAAATTTGCAGCGTGAACCGCGCCCCTCTTTGATCTCCCCACCTAACGCTTTAATCAGCGATTCAATGTCCACCCACTTAATACCTTGCGGTACGGGAGTTTTAAAGAGCTGCTCCAGCGTGCTTCTTTGCTTTTTCCGTAGGGATAACACCTGCTGTCTCATCGCATTCCCTTGTGACTTCATCCTGTGGAGTCAATTCTATGACTACATAGAATGAAGTCAAGGTTCCCTCCCAAATAATGATTACGCCATCGTGCCAATCGTCTTTCGAAAGCGCAGTAGCGCAATCAGGAAGAATGCACCGCCAATAGCGAGTAGCGTCAGAAACTGCGGCCAGACAATGCTGAACCCGGCGCCACGATAGAGTATCGCCTGGGCGAGACTGACAAAGTGTGTGGTTGGCATGGTCAGCATGATGTCCTGCACCGCCTGGGGCATACTTTCGCGCGGCGTGGAGCCGCCGGAAAGCATTTGCAGAGGCAAAAGCACCAGAATCATCAACAGCCCCAGTTGTGGCATGGAGCGCGCCAGCGTGCCCATGAAAATACCGATCGAGGTGGTCGCGAACAGACTCAGTGCCACACCCAACATAAACAACGGGATGGACCCTTCAATCGGCACGCCGAGCACCCCTTTCACCATTAGCATTAGCGACAGCCCTGAGACCACCAGCACCACCACCCCCATCGACCAGACCTTCGCCATCATGATCTCAAACGGCGTTACCGGCATAACCAGCAGGTGTTCCACCGTACCGTGCTCGCGCTCACGGATCAGCGCCGAACCGGTCAGCACAATCGCCAGCATAGTGATGTTATTGATGATCGCCATCACCCCGCCAAACCATGCTGGATCGAGGTTCGGGTTAAAGCGCATGCGGGTCTCCAGCGAAACCAGCGGCTCGCTATTATCCCGATAGCGCGCGACAAAACTGTTCACTTCACCACTGATGATATTCTGGATATAGCTGTTGCCGGTGAACGCCTGGCTCATGCGCGTGGCGTCAACGTTAACCTGAATATCTGGCTGCCTCCCGGCCAGCACATCCCGCTGAAAATTGGGCGGGATGTTGACCGCAAAGGTATAGCGACCTGCGTCCAGCCCGGCGTCCATCTCATCGGCGGTGATCATCTCCGGCGGTAAAAACCACGGGCGGTAGAAGCTGTTGACGATACGATTCGAAAGCTGCGACTGATCCATATCGGCAATGGCAATTGGCGCAAGATGCAGCGATCCCGGCAGCACGGTCGCGGAGGAATACACGGAGACGGTAAATGCAAACACGATCAGCGTCAGCATCGCCTTATCGCCCAACAGGCTACGCAACTCCTTGATGCCTAAATTATAAATATTGCGTAATCGGCGCATCACCCCTCCTGTTTTTTCAGCAACAGCACGCTCAGCCCCATCACCACCGGAATGGCGATCAGCAGCGGCACAAATAGCGGCCAGAGATCGGTGAGATCCAGTGCTTTCGAGAATGTCCCGCGAGCGATCGTCAGAAAATGGCTGGTTGGGTAGATCTCGCCGATCCACCGCCCCGGCCCTTCCAGCGACGCCACCGGATCGATCATCCCGGAGAACTGCGTCGCCGGGATCAGGGTAATGATGGAGGTGCCAAAAATCGCCGCAATCTGACTCTTCATAAACGTAGAGATCAGCAGCCCCATCCCGGTGGCGATGATGACATACAACAACGCCGCCAGACTGAGCGTGAGGAAACTGCCTTTGTGCGGCACGCCAAAAACAAACACTGACAGGGCGCATAGCAGCAGGAAGTTGAGCATCCCCAGCGCGATATACGGCAATTGTTTACCGAGCAGAAACTCACTGCGGGTGGTGGGCGTTACGTACAGGTTAATGATCGACCCCAGCTCTTTTTCCCGCACCACGCTCAACGCGCTCAGCATCGATGGGATCATCATCAACAGCAGCGGGATGACCGCCGGAACAATCGCTGGCAGGCTCTTCACATCCGGGTTATAGCGATAGCGGGTTTCAATGGTCATGAGCCCGCTCTGCCCCACTGGCGTCGGCTGGCGGCTCGCCACATCCTGTAACCAACTCTGGTGCATCGCCTGCACATAGCCCTTCACCGTCTCGGCGCGGCTGGGCATGGCGCCATCCACCCAGACGCCAATCTCCACCGGCGTCCCGCGCGCAATATCGCGGCCAAAGTTTGGCGGGATTTCGATGGCTACCGCCACCTCGCCGGAACGCATCCGCCGGTCGAGATCGTCATAGCTGGTCAACGGCGGTTGTTCAATGAAGTAACGTGAGCCCGCCAGATTTAATGACCATGCCTGGCTGCTGACGGTTTGATCGCGATCGAGTACGGCAAAGCGCAGGTTTTCGACATCCATGCTAATGCCGTAGCCCATAATCAGCATCAGAATCACCGTCCCCAGCAGTGCCAGCGTCGAGCGCACCGGATCGCGACGCAGTTCCAGCGCTTCGCGACGGCTGTAGCTGAACAGTCTGCGCAGACTGAATCCCTGACGCGGCGGCATCACCTCTTTATGTTTTGTTTCCACTGGCAGCGACGCCTCGGGCGCTGGGCCCGCGGCCTCCTGTAGCCAGGAGATAAATGCCTCTTCCAGACTGGCGGCCCCGCGTCGTTCCACCAGCTCCTGCGGCGTACCGCTGGCAAGCACTTTTCCGGCATGCATCAACGACATACGATCGCAGCGCTCGGCTTCGTTCATAAAGTGGGTGGAGATAAAAATGGTCACTTTGTCCCGGCGAGACAGATCGACCATCAGTTGCCAGAACATATCTCTGGCCACCGGGTCGACGCCGGAGGTTGGTTCGTCGAGGATCAGCATTTCCGGGCGATGGATCACCGCCACCGCCAGAGACAGTCGCTGGCGAATGCCGAGCGGGAGCGACTCGGGCAACGTATCCTCCACTTCCGCCAGCATAAACCGTTCGCTCATCTCCTGAACGCGCAGAGGAATCTCCGCTTCCGGGATATGAAACAGTCGCGCGTGGAGTTCCAGATTTTGTCGAACCGTCAGTTCGCTGTACAGCGAAAATGCCTGCGACATGTAGCCCACCCGACGACGGGTATCGATATCTTTCGGGTCGACCGGTTGACCAAACAGCCAGGCCTCGCCTTCACTGGCAGGCAACAGCCCGGTCAGCATCTTCATGGTGGTCGATTTACCGCAGCCGTTGGAACCGAGGAATCCAAAAATCTCCCCACGCGGTATGCGAAAGTTGACGTGATCAACCGCGACGAAATTGCCGAAGCGCATGGTCAGGTCTTTCGCCTCAATGGCGATCTCTTCCTGTTCCGCGTGATACGGCGGAATTACCACCGGCTGATACGCCTGGCGCTGCGCCTCTGGTAACAGACCGATAAACGCCTGCTCCAGCGTCTCGCTGGCGGTTTTATCGCGCAGTTCCTGTGCGCTGCCGGTCGCCAGTATCTCGCCAGCGTTCATCGCCACCAGCCAGTCGAAGCGCTCGGCCTCTTCCATATACGCCGTCGCCACCAGCACGCTCATGTTCGTCTGCCGCAAACGGATGCTGTCGATCAGATCCCAGAACTGGGCTCGAGACAGGGGATCGACGCCGGTGGTTGGCTCATCCAGAATCAATAATTCCGGGTCATGGATTAGCGCACAGCACAGCCCCAGTTTCTGTTTCATGCCGCCCGAGAGTTTCCCCGCCGGACGATCGCGAAACGGGGCCAGGCCGGTGCTGTTCAGAAGCTCCGTAATCCGCGCTTCACGCTCGGCTTTATCATGCCCAAACAGACGAGCAAAAAAATCGACGTTTTCATATACCGACAGCGTGTGGTAAAGGTTTTTCCCCAGCCCCTGCGGCATCCAGGCAATACGCGGACAGACGTCGCGACGATGCTTCGGGTCGCGCATATCGCCACCCAGTACCATGACGTTACCTTGCTCAATCACCCGCGCGCCGGAAATGAGCGACAGCAGGCTTGATTTCCCCACGCCGTCAGGGCCGATCAAGCCCACCATACAGCGTGCGGGGATATCCAGCGTGATGTTATTCAGCGCCACCGTGCTCCCGTAATGCTGACTCACGCCGTCAAGGTGCGCCACGGGAGGAACGGGAACCGGCGCCAGAGGGGTCATTGCGGCAACCTCACCGCCAGCGAATCAGGCCAGGGGAGCTGTTCGTTCAGCCGTACCCATGCCATACCTGGCAACCCGGTTTTGACATATTCCAGATGCTGCTGGAGTAATTCCGGTGGGATACGCGCCTTGACGCGAAACATCAGCTTCAGACGCTCATCGCTGGTTTCAACGGTTTTCGGCGTGAACTGTGCGACGCTGGCGACAAAACTGATGGTGGCAGGAATACGCAGATCCGGCGCGGCATCGAGCACCAGACGCGCCTCGCCGCCAATCTTCAGCAGACCTGCCTGTTCGGTGGGCAGGAAGAACGTCATGTAGACATCGCTGAGATCGACCATATTCAGCACCCGACCACCCGCTGCCAGCACTTCGCCGGGTTCCGCCACGCGGTACTGAACCCGGCCATCACGCGGGGCTTTAAGCTCGCTGTCTTCAATATCCGCGACAATTCGTCGTTCGGTCGCCTGCGCCGCGTCGACACGGGTTTGAGCCTGAATAATGCTGGTGCGCGCAGCTTCAATTGCCGCTTTCGTCGCACTGACCTGCGCCTTTGCCGACTCCAGTGCCGCGCGTGCGCTTTCAGCGGCGGCACGATCGTCATCCAATTGTTGCGCCGATACCGCGCCACGCTGGGAGAGCGAGCGGGAGCGGACGTGGCGTTTGGAGACGGAATCCAGCTCGGCTTCACGCTGTTTCACCACCGACTGGGCGGCGCGGGTTTCGCTCTGGCGCTGTTCGAGCAGCGCCCTGGCCGCCGCCACGGCGCTTTCGGCCTCTTTGATTTGCGCGATGGCTTCGAGTCGTTGCTCCTGCAATACACGGGTATCCATCTTCGCCAGCACCTCACCCTGACGAACAAACTGACCCTCTTTCACCAGAATAGAATCAATACGTCCGGCGATTTTGGTCGCGATATCCACTTCCGTCGCTTCGATTCGGCCATTGCTGGCAGCAAAACCTTCCGGTACGCCTGCAGGCCGTAGAACCCACCACACGCCGGCAGCCACCACCACCAGTGCCGCCAAAACCCACCACGTCAGATGACGCTTAATGTTGTCCATAATCGACCCGCCATAATCCCTGTTATCAAACAATGCGTGTCACAAAACCCCACTGAACGGGCGTTCAGCGGTATCTTCCGTCCGGGATAAGAAGGAAAAAGTGAGGGTGGCCAGACGGCGTACAGGCGTCATCACTACGCTCGCCGTGAAGGAAAGTGAATGACAGAGCGGTGCGAAAATCGGGTAGTAATGTTGTCATCATCAGCGTTCCTGGCCGTAAATGAAACACGCATACTCATAGCTAGTATCAATGAAATACTAGCATCATTATGGATGATGTCTATTCGCTTATGGTTTGTAATGATGTAGGGAATGAATAATTCACACCGCAGCCAAATCCTGCGCGCATGCCCAGGCGCTGGACCACGCCCACTGGAAGTTGTACCCCCCCAGCCAGCCGGTAACGTCCATCACTTCGCCGATAAAGTACAGCCCCGGTACCTTGCGTGCTTCCATGGTTCGAGACGACAGTTCGTGGGTATCTACCCCGCCGAGCGTCACTTCCGCCGTGCGATACCCTTCGGTACCGTTCGGCTGTACCCGCCAGTCGGTCAACGTGTCAATCAGCGTCTGCTGCTCACGAACGTTGAGCTGCTTGAGTGAGACATCAGGGATCTGCCCGAGCTGTTGCAGACACTCCACCAGACGCTTCGGCAACAGCATCGCCAGCGTGTTCTTCAGGCTTTGATTCGGATGCGCGCAACGCTGTTCGTCAAGAACATCATTCAGACTGACATCCGGCAGTAAATTGATGCTGACAAATTCACCTGGCTGCCAGAAGCTGGAAATCTGTAAAACCGCCGGGCCTGAAAGGCCGCGATGGGTAAAGAGCAGGTTTTCACGAAAGACAGTACCGTCCTGTGCGGTGATGACCGACGGAACAGAAACGCCAGAGAGCACCTGAAGCTGCTCCAGCAGCGGTTTGTGCAGGGTAAATGGCACCAGCCCGGCGCGGGTGGGCAGCACGTTCAGGCCAAACTGCTCGGCAATTTTATAGCCAAACGGCGTCGCCCCCAGACCTGGCATCGACAGCCCGCCGGAGGCAATCACCAGCTTTTTCGCGCCGACGGTGGCCCCGTTCAGTTCCAGCGTAAAACCGTCCTCATCCCGCGTAACGCTCAGAACCTCACTGCGTAAGCGCAGGGTCACATTGCCTTTTTCACATTCCGCCACCAGCATATCGACGATTTGCTGTGCGGAATCATCGCAAAAAAGCTGCCCGAGCGTTTTTTCATGCCAGGCAATACCGTACTTACCGACGAGATCGATGAAATCCCACTGGGTATAACGCGCCAGCGCCGACTTACAAAAATGCGGGTTCTGGCTCAAATAGGCCGCTGGCTCAACATAAAGGTTCGTAAAGTTGCAGCGGCCCCCACCAGACATGAGGATCTTGCGCCCAGGTTTCTTGCCATTATCAATAAGCAGCACCCGACTGCCGGCCTGTCCTGCCTGTGCTGCACAGAACATACCTGCCGCGCCAGCGCCTATAATAATGGCATCAAACCTTTCCACTTTACGTTCCTCTCTGAATTCAGGGCGTGAATTGTAAAGTTATCTCAGTGGTCGCACCAGCAAGAAAATCCTTAGGAATAAGTATTCGTATGAAATATATAAGATAATTCTTTATAGGCACCATTCTATTCAGACGTTAAATCAAAAAAAGTCTATATTTCACTTTGCCCGCGCCGCTAAAGTCACTGATAATGCGCCGCGTTCATGTCCTCAAGATGGCGTAACGTCCTATGCTACATTTGTTTGCTGGTCTGGATTTACATACCGGGCTTTTATTATTGCTTGCTCTGGCTTTTGTGCTGTTCTATGAAGCAATCAACGGCTTCCATGATACAGCCAATGCAGTTGCAACCGTGATCTACACCCGTGCGATGCGCTCGCAGCTTGCGGTGGTCATGGCTGCAGTGTTCAACTTCTTTGGTGTGCTGCTGGGCGGTCTCAGCGTAGCCTATGCCATCGTGCATATGTTACCGACCGATCTCCTGCTCAATATGGGATCGTCGCATGGACTCGCGATGGTGTTCTCCATGCTGCTCGCAGCCATCATCTGGAACCTGGGTACCTGGTACTTTGGTTTACCCGCATCCAGCTCTCACACGCTGATTGGCGCGATTATCGGTATCGGTTTAACCAATGCGCTGATGACCGGTACGTCAGTAGTGGATGCACTCAACATCCCGAAAGTCATGGGCATTTTTGCCTCGCTGATCGTCTCGCCTATTGTTGGTCTGGTGGTCGCAGGTGGTCTGATTTTCATTCTGCGTCGCTACTGGAGCGGAACCAAAAAACGCGCCCGTATTCACCTCACCCCTGCGGAACGTGAAAAGAAAGACGGTAAGAAAAAGCCGCCGTTCTGGACCCGTATCGCGCTGATCCTTTCGGCTATCGGCGTGGCTTTCTCGCATGGTGCGAACGACGGTCAGAAAGGCATTGGTCTGGTGATGCTGGTCCTGATTGGTGTGGCACCGGCAGGTTTCGTGGTGAACATGAATGCCTCGGGTTACGAAATCACCCGCACCCGTGATGCCATCAACAACGTCGAAATCTACTTCCAGCAGCATCCCGATCTGCTGAAGAAAGTGACGGGCGTCGATCAGCTGATTCCCTCTCCGGAACCAGCCGCCACGCAGCCGACAGAATTCCACTGCCATCCGGCAAACACCCTTAATGCGCTGGATCGCGCGAAGGCGATGTTGTCGAACAATGTGGAAAGCTATGACAAGCTGAGCGTTGAGCAGCGCGGTCAACTGCGTCGCATTATGCTGTGCATCTCCGACACGACCGATAAAGTGACGAAGCTGCCAGGCGTGAGCGTTGACGACCAGCGTCTGCTGAAGAAACTGAAAACCGATATGCTGAGCACCATTGAGTATGCGCCGATCTGGATCATTATGGCGGTCGCGCTGGCGCTGGGTATTGGTACCATGATCGGCTGGCGCCGTGTGGCAACCACCATCGGTGAAAAGATTGGTAAGAAAGGCATGACCTATGCTCAGGGGATGTCTGCGCAGATGACCGCGGCCGTCTCTATTGGTCTCGCCAGCTACACCGGGATGCCGGTATCCACTACCCATGTTCTCTCCTCCTCCGTGGCGGGGACGATGGTTGTCGACGGTGGGGGTCTGCAACGTAAAACGGTGACCAGCATTCTGATGGCCTGGGTATTCACATTACCCGCCGCGATTCTGCTGTCTGGTACGCTGTACTGGATCTCGCTGAAGCTTATCTAAGCGAAAAGCGAAAAGAGAAAAGAAGTTACAGAAGCAAGCGGGTCAGGAAACTGGCCCGCTTTTTTATGCTCAGTGCCAAATCATCAAGGCAATAAGACTGACTACCACGAGCCCACACAGCGCGCTGGTCAGAATGAACTGACGACGTACCCGCTCACAGCGGCGGATGAATTCATCATCATGGTGATCGCGGTAGCGCTGGGCGTAGATATACCACACCAGGCGTACCTGCTTATTGGGTTGGCCGTGCGAGGTGAAAAAGCCGCCCCCATCTACATATTGATAGAGCAAAGGATCGCAACCACGAAGTACCACGAGCAGCGCGCGTAAAGACGAGAAATAGCGCGCCATATTCACAATGCAAACAACACATAACGCCCAGAATAATGCAACGGTGCTTATCATACGACCTCCCCGGCGACCCGCCCACGGAGCTCCGCTCCGGGACTACCGCTCCCCGAAACTTGCCAGACAGTCAATGAAAAAGTACGACTAAAAACCGCTCATTTTGAGCTTATCATCTGAGCGGCTCTCTAAATAGTGTAGGAGATCAGTTAATTTTTTTGCCAGAAGGTTAATCACTATCAATGCAATTATCTAAAAAATTTGTTTAACTAATTGGTAAGCAAGGCGGATTGACGGATTATCCAGGCCGCTATACTGTAAGGATGATTTCGACAATTCATCGCGGCTGAGCTAGCCCCGCGTAGACAAATCGCACAGTTCGCAGGACGCGGGTGACGCGACGGCAAAAGAAACGCTAGCTGGCTGGTCATCGACAACTTTATGGAAGGAGTAATACTATGGCTTACAAACACATTCTCATCGCGGTTGATCTTTCTCCGGAAAGCAAAGTTCTGGTAGAAAAAGCGGTTTCTATGGCGCGTCCTTACAACGCAAAGGTTTCCCTGATCCACGTTGATGTAAACTACTCTGACCTTTATACCGGCCTGATTGACGTCAATCTGGGCGATATGCAAAAACGCATTTCTGAAGAAACCCACCACGCGCTGACCGAACTGTCCACTAATGCAGGCTATCCAATTACCGAAACCCTGAGCGGCAGCGGCGATCTGGGCCAGGTGCTGGTAGATGCGATCAAAAAATACGACATGGACCTGGTCGTTTGTGGTCATCACCAGGACTTCTGGAGCAAACTGATGTCCTCTGCTCGCCAGTTGATCAACACCGTTCACGTCGACATGCTGATTGTTCCACTGCGCGACGAAGAAGAGTAAAACGCGTCTAACCGGATTATCCGGTCCTGCCATAGCGCCCGCCTTTGCGGGCGTTTTTGTTTCTGTCATCCCCGAAAACGATCAGTACAACCTCCCACCGCATTAATCATAATTAGTGTGATCAACTGATTAGAATGAAATCAATCTGTATAATACTCTACGATACCTGGCAATAACCGCAGTCTATAACACAGTCAGACATTTTCGGCGCGTTTTGTATAACGCGTTCATACTTTTCGGGATGGCATTGAAAGGCGAAGCAATATGAATACATCTGCACCAACGGGTTTGCTGCAGCAACCCCGCCCGTTCTTCATGATCTTTTTTGTCGAGTTATGGGAACGATTTGGCTATTACGGCGTTCAGGGTATCCTGGCGGTTTTCTTTGTTAAGCAACTCGGTTTCTCACAGGAACAGGCGTTTATCACCTTCGGCGCCTTTGCCGCTCTGGTGTACGGTCTGATCTCCATTGGGGGCTACGTTGGCGATCATCTGCTCGGCACCAAACGTACGCTGGTGCTGGGTGCGATCGTGCTGGCGCTCGGCTACTTCATGACGGGAATGTCGTTACTCAAACCAGACCTTATTTTTATCGCGCTTGGGACGATTGCCGTCGGCAACGGCCTGTTTAAGGCAAACCCGGCAAGTCTGCTCTCCAAATGCTATCCGCCCAAAGATCCGCGTCTGGATGGTGCCTTCACCCTGTTCTACATGTCGATAAACATCGGTTCGCTACTGTCGTTGTCGCTGGCGCCGGTGATCGCGGATAAGTTTGGCTATGCCGTCACCTACAACCTGTGCGGGGCGGGGTTGATTGTCGCGCTGCTGGTCTATTTCGCCTGCCGCGGTATGGTGAAAGATATCGGTTCCGAGCCAGACCATCTGCCGATGAGCTTGCGCAATCTGTTGTATGTCCTGATTGGCACCGTGGCGATGGTTTTCCTCTGCGCCTGGCTGATGCACAACGTGCAAATCGCCAACCTGGTGCTGATTGTGTTGTCGCTTGTGGTGACGATTATCTTCTTCCGTCAGGCCTTCAAACTGGATAAAACCGGACGCAACAAGATGTTTGTAGCGTTTATCCTGATGCTTGAAGCGGTGCTGTTTTACATTCTGTACGCGCAGATGCCCACTTCGCTGAACTTCTTTGCCATCAATAACGTTCACCACGAGATCCTCGGTTTCACTATTAACCCGGTGAGTTTCCAGGCGCTTAACCCGTTCTGGGTGGTGGTTGCAAGCCCTGTGCTGGCGGCAATCTACACGCGTCTTGGCAACAAAGGCAAAGATCTGACGATGCCGATGAAGTTTACCCTCGGGATGTTCCTGTGCTCGCTGGGCTTTCTGACCGCCGCCGCGGCAGGGATGTGGTTTGTCGATGTGCAAGGGCTGACGTCGCCGTGGTTTATCGTGCTGGTCTATCTGTTCCAGAGTCTGGGCGAGTTGCTGATTAGCGCACTGGGACTGGCAATGGTGGCGGCGCTGGTTCCGCAGCACCTGATGGGCTTTATCCTCGGGATGTGGTTCCTGACGCAGGCCGCCGCATTTCTGCTGGGGGGCTATGTCGCAACCTTTACCGCCGTACCGGAGAACATCACCGACCCGCTGCAAACATTGCCGATCTACACAGGCGTGTTCAGTAAAATCGGATTAGTGACGCTGGCCGTCACGGTTGTGATGGCGTTGATGGTGCCGTGGCTGAACCGGATGATTAATACGCCGGACGGTGCAAAATAGCGGAAGGATTATGCCGGATGACGGCTCACGTCTTATCCGGCCTACAGGCAGCCCGATAAGCGAAGCCGCCATCAGGCGGGCTGTTAATCCGCCAAAGGCGTGCCGGCATAAATATCAAACCGGTGCCCTTTGGTCACGACCGCATTTGGCGTGGCGACATCCGCCAGCGGCGGCGCGTAGTCTGGTCGTTTCACCACCACGCGTTTGGTTGCCAGTTGTCGCGCAGGTTCGAGCAGGCCATCCGCATCCAGATCCGGCCCCACCAGCGACTGAAATACCCGCATCTCTTTCTTCACCAACGCGCTTTTCTGCTTATGGGGAAACATCGGATCGAGATAGACCACCTGCGGACGCGGCGTGATATCGGTCAGGGCCGTCAGGCTGGAAGCGTGAATCAACTGCAAACGCGCCTGCAACCACGGTCCAATTTCCGCATCGGCATAGCCGCGCGCCAGTCCGTCGTCGAGCAACGCCGCTACCACCGGATTACGCTCCAGCATTCGCACATGACAACCAACGGAGGCCAGGACAAAAGCGTCGCGCCCTAAACCTGCGGTGGCATCAACGACATCAGGCAGATAGTCGCCCTTAATCCCCACCGCTTTTGCCACCGCTTCACCGCGACCGCCGCCGAACTTACGCCGATGGGCCATCGCTCCACCGACGAAATCGACGAAAATGCCGCCGAGTTTCGGCTCATCGCGCTTACGCAACTCCAGATGCTCCGCCGTCAGCACCAGTGCCATCAGGTTGTCATCGTCCTGTTCAAGCCCCCAGCGGGCGGCAAGAACAGATAAGGCGCCGTCTCCGGCGCCCGTTTCATCAATTAAACAGATTTTCACTGACGAATTAGCCTTTGATCCCGTAATGCTCCAGCATCGCATCCAGCTGCGGTTCACGGCCACGGAAGCGCTTAAACAGTTCCATGGGCTCTTCAGAACCCCCACGCGTCAGAATGTTGTCGAGGAACGACTGACCGGTATCCCGGTTGAAAATACCCTCTTCTTCAAAACGCGAGAACGCATCCGCGGCCAGCACATCCGCCCACAGGTAACTGTAATACCCTGCCGCGTAGCCACCGGCGAAAATATGGCTGAAGGCATGCGGGAAGCGCCCCCATGACGGCCCCGGCACCACAGCGACCTGTTTTTTAATCTCCGCCAGCGTTTCAAGGATTTTCGCTCCTTGCTGCGGGTCAAATTCCGCATGCAGACGGAAATCAAACAATCCGAATTCCAACTGACGCAGGATAAACAGCGCCGCCTGGTAGTTCTTCGCCGCCAGCATTTTATCCAGCAGTTCTTTCGGCAACGGTTCGCCGGTTTCGTAATGACCGGAGATAAACGCCAGCGCGTCCGGTTCCCAGCACCAGTTTTCCATAAACTGGCTCGGCAGTTCGACCGCATCCCACGGCACGCCGTTGATCCCGGAAACACCCGCGGTTTCGATACGGGTCAGCATATGATGCAGGCCGTGACCAAATTCGTGGAACAGCGTGATCACTTCGTCATGGGTGAACAGCGCCGGTTTGCCGTTGACCGGGCGGTTAAAGTTACAGGTCAGGTAGGCGACGGGTTTTTGCAGTGAACCGTCCGCTTTGCGCATCTGACCGACGCAGTCGTCCATCCACGCCCCGCCGCGCTTGTGCTCACGCGCATACAGATCGAGATAGAAGCTGCCACGCAGTTCGTTGTTTTCGTCATACAGTTCGAAGAAACGCACGTCCGGATGCCAGACCTCCACGTCATTACGCTCTTTGGCGGTAATGCCGTAAATGCGTTTCACCACTTCAAACAGGCCGTTAACGGCTTTGTTTTCCGGGAAGTACGGACGCAATTGTTCGTCGCTGATGCTGTAGAGATGCTGTTTCTGTTTTTCGCTGTAGTAAGCGATGTCCCACGGGTTCAGCTCGTCAACGCCAAACTCTGCCTTCGCGAAAGCACGCAGTTGCGCCAGCTCTTTCTCACCCTGCGGACGCGCGCGTTTTGCCAGATCGGTTAAAAACTCCAGTACCTGCTGCGGATTTTCCGCCATTTTGGTGGCAAGCGATTTAAAGGCGTAGCTTTCAAAGCCCAGCAGTTGCGCCAGTTCGTGACGCAGGGCAAGGATTTCCGCCATCACCGGGCTGTTGTCCCATTTTCCGGCGTTAGGTCCCTGATCCGACGCGCGGGTCACATAGGCGCGGTACATCTCTTCACGAAGTTGCCCGTTGTCGCAGTAGGTCATCACCGGCAGATAGCTCGGGATATCCAGCGTCAGCAGGTAACCTTCCTGTTCTTTCGCTTCGGCCTGTGCTTTTGCCGCCGCCAGCGCGCTTTCCGGCATTCCGGCCAGTGCAGCTTCGTCAGCGATCAGCTTCGTCCAGCCCATAGTGGCGTCAAGCACGTTGTTGCTGTACAGGTTACCAAGCTCAGACAGGCGGGTGGCGATCTCTCCATAACGCTGCTGCTTTTCTTTCGGCAGACCAATTCCTGAGAGTTCAAAATCACGCAGCGCGTTATCAACGGCTTTTTTCTGCGCGGTATTTAGCGTGGCGTAATGGTCGCCATCACGCAGGTCGCGGTACGCCTTATACAGACCTTCATGCTGACCGACCCAGGTGCTGTACTCTGACAACAGCGGCAGGGTTTGTTCATAGGCTTCGCGCAGTTCCGGACTGTTTTTCACCGAATTCAGATGGCTGACCGGAGAAAAAATACGGCCCAGCACATCATCCACTTCCGCAAGCTTCTGGCACAAGTTTTCCCAGGTGTACGGCGCACCTTGCGCCACCACGCGTTCCACATTTTCGCGGCAGTCGTTCAGCGCCTTGGTTACCGCCGGGACCACATGTTCCGGCTGAATTTTGGAAAAGGGAGGGAGCTCGAAAGGCGTCAGTAGAGGATTGGTCATAAGCGCTGTCCTGTTTGAAGAAGGTGAATGTAGCGCGCATCCGGCGCTGTACAATATCCCTGTAGAATGGGGATAAGTGTAGAGGATTTCAATGCCAGGCGTTGCGCTTTCGCGGCAGCGGTGACTTTTCTGTATACTGTGGCGATATGTTTTTTATTCACCCGAAAGCGTGACGCCGATCGGGCCTACGTTTATAACCTGGAACACGTTTACCCATGCTCAGTTATCGCCACAGCTTCCACGCTGGCAACCACGCAGACGTCCTTAAACACACGGTTCAGAGCCTGATCATTGAGTCGCTCAAAGAGAAAGAGAAGCCGTTTCTCTATCTGGACACCCATGCAGGCGCGGGCCGTTATCAGCTGAGCAGCGAGCAGGCTGAACGCACCGGTGAATACCTGGAAGGTATCGCCCGCATCTGGCAGCAGGACGACCTGCCTGCTGAACTGGAGCCGTACATCGGTGTGGTTGAGCACTTCAACCGTAGCGGGCAACTACGTTACTACCCGGGTTCTCCGCTGATCGCCCGTCAGCTACTGCGCGCGCAGGACAGTCTGCACCTGACGGAGCTGCATCCGAGCGATTTCCCGCTGCTGCGGGGAGAATTCCAGAAAGATGAGCGTGCCCGCGTGGCCCGTGCCGACGGTTATCAGCAGTTGAAGGCGAAGCTGCCGCCGGTCTCCCGACGCGGTTTGATCCTCATTGACCCCCCTTACGAAATTAAATCGGACTACCAGGCCGTTGTCGCCGGAATCAACGAAGGCTATAAACGGTTTGCCACCGGGACATATGCTCTGTGGTATCCGGTCGTATTACGTCAGCAAATCAAGCGCATGGTGCACGATCTCGAAGCGACCGGCATCCGTAAAATCCTGCAAATTGAGCTGGCGGTACGCCCGGACAGCGACCAGCGCGGCATGACCGCCTCGGGCATGATTGTGATCAATCCGCCGTGGAAGCTGGAAGCGCAAATGAGCACCGTGCTGCCATGGCTACACAGCAAGCTGGTGCCAGCAGGGACCGGGCATACCTCGGTAAACTGGATCGTGCCAGAGTAATCGCAGTCATCGGTGAAACCTGCTGATTTCAGGTATACAATCGCGGCAATCAGAACGGAAGGATAAGACTCATGAGCAAGCATTATGACTACATCGCCATCGGCGGTGGCAGCGGCGGTATCGCCTCGATTAACCGTGCAGCGATGTACGGCCAGAAGTGTGCGCTGATTGAAGCCAAAGAGCTGGGCGGCACCTGCGTTAACGTCGGTTGCGTCCCGAAAAAAGTGATGTGGCATGCTGCACAGATCCGTGAAGCGATCCACCTGTACGGCCCGGACTACGGGTTTGACACCACGATCAATAAATTCAACTGGGATACGCTGATTGCCAGCCGTACCGCCTATATCGACCGCATTCACACCTCGTATGACAACGTGTTGGGTAAGAATAACGTTGACGTGATCAAAGGTTTTGCCCGCTTCATCGATGCCAAAACCATCGAGGTCAACGGTGAGACCCTGACCGCCGACCATATCCTGATCGCGACAGGGGGTCGTCCGAGCCACCCGAGTATTCCGGGCGTGGAATACGGTATCGACTCCGACGGTTTCTTTGCGCTGCCGGCCCTGCCGGAGCGCGTCGCCGTCGTCGGTGCTGGTTATATCGCCGTGGAGCTGGCGGGCGTGATTAACGGTCTGGGTGCCAAAACCCATCTGTTCGTGCGTAAACACGCGCCGCTGCGCAGCTTTGATCCGATGATCACCGAAACCCTGGTCGAAGTGATGAATGCCGAAGGACCGACGCTCCATACTCACGCGATCCCGAAAGCGGTGGTCAAAAACGCCGATGGTAGCCTGACGCTCGAACTGGAAGACGGTCGCAGCGAAACGGTAGATTGCCTGATTTGGGCGATTGGTCGCGAACCGGCCACCGATAACTTCAATCTGGCGGCAACGGGCGTAAAAACCAACGAGAAAGGATATATCGTCGTCGATAAATACCAGAACACCAGCGTGGACGGGATTTATGCCGTCGGGGATAACACCGGTGCCGTCGAGCTGACCCCGGTTGCCGTTGCGGCAGGCCGTCGTCTTTCCGAGCGTCTTTTTAACAACAAACCGGACGAGCATCTGGACTACAGCAACATCCCGACCGTGGTCTTCAGCCACCCGCCTATTGGCACCGTGGGTCTGACCGAACCGCAGGCGCGCGAGCAGTATGGCGACGACCAGGTGAAAGTGTATAAATCCTCGTTTACCGCGATGTATACCGCAGTAACCTCGCACCGCCAGCCGTGCCGCATGAAGTTAGTTTGCGTTGGCCCGGAAGAGAAGATCGTCGGCATCCACGGCATCGGCTTTGGAATGGACGAAATGTTGCAGGGCTTTGCGGTGGCGCTGAAAATGGGTGCGACCAAGAAAGACTTCGACAATACCGTCGCCATTCACCCGACGGCAGCGGAAGAGTTCGTGACCATGCGTTAAGCATTTAAAATGCCGGATAGGGCATCAGCACTATCCGGCACATCCTAATCACTTACCCTGCATGTACGGTGTATACACCCCGGTCTGACTCTCAAGGAAAGCAACGATATCATCGATATCTTCCTGCGGGATCTCTTTACCCACCTGATAACGCAGCATCAGCTTAACCGCCCCATCCAGCGTCGGGACATCGCCGCGATGGAAATACGGTGCGGTGAGCGCAACGTTACGCAGACTCGGGACTTTCTGGCGTAATTTATCGCGCATTTCATTGGTCACGTTCATTCGACCAATATCAGCTGCGGTGATCTCACCAAAATTAAAGTCTTTCTTCAGACCCAGCGGTTCAAACGAACGCCCGCCCAGAATCATCCCGCCATGGCAGGTGGCGCATTTATTGTCTTTAAACAATTGATAGCCATGCTTTTGCTTAGCCGTCAGTGCGTTTTCATCACCGCGCAGCCAGTTATCAAACGGAGAATCCGGCGTAATCAACGTTTTCTCAAACTCGGCAATCGCATCGGTAATCGTGTCACCGCTGAATCCCTGCGGGTAAACCGCGAGGAACTGCTGTTTCAGGATAGGATCCTTGTCGAGTTTACCGATGATTTCATCCCAGGATTTCGACGCCATTTCTATCGGGTTCAATGGCGGTCCCCCCGCCTGCGCCTGTAGCGTTGGCGCGCGGCCATCCCAGAACTGCTCCACGTTAAAGACCGAGTTGAAAACCGTTGGTGCGTTGATCGGCCCAATCGCACCGCCGACGCCAATCGATGTTTTCCGTCCATCCACGCCGCCCGCATTCAGGGCGTGGCAATGTGCACAAGAGATGGTGCTATCGCCGGACAAACGGGGATCGTGATACAGCGCAAAACCAAGCGCCACTTTTTGCGCATCGGTAGCTAAAGATTTCGGGATCGGCTGTACTGGCTCATTGCGATGCTGGCTCGCCGTGTCATTGCTGGCGTAATACTGCTCACGCTGTTTCGCAATCCAGCCAAGAATCGCTTCCCGTTCTTCATCACTCACCTTTCCTGCCCAGTGCAGTGCGGTGTAGCGGGTTGGCGGCATAGTTTCATACTGCATCACCCATTCAATCTTATTAAGATCGCTTTGCGAAACAGGTTCATCAGCCAGCAGTGCGGCGCGAACAGCTTCAAGATTGAAGGATTTATAACCCAGTTGAATATCGTAATTCATCAACTGTTTCGCGATGGGAAAGGAGGAATAAAACGGTAATTCTGCGGAAGGGGTATGACAATAATCGCATCCTTTCTCACGTAAAAATCCCAGAACCTGATTATTATCTTCTCGCGTTGAGGCCTGAACGGAAGCAGCCTGACTGCGTTGTTTTTCGTGATACCAGACGTAACCGGATAATCCTAAATAACAGATAACGATGCCTGCTATGGCAATCGCGGTAAGACGGGTAATGATTTTCATTATTTTACCCTCACGGTAGTGAGTTATTGTGACCCAGAAAATTGAGAAAAGCGGGCGTCCTTTATGGACTTTGCCATCATAGAAAATAAACAGGCGGCTAACTTGATAAGTATCAATCAATTACATGGGCGGCATCTATCGATGAGATAGCTTTTCCCTATTAAGAGTAAGGTTTAACTCATTCACAACTCGTTGCAATCGAATGTTCCGAAAATAAGCCTTTTCATAAATTACGCTGGAAATAATTATTTCGAATTATCAGTGCGCTATATTGTTATTACATTAAAGGCTGGCGGCTTAAATGTGATCTACCGCACGCTTTGCACCCCGCACACCGAAGCGAATGTCTACGCTTAAAAGATAGCCGGGCAACACCCGTATCTTTTACGACGCAATCCGGAGGCCTTTCTCATTATGATCAACCAGAAACTGCAACACGCCCCATCTGAGGAATTCACGATCGATGTCGATCTTGTCTACGAAACGGATCCGTGCGAGTTAAAGCTGGATGAGATGATCGAGGCAGAACCGGAACCTGAGATGATCGAGGGGTTACCCGCCTCTGACGCTCTGACGCCAGCCGACCGCTATCTCGAACTGTTTGAGCACGTTCAGTGTTCAAAAATTTTTGCCGACAGCAAAACCTTTCCTGACTGCGCGCCGAAAATGGATCCGCTCGATATTCTGATTCGCTACCGTAAAGTCCGCCGCCATCGGGATTTCGATCTGCGACGCTTTATCGAAAATCATTTCTGGTTGCCGGAAGCGTACGGCACCGAATATGTCTCCAACCCCGAACACTCCCTGAAAGAGCATATTGACCAGTTGTGGCCGGTGCTAACCCGGGAGCCGCAGGATCACATTCCGTGGTCATCGCTGCTGGCACTGCCGCAGTCCTATATCGTACCGGGTGGGCGATTCAGCGAGACCTACTACTGGGACTCCTATTTCACCATGCTGGGCCTGGCGGAAAGCGGTCGAGAAGACCTGCTGAAGTGTATGGCAGATAACTTCGCGTGGATGATTGAAAACTACGGCCACATTCCGAACGGCAATCGCACCTATTATCTCAGCCGCTCGCAGCCGCCGGTATTCGCGCTGATGGTCGAGTTGTTCGAGGAAGACGGCGTACGTGGCGCGCGGCGCTACCTCGACCATCTGAAAATGGAGTATGCCTTCTGGATGGACGGCGCAGAATCACTGGTGCTCAACCAGGCCTATCGTCACGTCGTCAGGATGCCAGACGGTTCTCTGCTCAACCGCTACTGGGATGACCGCGACACGCCGCGCGATGAGTCATGGCTGGAGGATGTGGAGACCGCCAAACACTCAGGACGGCCACCGAATGAGGTGTATCGCGATCTGCGTGCAGGCGCGGCGTCCGGCTGGGATTACTCCTCCCGCTGGCTGCGCGACGCCGGACGACTGGCAAGCATTCGCACCACGCAGTTTATCCCTATCGATCTCAATGCGTTCCTGTTCAAACTTGAGAGCACCATTGCCAATATCTCGGCGCTGAAAGGAGAACGCGACGTCGAGGCACAGTTTCGCCAGAAGGCGAGCAACCGGCGGGCTGCCGTCAACCGCTATTTATGGGATGAGGAAAATGGCTGCTATCGCGACTATGACTGGCGGCGTGAACAGATGGCGCTGTTTTCTGCCGCCAGCATCGTTCCGCTCTACGTCGGGATGGCGACGCATGAACAGGCCGATCGGCTGGGAGATACTATACGCAGCCGCCTGTTGACCCCCGGCGGTATTATGGCCTCCGAATACGAAACGGGTGAACAGTGGGATAAACCCAACGGCTGGGCACCGCTACAGTGGATGGCGATTCAGGGCTTTAAGATGTACGGTGATGATGCGCTGGGGGATGAAATCGCCCATAGCTGGCTGCAGACGGTGAATCATTTTTATCAACAGCATCATAAGCTCATTGAGAAATACCACATCGCCAGCAGCACCCCGCGCGAAGGGGGCGGCGGCGAATATCCGTTGCAGGATGGCTTTGGCTGGACCAACGGCGTCGCACGCCGCTTAATTGGGCTGTATGGCGAGCCATAACGGCTAACGGATCACTTCGTAAATATCGCGCTGAATTTTCTGCCATTTTTTGTTATCCGCGCTGGGATCGGCGCGGTAACGCCGTTCCGCCTGTTCTGCATCATGCTGCTGTCGTGATACCACCGCTGGCACGGTGCAAAAACGCCGCAGCCAGGCCTTGCGTTGACCGTTCAACGACGCGCCGTCAGACATGGCGTGGCCGAGCGTATTGATAAACCGGCGACAGGGTTTACTCTCATCCATCTGTGAGGGATAACGCAACAGCAGGTCGAGGACATCTGTGTTATCGCGGGAAAACGCCGTTTCGGTCCACGAGACCTGCCAGTTCATACCGCCCTGTAAGAAGAGCGCGGTGACCCGAGTGTCATTGCGATCAATCGCCGCACGCATGTTAAACACGTCCCAGGTGATGCCCATCTGCGTCACCATTTCGCGTGCGGAAGGCAATTCGCGCTTGGGTTCCGCCTGAGTGATCTTGATGTTCGGCGCGGGCGCGGGCGGCTGCGAACTCACTAACCACGCACCGCCGCCCAGGATGGCGATCACCATGAGCCCCACCGCCCCCCAGAGCACACCCGTGATCAGCTGCTCGCGTTCTTCTGCCGTACGCAGCGAACGCTTACGTGGCGGTTCAACAGATTCGCCGATCTCCTCTGCATCGCCTCCGGCCTGACGGTCCTTTTTCCGTGCCTCCTCCCAAAACTGCGCCAGTTGCCCCTCTTCCACGATCATCAACGCTGCCGGGTTAATGCGGGCGCGTCCCTGCTCATAGGCCCGCTGGACGGGACGGACGATATGCTGAAACTGACAGGAGAGTAACGTTAGCTGTGCCGATGAAAGTGGCTCCCCGGCCAGCACCGTGTTACGCGCCTGCCGACAGTCATCGAGAAACACCCGCAGGGTCAGACGCGGTTCGACAAACAGGGTCAGCACGGACGCATCGTTAAAGATTCCGGAATAGTGGCGGGTAAAACTCTTCTTATCGACAATCATCAGCGCCAGCTCGCTAAAACGCATGCCATTGAGCGGATCCTGGCGTTCACCCAGCTTAATCCAGCGTCTGAGCTTATCCGCGCCAAAATTGTCTTTAAGGTAATTATTGAGCTGTGTTTTATCCGGCCACATCTGTGAGATCAGTGCGGTCAGGGTCAGTTCGATCGCACGTAGCTGTCGCTCTGCGCGCATTTGCTGGCTGTGGTCTGCCTCTTCAATCTCTGTTTTAAAATTGAGTAACGGCTGATGATGGCGCAGTTGCTCCAGCGACCTGACCACGCGCAGAGCGGCAATCAGTTGGTTCTCACTGACCTCCTGCCCGCTGTCATATTGCGGTACGCACTGCTGAAGATGACGCAGTTGCAGCGTGAACTGACTCAGTTGCGCGTCGTTAAGGTGCAAACGCCGGGCGACCTGGCTCCAGCCGCCCAGATTAAGCCGGGCCTGATCCAGGTGTTCCAGAAACCAGCGCGGGTCTTTACCGTCAGAGGCATGCACACCCAATAGCAGCAGGATCTCCACTGAAGCCTGGCGGATAATGCCCAGACAGTGCTCAAAGGTCGTGCGTGTGGTCAAAACGCTAATCGTCATTCTCTTCCTTCGCTAAAAGCACCCCATACGGAGGTCATTAATTTTGTTTTAGTTCTTTGTTTTAATTATTAGTTTTTATAGATATAACAAGTTCAATAATTATTACAGTGACCGCTACGTGAACATTGAGAAATATCTCAGGAGAGAGCCCGTGCCCATACTGAAAACAGCCCGTCTGACCTGTCGCCCGATCGACTCTGCCGATTGGCCCTTTTTTCTCGCTCTCCAGCAAAACCCGGACGTGATGCGCCATGTCGCCGACGCGCGAAGTGAAAGCGAGATTCGGGAAGCGTTCGATTCACGCTTACCCGCGTGGCATCCGGGTGACGCACACTGGCTGTGTCTGATCCTGTGCGATAACGAAACCCACGCCCCTCTCGGGGTGACGGGCTACATTCATCGTGCAGAAGCGTGCGCTGAGGTTGGGTTTCTGTTGGCACCTGACGCGCAGGGAAAGGGATACGGAACAGAATCGTTACGGGCCGTCTGTGATTACGCATTTACCCGTGGTGGTCTGCGCCGTCTGACCGCCTGCGTCACCGAAGGTAATCAGGCTTCCAGGCATCTGCTGGAGAAAGTGGGATTTGTACTGGAAGGCACGCTCAGGGAGAGTTACTGGCTGCAACAGCGCTGGCATAATGACTGGCTGCTGGGGCTATTAAAACAGGACTATATTACGACCGCAGGATCTCCGGTCGTAATATAATTACAGGTTATTACGACTGAACCAACAGCATGGCCGCCTGGGTACGATTTTTCACATCCAGTCGGCGATAAAGTGATTCAAGATGCGCCTTCACCGTTCCGGTGCTGATATTTAGTGCGCGGCCAATTTCCTTATTTGACTCACCTGACGCCAGCATTGCTAAAATCTCTCGTTGACGAGTGCTTAGCGTATTAATATCGCGGCATTCCGTGGGCGGCGTCGTTAACCATTCGCCGGGTAGCAACATCATCCCCATCGCGACGCTGTTGATCGCCAGCGCAAATTTTTCCGGCTCAGAATCACGTGGAATAATGGCCAATACGTTATATTGCGCCAGTTCCTGCAACCCTTTTTTACCGCAGTCTGTCGCGATGATTAAGGTTTTGACGAGTGGGAACTGTTGCACCGTTTTTTGCAGAAGCCAACGGCAAAATTCGCCGTCAAGATCGCCATCCAGCATAAGCAGGGCTTCCGGGTTCTCTTCCAGTTTGTACCAGAGTTCATCGGCCTGACTGACACCCTGAATACTCACTCCTGGAATTCGCTGTTGTAAACTGATTTTCATTCCATGAATAAATATTGACTGCCTGTCAAACATGATGATTTGCATTACTCTCTCCACCGTTTCCGATAATAATATTAAGGAGGGGAAGGGTATTACCCAACGGGTAAAATAAACATTCGCCATTTGGCGGAGGGTCATTCTACAGATATCGGGATGGGAGGAAAGTAAAAATAATAAATTTTTACAGCTGAAACACAAGAATTACATCCGGGTATAAAAAGCCGGTGACAAAATAAGGAATTCCTTATATTTAACCGTCTCTTAAATTTATTGAATATTAAATTAAAGAGAGAATAACGAACGCGCATGAAAAAGGAAATTGTCACCTGCGCGGAATTATGTAACAGAATTAAAATTCGCATTTCATGTTCATTCAGCGAGCACAACGGCTCGCTGAATTCGGCTTACAGGAACATCCCTCCAGAGACTTCAATACGCTGTGCCGTCATCCAGGCCAGTTCGTCGCTGAGTAACGCGGCAATCGCATCGCCAATATCATCGGGAAGACCGGCGCGCCCCAGCGCCGTTTGCGAAGCCACATACGCATTCAGCTCTTTATTATCCCGCAGGCGTCCACCGCCAAAATCGGTCTCAATAGCACCGGGCGCGATGGCATTGACCGAGATCCCACGCGCGCCGAGTTCTTTCGCCTGGTAACGCGTCAGCACTTCCATCGCCCCTTTCATTGACGCGTAGGCGGCGTACCCCGGCAGAGCAAAACGCGCCAGCCCGGTTGAAACATTAAGAATACGCCCACCCTCGTTGATCAGCGGCAGCAGGTGCTGCGTCAGGAAAAACGGGCCTTTAAAGTGAATGCGCATCAGTTCGTCAAACATCTCTTCCGACGTGTCGGCAAAAGGCGCATATAAGCCGATCCCGGCATTGTTCACTAAATAATCGAACGTCTGCCGATTCCAGCGGGTTTGCAACTGTGTTTTCACTTCAGCGGCGAAAGCGACAAAGCCAGCAGTATCACCGACATTCAGTTGAATTGCTGCCGCTTTCCTGCCTTTTTGCTCAATTTCAGCGACAACATCCAGCGCTGCCTGCTGCTGGCTGTGATAGGTAAAGAGAATATCCGTTCCTTTGTCCGCCAGCTTAAGCGCGGCGTTTTTACCCAGTCCACGGCTCCCACCGGTCACCAATGCGATACGTTGCGTCATAAGAAACCTCATTTCAGCTGTTGTGTTGATTGAGATAAAGCTTATTAGGTGATAGAAAAACAATAAATGTCGCTAATTGCGCATGACTGTTTCATCCGGAACAACAATAGGGTCATAGAATGGATAAAATTCATGCAATGCAGTTATTCATTCGTGTCGCAGAACTGGAGAGTTTTTCTCGCGCTGCCGACACTCTGGGACTCCCTAAAGGTAGCGTATCGCGCCAGATTCAGGCGCTGGAGAACCATCTGGGTACCCAGCTTTTGCACCGCACCACGCGGCGGGTACAGCTGACGCAAGACGGCATGGTCTATTACGAACGGGCGAAAGATTTGTTGAGTAATCTGGATGAACTCGACGGCCTGTTTCAGCACGATCCCACCAGTATTAGCGGCAAATTACGGGTCGATATGCCGGTTGGCGTTGCACGAAATCTGGTAATCCCCCGCCTTCCCGCTTTTTTACAGCAGTATCCGGGAATTGAACTGGAACTCAGCAGCAGTGACCGGTTAGTGGATTTGGTCCGCGAAGGTTTTGACTGCGTGGTGCGAGTCGGCACGCTGAAGGATTCCGGCCTGATCGCACGTCCACTGGGCAAGCTTACCGTGATCAACTGTGCCAGCCCGCAATACCTGACGCGTTTTGGCTATCCGGAAAGCCTTGAGGATCTCGCCTCCCATGCGGTGGTGCACTATTCGCTCAATCTGGGGACACGACCGCCGGGTTTTGAAATCGCCACCAGCAGCGGGACGCAGTGGATAAAAACCGGCGGCACCCTGACGGTAAATAGCACCGAAACCTATCACGCCGCCTGTCTGGCAGGGCTGGGAATTATTCAGGTTCCTCGCGTAGGGGTTCGCGAGGCGTTACGTAGCGGTACGCTCGTTGAGGTGCTGCCGCAGTACCGCGCCTCGCCGATGCCGGTATCGCTGCTTTACCCGCACCGGCGTAATCTTTCACGCCGCGTGCACCTGCTTATGGAGTGGCTGACGGGCGTGATGAAGGACTACGTGGACTGAGACGCTATACTGTCCAGAGAATTAACAAAAGAAGGACGCCTGACCTGATGATGCAGGATAACAACGTAAAACGCCCCACTGAGGAACTTGAACACGATCCGGTGCGCAAAGTCGACACAACCGCAACCGCAGAACACGAGAAGAAAAGCACCGCCAGCGAGACGCTGAAAACGGTCACCACCACCGTCGAAAAAATCCAGCGCATCCCGGTGATTGCGCACCTGCTCCGTGCGGCTGAACGCTTTAACGATCGGTTAGGGAATCAGTTCGGCGCGGCCATTACCTACTTCTCGTTTTTGTCTATGATCCCTATCCTGATGGTGTCATTTGCCGCCGCAGGCTTTATTCTCGCCTCACATCCCACGCTATTGCAGGACATCTTCAATAAAATCCTGATGAACGTCAGCGACCCGACGCTTGCCGCGACGCTGAAAAGTACCATCAATACTGCTGTACAGCAGCGTACTACCGTCGGTCTGGTCGGGTTAGGGATCGCCCTCTACTCCGGGATTAACTGGATGGGTAATCTGCGCGAGGCGATACGCGCCCAGTCGCGGGACGTCTGGGAACGCACGCCGCAGGATCAGGAGAAAATCTGGATCAAATACCTGCGTGATTTTATCTCACTGATTGGCCTGTTGATTGCGCTGATTGTGACGCTGTCGATCACCTCGGTCGCCGGTTCGGCGCAACAGATGATTATCTCCGCCCTCTACCTCGACAGCATAGAGTGGCTGAAACCCACCTGGCGGTTGATTGGTCTGGCGATCTCTATTTTCGCCAACTATCTGCTGTTCTTCTGGATTTTCTGGCGCTTGCCTCGTCATCGCCCGCGTAAAAAAGCGTTGATTCGCGGTACGCTGATTGCGGCGATTGGCTTTGAGGTCATTAAAATCATCATGACCTGGACCCTGCCGGCACTGGTGAAATCGCCCTCCGGCGCGGCGTTTGGTTCCGTGCTGGGGCTGATGGCGTTCTTCTACTTTTTCGCGCGCCTGACGCTGTTCTGCGCGGCCTGGATTGCGACTGCCGAGTACAAGGATGACCCCCGGATGCCGGGCAAAACGCACCGTTGATTCTCACCCTCTGCCGGATGGCGCTGCGCTTATCCGGCCTACAAAACATCGCAAATCGTAGGCCGGATCAGGCGCTTGCGCCGTCATCCGGCAATATGGTCAGGCACTTACTTCCGCATCACCTCACTCATTCAGCATTTAAATCCAGCCCTTAACTTTTATTTAACCAAAAACCAGTTTTATCCACTAATTTTAAAATTGTGTGAAGCATTTCATGGACGAGAAATCGCAGGCATAAACATTATCCGCTTTTTGCCTGATTTTTAACCATGTTGAGCGGTTGTTACAGATTGAAATGTCGCTTTTGCTGTGCGTAATATGGCCGTTCGTTCGCCAAAAATAAGAAAATACTATGCAAGCAACCGCCACCACACTCGATAACGAGCAGGAACATACCCCGGTCAATTCGCGCAATAAGGTCGTCGTCGCCTCACTCATTGGCACCGCCATTGAGTTCTTCGACTTCTACATCTACGCGACCGCCGCCGTCATTGTCTTCCCGCACATTTTCTTCCCGCAGGGCGACCCGACCGCCGCAACGCTACAGTCGCTCGCCACGTTCGCCATCGCCTTTGTCGCTCGCCCGATTGGTTCCGCGCTCTTCGGCCACTTTGGCGATCGGGTAGGACGTAAAGTGACGCTGGTGGCGTCTTTGCTGACAATGGGGATCTCAACGGTGATCATCGGCCTGCTGCCTGGCTACGCCACCATTGGCATCTTCGCCCCGCTGCTGCTGGCGCTGGCACGTTTTGGTCAGGGCCTGGGGCTGGGCGGAGAATGGGGCGGTGCGGCGCTGCTGGCGACAGAGAACGCCCCGCCGCGTAAGCGTGCGCTGTATGGCTCGTTCCCGCAGTTGGGCGCACCCATTGGTTTCTTCTTTGCCAACGGCACCTTCCTGCTGCTCTCCTGGCTGCTGACCGATGAGCAGTTCATGAGCTGGGGCTGGCGCGTACCGTTTATCTTCTCTGCGGTGCTGGTGATTATCGGTCTTTATGTCCGTGTTTCGCTGCATGAGACACCGGTCTTCGCCAAAGTGGCTGCCGCGAAAAAACAGGTGAAAATCCCGCTCGGAACCCTGCTGACCAAACACGTTCGCGTGACGATCCTTGGCACGTTCATCATGCTCGCGACCTATACACTGTTTTATATCATGACCGTCTATTCGATGACGTTCAGTACCGCCGCTGCGCCGGTCGGTCTGGGTCTGCCGCGCAATGAAGTATTATGGATGCTAATGATGGCGGTTATTGGCTTTGGCGTGATGGTGCCGGTTGCCGGCTTGCTCGCCGATGCTTTTGGCCGTCGCAAGAGCATGGTCATCATCACCACAATGATTATCCTGTTCGCGCTGTTCGCCTTTAAACCGCTACTGGGATCCGGCAATCCGGCGCTGGTCTTCGCCTTCCTGCTGCTGGGGTTGAGCCTGATGGGACTGACGTTTGGGCCGATGGGCGCACTGTTGCCCGAACTGTTCCCGACCGAAGTACGCTACACCGGCGCATCGTTCTCCTATAACGTCTCCTCAATTCTGGGCGCGTCCGTCGCGCCGTATATCGCCGCATGGTTGCAGTCCAACTATGGGCTGGCGGCAGTGGGAACCTATCTGGCGTCTATGGCGGCATTAACGCTGATCGCGCTGCTGTTAACCCATGAGACGCGTCACCAGTCACTGTAATCTTTACATGCCGGGTGTGGCGGCTACGCCTTACCCGGCCTACAAACACAACCACTTCCGTAGGCCGGGTAAGCGCAAGCGCCCCCGGCACAACGCAGACCACACCATCACTTCTTCATCTGCGACAAAATCATCCGGCACTGGTTGGCATCCCCTTCCGAGGGTGAAATCAGCGCCAGCAGCGCGGCGGCGGGCGTCACTAACGTCGCCAGCGCCGCAGCTACCGCGCCACGGGCAATCAATGGCCCCGCCTTTACCCCCGCCTGCGGCGACTTAAACGTCCCGCGCACGTACAGTGGCGAACGCAGGGTAATGATGCGGATGCCTTTGCTCTCCGGATCAATGGTCAAATCCAGCTGTTCTGAAGCAAAGCTTGCCGTCCCGGTGACGTTGATCAGCGCATTTTCGGTATCGAAAGCGAAAATTTGCGGACGCGCCACGCCGTTCACAATATCGAGATTCGCCGCCGCACAGTTGACCCGCACTTCGTCATCACCAAAGATCTGCCCAACAATGTAGTTCCCGACGTTCAGGCCGACGATCTCCATCAGGTTGCGGCTAATCAGCCCGTCGTTCATCAGCAGTTTCAGGTTGCCGTTGCTGTTGCCCAGCAGCGCCGCCACGGAATTTCCGCTGCCACGAAGTTCGGCATCACCGTTCATTTCACCCAGCGTTTTCTGCATCAGTTCGACGTTCGGCATCAGTTCTTTCAGTTTTAAACGACGCGCCTGAATATCTGCGCGCCCCTGCATCGGCTTTTTGTCGCCTTCCAGATGAATCGTTGAACTGATGCTGCCGCCCGCCAGACCAAACTTCAGCGGTTGCAGGCGCAGGTCGGCATTCCGCAGAATAATGTGGGTTGAGAGATCGCTGATGGGCAGACTGCTGCCATGTTCAATACGCCGCCCTTTGAAGCGCACGTCGGCGTCCATCACGTTCCACTTGTCCGTTTCGAAGCGGTCATAGGGCAGCACTTTGTCCGCCGGCTGTAGACGCTTTTCGCCCTTTTTCTGTTCCGAGCGCTTCGCCTTCTCCGCACCTTTACCAGAGTCAACGCCGATCAGCGGCCCCAGATCTGCCAGCCTGAGCTGACGAGACTCCACGTCGCCTTCCAGTTTCGGACGCGGTTTCCCCGTCGTATAAGTCAGGGAGCCATGAATGTCGCTGTCGCCGATTCGTCCATTGAATCCCCGGTAATCAAACACCGAAGACGTACTGGAATCGATTTTCGCCACCAGCCGACCGTCCGTTTCGAACGGCGGCGTATCCGGCAACAGTACCCCCGTCAGGTCATACAGTTCGCCCAGCGAGTCTCCGGAGAATTTCAGTTGCAGATCGACGCCACCCATCGTCATCGGATCTTTAACCACGCCCTCCAGCGCCACCCGGGTATTGCCGGAGCGTAAATCGGCCTGCACCGGAAACGCTGCGCCTTCGCTACGCAGCGCCAGCATACCGCCCATTTTTCCCGTTCCGGTGAGCGGTTCGCCGTTGTATCGTCCCTGCGCCTTCAGGCCAAACACATAATCGTCGACCTTCGCGTTATCGCCTTTCGCTTTGCTTCCCGTCACTTCACTGAACGGTAACGGCTTGCCCAGCGGATCAACCAGGATCTCGATATCCGCGTTGCTGACCTTATCGTCAATAGCGATCCGCCCCTGATCGAAGAGAATCGTGTCCAGCCGGAAAGACCAGTCAGACGGTTTAGCATTGGGATCTTTGTTTTCTGCGCCTGCCAGGTCGAATGTCCAGTTATTGTTTTTCTCGGACAGGCGAATCAACCGCGCATCGGGTTTCACCAGTTTGATCCACGGCAGCCAGACGGTTTTGCTTAACAGCGCCAGCGGGGCGAGCGTCGCTTCAATGCGGGGAAGGTGCACCATCGTCACCTCAGGAATATCGGGGGGATTGCCGAGGATAATATCTTCAGCATGCACGTGCGGCCACGGCACCCAACTGCGCCAGCCGGTCTCCTGCTTTTGGCGCTCCCAGACGACACCCAAATCACCACGAATGGCGAACGGTCGGTTAAGTTCGGTAGAGACTTTCTGGTTGATGGTCGGTTTGAGGCGGTTCCAGTCAAATGTCGCTATTAGTACGATAACGACAACGATCAACAACAAGAAAGTCCCTGTTATCGCAGCAGTTATTTTTCCGGCTTTAGTCATAGTTAGCGTCCTCACGTCTTCCCTTGCCTGTCCTAAAGATAGTCCAGCCAGACGGAGTTAGCGGAAACTGCCGGTTTTTAGAGTGACAGAATGACCTCATCGAGATGGGAAAATGGCACCGGACGCGACAGAAAATAGCCCTGTGCGGCAAAGGCAGGCGAGCGTTGTACATCGCGCCACTCTTCCAGCGTTTCCACCCCTTCAACGATCACACCGCGGCAATAGCGGTTCATCAGTTGCAGCAGCATCGTGAAGAGATTGCGCCCCTCAGGCGTCTGGCGAAGCATCACGAACAGTTCACGCGAGACTTTGATGTAGTCATAGCGGACCTCGTTCAGGGCAGAGAAGTTGGCCATCCCGGTGCCAAAATCATCCAGCCACAGCGGACCAAACTCGCACATGCTGGCAAAGGAGGATTCTTTTGGCAGATGAATATGTTCTACCAGCTCAAAACGCAGCCACGGCATCCGTTCAATCATCTGCACAATGGTGGGCTGCTGGCGCATGGTGAGCAGTGTCGGACCATCGACATTCACGGAGGCCAGTAATTCATGACGCTGGAAAAAGTCAGCCTTCTGCTCCAGCAACTGAAGTTGTTCTTTGACGATATCAATGCGATGGCGCACCGCCACCCCGGCAAAATAGCGGTCAGGCGCGATGCGTTGGGTTGGGTTGTCCGGATGCGTCACCACCGTCAGCAGCTCAACCGCTAACAGGCGGCCGTTGGTCTGGTAAATCGGCTGATAAGTGTAAGCACGATCACACTGCAGCCAAAAGCGCCGATCCTGCAAGCTTTCAACGCTCGCCTCGGAATTGCTTAGCTGCTGGATAACCTGGTTTATCATCTCAGATGTCCCGTGATTAAGTGTGTTACCGCCCCGACTCGTCAAAGGTTATCGGCCTTCGGACGGAGAACTTTATGTTCAGTCATGCGCAAAATCGAAAACGGTTTTGTAAAAATCAACGCAGAATACGGACTGGCTCAAAAAAAATTTTGGAACGTTGTTTTAATATGGTTGACCACCTCACACCCACAGCGCACACTAACGCTAACTTTTTTAAGCAGGTTCACGACTATGTCCAAAAAGATTGCCGTGATTGGCGAATGCATGATTGAGCTGTCACAGAAAGGCGCAGACGTTCAGCGCGGATTCGGTGGCGACACATTGAATACCTCCGTTTACATTGCCCGTCAGGTTGATGCTGCGGCGCTCTCCGTGCACTACGTCACGGCACTGGGCACGGACAGTTTCAGCCAGCAGATGCTGGAATCATGGCACGGTGAAAACGTGGATACCTCGCTGACGCAGCGCATGGAAAACCGTCTGCCGGGCCTCTACTACATCGAGACCGACAGCACCGGCGAGCGGACGTTCTATTACTGGCGTAACGAAGCGGCGGCAAAATTCTGGCTGGAGAGTGAGCAGTCGGCAGCCATTTGCGAAGAACTGGCAACCTTTGACTATCTCTACCTGAGCGGTATCAGCCTTGCAATCCTGAGCCCGTCCAGCCGCGACAAATTGCTGTCGCTGCTACGCGAATGCCGCGCCAACGGCGGAAAAGTCATTTTCGACAACAACTACCGTCCGCGGCTGTGGGCCAGCAAAGAAGAGACCCGGCAGGTTTACCAGAAGATGCTGGAATGCACCGATATCGCCTTCCTGACGCTGGACGACGAAGATGCGCTCTGGGGCGTGAAACCGGTTGAAGAGGTGATCGCACGTACGCATGCCGCGGGTGTGCAGGAAGTGGTAGTGAAACGGGGCGCGGATTCTTGCCTGGTGTCTGTCGACGGTAATGAACCGATCGACGTGCCTGCGGTGAAACTGCCAAAAGAGAAAGTGATCGATACTACCGCCGCTGGCGACTCGTTCAGCGCCGGGTATCTGGCCGTCCGTTTAACCGGCGGCGATGCCGCCGAAGCCGCCAAACGAGGTCACCTGACTGCCAGCACCGTCATTCAGCATCGCGGGGCGATTATCCCACGCGACGCCATGCCGCAATAAGACTTTCCCCCCTCCCGTCAGGGAGGGGGGAAAATTCACTACTGCGCCGCCGGAATATCCGTCACTTCCGGATGCACTTCATCCGTTTCAACTGGCGTCGCCGCTGCCGCAACCGGGGCCATAATCTGTTCCCACGTCGCCTGCAACTCCTTCATGTTGAATTCCGGCTCACCTTTCGGCTGCAGCAGAATCAGCGCCATATCCTGTGATAACTGCTGACGCAGATCCTGATTCAACATCTCGACGGTCAGGCTGTTCAGGAAATCCTGGCGCAGGCGCTGATACTGTTCGGGCGCGATATCCACAACCTGATTTTGCAGCGAACGCAGGCGCTGACCGATCAGAATATCGGTATCAGTACGCGCGTAGGTCGCAAACAGTTTCTGTAGTTCCAGATTCTTTTGTGCCACCAGCGCATTGAACTCTTCTTCCGGCAGACCGTTATCACGCACTTTCGCCAGTTCACGCGCGACGGTGCTCAGATTGGCGGTGACCTTGTCGTTTGGCGATTCAATGTTGACAGCACACTGGGCGCGCTGGAACAACACGCGGCAGTCAAAGCCAAGACCAATATCTTTCGCATTGCTCTTACTCAACGCCTGCTGAACATGCCAGAACAGCGCCTCACGCGCTAAATCCGCGCGCCAGTAGCGCAACAGCGCGGCGGACTCGCGAATCGGCTGCCACGGCGTATCCCACATCACAGAGAGACGATCCTGGCGCACTGCATCGGTCATAATGCTTACCGCCTCGGCACGCAATGGCGACAGCGTCGGCACGGGCGCAGGCGTTTCACGCTTACCTTTCAGCTCACCAAACGTTTTGTTGATTTGCTCAGCCACCGAACGCGCATCGACGTTACCGACGACAATGAGCGTCATCGCATCCGGGGTATACCATTTCTGGTAGAAATCATGAACTTTCGCCGCATCCACCGGCATTTTCACCGGCTCGGCAGGATCGTGCCCCAGCAACGCCGACCCTTTCAGGCGATAGCGCCACCAGCCCTCTTTGGTATCGACGGGTAACGTGGTGACCATGTCTTCCGTACTCAGGGCATGATTCACGACCTCAGGGGTGATAGTCAGTTTGCCCATCGTGTTCGCCAGATAGTTCAGCGACTCTTTCAGCAGATCGTTGCGGTTATTGGGCAGGCTAAGGTTGTACTGCGTGGAATCGTAAGAGACCGTCACGGGCGGCATCGGTCGCTTAGGGTCAAATCCCTGCTGCCACAGTGAACGCGCCTGTGCGGCATCGAGGCCGCCACTCTGGGTTAACGCAATACGGGGAATAAGATGACTGAAACCGCTCTGTTGAGTACTTTCGGTGAGCGAACCGGTATTTACCAGCAGACGGACCTCGATACGGTCGCTGGGGCGCTGCGGAGTAGCTAACACTTGCCACTGTAAACCATTTGCCAGCGTCCCCTGTTGCCATGCCGGGTCAGGCTGGAGCGCATCTGCCTGCACATAGCCAGCAGTGGCCATCATCAGCAAACCGCCCGCTATAAGTCGAATTTTTGTGCCCTGCATGTGAACCCCTGATCAACAATCCTGGTAATAAAAAGACAATCCCGGTTGGGTTTGCCTGAATATGACGTTAAAAACACTTCGTGTTAGACCGCAAGAACATGAAAATGTCACGGAAGAAGTGAAATAAACCCGATACCTCCATGGTGAAGGATTCGGGCCCAGGGGTCAATTATGCGCAGGAGCCCGCAGCCCCACAAGGGACTGCGGTCATAAGTGTCGAGATTAAGAGGATATTTCGTGCGTTTTGCCTTCAGGTGCACGATTATTCAGCACATCGTCAAGCTTCTTGTGGTCCAGTTCCTTCACCCACTTCGCCACAACCACCGTTGCCACGCCGTTACCGACCAGGTTGGTCAGCGCACGGGCTTCAGACATGAAGCGGTCGATACCCAGGATAAGCGCCAGACCGGCAACCGGCAGATGGCCAACCGCAGAAATGGTCGCCGCCAGCACGATAAAGCCACTTCCGGTGACGCCCGCCGCCCCTTTAGAGGAGAGCAGCAGAACCACCAGCAATGTAATCTGATGGAAGATATCCATATGACTGTTGGTGGCCTGGGCGATAAACACCGCCGCCATCGTCAGGTATATCGATGTCCCATCAAGGTTAAACGAATACCCGGTGGGAATAACCAGCCCCACGACCGACTTGCGACAGCCAAGTTTCTCCATCTTGTCGAGCATACGCGGCAGCGCAGACTCGGAAGAGGAGGTGCCCAGCACGATCAGCAGTTCTTCACGGATATAACGAATAAATTTAAAGATGCTGAAGCCTGTGGCGCGGGCAATTGAACCCAGTACCACCACCACAAACAGAATACAGGTGATGTAGAAGCAGACGATCAGTTGTCCCAACTGCACCAGCGTACCCACGCCGTATTTACCGATGGTAAAGGCCATCGCCCCGAACGCCCCAATTGGTGCCAAACGCATGATCATGTTGATGATGCCGAAAATGACCTGCGAGAAGCTTTCAATGACGTTGAAAATCAACTGGCCTTTGCTGCCCAGGCGGTGCAGGGCAAACCCAAACATCACCGCAAACAGCAGAACCTGCAGGATGTTACCGCTGGCAAAGGCGCCAATGACGCTGCCCGGAATAATATCCATCAGGAAGCCCACGATTCCCTGGTCTTTTGCCTGTTCGGCGTAAATCGCTACCGCTTTCGCATCCAGCGTTGCCGGATCAACGTTCATCCCGGCACCAGGTTGCACTACGTTAACGATGATGAGACCAATGATCAGTGCAATCGTACTGACAATCTCAAAGTAAAGCAGCGCGACTGCACCCGTACGGCCCACCGCTTTCATACTTTCCATACCTGCAATGCCAGTCACGACAGTACAGAAGATAACCGGTGCGATGACCATCTTGATCAGCTTAACGAACGCGTCGCCAAGCGGTTTCATTTGTGCGCCTAATTCAGGGTAGTAATGGCCAAGGAGAATACCAATGGCAATTGCTGTCAGGACCTGAAAGTAGAGGCTTTTAAACAGAGAGATTTTCATAGGGTGTCCTTGAAGTAAAAACCACAGGTCTTGTAAGGTTTTGGTTAACCTGCGGCCTTAAAATAACACCCAGACAACATGGCAGAAATGCACCAGGATCATAATTGAAACAAAAATGTTAAAAACCTTGAGCTGGCTCGCACAAGCCGGGCCTTTTTAAAGTATTGTAATCACGTCAATTGTGCTTCAGATAACGTTCTTCGAAGGTTTCTGCGGGTACTGCGCGGGCATAAAGGAAGCCCTGAGCAATTTCAACGCCCGCCTCCGCCAGCCATTCACGCTGTGCTTCGGTCTCGACGCCTTCCGCCACCATCTGTAGATTCAGACTACGCGCCAACAGGATAATGGCCGAGATCATGCTGTTATCTTCTGGCAGGCCATCGACAAACATTTTGTCGATTTTCAGCACGTCGACTGGCAGGGATTTCATGTGCTGGAGCTGGCGTAGCCCCGCGTAGCCCATGCCGAAATCGTCGAGTGCAATACGCACGCCGGCGTTGCGCAGCGGACGCAGTATTGCCACAGCGGCATGGGGATCGTCGATCCGCCGACTCTCTGTTACTTCAAGAATAAGCGAACCTGGCTGGATACGGTAACGGTTTAACAGCTCCAGCATGTCTGACACCATATTCGGGTGCATCAACTGGAGTGCCGACAGATTGACCGACAGCGGCAGCGTGATCCCTCGTTCCTGCCAGGCCGCAAGCTGGCGGCAGGACTCCTCCAGCACCCAATGACCCACGGTGACCATCAGGCCGCAGGACTCAATCCGCTCAATCAGTCCTTCCGGCAATTCCCAGCTTCCGTCCGGCTGCTGCATGCGCAGCAACGCTTCCGCGCTCACCACCTTGCCACTGCTCATCTCCACCTGAGGCTGTAACCACAGGGCAAAACGGTGGTTGTCCAGTGCGGTAAGAATATCGCTCTCTTCGGTTAGCCGCTTCTGGGCCGCAGCCATCTGCTCAGGGTCGAAGAACTGAATCTGGTTTTTGCCCTTGCGCCGGGCGGTAAACGCCGCAGAGACCGCACGTCCGTAGAGCTGTTCGGCACTGAGATCGCCATAATACATCGCCACGCCAATGCAGCAGCTTGGGCGAAGTTGGATCCCCTGTACCGGCAGTCGTTCATTGATGATAGTGAGTACTTGCTGACCTAACGTGATCGCATGCCACGGCTCTTTGACGCCATGGGCGATAATGGCAAAATCGTAACCGCTGACCTGTGCGAGCACCATTCTCGGCGACAGCACCGATTTTAGCTTCTCCACCAGCGTCAGTAGCAGAATCTCGCGCTGCGCTTCTTTCAGCACACCGGCCGTATCGCGTAGCGTTTCACAAGTGACAATCATCAGCGCCGTAGTCTGCCGACGCGCGACAACCTGCTCGAGCAGCCCCATCAGGAACGCTTTGTTTGGCAGTTCAGAGACCGGAAAACGCATTGCATTGTCCGTCTGCTCTTCACTGTGACGCTGGACCAACTGTTGATTGAGGTTGTAACTGCGCACCAACAGGCCAATCTCATCGTCATGGTGCAGACGCGGCAACGCCAGCTGATGTCCAATCAAATCCTGTTGTGGAATGTTATTCAGCTCGCGGGCAATTTTGCGCAGCGGGTGCAAAATCAAGCGATTTACGCACCAGCTAATGGCCACCGTCAGCATCAGGGTTAAAAGTAAGTAAATGGTCACTAACGTAGACAGCGTGCTCATCACAAACTTATACATGCGGAATGAGTCGGCCTGGAGCACCAGATATGCCAGCGGCTGCGGATTTGCAGGACGCTCAAGCGAATAGACGGGCAGCGAGATCTGCACCGGCAGTTCAAAGAGTCGGGTCACCATCACCGGCACGGGTCGCTCAGGGATAAAGCTCATGCGCAGCGCCTGAAACTGGTTCGGTAGGACCACATCGGCCCGTTGTACCACCCCGGCGGGTTTGATACTGGCGAGAATCGCTTCGGCACCGGGAATATCGGCTTTTAAAATTGAGGCAGACAAAGGTTCACGTACAGAACGGGCAATACTTTCCAGTTGCGTCGCCGTGTTATAGCGGTTCTGCTGTACCAGATGAAACAGCAAAACGGTACAAAACAGAAATACAAACACCATGACAACGGCAGCCACCATTGCCATCTGTTTAATTGTTAACGAGCGACTGACGCGCAATATTGTCTCCCCCGGATATCCCAGATTGCCGCCCGAGTATACCCGATCGCGGCGGCATTAAGAGAGGCTGTATCTGAAAAGGATTTTTCCGATGATTGGCTGGCGGATAGCACAGCGCTTATCCGCCCTGCGATCATAACCCTTACCAGTCCGCGTACGGCACCAGCGGCTGCGGCGGCAGATCCATGTCCCCTTGCCATCCTGCGGCGGAATAGCGGACATACAGTAAAAAATGGCTCGGGGTATAATCCTTCGCCTGTTGAATATCAACAGCCGTCCCGATAAACCAGTTAGACGTCACCCGACGCTCGATCAGCGCCCGCGCGGTGTAACCAAAGCCCTGGCTGCTGCCCCCTCCATTCGTTTGATCGCTGGCCTCTTGCTGGTAATCCGTCGGAATAAGGTTCAGCAGTGGATAACGCGGCATCGTTTTAGTACGGGAATGTGACCAGGATACAGAGCCCCCCAGTTCCCAGGACCAGTTTTCTGTCCGCTGGCGCCACATTACCGGCACAGCGAAAGACAGATATTCTTGCGGGCTGTAGTAGCCGCCGTGACCCAGAGAATAACCGCTCAGGTCTTTGTCGTAGTGCCAGATCATATTGTTCAGACCCACGGTCACGCGACGGTTATTCTCGTTGATGATTTTGTAGTAATAACCGGTCATCCAGCGGACACGCCAGTTATCTTCAACATTCTTCCCGGTTAACCGATCGGCGCCAAGTGAAGCCCAGACGCCGTTGGCTTCGCCTTTGTCGTAGCTGAGACTAATCCCACCGCCGTCAGCGCGGACGCCGCCCCATTTCTTACCCGTATTGATGTCGTTGCTGTCACCGTTGTGGCTCTGCGCATCTTTCTGTCCGCCAAAGGCCAGCAGAGAACTGGAAATGGGTCGACGGTGCGCGTTCAGGGTATAACCCAACGGCCCAATGTCATTGCTGTAACTGACGCCGCCCACCACATCGACAACGTTAAAGCCCATCGGCGTAGTACCGATATCCCAGCTCCAGGTGTCATTCTTCCAGCCAACGGCGACGCTCGCCCCGGTATCTGACTGGCTGCGGCTGCCGCTACAGTCTTCCAGCGTACAGGTGCCCCAGTTATTGTCATAGCGGCCATTCGCATCGGTTGAGAAGCTGCCTGCATTCATGTTGACCAGATCGGTACGGAAGAACATGCGACCGTCAGAATACGGCGCATCCACATGCAGCATGGTGGTATGCGCTTTCAGATCGGAATAACCGCCGGTGCCGCTCGATCCCCAGTAGTCATGCTCCAGCGTGACGTTCAGATCCTGCTGACGATATAAATCCGCCGCATCGCTGCGCACGCCGCGCTTCAGCCAGTCATCTTTCTCATCGTTACGGGTCAGACGGGTAAAGGTATCGTTATCCTGCGGACGCGTTGGGGTGATGCCGGACGCCACCATCGCGTCTTTGTACGTGTCGAGCGCTTGCTGAGGCTCACCGCTCTGCGCCTGAAAATTCGCGGCGTCACGGAGTACCATCGCGCTTTCCATCGACGGCGGCTGCGCTTTGGCCTGCGGAATCAGCGTATTGAAGGTCTGTGTTGCGGCGGCGGTATCGCCAAGCTGCATCTGGGCCAGCGCGATCCGCCGCTGCATGTTGATCGACGGAGTCTGCGTCGCCGGCAGTTTTGCCAGTTGCGCTCGCGCGGCAGGCTTGTCGCCCTGGGCGATGTACACTTCTGTCAGCCCCAGCATCGCATCGACGTTGTCCGGTTCGCGCGCCAGTACGGCGTCGTAATCACCTCGCGCCGCATTGTATTCCCCGCGCTGCTGCGCCCAGTCGGCCAACGTTAAGTCGAGACGGGTCGAAGCAGGCTGTTGGCGTAACAGCGCTTCGGCCTCGGCTTCCCGGCCGCTGTCGCGCAGGCGGTTAGCCGTTTCCAGCACCTGGTTGCTCTGCAACCGATCTGCCAGTTCCTGAATGTTGCTGTTCCACTGACTGCGCGGCAGGCTATTGATATGCGCCAGCGCCGCCCGATCCTGATTATTGCCGGACAGGTACAGTCCGTACGCGTAAACCTGTTCCGGGTCATTTGGTTTCTGACGCGCCAGCGCGCTCATCTGTGCGTCAGCCTGGCTACGCTGCCCGGCCTGCCACAGATCGCGTGACAGCCGATAGGTTACCCAGACGCTGCCCGGATCCAGCGCCAGTCGACGGCGTTGCAGTTCCGCCGCTTGCGCCCAGTTGCCCTGGTTCTCCAGCGCTTCAGCCTGCTGCGCCAGGCGATCGTTTTCCAGACCGCGTTCAATGTCATCAATACTGCGACGCTGACTGGCAGAAAGCGTGGCGATAAACGCGGAGGCTTTCTCCGGCGACTGCGCGCGATAAAGGTTTGCCAGACCGCGTACAGCATTGGTGTTACTGCTATCCATGCGCAGCGTCTGCTGGTAGTAGCGCTCGGCAGCCGGATAATCTTTCCGCGCCATTGCCGCATCGCCCAACCCCAGCACTGCGTAGCTGTCGGTATTGTCGATGTTTCTGGCCTGCTGATAGAGGCGCTCAGCCTGATCAACATTGTTGGCTTTCAGCGCGGCGTCGCCCTGCTGAATCGCCAGCCAGTAGCTGTTCACTTTCAGCAGGCTTTCCCACTTGCTGCGACTCCCGCTTTGCGGATCCATCGCCAGCGCTTTCTTAAACTGCGCAACGGCGCTGGCACGATCGCCACGCTGAGAATAGGCCTGCCCCAGCGCGCCCACGGCTTCGCTGTCGCTTTGGTTGGCTCTCACCGCCTGCTGTAATTCAGAAACCGCCCGTCCGCCTTGCCCGGCTTCGACTGCCGCCAGACCCTGCGCACGTGCGCGGAATGTCGGATCGGAGAGTTGTTTTTGCTGTTCGCTAAGCTTACTGCGCGCAGCGGCTACGCTGTCCCCTTCACTGAAAACCGTGAGGTATTTTTGCAGCGCCTTCACGCTGGCATCGCTGACCGGCAGATCCTTGATCTGCGTGTACCAGATATTGGCTGCGGCATTCCGCCCGGAGTTGGATTTCGCCATCTGCTCCAGAATCACAAAGCCTTCAGCCGGACGATCGTTATCAAACAGCAATTGCGCCAGCATATTTTGCAGCGTGTTATTGCCCGGACTGCGGGCGTTAATCGCCTTCAACTGATTGATCGCCTGATTACGACGGGCAGGAATTTTTGCCACCGCGCTCCAGTACTCGACTTCCAGGTCGCCTTCCGGCGGGTTGCCCTTGAACAACTTATCGTAGGCGGCAACCGCCTCTTCAGCATGCCCGGTCGTCGCCTGGAGGCGCGCCTGCTGCAACGACTGACGTCCGTCCGGCGTCGCCAGCAACATGGTGGTTTGCGACGATTTATAGGCGTTAGAACTCGGCGCTAACTGAGAAAGTCGGTCGAGCTGCTTCTGCGCGCCGTCGTTATCACCCTGACGCAGCATGTAGCGAAAACGGGCGGCGACCACCTCCGGATTATTCGGGTCAATCAGTTCGAGGCGATAGAGCGACTGACGCACCAGATCTTCACGGTGCGTGGCTTCGCCCAACCGCACCTGCTCCAGCAACTGCTGTTGCGCCGACGGCGCGGCGTTGGCAAAGGGCATCAGGGCAATGCCGAGTGAGACCCCGAGTAAACTTAATTTGAACTTGCGCATTCCTGGCCCCAGTCAGGTAGTAGCTCACCTTTAGCGGTGAAGCGATAACGATGCTGATCCCAACCTTGTCCGAAGAGGGTTAGCACGTAGCTATAGTAGGCATCGCTGCCAGGGAAATGGTCTGTCACGCGCTGTCGCTGCACCGCTTGTGCGTCGCGGTTTTGCAGGAAAGGCAGTAAGGCTGCAGAAAAGCCCACCGGGCCATTGCCCTGGGCTTTGCCGCTGGCGACGTCCACTTTCTCCGGCGGGAGACCGTTTTTAGTTGTCAGGGTTGCCATCGGTTTAAATTTTGCCAGCAGCCGCGCTTTCTGCGGGTCGCCGTCATGCATCATGCCCGCCCACAGGTAGACGCGAATCGCGTCGTAACTGCTGACCAGCGTTTTCTCTGGCTTCAACTGCCAGCCTTTGTTTTTCTCGTAACGGACCCAGTCTGGCGAGAAGCCTTTCGGTGCCGTTTCCAACAGCAGTCGCTGGTTGGTTTCGCGTAGCGTGGACCACGGTGCGCCGAAGCGGGTGAAATACTGCGCCAGTTGCGGCGGCAGATAGCTCGGGTTAAAACGCCAGGAAGTGGCATCGGCAAAACCGATCCTGCCGGGTAACAGCATGGAGCCCAGCCCCGGCACCGTTACCACTTCTTCGCTGGCAATCCGTTTCAGCAGGGCTTTTCCGATGTCGGTATAGCGCGGTTCCTTCCACAAGCGTCCCGCCTCCAGCAGCGACCACGCGATCCAGATATCGCCATCAGAAGCGGAGTTACTATCCAGCACCGCCCAGGTGGAGGGATCTTTCTGTCCCCACAGCCAGGCGGGCAGATGCTCCTGCAACGACCCCTGCGCGAGGTTGTTCTGCGTCCATGCCAGTAACGAATCAAAAGCCTGGCGATCGTTGGCGGCGAGGGCAAAGAACATCGCATAACTTTGCCCTTCCGAGGTGGTGATTTTGCGTGCGTCGCTGGGGTCAATCACCCGCCCTTCCTGACTGATGTAATCCTTTTTAAATTGATCCCATGCGGGCCAGGTACAGGCCGCCTGTACACTCAGCGCGGCCAGCATTAACACCATGACTATCCCACTACGCAACGCGTTCATTATTTATCACTCATGATCCGGATCGAGACGGCGGCGACTGATGATGCGCAGCAGACGCCACAGCACCCAGGCCAGTAACACCACGCTGATGGCCGCCAGGACTGCCAACAGCACCGGATGGTTGGCCAGCGCGTACCACAGACGTTCAAACCATGGCAGATGACCTACGTAGTAGATATCGCCGACGCGTAAACTGCTCACGCCAGATTCTCGGATCACGGAGACGGAACCAAACATTGCCGCCCGTTTACCGCTGTCATTGATGGCCTGGTTCAACAACTCATAGCCGCGCGGACTGTCTGCCAGCAGTGCAATCACGCTACGCTGATCGTTGAACGGTGACTGGAAGCCGACAACCGCCGCCATCGGTCCACTTGACGTCACTGTCGCCTGCGCATCCGCTTTACGGTCGGCTTCATCCGGCATGATGCTCGGGAATGTCGTCTGACGCATCGGGGTTTTCACCCAGCTCTCCGCCGCCTGGACTAACAGGTCGATACGCTTGTCGTCTTTCAGTTTGTCCGGGATCGACCCGATAATCAGAATGTCAGCCTCTTTGCCCTGAATCTGGCTGCTGTCATCGGTGATAGTCAGGTTAATCGCCGGGAAGCCAGTTTGTGCGCCAATGGTCGCGGTGGCATCAAGCAGGGTTTCCATCTGCGCTTCGTTCGGATTTTTCGGCATCACGGTGATGGTTTCCGACAGATCCGCCATACGGCTGAACGGGAAGCCCGCGTTCGCAAACGCGCGCAGATCCGGCATCGCAATGAAGTGGTAGTACTTCGAGAAGTCGATGGTGGAGTCGTCACCAATCACCACGTGGTTTGGCACCGGCTGGAAGGTAATACAGTTTTCAATCGAGCCGCCCGGCATCGGGTTCATGTATTCGAAGTCAAACCGCAGTTGGTTCATCGCACCCAGCTTCAGCGCCGGGATGGCAACATCTGTTTTCCCGTCCAGCAGCCCTTGCAGCACCGGCAGACGCAGCAGCAGACGGTTGCTCTTCTCATTGCTGGTCAGGCTAAAAGCTTGCAGGAACTGGTTGTTCAGGCTGATATCCATGCGCGAGCTGTCTTTGGTCGGCGGCGTGGTGTAACGGTAATTGAGGTTCATATCAATACCGGTACTGCGCAGCAGATAGAGATCCGGCGGCAGGTTCAGAGAGACGTTGATGGCGGCAGGTTCCATCCCGGTAGACTGCAACTGCTCTTCATAAGTTTTCAGTTCGCCGAAGGTCACCGGGCGATCGGTACGGACCCAGTTTGGCGCATCATACGGTTTACGCGCCAACAGCGGCTTCACGTCGTTCACTTCCACGCTGCTCCCGCGAAAGAGAATGTTGCCCTGGGCAATCCCTTTCGCCGCCTGCAGCAGATCGTTATCGTCACGACCAAACACCACCAGCAGTTTCACGTAGGGGTTATCCGGATGACCGATCATTTCGATAACCGGCGCTTTCACCGGCGGATGTTCACGCAGGAAATCAGGGCGTTTGTCATTGGTGGCAAAGACGATTGCATTACGATCCGGCAGCGCGTTGTACAGCACCGGGAAATGCTGACCCCGCCAGCCCGCCCGTGAACCAAACCAGGAAGAAACGATCGACGCCGCCTGTTGCAGAGTACGATCTGGCGCTCCGGCAAAGACCATTGGCAGCGTCACTGCACGGTTATCACGCGGATCGAAAAACGGTACCGGGAAGTGTGAGAGATCGTTTTGCACTTCCAGCGTCTGGTAGGTGAGGTTCAGCACGCTGCTGCGACCGACGTCCAGCCACAACGTACTGCTGGCCGGGTTTTCACAAACCTGCTGATAGTGGCCAACAAACTCCAGCCGCACGCGGTTAAAATCGGTGATAAACAGCGGGTTGATCGGCATTTGCGCCAGCGTCTTTTTACCCAATTGTTCCTGGGTGACCGGCAGCACGCCCATCAGTTCATCGTTCAGGTAGACCTTGAGCTGCGACTGTACTGGCAGCAGTGAGGGCGATGGCGTGTACTCCAGATTCAGTACGGCTTTAGAGACCACTTCATCACTGCGCATGCCAAACTCAATACTGCCGTTTGGGTTCACACCACGCAGCACCATGCTGCCCGGCGGCGGCGCGATCTGCGCAAAAGTCAGTTTCACGTCACGGGATGGACCATTCTGCGCAACAATCGGCGCATCGGCTCCCGGTACGCCCGGCATCACCTGACCCACCGGCTGATTTGCATCTGCCGGTGCAGGTTCGGCCGCAGCCGGGGCCACGGTTGGCTCAGCATTTATCAGTGGTTGCGTTGCAGGCGTCGCATTCGTCATGAAAGAAGGGATTGCGCTCATCCCCATTGCCACTGCACAAATCCAGGAAAGTTTTCTTTTCATCGCGTTATCATCATTGTTGAGCCATAACCTGATCCGGCTGTTGCACCGCCACCTCGTCCTGCTCCGGACGGCGTGGAATGAACGACACAATCCAGGAAACCAGAGAAGTCAGAGACCGGAAAATTATTTTGACGGAAGACGGGGAGAATTCCGCAAGATGGCGATAGCCACGGAAACCCAGCTTCAGAATATCCAACAGGCTTTCCAGCGGCTTATCTTCCGGATAGCTGTCCTGCCAGAGCGCCCATGTATCGGCACGGGCAAAAGTACACTGCACAAAATCGATATGCTGTTTGGTGGTCAACGGCATCAGTTGTAACCCCACCTGTTCACCCCAAACGCGCGCCACCTGCGTCGGGAAGACATACTCCTGCTGACCGCGCTTGAGCAGTAAATTCACCTTCTGCCCTTCCAGCACCTGAGCCTGGCCGTTGATCTTGATCCCCAGACCGCCATCGGAGAAATCATGGACGGTGCACGAGAACAGGTGTCCATCTTCACGGGCAATCGCGGCTGGCATGGAAATTTCGACACGATGTGAGCGGCGAACCTGTTTACTTTCAACCGACACCGCCACCGCGCCGCCGAGGATAATCAGGTTGTAGAACACCCACACCAGGCTGACGATAACGGTCAGCATTTCATTTTCCGGTCCGTAGAAGTAACGCCAGACGCCCACCGCCACGCCGAACAGGTTGATCAGCACGAGGTAGATGTACGGACGGGAAATCACCCAGTCGACATACTCTTCTTCAACCAGGCCACCCTTCGCGGTAACGTTAAACTTCCCTTTGTGCGGGTTGATCAGCGCCACCAGCGTCGGCGGCGCGATATACCAGGCCAACACCGTTTCGTAGATCTCACTCCAGAAAGAGTGGCGGTATTTGCCCTGAATTTTCGAGTTGGTCAGGCTGGCGTGAATCATGTGCGGCAGTACGAACAGCGCAATCATCAGCGCCGGTGCATAGATGATATAGGCGTGTAGTAGCAGGAACGCCAGCGGGGCGGTCAGGAAGATCAGTCGCGGAACACCCGACAGGAAGTGGAACATGGCGTTGACATAACATAATCGCTGGGCGAACTTCAGCCCCTTGCCGGTCAACGGGTTGTCGAGACGGAAAATTTGTACCATCCCGCGCGCCCAACGAATACGCTGACCGATATGGGCAGACAAACTTTCGGTCGCCAGCCCCGCCGCCTGCGGAATACGCATGTACGCGGAGGTATAACCGCGACGGTGCAGACGCAGCGACGTATGCGCATCCTCCGTTACGGTTTCAACGGCAATACCGCCGATTTCATCCAGCGGTTTACGGCGAATCACCGCACAAGAACCGCAGAAGAAGGTGGCATCCCACATGTCATTACCGTCCTGCACCAGGCCGTAAAACAGCGTGCCTTCATTCGGCGTTTTGCGAAAACGTCCGAGGTTACGTTCAAACGGATCCGGCGAGAAGAAGTGGTGCGGCGTCTGCATCATCGCCAGATTCTTGTCTTTCAGGAACCAGCCCATCGTCATTTGCAGGAACGAACGCGTCGGCACGTGGTCGCAGTCAAAGATCGACACGAACTCACCTTTGGCATATTTCAGCGCGTTGTTAATGTTCCCGGCTTTGGCGTGTTCATGGGTGGTTCGGGCGATATATTTCACCCCTACGGTCTGGGCGAACTGGCGGAACTCTTCGCGTCCGCCATCGTCAAGGATCCAGATATTGAGCTTATCTTTCGGCCAGTCGATACCCAGCGACGCGTAAATGGTGTTTTTCACCACGTGAAGGTCTTCGTTATAGGTTGGCACAAAGATATCGACCGTCGGCCACAGCGACATATCTTTTGGCAGTGGCACCGGCTGGCGGTTCAGCGGCCAGACCACCTGGAAGTAGCCCAACACCAGCACAATCCACGCATAGGTTTCGGCAAACAGCAGGATCAGCCCGCAGACCAGGCTCACCGGGTCATCCCAGTTCAGCGTGGAGGTATAGCGCCACCAGATATAGCGGCACGATACCGTCAATGACAGCACAATCAGCATCAGCGCCGAGAAGCGGCCCGGCATACGGCGCACAATCAGCGCGACGCCCCACAACAGCATCAGGAAGATAAATTGCGCCAGCGGGTTAAACGGTTGGGTGACACAAATCAGCGCCAGAATCAGCGAGAAAGTGACGATAATCCCGATGATAAAGCGACGCGCGCCGGGGCTCAGATGGCCGAGTTCTTTTTGTTTATCCAGATGCGTGGTGTTCTGCGTCACACGTCCCGGTAGTGCGTCCATCCACTGGTGGTAACGCCCTACGAAGCCTTGCATACGGGAAAAGGTCCGCCAGCGGGGCTGCGACGTCTCCTGACGCGGCGAGGACGCCATCAGCCAGAAGGTCTGAATCGCGTAGCGGGCTGGATCTAAAGGCCGCGGACGCGCGGCGTTAATATGGGGATAGAGCGCTTTGCGTTCGGCACGGATCCGCTGCCAGCGCGGATGCTCCAGTGGGATAAAGACCCACGCGAGAATCACCCACAGACAACCCAGCGCCGCGCTAAAAGGCGACGCGCCATGACGACGATAACCCTGATAGCGCTCGCTTAAGCGGGCGCTGACCGGTGGGATAAGCAACCACCGGGACAGGACACTCATGATACGCTCCCGACAGGAGTTTCACGGCCTGAGTAATGTAATAAACACCAGTTTGCCAGCGTCAGCACTTCTTCTGCGGCCAGCGAGTCACTACGGTATTCACCCAGCGGTTGTTTGGCTGCCATGCACTCCGCCACGGCTTCATCGCGGTGAACCACCATCGGCAGCAGACGACGTTGACTCTGTAGCCAGACCTGGTAGAGATCGTCCTGTAACTGGCTGCCCACACGTAAATCATTAATCAGAATATGCGCACCCGCTGGCAGCGACTGCTGATGTAAACGGACATGGCAGTTGGTGTCAGCTTTGACAATCGCCAGCGTGTGGTCACACTCATTAACCAGTTGCCGGATCAACGGCGCGGAACCTGGAGGCAGGTCCAGTAAAATCCATGAGTAACGTCCACTCTCTTTCAGAGCACGAATGCCCGCCGCGATGTCACCCAGTCGTTCCAGCCAGCGGTCGGGGTATTCACGCTCCTGAGCCGTCAGTTGACCAAACGGCAGCAAATCAAGTTGCGAGGTATAGCGCATCCCCCCTTCCCGCCAGTCACGACCATCAAGCATCGCTCTGGCCCAGCCGTCGCGATGGCTGAAATCGACGTTGAATGACAGGCGCAGCAAATTATCGGGGCAGGTATCAACAACCAGTACGTTTTCCCCTAATAATTGCAATGACCAGGCCAGCGCAGCAGCGATCGACGTCGTTCCTACCCCGCCCCGTATGCCCTGAAGTCCCAGAATGGCCATCCACGGCTCCCTTATTGTTGTTGCGCAAATTCAGCTAACAGCGGCCAGCGTTTAATCGCGGCGGCAAGCTGTTCACGCTGGGAAATATCGGTGTAATCAAATTCTGGCAATGAAAAAGCCTGGCTTAATGCCAGGAAATCGTTTTGAAAGGTATAGCCCAATGTTGAATCAGTTTGCGTGCCGGGTTCGTTGTCAGACATTTTTTTATCCCTTTGAATAGACTCGCCATGCTTCAAACATTTTTTCTGTTCGCATTCCGCTCTGTTCCCATCGAAATTCGATAAGGTCAAATGTTGTTCATTTTCTGAGTTATAAATACGCGTCATGGAATCGGAAAGGCCGAGGTTACAAGGCTTCTTGCTCGTCAAATCGATTCACATGCTAAATCTGATACGTTTTAATTTCAATGTTAGGTTTATTTCTGGGCTTTCGCTAGTAAACTGATAAACAGATAAAATAGCGACCCGAGGAACGCTGTGGACCCTGTATTTTCAATTGGCATCTCATCATTATGGGATGAACTACGCCATATGCCAGCCGGCGGAGTCTGGTGGGTTAACACTGATCGTGTTGAAGATGCTATCAGCCTGGCGAATCAAACGATTGCCTTTCAGACCGGGACTGCAAAAGTCGCGGCCATTTCTATGGGCAGCGATCCTGGGAAAATATTCAAATTAGATGAATCTCACGGCCCGGAAAAAATTCAGTTATTTTCTATGCCAAATTCTGAGAAGGGTCTATACTTTATGACCCGCGATTTGCTCTGCTCTCTTGATCCGACGCATTACTTATTCATTCTTATTTGCGCAAATAATGGCTGGCAAAATATACCGGTTGAACGTTTGCGTCTGTGGCTGGACAAAATGAATAAATGGACGCGTCTCCATCACTGTTCTGTAGTGGTGCTTAACCCCGGTAATAATAACGATAAACAATTCTCTTTATTAATGGGGGAATATCGCTCGCTTCACGGCCTCGCCAGCATGCGTTATCAGGGCGATCAGCATTTGTTTGATATTGCTTTCTGGTGCAACGAAAAAGGAGTCAGCGCTCGTCAGCAACTCACCGTCCGCCATCATGAGGGGCAGTGGGAACTGGCGCAGAAAGAAGAGGCTGAAATCCAACCCCGTAGCGATGAAAAACAGATCCTGAGTAATGTCGCCGTGCTGGAAGGCGCACCGCCGCTCTCCGAACACTGGACCTTATTCGATAACAATGAAGCGTTATTCAATGAGGCGCGCACGGCTCAGGCGGCAACGTTGATCTTCTCGCTTCAGCAAAACAGCCAGATTGAACCGATGGCGCGTAGCATTCATACCCTGCGTCGCCAGCGCGGAAGCGCGCTGAAAATCCTCGTGCGGGAAAACATCGCCAGCCTGCGCGCGACCGACGAACGTCTGCTGTTAGGCTGCGGCGCCAATATGGTGATTCCGTGGAACGCCCCGCTCTCGCGTTGTCTGACGCTGATTGAAAGCGTTCAGGGTCAGCAATTTAGCCGCTACGTGCCGGAAGATATCACAACGCTTCTGTCGATGACCCAGCCGATGAAACTGCGCGGTTTCCAGAAGTGGGACGTGTTCTGTGAAGCGGTAAATAACATGATGAGCAACACCCTGCTGCCTGCCGACGGGAAAGGCGTGATGGTGGCGTTGCGCCCCGTTCCGGGTATCCGCGTTGAGCAAGCCTTAACGATGTGCCGCCCGCACCGTACCGGCGATATCGTGACGATTGGCGGCAACCGCCTGGTCCTGTTTTTGTCGTTTTGCCGCGTGAACGATCTTGATACCGCGCTCAATCACATCTTTCCGCTCCCGACCGGCGATCTCTTTTCTAACCGCATGGTCTGGTTTGAAGATAATCTCATCAGCGCTGAGCTGGTGCAGATGCGCTTACTGGCGCCAGAACAGTGGGGGCAACCGCTGCCGCTGACCCAGAACGTGAAACCTGTCATTAACGCCGAGCATGATGGCAAGACGTGGCGGCGCATTCCGCAGCCGCTACGCTTACTGGACGACGAAGTGGAGCGCTCATCATGATGACTATCAGCGATATCCTGCAAATCATCGTTGTTTGCGCACTGATTTTCTTCCCGCTGGGGTATCTGGCGCGTCATTCACTACGCCGGATCAGTAACACGACCCGGCTGTTATTTGCAAAACCTCGTTATGTTAAACCGGCCGGAACATTGCGCCGCACGGTGATTTCCAGGGCAACGAAAAAATGACTCAACAAACGCAAAACGCATCACTGCCTTCACCACTCTGGCAATACTGGCGCGGCCTTTCTGGCTGGAACTTCTATTTTCTGGTGAAGTTCGGCCTGCTCTGGGCGGGCTATCTTAATTTTCACCCACTGCTGAACCTGGTCTTTATGGCATTCCTGCTGATGCCTATTCCACGTTACAGCCTGCATCGCATTCGTCACTGGATTGCCATTCCGATCGGTTTTGGTCTGTTCTGGCACGACACCTGGCTGCCTGGCCCGGAAAGCATTATGAGCCAGGGCTCACAGGTTGCGGGTTTTAGCACGGACTATTTACTGGATCTTGCCACCCGCTTTATCAACTGGCAGATGATTGGCGCGGTGTTTGTCCTGCTGGTCGCGTGGCTGTTTTTATCGCAATGGATTCGGATTACCGTCTTCGTGGTAGCGATTCTGGTCTGGCTGAACGTCCTGACGCTGGCAGGCCCCAGTTTCTCTCTGTGGCCAGCGGGCCAACCAACGACCACGGTGACCACCACGGGCGGTACGGCGGCACAAACGGTCGCAACCGCCGAAGGAGCGCCGGTCGTCGGTGATATCCCGGCACAGACCGCGCCGCCGACCTCGGCGAATCTCAATGCGTGGTTGAACACGTTCTACAACGCGGAAGCCAAGCGCAAAACACCTTTCCCGTCAGCGCTTCCTGCGGATGCGCAGCCTTTTGAGCTGCTGGTCATCAATATCTGCTCCCTCTCATGGTCCGATATTGAAGCCGCAGGACTGATGTCGCACCCGCTGTGGTCGCATTTTGATATTCAGTTTAAGCACTTCAATTCTGCCACCTCCTATAGCGGCCCGGCGGCGATTCGCCTGTTACGCGCCAGTTGCGGACAGCCCTCGCACACCAACCTGTACCAACCGGCAGGCAACGAATGCTATCTGTTTGATAACCTGTCAAAACTGGGTTTCACGCAGCATCTGATGATGGGGCATAACGGCGAGTTCGGCGGCTTCCTGAAAGAGGTTCGTGAAAACGGCGGAATGCAGGCTGAGCTGATGGATCAGAAAGGCTTACCTGCGCCGCTGTTGGGCTTTGATGGTTCCCCGGTTTATGACGACACCGCGGTGCTGCAACGCTGGATGGAGACCACGGAGAAAGATAAAGATTCCCGTAGCGCCACCTTCTACAACACGCTGCCACTCCACGACGGTAACCACTATCCGGGCGTCAGCAAAACGGCGGATTACAAAGCCCGCGCACAGAAATTCTTTGATGAGCTGGATGCCTTCTTCACCGAACTGGAGAAATCGGGGCGTAAGGTGATGGTTGTCGTGGTGCCTGAACATGGCGGCGCGCTGAAAGGAGACAGAATGCAGGTCTCTGGTCTACGTGATATCCCGAGCCCGTCAATTACGAACGTCCCGGCAGGGGTGAAATTCTTCGGCATGAAAGCGCCGCATCAGGGTGCGCCGATTGTCATTAACCAGCCAAGCAGCTACCTGGCGATTTCTGACCTGGTGGTGCGCGTACTTGACGGTAAGATCTTCACCGAAGACAGCGTGGACTGGGCGAAACTCACCAGCAACCTGCCGCAGACGGCGGCGGTTTCGGAAAACGCCAACGCGGTCGTTATCCAGTATCAGGACAAACCGTACGTCCGTCTGAACGGTGGCGATTGGGTGCCGTATCCGCAGTAACGAAAAAGGCCGCAAGGATCGCCCTTGCGGCCTGGTTCGGGCGCATGTTGCCACTGCGGCAGGCAGACGCCCATCAGCGCATTACTTCCTGCTACGTAGCCAGTTCACAGCCATACCCGCAATGATACCGGCAATGGCTGGAGCTGCTAAATCGTGCCAGAAGGCAATGCCTAACTGAGTCAGCGTCATATCGCCGGCTGTGTTGCAATGGCAACCGTTCGCGGCTATTCTTGATTTGTTGAGGATCAAGTTAGCCCCCGTTTTGTTGCCAGGTTTAGACCAAACAACGTGCGGGGGTTTTCTCTTTCCAGCAACCGATGCCGCCAGGGATCAAGCCCCCGCAACGTTGCGCCTCACCGGGAAAACCCGGCTTGTGGCTGATTCTACGGTAACCCGCCTTGCCCGACATCCAACACGTTTTCGCTTTGCGTGACGCCTCGCAATCAGCCAACTGGCAGAGACCCACACTCTTCTGTAGAATTGCGTCCCCTCGCGGTCATTAAGCCGTGACGGCTCTTTTTGGCAGGGGACTCCATGCAGCACGACACATCACCACTTTCCACTCACCACGCATCCGGCAAACCGGGATCGCAGACTTTACCGTTTACCCGCTACGACTTTGGCTGGGTATTACTGTGCATTGGCATGGCGATTGGCGCAGGAACGGTATTAATGCCGGTACAGATTGGGTTGAAAGGCATCTGGGTTTTTATCACTGCCTCTCTGATTGCCTACCCTGCCACCTGGATCGTGCAGGATATCTACCTGAAAACGCTCTCCGAGAGCGAAACCTGCAACGACTATACCGATGTCATCAGCCATTACCTGGGGAAAAACTGGGGTGTCTTCCTTGGCGTCATCTACTTCCTGATGATTATCCACGGCATATTTATTTACTCGCTTTCCGTGGTGTTCGACAGCGCATCGTATATCCGCACCTTCGGCCTGACTGACGCCGACCTTTCGCAGTCGTTGCTCTATAAAGTGACGATTTTTGCGGCTCTGGTGGCGATCGCCTCCGGCGGCGAGAAGTTGCTTTTTAAAATCTCCGGCCCGATGGTAGTGGTGAAAGTCGGTATCATTGTGGTGTTTGGGCTGGCGATGATCCCCCACTGGAACTTGAGCAATATCACCGCCTTTCCGGAGGCCCCGGTGTTCTTTCGCGACGTGTTGCTCACGATCCCCTTCTGCTTCTTTTCGGCGGTCTTCATTCAGGTTCTCAACCCGATGAATATTGCCTATCGCAAGCGTGAAGCGGACAGAGTGCTGGCCACCCGCATGGCGATTCGCACCCACCGCATCAGCTACATCACGCTCATCGCGGTGATCCTGTTCTTCTCCTTCTCGTTCACCTTCTCTATCACCCACGAGGAAGCGGTCTCCGCCTTTGAACAAAACATTTCCGCACTGGCGTTAGCTGCGCAGGTCATTCCGGGCCCGATTATCCACGTCACCTCGACGGTACTGAATATCTTTGCCGTACTGACCGCGTTCTTTGGGATCTACCTGGGATTTCACGAGGCAATGAAGGGGATTATTTTGAATGTCCTGGGTCGCGTCGTTAACGTCGGGAAAATTCCTTCGCGCGTGATTACGTTAGGGATCTGCGCGTTTATCGTCACCACGCTGGTGATCTGGGTTTCGTTTCGCGTCTCCGTGCTGGTGTTCTTCCAGTTGGGCAGCCCACTGTACGGCATCGTCTCTTGCCTTATCCCATTCTTCCTGATTTATAAAGTCGCTCCACTGGAAAAACTGCGCGGTCTGAAAACCTGGCTGATTTTGCTGTACGGGATCCTGCTGTGCCTGTCGCCGCTGCTGAAACTGATTGAATAGAAAGAAAAAGCCCGAGAGCGTAACCGCATCCTCGGGCCTGGAGAAGTGACGAATTTACGCTACGGGTTTCTGCGTATTTTCATCCTGGTCAACCGCGAAACAGGCGACCAGTTGACCGCTATAGTCTTTCAGCTGCGGCTGCAACTGGGTGCAGGGTCCGAAGCGGCGACGGCAGCGGGCGTTGAAGGCACAGCCTGGCGGTGGATTCAGCGGGCTGGGTAGCTCACCGGTCAGCTTGATGCGCTCGCGACGCTCGTCCGGATTCAGACGCGGCGTGGCGGAGAGCAACGCCTGAGTGTACGGATGGCGCGGGTTGTTGAAGATCTGGTCCTTCGTCCCTTTCTCCACGCAACGGCCTAAGTACATCACCATCACTTCATCAGCAATATGCTCAACCACCGACAGGTCGTGAGAGATGAAGACGTAAGACAGCCCCAGTTCCTGCTGCAAATCCATCATCAGGTTCAGCACCTGCGCACGGACAGAAACATCGAGAGCGGAGACCGGTTCATCAGCAATCACCACATCCGGATCCAACATCAGACCACGGGCGATGGCAATACGCTGGCGCTGCCCGCCGGAGAACATATGGGGATAGCGGTCGTAGTGCTCGGTTTTCAGCCCCACTTTCGCCATCATCGCCAACGCTTTTTCACGGCGCTGCTCTTTGCTGAGCGAAGTGTTGATCAGCAGGGGCTCTTCCAGAATCTGTCCCACTTTCTTACGCGGGTTCAACGAACCATATGGGTTCTGGAACACAATCTGGATTTTCTGCCGACGCAGTTTCTGCGCATGCGGATCGTGCTTAAGCAGATCCTGCCCCTGGTAATACAGCTCACCGCCCGTCGGGGTTTCAATCATCGTCAACAGACGGCCTAGCGTGGATTTCCCGCAGCCGGACTCACCCACCACCGCCAGCGTTTTGCCACGTTCAAGGGTAAAGGATACCCCGTCGAGCGCTTTCACCAGACGTTCCGGGGAGAAAATCCCCTTCTTCACCGGATAGTGTTTTTTCAGGTCGATCGCCTGCAACAACGGTTGTTGCGAGGTGGCCTCATGCGTACTCATAGTGTGGGCCTCCCGGCATCATCGAGTGGGTAATGGCATTTCGACTGGCGACCGCCATCCAGCTGGGCCAGTTCAGGTTCTTCACTGCGGCATTTGTCCGTCGCATAGGGGCAACGCGGGTTCAGCAGACAGCCCATCGGGCGGTCATATTTCCCCGGCACCACACCTGGCAGCGAGGCCAGTCGCGCTTTATCCTGAGCGAACTCCGGCAGCGCACGTAATAACGCCTGGGTATAAGGGTGACGCGGTGCGCGGAAGATATCGCGCGCCGCCCCCGTTTCCACCACCTGACCGGCGTACATCACAATGATTTTGTGCGCCGCTTCCGCCACCAGCGCCAGGTCATGAGTGATGAGCACCAGCGCCATGTTCTCTTTCTGCTGCAGTTCCAACAGCAGTTCGATGATTTGCGCCTGGATGGTCACGTCCAACGCCGTCGTCGGTTCATCGGCAATCAACAGCTTAGGCCGGCAGGCAATCGCCATCGCGATCATCACACGCTGGCTCATCCCACCGGAAAGCTGGTGCGGATACACATCCAGACGCGAGGCCGGATCGGGGATCCCCACCTGGTTCAGCAGGTCAATTGCCCGCTGGCGACGGGTTTTCTTGTTGCCGCCCTGATGTACCTTGATCGCTTCCATAATCTGGAAACCGACGGTATAGCACGGATTCAGGCTGGTCATCGGGTCCTGGAAAATCATCGCCACTTCGGCACCGACCAGGTTGCGTCGCTCTTTCTCAGAGATACGCTTCAGGTCCTGACCGTTAAACAGCAGGTTCTCTGCCATCACGCGACCCGGATAATCGATCAGCCCCATAATCGCCAGCGAACTCACCGATTTTCCTGAGCCTGACTCACCGACAATACCGACCACTTCACCCTGATTCACACTGTAGCTGATGCGGTCTACGGCGCGGAATTCGGAACCCACATCGCCGAAATGCACCGATAATTTATCTACATTTAATAACGCCATCTCGAACCTCTTACTGCTTCAGTTTGGGATCGAGCGCGTCACGCAGACCGTCACCCATCAGGTTAAATGCCAGCACCGTCAGCAGGATCGCCAGACCCGGGAAGGTCACGACCCACCAGGCGCTTTGTGCGAACTGCAACACATCAGCGAGCATGGTGCCCCACTCCGGTGTTGGCGGTTGCGCACCCATGCCCAGGAAGCCAAGCGCGGCCATATCGAGAATGGCGTTAGAGAAACCGAGCGACGCCTGAACGATCAGCGGCGCAAGGCAGTTCGGGAAGATGTTAATAAACATCTGGCGCATTGCGCCGGCACCCGCCACGCGGGAAGCGGTCACGTAATCACGATTGACCTCAACCAGCACGGCGGCCCGCGTCAGTCGCACATAGTGCGGCAGCGCTACGAACGTCAGCGCCAACGCGGCGTTACCAATCGAAGGACCGAATACCGCCACCAGCACCAACGCGAGCAGCAGGCTCGGCAGCGCCAGCATGATATCGACGATACGCATAATGATGTTATCAATGATACCGCCAAAGTACCCGGCAACCAGGCCCAGCACGACCCCCATCACCAGTGACAGCACCACTACCAGGCAGCCCACCAGCAGTGATAACCGTGCGCCGTACATCAGGCGCGACAGAATATCGCGACCCACGTCGTCAGTGCCTAACAGATGCGCTATGCTGCCGCCGTCCTGCCAGGCAGGCGGTGCCAGCAGGGTATCGCGGAACTGGTCAGCCGGGTTATACGGCGCCAGGACATTGGCAAATACCGCAATCAGGATCATGATCGCGACGTACACCAGTCCTACCACTGCGCCCTTGTTGCGTTTAAAATAGTGCCAGAACTCCTGCATCGGCGTCATCGGCACCGGTGCAGCAATAACTTTATTTTCAGTAACCTGTGACATGATGGCCCCTTACTTCTTATGACGAATACGCGGGTTCACCACGCCGTACAGCAGGTCGACCAGCAGGTTGACGAGAATAATCATCGTCGCCACCAGTAACACCCCACCCTGTACAACCGGATAATCGCGACGTTGCAGCGCATCAATCAGCCAGCGCCCAAGGCCAGGCCACGAGAAAATGGTTTCGGTCAGAATAGCGCCCGCCAGCAGCGTACCGACCTGCAGACCAATCACGGTCACCACCGGCAGCATGGCGTTACGCAACGCGTGAATGATGATGACGCGCATACGCGTCAACCCTTTGGCGCGCGCGGTACGGATGTAATCTTCACCCAGTACTTCCAGCATCGACGAACGGGTCATACGCACTATTACCGCCAGAGGGATGGTACCGAGCACCATTGCAGGCAGGATCATATGCGCCACGGCATCAATGAAGTTCCCCTCTTCCCCCCAGATCGCCGTATCTATCAGCATAAAGCCGGTCAGTGGGTTAGAGTCATCAAGGAACACCATATCGCTGACGCGCCCGGAGACAGGGGTCAGGTTGAGCTGTACAGAGACCAACATGATCAACATCATGCCCCACCAGAAGATAGGCATGGAGTAACCGGTCAGCGCCAGGCCAACAGCGGTATGATCGAAAATAGAACCGCGCTTAACAGCAGCGAGAACGCCCACGGGAATGCCCACGGCGGTGGCGAAAATCATGGCGCAGACACCCAGTTCCAGCGTCGCTTTAAAGCGAGGCACGAACTCGTCCCACACCGGTAAACGGCTTTTCAGCGAGATGCCTAAATCACCATGCATAACCCCCCAAATGTAATGGAGGTACTGCTGCCACATCGGCTTATCGAGACCGAGTTCAGCCAACAGTTGAGCATGACGCTCAGGGGAGATACCACGCTCACCCGCCATGATCATCACCGGATCGCCGGGGATCATATGGACAAAGGCAAAGGTGAGAAGGGTGATACCGATAAACGTGGGGATGACGAGTCCCAAACGTCGGAGAATGAACTGCAACATAACCCGGATTCTCTCTCATGACACACGGCCTGGAACCGTGAGTCTGTATTGCTCACAAATCTTATCCCCTCCTCAATGAGAAGGGGATAAAGCATTACTGCCGGGGGCACTACGCGAACCGACTTAACGGTGCGTAGTGCGCGCCTGGCGTTGCTTTTAATTATTCGACTGAGACGTTTTCGAAGTGGTGTTTACCTAATGGATCAACCACATAGCCTTTGACTTCTTTACGCACTGGCTCATACACGGTGGAGTGAGCCACGATCAGCGCCGGAGCCTGGTCATGCATCACAACCTGAGCCTGTTTGTAGAGCTCAATACGCTTGTTGTGGTCGTCGGTCGCACGCGCCGGTTGAATCAGATCTTCAAACGGCTTGTAGCACCAGCGAGAGTAGTTGGAGCCGTCTTTCGCCGCAGCGCAGCTGAACAGGGTCGCGAAGAAGTTATCCGGATCCCCGTTATCGCCGGTCCAGCCCATCATTACTGCCTGATGCTCACCCGCTTTGGCGCGTTTCAGATACTCGCCCCACTCGTAGGTCACGATCTTGGCCTGAACGCCAATCTTCGCCCAGTCGGCCTGAACCATTTCGGCCATACGGCGCGCGTTCGGGTTGTACGGACGCTGTACTGGCATTGCCCACAGTTCAACGGTAAAGCCTTTATCCTGACCCGCTTCTTTCAGCAGGGCTTTCGCTTTCTCAGGATCGTAGGTGTAGTCTTTCACGTCGTCGTTATAGCCCCACATGGTTGGCGGGATCAGATTCTTCGCAGCAACGCCTGCGCCCTGATAAACGGCTTTGATGATCGCGTCTTTGTTCACCGCGTAGGTCAGCGCCTGACGAACTTTTACGTCATCAAACGGTTTCTTTTCGGTATTGAAAGAGAGGTAACCGACGTTCAGACCCGCCTGCTCCATCAGGTTGATGTTTTTGTCCTGCTTCATGCGCGCGATGTCAGCCGGGTTCGGGTACGGCATCACCTGGCACTCGTTCTTCTGCAGTTTAGCGTAACGCACGGAAGCGTCAGGCGTGATGGAGAAGACCAGACGGTCGATCTGCGGCTTGGTGCCCCAGTAGCCTTCGAACGCTTTGTAGAGAATACGGGAGTCTTTCTGGTACTGCTGCAACTGGAACGGACCGGTACCGATTGGGTTCAGATCCACTTTTTCCGGCGAACCGGCTTTCAGCATATTGTCAGCATATTCTTTAGAAAGAATAGAGGCGAAATCCATCGCCAGATCGGCGAGGAACGGCGCTTCCGGACGCGTCAGCACGAACTGAACGGTTTTGTCGTCCACTTTCTTCACTTCACTGATCAGGTCTTGCAGGCCCATGCCTTCAAAGTATTCATAGCTACCGCCGGATACTTTGTGGTACGGGTTTTGTGCGTTTTTCTGACGGTCGAAAGAGAACACCACGTCATCGGCGTTGAAATCACGCGTCGGTTTGAACTCTTTATTGTCCTGCCACTTCACGCCCTGACGCAGGTGGAAGGTGTAGGTTTTACCGTCTTCACTGATTTCCCACTTCTCAGCGAGGCCCGGAACCACTTCAGTCGTGCCGGTTTTGAATTCGACCAGACGGTTATAGATAGGTACTGAGCTGGCGTCATAGGTTGTACCAGAGGTAAACAGCTGCGGGTTAAACCCTTCAGGAGAACCTTCTGAACAATAAACCAGAGTTTTAGCCTGTACACTTGCTGCGACAGTCATAGCCACAAGGCTCAGACCAAGCTTCAGCATCCCTGACTTCTTCAAGGAAATACTCATTCTTCTGCTCCAAATGTGATGTTGTTGTTTTACCCTTTGCAATGGGTTTGCACCGCCTGGCCTTTTTTGTTTTTTAACCGGCTGGGTCGGCGTTAAGAGGTGGGGATTCCTTTCACATAAACGACTGAGTAGCAGTGCGGATTCTCCATGAAATGCCCCTCATGCCCTACAATCTGTCAACAGAATGTGAAAACGTCAATACAGGTAACCATGATTTACAACAACGGTGAGAATTAGCAAACAAAGATTAAAAAAACTTCAGGTGGGTATTTTCAGCAGAGAAATTTATGCTACGCCCTGAATGCCAGAATAAACCCCTTAATATTTAGCAACATTTGGTGATTAACAATTGTGCAGAATAAAAAAAATTTCTGACGAAATGGTGCATATCTGAGCGATAAATCCCACGAACGTTAAAGCGCACAGCGGAAAATGCTAGCGCCAGCCATAAGTAACGCAAAAAAAGATCCAGGCATAGATAAAAAAAGACAATGGAATATGTCACAAAATCGTTAGCAAATAGTGAGAAGTGATGCGCATTTTCTGTAGCAGAAATTAAGGTCGCTCGCAGGCTGGATAAGGTATCTGCATCGCCATCCGGCAATACCAGAAATGATGCAACGAATTGCCTGATGGCGCTTCGCTTATCAGGCCTACAAATGCAAAAAACCCTGCTCATTGAGCAGGGTTTCAAATTTGGTCGGTGATAGAGGATGACTCACCACTTCGTGGCTCGCCCTACGGGCCGTTGCTGCGCAACGTTCTCTCGCTCCGCTCGAGTCGAACCTCTGCCCCCGGAGGTTCTCATCCTCTCGGCTCTGAATGCAAAAAACCCTGCTCACTGAGCAGGGTTTTAAATTTGGTCGGTGATAGAGGATGACTCGCCACTTCGTGGCTCGCCCTACGGGCCGTTGCCGCGCAACGTTCTCTCGCTCCGCTCGAGTCGAACCTCTGCCCCCGGAGGTTCTCATCCTCTCGGCTCTGAATGCAAAAAACCCTGCTCATTGAGCAGGGTTTTAAATTTGGTCGGTGATAGAGGATTCGAACCTCCGACCCCTTCGTCCCGAACGAAGTGCGCTACCAGGCTGCGCCAATCACCGAATGCGGGGCGCATCTTACTGCGCAGGTGCGCGCCCGTCAATCCCTTAGTCGTAAAATGCCATTTGATCGGCGAGAAAGTCGTCAGCCCTTTTATTGAGCAACGCTTTTCTGTCCGTCAGGGATATGACACCAGTTGTTGTTCTCATTAATTCCGCCATCCGGCGAGGTATAACCGAGACAGCCCATGATGGTGTCGTACAGCTCCACATGACGGCGCGGCACCTTCATTTCCGCTTCCTTCTTCAGGTGCGCGAACGCCTGCGCGTTGGCCGGGTTTTCCAGATATTTATCCGACATCCAGACCATCATGGGTACGCGGAACTGCTCCGGTGGCGCCATCATGCGTGGCGTACCGTGCAGGTGCTCCCGCTCATTGATCGACTCACCGTGATCGGCGGCGTAGAACACAATTGCTTTCTTATCGCGTACCCGATCAATCACCGTATCGATAAAATGATCGACGTAGGTAATCGAGTTATCGTATGAATTAATCATCAGGTCTTTCGGGCACTTACGATCGATAGCGTAGCATTCCGGCTTCCACTGGGCGAACTCACGGGGATAACGCTGGGTGTAGTTGTAATGAGAGCCCTTGGTGTGCAGCACAATCAGATGCTTACCCTGCGGGTTTTCCTGCAGCGAACGATCAACTTCATTCACCAGCAGCATATCATCCACGGCTTTACCCCGGTTACGCGGCTCAGCGGCAATCTGTTCGCGATAAGCAATGTTGTCGGCCATCGTGTTGCTGTAGAACCACATTTCACTCTGCATCGCGTAGAGATCGGAGCTAAAGCCTAACTGCTTGAGCACCGCAAAAACGTTCTGTTCTTTCAGCGTACGCTGGGGGTTGTCCTCGGCCCCGCCCTGACGAACGAACATGCAGCGCAGCGACAGTTTCGTCGCAGTATCACAGGAATAGCCACGATACATCACCAGATTCTTCTCTTTGGCGAGCTTCGGCGTGGTGTCGCGGTCATAACCCAACATTCCCATATGATCCCAACGCGTGGTTTCACCAATAATGAAAATCACCCAAGTGTCATCCAGGTTCTGGGTCGGGGTATAGGTGAATTTCTTCGCCGGGTTGATGAGCGATTTGTTATCAGACGATTCATCTACCTGCGCCCAGGCATACAGGCCCAGCGCAGACAGCCAGTTTGACGGCAGATAGGAGTTCGCCAGTACGCCGCCGTAGCTCGGCATATCCACACCCGCAATACGATCGGCACGTTTCTGATGCATCTCCAGAAGACGGATCGGCACCCAGACCAGCAGCCCCGCCATCAGCACGATCAGCGCGCTGCGCCAGCGCACTTTTGGCGTACAGAGTTGGCGCCAGAGGGTATCCGTCGAACGGTTAAACCAGATAAAGATCAGCGGGATAATACTCACCGCCACCAGCCAGAGGACGAACGTCCAGCCGACCACCTCTTTGGAGAGGTCAATATCCGTGGTCATAACTGAGGCCACGATACCGTAACCGATCATCACGTTCATAAAGGTCATGTAATAGCTTGCGCCGGCTGAAATCAGCACCAGCAGCGAAGCCAGAACACGCCATACCGCCCTGCCAGACAGCGACAGGAGTCGTAAAAAGAAAAACGTTGCCAGCACAGTGCCAGCCAGTTCAACAACCGCGGAGATTCCATTCCAGAGGGTAAAGTCTTGCGCGTAACCGTCAAACCGACGGAGGTAAACCGCGCCATTCATAAACAGACCGATATAGATCGCGAGCAAAAAACTCAGCTTTTGCTGCGACATCGACGTAATGTATCTCATGCAAGCAAGCCCTGGAAATCGAGGGGTTAACACCGCCTGCGCAACGGCGACATCCGCCGGGCAGGTGAAATTGCGAAGGTAGTCAAATAGCAAAATCGACACGCGCGGCTAAGTAGACCACAAGCAGCACAGAAAGTGGCAACAGAGAATGTGATTGAAAGAGATATTTACAAAAATCAAGTTTGAAAGCGGACTATTAACAACAAAAAAAGGCCAGCACATCGGCTGGCCTGTAGAAAATTTTACCGGATATCAGGCGTGTGCCATTTCCAGCGCTTCGCGTGTTGGCTGACGAATGGTGGTGGAGAGCGCCAGCGAGAGGATCAGCAGAGCGAAAATAACGCAGAAGGTCACGTAGAACCCACCGAACAGCGACGCGATAATCGAACCACAGATACTGCCAATCCCAAAGCCCAGATAAATCACCCCGTAGTTTTTCGCCAGGTTGTTCAGACCGAAGAACTCGCTGACCAGCGACGGGAAGACGGTGATCGTCCCACCAAAGTTAAAGGCGATACAGGCAATGGCAGCGAAGAAGGTCAGCGCATTCAGCGGCGCAAACAACAGAGCGGCCATCCCTACCAGAGATACCACCTGACCAAGGGTGATCACACGGATACGGGCGATTTTGTCGGACAGGATACCCAGCACCAGACGACCAGACAGGTTAGCAATAGAAATCACCGTCACTGCATTGGCCGCCGAAGCCACGTCCATATGCGCCAGACCTTGAGCGATATCTTTCGCCACGCCAATCACATACAACCCGCTCATACACGCCGTCAGGAACATTACCGCCAGCATCCAGTACTGCGGTTTACGCATGGACTGTGCCAGGGTGTAGTCGTTTTCCACCACGCCGTTTTGGGTTTTGACTTCCTGATTGGGTGCATCTTTCATCAGCGTAGAGCCAAAGACGATCATCACCAGCACAATCGCCCCCCAAATCACAAAGGTATTTTCCAGACCGACGGTCGCCAGAAGTTGGCTGTCGATGAATTTAAAACCCAGGCTTCCCAGGCCATAAGAGCCAATGGCAAAGGCAGAGATCAGCCCTTTACGCTCCGGGAACCACTTCACGCAGTTAGATAGTGTTAACAGGTAGCCCGCGCCATCGGCCAGTCCCACCAGCACGCCTGCGCTCAGCCACAGCATCATCAGGTTGCTGGAGTGCGCGGTCAGGAAGAAGCCCAGCCCGAGCAGTATACCGGACGCCATGGTGACGCGTTTCACGCCAAATCGTTCCTGCAATTTCCCGGCGACAGAAGAGGATATCGCCAGGCCTAAGCTCAACAGGCCGAAAGAAAAGGCCACCTGGCTGACAGGCTCACCCAACTTTTCGGAAAGCACGCCATTAAACAGACTCCAGGTATACACAGAACCTAAGGCAAATTGCGTAATAATAGTACCGATAAGGGTCAACCAACGGGTGCGCTGATACGATGTGGTTTTCATGGCAGTCTTCCTGCATAAGCAAAAGGGGAAATTCTCTGCCGATAACCATAACGAAATGCATTTTATGCGGGGAGAAAACGGCATGAAGTGCCATCAGAACGGAATGAAATGCCTGGAATAAGGAATGAATGACGAGACAAATTTTCAGCGAACAAATATTTGCCCATCAGTTAGTGCATACTATCACCACAGCCACTGTTATCTCTGCGTTTAAATTGTAAACCACAGGTTAAAACCGGGCGCTCACCCCCATTGTGTAGAGGTAGTCGGTATTGTTGGTGGTGTTTTCCGCCTGCGAGAGCGCGGCATAGGCTGCCATATGCTGATTGAGTAGCATATCTGCGCCAACGGTCACATCCAGCCAGTTACTGTCCTGAGTGGTAGCCGTCATTCGACTGAGTCCCGACTGCGCCTTCCAGACATTTTCGCCAAACTGCTGGTTGTAGCTGATCTGCGCCCACGGCCGCAGATCGCCAAATTGCGAATTCACTCGCCAGCCCAGCGTGCTGACGCTGGCATGCCATAACGGATCGGGCGATTGGCTGATCACACTGTCGCCAAATTCGTTATAAATGGAGGAGGTGGTGCCATCGTAATGCAACGCCGCGACCGGCCCGGTGGTTACGTCGCCAGAGACCGGAAAATTCCAGCCCATACTCATGCCGCTGGTGGCTTCCGTCGGCGACGCCTGCTCAAGATTAACGGCCAGACCAGGCACACTTTGTGTCGTCCGGATACGCTCAGCCAGAATGTCGTCATAGCGCGGTTGGTGATCGCTGTCCCATGTATAGCGTTCAGTCGTATATCCAGGCGTGGTATCAACGATATATTCTTGCTGCCAGGCACGGGCTGTGTTGATGTAAAGCGAACAGACCACGACGCTCGCCAGGAGAATAATTTCCCGGCGACCACTGCATTTTTTTATCATCATCAATGCGACTCCAGAAGAGAGCCGAAATCGGCGATATTATTGTCATTGTAATTTAAGGGATGACAGGCGAAAGCCCTGTATTAAATATTGTCTTTTTCGCTGGCGCGTCAAGGTGCCTGAACGATATTTTTATGGCAAGTCAAAGAGCGAGGGAAAGTATGGAACGTTGCGGTTGGGTCAGTCAGGACCCGCTTTATATTGCCTACCATGATAACGAATGGGGCGTGCCCGAGCACGACGGTAAAAAACTGTTCGAAATGATCTGCCTGGAAGGTCAGCAGGCCGGTCTTTCGTGGATTACGGTCCTCAAGAAACGCGAAAATTATCGCACTAACTTCCACCAGTTCGATCCCGTACGCGTGGCCGCCATGCAGGAAGACGATGTGGAAAGATTGCTGCTTGATGCCGGGATCATCCGCCATCGGGGGAAAATTCAGGCCATCATCGGTAATGCCCGGGCGTATCTGGCGATGGAGCAAAACGGCGAACCGTTTGCCGACTTTGTCTGGTCTTTCGTGGAAAATCAGCCGCAAATCACCCGCGCCGCTACGTTGGGTGAGATCCCGACCTCCACTCCGGCCTCGGACGCCTTGTCAAAAGCATTAAAAAAACGGGGATTTAAATTCGTTGGCACGACTATCTGCTACTCCTTCATGCAGGCCTGCGGACTGGTCAACGACCACATCACCGGCTGTTTCTGCCATCCAGGAGATAAAAATGATTCGCGAGTTTCATAGTGATGACATGACACCGTTGCTGGCGTTATGGCTGGAAAGCACCATCTATGCGCATCCTTTTATTCCCGAACGTTACTGGCATGAAAGTGAAGAGGTTGTGCGTGATGTTTACCTGCCCGCCGCGAGAACCTGGGTCTGGGAAGAAGAAGGGGGGTTGAAAGGATTTGTCAGCGTTATGGAACAACGCTTTTTAGGGGCGTTGTTTGTCGCTCCGGATACGTTACGCAGTGGGATTGGTAAAGCGCTGGTGCAGCATGTTCAGCAGCGTTTCAGCGTGCTGAGCCTCGAGGTATATCAAAAAAACCAGAGCGCGGTGAATTTCTACCATGCGCTGGGTTTTCGTATCGAAGACAGCGCATGGCAGGAAGATACCCAGCATCCCACCTGGATTATGGGCTGGCGGGCGGATCAAACGCAGTAAGCGTGTGCGCTGGCCCGCTGTATTTCTCCATCCACGCCAGGGCGGTATTGCCTGCGCAGCCGTTCCCCAGACGCGAACTGGGCAGGTCTTTGGTCAGCACATTCACCGCGCCATTTTTACAGATGCCCCCGGCAGCAGGGTCGAGATCCGGCCATGCCCCTTCATGAATGCAGATCACGCCGGGTTTGATACCGTCGGTGACCACTGCGCCCGCCAGGATCTGACCACGATGGTTCCAGATACGCACCGTATCGCCCTCACGAATACCGCGCGCCTGCGCATCCTGCGGATGAATCGTCACGGGCTCGCGGTTCGCAACGGCGTACCGTTCACGCAGGTGACTATAGTTAAGCTGGCTGTGCAGCCGATGCGCCGGGTGCGCCGACACGATCTGTAGCTGCTCAGGTTCGGCATTGCCGTGCCACTCATCTGGCTCCAGCCACATCGGATGTCCAGGACAGTCCGCATAGCCATAACCGGCAATCCGCTGCGAATATATCTCGATCTTACCGCTGTCGGTTTTCAGCGGATGCGTGTCCGGATCACGGCGAAAATCAGCAAAGCGAATGAACTGCGCGTTAGCCGGATTATCCGGCATTTCAATCAGTTGATTAGCAGCCCAGAATTCAGCAAACGGCGGCAGTATCACCTGCTGGCTGGCCCCGCGCTGCCCGGCAATGGTGTAGAACGTTTCCAGCCATTCCAGTTCGCTCTTCCCTTCCGTGAAGCGTTGATATCCCCCCGCTTCCCAGCGCTCACTCAGTTCGGCAAAGACGTCAAAATCATTGCGCGCTTCTCCCTGCGGCGGCACAACCTGCTTCATCGGTACCAGATGCTGGTTGCTGTAATCTCCGGTCATGGTGAGATCATTACGCTCAAAAGAGGTCGTCGCTGGCAGTACGATATCGGCGTGCTTTGCGGCAGCGGTCCAGAAGCATTCTGAGATGACCACCAGCTCAGGTTTTTGCCAGGCGCGTATCAGTCGGTTCGTATCCTGATGATGGGTAAAATTCGCCCCACCCGCCCACCAGATGAAGCGGATATCCGGGAAGTGCCGGTTCATACCGTTGTGCTGATACGGCGCACCGGGATTTTCCAGCGCTTCAACAATGCGCGCCACCGGGATTTTCTCCACCGCGTCAGTACCACCTTGCAGGCTGGCCTGCATTGATGCCAGCACAGCAGAACGCCGCGTCGGGTTACCGCCGTTGGCAAAGTGATAGGAAAGGCCAAAACCGCCACCGGGCGTACCTATATGTCCCAGCATGGCGGCCAGGGTGACAATCATCCAGTGCTTTTGTTCGCCATACTGCTGACGCTGCATGCCCCAGCCGGCCATCAGCATTGTAGTATTTTTATGGAATAATTCCGCCAGTTCACGGATTTTCGCCGCCGGAACGCCGCAAATATCAGCCGCCCATTCGGCGGTTTTACCGATACCGTCGTTCACCCCCAGCAGATAATCTGAGAAGACCGCGTAACCCGTGGTGCAGCGGGCAAGAAACGCCTCGTCATGCCAGCCATTTTCCACCAGCGTATGCGCAATGCCGAGCATCAGCGCCACGTCAGTCCCCATATGCGGCGCAATCCACTCCATCTTGTCACCGAAGAAATCGACACTTTCCGATCGCACAGGATCGATACAGATCAGCCGTTTTCCACTGTTACGCAGCGCATCAAAGTAAGGTATCCCCTGTTCATCTGACGCGTTCCAGGCAATCTTCAGTGTATTCAGCGGGTTGGCGCTCCATAACACCACCACCTCGCTGTGTTCCAGAATGACCGGCCAACTGGTCTGCTGCTGGTAAACCTCGCTGCCGCCTACCACGTACGGCATGATGGCCTGTGCCGCGCCAGTAGAATAGTCGCCCAGATGTCCGGTATACCCGCCCGCCAGCGCCATGTAGCGTTGTAACAGCGTCGCCGATTTGTGCAGGACGCCATTGGAACGCCAGCCGTAAGAACCGGCAAAAATAGCAGAGGGACCCCAGCGGTCGCGGATGCGCTGATGCTGTGTATGAATCAGCGCCAGCGCATCGTCCCAACTCACGCGCACAAACTCATCCTGTCCGCGCACGCCCTGCGGCTGTGCAGGCGAGGCAAGAAACCCTTTGCGCACCATCGGATAACGCACCCGGGTTTTACTGTGCACCTGATCGCGGACCGCACTTTGCAACGAATTCGGATGCGAAGTGGGCAGCGCGCCCCGGGAGGAGAGCACCTTTTCTCCGTCCGTTTCGACAAGAATGGGTCCCCAGTGGGCGGCGGTTAACACCGGATTGTGCGTCGTCAAGTCAGGCACTCCTGCAGATGGGCTGATGTATTACGGCGTTCAATGTTACTTACAAATTTCAGAGAGATCCCAGGAATTTTCTTCATCTTCACACGTCATAATCAACCGCCACGGTCGCTGTGGTAAAAAATAAGAATGTCATTAAGGAATTAAGATGAAGAAACGTGTTTTAGTCATTGCCGCGATGGTGAGCGGTGCCCTGGCGGTTTCTGGCTGCACAACCAACCCTTACACCGGTGAACGCGAAGCGGGTAAATCCGGCATCGGCGCGGGCATTGGTTCGTTGGTCGGCGCGGGTATCGGCGCCCTCTCCTCCTCGAAGAAAGATCGCGGCAAAGGCGCGCTAATTGGCGCAGCGGCGGGCGCGGCGCTCGGCGGCGGCGTCGGTTATTACATGGACGTGCAGGAAGCAAAACTGCGCGACAAAATGCAGGGAACCGGCGTAAGCGTGACGCGCAGTGGCGATAATATCATCCTGAACATGCCGAATAACGTCACCTTCGACAGCAGCAGCGCTACCCTGAAACCGGCGGGCGCGAATACGCTGACCGGTGTGGCGATGGTGCTGAAGGAATACGAAAAAACCGCCGTCAATGTGATCGGCTATACCGATAGCACCGGCGGCCAGGATCTGAATATGCGTCTGTCGCAACAGCGTGCAGACAGCGTGGCCAGCACGCTGATCGCTCAGGGCGTTGCCGCCAGCCGCATTCGCACCAGCGGCATGGGGCCGGCAAATCCGATTGCCAGCAACAGTACGGCGGAAGGTAAAGCCCAGAACCGTCGTGTCGAAATTACCTTAAGTCCAATTCAGTAACGGTTATGCCGGGTGGTGACGTTACCCCCGGCATGAATCAACTTGCCATCGTCAATTTTCGCGTTAAGGTGTTCTCACTTTCAGGCGAGAGAACTTCCCATGGCAAAATCAACACGCCCCACCATCAGCGATGTCGCGAAAGCGGCAAAAACCGGTAAAACCAGCATTTCACGTTATCTCAACGGCGAAAAACACCTGCTCTCCGATGCTCTGTTGGCGCGTATTGAAAAAGCCATTGCCGATCTCGACTATCGCCCCAGTCTGATGGCTCGCGGCCTGAAACGAGGTCGTACCCGCCTGATAGGCCTGATCATTGCCGATATCACTAATCCCTATTCCGTCCACGTCTTAAGCGGTATCGAGGCCGCGTGTCGCGAGAAAGGTTTTACGCCCCTGGTCTGTAATACCAATAACGAGGTGAATCAGGAACTGCACTATCTCGATCTACTGCGCAGTTATCAGGTAGAAGGTATCGTGGTCAATGCCGTGGGGATGCGCGAAGAGGGGCTGAATCGCCTGCAACAGTCGGCGTTGCCGATGGTACTGATCGATCGCAAAATCCCAGACTTCGCCTGTGATGTCGTCGGACTGGACAACACCCAGGCCGCCACTACCGCCACCGAGCACCTGATTGAACAAGGCTTTGAGGCTCTGCTGTTTCTCAGCGAACCGCTGGGCATGGTCAATACTCGCCGTGAGCGACTGAGCGCTTTTCGGGCAACGCTGGCACGCTATCCGGGCGTTGTCGCCGAAAACGCCGAAGTCCCGCTTAGCGAGAATACGCAACTCGATAACACCTTACGTCAGTTCCACCAGCAGCATCGCGGGATGCGTAAGGCGGTGATCTCCGCTAACGGTGCGCTCACCCTTCAGGTCGCCCGTTCTCTGAAACGCATTGGCCTCAACTGGGGCAGCGATATCGGTCTGCTGGGCTTTGATGAGCTGGAATGGGCCGAACTGGCAGGTGTCGGGATTACGACCCTGAAACAGCCCACGTGGCAGATTGGTTATGCCGCCGTCGAACAGGTGGTACGCCGGATTGAAGGCGGTAGCGATGCCATTCATGAGCAGGTTTTTTCCGGTGAACTGATCGTTCGTGGTTCCACCGCCCGCTAATTTTCCTTCGTGATGGTGATCATAATTTCGACACATCGTGCTTTTCTTTGGAACCGGTTCCATCTAGCGTAATCACAATAGCGTTAGTTCTGGAGTTCCCATGCAGAGAAAAATTATGGTGGTCACCGCCGCCTACGGCTACGACACCGTCCGCGCTGCCGGCGGACAAGCCGCGATGCTGCCGGTCATTGCCGGTGCAGGTGCAGACGGCGTCGAGATCCGCCGCGAAATGTTTACTGACGCTGAACTCAGCGCCCTGACTACACTGGCTTCAGCCATCGAATGCTTCGATCTGCTGGCCTGTTATTCCGCGCCACAACCGCTGTTCATGGAAGATGGCCGCCTTAACCCACAACTGCCGTCGCTGCTTCAGGAAGCGCAAACGCTGCGGGCGCTGTGGCTAAAAGTCTCGCTGGGCCATTTCGTCCACGCAGATCAGTTTGACACCCTGCGCGACTGGCTGGAAAGCAGCGGTATGGCGCTGGTGGTAGAAAACGACCAGACCGCCTGCGGACGACTGGCTCCGATGCAACGTTTTAACGCCGCCTGTCAGCAGCATGCGCTGCCGGTGCAACTGACGTTTGATATGGGCAACTGGCTGTGGGTGGGCGATTCGCCGGAAGAGGCCGCTCGTCAACTGGCCGCGTCTGTCGGTTATATTCACGTTAAAGCCGCCACTGCACACCATGACAGCTATCGCGCAATTCCCCCTGACGACGCCGAACCGCGCTGGCTTGATCTGCTCAACCAATTGCCCACCGACGTTCCACGCGGCATTGAATTCCCGCTGGAAGGGGCCGATTTGACTGCGGTCACCCGCCACTACGTCGATTTGTTACGTAAGGAGTAATGCATGAAGCACTCACTGGATGTCATCACGATCGGCGAAGCGATGGCGATGTTTGTGGCGACGCAGACCGGCGATCTGGCCGAGGTCGAGCAGTTTATCAAGCGCGTCGCCGGTGCCGAACTGAACGTTGCCACAGGCCTGGCGCGACTGGGTTTAAAGGTGGGCTGGGTGAGCCGAGTAGGCAACGACAGCTTTGGCCGCTTTGTTCTCAATTCATTGAAAAAAGAAGGTATTGATGCGCAAGGCGTTACGCTGGATGAGCGTTACGCTACAGGCTTTCAACTGAAATCTAAAGTTGAAAATGGAACCGATCCCATTGTGGAATACTTCCGCAAAGGTTCCGCAGCCAGTCATCTTTCCGTGGCGGATTACAACGAAGCGTACTTCTCTGCTGCCCGCCATCTGCATCTGAGCGGTGTCGCAGCGGCACTTTCCGCCAGCTCGTACGAACTACTGGCGCACACGGCGCGCACCATGAAAGCACAGGGTAAAACGCTCTCTTTTGACCCCAACCTGCGCCCGGTGCTGTGGAAAAGTGAAGCCGAGATGGTTGAAAAACTGAACCGCCTCGCCTTCCAGGCCGACTGGGTGTTACCGGGCCTGAGAGAAGGGATGATTTTAACCGGACAACAGACGCCGGAAGGGATTGCGGATTTCTATCTCCGCCACGGCGTGAAAGCTGTGGTGCTGAAAACGGGCGCGGACGGTGCCTGGTATAAAACCGCCGACGGCGAAAAAGGCAGTGTCGCCCCGGTCAAAGTGGACAACGTGGTCGATACGGTCGGTGCTGGCGATGGCTTCGCGGTCGGTGTCATCAGCGCCCTGCTGGAAGGCCGTACGCTACATCAGGCCGTTACACGCGGCAACAAAATTGGCGCACTGGCCATTCAGGTACAAGGCGACAGTGAAGGCTTACCCACACGTGAAACGTTAGGCGAATAACCTTACGTAATGATAACAGCCCCCCTGTACCCTACAGACAGCGGCGGCAGAAACCACAGAGGTTGATTATGGCAAACTCAACAAATGCAGCAAAACGCTGGTTGTACATCATGCCTATCGTGTTTATCACGTATAGCCTGGCGTATCTTGACCGCGCAAACTTCAGCTTCGCCTCCGCTGCGGGCATTAACGAAGATCTCGGCATCACCAAAGGGATCTCATCCCTGCTCGGCGCCCTGTTCTTTCTCGGCTATTTCTTCTTTCAGATCCCCGGCGCGGTGTACGCCGAACGCCGGAGCGTGCGCAAACTGATCTTTGTCTGCCTGATTTTATGGGGTGGCTGCGCATCGCTGACCGGGATGGTCAGCAATATCCCGGCACTCGCCGCCATTCGCTTTATTCTCGGGGTGGTAGAAGCCGCCGTCATGCCCGCGATGCTGATTTACATCAGCAACTGGTTTACCAAATCGGAGCGCTCGCGAGCGAATACCTTCCTGATCCTCGGTAACCCGGTGACGGTCCTGTGGATGTCGGTCGTGTCCGGTTACCTGATCCAGGCGCTCGGCTGGCGTGAAATGTTCATCATCGAAGGGGTTCCTGCCATCCTGTGGGCCTTCTGCTGGTGGGTGCTGGTGAGGGACAAACCGGCGCAGGTTGGCTGGCTTAGCGAGTCAGAAAAAACGGCGCTGCAAACGCAACTCGAACAAGAACAACAGGGCATCAAAGCAGTACGCAACTACAGCGAAGCCTTCCGCTCTCGTAACGTGATCCTGCTGTGTCTGCAATATTTCACCTGGAGTATTGGCGTCTACGGCTTCGTATTGTGGCTTCCGTCGATCATCCGTGAAGGCGGCGCGAATCTGGGAATGGTCGAAGTGGGCTGGCTCTCTTCTGTACCGTATCTGGCGGCTACCGTGGCGATGATTGTCGCCTCCTGGGCCTCGGATAAACTGCAGAACCGTAAGCTGTTCGTCTGGCCTCTGCTGCTGATTGCTGCGTTCGCTTTCATCGGTTCCTGGGCGGTCGGGACGAATAACTTCTGGGCTTCTTATACCCTGCTGGTGATTGCCGGTGCGGCGATGTACGCCCCGTATGGCCCGTTTTTCGCCATCATTCCGGAAATGTTGCCACGCAACGTTGCTGGCGGGGCGATGGCGCTAATCAACAGTATGGGCGCGCTCGGCTCGTTCCTCGGTTCCTGGTTTGTGGGTTACCTCAACGGCGCGACCGGCAGTCCATCCGCCTCGTACATTTTTATGGGGGTGGCGCTTTTCGCCTCAGTATGGCTAACTTTGGTCGTCAAACCCGCGAATAATCAGCAAGTACCCGTTGGCGCACGCCACGCGTAAACTTTACCTTATGGAGAGTCGTATGAAGCCGTCCATTATTCTCTACAAAGCGTTACCTGACGATTTACTGCATCGCCTGGAAGAACATTTCACCGTCACGCAGGTACCGAATCTGAGTCCGCAGACGGTTGAACAACACGCGCAAGCCTTTGCCAGTGCCGAAGGTCTGCTGGGCTCCAGCCAAACCGTCGATACCGCGCTGCTGGAGAAAATGCCGAGGCTCCGCGCAACCTCAACGATCTCCGTAGGGTATGACAATTTCGATGTGGATGCGCTGAACGCACGCAAGGTACTGCTGATGCATACGCCCACCGTGCTGACGGAGACCGTCGCCGATACGATCATGGCGCTGGTGCTGTCGACCGCTCGCCGTGTCGTGGAGGTGGCCGAGCGCGTGAAGGTCGGCGAATGGAACTCCAGCATTGGCCCTGACTGGTTTGGTATCGATGTGCACCACAAAACGTTGGGTATAGTCGGTATGGGACGCATCGGCCTTGCCCTGGCGCAACGCGCCCACTTCGGCTTCAACATGCCGATTCTCTACAACGCCCGCCGCCACCATCAGGAGGCAGAAGAACGCTTCAACGCTCGCTATTGTGACCTTGATACGCTGTTGCAGGAATCGGACTTTGTCTGTCTGATCCTGCCGCTAACCGACGAGACGCATCATCTGTTTGGCGCAGAACAGTTCGCCAAAATGAAGTCCTCTGCCATCTTCATCAACGCCGGGCGCGGTCCGGTCGTTGATGAAAAGGCGCTGATTGCCGCACTGCAAACGGGCGAGATCCACGCTGCTGGTCTGGATGTGTTCGAGCAGGAGCCGCTGCCGGTTGACTCACCGCTGCTGTCGCTGAACAACGTCGTGGCGGTGCCGCACATCGGCTCGGCTACGCATGAGACGCGCTATAACATGGCGGCCTGCGCGGTAGATAATCTGATTGATGCGTTACAAGGAAAGGTTGAGAAGAACTGCGTGAATCCGCAAATTGCGGGATAACAAAATGGCCGGGAGGCGCTATCGCCTGCCCGGCAATTTCATCACTGGATGGCGTTTACCGCCGCAGTCCAGGCCTGATTAAATGCCTGATGCTGCGAGGCCAACGGCCCAATCAATGTGTTGTACTGACTTGCCTGTTGTGACGTCGGGAACTGAATACCATTCGCCACAAAGCTCACCTGCGTATCCTGCTGCGCGACAAAGTCACCCACCTGGACAAGTTGCTGAGTGAAGATCTGCGCGGCCGGGATCAGCGGCTGTAACGCGTCTGCTGGCGTCGTCACCACTTTCTTATAGACCTGGTCAAATACCAGCTTCAGGTCATCGGCCTGCTTCAGCGCGCCATGTGCCGCATCCGCCTGCAGTTTCGCATTTTGCAGCTGCTGCCCCAGTACGCCGAGAGAACCGTTCAGGTCGCGCAGCGGCCCACGTTGCGTCACATAATCTTGTGGCACACGGATGGCGTTAACGCTATCAACGACCGGACGCAAAGCAGAATCCATCGCCTGGTTCACCTGCTGCGAGTAGCCATACAGAATCGCGTAATCAGAAACAAACGGGCCGAACTGTTTTTTCTGATCGGCAGTCAGGGTGGGTAGACGTTCGCCACTACGCATCACCGTATTCTGTAGAAAATCGACAAACGCTTTACGCTGATCGCCTTCTTTATCAAAACACCCACTCAGGCTAACTACCATTAATAACGCCGCAAGAGGCGCAAACCAGCGAGAGCAGGACTTACCTGTCGCCATTTTAATACTCCTTTCACCCAAAAATGCGCACAACGCAACACGCGTGCCTTACGGCTTACAAGGATAGTCCAGGTCAGGCTCGCAGGATACCCCTTACGCGTAATCTTGTGGCGGAAATTCGCAGGGCGAAATGGCGATCGTTGATTTGTTGCTTTATTGTTAATTGCATCACATTTACCGCCTCTGTCATGCGCGCATCGCCATGAAGTAGTTCTATGATTTTAATAGAGTTTCATCGTTCACGTAGCCCGTATAAGGGTAATTCGTACGATTATCGCACGTTTACCACGGCGGGATGATTGCCGAATAAGGACTTCAATGTTTTGATTAAATGAACGATTAACGAATAAACGTTCGATAATCGCACAATTAATCCAAACGCTTGCGGTGGAGAAAATAAAAACGCCCTCTGTCCCCCGCTTTGCTTTCGCAGGAATGACTACATGACAAACAGAACGACTGATATTCAAGCGTTTATTAACGAGCATCCCTTTTCAAAATACCAGTGGATGATTCTCGTGCTGTGTTTTGTGACCGTCGCGATGGACGGGTTCGATACCGCGATTATCGGCTTCATCGCCTCCGATCTCGTTCAGGAGTGGGGCGTTGAAAAATCCGCACTCGGCCCGGTCATGAGCGCTGCGCTGGTCGGTCTCGCCGTGGGGGCGCTGACTGCAGGTCCACTGGCTGACCGTATTGGCCGTAAAAAAGTCCTGATTATGTCGATTCTGGTGTTCGGCGGCTTCAGCCTGCTTACCGCCTTTGCCGGCACACTAAACCAACTGACGGCACTGCGCTTTTTAACCGGTCTGGGCCTGGGGGCAGCAATGCCCAATGCCGCGACCCTGATGAGTGAATATGCGCCAGAACGCCGCCGCGCGCTGCTGGTGAATCTGATGTTCGTTGGGTTCCCGATTGGTTCGTCGATGGGCGGGTTTATCTCTGCCTGGCTGATCCCGCATTACGGCTGGCAAAGCGTGCTGATCCTCGGCGGCGTGATGCCGCTGGCACTGGCGGTGGTACTGATCTTCCTGCTGCCAGAATCCGCCCGCTATCTGGTCGTAAAAAACAAATCACAACAGCAGATCGGCACCATTCTGCGCCGTATCGCCCCGCTACCGGAAGCAACTCACTTTGTCCTGCGTGAAACCGGCCAGATTAAAGAGAAATCAGCGCTGGGCGTCATCTTCTCTCCACGTTACGCACTGGGCACGGTGATGCTGTGTCTGACCTACTTTATGGGGTTACTGATCTTCTATCTGCTGACCAGTTGGCTGCCGCTACTGATCCGTGAAACGGGGGCCACGCTGAGTCAGGCGTCCATCATCACAGCCCTGTTCCCGCTGGGCGGTGGGATTGGCGTTCTGGTGCTGGGGGCGCTGATGGACAAATTTAACCCGAACAAAGTGGTAGCGGTCGGCTGGTTGCTAACCGGAGTGTTCGTCTGTCTGGTCGGGTTCTCCACCAGCAGCCTGGTGCTCATGGGGGTGATGGTCTTTATCGCCGGGACGATCATGAACGGCGCACAATCGTCTATGCCCGCGCTGGCGGCAGGTTTTTACCCCACACAGGGCCGTGCGACCGGTGTGGCGTGGATGTTAGGTCTGGGCCGTTTTGGCGGCATCCTCGGCGCATTTAGCGGCGCTTTCCTGATGCAGGCACAGCTCGCGTTCGAAACCATCTTTACGTTCCTTGCAATTCCGGCACTGGTTTCTGCATTTGCCTTAATGGTGAAATACTGGGCAGGTAAACGCCTACTCTCTACCGCATCAACACTTGCTGAATCGCCGGCTCACGCCGCGCAAAAAGCCTGATGCCCTCTTCCTGGCAGGTAACGGCCTGCCAGGAAATAGTCAGATTTTCGTAATCTTTACAATTCTCATTACGACGAGAAATATAGTGCCCGTTATCAGATCGTTAGCATGCTACAAATACACCCTCTCCTCTTCGCTGAAACGAGTCTTTTACCCCCCTGATAATGTGACGCCCTCCATACTTTCTCTTTTGCGACTATTCTTAACTGGCTTCGATGAAATTCACGATCCCGCTGTGTGATTTAGAGGAGTTCTCAATGGAATCTAAAGATCCGATGTTTGAGCTGCTGAGCAGCCTGGAACAAATTGTTTTTAAAGAAGAATCATCAAAAATCACCCTGACACATAAGCCAAGCCCCTTTAGCGAATTCGAACAGCTACGACGGGGGAGTGGACTTAAGACAGATGATTTCGCCAGAGCGTTAGGCGTTACGGTAGCACTGGTACAGGAGTGGGAATCAAAACGCGTTAAGCCCTCCAGTACAGAATTGAAGCTGATGCGCCTGATACAGGCTAACCCGGCATTGAGTAAGCAGTTGATGGAGTAGTCGACAAGGGTTGATGAACGGTCCTGATACAGGGCCGTTTTCTGACCAGTTAACCCACAAGGAGAAAAATAACAGTTGCATCACCTGGCGTTACATGAGTTAATGCGTCCCACGGTTTGACGTACAGACCATTAAAGCAGTTTAGTAAGGCAGTCCCCTTCAAGAGTTATCGTTGATACCCCTCGTAGTGCGCATTTCCTTAACGCTTAAAAAATCTGTAGAGCACGCCATATCGCCGAAAGGCACACTTATTTTTTAAAAGGTAATACACTATGTCCGGTAAAATGACTGGTATCGTAAAATGGTTCAACGCTGACAAAGGCTTCGGCTTCATCACTCCTGACGATGGCTCTAAAGACGTGTTCGTACACTTCTCTGCTATCCAGAACGAAGGCTACAAATCCCTGGACGAAGGTCAGAAAGTTTCCTTCACCATCGAAAGCGGCGCTAAAGGCCCGGCAGCTGGCAACGTAACCAGCCTGTAAGCTTACACAAGCTCAGAATTCAAGATCCCTGCCAGACGGCGGGGATTTTTTTTATCTCTCTCCCACTTTTCGCCATCCCATTCCCCTTCTTTGCATTACTTTACCTGTCCAGGCTTTGACCTTTCCCTAAGGGTAAGCTTTATAGTAAAAACCCTGTTTTACACATGGAATTGACCGCTATGTCCAGACTCCCTTTGTTCCTTACGTTAGGTTTACTCGCCAGCGGCACCGCGTTTGCTGCATCACCAGAAGCCGCATTCCTTGCCGAACATGGTCTTGCCGGTAAGTCAGTCGAACAGATCGTGGATACCATCGATCAAACGCCGCAGTCCCGTCCGCTACCGTATTCGGCTTCCATCACCAGCACCGAGTTAAAACTCGCCTCTGACGGGCAGATGTATACCCTGCCGCTGGGCGAAAAGTTCTATCTCTCCTTTGCGCCTTACCAACAACAGACGCACCCATGCTTTAACCACAGCCTTTCCGGCTGTCAGGGTGAAATGCCGGATACCACGTTCAACGTTAAAGTGACAGATAAGAAAGGCGATGTGCTGATTCAGAAGCCCATCAAAAGCTATCAGAACGGGTTTATCGGCGTCTGGTTGCCGCGTAACATCGAAGGGACAATAGAAGTGAGCTACAACGGCAAAACGGCGTCACACGCGATTGCCACGAAGGATGACAGTCAGACCTGTCTGACGGAACTGCAGTTGCAGTAAGCGCACAGACAGCCCTGCCCAAACTGAACCCATAAAAAAACCTGCCCGAAGGCAGGTTTTTATTTCTGGCACCACGCTTATTGCAGCAGCGAAATATCTGCCACACGCAGGAACAGCTCACGCAGTTTTTCAAGCATCGAGAGACGGTTAACGCGCAGGTCTTTATCCTCGACGTTCACCATCACTTTTTCGAAGAAGAGATCGACCGGCTCACGCAGTTCAGCCAGTTCTACCAGCGCATCCTGGTAACGCCCTTCGTTAAAGTACGGTTCAAGTTTGTCACGCAGCACGACAACCTGCATCGCCAGCGCGATCTCTTCCGGCTCTTTCAACGTTGCGGCGTTAACACGCTCATTCAGCGTCTCATCGGACTTCGCCAGAATGTTGGAGACACGCTTATTGGCTGCCGCCAGCGCAGAGGCCGCATCCAGAGTCCGGAAGTGAGAAACCGCCTTCATCCGCGCATCGAAATCTGCCGGACGAGTCGGACGACGTGCCAGCACCGCCTGGATAGTATCCACAGTGTAGCCTTCATCCTGATACCAGGCGCGGAAACGGCCGAGCATAAAGTCGATGACATCATCAACGACGTTAGCGTTGGTCAGCTTGTCACCGTACAGACGAACCGCTTCTTCGGTCAGCGTCTGCAGGTCAAGGTTCAGGTTCTTCTCAACGATAATGCGCAGCACGCCCAGCGCTGCACGACGCAGCGCGAACGGATCTTTGTCCCCTTTCGGGTGCTGACCGATACCGAAGATACCCGCCAGGGTATCCATCTTGTCCGCAATCGCCAGTGCGCAGGCAATCGGGTTAGACGGCAGGTCATCACCGGCAAAGCGCGGCTGATACTGTTCGTTCAGGGCAACAGCGACATCTTCCGCTTCGCCATCGTGACGGGCGTAGTGCATGCCCATCACGCCCTGGGTGTCGGTGAACTCGAAGACCATGTTAGTCATCAGGTCACATTTCGACAGCAGGCCCGCGCGGGTAGCATGATTAACGTCTGCGCCAATCTGACCGGCAATCCAGCCCGCCAGCGCCTGAATACGATCGGTCTTGTCGCGCAACGTACCCAGTTGCTGTTGGAACAGCACGGTTTGCAGACGCGGAAGATGATCTTCCAGACGTTTTTTACGGTCGGTATTGAAGAAGAACTCAGCATCCGCCAGACGCGGACGCACCACTTTCTCGTTACCGGAGATGATTTGCTGTGGATCTTTCGATTCGATGTTCGCCACGAAGATGAAGTTCGGCAGCAGTTTGCCGTCGTTGGCGTAGACCGGGAAGTACTTCTGGTCACCTTTCATGGTGTACACCAGCGCTTCAGAGGGCACCGCGAGGAATTTTTCTTCGAATTTCGCCGTCAGTACGACTGGCCATTCCACCAGCGAGGTCACTTCTTCCAGCAGACTTTCGCTCAGATCGGCATTCCCGCCAATGGTACGGGCTGCGTCTTCCGCATCCGCTTTGATTTTGGCTTTACGCTGTTCATAGTCGGCAATGACCTTACCGCGCTCCAACAGGATCTGCGGATACTGATCGGCATTGTCGATGGTAAATTCCGGCTCGCCCATAAAGCGATGACCGCGAATGACGCGATCGGACTGGATACCCAAAATGGTTGCCGGAATGACTTTGTCACCCAGCAGCAGGGTGACGGTGTGCACCGGACGCACGAAGTGCACGTCGCTTGCTCCCCAGCGCATCAGTTTCGGGATCGGCAGTTTCGCCAGCGACGTGGCTACCATGTTCGGCAGCAGTGCTTCGGCGCTTTCGCCTTTCACGTGCGCACGATACAGCAGCCATTCGCCTTTATCGGTCGTCAGGCGTTCGGCCTGATCAACGGTAATGCCGCAGCCCCGAGCCCAGCCTTCTGCCGCTTTGCTCGGTTTGCCTTCGGCATCAAATGCCTGGGCAATCGCCGGACCGCGTTTTTCAACTTCGCGATCGGGCTGAGATTCTGCCAGGTTAGCGATTTTCAGCGCCAGACGACGAGGTGCCGCAAACCATTCGACTTGACCGTGCGCGATGCCGGCATTGTCCAGCTCCGCAGTCACGTTCGCAGCAAAGGACTCTGCCAGGCTGCGCAGAGCTTTTGGTGGCAGCTCTTCTGTGCCGATTTCCACCAGGAAAGTTTTCTCAGACATGGCCGCCTCTTATTTGTCTTTATTGCACATCGGGAAGCCGAGAGCTTCACGGGAAGCATAGTAAGCTTCTGCCACTGCTTTGGTCAGGGTACGAATACGCAGAATGTAGCGCTGGCGTTCAGTCACGGAGATGGCTTTACGCGCATCCAGCAGGTTGAAGCTATGGGCGGCCTTCAGAATACGCTCGTAGGCAGGCAGCGGCAGTGGCGTTTCCAGCGCCAGCAGTTGCTGCGCTTCTTTCTCGTACTGCTCAAAGCAGGTGAACAGGAAGTCCACATCCGCGTATTCGAAGTTGTAGGTGGATTGCTCCACTTCGTTCTGATGGAACACGTCGCCATACGTGGTTTTACCCAACGGACCGTCGCTCCAGACCAGGTCGTAAACGCTGTCTACGCCCTGAATGTACATCGCCAGACGCTCCAGACCATAGGTGATTTCACCGGTGATCGGCTTACATTCCAGTCCGCCGACCTGTTGGAAGTAAGTGAACTGCGTCACTTCCATTCCGTTCAGCCACACTTCCCAGCCCAGACCCCAGGCACCCAGCGTTGGGTTTTCCCAGTTATCTTCCACGAACCGAATGTCGTGAATGGTAGGGTCCATGCCCAGCTCTTTCAGCGACCCGAGATAAAGCTCCTGGATGTTGTCCGGAGAGGGCTTAATCACCACCTGGAACTGATAGTAGTGCTGTAAACGGTTCGGGTTTTCGCCGTAGCGTCCATCAGTGGGACGACGAGAAGGTTGCACATACGCGGTTGCCATCGGTTCTGGCCCCAACGCACGCAGGCTGGTCATCGGATGCGAGGTACCGGCGCCCACTTCCATGTCCAAAGGTTGAACAATGGTGCAGCCCTGACGAGCCCAGTAATCCTGTAATGTCAGGATCAGGCCCTGGAAGGTCTTGGTATCAAACTTTTGCATAGTATTTCGTGCTGGATACGTGTGGTTTTAAAAGGAAGGGTTCAGTATACCCGCTGACTGCAAGATATACAGTACGAAACGGGAAAAAGGCAGGGCTTAACGCATGGAAAGATGTAAAAACTGCCCATCCGCGTCAAAAGAGCAGACAAAACTCTCTTTACGGAAGGTAGCACCGCGCATCTCATAACTCCCCTGAAATTGTTCAAAGCCTGTGACATCAATTTTCTGCGTACCGGTGTTATAGCGTCGCGCAGCCTGATCTTTGCACAACGCTTCCATATCCAGCGTGCGCGTGGGACTGACTTTCATTTTCTGCGCCTTTTGTATCGGCGGTTGTTGGGAGGGGGTACATCCTGCCAGCAGAAGAATCACCATTGCCGGAAAGAAAGATTTCATCATCATTTTATTACCGCCTAATTTACTGATCAGTCTTATTATTATTACGTTCGGTGTGGCAGACGCATTTTGCGAATCTCATCGGACCATCACAAGCTTTAGTGTAAAAACTCAGATTAATCCAGCGAGACAGGCTGACGAAATGTGAGTCAGAGCATTTTTGAAACGAAAACAGAGGAACTGATGCAGCCCAAAATTTTCTGGATTGATAACCTGCGAGGGATCGCCTGTCTGATGGTGGTTATGATCCACACCACAACCTGGTACATCACCAATGCCCAGAGTGTCAGTCCCGTTAGCTGGGATCTTGCCAACATACTGAATTCGGCATCACGCGTCAGCGTACCGCTGTTTTTTATGATTTCGGGCTATCTCTTTTTTGGCGAGCGCAGCGCGCAATCGCGCCATTTTTTACGCATCGCGTTGTGCCTGCTGTTCTACAGCGCCGTCGCCCTGCTCTACATCTCGCTGTTCACCTCGATTAACGCCGAACTTTCTTTAAAAAATTTGCTGCAAAAACCGGTGTTCTATCACCTGTGGTTTTTCTTCGCGATCGCCGTGATCTATCTGGTCTCACCACTGATTCAGGTAAAAAATATCAGCGGCAAAATGCTGCTGGTACTGATGGTAGTCATTGGCATTCTCGCCAACCCAAATACCGTGTCGCAAAAAGTGGGCGGATTCGAATGGCTCCCCATCAATTTGTATATCAACGGCGATACCTTTTACTACATTTTGTACGGGATGCTGGGACGCGCTATCGGCATGATGGAGACACAAAGACGCGTGCTTACCTGGCTAAGCGCAGGGCTTTTCGTGGTTGCGGTGTGGATCATCTCTCGTGGAACACTGCATGAATTGCAGTGGCGCGGTAATTTTGCCGATACCTGGTATCTCTATTGCGGCCCGATGGTTTTCATCTGCGCCGTCGCATTGCTGACGCTGGTCAAAAACACGCTAAACACACAAACTGTCCCAGGCCTGGGATTGATCTCCCGCCATTCGCTCGGCATTTATGGTTTTCATGCGCTTATTATTCATGCATTGCGTACTGGCGGACTGGAAATCAAGCGCTGGCCGCCGCTGGATATGCTGTGGATCTTTAGCGTCACCCTCGCGGGCAGTTTATTGCTTTCAATACTGTTACAACGCGTCGATACGCGCAGGCTGGTCAGTTGATGTTGAAATGCCCGGCCTTTTAGACCGGGCGTTTTCGAGAGACTTAAACCGTTATGAGGGAGAGCGCCGTTTAAGACGCCTTAACAGATAGCATGCCAGGAAACCCCACAGCAAAGTGACCCCCTTTGATTTAATGACACGATGCGCGAACCAGGCGTACGAAACCCAGTAACCCCATAAAGAGCGCTGCCGGATAGAGTCCCCGCCCACTCAGTGATAGCGGTGCATTGAGGATGCCTACCAGAAACAACCCCAGCGTGATCAACGCGACCATTTGGCACACGGTAACGAAGCCATCATCCAGGTGCTCACATTTTTCCTCACGCAGATAAGCATACGTAACAAACATTGCGGTCGTCAGGACACTGAGAAAATAGCCCTTTCCGCTCAGTGACGGACATGCCATCCATAAGCCGATAACGTAAGTCGATGTGCCTGAAATGAGCAACAACCATGAAATTAACGTTGAGCTTTTCACTGGAATCTCCTTATCCAATAGCGGCTCAGATTAGGGATAACCCTGTTAAGACAGCAATAAAAAATAGCGTCAACCGGAGAATTCAGAATTAATTCATGCGATTAATTTATGACTTTGGTTTTATTATCGATTAGACAAATCCCTCCTGTGACCAGGAGGGATTCAGTCTCAGGACATAAGGGGAAGTAATTGCTGATAAAGACGACGGAAGGTTTCGCGACGTTGTTGATAAACGGTATGACGTTGTGCATCAGGCCTATGCGTCTGCTCAAGCGAGAGCTGTGGCAGCAGTTCCTCTAACGATCTCTCCGGGCTCATCGCAATTTGCGCCAGTCGGGCGGCGCCCAGCGCTGGCCCCACATCGCCGCCGGTACGATAATCCAGTTGTAAACCGCTGATATCCGCCAGCATCTGCCGCCAGTACGCGCTGCGTGCCCCCCCACCTATCAGCGTGATGCTACGCGGCTGAACGCCACAGGCATGTACCACGTCCATCCCGTCTGCCAGCGCATAGCCCACACCTTCCAGCACCGCGCGCGCCAGTTCAGCGGGCCCATGCTGATGGGTCAGACCAAAGAACACGCCTTTCGCCTGAGGATTATTATGCGGTGTGCGCTCACCTGAAAGGTACGGCAAAAACCAGATCGGATCTGCGGTATCATCAGCCTGCTGCGCCGCATCAATCAGCGCTGGCACCGTCTCCAGACCGGTTAACGTCGCCGCCCAGTCCAGACAGGAGGCCGCACTTAGCATTACTGACATCAGATGCCAGCGCTCAGGTAATGCATGGCAAAAGCTATGTACCGCGCTTTCGGGCTTGCTCAGGAAACCGTCGCTGACCGCAAAATAGACGCCAGACGTCCCCAGTGACAGCATGGCCTGATCGGCATTGATCATCCCCACGCCCACCGCGCCAGCGGCATTGTCGCCACCGCCCGCAACGACAGAAACCGCGGGCATATCCCACGCCATCGCCACATCAGGCAGCAACTTACCGGTAATCTCACTCCCTTCGAATAGCGCGGGCATATGAGCACGCGTCAGGCCACAGGCATTCAGCATCACGTCACTCCAGTCACGTTTTTCCACATCCAGCCACATCGTTCCCGCTGCGTCAGACATGTCACTGGCAAACTCACCCGTCATGCGTAAACGCAGATAGTCTTTCGGGAGTAGCACTTTTGCCACCTGACGGAAGACCGCGGGTTCGTGGCGCTGTATCCACAACAGCTTCGGTGCCGTGAATCCGGGCATCATCAGATTACCGGTGATGGCCCGCGACTGCGGCACCATTGACTCCAGCAACGCGCACTCCTCGCCACAGCGTCCGTCATTCCACAGAATAGCCGGTCGCAGTACCTGTTGCTGACTGTCGAGCAGCGTCGCGCCGTGCATCTGCCCGGCAATCCCCAGCGCTTTCACGTTGCTTAATGAATGCTGTTTGCCCAGCGCCTTCAGGGCGCGGTCCGTCGCCTGCCACCACTGTTCAGGATCTTGCTCCGACCAGAGCGGATGAGGACGGGAGACGGTGAGTTTTTCCGTTTGCGACGCGACCACCTCGCCTTGCTCATTGAGCAAAATCGCTTTCACGCCCGAGGTGCCAAGATCGATCCCAATATACATAAAGTGGGTTCCTTAAATTGAACATGCCCGGTAGCACAACGCTCCCCGGGCTTGTAAAAAACGACCAACCGGGAAAACGCAGCGTCACCCGGCGATGTCGATTACTTATCGAACAGGTAATGATTCACCAGGTTTTCCAGCCGTTCCTGATGACCGCTCTGATGTACCGGTGCCAGGTTGTGCTGTTCAGCATAATGCGCCAGTTCGCTTAGCGACATCTGTCCCTTCAGGATCTGCTGGCCCAGTTCGCTACTCCAGCCGGCATAACGCTTCGCGACGCGCTTATCCAGTTCGCCATCCTCAATCATGCGCGCGGCAATTTTCAGTGATAGCGCCATCGTGTCCATTGCGCCGATATGGCCATAGAACAGATCGTACTTATCCGTGCTTTGGCGGCGCACTTTAGCGTCAAAATTCAGACCGCCAGTGGTGAAACCGCCCGCTTTGAGGATTTCGTACATCACCAGCGCATTCTCTTCTACGCTGTTCGGGAACTGGTCGGTATCCCAGCCCAGCTGTGCGTCACCCCGGTTGGCATCCACAGAGCCGAACAGACCCAGCGCAATTGCCGTCGCGATTTCGTGGTGGAATGAATGACCCGCCAGCGTTGCATGGTTAGCTTCGATATTCAGTTTGATCTCTTTTTCCAGACCGAACTGCTTAAGGAAGCCATAAACGGTAGATGCGTCGTAGTCATATTGATGTTTGGTCGGTTCCTGCGGCTTCGGCTCGATCAGCAGCGTGCCCTGGAATCCCGTTTTGTGTTTGTGCTCAACCACCATCTGCATGAAGCGGCCAATTTGCTCACGCTCCTGACGCAGGTCGGTATTCAGCAAGGTTTCGTATCCTTCACGCCCGCCCCACAGCACGTAGTTTTCACCGCCCAGTTTGTGCGTGGCGTCCATCGCCGTCACTACCTGGGTGGCCGCCCAACTGAAGACTTCCGGATCCGGGTTCGTCGCCGCACCGGCACCATAACGTGGATTGGTGAAGCAGTTTGCCGTGCCCCACAGCAGCTTCACGCCGCTCTGTTCTTGCTTCTCAGCCAGGACATCAACCATGTGGGCAAAGTTATTTTTGTACTCTTTCAGCGACGCGCCTTCCGGCGAAACATCGACATCGTGGAAGCAGTAGAACGGAACGTGCAGCTTGTGGAAAAACTCAAACGCCACGTCCGCTTTACGCTTCGCCAGCGCCAGCGCATCCCCTGGTTGCTGCCATGGACGATCAAACGCCCCGACACCAAACATGTCCGCCCCGTTCCAGCAGAAGGTATGCCAGTAGCAGGCTGCAAAACGCAGATGATCTTCCATCCGTTTGCCCAGTACGATCTCATCAGGATTGTAATGGCGGAATGCTAACGGATTAGTGGAACGGGGGCCTTCATAACGAACGCGATCGAGTTGGTCAAAATATGCCTGCATAATGAACTCCATAATCAGGGAATACGGCGGGGATAGGTCATGCGGTAATATTGGGCACTCTATTCTCGTTGCTCAATTATGTTATTTCACACTGCTATTGAGAGAATTCACAAGTGTGCGCCACCTCGCAAAATAAAAATATCCATTTGCAAAAAATGGGTACTCTGCTGGCATAAATGCAACATCCAGTATCCACGATAAAAAAGTAAGATCCTGGTCATAATTCAGGAAATAAACCAAATTTCGTAATCGCAAGATAAAAATCTGTAATTGTCTTCCCCGTATGAATTGCTAAATTCTGCAACGTCTTATGCTGTGATTGTTACTTTTATTGTTGCTCCCTCTAACAAAAGGCATCACGATTATGAAGATGAAGAATCTCTTACTCACCGTCTGCACCTCCCTTTTGCTTACCAGCGTGGCAGGACATGCCAAAGAAATTAAAATCGGCATGGCGATTGATGACCTGCGACTCGAGCGCTGGCAAAAAGATCGCGATATTTTCGTCAGCAAGGCCGAATCACTGGGTGCTAAAGTCTTTGTCCAGTCCGCGAACGGGAATGAAGAAACCCAAATGTCGCAGATTGAAAATATGATCAACCGAGGGGTGGATGTCCTCGTTATTATTCCTTATAACGGGCAAGTATTAAGTAACGTGGTGAAAGAAGCGAAACAGGAAGGTATTAAAGTTTTAGCTTATGACCGTATGATCAATGACGCTGACATTGATTTTTATATTTCATTTGATAACGAAAAGGTCGGTGAATTACAGGCCCAGGCATTAGTTGAACGCGTTCCTCAGGGAAATTATTTTCTGATGGGCGGCTCGCCGGTCGATAATAATGCCAAACTCTTCCGCGCCGGACAGATGAAAGTCTTAAAACCGTATATCGATTCCGGAAAAATAAAGGTGGTTGGCGATCAGTGGGTTGACGGCTGGCTGCCGGAAAATGCGCTGAAAATTATGGAAAACGCCTTAACCGCGAACAATAACAACATTGATGCCGTCGTCGCCTCCAATGACGCGACGGCGGGCGGGGCAGTTCAGGCGCTCAGTGCGCAGGGGCTCTCAGGAAAAGTTGCGATTTCAGGCCAGGACGCCGACCTTGCGGGCATCAAACGCATTGTCGCGGGAACACAGACAATGACCGTCTATAAGCCAATTACGCTGCTGGCAAATACCGCCGCTGAAATCGCCGTTGAACTGGGTAATGGGCAGCAACCTAAAGCCGATGCCACGTTAAACAACGGTCTGAAAGAGGTTCCTTCCCGCTTATTGACACCCATTGACGTTAACAAAAACAACATCAATGAGACCGTGATTAAAGACGGATTCCATAAGCAGAGCGAACTGTAAGCGCTGCGCCCTGGCAACCGCTGAGGGCGCGCATTTCCCACCAGCCGGGATCTCTCATTAGCTAATGCGGAGTCGCTATGTCCTGTCTACTTGAAATGAAGAACATCACCAAATCCTTCGGTGCCGTCAAGGCGATTGATGACGTCAGCCTCAGACTGAATGCCGGTGAAATTGTTTCATTATGCGGCGAGAATGGCTCAGGGAAATCGACGCTGATGAAGGTGCTGTGCGGTATTTATCCCTATGGCAGTTATGACGGTGACATTGTTTTTGCGGGAGAAACACTACAGGTCAACCATATTCGTGATACCGAACGCAAAGGAATAGCCATCATCCATCAGGAGCTGGCGCTGGTTAAACACTTAACCGTGCTGGAGAACATTTTTCTCGGTAGCGAAATAAGTCGCCATGGCGTTCTTGATTACGACCTGATGACCTTGCGCTGCCAAAAATTGCTCAATCAGGTCAGCCTGTCTATTTCGCCCGATACCCGAGTGGGCGATCTGGGCCTCGGTCAGCAACAACTGGTTGAAATTGCGAAAGCGCTGAATAAACAGGTGCGCCTGCTGATTCTGGACGAGCCGACAGCGTCACTCACCGAACAGGAAACGACAGTGCTGCTGGAGATCATCCGCGATCTGCAACAGCACGACATCGCCTGCATCTACATTTCACATAAGCTGAATGAAGTGAAAGCCATTTCCGACACGATCTGCGTGATCCGCGATGGCAAGCATATTGGTACCCGCGATGCGGCAGGGATGAGCGAAGACGATATCATCACCATGATGGTTGGCCGTGAACTCACCGCACTCTACCCCAGCGAACCTCACACCACTGGCGAAGAGATTTTACGCGTTGATCATCTCACGGCCTGGCATCCCGTCAATCGCCATATCCGGCGCGTAAATGACGTTTCTTTCTCGCTAAAGCGCGGCGAAATCCTGGGGATCGCCGGTCTGGTGGGCGCGGGACGCACGGAACTTGTCCAGTGTCTGTTTGGCGTATGGCCCGGACGCTGGGAAGGAGACGTCGTGATTGACGGCCAGTCTGTAAACATCCGCAACTGTCAGCAAGCCATTGCCCACGGGATCGCCATGGTGCCGGAAGACCGCAAACGCGATGGCATTGTGCCGGTTATGGCGGTGGGGAAAAACATTACCCTCGCCGCGCTCGATCAGTTTGCCGGTAAGGTGAGCCAGCTAGACGATGCAGCCGAACACAAGTGCATCCTCGAATCCCTGCAACGTCTGAAAGTCAAAACGTCCTCTCCTGAGCTGGCGATCGGACGTCTGAGTGGTGGGAACCAGCAAAAAGCCATTCTGGCGCGCTGCCTGTTGCTCAACCCGCAAATTCTTATCCTTGATGAGCCTACCCGGGGCATCGACATCGGCGCGAAATATGAAATCTACAAACTCATTAACCAGCTCGTTCAGCAAGGTATTGCCGTGATCGTCATCTCGTCGGAATTGCCCGAAGTGCTGGGACTCAGCGACCGCATTCTGGTGATGCATGAAGGAAAACTGAAAGCCAACCTGGTCAATCATAACCTTACGCAAGAGCAGGTGATGGAAGCCGCTTTGAGGAGCGAACAACATGTCGAAAAACAATCTGTCTGAAGCCAAACTCGCCGCCCCACTGACGGGCGTTTTTCCCGGGTTTAAATCGCTGAATCTACAGGTGTTCGTGATGATCGCGGCCATCATAGTAATCATGCTGTTCTTCACCTGGACAACGGACGGCGCGTATCTCAGCGCACGTAACGTCTCCAACCTGCTCCGCCAGACCGCGATTACGGGGATCCTGGCAGTCGGCATGGTGTTCGTCATTATCTCAGCGGAAATCGATCTCTCTGTCGGTTCCATGATGGGGCTGCTGGGCGGCGTCGCGGCTATCTGCGACGTCTGGTTGGGCTGGCCATTACCGTTCACCATTATTGTAACGCTGGTGCTGGGACTGCTGCTCGGTGCCTGGAATGGCTGGTGGGTCGCCTACCGCAAAGTCCCATCGTTTATTGTGACTCTGGCCGGGATGCTGGCGTTTCGCGGTATCCTGATCGGCATCACCAATGGTACAACCGTATCGCCGACCAGTTCTGCCATGTCGCAAATTGGACAAAGCTACCTGTCCAATGGGTTGGGCTTCACCCTTGGCGCGATCGGTTTGATGGCGTTTATCGGCTGGCAATGGCGTGGGCGCATGCGCCGACAATCCCTGGGTCTCGATGCTCCTGCATCAACCAGCGTAGTGGGTCGCCAGGCGTTAACCGCCATCATTGTGTTAGGCGCCATCTGGCTGCTGAATGATTATCGCGGCGTGCCGACGCCCGTTCTGCTGCTGGTTTTTTTGCTACTCGCCGGGATGTTCATGGCCACACGAACCGCATTTGGTCGACGTATTTATGCCATCGGGGGCAATCTGGAAGCCGCCCGTCTTTCCGGCATTAACGTCGCCCGGACCAAACTGGCGGTATTCGCCATCAACGGTCTGATGGTGGCGATTGCCGGACTTATCCTCAGTTCGCGTCTCGGTGCCGGGTCGCCATCTGCGGGAAATATCGCCGAACTGGATGCCATTGCTGCCTGCGTCATTGGCGGAACCAGCCTGGCTGGCGGCATCGGTAGCGTTGCAGGCGCGGTCATGGGCGCATTTATTATGGCTTCTCTGGATAACGGAATGAGTATGATGGATGTCCCAACGTTCTGGCAGTACATCGTGAAGGGCGCAATTCTGTTGCTGGCAGTATGGATGGATTCGGCGACAAAACGCCGCGCCTGAACCACAGAAAATAGGGCTATTTTCATGCCGGTCATGACTGTCCGGCATTGTCGTTTATGAAAGATTGAGCAGAGACAGAAACATGTTTGATAAACGTCACCGTATTACCCTGTTATTTAATGCCAACAAAGCCTACGACCGTCAGGTTATGGAAGGGGTCGGTGAATATCTACAAGCCTCGCAATCCGAATGGGATATCTTCATTGAGGAGGATTTCCGCGCGCGTATTGATAACATCAAAGAGTGGTTAGGCGACGGCGTGATTGCAGACTACGACGACGATGATATCGCGCGACTGTTAGTTGATGTACATGTACCCATTATCGGTGTCGGAGGCTCCTATCATCTGGCGGAAAATTATCCCCCGGTCCATTACATCGCCACCGATAACCATGCCCTCGTTGAAAGCGCCTTTCTGCACCTGAAAGAAAAAGGCGTCAACCGTTTTGCTTTTTACGGCCTGCCCGCCTCCAGCGGAAAGCGTTGGGCAGCAGAGCGCGAGTATGCCTTCCGCCAGTTGGTGGCGGAAGAGAAATACCGTGGCGTGGTTTATCAGGGGTTGGAAACGGCACCTGAACTCTGGCAACACGCTCAGAACCGACTGGCGGACTGGCTGCAAACCCTGCCGCCGCAGACGGGTATTATCGCGGTTACCGACGCCCGCGCCCGCCATGTGCTTCAGGTCTGCGAACATCTGCATATTCCGGTACCCGAAAAGCTGTGCGTCATTGGCATTGATAATGAAGAGCTGACCCGCTATCTGTCACGGGTTGCGCTGTCGTCGGTGGCTCAGGGCGCGAGGCAAATGGGATATCAGGCGGCAAAATTGTTGCATCGCCTGCTGGCAAATGAGGAACTGCCACTTCAGCGCATTCTGGTCCCACCGGTACGCGTTGTTGAGCGCCGTTCGACAGATTACCGTTCCCTCTCCGATCCCGCCGTCATTCAGGCGATGCACTATATCCGTAACCACGCCTGCAAAGGTATCAAAGTGGATCAGGTGCTGGATGCGGTTGGAATCTCACGTTCCAATCTGGAAAAGCGGTTTAAAGAAGAAGTGGGAGAAACCATTCATGCGGTGATCCATGCTGAAAAGCTGGAGAAAGCGCGCAGCCTGTTGATTTCCACTACGCTCTCGATCAACGAGATCTCGCAGATGTGCGGCTATCCTTCGCTGCAATATTTCTATTCCGTCTTTAAGAAAGAGTACGACACGACGCCGAAAGAGTATCGCGATCTGAACAGCGAAGTGTTGGTGTGATGCGGTAAGCCAGAAACAAAAACGCCTTCTTTGCAGAAGGCGTTGGTAGATTACATATGCGCTGCGATTAATCGCTGGTTATCCTGATACATCGCAAACAGATAGTTGTTGTAACTCTGTCCCTTCGTTGAATAACCCTTCAACTTATGAATCATCGCCGTCGCCGTCACTTCCTGATCCGCTTTGCGCAGCTGCGCGCGCGATTTACGGAAAGAGGCGTAAGCCGGATGCGTGTTCAGGTTGATCACATAGGCGTTGACCGACTCTTTGACGGAATCGAACTGAGAGTAACCTTTCACTTTACCCGGCGCATTGTTACAACTCCCTTTCGCACACTTCATGCCAAACAGGTTGTTATTGCTACGCGCAAGCTTAGAGGTACCCCAACCGCTCTCTGCCGCCGCCATCGTCGCCACCATACTGGTAGGGATAATGTCCACGCGCTCCAGCAACGTATTCCACGGAATGCTCCGCGTGTTGCCAGACCATTTCACCTTGTAGCGCTTCGCTATGTTCTTCATACGCGTACGCTCGGTCGGTGACCAGCGATTCTGGTACTGCTTTGAAATCAGCCAGTTACGATCGGCCGTGATCGCAGCATTTTGACTGGTAATATAAGGCATAACGGTCCGGAGAAACGCTTTTTTCCTTGGTGTTCCGGAAGGGTATTTTCGCAAATCAGGAAGTGAACTGCTCTTTGCACTATTGCGAGAATACTCTTGTTTACTGCTTACCTGTTTATGACTTGTCTTGGTTACGTGGGACTTCTGACTCGATGTTGTTGTGTGCGTCTTTGCCAGCACCTCACCCGAAAATACGATGGTGAGTAACATAAGAATCATTGCCCCATATCGTCGTATGGGAGTCAATATCATTAGGTCTCCTGGTCGGATTGAATCATTCCAACACCTTTTATTTTTCACAATTTTGAGAGTTGAATCTCAAATCATATCAAAAATAGTGATCAAGAGCACCCTTAGGAATAGGCCAATTCCGAAACCATGTCACGCATAAACTATTCCGCAAGGGACTAATTCGAAAGATTTGTGGTGGTTATCTCAAATTAAGGTTATTTTTTGCCCAAAATCACTCATCCGCCCCCCTCATCCTGGTTGAATGCGGTTGAAGGATGAGTTTCGTCAGCGGGTTCTCGGGCAAACTGGTCAAAATCGCCGCAAAAAGGACCGCACAATGAAACTTGCCGCTATTGCCCTCGCGCTGCTGCCAGGTATCGCGAGCGCCGCAACATGGACGTCTCAGGGCTTCCCCTCCTTCACCGCCGAGGGAACCGGTAAGTTTGCCAGCCACGCTGAGTTGATGAAGGGTACTCGCTCATTAACACTAAATTTTGACCATCAGTGCTGGCAGCCGGCAAACGCGATAAAACTCAATCAGATGCTCTCGCTGATCCCATGCGAAGGCACCCCGCCGCAGTGGCGTCTGTTCAAAGACGGCAGCTACACGTTGGAAATCGATACCCGTTCTGGCACGCCAACATTGATGATTACGGTGCCGCGCGAGGCCGAACCAACGGCAAATGTGGTGCGCCAGTGTCCAACGTGGGATGGTTCGCCACTGACGTTAGAGGTCGCGCAAACTTTCCCGGAAGGCAGCGTGGTACGCGATTTTTACAGCGGACAGACCGCTATGGTTAAAAACGGACAGATAACCTTACAACCCGCTCCCGCCAGTAACGGCCTGTTACTGCTGGAACGGGCAGAAACCGATGCACCTGCTCCGTTCGACTGGCACAACGCTACCGTCTATTTTGTGCTGACCGACCGCTTCGAGAACGGCGATCCCTCTAATGACCAGAGTTACGGTCGCCATAAGGATGGCATGGAAGAAATCGGTACGTTTCACGGTGGCGATTTACGCGGTCTGACCCGCAAACTGGATTATCTGCAACAACTGGGCGTGAATGCGTTATGGATAAGCGCGCCGTTCGAACAAATCCACGGCTGGGTGGGCGGTGGCACGAAAGGCGATTTCCCACACTATGCCTATCACGGTTATTACACCCAGGACTGGACCACTCTTGATGCCAACATGGGCAGCGAGGCCGATCTTCGTGCATTGATTGATGGCGCACATCAGCGCGGGATCCGCATTCTCTTTGATGTGGTGATGAACCATACCGGCTACGCCACGCTGGCAGATATGCAGGAATATCAATTCGGCGCGCTCTATCTTTCTGGCGATGAGTTGAAAAAAACGCTCGGCGATCGCTGGACAGACTGGAAACCCACCGTCGGGCAAAGCTGGCACAGCTTCAATGATTACATCAACTTTAGTGATAAGGCCGCCTGGGAAAAATGGTGGGGGAAAGCGTGGATCCGCACTGACATTGGCGATTACGACAACCCAGGCTTTGACGATCTCACGATGTCGCTGGCTTTTCTGCCGGATCTGAAAACCGGGTCGACGATCCCCTCCGGCCTGCCGGTGTTTTATCAACATAAAGCCGATACGCGCGCGAAAGCCATTGAGGGCTACACGCCCCGGGATTACCTGACCCACTGGCTGAGCCAATGGGTGCGCGATTATGGTGTCGATGGATTTCGCGTCGACACGGCGAAACACGTCGAACTTTCGGCCTGGCAACAGTTAAAAACGCAGGCCAGCGCAGCGCTGGTGGAATGGAAAAAAAACAACCCGGACAAAGCGCTCGATGATGAGCCGTTCTGGATGACCGGCGAAGCCTGGGGCCACGGCGTGATGCAGAGCGATTACTATCGTCATGGTTTTGACGCAATGATCAACTTTGACTATCAGGAACAGGCCGCAAAAGCGGCCGATTGCCTGTCTGGTATGGATCTCACCTGGCAACAGATGGCGGAAAAACTACAGGGCTTTAATGTGTTGAGCTATCTCTCTTCGCACGATACTCGCCTGTTCCGCGAAGGTGGTGATAAAGCGGCTGAATTGCTGCTGTTAGCCCCCGGTGCTGTTCAGATATTCTATGGGGATGAATCCTCACGGCCTTTCGGCCCTACCGGTTCCGATCCGCTACAGGGCACGCGCTCAGATATGAACTGGCAGGATATCAGCGGTAAATCAGCCGACAATGTCGCCCACTGGCAACGCCTCGGTCAGTTCAGAGCCCGACATCCGGCCATCGGCGCGGGTCAGCAAACCACGCTCTCGCTCAAACAGGGGTACGGTTTCGTGCGTCAGCATGGCGACGACATCGTGATGGTCATTTGGGCGGGTCAGCGCTAACGTAAACCAGCGTCTGAGGGACTGAAGCCTTTCAGACGCTATAAAATAAAACACCACCATCATAAAAATGATAAGCATAAAACACTAAAACCCTCATGTCGGCTCGATTTGCACCCTGCCAGTGCTAGCGTTAAGGTAACCTCCTTCGACTCAGCGTTTGACAGACCATCCGTTATGACATTTTCACTTTTTGGCGACAAATTCACCCGCCATTCAGGCATTACCCGCCTGATGGAGGACCTCAATGACGGTTTACGCACCCCTGGCGCAATCATGCTGGGCGGCGGAAATCCGGCGCAAATCCCGGCGATGCAGGATTACTTCCAGACGCTCCTGACTGAGATGCTGGAAAACGGCAAACTCACTGATGCGCTTTGCAATTATGACGGTCCGCAGGGGAAAACCGAGCTGCTGACCGTGCTCGCTTCGCTACTCCGTGAGAATCTGGGTTGGGATATCGAACCACAGAATATTGCGCTAACAAACGGCAGTCAGAGCGCATTTTTCTACTTGTTTAATCTCTTTGCCGGCCGTCGCGCCGATGGGACCACCAAAAAGGTGCTGTTCCCTCTCGCGCCGGAATACATCGGCTATGCGGATTCCGGGTTGGAAGAGGATCTTTTCGTCTCGGCACGACCGAATATTGAGCTGCTGCCAGAGGGTCAGTTCAAGTATCACGTTGACTTCGAACATCTGCACATTGGTGAAGAGACCGGCATGATCTGCGTCTCTCGCCCCACCAATCCGACGGGTAACGTGATCACAGATGAAGAGCTGATAAAACTCGATACGCTTGCCAACCAGCACAATATTCCGTTGGTGATTGATAATGCCTACGGCGTGCCGTTCCCGAGTATTATTTTTAGCGAAGCGCGCCCGCTGTGGAATCCCAACATTGTGCTGTGCATGAGCCTCTCTAAACTGGGACTGCCTGGCTCGCGCTGCGGCATCATCATCGCCAATGAAAAAATCATCACGGCGATTGCCAATATGAACGGCATCATCAGCCTCGCCCCTGGCGGGATCGGGCCGGCCATGATGTGCGAGATGATTAAACGTAACGACCTGATGCGACTGTCAGAAACGGTTATCAAACCGTTCTACTTACAGCGTGTTCAGCAGACCATTGCGATCATCCGCCGCTATTTACCTGAAAATCGCTGCTTAATTCACAAACCTGAAGGGGCGATTTTTCTCTGGCTGTGGTTCCAGGATCTGCCCATCACTACCGAGTTGCTCTACCAGCGCCTGAAAGCACGCGGTGTGCTGATGGTGCCGGGACATTACTTTTTCCCGGGACTCGATAAGCCCTGGCCGCACACGCACCAGTGTATGCGCATGAACTATGTCCCCGATCCAGAGAAAATTGAAGCTGGGGTAAAAATTCTGGCTGAAGAAGTAGAACGCGCCTGGGCGGAAAATCAGTAACGTTACCCGGCCCCACCAGGCCGGATGACTCGCTATAAAGGCTGTGCGTGTAGACGCTGACGTTGCACGCTCGCCGCATCCAGACAAGTTAATGCTCCCGTCGGGCAAGCCTCCACGCAGGCAGGTCCTGTATCACGATGCCAACAAAGATCGCATTTTACCGCCTGTACGCGCGAGGTTTGCGCAACGACGTTCATTGCGCCGAACGGGCAAGCCAACATGCAGCTTTTACAGCCAATACAATGCGCCTGTTCAACAAAGATATGTCCACGATCGCGACGAATGGCCTGTGTCGGGCAGACATTGGCGCACGGCGCGTCTTCACACTGGTGGCAGGCAACGGCAGTGGTGAAGGTATTTTCCTTAATCACCCGGATACGTGAGACAAAGCGTCCTGCTGACACCGCGGCACAATCCTGATTCTCTTGATGCGAGACCACGCATGCGACTTCGCATGTACGACAGCCAATACACTTTGCCGCATCCGCCATAATAAACCGGTTCATTGCTCCCTCCACCCGCCGTAAAAACACAGAGTGCCAGAGAAAATGGCGCGGCTGCCTTGATCAAACAAGGGAAATGGTCGAATTTTGTCAGATGCCTGAAACGTTCAGTGGATTCGCCTTATGTTAGCGACCCGTTCGCTGCCTGATGTATAAAAAAAACCCTGGGCGTTGACGTCCAGGGATAATAATCCGCAGGCGACATCACGCTACGGAATAAGCTGGCACCCGATTGAGTGATACCTATATTTGATAATCTGCCTCATCTACCACACTGTAGAGCGGTTGAATATTATCCAGTGCCAGTATGTATCCGCTTCCTTTTACGCTGACGATAGAATGCTGAGGTAATCCCAGTAAATATAATTTGTTGTTGAGATTTTTTACCATCGTTGACAAACGCTGTGTGGAAGCACTTAATTCATTTTTTTCCCAGACGTTGACGAGTAACTCATCTTTTGAAACATAATGGGTCCGGGCATTCAGTAAAAGATAAACAAACAAGCGTAGCATTGTACTGTTAAAAAATACGCCACCAAATGCAATTACACTGTCCATCTTATTTACCGGAAGCCTGAAAATTCTCGACTCATTGATATCAAAAAATATTTCCCGACCTATCATAAATCCATGTAACTGGTATTCCATCATTACATACTCACGTTTTACTGAACTATCGATAGCTAAACATGTGTAAGTCCTTGTAGATATTGTCTTACGCAAGTTTAAAAAAAATAGCGTTAATTTCAATAGATACCTGAAGCGATCATTTTAATCTCGCTATAGGCAAAGTGTAGACTGAATAGCTGAAGGATAAATCCAGGCGATGCTAAATAATTCCCAAAAACAAATTATCAGAGAATTACTCTATTTCGGTGTGAATAGTAGACAATGCAAATTAAACGGGCATATTTATCACAAACTGCAGCTTAATATGCTGAATGGATCAATAATGCTTCATGGAGAGGGAAATTGACTCCCGATAACAGACCGTTCCGGGACAATCATCATTACAGTGTAGTTCTGTTATCAGAATAGCGGTAGAAATATGCCGAATGGCGGCAGACCCGTGGATTGATACAATCCCAGGTCGGGACAATGGTCGCCAGCCGGCAATTCGTCTCTCGTCTTTAGAAGCGCCAGCTCACGCCTGATATGAAAGTGAAACTATCGTCACGGTCGATCATCGGGCTGTCTTTAATTTCATCCGGCAGCACGCTGTAAGCCGCGCTTGCCATCAAAACGATATTGTCGGTGACGGGATACTTTGCGGTCAGGCTGACGTAAGGAACCCAGCTATCCTGCGCAGAATAGCTGTTTAACCCGCTGCGGCGGGATTCGCTGCCTGACACACCATAATAGTAGTCGTTGAAATTTTCATCGTAGTAAAGAACGCCGACGGATGGGATCAGAGAAAGCTGGCCAACAGGAATTTTATGGAACCACGATAATTCCCCTACCCAGCCATTGCTATTATCCAGAACATCGGCGGTCGCAGAGACCTTCACACTGCCCCAACTTTCATGGTGATACCATGCCGCGCCTGCCATCATCGTGCTGTCGCGCTTGTCGAGCTTTCTCATGGCGTGATCGTCATTATCGGAAGGATCAAATTCCAACGGCATCCAGGAGGCGGTCACGCTAAATTCATTTTGTTCACTTTTAGACAAAATGTAGCCCAGAGTAGTCTGCCGGACATAAAAAGATTCGCCTTCATAGCTAATGAGGGGAATGGCATGGGTATTTTCATTATATCCACGATAAGGAGATTCATTATATACTGCACCCGCACCGACGGATAATTCAGAAGCAGATGCACTGGCGATAAAGGAGAAAGCAAATAATGCCATTATATTGCGTTTAATTAACATGCCCGACATTCCATTTTAAATAAGCCATAAATCGTCGGAATAATAATGCTTACAAATTCTTCGGTGCAAGGCACATATTTATATAGTAATATATAAAAACTTATATATATAAGGGCTGCAGCGATGAATAAATTACAACTCAAGCACCGGGAGCTAAAGATCATATCGGTAATAGCTGCCAGTGAAAACATCAGTCATGCCGCTACCGTGCTTGGCATCGCACAGGCCAACGTCAGCAAGTATCTTGCTGATTTTGAATCAAAAGTCGGTCTTAAAGTCTTTGAGCGGACGACCCGGCAACTGACACTAACGCCTTTTGGCGCGGCGCTTCTGCCCTACATTAATGACATGCTCGACAGAAACGAGCAGCTTAACCATTTCATTGCTGATTATAAGCACGAAAAGCGGGGACGGGTAACGGTGTATGCGCCGACAGGCATCATCGCTTACTTAACGAAACACGTCATTGCGCAAATTAAAGATATCGGCGACATCACTTTATCGCTGAAGACATGTAATCTTGAACGGAAAGCCTTTTTTGAAGGCGTTGATTTCCCTGATGACTGTGATGTATTAATTACCTATGCCCACCCAAAGGACGAATCGCTGGTTGCCAGCTTTATCACCAAATATGCCGTAACTGCTTTCGCCAGCCCGACTTATCTTGAGAAGCATCCCATTCATCAACCTGACGATCTTGAGCGTCATTCCTGCATTCTGATTGATTCAGTGATGATTGATGATGCAAATATCTGGCGGTTTAACGTCACCGGCAGTAAAGAGGTTCGAGATTATCGCGTCACGGGGAACTACGTCTGTGACAATACCCAATCGGCGCTGGAACTGGCGCGAAATCATCTGGGTATTGTCTTTGCCCCTGATAAAAGCGTACAAAGCGATCTACAGGACGGTACGCTGGTAGCTTGCTTCCCTGAGCAAAATGAATGGTGGCTGGATCTGGTGGCAATCTTCCGCAAGCGGGAGTACCAGCCGTGGCGAGTGCAATACGTGCTTGATGAAATGTTACGTGAATTACGCAACCAACTTGCTCAGGCGCACCTGTTGCGGTCCGAGCAAGCATCCGTCAACGACAATTAATGGTCGAGATAGAGATAGTGCACCCAACTTGTCATGCGTAACAGCACCTTACGCATGACAGAGACATGGCTGAAATGGTCGGAGTAGACCGCAACCTGCGCATAGATCCCATCCGGTAGCGCGCGTAAATCCGCATGGTCGTTCAACTCAATCGTCGCGATGACGCCTTCCGATCCCGGTACGGTATTCAACGACTGCAATGTCCCGCCAGGCTGGTACGTTCCGCCAGGCACCGCCGGGCTTATCGCCGCCAATTTACCGCTGAATACCTTGCCTGGTAAGGCATTAAACACCACTTCCGCGTCATCGCCAGGCGTTAGTCTTAGCAGCGAATTCTGGCGGAATTGCGCAACAATTTGCCGCTTCTGCGCGGGAATAAACACCATCACCGGGCGAAGGGGTAACGCAGCCGCATAGGTGCCAGGGCGAATCAGTACCTGGGTCACATAGCCATCGCTCGGTGCGCGAACAATGGTCTGTTCAAGGTTGTATTCCGCCTCGGCCAACTGCGCTTTCAGACTGGCGATTTGTGAATGCTCTCCCAATACCTGGCTATCTAACTGGCTTTGAATCTGCTGTTGCTCCGCCGCTGACGATTTCACCGTGGCCTCTTGCGCCAGATAGTTCTGCCGTGCGACATCAATATCGCGCTCAGAAAACGGATTCACTTTCGCCAGGCTCCCCTGCGCATAGCGTTGATACTCTTTCGCAAATTTGTCTCGCGTGGCTTTCGCCTGCTGTGTATTGGCGGCCATTTCATCCAGTTCGGCACCTAACGCACGCTGCTTATGTTGCGCCGTCACGATATCCGCCAGCAAACGATCCACCCTGGCCTGATAGCGCGTAGGATCAAGCCTGAACAGCACTTCACCTTTTTTAATCAGCGTATTTTTTTTGTCCGTCACGTCAATCACCACGCCGGTGACCTGGGGAACAACAGGAATAGATACCACCGCTTTTTGCGCTTTAAACGTATAGGGGTGGTTATAATTCATTAATAAGATTAAGCCGCTGACAATAAATATCCCACCCAGCACCGCCGTCGGTATTGTCCATTTATTGGCGGGAATGTTGAAGATCTTAAAAATCGCCCATGCGAAAGCCACATAGGTCAGAATAATCAGTAAATCCATAATTAATACCCGGCAGCGGAGGATTTAAGCTCAGCCAGCTGTTTTTCCAGTCCGGCAATTCGCTCCTGGAGTTGCACAACGCCAGGCTCAGGGCCTTGCATTCCCCACCCACGATCCGGACGATAAAGCGTTGCCCAAATCCACAAGAAAGGCCAGATAACATGTAATGTAAACAAACTCACCCATCCCGCAACATGAATGGCATCGGCATGAGGATGATTGCGTTTTTTCGCCATTAAATAGGGAATATCATGCAAAATAATAATCCCATAGAAAATGACCAGGAATACAAAAACAAGCACCCCAAGGGCAAAATAATCGAGGAACATATCCCCCCCCCAGTAAATAGAATTAAAAAAGAGTTTAAGAATGATAGTAGAATGACCAGATGTCATGCAATTCTCATATTTATATATCGACATATGGTTTTTTATATACTGTACTTTTTTTAGTGTATTGTTTTTTATGCAAGTCGCAGTTTATTATGTTTTAACACCAATACAACAGGAACAAAAATGAACAACGCGGAAGCCTCATCCACCGTTAGCCTCAAGCGCATCAAAGCGGCTATTATCTACCGGTTATTACTCATTGGTCTTGGTATCCCGATGATAACTTTCAGTTTTGTTTGCGGTGTTCTGAGTCTCTTTGGCTTCGACCTGGTCAAGTGGAACGATCAACCCGTGCATGGTTTTCTGGCTATTCCTGCCGCGCTGTTCAGCGGCATATTTATCACGGTACTGTTTACCGTTTTCATCGGATCGATTGCTTGCCTGGGACTGTGGGTCTATAGCCGTTTCCGTCCATTGCAGGTTAAGGTGATGGATTAATCGTTATGCCCGATAAGCAAAGCGCCATCGGGCATAACGCCACCAGTTAAAAAAGTCCCAGCGGTTTATCAGAGTAGCTCACCAGCAAACATTTCGTCTGTTGATAGTGCTCCAGCATCATTTTGTGGGTTTCGCGCCCGATCCCCGACTGCTTATAGCCGCCAAAGGCTGCATGGGCCGGATAAGCATGGTAGCAGTTGGTCCACACGCGTCCTGCCTGAATGCCGCGTCCCATTTTATACGCAAGATTGCCGTTACGGCTCCAGACACCCGCTCCAAGCCCATACTGGGTATCGTTGGCTAACTCCAGCGCCTCGTCCATTGTTTTGAAGGTTGTTACCGCCAGTACCGGGCCAAAGATCTCCTCCTGGAACACCCGCATATTGTTCTTACCAAACAGGATGGTAGGTTCGAGGTAATAACCGTCTTTCAGCTCACCTTCGAGCTGCTTACGCCGCCCACCGGTCAGGACATCCGCCCCCTCTTTCTTGCCGATATCAATATAATTCAGGATAGTTTCCATCTGCCCATGAGAGACCTGCGCCCCCATTTGTGTCACGCTATCCAACGGGTTACCGCTGCGAATGCTTTCCACGCGACGAATAGCGCGCTCCATGAAGCGTTCATAGATGGATTCCTGCACCAGCGCGCGACTCGGGCAGGTGCAAACTTCGCCCTGGTTAAAGGCAAAGAGCGCAAAGCCTTCCAGCGCCTTATCGAAGAAAGCATCTTCTTCATCCATCACGTCGGCGAAGAAGATGTTTGGCGATTTCCCGCCCAACTCCAGGGTGACCGGGATGATATTCTGCGTGGCGTACTGCATGATTTGCTGCCCAACTTCCGTTGAGCCGGTGAATGCCACTTTGGCAATGCGTTTCGAGGTCGCCAGATACTCACCAATCTCACCGCCAGCGCCATTCACCACGTTCACCACGCCGGGGGGAAGAAGATCGCCAATCACTTCCATCAACAGTAAAACGGACAGCGGCGTCAGACGCGCGGGCTTGAGCACCACGCAGTTTCCTGCCGCCAGCGCGGGCGCCATCTTCCAGCTCGCCATCAGTAAGGGGAAGTTCCACGGGATAATTTGCCCGACCACACCGAGCGGTTCGTGGAAGTGATAAGCCACGGTATCGCTATCCACTTCACTGATTCCGCCCTCCTGGGCACGAATGCAGGAAGCGAAATAACGGAAGTGGTCGATCGCCAGCGGAACATCCGCCGCACTGGTTTCACGGATCGGTTTACCGTTATCCCAGGTTTCCGCCGTCGCCAGCAGTTCGAGATTCTGCTCCATGCGGTCAGCAATTTTGAACAGAATCGCTGCCCGATCCTGAACAGAAGTATGCGCCCACTGATCTTTCACCTTGTGAGCCGCATCGAGTGCCAGGTCAATATCCCTTTTACCGGAAGAAGCCACTTCGCATAACAGTTGCCCGGTAACGGGCGTCAGGTTCTGGTAATACTCGCCATCACTCGGGGCAACCCAGTCGCCACCGATAAAGTTGTCGTAACGGGCCTTTAACTTCAGGGGAAAACCATACTCGCCGGGTTGAATACGGGGGGGATTATTGGTCATGATCGTCTCCTTGCTCCAGGGGTATAACAAGGGTAGACGTGGCTGGCGATTTTCTCGCCAGCCGCTCATCGGTTTACGACAAAGGTCACGAATTACATCGCCGCGCGATAGATAGCCATAATCTCGTCGTGTGTCGCCTGGATTGGGTTAGTCAAACCGCAGGCATCTTTCAGCGCATTGGTCGCCAGCACCGGAATATCCTCTTCTTTCACCCCCAGGTCACGCAGGCCTGCCGGAATATTGATTTGCCGCGCCAGGGAGCGGATCGCATCGATACAGGCTTTAGCACCTTCGGCGTCGGTCATCCCCGCGACATGCACGCCCATTGCTGCCGCACAGTCACGCAAACGCGCCGCAGTCACCTGACTGTTAAACACCTGAACATGCGGCAGCAGAACGGCATTACACACGCCGTGCGGCAGGTCATAGAAACCGCCTAGCTGGTGCGCCATCGCGTGGACATAACCTAACGACGCATTATTGAAGGCCATCCCCGCCAGGAACTGCGCATAAGCCATTGCTTCACGCGCATGCACATTGCCACCCGATTCCACGGCGATGGTCAGATTGTCAGAAATCATGGTCATCGCTTTCAACGCGCAGGCATCGGTGATCGGCGTCGCGGCCACAGAGACATACGCTTCGATCGCATGGGTCAACGCGTCCATACCCGTCGCCGCCGTCAATGATTTCGGCATGCCGATCATCAGCGAAGAGTCATTCACCGACAGCAACGGCGTGACGTGTTTATCCACAATCGCCATTTTGATATGACGATCGACGTCAGTAATAATGCAGAAACGCGTCATTTCGGACGCAGTTCCTGCCGTAGTGTTAATCGCAATCATCGGCAACTGCGGTTTTGCCGAGCGATCAACCCCTTCATAATCGCGAATATCGCCTCCATTCGCTGCCACCAGCGCAATCCCTTTGGCACAATCATGTGGGGAACCACCGCCCAGAGAAATAACGCTATCGCAGTCATTTTCTTTCAGGATCTTCAGACCATCGGCGACGTTTGTTGTCGTCGGATTGGGGTGTGTCCCAGCAAAAATAACGCTAAATATATTGCGTTGCTGTAATGCTTTTTGAATTTCACCCGCCATACCTAACTGCGTCAGTACGCTGTCCGTGACAATTAGCGTCCGGCGAAAACCATATTCCACCATGGTATTCATTGCATCTTTTAATGAATCACCCCCTATTATATTCACCGAAGGAATATAAAATGTTGAAGCAGCCATATGCTCAATCCTTAATAGTTTCAGAAAGAATTGCAGCATACGAACGAACCTCTGGAGAAAATATGATCGCAGTAGTTCTTTATTTAAAGAAAAAATAAAAGAGCACATTAGGCTACAAATTAATGGGCTCTTTTCGTTTCAAACTATTTATTGTATCAATTCATTCTTATTTTAAATAAATCGTATTATTCCTTTTCCGGAAATAATAATGCATCACGTAATAGATGATCGTTTCCACGACGACGAGTAAAGCCAATCCGGTCGAAGTATTCCAGAATCTGAATCGCCAGTTTTCGCCCTACGCCCAACCGATCGCGAAAATCTGCTGCGCAGGTTGAGCCTTTCTCCAGATCCAGTTCGCGGATCATGCTGGCGAAAGCCACAATGCGATCGTTACGGTAGTAACGATCTTTTACGATCGCCGTAATCATCCCCTGCTGTGCCGCCTGTCGCAATACCAGACGCATCGTTTGCTCTTCGGTGGCGGTTTCACGGGCGAGATCGCGGACCCACCAGGGTTCGTCGCCAAATAACGGCGCGGCTTTTAGCCAGACAGTCTGCTGTTCGTCAGTAAATCCGGCCTTATGATCCGGCAGATGCAGCCAGCCGTGATGGCTGTGGATATCTCCACTTTCGCGCATCTGTTCAATCAGCAACAGTACCAGCGCTTCATCTTCCATCGGTAGCGCCATGCGGCGCAGGCGTTCGCGCCCCGGGCCTGGCTCATCGCGATGCTGCTCATGGTAAGTCGCCAGCGTGTCGAGAATTTTGCGCTGCCAGCGCGCGGCGACCACTGCATTCAGCAGGCTATAACCTGCCTGAATAAAACCATGCTGGTGAATGAGTGAACGCATGCCGTCGCCATTCAACTGGCGTGCCCACGCAAAGTCAGGCAAATTTACCGCGCCACGTTGCAGATGCACAGCCAGCGCGGCACCGTCATCTTTCGCCGCCGCCAGGGACGCCAGCCATTGCAGATATTCTGGTTTACGTTTACCGCGACGTGGAGGATTAAGCACAACCACCCGCGCCCCGGCAAGCGTCATACGTGCGGAGATATCGCGCAGTACCAGGCGGTCGTTATCTGCCAATAACAACGGCGTATCAAACACCAGTTCCGCCAGATTATCCTCCAGCAGCGAAACACGCCCGGTCACGTGACTGGCCGCATGGTGAATGTGTAGTGGCTGCCACTGCGTAAGTGGAACGTGGCTTTCCAGCGCCACAATCACTCGCGTAAACGGTTCAGGCGGGGCGTCCGAAAGCAACCAGTCACCACGGTTAAGCTGTTCTTTTCCGGCATCGCCGGCGATATTCAGCGCGATACGCTGCCCGGCATGGGCGTGCTCGCTGGCCTGATTTTGTGCGTGAAGTCCGCGCACGCGCACAGACGTATTCACCCCGGTCAGCCACAGCGTATCCCCGACGTTCACTTCACCGCTCAGCGCGGTACCGGTCACCACCAGCCCGGCTCCTTTTACAGTAAAGGCGCGGTCGATAGCCAGTCGGAACGTCTGATTCCTGGCGTGTTCACGGGCGGGCAGTTGCAGCAAATGTTCACGCAACGCGTCAATCCCAAGGCCTTCATTAGCGGCCGTCACAAATAACGTCGCCTGTGCAAAACCATAGTCGCTCAGAACATCCTGCACCTGCTGTTGAACCTCCTGTATCCGCGCATCATCCACACGATCGGCTTTGGTCAGCGCCACCGTCAACGTTGGATTCCCGGTGAGTTGCAGAATCGCCAGGTGTTCGCGCGTTTGCGCCATCACACCATCGTCGCAGGCCACCACCAGCAACGCATGATCGATCCCCCCCACGCCCGCCAGCATGTTTGAGAGAAATTTCTCGTGACCGGGGACATCGATAAAGCCCAGCACGCGCCCGTCCGGCTGCGGCCAGTAGGCATAGCCCAGATCGATGGTCATACCGCGCTTTTTCTCTTCGGGCAGACGGTCGGCATTTACGCCAGTAATGGCCTGCAGCAGCGTCGTTTTCCCGTGGTCAACATGTCCGGCGGTTGCAATAATCATTTCAACAACATCTCCATAAACCGGGTCTCATCTTCCAGACAGCGTAAATCCAGCCACAGACGGCCCTCGTAAATCCGACCGATAACCGGAACCGGCAACTCACGCCAGCGGCTCGCCAGGGCTTCAAGACGGCTTCCGCGACCGTCGTGCGGTGTAAAGGTTAACGCCACGCTGGGAAGCCGATCAACCGGCAAAGAGCCACTGCCGATTTGCGACAGGCAGGGCATCACTTTCACCGCAAACTCGGCGTCGTAGTGCGCCATCAACGGAGTCAGAAGCCGCTCCGCCTGGGCCTGAATGACCTCTTGGCTTCGGGTTAACAAGCGCAGCGTCGGCAGTTTCGCCGCCAGCGCTTCCGGATGAAGATAAAGACGCAATGTCGCTTCCAGAGCCGCAAGGGTCATTTTATCCGCCCGCAGCGCGCGTTTAAGCGGATGACTTTGCAATTGCGCAATCATCGCTTTCTTACCGACGATAATCCCGGCCTGCGGTCCCCCCAACAGCTTGTCGCCCGAGAAGCTCACCAGGCTGACGCCCGCGGCAATCAACTGTTGCGGCATTGGCTCTTTCGGCAGACCATACTGACTCAAATCGACCAGCGAACCGCTGCCGAGATCGGCCACGATCGGAATATCCAGCGCCTGACCAATTTGGGCCAATTCCGTTTCATCAACCGCGTGGGTGAAGCCTTCGATACTGTAATTACTGGTATGCACCTTCATCAGCAGCGCGGTGTTTTCATTCACCGCCTGACGATAGTCTTCGGCATGCGTCCGATTGGTGGTTCCGACTTCACGCAGCGAGCAGCCCGCCTGGCGCATCACATCCGGGATACGAAACGCGCCGCCAATCTCTACCAGTTCACCACGTGAAACCACCACCTCTTTACCGGCGGCAGTGGCGGCCAACATCAACAGCACCGCCGCCGCGTTATTATTCACAATACAGGCATCTTCCGCGCCAGTGATACGGCACAGCAATTCTGCCAGCGCGCGATCGCGATGTCCGCGTCCTGCGCCGTCCAGGTCATACTCCAGCGTCACCGGCGAGCGCATGGCTTGTGCAACCGCCGTGACGGCCTCTTCTGCCTGTAAGGCGCGGCCCAGATTGGTATGTAACACCGTGCCTGTCAGGTTGATAACCGGACGCAGCGCACTCAGGGCCTCCTTTTCCAGCCGACGGTTCACTTCCTGAGCCCAGTCTTCGCCCCACGCAGGCAACGCTTGCGTATCGCGTATTACCTCTCTTGCTTCATCAAGCAGTTGACGGAGCAAGTCAACGACACGGGTATGCCCGTGAGTCTCACGTAGGGTAAGAAATTCACTTTCACGCAATAAGCGATCAATGGCGGGGAGCTGACTGTAGAGCGAACGTGTTTCGGTCGTCATGAAAAGGCCTGGCTGTTGGTGGCCCTCTCCACACCGGAGAGGGAAATCGACATAGAGGGGATTGTAACGTGAGATTGCTCAGACGGACATAATACGCATCAAGCCTTTAGTGAATAGACTTCACGCCTTCGGCGGTTCAGTACGGGCAAAACTTTCGCGCTGGAACAGCGTCTCCACCAGCTTGACCAGGTGGGGTCTGCTCACGCACCAGCCCGGTGAGACGCGACGGAAGTTGAGATAGCCCACCGCGCAGGCAATTGCGATCGTCGCCAGATCGACCGTATCAGGTTTAATCGTCCCGTCCACCAGATACCCTTCCAGCGCATCCAGACTACGATTGATTTTCTCGCGCTGGCGCAACAGTTCAGTCTCAGATTGCTGCGCGGCAGGACGCGCCTGTTCGCGCACCGATACCAGACCGGCGTCCATGATCCCATCGGCCAGCGCCTCAAGCTGTCGGACTTTCAGCGAGGCCAGCGGTTCACGAGGCAGCATCGCTGGCGCAATATCCAGCCGTTCAATGTATTCCGCGATAATCGGCGAATCGAACCAGTACTCTCCATCGTCAGTTACCAGCGCCGGTACTTTTCCTAACGGGTTATACTGCGCCACACCGTTTTCCGCGTTGTAGGGCAGTTCATTAACAAATTCGAAAGTGATGCCTTTTTCCAGCAGCAGGATCGAAATTTTACGTACAAACGGGCTGGTGTAGCTACCAATGAGTTTCATGATCAGTCCTTTTTCGCCAACACAAAACAATGAGTATGGCTCACGCAGCGGGAAAAGGCAGGTGACAAAGTTCTCAATGATCCAAATAAAGGTAGTGCATCCAGCTGGTCATGCGCAGCAACACCTTGCGCATCACCGAAACATGGGCGAAATGGTCAGAATAGACCGCCACCTGCGCGTAGATGCCGTCGGGCAACGCATCCACATCGGCATTCGGCTCCAGTTCAATCGTCGCCAGGACGCCATCGGTCCCGGGCACCACCGTCAGGGATTGTAGTGCGCCCTGAGCCTGATACGAACCGCCCGGCACCACGGGCAATATGCTGGTCAACTTACCGTGAAAAACCTGCCCTGGCAGCGCGTTAAACACCACCTCAGCGTCATCACCGGGTTCAAGACGAAGCAGAGAGTTTTGCCGGAACTGAGCGACAATTTGCCGTTTTTGTTCAGGGATAAAGACCATCACCGGCCGCAACGGCAGCGCTGCGGCATACGTACCGGGTCGGATCAGCACCTGGGTGACATAACCGTTGCTGGGTGCACGAATAAGGGTCTGATCAAGGTTGTACTTAGCCTCTGTCAGTTGCGCCCGCAGGCTGACAATCTGCGACTGTTCGCCGTTGACCATGCTGTCTAACTGGCTTTGTATTTGCGCTTGCTCAGCCACAGAACCTTTTACCAGCGCATCCTGCGCCAGATAGTTTTGCCGCGCCGTATCAATATCGCTTTCCGAGAAGGGATTCACCTTCGCCTGACTGCCTTTCAGGTAACGCTGATAATCTTTGTACAACCGATCGCGTTCCGCAGAGACTCGCGTCGTATTGGCCTGCGCTTCGGCCAGTTGGGCTTTAAGGGTCTGGATGTTGTGCGTTGCCGTCACCAGATCGGCCTGTAATCTGTCCACGCGCGCCTGATAGCGAACCGGGTCGAGTTTAAACAGCACTTCACCCTTTTTAATCAGTTGGTTATTTTTATCCGTTACCTCGCTGACAATCCCGGTAACCTGCGGCGTAATGGGAATGGAAATAACGGCTTTTTGCGCAGTAAAGGTGTACGGGTGGTTGTAGTTCATTAACAGGATCAGGCCGCTGACCAGAAATACGCCACCTAATGCCGCCGTAGCCAAAGTCCATTGATTCACCGGAATACGGAATAGTTTGAAGACCGCCCACGCCAGTGCCACATAGGTCAATACAATCAACAGATCCATGATTAGATCTCCGGAAAGGTCGTCTCATCAGCCGTTTTAGCCCCGGCCAGTTTTTTTTCGAGTTGTGTAATACGCGCGGATAACGCCGCAATCTCCGGATCGGTTTCTTGCCCCGCAGGCGCGGCATGAGACTGCATACCCCAGCCGCGCTCTGGCTGGTATAACGTTGCCCAAATCCACAAAAACGGCCAGATCACGTGGAGCGTAAACAGGCTGACCCAGCCTGCGGTATGTATCGCATCAGCATGCGGATGGTTACGTTTTTTCGCGATGAGATAGGGAATGTCATGAATGGCGATGATGCCGTAAAAGATCACCAGGAAAACGAAGACCAGCACTCCCAACGCGAAATAATTTAGAAACATATCTGCCTCGGCTTCACGCTAATCAGAGTTTTTAGTGCAGGCAGCCGAAAGCAAACTGGCTGATGATTTGAACATAATTCGAGTTATGCATTTCCGCCATCACGCCAAAGATTATTTTTCACGCTACCTGGTTACTTAATGACATACGGCGACATCACGGAGGGAAGAATCTGCTCAGGATCACATCAGGGCAAAGCCAGTTGAAAATTTCTTGTGATTGAGATCACAAACACTCAACAAATCAGCAAATATAAAACGTGAAATACATCACAAATTAATGCCACTAATGGGTTAAAACTAAGGTTTGTTGTTTTTTTACGCAGCAATTTTGTGATGAAAATCACGTCATTCACCGCCCTACCCCCTATATTAATGTGATGCAAATCACATTAAAGGTCGCCGACTGGACAGTTTAACGATTCAGTGCCAGATTTCGCAGTATCTACAGGGTCCGGCTACCTCTGCCGCTACATTAACAAAACCTCGGGCTTTCAGCCTGCGCGTCAGCAAACACATAAGAAGGGGTGTTTTTATGTCATCCGATATTAAGATCAAGGTGCAAAGCTTTGGTCGATTCCTCAGCAATATGGTGATGCCAAATATCGGCGCGTTTATCGCGTGGGGTATTATCACCGCACTATTTATTCCGACAGGGTGGTTGCCAAACGAAACGCTGGCAAAACTGGTCGGCCCAATGATCACCTATCTCCTGCCGCTGCTTATCGGTTATACCGGCGGTAGACTGGTCGGCGGCGAACGTGGTGGCGTGGTTGGTGCAATCACCACCATGGGCGTTATCGTCGGCGCAGATATGCCAATGTTCCTCGGCGCGATGATCGCCGGTCCGCTGGGTGGCTGGGCAATCAAACATTTTGATAGTTGGGTAGACGGTAAGATCAAATCCGGTTTTGAGATGCTGGTGAATAACTTCTCCGCTGGCATCATCGGTATGATCCTCGCCATTCTGGCATTCCTCGGCATTGGTCCGGCGGTTGAAGTTCTGTCAAAAGTGCTGGCTGCGGGCGTTAACTTCATGGTTGTCCATGAGATGCTACCGCTGGCATCTATCTTCGTTGAACCGGCAAAAATCCTGTTCCTGAACAACGCCATTAACCACGGTATCTTCTCACCGCTGGGTATTCAGCAGTCCCATGAGATGGGTAAATCCATCTTCTTCCTGATTGAAGCCAACCCGGGTCCAGGGATGGGTGTTCTGCTGGCGTATATGTTCTTTGGTCGCGGTAGCGCTAAACAGTCTGCAGGCGGCGCGGCAATCATCCACTTCCTGGGGGGTATCCACGAAATTTACTTCCCGTATGTCCTGATGAACCCGCGTCTGATCCTCGCGGTTATCCTCGGCGGTATGACTGGCGTGTTCACGCTGACTATCCTGAACGGTGGTCTGGTTTCTCCAGCATCTCCGGGGTCTATCCTGGCCGTGCTGGCGATGACGCCAAAAGGGGCTTATTTTGCTAACATCGCGGCAATCTGTGCGGCAATGGCGGTTTCCTTCATTATCTCTGCCATTCTGCTGAAAACCAGCAAAGTGAAAGAAGACGATGACATTGAAGCGGCGACCCGTCGTATGCACGACATGAAAGCAGAATCTAAAGGCGGTACCCCGCTGTCTGCTGGCGATGTCACTAACGACCTGAGCCACGTACGTAAAATCATCGTTGCCTGTGATGCCGGTATGGGTTCCAGTGCAATGGGTGCCGGCGTACTGCGTAAGAAAGTGCAGGATGCAGGTCTGAGCCAAATCTCAGTCACCAACAGCGCAATTAACAATCTGCCGCCGGATGTTGACCTGGTCATCACCCACCGCGATCTGACTGAACGTGCGATGCGTCAGGTTCCGCAGGCGCAGCATATTTCGCTGACTAACTTCCTCGACAGCGGCCTGTACTCCAGCCTGACCGAGCGTCTGGTTGCCGCTCAGCGCCACACTGACAACGAAGTGAAAGTTCGTGACAGCCTGAAAGACAGCTTTGATGAAGGGGATAACAACCTGTTCAAACTGGGGGCGGAGAACATCTTCCTCGGTCGCACCGCGGCGACCAAAGAAGAAGCGATTCGCTTCGCCGGTGAGCAACTGGTGAAAGGTGGTTACGTTGAGCCAGAATATGTCGATGCGATGCTGGAACGTGAAAAACTGACCCCAACCTATCTGGGTGAGTCTATCGCTGTTCCACATGGCACGGTTGAAGCGAAAGACCGCGTACTGAAAACCGGCGTTGTGTTCTGCCAGTACCCGCAAGGCGTTCGCTTCGGCGAAGAAGAAGACGACATCGCCCGTCTGGTGATCGGTATCGCAGCCCGTAACAACGAGCACATTCAGGTGATTACCAGCCTGACCAACGCGCTGGATGATGAATCTGTCATTGAACGCCTGGCTAACACCACCAGCGTGGATGAAGTGCTGGCGCTGTTGGCGGGTCGTCAGTAAACCCCGTAGCCCGATGGCGCTGTGCTTATCGGGCCAACAAAATCCTCTCCCTTGTGGAGAGGGTTTGGGTGAGGGCCTCCTCCCTCACCCCAGCCCTCTCGGGTAAAAACATTAATGAAGGTTAATACTATGAAAGCATTACATTTTGGCGCAGGTAATATCGGTCGTGGCTTTATCGGCAAACTGCTGGCGGACGCGGGGATACAACTGACATTCGCTGATGTAAATCAGGTCGTGCTCGATGCCCTGAATGCCCGTCATAGCTACCAGGTTCATGTCGTGGGTGAAAATGAGCAGGTGGATACCGTGACTGGCGTCAACGCGGTAAGCAGCATTGGCGATGAGGTTGTTGAGCTGATCGCGCAGGTTGACCTGGTCACCACCGCAGTGGGCCCGGTGGTGCTGGAGCGCATCGCTCCGGCCATCGCCAAAGGTCTGGTCAAACGCAAAGCGCAAGGGATCGCCGCCCCGCTCAATATCATCGCCTGTGAAAACATGGTACGGGGCACCACCCAACTGAAAGGCCATGTGATGAACGCACTGGCAGAAGACGACAAAGCCTGGGTTGAAGCCCATGTTGGTTTCGTAGATTCCGCCGTTGACCGCATCGTGCCGCCTTCTGCCTCTGCCACCCACGATCCGTTGGAAGTAACCGTCGAAACCTTCAGCGAGTGGATCGTCGACAAGACCCAGTTCAAAGGCGAGCTGCCGAACATCCCAGGAATGGAATTAACTGATAACCTGATGGCATTTGTCGAACGTAAACTCTTCACGCTGAACACCGGGCATGCTATAACCGCGTACCTCGGGAAATTGACCGGTCATCAGACCATCCGTGACGCGATTCTCGACGAGAAAATTCGCACAGTGGTCAAAGGGGCGATGGAAGAGAGCGGCGCGGTGCTGATCAAACGCTATGGTTTTGATGCAGGGAAACATGCGGCGTACATTCAGAAAATCCTTGGTCGTTTTGAAAACCCGTATCTGAAAGATGACGTTGAGCGCGTTGGCCGCCAGCCGCTGCGTAAACTGAGCGCGGGCGACCGTTTGATCAAGCCGCTGCTGGGTACGCTGGAATACCATCTGCCGCATGCTAACCTGGTCAAAGGGATTGCAGCCGCGATGCACTTCCGTAGTGAAGACGATCCGCAGGCGCAGGAGCTGGCTGCGCTGATCGCCGAGAAAGGCCCACAGGCTGCGCTTGCACAGATTTCCGGACTGGATATCAACAGCGATGTCGTTGCCGAGGCCGTAAGCGCATATAACGCAAAGTAATGCTGCAAAAACTGGCGCAGGCCCCCCTGCGCCTGATTAATAGATTGTCAGATATGCAGGCAATAATGGAACAAACCCAGGCCTTTGAAAATCGTGTGCTTGAGCGTCTGAATGCTGGCAAAACCGTACGGAGCTTCCTGATCACCGCCGTGGAGTTACTCACCGAGGCGGTCAATATTCTGGTGCTTCAGGTGTTTCGCAAAGATGACTACGCCGTAAAGTACGCTGTAGAACCGTTACTCGACGGCGACGGACCGCTGGGCGATCTGTCTGTGCGTCTGAAACTGATCTACGGTCTGGGCGTACTGAGTCGTCCTGAGTATGAAGATGCAGAACTGCTGATGGCGATGCGTGAAGAGATGAATCATGACGGCAATGAGTATGCCTTTACGGATGATGAAATTCTCGGACCGTTTGCAGAACTCCATTGCGTCGTCGCGTTGCCGCCACCACCACAGTTTGATGCCGCCGACCCCAGCTTGTATGCAATGCAAGTCCAGCGCTACCAGCAAGCGGTGCGCTCGACGATGGTTCTCTCCCTGACTGAGCTGATTTCTAAAATCAGCTTAAAAAAAGCCTTCCAGAAGTAAGCCTCTCCCTGCCTGCTACTCCTTTTCCTGCACTGGCTGATACAAGCGCCGATAATAATTCAGTCGTTGCAGGTACATCTGCGCATTTTCTGCAGGCACTTCGCTCGGGACGGTATCACGCTCAGGCATTTTAGTCAGATACTCTTTAAACGCCTGACTTGAGGCCATAAAATCCACCGCTTTATCAATCAGAAGTGGAACGTTATCACCTATTTTCGCCATGTTATATCCTCCATGCATTCCCGCCGGGATTAAGCGTGACGGTCAATTTTAGTGTAGGATCGTCCTCGTTATGACATTAAGGAAAACGTGCTTAATCCTTCAGCAGCAAATTATCTCTTACATGATCCTGTTATCGTCTAAAATTCTTAATTAATCAGTCCATTAGGAAAATACTTAGCAACTGAATACTCGCGGCATTTGATTATTCTCATCCCATTAGTTGTGAATAAACCCGCTCTGCGCGCATACTATAGGCTATTCATCTTATTTCTATCAGAAGCCATCCCATGAAAGAAGTCGAAAAAAACGAAATCAAACGTCTGAGCGATCGCCTTGACGCCATCCGCCACCAGCAGGCCGATCTGTCTCTGGTTGAAGCCGCCGATAAATATGCCGAGCTGGAAAAAGAGAAAGCCACGCTGGAAGCAGAAATCGCCCGTCTGCGTGACGTTCACAGTCAGAAACTGAGCAAAGAAGCGCAAAAACTGATGAACCTGCCGTACCGCCGCGCGATCACCAAAAAAGAGCAGGCCGATATGGGCAAGCTGAAGAAAAGCGTACGGGGTCTGGTGGTGGTTCACCCAATGACGGCCCTGGGTCGTGAAATGGGCCTGAAAGAAATGACCGGATTCGCAAAGACCGAGTTTTGATTTTATACCGGGCAGCGCGTCCGCTGCCCGGTCCCTCCTTAATTGGCCCTACCAATACCCTCCTGTTACGACCACTGGTTCACAATTCATTAATTTGAGCCTACACTGTCGTTGCCAATAAATAACATTTGATTAACTATTCGTTGTCATTATCCCTACACAACAATATTGGCAGGACCACTTTTACACATAATGTGACGAAAAGATGAGCACAGACTCATTGCATTATTGTGCGTGTGGCCCTCAGGAGACCTGCAATGAATCTCTGGCAACAAAACTACGATCCGGCCGGTAACATCTGGCTTTCCAGTCTGATCGCATCGCTCCCGATTCTGTTCTTCTTTTTCGCGCTGATTAAGCTCAAGCTGAAAGGCTATGTTGCCGCCTCGTGGACGGTGGTTATTGCGCTGACCGTGGCGCTGCTGTTCTACAAAATGCCGGTCGATCATGCGCTGGCCTCGGTGGTGTACGGTTTCTTCTACGGTCTGTGGCCGATTGCCTGGATCATTATCGCCGCTGTGTTTGTCTACAAAATCTCGGTAAAAACAGGGCAGTTCGACATCATCCGTTCATCCATTCTGTCGATTACCCCTGACCAGCGTTTACAGATGCTGATCGTCGGTTTCTCATTTGGCGCTTTCCTCGAAGGAGCAGCAGGATTTGGCGCACCGGTCGCCATCACTGCCGCACTGTTGGTGGGGCTCGGCTTTAACCCGCTGTATGCCGCCGGGCTGTGTCTAATTGTCAATACCGCACCCGTGGCGTTTGGCGCGATGGGGATCCCGATTCTGGTCGCCGGCCAGGTTACCGGGCTGGACAGCTTTGAAATCGGCCAGATGGTCGGTCGTCAGTTACCGTTCCTGACGATTATCGTATTGTTCTGGATCATGGCGATTATGGACGGCTGGCGCGGCGTGAAAGAGACGTGGCCTGCGGTGATGGTGGCTGGCGGGTCGTTTGCTATCGCCCAGTACCTCAGTTCAAACTTTATCGGCCCGGAACTGCCGGACATCATCTCCTCGCTGGTATCGCTGGTCTGTCTGACCCTGTTCCTGAAACGCTGGCAGCCGGTGCGCATCTTCCGTTTTGGTGACATGGGCGCATCGCTGGTCGATCAGACACTGGCACGCACGAACTATACCTCCGGGCAGGTCGTTCGCGCCTGGTCGCCATTCCTGTTCCTGACGGCCACGGTGACCCTCTGGAGTGTTCCGCCGTTTAAAGCCCTGTTCGCCCCCGGTGGCGCGTTGTACGACTGGGTGATTAACATACCGGTCCCATTCCTCGACAAACTGGTTGCCCGCATGCCGCCCGTGGTGCACGAAGCCACCGCCTATGCGGCCGTGTATAAATTTGACTGGTTCTCTGCGACCGGCACCGCGATCCTGTTCGCTGCCCTGCTGTCCATCGTCTGGCTGAAGATGAAGCCTTCCGCCGCCATTCAGACATTCGGCAGTACGCTTAAAGAACTGGCGCTACCGATCTACTCCATTGGGATGGTATTGGCCTTTGCGTTTATCTCCAACTATTCCGGGCTCTCTTCGACGCTGGCGTTAGCGCTGGCGCACACGGGCAGCGCATTTACCTTCTTCTCGCCGTTCCTCGGTTGGTTGGGGGTGTTCCTGACCGGTTCCGATACCTCTTCTAACGCGCTGTTTGCCGCCCTGCAGGCCACCGCCGCACAGCAAATCGGCGTGTCCGATGTACTGATGGTGGCAGCAAATACCACCGGCGGCGTCACCGGCAAAATGATTTCGCCGCAGTCTATCGCCATCGCCTGTGCGGCGGTCGGACTGGTCGGCAAAGAGTCGGATTTGTTCCGTTTTACCGTCAAACACAGCCTGATTTTCACCTGCATGGTGGGCGTGATCACCACGCTTCAGGCTTACGTCTTAACCTGGATGATTCCATGATAGTGATGCCCAGACGCCTGTCGGACGAGATTGCCTCTCGTGTGCGGGCGCTGATTGAAGAACAACAGCTGGAAGCGGGCATGAAACTGCCCGCTGAGCGTCAGCTAGCGGTACAACTTGGTGTCTCGCGCAACTCACTGCGCGAGGCGCTGGCGAAGCTCGTCAGTGAAGGCGTGCTGCTCAGCCGTCGCGGCGGCGGCACATTTATCCGCTGGCAGCATGAAGAGTGGTCTGAACAAAACATTGTTCAACCGCTGAAAACCCTGATGGCCGACGATCCGGATTACAGTTTCGATATCCTCGAAGCCCGACACGCCATCGAAGCCAGCACGGCCTGGCATGCGGCGATGCGCGCCACTACCGCCGACAAAGAGAAAATCAAACTCTGCTTTGACGCCACGCTCAGCGAAGATCCGGATCTCGCCTCTCAGGCCGACGTCCGATTTCATCTGGCTATCGCCGAAGCCTCACACAATGTGGTGCTGTTACAAACGATGCGCGGGTTCTTCGACGTACTGCACTCATCGGTGAAGCAGAGCCGACAGCGCATGTATCTCGTTCCGCCTGTCTTTTCCCGGCTAACGGAGCAACACCAGGCGGTACTGGATGCCATTCTCGCGGGCGACGCCGACGGCGCGCGCAAGGCAATGATGGCGCACCTCAGTTTCGTCCATACCACCATTAAACAATTCGATGAAGACCAGGCCCGCCAGGCGCGAATTACCCGCCTGCCCGGCGACCACAATGAAAATTCCAGGGAGAACAAAGCATGATTATTTCAGCCGCCAGCGATTATCGCGCCGCAGCCCAGCGCATTCTGCCCCCGTTCCTGTTCCACTACATCGATGGCGGAGCGTATGCGGAACACACCCTGCGTCGTAATGTAGAAGACTTATCGGACGTGGCACTACGCCAGCGCGTGCTGAAGAACATGTCTGACTTAAGTCTGGAAACCACACTGTTTAAAGAAAAACTGTCGATGCCGGTGGCTCTGGCTCCGGTCGGCTTGTGCGGCATGTATGCCCGTCGCGGCGAAGTGCAAGCCGCTGCGGCAGCCGATGCGAAAGGGATCCCGTTTACCCTTTCCACCGTCTCTGTGTGTCCGATTGAAGAAGTCGCACCAACCCTTAACCGTCCGATGTGGTTCCAGTTGTATGTTCTGCGTGACCGTGGATTCATGCGTAATGCGCTGGAACGTGCAAAAGCGGCGGGCTGCTCAACGCTGGTCTTCACGGTCGATATGCCAACACCAGGCGCACGCTATCGTGATGCCCACTCCGGGATGAGTGGGCCGAATGCCGCTCTGCGTCGCTACTGGCAGGCGGTTACGCATCCGCAGTGGGCCTGGGATGTCGGCCTGAATGGTCGTCCGCACGATCTCGGCAATATCTCCACTTACCTCGGCAAACCAACCGGGTTGGAAGATTACATCGGCTGGCTGGCAAACAACTTTGATCCATCGATTTCATGGAAGGACCTTGAGTGGATCCGGGAATTCTGGGACGGTCCAATGGTGATCAAAGGGATCCTTGATCCGGAAGACGCCCGTGATGCGGTTCGTTTTGGTGCCGATGGGATTGTGGTCTCTAACCACGGTGGCCGTCAGTTAGACGGCGTGCTCTCTTCTGCCCGCGCCCTGCCCGCCATTGCCGACGCGGTGAAAGGTGACATCGCCATCCTGGCGGACAGCGGCATCCGCAACGGGCTGGACGTGGTACGTATGATTGCGCTGGGTGCTGATACCGTCCTGCTGGGCCGTGCGTATCTGTACGCGCTGGCGACAGCGGGTCAGGCCGGTGTGGCCAATCTGCTGAATCTGATCGAGAAAGAGATGAAGGTTGCTATGACGCTGACCGGCGCGAAATCCATTAACGAAATCAGCCGTGATTCTCTGGTGCAGGAGCTGGGCAAGAGTCTACCCGCCGCGCTGGCTCCGCTTGCCCGTGGCGATGCCGCCTGATCCTGACCTCGCATAACCTCTGCCGCTATAGGGTCGGTCTGTTTTTTCAGCCCGACCCTTTTTTATGAAAAATTAACGCTTGGTTAACAATTACGACCAGTTTATTTGACAAGCTTTTATTCCACTGTCAAATGTATAGACAAGCTAATACAAGGGCAACATACGCAACATCGATAATCATAACGGGCGGGGGCGACATGATTTATACCGGAAAAGTGAATATCCAGCAGGCGATCGATGACAGTCCTTTTTCACGCTTTCACTGGGTCATTATTGTGCTGGGTTTTCTCATTCTGGCCATTGACGGCTTCGATACGGCGGCCATGGGCTATATTGCCCCCACGCTCTCAACCGACTGGGGCATCAGGAAGCAGGATCTGGGGCCGGTATTAAGTGCTGCGCTATTAGGACTCTCACTCGGCGCCCTGTTGGCCGGGCCGATTTCGGATCGGATGGGCCGTAAGCGCGTGCTGGTCTTTTCCTGCCTGTTCTTTGGTCTCGCCAGTCTGGGAACCGCCTGGGCTCAGACGCTGAATATGTTAACGTTCTGGCGGTTTCTCACCGGGCTCGGGCTGGGTGCCGCGATGCCTAACGCCATCACTCTGGTTTCTGAATTTGCGCCTAAGCGCTGCCGCTCAATGGCTATTAACACCATGTACTGCGGCTTTCCTCTTGGCGCAGCGGGAGGTGGCGTGATCTCTTCCTGGCTCATTCCAAACTATGGCTGGCATAGCGTACTGCTTGCCGGTGCGATCGCACCGCTGGTGCTCAGCGTGCTGTTAGTGCTGTTCCTGCCTGAGTCGGTGAAATATCTCGTTCACCGTGGTAAAGAGATTTCACACGTCAAGCGTATTGCCCAACGTTTTATGTCGGGGAATCTGGAGCAGGTTACCCATTTTTATCTGGATGAAGAACGCGTCGCGACCCAAAAAGGGAGCGTGGCGCAACTCTTCAGCATGCCATGGCTGCCGGGCACACTGATGCTCTGGATGACCTACTTTATGGGGCTGGTTATCTATTATGTCCTTCTCAGTTGGATGCCAACATTGATGCTGGGAATGGGTTATCCACTGGCGGAATCCGCCTGGCTGACGTCGTTGTTCACTTTTGGCGGTACGGCGGGGATCCTGCTGGCCGGTTGGTTGATGGACCGCTGGGAAGCGCACAAAGTGGTTTCGCTCGGCTTTGTCCTGACGATGCTGTTTGCCCTCGCTCTCGGGTTTGAGCATAACGACATCATCCTGTTTGGTGCATTAATCTTCCTGATGGGGATTACCATGAACGGCGCACAGTCTGGACTCCAGACGCTGGCTGCCACGTTTTATCCTACCCACTGCCGCGCGACAGGCATTGCCTGGATGCAGGGTGTAGGCCGCTTTGGCGGTGTTGCCGGAACCATGATGAGCGCCCAGTTGCTTTCCCTGCAATGGCAGGCTGACAGTATACTGATGTTCCTCAGCCTTCCAGCGCTGGTCGCGGCTGCCGCGACGATTTATAAGCTGCAACGCTATAAACCACACCGTCTGACCGTCGCATAGTCCCCGCCATTTCTGCTATTCTGCCCCCGTTATTAAGGGGGCAGTATGCTTAACATCGTTTTATTTGAACCAGAAATCCCGCCAAACACGGGCAACATTATTCGTCTTTGTGCCAATACCGGTTTTCGTCTGCATATCATTGAGCCGATGGGCTTTACCTGGGACGACAAACGCCTGCGCCGCGCCGGTCTGGATTATCACGAGTTCGCTGCCGTCCAGCGCCATCACGATTATGACGCCTTTGTCGCCGCAGAAAATCCCCAGCGCCTGTTTGCCCTCACCACGAAAGGGACGCCTGCGCACAGCGCGGTGAGCTTTCAGGATGGCGATTACCTGATGTTTGGTCCGGAAACGCGCGGCCTGCCAGCCAGCATTCTCGATGCCCTGCCCGCTGAACAAAAAATCCGGATTCCAATGATGCCGGACAGTCGCAGTATGAACCTGTCAAATGCGGTGTCGGTGGTGGTATATGAGGCGTGGCGCCAGTTGGGATATCCTGGCGCAGTCTTGCGCACACTTTGAATTGTCGGATGGAGGCTGTCGCCTTATCCGACCTGGGGTTTTGTAGGCCCGGTAAGCACAGCGCCACCGGGCAAGAGGTCAGATACCGTCCCCATACTCGAAAGTATGGTGTATCCCGTTGAAGTGCTGATCCATATCCATTGACGGCTTATCGCTGTCTGGCTTGCCGACAATGCGCGCCGGGACGCCAGCGGCGGTGGTGTGCGGCGGAACGGGCTGCAACACGACGGAACCGGCACCGATTTTCGCCCCACGCCCGACTTCGATATTGCCGAGGATCTTCGCCCCCGCACCAATCATCACGCCTTCACGAATTTTGGGATGGCGATCGCCGCTGGTTTTACCGGTACCGCCGAGGGTGACCGATTGCAGGATCGACACGTCATCTTCGATCACCGCCGTCTCACCGACCACGATACCGGTGGCATGGTCGAGCATGATCCCGCGACCAATTTTCGCCGCTGGGTGAATATCCACCTGGAACGTCACGGAGACCTGGTTTTGCAGGAAGATTGCCAGTGCGCGGCGGCCTTCATTCCATAGCCAGTGACCAATGCGATAGGCCTGCAAGGCATGAAAACCTTTCAGGTACAAAAGCGGCGTGGAGTATTTATCGACCGCCGGGTCACGCGTACGGACAGCCTGAATATCACAGGCTGCAGAGGCGATCATTTCCGGGTCTGCCGCGTACGCTTCTTCAACCACTTCACGAATCGCGATGGCGGGCATAATCGGCGATGCCAGTTTGTTCGCCAGCATATAGCTCAGCGCACTGCCCAGATTCTCATGCTTGAGTAGCGTTGCGTGGTAAAAACTGGCCAGCATGGGCTCACAGTCTGCCAGAGCGCGAGCTTCGGCTTTTATATTGTTCCAGACGATATCCAGTTCTTCACACGGCATTGCGGGCTCCAGGTAATGAGGCTAACGACCAGCCCGTTCTTCGCGGGCCGGGTCATTTTTAAAAAACGGATCCTTGAGACTAGTGGCTGCTACGCTCATCCTTGCGTGCACGACCTAATAACGTCAATGCTGCCTCGCGCGCGTTTTTTCCGCAATATAATACTTGATAAATTTCCTCGGTTATTGGCATTTCGACACCAAAACGATGTGCCAACTCGCGAACTTCTTTCGTATTGCGGTAGCCTTCAACCACCTGTCCAATCTTGTCCTGCGCGCCTTGTACATCCATGCCCTGACCGAGCATCATGCCAAAACGGCGGTTTCGTGACTGGTTGTCGGTGCAGGTCAGCACCAGATCGCCTAACCCGGCCATTCCCATAAAGGTTGCCGGATCGGCCCCCAGAGCCGCGCCCAGACGTGACATCTCGGCCAGACCGCGAGTAATCAGTGCGGTACGAGCATTCGCGCCAAAACCAATGCCGTCAGACATCCCTGCGCCAATCGCAATCACGTTCTTCACCGCGCCGCCTAACTGGACGCCGATGAAATCCGGGTTGCTGTAGACACGGAAACTCTTGCCACAGTGCAGCAGTTGCTGCAAATCGTCAGCAAAGGCGTCGTCAGTGGACGCCAGAGAGATGGCCGTCGGCATTCCTGCCGCCAGTTCTTTCGCGAACGTCGGGCCGGAAATCACCGCCAGCGGGATTTGATCGCCCAGCGCTTCACGGGCAACGTCCTGCAACAGTCGCCCTGTCTCCGCTTCCAGCCCTTTGGTTGCCCATACCAGACGCGCGTCAGGACGCAGCAGCGGTTTAATCTGGCGCAGCACTTCGCCAAAGACATGACTTGGCACCACCACCAGAATATCTCGACTGGCCGCCAGTGCTGTGGCTAAGTCACTTTCGAGGCGCAGCGTATCAGGGAAAGGCACATCCGGGAGGAACGCGACATTGCAGCGATCGTGCTCAAGGGTCGCGATATGTTTAGGGTCGTGGCCCCACAGGACAACCTGGTGGCCATTTCTTGCCAGGGTGATGGCAAGAGCGGTGCCGTACGAGCCGGCACCGATCACAGTCATTGAAGCATTACTTTGATTCATCAGGCATCCTGATGTTCTTCAGTACCTTCGCCAGACTGCTGCTGTAAATAGTTCATGAACAGCGCATCAAAGTTAACCGGCGCAAGGTTCAGTTGCGGGAATGTACCGCGTGAAACCAGGCTGGTGATGCATTCGCGGGCATACGGGAACAGAATGTTCGGGCAGTATGCGCCCAGGCAATGCGCCATCTGAGTGCCTTCGATTCCGCTGATAGAGAAGATACCGCCTTGCTGAACTTCGCACAGGAACGCCGTTTCTTCACCCAGGGAAGCCGTTACGGTAACACGCAGCACCACTTCGTATACGTCATCTGCCAGTTGGGTTGATGCCGTATCCAGATCAAGTTTAACCTCTGGCTGCCAATCTTTCTGGAAAACATGCGGCGCATTTGGCGCTTCAAAAGAGACATCTTTGGTGTAAATACGCTGGATCTGGAAAGCCATTTCGGTGTTGTTTTGTTCTGACATGTGTAGAAAACCCTTTAGTGTTGTCCTTAAATACCGCTTGATGCCAATAACATGGCTCAGCGTTAGCTCAGCAGGGGATCAAGTCCACCACGCGCATCCAACGCATACAAGTCGTCACAGCCACCAATGTGCTGTGCATCAATAAAAATCTGCGGAACCGTCGTACGGCCACTGCGTTTGATCATCTCTTCACGCTTCACGGCATCACCGTCGATCGGAAGTTCCTGGAAGCTCACACCCTTGCTGTTCAACAGCGCTTTCGCACGATGGCAAAACGGGCAGGTTGCTTTGGTGTAGATCTCGATGTTGGCCATACTTATCTCCAATTTCATTTTACCCGGGAGATTTCATATTGCAGGCAGCCCTGCGCTGTGAAAGACGACGGGTAAATTATTTCCCGCGAACCAGGGGCAGGTTCTCACCGCTCCAGCCCGCAACGCCTTCTTTCAGCACTGACACTTTCTCAAAGCCCGCTTTGAGCAGCGCGTTTGCCGCTTCCTGGCACTGCATGCCGGAACTATCAACCACGATAACCGGTTTGTCTTTGTGCTTTTCCAGCTCGCCCACGTTGTTCGCTTTGATTTCGCTCGGCAGCAGGTTAATGGAACCCGCGATATGGCCTTTGCGGAAATCGTCACGCTGACGTAAATCCACAATAACGGCGTCTTCTTTGTTGATAAGACGCGTAGCTTCGCCGCGAGTGATAACCTTAACTTTCGACGTCAGGCCCTTAAACGTGGTGAACAAAACCGCCACCAGTAACGCAATCCAGGCGATACTCAGTATGGGATGGCGACTAACAAATTGCATAATTTCTTGCATGGGGGGTAACAACTCCCGACTCAGTGATTAAAAAAACCAGGACAGGAGTATACCTGCGCGTTGGCGCAAATACAGCCAGCGCGTGCAATGGATTGCATTTTTGCGGGGCACTACGGAAAAAAAAGTGCAAATCCCTGCCATCCAGGAACCACCCTGTCCCATTCTTTGATCTTCTGAGGCTATTTTATCGATTCAGCTGTAGTAAAATTACGCAATTATTTTGTCTCTTGAGTGTGAGGTTTCGCAATGTCGGTTTCTAAAAAACCTATGGTACTGGTGATTCTGGATGGCTATGGCTACCGTGAAGACAGCCAGGACAACGCCATTTTTAATGCTAAAACCCCGGTAATGGATGCGCTGTGGGCAAAACGTCCGCATACCCTGATCGATGCTTCCGGTCTGGAAGTGGGCCTGCCCGATCGTCAGATGGGTAACTCCGAAGTCGGTCACGTTAACCTGGGCGCGGGCCGCATCGTGTATCAGGACCTGACTCGTCTGGACGTTGAAATTAAAGAACGTACTTTTTTTGCGAATCCAACGCTGACCGCAGCGGTTGACCAGGCAAAAAACACCGGTAAAGCCGTGCACATTATGGGTCTGCTCTCTGCCGGTGGTGTCCACAGCCACGAAGATCACATCATGGCGATGGTGGAACTGGCAGCAGAACGTGGCGCAGAAAAAATCTATCTGCACGCTTTCCTCGATGGTCGCGATACGCCGCCGCGCAGCGCAGAGTCTTCCCTGAAAAAATTCGAAGAGAAATTTGCCGCACTGGGTAAAGGTCGCGTCGCCTCTATCGTGGGTCGTTACTACGCCATGGACCGTGACAACCGTTGGGACCGCGTGGAAAAAGCGTATGACCTGATGACGCTGGCGCAGGGTGAATTCCAGGCCAATACCGCCGTTGAAGGTTTACAGGCTGCCTACGCTCGCGATGAAAACGATGAATTCGTGAAAGCGACCGTGATCCGCGCGGAAGGTCAGGCTGATGCCGCGATGGAAGACGGCGATACCCTGATTTTCATGAACTTCCGTGCTGACCGCGCGCGTGAAATCACCCGTGCCTTTGTTAACGCTGACTTCGACGGCTTCGCGCGTAAGAAAGTGGTTAACCTGAATTTCGTCATGCTGACCGAGTACGCTGCCGACATCAAAACGGCCGTTGCCTATCCCCCGGCCTCGCTGGCGAACACGTTTGGCGAGTGGATGGCGAAGAACGACAAAACCCAGTTGCGTATCTCCGAAACTGAAAAATATGCGCACGTCACCTTCTTCTTCAACGGCGGCGTCGAAGAACCATTCACTGGTGAAGACCGCATCCTGATCAACTCCCCGAAAGTGGCGACCTACGATCTGCAGCCGGAAATGAGCTCCGCAGAGCTGACCGAAAAACTGGTTGCGGCTATCGAGAGCGGGAAATACGACACCATCATCTGTAACTACCCGAACGGCGACATGGTCGGCCACACGGGAGTGATGGAAGCGGCTGTTAAAGCAGTTGAAGCGCTGGATCACTGTGTTGAGCAGGTGGCGAAAGCGGTTGAATCCGTTGGCGGTCAATTGCTGATCACCGCTGACCACGGCAACGCCGAGCAGATGCGCGATCCGGCAACCGGTCAGGCGCACACCGCACACACTAACCTGCCGGTTCCGCTGATTTATGTCGGCAACAAAAAGGTGAAAGCGGTAGAAGGCGGCAAACTTTCCGATATCGCCCCCACCATGTTGACGCTGATGGGCATGGAAATCCCGCAAGAGATGACTGGTAAGCCGCTGTTCATCGTGGAATAATCCTTCCCCATGAGGGGAAAGACGATAAACAGAAAAAATGGGGCCATGAAACCAAGACGGTTTTCAGTCAGGCCCCTGATTTACGCCAGCGTGGTGAGCGCTGGCGTATTGTTGTGCGCCTTTTCCGCCCACGCGGATGACCGCGATCAGCTTAAATCTATTCAGGCGGATATCGCCGCCAAAGAACGTGCTGTACGTCAACAACAGCAACAGCGTTCAGGCTTGCTTGCGCAACTGAAGGCGCAGGAAGAGGCCATCTCCGCCGCCGCGCGTCAGTTACGTGAAACACAAAACACCCTCGCGCAGTTGAACAAACAAATCGATGAAATGAATGCCTCTATCGCGAAGCTGGAACGGCAGAAAGCCAACCAGGAGCGCAGCCTCGCCGCGCAACTGGACGCGGCGTTTCGTCAGGGTGAACACACCGGCATTCAACTTATCCTGAGCGGTGAGGAGAGCCAGCGCGGTCAGCGTTTGCAGGCCTACTTCGGTTATCTGAACCAGGCACGCCAGGAGACGATCAACGAACTGAAGCAGACCCGCGAAGAGGTCGCCGCCCAGCGTGCTGAACTGGAAGAGAAACAGAGTCAGCAACAGACGCTGCTGTATGAACAACGCGCCCAGCAGGCGAAGCTTGAACAGGCGCGCAACGAACGTAAGAAAACCCTTGCCGGGCTGGAGTCCTCTATTCAGCAGGGCCAGCAACAACTCAGTGAACTACGCGCCAACGAATCCCGTTTGCGCAATAGCATTGCCCGAGCCGAGGCTGCCGCCAAAGCACGTGCCGAACGCGAAGCACGCGAGGCGGAAGCGGTACGTAATCGCCAGAAAGAGGCCACCCGCAAAGGCACCACTTACAAACCCACTGACAGTGAGAAATCGCTGATGTCGCGTACTGGCGGGCTGGGTTCGCCACGCGGTCAGGCATTCTGGCCGGTTCGTGGCCCCACGCTGCATCGCTATGGCGAACAACTGCAAGGTGAGCTACGTTGGAAAGGGATGGTTATCGGTGCGTCTGAAGGCACCGAAGTGAAAGCCATTGCCGATGGTCGTGTCATTCTGGCGGACTGGCTGCAAGGCTATGGACTGGTCGTCGTCGTTGAACACGGCAAGGGCGACATGAGTCTTTATGGCTACAACCAGAGCGCGCTGGTCAGCGTCGGTACACAGGTTCGCGCCGGTCAGCCTATTGCGCTGGTGGGTAGCAGCGGTGGTCAGGGTCGACCGTCGCTCTATTTTGAAATTCGTCGCCAGGGTCAGGCCGTCAATCCACAACCGTGGTTGGGAAGATAAGTTTTGCCTCAATTTCGCCGTACCGTTCTTTCATTCGCCAGCCTGCTGGCATTCGCATCCCCTGTTTTTGCTGGCAAACTCGCCATTGTCATTGACGATTTTGGCTATCGTCCGCATTACGAAAATCAGGTTCTGGCGATGCCGGCCCAGATCTCCGTTGCCGTTTTGCCGAACGCCCCCCATGCTCGCGAAATGGCGACCAAAGCGCACAACAGCGGTCATGAAGTGCTGATCCATCTGCCAATGGCGCCATTGAGTAAACAGCCGCTGGAAAAGGACACGCTACGCCCGGAGATGAGCAGCGACGAAATTGAACGAATTATTCGCGAGGCGGTGGATAAAGTGCCTTACGCGGTGGGGCTCAACAACCACATGGGCAGCGCAATGACCTCCAGCCTGTTTGGTATGCAGAAAGTGATGCAGGCGCTGGAACGCTACGATCTCTATTTCCTCGACAGCATGACCATCGGCAACAGCCAGGCGATGCGTGCCGCATCCGGGACCGGCGTGAAGGTGATTAAGCGGAAAGTGTTTCTCGATGACACGCAAAACGAAGCGGACATTCGCCGCCAGTTTAACCGCGCCATTGATCTGGCTCGTCGCAACGGTTCTGCCATCGCGATAGGCCATCCTCATCCATCGACTGTGCGCGTGTTACAGCAAATGGTGTATAACCTGCCAGCCGACATCACCCTTGTCCGTCCGGGCAGCCTGCTCAATGAGCCGCAGGTGGATACTTCCACGCCGAATCTGACGCCACCGAAAACTAACGACGCCCCGCGAAATCCATTCCGTGGCGTGAAATTGTGTAAACCGAAGAAACCATTAGAACCGGTCTACACCAGTCGATTCTTCAACGTGTTAAGCGAAAGCATCAGCCAGAGTACGCTGGTGAACTGGTTCCAGAATCAGTGGCAGGGTTGGGGGAAATCGCCCCGCGACAACACGACTAACCCAGGTTAAGCGCTTTACGCGCGGTACGATGGTGCGAGCGCGTTTTGTCGCGCCATTGGTATAATCGGACTGACCACAGTAACGTCTGATACGCAACCTTGGCACTGCGTACGTTCATCACCATCCGTTTATACATCCCTGAGGTAAAAATCTCGGCAATCATTCGCTGGCGCGTCAAAATATCCGGTTCTTTACGCACAGAATGACAAACACGCAATGCTTCATACGTTATTTGTTGATGAAATTCAGGATAGATCATAATCCGGTCGGCATAATTCCGATTCAACTTCTCTAATAAGCGGGTGATCTTAATGTAATGCCGCTGATAGTTCAGATTTTTATTACCCTGACGTTTCAGTCGGCTGACAGAATTATTATGCAGAAAATACTTATACAGGGATTCTTCAGTATAACGGGCACGCAGCGCGTTAAACATAAACTCTGTGGTCCACACAATATCCTGATGATGTAATCCAGGAATAAAGCGAATGTTATTCTTTTCAATAACCTCACGACGATAAACCCCCATCCACACCACGTGAGTCCAGCGGCGAGAAAAGAGCGCCATACGCAACCAGTCGGGACCGGTTAATACGCCGGTTGAGCGGATACGGTCAGTTGGAATAGATTGCCAGGTCACGCCGGTATCCCGCTCGCTCCAGTCGGCATTGCACTGCGCGACGTCCAGATCGTCTTCCAGCGCCATCGTCATTAGCGTTTCATACATGTGCGGATAGACGAGGTCATCGGCATCAACAAACGCGATATACTTGCCGGTCGCAATGTCCATCCCTCGGTTACGGGCAACCGATGCTCCAGCGTTCGCCTGGTGCAACAGTCGTACATGGGGATAGTTTTCGGCGTAATACTTTGCTATATCAACCGAATTGTCCGTTGACCCATCATTCACAATAATGATTTCCAGGGCAGTCCACGTTTGCGCGATGAGAGATTCCATGCAGGCTTTAAAATCATTACCCGCATTATATAATGGGATAATAACACTGAGTCTGTTTGTACTGTTCATCATAATAAATTACCGAATGCCTTTGAAGTTGTCTGCCTTTTTACAGCCTTTGTATTAAGAAACGATTAAGGCCGAAAATAATATTTGTAAAGGTTCCAGGAGACTTCAGCGTAGGGGCATCAGGTAAACAGCAATATAAGACTAAGACGCAATTACGAATTATTTATGACAATGACAATTCTTTACAGCTTTCCGGATATTCCTCAGGAAATAAGGCCGGATATTCCGGCCTTTTCTGATTAATTCCAGCTGAGAATGACTTTCCCGGACTGGCCTGAGCGCATTGCGTCAAAGCCTTTCTGGAACTCATCAATCGAGAAGCGGTGGGTGATAATGGGCGACAGATCCAGACCAGACTGTATCAGCGCAGCCATCTTATACCAGGTTTCGAACATCTCGCGACCGTAAATGCCTTTAATGAACAGTCCTTTAAAGATCACTTTCGTCCAGTCGATAGACATATCTGAGGGAGGAATACCCAGCATAGCAATCCTGCCACCGTGATTCATGGTGTCCAGCATCGCACGGAAGGCTGGCGGCGCACCGGACATCTCCAGACCGACATCAAACCCTTCGGTCATGCCCAGCTCTTCCATCACTTCGCTCAGGCTCTCTTTTGACACGTTGACCGCGCGGGTGATGCCCATCTTACGCGCCAGCTCAAGGCGATACTCATTAACGTCAGTGATCACCACGTTGCGTGCACCCACGTGCTTCGCCACCGCAGCCGCCATGATGCCAATCGGACCAGCCCCCGATACCAGTACGTCTTCGCCGACCAGATCGAACGACAGCGCCGTATGCACCGCATTGCCAAACGGGTCAAAGATGGAGGCCAGATCATCTGAGATATTGTCCGGAATTTTGAACGCGTTGAACGCCGGGATCACCAGATATTCTGCGAAACAGCCCGGACGGTTGACGCCCACCCCCGTGGTATTACGGCACAGATGCGTGCGTCCGCCACGACAGTTACGGCAGTGCCCGCAGGTAATGTGACCTTCGCCAGACACGCGGTCGCCGATCTTAAAGCCTTTCACTTCCTGACCGATACCAACCACTTCGCCAACGTACTCATGGCCGACAACCATAGGAACCGGGATGGTTTTTTGCGACCACTCATCCCAGTTATAGATGTGAACGTCAGTGCCGCAGATGGCTGTTTTACGGATTTTAATCAGCAGATCGTTGTGACCAACTTCCGGTTCCGGAACGTCGGTCATCCAGATGCCCTCTTCCGCTTTCAGTTTGGATAACGCTTTCATCTCACATCCTCAGGCAATAACGCCCAGTTGTTTACCAATGCGGGTGAAGGCTTCCACCGCGCGGGTGATTTGTTCCGGGGTGTGTGCCGCAGACATCTGAGTACGAATGCGTGCCTGACCTTTCGGAACAACCGGATAGAAGAATCCTGTGACGTAAATGCCCTCTTTTTGCAGCTCGCGGGCAAATTCTTGTGCAATCACCGCGTCACCCAGCATTACCGGGATAATCGCGTGATCGGCACCGGCCAGAGTGAACCCTGCAGCAGACATTTGCTCGCGGAACTGGCGCGCGTTTGCCCACAGGCGATCGCGCAATTCACCGCCAGACTCAACCATCTCCAGCACTTTGATGGAAGCAGCGACAATCGCCGGGGCCAGTGAGTTGGAGAACAGATAAGGGCGAGAGCGCTGACGCAACCACTCAACCACCTCTTTACGGGCAGCAGTGTAACCACCGGATGCGCCGCCAAGGGCTTTACCCAGCGTTCCGGTGATGATGTCTACACGACCCATCACATCGCAATATTCGTGGGAACCGCGGCCGTTCTCACCAACAAACCCCACGGCATGGGAGTCATCGACCATCACCAGCGCGTTGTATTTGTCTGCCAGATCGCACACGCCCTTCAGGTTGGCGATGACACCGTCCATTGAAAACACCCCGTCGGTGGCTATCAGCACATGACGAGCCCCGGCTTCGCGCGCTTCTTTCAGGCGGGCTTCCAGTTCCTGCATATCGTTGTTGGCATAGCGAAAGCGCTTCGCTTTGCACAGGCGCACGCCATCAATGATGGAGGCATGATTCAGCGCGTCAGAGATAATCGCATCTTCAGCACCCAACAGCGTTTCGAACAGACCGCCGTTGGCATCGAAACAGGAAGAGTAAAGAATGGCATCTTCCATGCCGAGGAACGCAGCCAGTTTTTGTTCCAGCTGTTTATGGCTGTCCTGGGTGCCACAGATAAAGCGCACCGACGCCATCCCAAACCCATGAGAGTCCATACCGGCTTTCGCTGCGGCAATCAGATCCGGATGGTTCGCCAGTCCCAGGTAGTTATTGGCGCAGAAGTTAATAACGTGGCTGCCGTCCGCCACGGTGATATCTGCCTGCTGAGCAGATGTGATAATGCGCTCTTCTTTAAACAATCCTTCCGCACGGGCGGTTTGCAGATCGTTAGTTAACTGTTTGTAAAAATCCCCACGCATTGCGATTCTCCAGACTGGGCAAATTTCAGCACATCTTACCTAACCCTGGACGCTGATACGAGATGACGCATTATCACTTCTTTAAAATGCAGGATAAATCACGCGTACCCACACGACCTTTCGGTGAATGGCTGAAGCCAACGCTATGTAGTGATATGATAAGAGTATTCGTGTCTGAGATTGTCTCTGACTCCATAATTCATAGGTTACAGTTATGATCATCGTTACCGGCGGCGCGGGCTTTATCGGCAGTAATATCGTTAAGTCCCTGAATGATAAAGGCATCACCGATATCCTGGTGGTGGACAACCTGAAAGACGGCACCAAGTTTGTTAACCTGGTGGATCTGAACATTGCCGACTATATGGATAAAGAAGATTTCTTAATCCAGATTATGGCGGGTGAAGAGTTCGGCGAGATCGAAGCGATTTTCCACGAAGGAGCCTGTTCTTCCACCACCGAGTGGGACGGCAAGTACATGATGGATAACAACTATCAGTACTCCAAAGAGCTGCTACATTACTGCCTGGAGCGTGAAATTCCGTTCCTGTATGCCTCTTCCGCGGCCACCTATGGCGGTCGTACTTCTGACTTCATCGAATCCCGCGAATATGAGAAACCGCTGAACGTCTACGGTTACTCAAAGTTCCTGTTTGACGAATACGTGCGTCAGATCCTGCCAGAAGCCAATTCACAGATCGTGGGCTTTCGTTACTTCAACGTCTACGGGCCGCGTGAAGGCCATAAAGGCAGCATGGCGAGCGTCGCATTCCATCTCAATACGCAGCTCAACAATGGTGAAACACCGAAGCTGTTTGAAGGTAGCGAAAACTTTAAACGCGACTTCGTCTACGTCGGCGACGTGGCGGACGTCAACCTGTGGTTCTGGGAAAATGGCGTCTCCGGTATCTTTAACCTGGGTACTGGCCGTGCAGAATCCTTCCAGGCCGTAGCCGATGCTGCTCTGGCGTACCATAAGAAAAGCGAGCTTGAGTACATCCCGTTCCCGGAAAAACTGAAAGGTCGCTACCAGGCATTTACACAGGCCGATCTGACCAACCTGCGCGCTGCGGGCTACGATAAGCCCTTCAAGACCGTTGCCGAAGGCGTAGCGGAATATATGGCCTGGCTAAACCGCGACAACGCGACAAATTCACAAAATCATTCTAGCGGTATCAAGGCGGCAACTAAGTGAATCTCCGGGAGCTTACAAGAGTAAGTGACCGGAGTGAACGCAGGCAGCCAACGCAGAGACAGCTTGAAGGATGAAGTGAATGAAGATTTTGGTGGTAGGCCCGTCCTGGGTGGGCGACATGATGATGTCGCAAAGTCTCTATCGCACGCTCAAGGCGCGCTATCCCCAGGCGATAATCGACGTGATGGCACCGGCATGGTGCCGTCCATTATTATCGCGGATGCCGGAGGTCAACGAGGCAATCTCCATGCCCTTAGGACACGGCGCGCTGGAACTGGGCGAACGTCGCAAACTCGGCCACAACCTGCGTGAAAAACGTTATGACCGTGCTTATGTCTTGCCCAACTCGTTTAAATCCGCACTGATTCCTTTCTTTGCCGGTATTCCTCATCGCACGGGCTGGCGCGGCGAAATGCGTTATGGCCTGCTTAATGACGCGCGAGTACTGGATAAAGACGCCTGGCCGTTAATGGTTGAACGCTACGTGGCGCTGGCCTACGACAAAGGCGTGATGCGCACAGCAAAAGATCTGCCACAGCCACTGCTATGGCCGCAACTCCAGGTGAGTGAAGGTGAGAAGTCATTGACCTGTAGCGCGTTTTCTCTTTCTGACGAACGTCCAATGATTGGCTTTTGCCCCGGGGCAGAATTCGGTCCCGCAAAACGCTGGCCGCACTATCACTATGCAGAACTCGCGAAACAACTCATTGACGAAGGCTATCAGATAGTCCTGTTTGGCTCGACAAAAGATCATGAGGCTGGCAACGAAATACTGGCAGCCTTAAGCGATGAACAGCAGGCCTGGTGCCATAATCTGGCTGGCGAAACGCAACTGGAACAGGCGGTCATATTGATTGGCGCGTGTAAGGCCATTGTCACCAACGATTCCGGCCTGATGCACGTCGCCGCGGCGCTGAACCGTCCGCTGGTTGCACTCTATGGACCAAGCAGCCCGGATTTTACCCCTCCACTGTCACATAAAGCGCGCGTGATTCGCCTGATTACGGGCTATCACAAAGTGCGTAAAGGCGATGCCGCCGAGGGCTATCATCAGAGCCTGATCGACATTACGCCTGCGCGTGTACTGGAAGAGCTCAACAGTCTGCTACTGCAAGAGGAAGCCTGACGAATGCGGGTTCTGATCGTCAAAACATCCTCAATGGGTGATGTGCTACATACGCTGCCCGCACTCACAGATGCGCAACTGGCCATTCCGGATATTCAGTTTGATTGGGTGGTTGAAGAAGGATTTGCGCAGATACCGTCCTGGCATGCCGCGGTGAACCGCGTCATCCCCGTGGCGATTCGCCGCTGGCGTAAGGCCTGGTTTTCCGCCCCGATTAAAGAGGAGCGCAAAGCCTTCCGTGAGGCCGTCCAGGCCGAGCAATATGACGCGATCATCGACGCCCAGGGCCTGGTGAAAAGCGCGGCACTGGTGACGCGTCTGGCACATGGGGTAAAACACGGTATGGACTGGCAAACCGCACGTGAACCGCTGGCCAGTCTGTTCTATAATCGCCGCCATCACATCGCCAGACAGCAGCATGCCGTAGAGCGTACGCGTGAGCTGTTTGCAAAAAGCCTGGACTATCAGAAACCGGTATCGCAAGGCGATTATGCGATTGCGCAGCATTTCCTTGCCGTCGGAAATACGAATGAACAGCCCTATACGGTATTTTTGCATGCCACAACGCGCGATGATAAGCACTGGCCGGAGGCAAACTGGCGGGCGTTAATCGGTCTGTTGGCTGACAGTGGGATAAGCATTAAATTGCCCTGGGGGGCACCTCATGAAGAAGCACGGGCAAAGAGGTTAGCGGAGGGATTCGCTCACGTTGAGGTGTTACCGCGAATGACGCTGGAAGGTGTCGCTCGTGTGCTGGCTGGGGCAAAATTTGTCGTTTCAGTCGATACGGGGTTAAGCCATCTGACCGCCGCACTCGATCGACCCAATATCACGTTGTACGGTCCTACGGATCCAGGACTCATTGGTGGTTATGGGAAGAACCAGGTGGCGTGTCGCGCGCCAGAAAATCAATTAGTCATGCTAAGCGCTGATTCCGTCCGCGACGAGCTCACATCATTATTGTAAAAGGTAAATGAATGCCAACCTTGAGTCTTGCAAGTCCCTGGCGTCACTACGCCACAAAGACATCTTCAGCACTGGAAATAACAACCTATTTGCTCTGCACCATAACGCTGATTGTTGCACTGTTTGATAATACGCTGAGCATGAAGTTATATAATGTCACGGCGATACTCGGTCTGTTGGCGCTACTGTTGCGCGGTAAACCTGAAAGCTATTCAGTGCAGTACTGGCTACTGCCGCTCGCTATTTTGATCATCGGCGCGCTGGACATCGCCTGGTATTCCACCTTTAAGGTTGATAATTCACCTTTTCGCGCCACGTACCACAGTTACCTGAATGCTGCGAAGATCTTTCTCTTTGGCGCTTTTCTTATCCTGCTGGCGCTGACGTCTAGAATTCGCTTTAAGAAAGAATTGCCGCTTTATATCCTGTATTCGCTGTCATTTTTTATCGCGGGATATGCATATTATATAAAAACTACCACCGGCATGGCTCGCCTGGATTTTGGCATTGGCACAGCAACGGGTGCTGCTTATTCCATTATGTTTGTCGGCATTGTCAGCGGGATATCGATTCTCTACGCCCGACGGAATCACCCGATATTATTTTTACTGAATGCGATCGCTATATTCTATGCGCTGGCACTCACCCAGACGCGCTCCACTCTGCTGATCTTCCCGGTGATATGTGCGCTGTCGCTGGTCGCCGGATATATCAAGTCGCCAAAGAAACTCTTCTTTTCAGTAATTGGCTTTTTCATCGCGCTGGTTGTGCTGATTGTCCTGTTTAGTAAGCCGATTTATAACCGCTTCCACGAAGGCGTCTCGGACCTGACACGCTATAGCCAGGGTAATAGCAAGAGTTCCCTGGGCGCACGACTGGCAATGTATGAAATTGGCTTCGATATCTTTAAAGAAGCCCCGCTCGCGGCGAGATCCGCCGATACACGAGCCCAGCAGATGAAAGAACTCGCAAGTGAAGATAAATATCTGCAAGGTGCCCTGGAGTTTTCAAATATTCACTTACACAACGAGTTTATCGAAGCCGCTTCCCTGAAAGGGATCGCCGGGGTACTGTCGACACTGTTATTCTATATCGCGCTGTTCTATACGGTCTATTACCACCGTTCTCTGGGGCTCTTTGCGCTAACGTTAGCGATCGTCGGCACTGGACTCAGTGATGTCATTCTCTGGTCTCGTAGCGTGCCCATCATCTTAATAACCGCGATCGTTCTAATGCTCTTCCTCAAGAAAAACAGATTGCACGGCGATATCGCACCGCAATAAGCTGACCGTCAGAAGTGGGCAATCCCCTCACTTCTGACGCGTTGACAGCAAATCCTCTACCGATTCGGTCAGAACGTCCAGGCTAATATCCTTCACCGTATACGTCGGAGAGACTATCTGCAACGCATTGCAGTTATTCGGTGCCCAGATAAGATGCGAGGGATAGGTTGTTTGTCGCGCATTAGGATACAGCGCGAGCGTGGGAATTTCATATGCCGATGCGATATGGACCAGTGCGGTGTCCACGGAGATCACATACTGACTGAATTTTGTCAGTGCGACAGTATAAATAAATTCTTTAAAGGGCAGTGATTCAATGCCCGGTATTGGAATAGATCGAATATCTTCGGCCAGGCCGGTAAAGATAACCCGGTATTCCGGATAATGTTTACAGAGATGCGAATAAATCGTACTAATCTGTTCACCGGATAATCGACAGATTTTTTTTGCCCCTAACGCATTAATAATAATGATTGGGGAGTCACCGATAAAATCCAGAACGTCTTTTTCAACCGACGCTGGCAACGGTAAATCATAACTGACATCAAATTCATTACGCTCATCGCCATAAAAATGACGCATTATCTCACTTGCTCGCGTACACATGTGCGCCGTTAACATCTCGTCATGTGGATGGTAAACGGTGTAGTAACGTTTATACCACTTATCAAAACCCAGAATATGCGAGTGTCTGACACCAGACAACAACACGCTATGACCAAAGGAGGGCATGGTTTCAAAAGGGTCAAGTACGATATCGAAAGATTCGCCGGAAAGCTGTTTACGTAATGCCAGTACATCACTAATAGCATTTGATTTTTTAATATAAAATTGATGTATTCTGCTATTACCAGAAAGAAATGCTTTTCCCGTTTCTGTGGTTAGAATTGACAGTTTGACACCACGATTAGACAACTCACGATACAGCGAACTTAAAACAATTAAATCACCTAACTTGTTGTTATCATGGATTAACAAACAGGTTTTAATATTATCTGCATTAATTTTATCATTCTTTTTCCGGGTAAAGAAAAAAGACAAAAAATTAATCTTAATTTTATTAATGCAGTATCTTTTTTTCTTATGAAAAGCACCTAAACCCATGCGAGTTACCACACTACAATAAAAAAGAAGTTAACACTAACTTACATAAGAATCAGCACGATCGTGAAGATCATGCGCGTTGTTCATGATACGCGGTTTGGATGACAACGTTGCGACGTCCGTTGCTTTGATATAGGGAATAATATCGTAGCTAATTGCGGTATCGTCAGACAGATTGTAGATGCTAAAGTCATCAACATTCTCACACATAAACTGGAAAAACGGCAGGATTTTAACTAAATCCTTGCTCAATTCAGAAGGCATCGGATTACGACTCTCATCATAAAAGCGCGCACAGCTTCCGGTGATATCTAACCCGGAGCAAATCGTATTGTCATAACCTAATGAATACGCAATCTGCATTGCCGTATATGCCACGGTATGGCATGAGCAGTACCCTAAGCTGATATCCTTACTAAATCCAACCAGTCTTTTACGTTTAGAAGCAGGCACTCGAATTAATAAATTTTTATTCCATTTTGAAAGTATTTCCAGCTTCAGCTTCTTGAACAAACCGCCTTTTTCTCGCTTATAAAATGCACGCAAAATAAAACAATGATTGCGCATATATTTCTTATCATCGTCCGTAGCGGCTTCATAAACATCCATATTGACGACAGTGAATTTGCTCGCCCGACTGAATTGATAAAAATCATGACGTCTTTGTAGCAAAAAACGCGCATCTGTTAAAACATAAATGAAGGGAGTAATACTATTACTGAGCAAGTATTCCGCTGCGCCGTTAACGGTAATGACATCATTGTTCTGCAAAAGAGATAGCGGAGTCCCTCGGGAGGTGGGTCCCGATAAGAAAATGATCGCGTTATCAGATGTTCGGCTGTCGATAAGTTGTTGAACACCTGCTCGAGTTATAAACTTAACATTACTCATATGAAACCTGTAGGTTTATCATGCAACTTAAATCACGATGAATCTTTAAGGAAAGTGTTCATGGTTTATCTTTAGCGAGGATGAATAAAAGTAGGATGAACAGATTTGCTCACAAAACATACGAATTCATTTTTGCATTTTAAATGACCAAATGCAATGTTCTAAATATTCGCATTGAAACTTAGCGCACACTTTTACCTTTCAAGCGACGCAAGAAATTTCGCCATTTTTTCTTATAAACCAGGAGATAAAAACCCAGGTCTTTTCTAGCATTTTCAATACCATAGTGACGTTCTAAATCAATACGATCTTTAGCCATTCGTTGTCGGGAAGGTCTTTTTCCGGACAAATCGATTATTCTTATTTCATCATTTTGTAATATGAAGTTACCTTTATGTGGATCGCCTGAAACCATACCATGCTGATGTAACCCCTGAATAGACTGTTTTATCTTCTCTTTCACTTCGGATGAGATGACGGGCATATCAACCAGTTCAATACCCTCAATATACTCAATAATCATTATGTAAGTATGCACATAACGCAGGGTTTTCACTTCAGCAAGCAAGTAAAAATCATTTAACGCGTCAAACCCTTCCTGTCGAACGCGATCGGTCTGATAAAAAAGCTTTTCGTAGTAATCCCCTTTTACCAGTGACTTAAAAAATCGCTCAGTATTTTTTACTTTAGGGTGAAATACTTTCAGAATATATTTTCCATGGTCAGTATCGATTAACACGACCTTGGTATCCTCAATACTACGAAAGACTTTTAGTATCTTAAGATTGTGTGTTAAAAAATCATTGAAAATATCAATGTATTTTTCACCACCTTGTTTTACGAATACAGCATAGTTTTTAATTTTTGTTTCAGTGATCATAATTATAACGGTATCATTTTGCTAAAATTTTACGATAGAGGTACGTAACGCCTGCAATCATTCCACGCAGATAATGTTTCTGGACCAAAAGGTGCTTATATCTCTTTTTATACTCAACCATCGTTCGTGCGTCTTTGGCTGGAACATCTTTCCATGGAGACTTAATAAAAGCATTAGTATAATAAATTACAGAAGGATAATTTGCCCAAGCATGCCAGGGTTTTGTCGCGCCCGTAAAGTGAATCAACTTAGTCTCAGCGTGGATCACATCTAAATATTTTTCATGCGTTTTGTCGCTTAACTCGCTTTTAATAGTATAAATGGTATTATATTCACGAGGTAGAAAATAAACTTTGTCACGCAGTAATATGTTCAGGACATCCTGATCGGGATATTTAAAAAATATAGCATTCCCATCTTCCCCCGTTAACAGAGATAACGCCCTTTCCGTTAATCGATGTTCAGCCCATTGACGGAGGTTTATCAAAACAACGCCAGAGTTAAAATATCGTCCCTGAAGGTTAAAAGAAGGGAGTCTTTCATTTACCCTGGACTGAATAGAGTCAACATCTTTTACCACAGCAGCGACATTATCATTAAGATCAAGGTTCAGAAGATCATCCAGAGGACCTTTGCAGATGACATCTGCATCAAGATACAGTAATTTATCCAGTTTATGATACAGGTAATCAAAAGCGAAAAGCCGGAAGTACATGGCTCTTGACCAGACCTGTGTTTTTGGCAATATCTCAAGGCATTTGACATTGATAAGATACAATGAAATCTTTATCTTATGTTCTTGCGTCAGCGCTGCAATCTTATCAACGAAACTTTGTGTGTATTTGTCGCAGATGATATGAAAATCAACATTAATATCGTTATGAATTAATACTGAGGTAATAGATACCCCGACACCATCAAGATAGTTCTCATCGATTCCATAAGAGATATGTAATGTGTTATCATTATTATCATAGCGCTCATCAAAAACTTTATATTCTGCTATCTCTATTTCAGGAAATGAGTCCACTGCATCACCTATAATTATTTTTATTTAACAATCTTGGTTTTAAAGTAAAGTACATAGTCAATCAGGCCAGCGAAGTATTGCTTCTGATTAAACATATGCTTTGCCGCATAACGTAACTGATGACTGTTTTTAGGTTTCAGTAATTCAACATCATGCCAGGGTGATAATTTTTTCGCATTCAAAAAGCTCTGCGCAATGGGATAGTTACCCCATTGATGCCAGGGCTTAGTCGGCCCAATATAATGAATGAACACCGTGTTTTCATCCACGGGATTGACCACGTCATGCTTTAATTCGTAATTGATGCTGAACTGGGTGTTAAACTTTTTGCCGATGAAACGCGCCTTGCCGACCAGCAACATATTCAGCACATCCTGATCCAGGTGAGTGATACGCTGTACCATATCCGGATCGCGTAGCATCTCAATAGCCTTACGGGAAACATCCTCTGCGGTCCAGACGGGGAGGTTAATTAGCAAAAACCCCGCATTAAAGTAGCCAGAAACGAGTCCCGGTGTAGCCAGACTGACTGAACGCTTTGTCCACCATTCAGACTCTCCCTCAGCAACGACGGCCGCAATTTCATGCTCAGCAAAGTGGAGGTCAATCAACTCTTGTACACTTCCCTGACAGGCAATATCAGCATCCAGATACAACACTTTATCCGTTTTATCCGCGAAGTGGTCAGCAATAATAAATCGGAAGTACGTAGCATAAGACCAGTTTTTGGTACTCGGCAACGACTTCAACTGTTCACAGTCAACTAAATAGACCACTATCTGGGTGGCATATTGCTTTGCTAACGCCTCGAACCGTTTTTGTTCTTCATGGCTAAATGAGTCAGTAAATACATGAAAAGCAAACGGTGTATTGGGGTTAGCAATCAATATTGACGCAATCGATACACCGCAGCCAAAAAGAAAATTTTTATCGATGCCATAGGCAATATTAAAATTTTTAACGTCACTATGTCCTGCATAGTTGTAATCTAAAGTCTGTTGAATGACTTTTTCTTCAAAATACTTTTCAGTCATAGCGATCACTTATTGATTTTGGAAAAAATTGTATTTCTTAAATTTTGAAAATAGACTTCATTATAGAAGTTGTCTATCGTGGCAGGGATCCGATTATTATCATACTTTACTTGACCTGAAATGGTTTGGTTGAGCAAGTGGATAAACTGCTTGAGATCCTTCGATGGATACAAATCGCCATTAATACCCGGTTTAATCATATCTCGGGGGCCAGACATACAGTCTGAACTAATGCACGGGATACCATACGACATGGCTTCCAGCAGCGTCATCGGAAAACCTTCGAACGATGATGTCAGCAACAATGCCGTGACATTCTTTATCTCGTTTTGCACAACATCCCAGGGAGAGGCCTGCCAGCCATGCCAGGTCAAGCGGTGGCTGATACCCAGTTCTCGCCCATAGGCCTGACATTTTTCAAAATCGGACCCGTCACCTATGACATGCAACCGCCATTCACCTTCTGCTTGGGACAAGCCATCCAACAGATCCTTAATTCTTTTTTGTCCCTCAAACTTCATCCTTCCAACATAGAGAAAAACTGCGGGTTGACCTTCTTCTGGTTGCGGAATAATCTTTGATTTTCTGGATACGGGATTATAAACAACGGTAATATTTTTTTGATCAATACCGCGCGCGATCATTTGTTGTTTTATACCACTGCTGATTGCCAGATGATAATCAGCCGAGCTAACACATTCGGCGTGTTTTTTATGATCCAATGAAAAATGCGGCCAGGAGAATATTGTAAAATCCAGACCCGATTTATTCCGTGCTTTGTTGGCAAACAGGCAAGACAGCACATCAATACAGATCACCACATCGGGTTCTGTTTTCTTTAACCAGCGGCTAAACGTATGAATATGTTTTGCTCGACGTAAAAATCCCAAACGAATTGCAGAGAACGAGCATGAGTAGTTAATACCGTTTAACCATGCCTTATCCATTTTGTCATTCCGACAAAAGAAAAATATTTCACACTGGATATCAGAATGCTCGGTCTGAAAGTAATTGATAACATCCCTGATAACCGTTTCCATTCCGCCAAAACCAGAAACAGCCTCACCAATAAATGCAATTTTTAATCCAGTTTGAACCTGCATTTCATTCATATATGCTTACGGTCTCTCTATTTACCATCGTTGTTATAATTCTACATCGTTAAAGTCAAATCCCAGATGATGATTGAAGCATTGCTTCAATAAAGGACTTTTTAAATTATAGTTCTCGATGGAGGATATGTTGCTGAGATTAATTTGCGTCGTAGTGTTAAATCCATACAATTCAAGTCTTAAACCTTGCTTTAAAAATAACAATATAATATCTTCTGCAATTAATTCAGAGTTTATATTCTCCACATTATCAAATCGATGTGACATTTCTCGCGGATGAGGAATGTAGTAATCTATTTTCCTGGTATCAATAAAACTCTGCACTTTATGTATTAAAGAGACCACTTCGTTTTTCTTATCAATCGCATCTGAATAAACAGTACCCAGCAATATTTTTTTAACAACTCCTGTTCCAGAGTTTTCACTATTGTAGCAAATTAAAGTAATCGTTTCTTTTTTTTCTATAATGTTAGATTTTTCTGGGAATAACGTATAATGTATTTTGTCGAGATTAAGGACATCCTCTTTATGATACTTCCTTCCCATAAGTTTTCGAAAATGCTTTGCCGTGAATGAAACTGTAGAGTCCAGATACATCACGCTTTCTTTATTTATATTATTCGTCCCATCATCGAATGTTCTTATTTCATTAAAAGAAATCACCGACAATATATGATGAATAAGTGGCACATGAAAATTCGCAAAAAAAACGATGTCATATCTTTTATTATATGACATCATAATTTTCTTTGCATATAATGTCCTTTTTAATGTTTTGAGAATTGATGTCTTTTTTGCATTACCTTCGATACTAACATGCTGACAAAATGGTTTTATTTTATTTAAATAACAAAGATTCTTTCCATTCCCGGCGTCACCAATAAATAATAGTTCAACATTATTCAGCCCCTCCTTTTCAATAATAGCTTTTGCAATAAGCAACTGCAAATTAGTCATGCATATGAAGAGAAACATTTAGCATTTTTCATCCTAAATAATTATAATTTTTTCCTCAGTGTTCGTTCTTTTATTCGCTCTGCTTTTGCTTCTGCCTGGATTAACAGGTCTGCTTCATTACGCAATATCTCACGTAATGGCGCCGAAAAATAAACCCGCATAAACCGCCAGATATCCCGCTGCGTCAACCCGATATTCAGCGACGAAAAATAGAGGCCAATCAGGTCCTTGTCACGCCAGCGACGAGGAACTTTCGCACGAATCTGCGCCCTGTGTAGATCAATGACCGAAATCTTTAAGTCTTCTTTATTCTCTGAAAAAGGCAGATGCAACAGGAAGTGGCAGATATAACAATCACGGTGATTAATTCCGCCTGCGTGCATCTTGCGCACCATCGTGGCCACGCGGTCAATGAGCATCCGCTTCACATTTACATCCGGCGGATTCGTAGCCCAATCCGCACAGTAATCTTCCAGACTGATGGTTGGCGTGAGATCTTCGGTAATAATGAACGAGGTTTTGGTGAGGGGGTTGAGCCCCTTCTCACCGAATCCCACCCCATACATGGTATCGACCCCCAAATCCTGGAGCCGATGGATGGCATTCCACTCTCTGTCGGCGCCTAAAACAGGCATACGCAACGAAAGAAGATTTTTGACGATTTCTTTGAGAGAAGTGCCCCGATGCCATTTAAGGAAATAGCTTTTCCCTGCCAGTTCAAACCGCAGCGTTCGACGGGTTTCCAGTTCCCTGAAGACTTCCCCCTGCAGCGTTTTGACTTCCTCAAACGCATCTTTTCCGCGCCATAATGTGGCTAACGGTTCTTTCAATTCAACCATCCAGACCACCTGTAATAATGTCCGCCGCCTTTTCTGGCAGACTGTATAAATCTTGTGTATCCGCGTAATGCCGCGCGTTTTCTGCCCACGCTGCGCGCAATGACGGCTGAGTCAGCGCTTTACGTAAAATGTCGTTCAACGCGTCCTGTCGCCAGGGCTCTTCAATGACATCACCACAGTTAGCCTGCGCAATATAATGCGCATAACCACATACCGCAGAGGTCAACACCGGCAGACCTGCGGTAATTGCCTCCAGCAGAACAATACCTGCCGCTTCCTGATACGCTGGGTGCAGCAACAAGTCCGCGGCAGCCATCAACTCCGCGACATCATTACGTCCCGAGAAAAAATGCACATTACTTCGCACACCGCATTTCTCCGCCAGCGCTTCAAATTTTCGCGGCTTATCCTGGCCGACAATATACAGAAGCGTATTATGCCGCAGCGCTGCCGGCAGTGAAGCAAGCGCTTTAATTGAGCGATCCACCCCTTTACGGGTAAAATCAGAACCGACCTGCAACAATAAATTTTGCTGTTCCGTAATGCCGTTCTTCTGGCGCACTATTTCGCGAGCATTCGGAATTTGCGCGCTGTATTTTCTGTCCGGATAAATCCCCGGAGGGAGAATATGGAAACGTTCCGCTTCAGTTTGATAATGCTTCTGAAAATCAGCAATCTGCGTATCCGTCAGCATTAATAGCTGTGTTGACTTACCCTGCTCAAATGTTGCCCGTTCAAACGCCGCATAATGGCGATAACGAGAAGTCAGCCGATAGAAGAAGCCCTTTTCCTGTGCAACCTTTTCGGCGTAACAAACATCTGCGGCAAAATAGACATCCAGACCGGGCATCTTGTTAAAACCCACGACCCGATCAACAGGATGTTCACGTAAATGCGCCTGCACCCAGGCGTAATATTCCGCATTGCGCCCATGGTTGGTCCGCGATTTAACCGGTACGCGGATGAGCTCAAAAATATCCGGGCATTCACCGTCCCAGGATTGAGTATAAATGCGGACATGATGGCCGCGCGCGGCTACGGTCTGCGCAATGCGCATAAAGTCACGTTGTAATCCGCCGAACGGAAAATACTTATACAAACAAAAAGCCACGATCATACCGGCGCATCCATTTCAATAATTTGCGCGTCCTGCGGCAACATTTTTTCCGTTGCCGTAATCACATCCTCTGCGGGAATAACGGACATATATTTTTTGTCCCGGTCCAGTTCAGATCGTTTAGGCATCGGCTGATAGTCTCCTGCCCAGAACTGAATAATATTGTCAGTCCAGGGACGCCAGAAGACGTGATCTGTCGCACCAAACAAACATATCACCGGCGTTTTAACCGCCGCAGCGATATGCCCGGGCGCGGAATCGACGCCAATGAAAAGAGCGGCATGATCAATCAGTGCGCCTAATTCCGGGAATCGGGTTTTGCCCGCCAGTCCGGTGACTGGTTTGGTTTCGCACCCCTGCGCAATCTCGTCCACACAGGCTAAATCGTCTGCAGAAGGACCTGATGTCAGCACCACCTGATAACCGCGACGCTCAAGAGCATCAATCACGCGGGAAAACTTGTCATTATCCCAGCACTTAAACAATTGCCTTGCCGTGGGTTGAATCACCACATACTGACGAGTCACACCAAGTTGATGCAACTGTCGACGCATGTTGTCCCAGTGCTCAGGCCGATAGCTCATGGTCGTTTCAGTAACAACATGCTCCAGAGCCAGCGGTTTGAGCGCGGACAGTGTGCGTTCGACAACGTGTTCGCCGGAATAGGGAACGAGATGGGTAAAACTCTGTTTCCAGAATGCAGACTGCCGGTTGGCGAAATCCTGGGATATTTTTACTCTTGCACATAAAAAACGAACAATCAGCGCCACAATCCACTGATCGGTCAGATTGATGACCAAATCATATTGGTTGTTGCGTAAAGTCTTAATCAGCGAAAGCGTATTTTTAATTTTTTCTGCCGCCCCTGTTCCCTTATTACTGATGCCATAGAGGGCATTAATCTCGGGGTTTTCTGACAAAATAGGCATCGTATCCTGGTAAAGAAGCATATCGATTTTGGCGTCAGGATAGTTCTGCTTTAGCGTACTGATAACGGGAGTGGTTAATAGCATATCCCCGTGGAAACGCATCTTGATGACCAGAATTTTTCGAAAAGGCTTTTCCACACGCGACTCTTTTGTTGTGATTGTCCGATAAAGTTAAGCAGAAAACAGCACGCTACCGCCCCAGGCTCAACAGCTACCCGATCACTGATATTGCACTGACTTTTACGCGCTAGTGTATCACTTCTTTCGCTGCGATCCGACTTGAATAAATTAACCGCAAAGAGAGTGTTTTTCTTTTTTAAATCAAATTGATATTAATCTTATCATCGCTTTTTACGTCACTGGTTGACTCTGCAAACGACAGCAAGGTCGGCAAAAATCAATAAATGGCATAAAAATGCAAAAAATCTGGGCCAGGCGGGCGGAATTAGTCTGACTTAAAGCTATTTAAGTCAAAAACAGGAAAAGTAATGGTAAAGCCCTGGCTAAATACATAGAATCCCCAGCACATCCATAAGTCAGCTATTTACTATGCTCGAATTGCTTTACACCGCTCTTCTCTACCTTATTCAGCCTTTGATCTGGATACGGCTTTGGGTGCGCGGACGTAAGGCCCCGGCCTACCGTAAACGCTGGGGTGAACGCTACGGTTTTTATCGCCGCCCCCTGAAACCGGGTGGAATTATGCTCCATTCGGTCTCTGTCGGCGAAACACTGGCAGCAATTCCTTTGGTCCGCGCCCTGCGACACCGCTATCCCGACTTGCCGATCACGGTCACTACGATGACGCCGACCGGCTCTGAGCGTGTCCAGTCCGCCTTCGGTAGCGATGTTCAGCACGTCTACCTGCCTTATGATTTACCCGATGCGCTGGGACGCTTCCTGAATCAGGTCGACCCCAAGCTGGTACTGATTATGGAAACGGAGCTGTGGCCTAATCTGATTGCCGCACTGCATAAACGCCATATTCCGCTGGTCATCGCCAATGCGCGTCTTTCCGCCCGTTCCGCTGACGGTTACGCGAAGCTTGGGAAATTTATTCGCCGAATCCTCCGTCGTATCACGCTCATTGCGGCGCAAAATGAAGAGGATGGTCAGCGCTTTGTGACGCTGGGCGCGAAGAGCAATCAGGTGACTGTCACCGGCAGTCTGAAGTTCGATATTTCCGTAACGCCACAACTCGCCGCGAAGGCGGTTACACTGCGTCGCCAGTGGGCGCCGCATCGACCTGTGTGGATAGCGACCAGTACCCATGATGGCGAAGAGAGTATTATTATCGCCGCACATCAGGCATTGTTACACCAGTTCCCCAACCTGCTATTGATTCTGGTCCCGCGTCATCCGGAACGCTTCCCGGATGCGATTAACCTCGTGCGTGAAGCCGGACTAAGCTATACAACACGTTCCTCCGGTGAAGTGCCTTCGGCCAGTACGCAGGTCGTTGTAGGTGATACGATGGGTGAACTGATGCTACTTTACGGAATTGCAGATCTGGCGTTTGTCGGAGGATCTCTGGTTGAGCGTGGCGGACATAACCCGCTGGAAGCCGCGGCACATGCGATTCCCGTGCTGATGGGGCCTCACACCTTCAACTTCAAAGATATCTGCGCCCGTCTGGAACAAGCCAGCGGTTTAATTACGGTCACCGACGCCACAAGCCTCGCCAAAGAGGTTTCCTCTTTACTGACCGATGCCGATTATCGTAATTTCTATGGTCGTCACGCAGTTGAGGTTCTCTATCAAAACCAGGGTGCGCTACAGCGCCTGCTACAGCTGCTGGAACCTTATCTGCCACCGAAAACGCATTGAGGGCTGTTATGCAAAAACGGGCGATTTATCCAGGCACTTTTGATCCGTTGACGAACGGCCATATCGATATCATCACGCGCGCTACGCAGATGTTTGACCATGTCATTCTGGCGATTGCGGCAAGCCCTGCTAAAAAACCAATGTTCACCCTTGAAGAGCGCGTTGCGCTGGCTCATCAGGCCACAGCCCATCTGCCCGGTGTTGAAGTCCTGGGCTTTAGCGATCTGATGGCGAATTTTGCGCGTGAACAGCAGGCCAATATCCTGATTCGTGGATTACGCGCCGTTGCAGATTTTGAATACGAAATGCAGTTGGCTCATATGAATCGTCATTTGATGCCGGAACTGGAAAGCGTCTTTCTGATGCCTTCTAAAGAGTGGTCCTTCATCTCGTCGTCACTGGTGAAAGAAGTGGCCCGCCATCAGGGCGATGTTACCCACTTCCTGCCAGAGAATATTCATCAGGCGTTATTGGCTAAGCTCAAATAGCGTCCCTGAGTCGGGACGCCTCACCTTATTTCTGGCACTGCCGACAATAGTACGTTGCACGCTGTGCGTGTTTCGATGCCACAATCGGCGTTCCACACACTCTGCACGGTTCGCCTTTGCGGCCGTAGACCTGTAACTCCTGAGCAAAATAGCCCGGTTTACCATCGCTTTGCAGAAAATCTTTCAGTGTCGTCCCGCCCTGTTCGATTGAGCGCAGCAAAACAGCCTTAATCACACGCACCAGCAGTTCATACTCAGCCTGCGAAAGCGACGACGCCAAACGATCGGGATGAATGCCGGCAGCAAACAAGGATTCGCTGGCATAGATGTTCCCGACCCCCACCACAAGTTTGTTATCCATCAGCCAGGGTTTAATTGCCGTTTTCTTCTTCGCGCACTTCTGTTGCAGGTATTTACCGTTGAAATCATCACTCAATGGCTCAGGACCAAGATGCGCCAGCACGTTGTGTCCTTCGAGTGCTGTCGTCCACAGCCAGGCACCAAAGCGACGGGGATCGGTGTAGCGCAGGACTTTACCATTACTCATCACCAAATCGACGTGGTCATGTTTTTCTGCCGGAAGTTCTTCAGGAAGAATACGCAAACTGCCCGACATCCCCAGATGGATGATGATCCAACCATCGGGTAGTTCCAGCAGAAGGTATTTCGCGCGACGCTGAACGCTGAGCACCGGTTTGTCGCTCAGACGGTAGATCTCCTCTGATACCGGCCAACGCAAACGTCCATTACGCACAATGGCATGCAGAATGGTTGCCCCAACCAGATGCGGTTCAATACCGCGGCGGCTGGTTTCGACTTCAGGTAATTCAGGCATAACGTCTCCGGCTGTGTATCAGGTCTCATTAATATGGGGATGGCCAGAAAACAAAAAACCCCGCCGAAGCGAGGTTTTTTGTTACAACAAAGCGAGAATTACTTAATTTTCGCTTCTTTGTAGAGAACGTGCTGACGGACAACTGGATCGAACTTTTTCAGTTCCAGTTTTTCCGGCTTAGTACGTTTGTTCTTCGTGGTGGTATAGAAGTGACCAGTACCAGCAGAAGAAACCAGCTTGATCTTCTCACGAATACCTTTAGCCATGATTTATTTCCTCTTAGTACTTAGTACTTTTCGCCACGGGCACGCAGTTCAGACAGAACTGTTTCGATGCCTTTCTTATCAATTACACGCATACCTTTAGCAGATACACGCAGGGTGACAAAACGCTTTTCGCTCTCAACCCAGAAACGGTGAGAGTGCAGGTTAGGCAGAAAACGGCGTTTAGTCGCGTTCAGTGCGTGGGAACGGTTGTTACCGGTCACCGGACGCTTGCCAGTAACTTGGCAGACTCGGGACATGTCTATTCTCCAAAAATCAAATTAGCTCGAGCTTCGTATGGGGTATCGGCGCCTCGTCAGGCTTTACAGCCCGGTCATCGCGGTTCTACACCTCATCCTCCAGGCTGCCTTAACGCAACGTGAATGATTGGGTGTCTAAGTGAACACTCGATTGCCAGGCCCAAATGCCAAACCCGAGATTCTCAAAGGTGGCGTAGTATACGCTGAGTCAGCGATGTGCTCAAGTCCCGAACAGACAAAGATCCCGATGGATCGCGCAAAGTGCGTCAAATCCAACCCCGTTCCGCAAACGAAACGTACTCTCCGCGTCCAATGACAAGGTGATCAAGCACACGGATATCCATGAACTGACAGCATTTTACGACACGCTCGGTGATAAGTTTATCCGCTTTACTCGGCTCTGCACACCCCGACGGATGATTATGAGCAAGGATCAACGCAGATGCATTGATTTTTATCGCTTCACGAATAATTTCACGCGGATGGATCTCAACATGGGTGAGTGTGCCAGAGAAAAGGCGGCTATGTTTAATGACATGGTGTTGAGAATCGAGAAAAACCACCATGAAAACTTCTCGCGCTTCCCCCGCAAATTGGCTCTGCAAAAAATCCCGTGTTAACACCGGGCTGAGTAACGGGTTCGTGCCTTTTATTTGCACTTCATAAAAGCGCCGGGCCAGCTCCGCGATACCTTTAAGCTGCGCATACTTTGCTACGCCAATCCCTGTCACCGCGCTGAATTGCGAGTAGTCTGCCGTCAACAAGCTATAGAGAGAGCCAAAATGTTCCATGAGCTCTTTTGCCAGCGTAAAAACATCTTTCCCTGGCGTTCCTGTCCGTAAGAAGAGCGCCAGCAGCTCGCCATCCGTCAGCGTGTCCACCCCCAGAGCCAACAATTTTTCCCTCGGCAGTACATACTCCGTAGTTTCCATTCCCACCTCCTTGTGCCAGCACGAATGGTGGCATAGCCCTGAGCGGGAATCGACGCACAATTTCCACTCCTGCGTAGCGTCTCGCAAAGTGATTCATGGGTGAACGCACGACAGTTTACGGATTGTGATAAAATATCCGCCTTCTGGTGTAATCCAACAGGAATGATCATGATGAGCCTGGCCGGTAAAAAAATCGTTCTCGGCGTCAGTGGCGGCATTGCTGCCTACAAAACCCCTGAACTGGTGCGTCGTCTGCGCGAACGCGGTGCCGATGTTCGTGTGGCAATGACCGAGGCGGCTAAAGCCTTTATTACCCCACTCAGCCTACAGGCGGTCTCCGGATATCCCGTTTCCGATAGTTTGCTGGATCCCGCGGCAGAAGCCGCGATGGGCCATATTGAGTTGGGGAAATGGGCTGACCTGGTGATTCTCGCCCCAGCCACCGCAGACCTTATCGCGCGTGTCGCAGCGGGTATGGCAAACGACCTGGTGTCGACGATTTGTCTGGCGACACCTGCCCCCATTGCCGTTTTACCGGCGATGAACCAGCAGATGTACCGGGCTGCAGCGACGCAGCATAATCTGGACGTTCTGGCCTCCCGTGGCCTGCTCATCTGGGGACCTGACAGCGGTAGCCAGGCATGCGGTGACGTGGGGCCGGGCCGCATGCTGGACCCTTTGACGATTGTCGATATGGCCGCGGCGCATTTCTCCCCTGTCAACGATTTGCAACATCTCAATATCATGATTACCGCGGGGCCGACGCGCGAACCGCTCGATCCGGTACGTTACATTTCCAACCACAGCTCCGGTAAAATGGGGTTTGCCATCGCCGCAGCGGCCGCCCGCCGTGGGGCGAATGTCACGCTGGTCACCGGCCCCGTATCGTTACCCACGCCGCCTTTTGTACAGCGTGTTGATGTGATGACCGCTCTGGAGATGGAAGCGGCGGTGCAATCTGCGGTTCAGCAGCAACATATTTTTATCGGCTGCGCTGCCGTAGCAGACTATCGCGCCGCCGTTGTCGCACCGGAAAAAATTAAAAAGCAGGCAACACAGGGTGATGAATTTACAGTAAAAATGGTCAAAAACCCGGACATCATCGCAGGAGTTGCCGCACGTAAAGACCATCGTCCCTACGTCGTTGGGTTTGCCGCGGAAACAAATAATGTGGAAGAATACGCCCGGCAAAAACGTATCCGTAAAAACCTTGATTTGATCTGTGCAAACGATGTTTCGCTTTCAACTCAAGGGTTTAATAGCGACAGCAACGCTTTACACCTTTTCTGGCAGGATGGAGATAAAGTCTTACCGCTTGAGCGCAAAGCACTCCTGGGCCAATTATTACTCGACGAGATCGTGACCCGTTATGATGAAAAAAATCGACGTTAAGATTCTGGATCCGCGTGTTGGCAAGCAATTCCCGCTGCCGACGTATGCCACCTCCGGCTCCGCCGGACTTGACCTGCGGGCTTGTCTCGATGACGCCGTAGAACTGGCGCCGGGCGCTACCACGCTGCTGCCTACCGGGCTGGCGATTCATATCGCCGATCCGTCTCTCGCTGCCGTCATCCTGCCGCGTTCGGGACTGGGCCATAAGCATGGTATCGTACTGGGTAACCTGGTGGGGTTGATTGACTCCGACTATCAGGGGCAACTGATGGTCTCCGTCTGGAACCGCGGTCAGGACAGTTTCACCATTGAGCCGGGTGAACGTATCGCCCAGATGGTCTTTGTACCGGTCGTGCAAGCCGAATTTAATCTGGTGGAAGAGTTTGATGCCACCCACCGTGGTGAAGGCGGTTTCGGCCATTCTGGTCGTCAGTAAGAAAGTTACGCATCCCGATAACGTCATAACATCACCGCAAGCCATGTGTTTGCGGTCATAGTGCGGATGCTCGCCTGCAAGTGCTTATTTTCAGGGGTATTTTGTAACATGGCAGAAAAACAAACTGCGAAAAGGAACCGTCGCGAAGAAATACTTCAGTCTCTGGCGCTGATGCTGGAATCCAGCGATGGAAGCCAGCGCATTACAACGGCAAAACTGGCGGCTTCCGTCGGCGTTTCCGAAGCGGCGTTATATCGCCACTTTCCCAGCAAGACGCGCATGTTCGATAGCCTGATTGAGTTTATCGAAGACAGCCTCATCACTCGTATCAATTTGATCCTGAAAGATGAAAAGGATACCCACGCACGTCTGCGTCTGATTGTGTTATTGATTTTGGGTTTCGGCGAACGCAACCCTGGCCTGACGCGTATCCTGACCGGGCATGCGCTGATGTTTGAACAGGATCGTCTGCAAGGACGTATCAATCAGTTGTTCGAACGCATTGAAGCGCAACTGCGCCAGGTGCTGCGAGAAAAGCGGATGCGTGAAGGTGAAGGATACACGACGGATGAAACGTTGCTGGCAAGCCAACTTCTCGCCTTCTGCGAAGGTATGCTGTCGCGTTTTGTACGTAGTGAATTCAAATACCGTCCAACAGATGATTTTGACGCCCGTTGGCCGCTGCTCGCCTCACAACTGCAGTAATATCTGCCGGATAGCGCACGCGTTATCCGGCCATCCTGGTTAAACGCCAAACGCTTCCCGATACGCCCGCACCGCCGCCAGATGTTCTGCCATTTCCGGTTTCTCTTTCAGATAAGCAATCAGGTCTTTCAGGGTAATGATGGAAATTACCTTACAGCCATAATCACGCTCGACTTCCTGAATGGCGGAAATCTCGCCACGCCCCCGCTCCTGACGATCCAAAGAGATCAGCACGCCAGCCAGCGTCGCGCCATTGGCCTGGATAATTTCCATCGATTCCCGGATTGCCGTACCGGCGGTGATCACGTCATCTACCAACATCACGCGGCCCTGCAATGCGCTGCCAACCAGATTGCCACCTTCTCCATGATCTTTAGCTTCTTTGCGGTTAAAGCAGTACGGCAGGTCTCGATCGTGATGCTCCGCCAGCGCGACCGCCGTAGTGGTCGCAATGGGAATACCTTTGTAGGCCGGGCCAAAAAGCAGATCAAACTCAATACCAGAATCCACCAACGCTTCGGCGTAAAACCGGCCTAACAGTGCCAGATCGCGCCCGGTATTAAATAGCCCGGCGTTGAAGAAATAGGGGCTCTTGCGCCCGGATTTCAACGTGAACTCGCCAAACTTGAGTACCTGTTTGTTAAGCGCAAACTCAATAAACTGGCGTTGATAGGGTTTCATGGATTCGCTCCTCATTTCACTTTCATCATTGACAAAATCTACGGACAAAAAAAAGGCGACTCATTGGTCGCCTTAAAATCAATTTTCTAACGCCGCCTTCTGCGTCGTGACAATGGATTCGATTCCCCCTCGGGCCAGTGCCAGCAAGGTGAGAAGTTCTTCATGGCTGAACGGCTCGCCTTCTGCCGTCCCCTGCACTTCAATGATTCGCCCGTCTTCGGTCATCACCACGTTCATGTCGGTTTCCGCCGCCGAGTCTTCAACGTACTCCAGATCGCAGAGCGCTTCGCCGTTGACGATCCCTACGGATACTGCAGCAACCATCCCTTTCATCGGGTTGGTTTTCAGCTTACCGCTGGCCACCAGCTTGTTCAACGCATCCGCCAGCGCAACGCAGGCTCCGGTAATGGAGGCTGTACGCGTACCGCCATCGGCCTGGATCACGTCGCAGTCCAGGGTGATGGTGAATTCACCCAACGTTTTGAGATCGACCGCGGCACGCAGTGCACGGGCGATCAAACGCTGAATCTCCATCGTACGACCGCCCTGCTTGCCCTTTGCGGCTTCGCGCGCGTTACGGGTATGCGTTGCACGCGGCAACATGCCATATTCAGCAGTGATCCAGCCCTGGCCCTGACCTTTCAGAAAACGCGGTACGCCTTCTTCAATCGAGGCTGTGCACAGCACTTTGGTATCTCCAAATTCGACCAGCACCGAGCCTTCAGCATGTTTTGTATAGTTACGGGTCAGGGTTACGGGACGCACCTGATTAGCGCTACGGCCTGCTGGACGCATATTGAGATCTCCGGCTTGAAACGAATGTGGCTGCGCATTATACGGACTTCCGGCGGTTATTCCTATCCTGACAAGGCCGGGATGGCTATAATCCCCCCATCTCTCCTTTAAAAACAGGAACGTCTATGATCCGCAGTATGACCGCCTACGCCCGGCGTGAAATCAAGGGTGAATGGGGTAGCGCCACCTGGGAAATGCGCTCGGTAAACCAGCGTTATCTGGAAACTTACTTTCGTCTGCCGGAACAGTTCCGTAGCCTTGAGCCTGTTGTTCGCGAACGCATCCGTACGCGCCTGACGCGTGGAAAAGTTGAATGCATGCTGCGCTTTGAGCCCGATGCCAGCGCGCAGGGCGAACTCATCCTGAATGAAAAGCTCGCAAAACAACTGGTGAATGCGGCCAACTGGGTCAAAATGCAGAGCGATGAAGGGGAAATCAATCCGGTCGATATCCTTCGCTGGCCTGGCGTGATGGCGGCACAGGAACAGGATCTGGATGCCATAGCCGCTGAAATCCTGACCGCACTGGACAGTACGCTTGACGATTTCATCGTTGCTCGCGAAACGGAAGGTCAGGCATTGAAAGCGCTGATCGAACAACGTCTGGAAGGCGTCAGCGCTGAAGTCGTTAAGGTCCGCGCCCATATGCCAGAAATTCTGCAATGGCAGCGTGAACGTCTGGTCGCGAAGCTCGAAGACGCTCAGGTTCAGTTGGAAAATAACCGTCTGGAACAAGAACTGGTCCTGATGGCACAGCGAATCGATGTGGCAGAAGAACTGGATCGTCTTGAAGCCCATGTCAAAGAAACCTACAACATCCTGAAGAAAAAAGAGGCAGTGGGCCGCCGTCTGGACTTCATGATGCAGGAATTTAACCGCGAGTCGAATACGCTGGCGTCGAAATCCATCAATGCGGAAGTGACCAATTCCGCTATTGAACTGAAAGTCCTGATCGAGCAAATGCGCGAACAGATCCAGAACATCGAGTAAGGTGTCTTTACGCGTAGCCCGTCAGTCAATGGCGGTGCTACATTTTTCACAAATTACGCTGATTCGCATCTATCGTCAGTTTAGTTTTTCTTATCCATTTTACTGACAGAAAAAACCTCATATCGCATACCACCTAAGAAAAATGGTAATTTCGCATTACCTGACGTTATTAAAAACCACTCGCCTTAGAAAATCTCAATCGTGACGATGAGTGCAAATCGTTACTCTTTGTCCCCTCAATACTGGGGGAAGTCATGCTGTTACATGTTTTGTACCTGATCGGAATCACTGCTGAAGCCATGACCGGCGCGCTGGCGGCGGGTCGTCGTCGGATGGATACATTCGGCGTCATCATTATTGCCACCGCGACGGCCATCGGAGGCGGATCTGTGCGCGATATTCTGCTCGGACACTATCCTCTGGGCTGGGTTAAACATCCCGAATACGTGATTATTGTCGCCACCGCGGCAGTCGTGACAACGATTGTAGCTCCGGTCATGCCCTATCTACGCAAGGTGTTCCTGGTACTGGATGCCCTGGGTCTGGTCGTCTTTTCCATCATTGGCGCCCAGGTGGCTCTTGATATGGGCCATGGGCCGATCATTGCCGTCGTTGCGGCGGTCACCACCGGCGTCTTCGGTGGGGTGCTGCGCGATATGTTCTGTAAACGTATTCCACTCGTTTTCCAGAAAGAGTTGTACGCTGGTGTCTCATTCGCCTCTGCCGTGCTTTACATTGTCCTGCAACACTATGTTTCTAATCAGGATATTGTGGTTATCTCAACCCTGATGTTTGGCTTTGTCGCCCGACTGCTGGCGCTGCGCCTTAAGCTGGGTTTGCCCGTATTTTACTACCACCACGAAAGCCACTAAGGGATAAAGCTCTCAATACGCTGGGCCGCCAGCCAGTGGCTCAGTTGCTTAACTTCCGCGTTGTTCAGCCATGCCATTACCTGACGTGCGCGACGTGGACCGACCGCCGGAAGTTGTTGCCAGTACGATTCCGTTCGCCCTGACAACTGTGACCATGAACGATCGCCGCTGGCATTGAGCGCCGCCAAAGGTAACGGGATGCCCAGCGCCAATATCCAGCGAATAAATGGCTGTTTTCTCACCAGATTAAATTGATGCCACACCTGCTCACTCTTCGCTTTCGCAAAGCCCGGCGTGCGCTGAATCTGCTCCTGAGTTAAAGTCAGCCACGAAAAGATATGTTCAAAGTGATGCTGCTGATGAAGCGCCCTCCAGCCCGCCTCACCAACACCATCCAGCTTTAGAACGGCGTCAGAGCCTACCCAGACCAGGCGGGAGATAAACTGCTCCTGACACGATGCAGAAGCAAAAAAGCAGGTTAATGAGTTGAAGCGATTTTCAGGCGGTAACGGTTTAGTTCGCTCTGAACTCCGCCAGACAACATCGTCAATGCGCGGGATCCCCTGTCCGGCAAGGCTCACCAGAATCTGATCGCCAGGGGCGATATCCCACTCTTTCCAGCGACTGACGGAACCGATATTCACTCGTTGCACCCGTTTATCGTCCAGCATGACGGGGGCCAGTGTCGCCACAACAGCAACTTTTCCGCTTTTGCCAACTGTAAATTGAATCGCAGTGACCTCAGCCACCTGCGCAACGGGCGGGTATTTCCAGGCAACCAGCCAACTCCCTTGTCCCGGTAGCCACTGGCGAGAAGCTGGCTCTTTGTCCATCCGCACAACTACCCCATCAGTGACGAAGGGCAATGCGGATGTCCACCAGTGCGTACGCGCTCGATCCACAGACTCTACATTGTCAGCCGGCAGCGTGAATGCCTTCGTGAGCGTGAACCCCGCTGCACTCAACTCGTTTACTCTTTCGGACATTGTCTGCGGGCCATCAGGCCAGGCCCAGATAAAAATCCCCAGTGATGATAAGTCGCTGACGTTGCCCTTACGCATCAGCAGACCCGCTACCTTCGAGCGCGCATTCATTCCACCCATTTTTTGCTGGATATGCCCTTCCTGTTGCAGAAAGATCTCGCCCTGCAACACGCTGTTTGCCAGCGCGCCCAACACAGTTTGCGGCACTGCAGGGATCTGTTTTACTTTTTGCGTCCAGTCTTCGCCTTTCAGGCCATCGCCACGGCTGATCGCCTGAGTCAGTTTGCCCTGTTGGTATTTCAGCGTAACCGCCACGCCATCAACCTTCGGCTGCACCCATAAATTGTTGTGTTCACGCATCCATTGCTGAACTGCTCGCTTGTCAGCCAGCTTTTGAACTCCGGTATGGGCAACAGGATGGGGGAGCGTGCCACCTGGAGCGGGCAACGTCAGGCTGGGCGGAGCATCGTCAGCAAAGCAGTGCTGCCACTGGAGCAGTCGCGCATGCAGTTGATCGTAGACGCCATCTTCAATCGCACTCACGCCCTCTTTCCAGTAGGCGTCATCCCACTGTGTAATTTGCCGTTGCAAACGAGAAATCTCTTCGTTAGCTCTGGCTGCCGACCATACCGGGCATACGGCTAAGACCTGCGAGTGCCACAACCATACCCCCATCAATATCGCTGCCCCTGTTTTCATCGCCACCTCCGCTGTACGTTGCCAGGCAGGTATAGCGCGTTGCATGACTTGTGCCGAGCGACAAAAGTGAAGATTGCGTTCAGGCTTCCAGCGATTCCACTCATTTGCAGCGAATGTTGCGTAAACCTGGAAACAGATGCGCAAAAAGCAATAATCTGGCGCAAAAAGTGTGACAAAGTCTACGTCGCGTAGCGGCGACGTGTATAATAAGCCCGTATGTAGGTTCATATTCGATAATCACATACGTAAAATACTCATGGCTCAAGGCACGCTTTATATTGTTTCTGCCCCCAGTGGCGCGGGTAAATCCAGCCTGATACAGGCTTTGTTAAAAACCCAACCGTTGTATGACACCCAGGTTTCTGTTTCGCACACCACGCGCGCTCCGCGCCCGGGTGAGGTTCACGGCGAACATTATTTCTTTGTGGATCATGACGAATTCAGAACCATGATTGGCAACGACGCGTTTCTGGAACACGCTGAAGTTTTTGGCAATTACTACGGCACCTCGCGTGAAGCCATTGAACAAGTACTGGCCTCCGGGGTAGATGTCTTTCTGGATATTGACTGGCAGGGCGCGCAACAAATTCGCCAGAAGATGCCGCAAGCACGCAGTATCTTTATTCTGCCGCCGTCTAAACTTGAACTGGACCGCCGCTTGCGGGGTCGTGGACAAGACAGCGAAGAGGTGATTGCAAAACGTATGGCGCAAGCTGTTGCAGAAATGAGCCATTACGCCGAATATGATTATCTTATTGTGAATGATGACTTCGACACCGCTCTGGGCGATCTGAAGACCATTATTCGCGCCGAACGTCTGCGCATGAGCCGTCAAAAGCAGCGTCATGACGCTTTAATCAGCAAACTGTTGGCAGACTGAACTCACTTTCAGTATTATGCCCAGTCATTTCTTCACCTGTGGAGCATTTAAAGTATGGCACGCGTAACTGTTCAGGACGCTGTAGAGAAAATTGGTAACCGTTTTGACCTGGTACTGGTCGCCGCGCGTCGCGCTCGTCAGATGCAGGTAGGCGGAAAGGATCCGCTCGTACCGGAAGAAAACGATAAAACTACCGTAATCGCGCTGCGCGAAATCGAAGAAGGTCTGATCAACAACCAGATCCTTGACGTTCGTGAGCGCCAGGAACAGCAAGAGCAGGAAGCCGCTGAATTACAAGCCGTAACCGCGATTGCTGAAGGTCGTCGTTAATCACAAAGCGGGTCGCCCTTGTATCTGTTTGAAAGCCTGAATCAACTGATTCAACACTACCTGCCGGAAGACCAGATCAAACGTCTTCGGCAGGCGTATCTCGTTGCACGTGACGCTCACGAGGGCCAGACACGTTCAAGCGGTGAACCTTATATCACGCACCCTGTTGCCGTAGCCTGCATTCTGGCCGAGATGAAACTCGACTATGAAACGCTGATGGCTGCGCTGCTACATGACGTGATCGAAGATACTCCCGCCACCTACCAGGACATGGAGCAGCTTTTTGGTAAAAGCGTTGCTGAGCTGGTAGAAGGGGTATCGAAGCTTGATAAACTCAAGTTCCGCGATAAGAAAGAGGCACAGGCCGAAAACTTTCGCAAGATGATTATGGCGATGGTGCAGGATATCCGCGTCATTCTCATCAAACTCGCTGACCGCACTCACAACATGCGCACGCTGGGCTCGTTACGCCCGGATAAACGTCGCCGCATCGCTCGTGAAACCCTCGAAATCTATAGCCCGCTGGCGCACCGTTTAGGTATCCATCACATTAAAACCGAGCTCGAAGAACTGGGTTTTGAGGCGCTGTACCCGAATCGCTATCGTGTGATTAAAGAGGTGGTTAAAGCTGCACGTGGCAACCGTAAAGAGATGATCCAAAAAATCCTCTCTGAAATCGAAGGGCGATTGCAGGAAGCAGGGATTCCATGCCGTGTGAGTGGTCGTGAGAAGCACCTCTACTCCATCTATTGCAAGATGGTGCTTAAAGAGCAGCGTTTTCACTCAATCATGGATATCTACGCGTTTCGCGTTATTGTTCATGACGCCGACACCTGTTATCGCGTGCTCGGTCAGATGCACAGCCTCTATAAGCCGCGTCCAGGACGGGTAAAAGATTATATCGCTATTCCGAAAGCGAACGGCTATCAATCTTTGCACACGTCGATGATCGGCCCGCACGGCGTTCCGGTTGAAGTCCAGATCCGTACAGAGGATATGGATCAGATGGCGGAAATGGGGGTCGCGGCGCACTGGGCTTATAAAGAGCACGGAGAAACCAGCACGACCGCGCAGATTCGTGCCCAGCGCTGGATGCAAAGCCTGCTGGAACTGCAACAAAGCGCAGGCAGCTCCTTTGAATTTATCGAGAGCGTGAAATCCGATCTTTTCCCGGATGAGATTTACGTTTTCACACCGGAAGGGCGCATTGTCGAACTGCCTGCCGGTGCAACACCCGTCGACTTTGCCTATGCGGTGCATACCGATATTGGTCATGCCTGTGTGGGTGCGCGCGTCGACAGGCAGCCCTACCCACTGTCACAGCCGCTGACCAGCGGTCAGACGGTTGAAATCATTACCGCGCCGGGAGCACGTCCGAACGCGGCGTGGCTTAACTTCGTCGTCAGTTCAAAGGCCCGCGCCAAGATCCGCCAGTTGTTGAAAAACCTCAAGCGCGATGATTCCGTCAGTCTGGGACGCCGCCTGCTCAACCATGCGTTGGGTGGCAGTCGTAAGCTGGCCGAGATCCCGCAAGAAAGTATTCAGCGTGAACTTGAGCGAATGAAACTCGCAACGCTTGACGACCTGCTGGCAGAAATCGGCCTCGGTAATGCCATGAGCGTAGTGGTGGCGAAAAACCTGCAGCAGGGTGATGCCTCTGCGATCCAGTCCGCGGCACCTGGCCACGGTCATTTGCCTATTAAAGGCGCAGACGGGGTACTGATTACCTTTGCCAAGTGCTGCCGCCCGATTCCTGGCGATCCGATTATTGCCCACGTCAGTCCAGGTAAAGGCCTGGTCATTCACCATGAATCCTGCCGTAACATCCGTGGTTACCAGAAAGAGCCAGAGAAATTTATGGCGGTGGAATGGGACAAAGAGACGGAGCAAGAATTCATCACTGAAATCAAAGTGGATATGTTTAACCACCAGGGTGCACTGGCTAACCTGACGGCGGCGATCAACACTACCACCTCGAATATTCAGAGCCTGAATACTGAAGAGAAAGATGGTCGCGTCTACAGCGCCTTTATTCGCCTTACCGCGCGCGATCGCGTGCACCTGGCGAACATCATGCGCAAAATCCGCGTGATGCCAGACGTGATAAAAGTCACCCGTAACCGAAATTAGTCAAATGAATGCACAGCGTTATGCCCGCATTTGCGAAATGCTCGCCAGGCGCCAGCCGGACCTGACCGTCTGCATGGAGCAGGTCCACAAACCTCATAACGTCTCTGCGATCATTCGCACCGCAGATGCCGTTGGCGTTCAAGAAGTTCATGCCGTCTGGCCGGGTAGCCGTATGCGCACCATGGCCTCAGCGGCGGCGGGCAGCAACAGTTGGGTACAGGTGAAAACCCACCGCACGATTGGCGATGCGGTTACCCATCTGAAAGAGCGTGGCATGCAGGTTCTGGCAACACACCTCTCTGATAACGCTGTTGATTTTCGCGAAATAGATTACACGCGTCCAACCTGTATTCTGATGGGTCAGGAAAAAACCGGTATTACGCAGGAAGCGCTGGATTTAGCGGATCAGGATATCATCATCCCCATGATCGGCATGGTTCAGTCGCTTAACGTTTCTGTCGCCTCTGCGCTGATTCTTTACGAAGCACAGCGCCAGCGGCAGAACGCCGGAATGTACCTTCGCGAAAACAGCATGTTGCCGCAAGACGAACAGCAGCGCTTGTTGTTTGAGGGCGGCTATCCCGTGCTGGCAAAAGTCGCCAAACGCAAGGGGCTGCCCTACCCGCATATCAATCTGCAAGGCCAAATTGAAGCCGATGACGCCTGGTGGTCCACCATGCAGGCGGCGAAATAAATCATGAGTGGGCGCCTGTTAGATGCTGTCCCGCTCAGTTCACTCACTGGCGTTGGCGCAGCGCAAAGCAGCAAGCTGGCGAAAATTGGTCTGCATACCGTGCAGGACCTGCTGTTACACCTCCCTCTGCGCTATGAAGACCGAACCCAACTCTATCCCATCGGAGAACTGCTGCCCGGCGTTTATGCCACCGTTGAAGGGGAAGTACTGAACTGCAATATCACCTTCGGGGGTCGCCGGATGATGACCTGTCAGATCAGCGACGGTTCCGGCATTCTGACAATGCGCTTTTTCAACTTTAGCGCGGCGATGAAAAACAGCCTCGCGACCGGACGGCGCGTACTGGCTTACGGTGAAGCGAAACGCGGGAAGTACGGTGCGGAGATGATCCACCCGGAATACCGGGTACAGGGCGATCTCAGTACGCCGGAGTTGCAGGAAACCCTCACCCCGGTTTATCCCACCACTGAAGGTATCAAGCAGGCGACACTGCGTAAACTCACCGACCAGGCGTTGGATCTGCTGGACACCTGCGCCATCGCTGAACTTCTGCCGCCGGAATTATTACCGGGCATGCTCAGCCTGCCCGAAGCGCTCCGCACGCTGCATCGCCCACCGCCAACGCTACAGTTAAGCGATCTCGAAACTGGTCAACATCCGGCACAGCGTCGTCTGATCCTGGAGGAGTTACTGGCACATAACCTGAGCATGCTGGCGCTTCGTGCGGGCGCGCAGCGCTTCCATGCCCAACCGCTGCGCGCCAACGACAAGCTGAAAAACCAACTGTTAGCCTCGCTGCCTTTTAAGCCAACCGGTGCGCAGGCCCGCGTGGTGGCGGAAATCGAGCACGATATGGCGCTCGATATCCCGATGATGCGTCTGGTGCAGGGCGATGTCGGCTCCGGTAAAACGCTGGTCGCCGCGCTCGCAGCCCTGAGAGCGATCGCACATGGGAAACAGGTCGCATTGATGGCACCAACCGAGTTGCTGGCGGAACAGCATGCCAATAACTTCCGTAACTGGTTTGCGCCTCTTGGCGTAGAGGTCGGCTGGCTGGCAGGGAAACAAAAAGGGAAAGCTCGCCTCGCGCAACAAGAGGCGATCGCCAGCGGGCAGGTGCAGATGGTGGTGGGAACGCACGCGATTTTCCAGGAACAGGTGCAGTTCAACGGTCTTGCACTGGTCATCATCGACGAACAACACCGGTTTGGTGTACATCAGCGCCTCGCGCTGTGGGAAAAAGGCCAGCAGCAGGGTTTCCATCCGCATCAGTTGATCATGACCGCTACCCCCATTCCACGAACGCTGGCGATGACCGCCTACGCGGATCTCGATACCTCCGTCATTGACGAACTGCCGCCCGGACGTACCCCCGTCACGACGGTTGCTATTCCGGATACGCGCCGCAGCGACATTATTGATCGCGTCCGCAACGCCTGTACGCAGGAAGGTCGCCAGGCCTACTGGGTCTGTACGCTGATTGAAGAATCTGACCTGTTAGAAGCGCAGGCAGCCGAAGCCACGTGGGAAGAGCTGAAACTCGCCCTGCCGGAACTGAACGTCGGCCTGGTCCACGGGCGCATGAAACCGGCCGAGAAACAGGCGGTGATGGCGGCGTTTAAACAGGGCGATCTTCACCTGCTGGTCGCCACCACGGTGATCGAAGTGGGCGTGGATGTCCCTAATGCCAGTCTGATGATTATCGAAAACCCGGAGCGTCTGGGTCTCGCGCAGTTACATCAGTTGCGTGGTCGCGTAGGGCGCGGCGCGGTGGCTTCCCACTGTGTGCTGCTCTATAAAGCCCCATTGTCCAAAACCGCACAGCTGAGGTTGCAGGTACTGCGTGACAGCAACGATGGCTTTGTGATTGCGCAAAAAGATCTCGAAATTCGCGGGCCCGGTGAATTGTTGGGTACGCGGCAGACGGGGAATGCGGAATTTAAGGTGGCAGATTTACTGCGCGATCAGGCCATTATTCCGGAAGTTCAGCGCATTGCACGTCACATTCATGAACGTTACCCACAAGAGGCAAAGGCGTTGATCGCGCGTTGGATGCCGGAAACAGAACGCTATTCTAACGCCTGATGGCGATGCAAAAGCGCAGTGGTTCATCACCACCGCACCTTCTCGTTATTGCGCAAAAATAGGCAACAGCAGATACAGCTTAATCACCAGCGCGTTGACGATATCGATGAAAAACGCACCGACCATTGGCACCACCAGAAAGGCCATATGTGAAGGCCCGAACCGCTCGGTAATCGCCTGCATGTTGGCAATTGCCGTTGGCGTCGCCCCCAGACCAAACCCGCAATGGCCCGCCGCCAGCACGGCTGCATCGTAGTTTTTGCCCATCATCCGCCAGGTCACCACTATCGCGTACAGCGCCATAAAGATGGACTGCACCACCAGGATTGCCAGCATTGGCAGAGCCAGTGAAGCCAGTTCCCACAGCTTCAGGCTCATCAACGCCATGGCCAGAAACAGCGACAGGCTGACGTTCCCGAGAACGGACACCGCGCGCTCAAAAACGCGATAAAAGCCCACCGCTGCCAGGCCGTTACTGACAATCACGCCGACAAACAGCACGCAGACAAACGTAGGCAGCTCAAACACCGTTCCCACCAACAGTTGCGCAACAATCCGACCGACGGTCAGACAGATAGCGATAAGTGCAATGGTTTCGATCAGTACCAGAGAAGTGATCATGCGCCCGACGTCCGGTTTTTCAAACGCGGTAGGCACCGCCTGATCGTCAGGCATACCGTCCGGTGTCGTCGAGTGTTTGACCAGGTAACGCGCAACAGGCCCGCCAATCAGACCACCGAGGATCAAACCAAAAGTAGCGCACGCCATCGCCACTTCAGTCGCGTTAGCAAAGCCGTAGCGTTCGATAAACAACTTGCTCCAGGCCGCGCCGGTACCGTGTCCGCCAGACAGCGTGATCGAGCCGGCAATCAGCCCCATCAGTGGATCAAGTCCCAGTAGGCTGGCCATCCCAATGCCGATGGCGTTTTGCATCAGCAGCAACCCCACCACGACGATCAGGAAAATCCCCACTACGCGACCGCCTGCCCGCAGGCTGGCGATGTTGGCGTTTAAACCGATAGTAGCAAAAAATGCCAGCATCAGCGGATCGCGCAACGTCATATCGAAGTTCACTTCCCAACCCATGCTCTTTTTCAGCACCAACAGGGCCAGCGCCACCAGCAGCCCGCCGGCAACAGGTTCTGGAATCGTGTATTTCTTAAGAAAGGAGACTGACTGAACCAGTTTACGCCCCAGCAGCAACGTCAGCGTTGCGGCAACGAGGGTTGATAAGGTATCGAGTTGAAACATACAAAGCTCCTTGAGTACGTCTGAATCAGTTACGCACGATGTCTTATTCCTGAGGCTATTTTTAGCTTTTAATGATAATTCGGCATGGATTTTAAGCAGAAAAGCGCGGAAAGTTATATAAAAATGTGATTTTATCTATTTTAAATATTAAGAACGTTCACTCGCAAACGTTTGCTTTTACCCTCTGCTCAGATAAAATGCCCGCTTTGCTATCACGGGATTATCACTGATGTCTGTTAACACCCTCGAGTCCGAAAATGCGCAACCGGTTGCTCAGACTCAAAACAGCGAACTGATTTATCGTCTTGAAGATCGCCCGCCGCTTCCACAAACCCTGTTTGCCGCCTGTCAGCATCTGCTGGCAATGTTCGTTGCGGTGATTACGCCGGCGCTGCTCATCTGTCAGGCGCTGGGGTTACCGGCTCAGGATACGCAACACATTATCAGTATGTCGCTGTTCGCCTCCGGCGTGGCCTCCATTATTCAGATTAAAGCATGGGGTCCGGTAGGTTCGGGGCTGTTATCGATTCAGGGCACCAGTTTTAACTTCGTGGCACCGCTGATTATGGGCGGTACGGCACTAAAAACCGGTGGCGCAGACGTTCCCACCATGATGGCGGCGCTGTTTGGTACTCTGATGCTGGCCAGTTGCACAGAGATGGTACTCTCGCGCATCCTGCATCTCGCGCGTCGAATTATCACCCCGCTGGTCTCAGGTGTGGTGGTAATGATCATCGGCCTGTCGCTGATTCAGGTGGGGTTGACGTCTATCGGCGGTGGCTATGCCGCAATGAGCGACAACACCTTCGGCGCACCTAAAAACTTGATGCTGGCAGGCGTTGTGCTGCTGCTGATTATTCTGCTCAACCGTCAGCGAAATCCGTACCTGCGCGTGGCTTCACTGGTTATCGCCATGGCTGCAGGTTATGCTCTGGCGTGGTTCATGGGCATGCTGCCGGAAAACAGCGCGCCAGCCTCCCAGGAACTGATCATGGTCCCGACGCCGCTGTACTACGGTCTGGGCATTGACTGGAACCTGCTGCTGCCGCTGATGTTGGTATTTATGATCACCTCACTGGAAACCATCGGCGATATCACCGCAACGTCCGACGTTTCCGAACAGCCCGTTTCAGGTCCACTGTATATGAAACGTCTGAAAGGGGGGGTTCTGGCGAACGGCCTGAACTCATTCGTCTCTGCAGTCTTTAACACCTTCCCGAACTCCTGTTTCGGACAAAACAACGGGGTCATTCAGTTGACTGGCGTGGCCAGTCGCTACGTTGGCTTCGTGGTTGCGCTGATGCTGATCGTACTCGGTCTGTTTCCGGCAGTGAGTGGTTTTGTGCAGCATATTCCTGAGCCGGTACTCGGCGGGGCTACGCTTGTCATGTTCGGGACTATCGCGGCGTCTGGCGTGCGTATCGTTTCCCGCGAACCGTTGAATCGCCGCGCGATCCTGATTATTGCGCTGTCGCTGGCAGTCGGTCTTGGTGTTTCTCAGCAGCCACTGATCCTGCAGTTCGCACCTGACTGGGTGAAAAACCTGCTCTCTTCCGGAATCGCTGCCGGTGGTATCACCGCTATCGTACTGAATCTGATTTTCCCGCCTGAAAAGCAGTAAACACGTTGCGACGGTGATTCAACTTCGCCGTCGCTATCATACTCTTTCACGATTCCTGCCTTGAGGATTGCGCGTAAATCGTGCATAACTCAACTATGTGCACTTCGCAGGATGGAAGACCATGAAATTTATTGGAAAGCTGATTCTCTACGTGCTGATCGCCCTTCTGGTGGTGATTCTCGGCCTCTATTTCCTGCTGCAAACACGCTGGGGCGCGGAACACATCAGTACCTGGATATCTGAGCACAGCGACTATCGACTGTCCTTTGAGGCGATGGACCATCGTTTTTCTTCTCCTTCGCATATCCTGCTGAAAAACGTCACCTTTGGGCGCGACGGCCAACCAGCCACGCTCGTGGCAAAAACGGTTGATATTGGCCTGAGCACTCGCCAGCTGACGCATCCACGACATGTCGATACGATCCTGCTACAAAACGGCACTCTGAATATTTCTCCTCAGACGGCACCGTTTCCCTTCCAGGCCGATCGCCTGCAGTTACAGGATATGGCATTTAACAGTCCAGGCAGTAAGTGGGATCTGAGCGCCCAGCGGGTGAATGGCGGCGTCATCCCGTGGCTGCCTGAAGCTGGCAACGTGCTCGGCAGAAAAGCGCAGATCCAGCTCAGCGCCGGCTCTCTGACGCTGAATGACGTTCCTGCTGCCAACGTCTTGATTGAAGGCAGCATCGACAACGAACAGGTGACATTAAGCAATATTGGCGCAGATATCGCGCGCGGTGCCTTAACCGGTGTGGTAAAGCGCCTTGCCGACGGCAGTTGGATGGTTGAGAATCTTCGACTGAACGACATCCGACTGCAAAGCGATAAATCACTAGCCGGCTTTTTCGCGCCGCTTAATACCATCCCGTCACTACAGATTAATCGCCTGGAGGTCACCGACGCGCGTCTTCAGGGGCCGGATTGGGCGGTTACCGACCTTGACCTTAGTCTGCGCAATCTGACGTTCAGCAAAGACGACTGGCAGACGCAGGAAGGCAAGTTATCAATGAATGCCAGTGAGTTCATTTTTGGCTCGTTGCACCTGTTCGATCCCATTCTGAATGCGGAGTTTTCACCGCAAGGTATCGCACTGCGCCAGTTCACAAGCCGCTGGGAAGGCGGCATGGTCAGGACTTCCGGCAACTGGCTGCGCGAAGGTAAAGCCCTGATCCTCGATGACGCCGCCATTGCGGGCATAGAGTACACCCTGCCAGAAAACTGGAAACAACGCTGGATGCAGCCGCTGCCGGCGTGGCTGAACAGCCTGACGCTGAAGAAATTTAATGCCAGCCGCAATCTGGTGATTGATATCGATCCGACGTTCCCGTGGCAGTTGACCGCGCTGGATGGCTATGGCGCGAATCTGGGGCTGGTCCAGAACCAGCAATGGGGCGTCTGGAGCGGAAATGCGACCCTGAATGCCGCCGCTGCCACCTTCAACCGCGTCGATGTACGCCGCCCTTCCTTGTCTTTAGCAGCCAACGCCAACACAGTGAACATCAGCGAACTGAGCGCCTTCACAGAAAGAGGGATTCTGGAGGCGACTGCCAGCGTGTCGCAGTTACCACCGCGCCAGACGCAGGTCAGCCTGAATGGCCGCGGTGTCCCGGTGAACGTGCTACAGGAATGGGGATGGCCGGTACTGCCGATCGCCGGTGACGGTAATATTCAGCTGACTGCCAGTGGCACGGTGCAGGCTGACGCGCCCCTGAAACCCACGGTGAATGGACAATTACACGCCATGAATGCAGATAAACAGCAGGTCACGCAAACCATGCACGCCGGAGTCGTCTCCACAGGTGAAGTGACGTCAACCGAACCTGTGCCCCCCGCTCCCGTTACGCCGTAATCTCCGCTCCCCGCTCCCGGATGACCTCATTCCGGGAGCCTTCTCCCCGTGAAAACGAAACAGGTATTCATTTATCGGCTATTTGTGCCTATTTCCCGCAACAGGTTTTCATCCCGATCGAGAGTTGTTATAACGATGAGGTTGGAAGTCTTATTTAATAATTACAAACACTCTACCTAAAATAAAGGAATAGCCATGTCTGTAATACGTCAACGTATTCTGGCGGATATGCAAAGATTCTCCAGAGCAATGATCGGGGCGGTCTTGTTCTTACCTGTTATTGGCTTAATTTTGGCCTTAAGCTCAATATTAACTAACCCGACGCTTATATCCGAAACCAGCTTTTTACATCAAATCGGTCAACTTCTCGGTGATACCTTCTGGCCATTATTCGGTAACCTGGGGCTGCTTTTCTGTGTCGGCATCAGCTATGGCCTGGCGAAAGATAAAAAAACCGAAGTCGCGTTGGTTGCCGTCATGTGCTTTATTATGTTTTTGGGCGCGAACCACTCCTGGCTTGAATATACTCACGGCATCGCTGAAAAGGTCAATGGCGAATATTATGGCACCGGACAAACGCAAATTTTAGGCTTTGTCGTTGTCGATATGGGGATCTTTTTAGGGATTATTCTCGGCTGCACCATTGCCTGGGTACACAATAAAGTCTCTGAAATAGAGCTGCCTGGCGCACTCTCGATGTACGGTGGGGCGAAACTAACCTTAATCGCCATGACGCCGGTGATCCTCTTTTATGCCATTGCGTTTACCTGGTTCTGGCCATTCATCACGCACGGCATCGCCGCATTAACCAGTTTCATGAAAAATGCCGGAGTGGCAGGCGTCTTCGTGTATGGCTTCTTCGAAAAATTCCTGATTCCAACAGGACTGCACCACTTTGTCTGGTCCCCGTTCCAGTTGACCCAGATTGGCGGAACCCTGAACGTTGATGGGCAGGTGGTCTCCGGGACGCAGGCAATCTTCCTGGCCTATATGCGCCATCCGGATCTTACCCCGGTGATGAACGAAGCACTGCGCTTTTCCCAGCAGGGGATGACGACGATCTTTGGCCTTTCCGGCGCGGCGCTGGCGTTCTACCACACCGCCACACCGGAGAAGAAAATGATGGCGAAGGCCATTCTGCTGCCTGCGATTATTACCTCTATTCTGACCGGAATTACCGAACCGATTGAATTTACGTTCTTATTTATTTCACCGCTGTTATGGCTGATTCACGCCACGCTGACAGCCGCCTCTCAGGCGATTTGCGATCTGCTGACGGTTCGCCCATGGGGCGCGTCCGGACTCATTGAGTTTCTGATTTATAACCTGCCGCTGCCGGCAGCCCTCACCCGCTGGCCGTTATACGTGCTGATCGGTATCGGGCAATTCGCCGCGTACTACGTGATTTTCCGTACCCTGGTCATCAAGCTGAACCTGAAAACCCCGGGCCGCGAAGATGATGGCGAAGTGAAACTCTATAGCAAAGAAGATTATCGCAATAAAAAGGCCAATGCAGGTCAGGCCGTCACCGATGAGATTATTAAAGGCTTAGGTGGCAAAGAGAACATTATTTCTGTTGATAACTGTTTTACCCGATTACGCGTCGCGCTCCATCATCCCGACAAAATTGATGAGGCCTTATTAAAAAGTACCGGCGCCAATGGCGTAGTGCGTAATCAAAATGAAGTTCAGGTTATTTACGGAGTGAGGGTTGGACAGGTTCGATCCCGGGTAGATAACTGGCTGGCAAATAATTAATCAGGAGTTGTTATGAAATTAACTGTATTAGGTGGGGGCGGTGTTCGTTCCGCGTTCCTGGCAAAATCTCTGGCCTATAATGCGCATCGTATTGGTTTACAAGAAGTGGTATTCCTCGATAATGCAGAAGAGAACCTGAAAATTTTTGGCGAAATCGCCCGTTATGTTTTTGCCACGATTCGACCTGATATTCGTTTCAGCCTGACGACGGATCCGGTATCCGCATTAAAGAACAGCAATTATATCATCACTACTCTGCGTGTCGGCGGTGATGAAAGCCGCGTGCGCGATGAACGCATTGCGCTGAACCATAACACATTAGGTCAGGAGACCACCGGGGCGGGCGGTTTTGCGATGGCGATGCGCTCAATTCCCGCCATTCTCAACTATTGCCGTCTGATTGAAGAACATGCCGCACCTGATGCCATTCTGTTCAACTTTACCAACCCTTCAGGGCTGGTTACCGAAGCCATCATTAAGTCCGGGTTTAAACGCCGGGTTTACGGTATTTGCGATGCGCCTTCGGAACTGATTCGCGAGCTGCCAGCCATCCTCAACTGCGACGAAGCGGATTTGAAAGTGGAATGCTATGGTCTGAACCACTTCTCCTGGTTCACCCACTTCACCGTGAAAGGGGAGGACGTGACCGACAAACTGGTGAGTAACCCGGAACTCTACAGTAAGACGGCGATGCAGTACTTCTCACCGGTATTGGTTCAGCTTTGCGATAAGCAGTTACTGAATGAATATCTCTACTATTACTACTATCGCGAAGTAGCGCTGAAAGCGATTCAGGATGCGCCGGAAACGCGCGGTGAAGCCATCGCGCGGATCAACAAGGAAATGCGCGAGGAACTCCAGAGCGTTGATGCGCAGGCAAACCCGGAAGCCGCATTTGATATCTGGATGAAGCACTATCTGCGCCGCGAAAATAGCTATATGCAGAACGAGTCGCATCAGGAAAAATTCAACACTCGCACCCCGTTGACGCTACAACAGTTTATAGAAGAGCCGGATAGTGGCGGTTACGCAGGAGTGGCGCTGGATATTCTTGAAGCAGTGAACAGTTCCACCAGCAAACGCATTGTTGTCTCGTTGCAAAATAACGGCACGCTGGATTTCTTACGTCCGGATGATGTCATTGAGATCAGCTGTGACCTGAGCAAAGAGGGGCTGAAACCCGTTACGCCGATCCACGTTCCGGACGCCCAGAAAAACATGATCTCCTGCGTTAAGGAGTACGAACGTCTGGCAGTGGACGCCATCATGCGCAAAGACAAGAGTCTGGCCATCCGTGCATTAATGGCGCACCCGCTGATTGGCTCCTGGTCGCTGGCCAAACAGTTGGTCAGCGAGTATCTCGACGAAGCGCAGTTTAGCGACTGGAAATGATGGTACCCGGGGCGTCGGCTGACGCCCCGCCCGGATTTTGCAAAAACCAGAGCTTCAGCAGATGTTCGAATCCCAGAATGCAGTAACCAAAGAAAGGATTGCTCCAGTAGATATCATCATCAAACTTTTGCGGATCATGGATGATGACGGCAGTGTCTGCCGCCTGGGCCAGCGGACTTTGATAGTCACCGGTAAAGCAGACCAGGTCGGTATTTTTTCCGTCCAGCGCTTTGACCCAGTTGAGTGCCGAACTGCTGCGACCGGATTTAGACACCAGCCAGATAGAGTCGAATTTTGCAGCCGTTTTTTGTTCAAGTATTTCGTAGTCTGGCCAAAGTGCCAGACTGGCATTCACGCCAATCACCAGGAATTTATTATAAATATATTGTGCAATCAGTTGAGAGAAGCCGCTACCATGTATAAGAATACGGTCGTGTTGCAGCCGATTTAATAGCTGAGACTGGTTTTCGGCAGGCTGGACATTCATAAAGTTAATATCATTTGTCACATCAAGTTTTGGCATTGTGATATTAAACTTAATGAAGTACACCAACTCCAGCCAGCCGCTAAACTTGAGCTTTTTCGCCAGTCTAACCAGTGAGGACGGATTACTGTAACAGTGCTCTGCGACGGTGCGAATGCCCTCACGGATGCATTGTTCTGGGTTATTCTGAATAAAGCGCAGCACGTTGACTTCTGTCTTACTTAATTTTACATCACGAAATACATTTTCCAGTTCCATTTTCCGCTCCTGTGAGTGCAAAATAAATTTACCATTTTTTAAAGTAAACGGTCTGTGCAACAGGTCACTACATCACAATTTCATATTAAAAAAAGAAATGAATAAAAATCTAACATTACTCGCGATGATATTTTTCTTGTGGGGAAATATAACGGCCATTAACAGCGTGCTGATCATATTTTTCTATCAATATTTCCATCTGTCATGGTCGCAGTCTATTTTCATTACGGTTATTTTTTACGTTGCCCCTTTTCTGACCTGTCTGCCCTGCTCAATGCTGATTGAACGCCGGGGATACCGCAATGTACTGCTGCTGTCATTAACGTTGTCGGTTGCAGGATGTCTGATGTTCGCCCTGGCGTTGCAACTGGATTCCTTCGCTCTGTCACTGCTGGCGATGTTTGTTGTGGCAACGGGTGTGGCGGCGATGCAGGTCGTCGCCAATCCCTATCTGACATTGCTCAGCCCGCCGCACAAACGAATCGGCAATCTGTGTCTGGCCTCTGCCGTTAATTCGCTGGGAACTACGCTTGCCCCCATGCTGGTTGCGCTGCTCCTGGCGTTTTCCCCGGTTGATATCCTGGCGCGTGAAGAGCCTGTCAGCGCGCTCTGGCTTTGCCTCGCCCTCTTTTCGCTGGCGCTGATTGCAGGCGTTTTCTGGATCCGCCTGCCGGATGTCGCGCGTCCGAAAAAAGCCGCGTCGGGAATGCATAATGCCTGGAAGGACAGAGAGCTGCTATTCAGCGTGGTGGCGATTTTTGTCTATGTCGGCGTCGAAGTGAGCCTTGCGACCAGCCTGGTGAAATATCTCATCACCATCGGTGGCTGGAGCACCACTGTCGCGATGTCGCTGGTCTCTTTTTACTGGGGAGGCGCGCTGGCGGGCCGTTTTCTTTACGGTCTGCTCGCCGACAAAACAGGTAATTACACGCCGTTTATGGTGGCGACGCTGGCCTGCGCTACGGCAGTGATCATGGCGGTAGGGCTGAATAATATCACCGGCGGTTATCTGCTTATCCTGACCGGCTTAGGGAACTCAATTCTGTATCCGATTATCTTCGGGCACACCATCAATAAAAATCCGGCAATCGCCAACATTTCAGCCGCAGCAATGGTAATGGCCGGGATTGGTGGCGCGGTCATTCCCTTATTACAGGCCGTCTGCATTGACGGACTCAATCTCCGGTTCAGCTTTTTATTACCGGTCGTGCTGTATCTGCTGCTGGCGCTATGGGGGCGGCTTAACCTCCGCCCCCTCGGTACGTCAACTTAAAGCGTAATGACGATCTCATGACTTTGCGGCGTCACCACTACGCCGGATTCGCTTCCTCGATGTGAAGCGCCGCGAATACCGCTAATTTGCGCAATGTTACGCAGGCACAGCGTCCAGTTGTGCGCATCCCCATTCCCCGTCACGGTGAGGGTGTTGCCATTGCGCTTAGCGGTTAACGTAAAGGCAACCGAACCGTCAGCCGCAGGAACTTCGCAAACGGCTTCACGGCCCTCATCGAGAGAGAACAACTGGAAGGCGGTATCTTCATTCCATGCGTAGTCAGGCTTTTGATTATTGCCCCCCAACGCCAACAACGTGTTGTCACGCACGTACACCGGTAGACTCAGGAAGTCATGCTGCTGCTTGTGCCAGCGACCGCCCTGTACTTCGTCATTGCGCCACAGGTGCGTCCAGCGTCCCTCCGGCAAGTAAAACTGCACATCACCGGCTTGCGAGAACACCGGTGCCACCATCACAGAATCACCCAACATATATTGTCGGTCGAGATAATCGCATGCCGGATCGTCCGGGAACTCCAGCATCATGGCGCGCATCATCGGCGTGCCCCGTTCGTGCGCACGAACCGCCTCCCGGTACAGATACGGCATCATGCGACACTTCTGCTCGGTGAAGTAGCGCACCACATCGCAGGATTCATCGTCATATGCCCAGGGCACACGATAGGATTTACTGCCGTGCAAGCGACTGTGGCTGGAGAGTAGACCAAAAGCACACCAGCGTTTATAGACGTGTGCCGGCGCGGTATTCTCGAAGCCACCGATATCATGGCTCCAGAAGCCAAACCCGGACAAACCGATAGACAAGCCACCGCGCAGACTTTCCGCCATTGACTCATAGTTGGCGTAGCAGTCGCCACCCCAGTGCACCGGGAATTGTTGTGCGCCCACGGAAGCGGAGCGGGCAAACAGAACCGCCTCTTCTTCGCCCACGGTCTCTTTCAGCACGTTCCACACCAGTTCGTTGTAGACGTACGCATAATGGTTGTGCATTTTCTGCGGATCGGAACCATCAAACCATTGCACATCGGTGGGGATACGCTCGCCAAAGTCAGTCTTGAAGCAGTCAACGCCGATATCCACCAGACCTTTCAGTTTGCTGGCATACCATTCACAGGCTTGCGGGTTGGTAAAGTCATAAATCGCCAGCCCCGGCTGCCATTTATCCCACTGCCACAGAGAACCGTCCGGACGTTTAAGCAGATAGCCTTTCTCTTTTAGCTCACTAAAAATTGGTGATTTCTGTCCAATGTACGGGTTGATCCATACGCAGACCTTCAGCCCTTTCTTCTTCAGCCGACGAATCATCCCTTCCGGGTCCGGGAAGGTCACCGGATCCCATTCGAAATCACACCACTGGAAGGCCTTCATCCAGAAACAGTCGAAGTGGAAGACGTGCAGCGGCAGATTGCGCTTCGCCATGCCATCAATAAAGCTGTTTACCGTCGCTTCATCGTAGTTGGTGGTGAACGAGGTGGTCAGCCACAGTCCGAACGACCAGGCAGGCGGTAGCGCCGGACGCCCCGTGAAGCGGGTATAGCGGTTCAGTACGTCTTTCGGCGTCGGGCCGTCGATCACGAAATATTCGAGATATTCCCCCTCGACGCTGAACTGCACTTTTGACACTTTCTCCGAGCCGATTTCAAACGAGACGCACTGTGGATGGTTAACCAGTACGCCGTAGCCACGGTTAGTCATGTAAAACGGGATATTCTTGTAGGACTGCTCGGTGCTGGTGCCGCCGTCGCGGTTCCAGGTTTCTACCGTCTGGCCGTTGCGCACCAGTGCGGTAAAGCGCTCGCCCAGCCCGTAAACCGTCTCGCCGACGCCCAGATCCAGGCGCTCGAACATGTAGTTTCGCTGAGTGCTGGTGTCCTGCACATAACCATTGTTCTTCAACTGGCTGCCGGTGATGCGCACGCCGTCACGCAGGAAATCCAGCGACCAGAACTCACCTTTGGTAACGCGCACGCTTAAGTGACCGCTTTTCAGTTCAGCAACGTCGGCGGTGTTTTGGATGTCGACCTTCACGTCCTGCACAACGTTGAGCGGGTAATGCGGACCGTTATCCAGCGCCCCCTGAAAGTGTTCCATGCGCACGCCTACAACCCCTTCCTGCGGCGAAAAGAAACGCAACGTAAACAACGGGGTATCCAGTTGCCAGGTACGTTCACGGACGTCACGCGGTGCGGCATAAACCACCAGTTCATTACCGTGCTGTTCTACATCAAACACCTGGACAGGATGCGTCAAATTAAGGCCAGGCTGAATCAGCCAGTTTCCGTCGCTAATCTTCATACTCTGTTCCTTTAGTTCTGAAATTCGTTATGCGTAAATTCGTGCTGATTGCGGCGCGCGCCCTGTGCCAGTTGGTCAAGGATATTTCTCAGGTAAGGCGTTTTGAGGGTGTAATAGCGTTTGGCAATCACGGCGCTCAGCAGGTAACAGATGGCCGGAACGATCGTGAACAGAGCAATAATGATGCTGATAGTGGCACTGTTCTGGGTTTTCGCCGTCGCGTCGTAACCGCCGCCCGCCAGCATCCAGCCAATAAGCGCGCCGCCGAGCGCCAGGCCCAGCTTGAGCACGAACAGGGTGCCCGCAAAGCTGATGCCGGTCAGACGCTTACCGTTACACCATTCGCCATAGTCGACGGTATCGGACATCATTACCCATTGGATCGGCGTCACCAGTTGGTGCAACACACCGATCGCGAAGATAAAGACGAACATGGTGATGTCGGCTTGCATCGGGACGAAGAACATCGCGAGACTAACCACCGCCAGCGCCGCATTGGTCCACCAGAAAATGCTGACTTTGCATTTCCAGTCGGTGAGCGGTTTTGCCAGCGCGGAGCCAATCAGGTTGCCGACGCAGTAGGTGGTCAGGAAGGCAACGAACACCTCGGGCGTTCCCAGGATCCAGGTGACGTAATACATCATCGCACCACCGCGCACGCAGACGGCGAGGATATTGAGGATGGTCAGGAGCCCCACGATCCGCCACTGGTCGTTTTGCCAGATATCGCGCAGATCTTCGCGCATCGAGGTGGTGCTCGGCGGTGCTTCCACACGCTCTTTAGTGGTGAAGAAGCAGAACGCCAGCATCAGGAACGCCACCACGGACAGCACCGCAATCCCGCCCTGGAAACCCAGCGCTTTGTTATCGGCGTCAATGAAATTCACCAACGGCATCATCAGCACGGTCGAGAGCATCCCGCCCGCCGTCGCCAGCACAAAGCGCCATGACTGGAGGGAAATGCGCTGCGTTGGATCGCTGGTAATCACCCCACCCAGCGCGCAATACGGGATATTCACCACGGTATAAAGCAGCGTCAGCAGCGTATAGGTGACAGCGGCGTAAATCATCTTACCGTTCAGGCTGAGGTCCGGCGTGCTGTACGCCAGAACGCAAACAATACCAAACGGCAGTGCGCCAAACAGCACCCACGGACGGAATTTTCCCCAACGAGAGCGCGTGCGGTCTGCCAGCAGTCCCATGCACGGGTCTGAAATGGCGTCCAGCACACGCGCCAGTAAAAACATGGTGCCGACAAAACCGGCAGGAATACCGAAAATGTCAGTATAAAAAAACATCATATACAGCATGACGTTATCGAAAATAATATGACTGGCAGCGTCACCCATCCCGTAGCCAATCTTCTCCTTAACAGACAAAACATGAATAGTCATAACACATCCTTTTCGCGCTCCCATGCGCACTGGTACCGGTTACCGTTTTTGTAAACCATCCCGTTGGCTGCGAATATTCCGATATCTCGTTATCAAATTACGATTCTTGTTTTCTGTGATCGCGGTTGCGCCAGAAGATGTGAGGAAATGTAACTAGAGGAATTTATGAGGATTTATATGAAACCGATCATAGTAAAGAGAAAGGGAAGTTAAAAAAGTGAGTGAGGGGGTGTGGAAACGTCAGGAAGTAGCTATAATGCGCCCCGCCTCCATGTAGCAATGCAGGCGCGGAAGATCGTCGTCTCCGGTGAGGCGGCTGGACTTCAAATCCAGTTGGGGCCGCCAGCGGTCCCGGGCAGGTTCGACTCCTGTGATCTTCCGCCAGTTTGCCTCTCCTGAGTTCTCCCTAAGTCAACTAACCCCTTCTGAATGCAGCGATGCTCTCCTGAGGTCAACTCATATCTATTAGATATCATGAACTTTTAGCACGGCTTTGGCGCGTAAAACGATAAATAAACGGCCCCTTAAACGAGCGGGCCGGCGAACAAAATTAACCTAACACCATTTTGCCGATCATCAGCCCCATCGCCACAGAGACAATCACATTCACCAGGCCGGGACGCATAAAGCTGTGGTTAAGCACGTATTTGCCGATACGGGTGGTGCCGGTATCGTCGAAGGCCAACGCCGCGAGGCACTGCCCGGCTACCGGAATAAAGAAGTAGCCGTTAACCGCAGGCCAGGAGCCAATCAGCGCATACGCCGGTAACCCCAACGCCAGCCCCAGCGGCAGCAGAATCAGGGTAGTCGCCGCCTGACTGCTGACCATCGCCGAGACAAAGAACATCATGATGGCGATGAGCCAGGTATGCTCCTGCAACAGCACCTGCACTTCGGATTTGATCAGGTCGATATGGCTACTGACGAAGGTTTCACTCATCCACGCCAGGCCAAAGGCACAAACGATCGCCAGCGCACCGGCGCGGAACACGCTGCCACTGAGGATGTGATCCACCTGCGGGCGGCACAGCAGCACAATCAGGCAGGCAAAAGAGAGCATCACAATCTGGATCGCCGCCGACATCGAGAGCGGTTGCAGCCCTTTGGTGGTTTCAACCAGCGGACGCAGGCCCGGCACTAGCCCCAGCAGCACAATCACCACCGCGCCGGTCAGGAACAACAGCACCGAGAGTTTCGCGTGTGGCGCAATTTCAGTGCTGCGCTCCGCTTTGCCGATCGGCTTGAGCAACCCTTCCGCCAGGCGACGCTGGTATTCCGGATCGTCCTTCAGTTCCTTGCCTTTATTAAAGGTGGCGATCGCTCCCGCCGCCACGCCAATCAGCGTCGCCGGGACGCAAATCATCATGATAGTGGAAATAGAGATGCCGAACGGGGCCATCAGGCCAATCATCGCCGCCATGGCCGCCGAAATCGGGCTGGCGGTTATCGCCTGCTGAGACGCGATGACCGAAATCGACAGCGGACGCTCCGGGCGAATGCCGGAATCCCGCGCCACTTCGGAGATCACCGGCAGCAGGCTGTACACCACATGCCCGGTGCCGGACATAAAGGTGAAGATATAACAGATAAACGGTGCCAGCAGCGTGATATAGCGCGGATGGCGGCGCAGCATTTTTTCCGCCAGCCGGACTAATAAATCCAGTCCGCCGGACGCCTGTAATGACGATGCCGCTAATACTACCGAGAGAATAATTAAAATAACATCAATGGGCGGCGACGAGGGCGTCAGGCCAAAACCAAATACCAGAACGCCAACGCCAAGGCCGCCAACCATACCTAAAAATACGCCGCCAATACGCGCACCAAACATCAGGGCAACCAGGATAAAACACAATTCTGTCCAGAACATACTTACCCCCGGATAATGGAGTGAATTCCAGTTATGTTTTTATGTAATCGGTGAAAGGCAATTAGCCGGAATACGGTTTACCAAAGCCAAACGCGCCATAATGATGTAAGACCTGGCCCGCGGATTTCCCGCCTGCCGTCATGGCGCGAATAATATCGTCATGGTCCGGTTGGGGTTTATCGCATGCCAGAATGGATAGCATAAAGCCAGTTAAAAAAGCATCCCCCGCGCCGAGAGTATCGACCGGTTGAATATAAACAGGCTGCCACTCAATAAGTTCACCGCCGGCATAGTAATAAACCTTTTCATGCCCGCGGGTAGCGATAACATGTTTACAACCGTAATCGTATAAATTATAAATTTTATTAATCGTCTCTTCGACCGATAATGCGCCGCAGGAAATAAAACCATAATCGACCCACGGACATACCTGTTGAAAATAGTCGTCAGTCCCTCGCCCGGAAAAATCAAACGACAGGGTGACATTGCGTTGTTTAATTTTTTCTAATTCCGGTTCGAGAAATCCATTAATGCTGGAGTGCACCGCATCGAATTGCGCAATATAATCGAGATCGTCGTCGGATAATTGCAGCGGGTGTTCCCGTAATACGCCGTTTTTATTACTGGTGACAAATTCCCTGTCGCCATCCACCAGCCGGATACAGGCATAGCCGTTTTCCCCGACATAGTGGCGACAGCGCTGACTGTCGATGTTCAGTTCCTGCAATGTTTCCTGCACGTGCCGTGCGGCGGCATCGTTGCCGAACGCGCCAAGAAACGCGCTTTCACAGCCCGCCAGCCGGGCATACACCGCGAAGTTCAGTGCATTACCGCCGGGATACATCACGCCGGAATGGAGATATTTATCAACGACATTATCACCAATGCCAATCACCTTAATGTCCATCATTATTCCTTGTTGATAACGATAAATCGAGCGTCCCTGCCCCTGCGTCAAATCCTGGCGTGATTAATATTCGACCTTCCACATGTAGCGGCGGGTCGTTAACGGATGCTGGCGGATCTCAGCCAGAGCACGGTTATAAACCGGATAAACGTTATTGAACAACGAATGGTTGAAGTAATCGATCACCGTCGGCTTGATGGTGGAGAGACCCAGCTCTTTAGCATCCACCACTTCGATGCGGCGGCCATATTTTTTCAGGAAGTTCAGGGCGCGCTCATCTACCGCACGGGTGCTGCCTTCAGAGAACTGGAAGAAGAACGGCGTGTTGGCATCGGTGATTTCAAACGGGCCGTGGAAGAACTCGCCGCTGTGGATGCAGGCGGAGTGGATCCACTGCATTTCCATAAAGATGCAGATGCTCTGCAAATAGGCCGCGCCGTAACCCGCACCGCTCGCCATGGTGTAGATGACTTTGTCGTCTTTGTATTCCTGGGCGAACGCCTGGGCGCGGTTCTGCAAATGATCACACGCGCGGTACACGATACGGTTGATTTTGCTCAGTCCGTCCTGGAAATCCTCATAATGGGCATAACCTTCGGTCTGGTTGAGAATTTCTACCGCGGTGATCAGGCCCTTAAGGGTTTTCTCTTCGGCGATGTCTTTGCCGTCGCCGAAGCTGTAGGTTTCTACAAAGTCGCAGTGAGCCACCAGCGGGGAGTCGGTCACCCAGGTCAGGCCAATAACCGGTACGCCGCGGCTCTGGGCCAGCTCTGCCGCTTTGATGGTTTCCGGGGTGTTGCCTCTGTGGGATGCGACCACTACCACCGCGTTGTCGCCCAGTGCCACCGGCGGGTTATTGATAAACTCACCACTGTTGTACAACCCGACGGTGACCTTAGTGGCTTCTTTTTCCAGGAAGGCTTTCGCCGGGTAAAACGCCGCATACGAGCCGCCGCAGGCGACGTAATATACGTGCGTGATCCCGCCTTTCTCTGCTTTATTGTCCACAATGCCGTTAATGATTTCTTTAATACTCATCACTTTTCCCCTTGGGTCGTTTCTGACGTTAACCGCGTGACAGCCGCGCGCCAATCAATGTATCTAAATGTATTGTTATAAATGTATAACATTGGAATACATTTCGATCAACGTGTGCCCATACAAAAAATCGGGATCCGCGATGCGGATCCCGATTTACGCTGAAACGACGTAACGATCAACGGTAAAAAATGGGGGTCAGACGGTAAAACGCAGTTTGTCGCCGACAATCAGTTGATGAGATATGCAGGACATTTCACCTTTGTTATCAATCATCTCGCTTTTAATCGAGATCAACGGATAACGGTTAGCGACGCCGAGATAGTGGGCCACCTCAAAATTAGCGTATACCAGCTCAATGGTTTTGCTGGAGTGGGTAAACCACAGGCCATGCTTGTCGCGCAGAGTATCGTACAGGGAATGGCTGTTGAGATCTTCATTCAGCAGTGCGGCGAACTGCGGGGGGAACCAGACCGTTTCCAGCGATACCGGCACGTCGTCGGCATAGCGAATACGCTCAATCACCACCGCTTTTTCCCCATCGGGGATGTTCAGTTTGGCGCGGGTGTCCTCATCGCAGGCCTCAAACACCGACTTGATGGTGCGCGAACCCGGGCGGCGGCCCTGGGAGCGGCACAGCTCACTGAAGCTCATGATGCCGGTCATACTGCGCTGAAACTTCTCGCCGGATACGAATGTCCCTTTACCCGAGACCCGGGTAAGAAAGTTTTCCCGGGTCAGCGCATCCAGCGCCTTTCGCACCGTTACGCGGCTCACCTGCCAGCTGGCACTGAGATCGTTTTCGGTTGGGATCTGCTGCCCCGGCTGATATTCGCCGCTTAAAATCGCCTCTTTCAGGGCTTCTTCAAGCTGCTTATACAGCGGTTTGGCACTTGAGGTATCCGGCAGATTCACGTTATGTATCCTTTTGTATTATCATAAGGCAGGCAGCGCATGGTTTACAATATACAACAATTTGCTTATGGCTACACTTGAACAGTGATTACTCAGCAAGGAAAAAAGTGTTTGCAATAGAATTGCTGCACAGTTCAGATTGCACCAGTGCCAGCATTCGGGAGGGAGTCACGCGCGATGAATACATACTTATTGCGCAGCGTTATCCTGACTTAACCTTAAGTACTCATTTTTACGAGAACAACCCATGAATACTTTACCTGCCATAAAGATAAATAATCAATAAATTCAATCTAGTAACATGTTGAATACGACTCCCGTGATCGACCTATTACAACGCCATCACCATCTCGTGCCACGCCATCCCGCCGTGCTCGGATTCTGACGGTTTGACGTAGCGATAGCCAAAGTGGGCGTAGAGATCGACATGGCGGTCTTTGCACATCAGGTGAATCGTCTTTTTGTGCATTGCTTTCATCCGCGTCACAAACTCACGCATCATCAGTGACGAATAGCCTTTACCTTGAAAATCCGGGTGCACCACTACCGACATAATCACCGCATTGGGCGCGTGCGGATCGTGCCCCACCAGTTCCTTAAATTCTTCATCAGACATCACCACCTCCCAGGCGCATCCGGCATTGATAAAGCCAGCCACTTCACCGTTGAGTTCCATGCACATGAATCCCTGCGGATAGCGCTGGATACGAGTGGCGATCTTTTCCCGGGTTGCCGCTTCATCGCCTTCATAGGCAAGCGTTTCAATCTCATAGCAGCGATCAACATCGGCGGGTACGGCCTGACGGAATAGCGGAGTGGACATGCGTTTACCTTTTCTTGAATCAACTGGACAGCCTCATCATACCTGCTGACAACAGGGTTTACGCTGATTGTATTCACATGAAGAATGAAGGGTGTGCATTCCATCTTACACAAAGCCCGGCGCTGTGTGATTCGCCGGGCCATTTATAGATGCGCGAGCAGATGGACGCGCTGCGTCATGAAATCAGCTAGCCGGGTAATCCAGATACCCTTCCTTCCCGCCGCCGAAGAACCTCTCTTTAATGGGCGCATTCAGAGGTAAGTCATTTTTCAGACGATGCGGCAGATCCGGGTTGGCAATAAACGGGCGACCAAAACCAATCAGGTCAGCCCAGCCGTTCGTCAGCGCCTCTTCAGCACGCGCTTTGGTGTATTTACCGGAGTAAATCAGCGTACCGTGGAAGATAATACGCAGCGCTTCTTTAAACGCAGCAGGCATGACCGGCGCATCTTCCCAGTCCGCTTCGGCGATATGAATATAGGCAATACCCAGATCGTTCAGCACGCTGGCCGCCGCCAGGTAGGTCGCTTCCGGTGTATCATCTTTTGACCCCATCAGCGTGGTTAACGGGGCGAGACGAATGCCCACTCGCTCTTTACCAATTGCCGCAGAGACCGCCGTCACCACCTCTCGCATAAAGCGCAGACGATTTTGCAGCGAGCCGCCGTAGTCGTCATCACGCAGGTTGGCCTGTGAGTCAATGAACTGGTTGATCAGATAGCCGTTCGCCCCGTGCAGTTCAATACCGTCGAACCCTGCGGCGATAGCATTGCGCGCCGCCTGGGCATAGTCATTGACGATAGCCGGGATCTCTTCCCGCGTCAGGGCTCGCGGCATGTCATGCTGCACCATCTCGCCGACGCCATTTTCCGGACCGCGCCCTTCAACATCGACAAACACTTTCACCCCTGGCGCCTGAATGGCGGAAGAAGAGACCGGTGCCGCGCCGCCAGGCTGCAAAACGGTGTGCGAAACACGACCGACGTGCCACAGCTGAGCAAAGATTTTACCGCCCGCCTTGTGTACGGCGTCAGTGACTTTTTTCCAGCCAGCAATCTGCGCTTCGGAATAGATGCCAGGCGTCCAGGCATAGCCCTGGCCCTGTTGGCTGATTTGCGTGCCTTCGCTAATGATGAGCCCTGCGCTGGCACGCTGTGCGTAATAGTCCGCCATCATGTCAGTCGCGACGTCGCCTGCCCCGGCGCGAGAACGCGTCATCGGCGGCATAACAATCCGGTTTTTTAACGGCAAGGCATTCAGCGCATAGTGATCGAATAACATAATGGGTTCCTCTCGCGATTATTTATACAGTTCTGCACTCATGGTGACGGTGTTGCCCATGCGCGCACTGGTAATTTTGTATTCAGAGGCATTCATCTCTTTGGCTTTTTGCGCGATGACCGCTTCAGCGGAATCCAGCGTGGTGCCGGTTGCCGTAACGCTTTGCGCAGAGGCGTTAAACGCCACAGCAGAGAACAGAGAGGCAGTAAAAATAGCGAAAATAGTTTTCATGTTTATATCCCAGAATAAAGTGATAATTTGGCGTTGATTAACGCGATGGAAGAAGAATACGCCTGTCTACAGATGACATAAATGATACAAATGACAATAGACTATTGCGTTTTAGTTAATAATAAGGCGTCGGATCCTCCGACGCCTGCAGGTCGAATCAGGAAACAAAGTTGTCCTTCAGCGCCTTGAGACCATCACTGTAGATGCCCGTAAACAGCGCCTGAGCCTCTTCGTCAGATACGTTCACCGGCGTGAATTCGCCGGACCATTCCACGCGGGAAATCTGGCTGTCGGCGGTCTCATGAACCGTGATGGTTGAGAGGTAATTCACCACCGGAAACGGCGCCTGAATAATGGAGTAGGTGTAGCTGCGCTGACGATTATCAAACGCTTCCAGACGCTCAATCACGGTACCGCCGTCGGAAGTTGTCAGCGAACGCACGCGCCCCCCTTCTGTCACCACGCTTTTCGGGATGAACGGCAGCCAGTCCGGCAACGCGTCAAAGCCGCCCATCAGTTGCCATACTGCGTCGGCAGAAGCCGGAATTTCAATCGATACACTTGTCTTAGCCATGATATTTTTCTCTTAAATTTATAGGGTTACATTGTCAGGGTGTCGACGACGCCGCCATCGACGCGCAGGGCTGCCCCTGTCGTTGCCGAAGAGAGCGGAGACGCGAGATAAACCGCCAGATTCGCCACTTCTTCCACATCCGCCGCACGCTGGATGATGGAGCTCGGGCGCGCCGTTCTGACAAACTCGTCGGCTTGTTCACGCGGGCTACGTCCGGACTGTGCGGCGGCGTCCGCCAGCATCTCCTGCAGGCCATCGGTAAAAGTCGGCCCCGGCAGAATGGCGTTAACGGTCACACCGGTTCCGGCGAGTCGCTTCGCCAGACCGTGGGACACCGCCAGATTCGCGGCTTTTGTGACGCCGTAGTTGATCATGTCGCCGGGGATAGCCACGCCCGATTCGGACGAAACAAAGATAATTCGCCCCCAGCCCTGTTCCGTCATGGCTGGCGCATAATGACGCGCCAGACGAACGCCGGAGAGGACGTTGACGTTATAGAAGTGCAGCCACTCGTCATCCGGAACGCTGAAGAAATCTTTATCGTTGAAAATCCCCAGATTATTGACCAGCACATCCGTCGTCGGAACGGCGGCGATCAGCGCATTTACGCCATGTTCGGTGCTGAGATCGGCCACCACGCCACGCAGCGACGCCGCAGGATTTTGTGCCGTAATCGCGGCCATCGCGTCATCGACGCCGCGCTGTTTACGCCCGACGACAACCACCGTTGCGCCTGCTTTTGCCAGTCCGGCGGCAATACCCTGCCCAATACCGGAGGTTGAGCCGCTGACCACAGCGACTTTACCTGTCAGATCCAGTTTCATCTTTTTCTCACTCGGTTGATTAACGGGTCGGCAGCGGCGCGTTTTCCGCAACCAGAGCCTGACGGCGCATTTCCGTCCAGAATTCAGCCGGAACGGTTGCATTCAGCGCAGCCAGATCTTCCGCCATACGGCCAGGACGGCTGGAGCCAGGAATAACCGCCGCGACGGCAGGGTTTGCCAGCGCGAACTGCAGCGCCGCTGCTTTAACATCGACGTTAAAATGCGCGGCAATGGCGTGAATTTGCGCCACTTTCTGCTTAATGGCCGGGGAGGCTTTCTGATATTCAAAGTGCTCACCACCTGCCAGTACGCCGGAGCTGTAAGGGCCGCCGACGACGATATCGACGTTATGTTCCAGCGCTTCTGGCATCAGGCGTTGCAGTGCACGTTCGTGATCCAACAGGGAATAACGACCCGCCAGCAGGAACGCATCCGGCTTCGGCTCATCAAGCGCCAGCGTCAGTTCACAAGGTTCAACGCGGTTCACGCCCAGTCCCCACGCTTTGATCACGCCCTCGTCACGCAAACGTGTCAGCGCACGAAATGCCCCCGTACGGGCAATATTGAACTGCTCCAGCCAGCTGTCACCGTAGAAGTCCTGCGCCGGATCGTGGATCCAGACGATATCCAGATGGTCCGTTTTCAGGCGTTTCAGGCTGTCTTCAATCGAGCGCAGGGTGGCATCGGCAGAGTAGTCATTCAGAATTTTGTTCTTCAGGCCGTGTTCGAAAAGACCGCCTTTCTCACCAAAATCACGTTTGGCGGGATCTTCCATTTCGTCCAGCATGATGCGGCCGACTTTACTGCTCAAAACATATTCATCGCGTGGATACTGAGACAGCGCTTCGCCCATACGAATTTCAGAAAGGCCAGAGCCGTACAGCGGCGCGGTGTCAAAGTAGCGCACGCCCAGGTTCCAGGCTTCGCTCACGGTGGCGTGGGCCTCTTCTTCCGGAATGGCACGGAACATGTTGCCGAGCGGCGCGCCGCCTAAGCCGATTTTGCCGGGAAGTAAATTTTTAATGCTCATAAGATGTCCTCAAGTATTCGGGTTTAGTTCGGGCGTTTTTTGCTATCGCCCTGTGACGGAGCTCACAATACCTTGCAAGGTTGTGACTTGATAGGACATAATTCGTCTAACTTAAGTCCTTTGAGGTCTGACATGATTGATTTACGCCAACTGAAATACTTCGTGGTGGTCGCAGAAGAAGAGCACGTAGGACGTGCTGCTGAGCGACTGCATATCTCGCAATCGCCGCTCAGCCGCCAGATTGCGCAACTGGAAGAGCGCCTGGGACTGATGCTGTTTGAGCGCAATCAACAACGTATCCGACTGACTGCTGATGGGCAGACATTCCTCGCCGAAACGCGCTCATTGCTGACGCATGCCAATCGTCTGGAATCACTGGGTAAACGTCTGGGACGCGGTGAAGATGGAGGCTTGTGTATTGGCTATATTGAAAACGCCATGCATTCCGGCGTGCTTTCTACGGCGTTGCGTACGTTACGCTTATCGCGCCCGGATGTGCATATCGCGCTTTACAGCCAGCCACCGGCTACCCAGATTGAAGGTTTGCGCCAGCGCAGCCTCGATTTTTCACTGGTCGATACACCGCCCACAGACAGTGAACAGGATCTGGAATACATTCAGGTTCTGGACGATCGCATGCTGTTGGCCTTACCGCAAAATCATCCGCTGGCGGAGGAAGAAAACCTTGTCGCAACACAGCTTGCCAACCAGCAGTGGATTGCCGTTATTCATAATGACGATGCCCATTCCCGTGATGATTTTGTCGCGGCCTGTGTCAAAGCCGGGTTTAATCCCGATATTCGTTTAGAAGCTGGTGAACCGCTGACAGCATTAGGTCTGGTCGCTGCAGGATTAGGTCTGGCATTAATTCAACATAGCCTGCGTCACAATGCGCCGGAGGGCGTGGTATTACGCGAATTGCCGTGGATGAATTATTCCACGCAACTATGGGCTGCCTGGCATAAAGCCAATCAACGCCCGTTGGTATCCCATTTCCGCCAGATCCTACGCGGTGAATAAAAAAGCCAACGCACGTGCGATTCTTTCACGATGATTGGTGTTAACGTTGCGTTCTGATGCAAAAGCCGGTGAGATTTCCCCGGCTTTAAAAGATATTAATCAAACACACCGTTGATAATTGCGGTTACCACTGCGGTACTCAGCGCTATCAGCACTAAATCATCCCCAACGATTCTCCACTCATAGCCCGGATAGTAAGGGAGTTCTCCCAGCATCGATGCCGGAACCGCCTTTTTCGCGATCCCCGGAGGAAGCGGTTTTCCTCGTGCCAGGTTTTTCGCGATTCCCGGAGGCAGAGAATCATATCCCGTCAGGCCGTAGTTCACCGCCAGATGACGCGCTGTCGCGAAACTGATGTCAGACTCGACGTGATCGGGTTTGCCGTAATTTTTACGATGATCGGAAGAACCGTTGTTTTTCTGGGCCGGATTTCCTTTTTGTCCATGATTCCCCTGGTTACCTTTATTCCCCTGGTTGCCACTGCTGTTGCCCTGACCGCCGCCATGACCATTTCCGTTGCCATTTCCCGGATTTGCCATAACCGGCGCGGCAAACAGAGAGAGAGAAACCAGAGTGGCCAGCACAGCCGTTAAACCACGACGCTTACCCATGATGTGTTCCTTCCTGCTGAAGTTTCATTTTGACAATAGAACGCCGCCATCCCCCGCGCAATGTCAAAAACTCCTGGATTCGAATTTGCATGCAGACCGTGAATAAACAACCTGTTATGGCGAGGGAAACGCTTCTGTCTTATCTGTTATCATGCCTGCAAATAACGTCCAAAAAACAAAGCCGAGGAAAACATGGGGTCCACCAGAAGAGGGATGCTGAATGTCCTGATTGCCGCCGTTTTATGGGGAAGTTCAGGGGTCTGCGCGCAGTACATCATGGAGCAAAGCCAGATGTCGTCGCAATTTCTGACCATGACGCGTCTGATATTTGCTGGCTTAATTCTGCTGATGCTCTCCGTGGTTCACGGCGACAAAATCTTTTCCCTTTTCAAAAACCGCAAAGACGCCCTGAGCCTGCTGATTTTTTCTGTCGTCGGCGCGCTGACGGTACAACTCACCTTCCTGCTGACCATCGAAAAATCTAACGCCGCGACTGCCACGGTGCTGCAATTTCTGTCGCCAACGATCATCGTGGCGTGGTTCGCGCTGGTGCGTAAGGCCCGTCCCGGCGTGCTGGTGCTGACCGCAATCCTCACCTCGCTCATCGGCACCTTTTTGCTGGTCACGCACGGCAACCCGACCTCACTGTCTATTTCACCCGCCGCGCTGTTCTGGGGGATTGCCTCAGCGTTTGCCGCCGCGTTTTACACCACCTACCCGTCAACGCTGATTGCGCGCTACGGCACCTTGCCGATTGTCGGCTGGAGTATGTTAATCGGCGGGATGATCCTGTTGCCGTTTTACGCCGGTGAGGGCACAGATTTTGTGGTCAATGGCAGCCTGATTCTGGCGTTTTTTTATCTGGTGGTGATCGGCACGTCGTTGACGTTCAGCCTGTATCTGAAAGGGGCGCAGATGATTGGTGGGCCGAAAGCGAGCATTTTAAGCTGCGCCGAACCGCTGAGCAGCGCGTTGCTGTCGTTGCTCTTGTTGGGGATTACCTTCACCCTGCCGGACTGGCTGGGCACGCTGCTGATTCTGTCTTCCGTGGTGTTGATCTCAATGGATTCCCGCCGCCGCGCCAGAGCTGCCTGACAGACTCCGGTGCGGCAACGGTCACTCTTACCAACCCGGCACCGCGCCGCCGTTAAAGATCGTTTCTGCCGCTTTGGCGACCTCAGGTGACTGATAAGAGGCCAGAAATTCCTTCACATTTTCCGCATCTTTATTGTCTTCCCGCGCCACGAGGATGTTCACATACGGCGAATTTTTATCTTCGATAAACACGCTGTCGTGAACCGGAGAAAGCCCGGTTTGCTGAATGTAAGTGGTGCTGATAATCGCCACGTCAACTTTCGGGTCGTCCAGTACACGCGGCAGTTGTGCCCCTTCCAGCTCCATAATCTGTAAATGACGCGGGTTGGCGGTAATATCCAGCGCCGTCGGCAGTAAACCTTTTCCTTCTTTCAGGGTAATCAACTGCTCTTTTTGCAACAGCAACAGCGCACGCCCGAGGTTGGTAGGATCGTTCGGGATCGCCACCGTCGCGCCGTCTTTCAGTTGATCCACCGTTTTGATTTTTTTCGAATAACCGGCCATCGGGAAGACAAAGGTATTCCCCACCGCGACCAGCTTATAGTTGTGTGCCTGATTATCCTGCTCAAGGAACGGACGATGCTGGAAAACGTTGGCATCCAGTTCACCGTGATTGGTGGCATCGTTCGGCAACAGCGAGCCGCTGAAACCGACCAGTTCAACATCAAGCCCATACTTCTCTTTCGCCACTTTTTTGGCGACTTCCGCCACATCCTGCTCAGCGCCGTTAATCACGCCGACTTTAATGTGCTTTGCATCGCTGCTCTGCTGGTCGCAACCGGCCAACAACAATCCTGCCAACAGTACCGCTGCCCCTGTCCGTAAATGAGGTATCGTCAATTTCACGTTTTTATCCTTTTGAAATAACCGCCTGATGAGTAATGAAATGACTATAGCGGGAAGGGCGCTGCGGTTTAAAAAACGAAAAGGTATCAATAAGAAGAAAAAAGCATAAAGCGGGAATATTAAAAAATGCCGATGGCGCTGCGCTAACCCTGCGCAGCGCCATTCGGTTCAGACCAATGCTTTCACGATCTCCATTAATCGGACGATATCCTCAGGTCGGGTATTGCCGGTTTGTGGGTCGATAATTGAGGTGTATAAATGCGGCATTACGCGTGGTACGCCTGCCTCCAGGCAGGTTTGCAGTATGACGCCAAAGTTTTCCACATCAATGCCCCCCGTTGGCTCGATCAGCGTCATGCCGTTACGAGCTGCGGTAGTTGCCAGCACGTACAGCTCAGAAAGCGACTTTTCACCGCCCATTGGGAAGAACTTCGCCGCGTGCGCCCCCATATCCTGCATCATCCGCACGGCGGCATCACAGGAGACGCGCGCCGGCGTACCCTGGCTGCTGCTGACCCCAGTAGAGATAAGCACCTCGCCCGGCGTACCCGTCGGGCTAACCAGCGCATTGATGTGGGTCTGTTCACCTCCCGTCGCCGCCAGCGCGCCGGCGGCAAAACCACTCCCGGTAAAGGTCTGGTTGACGTGCGCCGGATGGACCTGTGATGCAATCATCGCCGCCTTGTAATACTGCGCCGGATCGCCCGCCCCCAGGCCCACGGAAATCGAGGGAACGTCCGCCATCCAGCGTTTTACTTCCTGAACGCCTTCGTCGATCGACGAAAACTGCGCGGACAGGATGCCAATCACCGCATGTCCCTCAGCGGCGTCATAGATTTCCCTGGCGTTAGCGATATCTTTCGCCAGCACGTTAATCGCCACACGTTGACGATAAAAATTAATCTGCTGCATGTTCTGCTATCTCCTTGAGTCGCGCCACAATCAACGCCATTTCCCCCTCAGCGACCGTGCGTGGGTCGAGGCTAAAAACGCCCTGATGGAGGTTATAGCGCCGTGCGTAAATGGCGATATCGCCACCCCGCAGTTGGGCTTCGACTTCACGCGCGTCCAGACCGAGCGTCTGCGCATCAACCCGAACGCGAATGCGCCAGATGGCGCGCCCGGCTTCGTCCTGCTCAATATCGGCGGTCAGCCCGCGGATGGCCGAAATTGCCTCCGCGGTCGGTTGTAACTGTTCGGCGGTCACCACGGTCTGCCCCTGGTGATAATTTTCCAGCGCATATACCAGCCCGACCATGTTCTCTTTGCCTATCTTCATCGCTCTGGCGATACCGTGATGCTGCGCTTTACAGGCGGCAATCCACGGTTTCTTGCCGGTGATAAACCCCGAGGTTGGCGCATTGAAGGCTTTCGCTCCGCTGTAGACAACCATATCCGCCCCGCTCGCCACCCAGGCGTGTAAATCCTCCTCGGCAGCGGCATCGACAATCAACGGCAGATTGTGGATCTGCGCAACCTGCACAAAGTCGTCAATGCTGAGCATGCCTTTCTGCACGCAGTGGTGCGATTTCACATACAACAGCGCGGCGGTCTCGTCCGTAATTGCGCTTTCCAGTTGCCAACGCGCCGCGAGATTGCTCGCCCCGACCTCCACGACGCGCCCGCCGCCCAGACGAATAGCGCTGGTGATGGGGGCGCCATAGTCCACGTTATGACCGCGCAGCATCACCACCTCGTTAGCCATTCCTCTACTGTCCGGCATGAGCGCTACTCTGAGCGGGTCGCCGCGGGTAATGGCGGCGGCAACGGCAATGGCGATCCCCGCCGACGCGCAGGAGGTGACATAGCTGTCCTGCGCGCCGGTATAGCGGGAAACCAGCTCACCGGTACGATCCACCAGCTTGTCGATTTCGACAAAGGTGGAGGCCGCCCGCGCAGTGGCCTGCATCACCTGGGGCGCGACGCTGGAGACGCCAAGAATCGTCATCTTGCCGCAGGCGTTAATCACCTGTTTTAGCCCCAGCTGTTGATAGATATTCTGTGTCATGACTTACAACACTCCCAGCAGCGAACAAACCACGCTAAGCGCCACAATCGACAGCAGAATGGTGGTGTATCGCGGCCCTTTCTTCACCAGAAAGATATAGATGGCAAACACCGCCGCCAGCGGCAGCAGGCCCGGCGCGATGGAGTCAAGAATCTGCTGCACCACCACTTCAGAACCTTTCAGGGCACTGATTTTCAACGGCGTAGTGATCTTGACGTAGCTTGCCGACAGCGCGCCCATCATGATCAACCCCAGCACGTTCGCGCCGTAGATCAGTTCTTTGATTCGCCCCCCTTGCAGTAGCCCGACGATAGAATCACGCCCCAGGGTGTAGCCTTTGTGGATCAGGCCGTAACTGATCGCCAGCGTGATCGCCGGATAGAGGATCAGCGGTGCAATACCACCAAACGCGCTGCCATTAGCGGCGAAAGGAATGAAAATCGCGATGAGTAGCGGCATAACGGCCGCCCATACGATGGAGTCGCCCATCCCAGCCAGCGGGCCCATCAGACCGGTTTTAATCCCGGTAATCGAGGCATCGCTGATCGGCTCGCCGCGCGTTTTCTGCTCTTCCATGGCAATGGAAATCCCCTGGATCACCGCGCCAAAAGTTTGTTCGGAGTTGAAGAAGTTAAGGTGACGTTTTAGCGCCTCCACCTGCTCCTCTTTTTGTGGGTAGAGCTTTTTGATGATCGGCGTCATCGAGGCGCAGAAAATCAGGCTTTGCAGACGTTCATAAGAGTTAGATACCTCCGCGCCCAGCCAGTAGATAAACCATGCTTTGGTGATATCTGCTTTGGTTAACGCCCCGGTTGTCCGTGCGCGTTCAACCAGTTCATGCTGCATTACGTCGCTACTCATCATGCTGCTCCTTCATTTTTCGCCAGACCTTTAATCAGGAAGGCCACACAGGTACCGAAGATCGCCATCGCCATGATGTCCACCTTGAGGTACAGCACCGCGAAGAATCCGCCGATAAACCACGGCAGCAGGCTCTTTTTACCGATCACCATAATGGTGATGGCGAAGCCCAGCGCCGGCAGGATCCCGCCCATGATTTCAAAGGAGTGGGTCAGCCAGTGCGGCATCAGTTTGAGGAAACTTTCCACCACGTCCTGACCGAAGTAGTTCGCGGCAAACACCACCGGGAAACGCAGCGCCAGTCCAAGCAACGCCGGGTAGAGGAATGCACAGCGCATGATGCCCGACATATTCGCCGTTTCCGCGTGCTTATCGGCCATATGTACCCAGGCCGCGTTAAGGGTACGACGCAGCTGGTCGAGGAAAACGCCGATCACGCCGAAGGGGATCGCCAGGGCAATCGCCAGGTTCGGATCCATCCCGGCTTTCACTGCGATTGGAATTGAGATACAGGCTGCCAGTGCCGGATCTGACGGCACGTTACCGCCAGGCGTTGAGGTCACGCCGAGATAAACGAGCTGCATCCCCGCGCCGATGATCATCGCCGTCTGCATGTTGCCAAGCAGTAGCCCGACAAAGACGGCCACCACCACCGGCTGTAGCAGCATGGCAGAGAAGGTGTAGCCAAGGCGTAAGCGGGCAAACCAGTAATACAACCCCATGAGGCTTGCAAAAACTAAGGTATCCATAGTGTTATCCCATTATCAGAGAATTAGAATTTTTTCAGGATATCGTCCAGCGACTGCGGTTTATCTTCCGGGATAGTCTGGAAGAACACCTGAATCCCACGACTTTTCAGGTCGTTAAGAATGCCAACGTCTTTTTCATCGAGCGTAATGTTCTGGAATACTGCTTTGCGGTTTGGTCCGCCACCCAGACCGCCAACCTGAATGGTCGTGACATCAAATCCCTGTTGTACGGCCTGTTGAATCGCCGCCAGGGAAGGGAACAGCACCAGCACATTGCCGTCGCCCAGTTGGTTCTCTTTCCAGGAGGCCGCAAAACTCTGGTTGCTATAGCAATCCACTTTGATGTTCGGCGGCGCGGCCATCAGGTAGATGTTTTTCATAAATGGATCGGCGTCCAGTTCGTCACTGACCACCGCAATGCGGTTGGCCTGGGACTGCCCGACCCACTTCGTCACCACCTGTCCGTGGATCAGTCGGCTGTCGATACGACATAACACGATGTTTGCCATGATGATTTTCCTTATTGTGATTGTTGTAATTGACGGACATGAGCGACAACGTCGAGGCAACTGCTGCGCCCGGCTTCCACCAGTTCACTGACGCAGGTGGTCAGGGAGCCGTGTTCACGTCTGTCCAGCGCTTCCAGCAGTAGCGACGCGTTCAACCCGGATACGACCGCAATCGGATAATCCACGCTTAGCCGCGCTGCCACATTGGACGTCGTGCCGCCAACAAAATCGGTCAGAATAAGCGAGCCGTCCGGCATGGTTTTCACCACGTCCTCGACACGCTGATAAAACTCGCCCAGCGTATCGACGGGCATCAGCGCAATTTCCGTCACGCCTTTAATTTCGCCCATCACCATGCGCAGGCTGTTACAGAGCTGTTGTCCCCAGCCACCATGAGTGAGCAGCAGAATTTCGGGCAACGGTTGAGTGGTAGTCAAAATGGCCTCCTGGCGCAGCTACGTTTATATGAGACTTACAACGCCTGATGGTGCTTCGCTTATCAGGCCTACGGATAGTGCTTTTGTAGGCCGGATAAGGCATTTATGCCGCCATCCGGCAAAACTCATCAAAGTAAGAGCAAGGGCTGTGCCAGTATTTGTGTCACGCGAGAGGGAAAGGTGAGCGGGCAAGGCGCAACGCCTCGCCCGTTAAGGGATCAGCTATAAAGAAGTTCGTAGATATAAAAATATTCCGCATCCGATAAACGGATGGCATAGGCCTCTTCAATGGGCAGAAACGCAGATTTAATGACACTAAACGCGCGGGGATCGAGATTCGGTTTGTTTTCCAGCGCCATCTGTAACGGTTTACGGTTGATCACGATACGCTCAACCATGCAACAGCAGTGGATCAGGAAGCGTAGTGTCACCTGGCGACTCGGTTTCAGAGAAAGCGTGGTCGTCAGATGGTTAAGTACACCCTCCATCTCCTTCAGAATGCGCTGCGGATTGAGCACCGAAATATGGTTAATGATGCTCTCCATGGTCAGCGCGCTGATAAAGCGCATGGCGCTGCGCTCCATCTCCAGACGACGTTCGGCGCTGGAGAGATCTGGCGTCAGCAGGCTTAACACCAGTTCTGGCCCCTGCTCAGAGAACAGTTCTTCCAGCGAGATAAACGGAATATCCGGCAGCCCTGGCTGGAAAGTACCGACAATTCCCGCCAGCCGCTCATTGGCATTCAACGCCTGCTGGACACGTTCGAGGCTGCGCACGTCGTTGTAATCGAGGATCACCATTCGCGTGTCCTGCGACATCAGTTCGCCAAAGCTCTCCTCAAGCACTTTTTTAATCTTTTCCGCCGTCCCCATGCCGGTAATACAGGAGACGACCAGCACTTTGCCGCCGTTTTCCTGCTGCGGGGTACACAGCTGACAGGGGATGTTTTTGCTCTGCATGAGCGCCGCAAGCTGGGGTAAATCGCTGGTTTCGTAGCTTAAATCCAGACCGACCTCCAGCAGACTGGTCAGCGTAATGTTGGGCATTAACAGCACGTCTATCTGAAATAACTTGCTGATCGTACTGCCGAAATGCACCAGAGAACCAATGTCGACCATCAGGATCAGCCGCTGATAGCGTTGGGTCTGAATAATCTGGGTCAGCGTCTCCAGCGTGTCATGCACCGACTGCTCAAACGGCATGTCGACCGCGCTGAACAGATCGCGTTCCAGTACACGGTTAACGTACTGCGCCATACTGGTCGCGGTGGTTGCGCCGTGCGCGACGAGGATCACCCCGCAGTCCGGGCTGGCATCAATGCGCTGGCGGTAGTGACGACACTCTTTCAGGAACAGACACAGCCAGACCACTTCCGTCGCCGGGCACTGAATATGCAGCAGCTCATTGATTTTCCGACACAGCAGCGTGGCATTATCGTATTCGTCTTTACAGCGGTCGAGGATCAGGCTGGAAGAATAGAGTTGCGGAATCAGCCCGCGCTGGACATAGCCAATCAGCGCCAGGAAATGTTTGCGCAGCGGATTCACCAGATTTTCCGGCAGCGTAAAGCCCAGCACCTGCTCCACGCAGCCGATCAGCAGCGTCACGCGTTCTTCAATTTGATCGCCATAGCGCGGCGGATGCGCCACGCTATCACGGCTGTAGAGGCCATATTCGAAGATTGAACTGAGCTTGTTTTTCAGGATGGCCAGCGTTTCCGCCGGCGGGACATTACTGTTGCGCAGATTGACATATTCACGGGTCAGGAAGCTGTAAAAGAGATCGCTCTCTTCGATTTCCGCCCCGGTCGCCAGTGAGGTTTTCAGCGCTGGCAACGTACGCGCATCAATGTTCAGCCGCTCTTTTCCTTCAAACAGCGCGTCGACCAACAAACGTTGTTCCGGCGTGGCATGGAACGGTATCTCCGCCAGTCGTTTATCCAGTTGTAGGGTGTCGTTATGTTCCGTCATCCCCGACGCCCACGCCTGGGCGCACAGGAACTGGATATCGCTCTTCAACTGACCAATGTTACCCTCCAGCGGTTTGTTCAACAGCCAGAGCAACAGCGTCTTGTCGATGCTGACCGTGCGCTCGATTTTGCGACTTTCACGCTGCAAAAAACCAACGATCAGCTCTACCTGTTCCTCAATCGATCGCTGACGGATTCCCGGCAAGTCGATGCTCACCTGAATTCGTCGCTGGAACGTACGCAACAGCGATGAACTCACCGGTTCCGTGGTCGCGCAAATCAGACGAACCGAGATTGGACGCGCCGTGGCGCTGGATCCCAGCGGACGGTACTCCCCCTTATCAAGAATGGAGAACAGTTTTTCCTGTCCTTCGTACGGCAGGCGGTGTACTTCGTCGAGCAGCAAATAACCGCCGTCCGCCTGTTCGACCAGACCGGGTTTATTCTCGTTTGCGCCGGTAAATGCCCCCTGACGATGGCCAAACAGGTGCGAAGAAAGCAGTTCCGGGTTATGGGCGTACTCTGCGCAGTTAAAGTAGACCAACGGCGGCGGAGAACCGGCGGCTTGTTCGCAGGCAAAGCGGTGCATCAGCTCGGCAAAAAAGGTTTTCCCCACGCCGGACGGACCGGTCAGCAGCACATGTAGGCCCTGTGGATAGAGCACGGCGGCACGGCCTTTTTCAACCGCGTCACGCAGGCTGCGATCGTAGCCAATCAGGCCGGTGAAAGGATCGTCACCGCCCGTATTTTCCGCTTGCGGAAGCAGGTCGGCCACCGAGCGCACCTCGCGCTCGCTACTCTCCAGTTTGCGCCCCAGCAACGTCTCCAGCGTCTGTCTGTGCAGGAAAAACACCGGACGTCCCCGGCTTTTTATCGCCAGACCATCGTTCCACAGCTGATTGAGATCTTTACTGACCGAGTTGCGCGCCAGCCCCAGGTTAAAGCCAATCGCCTCCGCCGTGAATGCCGTCTCCTGCGCCAAATCGGCACGATCCAGCCCACGCGTCAGCCTTTCAAGCTCTCCCAGTACGATCTCAATCCGTCTCATCTCTTTACCGCTTAAGAATTAAATGATTGTTCAGAACATACACTATTCTGCTATGCAAGAAAGTGAATCGACGTCCAGACGTCATAGTGAATCCGTCCGGTCATCAAAATGTTTTCGATAAATAATGCCTGGCGGCCCCTTTTTCCGGGAAGTCATCGAGGGTCAGTTGCAGTTGATAACCGTTCTTCTGATAGAACGGCAACGCCTGAAAGCTCAGGGTATCGACCAGCGCATGCAGACAACCTCTCTCACGAGCAGCGTGCTCTGCGGCCTGGATCAGTTGGCTGCCGTAACCGCCTTTACGCAGGGATTCATGCATCCATAAAAAATCAATGCTCAGCCATTCCCCTTTAATTTTGCCAATCAGCCCGCCGCGGATTTTCTGTTGCTCGTCACGCCAGTACACCGCCAGAACGCCAAAATTTCTCGTTTTCAGGAACTGGAAATTGTAGGCACGCAACCCGGTGAGCAGTGCGTTTTGATCGTCTTCGGTAACGGTATCGGTAATCTGTATCTGCATTCTATCCTCCTGAAAAATTAAAACTTTCGGCTGAAGCTTTTTCCAACTTTAGTACGGGCTGCTGAGGGAGTCGTACACCGTCTACACTTACTCTTGAAATGATGCGCATCGACTACAAGGATTATTACCATGAAACGAGCCGTTTTACCGATCATTGCTACCCTTTTATTACTGCCAGCTCTGGCACAGGCCGACTCGCCTTACGGCGCACTGCAGACCGCGCACGAGAAAAATACGATACTCAAGGACCTACGCAAGATCTGTACGCCGCAAGGTTCACCTTCTGACGAGGCGTGGGAAAAAACGATCATGGCGAATGAAGGAAATCAGCAGCACATCCGCGAGGCGGCGTTAGCAATGGAAAGGAATAATCAGAGTAACTACTGGGAAGCGCTCGGCAAAGTGGAATGCCCGGACATGTAAGCGTGAAGCCCGCGCTTCACGCCCGATAATGAACTTTACCGCTGGCGAATATCCGGGATGATTAAGTCGCCGCGCAACACATACGATCCCAACATACTTTGCGTTTTTTCATTCAACCAACTGACTATCCGCGCCGCCATCGCATCCATGGAGTATTCGATTGCCGGGATGGTCGGGATCCCCGGAAGATGTAGCGAACCGGCAAGGCTGAAGATCATAATGTCTTCAGGAACCGACTTATTAAACGCCTGCAATTGCGGGATCACCCGCTGAGCCTGCTGCTCATCCGCCACCAGCAGCGCGTTAAAGTTAAGCGTGGAGGCGTTATTTAACAGCTCTTGCAACGCCACCGAAGAAGACGTCGCTTCCATAAAGACCAGGTTGCGATTAAAGGGCAGGAAATTCTTCTCCAGCGCATGTTTGTAACCGAGCAACACCTGTTCGGAAAACCCCATGCCTTCAGGATGGATGAGAGCAATTTGCCGACGATTTTGGCTAATCAGGTAGTTACAGGCCGTTTCGGTGGCAAAGGCATGGTCAAACTGAATACTGGTCACATCATCGCCCGCTTCCAGACAGTCCACCAGAATGACGTTTTCCTGGCTGATATTCAGCGGGAAGCGCGCACCAATAATCAGTACGTCGTCGCACAAGCCGCAGCTTAATTCATCGAGGGCGCTCATCACTTCCGCTTTGGTGTTGGCAAAACGAAGCAACAAATGTTTCTGATGCTGGCTCAAGTGCTTTTCCAGCGCGTAAAGGTAGCCCGTCGTCTGGTTGATGTTGTCCTGCGCACAAATTACGCCTATGCAACCGGTGCTCTGACTGAGCAGTGACTGGGCAATCACATTCGGACGATAGTTCAGCTCATCCACCGCCTTTAACACGGCAAGGCGACTGGCTTCCTTCACGCCACGCGATCCGCTCAACACGCGCGACACCGTGGCTTTAGACACGCCAGCCAAACGCGATACATCGTTGATAGTAGACATCATTCTCCCCTGACAGAGCCTGCCTGGCTCCTTTAATCCTGAATTTAACACTGGCTCAAATATTCACCATCTGCAGTATAGCCGTTTCCTTTTTTCATGGAAACCGATTTTCCGTTTCCACTCAAAAAGCGTGAAATAGCGACAAAACCGTGAGCTAAATCCAAATAATTAGCCTTATAAGAATAAGATCTTGACGGTTGTCACAGTTCCGTTTGCTTCGTATGGAAACCGGTTTCCGTATGATATCAAATCAGACTCGCAATAAGTTTTTACATTTTGAGGATGGTTAATAATGTTCAGGATTATGTTGTGTTGCTCTGCAGGGATGTCCACCAGTCTGCTGGTTCGTAAAATGGTCGAAGCCGCAGAAGAGCGGAAGCTGCCAGTACAAATTGATGCATATGGCGTTTCCGAATTTGACATTCAGTTTCCAAACTACCAGGTGGTGTTACTTGGCCCCCAGGTAAAATACATGCTTAACACGCTCTCAGAGAAGGCTGCCACCCAAAACATCCCCGTAAAAGCCATTGATATGCAGGATTACGGAATGCAACGCGGTGACAAGGTGCTGGATTTTGCTCTGTCGCTGATTGAAGCGGCACATTAGAAAGGTGTCATTATGAGTTCGTTATATCAGTCAATGGTTGCTGTCATAGAACAATCCATCACGCCTCTTGCCGGTAAACTGGGCCAGCAGAAATATGTGATTGCGATTCGTGATGGTTTTACCGCGGCGCTGCCGTTTATGATCATCGGCTCGTTCATGCTGGTGTTTATTTTTCCGCCATTCTCTGCCGAAACCACCAATAGTTTTGCCCGTGGCTGGCTCGATTTTTCCGCCACATACCGTGAACAGCTGATGCTGCCGTTTAACCTCAGCATGGGCGTTATGACGTTCTTCATCTCCGTGGGAATTGGCGCCAGTCTGGGGCGTCAGTTTAATCTCGATCCGATTATGTCCGGCCTGCTGGCGTTTATGGCCTTTTTGCTCGTCGCCGCGCCGTATGCCGACGGGAAAATCTCCACGCAGTACCTTTCCGGTCAGGGGATCTTTACCGCGCTGATCACCGCCATCTATTCCACCCGCGTCTATGCATGGTTGAAGCAGCACAACATCACGATCCGTCTGCCGAAAGAGGTCCCGACCGGCGTCGCCCGTTCGTTTGAAATCCTCATTCCGGTTCTGGTGGTCATTGCGACACTTCATCCGCTAAACCTGTTTATTGAAGCGCAGACCGGAATGATTATTCCGCAGGCGATTATGCACCTGCTGGCACCGCTGGTTTCAGCCTCTGATTCCCTGCCGGCAATCCTGCTTTCGGTTCTGATGTGCCAGATTTTCTGGTTTGCCGGTATCCACGGCTCACTGATCGTCACGGGCATTATGAACCCGTTCTGGATGGCAAACCTGTCGGCAAACCAGGCTGCCCTTGCAGCGGGTGTCGCATTGCCGCATGTTTATCTGCAAGGTTTCTGGGATCACTACCTGCTGATCGGCGGTGTGGGCTCGACTTTACCGCTGGCCTTCCTGCTGCTGCGCAGTCGCGTTACCCATCTGCGGACTATTGGCAAAATGGGGATTGTCCCTAGCTTCTTCAACATTAATGAGCCTATTCTGTTCGGTGCGCCGATCATCATGAACCCGATGCTGTTTATCCCGTTCGTCTTCGTGCCCATGATCAACGCCGTACTGGCTTACACAGCGACCCGTCTGGGCTGGCTGGATCAGGTGGTGTCACTGACACCGTGGACCACGCCCGCACCGATTGGCGCATCGTGGGCGGCAAACTGGGCTTTTAGTCCGGTGGTGATGTGCCTGATCTGCATGGTGATGTCAGCGTTGATTTACCTCCCGTTCCTGCGTGCTTACGAACGTTCCCTGATGAAAACAGAAGAGCAAAAAGCCCAGGATGCCGTCTCCGTGGCGAACGCTGCCCGTAGCAACTCATAATGAATCAAGGAGTCAGAACAATGAGATACCGTTTTCCTGAAAACTTCTGGTGGGGCAGTGCCTGCTCAGCGCTGCAAACCGAAGGGGATAGCCTGAACGGCGGCAAAAGCCAGACCACATGGGATGTGTGGTTCGACCGCCAGCCAGGTCGTTTCCATCAGGGGGTTGGCCCGGCGAACACCTCGACGTTTTATCAGCACTGGAAACAGGACATCGCGCTGTTGAAGCAGTTAAAACATAACAGCTTCCGTACCTCGCTAAGCTGGTCACGCCTGATTCCTGACGGTACGGGCGAGGTGAATCCTGAGGCGGTGGCGTTCTATAACAATGTCATTGACGAACTGCTGGCGCAGGGCATCACGCCGTTTATCACGCTGTTTCACTTCGACATGCCGATGGTGATGCAGGAAAAAGGCGGTTGGGAAAACCGTGACGTCGTGGAGGCCTTTGGCCGCTACGCGCAGACGTGTTTCAAATTGTTCGGCAACCGCGTTAAGCACTGGTTCACCTTCAATGAGCCAATTGTGCCAGTGGAAGGCGGCTATCTGTATGACTTCCATTACCCGAACGTAGTGGATTTCAGGCGTGCGGCGACCGTGGCGTATCACACCGTGCTGGCCCACTCGACGGCGGTTCGCGCTTACCGCGCGGGCAACAACGATGGGGAAATTGGCGTGGTGCTCAACCTGACGCCTTCCTATCCGCGTTCACAACATCCGGCGGATGTGAAAGCCGCGCACCATGCCGATCTGCTGTTTAATCGTAGTTTCCTCGACCCGGTGCTGAAAGGGGAATATCCGGCGGATCTGGTGGCATTGCTAAAAGAGTACGATCAGTTGCCAGCCTGCCAACCGGGTGACGCACAGCTGATTGCCGATGGCAAAATCGACCTGCTGGGGATTAACTACTACCAGCCGCGTCGGGTGAAATGCCGTGATACCGCAGTCAATCTGAATGCGCCTTTTATGCCGGAGTGGTTGTTTGATTACTACGAAATGCCAGGCCGCAAAATGAACCCTTATCGCGGGTGGGAAATTTATGAGCCGGGTATTTACGATATTATTACGAACCTGCGTGATAATTACGGCAACCCGCGCTGCTTTATTTCTGAAAACGGAATGGGCGTAGAAAACGAACAGCGCTTTATTCAGGATGGACAAATTAACGACAACTACCGTATTGAATTTGTTTCTGAACATCTTAAATGGCTGCATAAAGGCATTAGCGAGGGCTGCCATTGTCTTGGCTACCATATGTGGACCTTTATTGATAACTGGTCATGGCTCAACGGATATAAAAACCGCTATGGCTTTGTACAGTTAGATTTAGACACGCAAAAACGTACGGTGAAAAAGAGCGGCGAGTGGTTCGCTAATACCGCCGAACACAATGGATTCGATTAAGAGATACAGACAATGATTGCATTAGAAGAAGCAGTAATGGAAATTATCGTCAATGCCGGACAGTCCCGTAGTCTGTGCTTCGAGGCGCTGCATGCCGCGCGCGCAGGCAACATTGACGAAGCGAAAAGCCTGCTTCGGGAGGCTGACGGCTACGCCCGTCAGGCTCACCACATGCAAACCAAATTGATCGAACAGGATGCCGGGGAAGCCCGGCAACCTATGACGTTAATTATGGTGCATGCGCAGGATCACTTAATGACATCGCTGTTAGCTCGCGAATTGTCAGAAGAAATTATTCACCTCTATCAACGTTAATTTGAATTAAATAATAAACGGAGACGTCACTACGATTAAATAAATATTACCTGTACCTCTATATAAATAACAGATCAACTTGTTTTGGTGATTGCGAATTACACCGAGGCGGGATGGTTATTATCTTAAAATAAATTAATGCGCTCATCTATTCAGGATGCTTAATGCAAACTGAAGGATAAAACGTAAATGAGATAACCATGAACATGATAAAAAAACTTCCATTAGCCATGGCGGTCGTGGCCGCGCTTTGCCCAATTTCTGTACTCGCGCAGGAATTTACTCAGGAACAAATCGACGCCATCGTCGCCAAAGCCGTAGATAAAGCCCTTGCGGAACGACAGGCGAAAATGGACGCTGCTGTGGCGAAAAAAACCGATATCATTAACGAGCCGCAAAGCGCCGCACAGTCACCGGATATGGCCATCCCGTTCGGTGTGAAATTCAGCGGCTATGCACGTTATGGCGCGCAGTTCCAGAGTGGCGATCAGAAATATGTGGGCGTTGATGGTTCCTATAACGGCGCATCCGCCATTGGTCGTCTGGGTAACGAAGGCAACGGCGGCGAATTCCAGCTCTCCAAAGCGTTCAAAGGCGACAACGGCGCGATCTGGGATATCAACGTGATGATCGACCACTGGGGCGACGAGGTGAACCTCAAGAAAGCTTACGCGGGAGTCACCAACGTCCTGGAATCCAACCCGAACGCCTATATCTGGGCCGGTCGCGACTTCCACCAGCGTCCGCAACAGGGGATCAACGACTACTTCTGGATGAACCACGACGGCCAGGGTGCCGGGGTGAAGAACTTCGATATTGGCGGCGTACAGTTTGACGTGGCCACCGTGGCCGCCGTTGAATCGTGCAGCCCCGAAGTGATGGAAGATGAAGCCAACCCGTCACGTATCACCTGTACCGGCGGTTCCGGCACCGGTGATAAAGGAAACTACGCCGTTACCTCAAAAATTCACGGCATGAAACTCGGTCCATTGGATCTGGAAATCTACGCCAACTACGGCTTTGACTCGAAAGCCGTCGACACCGACGATCGCCTGAAGGCCTGGCAGGGCGCGTTTGTGGTGAGCCATACCAATGACAGCGGCGTCAACAAAGTGATCGCCCGTTACTCTGATAACTCCGACAACAGCGTTTACAACAAAACCGACGACCTGACCGCGATTTACGCCAGCTTCGAAGGAAGCCATAAGTTTACGCAGCAGGCGCAGGTTGAATACCTGTTGGCATTCCATGACTACGATAACAGTGCCGATCAGAGTGAAAATCGTAAGAACTACGGTGCCATTGTGCGTCCAATGTACTTCTGGAACGACGTGCATTCCACCTGGCTGGAAGCAGGCTATCAGCGTGTCGATTATGACAACGGCGGCGATAACAAAGGCTGGAAGCTGACGCTGTCGCAGAACATGTCGATTGCGATGGGACCGGAATTCCGTCCAATGCTGCGCTTCTATGTCACCGGCGGCAAAGTGGATAACGACCGCACCGCCCGTGTGAACGGCACAGATGACGAAACGCTGGACGATTTCAACGTCGGCGCGATGTGGGAAGCGTGGTTCTGATTGGCATTATTGCGTTATGCCGGATGGCGGCATAACTGCCTTATCCGGCCTACAGTCACGTAGGCCCGGTAAGCAACGCGCTACCGGGCATAATGCCGGATGGCGGCGTTAACGCCTTAACCGGCCTACGTGAAGGAACCCTCAAAGAGGGTTGAGGTCATTGCATACCCTTTATGCGAACTTTCGCTGCCACCAGAAGCGCCGTCAGCAGCATCAGGCTGCCGGAGAGTATCAGGGGCGACAGCAGGCCAAGGTTATCGAGTGCATAGCCTCCCACCGCGGCCCCACAGGTATTGGCAAGCTGGATCACGGCGACCTGGACGGATCCAGCCTTTTCTGCCTGATCGGCGAGCGATCGGGTGATCCACGTTGACCATCCCACCGGCACCAGCGCAAACGCCAGCCCCCAGATAATCGCAATGCTTGCCGCGACGATCTTGTCGCTGCCCCACAGAGTCAGCACCAGCGCACTCAGCGCCAGCACCAGCGGCGCACCGGCCAGCGCCAGTTTAACTGAGTGTTTGAGAATCACCGACGACAACGAGGTGCCGACAAAACTGGCGATCCCAAAGCTTAACAGCACCAGCGTCAGGCCATCGACATCAAAACCCGCCAGGTTCATATACACCGGGCGGATATAAGTGAAGAACGCAAACTGTCCGGCAAAGGACATAAAGATGGCAATCATTCCCGCCATCACTCCCGGACGATTCAGCAGGCTGACTATGTTTTGCTTCTGATGAGAAGGCTCGCCGGGCAGCGACGGTAACGATTTCACCAACCAGACAATACACAGCACGCCCATCACCGCCGCCACATTAAAGACGTTACGCCAGCCGATGATTCCCCCCAGGAAACTGCCCAGCGGAGCGGCAATGACCAGCGCGATGGAGACGGCACCGAAAATCACCGACAACGCTTTCGGCACCGTACGCGGCGGAACCAGTCGCATGGTCAGCGAGGCCGACATCGCCCAGAATCCACCCAACGCCAGTCCCAGACAGGCGCGTCCCACCAGCAGTAGCGCGAAGGAATCGGCAAAGGAGACCAGCAGACAGGAGAGGGTCAGCAACAAGGAGAACAGAATCACGACGTAGCGACGGTCAGTGGCCTGAATGATCTGAGTGATAAACAGGCTGGCAAACATGGCGACAAACGCGGTGACGGTCACCGACTGTCCGGCAACGCCTTCCGAGATACCCAGATCCTGCGCCATCGGCGTTAACAGACTGACGGGTAAAAACTCAACGGTAATCAGGCTGGCTACACAGAACGCCACGGCAAACACCGCCGACCAGTTTGGACGTGCGACAACATCAGCGCGGGTTTTCTCTTCGATACATTCACTCATTTTGCAATCTGCGTCGATTTCTGGTGGGAAAGTTACGCAGTTTAACATTTTTATTGTGACGGATTTAACGTTTTGTCAACTTTCTTTGTTTGCACTGTCGCTTTCGAGAAGCTTCGCAAAGGTGAAATTTCTACCGAAAAGGTTAGTTAACATCGTTTTGAAACACATAATATACCACCAGGTGCTATACTTACGGTTACAGGATGTCTCCGATGCGTGTATTCAAAACCAAATGGTTTTCCAGGGAAGCAAAAGCCCATGCCATCAAAGATGAGGCGTTATGCCAGGCAATTGAAGCCACTTTGCAGGGACAGGCAGACGATCTGGGAGGCGGCGTTTTTAAAAAGCGCCTAAACCAGAACCGTGACCGCGCGATTATCCTCGCGAAGGGTGGCAACCACTGGTTTTACACGTTTTTGTATGCCAAACAGGACATGACAAATATTACTGCCAACGAACTGGCGGGCTTTCGTGAGTTAGCAAAACATTACGCTCGTTTGACTGATGACAACATTACGGCGTTGATTAAGAGTAAAGAACTGGTAGAGGTTTGCGATGACGGTAAAAAATAACTTTAAAAGCCCAGCCTTCGAAGCTATCCACAGCGCAGCATCAGGGTTATATAACGTTGAGGCAATCCCTCAGGAAACGATGCGCAATTTCGACAAAGCCTGTCTGAGCCAGGTCGACGATCTCCTGCCACTTGAAATTAAAGCACTACGCGAAAAATTCAACGTTAGCCAACCCGTGTTTGCTCATTACCTGAACACCAGCGTGTCAACTGTGCAAAAATGGGAGAGCGGCGCGAAACGCCCCAGCGGGATGTCCCTCAAACTGCTGAGCGTTGTCCAGAAGCATGGATTAAAAGTTCTGGTGTAACAGTGAAGGGCATGATTCATGATCAATATCCTCGGCTCAGTCAATGACAGTCATCATCTCTATTGATCTTAGTGCAGCCAGTGCACACCGTCCTCGGGCTGAAAAAAGGCGTTGTAACGCATCTGGAACGCATTGATGTCCTGCCTGTCTGGATCGACCTCGCGTAAGAAACCGAGCGCCAGACGCACCTGCGCGTCGGTGATCGGCGCGGCCAGTCGGGCCTTTTGCAGCAGACGATGCCACTGCAACAGATTCTGCTCGCTGCCGTCGACAATGACACTTTGCCAAATCAACAGGACCTGAGCGGCGTTTTGCAGATGGGACTCGTCGGGGCGGTGGAGATACTGCATAAATGCCTCTCCCTGCGCTTTTCCCATCTGATCGATCATCGATTCTACTGCCACCACATCAATATTCAGACGCTCGCTCAAGCGGCGAATCGCCCGCCGGGATCCGGAAGTGAGGATCCGAAACCCGACTACAAACACCACCGCCAGTGTGGCCAGCATTATCCAGACCATGAGTTCTCCTGCTTTATCAGCGCTCATGATATCTGGAAACGGCCCGCGAATACTAATCCACCAGAATGATTTTCAGCGCGAAAAGCACCGCAACCGTAATGACACAGAGGTTTAGCTCCCGCCAGCGTCCGGTAAACACTTTCATAATGCAGTACGACATAAAGCCAAGCGCAATCCCCTCGGTAATGGAGAAACTAAAAGGCATCATCACCGTAGTGATGAACGCGGGCACCGACTCGGTAAAATCATCCCAGTTAACGCGAGAGAGACTTGAGGTCATTAGCACGCCGACAAAAATCAGCGCCCCTGCTGTCGCATAAGTGGGGACCATACCCACCAGGGGAGAAAAAAACATCACCAGCAGGAAGAGTATGCCAACCACGACGGCCGTCAGACCGGTGCGTCCACCAACCGCCACGCCCGAGGTACTCTCAATGTAGGCCGTCACGGAAGAGGTGCCGATAAACGCCCCGGCTACCGAACTCACACTGTCAACATACAGCGCCCGCCTCATGCCAGGAAACTTACCCTCGCTGTCGATCAACCCGGCTTTATCCGTCACACCAATTAATGTTCCTGATGAATCAAACAAATTGATGAGCATGAATGAAAAGATAATCCCGGCCAGATTAAGCGACAACGCACCGCTTAAATCTACCTCTCCTGTCACCCCGCTAATACTGGGAGGCATAGAATAGATACCGCTGAAATGAACATCACCAAAAAACAACCCGCAACAGGAGGTGACGACAATGGAGATCAGCACCGCAGCATGAAATTGACGCGATGACAGTACGGTAATAATAAAGAAACCTAAAATACCCAGTAATACGCTGTGGGAACTTAAGTTACCAATGGTCACCAGAGTCTCTTTATTCGCAACAATAACGCCCGCATTTTTTAACCCCATCAACGCAATAAATAAGCCGATACCGCTGGTGATACCGATACGTAAATTAATCGGGATATTGGAAATCATCCAGTAACGAATGCGAAAAAGTGTGAGTAAAAATAATCCGACTGCCCCCCAGAATATGGCCCCCATTCCCGTTTGCCAACTCACGCCCATCGCTCCCACCACCACAAAGGCAAAAAACGCGTTCAATCCCATCGCCGGAGCCAATGCAACGGGAAGGTTAGCGACGAGCCCCATCGCGATACTGCCAATGCCAGCGATGAGGCACGTGGTGACAAACACCACTTTGGGATCCATCTGTGCGGCCCCAAGTATTTGCGGATTCACGAATACAATGTACACCATCGTTAAAAAAGTCGTCATTCCGGCAATCGTTTCTGTCCGCACGTCGGTGCCATGCTGGTGCAATTTAAATAATCGCGAAAGATGATTTGAATCATTTTTCACGTCATCACTGACATCATTATTCATCTTTTTCATCCATTAATGAAGATATAATCAGGTCTCATTTAAAACACCTCTCATATTTAATTCAGTGATTGCAATCACAATGCCAACGCCCGTTAATCGATAAACTTTAAATAATTACCCAGCATTTACGTGTGATAAATAATAATCAAAATGATAAAATCAAAATGAGAAAAATATGAATAACATCATAAATCATAAATTTCATTATATTAGCCGTCAGGAACAGCAGGAATTGTTAGCCGTTGCGCGCGGTGAATCGGTTGCCGATTATATTATTGATAATGTCATCCTTCTCGATATTATTAATGGCGGGGAAATGACAGGTCCCATTGTGACCAAAGGGCGACATATCGCGGGCATTGGGGCAGAGTATCGTGACGCCCCGGCACGGCGGCGTGTTGATGCCCACGGCGCAACGGCAGTTCCCGGCTTTATCGACTCACATCTGCACATTGAATCCAGCATGATGACGCCGGTCACATTTGAAACCGCAACGCTGCCGCGTGGGCTCACCACCGTCGTTTGCGATCCGCATGAAATCGTCAATGTGATGGGCGAAAAGGGGTTTTCCTGGTTTGTCCGCTGCGCCGAACTGGCGAAGCAGAATCAGTATCTTCAGGTGAGTTCCTGCGTTCCGGCCCTGGAGGGATGTGATGTGAATGGCGCGCGTTTCACCCTCGACCAGATGCTGATCTGGCGCGATCACCCGCTGGTCGCCGGGCTGGCGGAAGTGATGGATTATCCGGGCGTCATCGCCGGACAAAATGCGTTGCTCGACAAAATGGATGCTTTCCGTCATCTGACGCTGGATGGCCATTGTCCTGGACTGAACGGTAAGGCGCTCAACGCCTACGTCGCCGCCGGGATCGAGAATTGCCACGAGAGCTACACTCTGGAGGAGGGGCGCCGCAAACTGCAACTCGGGATGGCGCTGATGATCCGCGAAGGTTCCGCCGCCCGCAACCTAGACGCGCTGGCTCCGCTCATCAATGACTTCAACAGCCCACAGTGCTTACTTTGCACCGACGACCGTAACCCCTGGGAGATCGCGCATGAAGGGCATATTGATGCACTGATTCGCCGACTCATTTTGCAGCATAGCGTCCCGCTTCACGTCGCTTACCGCGTCGCCAGTTGGTCGGCGGCACGTCACTTTGGATTGCACCATCTTGGCTTACTGGCTCCAGGAAAACAGGCGGATATTATCCTGCTCAGCGATGCCCGCAACGTAGTGATACAGCAAGTGTTTATCAAAGGGGAACCTATTGATGCCGAACGCCTGAAAGCTGAAGAACCGGCAAGGCTGGCGCAAACTGTCCCCCCCTATGGCAACACCATTGCACGACGCCCCGTCTGCGCAGATGACTTTGCGCTGCATTTCACCCCCGGCAAACGCTATCGGGTGATTGATGTTATCCCTAACGAACTGGTAACGAGCGCCAGTGCCTGCATGTGCACCGCTGAGGGTTTCGATCGCCATGATATTTGCTATATCGCCGTGCTTGAGCGCTACGGGCAACAGTCGCCCCCGGCCTACGGTTTATTAGGCGGATTCGGTCTGCGTGAAGGCGCGCTGGCGGCGACGGTCAGCCATGACAGCCATAATATTGTGGTGATCGGTTGCAGCGCTGAAGAGATGGCGCTGGCGGTTAATCAGGTGATTGAAGATGGCGGCGGGCTCTGCGTCGTCCGTAACGGTCAGGTGCAATGCCATTTACCGCTGCCGATTGCCGGATTAATGAGTACCGACACCGCTGATTCGCTGGCTGGACAAATCGATGCGCTAAAAGCGGCAGGTCGTGAATGTGGCACACTGCCCGATGAGCCTTTTATCCAGATGGCGTTTCTCTCCTTACCGGTGATCCCCGCCCTAAAACTCACCAGTATGGGACTTTTTGATGGCGAAACGTTTACTTTCACCTCTCATGAGATCGCTGACTGATTTCAGTCAACTATCGCCAGAAACAGGCATAAAAAAGCCCAGCGCACAGGCTGGGCAACCTGTTACCAACTACACACTTAAGCGGTTCTTAACTGCTGAATTTTTCTTTCCCGACGGATTTTGCGCTCTTCCATGACGGCGACCATCGCCATCAGGCAAATACAGCCAATCGCAGCGGCATCCAGCGCGGCGAAGGTACCCGCCCAGCCGGTCAGACCAAACACGGGCGTACCGTCGGCAATCATTCCCAGACCTAACTTGGCAAAGCTATCGCCAATCAAATACGCAAAGGTGCCTTTGATACCGTCCGCTGCGCCGATGGCTTTTTTCGGGACAAAGCCCACCGCCGCCACGCCAATCAGCAATTGTGGGCCAAACACCAGAAAACCGAGCGCAAACAGTGACGCGAGATAGACATACTGGTTGCTGGCATGTTGATAGACGCCAAGCGTCGCGATGATCAGTGCCAGCGCTACACAGGCCACCAGCGCACGACGACCATTCGCCAGATCCGAGAGCCAGCCCCACAGCAGCGTACCGACCAGCGCGCCCACCTCAAACAAGGTAAAGCCCTGAATCGCCACCTCTTTGGACAGTTTCAGCTCCTGGAAAGCATAAACGGTGGACCACTGGTCGATACCGATACGCACTACGTACAGGAAAATGTTGGAGAAACACAGCAGCCAAATGACTTTGTTTTTCAGTACATATTCAACAAAGATTTGCCATTTGGTCATGTCATTTTCTTCAGTCTCTTTATCCTCTTCGCTGATCTCTTCGCCAAACAGCTCTTCAGCTTTGCCGAGACCGTAAGATTCCGGCGAGTCGCTACCGAATCGCAGACCGATAAAGCCGACAATCAGGGCGATAATCGACGGGAAGATAAACATCCCGATCACATGACCGTCGAACAGCACGTTCGCACCGAACAGCGCTACCCCTGCCGCGCCTGCGCCGCCGAGGTTATGAGAGATATTCCAGAAGCCGAGAAACGTACCGCGCTTACGGCGAGGCGTCCATTTGGTAATAGTGGAATAGCTGCACGAACCGCCGGTGCTCTGAAAGAAACCGCTCAGGGCATAGAAGGCGATCATCAGGAACAGGCTTACGGAGCCGGTTCCCATGCTGGCGCTGAAGCCGAGCATACAAATCGCGGAAAGGATCAGCATAAACGGCAAAAACTGCTTGGTGTTTTTGCCGTCAGCGTAATAGGAAACCAGCGTTTTACCCACGCCGTAGGTGATGGAGAATCCCAGACCAATCATCCCCAGTTGCGTCATGCTCAACCCGTAGGTAGTAATCATATCGTTCTGGGCGATGTTAAAGTTCTTGCGGATCAAATACATGGTCAGGTAGCCAATGAAGACCACCAGATAAGACTGCATAAACGGTTTGAACCACATCTTGCGCCGCACATCGAGCGGCAGATCCAGGGTCGGTTTACGCACCTGGTTTAGAAAGGCCAGCATAGGACACTCCCGAGCTCATTTTTTATACCTGCGAATGGCAGGCATTGTAAAAATCCGTCGGGAGACCCGCCTGAGACAGCGTCCAGGCGAAACCGGGAAAATTTCTTAGTTTTGCCCCACTCGCGGTAAAAAAGTGAGCTGCATCACGCTTCCCTGGCTTCGCGAGGAGCCTGGGCGTTGAGGAACGGGAGTAATAACAGAGCGGAGATACCGGCGGCGATAGCAATAACGACGAAGAACCCCGTCCAGTGCCAGATTTCCAGCACCTGTGCCAACGGCCAGCCAGAAAGCGATGCGCCGAGATAGGCGAAAAGTCCCACAAACCCGGTTGCTGCGCCTGCCGCTTCTTTGTGCGAGCACTCCGCCGCCGCCATCCCGATCAGCATCTGTGGGCCAAAGACAAAGAATCCGGTCGTGAAGAAACAAGCCGCCTGCATCACATAGCTGGCAAACGGCATCAGCCACAGTGAGCCCACCGAAAGCAAAATCCCGGCGGCAAAAATCAGGTTCATCGGGCCACGGTTGCCGTTGAACAGTTTGTCCGATCCCCATCCCGCCACCAGCGCACCAATGAAGCCTCCCAGTTCAAACATCGTTACCGCCATGTTGGCGGTCACCAGATCGACCCCCAGCGTCTCGGACATATACAGATTGCCCCAGTCGTTGATCGCCGCACGCACCACGTACACCAGCACATAACACAACGACAGCAGCCAGATGTAAGGGTTGAGCAGTACGTATTTGGTGAGGATCTCTTTGCGGGTCAGCCCTGCGCCTTCCTGTTGCTGGGCGATTTCCAGCGCGTCGTGCTGCCAGTCGCCCACCGGGGGTAATCCCACGGCCTGTGGACGGTCACGCAGTCGCCAGCAGAGAAAAAGACCGACGACAATCGCCAGCGTTCCGGCCAACATCATCCCGGCACGCCAGCCATAGTGCAGCGCTGCAGCGGCCATAACAATGGGGATCAGCGCACCGCCAACGTTGTGCGCGGTATTCCAGATAGCCCACCAGCCGCCGCGCTCATTGCGTGAATACCACGCCGTCAGCAGACGCGCGCACACCGGTGCGCCCCAGCCCTGGAAAAAAGCATTCAGCGCCCACAGCAGGGCAAATGCCCAAAGCGAAGAGGAAAAACCAAACAGAATGTTCACGATACCGGTGGCAATCAACCCGATCCCCATGAAATAGCGAGCGTTGGAACGATCGCTGACGATGCCGGAAACGAATTTCGACACGCCATAGGTGATGTAAAACAGTGTCGCCAGCAGGCCAATATCACTCCGGGTTAACACGCCGCTGACGAGAATTTCCGGCACGGCAGCGTTAAAACTTTTACGGGTGAAGTAGAACAGGGCGTAGCCCAGCCAGATAGTCAGCAGGATATGGCGACGCCAGTAGTGGTAGCGTTCGTCGATCTCGCGCTTGTCCGTTAACTGCGGCGCATTCACCGGCGCCTTGAAAAAGGTCAGCATCGTCGCTCCTTAAACGTAGCGCAGGGGCAACGAGACATTGACTCGCGTACCGTGCGTGCAGGAAATCGTCAGCGAACCGCCGAGCGCCGTCACGCGCTCGCGCATCCCGGTCAGACCAAAACCGTGTTGCCCGGAGCCCGGCGGCAGCCCGCTGCCGTCGTCTTCCATCACCAGCATCAGCCGCTCGTCCTGCTGCCAGCCCTGCAGCGTCACCGCGCTGGCGTTAGCATGTTTCACAATATTGTTCAGTCCTTCCTGGCATACGCGAAACAGCGTCACCCGTTGACTCTCACTGAGCGCCGCCTCATCAATCCGCCAGTCGAGATGGCTGACGATGCCGCGGCTTTCCAGCTCCATTTCCCGCATCAACGAACGGATGGCCTGCTCCAGCGTCAAATCGTCCAGTTGCCGCGGACGCAGGCGTCCCAACAGGCGGCGCACGGAATCATAGACGCCCAGCGACAGCTGTTCGATAAGCTGCCCGCTCTGCTTCACGCCGCCGTTTTCCACCGCCAGCCGCTGCACAATTCCCGCCTGGGTGCGGATAGCGGTGATGGTCTGTCCGATATCGTCGTGCAACTCACGCGCCACGTCGCGGCGCACGCTCTCCTCCGTTTCCAGCAGACGCTCCGCCAGCCGGTGATTACGCGCCAGTTCGTTTTGCAGCGACTGATTCAGTTCACGCAGGCGCTGAATACCAGCGCCAAGCAATAGCCCGGTCAGGCTTTGCGCCAGCAGGGAGAGCAGTAAATCCACGGGGTGATCGTGCCAGGTCTGGCTGGCAATCAGCGCGATAGCGTTCATCAGCGTCGCAATCAGCGCCCCCTGCCAGCCATAGTGCCAGGCGAGCGCGATAATTGGCAGCGCCAGACAGAAGGGGGTAAATCGCGAAAGCTCCGCGGGCAATCCCAACTGAAGCCACAGGCTGACGCTGAACAGCAGCAGATACCAGATCAGGTGCCGACCGCGCCAGTTCACCGGTTGCGACACCAGCGCCGGCCCCAGCGGCAGCCAGGTGGTACTGGTCAGATAGTGCCAGAACACCAGGCAAATCGGCGCCAGCGTTAATCCGCCGGTCAGGGTCAGCAGCAGCGCATTCCACGCCTCTTCCCCCTGCCCCAGCCAGGGTAGCGACTGCAACAGCGCCGCCGCCGTTAACGCCGCTCCCTGAAGCAATAATGTCCGCCAGTCGCGCTGATGGCGATAGCGGGAAATCAGCGCCACGGGCAGCAGCGTCAGCAAGCTACCGATCATCAAAAGGGGAAAGTGCGCCAACGCCACTTCCTGTGCCAGCCAGAAGGTCAATAGCCATTCTGCGCCCAACAAAACCGGCCAGTAGCCGCGCGGACATTGCAGCATCAGCCCCAGACGTAAACCAAACGGGAACAGCAGTACCGCCAGTTCCGGGCGCTCAACCAGATGCAGGCTGATACTCCACAGACAAAACCAGGCGGCAGAGAAGATAAAAAAACAGGCGAGGACGGTGATTAACCGCGAGAACAGAGTTTTCATTACCAGCCGTCAAACATGCGCCGCGCCAGCTCAACGTCATTGCTGACGCCCAGTTTTTCCATCAGGTTAGCACGATGGACGTGCACCGTTTTCGGCGACAGTCCCAGCTCGACGGCAATCTCTTTCACCGCCATCCCCTGCGCCAGCTTTTCCGCCACCTGACGCTCGCGACGGGTCAGCGGATCCTGGCGTCCGGCCGCCAGTTTGACGGCAATTTCTGGCGTCAGATAACAGCCGCCGGTGGCCACCGTATGCACCGCCGCAATCAGTTCATCCGGGCTACAGCGTTTAGAGAGAAAACCGCGCGCCCCGGCGTTCAATGCCTGTTCCACCAGTGCCGGGCTATCATGAACAGAGAGCATGATAGTCGCCATCCCTTTCGGCAACTGGCTCAACAGTTCCAGACCGGAGATATCCGGCATCGAAATGTCACAAATGCATACCTGAACGCCGCGTCCCGGTAATCCTGCCAGCGCTTCACGCCCCGAGCCAAACTCGGCAACAACCTGCAAATCCGCCTCCAGTCCCAGCAGTTGGGCAAAGCCGGAGCGAACGATAAGGTGGTCGTCTATAAGGGCAACGGTAATCATGGGGTTCATCCTGGCAGGGTGAAAAAAACGCGCTTACCTTAACGATAAGCGCGTTGCTGTTCAAGCCTTGAGCGTTCAGGCGATGCCGGTGGTGACCGTAAATGTCCGGGTTTGCTGCGGTTGAACCTCAAGCAGCGTGCCGTTTCGCTGGGCGGCGAGAAATCCTTCCGGGCGGCAGGTGGCAGGCAGGGCGAATGCCGCCACCTGCTGATCGCCATTGTACAGGATCCAGCGTGTCACATAGTTGAGCTCCGAACTGGCGAAACGCGTAACAAACGTGGTGCCATCCGGGGCGATCATGCGGAATTCGGGTTTATCCGTATACCTGTCCAGTTTGTCGGCAAAGAAGACGATTTCCGGATCGTAGAAGTTGGGTTCATTAAGCGTCGCCAGTGACGCTTCGCCTTGTAATATCCGTTGATTAAACGCCAGCCATTGTTCGGTGGGTTTCACATGGGCCGGGACCGATTCACGAAGTCGCAGCGCCTCATCCGGGATATTCTGGCTGAACGTCGCCTCCGGCACATACGCATAGTTCATGTGGCACATGTACTGCAGCGGCATCGCGACAGACGCCAGGTTCGTCACCGCCATCTGAATGTCAAACAGCGCGCTCGCTTTGCGCATTACCACCGCAGGCTGCGCCTGATAATGATGACCGAATCCCATCACATACTCGTAGCGTCCGGTCACGCGCAGACTGTCGCCGTCCAGTTCCAGCCAGGCCTCGTCCATCGCAGCACAGGCCATTTCACCGTGCAACGGGTGAGTATCTTCCGGCGACGGGCAGCCATTGGCCAGCAGTCCGGAATGGAAGGCAAAACAGCCATAGGTCGCCACCACTTCCGCAGCGGGTTTTGGCTGGCGGAACATGTTGCGCATGGTCAGGTCATGGCCGTCAAACTGTGCGTCCCAGATCATCTGCCCCATCCAGGGCAGAATCACCAGATGACCACGACTGTTCTGCACCTTCAGCCCTTCCACACCGCTGGCGTAACGAAAGGCGGTAACCGTGAAATCGCTGTTCTCCAGTAGGGTTTGCGGATGTTCACCAAAGAGCGTCCGCCACAGCGTGATACGTGTTGTCATCATCGTTCTCCTCAGGAAGCGGTCGCTTCAGCCAGGCTGCGCACTTTGCTTTCGCGCCAGAAATAGATCCCCACGTAAACAAAGCACAGCATGGAGACGAGGAACGAGAGTTGCAGCGAGTGGAACATATCCGCCACATAACCCTGAATCGCCGGGACCACGGCGGCGCCAACGATGGCCATCACGATCACCGCGCCCGCCATTTCGGTATGTTCGTTATCCACCGTATCCAGCGTGCCGGCATAGATGGTCGCCCAGCAGGGGCCAAACAGGACGCTCACCAACACCGCGACGTACACGGCGCTGAAGCTCGGCGCCAGCGAAACATAGGCGAGGAAAAGCGCGCCGATGACGGAGTAAAGAATCAGCACTTTTTCCGGGTTAAAACGGGTCATCAGGATGTTGGCGATAAACTTACCGATAAAGAAGCAGGCAAAGCTGTAGACCATAAAGTTAGATGCATCGCGCTCGTTGATATCGCCCAACTCCAGCGCCAGACGAATGGTGAATGACCACACGGCCACCTGCATCCCCACATACAGAAACTGCGCCACAATGCCGCGACGGAAGCGGGCATTGCTCGCCAGATAGCGCAACGTATCCATCGCCGACGGACGTTTATGGTTGGCGGTTTGCGCCACTTTGCAGGTCGGGAAACGGGTCAGCAGGAACAGCACCATCACCACCACCAGAACCATAATCATGTACTTATACGGCTCAAGGGTGTTTTCCAGCATCAGTACTTTAAAGTTATGGATCTGCTCGGCATTCATTCCTGCCATCTGTTTTTCCAGGCTATCGCCTTCGGAAAAGACCAGATATTTACCCAGCAAAATACCGGATGCCGCGCCAATCGGATAAAACGTCTGGCTGATATTCAGGCGTAAGGTGGCATAGGCTTTTGGACCGATCATTGAGCTGTAGGTGTTTGCTGCGGTTTCCAGGAAGCTCAGACCAATCGCAATGGCGAAGATCGCAGCAAGGAACATGGTGTAGGTTGCCATGTGCGAGGCCGGGAAAAAGAGCGTACAGCCAACGATATAAAGTGTCAGACCGATTAATATCGCCACTTTATAACTGGTCTTTTTAATCACCAGGGATGCCGGGATCGCAATTAAAAAATAACCGCCATAAAAGGCGCTCTGAACTAATGCCGAGGCAAAGTTGCTGAGTGAAAATACGCTTTTAAATTGCGTAATCAGAATATCATTTAATGCGGCTGCGCATCCCCATAATGGGAATAAACAGGATAACAAAATAAACTGGAACAGAGGGGTCTTATTCAGATACCCATCGGGCATCTGAATGATGTTTTTATCGTTCATAGTGCTACCTTTTACAGTGCAGGAGTATTATTCGTTTAGGGTAAGAAATTCATTAAATTGTTCGATACTCGGATAAGAGGATTGTGTGCCTTTCCCGGTGACGCTAAAGGCAGCGAAAAGGACGGCTTTCTTCATTGCGGCTTCGACATCTCCGCTCTGAACGTAGTAATGGGCAAAGCAACCGATAAAAGCGTCGCCTGCGCCACTGGTATCAACAGCATTAACGCGAAACGCCGGGACATGCACCTCCTGATCGCGCGTCATCCATAGCGCACCTTTCTCACCCATGGTCACAATAATATTGTTTAACCCTTTATCCACCAGGGAACGGGCGGCGGCACGAATATGGTCATACGACTCCACCGGCATACCGGTTAATATTTCCAGTTCAGTTTCATTTGGTACAAAAAAATCACATTTACAGGCATAAGACATATCTAATTCCCGTAATGCCGGCGCGGGATTTAATAATACTTCGATGCCATGCTTTTTGCCGAACTCAATGGCGTGGTAAACCGTCTCCAGTTGAACTTCCAGTTGCAGGACAATAAGCTGACATTTTTTTAAGTCTTCCGCAGCGCGATCGATATCTTCCGGGGAGAGAAACTTGTTCGCGCCTTTAATAATAAGAATGCTGTTACTGGAGTTCGCATTCACAAAAATCGGCGCCACGCCGCTACTGGTGCACGGGACCTTTTCGACATAGGTGGTATTGATGCCCCAGGATTCGAGATTGCGAATGGTGTTATCTGCAAAGATATCATCGCCGACTTTGGTCAGCATCAGCACTTTGGAGTTGAGCTTCGCCGCCGCAACGGCCTGATTCGCGCCTTTCCCACCGCAGCCGATTTTAAACGCCGGCGCTTCCAGGGTTTCGCCTTCTTTGGGCATCTGGTTGGTATAAGTGATGAGATCCACCATGTTGGAGCCAATAACCGCGATATCCATTTTACACCCTCTCAGAAACAATCACATAACAATGATAATAAAATAACATTATCATGTTACTTCTGTATCATTTGTGACTACGATCGCGATTGGAAGATCATTTCTCTGTTTATTTATTGCACACCCCAGGACTCACTGTTACCTAAAAACAGCATCTAAACTGTTACAATTAACTGAAATTAAACCAGTTACAATCAAAAAAACGCGAACAAACGCGCTTTTAATTCCCGCCAGCCAGACGTATAGTAATGCAGCAAGATGATGTTCTGAGAGACACAAAAATGTTACTCATGGAACATACGCAACATGAATCGCGGAGAAGGTGAATGGAAACCAAGCAAAAAGAACGTATTCGACGTCTGATGGAACTGTTGAAGAAGACCGATCGCATCCATCTGAAAGACGCCGCGCGGATGCTGGAAGTCTCCGTGATGACCATTCGCCGGGATCTCAGCCAGGATGACGAGCCGCTGCCCCTGACGCTGCTCGGCGGCTATATAGTGATGGTCAGTAAACCCGCCGCGCCAGCGGGTGCTCCCTTGCTGGCCAAAAAACCCCATCATCGCGACGATCTGCCCATCGCTATCCTGGCCGCCGGTCTGGTGAGCGAAAACGATCTGATCTTTTTTGATAATGGCCCGGAGATGCCGTTGGTGATCAGTATGATCCCGGATGAGATCGCCTTTACCGGGATCTGCTACTCGCACCAGGTCTTTATCGCGCTCAATGAAAAACCCAACGCCACGGCGATCCTCTGTGGTGGAACGTATCGGGCGAAGAGCGACGCCTTTTACGATGCGAATAACCCGTCGGCGCTGGATTCCCTGAATCCGCGAAAAGTCTTTATCTCCGCCAGCGGCGTACACGAGCACTTCGGCGTCAGTTGGTTTAACCCGGACGACCTCGCCACCAAGCGCAAAGCAATGGATCGCGGACTGCGTAAAATTTTACTGACGCGTTACGCCCTGTTCGATGAGGTCGCCCCCGCCAGCATTGGTCCGCTTTCCACCTTTGATGTCCTGATATGCGATCGTCCGCTACCGGCAGATTATGTCGCCCACTGCCGGAACGGTTCCGTCAAGGTGATTACCCCTGATTCAGACGGCGATTAAGTTACTCAAAGAACACAGCAATTTTGTTGAACATTGTGGGGTCTGACTGATTACGCACCACTTTCACCACATCTTCCAGCTTATCGATTTGGCTGATCATCTGCTCCAGACGCTGATCGTCGTTGACCAGCAACCAGATACGGCTCTTGTCGCTGCTCTGAATCGGTAGACAGAGGATCCCCTCAACGTTAAATGCACGGCGGGCGAACAGCCCACAGACGTGGGTCATCACGCCTGGGTGGTTGCGGACGGTGAGTTCCAGAATGACGTTCTCATGTGATTGTTTCTGCATGGCTTATTCCCCCACCATCTCAGTATTTGCCGCGCCTGGCGGTACCATTGGATACACTTTTTCTTCCGCATCAATGCGGACATGGATCAGCGCCGGCCCCGGTTGGCTGATAATCTCCTGCAATGCGGCCTGCGGGTCAGCTTCGTTATTCAGATCGCAGGTCTGTAAACCAAACCCGGCGGCAATCTGCATAAAGTTGATTGTCCCCGGATACGTCGCAGCAAAAACACCCTGCTTGTAGAACAGGCTCTGCTGCTGATGCACCAGCCCCAGCGCTTCGTTGTTCATCAGGATGATTTTCACATCCAACTGGTTTTCGCTGGCGGTCGCCATCTCCTGAATGTTCATCATCAGACTGCCGTCTCCAGAGAAGCACAGCACTTTCTTATCCGGGTTCGCCAGTGCCGCGCCAATCGCGGCTGGCAGACCAAATCCCATGGTGCCCAGGCCGCCAGAAGTCAGCCACTGGCGAGGACGGTTCAGCGGATAGGCCTGCGCGGCCCACATCTGATGCTGGCCCACATCGGTAGTGATAATCGCGTTATCATCCACGCAGGCCGCTACCGCATTGATCAGGCCGTAGTGGCACAGCGGATCGCTCTCCTGTGGGATAGAGCACGGGAATTCGCGTTGCAGATCGCTGACCAACTGCAGCCACTCCGCGCGCGGGTTCGCGTCAATATGCGGAATCAACTGGGCCAGAACCTCATCCACATCAGCCTGAATAGCGATGTGTGGCTGCTTAATTTTTCCCAGTTCCGCGCGGTCAATATCGACGTGGATAATTTTGGCATTTGGGCAGAACTGCTCGGTTTTGCCAATCGCCCGGTCATCAAAACGCGCGCCCAGCACTACCAGCAGATCCGCCTCCTGCAGGATGTAGTTGGTGCTGCGCGCACCGTGCATTCCCAGCATGCCTAACGACAGCGGGTGCGCCTTCGGTAACATCCCCAGCGCCATCAACGTCATGGTGGTTGGCAGTTGCGCCTTTTCTGCCAGCTCACGCACCCGCTGCGGCGCATTAATCACCCCGCCGCCGAGGTACAGCACCGGGCGCTGTGCGGCGTTAATCATCGCGGCAGCGTCACGAATGCTGTCTGCACTGAATTCCGGCGGCGCCATTTTCTCTGCCGGTTCTGGCATCTCGTCAATCTCGAGAATCGCCATCTGGATATCCTTAGGTATGTCTATCCACACTGGGCCAGGACGTCCGGACTGAGCGAGACGAAATGCGTCGCTCATCACCTGCGGGAGTTCATCGATATGTCTGACCAGATAGTTATGTTTTGTGATGGGGATAGAGATGCCGTAGGTGTCCACTTCCTGGAAGGCGTCGGTGCCAATCATTGAGGCAGGGACCTGTCCGGTGATACACACCATGGGGATAGAATCCAGACGCGCATCGGCGATAGCGGTCACCAGATTGGTAGCACCTGGTCCGCTACAGGCCATACACACCGCCGGTTTACCGTCGGTTCGCGCCATACCCTGCGCAATGAACCCCGCCCCTTGTTCGTGGCGTGCCAGAATATGGCGGATTTGCGTGCTCTGACTTAAGGCATCATAGACGGGAAGAATCGATCCGCCCGGAATGCCAGTGACAATCTTGATGCCCTGACGTTCCAGAAAATGAACGATAAATTCAGCGCCCGTAAAACGCGTACGCTGGGATGTTGATGTTGTGCCCGAACTTGCCATACTCCAGTCCTTTTGTTCTGGGCCGACGCTCCGGGCAGGTCTCTTAAACGAAAAACCCCGCCCGGTTTGCGCCGGCGGGGTTTTGGAATCGTGTGTTGTTCCGGACCCTACGGCGCATTGCCGACGACCACCACCACACGCACGACGACCGCTGCGCTAGATGGCGCAGTTTTTAGTAGGGTCGACGTCAGCATGGAAGAGTTCATTAGGGACCTTGTCTGTTTAATGATTAACAGGATTTATACAAGCACAGCTTTCATAAGCTGACAACGGAAAAATTATCATCTGCGTAAAAATGCGTCGACGATCACGTTTCGCCAGGAAAAAGCGGCCAAAACAAAAAACCCCGCCGGAGCGAGGTTTTTTCAGCGTTATGCGGTTGGTTGCCGCAAAGCACACTGTGTTATGTCAACAGCAAAAGTATACGCGTTCTGCGAAGAACACGCAATTTCGACACGAATTTTGACGCTTTTGAGTATGGATCAGAAGCTCGGTACTGTCCATAAATAACTGTTCATTTATACAGTGTTTATCTATAATATCTCAGTACGCAATGTGTTAGGTGGGGCCGCATCGTAAACCGGCGCAACAAAGTCCTGGCTGAAACGGGTGGTGCCGTCAGCGCCTTAACCCCCCGGTGAGCACACTGTGTTATGTCAACAAAGGTGCTGGTAACAGGCGGCGGAAAGGTACGTCAGCACCGTGCTCCTTTGCCAAAAGGAGACGCGTATGAGCCTCGTGGATATCGCTATTCTTATCCTGAAACTCATCGTTGCAGCCATGCAACTGCTTGATGCTGTTCTGAAATACCTGAAGTAATTCAGATTCAAGTCGCACCAAAGGGGAGCGGGCAACCGCTCCCCTTTTACATCGCAGATGCTTGTGTAGCGATGATATGTTACGTTTTTATGACACTCCCTGATGACGCCTGTGCTATGACCCTTTCTGTTTTCTGCATTTTGTTGTTCGCCGCGCTGCTGCACGCCAGCTGGAACGCCATTGTGAAAGCCGGAAACGACAAGCTCTACGCTGCCATCAGCGTCAGTGGTTCCGCCGCCATCATGGCGCTTGTGTGTCTGCCCTTTGCGCCACAGCCTTCAACCGCCAGTATCCCGTTTTTAGCCGCCTCAACCGTATTACAGGTGGTCTACACCGTGCTGGTCGCCAGAACCTATACTGTCTCCGATATGAGCCAGACTTATCCGCTAATGCGCGGGACGGCACCGCTGCTGGTGGCTATCATCAGCGTACTGTTTCTTGGTGACAGCCTGTCCGCGCTGGCCTGGACGGGTATTGCGGTGATCTGCGCCGCCATCCTCGGCATGGCATTTAATGGTCGCGCTCGTTCGCAGCAGGGCATTGTGCTGGCGCTGATTAACGCCTGTTTCATCGCCGGATATACGCTGGTCGACGGCACCGGTGTCAGGCTCTCGGAAACGGCGCTGGGATATACGCTCTGGACCTTCTTTTTGAACGGCTCCTGCCTGCTGGGATGGGCGATGATGGCCCGTCGTCGTGAGGCATTGCGCTATCTGACGCAGCACTGGAAGAAAGGGATTTTTGGCGGCATTGCCACCATGGGTTCTTACGGACTGGCGCTCTGGGCGATGACCCTCGCGCCGCTGGCAGTGGTCGCTGCACTGCGTGAAACCTCAATCCTGTTCGGCGCGCTTATCGCCTGGCTACTGCTGAAAGAGCGGGTCGCGGGATTACGCCTCGTGGCTGCCGGTGGGATTGCCGCCGGAGCCATTCTGTTACGCCTGTCCTAGAACACACACTCGGCAACATTTGTTGCCGTTTTTTGTTTACATATCCTGCCGTTCAGCCTCTTTTCATTCCCGCCTGCCATCTGGCCTTCTTTTTTTAGTGTGGTAGATTTCACTCGCATTTATGGGAATGCGCAGCACCTTATTCTTATTTTTTCTCTTTTTGAAAAGTATTCAGCGAAATGAAAAGGCAGAGAAACGTCAATTTGTTGTTGATGTTGGTATTACTTGTGGCGGTGGGTCAGATGGCGCAAACCATTTATATTCCTGCCATTGCCGACATGGCTCGCGAGCTAAACGTTCGCGAAGGGGCCGTACAAAGCGTTATGGCAGCCTATCTGCTGACCTATGGCGTATCGCAACTGTTTTATGGCCCGCTTTCTGACCGCGTAGGACGCCGCCCGGTGATCCTCGTCGGAATGTCGATTTTTATGCTCGCCACGCTGGTCGCCATTACGACTCACAGCCTGACGGTGCTGATCGCCGCCAGCGCGTTGCAGGGAATGGGAACCGGCGTCGGCGGGGTGATGGCACGGACCTTGCCGCGCGATCTGTATGAAGGCACGCAGCTGCGCCACGCCAACAGCATGCTGAATATGGGTATTCTGGTCAGTCCGCTGCTGGCGCCGCTCATTGGCGGACTACTGGATACGATGTGGAACTGGCGCGCCTGTTACGTTTTCTTGCTTGTACTCTGTGCGGGCGTCACCTTCAGCATGGCGCGCTGGATGCCGGAAACACGTCCCACTGGCGCGCCGCGCACGCGGCTGATGACCAGCTATAAAACCTTGTTTGGTCACAGCGCGTTTAACTGCTATCTGCTAATGCTGATTGGTGGACTGGCCGGTATCGCGGTATTCGAAGCCTGTTCAGGCGTGCTGATGGGCGCGGTGCTCGGGCTGAGCAGTATGGTGGTGAGTATCCTGTTTATCCTGCCGATCCCGGCGGCGTTTTTCGGCGCATGGTTTGCCGGTCGCCCGAATAAGCGCTTCTCAACGCTAATGTGGCAATCGGTGGTGAGTTGTCTGTTGGCCGGGCTGATGATGTGGATCCCCGGCTGGTTTGGCGTGATGAACGTCTGGACACTGTTGATCCCCGCCGCACTGTTCTTCTTCGGTGCCGGGATGCTATTCCCGCTGGCGACCAGCGGCGCGATGGAGCCATTCCCGTTCCTCGCTGGTACTGCGGGCGCGCTGGTGGGCGGTCTGCAAAACATCGGCTCCGGCGTACTGGCATGGCTTTCCGCCATGCTGCCGCAAACCGGGCAGGGTAGCCTCGGGCTGCTGATGACGCTTATGGGGCTGTTGATTTTGCTTTGCTGGCTACCGTTGGCGGCGCGTTTTTCACACCAGGGGCAAGCGATTTAACAACCGTCTGGCCGGGCGTTTCGCAGTCCGGCGCTATCATCGCCCTTAACAGCGGCTCGTGCGCGGGCCGCCAGGCCCCTTCTTCCCCATCGTAAAACTGCGTATCGGCGTTGATCGCGTAGGGAATTTTCGCCTTCTTCAGCTCACATGCCATGAACGTGGCAAAGGAAAGTTGAGAAGAGGACGGTGGATTCTTGCTGGTTTCTCCCGGGGCCCAACCACCAACCCAACTGACATGCCCACTTTTTTGCTGCCAGTGCACAGCGGTATTGATGCGCGCGCGAATCGCCGCTTTCTCTGCTGCCGTCCCGGACGTCCAGGGGTATTTACCGTTATTTTTCACCGGCCCCCACGGGAAGATATGCCATTCAGCCAGGACATAGTTCTGACTCTGCGACGGTAGCCTGAGATTGAGCAAATCTTCCGGTGCAGCACGCAGACGCGGTGCGACAAAAATCATCCGTTGCGGATCGATGGCGTGGATAGTACGAATAGTTTTGTCATACACCCGGTTCAGGGACGTCAGATTATGATTCAGCTTACCGGCCGGTTCGTAAATCAGATCAAACCCCAGCAGCGGTGCACTGTGGGCAAAATAGTGCGCCACCGCGACCCACCAGTTGATCACCTCTTTTTCGTTGCTCGCACTGGGGTCATTTTTATACTCGTCCGCCTGAAAAGCGATAATTGGGATCACGCCGAACTGCTCGCAGGCCTCCACCAGTTTACGCAGATGAATAAGTCGCGCCTCTGTGGGTTCTCCGATGACCCGAATACGCACATGAGCAATCCCTTTTGCCTTGAAGTCCCGCACCACCAGCGGGTCGAACTCCCGAATACCTTGCTCGGTACGCGCCCAGTCGACGTCCATTCCCACACCGAGTTGCTGCGCATAATGCGCCGCCGTCAGCGGCGGTTGCGCTGCCCCCACGGCAAAACTGGCAAACACAAACAGCGAGACAAGAGGTTTAATCACGATGATCCTCAGCAATGTTGCAGGCGCGATATCACGTATTTAGCACGCTTTTTTATTTACCGTGTAGCAGTTTCGCTTGCGGAAAACGACTTCGCCTGCTCATGCAGCCAGTTGATAAAGGCCTCAATTTTCGGCCATTGCCTGCCGGGTAGCGTCGTCATGTAGTAATGCTGGTGACAGGTCAACGCCATCTCACCGAAAGGAGCGACCAGCTCACCGCTCTCCAGTCGCTTTTGTACCAGACGTCTGCGTCCCATCGCCACGCCGATATGGTTCATGGCAGCAATCACCGCTAAATCCGAACGATCAAAGCCAATTCCCGACGATGTCGGCAAATTCACGGCAAAATGTTGCGCCCAGCTATGCCACTCGTCGGTCCCTGAATCATTGCTCCAGGCCTGGCGATCGTGCAGCAGCGTACAATGCGAAAGATTCACCAGAGATCCCATTAAATCAAAGCGTTGGGCATAATCCGGGCTACAGACGGGGAGAATCGCTTCGTCCATTAGGAAGTGATGCTCCAGTTGGGCCGAAGGCGCATCGTCAAAGTAGAGCGCCAGATCGACACCAGCGCGCTGCAGGTTCACGTTGTCGTTGCCCGTTAATATGGTGAGCGAAATCGACGGATAGCGGCGGGTGAAATCACCGAGCGCTGGCACCAGCCAGCATTGCGCAATAGACGGACGAGAATAGACGGTCAACGTCCCGGAGAGTTCCTGGTTTTTGATATCGAGGATCTCCTGGTTCAGCGTATCCAGCGACGATTTCAGCGCCCAGAATACCCGCTTACCTTCATGGGTGAGTTCCACTTTGCGGTGCGATCGCACGAAAAGCTGGATCCCCAACTCCTCTTCCAGTTGGTTAATGCGGTGGCTGATGGCGCTGGGACTCAGCGATAACTCGTCTGCGGCCATCGCAAAAGACTGATGCCGCGCCGCCACTTCAAATGTGTACAGTTTGGATAATTGCCAACCGTTCAGAAGATGGTTTCTGACTTCGCGAAGGGGTTCCATGAGTACCTCGGTGACTTCAGCTTCAGTCCGGCGAAGTGTAAAAAAGATCGCAGAAAAAATCAGCTTAAAGATGAATGAGAGTGAACCATATCGCAAAATTGAGCGAATATTCGATACAAATCACCTCTTTGATTCAATCTGATTCATGTGTAAGAGGATTTATATCGTTTGTCACCGCACGCCGAATTTTTGTCCAATAGGGGCAGGTAAATCACAGGGCAAGGTGAGATATGCACTCTCAAATCTGGGTTGTGAGCACGCTGCTAATTAGCATTGTGTTAATTGTACTGACCATCGTGAAATTCAAATTCCACCCATTCCTGGCACTGCTGCTCGCCAGTTTCTTTGTGGGGGCCATGATGGGCATGGGACCGCTGGACATGGTCAATGCTATCGAAAACGGGATCGGCGGTACGCTCGGCTTCCTCGCCGCCGTCATCGGTCTTGGTACCATTCTCGGTAAAATGATGGAGGTTTCCGGCGCGGCGGAACGCATCGGCTTAACGCTACAGCGCTGCCGCTGGCTCTCCGCTGACGTCATTATGGTGCTGGTGGGGTTGATTTGCGGGATCACGCTGTTCGTTGAAGTGGGCGTGGTATTGTTAATTCCTCTCGCATTCTCCATCGCGAAAAAAACCAACACTTCTCTGCTGAAACTGGCTATCCCACTGTGTACCGCACTGATGGCCGTTCACTGCGTCGTGCCGCCGCATCCGGCAGCGCTGTTTGTTGCCAATAAACTGGGGGCGGATATTGGTTCGGTGATCGTCTACGGCCTGCTGGTTGGCCTGATGGCGTCGTTGATCGGTGGCCCGCTGTTCCTGAAGTTTCTTGGCAATCGCCTACCGTTCAAACCGGTTCCCGCTGAGTTTGCAGACCTCAAAGTCCGCGAGGAAAACACGCTGCCGTCGTTAAGTGCAACACTGTTTACCGTCCTCCTGCCGATTGGTTTGATGCTGGTGAAAACCGTGGCTGAGCTGAACATGACCAAAGGCAGCACGCTGTACACCCTGCTGGAATTTATCGGCAACCCGATTACTGCCATGTTTATTGCCGTCTTTGTGGCGTATTACATTCTCGGCCTGCGCCAGCATATCGGCATGAGCACACTGCTCACCCATACCGAAAACGGTTTTGGTTCTATCGCCAATATCCTGCTGATCATCGGGGCGGGCGGCGCGTTCAACGCCATCCTCAAGAGCAGCGGTCTGGCAGATACGTTAGCGGTGATCCTCTCCAACATGGATATGCACCCGATTCTGCTGGCCTGGCTGGTCGCATTGATTCTGCATGCGGCGGTCGGTTCTGCCACAGTGGCGATGATGGGCGCCACGGCGATTGTCGCGCCGATGCTGCCGATGTATCCCAACGTCAGTCCGGAGATCATCGCCATTGCCATTGGTTCCGGCGCCATTGGCTGCACGATCGTCACCGACTCCCTCTTCTGGCTGGTTAAGCAATACTGCGGCGCCACCCTGAATGAGACGTTCAAATACTATACGACCGCGACATTTATCGCCTCGGTCATTGCACTGGCTTGCACATTCCTGCTTTCCTTTATCATCTAAGCGCAAAGAGACGTCCTATGGAAAACATACAAAAACTCATCGCCCAGTATCCTTTGGTGGAGGAGCTGGTGGCTCTACGAGAAACGACCTGGTTCAACCCGGGAACCACCTCTCTGGCGGAAGGTTTACCTTATGTGGGGCTGACGGAAGAAGACGTTAAAGGTGCCCACGCCCGTCTGGCGCGCTTCGCCCCGTATCTGGCAAAAGCCTTCCCGGAAACCGCTGCGACCGGAGGGATCATTGAATCTGAGGTCGTCGCCATTCCGGCTATGCAACAACGTCTGGAAAAGCAGTACGGACAGAAAATCAGCGGGGAAATCCTGCTGAAAAAAGACAGTCATCTGCCAATATCTGGCTCAATTAAAGCGCGCGGCGGCATTTATGAAGTCCTGACGCACGCCGAAAAACTGGCGCGGGAAGCCGGTATGCTGACCCCCGAAGAGGACTACAGCGTTCTGCTTTCGCCAAAGTTCACAGCCTTCTTTAGCCAGTACAGCATCGCCGTGGGTTCAACCGGCAACCTGGGGCTGTCTATCGGCATTATGAGCGCCCGCATTGGCTTTAACGTTACGGTGCATATGTCTGCGGATGCCCGTGCATGGAAGAAAGCCAAACTGCGTAGCCACGGCGTCACCGTTGTCGAATACGAAGAAGATTACGGCGTGGCGGTTGAGCAGGGTCGCAAAGCAGCGGAGTCCGATCCAAACTGCTTCTTTATTGACGATGAAAACTCCCGCACGCTGTTTTTAGGTTATGCGGTTGCCGGGCAGCGTCTGAAAGCGCAATTCGAACAGCAAGGCCGCGTGGTGGATGCCGATCACCCGCTGTTTGTTTATCTGCCGTGTGGCGTGGGGGGTGGCCCTGGCGGGGTGGCGTTTGGTCTGAAACTGGCATTTGGCGATAACGTGCACTGCTTTTTCGCTGAACCCACCCATTCCCCATGCATGCTGCTGGGCGTGTATACCGGGCTGCACGACAAGATCGCCGTGCAGGAAATCGGTATCGATAACCAGACAGCGGCAGATGGTCTGGCAGTAGGACGTGCATCCGGCTTTGTCGGCAGAGCGATGGAACGTCTGCTGGACGGGTTGTATACCCTCAGCGATCGGTCTATGTACGACATGCTGGGCTGGCTGGCACAGGAGGAGGACATTCGTCTGGAACCGTCAGCACTGGCGGGAATGGCCGGGCCTCAGCGCGTCTGCGCATCCACTGACTATCAGCAGATGCAGGGCATTAGCGCTGAGCAACTTAATAATGCCACGCACCTGGTCTGGGCGACGGGTGGCGGCATGGTGCCAGAAGCAGAAATGGCGCAATACCTGGCGAAAGGACGCTAACATTCTGCGCGCAGCATCGCCATCAGCTCTGTCGGTGAGCGATGCTGCCTGATCAGATCGCGCATCACGCGCATGTGCGGCGCGGTATAATGGATAAACTCACTGTATCCAGCGCACAGCACACTTTTCCCCCTCTCATCGTGATGTTTTGGACAATCTCCATGACAAAAACGAAATACTGTGCAGCGCTGACAGTCAGGGCTGACCGCCGTTTTTTCCTCATACCGTGAATACCCACACCACACATTCAGCACGATATCAAAAAGCCGGATATGTATACGTCCAATATCTTCACGCACCCAGATATCAAATACCGCAGTGAGAAATGTTCCCCACACCTGCGGCTCCACCGATTCTGCCGTCAGCATGCCGCGTTCATCTCGCTCCACGAGTGGAATAAACTGCAGCAGAGAAGCGCCGCTCTGGCGAAGTTGCTGATACAACGGTTCAGGCCATTGACTGTTCTGGCGATTTACCACCACAGACAGGTAAGCAGTATCATTGTAGAAGCAGTGACGACAATCCAGGTTACAACAAGAGCTGGCCGGTTTGGCCATGACCTGACATCCTGTCATGCTAAATTTCCGATCAAGAGGATAAGTTGGCGAACGTGCGTTACAGCAAACAATATTGCGAGAGATAACACCGCGAGGGAGATCATAAATTTGTCACGAACCGCGCGAGATTGGGAAAAATCGAGGAGCGAAACATCCATCAGATTACGCTTGCGGGTATAGCCCCAGAGAATGATGGCCACGATTGCCAGCACCACAATTGAGACCCAGAACAAAAGCCCCGCCTGATGCCAGTGATGTTTCACTGCCAGCGCCATCAGCGCGCCATAGCCCAGCAGAGTACGAAACCATGCCAGCGAGGTACGCTCCGGCTGCAGTCCCGGATCGGTTATGCGACGGGCCTTACGGCTATCCGGCATACAGCACTAGCGCCATAACGACGATCGCCACAATCGTCAAAATCATACTGATAACCAGCAGAGCGCGGGTATAAGGTAAATCTTCCTTCAGCCGCATCGCCTTTTCATTGCGTAACCAACGCAGATAACCGTAAATCGCCAGGCCGCCAGCAAACAAACAGAGCAGCAATGCTAACAGCTCGCGGATCACCGGCGTGGCGAAGTCTGGCGCCAGTTGGTCAAGTCCGACGCCTGCGGCGAGAAAACCCAGCGCAGTGCGGATCCACGCCAGATAAGTACGCTCGTTTGCCAGCGAGAAGCGGTAATCCGGTGATTCTCCGAGGCGAGAAAGTTTCATGAATATTCCTTGTCGGGCTGCAAGCAGGTTCCAGAATAGCCTAAATCGACAGGAACGAGGAGACCGGCATCGTCCGATGCCGGTCAGGAGGTTTAGTGTAATTCCGGCCAGTAGCCTTTATTCGCCTCAATTAAATCATCGAGAATGACTTTTGCCACAGACGCGCTGGGTACCGTTTTGGATAAGGTGATCGCCTGCCAGAGCTTCTGGTAAGAACGTTGTTCCCAGGCATCCACCACCAGTTTTTCAACCGCCACCTGCTGACTCATAAGCCCTTTCTGGAAGTGCGGAATATCGCCTACGGTTAACGGTTCCGGGCCGTTATGTCCCACCAGGCATGGAATTTCTACCATTGCCGTCGCATCAAAGTTATGAATTGCCCCATTGTTCGGCACAATCAGTAACATCCGCTCCTGAGTATTAAAAGCGATAGCTGCCGCCAGATCGACAATATAGGAAGCATGTTCATCAATCTCCAACTCACCCGCAGAAGCGTTACCGGCATTGATAATCGCCCGACAGGCGCTGAAGACATGCTTCTCACGGTGATCCATCACTTCGTTGGCGCGGGTGCGTTCCGGGTTGGAATGCGCCACCACATAGTCCGGGAAGAGATAGTATTTCAGGTAGGTGTTGGGCATCGTTTGGGGATCGAGCGCCTGCACGTCTTTGGCCTTGGCAAACGTGTCATTCCAGCTTGCTTCGGTATGTACATTGTCAGAAGGCGGCACATAGCCATTTTTCGCCACATATTCGCGTAATTTTGGCATCAGATCGTTTCCGTTCAGATCTTCAATCGACGTCCACCAGCCAAAATGGTTCAGGCCATAGTAACGAACACGCATCTGTTTACGATCTTTAAGGCCAACGATCTGCGCCATGCGTCCTTCAATCCCGATCGGCATATCGCAGATATTAAGAATTTTAGCTTTCGGCCGTAGACGACGGGTTGCTTCCGCCACAATCGCCGCCGGGTTGGAGTAGTTCAGCATCCAGGCATTGGGCGAGTATTTTTCCATATAGTCCACCAGTTCCAGCACGCCGCCGATTGAACGCATGCCATAGGCGATCCCTCCGGGTCCACACGTTTCCTGGCCCAATACACCGTGACGCAGCGGGATTTTTTCGTCTTTTTCGCGCATCGGGTATTTCCCTACGCGAATGTGCGCCATCACGAAATCCACATCGGTAAAGGCTGCTTCGGGATCGGTGGTGTAACTAAACGCGATCTCCGGCGCCTGCTCTTTGAGAATGATTTTGCACGCCTCGGCAATCACCTCCTGACGCGCCCCGTCATTGTCATAGAATTTCAGTGAACGCAGGGGAAACCGGTCCTGATTTGCCAGCAACATCAGTACGATACCTGGCGTAAAAGTACTCCCGCCGCCCGCGATTACCACCGAGAATTTTTTCATGATACTGCCTCCGTCATGGGGATATGTTCGTTTGATAAAGAAGATTTCATTAGCGTTTCGAGCTGGTCGCGAACCTGAGGAACATGCAGGCCAACAATCACCTGAATACCGTTACCGCGACGCACAACGCCGTGCGCACCGAGCGCTTTGAAGACGTCATCACTTTGGGTTTTTGCCATGTCAATCAGGGTGATACGTAACCGGGTGGCACAGTTGTTAATACTTTCGATGTTGGCAGCGCCACCGAGCGCCTGTAGTAAACCGGCAGCCTGACCCAATTGGTTATCAGAAGCGGCTGCTGCGCTGGTTTTTCCGCGCGCGGCCTGGTAATCGGCTTTGCTGTAGAGTTTGATTTCACTCTCTTCACGACCCGGCGTTTTCAGGTTGAAACGCAGGATCAGTGCGCGAAAGATGGCGAAATAGAGGCCCGTAAAACAGACGCCAACGGCAATCTGAATAAACATCATTGACGCATGGTTATGGAACATCGGTATCCAGTTCTGTGGCAGGAATTGATCCAACAGACCACCGCCAAAGTTGCCCACCACACCGCACAGGTACATTACTGTCGCCATTGAGGCTGCCAGCACCGCGTGCACAGCAAAAAGCAACGGCGAGATAAAGAGGAAAGTAAATTCCAGTGGTTCGGTAATCCCCACCAGCATGGCCGTTAGCGTCGCTGGGATAAGTAAACCGGCCACTTTTACACGGTTTTCCGGGGCGGCGGTAAAGTAGAGCGCCAGCGCAATGCCGACTGAGCCAAAGACTTTAGAATTACCATGTAGCGCAAAGCCACCTTCCGGGAACAGGGTTTTCAGCGGTTCAATACTCTGGCTAAATTCCTGCAAGTGCTGTGCCCAGTAAACCTGAATACCACTTTCAACCACCGCCGGACCAAAAATGAACGGCCCATAGACAAAGTGGTGTAAACCGGTTGGGATAAGGATGCGTTCGAGGAAAATATAGACCCACACACCAAGGGCTCCGGCAGAACGCAAAAACGCCTGCAGCGATTCAATACCCATTTGTACTTTTGGCCACCCCAGCAAAGTGAGCCAGGCGCAGGGAATCATCACCAGGAAGGCAATGATGACCACAAATGACGATCCCTGGAAAATCCCCAGAAAAACCGGCAACGGCTTATCGAAATAACGGTTATGGAGCGCGGTGACAATACCTGAAATGGCAATAGCGCCAATAATGCTGGTATCAAGCGTTTTAATCCCGGCCATCATGGTCAAACCGCTACCCGCTGTCGGATCTACGCTGAAATCGACGCCAAAAAAATGGCCCCAGGTCATCCCCATCGCATTGATAAAGTAATTCCATGTCAGGAAGCTGACCAGTACTGCGAGACAGGCACGTCCCTGAGCCTGCTTTGCCAGACCAATGGGCAAACCGACGGCAAAAATCAACGGCATATTGCGGAACACCGCCCACCCGCCTTCTTCAATAATGGTGACGATTTGTGCAAAAAGACTGTTGGGATCGGTGAGCGCTTCACCCACAAAAAGTGGGTTACGGAGCATGATGGCAATACCCACCACAATACCGGCAAAGGGAAAGAGCAGTACCGGGGTGAACATCGCGCCACCAAAACGTTGTATTTGACTGAGCATTTTCACATCCTCATGTAACAACCAGTAGGGAGAGGCCTTTTTTGTAGTGATTGCTGGCCTGACACGAGAATAGAAAGTTGCGATCCTCAGGACATGACATGTCGCGACGATTCGTGATCGCTTTCATGGTTTTAATTTCATCAATGAGGTCTACTTTTTTAATAAAAGTTAGACATCTGAAGGTTTTATCAGCGGTGTTTAAAGGGAAAAAGAGGTCTGGTAGTGATCTACAAATCAATAGCAGAACGACTACGAATTCGCCTGAACTCTTCCGATTACAACATCGGAAGCCCGTTACCGGGTGAAAAAAAGCTCGCCGTCGAATTTGCGGTCTCGCGAATGACGATCCGTAAAGCGATTGAGGTGCTGGTGGGTTGGGGTTTAGTCGTGCGTCGTCACGGGAGTGGCACCTACGTGGCGCGCAAAGATGTCCATCATGAAACCACCAACCTGACCGGACTGGCAGAAGTACTGAAGCAACAGGGGAAAGAGGTGACCAGTCAGGTACTGATTTTCGAACTCATGCCTGCGCCCCCGGCGATTGCCAGCCAGCTTCGTATTCAGATTAACGAACGTATCTATTTTTCGCGCCGCGTACGTTATGTTGACGGTAAGCCCTTAATGCTGGAAGACAGTTATATGCCGGTAAAACTCTTCCGCAACCTCTCACTTATCCATCTGGAGGGGTCAAAATTCGATTACATCGAAAAAGAGTGCGGGATCACGATCAGCGGTAATTATGAAAGTCTGTCACCTGTACTTGCGGATAAACAGCTTTCAACCCAAATGAATGTTCCGGAGCAGACACCGTTGCTACGGATTACGTCACTGTCCTACAGCGATAGCGGGGAGTTTTTGAATTATTCAGTCATGTTCAGAAACGCCAGCGAGTATCAGGTGGACTACCATTTACGGCGCGTCCACCCGGACTCCGTCTGAGGTTAGCCGAGTCCCCAGAAAATCACCGCCAGCAATTGCGGGGTGATAATGCGCAGGAACATTACCAGCGGATACACCGTCGCATATGACAGCGCCGCCGCACCGCTGGTGGCATGCAGGTTGTTGGCGAACGCCAGCGCCGGCGGATCGGTCATCGAACCAGCCAACATCCCGCACAGCGTCAGGTAGTTCATTTTGGCAAAAATACGTGCCAGTAAACCGACGGTGATAAGCGGGATAGCGGTAATAAAAATACCGTAGCCCACCCAGCTCAAACCGTCGCCCTTCGTCAGCGTATCGATAAAGTCACCGCCCGATTTCAGCCCCACCACCGCAAGGAACAGCACAATCCCCAGTTCACGTAGCGCAAGGTTCGCACTCGGCGGCATAAACCAGTACAGCTTACCAATGCTGCCAATACGCCCCAGAATCAATGCCATAATCAGCGGCCCGCCCGCCAGGCCTAGTTTTAATGCTACCGGGAAGCCGGGAACAAAGAGCGGAATTGACCCCAACAGCACACCCAGACCGATGCCAATGAACACCGGCAGCATCTGTACCTGTTGCAGTTTTTGCTGGGCGTTACCGACAACATTGGCAACGGCATCAATCGAGGTCGGTCGCCCCACCAGATTGAGGATGTCACCAAATTGCAGACTGGCATCACTGCTGGCTACCAGTTCAACACCCGCACGGTTTAGGCGCGAGATCACCACGTCATAACGCTCTTTAAAGTGCAAATCGCGGATGCGTTTGCCGAGCACTTTTTCGTTGGTCACCACGACACGTTCAACGCGCAAATCGGTCCCCCGGGTCGACAGTGAGGTATCTACCTCCTGACCAATCACCAGTCGTGCGTTATGCAGATCGCCAGGCTGCCCAACCAGGTGCAGCAAATCACCCAGTTGAATCACGGTTCCTGGCGACGGCACCATCAGCGTCTCCTCACGTTTCAGGCGTGAGCAGATAATTTTATCGCTGTTGAGGATCGGCACATCCTGAATCGCCATATTATTCAGGTTTGGGTTCTCAACGCGGATATTGATGGTCTGAATCAACGAATGCCCGTTAGTGAGCGTCGATTCATGCTGCCGCGCTTCCGCTTCCACATTGACGCGGAATATCATGCGCATCAGCCACATGGTCAGCAAAATACCGCAAATCCCAAACGGATACGCCATGGCGTAGCTCATCCCCATCTGGTCCACCAGCTCCATTGGTGTACCCAGATCGCGCAGGATTTGTTGTCCGGCACCCAGCGCTGGGGTATTGGTGACCGCACCGGAGAATATCCCCAGCACCACCGGCAGCGGAATGGCAAAAATTTTATGCAGAATTGCGGTGACCAGCCCACCCATGATGACGATCAAAATCGCAAACAGATTGAGACGCAGGCCAGAAACCCGCAACGAGGCGAAGAACCCCGGTCCCACCTGAATCCCAATGGTGTAGACAAAAAGAATCAGGCCAAATTCCTGGATGAAGTGCAGCATATCGCCGCTCAGCGTCACTCCAGCCTGATCGACGAAGTGACCGACGATGATACCGCCGAACAACACGCCGCCGATGCCAAAGCCGACACCCCGCACCTTGATATTGCCGATCCATAATCCGACAACCGCCACCAACGCCAGAACGCTGACCGTCAATGCTATATCACTCATTTTTTTGTTCCCTGTGAATAACATTTCTATTTAAGTGGATTATGACTGAACCGTTCAGGCATATATGCAGGGTGGCGCACATTCTGATGCTGAAACGACGCTAAAGCGCCCTTATGATGGGCGTTTCCACCTCTTTTTCCTCATCGCAAACTGAAGTTGCTGAATGCTTTCTTCAGGTAATGGCATCACTCCCTACATCCGGGGCTGTCTTCGCGCACAAAAAAGCCCCGTCATTTCTGGCGGGGCAAAGGCAAGGAGCTAAATTAGCTATTTAATGCAGGACGTTCGCTAATGGCAATGCGTTGTGGAGCCACTGCTTCCGGGACGTTACGGGTTAAATCGATATGCAACAACCCGTTAGTAAACGTCGCTCCGGAAACCTCCATATTTTCAGCCAGCGTAAAGCTCAGGCTGAACGACTGGGTGACCAGTCCCTGATGCAACCACTTGGTTTCTTTTTCAGGCTGCTGCGGCGCGCCCTTAACGGTCAGGCGGGTGCCTTCCAGTTGAATATCCAGATCTTCCTGACGGAAACCAGCCAGCGCAAGCGTAATGCGATAGTGATTATCGTCGCTTTTTTCAATGTTATAGGGTGGGAAGCTCTGGCTTTCGCCGGTGTTTTGTAACGCGGTGGCCAGTTTGTCAAAACCGATCCATTGACGCAGCAGTGGGGATAAATCGTAGTTACGCATAATCATAATCTCCTTCTAAGAAGCGAGTGATATCTGCAAATCCGTAGATTCGCATCGGCTCCCTGTCGGCAAGCCTGGGATAACAGGCCGCGTAGCGCGGCCCGACAGAATTAATTGATTTCGATACGGCGCGGTTTGTTCGCTTCCGGAATCACACGCTCGAGATCGATGTACAGCAGACCATTGACCAGATTCGCGCCGCGAACATGGATGTTCTCAGCTAACTGGAACTTACGCTCAAAGTTGCGTTCCGCGATGCCCTGGTAAAGGTAAGTCCGTTCTTTTTGCTCGTCCGCATGCGCACCTTTCACCACCAGCAGGTTATCCTGCGCGGTGATTTCCAGCTCGCTCTCCGCGAAACCGGCAACGGCAATAGCAATGCGGTAATGATTTTCGTCTACCAGCTCAACGTTGTACGGAGGGTAGCCGCCATTACTCTGGCTCTGGTTATTTTCCAGCAGATTAAACAGACGGTCGAAACCAATAGCAGAACGGTATAGCGGGGATAAATCAAAGTTACGCATAATCAATAGCTCCTGAAATCAGCGAGAATGTCATTGACCTTCCATCATGGACAGGCCGGGTAGTCAGAACACCCATCAGGCGTGTTCTTCATTTGCCTACACCATCAAAATGGGTCTGATTGCGAACTTTTCAAGCATCCCTGACTGACTTTTTTTACAGTTTGCTGTCTATTGCATAGACTGGGTGGAAGCGCACTAAACGTTAAAGTGCGATAGCCGCCACAATGCGACGTGATGAGGATGTTATTTCTGGCAAGGGATCGTTATAACTCATCGTGCAAACACCGATGATCAACAGATGAATAAATCATGATAAGAAATGTGTTGTTAACGCTGATGATGTGCAGTGGGATGGTTTTACTGAGTGGTTGCTCCAGCGTAATGTCACATACCGGTGGTAAAGAGGGAACTTATCCTGGCACCCGCGCCAGCGCCGCTATGATAGGAGATGACGAAACAAACTGGGGTACTAAATCGCTGGCCATACTGGATATGCCCTTTACTGCGGTAATGGACACGCTCCTGTTGCCGTGGGATCTGTTCCGCAAAGATAATTCGGTCAGATCGCGTGTCGAAAGAAGCGAGGAGAGAACACAGGTAACCAACTCCGTCATCCCTCCTGCGAAAATGCCGGCTCCCTGATTACCGCCCGGTTTCTGTCATCCACAGCTGACGGAAACCATCTACCTCTTCCATCCACGCCACGAACTGACCGTCTGGCGAAAATACCACGGCATCCGCAGAGGGTGGATTGCCGTGATTCTGGGTTAAAAAGATAATGTCGCCGCTGTGGACATCACAGCAGGCGATACGGTTATCCAGCACAAATCCCAGCCATTTCCCCGACGGGTGCCAGTTAAACGCGGATTGAATGCCCGTGGCATGATGCGTCAACTGGCGAGGCTCGCCTCCCTGGGCCGGGATCAGCCAAAGTTGCACAATCCCCACGTCATCGCGCATCAGGAACGCAATCTCTGTTGCCTGCGGATTGCTGCGCACCCAATGGCGCGGAACCGTCGCCAGCCCGGGAAAGCGGCGTGCATGGGTAAACGTCAGCCGACGCTGGACAACACCGCGCGGCGGTGAGGGCAAGGTTGCGTCGGTGCCTTCCAGAGGGGCCTCTCCTGGCGTTTTCCAGCCCTCCTCATCCTGCGGCAGTTCTACCAGAAACAGCTCAGGCACTTTCTCACCATTGACGGAAAGCGTATCACCGATAAACGCCAGCGCATGATTTCCCACCCAGCCCTCTTCATAGGCACGAGTGATTTCATCGCTGCCCGGCGTGGGGTCAGGCGTTGTCTGGCTGACCAGTACGCACCAGTGACTACCGCTGTATTCACGCGGGTGCTGCGCGGATACCGCCACCGGTCCATAAGGCACCGCGACGCCAACGTTGCGTAAATCCAGTGCCAAATCACGTTCATGCATCACATGGTCGTTATAGGTAAAGCTGACAAACTCGCCGTCAGGGCTGAAAACATGAACATGACTGCCGCCGCGCAGTGCACCCGGCGTGTAGGGAGAAGTGATATCCATCGCGTCCAGATTTGTCACCTGTCCCTGTTCGGCAATCACGCCACGACGATGATGAAAGTCGTATTGCCACGTCGCGTCCGGGTTTTCAGGCCCATGAATAAACACATATTTCTCCGCCTGCGGATGCACTGTTACCACACCGACGTGCGCTCCCTGCGTTGCGCGATAAATCACCTCCCCCTCACCGGTATGGACATTCACCCGTTCAATGGTCTCGCCGGTAAAAGAAGCCCCTGACGGACGGACGTCAAAAACCAGCCAGTGGCTGTCAGGCGTCCAGGTCCGGGTATTGGTAAGCTGATGATTACGCGGCGTAAAGGTGACTTGCTTCATGGGATGCTCGGGTCAAGGACAATTTCATCAATCATACTTCACAAGGACTTCACTTTCAGGCTTTAGCGTAGTGCCAACTTCATTTTTGTGGATAAAGAGATGGAACATTTCGACGTAGCGATTATCGGTCTCGGCCCGGCCGGCGCAGCGCTGGCGCGTAAACTAAGCGGCAAGATGCGTGTGCTTGCGCTGGATAAAAAACGGCAGTGCGGCAACGAGGGGTTTACAAAACCCTGTGGCGGTTTACTGGCGCCGGACGCACAGCGTTCGTTCATCCGCGACGGGATCACGCTACCGGTGGATGTCATTGCCAACCCGCAGATTTTCAGCGTCAAAACGGTGGATGCCGACGCATCGCTGAAGCGCAATTACCAGCGCAGCTACATCAATATTAATCGTCATGCCTTTGATTTATGGATGAAATCATTGATCCCGGATGAGGTACAGGTGTACCACGACAGCCTGTGTCGAAAAATCTGGCGAGAAGAGGGGAAGTGGCACGTGATTTTTCGCGCCGACGGTTGGGAACAGCAGATTACCGCCCGCTATCTGGTGGGTGCCGACGGGGCAAACTCGTTGGTGCGTCGCTATCTTTATCCGGACCATCAGATTCGCAAATATGTCGCCATCCAGCAGTGGTTCGCGGAAAGTCATCCGGTCCCGTTTTACGCCTGTATTTTCGATAACGCCGCAACGGACTGCTACTCCTGGAGTATCAGCAAAGACGGCTATTTCATCTTTGGCGGCGCGTATCCGATGAAGGATGGCCAGGCGCGCTTCGAGGCGCTGAAAGAGAAAATGACTGCGTTTCAATTCCGCTTCGGCACGCCGGTAAAAAGCGAGAAATGTACCGTACTCTTCCCGTCGCGCTGGGCGGATTTCGTCTGCGGCGAAGAGAACGCGTTTCTGATTGGCGAGGCAGCCGGATTTATCAGCGCCAGTTCACTGGAAGGAATTAGCTACGCCCTGGATAGTGCGGAGATCCTCAGGTCCGTACTGATGAAGGATGCGCCGGATATTAACCGCGCTTACCGGAAAGCCACCCGCAAATTGCGCTGCAAGCTATATGGCAAAATCCTGAAGAGTCGCTGTTTGACGGCGCCCGTATTGCGAAACGCGATTATGCGAAGCGGCATCGCGCATATCCCACTTAGCCAGGATGACCAGCCCACCGCAACGTCTGGCGGGCTGGTAAAGGAGTATTAGCCCACGCGTTTTACATCGCCCACCAGCAGGATGTAAGAGAGAGCGCCAATCAGGGCAACCACGGAGATGTAGACCAGCGCAGGGCCAAATCCATAGTCTTGCGCAAGGTAGCCAATCACCAGCGGAACGGTGATCCCACCCAGTCCACCGACAAAGTTAAACACGCCTCCTGTCAGGCCGATAAGACGCATTGGTGCCAGCGAAGAGACCAGAGACCAGGTGATGGAAGCAAACCCGTTGCCGAAGAACGCTATCGCCATCAGGGTCATAATCCACACCGGATCGTTAGTGTAGTTTGCGCCCATAATGCAGGTAGAGATTAACAGGCCGCAGATAATCGGTGTTTTACGCGCCACGCCAAGCGAGAAGCCTTTTTTCACCAACTTATCCGCCAGCCATCCGGAAAGCAGCACGCCAAAGAATGCGGCCAGAAACGGAACGGTGGTCATAAAGCCCGCCTTCAGCGCGGTAATGCCTTTTTCCTGCGTCAGGTAATTCGGGAACCACGTCAGGAAGAACCACAGCGTAGAGGTGACAGCAAACTGGCCCAGATAAACGCCCACCAGCTTCCGGTGGAACACGAGCTTCCAGTCTGCTTTAGTCAGAGGCTGACGCGCCTCTTTCTTAACAGGCGCATCGCCATCCACCAGACCGCCGCCGTCACGAATATAGTCCAGTTCCGCTTTAGTGATACTTTTGGTTAAACGGGGCGGCTGATACACCTTAAACCAGACAAGCGACCAGACAATGCCGATTCCCCCGGTGACAATGAACACCCAGTGCCAGCTCAGCATCTCCTGAATCCAGATCAGCAGCGGAGTCAGGAATGCCAGACCGACAAATTGTCCTGAAGTATAAAAACCGACGGCGGAAGCGCGCTCATGTTCAGGGAACCAGCTCGTCACCATCCTGTTGTTGGTCGGGAAGGCTGGCGCTTCAAAAATCCCGGTAATCGCGCGCAGACCAATCAGCGACATCAACCCGGTGGCGAAACCCTGGAAGAGGGTTGCCACCGACCAGCCAAATATGGCGATGAAGTAGGTCAGGCGCGAGCCAACACGGTCAAGGAACCAGCCCCCCGGAATCTGGCATAGCGTATACAGCCAGGCAAAAGCCGAGAAGACGTAACCCATTTCCGCTTTCGTAATGCCAAACTCTTCCTGAATATGTGCCGACGCCACCGCGAGATTGGCGCGGTCGACATAACAGATGACCACGGTAATAAAGATCATAACCAGCGTCAGGTAACGGCGACGACCGGTTTTTGCAGCAGTAACTGGAATATCCATCGCAATCTGTCTCCAGATTTTGGGCATAGCGAAGCCGCTCACCATGCCCTGTCATTTACAGAGGGTGTTTGTTTTATTTTTAAAATAAAAAAATTACGCTAATGCGCTAAATAATTCGTGCTGGGGGAAGGCGGCAAGTTTTCGCATCCCCGGGAGCATACAAAAGTATGTGACCGGGGTAAGAAAACGCAGCCAACGCACCACCAGCGCGAAGTATGACGCGCATTTACCACTCCGCTACACTGCCGTCTTCATGACGCCACAGCGGATTACGCCAGTCCGGCGCATTTTTACTCAGCTCAATGACTTTGGCCTCATCAATATCCACGCCAAGTCCCGGCCTCATCAACGGTTTGAAGAACCCGCCTTCCATGTTGAAATCATCTTTGTTTTTCACAAAGTCGAGCAGCTCCGCGCCCTTGTTATAGTGAATGCCCATGCTCTGTTCCTGGAACACCGCATTGCGCGAAACAAAGTCGACGTGCAGACACGCAGCCAGCGCGATCGGCCCCAGCGGACAGTGCGGAGCCAGCGCCACATCATAGGCTTCCGCCATCGCCGCAATTTTGTAGCACTCGGTGATACCGCCCGCATGTGACAGATCCGGCTGCAAAATCGCCAGTCCGCCTGCTTCCAGTACCCGTTTAAACTCAAAGCGCGAGAACATACGTTCACCCGCCGCGATCGGAATATGCGTCTGTTCCGCCAGTTTCGGATAGTACTCCGCCTGTTCTGCCAGCACCGGCTCTTCAATAAACAGCGGACGATAAGGCTCCAGCTCTTTAATCAACACTTTTGCCATTGGCGCGCTAACGCGGCCGTGGAAATCCAGACCAAACTCAATCTCATTGCCAAAGGCTTCGCGGATCTGCGCCACGGTGTTCACTGCACGATCGACCGCTCGCGAGTTATCAATCACTCCCATCTCTTCGCAGCCATTGAGCTTAAAGGTGTCAAAGCCGATATTGCGCAGTTGCTTAATGCCGTCGATCACTTCCGCAGGACGATCGCCGCCAACCCAGCTGTAGGCTTTGATTTTGTCGCGCACCAGACCCCCCATCAGCTGCCAGACCGGGGCATTCAGCACTTTACCTTTGATGTCCCACAGCGCCTGGTCGATACCGGCGATAGCGCTCATCATAATCGGGCCACCGCGATAGAAGCCTGCGCGGTACATCACCTGCCACAAATCGTTAATACGCGCCGGATCCTGACCAATCAGGTAATCACCCAGTTCATGTACCGCCGCTTCGACGGTACGCGCACGGCCTTCAATCACCGGCTCGCCCCAGCCGACGACGCCTTCGTCGGTTTCAATTTTCAGGAACATCCAACGCGGAGGTAAACGGTACGTGGTGAGTTTGGTTATTTTCATTTCACAGCCTCTCGATATGCCTTAACAAATGCCGCCGCCTGCTGCGCGGTACGCGCTACGGACTGTCCGGCGCGATACAGATCGCTGCCCAGCCCCGCGCCTGCACACCCGGCGTTCATCCACTGCGCCAGATTATCTGGCGTTACGCCGCCCACGGCGAAGACTGGAACGCTGGCGGGCAATACCGCTTTCAGCGCGTTGATATAGTCCGGACCAAATGCCGATGACGGGAAAATTTTCAGCGCCTGTGCGCCAGCGTCCAGCGCGGTAAAGGCTTCTGTGGCGGTGGCGCATCCGGGGCAAACCGTCATGCCGTACCCCACCGCACGGCGAATGACCTCTGCATTGATATTCGGCGTCACAATGAGCCGACAGCCCATCTTCGCCAGGCGGTCCACCTGCTCCGGTTGCAGCACCGTCCCGGCGCCGATCAGCGCTTTATCGCCATACGCATCCACCACGGCCGGAATACTTTTTTCCCATTCGGGGGAGTTAAGCGGGATCTCTACCGCGTCAAATCCGGCGTCAATCACAGCGCCAACGTGTGCGATCGCCTCCTCGGGAGTAATACCGCGCAAAATCGCGATAAGCGGAAGATTAGTTTGCCACTGCATGGACGATGCTCCTTATACCTGCCTGAAATGCCGTATCGCCGGACACTGCGGAGACATTGCGCCCAATGGCGTGGAATGCCTGCTGGTAGCGTGACGTCAGCGCTGCGCCAGCGACGAGGGTGATGGACTGCGACCCGGCGAATTGTTCACTCATGCTGGCGACTTCTGCGCCAATCAACAGGCCGGAGAGAAATTCGCTGACCTGCTCGCGCGGGAGATGACCCAGCACGTGAGAGGCGCGGACCTCAAAAAGTTGCGGCAAAACGGCAGCGGCGTGGATCCCACGATCAAGTCCAGCAGTAAATGCGGCTGAAGAAGCCTGCTGCTCCGGCAAACCAGCGCCCACCAGCGAGTGTTGCAGCAGCAAATGGTGTAATTCGCCGGTCATCGCGGTGCAGAAATCGTGAATTTGCTCAGCATCCGTTTGTACCCATTTGCTGTGCGTCCCGGGCATGACATAGACAGGAGAAGGAGAGAGCGTGCGTGCGCCGAGAAGCTGTGTCTCTTCACCACGCATCACATTGTGGTTGTCGTCGCGTGAAACGCACAAGCCGGGAACGATCCAGACATTGTCGTCAACGGCTGTTAACTGCTCGCCAATGGCAGAGAAATGGGCAGGAACCGGCAGATAAGGAGCAATCTTCCAGCCGACGTTGCTACCCACCATCCCTGCCATTACCACCGGTGTGGCGCTGTTGCGCCAGTCCTGTGTGACCTCTGCTAACACCGCTTCGGGGGATTTCCCGTTCAGGCGCGTAACGCCTGCTTCTGAGTACCTGCTTTCCAGGCATTTGTCGCCCTGGTATAACCAGGCGCGCAAATTGGTCGATCCCCAGTCAATAGCGATGTAGCGAGCTGTCATGTGATTTCCTTCAACCTTCGTGTTGAGCTGGCGATCATGGTCAGGGCCGCCTGCTCTGCCGCATTGCTATCCTGATGCCGTATTGCATCGAATAGCGCCTTATGTTCCTGGAGCGTTTTTGGCATGTTGGCTTCATCGCCCATCCAGGTCCGTTCAAATACCGCCCGCTGAAGCGAGGTGATCGCCACGCTCAACTGCTGTAAAACCGGGTTATGCACCGACTGCAATACCGCCTCGTGATAACGGATATCCGCTTCATTAAAAGCTTCCCGGTCCTGGTTGTTGGCGATCATGTCATTGAGCGCCGATTCAATTTCAGCCAAATCACTCGAGGTTGCGCGTTCCGCTGCCCAGCGAGCAATGGCGGGCTCCACCAGGTTTCGTACTTCACTCATCGCGCTGATAAGCCGCGGGTCGTAGTCGTTTTCCAGTACCCATTGCAGCACGTCGGTATCGAGGTAATTCCACTGATTCCGCGGTGTTACAAAAGCACCGCGATAACGTTTCATCTCTATCAGCCGCTTCGCCATTAACGAGCGAAACACTTCGCGAATGATGTTGCGTGAGGTTTCAAACTCCTCACACAGCTCCGCTTCCGCGGGGAGCGCCGCCCCGGGTACGTATTTACCGCTGACAATCTGTTTACCCAGCGTGATCACGATGCGATCGGTTTTATTGAGAGTCATGGAGAGTCCTTTTGCTCTGGAAGGTCCTCTCTACTTTATCGTTATTGCTGAAAACCGCCTCACTTTTGTAGTACTAACGTGACGCCATTCATCGTTGCCATGCGCACAATGTAGTACAACATAAACATGTTGTACTACAATTTAGATCACAAAAACGACAATCGGTAATAAAAATGTTATGAGGCGTAAACCGCGGGGATAAAAAAACCCGCGATCAACGCGGGTTATGGCAAACCGACCGGGAGAAATTATTTCAGGACGTGCTGCTCAATGGCATACGCAACACCATCTTCCAGATTTGATTTAGTGACAAAGTTAGCGATCTCTTTTACCGAGGGGATGGCGTTATCCATAGCCACACCAAGACCGGCATACTCAATCATCGCGATATCGTTCTCCTGATCGCCAATCGCCATAATCTCTTCCGGTTTGATACCCAGCGCATCAGCCAGCGATTTCACGCCGGTACCTTTATTGACGCGTTTGTCGAGGATTTCGAGGAAGTACGGCGCACTTTTCAGCACGGTATACTTTTCTTTCACTTCCGCCGGAATACGGGCGATGGCCCGATCGAGGATCGCAGGCTCATCAATCATCATCACTTTCAGGAACTGAGTTTCTGGATCCATCTTCTCAGCTTCACAGAACACCAGAGGAATGGTCGCGACATAGGATTCATGCACGGTGTAGTAGCTGATATCACGGTTCGCAGTATAGAGCGTGGTACGATCCAGCGCGTGGAAGTGCGAGCCCACTTCACGGGACAGTTTTTCCAGGAACAGATAGTCATCGTAGCTCAGCGCGGTTTGCGCGACGGTACTGCCATCGCCCGCTTTCTGCACCAGCGCACCGTTGTAGGTAATGCAGTAATCGCCGGGCTGTTCCATATGCAGTTCTTTCAGATAGCTGTGCACGCCAGCATACGGGCGCCCAGTGGTCAGCACCACATTAACCCCTTTTTCACGGGCTGCGGCAATCGCACGTTTAACCGCCGGTGAAATGGTGTGATCGGGCAGCAGAAGAGTGCCATCCATATCGATAGCAATGAGTTTGATAGCCATGAATTCCCCGCATGAAATGAGTCCTGACTCATGCTAACGCGATTCCGCTCAAAAAACAGTAAAAGAGTCGGGGATAAAGGGGGATAGGAAGGGGAATCAAGATTCCCCTTTTGACGATCGATTGTAGGCCTGATAAGCAACGCGCCATCAGGCGTAACGCAGAATCTTGCCGGATGGCGGCGTAAAACCGCCTTATCCGGCCTACGGGCGTGGATTAAATATCGATATTTGCCGCTTTCAGGGCGTTCTCTTCGATGAAGGCACGACGCGGTTCAACGGCGTCGCCCATCAGCGTGGTGAACAGCTGGTCGGCAGCAATCGCATCCTTCACGGTAACGCGCAGCATACGACGGCTTTCCGGATCCATGGTAGTTTCCCACAGCTGATCCGGGTTCATCTCGCCCAGACCTTTATAACGCTGGATCGCAAGGCCGCGACGAGACTCTTTCACCAGCCAGTCCAGCGCCTGCTCAAAGCTGGCAACCGGTTGACGACGTTCGCCACGTTCAATAAACGCATCGTCTTCGATCAGGCCACGCAGTTTCTCGCCCAATGTGCAAATACGACGGTATTCCGCACCGGTCACAAACTCGTGATCCAATGCGTAGTCGGTGTCCACGCCATGGGTACGCACACGAACGATCGGCTCAAACAGATTCTGTTCCGTATTGTGCTGAATATCGAACTTCCACAGGCTGCCGTGCTGTTCTTTCTCGTTCAGCTCGGTAATCAGCGCATTCACCCAACGGGTCACGGTCTGCTCGTCAGACAGATTGGCTTCAGTCAGCGTTGGCTGATAAACCAGCTCTTTCAACAGCGCTTTCGGGAAACGACGCTCCATACGACCAATCATTTTCTGCGTTGCGTTGTACTCAGAAACCAGTTTTTCTAACGCTTCACCCGACAGCGCCGGCGCACTGGCGTTGGTGTGTAACGTTGCGCCATCCAGCGCGATGGAGATCTGGTACTGGTCCATCGCTTCATCGTCTTTAATGTACTGTTCCTGCTTGCCTTTTTTCACCTTGTACAACGGTGGCTGGGCAATGTACACGTGGCCGCGTTCAACGATTTCCGGCATCTGACGATAGAAGAAGGTCAACAGCAGCGTACGAATGTGCGAGCCATCGACGTCCGCATCGGTCATGATGATGATGCTGTGATAGCGCAGTTTGTCCGGGTTGTACTCGTCGCGACCGATACCGCAGCCGAGCGCGGTGATAAGCGTCGCCACTTCCTGGGAAGAGAGCATCTTGTCGAAGCGCGCTTTCTCTACGTTAAGGATTTTACCCTTCAGCGGTAGAATCGCCTGGTTCTTACGGTTACGCCCCTGTTTTGCAGAGCCGCCCGCGGAGTCCCCTTCCACAAGGTACAGTTCAGACAGCGCCGGGTCGCGTTCCTGGCAGTCCGCCAGCTTGCCCGGCAGACCCGCCAGATCCAGCGCCCCTTTACGACGAGTCATTTCACGCGCGCGACGCGCCGCTTCACGGGCACGAGCCGCATCAATGATTTTGCCGACCACGATTTTGGCGTCGGATGGGTTTTCCAGCAGATATTCGCTCAGCAGTTCGTTCATCTGCTGTTCTACCGCTGATTTCACCTCAGAGGAGACCAGCTTATCTTTGGTCTGGGAGGAGAATTTCGGATCCGGCACCTTCACAGATACCACGGCAATCAGGCCTTCACGGGCGTCATCACCGGTGGCGCTGACTTTCGCCTTTTTGCTGTAGCCTTCTTTGTCCATGTAGGCGTTCAGGGTACGGGTCATCGCCGCACGGAAGCCGGCAAGGTGCGTACCGCCATCACGCTGAGGAATGTTGTTGGTAAAGCAGTAGATGTTTTCCTGGAAACCGTCGTTCCACTGCAGTGCCACTTCCACGCCGATACCGTCTTTTTCGGTCGAGAAATAGAAGATATTCGGGTGGATCGGCGTTTTGTTCTTATTCAGATACTCTACGAACGCCCTGATACCGCCTTCATAGTGGAAATGATCTTCTTTACCATCGCGCTTGTCTTTCAGGCGAATGGAAACGCCAGAGTTCAGGAACGACAGCTCGCGCAGACGCTTCGCCAGAATCTCGTATTCGAACTCAGTGACGTTAGTAAAGGTTTCATGGCTCGGCCAGAAACGCACCATCGTACCGGTTTTATCGGTATCGCCGGTTACCGCCAGCGGTGCCTGCGGGACGCCGTGCTCGTAGATCTGACGGTGGACTTTGTTATCGCGCTGGATAACCAGTTCCAGTTTCTGCGACAGGGCGTTTACTACGGAGACACCCACGCCATGCAAACCACCGGACACTTTATAGGAGTTATCGTCGAATTTACCGCCTGCGTGCAGAACGGTCATGATGACTTCCGCCGCCGATACCCCCTCTTCCGGGTGAATACCGGTCGGGATACCGCGTCCATCATCCTGTACGGAGACAGAGTTGTCAGCATGGATCGTGACAATAATGTCTTTACAGTGACCCGCGAGCGCTTCGTCGATAGCGTTATCTACCACCTCGAATACCATGTGGTGCAGACCGGTGCCGTCATCCGTATCGCCGATATACATACCCGGGCGCTTACGCACCGCATCCAGTCCTTTCAGGACTTTGATACTGGAGGAGTCATAAGAATTCGACATCAACGTTTCTCGCTCATTTAAACTTGGGTTAATCCGTTATTTTACCCTTTTCCACGGTGAACATCTTCGAATTTTTGTCCGACATGTCCAGAACGTGTTCAGCGCTGATTGCGCTGACAAAGACTTGAGATTGTGTCGCTTTTAATCGACTGGCCAGCAGTCCGCGACGCTCATCATCAAGTTCAGAGGCAAAATCATCTATCAGGTAGAGACACCGTCGTCCGCTCTCACGGGTGAGGAACTCTCCTTGCGCCAGACGTAAGGCGCACATTAGCAGTTTTAACTGCCCACGCGACAAGGTATCTTCCACTGGCGCGCCGTCGGCGCGTATGCGGAAATCCGCTTTATGCGGGCCATGCGCGGTGTAGGTCAACATGCGGTCGCGTTCAAAACCGCGCTCCAGCACCTCAGCATAATCCGTCTCTTTCTCCCAGCCGCGCTGAAAAGAGAAAGAGAGAGAAAATTCAGGAAGAAACTGCTGGCAGGTATCCGCCATATCCTGTGCGATACCGGCGCTGTACTCCGCGCGCCAGGTGCTGATTTGTTCCGCCAGCGGGATCAATTCTTTATCCCACGGACGCAATTGCTCGTAACGACTCACCTGGCGCAGCGCCGCATTGCGCTGCTTGAGCAGGCGCTTGAGGTTGCTCCAGGCGGTGAAAAATCCGGCTTCATTGTGAAAGCATCCCCAATCGAGGAACGCTCTTCTGTATTTGGGGCCACCGTTGAGTAAAGTAAACCCCTCGGGGGTAATCAGTTGCATCGGCATCAACAGCGCCAGTTCTGCCACCTTGTGGCCGTCGGTACCGTCAATACGTACTTTGCTGTCGCCCAGCTTATCTTTGGTCAACCCAATCGACGTCTCACGCTCTTCGCCCTGCAGCCGCCCGTGAAGCACGAACGACTCCTGTTCGTGGCGAATAACGCGACCAATCTGCAAACTGCGAAACGCCCGGCCGTGGCCGAGCGTATAGATAGCTTCCAGAACGCTGGTTTTACCGCTGCCGTTAGCGCCAACCAGAAAGTTAAAGCCGGGGGATAAAGCGAGATCCGCGTTTTCGATATTGCGGAAATCGCGGATCAACAGGCGGGTCAGCGACATTACAGTCTCATTGGCATGACAACATAGGCAGCCGACTGCGACGCCGCATCTTCGATTTGTACGCTCGACACGGAGTCGGTCAGCATGATGCGCACGTTTTCGCACTTCAATGCATTCAGGACATCCAGCACATAGCTAACGTTAAAGCCGATCTCCATTTCGGTCCCCGGATAGGTGACGTCCAGAATCTCTTCAGCTTCTTCCTGCTCCGGGTTGTTAGCGGTGATTTTGAGCTGATTTTCACTCACATACAGACGCACGCCGCGGAATTTCTCGTTAGAGAGGATCGCCGCGCGAGCAAAAGCCTGCTTGAGGATATCGCAGCCGGCTTCCAGATGTTTATCCGGATTCTTCGGCAATACGCGACGGTAATCCGGGAAGCGACCGTCCACCAGCTTAGACGTAAAGATAAAGTCGCCGACGTGCGCGCGGATATTGTTGCTGCCAATCTGCACGCGCAGCGGATTATCGCCGCCATCAAGCATACGCATCAGTTCAATAACGCCTTTACGCGGCACGATCACAGAATGGCTGGGCAGCGACTGGCCAATAGGCATAGAGCAGACCGCCAGACGGTGACCATCGGTCGCCACAGTACGCAATTCTTCGCCTTCAGTCTCAAACAGCATGCCGTTTAAGTAGTAACGCACGTCCTGATGCGCCATAGAGAATTGAGTGGCTTCAATCAGACGCTTCATCGTCGCCTGCGGCAGGGTGAATTCTACCTCGCTCTGCCAGTCATCCAGATTCGGGAAGTCGGCGGCAGGCAGCGTGGAAAGCGAAAAACGGCTGCGACCTGAACGCACCAGCATGCGTTCGCCTTCCAACTGAACGGCGATTTCCGCCCCTTCCGGTAAGCCACGGCAGATATCAAAGAACTTCCGCGCCGGGACGGTGGTCGCACCTGGCTCATGCGGCTGAATCAACGCAACGCGGGCCACCATTTCCATTTCAAGATCGGTACCCGTCAGCGAAAGCGCACCGTCAGCCACCTGCAGCAACAGGTTGCCAAGAATAGGCAGTGTAGGACGACCACCCAGTGGGCCGCTGACCTGCTGAAGCGGCTTTAATAAATGTTCACGTTCAACGGTAAATTTCATAGCGTCACGAAGATAATGTTCTGATTAAGTTTGAGAAATCTTCTTTAATATCATGGCTTTCTTCACGCAACTGCTCAATCTTGCGGCAGGCATGAAGCACCGTAGTGTGGTCTCGCCCACCAAACGCGTCGCCAATTTCCGGCAAACTGTGGTTAGTGAGTTCTTTCGCCAGCGCCATGGCCATCTGACGCGGACGTGCTACCGAGCGAGAACGACGCTTGGACAGCAAATCCGCAATTTTGATTTTGTAATACTCTGCCACCGTCTTCTGAATATTGTCGATGGTGACCAGTTTTTCCTGCAACGCCAGCAGATCGCGCAGCGCTTCGCGAACGAAGTCAATGGTAATCGCCCGACCCGTAAAGTTGGCGTTGGCAATCACACGGTTCAATGCCCCTTCCAGCTCACGCACGTTAGAGCGTAGTCGCTTAGCAATAAAGAAGGCCACTTCACCCGGCAGACGAATGTCGTTCTCGTCGGCTTTTTTCATCAGGATCGCCACGCGGGTTTCCAGTTCCGGCGGTTCGATCGCCACCGTCAACCCCCAGCCGAAGCGGGATTTCAGACGATCCTCAACACCGTTGATCTCTTTTGGATAGCGATCTGAGGTCAAAATGATCTGCTGATTGCCTTCGAGAAGGGCGTTAAAAGTGTGGAAAAACTCTTCCTGGGATCGTTCTTTATTGGCAAAGAACTGGATGTCATCGATGAGCAGGGCGTCGACGGAACGGTAGTAGCGTTTAAACTCTTCGATCGCGTTGTTTTGCAGGGCTTTTACCATGTCCTGTACAAAGCGCTCGGAGTGCATATACACCACTTTGGCATTGGGTTTGCGCGCCATAATGCCGTTCCCCACCGCGTGCAACAGGTGGGTTTTACCCAGACCGGTGCCACCATAAAGGAACAGCGGGTTATAGGCGCCGCCTGGGTTGTCCGCCACCTGTCGCGCCGCCGCGCGTGCTAACTGGTTAGATTTACCTTCAACGAAGTTATCAAACGTGTGTTTAACGTTAACGTTAGAGCGATAGGTCGGTTCTGCCGGCGCGGGCACATTATCCCAGCCAGGACGCGTCGCGACAGGCGCCGCACGCTGTGGCTGCACCTGGTGCGCCACCTGAGCCGGAGCGGCGACGTTGCTGTTCACAGGCGTCTTCAGCGTCTGACTGACGGGTTTCGTCCCGACCTCAAAACGCAGCTGCGGCGCATCTGCACCACAGAAGTTATTCAGCAGCCCATTGATATTGTTAAGGTACTTGTCTCTTACCCAATCGAGCACAAAACGGTTTGGCGCATACAAAGCCAGCGTGTTATCGCTCAGTTCCGCCTGCAAAGGGCGTATCCACATACTGAATTCTGTGGCTGGTAACTCATCCTGCAATCGGGCAAGACACTGCTGCCAAAGCGAAAGTGACACGGCGGACTCCACTCGAACAAAAGTCGATAAATGACAAAGGCTGAAACATTCATGATTGTTGACGCACGTCGACTAGACCCTATGCAAAGGGTGACGTGCGAATTGCTATCTGCAATTTTAACCCGATCAGGATCCTTTGAAACGATCGGGACCGCGGATCATAGCGTAAACTGAGCAAGAGATCTTCTGTTTCTCACAGATTCTTCCCGATTTATCCACAGGTCTTCACAGGACCGGATAAGTGTAAACGATCCTGGAGAAGTGCTGCACGATTTCGCCCGCATATTGGAAAAATTAATGAGTAAAGACGCTATACTGCTAAAACGATCTCATAAAGATCCCGAGCGATCCTTGCGCTTTGTACACCAGGCCGTATAATCTTTCCCCCGTCGCGAGATGCCCGTAACACGGTGTCTACGCTGCCTGTTTTTCACGCGAAAAGGTGCGGAAAAAGGCAGGGATTTAAGGAAAGAGAATTGACTCCGGAGTGTACAATTATTACAATCCGGCCTCTTTAATCACCCACGACTTCGGCGTCCGTCATTCGAAACGCATTCGGGCATCCGTAAAAGTCATGAATTTTTTCAAGTTTAGGTAGAAATCGCCATGAAACGCACTTTTCAACCGTCTGTACTGAAGCGCAACCGTTCTCACGGCTTCCGTGCTCGTATGGCTACTAAAAATGGTCGTCAGGTTCTGGCACGTCGTCGTGCTAAAGGCCGCGCTCGTCTGACCGTTTCCAAGTAATAAAGCTAACCCCTGAGTGGTTAAGCTCGCATTTCCCAGGGAGTTACGTTTGTTAACTCCCAGTCATTTCACATTCGTCTTCCAGCAGCCACAACGGGCTGGCACGCCGCAAATCACCATCCTCGGCCGCCTGAATTCGCTGGGGCATCCCCGTATCGGTCTTACCGTCGCCAAGAAAAACGTTCGACGCGCTCATGAACGCAATCGGATTAAACGTCTGACGCGTGAAAGCTTTCGTCTGCGTCAACACGAGTTGCCAGCAATGGACTTCGTGGTGGTGGCGAAAAAAGGGATTGCCGACCTCGATAACCGTGCTCTCTCGGAAGCGTTGGAAAAATTATGGCGCCGCCACTGTCGCCTGGCTCGCGGGTCCTGATAGCCCTAATTCGGGTCTATCAACGCCTGATCAGTCCGCTGCTTGGGCCGCATTGCCGTTTCACTCCAACATGTTCAAGCTACGGAATTGAGGCATTGCGCAGGTTTGGAGTGATAAAAGGCAGTTGGTTGACGGTGAAACGCGTATTAAAATGCCACCCTTTACACCCTGGTGGTGACGATCCCGTCCCGCCCGGACCATTTGATACCAGAGAACACTAACGATGGATTCGCAACGCAATCTTTTAGTCATCGCTTTGCTGTTCGTGTCTTTCATGATCTGGCAAGCCTGGGAGCAGGATAAAAATCCTCAACCTCAGACCCAACAGACCACGCAGACAACGACCACCGCAGCGGGTAGCGCCGCCGACCAGGGCGTACCGGCCAGTGGCCAGGGAAAACTGATTACGGTTAAGACTGATGTGCTTGATCTGACCATCAACACCCGTGGTGGTGATGTGGAACAGGCCCTGCTGCCAGCTTACCCGAAAGAACTCGGTTCCAGCGAACCGTTCCAACTGCTGGAAACTACGCCGCAGTTTATCTATCAGGCTCAGAGCGGTCTGACAGGTCGTGACGGCCCGGATAATCCGGCTAACGGCCCGCGTCCGCTGTACAACGTCGAAAAAGACGCCTTTGTACTGGCTGATGGTCAGAACGAGCTGCAGATCCCGATGACCTATACGGATGCCGCGGGTAATACCTTTACCAAAACGTTCGTTCTCAAACGTGGTGACTATGCGGTTAACGTGAACTACAGCGTGCAGAACGCCAGCGAGAAACCGCTGGAGATCTCCACCTTTGGTCAGCTGAAGCAATCCATCAATCTGCCGTCTCATCGTGACACCGGAAGCAGCAACTTCGCACTGCATACTTTCCGTGGCGCAGCGTACTCCACGCCAGATGAGAAGTATGAGAAATACAAGTTCGACACCATCGCGGATAACGAAAACCTGAACGTCAATGCGAAAGACGGTTGGGTCGCGATGCTGCAACAGTATTTTGCAACAGCATGGGTGCCACGTAACGACGGTACCAACAACTTCTACACCGCAAACCTGGGTAACGGCATTGCCGCTATCGGTTATAAATCTCAGCCGGTACTGGTTCAGCCTGGCCAGTCTGGTGCGATGACCAGCACCCTGTGGGTTGGCCCGGAAATTCAGGACAAAATGGCGGCTGTTGCACCGCACCTGGATCTGACCGTGGATTACGGTTGGTTATGGTTCATCTCTCAGCCGCTGTTCAAACTGCTGAAATGGATCCATAGCTTCGTCGGTAACTGGGGCTTCTCCATTATCATCATCACCTTTATCGTTCGTGGCATCATGTACCCGCTGACCAAAGCGCAGTACACCTCCATGGCGAAGATGCGTATGCTGCAGCCGAAGATTCAGGCAATGCGCGAGCGTCTGGGCGATGACAAACAGCGTCAGAGCCAGGAAATGATGGCCCTGTACAAGGCTGAGAAGGTTAACCCACTGGGTGGTTGTTTCCCGCTGATCATCCAGATGCCTATCTTCCTGGCGTTGTACTACATGCTGATGGGCTCCGTGGAACTGCGTCATGCGCCGTTTGCCTTGTGGATCCATGACTTATCTGCACAGGACCCGTACTACATCCTGCCGATCCTGATGGGCGTAACGATGTTCTTCATCCAGAAGATGTCGCCGACCACTGTGACCGACCCGATGCAGCAGAAGATCATGACCTTTATGCCAGTCATCTTCACGGTGTTCTTCCTGTGGTTCCCGTCAGGTCTGGTGCTGTACTATATCGTCAGCAACCTGGTCACCATTATTCAGCAGCAGCTGATTTACCGTGGTCTGGAGAAGCGTGGTTTGCATAGCCGCGAGAAGAAAAAATCCTGATTCGGTTGTAGGCCGGGTAAGCGAAGCGCCACCCGGCGGAAGGAACAGTAAAAAAAGGGCGGTCATCTGACCGCCTTTTTTACATTTACGAAGAGAACTATCATGAGCCATAACGACACTATCGTCGCCCAGGCAACCCCACCGGGACGCGGTGGTGTGGGCATTCTGCGCATCTCCGGCCTGAAGGCGCGTGAGGTGGCAGAAGCCGTTCTGGGCAAACTGCCCAAACCGCGTTACGCCGACTACCTACCGTTCAAAGATGCCGACGGTACCGCGCTGGATCAGGGGATCGCCTTATGGTTTCCCGGCCCTAACTCGTTTACTGGCGAGGACGTACTGGAGTTGCAGGGACACGGCGGCCCGGTCATTCTCGACTTGCTGTTAAAACGTATTCTGACGCTGCCTGGCTTGCGTATTGCCCGCCCTGGCGAGTTCTCTGAGCGCGCGTTTCTCAACGATAAGCTCGACTTAGCCCAGGCAGAGGCGATTGCCGACCTGATTGACGCCAGCTCTGAACAGGCGGCACGTTCGGCGTTGAACTCGTTACAGGGGGCGTTTTCTACCCGCGTTAACCATCTGGTGGAAGCACTCACTCACCTGCGCATCTACGTAGAAGCGGCCATCGACTTTCCGGATGAAGAGATCGACTTCCTGTCCGATGGCAAAATCGAAGCGCAGTTGAATAACGTGATTGCCGACCTCGATGCCGTTCGCGCTGAAGCGCGTCAGGGAAGCCTGCTGCGTGAAGGGATGAAGGTGGTCATTGCCGGACGCCCTAACGCCGGTAAATCAAGCCTCCTGAACGCGCTGGCGGGCCGTGAAGCGGCCATTGTCACCGACATCGCCGGTACCACGCGCGACGTGCTGCGTGAACACATTCATATCGACGGCATGCCGCTGCATATTATCGACACCGCCGGTCTGCGCGAGGCCAGCGACGAAGTGGAACGTATCGGTATCGAGCGTGCATGGCAGGAAATTGAGCAGGCGGATCGCGTGCTGTTTATGGTGGATGGTACCACCACAGATGCCGTTGACCCGGCTGATATCTGGCCGGATTTTATCGCCCGTTTACCGTCAAAATTGCCGATTACCGTGGTGCGTAACAAAGCGGATATCACCGGCGAACCGCTGGGCATCAGCGAGGTGAATGGTCACTCACTGGTTCGTCTTTCGGCGCGCACAGGTGAAGGCGTGGACGTATTGCGCAATCATCTCAAACAGAGCATGGGTTTTGATACCAACATGGAAGGCGGCTTCCTGGCCCGTCGTCGTCACCTACAGGCGCTGGCCGACGCCGCTGAGCATCTTCAGCAGGGCAAGGCTCAACTGCTCGGGGCATGGGCGGGTGAACTACTGGCCGAAGAGCTCCGTCTGGCGCAGCAAAGCTTAAGCGAGATCACCGGTGAGTTCACCTCCGACGATCTGCTGGGACGGATTTTCTCCAGTTTCTGTATCGGTAAGTAATCCCGTAGCCCCGAATTCATCGACGATTAATTCGGGGCGTTATCGTTTTATAAGAGGATCTCTTTTTATGGAACATAAACGTTTACTTGACTGCAGTGCTTCCGATTTCGCGTGCATGGACAAAGCCGCGCTGCTGTATGCCATCCGGGCCAGTGAAGGCCGCGTACTCGTCAGTGAAACCATCGCCATTACCCAGCCGTTGCTTAACAACGTCACTAATGCCGAACTTGCCGCATCGCAAGGAGCGGACATTCTGCTGATTAACATGTTCGATAGCGAAGCGCCGCTGATCCAGGGAATGCCTGCCAGTACAAAACCGGAGCAGACGTTACATGAACTACAGCGCCTGACCGGACGCATCATCGGCGTCAACCTTGAGGCCGTTGATCCTGAATTTGCCATTGCGCATGATGACATCTGGAAGATGAAGCCAGGCCGTGCTGCAACCGCAGAGAATGCCCGCAAACTGGTGGCGATGGGGGCGAAGATCCTGGTGCTGACGGGAAACCCTAACAACGGCGTCAGCAATCAGTCACTGGGGAAAGCCGTGAAAGCGATCCACGCCGCCGTCGGTGACAGTGCCATTATTATCACCGGCAAAATGCACGGCGCAGGCATCGTGCGGGAGAGCGGTAGCGCGATTATTAGTGAAAGTGACGTTGCCGCATTTGCCGATCAGGGCGCAGATATCGTGCTCATTCCAGCGCCGGGGACTGTGCCGGGTATGAGCCAGCAAAAGGTAGAGTCGCTGATCGCGTGTGCACACGCGCACGGCGCGCTGGCAATGACGGCAATTGGCACCTCTCAGGAGGGTGCAGACGTCAGTACGATTCGCCAGATAGCCCTGATGAGTAAAATGGCAGGGGCAGACCTCCATCATATTGGCGATACCGGCTATATGGGGATGGCATTGCCAGAAAATATCCTGGCCTATAGCGTGGCGATTCGCGGCGTCAGACATACCTATACGCGTATCGCGCGTTCGGTGAATCGCTAGCGTAATATTGTATTTTATTGAACGATCCTTAATTAATTAAACGATAATTTAACTGTGATAATAATCACAGTTAAATTATTCTCTCATAGACAAATATTTTCATTGCCATAATGTAGCATTGTGTCTAAAGAGGATAACTCAATCATGATTATCTTAAATACATACATCATTTCAAAATGGTTTAATGTTGACAACAAAATTGTCAATCATCACCCTTAAGTTTCCCTGCCTTTATTTTGCCAGAGCATAGGCTATTCGTAGTCTGTTCATTTGGCACATCTCAAACATAGCTCAACGCCTCATTGTGGTTGCATATCGCAACGCCACGAATGCCTGTTCGTTTTTTTAAACGAAAAGACAGTCATGGTCAAAATAAATGGGGAATGAGTTATGCCGGGCATATATATGCCCGTGTGTGGACGTATTGATTTAATACAGTCAAATAAATTAAAGGATTATGTCATGGATAACTTTAAACATTTACCAGAACCCTTCCGTATTCGTGTTATTGAACCGGTAAAACGTACAACCAGAGAACATCGGAATAACGCAATCATTAAATCGGGGATGAACCCTTTCCTGCTGGATAGTGAAGATGTCTTTATTGATCTGCTGACCGACAGCGGTACTGGCGCAGTGACGCAGAATATGCAAGCAGCCATGCTGCGCGGGGACGAAGCCTACAGCGGCAGTCGCAGTTATTATGCGTTATCTGAAGCAGTGAAAAACATTTTTGGTTATCAATATACGATTCCAACGCACCAGGGCCGTGGTGCAGAACAAATTTATATTCCGGTACTAATCAAAAAACGTGAGCAGGAAAAAGGGTTAGACAGAAGTAAGATGGCGGTTTTCTCCAACTACTTCTTCGATACCACCCAGGGACACAGCCAAATCAACGGTTGTGCAGTACGGAACGTGTATATCAAAGAGGCATTTGATACGGGTGTTCGTTACGACTTTAAGGGTAATTTCGATCTCGATGGATTAGAGCGCGGCATTCAGGAAGTCGGCGCAAACAACGTACCGTATATTGTGGCGACCATTACAAGTAACTCTGCAGGTGGGCAACCGGTTTCACTGGCCAACCTGAAGGCGATGTATAACATCGCCAGAAAATATGACATTCCGGTAGTAATGGACTCTGCGCGCTTTGCCGAGAATGCTTACTTCATCCAGAAACGCGAAGCAGAATACCGGGACTGGAGCATTGAAGAAATTACCCGCGAGACTTACAAATATGCCGATATGCTGGCAATGTCCGCGAAAAAAGATGCGATGGTGCCCATGGGCGGCTTACTGTGCATTAAAGACGACACCTATTTTGACGTCTATACCGAGTGCAGAACCCTGTGCGTCGTACAGGAAGGCTTCCCGACATACGGTGGTCTGGAAGGCGGGGCAATGGAGCGTCTTGCGGTGGGTCTGGTGGATGGTATGAACCAGGACTGGCTGGCCTATCGTATCGCGCAGGTACAATACTTAGTTGATGGTCTGGAAGCGATTGGCGTCACCTGCCAACAGGCGGGCGGTCACGCGGCATTTGTTGATGCCGGTAAATTGTTGCCGCATATTCCGGCAGAACAGTTCCCGGCGCAGGCTCTCGCTTGCGAACTCTATAAAGTGGCCGGTATCCGGGCCGTTGAAATCGGTTCATTCTTATTAGGCAGAGATCCTAAAACCGGTAAGCAATTACCTTGTCCGGCTGAGCTTCTGCGTTTAACGATACCAAGGGCGACCTATACCCAATCTCATATGGACTTCATTATCGAAGCCTTTGAGCATGTCAAAGAAAACGCAGTGAATATTAAAGGGCTGACCTTCACCTACGAACCTAAAGTATTACGTCACTTCACCGCTAAACTGAAAGAAGTTTAATTATAAGCATCAGGGGTGGTTATGCGATATAACCACCCCCAGCGATAAATCCACTTCCTTAACATTGTTGCATAATTAAAACATTATAGGTTTACTATAATTAATGAGGCATCATGGAAGAAAATTCGAATGCTAAACATTCCTCTTTTTGGGGAATTATGGTTATAGCCGGCACGGTGATTGGCGGGGGGATGTTTGCTCTCCCCGTTGATTTGTCCGGCGCATGGTTTTTTTGGGGGGCGTTTATCTTAATAATCGCCTGGTTTTCAATGCTGCATTCCGGACTCCTGTTATTAGAGGCAAACTTAAATTACCCCGTCGGATCCAGTTTTAATACCATCACTAAAGATCTTATTGGCAACAAATGGAACATTGTGAGTGGATTTACGGTCGCCTTTGTTCTTTACATTCTTACTTATGCCTATATTTCTGCCAATGGTGCCATTATTAGCGAAACGATATCGATGAATATGGGGTATCGCGTTAACCCCCGAATCGTTGGCATCTGCACCGCCATTTTTGTCGCCAGCGTGCTATGGATCAGTTCACTGGCCGCCAGCCGAATCACCTCCCTGTTTCTGGGGATTAAAATCATCTCTTTTATTATCGTTTTTGGATCATTTTTCTTCCAGGTCGATTTTTCTATATTGCGGGATACAGCAGGCCAGGCCCAAAACAACGCCTCCTACTTCCCCTATATTTTTATGGCTCTACCGGTATGTCTTGCATCATTCGGCTTTCACGGAAATATTCCCAGCCTGATCATCTGCTATGGCAAGAGAAAAGATAAATTAATAAAAAGTATTGTCTTTGGTTCGTTGCTGGCGTTGGTGATTTATCTGTTCTGGCTGTATTGCACGATGGGCAACATCTCGCGGGAAAGCTTCAGTGAGATCATCGCCTCAGGCGGTAATGTTGACTCATTAGTGAAATCATTCCTCGGCACCAGACAAACCGGAATTATCGAATTTTGTCTGCTGGTTTTTTCAAATCTGGCCGTTGCCAGCTCCTTCTTTGGCGTGACGCTGGGGCTATTTGACTATCTTGCGGATCTGTTCAAATTCGACAACTCCGCGATGGGGCGTTTTAAAACCGTCTTGTTAACCTTCCTGCCGCCGGCGCTTTTATACTTAATCTTCCCGAACGGTTTTATCTATGGCATCGGTGGCGCAGGACTGTGCGCAACGATATGGGCCGTGATCATCCCTGCGGTACTGGCTCTGAAAGCCCGCCAGAAGTTCCCCAATAAAATGTTTACCGTCTGGGGCGGAGTCATTATCCCGACTATCGTAATCCTGTTCGGCGTGGCGGTCATTGTTTGCTGGTTTGGCAACGTCTTCAACCTGTTACCCCGATTCAGTTAGCCGTATCTCCTGGCTGACATGCCGCCTCATTCAGGCGGCATGTCTCTGTATATGACCGCGCAGCCAGCTGGCAACCTCTCAGTGAACGTCAGCGCCATTCCCCAAAACCTCTGGATTAAAAGAGACCATCACATCCCTGTTAAGCAACCTGTCCTGACGCAAAAACAGCCAATATGTACCAGGAAATGTAAATGCGCGTAAGGGAGGCTGATTCAGTCGTACTTTTTGGCGATTTACTCTGTCTATAAACCGAGTAAATGTTAATCTCGTCACTATCAACGACCATTAATCATGGAGAGAAAAATGGCGACCCATTTTGCCAGAGGGATCCTGACGGAAGGACACCTGATTTCGATGCGTCTCCCGTCATCCTGTCATCATGAAGCACGAAGACTGCCAACACATCGCCAGACTCGTTTTCTGGCATCCCGAGGGCTTCTCGCCGAACTGATGTTCATGCTGTATGGCACGCTCGAGTTACCGGAAATCGTATACAAAGCCAAAGGAAAACCGGCGTTTCGCGATAAAAATTTGCCCAGTTTTTCCATCGCCTATGCTGGCAATATGGTCGGCGTGACGCTGACCACCGAAGGGGAATGTGGACTGGATATGGAACTCCAGCGCGCTACCCGAGGATTTATCAGCCCCCATTCTGTTGAAGTTCCGGCCTTTTCCAGCATTGAAAGTCTGTGGATCAGCAAGCAAAACGATCCGGACGAAGCGCGTGCACAGATGATCACTTTACGTCAGAGCCTCCTGAAACTGATGGGGGACGTCCGTAATGACGATCCGCGTGAACTACAACTGCTGCCGGGGGCCGGGCGTCTGAAATGCGCGCATGTTACCCAGATTGAAGCTATCTGTGATGCCGAAGACCTGCTGGTGTGGTCGGTTGCGGTTACGCCAGGCATTGATAAACTTCAACTTTGGGAGTTTGATGGTAAGCAGGGCTGGAAAAGCCTGCCTGATATCCAGACCCGCGCGAATGCGCCAACGGGTCGTCTGATGCGATTCGCGCAATTATCTGCTGCGACGTCTTATACGCATAACTGATGGAGTTACCATGTCTGAAACGTTGAATGTTGTTACGTTACTGGGAAGCCTGCGCAAAGGTTCGTTTAACGGTATGGTTGCCCGTACGCTGCCAAAAATCGCCCCGGCAGGAATGGAAGTGAGTGCGTTACCGTCTATCGGTGATATCCCGCTTTACGATGCCGACGTGCAGCAGGAAGAAGGTTTTCCGGCAAGCGTCGAAGCGCTGGCTGAACACATCCGTAAAGCCGATGGCGTGGTTATCGTCACTCCGGAATATAACTACTCGGTACCGGGTGGCCTGAAGAATGCTATCGACTGGCTGTCGCGCCTGCCCGATCAGCCGCTTTCCGGCAAACCGGTGCTTATCCAGACCAGCTCAATGGGGGCGATTGGCGGTGCACGCTGCCAGTATCATCTGCGCCAGATTCTGGTCTTCCTGGATGCGATGGTGATGAACAAGCCTGAATTTATGGGCGGCGTGATTCAGAACAAAGTTGACCCGCAGACGGGTGAAGTGATCGATCAGAGTACGCTGGACCATCTGACTGGCCAGCTCACCGCGTTTGGCGACTACATCCAGCGGGTTAAAGCCTAATAAAAAGCCCGGTGGCGCTAGCGCTTACCGGGCCTACACTCTTCTGTAGGTCAGGTAAGCGAAGCGCCACCTGACACCACAAACCGCACCTTAGTGCGCGTCGATAAACACAATCTTCAGCACAAACAGCAGCGCCACAACCACCACGCACGGACTCAGATCGCGCAGACGACCGGTACCGATTTTCATCACGCAGTAAGAGATGAAGCCCAGCGCGATCCCTTCGGTAATCGAGAAACTGAATGGCATCATCACGGCGGTGATAAATGCCGGCACAGATTCTGTAAGGTCGTCCCACTTCACGCGTGCCAGGCTGGAGGTCATTAACACGCCAACGTAAATCAGCGCCCCCGCGGCCGCATAGCCCGGTACCATCCCTGCCAACGGCGACAGGAAGATCACCAGCAGGAACAGCAGACCCACAACCACGGCGGTCAGACCGGTACGCCCACCGACAGAAACACCGGAAGAAGACTCGATATAAGCGGTGACGGAAGAGGTACCGATAAATGCCCCAGTCACGGAGGAGACGCTATCAACAAACAGCGCCTGTTTCATGCGCGGGAATTTGCCTTTTTCATCCGCCAGACCGGCTTTGTCAGTCACGCCAATCAATGTTCCGGAGGAGTCAAACAGGTTAACCAGCATGAAGGAGAAAATAACCCCTGCCAGACCGATGTTAAACGAGCCCGCCAGATCGACATGCCCAATCACCGACGTGACGCTCGGTGGCGCAGAGACAATGCCGTTATAGTGCACATCACCCACCAACCAGCCCAGCAGCGTGGTGACGATGATAGACACCAGTACAGCGGCGTGAATGTTACGTGACGCCAGGATAGCGATGATAAAGAAACCGAGCACGCCCAACAGTACGCTGTGGGAGGTCAGATTACCGATGCTGACCAGCGTTTCAGGATTCGCGACGATCACGCCCGCGTTTTTCAGTCCCATCATGCCGATGAATAAACCGATACCGCTGGTAATACCCACGCGCAGACTGACCGGAATATTGGCAATCATCCAGTAACGCACGCGGAAGATAGTCAGCAGCAGCAGACCGACGGCGCCCCAGAAAATCGCCCCCATACCGACCTGCCACGACAGGCCCATCGCACCGACCACCACGAAAGCAAAGAACGCATTCAGCCCCATCGCTGGTGCCAGCGCCACCGGCAGGTTAGCGAACAGACCCATCAGAATGCTGCCAAACGCGGCAATCAGACAGGTGGTCACGAAGACGGCGCTGGTGTCCATGCCAGCAACGCCCAAAATTTGCGGGTTAACAAAAACGATGTAAACCATCGTCAGGAAGGTGGTAAAACCGGCTATCACTTCGGTCCGTGCCGTCGTGCCATGTTCGCGCAGTTTAAACACGCGTTCCAGCATCCCCTGACCAGACGTCTGGGTTGTGTGTTGTTGACTCATTATCAATTTCCAAACAAGGAGGGAAAATTCGTCGCTATCCTATACCAAAATGCGACAATAGGGGGTGATTGTGAAATGTTTTTTTCATTGAATTTGCTTATACGGCAACGATTGCGTTGCACAATCAGGCAGTACGTAAACGTTAAACTAATGAAAAGGGAAAGGCATGTCCGGAATTGAAGCGGTATTTTTCGACTGTGACGGTACGCTGGTCGACAGTGAAGTGATCTGTTCCCGTGCGTATGTCGCAATGTTCCAGGAATTCGGTATCACCCTCGATCTCGAAGAAACTTTTAAACGCTTTAAGGGCGTAAAACTCTACGAAATCATTGATATCATTAATGAGGAGCATGGGGTGACGTTGGCCAAAGCCGACTTAGAACCCGTCTACCGCGCCGAGGTCGCACGCCTGTTCGACTCAGAGCTGGAAGTAATCCCTGGCGCAAATACGCTGCTGGACAGCATGACGGTGCCGATGTGCGTGGTCTCAAACGGTCCGGTCAGTAAAATGCAGCACTCGCTGGGTAAACTGGGCATGCTGCATCATTTCCCGGACAAACTGTACAGCGGTTACGATATTCAACGCTGGAAGCCCGATCCGGCGCTGATGTTCCACGCGGCAAAAGCCATGAACGTCAACGCGCAGAACTGCATTCTGGTAGATGACTCTTCTGCTGGTGCACAGTCGGGAATTGATGCAGGAATGGAAGTGTTCTACTTCTGCGCCGATCCGCACAACAAGCCGATCGATCATCCCAAAGTAACGACCTTTACCGATCTGGCGCAACTGCCGGCGTTGTGGAAGGCGCGCGGATGGAATATTACGCGATAATAAAAAAGCCGGATGGCGCTCGCGCTTATCCGGCCTTCAGGATCCATGGTTTTGTAGGGCGGGTAAGCGAAGCGCCACCCGCCAAAAAATCACTCTTTTGGATCTTTACCCGCCAGCAGCTTATCCAGTTCATCGCCACCCACGTGGCGGAAATCCTGGCCCTTCACGAAATAGAAGATGTACTCGCAGATATTCTGGCAGCGGTCGCCAATACGCTCGATAGAACGCGCGCAGAACAACGCGGTCAGCACGCTGGGAATAGTCCGCGAATCTTCCATCATGTAGGTCATCAGTTGGCGCACGATCCCTTCGTATTCCTGGTCAACTTTCTTGTCTTCACGGTAGATACGAACCGCTTCGTCCAGATCCATACGCGCAAACGCATCCAGCACGTCGTGCAGCATCTGTACGGTATGACGCCCCAGTGACTCCAGGCTCACCAACAGCGGCTGATGCTGCTGAGAGAATTTCTCCAGTGCAGTACGACAAATTTTATCCGCTACGTCACCAATACGCTCCAGCTCGGCGATGGTTTTGATGATCGCCATCACCAGACGCAGGTCGCTCGCCGTAGGCTGGCGCTTGGCGATGATGCGAACACAGGCTTCATCGATCGCCACTTCCATCATGTTGACGTGCTTATCGCCATCAACAACGCGTTTCGCCAGCTCGCTGTCCTGATTGTGCATCGCGGTGATAGCATCAGAAAGCTGCTGCTCAACCATGCCGCCCATCGTCATTACCTGAGTGCGGATACTTTCCAGTTCGGCGTTGAACTGACCGGAAATGTGTTTATTAAGGTTTAAATTGTCCATCATTTCTCCAGATGCCCGGGGATATCAACCGTAGCGGCCAGTAATGTAATCTTCGGTTTGTTTCTTCGCGGGCTTGGTGAACAGGTCATCCGTGTTACTGAACTCAATCAACTCGCCCAGGTACATAAACGCCGTATGATCGGAACAACGCGCAGCCTGCTGCATATTGTGGGTCACAATCACCACGGTGTAATCCTGTTTCAGCTCAGTGATCAGCTCTTCGATACGACCTGTTGAGATCGGATCCAGCGCTGAGCATGGCTCATCCAGCAGCAAGACTTCCGGGCGAATAGCGATACCCCGCGCGATGCACAAACGCTGCTGCTGACCACCGGAGAGAGAGTACCCACTCTGGTGCAATTTATCTTTGGTTTCGTTCCACAATGCGGCCTTGGTCAACGCCCACTGCACGCGCTCGTCCATATCCGTACGGGACAACTTTTCAAACAGACGCACGCCAAAGGCGATATTGTCGTAGATAGACATCGGAAAAGGTGTCGGCTTCTGGAAAACCATCCCCACTTTGGCGCGCAGCAGAGCGATATCCTGGGTGTTGGTAAGGATATTGTCACCATCCAGCAGAATTTCACCTTCCGCACGCTGTTCCGGGTACAGTTCAAACATCTTGTTGAACGTACGCAACAGCGTCGATTTACCGCAGCCTGAGGGTCCGATAAACGCTGTCACCTGGTTCTTAGCGATATCCAGGTTAATGTTCTTCAGGGCATGGAATTTGCCGTAGTAGAAGTTCAAATCACGAACCTGAATCTTACCCGGAGCAGTATCAACCATACTCATTTCAATCTCTTCCTCATTCGACGTCGCATCGGCCACGCCGCAAATAATTAACCGTGTTTACTCTTGGCGAAAATAACGCGCGCCAGAATGTTCAGCAGCAGTACGCACAGCGTGATGATCAGCACCCCGGCCCACGCCAGCTGCTGCCATTCAGCAAACGGGCTCATCGCAAATTTAAAGATGGTGACCGGCAGGTTGGCGATCGGCTGCATCATGTCGGTACTCCAGAACTGGTTGGAGAGCGCAGTAAACAGCAGCGGGGCGGTTTCACCCGCGATACGCGCAATCGCCAGCAGGATACCGGTCATGATCCCGGAAACAGACGCTTTCAATGTAATCGCGGAGATCATTTTCCACTTCGGCGTTCCCAGCGCATAAGCCGCTTCACGCAGGCTGTCCGGCACCAGTTTCAACATGTTCTCGGTGGTTCTAATAACGATTGGCACCTGAAGCAGCGCCAGCGCGATCACCCCCGCCCAACCGGAGAAGTGCTCCATCTGCGCCACCACGATGGTGTACACGAACAGACCAACCACAATAGACGGGGCGGAAAGCAGAATGTCATTGATGAAACGAATCACTTCCGCCAGCCAGGATTTGCGACCATATTCCGCCAGATAAATCCCGGCCATGATGCCCAATGGCGTACCAAACACCGTCGCCCAGAGGATCAACAGACCACTGCCCGCCAGGGCATTCGCCAGACCGCCACCCGCCGTATTCGGCGGCGGCGTCATTTCGGTGAACAGCGCCAGCGACATCCCGTCAATACCGCGGGTAATCGTGGACATCAGGATCCAGATGAGCCAGAAAAGGCCAAATGCCATCGTTGCCATTGAGAGCGTGAGCGCAATGCGGTTTTTCATCCGGCGACGCGCCTGCATTTTGCGGCGGGATTCCGCCAGCTCTGCGGTAGTTTGCATTTCAAGCGTAGCCATTAGCGTGCCCCCTCATTCTTCGCAAGGCGCAAAATCATAAACTTAGACGCTGCCAGCACGATGAAGGTAATCACAAACAGAATCAGACCCAGCTCCATCAACGCCGCAACGTGCAGACCGGATTCCGCTTCGGCAAATTCATTTGCCAGCGCCGAGGTGATGCTGTTGCCAGGCATATACAGCGACGCGCTGTCGAGCTGGTAGGTGTTACCGATGATAAAGGTAACCGCCATCGTTTCACCCAATGCACGCCCCAGACCCAGCATAATGCCGCCGATCACCCCATTTTTGGTGAACGGTAGCACGATGCGCCAGATAACCTCCCAGGTGGTGCAGCCGATACCGTAGGCAGACTCTTTCATCATCACCGGCGTCTGTTCAAACACATCACGCATTACCGCTGCAATGTAAGGGATGATCATAATGGCAAGGATTACCCCTGCTGCCAGAATACCGATACCAAACGCCGGGCCGGAGAACAGCGCGCCGACAAACGGAATATTGGAAAGAATATTTCCGACCGGCTCCTGGAAATAAGTGGCAAACAGCGGAGCAAAGATAAACAGGCCCCACATGCCATATACGATACTCGGGATCGCCGCCAGCAGTTCAATCGCGATACCCAGCGGGCGACGCAGCCAGCCAGGCGCGAGTTCAGTCAGAAACAGGGCAATGCCGAAGCTCACCGGAACAGCGATCAGCAGTGCGATAAAAGAGGTGACCAGCGTACCGTAGATCGGTACCAGCGCTCCGTAGATGTCGTTTGGCGCGTCCCAGTCTTTGGTCCACAGAAATGAAAAACCAAATTTCTCAATGCTGGGCCAGGAGGAGATGATCAGAGAGACAATAATGCCACCCAACATCAATAGCACAATCAGCGCAGCCAGTTTTACCAGCGCGCTGAAGATTTTGTCGCCCTTTTTACCCGGTGGGTTAAAAGCAGGCTTGGTTGCAGCCATAAATCACTCTTTCCATTAAACGCGTTTACGAAGTTGCCCCAGCCGGATGGCGCTACGCTTATCCGGCCTACAAAGCGGGCCTACATTCATAACTGTAGGGCGGATAAGCGTAGCGCCATCCGCCAATTCGTCAAAGATATTCTGTTAGTACAGCGCTTTACCGCTGCTATCCTTCACATTAGTCTTCCATGCTGCACGGATCTGCTCAACCACGCTGTCCGGCAGGCTGGCGTAATCCAGGTCATTAGCCTGTTTGCCACCATTTTTGTATGCCCAGTCGAAGAATTTCAGCACTTCAGCACCCTGCTCAGGTTTCTTCTGCTCTTTATGAACCAGGATGAAAGTTGTGGACGTAATGGGCCACGCATCATCACCTTTCTGGTTCGTCAGATCCTGTGCGAAGGATTTGCTCCAGTCAGCACCTTTTGCGGCGTTAGCGAAATTCTCTTCGGTCGGACTGACCGGTTTACCATCAGCAGAAATCAGCCTGGTGTACGCCAGGTTGTTCTGCTTAGCGTAAGCGTATTCAACGTAGCCGATGGAGCCCGGCAGACGCTGTACGAACGCGGCGATACCGTCGTTTCCTTTACCGCCCAGGCCGGTCGGCCAGTTAACGGTAGAGCCTGCGCCCACTTTGGTTTTCCACTCTTCGTTTACTTTTGCCAGATAACTGGTGAAGACGAAGGAGGTACCGGAACCATCAGCACGACGCACGACGGCGATGTTCTGAGAAGGCAGTTTCACGCCTGGGTTCAGTTTGGTGATAGCTTCATCATCCCACTTCTTGATTTTACCCAGATAGATGTCACCCAGTGTTTTACCATCCAGCACCAGTTCGCCAGATTTCAGACCCGGGATGTTCACCGCCAGCACCACGCCGCCAATGACGGTCGGGAACTGGAACAGGCCTTCCTGATTAAGTTTTTCGTCAGACAACGGCGCATCAGAGGCACCGAAATCAACGGTATTTGCAGTAATTTGTTTAACACCACCGGAGGAGCCGATACCCTGGTAGTTGACTTTACTACCGGTCTCTTTCTGATAAGTATCAGCCCATTTGGCATACACCGGCGCAGGAAAAGTTGCACCTGCACCTGTCAGACTTGCTGCTAACGCAGAGAAAGCGCTCATAGATAAGGTCGCGGCGACAACAGTTGCGACAGTGGTACGCATAACTTTCATAATGTCTCCTGCAAGATTTTCGTAAATCATTGTTAAGTGGCTACGATGAGCAAAATAGGACAAACAGGTGACAGTTAAATGTACGAAATATGACAGTTTTATGACAATGGAAATTTACGTTAAATACGCGTTATTTTTTCCATTATTATCATTAAGTTAACTGACTATATGACAATAGCTTTTCAGGAAAATTTTCTTTTTGTGACACTGAAAAAAGTAGCTGAAGATGACGATTTGTCACATTAAAACAGCGGGAGAATTGATTAAAAACAGAGCAGGAGTGAAAAAAAAGCCCCGCTTTCGCAGGGCATGAACGTTTTACTCGACGGTAACCGATTTAGCCAGGTTACGCGGCTGATCTACGTCGGTGCCTTTAATCAGCGCCACGTGATAGGCCAGCAGCTGTAAAGGTACGGTGTAGAAAATCGGCGCAATGACCTCTTCCACATGCGGCATCTCAATGATGTGCATATTGTCGCTGCTGGTAAAACCGGCATCCTGATCGGCGAAGACATACAGTTGGCCGCCACGGGCGCGCACTTCTTCGATGTTGGACTTCAGTTTTTCCAGCAGTTCGTTGTTCGGTGCAACAACGATAACCGGCATATCGGCATCAATCAGCGCCAGCGGGCCGTGTTTCAGCTCACCTGCTGCATAAGCTTCTGCGTGAATGTAGGAGATCTCTTTGAGCTTCAGCGCGCCTTCGAGAGCGATCGGATACTGATCGCCACGGCCCAGGAACAGGGCGTGGTGTTTGTCAGAGAAATCTTCAGCCAACGCTTCAATGCGCTTGTCCTGAGAAAGCATTTGCTCGATACGGCTCGGCAGCGCCTGCAGACCATGAACGATGTCATGTTCAATGGACGCATCCAGACCTTTCAGGCGCGCCAGTTTTGCCACCAGCATCAGCAGAACGGTCAACTGCGTGGTAAACGCTTTCGTCGACGCTACGCCGATTTCCGTGCCAGCATTGGTCATCATCGCCAGATCCGATTCACGCACCAGGGAAGAACCCGGAACGTTACAGATGGCGAGGGATCCCAAGTAACCCAGCTCTTTCGACAAACGCAGACCAGCCAGCGTGTCTGCCGTTTCGCCAGACTGAGACAGAGTGATCATCAGGCTGTTACGGCGTACTGCGGATTTGCGGTAGCGGAATTCAGAGGCGATTTCGACATCGCAAGGAATACCGGCCAGAGATTCAAACCAGTAGCGAGAAACCATCCCGGAGTTGTAAGACGTCCCACACGCGATGATCTGGATATGCTCAACCTGAGACAACAGCTCGTTGGCTTTCGGGCCGAGTTCGCTTAAATCCACTTCACCATGGCTGATGCGCCCGGTCAGGGTGTTTTTAATCGCGTTCGGCTGTTCGTAGATCTCTTTCTGCATATAGTGGCGATAGATGCCTTTATCACCTGCGTCATATTGCAGATTTGATTCAATATCCTGACGCTTCACGTCCACGCCATTTTTATCAAAAATCGCGACAGAACGACGGGTCACTTCCGCAATATCGCCTTCTTCCAGGAAGATAAAGCGACGGGTCACCGGCAACAGTGCCAGCTGATCGGACGCGATAAAGTTCTCGCCCATCCCCAGACCGATAACCAGCGGACTACCCGAACGCGCAGCCAGCAGCGTATCCGGATGACGAGTATCCATGATCACCGTACCGTACGCGCCGCGCAGTTGCGGGATGGTGCGCAGCACAGCATCACGCAGCGTACCGCCCTGTTCCAGTTCCCAGTGTACTAAGTGAGCAATCACTTCGGTGTCTGTTTCTGAAACGAAGGTATAGCCGCGTGCTTTCAGTTCTTCACGCAGCGGTTCATGGTTTTCGATGATGCCGTTATGCACCACCACAATGTGCTCAGAAACATGCGGATGCGCGTTTGCTTCCGAAGGTTCGCCATGCGTAGCCCAACGAGTGTGAGCAATACCGGTGCCGCCGTGCAGCGGATGTTCTTCCGCAGCCTGAGACAGCATCTGTACTTTACCCAGACGACGCAGACGGGTCATATGACCTTCTGCGTCCACCACGGCCAGACCAGCAGAGTCGTAACCACGATATTCCAGACGACGTAAACCTTCGAGAAGGATTTCAGCTACATCACGTTGCGCGATAGCGCCAACAATTCCACACATAGTTTTTTATTCCGAATCAAGGCATTATGCCTGTCGTTGTCTTTCGACCTGTATGCCCGTTTTTTCGGGCGCCCCGAGCCTTGTAGAGAGTGGGGTTATTTTTATAGGTACTGCTTTTGGGCGGGAGGTATATGTTTACCTCCTCTCCCGGGTTTGCCTGATGACGGCTACGCCTTATCAGGCCTACTCAATCGTAGGGCGGGTAAGCGTAGCGCCACCCGCCTTATTGTTACTTTTTCTTCACCGGACGTTTCCATCCCGGCTTATGTACTTGTGGCACACGGCTGATGACCAGTTCATTATCAGCAACGTCGCGGGTGACGGTGGTCCCCGCCGCAATGGTGGCGCCATTTCCTACGGAGACCGGCGCCACCAGTTGGGTATCGGATCCGACAAAAACATCGTCGCCAATGATGGTTTTAAACTTGTTCGCACCATCGTAATTGCAGGTGATCGTGCCTGCGCCAATGTTCACGTTGTCACCAATTTCCGCATCGCCCAGATAGGTCAGATGACCGGCTTTAGAGCCTTTACCGAGACGCGCTTTCTTCATCTCAACGAAGTTGCCCACGTGAGCGCCTTCCATCAGTTCCGCACCAGGACGCAAACGAGCGAACGGTCCAATCGTGCAGGCAACGTCCAGATGGGCATCTTCCACCACGCTGTACGGGCTGATTTCACAATCATCGCCAATGACGCTGTTCTTAATGACGCAACCCGCCCCAATCTTCACGCGATGACCAAGCGTGACGCGACCTTCGATGATAACGTTAGTATCAATTTCAACATCCCGCCCGTGAACGAGCGTACCGCGCAGATCAAATCGCGCCGGATCGCGCAGCATCACGCCCGCCAGCAGCAGTTTTTCCGCTTGCTCGGACTGGTAAACACGTTCCAGACGGGAAAGTTGCAGGCGGTTGTTTACGCCTTCGACTTCACTCAGGCGATCGGGATGAACTGCCGCGATTTCACGACCTTCCTGATAAGCCAGCGCAATGATATCGGTGATGTAGTATTCACCCTGCGCATTGTTATTGGTCAGTTTAGACAGCCAGCGCTTCATGTCAGCGCCATTTGCAATCAGTATCCCGGTATTGATTTCCTGAATCTGACGCTGTTCGTCGCTGGCATCTTTATGCTCAACGATACCTGTCACTTTGCCATTTTCACGCGTGATACGACCATAGCCGCTCGGATCGTCCAGCTTAACCGTGAGCAGACCAATCCCCCCCTGGGGTTTGGCATCGCGCAGACGCTGTAGGGTTTCAATCGAGATCAGCGGGACGTCGCCGTAGAGCATTAAAATATCTTCATCATCGCCAAAGAAAGGCGCTGCCTGCTGCATAGCGTGGCCGGTACCCAACTGCTCCGCCTGCAACACCCAGTTCAGGTTGTCTTCTTTCAGGCTTTTTTTAAGCAGATCGCCACCGTGGCCGTAAACCAGATGTACCTGTGATGAACCTAATTCATTAGCAACATCAATGACATGCTGAACCATCGATTTCCCGGCAAGGGTATGAAGCACTTTTGGAAGATCGGAATACATACGAGTGCCTTTGCCTGCGGCAAGGATCACTACGCTCATCGCTTTATTCAACATACGCGTCCTGACTGTAATTTGAGAACGAATTTATACCGTTTCACTTTGAAAATACTACATTTTTTTCATCGTAAAATGGGAAGAGGATAAAACGCACAATCACGAGTTTTCCCCAACGGAGATAGAGACATTTTCGTCCATTTCTACGGCTTTTGTCTTCTGAAAAGTCACCTGATATCGTGAATAACGCGCCAGGCTAATGTTTTTGCTCTTTTTTTGGCCCATAAAGAAAGATGACATAAAAGCACAATAATGACAGGCAAAAAAAAACCAGCCTGAAATCAGACTGGTTTTTATTTTTCAACCCGGTGTTACATCGCTTTTTTGGTCAACTCGATAACGCGCAGTTTCGCGATCGCTTTGGCCAGTTCCGCAGATGCCTGAGCGTAATCCACGTCACCATGAGAGCTCTTAATGTGCTCTTCAGCCTTACGTTTCGCTTCCAGGGCTCTCGCTTCATCGAGATCCTGCCCGCGAATCGCGGTATCAGCCAGTACGGTCACGCTGCCAGGTTGCACTTCGAGAATGCCGCCAGACAGGTAGATAAACTCTTCATGACCGAACTGTTTAACGATGCGGATCATACCAGGCTTAATGGCGGTGAGCAGCGGAGCGTGCCCTGGGAAAATGCCCAGTTCACCTTCACTACCCGTTACCTGGATTTTCTCGACCAGACCAGAGAACATTTGTTGCTCTGCGCTGACGACGTCCAGGTGGTAAGTCATTGCCATATCACCCTCCGATTAAGGCGTTAAAGTTTTTTGGCTTTTTCTACGGCTTCGTCGATAGAACCAACCATGTAGAACGCCTGCTCTGGCAGGTGGTCATACTCGCCTTCCATGATGCCTTTAAAGCCACGGATGGTGTCTTTCAGGGAAACGTATTTCCCCGGAGAACCGGTGAAGACTTCCGCAACGAAGAACGGCTGGGACAGGAAGCGCTGGATCTTACGTGCACGAGCTACCACCAGTTTGTCTTCTTCAGACAGTTCATCCATACCCAGGATGGCGATGATGTCTTTCAGTTCCTGGTAACGTTGCAGCAGGGACTGTACGCCACGCGCGGTGTCGTAGTGTTCCTGACCAACCACCAGTGGATCCAGCTGACGGCTGGTGGAATCCAGCGGGTCAACGGCCGGGTAGATACCCAGAGACGCGATCTGACGGCTCAGTACCACAGTTGCATCTAAGTGAGCAAAGGTGGTGGCTGGTGACGGGTCAGTCAAGTCATCCGCAGGTACGTATACCGCCTGAACGGAGGTAATAGAACCGGTTTTGGTAGAAGTGATACGTTCCTGCAGAACACCCATCTCTTCCGCCAGGGTTGGCTGGTAGCCTACCGCTGATGGCATACGGCCCAGCAGTGCGGATACTTCCGTACCGGCCAGGGTGTAACGATAGATGTTATCGACGAACAGCAGTACGTCACGACCTTCGTCACGGAATTTCTCTGCCATGGTCAGACCGGTCAGCGCAACGCGCAGACGGTTTCCCGGCGGCTCGTTCATCTGGCCATATACCAGGGATACTTTATCCAGAACGTTGGAATCGGTCATTTCGTGGTAGAAGTCGTTACCCTCACGAGTACGTTCACCTACGCCCGCAAACACGGAGTAACCGGAGTGCTCGATCGCGATGTTACGGATGAGTTCCATCATGTTTACGGTTTTACCTACACCCGCACCACCGAACAGACCGACTTTACCGCCCTTCGCAAACGGACACATCAGGTCGATAACTTTGATACCGGTTTCCAGCAGTTCCTGAGAGCTGGACAGCTCTTCATAGGATGGCGCTGCGCGGTGGATAGCCCAACGCTCTTCTTCACCGATATCGCCTTTCATGTCGATCGGGTGACCCAGGACGTTCATGATACGACCCAGAGTTGCTTTACCTACCGGGACTTCGATCGGGTGTTCGAGGTCTTTTACTTCCAGACCACGACGCAGACCGTCGGAAGAACCCATCGCGATGGTACGTACGATACCGCCGCCGAGCTGCTGCTGAACTTCCAGCACCAGACTCTCTTTACCATTCATAACCTCAAGAGCATCGTACACGCGCGGTACGGCATCCTGAGGGAATTCGACGTCAACCACGGCGCCGATTACCTGGACAATTTTTCCAGTAGCCATCTTGAATCCTCTACGAATTAACCTGGTTATACCGCGGATGCACCACCGACAATTTCGGTGAGTTCCTGAGTAATGCTGGCCTGACGAGCTTTGTTGTACACCAACTGCAGCTCTTTAATCAGGCTGCCGCCATTGTCGGTCGCGGCTTTCATCGCCACCATACGTGCGGCCTGCTCGCTGGCCAGGTTTTCTACCACGCCCTGATAAACCTGAGATTCAACGTAACGACGCAGCAGGGTATCCAGCAGCGGTTTCGGATCGGGTTCATACAGGTAATCCCAGGCTTTTTGTTTTAACTCTTCATCTTCTGATGCCGGTAATGGCAGCAGTTGAGTGAGAGTCGGAACCTGAGACATGGTGTTGATAAATTTGTTGCTGACAACGTACAGTCTGTCCAGACGACCTTCATCGTAGGCCTGCAGCATCACTTTAACCGGACCGATCAGTTCGGACAGGGAAGGGTTATCCCCCATACCGGTTACCTGAGCAACCACGTTACCACCAACGGAATTAAAGAAAGACACGCCCTTAGAGCCGATCATTGCGATGTCGCACTGAACGCCTTTATCGGACCATGTTTTCATATCCGCCAGCAGCTTTTTGAACAGGTTAATGTTCAAGCCACCGCACAGACCACGGTCAGTCGACACCACCAGGTAGCCCACGCGTTTAACGTCGCGTTCTTCCAGGTATGGGTGCTTATATTCCAGATTACCATTCGCAAGGTGACCAATCACTTTGCGCATGGTCTCTGCATAAGGACGGCTGGCCGCCATGCGATCCTGCGATTTACGCATTTTGGAAGCGGCGACCATCTCCATCGCTTTAGTGATCTTCTGCGTGTTCTGGACGCTTGCGATCTTACTACGTATCTCTTTTGCGCCGGCCATGAGCTTCTCCTCAATGCCTTGCGGCCTGTCCTAAGACAAGCCGCCAGACGTTACCAGGACTGGGTTGCTTTGAAGGAATCGAGGATAGCTTTCAGCTTGCCTTCGATTTCGTCGTTATAGCCACCGGACTGGTTAATCTCTTGCATCAGCGGAGCGTGATCACGGTCGACGTAAGCCAGCAGAGCGGCTTCGAAGCTACCGATTTTCGCCAGTTCCACATCTTCGAGGTAACCGCGTTCAGCCGCAAACAGCACCACACCCTGTTGTGCAACAGACATTGGGGCATACTGTTTCTGCTTCAGCAGTTCAGTTACTTTCTGACCGTGACTCAGCTGCTTACGAGTAGCCTCATCCAGGTCGGAAGCGAACTGAGAAAACGCTGCCAGTTCACGATACTGTGCCAGCGCGGTACGAATACCACCGGACAGTTTCTTGATGATCTTGGTCTGCGCTGCACCACCTACACGAGATACGGAGATACCCGGGTTAACTGCCGGACGAATACCGGAGTTGAACAGGTTGGTTTCCAGGAAGATCTGACCATCGGTAATAGAAATTACGTTGGTCGGAACGAACGCAGAAACGTCACCCGCCTGGGTTTCGATAATCGGCAGAGCGGTCAGGGAGCCGGTTTTACCTTTCACTTCACCATTGGTGAATTTCTCAACGTATTCCGCGTTAACGCGGGATGCGCGCTCCAGCAGACGGGAGTGGAGGTAGAATACGTCACCCGGGAATGCTTCACGTCCTGGTGGACGACGGAGTAGCAGGGAAACCTGACGGTAAGCAACAGCCTGTTTAGACAGGTCATCATAAACGATCAGTGCATCTTCACCGCGGTCACGGAAGTATTCGCCCATTGCGCAACCAGCATACGGTGCCAGGTACTGCAATGCAGCAGATTCAGACGCGGTCGCCACCACAACGATGGTGTTAGCAAGTGCGCCGTGTTCTTCCAGTTTACGAACCACGTTAGAAATGGTGGACGCTTTCTGGCCAATTGCCACGTACACACATTTGATGCCGGAGTCACGCTGGTTGATGATGGCATCGATTGCCATCGCGGTTTTACCGGTCTGACGGTCACCGATGATCAATTCACGCTGACCACGACCGATTGGGATCATGGCATCAACGGATTTATAACCGGTCTGCACCGGCTGATCGACGGACTGACGTTCGATTACGCCCGGTGCGATAACTTCGATTGGCGAGAAGCCATCGTTATCAACCGGACCTTTACCGTCAATCGGGGAACCCAGAGTGTTCACCACACGACCCAGCAGGCCACGGCCAACCGGAACTTCCAGAATACGACCCGTACACTTAACCTTCATGCCTTCGGCGAGGTCAGCGTATGGGCCCATCACCACTGCACCCACGGAGTCGCGCTCCAGGTTCAGTGCGATAGCGTAACGGTTACCCGGCAGGGAAATCATCTCACCCTGCATACAATCGGCCAGGCCGTGAATGCGGATAACACCGTCACTTACAGAAACAATAGTACCTTCGTTGTGAGCTTCACTCACAACATTGAACTGAGCAATGCGCTGCTTGATCAGTTCGCTGATTTCGGTGGAATTCAGTTGCATGCTCCAGTCCCCTTAAGACTGCAAGACGTCTGCAAGGCGTTCAAGACGGCCGCGTACGCTGCCATCAATGACCATATCACCCGCACGGATGATTACGCCCGCCATTACAGACTTATCGATTTTGCAATTCAGCTTAACTTTGCGTGACAGACGTTTTTCCATCGCAGCGCTAATCTTCGTAAGCTGTTCTTCACTCAATTCGTTCGCGGACGTGACTTCTACCTCAGAGATAGACTCACTCGCGGCACGCAGGTGAATAAACTGCTCAAGAACATCCGGGAGCGCGTTCAGACGGTTATTCTCAGCCATCACCTTAATCAGGTTCTGACCGTTTTCGTCCAGTTGCTCACCGCAAACTGCGATAAACGACTTAGCGAGCGTTTCCGGCGCCAGTGCACCAGAGAGAAGCTCTGCCATTTGTTCGTTCTTAGTCACCTCAGCGGCAAACGCCAGCATGTCCTGCCAGCGCTCTACACATTGGTGTTCGACGGCAAAGTCAAAAGCTGCTTTGGCGTAGGGGCGAGCTACCGTAATAAATTCAGACATCAGCCCCTCCCTCCTTACAGTTCAGCGACAAGTTTATCCACGATGTCGCTGTTAGCAGCTTCATCCACGGAACGTTCGATGATCTTCTCGGCGCCAGCAACAGCCAGGATAGCAACTTGCTTACGCAGCTCTTCACGTGCACGTTTACGCTCGGCATCAATTTCCGCCTGCGCCTGGGCCACGATTTTAGTACGTTCCTGCTCTGCTTCCGTTTTGGCTTCGTCCAGGATCTGAGCGCGACGTTTGTTCGCCTGCTCGATGATTACCTGAGCTTCCGCCTTCGCTTTTTTCAGCTGGTCGGTCGCGCTGGCCTTTGCAAGGTCAAGATCCTTGTGTGCGCGTTCAGCAGAAGCAAGACCGTCAGCAATTTCTTTTTGACGCTTCTCGATGGCAGCCATTAACGGCGGCCATACATACTTCATGCAGAACAGAACAAACAGGACAAACGCGATGGCCTGGCCGAGGATTGTTGCGTTAAGATTCACAGCACAATGCCTCTATCTAGTTAACGTTCTGATATTGCTCTTAATTCAAGCAACGCTTACTACGCGACAGCGAACATCACGTACAGACCCAGACCTACAGCGATCATCGGGATAGCATCCACCAGACCCATAACGATAAAGAACTGAGTACGCAGCAGAGGAATCAGATCAGGTTGACGCGCTGCGCCTTCCAGGAATTTACCCCCGAGGATGCCGATACCGATCGCAGCACCGATTGCCGCCAGACCCATCATCACAGCGGCAGCCATGTACAGCAGATCCATATTCAGGTTTTCCATGACAGTCTCCAGTTTGTTTCAGTTAAAACGTAGTAGTGTTGGTAAATTAATGCTCTTCAGACGCCATCGACAGATAGACGATCGTCAGAACCATGAAGATGAAGGCTTGCAGCGTAATAATCAGGATGTGGAAAATGGCCCACGGCACATTCAGGATCCACTGTGACCACCACGGCAACAGACCAGCAATCAGAATGAAAATCAGCTCACCGGCATACATGTTGCCGAACAGTCGCAGACCGAGAGAAACCGGTTTTGACAGCAGACTTACCCCTTCAAGGATTAAGTTGACAGGGATGAACGCCCAGTGATTGAACGGCTGCAGCGTCAACTCTTTCGTGAAGCCACCGATGCCTTTCATTTTGATGCTGTAGAACAGAATGAGGATAAATACGCCGAGCGCCATGGACAGGGTAATGTTCACGTCAGCAGACGGAACCACACGCAGTGCAGGCAGACCGAAGATATGCTCGCCGATGTATGGCAGCAAGTCGATTGGCAGTAAATCCATCAGGTTCATCAGGAATACCCAGACGAAGATCGTCAGGGCCAGCGGTGCAATCAGCTTGCTTTTGCCATGGTACATGTCTTTCACGCTACCATGCACAAAGCCGATTATCAGCTCAATCGCGGTCTGAAACTTGCCTGGTACGCCGCTGGTCGCCTTTTTGGCTACGCTGCGGAACATAAGCAGGAACAACAGACCCAGCACCACCGAGAAAAACATGGAGTCAATATTGAGCGTCCAGAAGGTGGCTGGGGGGTTATGCGGATCCACCAGCGAGAATGTACGCAGGTCCAGCTGAAGGTTGTTCAGATGGTGTCCTATGTAATCCTGCGGCGTCATATTTTCTGAAGCCATGATGCCTTTTACCCTTTGTTGTTAATTACAGCCGGCGCCAGTATCTGAACCACCAGCACCAAAACCCACGTAACGATCAGCGGCAAAAATACCGCCTTGAAAACCGCCAGCGCCACCACCAGCAATATCAGCATAGCTAACACCTTGAAGGCTTCGCCGAAGGCGAACGTCCAGGCCACTCGGCCTTTAGCAGGTGTATGCGCCTGGTGACGCCAGGCAAATATCATAAACAACACGTTAGGCAGAAAGACTGCCATACCTCCGCATATTGCGGAAGTGCCCCAGAAGAGGTCTTTGAGGCTGAACAGCAATCCACTTGCTACTACCGCCAGAAACTGAATGAACAGAAGCTTACGAGCAACGTTTCGACTCAAGAGCGACACAGACATCACGTTTTTACTCCTGCTCCCTTCGAGGTATGCCGCGTGTCGTATAAAACGTTCTTTAAGGCCTGGAGTCAAGCATCAAAAAGCGGTCAAATTATACGGTGCGCCCTCGTGATTTCAAACAATAAGTAGCTAAAAGGTGAATAAATGTTTAAATATTTTTCCCTGGCCCACATTTATGACTTTTAGCCAAACTGTGAACGATCATGCAAAACTGCAAATGGCGCGTAAACACTGGTGTTAAAGCGTGCTTCAGATCACATATTAAGCATATTCGCCCCGACGGTATTTATTTACTTGGCAAATGATGCCTTTTCAACTTTCTGATATTTAAGCCTAAAATCACTCACTCTTTTAAAAACGACTGATTACATCTCAAAAACCAACCATTGACATTTTTAATAAAAATTCAACACCAGAGAGTGATTCTATGTCTGGATTTTTAGCAGCCTGATATTTTCAGTGTTGACTAATTTTATCTTTAGCCAAAAACGCCACGTTGCTCTGTTGATAATAGACAGTGAACGTGGCGTTAAGTGTAACGACTTATATCAGCAAAAATGTCTCAGTATTTTAACAAGAAAAAGTCCGGATTTTTTCTATTTTTTTTGATAAATATTAAATTTTGTTGGGTCGAATCACCACCAGATGGCGTTCACCTTCCAGATGCGGGACCTGCAGTCTGACAACAGATTCAACGCAAAACGCTGCGGGTAAAGACGCAATCTCGTCTTCCGGCAACTGGCCTTTCAGGGCATAAAAACGGCCTTCTTCGCCCGGCAGGTGATGACACCAGCTCACCATGTCATTGAGAGAGGCGAACGCCCGACTGATCACGCCGTCAAACGGCGGTTCAGCGGGAAATTTTTCCACACGACTTTGCACCGGCGTGATGTTATCCAGTTTCAGCTCATGCTGAACCTGACGCAGGAAACGCACGCGTTTACCGAGGCTATCGAGCAGGGTGAAATGCGCTTGCGGACGCACAATGGACAACGGTATTCCTGGTAATCCAGGCCCGGTACCGACATCAATAAAACGCTCCCCCTGCAAATGCGGCGCAACGATAATGCTGTCGAGAATGTGACGAACCAGCATCTCGTTGGGATCCCGCACAGAGGTCAGGTTGTACGCTTTGTTCCATTTGTGCAGCATCTCAACATACGCAATCAACTGATTTTTCTGGTGATCGGTAAGCGAAATGCCAGCGTCTGCCAGCAGGCGAGAGAGTTTGTTGAGCACGGTAATAACCTGTTCTAAATAATTTGCCCGGAAGCAACGCGCCACCGGGCAATGTCCAACACATTAAGCGCTGCGGCGCAGCATACCCTGTTTTTTCAGCCACACCAGCAGAATGGAGATCGCTGCAGGCGTTACGCCGGAGATACGCGATGCCTGACCGATCGAAACCGGTTTGTGATCGTTCAGCTTGGCAATCACTTCGTTTGACAGGCCGGACACCTGGCGGTAATCCAGTGTCGCAGGCAGCAGCGTGTTTTCATTGCGCTGCTGTTTTTCGATCTCATCCTGCTGACGCGCGATATAACCTTCGTATTTCACCTGGATTTCAACCTGCTCAGCGGCCTGCACGTCTTCCAGTGCGGGAGCAAACGGGGTCAGGGTCGTGAGCTGTGCATAAGTCATTTCCGGGCGACGCAGCAGATCTTCACCACTGGCTTCGCGAGACAGCGGTGCAGTAAGGTGAGCGTTCACTTCGTTGGCCGATTCCGCAGCAGGCGTCACCCAGGTGGATTTCAGGCGCTGACGTTCACGTTCGATATTCTCCAGCTTTTCGTTGAAGCGAGCCCAACGCACATCATCTACCAGACCCAGTTCACGGCCCATTTCGGTCAGACGCAGATCGGCGTTGTCTTCACGCAGCATCAGACGGTATTCGGCGCGCGAGGTGAACATACGGTACGGTTCTTTGGTCCCCAGCGTGCACAGGTCGTCGACCAGTACGCCGAGATACGCCTGAGAACGTGCCGGAGCCCAGCCCTCTTTGTCTGCGGACAGACGCGCGGCGTTGAGCCCTGCAAGCAGACCCTGCGCGGCGGCTTCTTCATAGCCTGTGGTGCCGTTAATTTGTCCGGCAAAGAACAGGCCCTGAATGAATTTGCTCTCGAGCGTTGGCTTCAGGTCACGCGGATCGAAGAAGTCATACTCAATGGCATAACCCGGACGAACGATTTTCGCGTTCTCCATCCCTTCCATGGAGCGGACAATCTGCATCTGCACGTCAAAAGGCAGGCTGGTGGAGATCCCGTTCGGGTAAATTTCGTTTGAGGTTAATCCTTCCGGCTCCAGGAAGATTTGGTGCTGGTTCCTGTCGGCAAAGCGCATGACTTTGTCTTCGATCGATGGGCAATAACGCGGACCGATCCCTTCGATCACGCCAGCATACATCGGGCTACGATCGAGGTTATTGCGGATCACATCATGGGTTTTCTCATTGGTGTGCGTGATATAGCACGGCACCTGCTGTGGATGCTGGGCGGTATTGCCCATGAACGAGAAGACCGGCATTGGGTTATCGCCATGTTGCTGCGCCAGCACGCTGAAATTAATCGTGCGTGCATCGATGCGTGGCGGCGTACCGGTTTTCAGACGGCTTACACGCAGCGGCAGTTCGCGCAGGCGGCGAGAGAGCGGAATCGACGGCGGATCGCCAGCACGGCCACCGCTGTAGTTATCCAGACCAATATGAATTTTTCCGTCAAGGAATGTCCCGACGGTCAGCACCACGGCTTTGGCGCGAAATTTCAGTCCCATTTGGGTCACGGCGCCAACGACACGATCGTTTTCAACAATCAGATCTTCAACTGCCTGCTGGAAGATCATCAGGTTCGGTTGGTTCTCCAGTGCGGTACGCACCGCCTGACGATACAGCACACGATCCGCCTGAGCACGGGTGGCGCGAACCGCAGGCCCTTTGCTCGCGTTTAGTATCCTAAACTGGATTCCCGCTTGGTCGATCGCTTTCGCCATCAGCCCGCCGAGTGCATCCACTTCTTTTACCAGGTGTCCCTTCCCAATACCGCCAATCGCCGGGTTGCAGCTCATCTGCCCCAACGTGTCGATATTGTGTGTCAAAAGCAGGGTTTGTTGACCCATACGCGCTGCGGCCATCGCGGCCTCAGTGCCTGCATGACCCCCGCCAATGATGATGACGTCAAAAGGATCCGGATAAAACATGGTAATTGCCTCGCATAACGCGGTGTGAAAATGGATTGAAGCCCGGGCGGTGGATTCTACTCAACTTTGTCGGCTTGAGAAAGACCCCGGGATCCTGGGTATTAAAAAGAAGATCTTTTTATTTAGAGATCTGTTCTATTGTGATCTCTTATTAGGATCGCCACTGGCTGTGGATAAGCCGGATCCGAGCATTAAGATCAATACGTTGGTAAGGATCATTAGCTGTGAATGATCGGTGATCCTGGTCCGTATAAGCTGGGATCAGAATGAAGGGTTATACACAACTCAAAAACTGAACAACGGTTATTCTTTGGATAACTACCGGTTAATCCAAGGTTCTTACCAGAGTTATACACAATAAATCGCACGATCTTTACACTTATTTGAGTAAATTAATCCAGGATCCCAGCCAGGCTTCTGCTGGATCTTCCGGAATATCGTGTTCAAGGATGTTGATCTTCAGCGTTTCGCCAATCTGTTTGGCACCAGAATGCTTCAGTTCAGCTTCGATCTTCTCTATTGCACCACAGAATGTGTCATATTCGCGACTGCCAATACCGATCGCGCCGAAACGAACCTGCGACAGATCCGGTTTTTGCGACTGAAGATCTTCATATAAAGGAACAAGGTTATCGGGAATGTCCCCCGCGCCGTGCGTGGAGCTGATGACCAGCCAGATCCCCGTCGCAGACAGGGAGTCTAACAGCGGACCGTGCAGTGTTTCGGTTGAAAAACCGGCATCTTCCAGCTTTTCAGCCAGGTGTTCTGCAACATATTCAGCGCCGCCAAGGGTGCTGCCGCTAATAAGAGTTATGTCAGCCATACGAGCCCATCCTTTTAAAGAGGGGCTATTGTACGCTGTGAGTGAGCTGGGATCTACCTGTGGAAAAATGTGGGATTAAAAAAGGCGATCACGGCTTAATGGTACGCATGATCGGGTTTTGCAGGACGATCAGCGTCTCGGTGGACTGAATTTCATCAATTGTTTGGATCTTGTTGATAAGTACGTGCTGGAGTGCATCGATCGACCTGCACATGACCTTAATAAAGATGCTGTAGTGGCCGGTGGTGTAGTATGCCTCAGTGACTTCATCCAGACTCTCAAGCCTGGCCAACGCTGAAGGATAGTCTTTGGCGCTTTTGAGAATAATGCCGATAAAACAACCGACGTCGTAACCGAGTTGTTTCGGGCTGACATCAATACGAGCGCCGGTAATGATCCCCGCCTGCTTCATTTTTTCTACACGGACGTGAATAGTCCCTGGACTGACGCCAAACTGTTTCGCCAGTTCGGCATAGGCGGTACGAGCATTTTCCATTAAGGCATCCAGAATGCCGCGGTCCAGATTGTCGATCTGATAATTTTCCATAGCTTTTTCTTATGTCTATTAATGATTCACTCTATTTTAGCGCCTTATTTTAACGAATCAAAATCGAATAAGGCTTTTTGTTTGTTGATTATTGAATATTGCCCCCATTCTGTTGCTTAATCATAGGCAACAGGACGCAGGAGTAAAAAAATGAAAACCGCTTACATTGCCAAACAACGCCAAATTAGCTTCGTGAAATCTCACTTCTCTCGTCAACTGGAGGAGCGTCTGGGTCTGATTGAAGTCCAGGCACCGATCCTCAGCCGTGTAGGGGATGGCACGCAAGATAACTTGTCTGGCTGTGAAAAAGCGGTGCAGGTAAAAGTGAAAGCGCTGCCAGATGCCCAGTTCGAAGTGGTGCATTCACTGGCAAAATGGAAACGTCAAACACTGGGACAACACGACTTCAGCGCAGGCGAAGGGCTGTACACGCACATGAAAGCCCTGCGCCCGGATGAAGATCGCCTCTCTCCGCTCCACTCGGTCTATGTCGATCAGTGGGACTGGGAACGTGTGATGGGCGACGGTGAGCGTCAGTTCTCCACTCTGAAAAGCACGGTAGAGGCTATCTGGGCGGGAATTAAAGCGACCGAAGCGGCAGTAAGCAAAGAATTTGGTCTGGCACCGTTCCTGCCAGAGCAGATCCACTTTGTTCACAGCCAGGAATTACTGAGCCGTTATCCGGGTCTTGATGCAAAAGGTCGTGAACGTGCGATCGCTAAAGAGTTAGGTGCGGTCTTCCTGGTGGGGATCGGCGGCAAGCTCAGCGACGGTCACCGCCATGACGTCCGTGCGCCGGATTATGATGACTGGAGCTCCGCATCCGATCTGGGATATGCCGGTCTGAACGGCGATATCCTTGTCTGGAACCCGGTGCTGGAAGATGCGTTTGAACTTTCTTCCATGGGGATTCGTGTCGATGCCGACGCGTTGAAACATCAGCTTCGGCTTACCGGTGATGAAGATCGCCTGAGTCTGGAATGGCACCAGGCGCTGCTGCGCGGTGAAATGCCACAGACTATCGGCGGTGGTATTGGTCAGTCGCGTTTAACCATGCTGCTGCTGCAACTGCCGCACATTGGTCAGGTCCAGTGCGGCGTATGGCCTGCGCAGGTTCGTGAAAGCGTCGCCTCTCTGCTGTAATCTTATTTATCGCCGCCAGCGTCTGAGCAGGCGGCTTCGCATCCCGGTATCAAAGCGCCAGATATGATCGAAAATGCGCATGATGCCGGGTTTGCCATGTGCTGACATCGCCACCGCGTGAAAGCGATGCTGATGAACACGCTGTAACTCTCCTACTTTACTCACCACCTCGTCAGGCAAGCGCTGGGCGATAAAGTCTGAAATCACCACCGCATCGGCATCAAACCACTCCCGTCCCTGCATGCGTTCAATAATGGCGCGAAAGCAGCTGGCGATATCCGTACCGCCGCGAAATCGTTGGCTCAGAAAGCGGATGGCTTGCTCAATACCTTGCGGACCGGAAAGCTCGTAGCGCACCACTTCCGTGGAAAACAGCATAATGAAGCAGCGCCGGTTATCGGCAAGGGCGATACGCATTAGGGCCAGGCAAAAGGCCTTTGCGCACTGTTCATTAAAGCCGCCCATCGAACCGGAGGTATCTACACACACAATGAACGGTCCGCGCGGTTGTTCGTCGAAATCCTGATGAATCACCGGCCGCTCGGTTATCTTCTCGCGCCAGGCTTCACCGTGCAGACGATAAGTGAGCAGCTGTTTTTCCACCAGCCGCCGGTAGAACTCATACTCCAGTTCCGTGATACCGAGCGTGGCCAGTTCCGGCGGTAACAGACGCAGAATATCGTCGCTCTGCTGAATACCATCAACCTGTTCGGGTACCGTTGCGGGCTCACGCACCAGCGTGCGGAAGGTCTCCATCGGCGCATCTTTTCGCGGAACGGATTTGGCTTCTCTGGAACGTCCCAGTTGTTCAGCCAGTCGCATCAGCTCCGGCTGTTCGCTCAGAAAATCACCATATTTCACGATCAACTGATAATCACCGCGTCTGAGCTGGCCTGCGCTCATATCCCACAGCCGACCTGCGGCGGTTTCGTTTTCCGCCAGTACCGGATCCAGTTGACCGCTCAGGGTCATTCGCTCCTGAACTTCACTGAGCAACTGCTCACGTTCCTCTTCAAGCAACTGTTGATTTAGCGTGGTGGCTTGCACCACCAGACTTAAGCGCCAGCGCTGCAAAAAGAGCGTGTGCAGGGCGGGAGTGAATATCGCGTTGCTGTCCACCAGTTGCTGCGCCTGTCCGGCATACGGTGAGTGCAGTCGGTGCAATAGTGTCAGTATTTGCGGTAGCTGGACGATGAACTGCGGGGTGGAGAGGAGCTGGCTTTGCTGATAGCACATCACCTCTTCTGTTAGCTCCGGCGGTACGCGCGCATCCTTCAGCCGACTGCGTAGCGCTTCACGCCAGCGCGGTAGATCGTCTGTAATTGCTGCTTTCAGACGGGGAAATTTTTCAAAAAAAATCGCCAGCTGCGGCGAGGCCAACAGCGCGAGGATCATCTCTTCGATCATCCCCTCTTCACTGACGGCTAACATGACATTGAGTGTATCCAGTGTCAGCATTGTTGCGCCTGACGGATCTGCTCACCCACGTCCTGAAGGCTGGCCTCAATACGACCTAACCAGTCGCTATGAATAAACAAGCACTTTTGCTGTTCGCTAAAGCGGGTATGCTGCTGACGCCAGTCGTTTTCCAACGCTTCCAGTTGTTGTTTTATCTCGCCTGGCATGGCCTCTTCTGATGAACCCGGAAGCGCCAGCCGCGTGCCCTGTAAGCTGACATCACGCACCACCAGATGCTGGGCGCTATCGACTTCCATATTCAGCGTCTGGGCAAAGCCTATCCCATTGAGTTTTCCGCGGATCTCGCCTCCTTTCGCCAGCCATTGCTCCAGCGCACTGCGATCAAAAGTGATGTGGAGCACTTCCATGTCGTGTAATTTCAATGGTTTTTGCAGAAGCAGCGTCAGGTTTGCTGCAGTAACCTCGGCAGGCAAATCGTAATGTGGACGGCGGCTGAACATGCCTCCCTGACGCAGCACGGTAAAAGCGGTTTTATCGCTTTGCTGCTGCTGCAACTGAATGCGTCGTTGCACGATACCGCCGAGACGCGTCAGCATGGTCTGCTGTTGCCAGGCGTGCCCGGTCATCAATATTTCGAGCTGTTGCTGCATCAGATTCAGGCTCTGGGCGTCATACCACAGGCAATCCTTCAGCAGGATGAGATCAATAGGGGCGACGGCGTCGCGCCCGCTGAAGAAGGCGCTGGCCTGTAACAGACGAATGGCTTTTTTCCAGCGACGATCTGAAACGTAGGGCGCATTCGGCAGATTATCCAGTTGCTGGCGCAGTGTAAAAATCAGCTCAAAAACATGATCAGGCAGCGTAATGGCGCCAATGTCTTTCTGCCACCGGTAATACTCTTCATCGCTCACCTGTAGCGAGGCGGGGACCGGGTTTTCGCTTTCATCCTGTTGGCCGATCAGCAGGGAGCGAAAGTTGGCTTTATCCTGTACTTTGTCCAGCCACAGGCGGATCAGCATACGGTCGTACAGTGCTTCCAGGCTGCTGTCTGCTTCCGGCAGTTCGTTGGAGGCGGCCACCAGCAGGCGCATGGGGATTTTTTCTTCGTGTGCGCCGTTACGGAAATGACGTTCGTTAATCGCAGTCAGCAGGGTATTGAGGATGGCCGGACCGGCTTTCCAGATCTCATCGAGAAAGACGATTTCCGCTTCGGGAAGGTAACCCGCGGTTAAGCGTTCGTAACGACCTTCATCTTTAAGCGCCTGAATAGAAAGCGGGCCAAAAACCTCTTCCGGCGTGGAGAAACGCGTCATCAGATATTCAAACGCGTGCGCATTCTGAAAGGCAAATTTCAGCCGGCGGGCAATCAAGCTTTTGGCTATCCCCGGAGGGCCTAGCAAGAAAACACTTTCACCGCTCAGGGCGGCCAGCAAGCAAAGCCGAATGGCGTGACTGCGCTCATAGAGACCTTTTTCCAGCGCATTGCTCAGGCGGGAAATTCTTTCCGCTAATAAATGTGGGTGAGCCATAATAGAGTGGCGTCCTTTCATTAAATGTACTGCGTTAACAGCGAGTATAGCCGTTTCAGCTCAGAGGCTGAACTTGTCCAGGAGGCAGTTTATTTTTCTTTGAGCCAGGTTAATCTGGGCTCATTTAGGGGTACGATTTTGCTTTGAATCGTGCATACTGTGCGCTTTTTGTGGGCCAAGGGACTACGCACACATTTCTTTATATATGAAAGACTAGTCTATGAGCACTGATAATAAGCAATCATTGTCTGCGGTAACCCTCGCAGCCATTGGGGTTGTCTACGGTGATATTGGTACCAGCCCACTTTATACACTTCGTGAATGTTTGTCCGGTCAGTTTGGTTTTGGCGTTGAACGTGATGCCGTTTTTGGTTTTTTGTCGCTGATTTTCTGGCTACTCATCTTTGTTGTTTCTATTAAGTATCTGACTTTCGTCATGCGTGCAGATAACGCTGGTGAAGGGGGGATCCTGACGCTGATGTCACTGGCGGGGCGTAATACCTCTGCGCGAATGACCTCTACGCTGGTCATCATGGGCTTAATTGGTGGCAGCTTCTTCTATGGCGAGGTGGTGATCACCCCGGCCATCTCGGTGATGTCGGCTATTGAAGGTCTGGAGATCATCGCGCCACAACTGGATACCTGGATTGTCCCGCTGTCGATTATCGTTCTTACGCTGCTGTTTATGATTCAGAAGCACGGTACCGGGATGGTAGGGAAGCTGTTTGCGCCCATTATGCTGGCCTGGTTTTTGATTCTCGCCGTACTTGGTCTGCGCAGTATTATTGCCAACCCCGAAGTGCTGCAGGCGTTGAACCCAATGTGGGCGGTGCATTTCTTCCTTGAATATAAAACCGTCTCCTTTATTGCGCTTGGCGCAGTGGTACTGTCGATTACTGGCGTCGAAGCGCTGTATGCCGATATGGGGCATTTTGGTAAGTTCCCTATTCGCCTGGCGTGGTTTACGGTGGTACTGCCATCACTGGTACTCAATTACTTTGGTCAGGGCGCACTGTTGTTAAAGCACCCGGAAGCGATTAAAAACCCGTTCTTCCTGCTTGCGCCGGAATGGGCCCTGATTCCACTGCTGATCATCGCGGCGCTGGCGACGGTGATTGCCTCACAGGCGGTGATTTCTGGCGTCTTTTCGCTGACGCGTCAGGCGGTTCGTCTGGGCTATCTGTCGCCCATGCGCATCATTCATACGTCAGAAATGGAATCCGGTCAGATCTATATTCCGTTCGTCAACTGGATGCTCTATATCGCGGTGGTCATCGTGATTGTCAGTTTCGAGCACTCCAGTAACCTTGCGGCAGCATACGGGATAGCTGTGACCGGAACGATGGTACTGACCTCTATTCTCTCGACTACTGTGGCGCGTAAAAACTGGCACTGGAATAAGTACTTCGTGGCGCTGATCCTTATCGCGTTCCTGTGTATCGATATTCCGCTGTTCTCGGCAAACCTCGACAAACTGTTGTCCGGTGGTTGGCTGCCGCTGTCGCTGGGCCTGGTGATGTTCACCATCATGACCACATGGAAGAGCGAACGTTTCCGTCTGCTGCGCCGTATGCACGAACACGGTAACTCTCTGGAAGCGATGATCGCCTCGCTGGAGAAATCCCCGCCGGTACGCGTGCCGGGCACTGCGGTGTACATGTCTCGCGCGCTGAATGTGATCCCCTTTGCTCTGATGCACAACCTCAAGCACAACAAGGTGTTGCATGAGCGCGTGATTTTGCTGACGCTGCGTACTGAAGATGCGCCGTATGTGCATAACGTCCGTCGTGTGCAGATTGAGCAGTTGTCGCCGACTTTCTGGCGCGTCGTTGCCAGCTATGGCTGGCGTGAAACGCCGAATGTTGAAGAGGTCTTCCACCGCTGCGGTCTTGAAGGGTTGAGCTGCCGGATGATGGAGACGTCGTTCTTTATGTCGCACGAGTCGTTAATCGTCGGCAAACGCCCCTGGTATTTACGTCTGCGTGGCAAGCTGTATCTTCTTCTCCAGCGTAACGCCCTGCGCGCGCCCGATCAGTTTGAAATCCCGCCTAACCGCGTGATTGAACTGGGGACACAGGTCGAGATTTAGCGTGCTCGTCATGCCGGGTGGCGTAACGTCTGCCCGGCATTTTTCATTCCAACGCCCCCTGCCTTTCCCCCTTCATTATTTCACTTAGCGAAACGTTTCGACGGCGATCACAAATCTGTTACGTCATGATGGTTATTTGCTCACATCTCAGACTACACTGAATACCAGCGAAACGTTTCGCTAGTGGAGTAAAAAAATGAAGAAAGGCACAGTACTCAATTCAGAGATTTCGTCGGTTATCTCCCGTCTGGGGCATACCGATACGCTGGTGGTGTGTGATGCAGGTTTACCCATCCCGGGCAGTACCACGCGTATCGATATGGCATTAACCCAGGGTGTACCTTCTTTTATGCAGGTACTGGATGTGGTGACCCGTGAAATGCAGGTTGAATCGGCCATTCTTGCGACGGAAATTAAACAACATAATCCGCAACTCCACGAAACGTTGCTCAGCCACATTGAGCAACTGCAACAACACCAGGGAAATACCATAGAAATTCGTTACACCACGCATGAACAATTCAAAAAACAAACCGCAGACAGTCAGGCGGTAATTCGCAGCGGGGAATGTTCCCCGTATGCGAATATCATTCTCTGTGCTGGCGTCACTTTCTGAGGCCATCATGGACGCATTACTGCAACTCAAAGGGATCGATAAAGCGTTCCCCGGCGTGAAAGCGCTATCCGGCGCCGCACTCAATGTTTACCCCGGTCGCGTGATGGCGCTGGTGGGGGAAAACGGTGCCGGCAAATCCACCATGATGAAAGTGCTGACGGGTATCTATACCCGCGATGCCGGTTCATTGTTGTGGCTGGGGAAAGAAACTACCTTTAACGGTCCTAAATCATCCCAGGAAGCGGGGATCGGCATCATCCATCAGGAGCTTAACCTGATCCCGCAACTCACTATTGCGGAGAATATTTTCCTCGGGCGTGAATTCGTTAACCGCTTTGGCAAAATCGACTGGAAGAAGATGTATGCCGAAGCGGACCTCCTGTTGGCCAAACTCAACCTGCGCTTTAAGAGCGACCGCCTGGTCGGTGAATTGTCGATTGGCGACCAGCAGATGGTCGAAATTGCCAAAGTGCTGAGCTTTGAGTCGAAAGTCATCATTATGGATGAACCAACGGATGCGCTCACCGATACCGAAACCGAATCCCTGTTCCGCGTGATTCGCGAACTGAAGTCTCAGGGTCGCGGTATTGTCTATATTTCTCACCGAATGAAAGAGATCTTCGAGATTTGCGATGATGTGACCGTTTTCCGTGACGGACAGTTTATTGCCGAACGTGAAGTGGCTTCGCTGACCGAAGATTCGCTGATTGAAATGATGGTGGGTCGTAAGCTCGAAGAACAGTATCCGCGTCTGGATAAAGCCCCAGGTGAAATCCGCCTGAAGGTCGATAACCTGTGTGGGCCAGGCGTGAATGATGTCTCGTTTACCCTGCGTAAAGGCGAAATCTTAGGTATCTCTGGCCTGATGGGCGCTGGACGTACCGAACTGATGAAAGTGCTGTATGGCGCACTGCCGCGTACCAGTGGATATGTCACGCTCGATGGACATGAAGTGGTTGCGCGTTCCCCGCAGGACGGACTGGCAAACGGCATCGTCTATATTTCTGAAGACCGTAAGCGCGATGGTTTAGTACTCGGTATGTCGGTGAAGGAGAATATGTCTCTGACCGCGCTACGCTATTTCAGCCGCAGCGGCGGCAGTCTGAAGCATAAGGATGAGCAGCAGGCGGTGAGCGATTTTATTCGCCTGTTCAACGTGAAAACGCCGTCGATGGAACAAGCGATCGGTTTGCTGTCCGGGGGGAACCAGCAGAAAGTGGCAATTGCCCGTGGGCTGATGACCCGTCCTAAGGTACTGATCCTTGATGAGCCGACCCGCGGCGTGGATGTCGGGGCTAAGAAAGAAATTTATCAGTTAATTAACCAGTTTAAGGCCGACGGCCTGAGCATCATTCTGGTCTCCTCTGAGATGCCAGAAGTATTAGGCATGAGCGATCGCATTATCGTCATGCATGAAGGGCATCTCGGCGGTGAATTCACTCGCGAGCAGGCCACCCAGGAAGTTCTGATGGCTGCCGCTGTGGGCAAGCTTAATCGCGTGAATCAGGAGTAAAAAAAATGACTACCCAGGCTGTTTCTGGTCGCCGTTATTTCACCAAAGCGTGGTTGATGGAACAAAAGTCTCTCATCGCCCTGCTGGTGCTGATCGCGATTGTCTCAACGTTGAGCCCTAACTTTTTTACCGTCAATAACCTGTTCAATATTCTTCAGCAGACATCCGTAAACGCCATTATGGCGGTGGGGATGACGCTGGTGATCCTGACGTCGGGTATCGATCTGTCAGTCGGTTCCCTGCTGGCGCTCACCGGCGCGGTTGCGGCTTCAATTGTAGGGGTTGAAGTTAACGCGCTGGTGGCCGTTGCAGCAGCCCTGGCATTAGGTGCCGCTGTAGGCGCTGTTACGGGCGTGATTGTGGCGAAAGGCCGTGTACAGGCGTTTATTGCCACGCTGGTCATGATGCTGCTGCTGCGTGGTGTGACGATGGTGTACACCAATGGGAGTCCGGTTAACACGGGCTTTACCGATAATGCCGATCTGTTTGGTTGGTTCGGTATCGGTCGTCCGCTGGGCGTGCCGACGCCGGTCTGGATCATGGGGATTGTTTTCCTGGCGGCATGGTACATGTTGCACCACACTCGTCTGGGTCGCTATATCTATGCGCTGGGCGGTAACGAAGCGGCAACGCGTCTGTCCGGTATCAGCGTCAGTAAAATCAAGATTATCGTCTATTCACTGTGTGGGCTGTTGGCGTCGCTGGCGGGCATCATTGAAGTGGCGCGCCTTTCTTCAGCCCAACCGACAGCCGGTACGGGCTATGAGCTGGATGCTATCGCAGCCGTTGTGCTGGGCGGAACCAGTCTGGCGGGCGGCAAAGGGCGTATTGTTGGGACCTTGATCGGCGCATTAATTCTGGGTTTCCTCAATAATGGTTTGAATTTGTTAGGTGTTTCCTCCTATTACCAGATGATCGTCAAAGCGGTGGTGATTTTGCTGGCGGTACTGGTAGACAACAAAAAGCAGTAACAACGACTACAGGACATCTTAAATATGAACATGAAAAAACTGGCTACCCTGGTTTCTGCTGTTGCGCTAAGCGCCACCGTGAGCGCGAACGCAATGGCGAAAGATACCATTGCGCTGGTGGTCTCCACGCTTAACAACCCGTTCTTCGTCTCGCTGAAAGATGGGGCGCAGAAAGAAGCAGATAAGCTGGGTTACAACCTGGTGGTACTGGACTCCCAGAACAACCCGGCGAAAGAGTTGGCGAACGTTCAGGATTTAACCGTACGTGGTACCAAAATTCTGCTGATCAACCCGACGGATTCTGACGCGGTGGGTAACGCGGTGAAGATGGCGAACCAGGCGAATATCCCGGTCATCACCCTTGACCGCCAGGCAACCAAAGGCGAGGTCGTCAGCCACATCGCATCTGATAACGTTCTGGGTGGAAAAATCGCGGGTGATTACATCGCGAAAAAAGCGGGTGAAGGCGCAAAAGTCATTGAACTGCAAGGTATTGCCGGAACTTCCGCGGCGCGTGAACGTGGTGAAGGTTTCCAGCAGGCCGTTGCGGCTCATAAATTTAACGTTCTGGCCAGCCAGCCGGCAGACTTTGACCGTACTAAAGGTCTGAACGTGATGCAGAACCTGCTGACTGCGCATCCGGATGTGCAGGCTGTCTTTGCACAGAACGATGAAATGGCGCTGGGTGCGTTGCGTGCTCTGCAAACCGCAGGTAAATCTGATGTGATGGTGGTCGGATTTGACGGTACGCCTGATGGCGAAAAAGCGGTAAATGATGGCAAACTGGCTGCGACTATCGCACAGTTACCGGACCAGATCGGCGCGAAAGGCGTTGAGACGGCAGATAAGGTACTGAAAGGCGAGAAAGTTCAGGCCAAGTACCCTGTTGACCTGAAGCTGGTCATCAAGCAGTAACTGGCGATTCAGGCGACCGCGTGCCGCCTGAGGGACTAAATATAAAGAAAAGTAAGTGTGGCATACGCCACCGGGTAATACCGGTGGCGATCTCAGATGGACACCCCGAACATGAAAACCGCAGGCAATCTTGTCGTTCTTGGCAGTATTAATGCCGACCATATCCTGAACCTTAAAACATTCCCGGCGCCAGGTGAAACGGTCACCGGAAACCACTATCAGGTGGCTTTTGGCGGCAAAGGGGCGAATCAGGCGGTGGCTGCGGGTCGTAGTGGGGCGAATATTGCGTTCATTGCCTGCACGGGCGATGACGATATCGGAAGCAACATCCGCAAACAGCTTGTTAGTGACAACATTGATGTCGATCCTGTGAGCGTCATTAGTGGGGATTCCACCGGCGTGGCGCTGATTTTTGTGAATGGCGACGGTGAAAACGTTATTGGTATCCATGCAGGCGCTAATGCGGCGCTTTCCCCTGCGTTAGTCGAGGCACAGCGTGAGCGCATTGCTCAGGCATCCGCATTGTTAATGCAACTGGAATCGCCGATTGAAAGCGTGCTGGCAGCAGCGAAAATTGCAAAGCAAAACAACACGGCTGTGGTGCTGAATCCGGCTCCTGCGCGTGAGTTATCCGACGAGCTGCTGGCGCTGGTGGATATCATCACCCCGAACGAAACTGAAGCGGAAAAGCTGACGGGGATCCGTGTCGAAAACGATGAAGACGCCGCGAAAGCATCCCAGGTGCTGCATGCGAAAGGCATTCATACCGTACTGATTACCTTAGGAAGCTGGGGTGTCTGGGCCAGTGTGAATGGCGAAGGCAGCCGGATTCCTGGATTTAAAGTTGACGCTGTTGATACCATCGCTGCGGGCGATACTTTCAACGGCGCGCTGATCACCGCTCTGCTGGAAGAAAAGCCGCTGTCTGACGCGATTCGCTTTGCCCATGCCGCAGCGGCGATTGCAGTAACCCGTAAAGGAGCACAGCCTTCCGTGCCGTGGCGTGATGAAATTGAGGCGTTTTTAGGTCAGCAGAGGTAAGCTTGGCTACCATGAAGGATGTTGCCCGCCTGGCGGGCGTTTCCACTTCTACCGTTTCGCACGTCATTAATAAGGATCGCTTTGTCAGTGAAGCGATAACTGAAAAAGTCGATGCAGCGATCAAGTCGTTAAATTACGCCCCTTCTGCGCTGGCACGCAGTCTGAAGCTGAATCAGACGCGTACCATCGGCATGCTGATCACGGCGAGTACCAACCCTTTTTACTCCGAACTGGTGCGGGGTGTTGAGCGCAGCTGCTTTGAGCGCGGCTATAGTCTGGTGTTATGCAATACCGAAGGCGATGAGCAGCGCATGAACCGTAATCTGGAAACCCTGATGCAAAAGCGGGTGGACGGGTTACTGTTGCTCTGTACCGAAACACACCAGCCGTCGCGTGAAATCATGCAGCGCTACCCCTCTATCCCTACGGTCATGATGGACTGGTCTCCTTTTGATGGTGAAGGGGATAGCGATCTTATTCAGGATAACTCGTTACTCGGCGGTGACCTGGCCACTCAACATTTGATTGATAAAGGCTTTACCCGCATCGCTTGTATTACCGGGCCGCTTGATAAAACCCCGGCACGATTGCGTCTGGAAGGATATCGCGCAGCGATGAAACGCGCCGGGCTGGATATTCCGGACGGTTACGAAATTACCGGTGATTTTGAATTTGGCGGTGGGTTTGAGGCCATGCAGACGCTGCTTTCTCATCAGCCTCGTCCCCATGCTGTTTTCGCCGGTAACGATGCGATGGCGGTAGGCGCTTATCAGGCGTTGTATCAGGCCGGATTGCGAATTCCGCAGGACATGGCGGTGATTGGCTACGATGATATAGAACTGGCGCGTTACATGACGCCACCGCTTACTACCATTCATCAACCGAAGGATGAACTGGGTGAGTTGGCCATCGATGTGTTGATTCACCGGATGGCACAACCTGCCCTACAACAGCAGCGTCTGCAGCTTACTCCTGTTCTGATGGTGCGGGGCTCGGTGTAGGCTTGTGTCGCTCTTTGATCAGGTTGCGGCCATCTTTGGCTCTCAGCAACATAAACATTAGTGCTGACACAACAGTAATCGCGCCCATCGTAATAAAGGTGTAGTGGAACTGTTCGACCGTATTGGTTCCCTCCATCCCTTCGTAGATGCGTAACACTGCCGCACTGATTGCTACCCCTAAACTGATGGATAACTGTTGCGTAACGGCCAGCACGCTGTTGCCGCTACTGGCGTTGTCATCGGTCAGATCGGCCAGCGTGATGGTGTTCATCGCAGTGAATTGCGTCGACATCGCCATCCCCAGAATGAACAACGGTAGAATCAACAGCCAGACGGGCATGGCAGGGGTTTGCAGCGAGAATTGCGCGATCATCAGTCCGATAAAGACAGTGATGCCCACCAGTGTGGTTCGATAACCCAGCCGGCGCAGTACCTGCGTCACCATCGATTTTGCCAGTATTGAGCCCAGCGCGGTGGGAGCCATCATGCAACCGGCAATCAGTGCCGGGAAACCAAATCCTACCTGTAACATCAGCGGCATCAGGAACGGCACGCATCCCGTCCCCAGACGGGTAGCAAGGTTACCGGAAATACCAACAGAGAAAGTGCGGGTCTTAAACAATGACAGCGAAATCAACGGTGTGGGGTGGCGTCGCGCGTGACGTACATAGGCCAGCAGTAACACAACGCTCAGCAGGATAATCGTCAGCGCGATCCAGGTGGCGACAATTTTCTCACCAAATAACTCCATTCCGCTGGAAAAGAGGACCAGGCTCAGGCCAAAAAGAAAGAAGCCAGTCGTATCAAATTTGCGTCGCGGAGTGGTGAAGTTTGGCATATATTTGCGCGCATAAAGAATGCCGGTGATTCCTATCGGAATGTTGATCAGGAAAATCCAGTGCCAACTGGCCCAGGTAACCAGAACGCCCCCCAGTACCGGGCCCAGGATGGGACCGACCAGTCCTGGCATCGTCACAAAGTTCAGCACCGGCAGTAGTTCACTTCGTGGATAGGCTCTTAATAATGCCAGGCGTGCAACTGGCATCATCATTGCGCCACCAATCCCCTGAATCACACGAAAGATAACCAGCTCCGGCAGCGTACTGGAAAGTGCGCAGGCGAGTGAGCCGAGCGTAAATAAGCTTACAGCGACCATGAATACGCGTCGGGTCCCGAAGCGATCGGCCAGCCATCCACTCACCGGGATCAGCATGGCAACCGTCAGGGTGTAACTGATAATCGCGGACTGCATTGCCAGGGGGGAGCGGTTGAGGCTCTGCGCGATGGCGGGTAAGGCGGTATTAAGAATCGTGGCGTCCAGTGCCTGCATGAAGAAGGCCATTGCCGCTATCCACGGCAATCCAGCCATACTGCGTGCTTTTTTGTTGGTCATGCACAATCCTGGTCGTTTTCAGGACGTTCATTCGGGGCTATCAACAGAGCCTGACAAGCCTTAAATGCGCCGTCGCCGTCGCTTTGTGCAATGGCGTCGACAATTGCCTGGTGCAAATCCAGCTTCACAACGGTGTTATAAGTAATTGAATTAAAATAGGTGTGGTAGACAGAATGAAACAATGAGGCAAAAGAGGTTAAAAACGGGTTCGCGCTCATTTCGTAAATATGCTCATGCCAGGCCATATCTACTTCAATCCAGCGTTCGCGCTTGAAGTTCTTTTTCAACGCGACCATCTCTTCCATTAATGTATTCAGATGTGCTTTTTGCTCCGCAGTACCGATTGTCGCTGCCAGCGAGCACGCCTGAGGCTCCAGACTGATACGCATCACCAGAAAGTGCTCGATAACCTGCTGAAAATTTTCTTCGGTCATCCACCAGGTGAGTAATTCCTGGTCGAGAAAGTTCCAGTTTGCCTGTGGCATCACGCGGGTGCCAATGCGAGGGCGCGGTAATACCATCCCTTTGGCGGTTAATGTTTTAACTGCTTCCCGAACGGCGGTCCGGCTTACACCAAACTGTTCGCCCAGTTCTATTTCTCCAGGGAGAATGGCACCAGGGGCATATTCACCTTTGAGGATCTGTTGCGCTAGCTTCTCAGCGAGAACATAGGAAAGGTTTTTTTGTGCAGCCAGCTGTTGTGCGCTTAAAGGCATTACTCTTTGTCCTTTATCTTTTTCTTACTTATTAGTATGCCATCAGGAAGTGTGATTGCGGTTGCAAAAACAGCAAAACGCTTATTTTATGGCACGTTAATACCGGTTTTGGTGAAAAAAGGAACACTCGGCAAATTATTTTAAATTTCCCCTTGTCAGCCCGAAATAACTCCCTATAATGCGCCTCCACTGACACGGAACAACGGCATGCAAGCCGCCGGGTCAGCGGGGTTCAGCGATGAATGCCCACAGAGAAAAGCGAAATAAATGCTTGACTCTGAAGCGGGAAAGCGTATTATGCACACCCCGCGCCGCTGAGAAAAAGCGAAGCGGCACTGCTCTTTAACAATTTATCAGACAATCTGTGTGGGCACTCAAAGTGACATGGATTCTTAACGTCGCAAGACGAAAAATGAATACCAAGTCTCTGAGTGAACACGTAATTCATTACGAAGTTTAATTCACGAGCATCAAACTTAAATTGAAGAGTTTGATCATGGCTCAGATTGAACGCTGGCGGCAGGCCTAACACATGCAAGTCGAACGGTAACAGGAAGCAGCTTGCTGCTTTGCTGACGAGTGGCGGACGGGTGAGTAATGTCTGGGAAACTGCCCGATGGAGGGGGATAACTACTGGAAACGGTAGCTAATACCGCATAACGTCGCAAGACCAAAGAGGGGGACCTTCGGGCCTCTTGCCATCGGATGTGCCCAGATGGGATTAGCTTGTTGGTGAGGTAACGGCTCACCAAGGCGACGATCCCTAGCTGGTCTGAGAGGATGACCAGCCACACTGGAACTGAGACACGGTCCAGACTCCTACGGGAGGCAGCAGTGGGGAATATTGCACAATGGGCGCAAGCCTGATGCAGCCATGCCGCGTGTATGAAGAAGGCCTTCGGGTTGTAAAGTACTTTCAGCGGGGAGGAAGGGGTTAAGGTTAATAACCTTAGCCATTGACGTTACCCGCAGAAGAAGCACCGGCTAACTCCGTGCCAGCAGCCGCGGTAATACGGAGGGTGCAAGCGTTAATCGGAATTACTGGGCGTAAAGCGCACGCAGGCGGTCTGTCAAGTCGGATGTGAAATCCCCGGGCTCAACCTGGGAACTGCATTCGAAACTGGCAGGCTTGAGTCTCGTAGAGGGGGGTAGAATTCCAGGTGTAGCGGTGAAATGCGTAGAGATCTGGAGGAATACCGGTGGCGAAGGCGGCCCCCTGGACGAAGACTGACGCTCAGGTGCGAAAGCGTGGGGAGCAAACAGGATTAGATACCCTGGTAGTCCACGCCGTAAACGATGTCTATTTGGAGGTTGTGCCCTTGAGGCGTGGCTTCCGGAGCTAACGCGTTAAATAGACCGCCTGGGGAGTACGGCCGCAAGGTTAAAACTCAAATGAATTGACGGGGGCCCGCACAAGCGGTGGAGCATGTGGTTTAATTCGATGCAACGCGAAGAACCTTACCTGGTCTTGACATCCACAGAACTTGGCAGAGATGCCTTGGTGCCTTCGGGAACTGTGAGACAGGTGCTGCATGGCTGTCGTCAGCTCGTGTTGTGAAATGTTGGGTTAAGTCCCGCAACGAGCGCAACCCTTATCCTTTGTTGCCAGCGGTCCGGCCGGGAACTCAAAGGAGACTGCCAGTGATAAACTGGAGGAAGGTGGGGATGACGTCAAGTCATCATGGCCCTTACGACCAGGGCTACACACGTGCTACAATGGCATATACAAAGAGAAGCGACCTCGCGAGAGCAAGCGGACCTCATAAAGTATGTCGTAGTCCGGATTGGAGTCTGCAACTCGACTCCATGAAGTCGGAATCGCTAGTAATCGTGGATCAGAATGCCACGGTGAATACGTTCCCGGGCCTTGTACACACCGCCCGTCACACCATGGGAGTGGGTTGCAAAAGAAGTAGGTAGCTTAACCTTCGGGAGGGCGCTTACCACTTTGTGATTCATGACTGGGGTGAAGTCGTAACAAGGTAACCGTAGGGGAACCTGCGGTTGGATCACCTCCTTACCTTAAAGAACCTGCCTTTGTAGTGCTCACACAGATTGTCTGATGAAAAGTAAAAAGCAAGGCGTCTTGCGATTGAGACTATGTGTCCCCTTCGTCTAGAGGCCCAGGACACCGCCCTTTCACGGCGGTAACAGGGGTTCGAATCCCCTAGGGGACGCCACTTGCGCGGGAATGTGTGAAAGGCGTTGCCACCGATATCTCAAAACTGACTTCAGAGTCATGTTTGAGATATTTGCTCTTTAAAAATCTGGATCAAGCTGAAAATTGAAACGACACACAGTCAATGTGTGTTCGAGTCTCTCAAATTTTCGCAATCATGAAGTGAAACATCTTCGGGTTGTGAGGTTAAGCGACTAAGCGTACACGGTGGATGCCCTGGCAGTCAGAGGCGATGAAGGACGTGCTAATCTGCGAAAAGCGTCGGTAAGGTGATATGAACCGTTATAACCGGCGATGTCCGAATGGGGAAACCCAGTGCAATCCGTTGCACTATCGTTAAGTGAATACATAGCTTAACGAGGCGAACCGGGGGAACTGAAACATCTAAGTACCCCGAGGAAAAGAAATCAACCGAGATTCCCCCAGTAGCGGCGAGCGAACGGGGAGCAGCCCAGAGCCTGAATCAGCATGTGTGGTAGTGGAACGGTCTGGAAAGGCCGGCGATACAGGGTGACAGCCCCGTACACAAAATTGCATGTGTTGTGAGCTCGATGAGTAGGGCGGGACACGTGGTATCCTGTCTGAATATGGGGGGACCATCCTCCAAGGCTAAATACTCCTGACTGACCGATAGTGAACCAGTACCGTGAGGGAAAGGCGAAAAGAACCCCGGCGAGGGGAGTGAAAAAGAACCTGAAACCGTGTACGTACAAGCAGTGGGAGCCTCTTTTATGGGGTGACTGCGTACCTTTTGTATAATGGGTCAGCGACTTATATTCTGTAGCAAGGTTAACCGGATAGGGGAGCCGAAGGGAAACCGAGTCTTAACTGGGCGTTAAGTTGCAGGGTATAGACCCGAAACCCGGTGATCTAGCCATGGGCAGGTTGAAGGTTGGGTAACACTAACTGGAGGACCGAACCGACTAATGTTGAAAAATTAGCGGATGACTTGTGGCTGGGGGTGAAAGGCCAATCAAACCGGGAGATAGCTGGTTCTCCCCGAAAGCTATTTAGGTAGCGCCTCGTGAATTCATCTTCGGGGGTAGAGCACTGTTTCGGCTAGGGGGTCATCCCGACTTACCAACCCGATGCAAACTGCGAATACCGAAGAATGTTATCACGGGAGACACACGGCGGGTGCTAACGTCCGTCGTGAAGAGGGAAACAACCCAGACCGCCAGCTAAGGTCCCAAAGTCATGGTTAAGTGGGAAACGATGTGGGAAGGCTCAGACAGCCAGGATGTTGGCTTAGAAGCAGCCATCATTTAAAGAAAGCGTAATAGCTCACTGGTCGAGTCGGCCTGCGCGGAAGATGTAACGGGGCTAAACCATGCACCGAAGCTGCGGCAGCGACACTATGTGTTGTTGGGTAGGGGAGCGTTCTGTAAGCCTGTGAAGGTGTGCTGTGAGGCATGCTGGAGGTATCAGAAGTGCGAATGCTGACATAAGTAACGATAAAGCGGGTGAAAAGCCCGCTCGCCGGAAGACCAAGGGTTCCTGTCCAACGTTAATCGGGGCAGGGTGAGTCGACCCCTAAGGCGAGGCCGAAAGGCGTAGTCGATGGGAAACAGGTTAATATTCCTGTACTTGGTGTTACTGCGAAGGGGGGACGGAGAAGGCTATGTTGGCCGGGCGACGGTTGTCCCGGTTTAAGCGTGTAGGTGTGTGTTCCAGGTAAATCCGGTTCACTTTAACACTGAGGCGTGATGACGAGGCACTACGGTGCTGAAGTAACAAATGCCCTGCTTCCAGGAAAAGCCTCTAAGCATCAGGTAACATCAAATCGTACCCCAAACCGACACAGGTGGTCAGGTAGAGAATACCAAGGCGCTTGAGAGAACTCGGGTGAAGGAACTAGGCAAAATGGTGCCGTAACTTCGGGAGAAGGCACGCTGATACGTAGGTGAAGCGATTTACTCGTGGAGCTGAAATCAGTCGAAGATACCAGCTGGCTGCAACTGTTTATTAAAAACACAGCACTGTGCAAACACGAAAGTGGACGTATACGGTGTGACGCCTGCCCGGTGCCGGAAGGTTAATTGATGGGGTTATCTGTAAGGAGAAGCTCTTGATCGAAGCCCCGGTAAACGGCGGCCGTAACTATAACGGTCCTAAGGTAGCGAAATTCCTTGTCGGGTAAGTTCCGACCTGCACGAATGGCGTAATGATGGCCAGGCTGTCTCCACCCGAGACTCAGTGAAATTGAACTCGCTGTGAAGATGCAGTGTACCCGCGGCAAGACGGAAAGACCCCGTGAACCTTTACTATAGCTTGACACTGAACACTGGTCCTTGATGTGTAGGATAGGTGGGAGGCTTTGAAGTGTGGACGCCAGTCTGCATGGAGCCGCCCTTGAAATACCACCCTTTAATGGCTGGTGTTCTAACGTAGGCCCGTTACCCGGGTTGCGGACAGTGTCTGGTGGGTAGTTTGACTGGGGCGGTCTCCTCCTAAAGAGTAACGGAGGAGCACGAAGGTTAGCTAATCCTGGTCGGACATCAGGAGGTTAGTGCAAAGGCATAAGCTAGCTTGACTGCGAGCGTGACGGCGCGAGCAGGTGCGAAAGCAGGTCTTAGTGATCCGGTGGTTCTGAATGGAAGGGCCATCGCTCAACGGATAAAAGGTACTCCGGGGATAACAGGCTGATACCGCCCAAGAGTTCATATCGACGGCGGTGTTTGGCACCTCGATGTCGGCTCATCACATCCTGGGGCTGAAGTAGGTCCCAAGGGTATGGCTGTTCGCCATTTAAAGTGGTACGCGAGCTGGGTTTAGAACGTCGTGAGACAGTTCGGTCCCTATCTGCCGTGGGCGCTGGAGAATTGAGGGGGGCTGCTCCTAGTACGAGAGGACCGGAGTGGACGCATCACTGGTGTTCGGGTTGTCATGCCAATGGCACTGCCCGGTAGCTAAATGCGGAAGAGATAAGTGCTGAAAGCATCTAAGCACGAAACTTGCCCCGAGATGAGTTCTCCCTGACTCCTTGAGAGTCCTGAAGGAACGTTGAAGACGACGACGTTGATAGGCCGGGTGTGTAAGCGCAGCGATGCGTTGAGCTAACCGGTACTAATGAACCGTGAGGCTTAACCTTACAACGCCGAAGATGTTTTGGCGTGAGAGACATCAATGTCAGCTTGATAACAGATTATGTCACTTCGTGGAAACGGGGTGATGAAACAGAATTTGCCTGGCGGCAGTAGCGCGGTGGTCCCACCTGACCCCATGCCGAACTCAGAAGTGAAACGCCGTAGCGCCGATGGTAGTGTGGGGTCTCCCCATGTGAGAGTAGGGAACTGCCAGGCATCAAATTAAGCAGTAAACTGGTGTAAAAATCAGTGGTTGTAGAAAAATTCGGTGGAGCGGTAGTTCAGTTGGTTAGAATACCTGCCTGTCACGCAGGGGGTCGCGGGTTCGAGTCCCGTCCGTTCCGCCACCCTAATTAGGGGCGTAGTTCAATTGGTAGAGCACCGGTCTCCAAAACCGGGTGTTGGGAGTTCGAGTCTCTCCGCCCCTGCCAGAAAATTATCCTTAGCGTTTGCTAAGGATTTTTTTTGTCTGTAAAACATGCCTCCAGATACCGCTCTCTTCTTTTTCTGGCATCCTTGCCAACCTTATTTTTCCTTACTCTTCCAGTACTTCTATTTTTAGAAGATCTTTGATCAGCGTATATTTATCACTATTTTGCAGCCAAATAGCGTACAACGGACGCGAAAGTGTTGCGCTGTCTGCAACGGTATGCAGCCCACCCTTTTCTTTGGCCCAACGTGTGGGTAACCAGGTGCAACCATTCAGAGCGTGAAGTTGTTGTCTGGCTAGTTCAGCAGAACTGGTGGTGAGTACCGGGACTTCATCGGCGGCAATTAATCCCACCTCATTCTGTTGAAAGTCAGGCCCCCACTCCAGACGCAGATAATTCAGTGCCTCTTTCATCGTCGAAGGGCTGGCGCAATATAATGCCAGGCTGAAATATCCCAGTAACTGGCTGCTAAACTCATCCATCTTTGGGGCTTCTGTGGTGATAAGCAGATCAAGCTGGCGCTCATGCAACTGTTTTACCAGTGATTGACGTTGTGCGATGCGGGCTTCGAATTGCAGGCCGTTCTGGGGCTCTTGTGACTGGTACAAGCGTCCTAACCAGCCGTTGAGCATGCACTCCCACAGCGATGCACTGGCACCGATTGAAAACTCATTATGCCTTGACGTATGGGCGACCTCTTTGCGGGCAGCCTGCCATGTATTCATTAGCGTTTCCGCATAGGGCAGAAGCTTCTCGCCGGCCGCTGTTAAGCGGATATTATTTCTGTGGCGGGTAAAAAGATTCACACCCAGTTGGTTTTCCAACTGTCTGATGCGAAAGCTGACCGCCGACTGAGTCAGGTAGAGCGCTTCCGCAGCCCGGCCAAAGTGGCGCGTTCGGCTAACTTCCAGGAAAGTTTTTAACAATTCCGTATCCACAGTGCTCTCCGCAAAATTATTTGTCGTTATGATTTAAATGTTTTGTTTTACACTCTGTCAAGCGTAACTAATACTCCGCGCCATAAATAGCTCGGCCAAAAGAATTAGGAGCGTGCAGGATGGCGGAAAGCTTTACGACGACTAATCGATATTTCGACAACAAATATTATCCACGCGGATTCTCTCGTCATGGTGATTTCACCATCAAAGAGGCGCAACTGCTTGAACGTCATGGTTATGCCTTCAACGAGCTGGATCTGGGGAAACGTGAGCCGGTTACCGAAGAAGAGAAGCTCTTTGTGGCGGTATGCCGTGGTGAACGTGAGCCAGTGACCGAAGCGGAACGCGTCTGGTCTAAATACATGACGCGAATCAAGCGTCCAAAACGTTTCCACACTCTGTCCGGCGGTAAACCGCAGATGGAAGGTGCTGAGGACTACACAGAGTCTGATGACTAATAAAAAAAGGGCCCAGGCCCTTTTTTTATGTCAGTTGTTTTTGCAGGTGTGCAAGCAGTCTATCTATCGCCCGGTAGCTGACCGCTTCCTGCAAGTGTCGTCGCGAAATCTGTTCGGCTTGCGCAAGGTCGGCAATGGTCCTCGAGACCTTTAATAAACGCTGCCAGGCCCGTATAGACAATCCAAGATGGATGAGTGTCTCCTCCAGCCACTGCGCATCTTCACTCGATAACGGACAGTGTTCACGTATCTCCCTGTTTTGCAGGAGCGCATTCAGTTTGCCCTGGCGTTTATGCTGGCGTTCCTGCGCAGCTATAACCCGTTGTTTAACCGTAATGCTGTTTTCCCCTTTTACACCGGGTTGGCTGAGTATGCCTGGTGGGGGTAAAGGGATCTCAAGAGAAAGATCAAAGCGGTCCAGAAAGGGACCTGAGAGTCGGCTGAGATAGCGTAATGTCTGTTCAGGTGTACTCCGGTTATGGTTGCCCTGATAGTGTCCTGTGGGACTGGGATTCATTGCTGCCACCAATTGAAAGCGCGCAGGATAGGTGATCTTGGCACGCGTACGAGAAAGGTGGATCTGGCCAGACTCGATGGGCTCACGTAAGGCATCTAAGGTTCGTCGTTCAAACTCAGGTAGCTCATCAAGAAATAGTATTCCGTTGTGTGCTAAAGATATTTCGCCTGGCGCGGGGATCGCACCGCCACCAACCATCGCGGTCAGGGATGCACTGTGGTGTGGTGCGCGGAAAGGTCGTTGCTTCCACTGTTTTTGCACGCTGTTCGAGTTGATCAGGCTGAGGATGGCGGCACTTTCCAGGGCTTCTTCGTTACTTAACGCCGGCAACAGACCATTAAGGCGGCTGGCAAGCATCGTTTTCCCCGTACCCGGTGGACCAACTAACAACAGGTTATGCCCACCCGCGGCGGTGATCTCAAGGCTGCGTTTTCCTTGCTCCTGACCAATAATATCGCTGAGATCGTCAGATGACATGCAGGTTACCTCGTCGCTGACTTCTGGATGGTTAAGGTCATGTTTTCCTTCCAGGAATGCGCAGACGGCTTGCAGATGATCGGCAACCAAACATCCGTCCCCCTCAATCAGCCCGACCTCTTCTTCGTTCTCTTTTGCCACGATTATGCATCTTCCCGCGCGAATCGCTTCGGTCGCGCTGGATATAGCGCCGGGAACGCCGCGTAATGCGCCTGTAAGCGCCAATTCACCCACTAACTCATATCGGTCGAGTTTATGTGTTGTAAGCTGCTCAGATGCAACCAGAAGCGCCACAGCAATAGGTAAATCGTATCTCCCGCCCTCTTTGGGAAGATCTGCTGGGGCGAGATTGATGGTGATTTTCTTTGCGGGAAAGTCATATCCGCTATTGATGATCGCACTGCGTACCCGATCGCGTGCCTCTTTGACGGTTGTTTCTGGTAATCCCACCAACGTTAAGCCAGGCAGACCGTTACTGATATGCACTTCGATGGTAATCGCCGGTGCATTCACCCCCAACGCAGCGCGTGTATGAACAATTGACAGTGACATAGCCCCTCCAGATGCCACTATTATGTCTGAACTTTTCTTTGCAGTATCATTGCAGAATGGCGTTTTTTCGCTGTGGATTCCGAACTTTTAATGCAATTTTTCGGTGTTTTCTCTTTTACTGGAAGGACGCTCGCAGTGAGTTTTTCCTCTCTCCAGGGGGGCTAAAAAAGGGTTTACTCCCGCTCCTGAAGTGAAATTTTTTCAATTCCTGTTTTTTATATAAAAAACAATGATTTTCCGCTAACACGTTCGCTCAGTCAGAAAAATGAAAAGAAAAAAATCTTGTGCTATTGGCGAAATCTATGGTAACTCTTTAGGTATTCCTTCGAACAAGATGCAAGAATAGACAAAAATGACAGCCCTTCTACGAGTGATTAGCCTGGTCGTGATTAGCGTGGTGGTGATTATTATCCCATCGTGCGGGGCTGCACTTGGACGAGGAAAGGCTTAAAAATCAAGCCTTAACGAACTAAGACCCCCGCACCGAAAGGTCCGGGGGTTTTTTTTGACCTTAAAAACACAACGCAGGAACAGAAAATGAATAACAGCATAAAATTCTGTTTCTTAAGATTTATGACGGGGATCTAACTATGAATGGAGCACAGTGGGTGGTACATGCGTTGCGTGCGCAGGGTGTCGAGACAGTATTCGGCTATCCCGGTGGCGCAATTATGCCGGTCTACGATGCGTTGTACGACGGTGGCGTGGAACACCTGCTGTGCCGACATGAACAGGGGGCGGCGATCGCGGCCATTGGTTATGCCCGTTCCACTGGGAAGACAGGCGTTTGTATCGCCACCTCAGGTCCTGGGGCAACAAATCTGATCACCGGACTGGCGGATGCGCTGTTAGATTCAGTCCCTGTTGTAGCGATCACCGGGCAGGTTGCTGCGCCCTTCATCGGTACCGACGCGTTTCAGGAGGTCGATGTGCTGGGGCTGTCACTGGCCTGTACCAAGCACAGTTTTCTGGTGCAGTCGCTGGAAGAGCTGCCGCGCATCATGGCTGAGGCGTTTGAAGTCGCGAACTCTGGCCGTCCAGGTCCGGTTCTGGTAGATATCCCGAAAGATATCCAGTTAGCCCGCGGGGAGTTGGAACCGTATTTCACGACCGTCGAAAACGCGGCAGTTTTCCCTCATGCCGACGTTGAGCAGGCGCGAAAAATGCTGAGCCAGGCGCAAAAACCGATGCTGTACGTCGGCGGTGGCGTAGGGATGGCGCAAGCGGTCCCGGCGCTGCGTGAATTTATTGCGGTAACGCAAATGCCGGTTGCCTGCACGCTGAAAGGGCTGGGGGCTGTCGAGGCGGATTATCCCTACTATCAGGGGATGCTGGGTATGCATGGCACCAAAGCCGCAAACTTCGCAGTGCAAGAGTGTGATTTGTTGATTGCGGTAGGCGCACGTTTTGATGACCGGGTGACTGGCAAACTGGATACTTTCGCGCCTCATGCCAGTGTGATCCATATGGATATCGATCCGGCTGAACTGAACAAACTGCGCCGGGCGCATGTTTCCTTGCAGGGCGATTTGAATGTGTTGCTGCCAGCTCTGCAACAGACGGTCAACATTGATGAATGGCGTCAACGTAATGCGGAACTGCGTACTGACCACACCTGGCGCTACGATCATCCGGGGGAGGCCATCTATGCGCCGCTGCTGTTAAAACAGCTGTCGGATCGTAAACCAACCAACTGTGTGGTGACGACGGATGTCGGCCAGCATCAGATGTGGTCCGCGCAACATATGACGTACACTCGCCCGGAGAATTTCATCACCTCCAGCGGCTTAGGCACGATGGGTTTTGGGTTACCGGCTGCCGTTGGAGCGCAGGTTGCGCGACCGGACGACACCGTTATCTGTATTTCCGGTGACGGCTCCTTCATGATGAATGTTCAGGAGCTGGGCACCGTAAAACGTAAGCAGTTACCGTTGAAGATAGTCTTACTGGATAACCAACGGTTAGGCATGGTTCGACAATGGCAACAGCTGTTTTTCCAGGAACGATATAGCGAAACCACCCTGACCGATAACCCCGATTTCCTCACGTTAGCCAGCGCCTTCGGCATCCCTGGCCAACACATCACCCGAAAAGACCAGGTTGAAGCGGCACTCGATACCCTGCTGAACAGCGACGGGCCATACCTGCTTCATGTCTCAATCGACGAACTTGAGAATGTCTGGCCACTGGTGCCGCCTGGCGCCAGCAACTCTGAAATGCTGGAGAAATTATCATGATGCAACATCAGGTCGCCGTAGAAGCTCGCTTTAATCCGGAAACACTGGAACGTGTTTTACGTGTGGTACGCCACCGTGGTTTTCAGGTGTGCGCCATGAATATGGAAGCCGCCCGTGACGCGCAGAATATAAATATCGAATTGACCGTTGCCAGTCCACGGTCGGTCGACTTACTGTTTAGTCAGTTAAGTAAGCTGGTCGATGTGGCACATGTTGCCATCTGCCAGAGCACAACCACATCACAACAAATCCGCGCGTAAGCGTGACAGGAAGAAGAAATGACGACGAAAAAAGCTGATTACATTTGGTCCAATGGCGAGATGGTTCGTTGGGAAGACGCGAAAGTTCACGTGATGTCCCACGCACTGCACTACGGTACGTCTGTCTTTGAAGGCATCCGTTGCTATGACTCGCACAAAGGCCCGGTGGTGTTCCGTCATCGCGAACACATGCAACGCCTGCATGATTCAGCCAAAATTTACCGTTTCCCGGTCTCTCAGAGCGTGGATGAGCTGATGGAAGCTTGCCGTGCGGTGATCCGTAAAAACAACCTGACCAGCGCCTATATTCGTCCGCTGGTGTTTGTTGGCGATGTGGGGATGGGCGTGAATCCCCCTCCAGGATACACCACTGACGTCATTATCGCCGCGTTCCCGTGGGGCGCGTACCTGGGTGCCGAAGCGCTGGAACAAGGGATCGATGCAATGGTTTCCTCATGGAACCGTGCCGCGCCAAACACAATCCCGACCGCAGCAAAAGCGGGGGGTAACTACCTCTCGTCACTGCTGGTTGGAAGCGAAGCGCGTCGTCATGGCTATCAGGAAGGCATCGCGCTGGATGTGAATGGTTACATTTCTGAAGGTGCAGGTGAAAACTTGTTTGAAGTGAAAGACGGTGTGCTGTTTACCCCGCCGTTTACCTCTTCCGCGCTGCCGGGGATCACCCGTGACGCCATCATCAAACTGGCGAAAGATCTGGGAATTGAAGTCCGCGAGCAGGTTCTGTCCCGCGAATCCCTGTATCTGGCAGATGAAGTGTTCATGTCCGGCACAGCGGCGGAAATCACTCCGGTTCGCAGCGTTGACGGTATCCAGGTGGGTGAAGGCCGCTGTGGTCCGGTCACCAAACGCATCCAGCAAGCGTTCTTCGGCCTGTTTACCGGCGAAACCGAGGACAAATGGGGCTGGTTGGATCAGGTTAATTCATAATTAAAGAAAAATGGGACGGCACGCACCGTCCCGTTTTACAGACAGACACCAGGAGTAAATAACGCATGCCTAAGTACCGTTCCGCCACCACCACTCATGGCCGCAATATGGCAGGAGCCCGCGCGCTGTGGCGCGCAACAGGAATGACCGATGCCGATTTTGGCAAACCGATCATTGCCGTCGTGAACTCATTCACCCAGTTTGTACCAGGGCACGTGCATTTGCGCGATCTCGGTAAACTGGTTGCTGAACAAATTGAAGCATCGGGTGGGGTGGCTAAAGAGTTCAACACCATTGCAGTGGATGATGGTATCGCCATGGGCCACGGGGGCATGCTTTATTCACTACCGTCGCGCGAACTGATCGCTGATTCGGTGGAATACATGGTGAATGCCCATTGCGCCGATGCCATGGTTTGTATCTCCAACTGTGACAAAATCACCCCGGGGATGCTGATGGCCTCCCTGCGCCTGAATATTCCGGTGATCTTCGTTTCCGGCGGTCCGATGGAAGCCGGGAAAACCAAGCTTTCTGACAAAATCATCAAGCTCGATCTGGTTGATGCCATGATTCAAGGGGCGGACCCGAAAGTCTCTGACGATCAGAGCAATCAGGTTGAACGCTCCGCCTGCCCGACTTGCGGTTCCTGTTCCGGGATGTTTACCGCCAACTCGATGAACTGCCTGACCGAAGCGCTGGGCCTGTCGCAGCCGGGGAATGGCTCGCTGCTGGCGACTCACGCCGACCGTAAGCAGTTGTTCCTCAACGCTGGTAAACGCATTGTTGAGCTGACGAAACGTTACTACGAGCAGGATGATGCGTCCGCACTGCCGCGCAACATCGCCAGCAAAGCGGCGTTCGAAAACGCGATGACGCTGGATATCGCGATGGGGGGATCCACCAACACCGTGCTGCACCTGCTGGCCGCAGCGCAGGAAGCGGAGATCGACTTCACGATGAGTGATATCGACAAGCTTTCCCGCAAAGTTCCGCAACTGTGTAAAGTGGCGCCGAGTACGCAGAAATATCACATGGAAGATGTTCACCGTGCGGGCGGCGTGCTGGGAATTCTGGGCGAACTGGATCGCGCAAGCCTGTTGAACCGGGACGTGAAAAACGTGCTGGGGCTGACACTGCCGCAAACCCTTGAGCAATATGACATCACGGTGACACAAGATGACGCCGTGAAGCAGATGTTCCGTGCGGGTCCGGCGGGTATTCGCACCACCGAAGCGTTCTCGCAGGATTGTCGTTGGGACTCGCTGGATGACGATCGCGCCGAAGGTTGTATCCGTTCGCTGGAACACGCCTACAGCAAAGACGGTGGTCTGGCGGTACTTTACGGTAACTTCGCGGAAAATGGCTGCATTGTCAAAACCGCTGGCGTGGATGACAGCATTCTGAAATTTACAGGCCCAGCCAAAGTGTACGAAAGCCAGGATGAAGCGGTTGATGCGATCCTCGGCGGTAAAGTGGTAGAAGGTGACGTGGTCGTGATCCGCTACGAAGGACCAAAAGGCGGACCGGGGATGCAGGAAATGCTTTACCCCACGACCTTCCTCAAATCGATGGGCCTCGGCAAAGCGTGCGCACTGGTCACTGACGGGCGTTTCTCTGGGGGTACCTCTGGTCTCTCCATTGGTCACGTTTCACCGGAAGCGGCCAGCGGCGGTAATATCGCGATCATTGAAGACGGCGACATGATTGCGATTGATATTCCAAACCGTGGCATTCAGCTGCAACTGAGCGATGCGGAAATTGCTGCCCGTCGTGAAGCGCAGGAAGCTCGCGGCGACAAAGCCTGGACACCGAAAGATCGTCAGCGTCAGGTTTCGTTTGCGCTTCGCGCCTATGCGAGTCTTGCGACCAGCGCCGATAAAGGCGCGGTACGCGATAAATCGAAACTGGGAGGCTGATGATGGCCGAATCACAACCTCTGTCAGCTGCCCCGGAAGGGGCAGAATATCTGCGTGCGGTGCTCCGCGCGCCGGTATACGAAGCGGCGCAGGTGACGCCGCTGCAAAAAATGGAAAAACTGTCGTCGCGCCTTGATAACGTGATTCTTGTGAAGCGTGAAGACCGGCAGCCGGTTCACAGCTTCAAGCTTCGCGGCGCTTACGCGATGATGGCAGGGCTGACTGAGGCGCAAAAAGCCCATGGGGTGATCACTGCGTCTGCGGGTAACCACGCCCAGGGCGTGGCGTTCTCTTCCGCTCGTCTGGGTGTGAAGGCGCTGATCGTGATGCCTGTTGCGACGGCGGATATCAAAGTCGATGCTGTTCGTGGCTTTGGTGGTGAAGTATTGCTGTATGGCGCAAACTTTGATGAAGCAAAAGCGAAAGCGATTGAACTGTCGCAGCAGCAGGGCTTTACCTGGGTTCCACCGTTCGATCACCCAATGGTGATCGCCGGTCAGGGGACGCTGGCGCTGGAGTTGCTCCAACAGGATGCCCATCTCGATCGCGTGTTTGTGCCGGTCGGCGGCGGCGGTCTGGCGGCAGGCGTTGCGGTCCTGATTAAACAATTGATGCCGCAAATCAAAGTCATTGCGGTGGAAGCAGAAGACTCCGCCTGTCTGAAAGCGGCGCTGGAGGCGGGCCATCCGGTTGATCTTCCTCGCGTCGGCCTGTTTGCAGAAGGCGTGGCGGTGAAGCGCATTGGGGATGAAACCTTCCGTCTTTGTCAGGAGTATCTCGACGATATCATCACCGTGGATAGTGATGCGATATGTGCGGCGATGAAAGACCTGTTCGAAGATGTGCGTGCAGTGGCGGAGCCTTCCGGCGCGCTGGCGCTGGCGGGAATGAAAAAGTACATCGCCCAGCACAACATTCGCGGCGAACGCCTGGCGCATATTCTTTCCGGCGCTAACGTTAATTTCCATGGTCTGCGCTACGTTTCCGAGCGTTGCGAGTTGGGCGAACAACGTGAAGCGCTACTGGCGGTAACTATCCCGGAAGAAAAAGGCAGCTTCCTGAAGTTTTGCCAGTTGCTGGGCGGTCGTTCAGTCACCGAATTTAACTATCGCTTTGCCGATGATAAGAATGCCTGCATTTTTGTCGGCGTTCGGTTAAGCAGGGGGATGGAAGAACGTACCGGGATCCTGAATCTGCTGCGCGACGGCGGCTATAGCGTGGTCGATCTCTCCGATGACGAAATGGCGAAACTGCACGTGCGTTACATGGTTGGCGGGCGTCCCTCTAAGCCGCTACAGGAGCGTTTATTCAGTTTTGAGTTTCCGGAATCTCCGGGCGCGCTGCTTAAGTTTTTGCATACGCTGGGCACCCACTGGAATATCTCATTGTTCCATTATCGCAGCCACGGTACGGACTATGGCCGCGTACTGGCAGCGTTTGAACTGGGCGAGCACGAACCTGATTTCGAAACACGACTGCAAGAACTGGGCTATGAGTGTCACGACGAAACAAATAACCCGGCATTCCGCTTTTTTCTCGCGGGTTAAGTTGGTTGGCATGAGCCGGATGGCGCTGTGATTTGCGCCGCCATCCGGCAATGATTGATTGAGGCAAGCAGATGGCTGGACGCTTTCAGGGATTTGCGCAGGAAGGGCTGACGTTTCTTCAGCAGGTAAAAATTGAAAACGATAAAACGTGGTTCGAGGAGCACCGTTTTATTTACGATCGCAGCATACTCACGCCGTTTCGGGCGCTGGTGGATGACTTAGCGCCGGTGATGTCAGAAATTGATCCGCTGCTGGAAACCCGTTCCGCCATCGGCAAAACGCTATCGCGTATTCATCGTGATACCCGTTTTTCCCATGACAAATCGCTTTACCGCAGCCGGATGTGGCTGACCTTCAAACGTTCAGCCAAAAACTGGACCGATGCCCCCGCGTATTTTTTTGAAATCAGCCCGGATACGTTGCGTTACGGACTGGGATATTACAGCGCCAGTAAGCCGACGATGGATCTGTTTCGCCATACGCTAAAGCAGCGGCCTACGCAGTTTCTGGAAGTGGCTGACTGTTGTCGGGCGCCGTTTGAGCTGGTGGGGGAGCGCTATAAGCGACTGCTGGTAAAGGATCTTGATCCGACGATTTCTGACTGGTATCACCGTAAATCCTTTGCGGCAATGGCAACGGATACCGACGTGGAAAAACTCTTCCGCGCCGATCTGGTGACGCTGCTGGCAAACGGCTTCCGCCAACTGGAGCCGTTGTACCAGTGGTTAATGCAGGTGGAAACCCTGAAGCAAATTGACCCCGCGGATCTGTAACCGTTACCGACCTTCGTCGATTTTCCTCTCAAGAACGATTTTCCAGAAGGCATCAATGAGCGGCTCATGCAGCCGCTTTTTCGGCGCACAGACGCCCAGCTCAAACGGCGTTTTCTCATCGCTACGTTCCAGAATCATCACGCGATTGCGCACCGGTTCGGGGCTATTTTCCAGCACCACTTCAGGCAGCAACGCCACGCCGCAGCCGAGAGCCACCATCGACACCATCGCTTCATGACCGCCCACGGTGGCGTAAATTTGCGGATTGCTGATTTTATGGCGACGGAACCACAGTTCAATGCGGCGACGCACGGGTCCTTGATCGGCCATGATGAATGGCACAGTAGACCAGTCGGGTTTCTCCACCGAAACCTGATTGCGTACCGGGCAGGGCAGCGCCGGGGCGATTAGCACAACCGCCAGATTTTCCAGCATCGAAAACGCCACCGCGCCGGGCAGTGTCTCCGGCTTTCCGGCAATCGCCAGATCCGCTTCGCCGGTCACCACTTTTTCCATTGCATCGGCGGCATCGCCGGTGGTGAGTTTTATTTCTACCGAGGGATGCTCAGCGCGAAATCTGTCGAGGATCGGCGGCAGATGGCTATAGGCTGCCGTAACCGAACAGAAGATATGCAATTCACCCGACAACGACGGGCCTTGCTGATCGAGAGTGTGGCGCAATTGCTGATACTGCAACAGCGTCTGTTGGGCAAACGTTCGTAGTTCTTCACCCGCTTCTGTCAACGTGACCGTGCGATTATCGCGGACAAACAGCGGTTGGCCGAGGTCCTCTTCCAGCCGCTGAATTTGCCGGGAAAGCGTTGAGGGGCTGACGTGCATGGCCCGCGCGCTGCGGCCAAAGTGACGGCTTTCCGCCAGATGCAGGAACATTTTCAGATCGCGTAAATCCACGGATTTCACTCTCCTTTTTTATATTGCAAATTTTGCAACGTGATGTTGTGAATATATCAATTTCCGCAATAAATTTCCTGTTGTACTGTGGAGTCATTCTCGCTGAAAGGCGAACCGAACAATAAGACAGTACAACATCACGAGGAATCACCATGGCTAACTACTTCAACACACTGAATCTGCGTCAGCAGCTGGCGCAACTGGGTAAATGTCGCTTTATGGGCCGCGACGAATTTGCCGATGGCGCGAGCTACCTTCAGGGTAAGAAAGTGGTCATCGTTGGCTGTGGTGCGCAGGGTCTGAACCAGGGCCTGAACATGCGTGATTCCGGTCTGGATATCTCCTACGCGTTACGTAAAGAGGCGATTGCTGAGAAGCGCGCGTCGTGGCGTAAAGCGACTGAAAATGGCTTCAAAGTCGGTACGTACGAAGAGCTGATCCCGCAGGCAGATCTGGTGGTTAACCTGACGCCGGACAAACAGCACTCCGACGTGGTGCGTTCCGTACAACCGCTGATGAAAGATGGCGCGGCTCTGGGTTACTCTCACGGCTTCAACATTGTTGAAGTGGGCGAGCAGATCCGTAAAGACATCACCGTAGTGATGGTGGCGCCGAAGTGTCCGGGTACCGAAGTGCGTGAAGAGTACAAACGTGGTTTCGGTGTGCCAACGCTGATCGCCGTTCACCCGGAAAACGATCCGAAAGGCGAAGGCATGGCGATTGCGAAAGCCTGGGCAGCAGCCACCGGTGGTCACCGTGCGGGCGTGCTGGAATCGTCTTTCGTTGCGGAAGTGAAATCGGACCTGATGGGCGAGCAGACTATTCTGTGCGGTATGCTGCAAGCGGGTTCTTTGCTGTGCTTCGATAAGCTGGTGGAAGAGGGTACCGATCCGGCCTATGCCGAGAAGCTGATTCAGTTCGGCTGGGAAACCATCACCGAAGCGCTGAAGCAGGGCGGTATCACGTTGATGATGGATCGTCTGTCCAACCCGGCGAAACTGCGCGCTTATGCACTCTCCGAACAGCTGAAAGAAATTATGGCACCGTTGTTCCAGAAACACATGGACGACATCATCTCCGGTGAATTCTCTTCCGGCATGATGGCGGACTGGGCGAATGACGATAAGAAACTGCTGACCTGGCGTGAAGAGACCGGCAAAACCGCGTTTGAAACCGCCCCGCAGTTTGACGGTAAAATCGGCGAGCAGGAGTACTTCGATAAAGGCGTACTGATGATCGCAATGGTGAAAGCGGGCGTTGAGCTGGCGTTTGAAACCATGGTCGATTCCGGCATCATTGAAGAATCCGCGTACTACGAATCCCTGCACGAGCTGCCGCTGATTGCGAACACCATCGCCCGTAAGCGTCTGTACGAAATGAACGTGGTCATTTCTGATACTGCAGAATATGGTAACTACCTGTTCTCTTACGCTTGCGTACCGCTGCTGAAAGAGTTCATGACTACGCTGCAGACCGGCGACCTGGGTAAAGCGATTGCTGAAGGCGCAGTGGATAACGCTCAGTTGCGCGATGTGAACGAAGCTATCCGTAGCCACGCTATCGAGCAGGTTGGTAAGAAACTCCGCGGCTATATGACGGATATGAAGCGCATTGCCGTTGCGGGTTAAGGCCTGAGTAGAATTGCCGGATGGCGCTACGCTTATCCGGCCTACGAAACGGTCATTTTTTTGTAGGCCGGATAAGGCGTTTACGCCGTCATCCGGCAAAAAAAGCCCAGAGTCTGAACGCTCTGGGCTTTTGCTTAGTTACGGTACAGCACTTTAATGATGTGATAACCGAACTGGGTGTGCAGCGGACCGGTAGGCTCCAACACCGGGCAGGAAAAGACCACTTTATCGAACGCCGGAACCATCTGGCCCTGACGGAATTCGCCTAAATCGCCGCCTCTTTTGCCTGACGGGCAGATAGAGTGTTTCTTCGCCAGCTTGCCGAAGTCGGCGCCGTTTTTAATCTGCTCCAGAAGATCCTGTGCCAGTTTCTCTTCTTTAACAAGGATATGCAGTGCTGCTGCGGTTTTTGCCATTATTACGTTCTCATGTCTCAAAGGTTGCCCGCTACTTTATCATTCCTCCGGGCGTCAGACATATACTCTTCGCCAGCGCAGGACAGATGTCTCATCGGGTTGATTGAATCGGGAGATAGGCAGCACTTTCATCGGGTGTATTCCTGAGAGGCGGGACAGTGGTCCTGTCTTTCCGTCAGTGGAGAGAGATAACATGGACACAATGAAAAAAGCAGATTTTTCAGGCGACTGGCTTATCGGGTTAACGCAGGTTGTACATGACCCCCTGTTGTATGAACTCCTCAAATACTGCCCGCTGGAGGTGATGCAACGCTGGCGTTTTGACGATATCGCTGGTGGCGCGCTGATTTGCCGTCAGGGCGAGGTTTGTCGACAGTTTTCACTGATTGTATCGGGTGAAGTGGATGTCTTTTACGAGGCTGAAGATGGTCGTCGTTATCGACAGGCGCATTACTGCAAAGGTGACATGCTGGGAGAGCTGGAGATATTTGAGTCGCGGCAGTACATCTGCTCGGTGGTGGCCGTGGGTAATGTCCAACTGTTAAGTCTGTCACAGGAACATTTTAGTCGCTGGCTGGCGCTGGATAATCATTTCAACCAGCGAATGTTGCGCTTCTTCAGTCAGCAATATTATCAGCTGTCGAAAAAGGCCAGTAGCGACAATTTATATTCACTGCACCAGCGGGTATGCCAGGCATTATGGCAGCGATATCAACAAACGAAATCGACGTCTATTTTGCTGGATAAACAAAATCTGAGTCAGGAATTTGCAGCGACCACGCGCAGTATTAACCGTATTTTGCACGATCTTAAATCATTGAAAATTATTGATAGCGATGGGGATCGTATTGTTCTGCTGGCTCCTGAAAAACTGAAGCAGGAGGCGGAGAGTTAAGCGCCCTGGGGCGTAAGGAGACGAGAGATGCAACCCCATATTCGATTAAGCAAAAGCATGACGAGGGCAAAGTATGCGCTGTTGCCTGGCGATCCCGAACGGGTGGATCGAATAGTCCGTTTCCTTGATAACCCCGAAATGCTGGGGCAAAACCGGGAGTTTCGCGCGGCGCGTGGTGAGTATAAAGGCGTTGAAATTCTGGTGCTATCGACGGGAATAGGCGGGCCATCGACCGCGATTGCGGTTGAGGAGTTACGCCAGATTGGCATCGATACGCTGATCCGAATCGGAAGTTGTGGAGCATTGCAGGATACGCTGTCGCTGGGTGAGGTGATTATCGCTCACGGCGCGGTTGCGGATGATGGCACCAGTAAAACCTATGCGCCAGCCAGTTATCCGGCATGTGCGGATCCGCAACTCACGGCAACGCTGATGCAACTGGCGTTGCAAATGAACATTCCTGTTCGCTGTGGACTGGTACGCAGCCACGACAGTTTTTACACCGATCGCGAGGCTGACCTGGATGCCGAATGGTCCGCCCGCGGTATTCTTGGCGCAGATATGGAGACGGCCGCCCTGATGGTGGTCGGCGCATTACGCGGGTTGCGTACGGCGTCGTTACTCAATGTGGTTGTCGCCCATAACGGCTGTCTGGACAGCAGCATCAATAATTATGTGCAACAAGAAACGCTGTGTCAGCAGGGTGAAGTTCATCAGATTTCCCTGGCGCTACAGGCCATTTACTTCGACAGTCAGCAAGGAGAGCAATGATGGACTTTTTCAGTATTAACAACGTAATGGTCAACATTCCTCTCGGAGAGGGTGGGTACGCACTCTCGTGGATTGAGGCTATCGGTACCGTTTTTGGTTTACTGTGTATCTGGTGTGCCAGCAGGGAAAAAATTATTAATTACCTGTTCGGCCTGATAAACGTCACCCTGTTTGCCGCTATCTTTTTCCAGATCCAACTGTATGCCAGTTTGCTGCTTCAGGTGTTCTTCTTTGCGGCGAATATCTACGGCTGGTATGCGTGGAGTCGCCAGAATGAAGAACAGGAGGCGGCGTTGAAGGTTCGCTGGCTTTCCCGGCAGCAAACGCTGGTACTGGGCAGCGTCTGCATTGTCGCTATCCTGTTGATGACGCTGTTTATTGACCCGGTATTTGCGATGCTCACCCGGATCATGCTTGCGCTGTTGCACACGGTGGGGGTGTCAGTGGCAATGCCTGAGCTACAGCCGGATGCTTTCCCGTTCTGGGATTCCACCATGCTGGTGCTGTCGATTGCCGCGATGGTGTTGATGACCCGCAAATATGTGGAAAACTGGCTGCTGTGGGTGCTAATTGATGTCATTAGCGTGGTGATTTATGCGGTTCAGGGCGTCTATGCCATGTCGCTGGAGTATGTCCTGCTGACAGCCATTGCGGTGATGGGCTCTTACAGTTGGATTCTGAGCGCAAAACGTAACGGCTATACGCCACTCGCTGCCAGCGCATCCTGATTGATATTTTTCAGGCTGCCTGACAGGCAGCCTGTTACTCCCCCGGCCTCGCTTTCTGCTACAATTCGTCCCCCGTTCGAAGATTGAGCACTTTTTCCTATGCGTTTAAATCCCGGCCAACAACAAGCTGTCGAATTCGTCACCGGACCCTGCCTGGTGCTGGCGGGTGCGGGTTCCGGTAAGACACGCGTTATCACCAATAAGATTGCTCACCTGATCCGTGGCTGCGGCTACCAGGCGCGACACATTGCAGCCGTGACTTTTACCAACAAAGCGGCGCGCGAGATGAAAGAGCGTGTCGGACAAACGCTGGGGCGCAAAGAAGCGCGCGGGTTAATGATCTCCACTTTCCATACGCTGGGGCTGGAGGTGATTAAACGCGAGTACGCCGCGCTGGGGATGAAGTCAAATTTCTCGCTGTTTGACGATACGGACCAGGTTGCACTGCTAAAAGACCTGACGGAAGGGCTGATTGAAGACGACAAAGTCGTGCTGCAACAGCTGATCTCGACGATCTCGAACTGGAAGAACGATCTCAAAACGCCGGCGCAGGCGGCGGCTGGTGCGAAAGGTGAACGCGATCGTATCTTCGCGCACTGCTACGGCCTGTACGATGCGCATATGAAAGCCTGTAACGTCCTCGACTTTGACGATCTCATTTTGCTGCCGACGTTGCTGCTACAGCGCAATGAAGAGGTGCGCGAACGCTGGCAGAACAAGATTCGCTACCTGCTGGTGGATGAATACCAGGATACCAACACCAGTCAGTACGAACTGGTGAAACTGCTGGTGGGAAACCGGGCACGGTTCACCGTCGTGGGGGATGACGATCAGTCGATCTACTCCTGGCGCGGTGCGCGTCCGCAAAACCTGGTGCTGCTAAGCCAGGATTTCCCGGCGTTACAGGTGATCAAACTGGAGCAAAACTACCGCTCCTCCGGACGGATCCTGAAGGCGGCGAACATCCTCATTGCCAACAACCCCCATGTTTTTGAAAAGCGTCTCTTTTCTGAACTGGGATACGGCGCGGAGCTCAAAGTCCTGAGTGCGAATAATGAGGAACACGAAGCCGAGCGGGTAACCGGGGAGCTGATCGCCCATCACTTTGTGAATAAAACGGAATATAAGGATTACGCCATTCTGTATCGCGGCAATCATCAGGCGCGAGTGTTTGAAAAATTCCTCATGCAGAACCGTATTCCCTACAAAATCTCCGGTGGGACCTCGTTTTTCTCGCGTCCGGAAATTAAAGATTTACTGGCTTATCTGCGCGTCTTGACCAACCCGGATGATGACAGCGCGTTCCTGCGTATTGTGAATACGCCAAAGCGCGAAATCGGCCCCGCCACGCTGCAAAAGCTGGGTGAATGGGCGATGACTCGCAACAAAAGCTTGTTTACCGCCAGTTTTGATCTGGGGTTGAGCCAGACGCTCACCGGGCGTGGCTATGACTCGCTCACTCGTTTTACTCACTGGTTGGGTGAAGTTCAGCGGCTGGCTGAACGTGAGCCGATTGCCGCTGTTCGCGATCTTATTCATGGCATTGATTACGAATCCTGGCTTTATGAAACTTCGCCCAGCCCAAAAGCCGCTGAAATGCGTATGAAAAACGTCAACCAGCTGTTCAGCTGGATGACCGAAATGCTGGAAGGGAGTGAACTGGATGAGCCCATGACGCTCACTCAGGTCGTCACCCGTTTCACACTGCGCGACATGATGGAGCGCGGCGAGAGCGAGGAAGAGCTGGATCAGGTGCAACTGATGACGCTGCACGCCTCGAAAGGGCTGGAGTTCCCGTATGTGTTTATGGTGGGAATGGAAGAAGGATTCCTGCCACACCAGAGCAGTATCGATGAAGACAACATCGACGAAGAGCGTCGTCTGGCCTATGTCG